>CAWIEG010000013.1:0-65559 GCA_963835125.1 uncultured Acidobacteriaceae bacterium | reverse complement strand
AGGCGATACCATTCAAGGCCGGTACCGACCAGGAAAATCACGCCCAACGCAATCGTCAGAAACCAGAAGAAGCCAAAGACCTTCACATTGCCGCGATGCAGCGCCTTCTCGGCCAACAGAATCGTCAGGCTGCTGGAGAACAAGCAGATCGATGTGAGGTATGGGACGTCAAGCACCTGTGCCGGGGTCGGACCGCTGAGACTCTTGCCCGCATAGTACAAGTACGCCACCACGAAGATGCTGAAGATCGCCGACTCCGCGATGATGAGGCACCACATGCCGACCTTGCCGCGGAGGTTCGCGGAAAGCGGCATGTCACTGGGCGGCACAGTTATCGTCGCTGCTGCCAAGGCTTCTCCTAGTCCTTCCGTCTACTCGTACTTCCAATCCGGATCCTCGGGATGTTTCAGATCCCACAGCGGACGCCGCTCCTGCTCACTTCGGGCTCGACCGCGAAGTTGTAATCCGGAGGCGGCGACGTTGTGTCCCATTCGAGTGTCCATGCATCCCAGGGATCGTTACCGGCCGATCTTCCCCTTCCGTAATACGACCGGACTACGTTGGCTACCCATGATGCATGCACGCCCGCGGCCTGAAAAACCACTCCAATCGAGACACCAGATTCAGATTCACCAGCCCCGACTCGCTTCGTACGTGTAAATGCGGCGCGGCATGCCCAGAATCCCCGGAATTGCATGAAGTCAAACGTCAGATCGGAACCCGATTACAAGAGCCAGAAGTGCCACTTCCCCAGAGTCTCGCTGATCATTTTTCCGGTGGCCTTGGGAAACCAGTAATAGAGGCCGGCGAACACTGCGATCACGATGCCGCCGAGAAGTGCGTAATGGAAGTGCGCCACCACGAAATAGGAGTCGCCCAACTGCCAGTCGAAAGGGGCAGCCGACAACATGATTCCAGTCAGACCGGCGATTAGAAACTGACATAAGAACCCGACGCAAAACAACATAGCCAGCCTGTGAATCGATGCTTGCCGCCACACATGGTTGCCAATCCAGTTGAAGATTTTTATTCCCGTGGGAACCGGCAATCGCAGCAGTGGAAGCTACAAAAAGATGCGTTTGCATATGACGTCATGCCCACGGTGAACATGTGGTGCGCCCACACGCTCAGACTGATGAAGCCGATCGCGACGGTGGCCGCCACCATAATCGAGTAGCCAAAAATCGGCTTGCGGGAGAAAACGGGAATCACCTCGGAGATGACCGCGAACGCGGGCAGGACCAGGATATAAACCTCGGGATGTCCGAAGATCCAGAAGAAGTGCATCCAGATGACCGCCGAGCCACCGGCCTGTGTGTCGAAGAAGTGACCACCGAGGTAGCGGTCGATCAACAGCATGATCTGCGCGGCGGTCAGAGGCCCAATAGCCACCAGCACCAGAAACGCCATCACTGTGTTCATCCACACAAACAGCGGCATGCGGTTCAGCTTCATGCCGGGACAGCGCATGCACAGAATCGTCGTCATCACGTTCAAGGCGGTAGCGATGCTGCCGAAGCCGCTCACCAGCAGGCCGACGATCCAGTAGTCGGTACTGTGTCCGACGGAAAACGCGGGCGAGGTTAAGGGCGCGTAAGCGAACCAGCCGACGTCAGGCGCGCTGCCGGCGCCGTAAAGTCCAAATCCACCGATGAAGCTGAAGTACAGGATGATGCCGCCCAGCGCACTCATCCAGAAGCCCCAGGCATTCAGGCGAGGAAAAGCCATGTCACGCGCGCCGATCATCAGGGGAACCAGGTAATTGGCGAAGCCAAACACGATGGGCATGGCAGCGAAGAAGATCATGGTGGTGCCATGCATGGTGAACAGGCGATTGAAAACTTCGGGGCGAGACAAGGTGATTGTTCGCCACCGCCAGTTGGGCTCGCATGATCGAAGCTTCCACGCCGCCGATCACCAGGAACAGGATGCCATAGCTGAAGTACATCAGGCCGAGCCGCTTGTGGTCGACGGTGACGATCCAGTCGTGCAGCACTTGCACCAGCGGGCGGGAGTTCTCCCGCTCTGGCGAAAGGACTAACGGCGGCACTATTGTTGGGCGTCGGCCATCAGTTTCTCCAGGCTTACTGCAAGCTCATCAGATACGCCACCAGCGCATCCACATCCTGCTTATCCAGTTGCATCGCCGGCATCAGACAGCCGGGTTTGATCGCATCGGGCTGTTCGACCCACAACCGCAAGTTATCTTGCGTATTCGGCGCTGCGCCGGCGGCAATGGTAGTGCGGCTCATCAAGTGCGTCAGGTCGGGACCGAACTTGCCATTGCCAATCGTGCCTGCGATCGTATGACAGTTCATACAGGCATTCGCTTCGAACACCTTGCGCCCCGTGACTACCTGATCGGACATTACTGCCGGTGTCTTCTGTTGCCGCGTCCACTCTCAAAATCTTCCGGGGAATCGACCATTACGTTCAGCAACATCTTGGCGTGCTGGGTTCCGCAGTATTGCGCGCACTGTCCGACATAGTGTCCCACATCGTGCGGTTCGACCCACATCTCGTTTCTGCGATTGGGAATCAGGTCGATCTTGCCGGCCAATTGCGGCACCCAGAAGCTATGGTCGGTATCGGCCGAAAGCAGGACGATGTGTGTAGGCGTGGGATGCCCCGCATGGCTCACCGGAACGTGCAGCTCGTTCGCTGTGACAAATCCGTATCCGGGATACTGGAATTCCCACCAGAACTGATGACCGATGGCCGTGACCTCAATCGTATTCGGAGGAAACTGCGCGTCCTCGACCGCATGGATCACACGTGCCGCCGCCAGGAATAGAACCACAACGATCAGAATCGGGATGACTGTCCAAGCCAGTTCCACCTGGTTGCTGCCGTAAATCTGCGGCGGCTCGTGACCGTTGTCAGTGGACCGTTTCCGGTACTTCACAGCCGCATACACGATCAGGCTGAACACGACGAGAAAGATGGCCAGGCAAATGGCCATTACAAACAGCGCCAGATGGTTGATATCGTGCGCTGGAGTGGACGCGGGATTGAGGATGGACGGAGTCGAGGAGGGTTGCGACGCGAAAGCGAACGCCGATCCAGCAGAGGCGACGGTCCAAAGAAAAAGGAAGGGCGCCGGCGCGAAACGGCGGAACCGCCCAATGGCCGAGTCGTTCCGTCGCCGCGGGTTCACTCTTTCGCAACTGGTGGATAGCGAGTGCATAGGACCGGGGCGAAACAGGGCCAAAACAGTTGGCCGATTATGGTTGCTCGACAGCGTCAGAATACGACAGAGGAATGCTCCGCTTTATACCTTCAACGGACGAGATTTGCAATAGCTCATTCGACGGCAAGGCCGGCCGGCCTGGCGAGTGATAGTAATAAGTCGCTGCCTTTGGACAGAGATGAGCCTTGGCTGAACCACCGAGCCGCAGAACAAAAAATCTTTTTGCCGCTTTGATTGCAACGGGCCGCAGTTTTCTTCATCTGACTGTGTGAGCCATGCGTATTCCTGGTCTGCCACAAAGAACGTTTTACATCTGCCGGGCGATACTGTGGCTGGCGAAGTGGCATTGTGCCTGGCGGGAAGCGAGTCCCCTGGCGAGAGAGTTGGACCCGGCAGGTCTGGCATTGGTGCCATTTCTTGGCGGAATCAGGTCAACTCAATCGCGACAAGAAGCTCGAGCTGGCGGTTCTGCTGGAGTGCTTTTCCGTCTGCCTTCTGGTTGCGATTCGATCAGGATGAATTTTTCCGGCGGGCGGACCGCTTGCGCCGTTCGCCCGCGGCTTGCCTGGGCGGAATCGCGTTCTTACTGGCAATCGTAATCATGGCCGGCGGGATCATTCCCGCAGTACGATCGTTTTTGTCCTCGCCCATATCTGATCCGGATCGCGTGTGCGCGATCAGCTTGAACGGCAAGTTTCGGCGACTGCGTTCCGAGACGCTGCTCGATCTGGCATCGGCTTGGAAGGGCAGCAGGCTGCTAGCGCGGTCGCGCCTATTCCTGGGGTCCGGGAGAACTCAGAGCATCGCAGCGGACCGTACCCATTCTGTCAGCCCGAGTCGCCCGGAGTTTTTCCAGGTGCTGAACCTCCATGCCGCCACCGGGCGAACCTTTAGCAGCGGAGACGAGCGAAACTGTAGCAACTGTGTTCTCCTCAGCCATGAGATTTGGCAGCTGCAGTTCCATGGCGATCCAGCGATTATCGGCCGGCAGGTCACATTGGACGGCAGCCCGCGAACCGTGATCGGGGTCTTGCCGCGCAATTTCAACCTGCTATCGCCGGAGATAGCCGTGTGGGCTTTGCTCGACTCCGCCTCACCGTCATTTACCAACTTTGTGGAGCGCATTGGCGCCGTGGCCCGGATGAAGGGGACGGCAACACCGCAGGAGGTGGAAAGCGATCTTGCCGATCGGGCTGAGAATGCGGGTTATGTTCTCCCTGCGTCACTGCTCGTCGTCACCTCGGGACGGGCAGAGATGAGGCGCTATGTAAGCTCTTACCTGTTGTTCGTGCTTTTGGCTATGGCTTGCTCGGCATTGATTGTGTATGTGCGCTCCGGAGGCGCCGTGGGGCGTGCTCCCCTGGGCTTGCGCGACCGTTGCCGATGGTGGATGTTCTTTGTCGCCAAGGCGGGACTCTTGCTTCTGGTATCCGGCTTGTTCGCATGGACGGCGGTTCGCTGGTTCTCGGTATACCTTGTGGGCACAATACATCCGATGGCCAACGGCATCGCGCTATGGCTTTTCTTGATTCTTTCTGTTGCCCCGTTGTCGTGGGCGATCCACGATCAGCAGCGCCGCTGCCGGGTTTGCCTGCGCCGCCTCGGAACTCCAATTCAGATTGGTGCGCCAGGACACGTTTTACTCGACTGGTCCGGAACGGAGCTTATGTGTCCGGAGGGGCACGGCGTCCTGTATCTACCTGACTCGGAGGCAAACTGGCTGGAGCGCGATCGCTGGAACAATCTGGATGACTCGTGGGCAGGGCTGTTCAAGGAGGAATGAGGAGGCGGGGTAAAGTCACATCTCGAATTTGCAGGTCATAGCTCGGTGTACGCGATTCGCCCTAACGGCATAATTTTGGAATTCCGCCGTGGTTGACTACGCCTTCGGATAGTCGCCTGTGATCTCCCGAATTCCACTTGAGCTGCCAACCACAACCAAGTGGGTCAGTCCGAGAAACAGTCCGTGCTCGACAATTCCGGCGCGGCCTTCGAGTTGGCGTGCGAGCTTTGCCGCATCGGCGATCGGGCCGAAATTGCAATCAAGAATCATGTTTCCCTGATCGGTGCGGTACTCCTCGCCACCGACGGTTTGACGAACGTCGTACTTCGCGCCAAGTGATTCCAGAAAGCGCGCCTGCGAGCGCCAGCCAAAATGCAAGACTTCTACCGGCAGCGAGTGTAGAGTGCCAAGCCGCGGGGAGAGCTTGCTATCGTCGACGACGATGATTTCGCGTGCCGTGGCTTGCGCGACCAGCTTCTCGCGCAGCAGTGCACCGCCGCCTCCCTTGACCAGGTTGAGCTGAGGATCGACTTCGTCGGCGCCGTCAATGGTGACGTCGATGGCCTGGGGCAAGTCGTCCGTCAACATTGGAATGTTGAGCTCAACCGCGGCATGCCACGATGCGCGCGAGGTCGCGAAGCCCACAATGTCCTTCAATTCCCCACGTTGCAGTAGCGCGCCAATGCGCTGAATGGCGAAGATAGCGGTGGAACCGGTGCCTAGCCCGACGGTCATGCCGGACTCGATATAGCGGACGGCATACTCCGCCGCAGCCTTCTTCAGGGCGGCGTGCGGGTCCGGCGATGCGATGGAGGCGTTCATAACGTTGTCGCTTTTCGCTTTCCGCTCTTCGTCATTCGCCTATGTCCCTCGCTCCTGGCCATCGACCTTGGGGTCGCGCGGGCTCGGCGCCTTATGAGCCAAGCAAATCCACTATTCCGACCATCCCTTTCGGTTGCCGTTCTGGCGAAAGGCGAAGAGCGAGAAGCGAAGAGCGTCAGCTAGATCTTCCGGCCCAGCGCTTTGCGATAGCGGCTGATCAGAGTGTTGGTCGAACTGTCGTGCTTCAGCTGCGGAGCGGCCTCGCTCTCCAACTCGGGGATGATGCGCTTGGCCAGGACCTTGCCTAACTCCACGCCCCACTGGTCGAAGGAATCGATGTTCCAGACCGCGCCCTGGGTGAAGACGTTGTGTTCATATAACGCGACCAGTGTGCCTACCGCCCGCGGCGTGAGCTTGTCGGCCAGAATCGTATTCGTCGGGCGATTGCCTTCGCAAACGCGGAACGGTGTCTGGAAGTCGGCTGATCCTTCGGCTTTCAATTCCGCAGCGGTCTTGCCGAAGGCCAGCGCTTCGGCCTGCGCGAAGACATTCGCCATCAGGTAATCGTGCTGAACCTTCAGCGGGCTCAGCGGCTGACAAAAAGCGATGAAGTCGCATGGGATCAGCTTCGTCCCCTGATGGATCAACTGGTAGAACGAGTGCTGGCCATCGGTGCCCGGCTCGCCCCAGATGATCGGTCCGGTCTGCCATTCAACATGATTGCCCTCCAAATCGACGTGCTTACCATTGCTCTCCATTTGCAACTGTTGCAGATAGGCCGGGAAGCGCTTCATGTTGTCCGAATAAGGCATGATGCCGACGGTTTGAGCGCCGAAAAAATTGTTGTACCACACCGTCAGAAGTCCCATCAGCGCGGGCAGGTTCTTCTCCAGCGGCGTGGTGCGGAAATGCTCGTCCATCGCGTGAAAGCCGGCCAGCATCTCCTCAAAACCCTCAGGTCCGATCGCAATCATGGTGGACAGTCCGATGGCTGAATCCATCGAATACCGCCCTCCGACCCAATCCCAGAAGCCGAACATGTTGGCGGTGTCGATGCCGAATTTCGCCACGCCCTCAGCGTTGGTGGAGACAGCGACAAAATGCTTGGCAACGGCAGCATCGCTCTTTAACGAGTCCACAATCCACTTGCGGGCGGTGGCCGCGTTGGTCATGGTTTCCAGCGTAGTGAAGGTCTTGGACGACAGAATGAAAAGCGTTTCGGCTGGGTCGAGATCGTGCGTCGCGTCGGTGAAGGCGGCGCCATCGACATTGGCGACGAAGCGAAACTTCATCGAGGGATCGGTAAAGTCGCGCAGCGCATCGTAGGCCATCTCCGGGCCGAGATACGAGCCGCCGATGCCTATGTTGATCACGTTCTTGATCGGCTTGCCGGTGTAGCCTTTCCATTCGCCACTCCGGACGCGGTTGGAGAAGACCGCCATCTTATCGAGCACGGCATGAACGTCAGCCACGACATCCTTGCCGTCAACTTCGATTTTGGCGCCGCGCGGGGCGCGTAAAGCGACATGCAGGACGGCGCGTCTCTCTGTAATGTTGATTTTCTCGCCACGGAACATGGCGTCTCGGCGTGCTTCCACGCCGCGCTCGCGGGCCAGCTGCAACAGCAGGCCAATGGTCTCGTCGGTGATGCGGTTCTTGGAGTAGTCCAGATACAAGCCGGCGGCCTCGGCAGTCAGCCGTATCCCACGTTGCGGGTCATCAGCAAACAGCTGCCGCAGCTGGACGTCCTTGATTTTCTCGTAATGGGCTTGGAGCGCTTTCCAGGCTGGGCAATCGATGGGTCGCTGGGTGGTCATCTTGGACTCCGGCATTGCTTTACTCCTCCCGTGAAATCCTCGTTGCACAAGTGATCAAAGCCACGAGCTTCGAGCCGCGAGCCATAACTAAAATTCCGCTGCCGTACCAGAAACTCGCTGGAAGCTCGCGGCTACTGTCTCGCAGCTACTTCAAAGCCTTGCTTTTGGTTTCAATCGAAGTCAGAAGGTCCTTCCACGAATCATCGAACGACTTCGCGCCTTCCGACTGCAAATCTGCGGCCAGCTTCTTGAGATCGATGCCTGCTTTGGTGAAGGCCGACAAAGTCTGCTCGCAGTTGCCACCATCCCGCGGAATAGCTTTTGTGACGCTGCCGTGTTCGCTAAAGGCAAGCAGCGTTTCTTCCGGCATGGTGTCAACCGTATTGGGCGCGGCCAGCGCGCCAATATAAAGCACGTCCGAAGCCTTAGGATCCTTGGTTCCGGTGCTGGCGAATAGCAACCGCTGCGCTCGCGCGCCCAGGTTGGCCAGGCCCTGCCAGCGATCGGACTCCAGCACATCGCGATAGGCTTTGTATGCCTGCTGGCCGATCGCCGGACCGAGCTGGTCACGCAGCTCAGCAGGCACTTTATCCATGGTGGCCTTGTCCCAGCGACTGACGAACAGCGACGCCACCGAGCGCACATCGGGACTAAGCCCAGCTTCCACTCGGCGCTCCAGTCCGCGCATGTAGGCGTCGGCCGCGGCCAGATAGTGCTCGCGGCTGAAAAGCAGCGTCACGTTCACCGACACGCCGGAGAAGATTGCCTCTTCGATAGCAGCTTTTCCTTCGGGTGTGCCGGGGATTTTGATGAATAGATTCGGACGGGCTGCTTTCTGGTGCAGCGTCTTGGCGACTGCAACGGTCGTTTTGGCGTCATACGCCAGCAGCGGAGAGACTTCGAGTGATACCCAACCGTCCACCGTCGCCGTGCGCTGGTGGATGGGAGCGAACAGGTCGGCGGCACGCCGCAGATCTTCTATCGCCATCTCGAAAAACGCGTCTTCGGCGGAGAGACCGCTCGACATCAGCCTGGCAATCTCCTCGTCGTATGAGTTTCCGTGAGTCATCGCGTGATCGAAGATGGTCGGATTCGAGGTCAGGCCGGTGATCGACAGGTCATCGATGTAGCGCTTCAAGGTGCCGCTGTCGAGCAACTCGCGGGTGATATTGTCGAGCCATAGACTTTGTCCAAGGTCGTGCAGTTGTTGCGTAGCCTTCATCTTCTTACCTCTTCTTCCTTACGCATTTCTGGGCGCCCAGGAGCGCCATTCCAGGTCCAGCAGGTCGGCGATGCGCCGGATGCCGACATCGGCCGGGTGATACTCGGAAACTGCGTTCTTATCGCGCGCATAGTGGCCCTGGCGCACAAATACAGTTGTAACGCGATCCTTCCAGATATCTTTGACGGCTTGCAGGAGGCGTAATTTGTCATCGATCATCACGTAGTGCCGAGCTGGATAAAGGTGTTCCACACACTCCAGCTCCTGCTCTTTATGGATGAAGATCATCACATTCCCAGCAAAGGCTTTCCATAATCCGGAACGCTCGACCTTGCGCGGCTGGAAAACGGCGTCACCGTCGGACAGTATCGCCACTTGTCCCCAGCGCTTCACGTGTTTGATGACTTCCAGGGCCTCGGGATACAGACGCGCAGCGAAAGGATACTCGATCAGCCAGTTTGCTACGTGCAGGAACCGCGGATCGCGCAGCTTCTCCTTCCGGTACCGCTGTAGCGCGCCGAGGTAGTCCGCATAGCCTAGTTCGTTGCGCAGCTCTTCGAAGATTGCCAAATAACGCTCGCGCGCCTCTTTACCGAACTCGCGACCAATGTGGCGGAATAAATCGTTTTGCATACGATCATTGTCGAGCAGCGTGTTATCGACATCGAACAGAAACACCAGATCCTTCATTCCGCGTGGCGCAGCGGAGCGGACTGAAGCTCTCGACTTGGAACCTTTTTGAGGGCTCATTTGCTGTTGGCGGTCGAGGGCTGAGGATCGATCCATGGCCCATCCTGTGCGATGAGTTGGCTGGCTTCGTCCGGGCCCCATGTCCCCGGCTCATATTCGTAGATCGGGGTAACGTTGTCGAGGATTGGCTGGACGATGCGCCACTGCGCTTCCACCAGATCCTGACGGGCGAACAGCTCTCCGTTGCCACGCATCGCGTCGCCGAGCAAGCGCTGGTAGGGTGGCATTTCGTCGACGGCCTGCCTCATCAACTTCAATTCAACGTCCTGGCCCACCATACGTTCGCCGGGAACTTTCACGCGAACGCCTAGATCAATGCTGATGTTCGGGCCGACTTGCATGCGCAAGTGTGAGGAGCGCGGCGGCACGATTTCATGAAAGGTTTCTCGCGGCGGACGCTTGAATACCACAATCGCTTCCATACAGGTGACCGGCATGACTTTGCCGGCACGAATGTAAATAGGAACGCCGGCCCAGCGCCAGCTATCGATATGAAGCTTGATGGCGACGAAGGTCTCGACCGTTGAACCTGGAGCCACGCCCGGGACTTGCTTGTAGCCTTTGTATTGTCCGCGGACAACGTCCTCCGGCTTGAGCGGAACCACGGCTTTCAGCAGCGCCGCCTTCTGATCGCGTTCGGCATCGTGATCCTCGCCCGTCGGCGGACCCATGGTCAGGTTACCCAGCACTTGCAGCATGTGGTTCTGGACGACGTCACGGATGGCGCCGGTCTCGTCGTAAAACCTGCCGCGATCGCTCACGCCGAAACTTTCGGCCATGGTGATCTGGATGCTGCGGACATACTCGCGGTTCCAGACGGGCTCGAAGATCGGGTTAGCAAAGCGCGTGTAGAGCATGTTCTGAACCGGTTCTTTGCCGAGGTAATGGTCGATGCGATAGATGTTTTCCTCAGGGAAGAAGCGGTGCAGGGTGCGGTTCAGATCTTGCGCTGTAGCTAAGTTGTGGCCGAAAGGCTTCTCGATCACGACGCGTGCGTTGGTCGCGCAACTGGATTTCGCCAGCCCCTCGGCAACCGTACCAAATAAGCTTGGAGGAACGGCGAGATAGTGCAGCGGGGCTTTAGCGTCGCCGAGTTGCTTGCGCAGTTCGGTGAAGGTTGCCGCGTCGGCATAGTCGCCATCGACGTAGTGTAGAAGGCTGAGCATCTTGTCGAAGGCCGCCTGCTCCAGACCGCCGTGATGCTCCAGGCTGTCCTTGGCACGAGCTTTAAGCTGATCCAGGTTCCAGCCGGCCTTCGCGACGCCGATAATGGGAAGGTTGAATCCTTCGTAGCGAATCAGATCCTGGAGGGATGGGAAAATCTGCTTGTAAGCCAGGTCTCCCGTGGCTCCGAAAAACACGAAGGCATCCGACATTCCATTTGACATTGACATGCTCCCGTTTGCGGCGTCTTGCAGGACCTCGTAGTTGGGATTCGCAGCCTCGGTTCAAGAGCGCATGACAACGACAGCATCTTTGCGCCTGGCGCCCAGCCGAGGCCATTTGAGCAGTAAGAATGCCCACGCAGAACGAAGTGTCGCAAATTTTACTCTAAGTAGGTTAATAATCAAACAATCCTACCTTGTGGGACACCTTCGGGGTTCGCCGCTTGTAAGCTAACCGGCCGGAAGCTTGGCTGGCACGGTGCGATCCACACGCTGGATAAAGGCAATGGCCTGGCGCTCAGCCCAGCGCCCGTCATAGCCATTGGGAGCGGCGAGGAAAGCACAATGTCCGCCCTGAGTAGTCTCCATGAACGTTATGTGCGGGTTGCCCAGCAGCTTCACGCGTGTTTCTGGGAGCACACGGATGAAGGGGTCGTCCTGGGCATGAAGCACCAGAGTTGGAACGACAACGCGATCGAGGACGCCGCTTGAGGCGGCGCGCGTGTAATAGTCCTGGGCATCGCGAAATCCAGAGTAGCGGGCAGTGATCTGGTCGTCGAAATCGCGCATGCTTCGCATACCGCGCAGGTAGCGCACATCGTAACGATCGGGATAAAGCGCTGCTTTACGCAAGATGCGGCGGCGCAATCCCAGGAGAAACTTCCACTCATAAACGCGATTAGCGCGGGCGTGGAGCGCGTCGGAAGAAGGCGCAAGATCCATCGCCGGAGAAACGCCGACGGCGGCTTTGACTTGCGGCGGCGCATCTGTTCCCCACTCCCCAAGCAGCTTCAGCACCAGATTGCCGCCCATGGAATATCCCACGAACGCCAGCTTTTGCAGACCGTCTTCGTCGATCAAGGTCTGCGCAATCGCGCCAACATCGCCCGACATGCCGGAGTTGTACAAGGTTGGACCAAGATGCTCCGTGTCACCGCAGTTGCGCATGTTCATGCGAACGACGTTCATCCCGGCTGTCCAAGCCTTGCTGCCAGTGCCGATCACATACTGCGATTCGCTGGAGCCCTCGAGTCCGTGCACGATGACCAGCGTCATCGCAGTCTTGCGCTCGGGCTGCCAATGGCAGTGGCAGAGCACCTGGACTTCCGGTTCGACCTGAAACAGCCGCTCCTGCGGCGGAGGCAGAAGGTTACGTCGCGGGAGAAAGTTTCCGGCAATGGTCTGCGCGTGGCCACTGACGAAGGGGCGGCGCGGATGAAAGGGCTCGCCAAAGAAATCGTGCTGCTGCGCCGTCTCCGTGGGAGGAAGGCGAAGCTCCGACGCACCCCGGCCAGATTTGTTGTTGGAAGGGATAGATTGATCTCCTGCACCTATAATGATGTTTTCGTGGCGGCAGCCGATTCGACTAAACCGGTGATAAGCTGCAAATGCCGACTGACTGGAGTGATTCATGCCGATTTTCGAATATCGCTGCGAAGCCTGTGGACATAAGTTCGAGGCGATCCTGTTCGGCCAACAGACGCCGGAGTGTCCTAGTTGTCATACTGAAAAGCTGGAGAAGCAGCTCTCGACCTTCGCCGTCAGCAAGGGCAGCGGTGCCACGTCGCCGGAAGCGGGTTGCGGACAGACGAATTGCTGCCGGATGAATGGCGGCTGCGAACTGAACTAGGGCTGTTAGCTCAGTAGCACGTCGGGGTTCTTACGGGCGACATGCAACAGCTTGAGCGTGGCCTGGCGCGGTTGCCGGACGCCTTGCTCCCAGCTCTCAACCGCATTCGAACTGACGTTCAGCAAACGCGCGAAGAGCGCCTGACTGGCGTTCAGACTCTCGCGCAAGGCGCGAATATCGCCAGCCTTCATAGGCTTGGGCCGGGCTGGGAGCTCGACTGAGCGCAGATCGAGCTTGATGCCACTCTTCTCTGAAGCAGTTACAGCCGGGGCCCGCTCTTCGTCTTTACGCTTGTTTCTCTTCTTGTCTTTTTTATTCTTTTTGCCCATCGTTGCCCCCGAAACCTCTTATATCCCACATAGTAGGACTTGTCCACCAGGCCGTAAATAGCGCTTTAGCGCCGCGCCTCAGTCCACCTTCTGCTGAATTGGCCGCGCCACCGGCCGTCCCTTTTCGCCCATCTCAAGGTATGCCCAAGGCAATTCGTGGTCGTGAGTGAAGACCACAAGCCACTGCTGAGGAATGGCGACCTCGTAGAACCGGTGCTTATTGGCGATGCTTTCCAGCGGATAGAGATCGAATCCAAGGGTCCAGGTGGGATCGAGGTGCTTGGCATCGCAAAGGAGGTCGCTGGGATAGGCAGCAACCTTGCCGCCGCTGCGCACGATGACCGCCTGCATGTCGCGCGTGTGTCCGGGATAGACCTTCACGGAAATGCCGGGCACAATTTCCGCGTCGCCTTTGAGCAGCTTCATTTGCCCGCTGCGGACCAGGGGATCGTAATTGTCGGTCATGTAGCTGACGCGGTCGCGCTCATGCTGCTCGTGAGCATGTTGCAGTTCGCCTTCCTGGACGTAATAGGTGGCGCGAGGAAAAGTCGCGACCGGCTTGCCGTCTTTGTAGTGAGTGTTCCAGCCGCAGTGATCGAAATGCAGATGAGTGTTGATGACGATGTCGATCTCGTCCGGCGAAACGCCGGCTTGCTCGAAGCTCTTCATCAGCAGTACCTGGTTGCGATAGATGGCATGGCTTTTCTCGTTCAGCTTGTTGCCGATGCCGGTCTCGATCAGGACGTTGTGTTCGCCGGTGCGGACCAGCAGCGAGTTCGTGCCCATCGGGATGGTGTTGCGCTCGTCAGGCGTGATGCGTTTTTCCCACATGACCCTGGGGATGACGCCAAACATGGTGCCGCCGTCGATACGATAGTTGCCGTCCGAAAGGATGGTCAGCTCAAAATCGCCTAGTGTCGTTCGATGCACAGATCTTCTCCTCAAAAGCAGCGTTTCCGATCATACTGAATTGAGGCGAGCGTTGATGGCAGATGGCAAGCAACGTTCTCGGATTGGCCTTAACGGCACAGCTCACAGGTTGCGGAAAAAGTCGAAGCAGGGGCCGGTGCCGCCGGCTAAAGCCGGCTCGAGAAGAAAAATAAACGGCTTATTGGCACGACTGAAGTCGAGCCCTGTTACAAGGCGGTCAAGGCGGACTTTTTCCGCAGCCTGTTAAGGCGTGCCCCTTCAAACAGACGCTATCGATTGGGGAATCGCTCTGACCGATATCTTTTTGAGGTAGGTGTTGAGATGCGGCAAATTGCTTTCGTATTGCTATTGAGTTCGGCAATGCTGGCGCAGGATTCGTTGAGTCAACAAAGAACAGGAGACCAGGCCGCGAACCCCGTCGCGAGCGGGCTGGCCCAGACCTCTATGCAGCAGCCAGCAACCCCGGCGGGGGATGAGCTGGCGCGAATGCGAGATGATTTGAACAAGCTGGAAAGCCTGAACATGAACATGACCAGCGAAATTCTGTTTCTGCGTGACCAGAATCTCCAGATCCTACTGCGCACGAACTCGCAGATGTGGACGATCCTGATTCGCGATATGCGTGAACAGATTGCACGCGAAGAACAACGCAGAGCAGCACCGCCGCAAGCTGAGAGACCGGCGGCGAAGCCGAGCCAGCGGTAGCCTGTGGCAGGCCGCTGCGCCGAATACAGCGCCTAAGCCGTCGCCGACTTTCGAAAGCCCACAACCAGCAATACCACGCCCGCGCCGCACAGCACCCCGCCAACTACCGGGGACAGCATTTCACTATGGTGGGTCGTGACTGCGACGGAAGCATCCCCAGCCTTGAGTTCATGGGTTTTGCTGATGGGGATCGGCACCACAAATGAGAGGATGCCGAGTACAAGGACAACCAAACCGATCAATGCTATCGGACGCATCTTTACTCCTTTGCCGCCGTTCGCTGTCTGCCAACACGCAGCTCGAGTTTGCGAAATGGTGACAAAATATTCGGTTCCGCAACTCCGACTTTGAAGCGGGCAGGCGCAAGAAGGTTGTAAAGGACGAAGGAAGGGGGTGTCCTCGTTTGCGTAGATCGCGCAGCGATGTCCGCTGTCGATGCCGGTGGATTTACTGCGATCCGGCGCCGGAAGCGCTCGACGGAGTGGCCGGGATTTCGAAATACATCAGCTCGTTTCCGCTGTCGTCCCGAACTCCAGTGAGATAGATGTGGGCGCCTTCCACTGGCTGCTTGACGTTGGTCACATCGAAAAACAGAAAGCCCGACTTGGTGGTGTGAGGCTCGACCGCTTGAGCAGCGAAGTTCGCGGCCAAGATCTCTTCGTACTGTTTCTGGGCCTTTTTGTTCTTGTTGCCCGAAAGCGGGATGGGGCCAACACGCGGAGGCGGGGTAGTGCTGCCGCTGATGTGAGCGACGCGGCGAAAAACGTCGTCTGTCGTCAGTGAGCCCATCTTTGCGCGGCCAGCGGTCACCAACTGCGCTTGCATGTTGTTTACCGTGATGGGCTGGTCACCATCATTCGTGATCACCAGAAAGACCGGCAAGATTCCTTCCTGATTGTAGGGCGTGATGAAGATGTTGTCTTTGGGCGAAGTGTTGTAGAGATCGATAGCTGCGGTAACTTTCTCGCGAGGGTGAGCGTCTTTACAAGCGTACGTGTTGGCGCTCTCGGCGCGTGGAGGAACGAAATCCTTCGAGGCCCCTAGCGTGAGTGAGGAAAGCGCAACCATGGTCAACAGCAGGCAACCGCGTCGGGAAAGCATATCGGGATTATCCGCTTTCCACGCGCAGTTGCTCAACCTGTACTTGACGGCTGCGGCCCTGGCGACATACGCTCGCACTCTAACTGGGAAAGGATATTCACTATGAGTCTTTTGCAATGGTGTGACGAGGGACCGGCGACGGTAGGGTTGGAGGCGACTGTCGAGAACGCCATACAAACCATGATCGACAAGGCAGTGGGGGCGGTCGCGGTGGTCGACGAACAAACAGTTGTGGCTGGCATGTTTACCGAACGCGATGTTCTGGCCAAGTTCGCGCTTAGCGGGCGCGATCCATACACCACTCCGGTACGCGAGCTGATGAGTCCCATGGTAGAGATGGCGACGGAAGCGACTACCCCGAGCGAAGCGTTGGCCGTGATGCTGGAGCGGCATTATCGCCACATGCCCGTTGTAAGCGAGGATGGCAAAGTGCTGGGTATTCTCTCTATCCGCAACATTCTGGAAGCTCGGGTCGACGACCTGCTGGCGCAGCTGGACGGAGTGCAGCAAGTTCGGCCGCTGGCAGCCGTTCCAGAGTAACTACGTGCCGCTCGCGAGTTGCTGGCTTATCATCTGCGGGATCGTCACGAACTCATATCCCTCCGGCTGGTAACGCGACAGGATGCGTTCGCTGGCCTCGACACTGCGGCTGCGGTCGACGCCGATGCGATGGTATTCCCCGTCATGCAGCAGGATGACGTTGCCGCCACGAATCTGCCGCTCGGCGCGGGTAACAATTTCGCCGGCGGATTTGGCCTTCCAGTCTTGGCAGGTGACATTCCACATCACGGGTTGCAGTCCTAAGGCACGCGCTGCGCGAAGTGATGCCGGACGCCTTCCGCCAAATGGTGGACGGAAGATTTTGGCGTCAACACCCGTGGCGTCGAGGATCGCCTGCTGGGTTTGCTGAAGTTGGCGCCGCACCTCGGCGGCGGAGGCGAAGATCAAGTTGGGATGGTCCCAGGTATGGATTCCGATAGCGTGTCCGGCGGAAACCAGGGCGCGCGCGATCTCCGGTTTCTGCTGGACGAATTGGCCGAGCAGGAAGAACGTCGCCTTTACCCCGTGGCGCTCCAGAACTTCCATCATGCGCCAGGTGTAGGGATCGTTGGGTCCGTCGTCGTAGGTAAGCGCGAGCAGGGGGGAGCCTGGTGGCAGGCCGGTAAAGGTCTGACCATACACCTGCGAAGTGGGCCACATGGTGTGGAAGCCCGCCCATGTAGCCAGCCCGGCGAGACCTGTGGCGCTGATGGCGATGGAGAGCATCGGTTTGATTGTAGCGTGCTGGCCTTCTGCTCTTCGCTTTTCGCCATTCGCTCTTCGCCAGAAAAACCTCTCGCGCGAGTTCGACGCCTGGGGGGACGGAACGTCGAAACGGAAAAACCAACAGCCAAAAGCGAAGAGCGAAAGGCGAACTGCGGCCTACCAGAGGAAAACTTGGCCACAGTTTTACAAGCAAGTAATTGCCACGGAGGCGCGCGCAAGTTATTCTGCGAGAGACCCCAGAAGAGGCCGCCTTTGCTTCTTCTGGGACGAGAATCGTAGCTTTCTCCGACCATGGCGAACCTGTTCGAACCACCCCGGTATATTGCAGTCGAGGGCCCAATCCGAGTCGGCAAGAGCACGCTTAGCCGGGTGATTGCCGAGACCCTGCACGCACAGCGCATCAGCGAGCCGGAACAAAACCCTTTTCTGCGCCCGTTTTACCAGGGAGAGCCCGGAGCCGCGTTCCAGGCGCAGTTCGCGTTTCTGATCGCGCGCTATGAGCAGCTTGGGGGCCTGAACATCAAGGGCAATCCCAACAAGACCTACGTAGCCGATTACATCTTCGAGAAGGACAAGCTGTTCGCGTGCCTTAATCTGGGCGATGCTGAGCTGGAGGTTTACAACCGCTACTACGAGCTCTTCCGCCAGAACGTGCCCGCGCCGGACCTCGTCATCTACCTGCAAGCCACGCCCGAAGTGCTGAAGAAGCGGCTCAAGAAGAAAGGCGCGCCCGGCGAGAAAGCGATCAGCGACGATTATCTGGAAGAGGTGATCAAGGCGTATGAGCATTTCTTCTTTCACTACACCTCGTCGGATTTGCTGATTGTGAACACGTCGGAGATAGATTTTGTGGAGCGCAGCGAAGACTTGCAGGCGCTGCTGCGGCGCGTCAGCGAGCCGATTCGGGGGACGCAATACTTCCTGCCGCTGGGCGGAGATGAGCAGTCGGCGCGGGCGTGAGGAATTGCGCCAAGTCGACTGAAAACCCTCGGATGGCGGTCGAGATGTGCCGCGCTCGCGGCCTGTTTCCACTACCGCGGCTCACGCTCGGGATGACAAAAATAAGCCGCTGTGCGCTGGTTCATCCGACTGCGATGGTTCGTTCCACCACGTAGAGCGCAAAGCAGCTACGACAAAGCGCCACTCATCTTTTGGCGCCTTGCCCAGCACTCCGCTTGTGCGTGGGCAAGATGAAAGACCTACCATCGGCGCGGCTTCGCAAGACTTGCGGCTGCTTCACGACAAACGTGCGCCCCTGAACGCACGCCCTTACACCAGCGCTAATGCTTCGCGGGCGGCGGCGATAGTGTCGTCGATGTCGCCCTGGGTGTGGGCGAGGCTGAGAAATGCGGCTTCGAACTGCGATGGCGGCAGCCAGACACCGGCGTCGAGCATGGCTCCGTGGAAGCGGCCAAACTTTGCCGTGTCGCAGGTGACGGCGCTGGCCCAATCCTTCACCTGTCGATCGGTGAAGAAGAAGGTGAACATGGAGCCGACGCGGTTGGCGGTCATGGCAACGCCTGCATCCTTCGCCGCTTGTTTGACACCGGTGACCAGCTTGCAAGCCATGTCATCGAGCTGCCTGTAGAACTCTTCCCGGCTGGCCTTCAACTGGCGCAGGGTCGCAATGCCGGCAGCCATCGCCAAGCGGATTGCCGCTGAGCGTCCCGGCCTGATAGACGGGGCCGACAGGCGCGATCATGTCCATGAGCTTGGCGGGTCCGCCATACGCTCCGACGGGCAGGCCGCCGCCGATGATCTTGCCTAAGGTAGTGAGATCTGGCTTGATGTTGTACAGCTCGGATGCTCCGCCGAAGGCGACGCGGAACCCTGTCATGACTTCGTCGAAGATGAGCAGCGAGCCTGCCGCGGATGTGATCATTCGCAAAGCCGCCAGATACCCGGGCGTAGGAAGCACGCAGCCCATGTTGCCGACCACAGGTTCAACGATCACGCAGGCGATCTGGTCTTTGAACTTTTCGAAGGCGGCCGCGACAGCAGGAACATCGTTGTAAGGCAGAGCGAGGGTGAAATCGACGAACTCCTGGGGCACGCCGGCCGAGCCGGGAATGCCGAGCGTCGCGACGCCTGAGCCCGCCTTCACCAGCAGCGCGTCGCTGTGGCCGTGATAGCACCCCTCGAACTTCACAATGAATTTGCGGCCAGTAGCGGCGCGGGCAAGGCGAATCGCGGACATCGTTGCTTCGGTGCCCGAGCTGACGAAGCGGACCTTTTCGATGGCCGGGAAGGCTTCGATGACAATGGCGGCAAGTTCCGCTTCAGAAGGCGTGGAAGCGCCGAAGCTGGTACCGTTGCGCGTGGCCCGGACGATCGCCTCAATTACCTCAGGATTGGAGTGGCCGAGGATGAGCGGCCCCCAGGAGCCGACGTAGTCGATGTAGCGATTGTCGTCGGCGTCCCAGACGTACGCGCCCAAGCCGCGAACCAGGAAAGGCGGGTCGCCGCCGACGGAGCCGAAGGCACGAACGGGCGAGTTGACGCCGCCGGGGATGATCCGCTCGGCACGTTTTTGGAGGGTGCGGGACTTGTCAAGGTTGCGGGCCATGGGTCGCTGTTCGCCTTTCGCTATGGTCGCTCTTCGCTTCTCGCCAGACTGTTCGCGCAGTAATGGGAACAGAGGAGTCTATCAAGCAAGCGCACACTAGCGTGTGAGCTGGGGCACAATCTAGCTTAACCCAAGTCTAGAAATCCTTTGATTGCCTGATTCACAGCACGCAACGTACTTGCCTCGACCGATCCAATTCGCTGTCCAATCTTTGACCGGGGCACAGTGGTAATTTTATCCACCATCACCTGTGACGGTTTACGCAATCCGGAGCTTTGGCTGGCGGGAAGAGTAATGCGCAACAAGGGAGCGTCGTAGATTTCGCTGGTAAGCGGCGCAACCGTCACGGACGGAATGGAATCGAAAGCGTCGGCTTGAATAATCAGCGCGGGGCGTGGCTTGCCATAATCTCCAGACACCGCGACGGTAATCAGGTCACCTCTCTTGACGTCCATCAATGGTGCCCGCTCACATCCCGGATCCAGTTCATCACCTCAGCCTCATCGGCAGAGTTTGCGACAAGCCGCGACTGCCGGCGGGCCTCGGCAGCGAACTTCCTGCGCCGCGCGCGCTGCACATAACTGCGCATCAATTCACGGAGGACCTCGGCGACCGACTTGTTCTCCGCCTCCGTGGCCGCGACGAACTCAGACTTCAGGGCCGGATCGACTCGCAGGTTGAGGGTGTCTTCCTTGCGTCGCCGGGTAGTTTGCGGCATATACAACCTCGTACAACATTGTACATCAAGAATGTATATACAAACAAACATTACGGCGCCGCTAGAAAAGATCCCGCCGGCCGCCACCCTCCTCTTGTTGGTTGAGTCGGGTTATTTTGCCCACCTATCAGGGCCGGTCGCCAAGCCAACCGAGAGTTCCAGCTTACAATCCCCTTCCGGCTACGTCCAAACTTCAGCCGAACTGGGTCATTTCCAGCCTGATTTTCCGGAACATTCCGGGGAGTCGGGGCATCGAAACTGGGGTAGAATAGGAGTGATCCAGCGGCGGTATCCCTCCGAACAGCGAATTACACATGTCCATGTCGAAGACCACGAAGTTTATTGTCCTTGCTCTCTCTTTCCTGATTGCCTCGTTTGTCGTGATTGGTCAACTGGGCGTCAAGGCCGACAGTCATGACGACGGCTCCTATCGTCAGCTGGGCGTGTACAGCGAGGTGCTGTCGCGCATCCGCGACGAGTATGTTGAGGAGCCCAATATCTCTGCGGTAACCAACGGCGCGCTGCATGGGCTACTGGAGTCGCTGGACGCCAATTCCAGCTATCTGGATCCTGCGGAATTCAAAGAGTACAAACAGCGCAAGGAAGGTAAGGCCGGCATTGGCGCGGCGGTATCCAAGCGCTACGGCTATGCCGCGGTAATCTCGGTGATTCCCGGCGGGCCGGCAGACAAAGCGGAGATTGCCAGTGGAGACATCATCGAGGCGATCGAGAACAAGTCCACGCGTGACATGTCGCTGGCAGAAATCGATGGCCGGCTGACGGGCCCGCCGGGATCGGTGGTCAACGTTTCGGTGGTGCGGCCGCGGCGGGCACAGCCGGTGAAGTCGGCGCTAACGCTGGCCGTGGTTACCGATCCGCCGCCCACTGACAAGATGATGGCGGATGGCATTGGCTACATCAAGGTGGATGACTTTCCCAAGGGGCGCGCGCAGGAGATTGCCAACAAGCTGAAGGCGTTGCAAAAGGACGGCGCGAAGAAGATCATCCTTGATCTGCGCAACTCGGG
The DNA here is from genome assembly GCA_963835125.1 of uncultured Acidobacteriaceae bacterium. Taxonomy (GTDB): domain Bacteria; phylum Acidobacteriota; class Terriglobia; order Terriglobales; family Acidobacteriaceae; genus Bog-257. Next base: position 44,318 of record CAWIEG010000013.1, on the reverse strand, counting down.
CGATGGCGAAGAGGATGAAGGTATCGCGACCGCGAATCTTTTCCTCAATCACGGCACCATCACTTATCTGCAGGGCCAGAAATATCCCAAGCAGGCATTCAATGCCGACCCGCAAAAGGCGGTCATCGCCAATTTGCCCCTGGTGGTGCTGGTGAATCGCGGCACGGCCGGCCCGGCAGAGGTAGTAGCGGCGGCCATCATGGAGAACGCGCGCGGTGACGTGGTTGGCGACAAGACATTTGGCGAAGGCGCCATCCAGAAGGTAATCGATATGCCGGATGGTTCGGCGCTGATTCTTTCCGTGGCAAAGTATTATTCGCCCTCGGGCAAGGCACTGGAGGACACGGCCATCACGCCGAATATTCTGGTTGCAGACAACAACGATGACTTCATCGCGCCTGACGAGGACGAGAATGCCGAGGACCAGGCTCAGGAAGAGAAGCAGAAAGCCAATCAGCCGGACGATCAGTTGAACAAGGCGATTGAGGTGCTGAAGACGCAGGGAACCAAAGCGTAAGACCTTTTCACCACGGAGACACAGAGGGCACGGAGAAGGGAAATTCTTCGTGCCTGTTTTGTTTTTGGAGGTCCAGATTTCCGCCGGTATAGGGGTCCTTCGACTCCGCATTCGCAAACGGCGCGAATGCTCCGCTCAGGATGACACCTGGGTACTGGACTTCAGCATGACGGGAGGTTTGGCTTAGGATGACAGGTCCTTGAAGATTGCGGTAATCTTCGAAATCTATCGCATGTGGTGAGAGGAGATCGAATATGAAACGAGTGATCGGACTGGGTGGGATCTTCTTCAAGGCGAAGGATCCAAAGGCGCTGTATGAGTGGTATCGGCAAGCATCTGGGAATTGAGGGAGCGGAGGGGACGGGCGCGATCTTCCGCGACGAGTTTCCAGCCGTGAACGTGTGGTCGATCTTTCCGCAGGACACGAAGTACTTCGCGCCCAGCCAGTCGAGCTTCATGTTCAACTTACGGGTGGACAATCTGGACGAACTGCTGAAGGCCCTGCGAGAAGAAGGCGTGCAGGTTGATGACAAAGTAGAGCGGTCGCCCGACTACGGAAATTTTGGCTGGATCATGGACCCGGAGGGGAATCGCGTGGAGTTGTGGGAGCCGCCGAAGGCAGGGGCTAGTGACTAGTGGTCACTGACTAGTGGTTAGTCGCGGGTCACCACGGGGATAGGGGCTGCGGATTAGAGAACAGAGTTTGTCGGACCTTCAGGCGCCACAGTTTCTTCGTTAGCAGCAACTTCTTTTCGCTCCTATTCGCTGCAACAATGTGGCAAAATGTCGGCAATCTCAAGGAAGTTTCTCGCTCCCGAGCTAGCCTGAGTAGTCATTGCCCGGAGATTGGCCTTGCCATCAGAGACGCCAACCGCGTTCTTCAGCTACAGCCGCGAAGACTCTGAGTTCGCGCTAAAACTCGCCGAGGATTTGAAGGCTGAGGGTGCAAATGTCTGGCTCGACCAGCTCGACATCGAGCCCGGGCAGAGATGGGCGCGGGCGGTGCAGGAAGCGTTGAACACTTCCGCGCGCGTGCTAGTGATCCTGTCGCCCGCCTCCGTCAACTCCACCAATGTAGAAGACGAAGTCGCCTTCGCCCTCGAGGAACACAAGACGATCATTCCCGTTTTCTATCGCGAATGCAAGGTTCCCTTCCAACTCCGCCCGTTTCAGTATGTCGATTTCCGCGCCGACTATGATCGCGGCCTGAAGGTGATGGTCAGAACTTTGGCCGTCAAACCCGCGCCGGCGGCTGCCGCTGTCGCCGAGGTCGCCACGGCCGCGGAACCGGAACCGCTAGTGGCGGATGCTCCTCCTCAGGAAGAGCGCGAGAAGGCCGCTGAGCTGCAGCGACAAGCGCAGGAAGGACGCGAGAGGATCGCCAGATGGCAGCAGCAGGAAGCAGAACGGGAGCAAGCGGAGCAGGCTCGCCTTGAGCAGGAAGAACGCGAGCGGCAGGCCGCCGAGAAGGCACGATTAGAGCAGGAGGAGCGCGAACGACAGGCTGCTGCCGAACAGGCCCGATTGGCGGCCGAGAAACGCGCGCGGCAGGAGCAGAGGCGCAAGGAAGCTGCCGAACGGGCGCGAGTCGAAGCGAGCAAGGCGCCTTCCGCAGAGAAATCGCCGGCGAGGCCGGTCAGTGTTTCGCCGAAGGACACCGGCGCACCAGCACGATCGCTGACATCCATTCGCTCCGTTTGGGGCAAGAGCATTGCGATCGCTGCGGCTTGGACGCTCTGGGCGTTCGGTCTGGCTTACTTTCAAATCGTCTTCTTCCCGAGCCTTCACTTTGTAACTTTGCCGCCTTTTGCCGCGGCAGTGCTCCCCCCTGTGGGATTCCTCTTTGTGGGAGTGTTGCTCCAGTGCCTAAACGGTGCCGCATTTGGCCTCTTCCTTGCTTTCTCTCTCGGTTGGATGAGGAGGCGCTTCCCTCACTCGTACACTGCTCTGCTGACGGCTACGTGGGCAGCGGCTATCGCGATGAAATGGCTAGGGACCGGCTGGGTAGCAGCGATGAGCAGTGGAGACATTGTCGGGAAGCTGCTTCGCGGTGAGCTGGCCGTAGGGATTTGCTGTGCCGCGTTTGCTGGTTACTTCACGGCCTGGCTCTTACATCGCGCAGAGACGCAGCTCACCCAGAAGGAGTTTTACTCCATAGCCGGCGGATACGTGGCGGCAATGATTGCTTCCTGGTTTGTGAGACTGGCGATCCCAAACCCTTATACGCCAGATCGGGCCTTCGCACTGGTCTTGCCCCAGCTGGTCTTCGCGATCATCGGTAATGGCGTGCTTTTCTGGCAGCTCTCACGGGAAGGCTGGCGAAGAGCAGATTAGGCGCTGAAACATCGACTCTGCTCGACGACGAAGTCTGCTTGCTTACTCGCTCCAGCGCTTGAACACCAGGCAGCCGTTGGTGCCGCCGAAGCCGAAGGAGTTGGAAATTGCGTACTCCATGGCGACCTTGCGGGCGGTGTGGGCGACAAAGTCGAGGTCGCAACCTTCGTCAGGATGGTCGAGATTGATGGTGGGAGGCACAATCTGGTCGCGCAGGGCAAGAACGGTAATCGCGGCCTCCAGGCCGCCGGCACCGCCAAGCAAGTGTCCCGTCATCGACTTGGTGGAGCTGACCAGGAGTTTGTAGGCGTGATCGCCGAAGGCGCGCTTGATGGCAGTGGCCTCCAGTTCGTCGCCGAGCGGAGTTGATGTGCCGTGAGCGTTGACGTAGCCGATGTGATCCGGCGCGAGACCGGCGTCGCGGAGGGCGTTGCGCATCACGCGGTAGCCACCTTCGCCCCCAGGAGCGGGCTGCGTGATGTGGTTGGCATCGGCGCTCATGCCGTAGCCGACAACCTCGGCGATGATGGGGGCGCCGCGCTTCTTGGCGAACTCCAGTTCTTCGAGAATCAAAATCCCCGCACCTTCACCGATGACGAAGCCGTCGCGATCCTTGTCCCAGGGACGGCTGGCGCGATGGGGATCGTCGTTGCGGGTGGAAAGCGCGCGCATGGCGCCGAAACCACCGACGCCCATGGGAGTAATGGCCGCTTCGGCGCCACCAGCGATCATGACCTCGGCGTCGCCGTACTTGATGACGCGGGCCGCGTCGCCAATGGAATGAGCGCTGGTGGTGCAGGCGGTGCAGGTTGCTTCGTTGGGGCCTTTGGCATTGTTGCGGATGCTGACCTGTCCAGCGGCCAGGTTGACGATGGCCGCGGGGATAAAGAAGGGCGAGATTTTGCGGGGGCCGCCGCTGATAAGGTTGTAGTGTTCGCGCTCGATGATGTCGAACCCGCCGATGCCGGAGCCGATGTTGACCCCGGTGCGCTCGGCCAGATCTTCGTTTTCAACCTTGTATTTGGCCATGCGCAGAGCTTCGTCGCTGGCGGCGATGGCCAGATGAATAAAGCGCGCCATCTTGCGCGCTTCCTTTTTCTCGATGAAGTGGAGGGGGTCGAAGTTCTTGACCTCGGCGGCGATCTTACAGGCGAAAGCGGAGGCATCGAAGCTGGTGATGCGCTCCACGCCGCTCTTACCGGCCAGCAAGGCCGGCCAGGTTTCTTCGACATTGTTGCCGACGGCGCAAATGATGCCGATCCCGGTAACGACGACGCGACGGTCCAAACTACTTCGATCCTTTCGCGTGAGAGCTGATGTAATCGGTGGCGTCCTTGACGGTGCGGATTTTTTCCGCGTCCTCGTCGGGAATCTCGATTTCGAAGGCTTCTTCGAAAGCCATGACGAGTTCGACGGTATCAAGAGAGTCGGCGCCGAGGTCGTCCACGAAAGAGGCGTTGGGGGTAACCTCGGCTTCATCCACGCCCAGTTGCTCGACAATGATTTGCTTTACACGTTCGTCGACGGATGCCATGAGACCATTCATCTCCTTTTGACCCGCGAGCGCGGGCAAACACGGTTTCCCGTTTGCAATGGGGCCATTACCGCACGGTGATGGCCGCCGTAGCGGCCGGAGCGGACGGCGCTACGTTTTGGCCTTGGCGTGCTGGTTGATGTAGGTAATGGCGTCCTGCACGGTGCGAATTTTCTCCGCATCCTCGTCGGGGATCTCAATTTCGAAAGCTTCTTCGAAAGCCATAACCAGCTCGACGGTATCGAGCGAGTCGGCGCCAAGGTCGTCCACAAAAGAAGCATTAGGCGTTACTTCGGCTTCATCCACGCCCAACTGCTCCACGATGATTTGTTTTACCCGTTCATCTACGGAAGCCATCGATTCTTTCTCCTGTCGCGCGGCAGCGCAACGCACCGGACTACCCAACGCACGCTTTGCGGCGATGGGCGGGAAACCCGTAAGTCTAATTGCAGGCAAGAAGGCCTGTAAAGGATACCGGAGAACTCTCCCTACGGCGGATGCAGACAGAAAGACGGGAGAGCGCCCAGCGATATGAGTCCCGATTCATCCTAAACGGTGGGCTTTGCAATGGTCAACGCGGGAGAGGCGCTTTTCGCTCTTGGCGGTTCGCTTTTCGCACGCTTCGTTTTCCCGAACCCCATCTTAAAACGGAGCCCGTTGGAGAGGCGAGCGCCAACATCCAGGAGCAAAGAGATCACAGCGAGGAGCGACCTTGTGATACAACGACGTTCATGCGAGCGGTGGTGCAGCGCGTGAGCCGGGCATCGGTGAAGGTGGGGGACGAATTGACGGGAGAGATCGAGCGGGGGCTGCTGGTGTTGTTGGGAGTGGCGAGCGAGGACACTGAGGCCGAGGCTGATTATCTGGCGGAGAAAATTGCTGGGCTGCGGATTTTTGAGGATGATGCCGGAAAGATGAACCTGAGCGTGAGGGATGTGGGAGGGGCGGTGCTGGCGGTATCGCAGTTCACGCTGTTGGGCGACGTGAGGCGGGGGAAGCGGCCATCGTTTGACGCGGCAGCGCGGCCGGAGAGAGCGCGAGAGTTGTACGAGTATTTTGTCGGACGGGTGCGGGGATTGGGATTGCGATGCGAGACGGGGCGGTTTCAGAAGATGATGGAGGTGGAGTTGATCAATAGCGGGCCGGTGACGATCCTGGTGGATTCGAAGAAGGAGTTTTGAGTGAATCGGCGAAAAGCAGCTCCGACGACACAATAGGGGTCCTTCGACTCCGGTTCGCGCAAGGACGGCGCGAACCTGCGCTCAGGATGACACATTAATTTGAAGGAATGTCTTCTATTTGGAATCGTCAGATGTGGGGGCGTTGTAAGTTGTAGTCTTCTGGGGCTTGTTCTTGCTGACGGGAGTTGTTTCAGTCGGAGGCGTACATTTCTGCGCCAACACTTCGACGTCGGTGGCCTGGAAGCGATGGGTCTCGGTTGATTTCTTTTCGCCTGGTTGCGCCGGAGCAATCGTCTCCTGGGATTGGGGGAGCGGCTGCCATTGGCCAGTCATTTTCACTTTGCTGCCGGCATCATTTTTGAGATCGGTGGGGCCGACGACCTGGACGCCAAAGCGGTGCGCCATGTTGCGGAGCGTGAACTTGCCATCCTTGTCGGGGCCCGCCAGACAACCAATCAAAGTGGAGCCCTTGGCGCCGGCGGGCTTGGTGATCTGGTCGCCGCTGGTGGCGCTGGTGTCCTGGGTTGCGCTGGCGGCGTTGTCCTGCTGCTGCGCCGGATTGGTGGGGAGCGGGCGCACTGGAGCAACGGCCGGGTCTTGTGCCATAGCTGGCAGGCAGAACGCAAAGATCAAAATCGCGAGATTGAAGGACCGTTTCATCGATCGGTAATGCTCACATGCTCTGGAGAGCGACGATTCCCTCAGGGCCAAAGCCCCGCCTTTTTGCGATGACGGCGGCCTGAAGTGAATGCGTGAGAACCGTGCCGTCCCTACGGGACTCCTATAGAAACTTTCACTTTACCCAGGACTCCGCTTTCGCTCCGTCCTGGGCTAACTGCAGCACCGCCCCCTTCGGGGCTTCGTTTTCGTGTGTCATATTCCACCGCCGAGGACGAGATCTGGTTCTCAATGTACTCATAAGGCAGTGCCGTTCAAAACACATACTCAGATAGTCTCGCAAAACCAAGGATATCTGAGAATTGGACGCGGTGGGCGAGCCGGGGGTTGCGTGATTGAACGACACGGGCACAGAGACACGGCAACGACTCAGTGCCTATAGATCATGTAGTCGATGGCGAGGTGGAAGAAGGTGAGAATGCTGGCGACAGCAGTGGCAACTCCGGTGAAGCGCTGCAAGTAGGCTTCGTGGCGCTCGACGCGCTCCTCGATTTCCTGGATCTTGCCCTGGTTGCCGTTGCCGATGACCCAACGCATGTTGGCCTTGAGTTCGGCGAGGTCGGAGAGAACTTTCTGTTCGAAGTCAGTGAGGGTGACGATACTGGGACATGTGCTCATAGGGGGTAGTCCACATGCAGCAAGATGGAATAGCGCGAGTATTTGGCGGGCGATGATCCGTCATATTGCCGCAGATAGTAGTTTTGTACGCGCTCGAGGCGCGGCAGGGTGAAGGTTTGAGTGGTGAAGCGTGCGGCGAGATTACCGCTGTCGCTGGGGCCCCAGCCGCCGTCGGAGCGGCGGGCTTCGATGCCGCCACCTGGTGGTGGCGCGACGCCGGCGTCGAAAGTGATTTCGGTCGCGATAACGTTAGTCACCTGGGCTTCGGTCAGAGAATCGATGTAGAGCGAAGATGAAGGCGTGCCCGTGTGGTAAATGGTGGCGACAGGCGTGGGCAGGGTGATGGTTTCGAGCTTGAACGCGATGGGCTCATTGGCATCGTTGGCGAACGTTATATCGTATTGCGAGCGATCGTCGGCGAGCGAGATGACCTGGAGTTCGACATTGTGAACGATGGCGGTGAAGGCCGCTCCGCGCGACGGTGCCGAGACCTGAACCGCACTGCCGGGCAGGACATCTTCGACCGGCAGGAAGTCGCTGAAGACTTTGTACTGGCCTTGCCAGGCAGGCTGTACGGTGTCATCCGCCGCGGTTTCCACGCGGTATTCGCTATCGAATACGGGAAACACGATCTGGCGGACATTGGCGCGCGAAGTGACCAGCGCGCCTCGGCGCAAGGGCTCCGGCAGGTTATCCAGGAGCCGATGCACGATGCGAAAGATTTCCTCGGCAGAGCGTTGGTCGTGCGCGACCTGGACGCTGAGCGTGCCCTCGCGAGTGATGCAGTTGATAAAGAAGCGAGCGGCAACATAGGTGGTGATGCCGAGCTGGCGCGCCTTGAGCACGATGTTGCGTTTGGTGCTGCTGCGCTCCAGGTCCTGCTGGGCGCGGTTGAGGATGAGCGGGCGCAGATGACCGTGCTTGTCGCGGATTCTCAACATGGCCCACATCAGATACTCGCGCCAGGTGGTGGCCTGGGGCGAGGTCTTGTACTTACCCAAGACGTAGTCCGGCGAGGGCTTCTCGTCGAGATGGTTGCTGCACGCCTTGAGCACATCGGCGGTCAGGTCGTCGGACAGTTTGGGCAGCTTTGGGATGTCAGGCGGAGGCGTGGGTTGTTTCGATTTGCAAGTGGGCATAGGGGTTGGGAATCGGTTGTCGGTTGTCGGTTGTCGGTTGTCGGTTGTCAGTTGTCGGTTGTCAGTTGCGCTGTCCCACATTGTGGGACGTTACAAACTTCGGTTGTCAGTTGGCAATAAGAGAGAGCTGCTCAAGCTGTCGTTCAGCTTATCTGCGGTACAAGCGGACAGCAGGTCCCTCCGCTCCGGTCGGGATGACAAGCAAGAAAGAAGCCAACGCGGCGCTAAAGCGCCGCGCTACCCGAACGCTGTCACTGGATGGTCTGGCAGTAGAAGCTGTCGCCGGTCATCTTGTCGGTGTTGGCGACGCTGAAGGTGAAGGAAAGCGTGTCGGCGGCGCCGAGGTTCTCGGCCCACGCCAGACCGCTGTAGGGGGATTCGGTTGTGCCGCCGAACGCGGCCCAGGGGACATTCACCGTCTGCGAGGTCAGGGACGAGAAGGTGAACATCTCGATGGAGGCGTCGCCGCCGTTGTTGCCGGTGGTATAGGTCGTCGGGTAAGTGTAGGCGGTGCTACCCAACTTCCAACCGACCGTGACGGCGGCGCTTCCGGTGGTGTGACGCGCACGGGCAAAGCACTTGATGCCTGTGCCCACTGAGAACGTGCCGGCAGGCAGAGTCGCACTGTAGAGAGCGACGGTGGAACCCGTGCCGGTGATCGCCGAGGTCGGGCCCTGAATCGTTCCCGAGACTAAGTGCGTGGCCGGAATCGTGCCACCGACCTGCGAATACTGTACCTGGGCGCAGGTAGGCGCAGCGCCGTTGGAGCTTGCGGTTTCGTATTGGCCGGAGGGACACGCGCCGGCGTTTGGCCAATTTGAAGCGGTCGGAATGGTTGGCTTGTTGCTGAGGTCGTTGTAGCTTCCCGAAGTGGCGACGGTGGCGGGCGTGTTGCCATTGATCTTAGCGACGGTCGGATTGGGATAGCTGCCGCTTAGATCGCCGCCCGCCGCCCCGTTTGCGCCGGAACCGCAGCCGTTGCAGTTCGTGACGGTCAAGGTGCCGACGGTGGCGGTGGTGGAGTTGACATCGGCGGCATAGACTTCGGGCCAGCGAACGTTAGGATCGCCGATCCAGCGGACGCTGGTGTCGCCCGTCGCCCAGACGGGAATAAAGGTCCAGGTGGTGGTGTCGTAGCCGGGGTTGGTCCAGCGCCAACCCATGCGCGCCTGATACTCCGGCGTCTGGCCGAACTGGGTGCGGTTGAAGGTGCCGAACTTCAAGCCGCCGGTAAAGTACCTGGTGTTGTCGCCGTTGCCGATGGCCGCGATGTCGGTGGAGCTGTCGCTGCCGGCTCCGAACATCTCGGTGGGCGTGCCGTTGGGATTGGCTTGCATGAAGGTGTTGGGCTGGAAGGTGAAGGCCTGGTTGCCGAAGACGATGCCGTTGCTCAAGTAGAAGACCGGCTGCTTGAGCGCAGTGGCGACGTTGGCGAGGACCTGGCCGCGGACGGTGTCATTCAGGATGTTGGTGTAGCCATTGAGGTAGAAATTTTCCTGCTCGTATTGGATGGAGCCGGGGCCAGTGCTCTTCACGAAGTTCTGCTGCGTGGTTCCGAAAGCATAACCACCGTCAAGCTTGATGGAGGCCAGGACGGTGCTGTCGGTGGTGGTGGCGAGGATGACGGGATCCTGCGCCGGGGGATTGCAGATGGTGCTTTCGGCTTCGGCCTTGAGGCCGTGGATGGTGAGCGTGCCAGCGGCGTTGAAATTGGCGGCGATGAGCGATGTCTGATTGCAGTCGCCGCTGATGCCATTAAGCACGGCGATGCCGGACAGGTTGGTGAAGGCCGCGCCCGAGCCATTCACTGCGCGATTGCTGGTGATGTTCGCGATGTCTGACGCTGTGGCAGCATAGCCGATGTTCTCGAAGTTATGGTTGTAGCAGGCGGAGAATTCGATGTCGTGAACGCTGGCGACTTCGCCCATGTTCTCGACCTTGAGGCAATCGCCGGCGGTCTGATTGGCGCCATTGCCAACGATGCGCAGGTGAGCGATCTCGCCCCAGTGCCACCATTGCGGATTGGTGGTGCCGGTGCCGACGGTGGAAGTTGCGATGAGGTCGGCGTTGAGGCCGTTGGCGGGCTGAAGGATGGTGCCGTGATTGGTTGAGGTACTTGCGCCCAGCAGTCGGGCGCCTGGTTGCACGATGATGCCCGCAGTCACATTGTTATTGCCATTGTTAAAGGTGACGGTCGCATTGATGGTGTAGGTCGTCGGGGCAAGTCTGACAATGACGGAGTCGGGAATATTGAAGCCGGGACCGCTGTAAGGCGAAGTGCGATCGTCAATGACCGAACCGAGAACGCTGCCGTTGTTGTAAGCCGCATTGATAGCGGCCTGGATATTGGAGTAGTGGCTGACCAGGAAATCGACGCCGGGGATGTTCTGGTAGGTGAGCGCAGTGGCGCTAACGGTGTTGGGCGTGACATTGCCGATGGGCGGCGGCGAACTGAGCGATACGTTGCTACAGGTGTTCCAGGTCATGGGAGCCGAGCCGCCCCCGGACGATGTCAAACATTGGCCGGCAGTGCCCGGCGTCAAGGGATAAGTCAACGAATAGGACGAGAATGCAGAAGTGGGGGCGGAGATGGTAACGGCGCTGCCGGGATTCGCCGTGGAATAGGCGGCGAACGATGGGGCAAGGAATCCGTGGTAGTTGACGGTGGAAGGATTTGTCCAGGCATTGCCGAAGGTGACGTGATCAGGCGAGGAAAGCCGCAAATTGTGGCCTAGCCCGGTGTCCTGATCGACGATGATGCCCGCGGTGGAGGCAAACTTGTCCGGAGTTGGATTGCCGGAAATGTTGGAACGATAGCCGCCGGATTGGTCGTCTCCGGAACCGTAGTCATAGAGCCCCAGAGAGTAAGGAGTGGAGCGGGCGTCGGCGACGGTGACGTTGGCGAACGAGGTGTAGAGTGTCCCGGGGGCGACAAAGATGCCGTATACATTGTTGCCGGCGGTGGTGGCATCAGCGTTGTCATAGATTTCGGCGTTAGAGATAGTGGTGTAGCTTGCGCCTCCTACGACCTGAACCGCGCTGTTGTGGGACAGGTAACTGATGCAGTTGCTGAGCGTAGTGAGGGAGGAGTTGGCATCGATGACGTAGGCGCCGGAGTCGTTCTTGCGATTCAAGGCACTGCCGAAATAGGTTGCGCCGTTGATGACGGTCTGGGTGGCGTAGAGCAGGTGAATGCCCATGGAATTCGCGGTGGAAGGATTTCCGGCACTGTTACCGTAGAAGCCGGTGATGACGTTGTTGGAGGCGGCTTGGGCGGGGTCGCCTTCCAGGCGCAGGGCTTCGTAACCGTTGTATTCGAGGTCGGGAGCCTGGACATTGTTGGCGAAGCCGTTGGAGTTTCCGGGGGCGAGGATGGCGGCGTTGAGCCAGATGACGTGGTGGTCAGTAATCTGAGCGCCGGGAGCTTGGGTCCAGGCAGGCTCGGTGCTGCCGGTCTGGCAGTCGGTATTGCAGGCAATGGCGACAAAAGCGAAGGCGCCTGAATTTCCGGCGGCCGGACGGATGACGGCGCCGACGGACTGGGGAGTGGCGGCAGCCCAGTCGGGAAAAAGCCGGCCATCGAGATAGATGCCTTGCGCGGTGTTGAAGTCAGCGCGGGGGGCGATGAAACGATTGCCACCTGCCACAATGTGGTAGCCTGCGCCAGCATTGCCAAAGGCTTCATTGCGGCCGTCAATCTGGCCGTCGGAGCCCCATTCGATGCCATCTCCCCCATTGTCAGACACGTAGATATCGTGGCCGCGATTCAACCCTCCCACCGCGTAGATACCCTGCTGCAAGAAGTCGTGAACGCGAATGTTCTCCAGGCGTAGATTTCCGGCATAGGGCCAGAAGATGCCGATTAATCCGGCCTTGCTGTTTCCATTCAACTCCAGATCACGAATGGTGGTGGAGTCAGCGCCGGAGGTGAGGTCCTGGATCAGAGCGCATGGGGTGGATGGGTTGGAGATAAGGACGGTGGGCGAGGTCCCGCCGTCGACACTGGAGATGGTCTGGCCAAGTCCGACGATGGCAACGCCGGGAGCGCTGACATTGATGCCGGGACAACCGTTGAAAGTCCAGTTGCCTGCGCCCAAGAGAATGGTTGCCGGCTTATTGGCATTGATGGTGGCGTTGCAGGTTTGGCCGGGAGCGAAGCTGCGGGCGTCCACGGTGCCTCCGCCGGCGGGCAGCGCGCCGATGGCGGCATTGATCTGGGCGCAAGGATCGCTTTGCGGATAGTTGCCCGGGTTGGGAATACCGTTGGTCGTCTGGACGGTGAGGGTGGTGAAGTTGCCGGTGTTGGGGGTCACGTTGCCGATGGGCGGAGGCGATGAGAGATTGGCTCCGCCGCCGCTACCGTTGGCGTCGACGTAGGCCTTGTTGGCGGCGTCGGTGGGATTCTGCGGCGTTGGGACGGAGGGAGAGCTGGTGAAGATCTTGACGCCGGCGACGGTTTGGGCATCGCTGAGGTCCATGTAGTGGGCATCGGCCCAGGCGCGGGTGAGAAACTGCGCCGCCTGATTGGCGGGAACCAGGGTGCTGCGAATGGCGCCGATGGTGGTGTTCTGCAACGCCGGAACTGACCAGTATTCGGAGGCGGTTGAGCCGTCATTGAGTTTGTAGGTGACGCGGTAATAGGCGCCAGCGGGCGAGGCGCCAGCGTTGGGCGCGAGAGCGGCGCTGAATTGGCCCTGGGTGCCCAGGGTGACGGTGAGATTGCCCGCGGCGACGGGCTGACCGGCGGCGGTGGTGAAGGCGTTCCAGACGATGACGACATCGCCTTGGGCAGGAGAGCCATCGGCGCGATAGACGGTGTCGGTAATCTGACACAATGTCAGACCTCCCTGGGCGAGGGCGAGGCGCGGCAGCAGAATTGCGAAAACGACAGAGATCAGGACAGAAAGAAACCGCCCTGGAAGGCGGCGAGTGTTCGGCATGGCGAATGCCTCTCTGGTGCCGGGGAGACCGGCGGAAGTATTATCCCACGCTGTGGGATATTGTAAGGTTGCGACATTTTGCGGCGACCGTCTGGAAGTCCCAGCTAAGTCACGGCGAAGTCCCTCAGCGGCTAAAGCCGCACTGATTTTGCGCATGTACGGACGGCCTGAAGGCCGTCCCCCTTCAAAGCCGCAGTTAATCGAGCTTCCCTTATGGAAAACTCAATGGTATGCCAAGTCAGGGAAGAGAGCAGATCCCTCGCGAGCTTACAAGCTCACTCGTAATGACAATTCCGAAATGTGAACGGCTGCGCTCGGGATGACAAACTTAGCTGCGTGGCTGTTCGGCAGCGGAGTAGGTGCGCATAAAGTGTTCGACGCTGTCGACATAGACGGTGGCGAAATCGACGACCGCGCGGCGGGACTCGATCATCGCGATGGCGTCTTCTGGATCGAATCCGAGAGCGCGAAGCACCGCCAGCGCCATCATGGGGGCGCGATGAACGCCGGCGGCACAGTGGATAAACACGCGGGATTCTGGATCGTCGAGGGCGGCTAGAGCGAAGTCGACGCCGCGCTGGAAAAGCTGCGGCGGCTTGGGCTGAAAGTCATCGTCGGTCGGGTTCCAGAGTACCGGGATACCGTAGGGCTCGGCCAGGCGAGTGTCGTCGAACTCGATCTGCATGTCGATGATGTGGGTGACGCCGGAGCGGACCACCTCGATCATTTTTTCGTCGTTCCAGATGCCGCCGCCAACCGCAATGCGGTCGGTCACCCACGTCATGTCCATGCGATGGTCTCTCCTGCTGTGCGAATGGATATTCTACAGGGCAGCCATATCGGCGGCAGACAGGCCGGGCTGGGGCTCATCGCAGGGCTGCGGGACGCCGATGCTCCGGAAGAAGGCCTCAATCGGGTTGGTTGCGTCGCCACCGGTGTCGGCTGCGGGAGCGGGCACGGCTGCGGAAGCGAGCGCGGGGGACGTGCTGTCGTTGTCGGCGCAGGGCAGGGAGTAGACGCCGGCAAACTCAAACAGGGCCTTGGCAGCGTTGTAGTTACCCGCGAGCGCGAGTTTGATGATGGCATCGTTGATGCTAAGGACCGAGGCCCAGATGGCGCGCTTGACACGCTCAACGATTCTTTGGCGCGACCTGATGGAAGAAAATGTGGAAGAGAGCTTGTGAGGTTTCTCGCCGGGCTGGGACACAGAGCTTGGGGCGAGGGAGCTATTGGCGAGGTTGGGGGCCGCGCCCCTCTGCGCTGCGAGGAGTTTCTTGTAGGCAGAGCTGTTCGGTCCAGGCATGGACGCCTGCTTCTTAGCGGAATGCTCGATGAATGGCATGAAGTTGTTCCTTGTGGTGAGGCAGTGGTCAGTGGTCAGTGGCCAGGTGCCAGTTTCAGTGACTAGTGGCTAGGGTTGGTTCCCCAGACGGTTGAGGCGCGCCAGGATGCAAGCCGAACCAAACGGTTAATCGGGAATGCAGGGACGCGCCTCAAGGCTGAGGAGAACCAGTAGCCAGCTGTCAGTTGTCGGTTGTCAGCAAGAGGGGAGACTTGCTGGCGGAACCGCCTTCTGAGCGAGTCGTGGCTGCTGGGTGTCGGCGTAAACTACAAAACCCAGCGCTCGGCTGGGTTTCAGGAACGATCCCGCTAGGACACCGTTCCTCAATTTCAATTCTAGTTTTACTATAGCACATTGGGATGGGTTTTGTTCACGATTTTGGCACTTTTTATCTAGTCAGATATCAACACTTTATGGCTTATTGTTGCGTTGTTAAGCATTGACATGTAAATTTTTCGCTGTAAAGTACGAGAGTAGTTGTACGACTTTCACTATTGGTTCCAATTTGGCACTTCTCGGAAGCGAGACGCTAACTGTGGCGCGGACTAAGACGATCAATGTTCGCCGGCCTAGGACAAACTTTGAGTGCAGAACGGAAGTCAGGCCTTGGAGCTGTTATGAGGGTTGCATTGAGTAGGCACTTTTGATGGAGTATTTGTTTGTAGAGACTTGAGGCGTCAGCAGAGTCAGGGGAAGGCGGGGGATATACTTTTCACGACCTCATCGTGAAGCGCCACGTCCTCATCTTCGGTCTCGTCGGCGGCCTCCTCATTGCCACCCTGCAATACACCGAATACCGCTTCGTCATCATCGAGCACTCCGTCGAGCTCTACAGCGCGCTCGTTGCCATCCTCTTCGCAGCCTTCGGCATCTGGCTTGGCCTGCGCATCACGCGCCGTCGCGAAACCATCCGCGAAACGGTCGTAGTGAAGGAAGTGCTTATCCCTGTGGCAGCCCCCGCCCGCGGACCCTTCGCTCCCAGTACGGCCCAGCAGCAGGCCCTCGGCATCACGGCACGCGAGCTCGAAATCCTCACCCTCGTCGCCGACGGCTTCAGCAATCGCGAAATCGCCACGCAGCTTTTCGTTTCCGAAAACACCGTCAAGACGCACTGTGCCCGCGTCTTCGACAAGCTCGGAGCCGCCCGCCGCACCCAGGCCGTCCAGCGCGGCAAAGAACTAGGCCTCCTGCCGTGAGCGCGTCACCCGAAAGCACGATTTTCGTTCCATCCCTGCAAAATCATCCGAAAGGATGACGACATCCAGCCCCGTTACACCGTATCGTGACTCCATCCTCACTCGCACAGGAGCCTCCCATGAAGAAAATCGTCCTCACCTTCGGCCTCATCGCTGGCGTCATCGCCTCCGTCCTTATGGGCGGCTCGCTTCTCATCGCCGACAAGATCGGCTCCTATCACAGCATGCTTCTCGGCTACACCATCATGGTGGCGTCGTTCCTGCTCATCTACTTCGGCGTCCGCAGCTACCGCGACAACACCCTCGGAGGCCAAATCTCCTTCGGCCGCGCCTTTGCCTGCGGCATCCTGATCACCCTCATCACCTGCGTCTGCTACGTCGCCATGTGGGAGGTCCTCTACTTCAACTTCATGCCCCACTTCATGGACAGCTACTTCGCCGCGCAGATTCACCAGGTCCAGTCTTCCGGACTTGACCCGGCCACTACCGCCGCCAAGGTCGCTGCCATACAGCACTCGCAGCAGCTGTACCAGAACCCCTTCGTCAACATGGCCTACACCTTCATGGAGCCCCTGCCGGTCGGCCTTATCATTACCCTCATCTCCGCTGCTATTCTCCGCCGCAAAGCCCCTGTGGGATCCAGGGCCGCTCCCGCAGTCATGACCACATAAATCACGCCATCCGAACACGACAAGATTTCCGCGACCTATCAGGGCGTGCTGGCCTGCGCCGACTGCGCGTAATAGCCAGTGCGGGTCCGCGCCACGATTCCCGGCCTGTCAACCTTGATGTCGAGGGCATGGTATTCGTTCGGGGCTTCCGCGGCGGCCGGTTCGAAGGTGATTACATAAAAGCTGTTCGCATCAGAAATGCACGCCGCGATCTCGCCTGCGATATCGTTGGTCGAATTCAGAACCAGGCCTCCACTTTGAATCGCGAGGACCTGCACGGCGAGGTTTCCAAACTGCGCTTGTTTTGGCGTCGCCACTCCCTTCAAGAAAGCCTTGTAGTAATCGCGCGATCCGGCGGCAGAGACCGACCCGGCTGGATTGACGTTGTAGAGAGTGACGCGAGCGCGCCGAAGGGAGTCCGAAAGCCCAACTACGGAGTTGAATATCTCCTGCTCAGTCTTTGCGCTGGTCTGCACAGCTCCCGGACCAGAGAAAAGGGGCCAGGTGGGGCTGATCCAAATTACGAGTTTTCGTCCGGGCCGCTTCGCTTCGAAGTCGACCACTTGCCCGAGGGTGCGAACCGACAACTGTAGCCGATCGATTGCGCCGTAAAATCCTTGCGACCTTTTGGCATTGCGAAGAGGAGGCTTGGTCTGATTGAGATTGGCGATCAGGGTCTTGGTATCGCGCGAGGGTGTGCTTCCAGTTGCTCCTGCATCAGTGAAGAAGACGAGCGATAGCGGCTGAGCTAGTTGCTCACCGCTTTGTTGCAGGAATTTTTCGATCTCCTGCCGGGCAATCACAACGTCCTGGAACGAGGTATTGACCTGG
Organism: uncultured Acidobacteriaceae bacterium; assembly: GCA_963835125.1. Lineage (GTDB taxonomy): Bacteria > Acidobacteriota > Terriglobia > Terriglobales > Acidobacteriaceae > Bog-257. The sequence goes on along the minus strand of CAWIEG010000013.1, from coordinate 27,337 downwards.
TCGACGACCAAAACAATTTGCACCGGCGAATCGGCGGTTGCGCTGGCACCGTCCACTGCGCGGAAGGAGGTAATTTTCTGCGGTTGTTTGTCGTCCAAGAGCGTGAAGTCCTGTTGTTGCAGACCACGCTGCGGCTGTCCGGATTTGTCGGACACGGCTACGTCAAGCGTGATCTGGCGATTCGCCGCGCCCGAGGGAACCGCTGCAGGATTGGCAGGCTGCGGTGAGGCAGCAGTTGTGGCCGCGCCATTGCCCGGCGTTAGTGTGGGAGTTGGGGTTTGCTGCGCCGCTAACGTTGCTCCAAATAAAAGCAGTGCCGGCAACGCGAGTGCGCTTTTCATAAAATTGGGTTTCATGACAGCCTCCGTTTTTCTGCCGGCGGGAGCAACCGGGCTGAATGTGTGAACACCGGTAGGGCGACTACGACGGTAAATTAGCGTTATGAAGCGTGAAGTTTGATTAAGGCTGAGCGGTGGAAACGGGTTGCATGATGCAGTTTCTGGCGGGGTACTTCGCCGCCGCTGCAGGGCAGTCTCGGCTCGTGCTAACCTGCCTGCAGGCTTGCGATTATCTATGACGCGACTGATCCCACGGCTGCTGGTTCCGATTCTCGCTTCGTTCATGCTTTGGCCTTCCGGCGACGCTGCATCGCAGGCCACCAACCCCGGTGCGCAGACTTCAGGTGGCTCGCAGGCGGGAAGCTCCGGCGCGCAAAGCGGAGGCATGACCCTGCACGGTACCAACTCGCAAGGCTCGAGTGTCACCATAAAGGGCGCCCAGACTCCGCAGAGCTCGACGGCGAACCAACAAGGCGGAAACCCGGGCGCGCCAAACACTGCACTGGCCGCGGCCGACCAACTGCTGGCCTCGGGAAAGATAGCTGAGGCCGGCGCGAGGTATCAAGCCCTGGTTAACGCCGACCCCAAATTCGCTCCGGCGCAGGTAGGCCTGATCCGCTGCTACATCGCGCTGGAAAAACTGGACGATGCGCAGGCAGCCGCCGACGCGGCCCTCGCGCTGCAACCCAACTCGTGGCTGCTGCAGCTGACACTGGGCGATTTGCGATTTGCCCAGGGCAAGATGCCGGAGTCGGAACGGGCGTACGTCAAGGCGGAGAACCTGAAGCCCGACGAAGCCGCGCCCTATCTCGGGCTGTCGCGTGTGTATCGCGCCTATTCGCTGTATCGCCGCTCCTACGACAACCTGAAGCGCGCGCACGAAGTGGCACCCAACGACGTCCAGGTCCAGGTGCTGTGGTTCAATTCCCTTCCGCATCAGGACCGGGTCCCCGCGCTGGAGGCGTACCTGGCCGATACTAGCGTGAATCCGCAGGTCGCCAGGCAGTTGCAGCAGTATCTGGCGTTCCTGAAGAAGAATGCCGACCCGCCGGCGCACGCCTGCAAGCTGGTAAGCAACGTTCAGGAGACCAACACCAAGCTGCTCGCTCTTCCCCGCCCCGGAACCAAGCTGGGAGCATCGGGGATGGTAGTGAAGATCAACAATCAGGAAATGCGGGTGGCGCTGGATACGGGATCGAGCGGGGTGTTGCTGGGCCGGACCGCGGCGGAACGGCTGGGGCTGAAAAAGCTTGCCAACATGCCGATCATGGGAGTGGGTGACTCCGGGCAGCAGGGCGGATATACCGCGGTAGTAGACCAGATCCGCGTCGGCGATCTGGAATTTCAGGACTGCGTTGTGAAGGTCACCGAGGCCTCCACTCCGGTGACTGGCGAGGATGGACTGATCGGCTCCGATGTCTTCGCCGCCTACCTGGTGGACATCGACATACCCGGCGCAAAACTGCGGCTGTCGCCGCTGCCGAAGCGTCCTGACGAAACGGAGCATCCGGCCGCGCTGAAGACGTTGCCGGCCGACAGTCAGGAATTGGAGAGCGAAGGTGAGGACAGCAACAGCGCCGCAAAGACGTATGTGCTGACCCATCTGCCCAAGGACGCCTACGTGGCTCCGGAGATGGCCAACTGGAGCAAGGTGCTGCGCTTCCGCGGCCTGTTGCTGGTTCCGACGAAGGTGGACCACGCCGGCCCATTACTCTTCCTGCTCGATACAGGATCCTTCAGCAACATCCTGTCCACGCGCGCGGCCAGCAAGATCACGCAGATCAGGTCCGATCCAGGAATGTCGGTCAAGGGAATGAGTGGCACGGTCTCCAAGGTTTACACCGCCGACAAAGCCACGCTGGAGTTCGGGCGCTATGAACAAGACAACCAGGACATAGTGACCTTCGATTTGAATCCAGTGTGCAAGCAGACGGGCACGGAAGTATCCGGCATTCTTGGCTATAACATGCTGCGAATCATGCAGACCAGAATCGACTATCGCGATGGGCTGGTGGACTTCGTGTACGACCCGAAGCGGCTGCCTAAGCAGGTAAAGCTGGGGAAGTAGGACTAGAACAATTCCAGGTGCCGCGAATAACAAATGCCATCCCTCTGCCCACTCCAGTGATTTGCTACAGCTTCGCATTTCGCAACCGCAGCGCATTCGTGATGACCGAGACGGAGCTGAAGCTCATGGCGGCGGCGGCGATGATTGGGCTTAGCAGAATGCCGAACTTGGGGTAGAGAATACCCGCCGCAATGGGAACGCCCACCGAATTATAGACAAATGCGAAGAACAGGTTCTCGCGAATATTCGCCATGACGGCGCGGCTGAGGCGGCGGGCGCGGACGAGGGCGGCGAGATCGCCTTTGATTAAAGTGATGCCTGCGCTCTCCATCGCAACATCCGTTCCGGTGCCCATCGCAATGCCGACTTGAGCCTGCGCAAGAGCAGGCGCGTCGTTGATGCCGTCGCCCGCCATGGCGACAACTCTTCCCTGCTGTTGCAGCTTCTTTATTGCGGCGGCTTTGGTTTCGGGCAGGACGCCGGCCTCGAAATCGGTGATGCCGATCTGGCGGGCGACAGCGGCGGCGGTAGTTTCGTTGTCGCCGGTGAGCATGACGACGCGCAGACCTTGAGCGCGCAGATCGCGAACGGCTTGAATGGCCTCGGGCTTGATGGGATCGGCAATGCCGAGAATGCCGGCGGCGCGGCCATCGATGGCGGCGAAGACGACGGTTTGGCCGTCTTTGCGGAGAGCGTCAGCCTGGGATTTCAGGTGGGCGAGATCGGGATCCGAAGAAGATACATGCGTTCCCATCGGGGCGGCCAGCCGGTCCCTCGACTCCGCTTCGCTCCGCTCGGGATGACACATCGTTGAAGGCGAACGCTCCTCAGTCGTGGAAGAAGTACGGTCCTCGGTCGGGATGACACCTTGTGGAGGGGCCGTGTCGATGTTGAGCTCCTCCAGCAGAGCCTCATTGCCGACGGCAACTTCATGGCCGCCGACTCGGCCGACGACGCCGCGGCCGGTGATGGAGCGGAATTCGCCAGCGGGCATCAACGACATACCATTCGCTTGCGCCGCTTCGACGATTGCGGCTGCCAGCGGATGTTCGCTTCCCCACTCCAGGCTGGCGACCAGGCGAACGACGCGCTCTTCGGTTTCGCCGCCGACGGCGATGACAGACATCAACTCAGGCTTGCCTTGGGTGAGAGTGCCGGTCTTGTCGAGGGCCAGCGTGTCGACTTTCTGTAGCGTCTCCAGGGCTTCGGCGTTTTTGATGAGGACGCCGGCGCGGGCTCCTCGTCCGGTGCCGACCATGATGGCCACGGGCGTCGCCAGACCGAGCGCGCAGGGACAGGCGATGATCAGCACCGCGACGGCGTTGACGATGGCGTTAGCCAGGTGCGGTTCAGGGCCTTCCACAAACCACACGATGAAGGTGATGACGGCGGTCGCCAGCACGATAGGAACGAACCATGCGGCCACTTTATCGACCAGGCGCTGAATGGGGGCGCGGCTGCGTTGGGCTTCGCTCACCATCCTGACGATCTGGGCCAGCATGGTTTCGCTGCCCACGCGTTCGGCACGCATCAGCAGCCAGCCGGTGCCGTTCACGGTTGCGCCGATGACTTTGTCGCCGGCATGTTTCTCGATGGGGATGGACTCGCCGGTCACCATGGATTCGTCGACCGAGGTGAGGCCGTCGAGCACGGTGCCGTCGACGGGAATCTTTTCGCCGGGCCGCACGCGAAGCTTGTCGCCAACTTGCACCTGATCGAGAGACACGTCGTACTCAGCGCCATCGTCGCGCATGATGCGCGCCATCTTGGGCGAGAGATCGAGCAGAGCACGAATGGCGCTCGAGGTGCGGCTACGCGCGCGCAGCTCCAGCACCTGGCCGAGAAGAACCAACACAATGATGGCGGCGGCGGCTTCGAAGTAGACGTCGGGTTGACCGCCCATGCCTTCACGCGACGGGAAAAGTTGCGGGGCAATGGTCGCGACCGCGCTGTAGACGTAGGCGACGCCCACGCCCATCGCGATCAGGGTGAACATGTTGGGGCTGCGAAACTTCACCGAGGCCCAGCCGCGCTGGAAGAACGGCCAGCCGCACCACAACACGATTGGTGTGGCGAGTGCAAATTCAATCCAGTTGCCGAAGCGCGGCGCGATGGCGTGCAGTGCGGGAATCAGCGGCATCATCCGCAACATGGCAAAAGCGACGAGAGGAATGCCGATGATGACGCTGGTCCAGAAACGGCGCGTCATGTCGCGCAGTTCGGGATTCTCGTCTGCGGAAGCAGTGGCTGTCTTTGGCTCCAGCGCCATGCCGCAGATGGGACACGCGCCAGGCGCGTCGCGCACGATCTGGGGATGCATGGGGCAGGTCCACAGAGTTTTCGCAGGAGCAGCGGGAAGCTCGGGCTCCAGGGCCATGCCGCACTTTGGGCACGGGCCCGGACGGTCCTTGCGAATCTCCGGATCCATGGGGCAGACGTAGGCGGGCGCGGGCGTTGGCTTGCTGTCCGTGGAAGCGGGCGGGGCCGACGTTTGCGGCTGCGATACGGTTGAGGGTGCAGACGGTGCCAGGAATTTTTCCGGTTCGGCTTTGAACTTCTCACCGCAACCGCGCGAGCAAAAATAGTAGGCGTTGCCGGCATGAGTCACGGTGCTGGCCGCAGTGGTGGGATCGACGTTCATACCGCAGACCGGGTCCTTGGCCAGCTTGCGCGTGCCGCCACTCTGGAGCGGCACACTGCTGAGTTGAACGAAGCCGGTCATGCCTACGGACTTGGGCGCAGGCTCCAGATACTTTTTGGGGTCGCGGCGAAACCTCTCGACGCAGCCGCGCGAACAGAAATGATAGAGCTTGCCGTCGTGCTCCGCGGTGGATACGGCGCTAGCGGGATCGACGTTTCTGCCGCAGACTGGATCTTTGTCCAGCTTCTTGGGAAACGAGGGGAGCCGGGGCGCCAGATTCGGCAGGAGGCGCAAGATACTTCGCCGGCGACGCCATGAATTTTTGCATGCAGCCAGGCGAGCAGAAGAAGTAGAGGTCTCCCAGGTAACGCGCTTTGCCGCGAGCCTGCGGAGGATCGACCGTCATGCCGCAGACGGGATCCTTGGCGGAAAAGTCGAGCACCAGGTTTTCGCGGGGCGCGTCGGGCTCGCTCATGGCATTGCTCACTGTAATGGTAAAGCGGCGCTATTCACAATTGTAGCCATGCACTATATTGAACTCGGAGCTGCGCGGACGCGAGGCGATTTCGGATGCGAAGGCGGCCAGCGGTTCCGCAGATCTTGTATTCATCATTGCACGTTTGCCGAGGTGAGTCCGATGACTAGTGTGGAAGTGGTGTTTCGATATGGGATGCCCCCGGGCGAGCGGGAGATGAACGCCCTAGGACAGGTGAGCGATGTGTATGGAATTCGTCGCGTACAGTTCGATGAGCAGGGGCGGACGATCCGCGTGGAATACGATGCGACGCGCCTGAATGAAGCTACGGTAGAGAATCTGCTGCGCACGGCGGGGCTGGATGTGGTGGACAGGCTGGCGCTGACGTAGTTGAGCGGGAGAGGTGGGGTTGTGAGGTCGCGGCGCAGAAGCTAACGGGGCGATGGTTGTGGGGACGGCTGGTCGGAAGGTAACGGCTGGCGATCAGGGGCGGCGCGGAAGAGGTTAGGGTCGCGAGCGAAGGGCAAGGTATGGAAGATGACAGCGTAAAATCAGTAAGGGTCACTCTGGAGGCGAACTCTGGCCGAAATTCGCATCCGAGTGACCCTATGCGCCACTTCGTCTGGCTTTTACAAGAGCATTCAGCGCGCCAAATTTCAACAGCCATAAAAATCATAGATTTAGCTCGCAACGGCGCCAGCCCCACAGTGTAGAACTTTCCTCATCTCCGTAAATCTTACATGCCACTAAAGTGCGGCGGTCGGCGCTCCTACCTCCCAGCCAGCGCTTTCGCCCGCTCTTCCGCCCGCTGCTCATCCGTCACGCGCCCTTGTCGCTGATAAAGTCTCGCCAAGTGTGACCACGCATCCCCCGCTTCCGGATCGAGCTGCACCGCCTGCTCCTGAAACCTAACCGCCTGCTCCATGTCGCCCATCGCCCTCCAGATGGCCGACCGTCCCTGGGCAACGTCGAACTTGAAGCTGCGTCCATCTGTCGCGGCCGCCATCTCCGCAGGCGCGCTGCGTTCAGCATCATCCAGCGCCTGCAAGGCCTGCTTAGGCTGGTGGGTGATGACGTACAGTCGAGCTAGCTTCACCAGCGCTCTCGTCTTCAACGTCGCATCCGTCGTCAGCGCCGCCGCCTGTTGCCATGCGTGCAAAGCGTCGGGGATGCGCTCTTGTTGATCGTACATTTCCCCCAATCGTGACCACACCGCCGCCGCGTCCGAATTATTGAGGCCGAGCCCCAGCGCCACCAGCCATTCCTGTTCTGCTTCCACCCGCCGGTCCGATGCGTAAAGAGCGTTGCCCCGCACCCAACGCAGAGCCGCGCTGCCAGGGAAAATCTGGAACGCATTATCGGCCGCAGCCAGAGCTTCATTCGTCCGCCGCAACGCCGCCAGAACATAAGCTGCGTTGGCCCACAGCGGGAACGACCTCGCACTATGATCCAACGCTTGGGCGGGTACTGGGGCCGTCGCACAATTTACTTGCAGGCGATTGATCAGCTCTTCCGTCTTCGCTGTCTGGCGCACCAGGACAATGGAAACCTCGTCCAGATACACCGGCCGCCAGTTCTTGCTGTAGCACAGGTCTTGCAGTTGGGCGAACTCGATCTCGGTCGTGTCCAGTTGCAGCAGCATGGTATTGATGTTGTATCGATCAGCCTCTTTCTGCCATTCGGGGGAATCGATTGCCGCCGTTACCAGTTGATGTTCGCGCCGAAAACCCTCCGGTCCGAACGGGAGGGCCCGGCCATCGATATAGACCGCATACCTCTCGCCCAGTCGCCACAAGACGAAACCGCCTTCATCGAAGTTATTGAAGACCTGCGCGGGAAGGTTCTCGCGCTCGACGAACGCCGCTGCGCGTTCCGGGAACCACCACGACAGGCCGGCGCCAAAATTCGACTTGGCGTTACTTTCCAGGTAAACGCGATTGCTTGCGAACTCTGCGCCGCGCACGCCAGCCACCGCTGCCACCATCACCACTGCGGCCGTCGCGCCCACCATGCGCAGTCTTGCGTTGGGAATTCGGGACCACAGCAGCGGAATCGCACCGGCAAAGACCGCGCCTCCTACCACCACCACCACACCGGCGGTGAGGGCCTCCATTCGCAGGTGCCGCGTGGTTACGTACGCGGCCCCCAACAACAGAATTGCCGCCCCCAGCCTGCGTTGCACCAGTGCCACCAGAGCGGCGATCACCACAATTATCGCGCCCACATCAAGAGTATTTTGCATGGGCTGTTGCGCAAAGTTGCCCACCGCGCGCCACACCAGTCGCGCCGGCCCCCACTCGGGGATCACTTGCGAATAAAAGCCCATGTCGCGGTTTTCCCCAATCATCACCCGATACGGTACCCACCCCCATGGATTCAGCAGCGTCGCCAGCGCCGTCGCCACGAAACACGGAAATAATTGCCTCAGCCTGTTGATAGCCGCACTCCGTCTCGACGCCGAAGACAAAATCTCCAGCAACTCCAGGCCAACGAATCCGCCGATCAGCGCCAATCCTGCGATGAACCCCCAGTGCAGGTTGACCCAGGCAAGCATCAGCAGCGGCAGAAGCCACAGCCGCGCTCGACCTGTCTGATAGTTCTGCCAAAGAATTGAGATATACGCTGCAAACAAAATCACGCTGAACATCTCGGCTCGCGGACCAGTACGCTCAGCGATGAGGGGGACCGCGACAATGGCAATCGCCGCTGTGAAGGCTGAGCCTCTTCGCAGCAGCAACGCGACTGTTGCCACGCACACCGCCGCTCCAAACCACGACAGCAGGGCATAGCCCCCTAACCGGTAAATTACGTAGAACAATAACTGCGAGCCGACGGGGTACAGCCAGGGCCGGCCGGTTGCCGTGTACGAAAAGATGTCGGTGGAAACGATCCGATGATGTTCTGCTACCCAGCGCCCCCCTGCCAGTTGCCAACCCAGATCAGGGTCGTGGACGGTCCGCAGCCCTGCCAGTGCTGCATACATCAGGGCAACAGCGCCCAGCACCAGAAAGAAACGCCTCGCCATCGCAGACGTATCCATCGCCGGCGTATCGCTCGGAACCTGGTTAACCTCGAGGGTTGGCGCTTTGAACCACGACATAGTAGGCGAACGAACCTCTTATTACTCTGCGATGATTACGGGTGCCTCGATGCAGGGTGCCCCATCCTTCTCGCCGCTTTTTGGCGAGAGGGTGGGCCGATGCGGGTTCCACCCTTTACTCCGCGGATGATTACTCGCGATGAGGGGCCAGTCGATCCTCCCGCCACCACCAATGGCCGTGCAAAAATCCCGCAACGATTATCGCAGCTTGCGCGGGTGCCCCACCCTTCTCGCCGCTTTTTTGGCGTGAGGGTGGGCCCGTCTCCCCGCTCACTCGCAGTTTTCGAATAAGTGAAAGATCGCACCGCAACAAACCCGCGCCACGGGCGCGGCATAAGAAAGCCCACCGCTTCAGCGGTGGGACGACATTGGTAACCTCCGAGTGCCCCGGGCACGACACAACCAAGCCTTGCCCACATTGGTGTGTCTTTGCAGATAGCTCCAAAGTCCAGTGCGAGATTGCCACTTTTCAACGAACAATTCCCAAGCTAAACTTAGGCTCCTAATCGTGTGTCCCGGCGTGTTGCTGATCGCCGTCGCAGTGGCGGCAGGGTCCCAGGAATTTCAGCCTTAAGAGGAGTTGCGTGCCATGTTGTCTCCCAGAATCTCTGTAGTGTGCGTGTTGGCCCTGATCATTTCCCTTTGCTGTATCCCGGCCGTCGCCCAGATTTCGTCTCTCAACTTCGGATCAATGCAGCTGAATGGCTCCGCCATCGTGGCTACGAACGGCAACAACCAACAGGTCTTGCGGCTCACTCAGGATGGCCTGCAAAACCAGGCCGGATCAGCATGGTGGATGACCCAGCAATCGGTCGCGAACGGCTTTACCACCGTGTTCACCTTCCAGATCACGCACAACATCGGCGGCGGCCCGGCTGACGGATTCGCCTTCGTGATCCAGAATTCCGCTGACTTTGGTAATGGGGGGCAATTGTCCGCCCTGGGCGGCAACGGTGGGAATATCGGCTACGGCCCCATCGATAACAGTCTCGCCATCGAGTTTGATACATTCCAGAACACCTATGATCCGAACGCCAACCATGTCGCGGTGCAAAGTTGCGGCACAGCTAACAACACAGCAGCGCACAATACACTGTGTCCTTCGAATCAATCCTCAACTCTGGGCATCGCTTCCAACTTGAGTGTCAACCTGTCCGACGGCAATATCCATACCGTCATACTCCAGTATGACCCGGGCACTCTAACCATTTATGTTGACAACAACGGGACGCCCGTCCTCACCGTCCCGCTCCAGCTTGCCACCTTGCTGAACTTGAATCCTGGCAACGGCAACACCCAGACCGCCTTTGTCGGCTTCACCGGCGCTACCGGAGGCGAAGCAGAGAACGGTGACATTCTCAGCTGGACGTTTACTCCCGGTGGAACCAACACCCAAACGACCATCACGCAAACCTTGACGCCAGGTCCGGGCCCGAATTTCACCAACTACGTATTCGGCAGCTACAACCACAAGTATGAATACTCCAACGCACAAGCTGGCGACCAGGTCAGCGTCACCGCCATACCCAGTGACCCGGCAGTCGTCAATCCGGTCCTGTCAAGCTTTGCCCCGAATGCGAGTTGCATTGTTTATGACGGCACGGGCGGAGAGTGTGTCGTCTTCCAGGTGTCCTGCACCGACCAAACCGGCAGCGATTGCACCAACCTGCCTTACAACTTGTTCGAAAGCTACAACACCAGTCAGAACATTACCAATCCCTGTCTGCTGAAGACCGAGGTTTATAATCCGCCTGCTTCCAGCACATGGATCAACATCGAAACGAGCTTTTCGCAAACCCGTTTTGATCCCACCAGCACCGGCAACACCAAAGGCTTCTCCTACTTTGTGGCGGCGCAGAATTGTGCCGTCCCCGCATCGCAGCTGAATGGCTTTAATTGCAACGGGGTCTACAACGGCACCTACCGCGGCACCCTGCTCGTCTTCGACGGCCAGTCTTGTACTTTCTCCAATGGTGGCGTTACCGGAAACCTGCTTCAATTCGGCGGAACGGTAGTGCTGGAGAGCTCCAGTTTCGTGAACGGCAACCTGTTTTCCTATGGTGGCGGCCTATGGATAAGTAACAGCACCGTGGGCAACGGTCTGGAGGTCATCGGCGACGGAACCTATTCCATCGGTCCGGCAGCAACCATCGCGGGCAATTTGCTGATTCTCGGTCCTGGCAATAGCTCGGGCGCCAATCAGGTCTGTGGATCCAGCGTAAGGCAGAACTTGCTGTTGCAGGCCAGTGGGGCCGCGGCCCAGATCGGCTCGGCTACGGGATGCGCCGGAAATGCCGTGGGCGGAAACCTCCAGGTGCAGAACAACAGCGGAGCTACCACCATCGATTCCAACGCCGTCGGCGGTAATCTTCTCGATCAGAACAACACCGGTGCTACGCAGGTCTTCACCAACACCATTACCCACAACCTGCAATGCAACGGCAATAGCTCGATTACCGGAGGCGGAAACACGGCGGCCCGCAAGTTGGGCCAGTGCGCCTCGTTCTAACAGCGCCACGATTGATGGCCCAGCGCTTCACGGCTCGCGGGAGAAGTCCCTGTCAGTCCCGCCGCAGGCGGGACGAAACTACTTATCCACCGCGGAAGCGGTGGATAAGCGGGAAAAAAGTCTGAGTCCCTCGGGGACGGCACGGCTCTCACACAGACTTTCTTAAAAGGTCGAGCGAGAAACTGACCTTGAGCCGCGCCAGCGGCGACAGCTTTGCCTGAGATGCAGGCGCTCGCTACACCGCGGCGGCGACGATGCTCCCGTCCCGCTCTGCGGGACGACTCAGCTTAGCCCAGGACGAGCGAAGCGGAGTCCTGGGAAAGGTATGAAAAGTATCCGAGTCCCGTAGGGACGACATAGCCCTCGCGCAGACTCTTCCGCGCTGCGTGAACATGGGAAAACATCCGGGTCCCGCCTTGCGGGACGGCGCTGGGTGAAGCTAATTTCGGGGACTTGGGTCTACTTCAACTCTTGCACCGCACTCTGCGCGTCCTTATACATCTGCGCCAGATCGGCGCGCGACAGAAACGCCGGATTGCCGGCTTCCTTCTGTTCCTCATCCCACTTGCTGATGGCGGCACGATAATAGTCGGCAGCCTGCTTGGCGTCGCCGCTCTGGCGCAGCACCATCCCCAGCAGATAGTTGCTGCGCGCCTCCAGCCACTGCAATCCCAGCTTCTGGCTGTTGGTTAATGCGCGCTCCAGCTCCTGCCTTGCCTGCGGATACGCCTTGTTACGGGCGAGCGCTTCGCCCAGGTCCACCGACGCCTGCACCGCTTCGTATTTCAACCCCAGCCGGTCTGCCTGCTGCGCCAGCGTCTTAAGCGCCGATGCCGCCGCACCCGATCGTCCCTGGGCAATGTCATCCTGGGCCAGCGCGATCTTGGCGCGCAGCGCTTTCTCCGGGTCTTTGGCTTTGTTCGCGGTCTGTAATGCCTGCTCGTAGAAAACACGCGCAGCTTTCGCATCTCCGCGATACTTTGCTACGTCCCCATTGAACAACTGAATTTGGGCGATGGAGCTGTCATTGTTGATTTCATGCGCCAGCGCGGCTGCTTCATCCAGAGCGCGCTTGGCATCGTCTTCGCGTCCCACCTGCGCCAGCGACTGGCCGTAGCCGCTCAGGCTCTCCACCATCCAGAAGCCGCGGTCCTTCAAATTGCGGAACGATTTCAGCGCGTCCTCTCGCGCCTTCAACGCCGCGCCATAGCGGCCCTGATACTGGAACACCGTCCCCATATCGTAGGAATCCATGGCCGTCCCACGCGTGTCATCGATGCTGCGGTGCAGGTCGAGCGCCTTCAGATACTGCGTGAGCGCCTCACCGTATTGCCCCAGCTTGGTGTTGACCACCGCGACGTTGCGCACCGACTCCGCGATCGTGTCCGGCGTCTTCAGCTTTTCCCGCAACTGTAGCGCCTGCTGAAAGTACGTCAGCGCGTCATCGTATTGTCCTTCGCCAAAATACGCGTCGCCGATATTGTTCAGGCAGGTTGCCTGGCTCAATTCATCGCCCCGTTCCCGCTCAATCTGTAGTGCTTCTTTGTAGAGCGCCAGCGCCTGGTCCTGCTTTCCCCGGCCGCCGTAAAGGGTTCCCAGGTCCACCAGCGTGTCGCCTACGCCCTTCTTGTCGCCGATGTCCCGGCGAATCTGCAACGCCTCTTTGTAGCTTGCTTCCGCGGTCGCGAACTGGCCCAGCGTGGCTTCCACCTGGGCGCTGGCATTCAGGCTGACGGCGATGCCGCGCTTGTCGCCAATCTCACGCTTGATGGCAATCGAGTCCTGATAGTTCTTCAGCGCATCCTGCGGCTTGTCCATCGACTGATACGCCACACCTAGCGCGTGCAGGATGGCCGCCTTCTGTTCCTGATTGTCCAGGCGCACCGCCAGGCTGTATGCCTCGTTCAGCGAGTCCAGGCTGTCCTGCGGTTTGCCGCTCTTGATCTGCACCCGGCCGGCAGCCAGCAGGGCGGCAACCGACTTCGGATCTTCCTTCAGCACCTTCGCCATAAAGCTCCGTAGCCTTATCGAAATCGTTATTCGATTCGTACAAACTGGCCAGCGTGTACTGCAGATCGGAATCCCCCGGCGCAGCCTTCACCAGATTGCCATACAGTTCGATCGCCTTGTCGGTGTGTCCGCTGACGCGCGCATCGTTGGCTTCGATTAGATAGCGCTCGGCCGCCGGCAGCTGTGCACTCAGTTCCACCGCGCGCTGCGAGTAACGCTCCGCCTCATTGTCGTAACCAAGATTGGAATAAGTCTGCCCCAGCCGCGAGAATGCCAGCGCAAAATCAGGATCGGCCTGCGTCGCCGCTGCAAATTTCTTCTGCGCCTCCAGGTTGTCCCCCTGCCGCATCAAGCTCACGCCTTCGTTATAAGCACGCAGCGCGTCAACCGACTTCGATGTCGGCCGGAAGGCATTCTGCTTCAGCTCTTTCACAATCTCCGGCGACAGCGCAAGCTGGTCGCGGATCTTCTGCGCCAACTGATCGGTTTGCGCCAGCAACTCCTTTTCCGACGCAGCTTCCACCGTGATCGTCACCGGCGATGTTCCCTGCTTCAGGTTCTGCAGCGTGGCCTCGACGCGCAGCTGTCCGCCACTGCGCACATACTGCCCCCAAACAATCGTCTGCGCGTTACTGAACTCCGCCAGTTGCTTGATATTTTGCGCATCCAGCGGGCTGTCCGTTTCGATGTGCAGGTCCTTCAGCACCTGGTGCAGCCGATCTGCCGACACCGTGCGCAGACTCGCCGAGTGTCCGACATCCGTAGTCAGCATCTCCGCCAGGCTGGTGCCCAGCCAGTCCAGACTCGGATCTCCAGTCGCATTACGAAACGGCACAATCGCCAGCGACATTACCGGCCCGGCATGGGCCGATCGCGTGAAGGGCGATGGCCCGAATAGCCGCGTCGCGAAAAACGTATCCGCACAGCGCCAGCAACAGAACAGTCACGATGCCGGTAATCAGCGGCCACGGGACCGTCCGTCCCCACGGTTGGATCTGCGCGTCAAACGCAATTGTGTTGGCGGCCCGCTTGTCTCTCCACGTGTTCAGGTCGGCCAGAATGTCCGATACATTCTGGTATCTGTCGTTCAAATCGCGTTCCAGGCACTTGCTCACGATCCCGCTCAGCGCTCCCGGAATCTGAGCGTCAACATCCGCCACCGGAATCGCGCGCTCCTGCGTCCGCTTGATCAGGCTGGCCACAGCGCTTGACGCTGCAAACGGCATTTTGCCGGTCAGCATTTCATACAGAATCAATCCCAGCGCAAAAATGTCCGATCGTTGATCGAGCTCCTGGGTCAGCGCCTGCTCCGGCGACATGTACTCCATGGTGCCAACCAGGGCGCCGCTTTGCGTCATGCCGTCGCCTTCCAGCGTGCGCGCCAGCCCGAAATCCATCACCAGGATTCGCCCGGTGCTGTCCTCCATGATGTTTTGCGGTTTCAGGTCGCGATGAATCACTCCCACGCTGTGCGCCGCATCCAGCGCCAGGCATACCTGCTGGATCACATCGACGGCTTCTTCGGGAGCGAATTTCTGTTTCTCCCGGATGAGGGTCCGCAAATCTTTCCCCTCGATGAACTCCATGGTGATGAACTTCACGCCCTCGGCCTCACCGAGGTCGTAAATGCGGATCACGTTGCGGTGCGTGACCTGGTGGGCCAGCAGCAGCTCCTGCTTGAAGCGTGCCAGGATCGCGGGGTTCGACGCCAGCTCCGGGCGGATGACTTTCAACGCGACATAGCGATTCAGCTCGTGGTCGCTGGCCTTATAGACGGCGCCCATGCCGCCCTCGCCCAGCAATTGCAGGATTTCGTATCGTCCTCCCAGCAGATCGCCGATCTGCAGTACGGCTGCACTGCCGTACCCTGCCGAACTGCGGCTGGACGGCGGCCCGGTTGAGCGGCGAGATGAACCTGCGTCGACGATGGTTGCGTCAACGTCCGCAAGAGTGTTTTCAGCGCTGAACTTCGGCCGGGCATCGACGTTCACACCCATATCGATACCAAAGACAGTCGCGTCGGGATCTTTTGCTGATGACGCCGCTGCGGCCGCAAGCTTGGCGCGGTCCGCGGGAGGAATTGGGGCGTTGCTGGACGAGCTCTCACCGGCAAACGGAGTCTTTACACCGGGAGACGTAGGCTGATCAGCGGCAGAGTTCTTATCGGATGGTGGTCTGGAGTCATCCATGTTGCGATGCCGGAACGGGGCCGGGGTCCGACGATATCAAGACCTCACCCGGTAGGTCCGAGCGCCCGTCTCTGGCTAGCTTCTCAGTGCAGGAAGTATATACGATTGTGGGCCAAAACCAACCCGTCTTGGTGTGAAGGGGACGGCCTTTAGGCCGTCCGATAACGGCGATGGCAATGCGGCTTTAACGGCTGAGGGACTTCGCCTTGTTCTGACTTCCCTCGCAACTCGACTACACTGCCATACCCCAGCCCGAAGGGCGGCACAACAATAGCCCAGGGCGGAAGCCCTGGGTAAGCGCAGGAAAAAGGTCTGGGTCCCTTCAGGGACGGCACACCTTCGCCCGCGCGATAAACTAGAGTTTCATCCTCACAACGAAGGGAACGCTCATGCCGGCCATCATTCTCGACGGTACAAAAATCGCAGCGCAAATCAAGACCGAAGTCGGCGAAGAGGTCAAGGAACTCACCGCCGCCGGTCTTCGTCCCGGACTCGCCGTCGTCCTCGCCGGACACAATCCGGCTTCGGAAATTTACGTCCGCAACAAGGTCAAGACCTGCGAGCAGCTAGGCATCTACAGCGAGAAGCACACGCCGCCTGACAGCGTCACCACGGACGAACTGCTCGCTCTGGTTGACGATCTCAATCGTCGCGACGAAATCGATGGCATCCTGGTGCAGCTTCCGTTGCCGCAGCAGGTTGATGCCAAGAAAGTCCTGCTCGCCGTCTCGCCCCAGAAAGACGTCGACGGCTTTCATCCCATGAATGTCGGCTATCTCTCGACGCAGCGTGCCGGCCTGGTGCCGTGTACTCCGGCGGGCATCATCGAAATTCTGAAGCGCAGCAACATTCCCATCGCAGGCGCTGAGGCCGTAGTCGTCGGCCGCAGCGACATCGTAGGCAAGCCTGTCGCCATGCTGCTGCTCAACGGCAACGCGACCGTCACCGTCTGTCATTCCAAGACGCGCGATCTCCCTGGCGTGTGCCGCCGCGCCGACATCCTTGTCGCCGCCATCGGCAAGGCCGGCATGATCACTCCCGACTTCGTGAAGCCGGGCGCGACCGTCATCGATGTCGGCATGAACACCGTCACCGATCCCCAGGAGTTCAAGGAATTCTTCGCGGGAAACGAAAAGCGCGAACGCGACTTCGCCGCCAAAGGCTCAACCCTGATGGGCGACGTTCATCCCAAGGTCGCCGAAGTAGCCGGTGCGATGACGCCCGTTCCCGGTGGCGTCGGTCCGCTCACCATCGCCATGCTGATGAGCAACACCGTAAAAGCCGCCAAACTCCGGCGGGGTAATAAAGTGGGCAGCTTGGCAGCGCGATAAATTCCACGATTTGTCAATGTCGGCAGTGGAATCGCCGATTGCTGGGTGCCCCACGCATTCGCAATTTTCGAATGCGTGAGCGCAGCTAGCCGTTCAACAGCCAATCCCCAGCCCCACTTCGCTTATTTGCCGTGCTTGTCGCGACCAGACTTGTATGTGCCGGCAATCGTCTGCGCGATCAGCTTGTGGCCTGACTGGCTGGGGTGGACGTCGCACTCCAGGACAGTGCTCGACCCGGGCTTGGCGTTCAGCAAACCTGCGACGCACGTTTTGCCTTGGGCGAACTGGCTGGACACCGCCTGGAACGCCGAAAACACGTCAGCCACCACCGCGCCAAAAGCGGGCGCCGGCGCAGTAATCGCCTGATTCAAGGCAGACGTAATCTCGGTCGTAGTCTGGTTCGAGTAGTCCGTCGAATAATAATTTGCGATCACCAGCGTGCCGGTGTATCCCGTGGCGCGCAGGCCGGCGAGGATGGTAGCCATGTTGGCCGTCGCCGTCGCCAACACTTGTGGAAGGCCGCTCGCGATGCACTGCGGATTATTGTTGCATTGTTCTTCCAACAGAGCCACGTCGTTGCTGCCGAGTTGCAGCGTCACCAGCGCCGTGCCGGGATTGGCTTGGAGGAAACCCACCGCATAAGCAAATTGTGTAGTGGCAGAGCCGTAATTGACATGCAACTGAGTCAGCTCACGGTACAGACGGCATCCGTTATCGGGTGCGGATGTCGATAGAAAGCTGCCCGTGGTTTCGCCGGGACAGGCGGCATTCGCCAAGTCCAGGCCGAACGCCAATCCCGTCCAGTCCGGATAGCCGACGAAGTTTATGGGATTGTAATACTCGAATTGTGCCTGGTTGATATAGCCGAATGCAATGCTGTCACCTAGCGCGAGATAATCGTTGGAGCTGTCGGCGCGCTGCGTCGCCGAAGCTGAGCCAACCGCGAAAACAGCGATCATCAAGGCAACACTGGAAACCCTGTGTAGCTTCATCCCTGTCTCCTTGCGAGTGAAGATTCGCGGCAAGAATAACAGAAGAGGCCAGCATCTCCACCGATCCTGCCGGAAGGTGCTTGCGGGCATCACTTCTGTGTGATTGTCCAGCGGAGGTTCACTCGTTGATAATGACTGCGCTCTGGGGCGTCGCTCTACATCGCCCCAGGTCAGAACTAGGGGCGGGCTGCTCGAGCACGAGCATAAATGGGTAGCGTCTTGAGCCTAGGGCCAATGTAGGGAATCCCGGATCCTGGAGCTTTCATGCCGCCTCGCAAGATCGCCGTGTCTCCGACCATCGCATCAGCGCCATGGTCTACTACTTCCTTAAACGACCGCTTCTTTAGAGAACGTGCAATCGACTTTGGTAAGCCACTCCAAAGATTGGCACTGTCCCGCACGGTTTCCTGGTGCTTAGGGATTGCTTTATGTCTGTTCTTCAGGATGCCGGTGCAGGCGCAATACACCGATACCGTCCTCTACAACTTCTGCCCCCAGAGCGGTTGTCCGGATGGATCGAATCCGCAAAAGAGCCCTGTAGTTTTCGATTCCCACGGCAACCTGTACGGCGCTACTATCGGAGGCGGCGCCAATAACCAGGGTACGGTTTACGAGCTAGTTTCGAGCGGCGGCACGTGGACCGAGAGCGTGCTGTACAGTTTCTGCCCGCAATCGGGTTGCCCAGACGGAAACGCTCCGATCGGCGGAGCTATATTCGATTCGCAAGGCAATCTTTATGGCGTCACTTCAGTCGGTGGGGCGAATAACAGCGGCGTGGTCTATGAGTTGAGTCCGCCATCCGGCGGCAATGGGCCTTGGACGGAAACTGTGCTTTACAGCCTCTGTTCGCTGGCATCGTGCGAAGATGGACGTCAACCCAATCCAACTCTGGCCATCGACTCTCACGGCAACCTGTACGGCAGCACTCAGACGGGGGGAGTGAAGGGTGCGGAGGGTGTTGCCTTCGAATTAAGTCCCAAAGGCAACGGTTCCTGGACCTACACGGTGCTCTACAACTTTTGCACCCAAAGCTCCTGCACCGACGGCGGTCAGCCATCTGGCCGCCTTATTCTCGATTCCAGCGGCAATCTCTACGGTGTGGCCCAAATCGGTGGTGCCAATAATTCTGGAGTGGCCTTCGAATTGACCCCCGGCAGCGGCTCCTGGACCGAGACAGTCCTCTACGCCTTTTGTCCGGTTTCCGGTTGCAGCGATGGATCGTTCCCGGTAAACGGACTGGTTTTTGACCCGAAAGGAAATCTCTATGGGACGGCCATCGGCGGGGGCACCTACGACTACGGTGCCGTCTTCGAGTTAAGTCCAGCCGCAGGCGGTTCGTGGACAGAGAGTATGCTGGCGCCCTTTTGTCCGGGGCCGACCTGTCTCAACGGTTATAGTCCCGAGGCGCCGTTGACCTCCGACTCTCACGGCAACGTGTTTGGGACCACGGTTTTTGGTGGCGTGGAAAATGATGGCGTGGCCTTTGAATTGATTCCATCCGGTGGCGGCCAGTTCACGTACAACATCATTTATGCCTTCTGCTCTTCGGGTAACTGTCTCGGAGGCAATTCCCCACAATCGAGCCTGCTCCTGGATTCCCACGGGAATCTTTATGGAGCCGCTGAGACGGGCGCTCACGATGAGGGGGTGGTGTATGAGTTGTCGCCGGCTCCATTGATCCCCACAACGACTGTCTTGAAGACTGCTCCCAATCCATCAAACGTTGGGCAGGCAGTTACCATGACCGCGACCGTAACGGCTCAGAATGGTTCGCTGCCGACTGGGACGGTCGTCTTCGAAAGCAACGGCGTGCAGATCGGATCGGCCTCGTTGAACAACTCCGGAGTTGCGGTATTAAATTACTCCGCGCTGAACGCCGGCACCGACGGCATCACCGCGATGTATCAGGGCTCGAGCACTCTAGCGCCCAGCACTTCCAACACCGTGTCGCAAGTCGTGAAATCCGACGGTAGCACGACAACGGTAACCAGCTCGCCTAATCCTTCCACCTTCGGACAAGCTGTGACCATCACCGCGACGGTGAGCCCTTCCGGCCCGCCGACGCCAACAGGGACTGTGAGCTTCACCTCAAACGGCACGGCAATTTCCGGCTGCACCGCACTATCGCTGTCTTCGTCGATGGCGGTGTGCATGACTTCGTCCCTCGCTGTAGGAACCGATGCCATCGTGGCCATGTACTCCGGCGACTCGAATTACATGGGCAGCAACGGCATGCTGACGCAGATCGTCAATCCCGTGCCTGCGGCATTGCAGTTTGTGCCGCTCACGCCCTGCCGTGTGGTGGATACGCGCAATGCCAAGGGGACCTTCGGCGGCCCGGCCATCACCGGCAATTCATCCCGCAGCTTCCCGCTATCGCTCAGCGGCAATCCCTGCAACATTCCATCGACTGCCATTGCCTACTCGCTCAACGTCACCGTGGTACCTATAACCACCCTCGGCTATCTCACCATCTGGCCGAGCGGCGAAGGTCAGCCCACCGTGTCGACGCTGAACTCGCCGGACGGACGGGTCAAGGCCAACGCGGCGATCGTTCCCGCCGGCACGCCTTCGGGATCGGTCAGCGTCTACGTGACCGACACCACCAACGTCATCCTGGACATCGACGGCTACTTCGCGAGCCAGTGGCAGCTCCACGCTGGCGTTCTATACCCTGCCGCCTTGCCGCATCGTCGACACTCGTAACGGCAATGGAGGCATGCTGCAGGCGGGAGTGGAGCGTGATTACACGATTCCGGGAAATTGCGGCGTTCCCAGCAACGCGGCAGCCTATTCCTTCAACGTCACAGTACTCCCCGCCGCCGGCGGGCTGGACTATTTGACCGTTTGGCCCAAAGGTGAAAAGCAACCGGTGGTCTCCACCCTAAACGACAACACCGGTACTGTAGTTGCCAACGCGGCCATCGTGCCTGCGGGCAGCGAGAACGCCACCGCCTTCTACGCTCACAGCAACGCCACCAACCTGTTGCTTGATGTAGACGGCTACTTCGCCGCGCCGGGAACAGGCGGGCTGTCACTGTATCCGCTTACGCCCTGTCGCGTGCTCGACACCCGTCACGTCGGCAACGGCCAGCCCTTCATGGGCATCTGGAATTCTCCCAACGGCATTGATGTGCTGACCAGTCAGTGCGCCCCTCCCAGCACAGCCAAGGGCTTCGTCTTTAATGCGACGGTGGTGCCGAGCGGCGCCATGCCTTACCTGACCTTGTGGCCGCACGGCGAGAGCCAGCCCACGGTCTCGACGCTGAATGCCTACGACGGCTTCATCACCTCGAACATGGCAATCGTGCCCACCAACGACGGCTCCATCGACGCCTACGCCGCCGGACTGACGCAACTGATCCTGGACATCTCCGGCTACTTCGCGCCGTAAGTTTCTTTGTATAACGCACGCAGAAAAGCGGTGGCCATTGCCACCGCCTTCTCGGAAAGCATGCCTTGATGTTTAGCGTGCGTTCGTTGTCGCCGCCGGAGTAGAAGCTGGGGCCGCGCTCTGCGCCACGGCAGGGGCTGCGGCATCGGTGTCGTCCGCAGCAGGCGCTGCGGCCGAGTCTGCATCCTGCGTTGCCGCAGGGCTCGCCGCCGGAGTTGCCGCTGCTGCTGAAGTCGTGGCAGGCGTTGCGGCCGGAGCCGTGGTCATCGATGCGGCGGTAGCCGGAGCCGGTACAGGCTGAGCCACTTGCGCACTCGGAGCAGCCGCCGCCGGCGCCACCATCGGCTTTGATGTCGGAGCGTATTTTTCTACCGTCTTCAATAAGAGCTCGGCATCCTGTGGAACCGGCACTTGCCCGTTCAGCAGGCCGTAATAGCTCCAATCCTTGCCATAGAATGCCTGGGTGTCGGCCTGGTCCTGTTTGATAACCCCGCCGCTGAGCGACACTCCCAGGAAGAGACCGCGCGAGCGCGAGTACGTCAGCACTTGAGCGCGTAGAGTCAGATCGGTCATCGCCTGCGCGTCACGGCCCACCGGCCCCGCAGCCGCGGAAGCATCCGCCCCCAGCTTGAACTTGCTATGCAGAAGATGCTGCATGCCGTCGACGGTGCGGACGATCAGCACCAGATCAGAAGCCTGGCCGCCTGCCTGAAACCCGAAGCTCCCACCCGTCAGCTTGAAAAATGCGGGAGCGCTCCAGCCGTGTTCGGTGCGGCACGTCGCCACCCCTTTGCCGTAGTTGGCGCCCAGGACGAAGCTCGCCTTCAGCGCCGACGGCATGATGGCGATACACTTCGCTCCCGACATGATGCTGTCGGGAATCGCCCGATCCGGAGCGGACATGATCTGTGCCAGGATGGTGCTGGCTGACTGAATGCGATCCAGATCGGCGTCGCGCCGCTCTGACGCCGCGGCCAAACTGACCATCGCAAACAGGATTACCAGTGCGGCAACAATCTTTTTCATCGCAGGACTCCCAGGAGAGACATTTCCTCGAGCTGGTCTGGGCCAGCTGAGTTCATCTTAGAGCGTTTGATGGGCAGTTCGCGCCGCCAGAAAGCAATTGGCTGGTTACTCTTTAGTGTCCCTGCATGAGTGGTCAGGGCACCTGGAGCAACCAGCCAACGGGTCTGTACCCGCTCGTCACCGCTAAAAAATGAAGGGCCGGAAGAGGAGACCCTCGTAACCTCTTCCAACCCTTTCTCCCAGGTTCTGTGGTAGGTGAATGCAGTATGAAACACGCAGGTAATCCGCGCAAGTTACCAAAGTACAATAGGGGTAATTGTACTTTAGTAACTGAACGCTCGTTCGGTAACCTGCGTGGTTCGCCAAGCGATTGGCGCCTCATTCGAAGGATCTCGGCGGCTTTCGCGCACTATGACGCAGGTGAAGCACTTCGATGAGCCCCTTGCTGTCGCGGATCTGGTAATACACGAGGATTGGACTGTGGAACAACTTGCGTACTTGTGAACGTTTCCGGACGGTAGCGCCCATGCGGGGAAAGCGGGTGAGTAAGTCTACGTGGTCAAGCAGGCTGTTGCCGAAGCGGGACGCCGCCTCGGGATCATCCTCGGCAACGTAACCGATGATCTCTGAGAGATCGTTCAACGCCCTTTGCGTGTACTGGAGGCGGAAATCCACTGGGGCAGGAGCTTTCGCACTTCTTCACTTGGGATGGTTCGACCGGCCGCGGCATCCTTAATACCCTCGTCGATCGCAGCGAGAGTTTCCTCGTCCTCATCGTCGAGGATCGGGACGCTGTCCTCAAGGTCGGACTTCTTCACCTTCGCCATATCGTGATGGTAGCCTCCAACATTGTTGGATGCAACCCGATTGTGTACGGCGCGTCCGCTTCGAACGGCTCCGGGAACTCGCCTGCTCCTCATTGCGCCCCCCTCGCTCTTCCCTTTACTATCGCCCTGCGTGCCTTTGCCCAAAGAAAATCCTGACCGCATTGTCTCCGCCGTCCCTCTCGACGACGACTCGTCTTTCGAGCTGAAGCTGCGTCCGCAGCGGCTGCGCGAGTTCATCGGCCAGAACAAGGTCAAGGACAACCTCGAGATCGCCATCCAGGCGGCCAAGTCGCGTGGCGAGGCACTGGACCACGTGCTGCTCTACGGCCCGCCGGGACTGGGCAAGACGACGCTGGCCAACATCATCGCCAACGAGCTGGGCGTTCCCTTCCAGCAAACTTCCGGCCCAACGCTCCAGATCAAGGGCGACCTTACCGCCATCTTGACCAACCTGCGCGACAAGCAGGTGCTGTTCATCGACGAAGTCCACCGCCTTCAGCCCGCGCTGGAAGAGCTGCTCTACTCGGCGCTGGAGGACTACAAGCTCGACATCATCATCGGGCAAGGGCCATCGGCGCGCACGCACACCATCGAGGTGCGGCCGTTCACCTTTATCGGCGCAACCACGCGCGCGGGCCTGCTCTCGGCGCCGCTGCGCTCGCGCTTCGGCATCGTGCTGCGACTGGAGTTTTACACCCACGAGGACCTGAAGGTCATCTTGCAACGCTCGGCGGAAATTCTCGGCGTCGAAATCGACGAAGCCGGCGCAGTGGAGATTGCCACGCGATGCCGCGGCACCCCACGCATCGCCAATCGCCTGCTGCGGCGCGTTCGCGACTACGCGCAGGTGAAGGGCAAGGGCAACATCGACAAGGAAATTGCACAAAAAGCCCTGGAGATGCTGGAGGTCGACCGCTACGGCTTCGACGAGATCGATCGCAAGTTATTGCTGACCATCATCGACAAGTACCAGGGTGGCCCGGTCGGCTTGAACACGCTGGCAGCGTCGCTCGCCGAGGAAGCTGACGCGATCGAAGAAATCTACGAGCCATTCCTGATGCAGATCGGCTTCCTCGACCGCACCCCGCGCGGCCGCGTGGCGACGCATCTGGCGTATGAACACTTCGGCATCAAGCGTCCGCGCACGAACGCGACCGGGCAGGAGAATTTGTTCTAGTGCTGGCGATCAGGCACGTATCCTCGCGACATGGACGTTGATGACATCTTCGTCAGGCACGTTCGAACTTCTGGTCCTGACACTCCGAATGCGCGAGCGACTCGGAGCCTGAATAGTCCAGACGCTACGTCAGAATCGTAGCTTTGCGAGCAAGCCGTTCTCGAGCAGGCACGGTCTCTGAGCTGACAACGCGATTCCCTGCGGTTATCTGCATCATCGGTCCGCTATGCGGGACTATCCGCTGTCGAGCGGATTCCGGTAATTTGACACCCGTTGCTCGGGGGCACGCCGTAGTTCGCGCAGTCATCGAGCAGCATCCCGTTGGAGGATCGGGAAGCGTCTCAGACGCAAGAGCTACATCGAGCCGTGGCATGATGGTTTTCCCGGAAATCGTATCCGAGGCCGCGACTGGCTCAACGGCGCGCGCGGCTTCATTACCAAAAAGACCGGTTTGATCTGACGCGTGGAGTGCTTTCGCCGCCAGCTAACTCATACGAAGAGCAATCCTCTGAACCACCTCACGACTGTAGCGGGCTTCTTCGGATGTTCGGCGTCTCGCTGCTCGTTGGTTCGCCAGCTGCAGGACTTGACAGAGCCCTCTTCGCTTGACTTCAAGTGGTCCTGGACTACGGGCAGTGCAAGCGTACATCGCGGCGATCAGCACTCACCATGGACTTTCAAGCATCACGATCTGTCTCTCACGCGGTCTCGATAGGCTCGTTGTCTGGCGAAAAGCGAAGAGCGAGAGGCGAATAGCGTCTCCAGAGTCCTACTAGCACTTCCCCACGTCTAATCGGTACGCTACCTTTGATACGCTATCTGCAAGGAGATTCCTGAATGGCCGATCTGATGAGAACTTCCAACCCCGCCCTGCGTGGCGCTTTTGGCGCCGGCGATATCGCCTACGGCGCCGAAACCATGACCATATCGGGCGCGGTCAACAAGACCGGGATACTGATTATCCTCTGCGTCGCCACGGCCGCGTGGACCTGGAACCGCTTCTTTGGCGCGCTGGCCACATCTCCTCAAGACGCGATGGCGTCGGTCGCGTTACCGGCGATGGTAGGCGGCATCGGCGGCTTCATCGTCGCCATGGTCACCATCTTCAAGAAGGAATGGGCCGGCGTAACCGCGCCCATCTATGCCCTGCTGGAAGGCCTGGTGCTGGGCGGAATCTCGGCGCTAATGGAAATGCGCTTCCACGGCATCGCCATCCAGGCGGTCGCGCTCACCTTCGGAACGCTGGTAGCGATGTTGATTGCTTACCGCACCGGGCTCATCAAGGTCACAGACAAGCTGCGCCTCGGCATCGTCGCCGCCACCGGCGGCATCGCCGTCTTCTACTTCCTGCAATTCATCCTGGGGTTCTTCGGCGTGCATTTCACGACGATCAACGGCTCCGGGCCCATCGGCATCGGCTTCAGCCTGCTGGTGGTGGGTATCGCCGCGCTGAATCTCGTCCTCGATTTCGACCTGATCGAAAGCGGCGCCAACATGGGTGCGCCCAAGTACATGGAGTGGTACAGCGCCTTCGCGCTGATGATCACGCTGATATGGCTGTACATCGAGATCCTGCGCCTGCTGTCGAAGATGCGTAGCCGGAATTGAGAAGCAGTTGTCGGTTGTCAGTGGTCAGTTGTCGGTTAAGACCGGCAGACCTTCTGGTAACTCAGGACGTCTGACAACTGACAACCGGGAACTGACAACCGCCTTCTAGTGCCGGAAGTGCCGCACGCCGGTCAGCACCATCGCCAGGTCAAGTCGATTGGCCGCGTCGATCACCTCCTGGTCGCGCACCGAACCGCCGGGCTGGATGATCGCGGTCGCTCCCGGCCTTCGCGATCTCTTCAACCCCATCGGGAAATGGAAAGAACGCGTCCGAAGCAGCAACCGAGCCTTTGATCCCAAGCACCGACTTCATCGCGCCGATCTTCGCCGAATCCACGCGGCTCATCTGGCCAGCGCCTACGCCGGTGCTCTGCCCGTTGCGGGCATAGAGAATCGCATTGGACTTCACATGCTTGCACACCTTCCACGCGAACAGTAGATCCCGCATCTCCTGCTCCGTCGGCTTGCGCTCGCTGACAATCTTGAGGTCGGCTTCACTGAGCGGCCGCATGTCATTATCTGGAGCAATACCCCGCCGGAAACATTCTTCAGTACCCACTTCTGCTCCATGGGGACAACTTCCACCAGCCGCAGGTTTTTCTTCGCGGCAAAGATCTCGCGCGCCGCGTCGTCGAATCCCGGCGCCGCAATCGCCTCGACGAAGAGCTTCGCCATTTCTGTCGCCGTCTCGCGATCAATCGTGCGATTGACCCCGATTACGCCGCCGAACGCCGACACGGGATCGCACTCCAGCGCGCGCTTGTAGGCTTCGGCTAGCGTAGTGGCAACAGCGGTTCCACAGGGGTTGGTGTGCTTGATGATCGCGCAGACTGGTTCTTCAAATTCCTGCGCCAGGTCCCATGCAGCTTGCAAATCGACAATATTGTTGTAGCTGAGCTCTTTGCCTTGGAGCTGCTTGCCATTCGCTACGCCTTTGCCTGAGCCGTCAGAGTACAGCGCGGCTTTCTGGTGCGGATTCTCGCCGTAGCGCAGATCGAATGCCTTGCGGAAGTTGAGCCGCAACGTCTCGGGAAAACCGTCCGCCCTGCCGAGTGCAAATTTCCCGGCACCGTTCTCGGGCGCGCCAATGCGTTCCAATGTCGACGCGATCGCCGAATCGTATGCGGCCGTCGTCGCAAAGGCGTTTTGCGCCAGGCGCCATTTCGTCTTCAGCGACAGCGATCCGCCATTGCTCTCCATTTCGCCGGCGATAGAGTCTCGTAGTCTGCCGGTGAACTCACGACAGCAACGTCCTGGCAATTTTTCGCTGCCGAGCGCACCATCGACGGCCCGCCGATGTCGATGTTCTCGATAAGCTCTTCGAACTCCACGCCGGGCTTGCCTGCGGTCTTCTCAAAGGCGTAGAGGTTTACCACCACCATGTCGATAGGCTCAATGCGATGCTGGCTGATTGCGGCGCGATGTTCTGCCTTGGCGCGCACGTGCAGGATGCCGCGATGCACCTTGGGATGAAGCGTTCGACCCGGCCGTCCAGCATCTCCGGAAAACCCGTGAGATCGGAGAGATGTCTTTCACCGCGACGCCGGAATCGCGCAGCAGCTTGGCAGTGCCTCCGTGGAGACGAGTCCACGCCCATCTTCGTCAGCCTGCGCGCAAATTCCACCAGTCCTGTCTTATCGGTAACACTTAAG
>CAWIEG010000012.1:0-122467 GCA_963835125.1 uncultured Acidobacteriaceae bacterium | reverse complement strand
TGATCGCAGTGTGATAAACAATCGTATCGCCGGGTAGATGCTTCAGCCTCTCAAGCAGCGCCGGCATGGTCAAGTCAACAAGATACTCAAATTCAAGCTTCGATTCGTAGTTGTGGAAGCCCTGCTTAGCGATGGCTTCGAATCCTTCGTCAAACTTACCCACGCCACCTACGACTACCACGTGCTTGGTGCTGGGCAGCAAGTGCAACGCCGCACTTAGGGTTCCCTCGGGGTGTAACTGGGCCAAGACACCAGTAACGGGCACGCCGTGCCTTAGCTGGTCCGGAATTCCGCCCCAAATTGCACAGAAGATAATCGGAGTACCCGGAACTTGTCGTACAGCTTGGCGATGAACTTCAGGGACACTGGCCCGGCCGCAATGATCACGTCGGGCTTGCGGGCTGAGTATTTCTGAATAATCGCTCCTCGAAACCTGTCTTGGGAAACTCGGTCTGGAAACAGGGTGAGTTCCAGGCTCTCCTCATAGAGTTCGATTCGGTACGGAGATTTCTGTAGACCGGCGAGGACTGCCTGATCGACTTCAGCAAAACCGGGTGACGAGATAATGCCAAGGTCGTTAATAATGAGCACGCGCCGAACTTCTCTCATTGGCGATGCTGCGGTGGACCGCGACACCAGCAAGGCCACGGCAATAACAGAAAGGATGAGCGTGCGCCTCGCCGCTCTGACGGATTCCGAGAAGTGGGATTGACCGGGAGTGCGTCGACCGACGCCCCAAGGCCGGCAGGCGATCTGCTCCTCCAGATAAGGCGGCACGAAGAACCTCCAGCCTTTGTTTATCGATTCCGGACCAATATGAGATCAACCACGACCGAGCCCGACCCAGGGCGCCCGCAGCACCCAAATCGGCCACGGATAAACCAGTATAGTACTTACCTTTTCGGTGCCATGCCTGTTTCGCATCGTCCCAGAAGGACTCAGGAATGTCCAGAAACGCAGTGGAGCGGATCGCTGGACACCCGGAGCTGAGCGAGAAGACGGTCGAGTTCCACTAACATCACATCGTGGAAACCGTCAACCTGAAGAGCAATTCCGACTTGGTACCCTTCGCCCTGAAGCTGGGTCTGATTTCGATGAATTCCAATTCTTCCCAGCAAACCCTGTCCTCCTGATTTCACTCACTGCAGTGCCTTGCGTGACTAGGGTTTCCCCTAGTTGTGAGGGTCTCGACACTGAACCTAACATTGGGTTGTCACTGTGAACGTGTCTCGGCGACGATGTGTCCATCGGATGGGCTCATGTCAGATGTGGGAAAACCTGAAAGTTCTGAGAATCGTCTGCGTGTCCTGTTGGCCGACGATCATCCTCTCCTACTACAGCGAGTGATGGCGCTTCTGCAGTCGACTTTCGAAGTGGTGGGAGTGGCTCACGACGGTCTCGAAATGGTCGATAAGGCGATGCGGCTGAGCCCGGACATCATCGTGGCTGACATATCGATGCCGGAGTTAGACGGAATCCAAGCGGCCCATCGGCTTCAGGAAATGGGGGCTAAGGCTCCTATCGTTTTTCTGACGATCCATGAAAGCCCCCAGTTTGTGGAGGCGTGTCTGGCCGAGGGGGCACTTGGCTTTGTGCTGAAGTCTCAGATGAGGACTGATCTGATCCCTGCTATTAACGCCGCCCTATCGGGCCACTGCTTTGTATCTTCCCGCCGCCACAGCTAGGAATTTCGTCGATGATGGCTTGCAATCGCTAGACCAATTCTCGCGAACGTCAACGTCATTTTTTGATTGCCTAACAAGGTAAGGGGGAAAGCTTTAACTTGATTTTCTTAGTATGAATGGCGCTAACAGGCGATAGCACTCAGAACCGGTCGGTTATGAGTGTAACGGGGATTTATCGCCAATTGACCAGCGCGAAGAGTGCCAAGGACACTCGGCTATGGCGTGATCTCCCAAATGGTGCCACGCTGGTTGGCCCCTCCCGTAGTACAGGCCCCGTAGAGATTGCCGGCCGAATCGACGATAACCCCTCCGACTGGGAATGAGCCATCATCACCGCCAGTGAACTCATAAAGTTGGGTGAAGGTCCACGAACCGTCAACCTGCGACAGTTTGAATACCATGCCATTGTGGTCTTCTTGACTAAATGGAGTGCCCGGGGTTGTGCCATAAAGATTCCCAGAGGCATCCATGGCTAGATTGCTTTCTGGCCCATAGAAGGGGCCATTGATCCCAGCGAGCACGTGCAGCACAGTCTCACGCCACGAGCCGTCCTGTTGCGGTGACAGTTGAAAAACGGTTCCTGGCGGTTCGTACGTCGATCCGTATGCATTTCCGGCTGCATCAAAAATTAGGCCACCCAGGGGATAAGCGCCATCGTTGCCGCCTTGAAAGCTGTAGATGGCTTGCTCATTCCAGCCTTGCCCGGAGGGGGTTAGCTCAAACACCTGGCCGAACGACCCTGCCATAAAGATCGTTCCGAAAAGATTTCCAGCCGAGTTGAAAGTAAGTCCGGAGATGGCGTTTAAGGGTGAACCATTACTCGTAAAGTTGGCGATAATGTGTTCCGTCCATCCATTCTGAGTCTTGACCAGCTGAAAGGCCGTTCCTTGGCCATGGAGACCGCCGAAAATGGTAGTGCCATAAATATTGCCGGTGGGATCGAATATCAGAGGACCGTAGCCGGGGTTGGAGCCGTCGCTGATATTATCGAACGCTCCAAACCAGTGGATGCGAGTCTCATTCCACAGACAAATAGCGCTCCCGCAGGGGTCCGGCGAAGGCCGCAGGCTGTAGACGGTACCGCATTGTGCAAACTGATAATAGCAAGGCAAGCCGCCTTCATCAGTGGTCCCGTAGAGCGCTCCGTCCGGGCCAAAGACGACGGGACCGGGAGCAATGCCATCATTGTGTGGCTGAAAGTTGTAGAGAGGCTGGAATATCCAACTCGAACCCTCATGTCTCAACTCAAAAACGCCGCCGTTAGTGGGGCCGCCTGAAGTTGCCCCGTATAAGTTGCCCGCCCCGTCAAAGGTTAGCCGGGTCGGGTTGGCGCCACCCGGTGTGTCGGTGAGCGCATACAGGACGTGCAGAGTCTGTGCCTGCATTGATGGCATGGCGATAGCTGTCAACGCGCACAGCAGCGCTGGCCCGAAAGCCAGCAACCGAAAGTTGCTGCACAAGGCTGTCCTCGAAGTCCCTGGCCGATTCGTCATGATGCTCTCCTTGACCGTGCTAGCTTTAGCCGTTCTTCGGGCGTCGACACTTTACACCCGAATGATGTGCGGACGAGCTGGAAACGGGATAACTGGCAAGAACAGGCCATAGCGCTCAGAACCGGTCGGTTATGAGTGTAACGGGGATTTAGCAACAGTTATCGCAACGTCGCCTACGGCGTGATCTCCCACACCGTGCCCACTCCGTATTGTCCGCCGAACAATGTCGTCCCGAAAAGGTTGCCGTTGGCGTCCATTAGAAGGTTTCCTACAGGATATTCTCCATCTTGCAGTGAGTCGAAATCATGTAGAGATATGAATGCCCATTGACCGTTCGTTGGCGTCAGCTCGAAGACCGAGCCCTGAACATAGGCGCCGTCAGCATAGGTCGTGCCATAGAGCTTTCCCGCTGCATCCATCAGCACACTGCCGCGTGGCCCTCCGCCCCCTGGATAGCCCGTCTCGACCAAAGCATAGATCAAGGTGAAGTTCCAGGTATTGCCTGAAGGCGAGAGTTCGAAGACGGTACCCCCGTTGGTCGACCCTCCGGCCGACGCCGTACCGTAGAGGTTTCCCGCCGCATCCATGATAAGGCTCGCTTCCGGCCAACCACCCTCTGTTCGGGAATCGAAGTTGTGCAGTACTTGTTCCGACCAACCACCCTCCAACGGCGAAAGCTCAAAGACTACGCCGCAGGCGCACGTACCGCCGCTCACGGTCGTGCCGTACAAGTTCCCGCCCGAGTCGATGATCAATCCACCCACTGGCTCACCGCCGTCGGATGCCCCAGTGAAGGTGTAAATGTCCGAATGGGTCCACTGGTTGCCGTTGCGAACCAGCTCAAAGACGGTTCCTCCGCCGTAAGCGCCTCCCATCACAGCCGTGCCGAACAGGTTGCCTGCGCTATCGAAGGTTACTTCGCTCAACGGCCAGTAGCCGTCTGAATCCGAAAATCGATAAATCACTGTCCGAGAGAAGTTCGCAAGACTCAGTCGAAAAATCGTTCCGCACCCCTGGCCGCCACAGCCGCCCGGGTAGCCACCATATACCGTAGTGCCGTACATGGCTCCGTCGGGACCAAGGGTCAGCCGGGCCTGAGGTCCGTAGCCGTTACCGTCGTGGTTGAACTCAACCAACGCAGTCAACGTCCAGCCGGATTGCGCATGGGTCAGCTTGTATACGCTGCCTACGCCTCCATCAGGTGCATCTCCATTGTTCGTGGTGCCGTAGAGGCCTCCTCTCGCGTCTTGGATGAGTCCCGCATACGGCCCGTAGCCAAGTCGATTGGGAGCGAACGAATGAAGGACGCTGAAGCTTTGGGCCTGCGCCGTCGGTTCTACAATCAACCTGAGCACACAAACCAGCAGCGTTGCCCACGCTAAGGTATGCACGTTACGGCGTAGCATCGATGTGAAACGCGGTTTCGGGTAGGACATGATCGATCCCCCTCAAGATGCAGGCTTAGGAGTATCCCGGGTTCGCGGGAGCCAAACTTATCCCAGGTGGGCTCCACTTGCAACAACCAAAATATAGTTGGCGAGAGCAGGCCATAGCGCTCATTGACCCTTGGAGGCGAGGCCGGGGAACGCTCAATGAGTGCTATGGCGATGTTACGCCAGTTACAGCAAACCTTTCAGGTGCCACGGAGTCCCAGCTAGGGCGCGATCTGCCACACAGTGCCATAGCCGAAGGTTCCGCCTTCTAATGCGGTGCCATAGATATTGCCGTTTGCGTCCAGTGTCACGCTGCCGCTTGGGTATTCGCCATCGCCGCCGCCGGTGAACTCGTACAGGTCGGTGAACGTCCAGACACCGTTTGATTGGGTCAGCTTGAAGACACTGCCCAGACCATGACCACCTTGCACGGTGGTACCGTAAAGATTCCCTTGCGCATCAATCGTCAGGTTGGAATATGGGCCAAAGTAACTGTTAAGCACAGAAATCGTACTGAAGCTCCAGCCGCCGCCTGACGGCGCCAACTCGAACGCATAGCCTGTCACGTAAGTAGCCCCGTACATATTTCCTGCCTGATCCGCCGTGAGGCCTGCCTGGGGAGCATCTCCCATGGACCCGAAGATGTGCAGAGTTTGGTCGGTCCACCCTGATTGCGAAGGTGTCAATTCAAACACCGTCCCAGTGCCCTCATCGCCGCCGTTAAACGTCGTTCCGTAGAGATTGCCGGACTGATCGAAAATCACACCTCCCGCGGGATTCTGTCCATATCCGGACGTGAAATCAAAGAGCACCTTGCTTGTCCATGTGCCCCCGGAGTGAACTAATTCCCAAACGCTGCCTGGATCGTAACCGGGGCGATGTCTATCGGAAAAGTCTGATCCAAAGGCTGTGCCGTAGAGATTGCCGAACTGATCGAAGATCAGAGCGCCGGTTGGATCTTGCGAGTCCGAGCCGGCGAAACTGTACAGTGTTGTTTCCGACCACGGGCAGGAAACGCTCATGCAGGCCGTCGCGGGCGGTCGGAGATTGTAGATGTTGCCAAGGTAGTTGACGCCGCCTTGCGCAGTTGTCCCGTATAAAGTCCCGTCCGGCCCAAAAATGAGTCCCAATTGGGGGCCAGACCCATCTTGGCCATGGAAGGCGTATAGCCGGGTAACGATCCAGTCCGATCCTCGATGCGACAATTTGAAGACTGTCCCGTGGCCCATACCGCCCCCGTATGTCGTCCCGTAGAAGTTTCCCCCGCGATCCACGATCAAGGTGCCCTCGGGACCGGCTCCGTCGCTGGCACCGGTGAAGTTGTGAAGCACGGTGAAGGTCTGCGCTTGCACCGGTTGTTTTGCGATCATCGTCAGCGCGCAAAACAGTGCCAGTGCCAAGGCCATGCGCCGTGGGCTGCCGAGCAAAATTGATGCGGAAGACTCTGGCTCGTTCGTCACGATGGTCTCCTTTACTGAATGCGACCGTTGACGGTTGTTGACCTTGGGTAGGACTTTACACCCGATTGACAGCGGACTTCCAGCAGGAAGCAATAACTGTCGCAATCAGGCCATAACGCAAGTTTGCGCCGTCTGTTCGCCCACCTAGGCCAGGCACCTAATTAGGACGTTCAAATCAGAAAAGTCCGGCTTGCGTCCCTGAAACTTCAATCGGTTCGGAACACAGGCGGTCGTCGTTCGCAACGTTGTTCACCCGCGCACTGACGGCATAACGTCGCATCTGCCCGGCGTCGTAGGGCTTGAGCATCTCGGTTGTCGCTTCCACGTCTCGAAACCCGGGATCAAGCCACAGGTCATAACTTGTCGGCGGAAGGATCACCGGCATTCTGTCGTGCACGTCAGCCACAAGCTGATTTGGCGTCGTTGTCAGAATTGTGCAGGTCTCCAGAGTTGTGCCGTCCGGCGCACGCCATCGGTCCCACAGGCCGGCGAAAGCGAACAGTGAATCGTCCTCGAGTCCGAAGTGGAACGCTTGTTTGGCCGTCACTCTGCGGGGCCACTCGTAGAATCCGTCCGCAGGAATGAGACAGCGACGCCGTTGGAGTGACTCTTTGAACGCAGGCTTCTCCGCGGCAGTCTCCGCCCGTGCATTGATCATCTTGTAGCCCACGCTCGCGTCCTTCGCCCAGTAGGGGACCAAGCCCCATCGCATGAGAGACGCGCGGCGAACGGGTTCCTGAGGGTCCTGTCGGATGACGGAGCGATGTTATAGCGCGCCCCCCAGTCCATGCCCTCGTATTCTGCGTAGAAGTAGCCGGCCAAAATCTCAGCCCGCCGGGAGAGATTCGAGCAAGGCTCAACGCGAGCACGAAACTCTTAGGGGGCTCTTCACGTCTCATTCTTGGCGCTTAACGGGTGACTCCGCGACTTCTCGCCCCGCCCTTTATTGGTTCTGGATTCATCACGACGGTGCACAAGATGGCAGATCGTCCGATGAAGCCGGTGTAGCCTCCTTCTCGGCCAGCTCGGCCATGCGCTGTGCTTTGGATTTCCGCATGTTTTAGGTGTCTCCTAAGCTATCGCTAAGTGCACTCCGCCGCACCGCCAAACCGCTCGGCACCCAAGAACGCCGCCCATGTGCTGCCGCTGTACTGACAGGTATTCTTGGGAATTTGTACGCCCTAGGCCACGGCGTGCCGCAAGATTTTGCGGAAGCCTACTTTCGGCTTGATCTGGCGCTGTCCGGTGTGCCGGCGTACCGAATCGACGGCCTTCTTGTCGCGGGCGGGAGGCAGTTCTTGGCTCGGGCAGGATCTCGAAGCCCGCACTCGCGCGCTTCTCCCACATCTGGCCGAACATGAGTTTGGTCGGGCTGGATTCGTGGTAGCCGACCGGTGGACGGTTGACCGCTTGGTCGTATCCCGCGGCCCGCTGCATCTCCGCGGTAACCAACACCGCGGGCGAGCCAGAAGGTTCCAGCATCTGGATGGCGCGTGGACCAACCTCAACCGCTTGGCCGGTACGCTTCAAGATGGCGGCAATGGATTTTGAGCAGAATTGTGGGATGTCTGTGGTGGGATCTTGGTGGGATTGGAAAACGGCGATTCGGGCCATTTGATTGGACGAGGTTATCCGTTCCAGGTTGTCTGCTGATCACCCAAATGGCCGAATGTCGGTGCCGGTGGCAATCATGTCCACCGTGACCGCGATGCGCGGGTTGTAGCTGTTGCGGAACGAGGACAGCAGGTCTTCCGCCTTGATGCCGCTATTGACCCACTCGATTTGCTCAATTTCGCTACCGTCGGCCGCCTTTCCCTAAGCTATCGCTAAGCTTGCACCAGCCGGCGAGGGAGAGCAGGGCCAGGGTGGTGAGTTTCATGACGCCGGAAGAGGTTGCTGCGATCGTATTGGGGCTGGAGAAGTTGAACGCCGCGATACCGCCGAAGTTGCCCGAGCCGGCATTGTACTGGAGGTTATTCGTCGAGCCGCCAGGAGAACCGGCTGCGGCGATGAACGCCTGCCATACGCTGCCCGTGTACTGACAAGTTACGAGGTTAGACCCTCCGCCGGGAACATTTTCATTGCTGGGGCCGTCTACACGGACCGAGCCCGCACACAGGCCAGCAAGTCCGACTCATGGCTTGCTCCTTTTGGAGTGAAGCGGCCTGGCATCTCGGTCTGGCACGCCACCGCTTTTTGCCTTTGTCTTACTAGCGACATTCTTGGGCCCAATCTGTTCCTCTCCCGTCGGTGAGGCAACCCCTTCAGAGGTGGGGGCTGACCCTTCAAAGGCAGAACTGAGCGCAGCTAAGAAGCTAGGGGATGGCGTGGCGAATCTAGGAAATGGCGTAGGCGGCAAGCTTTTTAAGACCTGCTTGTAAAAGAGCGGATATGTCTTGGCAAAATGGTCTCGCTGTTTGCGTATGGCTTCACCGGAAAACTCCGGGACTTCCGAAACCCGTTTCCTGCGACCTGAGAACTCCGGATTTACTTCCTGACACAACTCCGCCAGGTGCTCGTCGTTGTAATCTCCCGTCCGTAACTTGACAAATTCAGACGCCTTTACCAACGAGCTTTTTACGAACACGCCATTCTTGTGGCCCGGTTTCCCAAAAGCATTCATGAGCCCGCCCAACCGGCTTCCAAACAGATAAAGACGCGCTGGCGCATCTTCCACCTTTCGCAAGAAGGGTTTGAGAACCTCCCAAGATTCGCTATTGACCACTTCCCGCTGAATCCTCTTAGCGAGGGCGACAGCATCGGCTGCGATCTTACCCATCTCCTCCAATGCTAATGAGAACTCAGGGTTCACCCTCTCCTGCGATTCGAACATGTAGATCGTCAGCAACGACCAGAGTAGATGCTTATCCATCTCCCCAAGCTCTCTCAGGGGGTTTTTCGGGCCGATTGTATCGAATGCTTTCTTGACCGCCTTCGCTCGGTCGACAGGCATGTGGCCTGACCTCCAGACGCAGCCACCGGACAAAAGTCTCGCCTAGGTTTTGTCCATTGAGTTTGCGCGCAACGGCTCTATTATGCGGCTCGGAGCACCTTGCAACATGAGAAAACTTCAATACGCACGCGAAAACCCTCGGCCGCACTCTACCAGTTGCTCGGCAGAGAGCCAAATATCCACCCTGACATCGAAGCTGTTGCTATCTGTACCGGAGGCCGCCGCGGTCTTGGGGCTGAGCACGAGAACGGTGTATCTCCTGCTGGCCTCTGGAGAACTGACCCGCAGAAAGGTGCGCCGGAGAACGGTGATTCATCGGGAC
The DNA here is from genome assembly GCA_963835125.1 of uncultured Acidobacteriaceae bacterium. Classification (GTDB taxonomy): domain Bacteria; phylum Acidobacteriota; class Terriglobia; order Terriglobales; family Acidobacteriaceae; genus Bog-257. The sequence goes on along the minus strand of CAWIEG010000012.1, from coordinate 113,121 downwards.
GATGTTATTCGGTTCGCGGCTCGGGCCGGCGAGAACCAGAGGGGTCGGAGGACTAGATGGCCATGACAGCACTCGCAGCAGCCACCTACACGCAGCCCTCCGATAGTTTGTACTCGGCGGAGGCCGAACGTGCGTGTCTAGGTGCTGCTCTCCTGGACAATAGCCTGCTACGCGGGCCCTTGGCCGACCTTGCTGTACAGGATTTTGGCCTAGGAGCGAACCGCAAGCTGTTTGCTGTGATGCTCCAGTCCCACGAGGAGGGACTTCCTTTCGACGTTCTTACGTTGGTGGCATCCCTGCAACAAGAAAACCGGCTTGACGCCATAGGGGGCGTCGAATACCTGGCAATGCTGATTGATGGCGTCGTACTACATCCCGGCTTAATCAAGCGCCATGCCAACACGGTCATTCGCTTTTCGCGGTTGCGTCAGTTGGAAAGGCTCGGCGACAGCATTGGACACCAAAGCCGCAAACTTGGGGCGGATCCGGACCTGTTATTGGAAACGTTTGCGGCAACGGTTAGCAGCCTACAGGCCGGGTACGACCTGGACGGCAATCTCTTGCCTTCCGAGCCACGCCTGTTGTCGCGGCGCCCTGAGATTCTTACGCTTTCTAAAGTAGACGCGAAGGAAGTGGAGTGGCTCTGGAAGCCCTACCTGGCTATGGGCATGTTAGCCATGCTCAGTGGCGATCCGGGATGTGGCAAAACTTACATCGCACTCGCGATCGCGAGCGCAATCACCACAGGGAGAGGGCCGTGGGCGGGCAAAGATCGCGAACCGGCAGATGTGCTCTACCTCAGTGTTGAGAATAGCCCGGAGCACGTGTTGCGACCTCGATTTGATTCCCTGGGAGGTGACGCGACCCGATTCCATATTCTTCGGGGTTCGCTCGTCGGCAATGGTGAGAAAGCCGAAAGGGGTAGCGTGCGGCTCTCTGATGTCCGACTGCTCAGTGGTGCGCTCCAGCAGACCAAGGCGCGACTCGTGGTCGTTGATCCGATCCAGTCTTACCTAGGCGCCGAGGTGGACGCGCACCGCTCCAACGAAACGCGGCCAGTGATGGACGGATTGTCTCGCCTTGCCGAAGAGTTTGGCTGCTGCACCCTGCTCGTCCGCCATTTGGGCAAAGCGCCAACTGGAAAGGCGATTCACCGCGGTCTCGGGAGCATTGACCTCACTGGGGCCGTTAGAACCGAGTTGCTCGCCGGCTGCTCTCCAGACGACCCTGCACAGCGCGCGCTCGTACAGGTGAAGTCAAATCTCGGCGAGTTCGGGCCATCTCTCGGGTACGTGATCGAGGCAGATGGCAAGTTTCGCTGGACCGGAGAAAGCCAACTGACCGCGTGCGCAATTCTCGGGCCGGAGCTGACTGAGGAAGAAACTGGAGCTTTGGCGGAGGCCAGAGACTTCCTTTTGAGCGAGCTCGCTCAAGGGGCGCGTCCCGTAAGAGAGATTGAGGCCGAAGCTCGCCGGGAGGGTATCAGCGAACGGACGCTGACACGTGCCAAGGCGGCTTTGGGGGTACAATCTCGCAAGTCCGGCATGACCACAGGTTGGGAGTGGTTCCTTCCCGAAGGGAACCAACCGTGAGCGAAGGGTGCCAACAAATAATCTTGGCCTTCTTCGGTGAAAGTTGGCGGCCTTCGGCTAGACCGTCGTCGGATTTTGTATTTACCGCGTGAGGATGATTCAGGAAATGGCGGTTTCGTTAAACACTAACCGCCCAGATCGCAGGAAGGAGAGGGTGTGGCAGAGCAAACCTTTGAGCCTCTAATTGATGCCAATGAGGCGGGGCGCTTCCTAAAACTACATCCCGTCACCGTTCGGGAGATGGCCTCGCGGGGCGCTATTCCCGGGCTGAAGATTGGCAAGGTTTGGCGGTTCCGCGCTTCTTCTCTGGATGAATGGATTACGGGAAGGCTAGAATCGTCGTGCCACCAGCTTTCGCCCGAAGAGCGAAAGGAAGAACGAACGTGAAACGACAGCACTACCAACGCGGTTCGGTGTACCTGGACCCCCGCAGAAAAATGTGGGTGTACCGCTGGAAAGATCACTCGACCGGTGTGCGCCGGAGCGAGCGACTCGGCACCCTTGCCGAGATCCCGACCAAGGCCAAAGCGTTACGGCTGGCGTCGGGATTCGTGCCGAGCGCCAATCCCACTCACAAGATGCCGATCGTCACATTCGAAACGGCAGCTCGGCGCTACATGAGCGAGCGTATGCCAAAGCGATTCACGACGAGCGGCGGATACCGCAACAACCTCGAACGGCACATACTTCCAGTATGGGGAGACCTCGATCTCGGAGCGGTGAAACCGTTGGCCGTGCATCGCTGGTTCCTCACCCTACCCTTGGCGCAGAAGACGAAGGCTCACATCAAGAGCGTCATGCGCCAGGTGTTCGAGTACGCGATGCTGTGCGAAATGTTCGAAATGCAGCGCAACCCGATGGACCTGATTCGTATTGAGGGCGGGACGCTGACCGACAAGGAGCCGCTGATACTGACGCCCGAGCAGTTCGGCGGATTGTTGCAACAAATTGTCATCGAGCCTTACCGCACGATGGTGTTGGTTGCAATGTGTCTCGGGCTTCGCCGTTCCGAAATTTCCGGCCTGAAATGGTCTGACTTCGATTGGGCAAACCGGCAGGTATTGATTCAGCGAAGCGTGATCGCCAACCGGGAAGATGCCGTGAAGACGAAGAAGAGCAAGGCGCGGCTACCGCTCGATCCGGCGCTCATCGCAGTGCTCGAAGACTGGCGCGCAATCTCGGAGTTCAAGGCTGACAGCGATTGGGTATGGGCATCGCCCTGGGTTGCCGGGGCCATGCCGTACTACCTGAACGCGGTGCAGCGCGACTACATCATCCCGGCTGGTAAGCGTGCAGGCTTGGGCGAATCCGTGGGCTGGCATACGTTCCGGCACACATACCGCACCTGGATGGACGCGAACGGTACTCCGCTCGGGATACAGCAGGATTTAATGCGGCACGCCAACATCGCCATGACCACGAAGTACGGCAGTTCCATGGCCGAGGGGATGCGCGTTGCCAACAGCGCAGTAGTCAGGATGGCTATTCAGTGATTCGGGTAATTTGACCGCGTTGACCGCCATTTGCCTCTAAGTCATTGAAAACATGGCGGAGAGACAGGGATTCGAACCCTGGGTACCCTTTCGAGTACACACGCTTTCCAAGCGTGCGCCTTCAGCCACTCGGCCATCTCTCCGCGCAGCACTGATTGTATGGTGCGGGTCGCGGAACCGCAACCGTCGCAAGGCAGATTCGCAAGCGGGGCGACCCGCATTGTGAGGCCGAGCGGATCGTCGAGGTCTACGGCGCGAAGTAGCTGGAGATGTCCAGGATCAGTTGCGTGAGTCCGGCGGCGTAGGCGTCGATGGAGCCATCGATGTTGGGCACGATCGCCAGGTTGGAGGTGACCGCGCCGTCATAGGCGTTCAAGGTTGATGCCAACGGTTGCATTTGCCCGTCGGGCCAGAGCGTCAGGTAGGCAAGCGGACCTGTCGGCACGACGGTAGCGTTCAACACGTAGCCTTGGGCGGCGCTCGGCACTTCGCATGGACTGCTGACGACGTTGACGGTTAACTCGTCGCTAAAGGCGCCGGTAGTCTGGCGAGTGTCCAGTACGCGGCAAGGCGCAAAGTTATACAAGGACAGTGGCTGGGAACCTGAAGCGGCCAGCGCGAAATATCCGTTGATGTCGATGACCAGATCGGTGTTGTTGCCATATGGGTAGACATCGACATCGCCACCGACACCGGCAGTAACAATTGCTGCATTGGCGGTCACGGTTCCGGTAGGCGCATTCAAGGTGGAGACTACCGGCTGCGATTGACCCTTGGGCCAAGTCGTCAGATAGCCCAGCGGCGCCCCGTTCTGCGGGATCGCCGTGTAGTTGAAAGAGTAGGCGACCACCCCTGAGGGAGGAATGCTGCAGGCGGACTGAAGCACGGGGAAATCGCGAGTCTGTCCGTTGGCGAGAATCGGCCCGCCCAACGGCCCGTTGGGACCACGAGTATCGACAACACGGCACGGCTTCAGGGGGAAGAAAGCTAGCGTTGAACTGCTGGAGGGGAGGAAGTAGCCGTCGATGTCTAGCAGAAGGTCGGTGGTGTTGGTGGCGTAAACGCTGATGGCCTCGCCGTCGCCAGCCGGCACAATAGCGGCATTCGCTTTGACGCGGCCATCGTAAGAATTAAGCGTGGAGATCAAGGGCTGGGTCAGTCCGGTTGGCCACGCAGTCAGATAGTCCAAGCTACCCCGAGGCACAGCGGTGACGTTGAGAGAGTAAGCCGCCGCGTTCGATGGAATACCGGAACAGGGGCCGCTGGGGATGGTGAAGCTACGCGGAACACCCGCCTGTAGGGATGGCCCGCCAAATGGGCCGCTCGGCCCGCGGGTGTCAACCACCCGGCAGGGCGTGACGGAGACCAACTGCAAGGCAACCGGAATATTGAAGATGGCGGTGACGGAGCGGGCAGCGGTGACCGTGAGAGTACAGGTCAAGCCGAAGCTGAGATCGCAATTCTGCCAGCCGGTAAAGATGGAGCCTTGCGCGGGCGAAGCCGTCAGGGTCACCGGCTGCTCGTCGTAATAATTAGCCGAACACGTGCTGCCGCAATTGATTCCGCCGTCGGTGCTGGTGACGGTCCCGCTGCCAGTACCGGTCTTGGATACGGTTACCGCGAACTGCTGGTTTTGCTCGATGGTGAAACTGGAAAACTGGTTCGAGTAAGTTCCCGCGCCGTTCTCAGCCTGGGCATAAAGATAATGGTAGCCGGGCACGTACACATAAAAAGGTCCAGTGTAAGGCTGATAGTGGTTGCCGCTGTCGAGTGTGTACTCGAGGCTGGCGATGCCGCTGCCGCCCGAATCGGTGGCATTGATGGTGACCAGCACCGGGCCACTATAGTTACCATCCGACAGCTGATTACCGCTCAATGTGATGGTAACCACGGGAGAAGTGTTATCGAAGCACAGTGGGCCGTAGGTAGTGAGAGCTGAATTGCCAGCGTTATCCCAAGCTCGCACGTAAGCATGATGACAACCGAGACCAGCCGCCGCCAGCCCGTTAGCCGAGCCGGTAGCGCCGTAAGTCTGCGGACCATAGTAGCTGTTGCCCGCGCCGGGAGTAGGTTGGCTGTAAGGATCGCCGGGATCCGTGTCCCATGCTTCACTCGATCCGGCTGGACCATTGGGGGGATGACCGTTTCTGCTGCGGTCAGTCAGTGTCCAGACTACGGTCTGGTCAGTGCTATACCAATGATTTGCCGGGGGACTGCCGGAAAAATCAGCCGAAGGACCATCCTTATCGCCTGCGAGGAAATAGTTGATCGTCCACGCAAGCTGCAACATGTTCGCGGAGCCCCATCCCGTCGTCCGATCGTACCCCGGACCAGCGCAAAAGTAGGTCAGTTGATCCTTCTGGGTGATGTCGTTGTTATTGCATCCGGAAGTAATGTCGTAAAAGGGGTAGTGCGGAGCCGATGGGGTGAGGCCTTCGCTATAGATATAAGGGTTAGCGCTGCCCATGGGTGCGCAAGGCGCCGATAACGACGGGCCGCAGGTATTGCCGACGAGGCCCTGGATATAGAGGAGGTAGGCGTTCTCCTGGGCGAAAAATCCCGACATCTCTGGCGAGGCAATGCTGGTGCCGCCGGCCGGTACCAGGTGTCCATCCCAGAAGAAGTTTTGCGGTTCGTAAACCCCATCTGCATTCAAGGCGACGTCGGGAACGCTGCGCATGTTGGAACTACATGCTGTGCCGCCTTGATAACCCGGGGCCGCGATAAACGCGCTGCACCCGCCGCCTGTTCCTCCATCGTTATTGGAACAACCGTAAGGTCCACCGGTCCAGGCGACTTCCTTGCCAAAGCCGGACTGGCTGGTCGAAAGCGACGTTCCGGCGGCGGCGGTCACGTCGGCATCCGATGCCGGATAGCTTACAGCGGTGCGCGTACAGCCGGTGGTGGCGCCGCCGTCGCCGGCGGCCGCTACCAGGGTCCAGCCTTGCCCGACCATCTGGTTGAACACGTTGTGAAAGTCGTTCAAATAACCGGCAGCGATGAGATATTCCGCCAGCCCCCAGCTCATGTTCAGCACTCTCGCCTGCCCGTCGTTCAACGCGTGCTGAACCACGTCCAACAGGGTGCCTAAGCTGTCTGTCGCTCCCTCATACATGTGGATTTCGGCAGTGCTGGCGGAAGAGGTGAAACTGTTGGACATGGCCGTGCTCCACTCCACATCCAGCGTGGCTTCGGGGTCGCAGCAGGCCGGCTTGCCGTCAACGAAATGCCTTTGAACATTCGAAGCGAGGTAGGAATAGTTCGAGAGGAAGCCAGAAAAGTCCGAATCTCTGAAATCGCCCGAGATGGCGACGGCAATGGAAGACTCCGGCGGCGAATTGTTTGGATTGTTCAGCGGGTTGCAACAATGGCCCAGGTGCTGAAGCGCCACGTAGTTATACGCGTAGGAGCTATATATATCCGTCGGGTCATAGGCGCCAGACGAGGAGTAGTGCTTCACACCCTCGTGGTGGAGCGCCATCGCGGCGTCCAGTTTCTTCCCGTCGCCATCGCCCTGAAGGTGCGATCCAAGAGTATAGGCCGGCCCCGGAGAATAGACAGGATACTGGGTTGTGTCCTTGATGTTGGAAGACGGATGCACCACTTCAATGTTATTGAGACCGAGCACGGAGTGAATGACATTGGCCAGAGCCGCGGGAATCGAGGGACCGCGATCGTTGGAGAAATATGTAGGTTCGCCTATCTGGTAGGAGTTGATGCTGACGGCGAGCGCCTTCTCGATGACGGCCACAGGAGCTTCGACATCGACGACCAGGCGATTCGGGAAGCGTTGGGTGATGGTCAGACCCTGGGCTTGAGCCCAAGCCGCGACTGCCTGCTCGTCCTGCGCGGACGGCGCAAAGCGCTGGTTCCATTCCGCGTCACTTAGATATTTGTGAAACAGCGGCGATGCGGGATCCTGTAGCTCGCTCAGGAACTGCTCTTCCTCCTCCATATGAGGAGGCTGGAGAGTAATGGCCAGTCGCAGCATCTGCTGGGGATCGAAATGTCCAAGATAATGGGCGGAGCCATTCTGCACCGCGAGCGGTACCTGCGGAATGGAAACCGTCTGCTGGGCGGTCAGGCTGGCGGGCAGGCATGCCGCCAGGCAAAACAAAAAGGCGCCACAAAGGAAGTCTCGCGCCTGCCTTACAAAATACGACAACCTGGAAAGACAGTGGTACAAACCACGGCACTGCATTAGCACAACCCCAAGGCAGGATTCAAGCGTGGGAGCGAGTGTGTCGTCGAGCTGGCCGGTCAAAAATGATTATTTCGCTGTCTCGTTCTGAAAACAAGAAGTTTCTTTTCGCGCAGCGGTCTGATTCCGGAATTAGTGAGGCAAACGAGGTCGTTCTTGCTGAAACGATGGTGATGAGAGGACTCGAACGATCCCACCCAAGCTTGTCGTGCTTGGGTGGGTTTCAGGACAAAGCGCGGCGCTTCCCTCGAAACTTGCGCGGCCTATTGAGCTGGCTTCCAGAAGGAAGGATCAGCTTTGATCCACTGATCAGACACATAACTCAGCTTTGGGTTGAACAGGAACAGGTTGTTTTGGCTGGTGTCGATGCAAGCTGCGGCAAGCTCTCCGGCCTTCTTCAGCCAGTCCTCGCCCATGGCACCCATGAATTTCGTGTTGTCGGCGAAGTTTTGGTCCACTTCGGCCGCGGATTTCATGGGAGTGATGAACACGAACACGCCGCTATTGTTTGTCCCATAGACGCTTTCGTATGCGGCCCAATGCGCGTTCGGCTGCGTCTTTTCATAGCCGGCACGGTACATCTTCACCAGCGTGTCCCACTCTTTCTCGTGTCCGGGACGAATTTTGAAACGCTGGATCTCGAAATAGCGCATCTGGCCAATGGCGACCGGCGCGCGCAGGCTGTAATCCTCACGATAGACGTAGGCGCCGATTTCCGTCGATGCGAGCAGTTCGCCGTCCGCGATCGCGGCACGATCCACGGCTGCCGAGAGAGCCGCATTGTGCTGCGTGGCGGTGGCGTCCTTCTCCCATGCCGCGAAGGAATCGTAGCCGACGAAAAACAGCGATCGTGGCGCGCCCGTCAGGGAATCAACTGCGAGATAGTGAGTGGGCCAATTCGCAGCCTGGAAAGCCTTAACGAATTGGCTCTCAGTTGCCTGATGCGGGCCGCCGGATTTGCCCGGCTTCAGATATTCGACGATGACCTGGAGCACTTTAGGAGGCGGCGTCACTCCGTTTGACATATCCTGCGCCGCAACCGTACCGATGCCTCCGACCAGCAGACATATCTCCAACAGTAACCCGGTAAGTCTTTGCATAGAACACGCGCCTCCAACGTTTATTTGACTAAGAAAATACCGAGCCGCAGAAAGGATTCGCGTATGAGAGCGACAGATAGGTAATGGGAATTCGCGCCGATCAACGTCCTGCGGCGCTGTGACGATCTGGAACTGAGAAAGTTGTATTTTCCGTTCAAGTGCGAACCCATTCGCAAACTTGAACGGCTATTAAGTTGAAGATGACATTTGGGAACAGGAGAATCCTAACGGCTTCTGAGCATTCGTCAAGCAGATAATTGAAGGAAAGTCAGCTTCGCCACATCAGTGCATGCTGGTGGCACGAGGGTGGTTTTTATGATGGCACGATTGCAGTCTCCCACCCAACACGCAAGAGGCAGGCATTAGTCGGTTTCGTCCAGAGAGACCGGCGGCGTTATTGTTTGACTGGGGGATGCTGCGTTCATAAGATGATGACCCAAGTCGTGGCACTGCTCTCATGATCGATCAGGTCATCTCGCATTACCGGATCGTCGAGAAACTCGGCGGCGGCGGAATGGGTGTGGTCTATAAGGCCGAGGATGTAAGCCTGCACCGCTTTGTCGCCCTGAAGTTCCTGCCCGATCAGGTGGCCAATGACCCGCAAGCGTTGAGCCGCTTCCAGCGCGAGGCCCGGGCGGCCTCTGCCCTTAACCATCCCAACATCTGCACCATCTACGAAATCGGCCAGCAAGACGGCAAGCCGTTTCTCGCGATGGAATTTCTGGATGGCGTGACGCTGAAGCATCGTATCGCCGGCAGGCCGCTGGAGACCGATGTACTGCTTGGCCTGGCGATTGAGATTGCCGATGCGCTGGACGCGGCCCATGCGGAAGGGATCGTCCATCGCGACATTAAGCCGGCCAACATCTTTGTGACCAAGCGCGGCCACGCAAAGGTCCTCGATTTCGGGCTGGCGAAAGTCACGCAGCCGGTGCAAACGTCGAGCGAGATTGCCGCCGCCGACACGATGACCACGCCGAGCGACGAAGAGCACCTGACGCGTCCCGGTGCGGCGCTGGGCACGGTAGCGTATATGTCGCCCGAGCAGGTACGAGCCAAGGAGCTCGACGGCCGGACCGATCTGTTCTCGTGCGGCGTGGTCTTGTACGAAATGGCCACGGGCATATTGCCGTTCCGGGGCGAGAGTTCAGGAGTCATCTTCAAGGCCATTCTGGATGGAGCGCCGACGCCGGCGGTGCGGTTGAATCCCGACCTGCCGCCGGAGCTGGAACGGATTATCGACAAGGCCATGGAGAAGGACCGCAATCTGCGTTACCAGCACGCTTCGGAAATGCGCGCCGACTTGCAGCGGCTGAAGCGAGATACGGACAGTGGACACACCTCGGCCGTGAATGTGGCCGCGGCGGAGAAATCTCACGGGCGTCAGCGCCTCATGCGCTGGATGATTGCGCTTATCGTTGTGCTGGCTGGCTTGCTGGTGGCGGGAGGACTCTACTATCGCTCCCATCAAACGAAGCTACTGACCGACAAGGACACCATCGTGCTCGGCGACTTCGATAACAAGACCGGCGACCCCGTCTTCGATGACACGCTCAAGCAGGGGCTTGCAGTACAGCTTGAGCAGTCTCCCTTCCTGGCCCTGATTTCCGACAACAAGGTGAATCAGACATTGAAGCTGATGGGCCGTTCCGCCGGCGACCGTTTGACTCCGGAGATCACGCGCGAGGTCTGCCAGCGTACCGGCAGCAAGGCCATGCTGGCCGGCTCGATTGCGGAGATTGGCAGCCAGTATGTGATTGGTCTGAAGGCGGTGAACTGCAATACTGGCGATGTGCTGGCCGAGACCCAGGGGCAAGCGGCGAAGAAGGAAGCGGTGCTGAAGGCGCTGGACGCCGCAGCCGTCAGCTTGCGCGGCAAGCTGGGAGAGTCGCTTACCTCGGTGCAGAAGTACGCTACGCCGCTGGAGGAAGCAACCACGTCGTCGCTCGAAGCGCTGCAGGCCTATAGCCTCGGGATCAAGACGAGCTTGGCGAAAGGCTGGACGGCGGCGCTGCCCTTCTATAAACGGGCGGTGGATCTCGATCCGAATTTTGCCGCCGCCTACAACGGCATGGCAATTTGCTACGACAATATCAACCAGGTGGGGCGGGCAGCGGAGAACGCCCGCAAAGCTTACGAATTGCGCGAGAAGGTCAGCGAACGAGAGCGCTTCGCCATTGAGTCGTTCTATTACCTTTACGCGACGGGAGAGCTGGAAAAAGCTGCGCAGGTCTTCGAGTTGTGGCAGCAGACATATCCGCGATACGACCAACCTCACATGAATCTGGCGTTCGTTTCCGGGAGCCTGGGAAACTGGGAAAAGGCATTGCAAGAGAACCAGGAGGCGCTGCGTCTGGATCCGAACAACGTTGCGAATTATCTCAACGTCGGCGGCGCCTACGTGAGCCTGAACCGGCTGGACGAAGGCGAGGCGATGTACAAGCAGGCCGCGGCGCACAAACTGGAGGGCGAGACCCTGCTGGTAAATAGTTATCAGTTGGCTTTTCTGAAGGGTGACACGGACGGGATGGCGCGGTTTGCAGCGGCGGCCCAAGGCAAGCCGGGTACGGAAGACTTGCTGCTGGCTTCGCAAGCGGACACGGCAGGATGGTACGGGGAGTTGAAGCAAGCGCGCGAGCTGACTTGGCGCGCCATGGATTCAGCCCAGCATAACGACGCCAAAGAGTCGGCCGCGACCTATCAGGCAGCGGCGGCGCTGCGCGAGGTGGAAGCGGGGAACATGGCGCAGGCCCGCGCCGATGCCGAGGCCGCACTGAGGCTGGCACCGAATCGCGATGTGGAGGCAATGGCGACGCTGGCTCTGGCCCGGGCCGGCGACACCGCACGTGCGGAGAAGCTGGCTGCCGAACTTGACCAGGCATTCCCGCTGGACACGCTGATCCAACGGTATTGGCTGCCTACAATTCGCGCGGCTGTCGCCCTGCAACAGAAGGACCCTGGCCGCGCGATCGAACTACTGAAGCAGACGAGCGCGATTGAACTTACCCAGCCGACGCTGGTCAGCGTATTTCTGTGCCCGGTGTATTTGCGTGGCGAGGCCTATCTCGCGCTGCACGATGGCAACTCAGCGGCAATGGAATTTCAAAAGTTCGTCGATCACCGGGGACTTGTAGTGAACTTTGCGTGGGGAGCGCTGGCCCGCCTCAACCTCGCCCGCGCTTACGTTCTCGAGGGAGACAAGATCAGGGCCCGCGCCGCGTATCAGGATTTTCTTGCGCTCTGGAAAAACGCTGACCCGGATATTCCCATCTACCAGCAAGCGAAGGAGGAGTACGCGAAGGTGAAGTAGCTTGGCCGCAGGGCAGTTGCGACACAGTCTCGGAAGGCCCGTCCCTTTAGCCCAACTTAATCAGAGATCCCTAATTACCTGCGTTCTCGTCGACTTCAAAGACCCCGAAGGTATTACCTTCCGTATCGATGTAATACCCTTGCCAGCATCGACCGGGTACCGCGAACTTTGGCAGTGCGACTGTTCCACCAAGCTGGAGTATCTTGCGCTCGGTTGCGTCGTAACTTTCGACCTCGAACGAGCAGACAAACGCATTCGTGCGGCACGGACCAGCAGGTTTCCGCGCTGGGCTTCGCAATAACCCTCCTTCCGCGCCGTTCGCTGCAATTCGCCAATATTCGATTGGAAGGCCCTTGACCGCGGAGAATTGCCATCCGAAAACTTCCGAGTAGAATCCCATCGCGCGGGCCGGATCGTCAGCTTGAATCTCGAAATATATGTTCCTGCGATTCGATGACATAGAACTCCTAAATGCGCTGAAGCTTCGGCACGGTCCGTTCATTCTGAACGTTGCCGGTGTTGAGCGTGGTCTTCGGTTCCAGCAGCATGACCTGCGTTTCCTCGTCGGCGGAAGGGAAATGCTCGACGCCGCGCGGAATGATGATGAACTCGCCGGGACGAACCATGATCTCGCGCTCCGCGCCATTTTCACGCACGTGCATTCGCATCTCGCCCTTGATGACGAAGAATAGCTCATCTTCGTTGTCGTGGTGATGCCACATGAAGTCGCCCTGGAACTTGACCAGCTTGACGTAGGAATCGTTGAGTTCGCCCACGATCTTCGGGCTGTACTGTTCGGAGAAGAGCGAGAACTTCTGTGCCAGATTGACTTTGTCCAAGGGAACCTCCGGGGAAGAATATTTTGCGGTCGTCTCATAACCATACAAGCATGCCGAGGATTATCCGGCACGGCTAAACCAAGCGCGAAAAGTCGGAAACAGCAGATCCCTCGCGGGCTGAAGCCCGCTCGTGATGACAAAATAATACCGCGTACCGGCACGACTAAAAGTCGTGCCCTGGTACAAAGCGCTCAAAGCGGAGTTTTTCCGCGGCCTGTAAAGTCGTGCCCCGACACAAAGCACTTATGAGATGGCTTCTTGCTGAATTCGCTTCAGCCGCCACACCCCCGTGGACAATTCGGCTTGATGAGCAACCGGATCGATCAGGTTCAGGTCAAAATGGATTAGACAGCTTTCTGCGGTTGCCTCGGAGCGGCGATTTATTTTCGTCCCAAGCGCGTATTTCCGCTTTTCATTGCTTGGACGTTCGGAATATACTCGCCTTCGCTCCTCGCTCCCGGGCAAGCATTGGCCAATGCAATGATGCATGAGGTGCTTCCGGCGGCCAGCCGGCTGCGGACGTCTGGGACTCGGCTCGGGCTGTCTTGCGCGGGCCGGCGGTGCGGTTGCGTCCTTCAGTCATTTGCTCCAAGGAGGCACTATGGCGACCATCCGCGATCTCGTCAGTCATCGCACCATTCACTATGTGCAGCCCGGTCAAACGGTGTTTGAAGCCGCCAATTACATGGTGAACTGCAACGTCGGCGCCGTGCCGGTGCTGGACGGCACGCAATTGGTTGGCATCTTCTCGGAGCGCGACATCATGCGCCGCGTGGTTACCGAGGGACGCAATCCGCTGACTACGAGCATCGCCGACGTCATGAGCACGGAGGTGCATTCGGTGGGCCTGAGCGCGAATTCCGAAGAAGCCATGTGCCTGATGCAGACTCACGGAGTACGTCATCTGCCGGTGTGCGACGGCCGTACCCTGGTGGGATTTCTGTCGCTGCGCGACCTGCTGCGTTGCCACCTCGACGAGAAGTCGGGCGAGGCGGAAGCGATGCGGGCCTACATCCAGACCTCGAGTTAGCGCGATCCCAAGCGGAGTTGCGCTGCGATGCGGGTGGAAAGAATTTGCTGCAGCCCGGCGAATTTCCGAATGCTACACTGACGCTGTGCTTCCATGAACCTGCCTGGAGTGGTTGACGATCTCCGCAAAATTGTTGGCCGCGACGCTGTTCTCGACCGTCCTGAAGATCTAATGCTCTACGAGTACGACGGGGGCGTTCGCAAGAGCACACCCGGTGCAGTCGTCTTTCCGCAAACCGCACAACAGGTTTCTGAGATCATGCGTACCGCTTCGGCTGCGCGAATTCCGGTGGTCGCGCGCGGCGCGGGCACTGGTCTGAGCGCCGGCTCCATTGCGCCCGCCGGCGGCATCGTCGTCGCCTTCTCCAGGATGAATCGTGTTCTCGAAGTCGACGTCGAGAACCTGCGAGCGGTCGTCCAGCCTGGCGTGGTCAATCTGCAGCTTTCCGAACATGTTTCGCACCTTGGGCTTTACTACGCCCCCGATCCCTCCAGCCAGAAGGCCTGTACCATCGGCGGCAACGTGGCGGAGAATTCCGGCGGTCCGCACACACTGCTGCATGGCGTCACCGTGAATCATGTGACGGGAGTCGAGGTCGTGCTGCCCAGCGGCGAGATTGTGCACTTCGGCGGCAAAGCTGCCGAATCCTACGGCTACGATCTGACCGGGTTCTTTGTTGGCTCGGAGGGAACCATCGGAATCGCCACGGCGATTACGGTGAAGTTGTTGCGCAAGCCGGAAGCGGTGGCGACGCTGCTGGCCATCTTCGAATCGGTGGACGATGCCGCGCGCACGGTTGCCGAAATTACTGCCGAGGGCATTACTCCCGCGGCGCTGGAGATGCTTGACGGCTGGACCCTGCGCCAGGTGGAAGCGTACTGTCATGCCGGGTATCCGCTGGATGCCGGCGCGGTCCTGCTGATTGAATTGGAAGGACTGCGCGAGGCCGTGGATGAGCAGGCGATCGCAGTGCGCGGTGTGTGCCTGCTGCAGAAGGCGCGCGACGTGCACCGGGCCACCAACGAAGAAGAGCGCGCGCTGCTGTGGAAGGGCCGCAAGACGGCGTTCGCGGCGGTCGGCCGCGTTAGCCCCTCGTATTACACGCAGGACGGCGTGGTGCCGCGCAGCAAGATTCCCGCCGTGCTGCAGCACATCGGCGAGGTCAGCAAAAAGTACGACCTGATCATAGGCAACGTCTTTCACGCCGGCGACGGCAATCTCCATCCCCTGATCCTCTTCGATGACCGCGATGCCGCTCAGTTCGAGCGCGTGATGGCGGCCAGCAGCGACATCCTGCAATACTGCGTCGACGTTGGCGGCACCATCACCGGCGAGCACGGTGTGGGCCTGGAGAAACGGGACGCGATGCCGCTGCTGTTTACCGAGGAAGATCTGGCCATCATGACCGACTTGCGCAATGTGTTTAACGGCAATGAGGTGCTGAATCCGGGGAAGATGCTGCCCACGCCGCGCATGTGCCGCGAGATTGCCGGCCGCTCGCGAAACGCGGTACTGGCGCAGGAGGGCTTGTGAGCACGGCAACCACGGCGGCGCGCTTCACTCGCGAGCTGCGCGAGATTTGCGGCGCGGAGTATGTGATAGAAGATCCGGGCAAGCTGCAACAAGCGCAGATCCTGGGTGTAACTCCGGCGGTCGCCGTGGAACCGGCGTCAGCGGAGGAAATCGCCGCCGTGTTGCGTTTCGCCAATGAGCGCGGTCTGAACGTCGTTCCCGCCGGAGGGTTTACCCAGCAGCAGACCGGCAACAGGCCTGCGCCGATCGATGTGCTGCTCTACACTACGCGGCTCACTGAAGTGGAGCACTACGATCCCGGCGATCTCACCATCGGCATCGGCGCAGGTTGCACGGTTGCGCAACTGTCGTCGAAGGTTGGCGCCGACGGACTGCTGTTCGCCGGTGACGCCCCGCTGCCGGAGCGCGCCACGATCGGCGGAGTGCTGGCCAGCGGAATGACTGGGCCACTGCGGCACGGCTACGGTGGGCTGCGCGATTACTGCATCGGCATCCGCTTCGTCACCGGCGATGGCCGCAAGGGCAAAGGCGGCGGACGCGTGGTGAAGAACGTCGCCGGCTTCGACCTGATGAAGCTGCTCATCGGGAGCCAGGGAACCTTGGCCATCATCACCGGGGCCAGCTTCAAGTTGTTCCCCGCGCCTCGCCAGACCAGTACCTTCATTGCCGAATTTGGGAGTGCGGCTGAGGCCATCGCGTATCGCAATACCGTGCTGCGCTCGCCGCTCTCGCCGATGTGCCTGGAATTGGTTTCGCCGCAAGCGGAGGCGCTGTTGCCGGGACGATCCGGCAAAGGCTGGTCCGTCTACCTCCGGGCGACGGGAAGTGACGCGGTGCTGGCCCGCTATCGCAGCGAACTCGGCGCTGCGATTTCGCAGACAATCGACGCTCACGACGAGCCTGAACTTTGGCGAGCGATCGGGGACTTTTCCAACACCTTTCCGGAGCGCTATCCGGAATCGCTGCTCATCTCGCTGTCGCTTCCGCTGGCTGACGTGCAGCCCATGCTGAACGAACTGGAGTCCGTCGCGGCATCGACCCACTTGGCTTACGCAGCGATCGGCGCGGTGGGAGTTGGCCGGCTGCTGGTTGGATTGTGGCCGGCAGGCGAGTACGCGAACCTTAGCAACGCGGTTTCCGCCTTTCGCGAGCGGCTGTCGCGCGACGCCAGTGCCAACATCCTGCATTGTCCCGAGGAATTGCGGAGTCAATTGTCAGCCTGGACGAAAACACCGACCCACTTCGACAGCATCAAGGCGGTCAAGCAGGCGCTGGATGGGAAAAACGTTTTGAATCGCGGGAGGTTTCTCTGAGCTTCGAGATTCCCATCGTCGAAAATCCAGTCTGCAACTTTACCTCCGGCGAGAAGCCCAGCTGGGACCTGTACTCCAAGTGCGTGCATTGCGGACTGTGTCTGGACCAGTGTCCAACCTATCGCGCGCTAGGCACGGAAATGGATTCGCCGCGCGGCCGCATCTACCAGATGCTGCAGGTTGATGAGGGCCGACTGGCGCTGGGCGATTCGTTTGTCACTCACATTGATCGTTGTCTGGGCTGCCTGAATTGCCAGACGGCATGTCCCTCCGGCGTGCAATACGGCCACCTGCTGGAGACCACGCGCGCGCAAATCGAGCAGAACTACCGGCGCCCGCGGTTGCAGCACAAGCTGCGCCAACATTTCTATGGCAGCGTGCTGCCGTCGTTCGCGAAGTTGTCGCGTTCGGCCAAGCTGCTGCGCTTTTATCAGCGCTCGGGGCTGCAAAGTCTGGCGCGCGCGACGGGATTGCTGAAGGCGATGGGCGTCGCCGAGCTCGATGAGTTGTCGCCGCGAATCGAAAGCGACTTCTCCTTCCGCGATCTGGGCAAAGTGTTTCCGGCGGAGGGCGAGCGGCGCGGCCAGGTCGCGCTGCTCATCGGTTGCGTCAGCAGCGTGGCCTTTGCGGAATTGAATCGCGCCACCATCCGCGTGCTCACGAAGAACGGCATTGAAGTTTCGATTCCCGAAGCGCAGAGCTGCTGCGGCGCTTTGCACGCCCATGCGGGATTTCTCGATCTGGCGCGCACCCAGGCGCGAAAGAACATTGACGCGATGCTCAGCCCGGAGTGCGATGCGATCGTCAGCAATGCCGCCGGTTGTGGCGCGGCCATGAAGGAATACGCCGCGTTGCTGGAGCACGATGCGAAGTACGCCGAGCGGGCGCGCGCCTTCGCCGCCAAGGTCCGCGATGTGACCGAGTATCTGGCCGAAGTGGGTTTGCGTGAGCCCAAACGTAAAGTGAACAGCCGCGTCACCTACTCCGATCCGTGTCATCTGGCGCATGCGCAAGGTATCCGCAAGCAGCCGCGCGCGCTGCTGAAAGCTATCGGCGCCGAGCTGGTCGAGATGCCCCGCGCCGATTCCTGCTGTGGCAGCGCCGGCGTCTACAACGTGGTGCAGAACGAAATCTCGATGAAGATCCTCGACGAGAAGATGGACCTGATTGCCATGGTGAAACCGGAGATCGTGGTGACCGCCAATGTCG
The DNA here is from genome assembly GCA_963835125.1 of uncultured Acidobacteriaceae bacterium. Lineage (GTDB taxonomy): Bacteria > Acidobacteriota > Terriglobia > Terriglobales > Acidobacteriaceae > Bog-257. The sequence goes on along the minus strand of CAWIEG010000012.1, from coordinate 95,501 downwards.
GCTGCATGCTACAGCTTGCGGCCGGGGTCAGGCGCAAGGGCCTGCACGCTGAGGTGAAGCACGTGATCGAACTGCTGGACCAGGCCTACTAGAAGCCCATTGGCCCTCAGGGCTAAAGCCCATGAGTGCGTGAGAACCGTGCCGTCCCTACGGGACTCAGATACCTTTTTCATGCCCTACCCAGGACTTCGTCCTGGGCTGAGCTGAGTCGTCCCGCAGGGCGGGACGGGAGCAGCGTTGCGAACGCTGGGTTGCGGGCGCCAGGATCTCAGGCAGGCGATAAAGTAGCAGATCGCAGCGCGGCGTGAGAACCATGTTTCCTTACGGTGTCCATGTCGTAGCTGTGCCGCCGCTCCTCCACCCCAGCAACCGCAAATGCGGCGGTAGCTGGGGACCCCGGCTGCGCGGCTAATTCGACCCCAAACGCGATGCTTGTTCCGCCGCTTAGCGCGAATTGCGGCTATGACGAAGACACCTGCGCTTCCACCCCTTCGGAATCCTTTTTTCGCGAGTCATAGTCCACCGCCGAAGATCAAGCCGCGTGCTGCCGCGCAACTGTTCCCGCAAAGTAACCGAAAATCGTATTAAATCGTTTTGACATAGCTATTAATATCACTTAGAGTCGTATCCCGCCGCCGATTGTGAACAGGCGGCTCAAACTCATCGTCCAGAAAATACCAGGAGAACTATGAGGTATCGCCCCGCTGCCTTGGTGTTTCTCTTTGCCGCGCTCTGCACGGAAGGCGTCGCCAACGCCCAATCCACAACCGCTACAACTTCAGGGTCGCCTCGACTGAGCAATGCGACGCTTCAGACTCAAACCACAACGACCGGTCAGACCCAAACGGGGGCGAACCTTTCGGGCATGGTGACGGACCAAACTGGCGCTGCCCTCCGCGATGTCGCGGTGACCATCAAGAACATCGATACCGGTGAAACGCGCACCATCAAAACCGACGGCGGTGGGCGCTATCAGACGTCCGGTCTGCCTCTGGGACGCATTGAGGTTCGCGCGGCAAAGCAAGGTTTCACGGATGAAACGCATGCCGGGATCAGCCTGGCGGTTGGCCAGGACGCCACCGTCGACATTCAGATGCGGCGGAGCGGCCCCGACGCCTGCGCCAGCGGCCATGAGTTCCTCACCACCGATTGCACGCTGACCTGGCACGGGATCACGCTGTACGGTGCGTATGACATCGGCCTCGGGTGGGTCAGCCACGGCTTACCGAACAACGGCTATAACTACGAAGGCGAATCTCTGGTGAACCGAAACGGCTATCAAAGTCGATTCCTCGCTGCACCGAACAACCTGCAGCAGACGGGTCTGGGTGTCAGGGGCAAGGAAGAGTTTGCGAAGGGCTGGTCGGTGGTGTTTAACGCTTCCAGTGGCATCAATCCGCAGTCCGGCCTGCTGGCCAACGCGTCGGCTACCCAGATCGCCAATAACGGCTTGCCCAGGGCCGGCTATTCGTTCGCCATTGACGGTGCGCGCGCGGGCCAACCCTTCAATGACGAAATCTATGGCGGCATATCGTCCACGCAATTTGGCACGGTGACCTTTGGACGTCAGCGCTCTCTGGGTACCGATGCGATGCTGCTTTACGATCCGGCCGGCGGCGCCTATGCCTTTTCGTACATCGGGTATAACGGCACCATGGCCGGCGGCGGCGACACCGAAAACTCCCGTTGGGACGACGCCATAAAGTATCGCCTCGTCTATCGCAAGATCCATTTCGGCGCGATGTATAAATTCGCCGACGGTACTGGCGGCTGCTACTCGGCCTCCAAAACCTGGAGTGCCGCCAACTGTACGGCGGAATCGGCGCACAACAACGCCTATGGATTCGATGTCGGGGGAAACTACGGCAAGTTGTCCGCCGACCTCGTCGTCCAACGTTACAACCAGGCGATCAGCGTGTTAAACCCCTTGCTGGGGCCGCAGAGTCTGAGCGCACCCTATCAGTCGACCACCAACAGCATCAATACCAACCCTATCACCGGGAACAATGTGATCCCGACGACCAACACCGTTTATGGCATCGTAACCAACAACGTCGCCATTATGGGCGCTGCGAAGTATACGTGGGACCGGTTCAAGTTCTATGCCGGCTACGAATACATCTGGCAGCATAACCCGACGTACCCGTTGGGCGTTGGCGGCTCGGACCAGGGCGGTTATCAACTGAGCGGAGTCGAGGACAACAATCTTGATTCTGAAAAGCTGGTGCAGATCTTTTGGACGGGCGCGAAGTACGCTTTCGACAAAAAAACCGACATCACTATGGCCTGGTACCGGCAGTGGCAGAACGACTTCCGTGTTCCCCCGGAGTGCTCGCCCGAAGCCGGTTTCCGCGCTTCCTGCGCGGGCACCCTCAACGAGTTGTCGCTCTATGCGGATCATCACTTCACCCCGCGCTTCGATGCTTTCACCGGACTTGCGTATTCCTACGTGACCGGCGGTCTGGCCATCGCTATTCCGCATGGCCCCGGCGTCCCCTATTACCACAACAACGAATTTGCTCCGTTAATCGGTGCTCGTTTCGCCTTCTGATGGTGTCTGCTCAGTCGAGAGCCCACATGGGTCCCCACTCATTCGAAAAGCGCGAATGAGTGGGGCACCCGGCCGACGATCAAACTTAGTTCTCACGCAGACACTAAAGGCCGTCCCCTTCAAGACCCGGCTTAATCAGAGCTGGATTAGGGGATCGAGAACAGCTTCCAGCCATCGGCCTCGAGATTGAAGATGAAGTCGATCAGCTTGCCATTGGGGCAGCGATCGTTCTGGATCCGCGCGACCAGCACCGCCTGTTGCACTCCGTTGCGGGTCACCTCGCTGGCGGCGGTGCGCACCTTCTGGGAATGGGTCAGCAAGTCGCGATAGGAGCAGGCGCGAGAACTGTTGTCCAGATTGATGGGGGCATCGATGCAGGATGAATCGAAGAGCCTGCAATACAGTCCGCGATGAGCGAGGAATTGTTGCTCCACGTCCGCGCGAGTGGCATGTTGCGCTTCTGCTCCCAGATTCACGCCGTGTTCGGGAACGTAGGACAAAACTTTCCTGGCATTGCCTTCGCGAATCGCGGCGAAAAAGTTCTGCTCCAGCGCAGTTGGGGTCACAGGACTGCCCGACTTACTCGCAGCCGGCGAAGACTGCGCCGAAATCAATCCGCAACCACCAAGGACAATTCCGGCTGCCAACGCCAGACCGAAGAGCAGGCGATGGGCCCAGACAGCCTTCATCCCTATTTGCCCGCCTTCTTGGCGCGCGCCATACCGGCAGGCTTCGCCTTCTTGGTCTTGGCCTTAGTCTTGCCGGCGAGGCTTGCTTTTTTCGCCGCCGGCTTTGCGCCGCCCTGCAATTCCTGCTGGCGTTTTTTGGGCAGCCGCTCCCACACCAGCCGGTAGGATTCGGCGATCAGATCGCGAAGCTCGGGGTCGGGCAGTGTATTCAGCTGTTCCAGGCTGATCCACTGCGCGCGCGCCATGTAGGGGGCGGGACGGACCCCGGGCCGCTCGCACAGTTCGGCAAAGTTTTCTGCGCTGCACTTGAACGACAGGCGGACCGGCGCGGGCTCCAGCGGCGTTACCAGAAACAGCTTGCCATCCACCTTGAAGCACAGATCGCATCCCCATTGCACATTTTCAGTGGTGTGGGGAAACTGGAGGCAATAGCGCCGAAGCGCTTCAATGTCCATGGGCGTCATTCTCCTTGCCCGCCGGAGCGTCCGGCCACTCGCGCAGCATGACCGTCTTGGTGTAGGCCAGGCGAAATCCACGCCGCTCCATGTTGCGCTGCGAGCCGCTGCCGGGGTTCGTGCTGACCACAGCATACTCGCAACCGGCCAGCGCTGCCTCGTGCAGCCGTTGCGCGATCAGCGCGCTCTGCACTCCGCGCCGGCGAAACTCCGGCAACGTTGCGGTGCCGAACAACGCGGCGATGCGAGCTTCCGGAATGATGCGGCCGCCGCAGCCTCCCACCACTTTGCCGTCGATGCGCGCCAGGAACGCCAGTGCGCCCGGCAACACCGCGAATCCGCCAAACACCTCCTCGGCAACCGTAATGTCCTGCGCGAAGCCCTGCGCGATTGCACGCATCCACGGCTTTGCCGTTTCCGGCGTCACCCGCTCGATCACCACGCCGGCAGGCGGCGTGAAAGGCTCCGGCTCGGATATCCGCCGAATGAGCACGGAATTAAACTCCGCGATGCGATATCCGCGTTCGCCCAGCAGAGTGCGCAGCGATTCATCGGCCAGCGGCGACAGTACGATTGTTGACGGCACCGCGCGACTGCGGAAGAAGTGCTCCACGCGATCCATGTCGTCGCCGGTAACTTCTCCATAAAGCCCCATACCGACGATCTGGTTTGCGGGATAGGTTACGCCGCCGAAGAACGCCATCCCTCCGGCAACCTTCTCGGCTGCGATCGGGTCTGCGGGCGCAATAGCGTTGCAGGGCCTCGACGCAGTCGGGCTGAATCGTTTCCGCCATCTCCAGGCGGCGGGCGAATTCCAAGTCAACAAAGTCGGGAAGCTGCAGGGCAGCAACAGCTGTCAATTCGGGCATTTGGAACTCCTGTGTTTTAGCGTGTAGACCGTGAAAACAGCGTGGGCACACTACGCCGCCATCGGCGCATTGCGGGGGCGGAAGCGGGTTAGCGGACGGCGATGGTCACAGGCAGCTCGCCGACCAGTGTAGCTGAGGCCTCCACCTGATGGGAAGGCGTGTGTTAGCTTTTTCACATGACTCTAGCTGAGCCCAGGTTATCGCTTGACGGCAAGATCGCCCTCATCACTGGAGGGTCGCGCGGAATCGGCGCAGCCGCGGTGCGGATGTTCGCCGGCGCCGGAGCGCGCGTAGCATTCAATTATCTGCGCGCGAAGACGGAAGCCGAGCAGTTGGTGCGGGAATGCGGCGCCGACCGTTGCCACGCTGTGCAGGCTGACCTCACCGGCACAGCGGGCGCCGAGGCCCTGGTGCGAGCCGCAGTCGAGCGCTTCGGCGCTCTGGACGCGCTGGTCGTCAATCACGGCATCTGGCCGGCCGACGACACCGCCATCGATCAGATGAGCGATCAGCAGTGGCACACCACAGTCGCCACCAACCTGGACAGCACTTTCGCTCTTGTCAAACATTCGGTGGCGCAGATGAAGGTGCAAGGAAATGGCGGGAACGTTGTGCTGGTCAGCTCGACTGCCGGACAGCGCGGCGAGGCTGGCCACTGCGATTATGCTGCCACCAAAGGCGCCGTGATCAGCATGACCAAAGGACTTTCCACCGAGCTTGCGCCCTTCGGCATTCGCGTCAACTGCGTCGCGCCCGGCTGGGTTGAGACTGATATGACGGCTGGCACGCTGAGCGATCCTGAACGCCGCAATAAAGTTTTTGCTGCCATTCCTGCCGGACGCGTCGGTACACCTGCGGAGATTGCCGCGCCCATCCTGTTCCTCTGTACACGCGCACGCGGGCTTCATCACTGGCGAAGTGTTGAACGTTAACGGAGGAGCGGTGCTGGTGGGTTAGGTGGGATGGTCGACCAGGTCAGAACAGCCGGCGGCGTACCGCACCAATCAGACTGAGAATGCCGGAGCCGAACAGCATGATGCTGGTGGGCTCGGGAACAGTGCCAGTCGTGGTCGTGCTGGTGCTGGTGGTGGTGTTGCTGCTGGTGCCCAGAAGCGTAAACGATTCCGAAGGAATCGTGCCGACGGAATTCTCCGAAGCCGAAGATGGACCAGAGTTCTCGTCCCAGTAAACTGGTTCGCAATTGGGCAGGTCGCAACCCTGCAGGTTGATCCAGTAGGTGCCGACGTTGAGAGTCGGGCCATTGAAAGTGCCGGTTTCGTTACAGACGTTGTAGCCATACTGGTTCATAATGCAACCGCTCTGCGTGACGTTCACCGTCTGATCGAAGTAGCTGGTGCCGCCGTTTTCCCCCGAGGTGATGGACAACTCGACCCATGGCGTAGTATCGCCTGGGTACAGCCACATGGCGAAGGTGGCGCCGGTGATGGTCGTCCCATTGCCAGTCACATTGAAGGTGTCGCTGACAACGTATCCGAACTGGAACGTCCACGCGTCGGTGTTGCCGTTGGTTGGGCCGTTGCTGTAAACCGTTTGAGACGCGGCCGGAATGGCGGCCAACATCAGGCATAATGCGAGCAGTGACGACGAAGTAAGGTCCAGCCTCATGGCAAACCATCCTCTCAGCCGATCCCTTAGGACTGGCCATTTTGACACCCACTAGAAATCCGAGTCAATGCTGTCGCTTGTGAATTTTTCGCGGCTGCTCTGATCGGTCCAGTCTGGCGGAGAGGCTTCAGTCGTGGGCTTGGGGGACGCGGTCGCTCAAGAAATCCAGGGATCTCTGTACAGGCGTGATTCGTCCTTCCTGCCCGAACTCATAGGGTTCGCCGCGCCAGAGGAACTTATTGCCGGTGAAGCTGGCTACCCAGGTGCAGAAGCCCAGCAGATCGCGCAGCGGATAGAGCCAGCAGAGCCATAACGAGCGCGGATCGCGCAGAATTCCCCAGCCCACCACCACGGCCAGCAGCATGCGGTTGAGCCAGGCCATCGCGAACAGCGCCATGCCGGCCTGAATCCTGTGTTCGTGACCCAACCCAAGCAACAGCGCCAGCAAGCCGAAGGGCACTGCATAGGTCAGACCAGAACCAACATGTCCCAGGGGCCGCGAGAAGCGCGTGCTCTTCATCCAGCGCGTTTGGTCGCCGAAGGTCCGCAGAAAAGACCGCACGGCAAGGACGTGACCGACCTCGTAATGCGACAGCTCGACCTCGTAACCAGCCTTGGCAATGAGGTTGCCGAGCACGAAGTCGTCAGAGTAGAAGTCGGCAGTTTCGCGTATTCCGCCAATCGCTTCGATCGCGTCACGGCGCACAGCCACCGCCGCTCCCAGCGCGAACTTCATGCCCTCGATCATGTCGGCCACCATCACTCCCGACGGCATCTCCACCGACATGCCCAGCGCTTCCAATTGCGACCAGAAGCCATTCGCGGGGATTCCCTGGTACAGGCAAGTGACCAGGCCAACCTTCGGGTTCAAGAGTGGCGGAAGCACGTTGCGCAAAAAGTCCGGCCCGACCAGAACGTCGCTATCGCACATGACCAGATAATCGTTGTCCGAGGAGGCGATCATTTTGGCCAGCGAAAAGACCTTGGCATTGGGCCACGATGGTTCGCCGGAGATCACCACCTGGGTGCGCACGCCTGGATATTTGGCGCGCAGTCTCTCCACCACGATCAGAGCATCGTTGTCGCGGCTACGCGCCCCGAAGATGATTTCGAAATCCGGGTAATCTTGCCGAAAGAAGCTCTCCAGGTTTGCTTCCAGTTCGGGCTCCATGCCGTGGACAGGCTTCAGGACGGTGACCGGCGGCAAATTCTGCACAGGCGTAGTCTGGGCCCGCGTCCGGAGCCGTCGTGACAACTGCCGGTAGCGGAAGGCCGCCATCATCACCATGCCGAAATAAACTGTGGAAGTAAACGAGCCGAATACCGCCAGATACCACAAGAGGTGTCGAGCGGAATGTTCCAGAAGTCCGGCGCCTGCCACAGTCAGGAAGGTTGCAAACATAGGAATTGGTATTGTACCTGCTCAAGGGCATAATTCACCCGTCAAGCATCTCCTCCGGCACTTCGGGCGGCCCTGGCGGTAAGCCAGGTTCTTACCCCAAACCCTTTCCCGCGAATGCCGCCACAGCCGCTTGTCCCAGGCTGATGCCGCCATCGTTAGGCGGAACGGCGTGGTTGGTCCAAATCGCCAAAGGCTCGCCGTTCAACAGATCGCGCATATCAGACAACAGCAACTCGTTCTGGAAAACGCCGCCAGAGAGGACGACCGTATCCAATTGCCTCTCCTGGCAGAGCGTTTTTGTCGCCGCGCATAGTCCCTGCGCTACTCCCCGTTGAAATGCACGCGCAATTTCTGGTTGCTTGCGGCCGCGTTTCCGGTCCTCGGCGACGGCTCGCAGCAGGGGACGAAAATCCAACTCGCCATTTTCAAACGGAAAGGAATATGCCTCCGCGTCATCGGCCCTGCGAGCCAGAGCCTCCAGCCACATCGCGGCTTGTCCCTCGAAAGTTATGGCGCGAGTGAAGCCCAGCAGGGCTGCGGCCGAATCGAAGAGCCGTCCGATCGACGTGGTAGTGAAGCTTCGCACTTCTTTGTGCACCAGCTCAAGCGCATGTTGATAGCGCGAAGGGAAATCGAATGGTGCTGCGCTCAGGTCGGGCAAATCTTCGACCTGCGCCAGGAAGCCGGCCGCAGCCTGCACCGGATGTTGCGCCGCCGCATCGCCGCCAGGGAGACTTGCGCGCCGCAGATGGGCCACGCGCTGGAACCCATCACGCACGCTCCCGGCAAAGAACTCGCCGCCCCAGATGCTGCCGTCATCGCCATATCCGGTGCCGTCGAAGCTCACGCCGAGCACGCATTTGTCCCACTCGCCATGTTCGGCAAGCACCGAGCCTACGTGAGCCCGATGATGTTGCACCGCCCGCATTTCAATGGCAGGAAGGCCCTGGCAGTAGGTAGTCGAGAGATACTGCGGATGGGCGTCATGCACCGCCAGCACATCATCCCAACTCACGTCATACATCGCGACCAGATCCCGGATTGTCTCCTGAAACGCCTGAAATGCCTGGTAGTGGTCTAGATCTCCAATGTGCTGGCTGACGAAAGCCTGCCCATCGACGACCAGCGTGATCGAATTCTTCAAATCAGCTCCGACGGCAAGAAGCGGCCGCGCGATCGGGAGATTCGCCACCGCGCCGGGAGCGTAGCCGCGCGATCGCCGCAGGATCGCAGGACCGAATGTGCCGACGCGCGCGACAGAATCGTCCACGCGCCGCGCGATGGGCCGCTCGCCGACCAGGAATGCGTCGGCCACGCCGGTCAGCCTGTCGAAGGCATCCCGCTCATCGTAGGCAATGGGTTCGCTGGACCGGTTGGCGCTGGTCATCACCAGAACATCGGGCGCGCCGGCGGCGAACAGCAGGTGATGCAGCGGAGTGTAAGGAAGCAGAACGCCGAGGTCATCGTTGTCCGGCGCTACGCCCGCCAGTTCCAACTTTGCAGGAGCCAGAACAATTGGGCGCGCGGCGGAGGCGAGCAGTGTTTCCACTTCCGGCGAGACCTCGATCACGGTTCGCGCGGCGTCCAGATCTTTCACCATTACCGCGAACGGTTTCTCCTTGCGATACTTCCGTTCCCGCATCGCGCCTACGGCCGCAGGGTTGCGAGCGTCGCACGCCAGGTGATATCCGCCCAGTCCCTTTACGGCGACAATCCTTCCCTGCCGCAGAAGCTCGACGCTGCGTTGAATTGCCTGATCATCGCCCCGGGTCGTACCCTCAGCATCCTTCACGAAATAGTGCGGACCGCAAGCTGGACAAGCGACTGGCTGAGCATGAAACCGCCGGTTGGCAGGGTCGTGATATTCCGCATCGCAGTAGGTGTCCAGTGGCCAGGGCTTCATCGTGGTGTTGGGACGGTCATAGGGAAGCGCAAGAATAACCGTGTAGCGCGGTCCGCAGTTGGTGCAGTTGATGTAAGGGTATCGATAGCGCCGATTAGCCGGGTCAGCCAGTTCGAGCAGGCATTGATCGCACACCGGCAGGTCGGGCGAGATGCGAACTGTAGGCCGCTCGCGCCGTTCGCTCTCGCGAATGGTGAAGCCGGGTAAGCAGTCCGGTTCCGCGGATTGCACTTCGATTTCAGAGATAGAAGCCGCAGGAGGAGCTTGGGTCCGTACCGCTTCGATGAATGCTGCCAGTTTCTGTTCCGGGCCTTCGGCATAAATCGCGACGCCGTCTTCGCCATTGAGGACCCATCCGGCCAGTCCGTGCTCCTGCGCCAGGCGATAGATAAAGGGACGAAAGCCCACTCCCTGAACCACGCCGCGGACCCGAATAGAACGGGCAGATATCATCGCGACATTTCCTTGGCAACTCTCCCCAGCGTGCTACCGGTACAGCGGCTGATATGGCAAACGTTGGCCTTCGACAATCGCCTCCGGATTGTAGGTGACGAGTGCCTCGGCAACGTCATGTCCCGCCAGTTCGGCCACGGCATTTCGGGCCTGGGACATGACCGGCTTGCGGCGAACCGGATCATGCGCGTCGCTGGCGATGACGTGGACTGCCTCTCGTTGCAGCAGCCACTCCACCATTTTTCTGGACCGACTACCCCACGCGCCGGTCACCGCATTGGCAGTTACCTGCACCAGGCAGCCTTGCTCCACCAGCTTCAGCACCAGGTCGGGGTTCTTCAGCAGCGGCTGATTGCGTTCGGGATGGGTGATGATGGGAACCATGCCGCTGCTGCTGATCATAAAGACGTCCTGCATGACGCTGGGTGGAATGCCGTAGTCGCTGAACTCGATCAGCAGGTATTGCGAATCGCCGATGGTATAGCGGCGTGGATTGGCCAGCGCGTCCTGAATGTTGTCGTAGGAGAAGTGGAAATCGCAGCCCAGACTGAAACTGAGTTCGCCATTGGCGGCGTCGTGAAGCTGGCCCAGCATTTCCGTGAAACGCTCGCGATTGTACTCGTACATATCGTTGCTATGCGGCGTAGCCACGATGTGAGTGATGCCATCCTCGACCGCCAGGCGGCACATTTCGGCGGTCATCTCCCACGACTTGGAGCCGTCGTCGATTCCCGGCAAGATGTGGCAGTGAATGTCGACCATGAGTTGCGCTGCTTTGAAGGGGCGCGGCTCCGACCGTGCCGTTGGTTCTTCCGACTGCGCTGGCGGAATGTCATCCGCCTGAATGTCACGTCGCACCCGTCCCGCGACTGGCGAATTGGTCTATCTCAGCGCGATGGTCTCGTTCCGGGCGCTGCACCCGTCCCGCGACTTGTGAATGTTTACGTCACCGCGTCTCGATCCTGCGTCGCACCCGTCCCGCGACTGGCGAATGGCCTACGGCCAGCGCGATGGTCTCGTTCCGGGCGCTGCACCCGTCCCGCGACTGCGGGACGATTCAGTTTAGCCCAGGACGAAGTCCTGGGTAGCCTGCAATAAAGACTCCCTGGTCCCGGCAGGGACGCTATTTGTACCGCTGCCGGATGAACTCCGTCATCGCGTCGTAGGCCGAGTTCAGCACCGGCTCGGGCGGCAGGAACACGATGCGCATGTGCCGTGTGCCCGGCTTCTCGCCAAATCCCGATCCATGTACCACCAGCACGTACTTCTGCTTCAGCAGGTCGGTAACGAACGCGAGATCGTCATCGGGAATCTTCAGCGTGGGATAGGCGTAGAACGCGCCCTTGGGCGCAACCAGCTTCACGTGCGGCGTGCGCTCAGCCCACTGCACGGTGAGATCGGCGCGCCGCTTCAGCTTGCGCAGCATAACGTCAAGGTGGTCCTGAGGTCCTTCCAGCGCGGGCTTAATTGCGTATTGGAAGGGATGCGGCGCCGACAATCGCGCGCGCAGCAGGCGGTGTACGGCTTCCAGGTAAGGATGCAGCACGGCGTGCGGCCCGGTAGCGATGGCCCATCCGATGCGCCAGCCGGGAACCAGATAAGCTTTCGACAATCCATTGAAGGTGACGACGGGAACATCCGTCGCCAGCGTCGCGATAGAGACGTGCTTTTCTTTGGGATCGTAGATCAGCTTGTCGTAAATTTCGTCGGCGAAGATCATCAGCCCGTGCTCGCGCGCCAGCTCCAGAATCTTCTCCAGCGTTCGCCTGGAGTACACCGCGCCGGTTGGATTGTTCGGCGTGATCAGCAAAATTGCTCGGGTGCGGGAGTTGATCTTGCGCGCGATGTCTTCCACGTCCGGCTGCCATCCATTATCTTCGTCAAGCTCGTAGGCGTTCACGGGACAATCGAGCTTGGCCAGGATCGCGCCGTAGAGCGGATATTCCGGACTCGGCGTGAGGACGTTGTCGCCGGGGTTGAGCAGAGCGGTCAGGCAACTGTCGATGACCTCGCCGCTGCCGTAACCGATGAAGATGCTCTGAATGTCGCGAAAGCCGTTGCGCTCGGCTTCGTGGCGGATGGCTTCGACCGCCTCCGGCAGACCCAGTGAGTGCGCGTAGCCGTTGTGGCCGTCGACCATCGCCTTCAGCACCGCCTCAATCATGTGCGGCGGGGTGTGGAAGTCGTACTTACAGGGGTCGCCGATGTTGAGGTAGAGAATCTGATGGCCTTCGCGCGCCACTTCCTCGGCGACGACGGTCAGATCGCGAATGGCGTACCGCACGTTCATCATGCGGCTGGCGGCCATGACTTCAGCTACGGCTTTTGTGACCATGTGGGCGCTCCTGCTTTGAATGGGCACGCCTTCAGGCGTACCGCCAAGTCATTCTCCCCGGTCGATCTGCGCTCTCTGCAACGTATCCGAATAATCCACGTACACCGACTTCCACTCCGTGTAGAAATCAATCGCGCCGATACCGCCCTCGCGGTGGCCGTTGCCCGTGGCCTTCACGCCGCCGAAGGGCAGATGCACCTCAGCGCCAATCGTTGGCGCGTTGATGTAGGTGATCCCGGCATACAGATCGCGCATCGCCGTGAACGCCTTGTTCACATCCTTGGTGTAGATTGACGACGACAGCCCGTACTCGATGTCGTTTGCAATCTCGATGGCATTCTCCAGCCCATCGCACGGAATGATCGACACCACCGGCCCGAAGATTTCTTCCTGCGCAATGCGCATCTTGGGATCAACATCCGCGAAGACCGTCGGCGCAACGAACCAGCCGTGGTTGTACGCCTCGCCCTCCAGCCGATTCCCGCCGCACAGCATCTTCGCGCCTTCGTCCTTGCCGATCTTGATGTACTTCAGGTCAGTCTCCATCTGCGACGAGTTGACCGCCGGGCCCATGTCCACGCTCTCGTCCAGTCCATTGCCAATCTTCAGCTTCTGCGCGCGCGCCACAAGGTCATCGACGAACTTCTTGTACACGCCCTTCTGCACGATGATGCGGCTGGTCGCGGTGCAGCGCTGTCCGGTGGTGCCGAACGCCCCCCAAAGTGCGCCTTCCAGCGCGAGTTCGAGGTTCGCGTCGTCCAGCACGATCATCGGATTCTTGCCGCCCAGCTCCAGTGAGCAATGCTTGAAAGTCTTTGCCGCTTCCTGTCCCACGATGCGGCCTACTGCCGTCGATCCCGTAAGCGAAACCGCACGCACCTCGGGATGTTCGACCATCGGTGTACCTACCTCGCCGCCGAAGCCTGTAACGATATTGACCACCCCCGCGGGAATGCCGCCATCGGTCAGCGCCTGCACAAAATTCAGCGTCGACAGCGGCGTGTCCTGCGCCGGCTTGATGACGGCGGTATTGCCGGCGACCAGGGCAGGGAAGAGCTTCCACGACGGAATCGCCATAGGGAAATTCCACGGCGTGATCATGGCGCAGACGCCCAGCGGCTGGCGGATCGCCATGGCGAACTTATTGGGCAGCTCCGACGGCACCGTCGGGCCGAACAGGCGGCGGCCTTCGCCGGCGGTGTAGTAGCCGCAATCAATGGCCTCCTGCACATCGCCGCGCGTCTCCTTGATGACCTTGCCCATCTCACGCGTCATCAGTTGCGCGTACTCTTCCTTGCGGGCGATCAGGATCTCCGACGCTTTGTACAACATCTCGGCGCGACGCGGCGCGGGCACCAGCCGCCACTTCTTGAACGCCTGTTTGGCGGCCTCGATGGCTGTGTTGACATCTTCGCGATCGGACTTCTGGAAGATGCCGACCACTTCGCGCGTGTCGGCGGGATTCAGGTTCTCGAAGGTGTGGCCGGTGCGGCTCTCCACCCACTCGCCGCCAATAAAGTTCTTATAAGTGCGCGGTCCCGCGCCGGTGCGGACGCTCGGTGTCTTTTGTTCCATCGTCGCCATTAATGATTTCCTCCTGCACTAAACTCCGAATCTTCAATGCTAGCGGGAAGCGTGATGCTTGTCACTTCGGAGCTGTCCGCTCTCACCTTCGGCACTGGGATTGTCGCCGCGACAGTACCCCCTCCCCCCTTTTCGCTCGTAAGTTATTGAAACTACAGAAAACTCCCCGTAAATATTTGAGCCCGTTGGACTTATATGGAAAAATTTGAGCCGCAAGGACTTAGAGGGGCAAAACGGGAGGACGCAACGGCAGTTCGCGAGTTTCGACGTCAGGCGATTGGCAACTACAACTTCCAACTACGACCCCCGATTAGGCACGAGTAGGAGCGCCGGGGTGAAGACGCAACCCTCCCCACCCATCAGTATCCGCAGCCATTCTTCTTCCTGTCAAGATTACGAAGGTGCCTTTCTGCTCTCCCATTCCCGGAATGGGAACAAACGCACGCCACCCAGCGATTACAATCTTGATGCCTCCGGTCTCACCTGGCATCCAAATTGTGGTCGCAATAATTAGGAGAAGCTCTTCATGCGCAAAGTTCTTGGAATCGTAATTCTTATCGCTGCCGTCGCCCTGATCGCGCCTCGCCTCACGCGAGCTGACTCTGTCCCCGCCGTCGGTACCACTGCGCCCGACTTCACCCTCAACTCGCAGGAAGGCAAGCCGGTCACGCTCTCGCAGTTTCGCGGCAAGTGGGTGGTGCTGTATTTCTATCCCAAGGACATGACCAGCGGCTGCACCATTGAGGCGCACAACTTTCAGCGCGACCAGCCGAAGTACGAGGCCAAAAACGCCGTCATCCTCGGCGTCAGCGTGCAGGACAGCCAGTCGCATCAGCAGTTCTGCACCAAAGAAGGCTTGACCTTCAAGCTGCTGGCTGACATTGATGACAAAGTTTCCCAGGAGTACGGCTCGCTCAAGAACTATGGCCTGGCGAAGTTTGCCGCGCGGCACACCTTCCTGATCGACCCCCAAGGCAAGATTGCAAAGGAATACATGGACGTCGATCCTAACAATCACAGCCAGCAGGTCCTGGAAGAGCTGACCGCGTTGCAGAAGTAGAGCGCCTTACTACTCTCCGGCGTAATATCCCTCCCGCGTCTGCACGATGAGGTCTTTGTTGGTCGTAGTCAGCGTGATCGAATGGTATCCCGGCGTGGCGTCGGCCTTGGCAGGCGTGAAGCCCAGGTTGTACTGGTTGCGCAGCTCCTCTTCAATCTGGCTATAGATTTCGTTGATCGGTTGCTTCTTGGTGACCTCGAAAAAGCGGCCGCCGGTTTCCTTGGAGATGCGCTGCAAGACTTTCTTTCCGTCATGCGGTTCCTGCTGCGGAGATCTTCCGCCACCTCCACCGGGATAGCCGCCGCCTCCGGGATAACCACCGCCCATACCGCCATGGCGTCCCATTCCTGGACCGCTAAAGCTTGGATGACCATAAGCATCGGGATCGGCGTACAGAATGGAATAGACCAGCGTGTTGGCTTTCTGGGCCGTCTCGATGGCACGGTCCAGGCTGACCCTGCTGCCGATATCGACTCCGTCTGTCAGCAGAATTAGTGCCTTGCGGCCCTCCTGCTTGCGCATCAGCTCATCGGAGGCCAGGAAAATCGCGTCATACAATGTGGTACCTCCGCCGCTGCGATGCCCGCCGCCTCCACCACCGCCGCCGCCGCTGGCCTGATTGAACTGGGGCGTGTCCAGCTTCTCCAGCGCGGCTTCCAGCTTCTGGTGGGAAGTAGTCAAGTCCTGAAGCAGTTCGATGTCCCAATCGAAGTGAATGATGAAGGCTTTGTCCTTGTCCACGCGCATCAGGTCGTTGAGAAATCCGTAGCTGGCGATACGCTCCTTATCGATGAGCCGCCGCTGGCTCCCGCTGGTGTCCACCAGCAGGCCGAGCTTAAGCGGCAGGTCAGTGTCCTTGGCGAAGTAATGGATGATCTGGGGATGGCCATCCTGCTCCAGCTTGAAGTCGTCTTTGGTGAGGGTGCTGACGATCTGGCCCTTTTTGTCGCGCACCGTGGCCAGCACGTTCACCACCTTGACGTCGGAGGAAAAAGTGGGCGTCTGCGCCTGCTGGTCGGGCGTTGTCGGCTGACTTTGTGTCTTATCGTTTAGCGTAGGTTTTGTTGTTTGCTGGCTGGGCAGCGAAGGGATTGCCAGGAACCAGAAAACAGCAGTAATGAGCCAGCGCTGCAATGAAGCTGTAGACACGCGTCTCCTGTCGGGATTGCTACAAGAATTGTTGCTTGAAGCGTAGATTACCAGCTACAAGAACCCGGTGGGGGCAGGGAAGTTGTCGCACGCAAACGCTGGCAAAATATTGGAACTTTCAGCGCCGAAAACGTGAACGCGGCGGCACCGGGGTTGGTATTTGACTCCGGCAAAACAAAAGCAGATCCCTCGCCCCCCACCCCGCAAATGCAAAGTCGGCATTTGCGGGGGCCCCGGTCTCGCTCGTGATGACAATTCGAAATGCTTTTGTCGTCAGAATATTTTTGGGAATCAGACGGCGAAAGACGCTCTTCATCTATCCCTGACTTCTATAATCATAGTTTCCATGGCCCTGACTGCTTCTCCTTTGCACCCGCCAAAATCCAGGTTCATTTTTCGCGCGGTAATCGCCGTTCTCGTGCTGCTGTTGCTGGCGTTTCTGGGCTTTGACTTCTGGTTCTATCGGGCGGTGCGGGCTGCACTGCCTCAACGGGATGGAAGCGTGCGGCTCGCTGGGCTGACGGCTCCCGTGATCGTTACTTACGATGCCCTCGCCGTGCCTAACATCTCCGCCTCCAACCTGCCCGACCTTTTCTTTGCCCAGGGATACGTCACCGCGCAAGATCGTCTGTGGCAAATGGACATGACGCGCCGCTTTGCCTCGGGCGACCTGGCCGTGGTTCTCGGGCCGAAATATCTGAAGTACGACCGCGAGCAGCGCATTCTTGGGTTGCGGCAGGTTGCCGAGCGCGCGGCCAGCAGCATGGATGCGCAGGAACGGGCACGCTTCGAAGCCTACGCGGCGGGTGTAAACGCCTACATCGAGCAGCATCGCAAGACCTTGCCGCTGGAATTTCGCTTCCTCGGCTATGCTCCGCACGTCTGGACGGTGGAAGACTCGCTTCTGGTCGGCCTGTCGATGACCCAGTTTCTGAATCACGGCCTCTACAAGGACAAACTGGAGAAGGAGAAGATCCTGTCAAACCTTGGCGCGGAACTGACCGCCGATCTGTTCGTCAACACGTCTTGGCGCGATCACTCGCCCGGCGCTGACAGCAGTCCGATCGAGCTGGAGACTCCGCCGGAGAGTACGCCGGATGAGGAGGAACAGTCGCCGCAAGGGCCCAAGCAGAAGAGTGACGAAAAGCAGGTCCCTCGCGGGCAAAGTAGTTTTCCGCAGAACCCTCGGAATCTCATAAGTTTTGTCATCACGAGCGAAGCGAGGGATCTGCTTTCCCGGCACTACGCATTCGACCAGCACCTGCGTCCCGGCTCCAACAACTGGGTCATCTCCGGCGCTCACACTGCCTCAGGCAAGCCGCTGTTGTCGAACGATATGCATTTGGATCTCGAGATCCCCAACGTCTGGTACGAAGCTCATCTGACGGCCGGCGATTTCGATGTAGCAGGCGTGACGCTGCCCGGCGTGCCCTACGTTATCGTCGGACACAACCGGCGCATCGCGTGGGGTTTTACGAACCTCGGCCCCAATGTTGAGGATCTTTACGTCGAGAAGTTCAACGACCAGGGCGAATATCTGACGCCACAGGGCTGGGTGAAACCCGAACATCGCCAGGAGATCATCCGCGTCAAAGGCGCTCCTGAGGTCACGCTCGATGTGGTGACTACTCGTCACGGGCCCATCATCACCGACGTGATTCCCGGCGAGTCGCGCAAGCTCGCCCTGAAGTGGACGATCTACGATCCGCAGGCGATGCGCATTCCTTTCTTCGCCATTGATTCAGCCCAGAGCTGGCAGGAGTTCGAGGCGGCACTCTCGCAATTCGGTGCGCCCGGACAAAACGTGGTTTACGCTGACGTGGATGGGCACATCGGCTATCAAGCCACCGGGCTGATCCCGATGCGTGCCGCGGGCGATGGATCGCTGCCCTTGCCGGGCGATGACGATGCTCACGAGTGGGCCGGCTATGTTCCCTACGACAAGCTGCCGAGCGTCTACGATCCGCCGTCGGGCATCATCGCCAGCGCCAATGGCCGCGTCACACCAAACGGATATCCCTACGAACTCAGCATCGAATGGATGTCGCCCTACCGCACGCAACGAATCTACAAGCTGCTGAACGCGCCGAAGAAGTTCACCCCGGCGGATTTGCTGGCCATCCAGACTGATGTTGTCTCGCCCTTCGATCGCTTCTGCGCGGAGCGCTTTGTCTATGCCGTCGATCACACGGCCCATGCATCGGCGCGCGCGAAGTCGGCGGCGGACCTGATGCGCAATTGGGACGGCGCCATGGACATTGATTCGCCCGCGGCCACCATTGCTGTCTTCTCGCGCGACAAGTTAAAGGAACTACTGCTGCAGCCGCGGCTGGGTAAAGAGTGGAAGGACTACAAGTGGTTCATGAGCTCGGTGTGGCTGGAGAATGTACTCGACCATCAACCGCCGCGTTGGCTGCCGCCGGGCTATACCGGCTACAACGAGCTGCTGACCCGGGCCGTCGAAGAGGCTGTCGATGACTCGAGCGCGACTCGAGCGCTCTCGTTGTGGAAGTGGGGAAAGGTTCATCGGGTGGACATCCAGCATCCCTTCTGGAGTCACTTCCCTGTTCTGAAGAAGGGTGCGGGGACCGGAAGCCTGCCGCTCTCGGGGGATGAGGAGACGATCAAGCAGGTGGCGCCGCACTTTGGACCGTCGGAACGGCTGACGGTGGATTTCTCCGACCTCGATGGAACCACGCTCGACATCGTGAACGGCGAGTCAGGCAACATCTTTGACGACCATTACAACGATCAGTGGGACGCCTATTATCACGGACGGACGTTTAAGTTGCCGTTCTTGCAGGACACAGTCCAGCGCGCTGGGGTGCATCATCTGCGGCTGGAACCAAAAGTCAGTGGTCAGTGAATAGTGGCTAGTCGTCAGTCATATCCGCAACCCGCAGCCGAAGCCATAAGGAGTTTTTCCGCAGTCCGTGAAAGGTCTGCCCCCGTTTCGCCCCAGCCTCCGCAGGAGGCGAATGCTGATAGCCCCGCCCTTCAGGGCGGGGTGAGTCGCCACCCAGGAAACGAGTGCCCCGGGCACGGCACGTTTGCCGAAGCGGATCATCGCCGACGCAGCCTGCGCCAAGGACGGTACGACACGCGCACGCTTAAGCCTGCGCGCGCTAATTCACCTGAACAATTCCCCAGAGCGCGCCGATAAAGGTGATTTGAGTTCCCTGCAGAGTGTCGGTGGTGGTGTCGTAGATGTGCAAATAGCCGCCTTCAATCGTGTACATCACATTGCGGCCTTTGATTGCCAGCAGGGCGGTGATGTTGCCTCGCGGCGGCAAGGGGGGATCGGCCGCGTTGGTGCTAACGTTCACCACGGAGAGACAGCCCGCGGTCGTATTGCTGCACGAGCTGGCGCCGATGTAAAGCTTGTTGTTTTGCGCCAGTGCCATCGTAGTGTGAAAGCCGTCGGAAATAGGTACCGGGTTGGCGGTCAGGCGGGTCATGGTAGTGATGTCGACAGCGTCAAACGTGGAAGTCGTCCCGGGAGGCACAGGACTTCCGGCAACATAGAGAGTCGTACCATTCAGCAAACCGACGCTTGCGCCGCCTACCGGCACGGTGGCCACAATTGTCTGCGAAGGAATATTGAACTGGGCCACGGATGCCGCTACCGTCGAACCGCATTCCTGGCCGCAATTTATGACATACGCGGTATTGCTGTCAGCGGCAAAGAATGCATTGACCGGCCTGGCGAACCCAGGAATACTCACATAGGTTACGGGGCTGGCCATGGTGTCAACGATGGTAAGGGAATCGGAGTTATTGGAGAACACAAGCAGGTACTGTCCACTAGGACTGACCGCCAGGGAACTGGCGCCCGCCACCGCATAATTGGCGGCAATCGTGCCGGCTGATGCGTTCCATGCCTGCACCAGTCCGTTGCGAGCGCCCGTCACCGGTGCGGTCGGTACCGGAGCGTATACCGTGCTGCTGTCGGGCGAAAATACCGCCATCGAAGTCGGGCCAGCCAACGGCAATGGGAATGACGACATGGCCGTCGAATTCGTCACCGTCCACAACGTAAAGCTGCTGGGATTGTAGACCAGCGTCATAGCCTTGTTGGGGCTCAGCACTTCGAAAGTAACCCCGGTGGCAGCGACGGTAATGGTAACTGGCGATCCGGGCACAACCTGTCCGGCCGAGTTCGTAGTTTGCGCGGTATAGGCAGTCGTATCGTTCTGCGTGTTAACGATTTGCAGATTTCCAGTGTAATTGTTGCTGATGTAGGCGGCATTCTGGACGCCGGTGGGTGTGGTGGGAACGCCGCTACCGCCGCACGCCGCGATCACGAGGACGGTTAACAACACGGGAACTAAGGCGGCAATCCGCTTTAAGCGCTTGCCTGCTAACACATTATGATTCGACATGAGCAGCTTTGGACGGTTGGATTATAACAGAGCCCGGTCTGAACTCTGGCTGCGCCCGGATAGCGCTTTCCTGCATTTTGCGATAAAGTTTCAACAAGCTTTCCGCTCCGACATTTTCGAGAAACCATGTCATCAGGATTCCTTTCCCGGTTGCAGAAAGGCGCTGTCTTATGCGATGGCGCCATGGGTACCCTGCTCTACGCCAAGGGTATCTTCATCAACCGCTGCTACGACGAACTGAACCTGTCAGCCCCAGATCTGATCCGCGGGATCCATCAGGACTACCTGAAGGCGGGGGCCGAGGTCATAGAAACAAACACCTTTGGCGCCAATTCGTTTCGCCTGGCCAAGCACGGATGTGTAGACAAGCTGGTGGAGATCAACCGCCAGGGCGCGCGGCTGGCCCGCGAGGCAGCCAAGAGCTTCGATGGCCTGGTCGCAGGCGCAGTCGGCCCGCTGGGCGTGCGCATTGAACCGCTGGGAAAAATGTCCCTCGCCGAGGCGCGTGATGCCTTCCGCCAGCAGATCGCTGCCCTTAACGAAGAGGGCGTCGACTTGTTGATTCTGGAGACGTTTGGCTATCTGGAGGAACTGCATCAGGCAATGCTGGCTGCCCGTGATGTGAATCCGCAACTGCCCATCGTGGCGCAGGTCACCATCCAGGAGGATGGAATTTGCCTGGACGGTTCCAGTCCTGAGCACTACGGCCAACAGCTGGAAGCTTGGGGAGCCGACGTCATCGGTTGTAACTGTAGTGTGGGCCCAGTCGCCATGCTGGAGGCGCTGGAGCGCGTGCGCGCGGTTACCACCGCACCGCTCTCCGCTCAGCCCAATGCCGGCATTCCGCGCTCCGTCGAGGGCCGCAACATCTATCTGTGCTCGCCGGAGTACATGGCGAACTTCATGGAGCCCCTGGTCAACGTTGGCGTGCGCCTGATTGGCGGTTGCTGCGGCACTACGCCGGAGCACATCCACACCATGAAGCTGTTTCTGAAGGTGGGTGCAGCGCGGGCAACGTCGTACAAGGTCACCAGGACCACGGAAGCAAAGCCGGTGGAACCGCCGCCGCTGCAAGAGCGCTCGGCCGTAGGCCGCAAGATCGCGAACGGCGAATTTGTGACCATGGTGGAGATCGTTCCGCCGCGCGGTATCGACGCCAAGCGCGAGCTGGAAGGCGCGAAATTCCTGAAGTCGGTGGGCGTGGACGCCATCAACATTCCCGACAGTCCTCGCGCCTCGGCCCGCATGAGCAATCAGGCGCTCTGCCTGCTGGTGAAACAGCAGGTGGGGATCGAGCCCATCCTGCATTACACCTGTCGCGATCGTAATGTGCTGGGCATCCAGTCAGACCTGCTGGGCGCCAGCGCCGTCGGCATCCGCAATCTGATCTGTATTACCGGCGATCCGCCCAAGATGGGCGACTATCCCGACGCCACCGCCGTCTTCGACGTCGATTCCATCGGCCTGGTCAACATCGTTCACAACCTGAATCGCGGTCTCGATATCGGCGGCAATCCCACGGGGAACTCGACTGCCTTTGTGATCGCGGTGGGCGCGAATCCCGGCAGCACCAATCTTGACGAGGAGATTCGCCGCTTCGAATACAAGGTGGAAGCGGGCGCAGAACTCGCCGTCACGCAGCCGGTCTTCGATATTCGCCTGATCGAGCAGTTTATGCGCAGGATCGAGCATTGCCGTGTGCCGGTGGTGGCGGGCATCTGGCCGCTCACAAGCACCCGCAATGCCGAGTTCATGAAAAACGAATTGGGAGTCTCGATTCCCGAGGAGATCTTCGCTCGCATGGCGAAGGCGAACACCGCTGATGCCGCCCGCGCCGAGGGCGTGGCCATCGCCCGCGACATGCTCTTCGCCGTCAAGGACATGGTGCAGGGCGCGCAGATCAGCGCTCCGTTTGGGCGATACTCCTGCGCCGTGGATGTGCTGGAAGCGCTGGGTTCCGGAGGGACAAGCCGGCGGGCTGCGGTGTAGCAATCGCGGAATTAGAAACCTATCTCACAAGAGTGCTTTGTAACAGGGCGCGACTTCGCGGGCTGCTGAAAGAGTCCGCTTTTGGAGTGCTTCGTAACAGGGCGCGACTTTCACGGGCTGCCAAAAAAGCCCGCATTGAACGCTTTGTAACAGGGCACGACTTCACGGGCTGCCAAAAAAGGTCCGCATTGAGCGCTTTGTAACAGGGCACGACTTCACGGGCTGCCAAAAAAGCTCCGCATTGAACGCTTTGTAACAGGGCGCGACTTCACGGGCTGCCGAAAAAGCCCGCATTGAACGCTTTGTAACAGGGCACGACTTCACGGGCTGCCAAAAAAGCCCGCATTGAACGCTTTGTAACAGGGCGCGACTTCACGGGCTGCCAAGAAAGCTCCGCATTGAACGCTTTGTAACAGGGCACGACTTCACGGGCTGCCAAGAAAGGTCCGCATTGAACGCTTTGTAACAGGGCACGACTTCACGGGCTGCCAAAAAAGGTCCGCATTGAACGCTTTGTAACAGGGCACGACTTCACGGGCTGCCAAAAAAGCTCCGCATTGAACGCTTTGTAACAGGGCACGACTTCACGGGCTGCCAAGAAAGGTCCGCATTGAGCGCTTTGTAACAGGGCACGACTTCAGTCGTGCCGATAAGCCTTTTATTATTCTTCCCGAGCCGGCTTTAGCCGGCGGCACATGACTTACAAGTCGACTTTTTCAGGAGCCTGCAAAGTCGTGCCCTGACACAAACCAGAAACGCTTTTGTGGCGGCCTACACAGGCCGGCAAATTTCGCCTCTGGCGGTCACGATTTGAACTACAATCGCGTGGGGAGTTACAGCTTGCCTAAGTTTGAAGAGTGTCTGGAACGGCTGGAGAAGATCGTCGCAGAACTCGAAAAGGGCGAGGTCTCGCTCGACCGCGCGTTGGAACTCTTTGACGAAGGCATGAAACTCTCCGGCTCCTGCCGGAAAGAGCTGGAAGAAGCCGAAGGCAAGGTGGAAATCCTGCTGAAGCGAAATGGCAAACTGCAGCCGGAAGCCTTCGAGTCCGCGACTCAAGGCGGCGATGAGCGCGGGTAATTGCCCGCCGATGCAGCCGGCCGTTTCTCCCTACAGTTCCCCGATCAGCAGTCATCCCAGATTCTTGCGCCAGTCGGTTTCCTCGACGAATTGCCTCGAATCGCGCCAGCCAGCCTGCACCTTCACGAACAGCTCCAGAAACACTTTGGTGTTCAGCAGCTTTTCAATCTGTAATCGCGCGGCCGTGCCGATCTTTTTCAGCGTGGCTCCCTGTTTGCCGATCAGGATTGCCTTCTGGCCCTCGCGCTCGCAGAAGATCACTGCCGCGACACGGGTGAGCCTTGCGCTCTCCTCGTACTGCTCGATCAGCACGGTCGTCGAGTAGGGAACTTCCTGCTCGGTGGTCAGCAGCACCTGCTCGCGAATCAGCTCCGCCACCAGGAAGCGCTCGGGTTGGTCGGTGAGCTGATCTTTGGGAAAGTATCGCGGGCCTTCGGGCAGCGCCCTCACCACCGTATCCAGCAGCATATCGAGCCCGTCGCGCTTGAGCGCCGAGATTGGAATGACTTCGGCAAACTCGTGCAGCGATTTGTACTCCGCGATCAGCGGCAGCAGCTTCTGTTTGTCCAGCGCGTCAATCTTGTTCAGCAGCAGCAGGCAGGGCTGTCCGCTTTTCTTGACGATGTCGAGGGCAAACTCGTCGCCCGTCCCGAACTTCGCGGTGGCATCCACAATGAGCAATAGCAGATCGCAACCCTCCAGCGCGTCATAGACTTCTTTCATCATGCGGCGGCTGAGCGAGTTGATGGGCTTGTGAATGCCGGGGGTGTCGACCAGTACGATCTGTCCTGCCGGGCGTGGGTGCCCCACCCAAGCTTCTTTTGCTTGGGTGGGTTTTTTGCGTTCAACGTTGATGATTCCCTGGATGCGATTGCGCGTGGTTTGCGGTTTGCGCGTGACGATGGCCAGCTTCTCGCCAACCAGCGCGTTCAGCAGCGTGGACTTGCCTGCGTTGGGACGTCCGATGATGGAGACGAAGCCGGAACGGAATGCCATTAAGCTCCCACCTGTCTGGGTTGCAGGCTGACGCGGACGCGGTCGACGCGGCGCTCGGTGGACTCCAGCACCTCGAAGCGCAGGCCATTCCGTTCGAACACCTCGCCGGCTTTGGGGATGTGTCCGGCAAGCTCGCTGACCAAACCGGCGATGGTCGTCGCCTCCTTCTCTTCGGGTCGGATGCCCAGCAGCTTATCCAGCAGATCAACGTCGGTATTTCCGTTGAAAATATACGATGTGTCGCTCTCTTTCACGACCTCCGACTTCTCATGCTCGTCGCGGATTTCGCCGACAATCTCCTCCACCAGATCTTCAATCGTCACCAATCCGCCGACGCCGCCGTACTCGTCGATGACAATCGCCAAACGGATGTTGTCGCGCTGCATTTCGCGTAGCAACTCGCTCCCCAGCTTGGTCTCAGGAACGAAGTACACTTCGTGTTTCATCAGGTCGCCGACGGTCCGGGTGTGCGCCTCGACATCCGCAACCTGCAACACGTCCTTGGCGAAGACCACTCCCTTGATATGGTCGATGTCGCCTTCATACACCGGAATGCGCGAGTAGGGATATTTCTTCAGCAGCTCGGTAAATTTTTCGACGGTGGTTGTGACCGGAACGGCGACGATCTCCGGCCGCGGCGTCATCACCTCGCGCACCGTCTTGTCTCCGAACTCCACCACCGACTGGATAAGGTCGCGATCACTTTCCTCCAGGATTCCCTCTTCCTGACCAGCCTCGATCAGCGCGTCCACGGCTTCCGAAGGATGCTCGGGCTGTTGTTCGGCGTGCTCCTTGCTCAATGACGCGACCGAAAGTCCAAAGCCGAGAATCAGGGTCGCCGGCAATGCGAGATAAATGAGGCCTCGCAGCACGGGCGCCCACTTCGCGAGCCATTCTCCCCGGGTGCGTACGAAAAGCAGATAGGGGAGCAAGCGATGGAAGATGACGATGATGAAGATCAGACTGACGGCAGCCTGCACCAGATCCAGTACTACCCAGCGCTTCTCCATGAACAGCACGTAGCCGATGAGCACGCCGATGCTGGCCGTGCAGAGTTGCGTCAACACGTCCATGGAAAGCGCGGCGCGTTCGCGGCTGACGTGCAGGCGGGGCTCGACGCGTTCCTCGTAGGCTTCGATGTTTTCCTGGAACTCGCGCGCCAGGAACTTGCCCATCTCGGCATGGAGCCGGTCCACGTAGGAAACCAGGGTGAGTAACCCCATCAGCACCAGCAGCAGGATGGCTAACGGAAGGCTCATCTCCGGCGTCCTGCTCTTGCGACGGACTTACGCGACGATGTCGCCAAAGGCTTCTTAACGTCGTTGTGAGCCCTCTCGATGAGTCCTACCGGCAGTTTGAGTGCCTCACGCAATTTGGCTTCTCGCGTTCCCATCTCGCCGTCATCGGTCTCGTGATCGTACCCCGCGAGGTGCAGAAGTCCGTGCAGGATCAGGACCTTCAGTTCGGTTTCGGTAGAGTGTCCGAGTCCGGCAGCGTTGGCGGCCGCAATTTCGGCCGAGATCGCAATATCGCCGGCCAGCTGGGGAATGCTTGAAGGAAAAGAAAGAACGTCCGTAGGCGTGTTCTTCTTGCGAAAGCGCCGATTGAGCTCCCGCATCTCGCGGCTTGAGGTGACGCGAATATTCACTTCGCCGCGCAATTTCATGGCGCGCCGTGCTTTTGTCGCGAACAGCGTCAAGCTACGTTCGCGAATACCCTCTTCGTCGTGCTCCAGGATAACCACTTTCGTATTAAACAAATGGGAGGGCAAGAGAGCCCTCCCACACTATGGTACCAAATTTTCTACTCGGAAACGCGATTGGGTGACGGCGGAGACGCCTGGGCAGGAAGCGGTTCCACCAGAGGAACTTCGGTCTCGATGCTTGTGGTGTACACACGGCCGTCGGCGCTGCGCGCCGTCGCGTAACCGTTGCCGTTCTTGAGTTCGAGGGAAAGCGAGAGTTGCTCGTTGCGGCCCTTGTGGTCCTCATAGGCGCGAATGATGCGCTGCACCAGGTGATGGCGTACCACATCGCCTTCGTCGAAGTAGCAGAAGTGAATGCCCTCAACCTTGCCCAGAATCTCCACCGCCTCAACCAATCCACTACGGTTCGCGTTGGGCAAGTCAATCTGGGTGACGTCGCCGGTGATGGCTGCCTTGGAGTTGAATCCCAGCCGGGTAACGAACATCTTCATCTGCTCGGAGGTCGTGTTTTGCGCCTCATCCAGAATGACGAAGGCGTCATTCAGGGTGCGTCCGCGCATGAAGGCAATGGGCGCGATCTCGATGACACCCTTCTCCAGATAGCGATCAACTTTGTCGGGTTCCAGCATGTCGTAGAGTGCGTCGTACAGCGGGCGAAGGTAGGGATCGACCTTCTCCTGCAGCGTTCCCGGCAGAAAGCCGAGGCGCTCGCCGGCTTCCACCGCCGGGCGCGCCAGGACGATGCGGTTCACGCGCTTCGACAGCAGCGCCGAAATGGCCATGGCAACAGCGAGGTAGGTCTTGCCGGTTCCTGCCGGGCCAATGCCGAAGACCATATCATGCTTCTCGATGGCTTCCAGGTAGCGGCGCTGGTTGATGCTCTTGGGCTGCACCGTGCGTTTGCCGAACGAACGTTGCTTGCCCGCCTCAGCCAGACCGCGCAGCGTGGCAGTGGAGTCGGAGGTCAACACGCGAATCATGGCACCGAGGTCGCCGTTGACGAAGTTATGGCCGTTGCGCAATAGGTGTTCGTAGTCGGCAAAGACCTGCTCGGCTCGGCCAACGTCCGTAGCAGCACCTGTGATTTCGACGGATTCGGCGCGCAGGTTAATGGTGACATTCAAACCATTTTCCAGCAGGCGCAGGTTTTCGTCACGGGTGCCAAATAGGGTTGCGATATTCGGGCTTATTTCAATGTTCTTCTTCATCTTTTATTCAGGGTCGGAAGACAGCCTCCAAGGGTGAGGAAGAGACCCATGCGCGCGGTTGTTGCGCGGACAGGTTGATTGATTGACCACGAGCCCAGCTTCGGTCTGACATTGAGATGCGCGACAGCATGATGCAACGACGGAAGGGATTGCGGCCGGAAGTTCGTCCAAGCCAGAAACAACTCTCATTGGCCGCTAGAGTAATCCCGAATCGGGACAGAGTCAATGCTGCTAAAGCGCCATTCCGTGTTGATTGAGGTACGTTTCTTGAACCCTGTGTCAAATTTTCCTTCCGCTATTTTAGATGACAGGGCACGGCAAAAGGAGCGCTCGGATGGGCAGGCCTTTTTCGCCTCATCCACGCTAGCAGGAAGTTGTGGATAGAAGTTCAAGACGGGGACGTTGGAGGTCCGCGACAAACGACTCGTCAGCCCAATCTCTGAGATTGATCCCAATGCCTCAGACACACGACACGGATTTGTGTTCGACAGCATCTTCAGAATCTTGGGAGAGCTGCAAGCCGGAAACGCCGGTCAGCAGGGTAACAAAGACGGAGCGAAACTGCTCGAACAGCAACTCGAGTTCGCCGACTTCATCGTGGGAGGTGACCTGGATTTCCGATTCATAATCTCCCCCAACCACCCGGGTAGCGATACGGATGATGTGCTGGAGACGGCGAAAAACCAGGCGGTTCAGCAGCATCTGCACCATCAGCATGCCCAGGGTCAGGGCCGCGACGGTCATTAACACCAGCACTTTCTGCGTGTGTTGCATGGCCAGGTAAAACGCAGAGATGTTCCGAACGACGAACATCGCGCCCACGGTTTTGCCGGATGCGTCACGGATGGGAAAAATGCCTCGCACGAAAACCGAGTTGGCCTCTTCATAGCGTTCCAGTACCTGCCCCTGACCGGCAATCGAAGATAAGTCGCCCTGGAACCGGATGATGGCATCGGAAGCGGTAGTTCTGTCGGCGACGACGAAGCCGGGGTTGTCGTCCCAATTGTCGCGACGCTTCCAAACCGCATTCGATTCGACCCACATCTCCCGGTTCAGGAAGCTCTTGCTAAGCAGCAGTCCGTAGTCGCTGCCGGTTTGCTGTTGCATGGCATGAATGAACTGCCCAAACTCTTCGCCAAACTCCACATAGCCGATGATCGTGCCGTTCACGCCGTAAACCGGGCGGAGAATGCGCAAGGCAAATCCCGCCTTGGCCAATTCGTTTCCGACCACAATGGCATGGGTGCGCATGACTTCTTTGTCCATGAAGCGATTCAGCTGATCGCCGAATTTTGCCGGGTTGTGCAGGCGGAGCAGGACCCGCATGTCCGGCTCCGGGGTGTGAAACATCCAGTTGGTTATGCCCTGGGCTTTCAGCTGCGCATACAGAGGGGCAGTCAGCTCAAGCAAGCGGGCACGGTCTTTGCTGGCCAGGGCATCGCGAATCTGGGGATTCGCGACGAGGGTGTCGCTGACCGCGGTCATTTTGCTGACTTCGCGGGCTTGCAGGATGGTGAACAGCTTTTGCGCACTCATGACCGACTCGGCCGCCAGGGCCTGCGAGTTGCGCTGGAACCCGTAGCGCATCATGGCCAGAATGCCGCCTACGCCGATTACGAGACAGGCCAGCAAAGCTGCCAGCACCTTGGTCCGAATCGAGTTCCATTTCATGCCAACACCTCTTACAAGTTCAAGTTCAGAATCTCTCTGGCTGCAAGCTTGAGTTTGGCAATCGCCTGGGGATCGTCGGGAGTGGTGGGAGAGATCAGCGCCAGAAGTTTGCCGGAGCGCAGTCCGATCTTGCCTTTCGTCTCCATGGGATCGAGGCCGGAGCTCTTGATCTTCTCCTCAATCCGCAAGCGCAGATCATAAAGTTGACTCACGACGCAATTTCCTTCCTGCCAGCATTGACCTGCGGGTCTGACCCTCACCGGGCAAGGTCCGTTATTGGTGTTATCGGGAAGAATTTGGCGAACGTTAATTTGCCGCACGACGGAAGGAGCTTGAAGGGCGCACCTTCAGGTGCGCCGTCACAACTCCTTTGAATTGGTCATCCCGAGGAGGCCTTTAGGCCGACGAGGGATCTGCTTTTGAGTTTTTCAGAAGCCCGTTCAGCCGTGCCGATAAGTCGTTTAATTTCAGACTTACCCATTACCAAAACGCCCGTTGACTTGCCGCTGGACGCCTGCTTCCGGTAAGATCAAGTATCCGGCTCACGTCGAGATTCCTCAGCAAGGATTACAGCAAAGTATGGCAGACCATTTTTCCGCGCTCAAGCGTGTGCGTCAAACCGAGACCAAGACAACCACCAACCGCGCCAACAAGTCGCGCCTGCGCGGAGCGCTGCGTTCCCTGAAAGAGGCCATTGCCAAGGGCGACAAGGAAGCTGCCCAGAGCGCCTATCGCGCCACCGTTTCCGTGGTGGACAAGGGCGTGCAGAAGGGCGTTCTGCACAAGAACACTGCCAGCCGCTACAAGTCCCGCCTCAGCAAGCGAGTGAAGGCCGTCGCCGCGAAGTAGGGCGGATTCACGCACGCTTCGAGTCCAAGGTCTAATTTGCATGCATCCGAGCCGGCTCTTCATTCGAGCCGGTTTTTCAATCGCGCAGGGCGTCCCACTCTTTCGAGTCGTCGGCTTGGGCACTGATGTCGCCCAGGATGGTCGCCGTGCCTTTGCCAGAGCCGATCCAAGCGTCGCGATCCTTCCTGACCTCGGCAGCCGGCACCACGTCAGCAACAGGCTCTCCGAAGCGGGTCACGCGAATCGACTCTCCCGTCGTGGCCACCTGCCGCAGGAGCAAGAAGCAGTTGCTCTAAATTCGGAAATTGAAACTTGCTTCATCGTTCCACTTCACGCTCACATTTAGCCGTCGCTACCAGCGCACGACAAGAGCTCGGTAAGCCATCGATGGGCCTCGATAGAACATTCGCTCGGGTCAAAGACGAATTCTTGTCCTATCGGGGCGGACCGCACATACGCAAACGGCGGCTCACTGCTCCATTCCCTATCCCGATGATATGTCAATCGGCTGTGAGCGTCGTCGCAGAAAAAGGATGGGAGTCGCCAACGACTTCGTTGATTGCGTTCACCGGGAGCCGTTAGCCGCAGAGTTTCGCGATATTTGCTAAAGCGCCCCGCGCCGGGCAGGTTACAGAATGAGAGCCTGTCCGCGCCAACATACACAATATTCTTATTCCTTGCTGGCGCCCTAAAGTGAGGATGCTCACACGGCTCATAGGGCGGAGCCTGCTCTTTCGGGTGTAACAACCGCTCGATCTGCAACCACCCGTGAATGAGGTGCATGTGATCCCCGATGTAGCGCAGGCTGCCGTCGCGGGTCCGCTCCACATTGCGAAACCAACCGAAAAAAAGAAAAATGTCCCCTTCCGTGACATACCTTTCAAGATGACCCTGGGCCGCATCACACTGCCCAAACATTGGCTTCCATTGCGGCGTGTTGGGATGATGAGAAGCTGAGATATCGGGATCAAGGTGCACCCTGCCGCTTCCTAAGTTCTTACGACCCTTGATAGCACCGAGAATCTCGCCATACGTGGAGTATTCCGGGATCGGCGATGGAATCTGGTCATAGCGCAACGTGACTTCCGGGTGGGCCGCATCTTCCGGGATCGGCAGCATTATTGGCTTTCCGTCAATAATCGGGCTAGGGACCCCTCCATACTTCGAATCGAATCCCTTTCTGCTGAGGACGATTCGGTTCGGGAAGGTCATGGTTTGCCTCGTCAAATCACTACTTCGCCGCGGCCAGTCGCTCGGCGTGCAGTTGCTGTAGCGCGTAGACTTTCGCTTCGCCGCGCTGCAATGCAGCGATGCCGTCACAGGCTGCCTTAGCAGCGGACAGCGTCGTGATCGTCGGGATGCGCGCCATCACGGCGGCGCGGCGGATGGCCTTCTCGTCGAACCAGGGCTCGACCCCGTGCGGAGTGTTGATGATGAGCTGAATGCGCTCGCCTTTGATCAGGTCGACGACGTTCGGCCGGCCCTCTTTCACTTTGTAGACGCGCTCGACACGCAGGCCTGCGTGTTCCAGGACGCGCGCCGTGCCGTGCGTGGCGACGATGCTGAAGCCGAGTTCCACGAAACGCCGCGCCAGCTCCGGCATGAAGGGCTTGTCGCGGTCGTTGCCGCTCATGAAGACCGTGCCCGTCGTCGGCAGCGTCTGTCCAGCGGCAGTTTGCGCTTTGGCGAAGGCTTCGCCGAAGTTGTCGGCCACGCCCATCACCTCGCCGGTGGATTTCATCTCTGGTCCGAGGACGGTATCGACGCCGGGAAACTTTCCCCACGGGAAGACAGGCGATTTCACGAAATAAAAGTTGCCGGTGTCGAGGTCGCTCTGGCGCTCGATGTTTTCCGGCAGAAACTCGCGCAGCTTGCGGCCAGTCATGAGGCGCGCGGCAATCTTCGCCAGTGGTATGCCTGTCGCCTTGGAGACGTAGGGCACGGTGCGCGAGGCGCGCGGATTGACCTCGATAACGTAGACGCGGTTGCGCTGGATAGCGTATTGCACGTTCATCAGGCCGATGACTTTGAGCGCGCGGGCAAGCTGGAACGTGTATTGGCGAATGGTGTTGAGCAGGTGCTTGGGGATATCGACCGCGGGCAGCACGCAGGACGAGTCACCGGAGTGGATGCCGGCTTCTTCGATGTGCTGCATGATGCCGCCGATGACGACGTCCTCGCCGTCAGAGATGGCATCGACATCGATCTCGGTTGCCGACTCAAGGAAGTGATCGATCAGTACCGGGCGCTCCTGCGAATACTCGACGGCTTCTTTCATGTACTGAATGAGCGAGTCGTCATCGTAGGCGAGGACCATGGCGCGTCCGCCGAGCACGTACGAGGGCCGAACCAGCACGGGATACGAGATGCGGTTGGCGTTGGCCACGGCTTCTTCCACGGTGGCGGCGGTTGCGCCGCGCGGCTGCGGAATCGAAAGCTCTTCCAGCAGCTTGCCGAAGCGACGGCGGTCTTCGGCGAGATCGATGTTTTCCGGCGAGGTGCCAATGATGGGCACGCCCGCGGCTTTGAGCGGCAGCGCCAGGTTGAGCGGCGTCTGCCCGCCGAATTGCACGATGACGCCCACGGGCGCGCCGCCTGACGCCTCGTGCTCGTAGACAGCCATCACGTCTTCGTAGGTGAGCGGCTCGAAGTAGAGACGGTCGCTGGTGTCGTAGTCGGTGGAGACGGTCTCAGGATTGCAATTGATCATGATCGTCTCGTAACCGTCTTCGCGCAGCGCAAAAGCCGCGTGACAGCAGCAGTAGTCGAACTCGATGCCCTGGCCGATGCGATTCGGGCCGCTGCCCAGAATGATGACTTTCTTGCGATCGGTCGGCGCGGCCTCGTCCTCTTCCTCGTAGGTCGAGTAGAGGTAGGGCGTGTAGCTTTCGAACTCGGCGGCGCAGGTGTCGACGCGTTTGAAGACCGGGCGAACGTTGTGTTCCTTGCGGAGCTGGCGGATCTTCTCGGCAGCGGCGCGGCCGTTCTTCATGTTCAGCGCTTCACCCAGGCGCGCATCGGAGAAGCCCATGCGCTTGATCTCGCGCAGGCGCTCGGCGTCGATGGGCTCGGTGCCCAGCTTGGACTGCACATCGGAAATCTCTTTGAGCTGGTGCAGGAACCAGGGATCGATGTTGGTCATCTGCGCGATCTCGCGGACGCTCATGTCCTGCGATAACGCGTAGCGAATGTACTGTAGCCGCTCGGGGTGCGGTGTAACTAACCGTTTAGTTAAGATGCGCGGTTCGATCTCATCGGCGTCGACGCGCTTGCCGGTCTCGAGCGACCTCACGGCTTTCAGCAGCGCCTGCTTGAAGGTGCGGCCGATGGCCATGACTTCGCCGACCGACTTCATCTGCGGGCCGAGCGACTCGTCGGCGCCGGGGAATTTCTCGAACTGCCACTTGGGAATCTTGACGACCACGTAGTCGAGCGTCGGCTCGAAGCAGGCGGGCGTCTTGCGCGTGATGTCGTTGGTGATCTCGTCGAGGGTGTAGCCGACGGCAAGTTTGGCCGCGATCTTCGCGATGGGGAAGCCGGTTGCCTTCGACGCCAGCGCGGACGAGCGCGAGACGCGCGGGTTCATCTCGATGACAACCATGCGCCCGTTGTGCGGATCGACGGCGAACTGAATGTTCGACCCGCCGGTCTCGACGCCGATCTCGCGGATCACGGCGATGGCGGCATCGCGCATGGCCTGATATTCGCGGTCGGTGAGCGTCTGCGCGGGCGCAACCGTGATGGAGTCGCCGGTGTGCGTCCCCATTGGGTCGAAGTTTTCGATGGAGCAGATGACGATGACGTTGTCGGCCAGATCGCGCATCAGCTCCAACTCGTATTCTTTCCAGCCAAGCACGGATTCTTCCAGCAGCACTTCGTGAACGGGCGAGAGATCGAGGCCGCGGGCCAGCAGTTCCAGCAGCTCGTCGCGGTTATAGGCGATGCCGCCGCCGGTGCCCCCCAGGGTGAAGGACGGCCGCAGAATGACGGGGAAGCCGATCTTGCTGCTGAAGTCGATGCCGTCCTTCAGGTTGTTGACTAACGAGGATTTCGGCACGTCGAGGCCGATGGCGGTCATCGCGTCTTTGAAGAGCAGGCGGTCTTCGGCCTTCTTGATCGCGCCAAGCTGCGCGCCGATGAGTTGCACGTTGTACTTTTCAAGCACGCCGCCGTCGGCCAGCTCGACCGCGAGGTTCAACGCGGTTTGCCCGCCAACGGTCGGCAGCAGAGCAAAGACGCCAGGGGTTTTGTTGGCGGCCAGCATCTCGGCTTCAACGCGGATGATTTCTTCGAGGTAAGTGCGGGTGAGCGGCTCGATATAGGTGCGGTCGGCCATCTCCGGATCGGTCATGATGGTGGCCGGATTGGAGTTGGCGAGGACTACTTCGTAGCCTTCCGACTTGAGCGCCTTGCAGGCCTGCGCGCCCGAGTAGTCGAACTCGGCCGACTGGCCAATGACGATAGGCCCCGAGCCGATGATGAGCACTTTCGCGATGTCGTTGCGGCGTGGCATGGATTAGGTCTTCGTCACCAGACTTGCGTTAGAATGCCCGGCCTCCGCCGAGCTGTGCGCACTCTCGAAATTGTCATCACGAGCGAAGCGAGGGATCTGCTTTCCGCCGGCGCAGGAAGGATGCAGAAGTTCCACAGGCTTTCCCCACTCCAGTGACAGATCCTCCCAAGTCGGATTCGCACTCTCGATCAGCGCAACGCGCTTCGCGCGATCCCAGCTCTTGATTTCCTTCTCCCGCGCGATTTCATTCCCGATATAGCGAAACCGTTCGCTATAGACCAAGCCGATTGATTCTGTAACGTTGCGTGAACACCTTCGATTTCCCCTCGCTTATGTTCCTGCTATTCGGCGCTCGATGTCGTTGGTAACACCCGTGTAAATGTGTCGCGACCGACTGGCAATGATATACACCCAGAAGCGCCATTCGCGATTCATGGCTTGCCTGCTCTTAGAAGGATTGTCATGACGAGCGCAGCGAGGCATCTGCTTTTCTCCACTCCCGGCTAACAGCAGATCCCTCGCTGCGCTCGTGATGACAATTCCGATTGGACTCCGTCATTTGTATCTTCCATTCTCTTAGTTCAACCATCCCCGTGTTTTCCGATTTGCCGGTTGCGGCATCCACTGTGAGCCAGGTTGTCAAAACCAATCCTCCGGCAGCCCTCCTGAATTGAGGCATGCAGAGGGACGACGGTGTGTCGACCGTCGTTCTTTCTGCGGGAGAGGCAGACATCGCCAACGACACAAATCAGTCTTCCGCCCGGGACCAATGCGCGATAGCATCTCTTCCACACTCGGTCCAACTGGTCGATGAACTCGTCGTAATCTGCAATGTGCCCCATCTGACCAACCGTCTTTCGATATTCCTTCAATGTCCAGTCAGGGGGGAGACGTAAGAACCAGTTGGATGCTGGCATCCTGAAATTCCATTTCACGAGCATCACTAAGCAATAGTCTGTGTGTCGTGGGTATCCGTCTGACAGCTCTTGCGATCGCAGCGACCACTTGCTCATCTTTCGCAAGTCGTGGAATCGCCGTTTGAATGTCGTCAAAGGAAGGCAACTCCGGAGGCAGGAATTCCTCAAAAATTCCATCAACCGCCTTAGCCATACCACCGACGCTAGCTGCGCGAGGAGTCACTTCTTCCACTCCTCCATCATCTTCACAAAGTCCTTGAACAGGTAGTGCGAATCGTGCGGGCCGGGTGAGGCTTCGGGGTGGTACTGCACGCTGAACAGCGGCAGCGACCGGTGGCGCAGGCCCTCCAGCGTGTTGTCGTTCAGGTCGATGTGCGTCAATTCGACCTCGCTCTGCTTCAGCGAATCGGGATCGACGGCGAAGTTGTGATTGTGTGCGGTGATCTCGATTTTGCCGCTCGACATCTGCTTTACTGGGTGGTTGCCGCCGTGATGTCCAAACTTCAGCTTGTAGGTTTTGCCGCCGAGGGCGAGGCCGACCAGTTGATGGCCGAGGCAGATGCCGAAGATTGGGCACGCGGCCCATCATCCGGCGAATGCTCTCCTGCGCGTAGGTCACGGGCTCAGGATCGCCCGGGCCGTTGGACAGAAAAACTCCATCGGGCTTGAGCGCGAGTACATCTTCCGCGGTGGTGGTCGCCGGAACGACCGTTACGCTGCAACACTCGCCCACCAGTCGGCGCAGGATGTTGTGCTTGATGCCGTAGTCGTAGGCGACGACGTGGTGTTTCGGCGGCGCATCTTTCACGCCGACAACTTCTGTGGGCTCATGAGAGCGCACGCCTTCGTCCCACTGATACACGCTGCGCGTGGTGACTTCCTTGGCGAGGTCAGTGCCATCCATCTTCGGAATCGAGCGTGCCTTCGCGATCAACTTATCGGTGTCGGTCTCAAGCATGGAGATAACGCCGCGCATGACGCCGTGGTCACGCAGATGGCGCACCAGCGCGCGCGTGTCGATTTCGGCGAGCACGGGAACCTTGTAGCGCTCCAGATACTCTTCCGCGACCTCCTGCGAGCGCCAGTTGGAGCTGACCCGCGAGAACTCGCGCACGATCAGGCCCTCGATGTAGGGACGCGTGGATTCGTTGTCGTCGGAGTTGGTGCCGTAATTGCCGATTTCAGGATTGGTGAGGACTACGATCTGGCCGGCGTAGGAGGGGTCGGTGAAAATTTCCTGGTATCCGGTGATAGAGGTGTTAAAAACAACTTCCCCGTAACATTCACCTTTAGCTCCGTAGCCTTTGCCGCGGAAGATCCTGCCATCTTCCAGCGCAAGGATTGCCTGCATTGCATCTCCGGGGAGTGGATTTTAATGATTTTATCAGGGAATGAGGGAGCGCATAAGAGGCGAGAGGGGAGAAATCGCAAACTGCACAGGGGGCTGTGCAGATTGGCAGCCCAGCGACTGTTCGCCTGAAGAAGCATATCCCTTTGTGATGACAAAACTGAAGGGTGCCTGGCCGGCGCAACTAAGATTGTGCCTCTTAAAAGTGGAGAAAAGGCCCGCGAAGATGCAAGCTCGCGGGCCGAAAAAAGCAGTCATTTGCTATCGCTACGCGGCTTTTGCTTCCACGTTGACGGTGTTGGCGATTTCCGACAATTTCTTGTCGGCTTCCGCCTCTTCGTCCAGGGTTTGCTGCAGCAGGCTCGCCATCTGCTGCTGGCCCAGCAACTTGGCGTAAGTGCGGACGGTCCCGTAGCCTGCCATCTCGTAATGTTCGACGCGCTGTGCAGCGCTGATGATTCCGGCGTCTACGGTGCTGGGATCGCCGCCCGCGGAGACGATTTCGTCGCCCTCTTTGAGCACGCCTTTCATGCCTTTGCAGGTTTCCCCGGTCGGCTTCTCACCCAACTGCTGGAAGATGCGATCCAGGCGGGTAATCTGCTGGTTGGTGACGCTGAGGTGCTCTTGCAATGCGTGCTTCAGCGCAGGATGGTTGGCTGCGTCGATCATTTTGGGGAGCGCATCCGTGATCTGGGTTTCTGCGTCGTAAAGATCGCGCAGTTCTTTGACGAAGAGTTGTTGCAGGTTTTCCAGCTTCATTGAGAACAATGCCATTACTGCCTCCAGAGTTTATTTGAGTCTGGCTGTAGGATGGCGGGCGGCGAGCAGGTGTTGGTTCGGGGATGGAAAAAGCGAGGAAGAACAGCGGGAAAAGTTTATTTCGCGAAAATGTGGAGCAAGCCGGCCAGCCAGGCGACAACACAAGCCAGGATTACGGCAATCAGGATAGTCATAGATAGGCCATTCGAGCCGTCCGCGGCTTCGGCCTTGCGCTTCCAGGGCCTCAGGATCAATGCCGTCAGGCCAAGGATTATCGGGCCGCCCAGCAAGAGCAAGGCATCTTCCAGCGTGTTTCCGAGGTTAGCGTGGCGCGCGATTGCCTCGATGATTTCGATGGCCAGGAATCCCACGATGAAGACTTCCAGCCACTCCAACCTGCCTCGGAGCTTCGCGATGATCCCGGCCCGCTCTTCGATGAGTCGTGTCTGCTCAGCTAGTTGGCGACGGCGAAGCTGTTCCGCAGTAGTTTGGTTTACGTCGTGCAAGGTCGCGACAAGCTGGTCAACGCCGATGCCATTGGCGAAGCGGCGAAGGAGATCGCGATCCGGCAAAGTGAGGTAGCGCTGGATGAAAGCGGCGCGGCGAGTCAATTCCTCGCCGCGGGAGACGATCGCCTCCATGGAACCGGTAGTATCTTTCTCTGCGGATCGCCGAGCGGTACGAGTCGGAGCTTCGGACGAGTCGCTGAGGATCGACGCATCGGATGCTAACTGGCCCATATCGCGAACAAAAAATACGATGGCGGAGAAATCAACGCCAAGCGCCTCCGACTTGCCCTCCGCCGGAGGGCCGGAGAAGCATTTTTGCGCTATTGCGATGCCTCCATCCCCCCAAACGCCGACGCTGTCCGGGCCCACAACTAGATGACGCTCAGTGAAGTCAGCCGGCTTTGAGCCCGGCTGCTCGGGATAGAGCACCTGCCAGAGCGTCTCGCCGATTTGTTCGGCCAGACTACTCCGCCGTACAAGCGGATCCCCCGAAGCGATTGGGACGTCGAGGCGCAGACGGACTGAAGCAAAACGAAAGTAGCCTTCTTGCAGCGGGGGGATTTGCAGCGGAGCGTTGAGATCGAACTTTCGCGAGGCATCGTCCGGAGAATCCTTCGAGGCGGAGAAATCGACAATCGTCACTTGCGGTCCGGCGACCAGCGATTCCGCGGAATAGACGGGGTTCTCAAGCTCGGTGCGAACTTCTTCGACGATGACATCGTCGCGCAAGTCGCTGCGCGCGCCGGGCGGCCCGATCACGGTGCCGTGGTTGGGCGTGTGGACCTCGGTCCCGGAGCTGTTGGGTCCGCCGAACCAGGGATCGGCAAGAAGCGTGTCTGTGGCGACTTGCTTGTCGACTCCTCGTGCCACATAGAAAGCTACAGGCGCATCCGACTGCAGCTCGTGTGTTCGCAACGCCTCGACTTCTTTGGTCTGCAGGCGCGACCATACGGTGTAGAGATGCCGCCCATTCGCGCCCTCGGGATCAATGGAGAAAACGTAGTCGGTATGGTTGAGGCTTGACCCAGTGCGACCGTTTGAAATGGCGATTGCGGTGAACTCAAAACCCAAGCCGAGCGAAGAATTCTCCAGATCGAGCCGGGCCCATTCCTGAAACAAGAGAGACTCGGGATCGCGAAGGTAAATGGCGCTGGTGGGGATGCGGAAGGTGTCGGCCAGCAGAAGGTCCTCAGCGTTCATCTCCTGCGACGTGCCCTGGTCTTGCATCTGAGCAGCCTGCTTTGGGCTTTTGAAGAAATTCGGCGAAGGCGCCTCCGACTGGGGCAAGTAGACGATGGACTTGCGGGCCCGGTGGATGTCGCGCTCGTAAGCGTCGGATTCGCGGTCCAGCATGGCTAGCTCAGGAGCGAAGACGGCATTGCCTTCCAGCACGGAATCGAGAATGGGGTTCAGATGTTTTTGCAGGATCGATGCCCTGACCTCGTCGAAGAACTCGGTGGCGTCGCTGATCTCACTCAGGTAGTCGCGACCACGCTTCAGCGCAGCGTCGAGAATGGAGTGCAGCGCGCGTTGTCGTGGACAACTAATGCGGCGACGGCTGTCCAGCGCCGAGGCCAAACTCGCGAGCAGTAAAGGCCAGCGATGTTCGTGCGGGACATGGCTGAGATCGGGCTTGAACCAGTCGATCTTCGTTGCCTGCGGCACGTCGAGCCAGCCATCGGGATTCAAACCGTAGGCCTGCCAATCAACTATTGCGACGGGAGACGCGATGATCCAGCGCGCCAGATATGTCGAGCAGAAAGCATCGAAGTCGGGAGACTTGTGTGTGACCAGCCATAGAATGTCGGATTCCTGCTTCGCAAATCTGTCGCGTATGAGTTGGGCCTTATGGAGAACAGCGGCTGAGGCCGAAGGAAACTGGCCCTCGCCGGAGAAATGATGATCGATGATGGCTAGCGGTTCGTTGCTTCCCCAGCAGGTGCCCCCCACGTCGACCGCCAGTTCATTAGCAAATAACGTCGCCGGAGATTCGTCCGCGGCGCCTCTGAGGCGAGGATCGCCAGTGAATACGGTTCCGAAATCGACGTACCGATACCTGAAGCTGGGCGCCATTTATGTGACTCAGGGAGAAACCGGGGTGGGAAAGAAATTTTAACACGCGAGGCGAAGGCAGTAGATGAAAATTCGTGTAAAGGACGGGAGTCGAAAAGCAGATCCCTCGTCGGCCTGAAGGCCTCCTCGTGATGACAAGAATGCCTGAAGCCCTCCTCGTGACGACAAAAATAGGGGTCTAGCTTAGCAGCGACTCGGTGATGTCGAGCCACTCCAGTTCGAGGGAGCTCTGCGGCGGAATTTTGTCGGCGCGCTTGTACCAATAGCTCGCATTGGATGAGTCGCCTTCCTTGCGATGCAGGTAGGCATGGACCCATGCGCCGGCGGGGCCTTCGTCCTGCTGGGCGGCGTCGTGAGCGCGATTCCAGTCGCCCTTGGCATCCCACCATAGGCCGGCAAGAGCGAAGTTGAGTTCGCGGGGCGGCTCGTCGCGAACCAGGGAGTCGCGAAATTCCTGCAAGGTCATGAGGGATAGGTTAGCAGGACAAGATTAATCCAGAGTGAACCCGGAGCGAAACGAGGGCCGCCCGGCCGAAAGCCGGTTCGGACACGCAAGAGAGTTCGCGTCGGACGGCCTTAAGTGTCTGGGTGAGAACTCGACTCGGTTGATTGCGGTGGAACGCGAGGCTCGAAAATCGAGCGCTGTAGGCGCGAAATAATCTAGCCCAGCACGGAGCCTCAGGTGGAGTGCTGGGTAGAGTGGAAAAATTCTCTGAGTCCCGTTAGGGACGGCACGGTTCTCGCGCAGACGCTAAAGGCCGTCCCCTTCACTCCGCTCTAGTTGGCTGGGATCGCTGCGCCTTCGCCGACAAAGTCGACCGCAGGCTTGTGTGGGATGATGCCGGCGCTGTAGCCCATTTCCAGCAATTTCGTTATAGCTTCGCGGCCATCCTTGCCGTAGTCCAAAGTGCGCTCGTTCACGTACATGCCGACGAACTTGTCCACCATCTGGAGCTCAAGATCGCGAGCGAACTGCATGGCATACTGCAGCGCCTCGTCACGGTTGTCGAGGGCGTAGCGAATGCTGTCGCGCAAGGCGGTGCAGCAGGAAGCCATCAGATCCGGGCCCAGATCGCGACGGATGGCATTGCCGCCGAGAGGCAGCGGCAGGCCGGTCTGATCGCGCCACCACTTGCCCATGTCCACAATCTTGTGCAGCCCCGACTTGTTGAAGGTCAGCTGTCCTTCGTGAATGATGAGCCCTGCTTCATACTTACCCTCCAGCACTTTGGGAACGATCTGGTCGAAGGGCACAACTTCCGTGGCGATGTCGGGCGCAAACAGCTTGAGCGCGAGGTACGCCGTGGTCATGGTTCCCGGCACAGCGATCTTTAGCTGCTTGAGTTCGTCGAGGGGAATATTGCGCGCGGCGACGATCATGGGGCCATAGCCTTCGCCCACGCTGCCGCCGGTGGGCATAATCGCGTACTTGTCCTGAATGTAAGGATAGGCGTGAAACGAAATGGCCGTGATGTCGTAAAAGCCGTCGAGGGCCTTGCGATTAAGCGTCTCGATATCGCAAAGACTGTGAGTGAACTTTACGTCGGGAACGCGAATCTTGCTGGTGGCCATGCCATAGAACATGAACGCGTCATCCGAGTCGGGGCTGTGCGCGACTTTGATTTCGCGAGGGCCTTTTCCAGAACTATGGGTCATAAGAGTGCAATCGCTCAGGCGATGCCTGAAGTCCAAGATTACAGGTTGCGGAAAGTCAGGGCAAATGAAGTAGTGGTTACAAGCTTCGACGCAAGCGCAGCGCAGCCGCCGCGGCGACCATGACCTTCGACACTTCAGCAAAGAAGAACGGATAAAGTCCAAAGAATGCGGCCTGCCGCCAGCTATGAGTTATGACCGCAAGCCAACCGATACCGGCGGCAAAAAGAACGATTTCGGCGACGACCGCGCCCGTCAAATTGCGGAGGAAGCTCGGTTGCCCGTGCTCGGCAATCCAGCCCGCCAAAAACGCGATCACCGGATAGGCCCACAAATATCCGCCGGTCGGACCCATCATCTGGGCGAAACTGCCAGGGCCTGACGAAGCGAAGACCGGTAGTCCCATCGCTCCCCAGGACAGGTAAAGCGCGGCGGCGGCAAAGCCGCGCCGGCTGCCGAGGGAAAGTCCCACCAGCAGCACTCCGAAGTTGGCCAACGTGAGCGGCACTGGAGTGAAAGGCAGAGGCAGCGTGAGACGCGCGCATACGGCAATGACCGCGCTGGCGCAAATCACGATGGCGGTTTGCTTGACGAGGCGAAGCGACTGCTCGGCGACCTGCGAATCGATATGAAGTGCTTTGGACATTCTCAGTCTCCCAATATCAGGACAAAACTGCTAAGGGCGCTTCTCTTCGACGGCGTCGCCACCGTTTCCCAGATGAACTTGGGCCGCGATGGGCTCCTCGGGCGCCACAACCTCAGTTGAAGGATTGGTTGCGGGCTGCTGAAGGTGCCGCTTGACGCGGAAATGTATCGCCAGAATGACGGCGACCACGGCCACAGTGCAGAGCACCAGGACCGTGAAGAAAACTTTGATTACCACAGATACTTAGGATAACAGAAGGCGGAGCAGTTACCGAGTGCGACAGCTCGTTCTTAGCGATGCGGCACCGGTTGGGTCGCGAGTTTACGGCCTAGTCATCGTCCGGCGGCCAGCACGCCGAGAATCGGCAGGCCGTAGGGAGCGTTCCCGATGAAAAATCGTTTACAACGTCCGCGAACAGGCGAGAGAGGTGTACGATGGTGCTATTTTCGCGATCAGGGAGGAAGCTCCGGGTCAGACCGGAGGCTCCCGAGACTGCACTGTCTGCCTGGTTCCATCGGGCAAGGCGGAGCTTTCGCGATACACTGCGCGCCAGCCGGCAACTAACACAAGAGTTCTCGTTAAACATTTCAGGGAGGGTTTTCATGCTGGACCTTAGACAACTTCGGAGCTTGACGTCCGGGCTAAGAGTGGGCGCGACGACTGCTGCATTGGCGGTGACAATCGTGTTTGGGTTGACAGTTGTCACAACCGGCGCAGCGCACGCGCAAAGCTTCCAATTGATTTACACCTTCGGCGGCGGACTGGACGGGGGACAACCGTATTCCGGTCTGACGATAAATGCGAAAGGAGACCTCTTCGGCACGACACATGCCGGCAACCAGGGCATCAATTGGGGCCAAGTCTATGCGTTGCGGCACAGCGGATCAGGCTACACCTTCAGCGACCTCACCCTGGTTGACGGGGCTCTAGACGCCCCTGCGGTTTTCGGCCCGAATGGCACTTTCTATACCACCAGCCCGAATAACCTGTCCTTCTATCACCATGGCTATGCTCTTAACGTCAGCCCTCCATCAACGGTTGTGTGTTTCGGCATACCCTGCCTGTGGAACGCAAACGTAATCAATGTCTTCTCGGGAGGCGCTGATGGAGGTACGCCTAACTATGGCGCTCTGATTTTCGACCAGGCGGGTAACATGTACGGCACCACCTCGCTTGGGGGCAGCGGCAACGGTGTGGTTTACGAAATGGTGGGTTCGGGTGCGAACTGGACTGAGCAGGCTATTTACGCCTTCGCAGGCAGCCCCGATGGAGCTACCCCTTATAGCGGAGTTATCTTCGACAACGCCGGCAATCTCTATGGCACGACGACGGCGGGCGGCGCATCCGGGAACGGCGCGGTTTATGAACTGTCGCCCTCGGGAAGCGGCTGGACGGAGCAGGTCCTCTACAGTTTCACAGGCGGCAGCGACGGAAGCTATCCCACGGCCGGACTGATCTTCGATGCGTCCGGCAACCTCTACGGCGCTACCAATGTGGGCGGCACAGGTGGCGGCGGTACGGCTTTCGAGTTGTCTCCCTCCGGCGGCGGTTGGACCTATAGCCTGCTTTACAGCTTTACCGGCGGCGCCAATTGTGGGCCGTGGGCCTCGCTCACCCTGAACGGAGGGAATCTCTACGGGACGACGGTGTGCGATGGAGCAAATAGCGCTGGTAACGTTTTCGAGCTGTCACCTTCAGGCAACAGTTGGACCTACAGCTCGCTCTACGACTTCACCGGCGGCAACGACGGGCAGTTTCCCTAC
Source organism: uncultured Acidobacteriaceae bacterium (assembly GCA_963835125.1). Classification (GTDB taxonomy): domain Bacteria; phylum Acidobacteriota; class Terriglobia; order Terriglobales; family Acidobacteriaceae; genus Bog-257. Next base: position 51,364 of record CAWIEG010000012.1, on the reverse strand, counting down.
AGTTACGTGCTATTTGACCCGGCGGGCAACCTGTATGGCACTACGTTACGTGGCGGCACATTTCTACAGGGTGTCGTCTGGAAGATCACCCCGTAAGGCCAGCGGGTAAGGGATAGTTTGCTATGTAGGAGGAATCTTACACCGGTTTTGGATGAGCCAACGGGCTGGCAGGAATGGCGCGATCCTGACAAACAGGCTGGCCTACCCGCCTAAGAACAGCCCGCGAGGGCGGCACAATCATAGCCCAGCACGTGAGTGCTGGGGGAAATTCGAAACAGATCACCGAGTCCCTTCGGGGACGACACAAAGCAGGTGCCGTCCTGCCGGACTCCTCGCGATAAATCCCATCTCACCCAGAACTCACGTCCTGGGCTACGGTTGTGTCGCCCTTCGGGCTGACGGTCCTGAGATCGAATCAGAAGGAAGGTTGATGTTTACTTACAACCGACAACTCACGAATGACAACTGACCACCGACAACTGACAACCGACAACTGACAACCGACAACTGACAACTGGCCTTCACACTCCGACGGGAAAGGGTTTGGGGCTGCGTTCTTCGGCGCGTTCGCGGACCAGGCTGTCGAAGCGGCCCTGCAACAGCGACATCAATCCGGTGTACCAATATCCGAAGACGAAGAGCACCAAGAATGGCACGGTGATGAAGTTCTCGTTCGCGATGGCGTACCAGACCGTCATGGCGAAATAGGTGCCGACCAGCAATTCAAGATACGGAATCCAGCCGAGACGCTTGCGATACTTCTTGGCAGCGACACCTTTGTCTTCTTTGCTGACGACACGATACTTCGGCGTACGCGCAAACGCCGTCTTATGTCCGACCAGCGCTTCGATCACGGCTTTGCTGTTGGTCAGGGTCAGGCCGATGCCGAGCGCCATCAGCGCCGGCAGAAAGAGGAAGGTGCGATACCAGGTTTTGGGAAACAGTTCCTTCTGCGAGACGAGATAGAAGCTGGAGATGGAAAACGTCGAAGCCAGAAACAGCGGGATGTCGATGTAAAGCATCTGAAACCATCCCTGATAGAAGCGGATGACCATCGCGGGAAGCAGAAGCGTGGAGAGCACAATCATCAGCGGATAGCTGATGTTGGCGGTGAGGTGATACCAGGCTTCAATCTTCTCGCGGCGCGCGACGTTGGCCCGCAGCACCTTCGGCAGATCTTTCTTGGAGCACTGAATCAAGCCTTTCGCCCAGCGTGCCTGCTGCGTCTTGAAGGCGGTCATCTCGATGGGCAGCTCAGCCGGACATTCAACGTCTTGCAGGTAGCGGAACTTCCAACCCGCTAATTGCGAGCGGTAGCTGAGGTCGGTGTCTTCGGTGAGCGTGTCGTGCTCCCAACCGCCAGCATCGTCAATGGCCTTGCGGCGCCACATTCCCGCGGTACCGTTGAAGTTGAAGAAGACGCCGGCGCGCGAACGGCCTCCATGTTCCAGCACGAAGTGGCCGTCGAGCAGAATGGCTTCCACTTCGGTGAGAAACGAATAGCCGCGGTTCAAGTGCGTCCAGCGAGTTTGCACCATGCCGATCGTCGGGATTGGCGAAGTGATGAATCACCTGCATCAGCCATTCGGGCTGAGGCATGAAGTCGGCGTCGAAGATGGCGACGAACTCGCCGGTCGCGGTCTTCAGGCCGGCGTCGAGCGCGCCCGCCTTGTAGCCTTCGCGATTGGTGCGATGGTGATGAGTGATGTCGTGTCCCATTGCGGCGTAGCGCTCGACCACGCTGCGAGCCACTTCGACGGTCTCGTCGGTTGAGTCGTCTAGCACCTGGATCTGCAGCCGGTCGCGCGGATATTCGATTTTGCAGACGCAGTCCACCAGGCGATCGACCACGTATTCCTCGTTGAAGATGGGCAGCTGGATGGTGACGCGCGGCAACTCCGCGAAGTGCGATTCGGGCTCGGTGACCTTGTTCTTGCGATGCTTATAGTAGAGATAGACAAGCTGGTAGCGATGCATCCCGTAAATCGCCAGCAGAACCAGGACAATGAAATAGGGGATGAGCAACAGCATGTCGAAGGCGTTGGCTTGATACAGGCCCTTGAAGGTGGGATCGAGAAAATGGGCCTTCATGTAATGGCGAAACCCGTGAGGTTCCACCAGTGCGCAAGCGAGCAGGCTGAGGACAGCGTTCAGAAGCGTACTCCTTGAGCAAAGGTCGAAGAGCGGCCGCAACGCGCTACTGATCGGCGGCCCGCAGGGCCCAGCGAACTATAAATTGTACCTGAGGCGCGTAGACAGGTGCTTGCGCGTTCCCACCAAAGACGTAGCAAGCGAGGCACGCCTGAGCAGATGCTGAAGAAGTCGGATCGATGTGCCTTGAAGGGGCGCAGCTTTAGCTGCGCCGTCGCAAGTTCTTTGATTTTGTCATCACGAGGAGGCCTTCAGGCCGACGAGGGAGCTGCTTTTTACTTTTTCAACGGCCCGTGAAGTCGTGTCCTGTTACAAAGCACTCCAAAAGCGACTTTTCACCGGACCTTGAAGGCGTGCTACGCCCATCGCGACGAACCCGTATTCCATTACAATAGTAGGAAGCAGCAGCTGGCGCTTGAGCAATGCATATCCCAGCCAAATTACTTAGCGCGTTCTTGTGCCTTGGGCTCAGCGGCACGATCCCGCTGGCCGCGCAGACATCGCCTTCTGCCGCGCCTGCCGTTGCAACTTCCCAGTCCAGCTATCCCGAACAGGCTTACCTGTCGGCCGAGCGTTACGTCAGCCAGTATTTCGACTTTAGCCTGAACCTTCCGCAAGACCTGCGCTTGCAACCGATCCCGCAGCCAGCCGCTCGCGACGGAAGCATTCCACTGCTGGAGCTTGCCGGCCCGCCTCCGGCGGATGCCGAGATTTCCATCTGCGCAATTCCGACTGCCGGCGGCAAGACCCAGGATGCGAAGACGCTGTTGCGCTACGCGCTGGACCAGGAACTGTATCGCGGCGTGGAAGAGCTGCGCGGATTGTCCAAGGCCAGCTTTGCGGGTCACGAATTTTATTTGTTCGAGACGCGCCGCGGCATCGAACAGCATTTCCTGCTGGCAACCACCTCGGGCGATTACATCCTGCGAGTATTTCTGGCGGCCCACGACGACCGGACGTTGAAGCAACTGGAGTCGTCCTTCGAGCACGTGGTATTTTTCGCGCCGGCGAATTTGCATCAGTATGTGGAAGCCGGGGCGCAGCCCTACGATGGACCTACCGTCTCTTCCCATCAGCTGGAATCGTTGGAATCCGATCCGCCTGCCCAGCGTATCGATCCCGGCAAGATCAACGGCGATTTCTACGAGAATCCGACGATTGGCTTCAGCTACCGCATTCCGCAAGGCTGGACGCTGGAGGCCGAAGGAGCGGTGCAACCGGCCGTCGAGCGCGCCCGCGCCAAGGAAAATTTCGGGCGGCCTCGCATCGGCCGCACCGAACGCCGGTTGATGGACGCTTGCAGCCGGACCCTTTTCTCCGTCTGGGCCAAGCGCCCGGCAGCTGACGGCTTGATCTCCTATGACGAGTTTGGCGAGGTCACGGTTTCCGCGATATCGCTGGCGTGTTTCCCGCGGATGAAGTTTCCGGACAGCACCAACGACCAGCAGGCCGCAAAGAATTTTCTGCTGCAGTTCGGCTTGACCCACCCCATCATCGACGATATGCGCGACGGAAAAGTCTTCAACGCCGACGGCAGCATTTTCCTGATGATGCAGGGCACGGTTGGTTTTCAAGTGGCGAACGACGCACTTTCGCGGCGCTTGTCGATCGCCATGGCGATCACCCAGCGGCGCGGATATTTGCTGACCTGGTTTTTCGCCGCTCCTCACCATGAGGAGTTGCAGACATTGACCGATGAACGCGTAATTTTCGACACTGCGCCGCCGGCCAAAGTGGCTGATGCCTCCCAGTCCGGAGGCGGAGTTGCGGGGGAAGGTTCGCCGGCGACAACGAATCCGAGGCCAGCGGCTTCTGACTCCGCTGGCGCGCCGCAATCTGCCGCCGGTGCAAGCGACCCAGCCGGAACGGGTGCTTCCAGCGCTGCGACCTCCTCCGCCGTAAGTTCCGATCAACAGCAGACGACAGACGCAACCACTACAACGCATCCCTCGCTTCTGCGCCCAGGGGAATCGATGCAGAGCCAGCAGGGACAAGGCGCGCCCATCTCGAAGCAGAGGCTATCGCAGTAGAGTTGCCCGATCAGAGGGCGTCACAAGTATTGAATTTGTCATCACGCGGAGGCCTTTGGGCCGACGAGGGATCTGCTTTTGAGTTTTTCAGCAGCGTGTTCCCTCGTTCCGAGGAATCGCCTTGTGTCATGGAACGATCTTGCAGGCCGCTGAAAAAAGTCGGCGGTCGAAGCGCTTTGTAACAGGGCACGACTTCAGTCGTGCCGAACGAAGTCACAGTTTAAGATAAGGGCTTCAGCCCCTGAGGAGTCATAGAAAACGAAGTCCCCCAGCGGCTAAACAGTTTGCTGAAAAAGGAACCAACTTAGTAATTTCGGGCATTTCGACGAATGAAGATTCAATAACTTGCGACGGTTTTTTTGTTCGAAATGACCTAAAAAAGAGTTTTTCAGCAACCTGTAAAGCCGGCCATTTTAGCGGGCGCTGCGGCACGACTGAAGTCGTGCCCTGACACAAAGCTGCCTACAGTTTTGCAGTAAATTGTGAAGTTGTGCCCCGATACAACCCACGCGACTGATGCGATCGTTTTGCCTTCTAGACTTCCCATCTAAAGGCGCGCCCCTTCAAGTTAGGAAGTCAACGGCAGACGCAGCGTTTGCACTCTCTTGTAACTTTCCCGCTCATCGGGTGATCTGATCTCTTAAGAGGTCTTGAGACACAAGATTGCCAGACGAACAACAGCGCGCAGAGGATCGACCCGAGCAAGCGCAGCCGAAGGAAAGCGCTGCCGAATCGGAGGGTGAAGAAGCGCCGAAGCCTGTGGAGGCCGCCAGCGAGATTCCGCGCGTGGAAGAGCCAGAGCAGGAAAAGCCCACTGCCTACGCTGCTGCCCGCTCCGGTCCCGCAGGCGAAGAAGTTCGAGACCTGACCTCGCGCGAGCGCTGGGCGCATCAATCGCCGCGAACTGCTGAAGCTGGCCCCTATCATCGTCATCGGCGCGTTCGCCATTCCCAAGTTGCAGGAGCCGTTGTTGATGGATGGTCTCGCTCTCAGCGACTGGGCTTCCGCCAGGCTGTTCGGACGTCATCGGCTGGAGCCAACCTACAGCGACAGCCAAGTCGCGCCCTTGGACAAATTCCCTTACAACTACTATGACGTCGTCGATCCTGAAGTCGATCTCGGCCGTTGGACGTTGACGGTCGAAGGCCTGGTCAACCGGCCCGGCGAGTACAAGCTTCAGCAGATCCAGGCGTTGCCCAAGGTTGTACAGAACACGCGGCACGTCTGCGTCGAGGGTTGGGACGTCGTCGGCAACTTTGGCGGCACTCGCGGCTCCGATTTGCTGCGCTGGCTTGGCGCCGACCTCACGGCGCGCTATCTGGAAGCCGAGTGCGCCGACGAATACTACGAATCCATCGACATGGCGACGATGCTGCATCCGCAGACGCTCTTCTGCTACGAGATGTACGGCCAGCCGTTGGACCGCGGGCACGGCGCGCCGCTGCGCCTGCAAATGCCCACCAAGCTCGGCTACAAGCAGGCCAAGTATCTCACCACCATTCGCGTGACCAACGTGCTCAAGAGCGGCAAACGCGGCTACTGGGAAGATCAGGGCTACGACTGGTACGGAGGACTCTGACCCTTGGCAGCGAGTGAGACCATAGTTGAGCGCACCAAGAAGCCGGACACGATAATCGTGGCCTACGAGCATCCGCTGCTGGTTCGCATCGCCCACTGGCTGAATGCAGTTGCCGTGTTCGTGCTCATCACCAGCGGGCTGCGCATCTTCCGCGCTTTTCCCAGCTTCGGGCCGAAGATTCCGCAGCAGAACTTCTGGGTCCCGCCGCCCGGAATCACGCTCGGTGGATGGCTCGCGGGCGCGATTCAGTGGCACTTCACCTTCATGTGGATCTTCGTCGGCAGCGGTCTGATGTATGTGATCTATCAGATCGCGACTGGCCATTGGCGCCAGGTGCTGTTTATGCCGCGCGACGTAAAAGGGGTGTGGCCGATGGTGCGGCATTACTTCCTGTTCGGCAAGAAGCCGCCGGTCGAAGCCGCCTACAACCCGCTTCAGAAGCTCGCCTACACATCGACAATTTTCTTCGGCGCAGTTTCATTCCTGAGCGGCCTGGTGATGTACAAGCCAGTGCAGTTCTGGTGGCTGACGTGGATGCTGGGCGGCTTCCGGCTGGCGCGCGTCTGGCACTTTATCGCGATGTGCGGATTTGTGGCCTTCATTCCCGGCCACCTCATCATGGTCGCGCTGCACGGCTGGAACAACTTCTACTCCATGATCACCGGCTGGAAGCGCGATCCTGAGTACCTCGAATAAAACGTACTTTCACCACGGAAGACACGGAGAGCACGGAGACAATCAGAACTCTGTGAGAAGAGGCAATCGGGCTTAAATTTCTTTTCGGTCTTCCGCTACGAATTTTCTCCGTGCTCTCCGCGCCTCAGTGGTGAAATCGGTTCATCCTTCGTTGGCGAAAAAAAGCCCCGCCGGTTTGGCGGGGCTTCGCAAAACAACGGACTTTCAATCAGTGTAGATCAGAATCCACCGCCAAGCGGCTGTCTCGGAGTGCCGAGACCGGTGCACTGGTCCCAGCCAGGCCCGGCGGGCGAGCCATTGCTGCCCACGGTCACGTCGTAGAAAATCTTGTGGTAGATTCCGGGATTCTTGTAATAGTTGTAAGTCTTCTGCATTTCAGAAGCTGTGTGATTGGCGAAGCCGCCGGCCGCATTGGTGATGCCGGCCAAGGTCGGCGAGGACACGCTGGTTCCACCGACTGCACACCAGCCGCCGCATCCGGTGGTGCTGTAGATTGCGACTGGGCTCGAGGTGCTTGCATCCGAGGCCCAATCCGGCGAGCCGCGGTGCGGTCCCGTTTTATTGCCGATGATGAGCTGCCAATTGGGAAGAGGCTCGTATTGGCTGATACCGCCGCCGCTGCCGTTCCAGCAATCTTCTTCACCAGTGAAAAGCCCACTGTTACGCCGGACGCGAGTGCCACCGGCAGAGACCACGTTCGGCGAAATGCTGGGATACGCCGGGCCCAGGCCCGAGTCGCCAGCCGAACCGAAGTAGACAACCGTGGGCGTCGTGAAGTACATGTCATAACTGAGTTCGCAGTTGCCGGAACCACACCAGCCTTCGCCGCCGTTGTAGGTCCAGCTGTTGGAGACTTCACCGCCGTCGTAAGGCGAGGCCGCAACCGCTGCTGCCGCCATGGTTTCCGTCCCGTCGCCTATCGGGTCACTGCAAAACTGCGCTACGTAAATCTGCGCGTTGGGCGCCATGGAGTGTTCATACTCCACGTCCAGCGCGGTTTCCAGGTCCCATCCGCTGCCGTCACTGCTCGGACACGGAGAGCAGCTTGGGGGGCAGATAAATTGCAGAGTCTGGGCCGGCAAGCCGTACTGTGTATTGAAAGCATTGAAGTCGGCTTGCAGCGTGCTGTTGTGGCCGTAGTCGACCACGGCGATGGCCTTCGACCCACCGGTGGCAACGGGAGAACCCGTCAAGGGACATCCGCTGGTTGGCGGCGTTATGCCGTAAATGCAGGCGAGGGAACCAGGGTTCTCCGCACCCGCCGGCGGAGCACCCGCTCCGGTGTCGGGAATGATAACCACCAGCGGTGTGCTCACCCTGCCAACCACGCCAAGGCTGCTGGGTGGAATCACGACCCTGCCTTTCACCGCCATGTCATCGGACTGAGCAAAGCCACTGATCGCCATCGCCAGGATTACCACGGCGGCAAGCACTAGCCAATAACCTCTCTTCATTTGCGTCTCCTTTATCGTCAACTGGGGTTTACGGTTTAGCTCCCTACAGATCCCACCGCGGTTCGGCATCACGGGACTTCGGGAAGGTTGCGAACTCAAAGGCCTGACTTGGCCGTGTGTCGGGAACGTAAGAGCGTCAGCACCTTCGCAAGCCTATCCGCTGACGAACGGAGCACGCTATCAGGCGTAACGAACATCAAATGAGTTCAGGGTTGAACGAACCTATGCACCTCAAGCGACTTGAAGTGGGTTGAAACCCCAATTGGGAAAACGGAGGGCAGGAGGATCAACTCAGGTTTTGCTGCTCTTGGTACGGCTCAACATACTTAACATTTGTAACCTAAGTCAACAACAAACAACCACGCCACGTAAAAAGTTGTTCCATGTTGGTTGCAACCGCTTATTAAAGGCTCGAATGCCACCTAAGTCGGACATTCTTGGCTGGTATTTCGAAAAGGGACACTCCGCTATTTCTCGCTACTGCCGGCCACGTATTACTGCACAGTAAATGCCGTAGTTTCCTGGCGACGAATCCTCATGAAACACCGCCATTCCTTCTTTGTAGATAGCTCTTTGCCCTTGGCCCTTGGAGTACGTGCAGCGTTGCCAGCGTGGATTTGTTTCTCCGATTAGCTATTCACCACTCTGGCGAAAAGCGAAAAGCGAACGGCGAAAAGCGGACCGCTAGCCTTTCTCGCTTGACCCGCCAAGGCTTTTCTGTAAAAGTAAGCCACAAGTCTCACGTGGGGACATGCCATGCCGTCCGGCCTTCCTATCGTAGAGTTCGACCGCTCCAAGCTGATGATACGCATTGAGGTCACGCTTAACGCCGATCCCACCGCCATCAGTCCGGTGGTGGAAGGCATCATGGAGATGTCGCGCGGGCTGGAGTGTGCAGCGGGCAAGGAGTTCGAGATCGAGACGGCCCTGCGCGAAGCCCTGGCCAACGCCATTGTCCACGGCTGCAAGAACGATCCCACCAAGAAAGTTCAATGCTGTGTCGGCTGCGACGAAGAGCGCGGCATGCTGATTGTGGTGCGCGATCCCGGCTCCGGCTTCGATCCCTTCGCTATTCCCGATCCCTGCAACGGCGAAAACGTTTACTCCAACCACGGGCGCGGCATCTACCTGATCAATCAGCTGATGGACGAGGTGAAGTTCGAACGTAACGGCACCGAAATCCACATGCGCAAGTACTGAAGCAAATACTGTCCCTCCCATTATTTTTTCCCACAACTTCGCGTTGCCACTGATCCGATCCAAACTATAATTCCGCCTAATCGATAGGGGAGGAGGATCGCATGAGCCGGAAACCTCTTCAGCAGCAAGATGATTTCTTCCGCGCGATATCAGCCGTAATGGCAATGCTGTGCGTGACGGTCACTATGGCAGGATTGCCGGCACGCGCCCAGACCTTCACCGTGCTGCACACCTTCACCGGCGCTGCGGATGGAAGATATCCCCAGACGGCCCTGACCCTGGATCGTGGCGGCAATCTTTATGGCACGACTAATCGAGGCGGCGCGGGCTCCGGCACAATCTTCCGATTGACGAATCGGGGCTCGGGCTGGGTCTTCAATCTTCTGTACAGCTTTCACGGCAGCGATGGGTCCGCTCCGTTTACGCCGCTCCTGTTTGGCCCGGACGGTGCTTTATACGGCACCACCCAGGGCGGCGGACAGCACGGATACGGCACCGTGTTCGTAGTGCGGCCGCAGGCGACGTTTTGCGCAAGCGTCTTCTGCCCGTGGATGGAGACTGTGCTCTACAGCTTCACTGGCGGTGAGGACTCGTTTGCTCCGCAAGGCCATCTCATCTTCGACCAGGCGGGCAATCTCTATGGAACGACGGCCGGCTTCAGCATTGCCGGTAAAGGCCCGCCGCAAGGTGGCGACCAGGGCGCGGTTTGGGAGTTGGTTCACGCCAACGGCGCCTGGACGATCAACGTGCTGTATGGCTTTTATCCGGACGGTGGCCCTTACGAGCCCGAAGGCGGCGTGACCTTCGACCACGCCGGAAACCTCTACGGCACCAGTCTATTTGGCGGCGCCTACAACGACGGTACCGTCTTCGAGTTGTCGCCTTCAGGGTCGGGGTGGACGGAGCAGGTGGTGCACACCTTCGAAGGCAGCTCATTTTTTCCGCAAGCTGGGCTGATTGCCGATCCGTCGGGAAATCTGTACGGCGCTACCTTTGGCGGATCTTACGCGTTTGAGCTGTCGCCATTGGGTAGCGGCTGGAACTTCAACAACATCTCTCGGATCACGCCTTCCGATGGACCGTTTTCCGATCTGACGCTCGATTCACAAGGCAACCTGTACGGCGCCAACTACACGGGCGGTCTGCATGGGCAGGGCAATATCTTCAAGCTGACCAACTCCGGCGGGACCTGGACCTTGACCGACCTGTATGACTTTACCGGCGGCAGCGATGGCGCCGCGCCAATCGGCGGGGTGGTGCTTGACGCCAATGGCAACATCTACGGCACAGCCTCGGAAGGCGGAGCCTTTGGCTGGGGCACGGCGTGGGAGCTGACGCCCTAAACCCAGTCGTCAGTGGCTCGTGGTCAGACGGGAAACACGAGGGCGCCCCCGGTCCGTTATGTCCCACGTTGTGGGACGACCTAAATCGGCCGCCCGATAGGTAGCTGGCTACTGGATACTGACAACTGACCACTGCCTCACGGCGTAATCTCCCACACGATGCCGTCTCCGTTCTCTCCGCCTGCATAGGTAGTGCCGTACAGATTGCCGTTAGCGTCAAAAATCACTCCGCCAACTGGCGCGTATCCATTGTCGTTCTCTCCGGTGAAATTGTAGAAATTGGTGTAGGTCCATCGGCTGCCAGTCGGCGTCAACTTGAACACCTCGCCATCTCCATTGCCTCCGAGGCAGACGGTCCCGTAGAGATTTCCTTCTGCATCGAGGGTGGGAGTGTCATAAGCACCTTCGTAGGCGGAAAAGACTTGCCTCCGGCTAACGATCCAGTTTCCGTTAGCTCGACTCAGCTCATACGCTTCGCCGTCGCCCTGAGGACCTCCGGTAGTCCCGTAGAGGTTGCCCTGTGCGTCCATGGTAACGCCGCCGTACGGGTAGGAACTGTCTTCGCTACGGAAGGAATACAGGGTCGATTGCGTCCAGCCCGATTCCGACGGGGAGAGCTCATATACAACGCCTTGGCCATCCGCTCCGCCGAAAGCAGCCGTACCATACAGATTCCCGGCGTTGTCGAAGATCACGCCGCTGAGCGGATAGGAGCCATCATTTCCTCCGGTAAAGTTCCAGAGCACGCTTTCCGTCCAGCTGCCCCCGGATTGCGTAAGTTTGAAAACTACGCCGTATCCGTAAGCGCCGTCGTTCGGGGTTGTTCCGTAAATGTTGCCGGCTTGGTCGAAGACCAGTGTGTCTGCATAGGATGGAGAGCCTTCACCGAAACCTCCATCGCTCCCGCCAGTGAAACGGTAGAGCACGGTTTCAGTCCATGGACACAGCGCCGCTTTGCAGGCCGACGGCGACGGCCGCAAATTGAAAACGGTACCGTATCCTCCGTTCCCTCCCAGCCCGCCCGCTGGTGTCGTCCCATACAGCGTCCCGTCCGGACCGAAAGTGACGTTGGCCACGGGATACGCTCCGTCCGCGCCGCCCTGAAAGCTATACAGCGGCGCCACGGTCCAGCCCGACCCGGCACGGGATATGCGATAGACCGTGCCCTTTCCGTGCGTGCCTCCGGCAGAAGCGGTGCCATAGAGCCTTCCCGCCTGGTCCATAATCAAGCCGGAGGCAGGGGTGTTTCCAACGTCGCCATTGGTAAAGCTGTAGAGCACCGTCAGCGTCTGCGCCTGCGCCGCGACGGCCGTCACCAAGAGGATGAAAAAGACAGCCATGCCCGCCAGCCGGGTGAACCTTGAGCTCCCACTTTGCTCTGAGCGCGTCATAACAATCTCCTCTGCGGCCGCCAATTTCAGCCTGCACTTCACGATCCGCTTAACATCCCACAGTGTGGGACTATCCTGATCAGCCGCCCTACTGACCACTGACAACTGACCACTGACAACTGGGTTCTTACGGCGTAATCTCCCAGACCACGCCACAACCCCCGCCGCTGTCGCATTCCCCCATGCCGCCATAGGTTGCGGTTCCGTAGAGGTTCCCATTGGCGCCGATGGCAACCGTGCTGGACGGAGCGTCCCCGTCCTCACCGCCGGTGAAATCGTGCAACGAAGTAAAGGTCCAGCCACCGCTTCCGCGCGTTAATTTGAAAACCGCTCCCGGCTGATTCGTATCGCGCGTTCCGATCGTGCCGTAGAGATTTCCGGCGGAGTCCATGGTCAGCGGAGCTGTCGGCCCGCCTGAATACTGTGGGGGTATCTGGGCAATAACGGTGTACGTCCACCCGCCATTCGAAGGAGAAAATTCGAAGATCGTGCCGCTATACGTAGGACTGGGAGTGGCGAGGGTGCTTCCATAAAAGTTTCCGGCAGCATCGGAGAGCAGTCCGGCCCCGGGGGCAATGCCGCCATTTCCCTGATCGCTAAAGTTGTGCAAAACGCTCTCGGTCCAACTGTTGCCGGAGCGTGTCAGTTGAAAGATCGTTCCAGCGTCGTTTGCACCTCCGTTCGTCGTAGTGCCGATCAGGTTACCCGCGGAATCGAAGGTCACACCGTTCGGGTACTCGCCATCGCTTCCTCCCTGGAATGTGTACAGCGTGGTCTGCAGCCAGCCACCACCGCCGGAGTGAGTCAACTCGTACACCGTGCCGCAGCCCTGATCATTGAAGCAACCGTCGCCTCCTCCGGTCGCGGTTACGCCATAGATATTGCCTGCGCTGTCGAACACCACGTCACCGGTGGGAGCGTCTTTGTGCAACGGGAAGCTGTAAAGGTAGTCGATCGTCCACGGGGTAAGAAATGACGGCGAAAATGTCGCCGGCGGCTGCAAAGTGAAAACCGTACCACCGTTACTCGTTGTGCCGTAGAGAAGCCCATCGGGACCAAAAAGCACCCCGGCGCCGGGATCACCGCCGTCACTTGCGGTAGTGAACCTGTAAATAGAAGAAAATATCCAGCCCGAACCGTGCGGCGTCATCTTGAAGACCGTTCCGAACCAGGTATATTGCACGCCCCCGATGTAAGTAGCGCCGTAGAGGTGGCCTCCGCCGTCGATCGTCAGGCGGCCCAACGGACTCCATCCATCCGGCACGCCGGCGAAGTAGTGTATGACTTGGAAGGTTTGGGCCTGCGCCGCGATCGCCGTCCCAAGCAGAGCGAAAAGGGCGGCCATTACTGCCAGCCAGGCGAATACTGAAGACCGATGTTGCGCTGAGCGTGCCATGACAAATCCTCCATCGAGCGAAAAATTCGCGATCGATTCACCATGATCGGGTTATGTCCCACATTGTGGGAGACCATCCTGATCTGACCACTGGCCACTGACAACTGCCTTACGGCGTAATCTCCCACACCACACCGCAGCCGTTACCGTAGTACATGTTGGTGCAGGGTCCCGAACCGCCGCGAGAGGCAGTGCCATAAAGCTTGCCTTGGGCGTCGATCACGACATTGCTGATCGGATTTCTCCCGTCGCTGCCTCCGGTGAAGTCGTAAAGGTCGGTGTAGGTCCAGCCGTTAGCGGAGTGCGTCAGCCTGAAGACGCTCCCGTAGCTGTATGCGCCGTCTGCGTAGGTCGTGCCGTAGAGGTTGCCGGCTGAGTCCATGCTCAGACTCTCTTCGGGACCTCCGCCGCCGCTGAAGCTATACAGCAGATTGAAGTTTCCCGTCCCGTGAGACAGCTCGAAGACGGTGCCGCCGCCGTTGGGGCCCTCTGTCGTGGTGCTGGCATAGATATTGCCCGCGCTGTCGAGAATGACACCGCCCCAGGTGTCGGCGCCCTGGGTGAGGTAGTCGGTGATGCCGAAAAGCTGATTGGCGTGCCAGCCGGCGCCGGAGTGGACCAACTGATAGACTCCGCCGCCGCCCTCAAATTGGTCCCCGTTGGTGCCATAGAGGTTGCCGGCATTATCGACGACCAAGCCGGAAGAACTGTAATCGGGGCTGAAGATATCTGTTTCCGACCAACTTCCGCCGTCAGGTGTCAACTCGTAAACGGTGCCATAGCCGGTCGGTCCCCAGTTAGCCGCGCCGTATAGGTTGCCCTGCTGGTCGAAGACCAGCGGACCGCCGTTCGGATTACCAGCATGTGGATTTCCCAGAAAGCGATAGACGACGGTCTCGTCCCATGGGCAAAGCGCACTCTTGCACGCCGTAGCCGGAGGGCTCAGCTTGAACACCGTGCCGCAGCTAATGTCGTTACACTGATGGCCGCCGCCATCGTAGGTGGTGCCATAGAGGGCGCCATCGGAGGCAAAGACCATGCGCGCTTCGGGATTGGCCCCGTCGACGCCGGATTCCTGCCCACCCTGAAAAACGTAAAGCGTTCTCAGTATCCAGCCCGTGCCGGAGGGCACCAGGCGGAAGGCGACACCGCAGCCGATGGTCTCACAACCATCCATGTTTTTGCCGCCGTCACTGGCCGTTCCATAAAGATTGCCCGCCTGGTCGATGATGAGGCCGGCATATGGAATTGCCCCATCGTCTGCGCCGGTGAAGCTGTGAATCACCTGGAAGGTCTGCGCCTGCGCCGCCGGGGTAGCGATTAGTATCGCTAACAGGGCCGCCGCGACCAGCGCGAAGACCGCCTGCCGACGAATAAAGTCGAAAATCGAAGCTGCATTTGGCCGTTGACGTTTCATTCTGACTCTCCTTGACAAAACGTTTCCAGCATTCCCGGGCCGTACACACGAAAAGGCGCGCTACAGAGCCGTGGGACTGCCCGTTTCCTTGCGTCGGAGCTACTCTTGCGCTCTCCGTGCAGAGAGTCAACTTAATTTCATCTTACGGTCTAAGTATATGATGGCAAGAGATTTAGCTTGGCATGCTATGCCGGGGCGCTTGGGGCCGGCGGGCGCTGCAAATGGGGCCTCTCTGCCCACGAATCGAATCGAAGACTCAAATAAAGAAAGCCGCCGAGTTCGGCGGCCCAGAGCGTCACCCTGGCTCAATACTACGAGAGATCCTCAACCGCCTTTCTAATGCGCTCGCAAGCCCACCTTCAGCTCGATCGCAATCCACAGCCCTTGCCGCGGACCTCCCGCAGGTGAGGACTGCGAAGAGTCTGCAGACGGCTGGCAGTCACCTTGCGGTGCCAGCCAACGCGGGCTGATGCACTCGAGTGAACTCCTCGATCATCGCGCTGATTGCCGGCTTGCCGATCTCCTCGATCTCGTAGTGCACGCGCACGCTGGGCTTGTCGAGTTTGATGTCGTGAGCCAAGTCGATTGGAGTGGCAACCACCACCAGCTCGCAAGGCACGCGGCGGATGGTTTCTTCCAGTTCATGCCGCTGGGTATCGCTGTAACCCATGGCCGGCAGCACTCGCCACAAGTGAGGGAACTTTTGGAAGGTCTCCTGGATGGAACCAACGGCATAGGGCCGCGGGTCGACCAGCGCTGCCGCGTGGTACCGATTGGCCGCAACTACGCCTGCGCCATACGGCATCTCGCCATGAGTAAGGGTTGGACCATCCTCAACCACCAGCACGGTCTTGCCATTCATCAGCTCGGGATCGGCAACCGTTACCCGCGAGGCGGTTTCGATGACCCTCGCCTTGGGATTGTGCAGGGCAATGTTGCTGCGAACCGTCTTGATGCCGTCGGGATCGGCGGTGTCAACCTTATTAATGATGAGTACGTCGGCGCTGCGGAAGTTGACTTCGCCGGGATAGTAGCCGAGTTCATGGCCGGCGCGATGCGGGTCAAGCACCACGATGGCAAGGTCGGGACGATAGAACGGCGTATCGTTGTTGCCCCCGTCCCACAGGATGACATCGCCTTCCTGCTCCGCCCGGTGCAGGATTTTCGCGTAGTCTACTCCGGCATAGACAGTCGTCCCTGCGGCGAGGTGGGGCTCATACTCTTCGCGCTCCTCAAGGGTGCACTTGTAGCGATCGAGATCAGCCAGCGATGCGAAGCGCTGGGCCCGTTGTTCGTTGAGGTCGCCGTAAGGCATGGGATGACAAATCACTACCGGATGCCAGCCTTGATTGCGGAGCTCAACCGCGATGCGGCGCGAGACTGGGCTCTTCCCGCAGCCGGTGCGAACGGCGCAGACCGACACGACCGGGACTTGCGAAGTGAGTTGGGTGCGCGTAGCAGCCAGCAGCCAGAAGTCGGCGCCGGCGGCGACGGCCCGCGATGCCAGATGCATCAGGCTGGGATACGATACGTCGCTATAAGCAAAGACCGCCGCATCCACGCGCTGCTCGCGGATGATCTCCTCCATCGTGTCTTCTTCAAGGATGGGAATGCCGTCCGGATAAAGATCGCCGGCCAATGCCGCGGGATAGCGGCGTCCGGCAATGTCAGGAACTTGGGTGGCGGTGAAAGCGACGACTTGGAATTCAGGGTCGTTGCGAAAAACCACGTTGAAATCATGAAAATCCCGTCCTGCAGCTCCAAGGATGAGGACTCGTTTCATAACGTTTTGAAAGCGTCATTAGACCCATGAAGTGGGGACACTTTTCTCCTTGCCCGAATAGTGAACCGAAGGGCGAAAGCTGTGCAGTGAGCCGGGTCACCTGGGCGTGAGACATGGTGCAAGGTCTGGGTAGAAGGCGCACGCCCCAATCGATTGCCAAAGTTGCGCTTCCTGAAAACTTAGGCGGCGCATGTGGTGCGCCGCCTAATTCTCATTCCGTTCATTCGGGCCCTGCGTTTGCAATAACTGAATTCCGCACACCTTAATCCGGACGATCACGGGCCGTCGATTATCCGAGAGGCGGAGTGGGCCGCGGGGGCAGCGGCGGCGTGGGCAGCGGCGGCGTAGGCGGCCAAGTTTGCATGAGGATGTAAGCGTTCGCGTCACTCAGCAGCACTGGGACAGGCAGCGGCGGTTTTGGTGGAACAGGCCGCGGTGGCAGTGGAGGATTGGGCCCCGGTGGCGGCTGGCTAGGTGGGGTGGTGAAAAGAACCGCCTCACTCAACAGCACTGGAGTCGGCATCGGATGTTTCGGTGGAACGGGCCCCGGCGGCAGCGGCGGAGTGGGCTTCGGCGCAGTAGGCGGGGTGGTGAAGAGAACCGCCTGACTCAGCGGCACTGGGACAGGCATCGGAGGTTTCGGTGGAACGGGCCCCGGCGGCAGCGGCGGAGTGGGCTTCGGCGCAGTCGGTGGGGTGGTGAAAAGAATCGCCTGACTCAGCAGCACTGGGACAGGCAGCGGAGGTTTCGGTGGAACGGGGCCCGGCGGCAGCGGCGGAGTAGGCTTCGGCGCAGTAGGCGGGGTGGTGAAAAGACATGACTGACTGACAGATGTAGTTGCCAGGGAGGGTATTGCCGCAGTGATCGCGAACCCGGTAGCGACCACCGCCAGAACCATAAGGAAAAGAACAAAGCGCTTCATGGTTTCCCTTTCTAACCACGTAGGGTTGAGGGACCAAGACGGAATGATGAGATCGGGCTCCCTGAGCCGGGAGTTGGAGTATCGGAGGTCTTGTTCGTCGCCAGTGTTTGGCTGGATTCGGGCTAACAAGACCGCGAGACCGAAGGTCTTGCTCCGGGGTAACCCGACACAGCTAAAAACTACTCCGAGCGGTAATCGTCTGTCTGTGTCCTGTGACTCATAGCAGTGTGATTAAGTGGTAACCAGCCGCGGCACTTTGGGTTTCGCAAGATTCCCGCCTTGAGCGGGTCCCACGCGCCGCAAGCGAAAAGCGACTTTGCTGATATCCATGGCTGACGGCTGCTCCCCGAGTGTCCCCCCTCACATCACCATGTGACCCGCATCACTTCGCCTTGGCCCATCGCTGGGCAAAAATCGAACCATCGTTCGGTACGGGGTGAGCCTCTAAACACCCCCAACCCACGCAAAAACGGCGCGCGTTGGGGACCCCGGTCAAGCCGCAACGGAATTCCAGTGGGATGGCGAATCGTTAGGCACTCGCAAGTTCCTTCCGACGGTCCCGCAAATAGAAAGGGCAGCAATGGCCAAGGTCCAAGGTTCAGTGCAGATCGTAGTGGAGCGCTGTAAAGCCTGCGGGTTCTGCGTGGAGTTTTGTCCCACTCACGTACTGGCGCTTTCCTCCGCATTCAACGCCAAGGGATATCACACGCCCTATATGGCCCATCCTGAGAAGTGCAGCGGCTGCGACTTGTGCGGCATGTACTGTCCCGACTTCGCCATCTTCGGCTTCAAGCCGGAGGTCGAAAAGAAGGCGCAAACGGAGCCTGTCGCTGACTCCGCTGTTCCGCCCGCGGTTGCTGCCGGCGTAAAGGAGGAGCAAGATGCACGCTGATCCTGCTGGAGTACTGACAGGCACACATTTTCTGGATGGCGATCACGCCTGTTGCGAAGGGGCCCTGGCTGCCGGGGCGCGCTTCTCTTCGGGCTATCCCATCACGCCCTCAACCGAAGTAGTGGAGCGTTTCGCCGCGCGCGTTCCAACCGTCGGCGGGACCTTTATTCAGATGGAGGACGAACTGGCCGCCTCGATCACGCTGCAAGGCGCGGTGTGGGGCGGAGCCAAAGCGTTCACCGTGACCTCCGGCCCAGGCTTTTCGCTGATGATGGAGCACATCGGCTACGCCGCCATGACCGAGACGCCATGCGTCTTCGTCGACGTGCAGCGCGGCGGACCATCCACGGGATTGCCGACGCTGCCCGCGCAGCAGGACATGATGCAGGTGCGCTGGGGCTCGCACGGCGATTACGAAATCATCGCGCTGTGTCCCAACTCTCCGCAAGAGTGCTTCGATCTGACCATCACCGCCTTCAACTACGCCGAGAAGTATCGCTGCCCGGTGTTTGTGATGATGGACGAAGTGGTCGGCCACATGACAGAGAAGGTCGTCATTCCCGCTCCCGAAGAGATCGAAATCGAGCCGCGGCGTTACACCACGCTTCCTCCCGAAGAATTTCTCGCATTCAAGCCCGGCGCAGACCTTGTCCCCGACATGCCGCGAGTGGGCGAGGGCTACAACGTTCACGTTACCGGCCTGACCCACGACGAGCGCGGTTATCCCGACATGCGGCCCGAGGTACAGGCCGTGCTGGTCAGGCGCCTGGTCGAAAAGATCACCAAGAACGTCGATCAGATCACCCTCTTCGAAGAGGATCAAATTGAAGGCGCTGAAGTGGTCGTCGTCTCTTACGGCATCACGTCGCGAGTGGCGCAAAAGGCCATCGACATGGCGCGCCAGAAGGGAATCAAGGTCGGCAAGTTCCGCCTGATCACGGCGTGGCCCTTCCCGGAAAAACAGATTGCCGCGATCGCGAAAAAGGTGAAAGGGCTGGTCGTAGCCGAGCTGAATCTGGGCCAGATGGTGCGTGAGGTTGAGCGGGCGGCCGCAGGCCAAGCGAAGGTCCGGCTGGTGGGACACGCTGGCGGCAGCGTACACAAGCCGGAAGACATCCTGAAAGCAATCATGGAGGTGGCGCGATGAGTGAGACTGTGACTATTCAAAACCCAGTCGAGCAGTTTCTGCGGATGGACCGCATTCCCCACATCTGGTGTCCGGGATGCGGCATCGGCACCAGCGTCAACTCGTTCGCCCACGCCCTCACCGAAGCCAATATCGACATGAAGAACCTGGCGATTGTCTCCGGCATCGGCTGCACGGGACGCGTTGCAGGCTATGTCAACCTGGATTCGTTCCACACGACGCATGGCCGCGCGATTCCGTTCGCGACCGGCCTGAAGCTTGCCAATCCCAAGCTGAATGTCGTGGTGTACTCCGGTGACGGCGACCTGTTCGCCATCGGCGGCAATCATCTGATCCACGCCGCGCGGCGCAACATCGACCTCAAAGTCGTCTGCATCAACAATCTAGTTTTCGCCATGACCGGCGGGCAAACGGCGCCGACCACGCCGGGAGCGGTCATCACCGCGACCAATCCTTACGGAACCTACGATCCGTCGTTCAATCTGCCTTACCTGGTGGAAGCGGCGGGCGCGGTTTACGTGGCGCGCTGGACGGCGTTTCACGTTAAACAACTGGCGCGCTCGATGGAAGAGATGTTCGCCAAGAAGGGCTTCAGCTTCATCGAGGTGCTGTCGCCGTGTCCGACGCTCTATCAGCGCCGCAACAAGATGGGCGACGGGCTGGACACCATGAAGTTCTACAAGCAGGTCAGCAAGGTTCGCAACGGCGCGCCCACCAGCGAGGTCGCGCTGACCAAGAGCGGCGAGATTGTCGTCGGCAAATTCGTGGATCGCGAGCGCGGCGAGCGCGGCGACTACGGCAACCTGATGCACGACAGCCTGGCCGACGCTCTGGGCGAAGATTACGTGGAAACGGAGGCATGCACATGCCAGTAACAGAGATCCGTATCGCAGGATTTGGCGGGCAGGGCGTGATCCTGTCGGCTATCGTCATCGGCAAAGCCGGCTGCATCTTTCAGGACGGCTACTCCACCATGACGCAAAGCTTTGGACCGGAAGCGCGCGGCGGAGCTTGCAGCGCGCAAGTCATCCTGACCGACCAACCGGTGCTGTATCCCTATGTCACGCGCCCCGACATTCTGGTAGTCATGTCGCAGGAGGCGTACACGCTGTTTAGTCCGCAGCTCAAGGACGACGGCATCCTCATCATCGAGGAAGACCTGGTGCGAATCGGCGAACTGCCGCCGGGCGTGCGGGTTTACAGCGTTCCGGCGACGCGCATCGCCGAAGAGCTGGGCAAGAAGATGGTGCTGAACATCGTGATGGTCGGCTTCTTCGCAGCGATTGCCCAGGTAGTGGATCCGGATGCGATGAGGAAAGCGGTCGCGGCTTCGGTGCCGGAGGCCTATCGCGATCTGAACCTGAAAGCCTTCGACCGCGGCTTCGAATACGGAACCAAGGAACTGAGTGAAGTCATCGTCAAGCAGGACTCCCTGGTCGCAGTGGCGGCAATAGAAACGTAAGGGCAGTCTCAATTACACGAAGGATTCGAGCCGGCAAAGCCATTTGCCGGCTCAAAATTCTAGAGTGCCCGAAATCGGGAGCACGTCTGCCTACGCTATCGGCTAGACACGCCGCAAGAGCGGTTCATCTCTTTTTTGAAAACTGCCTCGCCGACAACCCTGCAAATTAAGTATGGTCAAATGAACTATGAGGGACACGATGCTGAACCTGCTCAAACCTATCCGCGCTTATGTTCTTCCGCTGTGCAGCTTGGTTCTTGTCTTGCAGCCTTTGCAGGGACGCGCTCAGCAAAATTCAAATGCCGCCAAACCGGCTGCCCAATCCGCGCAACGTGATGGCCAGCACGACTTCGATTTCGAAATTGGCAGTTGGAAAATTCATTTGAAGCGGCGTCTGCATCCCTTGACCGGCTCCAATACCTGGGTCGAATTTGACGGCACCTCCGTCACCCGGCCGATTTGGGATGGCCGCTCTCAACTGGAGCAGTTCGAAACCGATAGTGCTGTGGGCGGCCACATCGAGGGCCTGACGCTCCGTCTCTATAATCCTGAAACTCGCCAGTGGAATCTCTGGTGGGCCAACGCCAAGGTCGGCGCCGTTGACCCCGCTCAGGTTGGCCAATTCAAGAACGGAGTCGGTGAGTTTTACGGCCAGGACACGCTGAACGGCAAACTCATCTTCATTCGATTTCTCTGGACGAACACGAATACGGACAAGCCTCATTTTGAACAGTCGTTCTCCGAGGATGGCGGCAAGACTTGGGAAGTCAACTGGATCACTGATCAGACGCGCGTCGGTGATCAATCTGCCAAAGCATTAGCTTGGCCGAGTTCAGAAGCAGCGAAAGCAACATCTCAACCGGCTGGCGGCGATGGGCAGCACGACTTTGATCCCCTGATTGGCAACTGGAAATTTCACCTGAAGCGCCTCAATGATCGCTTAGCTGGCTCGACGACCTGGACCGAATTTGAAGGCACTGGCGCTTGCTACAAGGTTTGGGATGGCCGCGCTCAGCTGGATACAGTCGAGCTCGATAGCCCAAGCGGACACATCGAAGGTCTAACTCTACGTCTATTCAATCCCCAATCCCACCAGTGGCGTCTGTATTGGGCCAATGGCAAGGACGGAGTGCTCTCACTTCCTCCGCCAACCGGCGAGTTCAAGAACGGACGCGGCGAGTTTATCGACCAGGAACCATATAAGGGGAGAGCCATCCTGGTTCGATACAGTTGGACGGACGTTGCCACCAGCACGCCGCACTTCGAACAGTCGTTCTCGGATGACGGAGGCAAGACCTGGGAAGTCAACTGGATCACGGATCAGACTCGAGTAAGCGACGAATCGGACAAGGCACACTAAACTGTGATGGTTTGTAACAGGGCACGACTTTAGTCGTGCCGAAACGCGTCCAACACGGAAGCGGCGTTCAGCCCCTCGACGAGGGACTAAACGCCGCATAATCATTTGGTGACCTTTACGGCACGGCTGAAGCCGTGCCCTGTTACAAAACAGTCTGCGGGCAGACAGCTAAGAAACTCGCGCCTTACCGCCCCAGCTTCTTCGCCTGGCAGGCGACCACGACCTTGCTCGGATCGATGGCATCGTCATCCAACTGCATCTCGATCACCTTGCCATTCTTGTCGATCACGTAGTTCACGCGGCGAGCAGCCTTGTATTCCGGATCGTATAGGCCGTACTTCTTGGTGATGTCGCCGCCCCAATCGCTGAGCAGCGGGAAGGTGACTCCGATTTGTTGCGCCCACGCCTTGTTCGAGAAGGGAGAATCCATGCTCACACCCAGGACCTGGGTGTCGGCGGCTTCCAGCTTGCTCAGGTTCTGCTGGAAGGCCTGCATCTGCTTGGCTCAACCACCGGTGAAGGCGAAGATGTAGAAGGCGAGCGCGACGTTCTTCTTGCCGCGAAACTCATGCAGCGAGACCTTATTTCCGTTCTGGTCTTCCAGGGTGAAGTCGGGCGCCATATCGCCGACCTTGATTTTGGGCGGCGGCGTGTCGCTGGGTTTGTTGGCGGCAAAGCCAGCCGGCAACAACGAGCCGGCGAGCAGCAGCGCCACTAAGACTCTTTTCATCGATTCTCTCCTCTCGAACGGTTCTGCACCCGGCGTGCGATCCGCGTCCGGTGCAGACATTCTCCCATTATGGCAGGCATTCGCCAGCGGCAACCCGCAGGTGCAGTTTTTCATTGTGACCAGAGGCTGGTTTTCCGTTTTGGAACTCAACCTGGTTCACAATGGTGTTCCCGATTGCGGAAACGCTACCTGGGCAGTAAAGTGAATGAGTATTCATTCGGTAAGCGGCAGTTGGCACTTAGCACTTAGCACTTAGCTGTTTGCGGTTTCGCCAAATGCTAAATGCCAAGTGCTAAGTGCGAGTTTTCTCCCGTGGACAAGACACGACCCTCACTTTCCTTCGACGCCCACGGATGCCATGGCCACATCAGTAAATCGCAACATCGACAAGTACCAGCGCATTCTGGATGCGGCGGTCGCCGTCTTTGCCGAAAAGGGCTTCTTCACCTCGCGCGTCGCCGACATCGCCGATCGCGCCAACGTTGCCGATGGCACCGTCTATCTCTACTTCAAGAGCAAGGAAGAGATCCTGATGACCGCCATCAACACGGCCTTCGACGCCTTCATGAGCCTGGCGCGCACCGAGCTGAAGAAGCTGTCCGATCCGGCGGAGCGGCTGCGGCGGCTGGCGTTTCTGCATCTGGAGGCGCTGGGCTCGAATCGCAACCTGGCGGTCGTCTTCCAGATGGAGTTGCGGCAGAGCACGCGCTTCCTCTCCGAGTTCTCGCATCATCACATGGTCGAGTACCTCAGCCTGGTGCGCGAGGCGATCACCGACGGACAGGCGAGCGGAATCTTTCGCCGCGAGATGTCGGACAAGTACGCCGCCAACTGCTTCTTCGGCGCGCTGGATGAGATGGTCACGTCCTGGGTGCTGAGCGAGCACGAGTACCAGCTCCGCAATGTTGCGGATGTGGTGGTCGACATTTTCCTGAATGGAATGCGGACCGCTCAACAACCATGAATCTTCGGACCCTCAATGACGTTTTCTTCACCCTGGTGAAGCGCAACAGCGACCGCGTGATGCTCACCCGCGAAGGTGACACCTGGCAGCACAATCTCCGCGCGCCAGTTGCGGAGCTGGGTGTACGCCACCGCGCGCCAACTGCAATCCTGGGGAATACAGAAAGGCGATCGCGTCGTCATGCTCAGCGAGAATCGGCCGGAATGGGCGGTCGCCGATTTCGCCTGCCTCCTGCTGGGGGCGGTCGATGTCCCCATCTATGCCACGCAGACCAGCGAGCAGTGTCTGTTTGTGCTGCAGAATTCGGAAGCGCGGGTTGCGTTCGTCTCCACCCGCAAGCAGTACGAGAAGATCGCCGCCATCCGCGAGCAAACCAAGCTGGAATACATCGTCCTCATGGACGACGCTCCGGAGATCACCGACGCCGTCCCCATGCAGTCGTTCCTGCGCGATGCGCCGCCGGGAGACGATCCTGAACTTGAAGCCATCGGCCGAGTTAATCGAGCCGGACGATCTGGCCACTCTCATCTACACCTCGGGCACCACGGGCACGCCCAAGGGCGTGATGCTCACCCACGGCAACATCGCGTCGAACCTGAATGTCTCGCTCGACATGTACGAGTTCGACAAGGACGACTTGTGCATCTCGTTCCTGCCGCTGTCGCACGTGACCGCCCGCCATCTGGACTACGCCCTGTTCAACGCCGGCGTGCCGCTGGCTTACTGTCCCGTGATTGACGATCTGCCACGCGCGATGCGCGAAGTGCATCCCACGCTGATCGTCGCCGTGCCGCGCGTCTACGAGAAGGTTTACAACCAGGTGCAGAACAAGGCGCACGGCATCAAGCGCGTCGCTCATCCAGTGGGCGCTGTCGGTGGGCGCTGCCAATCGCGAAACCATTCTTCGCGGCGAGACGCCGAAGTCGTTTTCCTGGAAGCTGGCCAACGCGCTGGTCTTCTCCAAAGTTCGCGAAGGGCTGGGCGGACGCGCTCGCATCTTCGTCTCCGGCGGCGCGCCGCTGGGCAAAGAGATCGCCACCTGGTACGCCGACATCGGCATCCGCATTCACGAAGGCTACGGGCTGACGGAGACCTCTCCCGTCATCGCGCTGAACAATCCCATCAATCATCGTCTGGGCACGGTGGGCAAGCCGATGCCGAATGTCGAAGTGAAGATCGCCGACGATGGCGAGCTGCTGGTGCGCGGGCCCTCGGTCTTCAAGGGCTACTGGAAGATGCCGGAGGAAACCGCGGCAGTCTTTGAAGATGGCTGGTTCAAGACCGGCGACATCGCCAGCATCGACGAGGACGGCTATCTCTCCATCACCGATCGCAAGAAGGACCTGATCAAGACTTCGGGCGGCAAGTTCATCGCGCCGCAGCCCATCGAGAACTCGCTCAAGGTGAACCAGTACATCGGCGAGGCGGCGCTGCTCGGCGACGGCGGCGCTTCCCTGCCGTGCTCATCATCCCCAGCTTCGACGACCTGGAAGCGTGGGCGCGCCAGCACGGCGTGAAGTTTTCCTCGCGCAAAGATCTGGTCAAGTCGCACCAGGTGCAGTCGCTCTATCAGGGCATTGTCGAAGAGCTGAACCAGAACCTGGCGCAATTCGAGAAGCTGAAGAAAGTGCTGGTCGTCCCCGACGAACTCAGCATCGCCGACGGCACCCTGACCCCCAGCATGAAGCTGCGCCGCCGCCACCTGACCGACCGCTACAAGAAAGAGATCGACGCGCTCTACGCCGAGGCGGAAACGCATCAGAGGACAACCGCGACCGCGAAGCGGTAAGCGATCAATATCGGCCAATATCCGTGTTATCCGCCGCCAATGAGAACTGCTTGCACGTCTGCACGTCGTCTGCCGTCCGTGGCGCCAACAGCGTCTAATTGAACACTACGGTCTTGTTCTGGTACACGAGAATGCGATTCTCCAAATGCCAGCGGACCGCTCGTGCGAGCACTATCTTCTCCAGGTCGCGCCCTTTACGCAGCATGTCCTCCACCGTGTCACGATGCGAGACGCGAACCACGTCCTGCTCGATGATCGGTCCCTCGTCCAGGGTTGCGGTGACGTAATGACTGGTAGCGCCGATCAATTTCACCCCGCGTTCAAAAGCCTGGTGGTACGGTTTTGCGCCTACGAACGCCGGCAGGAACGAGTGATGAACATTGATCATGCGCAGCAAGTACTGGGCCACAAATTCCGGGCTCAGAATCTGCATATAGCGGGCCAGTATGATCAGGTCCACATCATGCCCGATTAATCCCAGCATCTCCTGCTCGGATTCGCGCTTGTCTTGGGGATTCGTCAGCACATGAAAAGGGATTCCATAAAACTCAGCCAGAGGCCTGGCCTTGAGATGGTTGCTGACGACCATCACCACATAGCAATCCAGTTCGCCGGCGCTGTGCCGGTAGAGCAGATCGGCAACGCAATGGTCATATCCCGAGACCAGGATGACAACCTTGGGGCGGTAATCCGTCGGCGCCAAGTGGTACTCGATCCGATACTGCTCGGCTATTGGCCTGAAGCGTTCCTCAAAGTCAGCGATGGGAATGTCGAAGCTGTCCAGATCCCACTCCAACCTCGACAGGAAAACACCCCGGCCGCTGTCCACGTGGTCATCAGCGTGCAAGATGCTGCCGTTGTGCGTCACCAGAAACTGCGTGATGGCTGCCACTGCACCTTTGCGCGCAAGGGGAATCGGAGTGCTAAGCAGTAAGACTGCAGTGTTCTTCATTCTTTGCCATTCTCCTTCTCTTCCTCCCGGCGTTTGTGACTCTATCAAGGCGGTCCTGCCAAGCTGAAGCCAGGCGGTCCGCTGTAACTCGGATGTCCACTTAGCCGAGGCAGTTGCCGAGATTGCCGCACAGGACCGCTGTTCACGATCTGGGTTTGACGTCGTCTCACTCCATTGGCTCGACCGTAATCGTTGGCTCCGCAGGCGCTTTGTGGTCGGGACGTTGTATCAGGATCGTCGCCGACAGCACCACAACAATTCCCACCACCTGCATCGGCGAAACCAACTCACCCAGGATCATCGCCGTCAGCAGAATGGCCCAGACCGGTTCCAGGCAGGCGGTCACGATCGCTCGCGTCGGATCGAGGTGTTGCAGTCCGGTGAAGTACAACGAAAACGGAATGAGCATCGAACCAATCGAGAAGACCAGCATGAACAGCCACTGTCCGCTGCTGTAGTGTTGCGCGGCGATCTTCCACGGCGGGTTGACGATTAGCCAGAAGACAGCTGCGCCCAGCAGCGAATAGACCAGCACCGTCCAGCGCTGATACATCTGGAGCAGATGTTGTGCGTAGACGTTGTAGAAGGCGAAAGTGATCGCAGCAAGCTCTGCCGCGGCAACACCCAACGGGTTGAAGCGCACACCGGAAATCATAAGCCAGGGAAAACTGGCGCGGGCCGCGACTTCGCCGACCGCAAGAGCGCAACCAATAACTGCCAGCAGCACACCGCTGATGCGAAGCGCGGTTGGCCGTTGCAGGCGCCGCGCCAGCATGTAAAGCAGCACCCAAACTGGCGCAACATATTGCAGGACGATGGCCGTTGCCACCGTGGTCTTCTCGATGGCGAAATAGTAGAAGTAATTCGAGCCGGCCAGCCCCAGAATTCCCAGCACAAAAAACTGCACGACGTGACTGGCGCGCACCCGCAGCAAAGAACGGTTCCGAAAGAACAGGATCGGCGCCAGAATCAGCAGCGCGATGGTGCTACGGCTCTGCGCCAGGACCAGCGGGTCAATCGCGCCCAGTACGTGATTGCCGCCGGAAAGCCTCCCGGTAAACATCGCGCGGCCCAGCGCCGCGGAAAGTCCCCAGCAAAACGTGGCTGCGGCGATGTACAGGTAGCCGCGAGCGGGATGAGGCTTACTGTTCAAGCAGTTGGTCGAGGCGTTCAGGATCGAAGCCGACAACAACTTCGTCGCCGATTATGACGGTCGGCATAGAGCGGCTATTGTACTTCTCCGCCAGTTCGTGCAGCGCGTCATCGTCATAAACCACGCAACGCTCAACGAATTTCGCCTTGCGATCCTTCAGGAAGAGCTTGACTGCCTCGCAGGGCAGGGAATCGGGCTGGGTAAAGACGATGATCTTGCGCGTCGTCATCGTTCGGCAAAGGCATCAGGACACGGCTTGCGGCGCGTGTAGCGACCCACGGCGCGCGATCGGCCCTAATGCTTATGGTCGTGCGGTTTTAATTCGCCGGCATCGTGCTGGTGATCGTGCGGACCGTGCTCATCTCCATGCTCGTGGTCATGGCCTTCGTTGGAACCGTGGCTATGCTCGTGCGTATGCGCGTGTTCGTGTGCGTGGCTGTGCTGATGGGTGTGCTCGTGCGTGTGCGTGACGCCGTCGTGAGAGTGTTCGTGAGTATGAGCGTGCTCGTGGGGATGATCGTGCTTATGAGTGTGTTCGTGTTTCCCTTCCATCGCTCACCTCAGTTCAGGATCCCAACGCCGCTACTCCGCCAACGCGCCCTGACTATGCGACGAGCGCAACACGCGATCGACGGTATACGGAGCACGCTTGCTGGGCTCGTGGAAGTGCCGCACCTGCAATTCGCCCAGCAGTCCCAGCGCGATCAGCTGCACGCCTGCCACAATCAGCACCGCGGCAAACACCAGCAGCGGCCCATGCTCGTCCATCACGCTTCTTGCCGCGAACGAACTTCTCCCACATCATCCACAAGGCGATCAGCGCTCCGGTGACGGAGCTTAACGCGCCGCAGGTGCCGAAGAAGTGCAGCGGCCGCGACATGTACTTCAGCAGGAAGCGAATCGTAATCAGGTCGAAGAACACGCGGAAGGTGCGCGAGATGCCGTAATGCGACTCGCCGCGCTCGCGGTTTACGTTGCGAATCGGAATCTCGCAGATGGTCGCGCCGTACGCCGAAGCCAGCGCCGGAATAAAGCGATGCAGCTCGCCGTAGAGCGGGACTTCCTGCACTACCTCGCGGCGATAAGCTTTGAACGTGGTGCCGAAATCGTGCAGGTCGACGCCGCTGAGTTTGGCCATCAGCCAGTTGGCAATCTTCGACGGAACCCGCCGCATCACGAAGTTGTCGATGCGCTGCTTGCGCCAGCCGCTGACAATGTCGTAACCCTCGCGCAGCTTTTGCAGGAACAGAGGAATGTCGTGCGGATCGTGCTGCAGGTCGCCGTCCATGGCGATGACGTACTCACCCTCGGCGTGATCGAAGCCCGCTGCCAGCGCCGACGTCTGTCCGAAGTTGCGCCGCAGCTTCACCACCACCACGCGGCGGTCGACCGCGGCAATCTGCTGCAGCAGCCAGAACGTGTGGTCGCGGCTGCCGTCGTCCACGAAGACCAGCTCAAACGGCTCGCCGGCCGCTTCCATCACCACCTTCAACCGGTCGTAGAGTTCGGTGACGTTATCTTCTTCGTTGTGGAACGGAACGACGATGGAGTACTTAAGCACAGGCCTTTAATTATACCGTCCAGCTGCATCGGTGGGGCAAGGCAATTCCGCACGGCCAATGGCCCCGGGGGCAATCGCCCGCAGCCTTATTTTGCCTGGATTACCGTTATTGGCCGATGGTTGCAACATATTCCAGGACCCGCGTCAGACCTTCCCGAAAGGTGTCGGTTTGTGTGATGAGACTGACGATGAGGTGTCCGTCATCCGCGAAATCATAGAAATGTCCCGGCTGCACCAGCACGTCCTTCTTCTGCATTAGCGCAATCGCCAGTTCTTCGTCCGGACAGGTTGCCGGAACCCGCAACACCGCGTACCAGCCGCCTTCGACTTCCAGCCGATGACACAGCTTCTGCGTCGCCAGCTGCGCATCGAGTTCCAGCAGATTTTCCCGGACCCGCTGCATCAGCTGCGGCTGAATGTTGTGCCGCTCTTCAAGCATTGTAGGTGCCGCAAGCTGCACCGGAGCGCTCATCGAGAGATACGTGTCGGCAATCAGCTCCAGGCGCGCCAGCGCGCCATTCTTCAGCGCTGGCGGACCGCTGACCGCGATCCACGCGACCTTCATCTGCGGCAACGCCGAGATCTTCGACAGTCCGCTCAGCGTAAAGGTCAGCGCCTCCTGGTTCGCGGCGAAGGTGAGCGGCGTCTCCGCAGACAGGGAGTAGTCGAGGAAGACCTCATCGGCGATGATCGCCATGTCATTCTCGGCGCAGACATCGTTCAGCAACTGCAACTCACGCGGCTTGAACGTACGAACCAGTCGGATTGTTGGGATGGACGACGAGAACCGCCCGGCTGCGCGCGCCTGCGGCCCGCGCTCGATCCACCGCCGCGAACAATGACGATAACCTCGATCTGCCAGCCGTGATCGTAGACCAGTTCATATGGAAACAGCTTCACATCCTGAATGTCGGCCAGAAAGTCGAACAGCGGATAACTCGGTGTGGGGACCAGCAACGCGTCTCCGGGATCGCACAGCAGCCGGAAGACGAACGAGTAGGCTTCGCTGGTGCTGGTCGTCAGCAGCAGATCGTCGGGAGAAATCCGGCTACCGCGCTCGGCATAATAAGCCGCGACCGCCTCACGCGCCGCGAGCAAACCTTTCGGCTGCGGCTCGTACCGCAACGCTTCGCGATCGGCAAGCGCGCGCAGCAAAACGTCGTCGCGATATTGCAGGCCAATTGTCGTGGGATTCGAAGCCGTCAGGTCGAGCAACTCTCTGCCCGCTCGCCGATGCGCGTCGAGCGCTTCGGTGTAGCGATTCGGCGTGAGGTCCCACGAAGTGCGCCGAGCGAAGTAGCTTTGCATGCGAGCATGGATTATAAGCGGCAGCAGTCTTCATGAGCCCACTTCATCCTACGAGGAAACGGTTGTTCTCTCTTCCGGCAACTGACAACCTGCCTTCCGACTCCTCCTCTAATCACCCTTGTAACTCATTGAAAATAAACAAAAATCACAAAAACTTACCGCCAAAAGGTTCACCCCATTGGACTTATAGCCAAAAGCTTCCAAACAAAAGGCTTACGTTAGTGTTGGGCGGAGTCCCCGGATGGTGGTTTGCTCCATTTCGGGCACTCCTAACACGGGACTGCGCTCCTCCTTTTGCCAAAAATTCAATCGCAGCCAAGCGGCAACCTCGTGTAAATTTGAAATGCATCTCGCGCGCATTACGAGCCATATCGCCTGCGGCTCATTGCTGGCACGAGTGTGGAGAGAAACCAGGGGAGGTTGTGAGTGTCTGGACACTGGCAACGAAGAAGCAAAGGTAAAGACGAATCACCCGGCTCGGCGCGCGTCAGACAACCCACATTCTTTCAAGCCGATCGACGGCTTCCGCACCTGTGGAATCTGCGGCCTCAAAGAGACCCACAAAATCCATCGCGGAAACACTTCCGCCAACTAGCGCGACCCTTTCTCCCGCACCATCTGGCCGCCAGACTCGGAGATCCTTTGCCGCTTGCCCCTGCGGCCGAAGACCTACTTCCCCGCCGCCTCGCTCTGCGGCTTCCAGCGCAGCACCGGCTTTCTCGCCGCCGTCGTCTCGTCCAGCCGCGAGATGCGCGTGTTGTGCGGCGCTTCGGCGATGATCTCCGGATGCTGCTCGGCCTCCTCGGCAATCGCCTTCATCGCATCGATGAACTGGTCGAGCTCTTCCTTCGACTCGCTCTCCGTCGGCTCGATCATCAGCGCGCCATGCACCACCAGCGGGAAGCTGACCGTATAAGGATGGAAGCCGTAATCGATGAGCCGCTTGGCGATGTCGCCGGTCTTGATGCCCTTGCGGATTCTGCAGGCGATCGCTGAAGACCACCTCGTGCATGGTCGGCGTGCTGTACGGCAGGTCGTAAACGCCTTTCAGCTTCTCGCGAATGTAGTTCGCATTCAGCACCGCATCTTCCGTCGTCTGCCGCAGGCCGTCGGGGCCGTTGGCCATGATGTAGGCCAGCGCGCGCACGTGCATTCCGAAGTTGCCATAGAACATGCGCACCCGCCCAATCGACTTGGGCCGGTTGTAGTCAAAGCCGAGGTGCCATCCGGTCTTCGTGATGACGACCGGCGTCGGCAGAAACGGCTCCAGAATTTTCTTGCATGCTACCGGGCCTGATCCCGGACCGCCTCCACCGTGCGGCGTGGAGAAAGTCTTGTGCAGGTTCAGGTGCATCACGTCGGTGCCGAAGTCGCCGGGACGGACCTTGCCCACCAGCGCGTTCATGTTGGCGCCATCCATATAAAGCAACGCGCCCTTGGCATGAAGCACGTCGGCAATCTTGTGGATCTCCTGCTCGAAGACGCCCAGCGTGTTGGGATTGGTCAGCATCAGCGCGGCGACGTCTTCGTTCACCTGCGCCTCCAGCGAAGCCACGTCCACCATTCCTGCGGCATTCGACTTGAGGTTTTCCACCGCGTAGCCCGACATCGCAGCTGTCGCTGGATTGGTGCCGTGCGCCGAGTCGGGGATCAGGATCTTCTTCCGCGGATTGCCGCGCGACTCCAGATACGCCCGCACCATCAGGATGCCGGTGAGCTCGCCATGCGCGCCCGCCGCGGGCTGCAGCGTGATCGCATCCATGCCGGTGATCTCGATGAGCTGCTCGCTCAGCATTTGCAAGATGCGCAGCGCGCCCTGGCTCACTCGTTCCGGCTGATACGGATGCGCCTCCGCCAGTCCCATCAGCCGCGCCACGTACTCATTCACACGCGCGTTGTACTTCATGGTGCACGAGCCCAGCGGATACATTCCGTGGTCCACCGCATAATTCCAGGTCGAGATGCGCGTGTAGTGGCGGATGATCTCGATCTCGCTTACCTCGGGCATGTTGCCCAAATCTTCGCGCGTGTGCTCGCCGAGCAGTTCCGCCGGATCGACCTCCGGCACGTCGAGCGGCGGCAGCTTGTAGGCCTTCTTGCCGGGCGACGACTTCTCGAAAATCAGGCCTTCGTTCTGGCTGATGTGGGTGGTCGCTTTGTTGATCTTCTCGTTCAGGTTCACAGCGCCACCTCCTTCGCAACCGCGTCAATCGAGGCCTTCGCCGTGGTCTCGGTGCAGCACCACAGCGAGGCGTTGTTCAGTTCGGGATAAAACTTCTTCAGTGGGAAGCCTCCGATGATTCGCTGCTCCAGCAGCTTGTCGTTGATGGCGTAGGGATCGGTTTTCGTCTGGATCACAAACTCGTTGAAGCGCGGAGCGCCTTCGAACAGCAGCGTCGCGCCGCTCTTCTTGAATTGTTCCGCAGCGTAGTGGGCTTTCGCAAGGTTCTGCGTGGCCAGCTCCTTCAATCCTTCGCGGCCATACACCGTCATGAAGATGCCAGCCATCAGCGCGACCAGTCCCTGATTGGTGCAAATGTTCGAAGTCGCTTTCTCGCGGCGGATGTGCTGCTCGCGCGTGGAGAGCGTCAGCACGAATCCGCGCTTGCCGTTGCGGTCGCGGGTTTCGCCCACCAGACGGCCCGGCATCTGGCGCACAAACCTGTCGCGCGTGGCGATCACGCCGCAGTACGGGCCGCCGAATCCCAGCGGCACGCCGAATGACTGCGCTTCCATGCTCACGATGTCAGCTTCGGCGGGCGGCTTCACGATGCCCAGCGAAACTGCTTCGGCGATGGAGACGATCAGCAGCGCGCCTTTGCTATGGACGATGTCGGCGATCGCCGCGACATCTTCGATGGTACCGAAGAAGTTGGGCGACTGGATGAGCACGCCGGCGGTGTCTTCGTCGATTGCCATTTCGAGGGTGTCCAGATCAATGCGGCCATTCTTCTCGTAGCCAAAGGTCGAAACCGGCATGCCCTGGTAGCGCGAGTAGGTGGTGATGACCTCGCGATACTCAGGATGCACGGTGGACGCGACCGCCGACTTATTGCGCCCGGTGACGCGTGCGGCCATCATCAGCGCTTCGGCCGCGCCGGTCGAGCCGTCGTACATGGACGCGTTGGCCACGTCCATGCCGGTCAGCTCGCAGATCATGCTCTGGAATTCGAAGATCGATTGCAGCGTGCCCTGCGCGATCTCGGGCTGATACGGCGTGTAAGCGGTGAAGAACTCTCCGCGCGAGATCAGCGAATCGATGACCACCGGCCGGTAGTGCGAATACGCGCCCGCGCCGAGAAACATGGCATAGCCCTGCGCGCTGTTGGCGGCGCGCTGGCGAAAGAACTCCACAATCTCGCTTTCGGCGTACTGCCGCGGGATGTCGAGATCGCCCTTCAGGCGATACTCGGCGGGAATGGCGGCAAACAAATCGTCAATCGATTTCGCGCCGATCTCGCGCAACATGACCTCGCGATCGGACTGCGACTTAGGAAGATAGCGCATGGGTACCTGTAGCTTTCCTGGGCGTAGTAAATGGTGAATTCGCCGGTGACCTGGCGGAGAAGAACCTTATGTAGATAATGGCCGCGCTGTATCGGGTGCAAGTGGCCGGGACAATGACATGTTGCACATCGGGGCCGGTGGTCACTGCGGAGAACGTCCTTCGCGATGACGACGCAGATCTTCCAGGATGGCGTCAACGGTGATCTCGGTTCGGTCGAGCCGACGTTCGTGGGCCTCGACCACTATCTGATGTTTTTCCGCAGCGTTCAGCAGATGTTGACTGGCATCACGCAGCTCTTCCGTAGATTGTCGAAGCTCCCCGATAGAGGCCCTAAGCTCACGGATATCTTCGGTATTCTTGAGCGTGCTGTCGTACAGTCGCCCGAGCGCTTTCCAGAACTCTTCGAAGTTGGCGAAATCCATGGTGAGTCTCTCAGCTCAATGATAAACGGTCGCGAAGATCATCGTCGCCCCAGGTTCTCGCTAATTGCTGCTCTTAGTGTCCGCCCTCTTCGGCGATGAACTTTTCATAATCGGCGCTGGACAGCAACTTGCCGGCCTCGCCCGCGTCTTTCAGCTGGACCTTGATCATCCAGGTCGTGTTGGCGTCTTTGTTCACCTGCTCGGGAGCAGTGTTCAGCGCTTCGTTGATCTCCGTTACCGTGCCCGTCACGGGCGCGAACAAGTCGGAGACAGCCTTCACCGACTCGACCGAGCCGAAGGTCTGGCCGGCGGCGATCTCCGCGCCAACTTTGGGCAACTCAACAAATACGATGTCGCCCAGCGAGTTCTGCGCATAATCCGTAATGCCAATGACGCCGGTGTTGCCGTCAATCTTCAGCCACTCGTGTTCCTTGGTGTACTTGTAATCCGCGGGATAAGCCATATATATGCCTCCTCACATCCGACCGTGGCGCAATGTTGTCGGTTGTCAGTTGTCGGTTGCCAGTTCCCGCAAGCCCTGCACCGACAACTGACAACAGACGAACTGCTTTACTGCTTCTTTGGCCGCTTGTAAAACGGTGTTGGCACAACCTTGCATTTGACCGGCGTACTCCGGCACTGAACACACACTTCGTGCCCTATCTCCGACTGCTCGACGGGAACGTAGGCCAGCGCAATGTTCTTCTTCAGGAACGGCGCATACGATCCGCTGGTAACGTA
Organism: uncultured Acidobacteriaceae bacterium; assembly: GCA_963835125.1. Taxonomy (GTDB): domain Bacteria; phylum Acidobacteriota; class Terriglobia; order Terriglobales; family Acidobacteriaceae; genus Bog-257. The sequence continues at coordinate 16,013 of CAWIEG010000012.1, read as the reverse complement.
TCCGATTTCCTTGCCGCTCCAAGTCGGACACTGTGTAGCCATCGCGTGGAATACCGCGATCGACTGACTCCAGTCCAACCAGCGTTCGCTTGATGCCGTGCGGCCTTGGCGCGCTCCAGCGCCGCGCTGTCCGATAAACTCGCCCTTCTCCATCTTCAGGAAGCGATCCAGCCCAGCCTCCCAAACATTGATCGACTCGGAAATCTCATGCCCATACAGCGGCAGCTTGCCTTCCAGCCGCAGCGTATTTCGCGCGCCCAGTCCGCAGGGCAGGATGCCAAATTCCTTGCCCGCTTCCAGCACGGCATTCCACACCATGGCGCTGGTCTTCTCGTCAGTCGGCACATAAATCTCGAAGCCGTCTTCCGCCGTATATCCGGTGCGCGCAATCAAAATGTTCTTCAGTCCGCAAACCGTCCCGTGTGTGAACCAGTAGAACTTCACCTTCGACAGATCAACGTCGGTCAGCTTCTGTAGCGTGTCGACGCCCTTCGGCCCCTGGATCGCGATCTGGGTGTAATTGTCGCTCAGGTTCTCCACTTTGCAATCGAACTGGCGAGTGTTCGCAGTGACCCAGTTGACGTCCTTCTCGCGCGTGCCGGCGTTGATCACCAGCATGTAATCTTCTTCGCCCATGCGGTGCACAATCACGTCATCGACAAACGTTCCCTCGGGATACAGCATCGCCGAGTAGCGGCATTGGCCGATCGCCATACCTGCGGCGTCGTTCATGGTGATGTGCTGCACCGCGTCCAGCGCCTGCGGCCCCGAGATGCGAATGTCGCCCATGTGGCTGACGTCGAAGACGCCCACGCCGGTGCGCACCGCCAGATGTTCCTTCATCAAGCCGCCGACCGAGGGATATTCCACCGGCATGTCCCAGCCGTTGAAATCGACCATTTTGGCGCCCAACTGGCGATGGACGGCATTCAAGGCAGTCTTGCGAATCGGTGGTGCAACCTGAGTCTCGGAAGACAAGTGGGAATCCTTCAGCGCACTGACCACCCCAGAGCCGCAAAGACGGCGTCTCTGGGGACCCCGGGGGATGGCGCGGACAAGGTTGGTGTAACTAAGTACGGTAACATGCGCGTTTTTCCGTGGTCAACGTGGGGGAAATCACTGGAAATTCTTCGGCCGCTCGCCTTGGGATTGACAACCCTCGGGCACGGAGTCAAAATCGTCACCCAGCGTAACGCCTTTCGCTCTTTCGCAGGAAAGGAGCACCTCGTGCGACTCCCAATCCCTCGCGCTATTAATTTGATTTGCATTATTTCCGCTCTAACCATTGTTTTGGGGCAGGCCTTGCTGGCCCAAACTTTCATAGTCCTGCACAACTTCACTCTCGGAGAAGACGGCGGTGTTCCTGTCGCTGGTCTCGCCATGGACGTCGCCGGAAACCTGTATGGAACAGCCACCCAGGGAGGCAGTGGAGGCGTAGGAACGGTCTTTAGGCTGACCACCCGAAATTCTCAGTGGGTTTTCACGTCGATGTATGGCTTCAAGGGTGGTCTGGACGGCTCCGATCCGTATGCACCGGTTGTCATTGGGCCGAATGGCAGCCTTTATGGCACGACCGTCACCGGCGGCGAACAAGATTGCAATGGCAGCAGGGGAGGGTGCGGTACGGTCTTCAATCTGAGACCAGCAGCAGACGCCACCGGTAACGTCATGGGTGGTTACAACGAGAATGTCCTGCATGCGTTTCCCGGAGGCACCGACCCGGCTAACCCCTTCAGCGATGTGATCTTCGACCCTTCCGGCAATATGTATGGCACGACATATATAGGTGGAACAGACAATGCCGGTACGGTTTACCAGCTAACGCCGTCTGACACCGGTTGGATTCAAACTGTCCTGTACAGCTTCCAAAACGGAGCAGGCTCGAATGCTTGCGGTCCCTACTCGGGGGTAGTTTTGGATCCGGCGGGAAATCTCTACGGTACGACATCCGACTGCGGACACGGTTACGGAGCGGTTTACATGTTAACGCCTTCTGGCGAGGGCTGGACCGAGACGCCTTTGTACGAATTTACCGGCGGCAGTGATGGAGCGTCTCCTTTCGGGGGTCTCGTGAGGGATGGATCAGGAAATCTCTACGGAACCACAGCGGGCGGTGGTAGCAACGGATATGGAGGCACAGTTTTCCGACTGACACAGTCCGGTGGAAATTGGGTGTTGAACACGATCTTCAGTTTTCCGAGCTGCAAGCTCTGCGGGGAAGGGCCGTGGGCTGCTCTTACCATAGATCAAGCCGGTAATCTGTATGGAACTACCTACGAAAATGGGGCATACGGATACGGCAATGTTTTCAAATTATCTCCTGCGCAGGGAGGCTGGGTTTACACTTCCCTCCACGACTTTACTGGCAGTCAGAGATGGAGGTTACCCCTACAGCACGGTGATATTCGATGGCGATGGCAATCTCTACGGCACCGCATCCACCTACGGTAGCGACGGCTGGGGTATAGTGTGGCAGATTACGCCTTGACCCCTGTCTGTCCGACATTCTCACTAGCTAAGATCTTTCCGTGCGTTGGCTGAGGTGGAGCTGACCTGCGACTACCGCGGCCCTCGTTCTCCAGATTGTGGCGACGCGCCGGCATTGGTGAAGTCGTGAGCGTAAGCAAGTTGATTGCCTTCCGCCCTACGCTGTCCAGCTTTTAAACAGTTACGAAAGTACAATACCTTTCCCATTCTGGTATTGACCTTTCGTGCCGTCCGAAATCGAACGCCATCACAGACCACATCCCTCCACTTTTTTCAAGATAAAAAGCAGCTACTGCTAGCAGGACGTGCCGAATGCGAACGCTTCCCGGCTTGGGGCTTGTTGCTCGTTTCCACCTCGACCGCCGCTTGCCCCTGTACGTTGCTGTCTCGCTGGTGCTCGTTCTTATGCTGGCGCCGGCGGTTCGCGCCCAGGACGGTTCCACTTCGCTGCAAGGTGTAATCGAGGACGTCAGCGGCGCGCGCATCGCCTCGGCTGCCATCACGGTCACCGATTCCTCGCGCGGCTTCCGGCTGCAGGCTGTAACCGACGCGCAAGGGACATTCAACTTCGGCATGTTGCCTCCGGGCCGCTACGACGTCATCGCTTCCGCTCCCGGAATGGCGACGAAAACCAGTCGCGGCGTGGAATTGCTCGTGGGCGGCGTCTCCGTGGTACATCTGCGCCTATCGCCGGCGGCGCTCACCCAGACCATCACCGTCAGTGCAACTCCCGATTGCGATCGACACCCAAAGCGGCGAGATTTCCAACGTCGTGACGCAGTCGGCCATCGCCGGGTCTGCCGTTAAACGGACGCCGCTTCACCGATCTCGCTTTGCTCTCGTCGGACATCGTCCCGGACCCGCGCGGCCTCACCTCCGACTCCAATGGCGACCTGTCGGTTGGAGGAATTCGCGGCTTTCAGAACAGTTTCCTGGTCGACGGCACCGACGATAACAACTCCTTCTTTGCCCAGGCGCGCGGCGGCTATCGCGCGCCCTATCAATTCAGCAACGAAGTCATCCAGGAGTTCCGAGTCTCGAAGAATTCCTACAGCGCAGAGCTGGGGCGTTCTGGCGGCGCGGTGTTCAATGTCGCCACTAAGTCGGGGACCAACGACTGGCATGGCACCGGCTTCTACTATCTGCGCGACCGCGCCTTCGACGCCCAGCAACCCTACGCTTCCAGCCAGCCGAATGACCGCCAGCAGCAGTTTGGCGGCACCGTCGGCGGGCCTATACGCAAAGATCGCATCTTCTTTTATGCCGGCTTCGATCAGCACCTGCTGACCGTGCCCTCGGTGGTGCAGTTCGCCAACGGCGCCAGCACCATCGTTCCTCAACCCACCGACTACGACTACACCGACCAGGCATTGGTCTTTGCCGCCGCACAGAAGCTGAACAGCATGGGCGGAAGCTATCCCACCACCATGCAGGGCAACGCAGGATTCGCCAAAGTCGACTTCAACTTCTCGCCCAAGCAACTGGCGTTTATCCGCGTCAGCACCTCGCGGCTGACCGGCGTCAACAATGTCTTCTTCGATCCCTCCAGTCCAATCACTGGCTATGCCGCCAGCGCCAACGGAACCGAAAACGTCCAGACCGAAAGCATAGCTGCGTCCCTGATGAGTTCCTGGACCAACAAATTCGCCACCAATCTGCGAGTGCAGTTCTCCCACGATGCGCAGCAATCCCTTGCCAACGGCGATCAGCCCTGGAGCAAGATTTACGACCTCATGGAGGGATTCGGCGGCTCCAGCACGTTGCCGCGCGACACCCGCGAGCACAAGCTGCATATCGCCGAGACCCTCAGCTATGACACTGGCCGGGTGCATTGGAAGTTCGGCGGCGACTTCATCCAGGCCTGGATCTACAACTACTATCCCTATCTTTTCGACGGCGAGTATTACTTCGACGACGTGAAGGTGAACCCGTGGACCTATGCTCCCATGAAGTATGGCGAGCCGCTGTCGCCGCTGCGTGCCTATGCCCACGACGTGCCGCGCTATTACATGCAGGACTTCGGCAATGCCGTCTCGCATCCCGACTCGCGCATGTATGCAGCTTTCATGCAGGACACCATTCGCATCACCCGAAACTTCACGCTGAACGCGGGCATTCGCTATGACCTGCAGACCTTCGAGCCCGGACCGCTGGTCAGCAATCCGCTCTACCCGGCTTCCGGCAAGGTCCCCACCGACATGAACAACTTCTCGCCGAGGATCGGTTTCGCTTACTCGATCGGCGATAAGCACGCAACAGTCATTCGCGGCGGCGGCGGCCTGTTTTACATGCCGATCCCCGCCATGTACGCGTCGCAGGTCGCCACCGACAACGGCATTCAGCAAAGCCAGCTCTTCCTCAATCTGATGGTCCCGGCGCAGGCGGCACTTGTTCCCGAGCTATCCCAACGCCTTGGTCAATTGCCCACCGGGCACGTTGGTTTGCAATCTCGCCGAAGTCGCTGGCCGGACTGGTGACGACGAACATTTCCGCCTTCGCGCCCAACTTCCAGACGCCGTACACCGAACAGGCCAACCTGACCGTGCAGCACCAGTTCGGCAGCAGCATTGTCGGCACAGTGAGCTACGCCTACGTGCGCGGTGTGCATGAAATCCGCTCGCTGGATGTCAACCTTCCCGCACCAACGGTGGTCGATTATCCCGTGTACAACGACACTGGGTCGGTCTTCCTGGGCATGTACACTGTTGACTCATTTACCACATGGCAAACCACGCCGTCAGCAACTTGTCCCTACCCTCCCTGCCTCAACCCGCTCCAGACGACCTAATCCGCAACTCGGTGCCATCAACTCGTTCCAAAGCGAATCCAGCAGCGTCTACAACGGTCTTACTGTCTCAGTGAAGCAACAGATGAGTCATGGTATGTACTTTCAGTTTGGCTACACGCTGGCCAAAGCCATGGACGACGGGCCCGACGCGCTGGTCGTCGGACGCTCGGGAAACGTACAGAACTCTTATGCCACTTCCCTGGAGTGGGGACCAAGCGTCAACGATCAACGGCATCGTTTTGTGGCGGCCTGGGTCGCCGAACCCAAGTTTCACTTCGATCATGGCACGCTCAACACGCTGGCCAATCATTGGACGCTCTCCAGCGTTTTCACCGGCGGGATCGGGACGGCCAGTCAATGCCACCATAGCGGGCGATCCTAACGGCGACGGCGACATCTACAACGATCGCCTCCCGGGCTACACCAGAAATGCGTTCATCGGGCCCGATTACTTCAGCACCGATATGCGCATCACGCGCACCATACGATGCGGCGAGCACCTTGTGTGGAAACTGGTGGCAGAGTCGTTCAACGTATTCAACCGAACCAACAGCCGGGTGCAGATCAGCGACGACGGTTTCTACAACTCTGCCGGTGAGTTTGTCGCCTATTCCACGGCCGTAAAAGGGAAGCTCTATCCCGGCGAATTTCTGATGAACTCGCAGTTTTTGACGCCAACGAATGCCTATGCACCGCGCCAGGTGCAATTCTCGCTAAGGCTTAGTTTCTAAGGAGGATAGCCACAGGATTAGACTTTGGTGCCGCGGCCTGTAACGCGTTGGTGTTACAAGTCTTTGCTTGACTTCCCCTTGTAACATAGGGATAACTACTAATGTCCACTTAGGACGAGTCTGGGGGTGTTTCCTGTTTGGCGGAAGTTCGCATACAAGAGGGCGAGTCGTTAGAGAACGCTCTTCGACGTTTTAAACGCAAAGTCCAGCAAGAGGACATTATCAAGGAAGTGAAGCGTCACTCCTTCTACCTCAAGCCGGGCGAAAAGAAACGCGTAAAAGAAGCGCTGGCGCGCAAGCGCAGCCGCAAGAAGGCTCGTAAAGAGCAGGACTAATTCACAGAAGGGCCGCCGTTCGAATGGCGGCCCTTGCTTTGTCTCCTTCCTAGTTGGGGTAGCAACAGTCGGACCGCAGTCTTATATGTAGGGCCATGCGCTTACGCATGGTGGGCCGAACCCAGGGAGTTGTACCTGAGCACTGGAATTTGTGATTGCTGGCTTTGAACGCTCAGTCCGGTTCTGCTGGCGGTCGCAAGTTGACCCCGTCCGTGTGCTTGGGAGTCGCGGGCTGAAGGGAGCACCTCTCCATGGAATTCCAGGACAAGGTACTGAAGTGTATCGACTGCGGATCTGACTTCGTGTTTACGGCGGGCGAACAGTTGTTCTTCCACGATAAGCAATTCACCAACGAACCCAAACGTTGCAAAGCCTGCAAGGCCAAGCGGGCCTCCACGTTGGGAACCACGGCGCCAGGTAATTATCACAAGGTGGAAACGCGGACCAATTGCTCCGGGTGTGGCAAGGAGACCACCGTCCCCTTCAAACCCACGCAAGGCCGGCCAGTCTTCTGTCGGGAGTGTTTCCAGCAGCGCCGAACCAGCGCTGCCACCGCCTGACCAGCCGCATTTGAATCTATCTCACCGCGCCCCTCGCTCCCCTTTCCGGACGCAGAGGAATGTCGTGTCTTCCAAGAACCTGGGGATATCAGCTTTTTCGAGTTTTTCAGCCCGCTGTTGTCCTCATGGTTACCACCCAAACAAAAACATGGCTTCCGGAATTAGACTGATCGAAGGATGTTACTTTCCTGCCGCAGACTTTTCGCCGTGATTCTCACCCTCGCAACCCTGTCGCCGGCGGCTGCAAAGCCGAGCCTGCTTCAGGTTTCATGGACTCCCCATAACATCGCCACCGGTTCGCCTTGCCTGTTCCAGGTCGAGATTAAGAGCTCGATCTCCAGCCTGCACGGCACATGGCTGGGACATGAAATTGCTTTCTTTCCTTTCGCCGATCCGCATGTCTGGTACGGCCTGGCCGGCGTTGACGTCGAGGCCAAGCCGGGCAGCTACACTCTCGCTCTGGAGGCTACGCTGACGAATGGAAACGTCATTCACGAAGAGAGCACTGTGCTGGTGCAGCGCGCTGCCTACAAGACCGAAGCCCTCAGAGTGCCGGATCGCTACGTGCAACCAGACGCCGAAACTCTTCGCCGCATCGAGGCCGACAGAAAAGTCAAAGACGCCGCGTTTTCCCATGAGACGGCCGAGCCGGAATGGTCAGGAAAATTTGTCGCCCCAATCGACTCGACCGTCTCGGAAGGATTCGGGACGCGCCGCACCTTCAACGGAAAGCTGGCCAGCGTCCATCGCGGCCTTGACTACCACGCCAAGCCCGGATCGCCCGTAGTCGCCGCCAACTCCGGCGAGGTTGTACTGGCGCAAGAGCTGTTTTATGAGGGCAACTGCGTCATCATCGATCACGGCCAGCAGTTCATGACGCTCTATATGCATCTGTCGCGTTTGGACGTGACCGAAGGTGAAAAGGTGAAGAAGGGGCAGGAGATTGGTTTGTCAGGAGCGACGGGCCGGGCCACCGGGCCGCACCTTCATACCGCCGTGCGCTGGCAGGGAGCCTATCTCGATCCGGCACAGCTGTGGGCTTTGCCTCTGCCAAACCTACATTCGCAATGAGCCCCGCACACGCCTGAGCACGAACTGCACAAAATACGCTCGCGGCTTATTCCGCTCTCTTCGCCGCGACCTGGCGCGGCGGCCTGGCGCTCTCGGGAATTGTGCTCTTTAGGCGCCGGATTTCTGGCCAAGCATCTTGTGGTCCTGGTGCGTTACCAGCAGCGCTTCCAGCTGTCGCAACAGTTCCTGAGTGTTGACCGGCTTCACCAGCAGCGACTGGGCTCCCTTGTTCTTCCACTCATTACCCAGTGAGGGATAGGCGGTCAGCAAAGCCGTGGCCGGGATCGTACGGCTGCTGGCGCGCGGCATGGATCACGTCATAGCCGGAGGTCTCGCTCTCCATCCGCATGTCAGTGATGACCATCTCATAGACGCCGCTTCTCAACTTGTTCTGTGCTTCCTTCGCGGAAGCGGCCGTGTCCACTTCGAAGCCGTTCATCTCCAGAATTGCGCGGAGGGTGAGAAGAATTGCCAGTTCGTCATCGACCAACAAGATGCGACGTTTCATGGGGGAACTCCAGAGCTACGTCACCGTCTGCAAGCGGGTGTTGAGATGCCAATTTGCTCTAACAGGTTTGCTGCCGGTGTCGTTTAACTTTCTTTGTGCCGAGATCTTATGCCGTTGCGCTTGATCCTACAACCAGGGCCTCGCAGCGCGCAAAAGGACGCCGAAGGACTGCCCAGTATAATCAATCTGTGGCGACCTATCACGTAGAGAACTTCGGATGCCGCGCGACCCAGGCTGACGGCGCGGCGATTGAGCGTCAACTGCTCGATCGCGGCCTCCAGCGCGCTGGTGCTGCAAGCCAGGCCGAAGTCGTCGTGCTGAACACCTGCACTGTCACCGCCGCTGCCGATCAGGACGCCCGCGCCGCCATTCGCCGCATACATCGCGAAAATCCCGATGCCCAGATCCTGGTGACGGGCTGCTACGCACAACGGGCGCCCGACGAAATATCCACGCTGCCCGGCGTCAGCCTCGTCATTGGCAATTCCCATAAACACGAGCTGGCAAAGTATGTCGCGCCGCGTAATTCTGGATTTGTCCAACTGGCGGAGATCGGTGGGCAGGCCGAGTCGAATGTCATCGTCGGTGACATCTTCGCGCATACCGAACTGATGGCCGCGCCCGTCTTCGACGGCAATTCCTTCGAGAAGACCCGGCCCAACCTGAAAGTCCAGGACGGTTGCAATAATCGCTGCTCGTTTTGCATCATCCCCTACGTGCGCGGTAAGAGCCGCTCGCTGAAGCTGGAGCAGGTGCTGCGCGAAGTCGATGCTCTGGTCGCGAACGGCTATCGCGAGATTGTGCTCTCGGGAATCAATCTTGGCCGCTGGGGAAGGGAACTGTCCCCGCGCATGAATTTCGCGTCGATGCTGCGCGCGATCCTGGAGCGAAACGGCGATCGAGAAAATTCGCATCAGCTCAGTCGAGCCGATGGACTGGACGGATGAGGTGATCGATCTGGTCGCGTTGTCGCCGCGCATCTGCAAGCACGCTCATGTGCCAATGCAGTCGGGCAGCGACAAAATACTCCGCAAGATGCATCGCAAGTACAGGCCGTGGCATTATGCCGATCGCATCGAGCGGATCCGGCGCGCGATGCCGGACGCGGCAATTGGCGCGGACGTGATGGTCGGCTTTCCCGGCGAGAGCGACGACGAGTTCGAGCAGACGCGCGCGCTGATCGAGCGGCTGCCGTTCACGTATCTGCACGTGTTCACCTATTCGTCGCGGCCAGGAACGCCGTCGGCAGAGATGCCGGATCAGGTTCCAGTACAGATCGCGCGCGAACGCAATCGCGTGCTGCGAGAACTGGCGGCCACGAAGAAGCGAGCGTTCATGGAGTCGTTCGTGGGACGCGAAGTGGAAGCGATTACGTTGACGCACTTCGATGGCGAGTTCACCGAAGCGCTGACGGATAACTATCTGAAGCTGCTGGTGTGCGGCGGACGTAACTCGAATGAACTGGTCCGACTGCCGGTCACTGGAGCGCGAGTGGATGCTCTGATCGCTTCGGAAAGCACCGCGTAACTTCCACAAAGCACCGCATAGCCAACGAGTGTCATCCCGACCAAGGACTTTAGTCCGCGTGGAGGGAACTGCTGTACGCCTGCAGCGTGACAAGGCGCGGAGAAAAGCAGGTCCCTCGACTGCGTGAGGCTAGTCGCTGCGCGACCAGCCTCACTTCGCTTGGGATGACACAACAAAGAAGAGATCGCGGTCGGCACGGCTGAAGCCGCGCCCTGAGACAAGGACCACGGCAGAGAGTAGGTTAGTGTCCTTGTTGGAGATGGGAAACGATTCCATTGACCCAGTTCGAAGCCACACTGAACCGCATGCTATACTTTCTCCAGTACTGCAGTTACTGCGGAGGACTGTATCGACAAACGTTTTATCCGCACGAATGATCGCATTCGTGTCCGTGAAGTTCGCGTGATCGACGATGAAGGCAATCAGCTTGGCATCATGACTCCCTTCGATGCGCTCAAGATTGCCCGCGAAAAAACTCTTGACCTGGTAGAAGTCTCGCCCACCGCTCAACCTCCTGTTTGCCGCATCATGGACTACGGGAAATACCTGTACCAGCAGGAAAAGCGCGAGCGCGAGGCCAAGAAGCACCAACATCAGATCGTAGTCAAAGAAGTGAAGTTCCGCATCAATGTGGACGATCACGACTACGACACCAAGAAGAACCATGTGCTGCGCTTCCTCGGGGAAGGCGACAAGGTGAAGGCCACCATCTTCTTCCGCGGGCGCGAGATGACGCGGCAGGGGCTGGGACGCGAGATTCTGGAACGCCTCATCAAGGACCTGGGCGACAAGGCGATCGTGGAGTTTCGTCCGCGTCAGGAAGGCAATACCTTGCACCTGATCCTGGCGCCGCCGAAGGTTCAGGCGGGCGCGAAGCCGGCAAGTCCCAAGGCCGACAAGGGCGCAACTGCGCCTCCACAGCCGCCGCGGCCCGCACCGCCGCCACAACAACCCTAGCGATAATTGATTCAGCCGGGGGACTCCAGCACGTTGCTGAATTTGACACGCTATTCGGACGCAGGGCGGGAGGCGACATGAAGCATGTCAGGTTCAGTATCGCGAATCCCGTTTTCGCCATGAGTATCGCTGTCTCAACTGGGCTGCTGGCCTTCGTGATCGGCCTGGTCGGTTCAGCCAAAGCGATTACAAGCCTTATTGGCGGACCTCACGGGCTTGACCTGGCGGTTACCGTCTGTTTCCCCTGCGCCGTCGTTCTCGCCGTACTGTCGTTCATTCTGGCCTGGAAGAAGCTCTAGCAACCTAGAAATTCAAAACAGCCACTACCGGACACAGAGATCATCTACTCTTTGGCCGCCCGCTCCAATTCTGCAATGTCGAGTTTCTTCATCCCAAGCATCGCCTGCATCGCCTTGGGATGTTTGATGAGCTCGGGAAGCCTCCCCGGCACAATTTGCCACGACACTCCAAATTTGTCTTTGAGCCAGCCGCACCGGCTTTCAGTGCCGCCTGCGCCCAGCCTCGTCCAATAGTGATCCACTTCCGCCTGCGAGTCGCAGCGCACCACGAAGGAGATCGCTTCGGTGAATTGGTACACCGGGCCACCATTGAGCGCGACGAACTTCTGTCCATCCAGCTCAAAACTGACGGCCACGACGCCACCCTTAGGTGAGCGCTCGCCAAACCGGCGCGAGTTCTCGAACACCGTGAGATAGAACTCGACCGCCTCTTCCGCGTTTGAATCGAACCAGAGAAATGGGGTAATGCGTGGATTGTTTTCAAAAGTACTCATGGAATTAACCTCCCTTTCAGTTGCGCATTAGCGGAAAGCCCCTCAACAGCAACTAGCTGCCGCCGCCGGTGACAAACCAGGCAATCGTCAACCCGATCATGATGATGGTAGTAGCCCAGGCGATGAAGTTGAACCAGGTTCCGTTCACATACTTGCCCATCAGCTCACTCTTGTTAATCAGCAACAGCATGAAGATCAACACGAAGGGCAGGACGATGCCGTTCACCACCTGAGAAAGGATACTGATCTTTATCAGGGGAACGTTGGGCAGAAGGATGACAGCGCCGCCGGCGATCAACAGCAATGTGTACAGCCAGTAAAACACCTTGGCGTCTTTGAACTTGTGCCCCACGCCGGACTCGAAGCCCAGACCTTCACAGACGGTGTAGGCCGTCGAGATGGGCAGAATAGACGCGGCAAACAGGGAAGCGTTGAACAGGCCGGCGGCAAAAAGGATGTAGGCATATTCCCCCGCCAGAGGCCGCAAGGCCTGGGCAGCATCGGCAGCGTCTCGAATCTGATGGTTGCCGTGGACATAGAGCGTTGCGGCGCAGGCCACCACGATGAACCAGGCAACGATGTCAGTGAACAGGCAGCCCAGGATTACGTCCCAACGTGACGCTTTGTACTCGCGAGGAGTAATTCCTTTCTCTACGATGGAAGACTGAAGATAAAACTGCATCCACGGAGCGATGGTCGTTCCTACCACGGCAATGACCATGTAGATGTAGGCGGATTGATGGAACGCGCCTGCCAGCGGCGGCTTGAAAGTGGCGACGAAAGCCGCCTTCCAGCTTGGGCCCGCGAGCACACCGGCAATGATGTAGGCAAAGTAGAAAAACGAAGCTGCGAGAAAAACCTTCTCGACACTCTTATATGTGCCCTTCACCACCAGGAGCCACACCACTACCGCGGCACAAGGTACGCTAACGTAGCGTGAGATGTGAAACAGTTCCAGACTGCTGGCTATTCCGGCGAACTCCGCCACCACGTTCCCAAAATTGGTGATCACCAGTCCCAGCATCATGAGGAACGTTATGCGCAGCCCGTACTCTTCACGAATCAGGTCGCTCAGGCCCTTGCCGGTGACCGCGCCCATGCGCGCCGACATCTCCTGCACCACTACCAGCGCGACGGTCATGGGAATCATGACCCAAAGCAGCAGATAGCCGAACTGAGCGCCCGCGGCGGAGTAGGTATAAATGCCGCCCGCATCGTTGTCGACATTCGCGGTGATGAACCCGGGGCCGATGACAGCCAGGAACATCAGCAGACGAATTCTCCAAACCTTGAGACGACGGGTTTCGGGCATTTGATCGAGGGCTTACGGTGAGATGGTGAAGACCACCCAGAATAAATGCAGAAGGCAAAATGCGCCAATGCAGGAACGACCTTCGAATCGGTGTATTCGTCGCCGGTGCAAGGAATGGCGCGGGATGGGGGCTCTGTCCGATTCGCAGCCAATACAAAAGGCACGGCCGAAGCCGTGCCTTGCCAGAGAAATGTGTCGTTAATGCTTGTTGGACGGATTCACCTGGATCTTTGCCATCATGCCGCCATCCTCATGGTCGAGAACATGGCAATGATAGACGAAGGTCCCGGCGATATTGGGATCGCTGAAATCCATGCGCACGGTGATACTGGGGTAAGGGCCGCTGCCGGACCAGTTAGGAATGGTGAAAGTGTCCTGCAGTTCAGGATTCGGCACTGGTACGCCGTTAATCGCCATTACCAGGAAATGTACCTGGTGAATGTGGAAGGCATGCGATTCGCCAGCATGGTTCTCGATGGTCCAATCCTCAATCGCACCGACGGTAGTGGTAATCGCCGGCGGATCGTCCATGTGGAAGACCCTGGGCTTGGCGCCGGCCACGGTAATGAAGTACTGGGTCGGGCCATTGCTGCCCACCGTCTGCTCGGAGAAATAGAGGCTGCGGGTGGTCGTAGGCTGGGCCGTCAGCAGGCCGGCAAATCGCGGACGGTCGGACGGAGGCTTCTTCGCAGGCGGCGTCCGAGCCGGAGGCGGCTCGACTTTCGCGTTGTCCGTACCGAACAACTTCATCAGCTGTTGCGGTGGATTGGGATTGCCCACCGGGCCAGTGTTGAAGCCGTTCGTCAGGAATATGCCTTCCTGCCCTGACGGAAGGCCGGGGATGATGAATTCAGCCCGTCCCGCAGGCGGAATATTGATCGTGTTCTCATAAATGGGCGACTGCAACGGCACGCCGTCCAACGCAACAACTTCCAATTGCTGGAGGTTGGTGTCGTAAGCGAGCTGAAGCGCCAGAAACGCCTGCGTCGAAGCGTTGACGACTCGCCAGAATTCCTGTTGACCATACTGAACATTCACGAATGGTGAGGGCGCATCGGGGAACAGAGCCGGCTGAAAGTTGACCGTCAGCTGGTTAGGACCGGGCAGCCAGGAATTAGCGTTTTTGAATTGCTGGCGGATAACGAGCACCCGCTCCGGCAAGCCCTGCGTTCCTGCAATGGTTCCTTCGAGGAAGATTGCTCCGGCAGCTCCGCCGTCCACCTGGGTGGTCGTGTTGCCGTGTGCGTGCGGATGGTACCAATACATTCCCGGGTTATCGTTGGCAGGAATCTGGATGTTGTATTGGAACGGCGGATCGCCGGACTGGATCAGGGTATAGACGACGTCGTCCTGATGACAGACCGGGGGAACGTTCAATCCGTGGAAGTGCATGTTGGTAGAACCGCCCATCAGCATTCCACCATTGCAATCGTCGGTTGGCTTGGCTCCGGGCCTCCCGGGGACACGCATGTCCATGTGCATTTTCTTGGGGGGAAACTTGGAGAAAGGCGCCGTGATATTGTCGGTGAGATTCAGCACCAACTGGTCGCCGGGATTGAGGCGCAGCGTGGGAGCTTCCACGAGTTGGCCCTGATACATATAGTTGTAGCAGTAGTGCTCGAATCCGTCGCTTCCGAATTGGTTTTGTAGAGTCAGGTTGACGTTCAACACACCGTCCTGACTGTACAGGTCGAGGGGATTGACGACCAGGGTACCAGGCTCCGGCCGCGGCGGGCAGATTTCCTGCGCCGAGGCGGCGGCGAGAGGGACGGCAAGAGTCAAGCACAACAAAATCGATTTCAGAATCGCAGACATACCCAACTCCATTAAGACTTATTGCGCCGGCGCAGGGGCCATGGCGCTGTCCTGCTAGAACGGCCGTGGTGGGAACACTTGGATCGACAAAAGTCCTGGGCTCAGGAAATCGGTTACCGGAGACCCGGCGGCCTCAGTCAATGTGCATGCCGTACCCGTGGAAGTAACGTTAATGATGCCGATGGAGGAACCAAACTCCGCAGCGTAGAGTACATTGCCCGTGCCCGTGGTGTCGCGCGTCGCCAGGGACCCTACATAGGACCACGGGTTATAAAAGTTGTTCAACGGTGGCGAGATACAGCCTGCCGATAGCTTGCCGGTGCTCTTATTGAAGAAGGCAGCGCTGACGTAGGAGTTCTGGCTGTTGCCAATGTAGAGCAGGCTCTCATCCGGACTGAGCCGCACGTTTGCAGAATTAACTCCGGGCCCAATGGCGTTGGATGCGGTGCCCAGAATATACATCACGGTTGGAGCCAGTTTGCCCGAGGACAGGTCGGAAACTTCCACGGTGGTGGTTACAGCTGCGTCCCCAAAAATCGCGAAGTGGCCGTCTTGCGTGATGTCCACACTGTCGGGGAAGTAAGCAGCGGCAAAGCCAGTCGAGTTCTGCTCATCGTTATTCGATGTCGGAATTCCGTTAGCCGTGTTGAACGACTGAATGGAACCGTCAATGTAGGTGACTACCAGCATGTTCCCATTCAGCGCCATGCCGGCGATCCATCCTCCGTTCAACGGTGTGACGGTGATATCTCCCAGAAACGACAGCTGGCATCCCGCTCCCACAGAAAAAGTGGCAATCGTATTGGAGAGCGTGTAGCCGGCATACAGATAGTTCTGATTCATCGCCATGCCAATGCCGTTGCTGGTCCCCGAGTCGGTGCTGGAACCGGAAAAGTTTCCCGCCAACTCCTGCGACTGGATATTAATGGCGGCAATGTCACCCGAACCGGCGTCAGAGGCATACAGGCATTGAGCGGAACTGTCGGGCAGCAACGTCACTCGCGGAGTCCCGAAGAAACCGCCCCCTATGCCGAGGCCAGTCGTGTTGACGCTTTGCTGGAGGTCAAAGTCGGCGAGCCTTGCGTCCCTCCTGCGAGAAAAAAGCTGACATAAGTGTGCAGGATTGCGT
>CAWIEG010000011.1:0-94624 GCA_963835125.1 uncultured Acidobacteriaceae bacterium | reverse complement strand
CCGGTCGCCTTCAGATACCCGGTGTCCACCACTTTGGCCGTCGCCCAGAAGCGCGCGATGGGGCCGCCGCCGGTGTCCAGCGCCAGATACTCCTTCGTCTTCGTAATACCAGCGAGGCGACATGACCCACGTGTACTTGCCGGCAAAGTCGCGCTTCTGCGGTTTGGGAATCGTCGTCTGGTTCCACGGATGACGCTGGTCAACGGGATTCCCCAGCGGATCTTTCGTGACGAAGGTCTCGCCTTCCTCCCAGTCGTCGTAAAAGGAGCTGCCCAGTAAAATGCGGATGTTCAGGTTGATGTCAACCAGATCCGTCGTCACCAGTTCTCCGTCGACCACCACGCCCGGAGTGACGAACATCTTGCGTCCCCACTCGGTCATGTTCTTGTAGGTATAGTCGCAATACTTCGGGTCCTGGAACGATCCCCAGCAGCCCAAAAGAATGCGCCGCCGTCCAACCTCTTCGTAACCCGGTAAGGCCTCGTAGAAGAAGTCGAAAAGATCGTCATGCAGCGGCACGACCTTCTTCATGAACTCGACGTACTTCATCAGCCGGACCAGGTAATCGGTAAAGAGCTGGACCGTGGGAACGGTACCGACCCCGCCTGGATAAAGCGTCGAAGGATGCACATGCCGCCCTTCCATCAGGCAGAACATCTCGCGCGTCATGCGGCTCATCTGCAAAGCTTCACGATAGAACGCGCCGGTGAAGGGATTCAGAGCAGTCATGATGTCGGCGATCGTGCGATAGCCATGCAGATTTGAGTTAGGCGAGTTTGTCTTCTGCGCCTTCGTCCATACGCCAGGATTCGTTTCCTTCACCATCTGCTCGCAGAAGTCCACGCCCACCAGGTTGTCCTGGAAAATGTTGTGGTCGAACATGTACTCGGCAGCTTCTCCCAGATTGACAATCCACTCTGCCATGTCCGGAGGCCGCACGCCGAAAGCCATGTTCTGCGCATAGTTCGCGCAGGTAGCGTGATTGTCGCCGCAGATGCCGCAGATGCGGCTGGTGATGAAGTGGGCGTCGCGCGGGTCTTTGCCCTTCATGAAAATGCTGTAGCCGCGGAAAATCGACGACGTGCTATGACATTCCACGACATGGCGGTTGGCGAAATCGATTTTGGTGAAGATGCCGAGGCTTCCGACGATTCTGGTGATCGGATCCCAATTCATCTCCACGATCTGCTTTTGCTTATTAAGGGCTTGCTGATCGGTTGCTGTAATTGTGCCCATCGCGATCGTTCTCCTTCAGCGTGAAATTAGGATCTGGCGTGATAACCAGTTGTGAGTTCTGGCCGATTGTGCCGCCACTTCGGCTCCTTGTTCACTGTGTTTTGCGTGATGGAACGCAGCGCGCGAATGGCGCGGCCATACATAGCGGAACTGCCGGTGGAAACATGCGCACCCGGCGGCTCATCCATGAAGGGCATGAACTTGTCCGGAAAGCCCGGCATGGTGCAGCCGATGCAGATGCCGCCAACGTTGGGGCAGCCGCCGATACCGGCCATCCAGCCGCGTTTCGGAACATTGCAGTTCACCACCGGTCCCCAGCATCCCAGCTTCACGATGCACTTGGGAGAACCGTACTCCTCGGCAAAGTCACCCTGCTCGTAATATCCAGCGCGATCACAGCCTTCATGCACCGTGGCGCCAAACAACCACGTCGGGCGAAGCTGATCGTCGAGGGGAATCATTGGGGCGAGTCCGGCGACTTGATAGAGGAGGTAAAGGACGGTTTCCATGAAGTTATCGGGCTGGACAGGACATCCGGGGACATTGACGATGGGAAGGCCGGCCTTCGATCGCCAACCCCATCCCAGGTAATCGGCGAGTCCCATACATCCGGTCGGATTGCCTTGCATGGCGTGAATGCCGCCATAGGTGGCGCAGGTGCCGATGGCCACGACGGCAAGCGCTTTGGGAGCAAGCTTGTCGATCCACTCAGTCGTCTTGATGGGCTGGTTCGTCGCCGCATCCGTACCCACCGCCGCCCAATAGCCGTCTTTGCCGTGAATCTTCTCGTTCGGTATGGAGCCTTCCACCACCAGAACGAAGGGGTCGAGCTTACCCTCCGTCGCCTGGTAGAACGGCTTCATGAAGTCATCGCCCACTTCGTAGGCGAGAACAGGATTATGCAGATGCACTTTGGGAAGGCCCGGAATCGCACCCAGCAGAACATCCTCAATGCTGGGCTGCGTCGCCGCCGTAATGGAAACGGAATCGCCATCACAGCCCAAGCCGGCGGTGATCCAGAGGATGTGTACCTCGGCGACAGGAGATTTTTTTTGAGTAGTCCGACCGTACGGCACCGCTTGCGCTGTCATGCGAAATTCTCCTTTCGACATCGCGTTAATGAGTGTTTCGCCATCGACGCCAAAGAACGCTTGCCAGCTTATCCCCTGACGATGTGCCAGCCCGCGAAATCAAATAGCTATTCGATCAAAGATGGAATACTTAGCAGGACCGAGGGAACCGTGCCCCACGCACCTTGCCGCTAGCATCAACCGCGGAAGGAGCTTTCACAACCTGATTTGGGGATAAGGGATAGTGCGACTTCCGGGGTAAGGGATTCCCCTATACGTTGTCGGGAAAAAGAGGGCGGCTATTCGTCAGATTATAGGAGGCGTCGAAGGTCCTAAAAGGCGGGTGGGACGTGCGGACGGACCGGTCAGGCCACGCCCTCGCCAATGTTCCATTGAATCGCACGCTGCACCAGTTCCCGCCCAGTCTTCAGCGACAGCTTGTCTTTGATGTGGGCCTGGTAGGATTCCACGGTCTTCACGCTGAGATGCAGCTCGTCGGCAATCATCCGCGTGCTGTGACCCTCGCCAATAAGGCGGAATACTTCGAGTTCGCGGTCCGACAGTTCTGCAATCGGCGAAATCGCCTCGTTGGCCGAGCCGTTGATGTACTGCTGCAACATCCGATTGGCAATGCGATCGCTGACGTAGACCTTCTGGTTGAGGATTTGCCGTATCGCAATAAGGACCCTCTCGGTTGCTTCCTGCTTCATGATGTAACCGTTGGCGCCGGCACGTAAGGCGCGCTCAGCATAGATGGACTCGTCGTGCATTGACAGAATCAGCACCGGCAGGTTGGGAAACCTTATGCGAATGCTCTTGAGCAGGTCCAGGCCATCGGGCCCATTCAGCGAGATATCAACGATCAGGAAATCGGGCCGGGCCGAAGTTATGGCCTGCAAGGCGGTGGCTGCTTCTTCGGCTTCGCCGCAAACCATCAGATCGGGCTCGCGGTTCATCATCAACGACAGCCCCTCGCGCACGATGGGATGGTCGTCGACGATGAAAATTCTACGTTTTGCCGTCGTTTCTGCTTTCGGTCTCGTCAGCATCGCTTCTCAACCAGTCTTCCGCTATTTAGTCGGCATTGCATTTTGGTCCTTGCCGCGTACGGGAAACATGCAGGTCACCACCGCGCCATGCGGAGCAGCGGATTGGATACCCAACGTTCCACCAATCATTCTTGCCCGGTGACTCATGATGTGATGCCCCATCCCAGTACCGCTCGCAAGGGTCTGCGTACACCCCGATCCGTCATCTCGAATGGTGAGGATACCCCGGTTGTCGCCCGCGCTAAGACCAATCTCGATCTTGCGCGCCTTGCCGTGTTTGATCGCATTGCTCACGGCCTCCTGCGATATGTGGTACAGGTGGGTTGCCACATTGACGTCATGAATCAGGACCGGATTTTCGCATTGCAAACGACAAGACACGCCGAATACATCTTCCACTTCTGCGCTCAATTGCTGCAAAGCAGACATAAGTCCGTAGGATTCAGAAACCACGGGACTCAAGCCCTTCGCCAGTTCGCGCGTTTTGTTGATGGCTTCATTGACCAGCTTGACGATCTTGGTAGCCTCGGCAGCGTAAGGTAGGCCTTGCTCTTTAAGTTTCTGCTCCTGCACCTTGGTCATGAACGCAATGCCGGTCAGATGCTGACCTAAGCCGTCATGCAGGTCCTGTCCAATGCGGCGTTGTTCGCGCGCGCTGATCTCCAGGATCGCCTTCTCCAGCTGCTTGCGCTCCGTGATGTCGATGCCGGTGGCGATCACATAAGCCGGCGTCCCGTCGCCTCCCGGCAACGACGTTCCCGACCAGGCGATCAGCCGGCGAGTTCCGTCGTGGGCCAGCCACTGGCACTCGTAATCATTCTGTAATTGCCCGGCCCGCATTTTTTCGAAGTGCATGCGAAAGGCGTCGGCTTCTTCCTCAGGTATGAACAACTCCCACACGCGTTGCCCGGTCACGTCAGCCAGCGTTTTGCCGGTAGTACGCTCGCAGGCGCGATTGAAGCGGACGATACGGCCGCCGGAGTCGAGAACGATCACCAGCGCTCCCACGGTGTCGAGGATGGCGGTGACAACATTGCGTTCCTCTTCCAGCGCTCCTTCTGTGCGTTTGAGATCGGTGATGTCAAACCCGACTCCGTGAATGAACCACGGGTGCCCGTCTTCACGGCGGATCATTTTGGCTTCGCAATGCAGCCAGATGACCCGGTTATCACGCGAGAGAATGCGGTAGGGGGAACGCAGCGGTTTGCCCGTCAGAAACAACTCGGCGGCTTCCAGGCTCCAGCGTTGCTTGTCGTCGGGATGAACCTGCGAGTACCAACGGACTGGATCCTGCAGCCATTCCTCTTGTGTGAAACCCAGGACTGCTTCGATCTGCGGGCTGACGTAAGCTTCACCCACGCCTTCGTCGAGATAAGCCATGAACACGACCGCGGGAATTTGCTCGACAAGGGCACGATACTTCGCCTCCAGATTCGGCACCTGGGTGCTGATCTTCGCCGGCGAAAGCACGGCAGTGTGGGGACCCTGCGCGGCAAGAACACTCGTATTCTCGAAAAAAACTCTGGCTAGATCTTCTAGTACCGCTTCCGCTTCAGCGTAAGTTGTGGCCTGCCCCAGCACCTGGGCCGGGTGCTGGCCGTCACCGGTTAGTACCGAATAGCTTTCAGGCCACGATGCCATGCTTTACCTCACCGCGCTACGCCCGCGGCGTCTGGTTTACGGCGATTTACTGTATCACTTCTTAGAGATATCGCGACGGCGGCGCCAAGTTGGCTCCTTGTTCAGGGAAGCCTGGGTGAAAGTGCGCAGCGCATGAATTGCTTTCCCGTAGGTCTGGACAGCACTGGCCGACAGCAACGATCCCGGCGGCTGGTTCATAAAGGGCATGAACTTGTCCGGAAACCCCGGCATAGTGCAGCCGATGCAGATGCCACCAACATTGGGACAGCCGCCAATGCCGCTCATCCAGCCGCGCTTGCCCACATTGCACTGCACTACCGGGCCCCAGCATCCCAGTTTCACAATGCACAGCGGTGACCCATATTCCTCGCCAAAATCGGCTTGCTCGTAGTAGCCGCCGCGATCGCAGCCCTCATGTACGGTTTGTCCGAAGAGCCAGGTCGGACGCAATTGGGCATCCAGGGAGATCATGGGGGCGCGGCCCGCTGCCATGTAGAACAAGTACAGCAGCGTCTCCATCATATTGTCGGGCTGAGCTGGGCAGCCTGGTATGCAAACGATGGGAATGCTCGCTTTCGAGATCCATTGCCAGCCGAGGTAATCGGGCAGTCCCATGGCGCCCGTCGGATTGCCCTCCATGGCATGTATGCCGCCGTAAGTTGCACATGTACCGACTGCGACCACTGCCCAAGCATGGGGCGCCAGCCGATCGATCCATGCACATGTGGTGATCGGCTGTCCGGTGGTTTTGTCCGTGCCCAGCGAGGCCCAATAGCCTTCTTGCTTGTTGCTCTCGTCGGGAATGGAGCCTTCGATCACCAGGATGAACGGTCCAAGCTTGCCGTCCGCGGCCTCATGGAAGGGCTTCAGGAACTCGTCCCCATTGGCCTGCGCCAGGAACGGGTTATGGAAGTTGACCTTCGGGATCCATGGGATTCCGCCCAACACCACATCTTCAATGCTGGGTTGCATGGCCGCAGTCATGGCGATCGTCTCGCCGTCGCAACCGAGACCGGCGGTGATCCAGAGCACATCAATCTGCTGGATGCAGTTTTGCTCCCCGTTATTGACAGCAGGCTCCATGCGAACGCACCTGTGTGATGGTAGAGCTGCGAACAAACGTCGGAGCCGACATCAAGCAATCTCCAGGCTCCAGGACTTGCCTTAGCTGAACGCCACTACCCCACACCAGATTGCCGCGTATTGTACTCTCTTATAAGTCTTGGTTCTGGAAAAACTGTGACATTCGGATTCGCGCGAAGTACTTCGGCTAAATCGGTTACTGCTGCATCCGCTTAATCGACGCGGCCAGAAAGACCCCGGGCCTCCCTTTTCCAGCGGTTGACATCTTACTGTCCAAATGGATCGGAGGACTCTATGAGAAAAACGTTCGTGGTGGCCAGAAACATTGTGGGGGTTGCCGGCCTGCTCCTGGCGGGGTATGTCCTGGTGTCGTCGATTCCAGACATCGGTCGTTATATCAAGATCAGCACAATGTAGAGGGTGCCGTAACCCAACAAATCGAGTAGGTAACTAAAATTGGGAGACGCCGCCGTCGAGTGGGAACTCGACTCGCGGAGTTGTTGTCTGTCTGATGTGTGCCCCTGTCAACGACCCGATATTCATAGGGATGTCCGCGCAGCTTTAATGAAACAACCGCGCACGTTTCTCGGTTCGAGAGAAACTACGTCTAATACGCCGCTGAAGTCAATGCATTTACAATAGAAACGGACTACGTGGCGACGGGCCCGTTAAATTGCCCAAGGCCGTAAATGCGAAAGTGGCGGAATTGGCAGACGCACCAGACTTAGGATGAGAATTCCACTATTCCCGGTGTCCGCGCACCATAATGCACGCAAAAGCAGAGATGCGAAAACGCCAGTGAACATGCGGAGTTGAGCATAGTCTGCTCTCTGCACACACGCGCATGGCAGAGCACGACAAGTAAAATCGATATGCCACCAGAAGTGCCACCGTACTCGTCGAGAGAGCAACTACTTGGCATTGACACCCCCAAGGCGACTCCGCTGTGGGCATGCCGAGTATTTTCATAACACGGAGCCTCAGCCGCGCGCCTTTGGCGCGTACAGCGGTCATTTCTGCGCAACTGCGGCCCACTCTGCGAAGCACTCGCAACCGCGACACGGAGCAACTTTGGAGTATGTTGGACACATGCTGACTCCCTCTGAATTTCTTGCTTGGCTTCGCGTGCTGCGATCTAGGGGCGATTCATTCACCGCGATTGGCCGTCAGCTCGGCGTTAGTCGCCAAGCTGTACAGCAATGGCTGAGCGGCGCAACGCAGCCGTCTCGCATGGCGCTGATGTTGGCGGAACAGCTTTACCGTGCGCCGTTGGAGATGCGCCCTGGACTGCCTGTGCCCGCTGAGCGCGGGCGGAGCCTTTAGTTGTCGGAGGCGAGGTGCCCTCGAACCCTGTGACACCTTTTGCCCGAATTCGCAGGGCCGGGAAAATTGCCCTCTCATGGTGGTGGAAAGTATGTGGCCGAATTCGGACCAGGGCGAGAGGGTCAGTGAGTGTAATGGCGATATTACGTCAACTGCGATTGGATGGAGCTTTCTGACGAACGGTATGCACCCATGCTTCGCAACTCTTCTGATGCGATCTCCCCAGGAATGAGGGCGCACTCACTCGGTATCCAGACCCCTGTGCAGTTGCCGTCGAGTAGTTCAACTGCGACCTTTGCAATCACACAATGTGCTAATTCCAGATCGGTTGTCGCCGTTTGGTAATAAATCCAACAACACGCACGGTGGTCGGACCACGACTTTTTCTGACTGAGACTGAATAGCCAGTCGGCGTCGTGCTCAGGGTTCGGCACGTATGGATGAGGCAGACTTCGAAAACTAAGCTGATGCCGCCCCGCTTGTAAGAACACTCCCTCAGCAGACATCAAAATGCGACGGTCTGATCCGCGGGTGCTCCAAAACGCGAGACCCCAAGCTCGCTCCGCAGCCGCTCGAATCTCCTCCTCAGAAAACGTATGTGGTTGTCTCAGTAACAAGATCATTGCGGGAGGCTTGTCTTCTCCGACTCGGAACCAGCGTAGCGGTACAACACGTCTGAAAACGTGGTGCAGGTACGAGTGCATTGTCCCTATGATCCGCTTCATGTGCTGTGCAGGATAACTGTTGAGAACAGGCGATATCGCAAGTTACGCCCGAAACAGTACACCCGATTAGGTAACTTGCGCTATGGGGATTTTTCGCCAGTTATCGAGGGCTGCTGTCCTTTGTCAAAATCAGTTGCTGTCGTTTGAACGAAACCTTTCTTTGGTGTTCTTTACCGTCATAGTAGTTGGCTGCCACGAGGGAGGCACTGATGTCGAAACAAGTGTCGTCAGCGAGCACCAGGATGGTTAGAAATCCTGCCAAGTCTTCGGAATGCCACAGTGCGCTCGCGCCGTGGCCTGCCTCCATCTCCAAATGCGTCTTCTCCGAAACCGGGCCAACCATTGTCGCGGACCAGTCGTCGGGTATTGAGTTGATGGCGACGAAACGTCCGCACTGCATGACCACCCTAACGAAGTAGATTCTCTCCGCACGGTCAGTTTGCAACTGGACGTGTGGAAAGGAGACCTTATAGCGGACCGCAGTTGACTGACCGAAAGTCGGGAGTGAAGCCAGCAGCAAGAGCGCGATTAGGAACAGGTTTCGACGTTTCACAGCAGCACTTTACATGACAGTAGCACTCGGTGTCTGTGATAAGAGTTGCAAACAGGCCATAGCGTAAGTTTGCGCCGTCTGTTCGCCCTCGCGCAAGTGGCACGCACTACAGCTAAAGTAGAAACACCCCACGCCCGCAGCCCGGAACCATGGGCCACGCGTGGCCAGTAAAGTCCATGCGTGGACTCTAATAATCTATAATCCGGCGCATGAAACTTAAAGAATTGGTCAAGGCGTGGCGGTGTTTCAACGATATGAGCTACCGCGCGACGGCGGAGAAAATCGGGATACCCGAGTCCGTGTTGCGGCGCTTCGAGCGGGGGGAGACTGTCAGCGGTCCTACGTTACTCGCGGTGATCCAATGGGCGATCTCAGTTGATTAAGGGACGCTCTTAGCGCGGAATCCTTGCCCCACGTTCGTCATGGAACTATTCTTTTGCGTGATATTCCGCCAGGGAAGGAAAGCGAGGCAAGCGGATTTGGTGGGAAGCTGCCCGTCAGACGCGCTCAAACAGGCCCGGCAGACTCTCTTTCAGCCCCTCGGCGATCCTTTCGAGGTTGGAAGATGCCGTGAAGAGGTCGCTTTCCAAGAAAAAGCCGTGACGGGATGTCCCAAGTAGACGTAGCATAGCGGCATGAAAAAGGCGGTGTTCGCAGTTTGCGCGGCAGTAGCCTTCGCATGTATTCCGCTGAAGTCTCAGTCCCCGCAAGCGCTGCTATTGTTCGGCGGTACCAACCACAAGACATTTTTGGGATGCCTAAACTGTGCGCCGACAAGTCCGAGTTCGGTCTGCAACAAGGTCGGTGAGCACGGATCTAAATTTCAAGCTGACAGTATATGGAATAGGTTCGGAACGTATGGGTCGAAGTTTTCGGCTGACAGCCCTTGGAACAAGTTCGGCACCTCCGCGCCCATCATCGTGGATAAAGATGGCGGCTCATATGGCTATTTCAGCGCAAACAAGTTTCATAAGGATCGAACAAAGATTAAGTGGTTTGTGAGAATTCTGGATTTTCAGTCAGACCATGATGATCTTGAAGCCACACGCGATCTAATGTGTACCGAATAGGATGTTGCGAAGGCTGAGGCTGCGAAGGCTGAGGCTGCGAGCGGCTATGAAAACCGGGGAACCACCAAGCCCAACTGACGCGGAGGACGAACTACTATGAAGCAAATAAGACGCTTCGCCATTCTTCTCCTGTTCGTTAATCTCCAGCTTGCTGCCCAGAGCACTTTTACTGCTGAGCAAGCAAAAAGTCATGTCGGCGAAAGCGGGACAGTTTGCGGCGTCGTTGCGAGCGCTCATTTTGCAGCATCCACCCGTGGTCAACCTACGTTCCTGAATCTGGATAAGGGATATCCCAATCAGGTCTTTACGGTTCTGATCTGGGGCAGCGACCGCGCCAAGTTTGGGGTTCCGGAACGCGACTACGAAAAAAAAAGGATTTGCGCGACGGGTGCGATTCAGGAATTTCGCGGTGTGCCCGAGATCATTGCCCGTAGCGCATCGCAAATTACTGTGAAGTGAAGTGGTCTCCTCCGGATTCCGACGGGGAAAGGAAAACCCTATGAACCGCATTTCGGCGTTTCTGCTGCTCCCCTGCTCCGTCGTTTGTCTTGCACAGGTGCCTCAGAGGACGATGGGCGCGACCGTCTATAGCGATGGAATGAAGGGAACCAAAATTACCTTCCATGTCAGATCCGTTCGTCATGAAGAGGATTCCACCGTTTGTGGCACTGGCGAGTGTAGTGCAACGAAGTTCACGATTGAAGGTTATGCAGACGGTGCGCACACAGGCAGTCGAGTCGCATATGTGTTGACGTGCGACGAGTATTTGGCATACAAACCAACTGCGCATATCACTATGACTTGTGGCAGCGTTCATGCAAATAATGACTATGATGCAACGGTGTTTGGCAATTCGATTAGCTTTTGGCCCGAAGAAAAATACACTCCTCCACCAGTTCGAGTTTGTTATGACATCGTGTCTGAACAGGAAGTCAGCAAGCCTAGCAAGTAGGGAAGCCCCATTTTGGTTCGCAACAGAGCGTTGATACGCTCTTGCTCACGGATACCGTTGCACTCCAGATTCGCACTCTGTTCCGCGCTTTGCCCCGCGAGCTACTTGCGCTTTGGGTCAGGCTAAAGTGTGCTTGAGCCGCACTCACGCTGTGCCGAGTGCAGCTCACTGGCTCGACGTTCGACCGCTGATGATAGTGGGCTAGGACCGTGGGGCTGGGAATCGGCGGAATCCTTGAGGCGTAATCTGTGGCGTTCCGAATCGTGCGCCGTTCCGCTCGCTATACTTAGCTCCTGAGCTTAAATGCATGAACTTTGTTATCGAGATGGCGGAGAAGATACCTGCGACGTTCTGGGGCGTTGTGGTGGGTTCCTTTCTAACGCTGTGTGGCGTCCACTTGACAAACCGCTCTAGCGAAAGCCGCTTAAGACTTCAGTTCGACAATGATAGGGCTCTACAAAATCGTGCACGGGAGATGACGTTTCGCAAGGATATCTACTTGGCGGTAGCGGAAGCCGTGACGGTCGGAATAAACACGTTGCCGCGGTTTGCAGATTTGAGCATCGCGGACAACCAGCTGATGACACCGTATCTTGAACATGTTCCGGCAATCGCCAAGGCTCAATTAGTAGCGAACGACAAAACTGCCAAGGCACTCGCTCAACTCGCGACAGAGCTGGGGGGCGCATTCTTGCGTTTGGCAGCCGAGCGTATACCACTGATTGTCTTGCAGAAGCAGATCGAGCGGATAGAGGCGGATATTCGCCGTTACGCCCAGGTACGCGATGGCATGATTGAGCTTATGCGACATCAAAATATAGAGGGGAATCGCGACGCGCGAAGTTTCGAGGTTATAAAGGGCAACTTTAATTTCGAGTCAGAGCGCATAGCGAGTGCGGTAGCGGAGGAGAGTCGGTTGCGCAAACTGCTGCTCGCCCAGCAGGTCGCTTATGCGAGGCTCTGTCACAGCGAAAGCATGCGGATTAATGATCTGGTCCCTGCGGCCCTTTTTGCTGCCCGCGAGGAATTGGAGTTGCCGATCGATCAGGATGCTTACGCTGAAATCCTCCGCCAGTCACGCCAACGGACTGACGCTCAGGTAGAAGATTTCCTTCGACGCCTCACTCCTCCGTCCTAGATTGTGAGGTATTCAAAGACGAGCGATTTTCAGGAGCAACGACCAACCGGCTTGCCCTGCCTTCAACCAACGCTCATCAGCAGACCGAAACCCCACACCAGATAACCGATCATGAAGCATACAAGGCAGGAGAAGCCGAGCGCGAACACGGTTGAATACCAAAACAACGTGTAGCTGTAGCGATCCTGCGCATATTCGTCATATCGCCACAGCAGAATGGCGCAGAACAGCACGCCAAAGAAAACGCTCCAGGCGAGCAACAATTTCGCAAGGAGAACCGTTCGCGGTATAGATGCCGTCGGCAATCCGCCGAAGGCAAGCGACGCGGCGGCGACCGTTACCAGCAATTGAATTACGCCGATATAGTGTTTCAACATCGGCTCGAACGTTGCCGTTGACGCCGACTTGGGAAACACACGGCTTTGTTGCAAATGCTTGTCACACACCGCGTCTTGCGGATCGAAAAAGAATGTCTTCGCACCGGGATGTGCGCGGCAGAAAGCCCAACGAAGGCCCATGAAAACGGCGACCGCGCCGCCGCTTACGCTGAGGCCAAGATAGATCGAGCGCACCAAGATTTCAGGAACATACCATAGACCGCTACAGCGTGACACCAAGTGACTACTATCACTGCTCATACCTGAGGCTGGTCCAACTAGTCAGCGGAACTCCGAATTTAGATATAGAGACTTGTCGCGCGCGACCGAAAATGCATACAACCCGACGCCGTGGGGCGCGCTCTTTTCGCTTACTTCATTACCCTCGAACACCTAAGGCCAACCCCAAAAGCAACTGCAAAGGCAAAGAGTAGGAATCCCTCTTAGTAGGAATGTCTTTTAGGAATGATGCGTGCGCTCGTATTCGGCTGATATGGGGTAAGTTACGTCAAAGTTGACTGCAAGATTTGCTGATCTGAGTAGCAAAACTTGCAATGAGAGCAGCAAAACTCGCCGCTCTGACTTCGTCCTCCGGCTCAGTTCAGATCAGCAAAAATTGCTACTCCGGCCAACGGTCCGCGACGAAAAAATCAGCTCCGGCCTTCGGGTACGCTGTTGAACTTGCAAAAACTATTCGACTCTTTCCCGCTCTTCCGGATGCCACGGGTCCGCGAGTCCTGCATCAAGATCTTCCTTCGGAGGTCGACCGAACCAAGCTCCGGCTTTGACGCGAAATTTGTTACGATCTAGCGGTGCCAGTTGGAACCTCTTGCGCTCAAGTATCTGCCCGTAGTCGGCCCAAGGAATAGAAACCGTTTGTGCGAAGTCGCCGATGAATTCCCCCTCCAGCCCGGAGATTCCACCAAAGCAAAAGAACTGATGATGTGACCGCGTGCTCGAATCGTAGGGATCGACGTTCGCTCTCAGGTTTTCCAGATTTTGAAAACGCTTCTCATCCAATCTCAATATGCGGCATAGAACAAATGATGTCTTCGGGTGGTTCTTGTCGACGTCACAGCACTGGCTAAGCACCGCAGCGAAAGAGAAAAATCCTTGCAAATTCGCCCATATGTAATCTCTCTTGGCACCCTCGGGCCGTTCGACAATTGGGTTGAAGCTGATTTCGATTGGGGAGAGCTTAATGTTAGTCTCTGTTCCCGACTGGTAGGACGCGAGGAAACGCGTAGTCCCGACTCTCGGTAATGGAAAGAACACCTCGTCGATAATGTCCCCCTGTCTGAGCGAAGGGGGAGAATCATGGTTTTCGGCGAACATCAAAGCTCTTCAGGGCAAGACTCCGCCTCTTCTACAAATGTGCTCATTTTTCTTCTCAACTCAGCAGGCACCCTGGCCCCACTTTCGGTCGTGAACACAAGGTCAGTTCCAATGCCTGTGGCGTGAGCAGAAGATCGGAATTGCTCGCGATACTTCTGCAATTCCTTTCGTAGCCGCATTATCTGATCTTCGTAGAACCGGCTCGCCACCTGATCGTAGTCAAGGACGACAACGCGAGATACCTCCCCGGCGATCTCAGATGTCCTCTGTGCTGATTCTGAGAACCGTCGCATCATTGTCTCCGTCTCTTTCGAATCTAATTTCGTAACTGTTGTGTTCATTTTTCCGACCTCATGGTCCGCTTATATTCTTCGGTCACGTGACGCAGGAACTCGATCTGGATCGCCTCATGAAAGACATCGAGCAGAGAGCTCAGCGAAGACAACGTCTCGTTCTCCGCATAGCAGTCAAGATCGAGCACATAAATGTATGGACTCGGCTGAGCGTAGCTTCCGCCCGGATCAGGAACCTGTAATAATGCACCGCGCAGGGTCATTTGATGCTTTTGAAAGCGCAAGCGGAACTCAGATAGTAACTGGGTGACTGTACTCGCTTCAAAGCGGTCAAATCGCAGCGGAGCATTCACATAGCGTTGCAGCATTATGAGGGGTTGCTGTGCTCCAACTTCGATATGGTTGATATAGCGTAATCCGACGCGGACGAATCTCTCTATTGAGAAGGTCTTGCAAAACTCGCCTGCACGACTTAGTGCCAGTTCTTTGAACTCCTCGTACGTCGTGTAACGAAGGACACTCACAACGAAGTTCTCTTGTGAAATCTTGATGGAGCGCAATTCTGCCGGATTTGAAAATACGTGTGCAGGGGTGAGCCGCTCAGGATGAATCAACATCTGATCTTCCGAGGCGTCAGGGTAATCATTGGCGATCAGGTCCTGAAATTGCCAGAGCTGCTCTCGAATGCGCAGCCTAGGGGAAAACCTGATTTCAAACGCGACTTCTTTGACGGCAGGCCGGGGAAAAATCTCCTCTAAATCCTTCGCCGGAATCGAGGAATAGGCAGTCGTTTCCCCTTCGTTGGATAATTCTGTGTCTTTCAAGCGCCCTCTAACCGATTTCTTTCTCTGTAAACGATGATAGTATCCGAATCCGCCCGTCCGCGAGTAGGGAATTCTCCTTCTGCCTTGTTGACGCCGATGAGGCGTGGGGCATCGCCTTCCCCGCTCCGCCTTACTGTCACTCCACAATCGGAGGTCACGGGTGACGCAAGGGCGAACGAACTCAGGATTGAAATATACGCCGGTTAGCTGTCGAATCTCAGAGGGACGCCGTATGACTCCGGCGCTGCCTTTTTCGGCTCTTGGCGGCGCGAAGGCACCGGGTCTTGGCCAGCACCGCGAGGGCTTTTGGGCGGCCGCATTGGCATCTTTGCATCGACGGGATACGGTTGTTTAGTTTTCGGGTCACAGATCCTATAGGTATAGCGATTTCCCTGCCCGGCTTTGTACTGGATGAGACCGTACTCCCTGAGCTTCTTGCGGGCGTTGCAAGCGGCACGGGAAGATACGCCGACACTCGGCTTCAGATCACTGTCCTTCACCTGGATTTCATGGCTGCAATGGCACTCAGATCGCTCCATTAGGAAAACGTAGAAGCTCTGTTCTGACGGCTTCATCTTCGCCCATAATCCTGAACGCACGACGAACGGATGGATGCCGAAGAACGAATCAATCATCACCGTCATTCAAGCAATACCCCGTAAATGGCTCTGGGCGGCTCTGTGTGCGCCTCTGACCACATCGGTAGGCTTTGGGGGCACATTCCGACTCCAAGCGTGCTTACTCGCGCTCCAGAACCGCATCCCGCAGCACGTCACACCGTATCGCCCTGGCGATGTGGCGCGGGCGATTTGCTCCCGTCATCAATCACCTTTTGTAGCTCGCTCTCTTTCAAAGTTTTTCTGCGCCGCAGGGTCCCACGCGCCACCCGAGATGCCCGCAGCATCCGGGGTACGCCCAACATGCGCCCGAAAGTTACGGGCATCTGGCTGTGGTGATGCTACCGTGTGCTCATTGCGACACTGGGCCAATGTGATCGCGGCGGGCAAACTGCTGCAGCGCGGAAAACGGAATCAAAATTCGCTTTCCTACCCGGCGGGCCGGTAGCTCTTTAGTCGCAATTAGCTTGTCAATGGTTCGAACGCAGAGAGAGAGCATAGCAGCCGCATCCCCCTTGCTCACGAGTAGCGGCGTCTGCTGGTGTGACTCCCATCCGCGTCGTGTCTTGCGCTGTGTCGGTACTGTTGCTGCCGCTGTAACGTCCATCGTTGCGGTCTCCTTTTACATACTTACGCGCATAGGTTCGCATTTGACGGCACGTCCGGCAAGTGTTATGAATGACATTGTATGAATGCACGCATGCGTAGGTTACAACCGGGGATTGATGAATTGGTGAAAGTGCTAAACGGCGAGAATAAGGCTGTGGTGCTCCCGGAAAAACTTGTTAACCGACTCCAGCAACTCTGCGGTGATCTCGAAGAACTGGAGCGGGTTCGAGCAGCAATAGCACAACTCGAACCGCACGCAACCGATCCGGTAAGCACGGTTAACCCCATTACCGGACGTACGTGGGCATGGCCCAACTTGCAACTGAAGAACCCGGCAGCGGCGGAATTGAGTGCCAGCGGAAAGCGCCTCCTGGAGCGGATTAACGCACAACTGAAATTCCTGCGCACGCGCGAAGCCATCATTCTGCTCGCAGATGCCCGCGGGATGCGGCTGAAACGCTGGCACCCGATAGAGCCAACGCACTTTTGCGAAACCCTTTGGCTGGGTTTCGTGCTCGAACTGCTGGAATCCGGGAATCTGCATCGGCTTCGTCGTTGCCAGCGGAACGAATGCCGACGATGGTTCTACGCAGGAACAGAATGGCAAAAATACTGCTCACGGAACTGTCGGCAGCGCGAAGCAGCCCAGAGCGAGGTTTTCAAGGAAAACCGCAAGCTGTATATGCACCACTACCGGCAAAACGAAAAACGGCAGGAGTTACGCGCAAGAGAACAAGCCAAGAGAGAACTAGCCAAGAAAGGACAGCGGAAATGAACGGCGAAAAGAGCACCAGCAAGCGCCGGGGAATCTATGAGAGAGTACCCGGAAGTGGCGTGTGGTGGATTCAATACACGGATGCCCAGGGCCGCAGACGCCGCGAGAAAGCAGGCCCGTACAGCAGTGCCGAGAAGTTGCTAGACAAGCGACACACCGAAACCTTGCAAGGCAAGAAACTGCCAGAAACCTTGCGCGCCAAGCCGGTCACGTTTGGCGAGCTGCTGGACGATGCCTTGGAATACAGCAAATCCGAAAACGGCGCGCGCACGACAACGGAGATCCGCATCAAGTACGACATCTTGCGTCCGGTGTTCGGTACGCGGCCAGCAGGGGACATCGAAAAGCAAGAAGTCCGCCGGTGGCTTGTCGCCAGGGCCGCGCAAGAGAATTGGAAGCGCGCAACCATGATGCGATGGCACGCGGCCATCAGTCTTGCATACAGTCAAGGCATGGCGAACGCTCGCATTGAGAAGAACCCGGTTGCGCGAATGTTCAAGAAGCGCAAGGTGGACGAGGACAACGGGCGCACCCGGTTCCTGTCCGAAGCTGAGGAAAAGGCGATCTGCGCCAAACTGCAAGAGGAGCACCCGGAATGTGTCCCGGCATTCCTGCTCAGTCTGCATACAGGGATGCGGGCCGGGGAGCAGTTCTCGTTGCAGTGGAATCAAATCCGTTGGCAAGGGCGCAAGCTGCAACTGTACAAGACGAAGAACGGCACGGCGCGGGACATTGACCTAAACGCGGTCGCCCTGGGCGCACTCACAACCCTGAAAGTCTGGGCGGGGAACTCGCCATTGGTCCACGTCAACGAAAAGGGCGAGAGTCTGACGCGGTATCGGGACTGGTTCAATGCCGTTGTGGAAACCGCCGGGCTGACTGACTACACTTGGCATTGCAACCGTCACACCTTTGCCAGTAGGCTAGTAATGGCCGGGGTTCCCCTGCGAACAGTCGGGGACCTGTTGGGCCATCGTTCACCGGCTATGACGTGGCGCTATTCCCATTTGGCCCCCAGTCACCGCCAGGACGCAGTTGCGCGGCTGGTTCCGATGGTGAAGACTGAGGACGCGAAAACCGGGGATATGGAAAACGAAAGCGCCACCAGAACTGCCACCGGCGGTTTATTCGTCGTCAGATCGGAAACGACAACCCTCGCAACTGCTTGATTGTAGAGATGTTACCTATCGTGCGAAAGTGGCGGAATTGGCAGACGCACCAGACTTAGGATCTGGCGGGTAAAACCGTGGGGGTTCGAGTCCCCCCTTTCGCACCAAATAACTGTCCGTTATTAGACGAGTGACCGATCCATTGTTTTTGCAGGTCACCCGGCGTACCTGCTAGATAGCCCGCGAACCGGAAATGAGGATATCCACAAGCCTACGGGCACTTTGCTTCCAGTCTGGGCTCGACGCCACATTCGACACGCCGATGAGGGCGCGCAGCAGATCGAATGGCTCGAGATCCTTGCGGATGTCGCCGCTTTTAATGGCGCGCTTCACTAGCGCTTCTATGGCGCCCTGGATGTGAGCGCGCGTACCTTCATACAGCTTTGACGGACCACCGACGAGTGTGTTCAGTGCCGGCGCGATAATCTGCTTGGTCGCGATGTAGTCCACGAACAGCAGCATCCAAGCGCGCAATGCCTCGACCGGCGGCATGGTCTCGGCGAACCTCTGCTGGGCGGCTGCCAGCTTCTCTACCTCGGTGCGATACACCGCTTCGAGCAGCATATCCCGCGTAGGAAAATGGCGGTACAGCGTTCCTGCTCCAACTCCTGCGTCTTTCGCCACGTCATCCAGGCTGGTGTTGGCTCCAGACCGCGTGAATGCCTCCTTCGCAACTTCCAGAATGCGCTCACGATTACGTTGAGCGTCGCTACGGGGCTTTCGCG
Organism: uncultured Acidobacteriaceae bacterium; assembly: GCA_963835125.1. Taxonomy (GTDB): domain Bacteria; phylum Acidobacteriota; class Terriglobia; order Terriglobales; family Acidobacteriaceae; genus Bog-257. The sequence continues at coordinate 76,060 of CAWIEG010000011.1, read as the reverse complement.
AAGGAGCCTTAGAAGCTTTCCTAACCATGGCAAAAAAATTATGCAACCGGAGACTGCCTCCGATTATCTCATATTTCGGAGATAGTCTCCGTTTTATCTGAAGCATCGGAGGCTAGTCAATATCGCACCTGTCACAGGCCGGACTATAGAAGGAGAAACAAATGGCGGACTCATTACAAGCAGTAACCACGGAGCAATCATTGGGAGCGACATCGAGCACCGACCAGGTTTTGGCCGGCGTCGATCTGCGCGGCAAACGCATTCTGGTTACCGGCGTCTCAGCCGGGCTGGGAGTTGAAACGGCGCGGTCTCTTGCCGCGCATGGCGCGTATGTCCTCGGGGCGGCGCGCGACTTGGACAAAGCCGAACGCGCGACCACGCAAGTGCGAAAGGACGCCGCCGCGAACGGCGGCGGCTTGGAGCTGATCGAACTCGATCTCGCCAATCTGAAAAGCGTGCGGGCTTGTGCCGATCGACTGCTGCAGAAAGGCGAGCCCTTCGACGTAATCATCACTAACGCCGGGGTCATGGCCACACCATTCGGCAAAACGGCTGATGGATTCGAGACGCAGTTCGGAACCAATCACCTGGGCCACTTTGTCCTGGTCAACCGGATAGCCCCTCTTCTCCGAGACGGTGGCCGGCTAATCAATCTCTCCTCCTCGGGACATCGCTTCTCGAATGTCGATCTCGAGGATCCCAATTTCGAGCGCACGCCCTACGATCCGTTCGTTGCCTATGGCCGATCGAAAACAGCGAACATTCTTTTCGCCGTTGCCTTCGACGCACGGCACCGGAGCCGGGGCATACGTGCCGCGGCGGTGCACCCAGGAGGCATTCAGACGGAGCTAGGGCGGCACATGGATCCCAGCGCATTAGAGAAATTACTCGAGCAAATCAACCAACAGCTCGCAGCTGAAGGCCAGGGACCTTTCCAATGGAAAACCATTCCGCAGGGAGCCGCAACTTCGGTGTGGGCCGCTGTTGTGGCAAGCGCTGACGAGATCGGCGGCAGATATTGCGAGAACTGTCATGTCGGCCAGGTTATTCCGGATGACGTAACCGTCACGGTCATGAGCGAAGGGGTACGCGGTTACGCGCTCGATCCAACGACGGCTGAGGCGCTCTGGAAGAAAAGCGAAGCGCTGGTGGGAGAGCGATTTTAACTTTCTCTACAAGTAATGAACGGAAGCAGGAGGAACGAAATGGTTGAAAAGACAGATCTCGCGGGCAGCTTCCCGTTGCATGACACAGAGATCAGCGTGGACCGCATGGGCTACGGCGCCATGCAACTTACGGGGCCGGGCGTCTTCGGGCCGCCACGCGACGTTGACGAAGCTATTGCGGTCTTGCGCGAGGCAGTCGGGGCCGGCGTGAACCACATCGACACTAGCGACTATTACGGCCCGCACGTAACCAATCAGCTTATCAAGCGTGCCCTCCATCCCTATCCGGACGGTCTCGTGATCGTCACGAAACTTGGCGCCCGTAGAGGTGACGACGCGTCCTGGATCCCGGCGCATTCCCCCCAGGAACTGATTGCCGGAGTGCATGACAACCTTAGAAATCTCGGCCGCGATTACCTCGATGTCGTCAACCTTCGCGTAGGAGGAATTCTGGAGCCGTCGGAGGGATCGATCGAAGAGCCCCTGACTGTGCTTGCTGAACTCAAGCGCCAGGGACTGGTCCGTCACATCGGCTTGAGCAACGTCACTCCTGCGCAGTTCGCAGAGGGTCAGCAAATCACCGAAATCGTATGTGTCCAGAACTTTTACAACCTTGCACACAGAAATGACGACGGCTTTATCGATGACCTCGCGACCGAGGGTATCGCGTACGTTCCGTTTTTTCCGTTAGGTGGATTTACCCCGCTGCAGTCGTCGGAACTCGACACCGTCGCAGCTTCACTGGAAGCGACTCCGATGCAGGTCGCGCTTGCCTGGCTTCTCCAGCGCTCGCCCAACATCCTGCTGATACCGGGGACATCTTCGCGTGCGCATCTTCGCGAGAATCTCAAGGCCGCAACGCTGCGGATTCCCGCCAACGTGCTTGCCGACCTCGATGCCATCGGCCGAGGCCGCGTAGTGCAAACGTAAACCGCTCTTCCTTCATGCTGGAGGTCAAGAATATGAATGAACTCGCGCCTGACAACGTATCGCAGGACCACAATCCCACTTGTTCCGAGCTCTTAGGCATGGCAGAGCATGAGTTGGCCGCGTTCTTTGCGGCAGTCACGGAGTTGTTCGGGTCGGAACAGGCCGAACTCTCGGCAGAGGAGTGGTTGGACGAATTCCTGGCAACCAAGACTCTGCCGGCTTCAACGTGCGACTGGCGACTCATCACCTTTAGCGCTTCGACACGGCTTGCCAGCCGTCGCAGCCAGACAACTCCGGTCCCGGCTAGTGCCGAACTCGAACCGGCCAATTACTAGGAGGCAATACTTATGCGCGTTTTCGTGACAGGTTCTACAGGCTTCATCGGCTCCGCGGTTGTCCGAGAGCTGATCAATGCGGGACATCAGGTTATGGGTCTGGCTCGGTCAGATGCGGGCGCCCAGTCCCTTGCTGCGGCCGGAGCTCAAGTACATCTCGGATCGCTCGAGGATCTCGATAGCCTGCGTTCTGCGGCGGCGGGTTCGGATGGCGTGATCCACTGCGCCTTCATTCACGACTTCAACAATTACGGCCCAGCTGCCGAGGCGGACCAGCGCGCAATAGAGACGCTGGGCAGTGCGCTCGCCGGCTCAGATCGCCCACTGGTCGTCACTTCCGGGAGCCTGGTCGCTCAGGCCCGCGGCGCATTCGTAACGGAAGGGGATGCGGCCGACAGCAACTTCCCCCGCAAATCGGAGCAGGCAACGCTGGCGATGGCCGCGCTTGGTGGGCGTGGGATGGTGCTGCGGCTGCCGCCCTCGGTGCATGGCAACGGTGATCATGGATTTGTTCCGCGGCTTATCGCCATCGCCCGTGAAAAGGGCGTTTCGGCGTATGTGGGTGATGGACTCAACCGCTGGCCTGCGGTTCATCGGCTCGATGCTGCTCACCTGTACAGGCTGGCGCTGGAGAAAGGAGTGGCGGGAGCTCGCTATCACGCCATAGCTGACGAGGGCGTCCCAACGAAAGAGATTGCCGAGGTCATTGGACGAAGCCTGAACGTGCCGGTCGTGTCCAAGTCGGGCGAAGAAGCAGCCGGCCACTTTGGCTGGATGGCGATGTTTTTTGCGATGGACGGGCCGGCATCAAGCGCGAAGACTCGGGAGGAGCTGGGTTGGCGCCCGGTCCAGCCCGGCCTCATCGCCGATCTGGACCAAGGCCACTATTTCGAGACGGAAAAGATTGCCGTGGCCGACTAACAAGCGGAACGATTGTTGCTTTCCCGATAGCTGAAGCGAAGCTCTAGCTCATACGGCGGGGCCAGTAGTGGTTGATGACAGGTTGAGGAATCAATGACACGAAGAAGCTTAATTGGTTTTATTGCAGTGATTCAGTTCGTTCTCTGGTCGACGCATTGGCTGCTCTACAAAACGTGGACATTTTCATCCGCCCAGAGCAATACACCGGGAGCGTTCTGGATCAAACTCGTCCTGGGCATCTTGTCGGTAAGCTTTGTGGCTGCCTCGCTACTCGCCTATCGCTATACGAACGCAGTTGTGAGCGCGATTTACCGGGTTGCTGCGGTTTGGACAGGCCTGTTCAGCTTTCTCCTGCTCGCAGCGACTGCCTCCTGGATTCTTTTCGGGATTGGGCGAGTGGCCGGGCTGGACATGAACTTTCATCGGACCGTTGAGTTCTTGTTTGGTGTAGCAGTCTTCGCCGGACTCTACGGGGTTTTCAACGCAAGCTGGACGCGGATCACGCGAACAACAGTGCGGCTCGCGAACCTACCGGCGGCGTGGCGCGGACGACGCGCGGCGTTGATCAGCGATTTACACCTCGGACCTGTGCGGAACGGCAGTTTCCTGAGGCGGATAGTGGCGACGATCTTGAAACAGGAGCCAGACGCGATTTTTATCGCCGGAGACCTCTATGACGGGACGGCCATCGACGCGCAGAGAGCGGCGGAGCCACTGAACCAATTGGTCGCCCCCCACGGAGTGTATTTCGTGGCCGGCAATCATGAGCAATTTGGGGACGACAGCAAATATCTGCGCGCCATTGCCGCTGCCGGAGTGCGCGTGCTCAGCAATGAGAAGGTGGAACTGGATGGCTTGCAGATTGTTGGCGTGCCGTACCGGAATGCAACGCAAAAAGCACACCTTGCGTCGGCGTTACACGAGATCCGTTTGGATCGCGACCGCCCCAGCATTCTGTTGACGCACGCGCCTGACCATCCGGAGATCGCGGAAGCTGCGGGTATTTCCCTGCAACTCTCGGGGCACACTCATTTGGGGCAGTTCATACCCTGGAGTTGGATGGCGCGGCGGGCTTACCGGCAGTTTGTTTACGGCCTGAGCCGGATTGGAAAAATGCAGGTTTTCACGTCGAGCGGAGCAGGAACTTGGGGACCGCCGCTCCGCCTCGGATCGAATCCCGAAATCGTGATGCTTGAGTTCCAATAAAGTCTGCTAACTCTCAACCAGCTGGCGACAGCAACTGTTAGGCACGAAATCCGTTGGTCAGGGGTCAGGTATGCCATAAAGCAGATGGGTGGCATGGTGTCCTCGGCAAAGATTCTACTTTTCCGCCCTTACAGCCGTGTTCACACAGTGGAGATTTCCAGCACCGTCATCTTGCGTGACTTGGCCTCATGCAGGAAGTGAGCCGTAACGTCGTCGGGGCCGCGCGAGATTCCGTTCCATATCACCAGGGCTTCGGCAGGCACGCTGTTCTCGCGCGCCAGTTGCTGACCGCGATCGAGTAGCTTGCGATTGGTTTCCAGGTACCCCTCCTGACCTTCAGGAAGTCCCAGGATCTCCACTCGTGCCGTTTTCAATACCTGGTCATAGAGTTCGCCCCAGTTTCCTGGATGATCCGTCACGGAGGACTTTCGAAAGGCTTCCGGTTCCGAGGGCAAGAGCACGACCTGCTCGATGTGCATTTCCCCAGCAGCTTGCAGCAGGAGGAGATCGGCGCCGCAAGCAGCGGAACAAACGACCGCCAACGGATTCTGCTTATGTAGCAATTCCCTTATGCGGCGGCTTACCTCGGAGACTTTGGACGGCCGAAAGCGTGGACTCTGCGCGTCCGGTGCGTCGACACGCCGTCCGGCTTCGATGATGACGGTGCGTCCAGCGGATTTCCCGCGGGCTTCTAAGACTGACGCTTTGCTAGTCACTGCCGATACCCCAATTCGACGAAGAACTCTCTGCGATTCACGGACACCATCATCCCCTGGTTCGACACCCCCCTTGGAACTGCTGCGCTGTTCCCGGGGCGCGGCTGTTCCCGCAACCCATCAATGACATCGACTGCAGGCGCGGAAGAGAGTTATGATCCGGTGGCCTCCTCAACGAGTCTCACACGAACCGTATTATGCACTGTCGTAAATGAAAAGGGGATTCCATGCTCCTGCGTCCCATCGAATGGAAATCGCTGCGTAGCCGTTATGAAGAAGATAGACCTCACCGAATGCTGGCGCTTGACGGAGGTGGGATACGCGGTCTGATCACGCTCGGCATATTGAGCCAGATCGAGGAATTGATACACCAAAAGACAGGCCAGAAGCTCCACGAGTATTTCGACTACATCGCCGGGACCAGTACGGGGGCGATCATCGCCGCAGGCCTGTCGCTCGGGAAAACCACGGCAGAACTGGTCGACTTCTATAACTCCGCCGGAGAAGAAATGTTTGAGCCGTCAAGGCTGCTGCAAAGACTCAAGTGTCTCTACACCGCGGATCCGCTGCGGGCAAAACTGAGGGATGTGTTTGGCGAGAACACAACCTTGGCGGCGCCGCAGAGTACCGCAGACCAAGGGCTGAAGTGCCTGCTTCTGGTGGTCACCAAGAACGTTACGACGGACTCCCCGTGGCCGATCAGCAGTAACCCGGACGCCAAATACAATGATCCGACTACAGACAACAACAACCTGAAGATTCCACTCTGGCAGTTGGTTCGGGCCAGCACTGCCGCCCCGGTGTATTTCCCTCCCGAAATTCTGCAGTGGAACCCGAACGACGCTTCGGAGACATTCGTTTTTGCCGATGGGGGCGTGACTCCCTACAACGATCCAGCATTCCTGCTGTACCGCATGGCCACCGAGCCCGCATACCGGTTGAACTGGAAGACCGGGGAGAACAACCTGCTGCTAATATCCGTGGGCACGGGAGCTGCCGAGTCGAAAGGAGCTACGGCTGCCGCGCCGAACCAAAACATGGTGTCCACCGTCGCAGGGCTTCCGGGTGAACTCATGTACGGAATGTTGATCGACCAGGACATCAACTGCCGTACCGTGGGACGCTGCACGTATGGCGCTCCGCTCGACAGCGAAATCCTCGATCTGGTGCCGCGACAGGTGCACGAAGGGATGACCACGGCCGAGCAATACCAGGCTCCAACCATTCCACTTTCAACAGACTTGGGACGTCGTTTTTTGTACGCGCGTTATAACGCCGATCTCAGCGACACGGGTCTCCGCAATTTGGGATTCCCGGACGTGCAGCCGAGCAACATCCAGAAGATGGATGCCGTGGAAAATATGACGACCTTATTTAAGATCGGCAAGGCCGCCGGGGGCGCAGTGCAGACATCGCACTTCGGGCCGTTCCTGAGTTAGTGGCAGTCGGAGCGTTGGTTCTCGACGGCTTCGTTAGCGCTCGCACTTGGGACCGGTGAACTCAGATAAGGTCCACCACCTCAGCCAGAGCTTGGCGTGGATATGAGCTTCGAAGGCGTCTCTTAGCTGATGGACTGATCCAGGCCGCCGGCCGCAGTGAGGGCTGGAAACGGAGTGGTCGTCCGATCCGCCGCGCCAGTCCTTGACCCTACTGTTGCTTGCGCGCCGCCCTGACTGTCTTTCCTCTGGCGGCCGCCCCAGACACGCGCGATTCCACCTTGCGCTTTGCCGCTGTTCCGGCCGTCTCTTCGGCAGCCTGCTGCGACTTGCTGGATCGGCCCGCCTTCGAGCCGGCTGCACGCGCCGGGCCGGCCTTTCCTGGAGCCTCGTACAAGCCCAGCGATGCCGACATGAGCGACCGGGCTTCGGGTGTCAGGATCCTGGCAAAGGGTTTTTCGACGTAGCCGTTGCGGAGCTTTTCCTTCTTATCCCTCTCCACCTCCAACTGGGCCCGCCCTGCCGGGACATCGCGGACTTTCATCTGGCTGTTCAGCCTCTTCGCGGTTCGCGCACCCCAATAGGCCGTGACGTGGTAGGTATCTGCATTGCTGCCTGGGTGAACGGTCAGCAGATAGACTTTGTCTTCGTCCTTCTCGGGGTGGAAACAGTGCAGTGATCCCCGTATGAAATCACGGAGCGAGCTACGCCGCGGCATGGCATTGACAACAAACTTGAGCAATTTGTCGAGGCCATCCGCAGGAAACATTTGCTGACGGCGGAGAAAGAGAGGCAGGTCGGCTGGGCTCAGTTTGCCGCAGCTGAGAATGAACAGTTCGCCCTGCTTGTTGCCGCTGCGCAGGTCCTCCAGGAAGGAATCCCACTCAGCTTCGACCCAGCGCGACTCGATGTGTTCGCGGCAGGAGGCCACGAGAATTAAAATGCGGGCCGATTCGAGCGCAGTCTCGATGCTCCTGGAGAAATTGCCCTGTCCCGCCTCGGCGAGCGACTCTTCACTGAAGAACACCTTCAACCCGATTGCCATGAGCGCTTCGTAAACGGCGCGCGCGTGCGTGGAATCCGGTGTTGGCAAACCATCCTTGCCAGAGTCTTTGAAGGAGATGAAGACGTCGTACTTCATATTGCAGAAGGCCCTTTCTGGTCGAATCGGAGCCGCGACCGCGTGACCTCTACACGGTCGATCGCCCAACTGCTGACGACTGGGATGATGGTCTCACCTTTAGCTCTCCTTGATCTTAATGGGCGAGTCCCCTTTTCGCACCAGCAATAGTGGCGGCAGTAACGAATCGCCATCTGACCGCTAGACCATATTGCCGACCTCTGAGATTACGTCATGCGCAACCTCTAGAACCTCGCGAACCACCGCAGAGATATCTCCTTCCCGTGTACGGTGATTCACAATGCAGGCACGAAGACAGAACTTGCCCTTCAATTCTGCGTTCGAGAGATACACCTTCCCGCGCGCAACAATGCGTTTCAACAAGGCCAGATTGAAGCGATTGCGCATGTCTTCGGAGGCGTCCTTGTCCAGCACGTGGCGGAAGCAAACTGCGCTTAGCTCAACCGGACCAAGAAGCTCAAGCAGAGCAGAATCTTTGATTGCCGCCGCCAGGTGTTGAGCATGATCGAGGTCCTGCTGGATGGCGGCGCGGAAGGCGGCCAGCCCGTGGTAGCGTAGCGAGAGCCATAGTTTCAAGGCGCGGAAGCGGCGCGAAAGCTCGATAGACTCCTCGAAAAATGCAAAGCCCTCAACTGGATCGGAACTAAGTTGTTTGGCATAGTTGCCGGTATAAGTGAAGGTACTCTGCGCCGACGCGGCATCTCGATAAAGCAGGCACCCGCAATCGAGGGGTTGGTACAGCCATTTATGGGGATCGAGGGAAAGTGAATCGGCCAGAGCCAGACCATCGAATTTTTCAGGCGCAGCCATCGCAGCCAGGGCCCCGTAGGCGCCATCTACGTGCATCCAGAGATCATGGGAGCGGGCAATAGCTGCGATTTCTCGCAGCGGGTCGATAGAGCCGGTGTTTACGGTTCCCGCCGATGCAACCACTGCAATTGGCGCCCGCCCTTGCGCTTCGTCCTGGCGGATCGCTCGCTCCAGTAGCGACGGCACCATGCGGTAAGAATCGTCGCATGGGATGTAATGCAGATTTTCACGCCCAATTCCGAGCATGGCCACGGCTTTGGGCACGGCCATGTGTACTTGCTCTGAGGCGTAGATTATGCCCGTCCTCGCATTGTAAAGACCTCGTTCGTTGGCCGGAGTTTTCCTCTCGCGTGCCATAGCCAGACCCATAAGGTTGGCAGCGGAGCCTCCACTGGTCAGCGTCCCGACGAAACCACGGCAGCCGACTGCTTCTGACAACCAGCGAACCACAGTGCGCTCGATGGTTACACCTGCCGGCGAAGAACGCCAGGCCGTGATGTTCTGGTTCAGAACTGAAGCCAGGAGATCGCCGAGCGCGGCAATTGGCTCTCCCGATCCATGGACGTATCCGAAAAAGCGGCCGTTTTGAACACGCGAGTTCCCGATAACATCCGTAAGCGCGGCAAAGGCCTGATCGCCCATGCCGCGCTCCGGCAGGTCGAGGTCGAAGAGGCGCTGGCTATCTGCACCGGTTGTCTGGGGAAACGTGGAACGTTGGTCTAAGGTGGACAAATATTCCGCGCAGAGGTTGACGATGTCGGCAGCTAAACGGCGGAAATCCTGGGTGGAGAGTTCGAGAGCTGTCATGCTGTGCTGAATTTAATCACAGGCAGACACCGGTAGTCACAAATGGAACTTCGATTTCGCAGAACCAGACTTTGCGCGGTTTCGAGCCAGCATGTCACAAAAATTCCTCATGTCATGCCCGGCAAATTGCACAAAACAAGAGACATGGCGGAGAGGGAGGGATTCGAACCCCCGATACCCGTCAAGGTATGGCCGCTTTCGAGGCGGCTCGTTTCAACCACTCACGCACCTCTCCGCGCGCGGTTGCCACTGGCCGGAGTTGCCAGCTTCCTCCAGTTTACCAAAGGAGGGCGAAACCGTTGCTGCGAATTTCTACGTCAGCTTTCCACCGGCGAATCCCGATGGGCCACCTTCACGTTATATCCCGCCTTGAGCAGCCGCTTCTGCACATCTTCGGCAATCATTACCGAGCGATGTTTGCCGCCGGTGCATCCGAAGGCGATGGTCAGATAGCTCTTGCCTTCGCGGATGTAGTGTGGGATCAGGTAAATCAGCAGCTCGGAGATGCGCCGGATAAATTCTTTCGTCTGGGGAAACGAGCGAATGTACCTCGCCACTGCCGGATGCCGGCCCGTGAATGGGCGGAACTTAGGAATGAAGTGCGGATTGGGCAGAAAGCGCACGTCGAAGACCAGGTCAGCGTCTTCGGGCACGCCTTCGCGATAACCGAAGCTCACGCAGGAGATCAGAAGGTTCTTCTCGCTCTTGCCGCCCTGGAAGCGTTCGGTCAGCATTGCGCGCAATTCATGGACATTGAACTTCGTGGTGTCCACCACCAGATCAGCCAAAGCCTTTACGGGCCGTAACCTCCGGCGTTCTGACGCCAGCGATGCTCGCACGGACACATTGCGTCCCAGCGGATGTGGCCGGCGCGTCTCACTGTAGCGGCGCAACAATGCTTCCTCGTCGGCCTCCAGGAACAACACCGTAGTCTTCAGCATTCTCCGCAAAGAGCCCAGAATCTGCGGCAGCTTGTCCAGCCTCGCACCCTCACGAATGTCGACCACCAAGGCGGCACGCTGGATCTCCAGGGAGTCCAGTACCAGCTCAGCGAAGTTGGAGATCAGCCCTACGGGAAGGTTGTCCACACAGTAATAGCCGAGGTCTTCGAAGGCATTCAGCGCCGAAGCCTTGCCGGCGCCGCTCATGCCGGAGATGATGACCAGCTCGTGCTGGTCATGGGCGTGGGACTGCGCAGCAGGCTTCGCCGTCGAAACCGGGGCTCGCTTGCGAGTTCGTCGGGAACCGCTTTGGGACGGTGGTGTCATGGCGCAGTCTTCCTTTGGGGCGAGAGTACCAGACTTGCTTGCCTGGCGTCAGCCCACGCCGTTAAAGGATGCCGCTGGAGGGTCGCAAGACTCGCTTCCGCACTGAACCTCTGGACACCGGCCATCGGAATGGCGTACAAGCGGGCTATGGGTTCTTCGCGGAGGATCGTCGGCGTCTGGCTTGCTGTTGTAGCCGCTTGTGCCCTCGCCGTCGGGGCAGATTTTGACTGGAGCTGGCGCAGCCAGGAAGTCATTGGACGCAACGATCCCAGCGTGGGCAATACTTCAAAGTTGACAGAGCCAGACCGCGCCGCGCTGATTGCGGCCATTGTTTTGCGGCTACAGAAGCCGATGAGCGACCAGGGCTACAGCGACGACCGCATTCGCGAGGTCGCCTCCACCACTCGCATTCGCTTCATTGACTTAGGAGGGGATGGCAAGGCGCTGCTGTTCGCGACTTCGCTCGGATTGGAGGGTGGTTGCGATGCGCACGTGAACTGTCCGTTCTGGATATTCCGTCACAGCGAAGAGGGCTACGTCTCGCTGCTGGACGCGGTGGCCGCCAGCTACACGATTCAACTCACCAGCACAAATGGATTCTCAGACATTGTGCTGGCACGCCGCAACTCCGCCAGCGACAGTCGTCTGACTCTATACAACTACGCTGACGGCAAGTATGTTGACGCCGGCTGTTACACGGCAACCTGGCCGCCGGCCAAGGACGGCGAAACACCAAGTCCTGCAATCGCTCCTTGCAAAGCAGAGGAGCCGAAGTAGCGGGCAGAAAATCCGCCTACTTAACCGACGCCTCGGTATCTGGCGATGCTCCAGGCTGCACAGCAGGCGTCATGGGGCGGAAAATCTGCAGCTTTGACTTGCCTTCGCGTCCACCAGGCACCAGCACTAATCGCTTTGCCGGGTCGTAAGCAACAGTGTGCCCCTTCACTTCGGTGTTGATGTTGTCGAGAGCGGCAAGGTGTCCCTTGGCTGCAATCACCAGTAGCGAGCCTTCACTGGCGGCATAGAGTGTGCCTGAGTCGGGATCGAGCCAGAGCGCGTCCACTCCCGCGGGAGCCGTAACCCGGCTGGCTTCTGCGCCGGTATCTGGGTTGATCGCCAGCACCGCGGAACGAACCGACACATACAGTTCTTGATATTGCGGGTCGTAAACCAGCCCTGTCGGCTGCGATCCGTTTACTTCGAAGCGATTGACAATCTTGAGTTGGGGATCGAGGGCTACGACCTGGTGCAGGTCTTGCACCGTGGCAAAAACGAGATGACGCGTGCCGTCGAACGCCAGATCGCGTACCGCGCCGCCAACGTCAACGGTTGCCATGTTCTGTTTCGTGCGCAAATCCAGGAGAGAAACGCTGCCATTCGCGGCGTCGCTCCAGTACAACTTGCCTGCACCGTCAAGCAGTAGAGCGTCGGGCGAGCCGGGCAAAGCAATTGAGTCAACAACCTTCCATCCGTCAGTTGAAACTACCGCGATGGAATTGCTGCCATGGTCGGCAACGTAAACCTTGCCTGCCTGGTCATCAGCCGCGACAGCGCGAGGTGACTGCAGGCCCGTAATCTGCGCGACGACACGGCGGCGGGCCGGGTCGAAGACATCGACGGCCGCGGCACCCGTGTGGGCCAATAGCAGCATTCCGTCGGCAAACGCCAACTCGCCAAAGCCGGGCGGGCCAGGCAGATTAATCATCCCAACCTGGCGGAGATCGGAGGCGTCCGCGAGCAGCGAGACGCAAAGCAGAATTGTCGAAGCGACGATCCGAGGAATACGCATGGCGGTCCGCGAAGAGTGAGATGCTTCGCGAGGACGGTAAGGCTGCCTGCTACTTCGACCACGTCCGTCCTTGACTCACTGCCTGTGATGTTCGATTTCCCATGAGTGCGGGCGTTGCTGACGCACCAGCCCGCAGGGCGGAAGCGCAGTTAGCCCAGGGCGGAAGCCCTGGGTTAGCGCCATACAAACATCTGAGCCGGCTTCCGCCGGCGACACTCTTTTCTGTTATCTGCGAAATTTCGCCATCCACAACCGCGTGCCCTGATACCGGCACGACAGCGTCGCGACGCGCGCGGCCGCCGCCAGCGCATCTCGAAAGCTGTAACCTGACTGGCAGGCGTAATGGCAAAAAGCTCCGTGAAAGATGTCGCCAGCCCCGAGCGTATCAACCGGGCGGATTTTCGCGACTGCAATCGTGCCACTCTCACGATCGTCGACAAAGCGGATGGACCCAGCGCCGCGCGTGATCGCGACCTTGCGAATCCGGCGTCCCGCGAAGAATTCCATCACATCGTCAATGTCGCGACAGCCGGGCGGACGGTAGTCGTCAGAGCAGATGACAATGTCAATGAATGGCAAGAGTTCGTCCATTCCCTCCTTCCAGCTTCCGCTGTCGAGAACGACAGGAATTGCGAGCTGGTGAGCCGCACGGGCAACAGCGATGCACAGCCGCATATAGTGTCCATCGACCAGCACGACCGAAGCACCACTCAGCCATCGCGGGTTGAACTCTGCAGAAATCGGCGAAAACACCGCAGCATTCGCCGAAATGACTGTACGATCACCAGTGCCACGATGGACCATGATGGACGAAACCGGCGGTGGTTCCTTGCGGCGTCGCGCCAGGTCGTGCAGCACGACATCGAATTTCTCCAAGTCGCTGCGGATTACCGTCCCCAACGGATGCGAGCCCACAGCCGTCACCAGCACTGCAGGTCCGCCCAGAAAGCCGAACGTTACGGCAGCGTTCATGGCCGGCCCTCCGGCGTCGGTGCACTGGCCCTCGACCGAGATTTTCTGATTGCGCCGCGGAATTTCGTCAACCACATAGCTGATGTCGACGGTCGACAGACCAACGAATAATCCCTTTTGCCGGGCATATTTTGAGCTCGTAGCCATGCAGCGCAGCTTAACAAACGTCTGCCATCCCCGCCGATTATCGCCTGCCTCCTGTAGCTGGAATAGCCTGACTTATGTTGTAATAGAAACATCACTATGCCAAAGCTGAAGACACATAGCGGAGCGGCCAAGCGCTTCAAGAAGACAGGCACGGGCAAGATCAAGCGCGGTCACGCGTTCAAGCGCCATATCCTGACTTCAAAGAAGACGAAGCGCAAGCGCCAGCTCGACAAGGACGTGATGCTTGACAAGGCCGATGTGCCTAAGATCAAGCGCATGATCCCATATTAAAGGTCCCGACGAGCCCGCCCGATAGAGGCATTCGTTAACGATCTTGTATCAGCCGCATGATGCGGAAACCGGCGTCGGCCACCAGGTCACGACGGCCAACAGTGTGTGAAGAGGCTATTCCGGCCCCTCTAACGCCCGGGGAAACCGGGTTAAGAGCGTGGTCAACATCCTGCCTCCAGCCGCTAGATGATGTGCAAAAGGAGATGCAATGCCTCGCGTAAAACGTGGTACTAAGCGCCGCGCGCGCCGCAAGAAGATACTGGATCGCGCAAGCGGCTATTACTTAACAAAATCAAAGCTCTACCGTTCGGCAAAAGAGTCGGTGGAGCGCGGGCTGAAGTTCGCCTACAGCGGCCGCAAGCAGAAAAAGCGGCAGTACCGCTCCATCTGGATTGTGCGCATCGGCGCCGCCGCCAAGCTGAACGGCATCAGCTACAGTGTGTTCATCAACGGCCTGAAGAAGGCCGGCATTGATCTGGATCGCAAGATCCTGGCCGATCTGGCGGTCAACGATGCCGCTGGGTTTACGACGCTGTGCAAGCAGGCGCAAGCCGCCACGGCATAGCCACTCGTCCCGGGAATTCGCAGTCAGGAATGGGCGGCCCGCAAGGCCGCCCGTTGTGTTTTATTGATTCGAGGATGCGCCTTCGGGTTGTCGTGTTTATAGACTTGGCTTTGAAAGGGCACGGCTTTAGCCGTGCCGCATCGACATTAAAACGAGTTGGGCTTTAGCCCCTGAGGAGACTCGGGGTGAAACCCGCGGCACCGCTGAAGCCGTGCCCTTCCAGAACGCGCCCGATACAAAGAACCTTGGAATGGCGCGGCGCATTTGAACTGAGCTGGAACCAGTCTCGCGCAGCGAGACGGAAGATGATAGCCCAACGCTTCAGCGCTGGGTAGACGGGTATGTAGAACTCTGAGCCCCCTTCAGGCGGCGGCGGCATTGAACCGATCCCTCCGCGCGGCTGCAGTCGCGCGATAGAGACAGGCATGTACACCGTTCCCAAACTCGAGGATTACTCGCCGGAGGCGTTGGACCGCGCGGTCGCTGAGTTACTGCTCTCGGCGCTCGACTCTGAAACGGCTGCACTTCAAGAGCGAGGCCAGAGTGGAAGATCTTTCGCGATCGCTGGCTGGCGCGCAAGAACGGTATTCTGACTCAGCTCAATGACATCTGGCTGAAAGCCGCGCCCGCCCGGCGAAGCGTGAGGTCGGACGCCGCATCAATGAATTGAAGGCCAAGGCCGAGGAGCGGAAACAATTGAAGGCGCGCCACGACAAAATCCATACCTCTTCCGCCGACGCACTACTGGTTGCCGAGCGCCTCGACATTACTCTTCCCGGCATTCAGCGTCCCATCGGCGTCAAACATCCGGTGCTACGCGTGATGGACGAAATCGTAGCCGTCTTCAAGGCGATGGGATATTCCGTCGGCGAAGGTCCCGAGGTCGAGACCGACTACTACAATTTCGAATCGCTCAACTTTCCGCCGAACCATCCCGCGCGCGACACCCAGGACACGCTGCTCATCGCCGGACAGGAGCACAAGCCGGCGCGCGACCGCTTGCTGTTGCGCACGCACACTTCGCCGGTGCAGATTCGCACCATGGAGAAGCAACCTCCGCCGCTGCGCATCGTTATCCCCGGCAAAGTGCATCGCAACGATCCGCTGGATGCAACGCATTCGCCCATCTTCCATCAGGTGGAAGGCCTCGCGGTCGACACCAACATCACCTTCTGCGATCTGAAGGGGACGCTCGACCACGCTATGAAGGCGCTGTTCGGCTCGTCGGTAAAGACGCGGTTCTATCCTTCGTTCTTCCCTTTCACTGAGCCCAGCGCCGACATGCAGGTGAGCTGCATTTTCTGCAGCGGCAAAGGCTGCCGCAAGTGCAAAAACAGCGGCTGGATCGAGCTCCTGGGCTGCGGCATGGTCGATCCGAACGTCTTCGAGTTCGTGAAGGACAACGGTTACGACTCGTCGAAGATCAGCGGTTTCGCCTTCGGTATGGGCGTGGAGCGGATTACGATGCTGAAGTACGAGGTCGAAGGGATCCAGTTGTTCTATGAAGGCGATGTGCGCTTCCTGGAGCAGTTCGCGTGAGGATCATTCCCGCATGGCTGCGTGAGTTCGTTGACGTTGCGGCTGACGACCGCCAACTCGCCGAAGACCTGACTTCGGCGGGGATCGCGGTGGAGTCTGTCCAGGAAGAAAATGGCTCGACCGTGTACGAAATGGACCTGACCACCAACCGTGTCGACGCCATGAATCATTATGGCGTGGCGCGTGAGGCGTCGGCCATCTACGATCTCGAGCTGAAAAACGTTGACCCGAAGCTGCCCGCAATCAAGGGCGACGCACACTTCCCTATCGTGATCGAAGACGCGCAAGGTTGTGCGCGGTATACGGCCCGCATCGTGCGCAATGTCAAGATCGGCCCTTCGCCGGAGAACATCGCCAAGCGCCTTGAGCTAGTGGGCTCGCGCTCCATCAACAATGTCGCCGACGCAACCAACTACGCCTTGAACGAGCTCGGCCATCCCACGCACGCTTTCGATCTCGATCTGCTGGAGGGCCATACGATCATCGTCCGCCGCGCCCGCCAAGGCGAAGTGCTAAAGACGCTCGACGGCGTCGACCGCAAGCTCACAACCGAAGACCTCGTCATCGCCGACGCCAGGAAGCCGGTCGCCCTAGCGGGCGTAATGGGCGGCTTCGACACCATGATCACCGAGCGGACGAAGAACGTCCTGATTGAGTCGGCGTGGTTCGATCCGGCGACGGTCCGGAGCATGGCCAAGCGCCATGGTATGCACACCGACGCCTCGCATCGTTTTGAGCGCGGCGCCGACTACGGCATCACTCCGCTGGCTAGCGATCGCGTGGCCGAGCTGATTCTGGCTAGTGCCGGCGGCGAGTTGCATGGCGGGCGCATCGACGCCGTAGCCCGCGAGCTGGATCGGCCACCCATTCCGCTACACCGTTCGGAGATTAAGCGCAATCTCGGCATCGAGATTTCAGAAGGCGAGATCGAACGCATCCTGCGAAGACTTGGCTTCGGGTTACACCATTGCGCCGGGGAAAACGAAAAAGCAGGTCCCTCGACTCCCCCCTCGGCAAGCTCGGGGTCCGCTCGGGATGACAATTCTTCTGTAGCAACGAACGCCGACTTCAGCGTGCAAGTGCCCACCTGGCGGCTTGACATCGAGCGTGAGGTCGATTTGCTGGAAGAGCTGGCGCGGATTTACGGCTACAACAACTTTCCCAACACCTTGCCCGGATTCTCCGGTGCCGTAATCGACCTGCCGGATGAGCCGAAGAACGCGAGAGTTCGCGGAATTATGCTGGCGCTGGGATACGACGAGGCAATCTCGATTACGTTCGTCTCGAAAGAAGAAGCGAAGGCTTTCCTAATGTTCGACGAAAACCCCCACTCAAGCAAAACCGGCTTGAGTGGGGCACCCGAATCAGGAAGCCCAGCCCGAATGCCTGCGCCCGCGCCTCTCGCGGTGGCCAATCCGCTGAACGAAGAGTCGGCCTACATGCGCACGTCGCTGCTGCCCGGCCTCATCAACATGGTGAGCTACAACTTGAACCGTGGGACAACGAACGTCCGCCTATTCGAAGCCGGCGAAGTTTTTCAGAAGCTAGGCGACGGTCACGACGAACGGCGGCATCTTGGCTTCGCAGCTACCGGCGACCTCATCCCCAAGAGCATGCACAGCGCCGCGCAGCCGTACACCTTTTTTCACATGAAGGGCGACCTCGATAAACTGCTCGGGGCGTTTCAACACAGTTCGCTTGAGTTCGATTCCAACACGCCGTCTTACTTTCATCCTGGGCGTTCGGCGCGAGCCGTGATGAATGGGGAGACGGTTGCGGTTTTCGGCCAGTTGCATCCCGAGCAAGCTGCAACGCGCAAGCTTCGGCAGCAAGTCTATATCGCTGAGGTGATGCTCGACCGGCTCTACCGTCATCCGCTGCACGAACCGCGCTATCAGCGCATCTCGAAGTTCCCGGCTGTCGAGCGGGATTTCTCTTTCGTCTTCGATGACGCGATTACCTTCGAGCGGATCCAGTCAGCTATCGGGGAGTTAGGCCTGGCTGAATTGCAGAGCTTCGTTCCTGCAGAAATCTATCGGGGCGAGAAAGTCGGCGCCGGGAAATATTCCGTCCTACTTCATGCCGAGTTCCAATCCCAGGAGCGCACGTTGCTCGACCTTGCGGTGGCAGCGTGGTCCGCGCAGATCATCGCCGGGTTGGAAGCCTTGGGCGGCGTGCTGCGCGCCTAGCGACGGCCATCTCGGGCATCTTCCAACGCCGTCAGAAGCTGCGCATCCGCGTCGCCCGCCTTCTACGCGTCATCTAAATAGTGAACCCGATGAGCACCCAAGTCCAGGAGCGCATTTCCGTTGAGCGTCCGCTGTTAACGGCGGAGGTAACTCAGTCCGCATGGTTGTCGCCACAGACCAAGCATTTAGAGCTCAGAATCCGCGGCGCTGACGAATTCCGTTTTACTCCTGGCCAGTTTGTATCCATCAGGCAGCCAAAATTGGATGGGAAGGTTCATACTCGTGCATATTCGATCGCTTCCGCGCCGCGCCCGGGTGCTAGCTTCGACCTCTGCCTGAATCGTGTGGAGGACGGCTTCCTGTCGAACTGGCTGTGCGATCTGGAAGTGGGAGCCAGCGTGCAATTCCACGGGCCGCACGGGCTGTTCACGCTGCGAGAGCCGAAACAGGACGCAGTATTTATTGCCACCGGCACTGGCATCGCACCCATTCGCAGCATAATCCAATGGCTATTCGAACCGCCCGACCGCAATCGCAGCCGTGAATATTGGCTGGTGTTCGGCACACGTCGCGAGGAAAGTATCTACTACCGCGAGGAATTTCAACGCATCGAGAAAGAGAATCGCAACTTTCACTACGTGCCCACCCTTAGCCGTGGCGGCGATGATTGGGAGGGGCGCCGGGGATATGTCCAGGATCACGTGCGTGGAATCGTTGCCGGCCGCCCGGACATGCAAGCCTACATCTGCGGCCTGCACCCGATGGTGGACGCCAACCGGAAACTGCTCTTGGAAGAAATGGGCTGGGACCGCAAACGTGTCATCTTTGAGCGATACGACTAAGCGTCTGGCCGTGCCTACGTCACAACTGCCGCCTGTAACTTAAGAAGGCCCTGAATTAGGCCTTCACTTTCCATCCTACCTTCAGGGCCCGGAACATCACGTTATCAGGAATATCTAGGCTTGCTTGCGGGTCTTTTCCTGGTTCTGGTCCCCAGTATCTGAGTGAGGGCCCTTTTGGCCTTGCTGTTTCTGCTGCTGGCCTCCCTGATTTTCGTGCTGGCCCTGTCCAGGCTGTTTGTGCTGGCCCTGGTCCTTCTGATTCCAGTCTTGCTGATTCTGCTTACGGTTCTGATCTTCCATTAGTGAGTCTCCTTGTAGTTAGTAGTTCTACTTCTCTGTTCCGCTTACTTACTACGTTGGATGGTGATCTCTTGTCCGCAAGATGCCTCCTCTTGGTTTCAGAGTCGAAAGGATTCTATGAGCGGTTAGAGTCTTCGGTAAGACCCGTGAAAACAAAGTGAATCCGCGTGGTTTCGAAGCGTTAGCCAACTCAACCGGGCAACGGCTCATCTATCAGGGCGACAAAAGTCACTATCCCACCTGAGGGTCTGATGCGTCGCCACTCCACCGCAATACTAAGTATCTTGATGTCAAACTGCCTGCTTCTCTCGATCGTTGCTTGTGGAGGAGGAGGGTCGCAAGGTAGCAATTCTTCGCCGTCACCGACTATTGCCATTACCATGTCGCCGACTTCGGCCACGGTTTCCGCCGGAGGCACAGCCCAGTTCCAAGCTACTGTTACGGGTTCCAGCAATACTACCGTCGAGTGGGAAGTGAATCAGGTCGCAGGGGGGAATGCGCAAGCAGGCACCATTTCCACTACGGGTCTCTATACCGCGCCGGCGACCACGATTGCGCTGCAGGTAACCGTGACTGCTGTGGCCGCTGCTGATCCCACCAAAACCGCAAACGCAAACGTGACAGTCAATCCCATCTCGCAGCCGGTCATCTCCGTGACCATCTCGCCCACGACAGCCATAGTGGCTGTCAGCACCAACCAGCAGTTCGCGGCAACCGTAACCGGCACGACCAATACCGCCGTCACGTGGTCAGTAGACGGCGTGATCGGCGGGAACATGACAGTGGGCGCCATCAGCACGAGCGGCCTGTACACGGCGCCAGCGACGGCGGGCGGACATACGGTGACGGCGACCAGCGTGGCCGACAGCAACGCGAGCGCAAACGCTGCCGCCAGCGTCATCAGCCTCAGCGTTTCTCCGCCAAGTACGTCGTTAACGTCCCTGGGGACGCAGCAGTTTACGGCGACCATCCAGGGAACGGGAAATGACGGGGTGACATGGTCGGTCGATGGCGTTGCCGGCGGCAACAAGACGGTTGGCACAATCACCAGCCGGGGCCTCTACAGCGCGCCAAGCACACTTGGTTCGTATACCGTCACTGCGACGAGTGCTGCGTTACCGTCCTACGCGGTGAATGCTTCCGTGACGGTAATCAACGCGCCGCGCGGATCGGCCTCGGTTCTTACCTTTCACAACGACGATGCGCGCGACGGCGTAAATGCCAACGAGACTGCCTTGAATACTTCCAACGTCAATCAGCAACAGTTTGGCAAGTTGTTTGTGTTTCCGGTGGACGGACAGATTTACGCCCAACCGCTTTACGTGCCGAATCTGTCGGTCGCAGGAGTCTTGCATAACGTGGTGTTCGTCGAAACCGAAAACGACACCGTCTACGCCTTCGACGCCGATGGTTTGTCCGGCTCGCCGCTTTGGCAAAAACACCTCGCGACGCCGCTACAGATTAACGACGATGAAGGTATCAAGCCTTTGCTGGGGATTACTTCCACGCCGGTCATCGATACCTCTACCGGCACGATGTATGTGCTGACAGACGGCAGCGAAAACGGACAGAAGGTGTACCGCTTGCACGCGCTCAACGTCGCCACAGGAGCGGAGGAATTCGGCGGCCCGGTGATAGTAACAGGAACGGTGCCCGGTAATGGCTGGGATAGCCAGAACGGTCAGATCACCCTGGAGGACAACTGCTATCAGCGCAATGGGCTGGCGCTCGACCCGGCTACCAATGCGGTCTACATCAGTTTCGGACATTGCAATCACGGCTGGGTGCTGGCTTACGACAAAGCGTCGCTGCAACAAATCGCGATTATGAATGTCACGCCTGATGGCGCGGGCGGCGGGCTCTGGGGAGGAACGCCAGCCATCGATGACAGCACGGGAGACCTCTACCTTCTGGCCGGTGTTGACCTTGACGATCCCGCGCCCGACTATAATGACTCCGCGCTGCGCCTGCGGGCCAGCGATCTCTCCATCCTCGATTACTTCAAGCCTTCTAACGAGCAAATCCTGCGCGATAACGATGCCGATCTGGGCAGCGGATCGCCTGTCTTCATGCCCGACAATCCCTCACCCTATCCGCACGAGTTGATTGGCGGCGGCAAGGATGGCCGCATCTTCGTCATCAATCGCGACAACATGGGTCAGTATCAGCAGACGGACCATGTTATTCAAGAGGTCCAAACCGGCACACAGCAGTATGACAATATTTTCTCTACTCCTGTTCTATGGAACAACACTCTCTATTACCACGACGCTCAGGATGTGGTGAAGGCCTATATCTGGGATACCAACACTGGCTTAATCTCGACCAGTCCGGTGATGAAGGGTTCGGATGTATTCGGCGGCCACGGAGCGACTGCATCGTTGTCTTCCAACGGCTCATCGGCTGGAATCTTGTGGGAGATTGACAGCACGAACGCGGGCAGCGGCGGAGCAGCCGTGCTGCACGCCTATGACGCAGCCAACCTCAGCGACGAGCTATATACCAGCGATCAGGCGGGCGGTCGCGACACCGCCGGCCCTGCCGTGAAATTCACGCTTCCAACCGCCGCTGATGGACATGTTTTCGTGGGAACAGCGAGCGAGTTGGACATTTACGGCCTCTGGCCGCAGTGACACGCCTGCGGGTGGGGCTGACTTCTTCAAACCAGAGCATGGATAGTGAAGTCCGTCCTAACCGCGAAATATCGGAGTAATCCACGTTAAAGTGGTAAAATCATAGTTACCGGAAGCAAGATTGCTCGCTGAGCAATGTTGAACAGCTTTCTTCAGCTCTATTGGCTGATAATCAAGCCTAAATCCGCGTAACTTGACGGATCGCACTGAGAACCAGTGCAACTATGCAGTTCCTGTCCGCCCACTGCCGCGTGTGCAAAAGTGACCAGTTCAGAGCTGAACCTCCGGAGGACTGGATCGAGCGAGTCCTTTTGCCACGATTGTTCCTCTGCCCCGGACGGTGTGTGGTTTGTCACAAACGGCGATATCTGCCGACATTTCAGCGGTGGACGGCTCTGCCCAACTCGTGGCGATAAGACGGAAGACATTTTAGAGCCTGCATAATATCGGGCAAATCGCAAGTGAAGGGATAACGCCATGACCTATTACCGAGTTGAATTTCTGACGTCGGACACGGTTCGGCCAGTCAAAAAGTTCCTTACTCAGGAAAATGCCAGGAAGCATGCCAGGCGGGTTCTTGGCCTGGCTGACGACAGCGGTTTGGTTTCTAAAGTCGCCATCGTCGCTATCAGTAAAAACGGAACCCCAATTTAAGTGGGCGTCTCGAGCCGGAGCTAGCAGGCCGGCATAGTTACAACCAGTCTTGGCAAGTGAGTTGGAGAAAGCATGATCACAGGATGAAATGCCCCATATGCAGCAGTGAGCTTTCGAAAGTATGGCACCCCAGTAGCAACGCCGCTTCCCACGTTCCTCATTCCCAGTGGAAATGCGGAGTATGTGGCGGGAGCTTTACCCGGGCAGACTTACAGCAAGTCGCGCAGGCCCGGCCAATCCGCAATTAACGCGCGCGGCACAGGCAACATCAGATCTCACCTGTCTCGTCCTTCCGGGCAACCCCGGGGACGATCCACCTTTCAATCCCCTCACAATTGCTAATTCCAAGGCTGTGATTGTCGTGGTCTTCTGGAAGATACGGCTGGGTTCGGCCATCGCATCCTCGAAAGTCATGAGGAAACAATGAAAAATCTCTACGTCGGAAACATGGAAAAAAATACAACCGAGCAGGATATTAGGACAGCGTTCGCAACCTACGGCCCGGTTGAGGTAGTAACCATCATAAAGGACCAAACGTCGGGCCTTCCTCGCGGATTTGGCTTCGTGGAAATGACTGCCGACAAAGACGCTCAGGAAGCGGTGCTGGGCCTGAATGGTTCGGTGGTTGGGGGTAGCACGCTTGTTGTGAGCGAGGCACGCGCGAAAACGAAGAATGCTCGCCCATAAGGCTCACATTAGTCTGCGGGGATGGCGACGGCCTCCCCCCGCATTCAGTACCGTTGCGCAGCAATTCGACCTCAACCTGCCGCATCACAGCCACGGTACAGGCTTTCCCTCGGCTGCTATCTCCTTGCGAAAAGCTCGCGCCCTTTCTGACGATAGTATCGCCACAGCCGACAGCAGCCCGAGCACAATCCCGGTCGCCACGCGAATTACCGATCCGCCTCCCATGAAGTAAAGGACCACAGCCATCACTGCTGCGGGCGATAAATAACGCCAGCAGTCCGACGTGAGAGCACGCTTACCCGTAACGGACTGAAAGGCGGCCAACGCCCCGGCCAGGAACAATAACTCCGTAACCGCGGTAGCAAATCCCGCTGCGGTGAAGTTGTACATGCTCAGCAGCACCACATTCATGGCTGCATTGATTACCAGAGCCGCAGTGCCGATGGCCAGCAGCAGCTTCTCTTTGCGGTCGGCCAGCATGGCCGCGGTCAGTACGGTGGTAATGCACACCAGTCCGAGAGCGACAGCGAGCCATCGAAAGGCGTTCACACAAGAGAGTGGTCCATCCAGATAACGTCCGCGATAGAGCAGGGTAACGAGATCATGGGCGAGCAGGACGCCCGCAACCGAGGCGCACGCGCCAAGCCCCAAAGCAAATCCGCATACCTCTCTCACCTGATGCACGAACCGCTGGCGGTCATGGGCGGCCACGGTCAGCACCGGCACTAACGGCACCATTAGCAACCACGGCAGAAGCAACAGAGGATTGATGGGACGAAACGCAGCCGCGTATGCGCCGAGCTCATCCCTGCCGCGCAGCGCGTAAACAAAGAACACATCGCAATTGAAATAGATTGTATAAACCAGGCTGGCGAGACCGAAGATCAGCGCCGGTCCGACGAATGCTTCCAGGGCACGCCCGCGAAAACCCGGCTTAGGACGATAACCAAGTAAATGTTCCCCCAGAAACTTGGTACCCACCAGCGTCACTGACTCGCGCACAATCAGCAGCCAGCCGAAGGCCGCTCCGGCGATGCCGAGTTGCTTGAACACCACACTGCCGCCGAGCACCAGCAAACCGCCAAAGACATTGAGCAGCACCGGGGCGCCCTGCGCCTGCCGCACCTGGAACACAGGATCGAGCGCCGCCGGTTCGGTGAAGAGAAGAACCCAAGCTACACCCAGCAAGACAGCGCGCTCCGGGACCGACTTCTGCATGAAGGCAACGACGCACAGCGCCAGGGCCAGCACGACTCCGGCCGCGCGGCGATAGGCCATCATGCCTTCCAGAATCGGCCGCTCGCGGCGGGTGTCGCCCGCAATGTCCCGTGCCGCTACATTGCTTAGGCCGAGATCCAGAAACTTGCGGGCGAGAATGAAGATGGTGGCGACCAGCGAAAAGAATCCGAAATCCGCCGCCGACAGCACGCGCGCCAGGTAGATCGTAATCAGTAGAGCCAGACCCAGCTGCGCCAGCGTACCTCCGAGCAGAATGGCCTGCGCGGCAGTGGGGCTGCGCAGAGGAGGAAGATCCAGGCGGTAGCTGGAATCGGATGCGGAGACTGGACTATCAGCGATCACAGATGCGTTGGCGTCGCCAGCCGGTGGAGCGGCGTCGCTGTCGTCATTGTCGATTTCGGCCATAGTGCTGTTGTTTCCGAATAGTACAACGACTGCATTCTCCGCGGGCCAGTTTGTCGCGGATGGAACCCAGGTCCGGAAATTTCATGCTGTCTTGCCGGAAGCAACCGCTCAGGAAATGGGAGGAAGCTCTTGGAAATCGCACATGTTGAATAACGTTATCCGCGATTCACGACGGAGCCCACCCTCTCACCCATCACCACGCGGTGAATGTTGCCACGTTTGTTGAGGTTGAAGATAACGATGGGAAGGTTGTTCTCGCGGCAAAGCGCGATGGCAGTTGCATCCATCACCCGCAAGCCCAGGCGCAGCACGTCCATGTAGCTGATCTCGTCGAACATGGTGGCGTCTTTGACCAGCACGGGATCGTCGGTGTAGATGCCATCGACCTTGGTGGCTTTAAGGATGATGTCGGCTTTGATCTCCATGGCGCGCAAGGAGGCTGCCGTGTCTGTGGAGAAATACGGGTTGCCGGTGCCACCGGCAAAGACCACGATGCGGCCCTTCTCCAGATGGCGAATGGCGCGGCGACGGATGAAGGGCTCAGCCACCTGGTAAATCTCGATGGCGCTCATCACGCGCGTAAACACATGCTGTTTTTCCAGCGCATCTTGCAACGCCAGCGCATTAATCACAGTCGCCAGCATGCCCATGTGATCGGCCGAGACGCGATCCATGAGCTTGGCTTGTTCGGCAACTCCGCGGAAGAAATTGCCGCCCCCGACCACGATGGCGATCTCGGTCCCCAGGCTGTGGACCTCGGCGAGTTCGCTGGCAATTTCGTGGACGCGGGTGTTGTCCACGCCAAAACCTTGTCCGGCGGCCAGGGCCTCACCGGAAATTTTGAGCAGAATGCGTTTGTAAGCGGGAGCGTTCATGCTTTCCATAAGAAAAATTGACGATCCAGTTTATCAGCATTGCGGGACTGACCAAGACTGAAAGGGTCAGCAATGGTGCGAGGCTCGGCTGGAATCGCGTCAACGCTTGAGCCGGTTTGTCACTGCCACCTCGGGCGCATCCGCGGTACAGTAGATCTCGACGCCAATCTCATGAATAGCATTGACGATCTTCTGCAACAGGTCTTCCAACTCTCGGAGTTTCGCCCGTATCAGCGGGAGGTTATTCAGGATATCGTGGCAGGAAACGACGTGGTATGCGTCATGCCCACCGGCGCGGGCAAGAGCCTATGCTTCCAGCTTCCTGCCCTGATGTTGCAAGGCCTGACTGTCGTCGTCTCTCCGCTAATTTCGCTGATGGCGGATCAGGTGAAACAGCTGCAACGGCTGAATGTTCCTGTGTTGTTTATGAACAGTTCGCAGAGCCATCAGGAGCAGCGCGAGGTCTTCGCCGAGCTCAAGCAAGGGTTTGCGGGACTGCTCTACGTCGCGCCGGAACGATTCTCCGCGGCGTCGTTCCAGCGGATAGTCCCGGAGCTAAAGACACGACTTTTTGTAGTGGATGAGGCCCACTGTCTAAGCTTCTGGGGACACGATTTCCGGCCTGAATATATGCGTCTGGCCGAGGTGCGGGAGCGACTGGGATCGCCGGTCACGATGGCCTTGACTGCGACGGCAACTCCGAACGTGCGGGATGACATCGTAAAAATGCTTAAGCTGCGCAGCCCCAGGCTGCACGTCACCGGTTTCGATCGGCCAAATCTCACGTATGCGTGCCGGCGCATGGACATGGAGTTCGAGAAAGACGAAGCCTTGCTGCATGGGCTGACCAAGCAGGCGGGCAGCGGCATTGTGTACTGCGCAACCCGTCGAGTGGTGGAGCAGTTGGCCTCGCGATTTCAAGCCAGCTTTCCGCAACGCACGATTCGCGCTTATCACGCCGGGATGGACACGGAGCAGCGCAAGAAAAGCCAGGAAGACTTCATGTCGAACGCCGGAGCGGTGGTGGTGGCAACCAACGCTTTTGGAATGGGAATCAACAAAGCCGACATCCGCTTTGTGGTCCATTACAACATTCCCGCCAGCCTGGAAGCGTACTACCAGGAAGCGGGCCGGGCCGGACGTGACGGCAAACCGGCGCAATGCATTTTGTATTGCAGCCCCCGTGACCGCTTTACCCAGGAATTCTTCATCGACAAGATTGGCGAGAACAACACTGCGCTTTCGGAGGCGCAAGTGGAAACGCTGCAAGCTCACGCTCGCCGGAAACTTGATCAGGTATTCAACTATGCGTACCGGTCGCGCTGCCGCCGCCGCGCCATTCTCGACTATTTTGGCGACAGCACCGCTGTTACCCGATGTGTCTGTGACGTTTGTCGTGGCCAGGTCCGCATGAGTAAACCACCTCAGGCGGATGCCGTCACCTCGCGGCGGCGTTCCGGCAACCGCAAGGCGCAGGGCATGAAATCTCCCGAGCTGGACCACACTGGCCTCGGCCGCTTTGAGCGCCTGAAGAAGCTACGATTGAAGTTGGCCGAGGCGCAGGACGTGCCGGCGTTTTGCGTCGCTCATGACTCCGTGCTTCAGGCTATCGCTCGCGCTGCGCCCGCCAATATGGTCGCGCTGTCGGAGATTAAAGGCATTGGCCCGGCAAAGCTGGACAAGTATGGAGCGGCATTTTTGGAAGCAGTGAAGGATAGGTGACCGCATTTTCGTGACGCATCCCATTGAAATAAAAGACTTAGCGTGAATGACCAATCGTAGATAAGCATGCCTGTTATGAGTGTTATGCTTGTTTATGTTGTGTATTTTGTGTTATTTTTTTGTGCTGCAGCATGAGTTGCGCGAGAGGAGACACCAATGGAAACCACGTCTGCAGATGCCATTCGGACGTATGCCCAGAAGGAATACGTTGAGCCCGCGCGAAGGAAGGGCGAGAAACGAGTTCAGATTATTGCGGGCGATGTGCACCGCGGCATGCGCCTGAGAAATCGTGTTCCGAACGTATGCAGTGTGCTGGGATCACGAACGTTTCTAGAAAAGAATGGTCTCGTCATTGAAGAAGTCTCCGGACCTCCTTCCGGCATGGGCACGCGCGTCGCGTACACATACCGGTTCGCAGAAGACAAGGGAGCGACCGATCAATCCAGTGCAGAACTCGACTTCGGGAAATTGCGCGGCTTGCTCAAAGAGGCGTTTCAATCCTTGGGTGGAGGCGAGTCGTTCCTGCGGGGAGAGCGCGAGCAGTTCTACCAGCCTGATCGCGGAGACCACAAGTGAGCCTGGTCTACTGGGACACGATGTTGTTCATCTATTGGCTGGAAGCCCATCCCCAGCATGCAAAGCAAGTGGAGAAGATCCACTTGCGTATGGCCGAACGCGGCGACCAACTTTGCACCAGCGTCTTCACCGTAGGCGAGATCCTGACCGGCGCCTACAAGGCTGCGCGCACTGCTGAAGCCCGTAAGATACGTGATTACTTCGAAAGTCGGGCTGTCCGTCTGCTTCCTTTCAATAGTGAGGCTGCCGATCGCTATGCCCGCATTCGCGCGCAATGGAAGGTATCTCCAGCTGACGCCATTCATCTTGCGTGCGCTTCGGTTGCGCAAGTAGATCTTTACCTCTCGAACGACGGCGATCTCAAGAAGTTGGTAATCGACGGCATTCACTTCATCTCCGGCTTGGATGCCACAATCCTGTAAGAAGCTAATTCCAGACTAAATAAACAAAGGGCGGGATCTCTCCCGCCCTGGTCTTGTTCCGTTATGGCGAATGCCTTACTCGCTGGCTTGATCTCCGGCCTTGCTGACGGCGATGGTCTCGGCGATGTCGCCGACCTTGAAGCGGGCGAAGCGGCGGACAGAGATGTTCTCGCCCAGCTTGCCGATCACAGTGGCGATCAGTTGCGCGACGGTGACGGTCTGCTCCTTGATGAAGGGCTGCTCGTAGAGGCAGACCTCCTCGTAGAACTTGGCCATCTTGCCTTCGACAATCTTCTCGATTACCGGAGCGGGCTTGCCGGTGGCGGCCGCCTGAGCGCGGTAAATGTCCTTCTCTTTTTCGAAGGCCTCAGCCGTCACATCCTCCTTGCGGATGAAACGCGGATCGGTGGCCGCGATGTGCATGGCAATGTCGTGCACCAGGCCCTTGAAGTCGTCGGTACGGGCGACAAAGTCGCTCTCGCAGTTGACCTCGACCAGCACGCCGATCTTGCCTCCAGCATGAATGTAGCTCGACACCGAGCCTTCGCTGGTAGCACGGGTGGCCTTTTTAGCGGCGGTGGCAATACCCTTCTTGCGCAGAATGACAATCGCGCCCTCGACGTCGCCCTTGGCTTCGGTCAGGGCATTCTTGCAATCCATCATGGGGGCGTTGGTTTTGTCGCGAAGTTCTTTTACTTGTGCGGCAGAAATGTTCACGGTTGTAGTACCCATAGCTTCTCGCTATTCGCCTTTCGCTGTTCGCTTTTCGCCAGAAAAGCAATCATGTATACATCATTACAAAAATCCAAGCTCTTCGTTGTCGCCAACTGGCCCTTCTGGCGAAGAGCGAATGGCGAGCAGCGAAAAGCGATTGCTAAAAAACCGCCCGCGCTCGATCAACGCGCGGGCCATGGAACCACTCGTCAATCCAAATCGGTTAGGCGCTGGTATTTTCAGCGCGCCGTCCGCCTCGGCCCAGCACCTCTTCCATGCTGACCTCTTCGGAGTCATCAATGGTAGAAGTGGCAGGCTCGATGCCTTCCTCACCGTCAGGAGTGGCGGCAGCGGCCTCAGCCGCCTCGCTGTACTGTACGCCCGCGGAGATGTCGGCCATCTGCTTGTCGGTCACGGCCTGCGAGCCTTCCACCACAGAGTCGGCAATCTTCGATGCGAACAAGCGGATCGCACGCAGGGCGTCATCGTTGCCGGGAATCACGTAATCCACTTCCGTCGGATCGCAATTGGTGTCCACCACAGCGACCACCGGAATACCCAGCTTGCGTGCTTCCTTCACCGCAATCTGCTCCTTGTTGGAGTCGATCACGAACAGCACGTCGGGCAGGCGATTCAGGTTCTTGATGCCGGCAAGGTTGGCCTGGAGATGCTTGCGCTCGCGCTCCAGCTTGACAACTTCCTTCTTGGGCAGCAGCTCGTAACGGCCATCGGTGGCCATCTCGTCGAGCTCCTTCAGCCGCTTCACCGACTTCTGCACCGTCACCCAGTTGGTGAGCAGGCCGCCCAGCCAGCGCTGATTGACATAGAACATGCCACAGCGCGTGGCTTCTTCCGCAATCGCATCCTGGGCCTGGCGCTTGGTGCCGACAAACAGCACCAGCTTGCCATCGGCTGCCTGGTCCTGCACAAACTTGGACGCTTCCTTGAACATCTTCAGCGTCTTCTGCAGGTCGATGATGTAAATCCCATTGCGTTCGCCGAAGATGTATTCCTTCATCTTCGGGTTCCAGCGTTTCGTCTGATGCCCGAAGTGAACGCCCGCTTCGAGCAACTCTTTCATCGTGATGTTTGCCAAGCTACCTCCTCGGTTGGCTTGCATCCTTCGCAGTGGCTTTCGCCCGGCTCCGGATTGCTTTTCCCGTCGGCCCGCCCCAATTGCGAGTGCGGGAAGATTTCGTTCCGGTTAATGCTTGGTCAACTCGCCCCCGGAACCATGAAGCGAGTTGTCAGTTGTCGGTTCTCAGTTGTCAGTTAACCCGTTGCGGCTGTCTGACTGACAACCGACAACAGACAACCGACAACGCGCTTTACCGCTTGCTAAACTGGAAGCGCTTACGTGCGCCCTTCTGACCGTACTTCTTGCGTTCCTTGCCGCGGGCATCGCGACGCAGAAAGCCTTCGGCTTTCAGCTTGGGGCGCAGTTCAGGATTGAACTCCTGGAGCGCGCGGGCCACGCCCATGCGTACCGCGCCAGCCTGGCCGTTGACACCGCCGCCATTCACCGTGCAAATCATGTTGAAGGTGCCGGCAGTCTCCGTAACCATGAACGCCGATTTCGCCATAATGCGCTGAGCTGCGGTCACGAAGTGTTGGTCGAACGGTTTGCCGTTCACCATGAGTTCGCCGCTGCCGGGACGAAGGAAAACGCGGGCCACGCTCGACTTGCGGCGCCCCGTACCGTAATACTGGATCAGTTCTGCCATTCGTTATCCATTGGGAGCTGCGCTCCCATTTGGTCCTTCCCAGAAATTTATGCCGTCCCTACGGGACTCGGATTCGTTATCGAACCTACCCAGCACTCCGCTTCGCTGCGTGCTGGGCTAGACTATTCCGCGCCAGCGGCGCTGACTTCGTTATGCGCGCTTTGCAGCGGCAGCCAGGGCTTCGGGCTTCTGCGCCACGTGCGGATGCGTGTCGCCGCGATAGACCTTCAGCTTGCCTGCCATGGCGCGTCCCAACTTGGTGTGCGGCAACATGCCAGTGATCGCGTCTTCCACAATCTGCTCTGGCTTGCGCTGCAGCCGCTTCTTGTACTCTTCCGACTTCATGCCGCCGGGGTATCCCGAGTAATGATGGTAAAGCTTGCTATCGGCTTTAAGCCCCGAGATGCGAATCTTGGCCGCGTTGATCACGATAACGTGATCGCCCATGTCGAGGAACGGCGTGTACTTAGGGTTGTCTTTGCCAGAGAGGATGCGCGCTACACGTGTCGCCAGCCGACCCAGTGTCTGGTCTTCGGCATCAATGACGAACCACTTGCGCGCGATTTCCCCCTTGGGGAAATACGTTGACATCTCTAAACTCTCCCAGAATTTGAAAAAACCGCGAAAGAGCCGCTCGGTTCAGGCGCTGGACGCGCAGATACCTTCAGGCGGGCAAACGCAGGACTGCGAAAGATGTAAGGATAGCCGATAACAGCCTGCAATGTCAATGAAACGCTGTCCCAACAGCGCGTTGAGGGGCCCTATTCGACCCACAGGAACGGTATATTCGTGACGTAGGCGCGGACGACGGGATCTTCGCTATCCTTGCGGGCGTGAAACATCAATGTTCCCTGATTCAGAGTTAACTCGGTGGCATCTTCGAAATTCACAGGTTCTTGGGTGGGCGGAAATAGCGTTACCTTGGCCATTCGTCTCCTTGAAAAATTTGAACGCGGTTAAGCGGGAGCTGACAAAAACTACTGCTGTTTATCGTATTTATGATCAACGACCGCGTGCTGGGCCTCGTCGATCAGGCAAGAGCTGTGACTTTGACACTACCAAGCCTGGCGAATAGCTTGCAACTAAAAAACCGGGCATCGCCACTCGCCGTTTCAAAATCCTACGGTGCAGGCACTGCCCCGAACACTTTTCCCGGAAACATCTGGCGCAGACGGTAGTATTCGTTGATGGGTCGGTCATCCTGAAGCGCCGGCGTTTGCGGCGAGAGGGCGATCAACTGGTTCGGCGAGATCTGGCGCGACAGCATAAGATCAAACTGCTCCTGCGGTGTTGCCGCCGGTCCCCATTCCATCATATCTGCGACGGCGCTGGGCGGCATACGGGCCACCAGTTCGCTTGCGGTAGCTTCGGGGATGGGACTCATGCTGGCCAGGTAGTGATACCCTGTCACGTCCCAAACCGCTCCGTAGACTCGGACGTAGGGGAAGGTTTCCATCAAGGCACGGGTTGCGGAAGCCTTGTCGGCACTGTCGCCCCCGTACAGCCACTGTTGAAGGATGCCGCCCGGCGCCAGGTGTTCTCGGGCTAACGTATAGAACTCCCGCGAGTACAGCAGGCTGGAGCCGGCAGATTCAATCGGCGGTGGCGGGTCGACAATGATGACGTCGAACTTCTCCGCCGAACGGTCCAGGAAACGCCTGCCATCGTCGATCACGATATGTGCCCGCGGCGATTTCAGCAATGGCCCACCATCAGGGTGATAGAACTTGAACAGCCTGGGAACACTTGGCACCAGTTCCACCACCGTCACTGGAATTCCCCATGACATTGCCGAGCGGAACGTGGTCCCCATTCCGAAACAAATAATCAGTGCATTGCGGGGCGATTGGGGAAGATGAGTCGCCGTAAAATGAGCCATCATCTTGGTAATCGGCGAAAGTGTAGTCATACCGATGCCGTTGACGAGAAGAGTTTTGCCCATGCCTTGCCCCGAGGCCAGAACGGTGGCTGTGCTGTCCCGCAATACGATGCGATTGTTGTACCGGGATTCGTAGCCTTTGGTGAAGAAAAACAGTGTGAGCGCGGCGATCACAAAGGCGGCCGCCGAGGCGTATTGGAGTCCTGTTCGTTCTTTCTCGCCGCCAAACAGAGCCATCCAGAACCAGGGCAGGACCAGCAACAGCATCGACTTGTGCTCGCCAAAATGCGGCAGCAAGACAAATCCCGCCAGCAGCGGTCCCATGATGCAGCCCACTACGTTCACCGCATAGGCGCGGCCGGCGCGATCTGGATCGCCGCCCGACCAACGATCCACCAGCATCGGCGTCAGAAACCCAATGATCGCGGCAAAGGGGACCACGCCGACGAAAACGCGGAGGTTGGGATTCATTGCTATCCGGGTATCGGCGGTCAGAAGGGGCAGCAAGCCGAAAAAGCTCAGTGAAATCCAAAGCAGCCGGCTCTCGTGCCCGCGCTGACGACGGCTCCAGACGCGATAGACCGTGGAACCAGCGAACGTAGCCGCGAGATATGCCGCCAGTATCATCGCGAAGGAATACACCACCGGACCGATGAAGTAGGTATAGAGCCGGATCCAGATCACTTCCATGCCCATGGTGGCGAGGCCGGTGGTGAATAGAAGCAGCAAGACGGCCCGGTCACTGTCGAGCCTTCCTACCGAGTTGGCTGCTGTCTCGCGCGGCGCATTCGCCTGGGTGCGTGCAGATCCCAGGCTCAGGATTACAGCCAGAACGAAAGATCAGGGCATTCAGGATGGCCCCGGTTCGCAGAGTGCCATGAAAGCCATAGAGCTCGATGAGGAAAGGCGCAATGGATGCGCCGGCAACCGCTCCGATCACGTTGGCGAGGTAGAGAAAGCTGAAGGAGCGCTCCGATCCGGTTCGTGCCCTGTTTCGAATGGCGAACATCGCCACCGGAATAGTGGCGCCCATGCAGGCGCACCAGGGGATCAAGGTGAGCGCCAGCCACGCCCCCGACATCAAATAGAAAATGCCGGAGGAGACCGAAACCCGGCCTGCCACAAGTTCCAGCAAGTGGCTACCCCAAGCCAATTCCAGCGGCACTATCAGGGCCGAAACGCCGATGAGAAGCTCGATAACGCCGTAGAGGCGAAGCGCGGGGAATTTAATCCGTTCGCCATAGCGCCGGGTCGCCAGTCCGGCCATCCACGAGCCGGCTCCCAGTCCTGCCATGAAGACCGAAAGCACGATCGACACCAGCGCTGTCGTCACGCCGAACTTTGCCATGGCCAGGCGCAGCCACACCAGCTCGTAAACAATGCTGCATAGCCCGGATAGAAAGAAAAATATGGCAAACCAGAACATGGATGGAACCGTGGGCAATGATGAAAGGGTGCAAGTCAGTCTACAGGCCGTCGCAGGGAACGACAAAGGCGGGGGCAACGAATGCAGTCCAGGAGATGGAATGCCGTACTGGAGGCTATCGGGGAAATTCGCGCCCGCTGGCATCAACGTTGAAGTAAATGGGCGAAATAAAACGGGCGGCCCAAACGAGGCCGCCCGCCACGGAAACCGATTGTTGCTCGAAGAGAGTGCCTCACCCTGACCGCCTGGTTTGGCGATAGGGTGAGGCGCTGGTTTTTTATCGCCCTCGCCCGCCTCCCTGGTTACTGATGGTGGCGGTTGTGCCGTCGAACTTCGTGATTTGAATGTTGAACGGCTCAGCGTAGGAGTTGGCGCGATCGGTCAGAATGCTGATGCCGACCGCTTCGCCCAGCAGCATCGAATAGTAGCTGGAGCTGCGGAAGTGGATACCAGCGTGGATGCCGTGTCCAATGGTGACGTTCCACGCCAGCTTTGACAGCTCACCGTTGACCGTCAGGCTGTCGCGATCGGAGCCGGTGTAAGGAACCAGCGAGAGACCGTCCTCGCTCGGCACCATGACGTCCGACCCTGCGGCAACCAGCAGCGGCCGGATCTTTTGGCTTCCGTCGAAGAAGAACTTGATCGCGGCAATGCAGGCGCCGCCCACGGTACCGTGTCCGGTCGGGTAGCAAGGATGTGACGGTGCGCCTTCGGGGAAGGCCAGCGGCAACATATAGGTGCCGTACTTCGAGAAGATGAGGGGTAGAGCCGCGGAATTCAGCACATCATGGTGCAGGTAGTTTGACGCCTGTGGCATGGGGTGCTGGTGGGTCATCAGGGCCTGGATCAATGCGCCCATTTCTTCCGGGCGTTGCCGCAAATTGACAATCCACTTGTGGAACCACGCCGCCTTTAATGCCCGCGTGGCCATTTCGGGGATGGTCCCTACAGCGTCCACCGGACCAGCCTGCGAGCTAGCGCTACCAAAGGTGCCGAAGCCGTGTTCGCTGAGCGAGCCGATATACGGGTTGCCAGGGTTGATTGGGGCACCGATGCCCGCAAGGACTAACCCGGCGATAAAGTAGGCCTGATGGAGCGCGTCCACGTGGGTGTAAGAGGCCAGGTCCCGACCCATGCGCACGAAGCGGTAGGTGGAGTCGAACTGCAAGCTGGCATTCGGCTGGAAGCCGCTTTCGATGGCGAGATACTCTGTCGGATCGGTGCAGTAGTCGGCCCCGCCTTCGCTGACCGAGAGGATTCTCTGGTACATCTGGGTCAGGGGTTGCACGCCGAGCATGGTCGCCTGGAGCATGAACTGCGATATGTATGGACCTTGTAGAGCTCCGTCATTGGAGTTAATCGCGCCGCGGAACAGGTTCTGCGGTGTGATCGGGTACGGGAACTGGCTGCCATGGCTGCGGACGTAGGACAAATTGTTCATGTCGGCGCAGGCCTGGGCAACGATCGAGCTGCTTCCATAGTCGGTGAAGTTCACATCGCGAATCTGCGATGCCCAATAGTGTTCGACCATCTCCGCGGCTGTCTGGTTGCTGGTGATTGACGGTGCTGGCGGAATGTTGGTGGCGTGGGAGTCCCGCCCTTCCAGATCAAATGCCAGCGATCCCATGGGGCCGTTGAGGGTACCAGTGAAACCCGGCCCACCAGGATTTCCTACGATAATGTTTTGGAAGTCCTGGAAACGCCCGGTCTGAAGTGCGTAGGTGAGGCTGCGCCAGGCACTCGGATTCACGATGCCAAGAGCGGTATGCGGCAGGCACTTGCTCCAACTGCCGCTGAAGTCGCTAAATCGCTCCGCGTCGCCGTTGTCCGGCAGTTCGCCGATGTTGATGTCCTCGTTCTCGGCGGTCTCCGCGCGGTAGCCGTAGCTGGCTGCGGCGCGAGAACGGGAGCTATAGGGCACGACCGAGGCCTCGGCCTTAAATGGGATGGCAGCTAGCGCCACGGCTGCGGCGCCCCCGACACCGACTTTACCCAGGAAGGATCGCCGGCTGGTGGTAGCCGGATCGGTTGGGCTCTCCTTTGCTGCTTTGTGTTTATCGTTGTGAGTGGCCGCGCCCTGGACAGGCGTGGCCTGGTCAGAACTATCCTGTGGATCTTTCATGAAGCTCTCCCTTCAAATGGTTAACGCCCGCAGGCTGACCGGGAGAACTGGTAAGGCTGATGAGAAGTCACGCTGGACCGCGAATTCCCAACTACCGCGCCTTCAGTAGTCCACCGAGAAGCCTGCGAACGATTGAACTAGCAACGGACAGCGATCAACTATTTAGCGATCAACGAAGACAAGGAGAAGAGTGGGAAACCAGATATTCCGCCGACATGCTGCAGTGAATCTTCCTCGCCCGCGTATCCGACATACTGAGTGCAACAACCTGAGTTGTCAAGACCATTTTCATGCCATAACGCAATAGTGCCCCCCGCGGGCAAAGTGAGACAGCCGGGGCAGCGGCCAAAAGCGAGGCAGCCGGCGTCTGACCGCGCTGACAGCCGCTAGTGGGTGATCGGGGCGCTGGCGCTGGCGATGCATTGCCACTTGCCATTCTTGTGCCACGTGTCAAGCCACTGCTCGCGCGCGTCGATTGGCTTGCCGTTCGCCCGAGTGCCCTTGCCATGCCATACGCCCGTCGCAACCGCCATATTGCCGTTCACCACGACCTTAATGTCGCTGACCTCGTTTACCTGCCACTTCGCTGCCTTGATTCTGTCGAGGACTTGGGGTCTGTTATAAATTGTTCCGTCGGCGTCCATCTCCACAAAAGCGTCGGCCAGCAATTGCGCGACCTCAGTGGCATTGTTCTCCTTTGCGGCTGACGCCCACCGTTGCTCAAGGTGTGTGATTATGTCAGGAATATTCCAGCCAGTGTTACTTCCATTCTGACTCGTCTGCGGCATAAGGCTGAGTACTCTCCTAATCGCAATTCGGAAATTGGCCTCGGCAGAGCGTCTGTCGACCCTGCTACAAGGCAACAGCATTCTACACAAGGTTTTCAGTTGTCATTGAGGTTAACCCGGACGACGGACACAGCGCGGCACTGCGAGCCTTCAAGAATGGCGCGGCAGTTGCGCTGTCCGACAACGATCGGGCAAGCTTCGCGGCATACGTCCATCCTGAAGAAAAGCCCTCGCGCGAGATACCACGCGAGGGCGAAGTAAGAGATTGGCGCATGGCCAGCGGCGCGAACGCAACAAACTGGCCACTAACCACTATGGACCGTCTTACGGCGTGATCTCCCAGATGACACCGGCAAATTTCGCGCCGAAATTGGAGGCAGAGCCGTACAGGCTCCCTGACGCGTCCGATACCACGCCGCCGTACGGATTTCCTCCATCGTTGCCGCCAGTAAAGTCGTACAGCGAGCTGTACGTCCAGCCGCTGCCTGACGATGTCAGCTCCCAAACGTTGCCGAAGTTATTCACCCCATCGCACAACGTTGTGCCGTAGAGGTTACCCGAGAGCAGGTAAACGCTGCTCCACGGCCCGCACTGGGCGGCTCCGGTGAAGTTGTAAAGCACGTTATGCGTCCAGCTGCCACCATTGGGCGACAGCTCGAAAACCGTACCGCCGCCGGCCGATCCGCCGCTCGCGGTATCGCCGTAGAGGTTGCCCGAGGCGTCAAAGATGAGCCCGCCGACGGGATCGCTTCCGTCGTTGCCGCCTTGGAAATTGTAGAGAATCTTCTCCGTCCAGCCGCTCCCCGAGGGTGACAGTTCAAAAACCGTGCCGTTCCCGGATGCGCCGCCCGCCGTTGTGGTGCCGTACATGTTGCCGGCGTTGTCGAAGATCAACCCGTTGTCAGGAGTTGCGCCGTCAGGAGTGCCTGCAAACGTGTAGATAGGCTGCTCCGTCCAGTTGTTACCCGAACCTGTCGCTTCGAAAACCACACCATTGCCGTTGCCGCCTTTGGAGGTAGTGCCGTACATGTTGCCGGACTGGTCGAATATCAGGTTGCCATAGAGAGGAACCCCGCCGTCACTCCCTCCCAGGAAGCCGTAGATCAGGGCCATATTCCAGCTGCAGAGCGAGGTCAGGCAAGGGTTTATCCCTGGACTCAGGTTGTAAAGATAGCCAGTGGGATAGCCGGTCAGGTTATTCGGACTGGTACCGTAGATAAGACCTTCCGGACCGAAGGTTACTCCGCCCAACAAAGTACCGTCGAAGATGTGGAGAGTGGTGAAGATCCAGCCTGTTCCGGCGCGCCGCATCTGGTAGACCCCGCCCCAGTTACTGCCTGAATGGCCGGTGCGTACGGTTCCGTTGAGCTTTCCTCCCCTGTCCAGCGTCAAGCCGGAAATCGGGTGCGCCCCGTCAGGTCCGGTGAAGGTGTGGATAAGCTGGTAGGTTTGTGCCTGCGCCGCCGGAATTGTGACGACTGTCAGCACAAACACGATCGCCACCGCCAGCACAGCAGTTATAGCTCCCAGGCTTGGCCTGGACGTCAAGCTGCGAGATTGTCTTAGGGTCCCCACGAAACTTCCTCCAATGCTGATTGACTTCAAAGTCTTGAACTGCATGTCGGCGAAATTTTATGAGGGCTTGGTCGAGTGGTCAAGAAGAATCGACGGCAGTAGCGAACTGTAACGTGCCGTTAAGGGAAATGCGGCAATTTGAGTCCCCCACCCAATCTCTGCGCCAAAAGAAAACGGCACAACTTCGCGTTTGTGCCGTTTCGCTCGCCCGGTTAGGTGCTTTATTTCTTTACCGTTGCGGCCGCCACCCCGACGCGCTTGGCCACCTTGAACGTCAGCTTGTGCTGCTTCTTGTCCACGTCGACCGTGACGTGATCGCCGAGCAACACTTCGCCATCAAGGATCTTCATGGCCAGCGGGTCCTGGACCACGCGTTGGATCGCCCGTTTCAGCGGACGCGCGCCATAGTTTGGATCGTAGCCTTCGGTAAAGACCAACTCCTTCGCCGCCGGCGTCAGGTCCAGCGAGATCTTGCGCTCGGCCAGCAGCTTGCGCAAATCCTCCAGCCGCAGATCGACGATCTTCGTTAACTGCTCCTTGCCCAAGGGATTGAAGATAACGATGTCATCCACGCGGTTAAGGAACTCGGGCTTGAAGTGCGCCCGCAGCGCTTCCATCACCTGCTTGTGCGCCTCGGCCACCTGCTCGGCATCGTGATGCATTCCCAGGTCTTGCAGATAGACCGAGCCGATGTTCGAGGTCATGATGATGATGGTGTTCTTGAAATCGACCACCCGGCCCTTGCCATCGGTCAGGCGGCCATCGTCCATGATTTGTAGAAAGACGTTGAAGACGTCAGGATGCGCCTTCTCGATCTCGTCGAACAAGATGACCGAGTACGGCCGGCGCCGCACCGCTTCCGTCAACTGCCCGCCCTCTTCGTAGCCCACGTACCCCGGAGGCGCGCCGATCAGCCGCGACACCGCGTGTTTCTCCATGTATTCAGACATGTCGATGCGGATCATGGCATGTTCGTCGTCGAAGAGAAATTCCGCCAGCGCGCGCGCCAGTTCCGTCTTGCCAACGCCAGTTGGACCCAGGAAGATGAACGAGCCAATCGGCCGTCGCGGATCGCTGAGTCCAGCGCGCGACCGACGGATGGCATTGGCCACGCTCTGGATCGCTTCGTCCTGTCCAACGACGCGCTCCTTCAGCCGGTCTTCCATGGTGACCAACTTCTTCACTTCGCCTTCCAGCATCTTCGACACGGGAATGCCGGTCCACTTGCTGACGATCTTGGCGACGTCTTCCTCGTCAACTTCTTCCTTCAACATGCGCGACTGTTTGGTGTCCATCGCCGCGCTGAGCTTTGCGACCTCGGCCTCAAGTTGCGGTATCTCGCCATACTTGATCCTGCCCGCGCGCTCGAAGTCGCCTTTGCGCGTGACTTCCACCTCTTCCGTCTTCAGGCGTTCGATGCGCTCCTTCAGCTCGCGCACTTTCGCGATGGCTTCCTTTTCCTGCTTCCAGCGAGCTTTGAGTGCGTTGGCTTTTTCTTTGATCTGCGCCAGTTCTTTCTCGACGATCGCCAGCCGCTCGCGCGAGTTGGCATCGTCTTCGCGCTTCAGCGCCTGGCGCTCGATTTCCAGTTGCGTGGCGCGCCGCTCGAGCTGGTCGATCTCCGTCGGCATGGAGTCGATCTGAATACGAAGCGAGGCTGCGGCTTCGTCGATCAGGTCGATGGCCTTGTCGGGCAGGAAGCGGTCCGTGATGTAGCGGTGCGACAGCGTTGCCGCCGCCACGATGGCCGAATCCTTGATGCGCACACCGTGGTGGACTTCGTATTTTTCGCGCAGACCGCGCAGGATGGCGATGGTGTCTTCCACCGTCGGCTCACCCACCAACACAGGCTGGAAGCGGCGCTCCAGCGCAGCATCTTTCTCGATGTATTTGCGATATTCATTGAGCGTGGTTGCCCCGATGGCGCGCAGTTCGCCGCGGGCCAGGGCCGGCTTCAGCATGTTCGAGGCATCGATCGCGCCTTCGGCCGCGCCTGCTCCTACCAACGTGTGAAGCTCGTCGATGAAGAGAATGATTTGCCCCTGCGATTGCTCGATTTCTTTCAAGACGGCTTTGAGGCGGTCTTCGAACTCGCCGCGATACTTCGCGCCCGCCAACATCGCTCCCAGATCGAGCGAGACCACGCGCTTGTTCTTTAGCTGCTCAGGAACGTCGCCGGAGATGATGCGCTGCGCCAATCCTTCCACGATGGCGGTCTTGCCAACGCCGGGCTCGCCAATCAGTACCGGATTGTTCTTGGTGCGGCGCGACAGCACCTGCACCACGCGGCGCACTTCCTCGTCGCGACCGATGACGGGATCGAGCTTTCCCTGACGCGCTAGCTCGGTCAGATCTTTCGCATAGCGCTCCAGCGACTGGTACTTGGCTTCGGGATTCTGGTCGGTGACCTTCTGATTGCCACGCACCGTGGTTAGCGCCCGCAGAATGTTGTCGTAACTTGCGCCGCCGCGCGCCAGGATTTCCTGCGCCGGATCGCGCTTCAGCTTGGCCATCGCGAGCAGCAAGTGCTCGGTGGAGACGTATTCATCCTTAAAGTTGGAAGCCTCTTTGAAGGCGTTTTCCAGCATCTTGGAAGCGGCATCGGAGAGATGCGCCTGAGTGGCGCCACTGCCCGAAACTTTCGGCAGCTTCTCGATCTCGCGCATCGCGTCGGACTGCACCGCGTTGGCATGAAGGCCCACGCGCTCCAGCAAAGGCGCGACGATGCCTTCGTGGTCTTCGACCAGCGCCGCCAGAATGTGTACTGGCTGCACTTCAGGATTGCCATGCTCGCTGGCGAGATCGTTCGCCCGCTGCATCGCCTCCTGCGCTTTAACGGTTAATTTGTCCCAACGGATTGCCATGTCGTACCTCAGTTGTCAGTTATCAGTTGTCAGTTGTCGGTAAAGGGCTGGCGCTGCCAACGGAAATCGCAGCCCCAACTCCGCTCAAGTTAACCTTGCGCAGACGGTCCCTACAGTCATGCTAAACGCGGCAATTGCCGCTCACCAGTCGTCGGAAGAAACTGACAACTGACAACCGGCAACTGACAACTGCTTTTCAGCGGATCGTGGCCAGTGGTTTTGATTCGCGGGAGCACGTTGCGGCTCGCAAAAAAACCACGAATCGAGGCTGGTCCCTGTGCCTCCCTCTTCGGCCAGGAAGATTCCACTGGCCACGATCGACTGCTGACTTCCGCCGTCCCTAGCGGGACTCGGAGTCTTTTTCCGCCTGCCCAGGACTGCGCTACGCTTCGTCCTGGGCCAAGCTAACGCCGCGCCAGCCGGCGCTTGACCCTTGCCATGCGCAGCTCCAGCCGAAAACAAGCATCCCGTTCCGGAGAAAAAAATCCAAAGGCGCTAGTTCGTTCCGGCCGAATGCGACAGATTTCGCACTTTGCGAATGTTTCTAAACGCCCGCGCGTCCCAAAATTAAGTCGCCCGCTCGCCAGGTTTGCCGACGGCTGAGCACTGGCGGCTGACGGCCGACAGCTGACAACTGGCCACTGACGAATGTCTTCTAGCTCTCGCCCCCCGGAGAGTTCCCTTTGGTAAACAAAAGGGAGGTGGATTTACACCCGCCTCCCCTTGAACTCCCCAGTTCGTCTCCCTCCAGAAAAACTCTCCCCGAGGGGCGAAACTTGCGTCAGGCGGCCTGCGTCTTGCTCTGCGCCTGACCTTCAACTTTCTTGCCTTCGACAGTCTTCTGGCCGCCGACGGTGACCTTGATCTGCTTCGGCTTGGCTTCGGCCCGCTTCGCCAAGCGGATCTTCAGCACGCCGTGATCGTAGTCAGCCTGGATGTCGTCGGTCGAGACCGTGCTCGGCAAGGTAAACGAGCGAGTAAAGCTGCCGTAACGGCGCTCCACGCGGTGGAAGTTCTCTTCCTTCTCTTCCACTTCGAGTTTGCGCTCGCCGCTGACAGTCAGGGTGTTGTTCTCGACCTTGATGTCAAGGTCTTTTTCGTCGATGCCGGGCACTTCCAACTTCAACTGGATGCTGTGCTCGTCCTCGTAGATATCGACTGCGGGCACGAACGCCCCAGCGGTCAGCGATTCCTCGCGACCAGCGTACTGCTCGTCGAACAGCCGGCTCATACGATTCTGCAAAGCACTCAGTTCACGGTAAGGAGCCCAGCGGGTCAAAACAGTCATGATTCGTTTCTCCTCCACTCAATAACTAGTTTGCGGTTCGCAAGGCACGTGGGTCTGTACGTTCCTGCTCGCTGGTAATTAGACGCTCATATCAGCGTAATAGAATCATGAAATATGAGTAAACTATTGTAAAGTTATTGACGGACTGGACTATCCTACTTTGTAATAGTTAGTATGTTACTTATATAAAATGACTTAATAGGAATTTACATTTACTCTACAAGGCAGGCAGGTAACTCTTATATGTCAATACTTAGAAACGCAACAATAAGCCGCAATCCCATGATTCTGCGGCAGATATAAGTTCGACAAACGCGGAACAAATCCCCCTCCAGCGTGATACAATGAGATTAGAACTGAAGTTGAGAGATCCTCAGCTGCCCCAGCCGAAAGCGGCTGGGTTTTGTGTTTTTAGGCCGCTCGCGACGGCTGTCCGACAGGCGTGGGCGGTTTAGGGTTCCGCCTGGCAGATTACGCACTTCAGGTAAGCCGTTTCCGGAACATTCAGCAGGACGGGATGGTCGCGCGACGCCCCACGCTTTTCCAGTACGCGGATTCGGCGGCCTACGTCGGCCGCCGCAGTCCCTAGCATCTCCAGAAACTCCGCTTCGCTGACGTGAAACGAGCAGGAGCACGTGACCAGAATGCCTCCAGGACGAAGCATCTTCAACGCCCGCAGGTTCAGCTCCTTGTAGCCGCGCAACGCCGTCGGCACGGCGCGCTTGGTTTTGGCGAAGGCCGGCGGATCCAGGACGATGGTGTCGTACTGCCGTCCGGCCGTTGCATAGTCTTTTAGCAGGTCAAAGGCGTTGGCTTCAATCCATTCGATCTCACCGCAACGATGTTGGGCGCGATTGAGTTGCTCGTTCTGCTCGGCGACTTCGAGCGCCGGGCGCGAAGAATCAACTGCGGCAACGCTCTGGCACACCCGCGCCAGATGCAGCGCAAAACCACCCTGATAGGTGAAGACATCCAGCGCCT
Source organism: uncultured Acidobacteriaceae bacterium (assembly GCA_963835125.1). Classification (GTDB taxonomy): domain Bacteria; phylum Acidobacteriota; class Terriglobia; order Terriglobales; family Acidobacteriaceae; genus Bog-257. The sequence continues at coordinate 32,116 of CAWIEG010000011.1, read as the reverse complement.
CACCGTGAGCGTACCGCGCCGCGGCCGCGTAGTTTTCGCGCTGGTCGAGAAAGGCGCCGGTCTTCTGCCCGCTGAGCGCGTCGTAATGAAAACGCACGCCGTTCAGCGTGAAGACGGTGCTCGACCGGTCGCCCCGCTGCAGTTGCGAATCGCGCGCCGGCAACTCCTCAAGCTTGCGAATGTGCGGGTCCACGCGCTCGACCAGGCTGGCATCGGGGAAATGTTCGGCCAACTTCTCCAGCACCACTTGGCGCAGATCGTCGCGATCAAACGCCTGCGTCAGCGCCTGCATTGCGACGACGTCGTTGTACTTGTCGACGATCAGGCCAGGCAGCAGATCGGCTTCGCTGAAGATGACACGGTAGGAATCGGTGTCGCGCGCGGTCTGCCGGCGAAACTCGACGGCGCTGGCGATGCGCGCCCGTAGAAGTCCGGGCAGCGCGTCTTCGGTAATGTCCTCAGCGCTCAGCAGCCGGATGGCAATCTGCGACGCGCTGCTATAGAGCGCCGTTCCGAGCCCTTTGCCGCGCTCATCCCGTACCTCGACCAGCGCGCCAGCCGGGGCCTCTGCCGACACCAGGTCGGAGCGGTATATCCATAGATGTCCACCCCGCAAACGCGCCGCACCCCGCTGATTCACCACAATCGTCTGCATCACAGTAAGCCGATTATCCTCTCTGAAATCAGAGGCTTATCTTACGCCAGCTCTGGGGAACGAAGGTTTCCCACAGGTATATGTAAAATAAACTTGACATTAAGTACTAATTAACTTACATTTTGTCCGTCAGGCATTACATCCAAGGAGAAAAGTCATCATGGATCTGTCCTATCAGGAAAAAAGCATACTCGGATCGCTGCTGGCCATGGTCATCGTCTACGGATACTACTTCGCGAACGCCTTACAGCACGTCGACCACGCGGCATTTGACGGCGCCAGCATTGGGCGCCTGATGTTCACCGTGATCGCCATCATCGCGATCGAAATCGTGTACCACATCATTCTGGCCATCGAATCCAAGCCTGAACCCAAGGACGAGCGCGATCTCCTGATCGAGGGCAAGGCATACCGGAACGCCTACTTTGTTGTGGCGACCGGGGCCGCGCTGGTGATTGGCTATGTCGTCGTGGCGTCGCTGGTGCGAGATGCCGCTCCCACGCGGATCGTGGCCACCCCGTTCCTCCTGGTGAACTCCATGCTGCTGTTCATGGTGCTGGCCGAGCTGATGAAGTTTGCCACTCAGCTGCTCTATTACCGGAAGGGCTTCTGACATGGCGAAGGGACGGATCACCAACAATGTCCGCAAGCTGCGCTTCAATGCGTCGGAGATGACGCAGCAGGAGCTGGCGGAGAAGGTCGGCGTCACCCGGCAAACGGTCATCGCCATTGAGGGCGACAAGTATTCGCCATCTCTGGATGTCGCGTTTCGAATCGCTCATGCCTTCGGCGTGCCGCTGGAAGAAGTGTTTCAGTACGAATCGAGCGAGGCGTAGAGCTATCAGCTATCAGCTATCGGCTTTCAGCCGTCAGCTTTCAGCTAAAGCTTCGGCCCTTTTGACGTCCTGCTCGGAAGGCTGCGGCTTCGGCTTCCGAGCGGACTTCTCGAGATGGTCATCTTAGACCTGATGGCTGACAGCCGCTTCATCTTCCATGCTGCCGCCTGTATATCTGCTCCACCGCCTCCACGGTGTCGATATCTTCCGGCAGCTTGTCTTGCCGCACGCGCACGATGCGGGGAAATCGCAGGGCAAACCCGCTATCGTGCCGGTCGGAGCGCATGATGGCATTGAACGCCACCTCCAGCACAATTCTCGGTTCCACCTCGCGCAGATGCCCGTGATCGGCCGTGGTGTGCGCCAGAAACCACTCGGTCAACTCGGCAATTTCCTTGTCCGTCAAGCCTGAATACGCCTTGCCGATATTGACCAGTTCCTCGCCCTGGCGCACTGCGAAGGTGTAATCGCTAAGCACGTGGATGCGCTTGCCGTGTCCGAATTCTGCGGCGGTGACCACGACGTCCAGCGTCGCCAGTTCGCGCTTCAGCTTCAGCCACCACCGGCCACGCCGTCCCGGCATGTAGGGCGACTCGAGGTCCTTGATCATCAGGCCTTCGTTGCCGCGAGCCATCGCCTGCTCGAAGTAACGCTCGAGTTGCTCCGCCGAGTCCGCTCGCAGCGACAGCGCGCGCAACACCCATCCCGACACGGCTTCGTCCATCGGCGAGTCGAACAGCTTGCCTTGCGGGTTGACCGCGGCACGAGGCGCGATCCGATTCGCGCCAGCAAACACGCGGTCCAGGACCCGAGCGCGGTCTGAAAGCGGCCTGTCGAGCATGAGTTCGCCGCCCGCATAAATCACGTCGAAAACGACATAGGCGACCGGCACTTCGGCGATCAGTTGGTTGCTGATCTGTTTGCGACCGTGGCGCTTCTGGAGTTCGCCGAAAGGCATCGCGTGCCCCCACCCCATCGGCCTAACCGCAGGCGCGCCGGGGACCCCGCGCCCGCCATTCTGGTTATCGCGCCAGGCGACGATCTCGCCGTCAAGCACCACCTCGCCGGCAAACTCGCTCAACGGCCCTACCAGCTCCGGAAAGGACGGCGTCAGCTCGTCGAGCGTTCGCGAGAACAGCCGCACCTGTCCGCCGCCGCAGTGCGCCTGGGCGCGAATGCCGTCGTATTTGTCCTCCACCAGCGCGTGCTCGAAATACTGAAACGCCTCCTCCGCGTCTGCCGCGGGACTCGCCAGCATGAAGCCGATGGGATGAAACAACCTCATGCGCGCTTCGTCCAGACGGTGCTTGGCCGCCAGTTGCAACGTCTTGCCGATATCGCCCAGCAGCATGTTGGCGCGCTGCACGCGGCCGATAGGTTCGTCGTAGGCCTTGGCGATCGCCTCCTCCACGAGGCTTTCTTTCAGGCCAATGCGCAGCTCGCCGGTAATGATCTTCAGGATGTACTTGGCTTCGAGTGCGGTCGCGCGTTCCAGCAGCGCCTTAAGGACGGCGGCCTTCGCGGTCGCGGTGCGGGTCTCGGCGATCTGGTCGAACGTCGCGCGAACGTCCCGCAGGGTGATGGTCGGCGAGGCCGGCGCTTTCGCCAGGAGGACATCATAGGCGGCCGCGCCCAGATCGCCGCGCTGGCGATAAGCCGCGTCCAGCGCAGATGTCGCACTCAGGTAGAGCGGCGCTTCAGCGCCGCGTTCAAGCTCTTTTTTCTTGTCATCACGAGCCGGTTTTAACCGGCGAGGGATCTGCTGTTCTGATTCGGCGCCTGCGTTTTGTGCTGCCGCAAGCTCGACCACCAGCTTCCACAACAGCGATCCGCCGATTTGCAGCGTGCGCTCGTCGAATGCGGGAAAGGCGCGTCCGGAAAGAAAGACCGCGGAAATCGCCGCGTCTGGCAACTCGCGCGAACGAAAGTACTCGGCCAGAAGCGCGACCTTCTCGGTCTTCTTGGTGGTTCCGGCGATGCGCTCGCACAGCTCGGCCAGTCGTTGCATCGGGAAAACTTCGAATGCGCCTTAGCGGCTAAGGGTGATCCTCGCTGCCGCTACTGTCCGCCGGCCTGGGCTGACGCCCGCTGCTGGCCTGCATAGTAGCCGCTGCGCGTGCGCACTTGAAGTTTCTTGTAGCCTTTGGCTTGGGCTTCCACCTTCACCGTGCGATAGCCGCCCGCACTTTGCGGCGTCGAGGGCTTGTAGCCGATGGTGTACTGGTTGCGGATGTCGTGTGCGATCTGTTGGGTGATCGCCTCCACCTCACTCAGGTCCTTGGGGAAAAATGCGACGCCGCCGGTGTCCTCGGCCATCTCGCGCAGGGCACGCCGCGCCCGCTTGCCGTGCTCTTCGCTCAGCAAGCCGATGGTGTAAATCGTCGGGCCGTTCTGCTCCTGCAAGCGCCGGAGGGCCTGCTCCAGCGACTCGCGGCTGGCGTTATCTTCGCCGTCGGTCACCACCAACAGGACTTTTTTCTCCAGCTCGCCGCTTTTCTTCAGGTGATCGGCAGAGGCTACAACTGCGTCGTATAGCGCCGTCCCACCGCGCGACTCGATCCGCTCGAGTGCGTCCTTCAGCTTGGGAATGCTGCCCGTGTAGTCCTGGTCGAGGAAATATTCTTCGTTGAAGTTGACCACGAAAACCTTGTCCTGCGGATTGCTGGAGCGGACCAGGTTGATGGCGGCCGCGTTGACCTGCGGACGCTTTTCCCGCATGGAACCGGAATTGTCGATGACAATGCCCAACGCTACCGGGATATCTTCGTTGTGAAACGAGAGTTATCTTCTGCGGCTTGCCGTCTTCCAGAACATTGAAATCGCCCTTGGTCAGATTGGTTATCAGACGATTGCGATCGTCGACCACGGTGGCATGCAGCGTGACTTCGTCCACTTCCTTCTTGAAGATGTAGACATCATCATGCTGCGCAGCAGGTGCTTGGCCCTGTGGCGTCGGTAGCTGCACAGTGTCGCCGGGTTGGTTGGGAGCCTTGGGGGCCGGAGGTTCCTGTGACTGATCCTGAGCTCCCGTCTGCGTGGGAGCACTCCCCGACTGTTGCGGCGCAGTCGTCGCACCGCTGGATTGCTGAGCCGGAGGGGTGGAATTCTGGGCCGCCAACCACGTGCCCACTATCAAAACCAAAGTAGCCAGAAGAAGGTATCGTTTATTCCGTTGGTGCATAGTATCCAGTTTTGGCGTACACGTGCAGTGGCGGCAAGCCCCGGGGCGGATTCAGCTTAATTTTGATCTTGCGCCACTTGCCATCGCGTCCCGGATTGGTTGGACGGTATCCGAGGACATATTGGTTGCGTAGCTCAATGCCTATCTTAGTGGCTACGTCGGCCAATTCGTTGGGCGAATCGATGACAAACGTCCGTCCGCCGGTTACTTCGGTAACATCGCTCAGCAGCGCCGGCCCTTCCCGTTCCTCCGGAGTCTTAAAGTCACGGTCAAAGAGCCCGATGCCGTAGATCTGAACATCCGCTTCCCGCACCATGGACTTGATCTCGCCCTCGGTGTAGCGGCTATGGTTGTCGCCGCCGTCGGAGATGATCAATAGCGCCTTGCGTTCATAGTGCGCCTTGGTCATCCGGTTCATGCCAAGATAAATCGCGTCCAGCAAAGCCGTTCGCCCCTTGGGCGTGGCATATACCAGCTTATTTTGAATGTCTTCGACGGAAGAGGTAAAGTCCACCAGCACTTCCGGCTTTTCCGAAAAGGTGATCAGGAAAAATTCGTCCTGCGGATTGGCGGTGCGGAAGAACTCAACTACGGCCTGGCGCGATTTGTCGATCTTGTCGGCCATCGAGCCGCTTATGTCAAAGATTACCCCCAGAGAAATCGGGGCGTCTTCACTGGAAAAATGCCGGATCGTCTGCGGCTGGCCGTTGTCGGTAAGGGCAAAGTTCTCTTTTTCCAGGCCGGTTACCAGCCGGTTCATCGGATCGGTGATGGTCACCGGAACCAGCACCAGTTCCACATCCTTCTTCAGCGGCTTGGTGTGCGTGCGTAGCGTGGGATCGACGGAAACGCCGGGCATGTCGGGGGCCAGCGTCGCGTCGGCCTTCTTGGTTTCGCGCGGCGTGACGTGGATGTCGTCGTTCTGGGCAAACGCGGGCAGCACCGCCCAGCAGGCGATAACCCACAGCCCAAGCAGGAAAAGCACGGTCCGGGAAACGCGCACGGTGGTTTGGACGGGCTGGCCGGGAAAAAGTCCCGCCGCACGTTTAAGATATCGAGGCTGGATGGCCGAGCCGCTTGACCCGAATGCCGTACTGCTTCCGCGGGCCATAGGATCCTTTAGAGCGTGTGCAGAATGTTATCACAGGTTGCGGCCACCGAATTAGCCCCTTCTCGCCGCCCCCGGCTGAACGTTTTGATGTGATTCACGTCATTCTGGTTTCCTGATTCCAGTTGCTACAATCAGCCTTCCCGAGGCCCTGTCGGCTCACCACGGAGGCACGGAGAGCGCGGAGGATTCTCAAGTCTCAGTCACTCCGTGTCCTCGGTGCCTCCGTGGTGAATACAAGGCCGACAACTCTGCGTCTCAGGAACGGGGACCTTATGGCAGACATACTTCCTTTTCGCGCTCTTCGCTATGATCCTTCGAAAGTTACCGCGGGCGAGGTAATGACTCAGCCCTACGACAAAATCACTCCAGCGATGCAGGACCAGTATTACGCCGCCAGTCCTTACAACCTGGTGCGGATCATTCTGGGCAAGTCCCAGCCGGGCGACAACGATCACGAGAACGTGTACACCCGGGCCGCGGCCAGCTTGCGACTATGGCAAGCCGAGGGCGTTCTGCATCGTGACCCTGAACCCAGCATTTACGTTTATGTGCAGCGGTTCAAGATTCCCGGCGATTCGACCGGAGCCGAGGCGGAACGGCGCGGCTTTATCGCTCTGGGCCGCGTCGAAGACTACGATCGCAAAGTGGTCTTCCGTCATGAGCAGACGCTGAGCAAGCCCAAGGCCGACCGCCTGAATCTTCTGCAAGCGACGCAGGCGCATTGCGAGCAGATCTTCATGCTCTACAGCGATCCCGCGGACGAGGTGGCCAAGCTGCTGAAGCAGGGCACGCCGCCCACCATCGAGTTGCGCGACGAATACGGTGTGCTGCACCAGATGTGGAAGGTCTCCGATCCGGCAACCGTCGCGGCAGTGAAGGCTAAGATGGCCGACAAGAAGCTGATCATCGCCGACGGTCACCATCGCTACGAAACCGCTCTCAACTATCGCAATCAGATGCGGCAGCAGTCGAATGGCAATCTTGACGCTCCCTATGAACGTGTCGTCATCACCTTCGTCAATATGGATGCGCCCGGCCTCGTGATCCTGCCCACTCACCGCGTGGTCTTTGGCCTGGAGAACTTCAGCATCTTCGAGATGGTTTCCAAACTACGGGAGTATTTTGAGATTGAGGATGTGGGCCCCGTGACGGACGCTCACGAGGCCGTGCGCCGGCTGCACGACGCCGGCAAGGACCGTACAGCACTGCTGGCCGTAACGGCGCACGGCGGATTTCTGCTGCGCGCGCGTAAAGACGTGAATCCCGCGCGACTAAAGGATCTGCCGGCGCAGCAGGGCGAACTCGACGTGGTGCAGTTGCACAAGCTGGTGCTCGAGGAAATCCTCGGCATGTCGGAAGAGGACATCCGCGCGCAAAAGCATCTGAAGTACATCCGCGACGGCAGAGAAGCAATCGAAGCGGTGCGCAGCGGCGCCGCACAAGTGGCGTTCCTGATGAATCCAGTGCGCATCGAGCAGATGCGCGATATCGCCTTCGCCGGCGGAGTGATGCCGCAGAAATCCACCGACTTCTATCCCAAGATGCTGAGCGGCCTCACCATCTATTCGGTCGAAGAAGCGACCTAGCAGGGTGCCGAAACTTCTGGCTTGTGCCTTGCTCGGGTAGTGCGGCGCTTCAGCGCCGCGTTCAAGCGCGTTCGTTCATTCGCGGAATCCTCCGGCGCTCCGTCGAAGCGACTTTCCACCGCCTTGCATTGCATATATCGTTGAGGGAACCTGTACATCGTTCGTGGATCGATTGGATGACTTCAAAGTTCCCTCTGGCAGATAACCGTTCCCGCCTCTGGCTCGGCCTGATTCTGCCTGCGCTGGCGCTGGCGGCCATCATCGCGCATCTCGCGACTGTACATGCGCAGCCGGCAGACCAACTCACCGTCTATTCCGCGCAAACCTCGTACTCCGTTCCACTGTTGGATGTGAAGGGTCTTCCTTATGCCGGGCTGGTCGACCTGCTCGAGCCGCTGGGCTCCATCGACGCCCGTCCCGACGGCAAGAAATACAAAGTGAAGTTCACTCCGCCAGGTGGCCGCGCCGTCGAGGCGCAGTTCAACGAGGGCAAGGACAAGGCGAAGCTTCTGGGACGAAAACTACAAGCTGCCGGCGAATTTCGTTTTGCAAAACGACCGCGGCTACGTTCCCTTGAGTTCAGTGACTGAGATCTTGAACAAGCTCCTGGCAAAGCCTGTCCAATTGCACTCCGCAGCCCGACGCCTTTTCGTCGGCGACGTTCCCATTCGCTTCAGCCTGGAGCTGGACAAGAGCACCCCGCCGAAATTGGTGGTCAGCTTCCCCAGCCCGGTCAATCCCTACGATTGCCACCGAGCCGGGCCGGGTGCGCTTCACCTTCCGCCGCGAGCCCGTGGTCTCCGCCGGCCAGGACACTACTAACTTCGACGATCCGGTGATCACCGGCGCAGTCTTCGCCGAGCACGACGGACTGGCCGAGCTCGACGTGATGGGTACCGCTCCGCTGATGGCCAGCTTCGCCGACGGCGGCAAGACGATCATCGTTACTCCGGTGCCGCCTCCGCCTCCCGCGCCGCCGCCTCCAACGCCGCAGCCGCAAGCTCCCGCGCAAACCCAGGCGCACACAGCCGAAGCCGCCTTCCGGTCCGCGCTTCCTGGTGCATCATCGATCCCGCCCACGGCGGCGCCGACAGCGGCGCGTCGATCACTCGCGTCGCTGGTGGAGAAGGACGTGGTGCTGGCGCTCGCCCGGCGCGTGCAACGCGAGCTGGCCAGCCGCGGCATTGCTGCCGGAATGCTGCGTAACTCCGACGTGGCCATCGCGCTCGACCAGCGCGCCGCGTCGGTCAACGCCGCGCGCCCGGCGCTGTACATCACGCTGCACGCCGCCAATACCGGACGAGGCGTGCACGTCTTCACCTCGATGCTGCCCGCAGCGAATCTGTCGCGTGATGGATTCCTGCCGTGGGACACGGCGCAGGCCGCATTCCTCGACTTGAGCGGTGTGGCCGCCGGATCGGTGGCCGCTGAGCTGGAGTCGCGCAAGCTGCCCAACACCACGCTGGTCGCGCCCTTGCGCCCGATGAACAACATTGCCGCGCCCGCGATCGCGGTTGAGATTGCTCCTCCCGACGACAACGTCGACAACATCGCCGGCGCGGAATACCAGGAGCAAGTCGCCCAGTCGATCGCCGCCGGCATTGCCGCCGTTCGCTCCAAGCTGCCGGAGGTGCGGCCATGACGCTGCCCCAGCCCGATCCGCCCGAAACCAAGGCGTCTCGGGGACCCCGGCACATCCTGGTCATGTTTGCCGTGTTGGCGATCGTTGCGGTCGGGTTGGGCTCGTATGCTCTGCATCTGAAGCGCAAGGTCGCGCGTGACGCGCAGGCTGCTGCCGAGCAGCAACTGATCGTGACGCCTCCGGTGAATGGGCCTCCCGAGCCGGTGCATTTTGTACATTGCCAACGACAGCGACGGCACCTTGCGCAAGACGCAGGTTAACGTCGCCTTGCCCGCCGAACGCAGCGAACGCGCCCGCGCCGTGCTGCGGACGCTGCTGGCACAATACCTGAAGCCGCCCTCGCCGCATCCTATCGGCCCGGCTTCCGATGTGCGCTCGGTCTACTCTGCTGAGTGAGGACACAGCCGTGGTGGACACCAACTCGGCGTTCGCCGACGCGCATCCTTCCGGCGTGCTGGCTGAGGAGCTGACCGTCGCGTCGCTGGTGTTGACGCTGAACGCGAACGACAGCAAAATCGCGCGCGTGAAAATCCTGGTGAATGGGCAGGAGCGCGAAACCCTCGCCGGACATGCCGACTGAAGCGCTTCTACGAGGCCAGCAACATCGGCCAGGTAGTAAAGGACATGCAGTGACATTACCTCGCATTGGAGTATTCGACTCGGGCGTCGGCGGCCTCACCGTCCTGAAGGCCATGGCCGAGCAATTGCCCGCGCACTATCTCTATTTCGGAGACACCGCACGCCTGCCGTATGGAACCAAGTCGGCCGAAACCGTCGCGCGCTACGCTATCGGCGCAACCCGCTTTCTGGAGAAGCAGAACATCGATCTGCTGGTGATCGCTTGCAACACCGCGACCGCGCTGGCGCTGCCGCAAATCAAAGCAGGCTGCTCATGTGCCGGTGGTCGGCGTGGTTGAACCGGGAGCGGCGATGGCAGCCGAGGTCAGCAAGAAGCGCGCGGCCATTGTGATTGCGACGGAAGCCACCGTCAGCAGCCATGCCTATCGCGACGCCCTGCAACGCCACGGTCTGCAAGCGTTGGAGAAAGCCTGTCCGCTGTTTGTGCCGCTGGTCGAGGAGGGATGGATTGAGCATCCCGTGACCGAGCAGGTGGCACGAATTTATCTAGACGAGGCCACGGCCCAGGCTCCCGACGGAGCCGACGTTCTGGTGCTGGCCTGCACCCACTATCCGCTGATCGCGCCACTGCTGCGCAGGATCGTGCCCGCCGGAAATGCAGATCGTAGATTCGGCCGAATCGACCGCGCGCGTGGTGAAGAGGATGATCGAGGATGGCCGGGAGCCGCGAGCCGCGAGCTCCGAGCTGCGAGCTCGGAACGAAACCATTTCCAATGATGTGTCATCCCGAGCGAGCGAAGCGAGTCGAGGGACCCCTATAGCCGCAGGATCGCCGCTGCCCATCGCACCTTCCGCTTCTACGTCACCGATTCGACAGACAAGTTCAAGCGCCTGGCCACTCGCTTCCTCGGCCGACAGGTAGATAATGTCGAGCATGTAGACTTAGGTGGATGACGTGACGCTGACCTGACTACGCCTCGCGGCTGGGCGTCACAACAGGATTGCTAAGAGCTAACAGCCTTCTGACAACTGGCAACTGACAACCAACTGACCTTATGATCTTCCGCTCCGACAATCGCTCGCCTGACCAGATGCGGCCGGTGAACATCATTCCCGACTTCATCTCCACCGCCGAAGGCTCCTGCCTCATCGAGCTCGGCAACACGCGCGTCATCTGCACCGCGACCATCGAAGACTCGGTGCCGCAGTTCCTGCGCAACAGCGGCAAAGGCTGGGTCACCAGCGAGTACGGCATGTTGCCGCGCTCCACGCTGACCCGCACGCCGCGCGAGGTCACCAAGGGTCGCGCCGGCGGTCGCACCCACGAAATCCAGCGGCTGATTGGCCGCTCGCTGCGCGCCGTCACCGACATGCAGAAGCTGGGCGAGCGCACCATCTTTCTCGATTGCGACGTCATCCAGGCCGACGGCGGCACGCGCACCGCGTCCATCACCGGAGCATTCGTCGCCATGGGGCTGGCAATGCGCCGCATGGTCGAGACCGGCTCGATGACGGTCGCGCCTATTCGCGACTACGTTGCCGCCACTAGCATCGGCATCGTCGATGGCGAAATCATGCTCGACCTCTGCTACGAAGAAGACGCGCGCGCCGAAGTCGACATGAACGTCGTCGCCACCGGCAGCAAGAAGCTCATCGAGGTGCAGGCCACAGCCGAGCGTCGCCCGTTCGACGATGCGCAGTTTGCCAGGATGCTCGCACTGGCGCGGCAGGGCATCGAATCGCTGATCGCGCGGCAGCAGGCGGTGCTGAGCGGGTTGCCGTTGCGGCAGTGATCGCGGACCTGGACTTTTGCCCGACGTATATACATAATTGTCATGGCTAGGAGGCTCATTGCGGTTCGGTTGGGACGAACGAAAAAATCGAACCAACCGACGAAAGCACCGCGTCAGTTTTGAAACCGCAGCCTTGGTCTTTGACGATCCTCACCATTTCTCTCACCTCGACTGCGAAGTCGCAGGAGAATTGAGATGGCATACGATCGGCATGGTAAAAGGTAGTCATATCCTCCTGGTGGTACATACAAGTCCGGATTCCGACAATGAAGACATTGCAGAAGAAGAGAATATCCGCATCATCTCAGCGCGAAAGGCCACACCGCAGGAGCGGCGAGTCTATGCGCAGGACGAGTGAGCCGACGGACAGCACTGCTGGAAACAGGCAGCCGCTCACCGCGAAACAGAAGCGTGACCTGGCGGCTTTGGCTGCTTTGCCGGATCACCAAATCGACACATCTGCCATTCCGGAACTGCCTCTCCGCGCGTGGAAGGATGCCGTACGGGGCAGGTTCTATCGTCCGGTCAAACAAGCTGTCTCGCTACGTCTCGATACCGATGTGGTGGCTTGGTTAAAAAGGCCTGGTAAGGGATATCAGACCCGAGCGAATCATCTCCTTCGTCAGCAAATGCTTGCGGACATGCGAAAGCCCTGAGTTGGCCCGAATTACTCGCCCGATCCCTCGCGTGCATCTCCGTATTCGTTTAGAATTTCCTGTCCCGCACTTCTCGGGCCCAGCCGCTCTCTGCGGGACTGCACTCAATCCTTTCTATCGAACCGGGCGATCTGCCCGTGGAGGTCTCATCATGAAACTGACTCCTGGAAAACTCGCGGGCATGAAGAATGTTTCCAACGATCGCGGCGTCATTGCCGCCGCCGCCATGGACCAGCGCGGCTCGCTGAAGAAAGCCCTGGGCGCCGATGCCGGCGACAAAGAACTGGAAGAGTTCAAGATTTACGTCACCGAAGTCCTGACCAAGCACGCCAGCGCCATCCTGCTCGATCCCGAGTGGGGACTGCCGGCCGCGAAGCGCCGCGCCAAAGGTTCCGGCCTGCTGCTGGCCTACGAGAAGACCGGTTACGACAAGCAGTTGCCCGGCCGCCTGCCTGACCTGCTGGACGACTGGTCCTCGAAGCGCCTGAAAGAAGCCGGCGCAGATTGCGTCAAGATCCTGCTCTACTACACGCCCTACGACGACCAGAAGGTCAACGAACTGAAGCACGCCTGGACGGAGCGCATCGGCGACGAGTGCCGCGCCAACGACATTCCATTCTTCCTGGAGCTCGTCGGCTACAAAGAGGGCATGGACGAGAAGGGCGCTGACTTCGCCAAGCTGAAGCCCGAGGTCGTCGCCAAGTCGATGGAGGAATTCTCCAAGGACCGTTATAACGTCGACGTGCTGAAGGTCGAGATTCCCATCAACATGCAGTTTGTCGAGGGCTCGCGCTCGTTCAAGGGAACGAAGGTTTACAGCAAGAAGGAAGCGCTCGATCACTATCGCGCAGCCGCGGGCACGACCAGCAAGCCGTTCATCTATCTGTCGGCAGGCGTCAGCAATCCCGAGTTCATCGAGGACCTGGAGTTTGCTGCCGAGTCGGGCGTGAAGTTCAACGGTGTGCTCTGCGGACGGGCAACGTGGAAGGACGGCATCCCCATTTACGCGCAGCAGGGTGGCAAGGCCTTCGAAGCCTGGCTCCAGGACGAAGGCGTGAAGAACATCAACAACGTGAACAACGCGCTGAAGGCTGCGACATCGTGGTTCAGCATCTACGGAGTGCAGGAAGCAGCGGCCACGCGCTAGGAGTTCTAAATCACGAATCTGTTCGGCGCGCAGGGTTCTTCTGCGCGCCTTAGTTTTTGCGACACCCAGATGGTCGTTAAGCGCCAGAAGCGAACAGCGAAGAGCGGCTACTCATACACCGAGCACCCGCATCCTGGCGACGGCACATGCACCTTCAGGAAATCCGACACACGCTGATACGCATCAATCTGGTTCTCTACGCGCGCAAAGCCGTGGCCTTCATCCGTGTAGATCTTCAACTGCGCGATACCGCCGTGCTTCTTCACCGCATCGGCCACCTGCTGCGCTTCTGACGCCGGACAGCGCGGATCGTTGGCTCCCGCCAGCAGCAGCAACGGCGCCTTGATCTGATCGACAAAGTTGATCGGCGAGCGGTCTTCATACAGCGCCTTGTTCTTCACCGGGTCGCCCATGGTGGCCAGATCATATTCGCGCAGGCTGGGATCTTCGTTCGCGATCTCGGTAAACCAGTTCACGAACGGCACAATCGGCACTGCCGCGGCCCACATGTCCGGAGCCTTTGTGACGGCCATCATGCTGAGGTAGCCGCCGTAGCTGCCGCCCATCACGATCAGCTTCTTGGGATCGACGAAGCCGCTCTTCTTGATCCACTCCCCCGCGTCCAGCACGTCGTTCAGCTCCTGACCGCCGGCATCGCCCATATTGGCGTCGGTGAACTGCTTGCCGTAGCCGGTCGAGCCGCGATAGTTCGGCGCAATCACGAGGTAACCCTGGTTCACGATGTACTGAATGAAGCGATTGAACGAGTCTACCGACTGCGACCGCCGGGCCGCCGTGGATGTAGACGATCGCCGGAAACTTGCCGTTGCGTTGAATGTTGTTGGGGACGTAAGCGAACGCGGAGATCGTCCACTTGCCATCGCGGCTGGGATAGTGCACCAGGTATGGCTGCACCATGTCTGCGCTGCGCAGGCCGCCGACCAGCGCATGCGTAATCTGCTGCGACTGCTTCGACGCGATGTCATACACCCAAAGATCGCTGGGCGCGTTGGCGCCGTTGTGGTAGTACAACAGCCGCGATCCATCGCGCGTGTAAGCAGTCGGATCGCCGCCCAGCGAATTCACTCCCGAGGTGATCGGCAATGCAGTCGGCTTGCTTGCCGGCGATGTCGTAAGAATAAATATTCGTCGTGCCGTCAACGTTCGCAGTCCATGTAAGCGACTTGCCATCGGGAGAGAATCCGCCCGCGTTGAGCTCCCATTTCTCATCGGTCAGCCAGTCGATCTTTTTGGTCGCGATATCGACGAGTCCCACATTCTCGTAACCGTTGTGCGCGTCCGAAGTAATGAGCACCGTCTTGCCATCCGGCGAGATATCGGCGGCGTGGTAATTGTGCTGGCCTTCGTGCGGCGTCAGGTTCGTGCTCTGCCCGCTGGCCAAATCGAGCACGAAGACGTTGGCGTCTTTCCCGGTGGCGTGCGACTGCGTGTAGACAATGAACTTGCCGTCGCGCGAGAAGATCGGGTGGTGGTTGCTCAGCTCCTTGGGCGTGTTCTTCGTCAGATGCCGAAGGTGGCGCGTGGTCACATCCATCAGGTCGATCTCGTAGCTCGATCCGGTCTTCGGCTTGGTGGTGTAGGCGAGCTGGCTGCCGTCGGGCGACCACGCCGGATCAATCTCGGCCGACTCCGGCGAGATGGTCAGGTTCACCACGTCGCCGGTCTTGGGCGAAACCAGGAAGATGTCCCACTGCTCGTCGCCGTCATGGTCGGAGATGTAGGCGATCCACGTGCCGTCGGGCGACCACACCGGCTGCGCTTGCCGCTGGTCGCTGATGGTCAGCTGCGTCGGCCAGCCGCCGCTCGCCGGCACCAGCCACAAGTTATTCCGCCCGCTGATGTTGGAGATGAAGGCCACCTGCTTGCCGTCGGGCGACCACGTCGAGCCGCCCATCTGGCGCGTCATGTAGAGCTTCTCGATGGAGAACGTCTGCATGTCGGCAACTGTTTTGCTCTCAAGTTTGGTGGGGTCGGTGATGGCTTGTGGGGAAGCAAGCGGTTCTTGGGCGAGGGCATTGGTCGTCATAAGAAGAATGATTGCGGAAATAATGAGTTTCAAGTTTCGCGTATCCGGTCTCACCGCAGCTGGGATCACAGACTTCTATTGTAAAGGTGCCGGCCCAAGGCAGGACTGGTCCAGATCAGCCGTGTGCCGCAAACTGATTGCCCCTTGCCTGCTCCAGAGTTTATAGTCAAGGGTTTGGTTAGCTGTCCGGAGCTCCCTGTGCCGGGCATAATCTCGAAGCGGCGCGGATTCTCCGCCCCCCGGAGTCCTCATGTTGAAAAAAACTGTCCTTCTGCTCTCTCTTCTTTTGCTCTGTCTCGGCAACTCGATCTACGCCGATGAAGGCATGTGGCTGTTCAATGCATTTCCCAAAGACAAAGTACAAGCCAAGTACGGATTTTCGCCCGACCAGGCGTGGCTCGATCATGTTCGGCTCTCCTCGGCCCGCGCTCCCAACGGCTCTTCGTCGTTTGTCTCGCCCGATGGGCTGATCTTTACCAATCACCACATCGCGCAAGAGTGCATTCACGACCTCTCCACCAGCGGTAAGGACTACATGAAGACCGGCTTCTACGCGCCTACGCGCGCCGACGAAGCCAAATGTCCCGGGCATGGAGTTCGTGGTGCTGGAAGATATCTCGGACGTCACCGCGAAGGTGAACGCGGCGGTGAAGCCGGGAATGGCTGCCGCCGATGCCGGCAAGGCACAGCGCCAGGAAATAGCGACGCTGGAAAAGCAGTGTTCCGGCGGCGATATCCGCTGCGATGTCGTCACCTTCTATTCCGGCGCAATGTACAACCTGTACAAGTACAAGAAGTACGATGACATCCGGCTGGTGTTCGCGCCCGAGTTCGATATCGCTTTCTTCGGCGGCGATCCCGACAACTTTGAGTATCCCCGCTATGATCTCGACATCTCGTTCTTCCGCGCCTACGAAAACGGCCAGCCTGCGCAAGATTCACGACTATCTGAAGTGGTCGCCGAATGGCGCCAGTGACGGCGAACTGGTTTTTGTCTCCGGCCATCCGGGGCGCACCGGCCGTTTGCTCACCATGGACCAACTCGCGTTTCTCCGCGACAATCAGTTCCCGCTCCAACTCAAGTCCCTCAGCCGCCGCGTTGATGTACTGCAGAAGTTCAGCGCGCAATCGGCGGAGAATGAGCGCGAAGCCCAGAGCGATGTGTTCGGCCTACAGAATTCCTTCAAGGCCGTCACCGGTTACGAAGGCGGATTGAAGGACAAGGATGTGATGGCCAGCAAAGGCCGCTGACGAGAAGAGCCTGCAGGAGTTCGTTGAATCCAATCCGCAGCGCAAGCAGGAGTTCGGCGACCCTTGGGCGCAGATCGCCAAGGCGGTCGATGTACAGAAGCAGACCTACAAGCAACTGTTGTATCTCGACAGTATGGGCGGTTTCCGCGGCGATCTGGCGCGCTACGCTCGCTACATCGTGCGCGCTGCGTATGAAAAGCAGATGCCCAGCAATCAACGCATGCACAACTATCAGGATTCGCAGCTGCCAAACCTGGAGCAGCAGCTCTTCTCCACCGCGCCGATCTATAAGTATCTGGAGCAGGTGCTGTTGAGCGAGAGCCTGGCGGAAATGCGGGATGAACTTGGCGCCGACAATCCTGACGTGCGGAAGGCGCTGGCCGGCAAAACTCCCGACGAGCGTGCCAAAGCGGCGATCGCCGGCACCAAGCTTCAGGATGTTGCCGTGCGCAAGCAGCTCTATGAAGGTGGCGTGGCAGCGGTGGAAGCCAGCACCGATCCCCTGATCGTGATGATGCGGGAAGTTGAGCCGGACGCCGCCGCCATCCACAATCGCGAGTGAGAACCAGGTGCAGGCGGTACTGCGGCAAAGTGGCGGCAACATTGGAAAGGCGCTATTCGCGCAGAAAGGCCTGAGTGTGCCGCCGGACGCGACCTTCACGCTGAGACTCAGCTACGGCTCGGTCGAAGGCTACAAGCTCGACGGCAAGGAGTATCGTGGTTCACCACCATGGGCGGAGCCTACGAACATGCCGCCGAGCACGGCAGCAAGCCGCCCTATCAGCTTCCGGACAGCTGGATCAAGTACAAGCCAGCCATCAATCTGCAGACGGTCTACGATACGGTTTCCACGCCCGATATCATCGGCGGCAACTCGGGAAGTCCGGTCATCAATAAGGCGGGGGAAGTTGTCGGCATTATTTTCGACGGCAACATTGAGTCGCTGGTCTGGAACTTCGCCTATAGCGACAAGGTAGCGCGTGCCGTGGAGGTAGACAGCCGCGCGATTACGGAAGCACTACGCAACATCTATCACGCCGACGGGCTGATCAACGAGTTGATGCCCGCGGGATCCATGAAACCGAATCCCAGCACCAAGATGCGGCGGCCGGTCGCGCGCCCGCAACAGCAATAGTTCCTCGCCTCACGCGGCCATAAGCAAACCGGCGCGACCTTGGGTCGCGCCGTGTTTTCTTTAGTATGCGATTGCGATTGCCTTACGCCGCTGTAGCTGACTTCCGCTCGTCGGGCCGTGATTGCTCCTGCGATGGAACGGGAAGCAGCGGGCTCGCCTGATGCATTTCCCGGTAGCGCTTGGGGGTGGCGCCTACCAGGCGGCGAAACACGCTGGTAAAGTGACTTTGCGTCTCGAACCCGACCTGACTGGCGATCTCGGCCAGCGCCATCCGGCTCTCCCGCAGGTGTTCCTGGGCACGCTCTACCCTTTGCCGCATCACGTATTGATGGGGGGTTATGCCGGTGCTCATCTTGAAGAGTTTAGAGAAGTAATACTGACTCATGCCTACCACTTGCGCCAGTTCGCTCACCGATAAGCCGCGGGCCACGTTCTCCCGAATATAAGCGAATACGCGCTGCAAGCGCCGAGGCGGCAAACCGCCAACCACCTCAATGGGGGCCAGCGTGGCATTCAGATAGGCGTCGACCACTTCCCGCGCACGGTCGTCCTCCAAGGAATGCAGTGCCAGCACCAGGACGTTCATGCCCTCAATCTTGGCGCCCACATGAGCGGAATGGGCGTCGCCGCAAAGCGCCGCCCGGACCCCGGGCACGCGATTAGCGGCAACCGAAGCGCCAACCGCCCGGCTGCTGATGATGATGCCGCGCTCGGTATCGTGCCGCAGCACCGAGAGCGCCACCTGCTCGGCGTAATCGGTACGGCCCTGCCCCTGCACGGGCGGCGCAGCATCCGTCACCTCGTGTCCGGCGGCCATCAGTTTCGCGGCGAGCCGCTGTTTAGCTTCATGCCCTGTTTCATCGGAAGCGATCGCGATTTGCACTTTGTTTTCCTCCATTTCCGTATAAATGCACGTCTGGCCCAACGGCCCCAATCCCGTTGGGTGATGTCGGCGCAGTTCGCTCAGCAACCTGAAAGTTTGCGCCATTTGCGTCGTCGACCGCAGCTCCTGGAGTCAGCGCGGGGGGCTGGCGACCGGATGCATCGACTTCACTCGTCCTGACGACTTGGCGCACGGAGAGAAGGGCCCCACCAGCAAATGGCGGGTCGTGATGGGAGAGTATTACTGCTGGCCAATACCCATACAGGCAAGTTGGAAGCACGTTCTTGCCACATCTTGCTTGTGTTTCATGATAGCAGAATCAAAAGTTCCCCTTTTTTTCCAAAAACCGTACGCCATAAGTGCTTCTTACACCCGAACCAGATTTCATGCCCTCTTGACGCTCGCGGTACACTTCCAACGCCCCTATCTCGGTTGCGGGCACGTTTTGGCATACGAACCTTTGTGGGGGCCCTTGGACCGACGCACGGATTTGTGAACTTTCGGTGACTCCGATAGCCAGCGAGGCCGACTCGGGTTAAGAATGGAATGCGCGCGCTTCGCGCCGACCTTCAGCTTGGCCTTGAGTTCGACGGTCGGGTCCCCAGCCGTAGGCGAGGAGAACATTTATCTTGACCGGCAAGAATCCAGCCCCGGGTGGCCCCGGCATCGAACCCCGTTGGACAGGCGGAGCCAAGGATGCCGTTGGCACTGCCTACGCTATTTCCAGCCGCATCTGGTACACCCTGGCCAAGGGCGTCAACACGGAGATCTACTACCCGACCATTGATTGCCCTCAGATCCGGGATTTGCAGTACATGGTCAGCGACGGGGAGACATTTTTCCACGACGAGCGCCGCAACACCATCAGCAAGATTGAGCTTCTCGATCCGGGCGCCCTGGGCTTCAAGGTCACCAACACTGATCCTGACGGGCGCTACTCCATTGAGAAGCAGATCATCGCCGATCCCCACCTCAACTGTCTCCTCATTCACACGAAGTTCAATCCTGCGCCGGAGTGGCAGGGACGCCTGCACCTCTATGTGCTTTGCGCCCCCCATTTGAACATTGGCGGATGGCACAACAATGGAGAAGTATTGGCGGCGAAGGGCCGCCATTTCCTGATTGCCTATCGCGACAATGTACACATGGCGATCGGAACCAAGGTAGGGTTCAGCAAACTCTCCTGCGGCTACGTTGGCATCAGTGACGGCTGGACCGACCTGGCGCACAACCTGAGGATGGATTGGGAGTACGACAGCGCGATGGACGGAAATATCGCGCTGACGGGAGAGATCGCCCTGGCGCACGGGAACGAGTTCACTCTCGGCCTGGCCTTCGGCCGCACTCAACACGCGGCGGGCGCTACCCTCTTCCAATCCCTGTGTGTGCCATTTCAAACCAATGTGAATAGTTTTATCGAGCAGTGGCACCGCACCCGCAAGCGTCTGGCTGTCATCGACATGAACCATGACAAGGTCTCCGGGTATGCCTCCTGTTTATTCGCTCGCAGCATCAATCTGCTGCTGGCGCACGAGGACAAGCTTTATCCCGGAGCCATGATCGCCAGCCTGAGCATTCCCTGGGGCGAAGACAAAAGCGATGACGAACTGGGCGGCTATCACCTGGTCTGGACCCGTGATATGGTGCATTCCGCCAGCGCCCTTCTGGCTGCCGGCGACACCACCACGCCCTTGCGCGCCCTGATCTATCTGGCCATAGCCCAACGCGAGGACGGCGGCTTCTACCAGAACTTCTGGATCGATGGCGATCCCTATTGGACTGGCGTGCAACTGGATGAAGTTTCCTTTCCCATTATCCTCGCCTGGCGCCTCTGGAAGGCCAACGCGCTCGCCGATTTCGATCCCTCCATCACGGTTGCCCGGGCGTGCGCTTACCTGATCCGCAAAGGTCCCGCCAGCCCCGAAGACCGTTGGGAAGAAGCGGGAGGCTACTCGCCTTCTACCCTCGCCACCAATATCGCCGCCCTCATCTGCGCCGCCGAGATGCTGGAACATCGCGGTGACAAGCATACGGCGGAGTTCGTTCGTACCTACGCCGACTTCCTCGAGTCGCATGTTGAGAAGTGGACGGTTACCAACCAGGGCACGCTCGTGCCGGAGATCAAGCGCCATTACATCCGCATCAATCCCGCCGTCAGCCTCGAAGGCGCGACCGGCGACGAAGACCCCGACAGCGGCGAGCTGACTCTCGCCAATCAGAAGCCCGGAGACCGCTATCGCTATCCGGCAAACCAGATCGTGGACCACGGCTTTCTGGAGTTGGTCCGCTTCGGCATCCGCAGGGCGGGCGAGCCGCTCATTGAAGACTCGTTAAAGGTCATCGACGCCGTCCTGAAAGTCGATTTTCCCGCGGGCCCCTGCTGGAAACGCTACAACCATGACGGCTATGGTCAACGCGACGACGGTACCTCGTTCAAGAAGTGGGGAGTTGGCCATCCCTGGCCCCTGCTCACGTTGGAACGGGCTACGTATGAATTGGCCGCCGGCCGCAATATCGATCTCTATATCCGCGCCGCCGAGGCGTTTACCACCGGCATCGGGTTGTTCCCGGAGCAGATCTGGGGCTTGCCGGATATCCCGCAAGAGCACATGTTTTTCGGCAAAGCAACGGGAGCGGCCATTCCTTTGCTGTGGGCACACGCCGAGTACGTAACCTTGCTGCGCTCCATGTTGGATAATAAAGTTTTTGATCGAATCGAGCCCGTGGCCGCGCGTTATTGCAACGATAATCCGCGCCCGGTAATCGAAGTATGGAAGATAAATCGCCAGGTCCGCAAAGTCGTGGCGGGAGCTTTACTGCGGGTCCAGGCGTCCTCGCCCTTCGTGCTGCACTGGAGCGACGACGAATGGAACACGCCTCGCGATACTGGATCGACCCCCACGGCGTTTGGTATCGAGTATGTCGACATCCACATTGATTCTGGACAGAAAGCGCCGCTGCGATTCACCTTCAGATGGCCCGAGAACCAGCAATGGCAAGGGACAGATTATGCGGTCGAAGTCGAACATCCGACGCAAAATCCAGCGGAGCAATCCATTGCGAAATCAAGCTCCGGATGACGTATTTGATTCGAGTCCCGTAGCAGTCTGTGTCGCAGCCGCAATTCGCGCTACGGGGTGGAACAAACCATCGGGCTTGGGTCGAACCAGCCGCACGGCGGCGGCATGAGGTTAGCCCGGAGCGTAAGAGGCTGTTACGAAACGCCGTTCGCGGTTGCATCGGTGGAACTAGGCGCAGAAAAAAGAGCGCCGGAGGCGCGAAATAATCTAGCCCAGCACAAGCCGGAGGCGCAGTGCTGGGTAGAGCGGGAAAAACTCGCCGAGTCCCGTAGGGACGACAGGGTTTCGTAACAACCTCGTGAGTCCCGGACCTGGTGGGGAATTGACCCGAGCCGGTAGCCGCGACACGGTTATGACGCAGACATCGTAGGGACAACAGGGTTCCACACGAACGCGGAAGCGCTGGGTACCGGCACGATATAAAATCTGAGTCCCGTAGCAACGGCATACATTCGGTTTTCCTTATTCACGACATTGGAGAGAAAGGCGGTAACGGGTGAGTCAAGCAGACATTTCTGTTCAAGGGAAAAAACAAGCCACTGACCAGCAGCAACTCGAGAACCTCTGCATTAACACGATTCGTACCCTGGCGATGGACGCGGTGCAGAAAGCCAACAGCGGCCATCCCGGCACTCCGATGGCGCTGGCGCCGCTGGCCTTCGTCCTATGGGACCGTTTCCTCCGGCACAATCCTCACGACTCGCATTGGCCGGGCCGCGATCGCTTCATTCTTTCCAACGGGCACGCCTGCATGCTGCTGTATGCCATGCTTCACCTCACCGGCTATGACCTCTCGCTCGACGACATCAAGCAATTCCGGCAGTGGGGATCGAAGACGCCGGGGCATCCCGAGTACCGTCACGTGCCGGGGTTGGAAGTCACCACCGGCCCGCTCGGCCAGGGCGTGTCCAATTCGGTGGGAATGGCGATGGCCCAGCGCTGGCTGGCCTCAAAGTTCCACACCGGCGACTACACTCCCTTCGACTACCGCATCTATGCGTTTTGCGGCGATGGCGACTTGATGGAAGGCGTCAGCAACGAGGCAGCTTCCGTCGCCGGACATCTCGGGCTGTCGAACCTGATCTGGTTCTACGACAACAACCACATCACCATCGAAGGCCACACTTCTCTGGCATTCACTGACGATGTAGCCACGCGCTTCGAAGGCTGGCACTGGAATATCCTGCACGTTACCGATGTCAACGATCTCAATCTGGTCGACGTCGCCATCAGGGCAGCACAGAGAGAGCCGGATCGGCCATCGCTCATCATCTGCGATACGCATATTGGGTGGGGCTCTCCCGATCGTCAAGACACCAAGGAAGCCCACGGCGAGGCGCTGGGAGTAGACGAAGTCCGCAAGACGAAGATCGTCTACGGCTGGCCTCCCGATGCGCAGTTCCTCGTTCCCGATGAAGTGCAGAGCTATATGAGCAAGGCGGTGGAGCGCGGCGCCAAGTGGGAGCAGGAGTGGGACGGGAAATATCAGGCATGGGCGGCCCAGAATCCCGATTCCGCCAAGATGTGGCAGCAGATGTCAAACCAGGAACTTCCCGCTGGCTGGGACAAAGATATTCCGACCTTCCCCGCCGACGCCAAAGGTATAGCCACCCGCGACTCCAGTGCCAAAGTAGAGAACGCCGTCGCCGCGAGAGTGCCATGGCTTATCGGGGGCGCTGCCGATCTGTATCCCTCAACCAAAACGCTCATCAAGGACGGCGGCGACTTCGAGAAGGACAATCACTCAGGCCGCAACTTCCACTTCGGCATCCGCGAGCATGCCATGGGTTCAATTCTGAGCGGCATGGCGCTGTCCTGTGTGCGGCCCTTTGGAGCCACGTTCTTCATCTTCTCCGACTACATGCGGCCCGCGATTCGCCTGGCTGCGATGATGGAGCTGCCGGTCATCTACATCTACACCCATGATTCCATCGGTCTCGGTGAGGACGGTCCCACCCACCAGTCGATCGAGCAACTCATGTCATTGCGGGCCATGCCCCGAATGATGACCATCCGCCCCGCCGACGCCAATGAGGTTGCCGAAGCCTGGCGCGTCATCATGCCGATGCAGAACCAACCCGTGGCGCTGGTGCTCACTCGCCAGGGCGTGCCAACCTTCGATCGCACCAAGTATGCCTCGGCCGCAGGCGTAGCTAAAGGCGCCTACATTCTGGCCGACTCTGGTGGCACGCCGGACATCATCCTGATGGGAACTGGCTCCGAGGTGCAGCTTTGTGTCGGGGCATACGAGCAGCTCACCGCCGAAGGCGTGAAGGCGCGCGTTGTCTCCATGCCGTGTTGGGAGCTATTCGAAAAACAGCCCGCCGAATATAAGGCCCAGGTATTTCCTCCTGCGGTCAAGGCGCGTGTATCGGTGGAAGCCGGCGCCAGCCTGGGCTGGTGCAAGTTCGTTGGCGACAGCGGATATAGCGTCGCCCATGACGACTTTGGAGCGTCGGCCCCGTACAAGATCATAATGGAGCACTTTGGCTTCACCGTTGACAACGTCGTTGCCAAAGCCCGTGAAGTGATAAAGAAAACGAAACCGTAACAATTCAGGCTTACAATTAAAACGTTCCATGGCGCCGGCACTATGTGTCGGCGCTGTGTTATCTGTCCCGCAACACACCCAAGAATCGAATCGCAAATTACAGGGGAGACCGATGGGCAGCGTTCCTGTACTAGGCAACGGCAACGACGAAGTCGCCACCAGCATTCTTCAGAGGCATACAGTGTCGCCTGGCAAGTACGAGGCTGACTTTCGCAGCGCCCTGGATCGTCTCGAGCGTGATCAATCCGTGTCGCGATTGTGGAAGAAGGATTTCACGCTCTGGAAAAGCGAACCTGAGCGCGAGGCAAGTATTGTCAATTCGCTTGGCTGGCTCACGGTTGCCGAAGCCATGCAGCCGCATCTCACCGAACTCGATGCTTTTGCCCATGAGGTCAAGAACGCCGGATTTGAATTCGTCGTGGTCCTGGGTATGGGCGGCCCCAGTTTGTGTCCCGAGGCGTTGGCCCTCGCCTTCGGTAAGCAGGAGGGTTATCCGCAACTCTACGTTCTCGATTCCACCGTTCCGACGGCGATTCGCCACCTCGAGCAGAAGATCAACATTGGGAATACTCTCTTCATCGTTTCATCGAAGTCGAGCACAACCACCGAGCCGCAGATGTTTCACCGCTATTTCCGGGACCGCGTGAAGCGCGTCAAGGGTGATACTGCGGGCGAAAACTTCATCGCCATCACCGATGCCGGAAGTCAGCTTGCCAAGGACGCCGCCCACGGCCACTTTCGCCGCATTTTTCTCGATATGCCGAACATTGGCGGGCGCTATTCTGCGCTTTCATACTTTGGGATGGTGCCTTTTGCTCTGATGGGCGGTGATGTCAAGGCCCTGCTGGATTCCGCGAGAGAAGCGGCCCACGCCTGCGCCGAGTCGGTGCCGCCAAACGAAAATCCCGGCGCGCGGCTCGGAGCATTTCTGGGCGCGCTCGCCGCCGTCGGACGTAATAAGTTGACCTTGATCACACCTCCGCCACTGGCCGCGCTTGGCCTGTGGATTGAGCACTTGGTTGCCGAGAGTACCGGCAAAGAAGGCAAGGGCATCGTCCCCGTCGTTGGCGAGCCGCTGGGCGCGCCCGACGTTTATGACGACGATCGCATTTTTGTCTACATCCATGCGCCGTCGGCAGCAGAACGCGGACGTGGAGTCGAAACTCGCCGCTCTCGAAGCTGCCGGACATCCCGTACTGCGCCACGCGCTTCGTAGTCCGCTCGATCTCGGCGAGGAGTTTTTCCTGTGGGAGTTCGCGACCGCCGTTGCTGGATCGCTCATCGGCGTCGATCCCTTCGATCAGCCGGACGTGCAGGAGTCCAAAGACTACATCACGCGCGTGGTAACGGAGTATGCGCAGAATGAGGCTCTTCCGCAGCAAAAGCTCATCGTGGCGGAAACCTCACTGCGTGTTTTTGGCGACGCGGAAAACTGTGAGGCCCTGCGCCGCGGGGGCTCATCGCTACAGGCGATGCTGACAACCCATCTTGCCCGGCTGAGCCCCGGCGACTATCTCGCCATCACGCCATTCGTCGAGGAGTTGAATAACTACAAATCTCTTTTGCAGGAAATCCGCGTTGCCATCCGCGATAAGAAGAGGGTCGCTACCGCAACGGGCTACAGCCCGCGCTTCTCGCATTCCACCGGACAGCTGCACAAAGGCGGCCCCGACGGCTGCGTCTTCCTGCAACTGACCTCGGAAGATATTAACGATATCGAAGTGCCCGGAGAGAAGTTCAGTTTTGGTGTCTTGAAGCAGGCACAGGCGCTAGGCGATTTCGAGTCGCTGACCAAGCATCATCGCCGCGCCATTCGTATCGACCTGGGCCGCGACGTCGAGAAGGGTTTGCGTCGCCTGCTCGCCCTGGCGAAGGAATCGCTGACACAGCCGGCGGCCACGACTGCGAGCCACAAGTGACACTGCCGGCGAATCCTTTCGCCGCGGCTCGGCATCTGCAATGAGCGAAGCCACGTTGGAGCCAATCGCATGACTACTCTCGTACAGCCCACGCCCCACAAAATCGAAACACCTCATTTGCCGCAAGGCGATTCCTGTTTGGTCGTCATCTTTGGAGGCTCCGGCGATCTTACCCGGCGCAAACTAATCCCTGCTCTCTATGATCTGGCGTGTGTCGGCTGCACCAGCCGCAATTTCGAAGTCCTCGGCATCGGCCGCTCCAAGTTTGACGACGAGGAGTATCGCTCACGTCTGCGCGAAGGCGCCGCCGACTCGAAAGATGCTCGCAACTTCACCGACCAGGGCTGGGACGACTTTGCTCAACGGCTGCACTATTTTGTCGGTGACGCCAACCGGCGCGACTTCTATCCCCTGTTGAAGGCCAAGATCGAGGAGATGCAGAAAAACGGCGCCAGCAAAAACGTGATGTTCTATGTTTCAACGCCGGCCTCGCTCGCGCCGCCCATCGTCGAGGGCCTCGGCGCAGCCGGACTGGCCCACAACAGCGAAGGTTGGATCCGCATCATCCTGGAGAAGCCTTTCGGCCGCGACCTGAAGAGCGCACAGGAGCTGAACGAAATTGTCTCGCACGTCTTCGACGAGCGCTCCGTTTACCGCATCGACCACTATCTCGGCAAAGAGACAGTACAGAACATCATGATGTTCCGCTTCGGCAACTCCATGTTCGAGCCGGTGTGGAACCGCAATTACATTGAGTACATCGAGATCACCGCTGCCGAGACGCTGGGCGTGGAAGCCCGCGGCGCTTTCTACGAAGAGACCGGAGCGCTGCGCGACATGGTCGCTAACCACATGCTCCAGTTGCTGATGCTGACCGCAATGGAGCCGCCGGTCAGCTTCGATGCCGACGCCGTGCGCGGTCACAAAGTGGATGTGCTGAGCGCTATCGCCCCCATGTCCAAAGAGGAGGTTGCGAAACGCACGGTTCGCGGGCAGTACGGTCCGGGTGAGATCGACGGTAAGCCAGTTCCGGGATATCGTCAGGAGCCGGGCGTTAATCCCAACTCACAGACTGAGACCTACGCCGCGATCGAGTTGCATATCGACAATTGGCGCTGGGCCGGAGTTCCCTTCTACATTCGCGCCGGCAAGCGGCTGGCAAAGCCGTTGACCGAGGTCGCGGTGCATTTCAAGCGCACCCCGCAGGCACTGTTTTCGCGCAATCCCGACGATGTGCATCACAACATCATCACCATGCGCATCCAGCCGAATGAAGGCATCTCGCTCAGCTTCGGGGCCAAGCAGCCCGGCCTGCAAATGCGCGCCATCGGTGTGGATATGGACTTCTCCTACCGCGAGGCCTTTGGGACGGAAACACCCGCCGCCTACGAGACCCTGCTGCTGGACGCGATGCGCGGCGACCCAACGCTGTTCACCCGCCGCGATGAGGTGGAAGCGGAGTGGCGCATCATCACACCCATCGAAGAAGCCTGGGCGGAGTTGCCGCCGCCCCAGTTTCCCAACTACGCAGCCGGCAGCGAGGGACCGGAAGCCGCCAACAGCCTCATCAAATACGATTACCTGCGCTGGCGCTCTTTGCAGTGCTCCGATGGACAACATTCGTAGTTTCTTTGGTTTGAGGTGGTCAACTCCTTGCAGAAAACTGTCCAGTGCGCATAATCATCTTATGGGCTGATCGCTGGCTCACAAGAACAATGCGCATTCCAATTTTCTCTCTGTTCATCGTCGCGCTTTGCGCGCTCCCTCTGCTGGGACAATCTCCCGTGGAAACCATCGCCATTGATGCCTCTGCGCCGGCCCATCCCTTTCCGCACTTCTGGGAGAAGATGTTCGGCTCGGGTCGTGCCATCCTGAGCCTGCGGGACTCCTATCGCCACGACCTGCGGTCGGTCCGCCAGATCACAGGATTCCAGTACGTTCGCTTCCACGGCATTCTGAATGACGACGTCGGGGTATACGACGAGGACAAACAGGGTCGCCCGATCTACAACTTCTCCTACGTAGACCAGATCTACGATGGCCTGCTGGCCGCCGGAGTGAAGCCGTTCGTCGAACTCAGTTTCATGCCCTACAAACTGGCGGCGCGGCAGGACCTCCAGGCCTTCTGGTATCGCCCCAACGTCTCGCCACCCAAGGACTATGCCAAGTGGGATGACATGATTACCCAGTTCGCCAGGCACTTAGTCGAGCGCTATGGCATCGAGGAAGTCGCTACCTGGTACTTCGAAGTGTGGAACGAGCCGAACCTTGATTTCTGGACGGGCTCGCCGCGTCAGCAATCCTATTTTGAGCTTTACGACCACACCGCCCACGACATCAAGGCAGTAAGTCCCCGATTGCGGGTTGGCGGCCCGGCTACGGCCCAGGCTGCGTGGGTCAGCGACATGATCAAACACGCCGATCAGGCGAATGTGCCGCTCGACTTTGTCTCCAGTCATGTCTACGGCAACGACAAAGCCAGCGACGTGTTCCATACCAACGAAAATATTGCCCGCGACCAGATGGTCTGCCGCGCCGTCAAGAAGGTCCATGACGAAATCAAGGCATCGTCGCGGCCAGACATGCCGCTGATCTGGAGCGAGTACAACGCCGCCTACGACAACGAAGTCGCCGTGACCGACTCCATCTACATGGGGCCGTGGCTGGCCACCACCATCGCCCAATGCGACGGCCTGGCGGAAATGATGTCGCTCTGGACCTTCTCCGACGTCCCGAGGATGCGCACTTCCTCGTTCCAGACGGCGTGCGCGAACACTTCGCCGCGGGCATCGGTGCGCGCGGAGCCGCCGCGCGGGGCGCATGGAACGATCTTTACACAGGTTATCGTGCGACCCATGCGGTGCTCGCCGGCGAAATCGAGCTGATGCAGCAACGCGATTTGCCGGAGGGATGGGACCGCACCTTCCGGCGGTTTCCGACGGACCCGAAGGGGATTTCGGGGCGAGACGCCTCGGGTCAGGTGCTGAACGTCCTTGCCCGGAACATTCCGTCCATTCTCGGCGGCTCCGCCGATCTCGGACCCTCGAACAAGACGACGTTGAAGTACGACGGAGCCGGCGATTTTCAGGCGGGCACTCCGGGCGGCAAGAACCTGGCACTTCGGCCTCCGCGAGCACGCGATGGCTGCGATCGTCAACGGCATGTCGCTTTCGAAGCTGCGTCCCTTCGGAGCGACATTCTTCATATTCAGCGACTACGCGCGGCCCGCCATCCGCCTGTCGGCACTCATGGAGCTGCCGACGTCTAATGGTTTTTACACACGATGCGATGGGCGACGGGGAAGATGGCCCGACACATCAGCCGATCGAGCAGCTCGCCTCATTGCGAGCCATCCCGGGCATGACCGTCATGCGTCCCGGCGACGCCAACGAGGTGGTCGAGGCATATCGGCTCGTCGTGCAATTCAAACATCGGCCGGCGCTGCTCGTTCTGTCGCGGCAGCCGCTGCCGACGCTCGACCGAAGGAAGTACGCGCCGGCGAGCGGCGCTGCCCGCGGTGCCTACGTGCTCGCCGATGGGCCCGCCAGACCGCAGGTAATTCTGATTGCGAGCGGCAGCGAAGTCTCGCTCGCGATCGAGGCGCATGAACAACTGCTGAGCGCCGGCATTTGCTCGCGCGTCGTCTCGATGCCGTCATGGGACGTGTTCGAGCGGCAGGCTCAAGAGTATCGCGACAGCGTGCTGCCGCCCGATATTGAAGCCCGCGTGGCGATCGAACAGGCGTCGACTTTCGGCTGGGAACGTTATGTTGGAATGCATGGCCGCGTCATCGGCATGCACACATTCGGCGCATCCGCTCCATTGAAGGCGCTGCAGGAGAAGTTCGGCTTCGAGTCCGGGAACCTCGTCATGGTCGCGAAGCAAATGCTCGGAAGGAGATGAACGATGCGAGAACGGTTCGGCATGAGACGCAAGTGGCAGTGGCGCAAGGAGACTCAACGCCGACCCTGCTGCCTGCAGGTCGGAGCAAGTCCTCCGTGCGCTTTCCCTTTGGATTTCACGCTTCAGGTTGACGAAAAACTGGCGCTGATATCTCTGCCGCCGGAGAGTTGACACTCGCCGTCAGACTGCCTCGGGACATATTCTTCCCGGCGTTGACCGACCCGACGCGTTCAGTGCAACACCGTATGGAATCGGATGCGCACTCTTCGAGATTGACGACAACACGGGCGTGCCAAATCGCGCGCAGCGGCGCGCAGTCGAGCGGGTTATCGGCGATCACTCGTGAACTCGCAAGCCTCAACCTTTCAGCTTACCCTTCCAGCGATCGCCGAGCTGCTGGACCGTTACGCCATTGAGGTCGTGCCTCGCAAGGCCGCCACCAGTCAGGCCCAGCACGCCCACTGGATTAAGCAGCTGCGTGCGGTCTTCGGCGCGATGCCCTTAGACGCACTGGAGCCCCAGCACATCTACCGGTACGTCGACAGACGCAGCCGGAAGAGGACCTCGGACACCGGCAAAACGACGGGTGGCCGAATCGCCGCCCACCACGAAGTGGAGGTGCTTTCGCACGCCTTCACCAAGGAGGTCGAGTGGGGGTACGTTCGCGCCCATCCGTTCAAAAACAGGGTGCGGCTGGAGGGCGAGCCTCCACGCGAGCGATACATCGAGGACTGGGAGGTCGTCGAGGTCTTGTCGCTGCCGAGCGTGCGTAAGCGTGTCGCCCGATGCTGGTGCTTTCGCGGGTGCGACCTCTCTCTGTCCCCAATCGTCCACATGCTCTTTCGGCGGTTCCGCACGGCCAAAATCGAATCGATTTGGCGCGCCCATAGCACAATTCGCCTTGAATAGCACAACGCCACCCCGAAGGGTGGCGTATGTGTTTGATTATTGGCGCGCCCGGCAGGATTCGAACCCACGACCCCTTGGTTCGTAGCCAAGTCCTCCATTTACGATAAGATATTTATAATCAATACGTTACGTGCTCCCAGCTGTGCCATAGGGCCATAGATTGCCGAGTTACGTCCGGGTAAGGTCTTGTTTTGCCTTGGATCGGACCACTTCAATGGGACAACACTCCGG
Source organism: uncultured Acidobacteriaceae bacterium (assembly GCA_963835125.1). Lineage (GTDB taxonomy): Bacteria > Acidobacteriota > Terriglobia > Terriglobales > Acidobacteriaceae > Bog-257. The sequence goes on along the minus strand of CAWIEG010000011.1, from coordinate 1,021 downwards.
CACTAAATAATTCCCTCGCAGGTTTCGCCCTGCCGTGAGTTCGAAGCCGATCGGCCGAAGAATCGTAAGGCCGTGACCTCCCAGAACGAGGCGCTTCTGGGTACTCATCGCATTGGTCTTGGCGGTGACGTCGACGGCGTGCCGGTGCAGATTGGTGACGACGAGCGGCTGCAGGAAGACACCCGCCGCGCATTGCGATTCGGAGTCGGCGGCAAGCTCTGCGTTCACCCAGGCCAGATGACGTGGTCCACTATGACTCCCACGGAGCATTGGGCGCCGCGCGTGGTGGCCGCCGACGCCGCACATTTGTCGGCTTTCCCTCTGAAAGCTGATAAAAACCGCCTGATTCGTAACCAGTAGTGTGTCCCAAACTCACCCTACCCTACCCCTCTGGAAACCCGCATCAAACCGTCATTCCCCGAGATATTTGGGACAGCGGTTTGGGACAGATTCAGCTGCCGATTTCGTTCGTGGCGACCGCCTCCGGCCGGCTTTAGCTCCCCGACCTACGGATACCGTGCGTCCGTCGAATTCCGTACGCCCGTCTGACTCGGCAGCTCTTCTAGTTCGCACCGAAAAGGAGAAAATCATGTTTGTGGCATCGCGGCTGCTGCAGCTGCCTCTAAAGCTCGCATCAAGGAGGAATGCAAGATCCCGAGCTTTGGTATCTGGCCATGTGGCGCAGCTGGGGGAACCCGAAACCATTCGCTGTTGTATGGCAAGTCCAACGTCCGCTTGAGGTCGAATTTCGTGTCGTAACTTAAACCGGCTGCTTCATATGCGGCCAAATTTGTCGCTCGAAAAATGGCGAATTCACCGCTATGTAGCGTTGTGGTCGCCTGACTCGTGCCATAGGCAACTTTCACGTGAAATTGCGGGGCGTCGTCGTCATACACCACAAGGATCAGGGCCGGGCGGCGCTTCGCAACGGGAGCCGGTCAATAGAATCAGGAAAGTCACACCAAACGATATCGCCTGCAGGTTCCCCCACCAGGTTACCGTCATGCAGTTTCAGTCTCGG
>CAWIEG010000010.1:0-251181 GCA_963835125.1 uncultured Acidobacteriaceae bacterium | reverse complement strand
GAATTAAGGGGCGCTTATCAGGGAATTAACTGCCCCTAAGTTACAGGAGATCATCAAAACTATGTGCGCCCGAGCTTGTTGAACAATACGTTCGGTTCAAATCCGGCGAAAGGGGAAGTCAGGACTCTTGACGGTTTTCGGACTTTTACAGCGCATGTTAGTGACCCGTTTCGTGGACGATCTCGCTGTGTATTTCGGCTATGAAGCCGCCAGGAAATTCCACGATTGCGGTGTTCCGGTCGCGGCCTTTATAAGGCGCCGATAGCACCTTCACTCCGGCCCCTTTGGCCATTTTCAGAGTCGCGCCGAGATCCTGCACCTGATATCCAGTCGACTCATGACCGAACGGATACGGCAGATGGCCGTCCGTCACCAAGACCTGCATATTGCCAAACAGTGAGGTAATGCGGATACGGCGGTAGGTCTCTCCCGCCCGCCCGATCTCGCCAGCGTCGGCCTGCTTGTCATCGGCGATGACCTTGCCGTTGGCAAAACCGACGAAGCTACGCACAAAGTTGTCGGCTTGGTCTTGGGACACATAGACGCGATTGTCGGGAATCGTTTGGAGTGGCGGGTTTATGGATGGCTTGAAGTGCCAGTACAACTGCATTTTCACGCCACCAGGCCACTGGATGACGGCGTCAATTCCGATCGGGTCTTTGAAGGGTTCCACGATGACTTCCGCCCCGGCCGAGCGAGCGGCTCTGATCGCCTTATCCATGTCCGTAACCAAATATCCGGTGCGCTCCCCCCCAAAAGGAAACGGTATTGGAGTTTCATAGGCAAAGATCGAAAGCACTCCCACGGGAGTCATTACGGCTTGCAACTCGGTACTGCTCGGAACGGGCAATACATTTGTCATAATGCGCTTGGATGGCTCGCCGCCGAACGTGGCGACAAGGCTGCTGACAAACGCATCGAGGTCGCCGGGAGCAACATACACATGCGTCGTGGCGTATTGCGGCCCCACTGCAATGGCGGTGTGGTCTGCAGGCTGGCCTCTGCCGGCCGATGACGCAAGGGGCTGTAACAATGCAATCGACAGCGCAATCGCACAGGCGAGCCGAAGCGCGCGCAGTCCTGATCCTAGAGCTGCTACATGGAGCGACACATTCCAACGGTTTGGCATTGATGTATTTTACGCAAAGCAGTGTGTCGGATCTCTCAACGTACAGAGCTTGATCGGCATTGCGGTAAATGACTTGCCCACATCAGGCACGTGGACTCTGTTTTCCGCAATGCTGCGTCAGCCACGCGGGCCCAACAGTGAGCGCGCCTTTTCCAGAAATAAGTACGTTGATTCCGCCGCATTTGCAGGGTACTGTGACGAGGCGGAGGAATTCTCATGAAACGGCGGTTTTCATCTGTTCGGGTTGTGTCTGCAATTTGCATCGCGGCTATTTTCGCCGCATCGACCCCGGCCGCCGGTGCGCAGACTGCCACGAAGGAGTTTGTATCGCACGACGCTAAGATCGATGGCGCTAGCATTCATTACACGACTGGAGGATCTGGACCCGCGGTCATACTCTTGCACGGCTTTGCGGAGACTTCACGAATGTGGAATCCGATCCTTCCCGTTTTGGGTGCGAAGTTTACCGTAATCGTGCCGGATCTACCCGGTATTGGGGATTCGTCGATTCCAAGCGGCCAAATCAGCATGAAGACCGCGGCAATTCAAATTCACGACCTAGTGCGTTCGTTGGGCATTACGAAGGCACGAGTTGTTGGGCATGACATCGGTCTGATGGTCGCCTACGCGTACGCGGCGCAGTTCCCCGCCGAAGTGGAAAAGTTGGTGGTCATGGATGCATTTCTGCCCGGCGTGCAAGGATGGGAACCAATTTACAATGACCCGAACTACTGGCACTTCCGGTTCAACGGCCCGACGCCGGAAGCACTGGTGCAAGGGCGCGAGAAAATTTACTTTGCTTATTTCTGGAACGCCCTCGCCGCCGACAGGAATCATTCGATTCCCGAGGCGGATCGGGAAGCCTATCTTGCAGCTTATTCTCGTCCGGGACGAATGCATGCGTCGTGGGAGTATTTTGTTTCGTGGCCGCAGGACGCCAAAGATTTCGCGCAGATGGCACAGGCTAAATTGACGATGCCCGTGCTCTCCATCGGTGGAGACAAATCCTTGGGAGAACCGTTGGCAGAACAAATGAAGTTGGTCGCGACCAACGTGACAGTTGTAATTGTCAAGAACTCGGGCCACTGGATACTTGAGGAGCAACCGAAGCAGACGACCGATGCGCTGATGAAGTTTCTCTAACATTCGCCCGAGCATCGGTAAACCAATCATGCGATGCCCAATCCGGCGAAACCTCCTCCGACAATCACGATATGTTTCATTTTGGAGGCTGGCGGCGTGATGCTCCATGTAGCTAAATACATCTGCCAGCTGGCGTGTCATCCTTGGCTCAACAGCGATCCTTGATCACGCCAGTTTAGGGGCAAGCCGCTGATAAAGTGGCTGAGCGAGTGACCCGCCACGGACGTATCGTGAACGATTCCATCGACGATCTCGGGCGACAGGGTGGCCAACCGGAGAATGCGGGCGGCATACCTGGAGTTAAGCTTGGCTTCGGAGGCCAGTTGCTCGATCGGAGTAAATCTCTCCGGCAATGATGCGCTCCCGCCAACCGTGGGCCGTCACGATCGCCTTCAACAGCGGCGAAGGCGACTGTACTGGGCATCGACAGAGATCCGGGCAGCACCAGTCGTAGCTCGCCCGCTGCGCCGCGCGAGACGTGAACGAACATTTCAACGTAATAAGATGGTTCCCGCCCTGCGGCGCCTTACTCGCTTCGTCTCCCTTGCCGTCTGAACCCTGGTGCAGCAAGCGGCTTGCCAGTGCTTCTAGATCGACCTCAATCTCCAACTCCGATCCGCGTAGCACAATTCGCCTCACCACGCCTCGCAACAGCTCTGTCGACTGCTGTGATGTCAGCTCTGACCATTTCTCCGCCATCGCCTGCGCCGCTTCGATAAGCCGACCCAGGTCACTGGTCAGCAGCGCCGACTCCAGGTATAGAGCGCGGCCATCTCCTGCGGTGAGCTTAGGAGCGATCTGAATTCGCGAGAAGACCAGTTGCTCCAACTCCCTCGCCGGTATCCGGTCCAGATGAGATGGCTTGCGTCGTTTCTGAATCACCGCCTGTGAAGTGTAATACCGGTAGCGTCTGCCCTTCTTGACCGCATGCGTCGGCGTGTAGCGATTGCCTTCGGCATCGAAGACCAGCCCGGCCAGAACGCTGGTAGTGACTCTTCTTCCCGGCTGCCGATGACCCTGGTTGTTGGCCGCCAGCAGTGCCTTTACCTTCTCCCAAAGTCTCGGCTCCGATGATCGCCTGCTGCTGGCCACGCGTGCGATTCTCCTCGGTGGGCGATCCTGCCGGTGTACAGCTCGTTGTTGAGTAGCTTGTACAATCCTCCCCGCGAGTAAGGCTTGCCGCCGAATACATCGCCCATGGGCTGAAGTCCGTACCTTCGTCCGCAGCTTCTTCTGATCCAGGTACTGCTTCAATGCCGCCACCGATCCCAGGCTGAGGTATTGGATGAAGATCTCACTGACGACCTTCGCCTCGGCGGGGTTGATGATCAGCTGCCTGTCCCGGACGTCATAGCCTAGCGGCGCCACCCCGCCCATCCACATGCCCTTCTTCTTCGAGGCCGCTATCTTGTCCCGTATCCGCTCGCCCGTTACTTCCCGCTCGAACTGGGCAAACGACAACAGCACGTTTAAGGTCAACCGCCCCATCGAGCTGGTCGTATTGAACTGCTGGGTCACCGAAGACGAAGCTCACTCCCTTCTGGTCGAAGGCCTCGATGATCTTGGCGAAGTCGATCAGCGAACGAGTCAGCCGGTCCACCTTGTAGACGACAACCGTATCGACCAGTCGGGCAGCAATGTCCTCCAGCAGCTGTTTGAGCGCCGGCCGGTTCATGTTGCCGCCCGAGAAGCCGCCGTCGTCGTATTTCTTGGCAACGACCTGCCAGCCCTCATGGCGTTGGCTGGCGATGTAGGCCTCACAGGCTTCGCGCTGGGCCTGCAGGGAGTTGAACGACTGCTCCAGTCCTTCCTCAGACGACTTGCGAGTGTAGATGGCACAACGCACGCGGGATCGAGCACTGGCCGTCATTGGGCTGACCTCGCTTTCCGGCTCTCTTCAGGCCGAAGAACAACGGGCCTGACCAGCGCGTGCCCGTGATCTGGCGGGCGATCTCGGACAGGCTCTCGTATCGTTTGCCTCGATACTCGAAACCTTCGTCAACGACCAGGACCTCGTGCATCTCGCCCTGCCATTGCCGGAGCAGCCTGGTACCGGCCTTAAGCTGTGGCGCGAGCGGGAGCGGAGCTTTCTGATTCTGCTCCAGCTCCGCAGCCAGCTTCTGCAGGCGTTTGCGCGTGGAGGGTTTCAGGCCGCCGTAGGCCTGCTCCTGTAGGCGGTAGGCCAGGATCGGGATCATCAGGTTGCGGCGCAATCGTGGGTGAGCGGGTTTGGCAAACAGTTCCTGCCACAGAGCCAGTAATTCGGGCTTCGGCAGGTGCGGCAATTCTTGCAATTTGGTGCTGATTTCTGTGGACATGCGAGTTCTCCGGTTCGCATGACATTGCCGCTCTGAACTGCCCTGGAAGTCAAGCGAACTCCGAGAACCCCGATAGGTACCAGGCGAAATCTGGCTTATTATCCTTGGCCCTGCCGGTCGTCAGAAGGTGACCCGCTGCGTCGATCGTTGACTTCAAGGACAGGCGACTACTCAGCCCGGGCGGCTTCGTCGATACCAAACGGCCGGTGCATCCGGTCGTGTTTCGGTGGAAACACATTTGTCGTTCAATTGTCCGGCTGATGCCCGGGCAAGACAGCCACACAAGTGCGCTGGCATAGCTCCTCCACTGCCGCCCTAACTTGTTGGAAGGTCACCAGCGTGCGAACGAATTTGCCGAGAGTGGCGTCTTCCGGAGATCTGAGATACTGGTTTAGAAGTCGAAACAGTTCTTGGCGAAATGCTTCTTCCAGACGACACTGCCGAGTCCGCTCACGCATCAGGTTCTCCCCCAAGCCCGTTCTACTTACCAGCTAGGTTCGCCGACACGTTAGCGGTGTGTTTCGGTGAAGTCAACTCTAGGTCGTGAAGGAGCAAGATTCTAAGAAGCTGCACATAATCGCGTTACAAAAGCGTACCGAAAGTTCGAATCCACTTCCCTCCGCCAGCAAGTCTCTTCTTTGCAATAACCTGTACTTGAGCTCGCGTATTTCATCTCCTCACGCTTGTAAACTGTAGAAGAATCAGGTAGGGTGGAAAATTTTCAGAACGGAGCTGGAACATCCTGGTGTTCTTCAAAACCGTTCATCTCCGATCAAGCATCGTCAAAACCGCGCTCATCGGGTCCGAGGTCAACAGCAATTCAACGCCTTCAACCGATTCTTGGCCTAGCGTGAGAAGGGCGCCCAGCCTAGAGCACCCTACAACATAGGCCGATAGGCCAGAGGCCGCTTCTTCACTGAGGATCTTCCACCACAACGGCCGTAAGATAGACGCCTCGTGGGCTCCCCAAGCCATTGTCTCCGACAAACAGCATCGCGCTTGGCACACCCGCCTCTTTAGCAGTAAAGGAGACGGTTATCTTGCAGCTATCGCCGACTCCGAGCGTTCCTACACAATTATTCGTTGCCGTAAATATGTTTTGCTCAGCCTCACTGGAATAGACCGCAATGCCTCGAACAGAGAGTGGACGACCAAAAGAAGAATAATCGCAAGCGTTCGTGAGGGTAACAACCATCGACTTCGTGTTTCCGATTTTTATGGTACCGAAGTCAACAGTGGTGGGCAGCAGTTTAATCCCACTGGGAAAGTTGCTTGGAACGCTTAGCTGCCACACGCTCCTTCCATATGTGGCAGCACGTAGAGTGCGCTGATACCCTGCTAGGCTCATTACCGCGACTCTAGGCAAACCACTCACTAGGGACTGCCACCGTTCACCATAATCGGCTGTATAAAAAACTCCTAAATCGGTTGCAACATAATAGGTCCCGCACAGATCAGGATCCTTCACAATGTCGTTGACAGGCGTGTTAGGGAGGGGACTGACATTGGGATCACCGCTGACATCACTCCAATCTTTCCCGCTATTCTGCGTTTCAAAGACATGTCCGGCCCTGTCGCCGCCAAACCCGGAGAACCCGGAATAGGTCACAAAAGCGTAGCGGCCCGTAGGGTGATTTGTAAAAACCTGTGTTACGGCACGATTGGGTAATCCTGCATCAACCTCAACCCAATTGCCGAGTCCGTTCGTTGTCTTCCACACTTTTCCGTCAGTCGTTCCTGCGTAGGCTGTGTTGCGCTTGGCGAAGACAGTGGAGATTGTGCCCATACCACCCGTAAGAACACCAGAAATGGCAGTCCAGTTTCCTGTACCGCGATTCAGGTTCTGCCAGACACGCACCGCTCCGAAGTAAAGGGCCGTGCCGTTGTCGCTAGGAGCTGCCACTAGCGGTGGTATGGGGTTCACGCGGTTATCCGTAATGCCTCTGTTAGCACATGTCCACGTACCGAACCTCCCAGCTTGGGTGGAACGCTGTATGTTGAAAACGCCGCAACGAACGCGGGGGTCGCCTGTGGCAGCGCAACTGACAAAGACGTTACTAGGGTTTATGGAGCTAATGACAGTCCAGCCACCATCACCACAGGTGGCGTAATCCCAACTCAGTCCGCCTGTGTAGCGAGTGACCCCGTTGTCTTGAGTGCCCCCCAGCGAGAAATCGAGGTTCGGCGATATAGAGAAACCAGGGTAATACTGTGTGATTGCCAGAGTCTCGTTCAGGTTCGTATATTTAGTCCCATCTGAGGTGCTCCAAACCCCACCGTCCGTGCCCACATAAAGTTTTCTTCCGTCGCCGGAGAATGCGAGCGCATGTAAGTCCGAATGCAGGTTGATGCCGTTTCCTCCCGCCGAGATATCCCGCCACGTGAACCCGACGCCTGGCATGCCCCTGCCCATCAGAAGTATTCCTCGTGTTTGGGAGGTATTGGCGTTGAACTGGCCCACCAACTAGAACAACCCTGTTACCAAAAACTGGCGGGGCTGCAACCGTATTGTCGTAATTGCATTGCGTATGACAGTAAGCATTCAAAAGTGGCAGGTCGCCCATAGGTTCTTTCCTCCAGGTGACTACCCCATTCGTCGAGCTTCCTGTTGAGCTCCAAAAACCTAACAGCGCCCCCCCGTCTCGTGTATTAGGTTTCGCCACAGATACGTAGAGTGGGTGAGGCTTGACTGGTGAAATCGCCATCGCGATACGACCTACGCTGGTCCCACGGGGAAGGACGTCACCGGCTCCGTTAAGCAGCGTCCAGCTGCCAGGATCGCCCTCATCCCAAGATTCATACACCCCGTTGTTCGCATTCCCTGCGAATGTGCCGAGTGCGGCATAGACAACGTTCTCCGCTTGCGGGTCAAACATGACGGCGGTTCCGTAAGCGCCGGGTAATACAAGGCTCCAGGTCTCGCCGCCGTCCATGGAGCGATAGATTCCAGACCGATCCTGCTCTCTGAAGAACTCGACACCGGCCAACAGAAAATCCCGGTTCATTGGATTCACGGCCAGCGATCCGATATATGCCCCGCCGGCTTTACGATTGGCTCCATATTCGCCAGTAAAGGGGCCCTTGATCTGCGCCCAAGTATTGCCCCCATCCACAGACTTTAGAATGCCGGCTCCGTAATAGCTGTAGTAACCGTCATTTTCCTCTCCCGTTCCAACGTAAATGGTATTGCACTTATGTTCATCGCAACTGCTTGGACTAGCGTCGATCGCGATGGAACCGACTGCTAAAGATGCCTGCTGATCGGTCAATGGCTTCCAGTGAATGCCGCCGTCCGCAGTCTTCCAAACGCCGCCTTCCGCCGCTCCCAGGTAAACGATACTGGGATCCTTCGGATCAACGGCCAAGGCCGATACCCGTCCAGCAGACTGGAGCGTGCCAAGGAAAGGCGGGCGTCCGCTAGGAACACTAATCGGCTTCGGCCCGATTACCTTCCAAGTAGTGCCAAAGGCATCGGGCATCTTCTCATCTGAGAGTCCCAGCTGCTTGCGCAGGCGTTGACGGGACGCCAGCATATGATCGAGTTGACTTAACGCATTTATCCGCGCTCCTGCCGGAATGTAGCCGAGCGGGTACGCACGCTGCCCATAGAACCATCGCTCGCGCTGGAGAACAATGTCGCCTTCTTCAAACTCGTCACCATCACCCGGTGTTGCAGCATCAGCAGCCGGCGAGTTGCTAGGGTTCTGAGGACTCACAGGCCTCTGCGGGGGGCTGTTGTCTAGTATCGTTCCTTCTGACACCTGTGCTACAGCTCTGGCATGTACCATGAAGCCGAACGCCAGAAATGGAAGCAACAACGCAGCGGATATTGGATGTGGCTTCATGAGGTACTCCTTCGGCGCGAGAGGAATTTGGTCAAAGGACACGCACGAAGCATCTCAGCCAACGGGATGGGCGAAACATGCCACGTGTGTTCCGATTGCCATCGGTTGGCCAACGGTCTATCACAAGTCGACAGGAACTGTCAATGCGGATCGCAGCACCATTTTCCTTCCTCAACCTTTCCCGCGAGGGGGGAAGATCTCCTTTCGGCAATCGGAGATGCTGTGATGAAATTGTGATAAATCTACGTACACAAAGACAACAAATGAATCGGAACGGTGCATACCCCTTATCTTGTAAACGGTTGAAGAATCAAGTAGAGTAGGAAATTTTCATAACCGATCGGCAAGCTCCCTGTGTTCTTCAAAACCGGGTATCACCAGTCAAAAGCAATCAAAACCGATCAAAACCAATCTGTTCAGCCACATTGTCTCGCCTGTAACCTGCGCGAATCAAACGGTCCACTTCAGTGCTATTTACGTGACAGAGGATAGCCTTAGAATGCTGCAGATGGCGAACGTGACTCATAGCGACTCGATGCAGGTCCTTTCGTTATGGTCAACCAGTTGCACTCCAACCGTCCGCGAACACCTCACGAGTAGCACGGAGGATTGGGTGCCGTCGTCTCCGATGGCGCCACGGAACAGCAGAGTGAGAGCACGCGTGGTTCTAGTAGTATCCACGCTCGCAGCGCTGCTCGTCCCGTTGAACTCGACTTGCCAGGAATCCCCAGCTCGCTCCGCTTCCTTAGCATTCGAATCTCTCAGGGTCGGGATCGTAGCCTATGATGATGTGCGCTCGCGTGAAGTGCGCATGGAGAATTCCTTCAACAAGATAGGCTACACACTAAGATTCGCGAGCGGTACAGCCGAGGAGGTGCTTAACTGGGTTACAAGCGGCCTGGTCGACGTCGCCGTGCTAAGCCCTGGAGCATTTGTCGCGACCGGTGCAGTAATGAGAGATGAGGAACGTAACAAGCGGATGCGCGACGGAACATATCCTGCCTGGGATGCCCGATATCTGATCACGCCTGCGCAACTGGGGACCCAAAATCCTTTTGCTTCTGAACCTCGCCGCCATGATGGTGGCTACACCTACGAATCCCAAATCGTTGTCAATGCGGAGGCATGGAAGCAATTACAAAAGCAATTTCCGGGTTCCGACGAGCAAACTATTCTACTAGCCAACCGGCAGCACAGACTGCAATTTGTATTTGGCGACCCATTGTCGTTGTCTGGAACGATCGTGCCAAGGGCACAATTGCAGGCGCTGGGTGTCGATTTCGAGTCACGCTGGGAGTACAGCTTTGGGCACAAGGACACGATCGATCTGCTGCTTAATCGCCATACGCTAAAGGTAGATAAGGAAGTTAGAGAGCGTATCGGCTTCATATTCGATGGTGCCATTCCTGGCGCTCCTCCTAATGTATCTGAACAGCAGGCGTCCAAGATTGTCGCAGAGCAAATCAAGCGAATGAAATCGGAAGTGATACTGCTCCATATTAAACGCCCCCCTGAGCCGCAAACCATTGTGCTCACGACGGCAAAGAAAGAGGTGAGCCTCGCGGTCCCGCCGAATCTTGGGGAGCATGCGAACACCTTTGATCCCATGAATGATCTTCCTACGGTAGTGGCGCTAGGCTCGCCCTGGTGCTCTCGGGGGGTGGAGCAAAGTGTGCCTATGAGGCGAGGGGGTTGTTGAGGAAATAGAGCGGCAGCTCGAGGAACTAAAGGACTATCAGCTCCACGCCTCAAATACAGCAGCCACACTCTCGTCGGCGGGTGTGGCTCCTGATATCAGCTTAGTCGTCGGGACCTCAGGCGGCGCCCTAAATGCGTTGCCTGTTGCGGTCGGAATAACCTCGGGCCAAGATGGCTCGCCGACCATGCTGTCCGACTTATGGCGTTCCACGGACCTAGTACAGCTACTAGACGTCTATTGGTGGACCTCAGTGGCCATCGGTTTTGCATTTGCGATGTTTCTCTGGTTCACCTCTTATCTCTGCATCAGCGTGGCGCAAGGTGTTAGCCGCGGATTCCGTCAAGTGATTGGTTTTATTCGTGCAAGAATGTTGGGTGTCCACGACAGGAATGTGTTAGAGCCGATTAGCGCCACAAAGCGATGGTGGATCACGTTGGCAAGCACCGCCATACTGGCTCTTGTGGTCCTTGCATTTCAGATTTCAGCATGGGCATATCCAAAGTTCATTCATCAGGGAATGCCATCGACTCGCGTCCTTTACTACGTGGTTTGGCTCCCGCTCAATCTCGGGGGCATGTGGACAGTCGCTTGGCTATGCATCATAGTGGCCTGGATGAAGCTTCGTCCGTTCGGGCACCGCCTCACCACATCCCGTTTTTCTCACAGGCTCGACAGAATAGTCCACACCATGGGCGTAGTTGCTGTCCTGGTGCTCGTGCTACTTACAGCGGCGTTGCTCGGTGGCCGTTCTCTCGTGAAGGGCGAAGCAGTGCGACAAATGGTGCTAACCTCGATGATGAATGCGATGGGTAACGATGTGCCGCCTAATCGTTGTGAACAATGTGGAGAACAACAAGAAGAGATGGCGCTAAGCGCCGCTATTGCGGGGGAAGGGCTTAAGCGGAGACGAGACCTTGTTATCACTGTGACTATCCTCAACCAAGCTGCGAACTCCGATCGGTATGTCTATCTGCCTTCCAACCGCTACGGTGCTGCGCCAACGTACGAGCAGAGGGCTCTCGCGCTGGATCAGTCAAGTGGTCTCACCTTTCTGAGTGCACCGACAAATCTGGTTTCCTTTCTGATCGCATCGGCGTCGGTGTTCCCGGTATTTCCGCCACGTCCATTTCAAGATCCGCTCGGCCTGAACCGCACGGTAAAGGCCGTTGATGGGGGATTTGCGCACAATAGTCCCATCGAAGCGGCGCTTGACTGGGGAGCAACTCACATCATCGTCGTGGAGGCTTCGCCCAGCCCCAAATTGGAAGAGGAAGCAACTCTCCTATCAAATCTGAGAGTGGCCTTCGACCACTTGTTCGAGCAGGCGCAGATGAGTGACCGCCGTTCCAGGGAGCGAGTGGAAATTTACTACCTTCGCCCCTCGAAGGAGTTGTTGAAAACCTTGGAGTTCATTCCTGGTCTAATGGGACGGGCGATAGAGCAGGGCAAGAAGGATTTCAACAACGGTCGTTTTGTGCAGTTCTCGAGACCGCCGGTGTTTACGCAGATCGTCCAGACTCCAAACTAAGTAGCGTGTCCAGCCGAACTGCAGGTGCTGCACTGCTGCGGATCAGAATTGCCAAGACCGCGTGGGATGTGGGACCTGTGGATGTGGCTTTTCCCGCGTTCTTCTTTTGTGCGGGACTTGAGGTCAGGAACCTGCACTCCGTAACAGCAAGGAAACGGAGTCGCCATCTCGGACATGCTCCGGATGGTCCAGGCTTACGGGCAACTCGGAAGTAATCCACCTGGACGGATAACGCCCAAACCGCCCAACTGGCTTCGTCGCTGCTATTTTCGCGGATCAGGAACGACAAACGCCGGAGGATCCAGAATTTTGCCTCCAGCCTAGCCGACTTCCCACTACCGAAGTAACGGGTCAGGCACCTCTGCGCGAGGTGTTCAGGACCTTCAAGTCCGCCCCGAACCCTTAGTAAATAACCGCCTTTGGAGTGGAGTGCGACAATTCGCCTCTGCCCGCTTGAAATTTCTCGAAATTTCCTGAAATCTGTCGAATGGGCCGCGTCTCATCCGTCATACATTCAGGAGCGCAAAGGCGCTCACAATTGTTCCCAAGGAGAAAAGGTGATGCAATTCGCCCTGCTGATCTTCGAATCACCAGAAGCTTTTGCGGCACGGAATGCGGACGAAAATGATCCCTACCTCGGTGCGTGGCGGGCGTACTACAAAGCGCTCGTCGAGGCCGGCATCTACGTCGGTGGCAATCCACTGCAACCCCCGGAGACCGGGACCACGGTGCGACTGAAGGATGGAAAGCGGCGTGTACAGGATGGCCCCTTCGCCGATACCAAGGAGCAACTGGGGGGATTCACAATCCTGGAGCTTCCCTCGCTTGACGCGGCGCTCGAATGGGCAGCGCGATGCCCGGCCGCCTCGATCGGTGCTGTGGAGGTCCGACCCGTTTCGCCTGAATACCTGCGCCGGGTCACGGGATGAGTGGAAGCGAACAAGAGAGCACTCACCGAACTATCGAACGTGTGGCTCGCGAGTCCTACGGTCGCCTGGTGGCATACCTTTCCTCGCACACGCGCGACGTGGGGAGCGCGGAGGATGCCCTCAGTAATGCGCTGGTAGCAGCACTCGACAACTTGGCCGCGAGACGGCGTGCCACAAAATCCAGAGGCGTGGCTGCTGACGACGGCGCGCCGCTCGTTTATCGATCTTGTGCGTCATCGGCAAGTAGCCGAGGCCAGCGAGCCCACGCTCGCGCTCCTCAGAGAGGAATCCAAGGACATGACTTTGTCGCCGGAATTTCCAGATGAACGATTGAAACTGCTGTTTGTGTGTGCCCATCCGGCAATTGATCCGGCGATGCACACGCCGCTCATGCTCCAGACCGTTCTCGGCCTGGATGCCGCGCGCATTGCCCACGCGTTCCTGATTTCGCCCACCACGATGGGGCAGCGCCTGGTGCGTGCCAAGACGAAGATCCGCGACGGGGGTATTCGGTTTGAAATCCCGCAAGAGCGTGAATTGCCGCAGCGGCTCGACGCGGTGCTGGAAGCGATTTACGCCGCCTTCGGGATTGGCTGGGATGACATGGCCGGTGTTGACCAACGCGGACGCGATCTCGCCGAGGAGGCGATCTGGCTTGCGCGAGTTCTTCTGCAGTTGATGCCCGAGGAAGCAGAGGTTCACGGTCTGCTGGCTCTCATGCTCCACTGCGAAGCCCGCCGGGCGGCGCGGCGGGGGCCGGACGGCCGGTACGTGCCTCTCTCGGAGCAGGATTGCCAGAAGTGGTCTCTGCCCTTAATTGAAGAGGCGGAACGGCATCTCGCCGAAGCGTCGAGTCGCGGTCGCACCGGCCGGTTTCAACTCGAAGCTGCGATTCAGTCGGTACATGCCGAGCGGGCGCGCAGCGGCCGGATTCAGTGGAACGCGATCATGATGTTCTACGAACAGCTGATCCGGATATCGCCGACGCTCGGCACGCGAACTGGATACGCCGCGGCCGTAGCCGAAGCGAAGGGAGCCGAAGCAGGGCTGGCAGCGTTGGATGGGATCGACCCGGACGATATCTCCGCCTATCAGCCGTACTGGGCGGTTCGCGCTCACCTGTTGCAACGGCTAGGGAAAACACCTGAGGCCTTGGATGCCTTCGACCGGGCGATTGGTCTGACCGAGGACCCCGCAGTGAGACAGTTTCTGCTCCAAAGGCGGGGCTAATTTTTTTATTTTCCCTGTCGAAATAACCCCACCCTACCCGTCATCCCTATAGAGGCGGCTTAACGGTCAAGTTGGCCACCGAGGAGGTGAACGATGTGTCCATTCTGTTTGGCAACCATGGGATTAGTCGTCGCCGGGGCGGTTTCTACCGGCGGTCTGGCAGCATTGGCTGTGAAAGTTTCTCGCAAAAAGAACGCAGCAGAAGAAATCGTCCCGAATCTGAATAACAAGGAGAAATGAAAATGTCGACGAACAAGGAGCACGCGAAAGAGCATCTCGCGATGAAGACACCCCCGATCGTGTCGCAGCAGGAGTGGGAGGCTGCGCGCCAGCAGCTCCTCGTGAAGGAGAAGGCCTTGACCCGCTCCCGTGACGCGCTGGCCGCCGAACGCCGGCGGATGCCGTGGCTGGCTGTGGACAAGAAGTACGAGTTCGACGGACCCAAGGGCAAGGTAAGCCTGCTCGATTTGTTCGAGGGCCGCCGTCAGTTGATCGTCTATCGCGCCTTCTTCGAGCCCGGGGTGTTCGGCTGGCCCGAGCACGCCTGCCGCGGCTGCTCCCTGGGCGCCGATCAGGTCGCCCACCTGGCCCATCTGAACGCCCGCGACACCACCCTCGCCTACGCCTCACGCGCGCCGCAGGCGGACATCGCGCGCCTGAAGGCGCGGATGGGCTGGGAGATGCCCTGGTACACCATGACCGACAGCTTCGACGCGGACTTCGGCGTCGATGAATGGCACGGCCACAACGTGTTCTTCCGCGACGGCGAGCGAGGTGTTCCGCACCTACTTCATCAACAACCGCGGCGACGAGGCGATGGGGAGCACCTGGAGCTACCTCGACATCACGCCGCTCGGCCGTCAGGAGACTTGGGAGGACTCGCCAGAGGGTTACCCCCAGACCCCGCCGTACAAGTGGTGGAACTGGCACGACAACTACGACGCCGAGGCCTCGCCTGACCCGAAGTGGGTCGATATCATCACCGACCCTCAAGGAGCCGCCCTCCGAAGGCGCGACGCAGAGGAGAACGCATAGCCCAGCCAATGAGGGAACAATTAACAGGCATCATGAGAAATGAACCTGGAGCGCCAATAATGTAGCTGATCGGAGCAGCCTTCAGGCCGAGCTGGACGCAATGCGGCTTCGAGAGAAGGCTCACACAAAAAAAGGCGACGCCATTGCAGCCGCCCGCCGACGGCTGCCGATTCCACGGCTTGCCCAATTACCCTCGCAAATCAGTCATGCTAAGTGGCTGATATTGTGAGTCCAGAAATTGCATCGTTCGCTTGCCCACCAACAGATGTTTTCGTTCAAGCTCAACGGAACAGGTAGTGTCCAGCATCCCCGTTGCCTACCAGTGACTTGCCCGGAGGTCCCTGAACGATCACGCAGTCACGCCGAGCTACAGTGCGGGGATGCTGGAATGGACTCGCAAGTCGTCAAAAGCGCGGATGTGACCACCTTCGCAATTTAAACGGCCCCAGCGAAATCCGCTGAAGGCAAGTGTTTAGTCTCTGATAAGTGCACTTGAGCGTAGCACCCGAGCCGTGAAGATTTCGTAAAGACGGCCCCCAGCGATTCTCTGGTCGAATGTCGCCGGAGGCCTATTGGCTTCCACGGCGACTATGAGGAGACCGCAGAAGCCACGGGGAGTCTAGCAGCGAATCTACAAGGATTCCGTAAAGACTTGTTAAGCGACGGAGACGAGGGGACGCCTCAACAGCGCCCCTCATTTCGGCCCCTGCGGAGGAGACTCGAGGCTCCCGCAAAAAGGCGCGTAAACCGTTATTTCGACTTCTCCAGTAGCTCGCCAGCCAAAATTGCGGACACTGACTCGCGCCTGCGGAATTCGTGCTAAAGTTTCACCCATTGACGCGCCTGCCTTCGTCCATCCTTGCAACACTTCTCTCAGGGGTGAAGAAATGCAGCGTGGAAACCACATACATCCCGCGGCGGTATTCTCGCTCACGATAATCGCGCTGGCGCTGGCGACGTGCGCCTCCGCATTCGGCACGGTGAGCACAATTCACAACTTCAGCGGCACCGACGGGCGCGATCCCGCCTCGCAGCTTGTCTTCGACAGTGCCGGCAATGCATACGGAACCACGGTCACCGGCGGCGCCTCCGACTGCGGCACGGTGTTCGAACTCACCTCCGACGGTCAGGGTCACTGGAGCGAGAATGTCCTCTTCAGCTTCGATTGCTTCGCCACAGGGAAGAATCCCTATGGCGGAGTCACGCTCGACGCCCACGGCAATCTCTATGGCACGACTGCGGCGGGCGGCTCCGGAGGAGTCTGCTTCGGCGACGGCTGCGGCGTGGTCTATGAGCTGACGCGCTCCGGTGATACGTGGAGCGAAAGCGTTCTCTACAGCTTCGGCGACGCTCCCGACGCGGCCGGTCCGGGCGCCGGCGTCGTCTTCGACAGCGCCGGAGATCTGCTAGGCGTCGCACCCGACGGAGGCGCCAACCAGGTGGGCGCGGTCTATGAGCTTTCCCAGCAGAACGGGCATTGGAGCGAGCGCATCCTGCACGACTTCACCGGAGGAGACGATGGTGCGGTAGGCGGGCTGGGGCTGTTGCTGCCCGACGCCTTCGGAAATTTCTACGGCATCACCGAAATCGGCGGCCACTTCAGCGCAGGCACCGTGTTCAAACTCTCGCCGGCATCCGGCGGAGGCTGGCGTCTCACCACGCTGTACGCGTTTCAAGGTCAGCCCGACGCTGGCTTTCCCGTATGGTGGCCTGATCGCCGACACGCATGGCAATCTCTACGGCACCACCTACTTCGGCGGAGCGAACGGCGCCGGCGCGGTCTACAAAGTTGGTCCGGGGCCGACGATCGGTCCGTGGCGAGACTCAGTGCTCTACAGCTTCCAGGGTGGAACAGACGGAGGATCTCCAACCAGCACTCTCGTCTTCGACGCCGCAGGTGACCTCTACGGAACAACAACCGCGGGCGGCGATCCTGGCTGCGATTGCGGCGTGCTGTTCCAGTTGACGACCTCCGACGGCTGGACGGAAAGCGTGCTCCATACGTTTGGAACATTCCCGGACGGGGCTTACCCGTACTACGGATTGACTCCCGATGGCGCGGGAAATTACTTCAGCACCACCGCCGCGGGTGGCACGCAGAATATGGGAACGGTGTTCGAGTTCACGCCGTCCGCGCGCGCCAGCGGTCGACGATCTGCGCAATCCCGAGCTGGCAGGTAGAGAGGGCCTTCAGGCCAGCGTCTGACCCGCTATTGCCTTGCCCAGCCCGCCAGGGCCAAACAGTGACTAGCCCAGGGCGGGAGCTGTCAAACTATTCGGAGCGGCCGCAGTACGGTCTGCATAACTGGTCGTGCCCTAACCTGCTCTGGGACATGATGCGGCGGCGGGTAAAGCTCACGGCTACTCAACAGATGAATCAAAATCCTGAGAGGCTCTGGTCGCTAAGGATGAGCATGCGTCGGATTGCCTGAAGTATATTGTTCTATCTTGGCCGGAGCCCACCGTCAAAACCCCGCAAGAAATTGCCGCCGAAGTGGTGGCGCCCTTGGCCCAAGCTGGTGACCTAACCTCGGCTCTAATCCAACACAACCGAATCATGCAAAGGGACGTGAATCTGTCGCCGCCGAGGCTGGGACGCTACCAGCCTAGACGGTAGCGGCGGTAGTTGGTACCATCCAGGTTGGGCAAGTTGATCAAGCTTTGGCCCGAGACCTGCATGGTCGATCGTCGGCTCGCACCGTCATATGTGTAGCTTACGCTGGCCTGCGGTGTCGTTTCGCCGGACAGTCTATCCAGGAGATCATACCCACGCGTGATGGTCCCAGCCAGTGAATCGACTGCCTAGTAAAGACGGTTCCCTGCATCGTACGAATAAGCGATACTACTTTGGGACACGCCGTTGACCACGCCGTAGGCAATAGACGTCAACCGATTCAGTGCGTCGTACGAGTAGTTGCTCACTTGCTGCTTTCGGTCGGTCAGCGACACCAGGTTTCCGCCTAAGTCATAGCTGTAACTTTCGGACCGAGACAGGGGGCGTAAGCAGACTCGAATCGTCCCTTGCGACACCCCAAACGCTTTTCGCAGTAGCCTTCACAAACCCGACGATTGTAAACCCTTCTTCATTGCCCTGCATAATTCTGGATTACGTCGGAATAACGCTTGCGACTCTTTTCACAGTGGGGCGCATGTAAAGCTAATGACACCAGTTATAGCTCGTTGGTTCCCAATCGGGCGTTTTGTTGGCGAAATCAGGCGTGGCTGTTGAAAAACTCCTTGTGGTCCCTTGTTCGGGTGAAATCGGGCGACCAGAAATGTCTCGGAATTCGAGAAGATCGTTTATTTCCGTGCGCCATCGTCACAGCAGGAAAGGATTGGAATCGGTTGGCTGGTCGAAATAACCTGGCTGCCAACTTCGTGCCATCGATGGCGGAAAACTCTACGTCGATGCGATCGACCATTAGATCTTCTCCTCATTTAACGATGATGTTCAACGGGATGGCCACGTCGTATAGTCACCGTATGCGGCAATCATTTCAGGTAGATTGCGGCGCTGATTGCGCCTCCCAGATCTCCCAGCTTGCCGCCTTCCTTCTTCCCGCCGGTAATATCAATCGATCCTTTGGGCTCGCCATGACATGCCAGGCAAGAAGGTTCGTAGTATTCCGGGATAATCACGCGATAGGCCTTCTTGCCGTTAAGCTCCGCCACCTCCTCCACGAATTCACCTTTGTTCCATCCGGCTGACTGAAACTTGTCTTGAATAACATTCCTCTCCCAGGTGTCGGGCGTATTGGGCTGGTGACGAATCAGTTCTGGAGGAGCCGTTAATTTCACGTAGGCGAATTCTCCCACTTTGCTGGTGAAACGTTGCGCCACCCGATACGTGAATACCGCAGGTACCAGTCCTTAGAATCGCCAGCGAGCACTGGGCCTCGTCCATGACTTCCTGAATTGCTTCCACCTCGGCCTGTAGCATCCGTCCTTCTGTGGACGTCGGATCGAGATTCGGAAGAGGGTGGCCGGTCTGCTCTGCATATTTGGCACTTGCTCGTTCGACCAATTCCTTGCCGCTCAGAAATCTTGTCCGCCGCCATCGCGTCTTGCTCGTCGGATATGACCTGCCTGGTCGCCCGCAGCAGGCTCGTCAGATGGACCAGAATGGTATGATCGATGGCGCCCTGACGTAACCGCTTCCTCAGGCAATATCTGCTTCAGCAGATCCGGCTTGACCGAGAGCTCTCCGCTGAAAGGCCGATCGTGGGATGCGATCAGCAGAATGGAAACAGCAATTCCGGTGGCAAAGATCCACAGCGAAATCGCCGCTGCGGCGCGATTGTCGATATGGACCATAACAATCGCGATGAGGGTACAGATCGCCTGCAGGATCAGGGCCGTCCACTTCACCCAATTCACGCGCGACCGGCTAACCGCGATGCGCTGCCGGCGCGCTTCCATCGCACCTTCGAGGGCAGCCACGATCTGACGCTGGGCGGTTATCTGTCCCTCGCTCTGCGGCTTCAGGGCCAGAACGAATTGCAGTTCCTCCGCCAGCGCGGCCGGGGTGACCGTGAATGACGGGTTTCGTTGCGCCATCATCGGCCATTCGACCGTCACTACCTCTGCTATATGCCGGCGTGTCAGTTCCCGCATTCGAAGTTCAGGTTCGCCCGGGAAGCTGGCCGCGAGAAAGATGACGGTGCTTAGCGAATTTGCCTCGGTGTTGACGGCGGCCCTGGCACGATCGGTATCGCTCCAGACCTGGGAAGCCACGAATGCCACAAACAAACCAAAAATGATGCCGACCGGCGGAAGCATTCCAGGAGAAACACCTTTGAACCTAGGGGTGCGTTCGCCACCAGCGAGCCGGAAAGCAGCGGCGAAGATAATAGCGGTGCCCAGATAAACAAGGCCGAATACCACGAGTGACATCCAGCCGATCGAAAGGTTGTCAATCTGCACGGCCAACTTCCTCCTGGAATCGGCCTACGAGCCGAAAGTGCAAGAACGCCTAAATCGTCAGACTGTCCAAGCTGTCGCTGAGTGATGAAGAGACCACATACTATCAAGGCCGCTTTTCCGGGGCCCCGCAGGACTCATCCGGGAACATCCCCCGTTGCCATAGGTCGTGTCAGCCGCCAGCGATTACGGTGCTCCGCCTTGCCATCGCGTGAAGCGCGTAAGCATGTCTTGAGCAGCAACCGTCTCCTGACTCATCCGTGCGGCCGTCGCCTGGACACCGACGCGAAGCCGTGCCGTCGCGCAGCGATTGCGTTGGGTAAATGGCAATGGCTGCCACGATTGCGCCTCACGCGAGCAAGTCTTCAATCCTCACCGGCAATTCCCGCACCCGGACACCAGTTGCATGGTGTACCGCATCGGTGATGGCTGCTGCAATACCAGCCAGCCCGATCTCGCCAATGCCGCGGGCACCGATCTCGTTGATTTCCTTGTCAGGATAGTCGAGAAAGTGCACGTCGATTGAGGGTGCGTCGGCATTCACCGCAACCAGGTAATCGGCGAGACTGCTGTTGATCGGCGCGCCGTTTTGGGGATCGTATTCCGTTGCCTCCAGCAGCGCCATGCCAATGCCCATCACAACTGCTCCCTGAATCTGATTGCGGCCAGCCAACGTGTTGATGATCTTGCCGGCATCGATCACGCTGACCACCCGGCTGACGCGCAAACGGGCGATCTCCGGTTGCCACGTGACTTCGACGAAGTGACAGCCGAAGGATTGGGTCGAGAACTTCGGCTCGGGGTTCCCAAACGTTGCCGGAGACTGGCCGTTGCCAGTAACCATGCGGAGGTTGGCGCGTCGCAGCAGGTCGTCGAACCGCACGCTGTTCGCAGATCCGTCTGCCTTAAGGAACAGTGCGCCGTTATCAAAGCTCAGCTCTTCGGGTTTGTGACCCACGAACGGAGATCCTGGCGTGGAAACAGCAATCGTCTTGAGCGACTCGATCGCCTGGTCAGCTGCGGCGAATACCGCGTTCACCAACGACGGTGTAGCCATCGAGCCGCCCGAGATCGGGCCTTCCGGGAACGCAGTATCGCCGAGCTCGCTTCCACTTTGTCCAGCGGAACGCCCGTTCTCGCCGAGGCGAGCTGTGCGAGGTTCGTGTAGGTGCCGGTGCCGATGTCTTGCGTCGCGCTTGCCACGCGGCATGAGCCGTCGTCGCGAAGCTGAATGTAGACTGCGGCGGGAAAGCGAGCTGCGATCCACGAGCAGCCGGCCACTCCCCAGCCAAGAGTTAAGCCGTCGCGCTTCATCGAGCCGATCGCGGGATTGCGCTTCGACCAGCCGAATTTTTCTGCACCCACTTGCAAACACTCGAGCATGTGCCGGGACGAAAATGGGAAGTCCCTGGCCCTCATCGATCTTCGGTTCGTTGAGGATGCGAAGTTGAACCGGGTCCATCTTGAGTTCATGGGCCAGTTCGTTCATCGCGGATTCGATCGCATACAGCCCGGGCACTCGGCCAGGGCCGCGCATATCAGCTCCGCTGCCGATGTTTCGCCTGGTGCGGCCAAAGGTCACCCGCAGATTGGGCACACTGTACGCGAAGGGCGTGCCCTCGCCGCAGCCTTCATGATGGGCATCCAGCATTGACCGTGTGTAGATGTAATCCTGCTGCAGCGAAAGCAGCTTGCCTTCCTTGGTTGCGCCCAGACGGACGCGCTGCTGGGTGCGCGGCCGATGTCCCACGGCGTGGAACATCATTTTGCGAGCCAGCACCAGCCTCACCGGCGCGTTCACCTGTCGCGCAGCCGCTGCCGCCAGCGGACACAACGTCCACGGCCACAGCTTGCTCCCGAAACCCGAGCCGACGAACTTGGTGATCACGCGAACGTTTTCGACGGGCAGGCCGAACATCTGCGCAAGGACACCCCGCAGATTGACCACGCCCTGCGAAGACTCATACAGCGTCAAGGTTGAGCCTTCCCAAATCGCGGTAGTCGAGTGCGGCTCCATCGGGTTGTGCGTCTCAAACGGCGTGACGTAAGTGTGGTCAACCTTGACCGGCGCGCTAGCGAACGCAGCATCGGGATCGCCGCGCTCGCTTTCTAAGCGCTTCTACCGGCCCGAAGGTCGTCATGACTTCGTCCGGCTCGTCGTCGGCCACCAGTTGCAGTTCGACGTTCGGCTCTTCGGCGGCGTACGTCGCAACGACGGCATCGGCAGCGGCTTTGGCGGTTTCGAACGTCTCCCCCACGGCGAGCGCGATGTACTGGCCGTAATAGCGAACAACGTCGTCTTCGAAAGGCGGGCGCCGCTCTTCGCAGATGCCTGAGAAACCCGGTCCCGAGACGGACCGAAAGATTTTGCCGATATTGCCGCGATGCAAGATCGCCACGACGCCGGGCATAGCCTCAGCCGCGCTGGTATCGAGCTTGGTAATGTTTCCCTTAGCGATCGTGGCTCCGACCGGTACTGCATACAGCATCCCGGGGAAACGGAAGTCGGAGGTGTACTGTGCAACTCCGGTGACTTTTTGAGGTCCGTCGACCCGAACTGTGTCGCGCCCAATCGGTGATACTTGCTGTTGCATCGCCATGCTTGTTCTCCGTCGGCCGGATCAGCCGTTCGCCGCTAATTGCAAAGTGTGCACAAGACAGCGCTTTGCCAGTTCGATCTTGAATTTGTTTTCGCTCTGCGGCTTGGCATCGCGCAGAGCGGCTTCAGCGGCGTGGCGAAAACCTTCTGCATTTGCGGGCTTACCGGCGAGCGCGGCTTCCGCTTCTGGCGAGCGCCAGGGCTTGGTCCCAACTCCGCCCAAGGCGATCCGGATGTAACTGACATTGCCGCCATCGACCGTCATTACCA
Source organism: uncultured Acidobacteriaceae bacterium (assembly GCA_963835125.1). GTDB lineage: Bacteria > Acidobacteriota > Terriglobia > Terriglobales > Acidobacteriaceae > Bog-257. The sequence continues at coordinate 228,536 of CAWIEG010000010.1, read as the reverse complement.
CTGCGGCTGAGGCGAGAGCGAATTCATAGGACGCGCGGTCCCGCAACTTCAGATAGACCTGCTTACTTCCTGCGATCGGCGGCGGCAGTGTGACATGGGTGATAAGGTCGCCAGGTTCAAGCACCGTCTCACGATTGGGTGTGTCGCCGGGCAGAAGGTGGAAATCGGCAAAGGGAATGGCGCGCGTTCCCTTGGGACCCTCGACGTGGATGACGGCTTCCAGCGCTGCCATCGCCACGCACATGTCCGAGGGGTTGGTGGCGATGCAATGGTTGCTGGTTCCGAGAATTGCCAGTGTGCGATTGCTGCCGGTGATTGCGGGGCAGCCGCTTCCCGGTTCCCGTTTATTGCAGGGCATCGCCGTATCGCGGAAGTAGACGCAGCGGGTTCTCTGCACCAGGTTGCCGGCAGTTGTCGCCATGTTGCGAATCTGCCCTGATGCGCCGGAAAGAATCGCCTGGGACAGCACGGCATAGTCACGTAACACCCTCGCGTGATTTGCAAGATCCGAGTTGCGAACCGTCGCGCCGATCTTCAGGCCGCCCTCAGACGTGTCTTCGATCTTGTCGAGAGGGAAGCGATTGATATCGAGCACACGAGTGGGCGTTTCGACGTTCAGCTTCATCAAGTCGAGGAGCGTGGTACCGCCTCCCAGGAAACGTACGTCTGCGCCTTGCTGCGCGGTTTTCGACTGAGCTGCCGTGTTGATCGCCGCTGCAGGATTGGCAGGCCGGATAAATTCGAAGTTATGCATCGAGTATCTCCGCTTCTGTTATGCGCGTTGTCGAACCTGTTGGATTGCTTCCACGATATTGGCGTAAGCCCCGCAGCGACAGATGTTGCCGCTCATTAGCTCCTTCACGGCAGCGTCGTCCGGACCGCACGGCTCGTTAAGCAGCGCCACGGCTGACATGATCTGGCCGGAGGTGCAGTAGCCGCACTGATAAGCGTCACAGGCAAGAAATGCCGCTTGCATGGGATGCATCGCGTCCGGCGTGCCAAGGCCTTCCAGAGTGGTGATCTCTTTCCCGTCGTGCGCCAGGGCAAGACTGAGGCAGGAGAGCACTCGTCTTCCATTTACATGAATGGTGCACGCGCCGCACTGCCCGTGATCGCAGCCCTTCTTCGTTCCCGTCAATTCCACTGTTTCGCGAATGCAATCCAGCAGCGTTGTTCGTGGATCGATGCGGAGCGAATGTTCTTTACCATTGATGCGCAACCTGATTGGGACTGCAATCTGCGTCGGCAGAATTCTCCGCTCTTCCAGTTGTGGTGCTCACTGCCGCATCGAAGGTGGTTGCCATGATTCCTCCTCGGGTGCCGACTGTTATACGCTCATCGACGGTTTCTTCTCAAGCGTGTGCTTCGAGACAAGGAGAGTTCCCGGCCGGTGTTGATGGCGACGGGTAGCGAATCTCCCCGTAACAGGATGGTTATCCGTTTCGCGGATCGTCTTTCGGGTCCAGATACTCGAGGCCGAGGGGCCCCATGGCCGTAACCTGCGAGATGTATTCGCCGGATTTTGCCCAGTGAAAGTGGGGCGTATCGCCGGGCAGAACGACTACCGCGCCGGGCGGATACGCTTGCAACTTGTCGGCATCGAACTGATCTCCCAGCCCAATGTAAAAGACGCCGGAAATAACGGTGTATACCCGGTCTTCAGGATGCCTGTGAGGCATCAATTTCACATCGTGAGGGACGCGAACCCTGATGGTGTAGGGGCCTTCCTTTGAGGGTTCACCTACAACAACGGCGAGGCACACTGAGGGCGGGAACGCCGGAAAAGGTTTCCACTTAATATCCTCGGGCAACGTCGCCTTGAAACTGGCTTCGCCTGGCTGATGCGATCGAATATTCTTGACCACTGAAACCTCGCTAGTCCGGTTTCAGCCATATATTCTACGCCTGCTGCTCAAAGCTGCGTCCGGCTCCAGAAACGCCTGAGCGTCAGACACAAGCGCTAGCGACTGATGAGTCTTAGAAACCATGGTCGCGGATGGTCGGCGGGCTCGGAAGCAAGCGGAACGAGACCCCACTGATTAGTAATGGGAAGCCAGCTAGCCTTTACATGGCAAACGCACCGAGGCTCGTTAACTAGTTTTGCAATGCACATATGAGTCTGCCAAAGCTGTCCGAATTGGGGCACCGGCGACAGATAAACTGTTTCTGGATTCGCGAGAGCTGGGAGCGGTCGTTGGCGAGCCATCACCGATGGGCAAGCAAAGCGAGGCTCATTGATCGAACTCGTCCCCAGCTAAGCCCTTTCGACAGCAAGTGCTCAAGATGTCAACGGCAACGACAGCGATGCTGGGATTGGAATGGGCCACTAGCTCTCCTACAGCCCCGCAGTCCGCATCCTTGAGGTACCCGTTATGCATGGCGCCGTCCTGATACAGCGTGCATTCCGGACGTACGAACACAGGATAAAGGCACCCAATCCGGCTGAGCCCCTTATTCTCGTACCTGAAGCGCTTCCTCTCAAGAGTTATCTACATGCAGAACTGATTCGATGTCTGCACGGCGACACTAACAGGGCTTTTGTTTCTGGGCTGGGTGACAGTTTTCTGACCACCCCTTCGCGTTGAAGCCCGGACGATTCAGTGACGATTCCAAACGCCTTCCTTATCCTCTCAGGGCCGCAAAGTCCATTTCTAGGAAAATCAAAAACTCAGACCTGCAGACTCACATGTCAGGGAACTTTGGAACCTGGCTGGCGAGTACCGGAGACGGTATGGCCCTTACCACTCACGAACGCTCCGATCGTTAGCCGAGCGGCTGTCGCAGAGCGGTGACGGGAACGCGGAGTTCGGCGACTATAGCTGCTGGCAGAATCATGGGCTGCCATCTGGGTGCATCAAGTGGATATTGAGGCGCTGGACTGTGGCCGGTCTATTGCCCAGCTGTCGGCCAAGCCCTGACGGGTACAGGTTGTCGACGCCCAACCCAGTGCATAGGATTGTCGAATTCATCTGGTGATGCCCTTCACCGGATGCTACCTGGTGTTGCTGGTTGCCAGGTTCGGCTGTATCGCAGTTGGCGGCGGCGGAGGAGCACTTTTCAACGGCGGGAGTCGGGACAAGCTACTTGGCGGCTCTACGGCAGCAAGACTGATTCCCGCAACACTGTGATTACAGATTGACAACGTCTGGTGCCGGAGCGACAATCCCAACCCATCGGCCCAAGTCAGCCCCGCTCCCAAATCTTTCCTGCACGAAAGGAGCGCACCATGCGCCGCTTCAGGTTTGGCTTCAGCATCGTTCTTGCTCTCAGCGTTTTTTTCATCTCTATCAGCTCTGCGCAACAAACAACCACTACGTCTGTTCCCAACCTCATTCGCTACAGCGGAACTCTGAAGGACGCCCAAGGCGCTGCCCTTGCATCCACCGCAGCGGGCGTGACCTTCGCCATTTACAAGCAGCAGGATGGCGGCGCACCGGTCTGGATGGAAACGCAGACGGTCACGCTCGACGTGAGTGGCAACTACAGCGTGCTGTTGGGCAGTACAACGGCCAACGGACTTCCGGATGATCTGTTCTCGCAGGAGGAGCAACGCTGGTTGGGAGTTCAGCTAGAAGGACAGGCGGAACAGCCGCGCGTGCTGTTGGTCAGCGTGCCGTATGCGTTCAAAGCGCACGAGGCAGACACGTTGGGTGGACTCCCTGCGTCGGCCTTCGTCCACGCGACGTCAAGCCAATCAGGTAGCGGATCGCCATCGGCGGCGACCGCTGTGAACGCATTGAGTAACGCGGCGAACAGTAGTGGCAGCTCCTCGAGCACCACGAAGCCCGGTTCAGCTGCCCCATGTGCCGTGCCCATGACTGGATACATTCCATATTGGAACCCTGCTCCCACGTTTTGTAATTCCGCGATCTTTCAGTCAGGCGGTAATGTCGGCATCGGGACGATAACACCGGGTTACCCGCTCACGGTGAACGCCAGTAGCGGCGTGGGGACGGCGGTTGTTGGTGTGACGCAATCCGCGGCCACGGCCACGTCGGGATATGCGATCTACGCTACCAGCAACGCCTATACGATCAACGCGGCGTCTAATGACACCACCGGTTCCTCGGGAGCGATTCGAGGATACGCTTCGGCCCCAACCGGATTTGGAGTGTTCGGTGGCGAGACCTCTGCGACGGGCGTCAACTATGGCGTGTACGGCAGGTCCGCCAGCAGTGGCGGCGTTGGTGTATGGGGATCGACCACGTCATCTACCGGCAGCACCGTAGGAATAATGGCGTCCGTAGCCAGTCCGAGCGGAACGGCGGCTGTATTTAACAACGCTGCGGGCGGCAAGATCATCAGCGGCCAGAACAACGGCGTGGAGGGATTCTCGGTGGACGGCAGCGGCGATGTGAACTCCGTCGCCGGGGCATTCCAGATCGGAGGGAATGACGTCCTGAGTATTGGCAGCTCAACCGACGACAACTTATTTCTCGGAGTTGGAGCAGGTTCCCACAACGCTGCCGGATCGGGGCAGCTCAACACTTTCTCCGGCTACCAGGCTGGCTACGGCAATACCAGCGGCCAGGCGAACACTTACTCCGGCTTTTTCGCTGGCCGCAACAACACCACCGCGTCCTACAACACGTTCACCGGCACGGGCGCTGGAGAAGCCAACAACGGTAGTTATAATGCCTTCTTTGGCTACGAGGCTGGCCTGAGCAATACCAGTGGAGGGAGCAACACCTTCTACGGATCTTTTGCCGGCACCAGCAACACCACCGCATGTTGCAACGCTTTCACCGGCTACAAGTCGGGTTACAGCACCACTACCGGAGGCTTTAATGTCTTCGCCGGCTGGAAGGCTGGCTACAGTAACACCACTGGCCAGAACAATGTCTTCAATGGCTATCAGGCTGGCTACAGTAACACTCTTGGCCAGGCCAACACGTTCGACGGATATCAGGCCGGTTACAGTAACACCGGTGACAGCGCGGGCGGCGGGAACGCTAACGCCTTCTTCGGCTATGAGGCTGGCTACAGCAACACGTTGGGCTTTTCCAACACCTTCTCCGGTTATCATGCCGGTTATAGTAATATCGGCGACGATTCAGGCGACGGGGCCTACAACACCTTCCTTGGGAGCCTTGCTGGCTACAGCAACACGTTTGGCAACTTCAATACCTTCATTGGCCAGCAGGCCGGCTTTTACAACACCGGTGACACTTCGGGGCAAGAGCACGGGAGCAACAACACTTTCGTTGGACAAAATGCTGGTTTCAACAACACCAATGGCTTGAACAACACTTACACCGGCAAGCAGGCGGGCTTCTTCGGCACTTCTAGCAGCAGCAACACTTTCGTCGGCGCCCTCGCTGGGTACGACAACATGACTGGCAATAACAACATCTTTGTTGGGGAGGTCGCCGGCGGCAACAACGTTTCGGGGAACAACAACATCTATGTCGGGACCATTGGCCCGGACTCGGGTACGGAATCAAGCACGATACGCCTTGGGGGCGACAATAGCAGTGGCTATGGACCACAGACGGCCGTCTACGTTGTCGGCGTCTACGGCTCAACCTCATCGTCGGGCATTCCGGTCTACATCAACTCCAAGGGCCAACTTGGGACGCAAACCTCCTCGCTCCGCTTCAAGGAGCAGGTGCGCGACATGGGCGAGAGCACCAGTGCGCTGATGAAACTGCGCCCAGTGACTTTCCTCTACAAGCCCGAATACGCGAAGGGCGACCGCACGCCGCAATATGGATTGATTGCCGAAGAAGTTGCCCGAGTCTATCCCGAGCTGGTGGCTTACGACAAAGATGGGCAGCCCTACACCGTCCGCTATCAGTACATCACCACCATGCTACTGAACGAGGTGCAGAAGCAGTATCACCGCGCGGAAGAGCAAACCAAGATCGTGGAGGCCCAGCAGGGCAAGATCGAATCCCAGCAGCGACAGGTAGCAGCCCAGCAGCAGGAGATCGAAAGCCTGAGGCAGCAACTGAAATTGCAAAACGTAGCACTACAGGAACGGCTGTCACGATTGGAGAGGCTGGTGGAGACTCAGACCGTCGCGCAAAGGTAGAAGACCAATGCTGCCTGCGATGATGGGTGCTTCGTGCAGATGGCAGTTTTGCCACGCCTTAGGGGGTTTGTCCGGACTTGTGAGCTTTCATTAGATGTTCCGCGAAGGCCACGCTCATAGAGGGGCGAACATCCGCATGGAACGGATGACCGCAGACCGAACAGCGTTGCAGGTTGCCGTCAGCGATCAAACGCGGTTCTGTTTTGTCCCTGGCGCGATCAGCGATCTTCGTTTCTCTGACCTCGCGGGCATGGTCAATCGCGATGTCAGCCTTATCGTGTGCGGTCTGAGCGAACGGATTAGCGTGGTAATCCTTGTGTTCCATCGCCCAAGTGCACGCCGTTCCAGGGCGGGTGCTGCAATGAGCGCTATTGTATGGTCCGCCGCCTGACTGCAAGAAGAAACCAGAAGGAGAACAAGTAGTCTGCGTAAATGTATCCGGCCTATGTTTGGAGAGTGCTCTCCGGCCTTGATGATGATCCGCCGCGTGCCGGTCCTTGCTAACGCCTTCGGTCAATGACGACCAATAGCGCAGTCAGGTTTTCCGGCACGCCGTTCGACTGTTGTCTCGTCCTTAGTTGTCCTCAGCAGACCTCGGTAGAAGTGCTTTCCTGTAAACCTCGTAGTCGTCGTGGCGGTGGAAAAGTGGAAAGCGTTTTGTGCTTTCCAAGCGAAAGCGTCTTTTCCACGGCCACACTCAGGCCGCAGCCGCTACGGGCTGGTGCTGATACTCATTGCCGCTGGCGAGCACGACCCATGCGATCCTGGCCAGCTTATTCGCAATCGCCACGATGACTTTGTTGCGTGGTGCCCGCGCTGCCAGCCGATGGACCCACTGCCCGAAACCGCCGGTGTCATACTTCACCCGCAGCAGCACCGCCCGGGCTCCATGCACGAACAGCTTCCGCAGGTACCTATTTCCTCGCTTGGTGATGCCCAGTAGCTTCGCTTTACCTCCGGTCGAGTGCTGCTTCGGTACCAGCCCTAGCCATGCGGCAAAATCGCGACCCCGTTTGAAGGCTGCGCCGTTACCGATGGCAGCTACCGTGGCCGTGGAAACTAGCGGTCCCACGCCGGGAATCTTTCGCAGGCGCTGACAGGCCGCATCACTCTCGGCCACCTCTTCGATGGCGGCACCGATCCGATCAATCTGGCTGTTTAAGCCCTGCCACTCTTGCCACAGATGACTGAGCAGGGTACGCAAGCTGGGCGTCAGGTTCTGCTCTGCATCTTCCAGCAGATCCGGCATCTCCTTACGCAAGCTCAGTGGCCCTCGATTGAACGTGACCCCGCGCTCCAGCAGAAAACCCCGAATCTGGTTGATGACCTCGGTGCGGTTGTGCACCAGTCGTTCGCGCACCCGGTGCAGCCCCTGTACATCCAGTTGGTCCTCGGTCTTGATGGGAACGAAGCGCAAGTTCTTGCGGGTGACGGCTTCGGCTATCGCTTCCGCATCCAGGTAGTCGTTCTTGTTTGCCTCGCGGTAGCGCTTCACGAACTGCCCTGGGATCAGCCGAACCTGATGCCCCTGATCGCGCAGGAGTCGAGCCAGGCAGTGCGCACCGCCGCATGCCTCCATGCCGATCAGCGAAGTTGTCAGCTTAGCGCTGTAGGCCAGAAGTGCCTTGCGCGAAAACTTCTTGCGGATGACAATGCCGCCGTGTTCGTCGAGCGCGACTAGGTGAAAGGTGGCCTTGCCGATGTCGATGCCGATGGACGCGATATTCATGAGATGTTCCTCCTCTCTAAGTTAGCTTCACCCAATGATGCTACTTAGCGGCGGACCATCTCATTAGGCCTGTTGCCGCCAATTAATAGGAAGCCCGTTGACATGTCATGCATGCGCTGTTAGAGATCGCTGCAGTCTGGCGATGCGTAGTATTCTGCTGCTGCTAATACCCGTTGACAAGCTCGCAGCGGGCGCACACAATTGCAAATCCATCCGGCCCCGGTCGTCGCTTCACACAAATTCCATCCGCGAAGGGAATCCCACGTGCGCAACACTTGCATCATCATTGTGACCATCCTGTTGCTGGCTTGCTTTGCCGGCGCGCAGCAAACCGCGAGCGACGTATCCGCCAATTCGCAAGCCAGCGGCTCGCCGCCACCGCCCGACACGTTGACCGGCAACGGCAGCGTGGGCTTCATCCCTTTCTGGACGACGTCCACGAATCTGGAGAATTCGACTATCTATCAGGCGAATGGAAAGGTGGGAATTGGAACCACGTTACCGATATACCAGCTGGATGTCGACGGTGACACCAACACTAACGGGGACTACAGGATCTTCGGGCTGGACGTTCTAAGCATCGGGTCACGTTTCAGCCAGGGGAACATCTTTGTCGGCGTGGGGCCTGGCTATACCGGTACCGCGAGCTACCAGGACATCTTGGTCGGCCTGGGTGCTGGCCATGAGATCACATCGGGCTACCAGAACGCTTTTGTTGGGTACCACGCGGGCTTCTATGCTACTACGGGATTGCAGAATTCCTATTTTGGTGATTTTGCCGGTGAGGGCAACACCACCGGCAGCCGCAATACCTTTCTCGGTACTGGCGTGGGAGTCTACAACAACAGCACCGGCTCCAATAACGTCTACATTGGCAATGATGCCGGCATCGGCACCACCGGTAACGACAATGTTGCCATCGGCGAACGCGCTGGATTAGGTAATTCGGGTGGCAGTAACGAAATTTATATCGGCGAGGGAGCCGGCTGCAATTGCGCCGAGAGCAATACCATCCGCATTGGGACGCAGGGTACGCAAAGCGCTGCCTACATGGCCGGCATCTACGGCGTTAACGTGGATGGTATTCCTGTCCAGATCAACTCCAACGGACAGCTAGGCGTGGCGACTTCTTCGCTCCGCTTCAAGGAGCAAGTCCGCGATATGGGCGACAGCACCGACGCGCTGATTAAACTGCGGCCGGTGACGTTCCTCTATAAGCCTGAATACGCCAACGGGGAGCCCACGGTGCAGTATGGATTGATCGCCGAGGAAGTCGCGAAGGTCTATCCCGAGCTCGTGGCCTACGACAAGGACGGCCAGCCGTACTCGGTTCGCTATCAGTATCTGAGCGCGATGCTGCTGAACGAAGTGCAGCGGCAGTATCACCGCGCCGAAGCCGAAACGGAGATCAACAAGACGCAGGAGCAGAGGATCGAGCAACTGGAAAAGCGGCTGTCGCGGCTGGAAGACGTCCTAACGAATCAGGCTCAGACCGTAGCGGAAAAGTAACCTCGAAGCACACCTGGCTTGTCCCGTTTCAGTGCACTTGATGGGATGGCATTATTGTTGGTGAATCTCGCTACGGGATAGCTGGCGTAATATCGCCATTACACAAGTGAGGTCGATGCTCCATGAAGGACGCCTCACTGAGCAGGATCTGCGGGGCGTGCGGGAAGATAAACTGGATGCGATTCGTTCTTATGCCGACTTCCTGGCCAAGGTCAACGTAGACGAAGGAAAGGGATTTGGCTCGGACTGGCCTGTCCAATGGAAGTGTATGCGATCAAAGTAACGCTGCTGGGAACCCGCCCGCCTGTCTGGAGGCGCATTCTGGTTGATCGAGATATGACCCTCCAAAACCTCCACCGCACGTTGCAGACTGTTATGGGCTGGGAGAATTCGCATCTGCACCAGTTTGTTCTGCCGAAGCAAGGGAATCGCAATCCCCGACATGGAGCCGGCACCAAGATCGTGAATGAAAGCGGGGCACATCAACTACCTCAACGACCCGCCGGGCGTTTTTGGAAACAACTCGATCCACGATAACGTCTCCGGGATGAGGAGACAAACGAATGGCAGCTGGGTAAGGATGGATTACTATTTCAATCCGCCTCCCACGCTCGCCTACAACAATCTCGATTTTTCGCCTGATGACCCGTCGCATCCTACCTTTGCGGATGAGGCCAATGAATTATCGCTTTGGGATCAGAAGCTGACCGCGAATGGCATCACGCTGGGCAGCTCTTTGGTAAAGCCACTGATTACCTACCTCAGTCCTGCTTCGCAGACACAGGGCGCGCCTGCCTTCCAACTCACTGTTAATGGAACGGGCTTCGTTTTTGGCGCGGCAGTGCTCTGGAACGGCACGGCATTATCCACGACTTTTGTCGGCGACACGAGCCTGACGGCCTCGGTCCCGGCGACCCTCGTCGCCGCGGCGGGCACGGCGACGGTCACGGTGTTAAATCCCGGAAACAGCTTGTCGGCCGGAGTCAGCTTTCCGATTCTGCCCTCGCTGCAGTTCGTTTCCGTCACTCCTTGCCGTCTGGTGGACACGCGCGAAACTCACGATCCCATCCTGGGTGGCACTTGGCAGAACTTCATCGTGCCGCAACTGGGTAACTGCGGCATCCCTATGGCGGCTGCTGCCTACTCCCTGAATGCCACAGTAATCCCTCACGGTGCGTTGAGGTATCTGACCATCTGGCCCACGGGCGAAAACCAACCAGTGGTCTCCACCATGAATTCGCCCGATGGCCGAATCAAAGCTAACGCAGCAATTGTGCCAGCGGGAACCTACGGGGCGGTCAGCGTGTACGCCAGCGACACCACTGATCTCCTCCTCGACGTTGACGCCTACTTCGCGCCGCCGGGCACCGGGACCTATCAGTTCTATCCTCTGACGCCCTGTCGCATAGTAGACACCCGCAATGGCCAGAATGGCGGATCGCTCCAGGCCGGGGTGGAACGCGATTATTCGATACCGGGGAATTGCGCCGTTCCCACCAACGCGGTGGCCTATTCGTTTAACGTCACCATTGTGCCCACCTATGGGGCGCTGGACTACTTAACGGTATGGCCCGCCGGTGAATCGCAACCGACCGTCTCCACACTCAACAACAATACCGGTACGGTCGTAGCGAATGCGGCTATCGTACCGGCGGGGAGTCAGCAAGAAACAGCGTTTTACGCCCACAACAACAACACCGACCTATTACTTGACGTCAATGGGTACTTCGCTACGCCTGCAACAGGGGGGCTGTCGCTGTATCCGGCGACGCCTTGTCGAGTGCTCGATACGCGCAATATCGGCAATGGTCAACCGTTCAGCGGTGAGCTTACGGTGAATGTCACGGGCAGCGCCTGTGCTCCACCTAGCAGCGCAGAGGCGTACATTTTCAACGCGACCGTGGTGCCGCCAGGCTCCATGCCTTACCTGACCTTATGGCCTGATGGAGACCAGCAGCCGGCAGTGTCGACGCTCAACGCCTACGATGGCTTCATCACCTCTAACATGGCGGTTGTGCCGACGAACAACGGGTCAATCGACGCCTACGCTGCTGCGCTGACGCAACTGATCCTGGACATCTCCGGTTACTTCGCGCCGTAGATAGTGAACGCAAAATCTTGCCGTGCCGTTCACCATTCGTGATCTGTTGGCCCTCGATTTTCTGGATTCTGGAAAAACGCGGCAGGCGTTATGCCCTTTGCCGTGCGGCCCGATCAACGCAGGATCAGGCTCCATGAAGCTGGCGTCCCGTGCTGTAGGCCATAGAGCCGGGCGCGAAAGCGGATGGCTGTGCAGCCGGGCACACCTTCCTTGCGGCTGCCGGGAGTGCAACAGACCAGCAGCACCTAGTCCCAAAGGAAAAGGCTGGCCTGATGTGAAGGGTCGCTCGTGCTACTTGTACCGGGCCATCGATTTCAGGGGAGCCACCGTCGATTCCCTGCTGTCAGCGTTTCGCGACGCCGATGCTGCCAAGCGGCTGTTTCGCAAGGCACTCAGCGATCGATCCCATCCCCAACCTCCAGTGATCGACACTGACCTAGCACCGATTTACAGCTCCGCGATCCCTGACACTAAGAAGAAAGGGAGGCTGCGCGCCCGCTGTCGACACCGACCTGTGCAGTACTTGAATGACATTCTCGAACAGGATCATCGAGCCATCAAACGTCGAGTCAACGCCAAGCAGGGCTTCCGAGAATTCCAGGCGGCTCAGGATCATCGACAGCCTAGATGATCGGTACATCTTTGGAGCACAATTACTTACTTCGCGACGGAAAAGCGTAAGATGGCCAACACGGAGGCGGCCGATGAAGGCCCCTTCCCTGGAGCAGAATGTATGACTCTGATCGCTGCCTTGCGCTCTCCCGATGGCGCCGTTATCGCTGTTGATTCGCAGGAAACGGTCAGAACAAAGCGCGAGCAGTGGAAACATTCAGTTCAGAAAGTCAAACCAGAAACAATAGGTAAGTTCGATATAGCTGTTGCTGGCAGCGGCGACGGCGAACTAATAGATGCCTTCATGGATCAGTTCAAAGATGCGTTAGCCAATTTCTCCGGTAGTACGTTGAAGGAATTCAAGCAGTTCATGCAGGCAGAAATTCTACGCTTCATGCGGGAGGAGAAGACGTGGACAGCCGGGCGACAAATGAGATTAATCGTCGCTTCCCGCTCCCATGAGCAGCAAGCATTCGAGTTATGGCGCAGTGCCGGGTCGAAACTAGTTCGCATCGATACCTTCCACTTGGTCGGGCTTAGCGATTACCTCTATCAACAGGCGGCGTCGCAGATGTACTCGCCAACAATTCCGCTCAGTCAGGCTGTATTGCTTGGTCTGAGAATTCTGGACTTGGGAAAGTCTACATCCAGCTGTGTAGACCTGCCGTATTCCGTCGTAACAGTTCGCGGGAGTGCCATCCAGATGCAGCATCCGAAAACCGTCCGGACGCTGGTAGAAACTATTACGCTGTTCGGAGCTGCGTCCAATAGTCTGCTCATTGCCTGCGGGGATTCAGCGCTTCCGTCGGCTGATTTCAACAAGCAATTGCATGAGTTTTCTGAGGCCACAAGGCAGATGCGCCATAATTATCAGCAATCGCTATCGGCGCTGTCGCTGTCAAAAGCATTTAATGACCCTGAATACGGCGAAGAAGCGCACAGCCTGATTCCACATGGTTCTGTCGTCCCAGTAACCGGGGATGGCAAGGTTATCGCAAGAGAAGAAACAGAGGAAGAAGATAAACGCCGCAAACTTTTAGAGGCGGCAGCAGACGGAGCAAACCAGGTGGCATCAGAAAAGTTTGCAAAGCTGATTGAAGGGCGCCAAGCCCCTGTCCATACTGGAGAAGAACGAATTACGGTAAAGGCATCTCCTCCAAAGGAGGGGAATCTATGAGTTGTGCTTCCCATACAAGGGTATATGCGGTAGATTCCGCTGTCTCGGGGAAAGAGCAGTTGTCACAGGCTATTGGTTCTCGAGAGAGTTGCTGCGATGCTTCATGCGCGGCTGTCGCCTGACATATGCGCCGTCCAACAGTTAGGCGATTGCAGCGGGGGCAAATGAAGCGATAGATGACAATGAAGTTCGACACGCGGTTAATCTTTCAAATGTCGGCCGATCAACAGAAAACACATTGACCCAGGTATCGAGAAACAAGTCGAAACGGTTGTGGCGGTCGAAACGGAAAGGTCATATCGTCCTTGACACTCAAACCGTTACGGAAGCGGGGCTCCGGGAACGGTCTTCCGCATTGCTTTCCCGTTGCGACATTGCTTCCGCAGCTTGAGCACATGCTACGATGCATGTAACTTCAAGCGGCTTTCGGAGGCGACGGTCACGCAGCCCGCGCTACGGGCCCCTCTTCAGGAAGATCATCCACGGGCTTAGACGCCAACTCTCCTCGTCAGTGCGGTTCAAGAACGAGGTGAATGCGGTTGCAGTCAACGCAGTAAAGTTCTCCTCTATTCGTATGCGCCACCGACGTTCGGTCACCACCGCAGACAGGACACATGGGCACCACTAGGTCTGAGTTCAACGTTTTAGCACCCTTCCGCTCATATGGTGTAAGGGCATTCTTCATGCCAAAGTTCAAAGACAAATAGCTTAGAGAAACAAACGGCTTATTTAGCCCTATCGACTGAAACGTTGCGAGCAATGTCCCGCAACCCGGCAATTCTTTCTGGTTAGCGCCCAATCTTACCCTTCGCCATACCGGGCTGAAAGTCCTGGTGGCAACTTCCGATGCGCGGCGAGTAGGACATGCGCCCTCTCCCTCCGGCGCTGATCCCCATGCTCCGGCCACAGGCAGAAGCCATCGGAATAAAAGCCCCAAGCCTGGCAGCAAACGGCTCACTCTCGGGCATCCAACTTCTCGATAACAGGATTATGACGTTTCGGCGAGAAGCCGCACAGCGTCAGGAACAGCCGCCGTCTCGCTCCGGTGGCCTTAACCTTTTTTCTCGCATCCTCCGCGACTAGGTCCACGGCATGACACTGCCGGTCGATGGGGCCGGCTGACGGTCCCGAGGAGCGCCCTTCTGGGAAAAAGCAGTGCTGAGTGGAAGCAAAAGTCAAGTCGGCTTTCGCGCTGTGTTCGGTTTGTGATCGCTAGGCATTCGCCAGAGCCGGTTCTTGAAAGGGGACTACCAATAGAGGCTCCGGAGAAAAACCGCTGAAACAGGAGCGAAGCGGCTCAGAGCCCAATTTTCTCTCGTCCGATTGGAGTAAGAAACATCGCGAAAAGCCGGCCTTTTCCGCATATTTTCAGGAGCAATGGAGTGAAGTTTCTCTGCAGTTGAGACTACGTGGCGGAGGGAGCAGAATTCGAACTTCAGATACCCTTTTGGGTTATACCCTTAAGATCCCGTGTGTTAGCGACTTACAGGAATCTCCAGCCGGATACGAGGGCGCTGGAGAAACGAAGTAGACTTGGCCCAGAGAGCGAGTAGGTCCGGTTTCGTGACGGATCCATCGGCGAACACTTGGCGATCATCGGGCACCAATGGCTGCGCTCGATACGATTCGACTCTGGGAATGGTTCGCAGACTGACTGCCTCCCAACCGGACAGTCCGAAGTGCGGAAAGAGTATCCGGTAGCTCTCGCCTCAAAAACGCAGATTTCTGCGTTTTCTTTGCGTAGTTGCCTCCCACCTTTCCAACTGACTTCGCAGAATCGGGGCGCCCTGCGTTACTCTCCCAAACCGACTCCACCGTGTTAATCCGGCCAACTTCCTCGAAGCGGTATCTCGGGAGTTTGCATGCACGTGGCAATTCAACGGTTTGGCGACTAACCGTCAAAGTGGACTCCCGGACCCTGGGGTGTTTGTCGTTACCTATCCGGTGAAACTTCCGACAAGCGGACTTCTCGGCCGAATCGCACATCCGTCTTGAGGCCTGTGCCGGACGCCATGAAATGAGGCAATGGCCGCGAGCAATTGCAGTGCCGCGTTTAAGGTCCGAAGTTTTCTCGCTTCAGATCCCTAGCGAAGTCCATTCACCACGAACAGGTCGTTCAGCAAGCGACTGGCGGAACAGACGTGAGCCTTGCCATCCTTGCTAGTGCGGCAGAAGGTGAAGGTGACAATGCCGCTGGTATTGGGCAAGACGACGGAGTATACGGGGACGCGCTTGCCGGTGGCAATCTCCAGACGATCAAGCCGAGGCACACCCGCGTAGTTCCATACGAAGAGGGATTTGCCGTCTACCGTCCACCGGTCAACCACGTCCCCCAAGGTCAGCTGCAAGGGCGCAGCACCGCCTTGGCCCACCTGCGCCAGTGTTGTAACCACTTCGCCCTTCAGGTTGTAGATCTTTCTTGCGTTGCCGTCGCTGCCGAGCAACAACTTGCCATCAGGTGAAGGCGTGCCGCCGCGGACGCCTTCCGGCAACACGGGCTGAATCTGCCTGGTCTTGACGTCGATCAGATAAACCCTCGCTTTGTGGCCCGGCTGTACAGCGTTCACCAGAAGCCCGCTGCTGTCCGGCATCCAATGCATGATGCGGTTGTATTCCCAGCCATTCGAGGTAAGCTGCACCGGCTTGCCCACACCTGTCGGCAGCAGGACGATATTGGGCGGTACGTTAAAGTCCAGCGTCGCCACCCAATTGCCATCGGACGAGATGGCGGTTGGTAATCCGCCGCCAAGTTGGACCGCGGGACTGCCGCTATCAAGCTTGCGGATGTACACTGCCGCATTACCGCCGACTGCTGGCCCGCTTTCGCTGAACAAGACAGTTGACCCGTCGTCGGAAATGGCGGCTGCGAGCGACCACCCCAGCCATGTAAGATCTTTGTCCGGCGAACCAGCCTGTCCACCAATCAGTAACAGCCGGCTACTGTCGCCGGTAAGCAGCCCGCGGCCGTCGGCGGCGACGTCATAGATCGTCAAATCCTCAGGCGCGCGGTAAATGTCGCGAACTTGCCCTCGCAGATTCATAGCCCGCAAACTGCGACTATCGGCTCCTGGACTGCCCGTAAACCAGACCTCCTCATTCGACGCCCAGGCGAGACTGTTGATGGAGTCGTAGTGCGGGGATTCGGCAATCTTCTTTCCGCTATGGTCGACGACGATCAGCTTTCCATCATCCCCGGCGGGAACATGCTCCTGAAAGGCGAGACTGTACTTTCCGTCGGGCGAGAAGCGCACATGACTGATCCAGCCACGCGGCGGAGTATAGATGGTGGTGTCGACAGGAAACTGCAATATGTTTCTGCTTAATGTGGTATCTTCCGCCGTCCGGATCCACGGCGAGTTGGGAACCATCCGGCGTCCAATCGGCATAGTTCACGGATGCTGCAGGCACGGGACGGGGAGCGCCGCCCTTCCCACGGGGAAGCAGGGCCACGCGTACCTTCAGCTATCGGGACACTGCCGGCGGAAAGTTACTTGCGGTTCGAGCCTAAAACCGCGCAGTTGGTTTTTGGAAGAAATTGCGGCTACCAACGCCTTCGGCGCCAGCGAGCGCTTACGCTATCGGAGCGGGAGGTGTAAAGCTCAATCGGACTGGCCTCCCACGCCGCCGAATACAGGATCGAGTTCCCGTCCTTGGTAAATCGAGCGCCGTAAATCGTGCCGCTGCGATATGTGTGGTGAAATTCGGCGTCACCGTTGCGCGCGCACGTGACCTGCGAGGAATGGCGTCACCCGTTGCCACCAGCAGCAAGGCGATCACTGCCGGCCAAGCCAGACGCGAGTTTTCGGCGGCGGCGCCGAAGCGGCAGCTCTTTCGAGCTTCTGCTGATGTTCAGGTCAAGATCGAAGGCCAGATCGTGGCCGAACTGGAAGCGCTCGGCAGGATTCTTCTCCAGGCAGTGCCGCACGATGCGATCCAGCGCCGGCGAGACGCTGGCGTTGATCTCGACTAGGTCCGGCGGCTCCTCTTTGAGAATCGCGCTGAGAAAGTCAGCCGACGAATCGCCTTTGAAAGCGCGCAAGCCGGAAACCATCTCATACAGCACCGCGCCGAAGCTGAACAGATCGGAGCGTGGGTCGGCGTCTTTGCCGCGTACCTGCTCGGGCGACATGTAACCGACCGTGCCCAGAATCAAGCCAGGCTCGCTCTGGATGGTGCGCGTCAGGTCCTCGACGCCGGTTTCTTGTCGCGTCAACTTCGCCAGACCGAAGTCCAGAATTTTTGCCCGTCCGTCGTTCGTGATGAAGACGTTGTCGGGCTTGAGGTCGCGATGCACGATGCCGCGGTCGTGGGCCGCCGCCAGTCCGCGCGCGATCTGCAGCGCGTAGTCAACCACTTTGCGCATCGGCAGCGGACCTTCGCGCAGGCGATCGCGAAGCGTCGAGCCCTCGAGCAATTCGCTGACGATATACGGGCTGCCCTCAAGCGTTCCGATGTCGTATACGGCGAGGATGTTGGGATGACTCAACGCCGCGGCAGCACGGGCCTCCTGCTCGAAGCGGTGCACACGGCCGGCGTCCTGGGCGAATGACGCCGAAATGATTTTGACCGCTACATCGCGGCCCAGCCGCGCATCATGCGCGCGATACACTTCGCCCATGCCGCCCGCACCAATGGAGGCGGCAAGTTCGTAGGGGCCAAGTCTCGTGCCAGAGGTTAGAGCCATGAGTTCGCGCAATTA
Source organism: uncultured Acidobacteriaceae bacterium (assembly GCA_963835125.1). GTDB lineage: Bacteria > Acidobacteriota > Terriglobia > Terriglobales > Acidobacteriaceae > Bog-257. The sequence goes on along the minus strand of CAWIEG010000010.1, from coordinate 210,675 downwards.
TAGCCTGAGCTGCACGTTGGAGATGACGCGACAATTTTGGGCGTCTTGTCGGCTACACGGAAGTAGTCGAAACGAGATCCACGGATTAGTAACGGCAAGTCGGCCAGTGTTTACGAATGCCTTCCTTTCATCTGGCCGTATAACGCCCTACCCTTTCTTGTGACTTACGACGTGTCGTCCGCTCTCAGTCGGCGGTTTGAACATTCAAACAACACGGCCAAATGAACCTTCCTCCAACCCGACTTCTGGCCCGCGTCGAAGGGAGCCGCCCTGGCCCAGCATCGATTGCCGTTCAATTCTTCTCGCCAGCAGCGGGCAGTAGTTGTGCAATCGTTTGATCAAGCACGCTGATCGTTTCGCGTGACGGATCGAAATTGGTGGAGGCGATTATCTGCTTTGTATTTTCGGCAAGCCTCTGCTGAAGGTCGCCGCCTACAACCTGAATAAGGGCTTCCTCCAGCGCTATCACATGCGCGCGCACTAGCAAGAGATTTCTCTCCTGCTCAATGAGCAACTGCAAGAGACCTACAAGCTGCATATCGCTTAATGGCATAAGGACACTCCTATATCCTCGCCGGCGAGGAGGATCTCTGGGCAAACAAAGGAAATTATCAACTTGCGATTGGCATTTGTCAGTGACCTTTTGGCGCAGCGAGCAGTCGCACTGCAGGACCGACAAGCAGAATCTCTCGCACTCTCCTCATCAGACTAGTCGAGCAGATGGTCTGGCGCGAAAGGCCCAGAACGGAGCAGTTTTGCTTTAACTACCGTAAATTAGCTGTTTGTCGTCGAGAAAAGAAGACCGCGGAAGGCACACCAATGGTTGTGTATCTGTGGTCTGCCAGAACGAAGTTGGCCCCAAACCGGCATGTGGGAGATTACTCCCGAGAAGGATCCGGCATTGGCATCGCCACTTGGACGTAAAACGCCCGTTCCGCTCTCTTGCCTAAACGCGTCCCGAGGGGCTGGACACAAGGAAGCGTAGCCGACTATACATCCTTTTGGTTGGTGAACGGTCGCGGTTACGGCGGATTTAACTCCGGGCGCTCCGCGTGTTCACGGCCGAATACCACATGAGAGCCGAAATCGTAGGCTGAGTTTTTGGGACTGAGATTTGAGATTTTTCCGCGGGGCGGCGACCGTGCAGCCTGCTCAGCCCCGCGGATCAAACCCTTGGCTCAACTCGACGACGTGCATTCGATTTTGAGACCGAGTTATGAGACCCTGAAAGGGCTCATTTCATTGGCCTCACGGGGCGTCGCAAAAGTTACCCTTTGTGAAACACGGCGGGTCTATAGTCTTTTCCTTGGATCGCTATGAAGGATGGGCACAAGCCTCCACAACGAGAGGTCAGAAATATGCGAGTCGCTTTGCGTCAGGTCACAGAATGCGACATGTCGTTTGCCTTCGAAGCAAAGAGACAGGCGCTTGGACCATACATAAGATCGAGATGGGGTTGGAGTGAGGAGTTTCAGCTTGATCTTCATAAACAGAGATGGGGCGAAAAGCCTTGGTTTATCATTCTGCTTGAAAATACGCCCATTGGAACCGTCTCGATCCAGGAAGGATCTGACTTTATACGCTTCGGCGAATTCTATTTGCTGCCGGAATATCAGGGCAAAGGATTGGGGTCAGAGATTCTTGCCGGCGTGCTTAACCGGGCTGACGAAGCCGGACTTCCTGTAACGCTGGAGTACCTGAAATGGAATCCTGTCGCCTCGCTTTATCAGCGATACGGGTTCCAAATCACTTCCGAAACTGACGTTCATTTCTTTGCAGTACGGAAGCCGCTGACTCGTGAGTAAGGAGTTCCCTCCGTCAGCCCTCATTCGGTCAAATTTTACCCTTTGTGAGACGGCCCGCCGTTCAGAAGATCGGCTTCAGGACCATCCGGCCGTACACGATGAACGCCATGAGGAGACCCAGTACGCCACTTAAGATGACGGGCGTGATCTCGCGGTACTTGGCGTGCACCCAGACGAACACTAGGCTCTCGATCGTCAGGAACGCGGCGGCCACCACGGTGAGCGCCGGCTGCCAGTGGAGGGCGGCGGGGACGATCAGCCCGACCGTGCAGGCGAGTTCGAGGATGCCAAGGGCCTTCCAGGCTTCCCGCGGCAACGCACCAAAGGAGGGGACCCCCTCGCTTACCCTGTCGAACATGAAGACCTTCATGACGCCCGACGCCCCGTACAGGAGCGCGGCGAGGACCTGCAAGACCCACAACAGGATGTTCATCGTGTGCCTACTCCCGGTTTCTGCGTCGACGCGCGTAGGGCGGTTTCTCCCCGCGCGATCATCCGCGTTCTGAGCCCAGATCTAGTGACCATGGATAACCTCATGATAATTCCCCTTCGTGTTGCACACAGGACCTTTTGTGAGACGGAAGTGAGAGCGTCGAAATCGGAGCCAATCTGTTTGTGACGCGCTCGCGGACGGCGCGCCGCCCGCTTGAAAGTGCCCGCTATACGGCGCGCATTCTTTACCTTCGTCCTCGATCACTTTGACGGGAAACGTCCTACCCTTTCTTGTGACTTACGGTGTGTCGTCCGCTCTCAGTCGGCGGGTTGCCGACTTCTCGCTCAGGTGGTCTCCGTGGACGGCGTGCCTCTGGAGTGATCGGCGCAACGAGCACACCTCCCAGGCTTCGTGGGCGGAATTATTCCCGGATTGACAGTTGAGCCATTCCCTTTTTCTCGTACAACGCTCCCGCAGGGTAGAATCTTTAGACACTCCATGCTCCTCGCTCCCGGAACCCGGTTGGGGCCTTATGAGATCGTTGCGCTCATAGGCTCGGGTGGCATGGGCGAGGTATACAAGGCAAAAGATACCCGCCTGGAACGCGTGGTCGCCCTGAAAATTTCCAAGATGGAATTTAGCGAACGCTTCGAGCGCGAAGCGCGAGCGGTTGCAGCGTTGAACCATTCCAACATCTGCACTTTATATGATGTCGGGCCGAATTACCTGGTCATGGAGTACATCGAGGGCAAGCCTCTTAAAGGGCCGATGCCGGTCGATCAGGCGCTGAAGTACGCTACCCAGATTTGCGATGCGCTGGACGCCGCCCACAAGAAGGCCATCACGCATCGTGACCTGAAGCCCGACAATATTCTGCTCACCAAGACCGGGATCAAGCTGCTGGACTTCGGCCTAGCCAAGACGGCGCGGGCCACTGCTTCGCCCGTCGATGCTACGTTCAACATGACACTCACCGGCAACAACGAGATTGTGGGCACGCTCTACTACATGTCGCCCGAGCAGTTGCAGGGCAGCACTCGGGAAATCGACGCGCGCAGCGACATCTTCTCTTTTGGCCTGGTCTTCTACGAAATGTTGACCGGCAAGCGTGCCTTTGACGGCTCATCTCCCGCTAGTGTCATTGCGGCCATCATGGAACGTCCCGCGCCTTCGATTACCGATATCGCGCCTCGGGCCCTGGACCGGGCGTTGCAGCGCTGTCTGGCTAAGGACGCAGGGGACCGCTGGCAATCTGCACGGGACCTTAAGGCGGAGTTGGAGTGGATCGGGGAAGCTGATTCGGGTTCAGGAGTGCCGGCCCAAGTAGTTCGTAAGGACGACTTCCGCAAGCATTTGGGATGGGTAGTAGCATCAGTTTTTCTCTTGGCATGCGTTGCCTTAGCCATTGCTTTCTTGGGGCGAACGGAGCAACACGCGGGGATGGTGCGTTCCTCTTTGTTGCCCCCCGCGGGGTCATCTTTCTTGCCTTACAATTTTGCCATTGCACCCGACGGCAGCCGTCTGGCCTTTGTGACCCTCGGTTCGGATGGCAAAACGGCTCTTTGGGTCAGGGGACTCTCGTCCCCTAACTCGCAACAACTCACAGGAACTGAGGGAGCAGCATTCCCGTTCTGGTCACCTGATAGCCTCCACGTTGGCTTCTTCGCGCAAGGCCGCCTCAAAACCATCGATCTCGTGAACTCTGCAGTTCAAAGCATCTGTGACGGTGGGGCCGGGTTTGGAGGCACTTGGAACCAGGACGGTGTGATTGTGTTCGCTCCTGGCATTACCGGTCCTCTATACCGCGTCTCCGCCGCCGGCGGAACACCCGAGCTTGTTACTAAGGTTTCGCAGACTAGTAGCGGCGAATCTCATCATTGGCCTTTATTCCTTCCCGATGGGAAGCACTTCCTTTATGTAGTGAACTGGAGAGGTTCCTCGGATGCCCAGCACAATGGTCTGTACGTCGCTTCACTGGACAGCGACACGCCGAGGCTCGTCTCGCCTGACATTATTGGCAACGTCTTTTTCGCCTCGGGCCATCTGCTTTATGTCCGCGATCGCACGATCATTGCCCAACCATTCAACAGCAGCCGACTCCAGACGACAGGACCCGGTGTACCGGTGACGCAACCCGAAGTGGATAGGTTCTTCGACTTCTGGCAGTCTGGTTTTTCCGTCTCTCAGGATGGCAAGCTGATTTTTCAATCTGCGGCCGATGCGCCGTCGCGTCTCGTCTGGTATGACGCTGTAGGAAAGGAACTCGGCCAACTTCCTGAAATTGGTTACTCGGGACCGCAGTTTTCACCTGACGGCGGGTCCTTGGCGGTCTATTCGGATGATGAACACAACGGCAGACATTTTATTCGTGTCTACGACCTCAGACGCGGAATCAGCACCCGACTCACCGAAGGTGGGAACGAGAGCAACCCCGTGTGGTCGCCTGATGGGAGATCGATTGCCTTTCGTGACGCTTCCTTGAACATCAGGGAGGTTGCTGCTGACGGCTCCGGGCCGCCCCAGCTGCTGGTGAAGGGTACCAACGTTATTCCTTGCGACTGGTCGGTAGACGGACGCTTGATCTACATGAGCGTTGACGGAGGGGAGCCATTTCCGAGCCTAGACGTTTACTCTTTCTCGGACCGCAAATCCACGCAAGTCTTAAGATTCGGTGCGGAACCGCAATTCTCGCCAGACGGCAAGTGGGTTGCCTACATCGAACTTCCCACACGTCAGATTGTCGTTCAGAGGTTTCCCGGTACTGGAGCACACCTCCAGGTATCCAACGTGCCGGGATCGGCGCAGCCACGCTGGAGCCATGACGGCAGAAGGCTTTTCTTTGTTCAACCCGACCGAAAGTTGATGGTCGTTGATTTCGACCCTTCGAGAATTTTCGCCAGCCCACCGCAACTCTTTTTCCAGACCCGTATTGAGGTCACGATATTCGGCTGGTTTCAGTATGACGTCTCGCCCGATGGTCGCGTGCTCGTGAACTCATTGCCGGCGAATTCATCTCCTCTCACACTAGTCACAGGCTGGGACAAACCTCTGAGTCACCCCTGAGCATTCCGCAGTGCCGCTGGATTTCACGTTAGCTCGATCGACGAGTTCTCTCACTCTCGACCGCCTGGCTCGGAAGGCGGCTTCGCGGAAGCCGAGGGGAAAAGTTGTTCACGGACCGCGTGCTGGAGATTGCCCCGGGAAGTTGGCGCATCAACTTGACGAGAAACGCCCAATCCGTGCTGTTGAAGAACTCCACCACGTCGCGGCCACAAGGGCGGAACGCCGACTATACGCTCAAGTGGATTTCCGCCGCGAAATGCTCAATGGCAGTTCTAGACCTTGGGGCGTTTCCCGTTACTAATCCGTCCACATCTCCCAGAAGAAGACTTCTGGCCCGGGTCGTCAGCGATGGCTTGCCAAAGGCGAGCAGTTCCGGGTCACCAAACGCGGTTCTTGAATCCAAGGCTTGACGAAAAAGTTACGCATTGTTGACAAACGCTCGGATGCCAGGACTTCTACTCTTCAGTGTCGCATGACATGGTCTGGGAAGAGTTCGGTAGCACCACCACTCTTGCCGACCGGCGGAGACTTCACGCGACAGATGAGGAGAACGTGTATGAAACCATTGCTTGCTAAGAACCAATTCTCGCCTTCGACGAAGAGGAGCGCACAGCGTAGCTTCAGCACAGTCCAACGGCTTGCATTTCTCGCGGCTGTTGTCGTCATCGCCTCGTCAACTTTTGCCTGGGCCCAAGCGGGCCAACTTGATTCGACATTTGGGACAGGCGGAATCTTTACTACCAACTACACGCAGTACGATGCGACGATAGTCACTGCAGCGGCGATTCAGAGCGAAGGCAAGATCGTCCTCGGCGGATCGAACCCGGGGGGCGCCGCGCTGGCGCGACTCAACACCAATGGGACGCTCGACTCCAGCTTCGGCTCAGGCGGCATCGTGAACAACACCTTTGGCGCTGACGGCCCCGTCATGGCCGTAGTTATACAGCCCGACGGCAAGATTCTGGCGTACGCGTCTGGATTCTTCGGAGGTTCGGTTGGCCGGTTCAACAGCGACGGCAGTGTAGACACAACTTTTGGCAGCGGCGGATTTGCTGTCTCGAAATCACTCGGCTCCGGGCCAGGCATACTCAGTGTTATGGCCTTGCAAGCCGACGGCAAAATTCTGGTGACCGGCGCCGGCCTTATCGGGCGCTATACCAGCACCGGCCAACTGGATACCACCTTCGGCAGCGGCGGCAGCGGCATCGCTGCTTTGAACTCCGTGATTGCGAGCGCAATCGCAGTGCAATCGGATGGCAAGATCCTGGTAACCACAGGTGTCGCGCCGCCGACCGAACTCTTCGGGTCACCCTATCTGCCAACCCAGGAAGCGGGTGCGATTGCGCGCTACAACACCAACGGCAGCCTGGATACGACTTTCGGCATCTCCGGACAAGCCGCTTGCGTGGCGTCGGCGGCCGCCGTGGCGATTCAAAGCAATGGCAAGATCATTGTAGCGGGGACCATCCCTAGCGCGCTGATGACAATCGTGAGCGGCGGCTTAACCTTTGCAAGCCTTCAGACGGGTTTCGGAGTGGTTCGCTACAACGCGAATGGAAGCGTTGACACTACCTTCAACCCTGGGGGTGGCATCGGTACTGGGGGCGGGGTCATTACCGGGTTTGGAAACTCGTTCCCCGCTGGCGCGGCCTTCGCGGTTGCCATCCAATCCAATGGCGAGATTGTGGTGGCGGGACAGGCGGGCATTGGCAACCAGCAGTTCAGTTCGTCGTCGTTTGTATTGGCCCGCTACACGACCACCGGCCACCTGGACACCGCGTTTGGGTCCAACGGTACGGTGATCACAACCCTGAGCCAGGACCCACTGTCATTTGTTAGCGCACTTGCTATACAGAGCGACGGCAAGATCGTGGCTGCCGGGAACACGGGAGACGCCAAACAAGCAGGCTCTTACCTGAATAACTTCGCGGTCTCGCGCTATCTGGCGCAGTAGTTGGATCTGTCTGTCCGGTTAAACCTTGTGCCTCCGGCGAGAGCCGGAGGTTTTCCATTTCTGCTTAGGGCTACGGTCGACACCTTCCGACTTTGCCAACCGCAACCGCAGGAGGCTCCGAACCATGAGTGAAAAAAGCGAGCGTGCCACGTGCAGACCGGCGACGATTGTAATGTCGGGTGTGTGGGATTACGGTCGCAAACAGCCATCATGTAACCTAATTTGAACCGGACATAATGCTCCGAGCAGCATTCGCATGCCACATTGGCCCGAAACCGGCTTGCGGGAGATTACTCCCGGGAAGTCGGGCAGCATCCGGCAACCGCATTGGCACTGCCACTTGGACGGAAAACGCCCGTTCCGCTCTCTTGCCTAAACGCGTCCCGAGGGCTGGGCACAAGGAAGCGTAGGCGACTATATGTTCAAGTGGATTTGTTTCTGAATCGCCGAAAATTTGGAAGTTGGGGCGGCGCAAAGCGCGAAACCTTCTTTCGCATTCTTTCGCCCTTGCTGCGCAGGCTATAATGGCGCGCACCGATGACCCTTACCTCTGGCACGAAACTTGGTCCTTACGAAATATTGTCTCCGCTAGGTGCGGGCGGCATGGGCGAAGTGTATCGCGCGAAAGACACACGGCTCGACCGGACCGTAGCCATCAAAGTTCTGCCTTCGCATCTTGCCTCCGACGCCGAATCGAAACAACGCATGGAGCGGGAGGCGAAGGCCATTTCGACGCTGCAACACGCGCATATTTGCACGCTTCACGACATTGGCTCGCAGGATGGGACCGACTTCTTGGTTATGGAATATCTCGAGGGCCAGACGCTCGCCGAGCGACTGGAGAAAGGGCCAGTGCCGCTGGACCAGGTCTTGAAGATTGGGACAGAAATAGCAGACGCCCTTCAAAAGGCGCATCAGCAAGGCATTGTCCATCGTGATCTGAAGCCAGCTAACATTATGCTGACCAAGGCCGGCGCCAAGCTGATGGATTTCGGGCTGGCAAAACCAAAGTTGTCGGTCGTGTCGCAGGCAATCGCCTCGTTTACGCCTTCCACGCCGACGATGAATATTCCTTCGCTCACGAAGGCTGCCACGCCCCTTACGCAGAAAGGTTCCATCGTCGGCACGTTTCAGTACATTGCTCCGGAAGTTTTGCAGGGAGCGGAAGGGGATGCGCGCAGTGACCTGTTCAGTTTCGGCTGCGTGCTCTACGAAATGGTTACCGGGCGACGCGCCTTCGACGGCAAATCGCAACTGAGCGTATTCACCGCCATTCTGGAGAAAGATCCCGAGCCCATTGGCTCTAACCAGCCGCTCGCTCCGCCCATGCTCGATCTAGTGGTTCGGGGATGCCTGGTCAAAGATCCCGCCGAGCGCACGCAGTCGGCGCACGACGTCGCCATGGAGTTGCGCTGGATGGCGTCGCTTCGCACCACGCTGAGCGATGCCAAATCGTCTCGCACCCCTGCGCGGAGCCGAGTTTCGTGGTTCATAGCCGCCACCGCAATTGTTGTTGGCATACTTGCGGGATTTCTGCTTCACCGCTCTGCACCGTCAGGCCCCAGCATTCGTGCGGTCATTAATCCTCCGCCAGACACGCACTTTCGGCTGACCTCCGACCTCGCCGGGCCGCCTGTACTTTCGCCCGACGGCGGGTATGTCGCCTTTACCGCGATCGGTGCCGACGGTAAAACCTCCCTGTGGGTACGCTCCATGAATGGCGCCGATGCGCGCTCCCTGCCCGACACGAGCGATGCCATCTTTCCGTTCTGGTCGCCAGACAGTCGTTCGCTGGGGTTTTTTGCCAATGGCAACCTGAGGACCATCGAGCTTACGGGCAGCACGGCGCAGACGCTTTGTGATGCGCAACTGGGGCGCGGCGGCGCCTGGGCTCCTGATGGCACGATCGTATTCTCACCCTCGCCCATCTCTGGATTGTTGCAGATCAGCGCGACTGGAGGCCCGGCAAAGCCGATCCTCAAACTGGATACCTCGTTGCACTCCTCACAGCGCTGGCCGTTTTTTCTTCCTGATGGCAATCACTTTCTCTATTTTGCCATGCATCACGACCCATCCAAGCTGTCCAACAACGCTGTCTATTATGCATCGCTCGATGGGCGCGAGAACCGTCTGCTCCTTCACTCTCAGACCAACGCGATCTATGCCGCAGGGTTCCTTCTATTCAGCCGCGGCCCTCAGTTGATAGCGCAGCGCTTCGACCCGGCGAAGGGTGAGTTGAGAGGCGAGCAGCAAACCGTCTCGAGCGGTGTGTTGACCGATGTTTCGACCTGGCACACCAGCGCTTCGGCCAGCAATAACGGACTGCTGGTCTTCGGCAGCGGCACTTCCGGCGGCGTTCAACTCGTATGGATGGACCGCAGCGGAAAAGAACTGGGGGTTGCGGCCGACAATTTGCAGAACCTGCAGTATGCCCGGCTGTCGCCTGAAGGAAATCGCGTTTCCCTCACCATCGATTCCGGCATGAATGATCTTTGGTCGCTCGATCTGGCGCGTGGCGTCCGTACACGGCTCACCTTCGGGCCGACCGGGAATACCTTTTCCGTCTGGTCTCCCGACGGCAAATGGATCGCTTATAGCTCGTTACGCGCGACTGCCGGTGGGATCTACCGCAGGCGCTCCGACGGCACCGGGGCTGAAGAACTATTGGTTCCCGACGCAGGGATTGTTTTTGCTCCCACAGATTGGTCGCGCGATGGCAAGACCCTGTTTTATTCGCCTAATATTTTCACCCAGAAAGAGGATGGGATATGGGCTGTGTCCGTGGAGGGAGAACGAAAACCGCACAAAGTCTTGGACCACGGCGCCAACGCGACCCTTTCGCCCAATGGCCGATGGTTAGCATATAACTCAAACGAATCAGGTCGAGTCGAAGTCTATGTGCAGGCCTACGGCGGCGGCCAAGGCAAATGGCAGGTCTCATCCAGTGGTGGACAAGTGCCGCAGTGGAGCGCAGACGGCAAAGAGCTTTTTTATTTCGACGCCAACCAGTCCCTTCTCGCTGTCCCGGTCAAGGAGGCTGGCGGCGCGCTGGAATTCGGCGCTCCGCAAACCATCGTGAAGCAGTGGACGATTCTGACCCTACCCTTCTACAGCGTCTCTCACGACGGCAAACGAGTTCTGATGGAACGGGTCACGCAGCAGGTCAACCTGCCAGTCACGGTCATTACCAACTTCACCGATGGCCTAAGAAATAATTAACAGCATAGTGTCAGGCAGCAACTCTCGGCCTGAGCACTCGGGAACAGGGCTCCTCCCTTGCGCCCGAAGACTCAGCGTCATTGAATTTGCTCGTTTTCCTCGACTTTGCTGGATAACGGCCAATCCGCAAAGTTGGGCTGTTCGGAGTCAACTTGACGAGAAACGCCCTACTCGTAGAAGTGCAACCCCTGACTCCCGGGAAGTTTTGTTGTAGGAAGTTTCATCGGAGGTCCCGAGGAACGCCCTTCTGGGAAAAAGCAGTGCTAAGTGGAAGCAAAAGTCAAGTTGGCTTTCGCGTTGCGTTCGGTTTGTGATCGCTAAGCATTCGCCAGGGCGGGTTCTTGAAAGGGGACTACCAATAGAGGCTCCGGAGAAAAACCGCTGTAACAGGAGTGAAGCGGGCTAGGAGGCGTTTTTCTCTGGTCCAGTTGGCAGACGAAAATCGCGAAAAGCCGGCCTTTTTCGCATATTTCAGGAGCAACGTAGCAGAGTTTCTCTGCACTTGAGACTACGTGGCGGAGGGAGAGGGATTCGAACCCCCGGTACCCTTTCGAGTACAGCGGTTTTCAAGACCGCCTGTTTCAACCGCTCACACATCCCTCCGAGACTGGTTGATGGGCTATTTGATTACATCATTATATGACATCAGAATTTGACATTAGAAGCTACTGTCGCCGCTTAGCTGTGCCCGCGAATCGTGCCGCTTCGCCTCTTCACAGAGTCCCAGTACAGGAATACAGGAACGGCCGGATGCATCTTGCAGTATTACGACTTGCAAATTTGTATTACCATGGACTGTAAACGAAAGGTAAGCGCCATGGGACTGACTCGCACCGGTGTCGCTCTGGACTCGGATCTCCTGAAACGATTTGATCGCTTTCTCCGCAACGAAGGTTACGATAACCGGTCGGAAGCTTTCCGCGACCTTATTCGCGACCGGCTGAATGAGGCCACTCTGGAGTCGGGCGACGGCTTTGTTGTGGGAACCGTCACTCTCATCTATGACCACCACTGGCGATTGCTGACAGACAAGCTGACCGCCTTGCAACATCAGTATCACGAACTCATCATCTCCACGGTCCACTCTCATCTCGATCACGACATGTGCCTCGAAGTGGTCGTAGTGAAGGGCCGGCTCAAACGCGTGCAGGAACTCGCTAGCCGACTGATCGGACTAAAGGGCGTGCAGCACGGCAAGCTGGTCATGAGTTCTCCGCAGGCCTATACGCTGGGACCCGCCCGGCGGTCCGGGAATAATTCACACCCTCATCATTCGCACTAGACCACCCCTGCGGACCCGGCGAGGGCGGTCTGTTTGTAGAATGGGTAGCACGAAATGTCAGAATGTACTACGTGCGCCGCTTGCAGCTGTTCCACGTGTTTTAAGTTGCGCACAACACCTCGGTTGATCTCGGCAGTTTCCCTGGCGCTGAGAATTGCAATGTGCGCATTCCTGTTGTGCGCGTCGGCTCTTGCCGAGACCGGGACCATTCGGGGGCGCGTTCTCGACCCTCAAGGCGCATCCGTCGCTGGGGTAACGATCCGGTTGCTGAATGCGGCCGGGACCAAGGTCGGCGAAACCGTCACCGACCCGGAGGGCAACTTCGTGCTGGCCGGGGTAGATCCCGGCGTCTATCAGGTGACAGCCGAGGAGCCTTCTTACGTTACGGTGGTGGCTAGCGTCTCCATGGCTTCGGGCCAGCAGCAGCCGATCACCGTACAATTCCAGCAACTGGTTTCGACGCAGCAACAAGTGACCGTGGTCGCTTCTGTCCCCGCGTTGGAGACGCCCGATCCGGCGCAGACCATCGTCATCCACGATCAGGTGCTGGACGCCAATCCTGGCCGGCCGGGCGCGCCAATCTCGATCCCTGGACTGCCGATTGAGACGGCCTCGGGCGGAATCAAGGCGCCGCAATACTTTGCCCCGGGCGTGGCCGGAGACCACGGCGAGCCCATTGCCCAGTACTTCCAGATCGGCGCTTTTCTCTTTCCCAACAACCTTCCCGCTAACGCGCATGGCAACGGATATTCCGATCCCAATGTCCTCATCCCTCCGATCATCGAAGCGGTCACCATAGACGGCGGCGCTTTCAACGTCCGCGAGGGCAACAATGCCGTCGATCTGGCCGCTAACTACGTTCCCCGGCGGCGTATGCTCAGCTTCTTTCAGCTCACCGGAGACTACCGTGATGCGGACATGATGGCCGGCTGGAGCTCTTCGAAGCCGCACACTTACGAGTGGATTGCGATGGAAGTCTCGTTCGGCAACGGCTTTCTGGAGCGCCTGGAACATCGCCAGCAATACAAGCTGAACGGATTTCGCCAGTTCAACTTCGGACGCCATCAATTGACTCTGTTTGGCCTCGGATACTACGGTTCGTCCTACGTTCCCGGCCTGATCCCGATCGCGGTTCCGGTGGCGGGCGACACCATCGACAGCCGGCAACTCGACTACACTCACAACGCCCTGCTGGTTGCCAGCGACAACTGGAAGCTGGACGAGCAGCGGCAATTTTCCTTTTCCGGATTCTTCCGCAACTATGCTTTGACGCTACGGTCGAACTTCGGCGATGGCCTGATTCAGCAGAGCGAAAAGCGCAACGTCTTTGGCGGCGAGGCGACCTATATTCAGAGCGTACGTCCCTGGCTCGCCGTGCTCGCCGGCGTTGACCTGCGCCGCGACGCTCCCCACGATCTGGATCTTTATAACATCAGCGATGCAGGCCAGTACCAGCTGACCACCAGCAACAACCTGACGTTATCGTTTGTCGAGCCTTTTGTTTCCGTTGATGGTCCCATCAAGAAACACTTCCACTACAACCTGGGCGTCCGCCAGGAAGAAGTGTGGATGAACAATCAGGACTTCATCAATCCCCAGAATTCTTTCGACAAGCTGGCGACCCTGACGCTGCCCAAAGGGACCTTTACCATCCTTCCCCCTGACGCCTGGTACCTGCCAACCATCGCCTTCAGTTATGGCTTTGGCTTCCATACGGAAGATCCGCGCATCGGCAATGGCACCGGGATACCGACCCTGCTTGCACCTTCGCGGGCCGAGCAACTGGTGCTTTCCAAGGTGATCAAACAAACGCAGTTCTACCTGACGCTGCGGCGAACGTCGAACTCGCAGGAACTGGCGAAGATCGATCCCGACACCGGCTTGCAGGAGCTCGTTGGGCCGTCGCTGAACAAGGTGATCTCCGTATCGATGCAGCGAAACTTTTCGGTAGGCAACATATATCTTTCCTACGCTCAGGCCGACGCCAGAGACTCACAGACAGGTCAACCCATTCCGGAAGCGCCGCGCTTTATCTGGGATACGGTCGGGTCGCTGACAAAACTGCCGTTGCGCTTGCAGGTCCGGGGCGAGTACGAATACGTGCGGGCCAAGCCCCTGGGCGACGGGTTTATCGGCTTGCCGGTTACGGAGTTTCGCGGCGCGGTGCTGCGGCCTTTCATGCAAAACCGCATGTCGATCGCCGCCAATTTCCTGATTGCCAAGGGATACACCGGCCAGACCACCGAAGTACTCGCCTATCCGCCCAATGCGGTCCCGATTGAGCAGGTAGTCGGGGTTCCGCTGAAGTCGTACATCAGCGCAAGTTGGACCTACTACTTCAACAACAAGTAGCCTCTCAAAACAGCTTGTCGCCGGCGAAATCGAAAGCGCGAAGAATGGCGGGTGAGCGCTATCAGGTGCATCTGCCTGCTATAGTGTTGCGGCGGAGGGCGCAAGGATTCGCTCGCGTCGCTACCCGCGGGAGGCACTGTATGTCCTCAACCACATCCCCGTCTTCGGCGAACAGGCAGCTGACTGTGCTTTGCCTGGCCAGCTACTACAAAGGCATTGAGTTCATCCGCGAGTGCCGGCGGCAAGGATGCCGCACGCTGCTGCTGACGTCTCACAGCTTGAAGGATGCTGCGTGGCCGCGCGAGTGCATCGACGAGATCTTCTACATGCCAGACGTGCAGAAGCAGTGGAAGCTGGAAGACGCGTTGCTGGGTGTGAGCTATATGGCGCGCAATGAAACCATCGACCGCATCGTGGCGCTGGACGACTTCGACGTGGAAACGGCTGCGAGTTTGCGTGAGCACCTGCGTGTGCCCGGCATGGGCGACACCACGGCGCGTTATTTTCGCGACAAGCTGGCGATGCGGGCCAAGGCGCGTGACGAAGGATTGTTGGTGCCCGACTTCCTCCACGTCCTAAACCATGCGCAGTTGCGCGAATTTCTGGATCGCGTGCCGCCGCCGTGGGTCCTGAAGCCGCGGTCGATGGCCGGCTCCATCGGCATCAAGAAAATTCGCGGCGTCGACGAATTCTGGGCGGCGCTGGAGCACTTGGGCGACCGGCAGTCGTTTTATCTTCTGGAGCGGTATGTGCCGGGCGATATCTATCACGTGGACTCGATCTTCTACGAAGGCGAGGTGCTGTTTTCGATAGCCAGCCGCTACGGACGGCCACCGATGGACGTCTCGCAAGAAGGCGACATCTTTACCACCAGCACATTGCCGCTGGATTCAGAGGAAGCACAGCCCCTGATCGAGATGAACCGGAAGGTGATGAAAGCATTTGGTATGGTGCGCGGAGTCTCCCATAGCGAATTCATCCGCGGCCGCGACGACGGTCATTTGTACTTTCTGGAGACCTCGGCGCGCGTCGGCGGAGCGCACATTGTGGATTTGATAGAAACCGCAACCGGCATCAACATGTGGGCGGAATGGGCGAAGGTGGAAATCGCCGGAGGCAAAGCGCCTTACCAGCCGCCGGCTCCGCGAAAAGATCTCGCCGGGCTGCTGGTTTCGCTGGCGCGGCAGGAACATCCCGACACTTCAGCTTACAGCGACCCGGAGATTGTGTGGCGAATGGACGAAAAGAAACACCACGTGGGACTGATTGTGAAATCGCCCGATGCCAAGCGGGTGCAGGAGTTGCTTCAAAGCTACGTCCAGCGGATGCGCCAGGACTTCCTGGCGTCGCAGCCGCCGCTGGAGCGGCCGAACTTCTGATGGCGATTTAGGCCTGCCAGCGATAGAAAAGGCCGGCGAACAAATAGCCCGCCGGCCATAGTTGACATCACGGAATTTCAGCTAGGGAGTGATCTCCCAGACGTTGCCGCAGCCAGAGGTGCCGCCGCTGCCGCAGTTACTATTGGTACCGCCGAACAGAGCGGTGCCGTAGATATTGCCGCTGGAATCCAACACTACTCCGCCAATGGGATTCGCGCCGTCGGTCCCTCCAGTAAAGTCGTGCAGATCGGTAAAGAGCCAATTGCCATTCGACGGTGTCAGCTCGAACACCTGGCCGGTGTTATAGGTTCCGCCACCTTGCAACGCCTGGTACAGGTTCCCGTTGGAATCCCTGGCCACGCGGCCAACCGCGTACCCGCTTACTGGCACGCTGTAGAGCAGGGTAAAGTTCCAGTTGCTGCCGGAAGGCGAAAGCTCCCACACCGTTCCACCGCCGCCGGGCCCTCCCTGGTAGGTGTTGCCATACAGGTTGCCGGCAGTATCAATCACTACGCCGGCATCCGGGTTCTCGCCGTCACTGGGGCCCTGGAACTTGTAGATTACCTTCTCCGTCCAACCGGAGCCCGAAGGTGACAGCTCGAAAACCGTGCCGCATCCGCCCGAACAATTCGCCGAGCCGCCGCCGATGGCGGTCGTGCTGTAGAGGTTACCCGCCGTGTCGAAGATCAAACCGTCAGAGGGGCCGGCTGCGTCATTTCCACCCGCGAAGCTGTACAGCACGCTCTCTGTATAGTTGCCGCCGCCGGAGGGCGTAAGTTTGAAAACTGTGCCCAGATTGTTTGCGCCTCCGGAGGTGGTTGTGCCATATAGATTTCCAGCGGCATCGAAAGTAAGCGTGGTAAATGCGATGCCGCCATCACCCGCACCTGTAAAGCGATACAGTACTTTCTCGTTGAATTTCTGAAGTGGGGTTGTCGGCGGTGTTGGCCCCGGTCCGGCATTGAAAACGGTGCCACAGCCCGAATCGCCGTCGAAGACACAGGTGCCTTCTCCGCCGCCCAAGGTTGCTCCATAGAGAGTGCTATTGGGGCCGATGGTTACGGGCCGCGCGGGAAATTCGCCGTCGGTGCCTCCCTGGAAGCTGTAAAGCGGGTCGAAGACCCAGGCGCTATTCTTTTTATTGAGCTTAAAGAGCGTGCCGCACCCTATCAGTCCGTCGTAGGAGCAGGCTCCGCTCCCTCCGGCTCCGGTGCTTCCGTAGAGGATGTTACCGGCGGTGTTGATGGTCAAGCCGGCAAAAGGATTGGAACCGGCGCTTCCCTTGGAGAAGTTGTGAAGAGTATTGAGGGTCAAGGGAGGCAGTCCCATGCCCCACATAGCCAGGCCGTTGTTCGTGATAAGTGTGGCCAACCCCGTGTTGGTGTTGATGGTGTAGAGGTTCCCGCTTTCATCCCCGGCGTAGAGTTGACCGTCTGCAAACCCCATCCCGGAGATGTTGATGACACCGGTGTCGCCGATCTCCGTCGCCGCGCCTGTCGTGGTGTTAACGGAGTACAAAAGCGAATCACCACTAGGCGTCGCAGTGGTGTACAAAGCAGTTCCACCCGTCGACATCGTCTGGTAGCCGCCGGTGCCAAGACCTGTCGGCCCGATCAGGGTGCTGGCGCCAGTACTTGTATTTACGGAGTAGAGATTTGTGTCCGTCCCAGTCGCGTACAGATGCGTCGCCGTGGAACCGAAATCGTAGTAAGAAGCGGTGCCGGTGCCTACGGTGGTGAAGGTCCCATTCGAGAGATTGATTTCATAAAGAGTGCTGCCAGGGTAATTGGCGGCATAGAGGTTGGTCCCTACTGCGCCGAATCCAGCCGGCTCGAAGCCGGGGTTGCTGATCTGGTTGAACGCTCCGGTGCCTAAGTTCAGCGTTCCAAATACACCTCCTTGTGTCATGGCGTATGTTGTTTGCGCACGCGCGTCAGGCGAAGTGGATACAAACAGCGCGATGGCAATGAGTGAAACCGCCGCATTCCCCAGAATGCGCGCAAAGCTTGATCGTGAGTGACGCATTTGTACTCTCCTGCTGATTTTTTCGATCGGACACCATAAGGCCGAGGAATTGCCAAATATCGCTGGGAGCGAGCGGGCCGTATCTTATGAACAAACCCAACGCCGGTCAAGTTAAATTGCCGCTTTTCGTTCTCAAACCCTGCGGGAGAGGAGATGGCACTTGCGGCCTAGATGAAGACGGCGCTTCGGTTCTATTGCAGCCGGAGGCGAAGAAGAAATGCCAGGGCTTTTTTTCAGAACTTCTGGAGGTCATTCAGTCAACATTTTGTTGAACTTCACTGATTTTCTTCTCGGCATCCAACCAGATCGCCAGCTCTTCCAGCGCTCGTTCGCAAACCATGGCATGGCGCTGCTTCTTGTCGCGGACACGGTGGCGCGTTTCCTCGTCCAGCGGCTGCAGCAGGTCAAAGGTGATATTGGCAGGCTGAAAGTTCTTTGCCTCGGCGTGGCAGATATAGTTCACCAATGCGCCGAACGCGCTTGCGCGCGGCGGCGGCACGGGGTCAGCGCCTATAGCCAGAGCGGCTGCATGTGCGCCCGCCAGCAGGCCCGTCGCGATCGATTCAACATAACCTTCCACGCCGGAAATTTGTCCGGCGATCAGCACGTTGGGATGGTGCTTCATCTGCAAGCTCTCGCGTAGCAGGGCAGGCCCGTTGATGTAAGTGTTGCGGTGGATTTGCCCGTAGCGCAGAAACTTTGCGTTTTCCAGGCCCGGGATCAGGCGCAAGATACGGGCCTGGTCGCCGAATTTCAGGTGGTTCTGGAAGCCTACCACATTGTAGGAGTCGGCCCGCAGGTTCTCCTGGCGCAGTTGTACCACAGCGTAGGGCATATGCCCGGTATGCGGATTGCGGAGCCCCACCGGCTTCATAGGTCCGAAACGCAAGGTGTCACGGCCGCGCCGCGCGATCTCTTCTACCGGCAGACAGCTCTCAAAATAGTTCAAGTTTTCCCACTTCTTCTCTTCGACGGATTGCGCCTCCAACAGCGCATCCAGGAATCGGTCGTATTCCTCCCTGGTCATCGGACAGTTGATGTAATCGGCAGTGCCTTTGTCGTAACGGGCAGCCATGTACACCCGCGACATATCAATGGAATCGGCTTCGACAATGGGACTGATGGAGTCGTAGAAGTAAAGCTGCTCGGTTCCACTGAGGCGTAGAATCTCGTCGGCGAGGGCATCGGAGGTGAGCGGTCCGGTGGCAACAATGGTGATTGAGCCAATTTCGTTGATGGCAGTGACTTCCTCACGAACAACCTGAATGAGGGGCTCGCGTTCGATGGCTGCGGTGACTGCTTCCGCGAACCTTTCGCGATCGACGGCAAGGGCGTGACCGGCCGGAACGGCCGTCCGTTGCGCAATCTCCATCAACAGCGACCCGGCTCGCCGCATCTCCTCCTTTAGCAGCCAGGGCGCAGTGTTCTCGGTATCAGATTTCAGCGAATTGGAACAAACAAGTTCGGCGAAGTTTGCGGTCTGATGAGCGGGGGTGGCGCGTACTGGCCGCATCTCAGACAACTGGACAGGGATGCCGCGGCGAGCGCATTGCCAAGCCGCTTCGCAGCCGGCGAGCCCGGCGCCGATAATGTGTATCGGTTGCTTCATGGCAAGCGCAAAGCGAGATGAGCAGCTCTCCTCAGAACTGCCGGATGGTACTGCCGCCCGCAGTGAGGTTACTGTCTGTCTCCAGCAGCAACACCCGTGTGTCATCGACGATGTACGCAATATAGTTGCGCGTGCCCTCCGAAGTGGTGATGGCGACTGTGGTGCGGCCCGGCGCCACGTTGCCCACGCTGTAAGTGCCTTGCAGGGTCAGGCCGGGGAAGACACCGGAGGGATCGTTGATGTCCAGCGTTCCAGCCAGGGTTCCATTGCCGTCGGCGGAAATCTGACCGCTGACGCTGGTGCTGTTTCCCGGCTGGATTCCGAGAGCCGAGATGAAATAGCCGAATTGCCGGGTGGCGTAGCTGCCAGCCCAGGCCGCGTTAGTGGTCACTGCCGAATTCTGTGCGTAAACATTTCCGCCCCCGATGGCGATCGTCCGCTCATCCAGGTAGTACGCCTGGCTCGGCGAAATCATGTACATGGCAAAAGGCAAATTCACCGAACTCGCTGTGAACGAACCTGATATGCGGCCGTTTGCGTTGAGGCTGTAAGCGCCCGTCAGCGAGCTGTTTCCGACACGACCGGTGTTGTTCACGTCGTAGTATCCCGCGGAGATATTCCCTCCAGAAGCGTTGAACTGGATCAGAGTGTAGGAAACTCCTGCCACCGTATTTGCCGAGGTGGTAACGACGTAGCTGCCGTTGAAGTCAGTGCCGGCGAAGGATGGCTGGGTCTGCAAATCGGCGCTGCCCAGGAACAATACGGAGGCAGCGAGGGACACGAAACGGTAGCGGTTGGGCGATACCACGTAATACGCAAAGCTCGATCGCCCGGTGCTGATAGACAGTGAGCCGGTACCGCGTCCCATGCCGTCGATGTTGCTGTACACGCCGCTCAGCGATCGACTCTGGGTGATCGAGCCGCCACAGTTCGCGTCCTGCACTCCCCCGATGTTGCCGCCGCTCATGGCGAAGATGCCGTTCGCGTTCACGGGGCCGGGACCACAAGACGCGCCGCTACCGGCAAAGCCAAAAGCATAGTTACCTGAAGGTTGCGGAGTACCGCTGCTCTGCGCCTCCAGATTACCCGTGGCGTTGACCACATTGTTGTCGATTTCGTTCAGGACGGCGTTGTTGAGCGCCTGGATAGCAAAAGCGTAGGAGAAAGTCTTCGGAGGGATCGCCGGAACAATCAGGTTCAGCGTGCCTCGCCCGTCGGGGGTCACAACATAAGTTCCGGTAAGTGACGGGGCCAGCACGTATCCCGAGGAAACACCGTTGTAGTCTTCCTCGCCACCGGTGATGTTGCCGTTGCCGTCCGCCGTAAATGCCCCGACTGCGTAAAAGGCGTTGCCGGTTAAATCGATGCCAGTAAGACTGAAGACGTAGTTGCCCTTGAGCGAGGAGCTACTGAATTGCACGGTTGTGACCGTGGCAATGGAGCTGCCGGAAATCGAGGTATCTGCTTGCAACACTGCGGAGATGTTTACGCTGGCTGGATTGGGAACGACGTCCGGAGCGGTGTAGAGTCCGGAACTGGTAATGGTTCCCACCGTCGAATTACCGCCCGCAACGCCATTGACCTGCCAGTTCACGGTCGTGCTGGTGGTGTTGGTCACCGAAGCTGTGAACTGCTGCGTTCCACCCACCTGCACGTTCGCCGTGGCCGGGGACACGGAAACGAAGGGAGGAGACGGCGGAGTACTGCTGCTTCCCCCACAAGCCAATAAGGTAGATATGAGAAGGAGTGCAAGGGCTGTAAGGAGCGACTTTTTCATTGGCGGGACCTCGCGCTGGAAGGCAATACTTCAGTAGATTGTACCCTGAAATCGCAAGGACCCCTCTATGACTTAGTAAGATTCTCTCCAGGATACGATCACACGAATTGTGTCCAGTTTTCCTGGGTAGCTGTTATGCTTACCGCGACTGGCTCAGGTCAAGTAGGGGTTGCGGAAATTGCTCACCGATTGTTGCCAATATCGGTTTGGATGACCTTGATTTCTTGAGACCAGGAAAGGGCAGCAAGACCAAGCAGGCCTTGCCCGCAGGAGGGTTTATGAGGTTGCAATGGCTTCTGGCAGTCATGGTGGTGCTTGGTACATTAGGGGTTGGCCAGGAGAAGTTTCCCATGACTTGCCACCCATTCCAGGCTATCGAAGTGCAGCACCCGATCGATAGCTCCTGCGGGCTTACTGGCACCGGCAAAGGTGGGTCGGCACTGCAGAACCAGGCAAAGAACAACTTCTGCGCGGGCACAACCTACCAGACGATGACGCAACAGGATATTCTTAGCAAACAAGCCAAAGTAGCAGCGCTTCCGGGATACCTGCAATGGGACCAGGAAAATATGCCGACCAGCCGCGCGGGATTTGTGAGCCTCGGTGAAGGTACGGCAGTGCAGTTTGTCGGCTATGTAGTGGAGGCCCACTATGCGGATCTTACCAGTGGTGAGAGTGTCAACTGCGAAGTAAAGGACGACGAAGCTTCCAACGACATCCACATTGCTCTGGCGCCGCAGCCGGGAGTTACCAACCAATGCCTGAGCAACAGCGCGGAAATGATCCCGCATTACCGGCCTGCGAGCTGGAACGTAACCTATCTGCAGAAGATTGGCAACAGCACGCTGGTGCGGGTGTCGGGCCAGCTTATGTATGACGCGGACCACAAGATATGCGGCGAGCAGGGCTTCTCAGCCAGCGACAATCCGAGCCGGCTGTCAGGCTGGGAGATCCATCCGGTGTACAACTTTGAAGTGTGCGGGCAGCAGTCAGGCAGCACTTGTTCGCAGTGGTTGTCGCTTTCGGATTGGGTAGCAAGTCCTGCTGCCAAGGCAAAAGCGGCGAAAGGGAAGACGGGTCCTCATCACAGCTCCAGCAGTTCGGCCCCGCAGAAGTAGGGCGAAAGCCTTCCCAACAGTGAGTTGTGCTTAGGAACAAGACTCTCGACTAGCCGCCGACGCGTTCGACGATGATCATCACAAGGAGCGCGATGTCGGCAGCGAATACCGTGCTGACGAAGTTCACGGTGTCATTGCCGATTTTGCCGCGATTTTCCCAAGTCGCTCCCATAATGCTATCGAGAAACATGCCACCGATTCCGGCGAAGGCAATCGCAGGAGTCCAGCGCCAATCCACCAGACCACAGGCGGCACTAACCCACGAGAGAATACTGGCGGCAACGCAACCGCTGATGGTGCCTTCCACGCTGATGGCGCCATTGGTGCCGATGGGCACGTCGCGGAAGTCGGTAATCATGTAAGCTCCGCGTGCCGTGGCCTGACCCACCTCGCTGGAGACCGTATCGGCGGCGGCCTCGGCCAGCGCGGCCATCGAGGCGACCAGCAAGGGCTCGCTCAGCTCCGGAAACCAGATCACCGGCAGAGCGCAGGCGGTCGCGGCTGCCAGGTTGGCGATAACCTGCGACGCCCGCCGACCACGTCTGCGCTCGGCCACGCCCAGCCGCTGCTTGCGTGTGTAGCCCCAGCGGGTGGAGATCATGGTTAGCAAGAAGAGCGCCAGCAGTGGAATGAATCCGGCAAAACCGCCGGCCAGCATCAGGACGAAGGCCGCCAGCACGCCCGCCATCGCGCCGCCGTCCGTGACCCCGCCCATAACGCGAGCCAGCAGCGCAAATCCAATGGCCACAACCGCCGCCGGCAAACCCCTGGCATGGATCAGACTAGTCACGCGAAGCTCAGTATCGCATGGCTGCGGGGGAAGGTGACGACAGGCTGCGGCAAGCGGCACTGGAGGCCGGAGCGGCATCTCACTATGCGGGCAGTAAGCAGTTTGGTTCTCCCGGCGATGGGACGAATAGCTCTTGACGAAGCTTGGCGCAGCGCCGGATGATATTATGCCCTACTTTTCCACAGGTCAGATCAGGGGCGGCAATTGGGCTCGAGTTCACCACGGATGACAAGGGGACCGCGGAGTAGATGTTCGTTCATTCCTCAGCGTGCCGTGTGGTGATTTCATGCCGTCGGCAGGTCATCGGGGCATGAGTTAAGTCTAAAGTGAGGACGAATCTATGGCATCTTCCGTGTGGTCTGGATACCTGACATTTGGATTGATCTCCATGCCGGTGCGGCTGTTCTCCGGCGCGCGCGGCAACCATATCTCTTTCAACATGCTGCACCGCGACGACAATACGCGCATCCAGCAGAAGCTTTGGTGCCCACACGATGAACGGATTGTGGAGCGCAATGAGATTGTGAAAGGCTATGAGTATCGCAAGGGTGAGTACGTCATCATCGAGCCCGAGGAGATCAAGAAGATCGAGCCCAAGACCGCCAAGGCCATGGAGATCCTGGAATTCGTCAAGGCTGACGATGTCGATCCCATCTACTTCGAGTCGTCCTACTTTGTAACGCCAGAAGAAGCTGGCCGCCGGCCTTATGCACTGCTGTGTAAGGCCCTGGAAGAGACGAACTACGTTGCCATCGCCAAGCTGACCATGCATAACCGCGAGTACACCGTCTTCCTGCGTCCGTACAAGGGCGGGATGATGCTGCACACCATGTACTACAAGGACGAGGTTCGGGACCTGGAAGGCTTTGGCCGCCCCGATGTGGAGCTGAAGGACGCCGAGGTGAAAGTGGCGCACCAGCTTATTGAAGCGCTGGCCGGGGAGTTCGAGCCGGAGAAATTTCACGACAGCTTCGAGGAGAACCTGAAGACCCTGATTAAAGCCCGGCTGGAAGGTGAAGAGGTTACGCCAGTGGAGAAGCCGAAGAAGATGGCTCCGGTGGTGGACCTGATGGCGGCGCTGAAGGAGAGCCTGGCGCAGTTGCCGAAGAAGCCGCCGCAACGCGTTGAGGCGGCGCAGGAGGAGTCGGAGGTGAAGGCGGTAGCAGCAAAGAAGGCCAAGGGATCGCGCCGCAAGCCCGCGGCGTAGGGCAGAATCCGGTCGCTGCAACTCATCCCAAATTGTAGCCCGGGACCGCGATTGCGGTGCTATGATTCGCCACAGGAGGGCTTACCATGCCTCTATTCGGATTCCTCCTGCTGTCGATGATCCTGTCAGTCTCTGCGGACGGCGCGGCCCAACCAGTCGAACCTTCGGCGATGGTTGCGACCGCTGAGAATCTCCCCGTGCCGCTGAACGGCGGGGCGCAATCTTTTGAATTGACTCCAGGGGCGACGCGCGACGACAACGCGGTCTCGACTCCCGTCGATGTCTGCTACAAGATCCGCGCCTACATCTTTAAGCGCGACGACGACCACGCGCCCGAACTGGTGGGCAGCACCACCTGCGGACCGCGCAAGGCGCAGACGAAGGACGCAGCCTGGCCCAAGGCGAAGCTGGTTCCGGCGAACTAATTTTGGGCTTCAGAGGCCGTGTCGCGCCGAGGCGGGAGTACACGACGATGTGCTCATAGACCTATTCACGCTTGCTCTGAGGCCTTGGTAACCCAGTACCGAAAGCTGGCCCACTCTAGCCCGCAGCAGTCGTCTTCCTGTACTCGAAGAACGGTGGCATTGGCACGCTCAAGCAGATTACATACCTCCTCTCGCGGAATGCCATGCATCTCAATTAGCTTTTCCAGATCGTCGGCCTTGTCGGACGGCCCCTCCACGCTTTCGAGTTTGCGGCTCCGGGATGCCTTCCTGCGCGAGACAATCTCTCGCATTCTCATCCAAATACGGGAGCTTCCTGGTGCGAGTGTGGAGCTACTACCTGCTTGTGCTGTTGTGTCTGCCGGTAACTTGTGCATAGCACTCGGCAGCTGGAAGAATAGCAATCCTTCGGGCTTAAGTACTCGCACAAACTCTGCCAGATACAGCTTGCAGGCTTCGGGCCGTATATGCTGGAGAACAATACTGCTACAGATAAAGTCGAAGGTATCATTACCAAAACAAGACAAATCAGTAGAATCGTTTACGACATATTCGCAGGCTAAACCACAGCGATTGTACCGAGTCGCCTCCGCAACCATGGTAGGAGAGATGTCAATCCCATAGGTTTTGTCAAAGTGTTTGCATATTCCCTGCGTCAGCCTGCCGAGTCCGCAACCAAAATCGAGAGCGGTTCCATGGCGAAGCGGGAAGTCAAAAAGCTCAACCTCCGCGAAAAGATGATTAATTGCAGCTTCTCCCGACTGAAAAAAGGCTGCGGAATCCCATTTCCGACCTTTCTTGCTGGGATCGGAAAGAATTGCCCACATAGGGTCTTCCTGGGCCAGTCTCTCCCAATTTTTCTTTAACTGCTTCAACTCCATGCTGACCGAATTATACTAGTTACTAACTACTAACTACTTCTTATCCAACGGCGTCGAAAACTGGCGCTCGATTTTCTCGCGGTAGCATGGGCCGGAATTGTAGGTGCAGAAGGGATAAAGTTTGCCGTCGGGCGTGGCGTAGTGAATCACGCAACGCTTCACGCGTTCAATGTCGTAGTTGTAGGCATCCTGGAAATGCATCCCGGCGACCAGCAGCGTGCGATAAGTGAAGGTGCCGTCCTTGCCATCGCGGCCCAGCTTCTTGTTCGTCATGCCCTGCAGCGTCTGTAGGAATTTCGTGAACGTCAATCCCGGCGGCGCGAACTGCGGCTTGAAGTGCCTTTTCAGCGAGTTCCACGTCTTCACTTTGCTGTACAGCTTGAAGCGCGCTTTGCTCGCCGAGCGCGACAGCTCTTCCATGTCCTGGAGCATGTTGGGCACGTCGACGAAGCGCGTGATGGGCACGGCCTGCTTCGACTTCTCGTCGACGAAGAAGTAGGTGCCAAGCGAGCAGTGCGGGTGCGAGGAGATGGTGGGCACGCCAGTGCCGCGCAGCGCTGCCGTCAGCTTGGAGAACGGCGTGACGCAGGCCAGCGGGAACCAGTCGGCGCGCGGGTCGGTGATGCCGGTCTGCTCGCTGACGCAGCGCGCCAGGTCGGACAGAGTGAAGCGCTTGGCCAGCAGCTCGTGCTTGGCGATGCGTCCGGTGAAGGCGACAGGCTGGAAGCTGATGCCGGAGACGGTATCGACGTTCTCGATGGCGACGCGCACGATGTCGCCGACCTGATCGTCGTTCAGCCCTTTCACAATCGTCGGCACAAAAACGACCTTCATGCCGGTAGCGCGGCAGTTCTCGATGACCTGCATCTTGATGTTGAGCAGCGACTGGCCGCGCACGCGCCGATAGATGTCGTCGGTGACGCCGTCGAACTGGAGATAGAGCGTCGCCAAGCCGGCAGCTTTGGCTTTGCGCGCGAACTCGATGTCCGCGAGCTCGATGCCGTTGGTTGCGGCTTGAATGTGGGTGAAGCCCATCTCGCGTGCCATCGACAGAATCTCGAAAAACTGCGGATGGATGGTGGGTTCGCCGCCTGAGAATTGCACGACCCGGCCATCAACCGGTCGCTCGCCGCGCAACGTGGCCAGCATGCTGCGGACTTGCTCGAGGTGGGGCTCATAAACATAGCCTGCGACGTTGGCGTTGGCGAAGCACACCGGACAGGTGAGATTGCAGCGGTTGGTGAGGTCAACGTTGGCCAGCGCGGTATGCGAGGTGTGCATGCTGCACAGCCCACAGTCGTCGGGGCAAGTTGTGCCGCCCTCGACTTGCGGATTCGACAATCCCAGGTTGTCGCCGAAGTTCCACTCCTCCATCTTGAGGTAGAGTTCGACGTCGCTGAAGACGATGTCGCGAAACTGCCCGTGCTCGGGACAACTTTTCTCCATCACAACCTTGCCGCCATCGGCGAAGATATCGGCCGCGATCACCTTCATGCAATCCGGGCAGAGGGACTCGGTTTGCTTGGGAAGGCCCTTCTGCAACGGCTTGATGGGCGCGCCGGTGTAGGTGACTTCCGGTTGAAGAATGCGCAGCCCTGGCCGCTTCTGGAGTGACGAAGCCAGCTGGAGTGACGAAGCCTGGCGGCTTTTGTCGGACGGCGGTGTTGGCAGATTGACTTCCGGAGAAACAGTCTGAGTGCTCACGTTCTTGCTCACCTCTGGGAGTGGAGTCGGCGTGACGGCGAATGAATGGTGTTGTAGGAAAACGGGTTATGAAGGGCGCACCGCCGCGCTCCTCGCTAGAGAAATTGTCGCGTGGATGAGCCTGGAGGCGCAGTGTCGTAACTCACCGCGGCGAGTGAAGCGGGTTTGCAGCGAATGGCGGCGATGAAGCTTCAATGGGCGAGATCGTCGGCTGAATGGAGGCGGCATTTTCGATTTTGATCAGGTCAACGGAAGTCCTCAGCGGCTAACGCCGTAGGATGTTTTGGGACGTACGGACGGCTTGAGGTAAGGGTGCGTGAGAGCCGTGTCGTCCCTACGGGACTCGGTTACTTTTTCCACGCTACCCAGCACTCCGCCCGCGGCTCCGTGCTGGGCTAGGTTATTTCGCGCCTCCGGCGTTCGATTTTCGGACCGCCTGCTCCACTGCCGGAACGCAATTCTAGTTCTCGCGCAGACCCTGAAGGTCCCCTTCGAGGAACCGACTTCCTTGAAATAGGCATTCCTAATGGCAGGTGTCGAAAACGATTTCCACGCGCTGGTCCTGGGATGCGCCGCCGGGATCGTCCGAACTGTCGGACCCGTCAGCGGAGTTTCCGCCCGCGGGCGTTTTCGCTGGGGTTGGGGTGGAGGGGCTCACGATATGCTTACCGAGGCCCTCGACCGGAGCGTCGACGGGAACGTAGCCATTGTTCCTAAGCCAGCCGCGGACGGTGATGGCGCGGCGCTGGGCGACGATTTGGTTGGTCCGTTCCGAGGCGTCAGAGACAATGTAGGCTTCGATCCGCACCGGGTGTTTGCCGGCCTTCACGACCAAAGGAGCGAGCGCCTGCATGGTTTCCGCTCCATCGGGATTCAACGTCCAGCGGCCTGCCTTGAACAAGGCGTCGGCGTTGACGATGATTCGCTTGGAACATTTTGCGTCCTGTTGCATGATGGCCGCAGCGCCTTTGGCGACGGGAGGGCCCGGAGGCTCCTGCATAGCACGTGGCTCGTCGATGGGCTCCGTCTGGGTTTGACCGGCCTGGGCCTGGGCGGACGCAGCGACCGGCGCGAGACAGATGAAGCTGAGGATCAAGAGAAGTTGCAATCCAGCAGAGCGGAAAAAGTTGGGAATCATGAAACTCCTGTCCGGCCGCACCTGCTTATTCTGCATCGCTCGCACTCATTCTGTCACAAGGTAACGTGATTTTTCCGGACTCGCTCACGGCCTTAGGTAGAGCTTCGCTTGCCCGGCGGCGTAGAATCATGCTCGTTGTTCTAGAACGTAAGCGGCGGTGGTAAGGGAGGGTCTATGGGCAAGAACTCCGGTAAGAAGCATGCCAAGCAGTCGGCAGCGGAAACCGTGGCGGCAAATGGCGCGCCGCTCTTGAAGCTCGACAAGAAGGAGTACGAGAGCGAGTTGTTCAAGCTGCAAGTGGAGCTGGTAAAGATGCAGGGTTGGGTAAAGGAGACAGGGGCGCGCATCGTCATCATCTTCGAGGGCCGGGATGCGGCGGGAAAGGGCGGCGTGATCAAACGCATTCTGGAGCGCGTGAGCCCGCGCGTATTTCGCCTGGTCGCGCTACCCGCGCCCACGGAACGCCAGAAGACGCAGCTCTACTGGCAGCGGTACATCGAGCATCTTCCGGCCGGCGGCGAGGTGGTCATCTTCGATCGCAGCTGGTACAACCGCGCCGGAGTAGAGCACGTGATGGGGTTCTGCAGCAAGAAGGAGTACCACAGCTTTCTCCAGGGCTGTCCGCAATTCGAAGCCACGCTGGCCTACAACGGCATCATTCTTGTGAAGTATTGGCTGGATGTTTCGGAACGCGAGCAGCATCGGCGGTTCCTGGGGCGCATTCAGGACCCGTCGAAGCGCTGGAAGCTGAGTCCGATGGACCTGGAGTCGCACCGCCGCTGGTACGATTACTCGCGGGCGCGCGACGCCATGCTGGCCGCCACCGACACCGCCATGGCTCCGTGGTACATGGTTCCGTCCGACGACAAGAAGCGCGCGCGGCTGAACTGCATTGCCGACCTGCTGAGCCGGATCCCCTACGAGGAAATTCCTTATACTCCGCCGAAGCTGCCGCCACGCCAGAAGCCGAAAGGCTACCAGGAGCCCAAGCTGCTCCACCAGAGCGTCGCGCAGCGATGGTGAAGATGGGGAGTTTGAGGTTAGTAGAGTCCTGATTTCGATACGAACTGTCCCCCAGCGGCTAAAAGCCGCTTTGGTAGGAAGGCGCTTACGGCACGGATGAATCCGTGCCCTTTCAAAACCCGATGAAATCAGGAGGCTACCTGAGGCTGGGGAAGTTTGCTCCGAGCGCTCCTGCTTCTTACCACTTTGTTTGCTGGGTGAATATTCCCAAATAAGGTGCTATAGAGTTATTGCATGCCGAGGAAACCAGCGCCGCGCAATAGCATTCGTGTCGCCGTGGTGGAAAGCGACCCGGTACGCTATCTGGGGCTGCGCGCGATTGTGTCTTCCGATCCCGATATCCGGTTGCGGGCGGCGACCGTCAACTCGGTGCTGGAGAGCGCAAGCGACGATATTGTGCTGATGGCGGTGGATCGCGGCGCGGTTTTCTATGCGGGCATGTCGGCGTTGAAGGCGGTGCGGCCCAACATACGTATCATCGTGACCGGGCCGAGGAATCGCGACGAAGATATCCTGCGGGCGGTGGCGGCTGGAGCCAAAGGCTATGTTTCTGAAGAGGCTCCGGCACAGGAATTCAAGAAGGCGGTGCACGAAGTTCACCTGGGGTCAGTGTGGTTGCCGAGACGGATTCTGGCGTACTTTATCGAGCGCACCACGATTTCCGCGCGCCGTGTCCAGCCGCGGATCGAAAACAAGATCAGCGAGCGCGAACGCGAAGTGCTGCGGCTGCTGGTGGCGGGGCGCTCGAATCGCGAAATCGCCGAAGAGCTGGGAATCATTGAACGCACCGTGAAGGCCCACATAGCCCAGCTTCTGCGCAAGGTTGGGGTCGCTAATCGAATTGCTCTGTCCGTACATGCCGTGACCCATGCGCTGGTGCAGGGGCAGGGGTAGGCCGCCGTGGCCCGCGATTCAACTCCTGCACTTCTCCAAGCTGCCGGATGTTATGGAGTCGCCCGTCGAGCGGGACAAGTCCTGTGATTGGTGGCGTCCTTTTTTTGGGGGGCGAACTGGCGCACCTGGGTCGCGCTTCGGTATCTGGCCGATATAGGGGTCCTTCGACTCCGGCGACACAGCGAAAGGATGACCAGCGAACGGAACGGCATTCTTTATCGCGCTGACAACGCCCTCGGTACGCTTTATTATTCGCATGTCATCATGAAGAACCTGGGCATCCTTCTTTCCGGGCGAGGGTCGAACTTTGAGGCCATCGCCGACAATGTCGCGTCGGGCAAGCTCGAAGCGAAGATCGCGGCCGTCATTTCCAACCGGGCGGACGCGCCAGGTATCGAGTCGGCGCGGCGGCGCGGGCTGAACGCCCTGCTCATTCCATCGAAAGGCATGGCGCGCGAGGAACACGACCGCCAGGTGGTCGCCGCCCTGCGCGAGCACGAAGTCGATCTCGTCTGCCTGGCCGGGTACATGCGCCTGCTGTCGCCGTGGTTCGTGCAGCAGTTTCCCAATCGCATCCTCAACATTCATCCCGGGCTGTTGCCGGCGTTTCCCGGGCTGGACGCGCAGAAGCAAGCCTTCGACTACGGCGTAAAGGTCTCCGGTTGTACCGTACACTTCGTCGATGAACACCTCGACCACGGCGCCATCCTGGTGCAGAAGGTTGTTCCGGTGCTCGATAGCGATGATGAACACGCGCTGGCGGAGCGCATCCTGGAGCAGGAGCATATTGCGTATTCGGAGGCGATCAGGATGGTGCTGGAAGGGAAGTACAGGATTGCAGGGCGGCGGGTGGTGACGAAGGAAACTGCGAGATGACCATGTTAAAATGACCATGGTCATCTGGAGGTGACCATACTGTGCCCAAGAGCGCTGTCAAAAGAAAACCCAACCTCAGAGTCAACAGCGTGAGTGGAACCAGGGAAATCGCCGCGGGCGAGTTTAAGGCCAAATGTCTGGGACTGATGCGTGAGGTCGCCAAGACCGGCGAGCCCGTGCTGGTAACAATGCGCGGCAAGCCGCTGGTTGAGGTAGGTCCGCCCCGCAGCGGCAAGAAAAGCAGGAAGAAGGATGACTTCATCGGGCGCTGGGAGGGCATCCTCAAGATTAACGGCGATCCGGACGACCTGATCAAGCCAGTGTTCCCACTAGAAGATTACGATATGCTGAAATGATCCTTCTCGACACTCATGTGCTAGTGTGGTCGCAACTTCGGGTGAACAAACTGTCACGTGCGGCGGCGTCGGCGATTCGAAGAGCCAGAGCATCGGACGGGCTGGCGATTTCTGCGATTACATTGGTAGAGGTCGCTGGGCTTCTTCGTCGGGGAAAAGTGGATTTGCGTGGCAGCATCGAGTCCACCGTTGAAGACTTGATCGGCGACGTAATGATCAAGCCCGTCACCCTGGAGATCGCACTGCTAACAGTCTACTTCCCGCCCGATTTCCCTTCCGATCCCATGGATCGCATCATCGCCGCAACCGCTCGCGCTGAAGGGCTGCCGCTGGTCACCGCTGATCAGCGGATGCTGGATTGCCCACTGCTGAAGACGATCTGGTGAGGGCACACTGACCATATTGGCGAGATCAAACAAGTCGCCGCCGGTGAGTTCAAGGCTAAATGCGTGGGATTGGCGCAGTGAGATCGCGAATACGAACGGCCTTTCACGCGTGACGGCTTCGGTGATTAGAAGACCAGAGCATCGGGATCGGCTGGCGGTTTCCCCGATTACCTTGTAAAGTTGCGGGGGCTTCTTCGCCGGGAAAAGTGGGCCTGCGCGGGCAGCATTGAGTCAATTGTCGATGTCAAAGAAGGAAATTTCAGTTTCGAATCAAACAAGGAGATTCTAGATGAAGGATCTAACTAAGAAGGCTGGGCTATATCTGGCGTTGTTACTGGCCACATCCGTCCTCATTCCTTCGGCTTTCTGCCAAGGTCTTCCGTCGTTTGGAAACGTAGTGATTGTGGTGGGCGAGAACACGAGTTTCAGTACGAGCTACAACTCCAGCAACATGCCCTACTTAACGTCCCTTGCCAACACGTATGGCATCGCAGTGAACTACTACTCGGACACCCATCCTTCGATCGGCAACTATCTGAACTTAGCTACTGGGAACATTCTCACCGACGACGACAGCCAGACCCCGCAGAGCTTTCCGGTGTCGCTGAACAACATTGCGCTCGAAGTGCAAAATGCGGGTGGAACCTGGAAGGACTATGTCGAGAACCTGCCTACTAATGCGAGTTGCAAAGGACTGAATCCGGGAGCGTACTACGTCCGTCACGATCCTCTGGAATACATGACGACCCTCAACAAGGAACAAGGCCACTTTGTGTGCTTCGGTAATTTCGCCACCGACCTGCTGCGGCACCAGTTGCCCACCTTGTCGTGGCTGGTGCCCAACGGGTGCGATGACGCGCACGACTGCTCCATCCAGACTTTCGACAACTGGCTGAAGGATGAAATCGGGGGAATTTTGCTTACGAGTTCGTACTTCAGGCCGGGCGGCACGGGGTTGCTGATCATCGTTTTCGACGAGAACAACGACAGCGGAAGCCCGGATTGTGAGACCACGACGGAAGGCCTGGGTTGCGGCGGGCAGGTGGAGTTGGTCGTGGTCAGCCCGTACAGCAAGAGGGGATATCAGTCCCACGGCGGCGACACGCGAAACTACAACAGCAGCTACGATGAAGGGGACATCCTGCGCCTGATGGCGGAGGGACTCGGTCTGCCAACGTCCAATCTGGGCTGGGCTACCAATGGATTGCCTATGGCTGATTTCTTCTCCACCGAGGACGAGCACTGAGGCTTGCAGGGTTTATCCCACATTGTGGTATATCATACAACGTGGGATATTCCAGGCCAAGAGCAGATCTCGCCCGAAAAGCGTTTTTTTGTGGCATGGCTAGAGTCCGACGTTTCCACCGGTGCCTGCCTTGGCTGAAAACTCCCACCCAAGCAAAGTCGGCTTGGGTGGGGCACCCGCCTAAAGCCGAGCACGTCGTGGCCCGTTGTTAGTAGAAAGTTACGGCGGACGCTGAGCTCGGATGCCCATTCATGGTAGGGTTCGTCCGCTTCCTAAATAGACTGACACAACACCATTACAAAGTGTGAGCACTACATTTCGTAGTGCAGCAGCGAGAAGACGTCGTAGTCCTTCAGCTTGTCGCGGCCTTTGAGGCCGTCGAGTTCCACCACGAAGCCCATGCCGCAGATGTTGCCACCGAGTTGGGTGGCCATGTCCGCGGTTGCCTTGGCGGTTCCCCCCGTGGCCAATAGATCGTCGCAGATGAGGATGCGCTGGCCGGGCTGAATCGCATCTTTGTGGATCTCCAGCGTGTCCTGACCGTATTCCAGATCGTACTTCCATTGCAGAACTTCGGCGGGCAGCTTCTTGGGCTTGCGCACCGGAACGAAGCCTGCATTCAGGCGATAAGCCAATGCGGGGCCGAAGATGAAGCCGCGCGCTTCAATGCCCAGCACCAGTTCGACATCGTAGTTGATGTAGTGCTCGGTGAGAGCGTCTATGAGGCGCGAAAAGCCGCGGCGATCTTTCAGCAGCGTGGTGATGTCGTAGAAGAGGATGCCAGGTTTGGGGAAATCGGGGACCTCGCGGATGAGGTGCTTGAGATCGTCGCAGTTGTGAGCGGTTTGCGGCTGCATGAATTTACCAGACTCCTTCAATGCGAAATGATGGCGCCTCCAGGAATGGCGCCTTGGATTCACCGACAAGATCGACGCGCGAGGCGCGTGGGCCCTGCTGCAATTTCTGGCGAAGCACGCTGTGCTGGTCGGAGGTACCGGTCGCCATGACTTCAACTTCGCCGTTTTCGCAGTTGCGCACCCATCCGGTGACGCCGAGCAGCGCCGCCTCGCGTTCGACGAACCAGCGGAAGCCGACACCTTGCACGCGTCCGGATACAACATAGCGACGGGTTTCGAGAGCAGGCATGAGAAGAGGAAGCAATTAGTAACTAATAATTTAGCCGATAGCAATGATACCGCAGCGAGTCGCAGGGTTGATTGCCACCGGACGAGAGCTTGGCAAGAAAAACGCGGAGCTGGATAGACCAGTTCCGCGTTCTATGTAACGGACGGTGGGCGCCCCAAGCATTGAACTACATGGTGTGTTTTCCGGCCTTGCTATTGAGCAGCGAAACCAAGGACGCGCCCGCAGGCGTAGCCTTGACGTCACCGGTGACAATCGCCCGAGGGCCGAGCGCTTGCCCATACAGGCGTTGATTGGCGTCGCTGGCGGGATCGAGGGAAGCGCCATCGATGGATACGCCGGCGAAAAGGCCCTTGGTCCGGGCGTAGGTCAACATGTCAGCTCCACCCATGGTGCTGGCCGAGGCTCCGGGACCGGCCGCCGCGGTCGCGTCGGTACCAACCTTGACTTTGCTGTCCAGCACCTTGTCCACTGCCGTCGAGGACATGATGAGGAGGATGATATCCGAAGCCGTGCCGCCGATCTGGAAGCCGGCGCTGGCGCCACCGATGCTGTACATAGCGGGCGTAGACCACTTGCCGCTGAAGTTCTTGCCGGAACGGCAGCTCATCGGACCGCGGCCACCGGTTCCGCCGATGCCGACGGCGAACTTCTTCACGCTGGGCAGAATCATAATGCAATCAGCCTTGGCGATGACGCTGGCTGGAATGTCCTTGCTGCTGAGCATTGCCTCTAACACCGTGGCAGCGTTGCGCAGGGTTTGTTCGTCGCTTGCTTTGTCGGCAGCCCACATGGGCAGGGCCAACAGGACGAGTGTGGATATGAGCAAATACGGCACGGCTCTCTTAGTCAGGGTTTGCATTTTCGTATCGTTCTCCTTTTTGCATCATGGAACTTAATATTATTTTCTTCCGCTCTCAGTTTGCCGAGCGGGCCAGGCAGCCATTGCGGCCCGTACAGTGGTTGGTGAACACACGTGCCGAGAACCGTGAATTCTGTCGCTGCCGATACAGCGTACAAGTGTCGGCGACGCAGCCAGATTTGTCAATGGGCGAGGTCCAGGCAGCGGGACCGTCGCCCGCCTTGCCGGCCTTAGGCGCGGGATAAATACGCGCCCTCGGAGGTGTCCACCCGAATCTTTTCGCCTTCGTTGATGAACGGCGGCACCTGCACGACCAGCCCAGTCTCGGTCTTGGCCGGCTTGGTGACGCTGCTGGCCGTCGCCGACTTCAAGCCCGGGCTCAGTCTCCACCACGGTGAGCTCGACGGTCTGCGGCAACTCGATGCCGACCGCCTTGCCGTCAAAGAACTCCACCTTGATGGCCAGATTGCCGATGAGGTAGTCCACGGCATCGCCGAGGATGTCCTTGCCCAGGTGCAGTTGCTCGTAGTTCTCGGTGTTCATGAAGTGATAATCGTCGCCGTCGGCGTAGAGGAACTCCATCTGCACCTGGTCGACAATAATCTTCTCGATGGGATCGCCGGAGCGGAAGCGGTGCTCGAACATCGCTCCAGTGCGCAGATTGCGCAGCTTGGCCTGGATGAAAGCGCGCAGATTGCCCGGGGTGCGGTGCTCCACGCTGAACACCGAGTGCAGGTCATTGTTGTGCTTGATGACCATGCCCGGACGCAATTGGGTGGCTGGAATCGCCATGCTGTCTAAGACTCCTTCGTGGCTGCATTTTTCGGGAGAGTTGCTGTTCCCCATCAAGCGCACCGGCAACGCATTTGGGACTGCGTCTAGCGGAAGCGCATTTCCACCGCAAGCTGGGCACCGGAAAACGTTCCATGTGGAACATTTTGGCTCGCGGGTACGAATATCTAATTTTACACGGAGCATTGGAGGATTGGGAAATGCCAGGCATCTTTGGGCGGCAACTCAAAGCATCCGTTGGACTTGACCTCGTACGCGGCGACTTATTGTCCTCTTCTGTCCGTTTTCGGACACCAGATTCGCAATTGTGGGCGAGTCCCAAAACTGAAATGCGCCGCCCCCTCCTGTTTCGAGCACCATAGCCGCTGCTGCCGATTGGCAGTCCGTCTGCAACATCAAGACTGGGAACATGATGACCACGCCCGACAAGCCGAACATCCTCATCGCCGAAGACCAGGAACATGTTCGCGAGGCCCTCGCCATGTTACTGCGCGGTCATGGCTACCTGGTGGTGCTATGTGCGTCGCCAAACGAGGCGATGGCGGCGGCACGCGTTAACCCGCCCGACCTCGCTCTGCTGGATATGAACTACCACCGCGACAGCACTTCCGGCATTGAGGGTCTGGAGCTGATCCAGCACTTGCGCGCCCTGGACGCCACCGTCCCCATCGTCGCCCTCACTGCGTGGGGCAATGTCGATCTGGCAGTCAGTGCGATGAAGCATGGCGCCTCCGACTTCATCGAAAAGCCGTGGCGCAACGATGCCCTCCTGGAGAAAGTGCGATCGCTCATCCAGCGGGCTGAGGAACTCCGGTCGTCGCAGCGTGTCTCCGACTACGAGCGCAATGACGCTCAACAATTGCAGACCCGCATCGTACCCCAGCGCCATCTGGTGACCCAGGGAGTCGAGGTCTTCGGCAACAGCATTCAGGCAGGCGTTGTGGGTGGCGACTACTTCGGAGTTTGGCAGCCGGTTCCCGACATGCTCCACTTTTGCCTGGCCGACGTTTCCGGCAAAGGCACGCCGGGCGCCTTGATTGCGGCCATGCTGTACGCATCCGTCAGCACGCTGTCGTCCTCCAGCAACAGTCCGGAAGTTGTCCTCGCCCAGGTGGAGACGACGCTGCGAAATCAGCTTGGCGAAGGCCATTACGTCACCATCTTCTATGGCGTGCTCGATCTGCGGACCCGCGTCTTGCAGTTTGTGAATGCCGGACACTGTCCTCCCATCCTGCGGCGCAATAGCGGTTCGATCGAATCACTCGAGCCCACGCGCTCCGTGCTCGGCTTCATGCTGGATGCGGGATTTCAGGCTGAACATCTTGCGCTGGGGACAGGCGATCGCCTCCTGCTCTACACCGACGGCGTCAGCGAAGCCGCGAACGGTTCCGACGAAGAGTTCGGTCCCGACCGGCTGGCGGCACTGCTGGCCGGTCCGCCGGGGGAATCGTTGCCGCAGCGTTACGCGCAAATCATGAACGATGTTGAAACTCATGCCGCGGGCAAGTTTGCCGACGATGCCACGCTTCTGCTGATCGCGGTAAACGACCGGCCCGAGACGGCGATAACCCACTCCGCCACGCCGATGCAAAGCAACGCGTAAAACAGCGCCAATACCGCTGTGTACGGCCTTGAAGGGGGCACGGTTAAAAGGCTGCTCAAAAACTTGCTTGCGCCTTGCTCGGGTAGTGCGGCGCTTCAGCGCCGCGTCTAAGCCCTTTTTCTTCTCATCCTGAGCCGGCTTCAGCCGGCGCCACCGGGTCGTATCGTGAAATAATTCGCCTTATTTTTGAAGGGCACGACTTCAGTCGTGCCGGTGGGCCCGCGCAAAGAAATTGGCCTTTAGGCCCTGAGGGCAGGTTCCTCAGCGGCTAAAAAGCCGACCCCTGCGGTCGGTTATAACGGCACGCCTAAAGGTGTGCCCCTTCAAGGCTGCTTTCCCGTTGGCCGGGCCGCCAGCGCAAAGCAACGCCGGCTCGCCTGACCAGCTTTGACAACCGGCAACCAGACGCTGGAAACTCGTGACTTGCACACGGAAACCTTTGACGTAATCGTGCTGGGTGGCGGCGCAGCCGGGCTGATGTGCGCCATTGAGGCGGGAAAGCGCGGCCGCCGTGTCGCCGTGCTGGAACGCGCCGATCGCATCGGCAAGAAGATCCTCATCTCCGGCGGTGGACGCTGTAATTTCACCAACCTGCATTGCCGCCCGGAAAACTTCCTGTCGGCCAACCCGCACTTCTGCAAATCGGCGCTGGCGCGTTACACGCCCGCTGACTTTATTGCGCTCATCGAGAAGCACCGCATTCCGTATCACGAGAAAACTTTGGGCCAACTCTTCTGCGATCGAGCAGCGCAGGATGTTGTCGCCATGCTCACCGAGGAGTGCAGCGCCGCCGGAGTCCGGATCATCACGAACGTCCGGGTGCAGGAAGTGCAGCGCGCTTCGGAGCTTCGTCGTGCGTGCAGACGCTGCCGAATTCCATGCTCCCGCATTAGTCGTTGCAACCGGAGGCCTGTCGATTCCGAAGATTGGCGCGACCTCCTTTGGTTACGAATTGGCAAAACAGTTCGGGATTGGCATTCGCGAATGCCGTCCTGCCCTGGTGCCGCTCACCTTCAGCGCAGACGATCGCCGGCGATATTGCGATCTGGCCGGCGTCTCCAGCGAAGTCATCGCCTCATTTGGCCGGCAGCAGTTTCGCGAGAAGATGCTGATCACGCATCGCGGGTTGAGTGGGCCGGCAATCCTGCAAATCTCGTCCTATTGGGACGGACGCCAGCCCATCGCCATCGATCTCGCGCCCGATCAGCAGATCACGACTGCGCTGCGCGACAGTCCGCGCCGCGATCTTGCCGCCGCACGGTCCGCGCTTCACGCGGCCATGCCGATTCGCCTCGCCGAACGCTGGCTGGAGTTGAACCCGCCATTAGGATGGACCAATGTGGATCTGGCTCAGATGGAGCGCCACCTGCATCGCTGGGAAATGCGGCCCGAGGCGACCGAAGGCTACGAAAAAGCTGAAGTCACCGCCGGCGGCGTTGACACAGACGAGCTGTCAGCCAAGACCATGGAGTCGCGCAAAGTTCCCGGCCTGTACTTCATTGGGGAAGTAGTAGACGTGACCGGCCATCTCGGCGGCTTCAACTTCCAATGGGCCTGGGCGTCAGGCTTCTGCGCTGGACAAGCGGTGTGAGCGGACAC
Organism: uncultured Acidobacteriaceae bacterium; assembly: GCA_963835125.1. Classification (GTDB taxonomy): domain Bacteria; phylum Acidobacteriota; class Terriglobia; order Terriglobales; family Acidobacteriaceae; genus Bog-257. The sequence continues at coordinate 171,716 of CAWIEG010000010.1, read as the reverse complement.
GTAGCGGTCGAGCGTTATGTAGGAATTCTTGTTCACCACGGAGGCACGGAGATCACAGAAAAATCCAAAGGAATATAAAAACTCTGGGATCTCCGTGCCTCCGTGGTGAATCTTCTATGCCTTCGCGCGCAGCACCTCGTCCACGGTATTGATGTCCACCATTCCGTAGCATCCGTAGATGGCCGGCAACACGCGCTCCGGCGGAAATGTCCGTCGCAATGCCGCAACCTTCTCCGTTCCTGCGCGATATGCCGGCAGATACATTCTTCCCAGCAGCGGATGACGTCCCCAGGCGCCTGACAATTTGTCGGCGCGCTCTTCGCTCACCAGGAAATCGCGCCGCAAGGTCGTAGCGATCTCCGCCTGCGGTTTGCCCTCGCCCCACGTCAGATACGACGACTGGTTCTTGGCATCGTCCTGCAGCAGCGCCAGCAGAACGCCGATCTGCATGTCCTCGTCCGGCAACTGCTCGATCTCGGTTACGCCGTGGGCGATCAGGATTGCGTTGTTGGCCAGGCCTTCAAACAGCGTTGCTGCACGCGTGTTCATCGTCAGCACCGTGGCTTCGAAGCCGGCCAGCCCGCGCACGTAAAGATTTTGCAGATAGGCGAACGTCGTCACGTGGCCGGGAACAACTTCGTGGCTGACCAGTTGCTGAAACTCCGGAAAGCTGATCTGCAACGACGCATTAATCTCGTAGCTGGCTTCGTATTTCGGAGTGCCGTCGGGATTGCGCTCCCGTCCCAGATAATTCATCGAGCCGGAAAACCACGCGTCCTTGATCGGCATGAAATTGATGTTGGCGCGCGGCACCGGCGCCAGCTCGCTCGGCAGATGGGGCAGCAGATTAGCGGCGCTCAGATTATCGAAGTACGCGATCACCGCACCTCCCAGCGCTTTCACCGAGCCCATCGGACTGATCCGCTCGTGCCGCCATGCGTCCACCGCTCCCAGCAGACCGCCGTCGCCGGAGGTCGGGTAGCCTGCGCGGCCCAGCAATTCAGCCACGCGATCGCGCTTGGCTTCGGGCTTCGACGGCTCCGGAGGACGCCCGGTCGATGACTCGACACTGCGCGCGTATGGGACCGCCGGCCCCATGTCGAGGATCTCCATCGCCAGGTCCCACATGGTTTCCAGGCAATTCGCCATGCTGAGGAGATACTGGCCGCGAAGTCCGCCGAGTGCGTCAGCCTCTTTGCGAACTCCGGTAATCGCAGCCGGCAGATTCACCTCGCGCAGATATTTTTCCACGGCAACGCGGTCGACGCTCTTGCCGCCAACGCCGCCGGTCTCGCGCACCTGCGCAGCCGACGCAGCGGTGTATGCAATGGGCAACGGCTCGTCGGAAAACCACGAGTCGGCAATGAAGCGTCCCGTTCCTGACGGACACATCACGTCTCCGCCCCAAAGTGTGTCGATGCCTAAAACTGCGTCAGCAACATAGCGTCCTACAGTGTCCATAACATGCTCCTATGAGTTCGAATCTTTCGCGTTACGCTCGCTAAATCCTGCTCGGGGGTGCCCAGGTTTGTAACAGGGCACGATTTCAGTCGTGCCGAACAAGTCCTTCTTCTTTCTTGGAGCCGGCTTTATAGCCGGCGCCACAGTGCGAATCGTACCGCCGGCTGAAGCCGGCTAAGAACAATCTGAAGAACCGTCGATCGGCGCGACTAAAGTCGTGCCGTGTTACAAAGCCCGCGATCGGCACGACTGGAAGTCACGCCCGATACAAAACCCTCCCTCGGCACTTCTGAAGTCAGGCCCCGTTACAAAGCAATTCATACGAAAGCCTTCCCGTGATGCATTCCGACTACGCCTACGCGGCCTCTTTTCCTTTCACTGAACTAAACCAAACATACAGGCACAAGCCGATAAACATCACTGCTGAGACCATCTGCGAGACCGGCTCGTTAGCGTAGAAAGGCGTGTGCACCATGTCTTCACTAAACTTCGGGAACAGCCGCAGCCCCGCGCCGAAGACACCGCCCAGCGCTCCGCCCGCCATCAATCCGCCGGCCACAATGACACCACGCTCGCGAATGCTGCGGCCGCGCTCCTCGCCCGTCTTGTCGGCGCGCTTGTTCACCAGGTGCGAGAGGAATCCGCCCGCCAGAATCGGCGTCGTCAGTTGCAGCGGCAGGTAAATTCCCAGCGCGAAGACCATCGACGACAAGCCGAGCATCTCCAGCACGACGGTAATCATTGCTCCAATGCCAAACAGCACATAGGCAACCGGCTGGCCGCTCATGAATCCCTCGACGATGGCTTTCAACGCCGAAGCCTGCGGCGCAACCAGCACCTGGCGCAGGTCGCCGGGCGCAGCCTCGCCGAACTGGAATGCCTTCGCCAGCAGCACGATGGTCAAGCCCGCGGTGATCGCAGATGCAGCCACTCCGATGAACTTTACTTTTTCCTGCGCCGAGGGCGTGGACCCGATCCAGTAGCCGGCCTTCAGGTCGGTAATGAATTGTCCGGAGACACAGAGCGCGACGCACACCATGCCGGCCAGGGCCATCACGAAGAACATGCCAGTAGTCCCCGAGAGCCCGAACTTCAACAGCACCACTGCGGAGACGATCACGGTCAGCAGGGTCATGCCGGAGGCGGGATTGTTGGCCGTGGCGGCGATGGCGTTGGCGGCCACGGTGGTGAAGAAGAACGAAAACAGCAGCGTCAGTGCCAGTCCCACGGCCACCACAGTCCAGGAGACATGGAGTTGTCCAAAGAAGACAGCCACGGCGATGGCGCCCACGACCACGCCGAGGAGTATGCCGATGATCGGAATATCGCGGTCGGTGCGCTCCATGTGCGGGGTTTCGCCGTGGCGGAAGGCATGCAGCGCGATGCCGAACGACCCCGCCACCACGCGCAGCGATTTCAGGATGCCGACCAGCCCGGCCGCGGCAATGGCGCCCACGCCGATGTAGCGCACATAGTAACGATAGATCTCCGCAGCCGTCATGTGCGAGATGGGAATCGTCGCCGGATAGACCGCGACGTCGCCCATATGGTTGCCGATGAACCAGATGATGGGGACCATCACAAAGTTGACCAGCACGCCGCCGGCGCAAAAGATCATCGCGATGCGCAGGCCCATGATGTAGCCGAGTCCAAGAATGAAGCCGATGGCGTCGAAGTTAAACACCATGCGCTGGCGATCGACCAGCGATTTCATGACCGGCACAAACTGGAAGTTCAGGTATTCCTTCCAGACATGGAAGCTGGTGACAAAGAAATCGTAAATCGCGGCAATGATGGTGGCCTGGATCAGCAGCTTGGCCTGCGAGCCGCCTTTCTCGCCGGTGACCAGTACTTCGGTGATGGCCGTGGCTTCGGGAAACGGCAGCTTGCCGTGCTGCTCGGCCACAAAGTAGCGGCGCAGCGGAATGAGAAACAGCAGGCCCAGGCAGCCGCCGGCCAGGCAGATGAAGATGGTCTGCACCGGATGCGGGTCGAGATGCAGGATGTAGAGCGCCGGAATGGTGAACACGGCGCCGGCCACCACGCTGCCGGAAGCGCCGCCGATGCCGGTGATGATCATGTTCTCCAGCACGGTGGACCGGCGCTTGTACGCGCGCGCCAGCCCAATGGCGAGGATAGAGATGGGAATCGCCGCTTCCATGCCCTGGCCGACCTTCAGGGCGGAGTAGGCCGACGCCACGCTGAAGATGATGCACAGCAGCGTGCCCCACAGCACCGCACGCCAGGTGATTTCGGGCACGCTCAGGGTGGTGGGCACCAGCGGCACGTAGGCTTCGCCGTCTTTCAGCGGCAAATAGGCATTCGCTGGAAGCGACTTGGTTTCGTTTTCGGTGGCAGGTGCGGTTGCGGCCATAGAGGCATTCTCCGGGCAGTCTGGCAGCCGCAGGAATTGTATCGTGCCGGGTCAAGCGGGGATGTGATGGCGGTTGCGAGCGTCCGTGATGCCGGGTTAGCGTCAACAGTCCGCACGCGAACCTGGGGTAAATGACGCTCATCAAGGAAAGGGAAAAGTCTGCTTCTTACGGGAAGGTATGCTGGCCGTTCCCGACCCACAACCAGTCGGTGGCGATTCCTTTATCGACCGGCCGGTTCGCGTTGAAACCGGCTGTTCGCCGAACGGGGCGTGAAGATGATGCTGTCGGTCAGATTGACGATGGCATCCCGCTGACCACCTTGCTTATTTCTTGTCCGTGCCGGTCGCCAGATCGCGAGTGCGGCTGGAGACCGAGCTCCTGCCGGACTTGCTGGCCGCCGCGGCCTGAGCGTTGGCTTCGGTGCCGTAACGCTCCAGCAGCACCGGAACCAGCGCGCCCTCGGCCTCTTTCACGAAGGTAAGACCGCCCTTTCCGTCGACGTCAATCCGAATGAAGTCGCCGAGCTTCACCTGTCCGGTCGCCACCAGATTGGCCAGCGGAAAAACGATGTTGCGCTCGATGGCCCGCTTCAGATGGCGTGCGCCATAACGCAGGTCAGTGCCTTCCTGTAGCAGGAATTGTTTCACCGGCAAGGTACAGCTGAAGACAAACTGATTATTGCCGGTCGCCTGCAGGATGCGCTGCTGCACCAGTCCCAGCTCGATTTCCAGGATCTGCTCCAGGTGCTCGCGGCGCAACATGCGAAAGACCACGACCTTGTCGATGCGGTTCATGAACTCAGGCGAGAACTTACGGCGCGCCGCTTCCACCGCGGTGCGATCGATCTTCTCGTCGAGCCTGGCGTCCATGTTGGCCGGCGTCTGCGCGAAACCCAGCGACCCATTGATCATCTCGTTCATTTCGGCAGCGCCCAGGTTCGAGGTCATCACGATGACGCACTGCGACAGATCGACGCGGCGATTATCGCCCAAAGTGAGCGTAGCCTTGTCCAGAATGCCGAGCAGCAGCTGCCACAGCGAGTCCGATGCCTTCTCGATTTCGTCGAACAGCAGGATGGAAAGCTTCAGCTTCTCGGTGTGCCACTGGTTCAGCGCTTCCTGGGTCAGCAGGGGATGGGTCTCGCGGTGTCCGAGATATCCGGGAGGCGAGCCGATCAGCTTGGCAATCTCGTGCGAGTGCTGAAACTCCGCGCAGTCGATCTTGATGCAGGCATGAGCGTCGCCGAACAGCGACTCTGCCACCGCCTCCACCACGCGCGTCTTACCGGAGCCCGTTGGCCCCAGGAAGAGGAGATTGCCCACCGGGCGTCCCGGCGGATTCAGGCCCGCCAGGAACATCTGGTAAATCTCGGCGACTTTTTCGACCGCAGGGTCCTGCCCGACGATTTTCCGCCGCAGTGCGGTCTCGAATTCCAGGGCTTCGTTGCTATGGAGCGTGGGGTCTAGAACAGAGTTCAATCCAGTCTTCATAATGGCTGCCAACTTACCTGTCCGGCCGCATGCTTGCGGCCAAGCCGTGTAGTGAGATGGAAGCAGCGCCCGTTAAGTTGTTTCGACACCATTGTTGCCGAGGCCATGGCTTATATGAGGGCGGCTGCTTACATTCCACATATTGGATGAGCAGCAGGACCCACACGGCGACTTACTGAGTAGTCAACATTGTGAAGTTATTGGCAGGCTTGGCCAGCAGGATTTGGAACAAAGGGGCGTGCCGCCCTCGGTATGCAGGCTAGCCGGCGGCTGAAAGCCCTGGACTCATCCATCCCGAGACCCACGCTCCGCCCAGCAGCAGGGCCACGGGATAACACTCCAGGGTATAGCGCGGCTCGGGATTGGGAAGAGTGCAGAGAAAGGCGGAGCGGAGCAACACAAACAGCAGCATCATCGCAAGATATCGTGGGCGGGGACCGCGGACTGCGCCCATGACGGCCGCGAAGATGAACAGCAAATTCAGCGCGCCCCAGAGCGTGGCGACCAGCGAGGATTCGGTGTCGCCGGCGAAGTCCCACCAGCGCGAGTCGAGCGGCAACATCTCGGTGCGCGGACGCAGCCACATGTCGGCAACCCGCAGCGCCGGTAGCCAGACGTAATAGCGCAGCGGATGGCGACGGATGCGCTCATTTGCCAAGTCCCGTAACTGCGAGTTCAGCGCAGGATTGATTACCAGAGTCCGGGCATAGACATCGAAAATGGCCCGCGTCTGGTCGCGCTCCGCTGGAGTGTCGAAGGCCCGCGACGGCAGCAGGCTGAGATCAACCTTATCGTCGGGAACCTGCCAGTAGACTTCTTCGGTGGAAACGTAGTCGGCCGCCCAGGTGCGGACCCACTTATCAAAGCCGTCAGGAGCAAACTCGTCGGGATCGCTGGCCGACTGCGGGACCAGGGGCTGGAAGCGATGGAAGTCGCGCCAGTTGCGGACGGTCCAGGGCACGAGGGGCGCGAGCGAGATGGCCAGCACCAGGACTCCGGCCCAGAAGAGGTGAGCGCGCTCCGGCGGGCGTCGCACCAAACGAAAGAGCAGATAAATTCCGAGGGCGATCAGCAGAATGCCGCCATCGGGGCGCAGCAAAATACCGCAGGCGATGGCGACGCCACAGGAGATCCAGGCGGACCAAGCAGGGCGACCCTGTTCTAACGCATTGAAGCCGGCAGCTGCGGCGTCCAGCGCCACTGCGACGAAGAAAATGCTCAACGTCTCAGTGAGAGGCGCGACTGCGTAATTGGCGGTGAAGGGGCACAGCGCCGCCAGCAGAAAAGCAAATCGTGCCGCTGCTTCGGATACAGTTCGCCGCGCGAGGTCGGCGATGAAGAAGCAGCTGGCGACGTCGATGACGATCTGGACCAGCAGCACCGCGTTGTAATGTTCGCGGCCAAAGAGGGCAAAACATGCGGCGAGGAAAGCCGGATATCCGGGCAGGCGGATCAAAGTAGGACGCACTGCGCCGGAGTGAGTGAGGCCGAAGATGCCACGATGGAGCCAGTTCTTCGCGATGTCGCCGTAGATGAGGGAGTCGCCGGTGACGTGCGGGAACTTGAAGTAGAAGGCCAGCCGCACAGCGAATGCGCCTAGTGTGAGCAGGAGAAAAAAGCGCTGGAAGCGGAGAAGCATGTGCCAGAACGGCGGCGGAGTCTTCAGCGAGTTGCCGGCCGGAGCGTGCACGAGGCGAATATAGCACTGGGGGTCGAGGATTGTTCTTGACAACTACTTGTGCAGGAGTAATATCGTGCGCGTCTTTCCAACTTCAAGGATCGAGGTGGGCGTCGGGCTGCGAAGGTCCGACGCCCGAATTTCCGCCGCCACATAAGCGCAGGGGCCATACCGCGCTGGAGGAGCACCGACATGGGCAACGGGCTGCTTGGATCCAGCACACTTGAGGTCTTGATCGGCCTCATCTTCGTTTACCTGTTGCTGGCCATCATCTGCACCACGACGAATGAGTGGATCGCGGGTGTTTTCAAAATGCGAGCCAGCACTTTGAAACACGCCATCGTGCAGTTGCTGGACCAGCAGGGAGGATCGGCGGATTCGGCCGACCGCAGCTGGTTTCTGCAACAGTTCTATACTCATCCGCTGATCGTCGGGATGTCTGGGCCGAAAAAAGGCGAGCTGCCTGCCTACCTTTCCGCGCGGGCCTTTGCCACCGCGGTGATGGACATTGCCACGCCGCAGAAGCCGGGAGTGATCAGCTTCGCCGACCTCGAAACCGGGATCAATAATCTTCCCGCGGGCGATGTGAAGACGACGCTGCTGGCGGTGATTCAAACTTCCAACAACAATCTTCAGCAGGCGCAGAAGAACATCGAAGCCTGGTTCAACGACACCATGGACCGCGTTTCGGGCTGGTATAAACGCACTACGCAGGTATGGACGGTGATCATTGCAGCCGTCCTGGTGCTTTGCGCTAACGCGGACACTTTGCAAATCGCAAGAACGATGTGGACCGATCCCACGCTGCGGGCCGAGCTGGTGGAGCAAGCCAAGGGCCGCAGCGGCAACGGCAATACCTCTTCCGCGAGCCAGTCCGCGACGCAAGCGGACATGTACACACTGGGAAAAGTGGTGGGATGGAGCCACCAGTCTGTGCCCACCGGCCCGGGCCAATGGGCCGACCATATTCTGGGCTGGATCCTGAGTATCGTGGCCGTTTCCTTGGGCGCGCCGTTCTGGTTCGACCTCCTGAACAAGTTCATGCGGATCCGAAATGGTGGGGATGCACCTGAAGAAACAACACCTTCCAAACCCCAGAACACAGCGGGTTAGGCGGACGCGTGGGGCCGTGAAGGCCATGGTTGTGGCAAAAATACAACAGCCGGGGCAGTCGCAGTCCTGTAATCTGTGAAGTACGCTGCTGCTCGTCTCCACGTATTGATCTACGAACGTACAATTCGCAAGCCCTCAGAATGTAACGGCATCGGTCTCCACAGCGGAGCCCCGGTTCGCCTGCGTATATTGCCTGCTCCGGCTGGGACCGGCATTGTCTTCCGCCGCGTCGATCTCGACGGCTACGAGGTCGAGGCCATCAGCCGCAACGTTGCCAAGGTCAGCTACGCCACCAGCTTGATGAAGAAGGGCGTCTTCATCTCCACCACCGAGCATCTGCTGTCGGCCTTCATCGGCATGGGCGTCGACAACGCTATCGTCGAGCTCGACAACCTCGAAGTCCCCATCCTCGACGGCAGCGCGCAGCCCTTCATCGAGATGATCACCGAAGCCGGCCTGCGGCAGCAGCGCCGCAAGCGCGTTTACCTCAAAATCCTGCGACCCTACGAACTGCACGAGGGCGAAAAATTCATCGGCGTCTATCCCGCCGAGCGCTACTCCGTCAGCTATGCCATCGACTTTCCCCATCCCCTGATCGGCAGCGAGCGCTTCCAGGTCGAGCTCTCCAACGGCAGCTACGTGGAACACATCGCCGCCGCCCGCACCTTCGGCTTCCTGGAGCAGCAGCACGCCATGCTGAACATGGGCCTCATCCGCGGCGCCTCGCGCGATAACTGCGTCGTCCTCACGCGCGACGGCATCGACAATCCGCCGCTGCGCTTCCCCGACGAGTTCGTCCGCCACAAAGTGCTCGACCTCATCGGCGATCTCGCGCTCTTCGGCAAGCGCATTCTGGGCTACGTGAAGGCCGACCGCGCCGGACACGCGCTGCACACCGCCATCGTCTCCCGCATTCTGCGCGATCAAAGCTACGCCGAGGAAATCACCCTCAGCGAAGCCGCGATTGCCGACTGGCCCGAAGAACATCTCGCCGTCGCCGACTAGAAAGGCTCTCACGGGGAATCCGCCGCGCCACTTCCCCACAGCTTTTCTCCCGCTAAGATATTTTCGTGGAGAAGACCGTCTATCTCTCCCTGGGCTCCAACCTCGGCGACCGCGAGAGCAATCTCCGCGTCGCAATCGAGAAGCTCGGCCAACTGGGCGCGGTGCTCGCCGTCTCGTCCTTCTATGAGACCGAGCCCGTAGACTTCACCGCTCAGCCCTGGTTCCTGAACTGCGCCGTGGCCCTGCGCACCGAGCTCATGCCCAAACTTTTCCTCTCGAAGATGCTCGCCATCGAGCAGCAGATGGGGCGCCGCCGCAATCTGCCCAAAGGGCCTCGCACCATCGACATTGACATTCTGCTCTTCGGCAACTCCATCATTCACGCGCCGCAACTCGACGTGCCGCATCCCGCAATGCATCAACGGCGCTTTGTTCTGGAGCCCCTGGCTGAGATCGCCTCCGACATCCGCCATCCCATCTTCAAACGCAGCGTCCGCGAGCTCTTGCACGCCCTGCCGCACAACGGCGGTCAAGTCAAGAAGCTGGCGCAGGGCTGATGCAGCCGACGACGCGCTCGGCTGCCGCGATCCGATTTACCCTGCGACCCGTTTGTAGCCTGCGGCATTCCAATCCAGTAATCTGGTAATCATCGGTGCTGCTCTCACCGGGAGGGGATTGCTGTCATGCCAAACCAGACTTTGGAAACCACCTGTTGCGTTGTCGGCGGCGGACCCGCCGGCGTCATGTTGGGTTACCTGCTGGCGCGCGCCGGGGTCGCGGTCACAGTGCTGGAAAAGCACAATGACTTCTTCCGCGACTTTCGCGGCGACACCGTCCATCCCTCCACTCTGGAGGTTATGTACGAGCTCGGCATTCTCGACGATTTCCTCAAAGTGCCGCACCAGCAGCTGACATCGGCAGGCGGAATTTACGGCGACTATCCCTTCACCGCGGCTGTAACCAGCGCGCTGCCCACCCACTGCAAGTTCATTGCTCTGATGCCGCAGTGGGACTTCCTCGACTTCCTCACCGGCAAAGCCCGGGAGTTTCCCAGCTTCAACCTGCGCATGCAGAATGAAGCCATCGGCCTCATCGACGAGGGCGGCCGCATCCGCGGCGTGAAAGCGAAAACTCCCGATGGAACGGCGGAGATTCGCGCCGATCTGGTCGTTGGTTGCGATGGCCGCCAGTCCCGCACCCGCCAGGCGGCAAACTTTGCCGTGCAGGAGTTCGGCGTTCCCATCGATGTGCTGTGGTTTCGCATCAGTCGCAGCGCCAACGATCCCGAAGAGCTTCTCGGCAACATCAATTACGGCAGCGTACTACTGCTCATCCCTCGCGGCGATTATTTTCAGGCGGGCCTCGTCATCCGCAAAGACTCGTTCGATGAGATCAAGCAGCAGGGACTGGATGAGTTCCAGCAGAAGCTGCTCCGCATCGCGCCCTATCTCGGCGATCGGGTTCAGGAGCTGCGCGACTGGGACCAGATCAAGCTGCTCTCAGTGCAGATCAATCGCCTGCGGCAATGGTACCGTCCCGGCTTGCTGTGCATTGGCGACGCAGCCCATGCCATGTCTCCGGTCTTCGGTGTCGGCATCAATCTCGCCATCCAGGATGCGGTTGCTACCGCGAACCTGCTGGCCGACCCGCTGCGCCAAGGCCGCGTTACCGAAGCGCTGCTGGCATCGCTACAACAGCGGCGCGAATTTCCTGCTCGCGTAACCCAGTTCCTTCAGGTGAATGCGCACCGGGGATTGCAGACCATCTTCCGCAATCCTGGCCCCGCTAAGGCGCCGTGGCAACTGAAGGCCGCGGTAAACATTCCCGGGGTGCAACATGTAGTCGCGCGAGTCATCGGCGTCGGTGTCCGGCCCGAACATATCCGCGGCGCCCGAAAGCAGACTGCGTGCGACGGTCAGCTGCTCAAGAAAATTGCCATCGGCGCAGGCCTGCTGGCGGGAGGAATCGTGTTGACCGCGCGCCTGGCACGAGGCTTCCGCCGGACTAATGCCTGGATCTAGCGCCGGTTGCCGTGGTGATTCGCATCCCCACAACCCCGGAGGCGCGGCACAGGTTTTCAGATATCCGTCTCCGCCCGCTCTTGAGCAACCCCCGCCGGTGAAATTGCCGTCACATATGTAGTCACGTGGAAAGGTAAACCGCGTCAATCTTCATTAAGGAGAACGACATGAACAGGATTATGATGGCACTCCTTGCCCTGGCTTTGTCCGCCCCGGCAATAGCATTTGCCCAGGATAGCGGGCAACAGGACAACCAGAAATTGAAGCAGCAGGAGATGAACCAGTCAGCTTCGGACCAGGTAGTGGGAGGAGACACTGCGCCCCATCACAGGATGTCGGGCACGGTCAGTAACGGCGGTCAGAATTTCACCAGCGGCGACACAACCTATCTCGTCGAAAACCCCGGTAAGCTCAAGGGCTACGACAACCAGTCGGTATCGATCAAGTTCCAGTTTGATCCCGAAAAGAACAAAATTCACGTTGATTCCGTGACTGCCGGCCAGTCGCAATAACCGCCGTTACGCTTGAGGCACATTCATCAACTCTCAATTTGACGGCGGCGCGGCGTCTTTGATAACGTGCCCTTACACTGGAAAGGAGGGTGATCCAAATATATGAAATCTGACAGTCATTGTAGTTTCTCAAGTGAGGTGGCTGAGGCTTAGGGCTTCCGCTCTAAATCCTCGCAAGACAGCTGGTTTGGTGTCTGCCGCTGGGGCCACGTGGAGTGGACAGCCTCAGGCCAATTCCAACAGCTAACCGGAAAGGACCCGTCGGCGCCGCGCGCTGCGGGTCTTTTTCTTTGAAGCTCCGAGCCCTGAGCTTCGAGCTACGGGTTCAGGACCTGGAGCTGCGTTTCGAAATGCTCTCGGCTCGCAGCTCGTAGCTCATGGCGTGAGGTCATCCATGCAACAAACCATCCATCATGGCGTCGACGTTCCCGTCCTCGAAACCGAGCGCCTCCGTCTACGTGGACACCGCCTCGACGATTTCCCCGCCTCGGCTGCGATGTGGGCCGACCCCATCGTCACCCGCCACACCACTGGCAAGCCGCAATCGCCTGAAGACGTTTGGGCGCGACTGCTGCGCTATACCGGGCACTGGGCCATGCTGGGCTTCGGCTTTTGGGCTGTGGAAGAGAAAAACACGGGCGAGTTTGTAGGCGAGTTAGGCTTTGCCGACTTCAAGCGCAACATTCAACCTTCGCTCGACGGTATACCGGAAATCGGCTGGATTCTTGTCCCGCGCTTTCACGGCAAGGGTTACGCGACCGAAGGAGTTCGCGCTGTCATCGCGTGGGGAGACCAGCATTTCGGCGCGATCAAGACGGCCTGCCTGATCCAGCCGGAAAATCTTGCCTCTGTTCGCGTGGCAGAAAAGTGCGGCTATCGCGAATATGCGCGCTCCACCTACAAGGAGCACGAAGTCATGATGCTGTCGCGAGAAGGGCCGTGAACTCGCCTTAATGCGACGGCGATTGCGACGGCGCTGGCCCACCAGACGGCGCTACCTGTTGCGGAGGCACTCCATGCTTGCCGACGGGCGCGTCCCCCGTCTTCAGCTTGCGGCAGCACCCGCTCACGATGGTTCCTTGCGGCAAGTTGACCTCCGCCGTGTACGGGAAGGTCGTCTTCAACACGCTATCGTGACACGTAGTCTTCTCGATGGAGGCCGAAAGGGCATAGCCGCCGTTGGCGGGCGCAAGTCCGTTGGCGCGGTGCCAGTCCCAGGCATTGTCCTCCGGGACCCAATAGAAGTCGCCGCGAAAGGTTCGATTCGACTCATTGTCGCCCAGATAGCGCGCCTCGCCATTCGCAAACTGCACGCTCCAGTTCGGGTAATAGCCAAAGCAGACCATGTCGGGCGCGACTTGCTGATTGGGAGCGCGCGGACTCTGGATCCTGGGCGAAGATGCGGCCGGAGCCTGTGGCGCTTGCGACGGCGGCGTTTGGGCGGAATCCGACGCTTGCGCCCCCGCCGCTACTGCAACCAAACCCAAAAACAAAATCGGCCCTGCCCATAAGATCATCCGTCGCATTGCATTCTCCTTTAAGAAAATACTCTCTGCTCGGGGTGCTGTAAGTCAACTGCTATTTGGCACCATAGGGGGGATTGCGATTACTCTTTTTTGCCATCCGAACCGCCTTTCCATTCGACGGTCTTCACCCGCGGCGGAGGTGCCTCGCCGGCGACCTGCAGAGTCCGCGCTCATCTCCAAACGCCAACTCCGCGTCCTGCCCCACGAACCATCATTTGCGCCTCGCCCGTTCAAGCCCCTTGCGCACCACCTGCTCGATCGACTCCCGCAGCCCCATCGCAGGCAGAGCTTCCTGGCTGACCCAGCGCACGTCGCTGACGTCACTGCCCGCTTGCGCCTCGCCGGAAATCAGGCGGCAAAGGTAGTCGATCAGCACATAGTGATACTGCGTCTTGCCCAGCCCGTCAGTAAAGATGCTGTCGAAAACATCAAGCACCTCGCCCGGCTCGACCTTGACGCCAGTCTCTTCCAGCACTTCGCGGCGCACCCCATCGCGCAGCTTCTCGCCCAGCTCCAGCATGCCGCCGGGGACGGACCATTCTCCTCGCAGTGGCTCGGTGTCGCGCCGCACCAGCAACACCCTGCCGCTTTCGACGATCACGGCGCCCACGCCAACAATTGGATGCTCAGGGTAGTCGCGTTTCATAGGAAATCGCGGCAAGAGCTCATTTGACCGCCTGGTCGAACTCCGGGCCAAAGAAGCTCGCCGGACTGAATCCCGTTACCTTCCAGCCCTTCGGCTCCAGCTTCAGCTGAAAGCGCATCTGCACGCTGCGCCGTACCGGCACTTGCATCTCCTGATAGGGCAGGGCATCCATTGCAACCTCCGCAGTGGCTGAGCCGCGATCTTTGTCTGCCTCCACTTGCAGCAGTTGGTAGCGGAAACGCACCTCGGCGTACAGGTGGAAGAAAGCGTTAAGCTGACCCTGCAAGTCGGCGTAGCCGTTCAACTCTTTCTGGTCGAAGACCGCCAGCACTTTCTGCGTGTTCTGCGCCACCATGCCTATGCGCAGGGGCTCCAGCACGTCCCGGGCGATCTGGTCGTTCAAAGTGAGGCCTTCAGCATTAGGAGGGCTCGATGCGTCTGGGCCGGGAGAGCTTCCCTGGGCTGACGATTGTTGTTGCGCAGCGGGCAGGACCGCGCCGGCCGGCGGGCTAGCCCCGGCAGCCACCACGGCGCTGCTTGTTCCCAGCCCAAGCGCAAGGCAACAAAGCAAAATGCTTGGCCTCAAAGTCATAGGTATCCGCCACGCGGCCTCTCGTGCATAATACTGGTTTTAGCGCTGCGATGCTTTGGGCCATCACCTGCCCGCCGGGAGCCGTGGAAAGCGCCGAAAGAACTCCAGCCGTAACCGGGCAACTTTCTGGCGCGACAAGGGTTACAGGGAATGTGGGTAGCATCGCACTAGATCGGGCCGTGCTAGCTGGAGGCGTCGCTCAGGTAACTGCGCCACCGGCAGCCATGCGGGGCGAATTGGCTGATCCTGTCGTTTTAGAAATGCTGAGCGATGCCGAGGTCATGCTGCGCGTGGCCTCAGGCGACGATTCCGCCTTCGATTATTTGGTCGAGAAATACCGCCGGGCGATGATCAGCTTCATGTATCGCATGACCCACAATCAGGCGGTTGCTGAGGAACTCGCTCAGGAAGTGTTTCTGCGGGTCTATCGTTCGCGGCAAGGCTATGAAGCCAGTGCCAAATTTACGACCTGGTTGTATCGTATCGCGACCAACCTGGCGGTCAATCACGCGCGCGACACCAAGCACGAACGGCCGGAGAACACCGTCAATATCGACGAGCCCGACGCCGATACCGGTATGACGGTGGATGTTGCCGACAGTGGATTGAATGCCGAGCAAATTATCCTGCGTCGTGAGCGGCTGGCCGCGATTCGCTCTCAAGTGGAGGCGCTGCCCGAACGGCAGCGTATGGCCGTGCTGATGCACAAGTATCAGAACATGGACTATCGGGAAATTGCAGCGGTACTGAAGTTGAGCGAATCGGCGACCAAGTCGCTCCTGTTTCGCGCGTACGAGACGCTGCGTGAAACGTTGAAACAGTTTATATAGCAGTTGGCAGGAAATGGGTGTAGTTATGAAGTGCGAAAGACTTCGTCAGGAATTCATGGATGTGGTGCTGGGCGGCCCGGAAGCGGTTTCCGCCGAGATGCGGGAACATGTGCAGAGCTGTGCGGCTTGTGCGGAAGAACTGGTTGCGTTGCAGCAGACTATGGCGCTGCTGGAGGAGTGGCCGTCGCCCGAGCCGTCGCCCTACTTTAATACGCGCTTGCGAGCGCGCATGCGCGACGAAGTGGCGGCGCCTGCTCAAAGCTGGTTTGCCTGGTTCCGTCGCCCCATAGTGGCGGCTGCCGCTGCCGTCCTGATCGCTTTGGGGGCAGGCTTGCTGGAGATCGGTCACTTTCGCGGTGACAGCAACACCCTCGCCACCAATGACAATATGGTCCGCGTGAACGCCCCGGAAAACGCTGTGGGCGATTTGCAGTATCTCGACAAAAACGCCGATCTGTTTTCCGACTTTGATGCTCTTGATGGGCAATCGTCAACTACGGAGTAAATAAGAAAAACTGTGCGTCTGGCCACCTCCATGCCGCTGATCGCGATGCTGATCGTCAGCGCGATGCCGGCGTTCGCTGGGTCGCCGTGGCAGCATAATGCCGCGCCCGCCCCGCCTCCGCGGCAAAGTGCGCCGCCCCCCAGTTCACGCCCGCAGAGTGCTCCGCCCAACCGGCCTTCCTCGAACGGAGGATACACATTCCATCCCCAAGGCCCGGGACCGCACAATGGCACCTGGTTGCGCCAGCACATGACAGCGCCGCCCTCTCAGCAGGAACAGCAGCTGCGGAACGATCCTAACTTCCAGCGCCTGTCTCCCGAGAAGCAGACTCAGTTGCTGAACCGGCTGCGCAGTTTCAATAACCAGCCTCCCGAGCAAAAGGCCAAGATCCTGAACCGGATGGAAACCTTCGAGCACATGACGCCGCAACAGCAACAGCAGGCGCGCAACCTGTTTAACCAGTATCACAACCTGCCCGAGGACCAACGGGACAAAGTCTCGCAAGCCTATCGCAGACTGCGCGGCATGCCTCCGTCCGCGCGTAACGAGCTCTTGAACTCCGACGAGTTCCGCAACAACTACACCGAAGAACAACGCGACCTGTTGCGTGGCATGACCGATCTCAATATGGGGCCGGGGCGATAGCCCATCGGCTCGTCCCTCAGCGCCTGCTGACAAAATCATTTAACATTTACTATGTCCGCCAGACTTGCGGGTGCCCCACTCATTCGCGGTTTTCGAATGAGTGGGAGCTGGCTTCAATCCGCTTATGATGCAATTAATCCACGACAGTTATCGCTACCGGGAGCTTATCTGGGCGCTGGCCATTAAAGAGCTCAAGATTCGTTACAAGCGCTCCGTACTCGGCTTCATGTGGGCATTGCTGAATCCGGCTTTCATGATGCTGGTGTTGACCCTGGTATTTTCCACCATCATGCGTTTCAACATTCCGCACTACGCTATTTTCCTGCTCAGCGTGCTGTTGCCCTGGACTTTTTTCTCGCAGTCGCTTTCCTATGCGGTTGAATCGATTGTTACCAATGGCGATCTGATCAAGAAGGTTGCCATCCCCAAGATGGTGTTTCCCATGGCCGCCGTGGTCTCGAACATCATCAACTTGCTGCTGTCGCTGATTCCCCTGGCCTTGCTGGTACCCCTTCTGCGGCATCCCTTTTACTGGACGTGGCTCTACCTGCCGGTTCCTTTGCTTGCGCTGGCCATCTTTACCCTGGGAATGACGTTCTTTTTCGCCGCGGCGAATGTGTATTATCGCGACGTTTCGCACATCTTGCAGGTGGTGCTGTCGGCCTGGTTCTATCTGACGCCCATCATCTATCCTCTTGACGCCATACCGGCGCGCTATCAATGGATACTGAAGCTGAATCCCATTATTTACGTCATCAACGGATTCCGCTTGTCCGTGTACTACGGTCAACTACCAAAGGCGCCGTCTATCCTGGCCTCTTTCGTTTGCGCATTTATCAGCCTGTTCATCGGCTTTTCTATCTTCCGGAGATACCAGAACAACTTTGTCTTTTACGTCTGAGCTGCGCATGTCCTCAACCGACCCGGTAATCCGGCTGGAGAACGTTACCCAACGCTTCCGCGTCATACATGAGCGTCCGGATACGGTGCGCGAGCTATTCTCCAAGCTCTTCCGCAACCGCTCCAGCTATCACGATTTCGAAGCGGTAAAGAATGTTTCCTTCGACGTTCCACCCGGACAGGCAATCGGCATCATCGGACGTAACGGGTCAGGCAAGAGCACGCTGCTGAAGATCATCGCGGGCGTGTATCGGCCCAGCAAGGGTACGGTCACCGTCAATGGCACGCTGGCGCCATTGATCGAACTGGGCGCGGGATTTCATCACGAACTGACGGGACGCGAAAACATCCTGCTCAACGGCCTGCTGATGGGCTACTCCAAACGCGACATGCAGGGGCGGGAGCAGGCCATCATCGACTTTGCCGATATCGGCGAATTCATCGACGCTCCCGTCAAGCAATATTCCTCCGGCATGTACATGCGCCTGGCCTTTGCCGTGGCCATCGAAGTCGATCCTCAGATCCTAGTGCTCGACGAAATCCTGGCGGTCGGAGACATGGGTTTCCAGGCAAAGTGTTTTGAGCGTATTCGCCGCTTCCGCGAGTCGGGAAAAACCATGCTTCTGGTCACCCACACCATGGCCAATGTCGAGGAGCATTGCGATCGCGCTATCCTCATCGACCACGGACGCATTCTCGTAGACGGAAGCCCCGACGAGGCCATCGCCATGTATAAGACGCTGCTGACTCCGGAGGTCGTCGCCGCCCACTAGCGGCGCTTCCCGATGCATGTAGCCCTGGTGCTTCCGCGCTTTTTTCCTTATCGCGGCGGATACGAGAATTCGCTGCTGGCCCTTGCGAAGTACCTGGTGACTCATGGCGATCGCGTCACCGTCTTCACCACCGTCGCTGACGACCTCGAAGCCTTCTGGCTGCCCGGCTTCAAGACCTTTCCCGAAGAGCAGATCTCCGTCGACGGTGTCGTCATGCGCCGTTTCCCTATCGACTACAACGCGCTGCGGCGGCGCTCCCGGCGCCTGCTGGGCCTCGCGCCCTATTGGCGTTGGAAGGCGCAATACTGGCGGCCTTCGTTTCTTGTTCCGGGATTGACGGGCGCGCTGCGTGCCAGCGATGCCGACCTCATACACATTGGCCCGCTCCCGTACAACGGTCTGATGTATGCCGGGTTGCATGCCGGTGAAGTCCGCGGAGTGCCGGTGGTAGCGACTCCGTGTTCCCATCTCGGCGAGCCGGGCAACAACGCGGTCGAACAACACTACTTGCAACCGCATCAGATCGCAGTGCTGCAACATTGCGCGAAGGTCTTCTGCATGACCCAGACTGAGCGCGATCGTTTGCAAGAGCTGGGCTTGTCGCCCGGCAAATTGGCGGTCACTCCTTTTGGTATTGAATGGCAATCTTCGGTTGGTGGCGAGCCGGAATTTCTACGGCAGAAGTACAAAGTCGATGGGCCGGTCGTCCTGCATCTCGGAATGAAAGCCTTCGAGAAGGGATCGGAAACGCTGGTCGCAGCCATGAAGCTCCTTTGGGCACGAGGATCGAGAGCCTGGCTGGTCATGGCTGGCCCCAGCCTTTCTACTTTCGATAGTTATGTAGCGGCGGCTGGAAGGAATTGTCCCAGGCTCCTCAACCTTCCGCCTTTCGCGGATACCGAAAAGCGCGACTTCCTCGCCTCAGCGACCGTCGTCGCACAGCCCTCGCGGGTGGAATCTCTCGGCCTGGTCCTGATCGAAGCTTGGGCAAACCGCAAGCCGGTCATCGCGGCCGATATCGCTGTCTCCCGCGAGCTCATCACCAGCAGCGGAGGCGGAATCGTCGTGCCATTCGGCAATGCGGAACGGCTTGCGACGGCCATCGAAACGATGCTGGGCGACCCTGAGTTGCGGCAGGACATGGGAGCGGGTGGTTATAAGAAAGCGACGGAATATCAGGGCGACGCCCCCTGGCAGCGAACGGCGCAGGAGTTCGAGCAAGTCGTGGCGGCGCAAAAAGTCAGCCTATAATGTCTGAATCCGGAGTGGAATGAAGGCTACTACATACTGGCGCGCGAGCCATGCCGCGAACCGGCCGGGCCTTGGTGGCCTGCCCCCCGACCCTGAGACTCGGACGTTGGTTTCAACCAGGCTGTTCTACTACTGGGTATGGCAAGTCTGTGTAGCCGTTCTGCTACTGGTAGCGGTCGAATTCTTGCGACGAGTGACCGGCCCTTTCCACGCCTATAATCGCGAACAATTCCACGTCGTTCGCTGGTGCGTGGGCGCAAATCTATCTGCCGGGTTATTAGTCACGTTCTATGCTCGACGCCAGATGTGGTGGCGCGGGTTGTCGGCGACCCTGATAAGTGACGCGCTAATTTCGCTGATGCCGCTAGTCCCCGCAATCTTGGCTCACTCTGCGGGAAGTTCTTTGCGAATGAACCATGCCTTCAACCTGGGGGTTGGGGTTTTTCTTCTTGCGCAATGTGCTGGGTTGACGTTTTATCTCTGCCACAATGCGACTCCCAGGCCCGAAGTACGACAAAGCCTATATATCTTTGCCACTACCTTGATTGTGCTCGCCACATTTGCGCGCTGGTACAACATCAGCGAAGTTCCTGAGGCGGACGAGAGCCACTATACTCTGCTCACCTATAGCTTGATTCACGATCGCGATTTTGACCTTACTAATAACTACGCAGAGCGCGACTATGCCGAACAGTTTCCTCCTCATATTCCCAACTTCTGGGTGAGGGACAGCGATATGGATGGCATCCAGCGTGAACCCCATCTCGTCACAACTCCCAAGGGCCAGCGGCTGCTTTGGCATGACATTGGCCTTCCTATCTTGTTGGTTCCGGGGTATATGCTCGCGAAGCGCCTTGGAGCTCAGCTAACAATAGCTCTAATTGCCTCGCTTATAGCCGTGGCAGTTGTAGACATTGCATTTCTGCTCGGAGCTGGAGTCGTACCGTCCATTGTCGCAGCAATGGTACTCACTCTAACTCCTCCGGTCTATATCTTCGCGCAGACTATCTTTACCGAAATTCTTGGAGGGGCGGCGATTATATGGGTCGTACGTGCATTTCTGAAGTATCGGCAACAGCCCGCTGATTGGCGCCTACTTCAGGCCGGAATATTCTTTGGACTGCTGCCGTGGGTGTGCATTCGATTTTGGGTGCTGGAGTTTCCTTTATTCCTGGTGATTGCCGGCTATGTCGCTTCGCAACAATGGGGAGCCTGGCCGCGGCTGGCTTCGAAGCTTCTGCTCCTCGGTCTGCCCGTTGTTGGCTGTCTGGCAACGTTCGCCTGGTTTGACCACACTCACTTCAACACCTACTTGCCCAATGCCGGGTATCGCATCCTGCAAGCATCCGAGCCGCAATTCTGGAACAAGCCGTACCTGGGGCTGCTAGGTTTATTGTTCGATAGGAATGACGGCTTGGCTCCGATTGCTCCACTCTATATAGTTGGCTTTGCTGGTCTTCTTTTACTCTGGTGGCGCGACCGCTGGGGTGCAGCGTCACTTATCCTGCCCTTTGCCGGATATGTCGGGTTTCTTAGCTTTAGCCAGTACTGGTGGGGAGGATGGAATCCAGGTGGAAGATACTTGGTTTCCGCCGTCGTCCTTCTTATACCGGCGGCCGCGCTGGTGCTTACCCGTCGCTCGCTATGGCTTATCGCTCCCCTCGCGATGTGGACGTTGGCGATTGACTTGATTTTAATTTCCGACCCGCACCGCCGCTGGCCGGTCTCCTATGAGCAAAGTGGCCTGGTTTATTATCTTCACCAGTCTATGCACTTCGGAGGGCATCTGTACTGGCTGTTCAATATCTTTCCCAATCTCATAAAGCCAATGCCCCGAGACTATTTTGTCGGTAGTTGCTGGCTCGCAGTCTCCATAGTATTGGCTTGGTGGTTGGCGCGAGTAGCTACTAAGCAGCAGCGGGCCTCACAATCTGCGTAGGATGGTCGAGTACTTAAGACACGAATGAAAACTGCCATCATCACTCCCGCCATTCGCGATCCCGAGCATCTCTTCGGCGCTGAGCGGCTGTTCTTCGGACTGGTGCAGGCCTTTAAGCAGCGGGCCGACGCCGACTGGATCCAAGTTCCCATTGTCGAAAGAAGTTGGGAGACGGTATTGCAGTCCTACCGCGACTGCTTCGACCTCGATCTTCGTGGGTATGATCTCGTCATCTCCACCAAGGCGCCGACTTACGCCGCCCAGCATCCCAACCACATTTGCTGGCTGCTTCACCAGATCAGGGTCTTCTATGACCGCTTTGATGACGAATACGGCAGTCTTCCAGCACAAGCTCTAACGGAGAGGCGTGCGCAGCGCGAGACCATTCATCGCCTCGACAGTCTCGCCTTTCCGCGCGTGCGCAAGCTGTTCAGCATCGGCCAAGAGGTCAGTCGCAGGCTGAAACTCTACAACGGCTTCGACGCCGAGGTGGTGTATCCACCGCTTTTGGCACAAGGACATTACTGTGGCGCGCAGGAGTACTTTCTACTGCCAGGCCGTCTACATCGTTGGAAGAGAGTTGACCTCGTTATCCGCGCTATGCAATGTTTTTCCGGCGATGTTCCACTGTTGATCGCAGGATTCGGAGAGGACGAAGCCGAATTTCGCAAGCTGGCCGGTGGCGATCCGCGAATACGCTTTCTGGGCTTCGTGAGCGACACAGAAATGCTGAAGCTCTACGCCGACGCCCTCGCAGTTCTATTCGTCCCGAAGGATGAGGACTTTGGCTATATAGCCGTCGAGGCCATGCTGAGCCACAAGCCGGTCATCGTGTGCAAGGACTCAGGCGAGCCCGCACGAATGGTACAGAATGGCCGTTCCGGGTTCGTCGTCGATCCCGATCCCGTCGAGATTAGCCGGTGCAATGGGCATCCTCGCGGCCAATCGCGAGCTGGCGCGCGAGATGGGCGAACATGCGTACCAGAATGCCCCATCGCAATCCTGGGACAACGTAGTGCAGCGGCTGATCGATGCCGGATCTCCTCCGCGAACGCACTGGGTGTCGTCGGCGAATCCTTCACCAGAGCGTAACTTCACTTCGCTGCTGGTGGCTGATAATCAGGTACTCGATCCACCCATCGGTGGCGGCCGCGTCCGCATTTATGAGCTCTATCGCCATCTGGCCATGCTCGACTTCGACATCACCTATGTCGGCGCCTACGACTGGCCGGGTCCGGCGTATCGCGATCAGATGCTGGCGCCGCACTTCCGCGAGTGTGTCACGCCACTGACCCAGCCGCACTTCGCGCGTGATCGCCGCTACCAGCGCGCCACCGGCGGCAAGACCACCATAGATGTCACCATTCCGAAGCTGCTGAAGTATTCACCGCGTTTTCAGCGCATGGCACAGGAACATGGCAGCGACGCGGAAGCCGTCGTCATCTCGCATCCCTGGGTTTATCCGTACGTGCCTCGCCGGCCCGATCAGAAGCTGATTTACGACGCTCACAACTGCGAATATGTCGTAAAGCGACAGATCCTGAACGACACCGCCGCCGGCCGGAAGCTGGTGGAGGACGTTCGTGCGCTGGAAGGGAATTTGTGCCGCGACGCCGATCTCATCTTTGTGTGCTCGAACGACGATGCCGAGCAATTTGTCGCGCTCTACGGGACCGCGCGGGACAAGATCGTCCTCGTTCCCAACGGTGTCGATGTCGAGAACATTCAGCCCGCCTGCCGCCAGGAGCAGGCTTGGGCGCGCCAGGAGTTGGGCTTGTCGCCTGACCAGCCGACGTTGATTTTCATTGGCAGCGGCTACGGACCCAACACCGAAGCTGCGGCATTCCTCGTGAAGGAGATTGCGCCGAAGCTGCCCAATTGCGCCATCGCGATTGCCGGTAGCGTCAAGGATTCGTACCAGGCCTCGCACGGCCCGCGCTCGCCAGAGAATGTCACGTGGCTGGGAACCGTCGCGGCGGAGCAGCGCCTCTCCTTTTACCAGGCTGCGGACATCGCGCTGAACCCGATGTTTTCCGGCTCAGGCACTAATCTAAAGATGCTCGACTACTTTGCCGCCGGGTTACCTGTGGTTTCCACTCCGGCAGGCGCTCGCGGACTCGAGCTTGCGTCCGAGGACTGCATAGTTTGCCCTGCCGAGCAATTTGTCGCTCGCATAGAAGAATTGCTGAGCGACCGCGCGGCTTGCTCCCGGCTTGGGGCCAACGCACGAAAACTGGCGGTCGAGCGCTACGCCTGGTCGCTCATCGCGGCTGATGCGGCGCGGGCCGTCCGCAATGTTCTGCAAGGAGCGCCAACCTATGCTTCGTGAAGGTCTGCTTCAGTACTGGTGGATGCTGTATCGCCACTGCAAGCTGCTGAAGCAGCGCACCGACATATTCCGCAACATTGAAGATGCTTTCACTGCCAAGCACGGCGACCTTTGTCTGAATGCGGGAAGCGTCTATGTGGACATCGGCAGTGGGTCGTCACCCGTTCCTACCTTTCTCTATCAGCGCCGCCATGCCAAGACCTTCGCGACCGAGACGGACCGCAAGTATCTCGACCGGCAGAAGAGCTACATGGAGACGCTGGGACTGGGCAAGCGTGACGGCTTCATCGCGCAGCGGGAAGATGCCACCCGGCTCAGCTTCGGCGATGGCTCTGTCGATTTCGTCACCGCCGTCTCGACCATTGAGCACATTCCGGACGATGGAGACGTCCGCGCCATGGCCGAATTTGCGCGCGTCCTGCGTCCCGGAGGACGGTTGGTGGTCACGGTTCCAACCGCTCCGGACTACATCGAAAATAAAAGTACGTTTTACTATGCCGGCTTCGAACGTCGCTACGATCCCGCAGCGTTGCAAACTCGCCTGGGTCGTCCGGAGTTGAAGATCATCGAACAGTTGTACATGGTCTCGCCACCACCGGAGTTTGTTCGCCAGTTTGAAGAGGCGTTCGCGGAGACTTTGCAGGGAGCTACCTGGAGCGATGTTTGGTACAAGAATGGCTGGCACGATGAATACCCAGACGTAAGCATTCTTCTGTCTCTCGGGCTCATTCGACTTTCGCCGGAGCCGAACGGCTCCTTTGGAGGATGTCTGGCGTTTGAGAAGCAGTAGTATGCTGGAGTTATTTTGCGCTATCTGATGGTTTCCACCTACGCGCCTACGCATTGCGGCATTGCCGCCTATGCCGAGCAGGCGGTAGCCCAGCTTCGCTCGCAAGGGCACGTCGTGGACGTGGTCTCTCCCGACGGACAGGGCAACGTGGATTTTGCGTGGGACCTGCGCGGCGGCGCCAAGATCCTGAAGCTGTTTGACCTGCTTCCGTACTACGACAAAGTCAGCATCCAGTATCAATGGACATTTTTCTACGCCCATCCCTTCGAGCGCGAGCGGCGCTGGGAGACACTGAAGACCACGCTCTCCTTCATGCTGTTGTTTATGCGGTCGCGCAAGATTGAGGTCGTCGCGCACGAAATCCCGTACATCCCCGGCAAGCAGGGCTGGCTGTATAAGTGGCAGTGGAAGCTCGCGCCTAAGATCGTCTTTCACACCGCGGCGGAGTTGGCGCACTTCCAAGAGCATTACAAGATGCGGCTGTCGATGTCGCATGTCGAGATGCGCAGTCACCACGATGCTTTCCAGAGGTTCTGTACTCATACTCGCGCGACTGCGCGGCGGCAATTGGGAGTGCCGCAGGACAAGCTGGTTTTCCTGTGTATCGGTTTCATCCAGCGCCACAAAGGATTTCATCGAGCTATGCAGGCATTTACCCGCTCGAACTTGCACGATGCCGAGCTGTACGTCGTGGGCTCGATCCGCGTACCCGATAGCGAAAATCAGAAGTACCTTGTGGAGCTGCAGGAGCTTGCTGCCCAGGATTCTAACCTGCATTTGAAGGAATCGTTCGTCAGCAATGAAGACTTTGACACCTGGATTACCGCGGCTGACTGGGTGATTCTTCCTTATTCCGAAATATCGTCCTCCGGGGTGCTGGCCCGCACCAGGCTCCTCGAACGGCCGGCGATCGTCTCGTCGGTAGGTGGGCTGTCGGATCAGGTGAACGATCGCGATCTGCTCTTCCGCACCGATGAGGATTTGCTCTCGGCGTTTCAGAAAGCGGCTTCCCGCGGGCCGGATAGCGGAGTTTCAGATTCGAGTACGCAAGTGCTGTCACGCAGCGAAAGCTGAAGAGCATGTGTACAATCGCCAGCAGAGCCGCGTGAAGACCGTCGCCATCGCCATTCCTTCGCTGCATCGTCCCGATCTCACCGCCCGCTGCATTGATTTCATTCAAAAGCAGACCCTTCCGGCCGACGATTGGGAGATTGTCGTATCGAGAACGAGGCGTCGGCGGGAAGGATTCTTCCCGATCCTCTGCCCCCGAATACGCGCCGCATTGAATTGCCCGGCAACGAAGGCACAACTGGCTCCATCAACCGCGCAGTGTCGGCAACCGAATCGCGTTATGTTCTGTTGCTGAATAACGATGTCGAGCTTGCGGCCGACTACATCCAGAAGCTGGTCGAGGCTCTTGATGCTGATCCCAAGCTCGGCTTCGCCACCGGTAAGCTGCTGCGGGCTACGCAACGCACCCATCTCGACGGAGCCGGAGACGCAATGCTGATGGCGGGTGGTGCGTATCGGCTGGGCAATCGTGATCCTGACTCTGGTCAGTTCGATCGCGCCATGCCGGTGCTGGCAGGTTGTGGCGCGGCTGTGCTGTACCGGCGCGAAGCATTTGTAGCCAGCGGTGGACTGGATCCCGACTTCTTCGCGTATCTTGACGATCTCGATCTTGCCTTGCGCGTGCAGCTACTGGGATACAGCGGCGTCTACCTGCCGGACGCAGTGGCCTATCACATCGGCAGCGCGACGCTGGGCGATACTCTGCATCCGCGTGTCATCGAGTACATCACGCGCAACCAGATTTATCTGCTCATCAAGGACTATCCGCGGCATGTGTTCGTCCGATTGCTGCCGCGGATCGTGACGTATCAATGCCTGTGGCTGATCTTTGCGCTGCGCAACGCGCCGCGGGACGTCTATTTTCGCGGCTTGCGGGCGGGGCTTCGCGGCCGGCGCGCAATGCGACAGAAGCATCACGAACTTATGGCCAGACAGAGAATAAGCGGCGATGAGTTTCTGGAACGGCTACGTGACTCCGAGCGGCAGATCTACGAGTGGCATCGGGCGCGACCGCCGCAAGAACGATCATCGCTGTTGAAGATTTATTTTCGCCTCTTCGGCAAGCCGTAACAGGGTCCGCCGTTGATCCTTCAGAAATTGGTGGCGCATAGAAGAACGTTGCGCCGGCCCGATGGCACTGCCTGAGCCCGGATGGATACGGCCTCCATTAGTGGTGAGAGGATTGCGAAGGCAGTCGTTCTGGAGATGATAGAGGGGAGCAACTAGCCTCTGTTGTAAAGTGGCTCGGCTGGCAACTGTGGGCCTGAATACCTCGTTCCACCACCCGAGTCGCGACATCGAAGCAGTTTCCAATGGAGTGTTCGCAGGCCCGTGCAGCGGAGATGCAGTACAAGCCGTCGCCCAGTTCTACCCAAATGGCAAGATTATTGACTGATGGCACGTAGGACGATGGGCATGAGTATTTCGGTTTGTTGTTCTGTCGCGTCAGGGCTTTGATTTGCGCGATCGTGCAGTTTGGAGAGTTCGGGCAATCAGCAGAAGGGACGCACAACCGCCGTATACCCTCCGTTTCGCTACTAGTCCTGCACCATTGCTGATCCTGGGCGCTACATGCCAGACACAGCAGGATGGCGACAAGGAACACTGTAGTCATACCGCGAATGGCCGTTACGATTGTCACGACAGCCTGTCACAATTCGAATGCTAAAAGCAAACCAGCGCAAATCGGAACTTGTGCCCGGCGCCACGTGAAACTGCGCCATCTTGCCCGATGCTTCATGGGGCCATCATCTCTAGAAGCTTGTGGTGAGGCGCATGGAAAAACTGCGCGAAGGTCCGATGGCGTTACCTGAAAAGAGGCCGCCAAAGTCGATGACATTCAGCACATTCGTCAGGTTCTGCCCGTCGATCTGGAAGCGAACATCCATCTTGTCGGACTTGTAAACGTCGGCGCCGGCGGATGCGCTGAGCAGTAAGGAAGGGTAGATACGACCGCGGGCGAAGTTGATCCTGCCGATGACCTGCGGGCCGTATTCCGCCAGCGCTTCCTGCTCGGTACCCTGAAATTCAAAAGGCAACCCGGTGCCGTATTGGACTCCACCAGCGAACCAGAAGCGCGGCTTGACCTGATAGACCCAGCGTGTGAACAGCGTGTTGCGCTGATCTTGCGAGTCCGGGAAATGCCCGGTGGTTTGGCTTATGGCCGCTTGCGCGTCCGACCCAATAAACAGTCCGCCTGATACCGGTAACCAGGCGTTGCCGACCATGTAGGAATAACTGGCGAATCCGGACAGCTTGTGCCAGTTGGGTACTGTAATTTTTCCTTCCGCGCCGTAGATTACGGCCTTCTGGAAAGCTATCGGAAAGCTGATAGTGGTGTTGTTGATCTGATCGTCGTCGGCGTAGTTGGCGACCTTTCGCAGATAGTAGTTGACGTCCACGCGAAGGTTGTTGGCGAAGGCCTTGGACACTCCAGCTTCGTAATAGTTGCCTTGGGATGGCACGACCGGCAAGCGCAGGACATCCGGATTGATGAATTCAACTTCAAACGAGCTCGCAAGCAGCAAGTTCTCAAACGACGGCGTCTGGAAAACGCGGTCGTAGGAGAAGTGCGCCAGCAAGCCGATTGCAGGAAAGTACCGCGAGATCGCCACGCGGGGGTCCACGGCCTGCTTGTTGAGAACCAGTTGATAGTGGTCATAACGCAGTCCCACGTTCGCCGTCCAGTTTCCCATGCGAATCTGGTCCTGTACGAACGCCGACTGCTCCAGGTCTGGCCGCTGGCCCTGGCTGGGATAAGCTCCCGGGAAGCTAAACGTCAACGCCGTGCCGGGGTCGAACTGCGAAGGATCGGTGATGATGTAATTAAAGTTCTCGTGCAGGAACGTGTTGTCCGACTCAACCCCCATCTTCCATTCGTTGCGCCCATGGTCGATGGTGACCGTTCCCGCGAAATAACCTTCGTTGAACCAGTTGTGCTGAAACAAAATAATAGGGGTGGACAACGCATTGGAGTAGAAGTCGTTGCCGTTGTTGCGCAACATGCCGCGAAAATCGCCGACCACATTGGTGGAGAAAATGTGCCGGTAAGAGAGCGCACCCATGGTTTCGAAGTTGTTGGCATTTTGCTGCTGGCAAGGCGGCCCCTGGGTCACACCCGGGGGATAGCACCACGTCTGTTGCACGATTTCGTTGGGAAGCAGATAGCGCGACAGCTCATAGCGGGCGATGAAGTTGATCCGGTCATTGGGGGTCAAGTCGCGCTGATAGTTGACGGAAAAATCGCCGATGGTTCCGGTGTTAGTGTAGTTTTCCGGGACTACAGGATTCAGATAGTGGGCGGTTTCGGCTCCGGAAGCGCTGAATCCCAAGAACATTCTTGCCCCACGCATACTGCATCTGCGCGAACGCGCCAGCCGAGTCGAAGCTGCCGCCGGATAATACGAACTGTCCATGCAAGCCGGGCTGGGGATCACGCAGCGTGTTGACCTCGACCACGCCGCCCATCTTCCGCCCGTACTCGGCGGGGAATCCCGCGGTGTAGATGGTCATCGAGTCGACATCGTTGGCGCCAATCTCCGGGCCGAAGCTGGGAGAGCGGTTGTCAGTCAGCGGAATGCCGTCAACCACAAACTGCGTCTGATATTCCGATCCGCGCGGGTGCAGAACGGCATTGCCCTCATAGAGCCAGCCGGGTTGCGTGTTCACCAGGTCCTGGATGGACCGGCCCGGCAGGGACGTGAGTCGATCCTTAATTGCCGCAGTTCCGATCTCGTTCACCGAGCCGGGCTGATCGGGATCCAGCAAAGTTCCTTGCCCCTTCACGGTCACCGATTCCTGTACGGCTGCCACTTTCAGTTTGATCGCGTAATCGATGGGTACGCCCGAATGAACGTCGACTGACTCCGAAACCGGAGCGAAGCCGGGTTGCTGGATGGTGAGCTGGTAGATACCAAAAGGCAGCCGCTGGACGTTCAAGATGCCTTGATCGCTGGTAATCAAGGTATTGCGATACTGATTCGCCTGGCTGACCAGGCTCGCGGTAACCTTTACGCCCGCCCCGCTGGGATCAACCACCTTCAGGCGGAGTTCTCCGGTGTTGCTCTGGGCTAAGAGGGCGGCAGACCACAGGATAACGATGACCAGCTTCTTCATCGGGCGATAGCGGCGGCAGGTTCGGTCCCTATGAACGGATCGGGCATTGAAGCCATTGTACGGGAGGGAGTAGGACGATTGCTGGCCGACCGGGCTCTGTCCAAAACGGCGGCAATAGAATTAGAAACACGTCGGCCAGCAGGGCCGCCGCGGTTGCATCTGCAGCCGTCGCGCGCGCTCGAAAGCGTTCAGGAAGCAGAGCTGGTGATGACCGCCAAACCTAAACCTGCGCCATCACGTCCGTCAGGCGGGTATCGTAGGTCTCGGCCGCCAGCCAGCGCACAAACTCATTGTGCGGCCCCAGGACAATCTGCTTCGAAGCAACCGGCTTATCGGCGAGTTCGAAGCCCATGATGATGATTTCTTCGCCCTGCTTGATGAGGTGGGCCGCCGCGCCATTCATGCAGATCGCGCCGGAGCGGCGCGGGCCGGGAATTGTGTATGTCTCCAGCCGGGCGCCGCTAGTGTTGCTGACCACCAGCACCCGCTCGCCGGGAAGAAGTCCTACCATCTCCATCAGTTCTTCGTCGATCGTGATACTGCCAACGTATTCCAGATCGGCTTGGGTAACTGTGGCCTGATGAATCTTGGAACGTAACATCCATCGCATGGTTCTCGTGTTCCTCTCCGTGTCCCGCTCTCGCATGGCGGATGCGGGCACTTGGCTATATCTTAGCAGGCGCGGCAAGGACCAGTACGTGCCATTCTTACGGGTACTGTCCTAAAGTTGTAGGGCAGCAGGCCAGTCATTCCCTTGGCCGGCAGCAAAGTGAGGCCACCCCGGGCCGGTCCAAACTACCTGGTGACACCCGCCGGCGGAGGAATGTTCCGGTTTTTCATCCACTCCACGTTGATGCGGCGATTGGCCTGGGTGCTGGGGACGTTCTCGATGTCGGGCATGAAGATGCGCAGACCAGCCTGCGGTGTCATCTGAATCCTTCCGTTGACGAGTTGCTCCTGGTAACGCGTCAGATCGAAGCTGAACCACTCATCATTGGAGGTATCGATGAAAAAGATGTCGGCCTGGGCCATGGTGAGCTTCCCCAGGTTGACCGTGCCACCATGCAGCCGAATGAAGTTCCGCCATTCTTTTACCTCGTTCTCTTCGGGCCGGGCGTCTCCAAAAACAGTGACCAGATCGCCCGTTTTGCTGCCCAGATGCACGTCGGTCAGCTTGCCGTGAATCGCGGGCGCCGGCAGGATCTGTTCCATGTCCAGATAGATGTCGTCTCCGGCGACGCGGACGTTGGTTGCGCCTTCGGCTCCAATCAGGTCGGCCAGGTCAACGTGAAACGATTTGACCAGTCCCTTGACGGGAAGCTTGAGCACGCGCAACTTCACCATGTGCAGCCGAACACTGCCCTCGGGTGACACACCCACGTCACTGACCATCTCGATGGGAAGCGGCACTACTTTGTGCAACGTTCCGTTCAACTTCAACTGCTGGCCTTCGGCGGCCAGCGAAACCTTTTCCAGCGGCGAACCCTGCAGCAGGCTCTTGTTCAGGATGCCGGTAATGTCAGAGAGGCTGGTCGCGATCACTCCCGCCTGAATATTCAGGACAAACGAACTGGGCTCATCGAATGATGGAATGCGATCGGGCCGGGTGGGGTGCATCTCGCCACGCAGCCAGCGCACGCGCAACTGCAATCCGGGGCGCTCGTTCAGGATGACATTGTGCATCAGCACCTTGGTCTGCGAGCTTGAAAGAGCGTCTGGCGAGGCGCCGGGGACTGACCTCGCTGCCGGCACGGCTGCCGAGGATGTGCCGCTCGAGGCCTGTCCCGGCGAAGCTGGGTTTTCAGGTTGCCGCGGCATTGAACATGACGCCAGCAATATCCATACAGGGATAAAGAAAAAGAAAACGCGTTTCACCAACACTATTTTTCTGCCTGTTCGTTCTGCGGATCTCGTTGAGACGGATGCGGCCCATCGGGTCGCACAGGGGAGGCCGTGACAAATGGTGAGATGCGGATTTAGGGCAGGTCGTCCAGCCAAAAAAGGTTCTTCAGGGCTAAGCGGCAAGCCCCGAGGAAAGGCCGGCCATCGACCTTTCCCGCAGCCTACTAATCGTTGTGCAAGCGGTCGAGTAAAGCGCCCTTCGAATCCACCAGCGAGATGTCCAGCGCGGGCACACCTATCGCGTGGGTAGAGCAGCTCAGGCAAGGATCGTAGGCCCGCACCAGCGCCGAAACGCGGTTCAGCATCCCTTCTTGCAGCTTGTCGCCCTGGATGAAGTGCTCGGCGACCTGGCGCACGCCGTCGCCGATGGCGCGATTGTTGTGGCCGGTGGCGACGATGAGGTTTGCCCAGGTGATGGCGCCGTTCTCGTCAACCTTGTAGTGGTGAATCAGGGTGCCGCGCGGCGCCTCGATCATGCCGACGCCTTCCAGCGCAGTTGACCCCGGCTTCGGCGCGGACATGGGTGTCTAGGACGTCCGGCTGCTGCAGCAGAAGCTGCATGGCTTCCAGGCCGTACATCACCTCAATGAGCCGCGCATAGTGATAGAGGAACGAGCTGTGCGCCACGCGGCCAAAGCGCTGGCGAAATTCCTGCAGCTCGGCGTCGGCGCGCGGCGTACCCATCTTCTCGGCCACGTTGATGCGGCCCAGCGGACCGACGCGATAGATCCCTTCCGGCCAGCCCTGCGGGCTTGTAGAACGGCGCCTTCAGGTAGGAGTCGCTGATGGTGGCTTCGCCGATGAAGTTCGGTGTAGTCCTCTGCGCGCAATCCCCTCGTGCACGATGCTCGGCATCCGGCCGCGCGGAAACGCAGCATGCCATCATAGAGCTGGATGTTGCCGGCGCGGTCGACCAGGCCGGCGTACATGGTCGGCGCGGAACCGAAGTTGGCGATCTCCTCGGTGAACGAGTCGAGCAGGCCTTTGAAGATGCCAAGCGTCTTCTCCGTGGTCGCCATCGCCTGAGGAATCGCGGCCAGGAAGCGGTCGCGCGCCTGCGCTGTCATCGGCGACTTCACGCCGCCGGGCACGATCCACGAGGGATGGACACGTTCCTCGGCCAGGCCTTCGATCACCAGCAGGCCGAACTTGCGCAGCTCGATGCCGGCACGCGCCAGCTCGGGATTGGCTTCGATCAGGCCGGCGACGTTGCGCGTGGCAGGATCGTGGTCCATGCCGAGCAGCAGGTCGGGCGCGGAGAGATAGAAGAAGCTGAGCGCGTGCGACTGCACGATCTGCGCGCAGTGAATGATCTCGCGCAGCAGTTGCGCGGCGGGCGGAATGCGCACCGCCATGATGGCGTCGCAGGCCTTCGACGAGGCCAGCTGATGGCTGATGGGGCAGATGCCGCAGATGCGCGAGGTAATGCCCGGCATCTCGTAGAACGGGCGGCCTTCGGTGAACTTCTCGAAGCCGCGGACCTGCGTCACCTGAAATTTGGTGTCCGTGCACCTTGCCGGCGTCGTCGAGCTGAATGGTGATCTTGGCGTGGCCTTCGATGCGGCTTACCGGCTCAATCGTGATGCGCTTCATAGAAGTTTCCTTGTTCACCACGGAAGCACGGAGGACACGGAGTTAGTCTGTTCTTTCTTCTTTTCTTCTTTAATTTTCTTTTCTTCTTCCGTGATCTCCGTGCCTCCGTGGTGATAACGGTCTCTCTTTACCCGAACTTGATCTTCGGGTTGGCCTCGGGCTTGCGGCCCTCCAGCAGGTTGTTCAGGAACCCGGCAATCACCTTGTTCTGCGGCGGACAGCCGGGGAGGCAAACGTCAACCTTCACGAAGTCCTGCGCCGGACGCGCCTGCTTCGACAATTGCGGCAGCCCGTCGTGGGGAATGCAGCCGCGTCAGCGTCAGCGCCCTCCACATAGATCCGCTGCAATAGCTTGTTCACCGGAATCACGTTGCGCAGTGCCGGCACATTGCCGGTGACGGCGCAGTCGCCCAGCGAGACCAGCATCTTGCTGCGCGCCCGGATCTGTTGCAGCCGCTCCACGTCCTCCTGGGTGCTGATGGCGCCCTCCACCAGGGTGACGTCCACGTCCTCGGGAAACTCCTGCGCGTCCACCAGCGGGCCGTACACGATGTCGACCTTGCGCACGATGGGAATGAGCGCGCCATCCAGGTCGAGCAGCGACATGTGGCAGCCCGAGCAGCCATCCAGCCAGACCGTAGCCAGCTTCAGCTTCTTCATACGCTGGGCTCCTCTCCTGGCGGGCCAGAGTGGTAATGGCCGCCGTGGATCGCACCATCTCCTCCACCGCTTTGCCCTTTTCGGCCAGAGCGCCGGTGGGGCACGCCTGCACGCACTTGCCGCAGTTGGTGCAGGTGCTGGCGTCGCCCCACTTCTGGTTCAGGTCGGAAACGATGCGGGCGTGAATGCCGCGCGCCACCATCTCCCACACATGCGCTCCTTCGATCTCGGCGCAGGTGCGAACGCAACGCGTGCACAGGATGCAGCGGTTGTGGTCGAGCACGAAGCGGGGATGCGAGGCATCCACCGGCAGGCGCGGGAAGTTGTAAGCGAAGCGCACGCTGGTGATGCCCATGGTGTACGCCATGTCCTGCAACTCGCAGTGTCCATTGGCCACGCAAACCGCGCAGACGTGATTGCGCTCCACCAGCAGCAGCTCGACGGTCATGCGGCGATAGCGCGACAGCCGGGGAGAGGTGGTGATCACCGACATGCCGTCCTGGACCGGAGTGGTGCAGGCGGGAAACAGCCGGTCGACGCCGGAGAGCTCCGACCATGCAGAGGCGGCAGGCGCCGACCGGGCTCAGGCCTTCCAGGAAGCAGAGCGTGGGAATGGACTTCCCGCTGGCGCGCGCCGCGTCGAGGATGGTCTGACCCTCGAGGGCATTCACCAGTTCGCCATCGATACGCAGCGAGATTTTCTTTTGCGGCAAGGCTTTGCTCCTTCTCTCTACCGGGAAACTGCCACCACCGCGTCGCAACGCAGGCAACGGCAGCACTCCTCGTGAGTCTCTTCCGGCGACAGGTCGATGATCACTTCGTCAAACGAGTTGGCGCGCTCGCGCGCGGGCACCACTGGGAATGATGGCGGCGGCTTTCGCTCGGCTCCTTGGGCGGCGTCTGCTCGTACTCGATGGGCGGAAGAGCATATCCCAGCGCTTGGTGTCCATCAGTTGCTGGTCGATGGCCCGGGCCGCCTGTTTGCCGTAAGCCATGGCGTTCGACACGTTGGAAGCGCCCGTCACCAGGTCGCCGCCGGCAAAGAAGCGCGGCCGGCTGGTCTCCAGCGTGAAGTGGTTGACCTCGATGGTGCCGCCTTCCTTGATCTGCAGGCCGGAAGCCTTGGCGAAGTCGAGATCGACGGTCTCGCCGACGGCCAGGATGACCGAGTCGCAATCGAAGCGCTGCACCTCGTCGGTCAGGATCGGCTTGCGGCGGCCGGAGCGGTCGTACTCGCCGAGACGCGTCTTCACCACCTCCAGCGCTTTCACGTTGCCCTTGGCGTCGCCGATGATGCGGTGCGGCGCCGACAGGAAGACGATCTTCGCTCCTTCTTCCTCGGCCGCCGCGGTCTCCTCTTCGATGGCCGGCATGTCTTTGCGCTCGCGGCGATAGACCACGGTGACGCTCGCTCCCAGGCGCAGCGCGGTGCGCGCCGAATCGATGGCCGCATTGCCGCCGCCGATCACGACTACCTTGCGTCCCAGGCTCACCGGCTCGCCTTTGGAAACCGACTCCAGGAACGGCAGCGCCGGGAAGCACGCCTTTCAGTTCCGTTCCCGGCAGGTAGACCCACGATTCCTTCCAGGTGCCGATCGCCAGGCAAACCGCGTCGAACTGCTCGTCCAGATCGTTCAGCGAAATATCGAAGCCGATCCGGGTGTTGAAGACGAACTTCACGCCCAGGCGCTCGATCAGCTCGATTTCGCGGCGCAGCACCGGTTTGGGCAGGCGATATTCCGGCAGGGCGAAGCGCAGCATTCCGCCAGCTTCGGGCAGCGAATCGAAGACCGTGACGTCGTGCCCAACAGCGCCAGATAAAACGCCGCCGTCAAGCCTGCCGGCCCAGCGCCGGCCACGGCGACCTTGCGTCCCGTCGGCTCCAGCTTGCGCGCGGCGACGCGGCGCACCGCCTCTTCGAAGTGGTCGGACAGCAGAATGTAGTCGGCGATGAAGCGATGCACCTCGCGCATGTTGACCGGCTCGTCGATCGTCTGCCGGCGGCAGCGCTTGTCGCAGGGATGCTGGCAGACGCGTCCCGGTCGAGCAGGGCAGCGGATTGTCCATGATCACCGATTCGAAGGCATCCTCCAGCCGGCCTTCCTTGTAGAGCTCGCAGGAAGCGCGGGATGTTCATGTGCAGCGGGCAACTGTTCTCGCACGGCGACAGCGCCAGCTCGGTGCAGATGCCGGCGACGCAGCGGTGGGAGACGATGTGGTCTTCGAACTCCTGGCGGAAGTGCCGCATGGTGGTCAGCACCGGATTGGGCGCGGTCTGGCCCAGCCCGCACAGCGAGCAGTCGCGAATGTAGCGGCTCAGCTCGTCCAGCCGCTCCAGATGGTCCATGCGGCCCGGCGCCGTCGGTGATGCGGTTCAGGATGCGCAGGCACTTGTTCAGCCCCACGCGGCAGGGAATGCATTTGCCGCACGACTCGGAGTTGGTGAACTCCACGAAGTAGCGGGCGACGTCGACCATGCAGTTGTCTTCGTCCATCACCACCATGCCGCCCGAGCCCATGATGGAGCCCAGCTGCGCCAGGCTTTCGTAGTCCACCGGGGTGTCGAACATCTCGCGCGGGAATGCAGCCGCCGGAGGGACCGCCGGTCTGCACGGCCTTGATGCTGCGGCCATCCACGACCGCCTCCGCCGATGTCGTAGATGAAGGTCTTGATCGGCGTGCCCAGCGGCATCTCGACCAGCCCGCTGTTATGCACCTTGCCGACCAGCGAGAAAACCTTGGTTCCGGAACTCTTGGCGCTGCCGGTCTCGGTGAACCAGGCCGGCCCCTTGGTGATGATGGGCGCGATGTTGTACCAGGTCTCGACGTTGTTGATGTTGCTGGGCTTGCCCCACAGACCTTTCTGCGCGGGGAAGGGCGGACGCGGACGCGGACGTCCGGCTTCGCCTTCCAGCGACGCGATCAGCGCGGTCTCTTCGCCGCAGACGAAGGCTCCCGCGCCTTCCACCAGCTCGATATCGAAGTTGAATCCGCGGCCCAGGATGTTGTTGCCGAGCAGTCCGTACTCGCGGGCCTGCTCGATGGCGCGATTCAGCCGATGCACCGCCAGCGGATACTCGGCGCGCACATAAATGATGCCCTGGGTCGCGCCCATGACGTAGCCGCCGATGATCATGCCTTCCAGCAGCGCGTGCGGATCGCTCTCGATCTCGTTGCGGTTCATGTAGGCGCCGGGATCGCCTTCGTCGGCATTGCAGATGATGAACTTCTGGTCGGCGACGGCCTTGCGCAGGAACTCCCATTTGTTGCCGGTCAGGAAACCCGCGCCGCCGCGGCCGCGCAGCTTGGAAGCCTTGATCTGCTCGATGACGCTCTCCGGCTTGTCGTCGATCAGCGTCTTGTACAGCGCCTGGTAGCCGCCGACGGCGATGTACTCCTCGATGTCGTCCGGATTGATGAGGCCGCAGTTGCGCAGAACGATCTTCTTCTGGCCCTTGAAGAACGGCACCTCGTTCCACAGCGGCACCTCGGGATAGCCGTGGCCGTAGCGAATGGAGCCGGTGATGTGGTCCCACTCCTCGATCTTGCAATACAGCAGCTCGGGATTGATCGTGCCGGTGGCGATGTCGTGCACAATGCGGCCGGCATCGTTGGCCTGCACGCGGTGCAGGATGAGCAACGGGCTGCCGGGCACGTGAACATTGACCAGCGGCTCCTGGTAGCAGGCCCCAAAGCAGCCCACGCTGGTCAGATAGAAGTCGGTGCCGCTGCGCTCGATGACCTCCGACGAAGGCGTGATACAGGCCTTCGGCGCCGTTGCCGCGGCCGCAGGTGCCCATGCCAATGGCGATTCGCGGGACCGCCGGCACCAGCTTGGCCAGCCCGGTCTCGCGGACCGCGTTGAATACGCCAATGTCCTCAATGCGCGGCATCACTCATTCTCCCGTTCCAGCGAGCGGACTTCGCGTTGCAGCGTGCGTTCGTTGACGTGTCCGCAGATGCGATGGTTGATCTCGACCACCGGAGCCAGCGCGCATTGCCCGAAGCAGGCCACGGTGCGCACGGTGAACTTCTGGTCGGCCGTGGTCAGCGTCAGCTTGTCGGCATCGCCGGCTTCGTCGCCGTCGTCGATTCCCAGGCCGAGTTCCAGGCGAAGGCTCTCCAGCAGAGCCCGCGAATTGCGCGTGTGGCATGCCGTGCCGCGGCAGATGCAGATGGTGTTGTCGCCCTGCGGCTCCAGATTGAACAGCGCGTAGAACGTCGCCACGCTGTAGACCCGCGACAGCGGAATGTCGAGCTTGTTGGCGATGTATCGCAGGGTCTCCGGCGGCAGATATTTGTGCGGGTGGTGCTCCTGTACGGCCTCCAGGATGCCGAGCAATTCGCCGGGCCGTCCGCTGTGTTTGGTGATGACTTGATCGATGAACGCCTGTTCGGCGCTCTCGAGAGGAAATCTGCGCGGTTGCCATGTGCCTGGCGCTCCTTTCTGGGATGAGAGACCAGCACTTCGTGGACCTTCGCGGCATTCCGGGGGACGGAATCGGAAGCTGAGCACTTCCTCGCACTGTCGGTTCCGTTCAGCTCAAGATGTCACGAGGGCAGACTGAAACTCAGTGCGGTGGGTCACGTTTCACGGTGATAGTGAGGCAGAAAAGGCGTTGCAGTTGGCGATGGAGCCACCGGTTTGCGCGGTTAAAAAAACGGAGGCCGATGGCCGGCCTCCGTTGCAAAGAGAAGAGTCTTCAGAATCAGGGTTTCGCTGTCATGTACATCATGTCGCCCGGCTTGCCGGTTTCGACCTTGTAATCGGACGGAATCTGGAATAGCGATGCGTCCGGTTCGCCGCGAGTGACGCTGGTGACCGTGCTGGTCATGTTTCCCATCATCGGATCGTTGTGCGTCATGCTGAGCGGAATCTGAAGATCGGTGGACACCCAGCGCTCGGTCACCACCGAAATCGGTTTGGCGTTGCCGACCTGGCCCGCGGGAATGGTGCGGGTCACGCGCGTGCCCGTGGCCTGCAGTCCGAGAATAGTCTTGCTGCCAAGAGACTCGGTGGTTACGTTCTCCTCGCCCGGCTTGGTGAGCGGCGCCGCGCCGATAACGTCCACGCCTCGCGGCTTGGGCGGATGCAGCGGCATCTCATGCGCCGTCTTCTTTTGCGGGTTAAGCATGTAACGCTTGCCGGCAACCGGATCCATAATCACGACCATGGTGCCTTCGGTGGCCCCAGTAGCCGGGGTAACCAGCTTGAACGGCACTTCGCGGCGGACCCGCCCCTGGGAATCGCGGTACTCCGTGCTCTGATTGTCGGTGTGGATGGTGTTGCCATCCGACAGGGTTTGATCATGGGTCACGCTTACGGTCGCCGTCATGGGCGCGCCGGTGACTACCTTATGGCTGTCGAGGCCTACTTCCTCATGGAAGAATGCGCCGCCCATGCCACCGGGGCCTTGCATCTGGACCATCATTCCTGGACCGCCGGGCGGCGGCGGAGGCGGACCACCCTCCTGTGCTGACACCAAAACTGACAGGCCAGCCACCAGCAATCCAACGAACAGCCATTTCGAAATAGCGCTAATTGCTACAGACTTCGTTCCCTGCATGATTTCATCCTCGCTCGCTAACGCTTGTAAACCCGAACTTCGGTTGGCATCAATTCACGATGCGGACCGCCCGCACCACTCCGTCGTAGCCGACGACGAGATCGGCGACGGCGGGTTGCGAACTCTGTCCGGCGCCGCTGGCCGGAAGTTCCATGCGCACCACCTGCGAGTCGCTTGAGCAGCTGAGCGGATCGCAGAACATCAAAGCCACATAACCGGCGTCGGCGTCAGATTGCGATTCTTCTGCCGCAACCGTCTGCACCGCGGCCGTTGCTACGCTGGCCGGATCGCTGCGCTGAGGCCGGCTTGGAAGGGCGCTGCTGACGCGCTCATGGGGGACGCTGGAAGCCAATTTCGACGAATCCTCCTGAGCAGTAACAACCGGCTTCTGCATAAGCGGCCTGGTGCTGGCAGGGGTAACCCCACTTTGCACGGGGACCGTCCTGGAGCTGTGCTGCAGAAGCCGGACTCCAAGAAACACACTCACGATGATTGCCGCCGCGACGGCAACGTATGCGCCAATTTCGAAGAAGTGGCTCAGCCGGAACGCAGTGGGAGCGGAGACGCGCCCTACCACCGGCTGCGGAGCGTTTTCTGCGGCGGTCTGGCGGAATGCCCGCAGCAACGTCCGCTCTACGCTGGGACTGGCTTGCATGCCTGCGGTTTGCGCTTGCAGCGCGTGCAGCGACGCGGCCACCGTACGCTGGTTCTGCAGCCATGCACCGCAACCTTGGCACTGCTGCGCGTGGGTAAGAATTTGCTCGTCTTGCGCCCGCGACAGCTCCCACAAGGTGAGAGACGCCGCACTATGTTTGAACTCACGGCATGTCATGATACGCACCTCGCCGCAACCTTCGAGATCCCAGGGGCCACCGCCGCCGAGTGCCGCAACTTCTTGCTGAGCATGTCATGCGCGCGATGCAACCTGGAGCGGATGGTGCCGATGGCACAGCCGGCAGCTTGCGCCGCATCCGCATAACTCAGCTCCTGTAAGTCGCACAACACAACCACCTCGCGATAATGCTCGGGCAACGACAGTACGGCTTTCCAAATCGCATTCGAGGTCTGCCGCTGGGCAATGCCCACAGTCGGATCGCACTCCACCATCAGCGACGCCGCCTCGTCTTCCACCGGACTGCCCAGCACGTGCTCGGGATAGTTCCGCTCCAGCGCGCGCCGAACATAGTTTCTGGCCACGCCGAACAAATACGCAGCCAGCGCGCCCCGTTCCGCATCGAAGTCGCGGCCCCGCTGCACCAGGAACAGAAAAACTTCCTGCGTCACCTCTTCGGCAATGTGCGAGGAACCGCTCATGTGCAGGGCGAAGCGAAAGATCGGCCCCTGCCGTCTGCGATACAGCACAGTGAAAGCGTCTTCATCTCCGGCCAGCGCCTGCGTCAGCAGTTGCTCGTCGGTCAAGTCAGTCAGCAACGCCACCTCAAGGGGGGTGAACCTGATCTCGTTTCTATCTCTATTTCACCTGACAGAAACGTAAAGTTCCGTAAAGTTGGACTGCTTACGCAGAAGTGCGCGCCACAGCCCGCCTATTTATCGTAGTCGTTTCAGCAATTTTCCGACAGGCTAGCGCGCGCAAAAGGCTCTTGACACTGATTTGCAAGAAGAACAGAATCCCAACACACTTCCGATCGCGTTGTCCCTGCGTGCTTCATGGATAGCCGTAGCCAATTCGAAGCCGGCATATGTCTTGAAACCCTGAAGATTGAGGAGAGTCTCCCATGTTTTCGTCGCTAGGACCAAAAAGCGTTCTTCGCGCCAGCTTGTGCTTCGCGCTGCTTGCAACTGTCTTCGCTCTAGCCTTACCGGCGCAGGCACAAACCTACAGCGTGCTGCATAACTTCACTGGCGGCGGCGACGGCGCAAATCCCTATGCCGGACTGACAGCGGATCGTGCGGGTAATTTCTATGGAACCGCGGCTGCTGGCGGAAATTTGGGTTACGGCGACGTATTCAAGTTAACGCACTCGGGATCGGGTTGGACCCTGAACCCCATTTATGGCTTTCAGGGAGGCGATGGTGCTGGGCCCCTGGCTCGGGTGATCTTCGGCCCTGACGGTGCGCTTTACGGCACAACCTCAACCGGCGGGCAAGGAGGCGGCACTGTGTTTCGCCTGACTCCGCAGGCAAGCGCGTGTAAAACGGTGCTATGTCCCTGGACGGAGACCATCCTGCACAGCTTTCAGGGAGGCCATAACGACGGAGCGTATCCGGGTTACGGCGACGTAGCTTTCGACCAGGCGGGCGATCTCTACGGCACCACCATCTACGGCGGTCCTGGTTCGGATGGGTGCAACGATTCAGGCAACTGCGGCACGGTCTACGAGGTTGCACACCAGAATGGCGACTGGAACGAGTCGGTGATTTGGTACTTCGCCCAAGGCATCATACTGGGTTTCTGGCCCTACAACGGCGTAATCCTGGACAGCGCAGGGAATGTCTACGGCGGTGTCACCTGGATCGGAGATATCTACGAGCTGACTCCGGGCCAGGGAGGCTCCGGCTGGTCGGCGACGATTCTTTACAACTTCGCAAATCAAGGGACAGGCGGGCCGGAGGGTGGCTTAATCTTCGATCACGCGGGAAACCTCTACAGCACGACGAGTATTGGCGGCTCGGGTGGCGGCGGTACCGTCCTCGAGCTAAGCCCGTCCGGCGGCGGTTGGACGTTAACTACGCTCTACAGCTTCAATTACTCCGGATCCAACGAAATGCCGGGGCCGAGCAGCACCTTGACCATGGACGCGTCGGGCGCTCTCTACGGCAACACCTATGCCGAGGGGGCTTATGGCTACGGCTCGATATTCAAGCTGAC
Source organism: uncultured Acidobacteriaceae bacterium (assembly GCA_963835125.1). GTDB lineage: Bacteria > Acidobacteriota > Terriglobia > Terriglobales > Acidobacteriaceae > Bog-257. The sequence continues at coordinate 129,596 of CAWIEG010000010.1, read as the reverse complement.
ACCCTCGGAGGGAAGTTGGAGGTATACCTCGCTGCATGATTTCACCGGCGGCAGCGACGGCGGCTATCCGTGGGGACAGGTCATCCTTGACGCGAACGGAAATATCTACGGTACAACCACCGCGGGCGGGTCGACGGTTGGAGGTTGTTATCAGAACCTCGGCTGCGGAGTCGTCTTCGAGATCACGCCCTAAGGCATCCGATGCGAAGGCTGTGCATAGAACGCATGGCCGGTTACCAGTCTACTTCAACCTTGAACACTGCTGAGAATGAGGAGTGATCCCATGCCGTCCCGTCTAACCCTAAACCAACCTATTCTTCGCACCGGCTTGTGGGTAGCGATCCTTGCACCTATGTTCGCGCTGGCATTACCAGCGCAGGGGCAGACCTTTAGCGTGCTGCACAACTTCATGGGTGGCGTGGATGGCCTATCTCCCGAGGCTGGCTTGACCATCGATGCAAGAGGCAGGCTCTACGGCACAACGGCGAACGGTGGCCTGGATGGCGGTAACTGTGGAAACGGCTGTGGAGTTGTCTTCCGGCTTGCAAGCCAGGGATCGGGCTGGACCTTGGATCCACTGTATAAATTCCGGGGGCCCGGTAACGATGGGGCCGTTCCTATCGCCCGGCCGGTGTTTGCTCCCAGCGGGATTCTGTACGGCACCACCGATGCCGGCGGTGCTGGATTCTGCGAAGGTCCCGGTTGCGGAACGGCCTACGGCCTGCGGCCTGGCGCCACGGCATGTACCACCGCGCTTTGTTCCTGGACTGAGAGCATGCTTTTTTCCTTTGGCGGAGTTGAGGCCATCTGCGAGGGGTACGTGGACTCGTTGCGTGGTCGTGACGGGAACGCGCGGCGTTCGGCGTATGAAACGCTAGGAAGTTGTCCCGGACCCGGCGATCTGACCTTCGATCACGCAGGAAACATCTACGGGACGATTCCGTGTTGCAATGGCGCGGTCTATCAATTGATACCCGGCGTTTCAGCGACGGCGCTGTACTACTTCTCCGGCGGCAGTGACGGCGGCGGTCCGGCGAGCGGCGTCATCTTCGACAGCGCGGGAAACTTGTATGGCACGACTACCGGCGGCGGGAGCGCCAACTGTGGGACGGTTTACGAGTTGAGCCCGAATGGATCCGGCTGGATAGAAACGGTGCTGTATAGCTTCCAGTGCGGGTCGGACGGAGAAAGCCCGGTGGGAGGCTTGATTTTCGATGCCTCCGGCAATCTGTACGGGACGACCTCAGTTGGCGGCGCAGGCAAAGGGGGCACCGTTTTCGAACTAACTCCATCGGGGAGCAAGTGGACGTTTCAGTTGTTGTATAGCTTGAATTATTCGGGGACGCAGGATTCTCCGTATCCCGGGCCAACAGGAATACTGGCTATGGACGCGTCGGGCAGTCTATACGGCACGGCCGTTCTCGACGGTGCGTATGAGTATGGTTCGGTATTCAAGCTGACGCCGTCCAACGGCGGTTGGACCTATGCTTCGCTGCACGACTTCACTGGCGGCGATGACGGAGGTGACCCTTACGGTAACGTCACCTTCGATACAGCCGGCAATATGTACGGCACGGCGAGCATTGGTGGCACTAACCTGTGCTTCGGCGCGGGGTGCGGCGTGGTCTGGGAGATCACGCCATAAAAAGGAGTAATGCGATGCCTCGAACGAATCTGCAAACTGTACCTGTGAGGGTTGTGTCGATCATACTGTTCTCCCTTGCGGTCGTGCTGACCCATACGGCGCAGGCGCAGACCTTCAGCGTGCTGCATGCCTTTACCAACGGAGGCGACGGAGGCTCGCCTACTGCGAGCCTGACCTTCGACGGCGCCGGCAACCTATATGGCACAGCCTCGACCGGCGGCGCCGGCAACGGTGGAACGGTCTTTCAACTGAAGCGCTCGGGCCAGGGTTGGACGCTGAATACAATCCATGCCTTCGAGCCCAGCGACGGCGACGGCGAGACGCCTCTTGGCGGGGTGGTCGTGGGCCCGGATGGCACGCTATTCGGCACCACGGCCGCGGGTGGCACGGGCTGCGATGGAGGCTGCGGTATGGTCTATAACCTGAAGCCGCCTGGATCGTTTTGCCACACCGGAGTATGCCCCTGGACAGAAACGATTCTTCACAATTTTGGCGGCTACCCCAATGACGGAGGTCAGCCCCGGTATATGAGCCTGATTTTCGATGCCTCGGGGGACATGTATGGAACCACCTGCGAAGGGGGCGGCGTCAATTATGGGACCGTCTTCGAAATGAAGCCCTCCAACGGGGGATGGACGGAAAGCGAACTTTACGTCTTCGACGGCGGCGATGGAGAATGTCCTCAGAGTGGAGTCATCATGGACCAGGCTGGCAACTTGTATGGAACGGTATTTCAAGCCTTTGAGAATCAAGGCGAGGTATATGAGATTTCCCCTGGTCAACCGTACTGGACGCAGACCATCCTGGAGCGTTTTGAGGAGGGCGTGAACGGATCTGCGCCGGTAGCAGGGCTGGTCGCCGATCGCTCCGGCAATTTCTATGGCATGACGCTAAGCGGAGTGGTGTTTGAACTTTCTTTCTCTGGTGGAGAGTGGAACTATAGCCAGATTTATAGTCTCCCCGGAGGAGGAGGATACGGCACGCTGGCGATAGATGCGGCTGGGAACCTCTATGGGACGCAGTTTTACGGGACGTTTGGCGAGGGCGCTGCCTTCGAGTTGGCACGCACTGGCGGCAATTGGACCTATATTAACCTCCACAATTTCGATCTGGTCGACGGTGGCGGCTGGCCTTACGGCGGCGTTGCCCTGGATGCCGACGGCAACCTCTACGGTACGACAAGCCAAGGCGGCTACCGCGCCAACGGCTGCGGGTATTGGGGCTGCGGATACCTCTGGGAGATCACGCCGTGACGGGCGCTTCGAACGAGCGTTCGTTAATTAGCACCAAGGTGCAGGAGCTTATTTGTTGTCAATCGCTTAGCAGGTTACTTTGTGATATTTCGCGAATGTTCCACGTGGAACAATTGCTGTCTTCGGCAAATCAAAAGGCCTCCGATCGGACGGAGGCCTTGCTTATCTCAAGTCAACTAGCAATCAGTTGAATGATGAGCCGGAGCCCGACCCGGAGCCGGAGTCCGACCCGGAGCCTGAGCCGTCGTTGCGCTTAAGCGTGGGACGATCATCGTCATTCTGTGTACCGGAGCCGCTACCGCTGCCGTTCGTGGAAGGATTGTCGGCGGTCGCGCGCCGCAAGGTGGGCCGGTCCTTGTTGTCTTTATCGTTCTGCACCTTGTGCCGGTTCTCCAGCGACGCCAGCCGACCCTTGACCAGCTGGAACTCCGAAGTGTCGACGATGTATTCGGGGCGCGCGGGCAGCACGGCCTTCATTTCCTGTTGAGCCGCTGCGACGCGATCGGGCGTCATAGGATGCGAAGCGAAGGCCTTGGCCAGCGTGCCCGGCTTCTTCTTCTCCTGGGCTTCAATCTTCTCGAAGAACGAGATGAACGACTGCGGATCGTATCCCGCTTTGTACATGTACTCCATGCCGAGGAAATCGGCTTCGGCCTCGAAGTTGCGCGAGAACTTCATAAAGGTGAGCGGCACGCCGATACCCAACGCTACCTGCGCTCCCTCGTAAACCGCCCAGCCGCCGGGCACGAAGATCAGCGGAATACTGGCCAGATTGACGATGTTGCCGCGGGTTTGCTCGCGAGCTACGTGACAGGCGGCAACGTGACCAATCTCGTGCGCCATCACGCCCGCGAGTTCAGCTTCGTTATCGGCTGCCAGAATCAGGCCGGAATTGACATAGAAGAAGCCGCCAGGAAGAGCGAAGGCGTTGACGTCGTCGGTGTCGATTACCTTGATGGTGAAGGGGACTTTGGCGTCGGAGTTGCGCACCAGGTTCTGCCCCAGGCGATTGATATATTCGGTGACCTCCGGGTCGCTGACCATCTTGGCGCTGTGCTCCACCTGCTGCGAATACTGGCGGCCCATGGCCACCTGCTTGTCGAGCGAGTACCAGTTGCCCATTCCCTTGTTGCAACCGACGTTGCGGTTGCCGATGGCGTCAAGGTTGTTCAGGCTGCCGGGCGGAGGCGCGTTCTTGTCCGGCTTCTCCGGAGCAGCGGGCGTGCTTGTGTCTTGAGCAGGCGGGTTCGACGGAGCGTTCGCAGGCGCATTCGACGTCGTAGCGTTCGGGTCGGGCGGAGCTGAGGTCTGGTTCTGGGCGAAGCCCAGCGAAACCAGCATCAGCGCCAGCGCGGCGACAGTTGTAAAACGGAATGCGGAACGCATGATGTACACCTTTTTCACTTCTGCCGGAAGACAGACTCCGGCCTGTGGAAGCCTGGGCCCTATTTCATAAACCCGCGTCGCCCCCACTTGTTGCCAGTTACCAGTTTATTCTCTTCGGCCGAAGGGGCAAAGTCCACCAGTATGTGGACGCTCTGTTTAATGAGATGTGAGCATCCCAATAGAGTTTCCAGATTGCGGGGACTAAGGTTTCATTTTTCTTCGTGGGTAGTGTTCGATTTGTGAGAGTCCGTGTGGCGGCCGAACCTCCCGCAACCGTAACCACATGACAGGACAGTATTTGGCCTCGTCTGAATGCGCTTGTCCGGACTTGGCGTGCAGAACGGCGATTCGCGGCTACCGGGGATGAAACGCCTTCCGTTTTTGAACTCTGAACCACTCGACGTATGATGCTAGAGGGGCCAAGTGGGCCATGCTTGCGCGATCTTGAGGCTGCGATAGAGTACTCGATGGTGACCAGCACGCTGAAAACCGACGTGAATCCCACTCGCGACTCCCATCACGACTACTCTGGTCGCATGACGGCGATACCGGTGACCAAGCCGGGCAAGATACTGCTGGTGCGATTCAGCGCGCTGGGCGACGTCATTCAGACGCTGCCCATCCTGACCATGCTGCGCGACGGTTTCCCTGAGGCCAAAATCGGTTGGGCCATCGACACTGAGCTGGCGCCGGCGATCGAGGGTCATCCCGCGCTGGATTATGTTCATCGCTGCTCGCGCCGAAGCTGGTCGCGGGCGCTGTCCAATCCCGCAAAGTGGTCGCACGGCGGCGCGCGAGTTTCGGGCTTTCGTGGACGAGGTGCGAAGCGGTCGACTACGACGTTTCCATCGACGCGCAGGGATTGTTCAAGACCGCGCTGCTGCCGTATCTGGCCGGCGTGAAACGCCGCATCGGATTCCGGCACGGGCGCGAATTCAGCAGCGTCTTCTATACCGAACGGCATCTGCGCCGCGGGAGAATACTTCGATCCGGCGGTGTGTCATCTGGAGCACATGGCGCACCTGGCCCACAGCATCGGGGCCGGCGATGTGCGCTACACGATTGAGCCGCCGCGCGTGACCGAGAGTGCCAGGCAGCGCGTTGCCCAGCTGCTGGACGGAGCGTTTGCCAAGAATGCGCCGCTGATCGCAATGGCTCCCGCAACGCAGTGGGTGAGCAAACATTGGCCGGACGAGTATTGGACGACGCTGATCTCGCAGTTGCTGACCGAGACGGATTTGAATCTGATTGTGCAAGGCTCGGCTGCCGACGCGCCGGTTGGCGAGCGGATTCTGCGCGGCTTTTCCGCCGTCGCAGCTTGAGGGCCGGCGTGTGCAACCTGTTCGGCAAGCTGCCGATCCCGGAGATGTACGCGCTGTACGAGCGCGTCGCATGCCGCGGTTGGATCGGACAGCGCTCCGTTGCACATCGCCGGCGCGATGGGCGTGCCGGTGCTGGTGGGGATTTACGGGCCGACCGGCTATCGCCGCACGCCGCCGATCGGCAGCCCGCACATCAAGTTGTTCTCGACCGAGGGCGAGCTGGCGTGCCAGCCGTGTCACAAGCGAATCTGCCCGCTCGGCACGGACGAATGTATGAAGCGGGTTCGGCCGGAGGAAGTATTTCAGGCGCTGGTCGATGGGCTGACGGAAGCTGGGATCAGCTTTCAAGCCAAGGGCGCGGCGGTGGTGCGGTAGATTGGCGAAGAAATTGGATGACGACCAGCGCGACACGTCGTCTGGCTTATTGAGTTGCGTGATCGGTTCGTGTCAGGGCACGACTTTTAGTCGTGCCGGGAGGGGCTGCAGATATCAGTGACTTTAGCCCCTGCATACAGCCCGGTACACAGGGGCTGAAGCCCAGATCATTACTGACTCGTTACGGCACGTCTAAAGACGTGCCCTGACACAATTCAAGACTCATCCGAGTGTCGGTAAGTGTTCTATCGAATTTAATCATGCTGAATCTCTCCAAACTCGCCGCTGCGGAATTCCACGCGGAGCCGTTTGAATATCTGCTGGTCGACGACTTTCTCGATCCGGATTGCAAGCAGGCGATTGTGGACGATTTCCCGCGCATCGAAAAATCCGGCAGCTTCCCGCTGTCGCGGGTCAGCTATGGGCCGGCGTTCAAGCAACTGACGGACGAATTGCTGGGCCCGGATTTTGCCGCGGCCGTGGGTGCGAAGTTTTCCATGGACCTGAGTCCAGTATCCGACGATGCTGACCGTGCGCGGCCAGTGCGATGGCATCGGACGGGCAGAATTCATACCGACTCGAAGGACAAAGTCATTACCGTGCTGCTCTATCTCAATCCCGATTGGGAGAGCAGCGGCGGCCGGCTGCGCCTGTTGCGCTCGAAGAATCTCGAAGACTACGTCGCCGAAGTTCCGCCCACGATGGGCAGCCTCATCATCTTCAAGCGCAGCGACCGCTCCTGGCACGCGCACAAGCCGTTCGACGGCAAGCGCATGAGCCTGCAAATGAACTGGGTGAAGAGCGACCGCTACCTGCGCAAGGAGCGCTTCCGTCATGAGGTCAGCTCGTTCGTGAAGGGACTGGTCGGGCGGAAGGGCAATGAAGGCTGAGTATTGCCTTTCAACTGGCGAACGGCCACCGCCCTTCGAGTGCGCTCAGGGCAGGCTCTAGCCAAACGACAGGAGAAAGCAGGTCCCTCGACTTCGCTTCGCTCCGCTCGGGATGACACGAGGGGCCGCCGGTAAAACCGATGCCAACCAAGACCGGCGGACCGCCGCTTTCCGTAACCATCGTCGCGCAGAATGAAGAACGGACGATTGCAGCGGTGCTCGCCGCGGTCTCCGAGATCGCGGACGAAATCGTCTTCCTCGACAGCGGCTCCACGGATCGCACAGTCGAGATCGCCAAGAGCTTCGGCGTGCGCTTCTATCATCAGGACTGGCTGGGCTATGCCGAGCAGAAGAACAAGGCCATCGACCTGGCGACGGGCGAGTGGATTCTCAGCCTCGACGCCGACGAAGTTCTGACGCCGGCGCTGGTCGCGGAAATTCGCGACCTCATGAAGCGCGGCGTGCCTGACGAGATCGCCGGCTTCAAAATTCCTCGCGTCCTATACATCGGCGACTCGCCGGTCAAGGGCGGCGGCTTCTATCCCGACGCGCAATTGCGGCTGATTCGCAAAGGCAAAGGCCGTTTTCAGCCGCGCGTCGTCCACGAGTCGATCAAGGTCGAAGGCCACGTCCGGCAACTGAAGAACGACATGCTGCACTACGCCTATAACGATGTCGAGCAGTTTGCCGCAGACCATGGACCACTACGCGCGCCTCAGCGCTCACCATTACTTCGAGCACGAAAACACCGCATGGCGCCGAAGCCGGCTGAACGAAATCCTCAATCCGCTCTGGACCTTCTTCTACCGGCAAGTTGTGCGCGGCGGCTTTCTGCACGGCGCGCTGTGCTGGCGGCTGAACGTGATCTACGCCGGCTATGTGCGCAAGAAGGTTACAGTACCTGCGGCAACTGGTGAATGAGCAGAAGAGCTGAATGAAAGCAGTTCGGGCCACGCCGCTTAGGGCGTGAACTCGAAGGCCACGCCGCTGCTCCCTCCATTGCCGGACGCGCCGCCGTAATTGGTGGTGCCGTAGAGATTGCCGGCACGATCCTGAATCAGGCCACCGGACGGTTGCCAACCATCGTTGCCGCCAGTGAACTCGTAGACGATGCTTTCCGTCCATTGACCGCCGGAGGAAGGCGTCAACTTGAAGATGATGCCGCAGCCGTAACCATTGCAGCCGCTGCCGCCTTGCAGGGTGGTTCCATAGATGTTGCCGGCGGCATCCAGAACCAGTGCGCCGTCAACCAATTCGCCATCTCCGTGATTGATTCCCTGGAAGTTGTACAGCACGGTTTGGCTCCAGGTGCCGTCCTGGTTCTGCGAAAGCTTATAGACCGTTCCATAGCCATAGAGTCCGCCCTCATACGTCGCCCCATAGATATTGCCCGAAGCATCGATAATCAGATGGGGCTCGGCGGTTCCGGAGAGATCGCCAAAGCTATATAGCACACTCTTGGTCCAGCCGAAGCTATGCTGGTTCGGCGTCAGCTTGTAGAGAGTCCCGTTGCCATAAGCGCCGCCGGTGGTCAGTCCGTAGAGATTGCCGGCGGCGTCAAAGGTCAACGGCGCGGCGGGATTGGTACCGTCGTCGCCACCGGTAAAGGTATGCAGGAAAAGCTCAGTCCAGCCGGTGACCGAAAGGCGGCTGAAGCTGAAGACAAAGCCATCGTGCCGGGTTTCGCCGTTGGCGGCTGCGCCGTAGATTTCGGTGCCGTTGCCCAACACTACCGGCCCGGGCTCGGCTCCATCGGTACCGTTGGTGAAAGAGTGAATCGTATTCAGAGTCCATGCGCCGCCGCCGCTGGGCGATAGTTCGTAGATCGTCCCATACGATCCACCACCTCCGAAGCCTGGCGTCGCCCCGTAAAGATTTCCTTGCACGTCGAGCGCGAGAGACGCTTCAGGATTCTCTCCAACGGTATCGAAACTGTGCAAGATGGACTCGCTCCACGAGCCATCACCGTTGGGCGAAAGCTCGAACACGATTCCGGATCCCCCGGGTCCACCGGTCAGCGCGGTGCCATATATGTTTCCCCGCTGATCGAGGACCATGGGGGAGTCGGGATTCGCGCCGTCGCCGGCTGCCCCGAAGCTGTGCAGCACTTTGTAGGTTTGCGCATGGAGGCCGAGCGCGGCGATCAAGCTGAAGATCGCGATTACCAGGGTCAGTCGGTGGACGAGCGCTGCGCTTCGGTTCATAGTCAGTACCTCACGTTTTTCGCGCCACTAGTCTACACCGGTTTTCGATTCGGAAAACGCAGGAACTAGTTGCAGAAAAGGCAGCGTTGAGTGCTGAAGATGTTAAAGGAGGCTCGTCCGGTTTCGCGATCACCGAAACTTGTTTTCGCCGGGGACAGCGATTTATCGGGCTGCGAGCGGCCGCTACCAAAGACAATGCTCTTTGAGTTATGCCGCTCGCGGGCCCCGCACCGAGCAAGAACCTGCACGGAACAAACTCGGAGGCGCGAATTGTATTGGCCACGAAGTGCAGTGTCCAGACCACTGACCTCTTAGCCCCATCTTGCCACCTTTGGGCTTGCACATTGGCATGACCGCTTTTCAACATAAGCATCGGGACAGCTCCGAAACCGCCTTGCCACCTGCCGCCATTCTTCAGCGTGATAAACTTTCTATAGACCTCTGTATGGCTCAAATTCAGCGCAGAAAAACTTATACGGCAACAGTTGGCGGCGTGCGCGTCGGCAGCGATGCACCAATCGTGGTGCAGTCCATGACCAACACCGACACCGCCGACATCGATGGCACCATCCGCCAGTGCATGGCCCTGGCCCGCGCCGGCTCCGAACTGGTTCGCGTCACCGTCAACAATGACGCCGCGGCTGAAGCGGTGCCGCACATCGTCGACGGCCTCGACCGCCTCGGCGTTCCCGTTCCCATCATCGGCGACTTCCACTACAACGGGCACATCCTGCTGAAGAAGTATCCCGCGTGCGCGCGGACGCTGGCCAAGTACCGCATCAATCCCGGCAACGTGTCCATCGGCAAGAAGGACGACGACAACTTCCGCGCCATGATCGATGTCGCCATCGAGAACGACAAGCCGGTGCGCATCGGCGTCAACTGGGGCTCGCTCGATCAGCGCTGCTGACGCGGCTGATGGACGCGAACTCCAAGCTCGACGAGCCCAAGGACGCGCGCGACGTGATGATGGAAGCGATGGTGCAAAGCGCGCTGCGCTCCGCTGAACTGGCCGTCAGCTACGGCATGAAGCGCGGAGCAGATCATCCTGAGCGCGAAAGTCAGCGGCGTGCAGGACCTCATCGACGTCTATCGCGAGCTGTCGCGAGCCGCTGCGACTATCGCGCTGCATCTCGGCCTTACCGAAGCGGGTATGGGCGCGAAGGGCATTGTCGGCTCGACCGCCGCGCTCGGCGTCCTGATGCAGGAAGGCATCGGCGATACGATTCGTGTCTCGCTCACGCCTGCGCCCAACGGCGATCGCACCGAAGAGGTCACGGTCGCGCAACAGATTCTGCAATCGATGGGCATTCGCAGCTTCACCCCGCAAGTCACCGCCTGTCCCGGCTGCGGCCGCACCACCAGCACCTTCTTTCAGGAGATGGCCGAGCAGATCCAGAGCTACCTGCGCGAGCAGATGCCGCTCTGGAAGACGCGCTACTCCGGCGTGGAAGAGATGAAGGTCGCGGTCATGGGCTGCATCGTCAACGGGCCGGGCGAATCGAAGCACTCCAACATCGGCATCTCGCTGCCGGGAACGTTCGAGGAGCCAAAGGCGCCGGTCTACGTCGATGGCCGCCTGATGCTGACCCTCAAGGGCGATCACATCGTCGCCGAGTTCATCCAGATCCTCAACAACTACGTCGAGTCGCACTACACTGCCCGAGAACAGAAGCTGGTTGGGATCAGCGGCTAGCAACTAGCAACTAGCAACTAGTTTGGGTGCCCCGTCCAAGCTGGGTTTGCTTGGGCGGGGATTTTCAGGAGTTGGGCCACGGCTGTATCCCAAATTCAATCACACTGTCCGCCTCGATCGGTGAGGTTCAAAATCCCCACCCAACCAAAAGATGGTTGGATGGGGCACCCTCTTCCTTCACTCATCAAGAGTGCTTGCCTGGGCCACCCGCCAACTAGCGACGAGCCACGAGCCACGAGCAACTAGCTGCGAGCCGTCTCATAAATACTTTGCGTCAGGGCACGGCTTCACAAAGCCGCTGAAAAAAGTCCGCTTCCGAAAGCTTCGTAACAGGGCACGACTTCAGTCGTGCCGCAACCCATCGCGTGGGATCGAACCAGCCGCGCAGCGGCGACATTTGTGTTGGCCGCGGGCGTGAGCCCGCGGTCAAGCAGGAGAAACAAATGAGCCGCGGAGCCGGGGGGGCCCCGGTTCGCATCGCTTTCGTGCGAACTGGGGCGGAGGAGCGGCGGCACGGCCAGGTTCCTGCGCCCCGGAGATCGTCGATTTCCGCTGATTGGCAGGTACCCCTCCCCCACCCCTATTTTTTGCGGTAATAAATACTTTGACTAACCCAACACAATCCGGTACTCTGCCGAAGACAGGGCAGCTAAAAACCGTTCGGGTTGCTCTTGCTGGGCAACCTGATTCAGTTCATCTCACTCAGACTTTCGCCTCAGAGCTTCGTTTTCCTCTTGAGCTTGTTTTAGTGCCGCAGCGAAGCGGTGAGAATAGTGTCCTACGGGTTGATTCGCCAGAATCTCTACGTGAATATCTCCGTGCGAATAAGTGTTCTCTTGGCCGCAATCGGGACATTCTTCTTGAAAGTCTTTGCAGTCGATCACAACCGGAATGCGGAATGGCGGTTCCTTGTGAATCTCTTGTACCGTCTGGAGATTCATAATTATCTTGCAACTCTTGCAGGGTGTAGTTACGCAATCGAAGTACTTGTCATCAGGATTAACAGCCATAGTTTCTCCTTTGGTTAGTCAACAGGATTATTGAGAATGCTAACGCTTCAACAGGAACGGCACGAAGTCTCCAGCGATCTTCCATACTGCGCGCAAGGACTCCAGCAGAATCTTTGTCAGTCCCCTGCCTTCTATGATGTCCGGCTCGTAGATCGCTATCTCGATAAAAAACTGCATATTTTGGTCAAGCTGCGTAGGCAAGAGTTCAATTACAATTTGATTGCCTTGCTTCAGCGGGAATCCGCCGGGGATTGGAACAAAAGTTTCGCTGAGAGTGCGCTCGACATCTGGGAACCCGTCAGGTTCACGCCTGATCGGCCCGTCGAAATTGAGTCGAGACATAGACGACTGGGCGGCCATGAGAAGCCGATGCTTGTCGATCTTGTTCAGCATGTGGAGCCGCCACAGAACGTCATCCCCTCCTTGGTATGGCTTGAGCGAAGCGATCTTGTTGATAGCGTCCTTACTCGCGCCCTTTACTTTTCCATTAAAAGCGGTCTCCAGTTGTTCGGCGGTAGGAGCCTTCTTGAGGATTGGGAAGTATGTGTCCGCCGTGGGCTCGCCTCCGTTGGCCTTGACGACTCCGCAAGCGATGTAGTCCAGGGCCGTCCTGAGGTTCTGGAGAACATCTCCAGCTGTTGCGCGGATAATGGGGGGAACGGCGTCGGCCCGCTTAACGTCATAGATTCTCTTTCCGGGCTCAGGGTCTGGCTGTCGAACGATCTCATACGGATTGGTTTTCTTGAATCGCTCAACCGCAATACCGAAATCCTTGATGTGTTTTTCGGCCCGTTGGAGCTTTGAGCCGATGTCATCAAATGGGTAACGCATTTCGCCTTACCTGGAGAGTAGAATTGTGCGCATGAGTATCAAACAGAATACGCCAGAAATGCGGCGATTCACCAATACTCTTCGAGATGTTCTGAGCGTCTCGAAAAGTGACCTAAACGGAATGATCGAAGAGGAACGGCGCTCCAAGATTGGCAAACTGAAGCCGGGGCCAAAGCCTAGCGACTTCGGCCTCCGACCACGCGGCTTCCGAAAAGGGTTAGAACGCCTCTTGACTGCCAGTCTTGCCCGTGAGTTCGGCGAACGTAAGACGACGATGCGCGACCTGCGCCAGAGCAGCAACAAAGCGGTCGGAATCAGTCAAGGGATTGTCTTTCGTGGCCCGATTGTTGAACCTGAATATCTGCTCATCCACGTACCGCTCAAGGTGAAAAGGCTCCACGGCAACATAGGTTCCTTTGAGAGTCCGCTTCAAGAGCGCCCAGAAATTTTCGATTCCGTTCGTGTGAACCTGTCCGCGCACGTACTCTTCCGCGTGAGTCACGACTTCGTGGATGTACTTGAAGCGAAGGTTGTCGTATCCAACGTGCTCATCGGTGAAAACTCTAGAGCCGTGCTTGATTTCCTTGAGAACCTGCGATTGCAAGGTTTCGCGCTTTACATTCGGAATAACCGTTGCGCGGACTTGGCGAAGCTCGCGGTCAAGCATCCCCATAACGATGGTCTTATTCAGATAGTTGGTTTCGAGTTGCTGCCCACGAATCTGCTGCAACTTGACCCGCTTCGACTTGTGCATGTTCTGGACTTTGCCACCAACGTAAGTCTCGTCAACTTCGACGGGGCCACCGTCATTCCCGCCGAGTTTGAACGCGAGATCGCGGCGCTTCATGACGAGTCTCAGGCGATGCAGAACAAACCACGCCGACTTCTGCGAGATGCCAAGAGCGCGATGCAGTTCGTAAGAGGAAATCCCGTTCTTATCGTTGCAGAGCATCCAGAGCGCCGGGAGCCACTTCTGCAAGGTAATAGGCGAGTCCTCAAAGATCGTGCCGACTTTGACGGAGAATTGCTTGCGGCATGAGCGGCATTTCCAGCGCCGTTGGGTCGCCAAATAGTATGGCTCTTTCACGAAGCAATGCGGACATTCGGGGCCGTTGGGCCAGCGCAGGGAAGCAACAGCATCAATGCAAACCTGCTCGTCTGCAAAGTATTGAATCGCTTGCTGTAATGTCTCTGGGATTTCCATATCCAGAACTTTACCAAAAGAACCTGGGTTAGTCAAGTCAATTATTACCTTTTTTGCGATCTTTATTTTCAATACTTTGCCCGTAAAGTATTAAGATAACGAGACTTAGTCGAGAAGCTAACCGCCATGTTATCAATGGTTTGCATAGACACACCGCAAAGTAGTCAAAACATGAGACTTACGGCTTGGTGTAACCGTCCTGTTATCAGTATCTTGGCCAGATGCATCGCAAAGTCCTGATAACAAAGGATAATCCTTTTTCGTTTGGAGTCAATACTTTGCAACAACGCAGCGGCCTGCTGTTCCGCCTGAAACGGCCTCCTCGCGACGCTTCGTCGAGCTGTCCGAAACTCCCAACGCTCGCGACGCTATGTCGGCAACCATGTTCCCGTCCCGCCCTGCGGGACGACTCAGCTCAGCCCAGGACGGAGCGAAGCGCAGTCCTGGGTACGCTCCATGTTCAGATTTCGAGCCCCTCGGGGGCGGCATATGTGGGGGATGTCAACAACTACGTCGTAGCTCCGCCGGCCGCTGTCCCATTTTCAAAGAACTTTTCCCGCCTTTCTGTTTGCCGTCATGAGCGATTACACACAGGCGGTTCGGGCGCTGGCGCGCTGGCGCTGACACCAGCCTATAGCCCGAACCCCAACGCGGCATAGATGTCAAGGCCATTTCCCGGAACGAAGGTAACCACAATTCCCACAAATGGGAATCCCGGGTCCGGTAGGGACGACGGATAACCCTTCCGTCGTGGGTGCCCCACACATTCGCGGGTTTCGAATGTGTCGGAGACCATGACAATTGGGGGCGACCTCGTTGATGCTGGTCGGCACGACAATTCATTCCGACTCATTACAACGTCAGGAACGAGTGGGTATCCGGCATTGCGGACATTTAATTCGATCTATGTTATCTTCGCTCACAAGTGCGGCGATAACGTGAACGGTCCCAAGTTTATCGATTTATTCTGCGGCATCGGTGGAATGCGGCTGGCTTTCGAGTCTGTCGGTGCACAATGCGTTTTCTCATCCGACTGGGACAAGTACGCCCAGATAACGTACGAAGCAAACTTTGGCGAAAAGCCCCACGGCGACCTCCGTGCCGTGGCATCACACGATTTGCCGCAGCATGACATCCTAGTCGCAGGCTTTCCCGTGTCAACCATTCTCAATTTCGGGCGTTTAGGGGCGCCCTCATCCCAGAGTGAACGATGCCTGAAAAATGTAGTCTGATTCTGAATCGAGAAGATGTGTTGCAGGTTCTTGACGCCCTTACTGAGCGCCTTGAGGTGTGGCGGAACACCGCCGCATATCTCCGCGAGGAAAGTATCGCAACTGACGTTTCGGTCCTTGCGGATTGCGGCAATCCCGTAGAGGCGGACCTCGTGGTTCAGCACTACGTGGACGTCATTGCTAGGATCGAATCTCAGGTTTCGTAAGACGACAAAGGCATGGCACGGCGAGATTGGACGCGGGACGAGTTGATCGTTGCTTTCAACCTCTACTGCCGCATTCCATTCGGTCGCATCCACATCCGCAACCCCGAAGTCATTGCTCTGGCCAAGGCCCTTGGCCGTACCCCCTCTTCAGTCTCTTGGAAGCTGGCCAATTTTGCGCGCTTAGATCCGGCGCTTCGGAAACGGCAGATTCGCGGGGCGACTCACGGCGCCAAGGCTGAGGAAGAAATATGGAATGAATTTAGCGACAACTGGGATTCGCTAACGTACGAGAGTCAACAGCTCTTGGCCAAGTTCATACATGTTCCGCCTGTGGAGCTATTGGCTAAAGAGGAGTTCCCGGAGGGCAAAACCCGGGACGCAATCGTGAAAGCCAGAGTGAACCAGAGTTTCTTTCGCTCGGCCGTATTAGCGGCATACGACTGCAGATGCTGTGTTACTGGCTTGGCGGTGCCAGAGCTTTTGACGGCTAGCCATATCGTGCCGTGGTCGATCGATACAAAGAACCGTACGAATCCTCGAAACGGACTTTGCCTAAACGCAATCCACGACAGGGCGTTCGACAGTGGGTTGGTTACCGTTACTCCGGATTATCGGATCGTCGTTTCAGGAGTCCTCAAACGTTCGCTCAAGGCGGAGGACTTGCTGTCCGGAACGCTGCTGCTGGACTATGAAGGGCTAGCCATCACGCTTCCCGAACGATTTGTTCCGGATCAAGAGTTTTTGAGATATCACAATGAGCACCGCTTCAAGCGAGATTGTCCCAGCCTCCGCGCGCTAGAGGAGAACCCAAAATAAGCGTTCCTGCATCGGGCGCGCCACAACCAAGTCGCTAGCCCGAAGGGCGAAACTGATTAGCCCACAGCGGAAGCTGTGGGTAAACGATTCTCTTCATACTGGAGCCCCTTCAGGGGCGGCACAATCATCCAAAAACGTGACCCGTCTCGAGACGGATGTTTGCGGCCTGCAACATCGCTAGGAATTCCTGCTCGAACGAGTGCGTCCGATGATGGTGTGCTTGATTCGCAATGTAATGCTTCACACGCTCCAGCTGGGATGGGCTGACGCTGAAAGCTCCGTAACCTTGTTGCCACGCAAAGAGGCGATCAGTTTCTCGCACCCATCGGCTGGAGTTAGTCTTCAAGGTTCGTACGGCATCCGACAACGCCATATCCGAAGGGAGAACTACGAGCATGTGAACGTGGTTTTCCATGCCGCCCACGGCAAGCACCTGTATGCCGTGATTGCGGCCGATCCCCGCGAGGTAGTTCCACAACCGAGATTTATGTTCGGGCCGAATGAGCTGCATGCGCTGTTTGGTGCTGAAGACGATGTGGAAGACGGAACTGACGTAGCTGTGGGCCATATGTGTCGCCCCTGAAGGGGCTCGGAAAATAAAACAACCGATACCCACAGCTTCCGCTGTGGGCTTAGTAGTTTCGTCCCGCGGCGGGACTCGCGGATTGCATTTTAGCAGCTGAAAATCGGCTGTTCCCGTGACGAACATCACCTGTCCTAGTTTGAGAACCCTCAGAGCCGCGTGCCCCACTCATTCCAACGTCAGGAACTTGTGGGGCACCCGACAGACTCCCGCCTCCTGAAACCCACCCTGGTGATACTCTCATTCGGAAGCAGGAGAAACCATTTGAGACGATTCGTAACGATCATTGCGGTCTTGCTGGCCGCCTCGGCGCTGGGAAATTGCAAGAGCACGAAGCTGGTAGCCAGCGTAAAGAGTCCTACCTATACCGGACAGCGCTTCCAGCGCGTGCTGGTCATCGGCATGAGCGACAACCCGGCCATTCGTTCCGACTTCGAAGACGCCATGGCCAACGCGCTCAAGCTCAAGGGCGTCCACGCCATTCCCGGCCATAACATCCTGCTGCGGCCGAAGGCGGCGAAGATGATTCCCGACTACTTGAAGGAGCAGATCAAGGAGCACAACATCGACGCTGTCATAACCTCGCGGCTGGTGGGCGTGAAGACTGAAGTCACCTATATTCCCGGACAGGCTTATACTCTTCCTTATCCCTACTACAACTCGTTCTATGGCTACTACGGCGCAGTCTATCCGCGAGTCTATGCTCCCGACTATCTTCGCGAGGACAAGACCGTACGCGTGGAAACGAATCTATACGGCACTTCTACGCCGGAAGGGGAATTTGTGTGGACGGGTATCAGCGAGACCTTCAATCCCAATCCCGAGAAAGTGGACAAGGCGATCAATGCGGTGGTCCAGGTCGTAGTTCAGGCTCTGCAGAAAGAAGGGATCTTCTGAGAACCGGGTGCCCCGGGCCTCGCGCTTTTCGAGACCTGGGAGGTTGGCTCGAAGCCTGCATTCACTTTTTGTTGAGGTTTGCGAGCCGCCGGCTAATTTTGTCTGGGGTTACCGCGTAGGGCTTGTCTTTCACTCGCGTTCGACCACAGTTTCCGCACAAACAGCACCAGGGCAATCACGATGAAGATGGCGACCATTACAACGATGCAGAGCAGCGCAAACGCAGCATCAGCTCTGGTAAACGAGTTCACGGCAGCCCCCGGTTCTTATCGCCTGAAAGCACTCAGGAGTAGTACGCTAGCCGCCCGGAAGTGCAATGTCCAGACCATAGAAGTGGTAGACGGCGCTGGACCGCTCTCCACTTACCTCGCTAGACCATGCCATTCATGGAAACACTGTGCCTCCAAATCCGGCCAGCGAGAAAAAAATATCCCACCCTTCCGCCAGCGAAGGCGAAAAGATGGGATGTAGGGCAATCATGGCGACGGCGCCAGTGCCGCGAGATCTACGCGATTCTCTTCGTGTCCGGGATGGGCCTGTCCGATTTGGCGAAGTCAGCATGGCCCTCGCCAGACGAAGCCACATCGTGGGCGCCGGTGTACTCCAGGATTTCCTTGGCACGTTTTGTCCACTCCGAATTGTCGCAGTGCACGGAGAGCAGAATGCCGCCCTCCCGGATGCGACCCTCGTAGCGCTTGGCCTCATACTCCGGAATGCCAGCTCCGACGAGGGCTCCCGTCAAACCGCCCACAGCGCCGCCAGCGCCCGCGCCGGCTAATGCAGCCACGATGGGACCAGCCGCAATGAAGGGCCCGACTCCAAGGAATTGCAAGCGCCCCAATACCTATCAACCAACCGAGTCCGCCGCCTAACAGCGCTCCGGTGGTGGCGCCGGTGGTTGCACCTTCCGGGGCCTTGGTGTTTTTCTCGTGAGCGAACTCCTTGGATCCCTCATTATCAGGGAAGAGAACCGAGATATCGGCGTTGCGGAAGTCCGCGGCTTTCAGCGCGTCGACGCCACGTTCCAGATCCGCTTGCGTGGGATAAATACCATATGCTGACGTGTTCTTACCTGCCATGTTGGGGTCCTTTTCTGTTCCTGCTTTAGTGTTATTTGGGGACGACCGTAATGTCGTCGTTGATATTGTCCTGACCGGCGACTTGCGCGGCCTTGGAAACAACGGCTGCCTTTTCGTCGTCGGAACGAACGGGTCCCTTCAACGTCACCTTGCCGTTCTGGGCGATTACTTTCACGTTATGTGCGTATGTGGAGAGTGATTTGTCGGCAATCAGGGACTTCCGGATTTCCTTGGTGAGTTCGAGATCCGAACGATTCTCCTTCTGCTGGTCGGCAGTTGGTTCCGCTGCATTCCGATCTCGTTGGTTGACCTTGGAGTTGTCCCCTGAGGTTTGAGGAGCGGTGTCCTGTGACCAGGCTGGAATGAAAGCTGCCAGCAGAAACAGGGCTCCGAGATAGCGATGCAAAATGTGGTGCTTGCGCAAAATGTAGCTCCAATCTTTGAGGTCTTGCGTCTGAACTCGACCCGTTTTTCGGGGACACGCTAAGTGAGATGCGGACAGCCCCCGCAGGTTTGCAACCTGGAGAACTCTATTTCCCCATCTGAGTGGGTCATCTTTTCCCCCACTTTCGGCGAAACCGGCGCTTCGAACTTCAGATCGGTTCGCATCCGTGGCGCTCTTCTGGTGTTAAACTTCCGCCCGTGACTACAAAACTGCTGCTCATCGCCATCCTGATCGCAACCGTTGTACCGGCGCTCGGGCAAGGCGTCGCGCGCCCCGATGTCCCCGACAAAATCAAAGTGCCCGCCGGCGAGGAACCTGTTCTTGAGGTGCATGCGACGGGCGCACAGATCTACGTCTGCCAGCCCGGAGCGGACGGCAAGCCAGCCTGGACTTTGAAGGCCCCGGATGCCGAGTTGCATGACCAGCAAGGCGGGGTCATCGGACATCACTTCGCCGGACCGGCGTGGAGCCTCAGCGATGGCAGCGAAGTTACGGGCAAGGCCGTCGCCAAGGTCGACTCCCCCGATCCGAATGCAATTCCCTGGCTGTTGGTGAGCTCTACGGGACATTCCGGCAGTGGCGTGCTCAGCCGGGTCACCCGCATCCAGCGAATTCGCACCAACGGTGGCTTGCCGCCGGCAGCCGAGTGCGACGCCGCCAAGC
Source organism: uncultured Acidobacteriaceae bacterium (assembly GCA_963835125.1). Lineage (GTDB taxonomy): Bacteria > Acidobacteriota > Terriglobia > Terriglobales > Acidobacteriaceae > Bog-257. Next base: position 109,859 of record CAWIEG010000010.1, on the reverse strand, counting down.
AGAACATCGAAGTGCGCAGCGCCTACACCGCCGACTACTACTTCTACGCGCCGGCAAAGTGAATCCTTAGGGAGACCTGCGTATAAAGAGCAACGTTTGCTCGTGGCAACCGCCGAAGCTTGATGCCATTTTATGTTGACTTAGGGAAGGTAATACGGCACACTTTCGGCCACGCAACTTGCGAACTAGAAGGTTCCGTATGCCCAGATCCCCTGGCGCTGGCAAAGGCGCTAAAGAACCCTCTCTTGTGAAAAAGAAAGCTATCTATGATGGAGCCACCGACTTAAACAAGAAGCTGGCGGACTTCTCCAAGAGCCTTAAGAGCGCGAAGGCATCGGCTCGCGACGATGACGAGAGGTGGTTACTGGATCTGAGGATTCGTGTCGTCGACAATCTGGCTGATCAGATCGCCACCAATTGCATCTACCCCCCGTTCGGCTTTGGTTTCTTGCATAGACCATGTGACCGCACCCACAAGAGGTGAGCACACCAACATAAGTCGTGGTAGAAACCACCAGCCTCAGGGTCTTTCACGACTTCCATTAGAGGATAGATATCACAATGGCCAAATCTAGCGCGAAGAAGAAGTCTGCGAGCGGAACAAAGCAGGCTTCCGCAAAGGTCGATCCCCAGAAGGTCAAAGCTCTCGGAAATGAACTTCGGGCACAACTGTCCGTGGTGGCTGATGCACTCAAAGCCAAGCGAAAGAAGCCCGGAATAACAACCGCGGACAAGACAATTATCGACCTCAGGCTCAAGCTCGTTGAGGATCTGCAGGAAGACGTGCTGCATGTGTGCTGGGGCAGCGCTCCATTCTGTTGCGGGAGCGCCACTCACCATTTCTTGTGAAAAGAGACAGGCGGCTCTATCGGCGGTCACCTTGCGTAATTGCAGCATGGGTATCGGATCAGCTTGTATTTGAAAACTATGTGACCCGGGTTAGGGTAGCGGCTGCACCGGTCACCTGCGAAGTGCTTGATGCCTGCAGCGAGTGGCGAACGGAAGAGGAACTGGCTCGCCTCCTACCGCATTATCAGGATAAATCCGTGCGCGCCGCCCTCCGCCAGTTAGTGAGGGCCACGTTGCTGCAATCCTCCCAGCGCATAGATCCTATTGAAGAAAATATCCATCTGTGGGGGCACTGGCGGCCGTCCGCGGCCTGCTTCCATTTTGCCACCAAAGATTGCAACTACGAGCCCGATCAGGCGCTCCTGGTCAGACATTTTCATGCGCTGGCCCGTCGAATTCCCATGCCGTCGCCGGTCAAGCGCTATCCGCAAGCGCCATCTTTCGCGCTCTTGTCTCCGGCGGGCGACGATAACTTCAAGAAGCTGCTGCTGTCACGGCGGACCTGGCGTCGATTTTCATCCAAGGCTATTTCCTACCAGGACCTCAGCACATTGTTCTGGCTTACCTTTCGCGTTCAGGCGTGGGCCGACTTCTACGGAATGGGCAAGCTGGCCTTCAAGACTTCGCCATCGGGAGGGGCCCGGCATCCGATCGAAGCTTATCTGGTCGCGCGCAATGTCAAAGGCCTGCGCCAGGGAATCTACCACTATGCCGCCGAGACGCACGAACTGGAGCGTTTGCGAGACCTGCCCGGCAAACGCCTTCTCCAGTCGCTTACGCCCACGCAGGACTGGTGCAGCGAGGCAGCGGCCATGGTGCTGATGACGGCGGTCTTCGCTCGCAGTCAATGGAAATACGCCGCGCCGCGCGCCTATCGCGTTATTTTGGCGGACGCCGGACATATCTGCCAAACCTTCTGCCTGACGGCGACCTCGCTGGGCCTCGCACCCTACTGCACGATGGCCTTCGCCGACACCAAGATTGAGCGACTGCTGGACATTGACGGGGTCTCCGAAGGCGCGATTTACCTGGCAGGCGTGGGATCCAGGCCAGAAGATGTGAGTTCGGGGAAGTTCCTCGTGCCCAACTCCGATGTTCCAGTCGATGCCTCGGGTTCGCGACCCAGGCGCTCCACCAAGGCAGCAAAACGGGGGTCGGAGCGCAGGACATCGTAACGGGGGTGTACCTTCAACTCGACCACCATGGGATTGCGTTCGCGTACAGCGGTTTCCAACAACTCGGTTGCCTTGGGTATGTCGTGCAGACCGGCATATACCATCGCCAGATCGGCCGCCGAAACATTGGCCCTTGTGCCTTCCGACTCGAGCTCCCGCAGTAGCGACCGGGCTTCAGCGGTCCGGCCCGCCGACGCATAGGCATTCGCCAGTTCTGCCGTGTAATACGGAACTCCTCCGCTGAGTTGGACTGCGGTCGAAAGTTCCGCGATGGCATTATCAAACTGCCCCTTCTCCACATACGATTGCCCCAGGTATTCGTGCGCCACCACAAAGCCTGGGTCGTGCGCCAGGGCTTCTTTGGCTTTGGCAATCGCCATGTCATATTGCCGTGCCAAGTAATAACACCAGGCTATGTTGGCCTGGATGATGGAAGAATTTGGATCCAAAGCCTCCGCCACATTGATCTGCTTCAGGGCGTCGGTGGACTGTCCCTGGGCCGCAAGATACAGCGCATACCAGTGATGCGCAGTGGCATAGCCAGGATTGAGGTCGAGGGCCGCCTTGAATTCCTCCTCCGCACGGTCCCATTCCAGATCGAGAAAGCCAATAAACCCGAGAGACGCGTGGGCGTCTCCCAGGCGAGGGTCGAGTTCAATCGCCCGCTTCGCGGCTGCCCTCGCGGATTGCAATGCCTGCTGCGTCGGCATCGCCCGGTACAGCCCCAACAGGGTATACGCGTCCGCCAACCCGACGAAGGCCCGCGCGTAATTCGGATCGGCGGCGGTTACCGCCTCAAACTTCGCAACCGCGATTCTGAGATCGGCTGGGGTCCGCTGACTCAAGCTGTACCGCGCTTGCAAGTAGTCTTCGTAGACTTGCGGAGCAATGGTAGGAGGGTGCACCGCCAATTGCTGCTGCTCCTGCGGGGTGATTTCCACCTTGACCTCATCCACGATGGCTCGTGCCACTTCTGTCTGGAGTCGCAACACATCCACCAGATCGCGTTCATAGCTGTGCGACCATAGATTCCTTCCACCACGCGCATCGGATAACTCAACCGTTATCCGCACCCGATTCTCCTGCCGCCGCACCGTTCCTTCAATCACTCCCTCAACGTTCAACTGGCGCCCAATATCCGTCGGGGAAATCGGCTTTCCCTTATACTGCATCACCGAGGAACGCGAGATCACGCGCAAAGCACCAACCTGTGTTAGCTGGCTGATCAGCTCTTCTGTCAGGCCTTCCGCGAAGTATTCCTGGCCCACACTCGCAGACAGGTCGGTGAAGGGCAATACCGCAATCGAGCGAACGGCAACTGCGTGATTGGCTGGTTCGAGGTATCGCCACACCAAAATGCCTGTGATACCGATGAGCAGCAGCACCAAGGCGACGATGAATGTAAGCCGGCGTTTCGAATATGCGCGAGCAGGACCCAGGCCGTGCAGATTCGCACCATCCCTGGAACTCGCCCGCTTCGCGTCGCTGTCGCTCGTTCCATCGGTGAGCAACCGCGCCAGATCCACCCGCAGCTCCCGCGCTGACTGATATCGCCGGTCCGGATCACGGTCCAGCGCCTTGAGAATCACCGCCTCCAGGGGAGCGGTGATCTTGGGATTGATCAACGCGGGCCGAACCGGATCGTAGTGCAGGATTGCATCGATCACCAGAGACGGCTGCTTGTCTGGAAAAGCGCGCTTGCCGGTCGCCATCTCGTACAGCACGGCACCTGCTGCCCAGATGTCCGCGCGAGTATCGGCGGGCTCTGCGCGCAGCAACTCGGGAGCCATGTACGGCAGCGTGCCGCTGATTGAGGTTCCGCTGTCGAGACTGGAAGTTCGAGCGTTTTCGTCGATCGGCTCAATCAGCCTGGCCAGTCCAAAGTCGAGGATTTTCAGTTGTCCATCGCGGTTGAGGCGGATGTTGGCGGGCTTCAGATCGTGATGAATCACGTCTCCACGGTGCGCTGCTTCCAGCCCGCTCAGCAGCTGGATTCCCAGCTCCAGCAGCATTTTCTGCGGCAGGGGTTGCTTGCCAATCTTCTCGTCAAGCGTGGGCCCGGAAATGTATTCACTGACGAAATAGGCGACACCGCTCTCTTCGCCAAAGTCAAAAGCCATCGCGATGTTGGGATGATTGAGCCGCCCAACGGCCAGCGCTTCCTTGCGCAATCGCTCCCGGCTGGCGGCATCGCTGAACAGAGTGTTCGGCAGGATCTTCACCGCGACATCACGCCGTAGTTGCTCATCCAGCGCGCGAAAGACCACACCCATGCCGCCAGCGCCGATTTGTTCGCTTAAGCGGTAGTGCCCTAATACTTGGCCGATGGTAGGAGGTGGCGCTGCCATTGCACGGATAGTAGGACGCTGGGCTGAACCGCGTCAATCCTGAGAGGAGATCAGCCAGGATCTGGTTGTTGGAGGCGCGGGTGGGAATCGTACTTGAGCCGGTATGCGGGCGTCCGAGTCCGCAGGCGAAATCCCGAGCGTAGCCGAGGGACCTGGAAGTTCAATACAGCTTGACTGAGTATTGGAGGCGCGGGTGGGTATCGTACCACCGCGCCGTGTTGACAGGACGCAAGTTAGTGATTCGGCTATCCAGTCTACCCCGCGTATCCAGCAGAAAGGCACATCGGTAGCGCAATCTAGCGCACTTTTTCTAACGATCTATTGCCGGTTTGATGGTTAGCATCAGGCCGGAGCATCCCGCTTGGCGCTCCCGTCTTTCGCAGACGGTTGCACTAATCTACGCGATACGTAGTATTTCGCTTCAAGGAGCGGAATCAAAAGGCGAAACCGCTCCGTTGAGAGGTTAGAACAGCTTGCGCCGCAACATGCCAGCCAGACCGAGGATGCCAGAGCCGAACAGCATGATGTTACTGGGCTCAGGAACGGTCGTGGTGCTGTTGTTGACGTAAGTTTGTACGCCGTAAAGCGTGAACGACTCGGAGGGAATCGTACCCAGAGTGTTCTCTGAGGCAAGTGACTGCCCCAACGCGTAGCTGCTGGGCCCTCCGAAGTTCTCGTCCCAGTAAACCGGATCGCCGCCAGTGACGCTGGCGTTTTTCAGGTTCACCCAGTAGGTGCCATTAGTCAGAGCATTGTAGTCCTCGAAGTACGTCGTCTCGGTGCAGACGTTGAATCCATACTGATTCGCTTGGCAGCCGGTCGAATTGAAGTTCACGGACTGATCAAAGTAGCTGGTGCCACCGTTCTCGCCAGAGGTGATGGACAGTTCCGCTGAATATAGTACGTCGCCCGGGTACAGCCACATGCTAAAACTAGCGCCCTGGACGACGGCGAAGTCGAAGGCGTTATTCACATTGAATGTGTCGCTAACGACAAACCCGGAGTTGATATTCCACGCGTACAGGTTGCCGTTCGTCGGACCATTGCTATAGATCTGAGCCACAGCCGGAGCAGCCGCCAACATCAGACACAGTGCGAGAAGTGAGAGCGAAGCTAAACGCAGCTTCATGTTGAGCCATCCTCTCAGCCGAACGTTGACTGGAATTTCACACCCAACAAGACCCAAAGTCAATGGTCATCTTCAGGGCCCCGATTGAGCATTGGAGGCGCGGGTGGGAATCGAACTTGAGCCGGTATGCGGGCGTCCGAGCCCGCAGGCGAAATCCCGAGCGCAGCCGAGGGACCTGGAAGATCAATACAGCCGATGGAGTATTGGAGGCGCGGGTGGGAATCGAACTTGAGCCGGTATGCGGGCGTCCGAGTCCGCAGGCGAAATCCCGAGCGTAGCCGAGGGACCTGGAAGATCAATACAGCCGATTGAGTATTGGAGGCGCGGGTGGGAATCGAACCCACGCATAAAGGTTTTGCAGACCTCTCCCTTACCACTTGGGTACCGCGCCTTGGTGATTTCTACCGTATCGTGTTTCGCCGGCAAAATCCAGACCACCGGTGACAACCCTCGCCGCGAATGTACAATCCTTACACTTTCCGCGGGAAGGCGACCGCACGAGGTTGAGCAACGATTGTGAAGTGGCATGAACATTCTTGAGTTCACCGGGCTAGTCGCTCTCGGCTCCCTGCTCGCTGGATTTCTGGGAGCGCTCACCGGCCTGGGCGGCGGCGTGGTCGTCGTGCCCATGCTGACCCTGCTGTTTCACGTCGATATCCGCTACGCCATCGGCGCATCGCTGGTCTCGGTGATTGCGACCTCCTCCGGTGCTGCCGCCGCCTATGTGCGCGAAGGCTACTCCAACATCCGCATTGGCATGTTCCTGGAAACGGCCACCACGGTAGGCGCAGTCACTGGCGCCGCCATCGCGATGCATGTCTCCGGCAACTCCATCGCGGTCGTCTTTGGGTTCGTGCTGCTGTATTCCGCTTATCTGTCGAGCCGGCATCGCGAAGAACACGGCCCCCACCTGCAGTCGTCGAAGCTGGCCGACAAGCTGAAGCTGAACGGCACCTATCCCACGCCCGACGGGAGACAGCCGTACAACGTCACCGGCGTCCCTGCCGGTTACAGCCTGATGTTCGGCGCTGGGGTACTGTCGGGCTTGCTGGGTATCGGTTCGGGCGCAGTCAAGGTGCTGGCGATGGACCAGGCCATGAAGATCCCGTTCAAGGTCTCGACAACGACCAGCAATTTCATGATCGGCGTTACCGCCGCCGCCAGCGCCGGACTATATCTGAACCGCGGCTACGTTGCGCCGGGCATCGCCATGCCGGTGATGCTGGGCGTGCTCGCGGGATCGATGATTGGCGCCAGGATCCTGGTGAAGGTAAAAGTCAAAGCGTTGCGATATCTGTTTGCGGCCGTCATCGTCGTATTGGGAATTGAAATGATCGTCAGTGGAGCGACAGGCAAGTTATGAGCGACGGAATCGTAACGCCCGCGAAGGCGGGAACATGGAATGATCTGCGGATCGAGATCATCATTGGGACCCTTCTGCGCACGGGAGTCATCCTGGCGGCCGCGGTCGTTCTCGTTGGCGGCGTGCTGTACCTCGTGCGGCATGGACACGAGATTCCCGACTACCGCACCTTTCACGGCGAGCCGGAGAACCTGAAAAGTCCAAAGGACATCGTCCACGGCGTATTCGACGTCAACGCGCGGGCCATCATTCAGCTGGGACTGCTGCTGCTGATTGCGACCCCGGTCGCGCGGGTAGCCTTTTCCGCCGTGGCGTTTGCCATCGAACATGACTATATGTACGTAGTCATTACGTTGATCGTGCTGGCAATTCTGTCGTATAGCTTGTTCTCGAGTTGAAGCGGCTCGTGTCTGCGGAAACCGGACGGAAGGTCGTGGTCATGTATTGGCTTTGAGGGACCGCCTTCGGGCGGTCCGCACGGCAGCAAATAAACCCGGCTTCCGCCGCGAGGATCTCGGCATAAACTTCATCCGCCCTCTGACTTTTCTTCTCAAGCGGATGGACCAAGAAGCTCGAAACAACGAGCGCCGCAACCGGGGCCCCCGATTCGCAGGTCTTTTGCGCGAATTGGGGTAGGAAGCGGAGTGCTGGATTAAGTCGGGAAAGTACCTGAGTCCCCCGGGTGTCTGTGTCATAGCTGCAATTCGCGCGGAGCGGTGGAACAAACCGTTGCATCTGGGATCGAACCAGCCGCGCAGCGGCGACATTTGTGTTAGCCGCGGGCGTAAGCCTGCGGGTGCAGCGGGAAATAATAATTAAGCCGCAGCGCGGTACAGCTATGACACAGACACCCCCGGACGGACGGTTCTCACGCAGATTCTGAAGGCCGGCTCTACTGTTCTAGAATCTACGTGACTCTGGAGGACAAATGGCAGGAGTGAATCTGGCGGATGCGCGCCGCGTGATTGCGGCGGCAGAAAAGAAAGCCCAGGAGATCGGGCAACCAATGAACATCGCCGTGGCCGATGAGGGCGGCAACATCGTATCGCACGTTCGCATGGACGGCGCATGGATCGGCAGCATCGACATCTCCATGAAGAAGGCTTACACCTCGCGCGCCTTCGACATTGCGACCAAAGACCTGGCCACGCATGCGCAATCCGGCGGTCAGTTCTTCGGCATCCATGCTTCCAACGATGGCAAGATCATGATCTTCGCCGGTGGCATTCCGCTGAAGCGCGATGGCAAGGTTGTGGGTGCGATCGGCGTCAGCGGCGGCTCAGGCGAGCAGGACCACGCCGTCGCGGAAGCCGGCGCTGCCGCATTCTAGGGAAGCACTGATTAGGTTTTGCTTTGAAAGGGACCGCCGAAAAAGTGTTTTTGGAGTGCTTTGTAACAGGGCACGACTTCAAGCGTGCCGACAAGCCCTTTTATTTTTGTCATCCCGAGGAGGCCTTTAGGCCGACGAGGGATCTGCTCTTTGACTTTTTCAGCGGCTCTTTAGCCGCTGAGGGACTTCGGCATGGACTTAATCAGCGCCCCTGGCGGTTGGTGGAAGGCTGAAGCTATTGCTCTTCTACCCGCTCGGCTGCGGGAGTTCCATGGCTGCGAAGAATTCCCGTGCCTATGACGACCGCGCAAAACAGCAAGAGCACGCGCAACACATTGGCGTGCAGGACCGGATCGCCCAGCAGAATCCTGACGAGGCCGAAGGCGGCGCTGGCTGCACAGAAGGCGAAGTAAAGCCGTTCCCTGGTGCAGCGCGAGAAGCGCAGCAGGATCAGCAGCACGCTGGTGACGATCACGTAGATTGTGAGCAGGATGATTCCGGCAGTAGGTTTCTCGCCGCGAATCGGGAATGGCGCGGCACGCGAGATGGCCAGTTGCACTCCCGCAACGCCGAGGAAGAACACGGAGTGTATCAACGCGATGACGGCGCGCTTGCGGTTATTGATGATGGCAAAGCGGTCCATGTTGAGGCGCCTTGCGGGCGTTTGAGCCCGCAGCCGAAATCCCGAGCGTGAGCGAGGGAACCGTTGTTAGTGTGCCGTATTGAGCGCACATCGGGCTGTGATGTCGGTCACATGGGCCTTGGTTTTTCCGGCGGGAAGCTGGCTTGACCCATGTCTTTCCAACTTTATAGAGTAGTCAACGAGATACAGGAAAATTTCTACCTTACTTATGACCACGCCGGAATCCGGGAGCGAGACTAAACAACGGCACCAGAAGACGGACGATCCCGTATTGCTGATGCTGGGGGTTGGAAAGCAGTTGTGGGAGCGCGAATCAGGCGACCAATTTATCGAACGTCTCCGTTCCGAAGATCCTAACTGACCACTGGCCACTGACAACCGACAACTGATTTTGGAGGTGCGGGTCGGAGTCGAACTTGAGCCGCTTTGCGGGCGTCTGAGCCCGCAGGCGAAACCCCGAGCGCAGTCGAGGGGCCTCAGCGGCAATAAAAGTGAAAGGAAGCCTGGAGGTGCGGGTCGGAGTCGAACCGACGAATAAAGGTTTTGCAGACCTTCCCCTTAACCACTTGGGTACCGCACCCCTTGAGAAGCGCTATGCGAAAAACCCTCGCCAGGCAGCGAGGGCAGCATATCTGGAGCGGGAGACGGGATTTGAACCCGCGACTTCGACCTTGGCAAGGTCGCACTCTACCACTGAGTTACTCCCGCTCGGTGGAACATAGATTATAGCGAATGCCGGAACAGGCGGGCAAATGGCTGGTAGCCTTTAGCTCTTAGCTTTTAGCTCTTAGCAACGCGGCGAAGGGGCGCTCGCAAAAATCCCGCAGCGCAGGTTTGCTAAAAGCTAAAGGCTAAGAGCTAAAAGCCAGCTAGTACACCCCGCCGTGCCCGGTCGCGTTCTCGGCATTCACGTGCGACGTGATTTCGTTGCGCACGTCCCACAGCGCGCGATACAGCGGGAATTCCATCCTCTGCTTCAGCACTTCCACCGGCGTTCCCATAGTCCCCACCACACCGCCGCCGATAATGCGCTGCGCCAGCTTCAGGTGCGCATAGCGGAAAAGCTGAATCTGCTCGTCATAGTCGAGCAATTCCTCGGCAACCTCGTGCAGCTCGAAAAACTCCTGATGCCGCCGATAGAGATCGTCCAATGTCAGCCCCGCCTTCTTCACCTGTTCGAAGAATGCCTCGCCCAGGCGCGGCGCAATGTGCAACAGCGCCAGAAATCCGGGCGAATCCAGGCCGCTGCCGTGTCCCAGGCCGGCGCGAATGATGTGGTACTCGTACGGCGTGATGGTCTCCAGCAGCGCCAGCATGCGCAGCGGATGCACCAGCATCTTGTTGGCCCGCCGCAGCAGCCGGGCAGCGTTCTTGTAGTCGCCTTCCAGAATGCAGTGCCGCGCCCGGTCCAGCTCCCACGCCGCGCCCTTCATCAGCAGCTCGGAAGCCTGATGCGTTACCTGGAACGTCAGCTCATCGGGATGAAGCATCTCCTCCGGCGGCTTCTGTAACGCCAGCAGCTCGTCGGTGCGCAAGTAGCGCTCGTAGTCGGAAGCGCCTTTGCCTTGCAGGATCGGCGTGCGCATGTCTTCAGTCATGAGCGTGGCTCCATTGCGGATCTTTTTCCGGCGGCACAATCGACCCGTCCCGCATGTGAATGATGCGGTCGCCGTAAGTGGCGGCCTCGGGGTTATGCGTGATCATCAGCACAGTCTGTCCCAGCTCCTGATTGGACCGGCGCAGCATCTTCAGCACGATCTCGGAATTCTCGGAGTCGAGGTTGCCGGTAGGCTCGTCGGCCAGCACGATGGCCGGCTGGTTCACCAGGGCGCGAGCCAGCGCCACGCGCTGCTGCTCGCCGCCGCTCATCTCCGAAGGCCGATGCTCCAGTCGCTGATCGATCCCCAGCAGCCCGGTGATGCGCTCGATGTGCTCACGGCCGCCAGCGGCCTGGTGGCCCGAGATATCGCGCGCGATTTCGATGTTGCCTTCCGCCGTCAACGTGGGCAGCAGATTGAACTTCTGGAAGACGAACCCGATCTTCGAGCGGCGCAAGCGGGTGCGGCCAGAGTCTGACATTGCCGTGAAATCCACGCCATCAATCAGCACCCGGCCAGAATCTGCGTGCGTCAGACCGCCAAGAATGTAAAACAGGGTCGATTTGCCGCTACCCGACGGGCCGACAATGGTAACAAACTCACCCTTTTCGATTTGCAACGAAATGCCGCGCAAAGCCTGCACGTCCACTTTGCCGATGCGGTAAGTCTTGCGAACGTTCTCAGCTTCAATCATCCATGCCATGCGAATCTTCGATTATTACACGAAATGACGCGGCGCCCGGCGGGTGGGCAGCCCGAAGTACCTCTTATCTTTTGTCATCCTGAGCGAGCCCGCGCTTCGCGGGCGAGTCGAAGGACCCCTATTACAAGAAGGCTGCCGTTGGCAATGTACATTGCCCGACCGTCGCTGAAACTTCAGCGCCACTCTCCAGGCACTCCCCGCCACGCCTGTTTCGCGCTACAACTTACTCGTGCCGAAAACATCCCCGGAGACGAAACACGCCCAACTGGTCGTCCGCGCTGCCGACTGGCTGCGCTGCCGGTATGGATGCGGCATCGTCCTCTCCGAGCAGTATTGCGCCACCGGCGAAGTTCCCGATGTCATCGGATGGAAGGCATCGTGCCAATCCGTGCTGGTGGAATGCAAAGTCTCGCGTGGCGATTTCCTGGCCGACGCGGGCAAGCCGTTTCGCTTGCATCCGGAAGATGCCTTGGGGGGCAGGCGTTTGTATTGCGCGCCGGCAGGCATGATCGCGCGCGAAGAACTACCCAAGCACTGGGGCCTGCTGGAGTGCAAGGGCCGCGAAGTGGAACTTGCCGTGAAGCCGGGTAGAGTCGACCTGCGCAGTCCGGTTGGACTGATGAAGGAGATGAGCCTGCTGCTGGCCAGCCTCCGGCGGGTCGAGGTTCGCATCGAGCCGCAAACCATCACCGAGTTCCTCAAGTGGAAGAACCGCATGGCCGACTACAACGGCGGACTGCTGCCGGAAGGGATTGCAGCGCAAGAAGACGAGGTAAATGAGTATTTGGTGTCCTGATAGTGCGATGCAGAGTTGCTAACCTCTTTCCGAACGTGTCATCCCGACTTTCAGAATGTGTCACCCGACTCTCCGAATGTGTCACCCGACTTTCCGCAACGCGCCATCCCGACTTCCAGATGTGTCATCCCGACTCTCCGAACGTGTCATCCCGACCAAGGGCTTAAGCCCGCGTGGAGGGACCTGCTGTTCGCTTTGATGTAGAGGAATATGGCAATCGGCGCAAGAGCGTCGCATTTCCGATGAACCAGCCGCGCAGCGGCGGCATTTGTGTTAGCCGCGGGCGTGAGCCCGCGGTGAAGTGGGAAAGACAACTGAGCCGCGGAGCGGCGGCACAGCTTCGGCACAGATACCCCGGGGACGAGATGGTTCTCAACCCTGACATAAACATTCCTGATACAGAGCATTCAGAATGGCTTCCAACTATCCTTGAAGCTATGTTTCCTGAAGGTAGATATTCTTTCCCGGCGTAGACGAATATCCATACCAACTGCAAGCCATCGTGATCAAGGCCATTACGGCCGTCGATATGTAGCGGGTGTGTTGCGGAATCTGGTTGAGGGGACCAAGACCCAGCAAAAGTGCAATCGTGATTGCCAGACTGGTGAAAATCGAAACCCCTCGCAGCGGCGGGCCTTTCACTCTGCCGCACGATAAGCGCTTGGCTTCTCCTGCGGACAGATTCAGCTCCAGCGTTTGACTGTATCCGTAGACACGAGTGATCGACACGCTGTCGCGGGCATAAGCTCTCACGTAGATTGAGTGCGGCCCTGAGGTAGTGGCACAGATTTTCTGGTGCTGGTAGCCGTTCAGCACGCCAACTTTTTGGTCGTCCAGGAAGATTTCGTATTCCTGGGGATTGATGAGTGCCGACGCGAAAGACTTGATGCCGTCTTGATTCACTATGATCGATGCTTCATTAGCGTCCGCTGCAAGCATACGATTCACCAGAACGGCCTGGAAGCCGTCACAAACGCTTTGTATCAGGGCACGGCTTTTAGCCGTGCCGTAATGGGCCCTGAACAACCTGGGCTTTAGCCCCTGAGTACCCTGTTTTCGCAGGGGCTGCAGCCCTGGTCCCCGGTGTGATCGTATCGGCACGACTGAAGTCGTGCCCTGACACAACCCAAGAATGATTTATAGGATGACCTCTACCCCTTTAACAGGTGTTCCATTTCCTTCTCCCCAATCACCTCAACACCCAATTCCTTCGCCTTGTCCAGCTTCGAGCCGGCCTCTTCGCCGGCGACCACATAATCGGTTTTCTTGCTGACCGATCCGACCACTTTTCCGCCGGCGTCTTCGATCAGCTTCTTGGCTTCGTCGCGCGAATACCGCGGCAGCGTTCCGGTCAACACGAATGTCTTGCCGGCAAGAGTCGTCCCGCGCTGCTTCTTCTGGCCGGTGAATCTCAGCCCAGCTTCTTCCAGCCGCTTGACCAACGCAACGTTCTTCGGCTCGTCGAAGAACTCGCGAATCGCCGCCGATACGCGCGGCCCAATTTCGTTTACCTCTTGCAGCTCTTCTTCGCTGGCGTTCATCAGCGCATCCATCGAGCCAAAGGCTTCGGCCAGAAATTGCGCCGTGCGCTCGCCGACAAAGCGAATCCCCAGCCCGTAAATCACGCGCTCCAGCGGCAGCTTCTTCGAGTTCTCGATCTCGCTCAGAATGTTCTCTGCCGACTTCTTGCCCATGCGTTCGAGCTTGAGCAGCTTGCTCTTCCGTGAGGTTGTAGATGTCGGCGACATTTTTCACCATGCCGGTCTCGACCAGCTGATTGACCAGCGCGTCGCCCATGCCTTCGATGTTCATCACGCCGCGCGAAGCGAAGTGGCGAATCGTCTCGCGCAGCTTGGCCGGGCAGTTCGCATTGACGCAGCGATGGTCGGCCTCGCCCTCGGCGCGGACGACGTGTCCGCCGCAAACCGGACAGCGCTCCGGCATGTGAAATTTCTTGTGGCCGCGAGGCTTGTCCTCCAGCACCTTGACGACTTTGGGGATCACGTCGCCGCCGCGCTCGACTAGCACCCAATCGCCGATGCGCACGCCCAGCCGGTCGATCTCGTCCATGTTGTGCAGCGTGGCGCGGGTGACGGTCGTGCCGCCGATCGGCACCGGCTTCAGCCACGCGACGGGCGTCAGTTTGCCGGTGCGGCCCACCTGCACCTGGATGTCTTCGATCTGCGTCTCAGCGGAGTGCGCGGCGTATTTGAAGGCGATGGCCCAGCGCGGCGCTTTGCCGGTGAAGCCCAGTTCCTGCTGCAGCGCGATGCGATCGACTTTCACGACGATGCCGTCGGTTTCGTAGGGGAGCGAGTCGCGCTCGGCTTCCCACTCGGAGATGAACTTCCACACTTCCTCAATGCTGTGCACCAGGCGGTGATTGGGATTCACCTTGAAGCCGGCGGTTTCGAGCGCCTTCAGCGCTGCGGAATGGCGATCGAAGATGGTGTGGCCGTCGACCAGCAGACCGTAAGCGAAGAAGTCCAGGCGACGCGAGGCCGTGATCCGCGGATCAAGTTGGCGAACGGTGCCGCCGGTGGCGTTCCGCGGATTGGCGAATTTGGGAAGGCCCTTCTGTTCCTGCTCGTCGTTCATGCGGGTGAAAGACGCGGTGGGTATCAGCAGTTCGCCGCGCACCTCGAACGCGGGCGGCAGACCTGCTTCCTTTAGTTGCTTCGTCGAGATGTTGAGGGGAATGCTGCGGATGGTACGAACGTTGGCGGTGACGTCCTCGCCTTCGGTGCCGTTGCCGCGGGTGATGCCCAGCGACAGTTGTCCGGAGTCGAAGCGCAAGGCCATCGACATGCCGTCGAGCTTCAGTTCGCAGACGTAATCGACCTTGGTCACTCCGGTGAGGTCGTGGATGCGGCGCTCCCAGTCGCGAAGTTCGGACTCGCTGGTAGTTTTGGCGAGCGAGAGCATGGGAGTGGAATGCCGCACGCTGGCGAACTGACCGCTCACCTGGCCGCCGACGCGTTGCGTAGGAGAGTCCGGCGTAATCAGCTCGGGGTGCTTGGATTCCAGTTCGATCAGCTCGTCCATCAGGCGATCGAATTCGGCGTCGCTGATCTCGGGCGAGTCGAGCACGTAATAGCGATGCTCGTGGTAGCGGATCTTGTCGCGCAGGGCGTCGATGCGGCGCTGTAAGTCTTTGGCGGCGGGCATGAAGACAATTATGCCAAGGCAGTTGTCAGTTGTCAGTTGTCGGTTGTCAGTTGCCGGTTGTCGGTCAAGCACTCGTGACTTTCATTTGCGCTCGCGTAGAATCGATGAAGCGTGGAGAACGCGACCACCACTGACAACTGACAACCGACAACCGACAACTGACAACTGCCTTTGAAACATCTCCTCAACAAATGGACCCTGCTGATTCTGGCGCTGCTGAAGCCGCTGGGCATCTGGGGCGTCGCCGGATTTGCCGCCGTGGATGCGGCTTTTCTGGGCATGCCGCTGGATGCCATCGTGGCCGGCTACGCCTACGCCGATCCCAAGCGCTTCCTGCTGTACGCGGCGATGGCGGCCGCCGGCTCGGCGCTGGGCAGCATCGTGATCTACCTGATCGGCTACAAAGGCGGCGAGGTGCTGCTGGTCAAGCGCATCGGCGAAAAGCGATTCAACAAGATCAAGGCGTCGTTCGAGCGCCACGAGTTCTGGGCGGTCATGTTTCCCGCCATGCTGCCGCCGCCGACCCCGTTCAAACTGTTTGTCCTGTCCGCGGGCGTCGCCGAGATGAGATTTACCCATTTCCTGACGGCAATTTTCTTCGGCAGGCTGCTGCGCTTCTCGCTGATCTCGCTCATCGTGATCCGCTATGGCCCGCAGATCCTCGGCTTCGTGGGCAGCGCAGGTACACAACCATCTGCGATATGTAATTGCGGCGGTGGCGGCGGGAGCGTTGATTGGATGGTGGGCTTGGCGGTTGCGCAAGCAGCGGTCGTATCGAAAGAGCAGGGAAGATGCAGGAGCTGCCTAACTCCGACGGCTACGTCTCCGCTTCGAGTCCGTCGTCCTTCCATTGATACCCGCAGGCGTCACAGCTCCAGTTGTATCGGGAGCCAGAGCTGGATTCCCCGGCAGGATCGTCGAGCCCCTGAAATACGATCTCGGTTGAGTGGCACTTCGGGCAGTGGCCACTGAAATCCGGCGTCTCCTCCGTGTCGTCTTGCGACGGAGGCGCGCAGCGACGCAACACTGCAATTGCGCGTTGCTTGTCGGTTTCTCTGATCTTCACCTCGACTTCGCCTTCGAAAGGCGAATGCAGCAGCCGCAGGTCGTCGACCAGCTCAGGACCGAAGTAAGAAGGAATGCCGGCAGCGTCGAGACATTCCTTTACCTGCCTCGCCCGATCCATGGTATCCACGTGCGAGAAACCGATGAGATCCAGATCGGCGGGATTGAACCCTGGCGGATACCCCTGCGGCTCGGCCTCGACGGACGCAGGCGAGTGCAGCTGTAACTTAACGTCCAGGTGCCGTCTTGAAACTTCCGCCTGCAGCGCCTGCTTTGCGACATCCGTCAGGTCGTAGGCGTCCTGGGCGACCATCTCGAGTTCGTCTTCGCTCATCTCCGCGTAGAGCTCTTGCAGCCGCCGCCACTCCTGGGTCACGTCCATCTCGCTCACGGACGCTCCTGATTCTCAACCGTTGGCGAATTGCTGGGGTTCATTCCCTGCCGCAGAACTTCCAGACTGGGGCTGAGCAAGACAAAGCCGGCCAGCGGCGCCCGGCGCGTGATCGCCATGGAAGGGTAGACATAGCGCAGGTCCTCGAATCCCACCAGGTACCCGCTCGGGTCTTCAAGCTTTTCTTGCCGCGCGTACGGGAACACAGCCCAGTCGAGATAGACCCGGCCAAAGTATGACGACTTGGCCGCAAGAGTGACATCTGTCTCCTCTGGCTTGTAATACATGATTCCCGCGTCCGAATCGACCTCAGGCCCGAGCGAATTTACCGGCACAGTTTCGAAGAAGTCCGTGGTCTCCACCACGCCGTGCCAGCGAAAGGGATTGATCATGTAGGGATAGGCGGCCAGCCTGTTGGGCTCGGCTCCATGGTAGAGGAAGGAATTCATCGCAGTGAGCGCACGGCGATGCTGGTAATCGCGAACTCCCCAGATCAGCACTACGCAGACCAGGGCGGCAATCGCTCCCACTCGGCCGCGGGGAGCTTTGCTGCGCGCGCCCACTTCCTGGCTGATTAATCCCAGCAGCGCGGGCAAAGCTAGTCCTGCGATCAGGGCCAGCAGCATCAGCGGCTCGACAATGTAAACGATGTCCCAGGAATACCAGCGAAAGTTGAAAGGCTCGAAGAGCCGGATGCCGTACGCCGTGGTGTAGTCGAGCAGCAGATGACTGAGCGCGGCCAGCACGGCGCAGAAATACAGATATCCCCAGCGCAGAGGCGGCTTCGATGGAGGACCGGTTGCGGCGGCATTTGCCGGTTGCTTGCGATTCCTGATGCGATGTCCCACATACACTAGGCCGACGACCGCAGCCGCCATGAATGGCACGCCTACGAAGCTGTGGGTGATGCCGCGATGGTGCTGTAGTGCGGCGATGGAGCCTTTGAACTCCCAGAGCACATCAATGTCGGCGGCTTCGGCAGCCAGGACCATGGTGACCGTGGCCAGCGCCGTCTTGCGATTGAAACCCGAGCGCCCCATACATGCGCCGGTCAGAAAGTGGGTAACGGGATCCAAGGAGTCCTCAAGTGAGTTTGAACGCCTATTGTACGCAGGCGGGAGGTGGAAAAGCAGATCCCTCGTGGGCTGAAGGGTCTGCGTAAGAACGCGTCTTATCAGATTGCGGTGGAACGCGGAGCATCGGAACTGGCGGCGATCCAGCCGCACAGCGGCGAAATGATGTTAGCCCGGCGCGTAAGCGCCGGGTGAAGTGGGAATCGAGCCCGAGCCGCGGAGCGGCGACACCAGTCGCGACACAGTCTCTGAGGGCTTCACCGTGATGACAAATCTAGAAGATTTGCAAAATGTGCCGCCGGCCAAAGCCGGCTCGGGAAGAAAAATAAATGGCTTATCGGCACGACTGAAGTCGTGCCCTGTTACAACGCTTTCGGAAGCGGAGTTTTCTCCTGTGACGGACATGCTGCGCCCATCGTATGGCCGTGACGTGTTTTTATAGGTGCGCGGTGTTGCCGGCCAACAACTCTATGGCGTGAGGCAAGACATCGATGACCGCCTCCAGCGACTGCACTGCGCCTTTGGGACTGCCCGGCAGGTTCAGGATCAGCGAGCGTCCACGCACCCCGCAAACGCCACGGCCGAGGATCGCGAATGGAGTTTGCGCCAGTCCCGCGGCGCGAATTTTCTCCGGGATGCCGTCGACCAGTTTGGAGCACACCGCGAGGGTCGCCTCGGGCGTGACATCGCGTGCGGCGATCCCGGTCCCTCCGACGGTAACGACCAACTGCACCTGCTCGCTCCAGTGCACCAGGGCTGCTTCGATTTTGGGCTGATCGTCGGAAACAATCTCGTGGTGAGCGACCTGGAAGCCGTGTTGGCGCAGCAGATCAGTCGTCGCCGGGCCGGAGAGATCGGCACGTTCGCCTCGGGAACAGGAATCACTGACGGTGAGAACAGCAGCGGTTGGCATAAGTTCGAGGCGGTCTGATGACAGCGGACTTACAGCGGACCACGGCTATCTTACGACAAACACGCTAGAATAGTTACTTGGCGGGCAGCGGCGATCGGCCCATCGGGGCTCGGAGCCCTCGACTTCGCTGCGGGGGCAGACACTTCGACTCCGGGGACCAAATGCAGTCGCCTCCGTTCAGGATGACAAATCGTATTTTGCTAAGTGCTAAGTGCCGGTTGCCTGTAAAGCGTGCGCCCTGCAAATCAGGATGTCAACGAAACTCATGTTTGAAGTTACCGTAGAAGACACATTTTCCGCTGGGCATTACCTGCGCAATTATCGCGGCAAGTGCGAGAAGCCGCACGGGCACAACTACCGCGTCCGCGTGACCCTGAGCGGCGCGGAACTGGACCACGCCGGCCTGCTGCTGGACTTTAAGGACCTGAAGGACGTGCTGCGCCCGGTGATGAATTATCTCGATCACGAGATGATCAACGAGCTGGAGCCGTTTACCACGGTGAATCCGTCGGCCGAGAACCTGGCGAAATACTTCTACGACGAGACCAACGCGCGGCTGAAGCAAAACACCAACGGTCGGGTGCGGGTGAAGGACGTCACCATCTGGGAGACCGACACCACCACCGCGCGCTACAGCGAGTAAAACGCGCTCTTCGCTCTTCGCCATTCGCTCTTCGCCAGAGTGAGACCAGCATCGCCGCAGGATAGCAAAGTTCTCACAGGGCGACTCAAACGCGAAAAGCGCCTCTCAAAGGAAAGCGAACAGCGAATAGCGGCACTTCATGCAGATCATCGAGATTTACAAGTCGTTGCAAGGTGAGTCGTCCTACGCCGGGCTGCCGTGCGTTTTCGTGCGGCTGGCGGGATGCAACCTGCGCTGCGTCTGGTGCGACAGTGAGTACACCTTCAAGGGCGGAAAGCCTATGACGCTGGATGACATCCAACAGGAAGTGCAACGCCTGTCGCCCGGCGGAGGTCTGGTCGAGATTACGGGCGGCGAGCCGCTGCTCCAGGAGCGCGAGGCGGTTCCTCTGATGGATCGCCTGCTGGGCGCCGGTTATACGGTCCTGTTGGAGACTAGCGGTGAGCGGCCATTGAAGCGCGTTCCCCTGCAAGTAGTTAAGATTGTGGATGTGAAATGTCCGGACTCCGGCGAGGGCGACACATTTCACATGGAGAACCTGAAGTGGCTTGGCCCGCGCGACGAAGTGAAGTTCGTCATCGCCAGCCGGCGGGATTACGAATTTGCTCGCGCGTTCACCGCCGAGCACGAGCTGAGCTCGCGAGCATCCGTCATAGTCTCGCCGGCCTTCCGTAAGGACGCCAGCGGAAGCCGTGACGTGTCGCATTGTCTGGTCGATCCGCGAGAGCTTGCGGAATGGATGCTGGCGGACGGGCTGAATGCCCGTCTGGGATTGCAGATCCACAAGTTCATTTGGGAGCCGTCGTTGAAGGGGGTGTGATGAGCGCTGTTCGCTCCTTCGCTGTTCGCTCTTCGCCAGAGCGCAAAATCCCCGCCCTAGCCAAAGGAAGGCTAGAACGGGGCACCCGGCTTAGCATTTCTGGCGAAAAGCGAAGGGCGAACAGCGAAAAGCGTTTCTGCGAAAAGCGACAACACATGAATAACGCCGCAACCAAAATCGTCGTCTCGCTCAGCGGAGGAATGGACTCCTCCGTTTGCGCTGCGCTGGCGGTTCATAACTACGGCGCCGAACAGGTCGCTGCACTTCACATCAGCTACGGCCAACGTACGGAGGCGCGCGAGCAGACAGCGTTTTTGGGCATCTGCGAGCGGCTGGGAATTTACCGGCGTCTCATCGTGCGCACGCCCTTCTTTCGTCTGATAGGCGGTTCGGCACTGACCGACGACCAGATCGCCGTTCCCGAGGCTGGCCCCGACATTGGGGCACACATCCCCGTAACCTACGTGCCGTTTCGCAACGCGCATTTTCTTTCCGCGGCCGTCAGTTGGGCCGAGGTGTTGGGCGCTGAGGTCATCTACATTGGCGCGGTGCAGCAGGACAGTTCCGGCTATCCCGATTGCCGCCCGGAGTTCTACCAGGCTTTCAATCAGGCCGTCCGCACCGGAACCAAGGAAGGCCGAATCCAGATCGAGACGCCGCTTATCGCGCTGCGAAAATCCCAGATTGTGATGCGCGGCCTTGAATTGGGCGCTCCCTTCGATTTAACGTGGTCATGCTACAGCCGGGACGACCAGGCTTGTGGCAGCTGCGACAGTTGCATCTTACGACTGCGGGCTTTTGCGGCCGCAGGCGCGGTCGACCCCATTCCTTACCTGTCGCAGGATGTAGTTCAGGACTTTTCATGAAACTAAATCTAAATCCGAAGATCAACGCTGGAAACCGATGCAGCAGGAGCCGCAATCATCATCCGGTTTCACGCGCTGGAGGAACCATGAAGAAATACATCAATCTTGCCGGGGTACTGCTGGTAATCGCGATGAGTGCAGTCTCGCTCTGGGCGCAAGAAGGATCCGTCACGGGCAGGGCTATCGATCAAGAGGGTAAGCCCATCGTTGGAGCTACGGTGCAGATGGTCAACATTCGGACCGGAACCAAGTATGCCCTGAAAACGAATTCGAACGGCCAATTCTACTCCGTTGGTATCACCCTCGGGACGTACACCGTCACCCTGGTGCAGAACGGAACCGTCCTCGAAGAGCGCGGCAACGCCGTTATCGAAGCCAGCGGTGAGCGCGTCGTGGATTTTGACCTGGGCAAGGATAATGCGACGACCGAGGAGCAGCGCAAGAAAGCGGAGTCGTCGCAGAAGAACAGCGAGAAAATCAAGGGCCTGAACGCCTCGCTGAAGCAGGCGAAGGACCTGGAAGGCGCCGGTAACTACGACCAGGCCATTAGCGTGCTGCAGCAGGCCACTCAAGTCGATCCCAACCAGGACCTGGTTTGGGGCTATCTTGGGGATGCGCAGCGCGGGGCAGCGGCGCACGCCACCGACCCGCAGGCCAAGACCAAGGGTTACCAGGACGCCATCGAGTCGTACCAGAAAGCGCTCGCGATCAAACCCACCTCCGGAGCGTACATGGCGCAGCTTGCCGACGCCTATGCCCACACGGGACAAACCGACAAAGCAGTGGAGCAGTACGCCGCAGCAGCGCAGGCCGACCCGCCGAACGCAGGCACGTACTACTACAACGAGGGCGTGGTATTCACCAACACCGGCAAGTCGGATGAAGCGGTCACCGCCTTGGATAAGGCCATACAAGCCGATCCAACCCGGGCCGATGCCTACTATCTGAAGGGACAGGCCCTTATCGCGAAAGCTACGACGAAGGACGGCAAAGTGGTGGCTCCGGCAGGCACGGCAGAATGTTTCAATAAGTACTTAGAGCTGCAACCAACCGGCAAGTATGCGGACGTCGCCAAACAGATGCTGGGGATGCTCGGCGCTTCGGTTGAGACCGGCTACGGCAAGTCGAAGCCCAAGAAACAAAACTAAATGAGTCTGGTTCCGCAAGGGCGGCGTGTGCCGCCCTTTATCTTTTCGACATCGACGTGGAAACCTGATTCCATTCTCATCTTCTCGGCAAGCTCCCGCCCGACCCGTTCTGTTTCACCAACTCCTCCGGCTCCAGTAGAATCCGGCTTGGTAGCATCCGCTATGGGAAAAGCAGTCGAATCGAAGCTTCCGTCCTTCGCCGACGCCCGTCGTCTGGTAGAAGAGTATGCCTCGACTCTTCCACCCACGCAGCCGGAGATGATGCCGCTGCTGGATGCCATGGGTTTGGTGCTGGCTGAGGACTTGCGCGCGGACCGCGACTTCCCGCCGTTTCCCCGCTCCACGCGTGACGGCTTCGCCGTGCGCGCTGCCGATGTGAAGGCTGTACCGGTACCGTTGCAATGCACCGGCGAGATCAAGGCCGGTGCGTCCGAGGAAGACAGTGCGATTACCGTCAAGGCGGGCGAAGCTGTCGAGATCATGACGGGGGCGCCTGTTCCCGAGGGAGCCGACGCCGTCGTCATGGTGGAACACACGCAGCGAAGTGGCGATGCCGTCGTAGTCCAGCGGTCGGTGGCGGCAGGGGAAAATGTAGTTGCAAGGGGAGCGGAAGCTCGCAGCGGGGCAACCATGGTGGCACGCGGCACGCGCGTGAACCACACGATTGTCGCGATAGCTGCGGCTATTGGCCGGCCCGAGTTTGCTACCTATCGCCGGCCACGGGTTGCGGTCCTGGCAACCGGCGACGAACTCGTCGACATCAACCTGCGCCCCTCGCCAAACGAGATTCGCAATTCCAACAGCTACTCCCTAGCAGCGCAGGTGCTGGCGGCCGGTGGCGATCCCATGATTCTGCCCGTGGCGCGCGACGAGCCTGACGACCTGGCGCTGCTGTTACGCAAAGGTCTGGAAGCCGACCTGCTGCTCATCACCGGCGGCGTCTCCATGGGCAAGTACGATCTGGTCGAGCCGGTGCTGGCTTCCTTCCAAGCCCGTATTTTTTTCACCGGCGCGCAAATCCAGCCGGGAAGGCCGGTAGTCTTCGGTGAGATCAAGTTGGGCGAGCGCAGGACACCGTTCTTCGGACTGCCGGGGAACCCGGTCTCGACCATGGTCACGTTTCAGCTATTCGCGCAGCCGGTACTGGATGCGCTTTCTGGAGCGAAGCCGCAGCCGCTGCCGTTCGCGCAAGCCACGCTGAAATCCGATTTCACCAGCCGAACTGGACTAACGCGATTTCTCCCAGCCAGCCTGGGAGGAAGCAACGAGAAGCCGGAGGTCGAACTGATACATTGGCAGGGATCAGGCGATTTGATGGCGGCTTTGCGCGCGAACTGCTACATCGTAGTGGCGCCTGACCGGGAGCGATTTGCGGCGGGCGAAGCGATTACGATACTGATGCCGTGACTTGAGGGCACGGCTTCAGCCGTGCCGTCCGGCGAGGACGACACCAATCGGGGAGTCAAACAGCCTATAGCGCGCTCCCGGATTTTCTTACGATGGCGAAGTCAGATAACAGGTCGAAGAAGCTGTCGCACTATGACGCAGCCGGACGCGCCTCGATGGTCGACGTCTCGGCGAAGCAGCCGACGGTCCGCGAGGCGATGGCGAGCGCTTTCGTCGCGATGAGCCGCGAGGTGATTCGGGCGCTGCCGAAGAATCCGAAGGGCGATCCGCTGGAAGTGGCGCGGGTCGCCGGAATTCTAGCTGCCAAGCGCACCTCCGAACTCATCCCCATGTGCCATCCCATTCCCTTGAGCAAGATTGAGGTCGAGGCCGAAGTGCGGAGCGATGGAGTTGCCATTCGCACATTAGTCCGCACGACGGCGGGAACGGGAGTCGAGATGGAAGCCTTGGTCGCTGCCTCGGTCGCCGCCCTCACCGTGTATGACATGTGCAAGGCGCTGGATAAGGGGATCGAGATCCGCGAAGTCGTTCTCGAAAGCAAGTCAGGCGGCAAGAGCGGTGACTACCGGCGTAATCAGTAGCCAGTTGCCAGTTGCCAGTGGTCAGTGGTCAGAAAGAAATGCGCCCTGGCCAAACCGCGGCTAGAACGGGGCGCGTTCCTCAATGCCGCAGTGGCCGAAAAAGTATCATCCCGACCAATATCGATGTGTCATCCCGACCGAACCCGCTTCAGCGGGTGAGTGGAGGGACCTGCTGTCCGTCGGCATCGGCAGGATTTCGTAGTGTTAGCTGCACCGGCTTACCCCAGTCTGCGGCCAGGTCTTCCCACGTTGGGTTCTCGCGCTCGATCAGCCAAACTTTTTTTTCGCGGCGCCAGCGCTTTAGTTGCTTTTCTCGGCCAATCGCGTTTTGGATCCAGGCATGTTGTTCGTAGTACACCAGCCGATGCACCTTGTAGTCGCTGGTAAAGCCGCCAAATTCGCCGCTTCGGTGTTGAAGAATGCGTCCGACTAGATTGTTGGTCACGCCGATGTATAGCACTCGCGACTTGCTGGCGACGATGTAAACGTAGTAGCTGTGCTTCACGATTTGATGTTGCGGCTAGATCGTTGGCCACGTCGGTGAGCTGCGTCACACGACGGACAGCAGGTCCCTCCACTCACCCGCTGAAGCGGGTTCGGTCGGGATGACACATACAAATCGGCTGAGGCCATGTCCGGTCGGGATGACACACAGAAATGGCGAAGCTCTTGGTCGGGATGACGCCTCGATGAGAGCAACGCACCGGCAACCGGCAACTGACTACTGGCTTCCGAATCTCTCCGCAAACTTGCTCTTGCTCACAATGGCTCGTCCGATGGTTCCGTAGCCAATCACTTCGTTTCCATTGTGGGCGCTTACCCGGAAGGTCAGAAATCGGCCCTCAATCGAATTCAGTACTGCCTCGCACTTCACGGTTGCGCCAATGCCGGTGGGCGCGCGATGCACGATATTGATGGCGGTGCCCACGCTGACCTCGTCGCCCTCGCAGAAGGGCAGCAGCGCTTCGAAGCCGGCCGCTTCCATCCAGCCGATCATGTGCGGCGAGGACAGCACCGCAGGCAGCTCGGGCTTCCACGCGCTCAAGGTGTGTTGAAACTCCACGCGCCTATGCACTTCGGCGCGGGTGCCGATGGGAACCGGTTTGGCCATGCTTCTGAGAGTAATGCGGCGGCGGCCGCCTTGTCATCCGGGCCCGTCGGCGGCCAGTAGTCAGTTGCCAGTCATAAGCGTTCGTTGCGCTTTTGAATTTTGGGGGCCCGTTTCTAGCCTGCTTTTCGCAAGAGCCTGCCCTGAGCGGAGTCGAAGGGGCGGGGCAGTTCTTTCTGACCGACAACTGACAACCGGCTACTGGCAACAAGGCCAATACGGCCGGAATGTCGTCCCACCACAAAAACTTGCCCCGTTTGAAGCAAGTCGGTGTACCATACCGCTGTTCCAATTTCAGGCGCAAATCGAGATATGCCTTGGACGCGAACGCGGTCAAGGGCAAACACAGGGAGACCATCGCATGCATCGGTTCTTGTCTTTCATTCTGGTCGTAGGGTCCTTAGTCACGGCGTTGCCCATAGGCGCGCAAACCGCCCCTCCAGCCGGTGGCCGCAAGAAGCGCATCGCGATCTTTGACTTTGACTATGCCACCGTGCAGTCGGCGTCTGCCGCCTACTTTGGCAGCAATGTCGATATCGGCAAGGGCATCTCGGACCTGCTGGTGCGCGATCTGGTGAAGGACGGCACCTATTCGGTGATCGAGCGCAAAGCCATGGCGAAGATCCTGGCGGAGCAGAATTTCTCCAATAGCGACCGCGCCGACCCTAACTCAGCCGCCAAGATTGGCAAGCTTCTTGGGGTTGATGCCATCGTCGTGGGCAGTGTCACGCAGTTCGGCAACGATAACAAGCATACCGGCGTCGGCGGCGCAGGCGGCGGCTGGGCTGGACTCGGGGGCATGCACGTCGGCAAAAACACGAGCAAGGCCGTAGTGGTGCTCGACGCCCGGTTGGTGAACATCGACACCGCTGAGATCCTGGGGGTTGCGACCGGCAAGGGTGAGTCCCAGCGCGACAGCACCTCGGTAGGCGGCGCCGGCGGTAACTGGCACGGATTCGGCGCAGGCGACGTAGATTTCGGCAGCAGCGACTTCCAGCAGACCATCGTCGGCGAAGCCATCAACTCGGCTGTGACGCAAATGTCTGCAGAACTGGTGGCGGACAACACCAAGCTGGTAGCGCGCACCATCAGCGTTGAAGGGGTGGTGGCGTCGGTCGACGGCGGCCAGATCGTGTTGAATATCGGCGCCAAGGCCGGCCTCAAGGTTGGCGATCAGCTGACCGTGAAGCGCGTGACCAAGGAGATCAAAGACCCCTCGACCGGCCAGGTGATCCGCAAGATGACCACGGACGTCGGCGTGATCCGTCTGACTGATGTGGATGATATCTCCGCCGTGGGAGCGCCCGTCTCCGGCACCGGCTTCAAGGTCGGAGACGCCGTCAAGACGATTACGCAGTAAGGGCAGGTTGCTTTTCGCTGCACGCCAGCCCGCTTATGATGGTGGCAGAGCTTTCGCTTTGGAATTAAACACCACCAATACAGCGGGACTGGCCTTCAGCATCCGCGCCTACCGGGCAGCTGACTTCGATCGCCTGTGGCAGATCGACCAGCGCTGCTTTCCTTCCGGTATCTCCTATACGCAGATGGAGCTGAGCGGCTTCGTCACTAAGCGCAATGCCATTACCCTGGTGGGAGAGTTCCAGCCAGAGGAAGCGAAGCCTGACGGAGCCGCTGCGTCCGCCGCCGGAAACCCTGCGGATCGCATCGCTGGATTTGTCGTAGCTCATCCCATCCGGCGCAAGTTCGGACGCATTCTCACCTTGGATATTCTTCCCGAAGCTCGCCGCTATGGTTTGGGAATCAAGTTGATGACCGCATGCGAAGAGCGCTTGCGTACCCTGGGGTGCGTCGATGTCTACCTGGAAACTGCGGTAGATAACGAGGCTGCCATTCGGTTGTATAGCAAACTTGGCTATCAGATCCTGCGCACGATACCTGACTACTACGCCAGCCATTCGCTGGACGCCTACCAGATGAGGAAGCAGCTGTAGAAACAAAAGGCGCCCAGGTTCGGGCGCCCATTGGCTTCGAGTTTGCTTCAAGGATTAAGCGACATCTTTTCGCCGCTTGTCGTCCCTGACCTGGCCTTCTTCAACTTCGTTTTCCTGATGCTTGCGCTGGGCATCGTCGGTGGCGTCGCGGACTGCGTCTTTCGCCTTGCCCCACGCATTTTCAACTTTGCCCTTCACTTGCTGGGCCGCGCCTTCGGTCTGGAGCTCGCTGTCACCAGTCCATTCGCCAACCTGACGCTTGACGCGCCCGGCTGCGTCGTCCATCTTGCCTTTTACTCGATCCTTGTCCATGTTACTTGGCCTCCCTTGGGTCTGTTCCCTGGTTCTATTTCAATTCGTCTTGCCCGTCACCAATTGCTTGCTTGTTGCTGTCACCGCACCAAGTCTTGCTGAGACTACGGCTTTACACTACTGGCCTGCGCCCGGAAATAAGCTGGAAAATCAACGCCACTACTGCCAGCACCAGCAGAATGTGAATGAATCCGCCCAAGGTATAGCTGCTGACTACGCCTAGCAGCCACAACACCAGCAGAATCACAAAAATGGTCCAAAGCATCCTGTCCCCCTCCCTGAGTAATTCTTCGCACGCTGCAACCGACAACTACTTGGAGGCAGACTATGGGTCGGATGGTTGTTTGCAGAGTCGATTGCAAGCCCGTCTATATTTCACCGCTGACGGGCAACCCGACCTTAGGGAAGCTCTGGATAACCTGTGGAGGGGCTAAAGTCTGCTATGCTCTGCCCATCCTAATGAAAGTCGCGATCCAGGGAGAACTTGGTTCCTTCAGCCATGAGGCTGCGGCAAAGATGCTGGCGAGCGCCAGCTTCGTACCGTGTGCGCGTTCAGCCGAAGTCTTTGACCGGGTAGAGGACGGCTCGGCAACACTGGCAGTCCTTCCCATCGAGAATTCGCTGGCAGGCTCGGTGGCCGAGCACTTCGACCTGCTGCTCACGCGCGACGTGTCTGTCCACAGCGAGTTTCATCTTCGGGTTCGGCACAACTTGATCGCCCCTCCCGGAGTGTCGTTGCAGAATGTCCGGCGCGTGTTCTCGCATCCGGTCGCCCTCGATCAGTGCCGCGACTTCTTTCGCTCCCGTCCCGGCGTCCAGGCGGTCCCTTTCTACGACACGGCGGGCAGCGTTCGTCATGTCGTCTCCGAGGGATGGAAAGATGCGGCTGCTATAGCAGCGAAGCAGGCGGCGACAGCTATATGGCGGACAGGTGCTGCTTGCGGGAATTGAAGACGACCAGCAGAACTACACACGCTTTCTGCTGATCACCAAGTCAGCCAAGTCCGGGCGAGGGGCCAACAAGACATCGATCGCTTTCGCGCTGAAGAACGTGCCTGGCGCTCTGTTCAAAGCGCTCAGTGTGTTCGCGCTGCGCGATATCAGCCTGAGCAAAATCGAATCGCGCCCCATGCGAGGACATCCGTGGGAGTATGTCTTCTTCGTCGATATTCTGCGCGGTGACGACGAGGCCGCGCGAAACGCCCTGCGCCATCTGGGCGAGATCGCGGAATTCGTGAAGGTGCTGGGGATTTATCCGGCGGCCAAAGCGCGGGCAAGTTGAGGGCTGGGTGAATCAGGTACTCATGCATTTCCCGGCGCGTTAGGGCTTTTTACCGTAGCACGCACCTCCTGGACTCCCGCATTGACCCTTACACCTCCCTTCTTCGCCACCGCACTTGATGACCACGTCGTGACGCCACTGATCCTGTCTATCCGATCTCACAGCGTTTTCGCACACCAGGATAGTCCCCTGGTAAACTTTTGCGCCGCATGCATCGGCTACGCAATTCTTGTAGGCTTGGTCACAGCGGGCAACGCAGCCCGTACAACCTCCTTCGCCAAAAGCACTTGGCACAGCAGCCGTTTTTTCAGGTGAAGATGGCTGGTCGTCCCTTATCGGATACGGATCAACCATCACTTGGATGACTTGCTTGCTCACGTGTGCGGTCTTGAGCTTAAGAAGTTGGTCGCTGCTCAGATTGAAATACTGGCCCTCCTTCTTAAGCTGCTCAATGATGACCGCGTCGCTCCGCCCCGCCTTCGACATTTTGATGACGTCATCAACGGTCATTCGCTTGGTCTGGGAATCCGGAACAGGTGAAAGCTCTATAACGTGCGAATGAGAATCGGGCGTAGAGGAAAGGTCAATAGTCTTTGACTGAGCGCTGACGGAGGTAAGCGTGGCGATGAAGATCACACCACAGAGCAGGGAGAATCGCTGAACACAGACACGCATCGTACTCGGCCTTTCCGTGGCTGTCCCCAGTATTCCAATGGGGCGCCTGGAGCCGTTGGTTGTAAGGCTGCCGCCGTTGATCTGTTCCCGAGATTCGTCAGCTATAGTATTACTCTGAATGGTGAACGTATAGGAATTTTCCCGCTCTGATCAGTCATCGATTTTCTTTAGATGGCGTCTCAATTCGGGTGTAAAGTTCCAAGGACAATCGCCAAGGTTGCATCGGGGTAGAGGAGACCATCATGACGAACCAGTCGGAATCTTCCAGAACAATTTTGCCCAGAAGCCCGCGCCTCACAACCTTCGCGCTATCGCTGATTTGTGCGCTCACGATGATTTCCACGCAATCGGCGCTGGCGCAGACCTTCACTGTTCTGCACACCTTCACCGGCCAGGGCGACGGCTATCAGCCCTATGGCGCTCTCGTTATGGACAGCGGAGGCAATCTCTACGGGACGACCAGTGAAGTGGGTCACGGCGCCGGAACCATTTTTCAATTCAAGCACGCCGGCAGCAACTGGATCCTAAAGACCCTCTATAGCTTTTCGGGGCCAGATGGAGCCATACCGTATGGCGGCGTCACCTTTGGCCCTGACGGCGCTCTCTACGGCATCACCGCGCAAGGCGGAAGCGACAACGTTGGAACCATATACCGCCTGACGCCGCAAGCTTCTTTGTGCAAGTCGTTTTCCTGTCCCTGGAACCTCACCACTTTACATAGTTTTGCTGGCCTTGACGGGCGCCTGCCTCACTTCGTTGCTCCCGTCTTCGACGCAAAAGGGAATCTGTATGGAACCACTGGCTTGGGGGGAGCGAACGGCGAGGGAGCGATCTTTCACGCCGTTGATTCCGGCGGCACATGGACGGAGAGCGTAATTCACAGTATGGATGATTTCACGGAAGGCGCTTATCCCCCGTCCAGCGTCGTTGCCGACCGAGCGGGCAATCTTTATGGGGTTGTCGAAAACAGTCCGACCGGATTTGGCGCTGTATTCGAATTGAACGCCTCCACCGGGTGGACACTGTCCATCCTGTACAACTTCACTGAACGCAGTGGTGGCGCGACTCCCATAGGCTCCCTCATTGTCGACGCCGCCGGCAATCTTTATGGCACGACATCGAGCTGTGTTAGTGGCTGCGGCGGGACCGTCTTTGAGCTGTCCCCAGCGGGGAATGGCTGGACGTTTACGTTGCTCTACAGCTTTACCGGACCCACTAATGGCGGACCCGCGGGACCGCTGACTATGGACGCCAGCGGCAACCTCTACGGCACTGCAATCGCCGCCGGAGCCAACGGTTATGGCTCCGTTTTCAAGCTGACGCACACCCAGAGCGGCTGGACGTACACCAGCCTTCACGATTTCGATCGCAGCGACGGAGCTGGGCCTTATGGGGGCGTGGTCCTGGATTCCAGCGGAAACATCTACGGCACCGCAGCGTACGGTGGCACGACGGGAGGAAACTGTAGTGGACCCGGCGGCGTGGGCTGCGGAGTGATCTTCGAGATCACGCCGTAACTGCGATTCTTTAGCGTCCAGCCGGTTGCTGTAATTGGCGACATAGTCGCAAGCAAGTTCGCCCCGCAGCTCGCGGTCGCCGGGGTCCCACTCATTCCAAAACCGCTAATGAGTGGGTCGGCCTGCTCACCGCCCCACGAACATCATGTAATGGCTGGCCGCACCCATGAAAAACAACATGGGAAACGACAGCCAGAAATTCACCCGCGAACAAAGAAAGCTCAGCCTCGCGACCTTGGCTGCTTCCGCCGGCAGCGCCGTCCCCTTGGCAACACTCTCCTCGGTCCAGCGGATGATCTTCTTCTGCATCCGCCAGATGATGCCCCAGACATTCAGCATCATGAACCACCCCAGCCCGCCGCCAATCCCGATCGCCAGCACGCTATTGCTTTCCCATCCCTGCTCGTTCAGGCTGAGAAAGATGTAGGACGCCGCAACGATCACCACCGCCATGATGATGCCCAGTACCGGCCCTTTGCGCAGCACCTCGGCCGGCGACATCAGCACTCCCATTTCCACCGCAAAGGCCAACGTCCAGATAAGAACGAAACTGCCGATCACGCGGCCCGCCGACGCAGTCTCCCCGGCGGCAATTGCGGCGCGCGCATTCTCGGCGACCGCGTGGTTCCAATACGCAAAACCCACCAGCACGGTCACAACCGAGCTCCAGCGGAACCACCACAGCGCCTTCGGCATCAGCTTTGGAACCACGATGCCGCGCTGCTCCGCGTCAAGTTCCTTCAGGAACGGGGTGTTGACCAGGTTAAAGAAGTAGAGCAGCCCCACCCAGGTGATCCCGGCCACCAGGTGTATCCAGCGCAGCACTATCAGGATGGCCTGTTCGCCCCCGGGAAAGTCGATTTGCGACGCCATGAGTGCTACCCACGGAGCGGTCATTGCGGTCTCCAAACTGCGCGGCCGGATTGCTCCCGGCGCCAGGTTCCTGTTTCAGCAGGTGGGCGAATTCTACATCACTGGGATGTGTGTCGGTTGCAGTTGAAATCGTCCCTTGGGCAGCTTATCGTAGAGTGGCACTTGTGTGCCCGTCGTTGTCACGCTCATTTGCGGCGTGCAACGGAAGGTGGCTGTCTAACAGAACCTCGGTTCGTGCGGGGCCGCGAACTTGTGGGGTTGTGCTGTTTGTTGGTTGGCGAGAGGAACCTATGGAAAGCAAGCCAGCACAGAATATTCAGGACTCGTTTCTGAATACTGCCCGCAAAGATAAATCGGTCATTACAATCTATCTCCTCAGCGGGGTTAAGCTGACGGGCAGGATTCGCTCATTCGACAAATATTCGGTGGTCTTGGAGACCAATAATCAGGAGCAGCTGATCTTCAAGCACGCCATTTCCACGGTTGTAATGGCCCGCGTGGTGCATGCGGAGCGTCACCTCGACTCGCGACCGATCGGGGAGGCCGCCGCTCCAGCGCAGGCCGTGAGCGCCGTCTCTATGTCTGAGGAATAACTTATTTCGCGCGCGCAGGGACCCAGCTCCGGAGCAAATCGCCGCTCCCGGCAAACCGGCCGGACTCAACCGGAGCGGGCCTTTCTGGTGGGAGTGGAGTTCTCTTCTCGCGCAGCGCCCAAGCCTCGCGCGCAGAGGCTGGCAGAGACCGGCGAGGCCGGCCTGGCGAGTGCCGCGACCCATCCTCGACCCTCCGGCAGTGTCCCGCCCATCGCACGCGTAGCGCGTGATGCGGCTTCGGCGTTCCTGCATGTCGACGATCACGCGGACCGTGGCTTCTCCACCGAAGAGTCGATGGCTGAGTTGCGAGAACTCGCCGCTAGCGCCGGTGCCGACATCGCCGGTGAAATGCTGCAACGCCGCCCCAAGCCCGACCCGGCAACCCTTATAGGCAGCGGTAAGCTTGAGGAATTAAAGGGTGCGGTGGCGTCCACGGCTCCCGATCTGGTCATCTTCGACCACGAACTTACGCCGTCGCAGCAGCGCAACCTGGAACGCGAACTCGACGCCCGCGTCCTCGATCGCACCCAGCTCATCCTCGACATCTTCGCGCGCCACGCCCGCACCCGCGAAGGTCAACTCCAGGTGGAACTGGCGCAATTGCAATACCTATTGCCACGCTTGGCCGGGCGTGGCGTGGAGATGTCGCAACTGGGCGGCGGCATCGGCACTCGCGGTCCCGGCGAAACTCAGTTAGAAACCGATCGCCGCAAGATCAATCGCCGCATTCGTCATGTTCAGGAGCAACTGGAAAACGTCCGCCGCATACGCGGACAGCAGCGCCGGCGCCGCGAATCTGCGCCTATCGCAACCGTCGCCCTCGTCGGCTACACCAATGCCGGCAAGTCGACGCTATTCAATGCGCTGACCAAGGCCGGCGTGCTGGAAAGCCAGCGCATGTTTGCCACTCTCGATCCCACATTGCGGCATGCCGTGCTGCCATCCAAGCGCGAAGTCCTGCTGTCTGACACTGTGGGATTCATTCGCAACCTGCCGCACACCCTGGTTTCTGCCTTTCGGGCAACGCTCGAAGAAGTGCAGCGCGCCTCGCTGCTGTTGCACGTCTCCGACGTCACCAGTCCAACCGCCAGCGAGCAGCAGGCCCAGGTGGAAGAAGTCTTGCGCGAACTCGAGTCGCAGGACAAGCCTCGCCTCTATGTCATGAACAAGGTTGATCTGCTGCCCGAAAAGAAACGCAATAGCCTGCGCGACTCTGACACTGTGGTACACGTTTCGGCAGCTAAGGGCACCGGTCTGGATAAGCTGCTGGAACTGATCGACGCCAAGATCTCCGAAGATCCCGTGCGGCGCGTGCGCCTGCACGTGCCCCAGTCGGAAGGAAAAGTGCTAGCAACGCTCGACGCCAAGTCGGTTGTCCTATCGCGCGAATATCGCGACGGCTATGTCGAACTGGATGTGCAGGCGCCGGAATCGGTGCTGCGCCGGATGAAGAGCTTCGTGCAGAAGTGAGCTGGAGCCCAGCAAGTTTTGCATCCGCCATTCCTTCAACAGTAGTAACATTCAATCCATGATCTATCGTGTTGCCTTGCAGTCCTCAGAAGAAGGTTTCGCGGTCTCGTGCCCCGGCTTGCCGGGCTGCTGGTCGCAGGGCGCGACCGAGCAGGAAGCGCTGGAGAATATCCGCGTCGCCATAAGCGAGTATCTGGAAGCCGTAAGTGAATTGACACGCGGCAAAGACATCCGCGAGGTCGAAGTGGCCGTCGGTTAATGGGCAGACTGCCTGGCATTCCGCACTTGCATGCGGTGCGTGCCCTGGAAAAGGCCGGCTTTCGCATTCTGCGGCAAGGCAAGCATATTGTGATGACTGACGGTCAGCGGATTCTGACCATTCCTCGCCATAATCCCGTCAATGCGTTCACTATGGGCGGCATCATCCGCGACGCAGGACTTACGATCGAAGAGTTTCGGAAGCTACTCTGAACGGCCAATTGAGGCTGGCTAAACAATCCGAGTGCCCGCGTCGGCCTGCTCGTGGGCGTGATAGCTCGAGCGCACCAGCGGACCCGACTCCACGTGCCGGAATCCCATCTTCAGCGATTCTTCCTTCAGGAAGCGGAACTCGTCCGGCGGGTAGAGCCGCGCCACCGGCAGGTGGTCTTTCGATGGCCGCAGATACTGGCCGATGGTTAGAATATCGACGTTGCGTTCCGCCAGGTCGCGAAACACTTCCAGCAACTCATCCGTGCTCTCGCCGAGGCCGACCATCACGCCCGTCTTGGTTGGTTTGGCCGGATTCAACTCCTTGGCACGTTCCAGCAGGCGCAAGGTGCGCTCATAGCGTGCGCCTGAGCGGGCAACGCGATACAGCCGCGGCACGGTTTCGGTGTTGTGATTCAAGATGTCGGGCGCGGCATCCATCACGATGCGCAGCGGCTCTTCCAATCCCTGAAAGTCCGGGATCAGCACTTCCACACGGCATTCCGGAACCCGCCGCCGGATCTCGCGTATGGTATCGGCGAAGACGCGCGCCCCGCCCACATTGTCGTCATCACGATTCACGCTGGTGACGACTGCAAACTTCAGGCCCAGCTTCTCCACCGCTTCAGCCACGCGGCCAGGCTCGTCGAAATCGATGGGCAGCGGCCGTCCCTTGGGCACCGCGCAAAATCCGCAGCGCCGCGTGCACAGATTGCCCAGCAACATGAACGTCGCGGTGCGATGGTTCCAACACTCGCCAATGTTGGGACAGTGCGCCGACTCGCAAACCGTGTGCAAATCCAGCTTGCGCGCCAGCGTCTTCAGGTCGTGATAGTTGTCGCCCATGGGCGCGCGCGCCTTCAGCCACTCCGGCTTGGGAGCAGGTTGGCGCGGGCCAATTTCGATCTGGATCAATTCCGGAGCCGTAGCCATGGGATGGATCTATTGTATCGCGGGAAGAGATTGCTCTGCGCTTGCGGCTGTTATTGCGCTGCGCCCTCATCCGCTGGAGCCGTTTCTTCTTCCTGCGGAGCCGCAGCGGCGGTCGGGTTGCCATCCTTAGCTGCATCTTCCTTCGGCGGAGGCGGAACGTAGTAGAGGATCCGGTTGCAGTAAAAGCAGGTGACAAACTGCTGGTTGGTCATCACGTCTTGAAACACCTGCGGACGCAGGCGCACGCGGCAGGCCGAGCAACTCTCGTCTTCATACACCGCAGCCATAACTGAGCCGCGCAGCTTCAGCACCCGGTCGTAGTGGGTCAAGGCTTCTTCGTCGACGCCGGAGCGCAACTGCTGGCGTTGGTCGCTGAGTTCGGCAAGCTGCTTCTGGTCGGCGGCGGTCTGCTGGCGGGCGTGTTCTTTCTCTCGCTCATTCTCGGCGGTGTCGGCCTTCAGCGTCACCTCCGCCTGCTTCAGGGCGTCCTTGCGTGTGTCGGCGGCCACCATGATCTCCAGCACCTTGTCTTCCAGCCTGGCGATCTCGGCTTCGGCCTGGCCAATCTCGCTCAGCAGCGCCTTGTATTCCTGGTTGGTCTTCACCTTCAGCGATTGGTCGCGATACTTGCTGATCCTCTCCTGCTGGTCCTTGATGTCGGATTCGTGTTTGCGGCGGGCAGTTTCGTCGGCCTTGATCGCCGCCTGCGCGGCCTCCACTTTGGCCTTGGAGCCGGCCAGTTTCGCCTCAATCTGTGCTACTTCCTTAGGGAGAGCGGCAATTTCGGCCCGTAGCGCAGCCATGCGCAAATCGACATCTTGCAGCTTAATCAGCGCTTGCAGGTTTGCATTCATTGTGACCGTTCGATTCTAGCATTCAACCAGCGACAGCCTGTGAGGAATGCTGATTCTCACTCGGCGCTGGGAATTAAGGTTTTCCGCCTATTGAGCCAGCTTCGGCGACCAGCTTACGATTGCCTCATGCCACTGGAACTTGCGCGACTTCTTCTTGGCCTGCTGATCGCCGCCTGCCACCGGCGAATCGCCGACTTCATGCTGGAGCGCGAACGTTCCCTTGTGCTCAGCTTTCGCCAGCGCGGCGTGCCGCTGCCCGCGGCCCTCGGCACCGAAACCGCCCGCAATCTCTACTTCGGTGTCGGTATCTTCATCGCACTTGTCGAGCTGCTGCGGATTTACCAGATGGGGCGCTGAAGTGTGACCTCTCGGGATGCGAGCCGCCCCAGTGGTATTTTGTCAGGACAACCCTCCCGATTTGTAACAGGGCACGGCTTTAGAGTCTGCGTGAGAACCGTGCCGTCCCTACGGGACTCAGTTGCTTTTTACCGCCCTACCCAGGACTCCGCTTCGCTCCGTCCTGGGCTAACTGCAGTTCCACCCCTTCGGGGTTCTTTTTTTGTGAGTCATACTCCCCGCTGAAGATCAAACTTAATTCTCACGCAGACTCGGTAGTCGTGCCGCTGTTACAAAGCGCTCCAAAAGCGACTTTTCGGCGGCCTGTGAAGTCGTGCCCTGACACAAAGCCCAACAGTCAACGCGATGGCCTACAATCAGCCTCCACATCCCAAGACAGCCACCGTCCAACGCCCCTCCTGATATAAACTTTCCCCGCAGTCATTTCTCTCTTCGGAGTTGCCGTGAAAGCTCGTTTTGCCGCCTTCGTCCTCTTTGCTTTTTGCTCTTCCCTTCTCCTCGCACAAACCGCCGCACCTGCTCCTCAAGGCGAGAAACAGCTCACCATTGAAGAAATGTTCAAACCGGGCGGCATTCTTGGCCGCGGCCCGGAGAACGTGCAGTGGAGTCCCGACGGCGCGAAAGTTTCCTTCGTGCAGCGCGACGACAGCGGCGATCACGGCGAGCTCTACTACGTCGATGTTGCCACCGGCAAGTCGGCGGTGCTGGTGGCCAGCGGCAAGCTCGCGGCCCTGGCTCCGCCCGCCAGCGCCATCAAGGACGAGCGCAAGAAAGAAGCAGCGCAACGTTACTCCATCGCTGCCTATCAATGGGCGCCTGACTCCAAACATCTGCTCTTCGACTCCATGGGCCAGCTTTGGCTTTATAGTCTGGACAACGGCACCGCGGTGCAGCTTACTTCCAGCACCGATGAGAGCGCCGATCCCAAGTTCTCGCCCGACGGAGACCGCATCTCCTACGTCCGCAAACATAACCTCTACGTGCGCACGACAACCGGCAACGACGAACGTCAGCTCACTAAGGACGGCAACGACAATCTGCTGAACGGCGAAGTCGACTGGGTGTACGAGGAAGAGCTCTATTCGCGCAGCAATTATTTCTGGTCACCCAATGGCAAGCAGTTCGTGTTTCTGCAAATGGACGAGAAGGATGTGCCTACCTATCCCATCACCGACTGGATGCCGACGCACGCCACCGTCGATCAGGAAAAATATCCCCAGCCCGGCGATCCCAACCCCGGCGTGCGCCTGGGCGTGGTGAGCAGCAACGGCGGCAAGATCAAATGGATCACTGCCAGCAGCACCGGCGCGCTTCCGCTGAACAACGATCCCAACGTGCTGATCCCGCGTTTCGGATGGGTACGCAACGGACTGCTATGGGCGATGGCGCTCAACCGCGTACAAGACCGGCTCGATCTGTATTTCGTCGATGTCGACAGCGGCAAAGCGCAGCTCATGATGACCGAGAGCACCGACGCCTGGATCGACATGCATCCCGAAGTCGACTTCAAGCTGCTGGATTCCGGCGACGGATATCTGTGGACCAGCTGGCGCGACGGCCACAATCACATCTACCTCTATCGCTTCGACAAGCAGAATCCGCTGAGCGGCCCCGCCAAGATGGAGACGCAACTCACTCATGGCGACTGGGAGGTCGAGAGCGTCGACGCGGTGGACCAGAAGCAGGGCATCGTTTATTTTTCTGCCAATGAAGGCAATTGGCGGCAACGCAACGAATATGCGGTCGGCCTCGACGGCCAGACCTTCCATCGCATCTCGAAGCAGGATGGAAGTCACTTCGCCGACTTCGATCCCAAGAATGCGAAGTATTACGTCGACAATTTCTCCGCGCTGAACATTCCGCCGAGCACGTCGGTGTGCAGCGTCGACGGCTCCTGCACCGCGTTCTGGCAGCCGCGCAGCGTCGAGGCTTACAACCTGCTCACGCCGAAGGTCGTCGACTTCAAAGCAGCCGACGGCACAACCACGCTGCAAGGCGAGATTCTGCTGCCGCCGCCAGGTGGTCCCATGAACGCCAACGGCAAAGCGCCGCTCATCGTCAATCCCTATGGCGGTCCGGGAGCGCAGACCGTCCGCGATTTCTGGATTGGCTACGATCTCTTCGACCAGATCCTGGCGCGTCAGGGCTTCGCCGTGCTGCACGTGGACAATCGCGGCATGGCCAATCGTGGCAAGGCCTTCGCGCTGCCTATCAAGCATCATCTCGGCCCGGTCGAGCTGAGCGACCAGTTGGCTGCCATCAAGCAGGCGCTGGAGCAGTTTCCGCAACTTGACAGCAGCCGCGTCGGCTTCTGGGGATGGAGCTACGGCGGATACTTCACGCTCTACGCCATGGAGCACAGCGATCAGTTCAAGGCGGGAGTCTCGGTTGCGCCTGTGACCAACTGGCTGCTCTACGACTCCATCTACACCGAGCGCTACATGGGCCTGCCGAAGGACAACGAGGCGGGCTACAAAGACAGCTCGCCGGTGAACTTTGCCGCCGACCTGCACGGCAAGCTGCTGGAGGTACACGGCACCAGCGACGACAACGTGCACGTGCAGAACACGATTCAGATGGTCAACAATCTGATCGACGCCGGCAAGCAGTTCCGGCTGATGGTGTATCCGGGCAAGACCCACGGCATCGCCGGCTTCGCGGCCCGCACCCATCTGTTCCACATGATCGACGACTACTTCCTGGAGACCCTGGCGCCGGGAAAATAACTATTCACCACGGAGACACGGAGAGCACTGAGGCGCGCAAAGCCAGTGGATAAGCAGAATTCCTGCCCTGATTGAGAACGCTCTGTATCTCGGTGGTTAGAAATTCGCCATACGACGCGCGATAACGTTAGGGCCAAAATTGACCCTACATCAGAGTAAGCTTTGTCGAGAGTGGGAGAGAATCCATGGTATCGAGTGATGTCTTCCGTGCAGCCAACGAGCGCGGCCGCAGGCTGCGCAGGAAAACGCCTCCTGCGGTTGCAGCGCGCTACGATCGCAGCAGCGGCAGAGTCATCGTTAGCCTGAGTTCTGGCGTGGATATCAGTTTTTCCCCGAACGACGCCGAGGGCCTCGAAAACGCCAGTGCTTCTCAGCTAGGCCAGATTGAAATTACTCCCTCTGGATTCGGAATCCACTTTCCTAAGCTCGATGCCGACGTATACTTGCCGGCTCTGCTGGAGGGAGTGCTCGGCTCCAGAAAATGGATGGCGGCGATGCTAGGTGCAATGGGTGGGAGGAGCACCAGCGTCGCGAAGCGTCACGCTTCCCAAGCCAATGGCCGTCTTGGTGGCCGCCCGAAAAAGCAGCGGCAAGCTAACCAGAGCTCAACCGCGGAGACATCGAGAAAATGAAAATGATTCTCAATCCTCTGTGCCTCTGTGGTGACTTAAATCCTCCGTGCTCTCCGTGTTCTCCGTGGTGAAATCGCCTCCCACTTGCCCTCGCCCGGCCGTTTCTGTTTGAATCCAAGGGACTCATTCCACTCCCGGGAGCGTTACCCTGGCGAACCAACTCTTCGCGTGCAAGTCCATTGACAAGCTGATCTCCGAATCGGAGGAGCCGGAACATCGGCTGAAGAAGACGCTAGGCCCGTGGTCGCTGACCGGGCTCGGCATCGGCGCGGTCATTGGCTCCGGCATCTTCACCGTCGTGGGCACGGCCATCGCCGGACAGAAATTCGACACCGCCTCCATCCTCAACTGCCCGCTGG
Organism: uncultured Acidobacteriaceae bacterium; assembly: GCA_963835125.1. Classification (GTDB taxonomy): domain Bacteria; phylum Acidobacteriota; class Terriglobia; order Terriglobales; family Acidobacteriaceae; genus Bog-257. The sequence continues at coordinate 69,739 of CAWIEG010000010.1, read as the reverse complement.
CGGATTACATCGTGCATCACACGGCGACGCTTGGGCGCCCCGGCGCAGGTCCGGCGCTGGCGCTTTCGCTGATCCTGGTGGCGATCGTCTGCGCGTTCACCGGGCTGTGCTATGCCGAGCTGGCCTCGATGATCCCCATCGCCGGCAGCGCCTACACCTACACCTACGCCACCATGGGCGAGCTGATCGCGTGGATCATCGGCTGGGACCTGATCCTGGAATACGCAGTCAGCAACATGGCCGTTAGCGTCGGTTTTGCGGCGCACATGGCCGCGACGTTCAACTGGTTTGGCTGGCATCCCGCGCTGCGCTGGATCACGCCCGCCTATCTGCCCGGCGGCCTCACCGATCTGCAAAACAACACGCTGTATGCGCCGGGTTGGCACTTCGGCTTCAACATTCCCGCGTTTCTCATCGTGTTGCTGCTGACGGTCGTCCTGGTGCGCGGCATTCGCGAGTCGGCGGAGACCAACAACATCATGGTCCTGCTGAAGATCGCCGCCATCCTGGCCTTCGTCTTCGTGGGCATGCGCTTTATTCATCCGGCGAACTATCATCCCTTCGTGCCCGAGGGCTGGTCCGGCGTGCTCACCGGCGGCTCCATCATTTTCTTCACCTACATCGGATTTGACTCGGTCTCCACCGCAGCGGAAGAGGCCAAGAATCCGCAACGCGACATTCCCATCGGCATCATCGCCACGCTGATTGTCTGCACCGTGCTCTACATCGCGGTAGCCGTGGTGCTCACCGGAATCGTGCCGTGGCACAACGCTGATCGACGACGCTGCGCCCGTGGTCAACAGCATGAGCATGCTGGCGGGAACAACGAAGTCGGCGCTGCTGCACTGGACCGAGCTGGCCGTGCTGTTCGGCGCCATGATGGGCATGATCTCGTCGCTGCTGGTGTTTCAGCTGGGACAGGCGCGGGTGTGGTTTTCGATGTCGCGCGACGGCCTGCTGCCCAAGATGTTCAGCCGGGTGCATCCGCGTTTTCGCACGCCGGCGGTTGCGACATGGATTGCGGGATTCCTGGTCGGCATTCCCGCCGGCATTCTCGATATCGGCACGCTGTCAGATCTCTCGAATATCGGCACGCTGTTTGCGTTTGTGCTGGTGTCGCTGGGCGTCATTATTCTGCGCTACAAACAGCCGGACCGGCATCGCGGCTTCCGCGCGCCCGGCGGCCTGGCAGCGCCGATTCTCAGCGTGATTTTCTGCATACTGCTGATGGCGGGTCTGCCCATCCTGACGTGGTTGCGCTTCTTTGCGTGGCTGATCATTGGCATGGCAGTGTATTGGCTCTACAGCCGCCATCGCAGCGAGTTCAGCCCACGCAAATCCAGCCGTGCCTGCAGACGGCCACCAAGCGGTGAACGAGCGATTTCATTACGTCGCTGCCCAAGGCCGAACTCCACTTGCACCTCGAAGGCTCGGTCGACCCTCCCACATTGTCAGAGTTGAGCCGTCGTCATCCCATCCTGCTCGAGACTACGAACAATCGCTACCGAAACATCGAGGACAGCGGCCGTATCTTCACCGAAGACGAAGCGCGCGAGCTTTACCAATACAAGCATTTCACGGGATTCTTGTGGGCGTTCAAGGCCGTTACCGAGCGCTTACGTACGGCCGACGATTATGAACTCGTCACCTATCGCATGATGCAGAAGCTGCACGCGCAAAACGTCGTTCATGCCGAGGTGTATATCTCCGCCGGCGTGGTGCACTGGCGAGGTCAGGAATTCGCGCCGCTGTTTGAGGGCGCCGAGCGCGGCCGGCAACGGGGCGAGCGCGACTTCGGCATTTCGCTCTACTGGATCTTAGACGCCGTTCGCCATTTTGGAGTGGACGAGGCGCAGCGTGTGGTCGACGAAGCCATCAGGCTTAAGTCTCACAATGTGGTAGGCATCGGGATTGGGGGCGATGAGCGCCGCGCCGGCCCGGAACTGTTTCGCGAAGTCTACGAACACGCTGCTAAGCATGGCCTGCGCTTGACAGTCCACGCCGGTGAAACTGTCGGGCCGGAGTCGATTTGGGGAGCGCTGCGCGAGCTCGAAGCCCGACCGCATCGGCCACGGGCTTCATGCCATCGACGACCCCGAGCTCGTCCGTTATCTCGCCGAGAAACAGATCCCGGTTGAAATCTGCATCACCAGCAACGTGATGACGGGCTGTTGCGCGAGGATCGAAGACCATCCGGTGCGAAAGCTGTTCAACGCTGGCGTGTTGGTGGTGCTGAATACCGATGACCCGGACATGTTCCGCACGACACTATCGCGCGAATATCAACTGGCGCAAGAAGTCTTCGGTTTCGGCGAGGAAGAACTGTGCCAGCTGGCGCGGAATTCGTTTCTTGCATCGTTCCTGCCCGAAGAAAAGAAGCGGGAGTTGCTGGGTAGAGCAGGCCTTTAAGCGTGCGTGCTTTCTTTCCTGTTTGTCATCCCGAGTGACGAGGTTGCTGCGACCGAGGAATCGAGGAGCCTGCTCTCCGCCGGCAGTGGAATGATGCGGACTGACAGCAGGTCCCTCCACTCCGCTTCGCTCCGGTCGGGATGACACTGTGGGAAAGTAAGGAGGGTATCGGGCCGGGTGCTCCGCACCCTCCGTGGCAAATGATTTTCGACAGAGCAGAAGGGGTGGTGAATTGTTATTCCCCGGCCACCGTCATGCCGTCGATGCGCAGCGTGGGCGACGCGATGGAGCTGCGGAACTCCAGATCATTCCCGATCTCGGAGATGTTGAAGAACATGTCCTTCAGATTGCCGGCGACGGTGATCTCTTCCACGGGAAACGCGAACTCGCCATTTTCGATCCACAGGCCGCTGGCGCCGCGCGAGAAGTCGCCCGTCACGAGATTTACGCCGAAGCCGAGAAACTCGGTGACGAACAAGCCTTCCTTGATGTCGGCGATGATTTCCTGCGCGCTCTTCGTTCCCGGCCGGAGGAAGAAATTGCCGGGGCCAATTCCCGGAGTTCCGGCCAGTCCGCGCGAGGCATTGCCGGTAGTCTGGAGGCTAAGTTTCTTCGCGGTATAAGTATTCAGCAGGTAGGACTTGAGAACGCCGTTTTCGACAACGACGGTCTTGCGGCTAGGCACGCCTTCCGAATCGAAGGGGCTGGTGCCGAAGCCGCCAAGCATGGTGCCGTCGTCAACCACGTTGATGTTGTCGCCGGCAATCTTCTCATTCAGCTTGCCGGTCAGGAACGACGCGCCGCGATAAATGGAGTCGCCATTGACGGCTTCGAAGATGTGTCCCACCAGCGCCCCGGCAACGGTATGCTCGAAGACGATAGGGACTCTTGCGGTCTTGACCTTGCGTGCGCCGAGCCGTCGCAGGGTTCGTTTCGCGGCGATCCGCCCAACCTCTTCGGCAGGCTCCAGCTTCTTCAGCGAGTTCGCCACCGAGTACCAATAATCGCGCTGCATGGCAGAGCCCTCAATCTGCGCAATGGGCACGGCTGAAACCGAGCAGTAGGAGCGTTGATAATCGCCGATAAAGCCGTGCGAGTTCGCCAGCACTTTGTAGCCAATGGCCGCATCGAAGCTTCCGCCTTCGGAATTGGTGATACGCGGATCGGCGTCGAGCGCGGCTTTTTCGGCCCGGCGCGCGTAGTCGATGCGATCGGCGGTCGAGAGCGAATAGACGTCGTCGTAGTAGAGATTGAGATCGCCTTCCAGCTTGCCCAGTTGCGACGGTTCGGGAATGCCCGCGAAGGGATCTTCGCTGGTGATCTTCGCCAGAACCAGCGCTGAATCCACCAATTGCTTGATGCCCGCGGGCGACAGATCGCTGGAGTGAGTGCTGGCGGCGCGCTGTCCGAAAAAGACGCGCACGCCGATGCCCTTCGAACCCGATTCCTTCAGGGTCTCCACTTCACCGAGACGCACGACGGTGGAAAACTCGCTGCCATCCATGGCAACCGCTTCCGCGGCGGTGGCGCCGCCGTGCATGGCGCGGCGAACCACGTCGGCTGCGATGTCTTTCAGATCGGTTGAGGTGGCTGCTGCGAGCGGTGCGTTCTTCGGTGGAAACATTCATTAGTATTAAGTCCTACTTTGTAAAAGTCCTACTCTGTGGGATAAGAATGTCGACAGGGGTCCTTCGACTCCGGCGGCCAACATCAGGCCGCCTACGCTCAGGATGACACCCAAGAAAAATGAACTGGGTGCCCCGATTCTAGGCCTTTCTCTGCGCTACGGCGGGGCAAAGAAAATCACACCGTGTTACCCGCCAGTCCCGCCCACCGTCAGCCGGTCGACCTTTAGCGTGGGGATACCGACGCCCACCGGCACCGACTGCCCATCCTTGCCGCAGGTGCCGACGCCTTCGTCGAGTTGCAGATCGCTGCCGACCATCGAGACCCTCGTCAGCACGTCGGGTCCATTGCCGATCAGGGTCGCATTCTTCAGCGGAGAAGTGACCTTACCATCTTCGATCAGGTAGGCCTCCGAGGCGGAGAAAACGAACTTGCCGTTGGTGATGTCCACCTGGCCGCCGCCAAAGTTCACCGCATACACGCCGTACTTAACGGAGCGAATGATGTCTTCCGGCGAGTCCTGACCCGCCAGCATGTAGGTGTTCGTCATGCGGGGCATGGGAATGTGCTGGTAACTCTCGCGCCGGCCATTGCCGGTGTTGGGAATGCCCATCAGGCGCGACGACAGCTTGTCCGAAAGATACCCCTTCAAAATGCCTTTCTCGATCAGCACTGTGTTCTCGGTTGGATTACCCTCGTCATCAACATTGAGCGAGCCGCGACGACCAGGCATGGTGCCGTTGTCCACCACAGTGCACTTGTCGCTGGCCACACGCCGTCCCAGCATCCCTGAAAATGCTGAAGTCTTTTTGCGATTGAAGTCGGCTTCCAAGCCATGACCGATGGCCTCATGCAGCAGGATTCCCGGCCATCCGGGGCCGAGCACGACTTCCATTTCGCCCGCCGGCGCATCGCGCGCGTCGAGCTGGATGATCGCCTGCCGCGCCGCTTCTTTGGCGAAGTGTTCCGGCGAAGCTTCCCCCTGGAAGTAATCCAGGGACACACGGCCTCCGCCGCCGGCGCTGCCGCGCGCCGAACCGGCGCTCTCCGATTTCGCAATGCAGAAGACGCTCATGCGCGCCAGCGGCTGCGCGTCTTCTGCGAAGCTGCCGTCAGAGCCGATCACCAGAATCGTGCGCATCTCATCGGCATAGCTCACGCGGACTTCGTGGATGCGGGGATCGTAGGCGCGGGCGGCCTTGTCGGCACGCTGCACCAGATCGACCTTGGCCAGCACATCCGCTTCGTCCGACGGCAATCGCACAGGATAGAGATTGTGCGCAGGTTTGTCAGTGAGGCCGACAACCGGCTGCTTGGCCGGACCGCTGGCAATCAGCGCCGCGGTGCGCGCGGCGTGCAGAATGCGTTCCGGCGAGAGGTCGTCGGTATACGCATAGCCGGTGCGTTCACCCGATAACACGCGAACCCCGCAGCCGACAGAAATGCCCTGGGTGGCCGACTTCACCATGCTTTCGTCGAGCGAGACCGAGGCGGAAGTCTGATATTCGAAGTAGAGGTCGGCGAAATCACCGCCAGCCGAAAGCGCCGCAGCCAGATACCGCTCGAGGTCAGCCTGCGCCAGGCCGTAGCGAACGAAGAAAAACTTTTTGTCCATAGTCACTCTTATTGGATGCCCAACGACGCATGAAGACGCGCGGCAATGAAACCGCGCCATCCATCTCTTGAATAGATAACGAAAACCCAAAGCGTCGCGTTGCAGACGTTTCAATTATCACACAGGGCTGTGCTTCCCGACGCTGTGCGGGCGCAGTAAGTTCGCTAGACTTAGTTTGGATATTCTTGTGCAAACGCCAGGCATTTCCACGGAAGCGCTCGCTGGTCTGCTGGAAGAGTTTCTGGCAGGCGCGCCACAAGCCGTCGCCCGCGAAGACGGCCAGGTCCTGTTCGACTTCAGCACTGCGCGATATTCGGTTTCAGGTGAAGGCAAGTGCGTTCTGCACTTGTGGTCAGAGGAGCGCAACGCGGTGCGGCGCGTGGTGGATGCGGAAATCAGGGACCGCACTTTGCGCCTACAGGTTTTGCGCTTCGGACGATCGCAACCCGATTTGCTGGAGATTTGCGCTGATCGCGATTGGCGTACCGGGACGTCCAAGCGCGCGGCGCGGGTGCGCTACCAATCACTTCTGGAGCGCGTGCTGCGGCGCGAGTATCCCGGATTTCAGCTGGAACAATTCAGCAGCAGTCCGGATCTGGAGCATTCGCTCAGTCCGCTTTACACGCGGGGCATGCTCCGCGCGGGACAAACCGGGTTTGCGGTCCTCGGAGTCAATGCGGAGGAGACGCAGTCGTCGGTAGATGCTGCGCTCACGTTCGGCATCCTCTGGATGGACTATCAGCGGCGGCAGCGGGCCGGACGTGCGCAGGTTGAAGGGCTGAAGGTGTTCCTGCCGCCGGGTGGATCGGAAGTTGTGCGGCAACGGGCGGCCAATCTGAATTGTGATGCGGCGAAGTGGCATCTTTATGAACTCGACGAGCGCTCCGAGAGGTGCGAAGCGGTTGACATTGCCGACAGCGGCAACGTCGTCACCCGGCTGACGCGTGCAGTTGACATGCAAGCGGCGCGGGAACGCTTCGCAGCTTCCATCGACCGCATTCGTGCGCTGGCGCCGGAAGCAGAGATCACGGTTGAGTCTGCGTCGGAAATCGTCTTTCGGCTTTATGGACTGGAGTTTGCACGCGCCTGCCTTACGCCGGTCTCAGGGTCGTTCCGCAATCGCGAGGCGATCGTCTTTGGCATTGGCCCGGCCGAGCATGTACTCGACGAGAGCAGCCAAGGGTTGTTCCACGAAATAGTGAAGCGCATTTGCGAACAGCGCCGGCCAGGCGGTTCCCACACCAATCTGTTCTACCGCGTGGCGCCAGAGCGCTGGCTGGAAAGCCTCATCGCGCAGGATGTTCGTTGCCTTGATGAGCGTTTCGACGGACGCTTTGTCTATTCGCAAGTGCCGGCCTTTGCCGCCGTCGATCGCGCCATGCTCGACGTGCTGACGTGCACGCTGGATGGCCGGCTGGCCATCCTGGAGCTGAAAGCGAACGAGGACATCCATTTGCCGCTGCAAGGGCTGGACTATTGGGCGCGGGTGCGCTGGCATCAGCAGCACGGCGAGTTCACGCGGAACGGCTATTTTGCCGGACGCGATCTTTCCAGCGTTCCGCCCTTGTTGTACCTGGTCGCTCCCGCCCTGCACGTTCACCCCACAACGGATGTTCTGCTGCGTTATCTTTCGCCGCGGGTGGAATGGACCCTGGTGCAGCTGGGCGAACAATGGCGCGAGCAGGTACGAGTGGTGAACCGCAAGCATTCCCCGAACGGTTCGCTGACCTTCGCATCCTGACCGACCCGCCTTTCCTGGGCGGGCATCTTATACAATCGAGCTTCTCATGATGAATCGGATGATTGTCGCCAACCTTGTGCACCGGCCGTTCCGCACCCTCATCAGCGTGGTCGCGGTCGCGGTCGAAGTCACTCTTATTCTGCTGATTGTCGGCATCATGCTCGGCATTTTGAACGACAGCAGCAGCCGGCAGGTGGGAATCGGCGCCGACATCATGGTGCAACCCCCGGGCGCGTCCTTGATCATGGGCGTGACCGGCGCACCGGTCTCGGTAAAAATCGCCGGCAAGATAGATCAACTGGCGCATGTCACGGCCGTGGCTCCCGTGGTCATGCAGGTTACGACTACTGGAGCGGTCGAAGTCCTTTACGGCATCGATCTGCAATCGTTTGACGCGGTAAGCAGCGGGTTCCACTACGTATCCGGCGGACCCTTTCAAGGTCCGTACGACATGATTATTGACGACCTGAAGGCCGCCTCCAAGCATCTGAAGGTCGGCGACACTCTGGAAACGCTCAATCATCCGTTCCGCATCTGCGGCATCGTTGAGCACGGTAAAGGAGCGCGCGAGTTCATTCCCATCGCCACACTGCAAGACCTGAATGGCGCCATCGGCAAGGCATCCATTTTCTACGTGAAGCTCGACGATCCAAACAACGCCGACGCAGTGGTCAAGGAGATCAAGAGCATTCCGGGCATGCAGGAATACGGGGTGCACTCGCTGAAGGAGTATTTCAGTCTGATGACCTCAGCCAGCATTCCCGGACTCAACACGGTAATCGATGTCGTGATTGGTATCGCCATGGTCATCGGGTTCATCGTGATCTTCCAGGCAATGTACGCGGCGGTGATGGAGCGCACGCGCGAAATCGGCATCCTGAAATCGCTGGGGGCGAGCAAGCTTTACATCGTGAACGCGGTATTGCGCGAGACGTTGCTGATCGCGATTGGCGGCGTCATTCTGGGGATCGCGTTCAGCTATGGGGCGCGCGTGGGCCTAAAGGCGAGGTTCCAGACGCTGCCTGTACTGATCACCTATGGTTGGCTGGTAAAGGCCGCGATTATTGCGTTGGTCGGCTCGCTGCTGGGAGCGTCCTATCCGGCGATCAAGGCCGCACAGAAGGACCCGATCGATGCGCTGGCGTACGAATGACACGCGCCTCGGGAGTGCCGCTGGACCCATTGGTACATGTACTTTCGTAACTTGACAAGATGCTGCAATGCTCTACGGTGATAGGTTGGGCGTGATGTGCTCGGCCGTCTGGACTGGTGAGTTGGGGCCAGTGAGATGAAGGAGCTCTTTGACAACTGAAGGACGGAATTTACGGGTAGTTCTGATCGCGCGAGTGCGCACGTAAGCCGTTTACATGCAGTAGTTTACATCTAAGTATAGCGTTATGAATACTTTGCGCGGAACAGCGCAAGTCATTGAAAACACATTGATTAGCTTATTATGTAAGTTATTTGTTATCAATACTTTGATATAAGCCCTTTGTTTTCAGGACTATTTTTTGGGGGGGGTGGCTCCCCCATTTGCCTCAGGACGTTTCTCTGGGCTTTTGTCAGGTGAAACTTGAGGTTGGCAGGGCGTGATGGCTGTACTAAATCGTCTGCGCGAGAAACCGGTGCCGCCCCCGCGGGGCTCGGACAAGAATTTCGCTTTACCCAGCACTCCGCTACGCTGCGTGCTGGGCTAAGCTGAGTCGTCCCGCGCGGCGGGACGGGAGCTAGCGTTGCCGACCCTCGTCGCGAGCTTCCGCATTTCAGGCGGCTCGGCAGTCAGCGTCGTTGCGTTTAGACCAAATCGTTATGCTCCCGTGTCGCCGGCTCAAGCCGGCTCGAAATCTCTAGGCGTCGCGTTCGGCCACGACCATAGTGAGAAACCGTGCCGCCCCCGCGGGGCTCGGACAAGAATTTCGCTTTACCCAGCACTCCGCTACGCTGCGTGCTGGGCTAAGCTGAGTCGTCCCGCGCGGCGGGACGGGAGCTAGCGTTGCCGACCCTCGTCGCGAGCTTCCGCATTTCAGGCGGCTCGGCAGTCAGCGTCGTTGCGTTTAGACCAAATCGTTATGCTCCCGTGTCGCCGGCTCAAGCCGGCTCGAAATCTCTAGGCGTCGCGTTCGGCCACGACCATAGTGAGAAACCGTGCCGCCCCCGCGGGGCTCGGACAAGAATTTCGCTTTACCCAGCACTCCGCTACGCTGCGTGCTGGGCTAAGCTGACGTCGTCCCGCGCGGCGGGACTCGATTGACTGGTACGTCGAACTTGCCTGCACACTACGCATTTGACGCGGGGAAGTCGACGGAGCCACGCAGACCCTGACGCGGTGTTCCAGCACTTTACCCGGCACTCCGCTACGCTGCGTGCTGGGCTATCCGGTCGCCGTCCCGCTTTGCGGGACTCGATTGCTGGTACGTCGAACTTGCCTGCACACTATGCATTCAAGCGTGGCGCGGGGAAGTCAACAGAGCCACGCAGACCATGCAGCGGTGCTTGACCGCCTCGGCCACTGTACTTCCTAGCACCTCAGCGCCATCTGCTAAGGGCTCTGGCGAAGTGCTGAGAGTCAGGCTGTTCCGTGGGCGCCGGGACAAGCCCCCGGTTCCGAGTTCATCGGCTGTACTGATTTTGCTTCTTCTCCGCGTGACGCGCCAGACCAAGTTGAATCAGCCGATCCATAAGTTCGGGATAGGAGATACCGGTCGCCGCCCACATCTTGGGATACATGCTGATCGAGGTGAAGCCGGGGATGGTATTGATCTCGTTGACATACATTTTTTTGGTTCGCGGATCCATCAGGAAGTCGACGCGGGCCATGCCGGCACAGTCCACTGCCTGGAACGCAGCTACCGCGAGCCGTTGTACTTCTTTCTGTTTCGCCTTGCCGATTTTGGCCGGGATGATGGACTCTGAGCCTTCCACCAGATACTTGGCGCTGTAATCGTAGAATTCCTTGACAGGTACGATTTCCCCGGCGACCGATGCGATGGGCTTATCGTTGCCCAGGACGGAACACTCGATCTCGCGCGCCTTGCCTTGCTTGCCGCCGACACCCTGCTCGATCACCAGCTTGCGATCGAAGCGCGCGGCCTCGTCCATGGCGGCGGCGAGCTCGCTGGAATCGTGAACTTTGCTGATCCCGACCGACGATCCCAGGTTCGCGGGCTTCACGAACAGCGGATACTTGAGCGTACTTTCGATCTGTTTGCGGACTCCCTTTGGATGCTCGCGCCAGTCGCTGCGGAGAACCATAACGTGCTTCACGATAGGCAGTCCGGCATTGCGAAAGAGACGCTTCATGACATCTTTGTCCATGCCGGCGGCGGAGCCGAGCACGCCCGCGCCTACGTAAGCAATGTCGGCCAACTCCAGCAGTCCCTGGATGGTGCCGTCCTCGCCGAAGGTGCCGTGCAGGACAGGGAAGATGATGTCGACATCTACAGGATTGACGCCGGCGCGGAGCTGATGAGCGTCGGTCTCGAAAGGCACAAGCGCGGAATGATTTTCTCCGGGCATGGGCGGGACGACTACACCTTCGCCGCGGGCCAGGACTGCTGCGGACTCGGTAGCGTTGGGATCGCCGGCGCGGAGGTGCCGAGGCTCGGAGCCATCGGCTGGCTTGCCTTGCAGCAGGCGTTCAGCAAGGGCGGCCGTCACCCAGCGGCCCTGCTTGGTTATGCCGATAGGCACCACTTGGTATTTGCTCTTGTCGATTGCGTTCAGCACTGAGGCAGCCGACAGCAGTGAGACTTCATGTTCGCCGCTGCGTCCACCAAACAGGACGCCGACCCGGAGTTTCTTCATGAATCGATCTTAACGCCGGAGATTGAGGTGAGTAGTGACCAGTGATAGACGTCTTGCCGGTCTTCGCCTGTGGTCATCGCAGGCCGAGGCCACGTTTGGAAGCGTACATCGCTCTATCGGCAGCGGCACAGAGCTCGGTGGGGCCGGTGCCATCCTCAGGATAGAGGGCATAGCCGGCGCTCACCCCTGTCCGCACCAATTCTCCTTCAACGCTGAGGGGTTGAACCAATGCGGACTCCATGGCTGACGCCAGTGCTTGTGCCCCCTCGGCGGTGGCAATTTCGCTCACGATAGTGAATTCGTCGCCTCCGGTTCGGGCCAAAGTATCGGAGGCGCGCATGCGGGTGGAGAGTCTGGCCACAACCTGTTGCAACACGGCATCGCCGATACGGTGTCCGAAGGTGTCGTTGATCTCCTTAAAGTCGTCGAGGTCGAGCAGGAGAACGGCCACATGGCAGCCGGTGCGGTCGGCGCGGGCGAGGGCCTGCACCAGGCGATCCTGGAGCAAACGCCGATTGGGTAATCCCGTGAGTTCGTCATGGTAGGCGAGGTGCTCGGTGGCATGGATTTGATCTTCCAGCAGGGTGACGATCATGCCCACGGCGACCAGGTATTTGGGGATGTTCCAGGTCTCGGATTCAACCCGGATCGAGGGTGCGAAGGCGGCCAGCAGGATGAGCGCGGGAAAAGTAAATCCCCAGGCAACGAAGCCGAAGACCGTAGCCAGGACCCCGGCGGAAGGCCTGCGAAAGCGATACCAGTAGAGACCGCCGGCAAAAAAATTCAGGCTGGCAAGGATCAGGAGAACGCCATAATCTGGATGGCCGGCAGCAATGCTCCAGCCCACCAACGCGGCCAGTCCAAACAAAGACAAGCCGACACAGACGACGTAGGGCGTGACTTCCTGATACCAGCCCCAGAGCATCCGCAGCACCGCAAACAGCCCCAGCGCCACCACCGCATAGTAAAAGCGGCTGGCGGTCACGCCCCACAGGATAGCGGTGCTGTAGGTGAGAGCGGGAATGCCAAGCACCAGGGAAATCACCAACTGGCGCCGCCAAGTCGTGGCCTGCGGCGCGACCGAAACCACGAAAGCGACGCTGGCCAGGAGCATGGCGCAGAGCCCAATTGCACGCTCGAACTGGGCCATCCAGTTAGCACTGGAGTGGGCGAATTCCACCAGCGACCGCAGTAGGATAAAGGCCCATCCCGTCAGCCAAAGATTGACCCGCTCCCTGGTTTGCTGGCGTCGCACAGCGGCAAAGACCGTTACCAGGACAGCCAGAGCGATTACCGCGGGCAGGGCATTGAAATTCAAACGCATGAAAGAGGACGCTCAACCGAAGGCCGGAGCAAGAAGGCTGATTGCCAGGCTCCCCCGATAGCCTAACACTCCGGTTTCGAAGCGCAATGGCGAGTTGATCGCTGATGGTACGTTACCAGATTCGAGGGTTGGATTCGTGCTGCCGGGCGGTACAGGTAGAGAGGAGTCAGGAGGGCGTAAAATAAGGGCCTGGCTGGCTGCCGCATCTCCCTGCAATGGCCGGCATCTATTACTAGTCATCCATTTTGACCTATCTGAGAGGACGCCCTTATGGCCAGCACCATGACCCCCGCGCGCGAAGGAACACGCATCGCCGCCAGCATCAATAACGCCCGCATTCCAACCGAATTCAGGAACGAACCTTCCATTGACTGGAGCAATCCCGAGAACACGCGCCGCATGAGGGTCGCCATCGAGAAAGTCCGCAACGAACTTGGCCGCGAGTACGATCTGGTGATCGGCGGCCGCCGCGTGAAGACTGCCGAGAAGACCCAGTCTCTGAATCCGGCGAAGCCGTCGGAGGTGGTTGGGACGTTTTCAGCGGCCGGCTCTGCCGAAGTTGAGCCCGCAATGCAGGCGGCGTTGAAAGCCTTCGAAACCTGGAAGTACTCCTCGGTGGAGGAGCGTACCAATCTGCTGTTCCGCGTCAGCCACCTGCTGCGCGAGCGCAAGTTCGAGTTGATGGCCTGGATGGTCTTCGAGGTTGGCAAGAACTGGCCCGAAGCCGATGGCGACATCGCGGAGCTAATCGACTTTACCGACTTCTACGCTCTGGAAGCGCTGCGGCTGGCGGAAGCCAAGGCTCCGGTGCAGTTGCCGGGCGAGCGTGACTGGCTGCGCTACATCCCGCTGGGCGTGGGCGCGGTGATTCCGCCGTGGAACTTCCCCGGCGCGATCATGGGCGGCATGACGCTGGCGTCGATCGTATGCGGCAACACGGTCGTGCTGAAACCGTCAGGCGACTCGCCGACCATCGCCGCGAAGTTTTTCGAGATTCTGGAAGAAGCCGGGCTGCCGGACGGCGTGGTCAACTTCTGTCCCGGCCACGGCAGCAGCTTCGGCAATGCCATCGTCGAGCATCCCAAGACGCGCTACATCGCGTTCACGGGATCGAAGGAAGTGGGTCTGCACATCAATCAGCGTGCGGCCGTGCAGCAGCCGGGACAAGATCTGGATCAAGCGCACCGTCCTGGAGATGGGCGGCAAGGATTCGATCGTGGTGGATGCCGATGCCGATCTGGACGCAGCGGTCGAAGGCGTGGCGAGTGCGGCCTTTGGCTTCAGCGGCCAGAAGTGCTCCGCGTGCTCGCGCGCCATCGTCGATGAGCGCATCTACGACAAGTTCCTGCAACAACTGAAGCAGCGAGTGGAGAAGATCACAGTCGGCGATCCGGCGCTGAATCCGAACATGGGCCCGGTGGTGAATGAGAAGTCGATGAAGACGATCCTCGGCTACATCCAGAAAGGCATCGCGGAAGGTGGCCGGCTGATTACCGGCGGCGAGCGAGTTGGGACCGAGGGCTACTTCGTCCAGCCAACCGTGATTGCCGATGTCGATCCCATGGCGACCATCTCGCAGCAGGAAATTTTCGGGCCAGTGCTGGCGGTGACTCAAGTCGCGGAGCTTCGAGGAGGGCTTGCAGATCGCCAACAACACCGAGTTCGGACTGACCGGCGCGGTCTATACCAACTCGGACGACAAGATTGAAGCGGCCAAGCAGCAGTTCCACGTCGGCAACCTGTACATCAATCGCAAATGCACGGGAGCGATGGTGGGCGCGCATCCCTTCGGCGGATTCAACATGTCGGGAACGGACTCGAAGGCGGGCGGTCCGGATTATTTGTTGCTGTTTACCCAGGCGAAGTCGATCGGCGAGAAGATCACGAAGTAAACGAGAAGCCATCTCATAGATAAAGAATCAGCGTGAGAGCTCAATTTTCGGACTTGTGGTGGCAGGCGAAGATGCTAGGAGATACCGAAATCTGAGCCCGAAGGGCGAAACTAGAAATAGCCCAGCGCGGGAGCGCTGGGTGGAGCGGGAAACGGAGCCGAGTCCCCCCGGGGACGACACGGGCTCTCGCGCAGACCCTGACACCCCGATCCTCGGTGTCGTCGGGCTGGGCACGACTAGAGAGTTGTGCCCAGACACAACCCGAAGGCGACTTATGGGTGACCTCGCTTTGTCGACATCCTACTTGTGCCGCCCCTGAAGGGGCTCAAAATCTAAGGCAGAGCCTACCCAGCACTCCGCCTCCCCAGTTCGCCAAAAAGCGGCGAACCGGGGACCCCGCTGCGTGCTGAGCTATCCTGTAGCCGTCCCGCTTTGCGGGACTCGATTGCGGGTATATCAAATTTTGCTCGCGCACGACGCATTGAAGCGTGACGCAAGGACGTCAACACAGCCAGATGACCTCTTGGAAACTGTGAGGCCGGAGCAAATGCTTCGGCGTTTTTGTTTTGACGGAGCCCCTTACACGAACGCAGAATCTGGCGTGTCAGGTCTAATCAAGACTGTTGTCCGCAGCCAGCCGAGTCCAGGCAATCAGAGTGAACGGCCCCATGACAAAGAACGAAACCAGCACGCAAACCCCGACTATGTCGGAGGCCGTCCAGTTGGAACTGGTGACGGCCGTCGCCGTGCTCGATGGAATCGCAAGCAGGAGATTTCCAGCCGCTGAAGCTCCATAAAACAGAACGGGCAGACGCCAGAATTCCAGCGGCAGTGATGGGGCACGCCCGATTTCGCAGATAGATGGCGAATATCTGGTAGATGACATAGATCGTGAGATACCAGCCGAAGAAATTGCTCACGGGCACGCCGAAGTAAGCCCCTCCGTTCCTCCACACCCAGGCATGATCGATGTTGGTCCAGACCGGATCCATCGCAAGGTCCCAGGCCACCATGACGAAACTCGCAACCAGCGGCAGCAGGACCACTTGCCTGCCGGAAAGACTTCCGGTTGGCGAGCCGAGGATCAGCAGTCCGACGACCCATGACACGTATCCCATCCCGACGTACGCCAAGACCAGCAATACCGGAAGCTGAAAAACCTTCGGTCCCATCAGGTCGGTGAAGTAATAGCTCCCGAAGGGAAAGCCAGTCCTCAGGCTAAGGCTTTCAAAGAAAGCCCCGACTCCAAGGCACACCGCCATAAAGACAAGAATGCCGCGCGTGCGGTAGGCCGTTCTTCCGTGGAGAAAAGCAAATGCTGCCGGAGGGAGTACGTGCAGCACAACGATCAGCAGAGTCGGCACCTTGCCCGCAAATGGCTGAAGAATCCTCGCCGCCACGTAGAGAACGAGCAGCAGATGCATTAGTCGCCTGGTGAGATTGCTGCTCTTGGAGGGTGTCAACATGGGAGCATTCTAAACACGCCTCTGCTGGGTGCTCTGTCATGTCAGCAGAATATTGTCGATCAGCCGCGTCGTGCCGAAGTACGCGGCGACGGCTACCAGCGCGCCGCGACTGACATCTGCAACCGGATCGAGCGTGTTCGGATCGACGACAGCCAAGTAGTCCAGCCGCGCTGCGGGCTCTTCCGCAATCACCTGTTTGCCGCCTTCAATCAGCTTTGCGACATTGCGCTCGCCTTGATCGGCGGTCATTTGTACGCGCATGAGAGCGCGATGCAATACCAGCGCCTGTTGGCGCTGCTCAGGCGTGAGGTACATGTTGCGCGAGCTCATCGCCAACCCGTCCTTCTCGCGCACGATGGGACAAACAACGATCTCCACATCCATATCGAGGTCGCTAACCAGCTTGCGCAGCACGGCGACCTGCGCCGCGTCCTTTTGCCCGAAGAAAGCGCAGTCGGGGCGGACAATCTCAAACAACTTGGTAACGACAGTCGCGACGCCGCGAAAATGTCCGGGGCGCGATGCGCCGTCCAGCTTGTCGCTCAGGTCGCCGACCAGCACGTGGGTCTGCGCGCCGGGTGGATACATCTCGTCGGGCGTGGGCAGGAATAGCAGGTCGACGCCGAGCTGCTCCAGCATGCCGGCATCGCGCTCCAACGGGCGCGGGTATTTGGCAAGATCTTCCGTGGGAGCGAACTGCAGCGGGTTGACGAAGATGGAAACCGCCGTGAAATTGCAGCGGGCCTTGGCCGCGCGCACCAGCGACAGATGCCCCTCGTGCAGAGCGCCCATCGTCGGGACAAAGCCCAGCGTCTTGCCGCTGCGCGTGGCCTGGCGGCAGGCAGCTTTCATTTCGGCGATCGTCGCAATGCGCTTCACGGCAGTCAGTGTGCCGGCGGAGCGGCCGGCGCTTTCGCCGGAGGCGTCGGCTGCGTCGGCGCGCTGTCATCGCTGTCGCCCGCCGGCGGCTCGGGCCGCGGCAGCGTCCAGCTTTTCAAAATCTCGGACAGCACCGGCTCCAGCCGCGCCAAATCTTGCGGCGCACATTTCAAAGCTACGGAATAGATCTCGTTCTCCGGGCCCTGAATGAAGATCATCTCCTCAACCCAGTCGTGGCTGGTCGCCTTTTCGCGATAGCGTGCCTTTAACATCTGCGCGGGCTGGTGATCGACCGTCCGCTCCTGGCGTTGCAGGGTGATGAAATTCTGCCCGGCTTCGCGCATCGCAGCCATAGTCTGCTCGATGATGCCGTTCAACCCTGGTCCTTCTTCATCGCCTTCAGGAGACGGTGCGACCATCGCCAGCGTGATCTCGTACCACAACGCGCGGTCGTCCTTCTGCGGCGGCGCGACGACCACTCCGTTGCCGGCAAAGACCTCGCCCAGCATCGTCCAGGTAGGTGGGTATTTGAAGCAGAAGCCGCCATTGGGCTGGCAGTATTTTTTCCAGGCAGCAGCAGGCTTGTGCGCGGGAGCGGCAGCCTGACTCGCCGCAATCGACGCCAGTCCCAATACCATCGCCATCAGCCAAACCGATCGCCGCCCTAGCCGCATGTCTCTACACTGGCACAGCGCGCTTGCGTTCGGCAATCGAGGCCCCCAGCAAGCGCCGACTTTGCGGTTGTTGGGGGCGAATGGTCTGGAGCGATGCCAGCGTCTCCTTGGGCAAGTGGTACGACTCGGCGTCGGCGGGATATCCGCCCGACTTCACATCGTCTTTGAACGCCAGCAGCGCGTTGCCGATGACCGCGCCAACGTCGGCGTAGCGGCGGACGAACTTCGCCGGCGGCGAGAACGTCAGCCCCAGCAGATCGTGGAAGACCAGCACCTGGCCATCGCACTCCGGACCGGCGCCAATGCCGATGGTCGGAATCTCCAGCTCATGGGTGATCATCGCGGCCACTTCGCGGGGAATGCCTTCCAGCACCACGCAACAAGCGCCGGCGCGCTCCAGAGCGAGCGCGTCGTGCATGAGTTGCTCGATGGCTTGCAGCGTTTTGCCCTGCACCTTGTAGCCGCCCATGGCATGTACCGACTGCGGTGTCAGCCCGATGTGACCGACCACTGGAATCTCAGCCTCGACCATGCGTTCGACCAGGCGCGCACGCTTCTCGCCGCCTTCGATTTTGACCGCCTCAGCGCCGGCTTCCTTGATGAAGCGCGCGGCGTTGCGCAGCGATTCACGCTGGCCGAGGTGATAGGAGGCAAACGGCATGTCGGCCACCAAGAAGGCGCGTTTCACGCCGCGGTGTACGGCGCGCGTGTGATGCAGCATCTCGCGCATGGTGACCGGCAAAGTGTTCTCGTAGCCCAGCATCACCTGGGCCAGCGAGTCACCAACCAGGACCATGTCGATGCCGGCTTCGTCCACCAGGCGCGCGCTGGCATAGTCATAGGCGGTAAGGCAGGTGATGATTTCCTGACGTTGTTTTTTTTCGAGAAGGGTGGAAGCAGTAATCTTGGCGCGAAAGTCGCCGGTGGTAATACTCACATGTCCTCCAGTGCAGTTCCGCGTTGCGGATACCGCCTGATTGGCCTCGTCACAAGGGGTTGTGATCCCCAAGGGGAGACGATTGAATTCTATACCCTGCGGCGGGCCGGTCAATCACTATTTAGAGGTAGGCGGCGGAGGCGGCGATGAAATAGGCGGTTCCGCTGCTGCGCAGCTATGGTCGTGGACGATGCGCCAGCCTTCGGGAAACTTGCGGAAAATGAGGGTGAAGACGCCGTGGGGCTGCTTGCCGTCGGGCATCACCAGATGGAATTGTCCGCGAACGAAGGCGGCATCCGAGTTGAGCGGATCCACGCGCAAATCGCTGAAGGAAAGCGTACCCATTGAGTGTCCGGCGGACTGGTAATTGCGCCGGTAACGCTCCAGCGTCGGCTCCCATCCCTTAGTTTCGCTGGCTCCAGAAAAGAAGGTCAGGTCGGGAGATTTCCAGTAGCCAGCCATGAATGCATCCAGGTCGTGATGGTTCCACGCATCCACCTGAGCCTGGAGTACCGCGCGGATTGCCGCGTCCATGGCGGGAGAACTCTGGTTCTGGGCCGATGCGAACGCGGTTGCGAGCAAGACAAGCAGCGATGCCAATTTCATGCCAACCTCCGGCGCAAGTGTAGCGGAGCCTGACGAGAAAGAAAAAGCGGCGAGCCGATGCCCGCCGCTTGTACCACGTTAGTCATGCACTTCTTAGTGGGCTTGCGCGTTCACTTCGGCTCGGTTCCGCTCCAGGGTCGAGACAAAGACATCCTTACCCGGAACATCTCTCACCTGTCCCGTGAGCACCGGACGGAAGCGGACATCGCGGCCATAGTAAGCGCGCATGGAATCTTCGTCGGCCTTGATGGCAGTGCCGTTCAGCGTCGCACCGGCGAACAGACCGCGCGAACGGGAGTAGGTCAGAATCTCCGCATCCATCTTCCAACTGGTGCTGGCCGTAGCATCGCGTCCGACCGGCCCGGCCGAAGCGCTGGCCGCCCCGCCGATCTTGAATTTCGCACTGAGCAACTGGTTCATGCCGTCATCATTCATGATCAGCATGGTGACGTCGACGCCTTCAGCGCCAATCTGTGCGCCCCAGCTTCCCCCGGTCATAACAAAGAAAGCAGGCGCGCTCCAGCCGCCATTCGGCAGCCGGCACGATGCCACGCCGCGTCCATGTTCTGCGCCGAATATGAAGCCGCCTTTGATCATGGACGGAACGACCGCCACGCACTTCGCCTTTGTGAAAACTGAATCGGGAATACCGTTGTCAGGTGCGGCCAGAAGTTGATTCAAATCTTTGGCTGCATCGTCCATGCGGGCCATGGCCTTGTCGTGCTCGGCGCCCTGCTGGCTGTTGGCGTCCTTGGCATCCTGCTTCGCATTCTCGGCCGCGTTCTCCTCGTTGGCCGCCGCATTCTTGCGGGCGTTATTGTTGTCTTGGGTCGTGGTGTTTTGTGCAGTGTTGTCGCTGGTGCTGCTTGCGTTGTTGTCTTGCGCCCAAGTCATGCATGCGCCAAGCGTCAACAACCCTATGAGAATTCCAATTCGCTTCATAACCGTATTTGTTCCTCCCTGAGATAACCCGGATCGGCCCTTATCGGTCCCAGTTAGTTGGATAGAGAATCTGCTGAACGGGTTTGCAGGCGAGGAATAACTATTTTGTCAAGACGAATTACAACCCTGAAAGGCGGGGACACATCGTGGCAGATCTTAGGCGTTGTTAAGCCGGGCGCTTGACTGTGGGCGGCTGTTTCCAGGGACGCTGAGGACGTTCCGCTTGCGGCAGGTCACGATCGCGTACCCGATCGTACTCGTAGGTTGCGCTGACGGTTCCCAGGCTTTCATTGTAGAGACTGATGCTGCCGATGCCTTCCTTCAGCTCTTCAGAGAAGTCGTGCAATGCCTTCAGGTGATCGGCAGTTGCGGGATAAACCGCCTTGCTGGTCTGCAAAACTTTTTGGTAACCGTGGTCCACGAGCTTGGAGATTTCGCCGTTGATGAGATAGCCCGGATAAGCAAATATCTTCACGCTGCCGTCATCGGCACGCTCGATCGCCGCGGAACAGTGATACTTCTTCAGAAACACGCGACCGCTGGCGCCGGGAGCTTCCAGCACATCGAAGCCGTGGTCGCGAAACCATGCGACGGCTTCTTCAAACGATTTGATCTTAATTTTCTTGGCCATTACAGTTGTAGGTCCTCTAGTGCGATATCCGAGGTGCGAACCGTGTTGCCCCGACGGGACAACTATTTCCGCGTATGTTGCCGGGAATTCTCACTGTCGCACATTGCGAGCACCCATCGCAACTCGCGCACATGAAAATTCAGGTGGAATACGCATACTCATTCGCTTAACGTGAAGTTCACATTGATCTGCGTATCAACTTCGACCGGTTCTCCATTCAAGTAGTAGGGCTTATACAGCCACTGCTTGACGGCCTCGATCGCCGCCTCTATCAGCATGGGATGCCCGCTTAGGACGCGGAGATTCTGCACGGTCCCATCTTTTCCAATCGCAGCCTGCAAGACGACGGTTCCTTGAATTCGCGCCTGGCGGGCGAGAGCCGGATATTGCGGCCTTACCTGGCGAATCAGCAAGCCCTGCGCCACGCCGGAAGAAACGCGGACTTTTTTCGCGGTGGGCGTAGGCATCGGAATTGGAGCGGCACGCAGTAACTCCGTGATCGTGCTGTTAGAAGCCGCGCCAGATACGCTGTTCGGCACACCGACCCTAGGGTCGATGAGGGGATTTCCCGGAGGAGTCTCATCGTGGATGATCGCAACGTGCGGCGGAATTTCAGGCGGTGGGACCAGCACATGCCCATTGAGTTCGCTCGCCGGTTTCGACGATTGAACAGCAGTTCGTTGTGCGGACGCGGCGGCTGGCGGCGGGCCAGGAGCTTCCAGAACACTTAAGAACTTCTGGTTTGGCAGCGCCTCAGTGTAGAGCAGCGATAGCATTACCAGAATTCCACCTAGCACACTCTGTGCTGCGAATGAAACCGCAGTCGTCCAAGGAGTGCGGCCAGCAAGTCTTCCGCCTGATTCAAGCAGACTGTCCTCGAACATGGCATCAGTGCTCCTTGCGCTGTGTCTATAACAGACACCGGAGCGACGGACGATTGTTCCAGGAAAAAAGTTATGGCGAATTCGGTTGTCACTTGGGCCAGCGCGCCGAGGTGTAATCGACGGCTTCCTGCACGTTGAGTTCGCGCGTGCTGACGCCGGTGCGGACATAGAGCTTGGGAGCGTCGCCTTCTTTCAGGTAAACCGGGCGCGGCGTTGGCGCGACCATGACGCGGCACACTTCCTTGCTCTCAACGGAGTGGAATACGATCTGCACCTGATGGCACGCGTCAGCGCCGAGCTTGACTGCAATCGCGGTCATTAGTGCCTGTTCGAAGCCGTCGCGATCCTGTTTCTTCAGCGTCTTGTAGTCATGATCGAGACCCACGACGGCGCCGTCATCGGCCACGCCGATCAGCAGGGTCCCACCGTTACCGTTCATGTAGCCGGCGAGGGTCTTCATCACGACCGCTTCCAGGGCGCGATTGACTTTGTTCTCGCGCAGGTCCCACCGAAACGACGACTTGAATTCCAGATGTGCGCTTTCGCCTTGCGCGATCAGCGTGTGCAGGTCGCTCTGGAGTGCGGCGCTTAGCTGCTCGATCCGCTGCGAGCGGCGCTGCATGCTGGAGTACAATCCTGCGCCGCACAAGCTCAAGATCATGCCGACGATGGCATAAAAGCTGGTCTTCTCCGGCGTCTGGCCTTTCACGGAGCGATGCATCTGGGCCAGAGCAAAGTCAGCGGCAGTCGAGTTTCCCGGACGGTATTCGTAGTAGTAGACGAACTCGTTGGTGGGATAGAGAACGAAGATGCCGACGGCTGCGCCCAGCAACAGCGCGATGGCGAAGAGGCGCAGGCGCGACCGGAGTTTCCAGGAAAGCTGCATCGGGGGCATCGCCTCAGCTTCTCCAATGCAGGGTCACGGGACCGTCCATGGGATGGCGCATAGGCTTGCCGGTGGCCTGCGATTCCAGCCGCGCCTGCTTCAATTCGAAGTACCACTTGGCGGGACGGTCGGCGTCGTCAATCAACATGAGCGATGGATTGTACTTCAGCCCTTCGGCCTGCTGGATCATGGTGAGCTGGTCCTGCCCAACGAAACGCCGGCCAAAGAACTTCGCAATGGGAGTAAGAAACGGCACATTGAGGAAGACATTCCACGCCGCGCAGACATCGATGCGGCAATGGTTCTCGATGGTCGGCGTGACCGTGGTGAGGCTGGCAAACCACTTTTCGCCGCAGCGAATGATCTCGTAGCGGCGGTTAGGCAAAACGAAATCGATGGTCGTGGTGATCGGCTGGCCATAAACCCCCAGCAGCTTATAGGGCGCGCTGTTGGCCGAGGGCTGATGGGCGGTCATGCGGAAGCCGCCCTCGATGGGCTCGAAGTGTTTTTCCTTCTCGTGGATGCTGGCCTGCGAGCGCCACCACCACGACTGATGCACAAATGGGCCGTGCGCCGGATCCATCAATCCGATGATGCCGTGATCGATGTTGCAGGGCAGATCGGCAGTGAGATACGCGGCGCGAAAGCGCTGGCTGAACTTCGGCACTTCAGGAACCGGCGGCAGTTGCGCTAAGTCTTCCGCCCGTAACCTACCCCTCCCACTCTGTGGGACATAGACCCAGAGATGTCCGTCGCGTTCCTCGCAGGGAAACGCCGTCGCAAAGATCTTGCAGGGATCGAGCGAATCGTGCTGGGTGAGCGAAGGGATTTCGCGGCACTGGCCGGAAACCGCCTCGAAGGCCCAGCCATGATACTTGCACGTGACCTGCTGACCGTCGAACCATCCATAAGAAAGCGGAATGCCGCGATGGGGGCAGGAATCGCGCATGGCGAAGTAGCTGCCGCCGGCGGTGCGGCCCAGGACGAGCGGGATGCCCAGCAGCATGGCTTTCGCCATCTGCCTGCCGGAAATCTGCGAAGCGCGCATCGCCGGATACCAGTCGTCGTAGATCAACGTGGTGGTTGGGCCGGACACCGCGCGCGTGACTTCGCTGGTCATGGTTCGAAAGCCATACTAACGCAGACCCAGGGGAGTTTGGTGTTTGATGTCGTGTGATTGCGAAGTCGTAAGGTCCGGGTCCCAGAAGAAACAAGCGCCACCGGATAATGGCGCCTGTCTGGAAAGGATTTGAAATGCGCGCGCGAAAGATGCGCTTCCCGGTTACGGCACTTCGATCAGCTCGATTTTGCCGTCCTTGCGCCGGTGCAGCACGTTGATCTTGCCTTTGCCGTCGCGGAAGATGAAGACCTCGCGGTCGCGGAACTCACATTCCTTTACCGCTTCCTCCACCGTCATGGGCCGCATAGCCACGGCATCGTTGGTGCGCACCAGGTGGGCCTCCGTTGTGCGCGCGACGGAGGGAAACTTGTGTACCACCACGGGCACTGCCGTCGCCACCGTTCCGCCGACGGCCATCTGCATCTCCGCTTGCGCTTCCACCGGCGCTGTCCAGCCTTTGTCCTTCGGCTTGCGATTGGTGGCGCGGCGGCGGCCGTTATATTTGATCACCTGCGTCTCAATGTGCTCCAGCGCCTGGTTGACGGCGATGACCATGTCCGCCGCTTCGGCCAGGCCGACCAGGTGTCCGCGACGACGCTTGACGGTGATTTCCGCGATGTTGCGGTGCTTTTCGACGGTCAGAATGACCTTGCTCTTGATGTTGTCGCCCAGGATTTTAACGAGTTTGCCGAGGCCGGATTCCACCTCGTCACGAATGGCGGGAGTGATTTCATACTGTCTGCCAAAATATTCTACGGTCATTGAGCTCCCTCTTCGCCGCAGTCAGCAATTAGCAGTTAGTAATTAGCCCCAGCGCCCCGGCGGCATCCCAATCATTCCGGGCCGTCGTGAATCGCCGGGCCCTTACCGTTCCAACCGCTGTATGCAGCTATTTCACCACTGCTTTTCTTACTCCGGCGGCGGCGCGTTATCACAGCGCAACACGCTGCGCATAAGTGTCAGACGCCGGTGCAGCAAAAACGCTAGTTTTTCACTCTGCGCTGGTGGGTGCTCGGGATGCGCATGTCTTCCCTGTACTTCGCGACCGTGCGGCGAGTGACCTGGATACCCTGCGACTGGAGGATGCGGGTGATCTGCTCGTCGGTCAACGGCCTGGCGGGATCTTCCTCTTCGATGAGCTTCTTGACCCGGCGCTTCAGGATCAGCAGCGAGGTGCTGCTGCCCTCCGGCCCATTGACGCTCTCGCTGAAGAAGTATCGGAGTTCGAAGACGCCTTGCGGGGTGTGAGCATACTTGTTAGCTACGGCGCGGCTGACGGTGGAGGGATGGACCCCGATCTCCTCCGCCACTTCCTTGATCATCATCGGCTTCAGGCGGTCGATACCGTGGTCGAGAAAGTCGCGTTGCCGGTCCAGAATGGAGTAGCAGACGCGCAAAATGGTTTGCTTGCGCTGCTCAATGTTCTTGATCAGCTGGATGGCCGACTTGTAGCGTTCCTTGACGTAGTTGCGGACGTCCTTCTCAGCTACGTCGCGGCTCAAAAGCCGGCGATAGGAGGAATTCAACCGCAACTGCGGGACTTCCTCGTCGTTCATCAGGACCAGATATTCCTCGCCCTGCTTGATGAAAGCCACGTCCGGCTCGATCAGGCGAGTTTCGACTTTGTTGTAGCGCAGGCCGGGGCGGGGATCGAGGGTACGGATGAAGTCCATCGCCTGCATCACAGCTTCCACCGGCCTGCCCATGATCTTGGCCACTTCCTTGTAGTGCTTGTTCTGCAGCGCGTGGAGGTGCTGATCGACCAGGATGATCGCATCGTCCACCGCCTCCAGTTCCGCGACATGGGTGCCATTGCCGTTCTTGCGGGGAACGCGCTTCAGGTGGTGCAGCTGCGCCAGCAGGCATTCACGCAGATCGCGTGCGCCGACGCCGATGGGGTCCATCTGCTTCACCAGGTCGATGGCTTCACGCAAAGCGTCACGACTGAAAGGAACACGCGCGGGAGCGCGGCGCGGCGGCACCAGAGTAGGACGCGGAACCTCGGGGGCAGGCGCTGGTGCGGATGCGGTTCGGGCACTGCCGGTGAAAGGTCTTCTTCGGCTACCGCAACACTGGCGTCCGCCGTTTCCATCTGCGAGCCTTCGGGCGGTACCTGAGAAACTGCCGTCTCCATCGGCGATTCGGCTGTTTCGGGCGCAGTCGGCTCGGCCGCCGAGGTGTCCGCCGCAGGCCGCGGAGGCCCTGCCATCACCTCTTCCGCCAGGCCGAGTAACTCGTCGTCCGTGGCGATGAGGTAGCCTTCCTCATTCAGGTTGCCAATCACCAGCTCCGCTGCCCGATACACGTCTTCATTGACGTGCAACGAGCCCAATTGCCACGTCAGGTGGTCGGTCAGGGTGCTTGGCTTGGAGAGGAAGTTCTCGAAGGAGGGCTTCTCGCTGTCCTCCATCTCAATCGGGGTACGCAGGCCGGGGTCAAGATACTCAGAGAAGAACGAACCAAAATCTATCTCTTCGAAGGGGTCCTTTTCCTGGGTAGTCGTAGCGGTCTGCTCTTGCGCTGCTATCGAGCTGTCGCGTTCCTTCTGCTCTTCGCGGGCCGAAACTTCGTCCAGCAGCGGGACCGAATTGTCGAGCTCCTCGAGGACCGGGTTTTCCGTCAGCTCAGCGTTGATCATGTCGGCCAGCTCAAGCTTGTTGAGCGCCAGGACGCTGACCATCTGCACGAGCCCAGGCGTCAGAATCTGCTTCTGGGAGACCTTGAGGCTTAACTTGTGCTGCAATAAGACCATGGAAAGGGAACCCTGAGGAGCACCGCTCCTCGCTTAAATTCTAAACCAACGAGAAGCTCTCGCCTAAGTAAACTCGTTTTACTTCGGCATCGTTGCCGAGCTGGTCCGGTGTGCCAGTCCGGAAAATTCTTCCTTCGTTAATAATGTAGGCCCGGTCGGTCACCGATAACGTCTCCCGAACATTATGATCGGTTACCAGCACGCCGATGCCACTTGCCTTGAGATCGAAAATAATTCTTTGCAGGTCCAGGACCGCGATGGGATCGATCCCGGAAAAGGGCTCGTCGAGCAAAATAAACGAAGGCGAAATGCAAAGGCAGCGTGCGATCTCGACCCTTCGCCGCTCGCCCCCGGAAAGAGCGTAGCCGCGGTTCTTGCGGATCACCTGTAGCCCCAACTGGTCAATCAACCTCTCCATGCGCTCGCGGCGTTCGTGCCACGACATGGCCTGGGCTTCCAGCACCGCCAGAATGTTGTCCTCCACCGAAAGCTTGCGGAAGATGGACGGCTCCTGCGGCAGATAACTGATGCCATGATTGCGCGCCCGAAGGTACATAGGCACGCTGGTGATGTCCTGCCCGTCAATCAACACTCGTCCGCTGTCGGCGGGAATCAGCCCCACGACGATGTAAAAGCTGGTGGTTTTGCCGGCGCCGTTCGGCCCCAGCAGGCCAACCACCTCACCTTGTTTTACGTGGAAATTAACCCCGTTGACGACCCTTCGGCCGCGGTAACTTTTGCCGATCTCCTCAGCCGATAAAGTCTGCATTTACTTCGTGGTACGAGCGCGTGTAATGGTGGGGGAGGAGCGCTTACTCTCAACCAGAACCCTATCATCGCGGCTATAGAAAGTCAACGAATCACCCCACACCGTGCCGTGTTCGGCATCAAAAATGCTAGGTGTTTTGCCGGTCAAGACGTACCTGGCATCATCCGCCGTATAGACCAGCTTGTCCCCGACGGCGCGCCGCGTTGGTTCGGTCACAACAACTCGTCCGAGCGCAATCATGTGGTCAATTTTGCTGGGTGTGTCCGAGCCGGGCAGCATCGGTCCTCTCTGCTGCGCCGGCTTTTGGGCCTGCGTCTGGTCCTTGTTGTCGCTGGCAGCCGGATCGGCTTGCTTCAAATAAATGTCGAGCAGCTGCGAGGTGATGGTTCCGCTTGTGCTCTTGACCAGCACGTTGCCGGTGTAGCGCGCGCGACGCTCTTCGTCAACGTAAGTCAGCTTATCGGCGGTCACATCCACGGGCGTAAGCTTCCCATCCGCCGACTGTTGCATGAACAGGCTGGAGACGATCTGCGACTTATCGGAATCGGCAAAGATCGCGCGCTTCTCGTTGTCGAAGTCGATTTTCGGCGCTCGCACCACGTTGCCGCTTTGCCACAACCGCACATTCCCCGTGTAATGGGCGATGCCCGGCTGCTTCACTCCAACCATGTGCTGGGCGGTGACGTGGATGGGATCTGAAGTCGCCAGCAGTGCGCCGTTGGGTTGCGGCTTCAGTTCACTGTAGGTGGTCTTCACATCGTCGTCGGCAAAGCCTTCCCCGGTCTGCCGATTCATCCGCATATGCACAGCGGTCGTGGTCATGCCGCCGTCAATCACGCGCGGCGATCCCACCAGCAGGAGCATGTAATCGTCCGGCGTGTACGTCGCCACGTCGGCAAAAGCTGCCCGGCCGCCGGCGTTGGGATTGCCGGAAGGCTCGTGATACACGAAGTTGCCGGTCTGGATGATCTTCTGCACGCCGCCGTCGGCATTGAAGGTTACGTCGAGCTTATCAGCGGTGCTGACCTTGTCAGGCACATCCGGCGTGCTCGAAACGATTTTCGAGTCGGGCCATCCGTGCAGTGTCTGGATGTGATTGCTGTCGTCGAAGGTAGCGTGAAACTTGCCTGCGGTGGCAACCGTGGTGGAATTGCTTCCACCCACGTCCTGGCCCTTCTTGGCGGTGCTCGGCGACGGCTTCGAGCCCGCAGGCTTGGGCAAAATCGTAATCCAGGCCTTGCCTACCGTGTCGCCGCTCTGGAGCTGGTTGCCGTTCACCAGCTGGAAATCAAGCTGGTCGGCTGCGATCTCGATCGGCTGTCCGCTGGTCCCGGATTTGTCTGGCTGCGGCTCCTGCTTCATACGGGCGTTCTTCACCATGTGAAAGCGCGTGGGCTGGTTCTGATCTACGAAATCGAGAATGAACCTGTCGGCCGAGCCGTGGGCAACGCCGCCGCCGTGGCTGTCAAACTTCGCTCCGCCGGAGATGATTGCCTGCTCCATGGAGTTCTTCGGTCCCATGTTGATATCGCCGCGCGGTCCCATCACATCGACCACCGAGGAACTGCGTGCCTGGATATGGACATTGCCTTCCGCAACCGCATGCTTCACGGTGTTATCTGTCTCGAACAGCAAGGTCGCTTTGTCGGCGGTCAGCGTCCGCTCGGGCTGATCGATTTTGGCATTCAACAGCACTGCCTGGCGCGGCACTTTCTGGATGATCCCGCTGCTGCCGGTGATGGTTGCCGGATGGGCGCCGGTAGTGACCGCGTGTACGTCCGACTTCAATTCCAGCTCGTTTTGCTTGGAGTCGTAATAGGCGCCCTTGGCTGAGCCGGAAGCCTGCTCCGTTCGAAACTCCACCAGCTCATCGGTCTGCGCTATGCCGGTCTTCTGATTGAAGGTGAGGGAGCGCGTGACCAGATGCAGCGGATTCTTTAGCTCCTGTGGCGGAGCCTGGTCGGGCTTGCTGGGGCCTTCGGCATTTTCCTGGAGATCAATGTGCACTTCTCCGACGGCCCGGATGTCGCCGCTGTTTGGGTTGTAGGTGAACTGGTCGCCGTAAATCTGGTCATAGCGATCGTGCTCACGACCATAAACCACGATGTGCACATTGCGGAGGTCGGCGTTGCCCCCGGCTTTGAACTGCACCGCCCGGGAAGCTCGAATGGTGTAAAGAGTGCGGCCGGCAACCGACTTGGAGAGCGCAAAGCCATCGCTGGTCTGCTGAATATCAAGGCCCAGCGCTTTGGGCACGTTGTGCAGCAGTGGCTGGACCCGCGAGCGGGCTATCCAGTACGACAGGGTGACGGCGGCCACCAGCACACAGACACTTACCACCAGCCACTTGCGTACCTGAGCTAACGATTGGAACATCTGCTTCGATATTACGCCATCGTTCGAGCGCGGCCCAATCGGTGCGGACACCTTTGCCGGGCTACGAGTTCTGTCATCGCCGGTGCAATGTGAAGGCCTTCACCGGCACGCGGATGACAAGGCAATCGCAGGGCATGTCGTGCAGCGCCTGGCGGCGCTTGGTCCAACCCGACATCATGAATCCGATGGTCAGGCAGAACAGCGACAGAAATTTCATGAGGTGACGCTCGGTGGCCTTGCCGAAGGAAATGCGGCCGCCGTCAGCGGTGATGACTTGCAGGCCCAGCAAGCGCTTGCCCGGGGTCGCGCGCCACGCGGAGCTTTCGAAGAACGCACAATACAGCCACGAGCCCACCGCAAGAATGAGGATGAAGCAGACGCCGGTGAAGACCTTCGAGTCCCAGGGGTCGATGCCCAGCCCCCGTCCGAATCGGCGCAGCACGAAGTCAATGGCCAGCGTCAGCAGCAGCGCCCCGAGAGCTTCGATGCAGATGTCCACGGCCCCGGCCCACACTCGGAGCCAAAATCCGGCGTATTCGATGGTGTCAGCGGAGTTGGGCACGGAGTTGGAATGCGGCATGGCGACGGTGGTCGGCGCGGCAGGCTCCGCAAGGAGGTCCCCACAAAAGAGACAGAACTTGCCGTCGGGTAAGCGGCGGTTGCCGCAGCTCGCGCATACCTCTTCCAGCACCATCTCCATTGGTTGCGAATACTACGCCCGCGCCGCAGCCCTGTAAAGTGGCCGGGCTCCGCCGGTCGCCACTGAAGGGCTGCATCAGAGAAGGCTATGTGGCTGTAAGTGCAAACCTTTGCACTACTATTGCCGCCGTTGATTACAATGCTGTAATATTTCAACTACTTACAGCTCCACCGTTTGGTAATCAACGTGCATCCGTTGACATTGTCACCGGATAAAGTTCCCGAATTTGGGCAGCACTTTTCAGATTCAGCAATTCTTCGTCGCAAGTTGGTACTTCGTCGCGAGCTGTAACGGTATGGCCCTCCTTTCGGGGAAAAGCCGGAGTCACCTGACTCCGGCTTTTGTGTTGCCGCAAACTTCTCTCCCGCGAAATCGCTAAGAAACTCTGATTAAGTCCCGGTCTTGAAGGGGACGGCCTTCAGGCCGTCCGTAAATGCCGCAATAGCATCAATGTGGCTTTATAGCCGCTGAGGGACTTTGCCTGACTTGATCAGGGTTTCCCTAAGAGCTCTCCGCCGCGCTTGCGGCCGCAGCCGCCGGAGCGACCCGCGCAAAATCCGCCAGGTTAAGCTGCACTCCGCCAAACTCCGGATGCTCGTTGTAGTCCACGGTAAATGCCAGGTCGAGCACATCGCCCGCCAGCAACGGGTCCTGCGCCGCGCGCTCTGCCATCCGCCAGCCTAAGACATCCAGCGCAGGCTGAAAGCGCTGGCCTTTCGCCGGCGGATCGCCCGGAACCGCCCGCAGCTTCAGGTGCTTTTCCTTCAGCACCCGCGCGGGCTGCACCAGCTTCGCATTGCGTGCGACGAACACCGGCACGGGATTGCCAGCGCCAAACGGTTCCAGCCTTTGAAGCGCCAGCCAGAAGTCGTGTTTGACGTCCCCCAGCGAAATCTCGGCGTCGTACTCCAGCACCGGAATGAAGTCTTCCGGTGTTAGCCGCTGCCGCGCATAGCTGTCCAGCCGCGAGCGCAGTTCTGGAAGACGCTCCGCCGGAAGCGCGCATCCCACAGCGTGGGAGTGGCCGCCGAAGCGCGTAAACAGCTCCGGACACGACTCCAGCGCCTCCAACAGATGAAACGGGCCGATCGAGCGTCCCGAGCCGTGCGCCTCGCCGTCCGCGCAGGAGAAGATCAGCGCCGGCCGATGGTAGCGCTCGACGACCCGCGTGGCGCAGATGCCGATCACTCCCCGATGCCAGCCCTCGCTGTCGACTACCAGGCAGTAAGCTTCCTTCATTCCAGGCGACGATTCGATCTTCTGCTGGATCTCGTCTAAGGTACGCTGCTCTTCCTGTTGGCGATCGCCGTTCAGTTGGTTGAGCTGCATCGCCATTTCGGCGGCTTTGGCTGCGTCCTTTTCGGTAAACAGCTCAATCACGCGCTCGGCAATGTCCATGCGGCCGGCAGCGTTCAATCGCGGTGCAACGCGAAAGGCGATGTCCCCGGCGCTCAGCGGACGCGAGCCATCCAGTTGGCAATTGGCCAGCAGAGCGCGCAGTCCGGCGTTGACCGGCTTGCGCAGGCCTTCCAGTCCAAGCTTGGCAAACACGCGGCTCTCACCGATCAGCGGCACGGCGTCGGCAATGGTCGCGATGGCCACCATCTTGAGGAACGAGGGCAACAGCCGCTCCCGGCCACTCTCCACCAGCAGCGCTTGCGCAATCTTGAACGCGACTCCTGCGCCGCACAGCGACTTGCTGGGATATTCGCAGCCCTGCTGGTTGGGATTGACCACCGCCAGCGCCTTGGGCAC
This sequence comes from uncultured Acidobacteriaceae bacterium, assembly GCA_963835125.1. Lineage (GTDB taxonomy): Bacteria > Acidobacteriota > Terriglobia > Terriglobales > Acidobacteriaceae > Bog-257. The sequence continues at coordinate 37,951 of CAWIEG010000010.1, read as the reverse complement.
GCCTTCCGACTGCGGCAGGTGGTGATCTGTGACGATGAGATCGAGCCCGCACCGCGCCGCCGTGTCGGCTGCGGCAAAGGCGCGGATGCCCGTGTCCACGCTGATGATGAGGCGGATGCCGCGCTCGGCCGCCTGCTCGATTACTTCGTCGCGCATGCCGTAGCCTTCGCGGATGCGGTGCGGCACCTTGTATTCCACCTTGCCGCCGCACAGCTCGAGCGCGGTCTTGAGGATGACGATGGCCGTGGTGCCGTCCACGTCGTAGTCGCCGTAGATGAGGACGGTCTCGCTGCGCTCAATCGCGGCGCGCAAACGTTCGACGGCGGCGCGAAGGCCGGTCATCAGGTAGGGAGAGTGCAGGTCGTCGAGCGACGGCGAAAGGAACTTGTGCGCTTGCTCGGCAGTCTGGATGCCGCGCGCCACCAGCAGACGCGCCATCCAGATTGGCAAGCTCATCTCCAGCGCCAGTTGTTGCACGGGTTGTGGATCGGCGGTTCGAAGTATCCAGTGCATTAAAGAAGTGGCTGGTGGTCAGTCGTCAGAAGGCAGCACTGTCCAATTTGAGGTTGTCATCACGAGTAGGCGTAGCCTGCGAGGGATCTGCTTTAGGCACGTAGTGGCTAGAAGTTCGCGCGAACAACAGATCCCTCGTCGGAAGCCCTCCTCGTGCTGACAACCCTCAGGTCCAGGCTGAATCTCCTGACAACAACCAGACTAGCCGGGCCGAAGGATCAAGCACTGATTACGACGTTACTGGCCACCGACCACTAGCCACTAGCCACTGTGCTTTATCGTTCCTCGTCCTGGTCGGTGTCGTCGATGGCCATGCTCCCGAAGTCCTCCACCATGTCGAGCAGGTGCTGATAGCGCTCGTACCACTCGGTGGTCGCCTCGAACAGGAACATGATGCCCTGGTGCGGCCAGCCCAGCTGGATGAAGCCGGTCTTGCCCAGGTAATTGCGCAGCCAGCGCGCCTCTTCCATGTCGTCGTCGCTGGGGAAGGCCGTGTGTTGTAGGCGCTGGATGAGGTAGTCGAGCTCATCGCGCTGGAGCACTTCCTCGTCCATGGAGAGGAACTGCGCGCCCGCCTTCTTGGCCAGCTCGACGAAGTCCTTCCAGCTCTCAGGATTGTCCCGCGGGTCCCACATGACGCTGTGGACTTCTTCGGTTACGTAACCCTGGAAGCGGCTCAGGCCATGGCCCAGAATGAAGGCGTTCATGTCGTCTTTCAGGCTGGATAGATCGTCGGGCATAGGAGTCTCTCGTGCGCCGGGGAGCGTTCGACCGTAGCGAAAATCATCATACTCCGAAGTGCGGCGGCTGGCATAAGCAGGGGCGGCAAAAGCCTATTTGGCTGGACGGAAAGGTCGTGCCAGCAGTAGGTTAGTCGCATGAAGCAGCCGTGGGATGCAGTCGCGTGGTGGGAAATTCGCCGGATTCCCTTCAACCTTCTAATCCTGGTGGTCGGGATTGCATCCGGTCTCATTGTAGCGCTCATTGGCACAGTCGCGTATTCGATCCCAACCGCGACATTGGCAGCCCGTTCCTTGCCGTTGCAATGTACGCTATTGCCGCTAACGTCTTTTATACTCTGGGATGGGCAACGGAGTTGCTTTGGGCTTGGGGAGACACAGCGCGGACTTCTACCGTCAGACCTAAAGTGTTCCGCATTGGTTTAATTTTCTCTGCCGCCCTGACGTTACTGCCAGCAGTCGGCGTGACGCTGATCTGGGCTGCTCGCGGTTTTCGATGAATAGGATTTCAAACTGAGACACTACCCGCGTCCGAGCCGCGCGGCAGCCACATCAAATCGCTGTGTTAGACTAGGTGTTTCCCTAGCCGATTCGCAGACAAGCAATGCACTTCTCCAAAGAATATGTGGGCTATCTGGCCCGCGAAGTCACCAATAAGCTGGTTGAGGGCGAGTTCATCGAGACGCCGGATAAGGCGGCCGTGACCCAGCGCATCAACGCGGCGCTGCTGGAAGAGCTCACCCTGGAAGACCGCATCAACGACGAAGTTCGCATCATCCTCGACACCTACGCCGACGAGATGCAGCGCAGCGGCGCCAACTACCAGGAGATGTTCAAGAAGATCAAGAACGAGCTGGTGCGGAAGTATAAGGCTGTGTTATGAGAATCAGCCGCGAAAAGGTCAACAAGCTGGCGCACGCCGTGGCCGACACTCTGGCCGAAATCGAGAATGTCGACTTCCTGGAAGACCGCAATACCGTCCGCCAGGAATCGCGCCGCCTGCTGGAGAACCTGATGGCGCAAGAGGCGAAGATCGACGCTGCCGCCCGGCAGAAGATCGAGAGCCAGCGCCGCACCATCCTGGAAGGCTCGCAGGAGTGGGACATCCTCTACCGCAAGTACTACAACGAGGAAGTCAAGAAGCTAGGGATTTGAAGAAGTAACTAGCCGCTAGCGACTAGCAATTAGCTTGGCGCTCTGGTTACTGGACTAGGCGACGAGAGGGTGTACATCGCGCTCAATGCTACTCTGCAGAGCATCTTGCGCCACTTCAAGATCGTAGCTGGACTGAGCGTTCAGCCAGAAGCGCGCGCTGGTGTTGAAGTAACGTCCAAGCCGCAGCGCGGTGTCGGGGCTGATGCCTCGCCGCTCATGCACAATTTCCGCAATGCGTGTTACCGGAACGTGAAGATCGAGCGCGAGCCGATTCATGCTGAGGTTCAGCGGCTTCATGAAATCTTCGCGCAGGATCTCTCCGGGATGAATGGGTGCGAGCTTCTTCGACTTCGGCACACGGTTGCGTAAAGTTCGTCTCATACGTCAATTTGTATCAGGGAAGTCTTAGGCTGTCCGGTGGCTGCGTGAGAAGCTGTGCCGTCCCCGGGGGACTCTGGCGTTTTTCCCCACTTTACCCAGCACTCCGCCTCCCCAGTTCGCCCAAAAGCGGCGAACCGTGGACCCCGCTGCGTGCTGGGCTATCCTGTCGCCGTCCCGCTTGGGGGACTCGATTTGCCGTCACTCCGCACTTGTTGGCCCACCCTGCGGCTGCTAGTTCCGCCCAGGAAGTCGAGGAGCCAGATGGACTCTGGCAACCAGGTGATTCGTCAGTTCCAGTGGTGCGAAGAAGTAGCTAGTTACTAATTACTAGCTACTAATTGCTTCATTAATTCCAGTGATGCGAGTGCCACCAGATCTTCTGGATATCGAACTTCACGCCGCGGCATAGGTAAATCGGGCTATTCTCCTCACCCATGGCGAAACGGTTGTAGCGATCGAACTGCTGGTACGACGTGCAGCTGTCCTGTACATCGTCCAGGCCCCATTCAATGACGATGAGGTTTTTGTAGACCTGCGGCGGCGGTCCCCAGTACCAATGGTTCTGATGGCGTGAGTAGGCCGTCGGCAATCCGTACTGCGGACCAAGCTGATTGATTGCGCCGGCCTCTCCATAGTTTCCAGCCCAGATGCCGGTCTGGGCGCGCTCGTCCGGCGGCAGCGAGTTATAGATAGCCGCGACCTGCTGCACCAACTCCGGCCAGCTGAACTGGTCCGCGATCGGCTGCATCAGCAGCGACTCCATATGGACCTCCTGCTTGGCCGGCTTGAATCCGATGGCGGTCTGATACGCCAGCAGGCGCTCCGGCGGCAGCATCCAGGTAGCCATCGGGATGAGGGGAGCAGTCGCAAGAACCATTACGGCCACCACCACGGCTCGCGTCCAGGCGGCGCGATTCGCCAGCCACTGCTCGATGGCAACAGCCGCCGGCGGCAAACAACATGGGATAGATCGGGAAGACATAGTAGTCCTTGCCGTGAGAGACCTCCATCGTGATAAAGAACACGACAAAGATGAGGCCAAGAACGCGCCACGTTCGGTCGCGCAGCAGCCAGATCAGCCCGGGAAGCCATACCAGCAGCAGGATCGGGTCCAGGACAATGATCTGCTGCTTGACGAACGCCAGTGGACCGAGCACAACGTTCTTGCCTTCGCGGCGCACGTTTTCCAGGTCTTCGATGGTCGGGAAATGACGATGTGCCTCCCAGATCAGGTTGGGCAGAAACAGCGCGATCGCGATGGCAAGGGCAATCCAGATCCAGGGCTTCGCAAATTCGCCGCGATGATGCGTGAGCAGCAAAGCCGCGGCGACCGCGAATCCGAAGAACAGCGTGGAATGTTTGTTTTCGAGCCCGAGGCCCGCGAGTACTCCGAACCAGATCCACAGCCGCGAATCCCCCGTGCGCAGGATTCGCGCGATCACCAGAATGCAGCCCATCCAGTACAGCGGCTCGAAGGCGTTCATCGTCAGCAGACTGTCGGTGACGAGGATGGAAGGACACAACAGGATGCAGAGCCCGGCAAGAAACTGCGCATAACGATTGCCGCCCAGCTCGCGGACGATAAGTATGGTGAGCGCGATCAGGGCCGCCCCGGCCAGCGCCGGGAGGATACGCAAGGCCGCCAGCGAACCACCCATCAGCAGCGCAATTTTCGCGTAGACGGCGATTAACGGCGCGGCATCGACGTAGCCCCAGTCGAGATGCCGCGCCATGTCGAGATAGTAGAGTTCGTCGCGAAAATATCCGTAGTGGAGGACGCTGGTGAGCAGGTGCAGCAGAAGCTTGCACGCGCAGAGCGCGATCAGGACGCCGACGGCAAGCTGCGGTAGCCGATCCGGAAGCGACTTGGCGTTGTAAGGCTCTTGCTGTACGAGGGCCGCCGACATATCAAGCTCCTAGCGTTAGCAATGCTATACCAGCTGCTGAAGGGCCTGAAATGACATCAATCCGGCTATTTGAGACATACCGTTGCCGGCACTTGCGTCATCTGTACGTCTTCTCTGAACGAATCAGAATGGCGGAGATTGCCACTTTGCCGATTTTGCGATCGGCAGTAAAGATAATCCGATAGCGGCCCACCCGCTTGCGGAAGCGGCCTTTCCACTCCGGGCCCCTCAATGGCTTCACGTCGCCAGCAAAGGGATCGCTTTCCATTTCGTCGATCGCTCGCATTAAGCTCGCCAGCCGGTCTCTGGAAAGTCGCTTTAGGTCCTTTTCGGCAGCTGCGGAAAGCTCAACGGTCCAGTTCATGTCTTACCGTGCGCCACGGCTTTGAACGGCCAGTCTTCAACTGCGTTTCGCCTTCCCGCACGGTTGCCGCCTCGCTCTCCGTGAGAATATCGCCCACATCCACCAACCGCTTGGGCTGCAGCGCGAGACGGCCATGCTCAACCGTCACCTCGACAAAATCTCCTTCCTGGAGATGTAGGGCTTCGAAGGCCCGCTTAGGAATTACCACTTGGCGGCGCTGTCCGATCCGGCTTATTGTCGTCAGTGTTGCTGAATTTCGGCTAGGCATGATTTCAGCTTAGCTGATGCACGGACGTTGTCAAGGGCAACCGATGTCGGCTGTGCGGACTGTAAGCTTCTTATAATCCAGTAGTGCTCCCTGCATCTCATCTCGGGCAGGAACTTAAGCGTCTTGCCCTAGAGGCCGGTTTCGATCTTGCCGGCGTGGCCGGTGTGGCTGACACTCCCGAGCACCGCTTCTTCCCCGACTGGATTGCCGACGGCCGCAGCGGCGAGATGAAGTATCTGGCGGCGCGCAACGAAGCTGACAAGCTGAAGCGCGCATCGCTGGCTAACGCTGCTCCCTGGGCGCGCTCCGTCGTGGTCTGCGCCCTGAACTACAACACCGATCAACCCTACTCGACCCACAGCGGCGCGCCTACGCAAGGCTGGATCTCGCGCTACGCGTGGTCGCAACGCGATTACCACAGCCTACTGCTGGAGAAGCTGCGCGCGCTGGAAGCCAAGCTGATGGACCTATGCGGGCAGCGCGAGATTCCTGCACCGCGCACTTGGTGCTACGTGGATACTGGCCCGGTCATCGAGCGCGTCTTCGCCAAGTATGCCGGCATTGGCTGGATCGGCAAGAACACCTGCGTGCTGAATGAACAGATGGGTTCCAGCCTCTTTCTTGGGGTGATGCTTACGTCGCTGGAACTTCCGCCTGATCTGCCGGCCCAGGACCGCTGCGGCACCTGCACAGCCTGTCTCGATGCCTGCCCCACCCATGCTTTCCCAGCGCCGTATCAGATCGACGCCACCAAGTGCATTGCGTATCTCACCATCGAGTTGCGCGGCTCCATTCCCGAAGAACTTCGGCCCGGGATCGGCCGCCAAGTCTTTGGCTGCGACATCTGTCAGGACGTTTGTCCGTGGAACCGTGAAGCTCCCGTCACCAGCGCTCCAGAGCTGCAGGCCCGCGAGAAGCTGGTCAACCCCGATCTCGAATGGCTGGCGCAGCTCAGCCTGGAGGAGTTTCGCGAGATCTTCCGCGCGTCGCCAGTGAAGCGCGCCCACCTCAACGGGTTTCGGCGAAACGTCGCGGTCGCCATGGCCAACAGTGGTGATGAGCGCTTTCTCGCCACGCTGGAGCAGCTCAGCCATGACGAAGATGCCATTGTGGCGGAACATGCGCGCTGGGGCATCGAACACCTCAGCGGGCGGCACAGCAAGCAGTCCGGCGGGTGACAGGCCCTCGGATTCTGGCTATAGAATGAAGGTATGACCGAGGCCCTCAGCCGCCGTCTCAAGCAGCCGCAGTTCGTCAGTCCGGCGCAGGAAGCGCTCTTGAGTGTGGTGGTGGCCGCCAATACGCTGAACGAACTTATGGACCGGTTATGCGAGAGGCATAGGATCACGCGGGCGCAGTACAACGTGCTGCGGATTCTGCGCGGCGTCCATCCCCAGGGTCACGCGCGCTGCGAAATCGCCCGCCGCATGCTGGATCGCGCTTCGGACATCACTCGACTGGTGGATCGGCTGCAGGTCCGGCGGCTGGTGAAACGCTCTCGTGGCAGCGAGGACCAGCGCGAAGCGGTAACCAGCATCACCGCGAAAGGGCTGAAGCTGCTGGACGCCATGCAGCCCCAGATTGACGCCGAGACCAGCAGCATCCTCGGCCGCCTGAGCGATAACGATTGCCGCGAATTGAGCCGGCTCTGCGCGCTGATCTTTGAAGTGGAAGCGCAAACCGGCGCGGTTCCGGCGTCGGAATAGATTTCTGCCAGAGGTTAGAAGCGTGCCGTCCCTACAGTGTCTGTGTCGTCGCGGCAATTCTCGCTAAGCGGGGGAATAAACCATCGCCTTTGGGATCGAACCAGCCGCGCAGCGGCGACATTTGTGTTAGCCGCGGGCGTGAGCCCGCGGTGGAAGTAGGAAAAATAGTTGAGCCGCGGAGCGGCGGTACTGCTGCGACATAGGCGCTGTGGAACACACATCTGCCGTCCCTAACGGGACTCGGTTGCCATTCATGCCCTACCCAGGACTACGCTTCGCTCCGTCCTGGGCTGAGCTGAGTCGTCCCGCAGGGCGGGACGGGAGCAGCGTTCTCCACACAGCGTTGCGAGCACCGGAATTTCGGGTGGCCTCCCGGCCCGGTCGGTGCATACCCCCTGGCGGCACAATTTGATCAGACTCCGTAGCCCCTGTTTCCGAGCAGTTGCCACTCTCTGAATCTTTCCCTCGCCGGCCCACATCACATATGTGTGTTGAAACACATAAAATTTGCGTGGCAACATGTTTCGTAGGTTTGGGAGGACAATATGGATACTTTGCTGATCGTCAACTCCAGCCCGCGCAGCAACTCGGTTTCGCGGCGGCTGACGCGCCACGTGGCCGAGGAGTGGAAGCAGAAAAACCCCGGCGGCCGCATCATCGAGCGCGACCTGGTGGCCGAGCCCCTTCCTTTCGTGAGCGAAGCTTGGATCCAGGCGGCCTACACGCCGGCCGATCAACGGACCGCCGAACAGCAGCACGCTCTGGCGCTGTCGGACACTCTGCTTGACGAGCTGTTGGCTGCCGACCTGATCGTGCTGGGCGTTCCCATGCACAATTTCTCGATTCCGGCCTCGCTGAAGGCCTGGATCGACCTGATCACCCGGGCGGGCAAGAGCTTCAGCTACGGCGCAACCGGGCCAGTGGGATTGATCCCCTCCGACAAAAAGGTGCTGGCGATTGTTTCGCGAGGTGGAAGTTATGGCGAGGGATCGCCGGCCGACTTCCAGGTTCCCTATCTGCGCCACATGCTGGGCTTCATTGGCCTGAAGGATGTAACCGTGGTTGACGCCGACCGGCAGGCGCTTGGCGGAGATGTCGCACAAAAGTCGATAGACCACGCGCTCGAGAAGTTATCGGCTCTTGGGCAGGAGTGCCCGACCCACGTTGCAGCAACTGCGTGACGCCGGGAAATGAGAGAACCCTCCCCGGAGGGAGGGTTCAGTGGTCTTGGCCGGTAACTCGGAAGCGAGAATCCCAAGTCGCGCCGGGAGATTCGGCTTCCGCGTGGCGGAGACGTCTCAGACGCGCTGGACGTTGGCGGCCTGGAAGCCTTTCGGTCCCTTGGTAAGGTCGAACTCCACCGTCTCGCCTTCGTTCAGGCTCCGGTATCCGTTCTCCTGGATAGCCGAGAAATGAACGAAGACGTCTTCGCCCGTGGACCGTTGAATAAAGCCATATCCTTTGGCTCCGTTAAACCACTTGACTGTACCTTTCTCTCTCACAACCCGCTCCTTTCAAACCTAGACGTGCAGTGGCCCCGGCTTCGACGGACGTTCTGAGCAAGATCCTTTAGCAGGGAGCGTGCTTTGGGAGACGTCACAACGTTGCTGGGAAAACTAGGGTTGCGGCTCAGTTGGCAGCTTTTCTGCAATGAAAAAGGCCGGCAAATTTGCGCTGGCGGAGCACTACTGCCGCGTCAGAGCAGATCCCCGGAACCCGTGCAATGCGTTAATTGAACTGCTGACAGAAACATCAACCCAAATCCGCGCTTCGGCAAAACCGAAAGCTCCACCTCCGACCCTATCGAAGGGGGAGCAAAAGATAATTACAGGAACTCTGGATTTTGGCAAGTATTTATTGCACAGCGACTTCCAACCTTCCCGTAATGGACCGTGGAGCGCGACGGCAGGATCGTGCGACGCTTTCCTCTGCTACGATTAAATGACATGCCAACTACCAGCGTTGACGGGTCGGGAAGTGGTGCCGCCACGCAACGCGAGGCAAGCTTGGGAACCTCCTCTACGGTGGCGTCATCGTCGCCTATACCGCAAGGACCCGCGAAGCCAGACGATAATCCTTTAGGTGCGGGCACGGCCGCAAAACGCTTGCAGGCCGAAGACAATGCGCAGGAGCTATTTCGTTACCTGCCAGAGACTTACAGCCTATCGCATCGGCTGCGGCGTCATGGCTGGTCGACCCTGCGTTACCTGACGCAGACCGAGGTCCACACTTATGCCTTCTCGGTCGCAGCCAATTCCATCCTGTCGTTCTTCCCCTTCATTGTCTTGTTGCTGACCGTGGTCCAGCGCGTATTCCACTCCCAAGCGATGTACGACGTTGTCCTGCAACTGCTGCGCGATTACCTGCCGAGCAACAAAGATTTCGTGATTCGCAACCTCCAGTTCCTGGCCAGCGTAAAAGGACGCGGCCAGGTCCTGTCGATCGTGATGCTGCTGATCACCTCGACCGGGATTTTTCTGCCGCTGGAGGTTGCCCTCAACAGCATCTGGGGCTTCAAGAAGAACCGCTCGTACCTGATGAACCTGGTGGTCTCGTTGGGGCTCGGATTGGCATGCGGATGTCTGGCTATGCTCTCGATTGCGCTGACGGCTGAGAACCTGCGTATGCTCGGGCTGGTCATCGGAGATCAGAACGTTGTCTTCCGGGGCCTGGCATTTGTGGTGATGAAGGCATCGGCGATTGTTGCGACCATCTGCATTTACTTCCTGATCTACTGGGTGCTGCCGCACGGAAAAGTCCCGGCCCGCGCCGTGTTGCCGGCAGCCATTATCACCGGAGTAGTGTCGGAGGCGGCCAAGTACATCTACATCCTCCTGCTGCCCTGGCTGAACTTCCAGCAAGTGTATGGACCGTTCTCGGTTTCGGTAACACTGATCTTCTGGTCGTTCTGGAGCGGCATGTTGCTGCTGGGCGGAGCGTATCTCTCCGCCGCCGAACACAGCAGCCGCATCCAGGCGCAACGCGCCACCGCAGCGGCGGCAAGATAGAGACCTAAGTAGCAAGTCGGAACGTAGTCACTCACAAATGTGAGTCGCCGGTTGCGGGACAAATCACATACGCAATTGCGATCGTTCGGCAGTTATCGTCGCGAGGAAGAGCCGACCCCTGCTCATTCATTGACTTGCCATACCTCTAGTCCTAAGATTCAGCCGTATGATCGGCGAAACCATCTCCCATTACCGCATCGTCGAGAAGCTGGGCGGGGGCGGTATGGGTGTGGTCTACAAGGCTGAGGACGTACGGCTCGACCGCTTCGTCGCTCTCAAATTCCTGCCCGAAGACCTGGCCCAGGATCACCAGGCCCTGGAACGATTTCGTCGTGAAGCCAAAGCGGCGTCGGCGCTGAACCATCCCAATATCTGCACCATCTACGACATCGGCGAAGAAAACGGCCGGGCTTTCATCGCCATGGAGTACCTCGACGGCGTAACCCTGAAGCACCGCATCCTGGGCAAGCCGCTGGAGATTGAGCTGCTATTGGAGCTGAGTACCGAGATTGCCGACGCGCTCGACGCCGCCCACAGTGAAGGCATCATCCATCGCGACATCAAGCCTGCGAACATCCTCGTGACCCGGCGCGGCCACGCCAAGATCCTCGACTTTGGCCTGGCCAAGGTCACCGCAAAGGTTGGGGCCAGCGGACAAACCGCAACCGGGTTGGCCTCCGATGCCGACCACCTGACCAGTCCGGGCGCGATGCTGGGCACCGTTGCCTACATGTCCCCGGAGCAGGCCAGGGGCAAGGACCTGGATGCACGGACGGACCTGTTTTCCTTTGGAGCGGTTCTGTACGAAATGGCGACTGGGACGTTGCCCTTCCGCGGGGAAAGCACGGCCGTGATTTTCGAGGCTATTCTCAATCGCGCCCCTGCGCCGGCGATCCGCCTGAATCCCGACTTGCCGGCCGGGCTGGAACGGATCATCGACCGGGCGTTAGAGAAAGATCGAGAGCTCCGTTATCAGCATGCCGCCGACATGCGCTCCGAGCTGCTGCGCCTGAAACGCGATACGGAATCGGGTCGTTGGACAGCGGGCAGTCCGGGAACGGCGCCGGTGGCGCAAGCGGCCAGTGGTTCTCAGCCGGCTTCAGTCTCGTCGGTCAGTGCCGGGTCAGCAACGGGAGCACCAGCCCAGTCCTCACAGAGCCAGCAGCAGTTCCGCAGTAGTCACGGTGGCGAAGCAGCACAAGTTAGGATTCGCGGCCGGTGTAGTTGCTGTCCTGATCGTGCTCGGCGCAGCGGCTTTCGGGATCTATTCCTTGTTGCATCGTCCCGTTCCAGCTCCATTCCAGAAATTCACGGTCACGCGAGTCACCGACTCGGGCAAGGTGGCCGGCGCTGCAATTTCTCCCGACGGAAAGTACGTGCTGAGCGTGAGCGATGACAGCGGGCAGCAGAGTCTCTGGCTCTGCAATGTACCCACGGGAAGCGTTACGCAAGTCATCCCGCCCTCGGCTACGGATTATCTGGGCCTGGCCTTTTCGCCGGATGGAAACTACATCTATTTCAGCAAAGCCGAGAATGCCAGCCACACTCACTACGACCTCTACCGCTCTCCCGTATTGGGGGGTGATCCGCAAATTGTGGTGCGGAATATCTCCAGCGAAAGCCTCACGTTTTCTCCTGATGGACAGCGCATCGCCTACATACGCGAGGACGATCCGGAAATCGGCAAGTACCGCATCCTCTCGGCATCTTTAGAGGGCAGCAACGAAACGGTCCTGCTGACTGAGCCCGCGGTGAACGTACCGGACTTCCTGGCATGGTCTCCGAAGGGAGATGAGATTTACAGCTCACGGGTGGGCGGAAACGGCGAGCGGGCCGCGATTGACGTCCTCGATGTGCATACCGGCAAGTCGCGTCGCTTCGCCGCCTTCCCGGATGAGTTTCTCGCCGAAATCAAGTGGTCGCCGGTTGATCGTGTGCTATTTGTCATGCATGGGCAAACCGGAGCAAATGGCATAAAGGCTCAAATCGGATTCCTGCGCGAAACGGGAGGAGAGATCGAGCCCATCACTCGCGACTCCAACCGATATGCGACGCGTCACGGTTTCCGCCGACGGAAAAACCCTGGGCACCGTTCTGGTTCGAAGTGAGGCAACGGTTTTCGTCCTCTCCGATACCGGCCACGGCTTTGCCGAGCCGCGCCCCGTCCTCTCGCAAGCCAATGACTTCGACGACTGGAGCAGCCTGCACTGGAGTGCCGATGGCAATCTTCTGCTGAACAACTTTGGCCGCCTGCTCAAAGTGGGGCTTGACGGCAAGAGTCAAACCCAGCTTCTGGCGGATCCGAAGGCGCGAATGTTCACCCCCTTCTCCTGTGGCGCAAACTACATCGTGCTCACGCTGGCAAGATCGCGGTGGCACACATTCGAGAAGTGTCTGGCGTACCAATGCCGACGGTACCGCTCCGCTGCAATTGACCCACGGAGATGACGACCGTTCGCCGGCTTGCTCGCCCGATCAGAAATGGGTCTATTACTTCGATAGACCGTGATTCGAAAATCCATCGTGTGCCGGTGGACGGCTCCGGCAAGTCGGAAGCAATTCTGGATCTGCCCCAGGGTTATTCGGGAGCTGCAGCGCTCAGTTTTTCTCCTGACGGCAAGACTCTGGCGGCCGCCCTGCTGGATCGCGCGGCGAGCCACAACGATAGCGCTATACGACCTCGGATCATCGACTCCGCCGCGCCTGCTCGACGCCAGCCGGCGTACGCGTGGCTTGCAGTTCACCCACGACGGAAAGTCCGTCGTCTATGCCATGCGGGAGAACGGCGTCGACAACATCTGGATGCAGCCACTGGACGGCTCTGCGGGACATCAGGTGACAGATTTCAAGTCGGAGCAAATCTGGTCTGTCGACTTGTCGCCAGATGGAAAGAATCTTGCTGTATTGCGCGGTCGCTATGTGGCGGATGTGGTCCTGCTGCAAGAAACTAAGCCGTGAGTTGCATAGCGTGGGCGTTGCGATGTGGGAGCCCGCAGTCAATTATTCCTCACCCAGCTAGCGCTTATTCACGGCAAGCCACGGCACGTCGCGATAGGAGTTCGCCACCACCCAGGCGCCGGCCGTCAGTGCCGCGGAGACGACGGTCTCGCTCCATTGGAAGGCGTCTTTAGAGCCAGCCGCGACGATGGGTACCCACACCAGCAGTGTGAACATGCCGATCTCGAACGCCGAGAGCGCGGCTGCCAGCCGTGCATACACACCGATGAGCACCGCGACTCCCGCCACAACGAAGGCCACGCCGGTGAAGTACGCCCAGAACCCGTGCCATGGCAGCCAGCCAGGCACCAGCTCGGCGGTGTGCTGGAGATAGAGGAAATGGGCCGCGCCGAAGGGGATCAAGGCCACGCCGTAGAGCAGCCTCGCGATGCGCAGACCGCTGTCGCCGGTAGCGAAAGCGAGCCGCTGCCCGTCCCAGTCAGTGGCGAACCAGACATACAGCACCCAGGCGGCCGCCGCCATCACCGCAATCATGCAGGCTGCCCACCAATAATCCACACTAGGTGAGAAGAAGATACCCGGCACTCTCACCAGCAGCAACCAAAGTAGAAGATAGGCCAGCAGCACGCGGGCCGCGGCTGGGGCTGTGCGCCGCCAGAGCAGGCCTATGCCACACGCCAGAGAGATGAAAGCGCAGAGGTAGTTCAGCGCTGGCGCACTCTGGGGCACCGGCTGCCACAGCGAGACGTAATCGCCTTTGATCAGGCCCAGGATCCCGATGACGATCATGGTCGCCGCAAAGACCGCATGACCCACGCTTGCGATGCGCATCGCCTTATCCTCCGATACGAGGTAGACGAGGGCCGGGCTGTCCCGTGAGCGCCGTTGGATGGGTTGTCATGACATCCGGCAGCTATACTGGACTTCTCTTATGGATCGCTTCAAAGCCTACGCGATTGACAGACACGCCGACGGAAAAGTTTCCGGGCAACTCACCACCATGTCGCCGGAGCAACTGGATGGCGGTGAAGTCACCCTCCGGGTCTGCTATTCCAGCGTGAACTACAAGGACGCGCTGGCGGCGACGGGCGCGGGGAAAATCATCCGCCGTTTCCCGTGCGTCGGCGGCATCGACATGTCGGGCGAAGTGGTGAGCAGCTCCGATGCACGCTTCCGGCCAGGCGACAAGGTGATTGCGACCAGCTTTGATCTTGGAGTTGCGCACCACGGTGGCTATGCCGAGCTGGCGCGCGTGCCAGCCGATTGGGTCGTGCCCTTGCCCGACGGTCTGGACCTTAAGGAAGCGATGGCGCTCGGCACCGCTGGTTTCACCGCCGCCCTGGCCATCCTGCGCATGGAACACGAAGGGCTTGCGCCCCAGAACGGGCCAGTCATCGTCACCGGCGCAACCGGAGGCGTGGGAGGGCTCGCCATCGATATGCTGTCCCGGCTTGGGTACCACGTTGTGGGACTCACAGGAAAAGACGCGGCGGCGGACTACCTGCGACGGATCGGCGCGTCCGAGGTGAAGCTGACCAACGCGATTGACTTTGGCAAGGTTCGCCCACTTGACGCCGCACAATGGGCGGGCGCCGTGGACAACGTCGGCGGTAAAATCCTGCACTGGCTCCTGGCCACCATGAAGCAGGCTGGCACGGTCGCCAGTATCGGCAACGCCGCGGACTTCAAGTTGGAGACCACTGTATTCCCGTTCATCCTGCGCGGCGTCAGCCTGCTGGGCATCGATTCCGGCTACGCCCCCATGCCTATCCGCCAGCGCGCGTGGCTACGCCTGGCATCCGATCTGAAGCCTCTTCACCTTGCCGAGATGACGCGCGTCATCGACTTCGACGCGCTGCCAAACTGCTTCGACGACTTCATCGCTGGCCGCGCGACCGGGAGGACGGTGGTGAAGATTGCGGCTTGAAGAGCTACAGGACAAAGTTACTTTGGCGATGTGGGGTTTTTTGCGGCAGACGGCCAATCGAGTTTTGCTATGCCTGTGAAGACGGAATCCGATTCAGTTGTGTCCTCCTCGCCCTCGGGCGCGCCCGTGCCGATGCTCGATCTGAAGCGGCAGTACGAAAGCATCAAGGACGAGATTGCCGCGGCCATCGAACGCGTGCTGGTATCGCAGCACTTCATCGGCGGCCCGGAAGTCGCGGGATTCGAGCGCGAATCGGCGGAATATCTCGCAGTGCGCGCCAGTATAGGCTGCGCTTCCGGAACCGACGCGTTGTGGCTGGCGCTGCGGGCTAGCGGAGTTGAGGAGAATACCGGCGTCATTACCACTCCGTTCAGTTTTTTCGCGTCGGTGAGCTCGATTGTTCGCTGCGGAGCGACTCCGATTCTGGCGGACATCGATCCCGGCACGCTCAACCTCGATCCGGCCAAAGTCGAGAGCGCTCTGAAACGCGGCCGCAGTCAGAATGTCCGCGCCGTGATGCCAGTGCACCTGTATGGACAGTGCGCCGACATGGATCGCTTTGGTCAGCTGGCTGAAACTTACAATGTCGCGATGGTGGAAGACGCGGCCCAGGCCTTCGGCGCAGCGTGGAAAGGCAAGAAGGCTGGGACGCTGGGCAAGGCCGCAGGTTTCAGCTTTTATCCTACGAAAAATCTGAGCGCCTACGGCGATGCCGGCTGTGTGACCACTGACGACGAAGAGCTGGCCGCGCATGTGCGGCGTTTGGCGAATCATGGAAGCCGGCGCCGTTATTACCACGAAGAGATCGGTTGGAACACCAGGTTGGATGCGATGCAGGCGGCGGTGCTGGGCGTCAAGCTGAAGCACATCGACGACTGGAACCAGAAGCGCCGAATCGTTGCGTGCCGCTATCACGGCCTGTTTGCGGCCGCTGGGCTGGTGCAGACGGACGCGCGCAGCGTCAATCAGCAGGCTCCAATCGCATTGCTGTCGTCGCTGCCGGAAGCGCACCATATCTATCACCAGTTCGTCGTGCGGGCATGGCGACGGGACGAACTGCGCGGTTTCTTAAGCGAGAAAGGTATTGGCAGCGAGATCTACTACCCGGTGCCTCTGCATCTGCAAGAGTGCTTTGCCTACCTTGGTTACCGGGCCGGCGATCTGCCGGAATCGGAGCGCGCGGCGAAAGAAGTGCTGGCGTTGCCCATCTTCCCGGAGCTGCGTGAGGACGAACAGCAGCGGGTGGTGGGCGCTATCGCGGAGTTTTACAGCAAGTAAAGTGGCGTGCTCCGGGTCGACCTCTAGTCGTGCCGTTAGACGACTTAATGACGTCTCGGGCTTCAGCCCCTGCAAACTTGGGTGCGCCCTGAGACCAGCCACGACAGGGGTCCTTCGACTCCAGCGTCGCAAAACCGGCGACACTTCCGCTCAGGATGACACACAAAAACAATGGTGTCTGGGGTGTATCCCACGCTCAGTCATATACTACATTGTAGGATGCAGACAAGAGATCGAAGGCGAAGTCTAACCCGCTACTGCTTCTTCTTGTGTTTGTGGGCGGCCGGCTGATTGGGATGCTGGGCGTGGCCGGCGCCAATCTCTTTCATTCGTGCGGCGAGAGCAGCCTGGTGCTGCGCCTTTTCGGCTGCCGCCTCTTCAGGGGTGAGCACGCGGCGCACAATAGGGCCGTTCATCTTGTAGGTGGCGTCGATGATTTGTCCGGCGTCATTCTTCTTGCGGATGGTGAAGGTAGGCAGGTCGCCTTCCTTGCCCCCGAAATCCTGATGCCCAACCCGCACAGGTAAATACCCTTCCAGATTGTGTTCGCGGTAGGCCGTCTCATAACGATGCTTGGCGCGATTGCGGGTGAAGACTCGGATCTGGTTGTAGTCGTACGGCAGCCCATCTTTGGGTTCGTTCAGCAGGACCAGGTATTGCGGCTGCGGCTTGCCGTCCTCTTCGACGTTGTTGAGGACAAAATACCCGATGATGCGCTGGCCCTCGGCATACTGCGCAATGTCGAGCGGAACGTCGAGATCGACCATGCGGAGCAGCACCCAGCCCACATGTCCCGACGAGCTGCGCACTAAGTACCAGTCTTCCATGATCGGCTTGGGCGGAGGCGGCGGTTGCTCGCCGGGCTTTGGCGTCGCGGCGGAAGTTGTCGCGGTCGCCGCCGCAGCCGTTGTAGCCGTTGGTGCGGCCTCCGGCTTGTTTGCCTTCGCAGGGGCTGCTGTTTTCGATTGCGCCGCTGTCGCGCCCTTCTTCTTATTCGGCGAGGTCCCAGATTGGGCGGGCTTCGCCGCCTTCGGCGGGTTCTTCTCAGCCGTGGCGCGCCTCAGGACCTCGACCTTCTCGCCGTCCTTAAGCTGGTACAGGTGTTCGGCATCGCGCGCGGCGGTAACGTGCATGTTGAGCTCGGCGCGCGTGGTGCCGCGGGCCTGCACCGGCGTGTCAGCGTTGTCCTGTGCCAGCTTCTGGAAGCCGTCGTACACATCCTGCGGGATCAGGCTGCGCTCTTCGATCCAGCCTTCCTGACCGCCGTCGGTGCGGACGCGGACGAAGCGCCGCTCTTTCTCTAGCACCTCGACGCGATCGCCGTTGTGCACCGTGCCCATCTTGTTGTACATGGTGGCGACGCGATCGCGCAGGCTGGTTTCGGCCGCGGAAACGTACATGTAGTCGTGATGGGCCATGCTCTGCCGCTTGCAGGCCGCAGCGAGGGCAAGCAAAAGCAACACGACTGCCAGCAGAGTTCGGTTGGGATGGGGACGAGAAGATTTCACTGCGCCACAGATCACTATAAACCAGTTGTCAGTCGGCAGCGGGCAGTGGGGAGTTTGCAAACGAGATGCGTGCTGCGCGAGGCGGCGCGGGTTGTCGCGCGCGGCATTCCTCCCGTATAGTGTTCTCACTTACCGAATTCTTACGTGGGGTGAACGATGGAATTACAAGCTTTCTTGACCGCGCTGGAGCAGCGCATTGCCCGCTACGATCTGCTATGCCATCCCTATTACAAGGCGTGGACTGCCGGCGAGCTTACGCGCGACGATCTGCGCGAGTATGCCGGCGATTACTATCACCATGTCGCGGCGTTTCCGGCGTACTTGAGCGCGCTGCACTCCCGGCTTGACGATGGCGAGCTGCGCCGCGCCGTGCTGCGCAACCTTTGCGGCGAGGAGATTGAAGGCCGTCCGCACAGCGAGCTGTGGCTCGACTTTGCCGAAGGCATGGGCGCCGATCGCGACGAAGTTCGCGGTCGCGAGCCGCTGCCCGAGGTTCGCGAGCTGATTGCCGAGTTTCGCCGCATCGCGCGCGAAGGCTCGACCGCCGAGGCTCTGGCGGCCTTCTACGCCTACGAGTCCCAGGTACCGCGCGTTGCCAAAGCCAAGGCCGACGGCCTCGCCCAGCGCTATGGCGCCGACGCCAAGACCTGTGGCTACTTCAAGCTGCATCAGTTCGCTGACGTCGAGCACTCCGATGTCTGGCGCGAGCTATTGAGCGCGGAGATCGCGTCGCGTTCCGACCAAGCCGAGGCTGCGCTGGACGCCGCCGAGGCTGCAGCGAAGTCCCTCTGGCAGGTGCTCGATGGAATGGAATCGCGGAGAACTTCATCGGTCATAGGGTAGAGCCGGCCTTGAGGCCGGCGTCCGAGGCCGTGATCGACATTCTAAAGCCGCCACGATCATCGGGCGATGATCGTGGCGGTTATTTTGTTTTTGCTGTACGGGCCCTGAAGGGCCGCTCTATCAGCTACGCCCGCTCGTAGGCGTGCTTCAGATGCAGCTCTTCGAGCGCATGGTCCTTGGCTGCGACAAACTCTTCCCGCCGAGCCAGCAGTCCATCGCCGGCGCGAGCGTGGCCGCCCTCCAGCTCTATCATTCCGCGTCCAGCGAGGTCCTTCGCCGCAACCGTCAGCTTGTCGAGCATGTTGGGATCGGCAGCTCCCAGGTACTGCGCATCGCAAGGATCGGCAATCAGCACCGCATGACGCTCGCTGCCTTCACCCCCGCGAGCCAAAGGAGAGCTCGCTGGGGACCACGCGCCACTTTCCCAAAACACCTTCCGCGCCACAAAGTCCTCCACTTGCTCTGGTGTCGCGCTCGCAAACGTGAAGTGCCTATGACGAATGCTGTAGCAGCGGCTTGACACCGGCAGCGGCTGCCGCTTCCCCGACTTCAGCAGTTGCAGTTGTTTCTCGTCGAGCCCCTTGCGCGCGGTGTTGATAGCGACCCAGAACGCCAGATCGCCGTCGAGTAACGGCAGCGCCTCTCTGACCGTCTGCGCCAGGTTGAGCGCAAGATCGGCGTGCAGTGGACCGCCATCATTCAGGTGCAGCGTGCCGTGTAAGACGTACCAGTCGCTGCCGCCCTCGGAGGGATGAAACGGCCATTGCAGCTCAATGCGCACGGGCATTCCGTGCAACGTTACGCCAGTGAAGAGTTTGTCCATACTCTAGTAACTAGCAACTGGCAAATCGTGTCACCCAGTTGCATAAACATAAACCATCGCGTTGTAGCAGGGCACGGCTTCAGGGTGCCGAACCATGCTTTAAGAAAACATAGCCTTTAGCCTAACAAACCCCGTCCCCACAAGTCGCGGAGATCGGAAAGCTGTTCCCGTCAGTGCCAGGATGCTCAATTCATGAGCGCTCCTTTGCTCTGTTTCAACCACTGCTGCCGCTCTCACCGCGTGACCCCCACCGAGGCAGAGCTCGTTTGCAAGACCGTTCGTGTCCACGGGAATTATCTTCGCGCTGCGCAGCGGCATACCGTGGGAAATGCCGCCACAGGAGCTTTGCCCGCAATGCCAATGCTATTGACCCGTCCCTGTGCCCGGCCTACTATTGTGCGACTCCGTGATCGGCCAAACCATCTCGCACTACCGCATCGTCGAGAAAATCGGCGGTGGCGGCATGGGTGTGGTCTACAAAGCTGAGGACTTAACCCTCCATCGCTTCGTCGCGCTGAAGTTTCTGCCCGACGAAGTATCCAAAAGCCCCCTGGCACTCAGCCGTTTTCAGCGAGAAGCCCAGGCCGCGTCGGCACTGAATCACCCTAATATTTGCACCATCCATGAAATCGGACAGCAGGACGGGCGGCCCTTCATTGTCATGGAGTTTCTGGATGGCATGACCCTGAGGCATCGCATTGCCGGCCGCCGGATGGAAACCGAGAGTATTCTCTCCCTGGCCATCGAGATTGCCGACGCGCTCGACGCCGCCCACGCAGAAGGCATCATCCACCGGGACATCAAGCCTGCGAACATCTTCGTCACCAAGCGCGGCCACGCCAAGATTCTGGACTTCGGGCTGGCGAAGGTCAGCCTTGCGCGCATTTCGTCGAGCGAAATTGCTCTTGACGCTCAGACGGGTTCGATGGACCAGGATCATCTGACCAGTCCCGGCTCTACCCTTGGCACCGACGCTTACATGTCGCCGGAGCAGGCGCGGGCCAAGGACCTGGATGCCCGCACCGACTTGTTCTCGTTTGGAGCTGTCCTCTATGAGATGGCCACTGGGCAGATGCCCTTCCGTGGCGACAGTACCGCCGAAATCTTCGATGCGATCTTGAACCGTGCTCCCGTGGCCGTCGTGCGACTGAATCCCGATGTGCCCGCCGAACTGGAGCACATCATCAACCGTGCGCTGGAGAAAGATCGGGAACTCCGTTATCAGCACGCCTCCGAAATGCGTTCCGAGTTGCAGCGCATGAAGCGCGATTCAGAGATTGGACGAGCCATAGCGGCGGGTTCCGGTACGGTGGCCGCCGCGCAGGAAAGCGCCTCTCAGGTCGCAGCCCAGCGGCCATCGTCGGGATCGGCATCGGGTTCCTCCCCAGCGCTTGCGTCATCCTCCTCATCGAGCGCCGTGAAGGTAGCCGAGCCTCCGGTTGCGGGCGGGAGACTCTGGAAGGTTCTGGCCCCCGCCGCCGTGCTGCTTTTCGGGATTGCGATCGCGGGAACGCTCTACTTCCGCTCGCGCCAGGCTACGCACCGCCTCACCGAGAAAGACAGCATCGTTCTCACCGATTTTTCCAACAGCACGGGCGATGCGATTTTCGACGACACGCTGAAGACGGCGCTCACTGTCTCGTTGCGGCAATCGCCTTTCCTGAATGTGCTCTCTGACCGCGAAGTTGCGAAGACCTTGCAGCTGATGACCCGTCCGGCAGGGACGAAACTGACGCCCGATTTGGCCCGCGAGCTTTGCCTGCGTGCGAACAGCAAGGTCTACATTGCCGGAGCCATTGGCAGTCTGGGGAGCACGTATGTACTGGAATTAAAGGCGGTGAATTGCCAGAACGGAGACACGCTTGCCGAGGAGCAGGTGACGGCGGCGTCCAAGGAAAAGGTGCTGGGCGCGCTGGGCGCGGCTGCATCGAAGCTGCGC
Organism: uncultured Acidobacteriaceae bacterium; assembly: GCA_963835125.1. Classification (GTDB taxonomy): domain Bacteria; phylum Acidobacteriota; class Terriglobia; order Terriglobales; family Acidobacteriaceae; genus Bog-257. Next base: position 16,633 of record CAWIEG010000010.1, on the reverse strand, counting down.
ACTGAGTTGGGCGAATCGCTGGCTACGGTGCAGAAATTTGATGTTCCACTGCAACAAGCCACCACGTCTTCGCTTGAAGCTCTGAAAGCGTACAGCCTTGGGGGAAAGGCGTTCACTGAGAAAGGCTACGCCGCAGCCCTGCCTTACCATCAACGAGCCATCGAGCTTGATCCGGATTTTGCCATTGGCTATGACAAACTCGGCAAGGACTACTTCAGTCTTGGCCAGATCGGGCGGGCCGGCGAGTACTTCACCAAAGCATTTCAGTTGCGCGAACATGCCAGCGAACGGGAAAAGCTGGAGATTAGCGCTGACTACTATCGGAATGTCACCGGGGAACTGGATAAGGCGGCCCAAACCTATCAGGAGATCATTGAGAGCTACCCTCTGTCACGCGAAGCCTATGTCAATTTGGGCGTTGTCTACGCTCAACAGGGGCAGTATGAAAAGGCTGCGGAGATCAATCACCAGAGGCCGCCCAATGCAGCGGAACTGAAATTGGCGTATCAGAATCTCGCCAATTACGCCCTTGCCTTGCAGCGTTTCGACGAGGCGCGGCAGTTGATCGCTGCCGGTCTGGCGGGAAGACCAAGTGATTTCGTACTCCGTGTTGCTCGCTACGCTCTTGCCTTTCTGGGGAACGACTCCACGGTGATGGCAGAACAGCAACAGTGGTTTGCGGGCAAGCCAGGATATGAGAGCTACGGACTGGGACTCGCATCCGACACCCAGGCGTATAGCGGTCATCTTGGCAAAGCAAGGGAACTGACCAAGCGGGCTGCGGATTCTGCCATCCGGACCGACAACAAGGAATATGCGGCAATCCTTCAAGCGAGTGCTGCTCTCCAGCAAGCCGCTTACGGCAATCCTGCGGAGGGCCGGCAGTCAGCTGCGGAGGCTTTGAAGCTAGCCCCTGCAAGTCAGGGCGCGGAGGTTGAAGCCGCGCTTGCATTTGCCATGGCGGGCGACACGTCACGAGCCGAATCGCTGGCCCAAGACTTGGGAAAACGCTTCCCGCTGGACACGCAGATGCAGTCGCTTTGGCTGCCGGCAATTCAGGCACAATTGGCGCTGGACAAAAAGAATCCGGCTGCCGCCTTGACTGCCCTGCAAGCTGCTTCCCCTATTGAGTTGGGGCAAATTCAGTTCGTGGCCAATCTCTCCTGCCTTTATCACGTTTACATTGGCGGAGAAGCATATTTGGCAGCCGGGCAAGGCAGCGCCGCCGCAGATGAATTTCAGAAAATCATCGACCACAGCGGCATTGTCTGGAACTGCTGGACAGGCGGGCTGGCGCATCTGGGAGTGGCACGTGCCAACGCCTTGCAGGCAAGAACCTCGCAGGGAGCCGATGCTGACGCTGCCCGCGTCCGTGCGCTTGCTGCCTACAAAGATTTTCTCGCCCTCTGGAAAGACGCCGACCCCGACATCCCCATCCTGAAAGAAGCCAAGGCGGAGTACGCGGGGCTGGAGTGAGAGGAACAGAGGAACTAAGTCTGCCGGGACTGAGGTTTTGTTAGGCGCTCTTAGTCCCCGAGGTGAATTCGCAATGCCGCCTAAGTCGCTAATTGCTAGCTGCTAATTGCTACTCTCACCATCTTCTTGCCCGCCCGCAGCGTGAACTCCGCGCCCAGCTTTACAGCAACGACGACTTCGCTCTTCAGCTCACCATCAACTTTCACCGCGTTCTGCTTCACCTTGCGCAGGCCATCGGTGACCGACGTCGCCAGTCCCGTTCGCGCCAGCAGTTTGTCCAGCTTCACCTGAACATTGCCATCGACGCTTGCCGCATTCGGCGCGGCAACTTCCTCAAAACGGACGCCTATCACCGGCAAGTCTTCCGGCACTTCGTCCTTCTGGAACATCCGCGACCAATCCTGCGCCGCCTGCTCCGCAGCCTCGCGCGAATGAAAGTCGGCGACAATGCGCTTGCCCAGATCCTGCTTCAGCTTCATCGGGTGCGCCGTGCCGCTGGCGACCTCGCGCTTCATCCGCTCGATGTCGGTCATGCTCACGTCGGTGACCAGCTCGTAGTAACGCCACATCAGCTCATCGGAAATCGACATCACTTTGCCGAACATCTCCTGCGGCGCTTCGGTGATCCCAATGTAATTGCCGTACGACTTCGACATCTTCTGCACGCCGTCGGTGCCTTCCAGCAGCGGCGTGGTCAGCACAATCTGCGGCGGCTGGCCGTAGTGGCGTTGCAGCTCGCGGCCCATCAGCAGATTGAATTTCTGGTCGGTGCCGCCAAGCTCAACGTCAGCCTCCAGCGCCACCGAGTCATAGCCCTGCGCGATGGGATAGAGCAGCTCGTGCATCGCGATGGGCTTTTCATCCATGAAGCGCTTGTGGAAGTCCTCACGCTCCAGCATCTGCGAGACGGTAAACTTCGCGGCCAAGCGTATGAAGCCTTCGTAGCCCAGCTTGTCCAGCCACTCGCTGTTGAAGCGCACCTCGGTCTTCTCGCGGTCCAGAATCCGGAAGACCTGCGTCTTGTAGGTCTCGGCGTTCTCGTCGATCTGCTGGCGCGACAGCGGCGGCCGCGTGGCCGAGCGCCCCGATGGATCGCCAATCAGCCCAGTGAAGTCGCCGATCAGGAAGATCACCGTGTGGCCCATGTCCTGAAAGTGTTTCAGCTTGCGCATGAGGACGGTGTGGCCCAGGTGCAGGTCGGGCGCAGTCGGATCGAAACCTGCCTTCACCCGCATCGGCCTGCCCGCCGCGCGCGACTTTTCCAGCCGCTCGCGCAGGTCGCTCTCGCGAATGATCTCCGCCGCGCCCTTGTGCAGGTAGGCAAGCTGCTCATCAACCGGGGGAAATGAGGGCATAAACTTTAGATTATAGGAGGTTGGTAGCAGGTAGCCAGTACCCAGTTGTCAGTACCCAGTGATCCCCCGTCCCGCCGTGCGGGACGACTCAGCTGAGCCCAGGACGGAGTCCTGGATAGGGTATGAAAAAATAACCGAGTCCCGTAGGGACGGCACCAGCCGGCAGCCAGGAACCGTTATTCTGAGTTCTAGAAACTGGAACCAATTTCGCGATCGCGCTCAATTCGATTGAGAGGGCATCACCGGGGAACCAGAGCAATAAGCACGCGCTTTGTAAATCTCTTTTGCGCGTGACGGCTTCAATGCTTTACTGACTACTGGCAACTGGGCACTGACAACTGAACCATGCAGACTCGCCTCTCCTTTATCGCCATGGCGCTTGCCCTGATCGCCGCCGCAACCTGGGCCTACATTCATGATGACAACCTGCGCAAGAATTCTGCTCAGGTGAATATCGGCGACTCCCATCAGGTGGTGGGCCAGTTGCTCGGCGAGCCAACCATCGATGGGCCATGCGGCTCCCTGACCCCGGTTCCCACAGGATGCACCAGTGAGTACGTCTATCGCTACTGGTACTCCATCTTTCAGCCGCACTATTTGGTGGTTTGGTTCGACAAGTCCGGCAACGTGCTGGGCGAGCAGCACGTGCGGTCTTCGTTCTAGCTGTCGTTACTCTTTCTGTTTTCCCGCCAGCAGGTCCAGCTTCTCGATGACGGGTGGTTTGGCCAGCAGTTCCGGCGCCTTTGCCATCAGCGCTGCGGCAATCGGTCCCGAAAGATGCGCTTGCCGTCCGGCTTCGTCATCGAAGGTGTCGAAGATCCCGAACGTCGAGGAACCGATCCTGAAGGCAAACCACGAGATCGTTCCGGGTTCGCCTTGCGCCAAGGGAAGCGCGCTGCTGAGGAACGCGGCCAGTTCCTCTTCTTTGCCAGGTTTCGCTTCTAACCGCACCAGAAGAGCTAGTTTCACCATTTCGAAACTCCTGAAGTATTGGAATCCGACGGCGGCGTGGGATGTCAGGGTGCGACCGCGTGAAAAGCCTCGTCCATCACGGCTTTCACCTGATCGAGTGTCTCTTCAACTGTCAGCGCGTACATCTCGCGGCCATTGTCTTCACCCGATTCAATCGCCCATTTCAAATAGTGACCGGCAATCTGCACGGCCATGGGATCGGAGATGACTTTTCCTGTTTGCCGGTTATATTCCACCCATGCGACATGAGGAAGCGCAATCCATACCGGGCGGTCGTCCACCAGGAACTTGATGTCGACGGCGTCAGCGTGGCGCGTCGCAATGGCGACAATCAGCGCCTGATAGCGGCAATGTACTCGCTTGCCCGTCCAGCGGTCGACAGCATGGAATTCGTCATACATAGCCAAGAATCATATCCGACAGGCGAGGACACCGGCAACGTAAGGTCTGAGATTGCGAGCCCGGCTACGCCCGTTCCCGCGCTTCGCCCAGCACCACCCGCACGCTCATCTTCTTTCGCCCACGATAAAAGGTCACGCTCACCGTGTCGCCGGAGCGATGCTTGTTCATCACATTCGCCAGGTCCTGCTGGTCGCCAATCGCATCGCTGTCGATGGCCACAATCAGATCGCCGCCAATCATGATGGCGGTTGCGCCCAGGTAGGCGCGCTCATTGCCGCCTTTCAGTCCGGCACGGTCAGCCGCGCCGCCCGGGACCACGCGCACGATCAGCACGCCGTAATCCGCCGGCAGGCCCATCTCCTGCGCCATCTCCGGGCCAATGGGCAGCGAAACGATGCCCAGCGAAGGTCGCCGCACCGTGCCCAGCGTGATCAGATCGCTCAGCACGGCTTTCGCCGTATTAATCGGGATAGCGAATCCGATGCCCGCGCTCTGATTCGAGCCGCCAGTCGCGATCATGCTGTTGATCCCGATTACCTCGCCGTGTCCATTCAGCAGCGGGCCGCCGGAATTGCCGGGATTGATCGCGGCATCCGTCTGGATGGCTTCTTCGATCAGAGCGCCTTGCGGCGTCCGGATGGGCCGCAGCGAGCTGATGATCCCCCGCGTCATGGTCCCCGAAAGGCCGAACGGATTTCCGATAGCGAACACCTTCTGGCCGACCTGCAGGTTCTTGGACTCCCCGAGCACCACCGGCACCAGTTCAGGTGCTTTGATCTGGACCACTGCAAGGTCGTGTCCGCGATCGCGTCCAATGACTGTCGCCTTATAACTTTTCTTGTTGTGCAGCGTGACATCGACCTGGTTGGCATCTCCCACAACGTGGTAGTTCGTGAGGATGTGACCGTCCTTATCGATGATGAAGCCGGAACCCTGACCCTCCTCCGGCACCGGTCCGAAGAACAGGTCATAAGCCACTGTCCGGGTGGTGATGTTGACCACAGAAGGAATCACCCGGCGATAGACCTCGATGTTGTTTTGCTCTTCGGGATCAAGCTTCTCCGGGCCCGCAGCTTCGCTGATCTCAATGTGGGTTGGCCGCGAAATCACGTCGGCGACGGAGTTCGTGCCGTGGTGGTGGGTGGTAAGCCAGTAAAATGCGCTGGCCAAAATCGCACCCAGGATGAACGGTCGTGCAAATCTCATGCCTTTATGATGGTCCGATCAACTAAGAGTTTCTGGACGGGAAATAGACGTCTCCCCGATTAAAGTGTAACGAAACGGAAGAGCTTCGCGCATCTCGCCGCGACGCAGGCGGTGCGCATCAACCGCCGGCCAGAGTTTGCAGTGTGTTCCAGATCTGTTCTACCTGGCGCTCCGTCTCCTCCACCACGCCGGAATTTTCGATCACATAGTCCGCACGACGTACTTTTTCCTCGTCCGGCAGCTGGGCGGCACTGCGCCGCTCGACCTCGGAGAGCGCGGCGGCCAGCGGGATTCCGGTGCGCTGCGCGTAGCGCTCGACCCGGCGCTCGAAATCGCAGGTCACGACGATGATCTTGTCGAAATCTTTGGCCGCTCCCGCTTCGATAATCAGCGCAGCTTCAACCACGGCGATCGCGTGCGGATTCTTGCGCTCAACCTCAGTCATCCACTCGTTCTGGGCGTTGATCACGGCGGGATGCACGATGGCATTCAGTTCGCCAATGCGGGCGGGGAAAGCGGCTCCGGCCAATTTGGCGCGATTGATTGTCCCATCTTCATTGAGAATCTCCCGGCCAAAATGGCGCACCACTTCGTCATACACAGCGGCTCCCGGCGCATACAGTTGGTGCGCCAGCAGGTCGGCTTGCAGCAGATGAGCACCGCGCCTGACCAGCATCTCGCCGACCGTCGACTTGCCGCACGCGATCCCGCCCGTGAGCCCTATGCGGAGCACGACTCACCAGTGGTGTTGTGCAACAAGAGTGCCATAGAACGCTCTGAACCTCACGCAGTATACAAGCCAGATCGCAGCCGGCTGTCAATGAACAATTTCGGGTGGACGCACCTGCTGCTCGACGGGCGCCGTCATCGGATAGTCCAGCACTCGCACGCCGAGGTCGTCGGTGGCCTCAGTGGAATTGGAGAGCACGACCACGCCGGTCTTGCGATGCGGTTCGAAACCGACATAGGCGTGATAGCCATTGGTGCCGCCATTGTGACACACCACACCATTGGCAATGTGCCAGCCCATGGCAATCTGAACGCCCGGCGACACCGCTCTGCGGACGCTTAACATCTTCTTCATCGCCGGCCGCAGCGGAGTCTCGATCAGTCCCATGTTGGCGGCCAGAAAGATCAGCATATCGTCCACGTTCGAGCGAATTGCGCCCGCGCCCTTCAATGCCGAAACCTCGATGCTGGGTGCCTTATTTCCGCCGCTGAAGCCGGAAATAAGATTGGTTTGCATCTCCGGGCTCAACTGCATGGCCGTGTGCTTCATCCCCAGAGGCTCCGTGATCCGCTCGCGCAGCAGCGTTTCGTAATCGCTACCTGCCCGCAGAGCCAGCACGTGTCCCAGCAGCCCAGCGCCCAGATTGGAGTATTCATACTTTGCTCCGGGATCGCGCGTCAGGGTGTAATTCGAGAGGAAGTCGTAGAGTTGCTCCGGGCTGTATCGCGGGTTGTAGTTGTTTGGCATGCGCGGCAGGGCCGAGTAATGCGTCGCCAGGTCCAGCAGCGTGATCTGCTTGCCATTGCGCGCCGGCACGTGTACGGTCGCGGGCAGATACTTCGAGACCGGGTCATTGAGATTCACCTCTCCACGCAACGCCATGTCGCTCAGCAGCAAGGCGGTAAATACCTTTGTGACCGAGCCGATTTCGAAGATGGTTTCGGCGTCCGGCAAGCGATCATCGGCGTTGTCGAATTTGCCGTAGCCGATCACCTCCTGGCCGTGTTTGGTGATAACGCCCACCACAATGCCGCTCGCCTTATGCTGCACGTCGACGAACTGCACCAGCATGTCGCGAATTTCTTTCGGGGTCGCCAGTCGGGTGGGCAGAGTCTGCGCGCCCAGCGGCAGCGCCAGGCAACAAAAGCACGTGAGAATAGCGGATATTTTCCGGCCGGCCAATGGAAGCGTAGGCAGCATAGCTCGACCAGCGTACTCCATCGGCGGCAAAGCTGGGAGGAAGTATGCCTGGCAAATCGGCGCAGTGCCCTAGCCTCCGGCGAGACTCGCGCCCCCTGAATCCGTTACTATATTTGTGCTGTCTCCCTGCTGTTCCAGCCGGCCTGCTTCCGGCGCAAAAGGAAAGTTCTGAATGAAACGTTCTTCTCTCGTGGCTTTCGCCTCGGCCGCGGTTCTGCTGCTGGCCGGCACTCTGACCTGGTCTGCCGACACCTCCATGCTGCGGCCTCCTAAGGGATCAAAGGTCGCCATCATCGTTTTTGAGGACCTCGAGTGTCCCCAGTGCGCCAAGGCCGCGCCGCTGCTACACGAGGCCGCCAAGAAGTACAGCATCCCGCTGGTGCAGCACGATTTTCCCTTGCCCCAGCATCCCTGGTCCTTCGACGCGGCGGTAAATGCCTGCTATTTCGATACCCTGTCGGCGAAGTTGGGCGACGAGTATCGCCTGTACATCTTTCAAAATCAGAACTACATCACCAAGCAAAACCTGCGCGGCGTCACCGAAAAATGGGCTGAAGACCACAAGGTCGTGCTGCCCTTCGTGGTCGATCCCTCCGGCAGTTTGACGGCCAAGGTACAGGCCGACCGCGATGTGGGCAGGCGCATTCCTCTCGACCACACGCCGACCATCTACATCGTCAACGACTCCGGGCATGGCGCTGCCATCACCGAGGTCACCGACATCACCCAGCTCTATCAGAAGCTCGACGAAGTGATGAAGGAAGCAGGCGCTAGTACGCAGGCACACAAGACCGGGAGCAGTCACTAAGGCAGGTCCTGCTCCGCCGCCTGAGCGTGTCTACTTCCGGGCGCTGTTCCAGGATGTTACGCAACTTCCCGCTAGTCGTTGGGTTGCTACCAGGCGGGAAAGCTTATGCCGGATACTACACCTAATACTGCCGCCGTCGAGACCATGCCTTCCGTGTCCTCGCACGATCGCATCCTGCGCTCGGCAAAGCGTTTGTTCGCGCGCAACGGATACGAAAATACCAGCACCGTGGCCATTGCCCGCGAGGCGGGCACCAGCGAATCGCAACTCATGAAGCATTTCGGCAGCAAACAAGGACTGCTGCTGGCCATCTTCGATCGCGGCTGGGTTGGCATCATAGAACGCGTGCAGGCGTTGCATCGCACGGCGTCCCCCGCCGACCGCCTCCTGGGCACACTGCAGGCGATGGTCATCGAGGTGGACAACGACTCCGACCTGAAGGAACTGATGGCCCTGGAGTCCCGCCGCGTCCGCAAAGACAATCGTGATGTGCTGATGAGCCGGGGCTCGCAGCAGTTCGCCGAAACAGTCCACGGCTTGCTAAGCGAAATGCGTGATCAAGGCCACATTCGTGCGGACGTCAATCTGGACGCGGTCCGATCCGCGGTCCTGGGCATGACCGAGGGACTGCTGCGCGACCAGGTGGTGGCGAAGCGCTCCGATTACCGCGCCGACTACAACTTCGACGACGTCCGCAAGGTGCTGGAGATCATGCTTCCCGCACTCAGCAGCGAAGCCGCGCCGCCGCTCAAAGCGGTCAACCGGTAGGAGACAGTCCAGGGTGCCCGCTGTCCAAGGCGCTGGGTGATAAACTATTCTTGACCTCGAAACCTCGCCGGTCCACAGGGATCGGCTCCTCACTTAGTCGGGACGTGGCTCAGCCTGGTAGAGCACTCGCTTGGGGTGCGAGGGGTCGGCAGTTCAAATCTGCCCGTCCCGACCAATTCAAATGGAACGCTGCCAGCAGCTTGCGCTTCCGTCGGTTCTTTTCCGGTAATGGCTCCCATCTTGATTTGTGCCAAGAATGTGACGTTGTCCAGCGATTCGAGCGCTTTTCGCTTCGCCTCCAGCCGAATGTGGCTGTAATGCTCTAGCATCTCTCTGCTGACATGCCCGGCAATCGCCATGATTGTTTGTTCACTCGCCTGCGATTCTGCGAGTTTAGTTATTGCGTGATGTCGGAGATCATGGGGGCGTAGACGTTCGAGCCCTGCTTGTGCTGTGAGCTTCCGCCAAGCGGTTCGCCATGCCCACCGACTGGCGGGTTGGGATGGGTCGTGATGTTCCCCAGAAATGCGTTTCGGTAGTAGGTAGTGCTCAGGTGTCACGGAGCCCAGAAGTGCAGCCCTTTCCAGCAATCGCATGACTGCCCAAGTTGCAGTCTGATTCAGAGGAATCGCCCTAACCCGGAAGCGGTTTTTCCCCACTTTGACGAAGAGCGTACGAGTTGGAACGTCAATATCCTTGAGTCGGAGATTCCTGAGTTCACACCCTCCAGCGGTCGTGTTGGCTGCAATGAGGGAGGCACAAAAGGCAACTGTCCATTCGGGTCTGCTGCTGGCGACTGCAAAGAGCCGGGACTCTTCGGAGGGGCTCAGCGCTCTCCCGATGTCTTTGGGCTCAGGGAGAGCTCTGTAGTGCTCAGAAAGGGCACTCCAGAGCTTCCAGCGTTTGAGGATTTTCCGAAGAACCCCAATTTCCATGTTGATGGTGCGGTTACCGATGCCCTCTGTTTTTCGGGCAAGGACGTAAGAGCTGAGGGTTTCCGGCACGATTCGGCCAATGAACAAAGAGCCGATGTGCCGACTGACAGGTTTCAGAGCATCTCTCTCAAGCCGGATTGTGGATGCCGACACGAGAGCCGCTCGTTCGGAGAGATACATCTTTGCTGAATCTTCAACAATGATTCCGGCGCAATCGAGAGAACTAAGTGTTCCGGAGTTTTGAGCTTCGGCAATTCGCAGTCTCTCCAGCCGAGTGGCTTGCTGTTTATCGGAGGTGTCGAGTGACACGCGAAAGCGCCGTCCTCGCACACTGAAGTCTGTCCACCAAGTTTGTTTTCGTTTGTAAAGGCTCACATCGTTCTCCTTTCGCCTTCCGAATTGTGAGATGCCGCCATCATGCCCAAGCGCTTAGCATAATGCAAGACAAATCTTTTCTTAATGCGCAAGCGGTTCGGCATTATACAATTCGGGGCATGGGAAAAAAGCGGAAGGACCCGGCTGCGGTGCATCTCGGAAGGAAGGGCGGTAAGGCTAGTGCAAGAGCGCGCATGAAAAAGCTAACTCCTCAGCAGAGGATCGAGTTTGCTAGGAATGCCGCAAACGCGAGGTGGGGGAAGAAGCAAGGGTGAAAAACCGCATACCCAGACGGCAGAACGCATCCAAAGTTCTCAGCGGCTAGCAGCTTTCTTAGTAACTCCCCGGGCTGGGAACAGCGGCAGAAAGGCCATACTTGGCGACCAAGAAAAATAGCCCCAAATGTGAATCCTTTTATACCGTAGAATGCATCTATACCTATGACCTATAGGTTTCTACTTTCCACCCCGTTGCCACAAAAAGTGGCAGTCGTGAAGCTCGGATAAGTGTGCTTTCTATATATATACGCGCGTATTAGCAGCCTGAACGGAGGCCGGAGACAATAGCTAAGGAGCAGGTCTAAGAACATAGTCGAAGGAATTGTGGACAGTGAGCTTTGCTCTCACTGTCCATTCGCATTTTAAGGAGCATAACTAACGCTGTGGACGCTCTCCGAGAGAGTCGCTTCGACCGCGTAAGGGGATGAAGGTAGGAAAAAATCGTATATGAACAAGATTGAATATTCCGACCGTCTTAACTTGGATGAGATCGCTGAACTAGTGCCACCTATACACCCGGCGCTCGACTGGGTCAAGGGTCAGTTGATAATGGGTGTAGTCGATACCAACGGCAAGCGTGCCATCCTATCATCCAAGGGCAGTTGGGTTAGCCCTAAGGAGCTGGGACGACCGATATGTCCCAAGGGGCGCGAGTTTACCAGCCCAGTCACTACAGTTGCGGCTAAGACGTTTCTCGAAGGGCAAGGCACGAATATACAGGGTGCTTCAGGAGAGGCAGTGGCGGGGAAGATTGCCAGTTACCTTAGACGGCTGCTGGCATTCCCAGAGGACTGGATGGCCGATGCCGTTAGCGTGTGGATTCTGGCGACATATGTCTATCCGGTCTTTCAGGCATTCCCGTATATCAGGATCACCTCCGCGAGTCCGGGGTGTGGCAAGTCCGTCTTGGGGCAAGCTATTGCTCGACTGGCATTCAAGGGCGAGTTTATGGCCGCTCCTAACGAGGCTCACCTGTTTCGAATGGCGGAGCGAAGCAGGGGCGTGCAGGTATGGGACGAAGTCGAAGCGACAGGAGAGGGGCGGAAACGAAGATTTGAGAATATCGAGAGCATTTTGCTGAATGGCTATCGCAACGGCGGAGTGGTGCCAAGGACGAGGGCAAACAACTACGACGTGATTGAAGAGTATCACGTGTTTTGTCCACGGGTTCTAATAGGGCTGTCGGAGTTGCCACAGGCAGCTAGGGAAAGAACCATCACCATACGGATGGAGAAGCTCCCAAAGGAACACGACGCTGAGATGTATGACCCCACAAAGCATGATTCTGAGGAAGAGGCGCTGAGAAATGAGTGCATTGTGTGGGCACTTCGCAACGCCCCAGCCGTAGCGACGTCTTATTACGATCGGGAGCTTCGGAAGAGAGTTGCGGAGGGCGTGGGGGAAGTGGGCAGGCAGGCAGATGACATTTGGCTTCCTTTGCTTGCGGTGCTTCATGCCAATGTGTCCGACAAGGCACAGTTACCGCAGATGACCGTGTCACTGTTTGCAGGAGCCAAGTCACATCGGAGCCGAGGAGCAGAAGCGGAGGCGGCAAAGAACATTCCGTCACCGGACGCTGCGGCAGAAGACACTGTTGGCAGTGTGGATGGCAATGAGCTGGTTGAGGCCGCTCTCCCTATTTTGGCCAGCCGCAAGACGATCCTACCAGCAGAATTAGCCGAGCTGGTGAGCACTGACGTTGGCAGGGAGATAAGCATACAGAAGCTGTCCAAGGCTCTCGCAAAGGAAAAGATAAGAACTGAAAGGCAGAGAGGAATGCGGGTATTCGTAGTATCAAAGAAGCAGCTAGATGCGGTGAGACGCCGCCTCGGGATTCACGATATAGGACAGGAAGGACGGGAAGGACAGGAGTCCACGGTATATGTGGGAGAGGAAGTGGTAAGTGTGGGTTAGGAGATGGAGCGTAATAATATGCTGTCCTGCTGTCTTTGCTGTCCAATAGGGCTGGAGAGGGGGTTGTCGTGGATACAACATATGATGATCTCCTAGGCTGGAACTCACGTGAGACTGGCATTGTGGAATACTATCGGTGTCCAACATGTGGGCATTGCCAAGAGGTGCTTATCGGCCACGACGGGGTTGCAGAGTGCTTCGGGTGCCACCGAGACCATCCCGCAGACAGCTTTGGAACGGCACGTCTGCGGAGGACAATTGCGACCTGTGGGGGATGTGGGGAGGAGGTTTCCTTTACTCCCTCCCACGACACTGGCATCGGTTACATGTGTTCGAAGTGCAAATCTTATGTGGCGTTCCACTACGGGAATGGTGCTCTCGACCCAAGGACCATCCTAGGGGCCAAGTGGAACCTGCCTGTGGAACAGCGCGGGAGGCCGATGGACGGCGATGGGCATGTCATTGTCCGTTGTCGCAGCGCAAAGGATTTCCTCGTGCTCCGGGTGCTTGGGGTAATGGCACAACACGAAGACCAACGGTTTCTTTCTGTTCGCAAGGGTGAGGCCGAAGCCGAGTTGTTGTTTGACACGGCTCGCCACAAGTACTTGGGCTTCCTAGCGTGGAACACAGTCGATGGTCGCGCCGTTCTCCGGCAGCTTTATATTGTCCCCGAGGAGCGTCGGCAAGGCTTGGCAGCGGCGTTCGTGAGGTTCTGGGTAGAAAAGTATGCTGATCGGCTCGCAGAACAGTTTGGCATCGAAAGTCCAAACGAGAAGAGCACAGCCTTGCTTGTGAAACTTGGATACGTGAATCGGGACGCCGACGGAAACATCAGTAGCGAAAAGGTCCTCTACTTTGCCAGTCTATAGCGGGGCCGCATGGGCGGGGAGACGTTGGGTTTATGCCATTTCACTGCTGTCCGGTTAAAAGTCGAAAAGAATCAGTTGGTTGCCGCTTTCGGTGAAATTGGCGTCATGGTCGATGCCCTGAAGTGCGCATAAAATGGGCGCTTTCTCGAAAAGCGTGAGGCTTAGAATCTGTAGAATCTGGTACAAGGTGGCCTCCAGACCCAAACGCTTGCGCACGATCGCCACCAGCACATACACCGATACCGCAATCCAGATTTGCGTCTTCACCGCGTTCTCGCTGGTGCCGTAGAAAGCCTTGATCCGAAGGTGCTGTTTGATCCATTTGAAGAACAACTCCACCTGCCAGCGCTGTTTGTAGATTTGGGCGATGGTCGGCGCCGGAAGCGTGAAGTTGTTGGTCAGGAAATTTAGCCGCTTGCCGCTTTCAGCATCGCAGTAGCTTACCTTTCGTAGCGCGTCTGGGTACGCTGAGGCCGACTCGAAGGAAGACAGAATCACGGTCTGGTCCGAGCAAACGCCCGTGCTCTTCTCTACCGGATGCGAGTAGCGACGCTGGAGCAGCACGTTTGACTTGGTGCGCACCACGAAGAAAGCCGAGCTGAGCGTCAGCACGAACAGCCGCTCGAAGTCGATGTAGCCACGGTCCATAACGTAGAACGCGCCCGCCTCGGGCACGATCTGATCCAGCACGTTCACATCGTGCACCTTGCCGTCGGTGATGTGAACGAACGCCGGAATATTGCCACGCAGGTCCAGTAGAGTGTGCATCTTGACCGCCGCCTTGCGCCGTCGGAACCGGGCCCACGGAAACAGCGCTAGGCAGAGATCAATGGTCGTTGAATCCAGTGCATAGAGGCTCTGGTCGAGATCGACGCCCAATTGGTCGCGGGCGTATAACCGGCGTGCAGTTGCAATCAGCGTCTGCGCGAAGGAGGCATAGATGCGCCAGTCGCGTGATTCGTTGGCACCGGCTAGAGTCGAACGCGCCACGTTGGTGCGGAATCCCATGTGGTACAGCTTGCGACCCACCGCGCCTAGGCAGGTCTCGATGTCTCGCAGGCTCTCGCGATAGGTGAGCTGGGCGAAGGCCATCGCCAGATATTGATCCCAGCAGGAGAAGTGCTTCGCGTAACGGTCCCCACGATAGGTGTCCACGCACTTGTTAAATTCCTTGTGGGGCAGATGCTCGATCAGTTGGGCAAAGACGGTGCGGCCGGAGTTCATACCGCATTCTTGCCGTTGCCAACTCTGTTTGCGGGCGCTTTCAATTGGAAAGTTCTTGACATCCTTGCGCTTTCAGCGCCATGATGCATGCTTGATCCCTTAATAAGTAAGTGCTTCTTCGGCCAAGCACGAGAGCGCTCCCGTCCAGACTTTGGGTAGTTCGGCATCTTAAGCTGTGCGCAAAACAGGCAGGGAACTCCTGCGAGGCATCCGCCCAATCGCCAACGGCGGATCAGCAAGAGTAAGGACGCCTTACCCCAGTCCCCAATTCAACTAGCGCCGCTCTCGTCGTCCTTGGCTCTCTGCAGCGCCATGCCGCGAATCTTTCCTTTGTGAGCCTGGCGTGCTTTTTTCTCAGACGTCTTAGTGCTCACGCCACATAAGATCAAGCGACTTTGGACGTTGAACGCAGACACCGGGGGTTACCAGACTCACAACCTACTGGTACCGCCCAGAATTTCGATCCACAACACCCATGACCGAAAAGGAGACTTAAATCAAATCGCACCCTACCAAGCAAGCTCCGGCAGCAACGCAACGTGGTTAGACAGCACGAAGACTAAGCGTTCGCTCGTCATAGCGCTACTCCGCTGTTGGCTGCGGCAAGTTATGCCAGCGCACAGGTAACCGGAGGCACGTGGACGCAAGTGGTGGCTCAGTTCCCCGGTGGAGACTCGGATCAGGCTTTGCTGCTAACCGACGGTACCGTCATGGTCCAAGAGGACAACTCCGGAAATTGGTGGCGACTATTCCCGGACCAGTATGGAAACTATGCTAACGGCACGTGGAAAGCGACCATGCCGATGCCCCCCGGGTATGTGCCGTACATTTACTCAGCTGCAGTACTAATCAATGGCCGCGTCATTGTCGAGGGTGGAGAATTCTTAACATCCTGCGCCAATTGCGGATCTATTTACGATCCGGTTGCCAATAGCTGGACCTCCGTGCCCCCACCGAGTTTCGGGGATACGTGCGGAACAAATGGAACCACCTGGTGCGCCATTGGCAGCGGCAGCGGCATTGTGCTTCCAAACGGAACATTTATGCTAAGTGATGATGCTTATGTGAGCAATATGTCCGGAAACCCGACATCAAGGGCAGAGGCTTTGCTTCCTCCGCCGTACACAGGAGCCTGGATCCAAGCAGACCCGACCGGCACGAAGCACGATGGAAACAGCGAAGAAGGGAGGAATCTGCTACCCAACTCTCTGACTCCCGCAGGTCACCCGCTGGTGTTAACGGTGGATACGTATGCCTTCCACACGCCGACAAAAGTCTGCAACAGCTATAACAGCTCGGAGTTGTACGATGCCAGTACTCTTACTTGGTACTGCTTGGGAGCCACGCCGCAGTCGCTCCGCCACAACACAAACGAGATGGGCCCTGCTGTTCTGCGTCCAGACGGCACGGTCTTCCAAGCCGGAGCTAATCAGTACACTGCCATCCTCGCTCCCGTTACCACGGTGCCGCCGCCGACGAACCAAAGCCCTTGGAGCGCTGGTCCGAATTTCCCGCTGGATAGCGGTGGCAATCAACTTGAGATTTACGACGGACCAGCGGCGCTGCTGCCCAATGGCAACGTGCTGATGATGGCCAGCGAGGATGAAACTACACCACCTGCCACGTTCCTCGAGTTGACACCCGGTTCTTCCAACCCTCCAAACCAACTAGTTGTGGTTCCCGGCCCGCCTTATGCCAATAACCTGTCATCGAACAAAGGGCAAATGCTGTTGCTTCCAACCGGTCAGGTCCTGTTTATTCCTCATTTTGGTTGCTGCAACGGTTATCTCGAAATCTATACCCCTACTAATCCGAACTACGATCCGTCCTGGGCGCCGGTGATCTGCGGCGGATCCTGTTCCTACAACCAACCTGTTCAAATTGGCAACAACTACACGAATCAAATCTCAGGTTTGCAGTTCAATGGCATGTCCCAGGGCGGCGCTTTCGGTGATGAGTACCAGTCGGCCACCAACTATCCCTTGATTCGTATCACTGACTATAGCGGTTTCCAGCCGATGGTTTATTACTGCCGAACTCACGACCATACCTCCATGGGAGTAGCAAACTGGCAACCTCCTCGTCTCGACATTTTTCGACTGTCCCAAGTACCAACAGGTA
>CAWIEG010000009.1:0-282817 GCA_963835125.1 uncultured Acidobacteriaceae bacterium | reverse complement strand
GGTAGCGTTGGTGCGTGCCAGGTAATCGCGGTGAGCGGTGAAGTCGATCACGGAATTAAATGCGGACCCGCCCAGCGGATTCGCCTTCAGGGAATCGCGCACGGCGGCGCTGACCTTGTCCAGGGCCTCTGCGTTGGCGGCGATGTAGAAAATCCAGAAGGTGCCGGGCGCTTCGGTATGGATCGCTTCGGTATCGATTTCATACTCGTGAATGTTGCCGTTGGCGAGCTGCTTCTCCAAAAGCGGCACCAGCAAGTTCTTGCTGAGCATCTCTACGGCATCGTCATCAGCGTCGGGCTTCAGCTTATAGGACGCGCCGTGGGTGTACACGCCCTTCCACGATCCGGAATGCCAGTTGTAGTAGCGGCTAACGTAAATACTGTCCCAATGCTTGGTGGCACTTTCCAGCACCGGAGAAGTGGAACTGCCGTTGCTATAGAACTGGTTGAGCACATTCAGCAGTCCGGCCATGGACATTGACGACCACCAGTCGTCGTGGGTGGGGCCATCGGGCTGGTGAACGAGATTGACGTCGTTGCCATAGGCCACGATGGTTCCGCCGGCCATGGCCTTGTCCAGAGTAGGGGCGTCGGCCTCGTCAGCTTTGACCATCTCCGCCCACTGCGCGCGAGGGACATTCCAAAACCCCACGTAGGAGTACATTGGTGGCTTTTCTTTGACTTCCGCCATCTGCGCAACGGCCGGCACGGCCCAGAGAGCGGCCATCGCCAGCATACACAGTCCTGCAAACCTGAACAGTGTCTTATTCATTCTTTCTCCTTGATGTTAGTTTGAATCGTCCTGTACCACGATCACTTATGCAGCAGGGTCTGCATGTTTCTGGAGCCGAAGTACGACGAACGGACTTCGAAGTCGTGTCCCGACGGGTCGCCAAAGACAGAAGCCAAAACGGCAATTTCCGACAAAGGGGCTTATCGGAAATTAAGAATGCATTGTTGAAGTTTTCACATTCTGCGCTTTCTTTTTTCGCAAGACAAGATGCCAATGCGGGTAGTCGAGCGCCGCCGGAAGGTGGTGAGGATGCAGCCATGAAAGGGGTGGCGGGCGGAAAGACGTTACTTTGTGCCCCCACTCATTCGAAAGCCGCGAATGAGTGGGGACCCGGCAGAAAAACTATTTCTACGGCGCGAAGTAGCCGGAGATGTCCAGGATCAGTTGCGTCAGTCCGGCGGCGTAGGCGTCGATGGAGCCGTCGTTGGTGGGCACGATTGCCATGTTGGAGGTGATGAAGCCGTCGTAGGCATTCAGCGTCGAGACCGTGGGCTGGCTCTCGCCGTGCGGCCACAAGGTCAGGTAAGGCATGGCGCCGCTCGGCACCACCGTCGCATTAAAGACGAAGCCCTTGGCTGTGCTGGGAGGAGCGCACTGACTGGTCAGTACATCGACGCCGTTGGGAGAATTCCAGATGCCCATGAAGGGCTGGCCGTTGCCGACGTGACGGGTGTCGAGCACGCGACAGGGCGTCAGCGGATACAGTGACAGCCCGCCTGCTCCCGGCGCCGCGAAGTAGCCGTCTACATCAAGCAACAGGTTGGTGGCGTTGCTATGAGCGTAGAAGGCGGTGGCGTTCTCGCTGCCCGCAGGCACGATGGCCGCGTTGGCAACTACAGTACCAGTGTTGTCGTTTAGGGTGGAGACCACTGGTTGCTTTTCACCTTTGGGCCACACGGTCAAATAGTCCAGGCCGCCGGCGGCCGGGAGTACTGTGACGTTGAAGGAATAGGCTGCCGCGTTGCTGGGAACGCCGCAATTTCCCGGGATCGTGTAATCACGCTCCACTCCCGCCTGCAGCATGCCTCCATTGCCGTTACGAGTGTCGACGATGCGGCACGGCGTCAGCGGTATAGAACGCCAGCGTGCCGAGACTGCCGCTGGCGGCGAAGTAGCCGTCGATGTCCAGGATGACGTTGGTCGTATCGGTCACGTAGACGCTGACCGATCCCGAAGGCGTGCCGGCGGGAACGATCGCCGCGTTGGCCTTGACCCGTCCGTCCGGCGAGTTCAGCGTCGACACGGTGGGCTGACCTTCGCCGCTCGGCCAGATGGTGAGATAGCCGAGGGTGGTTATAGGTACCACGGTGACGTTGAGCGAGTAGGCGATGGCAGTCGATGGAATGTTGCAGGGATTGCCGCTGAGCGAGAGCGGGAAACTGCGGGATGAATTGCCGGTGATGGCCGGGCCGCCGAAGGTCCCCTTGGCATTGCGCGTATCCACCACGCGGCACGGCGTCAGCGGCACAAACTGCAATGCCGCAGGCACGGGATTGACGATCTGCGTCAGCATGCCGCTGCTGCCCATGTAATTCGAGTCGCCGGAGTACATGGCCACGATGGCATCGGTTCCTACAGCGAGGGACGAAGTCATGCACACCGCCATCGACGAGTTCAGCGGCACTGCATTGCAACCGGAGATACCCGCGCCGTTGGAGGTGAAGTCGACTGTTCCCGTCGGCGCCGGCGGCCCGGAGGGACTCACCGTAGCTGTAAGAGTGACTGGCTGTCCCACTTCCGAGGGATTCGGAGTACTGGTCACGACGGTCGCGGTAAAGCCCGTCAGGCTGAAGACGGAGCCATCGCCGGTGCTGCCGCCAGATTCCGTTGTGCCGTAAAAGTTGCCGTTGCTGGCCTCAAGCAGCCCGCCGACTGGCAAAGAGCCCTCAGCGGGAAATCCCGCGAAGTTGTGCAGCACAGTTAGGGTGCCGGCCGCAGTGATTTTGAAGATCGTTCCACAACCACAACTACTGCCGCCCCGCCCCGCGACCCCATAGAAGCTTCCATCGCTGGCTTGAATCAGACCGGCAGCAACGAAGGAGCCATCCGCGCCGTCGAAGTTGTGTAGCGACGTGAAGCTGCCGCCGGGGGTGATCCTGAAGATTGTGCCGCAACCGAAGCTGCAGGCTTGGGTGTTGCCACCTGACGTTGTCGTGCCATAGAGATTTCCATCGCTGGCCTGGAGCAGCTTCGCATTGGGCGACGAGCCGTCGGACGCGGCGAAGCTGTGCAGCGTCGTCAGCATACCGTTCAGGCCAATCTTAAACACCGTGCCGTAGAGAAAGTGGGCGCCGCCGCCAGTAGTAGTTCCGTACAAGTAGCCGTCAGCGCCTTGCACCAGGCCGCCAAAAGGGCCGCTACCGTCAGCGCAGCCGCCTAAAGAACAAAAATTGTAGATGGTGGTGAAACTGCCGCTGGAATTGATTCTGTAAAGCGTGCCAAAATCGTGGCTGCCTCCCGAGGTGGTGGTCCCATAGAAGTTGCCGTCGCTGGCCAAAACCAGGGCGCCCTGGGGTTCAGCGCCGTCGCTTCCCGCGAAGGTGTGCAGCAAGGTGAAGTCGCCACTGGGAGTGATCTTGAACACCGTCCCGTCCCCGCTGGCGCCGCCCGCCGTCGTGACGCCGTAAAAGTTGCCGTCGCTGCCCAGCGCCAGCCCGGTATCCGGTGCGTTGCCATCAGTGCACTTTGATCCGCCGCAAAAACTGTACAGAACCGTCAGCGTACCGCCCGGCGTCATCTTGAAGACGATGCCACCATTGTGTGCCCCTGCACCATTTGTGGTTCCGTACAAATTGCCATCGGGGCCCGGGACAAGGGATCCGTAGAGTGGCTCCGCCCCGTTCGTATAAGCGAAGTTGACCAGGGTAGTCAAGGTTTGCGCAGGCGAGGCGACGGCTATCGCGCCGTAAAATGCAAACAGGATGCAGAACTTCGATAAGCTGCGTGTCGTCACGGCCTCTCTCCCATCTGGTGTATATACGGAAGTACACAGCCCGGAATTTCGCAGAATTTTGTCATCCGCAATCCTGGAGAAACGAACGAGCCAGTATCTACTGCCTGCATTTGATCTTGTGCTAATGCTGATTTCGGCGATGTTCCTATTTAGAAGCTACAGTGTCAAGAACAATCGCAAGAGTGTGTTGTGGCGGATGGCCCAGGCTATCATCCTGCGGTTGCCGCGCCTGAGCCTGGGTCTTAAAGACAGCCGGTATGCGCTAGTTGGAGGGAAAGCGGGGTCTGATTGGGCAGGGGTTTTTCCTCAGCGATTGGGCGGTGGTGATTACAAACCCAACCACACTCCTGCGGCCCGACGGAAATTCCAAATCCCCATCCAACCAAAAGGAAAGTTGGATGGGGGTGCTCTCAAGTTGCCAGCGGGGTTACGCGGCCGCCAGTCGTTTACGGCGTCCGGACAAATCCGTGCGTATTGCCCGAGGAGTCAGTAAAGAGACCAACAACAACTCCAAGTGCATTAATCCCCGTGCCTTCAGTGAAGCTGGCTCCAGGGTAGTCGAACGACGTGTAGTTGCCATTGCTCCACAAATAACCGTGCCCGTTGCCAGAAGCATCGGTGTATATCCCAGCAACCGTATTCCAAACGTTACCACCGCCAGCAAAAGTAAAGCTGGAGCCAGGGTAATTAATGGTGGTGTACTTTCCATTGAACACCACGTATCCCTGACACACGGTAGTACATGTTGGCTCCGCGGTAGTATCGTAACTACCGACCACCACGCCAAACAAGCTCACGGTGCTGGCGAGGCTGCCGGTCGCACCGGGCGGATCGAAAGTGGTGAATTTGCCGCTGCGAGACTTTACGAAGCTGTGAAAAGTCGCGGAAGTGTCGCACGCAGCATCACTACAGTAGGCCCCTGATAGTTCCCCCAGGTCGTTAATACCAGTGAGCTCGCTACCCGGCTCATCTGGATAGTCCACGGTAGTATAGGTTCCTCCATTTAGAACGAAACCGTGGCTGGTACCGGCGGAGTCGGTGTAGCTGCCCACGACAACTCCTTCCAGGTTAATGAAGTTGGGGATAGTGTTGGTCGCACCCGGAACGTCGATAGGCGTAAATGCACCTTTCGCGTTTACCGAGAAACCGTGAAGAGCGCCTCCGGCTGTAAGGGTATAGGCGCCGACGCTGGTGCCTTCCAGGTTGGGACCGCCGGCGATTTCAGTAAGAACCGCGCCAGGGTAGTCGACCTGTGTATAGGTGGTATGCGCCCATGCGCTGGACAATGTTGCAAAAGCAACACTGATTATGGAAATTGCAAAGAACCGAGCTACTTTGTTCATAGAATCATCCTCCGGATTGTTGTACGAAGTTGCGGCCTTAAGAGGCTGGCAGGCGATGGCCACCCGCTTCAAACATTCCCGTGAGACTATGTGCGCTTTCTGGTTGAGTTGTGAATTGTTTCCTAGGCGCCGAGATGGTCAGGATTCTAGCCTATTGGCAAGGCTATTGATCCAGCTATGTTTTAGAGCGCTTCAGCGTGGGTGCGAAGCGCTGGAAAAAGGCTGGGATTGGCTAGCTCGCAACCACAATATTTGAAAGACAAGGGCCTGGAAGCGAACGCAAAGCTATCCGAGCTCGGCAGGTGGCCACCTTTTCCATAGTTACCATACTCACTACTTCAACCTTGGGCGCCCCATCTTTTGGCGACAGGGCGGGCCCCGATAAACTCACCGTTGCGATCCCGCAGGTCACTTTGAAACCCTGCGCCCATCCTCCCAAAAAGAAGGGGAAGCGGATGGGGCACCCGGCGGAAATGTGGGTAGCACAATTCCTGGATACGTAATACTCACGGCGCCGTTTGACCGCGTTTTTGCCGGATGCTACCGTCGAAGCCGAATCCTCCGATGGGTTACAGGTTGCAATACTGGCCGGTTGCGCTGTTGGTGCGCCTGATGGGGCTGCTGCCTCGTCCCATGGCGCACGGCGTCGGCATCATGATTGGCGGGCTGGTGTATCACCTGCATCCCCGGCTGCGGCGGGTCGGGCGGCGCAACCTGGAGATCGCGCTGCCGGAGAAGACTGCGCCGGAGCGACGCAAAATTCTGCGCGGCGTTTATGTGTCGCTGGGACGGCTGCTGGGCGAGGCCTGCCTCTTCCCGCGTTATACCCGGGAGAACGCGGCGGCCATCGCGGTGTATCAGGGCTTCGAGAATTTCGAAGCTGCCCAGCAGCGCGGCAAAGGCGTCCTCCTGCTGACGGCCCATCTTGGGGGATGGGAGGTCGGGTCATTCTTTCACGCGCTCCAGGGACATCCCATGCAGATCGTGGTGCGGCCGCTGGACAATCCCTACGTCGATGCCCTTGTCGCCCGCTATCGCGGACTGCATGGCAATACCATGATCGCGAAGCAGGAATTCGCCCGCGGCCTGATCGCGGCCATGCGACGCAACGAGACGGTCGGCATCCTGATGGACACCAACATGACGCCGCCGCAAGGCGTCTTCGTGGACTTCTTCGGCATCGCGGCCTGTGCCGCCAGCGGCCTGGCGCGCATCGCGCTCCACACCGGAGCCACCGTGGTTCCCGCCTTCACCATCTGGGACGCCGTCCTGCGAAAGTATCGCGTCGAGTTCGATCGCCCCATCGACCTGGTGCGCACCGGCGACGCCGACGCCGACGCCGTGGCCAACACCGCCAAGTTCACCGCGGCCATCGAAAGCTACGTCCGCCGCTATCCCGAACAATGGCTCTGGGTCCATCGCCGCTGGAAGACCCGGCCGCCGGGGCAGCCTCCGTTGTATTGAGGCGGCGACGTCGGTGCCGCAGGAGAAACGACATCCACCAAGGAGCGCAACTGACGTCATGCACGCGAAAACTAAATCCACTCTCGATACTTCCATTCAGCAAGCCGAACTCATCTTGCAGCTCTACGAAGTGCGGCGCGAGGCCGTCATGCGCGAAGCCCGCTCCTACGTTGGTGGAGAGTTTCTGCCCACCTCCGCCGGCGAGCTGATCGCGATCGTCAGTGCCGGCAGCCGCCATAGTGGCTTCGTGCTTCAGGTCTACGGCTATTGGGACATGGTCGCCGCCTTCGTCCGCCACCGCGCTCTCACCCCCGAGCTGGTCTATGACACCTGCCAGGAGATGTACTTCCAATACGCCAAGATCCAGCCCTACCTGCGCGACTTCCGCCGCCAGATGAACTTGCCCGAGTGGATGAGCAATATCGAGCGTCTGGTGGAGGGATCAAAGGCAGGCCGCAAGCGGCTGGCCGTGATGCGAAAGAACCTGGCTGCCCTGGCCGCTCTCCGCGCAGCCAAGGCTTCCGCCCCACCCGCTCACGCGAAGCCGCGTAAATAGGGGTGGGATGACATGGGGCCGGCTTCACAAGGCCGCTGGAAAAGTCGTTTCCGGGCGAGTCTTGAAGGGGCGCACCTTTAGGGCCTGCCCTGAGCTGGCCGAAGGGTGCGCGCCGTCACAAGTCCCTTAGATTTGTCATCACGAGGAGGCCTTTAGGCCGACGAGGGATCTGCTTTTGACTTTTTCAGCGGCCTGTTCAACCGGCGACCTCTTCGCGCGAGCAGTTCGCGCCTGTGTTCATCTGCACGCTCCCGTCCCGCAGCTGCGGAACGACTCAGTTCAGCCCAGGACGAAGTCCTGGGTAGGCTGGCCCCATCAATCCCGAGCCGGGTTCAGCCGGCGGCACTGGGCTTTTTCCGCGGCCTGTTGAGCCGTTGCCGGCCGCCCCATGTTAGTCATCCCGAAATGACCTTAGTCGGTGAAGGATGTGCGGTTCGCCGCCAATTACTGACTCGTTACGATACCCTCCCCCCCAACTTGCCTGTAAATTATTGATTCCACACAAAAGTCCCTGCAAAAATTTGAGCCCATTGGGCTTATACGTAAAAATTTGAGCCCCAATGACTTAGCACTGGAAAAAGGCTGGCAAACGGGTACGCTTGACCATTCCTCCTGTTGTCAAAGAACGTCGCCACAGTAACTGCATCGTTACTGGGCGGCCGGGAAAACCCGGTGCCGAAGCCTTGGCTCCGGCCTCTTGTAGTCTATCCGCCGCAAGGCACCCAGCCCGGCCACAAAATGCGAAGCCGGAAACGAAGGTAACCACGATTCCCAAAATGGCACCCACGAACGTGCTGCGGTATCGGAACGTTGCAGAGCCGGCATCTTTAAAATCGGTTCGCGCACGGCGAGCGGCTTTTTCCTTTGCGTTCCTTGATATTGTCATCCCGAGCGCAGCGCAGCGGAGTCGAGGGCCTGCCCTGAGCTTGCCGAAGGGGATCTGCGGCGCCGGCGGAAAAGGTCCGCTTTGGAGGCTTTGTAACAGGGCACGACTTCAGTCGTGCCGCAACCGCACCTCCAAAAAACTCCGAGCCGGCTTCAGCCGGCGGAACATTCCTTATGTCGATCTTCCAAGTCGCATGGAAGCTTGCGCCACGACCGCCGAGCCCGCCAGGGCGGAACAAAAGTAGCCCAGGACGTGAGTCCTGGGTATGGCGTCATATGGATTCCGAGCCGGCTTCAGCCGGCGACACTCTTCCTTGGCACCGTTGCCCGGGGTCGCCGCCAACATATTTAAAATCAGTTCGCGCACGGCGAGCGGCTTTTTTCCTTTGCGTTCTTTGATATTGTCATCCCGAGCGCAGCACAGCGGAGTCGAGGGATCCGTGGTTCGCTACTACCCGCGACGATCCTCGCCGAGCGGGAACAGGAGTCCGAAATTCGAGGGCCGTAGGCGCGAAACAATCTAGCCCAGCACGGAGCCGCAGGCGGAGTGCTGGGTAAGCCGACCCATCAATTCTGAGCCGGCTTCAGCCGGCGGCAGCATTCCACCGTGCAGGTCGCGACTGTATTCCGCCGCACACTCCCGTCCCGCGACTGCGGGACGACTCAGTTCAGCCCAGGACGAAGTCCTGGGTAACCTGGTTCCACGATCCCCAGCCGGCTTCAGCCGGCGACACTCTTCCTGGGCACCCGCTGCCCGCGGACGCCGCCGGCATATCTAGAATCGGCTCGCGCATGGCGAGCGGCTTTTTTCCTTTGCGTTCTTTGATATTGTCATCCCGAGCGCAACGCAGCGGAGTCGAGGGCCTGCCCTGAGCTTGCCGAAGGGGATCTGCGGCGCCGGCGGAAAAGGTCCGCTTTGGAGGCTTTGTAACAGGGCACGACTTCAGTCGTGCCGCAACCGCACCTCCAAAAAACTCCGAGCCGGCTTCAGCCGGCGGCACTCTTCTCGCGAGCTTCCGGGGACGGCGGCCGCCAACCGCATCCTTTGAAGTCGCGGCGAGTGGCCCGCCCTTTCGTCATCACGCGACGGGTGTAGAAGGTGGTGGAGATCGAGTCGGACTGGCGGGGGGAACGTGAGCGAATGGGGATGCCGTTGCGGGTGAAGGTCACGGACTCGCAAACGCGGCTTCCACCCCAAAGAGCGCAAACGCGTCGGGCGTCGGGGGAGCACGGCTTGGATGCGGCACTCTCAAAAACTAGAAAATCTAGAGCCCGGAATACGTATACACGACAGAATTAGTCTGCAAGTCAATAACTAGCTGATGAAGCTTGTCTCCGGATTTATAAGTATGGATGTCGTCTTTCATCTCGATTAAACAATTACCGAAACTCGATTCGGGTAGACTTTTCACCAATTGGCTTGGAAGTACTCTTAGCCGTTTAGCTGCCTCGGACGCGTGTTTCAGCCACTTCCCCTGCCCGGTGACCCTGAAGTGCTCCGCAATGTACGAACACCACCCATCGGTCCAGGTTGTATCGATCCTTCGTTCGAGCCTGAAACATTGAACCGCCAGGGCAGCAATCGCGCATAAGAACAATAACTCCGAGCCGACGAAGATATTCATTCGAAGCGTATTGAGTTGCGTGCCAATCCGGTACGTGCCGAGATCATGAATGAATAACCACAAGTACACAGCCAGTGGCAGAAAGCTGATAGGCTTGGGCAACCATATTTCAAGCGCACCGGCTTCACGGTCCGGCAGCGGAGGTATGGTGAGGACCTGGCGCATGGCCGCCAGCCGGTAAAACTCTCCAAAACATTTCAGTTTTTTTGTCTCGGCGAATGACAGTTTCAGGTTCTCTAGCTCGGTTTCCGTTGCAAACCATAGCAAGAGCAGGGTAGAAGTCAAGCCAACTCCCGCCAGCATTCCCAGGTCGTTCACGTCAAAACTTAATCCAAAAAAAGGAACATGTACGAAGAATCGATTCTCCACGAGACCTTGACTGGCGCTGAGCCAAAAGGCATCGTAGCGTCCCGCGTATAGGCCCAATGCCTTGTCATACTCATCGCTCGCCTGGCGAAGGTACGACACATGATCCGGTGGATTCGCTTGAAAAACGCACCCAGGCGGAAGATTTGGATCGACCTCAGACGGAGAAACGTTGCCTAAGCTTCTCGGTTGCCCCGCCATCGCTTGCTGTTGCTGATAGCACCCAATGTCGTGAAAATATGCGGCGTTCCATCGTTGTACGTAGTCGTCGCGCTTCGGGGGCTCGCCGATATACTTCATCAGGTACGTACTATCGCTGCTTCTCCAATGGTTAACTCGTTCAATCATCCACGAGTTTTGCAAGGAATTGAGAATTCCAACGCCGGTAAGAACGCTGGCGACAATCAATGCGACCACGAAATTGCGAGTTCGTGCGCTGGCTTCGCCGTTCGCATCTAGGAAGCCTTTGACCTGCTCGAACTTTTGCCGTTCTTCATCGAAAAAACCCCGAGTAAGCTCTGGCGCTGGCCCTTCGGTGTTTGCCATGAATGACCCCTTTTCGCAACAAGCCGGGACGCAGTACATTCGGCGGGCAAGTGCCAGTCGACAGCCGCGACTTGGCGAGGAATAACTACTCGCATAATGTCCGTTATTTTAGGCTTGCAAAACGGAAATGAGACTTTAACCCAAGATCTCGATTTTGTCATTCAAGATTTTCAATTACTAGATGCCCTAGTCTACGTGGCCCAGGTGGCCCAGTCGGGTCTTACCGTGCGAATCAAAATCCCCACCCTAGCCAAAAGAAGGCTAGGATGGGGCACCCGACTTAGGCGGTAGTCATACCTTTCTTACGGATTGGCCGAAGGCTGGCCTGTCGGCGCGTCCGGGCTGACCGTGTATTCAGCTTTCTTCCAGGGGCCGTCACGCTTTTCCTGGCCCAGGATCTCGAGCTGCTGACCCTCGGATTTCCACTTGGCGGGATAGTTCCCAGCTCCCAGGAACGGACAATGATCCTTCTTTCCGCTACAAGAGATCGACAGCGATTGCTTACCCGTCGCGCTGATCGATCGTAGTCTGGGCAACAATTTCATAACTATCGCCCACCGGCAGTCCGTTTGCATCATCAATATGGACCACCAGAGGGTACTTCGCCACATCTACTCCGGGAAAATTAGGCGGCTTTTTGTTTGCTTCGGCAAACGAGGACAACGGTGACTCCGTGCTATGCGCGTTCAGTCTGAAGTTGACTTCAATATTGATGAGGACGGGAACCGGCTGGCCATCTTTGGTAGCGGGCTCAAATCGCCACAGCTTCACTGTCTCCAGCGCTTGCTGGTCGAGTCCCATGCCGGCCCCGTGCTGCACGCGAATCCTGTGACCGCGCCCATCCGTGCCCACAACCAGCCCCAGCACAACTGTTGCCTGATAGCCTGCGCGGCGCGCGACCTCGCTGTAAGGTGGATCGGGGTCGTAGAGGACCTTCGGAGGTAAAACGTCCCGGCCGACGCGGTAAGCAGGCTTGGAGACATTTCCTGGCTCAGCGTCAGTTCCGCCGCCCGTCGCAGGAGCTCCGGCGTCACTTCCTGGTTGACTCTGCTGTGCGGGCGGGGGCGTACTTGCCTCCTGGGCCGATGCATCGACAAGCACTGTCGCCGATGCGTTGACAAGCATTGCCAGCGAGAGAAGCGCGAAACGGAGGTTTGTGGGCATTGCTGAATTTTCGACCCGTCGCGGTGCCCTTCGAGAAACTAGCGGTCTTCCCGGTACAGCCAAAGAAACAGGCCCACTGCGGCTGCTACCGCTACCAACATGTAATAGACAGGCTCCATTTAGGAAGTGTCCCGTAAACTCAATTGCGTGTAAAGGGCATTCTGGTGCCCAGCCCTGCTATAACAGCGTTATGCCACACACCCTGCAAGCCCTGGCGGAGTTCACCGGTGCCCGCCTCATTGGCGACGGCAGCATTGAAATCACAAAAGTGGCCAGCATTGCGCAAGCCCGGCCCGGCGACCTGGTATTCGTGCAGAGCGAGGATGCAGAGGATCTTGCCGAAGCGTTCGCTTCCGGCGCCACCGCCGTCATCGCCGCCGAGTCCGCCGCCGCCGAGTCCGCAACCAAGCCGCTGCTGATCTCCGCCAATCCTCGCCTCGCGTTTTGCGCGGCGGGCGCTCTGCTGCATCCCCCGAAGAAGTATCCGCCCGGCTGGCATCCAACCGCGGTCGTCCATGCGTCGGCGCAAGTCGCTGCCACCGCTGCCGTCGACGCTCATGCTGTGATCGAAGCCAACGCCGTAATCGGCGAGCGCTCGCACGTCGGCGCCAATTGCAGTGTCGGCGAAGGTGTGGTGCTCGGAGATGACTGCGACCTCTACCCCTGTGTCGTCATCTACCAAGGCACAACGCTGGGATGCCGCGTAGTTGTGCATGCCGGCTCGGTGCTTGGCTCCGATGGCTTCGGCTTTGTGCGCGACCAGATCTATGGCCGTTACCAAAAGTTTCCTCAGGTCGGCGAACTGGTGATCGGGGATTATGTTGAGATCGGCGCCAACTGCACCATCGATCGCGGCGCGCTCGACAAGACTGTGATCGGTCCGGGGACCAAGCTGGACAACCTGGTGCACATCGGGCACAACGATGTGGTTGGAGCGAACGTCGTGATTGCGGCGCAGACCGGCGTCTCCGGCAGCTCAGAGATCGGCGACGACTGCGTTATCGGCGGCCAGGTGGGCATTGGCGATCACGCCAAGGTGGAAGCGGGAACCATGCTGGGCGGGCAAGCCGGCGTCTTGCCGTACAAAGTGCTGCGCGGTAAAGGTCAGGTGTTGTGGGGCACACCAGCGCGTCCAGTTCGGGAGTTCCTGAAAGAGTTGGGTACACTCGCGCGCCTCGCGCGAAAGAAGGGAACCGGCGCTTCTTAGGTTTGGCTAATTGCTAACTGCCAAGTGCTAATTGCTCTTAGCTCGCGGCTCGTAGCTCGTAGCTTCTTATGTCTCTCATCGTGGTCGGTGGACATTCTCGCAGCGTAGGCAAAACCAGCGTCGTCGCCGGCCTCATCGCTGCTTTGCCCGAATTTCACTGGACGGCGATGAAGATCACGCAGTACGGCCACGGTATCTGCTCCGCCAACGGCAAGCTGTGCGATTGTGCCACCGACGATCACTCCTGGGTGGTCACCGAAGAGCGCGACCGTAGCGGCGAGAGCGACAGCTCGCGCTTCCTGGTGGCGGGCGCGGCGCGCTCACTGTGGGTCCGTACTCGCCAGGGCATGCTGGCCGAAGCCATGCCGCGGGTCCGCAAAGAACTGGCGAGTGGCGAGAATGCCATCCTCGAATCCAATAGCGTGATGCGTTTTCTCCGACCCGATCTGTACCTCACCGTGCTCGACGTCGCCACCGAGGATTTCAAGCTCTCGGCCCAGACCTTCCTCGACCGCGCCGACGCCGTGATCCTGCACGATGCAACCGATGAGGTCGCCTGGAAGAACGTCTCGCTGAAGCCGGTAGCTGCCAAGCCGATGTTCCGCATCAAACCGCCGCAATACGTTACCTCTGAGCTGATTGAGTTCGTGCGAAGCAGACTGTAACCTGGCATCTTCGTGTTGATTCCTTCTCCCCCGAGTTATGCGAGAATGACGCCCATCTTTACCGGAAGGTGTCCCATGCGCTACTTCTTTCGATGCTTCGTCATGACCGCGCTCTCAGCCTGGCTCGTACCATCTGCTACGGCGGCGACTCCCGCCGCAACCGAGCAAGCCCCGCCCACAGCCACGCCGATTAAGTATGTCGTTGTCATCTTCGACGAGAACATCTCCTTCGATCACTATTTCGGCACCTATCCCAACGCCGCTAATCCTCCGGGCGAGCCGCCCTTCTATCCGCGGCCAAACACGCCGTCGGTCAACGGATTCAACCGCACTATCCTGCAGAACAATCCCAACCATGTCGCTCCCTTTCGCCTCGACCGCAGTCAAAACATGACCTGCGACAACCTTAACTACTACACCCAGGAACAGAAGGCCTATCACGGCGGCCTGATGGACATGTTCTCGCTGCTCAGCGCCCCGGGTAGCGGCTGTCTCCAGGACCTCAATTTCGGCTACTACGATGGCAACACCGTCACCGCGCTGTGGAACTATGCCCAGTACTTCACTCTGGAAGACAACTTCTTCGCCTCTACATTCGGCACCACGGTAATGGGGCACCTGAACTTGCTGGCCGGGCAGACCCATGGTGCAACCCCGCCCAACATCGCGGGTAAAGTCGTCAATGGCTCGGTCATCTCTAACATCGATCCTACTGGGGACGACTGTTCCTCCGGCGCCACCGTCGTTATGAGCGGCCCCAGCGTCGGCGATCTGCTCAACGCCAAAGGTATTACCTGGGGATGGTTCTATGGCGACTGGACGCCAATCGGAATCAGCGATGGCAAAGCGATTTGCAGTTCCGACTACGACGCCCACTACGCACCCTTTCAGTACTACGCATCCACCGCCAACCCGCATCACCTTCCGCCCACCAGTGTCAGCACGATTGGGCAAACCGACCGCGCCAATCATCAGTACGACATCAGCGATTTCTGGGCTGCCGCGCAGAATGGCAACATGCCCGCCGTGACCTTCCTTAAGCCTCCGCACTCGGAGAACGGACATCCCAGCACCTCCAGTCCGCTGGCCGAGCAAACTTTTCTGGTCGAGACCATCAACCAGTTACAGAAGACCCCGCAGTGGCCGCAAATGGCTGTCCTCATCACTTGGGACGATTCAGACGGCTGGTACGACCACGTCATGCCGCCCATCGTCAACCAGTCCAGCGATCCCAACAATGACGCTTTGCTTGGTCCCGAGCTTTGCGGAAACTCCGCCGCCAGCGCCTATCAGGACCGCTGTGGTTATGGTCCGCGCCTGGCTTTCCTGGTGCTCTCTCCGTACGCCAGAAAGAATTACGTCGATCACAGTCTGGAAGACATGACATCCATTCTTCGCTTTATCGAGGACAACTGGAGCCTGGGACAGATTGGCGACCAGTCATTCGACGCAGAAGCCGGGTCGATCCTGAACGCCTTCGACTTCAGCCATCCCAGCCCGAGTCAACCGCTGATCCTCGATCCGCAGTCGGGAGAAATTCTGAGCGGAGGAAAATGAATCTCTGCGGAGCGTAGCGAAGTCGAGGGCCGGAGTGCCCCCGTTCTTGTCATCCCGAGCGAAGCGTAGCGGAGTCGAGAGCCTGCCCTGAGCTTGCCGAAGGGGACCTGCTGTTTTGGCTAGGGCGGGGCCTTCCGCACGTCGAGTAGAATCCCGCAGGAGTTCACTCTGGACGCGATCGAGCCGACGCTGCTTCGAAGTACTGTTCGACCACGCTGAGCCCAGCGCCATTGACGACCCGGCCTACGCACCCTACGGCAACCTCGGTTTTCCTGCCGTGCCGCGTGACCGGCCATGGATCTATACCAACTTCGTTCAGTCGCTCGACGGTATGACCTCGTTGCTGGGGAAATATTCTTCAGGCGGGGAGATCTCGCAGTCGAGCGACGATCGCTGGCTAATGGACCTGTTGCGCGCCCACGCCGACGGCATTCTCATGGGGATGAATACTTTGCGCGAAGAACAGCGCCAGCGCGGTCCCGAGAGCCGCGGCATCGTCTTTCGCGTTGCCGATCCCGCATTGCAGGAATTGCGCCGCAACCTCGGCAAGGCTCGCGAGCGGAACATTTTTGTTACCAGCGCGGCCAATCTTGACTTGTCACGACTCAAGGTTTTCGACGGCAATGTCGTCGATGCGGCGATCCTTACATCGCCCGCGGGCGCGGAACGGTTGCGAGCGCAGGGTGGGCATCCGCAGGTTGCAGTCCTTGCCGCCGGCGACGGGGAAAGCTTCGATCTGGCGCGGGCGATTTTCAAGCTGCGCGAAGAGTTGGGAGTGCAACACCTGCTGTGCGAGGGAGGTCCCACATTGTATGGCACCCTGGCGCGCGCCGATCTGGTGGATGAGAAGTTCATGACCATCTCGCCGGTCGAAGCGGGACAAGTCGTTCCGCCGGATCAGGAGCGGCTGGCGAGCGAGCAGAATATTCCTGTCCTCCTGCGGCCGACCACCTTCGGCGGCCCCGGATTCACCCGCGACAACCTCACCCACTGGCAATGGATGAGCAGCCGCAAGGCAGGCGACCACCAGTTCAACCGCTATAGAAGACGCAGGGGCTGGGGATTAGGGATCAGGACCGAGCAGCTGCTAACTGCTAGTTACTAATTGCTAAGGTAATTATCCCTTGACATCAAGTAGAAGAAATGGCAAAATGTCTGAGAGGTCGCAAGATGAACCGCAGACAGACGATTCCAAGGCACTTACGCTTCACAATCAATGATTTTAACGCACAATTTCCCGACAATGACGCTTGTTTGGAATGCGCTCAAGGAAAAACGTTTTCCGAGCGGCGTGGCGTTCTGTGAAAAGTGCGAACGCGACCGAAAGCATCATCGCGTCGACGGGACGTCCGGCCTACGCTTGCGACTACTGCGGAAGCATGATTTCTCCGATGGCTGGGACGATCTTCGAGAAGAGCACTACGTCATTGCGGTTGTGGCTCTATGCCATGTATCTGATGGCCTCGACTCGCTGCGGAATTTCAGCAAAGCAAATTCAACGTGAAACCGGAGTGACCTACAAAACCGCTTGGCGGATGTTCCGCCAGATTCGCGCGTTGCTGTCCGAAACCGACATGCAACTGGAGGGGTCGGCGGTGGAGATGGATGAGAGTTACTTCGGAGCAAAACGGAAGCGCGGGGGCAAGAAAGGGCGTCCGTCGCCTAGCGACTCCAGCAAGCAATGCGTAGTGGGAGTTGTAGAGCGCGGAGTCGGAACTGGGCGCGTCGTATGCTACCGTCGCGACAGATGCCACGAAAGCTACTCTGCACGGAATCGCCAAAGAGCGCATCCTGCCTGAGTCCGTGGTGTTCACCGATGAATACGCTTCATACAACGGGCTGGACAACGCCGGATACGAGCATCGGCGCATCAATCACAGTGCTGGTGTGTATGTTCTTGGTGACGTTCACACGAACACGATTGAAGGATTCTGGAGCCTTGTGAAGCGGGGCATTACTGGCGTGTACCACAATGTGGGAAAGAACTACTTGCAGACTTATTTGGATGAGTATTCTTTCAGGTACAACCGGAGGGACAAAGGCAATCTGATTTTCAACGACTTCTTGCAGCGCGTTTGCGACCGTGCGGATTCGCCGCTCGTTTCAGTAGACTCTCAAACGCCGCTCTCCGAAGAGGCTGCATTTTAGCTGCAACCTCTGGCGACGGTTCTAGTTTCTGGCTTTTCGCGTCGGGTTGATCGCTTCCAGCTTGGCCGCTCATCAGCGTATCACCCCTTCTGTGCCGTAGTGTATCACACGGCGGAGGGGTTACAATGTCAGGCCGACCAGCCGTATTGTTTTGGGAGTGCAGCAAACAAGTGCTTAGAAATAAACCAGTCCGGCAGCGTGGACAAGACATCAGGACGCTCCCAACCTACACAATCCCAGAGGCAGCAGCATTTCTAGCTATTCCCCGACGGACGCTGGCTTCTTGGTACGAAGGGAATGAGCCAATCCTCAAGGCTTCAGGTTGGTATTCCGCGTCGGAAACGAACCCTAAGGCCCTTCAGCGCCAGATAGGAAACCTGCTGCTCGCAATCGGGACGGGTAAAGTTCATTTGCTTTCCTATCGAGACATCGAGGAGGCTTACCGAGTATTTCTACTGCGAGAGCGGTTTGATTTCTCATTCCAATTTCTCCGACGTTCGATGCAGAATGCCAGAAAGATGTTTCGGTCACAGCATCCGTTGCAACGCGCGGACGCCGTTAAAGAGTGTTTGCGTGATCTAGTTTATGACAAGCCAGCACGATCTGGGAAACCGCGAACCGTGACATCGCTTGGGAGAGAACCTGGGCAACAGATTGTGGAAGAAGTGGCCAATCTGTTCTCCGAGAGGATAGAGGCAGGACACTTTATATTTCCGTGGCGCTTCGCAGCTACCGACCACACCAGCCGCCCCGTCTCTATGAATCCGAATATTATGTCCGGTCGTTTGGTTGTGGCTGGTACTAGGATTCCGGTTACCACGCTTTTGGGTCAGAAGCGAACAGGCAGAACTGTCGATGAGATTGCATTTGATTACGGCCTAGAATCGCAAACTATCGAGCAAGCCCTAACGCATATTGGCATACGTCAAAAAGCGGCGTGAAGAGTGTGTTCTTTTTCTCGACGAAGGATTCTCTGCCGAGTCCGTAGCCGTGCGCCTACGAACGGCTGGCTTTACCGTTCAGCGGTTTCCTGAATGGTTCAAGGATGAACACGGTCAAACGCGCCACAACGTCGAAGACCCAGAAGTCATACGATTCTGTCACAAGAACGGGTGGCTGCTCGTGACAAAAGATCACGAGATGAAAAACCTACATCGCGAAGAAATCAAGAGAACTGAGGTGGCGATACTATCCACAGCGCACAATAGCGCTGATAGCGATGACGGATGGGTGGTCGCCATAATCAACCTAAAAACCAGAATACTGCGCGAGTTTAAGAATCGCGAGCGCCCGTGGTTTGCCACCTTCAGCCGAACCGCAAAATTGACGATTGCAACGGTCAAATAGGCAAGTAGTGAGCGCGGTAAGACTCGGTAGATTCCTATGGATGCGAGCCATTTCATAGTGCTTGGCCTTTCTGTAGTATGCGGCCTGTGGTGGCTCTCGTTTCCAAACAGTGTACTCAGGTTTGAGCGGCGGCTTTACGGGCCTCGATTCAACGCGAGGCCGTTTTTCATACGGCTGGCAGGAGGTGTCTGGATTGCTGCTTCGCTCTGGATGTTTTGGTCGTTTTCAAAGTAGCCCACTACCAAATAGGCGGCTTACTTGACGCTAGGGGATAATAACCATTGCTAATTGCAAACTGCTGCCTCTCCTACTTCGCCAACTCCAGCCCACCGGCCGCGCGGTTCAGTGCGCCGGTCAGAATCTGCAGCTGCTGCTTCGTAAGCGTCAGATTGTTGTTCTCGATGGCCTCGTTTACGCCGGGAATCACGGCGGCCGCGTATCCCGTGTGCTCGCCCGGCGCATAGATTACGTGCTTGAACCACGGGCGATCCGGCAGCCCGTCGCTGAGAAAAGCCCGTTCGGCATTGCGGAGTACAACGTTCATCGCGCCGGGATCGCCGATCGCTTTCCCCTGTAACTTCAGCAGATCGGCGCCGGCCTGTTGCAGCCGCTCGGCCGCTTTCATCGCATCGGCGAACGACGGTGCCTGTTCCCCGAACGCCGCCTTGGCTCGCTCCTCGGCAGCTTTCACGTACTCGGCGATTTCCTTCCCGTAGTCTTCGTAGTTCAAGGGCAGCACGTCCGTCGAAGCCATTCGTATGGCTTCCAGCCCGTAAATGCGCGCCATTTGTTGCTCGTAGACGAACGTCGGATCACCGAACTTGATGAACCAGGCAAAGTTGTCAAAGGCAGAGTGGTAAACGCCGTAAGGGCCTTTGGAACCGATGTCCGCCGAGGGCACGCCGAGATGTTGCAGAAACGGCGTGTAATCGGAGCCGCCTCCCAAGTCGCCAACGGGCGTATCCGCAGTTCCGCCGGCCGCCGGTCGCGTGGGAGACGGCGTCATTAATGTTTCCGTGCGGTTCTTGCCTTCCTTATCATGCTCAGCGGTCATCGCCTTCCACTGGTCAAAGACACTGCCGCCCTTGGGACTGGGCACCGATTTGGCTACGTCGCGCAGATACTGCTTTAAGCTGGGCACAGCCGATGCCGCAAAATCCGGTCCGGACACCGCGACGTCCATATTGAAATAAGCAACCGCTCGTGACAGATCTTTGGCGTGTTGCTCGGCGTACTCGGTCGAGCCGATCAGCCCTTCTTCTTCGGCATCCCAACTGGCGAAGACCAGCGTGCGTTTGGGACGCCATCCCGCTTTCAGCAGCTCTCCTATGCCGTGAACCGCTTCCAGTTGCGCCGCCGTCCCGCTGCTGGGATCCACCGCCCCGTACACCCAGGCGTCGCGATGGTTGCCCGTGACCACCCACTCGTTTGGCAGCTGCGTTCCGCGAACTATTCCAATCACGTCCCAAATCGTAGTGAAGCGGAAACTCTGTTTGATCGCCAGATGCACCCTCACCGGTCCAGGTCCCACGTGATAGGTGAAGGGTAGCGCGCCCTGCCAGGTGCGCGGCGATTCCGGGCCGCCGAGGTTCGCCATGATCGGCGTAGCGTCCGCATACGACAACGGCGTCGCAGGAATCTTCGGCAGATTCGTCGCCTGCTCGGGCGAGATGCGCTTGCTGTCCGGCAGATCGGGCACCGAAGCGATGTCTGGCGTTGTGGGATCGCCCGGATAGCGGAAGAGGTACTGCACTGATCCGCGTTGTACCCCGGTATCCGGACGCCAGGGACCTTTGGGATATTTGTCGCCTTTGTAATATCCATCGTCCCAGGGATCGGAATACAAGATGACCGCCGCCGCTCCATGCTGCGCGGCCAGGAACACTTTGACTCCCCGGAAAACCTCGCCATAGCGAGCGATGACGATTTTGCCCTTTACATCGACGCCCATCTCCTGGAGCTTTTTGAAGTCCTCAGCCCGGCCGTAATTCGCGTAGACCACGTCGGCGGTCACATCGCCCGACGGAGAATACTCGTTGAAGGCCGGCAGAATCCTGGGGTCTTTCTGAAACATATCGTCGCCGACGCGCTCAGGCGAAGGCCCATGCATCACCACGCCCGCCGGCGCTACCACGTCGACGCGAATGTCCAGCGGCAAAGCCATCCATACTTTGTATGGCTGGATGGAAGCGTCGAGTCCGGCAGCGGTGTACTGCTGCAACACATATTCGGCGGTGCGGCGGTCCTCAGGCGACCCGGCTACGTGCGGCGCAGCCGTCAGAATCTGCAAGTGCTGCCGCGCCAGTTTCGGATCAGGAACCGCGAGGAAGATTTTTTCCGCTTGCAGTTCCGCGGCAGGGTTGCGATATCCGAAGATCTTGACAGGGGCGGTGAATGGCGCGCTGACCGTTTGCTGCTGGCCCGGAGGCGACGCACTCTGTTGGGTCATGATCAAAGGCAGGAGCGATAGAAAGCACAGGGTACCAACGGCCGAACGGAACAATGAGGTTCTCCTCCGGGAGAGTGCACACGCGCGATTTCGGAAACCGCAAGACTTAGCAGATTACATCATAGAGGGTACGAGGGAAACGTGACTCAGCGCCGTATTCGGTGCGGTTAGCTTGCTGGATTGACAGGAAGGCAGCCTGTTTCCCATTACGGGCATTTGTTGGTTCGCCGCGCGGTTGTCAGCGTCGTCGGACTCTGCGAAACTAGCCAGTCCTGCGGAGTCGACCCATGGTGCGCGAGTTCTCGGCTGGCGGTGTGGTGCTGCGCAAAATGCGTGGCCGCTGGTTCGTGGCCGTCATCGAACCCCAGGTGGAGCGTCCTCAAAAATCGGCGGCCAAAGCCACGGGACAGAACAAGAAAGCTCCTCCCGCGATCATCGCTCTGCCCAAAGGCGCTATTGACGAAGGCGAACAGCCCGACCAGACCGCGCTGCGCGAAGTCGAGGAAGAGACCGGGCTTCGCGCTAAGCTTGTCAGCAAACTGGCCGACATCAAGTATGTTTACGTTCGCACCTGGGGAGACCGCGCTCGCGTCTTCAAAATCGTAAGCTTCTACCTGTTGCTTTACCGGGAGGGAAAGCTGGGAAACATCAAGCCGGAGATGCGAATCGAGGTACAGCGCGCCTTCTGGATACCGCTCGACAAGGCGCCGGCGCTGCTTAGCTACAAAGGTGAGAAGGAAGTCGCCGAGCGCGCGTTACAGTACGTGACTGCCCATAACGAGGTAGGAGAGCATGCCGCAGACCCCTCACATTGAGCACCATTTTACGGCCGGTGAAGTCGTCCGCGACGTCGTCATTGGAATGTCCGACGGGCTGACGGTGCCGTTCGCCCTGGCCGCGGGGCTGTCGGGCGCGGTCGACAACAGCCGCATCGTGGTGGTTGCCGGGTTGGCCGAGATCGCCGCTGGATCGATAGCGATGGGGCTGGGTGGCTATCTGGCCGCCAAGAGCGATGCCGAACACTACGCCAGCGAGCGCCAACGCGAAATGCAGGAAGTTCAGGACGTTCCCGACGAGGAGGCGCGTGAAGTGCAAAAGGTCTTCGCCGACTACGGGCTCTCGCGTGAAGCAAGTGGCCCGGTAGTGGAGGCGCTGACTCGCAAGCCCAAGGAATGGGTCGACTTCATGATGCGCTTCGAGTTGGGATCTGGAGGAGCCTGATCCCAAGCGTGCAGTTCAGAGCGCGGCGACCATCGCGGCATCGTACGTCGCCGGAGGCATCATCCCACTCTCACCTTATATGGCGTTGCACTCAGTGCGGACGGCGCTGCTGTGTTCGGTGGTGTTGACTCTAATCGCCCTGGGAATTTTCGGCTACATCAAGGGCCGCTTCACGGGCGCTCGTGCAGGGCGTTCGGCTTCGCAAACCATTGTGATTGGGGGACTTGCGGCCGGAGCAGCCTTTCTCCTCGCGAAACTGATCTCCTGACCCATTCTTGGCCCAATATGGGAACAAGATTTATACGATTTCCCTTGACTGAATGAGTATTCATTCACTACTATCAGTTCAACTTAATACGGCGCGCGTCGTTGCCATCCTCACCCCACATCTTACGGCGCGCGCTGCTTGTATTTTGAGCCGCTTTATTATGCCGTTGTTGATTTATGAGGAGAGCTGTGCTGAGGGCCTTCCCAGCAGAAATGCGCAGCCGTTCTGCGATTCATTCAATCAAAATCATATCAAAGCAAGTCTTTTCTAAACATCAAAACGCTAGTGAGAAATAACGCTTCACGTTGATTGAGCCGGAGTCATCTAGATCTCATGCTAAGACGGATTGAGAAAGTTGCCGTTCTGGGCGCGGGCACTATGGGTGCTCGCATCTCCGCGCACCTGGCCAACGCCGGTGTTCCCTCGTATCTCCTCGACATCGTCCCGCCCGATGCTGACGGCCCGGCGCGCAACAAGATTGCCGCCGCCGGTCTGGAAGCCGCAGTTAAGTCCAAGCCTGCCGCCTTCTTCGAACCTTCGCTCGCGCGTCTGGTGACCATCGGGAACTTCGAAGACGATCTCCAGAAGCTGGCTGACGTCGACTGGATCATCGAGGCTGTCGTCGAAGATCTGGAAATCAAGCGCAGCTTGTTGCGCAAGATTGAAGCGATTCGTAAGCCGGGGACGATCATCACCACCAACACCAGCGGGCTGCCGGTGGGCAAAATCGTTGAAGGCTTTTCCGACGATTTCCGGCGCTATTGGTTTGGCACTCACTTCTTCAATCCGCCGCGCTACATGCGCCTGCTGGAGCTGGTCCCCACTCCCGACGCCGATCCCGCCGCCATGGAGACCATCGCGCACTTCTGCGACCTACACATGGGCAAGGGCGTGGTTCATGCGAAAGACACGCCCAACTTCATCGCCAATCGCATCGGAACGTTTTCCGCGCTGAACGTCATGCGCCTGATGATGGAGATGGACCTCAGCGTCGAGGAAGTGGACGCGCTGACAGGAACCGCCGTTGGCTGGCCCAAGATGGCGACGTTTCGCCTCACCGATCTCGTCGGCCTCGACATCCTGGGACACGTCGTGCGCAACGCGACCACCAACATTCGCGACGAGCGCAGCGATCTTGCGCTGCCCAGCTTCTTCCTCCAGATGCTGGAGCGCAAGTGGCTAGGCGACAAAACCAAGGGCGGCTTCTATCGCAAGAACAAGAAAGATGGCAAGACCGAAATTTTCGCGCTCGACTGGAAGACGATGGAATATCGTCCATCCCAGCGGCCCAAGTTCCCGTCGCTGGAGATGGCGAAGACGGTCGACGACTTACCCGAGCGCCTCAAGATGCTGCTGGCGCCGTCGAAGGACAAAGCCAGCATCTTTCTATGGTCGGCTTTGTCCGATTTGTGGACCTACGCCGCCAACCGCATTGGCGAGATCTCCGACTCGGTGGTCGAAATCGATCGCGCCATGAAGCTCGGCTTCAACTGGGAGATGGGCCCGTTCGAGTTGTGGGACGCCGCCGGCGTCGCGAAAACCGTGAAGCGCATGCAGGTCGAAGGCAAGCCGGTCTCGCCCAAAGTCGAAAAGCTTCTGGTCTCGGGTCACGACAAGTGGTATGCCGACGATCCCAAAGCTCCCAGCGGTCGCGCCTTCTTCGACGTGTGCAGCGGTAACTATCACTCTGAAAAGGTTCCGCAAGGTGTGTGGTCGGTCGCAGTCGCGAAGAAATCCGGCCTTGTCGTCAAGAAGAATGCAGGCGCGTCGCTGGTCGACATTGGCGATGGCGTCGGCTGCATCGAGTTCCATTCCAAGATGAACTCGCTAGGCGGCGACATCGTCCAGATGATCACCCAGACCCTGAAGCCGGGCGGTGCCGGCGACAACTTCGATGCCTTCGTTATCACCAACGACGCCGCGAACTTCTCCGTCGGCGCCAACATCATGATGCTGCTGATGGCCGTCCAGGAAGAAGAGTGGGACGAAGTCGATCTCGCCGTCCGCCAGTTCCAGGGCATGACGCAGGCCATCAAGTTCTCTTCCAAGCCGGTGGTGGTCGCGCCCTTCGGCATGACCCTAGGCGGGGGCACGGAGATCACGCTTCACGCTGCCGCTCGGCAGCCGCACGCGGAACTCTATGCCGGACTGGTCGAGGTCGGCGTTGGCCTGCTGCCCGGCGGCGGAGGCTGCAAGGAGATGACGCTGCGCGCCATCGACAAGGCCACTCATATCCGGCCTGCCGGCCGCGGCGAAAGTGTCGAGATGATGGAAGCTATGAAGCAGGCGTTCGAAACGGTCGCGATGGCGAAGGTCTCCACGTCCGCCTTCGAAGCGCGCAATCTCGGATTCCTTTCCACCGGCGACGACATCACTATGAATCGGGAGCGAGTGCTGACCGACGCGAAGGAACGCGCGCTGGAACTGGTGCATGAAGGCTATCGCGCGCCGGTGCCGCGCAACGACATTCCCGCGCCGGGCGAAAGCATTTTGGCGACGCTGAAGCTAGGCGTGCATATCATGCACGAAGGCGAGTTCATTACCGATCACGAGGTGAAGATCGGCAACAAAGTGGCCGAGGTGCTGTGCGGCGGCGCGCTGAATCCGGGCACGCTGGTGAGCGAGCAGTATCTGCTCGACCTGGAGCGCGAGGCCTTCAAGTCGCTCTGCGGCGAGAAGAAGACGCAGGAGCGCATCCAGTACACGCTGAAGACGGGAAAAACGCTGCGAAATTAACCCATGGCGATCGATGACAAGTTCGATCAGATTGAGCAACAGTACGCAAATGCCGGCAAACCCACGGTGCTGGACATTGTCTTGCGCTTGTCCGCGGCCATTCCGGTTCTAGGTTCATTCATCGCTCCATTCGACGCAATCCAGCAGTTTCGGGCATTCGAAGACTTCCGGCAGCGAGTGGAAGCATATCAGAAGGGACTGGAGGAGAGCGTGCGCGATCTCTCACAGGACGTGGAGGGGATCACGGCCAGATTCCAAGACGAAAAATGTAGACTGGCGTTCACGAGGGGGATTGCAGAGGCGGCGCAGTCATTGACGGTCGAGAGAGCCTCCGACTTTGGGAGGATCTTCGGCGGGGAGTTGGCTTCAACAAATCCAGTATGGGACGAGGCCTCTGCATTAATCAGAGACCTGAACCAGCTCACCGACTCCGATGTCGAAGTACTACGGCTGCTTTTTCGATTCCAATCAAGACTGGTGAAACAGGCGAAGCCGACGTCCGATGACCCTCGATACGATCGACTGCAAGAGACGGTGCCTGGACTGCTGCGGGAAGTCGCCAAAGGAGGGCACTCTAGACACGAGTTCTACAGCAGAGCCTCCCGGTTGACTGGCTTTGGATTGGCGATCCAGCTTAACCAGCCTCAGGTCAGGCTGCCATGGGAACCAGGATTCGCGATAACGGCCAGGGGCGTACGCCTTGTAGAGCTACTGCATTGGGAAGGGTAACTTCTGTTGGTGGAGGTTATGCCCGAGTCCCGCGCGCGGGACGGCGAAGATGATAGCCCAGGACGCAGCCGCAGCGGAGTCCTGGGTATGCGGATAAAAAGATCCGAGTCCCGTAGGGACGGCACATGTCGCCCAGCGTTTCAACGCTGGGTGGACGCGCGTTGGATACATGTATTAGCGCGTTGCGACGGTAACAAGGGTCCTTCCGCTCGGGCTGCAAAGCCCGGCGAATGACTCCATCAGGATGACACTGGTTTTGATTTTGCTAATTGCTAGCTGCTAATTGCTGGGGTTAATCATGCGCGACGTAGTAATCGTATCCGCCGTCCGGACGCCGGTCGGCAAGGCTTACAAGGGAACTCTGCGGGCGACTCGTCCCGACGATCTGGCCGCGACCGCCATCAAGGGCGCGCTCGAGCGTGTCCCTCAGCTCGATCCCAAAGAAATCGAGGACGTGATTCTCGGCTGCGCCATGCCGGAAGCCGAGCAGGGCATGAACGTCGCGCGCATCGCGTCGCTGCGCGCGGGTCTGCCGGTCGAGATTTCGGCAATGACCATCAATCGCTTCTGCTCGTCGGGCTTGCAGTCGATTGCCATGGCGGCCGAGCGCATCATGGCCGGAGGCGCGGAAACCATCCTCGCCGGCGGTGTCGAGTCCATGACCATGATCCCGATGGGCGGCAACAAGGTCTCCGCCAATCCTTGGCTGATTTCAAATTATCCCAACGCGTATCTGTCGATGGGACTGACTGCGGAGCGCGTCGCCAAGCGCTTTAACATCACGCGTGAGATGCAGGACGAATTCTCCGTCGCCAGCCACCAAAAGGCTATCGCCGCGATCCAGGCGGGCAAATTCGACGACGAACTCGTTCCCGTGCCAGTCAGCTTTACCACGCCCAACGGCAGCAAACCCAAGCGCACCGACATCGTCTTCAAGATGGACGAAGGCCCGCGCGCCGACACCTCGCTGGAAGCGTTGCTCGCTCTCAAGGCCGCGTTCCACGCGAAGGGCACAGTGACCGCAGGCAACTCATCGCAAATGTCCGATGGCGCTGCGGCCGCAATCGTCATGTCCGCTGAGCGTGCGAAGGCTCTCGGACTGAAGCCGTTGGCCCGTTACGTCGCCTTTGCTACAGCCGGCTATCTGCCGGAAGAGATGGGAATCGGTCCCGTTTTCGCGATTCCAAAAGCTCTAAAGATGGCCGGAC
Organism: uncultured Acidobacteriaceae bacterium; assembly: GCA_963835125.1. GTDB lineage: Bacteria > Acidobacteriota > Terriglobia > Terriglobales > Acidobacteriaceae > Bog-257. The sequence goes on along the minus strand of CAWIEG010000009.1, from coordinate 255,588 downwards.
TCAAGCTCGACGACATCGACGTGATCGAGTTAAACGAAGCCTTCGCGGCGCAGTCGCTGGCGGTGATTCAGGAAGCGAAGCTCGATCCTTCGCGCATCAACGTCAATGGCGGCGCCATCGCGCTGGGACATCCTCTGGGATGCACCGGCACCAAGCTGACAGCAACCATAATCCGCGAACTGAAGCGCCGCAACGGCCGTTATGGTCTGGTGACCATGTGCGTCGGCGGCGGCATGGGCGCCGCAGGAATTTTCGAAAATTTGCAGTAAAAGCGATTCACCACGGAGGCACGGAGAGCACGGAGGAATTTCTTTAAGAGGCTGTGGTAGAGCGAGACATTTGGGCAAAGGAAAATGATCGTCATGCTCTTTCATTCTGGCCCCAAAAACTCCGTGCTCTCAGTGCCTCCGTGGTGAATAAGATTCTAGGTAAGGAAGGATCCATGGCCACAACAACGGCAGCTCCCAGAACCAAGACCACGGGTGGAAGCTTTCTGCTCGAAGATCACCAACTCGACAACGTATTTACCCCAGAAGACTTCAATGAAGATCAGCAGATGGTCGCCAAGCTGGCCGACGAGTTCGCGACCAACGAAGTTCTCCCCGCGGTCGAAAAGATCGAGCACAAGGAGTGGCAGGTCACTCGCGATCTGCTGAAGAAAGCCGGCGACATGGGACTGACCAACGCCGATGTGCCCGCGGAATACGGTGGTTCCGACATGGATAAGGTGTCATCAGCCATCGTTGCCGACCGCATGGCCAAATGCGGCAGCTTCGTCGTCTCCATGGGCGGACACGCTGGCATCGGCACGCTGCCCATCGTCTTCTTCGGTACCGAAGAGCAGAAGAAGAAATATCTGCCCAGGCTCGCTTCGGCCGAGATGATCGGCGCCTACGCGCTCTCGGAAGGCACCAGCGGCTCCGATGCCCTGAACTGCCGCACCAAGGCCGTACTCTCGCCCGACGGCAAACACTACATCCTGAACGGCGAGAAGATGTGGATCACCAACGCACATTTCGCCGACCTGTTTACCGTCTTCGCCAAAGTCGACGGCGAGAAGTTCACCGCGTTCCTCATCGAGAAAGATTTTCCCGGCTTCTCCGTTGGCGCGGAAGAAAAAAAGATGGGCATACGCGGCTCGTCAACTGCGCCGCTTATCCTCAATGACTGCCAAGTGCCGGCGGAGAACGTGCTCGGCGAAATCGGCAAAGGACACATCATCGCCTTCAACATCCTGAACGTCGGCCGCTTCAAGCTGGGCGCGGGCTGCGTCGGTGGAGCGCGCACGTCGTTGCAGAATGCGATTGCTTACGCGAAAGACCGCAAGGCGTTCAGCAAGAGCATCGCTAGTTTCGGACTGATCCGCGAAAAGCTGGCGCAGATGGCAGTCGGCATTTACACCGGCGAGGCGATGGTCTATCGCACCGTCGGCATGATGGACACCGCGCTGGCCGACATCGACAAGAATCCCGAGACTATCCGCAAGTCGATCGAGGAATACGCGGTCGAGTGCTCCATCATTAAAGTCTGGGGCTCGGAGATGCTCGACATGGTGGTTGACGAGACGGTGCAGATCTATGGCGGCTACGGCTTTGTCGAGGAGTATCCCGCCGAGCGCGCCTATCGCGACTCGCGCGTCAATCGCATCTTCGAAGGTACCAACGAAATCAACCGCCTCATTATTACTGGATGGCTGCTGAAGCGTGCCATGAGCGGACAACTCGCGCTGCTGCCGGCCATCAAGAAGGTCATGGACGAAGTCATGGCTGGGCCGTCGGGCGAGGAACTGGAAGGCGTGCTCGCGGCTGACCGCAAGCTGGTGGATAACGCCAAAAAGCTGACCATGCTCGTCGCTGGAGCAGCTTCGCAGAAGTACATGCAGAAGCTGGCCGATCAGCAGGAGATCATGGGCGCCATCGCCGACATGGTGATCGAGGCGTTCGCCATGGACTCGGCGCTATTGCGCGCGCGCAAGTACGCCGAAGCGCAAGGCGAAGAGAAGGCGTCGCTGGTTGTCGCGATGACGCAGGTATATCTGGAAGGCGCGTTTGCTCATTTGGAAGCCGCCGCGAAGAAAGTTGTTGCTGCCGTGGCCGAGGGCGACATGTTGCGCACCCAGATGGCAATCGTCCGCCGCCTGGCCAAGCACGAGCCCGTCAACGTGATCGCGCTACAAGAGAGCATCGCCAGCCGCGTGCTGGAAATGGGGAAATACGTGACGGCGTAACCAAATCGTTGGAGACGCAGTCGTCGTCGAGAACAGGTATCGGCGTGGAACCACGTGTTCCGCGCCTTTCTTGCGCTGATCGTCCGCCCTCACTGTCCGTAGAGAAACAGCAGCGCGTCGGGCAGGCGCCGCGACCAGGCCGCTTCATCATGTTGTCCGCCTTCTTCGATCGCGACCCTTAGCCGTCCCGCGCCCATGCCCCTCTTCACAAGAATAGCTTCCAGGTCGCGCACCTGATTCACGATATCGGTGCTGCGCGTGGGTTCGCCGGCCTCGGTGGTGCCGATACCGATATACATCTTGCGCGGAAGTTCCTTGGCTTTTTCTGCGTCCTTCATCAACTGGCCCTTGCCGATCCACAACTCCGGGCTTTCCACCAGCACGTGTCCGAAGACGGCGGGGTTCTCCAGCGCCGTGTAGAGCGCAATGTCGCCGCCATAGGACGAGCCGCCAACGCCCGTATTCATCGCACCTCGCGCGATGCGGTATCGCTTCTCGATGAATGGAATAACTTCCGTGGTGAGAAAGCGTGCGTACTCTTTGCCGCGAAGGTTCTTCTCGTCAGCAGCGCCGTCTTTGCTATTGAGCGGATCGGGATAGGGAAGATATTCGGAGCTCCGCGTTTCGCCGCCATTGTCGATGCCAACCACGAACATTGGTGGAATTTTGAAGCCGCCGACCAGGTGTTCCACCGTTTCGTCGACGTGCCATTCGCCCTTAGGGCTGGTCGTCTCGTCAAACAGGTTCTGGCCATCCTGCAAATACAGCACTGGATAGCTGCGGTGCGCGTTGTGCGGCGAAAAATAGTTTGCCGGCACCAGCACGCGCAACATTCGCTGGTTGTGAAAAATCTTGCTCTCGAAGGGAACGATCTCCAGCCAGCCAATCACAGTGTGGTCTTTGTCGAACGAGGTGATGGTGGTAACACCGGGCGTGTTGGCCGTTGATTGCGTCTTGGATTTCGGCTTCGCGCTCTGGGCTGCTAGTGGCGCAATGCAAAGGAGAGACGATGCGAGAAGCATGGCGATCCAGAGTCTCGACATGAAATCAGCTTAGCAGGGTCGGCGACGATGGTTTTGCTGTGGGACGGGTTTTGAAGTGAGCTTCCCATCGGCGCCTAAACCCGCTTATCCCTTCAGCTTCAAGTTCACCAACTGCATTTCAGGGTAGCTTTGGTTCCAGTCGGCTGAGATGTGCTCCAGCGTCATGCGGACGGTCTTGTTCTGGCCTGGTCCAATTGGGAAGCGGCCCAGATCAACCAGGTCGGGATAGCCGCCCATCTGGTTCTCCACCAGAACATGCAACGGAATCGTCTCCGTCTGCACCACCTGGTCCATGGAGTTCTTGAAAGTCAGCTTCATGTCGGCGCCGGTCAGCGCCTGGTCGCCGGTGTTGGCAATGTTTAGGTCGAGATAGGTCACCGTTCCGCCGACATAATTCTCCGCTGCGCTGAGTTTGGGGTTCGAGATTTGCAGCTTGGCTGCATAGGCGTTTGGCTGCGGACCGGTGCCGGTTTGGCTGCGCGTCAGAACGATGATGATGCCGAGCACAACGATGACTGCTGCCAGTCCGATAACGAAGGGCGTCCGGTTGCGCTCTTGCGCTTGCGGCTTCGAAGGTGCGAACAAATCAGCCATGGCTGTGACGATTTTACTCCGCAGGATGTGACGCGGGCACGATCCCACGCGCGTTGGCCCTGGAAAATAGCAAGGAGCGGCATGTACCACATTGGGAGTATTCGCCTGCTTTTCACGTATTGGAGCGATGCTTGCGGAGTTATAATGGATGCATGGCGCGTGGTTGGGAAAGTAAATCTGTAGAAGCTCAAATCGAAGAATCCGATTCCGAAGACTCAACAAACCAAGAACATTCCTACTCCCCTGCAGAGCGGCAAGCGACTCTCAAGAGAAGCGATTTGCTGCTTTCGCGGAAGCGCATTCTGCAGGAGTTGGAGATCAGCGGCAGCGAACGCTACTCGGAGTTACTGCGGCGCACGCTCGCCGGTCTGGATTCACAGATCGCTGAGCTGAACTAGGTTGGAGTGCGCTTAAGCTTCGGGCGTCTCGCGGATTCACCTCCGCGGACAGATGCTGGGGTGCGCTGACCGACGGCGAGGCTTCGACAGCCTGAGGCTGGCACCGCCCACGGGCGGAAGCCGCGCCAGCACTCGCATTCAACCTCACACCCACCTGTGACTGCTATCACGGAAGCAAGTTCATTCCCGCTGCACAATGCCCTCAGAGGTGCAGTATGCCAGTGCTGGTGATTGCGGTGGTTTTCTTCGCGATTTTTCTGGTCATGGGGGTGATGGCGGTGACGGCGATGGTAGCCGAGCACCGAGGCCATCTCTTCAGCGGACGATGGAGTGACGAGCCCAAGCCCAGCAAACACTGATCAGGTGTTCCGAGGGTGAGGATCCGGGTGCGTGACGGCGGGCCTTGTAGCTCGCGCTAAACGGTTTGGAGCATCCGGGCCAGGCAATCTTCGCAGAAGCCGCTGTCCTTGATGTCGATCCACTCGACTGCGTGCGAAGGCGCCATCGCGCACTGATAATCATGGCAGTGGGTGAGGCGTAAGGTGTGTCCCAACTCGTGGACCGCCTCGACCAGAAGGCGATTCGCCAGCAGGTCGGTATCCTGCGGCAGTCCGTAGAATGCCTGTTGCAAGCGGTGATAGGAAACAACCGCGGAAGCTCCGCCTAACTGGGCCTCGCCAAAGACGAAAGTCAAAATCGGAATATACAAGTCCAGTTGTGTGATCCCCAGTAGCCGCCATGTGCTGTTGTTGACATAGCGCTGCATGCTGGCCAGGATCTCGGAAGAGTGATACTGCTGGCGTTCGGCGTGTAGTGCAAAGGCGGGATCGAGCGGCGGCGACAGTATCTCTGTTCGCACCCGAAACTTCTCCGCCAGCGCCTGGGCGAGCCAGTCCAGCAGTGGGGTGTCGACAGAGCCGATCGGGAGTAGTTGGAGCTTCTTCATATCGACTAGCAACTTAGCAACTAGCAACTAGCAACTAGCAACTAGTCTGCGACAGCACAAACCAACATGCGAGTTCAAGACAACGATCTGCGACTTTCACGGCCTCGGTTGTTGCGCTCACCATCAACTTTTCGCAATAGGGAAGCAAGCATGCGTTGTATTGCAAGAACCTGTGCCTGCAGCTCCTCGTATAGCGTTGTGGGAGCGAACTCTAAGTCGCGCGCCAGGAGGAGAAAGTACTCCAATTCGACTGCCGACCCCGCGGCAATATTGAGAAAACGATGGAAATCGCCATTCCCGGTACGGCCACACCCTTCGGCGATATTAGCTGCAATCGATGCGCTGCACCTGCGCATCTGACTAGTCATCCCAAAGAGCTCTTCTCGCGGGAACGTCGCCGTCGCGCGGTACACAGCAACGGTTACCGTGTGCGCTTTTTCCCATACTTTCAGTTGACGGAAGTCCTTCATAGGTTTTATCTTTTGCTAGTTGCTAGTTGCTAGTTGCTAGTTGCTAGTTGCTAGTTGCTAGTTGCTAGTTGCTAGTTGCTAGTTGCTAGTTGCTAGTTGCTAGTTGCTAGTTGCTAGTTGCTAGTTGTTAGTTGCTAGTTGCTAGTTGCTCGCCGCTAGTTGCTCCTTCTCTTTCCGATTCCATCCATACTTCTTCAACTTGTGATGCAGCGTTACCCGGTCGATGCCCAGGATCTCAGCGGTCCGCGTCTGATTGCCGCTGCACTCATCCAGCACGCGCAGGATGTGCGATCGTTCCACATCTTCCAAATTGCGAACGTCGCCGATGCCCAGACCAGCGCCGTTCTTGGCCTTCAAGGAAAAATCGGCCTCGCGCAGCTCCGGCTCCTGAGCAACTACCATCGCCCGCTCGACCGCATTCTCCAACTCGCGCACATTGCCCGGCCAGTTGTACTGTTGCAGCCCGTTCATCGCAGCGGGCGACACGCTGGTGATGCGTTTGCTCATCTCTCGCGAGAACTTGCGGACGAAGTAGTCCACCAGAGCAGGAATATCTTCCCGGCGGTCGCGCAGCGGCGGAATCTCAATGTGAAAAACATTCAGGCGGTAGTAAAGGTCAGGACGGAACTTGCCTTCCTCAATCAATTGCTCCAGGTCTTTGTTGGTCGCCGCCACCACTCGAAAATCAACCTTGATCGTCTGGTTTCCGCCCACGCGAACAATCTCGCGCTCTTGCAGCACGCGCAGGAGGTCCGTTTGCGTCTTCAGGCTGATGTCGCCGATCTCATCGAGAAAGACTGTGCCGCCCTCGGCAATCTCGAACTTGCCCTTTTTGCGATACTGCGCGCCGGTGAAGGCACCCTTCTCATGCCCGAACAGTTCGCTCTCCAGCAAAGTTTCGGTCAGAGCCCCGCAATGAATGACGACTAAAGGATGGAATCGTCGAGGACTGCCGGCGTGGACGGCCCGTGCCACCAGCTCTTTACCCGTGCCGCTTTCGCCCGTGACCAAAACCGTCGCATCGGTGGGGGCGACGGTCTCGATGGCGTCGAAGACGTGCTTCATGGCCGCGCTTTGCCCGATGATGTCGGAAGGACGGCCAATCTCAGCGACCGTCTCCTTCAAACGCACGTTTTCCTGTTGCGTGCGACGATGCGATATTGCCTTGGCGATAATGTGGGCAATCTCGTCCGGATCGAGCGGCTTGTTGACGTAGTCATACGCACCGTTCTTCAACGCCGCCACGGCCGTCTCCACCGAGGCATAGCCGGTCATGATGATGACCATCATGTCGGGATAGATTTCGTGCAGCCGCCGCTGCAACTCGATGCCATCGGTGCCGCGCATCTTGATATCGACCAGCGCGACATCGAAAGTCTGCTCGGCGACGCGCGTGAGCGCCTCGTTCGCATTCTCCGCCGTGGCCACGCCGTAACCCTCTTCCGCAAACCACTTGGCCAGGGAATCGCGAACACTGAGTTCGTCGTCGACGATTAACAATTTGCCTTGCGTCATTCTTCTACCTCGGAGGAAGCGCCGGACTTTAGTCCGGCGGATGCTGTGACTAGCGTTGCGTCTTCACGAACCGCCGGTCTCTGGCTGTCTATTGGCAGCACGATCTTGAACGTTGTTCCTTCTCCCGCAACCGATTTCAGCTCGATGTGCCCGCCGTGGCGCTCCACGATGTTCTGGCTGATGGCCAGTCCAAGCCCGGAGCCGCCCGATTCCTTCGTCGTATAGAACGGCTCGAAAATGTGGGCGAGATGTTCCTCGGGGATGCCGATGCCGTCGTCGCGAATCACCAGGGCAAGCGCGCCGCCACTCACCCGCGTCCCGATCCATAAATTGCCTCCCTGCGGCATGGCGTCAATGGCATTCATGACCATGGCGAGCACCACTTGTTCGACCTGGGCGGGATCGCAGTGTGCGGCCGGCAAGTCTGTGAGCAAATCAAGGTTTACCTGGATGCCGCCGAGGTCCAGCTTGTGCTGCACCAGGCGTACACAACGGTCGATGACCTGATTCAGGTCGCACCAGGCCAGGTTCATGGGCGACACGCGCGAAAAGCTGAGCAGGTTCTTCACCAACTCGCCACAACGTTTGCTCTCGCTTGCCACCAGGTCGAGCGAGCCCCTCATCTCTTCCTGCTTGAGAGAAGGCGTGGTGTTTTTTTCGATCCAGCGTTTCACCAGCTTGGAGTAAGTCAGGATTCCTGACAGCGGGTTGTTGATCTCGTGGGCCACGACGGCTGCCATCTTGCCGATGGTCGCCATCTTCTCCACGTGCAACATGGTTTGGTGGGCCTGCTTCAGTTCGCGCGTTTTCTCCTCGACGCGGTCTTCCAGGGTACGAGCCCAGGCGGTGATTTCGGCCTGCGCCACTTGCAGCCGGTTGCTCATGTCGTTGAACGATTGCGCCAGCTCACCGACCTCATCGTGCGAGCGGACAGGAATCTGGTAGCCCAGCTTGCCGCTGGCGATGCGCTCGGTGCCGGTCTCAAGTTCGCGCAGCGGATTGTGCACCACGATCCAGACAAAGAGACCGCTCAGGGAGACGACGCCCAGCAGGGCCAATGCGGTATAGATCATCATCTCGCGACTTTCATGCGCGAGGCCCTGATCGACTTTGGCCAGTGAGAGATTGGTGTCGAGCACTCCCAGAATTTGGGTGCCGGCCGGATGAGCATGGCAAGCCGCATTGGAGCAGGCGGGTTCATTCTCCAGCGGTGTGATTACGCCAAGCACCCGCGACCCATCGGCGCGATAAACCCGGAAGCGGTCGGAGCGGTTCAGACGTGCCAGCGGCATAGACTTCTCATGGCAGCCGTAGCAGGCCTCCGCGTTCTTGTTCACCATGGTGCCCACTTCTGCGGGCGCGGTGGAGTAGCTGATCACGCCTTGCGGGTTCATGATACGAACGCGGACCATGCCCGGCTGATCGGCCATGTTCAACATCATTTCGTAGAGGCCAATGCGGTCGTTGTTCAGCATGTAACGCGAGGCGCTGCGCCGCAGCACTTCACTTTGTTGCTCAGCGCTGACCAGGGCTGCATCTTCCAGATGTCTACGCTGGTCGCGAATGCTGAAATATCCGAAAAGCGAGAAGATGATAATCAGGACAACAAAGATCGAGACCATCAGTTTGGCGCTGATGCTTTGCCCCAACCTCCGAAACCAGCGAGGAGAGGCCGAAACGGGGCTTCCCTGTTTCTTTGTGGTGGAGGCCCCGCTCGCGTTGTCAGTCACCCGCATGGGCAGGCACCGCTAATTCACTCACAACCGCTTCCGCTTGATAAACCGTTTCGCGAAATGCCGGGAGGTGCGCCTTCTCCTCTGGGAAGATAGGCAGGTATTTCGCCGCGAAGCCGAAGATGGCGAAGCCCAGCGCGACGAACATAGCTGTGATCACCACTTCGGTCCACTTCGGGGTGTAGCGTCCGCCGACCGCGCTCTCCACTCCGGTGATGGCGACGTTGAGTCGATTGGTTACAAATCCAAGCAGGCACAACACCGCTGCCAGGTAGAGACCTTGAGCGCTCTCGCGAATCTTCGGCACCAGCAGCATTCCCAGCGGAATCAGGACCGAGAGGAATATCTCCAACAGGAAGAAGCGCTGCTCGTAGCTCGGCTTGAACACCAGTCCCAGAACGCCGCGGTGATAGAAGTCTTCGACCTTCAGGATTCCATACAGCGCAAGAACGACCACGAGAACTCGTCCCAGGTCGCGCAGAATGGGAAGCTCAATCTCGCGTCCGAAGTACTTTGAACTCATTGAGGACTCGAAGATCGTCATAGCCAGTCCGACCGAAATCGCCGAGAGGAAGAAGAACACCGGCAGCAGCGGGCTGTACCAGAAGGGATGCAGCTTGTTGGGCATGATGAGATACAGCGTGCCCAGCGACGACTGGTGCAGCGTCGAAAGCAACACGCCCAGGATCACGAACACCACCATAACGCTGCGAACGATCTTGAGCGCCCGGTGAAGATGGAAGTGCTCCAGCACAATCGGCGAGAACTCCAGCGCCAGGACCGTGGTATAGAGCATCACGCAGTAGGCGACTTCGAACATCACCGAGTGCGGATTGCGCATGATCAGCGGATGCCAGATGTTCCACGGCAGGCCGAGGTCATACATCAGCGCCGCGCAAACCAGTAAATAGCCGAGAAAAGCAGTCAGAATTGTCGGTCGCACGATGGAATGAAAGCGCTTGATGTTGAAGATCTCGACTGCAGCGGTCAGGGTAAAGCCGCCGGCTGCCAGCATCACGCCGCACATCACATCGAAGCCGATCCAGAGTCCCCAGGGGAACTGATCGGACAGATTGGTGGACGCGCCCAGTCCGCGGAAAAAGCGGATGAACGTGCAGTAGACTCCCGCCACCATAATGACGGCGAACACGGCCTTCCAGAAGGTGAATCGCATGCGGGGAACTGTCATTGGGCACCGCCTTTGAATTCTTTTTCTTTTTCCTGCGCTTCAGCCTCGGCCACGTCCTGGCGGCGATGGGTGATCCAGTAAATGCCGCCCAGCATGGTGCCGAAGAGCGGAACGAAGTCGGGAATGCGCGACAGCACCTGGTAGGTGTAAAGCGGGAGCGCGCGTTCGGTAAGGTCTGGGCGGAAGCCGAAGTTGTTGAAGCCGATCGACGATAGCAACATCACGGAGGTCCCACCAACCTCGGTTTCGCCGAAGATGTGGTGCAGGTAGGTGTCGGGATTGTCGTGGACGCGCTTCTTGGCTTCTTCCAGCAGAGCTTCGCGGTCGCCAAACAAGGTTGCGCCCGTAGGACAAATCTCGGCGCAAGCGGTTTGCTTTCCGGCTACCACGCGCTTACTGCACATGATGCACTTGCGGACGCCGGGAATCGCCTTTTCCCATTCGTACTTGGGTACGCCAAAAGGACAGGCTGCCATGCAATAGCGGCATCCCATGCACTTGCTCTTGTCGTAGGTGACGGGGCCGAGGGCGGTTTTCTTCAGCGCGCCAACCGGACAAACCGAGGCGCAGGCCGGATCTTCGCAGTGCATACACAGCCGGCGCATGAACTTGTCGTCTTTGGTCAGGACGGTGGTGTACTTGTGTGCCGAGGTTACCGGCTGGGCTGCAATCTTGTCGTCGTAGGGCAGGCCGTTTTCCGTGGCGCAAGCCTGCTCGCACTGCTTGCAGCCGATGCACTTGGTCGCATCGTAGAGAATTCCTTTGCTCATGACTTTCTCCAAGGCCTCAACGAGCGCGGGGTTGCGATGGCTGGGGCCAGATCGCCCAGGCGGCCCAGTCGGACCTCGGCAGGGGAATCGGCGCGGTCGGCTGCGCCGTCGGGCGATACTAGTCGGGGGAAGGGCTCGTTTGAGAACGACCAGCATCGGCCGGCCTGAAACGAGTCGAACCTAACGCGAAGCCTACTTCAACGTCTTCACGTAAGTAGCCAGCTTGGCAGCCTCTGCAGCGCTAACACCTTTGTTGGCGAAAGCGTGCATGGCTTTCTTCTGCGGGCCACCGTTCTCGATATAGTCGACCAGGTCGGCGTCCGTCGCCTTTTGCACGGTTGGGGATGAGAATGCCGGCGCTCCCATCTTCTGACCGGCTGCGCTGCCCTTACCGTCGGCGCCGTGACAAGCTGCGCATTTTGCCTTGTAAACGTCCTCTTGCGCCCAAGAGAGATTCGGTAGCGCGAAAAACAGCCCAAGTGCAATGACCAAAACAGCCAGGATGACTTTCTTCATGATTTCTCCGGATTGACGTATGAACGCATATGAAAATCACTACGTACCGTTTGGGTACGATTTCAGTGTGAGACATGGGCTTAGGGGATGCTGTGACGGGAGTCACTCCCCGAAGTGATGGATTTCGCAACAAGAATGGTCGAGTAAACATTAGAAAATGAGGGTTTTTGCCTCGACCGTGTGGAAGTCATCCAGAACCATAGCAAAGAATTGCAACAGGGCGTGTGTAGTGATCGAACACGTTGATGAGAGTTGCATCAACGAAGAGGTGCCACACCCATTGCCGTGGATGGATCTAATCGCTGCCTCAATCCGCGAGGGGGTTTTCGGAGGGAATTAATCGCCGGTAGTTGTCGGTGCGAGCTCGGTAGCCCGGGCTGGCGTATTCCGGCTGCGGCGGGGATTCATGAGATTAAGAAATCCACAAATCACCCAGTATCCGGCCGCGACCCCGAAGGCAAAGGCTGCCAGGATGGTGAGCAAGAGCAAGCTAGAGAAGAATAAAGTCGTCATAATCCGTCAGTCATCTTTTTCGAGTCCGCGCCAATTGCGGCGAAGGTTTCATCGAAACACTTAAGTCATCGGCATTCTTGGCGGCCAGCGTCAACTTTGATGCTTTACTTTACCTCGCATTGACGCCTGGCGGTGTTGACAACTAAGATACGTCAGTAGAACTGCACCTACACCCTTCCGGACTTTCCAGAGCCGTTCATCACCCTGAAACGAGGGTTCGGGCCGCTTCCGAAGCGCGCTCCGGCCTTTCTGGTAGAACGGGGCAGGCCGGGCAGGCAGGGTTCGAACCAGAATTGTCCATGGGCATCACCAACATCAGCGTCCGCGGGGCACGGCAGCATAACCTGAAGAACATTCACGTCGAGATTCCGCGCAATACCTTGACGGTGATCACGGGCCTCAGCGGCTCAGGCAAATCGTCGCTGGCCTTCGACACGATTTATGCGGAAGGGCAGCGCCGCTACGTGGAGACGCTTTCGGCTTACGCTCGTCAGTTCCTCGATCAGATGGAGCGGCCCGACGTGGACAGCATCGACGGCCTAAGTCCCTCGATTGCCATCGAACAAAAGACTACCAGCCGGAGCCCGCGTTCGACTGTGGGCACCATCACAGAGATCTATGACTACCTGCGTCTGCTCTATTCGTCGATTGGCATACCGCATTGTCCGCAATGCGGCCGGCAAATCTCGCGGCAATCGGCTGACCAGATCGTGCAGCAGGTGATGGCGCTGAAGCCCGACGAACGCGTCATGGTGCTGGCGCCCATCGTGCGCGGACGCAAAGGCGAGTTCAAGAAGGAGCTAGACAAGTTGGCGCAGCAGGGATACACGCGCGCCCGTATTGATGGCGAGCTGCGCAACATCGCCGACGAAGACATCAAGCTCGACAAGCGTAAGAACCACACCATCGAACTCGTAGTCGATCGCCTGCTGGTGAAGCAGGGAATCGAAGGCCGCCTGGCGGCCTCTGTTGAACTGGCGATGAAGGAGGCGAACGGATTGGTGCAGGTAGCCGTGGTTGGCGGCGACGAGCGTCTGTACTCCTCCAAACTCGCGTGTCCCGAGTGCGGCATCAACGTTCCCATGCTCGAGCCGCGCTCGTTCTCCTTTAATAGCATGTACGGCGCCTGCCCGGAGTGCAACGGTCTGGGCAGCAAGTATGATTTTGATCCAGCCAAAGTCATCAACGACTGGTCGAAGCCGCTGCTGGATGGTGGGTTGGGGCCGGGGTCGGCCTCGCAATACTTGATTCGCATCCTGCAGCTCGCTGCACAGGCGTATGGCTTCGATCTAAAGACGCCGTTCGAGCAAATGCCGCGTAAGACGCAGAACCTGATTCTCTATGGCCCGGAGCAGGCAGAGAAGAAGCGCGGCGGCTTTCTTGGCGTGTTTGCGTATCTGCGGCAGGGCATGGAGGACAGCTCGTCGGAGGGTTATCGCGATTGGCTGCTGGACCATATGTCGGCGACAACCTGTCCCGCGTGCCAAGGCAAGCGTTTGCGCCCGGAAAGTCTGGCGGTAAAGGTGAACGGCATGTCCATTGCCGATTTCACAGCCCTGCCGGTATCGCGCGCAGTCGAGGCCGCTGCGCAGATCAGGCTCTCCGAGCGCGAGGAAAAGATCGCGGGCCGAATTCTCAAGGAGATTGCCGAGCGGCTGGGATTTCTGAACGCGGTCGGGCTGGGCTACATCTCGCTGAGCCGCTCGGCAGCAACGTTGAGTGGCGGCGAAGGGCAACGCATTCGTCTGGCAACTCAGATCGGATCGAAGCTGCGGGGTGTACTGTACGTTCTGGACGAGCCGTCGATCGGGTTGCATCATCGCGACAACGATCGCCTGTTGCAAGCGCTGGAGTCGCTGCGCGATCTGGGCAATACGGTGCTGGTGGTCGAACACGACGAAGACACGATTCGCCGCGCCGACTACGTCATCGATCTGGGACCAGGCGCAGGCCGTCACGGCGGCGAACTCGTCGCCAGCGGCACGCCCGAGCAGATCGAAGCTGTGCCGCGGTCGCTCACGGGGCAATACATTTCGGGGCAGAAGCGGGTTACGGATCGCCACCTGCGGCGGTCGCCTAATGGTAAGGCCATCACGATCCTGGGCGCGCGCGAGAACAATCTGAAGAGCCTCGACGTGACTTTCCCGCTGGGCGTGATGACGGTGGTGACCGGGGTTTCGGGATCGGGCAAATCGACGCTGGTTAACGATATTCTGTACCGCGCGCTGGCCAAGGCGTTGTACCGCTCGCGCGAGGAGCCCGGCGAGCACAAATCGATGACTGGAACCGAGTACATCGACAAAGTCATTCGCATCGACCAGTCACCCATTGGCCGCACCCCGCGTTCGAATCCCGCAACTTACACCGGTGTCTTCACGCAGATTCGCGATCTCTATGCCATGCTGCCCGAGTCGCGCGAGCGCGGCTACAAGGCGGGACGCTTTTCGTTCAATGTCGCCGGCGGACGCTGCGAAGCCTGCCAGGGTGAAGGCCAGCGCCGCATTGAGATGAACTTTCTGCCCGACGTCTACGTGCTATGCGAGGTCTGCGGCGGCAAGCGCTACAATCATGAGACGCTGGCCGTGAAGTACAAAGGCTACTCCATCGCTGACCTGTTGGAGACGCCGGTTGCGGACGCGCTGCCCATTCTGGAGAACATTCCGCAGATCAAGCAGAAGTTGCAGACGCTGGTCGACGTCGGGCTGGGCTATATTCATCTTGGACAGTCGGCAGTTACGCTCTCCGGCGGCGAGGCGCAACGCATCAAGCTGGCGCGCGAACTCAGCAAGCGGCAAACCGGCAAGACGCTCTATCTTCTGGATGAACCGACCACGGGATTGCACTTTGATGACGTCAGCAAGCTGCTGGAAGTGCTGCACCGGCTGACCGACTTGGGGAACAGCATTATCATCATTGAGCACAACATGGACGTGATTCGAAATGCCGACTGGATCATTGACCTCGGCCCGGAGGGCGGTGAAGAGGGCGGACGCATCGTCGCGCAAGGCACGCCGGAGCAGGTCGCGCGCACCAAAAAGTCGTATACCGGACAAACATTAGCCAAACTGCTTCCGGCAGCGTCCAATAGCAAGGGGAATGGAGGCGACGCAGCCGCTGCCGAGATGACGAATGGCGGCTAGAGCTCGACTCCTTCAAAGCGCGATACAGCATTAACGAATATCCATGTCATTGCCATCGAATCCGCTGCCTGAATTCGCCGAGAGCGCACCATTGTCTCCGTCGGTGACGGAGCAAAGCCTTGAAACGCCACTACCAGTAGTTACCGGGCCGCCGGAGAAGCCATTCCCCACGTGGTCGGGGTGGGATGTGCTGGCGATCCTGGTATTCACGCTGGTGGCCATCCTCGTCTTCACCGTAGGGGCAATGTTCATTGCCCATGCGCTTCCTCGTTATCACAACGCGACCTTCATGGACCTGGCCACCAACGCTGCGGTGGTTATCGGAGCGCAGACGGCGGCCTATCCCGTTGTCTTGTTGTTCATCTTTCTAATGGTGCGCACTCGCTCCCAGCAAGGCTTTGGGAAAGCGATTCAGTGGAATTGGCCGGGAGTGACGGCGCCGGGATTTCTGATTGGTGGCGTGGTGCTGGCGCTTGCGATCGAGGGCATGGCGCGGTATCTGCCCATACCAAAGTCTCTGCCGATGGACGCGTACTTTCACGACGCGACCAGCGCCTACATGATGGCGGCCTTCGGCCTGACCCTGGCGCCCTTGCTGGAAGAACTGTTCTTTCGCGGATTGTTGTACCCGCTGCTCCGCCGTGCCTTTGGCCTGATCGCAGCTGTGCTGCTGACGGCGGCGGCGTTCGCTGCCATTCATGGCGCTCAGCTGGGCTATGCCTGGGCTCCGGTGTTCAGCATTTTCGTGGTTGGCGTGGTCTTCACCCTGGTCCGGATGCGGACCAACTCCGTGGCCGCGTCCTTTCTGATGCACTGTGGATACAACTTCGCATTGTTCGCGGCGCTATGGCTGGCCAGCGATCATTATCGCCATCTGGAGAAGGTGACCGGCTGAAAATGGTATCGTGAAGCTATGGCGGGAAGCGCGCGCGAACAACTGTTAGCCATGTTGGCGGAAAAGTCGTTTCGCCTAGGCCAATTCACGCTCTCCAGTGGCGGCACCAGCGACTATTACATCGATTGCCGCTTGACGACGCTTGATGCGAATGGCGCACTTCTGACCGGGCAAACGGTTCTGCACGAGATCGAGAGCCGTGATTGGCGAGCGGATGCCATTGGTGGTCTGACCATGGGCGCCGATCCCATCGTGGTCGCGACTTCGGTGATTAGCGCGCAGCAGGGAAGACCAATACACGGATTTCTAGTGCGTAAGGCCGAGAAGGGCCACGGCACCGGCCAGCGCATCGAGGGCTTCCGCCAGAAACCGGCGCGAGTGGTGATTGTCGACGATGTGTGCACCACCGGCGCATCGACTGTGCAGGCCATCGAAGCGGCGCGTGAGCACGGTTTCGAAGTCGTCGGAGTGATGTGCCTGGTGGATCGGCAGGAGTCCGCGGGGCGCGCGCATGTCGAACAGGCTGCCGCACCGGCGCCCTTCGTCGCGCTGTTCACCGCGAACGACGTTCGAGCCGAGCATGTAAGCCGGCCGGAGCATGCAAGATCCGGCGCGCCTCCAATTTTTGCAGTAAGCGCAAAATGCGACTTCTGCGATCGACCGGCAGTAACGAATGTTCCAGGCCATCGCTGTGAGGCTCATCGGGCGTGAGAATTATCGGGAATAACGAATTTCAGCCTTATGCTGGTACGACCTGATCGCTAGTTGCTAATCGCTCTCTTCCGACATGATCAAGACCCTCGAATGGACTGACGCGGGCGTTCGCTTCATCGATCAAACGAAGCTGCCTACCGAAGAAACGTACGTCACCTGCAAGACCTACGAAGAAGTGGCGGATGCGATCCGAACCATGATCGTTCGTGGCGCGCCGGCCATCGGCGTGACCGCGGCCATGGGAGTTGCGCTCGGGGTGCGCGACTCGCAGGCGAAAGACCACGCCGAGCTGAAGCGGGACCTGGATCACATTTGCGAAGTCCTCGCCGCGACCCGCCCGACAGCCGTCAATCTTTTCTGGGGCATTCGCCGCATGAGGGAAAAGTTCGACGCCGTCAGTGCGCAGCCGATAGCGAACATCCAACAAACTCTGGTCGCTGAAGCGCAGCAGATGCTGGTGGAAGATATCGCCGCTAATCAGGCGATGGGAAAGCACGGCGCTGTTCTTCTTCCGGCGAGCGGCAGCGTCCTGACCCACTGCAATGCGGGAGCGTTGGCGACCTGCGGCTACGGCACAGCGCTCGGCGTAATCCGCGCCGCCGTCGATTCGGGAAAAAAACTCCACGTCTTCGCCGACGAGACCCGTCCATTCCTCCAGGGGTCACGTCTGACAGCGTGGGAGTTGATGAAGGACGGTATTCCCACCACTGTGATCTCTGACAACATGGCAGGCGCCATCATGCGTCAGGGAAAGATCGACGCCGTGATTGTGGGGGCTGACCGCATTGCCGCCAATGGTGACGTCGCCAACAAGATCGGCACCTACACCGTTGCCGTGCTGGCGAAGGAGCATGGCATTCCGTTCTACGTTGCCGCTCCCTTTTCGACGGTTGATCTGAACACGCCTGACGGCACTCAGATTCCTATCGAGCAGCGCTCTTCCAGAGAAGTGACTCACATGGCGGGCAAGCAGATCGCTCCTGATGGCGTGGGGGTGGAGAATCCGGCATTCGACGTGACGCCGCATCAGTACGTGTCGGCGATCGTCACCGAGCGGGGGATTATGCGAGAGCCCTATGTTGAGAGCCTGCGCGCGGCAATGAAGGTCATTTCCTAGACGCGATTTTGCGCTATTGTGGCCCGGGGTTCTGGTTGGCGGGATTCAGTTGCTGCTGATACTGCTGCTGCTGTTGTTGCTGTTGCTGCAGCTGCTGCATCAACTGCTCGGGTGTCTTCGGTCCGTTTTGCGTTTCACCATTTCCGAATGCCGCGCCCGGGTCGACCTGGACCTGCCCACCGGGAGGCATCATGGGGCGACGGAACCCGCCGGGTGGTGGGGGCGGCTGGTCGGGATTCTGATACTCGTTTTCCGCGGTATCGGTAACCGGCGTGCTCTCGTCTGCTTGCCCATCGTCATCTTGCGTTGGCTGGCGCGGATTATTGCTCTGCGCTGTCATGGTTGCCCCACCTTGCCGCGGCGTCAGGATCACCTTCTCTACGGCGCCAGGATTGCCGGCCACGCCCAGGATTACATAGTCGAACCTCGATCCATTCAGCAGCGTATTCAGCACGTCGCGCGGCTGGCCCGGCCCCAATTGCCCCACTACCCGCTCACTTCCAGCTCCGGCGGGAATCTCAATCGACGCACCCGTCCGCGATTGCACAGCGCGCAGCACCTGCGCCAACGTGGAGTTTGTGGCATCGATGGTCAGCTGACCGTTTTGAAAGCTGACTCGGGGCGGCGTAGGAGGCGACTGCTCTAGTGTGGGAGGCGGCGGAGGAGGCGTTGGCGGCACCTCTGCTACTGGCGCTGCTTTTTTGTGATGCGGGTGGGCACTGGGCGCTGGCGCTGCTGGCGGCGAAGTGCGAGGCGATGTTGTTGCCTGGGGCATCGTTGCCTGCGCACTTGCCAGAGCGATGGGCATCATCAGTCCGGCCGCGACCACCGCAAATCCCAAACTTTTGCCTAGGCGTAACATAAGATTTAGACGGCAAGGCCCATTGATGGTTTCGCCGTTGATTGTATTCTAACTGCGATCAACTGGCTTGTTTCACTCGATCTGCAAAATTCGTTAAGGTGGGCTAAGTGCCTAAGCGGCTGCGGTGCGGCGAATCGGCATCCTAGGATGCAGGCCACCGGAAGCCGGTGCTGTGATCCGGGAGTGCCATGACTCGAATGTTTCACCTCCATCTTCAAATCCGTAGCTTTCTCCTTCGACCTGTAATGCTTGCCCTGGCAATCTTATTGGCTTCGCATGCTTTGCCGGCGCAGACTTGCTCTTCCGGTTCCGACCTGGACGCAGCCAGTAGTGGCGCTATCGATAGGGCTGCGAAGCAGTATTTGGACATGTCAAAGAACGGTGACCTGGCTGGGCTGAAGGCGAACTCGATACCGCAGATCACTGGCGATTTTGGCGCCATCGAGCAAGCCGTGGTTACCAATAAGACATACCTCGCGGAGGGGCCGTCGACGATCGCGGGAACCTACCTGCTGGATGCATCGCAGGCCAAGGCGGCATTGCCGCGCGCCGAGTTTTATTGCGGTATTTACAATTCGCCAGACCGGCTCGCATTTTTCATTCCCAACTTGCCGCCGGGGCGGTACGCAATCGTCATTCAAAAAGTCGGTGGCAAAGACCCCATCACGCTGACCCTGGTCCTGGAAAACCTTGGGAGCGCTTGGAAACTGGCGGGGTATTATCCGCGGCTGGATGAGATCGGCGGTCACGATGGCCAGTGGTATCTGACCAAGGCGCGAGAGTATAAGGCGAAAGGGCAGTCGCACAACGCCTGGTTCTACTATCTGACAGCGTGGGACTTGACCGCGCCGGTCAACTTCATGAGCACGCCGCAGCTCGACAAGATTGCCGATGAGATGCAGAGCGCGCGGCCCAGCGACCTTCCCAGCGAGGCCGCTCCGCTGAGCCTCTCGGCGGGCGGCAAGGTGTACAAGGTGACCGAGCTGGTTGCAGTCCCGGTCGACAACAACCTGGACCTGCGCGTGCGTTACGAAAACGCTCAGGCGGCGAATTCGGGAGCGGCCTTCCAGGACAATATGGCCGTGATTAAAGCTATCGTCGCCAAGTATCCCGAACTGCGCGACGCATTCAATTCCGTCATCGCCCGCGCCGTGGACGGCAGCGGACATGAGTACGGTTCACTGCTGCCGATGAAGGACGTGAAGTAGCCTACAGCGGTTCGCCGGCTTCTGCCTTCTTCGCTTCGCTTTCCGCGCTAGCCACGCTTTCAAACCTGCACTCGCTCGCCTTCTTGTCGAAGCGCACTCCTTGAAACACGGGCGCGCGCATCTTGACACCGCCGCTCTGTCCTTCATGCGTCCACTCGGTGAACTTGATTTCGGCCACCAGCTCCGGCTTCACGTAGTGCACGGGGCGGTCGCTCTCGACTTTGCCGGAGAAGGGATTGCGGCTAGTTTCAAGCGCGTGCAGGCGCTGCCACATCTCGGCGTGTGTCTGCTCCGTGAAGCCGCTGCCCGCCTGGCCGACAGGAATCAAGCGGTCTTTGTGGTCGTAGAGTCCCAACACAATCGAGCCGAAGTTCTCGCGTGAGCCGCGTGGATCGGTGTAGCCGCCGATGACGCACTCCTGCCGCTTCACGATTTTGATCTTCAACCAATCGCGGCTGCGCTTCTGCTCATAACGACTGCGACGGCGTTTTGCGACGATACCTTCCAGGCCGCGCTGCGCCGCAGCGTCGAACAGTGTTGTACCGCGGCCGATGTAGTGATCGGAATAGCGGAAGAGATCGCCGGGGACAAGGGTTGAGGCCAGCAAACCCTTGCGGGCGTCGAGGTCGGCCTGCATCAGGTCGTAGCCATCCAGGTAAAGCAAATCGAAAACGTAGTACACGACAGCAATGTCATCGCGGGTGCGGCGAATGCGACGGCCACCTTCTCCAACGCCGGTGCGCTGCTGCATCAGGCTGAAGGACGGGCGGCCATCGTTGTCGAGGGCGACAATTTCGCCGTCGAGAATTGCGTTGCGGCCTTTGACGTGGCTGACAATTTCGTGCAGCTCGGGATAGGCTGCGGTCAGGTCGTTCTGGTTACGCGAAACCAGGCGAACGGAGTTGCCGTCGATGAAGGCCACGGCGCGATAGCCGTCCCATTTGATCTCATAAAGCCAGCTGTCATCGTCAAAAGGCTTGTCGACCATGGTCGCCAGCATGGGATGGATGGCGCGCGGCATCGGCGCCTTTCGGCCCATAAGCGCGGCGCTGGGAGCTACGCTCTCTTCTTCAGATTTATTGCGGAGTTTTTTTTTACTGCGATGGAAGTTTTGCCCGGTGCAGGTTTGGCCGCGCTCTTCGCCGCAGTCGGGGTTGCCTTGACGCCGGTAGATTTCTTCGCCGCTTTTGCCTTTTTTGCGTCGGCTTTGGCAATCGAATCCGCCAGCCAATCATTCTTGCTGGAGCCTCCACGGGTCGACACCTTGCGGCTGCTTTCCCACGCGGCCGAGCCCGAATCGCCTGCGATCTGCTTCAACGAGCGCTTGGTGAGAGCGGAGTAGTCGTACTTGTCGATGTCATAGCCCGGCTGATCATAGGCGTCACGGTGCTTGATCAGCAGCCACTCTGTTCCCTTGCTGTCCGGGCGCCGTGACTTGATGTGGACGAGCGCGAAATCGCCTTTGAGCTTCTGCCCGTTCAGACGGAACTTCAGGTCGCCCTTGCGCAGCATCTCATGCACATCGCCCTGCGGCTCCCAAGTGCCCACGTCCCACACCATCACGGTTCCCGCGCCATAATTGCCGGCAGGAATGATGCCCTCGAAGTCGAAGTACGAAACCGGATGATCCTCAACCTGCATGGCCAAGCGCTTGTCGGCGGGATCGAGTGACGGGCCCTTAGGCACGGCCCACGACTTCAGGACACCATCCATTTCCAGCCGGAAGTCGTAATGCAGCCGCGAGGCCCGGTGCTTCTGCACCACGAAGCGGCGCTGACCGCCCTTCGCCAGCTTCGGCGGCGGCTCGGGAGTTTGCGTGAAGTCACGCTTTCGCTTGTATTCCTCTAAGCCCATGAGCAGTTAGATGAACATAGAAGGCTGTGGTGCTGCAAGTTCGGGGCGGGCACGACCGGCGACGCGAACGCCACCGCAGCGCCGTCGGCATGGTCAGAAGTGGTCGCTGGTTTTGCTCCAATGCAGATACCGCAACGGGCGCTCAACTCAGCAGTCGAGAGCCATCTTCACACCGTCGCCATCCGCCCACCGGCTGTTGACTCTGAAGAATTTTCTCGGGCAGGGGTACAGGGGTAACGTGCGACCACGAAGATTCACGCAGCTAGAACTACTTGGTATTCCTCGTAGGCGCCCTTGAAGTCGGTCACGTGGTGGTCGCCTTCGAAGTGCCAGATCCGAGTCGCGACTTCGTCAATGAGATCGTGGTCATGAGTCACCAGCAACACAGTTCCAGGATACCTTTGCAGCGCGATATTCAGCGCATTGATAGCTTCCAGGTCCAGGTGGTTGGTGGGCTCATCGAGAACTAGCACGTTCGGCTTTTGCAACATAAGTTTGCAGAACAGCAGCCGCGCGGCTTCGCCACCGGAAAGTACCTCGGTGCGCTTGTTGCCGTCGTCGCGGGCGAATAGCATCTGTCCCAGCAAGCCGCGGATTTCTTCGTTTGCAGCGCCTGGATCCCAACGATGTAGCCATTCGAACGCGGTCATTCCCTTCTCGATGAGCGCCCTGTGGTCCTGCGCGAAGTATCCGACGGACGCTTCGTGTCCCCAGATGACCTCTCCGTCAGTCAAGAACGGGCCACCATATCCGCTGGTCTGGCGCAGCTCAGCTTCCGGAACGGTCGGCGAGTTGGCCAGCAACGCATTGAGGAGGGTCGTTTTACCCGCTCCGTTCCGTCCCATCAGTGCGACTTTTTCGCCGCGAGTTACGCTGGCCGTGAAGCTGCGGATGACGTCGCTTTCTCCGTAAGACTTACTCACGTTTTCCAGTTCCAGAATGTGCTTGCCCGAAGGCCGCTTCTGTTCGAACTTGAGGTAAGGGCGCTGTATGTTCGACTTCGCAAGTTCGGTGACCTGTAGGCGCTCGACTTCCTTGCGCCTCGACTGCACCTGGCTGGAGCGAGTGCCGGCAGAGAACCGCGCGATGAAGTCGTTCAGTTGAGCGATCTTCTTTTCCCGCTGGGCGTTCTGGCCTTCGATCTGCGAGCGAATCTGCGTCTTGGCCATTACCATCTCATCGTAGCTGCCGGTGTAGATGATGATGGTTTCGTAATCTATATCGGCAATGTGGGTGCAAACGCTGTTCAGGAAATGGCGGTCGTGCGAGATGACGATCACAACTCCGTCATAGTTTTGCAAAAAGCCTTGTAGCCAATGGATTGACTCCAGATCAAGGTGGTTGGTCGGCTCATCCAGCAGCAACGCCTGTGGATGCCCAAAGAGCGCCTGCGCCAACAGCACGCGGACCTTCTGCCCTCCCTGTAACTCACTCATCGGACGCTGCTGCACTTCGTCGGCGATGTCCAGCCCCTGCAGCAGGAGCGCAGCATCGGTCTCGGCGGAGTAGCCATCCTCTTCTCCGACGATGCCCTCCAGTTCGCCCAGCCTCATGCCGTCCTCGTTCGTGATCTCGGGCTTCTCATAGATGCGGTCGCGCTCTTCCATTGCCGCCCAAAGCCGCTTGTTGCCCATGATGACGGTATCGAGCACGCGATAGGCGTCGAAAGCGAACTGGTCCTGGCGCAATACACCCAGCTTCCGCGGGCGTACCACGGTACCCTTCTGCGGCTCTAACTCACCGGTCAACAGATTCATGAAAGTGGACTTTCCCGCTCCGTTGGGGCCGGTAAGTCCGTAGCGTTTCCCGGGAGTAAACGCGGTGGACACTTCGTCGAACAGAACTTTAGCGCCGTAGCGCATAGATACGTTACTGACTGAGATCATGATTTTTCTTCAGGGAACTGCGGGAAAATTGCCTACAAGGAGGGTCGCAGCTATCCACATGAGGATATCATGAGCGCGTGAAATCATGCCTGCGCGAGCGATATTGCGATCCAGATCTTGATGGGTGGAAGTTGATCGCAAGGGGAAATGCGTTGCAGGTTGCATGTAGGCGCTGTCCCACTCAGACCTGGCCTCAATGTCGGCGGTTTTCAGGTCGGGATTCTAGTTTGGCGAGGACCTCGGACGTTGGCAGGTCCTTCCAAAAACGTTCGAGATTCTCGAGGCTGGTCAGCGTGCAAGTACGCATACGATCCACGTAGAGCATTCCAGCAAGGTGATCGATCTCATGCTGCAAGATACGGGCATACCAGCCATCGGCCTCAACCCTCTTGCCTTCCCCCCGTTCGTTCATGTATTCCACGGTGACCGCCGACGCCCGCGGCACAATCGCCGCATATCCCGCCACACTCAAGCAGCCCTCAAAGAATTCGAGACATGTTTTGTCCGCCGAAACAATCCGAGGATTAACCATGACGTGAAACGGAATCGCGTGCCTTTGCCTCTCACGCAATTGCGCTGCGCTGAGCTTCCGATGGTATTCTTCACGATCCTCGATCACCGCTAACTGCAGCGGAAACCCGACTTGCGGCGCTGCAAGTCCAACACCTGGCGCATTGCGCATCGTGTCGCGCATGTGCTCAATCAGAGTCTGTATTTTCGGGCTGAGAATCTCTTCGCGGGATAATTCCGCCGCCTGCTCCCGCAAGACCTCTTCGCCGATTTGAGCGATTTGCAGCCGCACCTGGTTCACCTACCCAAGTATGCTGAACTTTGTCCGACTGCTGCAAGTGCCGCACCTCACCGTGTCGCGATTGTCCGTTTCAGGCGGGAATCTAGCGAGGGAACCTGGTCGCATAATTCCTCGCCGGCGCGAACGGCGTAAACTGAGAACGGTGATGCCTCCCCCATCCACTAGAAAACATGCAGGCCCTGGCGGTGCAAGTGACCAACCCGCGGTCCCCGAGCCCTCCTTCGCGGAGCGAGCGCGCACGCTGGTGTACCTGGGTCGCATTGGTAGCCTTTCGACCCTCTCCCGCAAACAGTCCGGCTTTCCTTTCGGTTCGGTGATGCCCTACGGGTTGGACGAGCACGGGCGTCCCATATTTCTTATCAGCACCATGGCCATGCATACGCAAAACTTGCGAGCGGACTCGCGTGCCAGCCTGCTTATAACCCAGCCTGACGCCAGTGGCGATCCGCTAGGCGCGTCGAGGGTTACGGTGATCGGGAATGTTCGGGCGATTCCGGAGCCAGACGTAGCGCGGGCGCGCGGGGTCTATCTGGAGCGTTACGCCAACAGCAAGTATTGGGTGGATTTTGAGGATTTTTCCTTTTATCGCATGGACGTCGTCGACGTTTACTACGTGGGCGGCTTCGGGGTGATGGGCTGGGTTCCTGTCTCGGAGTATGACCTGGCACAGCCCGACCCGCTGGCCGATGCTGCGGACGAGATCCTGCAACACATGAATGCCGATCATAAGGATGCGCTCATCCTGCTGGCCCGGGTGTTTGCAGGCCTTGAGTCGCAGGAGGCGGTGATGACCTCGGTGGACCGCCTCGGTTTTCATGTGCGTTTGAAGACTCAGGATGGAATGCGCGGCGCCCGCATCGCCTTTTTGAGAGAAGTGACCAGCCCGGCGGAATCCAGAAAAGTTCTGGTAGCGATGGTGCAGCAGGCGCGCCAACCGTGAGCAAGCGTGTCCGCGGGACAGTCTGAAGATCTCCTCCGGTCAATTGTGAAAGGCGCACTGCACGAAAACCCTGTCTGGGATCTGATGATGCAGCTAGGTAAACAAAAGAGCGCCCCCGCACCGGGTGGAGAAAACCCATCGGTCCCGCTCCTTCAGCCGACCCGCAAGTTGCTCGGGAACAGTCGGAAAGGCGAGCCCTGCATCTTGGAAGAGCCGCCTCGCTTTTTCGATGTCCGTCATTGGTGCTCACCTCTTCGCGCCTCAGGCAGGCTTAAGGCGCTCATGGAGCAGGCACCCGTGATCGACCCCACGATTAACCCTCATGTAGCTCTCCACATCGTCACCGCTATAGCAGAAAGAGAGCAAATCCGCGTCAAAGGCAGCTTGATTAGCGGAGTGCCGCGGCCTCGTCCAAAGCTTGTTCCACATCAGCTTCAAACGGAGTCGGATCGCCGCGCGCCTGCCGAGTTTCGCGAATCAGACGAATGTTGTGCGCGGTGGTCTCCGGTTCCCACTTCTCGCGAACATTCGCCAATGCATCGCCGAGCGCCTGGGCGGCCGCGTCCTGGTCGCCATCAAGGACTGCCAACTCCAGCAGCGTGGCGTAATCCCAATAGTCGGGCTTACCTTTTTCGATCTTGCGTTGCACGGCGTAACGCACGACCGGAACCAGTTCTTTGCGGCGGTTATCCGGGGGATTGCGGAGTTCCATCAGCGTAATGGCGTTGATTCCGGGATAGGCATCGCGCCAGTCGGCCTCGAAACCCTGTAGGTACATTTTGATGGCCTTATCGAGATAGCCCTTTGCAAGGAAGGCGTTACCAGATTTGGTGGCGTCCTCCCACTGGTCTTTGTATACCCGGCCCAGAATTCCGCAAGTCTCGCTGCTGGGACCGCGCTCCTCAATCAGCTTTAACAGCACCTGTTGCGCTTCGTCGCGCCGCTTGAGCCGGTTCAAGGCCAGCCCGAGTTGTTCGCGAACCATTACGGCCTGGGCCAGCGGGCCAGAAAATTCCCGGATCAGCTTTACCATGTCTTCCCAGGCGGAGGTTGCGCGATAGGACAACATCAAGTCAATGGCAACGCCCGTGTCGAGATCAGCAATGTCGCCCAGATCTTCTTGAACGGCACGTACTGCATCCGCTCTCTGAGAGGACCGGCGGGCGTCCGCCAGCTTGCCTTTGACCTGTTCTGAGTAGTCCACCTGATCGCGGAAGACATCGGTCTTCAGATGTTCCACATCAGGCACGGGAAGGCCGTCGATCAGCTGGAAGATGGGACTGTCTTTGGCCCCGCTGCGGGCCTGCTTTAAAAACGTGGCTATGGCCGCACTGGTCGCGGCAGCTTTGGCGGGGTCGGGCACTCCGTCCGTATCCAACTTGTAGGGAATGGTGCGCAGCATCTGCACATCGAAGGGGAGACGGCTGCCCTCGGCAATGATCTGGACAGTGCTGAAGGGCTTAAAGGCGTGACGGACGCCGAGTTCGTAATAGACATTGGCATTTGCGGTGGTGAGATCGGCAACGGCAAACGGACATAGGATTAGGCGCTCGAACATCGGCTTGTGAATGATTCCGCCAGTGGTCTCCTGGTCAGCGCGAATCGGTTCGAGTTCGGCATTATGCACTGCGGGCGCGATGAGGTCCTGGTAGACGCGATCGAAGTTGATCATCGATCCCTCGGCGTTGGCCTTGATGCCGAACGGCATCAAGATGAAACAGAGAGGTGCTTTCGTCATGGCTTGCCCCTGCTAGGCGTTGGCTGGCTTGTCACGGAGATCCCGCTTGGTTGAAGAATGTCCGCATTCTACACCCGTCCTCGCCACCGTGAAGTAACAGGTAGTAGGCTAACCATAGCTGACCAAGTCTAGTTGCGATAGTGAGTGTAGATCGACCCCGGTAATGCCCGACTCGCGATGAACGTGCGACCTGAAAGGGGCACGCCGGGCGGGGCTACTGGATTGTTGTGCTATCTTCTTCAAGGTATTGGCACAGGAGTCCGCATGCCCCCGCCTGACAAGAGACTCATCGAACCATCCTCCACGGACACCGTTGATTCGATCATTGCTCAGATCAAGAGCGACCCCAGACCTTTAATAATCCTACTGGGCAACTATGACGTATCTCTAGATCCAACAGTTAGGTCTTTGTGCAGTCGGGCTATAGCGCCGGTGGCTGTAAGTTCTGGAGCGATGATCATTGACAATGGCGCAAACTCTGGATGTTCCGCCCTCATTGGGCAAGCAGCTCGGGGCGAGGACCAGGGACCTGCACCCATATTGGTCGGAATCGCAACTCATAGCGTGGCTGACCCAGAGCCGAATCACACGGTGATCGTTCGGCTTCCGGCCGAATGGTCCGATTCGATGAAGGCATTGGTCCAGATTGCCGGCGAACTGGTGAAGGAAGAAACAGGCGGAGATAGACCGGTTCTGACCATCCTTTTTGGCGGCGGCGAGACGGAAAAGGGAGCCCTGGTTCGCTGTGCGCGGCGCAAATGGCCAATCCTGGTTGTGCAAGAGAGCGGAGGGATTGCCGACGAGATCGTAAAAGGCATGGAACCAGAGGCCGATGGAAAGTCCCCGGCCCAGGTTGCTGACCCGGACTTGCGAGAAATCATCGAAACGGCCGATGTTTATAAGTTCTTAATTTCCGGCAATGTCGACGATCTCAACCGGATCCTACTGACCCGAATCGATTTGCGTGTGGATACCCTGACCGACGCCTGGAACCGATACGACGTACTCGACCAGGCAGCGATAAGAAAGCAGGTGTCGTTCAAGAACTTGCAGCGGGCCATTCTAGGTCTTGGCCTAATCGCGACCCTGCTCGCAATTGCGCGATCAGGTAGCGCCCTGCCGCTGCGGCTTACGAGGTTGTTTCCCGCGCAGTTTGCATCGGCATTTCAGACTTTGACGCATGTATTAATTGTCCTGACGCCGATAACAATTTCTATCCTCGTTGCCGCAAACAGCAGATTTCGCGAAGGTAACAAATGGATATTGCTGCGCGCCTCGGCTGAGGCTATTAAGCGCGAGATTTTCCGTTACCGCATGCGGGCTGGTGCGTATAGCAACGAACAGTGCCTCCAGGTCTCTCGCGAATCGAAGCTCGCTGCAAAGTTGACGGATGTCAGTTCCGCCTTGGTACAGAGTGAAGTCAACCAAACCAGCGTGCCGGCAGTGGTGGAGACTGACCCAAAGCGTCTGACATTCCTCAGCCCGGGCGATTACCTTACCGACAGAATTAACGATCAGATAGGCTATATGGTCAGCAAGACGGCGAGCTTGTCTAGACAGCTCAAGAAAATACAGGTGTGGATTTACATCGCCGGGGGCGCCGGCACGGCTCTCGCGGCGTTCCACGGGGATGTGTGGGTCGCGTTGACGACCGCGGTTGCGGCGACGCTCACCACAAGACTAGAGACGGACCAGGTCGCTTACAGCCTGATTCAATACAATCAGGCGCTCACAGGGTTGCGAAATATTGCGTCCTGGTGGAAAGCACTCTCGCCGTGGGAGAAGGGACGCCGCAGAAATATCGATTTGCTGGTCGAACAAACCGAAACGACCCTTGAGGGCGAGTTAGCCGGCTGGGCGCAGCAAATGCAATCGGCACTGGATAAGCTTACCGAGAAGGAACAGGCTGCCGGGGATAATAATAAGGCACTAGCTGCGAAGGCGTAGGTGTCCTAAAGGTTGGCGAAAAGAATCGAGGCTATGCCTGTAATCGCACCTACGGCACTGCAAGTAGGACATCGACTTAATAGTGCAACACAGACTACCGAAGTATTCGCTCATCGCTCCCCGCCCATATCCGCGGAAGATGTCAGCGAGAGCTGACAGCACTAGCGCGAGGCCGAGTACCTGGGCGAACTGTGACGCGACGGCTTTCCTGCGAACTAACGTAAAAGGCTTGCAAGGCGTTGGCATCGACGAGGCTCACCGAGACTAGGCTTGGGAAGCCAAAGTGATTCTTGTACGTTTGACTTTTGACAATTCGACCGTTGGCGGATCAGCATGAGGAACTCAAGCACTTGCATCGGGGCCTTTCGTAAGCGCCTCTTGGGCGTGGCGCTTCTGTTCGCACTCTGTGCGACTTTTGCGGGTCTTCCAGTTCACGCTGCCGGGCAGAGCAGGCAGGAAGCCTTGCCGTGCAGCTCGGAAACCACAACCGCAGGCATGCGGAACTGCGAGAACCTCCGCTATGAGCAAGCGCAAAAAGCTCTCGATTCGGTATATGCCCTGTTGATGAAGCAGCTCGATGCGGGAGGGAAAGAGAAGCTGCGCGCCGCACAATCGGCGTGGCTGCAATTCCGGCAGGCTGACGCCGATTTCGAAGCTCAGATTGGCGAAGGCGGCACCCTGGCTCCGCTGATCAAAATTACGGTTATGGCCGACTTGACGGAGGCCAGAACCACAGAGTTGAAAAAATCATTACAGCGGTAAACATCTGTACCCAGAGGAGAAAGCTATGGCAGATTTCAATGTGTTCCTTCCCATGTTGTTGCGCTTCGAAGGCGGATATGTCAACGATCCAACCGATCCCGGCGGTGAAACCAACAAGGGCGTCACCATGAAGACCTTTCAGCAGTGCTCTCAGGCGCTGCTTAGCCTTGATCCCACCTCCGACAATCTAAAAGCCCTGACCGACGCCCAAGCCGGGACGATTTACAAGGCGCTCTACTGGGACAAAGTACAGGGAGATGCCGTGGTATTACAGGATCTCGCGAACATTGTCTGTGATTTTTATGTGAATGCCGGCGGGCACGCGACGAAGCTGCTTCAGCATGTGTTGAACGGCATGGGAGCAAATATCGCAGAAGATGGAGCGATAGGCCCAGGTACGATGCAGGCGCTGGCGGGCTTCGACCAGGTTCAGGTCTATCGGCAATACAAACAGGGACGGATTGCTTACTACCAGGCGTTGGGACAGAAGTTTCCGCAATTCGTGAA
This sequence comes from uncultured Acidobacteriaceae bacterium, assembly GCA_963835125.1. Lineage (GTDB taxonomy): Bacteria > Acidobacteriota > Terriglobia > Terriglobales > Acidobacteriaceae > Bog-257. The sequence continues at coordinate 225,293 of CAWIEG010000009.1, read as the reverse complement.
CGGGTGGCTAAACCGGGTCAATTCCTTCCCTGACCTGTAGGGTGCTTGGGGGCACGGGCTGGGCGAAACCACTGCTGAACACCGTCCCGACAAAGGCCGAGCCCACCAGCTCGCCTGACCTTTGCAACTCGCCATTCCCCGTTGATCAAAAGCGTCTGGATAACACACCCTTTCGATATTGAACCTGGTCGCAGGGTTGTAGCGCATGGCCCTTACGCGACTATTATGCCCTTACGTCCGTCTATGTTGTCGGTGGAGCATCGGCCACAGAAGCATCCATAATCGCCCGCGGGGCCCCAATAAAAGCTCTTGACCTGCGATTCGAATCGTCCTACAATCTGCGCACTTTGATAGCCACATAAGTTGGACTTAGATTTTGTAGGGCCTGATTTTACCTTTGGGGCCGCTGCTTGATCTTTCGGTCGCCTGCCCTCCCCAATAGCATCCGTTTCATAACATTACGATACAACGCAGTTCTGAAAGTGGATGGGTAGAGATGCGGCGAGTCGAGAGGCTGTTCAATGTTTTTGGGGATCGCATAGGCCACGCCGCTCTACTCAGCAAACCAATTCGGCGCATGGATTCGGTCTCTGCCTCCTGCCACTGGCCTGGGCGGCCATTTTGTCGCAACATTGCCGTCCTCTCAGTGACCATGCTGTTGCTCGTGCTGATTCCCCTTCCTTTGACCGCGCAAGGAAATCCTAGCAGCACGTCTGTGACCGCCTCCCCACCGTCACCGTCGGAGTATCTGCAACTGGTGACCTTCACGGCGATGGTGACAGGCTCAGTCGGCCCTCCAACGGGCATGGTGACATTCACTGGACAGGGCGGCTTCCGCCTCTGCGTGCCAGTGCAGTTGGTGGTGGCGGGTTGCGGCAGCAACTGCAGCACAGCCACCTGCTCTACGGCAACGCTGCCCGTGGGTGCGAACACGGTTACCGCAGCCTACGGCGGTGACTCCAACAACAACCCAAGCAGCGGCTCCATTCCCTACACAGTCAACGGCACTACACCGACGACGACGCTAACCGTAAGTCCACCCTCGCCGGTAGCCGGCCAGGTGGTGACGCTGATGGCTACGGTCAGCAACGGCGGCGACCCGGTTATTTCCGGCACCGTGACTTTCTTGAACTCTGACAATTCCGCTGTGCTGGGTACAGTCCAACTGGAAAATCAGTCTGGTCCAGCGCCGGGCACAGCGACACTCAAGACCAGGTTCGCGCCGGGCAGCTATCCTGTGTTGGCGTCGTTCAGCGGAACATTGGACAACCAGGCGAGCGCGGGGGAGGCAGACTTCACCGTAACCGGCACCGAGTCCACCATCACCACGCTGACCGACCAGGCCGAAGGCAACAATTGGAACTTCACGGCCACGGTGTTCGGATTTGGCTTCCCCCCGGCGACGGGGACGGCGAACTTCACTGACCTTACGACGATGGTGAACCTCGGTAGCACAGGAGTGTCAGGGCCGGGCATGTCGAGCTTTCAGGCGCAGCTGATGTACGGGACAGGCTCAAATCCTCTGGGCGTTGCGGTGGGTGATTTCAATGGGGATGGCATTCCCGATCTAGCCATAGCCAATCTATGCCTCAGCGATCCATCGTGCCAGAGCGCTAGCACAGTGAGCATTCTGCTGGGCAACGGCGACGGCACCTTCCAGCCGCAGCAGACTTACACGGTCGGCCAAGACCCTTCCTACGTTGCGGTGGCCGATTTCAACGGCGACGGCATTCTCGATCTAGCAGTGACCAATACTAATAGCAACACAGTCAGTGTGCTGCTGGGCAAAGGCGACGGCACCTTCCAGCCGCAGGTGACCTATGCCGCAGGCGGGGCGCCTACAGGAATTGTCGTAGCCGATTTCAATGGGGACGGCTTTGCAGATCTGGCTATAACCAACTTTGTTGTAGTTTCAGGTTCGGGCACTGTCAGTGTGCTCTTGGGGAACGGCGACGGCACCTTCCAGCCAGCGATGACTTCCGCGGTCGGCGCATTTCCTGAAGGCATCGCGGTAGCTGATTTCAATGGGGACGGCTTTGCGGACCTGGCCGTGGCCAATAACGGAAGCGGTACCGGGAACACCGTCGGTGTGCTCTTGGGTAACGGCGACGGCACCTTCCAGCAGCAGCAGACATACACGACGGGCACGAACCCTTATGGCATCGTGGTAGGAGACTTCAACGGGGATGGCATACCGGATCTAGCTGTAACTAATGAAGGCGACGATACCGTCGGTGTGCTCTTGGGCAACGGCAACGGCACCTTCCAGCCGCAGGTGACATACCCGGTCGGCGCGTCTCCTCTCGGCATCGCGGTGGCTGATCTCAACGGCGACGGCACCCCCGATCTGACAGTAAGCAACAATAACGCCGATCCCCCCACAGTCAGTGTGCTCTTGGGCAACGGCGACGGCACCTTCCAGCCACAGCAGACCTACCCGGTCGGCACGTCTCCTCTCGGTATCGCGGCGGCTGATTTTAATGGCGACGGTGTCCCGGACTTAGCCGCCGCCAATGAATTTGCTACTTCACCCTCGGTCAGCATCCTCGTGGGCGGCACGATGACCAGCGGTCAAATCCAGAACATTCCCGTGAACGGTTCCGGCGTGCACATGATTCAGAGCTCTTACACCCCGACCCAGGGTTTTTACACCGGTAGCCTTTCGAAAACTCTAAACGTCAACGGCAATGGATCGCTGATCCCAACGACCACCACGGTCACCTCTTCTGCGAATCCGTCGCAGCTCAATCAGCCGGTCACGTTTACCGCGACGGTGACGAGCAACGGCGGGGGCATGCCCACCGGCACAGTGAATTTCACGAGCGACGGCGCGCCCTTGTGTACTGCTGTGCAACTCAGCGGCGCCGGACAGGCTCAATGCGCCACGTCAACGCTGACTCTGGGAATGCATGCGATCGCAGCTACTTACAGCGGTGACCCGAACTTCGCCACAAGCCAGGGCGGTTTGAACCAGGTCGTGCAATCGGGAACGAAAGTGACTCCCACTGTCACCCTGACGGCGAATCCACTCGAAGTTAATCAAGGGAACAGCGTGTTCTTCGCCGTCACCGTCGGTTCCATCGGCGGCGTCATCCCGACGGGAACCGTGACTTTCATTGACGGTACGACCCCGCTGGCCACCGTCACTCTGGACGGAAGCGGAGATGCCAACTACAGCAACGCGACCCTGGTCGTGGGGCAGCACTCGATTACCGCCATGTACAACGGAGACAGCAACTTCAACAGCGCAACTTCCCCGGCTGTCCCGGTACAGGTTGACAACCCGTTCGTCTTGCAGTCGACCAGTTATAGCGGCACGCTCTCGCCTGGCGGTCAGACACAGTTCCAGATCAACGTGATTGCCGCCTATCAGAGCAATCCGCTTATTTACGCCGCCATCAGCTGCACGCCGCCTGCCGGCTCCGGCATCACCTGCTCCGTCACTTGTCCGCACAACTCGCCCTCGATATGTTCCGTGTATTCCGACAGTGAGCAGGTGACAGTGATAATCAAAGCTTCCGGCGGCAGTGGGCGCCTGGTGCGGCCGCTGCACCGGGGTGAGCATCGCGTCATTGCGGCCCTCGCGGGCCTGAGTGGAATCGGCCTTGTGGGACTGGTCTTCATTCCGATGCGATCACGCCGAAGCGCAGCCATCGGAATTCTGGGCTTGCTCGTGGTGGTGTTGTGCTTCTGCACGAGTTGTGGAAATTTCGCGCCTGGCATCTCGTCCTCGCCGGTAAATAATGCGTTCTATATTTCCGTGAATGCGGACCTGCGCGAGCAACTGAGCCCAGGCTCCTTGAACTCTCGTTCGCTGGGTGTGCAGGAATTCTGGTATACGCTGCTGATCAAGTGAAGTGGACAGTAACGGGAGACAACGTAATGTCGGGTGCTCGGCGGTATCAGGTGCTGCTGCTGTGTGCGGCCATGGCCGTTACGACGATGGCGCGCTCACAGGACAAGGGCTTGATCGAAGGCGACGTAGACAAGGTGGTCAACGGCCAGGGTATTCCGATACCCGGCGTGGTCCTGAAGCTGCAAAATACCCAGCTGCAAAACGAGTCGCAGGGAATTTTGCGGACCTACACCAGCGATTCTGACGGCATGTATCGTTTTTTCGATCTGACGCCTTCCGACAATTACGTGATTAGCGCTACCGCCGAACCTCCCTGGCAATGTTGGTTCGCAAACTTTGACCGGACGCAGAAGTACGCCGCACAAAAGTTCACGGTAACCGTCGGCGAGAAAAAGTATCTGCTGCCTCCGGTTATTTGTGAGCCACAGGGAACTTCTGCGCCCGCAGCTTCGCCGAGTCCGTCACCGTCGGGCGGACCAGCAGACCCAACGCTTTCCGCAGATGCCGGCCCGCAGCAGCAAACTTCGCCCCAGCCGGCTGCTCCACCAGGTCCCACGCCGGCTGCAACTGTGGGGCCGCTAGCTGAGGCACCTGCGATTTCTCTGGATACGCTCTCCTCCTCGATGAGTACCGTCATATCGAGCGAGGACCTCCGCACCTTGCCGCTCTATAACCGAAATTTCCTGGCGTTGGGATTCCTGAGTGTGAGCACTCACGATGTGCAGGCAGGGTCGACGTTGGCAGGCGCAAGTTTCAGCATCTCCGGGCAGCAGCCGATCGCCAACGACTTTCTGCTCGATGGAATGAATAATGTTGCTGCCGGCAACAACCAGGCTATTCCGTTCCAGGTGAACGATGCCATTCAGGAGTTTCGCGTCGTCTATGCGAACCCCGACGCGCAATTTGGGCGTGAGTTAGGCGGTGTAGTCAATGTGGTGACACACCGAGGAACCAGCAACTTTCACGGCAGTGTTTTTGGCTTCTTCGGTTCCGACAGCCTGAACGCAAATTCGCCGATTTCGGTCTATGCCAACTCAGGTTTTGCTCAGGCTGCGGCCTATGCGGGAGCGTTAAATTCGGCACCTGCTCCCGCCTACTCGCCATTTGGCAAGCCGCTGTATGAGCCCGCCTCCTATAACCAATATGTGGCCACGGTCGAGAGCCTGAATGCGAAGAATGGGACCCAATATTGCACCACTCCGGGAGCGGCTTCCGGCAGTTCCCAGTGCAATCAACTCTTTAATCCCGCGGCCATACTTGCCGCACACAACAGCTATGATCAACCTTTTTCCTCGCAGCAATTCGGAGGAAGAGCTGGTGGTTCGTTCCTGAAGAAGTGGTTCTGGTTCGGCGACTATGAAGGAACACGCATTGACAATCCCAACCCTATTTTCGAGCGGGTGCCCAGCGAGTACGACCGCAGCCATCTGGACGACTTTACCCCCGGAACGTCGGGATACCAGGATGCCCTCATCGCCTCGAAGGTACTCGCTCTATATCCCCAAGCGAACGTAGTCGCGGTGCCTGGGGTGCTGGAATTCTACCAGGGACAGGCGCCCAACTATACCAATGTGGACAACTACATGGGGCGCCTCGATTTCAATCAGTCTTACAAGTCAACCTGGACACTGCGGTATAACTTGCAGGATTTGCATCAACTCCACGACGATACCTTGCCAAGTTCGTCGACCTATCCGGGGAATGGTTCCATTACGAACGCGCTGAACCAAAATGCGGCGCTAACCTTCACCCACCAGTTCTCGCCGAATGTGGTGAACGAAGCGCGCGTCGCTCTGACACGATTTCAATTGCTGGAAACCCCGCAGGATCAGAACTTCAACGCATCCAGTGTGGGCCTAAGCGCCGGGCCCCTGCCGACATTCTCGCTGTCAGGGTTAGATCCGCAGTATGCCGGCGCCAAACCCGGTGTTCCGGGCGCTTTCGGCGGCTGGTACGACACGTTCTGGGCGTCTTCCCTACCCGGGCCTTATACCCAGATCACGCCATCGCTGGACGGACTCTTTCCCTTCGCGCGGATCGGGGCCCCATTGGGCAGTCCAAGTCAGCGGCGCGACAGTCAAGGCCAGTATGTTGACAACCTGTCGCTCAACCGGGGAAGGCATTATTTGCGCATGGGCGGCGAGTTCCGGAATTTGCAGGACATATTCATTGCCGACGGCTTCAGCCGTGGCATGGTAGTCTCATCGGACATCGGCGAATTCACCAGCGACAGTGCAACCTGCAACGCTGAGGCTGGGTTTCCGACCAGCCCCTGTCCAGTATCCGCATTCTCGAATCCATCGTTCGACTATGCTTTGCGCCAACCGTCGCCCTATCGCGGACTATTTAACTCCTATGTTGCAGCAGGATATATCCAGGATACTTGGCGGGCAAAGACGCATCTTACCCTTAACCTGGGACTGCGCTACGAATTTTTCTCGGTTCCCAGCGAAACTAATAATCAAACTTGGAACTATGATCCGGCGGCCAATGGATTGGTCCAGCAAAACCAGACTCAGGTGGTCGATCCTTTTGGATTTAATTGTTCACAGGGTTACAGTCAACTCGATTCGGTCTATCCTGCGAATGCCGGGCTGCTTCCCTGGAGGTGCCACCCAGCCCCGACCGGCTATAACCTGAAGGCCAGCAAGACCAACTTTGGACCACGGATAGGGTTCGCGTGGTCGAACGCAGATTCGAGGACTGTAATTCGCGGCGGATACAGCATCTATTACGATCAACTACCCGTCTCCGACATTGCGCAGTTGATGTTCAATCGCCCTACTACCTCCAGTTTTTCCAATCCGCAGGCAATCTATGGCCAGAGCTTCCTTAGCCCCTCCTGCGGGGCCATGGGCCAATGTGGCCTGGGCAACAGCAGCCTGGTCGGCATCGATCCCAGTCAGGCAGCTTCCCAGGTCGCCACCGTTCCTTTCGGGATCAGCGCGATTAACGCGCAGCAGTTTCAATCCCCAAGATCGCAACAGGTGAACTTCTCGTTCGAGCGTGAAGTCACGCAGCAGTTGTCGCTTGACCTCTCCTACGTTGGGAACTTTACCAGCCACATTGCTGCAATTACCAATGCCGGCTTCAACAACGAGTGGTTCTGTACCAACTCCGCGGGAGCACCGATTCCGGGGGTGGGGCAAGCTACAAATTGCGATAGTTTCAGCTATCTCCCTGTTTCCGTTTTGGCCGATACTGCCCATGCAAACTACAACGCTCTTTTGGTCCAGGCACGCACCAGAGGCTGGCACGGACTCCATGCAGACTATGCTTATAGTTGGTCCAAGGCAATGGACAATGCGGCGCAAACCAGTTTTGCGACTATACCGGTTTCGCTCTTCACCCAAATTTATGCTTTACAGTTCTATGGGCTGGCCAATCCGAGTGTGTTTGGCATCGGCAATACTACAAGATTTTCGCAGGTGGCCTCGGTTCCCGCCAGCGCATTTCCGCCCAGCTTGAATACCGTGCTTAATGCCGGTTTAACAACTACCGGGCAAGGGGGTGTTTTTGCCACTCCCTACGCGAACCCGCAGGACCCTACGAATTACCTAAACAATGACTACAGCCGGTCCGACTTCAACTTGACCAACCGCTTGGTGATTGATTTTGTTTGGGATCTGCCCGGGCGTCAATCTTCGAAATTCCTTTCGGGCTGGACGGTGAGCGGCGTCTTCATCGCGGAGAGCGGCCAGCCTTTCACCATCTTCACCGGGCCTGTGGGGAGTGAACTGTCGGAGCGCGCCAATGTGACGGGGCAGATCAACACCACGGGAAATCCTAATGCGTACATCAACTCTACGGGTGCGATCAGTTCCCCTTCCACAACTTGCGCCGCCTCCCAGCCTGCCAATTCTTACTATGTCCAGGGGCAAGTACTTTTTGGCGGCGTGGCCGGCTCGCCCTGCCTGGGAAATTCTGCGCGAAACCAGTTCACCGGCCCGGCCTATGTGGACTACGACACTGCTATCCAGAAAAATCTTCCCCTGCGCGAGACGCTTAGCCTCACCCTGCGTGCCGAGTTCTATAATTTGTTCAACCGTGCGAACTACTACAATCCTGTCAGCAACTACAGCTTGAATGGGGTTACCACAAATCCTCAGTTCGGCGAAATCCTGTCGGCGCACCCGCCGCGCCGGATTCAGCTCGCTGCAAGACTGAATTGGTAGTTGGTTGCGGAGAGGGAAGTTCTGAGCCATGGAGTTCCAGCGCCACTTATTCATCAGCTACGCGCACATAGATAATGTTCCCCTGTCGGAGCAGCAGCAGGGATGGATTACTCGCTTCCACACGACCTTGTCGGCCATGCTGAATATGAGGTTGGGGCGCAAGGCGGACATCTGGCGAGATTCGAAACTTGGCGGCAACGATATTTTTGCCGATGAAATCATTCAGCAGTTCCCCAAGACTGAGTTGCTGATCTCGGTTGTGACTCCGCGCTACGCCGAGTCAGAATGGTGTACTCGCGAAGTTAAAGAATTTTGCAAATGTGCGGAATCAACCGGCGGCCTGGTGGTGGACAACAAGTCTCGCGTCCTGAAAGTCATTAAGCTGCCGGTTGATGACGAAGGACCGCTCCCAGCAGTAATGAGGGAGGCACTGGGATATCCATTTTATGAGTTCGATGAACAGCAGGTTCCGCTGGAACTCGACCCGGCTTATGGCGAGGAATTTACCCGAAAGTACAACTTGAAGCTGGCAAAACTGGCGTATGACATCGCGGGATTGATCAAAAAGATCGAGGCCCCCACGGTGATGCCAAGCAAGCCTTCAGAAGTACCTGCAACAGCAGCGGCGAAATCCAAACCTGCGATCTATCTTGCCGAGTGCAGCTTCGACCGTCGGAGCGCGCGCGAGGCCCTGGAGTCGGAGCTGCGGCTGCATGGCTACCCGGTGTTTCCCGACATCCAGTTGCCGAAGTCAGAAGAAGAATACATAGCTGGCGTGCAAAGCTTCCTGGATCGGTGCGCCTTGTCCATACACCTGATAGGCGCAAAATACGGCGTCGTCCCCGATGGGCCAAGCGAGAAGTCGGTGACGATCCTGCAGAATGAGTTGGCGATTGAGAGCCACAAGCGGGGCGGTTTACGCCGAATCATTTCACTCCCGGAGGGCACGCGGTCGGAATCCGCGGCTCAACAGGAGTTTATCGAGAGGCTTCTCAAAGACGCCGAGCTTCAATTGGGCGCCGACCTGGTCACCGGAGAAATGGAGGAACTCAAGGGAGTCGTGCATGCCGCCCTCGAGAGCATGCAAAAGCCCGAGCCACTTCCGGTGGAACACCAGGGAAGCAGACTGATTTACCTGCTTTGCGACGAGCGCGACCGGCAAGCGACCATTCCCTTGCGCAAGTTCCTTAAGGGGCGAGGATGCGACGTACAGATCCCGCTCTTTGAAGGCGACGCTGCCACGGTTCGCCAGAATAATCAGGACCTCCTGGCCGAGTGTGATGCGGTGATTCTGTTTTACGGTGCCGGCGACGAGGCGTGGAAGCGCTCCATCGGCAGCGAACTGAAAAAGGCTATTGCGTATCGCGGCGCGAAACCGCCGATGGCGACTTACATTTATCTCGGCGAACCAGTCACGGCGTCCAAGCAAGACCTTATTGAAATGGAAGAGCCGAACCTGATTAACGGATTGCAAGGTTTCTCGGATTCGGAAATGATCAAGTTCGTCAGCGCGGTGGCAGGCAAGGGCGCCACTGCATGAGCGCGGTCGCTGGCATGGGTCTCACCAACCCCTTTCCTGGCCTGCGACCCTTCCGGGAAGAAGAGGAATATCTCTTCTTTGGCCGGGAGAGCCAGGTTGACGTGATGGTCGACAAGCTGGCAGGCAAGCGCTTTCTTGCGGTAGTTGGGACCTCGGGCAGCGGAAAGTCATCCCTGGTGAACTGCGGTTTGCGTCCGGCCTTACGCCGCGGCGTCATGGCCAGCGCGGGTTCGGCGTGGCGAATGGCACAGTTCCGGCCCGGCGGCGATCCCATTAAGGCCCTGGCGCGAGCTCTGGCCCAGCCCGGGGTCCTGTTTACAGGTCTCGACTTCGAAGGGGAAGCGCTCGAAGGCATGGTTGAGGCCACCCTGGAGATGAGCAAGCTGGGTGTCGTCGACCTTTTCGAGCAAGCCCAACCCTCGGGTCGAGAGAATCTGCTGCTGATCGTCGATCAGTTCGAGGAGCTTTTCCGTTACAAAACGACGCAGGCTTCCACTTCCTCCGGCGAGCCACATCGAACCGAGGAGGCATCGATTGCGTTCGTGAATCTTTTGCTGGAAGCCGCCAGATCGGAATACCCAATTTACGTTGTCCTGACCATGCGCTCCGATTTCCTGGGCGATTGCGCGCGCTTTTCTGGTCTTCCCGAAGCCGTGAATGAAGGGCAATACCTGGTTCCCCGTCTCACGCGTGAGGAGAGAAGAGCGGCGATTACCGGTCCCATTGCGGTCGGCGAGGGAGAAATCAGCCCGGTTCTTCTCACGCGCCTGGTCAACGATGTTGGCGACAACCCCGACCAGCTCTCGATTCTGCAACATGCGCTGAATCGTACTTGGGCGCAATGGCAGCGCGAAGGTAGAGGCAACGAGCCCATTTCGCTTTCGCATTACGAGTCCATTGGCACTATGGCCCACGCCTTGGATCAGCATGCCGAAAAGGCCTTCGCGGAATTGACGACGGAGCGTCAGCAGAAGATTTGCGAAGTGGTCTTTCAGGCGTTGACTGATAAAGGCAGCGACGCTCGCGGCGTCCGGCGGCCCACCGACTTCGCGACGCTGTGCGCCATTGCCAATGCCAGCGGGGACGAGATTGCTGCCGTGCTGAATGTCTTTCGCAAGCCAAGCCGCTCGTTCGTCATGCCGCCGGCTCTGGAAACGCTGGAAGCTGGCACCATGATCGACATCTCTCACGAAAGCCTGATGCGAGTCTGGCAGCGGCTGCGGGACTGGGTCGAACGCGAAGCCGAGTCGGCGGCACAGTTTCGTCGCCTGGCCCAAAACGCCGCCTTGCACGCCAGGGGGGCGGCCGGCCTGATGACCGATCCGGAACTTTCGCTCATGTTGGAGTGGCAGCGGACCTGGCGGCCCAGCGCCGCCTGGGCCGGGCGGTATCAGGCCGGCTTCGAGCATGCGATTTTTTTTCTGGAGCAGAGTTGCACCGCCCGCGACGCCGCGCTGCTGCTGGAAAAAGAGCAAGCGCGGCGTGCTCTCCGGCGCGCCCAGGGAGTGGCCGCCATTCTCGGCCTGGCCTTCGTGATCGCATTGGGACTGGCTATCTATGCGTTCGTCGAGCGCTCGACCGCCATCGTCGAACATAAGGCGCGTGCTGAGAGCGAAGCCCTGAATGAGGCGCAGCAGAAACTCATCGAGACCGAGAAAAGGGCAAAGGCGGAGAGCGACGCGTTGAACGCCAAACTCCGCGACTCGTTGGAGCAGACTAACGAAGCCAGGAAGCAGGCGGAAGAATCCAACCAGCGGGCTATCGAGGAAGCGGAGAGAGCGACCCGGAACGCGCAACTGTTTGTCAGCGCCATGCAGGCCCAGGCCGTGGTGCAGCGCGCAGCCAACGTGCAACTGGAGAAGGCCGCGGCCCTGCAGCGCGACACCGATGCCAAGAAGGACGCCGCGACACTCGACCGCGATAAGAAGGATTTGGACGCGGCCCGGAACTCGTGGCAGGACCTTTCCGCTGACGCGGCACGCAAGTCAGAGCAAGCCTTTGCCATCATGGGAGCGGTCCGCATTATTGGCACAAATCAGATGAGCCACTCCGACCTCTTCGATGTAAGCTCCGGCAGCCTGATAACCGGTTCCAGTCCGGCCAGGAACCCAACCGACATGTTCAATGGGGCGCAAGGCTCGGCCGAGCGGGCCACTGTATTTGCCGATGGCCAACCGGTGGATTCGGCTCATTGGATCGAGTGGCGCACGAAAGCCAACGTGACCGCGAGGAGCGTGGCCATCTTCGCTGCTCACGATGCGGTTCGCTATCGCCGGGCCTTCAGCAACTTCAAGCTGCTGGCTAAAAAGCAGAACAAATGGGTCGAGATCGCGCAATACAGCCCGTCGCTGCCTTACGGGGGTAGCTGCTCGAGCGATCCATGCTTGCCGCCTGGTGTAAAGTTCAAACCGGGAACGGTCCTGGGCGCGTGCATCAACGTCAGCACGCCGGTGGCTGCCAGCGAATACCGGGCAGAGTTCGTGCAGGCCGTCAGCGCGCTGGAAGGCTTTTCCGGCCCGCGGGTGCTTCAGTTGGATGGCTACCGGAACCAAAACTGCTCGAATTTGAATGCGAAACCGTGATTTGTGGGGATCTATCGTGCCTAATCAGCCCGGGTTTCCTTCCGACGAAGCCTCACGGGACCGACAGTTGAGCCGGACTGTGATCCGTCCATGCATCTTCCGGAATCGGAATGCACTCGTTCCGGATTCGCGGGGACACCTGCGATTTGGCAAGTTAATGCCATCGCCAGTCAGGGATTCGATGTCATGATCATCCTAATGTTGCGGAGGATTGCGCGGACCCTCAGGTCGGAGGCAGTATCGTGAAATGAGGAAATTTGGTACGCTTTAGTGCGGTGGCTGTTTTGGGTAGTCCGCAAGTGCTACACCCGAAAGGCTTGGGCGCTTAACTCAGCGGTAGAGTGCCACCTTCACACGGTGGAAGTCACAGGTTCGAATCCTGTAGCGCCCACCATTTTGTTTCAGTGGTTTACAGGCATTGCGCCTGATTTTTCCAACCCACAATCCAACCCACGCCTTGAAGTTGGCTCATTCAGACTGCGCTCGATCCTTAGCCCAAGGATTTCAACTGGCCTGTTCACCGTGCTCGCCTGGAAACCGAGATCCGCGATAAGAACCTAATGATAAAGGCAGCCCGTGGAGGCTGCCTTCTTTTGTTTTCGAGAATGGAGTTAACCTACCGTGGCGGCGGAATAAACGCCATTCCATGCGGACTTACCATGCCCGTTACTACCGGGGTGAGCACACCGGTCTCAACCTCGAGCCGGCCGGCAAAGCCGCCAGTGTCGCTGGCCGAATAGGATGAGCCGGGTTGGAGAAATGGCGCGGTGATTTCGTAGACAGTGTTGCTCGGAGTGTCCGCGACAAGCATGAACCCTGCCGAAGCCGTGGGAAAGATCGTGTCATCAATAGTGGTCCCTTGCCCATTGGCGGTTAGCAAGACGCGATAGACACTCTGGTTTGCCAGACCAGGATTGCGCACCATCACCAGTTCGCCGTCCCCCTGGCTGTCGAGCACTAGATCGCCGCCGAAGTTGTAGGTCATGGAGTCGGGGTCTTGCAGATTCAATGTGACCTGCTGGCCGGTTGCTATATCGATGGCCGTAGCATTTCCCATCAGAATGGGTGTGAGCGTGAAGCCGCTTCCGCTGGTCGTAAATTGCACAATCGCTGGTTCGTTGTTGGGGTTATGCTGCGGATTGGAACAGCTGAAATAGACGTTCCCGTTCAGAAAAACGATGTCGTCATAGCCGCCGCCATGTTGTCCTGTGCCTATGAAATAGAACTTCTTGAGGGCCAGGGTCTGGGGGTCGAGGATCTGCAAGTTGGCATTGCCGTCTTCATTTTGCATCGCCCAAAGATCGCCGGTCACAGGATTGATCTTCAGCCCATCGTTATGGCCGTTGACGTTGACCTGATTGAGAATGTTGCCCTGGTAATCGTACCTGATGATGGTCGACGGAATTGCGTTCTGTCCGCCCGGTCCACCATTGTTACCCCATCCGATGTAAATGGCAGCGCTATTGAACGTGATGGAGTCAGGGTTGCTGAGCGCCGCAGATCCACTTTCTGTGAATACAGTGACATTGTACGGAGGTAGGGCCTGAACTTGTGGCTTTAACACTTGCGCTGCAGGCGCGCTGCGTTGCGCGGATACAAAAGGCGCGGCAGCCAGCAGTAATACTGAAATAGTGGCGAAAAAACAGATGAGAGGTGACCGGTGACTGGTTGAAAGCGTGGATTTCATCATGCCCTCCTCAACGAATGTCGATTTGACGAGCGTAGCCCCGCAGATACTCGCGGTGGTTAATGCAGCATGAAAAAGGAGGCACTGGGGCGTTTCTTAAAACGAGGTTACAACCCTCCGAACGAACTGATCAAAACTAGCAGCCGCTTCGAAACCCGGGTGTTGCTAGAACTGGTTGATCGAATCTCCACCCGCCGTGAGATTGCTGTCCGTTCCCATCATCTGTACTCGCCCCTGATTCACGATGTAAGCGACGTAATCACGCGTGCCGTTAGAAGTGGTGAGCTTGACGCTGGCGCGGCCAAGCACGCTGGTGCCTACGCTGTAGCTACCTTGCATCGGCAGGCTGGGAAAGACACCGGTGGGATCGTGGATGTCCAGCGTCCCGGCGAGGCCTCCACTACCGTTGGCTGAAAGCTGTCCGCTCACGGCAGTGCTGTTTTCCGGCCAGGTCAAGCCACTGGCAACGAAGTATCCGAACTGCAGGGTGGCATAGCTGCCGGCCCATCCCAGATTGCCCAGCATGGCTGTATTTTGTGCGTAAACCGTGCCGCCGGCGGTTACGTCGGTCCGCAGGTCGAGATAGTATGCCTGCGATGGGGAGACCAGGTACATGCTGAAGGGGAACGATATCGACAGCGCATTCAAAGTGCCCACAACATACCCGTTCGAACTCAAGGTGTAGGCGCCGTTCAGGTTCCCGTTGCTATAGGTTCCAGTGTCGTTGATGTCGATATAGCCAAGGGGAATGTTTCCACCCGATGTGTTGATCTGGATCAACGCATTGACGATTCCGCCTTGGGAGGTGCCTGAGTCGGCGATCACATAGGGGCCATTGAAATCGGAGGCGGCAAACGACGTCTGGGTCTGGAGGTCTGCACTGCCCAGCAACGATGCGCCGGAATCGGAACCCAGGAAGCGATAGCGGTTCGCCGAAACCACGTAGTAGACAAAGTTGGATTGGCCGGTACTGGCGGAGAAGGAGCCGGCGCCGCGTCCCAGTCCGTCGATGCTGCCGTACGAGCCGCTCAACCCCTGGTTTTGCGTGATCGTGCCGCCGCAGTTTTCGTCTTGCGCTCCGCTCACCGCACCGCCATTCAGGCCGAAAATGCCGATGGAATTCAGCGGTCCACAACCAGAATTCTGCCCGGCGAAGCCAAAGGCATAACTACCGGAAGGCGAAACCACGCCGGCGGCTTGCACTTCCAGACCGCCCGCGGCATTGACGACGGTATTGTCGGCGGCGATCAGGCCGGCATTACCGGGGGCGCGCAGGGCAATCGCATAGGAGGAGCTGCCCAGGGAGCTGGTTAGGTTAAGCGTGCCCCGTCCATCCGATCCTACAGTGTAGGTTCCGGTGACCGAAGTCGCGTGCGCGTATCCCGACTTTATGTCGTTCAGATCTTCCTCGCCACCTGTGATGTTGCCATTGCCGTCGGCTGTAATGGCACCCACGGCGTTGAAGGCGAGGGAACTCGTGTCGATTCCTCGCAGGCTAAGAACATAGTTTCCTTGCAGCGAGGAGTTGCTGAACACTACCGAGGTGACGGTGAGAATTGAACTGGCGGAGAAACCCGTGGCCGCATTCAGGACGGCCGTTACGGTTACGGCGGCGGGAGAGGGGATGGTAGCCGGTGCGGTGTAGATGCCATTGACGTCGATAGTTCCCACCTGAATATTTCCACCGATGACTCCGTTTACCTCCCAGGTCACGGTGTCGTCGGCGCTTTGGGTAACGGCGGCGGTAAACTGCTGTCTCAATCCCGGCTGCACGTTCGCGGTTGCCGGGGACACAGCGACGGTAGGGTTGAGGCCCCCAAAGCCGCCGCCGTTGCTGCCGCTGCTTGTGCTGCTGCTACTACCACCACCGCACCCTATCAGGGCGGACGTCACAAACACTGCGGCAGCAGCCACTAACGCTCGTTTCATCGCGAACCTCATTGTGGGATTGGCTCGACGAATCATACCGGACGGAGGCTGAGCCCGAGCGCTGCCGAGCTCGTCTTTACTGAAAATTCATCTTTGGAGAAAGAGGTGATTGCCTGGCCAAAGCTGGACGATCGGTCTGCCTCCGGGCCGGCGCCGAGGAGGAGTGCCCGGATTTGCGCCAATCAAGCGTGCACGATCTGTGTCGGCGAGATCGCGAACAGTCGAATTGAATCAAGTATAATTCGCGCACTGATGGCACTTACCGCCGGCACCAAACTTGGCCCTTACGAAATTCTGTCTCCGCTGGGCGCCGGCGGCATGGGCGAGGTGTATCGCGCCCGCGATACACGCCTCGACCGTAGTGTTGCCATCAAGATCCTTCCCTCCCATCTTTCCGAAGATGCAGAGGCCAAGCAGCGCTTCGACCGGGAAGCGCGGACCATCTCCTCGCTGAACCATCCCAACATCTGCACGCTGTATGACGTTGGACACCAGGACGGCGTCGATTACCTGGTGATGGAATACCTGGAAGGCCAGACCCTGGCCGACCGCCTGGCCAAGGGGCCTTTGCCGGCTGAACAGGTCTTGCGATACGGGATCGAAATATGCGACGGCCTGGAGAAAGCGCATCGCAGCGGTGTAGTCCATCGCGACCTGAAGCCCGGCAACATCATGCTGACCAAGACCGGAGCCAAGCTGATGGACTTCGGCTTGGCAAAGGCGTCGAATCCAGCCGCAGCCTCCGGGCTCACGGCTAATCTGAGCACGCCTCCGGGAAGCCATCCCCTCACCGCGCAGGGCACAGTGGTGGGAACTTTCCAATACATGTCGCCGGAGCAGATTGAGGGCAAGGAGGCCGACGCACGTTCGGACATTTTTGCTTTGGGCGCCGTGCTGTACGAGATGGTCACGGGAAATCGAGCTTTCGAGGGCAAGACAGCGGCGACCGTAATGGCTGCGGTGTTGGAGCGCGAGCCGGCGCCGATCGCTTCCATGCAACCGATGACACCGCCCGCGCTGGAGCGGCTGATCAAGACCTGTCTGGCGAAAGACCCTGACGAGCGTTGGCAGACAGCGCACGACGTCAGGCTGCAACTAAAGCAGATCGCCGAGGGCGGCTCCCAGATCACTTCGTCGGCGGTTGTGCTACCGCCGCGTAAACACCCGAACTATTCAGTGTGGACGATAGCCGCGGCGCTGGCGGTGCTGGCCGCAGCAGCACTGTTCTTCCTGGATGAGACCTACCAGAAGCAACTACCGGTATTGCGCGTCGAAATCAGCCCTCCCGACAAGATGCAGTTCAACCTGTCAGGCGATCACAGTGGCCCGGCGACGCTTTCTCCGGATGGCCGCTACATCGTCTTTTCGGCCTACGCCGCTGTCGGCACACAACTCTATCTGCGATCGCTTGATTCCACAGTTCCGCAGGCGCTTCCAGGCACCGAAGGCGGGATGTTTCCTTTCTGGTCGCCCGACAGTCGCTCCATAGCCTTCTTCACGGACGACAAGCTGAAACGAATCGAAGTGAGCGGTGGCACCCCGGTCACGATCTGCAGTTCGACGCTGGGACGTGGTGGCAGTTGGAACCGGGACGGAACCATTGTTGTCGCTCTCTCCTACAACGCCGGTCTATCGCGAGTGCCAGCCAGCGGAGGCACACCCGTACCGGTTACCAATGCGGATGGCGTCGTCTACTCCTCTCATCGCTGGCCCTGGTTCCTGCCTGACGGCAAGCATTTCCTCTATATCGCCGTTAAACACAATGCGCCGACCAGCCCGGAAACCGCGGTGTTCCTGGCTTCCCTGGACGGCAAAGAGAACCGGCTTCTGTTTCACAGCTTATCGAACGCTGTCTACGCGTCAGGGCACCTGCTGTATCAGCGGGAGAATTCCCTGGTGGCGCAACCCTTCGATCCATCCCACGGCAAATTCTCCGGCGAGCCGCAGACCCTGACTGAAAACATTCAATTTGACGCCGGACTCTGGCGAACGAACCTCAGCGCCTCCACCGACGGCATGCTGTTATACGCGTCCGGCACGGCAACCGGGACCGAGATCCTGACCTGGTACGACCGCGCTGGAAAGCGGCTGGGCACAGTGGGCGAGCAGGGCGAGTTCTACGATCTGGATCTTTCCCCTGACGAGAAGAAGATCGCGACTACGGATTTGAACACAGCCATCGCAACCATCTGGATTCGCGACGTGGCCAACAATCTGAAGACACGGCTCACCTTTAGCGGCGGAGCGCACCTCACTCCCATCTGGTCTCCCGATGGAAAAGAAGTAGCCTTTACGTCGAACCAGCAGACCGCCATCTCCGTGAAGACACTGGGGGGCGGCGCAGCGGAGCGTACTGTTCTTTCATCGCCGAATCCTATCTATCAAGCCATTTCGGACTGGTCGCACGATGGCCGTTACCTGATGTTCGAACAAGGTACCGGCACGAATACCGACCTTCGGGTGCTTCCGTTATCCGGCGACAGCAAACCGTTTTCCTATACCAGCGGGTCAAGAGGGACGTTTTCGCCGGACGGCCATTGGGTGGCCTATGTCGGGCAGGAGAATGGTCGCCCGGAGGTCTTTGTGGCGCCTTTTCCGTGGACGGGTGCGAAGTGGCAAATTTCCAACGGAGGCGGCGCTGGACCACGTTGGCGCGCCGATGGCAAAGAACTGTATTACTTCGATTTCAACGGCATTGCTGCGGCGGAAGTGAACGGCTCGGGTTCACCCTTCGAAGTCGGAAACACCAAGTTGTTGTTTCGCCTTCCTCTGCGAGGCACTATCGCCCGCGAGTATGCTCCCTCCCACGATGGGCAACGGTTTATCGCCATTATGCCCAGCGAAGGTGTTTCGCAGGCGTTAACGCTAGTCCAGAATTGGCCGGCAGAATTGAAAAACAAGTAGTACTTGATACGCCCAGCCCTTTCCGCTTGGCCTTCCTGGGAAACATCATTCGTAGCGCAGCGCTTCCATGGGTCGTCGAATATCCGGAAGCGAACATCATCCCCGCCGGATGATCCCTCATTCATGAACTCAAGTTGTAAGGGATCGACACGACGGTGATTCGCTGGCTGGAATTAAAGAGCAGGAGCGCCCGGATGGCTTCCGGCCGATTGTTGTGCAGCAGGTAGTGGTACCAATGACTCTCGACCAGTTCCGGGATCAGCACGGCGATGTGCCGGTCGGGATTGGCGGTCTGCTGCTGGATGGCATAGTCCACGATTGGCTTCACGATGAAGCGGAAGGGCGAATCGATCACAACCAATTTTGGCAGCGGCAGGCCTGCTGCCTTCGCGGGCGCTTCCACAATCGTGCTCCACTGGCGACACAGCTCGTCTGTCTTGTCTCCGCACTCGACATGCAGCACATGGATCTCCCGCGACAAGGTCCAGGCGTAGCGCAGGGCCTTTTCCGATACCAGGCTCCAGCAATCGATCGGCAATAGAACGATCGGTTCAACGAGATTATCCGTATGGACGGGGCCATCGGCGCGGGTTTCCTGCACTACCCGCGAGTAGTGGCGTTTTACCGCCCGCATCATCAGAATCAGGCTTGGCACCAACAGCACCGTGATCCACGCGCCGTCGGTAAACTTAGCTACCAACACTACCGCCGTAGTAATCCCAGTTGCCACGGCACCCAAGCCGTTCAGGAACATGCTTCTAGCCGCACCAGGTCCGCCAACTCGCCTCCAATGCATCACCATGCCTGCCTGCGAAAGCGTGAACGCCAGGAACGCACCCACCGCGTACAGCGGAATCAGGCGGTCGGTGACCCCGCGGAAGATGATGAGCAGCAGGCCGGTGAGCAGGGCGAGGGCGTAGACGCCTTGGGCAAATACCAGCCGTCTTCCGCGAATCACGAAAGCGTGCGGCAAGTATCCGTTCTGCGCAATCGCGCGGGCAAGACGTGGGAAATCCGCAAATGCCGTGTTCGCTGACAAGGACAGGACGACAAGGATTGAGCCGATGCTGAGCCAATAGAACGCTCCTCGGCCCGTTACCGCGGCCAGTAATTGCGAGAGCACGCTATCGTATCCGGGCTTTCCAGGATCGGTAGCTGCAATTCCATAGGCAGGCACCAGATATGCGATACCCAGCAGCATCACGATCAGAATTCCGATGATGATGGTCAGCGTCAGCTTGGCGTATTTGTCCGTGGGATCGCGAAACGCCATGACCCCATTGCTGACGGCCTCGACACCGGTCATCGCTGTACATCCGCTGGAGAAGGTGCGCAACAGAAGCCACGCGCTCACCACGCCGGTAACTCCCGCCAACTTGGGAGGCGCAACCACCGGGACGGGGTGACCTCCTGCCGCCAGCGCCTTGAAAATACCTAACCCTATGAGTCCCAGAAGACAGGCGATAAATACATACGTCGGCAGAAGAAAGATCCCGCCTGTCTCCTGCACACCCCGCAGATTGACGATCGTGATGAGGATCAGAATCCCCAGACACAGGCGAAGCGTCTGGCTTTGCAGCGACGGCACGGCTGAGACGAGCGCCCCCACTCCTGCGGAAATTCCTACCGCGGCAGTGAGGACATAGTCGATCATGAGCGCCGCTGCAGCCAGCAAGCCGGCGCGGGCGCCGAGATTCTCGCTCGCGACGGTGTAAGACCCGCCTCCTTGGGGATACGCCGAGATAGTTTGACGGTAGGAGAAGTAGACTATGCCGAGTAAGATGACGATGCCGAGGGTAATCGGCCAAACATAAACTGCCCCCGCCATCCCCAGTGGAATCAGCAGAGTCAAGGCCGCTTCTGGGCCGTAGGCAGCCGAACTCAGCGCGTCCAGCCCAAAGATCGGAATGCCCCTTAGGGGCCCGATCCGTTCAGCTTTCTCTTCTTCGGTGGCCAGGGGCCGGCCGAACAGCGCATCGACAATCTTCACCTGAGCTCTCCCCGATTGCGCTTCCACAAAGACAGCCCTTCACAAACCGTGGCAACAGCATAGTAGCTGAGCAAGCTGCCGTTCTTGAATATTGCGTTACAGTCGCGCCGTTCCAATGGCCGCCGTTTGCCTCAAGAGCAAGAAAGAAGGCCGTCAGCGCAGGTGCGCGAGCGGCCTTTTGAGTCAGGTTGCAGGGCCGCCGGCGCCAGCACCAGCGGCCTGCCGAGTTTCGATTACTTCTGCACATGCAGAGTAATGGGCTCCGACGGCGGATGGTTCTGATGCTCGTTGTCGAGCTCGCCGTACGTCCTCATCGGGTGGTCAGACTTGATGCCGGGAATTGGCTTCTCGCCCGCTGAGCTCATAAGCGGCTCGTTCATCTCGTCCTGGGTGTAGCCATAGGATGAGGTGTAGATGGCTTCCTGAAGTAAACTGCCGACCGGCGCAAAGGCCTGAGCGTAAATCGGGAACGCCCTGCCTCCCGCGGGGAATACCGTGGCCACGTAGTCGGCGACCATGTAGCCGGAGAAGGTATTGGGCAGCCAGTTGATATCCATAATTGGAGACAGGCGGCGACCTGCCGTCCAGGTTGATCCGCCGTCGTTGGAGAGGCTGAAGCCCGCGATCAGCTGACAGTTATTGTTGCAATTGGAGACGGGATAGTAATAGTAGGTCATCCCCATGTGGGCGCTGCTTCCGGAGGTACGGATGTCAATGCCCATGCCGTTGATGAAGTGATCGACGCCGCTACCGATGGGATCGAGCGGTACGCGGACCTTGGACGACCAGTGAACGCCGTCGGTTGAGCTGCTATAGACGATGTCGTTGGCGTTGCAACCGCTTTCAAAGCTGCAATCGGACCACGAAGTGTAGACCGTACCCGCGCCGTCGATGGCCGCTGAGGGAAGACCGGCGCTACGCAGGCCGCCATCCTCTCCGTGGCTGGGCGCGCAGGAGATTTCGACGGCGCCTGTCCAGCTCTGGCCACCATTGGTGGATGTAAAAGCCGACATGCCGCAGTTGAAATCGGCGAAGGGAACTACGACGGTTCCGTTGGGCTGAACCAGGGGATTGCCGCCAATTCCGTAGTCGGTGTTGGCCGTGTTTACGGGCGTGCTCCAGGTCTTTCCGCCGTCGTGTGAGGTGCTCATATACAGCAGATCGCCTACATCCGGATCGTCAAACTCGACATAGCAGTTTCCGTAGTACGGGCTGGTAGCCGTGTTATCGCAAGTAATCCAGTTCTTGTCGGCGTCCCGATTCTGGATGACGTAAACGGGCATGTTCCAGTGAATGCCATCGCTGGAGGAGCTTACGGCAACGGTGTCGTAGTTGCCGATGGGCAACGTGCAAATCAGCCACAGGCCATGCTTCGCATCATAGGCGACAGCGGCATCGCTGGCGGCGCTGTTGGGTCCGCCGCCCTCGTATTCGGTCAGACCGGGTAGAAACCCGTTGGTCCAGGAAATTCCTCCGTTGAGCGAAGTTGCCCAGCCTATGTCGGCGCCACCGCCGCCATAAATACGGCCCACTTGAAACGCGGTGACGATAACCGGACCGTAGGCGGCAGCGTCCGGCTCGACTTCCGACATGTGCTGGCTGCTGCTGTTGGTGAAAGTGTCCTGACTGAGCTGCCGGAACAAGGTTTGTGCGTGGCCCGGAACAGCGCCGGCGATGGCCAGGGCCACTGCGAGCGCAAGGGTCAATACGGCCGGGCGAACGCCACGACCGGGGAACGATTGCAAAGCCTTCATGTGCGATATTCCTTTTTCGTTATTGTTTTTGTGGGCCGCTGTCGCTGTGAGCCACGAGCGAATACTTGCGCTGGACAGGAGGAGGACGAGACCACCGTCGAAGCGTTCAAACTTTAAACTGTGCGGCGTCTGGAAGTCAACGATAACGATAGTAAGTCCCGACAGTTCCGCCCCATTTATCCCGGATTTGAACACGGTTCTTGTAAGGTCGGGTCGCAGAGATTCAGCTGGCCAATCTCTGCTCCATCACAACAGTATTGCTCGACTGACCGGCCCATCGCGCCGTGTTACATTTTTTCCTGCTACGATTGCAGATCGTAATCATTGCCGGAAGGCCGACTCCTTCCCACATTCCCGACCTTCTTGAAGCTCTCACCGTGAGGAAAACAGTTCGTGCGACCAGTTCACCGCGTCTCTGATTTACCTTCTTACTGGATGTTCACACTGATTGCTCTAGTCTGTGCAAGTGCCGTGGCAGGTTCTGCCCAACGCACCGTGGTACAGGAGTCTGGCGGTGGAAGAAAAGTAGAGCTGCATTACAACGCGGCGGACCAGGTTACCGAGATCCGCACCCTCGGCGCTGACGGCCAACTGTTGCAGAAACAAATCCTTGAGTATCCCGCGGGTGCCTATGTGCCGCAGACAGAATCCACGTCCTACTGGCCAGACGGAAAAGTTCACAAGATCACGCGCGATACCTACGACAACAATGCGAACTTTACCAGCGAGTTCATCCAGGTGTTCGATGAGTCGGGAAAGCAGATCAGCGGCCATCAACTGACGCACGATCCCCAGACGAACTTCTATCACTGTGCGGACTGGAACGCCTTGGCTGGGAAATACCAGACCATCGAGTGTCCAGCGGGTGAGGAATCCAGCGGCCCTCCCACGGCGGTGAAGACGTTCACGCAGGAGGAAGTGACCCACCAACTGGCGAAGGCCCGGCAAGTAGCGCAACAACCTCCCAAGTCCACGACCGCTGCCGTATCTCAATCGCCGGGCGCGGGAACCAATATGAAAGAAGTGGGGCTGATCTTGCCGGCGCGGATGCGTCAAGGGGACCTCGTCTCGGGAAGCGTAGTAGAGGATCCTGGCGGCTATGAAGGAATACCGGGCATCATGGTTACTCGAGTTGCGCTTCCGTTCGGGCCGTCCGGCGCAGCCTCTACCTTGTCGGGTTGGGTGGTTGAGATGTCCGGCGAGCCGCCACAGCCGGCGAATGGTCCCCTCAGCCTGGCCGTTCCTCCCGGGCAACTCGAACTGGCCATCATGTTCCGGCAGATTGACAATGGGGGTACACCGGTCTCGAAGGCGATCAGCATTCCGCACGCTGCCTCGGCGAAAGCCAGGACGTCAACTTCCTACCTCGCTCCGGCGATCTGTCTGAAAGGTCAGCCCTGCGTAATACATGGCCCGTTCGGTGGAGATAGCACCAAGACCTTCGCCGCGGTGGGTGAGCGTCCGGCAAAGATTGTCGCCGAGACCTCCGACACCGCCTACATCGCGATACCAGAGCGCACAGAAGCCGGACTACGACCGCTGGTCATCGCCGAAGGAGCGAAAGCGGTCGCGTTCCATCTGGTAGTGGCGGAGTTCAGTCTTGCTCCAGAGCGGCGCGATCTGTCGAAAGGGCAGACGCTGTTGATCTATCCGACTATCGACGGCCCCCAGGAATTGCCGGATCCTCTGTGGCTACCTGGCAACTATCCTGCCTCGAACCTGGAAGCAGCCCGCAAGCTGATTCCGGGATTTCAAGTGTCTCGTGCCGGCCATGCGGCCCACGAAGCCCACGAAGCGGAGGAGAAACGGGAAGCGAAAGAAAAGCAGGCAGGTGAGAAGTCCGAACAGGATGAAGGCCAGGGCGGAGAAATTCTGCTGGTGGTCAAGAATCTCAGTCCCGACCAGGTCAGCTTGCACGAATCTAAGAACGGAACCTTTGTCTTTCAACTGAAAGCCGCGTCCTTCAAGATGGGCGAATTCAAATACAAGTTCGTGGCCGAGGCGATCAAGACGGGAACCTTCGCCGTTCAGGGCTACGTCATACCGTTTCTTGCGCCGGTGATGGGACAGGAATTTCTCTTGACGTCCAGCCCGGCCGGAAACTAGCAGCTCAATATTTACGGCGCGAAATACCCTGAGATGTCCATCAGCAGTTGGGTGAGGCCGTACGCGTAGGCATCGGTCTTGCCATCGTGATTACTAACAATTGCCATATTGGAAGTCACTGCTCCGTCAACAGCGTTCAGGCTGGAGACCACTGGTTGCTGATCGCCATCGGCCCACAGAGTCAGATACCCCAGCGAACCCACGGGAATCGCGGTCACGTTGAAAACGTATCCTTGCGCTGTATTCGGCAGGTTGCAGGCACTGGCGGCGACGTTGACCGGCGGATTGCGCTGCCCGCTGAATGCTCCTCCACTCGAGCGCGTGTCGAGCACCCGGCAGGGCGCCGCCGGATATAGCGACAACCCGCCTGGTCCCGGCACAGTAAAGTAGCCGTTGATGTCCACGATCAGCTGCGTGTTCTGATCGGGATAAACCGCTATCGCGCCGCCATTCCCTGACGGTACGATAGCGGCATTGGCCACAATGGTTGCGGTCGGATTGTTCAAGGTGGAGACGACCGGTTGCTTCTGCCCCGCTGGCCATGCGCTCAGATATCCCAGTGGGTTGCCGCCCACAGGTACAACCGTAAAGTTCATCGAATAAGCCTGAGCACTGGCTGGGATCTGGCAATTGCTGCTGAGGACGGGAAAGTCGCGCTCCTGCCCACCTTGTAATGACGGACCGCCCAGCGCTCCTCGCGCACCGCGAGTGTCCACCACTCGGCACGGCTTTAGAGGATAAAACTGGAGCGTGTTGCCGTCCGGCGGCTGAAAGTATCCGTTGATGTCCAGGACCACATTGGTAGAGTCAGTCACATAGACGCTGACCGCTCCGCCCGCGCCGGCAGGAACAATCGCCGCGTTGGCCTTTACTCGCCCGTCGAGCGAATTGAGGGTTGAAACGACCGGCTGGGTCAGTCCCGTGGGCCAGATGGTGAGATATTCCAGCGCACCTTGCAAGGGCACCACCGTGACGTTCAGCGAGTACCCGATGGCGGTGTTCGGAATGTGGCAGCTGCTCTGTGGGACAGCGAAGCTGCGCGACGTTCCACCGGAAAGATAGGGTCCGCCAAACGGGCCATTGGGCTGCCGGGTATCCGCGATGCGGCAAGGGGTGATGGGGAGAAACTGTATGGCGCCTGAACTTGCTCCTGCGATGACGGAGACATTGTTGGCCACGGGATTCGCCACATAAACGACGTTGGTTAGCGGATCGACGGCGATCGCAATCGGCCACGTGCCACTCCCCAGCGAAACGGACGTGGTGGAATCGTTGGCGCCGTCGATCATGGTTACGGTGCCGCCCCAGATATCGTTGGTGAGGTAGACCTTGTTGGTCATCGGGTCGACATCGATTGCCGTCGGAGAGCTGCCGGCGGCAACTGTCGTGGTGGCAAGTGTCGCTTCATCAATTGCGGTGACTGTGCCGCTTCCGCTGTTGGTTACATAGGCCTGACCGGTAATCGGGTTGACGGTCACGGCGGTGGTATAGGTTCCGGTCGCTACGCTGGTTACAAGGTTCGTGGCTCCGTCGATTACCGAGACATCGCCGGAACTGTAGTTGGCTACATAAATCTTGTTTGCAAACGGGTCGATTGCCACCGCCCTGGGATAAATTCCCGCTGCGACCATCGTGGTGAGATTGGTCGATCCGTCAATAATAGCCACGTCGTTGCTGCCGGAATCGGCCACGTAAATCTTGTTGGTTGCGGCATTAACGGCAAGGGCAAAAGGGTTTCTTCCGGCGCTGGCGGTTATGGTCCGATCGGTTGCGCCATCGATTACAGTCACATTATTGGAACTGTAGTTGGCAACGTAAATCTTGTTGGTGACCGGGTTCACCGCAACCGCGAAGGGATGATTACCTGCGGAAACGGTGGTTGTCCGGTTGGTCGCGCCGTCGACAACGGTCACGCTGGCATCAGCCCAATTAGCAACATAGATTTTGTTGGTCACCACGTTGACCGCTACGGCGTTCGGAACGTTACCGGTCAGCACCGTGTTGGTGCGGTAGCTCGCTCCGTCGATGACGGTCAGGTTATTGCTTTTCTGGTTCACAGCGTAAATCTTGTTGGTTGTGGGGTTCACTGCGATGGCAACTGGATAAGTTCCCGCAGTTACTGTGGTGATGAGAGTTTGCGCCGCTGTGGGAAGGGAAGCGGTCAGCAGGACCAGGACAGTGAGTAGGAGTTTCTCGCGGTGCGCTCCGGCCGGCTTTCTCTTCATATCCTGCTGATCTCCGTTCGCACGTAGGGTACGAATGCAGCACGTTCGCAAAACGTGCGCTTCACGCCACAGACGATGTCCGGGAGGGTCTTGGAACTGGCTGCCGACGCTTCCATCCAGCAGCCTGAAGGGAGATGAAGCAATTATGTTGCGATCGCATCGGCGACGATAAGCCGATGAAGCTCGTTTCGCGACCTACCTGTGATGATGCTGTCCAAATTGACGTTAGCGCAAGTCTTGCCGGCGAACAACAATTAAAGTCGGAAATTGGCACTCAAGTTTCGGAACGGGAATCGCGGCACTCGTCAGCCTTGCCCCGGCGCGGTACGATTGGTGTGCACTATTGGAGCGTGTTATGACACCTGCACTTACAGATCTGGAACCAAAAGAAGTTTGGAAGCATTTCGATGCGTTGGCGGCGATTCCTCGCGCCTCGACGAAAGAAGCCGCAGCCCGCGACTACGTGCTCTCGATTGCCGCTCAGCACAAGCTGGAAGCGGTCCACGACAAGGTTGGCAACACGGTCGTCCGCAAGCCTGCCCACGCCGGCCGCGAAGCCGCGCCCATGGCCCTGTTGCAGGGACATCTCGACATGGTTTGCGAGAAAAATGAGGGCACGCCGCATAACTTCGACACCGACCCCATCAAGATTCGGCGCGACGGCGATTGGCTGAAGGCGGAAGGCACCACGCTGGGCGCGGACAACGGCGTTGGTGTGGCCGCTGCGCTTGCCGTCATGGAGAGCACCGACATCGCTCACGGTCCGCTGGAATTTGTCTTCACCATTGACGAGGAGACGGGGCTGACCGGTGCGGCAGAATTTCCCGGCGGGATGCTGAAGGCGAAATATTTCTTGAACCTGGACAACGAAGAGAAGGACACCATCTGCATTGGCTGCGCAGGCGGCGTGAAGACCACGGCGCGCCGGAAAGTTACACTGCGTCCTGCGAAGGGCGATACCGGCTGGCGCATCAAGATTTTCGGCCTGAAGGGCGGCCACTCGGGTGTGGACATCCATCAGGGACGCGGTAACGCGTTGCGGATTCTCGGCGGCACCTTGCAGAGCCTGATGGAGAGCCTTCCGGTGGAGATCGCCGATCTGACCGGCGGCAGCGCGCAGAATGCGATTCCGCGCGAAGCGTCGGCGACCATCCTGCTTGATGCGGCTCGCGAAAAGGAGCTGAAGGCGTTGGTGACCAAGCTGCAAGCCGATTACAAAGCTGACCTCGGCGGCTTCGATCCGGAATTGCAGATCACGGTTGAGAAGGTCATGCCTCCGGAAAAAGTAATCGACGTCAACGCCGCGAAGGCGACGGTTCATCTGCTGGCCAGCCTGCACCACGGCATTCTGGCGATGAGTCCTGACGTGCCTGAACTGGTGCAGAACTCCACGAACCTTGCGACCGTGGCGACCAAGGGCGATGTGATCGAGATTGTCACCAGTCAGCGGAGCGCCATTGCCGCCAGCAAAGATTCGGCTGCGCGCATGGTTGCGACCGCCTGCCGCCTGGCTGGATTCGAGACGGAATTTACCGGCAGCTATCCCGGCTGGAAGCCGGAGCCCACCAGCGAGGTGGTGCGCAAGTTGCAATCGGTGCACGAGAAGGTCTTCGGGCATCCCGCCAAGCTGATCGCTATGCATGCCGGGCTGGAGTGCGGCGTCATCGGCGAGAAGTATCCCGGAATGCAGATGGTGTCGTTCGGGCCGACCATTGTGGGACCGCACAGCCCTGACGAGCGCGTCGAAATATCCTCGGTTCAGGGCTTCTGGAAGTATCTGAAGGCGGTTCTGGAAGGCATCTGAGCGGCAAACTGGTAGGGCAGGTCTTCAGGGCCCGCTCTACCAGAGAACTCAAGTTCCGAAAGGACCAACATGCGTCTGCTGCTGAACTGGTTGTTGAGCGCGATCAGCTTGCTGATCGTATCGCACCTTGTGCCGGGATTTCATGTGCACGGCTTCGTGGCTGCGCTGATCGCGGCGGTGGTGATTGGCCTGGTGAACGCCACCCTTGGCCTGTTCCTGAAGATCATCACCTTTCCGCTGAGCATTCTCACGCTGGGTATTTTCTGGCTGGTGATCAACGCTCTCATGCTGATGTTCGCCTCGGCTTTGCTGTCGCCGGATTTTGTGGTGCGCGGCTTCTGGCCGGCATTTTGGGGAGCAATTGTACTGGCGCTGATCAATATGCTGCTGAAGTCGCTGGCGCGGGACGTGGAAAGGGACCAGTAGCCGTGGCCGTCCGAAGCTTGTTCAAACAAGCTTAGAACTCGCGCAACTGCCGTACAGTTTCCCGGAGGTCGCCGCTCTGGAAGAGCCGAATTCCGGCCAATCCGGCGGCGCCTGCTTCAAGACACGCGCGGGCATTCGTGAGATTCACTCCGCCCAGCGCCAGTACAGCAAATCGATCGGATCGAGGCGCTTTGTCTCCCAGCTCTCCCGAGCAAGCCTCGCGCAGCGCATCTAGGCCAATTCCTTTCACGGCGGTCTGCACTTTCTCGAATATCGGCGCGAGCACGGCGAAATTTGCGCCGTGCGCCTCGGCCTCCCACACCTCGGCTAACGAGTGCGCGGAGACGCCGATGAGCGGGTCACGATGGCAGCATTCCGTCCATGGCGCGCGAATTCCGGAAGCGGGAACCTCGCCGGCGGGCAGATGCACACCATCGGCGTCGCAGGCCAGCGCGATATCGGCGCGGCCGTTGATCAGCAGCTTGGTGACGCTCGAGTTTTCACGTACGGCGCGTACTGCCTCGCGTGCCAGATCCTCAAGCTCGCGCGAGCCAAGGTCCTTCTCGCGCAGCTGGATGTAATCAACGCCGGCGCCAGCGGCCTCGGCAATCTTCCGCAGCAATGCGGTGCGCTGGTCTGCGGCCGCACCCGCGAATCCTTTGCGATCGGTGATGTAGTAAAGCAGCATCGCCGCACTCGATTGTATTCGCCGGGGGGGTGGTGGCGTTCGGCTAGAATCGGACTGTGCCTGTCTCTCACCGCAAACCGAAGTCAGCGTCAGATACTGTTCGCCGGCCTCGCGCCGCCGTCGCCCCGCTCGAGATTTTGCGCGCGCCAAGCTTTGCAGCGTTGCCGTGGCTGGTGCACGGCTTCAGCACCCGGCCAGGCGGCGCCTCCACGTGTTACGAAGGCAAGACGCTGAACCTCGGTCTCACCTCACACGATGCAAAGGTCAACGTCGAGCGGAATCGGCGAGCGTTTCTAACTGCGCTGCGCGCGACGGACGCGCACGGCGATCCTTGGCCACTGCTGCAGGTCAGGCAGATTCATTCCGCGATTGTGCATCGCGTGGATGGAACCGCGCCCGAATCCCTGGCGGGCGACGGCCTGATAACCAATGTCCCGGCACTTCTGCTGGCGATCAAGACCGCCGACTGCGTTCCCGTTCTGGTGGCTGACATAAAGCGACACGTCGTGGGCGCATTCCATGCCGGATGGCGCGGAACGGTTACGCGCATCGTCGAGAAAGGCGTGGGTGAGATGCGGCGCCAGTTCGGCAGCTTGCCCCGCGATTTGCGTGCGGCGATCGGGCCTTCGATCCGGCGGTGCTGTTACCAGGTTGGCTCCGAGGTGCGCGCCGAGTTCGAGTCGCAATTCTCCTACGCCGGCGATCTCTTCGAAGAGGTCTTCGACTCCAATGCCATTCACGTGCGATACCCGCTGTTGTTCCTGAACCAGCGCGCGCCGGGGCACGGCGATCTGGGGCCGGAAATTCATCTCGACCTGGTGGAAGCGAATCGGCGTCAACTGCAAGACGCCGGCCTGCGCGAGGAGCACATCAGCGTGATTGAGGGATGTACGGCGTGCGACACCACGCGCTTCTTCTCGCATCGTGCCGAGTTCGGCAAGACCGGCCGCATGATGGCGGTCATCGGCATCCGGCCCGAGTAGCGTTGTCCGCTTGAAGCCGCAGGCTTTTTGCAATGCAATTCGGGCCAGCGCGATGCCGGCCCGATTCTCGCGGTTCATCGCCTACCGCTCGCGACCGTTCTTCAATTCGTGTGGTGCGAATGGTGGTGACTGGAGTGGTGATGGTGATTGTGATTGTGGTGATGATGATGGCTCGCGAAAGCCGGCACGGCGATCACGACCATCGTGACGAGAAGCAGCGGCAGCAGCACCTTCTTCATGGCGCGGATTATAACTATGAATCGCAAGCTGTCAGCTGCGGCTAGGGTGAAAAGAACCACGTTTGGCAACAGAAATTAGCGCCGCCTAGCCCAGGTCCGGCTGGCCGGTTGCCGTCACCACTGACGCCCATTCCTCGCTGGAGAGCCGTTTGCGCTGCGTGGTGGCCATCGGGATAGGCACGTGAATGAACGCGCCATGCTGCAAGCCGACGATCATGTCAGTCTTGCCTGCCATGGCGGCATGCACCGCGTGACGAGCGAAGGAGTCGCACAGCACGGAATCGACGGTGGAAGCCGGCACGCTGCGGATAAAATAGCTGGGATCGAAGTAACGAATGGTCACCGGAAACCGTTGCGTTTGGAAATGATCGCGAATCTTGTCGCGCAAGAACGTTCCGATATCGCGGTGCAAGAGATTACCGGAAGCGTCGCGCCTCTCCATCGGTGGCATCAGGTGCTGTCCCGCGCCTTCGGCGACCACGATGACTGCGTGTCGCCGCTCCAGCAAGCGGCGATGCAGCGCGGCCAGCAGCCCGCTCTCGCCCTCCAGCTTGAAGCGCACCTCGGGAACCAGCGTGAAATTGACTTCCTGGCTGGCCAGCGTAGCTCCGGCGGCGATGAAGCCGGAATCGCGTCCCATCACCTTCACAATGCTGATGCCGTTGTGGACGCAGTGCGCCTCCACATGCGCCGAATCGATCACTTCCTTGGCCTTCTCAATTGCCGTGAAGTAGCCGAAGGACCGGTTCACGTACTGCACGTCGTCGTCGATGGTCTTAGGAATCCCGATCATCGAGATCTTGCAGCTTGCGCCGCTGGATTTCCGTGACCACGTCGTGCGCTCCGCGCTGGGTGCCGTCGCCGCCGACGGTGAAGAGTACGTTGATGCCGCGTTGCTCCAGGAAATCGACGATGATGTCGGCGCTGACCGGGCCACGCGAGGTGCCCAGCAGCGTGCCGCCGAACTGGTGAATGTTGTTGACGATCTCGGCGTTCAGCCACATCGGCGCCTTGGAAGTTTCCGACGAGAAGCCGGAGTAGCCGTAGCGAACTCCCATCACCGCGGGCACGCCATAGTGGTAATGCAGCTGAAGGTAGACGGAGCGGATGACGTTGTTGAGGCCGGGACACAGCCCGCCGCAGGTCACGATGGCGACCTTGGTCTTGGCCGGCTCGAAGAACAGATGCTCACGCGGTCCGGCGCGTTCGAAGAGTTGGCCGTCGCTCTCGAACGGATTGCGGTAATACATTCCATCGTGAATGAAAGTGCTTTCGATGGAGCCAAGCGCGTCCAGCCGCAGCGGCGAGCGGACTTGGCGCGGGCCGAGATCGGAAATGGCGATCTTTTCGCTCATGATGTTGATGGGAGTTATTTCTTCGGCTTCATGATTTGCCAGGCCGAGTCGGGCAGGCGGCGGCCAATCATGCTGAAGCTGCTGGAGCCGGCCAACATCTCTCCTCCGTCCATGTATACCATCTCGCCATTGATGTAACCGGCGTGATCGCTGACCAGAAATGCCGCCAGGTTCCCGATCTCATCCAGCGTTCCAAAGCGGTGCAGCGGGTTGTGGTCGAGCAGCGCCTTTTCCAACTCGGGCGTGGGCAGCAGGCGCGAGAAAGCGCCTTCGGTGCGGATCGCACCGGGAGCGATGGCGACAAAGCGAATGCCGCGGCCGCCCCACTCGACGGCGAGGCTGCGTGTCAGCGCCGCGACCCCGGCCTTCGCAACCGCGCTGGGGACCACATACGCTGATCCAGTATCGGCGTATGTCGTCGTGATGCTTAAAACCACGCCTTTGTGTTGGGACGCGAGCCAGCGCTTACCGCAGGCCAAGGTCATGTTGATGGAGCCTTTCAGCACGATGCCGATGACGGCATCGAAGGCGTGCGGCGAGAGATCCTCCGTCTTTGCCAGAAAATTTCCCGCGGCGTTGTTTACCAGCACGTCGAGCGGACCGGCAGCCCAGATTTTCTCGATCAGGGCCTCGACGTCCTCGGGGTAGCGGACGTCGCAAGCGAAGCCTTCGATGCTGCCGCTGGTCGACGCGGAAAGCTCCGCGGCGGTCTTCTGTACGACTTCAACGCGGCGTCCGCAGATGTAAACCGTTGCGCCGAGCTGGAGAAAGCGCTCGGCCATGGCGCGGCCCAGACCAGTGCCGCCGCCGGTGATCAGAATGCGTGTGCTTTTCAGGAGATCGTTGGTAAACATGGCGTTCGCTCTGGAAGGGATAAGCTAACACGGAAGGACGCTTTTCGCTGTGCGCCATTCGCTCTTCGCCGGAGGGCCCGACTATGATTCACGGCCTAACGTCAACAACCGCAGACCCCCCGGCTCCGCTTTGCTGCGCCTGGGATGACAATTTTGTCTAAGAACGAACCGCAGATCCCTCGGCTCCGCTGCGCTACGCTCGGGATGACAATTCTGGCGAAAAGCGAAAAGCGAATAGCGGACAGCGAACAGCGGCCTTCCCTACACCTGCGCCAGCTTAACTTCTGCGCTGCTGCGTCTGCCGCCTGGCGTAGGCGTCATCGGCAAGCGCAGTTCGACTTCGAGTCCATGCGGCGACACGTTCTTCGCCGACACGCTGCCGCCATGGATCGCCGCCGCATTGCGCACGATCGCCAGCCCCAGTCCCATGCCGCCGGTGTTGGTCCCACGAGAATCGTCGACGCGGTAGAACGGCTTGAAGAGCAGTGGCAGCGCATTTTCCGGAACTCCCGGCCCGTTGTCGCGAACGGAAATCACAGCTGTGCCGTCCGTCTTCTCCAGGCTGACGTCGATCTTGCCGCCATGGCCGGAGTAGAAGACTGCATTGCGCACCACGTTCTCGATCGCACTGCGCAACAGACCGGCATCACCGTTCACTTTGATCTCGCCGCGGCCCTGGTAGTTGATGGTGGCTCCGGTTGCGGCGGCTTCGAAATTGGCGTCGTGCAACACGTCATCCACCACATCGTTGAGCGACAGCGATTCAAATTTCGGTTTCTGTTGTCCGCTTTCCAGCCGCGCGACGGTCAGAATACGTTCCAGCATGGAATCAAGCTGAATGGTGTCCTGTTCGATACGGTCCAGCATCTCGACGCGCTCTGGATCATCGGCATTGCGCGCCAGCGCCAGCGCCAGGCGGATGCGCGCGATGGGCGAACGCAGTTCGTGCGAGACGCCGCTCAGCAGATTGCGTTCGCTCTGGATCTGGTTGCGCAGTTCGCCGGCCATGGTGTCGAAGTCGCGCACCAGGTCGGCAATTTCGTCCTGGCGATTGCCCAGGTTTTCGCCGGCTCGAATGTCGAGATTGCCGCGGGCCAGTTCATGGGTGGCATCGCGCATACGCTCGATCGGTTTGGTCAGATAATGCGCAATCAAAAGGCAAATGATTGCCGAGAAAATCGTTCCCAGCTTCAGCGTCCAGAGGAGGTCGCCGGGAATGCGTTCCGACAGCGGCGGCGGCGTGAGTTCGGCGATCAGAACATACCGCCCACGGTCCGTAGTAACACGCGTCGCCAGCACGTTGGCCTCATAGGAGCGGTACACGCCTTCCTGTTTGTCGGCTGCTGCTGCGTCGCGCAGAATGTGATCAGGCATGGGGCGGCCAGAAAGTTCACGGCCGTTAGTATCGAGCAGCCAGAATCGCGAGCGGTGCGGCAGGGAAAGGCCGTCCAGGAGTTGGGAAAGTCCGGCTTGACCATCGTGCTCAAAGCGCTGCGCGGCCAGGTTCGCCAGCACCGGCATTTCGCGGCGCTCAGGCTGAATCCACCAGGGATGCTCGGAGGAGATGCGGTAGTGCACGCGAAGATACAGCGCGCCCAGCAAAATCGCTTGCGCGACCCAGAAGGGCAAAAAGATTTTCCAGAACAGACGGCGGTTCATACCCGGCTCTTCTCCGGGGTTTCGGCAGCCAGGAAGTAGCCGATGCCGCGGATGGGACGGATCAGGTCCTCGGCCGTGGGACAACCACCCAGCTTCTTGCGCAAGCGGCTGACGTGCACGTCGACGCTGCGATCGAAGGCATTCAGGGGACGGCCCAGCGCCACTTCGGCAATCTGTTCGCGGGTGACGACGCTGCCGGCATGGCGCAGCAAGAGTTCCAGCACGTTGAACTCGACCGAGGTCAGGTCCACCGGCGTTTCCCGGCAGGTGACGGTGCGGGTAGCCAGCGACATGCTGATGTCACCCACCGATAGCATCTCGTCATGTTCGTTGTGCGCGGCTGCGGGCGCGGGCTCGCGGGTGCGGCGAAAGATGGCGCGCACTCTGGCTACCAGCTCGCGAGGATCGAAAGGCTTGGCAAGATAGTCGTCGGCTCCGATTTCGAGACCCAGGATGCGGTCGACGGCCTCGCCGCGCGCGGTAAGCAGAAGCACGGGAACGGACGACTGCTGGCGCAATGCCTTCAAAAGCTCGAACCCCGAGCCGCCGGGCAGCATCACATCCAGAATGATGAGTTCGTGCTCGCTGGAGAGTGCGGCGTTCAAGCCGGAAGCGTGGTCATAAGCGGCGTCCACGCGGAAGCCTTCGCCTTCCAGGAAGCGCTTCAGCAGGTTGACCAGGGCGTGGTCGTCATCGACGATGAGCAGGCGATTCACTGGATTTATTTTGCCTTTTCCTCGTCGCGCGTGCGGTGAAGAATTGTTTCGAGATGTGTTTTCAGGGTTCACACTTCTTAACCTTCCTTCACTTAGTCTTAACTGCGCCTGGGGGCCTCGTCCGGTCTAATATAAGTGTTCTAATAGTACTGCAACCGATGCGCCAGGTTGCAGTTACGTAATGTCGGGCGAGATGCGATAACGCTTCGTTCCGGGATGCGTCGTAAGGCTGGCGAGGAGGAGTTCTTGAAGACAGGGGTATGTGTTTGTCTCCCAAAGCGCGGAGGTCGCGTCTTCTGGGGGTCTTGCCTGGGATTGGCGCTCGCATTGGCAATCTGTGCCGTGCTGGCGGGCTGCAGTTCGCAGTCAGCGACCAAGAGCGCAAAAGCCAGTGCGCCGCCGCCGGCAGTACCGGTCGGCGTGACTACGGTAAAGCAGGGCGATTTCAACGTCTACATCACCGGTCTGGGTTCGGTGCAGGCATTTAATACGGTTTCTTTGAAGACGCGCATCGATGGCCAGATCATGCAGGTCAATTTCCGTGAAGGCCAGGATGTCAAAGCTGGTGATTTGTTGATCGTGATCGATCCCCGGCCGTACCAGGTGGCGCTGGCCCAAGCCGAGGCCAATCTGCAAAAAGACGAAGCGCAGCTTACCAACGCCAAGGCGCAGTATGACCGCAACAATGTTCTTTATCAGCAGGGCGTCATCGCCAAGCAGGACCTGGACACGCTGCAAGCGTCCTTTGGAACTTACGAAGGCACGATCGCTGCCGACAAGGCTGCCATCGACAACGCAAAACTGAACCTCACCTACTGCTACATCAAGTCGCCCGTACCTGGGCGGGTGGGGCTGCGCCAGGTGGATCCCGGCAACTACGTGACCGCGGCCGGCGGAACAGCAATGCTGGTCATAACCCAACTCCAGCCGATCTCGCTGGTCTTTACCATCCCAGAAGACCAGTTGCAGCAGGTCGCGCAGCACATGCGGCAGAGCACGCTGGAGGTCGACGCTTACAGCCGCGATGATCAGACTAAGCTGGCGACGGGAACGCTGCTCACCATCAACAACCAGATCGATCAGACGACTGGAACGGTGCAACTGAAGGCCACGTTCGCCAACGCGGACAGCGCGCTGTGGCCGAACCAGTTCGTCAACGCTCACCTGCTGCTGGAGAAGCGCAACGACGCCATCACCGCGCCCGCCAGCGCCATGCAGCGCGGGCCTGACGGCACTTTTGCCTACGTAGTCGACAGCAATAATACCGTCCAGATGCGGCCGGTGCAGGTTGCGCTGACGCAAGGGAGCACGGTTGTGATCGCGTCAGGTTTGCAACCTGGCGACCGCGTCGTCACCGACGGCCAGGAGAAATTGCAGGCCGGCATGAAGGTCGCTCCACAAGCTCCGGCCCATCAAAGAACTGGCGGGAGTACGTCGGGCAATATCGGATCCCAGACATGAGTATTTCGCGGCCGTTTATTCTTCGGCCCATCGCGACCTCGCTGTTGATGGTGGGACTGCTGCTGGTAGGCATAGTCGCCTACCGTCAGTTGCCCATCTCTGCTCTGCCGCAGGTGGATTACCCGACCATCCAGGTTGTGACTTTCTATCCGGGAGCCAGTCCCGACGTCACGGCGTCGTCGATCACCGCGCCGCTGGAGCGTCAATTCGGCGAGCTTCCCGGCTTGAGCCAGATGACCTCGAGCAGCTCCTTTGGAGCGTCGGTCATTACCCTGCAGTTCAACCTGGAAGAGAACATCGACGTTGCCGAGCAGGAAGTGCAGGCGGCGATCAACGCGGCGCAGACTTTTCTTCCCAACGATCTGCCCACGCCACCGATCTACAGCAAAGTCAATCCGGCCGACGCTCCTATCCTGACTCTGGCAATGACCTCGGAGAGCATGCCGCTGCCGCAGGTCGAAGACCTGGCTGACACGACTTTTGCGCAAAAGATATCGCAGCTTCCGGGCGTTGGCCTGGTCAGCATCAGCGGCGGTCAGAAGCCGGCAGTGCGCATCATGGCCAATCCCACCGCGTTGGCCTCCTACGGCATGAGTCTGGAGCAGTTGCGGACGGTGATCGGCCAGATCAACATCGATCAGGCAAAGGGGCAGCTCCAGGACAATCGCCAGTCGTTCACCATCGGTGCCAACGATCAGTTGCTCAATCCCAAGGACTACGCGGACGCTGTCGTCGCCTACAAGAACGGCAATCCGGTGCGCTTGTCCGATGTTTCCACCGTGGTGATGGGCCCCGAGGACACCAACCAGGCGGCCTGGATGAACACTACGCCGGCGGTGATTCTCAACATCCAGCGTCAGCCCGGGGCCAACATCATCAAGGTGGCAGACAGCATCAAGTTGCGGCTGAAGCAGCTGCAAGCCAATCTGCCGGCCTCGGTTAAGGTCGTGGTCCTGACCGACCGCACCAACACCATCCGCGCCAGCGTCGCAGATGTGCAGTTCGAGATGATGCTGACCATCGGACTGGTGGTGATGGTCATCTTCCTGTTCCTGCGCACCCTGGCTGCGACCATCATTCCAAGCATTACCGTGCCGTTGTCCATCGTGGGCACCTTTGCGGTCATGTACCTGCTGGGCTATTCGCTCGACAACCTATCGCTGATGGCGCTGACTATTTCCACCGGCTTCGTAGTGGATGACGCCATCGTGATGATCGAGAACATCGATCGCTACATCGAGGAGGGACACACCCCGCTGGAAGCTGCGTTGCGCGGCGCCGGCCAAATCGGCTTCACCATCGTGTCGCTGACCGTGTCGCTGATCGCGGTGCTGATTCCGCTGCTCTTCATGGGCGACATCGTCGGCCGCCTCTTCCGCGAATTTGCGGTGACGCTGAGCGTTACCATTCTGCTGTCGGCCATCATCTCTCTGACCCTGACACCGATGATGTGTTCGCTGCTCCTGCGGCAACGCGACCAGACTAAGCACAGCCGCCTGTATGACTGGTCGGAGCGGATGTTCAACAACACCATTGCGTTTTACGGGCGTGGGGTGAAGTTCGTCCTTAATCATCAGACCGCGACCTTGCTGGTGACCATCGGTACTCTCGTCGCCACTATCTACCTTTACATCGTCGTGCCAAAGGGCTTCTTTCCGGTGCAGGACACCGGCGTGATCATGGGCATCTCGGATGCGCCGGAGAGTATTTCCTTCGCCGCCATGTCAGTGCGGCAGCAGGCGCTGGCGGCCGCTATCCTAAAGGACAAGGACGTGGTGAGCCTGTCCTCGTTCATCGGCGTCGATGGCACCAACACCACGCCCAACAGTGGCCGCATCCAGATCAACCTGAAAGCGCGCGACGAACGTACCGACGATGTGACGGCCATCATGAAGCGTCTGCAACAGGAAATTGCCGGCGTGGAAGGCATCACGCTCTACATGCAGCCGGTGCAGGACCTGACTGTGGAAGACCGCGTCAGCCGTACCCAATACCAGTTCACGCTGGAAGATGTCGATTCCAAGGAGCTGCGGACCTGGACCTCGAATTTGGTGGCCAAGCTGAAGACTCTGCCCGAGTTGCGCGACGTCGCTACCGACCAGGCGAACCAGGCTGCACAGGCCACGCTGGTCATCGATCGCGACACCGCTTCGCGTATGGGCGTTAGCGCCAGCGCCATCGACAACACGCTCTACGATGCGTTCGGCCAGCGCCTGGTCTCGATCATGTTCACCCAGCTCAACCAGTACCACGTAGTGCTGCAAGTGGACCCGACGTTCAGCGCCGATCCCGATTCACTGAAGGATATCTATGTGCCGGCCGGCAGCGCCCAGACTCCGGCGTCGTCAGGAAACACGGCCATCGTTGGCGCCCCCGTAAATCTGACCACGAGTGCCAATTCTTTTGCCGCTACCACCGGCCAGGTGCCGCTGAGCGCCATTGCCCACTGGGAGACCACCACCGGTCCGCTGACCATCAACCACCAGGGCCAGTTTCCGGCGGTAACTATTTCGTTCAACCTGGGCGCGAGCGCCTCGCTGGGCGATGCCGTGAAGGCCATCCAGCAATCGGCTTCCGACCTGGGATTGCCGCCAAGCATTCAGTTGGCATTCCAGGGCACGGCGCGGGCCTTCCAGGCCTCGCTGGCTAACGAAGGCTGGCTGATTCTTGCCGCTATTGTTACTGTTTACATCGTGCTGGGCGTTTTGTATGAGAGCTACATTCACCCCATCACGATTCTTTCCACGCTGCCCTCGGCAGGTGTTGGCGCAATCCTGGCGCTCACGCTGTTCCACATGGATCTGGGGGTGATGGCGTTGATCGGCATCATCCTGCTGATAGGCATCGTGAAGAAGAACGCCATCATGATGATCGACTTCGCCCTGGAAGCGGAGCGCAAGGAAGGCAAGGCGCCGGTGGACGCGATTTTCGAAGCTTGCCTGCTGCGCTTCCGGCCCATCATGATGACGACCTTTGCCGCATTGTTCGGCGCAGTTCCGCTGGCGCTGGGCTCCGGGACCGGCTCCGAGCTGCGGCGACCGCTCGGCATAGTCATCATCGGCGGATTGTTGATCAGCCAATTGTTGACTCTGTTTACAACGCCGGTTGTCTATCTGTGGTTCGACCGGCTTGCCGCAGCGTTGCGCCACCATCGTGTGCCCAAACCGGCGGAGGCCATTGGAGATTGATTTCCAGTGGCTAGTGGTCAGTGGCCAGTGGTCAGAAGAAACCACAACTGGCCACTAGCCACGGGTCACTGACAACTGAGTTATGAATGTTTCCGCTCCAGCTATCGCGCGGCCTGTCGCCACCACGCTGCTGACCCTCGCCCTGCTTCTGGCAGGAGCGCTGGCCTACACGCAGCTTCCGGTCGCGCCTTTGCCGCAGATCGACTTCCCGGTCATCTCCGTCGGCGCATCCCTGCCGGGCGCCAGTCCGGAGACGATGGCCTCGGCCGTGGCAACTCCGCTGGAGCGGCAATTCGGACGCATCGCCGGCATCAACCAGATGACGTCTTCCAGCCAGCTGGGCTCCACGGCCATCACCATGCAGTTCGATCTCGACCGCAACATCGACGCGGCCGCCCGTGACGTCCAAGCCGCGATCAATGCGGCGCGCAACTATCTGCCGCCGGCTTTGCCCAGCAATCCCACCTATCGCAAGATCAATCCTGCCGACGCTCCAGTCATCATTCTGGTGATGACCTCCGACGCCCTCACTCAGGACCAGATGTATGACGCTGCCGACTCCATCATGGGGCAGAAGCTGTCGCAGGTCGATGGCGTGGGCCAGGTTTTCGTGTGGGGATCGTCGCAGCCCGCGGTGCGTATCGAGGCCAACCCCCAGGCGTTGAACAATATGGGGGTGGGGCTGGAGACGCTGCGCGCGGCCGTTGCGGCGCAGAATGCCAATCAGGCCAAGGGCGCAGTGGACGATGGCAGCAAGGTTTGGATGATTCGCGCCAACGACCAGCTCACCAAGGCGAAAGATTATAAGAACCTGGTGGTCGCCTATCGCAACGGCGCGCCCGTCCGGCTGAGTGACGTGGCCTCGGTTCAGGATTCGTACTCCAACATCTACAACGCGGGCAGCTTCAACGGCAAGCCCAGCGTGCTGATCGTGATCTTCCGCCAGCCGGGGGCGAACGTCATCGCCACCGCCGATCGTGTGATCGCGGCCCTGCCCTTCTTGAAAGCTTCGCTGCCGCCCAGCATCAATCTCGACATTGGTCTCGACCGCACCACCACCGTCCGCGCTTCGGTGTCCGATGTTGAGCGCACCCTCATCATCTCGGTGATCCTCGTCGTGCTGGTGGTCTTCGTCTTTCTGCGCGAGGTGCGCGCCACCTTGATTCCAAGCGTGGCTGTGCCGCTGGCCATCGTCGGCACCTTCGGGATTATGTACTTGTTCGGCTATTCGCTGAACAACCTGTCGCTGATGGCGCTGACCATCTCGACGGGCTTCGTGGTGGACGACGCCATCGTGGTGCTGGAAAACGTGATGCGCCACATCGAAGGCGGCATGAAGCCCCATGCGGCAGCGATTCTGGGCGCGCGCGAGATCGGCTTCACCGTGGTCTCCATGAGCACCTCGCTCATGGCCGTCTTCATCCCCATCTTGCTCATGAGCGGACTGGTCGGACGGCTGTTCCACGAGTTTGCGGTGACCCTGAGCGCGGCTATTGCCGTCTCCATGGTGGTTTCGCTGACCACCACGCCTATGCTGTGCGCGCGCTTCCTGAAGGCGCACGATGCCGGAAGTCACGGTAGCTTGTACCGCATGAGCGAGCGCGGTTTTTTCTGGATGAATCGCGGCTACAAAGTGTCGCTGGGCTGGGTGCTGCGCCACAAGTTGGCAATCCTGATTTTTGCCATTGTGATGGTTCCGGTCAACGTGGTCCTGTACTACATCGTGCCCAAGGGGTTTTTCCCGCAGCAGGATACCGGCCGTATACAGGGCACCATCATGGGCGAACAGGATGTGTCCTTCTACGCTATGAGGGACAAGACCAATCAGTACATCCAGATTGTGAAGCAGGACCCGGCGGTGCAGAATGTGCTGGCGTTTGTCGGCGGCAACGCAGCCCTGAATCAGGGACGCATGTTCG
This sequence comes from uncultured Acidobacteriaceae bacterium, assembly GCA_963835125.1. Classification (GTDB taxonomy): domain Bacteria; phylum Acidobacteriota; class Terriglobia; order Terriglobales; family Acidobacteriaceae; genus Bog-257. The sequence goes on along the minus strand of CAWIEG010000009.1, from coordinate 183,253 downwards.
TAACCCTGAAGCCGTTGAGCCAGCGCAAGGTCAGCGCCGACCAGGTCATCGCCCGCCTGCGTCCTAAGATCGCCCATGTTCCGGGCGCAACCTTGTACTTCCAGTCCGTGCAGGACTTGCAGATCGGCGGACGCCAGTCGAACGCGCAGTTTCAATACACGCTCTCCGGCGAGAACCTGGATGAGCTCTACGAGTGGGCTCCCCAGTTACTGACGCAGCTCCGCAAGATTCCTCAGCTCAAGGACGTGAACAGCGACCAGCAGGTCAGCGGCCTGGAGGCGAACGTCGTGGTCGATCGCGATACCGCCGCGCGGCTGGGCATCACGGCGCAGCAGATCGATGCGGTGCTCTACGATGCTTTTGGGCAGGAGCAGATTTCGACCATCTACCAAACGCTGAACCAATATCACGTGGTTATGGAGGTCGATCCCAAGTATCAGCTCACGCCCGACGCCCTGAAGAGTGTTTACGTGATCACGGGCACGGGGGCGCAGGTTCCGCTTTCCGCATTCGCGCACTTTGCCCCGGCGAATACCTCGCTCTCGGTCAATCACCAGGGACAATTCCCCTGCGTGACCATCTCCTTCAATCTGGCGCCGGGCGGCGATCTAGGGACCGCTACCCGTGCCATCGACCAAGCGGAATTGGCGATGCGTATGCCTTCGTCGATCCACGGCAGCTTCCAGGGAACGGCGGCGGCCTTCCAGGATTCGCTGTCGTCGGAGCCCATCCTGATTCTGACTGCGCTGCTGGCGGTCTATATCGTGCTCGGGATGCTGTACGAGAGTTATATCCATCCCATCACGATTCTCTCTACGCTGCCCTCAGCGGGCACTGGAGCTATTCTGGCGCTGCTGCTCTTCCACATGCAGCTGGATGTCATCGGGCTGATCGGCATCATCCTGCTGATCGGTATCGTGAAGAAGAACGCGATCATGATGATCGACTTCGCCCTCGAGGTGGAACGCAGCGGCAAGAGCGCTGAGGAAGCCATCTATGAAGCTGGACTGATTCGCTTCCGGCCGATCATGATGACCACCATGGCCGCAATGCTGGGAGCGTTGCCTTTGGCCCTCGGCACAGGTGTCGGCTCTGAAATCCGGCGGCCCTTGGGCGTCGCCATTGTTGGCGGCCTCATCGTCAGCCAGGCGCTGACCCTCTACACCACGCCTGTCGTTTATCTCTACATGGATCACCTGAAGGATTGGGTGCTGTCGATCCTGCCCGGACGCAGGAAAGTGGCCAAGCAGGAAGAAGTACCGGTTTTCGCCGACTAGGCTGCTTCACTCGAAGTTCGCACAGCTCACGGCGCGTAAGAATCGCGGCCGGGACCGCCCGGCGCCCCGCACTCTTTCCACAGCTTTTCCCAATTCCATATTCCCGATCTCACTGCGACCGGCAACGGGAATCCGAGTTGATGCGCGAGCATGCACACCTGCCCGCAATGATGATGAGCTTCGCGAGCTTTACGCGCCCGCTCGCTTGGTGGGAAACTGAAGCAGCAGGAAACTCTGGACCTGACCTGCCGCTCCTTGACCTTCTCTTGTCCTGCAATCCGCCGCATTCCGCGCTTCTATTGGCTGGCCGCGATTTTGCTGCTCGCCGTGGCCGTCTGGAGCGCAGCCACCGGCACTCTGTTTGCCAAGAAGGCCGGCGATGGCCCCATGTACTATCTGCCCGGCCGGGTGTTGTCAGCGCAGATGTTCCGCTCGGGCGCATTGCCCCTGTGGAACCCGCACCTCTTCAGCGGTATGTCGCACATCGCGACCGTTCAGACCGCACCTTTCTACCCGCTGAACATCTTGCTTTACGTGGTGCTGCCCTCGACGGGCGCCTTCAATGCGTCGATGATGCTGCACGTTCTGCTGCTGCTTGGCTTTTCTCACGCCTACTTTCGCCTGCTGGGCGACCGCGATGAGGCAGCATGGCTTGGAGCCGTGGCCTTCACCTTCAGCGGATTTCTCCTGCTTCACCTCGAATCTGTCGGCATCTTCAATTCGGCAACCTGGATACCTCCCCTGTTTTACTGCGTGGAGAAGTGGATCCGGACCCGGGACTGGAGATTCAGCGCGGCCGGCGGCGTCTGCCTCGCATTGCAATTGCTGGCAGGCTGGCCGCAGATGGTGCTGCTGAGCGCGATCTACGCTGGCATTTACGTCTTGAGCGCCTTGCCGGAGGAGCGTCGCCGGCTCCAACTACTTGGCGGATTTCTGGTGATGGGCCTGCTCGCCGCAGGTCTCGGCGCAATCGAGGTCTTGCCGACGTTGGAGTTCAAACCGTTTTCCAACCTCGCCGTGCTCCCGTACAGCCACTTCCTCTCGAACTCAGTTGCGCCGCAGACGCTGGTCACGCTGCTGTTTCCTTATCTGATGGGCGCGGATTATGTGACCTACCATCCGGTCGGGTTTTTCGGACCCGCCCAAATGGTGGTGACCGCATCGTATATGGGCGTACTGCCGCTGATGTTGGGGGTTGCCGCGCTCAGCTTCTGGCGCACATCGCGCTATGTCCGCTTTGCAGCGTGCTCGGCCGCGGTTGCCACGTTCCTGGCCTGCGCTGCGTTCACACCCCTGGCGCCGCTGCTGTATCGCTTGCCCGTCTTCAACTTTTTCCGCGACCACCGCGTCAATGTCATCTTCCTCGCGTTTTCCGTAGCGACCTTGACGGCTTACTTCGCGGGCAATCTCGACAAGCTCTCGCCCACGCTTCGAATGCGACTGGCGCGCGCGATTCCTCTCGGCTTCATGGCCGTTGCGGCGGTTCTGCTGATCAAGATCAGGGCAATCCTCGGCTCCATCAACCCGCGCATCGCTCCCCTCGATGGTTTGTGGGTGCGGTACCTGCATCAGTCCATGCGCTTTGGCAATCGCGACATGCTCATCGCGTGGCTGACCCTTCTTATCGCGGCGATTCTATTTTGGCGATGGCTGAGGAATCCTGACAGCAAGCTGATCGCTTGGCTTGCAGTTGCATTTGTTCTCGCCGACCTGCTCTGGTTTGGCCTCTCGGACCAGCCGCACTTCTCGCCCGGCCACGCCAATGCTACCGAGCGTGCTATCTACGAAACGTTGGACCATGCCGCCAAAGGCGAGCCGTTCCGCACCATGTCTCTGGTCCACCAGGCGGAGTTCATCAAGCCGAATCTTAGCGAAATCGCCGGGGTCGATGACATCTATGGCTACGATGCCCTGGTGCCTCGGGAATACGCTGACCTGCTCCCCGTCAGTGTTTTCGAGCTGCCGCATTGGCCGGAGTTGATGGCCAACAGCGCGATTCTTTCCTTGCTGAATACGAGGTTCATCGTCGCGGAAGGCGACCAAGCCAGAGCGATGGAGAACCGATTTCCAGCCAGCCGGCCCACGTCGCCTACCGAGCAAGCCGCAGCCGGCGAACCGCGGAATCTGTTATCCCCAGGTGGTTGGATCGCGCTGAAATCCGGGCAGCAACTCGACACTGCCAACCCGTTCCAGTGCTCTGCGCCTCCGTGCGGCATGCAGCAAGCCAATCTGATGGTGCTGAAGAACAGTGTCTATCAGTTGCGTTTCACCGTCACCTCGGAGACTCAAATTGCCCACCTGAATGTTCTGGTCGCGCGCCACAACGACTGGCAGGCGCTCCAGACTTTCAGCGTCAGCAATGTTCAATTGTCGCCTGTCCCGACGCCGTATGTTGACATTTACGTTACGGGCCAGGAAGACCAGCTCGTCGATCTCCGTTTTTCCACGGACTATCCCGCCGACGTGCACGTGTCGGACGTGTCCTTCGCATGGGTGGGATTCTTGCCGGCGTCCACTCCCTACCGCGAGATCGCCAATCGCGACGGCATTATCGTTCTGGAAAACCTGAATGTGTTGCCGCGAGTGTTCTTCGTTTCCAAAGTGACGGGCGTCGCCGATTATCAGGAGGCCCGCAACCGCTTGTGGGATCCAGTAAACCGCTTCGTGCCGCGCGAGGAAGCGTTGGTGGAAAGTGCGGCGACTGAGAGCGGGCTCGGCGGAGGCAGCGTCGAGAGGCTCGACTACTCCTCCAACCAGGTGAAGCTCGACGTCACCTGTCCGGCGCATTGCTATCTTGTGCTGGGCGACTCATATCTTCCCGGATGGCAAGCCACGATTGACGGCACCGTTACCCAGATCTATCGCACCGACGCAGTTGTGCGGGGAGTCTTTGTTCCGGGAGGTTCACACCGGGTGGAATTCCGCTACCGCCCACGCTCAATTGTGGTGGGACTTTGGAGCGTGCTGCTGACGTGCGTCGTCATAGTGTTAATGAGTGGTTACTCGGTTCGTCAGCATCGAAAGAAGCTGTGAGGCGCGCCGGCGTCGAGGCCGGCAATAAGCCACAATTTGGCGCCGTTCCGATCTATTTCTCCTGGAATACGGCAAAATGCCCGTATTTTTCTATGTCGACGCGGATACTGCATTGATCGGGAGCGATGTGTGCGAACGAGACCCTGAACTCCGGCTCGGGGCTCGGCAGCTCACCCGTTTCCATTTGCATCCGCACCATGTCCTGCTGATCGTCATAGGACCCGGTCGTCTGCGTGCTCTTGGAAACAATGAGCGTCCATTGCTTGGCATTGGGAATGACAAATAACGTGTACGCGCCAATGGGAAGCCTCGTACCATTGATCTCGATAGGAGTGTTGGTGAAAAGCGTCATTGGCTTGCCGCCAGGAGCCCAGACCTTGCCGAAGGGAATCTGCAACGACAAAGGTCTCTTCGGGATGATAGGAACGTGCTGGTACTGAAGCACCAGTTGTTTGTCCTGATCGAAGTTACAGGTCGCGGTTAGGGCCGCGGGATCGTCCTGCGCAAACGCCGCACAGGCACCGAAGAGGGAAACTAGCACAATGGCGACGAAAGTGACGCGGTGCATAGCCAAGCCTCCGGGCGGCATTGTAGCGCTATCCGCCGCCCTAAGTCTGTGATATTACCGCCCGGAATTGGAAAGTCAATGACCCTGCAACTATTTAGTCAGTACCCGATAAAACTGCCGTCGCATTTTCCGCATCTTTCCAACCGTATTCCGGGTCCAAAACACTACCACCATAGTGGTAACGGGAAAGGCCTGCCCACCCCGGTAGAATCGCAATAGTACGTAAAGCTCATGGTTCAGGAACAAAAAAATAGGGCATGGCAGGAGCGCCTATCGGCGCTGCGGAACCTTCCGCCGGTGCTCAAAATCGTCTGGGATTCCGGCCCGATTGTGGTCGTGCTGGGCTTTGCCTTTCGCCTGCTGGCAGCGATGCAGCCTATCGGCTTGCTGTACGTCAGCATGCGGATCATTGACCTGATTGTAACGATCCACGCCAAACATCAGGCAATTCCGCAACGCTTATGGTGGCTGGTGGCCGCAGAGTTCGCCATTGCCGTGCTCGGCAACATCCTCACCCGCGCTATTGACTACCTGGACTCGCTGCTGGCCGATAAGTACACACGCCACGTCAGCATCCAGGTGATGAAGCACGCCGCCGAGTTGGACGTAATCGCCTACGAAGACCCGGTCTTCTACGACCGGCTGGAGCGGGCGCGGGTGCAGGCTACCGACCGGCTGGCCATGATCCAGATGCTGGGCAGGCTGATCCAGCAGACCATCACCACCATTACGCTTTCGGCATCGATCATTTACTACTCCCCCTGGTTGCTGCTGTTGCTGGTTGCGGGTGTGTTGCCGGCCTTTCTCGGCGAAAGCCATTTCGCTTTTCTGGGATATGCCAAGAATTTCCGCCAAACGCCGGTGCGGCGTCAGATGGATTACCTGCGCATCCTGGGCGGCAGCAAAGAAGCGGCCAAGGAACTCAAGCTCTTCGGGCTGAGCAAGTTCCTCACCGACCGCTTCACCCGGCTATCCGACGAAGTGTACGAAGAAAACGTTGCGCTTTCCCGCCGCAAGCTGATCGCCGGGGCGCTGTTGTCGATCATCGGCTCGCTCGGCTACTACTCGGCCTATGTTTACGTGATCTGGCGAACTGCGATTGGCGCACTCACCATCGGCAAGTTGTACTTCTTGGCGGGCGCGATTCTTCAGGCCAGCACCAACATACAGCAAATCTTTTCGACGCTGTCGGGCGTGGCCGATCAGGCGCTGTTCCTCACCGACCTGCTGGCGTTTTTTGAGATGCAGCCGACCATCCGTTCCAAGCCCAACGCGCTGCCGGCGCCGCGCCCCATTCGGCGCGGATTCGAGTTCCGCAATGTCTCCTTTGCCTATCCCGGCAGCGCGCGCCTCATCCTGCAGAATCTTGACTTCACGCTGCACGTTGGCGAGCGGGTAGCGCTGATCGGCGAGAACGGCCAGGGTAAGACGACGATCGTCAAACTGATCACCCGGCTCTACGATCCGACCGAAGGGCAGGTCTTGCTCGATGGGGTTGACCTTCGCGACTATAGCCTGGAGGACCTGTACCGTGAAATCGGCGTAATTTTTCAAGATTTCATGCGTTATGAGATGACCGCCCATGAAAATGTGGCTGTAGGACGCATCGAAGAGATTGGGAATGCGGCGGAGATCGCAGCCGCCGCCCATAAGAGCCTGGCCGACGAGGTGATCGCCAAGTTGCCCGGGAAGTACGATCAGATGTTGGGGCGGAGGTTCGAGAGCGGTGTCGATCTTTCAGGCGGCGAATGGCAAAAGCTGGCGCTGGCGCGGGCCTATCTGCGTGACGCTCAGTTGCTGATTCTCGACGAGCCTACAGCGGCGCTGGATGCGCGCAGCGAGTACGAGGTGTTCGAGCGTTTCGCCGAACTCACCGGCGGTAAGATGGCGCTATTTATCTCGCATCGGTTTTCAACGGTGCGCATGGCTGATCGCATTGTCGTGCTGGCGGACGGGCGGATCACCGAAGACGGTAGCCACGAGCATTTGATGGCCCTCGGCGGCCAATACGCCGAAATGTTCGAGTTGCAAGCGGCGAGCTACCGGTAGGCCGGACCAAGTAGAGCTGGCCTTTAGGCCAGCGCCCAGCGATGATCGGGTAGAGCTGGCCTTTAGGGATTGTGTCGCGACCGGAAAACAAATTTGTAGCGGAACCAACGGCCCGAAACAACCGATCAAACTAGCCGCACAGCGGCGGGATGAAGTTAGCCCGGCGTGTGAGCGCCGGGTCGGAGTGGAAGATAAACCCGAGCCGCAGAGCGGCAGCACCGGTTGCGACACGGTCTGTTCAGGCCAGCGTCCAAGCGATTCTTAATGTCAGAGGCTTTAGTCCCGGAATAGATCATGGCAGTTGCCAATCACAGAGACGTGCTGGTGGAAATGGCGGACAGGCCTTCAGCCTTCCCTGCCGAATCGCCGTCGCGCAGTGCTGGACTTGCCCCAGCCGCGCGCCACTGGGCAAACGCGTTGGTCTGGCTTCCTGCCATCAAGCAATCTCCTCACTTCCCAAAGCGCGTGTCGGTCCTCAATCGCAATCTGGAGCCGCTGCTCGCCGACCTGGACTTTACGGTCGATCCCGAGGAAAAGCTTCCCGAAGACCTGCAATGGATGCATGACAACGTGCGTCTAGTGCGCGTAACCCTGAGCGAAGTGCGACGCGCCGCCAGTTCGTTGCGCCGTGTCCCCCATTGTAGGATGCCAGACCAGGTCGTTTTGCCGCGCGTTCTGGCGATCGCCGAAGACCTTCTCCGCGCCCTCGAATATCGCTATTCCGACGACGCTTTTTCTGCCTATATCGAAGCCTTCCAGTCGGTAACGGGGCTCAACATGGACGAACTGTCATTGCTGGGGCCCGCCCTCAAGCTGGTTGTGCTGGAAGAGTTCGTCGCCCGCGGCCAACAGGTCTTGCAATCGCCCGATCAGCCGCGCAGGATCAGCGATTTGATCGGCAGCATGCGCGAGCTTTCCGAAGCGCCCTGGAAGGAACTACTCGAACCGCTGATCGTCTTCGAGCCGGTGCTGGCGAAGGATCCCGCCAAGGCGTATGCCCGTATGGACTTTCCCAGCCGCGAACTTTATCGCCACACCGTGACCCATTATGCAGAACACTCCGATTGCTCCGAGCTGGAAATTGCCCATCTCGCGCTCGATCTGGCGGAGGAGTCGACCCGGCATCCGCCAGCGGATCCGCGGCTGGCCTGGCGAAAATCTCATGTTGGCTATTACCTGATCGGCGAGGGCGCAAAACAGCTACGCACCCGCGCCGGAGTACGCCTGCCCTTCGGGGAAAGCGTCCAGGAGTTTCTGCGGCGTCATCCTGACGAGTTCTACCTCGGCGGCGTCGAAGTGCTGACTCTGCTCATCGTGATCGCGATCATGAGCCCGGTATTTAATAGCTTCAATAGCTTCCTGGGACGCATCTGCGCCATCCTCGTTTTGTTGTTGCCCTGCAGCCAAAGCGCGGTCGAGATGATGAACTATCTCACCACCTCGCTGTTGCCGCCGCGGATTCTGCCTAAGCTCGACTTCTCCGAAGGAATCCCGGACGACTGCGTCACCATGGTCGTTGTTCCCACGCTGCTTCTCAGCGAGAAGCAGGTCCATCGCCTGGTGGAAGATCTCGAGGTGCGCTATCTGGGCAACATCAGCCGCAACCTGCACTTCGCGCTGCTCACAGACATGCCCGATTCCGCCGAGACTCCCAACGAAGACGACCCGCTGGTGGAGCTTTGTGCGCGCCTGATTAGCAACCTTAATCAGAAGTACGCTGCCGACGGCTTTGGAACGTTCTTGTTCTTTCATCGCCATCGCATCTATAACCCGCGCGAAGGCGTGTGGATGGGCTGGGAGCGCAAGCGTGGCAAGCTGCTGGACTTCAACCGCCTCATCAAGCATAAGTACGACAGCTTTCCGGTCAAGATCGGCGACTTGTCGTTGCTGCCGCATGTCCGTTTTGTTCTCACCCTCGACAGCGATACCGAGCTGCCCCGCGGCACGGCGCACCGGCTGATCGGGGCGATGACCCATCCCCTGAATCAGGCGATCGTCGATACGGATGACAACATCGTCGTCGCCGGCTACGGTATTTTGCAGCCGCGCGTTGGCATCAGCGTGCAGAGCGCCTCCCGGTCGCGGCTGGCCAGCATCTACTCCGGCCAGACCGGATTCGACATCTACACGCGCGCCACCTCCGATGTGTATCAGGACCTGAAGGGCGAAGGCATCTTCGCGGGCAAGGGGATCTACGAAGTTGAGACGCTGAGCCGCGTTTTGGAGCACCGTTTCCCGCGCAATGCGCTGCTCAGCCACGACCTGATTGAAGGAGCTTACGCGCGCGCCGGCCTGGTGAGCGACGTCGAAGTCATCGACGATTATCCCTCGCATTACAGCGCCTACAATCGCCGTAAGCATCGCTGGGTGCGCGGCGACTGGCAGATCGTAAGCTGGCTCTTTGGCCGTGTGCCGGATGAAACCGGCCGGCGCGTCCCTAATCCCATTTCCTTCTTGTCGCGCTGGAAGATTCTGGATAATCTGCGGCGCAGCCTGGTGCAGCCGGGAATTTTCCTGCTGTTCGTCCTGGGTTGGACGGCGCTTCCCGGCAGGCCGCTGTATTGGACGCTGGTCACGGTGGCAATCCTATTTGTGCCGCCGTGGTTTCAGTTCGCATTTTCCGTGGTGCGCGCGCTAGCTGCCAGGCGTCTCGGCCCGATTCGCGATGCCGCTGCCGGACTGGCCAAGGCCGTCGTAAGCGTTTTTCTAACCCTCACGTTCCTCGCCCACCAGACGTTGATTTCAGCTGACGCGGTCTTGCGCACGTTCTACCGGCGCATTGTTTCGCGGCAGCGTTTGCTGGAGTGGGAAACCGCGGCCGAAGCTGAAATGTTGGACAAGCGCACATTTGTGGATGTGCTATTGAATTGGACTCCGGCCGTCGCCCTCATCGCGGGCTTGATCGTGTATCTCGCGCAACCCAGTGCACTGCCAGATGCGCTGCCGATCTTGTTTCTGTGGGCGGTTAGCAAGCCGGTCTCATTTTGGCTGAATCGTCCGCCTCGTCCCTTGCACAAGAAGGTGACAGCGCAAGATCAGCGGTTCCTGCGCCGCGCCGCTCTCCATACCTGGCGTTACTTTGCAGCCTTCAGCACCTCCGAGCACAACTGGCTGGTTCCCGACAACGTGCAGCAGGAGCCGGCGAGAATCGCGGCGCGCATTTCGCCAACGAATTTGGGCTTTCTCTTGAATGCCCGCCAGGCCGCTGTTGAGTTCGGTTATCTGACAATACCCGAATTTGTCCAGCAGACTGTACGCACGCTGGAAACGGTCGCCCGTCTGCCGAAAGAACACGGACATCTCTATAACTGGTACGACACCCGCACGCTGGAACCAGACCGGCCGCGCTTTATTTCTACCGTGGACAGCGGCAATCTCGCCGCTTCCCTGATCACCCTGAAAGGCGGCTGCCAGGACTTGCTGCAGCGGCCATTGCTGAATCCGGTCCTGCTGGACGGCTATGCCGATCACCTGTGTGCGCTGGCCGAGCTGAAGGTCATTTCCCGGAAGGTCGCAAGGGACCTCGAGAAGCGTAGCGACGAGCCCTGGCTTGATCGGCTATTGTCATCGGCCGAGATCCCGCAATCTCGCGATAACGTCGAGGAATCCCACAATGTCGTACAGTCCCACAATGTGGGGGAATCCGAGGATACAGATTGGTTTGTTGTCCAGGCTGCAGAGCTTGTCGAGCAGGTGCGGCGAAGTATCGGCGACTATATGCCGTGGTTGCAGGCAGAGTTCCAGTCGCTGCGCGCCGACCCGGGTTTGGCCCCGCTGATGATTTGCGATGCCGCGCCCCTCGAGCGTTTGCCCGCATGTCTTGATCAGTTGAGCTCCAGGCTGGAAGTAAGCCTTACTCTGGGCATGGAGCATCTGGAATTGCGGAAGAACCTTCAGTCCCGCCTGCGGGAGGCGCGTCGCAACAGCCTGCGGCTGATTGAGCAACTGCGAAGCATTGCCGCCCAGTGCGACCGATTGGTACTGGAAATGGATTTCGGTTTCCTGCTCGACCGGCGGCGCAAGCTGCTTTCCATCGGCTACGACGCAGAGGCGGGTAAGGTACACGCCGCCTGCTACGACCTGCTGGCTTCGGAGGCCCGCATCGCCGCCTTCATCGCCGTGGCCAAGGGTGACATTCCGCAGGAGAGCTGGTTTCTCTTAAGCCGCTCCCACGTTGTGGTATATGGACGTCCAGCGCTGATTTCCTGGACGGGAACGATGTTCGAGTACCTTATGCCGATGCTCTGGATGCGCTCCTATCCCGAGACCATGCTGGAGAACAGCAAGGAAGCTTCCGTCCTGGCCCAACAGTTCTACGCCGACGACAAGGGAATTCCCTGGGGCATCTCGGAATGCGCCTTCGCCAAGCTCGAGGAGAACGGCGCTTACAGCTACCGCGCCTTCGGCGTGCCGCAACTGGCGCTGCAACAAGACGAAGATCGTCTGGTGGTCGCTCCCTATGCAACTATGCTGGCGCTGGTCATCGATCCCGCTGAGGCGATCCGCAACCTGCGCTGGATGACAAAGAAAGAATGGTTCGGCAGGTACGGCTACTACGAGTCCGCCGATTTCTCCCGCGATGTGCGCCCTTCCAGGCGCCAGCGATTCGCCCTGGTTCGCTCCTGGATGGTGCATCACCAGGGCATGAGCCTGCTGGCAATCGCGAACTTTCTGAAAGATGGAATTGTCCAGCAATGGTTCAGCCACGATGCCCGCGTGCAAGCCACCGAACTGCTTCTTCAGGAACGTCCGGCCGGACGGGTAACCGCCAAAACGCAAAAGAAGCGCAAATCCAAACCTGCTCGTCACAAAGTGCGCGGCGCTGCAACGGCCACGGTTCAGGTCACAGCTCCGTCAGAATAATGAGGAGTTCGGCGGCGCTTTGCAGGCAACAGCTTTCCACTATCTGGTTTCTAATCAGCCAGGGGTGGGTGATCCTGGAGATTCTCGAGAGGGCAGGTCCTGACCCAGGTTTAACAGCGAGACCGCTAAGGTTTACCATCTGTACAGTGAGGTGAAGTTGATGGACGATCGAAGCAACGAATTTGCAGGTGAGGGAGATTATCGCTCCTCAGACAATAATGTCACCTTGGGGCTGACCATGTTGTGTGTCGGGGTCGCGTTGGGCGCGCTTGCCGCTCTGTTGATGGCCCCTAAGACCGGCAAGAAAATGCGCAGGGCCCTGCGCCGTAAATACGAAGACGCTCGCGACACTATGGGAGATCTCGGCGATCAGGCAAGCGATTGGGTCGACAAGGGCTCGGACTGGGCGGAGAAGGCCAAGCAACGCGTGGCGCCGTTTAGCAAGCCCTTCCGCAAATAGCGCCGGCGCGCCAACCGGCCGCAAAGACGCGCTTCACACGGCATCAATAGCATTGCGCCTGCTGGCCTGTGTTCAGCAGGCTGGCCGCTGTTGAATTCACCCTGCCGTTCAATAATCTGCCAGGTCTGTGGTAGGCTCTAATGCCGCCATCGTGAGCCTGCCGATCCAACTCGCTTTTTGCCTGGTCGTGAATAGCATGCAGGTACAGCACGCTGCGCCCGCGCACCACTGGCCGTGGTGGCTGCGCCTGCTGGCCGTGCTGGGAGTTCTGCTGTTCATTCGTATGGCCGTTACCTTTGCGCGCGGCACCGGCCGCCCACAATAACCCCTGCCCTCCGTTCCGCTTGTAGCTAGGCCCTCGCAAAATATCGTTGTTACTGGAACCCAAAACCGAGCTATAATGTGCCCAACAAAGCCTGCTCCAGCTTTTTCCGGCTGACCTTGGGGTATGGCTGGGCGTCTAACCTTCTGTCATCGCCTTCGAATTACTTGCTCCCAACTTGGCGGACGCGCGCCGTTGCCTCCGAAAGGGCTCTGGCGTCCAGGGTGAAGTAATGGAATTAAGCGATCAGCGTAGCGAAAAGAACCTCCTTCTGTCGGCGGACACTCGCGATCAGCCCGCGACCCAGGTCCGTCCCGTCCGGCCCATATTTTCTCCTGGCGATGTCATTGGCGAGCGCTACCGGGTGATTCGTTTTATCGCCCGCGGCGGCATGGGCGAAGTGTACGAGGTCGAAGATTGGGAGTTGGGCGCGAGAATCGCGCTGAAGACCGTAGCCCCCACTCGGGCTTCCTCGTCCCGGCAAGTCACCAGGTTCCGGCAGGAAATTCAGCTGGCCAGGAAGGTCAGCGATCGCAATGTTTGCCGCGTGTTCGACCTGGGTCGTCATAAGGACAAGCTGCACACGGATTTGCTCTTTCTGACCATGGAGCTGTTGGAAGGCGAGACCTTGTCCGCCTACCTTCATCGCAACGGCCCCATGTCTTGTGACCAGGCACTTCCCCTGGTTCGGCAGATGGTGTCTGCGCTTGCGGCCGCGCACCAGTTGGGCATCGTGCATCGCGATTTCAAGCCCGGCAACGTGATGCTGCTGCAAACCGCGCGCGGGCCGCTGGCCAAAGTGACTGACTTTGGTTTGGCTACCAATCCGGGGTGCGATGAGACGGCTGCGGAGTCGGTTGTCGATGTTGTAGGGACGCCGGAGTTCATGGCGCCCGAGCAGCTTCGCGGCCAGTGCAGCAGCCGGACCGATATCTACGCCCTGGGCCTCACCGTTTTCCAGATGCTGACCGCGAGGCTGCCAAGCTCTCACGATGCACCTTTCAGGGGACTGGACGCTGACGAAGTCAAGCGCATCGGCCCACGCTGGCGGGAAGCCATCACGAAATCTCTGGCCACCGATCCTGCCGCCAGGTTCGCTACCGTGGAAGAGTTCTGGTGTGCGCTCTCGGGAGAAAACCTTTCCACGCAATCGGGATGGAAAGCTATTGCCGTAGGAATCAACCGGCATCGCGCGGCTTATGCCATTAGCACCTGTGTCGTGCTGGCCGCAATAACCGCCCTGACCCTGATGCTGGCCGGCAGGATTCCTAATCCCTTCAAGCGCCTTCCGCAGGAAAAGCACCTCGCCGTGCTTCCTTTCCAGAACATAGGTAACGACGCTTCCAATCAAGCCTTCGCCGAAGGTGTCGCCGAGAGCTTGACCAGCAAACTATCGCAACTGGAGCGTTACCAGAAGTCGTTCTGGGTGGTGCCGTCCAGCGATACGCGCAACGTCAAGAGCCTGGACGAAGCCTATCGCAACTTGAATGTCACCCTGGCGGTGACGGGAAGCATTGAACATACGCCTGAGGGACTCAACCTTACCACCGACCTGGTCGACCCTAAGAATCATCGTCAGCTATCGTCGCGCTCGATCCACGTCGCCTCCGCGAACCTTGATGAAATGCAGCAGCGCGTGTGGGAGTCCGTCGCTGACATGCTGGACTTGCAGGTGAACTCGCAGATCAAGGAGGAACTAGCTGCGGGAGGAACTACGCAACCCGGAGCATATGAACTGTACGAAAAGGGAACGGGTACCTGCAGCGCTCTAGTTGGAAGACATCGATCGCGCGATCGTCTTATTTAACAAGGCCTTGTCTCAAGATCCTGAGTACGCCTTGGCCTACAGCGGACTAGGCAGCGCGTTTGCTAACAAGTTCGCTATTGACGAGAGATCCGCAATGGTGCGGAAGCCACGTGCAACGCGCGGACGCGCGGTGGAACTGAACGACCGACTTGGTCCCGGTTCGCATAAGCTCTTGGCTTGAGTCTACCAGAAACCGGACAACTGGACAAGGCCACTGGCGGAATTCCAGCGGTCCTGGAATAGGATCCGACGATCATCGACGCCGAGTATTGCGATGGCGAAAATGTACGAGGCGCAAGGCAATTACCGCGAGGCTGAAGAGGCTTACAAGGACGTGATCATCTCGCCGCCCGGGCTATTGGCTCGGCTATGCCGCACCTGGGTGCGCTGTACTACAGCACAGGACGTTTTAACGAAGCTGCACAGCAATACCAGTCGGTCATTGACCTCGCGCCTGACAATCCAGGCGGCTATATCGGCTTAGGCGGTGGTATATTTGGCTCTGGGACGATATGAAGATGCCATTGCTGTCCTAAAAAAGGGCCTGAATATCAAACCTGCGCCTATGCCTGGAGCAACCTAGGATCGGCGTATATGTACCTGGGCAAGTGGGTGGAGGCTGCCGACGCCATGAAGCACGCCGCCGAACTGAGTCCGCACGACGACACGTCATGTGGCGGAACTTGGGTGACAGCTACGACCAGATTCCTTCGCGGCTCGCCGACGCCCGCCAGGCCTATCAGAAGGCGCTGGAAACAGCGACCGCAGAGCTCAAGGTCAACCCTAGAGACCCTGATGTACTCAGCGGAATCGCGCTTTATCATGCTCACCTGGGACAGAAAGAAGATGCCGAAGCCTATATTATCCGTGCGCTGAAAGTCTCGCCCAGTAACAGCTACACACTATTTACAGAGGCCTTGGTGTATGAGATCATCGGGCACCGCGACAAGCCTCACGGTCGCTTGACCAGGCGGTGAAGGCTGGCTACTCGCTGGACGAGATCGAGAAAGAGCCTGAACTTCGCAAACTGCAGGCCGATTCCCGGTATCAGCGATGGCTGCAGCAGACGAAGAACGTTAAGCAGTAACGGCAGTTGGGCCACCACATTCGGCTGAAGGAGGAACCATCTATGAAGTACGGACGAGTTGTTCCTTGTTTTTGCACGGTGTTGTTGCTGTTCGCCCTCCCCCTTGTGCCTCGCGCATTTGCCGGCAACGTGGGCGCTTGCGGAGCCGCGGCAGCCTGTCCGGCTGGCGCCTATCAGTGTTCAGCCGCCGGCTGCCAAATCTCGGTCTCGCGCGATAATCAAGGAAACGTGATTCTCATGGTGAACAATGCTCCCTACACAGTGTTCTGCGCCCAACCAGGAACGCCAATCCAGTGGACTCTATCCGATGCCAGCTCGTTTATGGATGTGCGTTTCAGCAACGGCGCCACGCCTTTCACGCAACCTTCCGTCTACGCGGACCCTAATAACACCAGCCCGACGGTGAGCATTGTGCAAAATCCGGCGAACGGTTGCTATGCTTTTGCCGTGGCTGATTGTCCGCTCGACTCCGGGAAGCAGCTGTGGTTATGCCGATCCGAAGGTAGTGATCTATCCACCTGCCTTAATGGTCAAACCCCCTTACCATCATAAGAAAAAAAACCAAAACTGATTACGATAGCGAGGTTTGGATTCGAACACGAGGGTAGGCTTAGTACAGCCGGAAGTTGACTTCGACGTTGATCATGACGGGGACGGGGTGGCCGTCCTTCTTGGCGGGTTCGAAGCGCCACTGGCGTACCGCTTCGACCGCCTTCTCGTCCAGACCCATGCCCAGCGCGCGCTGCACGCGGATCTCCTGCGGCTTGCCTTCTGGCTCACCACCAGCCACAACACCACGGTGCCCTGGTACTTGGCCTTGCGCGCCTCTTCGGAATACTCCGGATCGGGATCGTACAAAACCTTGGGAGCGCTGACGCCGCCGCCCACGCGATAGGCGCCGCCGCCATATCCACCGCCATGGCCCGGCCCAACGCCCGGCCCGGTTCCCGAGCCCACGCCGCCGCCGCTGCCGCTGCCAATGCCGCCGCCCGAGCCGGTGCCGTTCGAAGGTGGCCCCATCACCTTGGACAGCGGATCGCCCAGAGCGCCCATCGTCGGCAGCTTGATCTCAGGCGGAACAACCACCGAGGGGTCGACAACGAGCTTGGGATGGTCATTGCGGACCACGATGGCCGGAGGTACGATCTGATCTTTGGAAAGCTTGGGCAGCGCGCCCTTGGGGGCTGCCAACTTGTCGCGATCGCCGCCACCGCCGCCGCCGCCCGCCTTCGTTTTGGAGACGGCCATCGGCAGATACGGGCTGATGTCGGTGACCACGCCGATGACCTGCTGCTTGATCTCGTCCTGGTGCTCCAAAACCCAATGCCCCGACCAGATCAGCAGCCCTACCGCAATCATGTGGATAATAAACGAGTAAAGAAAAGTGTCCTTGCGCTGGGGATACAGGCCCTCACCCTCGCCAAATAGCGCGGGGATGACCTGATCCTCGAGGCGCAACCTGAGGAATCGCTTCTTTCTCCGGTTTTGCAGCAGCGGACGTGGCCATCGCTAATTACTAACAGTATAGACCCAGCCGCCAGCGAGAAGTTCCAGAAAAATGCAGATACAACCTGGGCTCGTCCCTCCGCAGTCGCGGTTCATCACGGGAAATTGGCAGACGCTGCCTCCACGGTAACGGACTTCACGGCACAATTACGCGCAAGGCGTTGCGTCGCACGCCCAGTTCGACCGGCGTGGTGCAGATAGCTTCGCCGTCGGCGAAGACCTCGGTCACGGGATCGGTAGCGATGCGCAGCCGTTCGGCCTGGAAGTATTCCACCTCGTTCATGCCGATGTGACGTCCGCCATAGACCACGCGAAATAAACGCAGCAGGCGCAGCTTACTCAGCTCGCGAACGAAACACACATCTAGCAGGCCGTCGTCCATGAGGGCCCGGTGCGTCAGCCTCATGCCATGACCGTATTGCGGAGCATTGCCGGCGGCGATCAGAAAGCCCCGCTCGTCGATGCAGGTTTGCCATGAGCCGCCGCTTTCCACCGAGATGGTGATGCGCGGTGGACGAAAGCTTCCCAGGGTCTGTACCAGCGCGATAACGTAGCCGCCATTCCGCCGGAGCCATCGCGACTGTTTCAAGGTCAGGCGATTCACTGCGGCGTCGAGTCCGGTTCCGGCGATGCAGCCATAGAACGTTGTTCGCGCCAACTCGCGCTCGGCCTCAGTCGCATGGCGCAACTGCGATTGCATGATCCGCTCCCCCATCTGCGGCAGGTCCTTGCGTGGGCCATCGGGAACAAAGTGCAGCGTCTCCAGCGAATCGCTCCTGCCAGGGAACGGCGTCGACGGTATCAGCGCAGTTCGTGGCGTCGCCGAGCTTCAGCCCGCGAGAAACTTGCAGCGGGTGAATCGTCCCCAGATCGATGCTCCTGGTATTGTCGACCGCTCGCACTGAAGCGCTGCCACGCCGCCCGCGCCGTTGCTACGCTGTCGATGCCGATGGATTGCGCAAAATCATTGGCGCTGCCTATGGGGACGACGAGGGTCGGGATTTGCTTCAGTGCCAATCCGCCAAGATGGCGATGGATGGTTCCGTCGCCGCCGAAGATCAGCGCCGCGTCGGGTTGGTCTGTGGGATCGAGTTCGTTACCCGAAAAAATGTTGACGCCCGGCAAGTCGAATTGCCGGACGTCGTGGTCTTTGGCGTGAAGTCCCAGCAGGGCAACGGCGCGCACCGCGCTACTTTCGCACAAGCGCGATCAAAAACAAAATGCGGATCTCCCACCTCCAAGATGAAGAGCGCCGCATGCCGGCCTCTGCCGGCAAATTACATGCAATTTCGCCCGGACTTATGCGCCCTTCGCCTGCCAGGCCTGCATCTCGTCAGCCGAAGGCCCATACATGCCGGGAATCTCGATCTCGTTCAGCCGCAGATAAACGCCCAAGCTGCGCGCGATGATGGATCATGTGGCTCATCACCATGCCGCGATAGCAGGCAGCGCGCGGCATCGAGAAGATGGTGTCACCCTTGGTGTTCTTCAGGCTCCAGATCACGCCGAAGTCTTCGTCTTTGGCGGCGGCCAGGGCCTCGCGGCCGGCCTTGGAATTCTTGTCGAAGGTGTCCAGCACTTCCTGGCGCGTTTTCGGGTCGAAGGGAACAAAATTTTCCATGTCGAACTCCAACACTTCCTTGGTGAATGTCTCTTTCGCCCAGCCCGGCAGTTCGGCAACGTGCCCGGCAAGGCGGTTCAGAGGCATCGACTTCGCGTGCGGTTTGTAGTCGGAAATCTGCTCGGGAAGACGTTCCAGCAGCTTGCGGGTGTTGGCCATCTCCTGGTCGTATTCGGGTAGTAGCATGTCGCGAATAGCCATCCAAAGTCTCCGGCCGCAGTAGCGGCAACCGGGCTAGAATAGCACGAATAAAAAGCGAAAGGTAGCCCGGACGCCGAAATATCTTTCGTTTCTCATGTCCACCTAGGTGGGCGTATGATGTTGCGGCGCATAGCCGAAATTCAAGCGGAAATGCGCCGGGCGGAGGCAGACCAGCGGTGGGTGAGAAAGACGAACAGGGGGCTCAGCTGACCTTGGATTCCTCACAGCCGAAGGCGGAAGCGCCCTCGCCAAAGCCTTCCAGGCGACTTGGCCGCGTCGTCGCGTTTGTCCTGTACAACATTGCTGCCGTGGTCGTCCTGTTGCTGCTGTTCGAGGGGGCCGCGAGCACGTACTATGCGTTTCGCGCCGCCTTTGCGTCCCCGCCGGTCGCCGAAAGCCTCTACACCGAATACGATCGCGATCTGGGGTGGGTGAACCTCCCCAACGTATACCTCCCTAACTTGTATGGACCGGGAAAATTTCTGCGGACCAACTCGCAGCGCTTTCGCAACGCTGCCGACTTCAGCAAGAGCGTGCCCACGGGCAAGGCGCGCATCGTCTGCTCGGGCGACTCCTTCACCTTGGGCTACGGGGTCGATAACGACCACACCTGGCCGCAGCTTCTCGCCTCGCAAGCTCCCAACGTGGAGACCGTCAATATGGGCCAGGGCGGCTACGGCGCCGATCAGGCCTACCTCTGGTACAAGCGCGACGGAGCTGTGCTCGACCATGACATCCAGATTCTGGCGCTCATCTCGCCCGATGTGTACCGGATGCAGCACTCGTCGTTCAACGGATACGGCAAGCCGGTTCTGGCCGTAGAAAACGATCGCGTGGTCGCCACCAACGTCCCCGTTCCGCGCACGATGGAAGTCTGGTCGCCGCGGCTGGTGCGGGCCGAGAATGCCTTGTCCAATCTGAGCATCACGCGTCTGCTCCGCAGAGTGTTGCGGCTTGATATTGCTGCCCCTGCTGTGACCCCGTCGAAGGAACGTAACCAGGAGACGGCCTGGATTTTGTCACACATGCTCGACGACCTGCGACAGACCAACCAGGCCAGGGGTAGCGTGCTGGTCCTGGCTTACCTGCCCACGCGCGAGGAACTTGGCGGGGGCGTGGGCGCGTCCTGGCGCACATTCCTGGCTGAGTACGCCCGCCAGCACGGTGTTGTGTACCTCGACTTTCTCGACGACTTCCGCCGCCTGCCTCCGGCGGAGTTGGACAAGCTCTTCATCGCCCAGGGAGCAGTCGATTTTCCGGGCGCTGCCGGACACTATACCGAGGCAGGCAACGCCTTCATCGCGGACCTGATCTATCGACGGCTGCTGGCAAGTCCGGAAACCGCTGCGAAGTTGAACCGCGGCAGATGAGCGCTGCGCCGTCGGGCTCGTCCGCAGTAGAATGCGCCGCTCCTTCCCAAATTCCGTCCTAACGTTCATAATGGCTGATTGCCCTGCCCCTGCAGATATGGGCTGTGAGTCAAAGCAGGCTGGGGCACATTCGAATGAATCAAAAAGAAATCAAAGAACTCATCGAGCTTCTGGTCGAGAAGGACATCACCGAGTTCGAACTCGAACGCGGCGACATGAAGGTGCACGTCAAGCGGGGAGGCGCGAGCGCTCCGGTGGTCCACGTCGCACCTGCTGTCAGCGCTGCTCAGCCGCTTCCGGTTGCCGTGATGCCTCCGTCTCCCGCCGCCGGCGGTTTGGCGCCACAAGCTACTTCGCAACCAGCAACGCCAGCCATGCCGGCGTCCCCCGCTGCAAGCGCGGAAGCGTCTGCGGATGCCGACTTGTATATCGTGAAGTCGCCCATCGTCGGCACCTACTATGAAGCGCCTTCGCCCGGCACGCCGCCCTTCGTCAAAGTAGGCGACACGGTCAAGGAAGGCCAGGTGCTCTGCATCATCGAAGCCATGAAGCTGATGAACGAGATTGAGGCGGAGGTTTCCGGCATCATCGCCAAGATGCTCGTCGCCAACGGTAGCCCAGTCGAATATGGAATGCCGCTCTTCGGCATACGCAAGCAGTAGATGCCCTCACGTGTGTGTTCACCACGGAAGCACGGAACGCACGGAATTTCTTGAGATGGATTGCCTGGCGGGCACTCCATGATGAAACGGATTGCAGGTTGCATATTCTAGGCGATAACCCTGGGAACAAATTCCCATCCGTGCCTTCCGTGCTTCCGTGGTGAATCGAAACCTATGTTCAACAAAATCCTAATCGCGAACCGCGGCGAGATTGCCTTGCGCGTCATCTGTGCCTGCAAGGAGCTCGGCATCAAGGCGGTCGCCATCTACAGCGAAGCCGATCGCAACTCGCTGCACGTGCGCTTTGCCGACGAAGCCATCTGCATCGGTCCGCCGCGCCTGAACGAGAGCTATCTCAACATTCCCGCTGTCATCAGCGCTGCTGAAATCGCCAACGTCGACGCGGTTCATCCTGGCTATGGTCTGCTCAGCGAGAACGCCAACTTTGCCGAAGTCGCGCAGGCTTGCGGCATCAAGTTCATCGGCCCTCCACCCGAGGTGACACGGCTGATGGGCGAGAAGGAAAAAGCCCGCGCCACCATGAAGCGGGAAGGCGTGCCCATCCTGCCGGGCTCGGATGGGATTATCGCCACCGCGGACGAGGCCATCGAATGGGCGCGCACCGTCGGTTTCCCGGTGATCGTCAAAGCTTCTGCCGGCGGCGGCGGACGCGGCATGAGGGTCATCCGCGACGAGCAGGAACTCCCTAACCTGTTCCACTCCGCGCAGTCGGAAGCTGCGGCAGCCTTCGGCAACGGCGACCTCTACATGGAGAAGTTTATCGAGCGGCCGCGCCACATCGAGTTCCAGGTGCTGGCCGACGAGCACGGCAACGTGATGAGCCTGGGCGAGCGCGAATGCAGCATCCAGCGCCGCCATCAGAAGCTGCTGGAGGAATCGCCGTCCGTCAAGGTTACGCCGGAGTTGCGCGAACGCATCGGCGGCATTCTGGTGAAGACGCTCAGCAACATCGGCTACATGAATGCCGGCACCATCGAGTTCCTCATGGACGAGGACGGAAGCCTGCACTTCATTGAGATGAACACCCGCATCCAGGTGGAGCATCCCGTGACGGAAATGGTCACTGATGTCGACCTGGTGAAGGCGCAGATCATGATTGCCGCCGGCGAGAAGCTGAGCAACATCATCACCCAGCCGGTAGTGTCGCGCGGACATGCCATCGAGTGCCGCATCAACGCCGAGCATCCCGAGCGCTTTACCCCTTCGGCCGGGAAGATTACCGTATTCAACACTCCTGGCGGCACAGGCATTCGCGTGGATACGGCCGCGTATGCCGAGGGCGTCATCCCTCCGTACTACGATTCCCTGATTGCCAAGCTGGTGGCGCGCGGACGCGACCGCGACGAAGCCATCTCGCGCATGTCGCGGGCGCTGGAGATGTTCGTGGTGGAAGGCATCTACACCACTATCCCGCTGCACCAGCGCATCATGCGCGACCCAGACTTTCGCGCCGGCAACTTCGATACGAAATTCATGGAGCGCTTCCTCGCCGCGAAGTAGGTCTTGTTTCACCACGGAGGCACGGAGAACACGGAGAAGCAAAAGATTAGAAATTCTCAGCGCCCTCCGTGCTTCCGTGGTGAAATGCTTTCGTACATAAATGAAACTCCCCAGGCTCTACGCCATCGTCGATGTCTCATGTTTCGCCATGCCGCTGCGGACTACCGCTGCCATTGTGGACTACGCGCGCGATCTGGTGGCGGGCGGCGCGACGCTAATTCAATATCGCAATAAGGTTGGCACCACGCGCGAGATGCTGGACCACGCGCGTGAAGTCCGCCGCGCACTGCCAGAGAACGTCATCCTGATCATGAATGACCGCGCTGATGTCTGCATCGCGGCTGAGTTGCAGGGTGTGCACGTTGGCCAGTTCGATCTCTCGCCTGAAGGGGCGCGGACGGTCATCGGCCCCCATCGGATTCTCGGAGTCTCCACGCATAATCTTGAACAGTTGCAGCAGGCAGCTGCTGGCCCTGCCGACTACATTGCCTTTGGCCCGGTATTCGCGACCTCGTCGAAACGGAATCCCGATCCCGTAGTTGGGCTGGATGGGATTCGCGCGGCGCGAGCCGTCACGAAAAAGCCGTTGGTTGGCATTGGCGGGATCACGCGCGCCAATGCCCGTTCCGTGATCGATGCCGGAGCCGACTCGGTCGCGGTGATTGCCGACCTGCTCAGCTCGCCGGCGAAGGTTGCGGAGGAATTCCTGCGGCTGTTGGTGTAAGCTGACGAGAATTCTTCGCCCGTCTCGAACCGCAGATCCCTCCGCTCGGACTGAAGTCCTCGGTCGGGATGACAATATAGACGGGCCATTATGGCGCACCTGAAGGCGCGCCCCTTCGAGGTTTCTTGGCTACAGACCTAACAACTATCTCCGCCGCTCCGAGCGACGCCGGATTCGTAAAGGGCCTTGGCCCCATCAGCGCGACCGCCATAGTGATGGGTTCCATGATCGGCTCGGGCATTTTTATCGTGTCCGCCGATATTGCGCGCCTGGTCGATTCGCCCGCGCTGCTGATCGGCGCCTGGCTACTCACCGGATTTCTCACCATTACCGGCGCACTGGCCTATGGCGAGTTGGCGGCGATGATGCCGCATGCCGGTGGTCAGTACGTTTATCTGCGCGAGGCCTTCGGCCCGCTGTGGGGCTTTCTGTACGGTTGGACGTTGTTCCTGGTGGTGCAGGCCGGGACCATTGCGGCTGTCGGCATCGCCTTCGGCAAATTTCTGGGCGTCTTCTTTCACTCGGTCTCGTCCAGCCACTGGTTGATTTACCACTGGCACGTGCCGCCAATCCCAATTGGCCCTATGGTCCTGGGCAACATGGACGTCGGCTTGAACACCCAGAATCTGGCTGCAATTCTGGTGGTGATTTTTCTCTCCGTGCTCAACATCTTCGGCCTGCGCCTGGGCGCGGCGGTGCAGAATGTCTTCACCATCGCCAAGACGGCGGCGCTGCTCGGTCTGGTGCTGCTTGGGCTTTTCGTGGGACGGAACGCCCAGGCCCTTGCCGCCAATTTTGGCGCGAACTTCTGGCACAACGCTGGCTGGCACGCACTTCATCCGGTTCAAGTCGGCGTCGGCGGTCCCATTGTCCTGGTTGGCATGCTGACCATTCTGGCCGTCGTGCAGACCGGCTCGCTGTTTTCTTCCGATGCGTGGAACAACATCACCTTCACCGCCGCCGAGGTCAAGAATCCCAAAGTCAACTTGCCCCTGGCGCTGGCCATCGGCACTGCGTCGGTCACGCTGCTCTATGTGCTGGCGAACGTGGTTTACCTTACCGTCCTGCCGCTCCAGGGCGACCCGCATGGCGCCACGATTCTGGCGCGCGGCATTCAGCACGCCTCGGAGGACCGGGTTGCCACGGCCGTTATTGAGCAGATCTTCGGCCCCAGCGGCGCAGCGATCATGGCGGGCGCAATCCTGATCTCGACTTTCGGCTGCAACAACGGCCTGATCCTGGCAGGGGCACGCGTCTACTACGCCATGGCGAAAGACGGGCTGTTCTTCCGCAGCGCGGCCAAACTTCATCCCAAGTACCACACGCCCGTGCACTCACTTGCCATGCAGTGTGTCTGGACCTGCATTCTGTGCATTTCGGGCAGCTATGGGCAGCTACTCGACTACATCATCTTCGCCGTGCTGGTGTTCTACATCCTGACCATCGCCGGGCTGTTCGTGCTGCGCGTCAAACGGCCCGACGAGCCTCGGCCTTATCGCGCCTTCGGATATCCCGTTTTGCCGGCGATGTATATTTTGATCGCGACATTTATTGATGTAGTCTTATTGCGTTATAAGCCGCAGTACACGTGGCCCGGCCTGATCATCGTTCTACTCGGGATTCCCGTGTATTTCCTGTGGTCGAAGCGCGCCCCGCAAGCGAGCGCGTAAGTTTGGTTGTAGGGAAGAGGCACCGCCTAAATGTCATCCAATTTATTGAAATGCAAACCCCTGAACCTCCTCATGCATGAGGCATCTGAGACGGGGGAGCATAGTCTCAAACGGGCCTTAGGTCCAATCAATCTGATCACCCTGGGCATCGGAGCAATTATTGGGGCGGGCATCTTTGTCCTGACCGGATCGGCTGCTGCCAAATATGCCGGACCGGCGATCGTGTTGTCGTTCATACTCTCCGGAATTGCCTGCGTTTTTGCCGGACTTTGCTACGCCGAATTCGCTTCCCTGATTCCTATTGCCGGCTCAGCGTATACCTACGGTTACGCTACGCTGGGCGAGATTTTCGCCTGGATAATCGGCTGGGACCTCATTCTGGAATATGCCTTCGGCGCCGCGACCGTGGCTTCCGGGTGGAGCGGCTATGTGCTTAGCTTCCTGGAGGACTTCGGCATTCGCATTCCCCCGCGACTGACCTTGGCGCCCAGCGAGAAGCTCATCTTCTATGGTGGTCATTGGGAGCACCTGGAGCGCATGAAGGACATGCTCGCGGCCCAGCACATCAATCCCAATACGTTGCCGCAGCAGACCGGCTTGTTCAACCTGGTAGCGTTTTTGGCGATTGTAGGCGTCACCATCCTGTTGGTGATCGGCATCAAGGAGTCAGCAAACTTCAATTCCGGGATCGTGATTGTGAAGCTGGCGATCGTGGTGATGTTTATCGTAATTGCCGGCCTGTTTGCGCTGAAGAATCCTTCCCTGGTGGCAGCGAATTGGCATCCCTTCATCCCGCCAAACGTCACCGGCAAGTTCGGGCAGTACGGGTGGTCGGGAATTGCTCGTGGCGCCAGCGTCATCTTCTTTGCCTATATCGGATTCGACGCAGTTTCTACCGCAGCTCAGGAATCGAAAAATCCCCAGAAGGACATGCCCTTCGGCATTCTTGGTTCTCTGGTCATTTGCACTGTCCTATACATCCTGGTTGCGGGCTTGCTGACCGGAATTGTTCCTTACACCGACCTGAACGTTTCCGATCCGGTCGCTTTGGGCATTGACGCTACCGGCGTGGTGTGGGCAAAATTCCTGGTGAAGCTGGGAGCCATCTTCGGCCTGGCTACGGTGATGTTGGTGATGTTGCTGGGACAGTCGCGCGTGTTCTATTCCATGTCGCGCGATCGCTTGCTGCCGGCATGGGCTGGCGAGGTGCATCCCCGCTTCCGCACGCCCTGGATTTCCACTCTGCTGGTGGGAGGATTTGTCGCGGTGTTCGCGGCCGTGGTGCCCATCGATATTCTTGGCGAACTGGTCAGCATCGGTACCTTGCTGGCCTTCGTCATTGTGTGCGCCGGAGTCTGGGTATTGAGAGATCGCCGTCCGGACCTGCATCGGCCGTTCAAGACGCCTTTGGTTCCGCTGGTGCCGATTCTGGGCATCGTGGTCTCACTCGGTTTAATGGCGAGCCTGCCGCTGGGGACCTGGATTCGCCTGATCGTGTGGCTCATCATCGGCATGTTCATTTACTTCGGCTACGGTCGCCATCACAGCAAAGTGCAGAACATGGTGTCGGATGAGGTGAAAGTCGCCGGAGATTAGCCCAGGCATATTAGCGGCGCAAAAAGCCCTTCCTGATCCGAAGGGCTTTTTGTTTGCACTCGACATCCCGGCGCGCCACAATGGCTTCAGTGAAGCCCTATCTCAACCTCAAGATCGTCTTCGTTGCCCTGATAGTGCTCGTCCTGATCGGCATGGCCGGCTTTCATTTTCTCGAGGGCTGGACGTGGTTTGAAGGCTTCTACATGGTGCTGACTACCATCACCACCATCGGCTATGGAGAGGTTCACCCGCTTTCGCACACCGGCCGCATCTTCAACAGTTTCGTCATCATCGCCGGCGTGGGTCTTGTGCTGTTGTTCTTCGGGGGTGCGACCCAGGCTTTGCTGGAATTCGAGCTACAATCGGTTTTCGGCAGGAGACGCATGGACCGCGAGATCGGACGATTGTCGGACCATTACATCATCTGCGGCGCAGGGCGCGTCGGCCGCAGCGTGGCACGAGAGCTGGTGCGCAAACCTCTTCCTTTCGTCGTGATCGACAATGATGCCGACAACCTGGCGCGCTATTCCGACGAAGGCTGGCTGACGCTGGCCGGAGATGCAACTCAGGCACCTGTGCTGCGCCAGGCTCACATCGAGCGAGCCCGCGGACTCGTCGCCTCCACTACTACCGACGCCACCAACGTCTACATCATCCTCACCGCGCGTAGCCTCAATCCCAAGCTACAGATCATCGCTCGCGCCAGCGAAGAGGAAGCCGAGCAGCATCTGCTGACCGCCGGCGCGAATCACGTCGTCTCGCCTTACGACTTCGCCGGATATCGCATCGCCCAGACCTTTTTGCGTCCCCACGTCGTCGACTTCTTCGATACGGCCATGAACCGGCAGCTTCCCCTCGAGATCGAGGAGGTGCAAGTGCAAGCTGGTTCGCGCGTGGCCGGCCTGACGCTGGAAGGCTCGCGCATCCGCCAGGAGATGGGCGTGATTGTGCTTGCCATCAAGGGAGAAGGATCGCACATGCGCTTCAATCCCTCGCCCGATGAGGTCATCCACCAGGGCGACCACCTCATCGCCATGGGCGAGCCTGACGGCTTGCGGCGGCTGGAGCAGTCGGCGGAGCGCGCATGAAGATCACGACTGCGGAAGAGATGCGCGCCATCGATCGCGTGACCACGGAACGCTTCGGCGTGCCATCGTTGACGCTCATGGAAACCGCTGGCGGGGCAGTTGCGCGCTTCATCCTGAAACACTACCCGGAAGCAAATCGGGTCGCGGTTATTTGCGGCAAAGGCAACAATGGCGGCGATGGCTTTGTGGTCGCGCGCAAAATGCATCGCGCTGGACGCGTGGTCGAAGTTTTGCTGCTGGCGTCACGAACGGAATTGAAGGGCGACGCCCTCGCCATGTTCGAGCGTCTGCCGTTGCGTCCCGTTGAAGTGACGAGCCTTCAGGACCTGGAAGCTGAGTCGTCCCGCAGCCTGGCCAATTGCGACCTGATCGTCGATGCAATTCTGGGAACGGGATTTCGGCCGCCGGTGACGGGCCTATATGCCGACGCGATCGCCGCCATGAATCGCAGTGATAAGCCAGTCGTTGCGATCGACATTCCCTCGGGCGCCGATTCCGACGCGATGTCGCCGCAATCGGGCGTGGGGATTGCGAGGGCAGACGCGATTGTGACCTTCACCGCGCCGCGTCCGGCGCATGTCTTCGGCAATCTCACCCGCGGCCCGGTGCTGGTCGCACCTATCGGCTCGCCTCCTGAGGCGATCGTTTCCAGCCTGAATCTGGAAGTAACGACTCCGCGCGATTTTGCGACGCTGCTCGCGCCGCGTCCTCGTGACAGCAATAAAGGCATGTATGGGCACGCGCTGATTGTTGGCGGCTCGTTCGGCAAATCGGGCGCTGCGGCGATGGCCGGCATGGCTGCACTGCGCGCTGGCGCTGGTTTGAGCACGGTTGCAACGCCGGCGCGTGTACTGACTAGCGTGGCCAGCTTCGCCGCCGAATTGATGACCGAGCCTCTGGCTGAGACCGCTGCGGGTTCGATTGCAATGGCTGCTGCGGAGAGCGGACGCTTCACCGATCTCGCCAAGCCTATGACAGTTGTCGCCATTGGCCCGGGCCTTGGCCGCGATCCCGAGACGGTCCGGTTCGTGCACGAAGCGATGCAGCAGACGAAGGTCCCGCTGGTCCTCGACGCCGACGGGCTGAACGCGTTCGAAGGGAAAACCACTTTGCTCGACGGAAGCCTGCGGCCAATGGTTCTAACGCCGCATCCCGGTGAGATGTCGCGCCTGGCGGGCATTTCAATCAAGGCCGTGCAGGCCGACCGTGTCAATATCGCGCGCAGTTTCGCGCGCTATCATCACCTCGTACTGGTGCTGAAGGGCAACCGCACGGTCATCGGTTTGCCTGACGGAAGCGCTTGGGTGAACCCCACAGGGAATCCCGGAATGGCCACCGGCGGGACAGGCGACATCCTGACCGGCATGACGGCCGGAGTGATCGCACAGATGCCAAAAGACTATACCCGCGCTGCCATCGCCGCGGTTTATCTGCATGGGCTGGCCGGCGACGTGGCCGCGGAGCGGATGGGCGAGCACTCGTTGTTGGCCACCGATCTGCTCAACGGCCTGCCCGAAGCCTTTCGCCGGGCAGCGCAGTGGGCGACCGACGACATGACGCGGATCGGCTAATCGAACTCCAGGATGTCAGCCCACGAGCACATCACGCACTCGGCTGAAGAGACCATGGCGCTCGGGAGCAGTTTGGCGCCCACGCTGAAGAACGCGCGTATGGTCATCCTGCGCGGAGACCTCGGCGCCGGCAAGACTACGCTGGTGAAAGGTATCGCCGAGGGTCTGCATGCCGGTTCGCACGATGACGTTACCAGCCCAACCTTTACGCTGATCCACGAATACCGAGGCCCCGAGGTCAACCTGTTTCACGTCGACCTGTACCGCATCGACACACCGCGTGAGCTCGACACTCTAGGCCTGGACGAACTCTTCGCCGAAGAAGGCAACCTGGTGCTTCTGGAGTGGGGCGAAAAGTTTCCCCGCTTCGAGAAAGAACGCGACCTGGAGATTTTCATCGAGCGCCGCGGCGATCAAGAGCGCAAGATTGTAGTGAAGAGGAAATAATCGCCGCCGTGCTCCATGTAACACGCGGTGCGAAGTGGATGTATCGGAAACCAGTGCTGGTCGCTAATAACAAAATAAATTAATGTTTTTTACCACCTTCGTGCTTGACTTCGTTTCGAACTGGCCGTAAAGTCAGCCATCTTTTTTCACTTGTACGTAGGACAATGCTGGGTTTTCTTGCCGTCCGCTCCCTTTGCCAATAGAAGTGTGGATTCCTAACACCGAATCACGGCCTCAAACCTCAATGTCGGCACTTAGTAGCCGCAGGACCAAAGAGAGGTGTCATGTCCAGTACATATACGTATCCTGGCGTCTACATTCAGGAATTGCCCAGCCCGGTACACCCGATTACGGGCGTTGCAACCTCCGTGGCCGCTTTCGTTGGCTATACGGCGACCGGAATCGACAATCGCGCGGAGATGATCTTCAGCTTCTCCGACTATCAGCGGCTGTTCGGAGGGTTGGCGTCGAACAGCGAACTCAGCTATGCGGTGCAGCAGTTCTTCCTGAATGGCGGATCGCAGGCCTGGGTGGTGCGGACGCCCGGATCGTATAGCTCTCCCTCGGAACAGGTCTACGCCGATGTGGTCTTCGGCAATATGACCTTCAGCGCCCTGAGTAGCGGGGCGTGGGCGAACGGCGAACTTCTGATCGATATCGACGTGCAGGGATTGAACCTTGCCGCGGCTCCGGCGGGCGATCCGTTGGCCTTCAATCTAACGGTCACCAACCTGGCTACGAAGACGACGGAGTATTTCCCGGCGCTGTCGCTGAATGCAAATCTGCAGAATTTCATTGCCAACGTGCTCAACGATCCGGACAACGGATCGCAGCTGGTGAACGTGGGCGATTTGCCGCTGACGTTTACGGCGCTTACGGTTAGCGGAGTTGTGGGAACGGCGCTTGCGTCTACAGCGGTAATCACGGGCGGCGTGACAACGAACTATCTGGAGAGCGTGAACGCGATCCTCGGGGGCGGCAACACAGTGACAACGGCGGACGCGGATTGCTCGCTGATATTGAATCTGCCGTCTTCGTTTCCCACTCTGCCGACGATCAAGGTGATCGGCAATAAGACGCCGATTCCTCAGAGCGTGCAGGGACTTGCATCGCAGTTGCAGACGGCCATCAATAGTGTGCTGGCGGTGCAGATAACGGGCGCGTCGGTGAGTTGCGTAGCGGCGCCGATCTGGAGCGGCGGAGTGATGACGGGTACGGGCATCCGGGTGAACGTGCTGCTGCCCAACATGCCGGACGCCGTGATCAGCTTCAGCAGCCCTCCGGCATCGCCCCCGGTAAACGATGCGGCAAACGCCCTGGGACTGCTGGCACTCGCTGGCGTGAACGTGGCGCATTACGCGCTGGGCACCGGCAATTCAGCGCAGTCACAGACGAGCTCGGCGCCGGCGGCTCCGATGGACGGCTTACCCGGAGCGACCCAGTTGATCGGCGATCCTCTGGCGCAATCGGGCATTTATGCGCTAAGTAAAGTCGCCTTCAATCTGCTCTGCATTCCCGACGCGGTGCGGGCCTCGGCCGGAAATCCCACCGTGCTCGATTCCAATAACACGTCGCTCAATCCGGTGGAGGTTTACTCGGCGGCCATTGCCCTGTGCGACCAGTGCCGGGCGATGCTGCTGATCGATCCGCCGCCGAACGTAACGACGGTGGCAGCGGCGGTGGACTGGAAATCGAGCACGATTGGCGTTGTCAACCCGAACGGCGCTGCTTTCTGGCCGCGTCTGCGGCTGGCAGACCCACTCAACAACAGCCAGCTGCGCACCTTTGCGCCGTCGGGACTGGTGGCGGGCGTTTACGCCAATACCGATACGACGCGCGGAGTCTGGAAGGCTCCGGCGGGGATCGGCGCGGTGCTCAACGGGGTGCAGAACATGGGCTACCAGATGAGCGACGCGGAGAACGGCGTTCTGAATCCGCTGGGATTGAACTGCTTCCGTACTTTCCCTGTTTACGGGCCGGTGCTGTGGGGAGCGCGCACGCTGGTGGGGGCCGATGCAGAGGCCAGCCAGTGGAAGTACGTGCCCATTCGGCGGGTGGCATTGTTTCTCGAGTCGAGCCTTTACCAGGGAACGCAGTGGGTGGTGTTTGAGCCCAATGACGAGCCGCTGTGGTCGGCGATACGGCTCAACATCGGGTCCTTCATGCAGAACCTTTTCATCCAGGGGTATTTCCAGGGGCAGACTCCGGACCAGGCTTACTTCGTGAAGTGCGACAGCGAGACCACCACGCAGACCGACATCGACAACGGCGTCGTCAATATTGTGGTTGGGTTCGCTCCGCTTTATCCAGCCGAGTTTGTGGTGATCCAGATCCAGCAGATGACTGGGCAAACGTCTAGTTAGGGAGAACTCGCATGGCCGAATTTACAGTAAATTCCTATCGCCACGATCCGTATAAGAACTTCAAGTTCGTCGTGATGTGGGACGGGAAATATGTGGCGGGCATCAGCAAGGTGACCGGGCTGAAGCGCACCACCGAGGTGGTGAAGTTTCGCGACGGGGCGGATCCCTCGACGAGCCGCAAATCGCCTGGCCGCAATGAGTTCGACGCCATTACCCTGGAGCGGGGAATCACCTTCGATACCGCGTTTGAGGAGTGGGTCGGCAAAGTTTGGCATCTGGGGGCGAAGGCGGGGATGGAGGTTTCGCTCAAGGACTTCCGCAAGGACATCATCCTGGAGCTTCATAACGAGGCCGGGCAGAAGGTCCAGGCCTACAAAATCTACCGCTGCTGGGTCTCGGAGTACCAGGCGATGCCGGACCTGGATGCGAACGCGAACGCCGTTGCCATCCAGCACATCAAGCTGGAAAACGAAGGATGGGAGCGGGACATCTCGGTGGTCGAGCTTCCCGAACCGTCGTTCAACGTCCAGACCTGATCGTTGTCATGCGAGCTCTAACAGCTGCAGAACTGCTGAATGTCTGGGAAGACGGCGACTCCAGTACGTCAACCCGCCGTGCTGTTTTGCTATTAGCAGCAATGTATCCGGAAGCCCGGCAGGATGCGCTGGCGTCGCTGAGCGTCGGGCGGCGGGATGCCGAACTGTTGCGGCTTCGGGAGACACTCTGGGGCCATCGAATGGCAGCGATTGCTGTGTGTCCAACGTGCCGGGAAAGACTGGAGCTGACGCTGGATACCCGCGATCTGCTGGCAATGGCGGACGGGACAGAAGTGGGCGAGACCTCCCTGACGCAGGGGGACTGCAGCGTGGTCTTTCGAATCCCTACAACGGAGGACGTCATCGCCTCGGAAGGCGCGGAAGATCTCGATGCCGCGCGTTCCCTGATTCTGGAGCGCTGCCTTCTCTCGGCGGAGCAGGCGGGCGCTCCTGTCAATTTATTGCAATTGCCTGCCGAGGTTGTTACCGCGATTGCCGAGTCGATGGCTCAGGCCGACCCGCTAGCGGATATTCAACTCAAGATCGATTGTCCATCATGCAAGCAGCGGTGGCTCGCCGCCTTTGACATCGTCTCCTTTCTTTGGACGGAGATAGAGGCTTGGGCCAGGCGCATTCTTTTCGAAGTACACACGCTGGCCAGGGCATATGGGTGGCGCGAGGTGGAAATTCTAGCTCTGAGCGCAACCCGGCGGCAGCTCTATCTGGAAATGGTGGGCGCATGAGCGACTTTCTGAGCAATCTGGCTGCTCGGAGCAAGCGAACGCTGGAAACGATTCGGCCCCGCGTTCCTTCTCGCTTTGAACCTATTCGGGGGGACGACGGTCTGCTTGCCGCGCGGACGCCTCCACGGGAAGAAACTCCGGAACACAATCCTGAGGCGAGGGGAGCGGAAGGCGATGAAGTCTCGGCCGCGATGGAGTCGGTCGAAAAGCGTGCCGTGCCCAAGCCGTTGCCGACTCAGCCTGCGGCCCGCCGAACTGCCCGCGCGAGTTCTCCGGTGGCGCCGCCAACCACAAATGAGTCGGTTTTGCAGGCGAAAGAAATTCCGGGAAGCGAAACTGTCGGCTCCTTTACACCCCCGCGCCGCACGGTTGCCGAAACCATTACGCCACGGGTGCAGAATGCTGGAAATGTGCCCAAGATTGAGCCGACCGAAGTACAGGCGGGGCAGGCTGTAGAGTCTGCACTTGCGCAAAGCCGTGAGACAAATGAGGAAGCAGTACAGAGTCGAACCGACCGGGAGGCTCGAACTGGCCGACGGACTCGATCTGCCGTACCGTTGGGGGCGTCAAGTCCGAATGCGCCCGACGCAGGTTTAATCGTTTCTCCTACGGTAAGAACTCCGGCTCTGCCCGGGCGGATCAATGAGATACCGGTCCGAGCCCCTTTCATTGCCTCTACCAGGTCTGAGATCGAGCCCCGCATACTTTCTTCGCAGGCTACTGAACCTGCGCACGGCGACGCGGCTCCAACCGGGCAATCTCAGCCGGAGCATTCTCAAGCGAAACGGGCGACGCCGATGACCGTTGAACCGGCCCGCACGAGGGGAGTTTTTCAGGATAGCTCCCGACGCGAATCTGGCCCGGAAACTGAGGACGCCCCAGGCCGGCGGTGGCCCGGAGACGCGCTGCCTCTGAAGCCGGATCTGTCTATTCGCCCTGTGCCCAGGCAGGAAACGGCAATACTCGCGACTGGCGCGGAGGTTGCAGCCGCAGCCGCAAGGCCGGCAGCCGCGAACCGGCCAGCACTTCAGGCTCCCGCCGATGGTGCGGAGCCTGAGATTCGAGTAACCATTGGACGGGTGGAAGTGCGCGCTGTGTTTCCGGAGCAGCCGGTGAAACGCAGCGCGCCCCCTCGCTTCAGGCCCTCTGTGACTCTGGACGATTATTTGAGTCGAGGCGGCGGAGCGAAGCGATGAGCAACTATCTGGCCATCGCGACGGTCACGGGCGCTCTCTATCAGATACTCTTCGATCCGGTGCAGATTGCCGTGCCGGGCGCCGTGGTCCAATTCCGGCGACCCGACCGGACGAGCGGCCAGGAGGGGAAGCCGCACGTGAACGTCTACCTCTATCAGGTGACGCCGAATGCGGCCTTCCGCAACATAGACTTGCCGACGCGCCGGGCCGACGGCACTCTAGTGAAGCAGCCCGTCGCGGCGCTCGATCTCCATTACCTGTTTACCTTTCATGGGAGCGACGACCAACTGGAGCCCCAACTGATGCTGGGCGCGGTGGCCGTCACACTGGAGACGCAGCCGCTGCTTTCGCCGCAGAACATTCAGTCGGCGACGACACATTTCAGCTTCCTCAACAAATCAGATCTTGCGAATCAGGTGGAGCGCATCCGCTTTACTCCGACTGCGCTGACGCTCGAGGAGTTCTCAAAGTTATGGTCGGCGTTCTTTCAGGTGGAGTACAGCTTGTCCGCCGCCTACCAAGCCTCGGTGGTTTTGATGAGCGATGAGAAGCCGCCGCAGGAAGCTCTGCCCGTGCAGCACAGAAAACTTCACGTGGCGCCGTTCACCCAGCCGACGATTACTCAGGTGATGCCCAAGGGAGGAGCAGCCGGACAGCCCCTTCTGCCCACCAGCACGGTCGTGATCCAGGGCACACAACTGCTCGGGGACATCACGACAGTGCGGATCGGCGACATGACAGTGACGCCGCCGGTGGTGACGGAGAATGTAATCATCATGCCGGTGCCGGCGGGAGTGCAGGCGGGCGTCCTCGGCCTTCAGGTTGTTCAGCAACTGCAGCTCGGCCACCCGGCGGAGCCGCATCCGGGCTGGGAATCGAATGTGGTGGCGCTGGTGCTGCAGCCGGTCCTGACCGGGCCATCGATTACCGGTACGACATTGAGTGTCGCCGTCAATCCCGACGTTCAGCCGGGCCAGCGGGTGACCCTCATACTCAACCAAATCTCAACTACTTCGCCGCCGACGCCCACGGCGTACTCCTTCGATCTTCCTCCTTTTACGGTTGCTACGGGTACGCTCGCCTGCGACATCACCGGCGTGGCGAGCGGGGTCTATCTCATTCGGGCAAAGGTCGATGGAGCAGAGAGTCCTCTGGATCTGGCCAGTCCAGGTGGCGGACCTACGGTGACCGTGACATGACCAACGTCCCCGAGCAGAGCTGGGAAGACTTCAACCGGGCCTACCTGATGGGGGCGCTGGACGATCTGCGCGAAGCGCTGCGCAAGCATTATGCGCCTGAACCTCACGAAACGGGGGAGTCCGAGACCGGCGAGGTTGCTCACGCCGCCCAAGTCAGACAGGCCGGGGCCGGCGGCCATTCGGTGGATGCACCTCCAGCGATAGAAACGATCTGCGCGATCTTTGGCCTTTCGAGCTTCGACCGGAGGATTTTGCTAATGTGCGCAGCGGTCGAGCTCGATTCGCGCTTTGCGCCCATCTATGAAGCGGCGAATAGGGGTCAACGGCCGGCGCTGCCGACCTTCAGCCTGGCTTTGGCCGCATTTGACGATGCGCACTGGAGCGCGATACTGCCGGAAAGTCCTTTGCGCCATTGGCACCTGATCGAGGTGCTCTCCGGCGACGCGCTGACTACCAGCCCGCTGCGGATCGAGGAGCGAATTCTCCACTATTTGACGGGGATGCGGAGCATGGACGAGCGGGTGCGTGGGGTTGTGGATGGGGTGGGTCCTGCCCGCACTTTGACACCGTCGGAACTGGCCGTGGCGAAGCGCATCGTCGAATGCCTGTCTCCCCGGAACCGGCAGGAATCGCGCCCCGTGGTGCAGTTGTGCGGCGGCGAGCCGGAGAGCCGCAGGGCGGTTGCCGCGCAGGCTTGCATGCTGCTGGGCTTAGGCCTGTATGGCCTCAATGTCCAGGCCGTTCCCCGTGGGGTCGCGGAGATCGACCTGTTCCTACGGCTTTGGGAGCGTGAGACCGTTCTTCAGCCCAATTGCCTGCTGCTGGAATTCGACGATGGACCGGCGCTCGATGCGGCGGGCGAGTTTGCGGTCAAGCGGCTGATTGAAAGGCTGCGCAGCCCTCTGATGATCTCGAACCGGGAACAGATAAAGCCGGTTGAACGGAAGATGCTCACCGTTGATGTTCCCAAGGCGACGGCGAAGGAGCAGGTCGAGCTGTGGTACCGGGCGCTGGGCGCAGCGGCCCCGGTCCTCAACGGAGAAGTGGCGGCGATTGTCTCGCAGTTCAGCATGAGCGCGGACCGGATCGAGGCCGCACTAGCGCAGATGCCGCGCGAGCTTTGGCAGCCGAATCTGGAGTCGGTGTCCGACGATGGCGCCGATGGGGCAGCCGCTGAAGCTGCTCCCGCGCTGGCGCAGGCCTTGTGGGACGCCTGTCGGATGCAGTCGCGTCCGCGCCTGGAGGGATTGGCGCAACGGATTGAGCCGGCCGCGGCCTGGGACGATCTGGTGCTACCCGATAAACAGAAACAGCTGCTTTCGCAGATCGCCCTGCATGTCCGGCAACGCACCAAGGTTTACAGGAGCTGGGGCTTTGCTTCGAAGGGCGGCCGTGGGCTGGGGATCAGCGCTCTTTTCGCCGGCCCGAGCGGCACGGGAAAAACGATGGCCGGCGAGGTGCTGGCCAACCAGTTGCAACTGGACCTTTACCGCATCGATCTGAGCCAGGTGATCAGCAAGTACATCGGCGAAACCGAGAAGAGCCTGCGCCGCGTGTTCGATGCGGCCGAAGAGAGCGCAGCCATCCTCCTCTTCGACGAGGCCGACGCTCTGTTTGGAAAGCGCAGCGAGGTCAAAGACAGTCACGACCGGTACGCCAATATCGAGGTCAGCTACCTGCTCCAGCGCATGGAGGCTTATCGCGGTCTGGCCATCCTCACCACCAATCGTCGCGACGCCCTCGACACCGCATTTCTGCGCCGCATTCGCTTTGTGATCGAATTTCCTTTCCCCGAAGCCCCGCAACGGGCGGAGATCTGGGCGCGGGCATTTCCACGCCAGACCCCCACGGACGGGCTGCGCATCGACCGTCTTGCCCGTTTGAGCGCCGCCGGCGGCAATATCCAGAACATCGCTATGGGCGCGGCGTTTCTTGCCGCCGATGCCGGGGAACCGGTGCGCATGTCGCATCTACTCACGGCGGCGCGCACCGAGTTCACCAAGATCGAGCGTCCGCTTGCGGATTCGGAGGTCGCCGGATGGGTGTAGAGCTGCATATCGAAGAGCTCGTCCTGCACGGCTTCGCGGCGCGGGACCGGCACCGGATCGCGGACGCGGTGCAGGTGGAACTGGCGCGCCTATTACGCGCTGAAGGGAAGCAGAGCGCGCTTGCGAATCCTGTTGGCATCGCAAGACTGAATGGCGGCGCCTTTGAAATGAAAGCTGGCTCCAAACCTCAGGAGGCAGGAACACAGATAGCACGGGCCGTTTTCCGCAGCCTCAGCAACCATGCCGGGGCCCCTGCCGCTGCGACGAGTACGCGTAGTAGACATGGGGGCGGCAAGCCATGAGCACTCACGCTCCCTTGGCGGTGAAGCCGGCCGTCGCACCACCGGTGCAGACGCCTGCCCCCGCGCCTTTCGGAACTCTGCAGAGGAAGTGTGCTTGCGGGGGATCGGGAAGCTCGGGAGGTGACTGCGAAGGATGCAAAAAGAAAAAGCTTCAGCGCAGAGCGGCGGGCAGCGGTCCAGAGACGGCGCCGCCCATTGTGCACGACGTACTTCGTTCACCCGGCCAGCCACTGGATTCGGCAACGCGGGCTTTTTTCGAGCCGCGATTTGGCCACGACTTCGGCAATGTGCGCATTCATGCAGACGCCCGCGCCGACCAGTCGGCGCGAGCAGTCAACGCTCTGGCGTACACGGTAGGTCCGCAGATTGTCTTTGGATCTGGACTCTACCAACCGGGTGCTTCGAGCGGCCAGCGGTTGCTGGCCCACGAATTAACGCATGTCGTGCAACAACATGACAACGGGCCGGTGTCACCCGGAGCATTGGGAGTTGGCCCCGCTGACGACGCTGCCGAGCAGCAGGCTGACCGCGCCGAGCAAGCGCTGGCGTCGTCGAGCCTGGTGGTTCCGTCAGCTTCGCCCTCTCTCCAGCGTAAGGTCAATCCGGCCAGCGTGTCGTGTCGAACCACCGGCCTGACCAACCCTGACCTGACCGGAGATGAGGCTGTGGCGGCGCTGCAAGAGGCGTCGACGGATGCCGTGGAGCTGGCCCTGCGCGCCCAGCTCGCGCTGGACGCTCATCTGCTGCTGGCCCGCGGCGGGCAGCCCGTCGATGCAGACTTCGACACGATCCTGCGGGAAGAACTGGGGTTAACCCTTACGAATCCGGCACATTTTTCGCTCGTGGCACAGCAAGTCGAGCGCTTTCGGCGAGTCCACGACTTGCTGAATGGCGGAACGCTTCACTACGTCTGTCGCGGCGGAACTGTGGGCCTGGTGGGATGCACGGCAGGAACCTGTGGCCAAAACTTCGCTTTCTCGTGTCCGGCGAACAGCACGACGGTCCTGTGCCAGGCGTTCTGGGACAATCCCGACCAGCGATCGGCGACAATTTTGCATGAACCTTTTCACATTCTCTTCGAAATGGCGCGGCACCAAGCCAACGCTCTGCGGAGGGCGGATGCGTCGTGCTTCGAGTCGTTTGCGCTTCGCGTGGCCGGACGGGGCGCGTTTGCCAGTTGCGTGGATCACACGAATGGATAGGGCCCATGCAAGTTGGGCGGGGACAGCATCACGCCGGTGGCCGGCACGGGCGCTATTTTGCCCCTTCAGCTCAGGAATAGGAGGCGTAACTGAATGAGTAACCCGATGCAGATTCGCCTGGAACGTCCCGCCGTGGCGCAGCATCTCACTCCAGCGCCTTTCGGAGCGCTGCAGCGCAAATGCGCCTGCGGAGGCTCGGGCGCTTCGGGAGGCGAATGCGAAGGCTGCAAGAAGAAAGAATTGCAGCGCAGCGCAGCCGGCAGCGGACCGGAGACCGCGCCACCCATTGTCCATGACGTGCTGCGCTCGCCCGGCCAGGCACTGGACGCGCAGACCCGGGCATTCTTCGAGCCGCGATTCGGCCACAGTTTCAGTAGAGTACGCATTCACGCGGACGGCCAGGCGGCCGAATCGGCGCGAGCTGTCAATGCGTCTGCCTACACGGTAGGCCAAAACATATTCTTCGGTCCCCAGCGATACGCTCCAGGAACCGCTGAAGGCAATCGGCTCCTGGCTCACGAGTTGACACACACGATTCAGCAATCGCAAGGCGGCGAGTCATCTCATGCGGACAGCTCGCTCGCAATCGGTGAGCCTGGCGACGCCAGCGAACGAGAGGCAGATACAATCGCGAGCCGGATATCAGATTCCGCAGGAATTGACGCGCGTAGCCCGGTTGCGTCAGTTCAGCGCAGCACCATGCCGGGAGCCGTGGTGCAGCGAGAATGCAGTGGGAACAATTCGACCCAGTGCTCCGGCAAGTGCACAACAGGTGATGGAAAAGTAGGCACCTGCATTTTCAATAGCATGCCGCGATGGTGCAAGTGCCTGAATACGGCGTACTTGTCCATGATTCCAAATTGGCTGCTGGTGATATTAGGGGCGGGGGCAATCGCTTGTTTTGCGACGGGCGTCTGTGAATTCGGAGCAGCCGTGGCGGGGCTCGGGGCGGCGGCCGCGGCAGCGTTGCTTCTGATTTTGCGCAAAGCCGGAATCCGCGACAGCGGGACCACGCTCGCGGCGAGTGGGGCAACCGGCGGATCGCAGCCGACAACTGCCAATATGCCCGATAACTCTCCGGCTGGGCAGGCTGCATAGCCTGACCGGCGGCGATGAAACCGCGAGGATGTGTCTCTTCGTAGGCGAAGAATGAGCAAGCGAGCGCAAATCCCGATGAAACCGACAGCCGCACCCGCGCGAGCGCTTACGCCTGCGCCTTTTGGAACGCTGCAACGGAAGTGCGCTTGTGGAGGATCGGGAAGCTCGGGGGCGAGTGCGAAGGATGCAAGAAGAAAGAGCTGCAGCGCAGAGCAGCCGGCAACGGTCCAGAGACGGCGCCACCCATCGTGCACGACGTGCTTCGTTCCCCGGGCCAGCCGCTCGACGCAGCCGCCCGGGCTTTCTTCGAGCCGCGCTTCGGTCACGACTTCAGCAAGGTGCGCTTCATGCGGATGCGCGGGCGGCCGAGTCGGCGCGGTCGGTAAATGCGCTGGCCTACACAGTTGGGCGAGATGTCGTTTTTGGTGCGGCTCAGTACGCGCCGGGTACGGCAACTGGGAACGCCCTGCTGGCCCACGAGCTGACGCACGTCGTGCAACAGGGCGGACGGACGCAGAGTGGTGCTGCCCAACGCATCAGCAGTCCGAGTGATGGCGCCGAGCGCGAAGCTGAAAGCGTCGGACGTGCCGTCTCGAGCGGTCAGGTGGCGCCCGCAGTGGCTGCGGGTCCGGGAGGCTTGTTCCGGCTTGGGGCAAATCCGAATTGCAGTAAGACCGAGGCCGATTCCCTCCATCAAGGCATATACGATGCTCGCAGCTGGCTAAACAAAGCGATCCCCCAGATGGGAAAAAGTCCGCTTCCCGACAACGTCCTGGGCAGCCTGCGCAGGAATTTTGGCGCGGCGTATGGGGTCCCGGCCAACGCTCCAGATATTCAAAGCAAACTCTCGACCGTTCTGGCTGCCTTGGGGAAGAACCAGTTTTCGTGCGCAACTACGGCCACGCTTGCAGACTGTGCGAGTCACTGCGGTGCGAGCGCGGTGGGTTCCAACGCTTCAACCATCTGTGCGAACATGACGCTGAAACCTGGAGTAGATCCGGTGGGCCGTGCGGGATGCGTGTTGCACGAAACGTTTCACGCGGCCTTCGCTGACTTCACGGTCGATTCCTACTCCGGCTGGCACGGGCATTCTAGTTCGACGTCTGGGTATCCGGGCGCCAGTCCTGAGAAGAATGCGGATTCGTATACGACGCTGGCGATCGATTTGTCCTGATCCCTCTGCGAGTGCGGGGTGAGCAGACTGATTCAATGAGTACGCGAACTCAAATCCCGATGAAGCCGGCCGCCGCACCGGCGCGATCTCTCGCCCCTGCGCCATTCGGAACGCTGCAACGGAAGTGCGCGTGTGGCGGATCGGGAAGCTCGGGAGGCGACTGCGAAGGATGTCAGAAGAAGAAGCTGCAGCGTAGTGGCGCTGGTAGGGGACCAGACACGGCGCCGCCCATAGTGCACGACGTGCTGCGCTCGCCGGGCAAGCCGCTGGATGCACAGACCCGCGCCTACTTCGAACCGCGCTTCTGTCACGACTTCAGCAAGGTGCGCTTGCATACCGATTCGGAAGCCGCCGAGTCGGCACGGTCGGTAAATGCGCTGGCCTACACAGTGGGGCCACAAATTGTCTTTGGAGCGGGACTTTACCAGCCGGCCGCTGCAAGCGGCCAGCGGCTACTCGCCCACGAACTGACCCATGTCGTTCAACAGAAGGATCACCAGCCCGCAGGGCGCGCGCTTGGTGTGGGGCTCGGTTCCGACTCCGCCGAAAGGGAAGCCGAGCACGCAGCCTCAGCGGTTGCAGACCAACGGGCGTTCCCTTCGGTGGGGTGCGTATCGGGATTCGTGCAACGGCAGGAGGCAGCGCCGCCGGGGGCCAGCCCGTCGGGTGGCGGGGCTACAGCTGCGCCGTCTCCGCCGTTGCCCTCGACCAAAGACTGCACTCCCGATCAGATCACGCAGATTGAGACCGAGTTGGCGGAGGCGCGGAGTTGGCTGAACGATGCCGAACCCAAGATCAGCGCGTTTAGCGCAGGAAAGGCGTCACCCGCCGACGCGGCGGTGGTCAAAACGGCTCTCGATGCGAATTTCCACGCCACGAGCCCAACGGACATTGCGACGATTGCGGGCAACTTTGCTTCTCTGCGCACGGCCCTCAACTCGAGTATTACGATTGCGTGCGCGAGCTCCTTCTGGTGCGAGCCCAGGGAAAGGGCGTATGTTCGGGGCGCGTTCGCCTGGATTCGGCGCCTGCGCAACGTTAACGTTTGCCCGCTACACTTTTCCTGCAAGAACAGCCTGATACGGGTAGGCGATTTTATCCATGAACGGGCGCATCAATACCCGGGAGCAACGGACAACGCCTATGAATGGGACGCGAAGTACAAGACACAGCCGACGGCCGATGCCATTGACAATGCAGATTCGTATGCAGTTGCCACCCGGCAAATCCATGAGGGCGGCACCCACGGCCCGGGCGAAAGCTGCTGAGGATGTTGCATGACAAGAATTGCGGGCAACTAAGTATCGCT
Organism: uncultured Acidobacteriaceae bacterium; assembly: GCA_963835125.1. Taxonomy (GTDB): domain Bacteria; phylum Acidobacteriota; class Terriglobia; order Terriglobales; family Acidobacteriaceae; genus Bog-257. The sequence continues at coordinate 140,640 of CAWIEG010000009.1, read as the reverse complement.
TTCGTTGCGAACTTGAAGGAGCGTTGAATGCCGAACATCTCGCCCATAGTAATGAAGGGCGCGATCGTCTCGCTCGATCCGAACATCGGATTTCCTCCGCCGCCCAAGCCGCGCCCGCCTGCGCCGCCGCGGCCTCCGCGGCCGCCGACGCCGCCGCAGCCCAAGCCGCCGAGCACGCCCTCTCCAGAAAAGAAGGCGCCCAAGCGGGGGCCGTCGATTATCGAGTTTCAGTACAACCCGGAACAGGTAACGCGCACCCTGAAACCGCAACCCGTCAGCGACGAGCCGGACAGGACAGAAATCTTCCGGCTCAAAGGGCCGCCGATCGAAACCATCCGCTGCACCATCGATATCGACGCAACCAACCTGCTGGCTTCCTCGGACGAGACCACGCTGTCCTACGGCATCCAGCCGCAGTTGGCGGCGCTGGAGCTGCTGGTTTATCCAACCAGCCAGGTTCTGCTGGCCAACGAAGCGTTATCGTTTCTCGGCACCATCGAGATTCTTCCCATGGAGTCGATGCTGACCCTGTTTGTGTGGAGCAAGTCGCGCGTGACGCCGGTGCTCATTACCGATCTCGATATCACCGAAGAGTTGTTCGACGGGCAACTGAATCCAATCCGCGCTAAGGTCGCGCTGGGAATGCGTGTGCTGAACGTAAACGACGTGGGCTTCGTGACCCCGGCCGGAGCGCTGTACATGGCTTACCAGATACAGAAAGAGGCGCTGGCCACGATGGCTCCGTAAGGCCATTTGCGCACTTTGATGGTTTAAGGCCGGTTGGCGGTCAAGTTCGACCAGCCTTAACCGGGAAAGGCTTGAATCGATGGATCAGGTCGTGCAATCGATGGTCGCAGCCGCCGCCGGTACGGGCGGACCGACTAACCCCAACAGCCGCTACTACGGCGACGCTATCCAGTTTTATACCTGCGCCAATGGCGTGCAGGTGGCTTATCTGCAGCGCCGCATCATTCCGCAGGCCAGCATCTACACGTCGCTGCAAAGCTACGCCGTGAGCGCCGGAGACCGGCTGGATAACCTCGCCTACAAATTCCTCGGCGACCCGATTTTGTTCTGGATGATCTGCGACGCCAACAGCGCCGTCGATCCGGATGAGTTGACCGCGGAGCCGGGCTCCTCCATCAAAATCCCGCTGGCCGCGGGGATTCCGCCGGGTGCGCAGAATGGCTAGTCCCCTCTACCTGACGATCCTGACCGGCCAGGTGCAGGCGACCCCTGTGGCCAAGCCGCTGATGGATGCGTTCACCGACGCGGAGGTGACGGTGTCGGCTACGGGCAAGAGCGGATTCCAGCTCAGCTTCACGCTGGCCAACAGCTCGCCGCTGCAACTGTTTTTCCTGCTCGCCATGGGCGCGCCGATACCGCTGATCCGCGTCATTCTGGTGGTATCGTTCGGGGGCCTGCCGCAGGTGATCATGGACGGCATGGTGAAGCACACCGAGGTAGTGCCGGACGCCATGCGGGGGTCGTCCAAGCTGGTCATCACCGGCGAAGACCTTTCCGCGGTGATGGACCTGACTGATTCCTCCGGGACCCCGTACCCAGGGCTGACGCCGGATTTGCGCGTGACGGCGATCCTGGGCAAGTACGCCACGTTTGGCATTGTGCCGAACGTATTTCCGGTGGTGACTCCGGATGCCGATCCGCCTACTACCCGCATTCCCAGCCAGAAGGGCACCGACCTCGCGTATATCCAGCAACTGGCCAAAGAGGCCGGATATATCTTCTTCATGCAGCCGGGGCCGGTGCCGGGGGCTTGCACGGCCTATTGGGGTCCGCAAATCAAGATTGGCGTGCCGCAACCAGCGCTGAACGTAAACATGGATAGCTGGACCAATGTGGAGAGCCTGAACTTTAAGTACGAGCCGCAGAACGCGGTGGCTCCGATCATCTACCTCCAGGACCCGACTACCGGGGTGGTGACGAAGGTCGCAGTCTCCGGCGCCAATCCGCTGAATCCGCCGCTGGGCTCGGTTGTGCCCACGCCGCAGAAGACCGTGCCGCTGCCTTACACGGCGAAGCTTACGCCGGCACAGGCGCTGATGGCCGGCTATGCCAAGGCCGCGGAGACCGCGGACATCGTGACCGGCGATGGGACGATCAGTGTGCTGCGCTACGGCGGGATTCTGCAGGCGCGGCAGCTGGTGGGGGTTCGCGGAGCGGGGGTGGCCTTCGACGGGCTGTATTACGTCGACAGCACCAAGCACCAGATCAAGCCGGGCGAGTACAAACAGAGCTTCACCTTGAAGCGCAACGCGCTGGTTTCGAATGTGCCCATGGTGCCGACCGCGCCATATTGAAGAAATTTTCCAAGAGAGGGAGTAGAAATGGGGCAATTTTACGGAAAATATCGAGGCACGGTGGTCAGCAACGTGGACCCGCAGAATATGGGCCGACTGTCGGTGACGGTGCCGGACGTATCGAATATTCAGACTTCGACGTGGGCCATGCCGAGCGCCGCATTGGCGGGAGGCCAGTCGGGATTCTACGCCGTTCCGCCGGTGGGCTCGAACGTGTGGGTGGAGTTCGAGCAGGGCGACAGCGATTACCCCATCTGGTCGGGGTGCTTCTGGGGCTCCAGTTCCGAAGTTCCCCCCCAGGGGAACTCCGCGCCGCCCGGAGTGCAAAGCATCGTAATCCAGTCCGTGGGCGGCAACATTCTCATGCTCAGCGACGTGCCCGGATCATCGGGAGGCATTCTGCTGCAATCCTCTTCCGGCGCTTCGATCGCCATCAACGACACGGGAATCACCATTACCAACGGGCAGGCGACGATCCAGATTGCCGGCTCGAGCGTGACCGTGAACAACGGGGCGCTGGTCGTAACTTAGCGGGGAGGGATGCAATGGGTGGATATTTGTTGCCGTTGGGAGCGACGGTGATGTGCAGCCACGGCGGGCAGGCAATGGCGACCTCGCCGAATGCGAGCGTGACCCTCAACGGAACGCCGACGGTGCTCTTGAATGCGCAATGGGTGGTCGCCGGATGTCCGCTGGTTCCGCCGCCGCTTCCGCCGTGTATCGCCGCCATTTGGGCTACGGGGACAACGCGGGTGACCTCGAATGGACAACCGCTGGTGATCTCGACCGGCGTCGGGAGCAGCCTGCCCAACGGAACGCCACTGATAGTGGCCGGCCCGGCAGGGTCAGTCACAGCGATGTAAGAGATCATGAACGTCCAGTTTCCATATTCGTTCGACAGCACCGGGCATACGTCGCAGGATGACTTGCCCAGCCACATCTACGACATGATCGAGCAGATCCTGTTCACGTCTCCGGGCGAGCGGGTCAATCGGCCAACGTTCGGGTGCGGGTTGATTCAGCTGGTGTTTGCAGGAAACAGCGATTCGCTGGCCGCCGCGCAGCAGCAGGTAATTCAAACTTCGCTTTTGCAGTGGCTTTCAGACCTGATCCAGGTGAACGCCGTGTACGTCTCCGCCGAGGACGCAACGCTGCTGATCAGCATCGTGTACACCATCATCGCCACGCAGGAACAGCAGACGCAGCAGTTTGTCTACGGAGGGCCGGCCCAATGACAACGATGCTGTTCTGCAAGGACAAGAACCGGCGCGATCTGGTGCTGCAAAACACGTCCAATCTCAACGGGATCGACTATCTCGAAGTGATTGGCACTCCCGGGTGCGGTACGCAACTGGCGCTGACCTTCCTGAAGCCTCCCGGCAATCTGGGGCTGACGGCCGCGAATATTCAGCTTACCGGTGACACCGCTCCTGACCATTACGAACTTTCAGGGACCGACGGCCGCCGATCCGTTGACGGTTACGATCAACCTGGAGCCAGACAGGAGACTTCTCGCGCTATTGGCTGACGCTGGTGACGAGCGCGCAAAACCCCGACCCGCCCACGAACATCGATCCGCAACTGGCCAGCGTGGGATTTTCCTTCAAGGCCGGCTGCCCCACGCCGGTCGATTGCCTGCCGTCGAGTTGCTGCCCGCAAACGCCTCTGCCCCGCCGGACATCAATTACCTGGCGCGCGACTACGACGGATTTCGCCAGGCCATGCTGGACCGGATGGCGGTGCTGCTTCCCACCTGGGACGAGACCCACGCCGCCGACATCGGCGTCACCATCGTCGAGACGCTGGCGTATGCGGCCGATCGCGTCAGCTACATGCAGGATGCGGTCAATACGGAGGCCTACATCGGCACCGCGCGCAGCCGCATCTCGCTGCGCCGCCACGCGCGACTGGTCGATTACCAGATCAGCGAAGGGTCGAACGCGCGCGCCTGGGTCTGCCTTACGACGAATGCCGACGGGGTTACGGTGCCGGCGCAAACGCAAATCTATCCGCTGGTGGTGGGACTGGGTCCCGCCGTCAACCCCGACAGCTATGCGGCTGCGACCCTCCAGGCCAGTCCCGGACCGGTGTTCGAGAGCATGCAGGCCTGCACGGTGTACGTCGAGCAAAACCAGATGGACTTCTACACCTGGGGCGGTGATCAGTGCTGCCTGCCGATAGGCGCGACGAGCGCCACGCTGAATGGAGCCTTTAAGACGCTTGCGGTTGGACAGGTGCTGATCTTCGAGGAGACAATTGGCCCGCTAACCGGCGACCCGGCAGATGCCGATCCCACGCATCGCTGGGCGGTGCGGCTGACTGTCGCCACTACGACCGATCATGCGGGCGCGCCGCTGACCGACCCCGTGAACAACGAGCCGCTCACCAGGATTGAGTGGGCCACGGCGGACGCTCTGCCATTTCCATTGTGTCTGTCGTCCATTACCGACTCTGCCCACGGTTCGCAGCCGCTGGCGGGGGTTTCGGTGGCACGCGGCAATGTATTGGCCGCGGACCAGGGCACTTGGACTTTTGGAGAAAGCCTGGGCCAGGTGCCGCCTATGCCGCTGGGGCCGGTGACCGGGATCGGCTGCAACTGCTCCCCGTTTCCTGGCGCTGCCGTGGTGCGGCCGCGCTATGAGCCGGCTTTGGCGAAGCAGCCGCTCACTTTCGCGCTGGCTTACGACAATACCGCGCCGGCTTCGACGTTTCTTGCCACTCCTACGACCCCGGGAGTGCCGCAGGTTTCTCTCCTGTCCGCCGACGGAACGACCTGGACCGCAATCGAGGACCTGCTGGAGGAAACCTCCACCTTCAACGGATTCATTCCGGAGATCGATACCAGCGGGGTTGCCAATCTGCGCTTCGGCGACGGGACGTATGGGGCGTCGCCCGACCCCGGCCTGGGATTCGCCGCGACTTACCGCACCGGCAACGGCACTTCCGGCAATGTGGGCCACGATTCGCTGGCCCACGTTCTGCTCAATCAACCCGCGATTATCCGGGTGCGCAATCCGCTGGCGGCTGCGGGAGGCGTCGACCCTGAGACCCCGCTGCACATACAGCAGTACGCGCCGTTCAGCTTCCAGACCCAGTTGCGCTGCGTGACGGCTGCCGACTACACAGCGATGGCAGAGACGCTTCCCGGAGTCGAGCGGGCGCTGGGCACGCTGCGCTGGACTGGCTCCTGGTATACGGCGTTTGTCTCTGTCGAGCCGGTCACGACTTGGAGTTCGACACTCAAGAAATCCATCAAGCGGAGCCTCAACAGGATGCGCATGATGGGCACCGATCTGAAGGTCGAGCAAGCGGATATGGTCGGCCTGGCTATCGCCATGACCATTTGCGTGGCGCCCAACTATTTCCAGGGCGACGTATACGCGGCGCTTTGGCAGGTGCTGGTCACCGGCGACTCCTGTACCGGCACGCCGGGCCTGCTGAGTTCGGAAAACTTCGTATTCGGCGCAACCGTGTACGCAAGTCCCATCATCGCCGCCGCGCAGGGCGTTCCGGGAGTGGTTTCCGTGCAGATGACAACCTTCGCGCGACAGGAATCACTGCCGCCGCAAGGAACTCCGCCTCCGGTCTTCCTTCAGATGGGACCACTAGAAATTCCCTGCTGCGACAACGACCCCAACCACCTCGACCTGGGGCTCCTGACCCTTACTTTGGACGGTGGCAAATGAGCTGCGGCTGCCAAACCTGCGGTGAAACACTGTGCGGATGCTGCTCCGGCGCCACCCGGCTGACACCCGCGCTGATCGTGAATCGCAGCCTGTTGCCCGCAATCTCCTATCGCGTCGGCACGTACTCGAGTTTCATGCAAACCATGATCGCCGCGCTCTCCAGCTCGAATGTTCCGGCCCTGACGGGACTGCGCACGCGCGATAGCAGCGACTTTTCGATCGCGTTGGTCGATGCCTGGTCGGAGGTGCTCGACATCCTCACCTTCTACACCGAGCGGCTGGCGAACGAAGCCTATCTCGGCACGGCGGTCCAGGCGCGCAGCGTCTTCGAACTGGTGAAGCTGGTGGGCTACACGCCTTCGCCGGGCGTGAGCGCGTCGACGACGCTGGTCTTCACGCTGGCGACGTCGCCGGGCTCGCCGGCCACCGTGCCCATTTCACCAGGAACCAGGGTGCAGAGCGTTCCTGGTCCCGGACAGACGCCGCAGGTCTTTGAGACTTCCTCAGACCTGATCGCGACCATCGCCGCCAACGCCATCCCCGCCGTGACCACGCAGCCCTGGACAACTGTTGGGAGCGACACGTCCACGTGGATTGCGGGAACAGCGAACAATATCCAGGTGGGCAATGCGCTCCTGTTCCTCAGCGCGCCCGGCGGCGCTCCTTCGGTCACCGGGCCGGCCATGCTCTGCTTCGTGACCGCTGTCGTTGTCGATCCGGTGAGTGGGAACACGCAACTCTTCTGGGACCAGCAACTGCCGTTCGGCGCCGGCGACTCCTCGATTTGCCTGTACGTCCTGCGCACCAAGGCTGCCCTGTTCGGCGTGAATGCGCCGTGGCCGGGGATATTCCCATATGTCCAGGAGAATATGTCGCCCTGGAACTTCGTCATTCCCAACATTCCCGGTTACCCCACGGACCCTTCGAGCGATTGGAGCTTTACGCCCACTGGCAGCGCGACTATCAATCTGGATAACTCCTACCCGGGATTGAACCCGGCGGGCGGAGCGAGCGCGTCAGCGGCGCAGGCGGAGTGGGCGGTGCTTATCTCGCCGGGTTCGGCGGGTTCGCAGGGGCCCACGGCGTTCTTCCAAATCCAGAGCGTCTCGGAATCCAATCCCGCCATGTACACCGTCTCCGCGAAGACGTCGCAACTGACCATGGCCAACGGCACGGCTATTGTTCCAACCTCACCTGCCAGCACCGATCTGAGCAGCTTGCTGAGCGCTTTTGTGAACAACACCCGGCAGACGACGGTCTACATCGGGAGTCAACTGCTTACCTTCGCCAACCTGCCGCTTACGGCATGGACCCCGAGCCCGACCGGAGACTATGCCAATACCCTGATGCCGGGAATGCTTGCGCCAGTATCGGGAGGGAGTTTCGCGATCGTGGGGCTGCAGCAGATTGCGCCGAACTCTCCCATCGGCGTGAGCGGCAAGCGCTTGCGAATCGCGCCCAACACCGCGATCGCGCCCAACACCGCGAATGCAACGTTCATTCCCACCGGCGCGTCGAGCGGTGTGACCGTCAGCCTGAACCAGCCATTCCTCGTCGACGCCTTCCCGCCCCAGCCGGATCCCGCCGGCAGCGGCAACGATCTGTGGAGTGTGATTACCGTCAACGGACAGGCGGGCATTCTCTCCGTGGCCCCAGGCGAGTATCAGTTGCAACCTTCGGCCACAGCCGACCCGATTGCCGGGGAAGCGGCCACCGTGACGATCGCCACGGTCGACGGCGCGACTACAGCACTGACCCTCAAGGCCAACCTGGGCCGCATCTACGACGCTTCCACGGTGACAGTGAACGCCAACGCTGTTCTGGCGACCGACGGCCAGACGACGCAGGAGATTCTTGGCTCGGGTGATGCGACCAATCCGGCGCTCGAGTTCCAGTTGAAGCAATCGCCGCTCACGTATACGGCAGCGCCCAACTCCAGCGGCGTACAGTCCACGCTGCAGGTGCGGGTCAACAACCTGCTGTGGAGCGAGGTGCCCAACTTCCTGTCATCGGCTCCGAGCGATCGCGCCTATGTCACCATACCGAATTCGACCGGCGGCCCCACGGTGCAATTCGGCAACGGCATTCAGGGATCGCGCACACCCACCGGGCAGGCGAACATTCAGGCCCTCTATCGGGTCGGCAACGGCGCGGCAGGCAATCTGGCGGCGGGCCAACTCACCCAGGCGCTGGACCGGCCGCAGGGGTTGCAGTCGGTTACCAATCCGGGCATCGCGACCGGAGGCGCCGATCCCGCCACGCCCGCCGAAGCTCGGGAATCCGCGCCGCTGCCGACGCTGACGCTTGGGCGCATCGTGACCCTGGAGGATTACCAGAACTTCGCGCTGAATATTCCGGGCATTTCGCTGGCATTGGCCACCTGGACGTGGTTCGGCAACACGCGCGGCATATTTCTGACCGTCGCCGGAGCGGAGGGCGCAACCGTGTTGCCTACGGACCAAGTGGTCGTGAACTTGTACCAGGCGATTGCCAACTGCGGCTTGCCCTACGTTCCGGTTCTCATCGTCTCGTATGTTCCCGCGCTATTTGAGATCTCGATGCAGGTGCTGGTAAATACGCCGTTGTATGAGGCGAGCGTGGTTGTGCCGCAGGTGTGGCAAAACCTGGTGGCAGCCTTTGCCTTTGGCCAGTTGGCTCCCGCGCAAGGCGTCGCCGCCAGCCAGGTGATCGCGCTGGCGCAGCAGGTGCCGGGCGTGTTGGCCGTGAACCTTACGGCCCTGAATCGCACAGGCGACTCCGCCATAGTTACGAATTTCCTTTGTGCCTACGGCCCGCAACCGACGGCCGATCCGCCCGCCGGAGCTGAGATTCTCCTGCTCGATCCAGCTTCGCAGGGCAACGTGGTGGTGTGGTCATGAGCACAACGCCGCAACCCCCGCCCCAGCCCATCTACTCGCTTCTGCCGGCGGTCTATCGCTCGCGCGACGATCTTCTCGGCAATCCACTGGCGGCCTTTTACCTGGTGCTCGAATGCCAGTACGGCATCGTCAAAGACAATCTGCTTCAACTCTACGACGACCAGTTCATCGAGACCTGCGCGCCGTGGGTCATCCCTTACATCGGCGCGCTGATTGGCTACGATCCGGTCTATACGGTTGCCCTGGCCGGAGCCGACAGCCGCGCCGAGGTGGCCAATACCATCGGCTACCGGCGCCGCAAAGGGACGCTGATCGCCATGGAGCAGGTGACGCACGACGTCTCCGGCCGCTCCACCACCGCTATCGAAGAGTTTCGCAGGCTGATAACCACGCTTAGCTTGCGCGATGTCCGGAAGCATCACAATGCCACTGCGGACCTGCGCCGGGGACGCGACTGGGAAGATCAGTGGGGCCCGTTCACGCGCTTGAATCGCACGGTGGATGTGCGGAGGATCGCCCCGCGCATCCCCATACCGCCTGCGGTAAGCACTACCGCGCCGGGCACCACGGCGGCGCCGCCCGACCCCACGCCGCTCGACATCGTGATCCACGGCGGGGGACGGTTCAATATTCCCGATATTGCCGTTTGGATGTGGCGCTGGCAGAGCTTTTTGGTGACCAATGCGCCGGCGTTCTCGCTGGCCGCCGCCGGGAACAGCAACGGCTACCTGTTCAGTGCGCTCGGCGGGCCTATACCGCTGTTTCAACCGGCGATTGAGGAGACGCTGCCGTTTACCATGCTGACCAAAGAGGCCGATGTGCCGGAGCCGATCCGGCGGCGCCGCTTTGCCAGGCATGTCGGCAAGTTTTATCCCTCCGACCTGCAACTGCTGAGCGATGGAACGGCCGTGGCGGCGAGCAAGATCATGTGCGCGAACCTGGAGCCGGGGCCGGGCGGGGAGATCTGCACGGTGCCGCCGGGAATGATCGCCATCGATCCGTTGCTGGGGCGCATCCAGTACGCCGCCACCGGCATAAGCCTGCCCACCACGCTGCAGGTGAGCTACAACTACGGATCGCCGGCGCAGTTCGCGGGCGGCCCTTACGATCGGACGGCCAGCATCAGCCAGCCGAGCAGCGGGTTCCTGGCCATTGTTAACTCAAGCGTCGTTCCTGCGGGCTACACCGGGTATGGAACTTTACAGGAAGCGGTCACGGCGTGGAATTCGCTCGAAGCGGGAAGCGTGGGAACGATCGTGCTGCCCAACTTCCAATCCATCATCCGGTATCGACCTCACCGGCGCCAACGCTATTCTGATTCGCTCCCAAAGTCAGCTACTGATCGCTTCGGCGGAGGTATTGCCTGGGCCGTGGCAGCCTGCGACCGCCTACAGCGTAGGTGACCAGATCTACGATGGCGAATGCATCCAGCGGTGCAGCACCGCCGGCACCTCCGACGCCGCCCCGCCGACCTGGGATGAGGTGCTGAACCAAACTACGGCGGAAGCGACGCCGTCTACCCTGGTGTGGACGTGCATGGGTCCGGGCGGTTCGCCGCCGCTGTGGAACAAGTCCTGCGTCACTCTCTTCGGCAATATCGAGGTCCACGCTCCGGCCGCGCCGCTCGGCCCCGACGGGCTGAGCGAACCGATGGGCAGCCTTCAGATCAGCGGCGTGTGGCTCTCTGGAGCAATCAGCCTGACCGGCGCAGCCGCCTGCGTGCAGATGACCGATTGCACTCTGGTGCCCGGCATCTCGCTCAATCCGGACGGCACCGCCGCCCAGCCGGGCACTCCCAGCGTTACCGGAACGGCCATCGGCGCAACCCTCTGCCTGACCCGCGCCATCTGTGGCCCAGTCTCGTTGCCAGAGAGCTGTTCGGTGCGCGTCTGCGACAGCATTGTGGATGCCGGGTCCGCCTCCAGCCCGGCATTCGTGGGGCCTGCCGGATCCGGAATCGGGACGATGCCCAGTCCCGGCGCGGAGCTGCACATTGAGGATTCCACCGTGATCGGCAAGGTCTACGCGCAGGCAATACGGCTGGCATCGAACACCATCTTTCATTCGGCGCTGGCCGCAGGCGATGTATGGAACGCCGCGGTGTGGGCCAACCGCACCCAGGTTGGCTGCGTGCGCTTCTGCTCGCTGCCGTGGAGCTCCATTGTCCCCAGGCGCTACGAGTGCCTGCCTCCGGACGCCGCCAGCGAGCAGGCGCTTGCGCCGCAGTTCATCAGCCTGCGCTTTGGCGATCCCGCGTATTGCCTGCTGAGCGGCGATTGTCCCGTGGCCGTGTGGAAAGGCGCCGACAATCGCTCGCAGATGGGCGTCTTCCTGCAGACCCAGGAGACTGAGGCAGTAGAAAATATCCAGATTCGGGCCAACGAATACCTGGTCGCCAATCTGGAGTGCGGCGTCTTCCTCATTCCCTCGCACCGCTGCGACACCGTTCTGGAAAAGCCGGGAGGCATCAATCAGCTCCCACCAGCCCCGCCGGGGCATCTCCCGTTCCCAACTCCGGAGCCCGGATTGCCCTTGCAGCATGATGTAGCCGCGCCCGCTATTACGGAGCCAAAAGCAGATGAGGAAGCAGAGCCTCTCAAAGCGGACGATGCTCCGCATGGGCCCGTCGCGACCGTAGAAACCGAAGCCAAGGCGGATGCCAACTCCGAACCGCCCAAGGTCGAAGTAGCCCCCATTGGCGCAGAGCCCGACTTGCACACTGCGCTCCCCGACTTGCATGAAACTCAAACCCCCGGCGCACACACAGAAGGACAGGATGGGTCATGAAAGGTGATTTCAGCCGCATTCGATTCACTCCCGAGAAGAACTACACCGCCGTATTACAGCAGCAGGGGCGGGTGGCCCTTGATGCGGATGCCAATGAGCAGACGGCCATCGATGCCTACCTTCGTGACACGACGAATGTGGACCTCATTGGCAGTCATGGAGCACCCGCCAAGGACGCCGGGTTTGGCATATGGATCGAGAACGGCAAAATCCGGATCGGCCGAGGTCGCTACTACGTCGATGGAATCCTGGTTGAAAACGACCGGGACCGGGATTACAGCGATCAGAAGTTTCTGATCCCAACTGCGGGCGCATCCGATCCGAGCTCCGAAAGTTCATTGATAAAGGCTTTGGAGGGCGGCACGAATGTGCAGTTCGTGCTCCAGGTATGGCGGCGATTGGTTACCGAACTCGACGATCCCTGCCTGGTGGAGCCGGCAATCGGCCAGGCGGATACCACCGCACGGCTACAGACGGTCTGGCGGGTAATTGGAACGACTGTCGACTCAACAAATGCCGGGGATGGGACAGAGAACACTGGCTCGCAGGGCTCCTGCTGTTGCGAAGGGCTCACCCTGGAAGAGCCGCCTGAGCACACCGGCAAAATGACCGCCCAGACCAACCCAGCCGGCGACGATTGCGGATGTCAGCCGATTCCCGCCGCGGGCTACCAGGGACTGGAAAACCAGCTCTACCGCGTCGAGATTCACACCGGCGGCTCCTACTCGGAGGCAACCTTCAAGTGGTCGCGCGAGAATGCTTCCGTTGTGGCGCAGGTGACCGACGTCAGCGGCCCCACCGTGACCGTGAACAGCCTGGGCCCCGATGCGAACCTCGGATTTCTAGTGAACCAATGGGTGGAGTTGAGCGACGATGCCACCCTGTTCGGAGATATTCCCAATCAGTCGGGCGTGCTCTATCAAATTTCGGCCCTCGGGCCGGGGCCCTTGCAGGTGACGCTGAGCGGCACGCCGAATGTGACCCAGTCGATGAATCCGCGCATGAGGCGCTGGGACCAGCCGATGACCAGCCCATCCACTGGAATCCTGGTTTCGTCCGGCCCGGTGACGCTGGAGTACGGAATCGAGGTCACGTTCAGTCAGGACGGCAACTTCGTCGCCGGCGACTACTGGACCATTCCGGCGCGCACGGCGAACGGCCAGATCGACTGGGCTTGCGGAAGCAAAGACGACCCATATCTACCTTCTCACTACTTCAGCATTTACCAGGCTCCGCTGGCCTACGCCTGGTGGGACAACTCCGCCCAAAAGGCTGTGGTGAGGGATTGCCGCGTCTCCTTCAACTCATTGGCTGAGGCCGACCTGGCGTTCCACAACAAGCATTTGCACGGCTGGGGCATTGTCTGCGGGCTACAGGTAAATTGCGGCAGCGACCGCAACCGGGTAACGGTGAAAAAGGGATATGCAATCGACTGCGAGGGCCGGGATGTTCGCGTGTGCTGCGATGTTCCCCTCGACCTGGTGGCGATGGCCAAATCCAAATCTCTGCTTAACAGTGACGGCGACGGAACAGTCTCGCTGGTGCTCAACAGCGCCGGCACATTCGCGGTTGAGAAGCAAGACCTATCTCAGGAATCGCTGGGATCCTTCTTCCAGAACACGTTCTGGGTGGATTTCTGGAAAGGGTGCGTTCAACCCCTGATAGCGTTTGTGACCTCGGAGTTTTCCACGAAATCGGGCTCGACCAATCTGCCTGTGGGGCCCGGCCAGCAACGGATTGACACATTCACCAACCTGACAAACCAACTCTACAATCCCGTCAGCGGCCAGCATCTGTTTATTTCTCCCGAAGAGGATACGATCCTGCGCAACTTTTACGCGGGCTTCAAGAAGGTGCTGACCAGCCGCACGTTTTGTGGATTGTTTGACAAAGCCCGGCCTTTCCCTGACTACCCGTTCGCCTCCCTCGGGGTTCACAGTATGTTCGGCAGCGGTTACCACACGCGCATCCGAGTCAGCCCCAATGGCGATTATGCCTACACGGTTGGCTCGGACAACTTTGTCCATGTCTACGACCTGAACAAGATGGTGATGGTCGCCAAAGTGGCGTTTCCCGCTCAGGCCACGGCCATCGTCAAGGACGTGGTTATCGCGCGCGACAAAACCCTCTACGCCATAGCCCATCTCGGATCGAACACCGCAGTAGCGGTTGCGACTGTCGGTTCCGGGGGCAGCCTCACCTGGAACACGAGTCCCGGCAACAACCTCGGTAGCGTGCAAGTGCTCGAGGGCGTGCAGTTAGTAACTCTGGCCGCCAGCGGCGACAAGATTTACGCCGTCGGTACTGGGCAGGGAGGAGGCCTGTACGCCGCCACTCCCGGGAAGGCCTTCCCGGCGACCCCTACCTATAACAATCAGTTTGCCCCCTTCGGGCACCTCGTCATTGACTCCATGGAAGAGATTGCCTATATGACCGCCAGCGATTCTGGCGCGAGCGAGTCCTATAACTTAATTTGGGCCCAGAAGCTAAGCGACCAAGGGGAAAGTGTTGTTGTCCAGCTTAAGTACCAGGGCGTAACCTTCACGGGAGCGGCGGGAGACGACATTGCTCTTGCGGCCGATTCGCAAGGGAAATTCCACAAGCTGTATGTCGTCGTGGACCCGTCGGGTACTTATACAACCAAGCATCTCCTCGATTACAAGCTTCCGATTAAGACCAGGGAAACGGCGCCCGCGGTACCCGTAGGTCTCGAGCTGGATTCCCCGATCAGCCTCGCGTTTAATCCCTCGAATTCCTACTTGCTGGTTGGTTACACAGATAAGAACCTGGTCAGGGTACTTGACCCCTCGAGCGACGAGCTTCATGCCCATCTGTTCCCCACAGAGCTGTCGCCGCAGAGTATCGCCGTGGGCCCCTCGTTGGACCAGAGCAGCCAGTCAGTTTACGTCCTCAACGTCCTCAACAACACCATCGGCGTCGTACCGGCCGCCATGCTGATTCCCTCGCCGGCGACGGTAGTCTCGATGTCGAAGCTGGCAACGTATCGTAACGATGCGCTGGAGTCCTTCGCGGACCTGCTTGGCCTGATACTGGAAGACCTGAAAGACTGCTTCTGCGACCGCTTCCTGGTCAACTGCCCGGCGTGCGACGGGGACGAGAAGCTATACCTGGGCGACATCCAGATCAGAGCGAGCGAGGTCTACCGCATCTGCAATCTCGACCGTCGCCGCTACGTGAAATCGTTTCCGACTTACGGATACTGGCTGTCGATTGTGCCCATCCTGCCCATTGTGAAATGGCTGATTGAAAGGTTCTGCTGCGCCGTATTACCCGATTACTTCCGCAACTATCAGGCGGGGGAGAAGGCCGGCTCGATTGATCGCTTGAGCAGCGATCAGATGATAAGCGCAAAGAACTTTGCGCAGAACATCAACCTCAGCAGTTTCGCTGGCGCGCAGATGGCCAGGCTTTCCACATCGCGCAAGCTGGCGACCGATGCGATGAGCGCCGCAGTTTTCAACTACCAACCCGCCGCAGCGGCGCAAATCGACCAGAACGACCTGGTGGGCCAGCAGACGGAAGTTGCAAACCAGCGGCTGGCCGCGGCCAACATCGTAGTAGACTCCGTGCAGCCCTATAACCCCACCGCCGTAACCACCAATATAACCACATTCCTTGGTGCCCCAACCACCGTGCCGTCCGGATCGCACGTTGTTCTCTACGAGCAGAACGGCGTAGTCCGCTACTACGCTTTGACTCCCACACCAGCGCCGGCCGTGCAAAACCTCACGACCCAGATACAAGCCCAGCAAACGGCTTTATCGAGCCTGCAGCAAAGCCAGCAGGTGATAGCCAACCAACTGGGGACAATCACCAACTATGAGCAGGAGATCGCCGCGTTGAAGACGAGCCTGAGCGCAATGCAGCAGGCACAAACCGCTCGCGACCAGGATCTGGCGGACCTGAAGAGTCAGGTACAAAGCCTGGTGAAGCAACCGCCGCAGGCATAGAAGCAGTGGCCGAATCCTGGTAGCCAGGAGTCCTATGCGAGCTGTGTGGCCCCTTTGGAGGATGGCATTTGCTGGGGTGGGGCTTTCCGTGCGGACGGAGAGCCTGCACTTACGGGAAATCCTGCAGGGCAAGCTATTGGAACTGATGGCAATAGAAAATCTTGGTGCCGAAGAAGGGACTCGAACCCCCACACCCTTGCGGGTACATGGACCTGAACCATGCGCGTCTGCCAATTCCGCCACTTCGGCAAGTGTGAAAACGAGTAAGAACCCAACTCGCTGTTCAGGAAGGCAAAAATATTGTACAGGCAGCGAGGCGGGTTCGCAATGCACGCCGAGCTAAACCCCCTTCACGCTCGCTTTTTGCACAAACCAGGAGACCTCGTCCGCGAGGCTTGCTACCCATTTTTCCTGTCTCCGCGGCGAAATTCGCTCCGGGCGTTCTGAATCGCTTTTGACCGCAAGGAGCGGGGAGACGCGCGTCCTTTCAGCTGCGATAAAGTGTTCAGAAGGTTTGGATGGAAAGCGGTTTTCCGGTCAAAAAGACTGCATCCGAATGCCGTCCATAACCTTCTAAGTCTTAGAAGGTGGTTAGCTATGGCTATGGGAGAAACAGCTTACGTTAACAGTGTCCGCGAGCAGCTGCTGGCGGGCCGAGCGCGCTTGACCGAGGTGGTGGGCGAGACCGAAAGCGAGCGCATGCTGCATCTGCTGGAAGAGGTCGACAGCGCGTTGCATCGCATCGATCACGGCAGCTTCGGGGTGTGCGAAATCTGCCAGGGCACGGTGGAAGAAGACGTGATGCGCGACAATCCGCTGGCCCGGGTCTGCCTGGACTGCCTCACTCCCAAGCAGCAGCGCGCGCTGGAATACGACCTCGAGTTGGCCGCCCAAATTCAGAAGGGTCTGCTGCCGCCATCTGACATGGCCTTCGCTGGATGGGACATCTCCTACCACTACCAGCCCGCCGGCGTGGTCGGTGGCGACTACTGCGATCTCATCGACGACAGCAATGGCGGGCTCTATTTTGTGCTGGCTGACGTATCGGGCAAGGGGGTGGCTGCGGCCATGCTTTCGTCGAACCTGCGTGCGGTGTTCCGGTCGCTGATCACTGTCGGACTGCCGACTGCGGAACTGATGAATCGCGCGAACCAGCTCTTCCGCCAGAGCGCGCTGCCAACGCAATACGCCACGCTGGTGTGCGGCAAGGCCACGCAGAACGGCGAGATAGAGCTTGTCAACGCCGGACATCTTCCCGCGTTGCTGGCCAGTCAGTCAGGAATGACGCTACTGGAGAGCACGAGTCAGCCGCTGGGATTGTTTGACGATCAGCAGTTCACCGCCGCCAGGGCCAGATTGCATTCTGGAGACACCCTGGTGCTTTATACCGATGGCGTTTCCGAAACGGAGAACGACGGCGGAGACGAGTACGGTATCGAACGCTTGCAGAAGGTCGTTGGCGAGCACCGGGCGGGCTGCACCGTAAAACTGATAGATGCCTGCAAGCAGCAGCTCCACCAATTTCGCGGTCGACGCGAACGCTTCGACGACGAAACGTTCCTGGCAATTCAGTATGCGCCAGGAGGCTCGGCGAGTGCCATGTTCCACAGTGCGTGAAAGGGGCATCGGTGGTCACAAGGCGGTCTGTCGTCACGCGCGCAAGGAATTTGCGGCTGAGCACTGTCATCAGAACCGAGCTCTAGAACGCGCCGCTGTCGATCCACGACTTTACTTCGGATTCCACATCGAAGCCGACGCTGCCCATAATGAATCGCCCGTCCAGTTGGTACGCGCAGACTTCGAGTGGTGTCCTCGCATAGCCGCCCTGCAGATAACCGCGGACGTACAGGCGGGCAAACTCGTCAATCCCCAGCAGTCGGTACTGCACGACGTGCACCATCTCATGGAAGATCAGTTGCGGCGTCATCGAGTCGTGGAAGACGACAACATCGTCGAAGGTGATCGCCGCCATGGTGGTGAAGTCGGGCAGGCCGGTAAAGCCTAGCTTCTCAAGGTCGGCATAAAACGGAGGATTGGGAACGCGCTCCTGACCGGGCTGCACCACCCGGATGCGTTGCAGATCGACAGGCGGGAAAAATCGCGACCAAATCTCGCTAAACGTTAATGGAACTGCGTGATCGAAATAGTGCGCGCGTTGGGCGCGAATGTATTTCGCGACCTCCTGCGCTAACGCCGCAATCTGTGGCTGCGATAGCTCCGGTTGCGGCCCGTCTTTCTGTCGCTTACTTGCCGGCAAGGTTCTACTCCAGGTCCCGCCAGTTTGGCCCAGTGCCGACCTCAACTCTCAGCGGGACCTTCAGCTCGTGGACGTGTTCCATATGCTCCGTGACCAGTCGCTTCATGGTATCAACTTCGCTGTCCGGTACCTCGAAAACCAGTTCATCGTGTACCTGAAGAAGCATCCTGGAGCGCAGCCCGCGCTCTTGCAGCTCGGCGTCGATGCGGATCATTGCGAGCTTGATGAGATCGGCCGCGGTCCCTTGCAGCGGCGTGTTGACCGCGGTGCGCTCGGCAAATCCGCGCAGGTTAAAGTTCTTGCTGTGGATGTCAGGGATGGGTCGCACCCGGCCGAAGAGCGTGGCAACTTTCTGGTCGCGTCGCGCCTGCTCCAGTGTTCGATCGATGAATTCGCGTACGCCGCTGTACTGCTCGAAATATGCGTCGATGAAGCGTTTGGCTTCCTTGGTGTCGATGCCAATCTGCTGCGACAGCCCGAAAGCCGATAGTCCGTAGACGATGCCGAAGTTCACGGCCTTGGCGCGGCGGCGATGTTCCGCTTCCACCATGAGCGGCGGCACACCAAACACTTGCGACGCCGTGAGCGTATGAATGTCCTCGCCTGCGCGATATGCTTCGACCAGAAGCTTGTCGCCGGAAAAGTGGGCCAGCAGGCGAAGCTCGATCTGCGAGTAGTCGGCGGACAGCAAAACGTGTCCCGGTTCCGCGATGAAGGCGGCGCGAATCTCGCGACCCAGCTCGGTGCGGATGGGGATGTTTTGCAGATTCGGATTGACCGACGACAAGCGGCCAGTCGCCGATCCTGCCATGTTGAATGTGGTATGCAGCCGCAGCGTGCACGAGTTCAGCAGCACCGGCAGCGCGTCAACGTAAGTCGACTTCAGCTTTGAGAGCTGCCGGTAATCCAACACCATGCGCGGGACTTCGTGCTCGGCGGCAAGCCCCTCCAGAACGTCAACCGCGGTCGAGATAGTCTTGCCCTTGCCGTACTTCATCGGTTTGGGCAGATTCAGTTTGTTGAAGAGCACGTCGCCAAGCTGCTTGGGCGAGTTGATGTTGAACTCGAAACCCGACTTGTCGTAGACCTCACGTGCCTTTGCTTCGATCTGGTGCGCCAGGCGCTGCGACATCTCCGCCAGCACCTCGCAGTCGAGTTTGACGCCAGCCTCTTCCATGCGCGCCAGCACTGGAACCAGCGGAAGGTCGATCTCGTCGTAAACTTTGCGCAATCCGGCTTCGCCGACTTCAGCCCGCAGCTTTTCCGTCAGGCGCAGGGTGACATCGGCAGCTTCGGCGGGCGACGGTCCCAACTTCAAACTGAACTTGCGAAATGCGGTCTCGTGCAGTTCGTAGGTCGAGTAGGTCGGATCCAGCAGATAGGCGTAGAGCAGGGGATCGTGTTGCACTCCGGCGAGCGCGATTCCCTGGTGACCAAGGACGTGCATCGCGGACTTGTAATCGTGTACGGTTTTTGTCAGCGATCCATCCGCCAGCGCCAGCTTCAGCGGAGCAGTCGTCTCGGAGTCATCGAGCGCGACAGTCAGCGCTTTGCCAGGCTCAGCGGAAATCGCGACGCGATGGCTGATCACAGGCGCAGCTGATGGCTGCGGAGCAGTCCCGAGCGTGAGTTGATCACTCTCCGCCTCATCTGGAGTTGCGGCTTCAGATTGTGCAGCCGGCTCGGTGGCTGGTGCTTCCAGAGCAAACGCCAACAGCGCTCCAGATTTCCTTGCCAGAGCGAGCAAGGCTTCGACGTCGGCGGCACTCTCGGCTTCGCGATAATCCGTCTCGCCCAGTTCGATGCTCCCGGTCAGGAAATCCTGCACTAGAGTAGTGAATTCCAACTCGGTGAAGAGCGCCCGCGCCGCAACCGGATCGGGCTCCTGCGCGCGCATCCTTTCGGGCTGGAACTCGACCGCAACATTCGTGTCGATGGTTACCAACTGCTTGCTGACGAGTACGGCGTTGCGATTGTTTTGCAGCGACTCGCGGTATGTCTTGCGGTCAACCTCAGCGGCATGATCCAGCGCAGCTTCCACGCTGCCGAAGCGCTGGATCAACTCTACGGACCCCTTATCGCCGATGCCGGGCGCGCCGGGAATGTTGTCGATGGAGTCGCCGCGCAAGGCCATCACATCTACGACCTTATCTGGCGGCACGCCGAGAATCTCTTCCACCTTGGCAGCGTCGCAGATCAGGTTGTCCTTGGGCGGATTCAGCACACAGATTCGGTCACTGACCAACTGCATCATGTCCTTATCGCTGGAGACGACGAAGACGGTGTAGTCAGCGTCGGCGGCTTTGCGCGCCAGGGTGCCAATCACGTCATCGGCTTCGAAGCCGGGGGCTTCCAGGATCGGAATGCGGTAGGCCTCGAGCGCGCGCCGGATGTAGGGAATCTGTTGCGCCAGGTCGTCTGGCATCTTGACGCGGTTGGCCTTGTAGCCGTCATAGGCTTTGTCAACGTAGGTCTGGGTCTTGCTATCGAACGTACGTGTACTGACAATTGCGGTCGCCTGCTCGTCGCGGAAGGTCGGAGCGGCAACGTCGAAGACCGCGGCCAGGTATTGCGGACCGAAGTCGTCTCGCAACTTGCGCAGCATATTCACAAAGACGAAAGTCGCGCTGGTCGGGATACCGGTCTTGGTGGACATGGGCCGCTGCCTGGCCATGGCGTGATAGGCGCGAAAGATGAACGACATCGCGTCGATGAGAAAGATGCGGCCCTTGGAGCCTGCTGGCTCAGCGGGCACGGCAATGGCAGACTTGGCTGCGCTGGAGGGCTTAGCAGCGCTTGAGACCGTGGCGGATTTCGCGGTTTTCCTGGTGGAAGGCAAGAGAAAATTTTAACAGGATAATCGTGTGCGAGCAGCACCGGATGTCCGAGATGTCGGAGGAGAAAAGAGCGCCGACATCTCGATATCGTGGGTTTGGTCATTGCGCAGTGCGCGCGTCCTTCGCTTTCCAGAACCGTGGCCACGCTGCCCGGCCAATCTTCCAGACGACCCATACCAGCGCGCCGATAGTCAGCACCCACAAAAGGATCAGCGGCAGCTTGATGAGGACCGCTACGACCCAGTCCGTCCAATCGCCCAGGCCGTCCAGCAGCTCGCGGACCGCGAGTTTGGCGTTGTACAACGGTCGCCACTGGTTGCCAACTACCGCTATCTCAGACTTTTGCGTCAGGGTAATGCTCACCGCCGACATCTCGATATCGTGGGTCATGACCTGGATTTGCGCCTGCAGCCGCTCGATCCGGTCGCGCACATCGCTGACTTTTTCCGATACCTCCAGGGTATCGGACACGGTGCGCGCTTGCTTCATGATGGTCAAGTACTGTTGTTCTTCCGCTCGCAGGTTACGCATGTGAGCGTCGTTGTCGTAGAACTCCCGCGTAACATCGCGCCCGCTGACCTGTTCATGGTCGGTTCGCACCGCCAGCTTCTTATATTCCGTCAGCGCACTTTCCAGTCCGGACGCCGGCACGCGGACCACGAGCGTCGCGGACACGGGGCTGCCGCCGGTCTCGGTGATTTCTAGATTGCTGATTTCGCCCCGGCCTGCTTCGGTGATTCTCCGAATCTGCTCGGCAGCCGCGCGGACATCTACGACCGTCAACGCCAGTTCGGCATTATGAATCAGCTTCCTGTCGGGAACGGGAGCGCTGACACTGTCGAGGGCTGCGTTCGTCTGCATGAGCGCGAGACGTTGCGGGCTACTGAACTGCAGCTCAGCCGCTGTGTTCGGCCGCGGACTGTAGCGGGCAGCCTCCCCTGGACCCAGACGCGATCGCGTCAAGTTAGGCAAACTGATGGCTGCAAGAAATAGCAAAACCAGGGTTGCCGCCGCCCACAACACCTTCCGACCCTTACTCATGAGACCTCCCGTCCGGGCCGCTTGCGGAGCGACCTGGCATCGTTCAATTACTTTGCTGACGAAGATGGAACGGGACTGGTGAGCAAACTTGCAGCGCTAATTTGAAAAAGCGCCCCGGTAGCTACTATTTTCCGGTTGCGCGAACCTAACGGGAAGGAGGATGAAAAGCGGTACGGTCGTAATATCGAGGGCCTACCTCGCTATCAGCTTAAACAGAAGGTGCGGCGCGCAGGCTCATTCTACGAACATGCAATCGCCATACGAGTAAAACCGGTATTTTTCCTGCACGGCATGATCATATGCGCGTAGTGTTCGTTCCCGCGCGGCGAAGGCCGAGACCAGCATCAGCAGCGTCGATTTCGGCAAGTGAAAGTTGGTCAGCATCGCGCCGACTACGCGGAACTCGAATCCGGGATAGATAAAGATGTCCGCCTCGCCGTGCTGGGCAACGACGCGGCCGCGACCAGATGGTTCATCCGCCCTCAACAGCAGGTCCCTCGACTCCTCGCCCGCAGCGGGCTCGTCGCTCGGGATGACACCCTGGGCGGTGTTGCGAGCCGCGTACTCCAGCGTGCGAACGGTTGTTGTGCCGACGGCTACAATTCTTCGCCCAGCATCGCGGGCGCGTTGAACACGCTCGGCTGTGTCCGGCGGAACCTCAAACCACTCCGTGTGCAGCTTGTGTTCCTCGACGAGTTTCACGCGAATCGGCTGGAACGTGCCCAGCCCAACATGCAGCGTAAGCTCGGCGGTTTCGATGCCGCGCCGGCGTATCCGCTCGAGAATCTCCGGTGTGAAGTGCAGGCCCGCGGTGGGCGCGGCGACCGATCCGGGCGGCTTAGCATAGACCGTCTGATACGTATCGCGATCTTCGGGCGTGTCGGGGCGGTCGATGTAGGGAGGCAACGGAATGTGGCCGATGCGATTGAGGACCGCGAAGAAATCATCGACGGGATCGAAGCGCAGGTGCCGCTCGCCGAAGGTACCCCGACCGATGATCTCAGCGGCCAGTTCGTGCGATGCTTCGTCCGCATTGCCGCCGAAAAAGACGCGCTCGCCCAGGCCGAGCTTGCGGCCCGGATGTACGAGTGCTTCCCACTCCACCGGGGAAGTCGAGCGCTGTTTGGTGAGCAGCACCTCGACCTTGCCACGCAGAAAATCCCTTGCGGCAGGATTTTCCTCCGATAGCGCTTGCGCGCGCGCGCCGCTGCGATGCCCATACAGCCGCGCCGGCAATACCCTGGTGTTGTTGAAGACCAGCAGATCGTCAGGGCGCAAGAGATCGGGAAAGTCCCGAAACTGGCGGTCATCCAGCGCATCGCGCCTGCGATCCACGTGCAGCAGGCGCGATGCGGCGCGATCAGCCAGCGGCTGCCTGGCAACCAACTCTTGCGGAAGGTGATAGTCGAACTCGGAAACCAGCACACAGCCATTTTCCACCATCGCAGAGAAACCGGCAGCCGAAAGTCTCCTGGGATAGCACCCACTTCGCATAAATCTGCCCATCTTCTCTTTCCTGACGAGCAAAAGCTGCGGTACGATACAACATAGCGAAACCGGCGACATGGCCGATCCATTGCATGAAGACAGAACAACAGCACCGGCAGGAGATTGTCCGCTTCGGCAGGCTGCTGCATCAGACCGGTCTGGTGGCAGCAACGGACGGAAATCTCTCCGTGCGCCTGGAGAACGGGAACATCCTGAGTACGCCGACCTTACTGAGCAAAGGCCTGTTGGAGGCTGACGACCTGGTGATCGTCGATCCGGCGGGAAAGAAGTTGAGTGGCACGCGCGATGTTTCCAGCGAAATCGCCATGCACCTGCTCATTTACGGCAAGCGCCGCAACGTGGGTGCAGTGGTGCATGCGCATCCTCCCACTGCAACCGGCTTTGCCGCGGCCGGCCTGGCGCTGGATCGCGCTTTGTGTGCGGAACTTATTGTGACGCTGGGCTCGGTACCATTGGCCAGCTATGAAACCCCCGGCACTCCGGAGTTGGCTGAGGCGCTAGCGCCCCTGGTTGCGGACCACGATGCCATCCTCATGGCAAACCATGGCGTGGTGACCTATGGCGTTGACCTGCTCAACGCTTACATGAACATGGAAACCGTGGAGCACTTTGCCAAGATCGCGCTGGTCACCCATATGCTGGGCAAGCAGCAGACGCTGAGTGACAAGCATGTCGACAAACTGCGCGAGATCCGCACCAAGTATCTGGCCCACAATCACGTGATGGCGCCGAAGGACTGAACCCTCCTGGGTCGCCCGAGCGCCGGCAGATTTTCCAATCTTCTTTGGCCATTTCAGGACAAATCAGGCATAGACTAAGGGTGTCCAATATCGGACAGTTTAATCCGTGACAGGACACAGCCGCTCATCTTCGAGCGTTCGGCCGTTGCCGTAACTTACTGACAGGAATTGGATTAGACGCTTCGTTGAATGGCTCCCCGCTTGCACCTAAGAAGGCGTAATGGATATTGCCCGTCCCGAACTTAAACGTCAAAAGCGCCGCCGCCAGATCATCTGGTCGATTGCCGCGCTGGTAGTGCTGGTCGGCGTCACTGTCGGCATTTCGCGCCTGAGGCCGGCCGCGCCGACGGTTGACCGCAGCACGATTTGGACCGACACCGTGAAGCGCGGTTCGATGTTGCGCCAGGTCCGCGGATTGGGCTCGCTGATCCCCAGTCACGAAGATGTGCGCCAGATTCCCGCCGAGACGGAAGCCACCGTCATTCGCATCGACAAACTTCCCGGCTCTCAGGTCACAGCTGACACTGTGCTGGTGGAGATGGTCAATCCGCAACTGGAGCAGGAGGCGCTGGACGCGCAGTTGCAGGTGAAAGCCGCTGAGGCCGAGTACCAGAGTCTGAAAGTGAAGCTGCAGAGCGATCTGATGGACCAGCGTGCAGGCGCGGCTACGGTCAACGCCGATTACAACGAAGCGCAGCGCCAGGCGCAGACCGACAAGTCGCTTTACGATCTGGGTGTGATTTCTGGATTGGCGGCTAAGGCGTCCGCAGGCAAAGCGCAAGAGATGACCACGCGCGACAAGATCGAAGATGATCGGCTGAAGATCAACGAGAAGGCAATTGCGTCGCAGCTTGCAGTGCAGCAGGCAAAAGTGGACGAGATGCGTGCCTTGGCCCAACTCAAGCAGACGCAATTGCAGCGCCTCAAAGTCCAGGCTGGCGTCGACGGCGTGCTGGTAGAGATGCCGTTGCAGGTAGGACAGCACGTCATGCCCGGAACGGAGCTGGCGAAGATCGTCCAGCCCAATCACCTGATGGCCGAACTGAAGATTCCGGAGACTCAGGCGCGCGACGTACAGATCGGCGAGCCTGCCTCCATTGATACCCACAACGGTGTGATTGCGGGCGAGGTAAGCCGCGTCGATCCTGCGGTGCAGAACGGAACCGTCACGGTCGACGTGAAGCTGACCGGCGAGTTGCCCAAGGGCGCCCGCCCGGATTTGAGCGTGGATGGAACCATTGATCTGGAGAAGCTGGACAACGTGCTGTATGTGGGGCGTCCGGCATTCGGGCAGGAGAGCAGCACCATCTCGATGTTCAAGCTGGATGCGTCCGGCAACGCGGCCAGCCGCGTCCAGGTGAAGACCGGGCGTGCCTCGGTGAACCAGATCCAGATCGACACTGGGCTGAAAGAGGGCGACACGGTGATTTTGTCGGATATGTCGCGCTGGGACAACACGGATAGAGTGCGGCTGGAATAGCTCTTAGCTCCTAGCCATTAGCTTTTAGTCTGCGCGTTGGAGTTTGATGGCGAAGAGCAATGGCAGAAGCGTTACGGAACACGTAGGGCAGCGATTACGTAATTCGTAGCGACGCGTGAAAGCGAGTCGCCGCGGCGAGAGCGTAAGAGCGGCAGGCTAAGAGCTAAAGGCTAACAGCTAAGAGCCATCGCAAATCGCGATTATCAAGAATGGACAACAACATGAGCGAAGCAGCAATTCCGCTGATTGAAATCGAAAACATGACCAAGGTGTTCTACACCGACGAGGTCGAAACCCACGCGCTGTCCGGCGTTCATCTGATGGTCCGCAAGGGCGAGTATGTCGCCATGTCGGGCCCATCGGGCTGCGGCAAGTCGACGCTGCTGTCCATCATTGGTCTGCTGGACACGCCGACCGCCGGCAACTACCGGCTGAATGGTTCTCCCGGTGGAGAACCTGGACTTCGGCGATCGCTCGCGCATTCGCAATCGCGAGATCGGCTTCATCTTCCAGAGTTTCAACCTGATCGGCGATCTCACGGTGTACGAGAATGTCGAGCTGCCGCTCACCTATCGCGACGGCATGCCGAGCGCCGAGCGCAAGCGTCGCGTGCTCGACTCGCTGGAACGCGTGGGCATGGCCCATCGGCTGCGCCACTATCCGTCGCAGCTCTCCGGCGGTCAACAGCAACGTGTGGCCGTGGCGCGGGCGCTGGCGGGATCGCCGTCGATCCTGCTGGCCGACGAGCCCACCGGAAACCTCGACTCGCGCAACGGCGAAGCGGTGATGGAGTTGTTGCAGAAGCTGCATCGCGAAGGCGCGACCATCTGCATGGTGACCCACGATCCGCGCTTTGCAGCCCACGCCCAGCGCGAAGTGCACTTGTTCGACGGAAAAGTCGTCGCCGAAGAAGAGCTGCGGCGGCTGATGCAGGAGCAGTAAGCCGCGAGCTGCGAGCCACTGGCCACGAGCGGCTATCAGAAAATAAGCAAGCGGTCGTTCTCGGGCATCAGGTATGTCGCTTAAGCAAAGCGTAAGCGCTCAAGGAAAAGTGTTACGGAGCGACAAGCCACGAGGCTATAAGCTCGCGGCCCGAAGCTCGTAGCTAGTTGCTGACTTTATGAACGGACTCCTTCAAGACCTGCGATACGCATTTCGTCAGCTGCGCAAGAACCCCGGCTTCACCGCCGTCACCGTGCTGACGCTGGCGCTCGGCATTGGCGTCAACGCGGCCATGTTTGCCGTGATCGATGCCGTGCTGCTGCGGCCCTTGCCATTCCCCAAGCCGGACCAGATTGTGCAGATGACTGAGTCGCGGCCGGAATCTGCCGCGGCCAGCGCCTCCGCTCTGCCTGACATTCGCGATTGGCGGGCACAGGCCCACTCCTTTCAGGACATCGGCTGGTACACCGTCGGCATTCGCAGCGTCGACATTCCCGGTTTTTCCGACTTCATCCCAGTGGTTGCCAGCAGCTCAAATCTTCTATCTACGTTGCAGGTTGAGCCGGCGCTGGGGCGGAATTTTGCTGCCGCAAGACGAACAAGCGGGCCACGGCGATGTTGTGCTGATCAACTCCATCGCATGGGAGAAGTTTTTCCGCAAGAGCCCACAGGCAGTTGGCAGCTCGCTTAAGTTGGCGAACAAGGTTTATACCGTTATCGGGGTGATGCCGGCGGGCTTCGAATTCCCCAACGTCGGAGACGGTCCGATCGGCTGGGTGCCGCTGGTGCCGGCCAAGGAATATGAGACTCGCGGCTCCGCAATCCCTGACCGCGGTTGGAAGACTGAAGAATGGGGTTTCCGCCGCCGCGGCCCAGGCTGAACTCACCGGCATTCAAATCAATATTGCAAAAGCCTATCCGACTCTCGAATTGGAAAAGCGCGTCGTCGTCAAGCGCTATCGCGAAGTCCTGACCGGCAACGTGCGGTCCGCGCTCCTGGCGTTGCAGTTTGCTGTGCTGGCCGTGTGGCTGATCGCCTGCGCCAACGTTGCCAGCCTGCTGCTGTCACGCACCACGGGACGCCGCCGCGAGATCGCCATTCGCAGCGCCATCGGCGCGGACAGAGTACGCCTGGTGCGGCAATTCCTCACCGAGAGCCTGGTGCTCGCTTTCACCGGCGCGGCGCTCGGACTGGCGCTGGCGTTTGGCTGCGTTCGCCTGTTGCGGTTTTATCTTGACCTGTATCTGCCGCTCTCCCACCACATTCACATCGATGCGCGTGTGGCTGCGGCCCTGGTAGGCTTCTCCGTTATTTCGGCGGTGCTGTTTGGCCTGGTTCCCGCGTTGCAAGCAGCGCGCGCTCCGGCGCAGGAAGCGTCTGCGCGAAAGCACGCCGGCCGCCGGCGCCAGCTCGCCGTCAGAAACATTTTCGCGATGCGCTGGTGGTTGGCGAGATCGCTCTCTCATTGCTGTTGCTGATCTCCGCCGGATTGCTGCTGCGCAGCCTGTTGGCGTTGCGTGATGTTCCGCTGGGGTTCGTCCCTCACAACGTGGTAACAACGGCAATCATCCTGCCTCAGGCGGGCGGCGGAATCGTAGGCCAGTCGGGCAAGTATGCGGGCAAGGACATCGCCCAGGTGTTCTACCGCCGCTGCTGGATCGGCTGGCGCATCTTCCCGGGGTCGACTCGGCCGCGCTGACGACGACCCTCCCGCTATCGCCGAACTTCCAGGCCAGCGGCTCGTTCGAGGTCATCGGCCGGCCTAAAGATCCGGCCAACAAGACTCAACGCGGCGATACGCGCCGTGAGTCCAAGTCTCTACCCGACGTTGGGCATTCGTCTAGCTACAAGGACGCTTGTTCAGCGATAGCGATGGGCCGTCAGGCAATGGCCGCCGCGGTCGTCAATCAAGCCTTCGTCCAGAAGTACTTTCACGGCCAGAATCCACTGGGCCAGCAGTTGAAGATCGGCGACACCGGGCCGCACGCCACCGTTACCATTGTCGGGGTGGTCGAAGACACCCACCAGACGGCGATGTCCAACGACGTGCAGCCGGAGATCAACGTTTCGTACCTGCAACTGACGCCGAGCGACGAGCTGACGCCCTACATCCTGGCGTCGTTCACCAACCTTGCGCTGCGCACGCACGTCGCGCCCTCGGCAGTCATTCCGAGTCTGCGGAGCACCTTGCGTGAGTTCGATCCTGATCTTGCCGTACTGGACGTTCAGACCTTGCAAGATGTAGTCGACACCTCAATGGGAAGCCAGACGCTGGCCGTGCGCCTGCTGTGGATTTTTGCCGGCTCGGCGCTGCTGATCTCGATTGCCGGAATCTACGGTCTGCTTGCGTACAACGTCAGCCAGCGCACGCGCGATATTGGACTGCGTATGGCGCTGGGCGCGACCCGGTCCAACGTGATCGGCACTGGTGTTGCGGCAAGCCGTGGTGCTGTTGGGAGTCGGCGTCGCCATCGGCGTGGTCGCGGCGGTGTCGGCGGGAAGCGTGTTGCGCAGCTTTCTCTATGGAGTTGTTCCGTACGATGCGTGGACCATTGCGTCCGTTTCGTTGTTGTTGCTGGCCTGCGGATTGTTCGCCAGCTATATCCCGGCGCGCCGGGCGTCGAGAATCGATCCCGTGAAGGCGCTGCGGTGGGAATGAAATGAAGCCGCGAGCTTCGAGCCACGAGCTAAAGGCTCAGCAGCTCGGGGCTCGAAGCTAGTTGCTAAATCATGATCACTCTCAAGAACGTCGAACGCAGTTACAAAACCGGAGCGGGGCAGACGTGGGTGCTGCGCCGCGTCGACCTCACCATCAATGAGGGCGAATTCATCACCGTCATGGGACCGTCGGGGGCAGGGAAGTCGTCGCTGCTGAACGTGCTGGCGCTGCTCGACGACCAGTGGGCCGGCGAGTATTGGTTCGGCGAGCAACCCGTTCACCTGATGAAGCGCAAGGACCGCGCCGAGCTGGCCAAGCGCAAGATCGGCATGGTCTTTCAGAGCTACCACCTGCTGGATGATTTGACCGTGCAGGAGAACATCGACCTGCCGCTGTCGTACAAAGACATTCCACGCAGTCAAAGACAGGGCATGGTGGCGGAAACGCTGGACCATTTCCAGATCGTCGCCAAGAAGGACCTTTATCCCAACCAGCTGTCCGGCGGCCAGCAGCAATTGGTGGGCGTGGCGCGTGCGGTGATTCACCGACCGGCGCTGCTGCTGGCCGACGAGCCCACGGGCAATCTGCACTCCAGCCAGGCCAAAGAGATTATGGAGTTATTTACCAGGCTGAACCAGGAAGGCACAACCATCGTGCAGGTGACGCACTCGGAGGTGAACGCGTCCTACGGATCGCGCACTATTCAAATGCGTGACGGCTGGCTGGTGGGTGATACCGGCAACCCGGCGCTGACACAAAACGGGGAGGCGGTCCGCTCATGATCGCGCGCCGGCCGGCCTCGAAGCCAATTGTTGTGGTGGTGTGTGCTCTGATGACGTGCGCGCAAGCGCAGCAGGAAACTCCGAATGCGCCGACGCCGCAACCGCCGCCGGTTTCCACAACTACGTCTGCGCCGGGAGCGCTCTCCATCCGTACGCCCTCGAACCTGGCGATGCCGCATTCGAACAACCCGATCAAGGCCTACAGTCCCAGTACGGTAGCCAAGCCTGACCTGGCAAACTCAAACCGGCTGCAACAACTTATCCGCGATGGCAAGCTCTACATCTCGCTACAGGATGCCATCGATCTGGCGCTGGAGAACAACCTTGATCTGGCGATCGCGCGCTACAATCTGCCCATCGCCGACACCGATATCCTCCGCACCAAGGCCGGCGGCTTCTTTCGCGGAGTCAATACCGGCGTGGTGCAAGGCACTCCCGGCGGAGGCGTCGGGGGATTTGGGACTGGCGCTCCCAGCGGTGCGGGAGCCGGCGGCACGACGGGCGGCGCGGGCGGCGCGGGCGCAGGCGCGTCAGGACTGGTGCAGTCGACCCTCGGTATTGGAACCAACGTATCGTCTTACGACCCGGTTATCAGCGGCATCACCAGCCTGGAGCATCAAACTCTGCCACTGTCGAACGTCCAGATCTACGGCGTGCCAAAGTTGCAAACCAATACTGGTCTGGTGAACCTTAACTACAGCCAGGCGTTTCCCACTGGCACCAGTATCAGCCTGGAAGTTGACAATAACCGGCAGACCACCAACAGTATCTTCAATAGCTTGCTTCCAAGCTTGAATTCGGACTATCGATTTACCATTCAGCAGCAGCTGCTGGCAGGCTTCGGAACCGGGCCTAACCTGCGCTACTTGCGCATCGCGAAAAACAACAAGAAGATTTCCGACATCGCCTTCAAGATGCAGACGGTGGCAACGGTCATCCAGGTGGCCAATATTTATTGGGACCTGGTCAGCGCCTATCGGGCTGAACTGGTTACCGAGCAGTCTTTTTCGTTTGCCCAACAAAGCCTGGACAGCGCCAAGAAGCAACTCCAGTTGGAGGCGATACCGGAGATGGATGTGCTGCGTGCCGAAGCCGAAGTCTCGCGTCGCGATCAGGACCTGACCGTCGCCAAGACGAACCTTCAGTTACAGCAATCGTTGATCAAGAATGCGCTCACCAAGAACCTGGACGACCCCACCTTGGAGGCCATGCCGGTGATTCCGATCGACCGGCTGGACACAGTTCAGATGATTCCCGAGAAGCCCGCTCAGGAGTTGATTGCGCAGGCGCTTATCGATCGGCCGGAACTGGCGGAATCGGACATCGACCTGAACAATCGCGAGATCACGCGCAAAGCGGCGGCAAACGCCTTGCTGCCAACTTTAACTCTCGTTGGCTTTTACGCTGGAACGGGACTGGCAGGCGACCTCAACCCATTCTTCTCCGGGCCGAATCCCCAATTAGTGCCCACCAACTGGTATGGCGCTTTTCAGGACGCCTGGAATAACTCCTCCCCGGACTACCTGGTAGGACTGAACTTGAACATCCCACTCCGCAATCGTGTAGCGAAGGCGGACCAATATCGTTCGGAGTTGGAGTACCGGCAAGCGGAGTTGCGCGAGCAGCAACTCAAGAAGCAGATTCGTATCGAAGTACGCAACGCCGAATACGCGCTCGAACAGGGACGGGCGCGGGTGCAGGCCGCGCAGAAAGCACGCGACCTTGCCGAGAAGACGTTCAACATCATGCAGAAAGAGCAAACTCTAGGCGCCGGGTCCAATTTCCAGACGCTGGCCGCGCAGCGCGACTTGGCGATCGCCGAGCTAGACTTGGTGAACGCCAGTACCGCCTATCAAAAGTCCAAACTTGAATTGCAGCGTGCAACCGGCACTACGCTGGAAGAGAATAAAATTCAAATTCAAGACGCGGTGGACGGCATCGCACGTTGAGGGAGAGAATTTTGCCGCGGACACAAAGTCAGGCCAACACGCGGGATGCGGCCACGGAAGCTCGCGATCGGCAACGCACCGGGCGCGTACTTGCGGCTGACGATCAGCCGCACATCCTGGAAGCGCTGGAGTTGCTGCTGCGCCCGGCCGGCTTCGCCGTGGATACCGCAAAGTCGCCCGCGGCTGTCCGCGAGGCGCTGGCCAGCGAATTCTATGACGCCATCCTGATTGACCTGAACTACACGCGCGACACCACATCCGGCCAGGAAGGCCTCGATTTGCTCTCCGAAATCGTCGCCCTCGACAGCAACATTCCAGTGATCGTGATGACGGCGTGGGGCAACGTGGGCCTCGCCGTCGAGGCCATGCGACGCGGCGCGCGCGACTTCATCCAGAAACCATGGGAGAACGAGCGCCTGCTGGCAATCCTGCGGACGCAGGTGGAATTGCATCGCGCTTTGCAGCGGACACAGCATCTTGAAGCTGAGGCCAAGCTGCTGCGCGCCGAAGGCCGGCCCGACTTCATTGCGGCAGCGCCCTCAATGCAACCGGTGTTACAGACAATCGCGCGCATCGGTCCTTCCGACGCCAATGTTCTGGTGACCGGCGAACATGGCACCGGCAAGGAGATCGTGGCGCAAACCCTGCACGCGCTGTCGTCACGGGCATCCATGCCGCTGGTCGCGGTCAATACCGGCGCGCTTCCGGAAGGCACGTTCGAAAGCGAGCTGTTCGGCCACGTGAAGGGCGCGTTCACCGACGCCCGCATGGACCGCATCGGACGCTTCGAACTGGCCGACAACGGCACCATCTTCCTCGACGAGATCGGCAACGTTCCCATGCGGCAGCAAGCCAAGCTGCTGCGCGTCCTGGAGACCGGAGAGATCGAACGCGTGGGATCGTCGCGGACCAAGCACATCAATGTGCGCGTGATTTCGGCTACCAACTCGAACTTGCAGGACGCCATTGCCGCAGGCCAGTTCCGCGAAGATCTCTTGTTCCGCCTTAACACGGTCGAGATTCCTATACCGCCGTTGCGTGATCGACGGGAAGATATTCCTTTGCTTGCCGCGTATTTCCTCAAGCGCTATGCCGCGCGCTACCGGGTTACGGTCAGCGGGTTTGCCGCGACCGCTCTTCAGGCCATGATGCAGTACGGCTGGCCCGGAAATGTGCGGGAGCTGGAACACACGCTGGAGCGCGCCGTGCTGATGTGTCAAACGGGCGAGATTCAGGTATCGGACCTGGGGCTGAGCGTGCAGCAGCGGTCGCAGGGTCTGAACCTCGAAGAGCTCAGCATCGAAGAGGTCGAGGGCATTCTGGTTCGCAAGGCGCTGCAGCGCTTCCATGGCAACGTAAGCCAGGCCGCGGAGGCGCTGGGGCTGAGCCGCGGCGCGCTGTACCGCCGGATGGAACGTTATGGACTCTAGTTCCGGCGGCGACCCGTACTCTCCGGCTTCATCAAGTCCTAAACTGGCGCAAAGTGAGGATTCTGGACGCTATCATCCACCACAGCGGCGCCGGCGATTCAGGCCGCTGTATGAGAAGCGCATCACTTTATTTGCCATCTTAGCCGCACTGCCGGGCATTACCTTTGGAACTATCCTCATCTGGACACACGACTGGAGCCGGGACACAAAAATTTCTCTGACGGTGCTGGAGTTGTTTCTCTGGCTGGTGCTGACGCTGGCCTTGCTTGACCAGATCGTCCGTCCATTGCAAACCCTGACCAACGTGGTCGGGGCGCTCCGCGAGGAAGATTATTCTTTTCGTGCGCGCGGGGCTGCACCCAACGACTCCATGGGCGAGCTGGCGCTGGAGATCAACTCCCTCGCCGATATCCTTACAGAACAGCGGGTGCAGACGATTGAGGCGACCGCGCTGTTGCGACGGGTGGTCGAGGAAATCGATACGCCGCTGTTTACCTTCGATCCCGATCACATTCTGCGGTTGATGAATGCCGCCGGTGAACGACTGTTGCAGCAGCCGGCAGCGCGCCTGTTGGGCAAGACTGCCAGCGAATTGGAACTGAATGTGTGCTTCGAGGCCGCGAATGAGACGTTAGTCGAACTTCCTTATTCGGCGCCTAACGCGCGCTGGATGGTGCGCAAGCGTTCCTTCCGGCAGAATGGCGTGCCGCACACGCTGATCGTGCTGTCGGATGTGAGCCGCGCCCTGCGCGAGGAAGAGCGCAGCGCCTGGCAGAAGCTGATTCGCGTGCTCGGCCACGAGCTGAACAATTCACTCGCGCCCATCATCTCGATTGCCGGAAGTCTGGCGTCGCGCTTGCCGTTGGAGGAGTTGCCGGAAGCGCAGAACGCGGACTTCCAGCGCGGGCTCAACATCATCGAGTCGCGCACAGCGGCGCTGCACCGCTTCCTACAGTCCTACCGCAAGCTGGCGCAGATGCCCGCGCCGACACTCAAGCCGATCGAGCTTCGGCCGCTGTTCGAACGCGTGGCCGCTCTCGAGACCCGCGTAAAGGTCGATATCTCGCCCGGCGCCGAGCTGGTGCTGATGATCGATCCTGACCTGATCGAGCAGATGCTGATCAACCTGGTGCGCAACGCTGTGGATGCCGCGCTGGAGCAGGCGCAATCGCATCGAGGGGGCGAAGTTGCTGAGCCGAAGGTGACGATGCGGTGGGAACAGTTCGATCGCAAAGTGGCGCTGATGGTGGAAGACAACGGGATTGGTCTGCTGAATCCGAGCAACGCTTTCGTTCCGTTTTACACCACGAAGCCAGGCGGCTCAGGAATCGGACTGGTGCTGTCGCAGCAGATCGCCGAAGCGCACGGCGGCTCGATCGAGCTGACCAACCGTCCCGATGCGCGGGGCTGCCGGGTGAAGGTGATGTTGACGTACCGGCATTCGTAGCGCTGGTTATGGTTTCTTTTCGGGCGACAATGTCGTTTGCGTGGCAGATTGCGCCGGCGCGGCGGAAGCAACATCCGTCGGCGGCTTCTCCAGATACTGGACAATCACGGT
The DNA here is from genome assembly GCA_963835125.1 of uncultured Acidobacteriaceae bacterium. GTDB lineage: Bacteria > Acidobacteriota > Terriglobia > Terriglobales > Acidobacteriaceae > Bog-257. The sequence continues at coordinate 105,811 of CAWIEG010000009.1, read as the reverse complement.
AATCCTTCGATTAGCGGGGTCGGAGGCATCTTTGGCGTTGCGTGGCTGTTGATCGGCGAAGCCGCGCACTTGCGCCACCTGGTCAGCGCGCAAGCCGTGCTCTTGCATCAGGCGACGGCTGGCGTTAGCACGGTCAGTCGAAAGCTCCCAGTTGGTGTAGTTGGCGCGCGCCGAAAACGGCTGCGAATCAGTGTGACCCTCAATCGAGATCTTGTTGGGGACCTTGCCTAATTCTTCTGCGATGGTCAGCATCATCTCCCGGCCGTCGCCATTGGGATCGGTCTGGCCGCTTTCGAAGAACGTGCCGGTCTTCGATTCCAGCATTTCGATACGCAGACCTTCAGGGGTAACCGTCAACTCGATGTGATCTTTCAGCTTGTCGAAATTGGCGACCTGGCGAATCGCTTTTTCCAACTCGGCTTTTACCTTGTCGAGGCTCTCTTTGGTGCCCTCGGGAGTCGGCGCCTGGTTGGTCCCAGTCAGCTTCCCCGTGCCCGCCGGGTCCTTGAAGTATCCACTGATTGCCTGCTGGATCGGCTTGCTGGTGTTCATCAGCCAGAGCACGATAAACAACGCCATCATGGCGGTGACGAAGTCGGCATAGGCAACCTTCCATGCGCCGCCATGATGGCCGCCGTGACTGCCTTTGCGCTTGATGACGATGGGTTGTAGGTTCGCGGCCATGCGCGTTTGTCCTAGGAGGCCGGAGCAGCTTCAGCCGCAGGCTCGGCGGCGGCCGCTGCCGCGACGGATTGTTTGCAATGCGCCTCGAACTCCGAGAAGCTGGGGCGCAAATGCGCTGGAACGGAACGGCGCCCCATTTCTACTGCCAACAAAGGTGACGTGCCTTTCATGAACGCAATCATGGTCACGCGCAACACAAGCAGGTACTCGTGTTCTTCGTGGGCGAGTTTTGCCAGGTTGGAGGCGATGGGCCCGACGAAGCCATAACACATCAGAATGCCCAGAAATGTACCTACCAGCGCGGCTGCTACCTTCTTGCCAATCTCTTCCGGAGGACCGCCGAGAGCGCTCATGGTCATGACCACGCCGAGCACGGCGGCAACAATCCCCAGTCCAGGCAGGGAATCGGCGACGCTGCTCAAGGCTGACACAGACTGCTCCGCCTCATGGGAATGGACGTCCATGTCCGCTTCGATCATCTGGTCAACGTCGAAGGGCTCGACGCCGCCCATCAGCACCATGCGCATGGTGTCGCAGACAAAATCGCGCACATGATGGTCTTTGACGAAGCCGGGAAAGTCGGCAAAAAACTTGCTTTCGGTTGGCGCTTCGATATCGTTTTCAACCGAGTTTGGGCCTTCCCGGCGGATTTTGTTGAACATGTCGTACATCATTTTCAGCGAGTCAAGATAGCGTTTCTTGCTGAACTTCGATCCCTTGAGCACCTGCAGAATTCCATTCATCACCTCCTTGAGCGTGTGCAGGGGATTGGCCACCAGCAGTGTCCCCAGAGCGGCGCCGCAGATGATGAGGGCTTCCGACGGCTGGATGAGCACGCGGATGGGGCCGTGTTCCATTAGGAACCCGCCGATTACGGCGCCCAGCACCACTAATATTCCGATGATGACAAACATGCTCTTTGGGGCTTCCTAAGCGTGGCTTGACCGAAATGGCCGTGGTGCCTGGGGCGCGCCTGCTTGGTCGCTACGTAGCGGAGGACACGCCTCGCTTCAGTTTGGTCACGGCGAGATCATTGGACACGCGCCTCCATCCTCTTCTATCGGCGGAGCGGAGGAAAATCTTGCGTCCAAGGCTGTGGGGATCGTTACTTGGCTAACTTACGGCGCGGCTTCTGCTGAGCGGAAATTGAGCGGATGATGAGTTTGCTTCTCGCCGCTGATCGCAGCGGGGCCTTATTTTGCGCTACGGCTGCTGCAATGAGTGCTTCAACCTCAGGAAGAGCCAACTATCTCTCGCCGACTCAAGCCGGACGAAACGATTTTGCGTACCCGAGCCGAGCAGCACGTGATGCGGGTCGGGCAGAGTGGCGCCGCGGTAGAAAGAGAGACCCACTCCGTTCGCGGCGGCAGCAATCGAGACAATGCAATCTGAGGGACGTTCCGTGGGGCAGTAGCCGATGACAAAGAAATTGTAATTGTCATACACCAACTCGTTGGCGGTGGGCAGACGCTTGCGTAACGCTTTGCGCACGGCGCGAATCAACGCCTGGTGCTTCAGCTCAAACTTGGCGATAAAGCCTTCGAGCTGTTTTGCGGGGTCGGGCGAGGCTGATCGAACCGCTTTGGGGGGTGCCTTCATAGGGCCTCTTTGTGCGGTACAGCCTAGCACAACCGCGACGCGAGGCAAGGTTCTGCACAGTACTTCAAGATGGCACCGGCTGAAGCGCGCTCTTGTCGCGCGACAACTTTACTCCCGGTCGGCTACACTGGCTAACGACACAATGGCATGGTTTAAGCGCGAATCTGTTGCTCTCGACACCTCGGGCGAGAAGCGAGTCAAGACCGAAGGCCTCTGGGTGAAGTGCGACCAATGCCGCCAGATCATCTGGAAGAAGGACCTCGATCAGAATTTCAATGTTTGTCCCAAGTGCGATCGCCACTTCCGCATCGACGCGCGCACTCGCTTGTCGTACCTGCTGGACGACGGCAAGTACGAGATGGAAGACAACAACCTGGTCTCGACCGATCCACTGAAGTTTACCGACTTGAAGTCCTACGCCGGGCGGCTGCAGCGCTCGCAGCAGGAGACGGGGCTGAACGACGCGGTCATCAATGCCCGCGGCAAGATTAACGGCAAGCCGGTGATCGCCAGTGCCATGGAGTACGCGTTCATCGGCGGCTCGATGGGCACGGTGGTAGGCGAGATGATAACTCGCGCCATCGAGCGGGCCACGGCAGAGAAGCTGCCACTCATCATCGTCTCGGCCTCCGGCGGCGCGCGCATGATGGAAGGCGCCATCAGCTTGATGCAGCTGGCAAAGATCTCGGCAGCGCTGGCCCGAATGGACGACGCCAAAGTACCGTACATTTCCGTGATGACGGATCCCACGACCGGCGGGACGACAGCCTCGTTTGCCATGCTGGGCGATCTGAATATCGCCGAGCCGGGCGCGCTCATCGGATTTGCCGGACCGCGCGTGATTGAGCAGACCATCCGCCAGAAACTGCCCGAGGGCTTCCAGCGTAGCGAGTTTCTTCTGGAGCATGGAATGCTGGATGCCGTCGTTCGCCGCCACGAACTAAAGGCCTACATATCGCGGGCGCTGGACTTCATGAAGGTGCCGTCGCACTAAAATCCTGGCATGAAGATTCTTATCCTCACCACCGATCAGGAGCTTGCCCTGCTGCGGCAGCACGTGCTGCAATCCGCTGGACATGAGGTGCTGGCGGTCAGTACCGAAAGGGAAGCCCTGGAAGCGGCGGAACAGCAGGTGCCATTCGACATCGCGCTGATCTGCCATCATCTACCCACCGCCACCGCGCGCAAGATCATCCGCATCTTTCGGGATGCAAGACGAGAGGGCAAAGTGATCTTCGTTGCCCACATTTACGGCGAATGGCCCGAGGTGGAAGCCGACCGCTATGTGGTAGGCGCTGACGGCCCTGAAGCTCTCCTCCGCGTAATAGCAGAGACCGGTCCTCCAAAAGCTGCGGCCTGACCCTTCTTGCCGCGACCGAGTTGCGTCGTGGACGATGCTTGTCGATTTGTCGTACTGCAGCTCCGATTTCTGCTGCGCTGGAACAAAAATCATGCTACAAAGAATGCACAACTTCCGTTGCACCGCAGTGTCTAAATAAGTAGCGGCGGAGGGAGATGAGATCGAGCACGGGCCGGCCCAGCCGCCGGGTGGGGGAGGTGCCACATGGATCTGATTACGGTCGCTGTGGTATGCGTTATCGTGGTGAGTTACGTGGTTGGTTCATTGACGAGTTCGGTGGAAACCGAGCAGAAATTGCCGCACCGTTACTAAGCAGCGGCGCAAGATCACTAAAGGCGCGGACGAAGTACAGCAGCTTCGCCGCGCCTTTGCTTTCTCCGCCAACTACTCCAGTCCGCCACGGCTCACGACTCAGCTACAATCAAGCCAGCATCTGCGATTTGAGAGCGCCCTGTGACTCATGCCTGGCACGACATCTCTCCCGGCGAAAAGCTGCCGCTGGAGTTCTATAGCGTCATCGAGATTCCCTACGGCTCGAACGTGAAGTACGAGCTCGACAAGGGAGCGGCCTCATCAAACTGGACCGGGTGCTGTACTCCGCCGTGTACTATCCCGCGAACTACGGATTCATCCCGCAAACCCTGGCGGAAGACGACGATCCCCTGGACGTCCTGGTCCTGTGCCAGCAGCCGGTGGTGCCGCTTACCTTGATCTATGCGCGAGCCATCGGCCTGATGACCATGATCGATTCCGGCAAACGCGACCACAAGATCATCTCCGTTGCCACCGAGGACCCGGAATTCAATAGCTATCGGGAAGCCTCGGAGATGCCGGAGCATCGCCTTGCCATGCTGCGGCGCTTCTTTCTGGACTACAAGCAGCTGGAAAAGAAAGCTGTGGAGGTCGACGAGATTCTACCCGCAAAGGAAGCGCTTCCCGTCATCGAGGAAGCGCTGGTCCGCTACAGCGAACAGCGCCGCAAAGGCTTCGACAAAGGACATTGACGGCCAAACAGAAAACCGCCCCGACCGGCACAGCAGCACTGGGTTAGTGCTGCTGTCCGGACGGAGCGGAAGCTGTACTCCGTTCGCCCAGTCGCTACGGCAGTGTCGGCGTGTATAAATCGCGCGCACGATAGGTCCGGTAGGACCAATCATTGGCCTGCAACTGGTAAACAATGTTGCCGCTCAAGTCGGTTTCGGTTGACTGCGCGGCGTTCCCCGCCGGCAGAGTAAGCAATCCGTTGCCGAAGCTGGCATAAGCGGGACCGGAAGGCGAATACAACAACTGCGCACTTCCCAAGGCCAGAGAATACTGACCGAGATCAGCCAGCAGCTGAATGTAGACCGTGCGTTGCGGCTCGGACACGGACAACACCATGCCACGGCTATTTCCACCGCCGCATTGTTCATGCCGGGTATTGCCGTCGTCGAAGACGGTGAAGATCTCAGCGAAGCCGGCCTGCATCTGAAATGCGGGATCATGCTGATGGGTGAACCAGGGAAAGACATTGGGATCGCCGCAGCCGTTTTGAGGAGGATTCAGGACGGTGAAGTCGCCGTAGGGTCCCATCTTCCATATCACGGCGCCGTTGCCCTGGCCATTGTCGTAGTTCACTTTGAGCACCCAATCCTGGTCGCGCTCGGAGAGCAGGATGTTTCCATCCGCGGTAAGTTGGGCGGCGTTGGCATGGGTCCAGTCATTGGCGCTGGTGAAACTCTTATTGAACGGCGGGCAGCCTTCCGACAAGTGGTAACACAAGTCGTCGAGGGTCGCTTCGCGACTCAGGTCCTGGTTGGCGAACGAATCCCAGGCCCACAGCAACTGCATGTTGTGGTCGAGCACGAGAATCATGTCGCCCAGAATGTCGACCGGATTCTGCTGCGTCCCGCCCTGATACATCGTGGACGTCTCATCGTGAGAGCCCAGGATGAGGAGATTGCCGTTGGGCAAGCGCCGGGTCTCGTGGTTATTGAGCCCGGTCAGGTTCGGAAAGCCTTTGGCGGTCAGTTGCTCGTTGATGATCTCGACATTGGTTCCCAGGGTCTGGTTGCCGGCCAGGTCCCACTCGTCGAGCGCGGTATACGACATGGTGAAGTAGTTTCCGCCGACCTCCATCCGCGTCAGCAACGACGGGCCGCTGTGATACCACAGAATGTTCCCCGACAGATCCGTTGCAGCGGGCCAATACTGGAAGATCTGGCCGGCAGTCGGAATAAGAGAGAAAATCACCACGGGAAAGGCGGCGTCGTGGCCGGTTGCCGGAATATTGACCATCATTTTTTCGTTGACCGGAAAGTTCCGGGGCAGGGCGCCGGGAGTAAAGTTGAGAGTGGGACCGCTGTTGAAGAAGGTGTTGCTGTATTCCTCCCAATGCATCTGGTACTGCGTGGACGGCAGCATTCCCGCCACCAGGAAGTTGGCGCTGGAGGAAGAACACGGCACCGAGTTGGTGGTGCTGGATGCCTGCGAGCCATTCTGGTTGAAGCGGACGCGGATCGAATGGCCAACCGTACACGGTCCAGCACTGAACAGGGCCACTAGCGGGTGATTCGTGGTGTTGACCGCGGATCCCCCGGGAGCGGTCACGATGGGCAGCAGAACATACTGCTGCGAGACCGGCGGATAGATGATGTATGGCTGCGACGTGATATCGCGTGCGACCACGGTGACAACGTATGTTCCTTCTACCGTCCAGGGCACCCAGACAAAGGAACTGGGGAGATTAAAGTCGCGCACGATTTGCTGCTGACCTTGCGGCGCGGCGCTGAACTGGTAATCGTAAGTGTGTCCCTGCTGGGCGCCCATGATGGTTGCCGTCCAGGTTATGTTGGTGTTCAGCGGGGCGGGGCTGGGCACGCTGGGACTCAGCGTCACGGTGACGGTAGGCGGTCTGGTCGCAGCTGCCGCGGCACCGGCCAACGAACCCACTGCGAGGACAATCGAGATACAGACGCCAAATATCTTGGACAGAGGCATGCTTCCAGTGCTCATCGCGTTAATCTTCCTTAAGGTGATTTTTGGACGAAGTGAGATCGTCGTCTTGCTGAGGCGCTAAAGAGGTGAAGACACTATACACCTAAATCGGTGGGGCGACGCCAACGAATATTGCCGCACCCCAACGATTGTTGAGAATCTGTAACTGTTTTTGGGGAGTTCGTGCCAGCTTCGACTACTTGCCCGGCTTCCATTTGTTGAGGAATGCCAAGAGGTCCTGCGGCGCCAGCGAGCGAGCTTTCTCGAACTCGCCGCCTTGCTGGCTGAAGAGCAGCTTGCCATTGCCGTCGAGCACCGCCAGCGCCGGAATGCCCTTCTTCATCGGCACATGATATTGCTGCATCAGGTCCTGGTTCTTGTCGCCCTCGCCGACGTCCACGTGCACCACTTCGTAGTTGCGTTGCAGCACGCCGGCCAGGTCGGGACGATGAAATGCCAGGTCGAGGACGTGGCAGTCATAACACCAGTTTGCGCCGAAGACGACGATCACATTCTTGTGCTGCTTCGATGCCAGCGCCAGCGCTTGCTTGATCTCGGCGTGGGCATCGAGTCCGGGCGCGTAGATTACTTTGCTGGTGGAAGTGGGCTGTTGCAGTTGTGTCGCGTCGCTGCGTTTGGAAGCGACCAGCTTCCAGCTTCCGTTCTCTTGCTGCCACAGTTGTCCCTCGGTCACATAGAGCACGTGTTCACCCGGAGCTGACGCGGATTGCACTTCGGCCTGGAAGACCACTTGCTGCGCTCCGGCTTGTGGGGACTGTGACTGGATGACCTCGAGCTTGATGTGGCGCGGCTTCATTCCCATCCAGAAGGCAATCTCGGTGTCGGTGCTGCTGTCGCCCGCCGCCGTCATGACTCGCGCCGGCGGATCGCTGCTGTACAACGCATGCAAGGCCGTCACATTGCCGGCTACGACGGCTGCTTTCCATTGCTCCAGCGGGGGGAAAGCAGCGGTGGATGGCGTGGTGGATTGTCCCACAGCGTGAGATACAGCGCCGGCGAGGATCAGCGCGATAAACAGCAACGCAAATCTGCGGTAAAGAAAATTCATTTGTTTCCCATGAGGAGTTTCAACCTCAGAATGTTTAGAGCCTGCCGTCCCTACCGGACTCAGGTCGATTTTATTGACTCACCCAGCACTCCGTTTCACTTCGTGAAAGATGGCGAACATCCACCGGAGCGTTAATGTCCACCGTGATACGGATGGCCCTGCAATATGGTGAAGCCGCGATAGAGTTGCTCCAGCAACACCACGCGCGCCAGTTCGTGCGGCAGCGTGATTTTGCCGAAGGAGAGCATAGTGTCGGCCGCTGCTCGCGTCGCGACGCTCCAGCCATCGGCTGGGCCAACGCCGAACAGCAACTCCTGCGTATCGTGAGACTGGTGATACTGAAGGAAGTTAGCGATCTCCTCCGAAGTGAGCTGGCGGCCACGCGAATCCAGCAGGACGAGCACCGGCCTGGTGCGTCCGGCGCTCTTCTCCACCAGCTTGAGCAGCGCGGCCTCCGATAACAACTCGTGGGCATCGCAGGCCGCAAAGCGCGACAACCGCTTCAGATATTCCGCCGTCAGCGATTGAATTGGCGGGCTCTTAGTGCGGCCAATCCATGCAATGTGAAGTCTCACGGCCCGGGACTCTTGCGCGTGCGCTTGGCGGGCGCACGCTTGCGGGAGGCGGGTTTCGCCGGCGTTTTGCTCGCCTTAGTCGCTGCCGCTTTGGGCTTCGACGCCTTTGCGGCCGCGGGCTTGCGCGCAGGCTTTTCCAGATCAGCCAACTCGACGCGGGTAGCCGTCTTCCACAGCCGTTCCAGGCCGTAGAACTTGCGCGCGCTCTCGGAGAAGATGTGCACGACGAAATCCACGTAGTCCATCAGCAGCCAGTCGGCTTGGGTATAGCCCTCGGTGTGCTTGGGCTGCACTCCAATGGCGCTCAGCTGGTGGTCGATTCCGTCGGCAATGGCCTGCACCTGTCGCGGGTTTGCGCCGGAGCACAGCAGGAAGTAATCGGTGAAGCCGCTGGAGCTTTCATCCAATTGCAGGACGGTGATATCCTCGGCCTTTTTCTCCTGGCAGGCACGCACGGCAAGGGCAACCTGCGATCTCAGCTCATTCTTCTTCATGCAGTAGGATCCGCCATTCGCTATTCGCCTTTCGCTTAAGCCACGAGCCGCGAGCTACGAGCCCCGAGTCTCTGGTATTCGCAATTAAACGCTAACCACTGACCACTAGCCACTGACCACTGTCCTTCGATACAACCGTTCCTTCTGGATATATTCGGCCACGGCCTCGGGCACGAGTCGTTTCAGGGCAGCGCCGCGATCCACGGCTGCACGGATCTGCGTGGCCGAGACATTCTCGTGTGTCTCCGGCAACATATGCAACGTTACTCCCGGCAGCACCAGCGGTCCCGACATTCTCTGTTTGCGGTATAGTTTCGTCACCTCGGCGCGCGGACGCAGCTTTTCCGGCAGTGACGAGGCTACATCCGCCAGCGAATATCCGGGGCGCGCCGCCACAATAAATTCGCACTGCCCCAGCAGCTCTTCTGCCCTCTCCCACTTGGCGATCTCGTGAAACGCGTCCATCCCAATCAGAAAGTATAGGTGGTCACTCCTGCCCAGCGTCTTCTTTGCCCGCCGGACCGTATCGATGGAGTAACTCGGCTTGCGTTCCTTGGCCGGCTGTCCGGGATCAACAGCCTCAAGCAGCGAGGGCACGAACGCTTTTTCGCCCGCCAGCGCCAGCGCAATCATGGCATAGCGGTGATAGAAGGACGTGATCGGCGCCTTCTGTTTGTGCGGCGGAATGTCGGCAGGAACGAACCAGACCTGCTTGAGGGCAAACTTCGCAGCCGCTGCGTGGGCCACGACAAGGTGTCCGCGATGAACAGGATCGAAAGTGCCGCCGAAGATTGCGATATTCATGCAGAGCGTCTGTACAGTTTCCGTGTTCCGGCGGCGGGATGCAAGGGGTAGGTCACGATTCCATAATCAGGGAACAAGCGGGACGGGATGGGCGTGGGTCTCGCTCAAGCCTGCGCCGCGATAGGCACGCATGACGTCGTCGAGGGAAACCACACCCAGCAATTGCTGCACATTGGCGCGATGCACTACCGGCAACAGCGGCCATTCGCCGATCAGACGCAAGGCCGTATCCAGCGGATGGTCGGGATGCAGATAGGGAATGCGAGCGCCAAGCACCCGCGAAAGCGGCACATCGGAATTGGCAAGCATATCGAGCATCTGGGCGCGGCCGATGCCTGACCAATCGTCGCCGCCCATGCCGACCACGAAAAACTCCTGCGCCGAGCCCTGTACGTGCTCCTGCGCTTCGGCCAGAGTCAGGTTGCCGGTAAGAATCTGCCCCACGGGGGGACGCATGGCATCTTCCACGCGCAGCAAGGGAACCTCGCGCTCCTCTTCGAGCGAGGGCAAGTCAAGTCCGTCCTGACGCGATAGCAGATCGAAGATCGGAGTTGGCTGAAAGGTTCGCGAGATAAAGTACGCGATGGCGTTGGAGAGAATGACTGGGACGATGATGCTGTAATTGCCGCTGACCTCCAGGATCATGAACACCGAGGTCATGGGCGCGCGCAGAATCCCGGCAAAGAGTGTGCCCATGCCGACCAGCGCGTACGCTCCCACCGGTATAGCGAGGTAGGGAACGAGTTGGCGCTCGGCCATGCCCACCGCACCGCCGATCATTGCGCCCATGAACAGCGTGGGCGCGAACAGGCCGCCGGGTGTGCCGCTGCTGAACGAGAGTCCTGTAGTCAGGATCTTCAGCGCGCCCAGTGCAGCGAGAACTTGCCAGGTGTACTGCTCATGCATGGCCTGATCGATATAGGTATAGCCGGCGCCCATCACCTGGGGAAACTTGATACCAATAAAGCCGATCAGCAGGCCCGCGGCAGCGGGTTGGAAGTATTGCGTCCACGACGGATATTGCCGCAACTTGGGCCGCAGGAAGGCGATGTACTTGACGAAGATGAGCGAAGCGAAGCCGCCGATCACTCCCAGGCTGGCATAGGCCAACAGCTCGCCGGGATGTTCGAGGTGATACGCGGGGACGCGGAACAAGGCCTCGTCGCCCAGAAACCAGCGGGCAACGACCGCGCTGGAAATGGCCGAGAGCACGACCGCGCCTAAAATGCCTGCCGTCCAACGCCCGATGACTTCTTCGATGACGAACAGCACGGCGGTGATGGGAGCATTAAACGCAGCCGCCAATCCCGCCGCCGCTCCCACCGGCGCGATCAAGCGCAGCTTTTCGCGAGAGAGCTTCAGGCGGCGTCCCAGCGCCGAGGCCAGGCCAGCGCCGATCTGTAGTGCAGGATCTTCGGGGCCCAGCGATTGTCCGCTGCCGATGGCCAACGCGCTGGTGATGAATTTGCCGATGACAGTGGGCATCGGAATGTAGCCGTCGTAAATATACAGAGCCGCTTTGGTCTGGTTGACCCCGCTGCCGCGGGCGCGTGGGAAAAAGCGAATCACCAGAGCGGCAATCACCAGGCCCGCCAGCATGGGCGCGAGAAAAACACGGGGCACGGAAGGTTGCAGCCCAGTTCCCAGCAACTTGAGGTGCAGGAACTCAATGCACATGCGGAAGCAGACCACGGCCAGACCGGAGCCAATGCCGATGAGCACGGCCAGCAGCAGGAAGAATTGCTCCTCGCGCAGACTGAAGCGTTGCGGCGCAAGCATGGCGCGCAAGCTGCGCCAATACTGGCGGCGAGTGGGTGTCGAGACCGCGGGCTTGATGCCGCTGACTTCCCTGGGTTTGGCGACGATGGGCTCTTGTGGGCTCATTTCGCCGTCGCACTCTCATGCTGCGCCAGTATCAGCAGCGCGCTGTCAGTCAGATCCATTGCCGGACAGACCGGCGCCGTCGCGCGTTCCACGTCGTACACATATTGCACAGTAGATTCGAGCGCATCGGGATTCTTGAGCAGCGCCTGCTCGGTGGCGAATGCTTTCTTTTGCAGGCCGGTTGTGTAGAGGCCTTGCAGGCTGGCAGTCGCCGGAGCAGGACTCGGCGCGACGGTTCCAGTAGTGGCTGCCGATGCCAGGGCGTCATGTTCGTCCAGGCTGTATCCCTGTTGACTGGCGCAAGCTGGTTAACCGTTGCAGAGCGACCAGAAAGGCCACGGCAATGCGGTTGCTGCGCTCGGCCAAAGACAGTCCCCGAATCGCCGGATCCAGCCTCAGTACCTCGCGTACCAGCTGAAGCTGCTGGCGAGCATCGTCAAGGCGCGGGGCGCGATCGACGGCATCGGCGAACGCCTGCTCAGCGGCGTGGTAGTCGCCGATGGCCAGCGACGCCTGCCCTTTACCCATCCATGCCTGAAAGTTAGCGCGATCGTGGGCCAACACTGCGTTGTAGGCGTCAATGGCGTGTGCGGGCTCGTTTACCTGAAGGAACAAATTCGCCAGCATAAGCTGATCAGCGGGATCGGGAGGGCCTTCGGCCTGCAACGCCATTAGTTCAGCCTGAGCCTGCGCGATTTTGCGTTGCTGCTTCAAGTACTGCACCAGCTCGAAACGAGTTGCAATGCGTTGCTTGCGAGGTTCTTCGTTCCACACGCCGTTGATGGCGTTGCCGTAATAGCGGACAGTGTCGGGGTAATCGCCCCGCTGTGCGTTCAATCGCGCCAGCGTCAGGTTTACCTCGCCGCTGGCAGGTTCTTCCTCCCACAAACTAATGAGATGCGCGCGCGCTTCATTCCAGCGATTGGCCGCGAGTAGCGCCTGAGCGAGACGAAGGCGATACTGCCGGTTGTCGGGGTCATAGGAGAGTGCGTTGCGATAGTCCTCGGCTGCGGCTGCCGGAAGCCGGGCCTGCATAGCCTGTTCACCGCGAGCGGACCACCGCATGGCGAGATCGGATTCCATCTGCCGGTGCAGGTTGACGAAATATTGTGTGAACACGAAGCCGGCAATGATGAGAAACAGGGTGACCGCCAGCACGATCCTGGCGGAGCGGGTGCTGGCAATCCGGCCGCAGGCCGGACAGCGGTCGACACCCTGGTGAAACTCAGCCCCACAGTTTTGGCATAGTTGTGCGGCCGGCGCGCTGTCAGTAGCTGAGGGCATGAAAGCGGCGAATCCTTCTACTGTATCAAGAGATGCGGGCAAGCGTTGGGGAGCAACAGGGGAGACAGGGGAACGCAGAAGTTCCTGAATTGGGAAGATACGGCAGGCCGGTGCGCTGGCGCACACCGAAATCCAGCCTTCCCACTCTACGATGAAGGGTTGCGAGGTTGGTGATGAAGAAGATTTCCGCTGTCGAGGACGCCCGGGCCGTCATGACGGAAGGAACGGAATGGGGCGTATGGAAATGGTTGACGGAAAAGAAACGGGTCCGCGGGATTGCCGATAAGGCCCGGGCCGCGCTCGATGACCTGGAGATGAAGGTGAAGCTCACCTGGAGCGACGATCTGAAGATCGCTTACAACCAAGTCGTGGCGGAAGATGGCAATACGAAGCAAGCACGACGCAAAACCAAAGACCACGAGCCAGCGGCAGCTGGCAGTGCTGACGCCAAGACGCTGGCGGCGGTGAAGCGCATCGCGGAAGCCGACGACGAGGCCTACAACGCGCACGAGGATGCAGAGGAAACCTTTGCCGAAGCCGAACGCAAGATGAGCACCGGCATGGCCCGCGAAGCTGCGCGCAAAGCGCTGGCAGCGTACGACCTGCATGAATCGGCGATTCGCAAGGCGGAAGCGCTGGCGCGGGAAAAGTGATATCGACGGCGTCTAACGTCGCTCAATCCAAACACACGTCCTTGCCGGGACCCCGGCTTCTTGTATCGCTACCCAGGACTGCGTCCTGGGCTGACCTGAATCGTCCCGCGTTGCGGGACGGGAGTATCGGCCAACTCGTCGGCCGCGAACGTCAGGATAGCTTCGTCGCACTGCCCAACTTTCCGGAACTTCTCCTGTTGTCCCTCCGTACCTTCCAGTGTCAGCAAATTGCAAAACGGCAAGCGCGGCAGCGTGGCCGGAAGGAGTGGAGCGATGGACGGAAACATTGTGGGGTTTGCGGCAGTGATCATGGTCTTCGGCATACCGATGGCCGGAATGTACACGTTTTTCAGGGTGCGCAGGTTGCGCACCGAGGAGCGCCTGGCGGCAATCGCGCGCGGCGTGACGGTTCCGATGGAGCCCGAGCTTTCGCATGCAGCGCGCTCGCGGCGTGCGGGCATCCTGTTGACCACCGCCGCCATTGGCTATACCCTCGCGTTCGCGCTGATCGCCCGCGCCGAGCCCGATGCCTGGACGGCAGCAGCCTTCGGCGTCATACCGTTGGCCGTTGGCGTTGGCTTCTTCCTGGATTCGACTTTGATCCGGCGCGACGCGCGGGCGTAGACAAAATCCCCACTCAGGCAGAAGAAGCTTGAGTGGGGGCGCGCTGATTAGCGGATTCCCTGGTGAAATGCAGCCTGTCGTCGCATAGCACAAGACACCCGGCGCCGTAGGATCTCATTACGGCGTGATCTCCCAGACCACGCCGAGACTGCGGATTTCGAACCGAAAACCAATAGGTCTGTGAACCGGATATCTCCCTACGCGTCCTGGCACGTGACAATGTGTCCAAGGAATTTCTTCCCTTTGTATCGGGTTCGATGTAACTTATGTTCCCGGGGTAATGGTACCGAAGCGGTATGGGTGAGCACCTCTCGGCCCAGGTGTCCAGACCACAGGCCGAGAGATTTCCGTCAAACCCGTTGCCATGATGAAGGGAGAACTTAATACATGGCAACAGGAGACGTCGCCCAATTAGAGTCCCCACCTGCCTGAAGGTTACAAGGCGGGTTGTGTTGAATTTGCCAGTAGGGGTTCTCGACAAACCCCTACTCTTTCTCCCCAGACGTCCGCGCCAACGCTTCAGACTGGTTTTCCTTCCACCACACGGATCATGGTTGAGGCGGGCGTGATGGACTTGAGTTCGAAACCGGATGCGTTCAGCAGCAATTCGCTAGCAGTACGTTGTCGCTGCTGGAAATCACTTTGCAGCTGCCGCCCTGCTTCGAAAATAGTGCTGAATTTCTTCCGGAGAGTAATTCTTGAAATCGGGGGAGCCGGGGAACATCGCGCGTAAATCATCCACTGCTGCGATGCCAATGTTCATGCATGCCGCATTAATAGAGCGGATCAGATATGGAATGGCCGGACTGTACTTGCACTTGCCGAACAGTTCGACCGTTGTAGTCCATTGAAGACATCCCGGATATCCCTTGTAGTCACCTTTCCCACGGCCGCTGAGAACGCCTAGAGCCGCCGAATCGCAACGCTTTGCGAGATAGTTGAGCGGATAGTAAAGATCTTCGCCGTCATCGAACCGCCCGGCGACCAGCTTCCGGAAAAAAGCGTCGACTTCCGGATCGTCGATACGGTAGAGCGCGTAAATGATGCCGAGTTGTTGCTGCTGGTCGCGACTCCGCTGAAATTCTGAGAAGAGGAACGCCTTGTTGCTCGACTTTCCCAGAACATCCGCAAGCTCCCAGTTGCTCGCCGCACCGCATTTATTCAGTTCAGAGAAGCATTGCAGGAGTTCTGCGGGCGAGAGGTTAGCTAAAGACGCCGACTCCGTGGCATGCTGCTGCGCTTGGGCGAACGCGCTCAGACACACGCCCAAAACTAGAGCGGCAGCAAGCAAGGTTCGCATAGGTGCACCTTTACCTCGAGGCGCGAGGGCTCCCCGTACAGAGCTGGATTGGTTGCGGACTAGCCCGCGCCTTTCTGACCCTGGCGCGCCGCTTAGTCGTAATACTCCAGCCCCAAGTGCGTAATCAAGCCTTCGCCCTTGAGGTGGCGCAGCGTGTTCTTCAGCTTCATTGACTGGATGAACAGGTCGTGCTCGGGATAGAGTCCCTCCGCCGTCATCGGCGACTTGAAGTAGAAGCTGAGCCACTCCTGAATGCCGATGCCGCGCAGGGTTGACGAGCGTTTCGCCAGATCGAGGAAGAGCACCAGGTCGAGCACGATGGGCGCGGCGAGGATGGAGTCGCGGCAGAGGAAATCGACCTTGATCTGCATGGGATAGCCGAGCCAGCCGAAGATATCAATGTTGTCCCAGCCTTCTTTGTTATCACCACGCGGCGGGTAATAGTTAATACGGACCTTGTGGCAGATGTTGCCGTAAAGCTCGGGGTAGAGCTCGGGCTGGAGGATGTGCTCCAGCACGGACAGCTTTGATTCTTCCTTGGTCTTGAATGACCCGGGATCATCGAGCACTTCGCCGTCGCGGTTGCCGAGAATGTTGGTGGAGAACCAGCCGGCAAGGCCGATCATGCGAGCCTTGAAGCCGGGCGCGAGGATGGTCTTGATCAGCGTCTGCCCGGTTTTGTAATCCTTGCCGCAGATGGGCGCTTCCATCTGCTTCGAGAGTTCCTGCATAGCTTTGATGTCGACGGTGAGATTCGGTGCGCCGTTGGCGAACGGGACGCCTTCCTTGAGCGCGGCGTAGGCGTAGACCATCGAGGGCGCGATGTTCTCGTCATTGGCGTGCATAGCTTTTTCGAGCGCCGCGACGGATTGGTGCGCAGGGCCGGCTTCGATGAAGGTCTCAGTCGAGCCGCACCAGATCATGACCAGGCGATCGGCGCCGCTGGACTTCTTGAAGTCGCGGATGTCGTCGCGCAGTTGCTCGGCAAGCTCCATCTTGTTCTTGCCCTTCTTGACGTTGGGGCCGTTGAGATTCTTGACGTAGTTGTGATCGAAGACGGCCTTGCGCGGCTTGATGGATGAGAGGAACGGCTTCACTTGCTCCAGCAGAGAGCGCTCGAGTACGCCCGCTTTGCCGGCGGCGGCGTACATGTCGTCCTCGAAGATGTCCCAGCCGGTGAAGACAAGGTCGTTGAGGCCCGCGAGAGGAACGAAGTCTTTGATTTTGGGCGAACGGCCATCGGTGCGCTTGCCGAGGCGAATGGTGCCCATCTGGGTCAGCGATCCGATGGGGTGGGAGATACCTTTGCGTACAGCTTCGACGCCCGCGACAAACGTGGTCGCGACTGCGCCCATGCCGGGAATCATGATTCCCAGCTTGCCTTTTGCCGGAGCGATTTCGTCTGCAGCGGGCTTACTCTTATCAGTTGGCATGTTCTATCAGTCCGTTTCATGAAGGATATGTAAACTTAATATTTTCTCGTATCGGCAACGGCGCCGCAATTGTGGGGCTGCGAATGGGCCTGTTTGCCCACTGTGCGGCGATTTGAGGGATTTGGCGGAAAGTGGGGGCCAGGGGCTAAAGCTGGAAAGTTAAGCCACTGCACAAGCAGCGATCCACCCAACATGTCCGCACCACTCGAGCGGTCAGCTATGCAGTCCGCTAAACTCGGTTAGATCTCATGCCGGATCCACCTAAGGCTCCTCCCACCCTCCATCGCGAACTTGGCGTCAGCCACGCCAGCGCTATCGTTGTGGGCACAATTATCGGCAGCGGAATTTTTCTTGTTCCGGCAGAGATGATGCAGGCGGTGGGCTCGGCGCGGCTGGTGTATCTGGCCTGGATGGTGGGCGGCGCGTTGTCGCTGGCCGGCGCAATCACTTATGCCGAACTGGGCGCGATGAAGCCGCACGCCGGCGGCGAGTACGTCTACATTCGCGATGCCTATGGCCCACTGCCCGGATTTCTGTACGCCTGGACGTGGTTCGCCCTGGCCAAACCTGCGTCGATTGCGACGCTCACCACCGGGCTGGTGCGAATTCTGGGAACGTTCCCAGAGCTCAGCTTTCTCAATCAGACTGCGCTCGCGAAACCGCTGACAATCACCTACGGACAAGTGGTAGCGATTGCCGCAGCGGCGCTCATGACCGGGCTGAACTATATCGGCATCAAGCGGGCGGGCGACTTTCAGGTGGTGTTTACTCTGCTGAAAATTGTCATCATCGTCGCCGTGGCGCTGCTGGCGTTCACCGCTTCCAGCGGGACGTGGCGAAACTTCGCGACCACTTTCGGCGGCGCAACCGGCGGGTTCGCAGGATTTATGGCAGCGCTGATCGCCGCGCTGTGGGCCTATGACGGATGGAACGATCTGAACATGGTGAGCGGCGAGATTCGCAATCCCGGGCACGCGATTCCGATCGCGTTGATCGTCGGCGTAGCTGTGGTTGCCGCGCTTTACATGTTGACCAACGCTGCCGTCCAGTATGTGCTTCCCGCAGCCGGCATTGCCGCATCCGAGCGGCCGGCATCCGACGCGACAGCCATTGCGGTGGGCGCCTGGGGAGCAGCGATTGTCTCAGCGGGGATGGCGCTGTCGATCCTGGTCTCGCTGAACGGCACCATCATGAGCGGCGCGCGCGTGCCCTTCGCCATGGCGCGCGATGGCTACTTCTTCAAGGCGATGGCCCAAGTGCATCCGCGGTTTCACACGCCATCGGTCGCGCTGATCGTGCAGTTGCTGCTGTCCGTCGCCCTACTGCTGTTTGCGGGAAGCTTCCGGCAGCTGTTTTCGCTCGCCATCTTTGCGGAATGGCTCTTCTACATGATATCGGCCAGTACGGTGTTCGTACTGCGCAGAAAAGAGCCCGATGCACCTCGACCCTACAGCGCGTGGGGATATCCGGTGGTCCCGGCGATGTTCATCGCAGCAGCGGCCGTGCTGCTGTGCTACACCTTCACGGAGAACATACGAAACTCGGCGTGGGGCGTAGTGGTGATTGCAGTGGGAGTGCCGGTGTATGGGTATTTCGCGAGAAGAAAGCGATTAGCAGTTAGCAACTAGCAATCAAGCCAGCCGCGAAGCGGCGGAATTTGCGTTAGCCGTGGGCGTAAGCCCGCGGTCAACCGCGAGTTTCAAGGCGAGCCGCGCAGCGGCGGCACGAATCTCGTCAACAATAGGGGTCCCTCGACTCCGCTTCGCTGCACTCGGGATGACACAGCAGCGAAAAGCCCCGCCCTAGCCAAAAGAAGGCTAGAACGGGGCACCCAGCCAGATCTAACTAAGGCTGCTCCTGCAACCACCGATCGATCTTCGGCAGCACCCTACGCAGCAGCGCGAGAAATCTTGCGCGGACGCGGTCGCCGGTCTCCATAACTTCCTCATGCGTGATTTTCTCGCCGGTGATGCCGGCGGCCATATTAGTCACGCAGGAGATGGCCAGCACCTCAATTCCCATGTGGCGCGCGGCGATGACCTCCGGTACCGTGGACATGCCAACCAGATCGGCGCCAATCATTCGCAAGAAACGAATCTCCGCCGGCGTTTCGAAGCTCGGCCCGGTGACCGCGGCGTAGACGCCTTCGAAGATCTCCTCGCCGAGTTTTGACTCCTGCAACGCGAATTGACGGAGCAGTGCGTTGTAGCCGTCGGTCATGTCAGGGTGGCGCAGCCCAAGGCGATCGTCGTTCGGGCCGATGAGCGGGTTCTGGCCCTGCAGGTTGATGTGATCGCGCACCACCACCAGTGCGCCCTTGCCATATTGCGGATTGATGCCGCCGGCAGCGTTGGTCAGCACGATTGCGCGCGCCCCCATGCGTGCCAACACGCGTACCGGGAACGCGACTTCATTCGCCGAGTAGCCTTCGTACAGATGCACGCGGCCCTGCATCACGGCCAAGGGGAAGATCGTCGAGGCTGCCGATGACGAGCTGGCCTGCGTGTCCGGGAGCGGTGCTCTTGGGGAAGTGGGGGATCTTCTCGAAGGGGATGGCCTCGGCGTCCCGGAGTTCATCGGCGAAGGCGCTGAGACCCGAGCCAAGAACCACGCCGATGCGCGGCTTGACACTGCATTGCGCGAGAACGAACTGCGCTGCTTCTTCGGCGCGAGCGAAGTCAGGATTATTCACTTGGCACAACAATTGAATCGAGGAGCAACGACGATGGCGCTCATTCGAGCGCGACTTCCACGTCGGTGTCGCAGGCCCAGACCAGGGCGACGAGCCAGCCAATCAGCGTCCAGCCCAGCCAAAGGTCTAACACCATGATGTCCAGCAAGGCATTGTGCCGGCGCAGCGCCGCCACGCCGATGGGCAGCAAATAGAGCAGCAGGATGAACAGCGGACCTATGTCGAATGAGTGCTTCTCGACGAGATAAATGGCGAGATAGTAGCAGCACCAAGCGCAGAGCAAGATGGCGACGGACTGAGCGACAGACGAGGCGGCGGTTCGAATCATGGCGCTATTGAGCGAATAATATCAGGATTCTTGCAAAATCGGGAGACCTGATTTGCGACATAGCCAAAGATTTTTTGACTGGGCAAACCGCAATCGAGGGCGCTCCTCACTTGCTACTTATTTGCCAATTTCTTCCAGGTATTTTTCGGCTTCCAGCGCAGCCATGCAGCCGGTGCCGGCAGCGGTGACGGCCTGGCGATAATGGCGGTCGGCAACGTCGCCACTGATGAAAACTCCGGGGGCGCGCGAGCAGACGTAGCCCTCGGGAATCAGATAGCCATCGCCATCGCGGGAGAGTTGGTCGCCGACGAAGTGCGCATTGGGGGTGTGTCCGATGCCGAGAAACATGGCGCTGGCCGGCAGGTCCCACTGCTCGCCAGTCTTGAGGTTGCGCAGGCGCAGCCCGGTCACTTCTTTCTTGTTGGCGTCCATCACGTCGTCGACCACGGTGTCGGTGAGGAACTCGATTTTGTCGTTCTTGCGAGCGCGGTCGAGCATGATTTTCGACGCTCGAAACTCGCCGCGCCGGTGAATCAGGGTGACCTTGCTGGCGAAGCGGGTGAGGAACAACGCCTCTTCCATCGCGGAATCGCCGCCGCCGATGACGGCGATCTCCTTGCCGGAGAAGAAAAAGCCGTCGCAGGTGGCGCATGACGAGACGCCGTGGCCGATGAGCGCCTGCTCGTTGGGCAGCCCGAGCCAGCGCGCCGAAGCACCACTGGCGATGATGAGGGTGCGGGTCAGCAGAGTGTCTCGGCCGAGGTTGACTTCGAGAGGCTTCTTGCTGCCGTCGGCGAGCTTTGCGGCTGAGATCGAGGCTTACCACGTGGCCGGCGAGGAACTCGGCGCCGAAGCGCGTGGCCTGCATGCGCATGTTGTCGATGAGCTCGGGCCCCTGGATGCCTTCGGGAAAGCCAGGGAAATTTTCCACCAGGGTGGTGATGGCGAGCTGGCCGCCGGGCTCGTGGCCGTCGATGACCAGCGGGGCGAGGTTGGCACGCGCGGCATAAATGGCCGCGGTCAGGCCGGAGCAGCCGGAGCCGATGATGATGACGTTACGAATGTTGTCTGGCATAGGGATTCGTTTGATTCTGCGGCGCGACGAAAGATGCAGGGTGGTGCGCCCAGTGGGATTCTAGCAAAGAGCTGTCAGCCGTCAGCTATCAGCCGTCAGCTAGTACCAAGAACAACTCATTCTCCGAGGATAGGCTTGCGGCGACCGTGGCGAATGTGAAGGACGTTCACGGTCTGTCCCTCGATAGTGAAGAGAATCCGATACACGCGGCTTGCGACCATAGAGAAGTTGGCGCACTTCAAAGGGAAACCGCACACTTTCGGGGGCGAGCGAACATCGCTCTGGGAATGTTGCAAGAGACGCGATCGCGTCTTCCAGAGCGATAAACCACTGAATCCCAGTTTCGCCGGCGTGCTGGGAAATCAGCCACTCCAGGATGTCTTCAGCGTCACTCTCGGCCTGGGCCGAAATTTCAACGCGGAATGTCATGTTTCCGGCGCATTGCGGAAAGGAAATCGGCGGCGGGACGAGTGCGTCCTGTCTTCACATCCTCATGACCCCGGCGTATGCCTTCGACCGCCTCGTCGAAATCCTGGCGCTCCCATTCCAGATAAGCCGCTAGCGCTTCGTCGAGCGCACTGGCAGGGTCCTGTCCGTGACGCTGGGCATACTCCTCGAGTTGCGCCTTGCGTTCTGGTTTGAGAGGTATCATGTCCATAACTGGCCTCGCTGGCGGCTATGTGCTTAAAGTTAAGAGTCAAGAGGGTACGTGTCAAGCGTACAACAGCTTTGCAATGCCGTTAGGTCGGCCAATGCATCGGCGGGGCGTCTCATAAACTGGTATTTCTCGACCCAGGCCGAATACAAATGCCAATGGTCTCAAGAATAATTTTGATAATCTCGACTCTTCTAGCTGCTTATCTTTCTATCTCGAAACTAGGCGGCCTCCTGGTTTTTGGATTTAACGATTTGGTCACGTTTGGGCTCTTCGGGTTGCCTGTGTTGGCGTTTCCCGTCCAGCTCGTTGCATTTTGGCGACTCCGCTGGGGCGCGTCATTGTTTTGCGTGCTATCGCTACTTTATGGCCTCACCGTGGCAGGCATGGTAGGGTTTTCGCCGGTAGAGATTGCTAAGAAGAACAGCTACATTTCGCTTTACATCTTGAATGTGCTGTTACTCGTCGCTGCTGCGATAGCGGAAAAGAGGCAGAGACCGGCACCGGCAGGAGACCTACCTGCTAGATGAAATCTGGTAAAGGTCGGGAGGCAAGAGATCCAGGGGCTATTGACTGTAGACGAACCCGTTCAGAGGAAAGATCGGGTGGTTCTGAACTTGGAGTTCAGGCGATGTCTTAATAGAACGTCTTAACGCGCGTCATGGCTAGCTGACGGCTGAAAGCTGATAGCTTCTTTTATGGCAATGCAACTTCCCACATCCAGCGACGTGCGCGCCTTCCTGCGGCGCGTGTTGCGCCCCAGATCGAAGCTGGGGAAGACCACGCTCTGGTTCGCCTATCTGGCAATCCTCCTGAAGATGTTGGAGGCGATCTTTCGCCCTGCTCCGGGAAGCATTCTGAGCGGCTGGGCCAGCTTCACCAGCTTGCTGGTTATTCTCTTTGCGCTCCTGATGAGCTTGCGCTGGGCGCGGCGAAAGCTGTTGTGGCGGCTGCGCAACCGGCTCATCGTCACCTATGTTTTCATCGGCGTGATTCCGCTGATTCTGCTGGTGGCCGGGGCGCTGGTAGCCGCATATCTTTTCGCCGGACAGTTCGCTACCTACGCGGCGATGTCCGACCTGCAATCGGAGTTGCAGCACCTGGAAGCCACCAATCGTTCGCTGGCGACGCAGTTTCGCAGTCTCGCCAGAGATGGCAAGTTGAATCAGCAACTGGCAGGCGAGATTGCCAGCGCGTCGGACGAGAATTTCCGTCACCGCTCGGTGAGCGTTTGGGAGGGTGAGAAAGCCTTCGTGCTGGCTGAGCCGGCGCAGGCCACGATGTCGCCGATCAAAGCTTCGCCCCCGCTATCGGGAGATTTTGCCGGCTTCGTGCTGGAGAACAGCCGGCTGCACCTGCGCTCGGTCAGGCGAGTGGACGATGGTCAGCATCATCTGACGGTGATCTCCAATCTGCCCATCACCGCGGAGCTGTTGCGCCACGCAACCTCCGAGTTGGGAGAAATAACCCTGTTTCCGCCGGATGAGGAAACGAGTACCAACCCGAGTGTTATAGCCGGCGGTCAACCGGCCGCTTACAAAGACCGCATGTCGGTGACTACGAAGGCCGGTGGCAAGGCCTTGACGATCGATCTTTCGCGGAACGCGGCCACCGGACCGAAGCGCGTTCAGGCCGGCAGCGTTCCGCCGCCCACCAACACCCTGGACGTGGAGTTTCCTTTTGCCACCAGGCTTAATGTTACCGATTGGGAGAGCGGTAAGGCGTACAACGGTCTGCTTGTGGTCGACACCCGTCCGTCAAGGATCTATGCCACGCTGTTCAGCACCCTGGGCGAAAACGCCGGCATCTTTCGTGACTTGCTGTTCGCGATCGCGATTGTCTTCGGTGTCATCGAGCTGATCGCGCTGTTTATCGGCGTCCGTCTGACGCGCAGCATGACAAAGTCGGTGGCCGAGCTGTACACCGCGACCCAGTACGTCAATCGCGGCGAACTTCAGCATCGGATTCAGCTCCGCACCAGCGATCAGATGGCCGCGCTGGAGCAGTCATTTAACTCCATGACGCAGTCGCTGTCCAACCTGATTGCCGAGCAGAAGGAAAAGCAGCGGATGGAGGGTGAACTGGCCATCGCTCATGAGGTGCAGGAGCTGCTTTACCCGGACGACCTGAGCGGCCTGCTGGGGCTGGAAGTGCATGGCGTGTGCCGGCCGGCGCGCACGGTGAGCGGCGACTACTACGATTTTATTCCGCTGAGCGAAGACCGGCTGGTGCTGGCCGTGGGCGATATCAGCGGCAAGGGCATCTCGGCCGCGCTGCTGATGGCGACGGTGCACGCCTTCGTGCGCGCTTACTCGCTGGAACCGGAGCGGACGCTGGCCTCGGTGGCCGCGGGCGCTGGAGTCCCGGAGAGCGCGGTCCTCACCGCAACCGGCGGCAACGGAAATTGCCACACCGAACTTTCCCCGGCGCTGCTGATGTCTACCTTGAACTACCAACTGTTTCGCAGCACGCCGGCGGCAAAATACGCGACCATGTTTCTGGGATGCTACGACGCTGGATCGCGCGTGCTCACCTACTCCAACGCGGGGCATCTGCCTCCGCTGGTGCTGAGCGGCGACGGAAACGTTCGCCGATTGGAAACTTCCGGTACGGTGGTTGGGCTGTTCGACGACGTGACTTACGAGGAAAGCGCAGTAGCCATGCAGCCGGGCGACATTTTTGTGGCCTACAGCGATGGCATTACAGAGCCGGAGAATGAGTTCGGAGAGTTTGGCGAGGAGCGGCTCATCGAACTGATTTTGCAGCATCGCGACCAGCCCCTGGCGCGAATCAGCGACATTGTGACCACGGCGGTTGCCGATTGGATTGCCGGCGGCGAGCAGCCCGACGATGTGACTTTGGTGCTGGCGCGGGCGCGATGAATCGGATAGCGCGGTGTGCTGAATTTCGATTCGGTGAGCACGCCGACAGGCGTCCGTGACAATAGTTTTCGTGCCGAGCAGTGGAGTAAGAGCCCGAAATCCGGAGCGCCGCAGGCGCGGAATCATGATAGCCCAGCACGTAGCGAAGCGGAGTGCTGGGTTTAGTGGGAAAAGTATCTGAGTCCCCCAGGGACGACACGGTTCTCACGCACACTCTTCAGCCGTGCCGATCGCTCGCAAGGGAACTCGGGCTTTAGCCCCTGAGTGCATTTTGCAGGGGCTAAAAGCCCGATGGTCGTCTTCCCGCTTTACGGCACGACTGAAAGTCGTGCCCTGACACAAACCAAGACAATTTGTTGTGCGCCGAGCTTCAGTTATTTCGGCCGGTATTTCCACAGCGATCGGCGCTAATGAAATTGCGCAATCGTGATACGCTGTGGGCGCGCACACCTGACAAAGGATACTGACCTTTCAAAATGACAGACGTCGCCCAGCTTCGTTCTCCCAACATTGTCTTATCGAGCCGGCAAATTCAGGAGAGCTACGAGGCCTTCAAAGCCAAAGGCCTGCGGCTGAACCTGACGCGAGGCAAGCCCTCGCCAGAGCAATTGGATTTGAGTTCGGAACTGCTGGCTCTGCCCGGTGTGACCGACTATGTTGCCGATGACGGAACCGATTGCCGCAACTACTTCGGGGTGCAAGGCATTCCGGAAGTGCGCAGACTGTTCTCGGGAATTTTGGGAGCGCCGCCGGAGCAAGTGATCGCGGGAAACAACTCCAGCCTCGCACTGATGCACGATGCCGTTGTCTACTCGCTGCTGAAAGGAACGTGCGACAGCGCCGCGCCCTGGTCCCAACAGGGCGAGATTGCGTTTTTGTGTCCCGTTCCCGGCTACGATCGGCACTTCAGGATTTGCGAAGATTACGGAATCCGCATGATTAGCGTGCCGCTCAACGATGACGGTCCGGACATGGACGAAGTGGAGCGACTGGTAGCGCAGGATGCGTCTATCAAAGGCATGTGGTGTGTTCCCAAGTACAGCAACCCGACGGGAACGGTGTATTCGGATGCAGTCATCGAGCGCCTGGCAGCGATGCCGGCCGCGGCCCCGGATTTCCGGATCTACTGGGACAATGCCTACGCAGTGCATCACCTGACCAGCGAACGTATTGAAATCGCCAATATCCTCGAGCTGAGCGCGCGTCATGGACATCCCAACCGCGCCTTCGTCTTTGCATCGACGTCGAAGATTACGCTAGCGGGCGCGGGTCTGGCGCTGTTTGCCTCCTCGGCGGAAAACGTAAAGTGGCTGCTGGCGCGATTCGTCCCGCGGACGATTGGCCCGGACAAGGTCAACCAGTTGCGTCATGTGCGCTTCCTGAAGGATGAGGCGGGAATTCACCAGCTGATGGACAAGCATCGCGCTCTGCTCGCGCCGAAATTCCAAAAGGTGCTGGACGTCTTCGATGAGAAGCTGAGCGGTGTCCCTGGCGTAACCTGGAATCGGCCGAAAGGCGGTTACTTTATCGCGCTTGATGTTCCTCAGGGTTGTGGCCGGCGCGTAGTGGCGCTGGCCAAAGACGCCGGCGTCGAGCTCACGCCTGCCGGGGCAGTTTACCCGTACGGAAAAGATCCCAACGACCGCACGCTTCGCATTGCTCCCACATTTCCTGGGCTGTCTGAGGTGGCACTGGCGGCCGAGGGCGTCGCGTTGTGCGTTCTGCTGGCCGCGGCGGAGAAATGAATTACCGTAGCGGCTAAAGCTGAGCCAACTTTGTCAGGTCTGAAGGCGCGCCCTGGTGCGAAGCCGACATGTTGTGCCGCCGGCTGAAGCCGGCTCAAGTTCTTTAAGGGGGCGCTTTTGGCACGACTGAAGTCATGCCCTATTACAAAGCACTCCAAAGCGGACTTTTTCAGGGACCTATAAAAGTCTGCCCTGGCACAAAGCGTTCAAAGCGGACATTTTCCGCAGCCCCTGAAGACGCGCTCACACAAAACACATCGATTGGCACTTGATCATAGCTGCTACATTTACTGCTATGCCCGCAGCCCGCGAGCCTGCCCTCACCGATCCGCCGCCGACACTCGGCGGAACCTCGCGCATACAGGCTGCTGTTCTTCTCGCGCTGCTTACGATCGCAGGAGCGTGGCTGCGGCTGTCGCACCTGGGCAGCAAGAGCCTGTGGCTGGATGAAGGCGCAACCGTCGCGCTGGCGCGCGCTTCGTGGCAGCACTTCGCGTGGGTATGGTGGCATGGCGAAGCCAATCTCCAGACAATTTACTTTCTGCTGATGCGCGCCTGGATTCAGCTGGGCGATAGCGAGGCATGGCTGCGTCTGCCGTCGGCGGTGTTTGGGATCGCGTCGATACCCTTGCTGTACCTGCTCGCGCGGCAGTTTATGGGCGCAGCGCCGGCGTTAGCCGCCGCGGCGCTCATGGCCTTCAACCCCAGCGGTGTGTACTACTCCCAGGAAGCCCGCAGCTATACGCTGGCGATTCTGCTGGTGCTGCTGTCGACGTACTATTTCGTGCGCGCCGTGGAAGAGGACCATCCGCGGGATTGGCTGCTATGGACGCTGTTCGGGATTCTTGCGTTCTACAGTCATGACTTCGCTGCACTGGTGTTGGTGGCGCAGGCGGTGTCGGTGTTGTTCAAGGCGCCGCCTATTCCGTGGCAGCGGCTGATTACGGGCGGCGCAGCGATTTTTCTGCTCGCGATTCCCGGCCTGACGTATGTCTTCCGTGCCTCGCCGGAGAATTTGCATTTCCTGTGGATGCCGCGAGCGAGTCCGAAGGAGTTCTGGCATCTGGCGATGTTCTTCGGTGGTGCAGGCGCGAAAGCTGTCGTGGCCGGGGTGCTGTGGATCGCGGGTGCGGTTGCGGTGTGGCGGAGCCGACGGGCGGAGGCCAACGTTTTCTGGCGGGGAATGCTGATCGTAGTGTGGGCTGCGCTGCCGGCAGTGATCCTTGCCTTGATTTCGCTGCGCCAGCCTATGTTTCTGCAACGCTACCTTATCTTCTCTCTGCCGGCGACGATTCTGCTGGCGGCGCTGGGCGTGGATATCTTGCGCAAATGGGGAATCGGCCTGGTGCTGACGGCCCTACTCTGTGGGATGTCGCAGACGGCGATCACCAAGGAATACCAGAAGCCGCGTGAGGACTGGCGCGGAGCCTGCAATGCAGTGCTGAGTTCCGCGGCGCCCGGCGATGCCGTGGCTTTCTTTCCCTTCTACAGCCGCGTGATGCTGGACTATTACCGCGGACGCTATGGCGCGAGTGCGCCTGCTCTGCATGTCTTTGCGCCGGGATACTACGACGGTGGCGAAGATGTTCGCGACCTGCTCGAGGCGGTGGACAGCGATCCGCATGGTTTTCGTCATGTATGGGTTGTGGTTGCTGGTGACGGCTTATGAGCAGCGCGATCATGGAGAAGTTGCAGTCGATTTATGGAGTGCCTGGGGTGCAAAAGTTCGCCGGCGTCGATGTGTTGGAGTATGGAAGGTAGCAACAATGCGCTGATGCACTCTGGGTGGGCAAGAAGAAAAGCAGATCCCTCGTCGGCCTGAAGGCCTCCTCGTGATGACAAGAATAAATAAGGGGCTTATAACGGTGCAGCTGAAGCTGCGCCCCTTCAAAACGCGGCGACGCCAGGGCGTCACGATTGTCCTCTCAGTGCGGCAGTTGCCTTGGGCCGATGTCTTCACCCACCGACGTGTTCCCAGAGTCTCTTTGGAATTTCAGGAAGGCGTTTATCGCGTCATGCAAATGAGCAAAGATCATTTCCGCGCCAATGACTTCAGTGATCTGGTGGCGGTCGAAGTCGGCTTGCAGATAGGCCGAAACCCGCGCGAAGGCCAGCGTCACGCCTGCGTCGGACAGTCCCTGGTGAAGGTCGCGGAGCATGCGCGCGGCGGTGTAATCGATGTTGGTGATCGCTTCGGCATCGACCACCAGCCAGCGCACCGATGAGGGCGCGGGTCCGACGATTGCACGAATCTCTTCCGTAAATCGCCCGGCGTTGGCGTAGAAGAGAGGCGCGCCGAAGCGATAGATGGCCAAACCGGGCAGGGTCATGGTGCCGGCACCCGGAGGGCTCATGCGCCAGGTCGTGTCGGCATCGGCCACCAGCACTCCCGTGTGGGGGTGATAGCTGTGGCGCACTATGCGCAGCAGTGAGAGCACCATCGCCAGAATGATGCCTTGCTCGACGCCCACGCCCACGACGACTACGGCGGTGGTTACCGCCAGCCAGTACTCCCCGGGGCTCTCGCGGCGAATGCTGGCCAGCTTGCGCAAGTCGATGAGCTTGATGGCGATGATGAAGACGATTGCGCCCAGCACGCAGCGCGGCAAGTACTGCAACGGTTTGGTCAGGAAGAGCAGCACCAGCGCAACCACGATGGCGGTGGATATCTGCGCCAGTTGGCTGCGACCGCCGGAGCGTTCCACCATCGTGGTCTGGGTGGGGCTGCCATTGACGACGAACGTTCCGCTGATGGCGGCGGCGGCATTGGCTGCGGACAATCCCACCAGGTCCGAGTCCTCATCCAGCGACTGGTGATGACGTTGAGCGTAGAAGCGGGCGGTGGCGGCGCTTTGCGCGACGATCATGACGAAGCACGACGCGGCAATGCCGATCAGCGATTGCAGTTCCTTGCTGCTGGCGTGAGGCAGTCCCAAATGTGGCAGACCGCCGGCCACTGGTCCAATGATGGTGATGCCGTGAGCGGCGAAGTTCCAGATCCGGCTGGCGGAGATGGCAGCCACTACGGCGAGAAGCGGTCCCGGAAACTTTGGGAACAGCCGTATGAGCGACAGGACCCCGAGCACGACGACGGCGGATACCGCGACCGTGGGAAGATGCGCTCGCGGCAAATTGTGCAGCACGTCTCGAAGTTGAAGGATTGTCCGGTGCGAAGTGGTTTCCAGACCCAGCATCTCGCCCAACACAGCAATGCCGACTTGAAATCCCACGCCGGTAAGGAAGCCGATGAGGACAGTTTGCGAGAGGAAGTCGGCCAGAAAGCCGAGCTTGAGCAGCCGCGCGGCCAGCAGAAACAAAGCCGTCAATAGCGCGACCAGGCTGGCCAGCTCTACATAACGGGCGCTGCCCAGCGGCGCCATGCCGATGAGTCCTCCGGAAAGAATGGCCGCGGTGGCGGAGTCGGCTGCAACTACCAGGTAACGCGACGAGCCAAACGCGGCGAAGGCCAGCGGGGGCAGTAGCAGCGTGTAGAATCCCGTGACCACCGGTGTGCCGGCGATTTTGGTGTAACCGAGAGCTTGCGGGATGTTCATGGCCGCCAGTTGAAAGCCAGCCAGAGCATCGCGGAGTGCCCGCGGCCCATTGAACGGGCGTGCGCTCTGAAACAGATTCCAGGGGCTCCGGATCGGCGCGTCTTCGCTCACTTGCGACCCTCCGAGTTGCCCGGAGAGTCCACGTGTCCCAGCCCGTCCTCGTCACTGTGTTCTTTCTGAAGAATGCTTTTCATCTCGGCGACGGCTGATTTCCGCATTTGCTTTTCGTGATGCTTCTCTTCTCTACGAATGCGCCACCGTTCGAAGAACGATGCGCTGGCTGCGCGCTTGCTTGCTTCCAGGCGACCGGCGTGTTCCAGATCTTTTTCCTTGGCGAGGACATCCCACGCTGTTTTACGTGCGGTTGCGCGCATATTCAACTGTTGCAGCCGTTCCTCCTCCAGTTGTCCCACCAGCCGAAGATGGTTGGCCACGACGCTGACCAGCGAGCTGGTGGTCCAGGCGAAGGTAAACAACCCGGAAATAGCGATGATGGGGCTGATGTTCCGCCATTGTGGATCCAAATCGACCGTGCCATAGCCGAGCGTAGTGTAGGCGTTGGCGCAGAAGTAAATCGCGTCATTGGGGCGCAGGATGAGACCCAGCCACATGAGCCCGAAGGCCCAAGCCGTGATCTCGGCGATATGCAGACAAAGCATGAAAAAAACGGACGTGCCGAACAGGAATCCAGCCCTGACCCGATGCGGGCGGCCCATTTGCAGACGCATCTCGGTCCGCTTGAAGTGCACCAGAATGCGATGTAGACCGACGCCGTGAAACAGCACGAGGATCACCAACATCAGCGCCCCAATGCCGATTGCCGCCCACGGCTTGAATTCGTCGGGAATCTTGAGCAACAACCACGAAAGGCTGGGCAAAGCGGCATCCCCTAGTGCGATAGCATCAAGGTGAGAATGTAACACTTCAAGTCAAGGGCGAGGATGTTTGGGGGATGGCCGAATTGTCGCGCCGGGTCAGGGCGGCGACTGCAACAACCAGGCAGCTGGAATCCGGCAACCTTTTCCGGATGCGGACATCTGGACCCCAAACGGGAACAAATCCATATTTTCTTTGCATTAGGTCTAATAGCGAGCAGACAACGGCTGGCTTTATTCTGTAAAATAGTCGCCACAAAGTGGGGTTACCAGCATGGGCCGTCTGCACAGAGGCTTACAGACCCACATTCCGAGTAGCTGCGCGTGCTGCCTTTTGTCCGTCGATGATGAGGTGGCAATTCTTTATGCCCGTCAGGCGATTCTGCAAGGCGCTGGCTATGACGTTCTGAACGCATGTGACGGCGAGCAAGCTCTACACATTTTTGCGTCCTATTCTGCCGGCATCGACCTGGTACTGCTTGACTACGCCATGCCAGGAATTGACGGCGGCATGGTGGCACGGGAAATGAGGCGGCGCAAGCCAGGTGTGCCCATCATTCTGGTTTCGGCGAGCATCGTTCCACAGGAAGTTTTTGCCTGCGTGAACGGTTGCGTGGACAAAGGCCAAAGTCCAAGGGTGCTACTAGACGAGATTGCCCGTCTAACCCATAGCGTACATGGCCGACGGCGCCCGCCGGCCGCGGTCGTTATACCCCGAGCCATCCGGACCGTGAGGCGGTCCGATGCAAGCTGAACAAGCCACAAGGAGAGTAGGAGGTTGCGATGGTGGCCAAGTGTTCTAATCCAAAATGCAATCGTCAGTTCCGTCACTTAAGCAAAGGACGACTCTTCCTGCTGCCGCCGTCAGTGGAATCTGCCGAGATGATGTGGAAGGTAGATCGCCTCGCCGATTACTGCTACTGGCTGTGTCCGGAATGTTCGCAGCAATACACCATCGCAAGAGTGGGGAGGGAACTGGTCTTCAGCAGGAAAGGGCCGGGCGGCAGCGGTAGTGAGTCTTTCGCAGCCGTGGCGTGAGCGCGATTCGGCTGCTCAACTGCTGACCATCGGCGATGCCTTCACATTCATGGCAGGATCCAGTTCCAGCTTTCGTCCTTCGGGACTGAAGCGGGGCAGACGCATTACTCCCCAGTTGTGCAGTTTGAACTGGACCGACGTCCCCAGCACGCCGAGGCCGTATTTCACGCTGCGTCGAAAATTGATGGAGGATGCCTCGGCAAAGTACTTGGTGGGACACGATACCTCGCCGATTCGGAAGCCGAACTGCACGCATTGCGCCAGCATCTGATTGTCGAAGACGAAGTCTGGCGAGTTCTCCATCAGCGGCAGCTTGGTCAGGACCTGGCTGCTGAAGGCGCGATAGCCGGTGTGATACTCGGAGAGCTTGACGCCCAGAAACATATTCTCAAAGGCGGTGAGAAAGCGGTTGGAGATGTATTTGTACACCGGCATGCCGCCGCGCAGGGCCTGACCGCCGATGATGCGCGAACCCAGCACCACATCGTAAACATCGTAGGCCACCATGCTGGCCATGGCCGTAATCAGCAGCGGCGTGTACTGGTAGTCGGGGTGCACCATGATGACCACGTCGGCGCCGGCGGCCAGGGCCTCGCGATAGCAGGTCTGCTGGTTGCGGCCATAGCCGTAGTTCTTGTCGTGGACGAAGACCAGTAGCCCAAGCTTTTTGGCCACCTCCACGGTCTTGTCTTTGCTGTAGTCGTCCACCAGGATGCGGATGTCGACGAGGTCGGGGATCTCCCGCACCGTCTTCTCCAGCGTTAGCTCCGCATTGTAGGCCGGCATGACGACCGCGACCCGTTTACCGTTGATCATGACGTGGTTCCTAGAACTACCTCCCACATGATACCGCGCAGATGGCGGTGACGGCATCTCACGTAGGTTAGTTTGAGGGAGCGGGTTCCGATGTCGCCCGTAATTCAGTCGGAATTCCGAGATACGGAACTAATCGGCGCCGTGACATTCGGTTTCGATTCGGGAAACGGCGACAAAAATAGCAAACAACGTGAGGTTTGTCTTGACCTGCGGTAGCCTCGTCCTATAGTGATTGTAGGAAGTTTGCATGCTTCCATAGTTATGGATTATTGCGTGCGGCTTGTAAGTGGGCAAAGCTGCGACAGGAAAGGCCGACCTGTCGCCAACCGCCCTCCCCGGTCGTGAGCTCCGCGCGACTCCAACCCTCCTGCCCACCGCGAACGTCCGGCAAGGAGGTCGCACAATGTAGGATTTTCCATGACGAAACAGCCAAGCAACTTCGGGAAATCTGGAGCTAAGGAAAACCTGACAGAAGATTGGGGTTCTCCGGGGGACGTGAGACGGCGCGCGTCTGCCAGCATCGACGAACCCTCCTTCAAACCCTCTCAATCTGATCCCCGGCCTTTCTTTTTCTGTGATGTTTCGGCTCTTTCTGGTATCGAGGATTTGTCGCAGTCGGCTGGCGCAGTTTTGCCGGAAGAACTATCGCCTTGAGCCAAACCTATTCTTCATCCTGATGGCAGCCAGCGAAGGGCACTTGCAACAGGGCGTACTGGCCAAGAGCCTCGGCATTGATAAGAACGCGATGGTTTTCCTGATCGACAAACTTGAGTTGCGACGGCTTATCAGGCGTGTCCCGAACCCCGATAATCGACGCGAGAGATTTGTTGAATGTACACGCAAAGGCGCTCAGATCGCCGCGGAGATAAAGGCTAATTATCCAGAGCTTGCCGGCTGGGGATTTTATCCCCTGACTGAACTTCAGATAGAACAATTAGGGACAGCGCTCACGCAGATCATCGAAGGTAAGCAGGAGCCTCCCTGCCCTCTGGTTCATTCCAGGAAAGCGAAGCGCGTGACCACGCCGAGTGCCTCGCATAGCTTGCCGCCAATTGGCGCAGAGCGAGGCCGGCTTGAGGTCTCACGCACCTTCGGCAATCTTATAAGATAACGCCTGAT
The DNA here is from genome assembly GCA_963835125.1 of uncultured Acidobacteriaceae bacterium. Lineage (GTDB taxonomy): Bacteria > Acidobacteriota > Terriglobia > Terriglobales > Acidobacteriaceae > Bog-257. Next base: position 72,293 of record CAWIEG010000009.1, on the reverse strand, counting down.
ACAAGCCGATGACGCTCCCCACCTTGGGCTACAGTCTAGCTTCCACGATAGTACTTAATACATGATAATCATCGTCACTAATAGGTGATAACGCGCGGCATTTTCAGGTAGGGAATGCTATGCTCCTTCGCCATGTGGGGTCGTGGCCTCGAAATTTGCAGGTAAGACCATGCCACTTCAATAAGGAGAAGCCTGTGAAACTGCTACGTGTCTTGTGCTTGGTTGTCCCTCTATTCTTAACCCTCACCGCCCACGCTCAACTCGGATCCGCCGGTATGTTCGGGGTCCTTGGCGCCTCAGCGGTCACCAACACCGGGAATACGGTCATCGATGGAGACTTGGGCGTTTGGCCAGGTACATCGATCACGGGCTTTCCGCCAGGTATCGTGAACGGAACCATATATGACGGCAATGCGGTGGCGATGCAAGCCCAAGCTGACGCCTTGGCCGCCTATAACTTTTTCGCGGGTCTGTCCTCCAATGAGAACTTGACGGGACAAAACCTCGGTGGCTTAACGCTTACACCGGGAGTTTACAACTTCGACTCGTCAGCCCAGTTGACGGGAGAGCTCATGATTAATTGGGAGGGCCTGAGTAATCAGAATGTTATCTTCCAGATTGGCAGCACACTCACCACGGCAAGCGCCTCCATGGTGGTGGGGATCAACATGGGGCAAAACGACAATATTTATTGGAACGTTGGGAGCTCCGCGACTCTGGGTACCACTACTCAGTTTGAGGGAACCATAATCGCAGTAGCGAGCGACACCCTGAACACCGGTGCGTCCGACAATTGCGGCAGGATCATAGCGCTTAATGGCGCGGTTACTTTGGATGATAACTTTATCAACAATTGTTCTACCGGCGGCACCACCACGACTGGCACGACTTCGACTGGAACTGCCCCTGAGCCCAGCAGCATCTTTCTGTTCGGATCCGGCATCCTCGGCTTGGTTGGATTCGTGCGCCGCAAGCTGTTCTAATTCACCCCACCCACCCGGAGCTATCGCATTGTCGGCCATGAGCGATGCGATAGCTGTGGGAGCATTTCCCCGGCATTTCATTTCTTGGGAGTGGTAGCTCGCCATAGCTCGGCTAGAAGATCCTAGGGGCACGACACCGCCAGTCGGTTTACGGTGGGCCCTTGCCAGCCAGTTCCGCTTCCGTCGCGTCACAGAACATTTTTACAGTCCTCGCCGTATCTACGACTAAACTCTCACTAGCGAGGACAGATGAGTTTTGCCAAGAACCCCGGCAGATTCGCAGGCTTGCTGTACGTACTCACGTCAATACCTGGCTTTTTCGCCATGGGCTATGTTCCCGGCAAGCTGATCGTGGACGGAAACGCAGCGGCGACAGCCAGCAACATCGCCGCCCACGAGACGTTGTTTCGCCTCGGCATCGCGAGCGGACTTATTGGCCAGGCTGGTTTCATCTTCGTGGCCTGGGCTTTGTACGATCTGTTTAAGCGCGTAAACCAGCGGCAAGCAGCGCTCATGGTGATCTTGATTGTTGTCCAGGTTCCTATAGCGTTTCTGAATGAGCTGAACGCCATCGCTGCCCTCGTCCTGGTGCGCGGCGCTGATTTCCTATCAATATTCGACAAGCCTCAACGGGAAGCTTTGGCCATGCTGTTCCTCAAAGTGCATGATCACGGGTTTAATGTTGCCGAGATATTTTGGGGCCTGTGGCTCTTTCCCCTCGCGCTGCTGGTGTATCGGTCGCGATTTCTGCCGCGGTTCCTGGGCGTCTGGCTCGGCCTCGCCGGTCTCGCTTGGGTGATCCTGAGCCTTACGAGCCTGCTGCTGCCGCAATATCAACACAAGGTCTATACCTTCTCCCAACCCGCCACCTTCGGAGAGATCGTGTTCATGTTCTGGCTGCTGATCAAGGGCGCCAGGCCGCCGGCGGTGGATGCCAGAACCTTATCGGCCGCGGCGGATTAGGCCGTGTCACTGGCGTTTGACGGATCGGGCGGGCAAAGCGTTGCAGCCGCGGCCGTGTGGCATTCTGCTAATCTGAACAGCGCTCCATGCCTTCCGTTCTTATCGTCATAGCGGCAGTCTGCGGCCTGCTGGGCCTGGCCGGGACTGTCTACTTCGCCATGTCTATCTGGGCCGCGAAGCGCTTTCAAGCGGAACGCGGACGCCCCATCGACCGCAGGTTCGCGCCGCCGGTCAGCATTCTGAAATCGCTGCGCGGACTGGACCCGCACATGTACGCGGCGTTCCGCAGCCATTGCCTGCTCGACTATCCCGCATACGAGGTGCTGTTCGGGGTGCACAACCTCGACGATCCGGCGGTGGCGCTGGTCGAGCAGTTGCGCGAGGAGTTCCCGCTGCGCAGCGTGCGCGTGATTCACTGTCCGGCCGAGTTGGGCTTGAACGGCAAAGTCAGCAATCTGGTCCAGATGCTGCGGCATGCCAGCTACGAGCACGTCATCATCAACGACAGCGACATCGTCGTCAGCCGCGATTACCTGCTGCGCGTGATGGCGCCATTCGCGCAGCCAGGCGTTGGCATGGTCACGACGCTCTATCGCGGGATCGCCGGCAACACGCTGGGCTCGAAGCTGGAGGCGCTGGGCCTGAGCACCGACTTCACCGGGGGAGTGCTGGTGGCGCGCGCCATGGAAGGCGGCATCCGCTTTGGACTGGGCGCGACCATCGCAACTACGAAAGCTGTTCTGCGGGAAATCGGCGGGCTGGAGCCGCTGGTCGATTATCTGGGCGACGATTACGAGCTCGGCGCGCGCGCTGCCGCCGCCGGTCACAAGATCGAGCTCGCCGACACCGTCGTCGAGACCGCTTTGCCGCACTACTCGTTTGGTGAATTCTGGCGGCATCAGATGCGCTGGGCGCGCAACATCAAAGACCGCCGTCCCGCGCAATATTTTGGGCTGATCGCGACCTTTGGTCTGGTGTGGGCCGGGCTCGGCGTGCTGCTCGATCCGTTTGCCTGGTGGACTTGGCTGATACTGGCGATTGCGACCGCAACGCGGTTTACCTCAGCTGTCGTTGTGGGCCGCGGCGTGTTGCAAGACCCGCGCGTCGTCCGCGATCTGTGGCTGCTGCCGCTGCGCGACTTCATCGCCCTGCTGATCTGGATCGCCAGCTACGGCGGCAACGAAGTGGAATGGCGCGGCCTGCGCTTCCGGCTGCGCAAGGGAAAGTTGGAGAGAGTCTAGGGCGAGAGTCTTCGCTGTTCGCCATTCGCTCTTCGCTTTTCGCTCTTCGCTTTTCGCTATTCGCCAGAGGGGGGATCAGTTGTGATGGTGTAGCCGATGGGTGCAGCACGCCTAAGCTTTGTCAAAAGGCCGTGATCCACCCTCGCTCTGGCGAAGAAGCGAAGAGCGAAAAGCGAATAGCGAATATGTACCAATGTAAATTAATATATAACTTGATTTAATTAAGTTTGCACTTGACAAATTGAATATTACATCGCATAATCGTCTCCGAACTGAGTTATCACCATGGCTTCCCAAACCTCTTGCCCGCAATGCGGTCAGCCCTTCAAGATCACGCGTATGGCCTGCCCGAGCTGTAATGTCTCGATGGACGGGCAGATTGAACTGCCCACCCTGGCGCAGCTTTCGCTGGAAGATCAGGCGTTTGTGATGGCCTTCGTGCGCCATCACGGCTCCATCAAGAAAATGGAGAGCCTGTTCGGCATCAGCTATCCCACTGTCAAGAACAGGCTGAATGCAATTGGAGCGGCGCTGGACAAGTCGATGCTTGCGCCGTCGCCGCGCACCTACGTGCTGGAACAGCTTTCGCGCGGCGAGATCACGGTTGAGGACGCCCTGGAGAAACTCGGTTGAAATCGCAATAGGAGAATGGTTATGTCTGCTGAAACCAAGAAAGTGCTGGATATGCTCATGGAAGGCAAGATCAACTCTGCCGATGCCGAGCGACTGCTGGACAAGCTGGCTGCGACTCTGGACGGCAACGCTGCCAACGGCGGCGGCGACGTCGGCAACGGTAGCGAAACGAGTGCGGCAGCGCCTGCCACGCCTCCGAAGAAGTATCTGCGCGTGCAGATGGAGCGGCCTGGCGGCGACGACGTCAACGTCCGCATCCCGCTGACCTTTGTTCGCTCGGGACTAAAGCTTGGAACTCTGCTGCCGCCCAAGGTCATGGAGAAGATGCAGATGGAGGGAATCGATCCCAAGTTTTTCATGCAGAACGCCGGAGAGGCGCTGGACGAGCTGCACGTCGATATGGATACCAAGTCGGGCAAGCGTGTCCGCGTCTTTTGCGAGTAGGAGGGGTGCCGTACTTCGCCTTTCGCTCTTCGCCAGAGCGAGGGTGGAGCAGCGCCTCGCAACCCGCGCCCGGAACGGGGGTGGGTACGGCTTCACAGGATGCGGAAAAAGTCTGCTTTGAACGCTTTGTATCAGAGCACGACTTTTTAGTCGTGCCAAATAAGCCGTTTTTGTCGTCACGAGCCGGCTTCAGCCGGCGGCACAATGCTCTGGTTGCGACTTTTTCGATAGCCTGTTCAGCCGTGCCGAAAGTGCGCCATTAGACAGTGGGTTTGGCCCTGGGCCCCGTGGCTGAAGCCATTTCCGTCTGCGTCCGATTTCACTGGGCTGAAGTTCCGGTGCTTCCACCGCCAAAGGGACATTTCCTTGGCGGACCTGCGACTGAAGCCTCTGGCGAATAGCGAATAGCGAGTAGCGAACAGCGAATTTGCGATATCCTCTAGCCATCTGATTGTGGGGGAGAGCCTGTGAAATACATTGCCGCTGTAACTCTCATGCTGTTGACTATCGTCCCAATCTTGCCGGGACAAGCCAAGGAACCATCGCCGAACACTGCCAATCCCATCGTGACCACGGTGCGCCAGATGGAAGCGCGCTTCTCCAAGAACCTGACCGGTGCTGCCGACGAAATGCCCGCCGACAAGTACAGCTACAAGCCGACGCCGGAGCAGATGAGTTTTGCGCACCTGATGGTGCACACTACCGAAGCCAATAATTCGCTGTGCGCGGCCGTTGCCGGCGAACCGGCGCCCACCGTCAAGCTAAGCGAGACCGATCCTAAGGACACGTTGACCAAGGCGCTGAAGGATTCCTTCGCCTATTGCGAAACCGTGCTGGCCAAAGCCGACGACAGCGCGCTGGGGCAGACGGTCACGTTGTACGAGGGGCAGACAGGAACGCGCGGATCGGCGCTGGTGCGCATGGCAGCCGGCTGGGCCGACCACTACAGCGCAGCGGCCATGTATTTGCGACTGAATAATCTGCTGCCGCCCAGCGCCAAGAAAACGCCGGGCAAGTAAGCGCAGGGGGGGATGATCCGGCATTTCTTGGCGGGCTTTGAAAAAGCGCGGCGTTGCGATTGCCGATAAATTCGCTGGCTCGCCTTGAAGAGGTGCGGCTCTAGCCGCGCCGAAGAACACCATCTTGACGCCGGCTTTAGCCACTGAGAAAACTCGAATTTCAGCAGACCTGGTGTAGAAAACGAATTCCCTCGGGGCTAAAGCCAGCGGATTTCGACAGCGTTATGGCGCGCCTAAAAGGCGCGCCCCTTCAAGAAGGATGTCAACAAACCAATCTGTGAGTCCTGCGGAAAACCCCGTCATCGAAAGAAACCTGGCAGCAAACTTCCTGCAAGAGGAGAAACTCAATGCCGTTTATCAGCACCAAGGACGGAACGCAGATCTTCTACAAGGACTGGGGTACGGGACAACCAATCGTCTTCTCGCACGGCTGGCCGCTGACCGCGGACGATTGGGACGGGCAGATGCTGTTCTTCGGCCAGCGCGGATATCGCGTAATCGCGCACGATCGGCGCGGACATGGCCGCTCCAGCCAGACCTGGGACGGCAACGACATGGACACCTATGCCGACGATCTGGCGGTGCTGTTCGAGACGCTTGATCTTAAGAATGCCATCATGGTTGGGCATTCCACTGGAGGCGGTGAGGTCGCCCGCTATCTTGGCCGCCATGGGCAAAAGCGTGTGGCCAAAGCAGTCCTGATCAGCTCGGTGCCACCGCTCATGCTGAAAACCGACAAGAACCCGCTCGGCTCGCCCATGTCCGTCTTCGATGGCTTGCGCGCGGCGTACGCGGCCAATCGCCCGCAGTTCTACTGGGACCTCACGCTGCCGTTTTACGGATACAACCGCCCCGGCGCCAAGATTTCCGAAGGCATCCGCAAGCACTGGTGGATGCAGGGCATGTTGGGCGGCATGAAGGCGGGTTACGACTGTATCAAGGCATTCTCAGAGACTGACTTTACCGAAGACCTGAAGAAGATCGACATACCCGTGCTGGTGATGCATGGTGACGACGATCAGATTGTGCCGATCGCCGCCGCGGGTCTGGCGTCCGCAAAGATACTGAAGAATGCGACGCTGAAGGTGTATCCCGGCTATCCGCATGGCATGCCCGCCACCAATGCCGATCAGATCAACGCCGACCTACTCGCGTTCTTCCAGCGCAGCGCCTAGGCGCCGCGTAGTTCGAGTCCAGGGATCAGGGATTGGCGGTTTGAAATCCGAACGAGAAGCGGTTCGGCTGCGCTCTTGATCGTTGCTCCGCGGCTCACTCTAGTTTCCACATTGACCCGGCGCTCACGAGGCTGTTGCGAAACCGGTGCCGCCCCTATGGGGCTCGGCGAATTTGCCCACCGCACCCAGCACTGCGCCCGCATGCTGGGCTAGACTATTTCGCGCCTGCGGCGCTCTTTTCGTCGCGGCTCGTTCCGCCAACGCAACCGCGAACGTGTTTCGTAACAGCCTCTCACGCGCCGGGCTAACTTCGCTTCCGCCGCCGTGAGGCTGCCTATCGAGCGCATTTGGAGCAGTTGTTCCAACTCTAGGAGCTAAGAGCTTGGGTGCCAATTGCGCCCTACATTCCCGGCATCTTCATTCCGGCAATCCGCCTTGCAAAACTCGGCTTGCCCATAGTTTTGAACATCTTCCGCATCTGTGCGTACTGCCGTAGCAGCTGATTGATTTCCTGCACGCTCGTTCCCGATCCGCGCGCAATCCGCTTCCGGCGGCTGCCGTTGATGACCTCGTGGTGCTCGCGCTCATACGGCGTCATCGAGTTGATGATCGCCTCCACGCGATTCAGTTGCTTGTCGTCGACTTTGTCGGCCGCCTGCTGCATGTTGGCGAACGGCCCAATCTTCGGCATATGGCTCATGATGCTCGAGATCGAGCCCAGCTTCTTCACCTGCCGCAACTGACCGCGAAAATCCTCCAGCGAGAAGCCGTCGCTGCTGAGCGCCTTGCGCGCGAACTCTTCCGACTTCCCTTTGTCGAGCTTGGACTCGGCCTTCTCGATGAGCGACAGAATGTCGCCCATGCCGAGGATGCGGCCGACGATGCGGTCGGGGTGAAACGGCTCCAGCGCATCGTACTTTTCGCCCACGCCGATGAACTTGATCGGCTGCCCGGTGACGTTGCGAATCGACAGCGCCGCGCCGCCGCGCGCATCGCCATCCATCTTGGTCAGGATCACGCCGGTCAGGGTCAGCTTCTTATGGAACTCGTCGGCCGAGCGCACCGCGTCCTGGCCTGTCATCGAGTCGGCGACGAACAGAATCTCCTGCGGGTTCAGGATCTTCTTCAGCGACTGCATTTCGTCCATCAGCTGCTCGTCAATGTGCAGTCGCCCGGCAGTATCGACGATGAGCACATCGCAGGCATTGATGATGGCTTCGCGTCGCGCCTCCTTCACCAGGCGCTCGACGGTCGCGGTGTTCGACTCCTCGACCTTGCCCTCATACAGCTGCGCCTTGATCGCGTTGGCCACCACCTTGAGTTGCTCGCGCGCCGCCGGACGATAGACGTCCACCGACACCAGCATCGGCCGGTGTCCGCCCTGCTTCAGCCAGTTCGCCAGCTTGCCCGACGTGGTGGTTTTGCCGGACCCTTGCAGCCCCGCCATCAGCACTACCGTCGGCGGCTGCGACGCGAACTTCAGCTTGGCGGTGTCTTTGCCGAGGACGTTGACCAGTTCGTCGCGAACGATCTTCACCACCTGCTCGGCGGGCGAAAGCGAGGTCATCACTTCCTGGCCGACGGCCTTGTCACGGATGTGATCCACCAGCTCTTTGACGACTTTGAAGTTGACGTCGGCTTCCAGCAGCGCCATGCGGATTTCTTTCAGCGCTTCGCCGATGTTCTCTTCCGTCAGCGTGCCTTGTCCGCGCAGGTTCTTGAAGGTGCGCTGCAGTTTCTCTGTTAGGTTTTCAAACATTTGTAGGAGTCCAAGGGATAAGAATGGCGCGGCTGGGAAATCTCAGCCCGTGTCTTAAGGATACCATCGGCCTGAAGCGTGCGCTCCGGGCGTTGGTCATGCGATTACTTACGATACGGCGACGTCACGCCAGCCTGCCCTATTGCTGGATGCGCACCACTCTCACTGCTCGATCTTCGTCCCCAAGCCCGCATACAAATAGTTCTCCCCATACGCCTTCTTCAATCGCGCAAACGCCGCTTCACCGGTGCAATGTCCCGGCGCAATCCTCTGCACGTTCCACTTCGTCTTTAAATTTCCCACCAGCACATCAATCTCTTCCACCGGCGTCGTCACCAGGTGCAATCCCCCGAACACAATCTCCGTTCTCGGATCGACCGCGCTTGCCGCGTCCAGAATCGCTTCAATCCCCGCGTGCGAGCACCCATCCACGAGCAGCAATCCGTTCGGTCTCTTGATCGCCAGCGTCAATTCCGGCAACTCCAGCGTCCCTTTCTTCTGCGAAACTGTCCGCACCAGGAAAATCCCCGGCGATACTTCCGTCAATTGATTCACCAATACAAAATTCCCGGTGTCATACAGCTTGCCCGATGTGAAATGTTCTGGATCCGTTCCTCCGAAATACCGCATCTTCGCGGGCAAGTTCTCATCTGCCCGCAAATACGTCGCCGGAATCGGCGCTCCCCCAAATCCATTTGCCCCATCCGCTGGCACATACACAGTAACGTTCGGATTCACCTTCAGCACATACCTCAACCCCGTCGTGTGGTCTGCGTGCCGATGCGAGATCACCACAAAATCCAGTTTCGTCAAATCTACGCCCAGCGCCTTCACGTTGTGTTCGAAAATTGCGGCATCATTCCCCGTGTCGAACAAAATTCGCTTTCCGTTGTGCTCTACAAAGGCGGAAAATCCCCAATCCTTCGTCAGTTCCTTCGATTCCCCGAACGCATCGTAGAGGATCGTCACTTTATCCTGTGCCCGGCAGGGAACTGCCGCCACACACACCAGCAGAAACGTCAAAATCCGCAAAGCGTGGATTCGCAATGTACCCCTCCAACCGGAAATTTCGGAGCAGTATAACAAGCTGGATGCCGATAGCTGCTGCTGACAGGTCCTAACACAAGCGATCCGTACCGAGCCGATCCGGCCAAATCACCGCGGCGTCACCGCCCCGCGATACACTTCCGCCGCCGCAAGCACGGTGTTGCAATGTATCGTCACCGTGTCTTCGATGCGCACGGCATACCCGCCGGCATAGGTCGCCATCACCGGAATGTTGCGCGCGCGCGCAGCCCGAAAAACCAGCTCATCGCGCTGTTTCAATCCCTCGATGCTCAGATCAAGTCCGCCCAACTGGTCCTCGCGAAACGGATCGGCGCCCGCAACATAGCAGATCAGTTCGGGCTCGAACTGCCGCAGCCCCGAACTCAACGCATTGTCCAGCCACGCCAGATACTCTGCGTCGCTGCAGCCGTCCGGTAGATTCACGTCGATCGACGAAGCCGGCTTGACATAGGGATAGTTGTTCTCCTGATGCAGCGAGATAGTGAATACGTCTTTGCTCGGCGCGCTGCTCATGTTCGCCGCCGTTGGCGCACTCAGCGTCGTCGCCGGCCCCGACGGTAGCGTGTTTGGCTTATGTCCCGCCGCAGCTCCGAAGATCGCAGCCGTCCCGTTGCCCTGATGCACATCGCAATCCACCGTCATCGCGCGCCGAATCCGCCCCCGCTTCTGCATCACGCGAATGGCGACGGCAAAGTCGTTAATCATGCAGAAACCTTCGCCATGATCGGGGAAGGCATGATGAAATCCGCCGCCGATATTGATGCAGACCCCGTCCTCCAGCGCGCGCTCCGCCGCTAGAATCGAGCCGCCCGTGTGCAGCAGGAAGGCTTCTACTACCTGCGGCGAATACGGAATCTCCATCTGCAGTTCTTCGCGCGCACTCAGGCTGCCTTCCATCAATTTGTTCACGTAGTGCGGCGAGTGCACCAGCATCACATCAGTTTCGCTGGCCGCTTCGGGCGCGATGAAGTCGCTCTCCTTAGCGGCCTGCTGTTGCAGCAGACGATCATGAATCAGGCGGAACTTGTCGGCGCGAAACACGTGCTCGCCGATGGGCAGGTAATACTTCTCGCTATAAACCAGCTTGAAGGGCAGCATGGGCCTGTGATCTTGGAGAAACCAACTCTACCTCGAAACTCAATTCTAGACCATCAGCAAAGGCTGCGATGGGTCAAGCCGAAACTCGGCGCTCACCGAATTAGATCAGTGCTCCGCCCGGCTGGCCCTACCAGGACTTGCCGGAGTTTTCGCCTGTTCCAATCCGAGCGGGCTAGGGTATCCTTGCCCACGTCTCCTCGTGGCCAGTTGCTAAGCCATCTCTATAAGCGACGGGGCAGAACGTAACAAAATGCGAGAGAGGAGAAAATCATGAAGTACATGATCACCCGGAACGAACGTCCGCAGGGCACGCCTCTCGAGTACGAAAATGCACAGAAGCGAATTCTGGAGGTTTTCAGCCCGTGGAAAGCGCCTGCCAATTTCAAAATCGAGTCGTTCGTCATCCGCGTTGGTGATTGGGGCGGGTATATGTTGATGGAATGTGACGACCCGCTCGAAGTACATAAGTTCTGTTCGATGTTGCCAGCCTTCACCTTCGAAGCCCGCCCCGTCATCCCTGTCGCCGACGCCATTCGCGTGGAACTCGAAGCCACGGCCTACCGCGATGGACTGAAAAGTAAGTAAAGCCGGCACTGGCGCTGACATTCGTCTGAACGCGCTGACATTTGTCTCGATCATGGCCAGGGAGCATCAGGTCTCCTTGGCCACGGTGCGTCATACTCCCCTCGCACGGGAAGAGTGTTGTTAGTTGGTTCATAGTAGTTTGTAGTCAATTTCTACATTACCCCACTTTCGAGTTATGCCGGTTACTTCAAGACTAGGGTTAGCTGATGCCCGACTTTAGTGGCTGCCACGAAAAAAAGTAATTCCGCATAAATTCCCTTTGATTTAAAGCTAGCTGATATATACTCACCCCATCAAAAGACCAAGCTAACACGGTTAGTTCGAACTAGTCCGCGTGTAGCAAGCAAGGCTCGGAGGAGGCGCCGAGCAGATGCACAACGGACGTGCCTACTCTCGGGCAGCGACTAATCATTCCTCTCATCTTTGGGATGGAATGCGCAGCCATTCCTATGTCTTCATGCTTTACCTGGGGGCGGTATCCGGCATATTTCTTGGCACCCGCTGGGCGGAACAGCATGGCCTTCCCGCGCCCAGAGTATTCGTTACCATGCTTTTGCTTTTCCCAGCTGCACTAGCGGGATCAAGGCTGCTCTTTGTGGCCTTGCATTGGAGGGTTTTCCGTCGTGATCCTGCGCGCGTGTGGCGAACCACCGAGGGCGGCGCTGCACTCTATGGCGGGCTCATCGGTTCCTTCTTAGCCAGTCTGCCATTGGCATGGGTGCTGGCCCTTCCCTTGGGAGGATTGTGGGACGCGGTGGCCATTGCCATGCTCGTCGGCATGATTTTCACCAGGACCGGCTGTCTCTTGCAAGGCTGCTGCGCAGGCCGGCCCTCGCACAGCGCCATTGCCTTCGAACTCCCCAATGCGCAGGGCGTGTGGTGCCGGCGTTTGCCGTTCCCGCTCTTTGAAGCCGGCGTCGCTGCTCTCACCCTGGCATTCTCCGTTCGCTTTCTAGACCAACGTTCCGGCGGTGTGCTCTTCCTGGGTGCGCTCGCCATGTACGGCACCGGCCGGTGGATACTTGAGCCCACTCGCGAAAGGATCGATCGCGTCCGCGGCTGGAGCGTTCATCGGGTTATCTCCGCGGCCCTCGTGGCAGCCGCCGCAACGGTTGTCCTTTTCTTGTGGGCATTACCCGGCGGAAGTGCTGTCGTCAATCGCTGAACCTGTAAGGGAGGTAAAGACTATGGCCGTGACTCACTGGTATTTTCTCCTGTTGCCTCTCGTCGTGTTGGCCGTCATGTCACTGCTTCGCTTCCGTGGGTGTAGCTTTCAGACCGGGGGTATACCCGGCCAGCCTGATCTATATGGGTCAGCTGTCAAAGCGGACGGCCCTACCGCATGGTTTCGCCTGGAGGAGCTGATCGGACCAACCGCCCAGAATGAAGAAGGTCCGCCGAACGGGACCTATAGCACCGCAAGTAGTCCCCTTAGCGCCGGCAATCCCTTGTGGCATTCGCAAGCGGTGCCAAGTACCTCACTCAAGTTCGCCATCAACAATCCCAGCCTTGTCCCACTGGAGAGCCAGGATCCCTTCGACTTCTCCGTAAGATTTCAGGGATCACAGGTTGTTGCCAATGTCCCTGCCTTACTGAATCTTACGGAATTCACCCTCGAAGCTCTCGTCTTTGCCGATTGGGATACGACCGTGCTGGGTAATTACTACTGCGTACTGGAGCTGGCAGGGATTCCGAATGCTGCGACAAATATAAAAGGCGCCGGATTTGGACTGTATGCCGGTCCTTCCGTCACGACAAATCCCAACACTCCTTATTCGTGGCAGGCATGGATGGGCAACGGCCTGAATTTCAATCGGCTCGAGGAGATGATGCCCTACAATCCCCCCGACCCCGCCAACACCGGACCTCTCGTCGAAAAAGACGACGTTACCTATCTTGCGTTCACCTACAGTAAGTCACAGGGACAGGCCTGGCTGTATCTGTTCACCCAGGACCGCGATCCGGACTATGTGTCCTATCAACTGATTCCGACGACGTATGCGCCAGTGGTCGCCGCTACACCTTCTCAAGGTCTGCAAATTGGCGCTACCGCGCAAGGCCCCTTGTTCAACCCTCCATCTCCGGCGCCCATTCCCGTCCTATATCCCTTCATAGGACAAATGGCAAACGTCGCTATCTACAACCAAGTCCTGACTGAGAGTCAGCTCAGGCAGCACGCTATCACCGCGTTCTTTTTCAATTCACCTGGCACCTAAGTCGAAAAGGAGAGAAACAAATGCCATCGGCACAGGATATTTTCAATGAGCTGGTAAAGCTCGGCGCCAAGCTGGACGCTATCAACGCGACTTCGCAGGCAATACAGGCAGATGACGACCAGATCGTTCAGCTGATGGCCTACGCGGATACGGCGCTCTATCAGAACGACCTACAGAATGCCACCATCATCTGTCTTCTCGAACAGATCGCGAAAAACACATGTGACCTGGTGAACCAGTCCGCGTTGCAGACCAGTTACCAGGAAGCCATAGAGAAGGCCACGACGCGCTTGTCCGCGCTGTTTGCCGCGACGCACCCGGAGGCCGCCTTCATACTGGAGCGCGAAGACCAACTGCGGAAGGAAATCGAAAAGTGCTGTCCGCCCAAGCCTCCAACCCCGCCTTGCCAGCAGAAGCCCTGCCCGGTGCCCAAGCTTATCGGTCCACCGCCCGGAGGGACGAGGCAAGGTGGGTGATGGTGCTCATGCAGTCTCTGCTCTTGGCGGCCTTCGTGATCGCCGCCGACCGATGCACGAAAGCAGCCGCCAGCACCCTGCTGGCCACAGGCAGGGTGCTGTCCGTCGGGGCCGGACTGCGCATTCGGTGTGTCGTGACGCGCTTCCAAAACCGCGGATTGCTGGACCGTCCCCCGATGCTTGCCCTGGTTTGGGTAGTCTCCCTGGCGACCGTCATGCTTGCCACCAGCTCCGGCCTTTTTTTTCAGCGCCCGGCGGCGCAAATGGGACTTGCTGCCGCCTTTGCGGGTTCGGCGAGTAATCTCTACGACCGGCTGCAAAATGGCGCCACAATCGATTTCCTGGACTTAGGCTGGTGGCCGGCCAGCAACCTCGCTGATGTCGCCCTGGTTTTGGGCGTTGCAGTTGCTCTGCGGTTTCTCTAACCCGATTCCTCTCCTCGATGCGCCAACGGCGGAATCAGATTTCCCTTTACCATGTCGCAAATTTGCTGCACACTTTAGCAATACCAAATAAGGAGAACGTATCCATGAAACAAGCTGTGCGGCTTACTGTAGGGTTGGTGTGTCTGTCGCTGTTGTTGCTGGCCGGCGCCTCGGCTCAGGACCAGTACAACGAGGGTACCGTGGACCGGGTTGTACTCATCCGAATTCTCCCCGGACACGGCAATGCTTTCTGGGCGGACTTGAAGGCCAATATCACTCCCGTGTGGGACGCCGAGAAGAGTGCCGGCCTTATCGAGGAGTACCACATTTTCCTCAATCAAACGAAATCGAACCCGGAAGATTGGGACCTCGGGTATGTCCTCACCTACAAGAACATGGCCGCCCTCGACGGACTGGGAATGAAGGTCTTCGACTTGCGGATGAAACAGTACGGGGACAAGAGCAAAGAACAGAAAGTGATCGATAAGCGCGTGGAAAACGTGCAGGTTGTGGCTAGCTACCTGACGCGCAGTGTCACACTGAAATAGTTTCTGCATCTCAAGGCAACTTGAGCGACGCCCCGGGCAAGGGAGCGTCGCCTTTTCATTTACTATGGCCTCCGTGGCCTCTGCCGTCCAACTCGCATCGCTGCGCCGCGCCGCCCGCTATAACGTGCTGGCGACGGCAGGTTTTGGGATGGTCGCGATCTTCCTGCTCTGCGCTCTGTTCGCGCCTTGGATCGCACCTCAAGATCCCGCCCACATCGACCTTCCATCACGCCTGATGTCGCCGTCCGCCTCGCACTGGTTTGGGACCGATGAACTCGGCCGCGACATTCTCTCGCGCATCATCTATGGCGCGCGCATTTCCATGCTGGTGGGTGGCTGCGTGGTCGCCGCCTCGCTCACCCTCGGGCTCGTCTTCGGCTCCATCGCCGGCTATTACGGCGGCATTACCGATCGACTGCTCAACGTAGTCGTGATGAACGCCTTCATGTCGTTTCCCGGAATTCTGCTGGCCATCGCGTTCGTTGCGTTTCTCGGGCCAGGCATCTTCAACCTGATCTTCGCCCTGTCGCTCGGCGGCTGGGTAGGCTATGCGCGGCTGGTTCGGGCGCAAGTGCTCGCCGTGCGCGAGCGAGAATTCGTCGAGGCGGCCCGCGCTCTCGGCGCCAGCGATCTCCGCATCATCGTTCGCCACATTTTGCCCAACATCATCCAGCCGGTCATTGTGCAGGCGGCCATCGGTATGGCCGGCGCGATCCTGGCCGAGGCGACCATGAGTTTCCTGGGCCTGGGAGTTCCGCCTCCGACCGCAAGCTGGGGCTCGATGCTGAATGACGCGCGCTCGCACCTCTTCGACTCCCCGCATCTGGTGCTATTTCCCGCCGCCGCCGTAATGCTGGCCGTGCTTTCCTTCAACTTCATCGGCGACGGCCTGCGCGATTACCTTGACCCGCGGGCGAGAATCGAAGTCGGGCTATGAAAGGCAGTTGTCAGTCGCCAGTGCGATTACGTGACTACGAACGCGAGCCCCCGTCAATTCTTTGCGCGGTGTCCCTATCAATGTGTCATCCCGACCGAGGACTTCAGTCCGAGTTGAGGGACCTGCTGTTCGATGGTCGTTAACCCAGCAGCCTGTCGAGACAATTAGCCACGATATATCCTGTTTGCGACAATTCCCGCGCTCGCGCATCCTATAGAAATGCCCACAACCGAAACCGCAATCCTCGGCGGCGGATGCTTCTGGTGCGTCGAGGCCGCCATCAAACAGCTTCAAGGCGTCGAATCCGTCCGCTCCGGCTACATGGGCGGTCGCATTGCCAATCCTACGTATCAACAGGTCTGCTCCGGCAAAACCGGGCACGTCGAAGTGGCCGAGATCGCCTTCGATCCCGCCATCATCAGCTTCAGCGATCTGCTGCACGTTTTCTTCACCCTGCACGATCCCACTACCCTGAACAGCCAGGGCAACGACGTCGGCGAGCAGTACCGTTCAGTCATCTTCTATCGCAATGAAGCCCAGAAGAAGACGGCCGAGGAAGTCATCGCCGAACTGACTCGCGACAAAGTTTTCGCCGACCCGATCGTAACCGCCGTCGAGCCGGCCTCAACCTTCTACGTTGCCGAGGACTATCACCAGGACTACTTCGCCAACAATCCCAATCAGTCCTATTGCGCCTACGTCGTCGCGCCCAAGGTCAAAAAGATCCGCGAAAAATACGCGCAGCGCTTGAAAGCCTAGGTCCCTACACCCTGTGCTCTCCATAATTTCGCTGCCTCATACTTAACGGCACCGAGTCTTAAGGCGGCAGGAACCCAGTCCCGACGCAGGCGGGACGGAAGTCCATTAGCCCACCGCGGAAGCGGTGGGTAGAGAGCCCACAAATCATCTGAGCCCCCGGGGGCGACACACTAGAATCTCAATCGCATCAATTGGCCTTTCAGAAATTTGCAACGCCTCTGTGTCTCCGTGACTAACTCGACCGTCCCCCGAACCGTTATAATAAGAAGTTTCGGCACCCTGTTTTGAACGAATCTGTGGGGACGGTGCCGAAACTCTGGGCCATGTCCAACGAAAGCATCATCGTACGCGGCGCGCGCGTCCATAACCTGAAGAACATCGACTTCGAAATTCCGCACAACCAGTTGACGGTGGTGACCGGAGTTTCGGGTTCGGGCAAGTCGTCGCTCGCCTTCGACACCGTCTACGCCGAGGGCCAACGCCGCTATGTGGAGTCCCTCTCCGCCTACGCTCGCCAATTCCTGGAGCGCATCGAGAAGCCCGATGTCGATGTCATCGACGGCATCGCTCCGGCCGTCGCCATTCGCCAGAAAAACACCACGCGCAATCCGCGATCAACCGTCGCCACTGCAACCGAGATTTATGACTACCTCCGCCTGCTCTACGCGCGCGTGGGCTGCACCTACTGTTTGCACTGCGGTCAGGAAGTAAAGAAGGACACGGTCGACGAGGTGACCGACCGCATTCTCGCGCTCGGCGAAGGCACGCGCGTGCAGGTGTTCTTTCCTTTACAGCCTCCGCCCAAGCCGTCAGAACCCGAGAAAACAAAAGGGCGTCGTACCGTCAAAAAGAAAGCCGTGAAATCGCCGGCCGACGATCCCCATCTGAAGGAACGCCTCTTCGAGCTGCGCAAGCGCGGCTACAACCGTCTCTATCAGAGTGGCCGCATTGTCGAGTTTTCCACTCCGGAGTCGCTTCTCGATCTCAACTTTGCCGAGCCGGTGCTGGTGCTCATCGATCGCATTTCTGTCTCGCCGGATTCGCGCCTGCGAATCGTTGACTCTATCGAGCAAGGCTATCGCGAAGCGGGCGAAGTGCTGTTCGAGACTGCTCCACGTGAGGGCGAGACGGCGCAGAGCCTTCGCTTTTCGCAGCGCTTCGAATGCAAGCAATGCAACATTCGTTACGACGAGCCCGAGCCGCGCCTCTTCTCGTTCAACAATCCCTTTGGCGCGTGCCCGCGTTGCCAGGGCTTTGGCAACACCATCGACTTCGACCTCAACCTCGTCATCCCCAACAAGACGCTCACTCTCGCCGAGGGCGCTATCGAGCCCTGGACCAAGCCAAAGTACAAACCGCTGGCCACCGAGATGCGCCGGTACGCCCGTGCCGCCGGGATCCCACTGGATGTCCCCTGGCAGGACCTCGCGCCCGAGCAACAGAGCTTCATCATCAGCGGAGATGTAAAGTTCCCCGGCGTGCGAGGCTTCTTCGAGCACCTGGAGCGCAAGAAGTACAAGCTGCATGTGCGCGTGTTTCTCAGCCGTTATCGCGGCTATTCGGTGTGTTCGGATTGCAGCGGGCTCCGCCTGCGGCGTGAAGCGCGCCAGGTGAAAGTCGGCAACAAGGACATCTGCCAGGTGACGGCGATGACCGTCGAAGAAGCGACGCGCTTTTTCTCGCAAGTGGAGTTGTCGCGCCAGGAAGCCGACATCGCGGGCAAGCTGTTGGAAGAGATCAGCGACCGTCTCCGCTACCTAAACGATGTTGGGCTCGAATATCTCACGCTCGACCGGCTGTCCTCCACGCTGTCGGGCGGTGAGGCGCAGCGCATCCAACTCGCGACCTCGCTTGGATCGCGGCTGGTTGGCACGCTCTACGTCCTCGATGAGCCTTCCATCGGATTGCATAGCCGCGACACCGCTCGGCTCATCAAGATTCTGCACGACCTGCGCGACCTGGGAAACACCATCCTGGTTGTGGAACATGATGTCGAGATCATGCGCTCCGCCGATAGCATCATCGACCTTGGCCCGGGCGCAGGTGAGAACGGCGGCCGTCTGATCGCCAGTGGAACCTACGACGAGATTCGGCACAACCCAGCGTCGCTTACTGGGCGTTATCTCAATGGCGAGTTGCGCATCCAGCCTCCCGCGGTGCGTCGTACTGGTACTGGCCGCAAGATCAAGCTGACCGGCGCACGTGCGCACAATCTGAAGCGAGTCAACGTTGCCATTCCGCTGGGCATGCTGGTTTGCATCACCGGAGTGTCCGGCTCGGGTAAATCCACCCTGGTGCATGATGTGCTCTACAACGCGCTGGCCGCCGAACTAGGCCAGGTCACTGGCGGCCCGGGAGCTGAGGTGGAGCGCGTGGAAGGCGCGGACTGGATCGACCAGGTTGTGCTGGTCGATCAGTCGCCCATCGGACGGACCCCGCGCTCCAATCCGGTGACCTACATCAAAGCGTTCGACGCTATCCGCGAACTGTTCGCCTCCCTGGCCGAGAGCGAGAAGCGCGGATACACTGCCGGGAACTTCTCTTTTAACATTCCCGGCGGCCGGTGCGAGGCTTGCCAGGGCGACGGCACTGTCACCGTCGAGATGCAGTTTCTCGCCGATGTCGAATTGATATGCGAGGAGTGCAAGGGCACGCGCTACAAACCGGAGACTCTCGAAATCCGCTATCACGGCAAGAATATTCACGACGTCCTCGATCTCACCATTAAAGAAGCTCTGCATTTCTTTTCCGGCGTACCCAAGATCGTGGAGAAGTTGCGCGTACTGGAGGAAGTCGGGCTTGGCTATCTGCGGCTGGGTCAGTCGGCCACAACGCTCTCCGGCGGCGAGGCGCAGCGCATGAAGTTGGGGGCGCATCTGCAACCCAGGCTGCGTGACATCGGCAAGCCCAGGAGCGAGCGCGACAAGCGCCAGCCTCGCATGCTCTATATCTTTGACGAGCCGACCACAGGCCTGCACTTTGACGATGTCAGCAAGCTGCTGGCTGCCTTCCGGCGTCTAATCGAAGCAGGTGGATCGATCGTGGTGATCGAGCATAATCTTGATGTAATCAAGACCGCCGATTGGGTGATCGACCTTGGACCTGAGGGCGGTGCGCGTGGCGGGGAAGTAGTCGCGGTGGGACCGCCGGAGACGATCGCCGACGCGCCCAACTCGTACACGGGCCAATGGCTGGCGCGCGTCTTGTTGCATGATGGACAGACGCAACCTTGAGTGTGTTGGATATTTTGACATCGTTGCATTGCGATATGTCGGCGCGTCAGCTTGGAAACGCACGAACCGAGTCCCGCTGACCGGGGCCCCCACTATGCCCCGGGTTTGGGCGTAGTGGGTGGTTTGCGGGACGGGCACAAGATAGTCCAGCGCTTCAGAGTCTGGGTGAGAGCTAACTTTTTCTTTGGGCAGTGGTGTAAGGAAATCCAGCGCCCCAGGCGCGGCGTCATGATAGCCCAGGACGGAGCGAAGCGGAGTCCTGAGTGCGGGCAAAAATCATCTGAGTCCCTTTAGGGACGGAACAAGTTTTCTTCGATGAAGCTCGACAAGCTCGTCAAACTGCTGCTGGCCGCGATCATGTTCTCGACCTGCGCCCACTCGCAGGAGAGCAAGCCCACCATCCGCCATCATCGCGTCGAAGAGCCGGCTGAAGATACCAGCTCCCCGGAACTGGCTCAAGCCGAAGAGGCGATGCAACACAACGATTTCACCGCTGCCGAGCCTCTGCTGCAAAAAGCCGTGGCAGCCAAACCGAACGACTATCGCGCTTGGTTCGACCTGGGATATGTCTACAACGCGACCGACCGCCGTGCCGACGCCATCGACGCCTATCGCAAGGCGATCGCGGCGAAGCCGGACGTGTTCGAGTCAAACCTAAACCTGGGCCTGCTGTTGGCGAAGCAAGACGAAAACACCGAAGCCGCCAAGTACCTGAAAGCCGCAACCCAACTAAAGCCAACCGACCGTTCCGAGGCAGCATTGACGCGGGCCTGGCAAGCTCTCGGACGAGTCGAGGAATCTGCCGATCCTCAGCAGGCGCTCGCAGCTTACGCCGAAGTGGCCAAGCTCAGTCCCAAAGACCCGCAACCCCACCTCGCCGCCGCGGCGTTGCTTCGCAAGCAGAACGACCTCGACGCGGCCGCCCGCGAATATCAGACTGCGGCCCAACTCGTCCCAACTTCGAACGACGCCCTCTCCGGGCTGGTCGATGTTTACGCCGCGCAGAAAAAATACTCTGACGCCGAGGCTATCCTGCGCAAGTTGCTGGCGTCTGATCCTCAGAACAGCGCGGCGCGATTGCAACTGGCCCGGGTTTTGACCGCTGAAGGCAAGAACGACGAAGCGGCCCAGGAGCTACAGAGTGGATTGCAAGCCAACCCCGGAGATCCGCACGCTGCATTGGAACTCGGCAAATTTTACGTCAATGCCGGTAAGGACGCCGAGGCGGAGCAGCAGTTTCGCGTGGCTGTGCAGAAGCTGCCGCAGGACCCAGAAGTCCACTTCGCTTTCGGCTCGCTGCTGCTGCACGAAAAGAAGTTTGCGGAGTCACAGCAGGAGTTGCTGATTGCGGTTCGACTGAAGCCTGACCTTGCCGACGCGTACAGCAACCTGGCCGTGGCGGCGTCGTCGAATAAGAACTACGTGCTGGCCATGCAGGCCCTGGATATGAGGGCGAAATTTCTGCCGGAAACCCCAGCCACGTATTTCTTGCGCGCCGCGACCTTTGACAACTTGAAACAGATCCTGCAGGCGGTGGAATATTATCAGAAGTTCCTGGCGGTGGACGGCGGCAAGTTTCCTAACGAGGAGTGGCAGGCGCGCCACCGGCTGATCGCCATCGATCCCAAGAACGCCGACAAGTATCGACTTAAGAAATAGTATGCGCGCCCATTGCCTAGCAGCGGCAGTCCTGATGATGTTCAGCAGCATCGCGCTGCCTGCCGTGGAGACGCTAACCAGCCTCAAAGCCAAGGCCGACCACGCCCACGGTGGAGAGCAGGCCAAGCTGTGCCTGGAGTATGCCCGTCTGCAACTGGAGACCGCCAACGGCTTATTCACCGATGGGCAGGTCGACAAAGCCCAAGCCGAAATCCGCGAAGTAGTCGAATATTCGCGCAAAGGCGCTGATGCGGCCGCATCCTCCGGTAAACAATTAAAGGAGACGGAAATCAGGCTGCGAAAGTTGGAGGAGCGAATGCACGACATCGGGGAATCGCTGGCTTTCGAGGACCGTCCGCCCGTCCGTCAGGCACAAGACGATATTGAACAGGTCCGCTCCGATCTGATGGTCAAAATGTGGGGACCACAAGCCCAACCGAAAGGCAAATCATGATCAAGCCCCGAGTTCCGTGCGCGATCTTCCTGCCGCTCTTGCTGTGCTTCTGTAGTGGAAACAGCATGGCTCAGCGCCGCGACCCGCTCAGCGAAAAAGAGGTCGACCAGATGCGTGAGTCGGCTGACTGGCCTGACAAACGCCTGGAGCTGATGGTGAAATTTACGCGTGAGCGCATGGCGGCCATCGAGCAGGCGCAAAGCGGCGGCAAGAATGTGAAGGACCGGCCTATGCAAATCCACGACCTGCTGGAGGACTTTACCGCGCTGCTGGATGAGATCGAGGACAATGTGGAGATGTACGGGTCGCACAAGGCAGACATGCGCAAAGGGCTGACCCTGCTGATTGAAGCGAACAGCGAGTGGCAACTGAAGTTGCGGCGCTTGAAGGAGCAGTCGCCACCGGAAGAGCTGGAGCAGTTCGCCTTCGTGTTGTCCAACGCCACCGATGCCGTCGGCGACACCGCAGACGACAGCCGCAAAGAATTGCAGGAGCAGAACGAGCTGGCCAAACAAAAGAAGCTGACGAAGATTTACTCAGAGCGTCCTGACTGACACGAGCAAAACAAAAAGGCCGCCAACTTTCCCCCTGTGGCGACCTTTTCAGTTTGTTTACTGCAAAACGACTTCAGCGACAGTAGCAGAACGCTCGGCGATAATTCAATAGCACTAAAACCTTAGTACCTGCGTGATCAACGGTGGTTGTATGATCTCCAGACCACTCATGGTAGGTTAGTAGCAACTTGCGCGAGGACCTCCAACACATATTCCAGCGGACCTATCGTGAGCTTCGTCCGCGAGCTCCCATGCCCCAGTTTCAGGTGGAGTTCTACGCCTTCGCCAATGTCAACAATACGATTCGTCTGCGCCAGGACGTGATCCGCGTCCGCATTTCCGATCTGCTGGAAGGCTCGCCCGAAACCGTGATCGAGGCTATCGCGCATATTCTGCTGGCCAAGATCTATCGCAGGCCAATCCAGCCGCTGCACTCAACGCGCTACCGCCGTTACGTTTCCAGTCACGATATGAGTGCCAAAGCGCACCTGCTGCGTCAGCTTCGTGGGCGGAAACAAATCGCTTCCCCTCGTGGACAGGTCTACGATCTGGACCAGGTATTCGAGGAATTGAACCAGCAATTTTTTTACGGCCTGCTGGCTCGCCCGCAGATGACGTGGAGCCGCGCCCACGCGCGCAACAGCCTGGCGCACTACGATCCGGCGCACAATGCCATCGTGGTGAGCCGCGTCTTCGATCACCCGCGCGTGCCGCGTTACACCCTCGAGTACATCGTCTACCACGAAATGCTGCACTTGAAGCACCCCGTCAAGTTGCGCGGCAGCCGCCGCTGCGTCCATGGGCCGGAATTTCAGGCAGAAGAAAAACTGTTTCCCCACCTGGAACAAGCTAAGTTGTTTCTGAAGAGCCTGTAGCGCAAGCCACGGGAACAATCATGATCGGCTGGGGTGCCCCGTTCTGTCATCCCGAGCGAAGCGAAGCGCAGTCGAGGGACCTGCTTTTCTCCACTCTGTTGGCTAGGGCGGGTGCCAAATCACCCTTGGCGTACTCCATCCACTTCCTGCACTGTTTCCGCGATCTCACCTTCCAGCATGAACTCCAGCACTTCTTGCGGAGCCGACGACGTCCAAACCGGCGCGAACGACAGGCGATGTAACGGCGTCGGTCCCCGTTCGCGTAGCGTCTTCAGATGTCTTGGCGTGCTGTAGCCTTTATTTGAGGCCAGACCGTACTCCGGAAACACCGGATCCCACGCGCTGATCATCGCGTCGCGTTCCACCTTGGCGATGATCGACGCGGCGGCGATCGAAGCTGACAAAGCATCGCCGTGAATGATGGGAGTTTGTTGGCAATCGCAGGTAAGGCGCAGGGCGTCGATCAGCAGATGGTCAGGCCGCAGCGCCAGCATCGCGACTGCCTCTTCCATGGCGCGCTTCGACGCCCAATAAATATTGATCTGGTCGATGGTGGCAACGTCGACAGCGGCGACGGCCCAGGCCAGGGCGTGCTCGCGTATACGCGGCGCGAGGTTCTCGCGGGTCTCGCGGTCTAATAACTTGGAATCGCGCAATCCGCGAATACGATAGCTCGGATCGAGGATGACTGCCGCCGCAACAACCGGCCCAAACAGCGATCCTCGCCCAACTTCATCCACACCAGCAACTAGCTTGGCCCCGCAACCCCACGCCAGCTTTTCATACTTCAACGTGCACTTCAGCCTCTTCAGCAGGCGCAGCTTGAGCGTCGCTTTGGAGACGGTTTTCGCATCGCCATCGCTGCTCGGTTTTTTCGCTTTAGACTGCACGACGTGCTTCCAACAACCGCGTCCCGCGACCGCGGGACGATTCAGTTTAGCCCAGGACGCAGTCCTGGGTAAGGAGGGGAAAAATTTCGAGCCCCTTTAAGGGCGCCACATGCGAGTCCTGCTAATCCCGCATCGCCTAGACCAGGCACGGAATCCAATGAAACAGCTAGAATAGAGACAACGATGCACCGGGTGTATTTCGACAACAACGCAACCACTCCGCTTCTGCCTGAAGTGTTTGAGGCAATGCGTCCCTACTTCTTCGAGAAGTTCGGGAACGCTTCCTCCATCCACCAGCAGGGCCAGCAGGCCCGGTCCGCTGTGGAGCACGCTCGCGAGCAGGTTGCAGAATTGCTGAACTGCCGTCCAGCGGAAATCGTCTTCACCAGCGGCGGTACCGAAGGCGACAACCTGGCGCTTTTCGGCATGCTTGGAAACGTCAAGCAGGGTGACCACATCATCACCTCGGCGATTGAGCACCACGCCGTGTTGAACTCCTGCCATCGTTTGACCGAGATGGGCTGCAGCGTAACCTATTTGCCGGTGGACGGCCGCGGGTTGGTCGATCCTGGTGACCTTCGGCGGGCGCTGCGTCCAGAGACTAGGCTGATCAGCATCATGTTTGCCAATAACGAGACCGGTGTTTTGCAGGTGGTGAACGAGATCGGGAAAATCGCCGCTGAAGCTGACGTCTACTTCCACACCGACGCCGTGCAGGCTGCCGGCAAGGTTCCTATTGATGTGAAAGAGATTGGCTGCGATTTGTTGACTATCTCGGCGCACAAGTTCCATGGCCCGCAAGGAACGGGCGCGCTTTTTGTGCGCAAAGGGACTTTGCTGCAGCCCCTGATGTATGGCGGGCGGCACGAGCGTTCGCGCCGCGCCGGAACCGAGAACCTGGCGGGCATTGTTGGGTTGGGAAGGGCAGCGGAGATTGCGCATAGAGGTTTTGAAGACGGCAGTGTTGCACAACTTACGGCGCTGCGCGACCGGCTGGAGAACACGGTTCTCGAAAATATCGAACAGGTAGCTGTGAATGGCGTTGGTGCGGCGCGAACCCCCAACACTTCAAACCTCAGCTTCGATTGCATCGAAGGCGAGGCGATGGTGATCGCGCTCGACCTCAAAGGGCTGTCGGTTTCAACCGGCGCGGCGTGTTCGTCGGGTGCGATCGAGCCTTCGCACGTGCTGACCGCGATGGGCCTGTCGGCGGACCGTGCGCGAGGCAGCATCCGCTTCAGTTTAGGTAAGCAGAATACGGCGGAAGACATTGACTTCGCGCTGGAGTTGATCCCACACGTGGTGAATCGGCTGCGCGAGATCTCGCCGGTATACAAGAAAACGGCTGTCAGCCCTCAGCCGTCAGCTTTCAGCTGAGAATCGCTATTCGCTTTTCGCCAGATTGCGCCAAGAGCTGGTTTGCTAATTGCTAAATGCCGAATACTGACACCATCGCTGTAGCCATGTCGGGCGGTGTGGATTCCTCCACCGTCGCGGCCATGCTGTGTCAGCAGGGCTACCCCGTGGTGGGGCTCACGCTGCAGCTGTGGAACCAGCGCCGACTTGCCGGACACAACGGCGTGCCCGAGTCGTCGCATGGACGTTGCTGTTCCATCGACGATGTGTACGACGCGCGTCGCGTGGCCGAGACCCTTGGCATCCCGTATTACGTGGTCAGCCAGGAAAAGCGTTTCGAGCAGGATGTGGTGCGGCCATTTGTCGCCGAGTATCTCTCCGGTCGCACGCCAATTCCGTGCAGCCTGTGCAACAACCATCTGAAGTTCGATCAGCTGCTGATCACCGCGCGGCAAATCGGCGCTGATCTGCTGGCGACGGGTCACTATGCGCGCAACGAATTCGACGAGAACACGGGCCGTTGGCTGCTGAAGCGGCCTGCCGACCGCAGCAAGGACCAGACGTACTTTCTGTTTGGCCTGACGCAGGAGCAGTTGAGCCGCACGCTCTTTCCGCTGGGCGAGATGCGCAAGCCCGATGTCCGCGAGGAGGCCAAGCGCGCTGGGTTGCGGTTGTTCGAAAAGCCTGACTCGCAGGAGATTTGCTTCATTCCCGGCGGCGATTACAAGCAGTTTCTGGATGCCTATCTTGAAGAGCAGGGCGAGGAGATTCCCGACACAGCCGGCGAGTTGGTCACCACCACTGGCGAGGTCATTGGTACGCACGGCGGGATTCACAACTTCACCGTCGGCCAGCGCAAGGGGCTTGGCGTCGCCACGGGTTCGCCGCTCTATGTGATCGAGATTCGCGGCGACAAGCGGCAGGTCGTCGTCGGCAGCGGAGAGGACTTGCTCTCGCGAACATTACGGGCGATGCGTGTGAACTGGGTTGCCATTGACGATCTGCGCGAGCCAATGCGGGTCCAGGCCAAGATCCGTCATCGTCACGAGCCGGCCAGCGCGACCATCGAGAATAGCGGCGACGACGCGGTGACGGTAACCTTCGACGAGCCGCAGCGCGCCATCACGCCCGGTCAGGCGGTAGTTTTCTACGATGGCGATGTCGTGGTGGGCGGAGGATGGATCGCGTGAGGGATTAGGGGCTAATCCGGGGTTAGTGAATGCATGAAAAGGCTGATGATGATTTGCGCCGACAGCTGTTCCAAGAAGACAGGCGCGCTAATCCCTAATCCCCAGCCCCCAATCACTAAATAAACATCTCATCCGAAGGCCCACCGTTGCGGCGGCGCCTCTGCTGGTTGAAGTAAGCGCCTACTCCCGTGCTGATCGCCTGCATGATTCCCGAAACCTGGCGGACCGGTGACATCACCGAATGCTGCACCTTCTCGGAAGTTTCCTCGATGCGATCCATGGTGCGCGTTAACATCTCGTCGCCGCGAATCACCTGCAGCCTCATGCGATCGACGGCATCGTTGACCGTAGTGTCGATGCGCTCAACACTGCCGCGAGCAGTAGTACTGATGTAGCTAAGATTGTCCAGCAGCACGTCGACTTTGGGACGCGAGGTCTCAAGGAAGCTCTTGACGTCCTGCTGTATGGTTTTGACGTTGTCGATGACGGGCAGCACTCGTACCTGCAATGTACCAGCAGTGTCTTCTACCCTGTCGGCCAGCGCTTCCATACGGGCGCCGAGCTTGCGCACTGCAAGGTACATGGCAAGCAGAATCAGCATCTGCAGCACAACCGCACCCGAGGTGATGGCGATAAATAAGGTCAGTCTTTCATCCATAGCAATTCGTACCCAAAACTCTAGTAAGGGTCAAACCTACTCCCAACCGATGCAGAGCGTAATGGAAGAGGTTGCAAGAATGTGGAGTCTCCACGGCTTAATTCGCCGAGCCAGCGGTCACGCAGCTCCATTGGGCGATCTGGACCATGTACTAGGCAAACGTTACCGTAGTCTCTAAGTTGCGGAGCATAACCTAAGGCACGTTGGGCGTTGTACCTTCCGCGTTTTCGGTAGTGACCTCGCGATAGGCCTGTCGTCCAGCCTCGTAGGCGGAACGAATCTGTTCCTTCTGCTGATTCAGATAGTCGCGTCCCTTTTCAGCCCAGGTACCTGCCTGCTCCCGCGCCTGCCGGGCCCGTTCCTTCATCGATTCGCGGCCGTCTTCCGCAACATCGCGGAGTTGCTGCCGTAACTCACCGCCCGCCTTAGGAGCGTACAAAATCCCCACCGCGGCGCCGATGCCCAAGCCCGCTAAAAACCACAGAAAACCACTACCATCGCGATCCGACATAAACGGCCTCCTTGAAAAACCCGCGAGTCCGGATGTTAGCACCCGTACTACAGAATTACAAACGCGCGGGCTCGATGATTCGAGCAGCGGAGACCACTATAGGTTGGCTGCTCGAAAGCAATTCTTCGCGATCACGGAGTTGCTATGCCTGCATTTTTTTCAAAAGCACAATCTGCCCCAGATGATAGACATGATGTTCGAGAATGCCGTGCGCTTCCCCGTAAAAAGTCCGTTTGCCGGCAGCGGTCAACTCGTCGAGCTTCTTGGCATCGAGCTTCGTCAGCGCCTCACGGAAGCTGTGGTTCGCCGCACGGAACTGGTCAAGGGTCTTGTGCCAATTCTCCTCGGTTGCGGCAGGCATGGCTGGGAAGTTCAGCTCCTCCACCAGTCCAGCGCGCAAGCCGGCAATCCGCTGCGTTGCAACCTTCTCCCAGAAGGTCATGTGCATCACGATTTCCCAGATGGTATGCGCACCTGGGATGGGGCGAGCGGCGGCCTCCAGAGCGGAGATACCGTCGAGAACTGGCCAGACAGCGTCGCCATGCCAGGGCTCGCCGTTCAGCACGCCATCATAATGATCGAGAATTCGTTGGGTTGTCGACATCGTCTCCTCCTAACCTTCAAAAACTATATCACAGGTTATATGAGGGAAGCTGCCGGCCACAGGGCATTCGGTGACGCAAAGGTGCATTTCGACCGAGTCTCTTCGCAATGTCAGCCGCTGACGTCCTCCTCGGTCTTCGTATAAGATTCTTGCCGCAGGCTTCTGCCGTTTCAAGGAGGGAATATGAAGGTAATTCGTGGGGGAGTTGTTCTGATTAGTGTGATCGCAGTCATCTCGACATTTGCGCTGGCACAAGACGACGACAAGCCGGCAAGGCCTCTGGCCAGCCGATCGGTCGCGCAAACCAAGATGCCGCCATCGCCTCCGCCTTCTCCGGAAATGACCAAGCTGATCAAGATGTTGGCGGGGAATTGGACGGTTACGGAGAAATCTGAGCGCAGCCCCATGTTCCCCAACGGTGGCACCGGCAAGGGTACGGCCAGAATGTGGGCGGGGCCAGGCGGCCTGTCGTTGCTGGAGACTTATCACTCCAGCGGCATGATGGGCAGCAACTTTAGCGGATTCGGAACGTTCTGGTGGGACCCCAAGGAGCAGGTTTATCGCGGCCTGTGGTGCGACAGTATGACGCCGAATGGCTGCGATGCCAGCGGCACAACTAAATGGGACGGCGAGACCCTGGTGGGAATGATGGAAGGCGAAATGAATGGGCAGAAGACCGTCTCAAGGTTCACCTATGCCAACTGGAAGCCGGATTCTTTCGTCATGACTATGGCGACGGGCCCCGACGCGAACTCATTGAAGGACATGGTGACCATCACCTATACCAGGTCCGCAGCCATGGACAAGGCAGCAAACTAGACGTAAAAGCGAAAGAGCAAAACAGCGGCGGCCCCACTTGAGCGACGATTCGGGTGGGGTTGCCTTGTTATCCTTCCCACACAAACGCGTCGAACACATTCCTCTCCACAAAGCCAAGCCGCTTGTAGAGACCGACGGCGCGATCGTTCATTTCGGTCACGGTCAGCGTAAGCCGGTTACAATGCCGGTTTGCCAGAGAGTTGGCGGTGCAGGCGATGAGGTTCTCGCCGATTCCCTGGCGCCGGTATTCGGACAGCAGACAAACCTGGGTCACGTGGCCGACGTCGTCCTTCACACGCGAGCACAGAATCAAGCCCACCAGCACATTGGTTGGGCGATGAATCGCCGCGAACGAGGATTCGGCGTCGAAGACGCCGCAGCCCGGGAAACGCACAATATTGTTCAGGAAACGTATCGATCCAGCATGAGTGCGGTACTGGTCGTTGATCTCGGAATCGATGTGGGCGCGATACGAGGCTGTAATGATGCTGGCTGCGGGTTGGTAATCCTGCTCCAGCCAGGGACGAATCAGGATGTCGTGGGTCAGACCCATCGGCGGAATGCGGCGAGCCTCGCCGTGGCGCAATTGCAACTCCAGAAACAGCCGCCGATAGCGCTGGAAGCCGGACGAGGAAAACACGCCTGCCAGGTCGTCGGTTGGGTGAGTCAGCAATTGTGCCTCGACGCGATGGATTCCCGGAGACTGTTGCAAAGTCTCGATTACGTGTTCGGCCATCTGCGCTTCAATTTGGCGAGCGTCGACGCGGCGCGGTGAGACAAACAGGTCTCCGACGACTCCCTTGCTGCCTTCATACACAAAGAAGGAATAACCGACGATGTTGCCGCGCTCTACCGCGGCGTAGCCGGGCAGGATCTTGGCATCGACATAACGCAGGACCATATCCGCCGAGCTGCGATAGTCCCAGCAAAGCAGATTGCGCCACGTCTCCACCTCCTCCTCGAGCAGGGAACGCAGATCGGCCGACGAGAAGTGCCTGAGGTCGAGAATCTCCACGGTAGTCAGATGCGACCGGCGGAAAACGGTAGCAGCCATAAGCACGTCGTCCAAGGGTTGCTGAGTCAGTCTAGTGCGGGCCTGGCGAATGAAGCAAACAGGAAGAGATTAGCCAGATCGGCGGGGATGTTCGTGGCCCCGCCAAGCCGGTTCATATTTATTGGCTTAGACTGAGGCCACACAAACTATCTCGTGATCGAATTCGCTAAACGGGTCGACTTACTCGACCAGGGCTGCACTGCGAATCGGCGACGCTCCGTCGGGTAGCGACGTGTAAGTGTTGCCAATCGCAGAAGTCCCCAGCATCGTAACCTGCCATGCGTCGATGATTACGTATGGGGGAAATGTCGAGTTCGCGGTATAGGTGACAGGAGTCGTTGGAAAGTAGAAAGCCCCGGTGTAGATTTCGCCATGGGAGCCGTCGATGGTATTGACGGTACTTGGTCCGCAA
Organism: uncultured Acidobacteriaceae bacterium; assembly: GCA_963835125.1. Taxonomy (GTDB): domain Bacteria; phylum Acidobacteriota; class Terriglobia; order Terriglobales; family Acidobacteriaceae; genus Bog-257. The sequence continues at coordinate 41,695 of CAWIEG010000009.1, read as the reverse complement.
CAGGCGACTATCGAGCGGTCCTGAAACACCAAAATTCCGGCAAGGGAACCGCTGGTGGGAGCAGATAGTTGGGAATTGGATGAACCCGTGATGGTGATGGGGGCGTACGGGTAGGTGGGGTTGCCAGTGTTGTAAAAGGTCACTCCACTTCCCGTTAATGTCGGGAAACTGCCCGGGCTGACAGTGAGGCCGCCAAGCAGGACGTAGAGGCCGCTGAAAGTAACCGTGCCATTCGTGGCGATAACAATCCCGCCGCAATAGGTACCCATTGGGACACTCTGTGACTTTGTGATCGTGAGTGTCATAGTGGTCGTGCAGTTTCCAACCGTCGGCGCTGGCACATAAGCCAATGGGTCGATGAACCCGGGAATGCCTTCCCTCGGCTCTGGGGTGATGGTGCCGCTTCCAGCTTCGCTTACCCCGCCCACTACTCCGATACCGTCGGTCCTGTTGGTTAGACTTATGTTGCCGCTGCCTGTCTTGTAGAACGCCGTAGCGCTATTAGAATTAACCCTGATTCCGCAGTTACTGTTGATATTTACAGACCCCTCTGCGGTAAATGTAGCCGAATCGGTCGGATCTAAGGCGTAGATGCACCCCGATGAACTTGCTACCGAGGAGGCCACTGCCCGGCTGCTGACGTTCACCGTATCGAAGCCGCCCACCCGCATAAAGAAAGTTGGCGCAGCCTGGGCAACAATCACTTCCACATATTTATCGTTGCCGGCCCACGGCCCGCTCGCAGGCGGGATGTTGACCGTAACCGTTGTTCCATTGATACCGTTGGTGAATCCGTTGGCAGTTACATCGTGTTGAGCAGCGACCATAGCTAACGCGGATGTTCCGTATATTAAGTCCGACGCGCCGGCAATCGCGCCGGCATCAGCCGCCTTCTGCATCTGTAGCTTCTGATAGCGAAGGTACCCGACATCTACACCCAAGCCAGCCATCAGCATCAGGATGACGAGCGCCAGCGCACCCAGCACCAGAGCCTGTCCTTCTTCCTCTTTACCAAGTTGCTCCAGTCGTTTCTTCGCCAAACAATTTGTTAACATAATCCCTCCGAGTGCGCGAGTGCTTCGGAGCCTGGCGGCCGCTCAACTTCCTTCAGAACGGAACAGCAATAACAGTACCGTCTTAAAAGTTGACAAATCCGTATCACAGGTCGATTCAATCGCAGCAACTACCGCGTCGAAGTAGCCCAAAGTAATCCCCACAACGCAAGCCCAGCCTGGCGATCATTGGAGCAATGATGCTGGAGCAATTGCGGTGACATAGGGTAGTACGGTTTCTGAATGGAAATCTATAGCCTCTTCAGGTGAAAAATCGCCAGTACGAGGTGCTAATAGTTGCCACCCAGATTGGCACGTTAAGGCTACATTCGCACCACCAATTAGCACCAAAAATAATGGGGCGCTTTCGCGCCCCTCACCTCACAAAACTAGACTCGTTTTACGGCAGGCGTTGCGCCAGTCCCGGCAAAGCCTTCATCAAGTCGTTGTAGATGACCACAACAAACACCAGCACGATGAAGACAAATGCAGTCTGGTAGATGCGTTCTTTAATTCGCAGGCTGATATCGCGCTGCATAATCGACTCGATGATCAGCAGCAGAATGACCCCGCCATCCATGATAGGAATCGGAAGCAGGTTTAGGACGCCGAGGTTCAGGCTGATCATCGCCATCAGATTCAGCAGCGGAGTCCAGCCTGGTTGCCGCGCCGCCTCGCCCGAAGCTCGCGCGATTCCAATGGGGCCGTCGAGCTGCGTGATGGAAGCCTTTTTCTCCACTAATTTCTGGATGAGGTCAATCATCAGCAGCGAGAACCGCTTGTTTTCCTGGAGCGACAAGCTGAAGGCTTTGGCGAAGGGTAGCTTCTCGACCTTTACCGGTTCGGCCAACAGAAAGCCCAGGCGATATCCTTGCTTTCCGTTTTCCACTGTTTGCACCGGAGTCATGGTGTAGTGCACTTCTTCGCCGCCGCGACTGACGGTGACATCCACGGGCTTGTCGGCGTTCTGCTGCAGGAAGTGGATGATGGAAAATACGGAACGCATGGGCGTGCCGTTGATGGCGACGATCACATCGTTCCGCTGGATGCCAGCCTTGACCGCCGGCATGCCGGCCACCAGGTCCGTCACGGTCACGGATTGCTCGGGCTGCCAGCCGACGCTGCCATATTGGTCAAATCCGGAACCCTCAAGGTCAGGCTTGACCTGTTTCTCCAGAATGTCATTTCCACGTTGAATGCCAACATCGACCGACTGCTTGGGACTAATCATCACTTTGAGGATGACGTCTTCCCAAGTCGGATTCTGTATTCCGTCGATGCGCACGATGCGGTCACCCTGCTCGATGCCGACTCGGGCAGCAGGTGTGTTGTCCAACACCCATCCCACAACCGCGGGCTGATCGAAGAACTGCGGACGTTCGTAGTGCACCATGAAGACGCCGGTCAGCAGAGCGATGGCCAACAGGATGTTCATGGCAGGGCCGGCGAAGGCAATTACAAAACGCTGCCAGCGCGGGTGCGACATGAATTCGTCGGGCGCGCCGCTGCGAGATTCCAAAGGGTTCTCGCCGGCCATCTTGACGTAGCCGCCCAATGGCAGTGCGCTGATGCGGTAATCGGTCTCGCCGCGGCGAAACCCGACCAGCCGCTTGCCGAAGCCGATAGAGAACACGTCCACCCGGACGCCAAACAATTTAGCGGCGGCATAGTGGCCAAACTCGTGCACCAGGATCATGATGCCGAGCACCACGGCCATCGAAACCACCGCAATGAAAAACGAGTACATAAACCTCTCTTAACTCTTGCCGGGAAATCCCTTAGTGCCGGGTTTGAGCCGCGGTCCTTCCGCAGCCAAGACGTTCCACCTGACTGCGTCCACGCCGGCGGGCGTCCGTATCCATTTCCAGCACTTGTTTTATAGATTCTGGAACACGGGCTGGCGTTTCGCCCACAACCATCTTTATTGTAGCCGGAATGTCCAGGAAACCAATACTACCTTCGAGGAATGCGGCCACCGCGACCTCGTCCGCTGCGTTTAGCGCGATGGTTTTTGCCCCTCCCGCTTCGACTGCCTCGTAGGCCAAACGTAAGCAGGGAAACTTATCGAAATCCGGCGGAGCGAAGTCAAGCTGCCGCAGCTCCTGCACCGGAAATCGCAGATCTGATTCGATGCGATCCGGATAGGTGAGCGCGTACAGGATCGGCAGGCGCATATCGGTCACGGAGAGTTGAGCAAGCAAGCTGCCATCTACAAACTCGACCATCGAGTGAATCGTGCTCTGGGGATGAATCAGCACGCTGACCTGGCTGGGCGGCATATCGAAGAGACGACAGGCTTCGATGACCTCAAAACCTTTATTCATCAGGGTGGCAGAATCGATGGTGATGCGCCTGCCCATCTTCCAGGTGGGATGATTTAGGGCCTGCTCGACGGTAATGTTGGCGAATTCGCTCGCCGGAGTATGAAAAAATGGACCCCCCGATGCGGTAAGCCATATGCGATGGACTTCGCTTCGGCGTCCACCGCGCATGGCTTGATGAATGGCGTTGTGCTCGCTGTCGATGGGGAGCAAGGGCTTGCCTTGGCGACGCGCTTCCGCCGTGATGAGATCGCCGGCGGCGACCAGGCATTCCTTGTTGGCCAGTCCGACTGATTTGCCGGCTTTGACGGCTTCGTACGTGGCTTCCAGCCCGGCGACGCCGACGATGGCGCTAACCACGAAGTCGACGTCAGGATGTGTTGAGACTCGCACCGTGCCCGCCGAGCCGTGGGTCACTTCCACGGCGCTACTCAGGTCGGACTGCTTGAGTCTCTCGTGCAACTGGTCAGCAGCTTCAGCCGTCGCCATCGAGAGCACCTCCGGACGCCAGCGGCGCGCCTGCTCGAAGGCCAGTTCGATGTTGTTGCCTGCAGCCATGGTGACGACGGAAAAGCGATCGGGAAAGCTCTCGACGATGCTGAGGGTGCTCTTGCCGATGGAGCCGGTGGAACCGAGGATGGCGATGCGTTTCATGCGATTGGCTACTGAACTCACATTATTTGGCAAACAACTCGCTGTGCGAACCCATACGTACCAATCGTAAGGTTTGGTTATCGGGCCGCTTGTAAATCAGCAGCAGGTCCGACTTAATGTGACATTCGCGATGATTTTTCCAGTTGCCACCCAGACCGTGATCGCGGTACTTCTCCTGGAGCACCCGGCCCGCAGCCAGTAGACCGACAATCTCAGGAAGCAGTGTTTCAATGTCTTTGTGCCGAGGCGTTGCCTTAGTGCGTTTGTAGTCGCGTCTAAAGGCAGTAGTCCATTCAATCGTGCGCATTCAGATCGGCCATCATCGCGGCGACGCTGGTCGCCCTGGCTACCTCTCCGCGCTCCCCTGCTTCCATGGCCGCTACGGTTTCGCGATTAGGAACACGCACCTCGAACGGAAGCGCCTGTTCGGCAGCAATGCGAGTCAGCAAAAGGCGTACTGCATCGGAAACCGTCAGGCCCATCGCGGCCAGTGTTTTCGCAGCTTTCGTTTTTACTTTCTGGTCCACGCGGATGTGTACCATGCTGGTTGCCATAAGACCTCTCTAAAATCGAAGTATACATTGTATACACGGCAAAATCCATCCTGACCAAGGTAGAGGAGCCCGCAGGGAGACACAATCGTAGCCCAGGACGAGAGTCCTGGGTAGAGCATTGGTTTGATGCTCGGAGCCCCGTTAGGGGACGGCACAAACCGTGTCGCCTCTGGAGGGGCTCGGAATCTTTAGGAACTCGTTTTCCCAGCACTCACGTGCTGGGCTACGATTGTGCCGCCCTGCGGGCTAAGGTCACTAGGGACTGCGCACAAGCGGGTCTTCTGATATCAGTCAACGTACGGAACACCACGGAAATAGCTTGCAAGGGCGGCGAAGTAGAAGATGCAGCCGATCGGCAATGCAAAGAGCAGAGCATCGATGCGGTCGAGCACGCCCCCATGACCAGGAAGCAAGCTGCCCGAATCCTTCAACCCAGCGCCTCGCTTCAGAGCAGACTCTACCAGATCCCCCAACTGCGCGGCGATGTTGACGCAGATGGCGAAGGCGATCACGGTGGTAACTGGGATCGAGGTATTCACAGGCGCGAAGGAATCTCGCGCCATTGTTGGCAAGAAGAAATGTATTGCTCTTAGTGCGAAGAAAATGGGACGAAGATACTTGAACATCAAAAGCGCGATTAGTATCGATCCAACCGTTGAAGCGATCGATCCCTCCCACGTCTTGCCCGGACTGATCCGGGGAGCCAATTTGTGCCGACCCACAGCGCGCCCTATGTAATAAGCCGCAATGTCACCAGTCCAGACTACAACCATGAGGAACAGGAGAAAGAGGGCACTGTTTTCATCATCAGCGCGCACTCGAACCATTGGCCCGAGCGAGAACCCAACGTAGGGCAGAAGCAGAAACGACGAGGCAGAAGCCGGCAAAGCTTGTGACAGGGGATCGCGGCGCATCCCGGCAGCGAGCAAAATAAATGGCGACGCGACCAGCAGCAGTAACGCAGCGATTGGAAGAATCCCCGGCTCATGCCAGACCGGCGGTTCGTACCAACCCGGCCCTCTATGCCACTCTTGATGTCCGGGGCAGTACGCGATGATGAATATGCATGCGAGGAATAGATAGCTCAACCCTCGCATCGGCCTGAACCCCGTCTTCTCTGCAATATCGAGGTATTCCTTCGCCGCCAGCAGCGCCACGCCCAGCACCAGCAGCGTAAACAGCCACAGCGGCGCCCGGAAGAGTGCCAGCACAACAATTGGAATCAGGATGACCGCGGTGAGGACGCGCTTCACGAATAGTTTCCGTTGTCGCCGACCAGGCCGCCGAAGCGGCGCTCGCGCTTCTGGAAGGCTTCGATGGCTTCCAGCAGTTGGGTGCCGCGGAAGTCGGGCCACAGCGTCTCAGTGACATAGATCTCGGCGTAGGCAACCTGCCACAAGAGAAAATTGCTGAGGCGCATCTCGCCGCTGGTGCGGATCACTAGGTCCAGCTCGGGCAGGCCGTTGGTGTAGAGATGGCGCGCGATGGAGCGCTCGTCGATCTTCAAGTGCTCGACGCCGCCGTTGCGCGAGGCTTCAGTCACGAGCGCGTTGAAGCAGTCGACTAATTCAGTCCGTGAGCCGTAGTTTAGCGCCAGAGTCAGGACCATCCCGGTGTTGCGCTCGGTCATCTCGCGCGCCCACGACATACGCTCCTGTACCTCCTGAGGAAGTTCCTGCTGGCGGCCGATATACTGCAGCCGGATGTTATTTTCCATCAGCGTCGGCAGTTCCATTTTCAGATAGCGACGCAGCAGGTTCATCAGGAACTGGACTTCACCCTTGGGCCGCTTCCAGTTTTCCGCCGAGAAGGAATAAAGCGTGAGAGCAGGGATGCCGATGCGCGCGGCGGTCTCCACAGTGGAGCGTACGGCAGCCACACCGGAACGGTGTCCCGCGATGCGGGGCAGGTGGCGGCGTTTGGCCCAACGGCCATTCCCGTCCATGATGATGGCGATGTGGTGGGGCAGCCGCTCCGGACTCGAGGCGGGCGAAAATCTCGGCCTCTTTGCGGTTTAGCCCAGCGGGCACTTGTGCGCGCAAAGCGTACCTCTAACCATTCTTGAAAGTAGCATACGCCACAATGGGTTGCAATGTAATCGCGGCGCCAGGATGTCGGGATTCCCTGGGCGGGAATGTTCGATAATGAAAAGCTGATGAAGGTGGTTGTGCAGTGCTATTCCAGTCGAAAGGCTGACGAGCGCCCGCTTCGTTTTCGGCTTGAGGAAACACAGTACCTAGTCGAAGAGGTCCTGGATCGATGGCACGATCCCGGCGGCGTCCTGTACAAAGTTCGGGCTGACGACGGCAATCTCTATATCCTTCGGCAACAGATTTCAACGCCCGAGGGAGCGTGGGAGCTGGTTTCCTTTCGCCAGGGCGGGGAATCACCCCGCGACGCAGAATCAGAAGTGAAGCAATAAAAATGCCGAGGGCACATGCCCCCGGCTTCCTTCATAGTGTCGGGTCAACAATTCAGATATGCAATCAACTATGCTCCGCGGTGCGGATGCATGACCATGTCCCGCACCTGCGCCAGCACGCTGGAAAGTTGCATGGCGTTCAGCTTAGAGGTGAACTCCACCAGTTCCGCGCAGAAGGGATCGGTGAGCAGGTCAGCGATCACATCTTCGCGTGAGGAGCTACAGTCACGCAGCAGATCGGGCACAGTGACTTCCAGGGCCGCGGCCAACCGGGCCAGCGACGACAATGTCGGCGTGGCTTTCTCATTCTCGATCTTCGAGACGTAGGTGCGCGGCACGCCCATACGCATGGCCAGTTGACGTTGGCTGAGACCACTGCGGTGACGAAGGTCGCGGATCGCCTTGGCCACATGCACCGCAGGCTCGCCGGACTCTTCCGGCTCCGGCGGCGGCATCACAGCTGTGAGGATGGGCTCCGGTTCGTCCTCATCGAGTGACGTCCGGCAGCGTCGGCAAAGGTTGTTATTGGTTCTGAACTGGACGAGATGGCAATCGTCGCATCTCACCACTTCCCGGGAATCCACGGGCGCGAGAGTCGTAGCCATTCAGGTTGTGGGAGTGCCAGAGCAGGCACCAACTACTTATGCGTACTGTGCAGGATTTACTCTGGTAGAGTCAAGTAAATTACGAATCACAATCGACAATACCGAAAAGTCGCAGAAGGCATTGACACTCTGAGAGTAAGGAAATACCGCGAAAATTCAGGAGAAACGTGGATATGGACCGTGCTGAGGCCTGGTGTTTACTAACTGAGTTCACCCAGTCGGAAAGTTTGCGTAAACATGCTATGGCTGTGGAAGCCTGCATGCGCGCCTATGCCCGCAAGTTCGGCGCCGATGAGGAGTTGTGGGGCATCGTCGGGCTGATCCACGACTTCGACTACGAGAAATATCCCAGCGCGGAGGAACATCCGTTCAAGGGCAACGAGATCCTGAAGGAGCGCGGTTATAGCGACGAGGTTCGCCGGGCCATCATGTCGCATGCCGATTACACGGGAGTGACGCGCGAGACGAATCTGGAGAAAGCGCTGTTCGCCTGCGACGAGTTGGCCGGCTTCATCACCGCAACCGCATTGATCAAGCCGGGCAAGTCGCTGGCGGAGGTCGATGCCAAGTCGGTGCGAAAGCGGATGAAGGACAAAGCCTTTGCCCGCTCAGTCAGCCGCGAGGACATCATCAACGGCGCTGCCGGGCTCGGCGTTGAGCTGGATGAGCACATTACGTTCTGTATTGAGGCGATGAAGAGCGTGGCGGGTGAGTTGGGGTTGGCAGGGAAGTAAAGGCCGCTGTCGCTGTTCGCTTTCCCTTCGTCGCCGAACCTCCTGGCTTGGGCCCGCCTGCGGTTTTCCTATCTATGAGCTGTGAGGATTGTGATGAAGCCCTTGCTCTTTGCTCTCAGTATTGCGTTTGCATTTAGTAGTCCGAGCGCGCAGCAGACCGCCTGGCAACCATCTCCGGGTCATATCCAAGTGCCGATATGGCCCGGAGCTGTGCCTGATCCGCAACCTGTCGCGGGGCCGGAGGTTGCTAAGACGACGGGGAAGGAGTTTATGGTCGCCGGCAGGCCAGCGGTGGGGGTGAGCAACGTATCGCGGCCTACGATGACGGTCTATTCGCCACAGGGAAAGAATACGGGCGCAGCCGTCGTTGTCTTCCCGGGCGGGGGATATCTGGACCTCGCTATCGATCTGGAAGGGACTGAGGTCTGCGACTGGCTAACCGCTAAGGGGATCACGTGTGTGCTGTTGAAGTACCGCGTACCGGGTGTGCCGGGCTATCCAAAGCCCGCGCCGTATCCGAAATCAGGGCCGTATCCGGAATCACCGATGGCCTTGGAAGATGCGCAGAGGACGGTGGGGCTGGTGCGCTTTCACGCGGCCGAGTGGCATATTGATCCGCACAAGATTGGGGTGCTTGGATTTTCGTCAGGCGGGCATCTGGTGGCAGCGATGAGCACGCATTTTGCGAAGCGGTTGTATGCGGGCGTCGATGACGCCGACAAAGAGAGTTGCCGCCCCGATTTTGCAGTGGCCGTGTATCCGGGCCATCTGTCGCTGTCCGCGGCGCAGTGGGATGGAAAGCAAGGCGCCACGCGGTTCGTGATTCATTATCCGGCGAATGCCGATAAAGATTTGGGGGTGAATCCTGATCTTCGTGTCACCCATCAGACTCCGCCGACGTTTTTGCTGCAGGCGGAGGATGACCACGCGGACAATGTAAACGACTCGCTGGCTTACTATATTGCGCTAAAGAACGCTGGGGTTCCGGTGGAGATGCATCTGTATGCTCAGGGCGGGCATGCCTTTGGACTGCGGCGTACGAAGTTACCGATAACGGGATGGCCGCAGTTGGTGGAGACGTGGCTGGGGACGATCGGGATGATTTCCTAATAAATAGGTGCTCCGGGTTCGCATACGACGAAACGGGCGCTCTCTTCTGGCGAAAGGCGAAGCGGGAACAGCGAATCGCAAAACGAAAAGCGGCCCCTTGTGCGGGCCGCTTCCGTGCTGAAGTCTGGGGTCTCGAGCGTCCCAAACTCTATGCTCGACTACTGGGCTGTTGTTTCCGACGCCGGCTGCGACAGCTTGGCGATGTGCTCGCTGATACGAGCAAGCTGCTTCTGCCGTAACTGGTCAGCCGTGGCCTTCTGCTCAGCCGTCAGTACGGTGTTGTAGATCTGGCTGTGAACGGACGCTTTCTGCACTGCCAGTTGCGACATGATCTGCGCCTTCTGGGTGGCGAGCGCCTGCACCTTGGCCTGGTCGAAAGCTCCACTCGCGGTTGCCGTCAGCATGGCCTGGCGGTTCTGCTCCATTTGCAGCATCAAGGGCCGCATGCTGGCACGCTGTGCCTGCATGATGGTCTTGACCTGTGCCTTTTGCGCGTCCGTCAGGTTCAACTCTTTCGCCATGTAGCCCATGTGTCCACCGTGCCGATGACCATTCCAGGCGGATGCACCCGCGTTCTCGTCACTTTGCTGGGCGAACGAAAGCATCACCGTTCCGCAAAGCACCAGCGCCAGTAACGCGATTGCAACGCCCCAAAACTTCGTCTTCATTTTCTGCTTCTCCTTCTCGACAGTTTGTCTGTCAAATGTTGAAACCCCTGCGGTGAGAATTCGACGGTAAAGTCTGGTAACGCCTGGGTAAAGTTTTGTGAAAAAACCGTTTTGCTTTTGCTACCAGACTTTGCAGCCCACGCCAGCCCGTACATAGACTATTGCCGCCGAAGGAATCAAAAGTTCCGCAAAGGTCACTATGGAAGAGGCGGAACTGAAACCTTGTCCTTAAATTGTTTCTTGCACAGACTTCAATCAGGCAGGTTTGTTCAAATAAGAGTGAAGAAAAAACGCCACGGAAAGGACCGTGGCGTCTGCGGGTCGGTACAGGGAGAAACTTACCGGGTAAGTAGCGCCTCCGCAGCCGCTACCTTTGCCCGGTCAGAAGCTCTTTCCTTCTCTCCCACTTCGTCCAACTGGAGCTGCTTGGTCTCCGGAGAATAAAGCAGACTGCAGAACGTCATGATCGCTCCAATGGTTAAGATGACCGCTGGAGACAGCCAGGTGTCCTGGCCTTCGATGGCGTGAACGAACGGGATCTTATGCGCCCAGAGCACGTAGATGGGGAACCAGGCTCCCAGAATCGCGCCAGCGGAATAGCCGAAACCAACTCCTGCTGCGCGGCGTTTGGTTGGGAAGCGCTCACAAAGATATGCCGGAACGATACCCCAGGCCAGCTTTAGCATGCCAGCCATACAGCATCCCAGAATCGCCAAGCCAATATTGCGGGCGAGTGCTGCATGGTACAGCACGTAATAAACCGGCACGCCGAAGACCACTAGAAACACACAATACCATTGGGTGAGAATCTTGCGACCGGTTCGGTCTGAGATCCAGCCGTAGAAGTTGTATCCGAGGAACGACAGGAAGAGCGCAAATCCGTAAATCAAACTGTAGGTCGTGGTATCAAAACCGCGTCCATCGAGGGTAAGAATTTTCGGCAGAAATCCGTAGACCGAGTAGTCGGTCAGGAACAGGCCGGTCATGAAGAAGAAGACTTGCATGAAGTCCCACACCTGGGGGCGCCGGAACAAGCTGAAGAAGGGCGCCTTCTCGATCTTTCCCTTGGCTTTGGCTTTCTCGAATTCGGGCGATTCGTGCAGATTGCCGCGAATCCAGAGGGCCAGGAAAACCGGAATGACTCCGGTCATGAAGGCGATACGCCAGCCGTACTGAGCCAGGATGGCTTTGCCGGCAATGTAGGAGATCGAGGCGAAGACCAGCGACGCCAGCACGTAGCCTAGGGGGAAGCCGGACTGAATAAACCCGCTCACGGCACCGCGACGAGGCTGGGGAGCGTATTCGATGGCGAAGGTATGGCCCACCGCGTACTCGCCGCCGAAGAAGCAACCCATGAAGAAACGCAGCACGCAATAGAGAACGTAGGCGGTGACGCCAACCTGTGCGTAGGTTGGAAGGAATCCCGACAGCAGCGACATGACTCCGACGCCGGCTATGGTGAAGATCAGCAAGTGACGGCGGCCGATTTTGTCAGCGTAGGCTCCAAAAAATGCGGAACCAACCGGTCGAGCGGCCATGGTGATCGAGTATCCGAGTACTACCGCGATGTATTGCCATAGCACACTGCCCTTGGGCGAGATGAAAATCTTGCCCAGGATCGGCGCCATGACGATGACCATTGCCATGTCGTAGGCATCCAGCATGAATCCCAGAAACTGGGAGCTCATCGCCATCTTTGTATCTTTGGAAAGCTGTTGCTGCTCCGGCATAGGGAACTCCTGGAAGAAAGAAGATAGGCCCGTAATAGAACCAGACTAAACAGCTCCTGCAAAAACCTTGGCGACGCCTGTCACGGATGGTTGTGATGCGTAACCATTATCCGCAGTTCCGGCTAGCAATGTACTCCCACTAAAGTTGCAAATGCCGGACCGCAACCCGCCTGCCGCGCTGCTGTTGTTGCGCTTAACATTGGGTGCGTCGGACGCGAACGCGCGGCATCTATGTAGTCGGAACGTTGGGTATGAAAACGAAAAGGCTGCTTCTTGCCCTTACCGCCGCTTTGGTGCTGTCATTCGCGGGAGCCGCCGCGCAGGAGATTCCGGCGGGAACGGTCCTTCCCGTGATGTTGAGCTCCACTCTTGACGCCAGTCGTGACAAGCCCGGCCGGACGATTACGGGAAAGATCATGCAGGCCGTGCCGCTGCCCGATGGCTCAGTTATTCCCAAAGGGTCCAGGATCATTGGCCATGTCGTGGCGGCCAGCCCCGCCGGTGCAGGGTCAGTGTCGCGACTGGCCATCCGCTTCGACCGGATTGTTGCCGACGGCAGGCCGATCCCTATCGCGGCACACTTACGAGCATTGGCGTCGATGACGCAGGTTTTCGAAGCGAAAATGCCGACCAACGCCTGGGACGACTACGGAACCTCCTCCAGCGATTGGAACACCGTGCAGGTCGGCGGCGCAGGAGTGTATCGCGGCAATGGGCAAGTCGTCTCCGGCGACCAGGTGGTGGGACACGCGACTGACTACGGAGCGGTCACAGCCAAACTGATTGCCGCGCCGAAAGCCGGATGTCGTGGCAGCGATCAGGAACAGGCTCTGTGGATCTTCTCACCTTGGGCATGCGGCGCCTATGGATTCAACGACTTGAAGATCGCCCGTGGCGGAAAAACCGAACCCATCGGCCAGATCGAGTTTGAATCCGGCGGCAATGTCCACGTCTTGGGCGGAAGCGGGTGGCTGCTTAAGACCGATTCGGTCACGTCTGAAACCCCGCCAAAGCCATAGCTTTACCTCATATTGTGCCTGCCATCACAATTGCTTGTGACTAACTTCCGCGTCTGACGCCCATCGCTGTTCTAGATTCAGGTTGAGTGCGGTCTTGGCCCGGAACCTTTGCGCCGCGTCGAGAAACTGCGCTTCTATCGACCGCCTGGCCATTCCAGGCAAAGGGAAAATAATGGCAGCAACGCTTCTTGCTCCTGTGCAAATTTCATCGGAAGACATCCAGTTAGCTTTGCAAGGCTTCGTGGCCCGCGACCGCATCCTGGTCAGGCCGATCGATCTGATTGCATACGCCTCCGATGCCAGCTTCTATCGCCTGATACCGAAAGCCGTGGTGCTGGCGAAAGATCTTGAGGAGATTCGCGCGCTCTTCGCCCTGAGTCAACAGACCCGCATACCACTGACGTTCCGCGCCGCCGGAACCAGCTTGTCGGGCCAATCTATCTCTGACGGGCTGCTGGTGGAGGTGGCGCGCCACTGGCGCGAGCTGCGAGTGGAAGAAGGCGGCAGCAAGATCCGGGTACAGACTGGCGTGATTGGCTCACGCGCCAATCAGGCACTGGCCCTCTACGGAGCGAAGATCGGCCCGGACCCGGCCTCCATCGCCACCTGCACCATGGGTGGAATCCTTGCCAACAATTCCAGCGGCATGTGTTGCGGAGTCGAGCAGAACGCCTATCACACCCTTCATTCCATGACGTTCATGTTGCCGTCGGGGACCGTTATCGATACGTCGCAGCCTGGCGCGGATGACGAGTTTCATGCCCGTGAACCAAAGCTGGCGGGCGGCATTTTGGAGCTGAAGGCAAAGCTGGAGCGGAATTCTGCCTTGCGCGAGCGCGTCCGCAATAAGTACAGGACGAAGAACACTACCGGTTATTCGCTGAATGCCTTCCTCGACTTCGGCCGCGCGGTCGACATCTTCCAACACGTGCTGATCGGTTCCGAAGGCACGCTGGCCTTCATCGCGGAAGCGGTGATGAACACCGTGCCCGATCTTCCCGTGAAGTATACCGGCCTGCTTCTGTTCCCGGACTTGTATGCGGCTGCGGCGTCGATTGTTCCTCTGCGGCAAGCGGGCGCCAAGGCGCTGGAGATCATGGATCGCGCTTCGTTGCGTTCGGTGGAAAACAAGGCCGGCGTTCCGGCCTCGCTGCGTTCGCTGCCGGAAGGGGCGGCAGGATTGCTGGCGGAGTTTCAATCGGCCGACGAAGGCGAACGCTCGGAGTTAGAGAAGCTGGCCGCCGAAGCTGTCGGCGGACTGAAACTGTTCGAGCCGGTGCGCTTTACTCACGCTGCCGGCGAGCAAGCCTTGCTATGGCAGATTCGGGCTGGGATGTTTCCTTCAGTCGGTTCAGTCCGCAAGAGCGGGACGACGGTGATCATCGAGGATGTCGCCTTCCCCATTGAAGCGCTGGCCGACGCGGCCCAGGATCTGAACGGTCTTTTCCGGAAGCACGACTACGACAACGCCATCATCTTCGGGCATGCCAAGGACGGCAACCTGCACTTCGTCATCACCCAGGCCTTCAACAGCCAGACAGCCATCGACCAGTACTCGTACTTCATCGACGATGTGGTCAAGCTGGTGGTCGACCGCTACGATGGGGCACTCAAGGCCGAGCACGGCACCGGGCGCAACATGGCGCCGTTTGTCGAGACCGAGTGGGGACCAGCCGGCTACGAGATCATGCGGCGGCTGAAAGAGCTGGCCGACCCTGACAACCTGCTCAACCCGGGCGTCATCATCAACCCCGACCGCCAGGCCCATCTGGCCAACCTGAAACAGCTTCCTTCCGTTGAGCCCGAGATCGACAAGTGCATCGAGTGCGGCTTCTGCGAACCGAAGTGTCCCAGCCGCGAACTGACGCTGACTCCCCGCCAGCGGATCGTCGTGCGGCGGGAGATGGCGCGATTGCAGGACGGCAACAATCACTCCGCGCTCTACGGCAGCCTGGAGCGCGAGTTCCCTTACATGGCGCTCGACACTTGCGCCACCGACGGCCTTTGCGCCACGGCATGTCCAGTCGGCATCGACACCGGGCAGCTGGTGAAGCGCTTCCGCAGTACTCGCGTCTCCGTCCGAGCGCAAAGTTGGGCAACGCACATCGCCAACAACTTCGGGCTGACGGAGCGTCTCTTGCGGATGGCCTCTGCGGCTGGGACACACAGCTCAGAACGTCATCGGCCCAAGCGGAATGCGCTCAGTCACAGCGGCCATGAAGCGCGTGCTGGGCGACACCCTGAGCGAATGGATGCCGGATACTCCTTACGCAGCTGGCGCCGTGCCGCGGACGCAACGCGCGCGAGCGGTCGCGGTTTACTTTCCATCCTGCATATCGCGCGTGATGGGACGATTGCCGGGCGAGCCGGCTGACCGCTCCCTGATGGAGGTCATGGTTGATGTCGCCGGACGTGCCAATGTTCCGGTTTACATTCCGCGTGACGTCGCCGGGACGTGCTGCGGCACGCCATTTTCCTCGAAGGGATTCACGCGCGCTCACGCCATTACCGTGAATGCTGCGGTCGAGAAGTTCTGGAAATGGTCAGAGAGGGGAACGCTGCCGATCGTGATCGATACCAGCCCCTGTACCTATGGCTTTAAGAACGCGCGCCCTTACCTCACGCCGGAGAACCAGGCTTATTTCGACAAGATGGTGTTTCTAGATGCGATTGAATTTGTGCACGATGAGGTCTTGCCTAAGTTGCAGATCAAGTCGAAATCGCGCTCCGTCGCGCTGCATCCCGTATGTTCGGTGACGAAGATGGGAATCGCTGCGAAGCTGGAAGGGATTGCGCGTGCCTGTAGCGCGCAGGTGACGATACCGCTCGACGCTGGTTGCTGCGCTTTCGCCGGCGATCGAGGATTCCTGTTTCCCCAGCTGACAGCATCGGCCACGAAGCACGAGGCAGCGGAGATCAAGGCCCAGCGACCGGACGAGTGTTACTCCAGCAGCCGGACTTGCGAGATCGGCATGACCCGCGCCACCGGGCAGATCTATCGCTCCTATATGTATCTGCTGGAGAAGGCGACGCGATAAATCTGGGTTAGACTCGATGCAGCGATGAGGACAGTCGGTATCCTCGGCGGCATCGGGCCGGAATCCACGGTGGACTACTATCGCGGAATCGTTGCGGGCTTTCGCCAGCAGAGGCCCGACGGCAGCTATCCTTCCATCCTCATCAACAGTCTTAGTGTGTCGAAGCTGCTTGGCTGGATGGAGGCGGGCCAGCTAAGCAGCGTTATTGATTATCTGGCCGAGGAGTTACAGAAGTTGGTCCACGCGGGCGCTGACTTCGGCATTATCGCCGCCAATACTCCACATATTGTTTTTGACGACCTGCAGCGGCGCTCTCCGATCCCGTTGATCAGCATTGTCGAAGCCACCTGCGCCGAAGCGAAGGAGCGCGGCATCCGCACTGCAGGTCTGCTGG
This sequence comes from uncultured Acidobacteriaceae bacterium, assembly GCA_963835125.1. GTDB lineage: Bacteria > Acidobacteriota > Terriglobia > Terriglobales > Acidobacteriaceae > Bog-257. The sequence continues at coordinate 25,394 of CAWIEG010000009.1, read as the reverse complement.
GCACGCGCTTCACTATGCAGGCGCCTTTCTATCCCGACGTTTTCCGGCGGGAAGGAATCGCGGTGATAGTGCCGGACGACGCCGAGCAGGCTTACATCCATGAAAAGTACGTCGGCGAGCTACTGGCCGACACTTTCCTGCCGGAGACCCGGGAAGGGTTGCTGGAGATCATCCAGCGCATGAAGGAGCAACAGCAGATACAAGCGGTGATTCTGGGCGGAACCGAACTGCCTTTACTCCTGCGCGAGAAAACTGCGTGTGGCATTCCGCTGTTAGACACAACGCAGATTCATGTCCAGGCGGTTGTAGCGGAGTTGCTGGCGTAAGCTGCGTTCGGGGATTACCCTCGGTCCCGCGCCAGATGGAATACCGCTTGAGAATGGTCGGGACCTTGCAGTAAACTGCGTCAACTTGCCGGCGACGAGATGTGCCGCAGGGTTCTCATCCCACAGCGCTGGACGGAGGAGCTATGGACCCTATTCGGTTCGTGACGCACCAGGGCCAGCGAATTCTGTTGTTGGATTTTACGGAAACCACACCGGAACAGGTTGCGGAGCTATCGAGCCGGGTGCCGAACCTGATAACCCGCGAGCCGAAGGGGTCGGTGCTGGTGGTCGCCGACTTCAGTGGGGTCAAGTTCAACCGCGAGATTGTCGAACAGATTAAGATTGCCACCGCGATTGACCGGCCGCATATCAAACGCGCAGCGTGGGTACTTACCGCAAACCTGCCCAAAGCTCTCTACGATTCCATTCGCAGCTTTTCCGCACGCGAGATTCCAGTTTTCGATAGTCGGGACAAAGCCCTGGCCTACCTGGTCAGCTGAGGATGGTCTGAGTAAGTGTCCCCAGGGGCTCCAGAGCAGTAGTAAAGAGTCTTGCGTAACTTTGTTGACATCTCCAATATGCCGGGCCCGAAGGGGCTCAATTGCAATATTGCAGTCTACCCAGCGCTGAAGGGTCTGTGTGAGAACAAGAATTTTGGTTCGTGTGTGGAACGGATCGAGCGAAAATCGAGCCCGAAGGGCGGAATAATGATAGCCCAGCACGTAGCCGAAGGCGGAGTGCTGGGTGAAGTGGGAAGTAGATCCGAGTCCCCCCGGGGACGACACAGGTTCTCACACAGTGGGCTATCCTCTCTCCATCCCGCAACGCGGGACTCGATTGCTGGTTCTCCACATCAATCGGCCAACCCTGCAGTTGCTATTCGCGGCGATGAAGTCGACAGAGCCATGCAGACCCCCAAAAGTGAGTGCCTGAGAACCGTGCCGCCGCTCCTCCACCCCAATTCGCGCAAAAGAAGCGCGAATTGGGGGCCCCGGCTCCGCGGCTCGGCTCAATTTCCCACTCCACCCGGCGCTTACGCGCCGGGCTAGATTCATGCCGCCGCTGCGCGGCTTGTTTGGCGCCGTTCGCAGTAGTCTTCTCCCATCCTAAACTTTCAAATCGAGTACTCACGCGGACCCTAAAGCAGTTCGTCTAAAGAAAGCAAAGGCCTCCGCTCGTCGCGGAAGCCGTAAGAAACGTGCTTCAGGTTTGCATTTTCGAAAACAACGTAGGTAAGCGCCTACTTTTTGGCTGGCGCCGATTGGACTGGAGCCGAGCGGGTGCCTTCCAACACCGAGCCGCCATGATGCGACGAACGCGCCGTAAGGACCGAAAGGGTGATGGAAGTGAGCATGAAAATGATCGCCGCCCATGTCGTCGCTTTGCTGAGCACGGTAGCGGTGGTGCGGGTCCCGAAGGCAGTCTGGCTGCCCATGCCGCCAAAAGCGGCAGCGATATCGCCGCTCTGCCCGCTCTGTAGCAGCACAACCAGAATGAGGAAGAGGGAAACGACGATGTGTACGATGGTGACGGCAATCAGATAGTAGTGATTCACGCGGTCAATTCTCTCCTGCGGCGGTCGCGCACTTGCGCGCGGTAACTCACCCGCAATTAGTATCTCCAAACGTTGCCAGCAACCTGGAGTGAGGTATGGTGCGGAAGGGGGGACTTGAACCCCCATGCCTTTCGGCGCCACCCCCTCAAGATGGTGTGTCTGCCAATTTCACCACTTCCGCACACACGTCCGGATGCAGACGCATACCGGGTTCGAAGCAGAAACGTAGAGGCAGAACAAGTATAGCAAAGACCAGAACGGGGATGAAGTCGTGTTAAAGTTCTAGCAGCTGAGGCCTCGCGTGACACCGCTGAGTTATGCTGACCGACGAAAGCAAAAGGCGCATTGTTCAGTATCGCGGATTGGCCCTTGGCCTGTTCCAGTCGGTTCGCTTTCTAGCAGATGGCAATGAGTATGACATTCGCAACGGGTTCTCGCGCCTCTACTATGCGTTTTTTCATGCGAGCCTGGCGCTGCTGCTCAGTCGAGGTGTCAACATCGAAGTCTTCCGGAAGAATCACGGCAGGGTCCACACCGAAATCGATAGGCTATTAGGAAAGTATGTGGGGCAGCTCTTCCGTGAATTATATATAGCTCGGCGACAGGCGGATTACGAACCGAATATGTTTGCTGTCAGATATCACGACCAACTTGATAGGGCGCGATTCGACGCAAACAGCCTCTTGACGCGGGTCAGCGCAAACTTTTATTGGATACAGCAAGAATCCCGGAAAGTGTAAGTGTGGAGCACGAATGACTGAAACCGAACTCCAGAAAACGATCAAACAACGACTGACGGACGCCGGGCTAGGGGATGTAGTTGACTACGAAAGCAGCCAGTTCCTGACTGTTTCAGAGGGTCTCTTCGCGGAAGTCGTCCTGATGGACGCGTCGTACCAAGCGGAGGTTTCTCTTGTGCTCGCGGAACTGGCGGAGACTCTGCGAGCCCAAGGCATCGACCTTGGCAGCATAGTGCGCTCGCTGTGGCACGTCAAAGGCATTCAATACGTCGGTCCTGCCCGAGGCCCACAGGGAGGAATTCGAGCAGCTTTGACGTTCAGCGCGGAGCTCGAGTCCGGAAAGCGGAGTCAATCCGTGCTGGTGCACGTCACAATCGCCTCGCTTAATGTCCTCCGTCAAAAGCTCGCGAAGGACAGCTTTGTGATGCATTTCGGCTGGGCCCCAGAGAAGGGCGATGTGGATGAAGAGAACATCAGTGCGGCAATCAAGAGCTATTTGTCGGTTCTCCTCGAAAAGGGAGGAATGTCTTACTGGGATCCGCTGGTTAATCGAGAGCTCGAAATGGATGAATCCGCGATGTCCTACGTATTGGGCCACAGTCCAGCGTTCCAAGAGCTCCATGCTGCCATAGCCGATGCTTTCTCTGATCCAGTGGTCAAGAGTTTTCTCAAATCGTTGAGCGCCTCCGGGGGTACGCTGTCCAACTTTGAGGCCGTACTGACGGAGCTCTCAAACATGCTTGGCGGCGCATTCGATCCGCGACAGAGATTCAGCATAAGTGCCAGGGAGTTATTTAATAGTTTGAATGTCGGCGAACGTGAACTGATTAAGCAGTATGTGGCGCTCTGTGTGCAAAAGGCTAAGCAGCAACATCCTGAACTTGCTGACATGTATCCGCGAATGTTCGTGAGTGGTTGAATTAGGCGGCCCTTAAGTGGGGCAGAGTGAACACCAATGGCGAAAAGAGGTCATCCTGGCAAGGGAGGGAAGCACCAGATCGGTACGAAGAATGACGGCCAATTGTACGAGCGGTTATCCGAAGAAGAACTGCGGTCCCGCAAAAACGCGCTGCGCTGAATGCGCGTGACTTGGCGCGTATCAATCGAGCCGTCGATGAGCTCAGTGCCGAAGCCGAGGACGTGCTCTCCTATCAGGCGCCGTTTTAGTAGTTCACGATCTTTGCGAACGACGCCGGATCCAAACTTGCGCCGCCCACCAGCGCGCCATCGACTTCGGCCTCCGCCATCAGGGCGCTTGCGTTGTCCGGCTTGCAGCTGCCGCCGTAGAGAATTCGCAGGGTCTCGGCGAAATCTTTGCCAAAAGCCTTCTCGGCTTCGTGCCGGATGACCATATGGGCGTCGGAAGCCATTTGCGGTGTGGCAGTCTTGCCGGTTCCAATCGCCCACACCGGCTCGTAAGCCACAACCAGCTTTGCTGCCTTGCGGGCGGATATGCCGTTGAACGCCCGCATGCACTGGCGTCGCAGAACGTCTTCGGTCAGGCCGGCCTCGCGTTCCTCCAGCACCTCGCCAACGCACATGATAGGGGTCAGACCATTCTCCAGCGCGATTTCCAGCTTGCGGTTGACGGTGTCGTCGGTCTCATTGAAATACTGGCGGCGCTCCGAGTGCCCAATGATGACGTGGGTGACGCGCAATGACGTCAGCATCGGGGCCGAAATCTCGCCGGTAAAGGCGCCTTCTTTCTCCCAGTGAACATTCTGAGCGCCGATGGCGACGTTGGAATCCTCAGCGGCCGCGACGGCTGTCTGCAGATCGATGAAGGGCGGGCAGACCACGATCTCGTCCCGTGTGTGGGCAGCGACCATGGGGAGAAATTCGCGAAAGAAGGCGGCGGTTTGTTCCGGCGTCTTATACATTTTCCAGTTGGCTGCGATCAGTTTTTTTCTCATGAGTGCTAGTCCCGACTATATGAACTTCGTCCCATCAATAAGGGACGCGAGCGGAATATTGGATTATAGGCCCGTGAGGCAAGGAAGCCTTGTCGCTGGCTGCGTCGGTGATGATCCGCACCGGCAAACGTGCCGTGCCCGGGGCACTCGGCTCTTGGGTGGCGACTCACCCCGCCCTGAAGGGCGGGGCTATCAGCTTTCGCCTCCTGCGGAGGCTGGGGCGAAACGGCGCGAACACCGGGAGCGCGAGATCGCAGTGTCCCGGCCCAACCCGCCCACCTACGGCTTCTGGGTTGGGCGAATCAGCACCTCGCTGATGAAGGACTGCGGTTCCTGGGTGACCAGCATTGCGACCGCATGCGCCACGTCCTCTGGCTGAAGCATCTTCTGGGTATCTTTGCCGTGGCGGCGCGGGCTGAAATCGGTGTCCACCGAGCCGGGACAGATCACGCTGACACGGATGTTCTGCGAGCGAAGCTCCTCGGCGACACCGTAGCTGAGACCGTTCAAGGCCCACTTGGATGCCGAATACGCGGCGCCGCGAGGCAGAGGATTCTTGCCCGCCAGCGACGAGATGTTAATGATGTGACCCGCACCGGCGGTGATCATCAGGGGAACGACGGCACGCATCATGTAATAGACACCGCGCAGGTTCGTGTTAAAAATGGCCTCCCAGTCGTCGGGCGCAAGTTCATGAAGCAAACAACCGGGAGGGCCGCCAATGCCGGCGTTATTCACCAGAATGTCGACCCGTCCATAGGACTTGCTCAGATGCTCGCCAAGAGCTTCCACGCTGGCAAGATCGGTTACGTCACAGCCGATGCCTTCGGCACGATGGCCGCGGCTGGTCAGGTCGCCCGCAACCTGTCGGACGAGTGTCTCGTCACGACCGGTTAACACGACGGTTGCGTCCATGGTAGCCAGTTTGTTTACAATGGCGCGGCCGATGCCGCGACCGCCTCCGGTCACGACCGCGACTGATCCGGACAGCGAAACTGAATCTGCGGGATGCATTCGCATGTTCTCCTGTGGGATGAGATTTTCTCCACCGTGCTCCAGATGCTAAATTCGGGTCGGAGAATCGCGGCCCGAGACACCTGCGGATTGCGCGAAACCGCGGGCCGCGCAGCCGGAATGGCGGTTGGCGGCATCTTATGCGGTGCGGAAAGTGTGGAATCGTGTAAAGTGGTAAGCATCTTGCCTTACTCGCAGTGCGTACTTATAATCCCAGTTCTCCTCAGTTTGCAATCCCAGTTCAGCAATGAGGGGTGAGGAACGCGGAGTAGTTTGCCTGGTATCATGCGGCACTTGAGGTAATGGACTTATCTGCGCTGGTGCACTAATCCACGTGTAAGCAAGGTTTCATCGGCAGTTCTCCAAATCGAGGAGCTACAGAATGAAGAAGTCGCTCGTGATGATGTTGCTGGTGTTCGCCAGTGCGGCACTGGTCCAGCAGTCGGTGGCGCAAGCAGCGGGGCAGCCTGCGCAATCGGGCCAGACCGCCCAAAAGAAAGAAATCAAGGACCCCGCCGAATACAACGCCTACGTGAACGCCTACCAGCAGCAGAATGCGGTGATGAAGGCGCAAGCGCTGGAAGCCTTCCTGCAGACGTATCCCAATACAGTAATGAAGGAAGACGCGATGGAACTGCTGATGGTGGCATACCAGCAGGCCAACGATGCGCAGAAGGCGTTGGACGCAGCTATGCGCGTGCTGCAAACCAACCCCAACAATATTCGGGCTTTGGCGCTACTGGCTTATAACTATCGCGCCATGGCCTCGCAGGGTGGTCCGCAGATGCAGGACAATCTTGCCAAGGCCAAGCAGTATGGGGAGCAGGGATTGCAGGCTTTGCAAAATATGAAGAAGCCGGACGGCATGAGCGATGCCGATTTCACCAAGCTGCACAATGAGACGGGCGCAATCTTCGACGGCGCTGTGGGTTTCGCAGCGTTGCAGGCGAAGGACTACGCGACGGCGCAGAAGGACATGCAAGAAGCGGTGGCTGAGGAATCGCAGCCCAACATTGCCGACATCTATCCGCTGGCGACTGCCGATCTGGAAGCGAAGCCGATGAATCCGGCGGGCTTCTGGTTCATCGTCAAGGCTGCCATGCTGGCGCAAGGCGCCGGACAGCAGCAGATCCTGGATTATGGCAAGAAGAAGTACATCCGCTATCACGGTTCCGATCAGGGTTGGGATGACGTGGTGAGTCAGGCGAAAGCGTCGTCCGGCGTGATGCCGCCGGCCGGCTTTACCGTTGCCGCGGCGCCGCCGCCGCCGTCTCCTGCGGAGCAGGCTGCCGACCTGGTCAAGCAGAAGACTCCTGTTCAGATGAGCTTTGCGGAATGGGAGCTGGTGCTGTCGTCAGGCAACCAACAGGCCGCCGACACGGTTTGGAATGCCATCAAGGGCAAAGCCGTTAAGCTGGGAGCCAATGTGATCAGCGCTACGGCTTCGAGTGTGCAGCTTGCCGGAAGCGACGATGACATCGAAGCCAAGAAGGCCGATATCACGCTCGCGATGGAGAAGCCGATCCCGTCACGGTTGATGCCCGCGGTCGGTACACTTATGACCTTCCAAGGCACAGTAGGGAGCTATACACCCAATCCGTTCATGATGAACATGACCGACGGAATACTGCTGGACAAGAACGGAAATCCGGTTTCGGCCACAGGTGCGGTCCACCACACGACACCCCACAGATCGCAGTAGTCGCGAGACAGCGGATAATGAGGGGAGCGGCCAATGCGCTCCCCCTTTTTATTGCGCTCGCCGTACATCACAGTTTCGTGACGAGATGTTCACAAATTCTTGACATTTGAGGGATGGCGAAAGCGCCGCAGCGAGTCTACTCTAGGCCGTAAACCAGTCTGATCGAGGAGGGGAACCACGATGACAGAGAACATCAGGATGCGGGCGACAACGACCTCATGGGTCTTGGCAATGGTTGTTGCACTGATCGTCTTCGGAACCCAGGCAACGCAGGCTCAGACTTTCGACCCTATTTTCAGTTTCAATAATCCAGGAGCGAACGGAATCTTTCCGACTGCCGGCTTGACGATGGACAGGGCTGGGAACATGTACGGCACAACCAACGGGGCTGGCAGCAATGGATACGGCGCAGTTTACAAGGTCATGAAGGGGACCGGCGGCGGTTTTGTCACGCTTCCCCTGTACGAATTTGCCGGAGGAAACGACGGATCTCTCCCGGCCGCTCGCGTCGTTTTCGGCCCTGAGGGAAACTTGTACGGCACGACCAGTGAAGGGGGCGGCAGCGGGTGCAACGGACTGGGTTGCGGCACGGTGTTCAAACTGAGCCCCCCGCCAACCGCCTGCAGGAGTGCCCTGTGTCCTTGGACGGAGACTGTGCTATACCGCTTCACGGGAGGTGCTGACGGAGCGGTTCCGGAGTATGGCGATCTCATCTTCGACAGCGCGGGCGCAATTTACGGCACTACCAGCGCGGGCGCGTACGACTATGGCACCGTTTATAAGCTGACAAACTCCGGCGGCAACTGGACGGAAAGCACGCTTTACGCTTTCACCGGCGGTAGCGACGGCTTCTATCCGCTGGGCGGGGTCGTGTTCGACCAGGCGGGTAATCTTTACGGCACCATGGACACAGGAGTGTTTGAATTGTCGCCTGCGGGAAGCGGTTGGACCGAGACTGTGCTGCACCAGTTTGCTTACCAGACCGACGGGCTCGTTTCGGAGGCAGGACTGGTCTTCGACAGTCAGGGCAACCTGTATGGAAACACGCACACCCTGGGACCGGACGAGGGGGGCACCATCTTCGAGCTGACTCCTTCGGGTGGGAGCTGGACGTTCCAGGTGCTGTACGCCTTTCAAGGTGGCACAGGTACGGTGGGCAGTCCCCTGCTTCTGGACAGCGCTGGAAACCTTTATGGCGCCAGGACAAATACGCCGAGCGGCGGGGGAGAGGCTTTCGAACTGACGAATGCAGGCGGGGCGTGGAATTATGTTCCGCTGCACGAATTCAGCGGCGGCAACCAGGGCTCGACACCGTATGGGAGTCTAGTCATGGACGCCAACGGCATTCTGTACGGTACGAGCTCCGGAGGTGGAATGCATAACTTCGGAACCGTCTACAAGATCTCGCCTTAGCTGGAACATTGCGTACCGCGAACGACCGGGATCCGGCGATGCCGGCAACGGACGGTTATCGCGCGGCTTTCTTCTCGACAGGTAGAGTGTGGGCGCTACGCGGCGGACGGCGCCCGCCGTTCCGCAAAGCTTTGGCGTCGAGCTTGAGCTCGGTAATGGTGCGGCTCAGGGTATTGCGGTGCATGCCGAGCTGGCGGGCAGCTTTGCACTGGTTCCCGTTGCAGTCTTGCAAAACCGTAAGAATGAACTTCTTCTTGAATTCGCAGACGGCCTCGGAGTAGGTAATACCGCTTCGATACATGTGCACAATCAAGGCTTCCAGTTGATCTTTCACGACGCCTCTCTCCGCTGATGTTTGTCCCATTCCGTTGCCCTACGGGTTGCTGCCGCTGCCGTTTTTCTGCGTAGAGATGTCCCCGGGCACGCCGCGCAGAAGGTTCCAGCCGTCCCAGAAGCGCTGCCGCAATCCTGCCGGCGCGCCCCAAATCAAAGCGCGGCTGGTAACCAGCATGAACGGCGCGATGCGCGACTGCTGAAGTCCGCCCCACTGCGGAGCAAAAGCAGCCAGCGCCAACGCTATCACAGCGCTAACTACAATGCCGCGAAGGAAACCGAACGCTGCGCCCAGGAAACGATCGAACCAACGCAGCCCAACTCCCCGTACAGCCCGGCGTGTAAGTCGTCCCAACATCCCCGCCAGCAGCACGACAGCCAGGAAAATCGCAAAGAACCCTGCAATGTCCGCAACCCATTGCGAGGTTACGTAACGCGTCAACCAGGCAGCCGCGCGCGGATACTCCCACGCCGCCAGCAGGTACCCGACCACCGCTCCCGCCAGCGAAAAAAACTCCAGGAAGAACCCTTCCACCGCAGCCTGAATCGTTGACAACAGAATGATGAGTACCACGACCCAATCGACATTTGAGAGGCCCATCATCGCCTCTCCCTACGCCGGCAAGGGATGTCCCGTCATCTGGGTGTAAGCCTCAACGTACTTCTCACTCGTCCTGGCCGCGACCTCGGGAGGCAATGCCGGCGCCGGCGGCTGTTTGTTCCACTTGATCGCTTCCAGGTAGTCGCGCACGTACTGCTTGTCGAACGAATCCTGTGGGCCACCCGGCTTATATTTGTCCTTCGGCCAGAAGCGAGACGAATCAGGGGTTAGCACTTCGTCGGCGAGAACCAGTCCGCCGGGGGTGCGTCCGAACTCGAACTTGGTATCGGCGATGATGATGCCGCGCGTCTCGGCGTAATCGGCAGCCGCCTGATAAATCCTGATGCTCAAATCGCGAAGCTGTTCGCTCAACTCGCGGCCTGCCAGAGTGATCATGTGTTCGAACGAAATGTTCTCGTCATGACCGCTGGCCGCTTTCGTCGCCGGCGTGAAAATCGGCTCCGGCAGCTTGTCGGATTCGCGCAACCCGGCGGGAAGTTTGATGCCGCACACCTCGCCGGTCGTCTTGTATTCCTTCCAGCCTGATCCGGAAAGATAGCCGCGAACCACGCACTCGATGGCGATCATGTCGGCGCGCACTACCAGCATGGAGCGGCCGCGCAATTGAGCGGCATATTTCTGGAGCTCAAGCGGATACTTGTGCACATCGGCCGTTGCCAGGTGGTTGGGGACGATGTCCTTGAGGAAGTCAAACCAGAACAGCGAGAGCTGGGTCAACACACGGCCCTTTTGCGGGATGCCGGTGGCCAGCACATAGTCGAAGGCGGAGATGCGGTCAGTGGCGACAAAGAGCAGGTGATTGTTGTCGACCAGATAAAGGTCGCGGACCTTCCCGCTGGCGAAAAGCTCCAGGCCGGGAAAATCAGTATGCAGGAGTACGTCGTAGCTTTGCGTTGGATTTGTCACGGTTGCAAATCGATCCTGAGAGTCGTCGGGTATTTTAATTTCCCGGAAGTATTTGTCAATCGGTCCCCTGTAGGTCTGATAGCGCAGGCAAAAATTGTTTCTTGAAAACATCTTGACAAAGCGCGGGGTCGCGCGAAACCCGCGTCAGCACCGCAATTCCAGCCATTCGTCCAGCAATCGTGGCGGTTGAAAGCAATGCCGCCGGCGGCAGATTAACGAGCGCGATTTGGAGCGCAATACCCTGCGCGATGTCAAGAGGGCGCCCAAAAATTTCTTGCCGCTTGGTGTTACGTGCTGTTGCTAATCGGCCGAGGTGCGATGAACGCTGCGCGCGTCTTCCAGGTACTGGACCTCGGGAGCACCGACGACGCCGGCTTTCGCCATGGCATCCCGCAGTTCATCCGAGGCCATGAACTTGCGCGCCTCTTCGATGCTCTGCCAGTCCAGCAGCAGAAATATTTCGTGCATATCTTCTACATGGTGAAACAGGCGGAAGCCGGTTTCCCCGGCGCGCTTGCGGGCGTTAAGGTGAGAATCGAACGCTTCTTTCCAGCGGTTATAATCGGCGACCTTGTGGCGGACAAGAACATGCACCATGAAGCCCTCCAAAGAATCCATTTCTCCTTATCCAAGATACGAAATTGCCGACGGAATGTGAACTGCCAAATGCGCAACCGCCGGATTTTTCACCACGGAGGCACAGAGAACACGGAGTTTGATTTTAATTTTCCCTTCTCCGTGTCCTCCGTGCCTCCGTGGTGAATTCCGTAGGCTATACTGCATTTCGCATCAAGAGGGAGAAACGCTGCTTGCCACGCCTGATCATTCGCTCATCTGACATTCATGCCGCCGGGTGCTTCGCGCTGGAAGATATTCCCAAGGGGGCGCGGGTGCTGGAATATACCGGCGAACGCATCACCAAAGCCGAAGGCGACGATCGCTACGAGGGACGGCCGTTTACCTACCTGTTTGGGGTGGGCGACGGCGAAGTGGTGATCGACGGGCACGGCATGGCCATGTTCGTGAATCACTCCTGCGATCCCAATTGCGAAACCGACGAAGAAGATGCGCGGGTTTTCATTGCCAGCATTCGCAAGATTGCAGTTGGGGAAGAGCTGACCTATGACTACTGCCTGTACGACGGCGACGATGACGCGCCGTGTTATTGCGGTAGCAAGAATTGCCGCAAGAGCATGTATTCTCCGCAAGAGCTGAGGAGAAAGAAGCGGGCCGAGGTGCGTAAAAAAAAGCAGGCAGAAGTGGCGGCGAAGAAGAATGGGAGCCGCGAGCAGGGCGTTGCCAGTGGAAATGGAAAGAAGAAGCGGTGAGGATTGTCGTAGTTATGATTTCGCGCAGTGCGTGGGGCGCGCCTGAAGAGGCTGCGGAGTCTGCCGCCGGCTAAACAGTTTGCTGAAAAAGGAACCAACTTAGTAATTTCGGTCATTTCGACGAATGAAGATTCAATAACTTGCGACGGTTTTTTCGTTCGAAATGATCTAAAAAAGAGTTTTTCAGCAATCTGTAAAGCTGGCTCGGGAAGAAACATATAACGGCTGGTCGGCACGACTGAAGTCGTGCCCTGTTACAAAGCGTTCGGAAAAGTCGCAGCCAGTGCGGATTAACAAGCGGCAACGGCGGAAGAATAGAGATTCCGCGAAGTTCCTCCGGCAATGGGCGGATGAAGTCGAGTCGGGACACCCTACCTTGGCCTCAAAGCTTCGAGCTTTTGCGGAAGACCGTGCCAAAGCTGGAGCTCCCCCAAAAAGCAAGCGCGGGCGCGACAAGAAGTGAAATTTCAAATTGACCCACTACCGAAAAGTCGTGCCCCTGATGTGAAGCGTTCAAAGCGACATCAGGTCGTCCACCTCGACGCCCATGTGACGCAGATGATGCACCATGTGGCGCACGTAATCGTCGAAGACGAATTTCAGAGTGAGCGGAGCAGAGTCGGCGATCGTCAGGGTTCGCGCCCAGGCCGATTCCGGCGCGGCTTCGGCAGCGGCCAGCAACTGGCGATTCAACGCTGCCCACAGGCCGATGAGCGTTTTCCAGTCTCGCTGTTGATAACGATGCAGTACCACCCAAGCGTCGCCGTCATAGCTTGGCATCGCGGGCTTGTCCTCGAGCTGGGTGCGGACTATACGCTGATGATTGTTGGCCGCCGAATCCAGCAGATGGCCCAGCTCTTCTTTCGCGGACCAGGTGTTGGGCGCAGGCTTGTGTTCAATTTTGTCCGCCGGCATCGCCCGCAGGCGGTCGGGCAGGCGCGCAATCAGATCGCGGAGTGTTCCCATTCTCTGCATTTGTCACCTCGCAAAGACGGGCTCCATTATCTCGCAGCGCGGCCCTCCCGTTCCACAGCTTGGCACCGTATAATCGAGACTTCCTTCCATGAGTTACCAGGTTCTCGCGCGCAAATACCGGCCACAGAAATTCTCCGACGTCATCGGGCAGGACCACGTGACCCGGACGCTGAAGAATGCCATCGAGCAGGGACGCATTGCGCACGGATACATCTTCAGCGGCCATCGCGGCATTGGCAAAACGACCATCGCGCGCATTCTGGCGATGGCGCTGAATTGCCAATCGCAGGACCATCCTGTGGCGGAGCCTTGCGGGGTGTGCGACTCTTGCCGCGAGATTCGCGCCGGCAATTCGGTGGACGTGATCGAGATTGACGCGGCCACCAACCGCGGCATCGACGAAATTCGCGAGCTGCGTGAGGGCGCGCGTTATCGCCCGGCCCGCGATCGCTTCAAAATCTACATCCTCGACGAAGCCCACCAGATTACCGACGCCGCGTTTAACGCGCTGCTGAAGACGCTGGAAGAGCCGCCCAGCCACATTGTCTTCATGATGGCGACCACGCAACCCGAGGACATTCCGCAGACCATTCGCTCGCGTTGCCAGCACTTCAGCTTTCATGCGGTCCGCTTCGACGACATCGTTGCCCAACTGCGCGACATCGCCGGGCAGGAGGGGATCAAGGCCGACGACAGCGCTCTGGCCATGCTGGCCGAGGTTGGCGACGGCTCCATGCGCGACGCGCTCAGCATTATGGACCAGGCGATTGCCTGCTGCGGCAATACGCTGAGTGCCGACGTAGTGCGCGGCCTGGTGGGGACGGTCGCTTCCGATGTGCTGGAGGATGTGATGGACGCGGTGGCGCGCAACTCCAGCGAAGATGTTCTGCGCACCATCGACCGGCTGCTGGTGGAAGGGCACAGCGCGCAGCACTTCGCCCGGCAGATGCTGCGGTTTTTGCGCAATGCGCTGGTGGCCAAGGTTGCGGGCAGCGATTCGCCGGTGCTGCAAATCTCTACCGACGAGCGCGCGCGCGTTGCCCGCGTGGCCGAGCGCTTCAGCGAAGAAGATCTCTCGCGCTTTATGCAGATCATGCTGCGCACCCATAGCGAACTGGGGTACAAGCAGGAGCAGCGTTTCCATCTTGAGCTGGGACTGTTGAAGTTGGTGCATGCACAGCGGCTGCTGCCGTTGGAAGAGTTGCTGAGCGGGGAAGTGGCGCGATCGAAGACGGGAAGCCCGGCACCAGCTGCGCGACCGGCGGGTGCAGGTTCTCGCGCGCCTTCTTCGGGGGAACGCGGCGGTGCGGTGTCGCGAGCGAACGAAGCGGAGGTGGCGTCGTCGCGAGCGCCGGCCGCTTCGCCGTTTTCGCGGCCGTCGCCGTTTGAGGCCGACCGCCAGCGCAAGAGCGAGCCCAAGGCAGAGATATCGAGCATTGTCGCGCAGACATCTCCACTGGTGAATGCTGCGGTTGGTGCTTCATCGGACGGTATCAGTTCTGCCTCGCAGAGTGCGGTTGCTGAGGGCAGCGTGGCAACGGCCGTGGCGATGGACCCGGAACCGGTAGCGCAAACGAGCGGCGCGATTTCTGCTGACGAGCTGCGCAATGCGGTGCTGACTGCGCTGGAAGACGCGGGACAACACGTGCTGGCGCACAATCTGGAAGAAGGCGAATGGTCGGTGCGGGGCGGAGAAGTTGCGGTGAAGGTGGGAATGTCGCAGGTGCTGATCGATGTCGCACTGGGACCGGAACCGAAGCGTATCATGCAGGCGGCGCTCAACAAGGTTGCCAATCGTCCGCTGAAGTTCAAGATGGTGAGCGGTACGCCGGCAGTCGCGGCAAAGACGGAACAGGCTTCGCGTCCGGCTAACGGGACCGGGGCGCGCGGTCGAGCGCTGTCCGATCCCATCGTGCAGCGCATGCAGGAAAAATTTGGCGCAGAGATTCGCACGGTTATCGACCAGAAAGAACGCGGGTGACGTCGCTTTCCGCTCTTCGCCCTTCGCTTTTCGCCAGAAGCTTAGGTATGCGGCGAAAAGCGAATAGCGAAAGGCGAACAGCGAAATGGGTGGATTCAATTTGCAGGACATGCTGTCGCAGGCGCGCCAGCAAGCCGAAAAGCTGCAGGAGAAGATGCAGCAGATCACCATCGAGGCGTCGTCGGGCGGCGGCAGCGTAACTGTGCGTATGAGCGGCCAGAAGCAGCTGCTGAGCATCGCGATCGAGCCCGAGGTGGTGAAGTCGGGCGACATCGAGATGCTGCAGGACCTGGTGATCGCCGCGGTCAACGAGGCTTCGCGCAAAGTGGATGAAGCGCTGAAATCCAGTCTCGGCGGAATGCTGGGCGGTATGGGACTGCCGGGAATGTGAGGGCGGCTTACCGGTCGCAAAATCCGATTGAGCCTTACTCGGAGTCTTCTCGAAGTGGTTCTCCCATCCAATGAAGCTCGCTCCGCTCGCGTATAATCAACGTTTACGCACTTCATCCTAAGCACATCAGGACTACTCACGTGAGCTCTCATTCGCACATGCCGGGCCAGGAGCCGGTCGGACCGCAGCCGCTTCCCGGCGTCAACAGCATCATCGCCGTCGGCTCGGGCAAGGGCGGCGTCGGCAAAACCACGCTGGCCGTCAACCTCGCCATCGCGCTTACCCGCATGGGCAACAAAGTCGGGCTGCTCGACGCCGATGTCTACGGCCCCAACGTCCCCCTGATGCTCGGCTCCAGCGAGACGCCCAGCGTCATCGGCGAGAACCGCATCCTGCCGCCCGAGCGTTACGGCATGAAGGTCATCTCCGTCGGCTTCCTCTCGCCGGGCGACAAGCCTCTGGTGTGGCGCGGCCCCATGCTGCACTCCATCATCAAGCAGTTTCTCGGCCAGGTAGAGTGGGGCCAACTCGACTACCTCATCGTCGATCTGCCGCCGGGCACCGGCGACGTCGTGATCTCGCTGGTGCAGACGGTGCCGCTGACCGGCGCAGTCGTCGTCACCACGCCCAGCGACGTCTCGCTGCAGGACGCGCGCAAGGCCATCGAGATGTTCAAGCAGGTGAAGGTCGACATCATCGGCATCGTCGAGAACATGAGCTTCTTCGTCTGCCCGCATTGCCACGAGGAGATCGACATCTTCTCCAAAGGCGGAGGCCAGCGCACCGCGCAGCAGTTCAGCGTCCCGTTCCTCGGCTCCATCGAACTCGATCCGGAAATCCGCAAGGGTGGCGACGGCGGTCATCCCATCGTGATGGAAGGCGACCAATCGCCCCACGCGAAATCGCTCTTCGCCTTTACCCACAAAGTGATCGAGCGCACCAGGGAATTGCAGGCCGCCGACGGCGGCAGCGTGATCGAGATTCGGTAAACTTTCGCCCTCATCCGAAAGGCGCTGCTTTTTCTGACAACCGGCAACCGACAACTGGCACCTTTTCGAAATGTTCCACGCGGAACATTTTTTGTGGCTGTAACTATCTTTAGAATCTGGTCGTTAGGCCATGGTGCTTTGGTGTGGTAACCTCTGGTAACCAATGCCATCAAGAAAGTAACCAGTTTTGCCTCAATAAAACGCGTTACAACACGCATCAGCGTGTTACCACACTAAAGTTTGAAGACAATTGGTTCCACTGGTGCGGATGGAAGACCGTCGGGAGTTTCCGATAGAAAGATCGTTTCACGATGTCGCGAACGTGCGAGACGGGTGTACTATGGGGCTGTTTTCGAGATCAAAAAGGAAATTCCGGGTAAGTTGCGAATCTCGGGCATATTTCATTTTCTTTGTTACCGAGGCCGAAAGAGGGCACCGTGGAGAAGCTCAGCTTATCGAAGACAGTCTGCGTATTTGTGTTTTGCGTCGCCACGGCGATTGTTTCGCTTGCCCAGACCTTAACTACGCTGCACAGCTTTGATAACACGGACGGCGCAAACCCGTTCGCGGGGCTGGTCCAGGCTAGCGATGGGAATTTCTACGGGACCACATACTCCGGCGGCGCCAACAACGAAGGCGCGGTCTTCAAAATCACCCCGAGCGGAACGCTGGTCTGGACTTACAGCTTCTGCTCGCAACAAAACTGCACGGACGGCGCACTCCCCGTTGGGGGGCTCATCCAGGCCACCGATGGGAACCTCTATGGGACAGCCGGGTATGGCGGAGCCAACAACCGTGGCACGGTCTTCAAAATCACGCTGAGTGGCACGCTGACGACCCTTTACAGCTTCTGCAACCTGGAATCGTGCGCAGACGGCTCCCAACCTTATGCCGCACTGCTCCAGGCCACCGATGGGAACTTCTACGGAACTACCGAGTTTGGCGGGAGACACAGCTACGGGGAAATCTTCGTAATCACCCCGAGTGGAACGCTAACGACGTTGTACAGCTTTTGCCCGCAAAGCGGCTGCCCGGACGGCGCACGCCCCTCCGCGAGCTTGGTGCATGCCACCGACGGCAACTTCTACGGGACCACGTACGAGGGCGGAGCCAACGGTGACGGCACCGTCTTCAAAATCACTCCCAGTGGCGCCCTGACGACGCTGTACAGCTTCTGCTCGCTAGCCGGGTGCCTGGACGGCCAAACCCCCAAAGCAGGGTTGGTTCAGGCCACGAATGGAAACTTCTACGGGACAACCTTCGAGGGCGGGGCCAATAACAACAATGGCACGGTCTTCGAAATCACGCCGAGTGGCGCGCTAACCACGTTGTACAGCTTTTGCTCACGAAGCGGGTGTACGGACGGCCAGGGTCCCTTCGCAGGGCTGATCCAGGCCACAGACGGGAACCTCTACGGCACAACCACGGCTGGCGGCAAAGGCGGCGGCACGATCTTTGCAATCACCCCCAGTGGCACGCTAACTACGCTATACATCTTCTGCCAGCAAGTCGGGTGCGCGGACGGCGAAGGGCCCGAAGCGAAGCTGATCCAGAGCACCAATGGGAACTTTTATGGAACCACGTTCATTGGCGGGACGCACGGCTACGGAGCGGTCTTCAGCTTGTCCCCCTTGCAATTTGTGCCGCTGACGCCCTGCCGTGTGGTGGATACGCGCAATTCGGACGGCCCATTCGGCGGCCCGGCCATCGGCGGGAATTCATCGCGCAGCTTCCCGCTCTCGCAGAGCGGCAATCCTTGCAACATTCCATCGACCGCCATCGCCTACTCGCTGAATGTAACGGTAGTGCCGGAGCATACGCTGGGCTACTTGACGATCTGGCCGACGGGCGAAAGCCAGCCGATCGTGTCCACGCTGAACTCGCCGGACGGGCGGGTCAAAGCCAACGCGGCGATCGTTCCTGCGGGAACACCTTCAGGATCGGTCAGCGTCTACGTGACCGACACCACCAACGTCATACTCGACATCGACGGCTACTTCGCGCCCAGGGATGGTTCGACGTTGGCGTTCTACACGCTGCCCCCCTGTCGCATCGTCGACACCCGTAACGGACAGGATCAAGGGATGCTGCAGGCGGGAGTGGAGCGTGATTACACGATTCCGCCCAATTGCGGCGTTCCCAGCGACGCGGCGGCTTACTCGTTCAACGTTACGGTTCTGCCGGCCGCGGGCGGTCTGGATTATCTGACCGTGTGGCCCAAAGGCCAATCGAGGCCCACCGTTTCCACGCTCAACGACAACACCGGTACTGTCGTAGCGAATGCGGCCATCGTTCCTGCGGGCAGCGAGAACGCAACCGCCTTTTATGCCCACAGCAACGCAACCAACCTTTTGCTCGATGTCGACGGTTACTTTGCAGCGCCGGGAACAGGCGGTCTGTCACTGTATCCGGTGACACCCTGCCGCGTGCTCGACACCCGTCAGGTAGGCAAAGGTCAGCCCTTCATGGGCGACTGGAATCCTCCGAACGGCATTGACGTGCTGACCAGTCAGTGCGCTCCTCCGAGCAGTGCCAAGGGGTTCGTCTTCAATGCCACGGTGGTGCCGAGCGGCGCCATGCCTTTCCTGACGTTGTGGCCTCACGGTGAGGTCCAGCCCACGGTCTCGACGCTGAATGCCTACGACGGTTTCATCACGTCCAACATGGCCATTGTGCCAACCAACGACGGCTCTATCGACGCTTACGCAGCTGGACTGACGCAACTGATCCTTGACATCTCCGGCTACTTCGCACCCTAAGGGTGTGAAGACTAGAACACTTTACCGCCGAGTCCACCGCTCCAATTCTTCCACCGCTCTTGTCACTTGAGTGCGTGTGGAAGGGTGGATTAGGGAGCCCGAAGGGCGAAACGAAACTAGCCCAGGACGTAAGTCCTGGGTCAGACTGCGCATCAGAATCCCGAGCCGGCTTTAGTCCGGCGGCACTCTTCCCACTCCCTCCCATCCTGTCCGCAAACTCAGTGGACCAGGATTAGGTGCCCGGCCGATAACAGCCACAAGTGATGAAGTGGAGATCGTGCCCGCCGCACCAGCGCTCCAAACCTTGAGTCACGGGTCGAGGTCACCGGTGGAAGCGGATCCGTCTCCCCAACCAGAACTCCGTTGGAGCGACGTTCGGTGATCAGTACGGGTTCGTGCGCGGCGGCGGGTTTCGTCCAGCAGGCGGTAGAGCTTCTCGCGAGCCTCGCTGGCGTTCATGCTGTTGATTTCGCGAGCGTACGCTTACTCGTACGTCACTGCGATCAAGGACGGGCTTCCCGGGTCTCGAACACCGCGAGACCCGGCCCACTCGGCCTGACCTGACGCGCCCACTCATTCGAAACCGGCGAATGAGCGGGGGCAACCAGCACTCGCCTACTCATTGGTACCTCGCGGATGAGTAGTACCCCTGCTCTCTCAAGCGTTCCCGGGGAGTGAGGCCGGGGCGTTCGGCGCGCTGACCGCCGCGAAACCATTCCGACGAGTTCCGCTGGAACAGGAGAAGCATAGCAACCATCTGGAGAATGCACTCGCCCAACTCAAGATAAAACGAGAGCGGCCCATTGATCCGGATCAGCAGGTGATTCATCAGGACCACGGAAACCAGGCCCCCGACGCTAAGAATGAGGTAGAGGATTCGCGCCCAATTTCGGCCTCGGGCAATCGCCGCTATGATCGCGGCCTCAAAGCCGAAGACCGTGAGTTGCACCCCGCGGGCGTCCGGGAGGTGGGCGTGGTTTGCTACGAAGAAGGTGTTAAGGAGTCCGATGCCGAAACAGGCCAGGAGAATGGTGACGGCCATTTGTACTTCGTTCGGCTTGGATGGGTACTGTTTTCGCAAGTCAGCGTTCATTGGGGTAAACCTCGCTTTCATGACCGCACAATGCGCCCGTTTGCCGGCGCGATCAATACTTGCAAGATCATTTGGGGGTAAGTTTCAGGTCAGCGGCTAAGTGTCTAAAAAGCCAAGGGTTAAACCCAGATGTCATCACGAAAAATCTGGCGCGGGCGGGTCGGCATTATGTAATACCAGGCAGGTTTGCTGCTGTCGGCGGATGGCGAGTGCCCCACCCTTGTCGCCCGGGTTCTGGCGACAGGGTGGGAGGGGGCTGGATCCCTACCTTCGTTTGTCTTTATTCGCGAAGGAAAATTCCGAACTTACCGTCTTGAAACATCAGGACGGATTACCGGCAGTCATTACTGCGGTGTGGTAGTCGTCGTAGTGGTGCTCTTCTGCACCTGCTGCGGCGGCGGTGTGGTGGTAGTGGTGGTCGTGTCGGTCCGGTTCATCTGATCACCCGGCGGCGTGGTGGTGGTCGTGGTGTCGGTCTGCTTCACTTTGTTGTGCTTGTACTTCGTCTTGGTGTTGGTAGTCTGGGTCGCCGGCGAAGCCGCCTCGTCCTGCGAAGTCGTGGTGGTGCTCTGCGTCTGGGCGGCAGGTTGGTTCTGTGTCGTCGTGGTGCTGGATTGGGTGGTGCTCTGTGCCATTACCGGCAGGGACAGGGCGAGCACGACGAGCGACCCCAGAACGACAGCAAGTAGTCTCTTAAAGTTCATTGATTCTCCTTCATTTCGTTGATCAGAGACCATGGTACGGCTCCCGCTGCCACTTAATCTGAGCACAATTGCTCGCCCGGAGGGTTTGCGGCGGGTGCCCCACCCTTGTCGCCCGCCTTTGGCGACAGGGTGGGACGCCGCTCACTATCACCCCTTCATCACCTTCTGCCATGCCGCCTGAAATAGCTCCATTTCGGTGCCCGTGCCCACGGTGATCCGCGAGTAGGTTGGCATCGCCGGCCATACCCGCCCGATGATGACATTCTGTTTCGCCATGGCGGCGATGACTTCCTTCGCAGGGTGCTTGGTGTCGAGCAGGAAGAAGTTCGCCACGGAAGGAATGTAGGAATACCCGTTGCGATCGAGCCACGCAAACGTCGCGGCGCGAACCTGCTCGTTGGTCCGCTTACGTTCCGCCACCAGCTGCGCATCGTTCAGACTGGCCGACGCCGCTGCCACCGCAGTCACGGGCATGAAGTTGTAGCCGCCATAATTGTGGAGCTTGTCCAGCAGGTCAGGCCGGGCGATTGCAAACCCGCAGCGCAGGCCCGCCATCCCGTAGATTTTGGAGAAGGTGCGCAGCACGATGACGTCTTTCCCGGCCTTCACCAGTTCGATGGCCGACGGCGTGTCGCAGAAGTGAATGTAAGCCTCGTCCACCAGCACGACGGATCCCTTCGGCTTGTTCTCCACCAGGTACTCGATATCGGCGCGGCTGGTCAGCGTTCCGGTTGGATTGTTCGGCTGGCAGATGTAGAACACGCCGGCATCGGGAGCGGCGGCCAACATGGCCTTCACATCGTGGGCATAGGTCTTGGTGAGCGGCACCTTGACCACGTGCGCGCCCGCCCGGTCGGCGGCAAACAGCCCACCTTCGAAGCCGGGATCGGCGGTCACGTAGCTGGCGTGTGGCGAACAGAAGGCCCGCACCGTGAAATGCAGCGGCTCAGTCGATCCCGCGTAGATCGCGACCTGCTCGCCGGTGACGCCAACACTTTGGGCAAACAGCGTCGTCGTTTCGTCGGTCGACTCCATCAGATAACGTCCGCTGTGCGGAGTGACCGCAGCGATCGCCTCGCGGGCCGCGGCGCATGGACCCAGCGGGTTCTCGTTGGCGTTGATAAGTACGGCATCCTTGGGATGACTCGGGGGATGATCGGGCAGCGCAGCAAAGGCGAGCATGGGCTCCGTCACCATGCGCAAAGCCAGCGCCGCCGAAGCTGCGGTAGAGGCTTGCAGGAACGATCTGCGGGAGAGAGACGAAATAAGCTTGACGGCCCATTGGCTGGCTCCTCGGGAAACTCATCTTAACCCTTTCCACGAGAATGGGCTTCTGCTTTCCATGGTTCGCTCCGCAATTGTTAGGAGCGGCTCGCCTGCACAATAACCGCGAATCGCGTTGGGTGGAGCACGCCTCAACAGGCCGCTAAGAAACTGCGCTTCCGAAGGCTTTGTATCAGGACACGACTTCAGTCGTGCCGACAAAGTCGTTTTATTTTGCTTCCCGAGCCGGCTTTACGGGCTGCGGAAAAGTCCGCTTTGAACGCTTTGTAACAGGGCACGACTCTTAGTCGTGCCGATAAGCCATTTATTTTGCAATCACGAGCCGGCTTCCAGCCGGCGCCACATGACTAAGAAAGCACAATTTTTCATCAGCCTGTGCAGGCGTGGATGACAAGGCGGCGAATCAAAGAATTCTAATGCAGCTCAACTTCTTGCGGGTTTGCGTGGCCGCCAAATTGCATAAAGATGAGAGTGGGGCAACAGAGAGTGATCTGCAGCGTGCGTTAAGAATGTGCGTTCAAGCAAACCCGGTACCCGACTTGCTTCCTAGCGAAAACGAAAAGTCGCCGCCGGGCCTCTCTGGACCGGAACTCCAGACGCTGGACCCTGCCGATTGGGACGAGTTTCGCACTCAGGCCCACCGGATGCTCGACGACATTCTCGATTACACCAAGAACATACGGCAGCGTCCGGTTTGGCAGCCCATCCCGGACGAAGTTCGCCAGCGATTTCGCAGCGCGATTCCAGTCGATGCCTCACCGCTCGCCGATGTCCACCAGGAGTTCATGCAGTACGTCCTGCCGTTCGCGGCGGGCAATGTTCATCCCGGTTTCATGGGATGGGTACATGGCGGCGGAACGCCGGTTGGCATGCTTGCGGAAATGCTGGCGGCGGGATTGAACGCCAATCTCGGTGGCCGCGATCAGATTCCCATTGAGGTCGAACGCCAGATCGCACGCTGGATGCAGGCGCTCTTTGGCTTTCCAGTGGGCGCAGCCGGACTGTTTGTCACCGGAACGTCGATGGCAAATTTCATCGCCGTGGTGGTGGCTCGCGATGCCGAACTTGGCTGCAACGTGCGTCGCGAGGGAGTGTCTGCTAAAGCCAATCGCCTGACGGCTTACGCCTCGACAGCAGTCCACGGCTGTGTTGGCAAGGCCATGGATCTTTGCGGCCTCGGCAGGGATGCTCTCCGGCTGGTTCCTACCGACAACCGCGGCCGCATCAACCTGATTGCGCTGGAAGATGAAATCAGGAAAGATCGCGCAGCCGGCTTTCATCCTTTCTTACTTGTGGGCACAGCGGGAACTGTCGATACGGGCGCGATCGACGACCTTGCCGGCCTCGCCGCTCTCGCGCGTCGCGAAAAATTGTGGTTTCACGTTGACGGCGCCTATGGGGCTCTGGCCATGCTGGCCCACGACCTCGCGCCCAAGCTGCAAGGCATCGAGCGCGCCGACTCGCTGGCCTTCGACTTTCACAAATGGGGCCAGGTCCCCTATGATGCAGGTTTTCTGTTGGTTCGCGACGGTGCTCTGCAACAGAATGCCTTTGCGGCGTCGGCATCCTACTTGCGACGCGAGACCCGTGGCTTGGCCGCCGGATCGCCCTGGCCTTGCGATTACGGTCCCGATCTTTCGCGTGGCTTCCGCGCCCTGAAGACGTGGTTCACGCTTAAGGTTTACGGTACCGAGGCGATGGGGGCAGTCATTTCGCGGACTTGCGCGCTGGCCCGCTATCTGGAACAGCGGATTACCAGCACTTCGGAGTTGGAACTGCTGGCGCCGGTCGAACTTAACATCGTTTGCTTTCGCTACCGCGCAGACGACGCTGATCGTGTGAATCGAAGTATTGTCGTCGCGCTGCAAGAATCGGGAAGGGTTGCGCCCTCAACGACCCTTATCGACGGCCAATTGGCAATCCGCGCAGCCATCGTCAATCACCGCACCGGTCTTGCCGATATTGACCGGCTGGTGGAGGGCACGCTTTCTCTGGGCCGCAGCTTGTCGAACAACAGCAACAAGGTCCGTGGGCCTCAACCTGTCACCGCCGTCACTACCCCGCGAGTAAAGTGGGAAACGGAGTTGCAGCAGATCGAGCGCCGGTTGCAATCCGATCCCGACTCGATTGATCTCTGCTTTCGACGAGGTTTTCTGCTCCTGGAGTTGGGCCGCCCGGTCGAGGCCAGAAACGATTACATCAAAGTGCTGCAGGCGCTGGAACGCCAGCCCTATCATGTCGCGGCATTGAACAATCTGGGCAGGACGCTGATGGCTACCGGACATCGCGGTGCCGCACGGCTCGCCTACAAAGAAGCGGTAGCCCGGCATCCCAACGATCTTCCCAGCCGCATCAATCTGGGCATGAGTTTATTCGAGGAAAGCGAAATGCTGGAGGCCCAGGAGAAGACTGCGGAGGCGCAGCAGTTGATACGCGAAGCTCGCGACCACTTCGAACACGCCTTGCATTTGAAAGCCGGCTTCGAAAAGGCGCATGAAGGATTGTCTTACGTGCTGGGTCATTTGGGCGAACGTGAAAAGGCGGCGTGGCACCGCCGCCAGGCCTTCCAGAACCGTTACATAATCCCACTGCCATATCGCGGGCGACGCACGCCTGTGCCGGTGCTGATGCTGAGTTCAACCACTGGCGGCAATGTACATCTGCAACGGTTCCTGCACGATCAGGTCTTTCAAACCTTTGTTGTGCTCCCGGAGTTTTACAAGCCGGAGACTCCCTTGCCGCCTCACCAACTGGTGGTGAACGGCATCGGCGATGCCGAGATGTCAGCTGGCGCGCTCACCGCCGCGCAGTCCCTGCTCGCTCATACTCAGGCGCCGGTGGTGAATCCGCCCGCAGCCGTTTTGGCCACCAGCCGAGGTAACAACGCAATGCGGCTGTCGTCGTTGCCGGGAGTGGTCACGCCCGTTACTGTAACTCTGCCGCGCGAGTGCCTTTGCGGTTCGGATGCCCCAACCACCTTGGCTGACCACGGCTTCGCCTTTCCTCTTCTTCTGCGTGCCCCCGGTTTCCATACCGGCCTGCACTTTCTGCGAGTGGAGAACTTCGAGGGTCTCGCGGCGGCGCTGGCTGAGCTTCCTGGCCCGGAACTCATCGTCATGCAATATCTGGATGCGCGCGGAGCTGACGGCAAGACGCGCAAGTACCGCGCCATGCTCATCGACGGACGGATCTATCCCTTGCATGTGGCGATCTCCAGCCATTGGAAGATCCACTACTTCACGGCGGAGATGGCCGAAAATCCGCAGCACCGCGCGGAGGACGCGGCGTTTCTGGATGACATGCCGGCGGTGCTCGGCCCGCTCGCCATGAATGCCCTCAAGCGCATTCAGTCCACTCTCGCTCTGG
>CAWIEG010000008.1:0-75449 GCA_963835125.1 uncultured Acidobacteriaceae bacterium | reverse complement strand
TTCGGAGTTCCCACCGTGGCCGATGGATCGTTTCTCGTTGGGGACGCGGCGAACTCGACATCTACGGCCTGCTGCGGAGATAATCTATGGTTTTCCACAGATCTTTTGCAGCCAGCCGCCGCCAAAGGGTGCCGAGGTTTAATACTTTGCTCACCTATTACCGACCCAATCGTCTGATTCTATGGGAGATACTGACGTTTAAGGTGGTAGTGCCACTTTTGGGTGATCGCGGCGATCAAATGACAGGATTTAGCTTGAATTAGGGCAGAAATCGGGCTATAGTGTTGCGTTCCTTCGGCTCAGTTAGACTTCCTTCCCTGATGGTCGGCTCCTGGAACAGGCCCCGGCGGTACGCGCCTGAATCGCTGGTAAAGTTTCGTGAATCCAATTAGTTAGGCAGGACTAGGCAGCACTGGGGACACATCGGTCATCCAGACTTAATATCTCTACGAACAGGAAGCAAACGCAAAGCAATGGCAAAACGACGTGGCAATCCTAATTGGGGCAAACCCGAGCCTATTGGCCCGGTCGTCCCCACCATCACCGAGTTTGAACAGGTGGTGAAGGAATTCAAACTGCAGCCGGACCAGTACATCCGCTCCACCCGGCTGCGCGAATGGGCGCGGAAGAACAAGAACTCGAAGTACATTCCCGAGCCTCTTCTGGAAGCCTGGGGATTCGAGATCGAGTCCACGCTCTAACCCCCTCCAACTCTCCGATCAGGGCCGCCGCGTGCGGCCCTTTTCTATTGCGGCTGTTTAGCTTTCAGCCTCCAGCTTTTGGCAGTCAACTTGGCGGACCTTGCCGATTTTCTTACCAGTAAGAGTGTTGTGAAAAGTAAGATTTTCTTATGTCGCTGCAACAGTAAGATTTCCTTACTTCTCTGATGCCCAAGCGGCCGGGCGGTTAGAGCGCCTAACAAAACCTACATCCATGGCAGCTTGGTTCCGCTCACCGCAGCTTCGCGTACTCAGCGTTGGCTTGCTGGTAGATGGGAATGTCGGGGTCGGCATCCTTCCAGAGAGTAAGAAAATTCTGATACGCGGCGCGGGCTTTGTGGCGAGCGGAAGGGTCGGTAGCGGCCTCGCGTGCGTAAGCGCGAGCTAGCCCCAGGCGGGCCAGCGCGCCCCAAGGAAAGTTCGTCACCAGTCCGTAGTGGTCGATGAACTTCTGAAATTCGGCGGCTGCCCTGCCATCGCGCAGCGTTAGATAGGCTTCTCCCCGAACAAAAGCAGGACATAGAGAAATATCGAACTGCGTTGGCAAGCCCAGTTCAATCCCGCTCGCAAGCTTTAAGAGTTCAACGGCTCGCGTTGGGTCTTTGCGCTTCAAGGCGAGGCTCGCCTGAATGGTGGGCAACCAATACTTTTGAATCAGTGTGTCCAGCGGGAAAGACTTATCCAGTTCCGCGGCTAACTTCTCCGCTGCGATCGTCTCCCCGGCTTGCGCCAATGCCAGTGTTGCCATGGCTTTAACATCGCGGCTTTGCGTCAACTTCAATGCTGCAAGTGCCCCAGTCCGCGCTTGCTGCCGGTTGCCCGCCGCCACTTCGCGCAGCGCTGCCACTGCCTGGTAGGCGGCAACCGTCCCCTGGTCGTCATTGTTTTGGGTTGAGTTCATCGCTCGCCGTGTAAGTTCGCGCGCTCTCCGCAGCCTCCCAAACCAAGCCTCGGTGTCCGCTTCCTCCGCCAGCAGCGCATCTTCCCCGGGCTTACCCATCGCACCTGTAACCAAGCGAGACATCTGCGCCTTGTCGCCCTTCAGGAAAGCCAGTCCATAGCGGTTACCAACCAGGTTGTCAGATCCCGAATTGACCTCTAGCGCCTCCTTATATGCGGCCTCTGCGTCATCAAGACGGTTGAGGCACTGGTAGGCCAGCGCCAGGTTTAGGAAGCCCGCCCAATTGTTTCGGTCCAGGCGGATCGCTTCTTGGCTCTCCTCCAAGACCTTTTCGCATCTTCCAAGCGTCCCATAGACAAATCCCAAGTTGATGTAGGGCACTGCGTTCCTTGGGTAAGTCTTCTGCCACAGCTCATAGGTCTCCGCCCCCTTCTCCAGTTCTCCCGTCACCTTGAGGTAGTAGCTTCCCTCGATAGAGTAGCGCTCCCGCTCGCTTACTTTCTCCCGTAATCTATAGGCCTCGCGTGCATTCTCTGCCGAACGTTCGTCCTCGCCGCCGTAAGAGTTCGCCATGTCTAAGTAGGCCATGGCGAAACCAGGATCAATTTCTACCGCTCGTTTGTAGAACGGTAGGGCAGCAGCGGTCCCTTCCGCTAACCACGTCTTCTGTCCCAAGCTATAGAATTTCAGCGCTTCCAGCGATGGAGTGGTGGCCTCCTGCAGTGGTGTGGCATACTTCTGGACCGAGCTGAGCGACTCACCGAGCTTTCGCCGCAGAGTAGTAGACCCGATGTCTAAAGCTTTGAGCACCTCTTCTTTTCCTGCAGCGGGCTGCTGCGCCTGCGCCAGCAGATCTCCTGTGTCGCAGTTCACTGCCCTGAGTGCAATAACGTACTGGCGACCCAATCCAGCAACTGAACCGATCACTAGGGCCGTGCTGCTGGTGCGCAAGCAGATCTCACGAGCTACGGCCTCCGTCAGCCGCTCACTTGGCGGAAGATTCATCAGTTTCAAGGTCTCCCGAACTTTGCGATCAGCGAGCACGTTTATGAACGGTGATTGCTCAAGCTGGGTGGACAACGCCTGCTTCAGTGCATCATCAAAAATAGGATCGCCGGTCGAGTTTGCAAAGTCGGCGAGCACGAAGGTGTCACGCTCGGACAGCTTGGGAGGGCGGTGCGAACGCCAATACCAATACAGTCCTCCGGCAATGATCGCGACACAGAAGAGCGAGGCCACGGGCAGCCAATTTCTTCGAGAGCGCTTACGCAATTTGCCGTTGCCAACTTTGCCGGGTTCATCTCCTGTTTCGGATTGCAAATCAGCAGCCATCTCTGCCGCTGTCTGGTAACGTCGCTCGCGGTCCTTCTCGATCGCCCGGTTAATGATCTGTTCCAGCCCCGGCGGTATTGCGGCGTTCACCTCATGCGCCGGAGGAGGAGTCTGGTTCACAATAGCGTCGTGGACAATCGCTGCTGTGTCGCCGCTGAACGCTCGCTGGCCGGTTGCCATTTCGTAGAGCACCAGTCCGAAGGAGAAGAGGTCGGTTCGCGCGTCGACCTTCTCGCCGCGAATTTGTTCCGGCGACATGTAGCCCGCCGTGCCCATGGCCGCTCCGGTGCGAGTTAGGTGAGGGGCTGTCGCGCGCTGGTGGAAGCACCGGGCTTCAGCCCAGTGATCTGGGTCTGCCTCTAAATTGGGCTTTAGCCCTGGCCGGGGCTGAAGCCCCATTTCTCCATCATCCGCATTCGCCGGGCTAAAGCCCGGCGCTTCCACCGCAACCCCACCCGGCGCTTCCGCGACCAGCTTCGCTACACCGAAATCCAGAATCTTAACCAGGCCGCGTTTGGTTAGAAAGATGTTGGCCGGCTTGATGTCGCGATGAATGATGCCCTTCTCATGGGCGGCCTGAAGGCCGGCAGCGATCTGCGTCCCGACATCCAGCAATTGATCGAGCGGGAAGGCCTGCGGGCAGGAGCCATCGGAGCCGGATCGCACCAGAGCGAGCGACGCCAGGTGCTCTCTCAGGGTTTGTCCTTCCAGCAACTGCATCACGATAAAAGGCTGCCCCTCGTGCTCCCCGAATTCGTATATGGAACAGATGTTGGGATGATCAAGCGCCGAGGCGGCGCGAGCCTCGCGCTCGAATCGCTCCAGCGCCTTGGGATCGCCGCCCAGTTCTTCCGGCAGGAATTTCAGCGCAACGGCCCGGCCCAGCTTCAGGTCTTCGGCCCGGTACACCACACCCATGCCACCGCCGCCCAGGATGTCCAGCACGCGGTAGTGCGATACGGTCTTGCCGGTCAGGCTTGCAGACGGCGACTTGGGCTGTAAAGCAGTTTCGTCAGGTTCGCTGGAATGCTGGCCGGATGGCGCAGGCCCTTGCGCCTCTACCGGTATCATCAGTCGATAGCCGCGGCGCGCTACGGTCTCTATGTAGGTCGGTCTTTCGGCGGAGTCCCGCAGCACCTGTCGCAGCTTCCTGATCGTAGCATTGATGCCTTGATCGAAGTCGACTGCGGTGTCATTGGGCCACAGCTTTTTCTGGATTTCGTCGCGAGTAACGATCTCGCCGCCACGCTCGACGAGCATGCGCAGCACGAAGAACGGCTGTTGCTGTAAACAGACGCTCTCTTCACCAGTGCGCACTACTCCTGCTCGAAGGTCGAGTTCGAAGACTCCGAGGCGCACGCGGTTTGGCGGCGTGTCTTTCATGGAAGGGTCGCATCGAAGCGGATTGGCGAGAGTCTACTACGATTCATAGCCGGTTCAAAGGCCTGCTTCCGAACATAACCAGGAATTTAAGGCGGCATCCTTTTGCCTATCTAAATCAATGACTTACAGCGGCATCAGCCGCAAATCATCGAGAGACAATCGCCAGACCATTGTGCATTCTCGTTCTCTAACGCACACTCGCCGCAACATCCAGCCGGGATTCAGCGGATTGAAGGGTCTGCCGCTGGTTCATCCGGCATCTTCGGCCCCGGAACTTCAATTTACGAAGAGAGGAAAATGCGATGCGATCCCTGATACTGGCGATTACTGCGAAGGCAGGCCTCCCGAGATCCCGGCAGTTGACCTGCATGATTGCAACCACCTTACTTTCGACCTTGCTGATTGCTCCGCACCTCTGCGCGCAGAGCAATGCCGTGCAAGGCTTCAGCTACAAGGTGCTCTACACCTTTACCGGGGGGACGGACGGAGGATACCCCTATAGTGATCTGATAGAGGACGGGCAGGGCAATCTCTACGGCACGACTAACCTTGGTGGTGATTCCACCTGCAACTGTGGAACGGTGTTCAAACTCGATCTGTCCGGCAACCTAACCACCCTCCACCCCTTCACGGGCTCTCCCGATGGCTCGTTCCCTTTGGCTGGTGTGACCGGGGACGGCAATGGCAACCTTTATGGCACAACAGGTGGCGGAGGGCAGTCCATATTCGGAACGGTGTTTACGATAAACCAGGATTTGCAGGAGTCCATTCTCCTCAGTTTTCTGGACAGCCCGCCGGCAGACGGCAGCGGACCGTACTATGGCGGCCTATTCCGTGATACCGACGGCTCATTATACGGAACGACCTCAGCCGGTGGAGACTTAAGCAAGTGCAACAACGGGGGCTGCGGGGAGATTTTCAAGCTAGATCCCTCCGATCAGTTGACCGTTCTTTATAAGTTCCAAGGAACCGACGGGTCATTCCCGGTCGGACGGTTGGTTCGGGATACGAACGGCAACTTTTATGGCACCACTTACCAGGGTGGCGCCTTTGGCTCTGGAGCCGTGTATACACTGGATCCTTCCGGAAACGAAACCGTGCTGTACAGCTTCACCGGAGGAACGGACGGTAGCAATCCTTACGACGGTGTGATTCTGGACGCGGCCGGGAACCTATACGGTACTGCCGGTCACGGCGGCATAAGCGGGTGCTATGGACCGGGATGTGGAGTGGTCTTCAAGATCGACCCGCATGGCAATGAGAGCACCCTGTACAGCTTTACTGGAGGACCGGACGGAGGATGGCCATACGGGGCCTTGATTCTGGATCCACAGGGAAACCTCTACGGCACCACGAACACAGGAGGTAACGAAACACAATGGGGAGTAGTGTTTAAGCTCAACCCTGCCGGAACGGAGACAGTTTTGTACACGTTTAACGGTGAAGCCGATGGCGGTGGCCCCTTTGCTACTGGTATGGTTCGCGACCACAATGGAAGCCTCTACGGGATGACTCAAAATGGTGGCGACTTAAGCTGTCCATCGGGCGGCGGATTAGGCTGCGGAGTCATCTTCAAGATCGCAGCCTGCCACACGGCAACTTGTCACGGCGAAGATGACGCCGACACAGCCAGTGCCATGACTGATCCGGCTACAGTAGTGCACAGTACCGCGGCCAATCACGGCTTCGTGCGAACTCCACACTAGCCGAGATCAATCCACTCACAACGAAGATCCCCGCCCGGGCAAAATAAGCTTGGGTGGGGCCTCCAAGGCTCGAAGCTCGCGGCTCATGGCTCGCAGCTATCGGCTTCCCGCTTCCTGCTAAAATCCTACTTACACGCTATGTCCCCGCAAGCTCCCTTTTGCGATGTTGAGACCGCGCTGGAAGAGATCCGCGCCGGCCGCATGATTGTGGTCGTCGACGACGAAGACCGCGAGAACGAAGGCGACCTCACCATGGCCGCCGAGAAGATCACGCCCGAAGCCATCAACTTCATGGCCAAGTACGGCCGCGGCCTGGTCTGCCTCGCTATGACCGAGGAGCGGCTGGAATATCTGCGGCTGGGCCAGATGTCGGCGGAGAACACCTCGAACTTCGGCACCGCGTTTACCGAGTCGATCGACGCGAAAGACGGCGTCTCAACCGGCATCTCGGCGTATGATCGCGCGCAAACCATCCGCGTTGCCATCGATCCCGCAACTCGGCCCAACGATCTGGCGCGTCCCGGACACATCTTCCCGCTGCGTGCGCGCAAGGGCGGCGTGCTGGTTCGCGCCGGCCAGACCGAAGCTTCCGTCGATCTGGCGCGCATGGCAGGCATGGTTCCCGCAGGCGTCATCTGCGAGATCATGAGCGACGACGGGACCATGGCGCGCGTGCCCGAGCTAACGGAATTTTGCCGCGCAGCACGACATGAAGATGCTGACCGTCGCCGAGGTCATCCGCTATCGCATGGCGCACGAGCGCTACGTGCGGCGGCTGGCCGAAGCCATGGTGCCCACTGCGTATGGCGAGTTCCGCATGATCGTCTACGAGTCGGAGATTACCGGCGACTCGCACATCGCGCTGGTAAAGGGCGACGTGGAAAATGCCAGCGCGGGGCCGGTGCTGGTGCGCATGCACTCGCACTGCCTGGTGGGCGACGTCTTCGGCGCGAGTTGGTGCGATTGTCACAACATCATCGACGCCGCGATGCAACGCATCGCGGAGGAAGGCCGCGGCGCGCTCATCTATCTGCACTCGAGCATCGAAGGGCTATTCCATCGAACGGCTGGGCGAGCGCATGACCATCCAGTTCCACCACGAGCAGCGCCTGCCGACGCTACCTGAGAGCCAGCGCAAGACGCAGCGCGAGATCGGCATCGGCGCGCAGATCCTTTCGGATTTGAACCTGAAGCGCATCCGCATCCTGACCAATCACCCGCGCAAAGTCGCCGGACTGGAAGGCTTCGGCATCGAGATTGTCGAGCAGGTGCCGGTGTCGGCTGCGGGCAAGCCGACGCTGCGGTAGCAACCGCATTCGCTACGCCAGCATCGATTGCTATAATCCGCCACCATGTTGCTTCCACTCTTACATCGCTTCCAGGCCGTGATGGCGGGCCCGGATCACACCGGGCACAAAGTACTCGAGATGTTCGACAGTTGGGGCGATGACACCTTCGAGTTCGTGCGCCATCAGGTGCCGCGAATCGTTGCGGTCCTGGTCATTGCGTTTATCCTGACGCGGCTGCTGAGGGTGATGGCACGGCACCTCAGCAATCTCAGCAGCAGCCAGGGACTGCCGTCGGCGGTCCGCGCGCAACAACTCCGCACCCTGTCCAGCGTCATCCGCAGCGTCGGCCTGTTCGTCATCATGTTTGTGGCGGCGCTGCAGATCCTGCCGCTGCTTGGCATCAACATGGGCCCGCTGCTGGCCAGCGCCGGCATCGCGGGCGTGGCCATCGGCTTCGGCGCGCAGACGCTGGTTCGCGACTTCATCAACGGCTTCTTCATCCTGGTGGAGAACCAGTACGACATCGGCGACACCATCAAGATTGCCGGCGTGCAGGGAACGGTCGAAGCCATGACGGTTCGCCGGACCGTGCTGCGCGACGGCGACGGCACCGTGCACAACGTTCCCAGCAGCGAGATCAAGGTGGTCAGCAACCTGACGCGCGACTGGAGTCAGCTGGTGATGAATATTGCCGTTGCCTACAGCGCCGACAGCGAGCGGGTGATCAAACTGTTGCAGGAGGTTGGAGATGAGATGGCGAGTGATCCCGCTTACTCGGCAATGATCCTCGCCAAGCCGGAGGTGCCGGGCATCGAGAAGGTGAGCGGCGACACGGTGGACTATCGGATGCTGGTGAAGACGAAGCCGGGAAAACAGGACGATGTTCGCCGCGAACTGCGCCTGCGCATCAAGGCAGCTTCGAGAAAAATGGCATCGAGCCGGGAAATTCTAACCGGATTTATGTGATGGATGCGGCGAAGATTAGTTAGCTATCAGCTATCAGCTATCAGCCATCAGCTAAGATCGCTGTTCGCTTTTCGCCAGAACCGGACAACAGGTGTCGCCCTGAGCGGAGCGGAGGGATCTGCGGAAGAGTTAACCTTTCGTATGAACGGGATTTCCGCGACCCGCCGACTAACGGCTACAATGGACGGAAACACGGAGTACTGCTATGCAATTGGATGTTCCTCCCGATCTCGAGACCCTCATCAAGAAACGTCTTTCGGGCGGAGGTTACGCGAGCGTTGAAGATGTGCTGCGCCGCGCTCTTGAGGCCCAGGATGCCGAGGAAAGCTGGAGCGATGACGAGCGGAAGGCCTTAACCGCTCACCTCGAGGAAGGCTATCTGGAGGCCCAGCGCGGAGAGCTGATCGAAGGCGCACAAGCTAGCCGTGAAATCCAGTCCATGAAGGATGTCTGGCGAGAAGAGCGCTCCCCCAAGAGATGAGCGATTATGCGCTTACGCCACTTGCGAAAGCTGACATTTTCGACATTTGGTCTTACATCGCCGCGGATAGCGAAAATGCCGCTGATCGCGTCGAACAGGCGATTTACAATGCTTGCGCCTTTCTTGCCGAAGGACATTTGCGCGGCCATCCACGCCCGGACCTCACCGCGCGCACCTGCGCTTCTGGACACTGACCCGATATCCCAACTACACCGTTGTTTACCGGCCGGAAACAACTCCGCTCCAGGTTGTCGCCGTGCTTCACGGCAAACGAAACCTACGCCGCATTCTGACAGCGCGGCCGTACCCACTCCGCGGTCCCGAGATTGCCATGTGTGGCGCCGGCAGCGGGTGTGCCCTCCGTTGGCAAAGGGGTGAGAGATCGAAATCTCCCGCCCCGTTCTTGGAACTCAAAACTCGAAAACTGGTTCCTTACTGCTTTTCGTCGATATAGGTCGCAGTTCTTCCGGTCCACTTGTTGTCCACAATCTCGGTCATCTTTTTTCCATCGGCCGAGACGGTAATTTTACTAACAAAATAAAGTTTCCCATCGCGTTTGACGGTCACTTCCATGGCGCGGTCGCCTATCTTCTTCACCGACACTGTCTCATTGGCGTAGGTGCCCTTCACCGGCGATTCTGCGCCGCCAAACTTAGCGGTCCAGCTTTCGCCGGTCGGCGTGGACATGCTTACTTCATCGCCCGAGACTTTGTAGGTGGCAGTCAGGCCAGCACTGTCTTCGCTGACATTCTGAACGCGCCAGGAGCCGGAGGTCCCGTTCGAGCCGGCAGGCCCCCTGGCGACCCGCGTGAGTTTGGCCTCCGACTTAAAGGGCTGGCTGCCATCGGAGGGATAGTTGGTGCTGGCAATGGTAAGCATCTTCCCATCCGCTGAGGCCGTCCGCGTTATATCGCCCGTCGGCTTGCCGCCTTTCTTCGTGACTATGTGAACCGAATTCGCGTCCACCGCCTTCACTGAGATGGTGTCGTAGGTCTGGCCAGTCACAGCTTGATCTGTGCCGTCGGCCTTGACATTCTTGATTTTGGGCGCACAGCTCTCGCAGTCGTACATGCCATTGTTGAGGGAATACACGATCGGTTTTGTTGACAGCTTGGACTCGGCCATGTTGGTCTTCCAGGTGCCGTCAAATGGGCTTTGCCCCAACATCAAGAGGGGAAACAAACACACAACTCCGCAGAGCAGCTTCTTCATGCTTATCTCCTATTTCACAAGTTTTTGTTGATTGCAGACACACTATACGCTTCAAGGCAGGATTCAGCCAGTGTCGGCGCAAGGTAGAAGCAATCTCAGGAATTCCATACGTAGAGGAACTGGTCATCCGTAGCCGTGGCCACCGATCTGTTTTGCGTATGGGTAGCACGGTTAAGCGCGGAACGAATGTTGACCTTGCTGTCCGGCAACTCGGACAGAGGAATCTTCAGGCAAAGGCCAGCGTCCAGTTTCTCCAGGTCTGCCAGAATTTGGCTGACGATCGCCATTATGTTTGCCCTTACGCCCGGTCGGTACCTCGGAGCGCGTTGCGGTTTGGAAGTTGCGCTTTGGAGTCGTCTTGTTGCCGCGCATCACGGTCCTCCTGTCCCACTTAAAGTATCACTAACAATACACTAAACAAACGAAACCATGCAACTAAAAATTCACCAAAGTATTTTTATCGATGCAACGGCCTTATCCGTGGCTGAAATCCGATTTCGCAGCGGCTATGCAATCTCACGGGATTCGTTAACCCGCGTCCAAAGAAAAAGTCCCCGTATCCGATTTGGAGGTATAGGGTCGGTGCAGTGGGGTCATAAGTGAAACAGCTCAGGAGATTCAAGGCCGTGCCGCTCGCAGAAGTCATCAACAACCCCGCGGTGAGGCCCATCGGGAAACCGGTTGAGAAGTCGATGAAAAAAGAAACACCGTATGCAGTGCGTGGCAAATTCCCTCGTTCCGAGGGCGTGCTTGCTCGCGAGTCCTAACGTGCGACGAATTAGCAGACTGTTGGTGATGCGGATGGCCATCTGGTACTGGCGCCATCCATCTGGGAGAGAGCCAAAATGTCTAAGCGAGTCTTTGTAGTGGACGATGAGCGCTGTATCGCGGATAGCCTGGCGACAATACTGCGTATGTCAGGCTATGACACAACTGCTTTGTACGACGGGGAGGCCGCATTGTCGGCATGTAACTCCCATGCACCCGATCTGATCATCAGCGATGTGATCATGCCGGGAATGAGCGGAATCGAACTGGCTATCCGAATCAAGGAACGATATCCCGGTTGCAAGGTCCTGTTATTTTCAGGCATGGCGGCTACCTCCGATCTGCTGGAACAGGCCCGGAGCCAAGGCCATGATTTTGAGGTTTTGGCGAAGCCGGTCCATCCCACCGATCTGCTGGCGAAACTGGCCGCATGACATCTACGCCGCTGCCGTTACACCCGCTCGATCGTCACTGATTTCAGCACCACATCTTTATTCGGTTTGTCCTGGCGACTGCGTGGGAGTTTGGTGATCTTGTCGGCGATGTCCTGCCCTTCGATTACTTCTCCAAAGATGGTGTGATTGCCGTTGAGATGCGGTGTTGCCGCCACGGTGATGAAGAACTGCGAGCCATTGGTATTCGGTCCGGAATTGGCCATCGCCAGTTTACCCGGCTTGTCGAACTTGTGGGGCGAGCCTTTGGTCTCGTCCTGGAACTGGTAGCCGGGACCACCCATGCCGGTGCCCGCCGGATCGCCGCCCTGGACCATGAAGTCGGGAATCACGCGATGGAAGATGGTGCCGTTGTATAGCGGCGTCTTGCTCTTGGCGCGAGTGTGCGGATGGGTCCATTCACGCGAGCCTTCCGCGAGCTCGATGAAGTTCTTGACGGTGATGGGAGCCTCCGCCTCAAACAGGCGGACGACGATGGTTCCTTCGCTGGTATCAAATGTGGCGTAAACGCCGGGTGTACGGGGCATAGGATTCCTTTCGGTATAAGTGCCGTAGGCACGAGATAAGTTAGCCCAGCACGCTTCGGCTTCGCTCAGGGCAGGCTTCAGTGCTGGGTCGGGGTTACGGGAACGTTGAGTCCCGTACGGACGGGGCGCAGGCCTCGCGCGTGATGGCTTTTTCCTCAAGCGGCCAACAGCAGATCCCTCGTCGGTCTAAAGACCTCCTCGTGATGACAATTCAGTGAATGTGCGTACCTTCACGCCTAACGCTCACCGACTGGCCGCCAACTCCCGCTGCTTTGCTGACTCGCTGATGCGATACCACTCCACCGTGCGCCGCAGACCTTCCTGGAAATCCACCGACGGCTGGTACTTCAACTTCTCCTGCGCTCGTGAAATGTCGGCCAGGGAATGCTTGATGTCACCGGCGCGGACGGGAGCGTACTCGACGTCGCCGGTGTAACCCGTCAAAGGCCTCAGCAGCTCGACCGTCTGGTTCAGATCGAAGCGATGGCCGGTGGCGATGTTGAAAGTCTGGCCGGCGACGTCGGCCTCGGGCGCCGTTGCCGCCAGCAGGTTCGCAGCCACTGCGTTGTCGATGTAGTTGAAGTCGCGGGACTGTTCGCCATCGCCGTAGATGGTGGGCCGCTCGCCTTTCAACATCAGGGTAATGAACTTCGCCAGCACCGCCGAATATTGCGAGGTGGGATCCTGGCGCGGACCAAAGATGTTGAAGTAGCGCAGCGAGGCGGTCGATAGCCCGTACACTCCGTGAAAGACCTTCGCGTACATCTCGCCGGTCAGTTTGGCGACCGCGTAGGGCGAGAGCGGAAGCGGCGTCATGTCTTCGCGCTTGGGTAAGGTGGGTGTATCACCGTAGGCGGACGACGATGCCGCGTACACCACGCGCTTTACACTTGCATCGCGAGCGGCGATGAGCACGTTCAACGTGCCTTCAACATTGACGCGATTGCTGCGCGCCGGGTCGGCGATGGACTTGGGAACGGAGGGAATCGCGGCCTGATGCAGCACGTAATCCACTCCCTGGCACGCCGACTGGACCGCCTGAAAGTCCAGCAGATCGGCCTCGCGAAAGTCGATGCGGGAGGAAACCCCCTGAATATTTTCGCGCCGGCCGGTCTCGAAATTATCGAAGCCGCGCACCTGGTCGCCGCGTTCCAGCAATGCGTGCACCAAGGCCGAGCCAATGAAACCTGCCGCGCCGGTAACGAGGTAGAGCGCCATCGTTACAGCTTAGCATGGCGTTCAGGGATGAGGTTTAGTGCCACGGCGGCCGCAACTTCGCGTCTCACTGCGGGGTCAGGTCCGGCGGACCAGGGTGGGGCCGGGAGGTCAGGATGCGAGCTCTGCCGGCGGGCGGACATGCCGGGCGATCTCTGAGGCAGTCCCGGAACGCCGGGCCGTCTCCAAATCGAAAAGATTTTGCAGATTCAGCCAAAATTCGGCATTTGTGTTGAAGTACCGCGCCAGCCGAAGGGATGTGTCTGCGGTGATGCGGCGCCTCTCGTGGACAATATCGCCGATTCGCGTGGCCGGCACGTGAAGATCAAGAGCAAGCCTGTTCACGGACAGACCGAGGGGCTTCATGAAGTCTTCACGGAGGATCTCGCCGGGGTGAACGGGCGGCTGGAGCGCTGTTGATTTCTTCATAAGTGCCTTTCAGTCGTGGTAGTCCACAATTTCCACGTCGTAGCAATGGCCGTTGCGCCAGACAAAACAGATGCGCCACTGGTCATTGATACGGATCGAATGTTGACCGGCCCGAGTTCCGCGCAACGCTGCCAGCCGGTTACCAGGAGGAGAAGCGAGCACATGCAGCTCCGTGGCGGCTTGTAGCTGGAGCAGCTTTCGCAGAGCCACACGCTCAATGGCAGCGAAGCGCCGGCTGCGATGGTAGGCAAGCAGCAACTCCGTGTCCTTCGAGCGAAAACTCTTGATCATGAGTAGTATACAACGCGGCGCGTAGTATGCCCAGCGTATAGCTCGACTAGAGTGGACGACCCAAGCTTCATTCGCTTGGGTCGGAAAACTCCAGCAGAGTAACGTTTGCCGGCTGACTGCTAGAACGTGCTCAACGCCGTGCCCGGCTCGCGCCAGGTGTACGAGCCGAGCATCTTGATGTAATTGCCGCGCAGGAAGGCCGCCGGGTTATCGACGTTGACCATGCTCATGCTGCCGCGCATCTGGCGCACGGAAACGTACTCGTGCTCTTCCATCCAGCGTTCCATGCCGGCCAGTACCACGCCGATGTGCTCGATGCCGTACTTCAGCAGCGCCGAGGTCATCATCGTGACGTGCGCGCCCGCCATCATGCACTTCAGCACGTCGGACGAGTCGTGGACGCCGCCGGTAATGGCGATGTAGGTCTCGACCTGATGATAGAGAATGGCGGCCCAGTGCAGCCGGAGGCGCAGCTCGTGCGGGCTGCTGAGGACCAGGTTCGGCGTGACCTCCAGTTCCTCGAGGTCGAAGTCGGGCTGATAGAAGCGGTTGAAGATGACGACGCCGTCAGCGCCGGCTTCCGACAGGCGCTTAACGAAATTGGCGCACGAAGTGAAATACGGTCCCAGCTTGACGGCGATGGGAATGCGGATGCTCTTGCGGATGGCGCGCACCAGGTTGCAGTAGCGTGTCTCCAGGTCGTCGGCGGTCAGCGATGGATCGGCTGGCAATGTCGAAGATGTTGAGTTCGAGCGCATCGGCGCCGGCCTGCTCCATCATACTCCGAGTAGCGCACCCACCCGCCGGGCGAGCGGCCGTTGAGGCTGGCGATGACGGGAATGCTGACCGACTGCTTGCCTTTGTGCAGCAGCTCCAGATAACGGTCGGGGCCGACGTGATACTTCTGCATGTCGGGAAAGTACGACGTGGACTCGGCGTAGCTGTTGGTGCCATATTCCAGCGCGTTGTCGATGTTCTCGCTCTCGGCCTCGATCTGCTCTTCCATCAGCGAGTACATCACGATGGCAGCAGCGCCGGCGTCTTCCAGACGGGCGAAGTTTTCCAGCTTTTCCGTCAGCGGCGAGGCCGATACCACGACCGGGTTCTTCAGCTTCAGTCCGAGATAGTTGGTTGACAGGTCGATCATCGATTTTGTGCCGTTCCATGGGACTTCGGGTCGTGTCAGGGCACGACTTCAGTCGTGCTGAAGAAGCCTTTTCGGCTTTCGCCACAGGTGTCATATCGAGCCTGTGGCCAACTGTGCTGCGATACAGCAGGCTTTCCAGCCTGCTCGCACTTCGCCACTTCTCTTCCTTCTCAAAATTCATTGACGCCATGTGCTGGTAGAGCTTCCAGCGCTCGTTGACGTTTTCCTGCGCGCTGCAGCAGCTTCTTGGCCTCGTCAGGATTGCTGTTGACCAGCATGGTGTAGCGCGTCTCGTTGTAAATGTACTGCTCCAGCGGAATGCTGGGCGGCCGCGAATCGAGCACGAACGGGTTCTTGCCTTCTTTGGCCAGCGGCGGGTTGTAGCGGAACAGCGGCCAGTGGCCGGAGTTGACCGCGGCTTTCTGCTGGTCGAGGCCGTGCACCATATCGTAGCCGTGCGCGATGCAGTGACTGTAAGCGATGATGAGCGACGGGCCATCGTAGGCGTCGGCTTCCAGGAAGGCCTTCATGGTCTGCCCGTCGTTGCCGCCCATGGCGATGTGCGCGACGTAAGCGCGGCCATAGTTGATGGCCATCATGGCAATGTCTTTCTTGGGAGTATGCTTGCCGCCCGCGGCAAACTTGGCCACCGCGCCCAAGCGGCGTCGCCTTCGACATCTGACCGCCGGTGTTGGAGTAAACCTCGGTGTCGAGCAGCAGGATGTTGACGTTGGCGTCGGAGGCCAGCACGTGATCGAGGCCGCCGTAGCCGATGTCGTAACCCCAGCCGTCGCCGCCGATGATCCAGACGCTCTTCCGGACGAGTTCGTCGGCGACCGCCAGCAGATCGCGTGCAGCTGGCGACTTGTCCCCTGCCAGTTTGTTCTTTCAGCGCCTTCACCCGTTCGCG
Organism: uncultured Acidobacteriaceae bacterium; assembly: GCA_963835125.1. Classification (GTDB taxonomy): domain Bacteria; phylum Acidobacteriota; class Terriglobia; order Terriglobales; family Acidobacteriaceae; genus Bog-257. The sequence goes on along the minus strand of CAWIEG010000008.1, from coordinate 59,721 downwards.
CTGGGCGAAGATGCCTTCCTCGGTGGACTGATCGGCGCTCAGGATTGCGACGGCCAGATCGTCACCGATCTTGGATGACAGGCGTTCGACCAACTCCTTCGCGTACTGGTTCTGCTTGTCGATCGCCAGGCGCATGCCCATGCCGAACTCGGCGTTGTCTTCGAACAGCGAGTTCGACCACGCCGGCCCGCGTCCTTCGGAGTTCACCGTGTAGGGCGTGGTGGGAAGATTGCCGCCGTAAATCGAGGAACAGCCGGTGGCGTTGGCGATCAATGCGCGATCGCCGAACAAGCGCGTCATGGTGGAGATGTAGGGAGTTTCGCCGCAACCGGAGCAGGCGCCGGAGAACTCGAAGAGCGGCTCCAGCAGTTGCGCGTCCTTGACCTGGCCGTGCGACACCTTCTCGCGCGGCAGTTCGGGAATCGACAGGAAGTAGTCCCAGTACTCGTTGTACTTCTCGCGCAGCGCAGGCTGCGGCTCCATGTTGATGGCGCGATGCTTGGCTTCGCTCTTGCTCTTGGCCGGGCAGACGGCGACGCACAGCCCGCAACCGGTGCAATCTTCGGGAGCGACCTGCAAGGTGTACTTCAGGTCGGAGAATTCGCGCCACTTGGGAACCGCGGTCTGGAAGCCTTCGGGCGTGTGATTGATAGCTGCGGATCGTAAACCTTGGCGCGGATGACGGCGTGCGGGCAGACCATGACGCACTTGCCGCACTGAATGCAAAGCTGTTCGTCCCACACCGGAATTTCCAGAGCGATATTGCGCTTCTCCCACTTTGTGGTACCTGTGGGGAAGGTGCCGTCGATGGGCATGGCGCTGACCGGGATCAGGTCGCCGTCGCCGGTGATCATCAGCGCTTCCACGTTGCGGACGAAGTCGGGAGCGTTGGCTGGAACCGCCGGACGCATCTCAAATTTCGAGGTGATGGTCTGCGGCACCTTGACTTCATGAAGATTCTCGAGGGACGCATCGACGGCGGCGAAGTTCTTGCGGACGACGGATTCGCCGCGCTTGCCATAGGTCTTCTCGATGGAGTGCTTGATGGCGGCGATGGCGTCCTCGCGCGGCAGCACGCCGCTGATGGCGAAGAAGCAGGTCTGCATCACGGTGTTGATGCGGCCGCCCATGCCGGCCTTGCGGGCCACATCCACCGCGTCGATCGTGTAGAAGCGCAGCTTCTTCTTGATGATGGTTTCCTGCGCTGTACGCGGCAGATTGTCCCACACCTCGTCCGGCCCGAACGGGCTGTTGAGCAGGAAGACCGCGCCCGGATCGGCGGTTTTCAGAACATCAAGCCGCTCCATGAAGCTGAACTGGTGGCAGGCAACGAAGCTGGCGCGCGAGATGAGATAGGTGGAACGAATCGGCTTCTTGCTGAAGCGCAGATGCGAAGTAGTTACCGCGCCCGACTTCTTGGAGTCGTAGACGAAGTAGCCCTGCACGTTCAGATCGGTCTCTTCGCCGATGATCTTGATGGTGTTCTTGTTGGCGCCCACGGTTCCATCAGCGCCCAGCCCGAAGAACATGGCGCGGACGGTCTCGGCCGGCTCGGTCGAAAATGCCGGATCATAAGTGAGGCTGGTGTGGGTGACGTCGTCGTTGATGCCGATGGTGAAGTGGTTCTGCAAGGTCGGCTTGGTCAGCTCCGCGAAGATGCGATTGACCATCGCCGGCGTGAACTCTTTCGACGACAGGCCGTAGCGCCCGCCAATCACCTTGGGGAACGTTGCCATCGGGGCTTTGCCGGCGGTGAAGCCTTCGGTCAGCGCGATGATGACGTCCTGATAGAGCGGTTCGCCGATAGCGCCGGGCTCTTTGGTGCGATCGAGTACGGCAATGCTCTTGACCGTCTTGGGCAGCGCTTCGCAGGAAATGTTCCAGCGAGAACGGCCGCATCAGGCGGACCTTCAACATGCCGACCTTCTCGCCTTGCGCGGTGAGGTAGTCGACGGTCTCGTGGACCGCTTCTGCGCCGGAGCCCATGATGATGATGACTTTTTCGGCATCGGGCGCGCCTTCATATTGGAAGAGCTCGTATTGGCGGCCGACCAGCTTGGCGAACTTGTCCATCGCGTTCTGCACGATGGTGGGGCAAGCCAGGTAATAAGGATTCACCGACTCGCGGCCCTGGAAGTAAACGTCGGGATTCTGCGCCGAGCCGCGTAGCACGGGATGATCGGGCGACAGGGCGCGCTCGCGATGCGCGCGCACCAGGTCGTTGTCGATCATGGCCTTCATGTCGTCGAGGCTGAGCTGCTCGATCTTGGAAACTTCATGCGACGTGCGGAAGCCGTCGAAGAAATGCAGGAACGGAATGCGCGACTCCAGCGTCGCGGCGTGGGCAATCAGCGCCAGGTCCATGGCTTCCTGAACCGAGTTGGACGACAGCAGGGCGAATCCGGTGGGGCGGACGGACATGGCATCCTGGTGGTCGCCGAAGATCGAGAGCGCCTGGGCGGCGAGGGCGCGGGCCGCAACGTGAATGACGCATGGCGTCAGTTCGCCGGCAATCTTGTACATGTTGGGAATCATCAGCAACAGGCCCTGCGACGATGTGAAGGTGGTGCCCAGCGCCCCGGCCTGCAAGGCTCCGTGCAGCGCACCGGCTGCACCGGCCTTCGCTCTGCATCTCGATCACTTTGGGGACCGTGCCCCAGATGTTCTTCTCGCCTACCGACGACCAAGCGTCGGAAGACTCGCCCATGGGCGACGAAGGGGTGATGGGATAAATGGCGGCGACTTCGCTGACGTGGTAAGCCACGTAGGCGACCGCCTCGTTGCCGTCGAGCGTCACTTTGATTCTGGGCATAGTGCCTCCAGCCGCTTCCTCGTTGTTAGGCGAGGTGCGCGACGAGCCTTCGCCGGCGGCCGATGAATCTGGTATGAAGGGTGGCAGCCGACGAAGCTGAAAATTCAGTTGTTTTCACGTTTTTCTTCCCCCAGGACCGGCCATGAGCGCGGTCCGCTATGAAGTCCGTGTATCAGTAATGTCTACGATATGCGGCAGATTGGCGCAGGGGCTGTGACGAGGGTACTTACAAGTCTGTGACGCAGATCACATACAGATGTTGGGGAGCGTTTTATGGCGGGGCAGGCGCTCGATCTGGTTGGGACAAGGCGGGGTGGGAGCTTGGGTCGGAACAGCAGATCCCTCGTCGGCCTAAAGGCCTCCTCGTGATGACAAGAATAAACAGCCTCTCGGCAACCACTGAAAAAGGCTGCTGAAAAGTCGAAGAAGGGCTTGATGCCGCCGGCTGAAGCCGGCTGAGGATGACAAAATAAACGGCTTATCGGCCGGCTGAAGCCGTGCCCTGTTACAAAGCTCCAGTTTTAAGCAATGGGCTTTGACTCGGGGCACTAGGCGAACTGGGGCGCGGGTTTCGACGCGGCGGCCTTTTCCGTATCAAACACGACGGCAAGGGCATGAATCACCGAGGCGATGCGCATGGCAGCCAGGATCGTCTCTTCGGTCAAACCTTTTTCGCGAAGCGTCTTCTCGTGCGAGTCGACGCAGGCGCCGCAGCCGTTGATCGCCGATACTGCGGTACACCAGAGCTCGAAGTCGAGCGGGTCGATGCCGTGCGTCCGCATTACGTTCATGCGAAGTCCGGCGCGCATGGTGCGGTATTTTTCATTCGATGTCAGGTGCAGGAAGCGGTAGAAGATGTTGTTCATGCCCATGATGGCAGCAGCGGCCTTGGCTGCTTCCAGCGCTTCCGGGGTTAGATGAGTAGCGCCTTCGTCCAGTGCGGCGACAATCAGCGCCTCATTGCGCGAGGCCATGGCGGATGCGACCACGGTTCCCCAGGCCTGCTGCTCGGTGAGATCGGTGGGCTGGCGGACCACGCTGGAGAAGTTGAGTTTCAGATCTTTGGCGTAGGCGGGAATCGTCTCCATCAGTTCATCAAAATTCATAGCTTTCCTCGAATCGGCTGTCGCAGAAAATATGGCTCCGCCGGCGTATCGCGACGGAGCCCTCTCCTGGCCCAGCTAGACCTTCAGTGTTTCCTGGCCCTTCTGCCAGTTGCAGGGGCAAAGTTCGTCGGTCTGCAGCGCGTCCAGCACGCGCAGGACCTCCTGCGGATTGCGGCCCACCGACAGATCCGTAACGTACACGAAGCGGATAACGTTGTCGGGATCGACGACAAAAGTGGCGCGCTGGGCGACACCTTCCTTCTCGTCAAGTATACCGAGTTGGCCGCAAAGATCACGCTTAATGTCGGCCAGCATGGGGAAGGGAAGGTCTTTCAGGTCGGGATGGTTGTTGCGCCATGCCAGGTGGACAAACTCGGAGTCGGTGCTGCCGCCCAGGAGCTGCGCATCGCGATCTTTGAATTCCTTATTCAGCTTGCCGAAGGCGGCAATTTCCGTAGGGCAGACGAACGTAAAGTCCTTGGGCCAGAAGAAGTAGATCTTCCACTTGCCGGCGTAGTCTTCGCCGGTGATAGTTTTGAAGGCGGTATCTTTGTTGGTGCTGACGGTTGCGGTGACACTGAAGTCAGGGAATTTCTCGCCAATGGCTAGCATTCTTTGGATTCTCCGTAGGAAGGTAGGTTGTATGAGTGACTTTTTACTCTAACGGAGTGGAGAGTGAATGGATGGGCTTTCGAGGAAGTTAGTTGGACGGGGTTCCAGTTTGGGAAAGCGGTCAGTGACGCGCGCGATCTGAAATCGCTCAATATCGCCTATAATTCTCGTTTCCAGGGAAACAGGTCAGCATGAAATTGTGGTCGTCGTGATTTTGGGTGGAATCCGCCTTTCATCAGGCTGCGGGAAGAGCCAAAAGCAGATCCCTCACCGGCTGAAGCCGGTTCGTGATGACAAGAATAAAGGGGATTGCATCAGCACGACTGAAGTCGTGCCCTGTTACGAAGCTTTCGGAAGCCGACTTTTTCAGCGGCCTGCGAAGGCGTGCCCGACACGGAGTGCAATATGCGAGTTTTCGTAATTCTGGTGCTGATGTTCAGCTTGCTTGCGCCGGCGCTCGTCGCGGAACAGGTTCAAGTTGCGGCTGCTGCCGACCTCAACTACGCCATGAAAGATCTGGCTGCGCGTTTTGAGCAGAAGACCGGCAACAAAGTGGACCTGTCTTTTGGCGCGTCCGGCAATTTCTATTCGCAGATCCAGAATGGCGCGCCCTTTGACCTGTTCTTCTCCGCCGATCTTGACTACGCAAAGAAACTTGCCGAAGCCGGAAAGATTGACAGCGCTTCCGTGCGCACCTATGCGATTGGCCATCTGGTGCTGTGGGTGCCGAATAGTTCGCAGCTCGATCCTGAGAAGCTGAAGATGGATTTGCTGCTCGATCCCTCCATCAAGAAGATTGCCGTCGCTAATCCGCAACACGCGCCCTATGGCCGAGCGGCCATGGCTGCGCTGGAACATTTCGGATTGAAAGACAAAGTCGCCGACAAGATCGTGCTGGGCGAAAACATCAGCCAGGCGGCGCAATTCGTGCAATCCGGCAATGCGCAGGCGGGCCTTATCGCGTTGTCGCTGGCCATGTCGCCGGCGATGAAGAGTGCGGGCAAGTACTGGGAAGTGCCGCAAGACGCCTATCCCGAGATTCAGCAGGGCGTCGGCATTCTGTCGTCGTCCAAACACAAGCAAGCGGCGCAGGCTTTTATCGATTACATTAGTTCGCCAGAGGGCACGGCGGTGCTGGAGCAATACGGCTTCCGCGTCCCATCACACTAATGATCCTTCAGGCACTCACGCTGACGCTGCGGCTGGCCGTCACAGTGTCTTTCATTCTGCTGATTGTTGGAGTGCCGCTGGCCTACTGGCTGGCGTATTCGCGCCGGCGCTGGAAGTTCTTTGTCGAGGCGCTGGTGTCGTTGCCGATTGTGCTGCCGCCGACTGTGCTGGGCTTCTATGTTCTGGTTGCGATCGGGCCGCTCAGCCCGGTGGGACGCTGGTATCAGGCCATCGCCGGACACCCGCTGGCATTTACCTTCGAAGGTCTGGTGGTTGGCTCGGTGCTGTATAGCCTGCCATTCGCGGTGCAGCCCATGGCGACCTCGTTCGCATCCATCGATCACAAGCTGCTGGACGCTTCGGCGTTGCTGGGCGCATCGCGCTGGCGCACCTTTCGCCGCATCGTGCTGCCGCTGGGATTGCCGGGCGTGCTAACCGGCTTTGTCCTGAGCTTTGCCCATACCCTGGGCGAGTTCGGCGTGGTGCTGATGATCGGCGGCAACATTCCTGGCGCGACGCGAACCATCTCCATCCTGATCTTTGACCAGGTAGAGGCGCTTGACTATGCTGCTGCGAACCGCACTGCGCTGCTTCTTCTGGCGCTGTGCTTTGCCATACTGGCCGCGCTCTACGGCTTGCGCAAGCGCGCGGCGTGGAATGTGTGGGGATGGAAATGAGCGAGTCCGCCACGGCCGCGTCAGCCCCAAATGGCGAGCTCAGCGTCCGCATCCGAAAGAGTTTTACCGGCGAGGGGGCAGGGACGTTTGCACTGGATGTTGAGTTTACGGCGGCTGCGGGCTTCACGATTCTGTTTGGCGCGTCAGGGGCAGGCAAGACGACGCTGCTGGACTGCATCGCGGGATTGCAAAAGCCGGGAGCGGGAAGGATCGCGGTCGGGGATAGCGTGCTGTTCAGTTCGGCCGGCGGATTGAACCTGCCGCCGAACCGGCGATCGGTTGGATATCTGCAGCAAACGCTGGCGCTGTTTCCGCACATGACGGTCTCGCAGAACGTGCAGTACGGCTTGGACGGACTTCACGAATCGGAGCGCCAGTCACGTTGTGGAGAAATCCTGCATCTGTTTCGAATCTTTGCGCTGGCTGGGCGTCGTCCGGAAGAGATTTCCGGAGGCGAGCGCCAGCGGGCTGCATTGGCGCGCACGCTGGTCACGCGTCCTCGGGTGTTGCTGCTTGATGAGCCGCTTACTGCACTCGATGCAGTGACCAAATCGCAAATTCTGGATGATCTGCGCGCCTGGAACAATCAGCATCGGATCCCGATTCTGTACGTCACTCATCAGCGCGAAGAAGTTTTTGCGCTGGGCGAAAATGTCATTGCTCTCGATGCCGGCCGGATCGTGGCCCGCGGTTCGCCGCATGAGGTGTTGTTGCGTCCGCAGTCGGAGACGGTGGCGCAGTTGGTGGGCTTCGAGAACATCCTGGATTGCGCTTTTGTCGCCGACCATCCCGAGCAGGGAACTATGACCTGCCGCGTTGCCGGTTCCGCGCTTGAGCTGGAAGTCCCATTGTCGCGCGTCGATCGGTCGCGGCCACTGCGGATCGGGATTCGCGCCGGCGACATTCTGCTGGCATCGGCGGCGCCACAAGGATTGAGCGCGCGCAATGTTTTCTCTGGTGTGATCACGTCGTTGCAACAGCGCGATGTCATGGTGGTTGCCAGGGTGAATTGCGGCGCGGAGTTTGAAGTTCACCTGACACCGGCGGCGCGAGAGGCATTGCATCTGGAATCAGGTGGAGCGGTCTGGGTGGTGGTGAAGACGTATTCGTGCCAGGTGCTGCAGGGGAGCTGAGGAACGTGCTGCTTTAGAAACGCTCGACGCCTGCGTTTCTTATTTCTTGTCATCCCGAGCGGAGCGTCCGCGTGCTTTCCGTTCCGCTTCTTTTGCGGAACGGGCGGGCGCGTAGTCGAGGGACCTGCTTTCCGCCGGACATCGTTGCGCCGCGGGCAGACAGCAGGTCCCTCCGCTCGCCGCTGAAGCGGCTCGGTCGGGATGACAATCCAAATGGGGAAAGCGCCAGCGGCACGACTGAAGTCGTGCCCTGATACAAACCGCAAATTAGGACACTACCCAGGTAGTGGGTTCGTATGTCATAAAGACCCACTACCACCACCCCGCCTTCGTTGACATCGCCTGATCGGCTCTGATAGTTTCAATAGTTCCAGTTATTTCTCTGCGCCCCCAAGTGCATCTTCAGCGGTAGGCACTCAACGACATAGGATGGACACTACTCTCCGACAAGTAGGCCAATTACTGCTCGACGCCATCCCCACGGTGGTGCTGTTGTTGCTGCTGTACGCCATCTACCAGAACTTTCTGCGTAAGCCGATGGAGCGGGTGTTGGCGCAGCGTCGCGAGCGCACCGATGGAGCGGTTGCCAAGGCGCGTGCGGACGTAGCGTCGGCCGAATCGCGAACTCAGGAATACGAACATAAGTTGCGGGAAGCGCGGCTGGTGATTTTCAAGGCGCAGGACGCGCGCCGTCAGCAAGCCCAGCAGTTGCGTACCCAGGCGTTGGCTGAGGCGCGGCAGCGCGCACAAGAGCAACTGCGGGAAGCCAAGCTCGACATTGACCGCGACATGGCTGAGGCGCGCACGAGTCTGGAAGCCGAAACCCAGCGCATGGCATCCGACATTATTCGCACCATTCTCAAGCCCGCCGGCCCAACTACTGCAATAGGCGGTCCAGCATGAGCCGGCGATTGCATTGCCGTCTTGCCGCAGTCACGATACTGGCGTGCCTGCTGGTTGCCAATATCTCTGTCAGCGTCTTTGCGCAGGATGCAGCCGACCACCCCGCAGCGCAGAAAGCTGAGCCGGGTAGTGCGGCGGCCGAACCAGGCGCGGGAGACGCCAATGCGGGTGTGAGTGCAATTCTGACCAAGACCACGGAGCAGGCGGCGCACAGCGCGGAAAAGCTTGGAACCAGGCTGGGCCTGGGTCCGGACTTGTCTTTCTGGCTATCGATCCTGCTGAATTTCGGGGGCGTCGCGGCTGTTGTCTACGTCATTCTGAAATCGAAATTGCCGCAGGCGTTTCGCGATCGTACAGTTGCCATACAAAAGGGAATTAAAGAAGCGCAGGCTGCCAGCGCCGATGCCAGTCGCCGCCTGGGCGATATTGAGTCGCGTCTGAGCAAGTTGGACGGCGAGGTGGCTGAGATCCGGGCCTCCGCCGAACGCGAAGCTGGGGCGGAAGAAGAGCGCATCCGCCAGGCCGCCGAACAAGATAAACAGAAAGTTGTGCAAGCCGTTGAGGCCGAAATTACCGCTATCGCCCGCAACGCGCGGCGCGAGTTGAAGGGCTACGCGGCATCGCTGGCCGTGGACCTGGCGGGCCGCGAAATTCGTGTGGACGAGCCTACCGACCAGGCGCTGGTGCGCGACTTTGTCGGCCAGCTGGGAAAGGACGGCAAGTAGACCATGGCCGCCATTGCCAGCCGTTACGCCCGGGCTTTGGTCGAGGTCATCCTCGAGCGGAAAATCGATGCTGACCTTGCGCGCCAGCAACTAAAGGCGGTTGTGGAGGCTGTCCACGAAAGCAGCGAGCTGCGCAAGGTATGGGAGTCGCCCGCGATTTTGCCGGAACAGAAGCGCGCCGTGCTCGACGCCATTGCCAGGCAGATTGAGTTGGTGAAGCCGATTCGAAACTTCATCGCGGTGCTGATCGATCACCGGCGCATCGGAATGCTGGACGACATGCTGCGGCAATTCGAGACCGAGCTCGATACGCAGTTGGGATTCACAGAGGTTGAAATTTCCAGCGCACGTCCGCTGTCGCCGGAGGAAAAACGCCAGTTGGAGTCGCGGGTGGAGAGCATGACCGGCAAGAAAGTTCGCACGCGGTATGTAACTACTCCGGAGTTGTTGGGAGGAGTTATGGTGCGCGCCGGGAGCACAATTTATGACGGCTCAGTACGCGGGCAACTGGAAAAGATGCGGCAGGAGTTGAGCCTGGCGTAGTACCTGCCGCCGGCTAAAAGCCGGCTTTGGGAAGAAAAATAAAGGGCTTATCGGCACGACTGAAGTCGTGCCCTGTTACAAAGCTTTCGGAAGCAGACTTTTTCAGCGGCCTGTGAAGCCGTGCCCCTTCAAAGCATAGCCCGAAGGGCGGAACAATATTAGTCCAGGGCGGAAGCCCTGGTAGGAGTGGAAAAAGAAGCCGAGTCCCGGAGGGACGGCAGAGATTCCTTGAGGCAATAGGGGTCCCTTCGACTCCGGTTCGCAAAAGCGGCGAACCTAGCTCAGGATGACACCTTTAAGGAGTTTCGACGGCACGGCTGAAGCCGTGCCCCTTCAAAGCTCCGCTCGGGACGAGACAAGTTTGGTAGTAAGAGTGGAGTTTGCGGAATAGGGGCGAACAGCAGGTCCTTCGACTGCGCGTCCGCCCGTCTCGCAAAAGAAGCGAGACGGGAAAGCCTGCGGACGCTCCGCTCAGGATGACAATCTTTAGGTAGACGGAATCTTATGGCGCAGATCAAAGCAGACGAGATCACCAAGCTCATACGCGAGCAAATCGACAACTACGAATCGAAGATCGCGGTCGACGAAGTGGGCTCAGTCATGTCCATCGGCGACGGCATCGCCCGTGTCTATGGCCTCGACAAGGTCATGGCCGGCGAACTACTCGAGTTCCCACACAACGTGGCCGGCCTCGCCATGAACCTGGAAGAAGATCAGGTTGGCGTAGTGCTGCTGGGCGACTACACGGAGATCGAAGAGGGCGACGAAGTCAAGCGTACCGGGCGCATCATGAGTGTGCCGGTTGGCGAGGCGATGGTCGGCCGCGTAGTCGACTCGCTGGGCCAGCCCATCGACGATAAGGGGCCGATCAATACCGATCAGTTCATCACCCTGGAGCGGCTGGCGCCGGGCGTCATCGACCGCCAGCCGGTAAGAGAGCCGATGGCGACCGGATTGAAGGCCATCGACTCGATGATTCCCGTTGGCCGCGGGCAGCGTGAGCTGATCATCGGCGATCGCCAGACCGGCAAGACCGCAGTTGCACTCGACACCATCATCAACAGCAAGGGCCGCGACCTGATCTGCATTTATTGCGCGATCGGGCAAAAGCGTTCGTCGGTGGCCCAGGTGGTGAAGACGCTGGAAGACTACGGCGCGATGGAGTACACCATCGTGGTGTCGGCGTCGGCTTCCGATCCCGCGCCCATGCAGTACATTGCGCCTTACGCCGCCTGCGCCATGGGTGAGTACTTCCGCGACACCAAGCGGCACGCGCTGTGCATCTACGACGATCTTTCCAAGCACGCCGTAGCCTATCGCGAGATCTCGCTGCTGCTGCGGCGACCGCCGGGACGCGAGGCTTATCCCGGTGACGTGTTCTATCTCCACTCGCGCCTGCTGGAGCGCGCCGCAAAGCTTAGTAACGAACTTGGCGGCGGTTCGCTTACGGCGCTGCCCATCATTGAAACCCAGGCAGGCGACGTGTCGGCGTACATTCCGACCAACGTCATCTCCATCACCGACGGCCAGATTTATCTGGAGACCGACTTGTTCAACTCCGGCGTGCGTCCGGCGGTGAACGTAGGGCTGTCGGTAAGCCGCGTGGGCGGCAGCGCGCAGATTAAAGCGATGCGGCAGGTTGCCGGAACGTTGCGACTCGATCTGGCACAGTATCGCGAACTGGCGGCGTTTTCGCAGTTTGGCAGCGATCTGGACAAAGCGACGCAGGCGCAGCTAGCCCGCGGCGCGCGGCTCACGGAAATCCTGAAGCAGGGCCAGTATCAGCCGCTGCCGTTCTCCAAGCAGATTCTGATCATCTACGCCGGAACGCAGGGCCTGCTCGATGACCTGCCGATCGAACAATTGCGGGACTTCGAGAAGGGGCTTTACGGCTACGTCGAGACGACGAATCCAGGCGTGCTGAAAGCGATCGAGGAGAAGAAGGTTTTGGATGACGAGTTGAAGGCTTCGTTGACCAAAGTCATCAACGAGTTCAAGGAGCGGTTCGTCAGCGAACATCAGCTGGAAGCGAAGGCGAGCGCGTAATTTCTGTCGCCGGCTGAAGCCGGCTCCGGCAGAAAAGAGACGGCGGTTCGGCACGACTAAAGTCGTGCCCTGTTACAAAGCGTTCGGAAACAGACTTTTTAGCGGCACATAAAACCGTGCCCCTTCAAGGCATAGCCCGAAGGGCGGAAACAATATTAGTCCAGGGCGTAAGCCTTGGGCTGGAGCAGAAAAGAAGCCGAGTCCCGAAGGGACGGCACAGATTCCTTAAGCGGTGGGGGTCCTTCGACTCCGGTTCGCAAAGTCGGCGAACCTCCGCTCAGGATGACACCCTAGGGCAGGATGAGACCTTAGCGAAGGATAAAAACCTTAGCGAAGGGTGAGACCTTAAAAGAACGATGGCGAACATACGCGATATCCGGCGACGCATCCGCAGCGTGAAAAACACGCGGCAGATCACCAAGGCCATGAAGATGGTGGCGGCGGCGAAGCTGCGCCGCGCCCAGGAGCGCGCTTTGGCCGCGCGGCCTTACGCGTTGATGATTACCAACGTCCTGCGCTCGCTAATCAGTCGCAGCGATCTGATGGATGAGAAGACGGGTGAGCCCAAACATCCCCTGCTGGCAAAGCGGCCGGAGGAGAACATTCTGCTGGTGCTGGTTACCGGTGACCGCGGGCTGGCAGGCGCTTTTAACTCGAATGTATTGAAGGCAGCGGCGAAGTTCCTGGAGTACTTCAAGGACAAGAACGTCAGCATTGCCGCTGTGGGGCGCAAAGGGCGCGACTACATGCGCCGGCGCTATCCGGTGGCGGCACCTGATGCTGAAGAGCGCGCCGGCCAGATCCAGGTTGTGGGCGAGCACCTGAACCTTCTGGGCAAACTGCAGTATGGAGCGGTTGAAGAGATTGTCGAAAAGATAATTCACGCCTACGACAACGCCGAGATTGATTCGGTTTACGTAATCTTCAACGAATTCAAGTCGGTGATTTCGCAGCGGCTGATCGCGCAACGCATTTTGCCGGTACAGGAAATCGGCCGGCGCGAAGTGGCGCTGGCGGAGGAGTTCACCCTGGAAGAGCGGGAGCGCATGGGCGAAGCCGCTAAGGCCGCGGGCATCAGTTTGAAGGAGCCGGCGGAGACGGAAGAGGAGCGCCAGGCGAAGGAATTTCCCGCCAATGTCGATTACATCTACGAGCAGCCGGCGGAAGAGATCTTCCGAGGGATGTTGCCGCGGTATGTGATCCTGCAACTTTTTCAGGCGATGCTGGAGTCGGTGGCGGCGGAGAATGCTGCCCGCATGACCGCCATGGATTCGGCCAGCAACAACGCTAATGAGGTCATCGACTCGCTGACCCTGACCATGAACCGCGCCCGCCAGGCGGCGATCACGAAAGAGATTATTGAGATTGTGAGCGGGGCGGCGGCGCTGTAGGGCGGTTGTCAGTTGTCGGTTGTCAGTTGTCAGTGGGCGCCCAAGAAACTGGGGCTGTGTATGCAAGCCAATCGGTATCAGGATCTTCGGGCGTGGCAGCTGGCGATCGACCTAGTCGAGAAGGTTTATACGACGACGTCTAGGCTGCCGCAGGAAGAAATGTTTGGGTTGAAGAGCCAAATGCGACGTTGTGCAGTTTCGATTCCCAGCAATATTGCGGAGGGCCAGGGTCGCGCTACACGAGGAGAGTTTCTGCAATTCCTGGGTAATGCGCGTGGCTCGCTGTATGAGCTGGAGACGCAGATCGTGATCGCGGCAAAACGAGGCTACGTCGAACCGTCAGATCGGGATCGCTTACTAGCTGAATCAAGCGAACTGGGACGAACGCTTAATGCGCTGATCGCTTCCCTGAAGCAATCGACCGTGCGTCGGCAACTGAGAAGCCGACAACTGACAACCGACAACTGATGACGGACAACTATCTATGCCAGAAAATATCGGACACGTAATTCAGATCGCAGGTCCCGCGGTGGACGTGCAATTCTCGGAGTCGGCGCTGCCGCCTATCTATTCGGCGCTGCGCGTTACCAGCGAGGGTTTCAACATCCCAACGCCGCTCGACGTCATTCTCGAAGTCGAACAACAACTGGGCGAGGGCCGCGTGCGTTGCGTGGCCATGGAGCCGACCGAGGGCATGGTGCGCGGTATGAAAGCCATCGACCTCGGCGGACCGATTACCGTTCCGGTCGGTCGCGAGACGCTGGGCCGCGTGCTGAACGTCATCGGCAACCCGGTGGACAAGCTTGGCCCGGTCAACACCGCCAAACGGAATCCCATCCATCGCCAGGCGCCGCGCTTCGACGAGCAGGCGACGTCGATGGAGATGTTTGAGACCGGCGTGAAGGTCATCGATCTGATTCAGCCGTTCCTGAAGGGCGGCAAGATTGGCCTGTTCGGCGGCGCGGGCGTGGGCAAGACCGTCGTCATCATGGAACTCATCAACAACGTCGCGCTGAAGCATGGCGGCTTCTCGGTGTTCGCCGGCGTGGGCGAGCGTACGCGCGAAGGCAATGACCTGTGGCTGGAGATGCAGGAGTCGGGCGTGGTCAACATCAAGGAGCCGGGGAAGTCCAAGGCTGCGCTGATCTACGGCCAGATGACGGAGCCGCCCGGAGCGCGTTTGCGCGTGGCGCTGACTGCGCTCACGGTTGCCGAGTACTTCCGCGACGAAGAAGGTTCAGACACGCTGCTGTTCATCGACAACATCTTTAGATTTACGCAGGCGGGTTCGGAGGTTTCGACGCTGCTGGGCCGTATGCCTTCCGCTGTGGGATATCAGCCGAACCTGGCCACCGAAATGGGTGAGTTGCAGGAGCGCATCACCTCGACCAAGAAAGGTTCGGTAACATCGGTGCAGGCGATTTACGTTCCTGCCGACGACTTGACCGATCCCGCGCCGGCGACGACGTTCGCTCACCTGGACGCGACCACCGTGCTTTCGCGCCAGATTTCCGAGCTGGGCATTTATCCCGCCGTCGATCCGCTGGCGTCGACCTCGCGCATTCTGGATCCGCGCGTGGTCGGCGATGCTCACTACAACTGCGCGCAAGCGGTAAAGCGCGTCCTGCAAAGCTACAAGGACCTGCAGGACATCATCGCAATTCTAGGCATTGACGAGCTCAGCGAAGACCAGAAGCTCACCGTATCGCGCGCCCGCAAGATCCAGAAGTTCCTTTCGCAGCCGTTCTACGTGGCCGAGCAGTTTACCGGCCTGCAAGGACGCTACGTGAAGATCGCGGACACGGTGCGCAGCTTCCAGGAGATCGTCGACGGCAAGCACGACGACATTCCCGAACAGGCGTTCTACATGAAAGGCGACATCAACGAAGTGCTGGAAGCCGCCGAGAAAATGAAGGCCCAAGCGTAATCCGCCATGGCTGACATGCTGCACTTACAAATCGTGACGCCGGACAGGCTGCTGGTCAACGACGACGCTGACCAGGTGCAGGTTCCGGGGAAGAGCGGCTATCTTGGCATCCTGCCGGGTCACGCGCCGCTGATCACCGAGCTGATGATTGGCGAGATCAGCTACAGCCACGGCGGAACCACACACTACTTCGCGGTCGCGTGGGGCTTCGCCGAAGTACTGCCCGACAAGGTGACCATCCTGGCGGATTCGGCCGAGCGCGCGGTGGACATCGATGTAAAACGCGCCCAAGAAGCCAAAGCGCGAGCCGAAGAAGCGCTTCGCCAGCCCTCCGCGGACATCGACTACGACGTGGTAAATGCCGCGCTGCGCCGCGCCGAGGTCAGGCTGGAAGTGGCAGCGCGCGCAGGTCATGTCGCCGCAACTACCCACTAGATCTCACCGGCACTAATCCAAATCCATGATTCCCGGCGCCCCTCGCGAAGCTCGCTGGATTCGTTCCGAGCCGCGGCGGTCGCTGCCTGCGCTGGATCTGGATCGGCTTCTGCGTCACGGGTTGGGCGATTGCACGGTGGCCGAGGTGCAGCCGCTAACCGCGGGCTTCCGCAATGCAAACTTCAAGGTGCGTCTCGATGCGCGAGCGGGCTGGATTGTGCTCCGCATTTACGAGCATGATCCCTCGCTGTGTCAGAAGGAAATTGACCTGCTGCGCGTAGTTGGCGCTACCGTGTCTGTTCCGCAAGTAATCTTTGCGGAGCCGGCTGGTCTGGATGGTCTTCCGCCTTTCCTTCTGATGCAGTATGTGGAAGGCATCAGCTTCCACGATTTGAAACGGAGCGGAGACCACGAAGCAATCGCGCAGGCCGCATTCTCGGTTGGCGAGACTTTGGCCGCGATCGGCCGTATCACTTTCCCCAAATCAGGCTGGCTCGCACCCGGGCTGGCGGTTACCACGCCGCTTTTGGATGGAGCCAATCCCATTCCGCGCTTCGTGGATTTGTGTCTGGCATCGCCGAACCTGCAACGCCGAATGCCCGGCGAGCTGCGCGATGGCGTCAGCGCCTTGCTGTGGTCAGCAGCGCCGCAACTTGCGGAGCTCGAGCCGCACGCGGTTCTGGTGCATGGCGATTTCGGCAAACGCAACTTGCTGGTGCGATGCGACGGCGGACGATGGTCAGTGGCCGCCGTTCTCGATTGGGAGTTCGCAATCGCCGGCTCACCGCTGGCTGACCTCGGCCATTTTCTCCGCTATGAGCGCGCTGCGCGGCCCTGCGCCGAGCCGCATTTCTCGGCTGGATATTTGCATGCCGGCGGAAGACTTCTACCGGCATGGCGGCTGATTGCGAGGCTGGTGGATCTCACTGCGCTAGGTGAGAGCCTGACGCACGATGAGCTTCCCGATGATGTGACCGCCGAACTGGTGGAGCTGATTCGCGCCACCGTCGAGAACCGCGACGCAGTGCTCGCCTGACATTTTTCCAACCTCACCGCGCCAGTCCGACCGCAAAGGACGCGACAAACAGCAGCACCAGGGCCAGGCGCCAGCGCTTTCCTTCCGGCAGCGGACCGCCTCCCGCCACTCGCGGTGGCACCCAAAACAGCGCAACCACCGCCAGGATCAAGGCCGGAACAAACAGGAAGGCCAGCAGCGCATAGTGCGAGCCATCCAGCGAAAGTAATCTGCCTTGCCGCAGCGGCTTGGCCAGCGCGTCTCCCAAAAACCAGCACAACACGGCGCTGCCCGCTGCCGCCAATGCCCCAAGCAGGCGCAAAATTGGAGATGTCATCGGCAATCGCTAGCAGTGTACCAGCGGTTTCCGCAGCGCGGAAGCGCGGCTCACCGCATTCACTGCGCTGTAACAAAACGGCTCGCCGCAACGGTCACAACTGCGCAAGCCGGGCATCGGACACCGCTCGCCAGCCCGAGAGGCTAGCGCACCGGTGTCACCGCGTTAGGGCCCACGCGGCTCAGCTTCCACGGCTTCGGCTTTGCCATTCCCGGAGGCATCGACATCGCCACCATCTTTAACTCGGCAGTGTCGGCGCCCGTCAGCCGCATGACATAGTGCTCAGTCTGCTGCGTCCCAGGATCTTTCACCGTCAGCATCAGGCCGTCTCCATTGATCAGCGAGTTCTCCACCGCAGCCGTCGTCTGCTCATCGCCCACGCTCTTGATCTCGCCCTGATCGGTGAACTTGACATCGTTCCGCCGCTGCACCGTGCCCGAAAGCTGTGTCCCTTGCTGCGCCAGCTTAATCGTCAGCCAGGCATGGCCGTCGAACGTCCCAATCCACGCGCCCGCATAGCCCGCCAGCGGGGACTTGCGCGCCGGAGCATTCTGCATCCCCGGAGTCATGGAAGTTTGCGCCAGCCCAACCATCGCCAGCCCTACGATTAACAGTGCAACCGGTATGAATCGCCTCATGTGGTTTCTCCTGTGCGTACGCTCCGAATTGTATCCCAGAGAGACGGGGTTTGCGCGCGACCCTCGGTGGTGGCGTAGTTCGGTTTGTCACTTCGCAGCAAGCCGCTTTGCGCAATGAGGCCCGGGGTCCTCGACGCGGGCCGCCGTTGCACGCGGCGGGGTGGGACGGATCTAAGCGCCGGATTTGCGCCGGGCGTGTGAAAGCGCGCATTCGTTTTCAAATCGCACCACCACCGCCCCTCTCGACGGCTGGGCCACCGACCACTGAGCGCTGACCACTGGCCACTGACTTGTCATCCCGACCGACGGCTTTTAGCCGGAGTGGAGGGACCTGCGGTTCGTTCCCCCGCCGATGTGTCATCCCGACCGACGGCTTTTAGCCGGAGTGGAGGGACCTGCGGTTCGTTCCCCCCCGATGTGTCATCCCGATCGGACGGCTTAGCCGGAGTGGAGGGACCTGCGGTTCGTTCCCCCGCCGATGTGTCATCCCGATCGGACGACTTCAGCCGGAGTGGAGGGACCTGCGGTTCGTTCCCCCGCCGATGTGTCATCCCGACCGACGGCTTTTAGCCGGAGTGGAGGGACCTGCTGTTCGTCCCGAAGTCGCGCTAATGTCTTGAAGCGCGCTTCTTCTTCCCGTGCGGTCCTCCAATCAGGGACACCTCCCGCAAATTCGCCGCCGCCTTGGCTCTGGCCGCAGCTATATTCGCGACATTTGCGTTAGCCGTGCTGCGGTCAGCGCGGACAGCACCATGGGAGCTGCGAAGCGGCGGCACGCAGGGGGGACGGTATTGATCTACGGAGCTGGTACCCCCCATCAAAACTGTGTTGCATCTAAACGGTTTATATTAAAGTATTCAAAACACTGGACTTAACTATGGCGCTAAGTAACGCATTATCAATCACTTGCAGGATGTACCCCAAAGTATTGAAAACAAAACAATATGACGCAAACCATTACAAATAAATTACTTAAGCGACCTGTAGCTCGGACGCCGCGAGGATTGCGACGCGACCCAAGAAGACGGCATGCCATACCAACATCAGTTGTCAAAGAACTTCTTGCGCCGTCCTGCTGACCATCAGCCAACGGTGCCTGGGCATTGCGCCCAACATCAGCCTACGTCGGCGAGCCTGACCTCGGTAGACGAAAAATGCAGCTGGCGGAACGAAAGTAACCACCTCTTCCCAATTTGGGCAAGTCGCAGAGGTTGATCGACGATGGCCTGTGCCGTCCCTACGGGACTCGGTTCCTATAAAACACTAACCCCGCCCTGAAGGGCGGGGCTATCATCTTCCGTCCCGCTGGGCGGGACTCGATCTTTCGCGGGACGCTGTCGAGCGAAATAGCCGGAATTATGCCTTTGACAAGCCCTATCACCGCTTAATCTGATTTCCGGACGAAACGTCGGAGGAATCTGAGCAGCAGTCCGAAGACCACGGTATAGATCGCGGTGTTAATGGCAATGCTCACGGAAAAGGCGGCGAGAGGATGACCGAGGGGGTTACCCACCAGCCAGGGCGAAGTTATGAGCATTCCGGGTAGCATGAGAAGGCCAAAGCAGCGCAACAAAATCGTAGAGAATGCATCTGGGTCAGTACGCATTGAATCTGCCGTGCCTGCCGAACCGCCGATAAGCGTACATACAAGAGTAAAGGCGAAAGCTACCACCACGACCAGCCCGACTACGATCACATCTAACCACTCGAGCTCACGAAATCTTTCCAGTGCGTTCATTTATTTCTTAGTCTGTTTTTTCCGAAACTATGCCTTTGAGAAACCTGCGACGCTACCGCTTTACGACGACGTGAGCAGCAGACTCAATGCAGACAAATTGCATTGCCCCTTTCCGCTCTGGCGTGAAAGGGCAGACCTCGAAGTCGCCATAGATGTCTTCGTCGCCGAAGGGGAATTTTAGACTTTGCGGCAGAATGGCGGCGTCTGCGTCGTCAAGCGTCGGTCCTCCCGTAACACCCAGCATCCGCTTCGTTCCCACGGGCCAAAGCCGTAGAATCACCGTATCAGCGCCACGCGAGAGCCTGCCATGAACTGAGTAGCAAGCGCCAATAACCTTTGGGTTCCCTTTGCACTTTGGTTGCTCAGCGAAAACCGTAATCGCCATCGCGAACATCACCAAGACTTGCTTCATATCGCCGATTTCGCCTTGAGCACGTCCGCGATCATGTAGCTCGTGGCCCGTGGCTCGAAGCTAATGGCTAATTGCTAATTGCCGCCCTTCTAACACAGCTTGCCGAACTTCGACGTGTACTGCAGCCCAATCTCGCCGCACGTACATTGCTCCACCGAATACACCACGCAGGAATCGAACGGCCGCGAGTACACGTGCAGGCTGACGGCGCGCTGGTTCCATTCGCGCGGGTTGTGGACGTCGTGTACCGGATTCAGCGGATCGACGGCGACGGGATTTTCCGCAGTGATGTACACCTCATCGGTGGGGACGATGTCGCAGCTATGTGCGACCAGGTCCTCAGAATTTACCCGATAGTTCTGCACGGCGAGCCGGCCGATGGGCGCGGCCATCCAGCAGTTCTGGCCTTTGTGATTGTGGATCGAGCTCTTCATGCCCGGCTCCCAGCAGATGGCCAGCAGTTCGTAGAGTTCGGTCCGGTCGATGAGGTTGCGGGTATAGTGCTGCGCGTTCCAGAAGAGATACGGCTCGATCGATTTCGCATCGACGCGATTCGTCTTCAGGTATTCCAGCGTGCCGCGCACTCCGGTGAAATCCTGCTCTTTCAGCTTGCGCAAGCCGCTGATGAAGTCGTCAAGTCGAAGCAACGGCATTATTTTTTGCGGTGAAGTCTCGGTAGCCATAAGCTCAATCTCCTGGGACAAAACGCTCATTCTAGACCAAATTCGACAGTTCTTGCTGGCGAATGCCACTGCGGGGCGCCGGACGGGTACTGGAAAATCGTCCGCTTCCCCGCGGTTGCGGAAATCCATTACGCCACAACGCGATTCCAAGCATATAATGTGCGCAAGAAGCACCCTGGCAAGGTGCGGTCCGAGTTGGGCACTGGAGTTTCCATGAAATCGCGTGCTTTCGCAGCGATGATTGCGGTGCTGCTGGTTGCCAGCCTCTCGCTTCCGGCGCTGGCGCAAGACAACCAACAATCGCAGACGTCAACTACGTCAACCCAAGCTTCCAGCAGTTCCTCTGATCAGTCGCAATCGGCGAGCAGCACTGGTGCGCCCGCAGCTCAGCCCGCCAGCGCGAATGGAACAGGCAGCCCTGTCGACACTGCAGCGGCAACCGCGCCCACGGCGAGTGCTCCCAAAGATACCCACGATAAAGGCAAGACCGATATCGACGATATTGGCGACCGCAAAGTGGGTTCGACCGGAAGAAGTCTGGGCAACTGGTACTCCATCGACACCGACATCAAGGTCGGCAAGCAGTACGCGATGATGGTGGAGCAGAGCGCCCGCATGATCCAGGACCCCGTCATCGTCGAGTACGTCAACCGCGTCGGTCAGAACCTGGTGCGCAATTCGGATGCGAAGGTGCCATTCACCATCAAGGTTGTGGACTCCGACGACGTCAATGCCTTCGCCCTGCCCGGCGGATTCTTCTACGTCAATAGCGGCCTGATTCTTGCCGCCGATAACGAGGCCGAGCTGGCCGGCGTCATGGCCCACGAGATCTCGCACGTTGTCCTTCGCCATGCCACGCAGGAAATGACCCGCCAGAACTATGTACAGCTGTCCACCGTTCCGCTGATGTTTGTCATTCATAGCTGGGGCGTCTATGAGGCAGTCAACATGGCCATGAGCCTGGCGCTGCCGGTGACCTTCATGAAGTTTTCGCGCGACTTCGAAGCGCAAGCCGACTACTTTGGCCTGCAATACATGTACAAAGCGGGATATGATCCGCAAGCCTTCATTGCATTCTTCGAAAAGCTGAAGGCGCTGGAGAAGCAGAAGCCGGGAGCGTTGGCCAAGGCCTTCGCCTCGCATCCGCAGACGCCCGATCGCATTCTGAAGAGTCAGGAAGAAATTCGCGAGATTCTGCCGGCCCGCCCCGAGTACATAGAAGATACATCGGAGTTCGATGAAGTGAAGGCGCGTTTGGCGGCCTTCGAAAACGGCAAGAAGGCCATTCCCCAGAATAAGCAAGGGCCGACACTGCGCCGTACGCAGACCGCGGATAGCACTACCACCACCCAGCCGGGCAATGGTGGCGACGATCGTCCGACCCTGCAACGCCGCGACGACGATTACGCTTCCGCCGCGCATTCCGGAGTTGTTCTGAATCCGTGAAAAGCGCAGGTTGAGCTGAGCCCTTGAGCTCGCCGAATGGCTGCGCCGGAGTGCCGCGGGAGACGGTTGCGACAAAGCTTTGTAACAGGGCACGACTTCAAATAGCTTTGTAACAGGGCACGACTTCAGTCGTGCCGATAAGGCCGTTTATTTTTGTCATCACGAGCGGGCTTCAGCCTGCGAGGGATCTGCTGTTCCACCCTACACCAGGAAATGCACCTGCTTCCGTCCCTCAGCTTTCAATCAGCTCAAACACCGGATACTTCGCCGCAATCGCTGCGAACGCCTGCGCTTCGGAGCCCGCAGCAATTGGAAAGTACCGCTGCACGGCGACCTTGAAGCGGTCGAGATAGGCCTTCAGCAATTCCGGCTTCTCCGCGTCGGGCACTGCCCGCAGCCGAAATGTATGTCGCCAGTTCCCTCTCTTCAGCGCAATCTCTCCCGTGGCTTCCGCGTTGCGCACCCATTGCGTGCGTCCTCGCGGGGCAACCAGGTAGCGCTTGCCATCAATTTCCAGAAGATCGATGGGCGAGGAATAAAGCTTGCCCGATTTTCGCCCGCGTACCTGGAGCAGGTAATTGTATTTCGGGCCGAGTCCCAGCCCTACCAGGAATCCGAAGCAGCGATTGAACAGGGCTTCAATCGCGCTGGGCTTTTCAAAGACGGGCGCGCCGTGGTTTTCCATCCCTCAATTCTATGGCGTGGAGCGGGCCTTCGGTCATTCGCGCGCGTCAATATGGTTAACCGGCAGGCACGAGTTCGCCGGAAGCAGTAAAATAGATGAAAGAATAACGACAAAAGGACCAGGTTTGACTTCGAGGGTGGAGCGCCTGATCAGGTATTGCATGAAGAGATTTTCCTTCCTTTTACTGGCCGTGGTTTTCGGTGCTCCGTTCCTGCTGGCCCAAACGCAGGCTGCGACAAGCGACACGGTTGTCGAGGAGATAATCGCGCGCATCAACAACAGCATTGTGACCCGGGCCGATCTGCGCAAGGCGCGCGAGCAGCTGTACAGCGAGGCCCATCAGCAGCAAGACACGGCGGCCTCCGAACTGCAGGCCAAGGACCACGAGAAGGACCTGCTGCGCGATCTGATTGACCAGCAACTGCTTCTGCAAAAGGCGTCGGACCTCGGCATCACCGCCGACACCGACCTGGTAAAGCGGCTCAACGAGTTGCGCCTCCAAATGCACGCCGACTCCATGGAAGAGATGCAGAAGGCGGCCGAGGCGCAGGGTATCTCGTGGGAAGATTTCAAACAGAACCTGAAGAACAACCTCCTGACCCAGAAGGTGATTGGCCAGGAGGTCGGTGGACACATTGCCGTTACCAATCAGGAGATCCAGCAATATTACGATCAGCATAAGGGCGACATGGACCGGCCTGAAGAGGTGCGGCTCAGCGAAATCCTGATTTCGACCCAGACGACGGCGGCGGTGAAGACGGACAAGGGCGTGACCGCGCTGCCGGAGACGCCGTCTTCCGATGTGGTGGCGCAGGCGCAAGCCAAAGCCAACCAGGTTTATGATCTGCTGAAAAAGGGCGGTAACTTCGCTGACCTGGCCAAGCAGTACTCTAACGGCCCGACCGCCGCGGTGGGAGGCGACCTGGAATACTTCAAACGCGGCACTCTGTCCAAAGAGTACGAGGCGAAAGTCTTCGACTTGCCAACCGGACAATTCACTGAGCCTATCCGCACCAACCAGGGATTCGTCATCCTGAAGGTTACGGAACATCAGTCAGCAGGCGTGCCTCCGCTAAAGGAAGTTGAAACCCAGGTCCAGGAACAGATCTACATGACCAAGATGCAGCCGGCCTTGCGCGATTACCTTACCAGGCTGCGCGAAGAGGCCTATATCGATATCAAGCCCGGCTATATCGATACGGGCGCCAGTCCCAACGAGACCAAGCCTGTCTACACCACAGCGACTACCGGTTCCGATTCCAAGCCTAAGAAAAAGAAGAAGCTGGGATTGTTCTAGCTACGAGCTACGAGCCGCGAGCCCCGAGCTTATTAGCGCGTAGATGTAACTGGCGCCACGAGGCCCGAGGTAGTTACGAGGTGCCGGAACTGGGCTCTTCAATGCATTCTTAGGTTTGTATCAGGGCACGACCTTCAGTCGTGCCGAACGACCCGCGTAAGACTCAGGGCTTTAGCCCCTGCAAGAATCAGGGCACGCAGGGGCTGAAGCCCTATTCACGAGTGTGGCGATTACGGCGCGGCTGAAACCGAGCCCTCATACAAGGCGATTATGGGATAGGTTTGATAGGTTCTAGCAGCTCGTGGCTCGAAGCTCGGGGCTCGTAGCTGCTGGCTACTGAGCACTGGCTACTGATACCATAGGCGCGCGGCGGTCATCTCGTAGCTCTGATGCACCCTCAAAGATCGAATGAAGGAATTCTACATTTCCGATTGCGCCCGAGTGGAGAACGAAACCATCACCTCGATGTTTGTCGTTGCCCTCAAACAAGTGAAGTCGAAGAAGAGTGGTGAGCTGTATCTTTCTTTGGTGCTCGCCGACCGCAGCGGCCAAGTCCAGGCAAATATGTGGGACAACGTCGCCGATGCAATCTCCGGCTTCGAGCAGGACGACTTCGTCAAGGTCAAGGGCGTAGTCCACAAGTACAACGGCCGCTGGCAACTCACGGTTCACAAAGTGCGCAAGCTGGGTGAGTCGGAAATCGACTACGCGGATTATCTTCCCAAGACCAGCAAAGATATTGAGCAGCTCTGGCAGACGGTGTGCAACTTTGTCGAGAGCTTCCAGAACCCCTGGCTCAAGTCGCTGATAAACGAATTCATCGCGGACGAAGCGCTGGTTGCCGCCTACAAAACGGCTCCCGCGGCCAAGACCCTGCATCACGCCTTCGTCGGCGGCTTGCTTGACCACGTCGTCTCGCTGCTCACCGTTTGCGATCTGGCGGCGCGCAACTATCCCCAGGTCGACCGCGATCTGTTGCTGTCCGGCGCCTTCTTGCACGACATCGGCAAGCTGCACGAACTCACCTATCAGCGCTCCATCGCTTACACCACCAAGGGACAGCTCCTGGGACACATGATCATCGAGCTGGAAATGCTGCAGCAGAAGATCGCGCGCGTGCCCGGCTTCCCCGAGGAACTGAAGGTCCTGCTGGAGCACCTGATCATCAGCCATCACGGCCAATATGAGTTCGGATCGCCCAAGCTGCCGATGTTCCCGGAAGCGCTGATGCTGCACTACATGGACGATCTGGACTCCAAGATGGAAAGCATGCGCGCACAGTTCGAGCGCGAGGCTGAATTCGACTCGCCCTGGACCAGCTACAATCCTTCACTCGCCCGCCCCTTGCTGAACCCGAAGAAGTTTATTGAGAAGGGGCTGGTCAACTCGCGGCTGGTGGAAGCGCCGAAACCCTCGGTGACAGCCGTGGCAGCAAACCCCGCTGTCGCACCGAGTAACTCCCGCGACCATTCCAGCGAGGAAATGAACGACGGCAAGGCAAGCATCGAGCAACTGGAGCCTGTAAGCGCCAGCGCCGATGAAGCTGACGCGAAGCCGGTGTCGCCGTTAGAAGCCTTGCAGCGCAAGTTCGACTCGCACAAAGTCACGCCGAGTACGGCCGCGGAAAAAGTCCGCTAACCCGACACCAGATGCAAGCTCGGAGTAAGGTACGAGGCTTTGAGCTGCGATATGGCCTGGTATCGCCAATCACTTTGAATCGGCAAACTAAGTTCATTGCCATCAATCCTTTAAATCGTAATGCAGAATTAAGTTGACGCGCCTTTCCGACGGCGTGATATTTGTGCCGCGATAAAGACAGGTAAGGCCAAGGCCAGAATGGTAACCCCGACAGTCGCAAAGGAGATCCTCATGACAACCCGGCCACGTGTCACTTTTCACCTGCCACTTCCAGCGCTCGCGCTCGCGATGCTTGGTGTGCTGACCATGCTCGCGCCGGCGCCGGGAAGCGCGCAGACTTTTACCGTCCTGCACGCCTTCACCGGCGGCGCCGATGGCGAAAATCCTACGACTGTGACCATTGGTGGTCCAGGAATTCTCTACGGAACCACGTATCAGGGCGGAACGTACGGCTGGGGCGTGGCGTTTAACCTGGCGCATCGGGGTTCGGGTTGGACCTTGGACCCCCTCTGGGAATTCACGGGTGGCAGCGATGGAGCTAATCCGGAGGCGGGCGTAGTTGTTGGACCGAACGGCGCTCTCTATGGCACAACCGCGTACGGCGGCAGTGGGCACGAAGGCACCGTTTTTGAACTGCAACCATCAGCCGCGGCCTGTAAGAACGCCGCCTGCAATTGGAGTGAAACCGTGCTCCATTCCTTTCAGGGAGGAGCGAACGATGGAAGGTTTCCGGATTACGGGAATCTAATCTTCGACCAAGATGGGAACATCTACGGCACGACGCAGTATGGAGGCCCATACAGCGACGGAACGGTTTTCGAGCTTTCGCCATCCGGCGGGGGATGGACCATCAGTCTCCTTCATACCTTCCCGAGCAGTGTGAACGACGGGTATGAGCCACTGTTTGGTGTGATCTTCGACGCGGCCGGAAACCTTTACGGGACGACGGAGCAAGGAGGAGGCGGGACGGTTTTCGAGTTGATCTCGTCCGGCGGGACATGGACAGAGAACATCATCGCTGACTTTCCGGTTAACGGCGTAGATGCCTCGAGTGTTCCTGAGACCTTAGTCATGGACCGCTCCCGGGACCTCTACGGCACCACACAACAGGGCGGAGACCACGACCAGGGCACCGTCTTTAAGCTATCGCCATCGGGCGCAAGCTGGATTTTGTCTACGCTTTACATTTTCGGGGCTTCGGGTGAGTGCACCCCGAGCGGCCTCACCATGGACCCGGCCGGCAATCTTTACGGAACCTGTTTTTTTGGCGGCCTTTACGGCGCCGGTATGGTCTTCAAGTTAGCGAACTCGGGTGGATACTGGACGCTCACTGACATGTACGACTTCACCGGCGGAAGTGACGGACGGTGGCCCGTCGGCACCGTCGCCCTTGACGCCAGCGGTAATCTCTACGGCGTGACCGAGGAGGGCGGCAACGTGACGGAGTGCACTGAATATGGCAGCCGCGGTTGTGGCGTGGTCTGGGAGATCACACCCTAGGAGCGCTCCTTGGCCTTCGATTAGGCGTTTCGCTGACGAGAAATCGCCTCTCTGACAATGTCGGCGTTGTCAAGAGCGTAGTTCAGCATCCGCTTTAAACAAAGCGCCACTTCGCTCTAGTTGAAAAAACCTCTGTCCCAACCAACCACGGCTCGCCTTGTAATCCTCTCAGGTCAGAACTCGGTCCGACCCATGCATCTCTTCGGTCGCGGCTGCGATCATGATTACTAGTTCGAACTCCTCGTCAGAGGAGCGGGGTGCCCACTCAATAGCTCGGTGTTTTACTGCACACCATGGCGATTTCCGGGCTGCCCCGCGTGCGAACCGAACTCGACCCACTGCTGATAATCCCATCCCTGGCGCATCATCCAGTACAGACAAACTGCCAGTCGACGCGCCATGGCGACCTTGGCGATCTTCCGTCCCCGGCGCATCATCAAGTGAAAGTATCGGCTGCGCCATTCCGGAAGGCTCCGCACCGTGACTTGGGCCGCTTCTACCAGTAAGAAGCGCAAGATCGAACTTCCTTGTTTGGTGATGTGTCCTAGCCGTCTTCGATTCCCGCTGGAGTCTTCCAGTGGAATCAGGCCGAGATAGCTAGCTAGCTGCTTCCCACATTGAAAGCGTTCTGCTTCGCCGATGATCAGCACGAACGCCAATGCGGTGAGTGGACCCACACCAGGATGCGTCGCCAGTCGTTGTGCCTCGGGAAACTTCTCTACCTCCTGCTCCACCGCCTGGCTCAGCTCCGCGATAGTTGGATTCAAGCGGTCCAGCAACTCCAACAGATCGCGCCGTCGCCGGCTGGCCCACGGCGCCAGGCTGAACGATTCCAGTTGTTGGCGTTCCGTCCGCCACAACCTCTTCTTACACCGCAGACCTTCGTTCAGCGCCACCGCTTGCAACTGATTCATGATCCGCGTACGCGCCTGCACCATACGGTGCCGATGCCATAGCAGTTGCCGCAAATCACGGTTCTCCCAGCTCGGCACCCAGATCTTTGGAAAATCATCTTTCAGCATCAGCTTCAAGATGAGCTGGGCATCTTGCCGATCGGTCTTCTGCTTCCGTACCCGCCTGGTTCGGATCTCGGCGGCATCTCCAATCCACAGCTCGATCTGCAACTCACCCATCAGCCGCTCGAACCAGCGCCCGTGCCCACTGGCCTCCATACCCACTCGCACCTGAACCGAGCGTTTCACGAGCTCGCGGTAAAAGCTCTCGGCTTCTTTCGGATGCTGCAGACGCCGTTCCTGCAGCTCTCCCGTCTCCGTGTCAACCATTGCGATTTGCTGAAACTCGGGGTGGAAATCTACTCCTATAATGATCATTGTTCGGCTCCTTTCTCCCGAGCCTGTTGGTTGGTCAGCACCACCAACTTTACTCGGGCATCGGAGCCGACATTGTCATGGAATCAATAGCACAAGTTACAGCGCAGGGCGTTGCCGATTCGGGATGAGGAGTGTAATGGCCTGATTTCAGCAGCTGGCATTTTTACGATCCAGTCGGCAGCATTATCCAGTCATTGCAGCTTCGCGTACTCGGCCTTCGCTTGCTTGTAGATGGGAATGTCAGGATCAGCGTCTTTCCAGAGGGTGAGGAAGTCTTTGTAGGCGGCGAGGGCGCGGGTTCGCGCAGCATCGGAATCGGCACCCTGCGAGTTGGTCGCCTGCAAGGCATTGGCGCGGGCCACACCGAGGCGGGCCAATGCTCCCGTCCAGCAGTTCCAAACGATGCCGCTGTGGTCGAGAACCTTCTGGAATTCGGCGGCGGCGGCCTGGCCTTGTCCGGCTGCCAGGTGGGCTTCCCCGCGAATGTAAGTAGGATAAAGGCACGAGATGTTGGTGACGAAAAAGATCTGCCCGAACTCAATGGGCGGCAGCGCACGTTGTAACTGGTTGACCGCTTCCGCCGGACTCTTGCGATTCACTCCCAGTTGTGCCTGAATAGCGGGCAACCACAGCGATTGCACCTGAGTGTCGAGCGGATAACGCTGATTCAGGTCTTGCGCCATCGAGTTGGCGCGCGCTGTGTCGCCAGTCATGGCGTAGGCCAACGCGGCTTCGACCGCGACCCCTTGGCTCTTGGAATCGAGTTTGAGTCCCTCCGCGGCTGCCTCCCGCGCCTGCGCGAGGTTGCCGAACGCAGCCTCGCGCACGGCAGCGTTCTCCCACCAGATCGCACCTGTTTCCTTGCTGTCGGCTCGCATAGCCGACTCCACAGCTCGCCGAGTCAGCTCTCGCGCCTTGCCTACCCGCCCGGCGTAGGCCTCAGTGTCTGAGTCCAGCGAAAGATCGACGTTCTCATACTGTGGGTTTGATGCGAACCACAGTCGCTGTTGCGCCATGGCCGGCGAATCCGCGTTGAGAAAGGCGAGAGCATAGGTCGCGTTATGGACGATAACGTCGTCCAGCTTTCGTGCCTGTGCTTCCTGAATCACTTGCCGGGCCTCATCGAAACGCTGCAAGGCGAGTGTAAAGTTGGCCAAGTTTTCATATTGCGAGACGTTCTGGACAAGCTGGACGGCGTGACGCGACAATTCCAGAGCCTTCTCATACTGTCCCAGCTTGGCGTAGACAATACTTAGACCATCGAATCCGTCAGCCTTTCGCGGGTAGTTTTCTATCAGCTCCTGATAAGTTTGCGCCGCCTTATCCAGCTCGCCGGTTACGAAGTTATAGTAGCCGGTCGCGATGAGGAGTTTCTCGCGCTCGCTGGCGTGCTCGCGCAGCTCGAAGGCCTTCGTGAAATACTGGCTGGCGCGGCCTATTTCGCCCAATGTCATGTAGTCGCCGCCGGTTGAACCATAAGCCATCGCAAAATTCGGATCGAGTTCAATCGCTCGCTCATGGTAAGGCAGGGCCGCCGCGGCACTCTTCTCACGCGAGGTCTTCTGGCCAAGGCTATAGGCTTGCAAGGCCTCCAGCGAAGAGGTGGTGGCTTCAGAAAGCGGCACGTCGAACTTCTGCACCGTGGCCAGCGACTCACCCAACTCACTGCGCAGCTTTGCCACGGCCTCACCCACCACGTTCAGCACCTTCTCTTTTCCGTTGGCGGTCACCTGCTCCTGCGCCAGCGTGTCGCCGGTTTTGCAATTTACTGCCTTCAGCGCCAGCACGTACTGGTTGCCCAGGCTGGCAATCGAACCTGCGATGTAGGCCTTGCTGTCGGAACGCTGGCAAAGCTCGCGGGCCACGTCACCGGTCAGCTTCGTATTGACCGGGCGGGTCATCAGTTTTAAGGTCGTCGCCACCTTGTTGTCGGAGAGCACATTGAGGAACGGAGACTGGTTCAACGCTACCGTGAGCGCCGTCTTCAGGGTGTCGTCAAAGACAGGGTCTCCCGTCCTGTTGTCGAAGTCGGCTACGACGATGGTATCTTTGTCGGTCAGGCGCGGAGCTTGATGCGAGCGGTAGTAAACCCCGCCCGCCACGAGCGCGGTGATTACAAGGACGGCAGTGGAAGCGACGACGATAGCCCAGCGGTTCTTCTGGCCTTTAGCCGGAGATGCCTCGATCGCGCCTGGACCCGCTGCTGCCGCATGAAGACTGGTTTCCGTGTCGCGCTTCAGCCGTTGCAGATCAGTGCGCAAGTCCGAAGCGTGCTGATAGCGCAAATTACGGTCCTTCTCCAGCGCCTTGTCAATCACTGCCTCGAGTCCCACAGAGACTTCCGGATTCACCTGCGATGGCGGCGGCGGTTCGTCGCGCAGAATCGCGCTGCAAATCTCGCCCGTACTCTCACCCTTGAACGGCATCCTACCCGTGGCCATCTCGTACAACACAGCCCCGAACGAAAACAAGTCGGTGCGTGCATCCAGATTCCGCGCCTTCACCTGCTCCGGTGACATGTAGCCAACTGTGCCTAGCATCGCTCCCAGGCTGGTAAGATTGTCGGCATCGGGATCTGCCATGAGAGTTTCGGATTCGCCACCGGCTGCCCTATCCTGAGCGCTAATCTTCGCCAGACCGAAATCCAGAATCTTGGCGTGCCCTCGACTCGTGACGAGGATATTGGCGGGCTTGATGTCACGGTGAATGATGCCTTTCGCGTGCGCCGCGTCGAGCGCGTCAGCGATCTCGGTACCGAGATCTAGAATTAACTCGGTTTCGAGTGGCCGCCCCGCAATGCGGCGCTTCAAAGTCATGCCATCGAGAAACTCCATCGCTATGAAGGCGCGACTGTCTTCTTCGCCGATGTCATAGAGAGTGCAGATGTTTGGATGGTTCAACGCCGAGGCGGCCTGTGCTTCCCGTTGAAAACGGCTGAGCGCGAGTGGATCCCTGGCGACCTCATCCGGCAGAAATTTCAGCGCCACGAAGCGGTGTAGCCTAACATCCTCGGCCTTATACACCACACCCATGCCACCACCGCCCAGCTTGCTGAGGATGCGGTAGTGGGAGATGGTTTGCCCGATCACTAGCGCGGAATCTTACGTAGCTGAGACGGGCAAGTCAATGAAAACCGGGCGGTTGGTGCCGTTTCTGGCTGACCCTTGGCGAGAAATCGCCATGGCACAAGTTACAGCGCAGGGCGTTGCCGATTCGGGATGAGGAGTGTAATGGCCTGTTATCGCCAAGAACGCATCTCCTTCCAGCTATTGCTTGCTCGTCACATCGCCCTGCGTCACAGGTCACTGACAGATGTTCACCGAAAATTGTGTAATTTGTGGTGTTTCGGGGAGGTTTCCCGGCCTTCTTCCCCACCCGGTCCAATCGCGCCCACACGGCGAGGAACGAGACCTTCGACCCTCCTTCTCCCAGGCGTCCCGAGTGCGCCCGTCCCTGACGTCCATTTCGATTCGACTCGATGGCAAGAAGGACAAGCCGATGCACAGCAAAAGGCAATCTCTCACTCCCCTGTTCCGCACAACTTCCCTGGCGGTAAATATCACGCTGGCCATGGCAGTGGCCATCGTTCCCGCCCGGGCACAGAATTCAGTTCCCCCGACGGCGGTGCAGGCGGCGAAAATGCCGGAGTTCGCGTCTCGGCTGGCCCATCCAGTTAGGCCGCAGGCATCACGCAAAGCGCCCGGGCTTGTGCCCAAACGAAGTCATCTAGGTCCACTGCAAAGCAATGATATTTACGATAACGGCCCAACCAACGGCAACACCGACGCCTGGACGATTAACTTCGGGGTTATTGTTAGCGACACCTTCAATGTGGCGAACAACAACTCCAGCGTCACCGCCATGAGTTTCGCCGCCTGGATATTCCCGGGCGACGTACTGTCGTCGGCGGAAGTGTCCATCACCTCGGGGGAAAATGGAGGCACCAGCTACTTTGATCAGACCGTAAACTTCACGCAGGGCACCTGCACTCTCAATCAGTATGGCTACAACGTCTGCACCGAGACGACGAACTTCAATGGACCGAACCTGAATAACGGCACCTATTGGGTGAATCTGCAGAACGCCAGCGTACCCAGCGGCGACCAGGTCTATTGGGACGAAAACTCCGGCCCTTCCTCAGCCTCGCAGAACGAGGTAGGCACGATTCCTTCCGAATCGTTCACCATTCTCGGCAGCACTACTACGACGACCACCACCACATCCACCTTTGCGAGCTGCCCCCCTTTTCAAAATGGCTTCAGCGACATTTACGATTTCACCTCGCAACAGGGTTATGGTCCTAGCGGCATGGCGATCGACAGCGCCGGCAACTTCTATGGCTCGCTTGAGGCGGGTGGCAGTAATGGTGAGGGGTTGCTTTACAAGCTGGCGGAGAAAGCGGGGAACTGGATTCTTGGCCCACTGTACAGCTTCTTAGGCGGCGGCAGCAGCAGCGCTAACACTCCAGGTAACGTCCTCCTAGGCCCGCAGGGAGCGCTCTATGGCGTGGCTGATGGAGGGATCCAAAACTGCGGCAACGACGGAACGTCCTATTGTGGTTTGGTGTACGAGGCAAGGCCGGCTTCCACCGCCTGCCTCACGGCGTTGTGTAGTTGGACACAGACAATACTTTATGAATTTACGGGAAACACTGATGCGTGGGGAGGCACCACGACGTACCCGTCGACATCGAGCGTTTTCGCCTTCGACTCGGTCGGCGATTTGTATGGAGTATCAACCGGGGGCGGAGCCTACGGGTACGGTGCCGTATTCGAGCTGACGTCCTCGCTGGAAGGCTGGACGGAGAAGATCCTCTACAGCTTCCGGGGCGGAAGCGATGGGGCGAATCCTAACAGCCTGCTGCTTCGTCGTGATGGGGACCTTTACGGAACAGCGAGCGGAGGCGGCAACGGTGCTGGCGTGGTCTTCCAGTTAGTGCCCTCGGGAGGTATGTGGACAGATAATGTCATCCACGCATTGCAGCGTAACCTTGACGGCTGGTCTCCAGGTGGTTTGATCGAGGACAACTCCGGCAATCTCTATGGCTTCGACGCTTATTACTATGAACCAGAGGACGACGATTTCGGTCAGGTTTACAAACTCTCACCGTCGGGTGGCGGCTGGAGTTACCTGTTGCTCTACCAGAACGGTCCCGGCTGCTCACAGTTCTTCCACCAACTGGCGTTCGGTGCGTCAGGAGATCTGTATGGTGCCGAAGGAGGTTATGACTACGGCTGTGGTGAAGAACCCGAGACGGGTGAGGTAGTCGACGTGACCACAAGGCAAACTCTGGTTTTTGGGTTAATCGACATTTTTGGCAATCTGACTGCGGATCCGAACGGCAACCTTTATGGCACAAGCTGGTCCTGCGGGAGATACGGTCCCATGGTCTGGCAGTACTCGCCGTAGCACAGTTGCCAGTTACCGGCTGTCAGGTCTGCAACATCGTCGCATAAACGTATGGGCTGCGGCGTCGTCTGGGAGATCACCCCGTAGCTGGAGGACCTAGGAGGACATCCTTTTGCGCTTGCTGGCGTAACATCGCCATAGCACAAGTTACAGCGCAGGGCGTTCCCGATTCGGGATGATGAGTGTAAGTCATGCGGATACCAGCGAATGCCGGTCGCCGGCGGTCGCCGATCTACCGGCCGCACCGCCCGCCGATCTGTCTTCCGCTCTGCACACGGATCGCAGGAACCTCAGTGGCGCTTGAGGCGATGGTCGTCTGCGTGGTACCGATGGTCTTAATCGTGGGTTCGCCAATGATTTGGACGCGGCGTCCGACGTAGCGGCTGAGCTTGGCCGTGTTGCCGATCAGGTTATGTTGCGTACCGGTATCGTCGACGATGACGTACTCGGTCACAGACATCTTCAGACAGCCCTCCACGCTGACCAGCACCGATTCCGGATTCTGTTTCTTATCGGAGGCTGGGCTGGCCGTCGGCAAACAAACCGCGCTGATGGAAAGTACAAACGCGAATAAGATTGATTTGCGCATGACACCTTGTGCGAGGGCGCGACGTCTCCCTTCCAGTATACGTGGGCTTATCCCGCGTTTTCTGCGCCGCTGCCACCTATCTCGCCGGCTCCGTTTCCAAGACCAGGTTGAAGTCGTCATTTAAGGACAAGGTGTTGACCAGGAATTTGTCCCCTGTCCCATTCAGAACAAGCCCTTACGTCGTGGGCTTCTTCAGCGCCTATCCGGTTGCTGGAGGACGAGCCGCCGCCGGCGGACAGCGTCTAGAAAAGACTGCCGGCGTCGCCGGAAGCCCATCCTCGCCCCTGCGTCCAGACTCGTCGGTTCCGATGCCGTGACCAGACTGCAAAAATGCGCTGTTGTCCCTCTAATTGGCGGGCAAGAAAATCGCAAAAACGCTGCCGCTTCGCCCCGGCTTCGTGCTGCTTCTCACTCGGAGGGCGCCGTGGCATTTCTCGACCGTGTCGTTGACGAGTGCGAGTCCTAAACCGGTGCCGGCGGATCCTTTGGTGGTGAAGAAGGCCTCAGTAATCCTGGGCAGGTCCTCGGTAGAAATCCCGCAGCCGTTATCCGCGAAGGTCACTCGAAGTCCATGCCGATTCAGTCCGGTCCACTCGTGTGCCAAGGCAACTCTGGCGTACATGATCCCCCCGCCAGGCATGGAGTGCGCGGCGTTGAGTAGCAGGTTCGAAAACGCCTGGCGCAAAGAACCAGGGTCAATGGCGAGATCCTCACCCGAACAGTAGCGGGCCTGGACGCAGATACCCTGCGCATCTAATCGCGACTTGTAGAACTCGACCACAGAGTGCAGCAATCTCGGCACATTGGTATCCTGCGGCCCTGAAGGACTTCGAAACTGCCCCATTGCGCCGTGTGCAATCTGAGAAATGCGGTGTACTTCCTCCTTGGCCAGCGCCAGGTAATGACGGCCTTTTTCTGTGAGAGTGTCTTCGCCTTCCAGAAGATACAGGAGGTTCAGCAGGGCATCGAGAGGGTTATTGATTTCGTGGGCCAAAGAGGCAACAAGGGTGTCGCTCCCAGCAGGCGCTCGTACTTTTCGCTCTGATTGATTGACATCCAAACAGCACCCGGCAATTCCGCCTGTCTTCGACAGTATACCCTGTGTCTGATACCAGACGTACGGCGAAGGTTGTGTTAAGAGCGTAGAATTAACTTACATCTTCATACGCACATGCTCTGGCCAGAGGGCTGGTTCACCTGCGCGTCCTGATGCGGGGTTTTTCGCCCCCAAAGGAGCCCTATGAACCTGCCCAAGCAGCAGATTTATCGGAATCGTGTGCTTGCAGCTCTCCCGAGAGCTGAACTCAACCGCTTACGACCTCATCTTTCTCTAGTTGATCTCAAACAAGAGGACACCTTGGTGGATGGAACTGCGCCATACGCGTATTTCCTTGAGGGCGGTATTGCCTCGGTTGTGGTGACCCTGAAGAACGGAAATACGGTCGAGGTCGGCATTATCGGAGTAGAGGGCGTGGTTGGTGTGCCTGGGCTGTTAGGTATTGAGGGATCTCCAGGTCGTACCTTCATCCAGATTGCGGGCTCCGGTTTTCGGATCAAAACAGAGATTTTGAAGCAGGAGTTTGAACGCCCAGGAGAACTTCGTCGGCTTGTACAGCGATATATGCAGGCCTTTATGGTGCAAACCGCACAAACGGCCGCCTGCAACCGGCAGCACACCATTGAGGAGCGGCTGGCGCGCTGGCTCTTGTCCTGCCAGGACCGGATAGAGTCAGATGAACTTCGCTTGACGCATGACTTTCTCGGCCAGATGCTGGGAGCACCCCGCACGACCGTGACCTTGGCGGCGGGACTTCTCCAGCGAGCCGGGCTCATCAACTATTCTCGAGGCGTCGTGACCGTAAAGGACCGTGCGGAACTGGAACAGGCTGCCTGCGAGTGCTATGACACCGTACGGCAGGAATTTAGAAGGCTCTCCCTCCTGTAGGTCTGATACCGGACAGACAACATTAGCAGGCCGGGACCAGGCTCGTAGCAATCTGCCCGTGTGGAACCAAAAGTGAACCGCCAACGCATAGCCGGGCGGTTCCGTTAGTAGTCTTGGGGTAGAGCAGCCAGTTCTTCCATGGTGAAGACTGGACCTTCCTTGCAAACATAGACAGGGCCACAGTTGCAGCGGCCGCATTTGCCGACGCCACACTTCATGCGGTTTTCCAGGCTGGTGTAAACCGACGCACGTGGCAAGCCCATGCGATCGAGCACCGGCATGGTGTTCTTGATCATGATGGGCGGCCCGATGACCAGTGCGACCGAGTCCGTCCGCCGCGATCTGCGCCCGTTCGAAGACGGTGGGCACAAAGCCGATCTCGCCGGTCCAGTCCGGTGTTTCGCCGCCGGGATCGACGCAGCGGATCACGCGCACGCGCTCACGCTTCGACCACTCCTCCAACTCGTCAACGTAAACCAGGTCGGCGACGGTGCGCGCGCCGTAGACGATCGTGATGTCGCCGTAGTCAGCGCGGTTCTCCAGGGCGTACCAGATGGCGCAGCGGATGGGAGGCATGGCGATTCCGCCGCCGAGGAAGATGAGATTCTTCCCCTTCCACGCTTCCACCGGATATCCGTTTCCGTAAGGGCCGCGAAAGCCGATGGTGTCGCCTTCCTCGACTTCCCATAAGGCTTCGGTGACACGGCCGGTCTTGCGGAAGCAGAACTCGAGGCCATCGTTCCAGGTGGAACTGGAGCAGATGTTGAACACCGACTCGCCATAGCCGAAGGCGGAAAAGATGCCGAACTGTCCCACGCGGAAGTGAAACTGCTGGGCGCAATCCGCATCGCGGAAGCGCACCTTAACCGATTTCACGTCGGCGGTGTGGCGCTGGACGGCGGCCACTTCCATCAGGTCAGGCTGGTAGATGTTCTTCATGTTCAATCGCAATCAACAGAGGCAAGACGCCCAGACCGGCGGGGCAATTCCGCGTGCAATTGCCGCAGCCGGTGCAAAGGATTTCTCCGAACTTGTCCGGGATAAATCGAGAACTTGTGCAAAATGCGCTGACGCTGGCGGGAACCCTGGTCAGGACGAGGGTTGTGCCCGCTGGCGTGCAGCGTGAACAGGCTGAACTGGCACGAATCCCAGTTGCGCACGCGCGCGCTGTGCTCGTCGACGATGTCGAAGCAATGGCAGGTGGGACAGGTATGGGCGCAGGCGCCGCATCCCACGCAGGCCAGAGCATGTTCGGCCCAGAGCGGATGCTCGAAGTTGGCGGCGGAAAACTTTCGCACTGCCTCGGCGGAGAAGCGCGGCTCCGGTCCGGCTGCTGCCATGGCCGCGACATTGTCGGTCTGTGGTCTTGCCGGCGAAAAGCGCCCGGCCTTTGTCGGTTATCGGCAGCGCACTTCGAAGGTATCGGCTAGTCAGCGGAACCAGCAGGACGTCGGCGCCGCGCTCGGAAGCTGGGCCAAGCCGACAGAAGTGCAAAAACAGTTCGCGTCATGAGTGGAGCAGGCTCAGCGCCACGATGGTCGTGTTGCGGCGACCGCGATTGTAGAACTCGTCGGCGCAATCCCAGTTGAAGATGTGGTCGAGAATCGGGAACGCCGCCGCGTCGCACGGACGAACGGCCAGCAACACCTGCGGAGTCTCGGTTTCGGGCTCTTCCACGAGCTTTACTCGTGGCCCTCGACGCGATAGGCATAGAGCGTCTCCGTTTTGGGGAAGAGGAATTCCTTGGCCGAGTTTGCGGGATGGATGAAGCCGTCGAGCAGCAAGTTGGCGGGATCCTTCAGCGGCAGGTACAGAACGCGACCGCCCGCATGCTGCGGACCGGCTACGCGAATGCCTTGTCCAATCCATTCCGCGGCGAGCTGGCGCAAGTTGTCGGAAGAAATGATTTCGCTCACCGGATGAACTCCTCGTGATCGGCTGGCGCCCAGGAACCGATAGGCGATTCGGCCTTGGGATCGGCGCCAACGTTGAAGCCAAAGTTCTGGTCGACGGCACGATGGACCGCCATGTTCAGCAGCCGCAGATCGATGCCTACGGGACAAGCGTGATTGCAAGCGCCGCAGCCCACGCAACGGCCCGCCAGGTGGAAGGCGCGCGTGATGTGCCAGGCGAAGTTGCCTACCGGCGTGGGCGAAGTATCGATGATCACCGGACGATTCTTGTCGGCGACGCAGCGCTCGCAGTAGCACATGGGGCAGACCTGCCGGCAGGCGTAGCAGCGGGTGCAGCGCGCGAACTCGCCTGCCCACCAGGCCATGCGCTCGTCCGGAGGCAGCGCCAGCAACGCGTCAAGATCGGCGAAGCTCCCTTTGCCAGGCTCGCCGATGGGGATGGTCTTTACCGCGCCGCTTTCGATCTGCGACTCCCGTTCCAGCACGACCAGAGCGCCCGCATCCATCGGCTTGGTCAGGATGGCGACGCGTCCCATGGCGCGGACTTCTTTGCGTCCCAGATAGGTTGCCAGATTGAGCCGCGTATCTTCACAGGTGATGCGGTCGACGTCTTCCGGGCGTCTGACGAATACCGGGCCGGACGAGCCGTAGCCGATGACGACATCGACTTCCTTCGCGTCCAGCAGTCTCGCGCGCCCGCTGCCGAGCTGGTTCCGGATCGAAATGGTTCTTCTGCGGCTTCACGGCCGGGGCCGGATGACGCCGCGGGCGGCACAGGATATTGGTACGGACCCAGCTGCCGGGTCTCCTCGACCACTCGCTTGACCGTCTGCTGAAACTTGCGCGACTCGGCGGCCGAGATCCAGGTGAAGTGCAGCCGTCGCATGTCGAAGCCCAGCACTTCCAGCAGCGGCCGGAAAAGCATCCAGCGCCGGCGGGCATGATAGTTGCCGGTGTTGTAGTGGCAGTCGCCGGGATGACATCCGGAGACCAGCATCGCGTCGGCGCCAATCTCGAAGGCCTTGATCAGCAGGTTGAAGTCGATGCGTCCGGAGCAGGGCAGCCGCACGATCCGCACGTTGGCGGGATACTCCAGGCGGGTGGTGCCGGCCAGGTCCGCGCCCAGGTAGGTACACCAGTTGCAGACGAAGGCGACAATCCGCGGTTCGAAGACCTCGCTCATGCCAGCGCCTCCACCATCGAGTAGATCTGCTGTTCGGTGAAGCCGGCCAGGTCCATGCTCTTCGACGGACACACCGCGACGCAGGTTCCGCAGCCCATGCACAATCCCGGATTCACGCGCGCCGTGCGTTTGACGAGATCGCCATTGCGGGCGCGAATCTCCGCGCGTTCGATGGCGTGGTAAGGACAAGCGCCCATACAGCGGAAGCAGGCGGCGCACATGCGCTCGTTGACGCCGGCGATTTCCGGCTCGCGGGTCAATGCTTCGTTGGCGAAGGTCAGCTGCACTTTGGAGGCCGCCGCCGAGGCCTGCGCTACCGACTCGGGAATATCCTTCGGACTATGGCAGGCGCCGGCGATGAACACGCCGCCGGTATTGGTTTCGACCGGCCGCAGCTTGGGGTGCGATTCCATCAGGAAGCCGAACTCGTCGTAACCAACGTTCAGCTTGCGCGCCAGGTCTTGCACGCCGTCGGCGGGACGCATGGCCGCGGCCAGCACGACCAGATCGGCTTCGATCGTCACCGGCATGCGCGGAGAGCGTGTCGGCGCCGCGCACGATCAGCTTGCCGTTCTCCTCGGTGATCTTCGACACCCGGCCGCGGTAGTAATGCGCGCCGTCCTGCTCGATGGCGCGGCGCACGAATTCGTCGTAGCCCTTGCCGCCGGAGCGGATGTCCATGTAGAAGACGTGGGCCTGCCCGTCATGCACCTTGTGCTTGTAAAGCATGGTGTGCTTGGCGGTGTACATGCAGCAGATCTTCGAGCAGTACGAGATGCCCTTGGCGTTGTCGCGCGAGCCTACGCAAGCGATGAACACCACGTTCTTGGGCACAGCGCCGTCGGACGGCCGCCGCACTTCGCCGTTGGTGGGGCCGGAGGCGGAGAGCAGCCGCTCAAACTGCAGCGAGTCGATGACGTCCTTGTACTTGCCGTAACCGTACTCGCCGTAGCCGTGCAGCTTGTCCGAAGGCTGCTCTTTGCCGATGCTGTAGAGCTTGTAGCCGGTGGCCACGACGATGGCGCCGACCTTCTCTTCGATCAGGCGATCTTCGTCCTTGAAGCTGATGGCGCCGGTGGGCACTTCTTCTCGCACAGGCCGCAGCCGTTGCGAACCAGCTTGGCGCAGACTGTGCTTGTCGATGACGGGACGCGCCGGAACTGCCTGCGGGAAGGGTACGTAGATGGCCCGGCGGTTGCCCATGCCGTAATCGAATTCGCTGGGGATTCTTCTTCAGCGGGCAGACGTTCCAGCACTCGCCGCAGCCGGTGCACTTGGCGATGTCGACGTAGCGCGCCTTGTTGCGGATGGTGATGGTGAAGTTGCCGACGAAACCGTCGACCGCCTCGACCTCGGAGTAGGTGTAGAGCTTGATGCGGGGATGCTGGCCGACTTCCACCATGCGCGGCGTGAGAATGCACTGCGAGCAATCGAGCGTGGGGAAGGTCTCGGAGAGGCCGGCCATCTTGCCGCCGATGGAGGGCTCGCGCTCCACCATCACCACCTCGTAACCGCCGTCGGCGATGTCGAGCGCCGCCTGAATTCCGGCCACGCCTCCGCCAATCACCAGAGCGCGCCGGGTCACCGGAACCTTGATGGGGACCAGCGGCGCGTTGTGCCGCACCTTCTCCACCGACATGCGCACCAGTTCGGCAGCCTTGGCAGTGGCCTGTTCGCGGTCGGGATGCACCCAGGAGCAGTGCTCGCGGATGTTGGCCATCTCCACCAGATAAGGATTCAGGCCGGCGCGCTCGGCCGCCTTGCGGAAGGTCTTCAGGTGCATGTGCGGCGAACAGGAGGCCACCACGACGCGGTCCAGGTGCTCGCTGGCAATCTTCTCGCGCATCAGCGACTGGCCAGGGTCGGAGCACATGTACTTGTAGTCCAGCGCGCAGCGCACGCCGGGAATGCGGGCAGAGAGTTCCGCCACCTGGGCCACATCGACCGTGCGGGCGATGTTCTCGCCGCACCAGCAGAGGAACACGCCTATGCGGGCCACGCGACCTCCATGAAATGACGGTTGATTCCCAATGCTTCGGGCGCCAGACCCAGCGCCAGGCCAACCAGATCGGAGAGATAGTAGACCGGCAGCGCCGCAGTGCCGTAGCGCCGGAAGACCGCGGGCTGCTTCATGTCGAGATTGACGTGGCACATGGGGCAGGCCACCACCAGGCAATTGGCGCCGTGGGCATGGGCGTTTTCCAGGATGCGATGGCAAAGCTCCAGCACGGTATCCTCGTCGGCCATGGTCATGCCGGCGCCGCAGCACTCGGTCTTGAAGTTCCAGTCGACGGTCTTGATGCCCAGCGCCTTCAGCACGGCTTCCATGGAATGCGGCTGCTCCGGATCGTCGAAGGTAACGACCTGCGGCGGTCGCGTGAGCAGGCATCCGTAATAGCAGGCTGCCTGAATATGCTCTTGCTTATTGGTCACCGCGGAGGCGAGGGCATCCAGGCCTATCTTCTGGAAAATCTCGATCAGATTAAGAACGCGAGTACGGCCTTCGAGCGGCAACTCGACGATGGCGCTGAGTTCCGCGCGCGCGTCTTCGTCTTTGATATCAGCCGAAACTTTGAGCAGCTGCATGGAACACAGCGGACAGGGAGCCAGCAACTCGTCGAGCGATTGCTGCTCGGCCAGCGCCAGGTTGCGGGCCGGCAGCGCAAGCGACAGCTTGTGGTTGAGCGAATGCGCCGCCGTCGCGCCGCAGCACATCCAGTCTTCAATCTCCGCCAGCTCGACATCCGAGCTGTGCGAGACAAGCCCGCAACGACTGCTCGTAATCGTTAGAAGAGCCATGCAGCGCGCAGCCGGGGTAATAGCCAATCTTCACGCTGCACCCCCGTTGCACTTGTCCCCGTTGCACTTGTCGAAGATGCGCGCTATCACTTCGCGATCCCGTACCCGTTCGCCTTTCAGGTGGAGCTTGCCGCGTTTGCGGAGTTGCGGCGCCAGAGATGCATCCTGAAACAAGGGCTGGATGGCGTGGTCGTGACGAAAGGCCCGCAGCTTGAACGAAGCGGTCAACTCCAGTTCGTTGAGCCTTCCATTACGCCGGATGTTGTCCAGGAAGGCCTGCTGGAAGGCAACGACGCGGCGCTTTGCGGGCGCCACCGTGTGATGGGTGAAGGCGACCTGGCGAAGGGCGTCCATGATGGAGGCGCAGTCCACGCCCTGCGGACATCGCGCCGAACAGGTCTGGCACCCTACACAATCCCAAATTGCCTGGGCCGCCAGTGCGCGCGCGTCCTCGCCGATTTGCAGCCAGCGGATGAGGCGTGTCGGAGGCGCATCCATGCGTTCGCTCCGCGGGCATCCCGCCGTGCACTTTCCACACTGGTAGCACG
Source organism: uncultured Acidobacteriaceae bacterium (assembly GCA_963835125.1). Lineage (GTDB taxonomy): Bacteria > Acidobacteriota > Terriglobia > Terriglobales > Acidobacteriaceae > Bog-257. Next base: position 17,135 of record CAWIEG010000008.1, on the reverse strand, counting down.
ACGCCAGCAGGCTCCCAACGGCACTTTGTATGCGGGAACGGACGGAATCGGTCGGCAGCAGTCCAGAAGCGCCCAAATCGAGATCTCCTTGATGAGGAATTCTCAAAATTGATCATATGATATTCCCACATCCAAAAAAATGCCTATACCTGTTATCACACAAGCGCGTGATATTGCCCCGTAGCCGCTGGGCCTTTCGGTCGGCAGCTCTCCAGGATGCGGATGTGGCAGGAATTCGTGTTGCGTGAGACAGGTTTCGAGGCGTACCGTCGCCCAGTGATTGATGAACAAAAGCCATTGCAAAGGACCAAACTCGGCGCAGCGGCGGTACGCTAAGCATTGTTGCGCTACACCACTCAGCAAGTCTCGTTTGGAGACATCAGGGAGACTGACGTCGCAGGACTTTACGACGGGCTGTTTCGCGGGAGAATTCTTCCGGCTTCTATTTGGCGGGCATCGTCGGCCACGAATTCTTCAAGCCGTATGCCACGCACCTTCGACTTCGACAACATGCGAATCCTGCTGCAGAAGTAGTCGGATGCTGGCTCCAACTTTTCGGCAGTTTTGGAGCCATCAACGAAAATGGCCCAGACGCATCGAACGTCTAAGCCATTGATCTTGCGGAGCTTTTTGGTTGCGGGGGAAGGATTTGAACCTTCGACCTTTGGGTTATGAGCCCAACGAGCTACCAGACTGCTCCACCCCGCACTTTGATCATATCGACATGTGAACCGCAGGTCAAACGACAGCCGCTGCATTCCGAGAGAAGGAACTAATTGAGAGCGCAGGTTGCCCGGAGGGTGGGCAGTTGGCAGCCGGCCCTCCAGCTACGGCCTGAAGAACAGCCGCAGGCCTGACCTTCGCCAGTTGTTCGGAACGCGACTCTGGAGCTTCGATGAGGGTGACTGTTATGCTCGGTGGTTGTTTTCCGACGAGACTCATTTCAAACGCGAGGTACCACAATGTGGCAGATCCATCCCTGGCTGGCTTTGGGCGTAGTTGCATCGACGGCGGCGACAGATGCCGTGTACGTGATGTTCAGTGCGGCCGTTGCGTCGCGGCGGCGGGTACCGGCAGCGACGTGGAGCAGCATGTGGTATCTGTTGTCGGCGTTCGCGGTCATCAGCTACACCAGAAACTGGGTGTATGTGGGCTTCGCCGCGGTGGGGTCGTGGATTGGAGCCTATGTGTCGATGACGGTGTTGCGCCGGCCGGGGGCTGCAGGGCCGGCGTGAGAATCAAAGCCTCGCCTAGTAATGGAAGCGGTAGCGAAACTCTCCGTAGATTTGCCGCGGCTCGTTCCAGTGAAATCCGCCAAAGGTCAGGCTGTTGTCCAACTGGACGCGGCGGTTGGCCACATTCAGCGCAGTTGCGGAAATTGCGTATCGCCCCTCGGAGAAGCTCTTGCCAAGAGAAAGATCAACCGTGGTGTGGCTGGGCAGGTAGGGCCCGGGATATTGCGCGTAGGGTGTGCCATACAGCCCGTTGACGAAGCCCGAACCGTAGTACACATTGCCCGAGGCATAGCTGTGCCAGGGAAGACTTGTGTTGATGCCCCAGTTCAATGTATTTCGCTGATCGTGGTCTACCGGCGCTAACCCCGGCGGAATATCAAGCGGACACGCCGTAGTGACGGGAGCAGGACAGATCAAGCCGCCAGTAATCGGCGACGTCGCCTGGGCAATTTGATTGGCATAGACAAGGTGAAACTGGGCGCGATGCCAGAGCAGCGGAGAACGCAGCGAAAGATCCCAACCCTGAATCAAGGCACGGTACCACGTGATGGGCCAGAAAAGATTGGATTCGCCGATATTGTTGTGATCCAGCCAATTGCTCGCGTTGGTTTGGTAATTGTCCACTTCAAGGTTCCAGCCGCGATAGGGAACGATAAGACTAGCCTCCCATTGTTTGTCGCGCTCACCCTGAAGAGGAGCGAAAGTGAAATTCTGGCTGTTAGCCAAACCAAAGAGCGCGCCGGTGGCCGTCACCAGTGGCGGCGGTTGATAGTAGTGACCGTAGAAGGCGCGCAAGACCCAGTTCAGGCGCGGAACCCTCACTGCGACGCCGATGCGCGGATCGGTCGAGTTCTGCGCGATGGACGATCGGAACTCCGTTTGGCGAAGCCCGGCGATTATGGTCAACCACTTCGTCGCGTTGAAGCGGTCGCTGATGAATTCCTCGGCGACTCCTCCGGTCACATTGATGGAAGAGGCGGGAAAGTTGGGAGTGCCATCGGTGTATTGGTTATCGAAATAATTATGTTGGTGCTGAAAGAACCCGTAGACGCCGGCTTCAAGATCGTTTCTCCAAAGGCTCTTGTTGACGATTCCCTGAAGGCCAACGTAATTGGCAACCTGATTGACAGTCGAGATGACAGGATAATCGTTCGCGCCGCCTTGGTAGTCAGCGGCGTTGTAGTGATAAAAGGGCGACAGCGTGAGCAGCGTCGTGGGATTGAAGGTGTGGACCCAGGAAAAGATGGCATAGGCGTCGGGCTCGCGCTCGGCATCATGCAGACCGTAGCTGGGGACTTCGCCCGAGGCTTCCAGTATCTGATTTCCAGTTGAGTTGGGATTGGGGTCGATGGGGATCTGGTAGTAATCCTGACGCAAGGAAGTGACGACGCGAAACTGATTCTGGGAGTCGTGATTGAAGATGAACGAGGCGAATCCTCCGTAGCCGTTTTCCGCGTCGTGAATCACTTGCGGGATGGGAGTCTGAAGCCCGTAATTGCTGCGATTGCCGTTCAGGCTGGCATAGTAGGCGAAGCGCTGAGTGTGTCCTCCGCAACTGAGTTGGTCATCGGTCTGATAGAAATTTCCCATGCTAAGGACGAGGTCGCATTGGCGGTCGCGTTCAAAACCAGTTCGCGGCGCAATGTTGAACATGCCGTAGGTGCGGTCGCCATAGGTGGCGTCATAGCTGCCTTGCAGAACTTCCAGATAGTCGATGTCCTTGGGGTCAATCTGCGGCCCCAGATTGCTGGCGATGTTGGTGTTAGGAATGGAGACGCCGTCGAGCAGCCACTCGACCTGATGGCCGCCATTCATGTGCAGCATGTCGTGCGTCACGTAGGTAGCCGGTACGTAGTCGGTGATCATCTCCAAGCCGTTGGTGCGGTCCGCGCCGGGTGTTTGCTGGATGTCCTGACGGTTCAGCATGGTGGTCGGAGTGACGCTGTCCATGGTCGGCGCAACAGGAGTTCCCGATACGACGACGTTTTCCTGCGCGACCGCAACCGCCAGCTTGAAGTGCAACACCGGACTGGTGTCAGACTGAACGATGACGTCTTGTTGCGTTTGCAGAAAGCCTTTCGAGGAGACGGTGACCGTGTACGTCCCGATGGGGACCGAGCGGAATTCAAATTCTCCGCTGTTGCTGCAGTCCTGGGATTGCGTCCAGTCCGAAGTCTGCGCTTTCAGGGTGACTTGTGCGCCTTGAATGGGACGGTGCTGGGGATCGTGAACAACGCCGCGAACGGAGCCGAAGACACTGGCAGACAAATTCGACGCACACAAGAGCACCACAATTGCCAGCGGAAGAATCGCTGTCCGAAGGCGCGTCGTAATAGAAGACGATTTCATGGCGATTCTTGTGGGCGTTCGATGACTTCTCCGAGCGCGTGGTGATATCGCATCGCTTTGTTCAGCGTTCGCGCGCTCGAGCTAAGTGGGGATGCATTCCCTGACGCGGACGCGGCGGCGCTGGAGGAGCGACAAGAGTCTCTCCGAGCAGGCGAGTCCAGACTTCAGGAATGTGGGGTTGAGCAGGTCAGGAGAGCGGAGGCCCGCGCTTTTGCGCGTTGCCCTCGACATATCGGGCAACGTCGGGTGAGGCGGTGGGAGGAGAATCGTGCCAGAACGACGCCGGCGTAAGGGTGTCGGGTCGAGTGCCCAGTGCTGTTACCGAGTCCGTAGTCAGGGCCGTGAAGTGACGGTAGGGGCAGCTGGCTGGGATCGAGTGTAAGCCGTCGCCCTGGGAAGGCGTTGCACAATGATGTTGGCCATCGCGACGGCAACATGCAGGCACGGTCTGCTGCCCTTGCACCAAGGGCAAAGCAAATCCCGCAAGCTGCAGGACAAGCACCAGACTGGCAAGCGACCGTCGCATGAGTAGAAGGATTTTACTACACCACGAAGCTGCGCCTGGGATGGAGTGCGGCCATCACGTCGCGGCGGACGATCGGCCGCGCAGGCTGGGACGCGGACGCTTACCGTTGCAGATTGTGTACGTCTGAAGCTGAGCGTGAGCGATCAGCCTGCCAGACATTACAATGGGAGCATCATCGCAGGGCTACGCAAAGTTAACGCGACTCAAATATCAGCCGGAGAAAACGTGTGCGCTACGCAATCTTGATTCTTGCCATTCTCGGCATGGTGGTATCGTCCCTTGCCCTCAAGGTCCACTATGACGACCCGGGTAAGGAACCGTGCAGCATCAACGATAAGTGGGATTGCGGCGTACCGTGAATCATAGCCCGTACGCCATGATTCATGGAGTACCCGTGGCTGCCATCGGCATAGCAGGCTATCTGCTGATCGCGGTGCTGGGGTTCATGGGGCGCAAAGGATTGCTCCTTGCCGTGCTTCTTGGGCTCGGATTCGCATGTACCTGACGGATATTGAGACATGTGCTCCGGAGGTATGGTGCCTGTACTGCGTAATCTCGCAAGGGATTATTGTCGTACTGACGCTGTTGTCCGCGATCTGGATTGGGTGGGCGAAGTTGCGCACGCGAACGGCATAGTTTCGGTTGGGCGAGGGGCGAGAAAACCGTGCCGTCCCCAGGGGACTCGGTTGCTTTTTCCTACCTACCCAGGACTCCGCTTCGCTCCGTCCTGGGCTAACTGCGCTCCCACCCCTTCGGGTCGTTCTTCGTGAGTCATAGTCCGCCGCCGAAGATCAAACTGATTTCTCACGCTACACTGAGAACGTCCCCTTCAGGGACTCGGCTGAGCGACGGGACCTAACAAGAGTCGGCTTAGATCTGAACGGCCTGCACGCGATTGCGACCGTTGGCCTTCGCCAGATAAAGGGCTGAGTCGGCGCTCTGTATCAGCTTTTCGATGGAGCACTCGCCACAGGAATTGGTGGTGACCACGCCAATACTGATCGAAACCGTAACTTCAGTTTGCATAGTACGAACCGGTGAGGCGCTTACAGCCAGGCGTAAGCGCTCGGCGAATTGATAGGGACGGTCGGCCTCGAGATCGGCTGCGGCAATGATGAATTCTTCCCCACCGTAACGGCCCACAACATCGTAGACGCGGACGGCAGCGCTCAAGCGTTGCGCCACCTCACGTAGAATGGCGTCGCCGGCGAGGTGGCCGAGCTCATCGTTGACGCGTTTGAAGTGGTCGAGGTCGATGAGAAACAGGGAAAGCCGCGTGGGCCCGCGCTGGGCCCGTTCCAGCTCGGCACGCAGCAACTCAAAGAGGGCTCCGCGGTTCCAAATGGCGGTGAGCGGGTCGTGCGTAGCTTGAAAGCGCAAGGCTTTCTGGGCGGCCAACAGACTGTCGTGGAGCTTGATCATGCGTTCGCCGACGCGCATCCGGGCGAAAAATTCGTGAACATTGAACGGCTTGGTGAGATAGTCGTCGGCACCGGCCTCCAGGCCTTCCACCACGTCGGCAGTAGTGTGCTTAGCGGTCAGCAGCAGCACGTACTGGTAATGCTCACGGGGATTTGCGCGCAGACGCCGGCAGACCTCGGGCCCGGGTAGGCCGGGCATCATCCAGTCCAGTACCAGGAGTCGCGGCGCGTCCGGCGCGAGAGCTTGTTCCAGGGCCTGCAAACCGTCGTTGACCATTTGCGCGACATAGCCTTTGCCGGCGAGGAAATGCTGCAGCGCTCGCCGATACAGGGCATCATCTTCCGCCACCAGCACGCGACCCAGCGCATGGGGAGCGTCCTGCGATAGCTGCGGGATTGGCGCCGGCAGCTGTTCAGTGCATGCGAATGGCATCGGCCGGTTCTCCAGCAGGAGAGGCCATCAGTTGCCGGAGGGCCTCGATGTAAGCCATTAACTGTGCCACCAACTCACCCGCTCCGTTTGAATCGCTGGAGAGGCTGGCTTGTTCGAGGCAGCGGGCGAGCGCCTCGCCCTCGGCGGCCCCAAGATAGCCAAGGCTGCCTTTCAGCGAATGGGCAGCCTCGCGCAGCCCGGCGAAATCCTTCTGCGAGAGCGATTGCGTGAGGCGAGCGGCAAACTTGGGATACTCTTCGAAGAAGACGGCGATCAGCTCGATGAGCAGCAGTTCATCGCCATCAAGCCTTTCCAGCGCGGCAGCGTGGTCCCAACCGGTGGACATAGCAGCGTTGCCTCCTTTACGTTTCCGGCCGGCTCCAGCTGCAAGACTCGGCGATGGCAACTCTCCATTTATCGGCAAAAGAAACGCAGTCTTGAGCAGGTGCGGTCTTACCAGTGGGAAGGCAGAGCGTCTGCCAGTTCAGCAGTGAGGGCCCACTCGACGGCCCGCATTCGTTCGGTGGTGAGCTTGTTTCCGTCGCAAGTGATGTAGAAGACATCGTGGGCAACGGGACCTTCGGTGTCGATCAACGCGACCTCAATGCTGCAATCTTCGCCGGTCAAGGTCGAGCTGATGGTGTGGAGGAGTCCGGGCCGGTCCTGGGTAACGATCTCCAGCAAGGTGCTGCGCGAGGAGCACACGTCGTCGTAGCGCAAGTGCGTCTTGACGGTTAGCTTCACCGGCTTGAGATCGGCCTTCAGCCGCGATTCCAGCAGGCGATCCAGTGACGCTTCGCGCGTCAGGACCTCGCGTACCGACCGCTGGAAGCGCTCGCACTCGGGGGGATTCAGTTCCAAAGTGCGAAAGCGGTCCTTGAAATAGAAGCTATCGACAACCACGCCGCCGCGATTGGAAAACGCCATGGCCTTGGTGATGTCCATACCCCAAGCGTAAAGAATCCCAGCCAAGCTGCGAAACAGGCCCGGACTATCGCGAGTAACGACGGTCAACTCATGCTGACCGCTGTTGGGACGCAACCGGAGCTGCACCGGTTCGGCGGCGAGGCTTCCGGCCATCGTGAAGTGCTTGGCGACCTGTTCGGGCGAGTGCGAAAGCAGATAGCGCTGCGGCAGTCCGTCGAGGAAGGTCAGCACCTCGGAGCGCGGCGCCGGCGACAGCGCAATAGCCTTTTCGATGGCGTCCGAGGAGGTTTTGGCGTCGAGACCCACGGCGTCGGCGCTGCGATCGAAGTGGCCTGCGGTCCGGGTGTAAAGACGCCACAGGTTCTCGGCTTTCCACGGAGTCAGCGCCTCCGGGTTCACGGCCTTGATATCGGCCAGCGTCATCAGGGTGAGCATCTTGAGCCGTTCCGGCGGGCCAATCTTTTCGGCGAGCTCGCGGATTGTCGCGGGATCGTAGATGTCGCGACGGCGCAACGTGGAAGAGATTTCGAGATGGCTGGCGACCAGGAAGCAGACGGTTGCCGCATCTTCCTCGGAGAGTTGCAAGCGCGCGATGGCCGCTGCGGTCAGTTGAAGGCTGCCGTGCACATGGTCAGTGCCTTCCAACCCTTTGCCGGTGTCATGCAGCAGCAGAGCGAGGAAGAGGAGTTCGGGATGCTCCAGCTCCGACATAAGCTGAGTGAAGGGCTGGAGCGTTGGCTCCTCGTCTTCCTTGAGCTGGTGGAGTACCTCAATGGCCATGAACGTGTGTTCGTCCACGGTGTAGCGGTGATAGAGATCGCGCAGGACGAGGAGGTCGATGGTCTCGAACTCCGGAACGGCGCAGGTCAGCAGGTTGAGCGAATGCATGGCACGCAGTGCATTGGCGGCATGAGGAAGGGTGAGGATTTCGCGCAGATGCTGCCACAGATACTGGTCCTGCGGCATGGTCTCCGCCAGGCGGAGATGAGCATCGTTGAGCCTGCGTTCGGCCTCGGGGCTTAAGGCGATGCCGTGATGAGCCAGGAAAACGAACAGGCGTAACACGGTCGCAGCTTCGCGCGCGTCGGCGGCCTGCTGAAAATAAACCCGGCCATCCACGACGGAAAACTCGGCAGTGGAAACGCGTGACCGCCAATGCTGGAACGAGCGATAGAGCGATGAACGTTCCCGCGAAACCTGGCCCAACAATTGCGAGCCATTGCGTAACACCGCTTTGGTGTGACGAAAATAGAGTCGCATCCATTCGGCCGGCGAGACCGCACCTGTGCCGGTCGCAATGCCGCGGGCGGCCAGCTCTTCTTGTGCTGCCCAGGTGATGGCGTTGTCGTCGCGGCCGTGACGATAGTGCAGGTAACAGCGGCTGGAGCAGAGAAATTCCATCGCATCGAGCATTTCGCCGGGCGCGGAATTCTGGCGCACGCTGACCAAGTCAGGGCGGCGACCGGAACTGAGCGCCACAATCATGCCGATCCATTGCGCCACATGGCAATCGCGAAGGCCGCCAGGGCCGTCTTTGAGGTTGGGCTCCAGATGAAAGATGGTATTGCCAAAGCGCTGGTGCCGTGACTGCGTGATCTCCGACAGACTCTGCAGGAGTGCGTCGGATTCGCGGGCGATTAATTGCGGCAGGTATTTGGCGTGCAGGCGCTCGAATAGGGACTCATCGCCGCACAGAAACCGGCAGTCGAGGAGGGAAAGCGTGAACTCCAGATTGCCCTGGTCAAATCGTCCGCAGTCGGCAAGAGTGCGAACGCCAGGGCTGACGCGCAATCCGCAGTCCCACATTGTCTGACATAAGCTGCTGACCGCGGGCTTGATGAGTTCGCCGCAGTCGTCACTTTCGGTCAGGAAAAGCAGGTCAATATCGGAAAAAGGAAATAGTTCGCTTCTGCCAAAACCGCCCACAGCGGCAAGAGCACAACCCGCCCTGGACACGCCAGTGAAGTGCTGCTCCCACAATGTAAGAGTTAGCGAGTCGACTAACCGAGTTCGGCTGCTGAGCGAGGCCAGGCCGGAGCCAATGGCCGCAAAGTCACGCTCGATACGCTGCGACTCCTGACGGTAGTGAGTACGCAAAGCTACATCGGGAACCGGGGTCGCCATGGGAAGCTTGGGAGGCAGCGAATCCGGCGGCTGCGGACCCGTGCTCACAGCGCGTTCTCGCCGCGGTCGTCGTTGCGGATGCGGATGGCTTCGTCGATGCGAGTCAGGAAAATCTTGCCATCGCCGATTTTGCCGGTGCGCGCGGCAGTGGTGATCGCCTGGACGGCGCGGTCGACAAGGTGGTCGGGTAGAACCATCTCGATCTTCACTTTAGGGAGAAGATCGACGGTGTACTCGCGGCCGCGGTAGAACTCGGTGTGGCCCTTTTGCCGGCCATGACCACGGACCTCGGTCACGGTCATGCCTTCCACGCCAATTTCGATGAGAGCGTCCTTGACGGCGTCGAATTTCGCGGGTTGAATCACCGTTTCCAGTTTGGTCATTGGTGGGCCTCTAAGGACAGCGACGCTCTACGTATTCTGCGGAGAGAGATTGGCACCGACCCGCCGCTCGGCTCGTCGGGTTTACTGGGTAAGCACCTTGATACGCGAGTCCGCGGGGAATGAGAAATTCAAACTATTTATGGCAGGCATTAGTTTCGATTATCGGGTGGATGGCCATGGTTGCGAGATAATAGAGGTAGCGATCCGTGTCTGCTAATCGACGGCAAGAGCGAGCTTTAGCCGCGAGTTCGAGTGGTCGCTTACGAGGCGGCAACCGTCCGCGGCTGAGCAGCCATCCGCTATAGACAGGCGGAGTATTATGCTGGACAGGCCGTGGTGGAGGTGGGGAATGTTCAGGATCATTACGGTGGAACGCGAGTACGGCGCGGGCGGCAGCATCGTAGCCGCGGAGTTGGCGCGCCGCAAGGGTTGGCAGTTGCTGGACCAGCAACTGACGTGTGAGATCGCGAAGCTGGCGTCGGTGGACGAACATGCGGTGGCACGTTGCGAGGAAAAGTGCGATCCGCTGTTGCATCGGCTGGCGAAAGTTTTCTGGCGCGGAAGCCATGAACGCTCGTTGCCTATCTCCGACGACAGGATCTTCGACGCCGACGAACTGGTCGCACACGCGCAAGAGGTGATCGAGAAGAAAGCCCGGGAAGGAAACTGCGTGATCGTGGGACGCGGCGCGCCGTACATCCTGCGAGCGCGGCCCGACACCTTTCACCTCTTCGTCTACGGCTCGCGCGAGAAAAAGATCGAGCGGCTGGTCAAACTGAAAATGAGTGAGAAAGATGCCGCCGAGATGGTGGATACCATCGACCGCGAGCGCGCCGCCTTCGTGCGCAAGTACTTCAACGCGGAATGGCCGTGCCGCCGGCTGTACCATTTGATGCTGAACTCTGACCACGGCATTGAGCACGTGACCAATATGGTTTTGGCGACCATCGATTCGCTGGAGCAGCAAGGTAAGACCGAGCCTCCCGGACAGAACGTCAACCTTGAGCGGGCACGCCAGCCGGTGGGTTGAGGGCGCCAGGGCAAAGTCGGAACAGCAGATCCCTCGCGGGCTAAAGCCCGCTCGTGATGACAAAAATAAAAGGGGCTTGTCGGCACGACTAAAAGTCGTGCCCTGTTACAAAGCACTCTGACCTTGCGCCCCTCCAAGACGCGCCGAACTCCACTTCCTGATAGTCCTTCCTGATTCACCGTTGTCACAACAGGTGTGTGACGGCTGTGCTTGCGCGCCAGTTCGCAAGGCATAGACTGATGGCACGCGAGGTTGCCTGACCGCAAGGAGGTGGCCGGAATGCGAAGTACTCTCCTCGAGAAGACCGCGAGTCACGCGGAATCCAACACAAAAGAGGTTTGTGGGAACGTCCCCGGCAATTGGGGAGAGCCGTACGCAACGTCACGCGATGTTCACTGAGAACCGGCGGCCCACAGACCCGCCAAGAACCTCTGCCCAGGAGGCCATTATGCCGCTCAACAAAGTCAAGGCATTCCTCGATACGCATGGCACCAAATATGTCGTCATCTCCCATTCCAAGGCGTTCACCGCGCAGGGCATTGCGGCGGTCTCGCACATCTCGGGCCGCGAAGTGGCCAAGACGGTCATCGTAAAGCTGGATGGCGACCTGGCCATGGCGGTGTTGCCGGCGTCGTACCAGGTCGACCTGGAGGCGCTGCGTCGCGCCACCGGAGTGCAGGTGGCGGAACTGGCAACCGAGCACGAGTTCAAGCGCCATTTTCCCGACTGCGAGACGGGAGCGATGCCGCCGTTTGGCAACTTGTACGGCATCCCGGTTTATGTGGACGAGACCTTGCTGGAGGACCGCGAGATCGCCTTCAACGCCGGCTCGCACTATGAGCTGATCAAGATGGCCTATCGCGATTTCGAGCGACTGGTGAAGCCGGAGGTGATGGAGTTCTCGTCCGCGCTCAGGGAACACGCGCTGGCGTGAATTGAGCTTGACTGGCCGGAGCAGCGCAAATTCAAGCATCGTCCGGAGGTCGATGCCTATGCTGATGTTGCGCTGCTCCACCGGTCGATTCTGCAAGGTGGGTGCTGGAGATTGCTTCGCGTTTTGTGAGCTTGCAGACGCGGGCTCGTGGTCGGGATGGAAGTGGGTCTCGATCTGCCGTCCGATCTGGTATCGGAGAGGATCGCCACGATGGGCGAGGGCCGCGTCTGCACGTAGATTACGGGGTCACGCAAGCCCGGCGCCCAGGGCGTCATCGGATGTCGGGCCCCGGCCGCTGGGAATGTCGCCCATTGTGCGCTTGGCTAATTGCTAGGTGCTAATTGCTGCCTTCCTTCAAGATCTCGATCCGGCTGGCCCTCCACTCGCCGTCGTCTCCCTGTTCGGCGGTGACGCGAACTTCGGCGCCGGGGGTGAGCGCGTCCTCCGGCCTGGGCAGGCGAGTGGTTTCCGGGACGCTCTCGTCATAACTCACTTGTGCCCGCGAAATGTCGACCCGGCGCGCCATTCCATTCCGGCCTTGCACATAGATTTGGCCTTTCCCAGCGCCAGGGCCGTCAACAACGGTGCCGCGAAACGAGCCTGGAGTGCCGGCCCTGACCAGCGCCGAAAACACTAGTATCGTCAATAGAACCGGGACAATGCGGGGCAGGCGAGTCATGTTGGCGTTGGATGCAAAATTCTGCTGTCCGGCTTGCCTGCGCTCACCTCCGATTAGCAAAAACGCGGCGCAACACATTCCCGAATCCTGGGTTCATATAGATGCATGCGACAGGTCCCGGATATGGCAACGGGCAGCAGGTCGCCTCAGAAGGTAAGATTGAGAACGAAGGATATCGTGGTGGGACAGAGGCACGAGGTGCGAGAAATGAAGTTACGGTGGCGGTTTGAATGTCTGTTGATGGCAAGCTTGTTTATAGTCTTATCGGCGGGAGTGGTCCTGGCGCAGGACCAGATTGCTCCGCCTCCACCGGAAGATAATTCGGTGCAGCAGGCTGACTTGGGACAGCAGGGCTATCCGGCACAACCGGGTAATCCCGGCCAGCAGGGTTATCCAGCGCAGCAGGGCGCGCAGCAACAGGACCCTCCGGGCCGCGTGGCGCGTGTGCAGTACATGACCGGACAGGTTTCAATGCAGCCGAGCGGCGTGAACGACTGGATTGCCGCCAGCATGAACCGGCCCCTCACCACCTCTGACCGCATCTGGACTGACAAGGATTCGCGCGCCGAATTGAACGTCGGCGACGGCTTTATCCGCATGAGCTCGGAAACCAGCCTCACCCTGACGAATGTCAGCGACAGCACTGTCCAGATGGAGCTCGATCAGGGCACGTTGAATCTCACGGTCCGCCATCTGGAAAAGGGCGAGGTCTATGAGATCGACACGCCTAACTACGCTTTTACCGTGATGAAAACCGGCGTTTATCGCTTCGACGTTCTTCCCAGCCAGGACCAGAGCTGGGTAACGGTGCGCAGCGGATACGGCGAGGCCACCGGAAAAGGTGCTGCCGTGCGAGTCAATTCCGGCACGCAGGTGCGCTTCAGCAGTGGGAACTCGCTGCAACATGTGGTGTATAGTGCTCCGGCCCGCGACGGCTTTGAAGACTGGGCGCAGGTGCGCGACAAGCGGCTGGATGATTCTCTGTCGGCGCGCTATGTTTCGCCCGGCGTGATTGGCTATCAGGACCTTGACGCAAACGGCACGTGGGCCACGTCGCCGGACTATGGTCCGGTCTGGACTCCTACCTCGGTGCCCGCCGGCTGGGCGCCTTACCGCTATGGCCAGTGGACGTGGATTGCTCCGTGGGGATGGACGTGGGTCGATAGCGCTCCCTGGGGATTTGCGCCATTCCACTATGGCCGTTGGGTCACTTACGGCGGAGGCTGGGCGTGGGCGCCTGGGTCGGTGGGCTACTGGAATCCCTACTACTCGCCTGCGCTGGTGGGCTGGATTGGCGGCCCTGGCTTCGGTATTGGCTTTGGCTGGGGCGGCGGCTGGGGCTTCGGCATCGGCATTGGTTTTGGCTGGTACCCGTTGGGATGGGGAGCCCCCTACTACCCGCGCTACTGTGGATGGGGTAACGGCGGCTGGTATCACGGCGGCGGCTATGTGACTGCCGGCTACTTCCACAACGTCAACGTCACCAACACGCATATTACGAACATCAACAACGTTACCAATAACTACTACAACAACAACGCCGGGACTGCCCGGAACACTAACGCGATCGCGAGAAATGGTGTGACCTCGGCATCGAAGGAAGCCTTCACGTCGGGCGCGGCGGTCAACAAAGTCGGCGGAGCAGTGCCGGCGTCGGCCCTGAACAACGCTCACACGCTGAACACGGCGAACGTCAACCCAACCAAGTCTTCGGTGCTGGGCGGACAGACGCCGCGTACCAACGTTCCGTCTGCGGCCTCAGCCAATCGTTCAGTCGTGACTCGTGCGACGCCTCCGGCGCGGGCTGCCAGCTTCAACAGTGCTCAGTCGGCGACGGCGCACAGCAATTCGAACTCGAATGGGAACGCGACCGCGCACGGCGCTGCGAATGTTGGGACCTCTGCGAATGCAGCCCACAACGGGGTCAATGGAGCCAACACGGGCGCGCACAACACGACAGCACCCGGCGCAGCCGAGCACAGTTCTGCGGGAGCGCAAACCGAGGCGCGCGCCAATGTTCCCAGCAATCCGGCAACCCATAACGTTCCGCGGCCGCCGTCAGCCGGAGGATCGAACAACGTGGGCTCCAGCAACGGGACGCAGTCGCACAACGTTCCACGTCCGCCAACCAGCAATGACAGCTTTGCCCGGCCGAACGGCAACACGGCAAACTCGGCCTACGGCCATAACGCCACAACGGCCAATAATCAGCGGAACGGCGTAAACAACTCGACCGCGCCGCGGGCATCGCAGCCGTATACGCCTGGCCACTCGGTAACGCCTCAGTCGGCGGCTCCTTCGCACCAATCAGCGCCGGCGGCGGGCAATTCGCAAAGCGGCTCGCATAGCGGCAATTCGTCGTCGTCCGGACATGGCTCGGCGTCCTCAGTGCCGCGGCCGCCGGCTAACTACTCCTATCACGCTGCGCCGTCGTACTCGGCGTCCGGAGCCTATGGAGCCGGTCATTCGAGCTACAGCGGTGCCGGCAGCCGTGGATATTCGTCCAGCCCAAGCTATAACTCGGGACGTAGCTACGGTAGCTCGACGCAGGGCTACTCCGCTGGGCGCAGCAATGGGTCGTCTCCGACCTACACGGCGCGCAACTACGGATCGGCCCCGTCGTATGGTGGCCGGAGCGCAGGATCGTACTCCGCACCGCACGCTTCAGGCGGTGGTAGCTCCCACTCCAGCAGCGGAGGTGGTTACCACGGCGGGGGCGGTGGTGGCCATAGTGGCGGCGGAGGCGGTCACGGCGGCGGTGGTGGCGGGCACCGCTAGTCAGCAGGGAAGCGAACTCGCACTCAAGGCGGCCTCACCAGGGCCGCCTCTTTTTATCAGCCGTCAGCCGGTCGGCTAAGGAAACTCCAATTGGGTTTTGGTCTTTGAAGAGCCGGTCGAGCAGCTCGCAGAGCCGGTGCCGGCTGACGACGGTCTCGCCGTCCGGTGCGGGGATCAGGGCCTGCCAGGTCCCGAACTCGCCTGCTCCGACGATCACGCCGGGGTGCGCGGCGCGGAACGCCAGCAGGCGCGGTACCTGGCCGGGCTCCCCGGCGGCCAGCCGGAGCGCCGGGCGGCTCACGCTGGCCCTTGTCCCGGTGCGGCGTTCCCGGTGGCTCCGGTGATCACCCGGGCGCTGGTGCCGGTCGGCCGCGAACAGCAGCGCGCACGAGGACGACGCCGTAGTCCGGGTGGACCTGGCACCCGATCGCGGCGACCAGATCCTCGCCGTGCGCCCCGGGTTCTGGCGGCGCCAGGCTGCCCCGGCGGCGCGAGCCCCGACCGGACCCCGGGCTTGGCCGCGCGGTATCTCACGCGCGTGCCCCTCCACGCCTGGCCGGGCCGGGCCGCTGAGCACGGTCGCGCGGCGCACGGCGCCGTCAGCCGCAGGCACGCCGGGCACCCGGATGCGGTGCCCACCCGGTGGTCCCGTTCCAGGGTGCAGGTCATGGACGGCGGCGGGTCCGCCATCTCGAATCCAGGCACGTCCCGGTCGTGCTCCGGAGCGACGGGGCCGGTCCCGCCCCGGTCACGGCAGGTCCCTCGAGACCGGCATCGCCGCGTAGTCAGCCTGGATCCGCAGCCGCAGCCCTTCGGGAGGGGATCGGTCAGGGGGGACGCCCTTCCCGTCCAGGCGCCGCGCGGTGTACATGCCGTCCACGGCGGCCAGCACGCCGAACCCCGGTGCAGTTTAGCCCGTCCAGCGCCGCCCTGATCTCGCCCCGGCTTGCCGCCGCCCGTCCCATATGACGTGCCTCCCCGTCGCGACCAACGCGGTAAGGTCTGATGCCGGTAGCATGCCGCCCTGGCACGTGGCGGCACACCTGTTGCACGGCTCGTCATCAGTCAGGTTCGTGGGTGGCGCTGGCCTGCTGATCTACGACAACGAGACTCGTTTGCCCATTTGGATGGGTAACCTTGCCCTGTATCGGGCCGTCGTCAGAGAGTCAAGATGCGGACGATTTGCCAAAGGCGAGGTGGCGCAGGTGAGCGTCCGTGCGCATGATTCGGTCAGCCCGCAGGCGCGGGGTCGTGAGCTGGCACGTGAGGGGCGGGTGCTATGGCAGGAGTACCAATCGGTCAAGCGGGCCGCCGCCGAGCTGATGAGCCGTCACCGCGACGTGCCGTGCCTTCAGGCGTACCGCTACGCGTGCGGGCTGTCGCAGGATCAGGCCGCAGCCCGGTACAACACCGAGACTGGCCATCAGACGTCGATCGGCGGCACGTCGATCAACGCCTGGGAGACATGGACGGGGTCGGGGCGCAGGTTCACCACCGCCGTTTCCAGCCTCATGCTGCTGGCTCTCGCCTATGGCCGCGGCCCGCTGGGAGTCGCCGAGGAGGACATCGCGCCTGGCGATCTGGTCGGTGAGGCCTATGAGCGCTTGCCGGTCGAAGACGATGTCGTTGCGGCAGTTCACTACGCGGTCGGCGATGCGGCAGGCGGGACCGCCAGGGCCGCCACTGGGCACGTCGTTCGCACGACGCGGGCGGCTGCTCACGGCAGCGTCATCGGTCCGGAGTTCAGCTTGACGGTGCCGACCGCGCCGTTCGGCAACCCTCACATCAGGCTGTTCTCGTTGCCGAACCCGCGGCCGGGCGAGTTGCTGGACCTGACGTGGGACACCTTCGGGCTGGGCATCGAACGGCTGGGCCAGTTAGATCAAGAACCTGGGATGGCGGCTGGAGGCCGATGCGTGCTTCGGCATCAACGAGGCCTGGTGATGGCGACGTTCCTGTCCTCCGCCGTGTTCGGGCGTTGCCCAGTGGGCTACTTCAAACGCCAGAAGACCCGCGATGAGATCAGCCTGGATGACGCTCCTCGGCTGCCGATCAGGCCTGGCAACAGCCCACGGCGATCATCTGCGACTTCGAGGTCAAGCACGCCGACGTGGTCGGGTTCATCACCCGCCAGGTCCGCGAACGCTACCCCGATGCGGATATCTATTTCGCAGTTTTCGGCGCGATGACCAAAGGCAGCAAGCTGGAGGTGGACAGCTTCGATGACCTGACCGGTGCGCGCATCATGACCGCCGCCGGGTTCAAGGCGGTGTTCATCGCCGGAACCATGAGCCCGCCGGTATCGAACCTCCACTG
>CAWIEG010000007.1:0-243669 GCA_963835125.1 uncultured Acidobacteriaceae bacterium | reverse complement strand
GGGACCCGGGTGGTTTTAAGCATGCCCACCCAGCCTTGAAAGGCTGGGCTAAAACTGTGCCGTCCCTACGGGACTCGGCGAATTCTTCCCGCGCTACCCAGCACTCCGCCTTCGGCTCCGTGCTGGGCTAGACTATTTCGCGCCTACGGCGCTCCTTTCGTTGCGGCTTGTTCCACCGATGCAACCGCGAACGGCGTTTTGTAACAGCCTCGTTCCAGCCCGCGGTGAAGTGGAAAAAATAATTGAGCCGCGGAGCGGCGGCACAGCTACGACGCAGACACTTACGGCACTGGTTTTTTCAAGCTATATCGTGCCTACGGCACTGGTTCTCTTCTGATCGCGCCTGCTAAGCCTTCAATCCCAACCCCAGCCCGCGCGGCCGTCCTCCTTCGAAGAACTAGCTTATTAGTGTCTCCCTGGGCTGCCGAGTACCCGGAAATTGGGGTGCCCCATCCTTCTCGCCGTCCTTTGGCGAGGGTGCACGAGTTCTCTCGCCGGATGTCCTATCCTCGTCCGTTGAACTTGCGGACTGGGTGGGAAGCCGATCAATAGAGTGTCGCCGGCTGAAGCCGGCTCGGGATTGATAGGTCAGCTCACCCAGGGCTTCCGCCCTGGGCTAACTTCAGTGCCGCCGCTCCTCCACCCCAATCCGCGCAAGGGCGGCGCGGCTTGGGGACCCCGGCTGCGCGGCTGGTTTCATCGGTGTTCAAGGATTTCTTCCACCCCGAAATTCTCGCGCCGGGGTGCTTCAATACATTCCAGAGGCGAGTTTTCAGCAGCCTGTGAAGGCGTGCCTTGCCGCCGGCTGAAGCCGGCTGGGGTTTACTTGGGGAACTTGTCGGCACGAGTAAACTCGTGCCCTGATACAAAGCCCTATCGTCCCGGCCCTGTTACAAAACACTCCAGAGGCGAGTTTTCAGCAGCCTGTGAAGGCGTGCCCTGCCGCCGGCTGAAGCCGGCTGGGGTTTGCTTGGGGAACTTGTCGGCACGAGTAAACTCGTGCCCTGATACAAACCGCGCTCCCGAAACCTGCGGCCCGCGTGAGTTCTCGTTCCGGGAACGCCAATACATTTTGGCAGCTTCGTAATCTTGAAAGGGAAGGGACCTTCGATCAGAAACCTGCGATTCACCATGCCTGTCTCCAGCATTTCGTCTACGATACCGAATTAGCCTTTCGATGGCGCGGGGAGCATGGCCGAACATTCCGTCATCTTCAAAGAACTGTCGTATGTCTTCATCGCCGCCATTCTGGGCGGGGCGCTGGCGTGGCGGCTGCGGCAACCGCTCATCCTGGGCTACGTGCTGGCGGGCATCCTCTTCAGCCCGTTCACGCCTGGGCCGGCGGTGCGCGAGGCGCACACCTTCCAGATTGTCGCCGAGGTAGGCGTCGTCTTCCTGATGTTCTCCATCGGGCTGGAATTCTCGGTAGCGGAACTGCTGAAGGTGAAGTGGGTGTCGCTGCTGGGTGCGCCGCTGGGCGTGGTGCTGCTGTCGCTGCTGGGCGAGGGCGTGGGCGCGCTGCTGGGCTGGGGCGCGGTGCGCGGCCTGGTGGTGGGGATGATCATCTCGGTGGCCAGTACGATGGTGCTGTCGCGGCTGCTGATGGACAGCGGGCAACTACAGTCGGAGCACGGCAAGGTGATGATCGCGATCACGCTGGTGGAAGATCTCATCGTCGTGGCCCTGACGATCCTGATGCCGACGCTGGCCAGCTTGTCGCCGCACCACCTGCTGGGAGTGGCGCTGGCGCTAGGGAAGGCCGCGCTGATCCTGGCGCCGCTAGGCTTCCTCGCGGTCTACCTGGTGCCGCGCTGGCTGGCACAGGTGGCGCGGTCGGAGAACAGAGAGCTGTTCCTGCTGGTGATCCTGGCGATCTGCCTGGGGACGGCGGCGCTAACCGAAGCGGTTGGGTTGTCGCTGGCGCTGGGGGCGTTCGCGGCGGGGCTGATCATCAGCGCGTCGGAATATGCGCATCGCGCGCTGGAGCAAATGCTGCCCCTGCGCGATGCTTTCGTGGCGCTGTTCTTCGTCACGGTGGGAGTACTGATCAATCCGCGAGCGGTGTTGCGCGAGCCCGTGCTGCTGCTGGCGATTCTGGGCTTGGTCGTGATAGGGAAGTTCGTGGTGTGGACCGGCGTGACGAAGCTGTTTCGCTATCCCTGGCGGACGGCGGTGCTGGTTGGCACCGGGCTGACGCAGATTGGCGAGTTCTCGTTCATCCTGGTGCAGGTGGCGCACGCCAACGGCTTGCTGGGCGATGAGTTTTACCACGCGACGCTGGCGGCGTCGCTGCTTTCGATTCTGGTGAATGCGACGCTGGTGCGCACCGTGCCACGATGTATGGGAGCAGCGAGGGCGGTGGTGGCGAGGCCGTAATCGCGCGGATACTCCCCCGGAATTGGGCTTGAAGCAGGCGAGGTCAGCTTCTAAACTTGCAGTACTCTGGTGCAATTTCCGTCTCGTAGTCTTTCCTCACCACATCCCAAAATTTGGGCATTTGTTGCAAGCATGGTGCAAGATGCTGTGTTTTGCACAGGAGGGCCACAAGATATTGCGTTTTGTATCTTGACCCCTCCCAGCTTTCAGAAGTAAAGTTGGGTTGTTTCGGACGAAAAAGTGTGTCCGCGACATGGGTTTCGACGTGACCCAGCACGAAGGCTTTGCTGCTTGCCGCTTAAGGAGTACGAATTGCTGAAACTGAAGAAGCTTCAAATCCTCGGCTTCAAGTCGTTCTGTGACCGCACCGACCTCCGCTTCCAGGGCGACGGCATCACTGCCATCGTCGGTCCCAACGGCTGTGGCAAGTCGAACATCTCGGACGCCATCTCCTGGGTGCTGGGCGAGCAATCCGCGCGGCTGCTTCGCGGCGTGCATATGCAGGACGTCATCTTCGCCGGCACTCGCGAACGCAAGCCCACCGGCATGGCCGAGGTCTCGCTCACCCTCGTCGACCCCCAAGTCTACGGCGACGTCGCCGAGCCCGAGATTGACATCCAGGACGACATGCCCCAGTCCGAAGACGACTGGGACGAGTCCGCTCTGCGCACCGCTCGTGCCGACGATGCCGAGCGCTACTCCGAGGAAGTTCGTCCGGGCCAGAGCGATGAAGAAGCGGCGCCTAATTCTCCGATGGAGTCTGCCGCTCAGCCCACCGACTTAACGGGGTGCCCCACCCTTCCCGACGCTTCAGCGAGCGGGTGGGAGAAAAAAGATGTCGTGCTCAAGATCCGACGCCGCAAATTCAAGCGCACCTTCAAGGCCGGTGAGATCCAGATCACGCGTCGCCTCTTCCGCTCCGGCGAAAGCGAATATCTGCTGAACGGCAAGCTCTGCCGCCTGCGCGACATCCAGGACATCTTCATGGGCACCGGCCTCGGACCCGAGTCCTACGCCATCATCGAGCAGGGCCGCATCGGGCAGATCCTCAGCAGCAAGCCCACCGATCGCCGCGCCATCATCGAAGAAGCCGCCGGCATTACCAAGTACAAATCTCGCAAGCGGCTGGCCGAAGCGCGTCTGGAAGACGCCAAGCTCAACCTGGCGCGCATCAACGACATCTTCGACGAGGTCACGCGCCAGATGAACTCGCTGAAGCGCCAGGCATCGAAGGCAGAGCGTTACGCCAAGCTCCGCGACGAAATGCGCGAGAAGCTGCGCATCGTTCTGGCCAGCAAGTTCGCGCAACTCGACACCGAAGCGACCTCGCTCGAGCAGCAACTCCACGAAATCGCTGACGAAATTCACGGCCAGAGCGAAGCCGTACAGCATATGGAAGACGAGCACGCCGAGCGCACCCAGCGTGGCTACACCATCGAGCGCGAAGGCCAGGAGAATCGCGAAAAGCTCACACTCGCTCGCGCTCGATCTCGATCGTGCCGCTGCTCGACGTCGCACCAACGAAGAACGCTGCGCCGAACTCGACGCCCGCTCCGCCGGAGCGCAAGCTGAGATTGCCAACACCCAGGAACGCGCAGCCCGGTTGCAGCAGGAACTGGAAACCGATCGCGCTACCCTCGACTCGGCCAATGCCGATGTGGCGAACGCTCAGCAAGAACTGCAACAGCGGCAACAGGAAGCCTCTGCAACCTCGGCGTCTCTCGTCGAAGTTGAGCGCCAGCAGGAGGTATGCCGTGACGCCATTCTGCAGACCGTGTCCGCGGCTTCTGCCGTACGCAATCGCATAACTCAGGCTGAGGAACGAATCGTCGCCCTTGATCGAGATTCTCAGCGGCTACTGGGCGAAGCCTCCGCCGCTCAGCTGCAACTCGAAAGCTTCGGCGGACAGCGCGGTCAGCTGGGACTGGAGTTCGAGACAGCCTCGCAATGTATCGCTGCCCTCACCGCACAGATCGCCGGCACGCGGGACCAACTGGAAGTCAAGCGAGCCGCTGAGACCGATGCCAAACGTCATCTCGATTCGATGCGTGGCGAATACGCCTCGCTGATGGGCAAGAAAGGCTCGCTCGAAGCCGTCATTACGGATCACGGCTATGCCACTGAGTCGGTTCGCAAGCTCTTCACCTCCGGTGCATTGCAAGGCGGACGCGCGCCCGCGGGCGTTCTCGCCGACTTCCTTGAAGTTGAAGATCGCTACGAGCATGTGGTTGACGACTTCCTGCGCGACGAACTGAACTTCATTGTGGTGAAGTCCTGGGACGCCGCCGACGAAGGCCTGCGCCTGCTGCGCACCGACGTCGATGGCCGGGCCACCTTTTTGGTTCATCCCGAGGATTCGCAGGCCAAGTTCTCTTTCGATTTCAACGAGTCGATGCATCACGTCTCTCACGCCGATACCGTCGTTCCCCTCAAGAACTGCATTCGTGTGCTCGACGGCTTTGGCAAGTCGTTGGAAGTGATTCTGCCGAAACTGGGTAACGGCTACATCGTGCCCGACCCCGAAGTAGGGCGCAGCCTCGCTCTGGAAAACCCGGATGCCTTCTTCCTCTCACAGTCGGGCGAGTGCTTCCATAACGTCACCGTCACTGGCGGCAAGCAGCGCAGCCAGGGTCCTCTGTCAATGAAGCGCGAACTGCGCGAAGTACTGCTGCAAATGGGCGAACTCGAGCGCGCTATCGGCGAGAAAGAAGCCTATATCGCAACGGTGGGGCGTGATATAGCCGAACTCACTGGCCTGTTACAGCGTCTCGAAGACGAGAAGCGCGAATCCGAGCGCCAGGCCATGACCTCCGAACACACGCTACGCCAACTGGAAAGCGAAATGACGCGCGTGCGGGAGCGGCTCACCACCTACGAAAACGAACTCCAGCGCGTCGGCGAAGAACATAGCGAGAGCGAAGCTTTCATAACCGAGCAACTCGGGGACCTCTTCCGGCAGGAGGAGAAGCAGCGCGCTCTGGATGCCGAGATGCAAACCGCGCAGGGCAGCCTGGAAGCGCTGCGCCAGCGGCGCGATGAAGCGGCCCACCTCGCCAGCGAGGTCCGTGCTAACGTCGCGACCTTGGAAGAACGCCGTCGCGGTGCGATGCTCACAGTCCAGCGCATTGAGGCGATGCTGGCGGAAGTGTCGGGCCATCTCTCCAAACTGGAGTCGCAGCTTCAGTCCGCGGCCGCGGAAAAACAGCAGCGCGAATCCGAAAACGTTCGCTTGGCCGAGCAAGTCGTCGAATGGAGTGCCGAACGTGAAATCGCTCAACAGCGTGATCGCGAGTTGCAAGAGGAATTACAAGCTGTTCGCATTCGCATCGTCGAACTGGAAGAGGCGCTGAAGACGGCCCGTGAGGCGCTGGATGCCGCCCGCGACCGCCGTGGTGAACTCTCCGCCGTGCAGGCACGCGTGGAATCGGACCTTCAGCACATGGCCGAAACCTGTGTTCAGGAGCTAAGCCAGCAGCGCGATGAACTTCTGGCTGACCAGTCGCTGCCCCATCTTGCCGGCGAGGAACTGGTGAATGAGGACAACCTCTATCGCGAGATGCGTACCCGGTTGGAGAAT
Source organism: uncultured Acidobacteriaceae bacterium (assembly GCA_963835125.1). Classification (GTDB taxonomy): domain Bacteria; phylum Acidobacteriota; class Terriglobia; order Terriglobales; family Acidobacteriaceae; genus Bog-257. The sequence continues at coordinate 237,716 of CAWIEG010000007.1, read as the reverse complement.
ATGGGGCCGGTGAACATGATGGCGCTGGAGGAATACAAGGAGACGGCGCAACGTCACGAGTTCCTCGAGACGCAGCGGCAGGACCTTCTGCAGTCCATCGAGAACACCCTGAACACAATCAAAGAGATCGACACTATTTCTCGGCAGAAATTCGAAGAGGCCTTCAACGTCATCAACGAAAATTTTGCCCGTACCTTCAGCAAACTCTTCGGCGGCGGCCAGGGTTTCATGCGCCTCACCGATCTGGAAAACTCGATGGAGAGCGGCATCGACGTGGTCGCCTCGCCTCCGGGTAAGAAGCTACAGAATGTGTTGCTGCTCTCCGGTGGCGAGAAGGCCCTTACCGCACTGGCGCTGCTGGTCGGCATCTTCCAGTATCAGCCCAGCCCGTTCTGCATTCTCGACGAGGTGGATGCTCCGCTGGACGAAGCCAACATTGGCCGCTTCACCGAACTGGTAGCTGAGATGAGCCTGCAAACCCAGTTCATCATTATCACCCACAGCAAGAAAACGATGAGCATGGCGCCCGTGCTCTACGGCGTCACTATGCAGGAGCCAGGCGTGTCGAAGCTGGTGTCGGTGCGCTTCAATGAGGAGCCGTCAAAGCTCGTCGCCGCCACGGCGTAGGCGTGGAGATCATGCGGCGGCTGGCCCCCCGAGGTGTCATCCCGACCGGAGCGAAGCGGAGTGGAGGGACCTGCTCTTCCACCGCTGCGCACATCCCTCTCTAACCGTGTCATCCCGACCGAGGACTTCAGTCCGAACCGTGTCATCCCGACCGGAGCGAAGCGGAGTGGAGGGACCTGCTTTTCCGGCTGCTGGAATTGGATTGTCGCGGCGGATGAGTCACGCTCGCCACACTCGGGCACGCATGACGTCGAAGTGATGGTCATAAGTCCAAATTTCCATCCCCAGCCTCGATGCGAGTGCAGCTAAAGTAGCGTCGAATAGCGTAATGGATTGGTCCGGTAGAGCCGAGAGCCTCATGACCCCCTCCCAGTAATCTTCCAGCGACGGATTAATCAGAGAGCCGGTCTTCAGAACCTCATCCAGCCAGGCGGATGCCAGCTCCTGGCCCAGCCTGCGAAGCACCAGGCGATGTGCCTCAAGGAGAGTGGGACTGGCGACAACTACGTTGCGCTTCTCTTGAGCGAACTGCTTGATCTCTCGCCGAGCACGGTGATGGTAGGCATCGTCACGATCAAGAGCTGCGTAAAGAGGCCCAGTATCGGCTAGGACGGAGCGCCTCATCGCTCAGTAAGATATCGATCGTGTTCCTGGCTAACATCTCTCAAACCGCTTCCCCGCTTTGCCGGCGTGATATGAAAGGGACCCCGCGGTCGCAAATAGCCCCGGTGAGCCAAAAACTGTCGCAGGGCGGCTTGAACGACAACGGTCAGCGTGGGGCGCGCTTCCTGGTCACGTGCATAGCTTTCAAGGGCGTCGGCCAGATCGTCCGGAATGGTTACGGTTGCGCGTTTCATCTCAATGCCTGAAGCTATTCTAGCACCAACTGGTGAACTTGGTGCAGCTCTCGATTCTTCATCCCAACAACTTCATCAATCCCCTTGCCGGCAGATCGGGTACCAGGAATTTCTGATTGCTCAGCGTCTCGGCTGCGCCATAGCCGCTGCGCACGGCCCCCTCCATCGTGGCCGGCCAGCCAGTCGCAGTCCAATCGCCCGCCAGAAACAATCTCGGCCACGGAGTTCTGTGCGACGGCCGGAACGCATCGCTTCCCGGAGAAGGTGAAAACGTCGCGTGCACTTCTTTGATCACGGTGGCTTTGGTCAGCTTGGCCTCGCGTACAATCGGGAAATACTCCGCCAGCTCGCGTACCGCAAGATCGATGATCTCCTGCCGCGGCTTGTCCACCAGCGTCTTCGAGGAGCTGACCACCAGCTCGAGGTAGCTTCCCTGCTCGGCTGAACTCCTGCGGGCCGCCAGAATCTTCGACTTGTGAAACATCCACTGGATGGTCCGCTCCAGCAGCACGGCATGTTCCAGCGGAGTGATCTCGCGATCGAACCACAGATGAATCCCGGTGATGGGCGAGCTTTGAAGGCTGCTGGCGTTCCGTCGCAGCGATTCCGTCTCGGGCGTTCCAGGCAGCAGCTTTTCGACGCCGTTAAACGGCGTCGCCAGCACTGCATAGTCGGCGCGCGCCTCTTCGCCGCCGACGCACAACTGCACACCCTCGTTGTCAGTTTGAAACGAATCGACCGCCGCCCGCAGATGCACTTTGCCGCCGCGGGCTTCGATGTACCCCGCGGCCGTACCATACAGATCAGACAACGGCACCGCCGGGATACCCATGCGGCCCGCTTCCGCCGACTTCAGGAACGAATCGCGAAACACCAGCGCCGCATAAGGAACGGAGATACGATCGAGATCGTCGTTCAGCGCGCTCACCAGCACCGGCGCCCAGAACCGCTCAATCGCTTGCTTCGTCTGCCCGTGACGCTTCAGCCAAGCCTGAAAATTCTCGCCATCATCCTTAGGCAGTGCGGGGATCAGCGCCAGCATGGCTCGCGCAATACCCAGCTTGTCCGTCACATCAAGTACGTTCGAGTCGAGCAGCGACGGCGCGGCATGAAACGGCGCCGGCAGCGCTCCCGGCTTCAGCACCGACGACTTGCCACCGGGCAGGATAAACGTGATCTCGTCATACCAGCGGATTTGCTGCTCCACTCCAAGCCGGCGATAGAAGTCGATGAGATTGGTACAGCAGCCCAGCAGCACATGCTGGCAGTTGTCCACCACTTCGCCGGTGCCGGGCAACTCGTACGACGAAGCCCGCCCACCCAGGTAAGGACGGCGCTCGAACAGTTCGACGCGATATCCCGCCTCGGCCAGCGCGCTGCCCGCCGACAGCCCCGCCAGTCCGCCGCCGATGATAGCGACGCTGCGACTCCGTGAATCGCCATTACCCGCATTCATCGGAAACGCCAGAACCCCTTTGCCATCACCCCGAGTTTCTCCGACGAGCTAAGGCTTACTCTCTCTGAAAACACGTCGTAGTTGCGGGCGATGATCCGCTCCAGTAGTCGCCGGTAAATCTCTACCAGCGTCCACAGAGCGGCTCGGCTCTCGTCATTGACGAGAGGCAACAACTCTTCCGCCGCGCGATAGAATCCTTGCGCTCGCTCCGCCTCAAACTCCAGCAGCGGCCGCAGTGACGCCGGCGCCGATCCATTCGTCAGTGCGTGAACGTCGATTCCAAAGCGCGCAAAGTCTTCTCGCGGGAGGTAAACCCGTCCCAATCCGGCGTCCTCTTTGACATCGCGAAGAATATTGGTGAGCTGAAATGCGACCCCAACTTCTTCCGCCAGCTTCTCCGCCCGCGGATCGCGATAGCCGAAGATTCGGATGCAACACAGGCCAACGACCGACGCCACGTGATAGCAGTAGTCGTAAAGCTGATCGAAGTTCTCATATTGCAACTGTGGGACCTGGCCATCGGCAGCGGCTGGAACGTCCATCTCCGTCCCATGCACCAGCTTTTCCAGCAGATCGAGCGGGATGTTGAAGTGCTTCTGCGAATCAGCCAGCGCGAACAGGACGGGATCGTCGGTGCGCTCGCCCTCCACCACGCGCCGCAGCGCGTCCATCCACTCGTCCAGCTTCGCGCGCCGTTGTTCCGCCGGAATCGAAGGGTCGTCGGAGATATCGTCGGCGTGGCGCATGAAGGCATACACCGCCGACAAGGCATTGCGTTTGCGGTGAGGCAGAAGCAGGAAGCCGTAGTAGAAGTTCTTGGCGGCGGAGCGCGCGATGTGCCGGCAAACGCTGTACGCCGCCCGCAACTGTAGCGGGTGTTCGCTCACAGGATCTTTCCCACAAGCGCACGCGCCACCAGCCACAGCTTGCGCGCTTTGGAGATCGCCGGCCGGCGCGTCAGAACGTCGTAATCCTGTCGCTCAATGGCATCCAGAATTTCGAGCCCGCCGCGGCTGAACAACTCGATATCGATGGCGAGATGCTTGTCCACTTTGCCAGCCAACGGCAATCCCATCCGGAACCAGTCGCGCGCCCGACCCACTTCGAACTTCATCATCTCGCGGAATTGCGGCGTCGCACGGCGATCCGCGATATCGCCCTCCGCCACGCCAAACTTCGCCAGGCTCTCCAGCGGCAGATAAATTCGCCCCTTGCCGTAGTCGACTGCGATGTCCTGCCAGAAATTAGCTAGCTGCAGCGCGGTGCAGGTATAGTCGGACAACTGCTGCCGCTCGGCATCGCGATAGCCGCAGAAATACAGCACCAGATGGCCCACGGGGTTCGCCGAGTTCTTGCAATAGCCGAGCACGCCCTCGAACGTGGGATAGCGCGTGACCGTCTGGTCCTGGCGAAACGCAGTCAGCAGGTCAGCAAATGGCTCGCGTGGGATATCGAACTCGCGGATCGTCTCGCGCAGAGCGATGAAGACCGGATGTCGCGGGCTGACCTTATTTGGCGAGGGAAATTCGGCCTCAAGTTTCTCCACCTCGCGCCGGACATCAACCGGCGCCGGCTCAACCAAGCTCAGATACGTCGCATTCAGCTCTGCTTCCCATTCATCCAGCAATGCCAGTGCCTGTTGCGGATCCCCCACCTCGTCGCCCAGATCGTCGGAGATCCGGCAATATGCATAGACGTTGTAGAAATGCTGATGAAGATGCTTGGGCAAAAACCAGGTGACGACCGAGAAGTTTTCGTAATGCGAATGGGCCAGCCGGGCGCAGTATTGCTGCGCTTCAGCCAGTGTAGGCGCGCGTTCGGGAATGGCGTACTCCGGCGGCAAAGCCCGCCAGCCGGGAAGTTCCGACGCCGCGAAATGCACCTGATTATCGGCAGGAACAGAAGACATCAATAGAATTGTACAGAGGATGATTGGCGTGTGTCGTGGGCTGACAGGTCAGCGCGGACCACTGCCCGTTACTGATCATCAGCCCATGATGACTCTCCGCGGCTCTTACGGGGCGATCTCAAAAACCACGCCTTGTCCGCTGCCATTGCCGCCTCCACCAACGCTGGCGGTACCGTAAATATTGCGGCTCGCGTCGAGCACTACGCCGCCAATCGGTTCCGCGCCATTGTCTTCATCGGGAAATTCATGGACCACGGCGTACGCCCAACTCTCGCCTGAGGGAGTTAGCTCGAAAACGTTGCCCAGGCCGTTGCTATCGATGCCGACTGTGCCATAAAGATTGCCCACATTGTCCAGAGCCAAGTCATCGGACGGACCGGCGAACCCGGCCAGGTTGTCGACGATGCTGTAGTTCCAGCCACCGCCCGAAGGCTGCAGCTTGTACACCGTGCCGCCCGCAGGGTTGCCTGCGCCGCCGTTATAAGTGGCGCCATACATATTGCCGTGGATGTCGAAGATGACGCCGCCGAAGGCCGTGTAGCCATCGCTGCCAGCGCCGAAGGCATGCAACGTGGTTTCGGTCCAGCCGGATTGCGAAGGAGTTAACTCATAGACCGTGCCCTGACTGTTCGCGCCGCCGTAGAGGGTCGTACCGTACAGGTTCCCGGCGATGTTGAACGTGACGCCCGCGTTCGGCGTTTGTCCATCGCTGCCGCCGGTGAAATCGTACAGTACGCTTTCCGTCCAGCTTCCACCGGATCGGGTGAGCTTGTATACCACGCCGCAGCCTCCGTGCTCGCAGCTCAACCCGCCGCCCCCGCCAGTGCCGTAGAGGTTGCCGGCCGAGTCGAAGGTCAGAGCACCGGTTCCGGGATATCCGCCGTCAGCTCCGCCGCTGAAAGTGTAGATGACGGTCTCCTGCCATGGGCACAGCGCGGTGGTGCAGGCGTTGGGTTGTGGACGGAGGTTATATACCACGCCTGCACTTCCCGAACCACCGCCGGCGGTGCCGTAAAGCGTTCCGTCCGGCCCGAAGACCAGCCGCGAGCCTGGATAAGCACCATCAGCGCCATCCTGGAAGGTGTAGATGGTGCTTAGAATCCAGCCCGAGCCGGCGCGCGAGAGCTTGAAGACGGTGCCGTAACCGGCTCCGCCAAAGCGGGTTGTGCCGTAAAGATTGCCGGCGCGGTCCAGCGTCAAGGCCGTTTCCGGCTCGCTTCCGTCGTGTCCGGTGAAGACGTGCAGCACGGTGTAGGTCTGCGCCTGCGCTGCGATCGAAGTCAAGAGAAGAACCACGAATCCGAAATGGACTGCCAGCCGGACGACTGCTGAACTATGGGCACGCTTTGCACTTGCCATGGGTTGTGTGACTCCCGTCCCTGTGATCTAAAGTTCCTTGCGTAGTTGTGACGATCTAGGTCCCACATTGCGGTGCATGATCGGCCCTTCGCAGCGACGACCGATCAGCGCGGCGGAAAACAATTCCTTGAACGAACTTGCCGCCGCCAAGAATCGTTCCAGTGCTGTCCTACGCTTTTCCACTTTTGCCGGCAGGAAGTCAAATTAATTCCACCTTACGGCCTAAGTTGTTAAATTTAATCCGGTTGGAGGGAGAGCTTGTACTGCCGTGGGCGTCAATGCCCGGAGGTGGTTTTTCGAAATCTAGCGCAGAGAACAAATCTCAGGAGAAGTGCCAGTCTCTCTAGGTGGCGAAGTGCATATCCATTCGACTGTCTTGCCTGTGAACGACCGACGACCGTTTACGTACCCGGAATGATGGCCGTCTTGATGTCGCCGTTGCGGTTCAGCATGTGCCGCAAAACCTGTTGCAGCCGTGACAACGGCGCTTCGCCGGTAATGTAGTCCGTGCCTTTGATCTTCCGTTCGCAAATCAGAGAGAACGCCTTGCGCACGGTTTCCGGCGTGTGATGGAAAGTGGCCTTCAGGGTTAGCTCGTTATAGTGCAGCCGCTGGGTATCCAACGCAACCGTGGTGCCGTTAGCGCAACCGCCAAAGAAGTTCACCGTGCCGCCTTTGCGCGCCATGTCGATGGACCACTCCCACGCCTGCGGACGTCCGACTGCCTCGACCACAACATCGCAGCCACGCCCATCGTGCGTCAGCTTACGGACCGCCTTTACCGGATCGTCCACAGCCATAATCTGGACCGTGCTATCGGCGCCGACACGCCGGGCTCCGGCGACCTGCGAATCCCGTTTCACCACGGAAATCACATTACAGCCGATCAGCTTCGCCACCTGCACAAACATCAGACCGATGGGGCCGGCGCCAATCACGGCTACCGTGTCCCCAATCTCCATTTTGGTTTCGTGCAGGCCGCGCAGCACGCAGGCCAGCGGTTCCACCATTGCGGCCTCTTCAAAGCTCACATGCTTGGGAATGGCCAGCATGTTGGTGTCAACAATGCGGCGCGGGATGCGAATGTACTCGGCATAAGCTCCGTTATTGAACAGCAGATCGTCGCAAAGATTTTCCTGGTGCTTGGAGCAGTAAAAGCACATGCCGCAGGGCGCCGAATTCAGCGCCACCACGCGCATTCCCTTCCTGAATCCCTTGACGTTGGGACCAATCTCCTCGACCACACCAGCCAACTCATGACCAAACAGCGCTGGAGGCACAATCATGCGGGCGTGGTAGCCCCGCTGATATACCTTCAGATCGGTACCGCAGGTCAGGGCCACTTGGACCTTGACCAGCACTTCCCCTTCATCCAGCTTGGGAATTGGCACCTGCTCGATCTTGACGTCCTCTTTGCCATAGAGGACTGCCGCTGTCATTTGTCCCTTCACTCTACTGGTCCTTCCATTCGTGGCCCGGTTGAATCACTATTTTCATCGAGTCCGGCTTGGGATGGGCCGCCAGACTCAAGGCCTCGACTGATTTCGCCAGCGGAAAACGATGGCTGATCAGCCGCTCCAGGTCCATTTCCCTGCTCAGCACAAAGTGTGCTGACTCGTCCTGCAAATCCACAGAAGCGCTATAAGAACCCAACAGGCTCTTCTCATCGACGCAAACCGCTGCGGGGTCAATCGTGGCCTCTCCGTGCTGGGTTTGCGCAAACAGCAATACTCGTCCTCCCGGACGCGTCGCTTCCATCGCCGGCTGGATCAAGCTATTACCCGCTACTGCCAGAATGACGGCATCTGCCCCTCGACCCTCCGTTATTTCTTTGATGGCTCGTACGGTATCAGAGGTGGAAGCATCGATGTTTTCTTCGAGACCAAACGCCTTAGCTATTGTATGCCTCTGGGGAAGCAAATCGGAAGTGACGACCCGCGTGCCGCGGCCCCGGGCCAATACCGCGAGGATGATTCCGATCGGCCCCTGGCCCATCACCAAGACGGTTTCGCCAGCCGTAAGTCCAAGCGTTTCAATTCCTTTCATACAAGTGTTCACAGGTTCGATAAATGATGCCTGCTCGAACGAAACCCCATCCGCAATGCGCACCACGCCCTTCCGCGCGACAATCCAATCCATCACCCGGACATACTCTGAGAACCCTCCACCGCTGGCTTCGTAGCCGGCCGTGACACCGACTTTCTTGTAGGTCTGACATTGGGCGAAGACCTTGTGCCGGCAGTAATAGCATTCACGGCAGGGGATGTGATGGAAAACCATCACCCGGTCGCCAATACCATATTCCGTAACATTGTCTCCAACTGCCGCAATGACCCCGGTCGTCTCGTGGCCAAAGATGCGGGGAGCAGAGTGTGAGCCGGTGGCGATTTTCTTCAGATCTGTCCCGCAGACGCCGCACGTATGCACGCGAACCAGAATCTCGCCGGGGCCGATCTGAGGCACAGGCACGGTCTCCATCCGGATGTCGTTAACGCCCCGATAGACGGCGGCCAGCATCGTCGAAGGGATCGGCTCTTGCCGGATCGTGCTCCCGAATTGTGTGGCGACCGACATACGCTCCTTCGTCGCGAGGGGTTTAGCGGTTAGGGTTTAGGGGCTAGTAAGAACCCTGCGCTAATGCTTCTGATCCCTAGCCCCTAGCCCCTACTCCCTAATCCCTAATCCCTGGCCTCTATTCTCAATTAGATGTCGGACGGCCGCGCACAGGTTCTCTGTGGCAATCTCGCTGTTCTTCTTGATCTTCCCCAATGTACCCCACCAACGCGGGTGGAGCGCGACGTAAACCAGAAAGCGGCGCGTATCGAATTTTCCGTCATCGATGAAGCGGTTGAGGGGCGGCATATCGAATTCCGCGTCATCGGAAATCGACTTGATCGCTGCGAATTGCAGTCCGCGCTCCTTGGCCACCTGCGCCACGGCGGCAGCTTCCATATCGACCACATCGGCGCCAAACTTCGTGAACAGCTGATGCTTTTCGGCCGCGTCGCTGACGTCCTGCGAAGTCGCGAGCACCCATTCACCACCACTAGAGGCCGGATATCTCGTGCCGGTCGCAACATCGACGACCTCGCGAATCCGGCCGACATCGCCGACCTGCAGTTTGGGCGAGATGGCACCCACAATTCCTGCCGATAGCAACAGCTTCGGTTGCGCGTACTCAATCGCAACTTCCGCGGCGCGGCGCGCGAATTTCTCTCCAATACCCCCCACCGCAATTACCGCATTCGGCAACTCGAACAGATCACTACCGTCGACCTGCTGCGGCTTCAAACTGCCCAACAGCGGTGCTACTTCCACCGCCATAGCAACAATCACCGCAACGGGTTTGGAGCTGCTCAACACCTCCGGTCGCACCGGCAACTGACAACCGACAACCGACAACTGCCTTTAGACATAGCCGTTCGCCCGGAACCACTCCACCGCACGTCCAAGTGCCTCGTCCACCGGCCGCGGATTCCATCCCAGTTCGCGTTCGGCCTTGGCGCTGGTCACAAACATCTTCTTTCGTCCCATGCGGACGGCGTCGATGGTCACGCGCGGTTCGCGCCTCAGTATCTTGCCAACCACCAGCGTGTCGACCACCCCAGTCGCTAGCGCGACTGCGTAGGGCAGCTTGATCTTCGGCGACGGCAATCCGGTGATGGCTCCCAGCTTGTCGAGGATTTGCTTCAGCGTCAGGTTCTCCCCGCCAAGAATATACCGCTCGCCAGGTTGCGCCTTCTCCATCGCCCACAGGTGCCCCTCGGCGCAATCCACCACGTCGACCAGGTTCAGGCCCGTATCGACGTAGGCGGGAAACTTTCGTCGCAGGAAATCCAGAATAATCTGGCCACTCGGCGTCGGCTTGATATCGCGCTCGCCGACCGGCGTCGTCGGATTTACCATCACGACATTCTGTCCGCTACGCCCAGCTTCGATGGCCAACTGCTCAGCCATGAACTTGCTGCGCTTGTAGTCGCCGATCATATTCGCCAGCGTCACCGGCGACTTCTCGTCAGTAAGTTGGCCATTGTTGCCGAAACCCATAGTGGCAACGCTGCTGGTATAGATAACCCGCCGCACTCCGGAATCTCTCGCCGCCTGTAGGATGTTGCGGGTGCCCTCGACGTTGGAGTCGTAGAGTTCCTGGCGATGCAACGACCACAGCCGGTAATCGGCTGCAACGTGAAAGACGAACTCGCAGCCCGACATCCCTTTTCGCAATGATTCAGGATCACGCAGATCGCCGACTACGTGCTCGGACGGGACGTCAGAAATGTTGTCGAGACGGCTGGTGGGCCGCACCAGCAAACGTAACTCGGCCCCGCGAGCCAGGAGTTGCCGGGCCACGTGACTTCCCAGAAATCCGGTCGCGCCTGTGACGAAACATTTCATGTGGCAGTTGTCAGTTGTCGGTTGTCAGTTGTCAGTGAAGTCTGGCGGCCCAAATTGTGGCCAGCTCTCGATGGCAAGGTCGGCAACCATTCATCGGCTGACCGCTAACCAACCGAGAACTGGCAACTGACAACTGGTTTTACTGGCTTCTCCGCACAATGCGCAGCCGTTCTTCTTCCGGCACTGATGTCGCTCGGGTGTACGTGGTCAGCGCCAGTAGAGGAAAGTACTGGCGGTACATGTAATACATCAGGTAGAAAACACGCGGAAACCCAGTGCCGGTGTACAACGATTCGTCCCACGATCCGTCGCGCCGCTGCGTCTTCAGCAGATACGCAATACCCCGCTGCAGCGAATCGCTGCGGGTGTCGTTGGCGGCCAGAAGACCCATCACCGCCCAGGCCGTCTGCGATGCCGTGCTCGGTCCCACACCTCTCAGGTTGGCATCGTCATAAGACCCGCAGGTCTCGCCCCAGCCGCCGTCGGGATTCTGCATCATGCGCAGCCATTCGACTGCCTGCTGGACGCAGGGCTCGTGATAGTCCACGCCAATCGCTTCCAGCCCGCGCAGCACCAGCATGGTTCCATAGATGTAGTTCACGCCCCAGCGTCCGAACCAGGAGCCGTCCGACTCCTGCTCGCGCTTAACGAATTCCACGGCGCGACGCACCGGCTCATCCTTGAGGGTGTAGCCATAGCTGGCCAGACATTCCAGCACCCGTCCGGTGATGTCCACCGTAGCCGGGTCGAGCATGGCATTGTGGTCGGCGAAAGGAATGTGCTGGAACACCATTCGATCATTGTCTTTGTCGAATGACGCCCAGCCCCCGCTCTTGCACTGCATGGACAAGATCCACTCCAGCGCGCGGCGCGCCGACTTGTCCTGATAACCTTCGTTGCTGGTCCTCACCCGGCTCAGCGCCAGCAACACCTGCGCGCTGTCGTCCACGTCGGGATAGAACTCGTTATTGAACTCGAAGTACCATCCTCCGGGCGCGGCTTTGCGATTCTTGACGTACCAGTCACCGCGGCGCGTGACTTGCTTTTTCAGCATCCAGTCACAAGGCTGGACCAGGCGCGGATCACTGGCCGAAACTCCGCTCTCCGCGAGAGCAAACACCGCATATGCCGTGTCCCACACCGGCGACATGCAGGGCTGCATACGAAACGTTGTCTCTTCCTCGATACCCAGCTTCTCGAACTCATCCATCGCCCGGATCACCTGCGGATCGTCCAGCGAGTAACCCAGGCAGCGCAGCGCAATAATGGAATTCATGACGCCGGGATAAATCGCGCCCAGGCCGTCGCTCATCTCCAGGCGCTCCAGCATCCACTTTTCCGCGACCTTCAGCGCGCGCGATCGCAACGGGCGAACATGCACTCGCTCGAAGAAATGAATCAGCCGGTCCAGGACCAGGAAGAAGTTTCTCCAGCCGATCAGCTTCTTGTCCCAGCGCAGCCGAAGTTCGCTCTTGGTGCGCCCGCCGATGAAGAGTTCGTCGATGCCTTGCTCGGGCGGAATCTTCTTGAATGGCTTCTTCGCGTAAGCAATGGAAAGCGGCACCAGGATGGCGCGCGACCAGGAAGAAATCTCGTAGATGTTGAACCAGAACCACTTGGGAAACAGCACGATCTCCGGCGGAACCGCCGGCACCGCGTCGTAGTCGTACTGGCCGAGAAAGCAAAGGTAAATCTTGGTGAAGGTGTTGACCGCGGTCACGCCGCCCAAAGCAAGGATGCGTTCGCGCGCCTGGCGCAGTTGAGGATGGTCTGGACTGTAGCCCGCCATCTTGAGCGCGAAATATGCCTTCACCGAGGCGCTAATGTTGGAGGGCCCATCATTGTAGATTGGCCAGCCGCCGTCCGCATTCTGACGATTCAATATCTCGGTGGCGCACTTCCGGGTGCGCACCGCCTGTTCCGTGCCCAGCAGTCGATGCAGAAGGATGTAGTCGGAGACCAGGGATGTATCAGCGCCTAGTTCGCCGCACCAATAACCGTCTTCGCGGTCTTGGATGCTGAACAGATATTGCCGCGAAGCATCGATGGCGGCCGCTACCCGGCTCTTGATGTCGTCGATCTTGCCGAAACGCATTTCGGCTGGATTAGAAGGGTCTGCCATTGCTTATTGCTTTACCACCAAACGGCGCGCCGGAAGCTCTATGAAATCGCAGGCGCAGCGCCAATTGCCTCGACGATCTCGGCCGGCAATCCGAAACGCACGTTCTCCGGCATAACTTCAATCTCGCGCATATCGGTAAAACCCTGTTCCTCGAGGAAAGTTACCACTTCCTGCACCAGGATTTCGGGAGCGGAAGCTCCGGCAGTAAGGCCCACCGTGTTCACGTTCTGTAGCCACTCCGGCAGGATGGAACGATAGTTTTCGATAAGGTGCGAGTTCGTACCCAGGTTCCGCGCGACCTCGACCAGACGGTTGGAGTTCGAACTGTTGTCCGAGCCGACCACGAGCAGCAGATCGCATTCCGCAGCAACGTCTTTTACCGCGGTCTGGCGGTTCTCGGTCGCATAGCAGATGTCCTGAGCGTGCGGCCCTTGAATGTTGGGAAAGCGCTTGCGCAGCGCTTCGATTACGTGCCTCGTTTCGTCCAGGCTCAACGTCGTTTGGGTCAGGTAGGCGACGCGGTCCGGATCGGCCACGTGCAGACCTTCCACGTCCTCCGGCGCGTCCACCACCTGGGTCACCAGCGGAGCTTCGCCCAGCGTGCCAATCACCTCGTCATGATCGCGGTGTCCGATCAGGATCAGCGAGTAACCTTCGCGAGCGAACTTCACTGCCTCGACGTGGACCTTAGTCACCAATGGACAGGTCGCGTCGATCACCCGCAATTCCCGCAGCTTGCTGGCCTGCCGGACCTCGGGCGCGACGCCATGGGCGCTGTAAATCACCCGCTCGCCGGCCGGGACTTCGTCCACGCTGTCGACAAAAATGGCGCCCTTAGAGGTCAACTCGTCCACCACGTAGCGGTTATGGACGATCTCCTTGCGCACATAAATAGGCGCGCCAAAGGTTTCCAGGGCAATGCGGACAATGTCGATGGCCCGCACCACTCCGGCGCAAAAGCCTCGCGGCTTCAGCAATAGTAAGGTTTTCGCTTCAGTTTGACTCATGCCGTCCTATACCCAGTATACGAATTGGAGCCTGAGTTTCCCCTTGATTACTTTATTGTAACAGCGAGGTAACCACCAAGCTAACGGGCTGGAGCGGTACCCAGGCGCACTTCTACAGCGCAAATCCCGCAGCCAATGGCAACGGCAACGCCCACTGGATTGGATGTAAGAAGGGCCGAGTTTGAGGCACAGGATTGCCGGAATGTACTGATTCGATTTTCCCGGACGTATACAATCGACCCAAAACCACCCCAAAGAAAGTGAGCGCAATTATGACTGGTAGTGATATCGCCGGGATGTACGAAATCAGCTACGGAGCCATCAATAGGAACCTGCAAGATGTCACCCAGGATGAGAGCCTGGTTCAGCCGGCGCCTGGCGGCAATTGTCTGAACTGGGTGCTCGGCCACATCGTGCTTTATCGGGGCACGATGCTGAAGATGGTCGGCGGAACACCTGTACTCGAAGCAACCCAAGCCGCCACGTACCAGCGCGGCAGCAATCCTGGCCCCGATAGCAAGTACCTGGACCTGGCAACGCTGCGGGGACTGTTGAGCGATGCCCACCAGCAACTCATTCCGGCGCTGTCCGCGATCTCAGAGGAGGAATTGTCACGTCAGGTTCCTGAAGAGTTTAATCGTCCGCCTCTGGCAGGCCCGATCGGTGATGCGCTCGCTCGTCTGCAGTTTCACGAGAGCTACCACGCCGGCCAGATCGGACTGTTGCGCAGGCTGGCGGGGAAAGATGGGGCGATCAAGTAGTACCTTGGCAGACGGCGACTGGCAGTTAAGGAAGCTGTCGTTAAGGTTTGACTTAACGGCGCCCCGAACCGCTGGATGCCCCGCGGATTTCGCTAAACTGCTGACCGTTGAGAGCGAAGTGGAACGCTCGCTTGCTGGCGTGAACGTCCAAGTGTGAGTCGTCCAGCCATTCCAAAGTTGCCGTGTAATCGGGGTCGATTGGTAACGTATCGCGCAGCATCTTGCCGTCGGGACTAAGTATCACGACGTACCAATCATCTTCCGGTCCGATCAGGTCAGTGAAGGCTACCCACTTGTCGTCGGGTGACCAGACGAATGTCGAGCCTTTGCGTATTCCAATGTCGTGGCTGTGACTGAAGCGGTAACTGTCGTCAAAGTTCCCTGCCCACTCCGGCGGATAGATGACATGGCCCGGATCTAAGCTCACAGAGTCGTGCTCGGGACAGCCCTTCTCTCGCTCGCGTGGGTCGTCGCAATCGTGCGAGACGCCCCACGTGGCAACAAACTTCCGGTTGTGCGACCAGGTGTATTCGAAGCCGCCCGACATGACCTTGATCGTCTTGCCAGAACCTGGGTTGATCACCCAATACATGCAATTGGCGTGGCCGCATAACATCGCTCCGATCCGCTGCTCATCAAGCCAGTCGAGCCGTTCGAATTCTCGCGGCACGTAGCCCCTGGGGGTGATTCGTTTGCGAATGCTGCCCTCCGAATCCAGCAGGACAATCTCTTCTTTCGGGGCATTGTTCGTAACGGGATGATCCACGACGTAGATCAGGCTGTCGCCTGAAGGCGAGATCAGGCTGTTGTCTGGACGGGACATCCCATCGTCGCTCGGATAATAAAGTATCGGCAAACGCTTGGGAACGCCGTCGTGCGTGAGCTGTCGCTCGCCGGAAGGAGTTCGCAACCAGATCTCATTGCCTTTAAGCGAGACGCTACTTGAGCTTTGAGGTGCCTGCCACAGCAGTCGCGACCATCACGATGTATGCGAGGAACATATCATCTCCCCGTGCGGCCCCACTGACACAGGCCACTGGCCACTGGCTACTGGCCACTGCTTCTTCAGCATCTGCTCGGCGTGCTTCAGCGACGTGTCCGTCAGTTTCGCGCCGCTTATCATTCGGGCGATTTCGCGGGTGCGCTCGTCGGCGTCGAGGGGACGCACCGAAGTCTTCGTCCTGCCAGCTGTTTCTTTTTTCTCGATCAGGTAGTGCTGGTCCGCAAACGACGCAATCTGCGGCAGGTGCGTGATGCAGAGCACTTGCTTCGTCCTTGAAAGTTGCTTCAGCTTCTTGCCAACAGCTTCGGCCGCGCGGCCGCCGACGCCGGAGTCGATCTCGTCGAAGACCAGCGTTCGCTGAGAACCTACCCTGTCTCCGGGTGCCCCACCCTTCTCGCCCTTCGTTGGCGAGAGGGTGGGTTCCGTACCATTTCGACCGCGGCGTTTGCTACTTCCCGCTTCCACGCTGGTCTTCAGCGCCAGCATCACGCGGGACAACTCGCCGCCGGACGCAATCTCATCCACCGGACCCAATGGCTCGCCGGGATTCGCTGAGATGAGATATTGCACCTGGTCGAAACCCCTGGTAGTCCAGTTCCCTTCCTCGTCCGTACCGCTCACCTCGACTTTGAAGCGCGCTTTCATCGCCAGATCGTTGATCTCGCTCTCGACCAGCTTTTCCAGCTTGCGTGCCACTTCATAACGATGCCGCGACAGCGCTCGCGCCGATTGCAAGTATTGTTCTGCCGCTGCCGCAAGCTCGAGACGCAGCTGGCGCAGCACTTCGTCCTTGTTCTCCATCTCGTTCAGCTTGCGTTCGAGCTCGTCGCCCAGTGCGATCACATCTTCCAGTTTCGGCCCGTACTTGCGCTTCAAGCGGTCGAGAGCGGCCAGCCGGTCCTCGACTTCTGCCAGACGCTCAGGCGATGCTTCTATATCCTCCGCGTAATCGCGCAGCCGCGCACCAATGTCTTCGATGGTGATGCGCGCCGACTCCAACTCGGGCACAGCGTCGCGGAATCGTTCGTCGAAGCGCAGCAACTCTTCGATCTGGCGCGTAGCCACGCGAACTGACGCTGCGGCCGATGCATTGCTCTCATACAACGCGTCGTAGGCGGCGACGGCCGCATTGCGCACGCGCTCGGAATTCGCCAGGACGCGCTTCTCCGCCTCGAGCTTCGTGTCCTCGTCCGGCTTGACGAGCGCGTCGGCGATTTCCTTGCGCTGGTAGTTCCACAGATCGAGCAGTCGCAGACGATCGTGTTCGTCGCGCTCCAGGTCGGCCATGCGATGGCCTACCTCGGTCCAACTCTCGAACGCGTTGGCTACGGCGGCACTGTCGCAACCGGCGAAGCTGTCCAGCAACGCCAGGCGCGAGCCAGCGTCGAAGGCCAGCACGGCGGCGTTCTGCGCATGAATCACCGCAAGATGCGGAGCCAGTTGCTTGAGGACCGTCACCGTCGCGGGTTGGTTGTTGATGAAGACGCGGCCCTTGCCAGCGGCCGTAATTTCCCGGCGAAGAATGATCTGGCCATCCTCAGCGTCAATTCCGTTGGCTTCCAGAACAGCGTCGAGCGCCGCAGGACCGGTCTCAAACACCGCCGAAACCGTAGCCTTTTCCGTGCCGTGGCGGACGGCATCGGTCGACGCCTTGTCGCCGAGCAGGAGGGCCAGCGCATCGATGAGAATGGATTTTCCAGCGCCGGTTTCGCCGGTCAGCAGGTTGAGGCCGGAGGCGAACTCCACGGCAACATTGTCGATGACCGCGTAGTTTTCGACCCGCAGTTCGAGGAGCACGGTGATTTTTCCAGTTAGCCGAAGTCTAGCAGTAAAGCGGGCAGCCGTCAGCTATTCGACCGTCAGGTAGTGCGCAACTTTGAAATGCCTGCGGATCTTCTGCGTTGAACCGAGCCCGAAGGGCGACATTTGTGTTAGCCCCGGGCGGAAGCCCGGGGTCAGGCGTCAATAAAATCGAACGAGTCCCGTAGGGACGGCACACCCGATAGGCCGAGGTACTCACCGATATTACGAATCAGCTTCACGGCTGCATTCTCGCGAAAAGCGAATGGCGAAGAGCGAACAGCGCCTGCAGGTTAACTCCGCGGGAACCTCATCGCGCAACAGACCCATGCCGCATCCAATGCTTATAATGCAAGTAACGAAAGTAGAGACTGTTTCGTCTCATGAATGTGTTCCCTTCTTTGCTCGCTGCGGCCATCGGTGGTGAAATCTCAGGTCTGATTGAAAGCAGCGGTCTGGTCGCCAAGACTGTTCTCGTCATTCTCCTACTGTTCAGCCTGGGCTCGTGGGCCATCATTTTCTCCAAGTGGGGACTGCTGCGGCGGGCGCGGGTGCAGAGCAATCGCTTTATGCGGATGTTTCGCAAGTCGGAGCGGCTGAATGATGTGGCCGCGGTGGTCGAGCAGTTCAGGCCCAGCCCGCTGGTCGCCGTCTTCGAAGGCGCCTATAACGAGCTGCGCAAGCAGGCGTCTTATCCCCTGCGCATCACGGCGTTGCAGCGCGCGACCCAGATTGCGTCCTCGGAAGAGCTGACGCGGCTGGAAAGCCGGCTGCCCTGGCTGGCGACGACGGGCGCGGTCACGCCGTTCATCGGATTGTTCGGCACCGTCTGGGGCATCATCGACGCGTTTCACGGGTTGGGTACCGCCGGCTCGGCCACACTGCGCGCAGTTGCGCCGGGCGTTTCCGAAGCGCTAATCACGACCGCTGCCGGACTGTTCGCCGCGATCCCGGCCGTCATCGCCTACAACATGTTTATGCAGCACATTCGCGAGTTCGGGGCGCGCATGGACGATTTCAGCCTGGAGCTGATCAACGAAGTGGAGCGCGCGCAAGCCAGCACAGCCCGCACTCCGGCGAACGTGGAGCGGCGGTAATGGCGTTTACCAACGCACAAGGCCGGACGCAGTCGTCACTCTCCGACATCAACGTCACCCCGCTGGTGGACGTGGTGCTGGTGTTGCTGATCATCTTCATGGTGACTGCGCCGGTGTTGCAATCGGGCATCGAAGTCGCCGTCCCCCACACCAAGACGGTCAAAGAGATTACAGAAGAACGGCTGGTTATCACCATCGACCGCGATCAGAATGTTTTCCTGAACAATCAGCCCATCAACATCAACCAGATCGGCGAACGCATTCACCAGAAGATCCGCGATCCCGAGGGCCAGTCGGTGTTCCTGCGCGCCGACGAGAACGTGCCCTTCGGCGCCTTCGCGACCGTAATGGACGCGGTGAAGCAAGCGGGCATCAGCAACGTGAGTATCGTCACCCAACCGCTGGAGAAGAATGGCAGCCGACGTTGACATTTTTCAGGCCGAGGGCAACGTCGGCGTCCCACTGCTGGGTTCAGTGGCGCTGCATGTTGCCTTGTTCGCCCTCGCTTTGTTCGGCTATCTCATTCCCAGCGGGCGCGGCGAGAGTTGGGGCGGAACGACTGGGGGAGGCGGTGCGATGAGTGCGACGCTGGTCAGAAGTATTCCGTTGCCGGCTCCGCAGACGCAGACGCAAAACGTGCTGGCGAACCAGTCGAAGGGACTGGCACAATCTCCGCCCAAAGAGAAGCCGAAAGAGGAACCGAAGGCCATTCCGATTCCCGCGCCTGAGGCCAAGCGCGTGGGTCCTCATGAAACTACGCAGAAGAAGCCGCCGCCGAAGGAGGTGGCCAAGGTGGAAGATAACAAGATTCCCTTTGGCGAAGGTGGTCCGGTCAGCGGCCCCTATGGTTCGTTCGCCGCAGGCGGCGCTAAGGGCGGCTTGAGCTTCACCGGAGGCACGGGGGATTTTGGCAGCCGCTTTGGATGGTACGTAGATGCGGTGCGGCGCAAAGTTTCGGATAACTGGCTGAAGTACGAAGTGGATCCTAACATCGACACGGCACGGCGAGTTTACATCTATTTTGAGATCACGCGCGCGGGTGCCCCGGAGAACATTCGGGTAGAACAGTCGAGCGGGATTCCCTCGCTCGATCAGTCGGCGACGCGGGCGTTGCAGAGAATCGACACCTTCGGTCCGTTACCGCCGGAATATGCGGGGCGGTATGTGGCCGTGGAGTTCTGGTTTGATTACAAGCGGTAGCCCGCTGCGGAGAGCGCGCTGCGGGATAGTGGCGCCGCTCCGCGGCTCATATCGAGATTATTGGGTTCCTGGCCGCGGGCTTACGCCCACGGCTAAAACACAATGTCGTCCTTCGGGCTGTTATACACAGCTGATGTAAATGTCGTCGGGCTGTTATATCGGAGCATCATTGAACTTAACCACCATGAAACGGTTCGCCGCAATTCTTTCTTTGGTACTCGCGCTGTCTGCATTTCTCCCGGCACAGGACTGGATTCGCACGGGCACCGGACTTGGCGTCGAGAAAATTCGCCTGGCTGCGCCTGACTTCAAGCTGGTGACCACCGACACGGGCACGCAGAACCTGGCGGCGACCTTCAACATCACGCTGGGAAACGATCTACAAAACGCGGGGATCTTCGACATGGTCGCGCGGAGTTTCTATCCCTTGTCGATCCCGGGCGCGCCGCAGGAAGTGCATCTCGCCGACTGGGGCAGCCCACCGCCGAATGCCAATATGTTGGCGTTTGGCAACCTTGGTGTCCAGGGGGGATATCTTAACGTCCAGGGCTGGCTGTATGACACCAAGAACCAGCAATCGCCGCAGGTATTGGGCAAACAGTATCGCGAGCAGGCGACGGATGAGAACGCACGCATCATTGCGCACCGCTTTGCCGACGAGATCATCTTTCGCCTTGGGGGCGGCGTCCAAGGCATCGCTGAGACGAAGCTCTACTTCGTGAGTGCCCGCAGCGGTTCGAAGGAAATCTGGCAGATGGATTATGACGGCGCTGGCCAGAAGCAACTCTCGCATCTGGGGTCGATTGCGCTGTCGCCGCACGTCTCGCCAGATGGTTCGCGCGTGGCGTTCTCCGGGGTGACCAAGGATGGCTGGCAGATCCTGATGTACTCGCTCGAACTCGGCCGGCTGGTCAACTTCCCGCATTTCGGAGGAGATAATTATTCGCCCGCCTGGTCATCGGACGGACAGAACATTGCTTTCGCCTCGTCGCGCACCGGCAATACCGAGATTTATGCGGTCAATTCATTAGGCGCCAGCGTCCACCGCCTGACCCAGGGCAAAGGCCCGGACGTTTCGCCAACTTGGAACCCGAAGACGAATGCGCAGATTGCGTGGGTCAGCGGACGCACCGGATTGCCGCAAATCTACACCATGGCGTCGGACGGAACCAATGTAGGCCGGATGACCGACGAGGGATACGCAGTGTCGCCGTCGTGGTCGCCGAATGGGCAATTCCTGGTCTTCGCGTGGGTGCGCCATTATGGCCCGGGCGCGCCGGGAGCGAGTGACATCTACATCATGGACGTAGCCAGCAAACAATGGGCACAGTTGACCCATGATGGCGGGCGTAACGATTTTCCCTCGTGGTCGCCGGATGGGCGGCACATCGTGTTTCAGTCCAACCGCACCGGCAAGGTGCAGATTTGGACGATGCTGGCTGACGGCAGCCAACAGCGACAACTGACGACGTCGGGCGAGAATTCGCAACCGAACTGGAGCTTCAAGTAGGGACTTGATGGGTTCCAATGAGCGTTCGTGATTAACTGAACTTTATTGAGAACGGGTTAACAGGATTCAACCGGACTCGACGGGCGGCAGAAGGAGCACACTTCGGCCCTGTCTTAAACTGCTGCGAGTGCTCTCGCGATGAAATGGAGGAGAAAGTTGAAGCGAACACGGAGTGAATGGAGCAAGATCACGATCGCGCTGGCCGTAGTCCTGATGGTGAGTGCCTGCGGTAAGAAAACGCCGCCACCAACCACGCCGCCGCCACCGCCTCCTGCTCCGGCGCCGACTGCTTCCTTGACCGCCAATCCCAACAGCCTTGCCGCCGGACAATCGACCACCTTGATCTGGAAAACCGACTACGCCACTGACGTCAGCATCGATCAGTTGGGCAAGGTTGATCCCAGCGGGTCGCGCATAGTAACGCCGACCGAGTCGACAACCTACCGTCTGCTCGCCAAGAACGACAGCGGCACTCAGGAAGCGACTGCGCGGGTCACGGTAACGCAGGCAGCCGCGCCTCCGCCGCAGACGTCTTCCAACCAGACAGACGCGCAACTGTTCGCGCAGAGTATAAAGGACGTGTTCTTCGACTACGACAGCTACGACGTCACCCAGCAATACCAGCAGGTATTGCAGGCTGACGCCCGCTTCCTGCAGCAGCATCCCAACATGAAGTTCACCATCGAGGGACACTGCGACGAGCGCGGCTCGACCGAGTACAACCTGGCGCTGGGCGACAATCGCGCTAACTCCACCAAGCAGGCGCTGATCTCGCTGGGCATTTCCGCGGACCGCATTCGCACCATCAGCTACGGCAAGGAGAAGCCATTCTGCTCCCAGAGCACGGAAGCTTGCTGGGCGCAAAACCGGCGGGCGCATTTTGCGTATCAGCAGTAAAGCGGTGACATGACGGGCGGCGAAAGCGCTGACCGCCGCTCCTGCGCTTCCTTCGCCGAGGGTGACATCCTCGGCGTACCATGGTCTCTTCTAGAGACGCGACCGAAATCTTCTTGGGGACATACGATATGCAACTTCGTAATACCTTACTCTGGCTGGCCCTCACGGCCATGATGTTGGCGGCAGCCGTTCCCTGCATTGCCGCAAACAAAGAGATAGTACAACTACAGACCCAGGTCCAATCGCTGCAAGACCAGGTCGCGCGCCTGCAGCAGTCTGTCGACATGAACATGGGCGTGATGAAGAACCTCATCGAGCAGAGCGCCGACAGCGTCAACAAGATGAACGCGACGGTCAACGACCTGCAGAACAAGATGCAAGGTCTGACTGCCGACAACAGCGGCAAGATCGACCAACTCTCCAGCCAGGTCCAGTCGCTGCATGATTCGGTGGATGAGTTGAAGTCGCGTCTGGCGAAGGTCAGCAAGCAGCTCGACAATATGCAACAGGGTGGGCAGAACCTGCCGGCAGGTCAGCCGGGCGTGACTCCCGCGCCAAGTGGAGCTGCCAACGCGGCGCCGGCAGGTGATACCTCCGCTGCTCCTCCGGCGGACGTCCTCTACAACAACGCGCTACGCGATTACAACTCCGGCAAGTACGATCTTTCGTCGCAGGAGTTCGGCGACTACATCAAGTATTACTCGAATACCGATCTGGCGGCCAACGCCCAGTTCTACATTGCCGACATCGAATATCGTCAGGGCAACTTCGAAGCGGCGGTGAAAGACTACGACAAGGTGCTGGAGCAATATCCGGGCGGGAGCAAGGCGGCGGCGGCGCAGCTTAAGAAGGGTTATGCGCTGCTGGAGTTGGGACAGCGCGATGCCGGAGTTCGTGAGTTGAACAGCCTGATCTCGCGCTATCCACGCTCCATCGAAGCCTCCCAGGCCCGCGACCGCCTGCGTCGCCTCGGCGTAGCCAGCGGCAGCACCACCCACAAGCCGGCTCCGGCAACGCACTAGAGACACCCACCCCCTCATCGCAATGCACGATTGAGCCGTTACGCAGCCTGCGAAAGAATGATTGCATTGCTCCTTCCTGCGCACGTAAAATAGTGCTGCACGTAAAGCGGTGCACCCTATGAAAAGCAACATTACTTTGAAAATTGATTCCGATTTGTTGCGCGAAGCTCGCATTTTAGCTGCCGAAGAGGGCACTTCGATCAGCAGCTTGCTTGCTGGCCAGCTGCAGCAAGTAGTACAGGAACGCACGCGTTACGATCAAGCCCGGCGGCGTGCGCTGGCTCGCCTGCGAAAGGGATTCAATTTGGGATGGACGCGCCCTCGCTCCCGGGATGAGCTCCATGAGCGATAGATTTTTTGTGGACACGAACATTCTTGTATACGCGCACGATCGTTCCGCCGGGGCAAAACATGATCAGGCACAGCTCTTGATACAACGGTTGTGGGAGTCAGGCCAAGGCGTATTGAGCACGCAGGTTCTACAGGAACTATGTGTCAACCTGCGGCGCAAAGTAAGGCACCTTTTGCCGGCAGACGAAATCCGGAAACTGATTCTCGACTACTCAACGTGGGAGATCGTCACCAATACCCCCGCGTCCGTTATCCAGGCGCTGGACATCGAAATGCGTTACAAAACTTCTTTTTGGGATGCCTTGATTCTTCAGGCGGCCGAAAGTTCCGGAGCATCGATCCTTTACTCCGAGGACTTGGCCACCAACCAGCGCTACGGTGAAATTGAGGTTGTAAACCCGCTGATCGGCTAGCTAAGATCTTTACGCGCTACGACAGTCCTCTGCTCGTCATCTCTTCCGCCGGCGATCCTCCTGTCATTCCCTGAGCCAACACCAGCTCGCGTGTCTCGCTGCGGATCCTTGGCAGATGGGTCCAGAACAGAACCGCCCCGGCCATGCAGGCCAGCCCGCCCACCCCGACCGTCAAGGGCGCGCCGAGATGGTGCGCCACCGCTCCTGCCGATAGCGCGCCGAAGGGCGCCATTCCCATGAACATCATCGAATAGACCGACATTATTCGGCCGCGCAACCGGTCCGGGACCATGGACTGAACCAGAGTATTGGACGAAGCCATCTGCACCATCATGAAGAAGCCGACCGGCAGCAGCAGCAATGTCGACAGCCAAAAGATTCTGGAAAACGAGAACAGCACCAGGCTGAGCCCGAAGCCGCACGCGCACAGCGCAATCAGTCTCCCGAGTCCTTTCACTCCCACCCGTGCCGCCAGGCTGGCCGCGCCCAACAACGCGCCGATGCCGGTAGCGCACATCAGAATTCCAAGTCCTTTCGCGCCCCCATGTAAAATCTGGTCGGCGAAGATCGGCATCAGCACCGTGTACGGCATCCCCACAAAACTCACCAGGCCCAGCATCAGCAAAATGGCGCGAATCGGTCCCGTATTGCGCGCATAAGCGAAGCCCTCAATGATGTTTTCCAGCGGCGAGCCTTTCGTCGCCAGCTTCGCCCGATGTTCAATGCGCATCAGCAGCAGCCCAGCAATCACGGCGATATAGCTGACCGCGTTCGCGAAGAAGCACCATCCCTCGCCGATCGACGCGACCAGGATGCCGGCAATCGCCGGCCCGATGATGCGTGCCCCGTTAAACATCGAAGAATTCAGCGCAATCGCATTCATCAGATCTTCGCGGCCGACCATGTCGATGAGGAACGCCTGCCGCGCGGGAATATCGAACGCATTCACCACTCCCAGACCGGACGCCAGCATCATGATTTGCCATACATGCACGCGATGAGTGAGCGTGAGCGCCGCGAGAATTCCCGCCAGTATCATCGACACCGCTTGCGTCGCAATGACCACCCGCTGGCGATTGTGACGGTCGGCGACAATGCCGCCAACCGGCGCCATGACAAACACTGGAATCTGGCTGGCAAAGCCCACGGCCCCCAACAGCAACGCCGAGCCGGTCATGCGATACACCAGCCACGACTGTGCGACCGTCTGCATCCACGTACCGATCAGCGAGATGAGTTGGCCGGCAAAAAACAGCTGGAAATTGCGATGACGCAGCGCCCGTACTGCCAGCGATAGCTTCGACTCGCGCGAGGCCGGACGAACGAACTCCTGCTTTTCTTCCCGCAGAACGGTGCGCAAGGATTCGTGCTCAGTATGTTGGGGTTGCTCGGCCATCGAATCTTTGATGCTCAGACGAAAGCCCGGCTGCGCGGGTTTGTGTGGCCAAAGGAACAGCCACAATCCAGAATACTTCAAGTGACGCTGAACCATCTCAGCTGCCGGAAATCTAGATTTGCATACGACAAGAAGTCATCTCAAAAGCGGTTCCGCTTTGTATCATGACGGCGCGCAATCCGGTTTGTGCCGGGCTCGGGTAGAGCGCTTAACCCCGCGTCAAAGCCACTTTTTTCATCCGGCAGTCGGGCTCTAGCTCTGGCCTTGGTTGCAACCGAATCGCCTGCCGGATATCTTCCTAACTTGGCCAATCCGAACACATCGTCCACTCCCAACGTCCCCCCGCTGCGCCGATTCCTTCGCCGCGTCAAAGGGATCATCCTGCGTCCCAGTGCAATCTACCGTCTCTACCTGCGAGCGAAATTCGGCGCGGCCAGTCTCTCGCAGCCTCCCGGCCCCAACATCGCCAACGGAACTCTGAAGAACAAAGCACAGTGGCAAGCGGCCCTCGCAAACGGAAAGAGTCTGCACGTTCCATTGCATCGCGGGGCAGAAAAAAACTGGGACCACCTTGCGGCAGTCGCTACCATTCTCGCTAACACGGATCGTTCCGCCCGCATCTTCGACGCTGGCGCAGAGATCTATAGCAACGTCCTGCCCGCGTTATTTCTGTACGGATATCGTGAACTCTACGGCATCAACCTCGATTTCACCGCTTCCACGCGCCGCGGTCCCATCCGTTACATGCCGGGCGACCTGACTCGCACTCCCTTCCCTGATGGCTTCTTCGACGCTATCACCTGCCTCAGCGTGATCGAACACGGCGTTCCTTTGCACGAGTACTTCCACGAGATGTACCGCCTGCTGAAGCCACAGGGACTGCTGATTACCTCGACCGACTACTACGCCGATCCCATCGACACGCAGGGACACTTCGCCCACGGAACACCGATCAAAATCTTTTCCAGGCTGAAAATTGAGGCTGCCCTCGATCTGGCGCAGTCAGTGGGATTCGAGATGACTGGAGAAGTTGACTTGAATTGTGAAGAGAAACCTATTCGCTGGGAGCCGTTCGGACTGGAGTACACCTTTCTTCTTTTTACCCTGCGGAAACCGACATAGGGTGCGGCTCAATACCTACTCAATCAGTGGCCGAATTCCAGCAACGTTAACCCTTCGAACTTTTGCGAGCGTGGCTCGCCAAAGATTGCTTGTAACTTTGCTTCCATGTCCGGCGTGTAGTCTCGCACTGGGCTTCCGTCTCGCAGCAGCACCCAGACGTGAGGAAATGCCCTCGGATCGTGGTCGAGAGGCCGCTGGAATTCGCGATAATCTGTGCCGCTGTCATAGAAACGTCCGAAGACTCGCAAAACCGGGGCTGTTGATCTCTGCAGATCGTAGTAATAGTCGAAGCCTGGTCGCGCGAAATTTGGATAGATCAGCACAGCGTCACCGGGTTGGGCCGCGGCCAGTACAGCAGCGGTGGCGTCCCGCCAGTCCTCGCGCGGCTTACGGTATCCCATGAAGATGTTCACTATGGAGCTGACACACAGGGCCAGCACCAGCCAGAAACCCAGATGGTGTTTGGGTAGGGCAGTCATCCCGCGACCGGCCAGCATAATGGTCGCAGGCAAACAGAAAATCATGTAGCGCTGCACGAACACAGGGTTGTAGAGCGAGATGACAGCCATCAGCAGCACGGGCACGAATGCCCACGAGATCAGCAGCACACCGCGCCAGAAAATCTCCGGCCCATCCTTGCGGCCGCGCCAGATCGCCAATACGGCAGCAACCCACAAAATTCCGGAGAGCACTAGCTTTTCGCCGGCGCCTCCAAGAAACAGTGCCAGATGCAGCATCTGTTTCGGCGTAGCCTGGGGCATCCAGGGAAACGAAGTCGTGTGCGACGGCACGCGCAGGACGAACGTTAGTCCAGGCGCGGCCAAAACGAGCAGCAGGCAGCCATGGAGGAGCATACGCCGCCACTGCGCCGGCTTTCGCAGAACAACCAGAGAGCAGGCCTGTGCCAGCAGCGCAAGTGAGGCAAAGAAGTGAGTGTAGAACGCAAGCGCGCCGCACAGCGTCCACAAAAGCCAATCGCGCTCGCGGTTGGCTTCGACGGCGAGCACAAAACACCATGCCGATGCCAGCACCAGCAGGATCGCCATCGGGTATCCGCGAGCTTCCTGCGAGTAGTACACGTGGGTGGGGCTGAACGCCAGCAGCGCGGCCGAAGCCAGGGCCGCTGTGTCGCCCGCCAATCTACGCGCCACAAAATAGATAAGCGGAATCGAAGCGATGGCAAAGATGGCGGAAGGCAGGCGTATCCAGGCTTCGCTCTGTCCCAGGTGCAGCCAGCCGCGCATCAGCAAAAAGTAAGCGCCCTGATAGCTGGCTTCGCCGTACCACCAGATGTGCTTGAACTGCGGCCATGGCAATCGGGCAATGGCGACCGTCGCAGGCTCATCCAGCCACAGGCTCTTCGCGCCCAGATGCAGCAAACGCAACACCGCGCCCGCGAGAGTGAAGAAAAGCAGTAGAAGCTTGTGCTCGCGAGGCAATACTCTGGATGCTGAGACAGCGACTTGCTTCGATGCAAACGGAGCGGCTGAGCGCTCGCTGGCCGGCGGCATAAACACCGAGTTTATCAGCAAGAGTAGGGACGGCCAGTTCCCGTTGTTCGCCTTTTGCCGGTGGCTAGCAGCTCGTAGCTCGTGGCTCTCAGCTCCTACCCCGCGGCTACTGCCCTCGCCCCAGTTCAAACTGGTATCCTCTTAGCTCGCATGCCCACATTTGCTGCGGTCGACATTGGTTCCAACTCGGTGAGGCTCAAGATTGCGAAGGCGGTGCGCGGCCGCCTCGAGGAACTTCACGAAGAACGCGAGGTCACACGCCTCGGCGAGAACGTCTTCGCCAATGGAGCGCTCGACCCACAGGCCATGGCGCACACTTTGCGCGTGTTGCGGCGCTTTCATCGCGCCGTGCAAACCTACGGCGCTGACCGCGTACGCGTGGTAGCTACCAGCGCTCTGCGTGACGCCCGCAACAGCCGCGCCTTTCGCGATTGGGTGCTGACCACCACCGGATGGAAGGTCGACGTCATCTCCGGCCTGGAAGAAGGCCGCCTCATTCACCTCGGCGTCCTCTCCGGCGCCCGGGTTTCGAAGAAGCGGGCCTTGCTCATCGACCTCGGCGGCGGTAGCTGCGAATTGACGCTCTCCATCTCCGGCCACATCGACGACATGGTGAGCCTGCCCATCGGCGCCGTGCGCCTTACCCAGACCTTTCTGCACCACGATCCCCCGTGGCGAATCGAACTGGAGCAGATGCGCGGCGTGATTCAGCGAGAAGTTTCCCGCATCCGAAAGCGCATCATCGGCGCCAAACTCCAGATGGTTCTTGCCACCTCGGGTACACCAGCCGCGCTTTCAGGGCTCTACGCCGCCAAGGTGCGTGGCTACGATGAGAACAAGCCGCACACCGTCCCGCAAGCCGCCGTGGCTTCCCTGCTGAAGGAACTTAGCCGGCGCAATCTGTCGCAGCGGCGCGCCTTGCCCGGTATCGGCCCGCGCCGCGCCGAGATCATCGTTGCCGGCGCCATGGTTTTTGCCGAACTGATGCAACTGTGCCAGTTGCGCAGCTTCCGCTACTTGCCGCTCGGTTTGCGCGACGGTCTGCTGGCGCAAATGATGGCGGACTATAACGCCAGCACTGCCATGCGCGAACGCGTGGAATCGGAGCGCCACGATGCGCTGCTGGCGGTAGCGAAGCACTATGGCGCCGATTTGCAATTTGCCCAACGCATTCGGGACCTAGCCGCGCAGCTTTTCCGGCGACTGAAATCCGTACATCAATTGCCCGCTGAATACGCAGATTGGCTGGAGGCCGCGGCCATGCTGCATGAGGTGGGCGCATACATCAATCGCTCTGGGCGCCGCCGCCATACCTACTATGTCATTTCTAACTCCGAGCTGTTTGGCTACACGCCGTTGCAGCGCCGCATCATCGCCGGCATTGCCCGGTACGTCGGCAAGTCGTTACCATCCCCGAGCGATCGCGTGATGAGCATCCTGCCCGGCGTACACCAGATCCACGTCGCCAAGGCCGTTTCACTGCTGCGCCTGGCCAGAGCGATTGATCAGGGGCGCCGCGCTGCCGTCAGCGAGTTGAAGGTTCGCCTCCACCAGGACGGCCAAGTGCGTTTGCTGCTGACACCACGGCCGTCGGAAGGTATCGAGCTGGAGCTGTGGGCGATAGGGCAGGAAAAGGACTACTTCGAGACCGTCTTCGGCCGTGAATTGCTGGCGGAAGCCTGCTGAATGGATCGCACAACTTTCGGCGGCATGCACCACTTGAGCACAGCCGGCCGGCGGCCCACCTTCTCCACTTTCGCAATCGCGCCTTTCTTCATTTCGATCGCATGGGGAGCAGCCTCACCCGCCAGGAGTTTATTCACGAACTCTGTCATGCTGGGATTGTGGCCGACCACCAGGATAGCCTCCTTGCGGCTGTGGCGGCGAAGCAGTTCCTGAAACTGCTCGTAGGTGGCCTCAGATCGCAGGGCGGCGTCCGTAATGACCTTGTCCTCATACCCGATCTCATTGGCCACAACCATCGCGGTCTGAGTAGCGCGGCGAAGTGGACTGGAAATAATCGTATCGACGGTAACGTCCAGCGCTGCAAGTGCATGTCCTACATTGTGGGACTGCTTGATACCGAGCTTGTCCAGCGGCCGTTTTTCATCCTCGGTGGCATTTAGTCTTGCTTCGCCGGCGTTAGCGTGGCGCAGGAAGTAGATGTCCATGACGACTATTTTGCCCTAACTGGCCGCCAGGCAGCACGGCGGAGAGCTGCCGGCATCTCCGGAATCGAATCGAACGTGACTTCGCCTTCCGAGAGCGCAATCAGTTGGCCTAGCAAACCTTCGCTGCCAGCGCGTGCTCGGCGACATGGGCGACGCGCAACACCGTCGCTTCGTCAAAATGCTTTCCCAGGATCTGCATCCCAATGGGCAGTCCCTCTTTGCTCTTGCCACATGGAATCGAAATTCCGGGAATGCCCACCAGATCGGCGGTAACCGTGAAAATGTCGGCCAGGTACATGGCCAGCGGATCGTCCTTCTTCTCGCCAAGCCTGAATGCGGGCGTGGGCGTCGTCGGCGTAACGATCACGTCGACTTTGGCGAATGCTTCGTCAAAGTCGCGAGCCAATAGGCTGCGCACGCGTTGCGCCTTCAGGTAGTAGGCATCGTAATATCCGGCGCTCAGCACATACGTTCCCAGCATGATGCGGCGCTTCACTTCCGGGCCGAAACCGGCGTCGCGCGTGCGGCGATACATCTCGCTCAAAGTTTTCCCATCACGGGCCCTCAAACCGTAGCGCACCCCGTCATAGCGCGCCAGATTCGACGAGGCCTCGGCGGTCGCTATCACGTAGTACGTTGGTATGGCGTACTGGGTATGCGGTAAAGAAAGCGGAACAATTTCGGCGCCGGCTTTCTTTAACTCCTCAATGCCGAACTGCACCGCAGTGCTCACTTCGAGATCGATGCCTTCATCGAAGTACTCCATCGGGACCCCGACCTTCATGCCGCTGACTGGCTGGCCGATCTGCCCGCGATAGTTGGGAACCGGAACATCGGCGGTGGTGGAGTCGAGCGGATCGCGCCCGGCGATTGCCTGCAACATCAGCGCGGCGTCTTTCACCGTCCTGCCGAACGGCCCAGGGTGGTCCAGCGACGAAGCGAACGCAATCAGGCCATAGCGAGAGACGCGGCCATAGGTCGGCATCAGACCGACAACGCCGCAGAATGCTGCTGGCTGACGTATGGAGCCCCCAGTATCGGAGCCTAGCGAAACCACCGCGGTTCCGGCCGCAACCGTAGCCGCCGAACCGCCAGATGAACCTCCTGGCACGCGCGAGCGATCGCGCGGATTGTGCACAGGATGAAAGCTGGAGTTCTCGTTTGACGAGCCCATGGCGAACTCGTCGCAGTTCGTCTTGCCCAGGATGATCGCGCCGGCGTCCTCGAGCCGCGACACCACGGTCGCATCATAGGGAGCAATGAAGTCCGCAAGGATCTGTGATCCTGCCGTGGTGCGCACGTCCTTGGTGGTAAACACGTCCTTGATCGCCACCGGTACTCCTGCCAGCGACGGAAGGTCATCACCCTTATCGGCGAGGGCGTCGATGCGCGCAGCCTGGCGATAGGCCCGATCTTTGCTGAGTGTGAGGTATGCACCGATCGCACCATCCTCGGCTTCGATCTTCTTATAAAAGGCATCCACCAGCGCGGTGGCTGTTGTTTCTTTTTCCAGCACTGCGGTACGCGCGGAATCAACGGTGAGCAAGTCGAGGTTCATGGCCTATCGCTCAATCACTTTAGGGACTTTGAAAAACGTTCCATCAGAAACCGGCGCATTCCGCAGCGCCTCTTCGCGCGGCAGGCTCGGGCGCGGCGCATCGCTGCGCATTACGGATGCGAACGCGCCGGCCTCGCCCTTGCGCTCGCCGTAACGGCTGGCCACTTGGGCCATCGGCTCCACGTTGCTGGTATCCAACTCGTTCAATCGGTCGATGTAACCGAGTATCGAGTTCAGGTCTTTCAACATGCGGCCGCGCTCCTCGTCCGTAAGCTCAAGGTGGGCCAGGTCCGCCACGTAGGAAACATCTCTTTCGGAAACCATAAATGTATTTGTAAGATCAGCGTTCAGCGTTCGGTGTTCTTCACCGTAACAAACTCAATCCTGTTGACCGGCTCGGGCGTGACTTGGTTGAGCGCGGCCAGATATCGTGAGCTAAAGCTCTGCAGTTGACTACGCCAGGCCTCATCGGGAACAGAAACCGTAAGCACACCTGCCGCAAAATTGATCGCATTCGTCCGCTCCGCTGTCTTGGCGCCGCAAGCTAGCGGCCAGGCCAGCAGCGGCGCGCTGTCGCCGTCGCGGCGTACGGTCTCGCGGAAAATCTTCCTCAAGGTTGGGCTGGCGTGCTGCATGGGATTGAAGGCTCCATTGTAGATCAGGGCAGGCGCTCTTCGCTTTTCGCTCTTCGCCAGACGCCGGACGAAGAGGCTGTGTTGGTTTCGGCATCAGCTGGTCAGCGGAAACTCACGGCGCATAAACTCCAGAGCCTCTTCCCTGCTGCGCAGCGAGCCTTCCAGTTGCGCGTCCTCGATCATCGCCAACATCTCACGAAACCCCGGACCGGGCTTGTAGCCAAGCTGAATCAAGTCTCGCCCGCTTAACAGCAAAGCCGGTCTGATCTCTTCCTCCGAACTTTCCAGCAAACGCTGGCGCACGAAATCGTACATGGCCAGGCTCCCATGGCTGCTGAGGCAATCCATGCGATGCAATTCCAGATGCTCGTCGAATTTCGGCAGGCGCATAAATCGCTTCAGTGTCGACGCTTTCATCCGCTCGGCATCGGCAAAACGCATGTGATTAGCCACCAGCGCTGCGATCTGCCTGGTGTCGTCGTTTGAGAAGTGCAGGCGGCGACAGATTTCTTCCGCCATCCGTACGCCGACCTCGACGTGTCCATCGAAGCGGATGCGATCGGGCGCAACCCGGAAGGTCGGCGGCTTGCCCACGTCGTGCAACAGGTTCCCCAGGCCAGCGTAGGCGAGCATTTCGGTGGCAGCTTCTCCAGCAGAAGCAGCGTGTGAATCCACACATCGCCCTCGGGATGATACTGCGGCGGCTGCTCTACCCCATGCATGCGATCGATTTCCGGCAGCACCTCGCGCAGCAGCCCGCTGGTGTCGAGCAGTTCGAACGCACGGCGGACGTGGCCTTCAGTGAGCATCTTAGTAAGCTCGTCCCGAACGCGCTCCCGGCTGACCTGCCCAATCAACGGGGCGAGGCGCTGAATTGCGGCAAAGGTTCGTGGCTCGATCACATACTGAAAGCGCGCTGCGAAACGCACCGCGCGCAGCATCCGCAGCTTGTCTTCCTGAAAGCGGCATTCCGCATCGCCAATGGCGCGGACCACCCCGGCCTTCAAGTCGTCACGGCCGCCGACAAAATCCAGCACGCGATTGCCGTCGAGCGGGTCCATCAGCAGGCCGTTGATGGTGAAGTCACGGCGCTGCACGTCCTCCCTGGGATCTTGGGAATACCGCACCTGGTCCGGATGGCGCCCATCAGAGTAAGCGCCGTCGTTGCGGAAGGTCGCCACTTCAACATAGTTCGGGTGCTCGGACGGAGTTGCAGGAACAGGAACATCTTCTGGCGCGGGCACCAGCACAACCCCGAACTGCGCCCCGACGGCGTACGTTTCGGGAAAAATGCGCATCACCTCCGGGGGAGTGGCGTCGGTCGCGACATCGTAATCCGTGGGAACCAAGCCGAGCAGCATGTCGCGAACACAGCCTCCGGCAAAGTAGGCCTGGAAGCCGCACAGGCGCAGTTCGCGAACGATGGCGGTGGCATGGGTGCGCATACAAGATTGATGATAGCAATATGCGGTTGGCGGTTGGCGGTTGGCGAGTTAGCATTTGGCATTTGGCCAAAGCGCCTCATGCGCGGTTTTGCTAAGTGCTAAATACGGGAACATGGCGGTCCACAGACTAGAATATTGCTGTGAACGATGTTTTCATCCTGGGCATCGAGAGTTCGTGCGACGAGACTGCGGCAGCCGTGGTGCGCTCCGGCGAAGAAGTTATTTCGAATGTGGTGTACTCGCAGATCGCCACCCATCAGCCCTACGGCGGAGTGGTTCCCGAACTAGCGTCGCGGGAACATCTCCGCGCTATCGTCCCGGTGGTCCGTAAAGCACTGCGAGATGCCAACCAGACCTACGAGAGCATCGACGCCCTCGCTGTGACGAAAGGGCCCGGACTTGCGGGCGCACTGCTGGTTGGCCTCAGCTACGCCAAGACACTGGCGTATGCCCTTGAGAAGCCGCTGATTGGCGTCAACCATCTTGAGGGACACATTCACGCCGTACTGCTGGAAGAACGGCAGAACGGTAAACGCGAGCTCGAGTTTCCAGTGCTGGCCCTGGTTGTGAGCGGCGGTCATACCCATCTTTTCCTCGCCGAACGGCAAGCCGCAACCTGGATATACCACGATGTGGGACACACGCGAGATGACGCTGCCGGAGAGGCGTTCGACAAGGTCGCCAAGCTGCTCGAGCTGGGGTATCCCGGCGGCCCGGCTATCGACTTTCTCTCCGGACACGGTAATCCGCAGGCCGTAAAGTTTCCCTTTGCCCAGATCAAGCATCCAGACCGCAATCCTCAGAACCGTCACGGCGAGGGCGAGCGGCGCGCCGATTTCTCTTACAGCGGGATCAAGACAGCAGTGCTACGTTACGTAGAGACGCACGATCTGCGCGCCAGCATCGCGCGGCGGCGTAGCGTCCTCGCGCAACTGACAAATCCGTCTCCCCATGACGTTCTTGCCGCATGCGATGCTGAGACCCTTGACTTGGTGGCCTCGTTCCAGCGGGCGATGGTGAACGACCTGATGAGCAAGACCTTGTCGGCTGCGCGGGAGCATAACGTGGCAACGGTCCTGGTTACCGGAGGCGTCGCCGCCAACTCTGAGTTGCGCACGGCATTCCAGAGCGCTGCCGCCGAGGAGGGTCTGCCTGTCTGCTTTCCTTCCCGCAAGCTGTCAACCGACAACGCAGCCATGATCGCCGCAGCTGCCTATCCCCGATTTATCGCTGGAGAGTTTGCCAATTCGGAATTGTCAGCTGACGCAGGCCTGAAGTTGCGCTGACCTCACCAAACACACGAATGCGACGCCGATGCGAAAGCAGGCACGTGGACCTAAGCCGTTATTCTTCTTCTGTAGGAATTTTGGATTCGATGTCCATATCACGAAACTCGCTGGATTCGAAGATTTCGCGGCATTCAAGGCACTCTACGTACTCCGCATCTTCGTCTCGCGAGACGACCTGGACTCGGGAATGCCGACACTGATTGTCCATTGCGTCGCCCTGGGGGTAGCTGTAAGTTGTGTTTTGCGAACGGCTGACGTTCATAGGGATCGTCCAAAAAACAGAGAAGCAACCTCAATTGTCGGGTATTTTAGCCCTGGCCTAACGGTTGTCAAGCATTTCCCGTGTTAATTTCCGTGGATTGCCTTACGAGCCGGCCCAATAGCACCCTCGACTAAAGTGTCGGGGCGCGCTCCCAAGGTCTGAGTTGCTGGGGAGTTGTTCGTTATTTCAAGTTGCCTGAGCGGGCGCCGTCGTCAATTCCTGCATCCCACTACGATAAGACAAGCCGCCATGCATTTGATTTTGCGATGCGTAATCAGCGCCAAGCAACACCGGCGCAATTAGGGGCATCTAAGGCCTTGGAGCACTGGTAAATCACATTGACGATAGCAAAGAAGGTCCTGGCGAGCGGCATATCCGAGCAAGAAGCAATCGCGCGGGCCCAACAGGGCGACGCCGAATGCTTTGAAGCTTTGTACGGTCTCCACAAGCGACGCGTATATTCGCTTTGTTTGCGCATGACCGGTAACACAGCTGAAGCGGAAGACCTGACACAGGAGGCTTTTCTTCAGCTCTATCGCAAGATTGCAACCTTCCGGGGCGAATCGGCATTCTCCACCTGGCTACACCGGCTGTCGGTGAACGTGGTGCTAATGCACTTGCGGAAGAAAGGGCTGCCTGAGGTTTCACTGGAGGAAACCATGGAGCCACAACAGGAGGACGGTCCCAGGAAGGATGTGGGGACAAGGGACAATGTGTTGGCCGGGTCGATTGATCGCGTAAATTTGCAGCGGGCAGTTGAGAGCTTACCTCCGGGATATCGCATTATCTTTATCTTGCACGATGTCGAGGGCTACGAACACAATGAGATTGCTGAAATGCTGGGATGTTCGATCGGCAACAGCAAGTCGCAGCTTCACAAGGCGCGCATGAAGCTGCGCGAACTGCTGAAGCAGAGCAAAGCGGAAAAGGCCGCCGGTAGACGTTAGCGACGGCGCGGAAATTCGCCGTAGAGAAACGCGGGGATTTGTAGAGCGGACATGACTGGAACTGAGCCGCCGCTAATGACCCTGGGGAGAGAATCGATATGACGTGTGCAGAGTTTCAGAAGGGCCTGCCCTACATCATAGATGGAGGCGGGACTAAGGAAGAGCAAGAACATCTGGAGACGTGCCCTGTTTGCTCCGATTTGGTGGCGGACCTGCGCTACATCGCCGAGTGTGCCAAACTTCTGGTACCGATGGAAGATCCCAGCCCACGAGTGTGGAACAGCATTGAAAAAGCACTGCGCGAGGACGATATGGCCAAGCCCGCACGCCGAAGTTCCTGAGTAGGACCATCGCAGGCGGTTGCGTCGGAACAAACGTGCCCGCTCGTGCCCACCGACGGTTCCGCGCCACTCTGCCGTGGTTCCATCCGCCTTAGCGAGCCATGACATCTCATTGCTCAGCGCCGGAGTTTGCGGTCCCCAGTTTCGGAGCTAAATGTCTTGCGGCGGAAACTCCCCAGCAGCGTGGCGATCGAGGGAGATCTTGTGTATGTGCTGAACGCGAACAGAACTACCCTTTCAGATGATCTTGGCAAGACACCGCTTAGGAGAGTCTACCCAGCGTTGTGCTGTGGCAGCAGGCGGGCAATACTTTCCAGCAGAGCGTCTGGGCCTTCGCCCTTCGACAGGAAGCCGTCGGTAAACTCCAAACCGTCAGGCTCTTCTGAAGCCGCGGACACGATCAGGATCGGCACCTCCGGCTTGAACTCTTTCATCTCCTTGGCGATTTCCGCTCCTGTCTTGTCCGACAGGAAGTGGTCCGCGATCACGAGCTCGACCGGATTTTGCTTAAATGCCTCAAGCCCTTCTTCGCCGGATGGCGCGGTCAGCACGCGATACCCCGCGCCGGTCAGCAATAGCTTCCGAACCCGCAGGGCAATCTCTGCGTCGTCAATACACAAGATAAGCCGATGCAGCGATGGCGAGGATGTCATATGTTTGTAATCAGACAAGAGTATACGCCCGCCACGGTGACCCCCAACATCCAAATCTTGCGCCGTAAGACGAGCGACGAAACCGGATGCTTTCCTCACAGCAGCTTCTTCCTCAGTACCCATGTCGTCATGGAGCGTTGATTTTGCACAACCGTGGTCTTCAACGGCTCGGCCGGTTCGCCGCCTAACCGTTCCGCGATGGAGTCGAGCAGCTCCGCGTCCACCAGGTAACGCTCCGAGCCATCCGGCAAGCGGAAGCGGCGTCCTTGGACAGGCTGGACCTGACGCTCCATGCCGATGGTGGATGCCAGGCGGCAGAAAAAGAGCCCACCCGGCTTAAGAACGCGCCACGATCCTCGCAGCATGAACTCGAACTGTGCGTCGTCGCAGGCAAAATGCAAGACAGCGCTACTCAGCACCACGTCCGCGCAGGCATCCTCGAAAGACATGCGTTCGACGGCCTCGGCTCGGAAATTCGATGCCGGAAGATCGGGCGCGAACCTGCGGGCGAGGGAGCGGACGATTTCCACGGCCTGCGCATCCGAATCTGCGCCGTAAACTTCGTATCCTTGCCGCAGGAAGTAAACGAGGTTGCGACCGGAACCGCATCCCGCGTCCAGTACTCGCATTTCTGGAGTGATGCGGCCTTTCAGAAGCTGGTCGAAAAGATAGATATCGATCGGGCCAAATTGCTCCTGAAGCGTGGGCGTGGGGATACGCATTCCTGGAAACCTAGGCTGGCCGTACAGCCGTGTCAAATGTCAGAGGCACGGATTTGCGTAAGCGGGAGATCGCGCCCCCCTAATGCCAGGTGTAGCCCAGCATGAATTGCACGTTGGCGTTCAGCCCGGGATTGTGATTGCCGATCGACGCGTTCGACAGATGATAGGCCTTCACCATGATGTCCCAGGAATTGGTTCCCTTGCCGAAGATCTGCGCGCCGATCTCCGGTCCGCTGGTGAAGTTGATCTGCGAGGTGTCGCCCGGCGGCAGGTTGTGATTGCTGAATAGCGCGCCGCCCACGGCCGCAAAGTAAGGCGCAATCTTGCAGCCGCTGGTGAAGTTCCACTTGAAGACGACAGGATCGACGCCGCCGGCGTACTGTCCGCCGTTGATCCAGTACTCGTCCAGAGGAACGATATCGATGGCCATCTCGTAGGTGCCGCGCAGAATTCCCGGACCATGCTCGTCGGTCAGGACGCGTCCCAGGCGAACTCCCAGCACCAGGTTGCTGCCGCTGGGCGTGCTGTCAACCGAGGTTCCACCACCAGCGAAAATTCCATCGTTCCAGCCGGGATGGCGCAGCACATCGGCCGGACTGTCGGTGGGAAGTTGGGCCAGCAGCGGCAAACAAGCCAGGCAGCAGAACAGGGTAAGACGAATGGCTTTCTTCATCGTGTTCTTGGGGTAATGGGAAAAGTTATCAGGTTGGCCGCAAGCGCGCAAACCTGCTGAGCAGCGATTCATCAGGTTTTTCGACTGTTCATCCAGATTTCTTCCCTCCCGAACTTGATTCTTCCTATACTCACCGCAGAGTTCGATCCGTTACGGTTGAACCTCCAGGATGTGCTTATGAGGCCGTTTCCGCGGTTGCTTCTTGTGATTGCCTGTTCCGTGGCCCTGATGGCCGCGGACACAACTCCCCCTGCCGCCAGCGTTGAATCGCTGGGTTGGCGGCAAGTGGGTCAGCACCGGCCAGTTTGTCGATTCCGCCTACAGCCATGCCAACAAAGCCAGCGCCGTGACCAAGTGCGCCTGGTCGCCCGATCACGTCTTCGTTATCTGCGATCAGGACATCAACTTCGGCGGAACACCTCTGCGCGATCTCTCCATTTACACCTTCGCGCCCAAAACCAACAAATTCTACTTCTACGGAGTCTCTCTCGGTGAGGAGACGCCACGCCACACCGCTCTGGAGATTGCCGAGAATGGCGAACTCTGGGTGTACTCCAGCACCAGTGAGATCAGCGGGAAGAACGTACAATTTCGCACCACAAATCAATTTCATGGCAACGACGCGGTAGAGTGGCGGTCGGAGTTTTCCACCGACGACGGCAAGACCTGGACGAAAACCGGCGAAGGCAAGGAAACGCGGGAGAAATGAGCTACGGGCCACTAGCTGCGGGCTGCGAGCCTTGAACCGCGAGCTTCTCGCACTCAGCGGCAAGCATTAGGGTCGGGGAAGTTTAGAGGTAACGCAACCACGTGGTTAGCAATCTCGGAAGCGGGTAAAGCGCAGTGCCCGCAGCTCGCGGCTCGAAGCTAGCGGCTCGCAGCTCGTAGCTAGTAGCTCGCGGGTCGCAGCTTCTTCAGCCGAAAATACCGCCTCGCCTTCTGCACGTCTTTGCCGATCTGCTCGCGCAGCGCCTCCACCGAGGGAAACTTGATCTCCGCCCGCAGCCGTTTCAGGAAGATCAACTCCAGCTCCGTCTCCGGCAGCAGTTCGATGGGATGAAAGTTCAGCAGATGGCTCTCGATGGCGAATGAGTCTTCTCCGAATGTCGGACGGTTGCCGACGTTGGTCACCGCTTCAAAGCATTCGCCGCCGACGCGCAGCCACGTGATGTAGACGCCATTCGCCGGCACCAGCTCGTCATAGCGCGCCAGGTTCACCGTCGGGACAGTGTACTGCCGGCCGTAACCGCGTCCGCGGCCCGGAGTGGAGATAATGCTGAACGGCCGTCCCAGCAGCGCCCGGGCACGGCTCACATTTCCCTCCGCTATCAGCTTGCGAATCTCGCTGCTGGAGAGATGATGCCCGCGCAGCAACTGCTCGGGATAGACCTTCGCTTCGAAGCCAACACTGCCTGCCCAACTCGGCGAGCGTATTCACGTTTCCCTGCGCCTTATGACCGAAGTGGAAGTTGTAACCTTCGTGGACCTCGCGGGCGTGCAAAGTCTCCGCCAGCACCTGTCGCGCAAAATCATCGGCCGTCATCAGCGACAGGTCGCGCGTAAACGGCAGCACCAGCACCGCGTCCACGTGGGTCTGCTCCAGCAGCTTCAGCTTGGCCGGCAACGGAGTCAGCAGCTTGGGCGCAACATCCGGACGCAAGATGCGCAGCGGATGCGGCTCGAACGTCACCACTACCGCTTTGCCTCCGAAGAAGCGGGCGCGCTCGGCCATGTGGCGCACCACTTCCTGGTGCGCGCGATGCACTCCGTCAAAGTTGCCCACGCTGACCACGGTGGGACCGAAGTCCGGCGGGACTTCATCGAGATGGCGGAAGACTTGCATGTTTGGGCGGGTCAGATCTCGAACTCCAGCTTCAGCCCATCGTGCGACAGCCGCACGTTGTCCGGCAGCGTCGCATTGGTCGCCTCGTGCGGCAGATCATGCGAGATGTGCGTGAAGTACGTTCGCTTCGGCTTCAACCGCTCGACGATCTTCAGCGAGTTCTCCACCGTCGAGTGCGTGGGATGCGGATGATGGCGCAGCGCATCGAGAAACAAAATGTCCAACCCTTCCAGTTGCGCCAGCGTCTCTTCCGGCACGCTGCTGAAATCGGTCAGATACGCCGCGTTGCCGAAGCGATAACCTTCAATCGGCACATCGCCGTGCATCACCGCCAGCGGCTGGAAGGTTGCGCCAAAAAGTTCCACCGGGCCGTTCATCGGCAGCAGCTCCACTTGCGCCAGGCCACCGTACTTGTAATTCGCCTCGAAGATGTAGCGGAAGACGTTGCGTAAAACCTGCGCCGTGTTCTCGCTGGCAAACAGCGGGATCTTGCCGCCGCCGGTGATGCGAGGAAAGCTGAGCGGCCGGACATCGTCCAGTCCGAGGATGTGGTCGGCGTGCCCGTGGGTGTACAGCACGGCGTCGATCTTGCGAATCTGTTCGCGGATGGCCTGCTCGCGGAAGTCGGGCGTGGTGTCGATCAGAACGGTGTGGCCGTCCCACTGCACCATGATCGAAGGCCGAGTGCGACGGTCGTGCGGATCGGCCGAGGTGCACACCGCGCAGTCGCAGCCGATGGTCGGAACTCCCATCGAGGTTCCACTGCCCAGCACCGTGAGCGTGGCTTTCATCAGGCTTTGCCGTCGGCGCCGCCCTGTGGCGGACGGGTGATCAGGTTGGTGACTTCCAGGTAGGCCATGCGCAGCTCGTAGAGGCAGTTTTGCAGCATGTTCTCTTCCGCCGGCTGTCAGGTTGCCCTTGGTTTTCTCCTGCAGAAGAGCGAGCGTGTCGATGGTCTGGCGCGCGCCCATCAAGTCCACCTCGGGCTTTGCGCCCTGCGGCGCCGCCAGTCCAAGCTGCATCAGCGAAGTCATGTACAGCGACGCGACGAACTTCTCGAAGGTGATCTCGAAATCCTGCGCGCGATGCGGCTGGCCCTGCTTGCGCATCTCCTTCTCGATCTGCGCGTCGATCTCGCGCGTGGACTCCTGGTAGGCGGCAGCCGAAGCCTGCTGCTCCTGCGCGCTGGGGGCCTGAACCTCCGGCTCCTCAGGCGATGTTGGCTGCGGGAGCAGTCGCCGTCTGCGCAGCATGGTTCTGCGCAGCGCGCTCTTCATTGACGCGCTGCTGCGCTTCCTTGGTTTCGCGCTCGCGCTCTTCGCGGCGCTCCTCGGCTTCCACCACGTCCTGACGCAACTCGCCGTCGGTGCTGAAGAGACGTCGATCGGTCACTACAAATTCAGGTTTCTTCTCTTTTTCTGGCATATTTCTTCCTTTCACCACTGAAGCACGAAGAGCACGGAGGTTTTCAAAATCCGGCGACGGCCATACCTTCGATTGGCAGTTGGTACTTAGCACTTAGCGTTTAGCCAATTCCAAAGCGCGCTTCACTTCTCCGTGACCTACGTGCCTCGGTGGTGAACCCCTTGTCTTAGATAAACGGAGGTGTATGAACCGTGGCGTTCTGCTCGCCAACTTGCACGGTCGTACCGGCCGTTGCGATCTCGCGTCGCAGATAGCCGAGCGCCAGCGTCCGGCCGCCGCCGGGAAACGGCACGCGCGCCGCGCTCGTTATCTCTCCCACATCCTTGTCGTTGGCGCGCACCTTCGTTCCCGCCTGCGGCGGCTCCCCCTGCACATCAAAACCAATGAAGGTGCGATGCACGTTGCCACGAGCGCGCACCCGCTCCACAATCTCCTGCCCGATGTAGCAACCCTTGACGAAACTGAGGGCGTGTTCCTGGCCCGTTTCCTGCGCAAGATCGCGCTCGCGCAGATCGATCCCATAGCGCGGTATGCCGCGCGCAATGCGGTACATCTCCAGCGCATCGCTGCCCACGGGGCTCGCCCCAGCCGTAGCCAGCGCGTCCCAAACTTTCTCGGCATTTTCCGCGGCCATCCACATCTCGTAGCCGTCCATCCGCGGGATGCGTACTGCGAGCAACCGAAATGCCGATCTCGCGCCAGACCGTGTCGATCACTTGCCCGGGCTCGAGCTGCGAAACATCAATCCCTGCATTGGACAGAACCTCGCTGGCCTTCGGACCGGCAATGCCAATCGCGCCCAGCTTGTCGCTGATGTCCTCGATCTCGACGTCATCCATGATGATGTAGCGCTGCAGCAGCGCGGTGATCTTGGGCGCCTGCTCGCGATCGGTCGTCGCCAGCAGATAATCACCGCGGTTGTAGGCAACCAGATCGCCCTGATTGTGTCCTTGCGGAGTCAGGATGAAGCTGTAAACTCCATGGTCCGGCGCCAGATCGCGGACGTTGTTGGTGACCATGCCATTCAGCCAGCGCACGCGATCTCGGCCGCTGAAGATCAGCTTGGCCTGCCAGCTCATGTCGAACACGGCGCAGCCCTCAAGCAGGGCCTTGAACTCGGCCGCCACATCGCCGAAGCTGGCTGGCGTCTCGGCGCCGCGATAGTTTCCCAGGCGCGCTCCCGAGGCCGTCAGCTTATCCTGTAACGTCGCAACAGTCATACAGAATGTTTGATTATAGCGAAGCGGGAAAAGACGCGCCGGGGTGCAATAACCGAAGCTTCCTTGCGGAACGCAGGGCTTAGCCTCGCGTCTATACTCCGTGCGTCGCCGCTTTTACTAGAGCGTGTTCCAAGAATGGCATTTCAGCCGTGCCACGTGAGGCTTTATGGCGATCCTGATTGTTCTGTTTGGGTCACTGCTGCTCTATCGCGCGATAGGGGCGATGGGGGTACAAGCACTGCAGACCTGGCAGAGTTGTGCCCGCACTGCATTGGCAACCATGTTCCTGTTCACTGCGATTGCCCACTTCACTTCGACCAGGAAAGATCTTATCGCCATGGTGCCGCCGGCTTTTCCCAGACCTGACGTACTGGTCACCATCACAGGAATTCTGGAGGCGGCGGGCGCGATTGGGCTCTTGCTGGCTCCCACCCGGCCATGGGCTGCCTGGGGACTTATTCTGCTGCTACTGGCGATGTTTCCCGCAAATGTCAGCGCTGCGCTGCGAGGAGTTCACTTGCGCGGCAGCGCAGCGACGCCGCTCTGGATTCGTACGCCTCTGCAGATTCTGTTCATCGCCTGGGCGTGGTGGGTCCGATAGAGCAGCTCTTAGCATGGGTATCAGGCGATTCTGCTGATTGCTAGTTGCTAGTTGCTAATTGCTGTTTTCTGTTATCTTCATTTCCCGTGAGTACCCACAAACGCATCGCAGTTGTTCCCGGAGACGGCATCGGCAAGGAAGTCATTCCTAACGCTCTCGAAGTGGTGCGCGCCAGCGGCGCGGCTGTCGAGTTCACCATCTTCGACTGGGGCGCCGACCGCTATCTCATCGACGGCACCACCATTCCCGCCGACGGCTTCCACATGCTGGCGCGCGACTTCGACGCCATCTTCGTCGGTGCGCTGGGCGATCCGCGCGTTCCCACCAACATCCACGCCAAAGAGATCCTGCTGGGCATGCGCTTCAAGATGGACCTCTACGCCAACGTGCGCCCGGTGCGCCTGCTCGACGCCTCGCTGTGCCCGCTGAAGAACGCCACGCCCGACGACATCAACTTCACCGTCATCCGCGAGAACACCGAAGGCGTTTACATGGACATGGGCGGCAACTTCAAGATGGGCACGCCCGAAGAAGTCGCCACGCAGGAGGACATCAACACGCGCAAGGGCGTGGAGCGCGTCATTCACTTCGCCTTCAAGTACGCGCGCGACAACGGCCGCAAGAAAGTGATGATGTCGGACAAGTCGAACGTGATGACCTACGCCGGCGGCCTGTGGCAGCGCGTCTTCAAGGAAGTGGCGAAGGAGTATTCCGACATCCAGACGCAGCACATGTACGTGGACGCGCTCTGCCTGCAGATGGTGCGCGAGCCGCGCTCGCTCGACGTGATCGTCACCAACAACATGTTCGGCGACATCGTCACCGACCTGGCCGCCGCGCTGCAGGGCGGGCTGGGCATGGCCGCCAGCGGCAACATTCATCCCGGCCGGACGTCGATGTTCGAGCCGGTGCACGGCTCGGCGCCGCCGATTGCTGGGAAGAACATGGCCAACCCCATGGGCTCGATCCTGACGGCAGCGATGATGCTGGCCCATCTCGGCCTCACCGCCGAGGCGCAGAAGATCGAGAACGCCGTGCTGGAAGCCGTCCGCGCGAAGAAGACGACGGTGGATGTAGGGG
Source organism: uncultured Acidobacteriaceae bacterium (assembly GCA_963835125.1). Lineage (GTDB taxonomy): Bacteria > Acidobacteriota > Terriglobia > Terriglobales > Acidobacteriaceae > Bog-257. The sequence goes on along the minus strand of CAWIEG010000007.1, from coordinate 193,036 downwards.
GATCGATGGGCACGCGCGAATGCGCGGCGTGGATTGCAGAGCGGGTGGCGCAGCCGTAGCCGCTATTCGCTATTGGCGTTTGGCTCTTCGCCTTCGGTTCCGTCGATGAGGTGCGGCATTTGACGAACGGCGAGGATTCTCTCCTCGCGAACGGCGTCTACGATGTTCTCCAAATCGACTCCCGGCTCCGCTGTTCCTTGATGAACCCAGAGCCCACCTACCTGAATCATCGATGGTCCGGCGGTGAGCTCATCCAACCGTTCAGTTTCCATATTTCCTTCCCTTCGCCAGCGTCTTGCTCTACTTTAGGACAGGTAATCGGCAACACGTCTTATCAAGGTTGCACCGGTGGAGCAGACGACGTCCAATGCGCGCTCAACGTCGTGCGGAGAGATGAGCAGCTTCGATCCAACAGGTAATGATTCGTTTGTGTTTTCAAGGTATTTCGCGTCAACGACTCCGCGATTATGGACTATGAGGTTCCGTCGTTGGCTCAATATCCAGAGCTCACGGTCGGACAAAGAATCGCGCAGCCGTGAATCGTCCGGAAACATGGCGCCGAATACCTGCTTCATGGCAATCAGTACCAAGACTATGAGCTTGTAACAGAATGTCCCCCATCGCACGTGAGACATCAAAGCCGTACTGCGATAACAACGCAAGGTCCAACCTCTTCAGTTGAAAAGGCGCTTAGTGACCTCGTTATCCGCAATCTTGAGCGCGAAGCGGGGCTCCGAATTCAGGCACAGGCTACAGAGAGCCCTCGCCAGCACTTCAAAAGACGACCACAGTCGGACAGTTCCCTGCGCGTTGAATTCCGCTGCCGCCCGAGGGATCGTCGGATCATCGTATACCCCGAGAAGGAAATCACACAGACTCTCGCCAATTCTGCCTTGTCCAGAGGCGAGGTGCCGCTCCATAGTTCCTTAGCGCGCTCAGACATCGATGGTCCTGCTTTTGATCGGTCGCGAGCAAGACTCCGTCCGATGCTCAGTTCGAACGGCCTCGAAGTTCCTGACCAGCAACGTTCAACTCCCAAGATCGTGCGGCAGGGCGCTTAGGAACGCATTCGGAACGACAATCCGCCCGAGCATCGATTCGCAGCTTCATGCCATACAAGTGTACCACTATGCCATTCTCATGGCATATTCGCCATGCTAGTGCCTACACGCTGCCCTCTTCTTCTCTGCCTTGGCCTGTTTCTGCGCCGCCGCAAGCTGCTTCTTTAATATCCGCACCCCGCTGTCCACATGCTTCTCTTCCAACAGAAACGGCGTGAGGAAGCGCAGCACGTTGTCCTGCGTCACGTTGATCAGCAAACCGTTAGCCAGCGCGGCGTCCATCACCGGCTTGCCGGGAATGTTCAGTTGCAGCGCCTGAATCGCGCCCACGCCGCGCACCTCCACCGCGATATCAAACTTGTCTACCAACTCATGCAGCTTCTGCGATAAGTAGCCGCCGACACGGCGTACGCGCTCCAGCAGATTCTCGTCTTCGAGAATTGCTAGATACTCCAGCGCCACGCGGCAGGTCAGCGGACCACCGCCAAACGTGGTGCCGTGCTTGCCCGGAGTGATGTGCTGCGCGAACTGCTCTGTGGCGAGGAACGCGCCCAGCGGCAATCCCGCGGCAATCGGCTTGGCGATGCAGACCACATCGGGCTTGACCCCGAAGTGCTCGAACGCAAATAGACGGCCGGTGCGGCCAAGACCGCATTGGATCTCGTCGAAGATCAGCGCGGCCTGATGTTGATTGGCCTGCTCACGGCACGCCTGAAGGAACTCCGGCGACGTCTCCTGGATGCCGCCTTCGCCCTGGATCGGCTCCAGCACAATCGCGCAAACTTTCCCGTCCATCGCGGCGCGCAGCGCTTCCACGTCATTGCGCGGCACAAAGCGCACGCCTTCCAGCATGGGATCGAAGTCCTTGCGATACTTTGGCTGGCCGGTGAGCGCAAGCGCGCCCATGGTGCGTCCGTGGAAGGAATTGTCCAGCGCGATGACTACCGATTTCTCCGGCCCGCCGACCGCATGTCCAGCAGCACGCACCAGCTTCAGCGCGCCTTCGATCGCCTCGGTGCCGCTGTTGGAGAAGAACGCGCGATCCAGTCCGGAGGCGGTGCAAAGCTTCTCCGCCAGCAGCCCCTGATATTCGTTGTAATAGAGGTTGGAGACGTGAATGGCCTTTGCCGCCTGGTCGCGAATGACCTTCACGATGCGCGGATGCGCGTGGCCGAGTGCGTTGACGCCGAGTCCGGTGAGGAAGTCGAGGTAGCGGCGGCCCTCGACATCGTAGACATACACGCCCTTACCGCGCGCGATCGCCAGCGGATAACGGGCATAGGTATTAAGCAGGAATTTCTGCTCGCGATCGACGATAGCTTGATAGGTGGACACTAGGATGGCCTCTCCAGAGCTTCATTGTAGCTGGTGAAGTGAGGGGCCGCGAAAACGAAGAATCGACCGGGCGGCAGGTCTTCCATGCGCCACCGCTGACCAGTGGTCGACTATTTCTTGACCGTAATGCTGTCGGCGATCTTGTTATATTCCTCGCGCGAGAGGATTCGCCGCTCCAGCAGTTGATGCTCGGTGGAGTAAGGCCGGCCCGCGATCACGCGGTCGGCTGAGGAGTCGTCCATGCCAGGCAGGCTCATCAGTTGCGCCTTCGAAGCCGTGTTCAGATTGACTGGCTGATCGGAACTGGGACGCGTCAGACCTTCGCGAACGCCTTGCGCCACGGCCTTCGCATCGTCTTTAAACTGTGCAGTGGCTGCGGCAGTTTCTTGCCGCACCTGGTCCGGGCTCGCCGGCTTGTTGACACAGGCATTGCATCCGGTGAAAACGATTGGGATGGCGCTAACGACAAGCGCGAGGACAGACCGCCTGACTTGCATATTCTATGAGATGCGGATTCCGGGCTGAAGGCTTGATTGGCCAGCGTGGCGCCGATCAAAAAAGAAGGCACAGTCTGTGCTGTGCCTGGTGCGTCACACGAGTGATTATTTTGCAAGGCGCAAACGACAGCTTGGCCGTAGTTTCATGGCCAGTTGCCCGTCGGCTGCGCGCCCGAAATCTCTGGGCGACCGATGCGCGTCGACTATCACGCGTCCAACTGCGCGTTACCATCTCGCGCTGAACTGTTTACCGGGTGCCACTATGCCTTGGCGTAGTGCTCAGCGTTCTTCGCGATAAATTCCTGCTTGTCCGCGGGAACTTCGTCCACCAGGAACATCGAATTGCTGGGGCAAACCGGAACGCAGGCGCCGCAATCGATGCAGCCCTCGGGATCCACATAAAGCTGGGTCGCGGCTTCAAAACCTTCTTCATCTTTCTTAGGATGGATGCAGTCGGTCGGACAGGCTTCGACGCAGAGTTCATCTTTGGTGCAGGTATCAGTGATGACGTATGCCATGATTACGCTCTCCCGTTTGGTTTTCTCGCCCCACGTTTAGGACCTGGGCGGTAGGTCCTTGTCAAAACCAATGTACAAAGTGAGCGACCACAGAGGCGGTGACGCCGGTCACCCGCCTGTTGTGAGCAGCCGCACAATCGGCTACCGGCAGAAACACGGCCCGAAACCGCGCCATCTGATGGCATTTCAGTTGCTTCTTCCTGTAGAAATAGTTCATCAAATAGCCAAACCGTGCAGATTCGATTCAGTGGTGCGACCCAGATGGTAATTTCTTCATCTCACCCTTGAGTTCCCGGTGAGTCCCCCGGACAACCCTTCCGGTAAGTTCCTCCGCTATAATCGGCAGTTCGGTTTTCGGTATTTGGAAGGAGCGATTGAATGCACTTGGCCAAGAAACCAAGAGTCCTGGTGGTTGACGACGAGCAGGTCATCGCCGACACTCTGGCGAAGATCCTGGACATGAACGGCTACGACGCTTCGGCGGTCTATACCGGAGCCGCGGCTGTAGAGAGCGCCCGCGCGCTGCGACCCGACCTCGTCATCAGCGACGTCATCATGCCGGACATGAATGGGATTGAAGCCGCTATCAGCATCCGCGGATTTCTGCCCACTTGCAAAATCCTGCTGTTCTCCGGACAGGCTGCGACCGCTGATCTGCTGGAGAATGCCCGTGCCCACGGACACGAATTTGAGATTCTGGCCAAGCCAGTTCACCCATCCGATTTGCTGGCGAAACTGCGGAGTTAGTTTGGACGCAGTTTCGGATAGCCCCAGCCGAACACAGTGCCGCGCCGGCTCGGCGCAGCGCTTGCCAATGAGCCGCAGTCGGGCTTAGAACTATCTCTTAATGCCTACTCGCCCGCGCATTGTAGTCGTCGATGACGAGTCGCAGATCACGCGCGTGCTGCGCACCAGCCTCGACGCTCAAGGTTATGACGTGCGCGTGGCCAACGACGGCGAAACTGCACTGGAGATCATGAAGAACTTCACGCCCGACCTGGTGATTACCGATCTCGCCATGCCGAACATGAATGGCATTGAGCTTTGCCGGCGGCTACGGGAAATCTCGCAGGTGCCTATTCTGGTGTTATCGGTGCGCGGCGAAGAACGCAGCAAGATTGAGGCGCTGGACTCGGGCGCCGACGATTACATCACCAAACCCTTCAGCACCGGCGAGATGCTGGCCAGGGTCCGCGCCGCCTTGCGGCGCTCGCCACCGAGCGGGACTGAGCCGCGCACGAAGATCGAGGACGGAGACATCCACATCGATCTGAACGCGCATTCCGTCAGCGTAGCTGGCCGCGAGGTTCACCTCACTCCCAAGGAGTTCGATGTGCTGCTCTACATGGCGCAGCATCCCGCGCAAGGTCCTCACCCACCGCGCCATTCTCAACGCCGTGTGGGGAAGCGCCAGCGTGGAACAGAACGAGTACCTGCGCGTCTTCGTCGGCCAGTTGCGCAAGAAGCTGGAGGTTGACGCCAGTGCGCCGAAGTACATCCTTACTGAACCGTGGGTGGGATATCGATTCGAGCCGGGCGACTAGCCCAAGCCGACGACCCTCAGTCAGCCCACCGGCCCCGCCCTAGCCAAACCAGGGTCAGAATGGGGCCCCCGGACTGATTTCAACGCTTGGCAAAAACTTTGGGCGGCCACTTGGGCCGCCCATCCGCATTAAGCTAGTTGCTAATTGCTAGTTACTAATTGCTTCTTACGCCTGCGCTGGCCGCTCGCCGGGAGCCACGTTGGGCTGGCCCGGAGCCGGCTTCAGCACCTGCTGCACGTCTTCCTTCACGGGCGGAGGAGCGTTAGGATTCACCCGCACCGGCAGCTCCTTGCCTTCGATCATCAACTGAATATCATTGGCGTCGATGACCTCGCGCTCCAGCAGCGCCATGGCGATCCGCTCCAGCACCGGGCGATTGCTTTCCAGGATGTGGCGCGCCGCGTTGTAACCGTCATCCACGAAGCGGACGACCTCGGCATCGATCTTCTGCGCCGTCTCCTCGCTGAAGTCGCGGTGCTGGCTGATCTCGCGGCCCAGGAATATCTGCTCTTCCTTCTTGCCGAAGGTGATTGGCCCCAGGGACGACATGCCGAACTCGCAGACCATCTTGCGCGCGAGGTCCGAAGCCTGCTCAATGTCGTTGCCCGCACCCGTCGTCATGGTGTTCAGGAACAGTTCCTCGGCTACGCGCCCGCCCATCATGATGGCCAGCCGCGTCTCCAGGTAGTTGCGCGTGTAGGTGTGCTTATCGTCGATGGGTAACTGCATGGTGACGCCCAGGGCCATGCCACGCGGAATGATTGTTACCTTGTGCAGGGGATCAGAATGCTCGCGCAGGGCGGCGACCAGCGCGTGGCCGGCCTCGTGATACGCAGTGACCCTCTTCTCCTCGTCCGAGAGCAGCATCGACTTGCGCTCGGCGCCCATCAGCACTTTGTCCTTAGCCTGTTCGAAGTCCCACATCAGCACCGTCTTGCGGTTCTGACGCGCGGCGCTCAGGGCGGCTTCGTTCACCATGTTGGCCAGGTCGGCGCCGGAGAACCCCGGTGTGCCGCGGGCCAGTACGCCAAGATCGACATCGTCGCTGATGGGGATCTTGCGGGTGTGAACGCGCAGAATCTCTTCGCGGCCACGAACGTCAGGACGCGAAACCACCACGCGGCGATCGAAACGCCCGGGACGCAACAGGGCCGGATCGAGAACGTCAGGACGGTTAGTCGCGGCGATCAGGATGACGCCTTCGTTCGACTCGAAGCCGTCCATTTCGACTAACAGCTGGTTCAAGGTCTGCTCGCGTTCGTCGTGTCCGCCGCCGAGGCCCGCGCCGCGGTGACGGCCGACAGCGTCGATTTCGTCAATGAAGATAATGCAGGGCGCGTTCTTTTTGCCTTGCTCGAACAGGTCGCGGACGCGGCTTGCGCCCACGCCGACAAACATCTCGACAAAGTCCGAACCGGAGATGCTAAAGAACGGAACATTGGCTTCGCCGGCTACCGCGCGGGCCAGCAGCGTCTTGCCAGTTCCGGGAGGTCCCACCAGCAACACGCCCTTGGGGATGCGGCCGCCCAGCTTCTGGAACTTTTGCGCCTCGCGCAGGAACTCGATGATTTCCTTCAGTTCTTCTTTGGCTTCATCCACGCCGGCAACGTCCTTGAACGTCACCTTCTTCTGTTGCATGGAGAGCAGCCGGGCGCGGCTCTTGCCGAAGGACAGGGCTTTGTTGCCGCCGGTCTGCATCTGGCGGATCATGATGAACCAAAGCGCTCCGAGCAAGACAAATGGCGCCAGATTCAATAGCCACGAAGGCCAGCCTCCGCCTTGAGCGTCCTTCACGTTGATATCGACACCCTTGTCGCGCAGCTCCTTGATCATGTCGGGATAGCTGGCAGGTATCGTGGTACGAAAACCCGCTTTGTCGCTCTTCAGTTTGCCGTGGACTTCCTGGCCGGTAATCGTCACTTCGGTGACATTGCTCTGGTCCACATTGGAAAGAAACTGCGAGAACGTGAAGTCATGTTCTTTTGCACCCGAGTTCGCGCCCTTCACGACTTGCCACAGCAGCACGCCGGATAGCACGATAACGAGCCAGAACACGACCGTTTTGACCGTCGAATTCACTGAAAACTCCTGTTGAGAGGGGCAGACACGTATCCCTCGTCCAGGAAGCCCTGATCAAACCATGTAGTTTCAGTCAGTTCTTCCCTACCGGGTTAGATGCCGCCTTCGGCTGCCGGATTTAGAAATTCCGGCCGTTACTGATTGTAACCCGCAGCTAAAAGAAACGGGGCAAAAGACTTGCCAAAAATCAACGGTGGCAATGGGCCGTTTCCAGATTCGGGAGTTCTAAGGATTGCCGCTGCGTCGCGCCGCCCCTGTATTCCATCAGTATTGACGAGCCACAGACTGGAAGGTGAGACGTAAAGGCACGTCTGGTGTATCACTTGCCGTGGGCTGCCAGAGCCGGATAAGCGACGGGGATCTCCAATCGCTATCGCGATGGCGTGCTGGTGGTGGTCCGGCGGCGGATGGTGCGGATCATGAGAAACCACAGCACCCCGAGCAAGACAAAAGGCGCCAGGTTCAGCAACCACGTCCGCGAGCCAGAGGGTTGCGTATTCTTCACCGTCACGTTGACGTCTTTCTCGCGCAGCTCGTTCATCATTTCCGTACAGCCGGTCATGATGGTGGTGTGGAAGCTCTTCTTGTCGTTCTTGAATTTGCCGCGGACCTCTTGGCCAATAATCGTGACTTCGCTGACATTGCCCTGATCTACCTCGGAGAGAAATTCTGAGAAGGTAATGTTGCGGTTTGCGCTCGAGTTCGCGCCCTTCACCACTCGCCACAACAGCAGGCCGGATAACACGATTATGAGCCAGAATACGACCAGTTTGGCCGTGGAATTCACGGGAACTCCTATCGGGAGTTGATTGTAACCGCAGCTAATAGAAACATCGACCCAAGATTCAGACACGAAAGCATGTCTGATGTATAACCTGACGTGGCTGCCAGAGGGTGATTAAGCGACTAATCAGCTTTGGCGACCATTGGGAGACACGCGTGGACTATCGCAAGTTATTTCTGGTGGAACCCGGTAAGCGAGTAAAGCTGGCCAAACTCGATCCCAGCTATTGCGGCAAGAACGCATCGGAGAAACAAGCTAAAGCTGAGACCGAAAAGTACTGCGGCCAACTCAACAAACTCCAGTACCTGCTGTTTGCGGAGGCCAGGCACTCGCTGCTGATAGTGCTGCAGGCTATGGACGCAGGCGGCAAAGATGGCACGGTGGGGCACGTACTCGGTGCCATGAACCCCGAGGGTACAACTGTTACCTCCTTCAAACAGCCGACTGCGGAGGAGCTCAAACATGATTTCCTGTGGCGAGTGCACCCTCACGCGCCCGCCAAGGGCATGGTCGCGGTCTTCAACCGCTCGCACTACGAGGATGTACTGGTAGTGCGGATCCACAAGCTCGTTCCCAAGGATGTGTGGTCCAAACGGTACGACATGATCAACGACTTCGAGACGATGCTGTACCGCCAGAACAACACTCACATCCTGAAATTCTTCCTCCATATCAGCCCAGAAGAGCAACTGGAGCGGTTCCGGCAGCGACTGGTCGATCCCGCGCGCAACTGGAAGATCAGCGAGGACGACTACCGCGAGCGCGAATATTGGGACGATTACCGGAAGGCCTACGAGGACGTCTTTGCCAAGACCAGCAGCAAGCACGCGCCGTGGTACATCATCCCCGCCAATCACAAGTGGTTTCGCAATCTGGCGGTCTCGCAGATCGTGGCCGCGACCCTGGAAGACCTGAAAATGCAGTTGCCCAAGCCCCAGGTGGATCTGGAGATGATCCGCCGCCAGTACCATCAGGCGACGAAGAAGAGCGACGCAACGGCCAAGAGCGGTTAAGCTGCGCTGCTTCAATGCTTTCCTTGCTCTGTGAGGGTGCCGCTGGGTACCGAGCTTTTCGCGACCCGGGAAGCTGGTGGGATCAGGAATGTTTATATCAAATAATTCTCCGCCCGGGTGCAACTTCCGGGCGAGCTAGCTCGTATTACCACTCGGACGGACTTGCCCGGATAGGTAGAATGGCTGCCAGAGCCCTACACATTCCCATGACAGCAGCATCGCAGCCACGGCGACTTCACCAGCACTTCCTGCGTGAGCCGGTAGTTATCGCGCTGCAGACCATGCGCGCCCACAAGCTGCGTTCGTTCCTCATGTTGCTGGGCGTCATCCTGTCGGTTTCGACGCTCATCCTGGTGATTGCGCTGATCAACGGGATGAACGTGTATTTCGCCACCCGCATCGCCAACCTGGGCTCGAACGTCTTCCTTATCCACAAGTTCCCCATCATCAGCGACTACCAAGGAACTGCTGAAAGCGACGCGCCGTAACCGCGATATCACCTGGGACGACTATGTGGCGCTGCGCGACAATCTCAAACTGCCCCAGGCGGTCGGCGTGGAAGTACGGCGCTTTGCCAACCTTCGTACCGAGCGGCAAAGCCTGCAGGATGTCGAGCTGCGGGGCGTCACGGCCAACATCGGCGACATGGACGTGGAAGAGGTTGCCACCGGCCGCTACATGACCGACAGCGACAACGAGCATCGCGACATGGTCTGCATGATCGGCGCCGACGTCGCGGAAAAGCTCTTCGCCAATACCGATCCGCTGGGTAAGATTCTGACGGTCGACGGCCAGGAGTTCCAGATCGTGGGCGTGGCCAAGAAAATTGGCAACACCTTGGGCCAGTCGCAGGACAACTTCGTCTACATTCCCATCGAAACCTGGCTGAAAATCTACGGACGCAACAACACGCTGAGCGTCAACGTGCAGACGCGTGGGCCGGAGTGGCTGGAGCGAACCAAGGAGGAAGCTCGGGTGCTGTTGCGTGCGCGCCGTCACCTGGGCCCGAACGACGACGACAACTTCGGCATCCTGGCCAGTGACACCTTGATGGGTCTGTGGAAAAACCTGACCGGAACGTTGGCCTCGGGTATGGTTGGGCTGGTCTCCATCTTCCTGGTGATCGGCGGCGTGGTCATCATGAATGTGATGCTGGCGTCGGTGACCGAACGCACGCGCGAGATTGGGATTCGCAAGTCGCTGGGCGCCAAACGGCGAGACATACTGCTGCAGTTTCTGGTGGAATCGACGGTGATGGCCGCTGGTCGGCGGAGCCCTTGGAGTGCTGATCGCCTGGATTCTGGCGGTGATTGTGCGCACGGCGACGCCGGTCCCGATGGCCGTTCCCATCTCCGCGGTGGTGCTGGCGATCGGCATCTCCTCGGCAACGGGCGTGTTCTTTGGTGTCTATCCCGCGCGAAAAGCCGCGAAGCTGGACCCGATTGAGGCGTTGAGGTATGAGAATTAGTGGTCAGTTGCTAGTTGCCAGTTGTCAGTTGTCAGTTGCGTCTGAGACTGGCACCGGCGGTACTAAACTAGAGCGAGGAGCAGACAGCGATACCAGCTCTGCTTTCTGGCGGGCATTGGCTGACAACTGACAACCGGCAACTGACAACTGTTCTTTTATGCGGATGCATTTTGGCGAAAATTCGCGGATGGCGTTGGAGACGGTGCGCGACCACAAGACGCGCTCGTTCCTGACGGTGCTGGGCGTGGTGATTGGCGTTGCGGCCATGATCTTCGTCGCTTCCATCCTGGTGGGAGTCAGCAGGGACATTCGAGGGCTTCCTTGACGACTACGGCACGAACACGCTCTGGGTCTTCCGCTGGGACATCGGCATCCGCACCGGACGTATGAGCGCTGAAGAACGCAATCGCAAGCCCCTCACCCTGGACGACGCGAAGGCGATCCTCGCCGAGTGTCCGCACGTCAAGAGCGTGACCGTGGAAAATATGCCGCGCTTCAATCCTGACGAGCAGCGGCCTCCACTTCGCGTAGCTCGCTACAGCTCGCATGAAATTACCGATCTGGACTACTCCGGCGCGAACTCCGCCTATCAGGACGTTTACAACGCGCATGTCACTCAGGGTCGCTTCTTTACCGACTTCGAGGACCTGCACAGCGACGATGTCGCCGTCATCGGCTATGAGATCGACAAGAACTTCTTCCCCGCGCACGACGGCATCGGCAAAACAATTCAGGTTGACGGCGTTTCCTATCAGGTCGTCGGAGTGCTGGAAAAACGCAAGGGGCAGCTGTTCAAGGATGTGACTGCCGACCGCGTAGTGAAAGTTCCCTACAATGCCTATCACAAGCACTATCCGGCTGACGACGAGCACTTCATCGGGGCAGAAGCTTATCCCGGCTACAAAGACGCCGCCGAGGACGAGATTCGCGGACTGCTCCGCCGCCGCCGCAATGTACCCTTCAACAAGCCCGACAACTTCGGTATCAGCAGCGCGGAAGCCATCGCCGATCAGTTTCGCCAGATCATGAGCACGGTGGCGTTGATGACCATCGTCGTCAGTTCCATCGGCTTGCTGGTGGGCGGCGTGGGCGTGATGAACATTATGCTGATGTCGGTGACCGAGCGCACCCACGAGATCGGCATCCGCAAAGCCATCGGCGCCCGGCGTGGCGACGTGGTCCGGCAGTTCCTGACCGAGGCCATCGTCCTGACCGGACTCGGAGGATTGGCAGGAGTAATTGTTGGAGTGGCGGCTGCCGCCGCCCTGCCGCTAGTGTTCCCTTCCATGCCGACTTCGGTGCCCATCTGGGCGGTGGTTGCCGCCGTGCTGATGGCCATGAGCGTCGGTCTCTTCTTTGGGATGTATCCCGCCGTCAAGGCCTCGCGCCTGGATCCCGTCGAAGCGCTGCGCTACGAGTAGCGGATACCGTGGTTAGCTCGGTTCGTCTATTAGCGGACAATCTGGACGTAGGCATCTGACGAAACAGGCTGGCAAGGCGCGCCGGCGACAATGCTACCGATATCGCAAGCGGGGAGTCCGCGCGGAACGTTTGTGGAATTTCGCCCCTACGGGGCTCCCTTTCAAATAAAACCCTCCATCCCGCGCTTTCGGGGCTGTTACGAAACTCTGCCGTCCCTACGGGACTCGGAGAATTTTCCCCACTCTACCCAGCACTACGCCTCCGGCTTTGTGCTGGGCTAGACTATTTCGCGCCTACGGCGCTCTTTTCGTTCCAGCTTGTTCCACCGATGCAGCCGCGAACGGCGTTTCGTAGCAGCCTCTTTCGCGCTGGGCTAGAGTATTGCGTCCGCTGGCGCGGACTCCCACTCGCGCATAACAAAGTTTGAAATGGTGGCATCCGTTCTCCGGAACAGCAGGGTTCGAGCGGTTGTCGGTGTCTGCGCGTATCAATAACAGGGCTTGGAATTTGACGCCAGGCTAGCTTACCCCTCCCACCAGCAGGATGGGCGAGGTGGGCTTGTCCGAGCCTTCCTGGTTTTCTACCGTAATGGCGAAGGCCTTGGCTTGGACGCCTTCCGGCATCTTGTGGTCCATCATGATGGCGTTGCCGTGCTCGTCGGGCTTGAAGACTCCGGCTGCGATGGGCGCGCCAGTACTGGGGATAATCCACAGCTCGTAAGCCTTGCCCTCAGGAACCGGACCCAGATTGCTGGCCATGAAAATCATGCGCTTCTGCGAGGGGCTGAAGATGGCGGTGCCGCTGGGTTGTTTCGGCGCCTTCTGCGGATTCAGCGCGACGTGGACCGCGTCGGGAGACGTCAGGAGTGTGAGTTCCTGATTCATCTGCTCCAGTCGAATGCTCTGGTCCTGATTGCGATTGCCGAGTTCGGCGAGCTGGTCCTTCATCTGGCCATTGCTGCGCCAGAACACAACCGCGACCAGCAACAGCCCCAGGGCCGCAAACGTCGGGACCAATATCGCCCACAAACTCCGCCGAGGGGCGGGGGTGGGATCCGGCACGGACACTCCACGCGGCTCGGCTGCGATAGCGCGCATCAGCCGGTCCTTGCTGCGCGCGGGCGGCTGAGGGCCGCTGCTGGTGAGGCCAAGCAGGCCAAGATCGCCGCGCAGCGCATGCAATTCGCGACGGCAGGCGGCGCAGCTCTGAAGATGGTCCTCCAGCTCCTGGCGCTCGACGCCCGTCAGCTCATCCAGCGCGTAGAGCGCCAGATCGTCGGCGAATTGTTCGTGTGTCTTCATCCTGCAAATCCGGGGCTAAAGCCCCGATTTTAGTTTTGCCGCTGGACGCTGGCCTAAAGGCCAGCTCTTCCACCGGGGACTAAAGTCTCATTCGGAACACTAACTCGAACTCATCCCGCAAACTTTTCATCCTGCAAACTTTGCCCGCAGCTGCTGCAGCCCGCTGCGAATTCGTGTCTTGATGGTACCCAGCGGTTCTCCCGTTTTCTCGGCGATTTCGGTATGGGTCAGCCCCTGAAAGAATGCTAACTCCAATACCTTGCGCTGGTCAGGATTCATCTCGGTCAGCACGACGCGCACTTTTTCGATCACCAGCGCGCGCTCGGTTTCATCACGCAGATCAGGACCGCCGGCAATAACGCAATCTTCGATATCGACCTCGGGACGCCGCTTGCGCAGGCGGTCGATGGCGCGATGCCGCGAGATGACCGCCAGCCAAGCCGCCAGACTGCCGCGGCTGGCGTCGAAAGCGTCCGGGTTTCGCCACAGCTGAAGAAACACATCCTGCAACACATCCTCGGCCGCAGCCGTATCCTGCAATACCCGCAACGAGACCGCGTAAACCACCTTGCCATAGCGGTCGTAAAGTTCGGACATAGCCTGCTGATCGCCGGCGCGAATGCGCGCTACCAGCCGCATTTCGTCGCCTGCATCACCGCGGTTTAACGGGCTCTGTTCGATGGGTCCCATTCAGTATTACGTATTCAAGGTGCTAATAGATTGTGCAATCAGCACTTGCGATTTACAGACTGAGATTCTACATCGGGTAAACAGCGACGCGGCAGCAATTACCGTGGGAGCCTCGTTTAGCCGCTCACTTTACCGGAATACGTGCACCGACAGGGCACGGATGTGCCCGGACATAACAGTTTCACGCGCTGGGTAAAAGTTTCCAGGTCAGGCCAGTGGTCCATCGTCGTAACTCCCTTTATTTCCTTAGCGAAAGTATTTGGCCCGAACCTTGCACTCGGTTATGCCTGACAGAGCTTACTTTGGGCACGTCATTTTCCTGCGTGTCATGCCAGACGCGCAATCTCTCGAATTGGCGCTGGAGGCGATGTGATGACAAGTGCAATTAATCCGGGAGTGTACATGGAACCACACCGCAAAGCGATCCTCTGTTTGTGTTGCGATACCCATACCCTTCAGGTCCGCCAGATGCTGCTGGAGCATTTTGGTTACCTCGTGTTTGCGACAAACTCCGTCCAGGATGCGGAAAACATAGCTCAGGACCGGTGTCCAGACATGTTGCTGATGGACAACAGCCATCCGGAAGTTGACCCTGAGCAGGTAGCCCGGCAGGTGAAGACGAAATGCCCGGACATGATTGCTGTCGTGCTGTCGCCCTATTATTACGGAGCCGGCAACGCGGGCCGGAGCGCCGTCGACCGATTTGTCACCAGCAACGATGGTCCCGATGTCCTGATCTCCCAGATCGAGGAACTGCTCGGGGGCCGCTCCCGCGGGTGCGATTCGATGTCTCAGCGCATGTGAGCGATCGGACGATTCAGCGGAAAGACAGTTCCAGTTAAACAACATGGTCGGCAGCGGGCGGAAGATCTTTCCGCCCCTTCTCGTTTGCACGCGATCGTTCCCATAAGCGGAGCACCAAAACCGGAATCTTCCCGAATCCGGGTGCGATACGTCGGCGACGAGTTTTCGCTTTTATTTCGCATCTATGCGAATCCCTGCCACTTAGGCCTTGCCAGACGCATTTCTCGCGAGTGGCGGCGCAGTTGCATTGCTCAAGTGTGATCGCTGAAATTCCAGCGACGAGCAGCTGGTAGGGGAAAAGAGATGAAAGTGGAAGCGATGGAGCCTGCTTGGTCAACCCGTTCGCAAATAGCTAGTCCACCGGTCATTCTCCTGGTGGAGGACGAATCGATGGTGCGTGAGGTCACCCGCGAGGTACTGACGCATGCCGGTTACGCCGTATTGGAGTCTGGCAACGCGAAGGAAGCGCTGCACCTGGCCCGCCGGCACGCAGGCCGAATCGATGTGCTGCTGACGGATGTTGTGATGCCGGGCATGAACGGTGCCGATCTGGCCTGTCATTTGCAGAGCATGCAGCCTGACATGATTACTGTGTTTATGTCGGGCTACGCGCAGAGCGATATTGCCCAAACCATCCGCCGTACAGCGGCCATCCACATCCAAAAGCCATTCACGGTAAACATTTTGCTGACGCGGATTGGCGAGGCATTGCGGGCGTCTTCGGCCCGTGATCGGTTAGCCGCTGTGCCCAGGGTTTCCGCCTGAGGCTGACGGCGCGGCGCTCCCGTCGTTTAGCTTCGTGGACCGATGGGAATCGGCACGGCCGCTGCTCGGGAACGTTGGAGGACTCTTACCGGTGGGCGAGTCCTGGCTGGTCATCAGGTGCAGCCGTGGAGAGGTCAAGATAACAACATCCACCCGCCGGTTGAGCTGGCGGCCCTTGGCTGTGGCGTTGCTGGCTGCGGGATGGAACTCCGCGTATCCGGCAGCCGACAGCCGGTCGGACGGGACGCCGTACTGCTCGATCAACGCCTTGACCAGACTGGTGGAGCGCGCGGTGGACAGCTCCCAGTTGGAGGCGAACTGCGAGGTGTGGATAGGCACGTTGTCGGTGTGACCTTCAATCCTGACTGCGCAGGAGTGCTCTCGCAGGATGTTTGCAACCCGCGCAAAGGCGGCCTCGGCGCCAGGCTTGATGGTTGCCGAACCGCTGTCGAAGAAGCCGGCCTCACGCAGACTGACGACTAGACCGTCCGCTTCCATGTGGAGGGCAACCTCGTTACGCGCAATCTCGGCGGCCAGTGCCTGCTCCAGTTCGCTGCGGATGACGTTGAAGTTTTCATTCTTCTGCGCCGCGCCCGGTATTTCCTGACCTGCCGGCGCCCATCGCGATAAATCCTGCGCGCCATTGACGGCGCTGGGCAGAGAGATCTTGGGATCGATCTCTCCGGGCTTGTGACCGTCTCGATCGAAGATACCCAGCTGCTGGAAGGCGGAGTCGATGGCGTTGGAGAGACGTGCCGCCCGTTGTTTGTCGATCTGCGCTGAAGCGTACAGAACGACGAAGAAGGCAAACAACAGGGTCACGAAGTCGGCGTAGGAGACCAGCCAGCGTTCGTGACTGACATGATCGCCGGGCAGGCGGTGGTCTTTCATGGCAAATGGGCTTTCGGCGATTCGGGCAAGAAGCCAATCAGCTTGCTCTCCAGCATGCGGGGATTCATTCCTTCCAGAATGGAGACGACGCCTTCGAGGGTCATCTCGCGGAGAATCTGTTCTTCGCGAATGCGCAAGCGCAGCTTGCCGGAGCTGGGCAGAAAGAAGAGGTTGGCCGAGCCGACGCCATAGACCGTCGCCACAAAGGCTACAGCAATGCCTTTGCCGACTTCGTTGATGTTGTCCAGGTGCTGCATCACCTGGATCAGTCCCAGCACTGCTCCAATGATGCCGATGGTAGGCGCGAAACCGCCGGCCGACTCGAAGACCCGGGGAATGTTGTCTTCGTATTCGGCCTGATTATCGATCTCCAACTGCATGGTCTTGCGCAACTCCTGCGGCTCGGTGCCGTCCACGGCCAGCATCAAAGCTCGCTTCAGGAAGGGATCGCTGAGGGATGGCAGGTCGGCGTCGAGGGAGATCATGCCGTAACGGCGCGCCTTGTTGGCGAAGCTGACCAGTTGCTGCACCGTCTGCTGCGGATCGAGCTTGCGCTCCAGGAAGACTTGCACCAGCCGGCGAAAGGCAGAGGCGACTACCGGCATGGGATATTGCAGTAAAACCGCACCCAGGGTCCCGCCGAATACGATGATGGCCGCCGTAGGCTGCAGTACCTGGGAGAGTTTGCCGCCCTCCAGCAAGAGCCCAAGCAGAATTCCCCCCAGACCGACGATTACCCCTGCGAAGCTGCTCTTATCCACGCTGCGGCCCTTTCGCCGTGACCGGGACTTCGTCCGCAGAGTTGGCGCGCGTGCCGGAAGGCGCAAGCGGCTCCGGATGGGCGACCAGGACTGAGCGGCGGAAGTCGCGCACGCGCTCGATCACCTGCTGGGTGGTCTCGCGTACCACCAGCTTCTCGCCATTCAATAAGGTGAGGACCGTGTCGGGCGCCTCCTCGACATATTTGATGAGGTCACAGTTGACCGCCAGACGCGCATTGTTTAAGCGGGTGAGCTGGATCATACGCAGTCCTCCGGCGGGGGCTTGAGTCAATGGAAGCATCGGCAAGAATTGCCCAGGGCTTGAAGAGCTTGCAGCAGCTAGCAACTTCGTCCTTCCCGGGTTGCGCCGTTTCTTTCGCTAAAGGGCTGAGAGCGCTAAGGGCGCTCGCAAATCGGCCAGCCCCAGATCGAAGTCGCAGCTCGTGAGCTCGAGGCTCGTAGCTCGCGGCTCATTAAGCGGCTCTTAACCCGCCATGGCCGATGAAATGCGCCAGCAGCATAGTGGAGGCAAATATCTCTGCTTGATTAAAGCTGATTGCGGTGGGGCCGATAGGGAGGGTGAACATGCAAAAGGTTCCGCCGGTCAGAAAAACCTGGCAGCGCACCTGCGGGAACGAACTCCTGGCGAGCTCGGGCAAGGTGGAACCATGAGAGGAGCTGTCCCATGGCAATCAGTATTCTGAATAACATTCCAGCCCTTGCCGCAGAGAACCAGCTGTCGATGACCCAAGCCAACCTGAACCAGACGTTGGAGCAACTGGCTTCTGGTTCGCGTATCAACACGGGCGCGGACGACGCGGCCGGACTGGCAATTGCGGATGGATTACAAGCTAACGTCACGGCGCTGACCCAGTCGGCGCTCAATGCCAATGAAGGTGTCGGGCAAGCTGCAGGTCGCCGACGGCGCCCTGTCCCAAGTCACCAACCTGCTGAACCGCGCCGTCACGCTGGCCACTGAGTCGGCCAACGGAACCGTGAACGACGGATCCCAGAGGCAAGCCATCGATGCCGAATTTCAGTCGATCAAGGCAGAAATCACCAGCATCGGTACAAGCACAACCTACAACGGCACGCCCATCTTCACCGGCGGCCAGACGAACGTCAACCAGGTCACGACCGCGGTCACCAACCCGGCCGGCTTGTCCAGCGCCATTACCGGTGACATGAAGATCAAGTATTGGGACACCACGCTGTCCACGCCTGCCTACACCACTCAGACCTACGGCGCCTCGACCGGTGACACTACCGTTGGGGACCTGATCAATGACATCAACGGCTCGGGTAAGGGCCTGATTGCGACCCTGGACAACACCGGCAACGTCGTGGTCACGGACACGCAAAACCGTGGCTCCGCTACCGATCCGCTGGCCGATGCCGTTTCTACCATCAAGATCAACGGTGATGGCTCGGCCGACACCCTGGCCAGCACCACCAATTCCAGCACCATGGATGTGTTCCTGAGCGACTCGACGACGGCAGGCAGCAGCACCATCGGAGTCACTCTGGGCACCTTCGATAGCAGCAACATGAACGGGATCAGCATTGCCAATGACAACCTGCAATCGGCAGGCTCTGCCCAGACGGCGCTGACCGACATCAACAATGCGATTGCTCAGGTGGCGGCGTTGCGCGGCGGCATCGGCGCCGGCGTCAACCGGCTGTCGGCGGCCAACAACGTTATCGCCAATCAGACGCAGAACCTGTCCTCCGCCGAGGACGGCATTCAGGCTGCCGACATTACGCAGACGGTAGCCAACCTGACGAAGTATCAGATCCTGAGCCAGACGGGCATCTCCGCCCTGGCGCAGGCGAACCAGATGCAGCAGAGCGTGCTCAAGCTGCTCCAGTAATCGGGAACTAGCTGGCAAAGGCGGGAACCTCCGCCGCTGCCGACGGACACCGAGTTGCACGGGGGAGAAGGTGGGACCTTCGGGTCCCCCTTCTCTCGCGGGTTTAGCTGTTAGCTCTTAGCTTTAGCTGTTAGCTGTTAGCTCTTAGCAAGAAAGCTGCTGAGGGGGATTGCCAGAAGCTAAGAACTAAAAGCTAAGGGCTAATCGCTAAAAGCTAAGAGCTACAAGCTAAGAGCTAAAGGCTAAAAGCTAAAGGCAGGGCTAATCGCTCGACGAAAGGAGCCGCACCTGAATTATGGCCTCGTTCAGCACAAACTACAGCGCCGCGCTGGGTAACATTCTCAGCCAGGTGAACGACGCGTTCAGCGGCAAGAGTTCGGGCATCGACGTCAGCAGCGTGGTCAACAGCATGATGCAGGTGGAAGACCAGCCTGAAATGCAGATGAAGGACGAGCAGTCCAGCCTGGACGCCCAGATCAGCGCGCTAACTACGATCGGCAGCGAGTTGAGCACGCTTTCCAACAGTGTGAATAGCCTACAGGACTTTAATGGAGCGCTGGACCAATTCACCACCGGATCCAGTGACGCGGCCGTGGTCTCCGCCGCGGCGAGCGCTACGGCTACCTCGGGCGCGCACACCGTCACCGTCAGTGACCTGGCGACGGCCTCCACCAGCTACTCGGGCTATCTCTCCGCAGGCGCGCTGGCGGGTACAGAGATCAGCGTGCAGTACGGGACTTCCAGCCCGCCCACGAGCACCGACACGATCGACATTCCATCTACGGACACGACGCTGCAAAAAGCGGCCAACTATATCAATGCGGGGAGTTATGGCGTGACCGCCAGCGTAGTAACGGATGCCGGGGGATCGCGGCTGGCACTGACCAGCAAGACGTCGGGAGTTGCCGGCAGCCTGACGGTGAGCGGTGCGGCCACCAGCTTCACCAGCACGGCCGGCACGGATGCGCACCTGACGGTGGATGGAGTACCCGTGGACAGCCCCAGCAATACCGTCACCGGGGCGATCACGGGGGTCACGCTGAGCCTGGGCGCGGCCGATCCCAACAACTCGATTCTGATTACCGTGGAGCCGGACACCACCCAGGCCGCAGGGGCGATCGAGAGCTTCGTCGATTCCTACAACGCGGTTGTAGGCTCAATCAACAGCCAGTACGCTCTGAATTCCAATGGAACCGAAGGCATCCTGGCGGGCGACAGCATGTTGCAAAGCCTGCAGAGCAGTCTGCTGGACATGGTTTCTACCGCGGTCAGCGGCAATGGACAATATGCGAATCTGCAATCGCTGGGCATCGAAATGCAGAACAACGGCACGCTGCAGATCGATAGCTCCACATTAAGCGATGCCCTCAGCAGCTCGTATACCGAAGTGCAGAACTTCTTCCAGTCGACGGCGCCGTTGGGGTGGGCGGAAACTGCGGGCAAAGAGATGACGCAACTGACCGATCCCACCAAGGGACCGGTGGCCGCGGATATCAGCGGGCTGAACCAGAGCAACAGCGACCTTTCCACCCAGATCAGCGATTTCGAAGCCAACATGAGCGAGGTGCAAAAGCAGTTGACCTCGCAATACGACAACCTCGACACACTCTTGATCCAATACCCGCTTCAGATGCAGGAGGCGGCGGCCCAACTGGCCAGCTTGCCAGGCTCGACCACCAGCACCAGCAGCAGCAGTAGCGGTTTGTAAGAGGCGAATGAAAACCATCGTAGACGCGCGGCGGATTTACCAGGACAGTGCGGTGCGCGGGGCCGCACCGATCGAGTTGGTCATCGTGCTGTACGACTCGGCCATCGAGGACATGAGGCGCGCCTTGGCGGCCATGCAGCGCAGCGATGTCGAGGTGCGCGCCAGCCAGATCGGCCATGCCTTGATGGTGCTACAGCAGTTGCAAGGCACCCTGGACTTCGCGCGTGGCGGCGATGCGGCCCGGCAGTTTGAGCAGTTCTACAACCTGATGCGGGCGAAGTTGCTGGAGGCGCAGATGCGCGGCTCGCTGGAACTGATGCAGAAGCAGATTCGTTACATGTCGGAGGTACGCGATTGCTGGACGCAGGCCCAGCGGCTGCTGCAGCCCCAGGCGATGGCGCCCACCGCGCCGCCAGCGGGCGCACCAGAGGGAGAGGGAGGTCCCACCAGCGAATGGAGCGCATAGACGAGCAAGCCAGTCTGGAGTTGTTGCGGCGTGCCAACGACCGCTTCGGCCGTTTTTTTGCACGCTTTTCCGGCGCGCCCGTGCTGGGCACCGACGAGGAAGTGGAAGCGCTGTTACAGATCGAGCGAACCCTGCAATCCGTGGGCGTTTTTCTGGATGGACGTTTGCAGCGCAATAAAGCCGCGCAGGTGTGCGACGAACTGGCGCGCTATCGGGTGAACCTGGTCCGGCTACGGCGTGAGTTGGCCCATATGCAGAATGCTGCCATCGGCTGCCGGGCGCAGTTAGCCTCGCGGCAGAAGCATTTGCAGGCGGCCAAGGCCTGGTGCACTGCATCGCGCGAAACTTCCTGACAGCGTGAGCCAGCCCCTTGTCGACCTCGCCGTTGCTTTTGAGTCGCGGTAAACCCCGGCCACTTCACTGATCATGTCTGGACGAAACAGCCGTTAACCTTCATGCAGAGTCCTATCGCGGTGTTCAGCAACTACATTCATGGCGAATTCACAATTCGCCGCCCGCCGAATGTGTTATGTTGAAAACTCGTTAATCACTGCTCCTTTCTGGAGGAACTTCCAAATTGGCCAAGGACATGGTCCCCAGACGCATCTTTCTGACGAAAGGCGTTGGGAAACACAGAGAACGGCTCACCTCGTTTGAGCTGGCGCTGCGTGACGCCGGCATCGCGGCGCAAAACCTGGTTCGGGTCTCTTCCATTTTTCCGCCGAATTGCAAATTGATTACCCGCAAGGAAGGGCTCAAGTATTTGTCTCCCGGAGAGGTTGTCTTCGCCGTGGTGGCGGAGAATTCCACCCGCGAGCCCCACCGCTTGACAGCCGCCAGCATCGGTTTGGCCATCCCCGCCGACAAGGAGACGTACGGCTATTTGAGCGAGCACCACTCCTTCGGTGAAACCGATGACGTTGCCGGCGACTATGCCGAGGAGCTCGCCGCCGAGATGCTGGCCACCACGCTTGATGTAGAGTTCGACGCCGACAAATCGTGGGACGAAAAGAAAGAAGTCTACCGGCTGTCGAACAAAATCGTGCGCACGGCGAACATCACGCAAAGCGCGGTGGGCGACAAACGGGCCCTGTGGACCACGGTCATCGCCGCGGCAATATTGATCTTCGAGTAGTTCGTTTATTGGCAACTACGGCGTGATTTCGAAGATCACGCCGCACGTCTCGGTGCATTGCGATCCACTATTTCCGCCCGCGTAGGCCGTGCCGTAGAGGTTGCCGGAGGCGTCCATTACCAGGCTGCCGTAATACGGATAGGCGCCGTCGCTGCCATACGTGAAATCGTGCAGCGATGTATAGCTCCAACCACCATTGGACGGGGTCAGTTTGAACACACTGCCATAGCCGTAAGCGCCGTTATCCGTGGTAGTGCCGTAAAGATTGCCGACGCTGTCCATCACGAGGTCCGCCTGTGGGCCCAAGGCGCCTGCAATTCCAGATAGGCTATAAAGCAAGCCGAAGTTCCACTGACGTCCGGATGGCGTCAAACGAAAGACAGTGCCGCCATCGCTGGCCCCTCCACCTCTGGTAGCTCCATAAAGATTTCCTGCCGAGTCGAAGATCACACCGCCGACAGGATTGCCGCCATCGTTACCGCCTTGAAAGTGGTAAAGGGCGGTTTCTGTCCAGCCAGAGCCGGAAGGGCTGAATTCGAAGATCAATCCGTCCGCGTGGTCCTGGTAGTTGTCGAGAAAGGCTGTGCCGAACAGATTGCCAGCGTGATCGAAGATGACGCCGCCGTGAGGGTGGCCGCCGTCACTGCCGCCCGTAAAATTGTAAATAATGTTTTGTGTCCAGGCGCCTCCGGATGGGGTCAACTCGTAGACCACGCCGCATCCGGTGCCCGTGCAGTTGTCAAACAAACCGCCGTTCGTCGCGGTGCCGTAGAGGTTGCCGGCTGCATCGAAAGTCAGGTCGCCTAACGGCGTGGTACCAGTGCCGGAGTTGTCCTGCGAGTTGAACTGAAAGAGCAGTGTTTCCGTCCAGGGGCAGCTGAAGGACCGGCAGACCGTGGCGGGCGGCCGCAGATTGAAAACCGTGCCACCGTTGCTGAAGCCTCCGGCTGTGGTGGTGCCGTAGAGGGCTCCGTCCTGGCCAAAGACAACTCTCGCTTCCGGATATAGGCCATCAGAGCCGCTGAATTTATACAGCAGGTTAAGTACCCACCCTGAACCAGCGTGCGCCAGCTTAAAGACGGTTCCACAACCATAATCGGTGCACCCGTTTCCCCCGTCTGTCGTCGTGCCATAGAGATTTCCGGCGTGGTCGAGGGTCAGACCGGCAGCCGGATTTCCGCCATCGGAGCCGGTGAAGCTGTGGATCACGGTGTAGGTCTGGGCTTGGGCTGGCGTGGCCGCGACGATCAACAAGGTTGCGATGGCGGTTGCCGCGACAGTGATCCACAGATTCAGCCTGCCGCTGCCAAGTCTGGTTTGTTCTGAGCGTTTCATGGTGATTCTCCTCTGCGCATCGGGCCGCGTTGTCTTTCCAAAATGCCATTATCCCACATTGTGGGACTATCTGAAATCCGACTGGCAACTGGCTTCTGACCACTGACAACTTGTTTACGGTTTGATCTCGAAGACAACGCCGCAGCCGTAATCACAGGCGCTAAGGTTGCCGCCGTAGCTGGTGACACCATACAGGTTGCCCCTCGCGTCCATTACCACGTTGAGTGGGTAATAGCCGTCGTTGAAGTTGAAGTCGTGCAGCGAGGTATAGATCCAGCCGCCATCGGATGGGGTCAGCTTGAAAACTGCGCCGAAGCCATTAGCACCGTCGGTCGCCGTGGTTCCATACAAGTTCCCCGCGCCGTCCATGATGAGTGCCTCATACGGGCCACCGGCGGTATCGAAACCAGGGGGCGGGAAGCTGTATTGAGAGGTAAAGTTCCAGTCATTTCCTGAGGGCGACAACTCATAGAATATTCCGCCCCCGTTGGAGCCGCCGACGGTTGTCGCACCATACAGATTTCCTGCCGGGTCGGAGACCAGACCGGCATAGGGATACTCGCCGTCTTGCCCACCTTTTGGAAATTGGTAAAGAACGTTCTCTGCCCAGCTTCCGCCCGAGGGGACGAATTGAAAGACGAGTCCTGCATTGTTGCCGTTCTGGTTCGGGTTCCCTACGGCCGTGCCGTAGAGATTGCCGGCCTGGTCGAAGATCACGCCGCTGTCAGGGCGTTGGCCGTCGGTCCCGCCAGTGAAGATGTGAATGATGTTTTCTGTCCAGACGCCGCCGGATTGCTTCAACTTGTAAACCGTGCCGCATCCCAGGGGTTGGCAGTCTGAGTAATTCCCACCGTTGTATGTGGTTCCGTAAATGTTTCCGGTCGCATCGAAGCCCAGGTCGCCTGAGGGATTGCTGTAGCCCTGAAATGGAAAGAGCAGAGTTTCGGTCCAGGGACAGGACACGGACTTGCATACCGTAGCGGGAGGTTGCAGATTGAAGACGACGCCGTCACCATTCAAACCTCCACCACTGGCCGTACCGTAGAGAGTGCCGTCCGGGCCGAATACAACCCTGGCCAACGGTGTCGTTCCGTCATTGCCCCCGCTGAACAGGTGGACCTCGGAGAACACCCAGCCAGAGCCGCGTGGGGACATCTTGAATACGGTGCCACAGCACATTCCCCCCAGTGTGCCCCCGTCAGCAGTCGTGCCGTAGAGATTTCCGGCTCGATCGATGGTCAAGCCTGCATCCGGGAACCACCCATCGGTTCGGCTGAAGGTGTGGAGCACAGTAAATGTCTGGGCGTGAGCTTGTGTGGCCGCGACGATCAGCAACGTTGCGATGGCGGTTGCCGCGACAGTGATCCACAGATTCAGCATGCCGACCCGATTGGCAGTCCGCCCTGAATGCTGCATGGTTGACCCTCCTTGCGAAGCAAGTCGCGCCTTGTGATACTGAGTACCATCCCACATTGTGGGAGTCCAACAATTTAACCGACAACTGGCTGCTTACAACCGGTTTAAGGCGTGATCTCGAAAACGGTGCCGCGACCAAATTCTCCATCCCCGAAAGAGGTGCCATAGACGTTGCCAGTGCCATCGACAACCAGGCCGTCGTACGGAAGCGAGCCCTCCTCGCCGACGAAATCGTGCAGGTCGGTATACAGCCAGGAGCCGTTCGAGGGGGCGAGCTTGAAGATGTAGCCGATACCGTAGGTACCGCCGTTGAGCGACGCGCCGTACAATGTGCCGGCCTGATCTACCGCCAGCGCTCCCTGCGGTCCTGCGTCGTAGACGGGCGCCGTAAGCCCGTAGATGGTCGAGAAGGTCCAGTTCCCGCCGTTATTGGTCAACTGAAAGATGGTGCCGCCTTTCCCCGTACCGCCGTGGTCCGTCGCCCCGTACAAATTCGACGAACCGTAAAAGGCCAAGCCTCCGTGCGGCGAATATCCGTCATTGCCGCCCTGAAATGTGTAGAGGGTATTCAGGGTCCAACCTGATTGCGCTGGCGACAATTCGAAGACGGTTCCGCAACCACTACCCTCTCCGGGCTGGCAATTCAGGTTGCCGCCACCATTGGTGGTGCCATAAAGATTGCCGGCGGCGTCAAAGACCACGCCTCCGAAAGGAAACGCTCCGTCGCTGCCACCGGTGAAGGCGTAGATCACGCTTTCGGTCCAGCTGCCATTTGACGGCGTCAACTTGTAGACCACACCGCATCCCTCGACGCAATTGCCAGTGTAGTTTCCGCCCGCCGCAACGCCGTAGAGGTTACCCTGTTGATCAAAGGCGAGATCGCCAACCGGACTTGCACCATCGGAGCCGCTGAAACGGTAGATCACGGTTTCTTCCCAGGGACACGAGAAGGACTTACAGAAGGTGGCGGGCGGCCGCAAATTGAAAACCACGCCACAGCCGACCACTGGCTCGGTGTTGCATGTGCCTTGACCACCAGCGATGGTTGTTCCGTAGAGACTGCCATCCGGGCCAATCGCCAGCCGCCCCTCGGGCTCAGCTCCATCGCTGCCACCCTGGAAATCGTAAAGCGGAGCGTAGATATAGGCGGAGCCTTTATGCTGCAACTGGAAGACAATGCCGCAACTCGCGCCCCTACAGGCATTCTCCGGCCCTCCCTGTAGCGTTGCGCCGTAGAGATTGCCTCGGCGATCCATCGTCAAGCCAACCACGGGAGACGCGCCGTCAGGGCCAAGATCGTTCTCGCCACGAAATTGGTGCAGTACGGTGAGCGTCTGCGCTGGCGCGGGAATGCCGAGGGTAATGGTCAGCATCGCGATGACCATCGGCACAACTTTCATCCACAAATCAATCCTGCCGCTGTTGTTTCTGGATCGTTCGGAGCGCTTCATGATGAACTTTCCTCCGCGGAGCAATTCGAGTTTGCGTTGCCTGAATCTTGTTATCCCACATTGTGGGACAGCTCGTCTTACGGCGTGATCTCAAAGACGACACCGCAGTTGAAACCGTAATAACAGCCTTCCCCCGGACTGCCACCGACAAAGGCGGTGCCGTAGAGGTTGCCGTTGGGGTCGATTACAAGGCCGTCGTAAGGCCAGGCTCCATCGCTACCGTTCGTAAAGTCGTGCATGTCGGTAAGGGTCCAGCCGCCATTCGAGGGCGTCAGCTTGAAGACGTAGCCGTAGTTGTAGACGCCACCGCTTACGCTGCTGCCATACAGGTTGCCGGCGCTATCCTGCACGAGTTTTCCGTAGGGACCGATATATCCTCCCGGAAGGCCAGTCAGGCTGGAGAGCAGATTGAAGTTCCAGGTACCACCGGAAGGCGACAACTCGAACACAGTGCCGCCATCGCCAGACCCTCCGTACGCGGTTGTGCCGTAGAGATTGCCGGCCGCATCGAAGATCAGGCCTCCATAGGGGGCGCTGCCGGCGCTGGCGTCGTGAAAATGATAAAGAACGTTTTCTGTCCAGTGTGAACCCGAGGGGCTCAATTCGAAGACCAAGCCTCCACCGCTGCCCTCGAAGTTGTCGATCGAGGCGGTTCCATAAAGGTTGCCAGCGTGATCAAAGAGCACGCCACTGGCGGGATGGCCGCCGTCGGCGCCGTCGGTAAAGTTGTACAGAATGTCCTCTGTCCACACGCCGCCGGATTGGGTCAACTCGTAAGCCACACCGCAGCCACCGCCGCCGCAATTCTCAAATTTCCCACCGCTCGAAGTGGTTCCGTACATGTGGCCGGAGGCGTCGAAGATAAGGTCACCCGAGGGGTAATAGCCGGTGCTGAAGTCGAATGGGAAGATCGTGGTTTCGGTCCAAGGGCAGGATACGGACTTGCACGCCGTAGCAGGAGGCTGCAGATTGTAAACCACGCCGTAATAGTCGTTGGAGGCGCCGGTAGAAGTTGTGCCGTACAAGGTGCCATCGGGGCCGAAGCTTACCCTGGCACTTGGGAATTGGCCATCCTGGCCTCCAGTAAAGGCATAGAGGAGCGAGAGGACCCAACCTGAGCCTCGGTGCGTCAACTTAAAAACGGTGCCGCAGTCTCCAATGCTGCAGCCGTGGCCACCGCCGAACTCAGTGGTGCCATAGAGATTTCCGGCAGCGTCGAGGGTCACGCCGACGATTGGATTGGCGCCGTCGTGACCGGTGAAACTGTGGATCACGGTGAAAGTCTGGGCCGGGGCTGGTGTGGCCGCGAGGATCAACAGGGTTGCGAGGGTGGTGGCCGCGATGGTGATCCAGAGATCAAGCTTGCCGTCGTTTCTGGTCTGTTCTGAACGTTTCATAATGAGTTGTCCTCTGCGAACCGAATGACGTTGCACTGTAAATGTCTTAGTCCCACGCTGTGGGACAGCTTGGAATCTCTTCAGAACCGACAACGGGCTACTGACAACTGTTTTTACGGCGTAATCTCGAAAATCACGCCGCAGGTGACGAAGCAGCCAGTCCCGTCGCGGCCGCCTTGATAGGTCGTGCCGTAGATATTGCCGCTCGCATCCAGGACCAGGTTGCCGTTGGGAAGATCGCCATCGGTGTTGCCGCTGAAGTCGTACAGATCGGTGTAAGTCCAGCCGCCATTGGACGGTGTTAGCTTAAAGACAGAACCATGTCCGTGAGCGCCGTCAGTCCAGCTGGATCCATACAGATTGCCGGCGGAGTCCATAACAAGCGATTGGTAGGGGCCAAGGCCGCCGTGACCGGGAGCGAGGCTATCGAGCAGAGCGAAATTCCACTGACCTCCCGAAGGCGTCAAGCGAAAGACCGCGCCGCTGCCGCCTGTGCCGCCGTTGACGGTTGCGCCGTACAGATTACCGGCGCGGTCGAAGATCAAGCCCGCGTAAGGGTACTCGCCATCGTCAGTGCCCACAAAGTGATAGAGGACCTTTTCTGTCCAGCTGGAACCAGAAGGGCTGAATTCAAAGACCAGTCCCGACGCACTACCTCCGTAATTGTCGAGCTCAGCAGTACCATACAGGTTGCCCGCGTGATCGAGGATCACGCCACCGCTGGGATGGCCTCCATCGGAACCGTCCGTGAAGCTGTATAGGATGTTTTCCGTCCAGCTGCCGCCGGACGGCGTTAGCTCGTAAACGACGCCACATCCTTGCCCGCCGCAGTTTTCAAAGATCCCGCCGAAGACAGTCGTTCCGTAGATGTTGGCGGAAGCGTCGAAGGCGAGGTCGCCCTCGAGGTAGTAACCGGTGGCGAAGTCAAAGGTAAAGAGCGGGCTTTCCGTCCAGGGACACGATACGGATTTGCACACCGCAGCGGGAGGGCGGAGATTGAAAACCGTGCCTCGATTGTTGGAGGTCAAATCTCCAGTAGTGCCGTAAAGGGTGCCATCCGGGCCAAAAACGACTCTGGCTTGGGGAAGGCCGCCGTCGTTGCCACCCGTAAACTGGTATAGCTGCGAGGTCACCCAGCCCGAGCCGCGATGGGTCAACTTGAAGACGGTGCCGCAATTCAGGCCCTGACCGCAGGGGTACGCCCCTCCATATTCGGTCGTGCCATAAAAATTACCGGCGCCGTCGATGGTCAAGCCCGCATACGGATTTCCGCCGTCCGACCCGGTGAAGGTGTGGATCACGGTAAACGTCTGGGCTTGCGCTGGGCGAGCGGCGAGACCGATCAGCAGAATCCCTACCGCGATTGCCCCAGTTTTGCTGCGGAGCTTGGCGCTGAAGATTGCGGTTCTCGACAAAGGCGAGCTCGTCATAGCTAATTCTCCCTTGGCACAGTGCGGCCATTGCCGATCAGGTGGCTGCCTGTCAGTATGGTTTTCCTCTCCAGCGTGGCGAACGTCAACTTAATTCTAGATAACGGTCTAAGTGACTAAGAGGAGAGGGCTTATCGGCATAGTCATTTTGTGATGAGAGCGCAACGCGACGCGCTTTTCCGCGAGGGCTTTGGTCGGCGCGAAAGCTTACCGGCGGTATTCCTGGGGCTGAGGACCTTTTTCCAGCGTCTCGCGGTCCCAGATGAGTCCTTCGCGGCTGTAGTTGGCCATCTCGAAGTCCTGGGTCAGCTCCAGCGCGTCGACCGGGCAGGCGTCTTCGCACAGCCCGCAGAACATGCAGCGGCTCAGGTCGTAGGTGAACTCGGTGAGCTCTTTGCGGCGGGTCTTCTCGTTGCGCTGGCTGCCCACGATGATGAGGTTCTCGGGACAGGCGAGCGCGCACAGGTCGCAGGCAATGCACAACGTCTCGTTGGTTTCGGGATGGTTGTTGAGGCGCGGGGCTCCGCGAAAGCGCTCGGCCACCTGCGGCCGCTGCAACGGATACTGCTCGGTGTAGACGTTCTTTGGGTCCTGGTTGCGGAAGGTAACCTTCAGCCCGGTGAGCAGATCCACGAACAGCATCTTGCGGAGAACAGTGTTCATCCTCAGCCCTCAATGGACGGAAGTGTAGCACAGGGAAAGCCGCCGTTCGCTTTTCGCTGTTCGCTACGCCGGGGGTACTCGAAAGAAAAGCCTGACAATCGGCGAGGCCTACCTTTCCTTTATCGAACTGTGAACGTGGTAAGCAATCGACATTATTTACTGTTTTGGCGGCTCGCTGCTGTCCGGGGCGCCTTTGGGACTCGCACCATTTTTTTCGACTGGCGGCGGTGCGCCAACCGCGCCTGCCTTGTTGCAAGTTTTAGAGACGGCGCGTACGTCTGACGCCTGCACACCATTGGAAGCCTGGCTGGTCGTCTCGCCGCCTTGATTGCTGGCCTCGCTGGCCGCATTCTCAATGCCGCTGACCTCCACTTCGCGCCCGACCATGGAACGCAGCGTGGCATCGTCGCCCGACACCTGGTACTGCATCCCGTTCTGATCGGTAAGGGTATAGTTTCCGGACGAGCCACTCAGACAGCCGCGGATTACACTTGGCGAAGTCGAAGAAGATTTCGTGGTTACATCTGGATTCT
This sequence comes from uncultured Acidobacteriaceae bacterium, assembly GCA_963835125.1. Classification (GTDB taxonomy): domain Bacteria; phylum Acidobacteriota; class Terriglobia; order Terriglobales; family Acidobacteriaceae; genus Bog-257. Next base: position 162,698 of record CAWIEG010000007.1, on the reverse strand, counting down.
GAGACTGCGCTGCGCTGTTGCTCTGCGAGCTCTGGCCGCTATTGCCTCCCGTGTCCTGCGCCATCGCGATTGCCCCCGCCAACGTCGCAGCCACCAGCAGTAAGAATATGCGCTTCATGTTTCACCCCCTTCGCTCTTCATAGTTGGAGCAGGATTCGCGGGCGTTGGGTTGTAAGTGGCGATCCGCTATTCGCTCTTCGCTATTCGCCAGAATGCTTCCAACGGGCCCTGCAGGAAGCCCCATGTAGATCGATTTCTGATATCCCCCTCGCGTCGTTACTCCCCGTTGGCATCGTTCGGGGTTGGCGAAAAGCGAATAGCGAAAAGCGTGATTAGCGCACTCCCGCCTCTCTGTCTTACAATCACCTCACATGCGGTTTCTTGCAGGGACATTGCTCACCCTCGTCACGGCGAGCTTGCTGGTTGCTCAGCAGACCGTCGCGCCCGGAGCTGCAAGCGTTTCGCAAACAGCCGACCCGTCGACGCAAAGCGAATCCCAAGCTCCCGCGACACCGGCTGCACCGCCGCCGCCGCAACCAACCGGCCCAGGCCAGAACACAGCGGCGCCGATAGCTGATAGTTCTCCACAGCAGTCGTCGCCCCAACAAAATCCTGCCGCGGTACCGCAATCGCAAACGGCAGCAACTTCTAGTGACGCTTCCCTGCCTCCCGGAACGGCGATCATACCGACCGTCACCAAGCGCGAAGCTGCCGACGCCAAGCGCCAGTTCCAGGCCGGGGTGAAGCTGAAGTCGAAGGGCCATCTCGACGCCGCCTTCGACAAATTCTGCAGCGCCTCCGAGCTTGATCCTCGCAACGTCGATTACCTCACCGCCCGCGAGTTTACCCGGCAGGAACTGGCCATGCAGGCGTTGAAGGACGGCAATCAGGCGATGATGCAGCAGAACGAAATTGTCGCCATGGCCGACTTCCGCCGCGCACTGGAATACGACTCGACCAACGACTACGCGCATGCAAAGGCTGCGTGACTCCATGCCCGAACCGCAGCTCGAGCAGCGCAGACTCTCAGCGTCGCCGAGCAGTCCGTGCCTATCGAGGTCCAGCCCGCCGCGAAGCACCAGGACTTCCACTTCAGCGGCGATTCCCGTGCGTTGCTCACTGAGGTGGCGCGCGCCTACGGCATCAGCGCGCAGTTCGACGACTCGGTCAAGCAGCAGCACGTGCGCTTCAACATTCAGGACGTCAACTTCGCTACCGCCATGCGCGCGGCCAACGATGTCACCAAGACCTTCTGGGTCCCGCTTTCAGGCAAGCAAATTTTCGTACTGACCGATACCGTCGACAATCATCGCAACTTCGATCGCATGGGTCTGCGGACTTTCTATCTGCCGGAGCTGAACGATCAGCAGCTGACCGAGATGACGAATTCGCTGCGCGTGCTGCTCAACTTGCGCTTCATTGCCCTGGAGAAGGCGCAATCGGCAATCAGCATTCGAGCGGAATTGCCGGTCCTGGATGCCGCCGACCACCTCATCCGCAGCCTTACCACGGGCCGGCCGGAGGTTCTGCTCGACATACGGGTCTATGCCGTCGGCACCAGTCTGGCGCACGCTTTGGGCACCGCGCTGCCCACGCAATTCACCGCCTTCAATATCGGCCCGTCGCTGCTGGCCGGCCTCGGCGCCGGCGCCAGCAACCTCATCAATCAGCTGATCTCCTCCGGCGGCATCAACCAGGCGAATTCCACCGCCATCTCAGCCTTGCTGGCGCAGCTCCAGAACTCCAGCACCGGTTCGCTGCTCACCACGCCCTTCGTCACCTTCGGCGGCGGCCTTACCCTCTTCGGACTCAATGCCGGAGGCGTCGGCGTTACTCCCACCTTCAGCTTGAACGATTCCTCCATCAAGAATCTGGAGCACGTTACCTTGCGGGCCGCGCACAACGATCCCGCCGTCATGAAGATCGGCGAACGCTATCCCATCGTCAACGCCACCTTCGCTCCCATCTACAACAGCGCCGCTATCTCCTCCGTCATCGGCAACCACAGCTACATCGCTCCCATTCCCTCGTTTAACTTTGAGGACCTGGGTCTCGTCCTGAAGGTCACGCCCCTCATTCACGCCAACGAAGATGTCTCCATGAAGCTGGAACTGCAACTTCGCTCGCTGGGCACCACCACCAACAACGGCATTCCCATCATCAACAACCGCGAGTACAGCGGTAACATCACGGTGCAGAATGGCGAGTCCAGCGTCGTAACCGGGTTGATCGACATGGACGACTCGCGCGGCATCAACGGATATCCCTTCCTGGGAACCGTTCCCGGCCTTACCTACGCCGCCACGCTGCACAACAAGAACGTTACCGAGGACGAACTCCTGGTCGTCATCACCCCGCACATCCTGCGCCTGGCCGAACATACGTCCTTCGCGGTGGAGTTGCCGCCCAGCCGGTAAGAATCGGATCAGCCGATGTTTTGGACATCGTGATTAATAAAGAAGTGTGATCCTGAGCGGAACCCGGGTGCCCTGGGTCTCGCGCTTTTCGAGACCCGGGAGGCCGGTCCTCGGTCACTTGTGCGATGCTGCCGACAATCTTTACGGCACGACCGTCGGGGGGCTCTCACGGCGATGGCTTCGGGACGGTGTTCGAGTTGACGCGTGTTCGTTCATGCATCAGGTGTAGTCACGCAGGTCTTCGGTAGCCGCGGGGCGTGATCCCGCGGTGAAGTAGGAAAAACAACTGAGCCGCGCAGTGGCGACATTTGTGTTAGCCGCGGGCGTGAGCCCGCGGTGAAGTGGGAAAAACAACTGAGCCGCGGAGCCGGGGTCCCCAGCTACCGCCGCATTTGCGGTTGCTGGGGTGGAGGAGCGGCGTCACCCCTGCGACAAAGCCACCTTGGGGACGACACGGTTCTCACCCCAGGCGCACTCCCAGATCGGTGGCCCTGATCGTGGACTGTTCCGATCGAGGAATCCGTTGAGGTACCCCCCCCCGCAAAAACATGTTGAATACAAACGACTTAAACTAAAGTATTGATAACAAATGATTTATGCTTCAAGCTAACATGCTTATTATCAGCAGCTTACGCAGATTCCTCGCAAAGTATTCATATCGCTTGACTTACCTGCAATCCATTCCATGCAAACGACTTAACAAAATTACCCACCACCAGCGGAAAAACTCACCATGCCTATCCGCCTGCCAAGTTTTCAATGAACTGTTCGACCCGGCAACGCGCTAAACCCTTCGGCCAGATCGTCGAACACTAAGCCCAACATACCAGCGTAGACCATGACACCTTCTTGTCAAGATTACGAAAGTACATGTACCTCCGTAACCCGTCATCCTGAACAGAGGCTCGCACTCCCGCGCCTCGGGTGCGCATAAGAAAGCCCACCGCTTCAGCGGTGGGAAAGCTAACATTAATCCCCGAGTGCCCCCGGCACAGCACACGCAGTTGCCGAGTGACTTGGGGTCTCGCGCCGTTCGAGACCCGGGAAGTCCTGGTCTGGGGTGAACCAGGCACCCTGCCTATTCACAAGGCGGAGCATGGGCGCGTACCCTGGTTTCGAAAAGCGCGAGGCTTGGGCCATCCGGCGCCCGGCCAGGAAGGGTTATCCACTCGCACCGACTCGCGAAACCACACCCTTCGTTTGACTTACTCGTCCAACCCTCAGTAACGTTTTACTTTGTAACAACTTGCTTGGAGGCATAATGAAGCGCTGGTTTACCAGGCTGGCAGGCTTGCTCCTGCTGTCGGCCGCATTGCCGTTCGCGGCGCAGAATCCGCAACCGGTCCCGCAGTCGCAGACAGGCTCGCTTGACGTCTCCTCCTACGAGAAGCGCGTCACCGTCAAGACGCTTCCCAATGGCCTGACCGTCCTTCTGTGGCGACGGCCGGAAGCTCCCGTTTTCTCCTTCTTCACCATGGTTGACGCCGGCTCGGCGCAAGATCCGCTGAACGAAACCGGCTTGGCTCACATGATGGAGCACATGGCCTTCAAGGGCACGCCTGACATCGGCACCAAAGATTATGCCGCCGAAAAACCTGCGCTGGAGAAGGTCGAGCAGACTTACGCCGCCTACGAAGCTGAGCGTGTCAAACGCATTGGTCAAGACCCGCAGAAGCTGGCGCAACTGAAGCAAGCCTGGGAAGACGCGAGAAAGGCCGCCGATCAATACGTCATCAAGAACCAGTTTGCTGAGGTCATTGAGTCGCACGGCGGCGTCGGCGTCAATGCATTCACCAACTACGACGAGACCGGTTACCTGTACTCGTTGCCCTCGAACCAGATCGAGCTGTGGGCAGCGCTGGAATCCGATCGCATGAAGCATCCCGTTTTTCGCGAGTTCTACAAAGAGCGCAGCGTGGTGATGGAAGAGCGCCGGCTGCGGACTGACAGCAAGCCTACTGGACGGCTGGTCGAACAGTTTCTCGGCACCGCCTTCATGGCCAACCCCTATCACCGCCCGACCATCGGCTATGCCTCCGATCTCGAGAGCTTCTCCGCCTCCGACGCCGCTGACTTCTTCAAGCACTATTACGTACCCAGCAACATGGTGATCGGTCTGGTCGGCGACCTCGATCCCAATCAGGTCTTCCCCATCATCGAGCGCTATTTCGGCCAGCTTCCCGCTGCGCCGAAGCCGGCCGAAACCCACACTATCGAGCCGCCGCAGAACTCGGTTCGCGAGGTTACGCTGCAAGACCCATCGCAGCCCTTCTACCTTGAGGGCTATCACCGGCCCAGTTATCTGGCGCCTGACGATGTCGTTTACGATGCGATCTCCGACATCATGTCCAACGGCCGAACTTCGCGCCTCTACCGCTCGCTGGTGCGCGATCAGCAGATTTCCGCCTACGCTGCCGGCTTCACCGGATTTCCCGGCAACAAGTACGCTCACCTGTTTGCGTTTTATGCGGTGCCGCTTCCCGGCCACACCAATGCCGAAATGCAGAAGGCCTTTGCCGCAGAGATTCAGAAGCTGAAGACGCAGGACGTCACCGACGACGAGTTGCAGATGTTCAAGACGCGCTCCAAGGCCGACTTGATCCGCGGCCTCGCCAGCAATGAAGGTCTGGCCGAGCAGCTCGCCATCTATCAGACGCGCTACGGCGATTGGCGCGAACTCTTCCACTACCTCGATCGCGTCGACAAGGTGACGAAAGCCGACATCCGCCGCGTTGCCAATCAGGTCTTCCAGGACAACAACCGCACAGTGGGAATCATCGAGACGCAAACCGCGTCCAGCCGGCCCGGTCCGGGATCAACTGCCGGCAAAGGAGCGGAACAGCAATGAGCACGCACAGGTGGAAGGGCACGGCTTCAGCCGTGCCGGAAATGCAAAATTATGAGGCGGGCTTTAGCCCCGGCGCTTTGAAGGGGCGCGGCTTCAGCCGCGCCGTACCGACGTCATTATTTTTGTCATCCCGAGCGACGAGCCCGCTTCGGGCAAGGAGTCGAGGGACCTGCTGTTTATTCGTGGTGCTCGCATGTCTGTCCCTTACCGCCCTCGCTCCTGCGCAATCACTCACCCCCTGGAACAAAATCCAGGCGCCACCTCTACCCGCGTTCACTCCGCCTGAGCCCACGCGCGTCCAACTCTCCAACGGCATGGTCATCTTTCTCCAGCCCGATCACGAGCTGCCTCTGATCAGCGCAACTGCTCGCATTCGCGGTGGCTCCATCTCCGAGCCGCCAGCCAAGATCGGCCTCACCGATATCTATGGCGAAGTCTGGCGCACCGGCGGCACCAAAACCAAGACCGGCGATCAGATGGACGACTACCTCGAAGCTCGCGCCGCCAAAATCGAAACCGACAACCAGTCTGACTCGACCAGCATCTCGCTCAACTGCCTGAAGGGCGACTTCGACGCCGTCTTCGACATGTATCTCGACCTGCTGCGCAGCCCTGAATTCCGCGACGACAAGATTCAGCTCGCCAAGCAGCAGATGTTCACCGGCATCTCGCGCCGCAATGACGACGTCGGCTCCATCGTTCATCGCGAGATGCTCATCATCGCCTACGGCAAGGACAACCCTTACGCGCGCGTTCCCGAATACGCGACCGTCGCCGCCGTCACCCGCCAGGACCTGCTGAGCTGGCATCAGCAGTATGTCCATCCCAACAACATCATCTTCGGCATTAGCGGCGACTTCGATCCCGCTGCCATGGAAGCCAAGCTGCGCGCGGCTTTCGAGTCATGGCCCAAAGGCCCGGAAGCTCAGGAGCCCGAGATCAAGTTCAGCGAGCCCAAGCCGGGCTACTATCTCGTCCGCAAGACTGACGTCAATCAGACCACCATCAGCATGCTCGATCTCGGCATCCTGCGCAGCAATCCCGACTACTACGCGGTCACCGTGATGAACGAGATCTTCGGCGGCGGCTTTTCGTCGCGCCTGGTCAACGATCTGCGCTCCGGTCGTGGCTTGGCCTATGTAGTCGGCGGCGGCGTGGGCTTCGGCTGGAACCATCCCGGCATCACCAACGTCGAGATGCAAACCAAGAGCTCGACCACCATCGAAGGCATCCAGGGCATGGACGAGGAGATCGACGGTCTGGTGAAGAACGCAGCCACACCCGAAGAACTCAAGCGCGCCAAGGACGACATCCTGAACTCCTTCGTATTCGAGTTCGACTCTCCCGAGAAAGTGCTGCACGAGAAGATGGCTTACGAGGCTTATCATTACCCGCTCGACTTCCTGGAGCGCCGTCGCACCGAGGTTGAAAAGGTCACCGCTGACGACGTCGTGCGCGTCGCGCGAAAGTACGTACACAAAAATCAACTGGCTGTGCTGGTGGTCGGCAACGACGCCGAATTCGACAAGCCGCTCAGCTCCCTCGGCCCAGTCACCAACGTAGACATCGCCATCCCTCCGCCACCGGCGGGAATGATGGGGGAGCAAGGTCCGGGCGAATGAGCCGCGGAGCGGCACCATTTGTGTTAGCCGCGGGCGTCAGCCCGCGGTCAGGTTCGATCACCAGACGAGTCCCTTCAGGGACGGCACGGCATTTGACACCGCGCATGTGCGCACTCAGACTATGTGGATGAAATTCACGCCATGGGTGCCCCACCCAAGCTGTTGTTGCTTGGGTGGGGACTTTTTTGCGACACCGTATCCCGTTCGAGCGAGATTCACTGAGCGATTTGACGTTTAGAGACGTTATCATGAATCCGTGTCTTCACCTCCTCATCGCCATCCGCCCGGCCAGAACCTGCTCATCGACGCTGACGACACGCTCTGGGAAAACAACATCTACTTCGAGCGTGCCATCGCCAACTTCATCTCCTTCCTCAACCATCATGAGTACACACCCGACCAGGTCCGCGAGGTGCTCTACGATGTCGAGCGCGAAAACATCCGCCAGCACGGCTACGGCATGAACAGCTTCGCTATCGCGCTGGTCAAATGTTTCGAGCAGCTATCGGTCGAACCGCTCACGCCCGCGCTGCACGAAACCATTCACGGCATCGCTTACACCATCGCCGAGCATCCCATGGAACTGCTGCCGGAAGTCGCGGAAACCCTCGCCGATCTCGCACAGCGCCATCATCTCTTCCTGGTGACCAAGGGCAACATCACCGAGCAGACCGGCAAACTCGAGCGCTCGGGCCTCCAACAACACTTCACCGCAGTCGAGGTTGTCGCGGAAAAGAACGCTCACGCCTACAATTCCCTGGTCGAAAAATACGCTCTGGTGCGCGAGCAGACTTGGATGATCGGCAACAGCCCCAGCTCCGACATCAACCCCGCGCTCGAGGCCGGCCTGCACGCCGTCTTTGTGCCCCATCGCAACACCTGGATGCTGGAGCGCGGCGATCTCCGCCCCGGCATCGGCAATGGCCGCCTGCTCCAGGTCGCCAGCTTCGGCCACCTCCTCAATTACTTCTGACCGACACCGTCGGTCCTCTGTCGGGATCACCAGCGCCTTGTCATCCAGTCAGCTCTTCTGACAACTGACAACTGGCAACCGACAACTGCCTTCCGACAACTGCCTTCTCATTTCCTGCATCTGACTCTTTGGCCCAAGTACAAACTCATGTTCCAATCAAGACCTCACCTGCGCCTGCTTGCCCTTCTGGCGCTCCTGACAACCTTGCTCGTCATCTCCGGATGTCATCGCACCGATGTGCGCTCGACCCTCGCAGCCAACAGCTTTGTCGAGGGATCAACCCAGCCGGCCATGCTGGCCGCCTACCTTCCCTGGTTTGGACGTCCCGGCCATATTGACGTTGGCTATTCGTCGCAGGATCGCGTAGTCATCGGGAAGCAGATCCAGCAGGCGAAACAGCTTGGGATTGCGGCCTTCGTCGTCAATTGGTACGGCGCGCGTCATGACTTCGAAGACAAAGCCTATTCCCTGATGCAGCAGGTTGCTGCCGAAAACAGCTTCAAGGTCGCCATTATGTACGACGAGGACGATGCCGACCCGTCCAGCGAAACCGATGCCGTCATCGGCGATCTGCAATACGCCTACGACCACTACATCGGCTCCCACGCTGTGGTACCTCGGGATGCCTACCTCACTTTCGATGGCCGGCCCATGATCTTCATTTTCCCCAAAGGCGGTCATACCGACTGGAACCGGGTTCGCCAGGCAGTCAACTCCTGGGAAAATCCTCCACTGCTGATCATGAAAGACATTCATTCCGACTTCGCGAACGCCTTCGACGGCTTCTATGCCTGGATCAACCCCGGCAAACAGGGCTGGCAATCGGATGGCAGCAACTGGGGACAGCAATATCTCGACAACTTCTACAAGACGATGATCTCCAACTATCCCAGCAAAATCGCTGTGGGAGCGGCGTGGCCGGGCTTCAACGACTCCAAAGCCAGTTGGAGCCAGAACCGCAAAATGGACTACCGCTGCGGTCGCACCTTCAGCGACACGCTGCGCCTCTTCCGCCGCTATTACGATCAGCAGCGCCCGCTTCCCTTCCTCATGATCGAAACCTGGAACGACTACGAAGAAGGCTCCGCCATCGAGAATGGCGTGAACAACTGTAAGTAGACACTGCTCTCAGCGATCACCGTCAGCTCTCAGGCGTCAGCATGGTTTTGGGGTCTTACTCGATTCTTCTTAGCGGCGTTGAAGCGGCGCTTTCGCGCCGCGTTAAGCCGGCCTCTTCTGCCGTAGCCGCCTTCACCGACGGCTGAAAAACTTGACTCTGGGTGCTTTGTAACAGGGCACGACTTCACGGGCTGCGGAAAAAGTCCGCTTTGAACGCTTTGTAACAGGGCACGACTTCACGGGCTGCGGAAAAAGTCGGCTTTGAACGCTTTGTAACAGGGCACGACTTTCAGTCGTGCCGATAAGCCGTCTATTTTTCTTCCGGAGCCGGCTTCAGCCGGCGACACAGTGTTCTGTTTCCGAGTTTTTCATCGGCCTCTTCACTCGGGCCTTTGCCCAGGCAAATGCCCATAGTTCATCGCCTGCCTTATATTGGTGGAATATGCCAACACACGCGAAATCCAGATCCTCCGCTAACCGCCTGCACCTGCTTTCGTCCAAGGTCGTCTTCGACGGTAAGGTCTTCAGCGTGACTTCCGACAAAGTCCAGGAACCCAACGGCATTGTGGCCCGCCGCGACGTCGTTCGTCATTCCGGCTCGGTGGTGATACTTGCCATCGACGAAACTGCCCGCGAGCCGCGGGTCCTGCTGGAACGCCAATACCGCTATGCGGCCCGTGATTATCTGTGGGAGCTGCCTGCCGGCCGCATTGATCCCGGCGAGAAACCGCTCGCCGCCGGCAAGCGCGAATTGCGGGAGGAAACTGGCTACCGCGCCCGGCAATGGAAGCGCGCGCTTTCCTTCTATCCCAGCCCGGGTTTTGTAGACGAGGTCATGACTATCTACCTCGCCCGTAACCTGACCGCCGGCGACCCCCAGCCGGAAGCCGATGAGAGTATCGAGTGCAAGTTCTTCACTCTATCTCAGACGATCGAGATGACCCTCTCCGGCAAAATTCGCGACGGCAAGACCATCTGCGGCGTGCTTTGGCTGGCCGAGTTGCTTCGGCGCAACTAGGCGCGCATCAGACTAAAGTGACGCCTGGAACTAGGGAGTTTTGCGTAGCCTACTGGTTCGCGATGTCGAAAAACCCGCTAAAAATGCGCCACCTGGCTATATACTCTCTTTACAACACCACGAACCGGAAGCATACTTAGGATAGGCGGTTCAAGCAGGCTCCGAACACCGTGCCATAGCTCGACGTGGGGATTACCTTTTCCAGACTTTGGCTTCTGGGCTCAACCTGATGGACGCAAACTTAAGATCAGCGCCCCCTGGTGGCGCTGTTGGGCTTTGCCCGGAGGAAGACAGAAAGTGAGACACAAGGGAACGGTAAAGTGGTTCAATAACGCAAAAGGTTTTGGCTTCATCGGCCGTGACGACGGCAGCGCGGATGTGTTCGTCCACTACAGCGCCATCAACTCAGAAGGCTATAAGAGCTTGCAGGAGGGCGATCAGGTTGAATTCGAGATCGTCGATGGTCAAAAGGGACCGCAAGCCGGCAATGTGACCCGGGCCCAGCAACGTGTTCTAGACTAACCCAACCTGTTTTGCGGAAGCCCAGCTAAACGTGCTGGGCTTTTCCTCGTCCGGCCCCTGTTCGCGTGACGCGGCCCTCTCATCTGTTGACTGCCTCTGCGCCGCGATATATTTGAGCTGTTGCGCAAGATCGGTGACATGCCGTCGCCTGAAAATAACATCGCCATGCGTCGTGCGAGGGCTGCTGACGCCGGCGGAATTCTCCGCTGTCTGGCTGCCGCCTTCGAACCCTATCGCTCCAGCTACACCCCCGGCGCCTATCTGGATACGGTCCTGACGCCGGAAGCGATTCAGCAGCGGTTCGCGTCCATGCAGGTCTTGGTCGCTGCTGCTGCGGGCGACCAGATCGTTGGCACCATCGCCTGCGCCATGGAAAGCGCCGAAGAGGGTCATTTGCGAGGCATGGCTGTGCTGCCGCAATGGCTCGGCCGCGGCATTGCCGGCAAATTATTGCGCGCAGCTGAGGCCCACCTCGCCCGGCAAGGCTGCTCTCGTATCACCCTCGATACCACCGAACCGCTAGAGCGCGCGATGCGCTTCTATGAAAAGCACGGGTATCGCCGCTCGGGCAAAACGACTGACTTTTACGGAATGCCGCTTCACGAGTATTGGAAAAAACTAGAACCCACTTCGCTCTGTTGACTTCCTCGACGCAACCAACCCACAGGGCCAGCGGATAAGTGTGGAGTGACGGCCAATCGAGTCTCGCCTTGCGGGACGGCGACAGGATAGCCCAGCATGCAGCGGGGTCCCCGGTTCGCCGCGTTTGGGCGAACTGGGGAGGCGGAGTGCTAGACTCCATCTTCAAAATTTGAGCCCCTTCAGGGGCGGCACAAGTGGGATGCCGACAGAGGCAACCCATTTTGTAAATGCTTTGTATCAGGGCACCCCTGCTCTTTCTGCCTTTGCTCTGGCGATCACCACAGCGCCTCGCTGCTGACGCCCGTCAGGCAGTAATACGGGTCGCCCGACGTCGCAAAGCCCGTGTGCGGATCGCATCGCGTCGGCTCCCCCGTCCAGCCATAAGGGTCCACCGGAACGCAGTCATACCCCGCTCCCACTTCGCCGTCAACACACACATCGGCGCTGCGCGCGCCGAAGCGCGTGAACACCAGGAAGCTCGGCACCACCTGATCCACCTCGAAGTGCAGGTGAGGCTCGAAATGGTAAATGGGCGGCGCGGCCTTGCCCGACAACGCTACCAGGCATCCCGCCTGCACCTCGGTGCCCTCGTTCAGCGGCAATAGCACCGTTGCCGCACATCCCGGCCGGGGATCAGGATCGTTCACCGGCATCTGCTGCTGACCAATGTAGGTATCAAGATGAAGGTAGTAGAAGAGGTACGGCGGCACGCTGCCCTGCGCGTGCTCGGGCACAATCTCCATTACGTGGTACGCGGCCGCGGGATAGCCGAGTCCCACAATCCTGGTTGGATAATGAATCGTGCCGCTCACGGCTGCGTAGACTTGCGTGTCCATTGCCGCAACGTAGTCGATGCCAGGGTGACCATCGTAGAACAGATGATTCGGCGTTCCCCACCCGGCGTAAGTCATGCCGGGCGCCAGCGAAATCGGTGGCGGATTCTGCTCGTCCAGCACCTTATAGCCCGCGTTGCATCCGACATTAAAGATCGGTATTCCCGGCCCATAAATCGCCGTCGCGCCGGTGAACGCAACTACCCTGTCGTCGCAGGCATACACGCCATACTGTTCCGTGGTCGAATTGAACATCGCATGATCGAAGACCGAGTTCGTCATCGCCGTCGCCGAAGTGAGGTGCTGGTCTTCATTCGGAACGTCAGCCTTGAGCGGAAAGGTAAGAAGGTGCAGTGAATTGTCCTGAGCGGAAACACAGGTTGTGAAGACTACGGCAAGAGCGAATGTCCTCAAGACGAGCAGCAACAGAAATCGCAGTCGCATCCAGAATCTCCAGGAGCAAAGACATTCGCACGGCACAACGCGTACGAAGTAACGCGTCTTGCCTAACCCGAAGGGCGAAACAATATTAGCCCAGCACGTGAGTGCTGGGTAAGGCGCTAATTTTGATCTGAGTCCGGAGGACGGCATAGGGGTCCCCGGTCGCCCTTAAGCTATCTCGATTCCAGCGCAGCAACGGCCGCCTCGCGAGTCACAGATGGGAATTCTTCCAGAAACTCGCCCAGCGTGTGGCCGCCTTCGAGATAATCGAGCAGGTTCTTGAATGGCACGCGAGTTCCGCGAAAGACGGGCATCCCACCCAGAATTTCAGGACCTCTGGCGATCACGCAATCTTTGTCAGCCATCGCGCCTCCAAGCTCTACGGGGCAAAGTGGTGTCGCCGCTACGCGGCTCGGATTTGATTTTGCAACATTACCGCGGGCTTACGCCCACGGCTAAGGCAAATTTCGCTGCTTCGCAGCTCTAAGGTGCACCCCTTCAAGGCGCGGAGCGAAAGGCGAAAAGCGAAGAGCGAAAAGCAGCTTCTCTACGCCCCGCAGCACTTCTTATACTTCTTGCCGCTGCCGCAGGGGCACGGATCGTTACGCCCAACCTTGTCGCCGCGGACCACTTGCTGCACCGTCGCCGCCTCGCCCGCACCCGCCATTCGCGCCTGTTCCAGTTCGCGACGTTTGCGGCGCTGGAAGGCTTCCTCCATGTCGTCCATGGAAGTTGTCGCTCGTCCACGAGCTGGCCCGGTGCTGAATGACCCAACCTGCTCGCCGGTGAAATCGCCTCCGGCGCTGACGGTCTGCGGCTCCCGGCGCTGCGGCGCTTCGATGATCTGCATCAGGTACAGATACCGGACCGTCTCTTCCTCGAAGCGTTCCATCATGGCTTCGAACATATCGAATGACTCGCGCTTGTACTCCACCAGCGGATCGTGCTGGCCGTAGCCTCGCAGCCCAATGCCCTCGCGCAGGTGGTCCATGCTGAGCAGGTGGTCCTTCCACTGCTGGTCGATGACGCTCAGCATGATGATGCGCTCGTGATGCCGCATCGCCTCCGGCCCGATCAGCTGCTCCTTGGCTTCGTAGCGCTCTTTCAGCTTGTCGAAGATCGCGTCGCCCAGCTCTTGCCGATTCAGGTTCTCCGGATCAACACCTTCCGCCGTGGTGTCTACACCAAAGCGAGTGAAGACCTGGTTCTTCAGGCTCTTAATGTCCCAGTCGTCAGGCCGCGTGTCCTTGCCGGCATACTTGTCGAGCAGCCCGCCGAGAATGTCGCGAACGTAATCCTCAAGAATCAGTTCCTTCTGATCGAGTCCTTCCAGCAGCTGCCGGCGCAGCGCATACACCGCCTGGCGCTGTTTGTTCATCACGTCGTCGTATTCCAGCAGGTGCTTGCGGGCCTCGAAGTTCTGTCCCTCAACCGCCTTCTGCGCGCCTTCAATCCGCTTGGTAATCATCCGCGACTCGATTGGCACGCCTTCATCCATGCCCAGCCGCTGCAGCAGGTTCGAGATCCACTCCTTGGCGAAGATGCGCATCAAGTCATCTTCCAGCGACAGATAGAAGCGCGATGCACCGGGATCGCCCTGACGGCCGGCGCGTCCGCGGAGCTGGTTATCGATGCGGCGCGCCTCGTGACGTTCGGTGCCAAAGATAAACAACCCGCCGAGATTGGTGACCTCATCGTGCTCGGCGTCTGTAAGCTCCTTGTAGCGATGGAAAGTTTCGTTCCACTTCGCCGTGTCGACCTTGTACTCAACGCCGCCGTAGTAGAAGTAGGAGATACTGGGATCGTCGGGCTTGGCCGAAACTTCACCGGCGACGGCTTTCAGCGCCTGCGCCAGGCCCTTCTTCAACAGCTCCTGCTTGGCCATGAACTCGGGATTGCCGCCCAGCAGAATGTCGGTACCACGGCCGGCCATGTTGGTCGCAATCGTGATCGCACCCTTGCGCCCGGCTTGCGCCACAATCTCGGCTTCCTTCTCGTGATACTTGGCGTTCAGCACAACGTGCTTCAGCCCCTTCTTCTTCAGCAACTCGGAGAGCCGCTCCGACTTCTCGACTGATGTAGTGCCCACCAGCACCGGCTGACCAGTCTGGGCTAGCCGGATGATCTCGTCTGACGCAGCGAAGTATTTCTCCTTCTCCGTGCGATAGACCACGTCGGAGTTCTCAATGCGCAGCAGCGCCTTGTTGGTCGGAATGACCACCACTTCCAGCTTGTAGATTTTGTCGAACTCGGCGGCTTCCGTCTCAGCCGTACCGGTCATGCCGGCCAGCTTCTTATACATGCGGAAGTAATTCTGGAAGGTGACGGTGGCGAGCGTCTGATTTTCGCGCTCGATCTTCACGTTCTCTTTGGCTTCCACCGCCTGGTGCAGTCCGTCGGACCAGCGCCGCCCCGGCATCAGTCGTCCAGTGAATTCGTCGACGATGAGGACTTCCCCGTCCTTCACCACGTACTCCACATCGCGGCGGTACAGCGCATGCGCCTTAATCGCGGTATCGACGTGGTGCTTCAGGTCCCAGTTCTCAGGATCGGCGATGTTGCCGATGCCCAGCAGCCGCTCAACTTTTTCCCATCCGGTATCGGTGACCGTGATCGTACGGTGCTTCTCGTCGACCACGTAGTCGCCGGTCAGGACTTTATCTTCGCCCAGTCCGCGGTCGATCTCCTCGCCCAGCTCCAGCTGCGGAATGATGCGGTTCACCTTGTAATACTTGTCGGTCGACTCCTCGCTCTGGCCGCTGATGATCAGCGGGGTTCGCGCCTCGTCGATGAGGATGGAATCGACTTCGTCGACGATGCCGAAGTTGTGGCCACGCTGCACGCAATCTTTCAAATCAAACTTCATGTTGTCGCGCAGGTAGTCGAAGCCGTACTCGTTGTTGGTTCCGTAGGTAACGTCGGAGGCGTACGCTTCGCGCCGCTGCACGTCGTCAAGGTCGTGCACAATGACGCCCACGCTCAATCCCAGGAAGGTGTAGAGCTTGCCCATCCACTCGGAGTCGCGCTTGGCCAGGTAGTCGTTGACGGTGACCACGTGCACGCCGCGCCCGGAAAGCGCATTGAGATATACCGGCAGAGTTGCGACCAGCGTTTTGCCTTCGCCGGTTTTCATCTCGCTGATTTTGCCCTGGTGCAGCACCACGCCGCCGATCAATTGCACATCGAAGTGCCGCATCTGGAGCACGCGCCAGCCGGCCTCGCGCACCACCGCAAACGCCTCGGGCAGTATCTCGTCCAGGACGGCCTTCAGCTCCTGATCTTTTTCGTCGGCATCTTCGATTGCGTCTACCCGCTCGCGAATGCGCTGGCGAAACTCTTCCGTCTTGGCGCGGAGTTGCTCGTCCGTAAGCTGCTTCATCGCCGGCTCGAACGAGTTGATCTCGTCCACCCGCGGCAGAATGCGCTTGATTTCCCGTTCGTTGCTGGTGCCGAATACCTTAGCGGCAAGTTTGTTAAACAATGCTGTGTTCCTTGATTGGGCGGCTTAAGACTGTGGCCTGGCGAGCGGAATCTCCCGCAGCCAGAGCACTCTATCCCATTAAAAGGCTACCACATTGGATGTCGGACGGAGGGCACGGTCGCAGAAGACGAACCACCACGCGGGCTTACGTTTCGGAATTGTCGTTGGCGCTTCCACGCCTGCTCCAGCGGCCGTGGCGTGTGCCGTCTGCGCGGCGCAGCGGAGAAATCTCCCACATGCGGCGAAAGCGCGTCCACCGTTCCGTGCCGAACACGTCGTTGTACTTGATGAATCCGCGAACGTGAATGAATTTCTTGCCAGCCTCGACCGCGTCGATATCGTCCTGCTCCAGGGCTAACTTTGGATAGATCCCGGGCACCTGCACTTCCAGCGTGCGCTGGTCGGGAGTAATGACCTGGGGAATGCTCATGGCCGGCGACCAGTGGCCATCATCCGTCGGTTCGGGCGAGTCGGTCAGTTCGGCGCGGAAACAGGACATTGCCACATAAGCTTCGGTCGCTCCGTGCAGGGTTACCCGGTAGCTTAGTTTGGGAATTCCTGCCTGCAACGGCCATTCCAGCTGGGTGATGTCCACTCGCAAATGAGCGCGTTCGCGGCTGACGAACAACTCGATGTTCTGCTTGGCGGTTTCCGCGCTCTTCTCGGCGAGCGCAACCGACTGCTGCAGAATTCCGGTCTGCCGTTCCATCTGAATGGCCTGCCGCTCGATAGCTCGCAGATTCCCCCATAGCAGGAAAGCCTGAAACCCGCCAATGATGGCCAGAAAGAACGTGAACGCCCAGTACGCCTGGTCCGTCCAATCTTTGCTGATGGACAATGGAGGAAGTTGGGTCACTCTTACCGTCTGCTGGGGAGCGCTGCTTCGGGCAGCGCCGCCGGGAGATTGGCCAGGTTGAGCCGCAGTCGATCCGGAGGCAGGCGTCGATAGCAAAAGCGTTAAAAGGGCACACAAGAGCAGCGCGATTGGCAGCACCTTCATGAAGAAGGAATTGTAAAGCAGGAATGCACTAAAAGGGCTCGCCGCTCGGGATAACACGTGAAAAACGAGATCGGAGGTGCTGGCACCAAGGCTGGCTCTACCCAATCAAATCCCAACCGAACAAACCGAAGCAGCTTCCGAGCGCCAGCAGGGCGACATCTGTTTTAGGTGTGGGCAGCAGCCGCAACCGGATCGCTAGCCCGCAGGGCGACATTTGTTTTAGCCGTGGGCGTAAGCCCGCGGTTAGCATGGTTCGTAAGGATGAGCCGCGGAGCGGCGGCACTCTTACTCGGCCAAGACATATTGTTTGTCGTACCGCACGCCAGCCTTATCGAGCAACGCCAGAAATTCTTCGTCGAATGTCCGCCTGCGATGGTGCTCCTCCTGACCCGCAATGTACTGCTTCACGTTTTCGAGTTGTGAGGGGCTGACGCTGATCCCGGCGTAGCCATCCTGCCAGGCAAAGAGCTTTACCTCGTCTTTCATGAATCGTGATGAATTCGCCTTAAGGTCGCGAACAATGTCAACCAAATGCATGCCCGCGGGAACGGACAGAAGCACATGAACGTGATTGTCGGTCCCGCCAACGGCGATTATGTCAAATCCTCGGTTTCGCGCGATGCCGCGCATATACGCCCAGAGCGGCTCGGGATCGCGAATTAATTGAGCACGGCCTTTCGTGGAGAAAACGCAATGCACGTAATTCAACACATAGGATCGAGACATAAGAGTGCCGCCGCTCCGCGGCTCAACCAAATTGACGGGCAGATGACCGCGGGCTTACGCCCACGGCTAAAACAAATGGCGCCCGTTCCGGGCTATTTCCCGACGTGCCTACCGCTGACGCTTACGCCTGAGGCAGATGTCGCCCGTTCGCGGGCTTCCGAGCCCGAACTTCGAAAAATGGGCGCCAAAATAGCCGAACCATCGTCGATCTGAGCACGATTCTCATTCTTGCCCGAAGTTCACACTTGTTATGCCTTTTGTTGGCCAGGAGACAACTTCTGGGGCGCGGATTCCTCCGCGCCCACTGACTACTGGCCACCGGCTACTGCTTTAGTTCAGCACGTGAATGTTCTTCTTCTCGCACATATCCTTCAGCACCTTCGGCCACACGGTGACGCTCACTTCGCCCAGGTGGGCCTTGCGCAGCAGCAGCATAAGCGTACGCGACTGCCCAATGCCTCCTCCGACGCTCAGCGGGATCTCATGATTGACGATCGCCTTGTGATACGGGAAGTTCAGAAAGTCCATCTGGTGCGTCAGCTCCAACTGCTTCTTCAGCGACTCCGTGTTCACGCGAATGCCCATCGACGACAGCTCATGCCGCCGCTTGGTCACCGGGTTCCACACCAGAATGTCGCCGTTCAGTCCGTGTCGTATGTGGCCGTCTTCCGCACGAGTCTCGGTAACCCAGTCGTCGTAGTCGGCGGCGCGCATCTCGTGCGGATAGCCGTCCTTCAGAGTCCAGCCAATGCCTATGATGAACACCGCCGGATATTTCTGTAGGATCGCCGCCTCACGCTGCTTGCGCGGCAGGTCGGGATACATGTCGAGAATCTCTTCGGCGTGGAGGAACTTCAAGCCCTCCGGCAGGTTGGGATAGCGCGCGTCCTTGAGCTGCGGGAACATTTCCTGCGCGAAGCGCTCGGCGCCCACCATCACCTTCCAGATCTTGCTGACCACTCCTTTCAGGAAGCTGAGATTGCGCTGCTCGGCGGTGATCACCCGCTCCCAGTCCCACTGATCCACGTAGGCGCTGTGATCGTGGTCGAGGAAGTAATCTTTGCGGACGGCGCGCATGTCGGTGCAGAGACCTTCGCCGGGCTGCATATTGAACTGCTTCAGCGCCATCCTCTTCCACTTGGTCGCGGCTTGCACCACCTGCGCGTTGATGGGGTGAAGGTTGCGATCGTTCGAGATGTGGAACTGGATGGGGGTGCGCGAGCCGTCGCGGTCGAGATAGTCATTTACGCCCGACTCCTCATCAACGATGAGCGGAACGGTGACCATCATCAGGTTCAATTCTTTGCAGAGGTTGGCTTCAATGTAGGTCTTCACCTCGAAGATCGCCCTCTGGGTGTCTTTGGGTGACAGCAGCGAATAGTAATCCGCCGGAAGCACGTGTTCCAGCTGGGTGTAGTCGCCAATTCCGGGACCAGCGAGATCTGCTTTTTTGTCAGCCATGCTGTTCTCCTTGCGGTCGACGTGCAACAGGGAACGCACGTCGCCACGTATAGGAGACACCCCGTCCGGGCCAAGGGGCAGTAACCTGCGTCACCCTGCCATGTGCGATGGAATTCGAAAGGAGGGAATTCGGCCGAGCGTTCAACCGGAGCTAATACCCCGATGCAGCAGACCTGATACTGTAATGCCCGGAATAATGACTGATCGGATAAAGCAGGGCCGCTGAAAAGCCCGAAGGGCGACATTTGTTTTAGCCGTGGGCGTTAGCCCGCGGTTGGCATGGTTCGTAAGGCCAAGCCGCGGAGCGGCGACACCTAATCCGCCAATAACAACCGTCTATTCCACCACGGTGGCGACCGCCGGTTGCGGTACAGGCTGCGAGCGGTGGGCAAAACGGATAGCGGACGACATCTCCTGCGACGGTTTTTCGATGATCTGATACATGATCCACGCGGCCCACATGGAAGCGGCCACGCCAATCGCATCCAGCAGTCCCAGGTACCAGCTGGCATACGGCAGCCAGTGGGACAGGAATCCAATCACGCTCACGCCGATGGGCAGGTGCAGCAGATACAGCGAGTAGCTAACATCGCCCACGCGGTCCATCGCGTGACTGTGGAATGTGGAAACTGCAATCAGCAATCCGGTGGGCACCGCGACCAGCGGAACCAGCACACCCGACATCCGGAGCATCGCCAAAACCATGACTGCGATCAGTCCCAGCATCTGGCGGAAGTCGATGATCTGGGCGCGGTATTGAAATACGAATACGCCGATAAGGAAAACCGGCAGGTAGTGAAAGACCAGGCGGTCGGAGTTACATGCGAAATAAGCCAGTGTCATGGCCGTGATGGCCGCGAAGCGCGCCAGGCTGCGCCGGCTGGCCAGCAGCGGCAGCGCGAGCCCGATCAGCAAGTACCACTGAAACTCGATGGCCAGCGTCCAATAAACAACGTTGACCCAGGGCACGTGCACCAGGTCGTTCAGGTAAGCGAAATGCCATAGCAGATCGCGTCCCGTGATCGTCATGCGGGGAATATGAAACAGCGGTACCAGCACGAAGTTAGTGGCCAGGATGGTGATCGCGATCGACGCCAGGTATGGCGGATACAGGCGCACGTTGCGCTTCAGCACGAAGCGCGGATAGTCGCGCAACACGTAGCGCGAGCGATACAGGCTCCAGGGAATCACAAATCCGGAGATAACAAAGAAGATGTCGACGCCCAGATATCCGTACTTGCCGGTCATCCCAAGGTATTTACCCTGGCCACCGACAAAGTGGCCCCAGGCTACCGCCAGCGCGGCAAAGGCGCGGAGCGCATTGATGACGCCAATGCGTTGCTGGGGATTGGATATCTGCACTCTATAACCATGTTAAATGGGTGTTTCGGTAATTCGTCAAATAAATATCCGGAAGTGGCCAATACCCGATAACGCCCCTTGCCGCGCGAGCCGCAGCCGCGGAATACAATTACAATAATCAGAAGGGTGATCTGAATGAAGTGCCGCCGAACCGCTATACGTTTAGCCTTAACGTTTGTGTCGCTGCTGGCGTTGTGCCTTCCCATTACAGTGGCGGCGCAAGGCCGCGGCGAGGGCAAACTCGATCCCTCGCAGCCGACGGGCACCACGGTTGACGCCATCGTCCAGCAGTTCGCCGCCAAGGAAAAACAGTTTAAGACTGCTCGCGAACAATATACCTACACCCAGGACGTAACCGTTGATACGCTGGACGGCGAAAGCGTGGATGGCCAATACCACCAGGTGAGCGACATTCTTTTCGACGACAGTGGACGCCGCATCGAGCAAGTGACATTTGCGCCCCAATCCAGTCTTCAGCGGATCATCATGACCCAGGCTGACTACGACGATATCCGGCACCGCCTGCCTTTCGTGCTCACCAGCGATGACATTGGCAAGTATCAAGTCCTCTACGTCGGCAAACAAACGGAAGACGAACTGGGAACCTACGTCTTTGACATCGCGCCCAAGACGATCGAGAAAGGCGAACGCTATTTCCAGGGCCGCATCTGGGTCGACGATCACGACTTCCAGATTGTGAAAACCTATGGCGAGACGGTCCCCCAGGTCCACAATCCTAAGCATCCCGAGAAGGAAAATCTCTCGCCGAAATACACCACCTGGCGTGAGCAGATCGACGGCAAGTACTGGTTTCCTACTTACACCTACGCCGAGGACACACTGCACTTCGCCGGCGGCGACGACGTCAAAATGCGTTATATCGTGAAGTACAAGAACTACAAGCGCTACGGGGCAAAATCGAAGATCACTTACGAAGGACAGGAAGTCTCAAAGGGCGACCAGTCGGGCACTCAACCGCCCAGTGGCACAGCGACAGCGCCGAAGCAGTGAGGAAGGCAGCAACTAGCTGCGAGCTTCGAGCTGCGAGCTTGCAAGAATGAATGTCGGCGTAACGGCTGTCAGCCCTGACGACTCGAGGCTAGTAGCTCGTAGCTAGTGGCTCGCAGCTGCCTTCACGCCACCCGCGACGCCGAGCGTTCTGCCGCCTGTTGAATAAAGCGCTTCATCACATTCGCCCACATCACCTTCTTGCGCTCGCCGCTTTCCTTGATCACCCGTCCCTGAACGAACATCTGTAGCAGCACTTTCATTTTCAGCGCATCCAGCACGGCTTGCTCTTGCGGGCCCACACCATAGGCTTCGATAAAAGCCTCCTGGACGATCGCAATCATCTGGCGATTGCAAAAAGGATATTTCTCCAGCGCTTCGACTGCTGCCAGAAATATGGCGGCGTCGGTGAGGGAATGTCCCTGCCGGCTCAGGCCGGCAAACTCCCCGAAGCCGATGCCATCCTGCGCCACCAGCACATTCAGCGGCACAAAATCGTGCAATATACTGGAGCACGGCAGCGGCCGCTTGGCTTTGCGTAAGACAGCGTTGGCAGTGCTCAGAATCGCGCCGGTTGATTCCTCCGGCAGACCTTCTTTTTGCGCTTTGCCGCAAAGGTTCTCCATCTCCGCCAACACGGCTTCACTGTCGATGGGAGCCGGCAGCCCTGCGGTCGCCTTGTGAAACTGCCGCAGCCACTGGCCAGCTTGTTGGGCAGCCAACTCCAGCAGGCGGGGATTGCCGCCGTCAGGCAGCAGCGCCACCTTCATAATGACGCTTTGCAGCGGCAGGCCTTGAACCTTAGTGCTGACCACTGCACCCAATTCAGAGAAGTCTCCAATCGGCCGCGGCACACCCTTCAACTTCCGGCGTTCAGCCACCTGATGGACGAATTGCAAATTCTGGGTTTCGTTTCCGGCCAACTCCTGCGGGCTTCTCGAGTCTGCGTGGCCACGATAGATCTTGGCATTGACCCGCTCGCTGGCCTGAGGAAAATCCAGAACGATTTCGTAGGTGTAGTGGTCCGGATTGGGCGTGTGCCCCACCACACGGGCGGACTTCACATTGGGATGTTGCGGGAAATAATTGCGACCAGCGCTCCGTAAGTGATCGACAATGCTGTCGAGAATGTTATCCGCCATTGTTTCTCCAACCCCGGGATTCGGCCCAAATGAGCCCACACGGAGTGAGATGCAAGGTCTGCCTAGAACGCAAGCGGAACGCACTTGGTATTCCATTGTAGATAGCTGATTTTTGTACCTAGTTCCAGGAAACGCCTACAAACAGCGGGTGGCCGCCCAGAGGAAAGACAAGGTTCTGCGCGAGATTGGGCACCTCGATGCACATCTTTGGCAGACGTGGACTTGAGATCAGTAGAAAAGGTACTTCTGCCACTTCGAGTCCGACCGTCCCATCATCCGCATAATGTGCCGGCTGGTGTGCAGGTTGAAGGGGCGGGGCTCGCGCATCAGCTTCATGCTGGATTCGTGAGGCAGCAGATTTCCCTTCCTGCGATTGCAGGTGTGGCAGCAGGCAACCAGGTTTTCCCAGGTGGAAGCTCCTCCGCGGGAACGCGGGATAACGTGGTCCAGGGTCAACTCACCGGTGGCCAGGATTTTCCCGCAGTATTGGCAGGTGTTGCGGTCGCGCAGCAGGATGTTCTTGCGCGACAGCGCGCGCGTCTGATGGGGAATGCGGCGGTACTCCAGCAGGCGAATCACCGAAGGCACGCGCATGGCAACGCGAGCGGCGTGCAGGATGTGTCCGTTGGCCTCTTCCATCATGGCCACGCCTTTCAGTACCAGGATGATGGCGCGGCGCGCGGCACACACATTGATGGGCTCATACGACGCGTTCAGCACCAGCACCGGAGCGTGCATCGGCGTCCACTGCGGCGGTTCGTCGCCCGCCATGCGGGCATGATGCATGCAACCGGCAAGTGACTTTCCGTATCGCGGCGCTGCGCCCTGGGCCATTGCCATAAATGTTCTATACCGAAGTGCTAATTGCGACCTCGGTTGCCTCCTCTTCTTCTGATGCTGAGTCGCCGGCCAACCGCAAATCTGCGCCGTCGTAGGCGCGGGCCACGGTTGCGGCCCAAACCCGTTTCGCACCCGCCTGCTTCAGAACGCGGGCGCACTCCGACAAGGTGGTGCCCGTGGTCATCACGTCGTCGACCAACATTATGTCGCGGCCGCGCACGCGAGCGTTATCAGCAACCCGAAAGGCATCGCGTACGTTGGCGATACGTTCTTCGCGCGTGAGTCCCACCTGCGAAACCGTATCGCGATGGCGAACCAGAGCCTCGCAGGCTACTTCCAGCCTTTGTGGAAGGCGCTTGGCCGCAGCGCGAGCAATCAGCTCCGCTTGATTGAAGCCGCGCGAACGGCGTCTGCTTTTATAAAGCGGAACTGGAATCAGGAGCGGCGCCGCATCAGCACAACCAGCAAGCAACTCGGTGATGGCCTGGGCCAGCATTCCACCCAGCGGAGTAGCAACCGGTGTCACGCTCTCATACTTCAGCAGATGGATGAGTCCGCGCACTCCGCCCCGGTATTCGCCGAACGAGGCCGCCCGGTCAAAATCCGGCGAGCAATCGCGGCAATTGGCGCAGAGGCCGTCTCCCCTCAGCAATTGAGCACTGGCCAGGCGGTCGCTGCAGATTACACATTGCGGCGCTCGCGCTGGAACGATTTCGGCGAGACAATCCTGGCATACGGGGACCCTGGAGATGTTCTCCAGAGAGGTACCGCAGAGCCTGCAATCAGAAGGAAAGAGGACGGAGAAGATACTTTGAGTGAGGACTTGGAAGGGCGCAAGAGCTACGGCGCGTTGCCGGGCGCGCGGGTCTCGCCGGGTTCGAGTTAGCGTCTCACAACTGCTGAAGACGACCTCCAACAGTTCCATACGGCGCGCGGTTACGCGCCTATGGAAGCCCTGTCACCGGTGCGGGCGGGCCCGGGAAGCGATGGTTGACGCTTAGTCCGGTCCCGAAGCACCGTGACTGACTAGTATATGTGCTCCGCCATGCCAGGTGCAATGCTGGATGAGATACCTTCCGGCGATTCATCAACAATTTACTAATGAGACAGAAGTCGAGTCGATGATCTTGCAAGAACAAAATCACCGAGTCCTCGAAGCATGTGCTTGTGCGACGTATGCATACAGCACGATCAATCGGCAGCCGCGCAAGCGGCGACATTTGGGTTAGCCGCGGGCGTGAGCCCGCGGTGTGTGAAAATTTGGATTGCGAGTCCCGCAGGGACGGCACGCGTCGGCCTTGGCGGCGCGTCGGGATTTGTGCCGTCCCTGAAGGGACTCAGGATCTTCTGTCACCCATTTACCGCGGGCTCACGCCCACGGCTAACACAAATGCCGCCCTTCGGGCTGATCCGGTGATGAGCGCGGCGTAAACGAAAAATGCGGGCGGGAGGAGCTGCTGGAAGAAAAACCTGGCGCGCGAGAGGCTCTTACGAAACCCTTCGCGGGCACATCGGTGGAACAAACCGCAGCGAAAAGAGCGTCGTAGGCGCGAAATAGTCTAGCCCAGCACGGAGCCGCAGGCGCAGTGCTGGGTGCGCTGGGAAAATTCGCCGAGTCCCGTAGGGACGGCTCCGGTTTCGTAACGGCCGCCCGAAGCCGCGGCGTCGGGTGAACTTGCCTGAAGCCATTTCATTCGCCCACAATGAACTTGTGCTGTGCAGCGGTCAGCGGCACCACCGACAGCCTTCCCTGCCGCACCAGCGGCGAGTCAGCGAATAACGGCTTGGCCTTGATCTCCGCCAGCGAGACCGGCTTCGCAATCGCTTTTCCCGCCTTGATCTTCACCACCGGATTGCGCGGATCGGTGGGATCGACGGAAAGCACCGAAGCGGTACCGACGGCGGTCTTGTGATCGCCGGTCTCATAGATAATCAGGTGGTCGCCTGGTTTCATCTCCCGCAGATGCCGCAAGGCAACAGGATTCGATACGCCGTCCCACACCGTTTCTTTGTCTCGTTGCAGGTCAGCGAAAGAGTATGCGGAAGGCTCGGTCTTCAGCAGGTAGTCCATGTCTGCTCCGTCTGTGATTTCCAACATTGTATATGGGACGGAGTAGGCCGGCGTTTCGCCCCTGAAGGGGCTCAAAATCATGATTGGGGCATTTACCGCAGGCTCACGCCCACGGCTAAAACAAATGCCGCCCTTCGGGCTGGTCCCGGGCAGCATGCGCCGTCAAAGATGCGTCGACTATTTCCTTCCACACTGGGCTAAGTTTCGTCCCGCCTGTGACGGGGCTGGGGTCTAACTCATATATCTGCCTACCTTCTGCGTCGTCTGTGAGTGCGGCGTCCTCGCACTTTAGGTTGGCGGACTTGTAACAAGTGCCGCTGGCGTGCTAACTTGCGCGGTCGCTATAATTTGTGCGCTGCACGAGGTCTGCCTTAATGAGCACCACCACAACTACCGCTCCAAGGAAGTTTCGGTCCTACGTTCCGGACGACACCACGATGCCGGAGTTTACCTTCCGAGCCGTGCTATTGGGCCTGATCCTGACGGTCATCCTGGGCGCGGCGAACGCTTACCTTGGCCTGCGCGCCGGCATGACGATCGCCGCTACGTATCCCGCAGCCGTCATTGGCATGGCGGTGTTGCGCCTCATGAAGGGCTCGATCCTGGAAGAGAACATCGCGCGAACCGTGGGCTCGATCGGCGAATCGGTTGCGGCCGGCGCTATCTTCACGATCCCGGCCTTTGTCATCTCAGGAGCGTGGCCGGTCTTCGACTTCGAGCATGCCTACTGGAAATCGTCCATCCTCATGCTGGTGGGCGGCGTGCTCGGCATTCTTTTCGTCACCCTGCTGCGCCGTGTGATGGTCGAAGATCCCGAGCTTCCCTTCCCTGAATCAGTGGCCGCTTCGCAGATCCATATCGCCGGTCAACAGGGGAGCCGGGCAGCGAAAATCCTGTTCGGCAACATGGGATTCGGCGGCATCATTTATCTTCTCGGGCAGTTCAGTCTGTTCAGCGCCAGCCGCGATTTCATCGTCAACGTTGGCAACATCGGCACCAGCTTCGTACGCATGGGGCGCAGCGCTGCCGCTCCCAAGCTGCCCGCGGGCGCCGTGACGACCATCTCTGCTCCGGCCATCAGCCCGGCTTACCTTGGCGTGGGCTACATCATCGGACCTCGCCTGGCTTCGCTCAACTTCGCCGGCGGCGTCATCGCCTGGGGACTGCTGGTTCCACTTATCCTGTTCCTTGGCGGTCCGACGCTGGTCGCTCAGTTCGCACCTGCGGGTACCACGATGCCTAACAATGCATTCTGGGCGGGACAGGCGGGAGCGGTCTGGAGCTTTATCGTTCGCCCCATCGCCGTCGGCGGCATGCTGGTCGGCGCTTGTTTCACCCTGTTCCGGATGCGCAAGAGCCTGGGCATCGGCATGGCGCGCGCCGTCTCCGACTTGAAGAAGTCCGCTTCTGCCCACGCCGACACCGCTCGCACCGGACGGGACCTGAATGCCAAATTTGTTTTCACCGGCCTGTTCGTCGTGCTGATCGCGATGGTGTTTCTGTACAAGAGCTATGCTGACGCGTGGGGGCCAGGCATGGTGGCGGCGCTCGTGATGATCGTTGTCGGCTTCTTCTTCGCCGCTGTCTCCGGCAACCTGGTCGGCATGATCGGCTCCTCGAATAATCCAATTTCCGGTTTGACCCTGGCCGCCCTGGTCATCGCTGCAATTCTCATGGTGCTGATGGGAGTCTCCGGAATTCACGGCGTCGCGGCCGTGTTGGGCGTGGCCGCTGTGGTTTGCATTTCCTCGGCCGTAGCGGGCGAGATGTTGCAGGACCTCAAGGTCGGACACATTCTCGGCGGCACTCCCTCCAAGATGCAGATCGGCGACTTCATGGGCGTCACCGTCGCCAGCTTCGCGTTGCTTCCGGTGCTGCTGTTACTGAATCAGGCCAACATCAACAGCGGCGGCATCGGCTTCGGCGACCCCCAACTTCCCGCTCCACAAGCCGGCCTGATGGCTATGCTTTCGCGCGGAATTGTTGGCGGAGAGATGGCCTGGCCGCTGATCGTCGTCGGCGTCTTGATGGGCATTGCCCTAATCATGATTGAAGTCAAAAGTCCGATGCTGTTCGCGGTCGGCATGTATCTTCCGCTGGAGACGACGTTCGCCATCTTCCTGGGCGGCATGATCCGCTGGGTGACCGACAAAATCCGCGACAGCAAGAACTTTAACGACGCGCAGAAGGCCCGCGTGGAGAATGCCGGAGTGCTGACCGCCTCGGGATTCATTGCGGGCGAGGCGCTGATGGGGATCGTGATCGCGATCTTCCGCTACAAGCAATGGCCGCTGCCCGTGATCTTCCAGCATCCCAGCGTGATTTCGGGATTCATCGTGCTGGTGATTCTGGCCATCGTGATGATCCGCGTGCCCCTGGCCAATGCGGGACGGCCCGATGAACCCGCGCCGCCGACGGCGATCATGTAGGGTGCGAGTTGTGGATGTCGCCGGCTAATGCACGCCTGAAACAGGCTGCGGAAAAAGTCGGAACAAGGCATTGTGCCGCCGGCTGAAGCCGGCTCGTGATCACAAAATAAGCAGCTCATCGGCACGACTAAAAGTCGTGCCCTGTTACAAAGCGTTCAGAGCAGATTTTTTCCGCAGCCCGTGAAGTCGGGCCCTGTTACAAGGCGGTCGTTATCGGCATGACTGAAGTCGCGCCCTGTTACAAAGCACTCCAAGAGCAACTTCCTCAGCAGCCGGTAAAAGGCGTGCTCCACCCATTCGCGTGAATGCCCTAACTCTTCCCGCCTGACGCGGCTGAGGCCGTGTCGTCCTTCGCAATGCGGAATCCTCGAGGGTGGTAATCCTTCGGCAGAAATTCTGCCGGCATAGCCGTGCGGTTCCCGTCGCGCAGAGAGTGATACACCGGCGACATGATCTCAACCCCGGCGGCGTAAAAGCAGTCCTGAATGTTGGCGTGCAGATCAGAGTAGATATAAACCATCAGCAGCGGATGATCGGTGTAGGCGTTGATCTCGTATTGCACGTAGGAGTCCTCGAGAGCGTTCTGTAGAACGAACGGTGCTGGACTCGGCAGAATGTACTTGGTCTTCAACGCTGCCTCAATCATTAGCTCGTGGACCTTGCGCCAGGGAGTGTCGTAGCCGATGGTCACGGAGGTGTGCAGGATGAGGCCATCGTTCTGCGCCAGCAAACTGTAGTTGGTGACGAAGCTGGCCAGGACGACGGAATTCGGAATGATGATCTCTTCATTCCTGATGGTCTTTACATGCGTCGCCAGCATGGTCTGCGCAGGTGACTTCTCCCATGTTGTCGCCAATCTTCACCCAGTCGCCCATGCGGAAGCCGCGGGCGTAGATGAGGATGACTCCGGCGACGACGTTGGCCACCGCCGACGTGGATCCCAAGGAGAACAGAACGCCAATGAAGATGCCGACGCCTTTGAAGGCAGGCGAGTTCTCGCCCGGCAAATACGGATAAATGATGACTGCGGTAAACGCGAACAGCAGGAAGCGAACAATCTTATAGGTGGGTTGCGCCCATTCGGGATAGAAGCCGGAGATGCGGATGTTGCCGCGCTCCACCTCGCGTGCCAATACCTGGACAAACTTGATGACGTAGTACATCACCGCTACGATCACGACGATGTAAAACAAGTTCGGTAGATAGTTCAAGAAAGCCTGGCCTATGAGCTTGAGCGGGGTGCCGATATAACTCAGCAGTCGGGCGCCGTGTTCGCGGGTCCAGGGGAAATAGCTGAACTCGGTAGCCAGAAAGATCCAGGTGAACAGGAACAGCAAGAGGAAGCGCACCAGCTGGACGCCGGCTATCAATACAGCAGCCATCCTCTCGCCCGCCATGATCTGCGACTGCTGGATGCGGATGCCCTTAAATCGAGTCGCCATCGATCGCAATACAGTCAGCAGCCAGCGGGTGGCACGGACCACCAGCCAGACAATCAGCAGATAGAGCGCTAGCGTGGCGACAGCGTAAATCGCTGCCCGGATGAGAAATTCGCTGCTGTGCTGCAGACGAGCTTCGCTGATGGCCTGGCGGATTCGTCCGGCAAGAAATGTGGCCAGCGCCTGCCGGGACATATGGAAGTGCCTGGCGTCATCGTCGGTAACCACAAGCAGCACGTTGTCGCCCAGCGTTATCGCTGTGCCGTAAGCAGAATCGCCGGCGGCTATCTTGGCCAAGTCGGCGGCGGGAGCGTAGATGAGTTTCTCGAAGCGCTCCGAGGCGGCCTGGGCGCGGTCCTGCGCGGTAAAGCTGCCGATGCCCTCATAGATTCGCAGGACCTCGTGCCCTTCCACGGTCACGGGATAGCCTGGATTCTCCAGGTTCGCCTGGGGCACGGGCTGCGCCGTGAGAGCGGTTGCAGCCAGCGAGAGAGCGAAGACTACGATGAGGAATTTGGCCGAGCGCAACGTGTGCCCTCCTGGGCGTGCACAACCTTGGCAGAACATTTCTGCGGTCATGTTAGGCCATGTGGAAGCGGGACTCAAGGAAACAGGTTATAGGTGGCGGGCCTGCCGGAAGCGGAAGCCTATCTTAGCAGGGTTCATGGATTGACGGGATCCTCTCCAAAGTTGTACTGTTCAACAGTTGAACTGAAGGGGCACGCCCTATGGATATCGTCGCGGTAAAGAACAAGTTCCAGATCGTGATTCCGCAGCACATCCGCAAGCAAGTCCCGGTGGAGATCGGCGATCTTCTTGAGGCGAGCGTGGAGGATGGCAAAATCACCTTCACACCCAAGAGCCTTATCGACCGCCGCCTGGCGGAGGGATTGGAGGACGCGAAGCACGGCAGGACCCACGGCCCCTATGCCAGCTGCAAGGGATGCGATTAGAGCGCTGGAGACCCGTGCCAAGCGTCATGCGAAAAAGCGCCGCCCATGAAACTCCGTTTTACGGAAAGAGCGGACAAAGACTATGCGGAGCTGTCGCCCGCTGTCCGCAAGGCGTTCGCAAAGCAACTGGGCTTTCTGCTTGCTAATCTCCGGCACCCATCGCTACAGGCCAAGAAATATAGCGAGAGCATGGATGTCTGGCAGGGCAGAGTAACAAAAGGATGGCGTTCTACTTCAAAATCGAGCGCGACGAATATGTCATTCTGTCCATCATTCCCCATCCCAAGTAGGTAGAAGCCAACGTCCAGAAAGTCGCTCCACGGCTTGGGACGTTGTGATAGTCAATCACGAACCCGCCACGCCCTGAAGTTTGGCCTTTTCCTGCCGCGCCTTCAGCCATTCCATCCAGCGGTCGAGGCCTTCGCCGGTGGTGCTGGAGACGTCGATGATCTCCATGCCGGGATGGACGCGGCGAGCGTTCTCGCGGGCGAGGTCGGCACTGAACGGAACGTACGGCAGGAGATCGATCTTGGTCAGCAGCATGAGCTCCGATTTGAAGAAAATGGAAGGATACTTGAGCGGCTTGTCTTCGCCTTCGGTGGTGCTGAGGAGGACGATCTTCGCATCCTCGCCAAGGTCGTAGCTTGACGGACAAACCAGGTTGCCGACGTTCTCCACGATCAGCAGATCGAGATCTTCGAGTCCGAGATTCTCCAGCTTCCAGGCTTCCAGGTGCGTTCCAATCATCTTGGCGTCGAGATGGCAGGTCCCGCCAGTGGTAATCTGCCTCACCGGAAACCCGAACTTGGCCAGCCGCCGCGCGTCGTTTTCGGTTTGTAGATCGCCGGTGAGCACGGCGACGCGTTCGCGCTTGTCCATGCGCTCGAGCGTCCGTTCCAGCAGCGCAGTCTTGCCCGATCCTGGAGAGCTGATGAGGTTCAGACAGAGCACTCCGTTCTGGCGATAGCGCTCGCGCAGTTGCTCGGCCAGGATCTGGTTCTCGTTCAGGACTTTCTTTTCGACGGCGATGCGATTCATATAGGAAGCCCTTAGCAATTAGCAATTAGCAATTAGCAACTCAGTTCGTTTTTCCAACATCCTTATCGTCGCCTGCCTCGTCGATCTCCATGTAGGCGATGTCGAGTTCTTCCCCGCGGATGCACTCGGTGGCCATGTCGCCGCACAGAGGACACTGCGGGTCGAATTCGGTCATGCGAAACTCGTAGGCGCACTTCGAGCAGCGTTGTACACGCGGAATCAATTCCAGATCGAGCGTGAGTGGCTCGAACTCCGTGTCCTTCACCAGGACATCGAAACCGAATTGCAGCGAGTCGCGATCCACACCGGCGAGCTCTCCAATCTTAACCCCGACCTTGGAGATGTGCGCGCCGGGATGGCGTTCGGCTTCCTTCTGGACGGATTCGAGAATCGAGGAGGCGATGCCGAGTTCGTGCATAAGAACCATTCACCACGGAGGCACGGAGAGCACGGAGAAGAGCTTAGAATAATCGGTTTTGCTTGAGCTATAGAGACTGTGCCCCAACCCCTGCCGCCGCGTCGCGGCTCGGGATATTTTCCAACCTGACCCGGGG
Source organism: uncultured Acidobacteriaceae bacterium (assembly GCA_963835125.1). Classification (GTDB taxonomy): domain Bacteria; phylum Acidobacteriota; class Terriglobia; order Terriglobales; family Acidobacteriaceae; genus Bog-257. Next base: position 130,759 of record CAWIEG010000007.1, on the reverse strand, counting down.
CTTACGCCCCGGGCTAACTGCGCTGCCGCTTTGCGGCTGGCTTGATCGGCTGTCGAGTAGTTTGTTCCACTGCAAAATCCGGTTGTCGCTTGTAACAGGACTCTATAGTCCTCTGTGTTTGTTCCACTGCTTAGAAGTACTTGAGTCAACTCGTTGTCAGGCCGGTCATGAACAAAATCTTCTCGTGTTCTCCGTGTTTCCGTGGTGAATCATCTTCAAAATGTCCGCAATCGGACATCTCTGCGACCAGAGAACCAAAGTCATCATAGCTCTTTAGTGCTTCCCGCGCGATGCCTCACATTTTCAGGAAACATCTTTGCCGCAACTTCGTCTATCACCTCGTAGGTGCAGCTCGTCTCCGTTTTCTTGCCGGGGCCCCCAAAAAGTCCCGGTTCTGGACTTGTTGGGGTAGTTCGGGGTTCAACGCAGAACAGGTAGCTCACCATGGCAAAAGAGTTGGTTCTCCCAGCGCGCGCCGAGCTTTACGCGGAGCCTGGCAAGCGGCGCAGTTACGCCACGCGGCGTGGGCTGACGCTCGATCGGACCAAAGCCTGGGGCCGTATCTGGGCCATCGGCTTTGTCCTGTGGACGGTGCTGGCGTTCCTCAGCGCCGCGGGGGCGCACGTCTATACGGCCTCGGTCGGCAGTCCGGAGAGCTGGGCGCAACTGCTCGCCTGGAACATGACCATCTCGTTTGTGTGGTCCTTGCTGACGCCGCCGGTCTACGCACTGTCGCGGCGATTCACCTTCGAGCGCAGCAACTGGAAGATGGTGCTGCCCCTGCATGTCGCCGCCAGCATTGCACTTACGATCATAGGCGCATCGGTCATTGTCTGGCTGGAACCGTTTGTCACCTGGACCCCCGAAGCTCATTTGCCATTTTCGGCGCACATGCTGTCGCGCGCGTTCATGGACTTCCAACGCTACTGGTACATCCTGCTGATCACGCAGGCCATTGGCTATTACGCGAAGTATCGCGAGCGGGAGCTGCAGTCGTCGCAGTTGGAAGCGCAACTGGCACACGCGCAACTTGAAGTGCTGAAGATCCAGCTGGAACCCCACTTCCTCTTCAACACGCTGAACTCCATTGCCGCGCTGGCGCGCAATGACGGTCCGGCGGCAGAGAACATGACGCTGCAGTTGGCCGACCTGCTGCGCTTCTCGCTGGACGCGATGGGCGTACACGAGGTGCCGCTCAGCCGCGAGCTGACGGTGCTGCAAAAGTACATCGACATTCAGCAGACTCGTTTTCAGGACCGGTTGCAGGTGGAGATGGACATTAGCGGCAGCACTTTGTCGGCGCTGGTGCCGAACATGATCCTGCAGCCGCTGGTGGAGAACGCGATCCGTCACGGCATTGGGCCGCGCCGCGCGCCCGGTCTGGTCCGCATCACGACACGCCAGGTCTTCGACGAGTTGTGGATGGAAATCAGCGACAACGGGCTGGGACTGACGCGCTTCGGCGGCGAGATTCCGCGCGAAGGCGTTGGCCTGCGCAACACGCGCGCCCGCCTGCAACAGCTCTACAACCACGATCACCGCCTGCTGCTGGAAGATGCGCCGGGCGGCGGTTGCATCGTCAGAATTCACATCCCGTTCCGCACTTATTCCGAGGAGGTCAGTACCAGCGATGCCCATTCGAGTGTTGCTTAGCGACGATGAAGCTTTGGCGCGCGAACGCCTGCGCAGCCTGTTGGAAGAAGAACCTGATCTGGAGATCGTGGCCGAGTGCGGCGATGGCAAGTCGGCCATCTCGACGATCAAGCGCGAGAAGCCGGACCTGGTCTTCCTCGACATTCAGATGCCGGAGATTGATGGCTTCGGCGTGGTCTCCGCGCTAGGGGCAGAACAGATGCCGCTCACGATTTTTGTGACCGCGTACGACCGCTACGCGATGAAGGCTTTCGAGATACATGCGCTCGACTATCTGCTGAAGCCGGTGGTGAAGCAGCGGCTGTCGGAGGCGCTGGAGCACGCTCGCAAGCAGTTGCAGCAGCCGTCGGAGGGAGTGTTCCAGCGGCGCGTCCTCAACCTGCTGGGCGAACTTGATTCGCGTCAGAATGCTCCGCAACGAATCGTCATTAAGGCCGACGGCGAGATTGTTTGCCTTAAGCCCGGCGAGATCGACTGGGCGGAGTCGGCGGGCAATTATGTCTGCCTGCATGTAGGCGGCAACACCCACATCCTGCGCGAGACCATTACTTCGCTGGAGACGCGATTGGGACACCGGCAGTTCCTGCGGGTGCATCGCTCGACGCTGGTAAACGTGGACAGAATCAAGACGCTGCGGCCGTCGCTGTATGGGGATTATGCAATTCTGTTGCGCGACGGGACCAAGCTGACGCTGAGCCGGGGATTTCGCGAGACTGTGCTGAAGCGGCTGGGGACAGCGTAGGGAGGCTGCGGTTCGCGGTTCGCTCTTCGCCGTTTGCGAAAATCCCCGCGCCAGGCCAAGTAGGCGAAAGACGGCCGAAAACGGGGCACCCGAAGAACCTTTTTACGGTGTGATCTCCCAGACCACGCCGCAACCGCTGCCGGTATGGCAGCTCTCCGTACCTCCTTGAGCCGTGGTGCCGTAGAGATTGCCATTCGCGTCCAGCACCGGAGTGCCAATAGGAACCGCGCCGTCACCACCGCTGAAGTCGTGGAGATCGATCAGCGTGCAAGTTGGGCTGCAATTCGTCAGCTCGTACACCCAGCCGCTGTAGTCGTCTGCGCCAGGTCCTGAACCGCATGCCCCATAGAAATTACCGGCCGCGTCCATGGCCAGGCCAGTCGGGTAGCCGCAGTAGTTAACCGGGTTAAGCTCTGAGTAGATGTAGCCTCCGCCTGAAGGCGCCAGCTTGTAAGCCAAGTCAGCCGTGCCATAGAGATTGCCCGAGGCATCGATGATTGGGGCGACGGTTGGGCTTTCCCCGTTTCCATGCAGGAACCCGGTGAACTCAAGCAGGACATTATCCGTCCACACTCCGCCTGAAGGCACGAGCTGGAAAATCGTCCCACAGCTTCCATACTCGCTGAGCTGGCATTCCGTTCCGGTTCCTCCGGCAACGTTGGTTCCGTATACATTTCCTGCGCTATCCAGGACCACGCCTCCCTGCGGGGCGTACCCGCCGGCGCCGTAGTAGTTGAAGCTCTGAATGATGCTCTCCGTGTAGGCGCCGCCTGATAGGGTCAGTTCGAACACCGTCCCGTAGTCATACGTACCTCCACCCGTTGTCGTGCCGTAGATGTCACCCGCATGATCGAAGGCTAAGTTCCCGGTTGGGTAGAAGCCATCCGGCATTCCGGTAAAGCTGTGGAGTACACTTTCGTTCCAATAGCACAAAAACGATGCACAAGCCGTAGGCGGAGGTCTCAATTCGAACACCACTCCGGCGCCTTCACTACCACCGAAGGTGGTCGTTCCATATAAAGAGCCGTTTGGGCCGATCGCTACCCCACCAACTGGAAGGTCTCCGTCGCCACCCCCGGTAAATTCGTACAAGGGATAGAGAATCCAACCTGAGTTGCCCTGTTTTAGTCTGAAAACTGTGCCGGCGTCGTAGGGTCCCCCGAAATACGTGGTTCCATACAGAACTCCTGAAGGCCCGAAGGTGAGTCCAGCATTCGGAGCGTAGCCGTCCGTCCCTCCAGTAAAGTTGTGCAGGATGGTGAAGGTTTGCGCTCGTGCCGGCGCGGTCGCAAACGTGATCAGCAAACCAAACATCGCGAGGGCTCGAAGTAGGCGGTCAAAAGTGAAGCATGGTTGGATTGTCATCACGATCTCCTTTAGGACTGCGGCGGTTCGCGTTCTAACCTTGGTCCTTGAACCGTCCCGGTTGCGCCACAATATGAAGCCAACGGAAGTAACCGCCGGCACCACCCATCTACGGCGTGATCTCCCAGACGGTGCCGCAACCGATGCCGTAGCAAGGGCCGTCGAAACCTACTCCGCCAGTTTGTGCTGTGCCATACAGGTTGCCGGCAGAGTCGAATACCAGGCCGCCGTTTGGAAGTACCCCATCAGAGGATTGGAAGTCGTGCAAGTCGGTTTCCGTCCAGCTTCCGTTCGAGGGCGTCAACTTGTAGGCCGTGCCGCTGCTGTAGGCGCCGCCGGCGCGGGTTGTGCCGTACAGGTTCCCGGAGCCGTCTAACACCAGAGTACCTGCGGGGGTGCTGTCGTTAGGAAAGCTGTACAGGAGGTTGTAAGTCCAGCTTCCCAGATGTGCCAGCTCGAAGACGACTCCGCCATTGTTAATGCCACCGCCTGCAGTTGCGCCGTAGAGATTGCCGGATTGGTCGGCAATCAGGTCCCCCCATGCACCACCTCCGTCGCTGCATTGGAAATTGTGCAGGATGGTTTTCGTCCAGCCACCGTCCGACGGACTCAATTCGAAGATCGTTCCGCAACTGGAGCTGCCGCCTGTCCACGTCGTTCCGTAGAGGTTCCCGGCAGCATCGAAAATCACTCCTCCCCACGGCGTCCATCCGTCGTTGCCACCCTGAAAACTGTAGATCACGGTTTCCGTCCAGCCCCCGCCGGAAGGCGTCAGCTTATAGACGGTTCCGCAGCCGTAGTTCGGGTCAATGCCGTTGCTGCAGTCCCCGGTTCCGCCATATTCGGTTGTGCCATACAGATTGCCCGCGCTGTCGAAGACGACCGAGCTCCCCGGGACACCGGCATCGGGAATGTTGTTGAAGCGATACAGCACAGCTTGGTTCCAGAAGCAGAGAAAGGAGGCACAGGCATGGGGAGATGGTTGCAGCGTATAGACAAGTCCGCAACTACCGTTGCCTACACAATCGCCCGAGCCTCCCAAGTAGCTTGCTCCGAAGAGATTGCCGTTCGGGCCGATCACCACCCGGGTCTCAGGTCCGCGTGATGGCAAGCCATGATTCAGCGGGGCCAGCACCCAACCTGATCCACCGGACGTAAGCTTGAAAACCAATCCGCTGCCGCCACTCTCAGCACCGCTAGCCGTACCATAGAACTTTCCCGCGGCCGCCACCGTCAAGCCGGCTGCGGGAGTGGCACCGTCGTCTCCCCCGGTGAAAGAGTGTATGACCTGGAAGCTCTGAGCCTGGGCGGCAAGCGCCGCCCATGACTACCGTCAGAGCGAAGACTGCTGCGACAGCTGCGGCTTGCCATGCGCAAGCCAACTGGCTGAATGTTTTTCCCTTGCACATAACTGACCTCCAGGGCAGGTCATGCCACGCCGGCAGAATAATCAGGCGGGAAGCGCTGCCTCGAATTGCTGCGTGCCGAGTGTATTCGGCTGCGCGCTGCTCACTTTTGCGCTGGTGGCAGCGGAAGTCAACTTAATTCTGGATTACGGTGTAAGTTACAGATATAGGAGCTCTTAGAAAGGGACCGGCGAGCAGGCTAGGATCACGGCAGGAAGCTTTGGGACCGAGTTCAGCACTCCCATAATCAAGCGCCTTGAAGAGCTTGCCCTTCGGACCATCGTCGTGGACCGATTTTGAACAAGCTGGAACTGGGGTGGTCATCGAAAATGACCGTCCCAGCTCCAGCAATTTGTTCATCCGCAGCGCAGCGCCTGTCCTTATGTCTACCCGGTCTTGCCGGTTGCAAGCGCCGCCAGCTGCTGTACGGTTTCCGACGGCTCTTGCCGCACTGTGTAGTCGGCGTTGACATCGGCGGCGCGGATCGTCCCGCTGGAGTCAACGATGTAGCGCGCAGGCACCGGCAACCGGTATTCAGCTTCGCCGTTAAAACGGTCCAAAGTGCTCCCGAAGGATTCATACAGCTTGCGGAGGTAATCCGGAAGCGTGAACACCAGGCCGAATTTTTCGGCGACCTCGAGATGGAGATCGCTGAGAATGTCGAAGCTCAAATTAAGCTTCTTGTGGAGCGCCCGAGTATAGCGTTCGAGCTCGGGAGTAATCGACGAGAATGCGCGCTCCCAGCTTCCTTACCTCGCCATCGACTTCCTGTAGAGCCTCCAGCTCCATGTTGCAATAGGGTCACCAGTGGCCGCGAAAGAAGCTGACCACCAGCGGACCTTGCCGCAGCAGTTCCGCCGAAGACACTTGGACGTGGTCCTGATTGAAGAGGCTGAACTCGGGGGCGCGGGCTCCGGCCTTTAGTGCGCGGCCCTCGATTCCCGAAGCTTTCAGCTCCTCAGTAGCGCGATGCATCGTCGCCACGACTTCGGGAGTGACGTGGTACGGCGCGGCGCCGGATTCGAATGTGCTTTTGAATTCCTGCAGCCGTTGGTTCAGGTTGGACATTCGCTCCTCCGCCCAATTCTTTCAGGGCATAACAAACGATTGGATGCCTTGCCGAACGTCCGGCTACCGACTTTTATCGCAAATGCCCCGCCCTAGCCAAAGTCAGGCTCGAACGGGGCACCCAAGCATCTATGTCTGCGAGAAAAATCAGCCTTTGTATCCGGCTCCGCGCAGCGCCTTCCCGAAGCAGTCGAACAAAGTGATTCACGCTATCGGTGGTAGCCAACGGGCCCATCAATCCCACGCGGAAGACCTTGCCGGCAAGCGGGCCGAAGCCGCCTGCGATCTCGATGCCGTTTTCGTTCAGCAGCGTGGTGCGGACTTTCGCGTCGTCAACGCCTTGCGGCACCTTGGGAGTGTTGAGGTTCCAGATGCGATCCTTCGGTGCGACCAGCATCTCGAGACCCAGCGCTTCGATCTGCTTCACGAATTCGAGATGCGCCTGGTGATGGCGCTCCCAGCGGTTCTCGAGGCCTTCTTCTTCGATCAACGCCAAGCCTTCGCGGATGCCGTAGAACATGGTCGCCGAGGCGGTGTGGTGATAGCGATGCGACTCGACCAGGTAATCAGCGATCAGCTTGATGTCGAAATACCAGGAGCGATTGGGGGTGGTCCGAGCTTTGAGCCACTCCATCGCGCGCGGCGAAACGGTGATGGGAGACAGTCCCGGAGGACAGCTCAGGCCTTTTTGCGAGCAGCTATAGGCGATGTCGATTCCGGTCTTGTCGACTTCGACCGGCATTGCGCCCAGCGAGGTGACGCAATCGGCGATGACCAGCGCGCCGACTTCGTGCGCAGCCTTGCAGATGGCCTCGCCGCGCTGGAATGCGCCGGCTGAGGTCTCGGCCTGCACATAGGTCACGACCTGTGGCTTCTCGCGATGAATAAATTCGGCCGCTTCCTGGTCGCCGAAGACCTCGCCCCACGGCTTTTCGAAGCGAACTACTTCGCCACCCTGGCGGCGGGCCATCTCGGTCATGGCGATCGCAAAAGAAGCCATTGGCGAAGACCGCGACCTTGGTTCCCTGCTGCACAAAGTTGCTGATGGCGGTTTCCATGCCGCCGCTGCCAGTGGCAGAAATGACGAAGGTCATCTCGTTCTTCGTGCCGAAGACGGTGCGAAGCAGGCGTTGAATCTCGCTGGAGATTTGAAAGAAGTAAGCGTCCAGGTGGCCGACGATGGGCTGTGCCATCGCCTGATAGACGCGAGGATGAACTTGACCCGGGCCGGGGCCGTACAACAGGCGCTTCGGCGGGTGAATAGAGATTTCTTCCATAAGAGCAGTCGGTTCTGCGACAGTAGCCATGCAAAGACTCCTTACATACTAATGGATGTTCTCAGTATAGCGAGGGCTTCGCAAACAGGTCTGTGATGTTTGAACATCGGGGGCGTGCCTGGGGCTTGCGCGATTTCGACGAGCTGCTGCCCCTGCACCGCATTATCGTGGTTGAGAGCGGCGTCCCTTCGATTTTTTAGTTTTACCGATTCATTTCAGAAAGGCCGATCCTTCTTTAAGTCTGACAGTTGTCCTTTCAACTTTGCGACGGTCTCTTTGGCGCGACCCATCCGCTGCTGAACCTTGCCCGCCTTCGTTTCAGCTGCTCCCTCGGCTTTCAAATTGCGGTCATTCGTAATCTTTCCAACTCCCTTCTTGATTGCTCCCTTCAGTTCGTGGAAGCTGCCTGTGACTTGATCTTTCGTGCTGGTTTTCATGATTTCTCCTGTGGCCCTGAGGCCTGGATTGCAGTTCGACTAGCGCAGCCGGGCAGGGACGCCGCTCGCGGGGATTCGATTGTCGAATAAACAACAGGTCTCTTCTATCTGACCTCATTGAGGCCTATCACTTTTCTAGTCGCGCGGCTTTTCGCGGTCTGAGCAGAATTGATCATTTAGGGGAATGGCCTTCGGCTTCGTCCCGAAACGGACGCCAAACCCTCATATTGGCCAACCCATTGGGGCTTGAGTTGGAGTACTCTGGCAGAGCCAGAAATGGCTGAAAGAAATCGGTGGAACTGCGATTCTTCGCGGGTGGAAGTTCATCTGATGGAGTGTGCGAGATTCAGGGCTTCGTCGCACTGGTTGAGATGTGGGAGAAGGACAAGAATGTCGATACGCCCCTTGCTTGGGTGTGTAGTTCTCAGTTTCGCGATGATGCCCGTCGTCTGCGCAGCGCAGACTGAGCAGCCAACGCGTTCGGCGGAAGCGGCCAGGCTGCTCAAAAGCGATCCTCTGCATGTTTTCAGCGAGTCGGTGCAACAGCTCTCGAGCACCGTCACCAAGTCGGTGGTCCAAGTCCTGACGACGGGATTCGGCCTGACCACGGACGAAGAGAAGAACGACACGGCCTACCTGGAGGCGCAACGCGGGATTGGGGCCGGCGTGGTGCTGTCGCCGGATGGGTACATCGTGACCAACGCGCACGTGGTGGAAGGCGCGCAACGAATCCGAGTGCGGCTGCAAGGACTCGACAAGCAAACTGCCGCGCAAGTGGACGCTTCGCCGCACGGGCCCATCGAGGCCAAGCTGGTTGGCATCGATCGGGTGAGCGATCTGGCCGTACTCAAGATCGAGGTGAAGGGACTGCCGACGCTGCAACTGGCAGACTCCAACAACCTGAAGCAAGGGCAAGTGGTGTTCGCCTTCGGCAGCCCGCTGGGTCTGGAAAACTCCGTCAGCATGGGCGTGGTGAGCGCGACGTCGCGCCTGATCGATCCTGACAAGCCCGACATCTACATTCAGACGGACGCGCCCATCAACCCGGGTAACAGCGGAGGTCCGCTGGTGGATGTCGATGGTCATGTAGTGGGAATCAATACCTTCATTCTGTCGGAATCAGGCGGCAATGAAGGACTAGGATTCGCCATTCCCAGCGATGTGGTGCGCAGCGTGTATGACCAGATCCGCACTCAGGGACATGTGCATCGTGGGCAGATTGGGGTGTATCTGCGCACCATTACGCCCGAGCTGGTTGAAGGCCTGCACCTGCCCACCAATCAGGGCGTGCTGCTGCAGGACGTAGTGCCGGGCTCCTCCGCCGACAAGGCAGGATTAAACGTGGGCGATGTGGTGGTGAGCGTGGAAGGTAAGCCGGTCAGCGATGTACGGCACTTCGCACTTGATTTGTACGCCTACAAGATCGGCCAGAAAGTCGAGCTTGGGGTGCTGCGCAACGGCAAAGTGGAGAGCGTCGCGGTGAAGGTGGTAGACCGGCCGGACGATCCTGAGCGCTTCGCCGATATGGTCACCGGGCCGAACAATCTGGTGAACCGGCTGGGCATTGTTGCGGTCACGGTCAACGACGAATTGCGCGACGCGCTGGGCGACCAGCGAATTCCCGGCGGCGTGCTGGTAGCCGCGCGAACGCCCAGCAGCACTCTGCTTGGCGAGGGTCCGCAACCGGGAGACATTATTCACGCCATGAACGGGACGGCGGTACACGACCTGCCCCAGCTGAAGCAGAACCTGCGCAAGGTTAAGCCGGGAGATACGATTGTGCTGCAGATTGAACGCTCCGGACTGTTGAGCTACCTGGTGCTGGAATCGGAGTAGGAACGAGTGGTGGCACGCATTCATAACAGGCTGCCGAAAGGCCTGGCGCCACGCGGGTGAGAACTGTGCCGTCCCTCCGGTGTCTGTGTCGTAGCTGTGCCGCCGCTGTGCCGCCGCTCCGCGGCTCAAGTTATTTTTTCCACTTCACCGCGGGCTCACGCCCGCGGCTAACACAAATGTCGCCGCTGCGCGGCTGGTTCGGTCCCAAATTCCATCGCTTAGCGCGAATCGGGGGCCCCGGTTTCGCTCCGTCCTGGGCTAACTGCTGGTCCACCCCTTCGGGGTTCTTTTTTCGCGAGTCATACTCCACCGCCGAATATGAAACTTAGTTCTCACCCAGACTCTATAGTCCAACCTCAATCGCCCATGGCTACGGCGCGAAGTAGCCGGAGATGTCGAGGATCAGTTGTGTTAGCGCAGCAGCATAGGCGTCAATAGAGCCGTTGTTGGTTGGCACGATCGCCATGTTCGAGGTGATGAAGCCATCATAGGCATTCAGTGTCGAGACCGTGGGCTGTTGCTCGCCGTCAGGCCACAAGGTGAGGTAAGGCATGGAGCCCGGCGGAACGACGGTCGCGTTGAAGACGTAGGCCGCGGCGTTGCTGGGAGGCGCACAGACGCTGCCCACAACGTTTACGGTCTTCTCGCCGCTGAACGGCTTGCCGTTGTTCTGGCGGGTGTCCAGCACGCGGCAGGGCGCCACGGGATACAGCGAAAACCCACCTGTGCCCGGCGCGGCGAAATAGCCGTCGACATCAACCAAAAGGTTGGTGGCGTTGCTATGAGCGTAGAAGGCGGTGGCGTTCTCAGTCCCCGCAGGGACTATGGCCGCATTGGCTACGACCGTTCCGGTGCTGTCGTTAAGGGTAGAGACCACAGGTTGGGTTTCACCCTTGGGCCACACGGTCAGGTAATCCAGACCGCCAGCCGCCGGAAGGACGGTGACGTTGAACGAGTAGGCCGTCGCACTGCTCGGCACACCGCAAGTAGGCGGAATCGTGTAATCGCGCTCCACTCCCGCCTGCAGCATTCCACCATCCTTGTTGTTGCGGGTGTCGACGATTCGGCAGGGCGTCAGGGGATAAAACTGATAGGTATTGCCGGCAGGCGGCGCAAAGTAGCCGTCGATATCGAGGATGACGTCGGTGGTGTCGCTGGCGAAGACGCTGACTGCGGCGCTGGCGCCCGCCGGCACGATGGCGGCGTTGGCCTTTACCCGGCCATCGGTGGAATTCATGGTTGAGACACCAGGCTGGGTCCGGCCTGAGGGCCAGATAGTCAGGTAGCCCAAAGGCTGGTGCGGAACGACGGTAACGTTCAAGGAATAGGCTGCGGCGGCGCTGGGAATGTTGCAAGTGGTATTTTGCGGGATGGGGAAGCTGCGCGAAGTGCCGCCCGCGATCGCCGGTCCCCCGAACTCGCCGTTGGACTGACGCGTATCAACGACGCGACATGGCGTGACGGGAACGAATTGCACCGCGGTGGGAGCGGGCCCGGTCAGACTGAAGACTGTGCCATAGCCGCCGTTTGCACCACCGACGGAGGTCGTCCCGTAAAGATTCCCGTTGGTGGCTTGCACCAGCCCTGCGAAAGGCGAGTCACCGTCATCGCAATGCGCTAAAGAGCAAAAGCTGTACAGCGTGGTTAGCGTGCCACTGGGAGTGATTTCAAAGATGGTGCCAACACTGTTAGCCCCGCCGTCCTGAGTTGTCCCGTAAAAGTTGCCGTCGGTGGCTTGTAGCAGACCCCCTTGCGGGATGGCTCCGTGAACACCGTCGAAGCTGTACAGCGTAGTCAGCGAGCCGGTCGGGGTTATTTTGAAGACGGTGCCGACGTTGTTGGCTCCGCCCAGAACGGCAACCCCGTAAAAGTTTCCGTCGGTGCCTTGTACCAGGCCTGCGTCAGAGGAGTTGCCGTCAGCGCAGCCTGCTTGCGAGCAAAAGCTGTAAAGCACGGTTAGTGTGCCGCTGGGGGTGAGCTTGAAAACGGTGCCATCATTCTTGGCCCCACCCATGACGGTTGTCCCGTAGAAGTTCCCATCGGTGCCCTGGACCAGGCCAGCCAGCGGCTGCCCGCCGTCAGCGCAATTGGCTTGCGCGCAAAAGCTGTAGAGCGTCGTCAGCGTCCCGCTCGGGGTCAGTTTGAAGACGGTGCCGCAACCCTCGATACAGGTTTCGTTAGCACCGCCTGCCTCGGTTGTGCCGTACAGGTTCCCGTCCGCGGCTTGCACGAGCGCTGAGGAGGGGACGGCACCGTCAGCCGGAGATCCCTGAAAGGTGTGCGGTGTGGTCAGGGTACCGCTGGGGGTGATTTCAAAAACTGTGCCAAAGGCGTTAGAGCCGCTTCCCTGGGTCGTCCCATAGAAGTTCCCGTTGGTGGCTTGCACCAGCCCTCCAAAAGGCTGGTAGCCGTCGGTGCAGCTCGGTTGAGAGCAAAAAGTGTGCAGCGTGGTCAGCGTGCCGCTGGGGGTGATCTTGAAGACGGTGCCGGCGTTAAATTCGCCGCCCCCGAAGGTTGTTCCGTAAAAATTCCCATCCGTGGCCTGCACCAGGCCGGCGAGAGGCGTGTCGCCGTCGTCGCACTCCGGTTGCGCACAAAAGCTGTAGAGCGTTGTCAGGGTTTGTGCAGGCGAGGCAATCGCCGTCGCGGCGCAAAACACAAGCACCAGGCAGACCATATTCGAGAAGCTGGTTTTCCTGATTCGCAGGCGGGTTAGGGCGTGCATAGCTTCCTCCTTACAAGTCTTTCCTGGATGGGCTGCGAGAGCCCTCTGAGAGCTGCCTGGCTTGCCGGGGCTGAGACCAGCATTGCCGAGCATGTCAACGCCCGCTTTGCGTCAGCGGTCGCTGCAATATTTTGGACTGAGCCGGAATATTAGCACTGAACGGGCTGCGTTCAAACGCCTTTTGTGCGGACGGTAAGATCCCGGTTCCGGGAATGGGTGGGATATTAAGCAGTTGTCGTTGTCGGTTGTCAGTTGTCGCGCGGGCAGGAGGCAGTCATTCACCAGTTGTGAGTTGGGACAGCAAAATCCCCGGACCGGCGAAAAACTCCCACCGTAGAGGCTGTTACGAAACTGTGCCGTCCCTACGGGACTAGGCGAATTTCTCCACTCTGCCCAGCACTGCGCCTGCGGCTCCGTCTGGGCTAGACTTTTCGCGCCTACGGCCGCTCTTTGTTGCGGCTTATTCCACTGATGGGCGATTGGGTGGATCCACTCTCCACGATATTAATTCCCCTACGGGCGAAGTAGCCGGAGATGTCGAGGATCAATTGCGTCAACGCTGCGGCATAGGCGTCGATGGAGCCGTTGTTGGTCGGCACGATCGCCATGTTGGAAGTGATGAAGCCGTCGTAGGCGTTGAGCGTGGAGACTGTCGGCTGCTTCTCGCCGTCAGGCCACAGAGTGAGATAAGGCATCGAGCCGGGCGGAACGACGGTCGCGTTGAAGATGTAGGCCGCGGCGTTGGCTGGCGGCGCGCATGCGCTGCCAACGACGTTCACAGTTTTCTCGCCGCTGAAGGGCTTGCCATTGTTCTGGCGGGTGTCGAGCACGCGGCAGGGCGCAGTCGGATACAGCGAAAGGCCGCCCGTTCCGGGCGCGGCGAAGTAGCCGTCGACATCAACCAAAAGGTTGGTGGCGTTACTGTGGGCGTAGAAGGCGGTTGCGTTCTCGCTGCCCGCAGGGACGATGGCTGCGTTGGCTACAACCGTCCCGGTGTTGTCGTTGAGGGTAGAGACGGTGGGTTGCGTCTCACCCTTGGGCCACACGGTCAGATAATCCAAACCGCCAGCGGCCGGCAGGACGGTGACGTTAAATGAATAAGCCGTCGCGCTGCTGGGAACGCCGCAATTGGGCGGAATCGTATAATCGCGCTCCACGCCCGCCTGCAGCATTCCTCCATCATGGTTGTGGCGGGTGTCGACGATGCGGCAGGGCGTCAACGGATAAAACTGGTACGTTCCGGAACCGGGCGCAGTGAAGTAGCCATCCGTGTCGAGGATGACGTCGGTGGTGTCGGTGGCAAACACGCTGACTTCGCCAGCGGTAATCCCAGCCTGAACAATTGCGGCGTTGGCCTTGACGCGCGCGTCCGGAGAGTTTAGCAGCGACGTAGCCGGTTGAGCTAGGCCGCTGGGCCAGATCGTCAGATATCCCAGAGGTCCCCGTGGGACGACGGTCACATTTAGCGAGTAGGCTACCGCTTCGTCAGGAATGTTACATTCCTTCGAGGAAAGACCGAAGCTTTGTGACGTGCCACCGAAAACCGGATAGCCGGTTTGTCGCGTGTCTACCAAACGACAGGGTGTAACCGGGAAGAACTGAATCCCATAGCCGGGCTCGACGAAGAATGCGGTGACGGATAGATTCTGCGTCATGGTTACATTGCACGCACCGACACCACTGCAAGCACCGGTCCAACCGCTGAAAATCCAGCCTTGTCCGGGCGAGGCATTCAGCGTGACTTGCGTGTTGACGGGATAGGAATGGAAGCAGGTTTGAGGACAGTTAATGAAGCCGTCGGTGCTGGTGACCGTTCCGATGCCAGATAGCGACACCAATAGCTGGTAGAAAAGCTGAGTAAACGTCGCGCCCACGGACAGGTTCTGTGTCATGGTCACGACACACGAACCAGTGCCACTGCACGCCCCACTCCAGCCAGAGAATACCCACCCCGCAGGCGGCGCAGCATTCAGCGTGACCTGCGTATTGTACGGATAAGTGTGGCTGCAGGTGCCGGGACAGTTTATGAGGCCATCGGTACTGGTAACAGTTCCGTTGCCGGTGGTGGAAACCGTTAAAGTGTCGTGCCCGGTAAACGTGGCGATAACGTGAAGGTTCGGTGTGACGGGAACGACACAGGAACCAGTGCCACTGCATCCCCCGCTCCAGCCAACAAATGTCTGACCCGCCGAGGGAGTCGCATTCAACGTCACCTGCATGTTTTTGGGATAGGTGTGGCTGCAGGTGCCGGGACAATTGATGAAGCCGTCAGTACTGGTAACGCCTCCGTTGCCGTTGATCGAAACGGTTAGGGTGTCGTTCGCCGGCGGTTGAAGCTCGAATACGGTTCCACAGCCCCCTTCGTTGTGCTGGGGAGGGCAACCGTTAGTGCCATATAGGTTTCCCTGCTCGTCTGGCGCTAAACCTGCCGTAGGATCTTGACCGTCGGTTCCGATGAAGCTGTAGAGCACAGTCTCTTTGCCAGTTGGGTCCACCTCGAACGCCGTCCCACAGCCGCCAGCGCAAAAGTCGTAAGCAGTGCCGCCTGCGGTGGTAGTGCCGTATAGATTACCCTGCTCGTCCTGCACCAATGTGCCGACGGGATTTGCACCGTCTCCTCCGGTCCCCGTGAAGCTGTGGAGCACAGTCTCCCTGCCGGTCGTATCCAGCTTGAACACCGTTCCACAGCCGATGTAAGGGCAGTAGCTGGAAGTGCCGGTGCCGCCATTGAAGGTAACACCATACAGGTTGCCTTGCGCGTCGCGCGTTAGACTTGCGGGCTCAGTGCCGTCGGGCGGTTCCCCAAACGAGTACAGCACGATCTCATGGCCATTTGTGTCCACCTTAAAGACCGTTCCCGTTCCGTTGCTGCCGCCGGCGCCGGTCACGCCGTAGAGATTGCCACTGGCGTCCAGCACCAAATTGCCGCCGGGGTATGCTCCGTCTCCGCCAAGATCGGTGAAGCGGTAGAGCACGGTCTCCCTGCCGGTCGTATCCAGCTTGAACACCGTTCCGCAGCCGTACCCGCTCAAAGGACACGCTACGCCACCATAGGACGTGGAACCGTATAGATTCCCCTGTGCGTCCAGCACTAACGTTGAGCTGGGTTGCGCCCCGTCCCCTCCGGTCCCAGTGAAGTTGTAGAGCACAGTTTCGCGGCCACCAGCGTCGATCTTGAAAATGGTTCCACACCCAACGCCGCACGCAGTTGACGTGCCGCCGAAGGGGGTAGTGCCGTACAGATTGCCCTTCCCGTCCAGAACTAAACCGCTGTAGGGACTATCGCCGTCCGGAGGGCCCGTAAACGAATACAGCACGGTCTCGCCACCGCTCGCATGCACCTTGAACACCGTTCCACAGCCGACGCCGTAGCAGTTGCCGGAAGTGCCGCCTTCGAATGTGACGCCATACAAGTTGCCTTGCGCGTCCCGCACTAAGTTTCCCGACCCGGGATCGCTGCCGTCGGGTGGACCGGCAAAAAAATGCAGCACATTCTCGGTATAGGTTTGTGCGTACGCCGATCCAGTCGCGAGGAGCGCCAGCACCAGCGCGATCACGGGCAGCAGCGCGGCCCTCGTCCGTATCATCCCAAGAATCCAGCTCGGATGGAGGTTTGCACATCCATCGGTCCGCCCCTTGTCCTCCGGCTGCATTCGGGGGCAGGCACAGCAAACTGGCGTGGTGTGCATGGCTTCCTTCCGAGAGTTCTTCGTTGGCTCGTCTTCGTCGTTGCAACAGAAAGCCTCCCACACAAGCAAATTCGGCTTGTGTGGGGCACCCGCAGGCTATGGTTATCCCGTCGTCGCGCCCGAATTCGAACGACACTCGATAGAAGCCGAATGTTAGCACCGCTCGCGCTGGGTTCAAGGATTTTCTGGAGTGCGGTGGCGAATTCCCATTGCGGGAAGGGAGCGACAAATTGGCACCTTCGTAACTTGACCTGATTGTGGTGCAGTTCGATACTGGCGTTGGTAGGGTAGGAATCCGCCTGACTTTTGGTGCGCCTGCCCTTTTTTCAGTAGTCAGTAGTCAGTTGTGAGTAGCCAGTTGTCGGTTGTCAGTTTGCGGAGTACGAACTGCAAGTGCTTGTTTCGCAGTGGTTTGCGGAGAAAGACAATCGAATGAATACTTTGCGGAGAATTTTGTAAATGGTTAAGAATCATGCACTTAGGCTGCGAGATAACTTCAATGTAATCAATACTTTGATATAAAGCCTTTGTTTGCAACATATATTTTGAGGGGGTATCCCCACGGAACTCACGCGCGCACGTGCAGGCCAATGTGCCGTCCCTGCGGGACTCGGATCGATTTCGCGGCCGACCCAGGGCTTACGCCCTGGGCTACGATTGTTGCGCCCTGCGGGCTCGGTCGGGATGGCAGGAGCGGTTGTCAGTTGTCAGTTGTCAGTCGTCGTCGTGTCGTCGGTTGTCAGTCGTCAGTTGTCAGTTGCCGGAGCCCACTCTGTCGCCGAGAGACGGCGATGAGGATGGTGCAACCGAGTGACAACCGATGCCGTTTGTCTCGTAGTTGTGCCGCCGCTCCGCGGCTCAATTAATTCTTGCACTTCACCGCGGGCTCACGCCCGCGGCTAACACAAATGTCGCCGCTGCGCGGCTGGATTGCTGGATTTTTCGAATCTGTCTGTTCCAGCGGCCCGGGTGGGAGTGGAGTTTCGTAAACCGCCTGTGCCGCTCTGGGCTACGATTGTTGCGCCGCTGCGGGCTCGGATCGGGATGGACAGGAGCGGTTGTCAGTTGTCAGTTGTCGGTTGTCAGTCGTCGGTTGGTCAGTTGTTGGAGCCCACTCTGTCGCCAAAAGACGGCGACAAGGATGGGGCAGCCGCGCTGCCGACCAGTGTGGGAGTTCGGGTGGAGACGGAGGAAAGGCTTGGGTGCGTGGTCGAGAAGAAACAGCAGGTCCCTCCACTCGGGCTGAAGCCCTCGGTCGGGATGACACCTCAGTGGCTGGTGGTCAGTTGGTCAGTCGTCAGTCCGTCAGTCGTCGGTTGTCAGTTGTCAGTTCTCAGTTCTCAGTTCGTCAGTTCGTCGAGTTGTCAGTTGTCAGTTTTCAGTTGCCGGAGCCCACTCTGTCGCCAAAAGACGGCGACAAGGATGGGGCGCCCCGAGCGGGCAAGAATGGGGCAACCGAGTCCCGAGCGATCGAGTTATACGGATGGGGCAGCGGTGGTTGGAACCAGGCAGCCGTTCGATTGGGGGTGCGAGAAACTCAAGAGGAGGCCGAGATAGGACGTCGTGCAGGAGACGCGCGTTAGCTGCTAACCTATCTGCCGGAGGATTCCCGTGCGAACGCTATTGTTGACCGCATTGATCAGTTTGCTGGCGATAACGGCCGTGGCGGCCGAGCCGCAAGCGGTTTCGTACCGCAGCGGCGATGAGACAGTACAGGCCACGCTCTACATGCCCAAGGGCGAAGGGCCCTTTCCCGCGCTGGTGGTCATCCACGAATGGTGGGGGCTAAACGACTGGGTCAAGCAGCAGGCGTCGAACCTCGCCGATCAGGGCTATGTGGCGCTGGCCATCGATCTTTATCGCGGCCAGGTGGCAACTACTCCTGATGAAGCGCACCAGATCATGCGCGGCGTTCCCGAGGACCGCGCCAATCGTGACCTGCTGGCGGCGACGGCTTATCTGCGATCGCTGAAGGAGGTCAACGGCAAACGCGTCGGCGCGATTGGCTGGTGCATGGGCGGCGGCTACGCGCTCGATCTGGCGGTCGCCGATCCCAAGCTGAAGGTTGCTGTCATCAACTATGGACACCTGGCCAGCGACAAAACCACGCTGAAGAAGATCCATGCGTCGATACTCGGCATTTTTGGCGGCCAGGACAAAGGCATTTCCGTGGCCGACGTGCATACGTTTGAGACGGCAATGACCGCTCTGGACAAGAAGGTCGACATCCACATTTTCCTGGACGCGGGACACGGCTTTGAAAATCCCAACAACGAGCAGGCGTACCGGGCCGAGGACACAGCCAAGGCGCAGAAAATGACACAGGACTTTCTGCAAAAGAACTTGAAGTAGTTTGCCTGCGAACAGAAAGTCCCGTCATGGGAGGTGCTGGCGTCAAGCCGCCTTGCGCAGCCGGCGAAAGGCATGAATCCGGTCGAGCGTTCCCACGATAGCCTGCGCCTGGTTGCGAATAATTCCCTGGATGTCATCGGGCAGGCGGCCATCGCGGATGTAATGATCGTACTGATTCTGCGCGTAGTCATCGCCGGTTTCCATGGAGGACAGGATGGCATCGTCGCCGCCTCCCAGGCTGGCTTTCAGCCCAGTCCAGCCACGATGGATTGCTCCCAGAGCGCTGCCTAAGCGGGGCACATCGGGCTTGCCGCGGCGAATGGCTTCGTTCTCCAAGTCGCCGGCAAACTTTGCCCGCTCCAGGCTGATTGCGCCAAGCACTCTCTTGAGTGCGGGGTCTTGCGCGTGTTCGGCAGCGTTGCGATACCCGCATTGCCCGTCGCGGCAAACTGCGATCAATTTTTCCAAGGTCTCGATGATGCGATTTCTATCCGTCATGAGCGCCCCTTATGGTGGTCAGGTAGTTCTGGTGCAACCTGCCTGCTTGGATGGCAAGCAAGGCGCGCGGGTTTGCATCATGGCGGCTCTGGACCAAAGGAGTGAGAGAAGCAGGTCCCTCCGGCTCGCGTCCGCTGGCTCGGTATGACGGTCGCCCGACTTGACGGGAAAAGCGGCTGGGGGGTAGGATATTTATGGCGAACAAAAAGCGAATATACGACGCCGGTTCGACATATGCATCCCGCGCTTCTACAGGTCGAGGAGCAAGACCCATCGCAACCGCTGGTCGGCATTGCCAAACTCGCGTCGCAAGGCGAGTCGATCCGGCAAGGTCATCTGGTGGAGTACTTCACCTTGCCGTCACGCGCCTTGCTGAATCGCTGCACGTCAACGCGCATGCCGTTCACGTGGACGATCAATCCTTATCGCGGGTGCGAATTTGCCTGCAAATATTGTTATGCGCGCTACACCCACGAATTCATGGAAATGCGCGACGGCGTGGACTTCGAGCGCAAGATTTATGTGAAGCAGCAGGCAGCGTGGCTGCTGCGTCAGGAGTTAAAGAAGGTCAAACGCGGCGAGTCGATCTCCATCGGCACCGCGACCGATCCGTATCAGCCGGCAGAGAAGCGCTTCGAAGTGACGCGCGGCATTCTGGAGGAACTGGCGCTGCATCATGGTCTTGAGATCGGCATCGTCACCAAGTCGGACATGGTTGGGCGAGATGTGGATTTGCTGAAGCGCGTCGCCGAACACAATTCCCTGTTCGTGAACCTGACGGTCACGACGATGAGCGTCAAGCTGGCGCGGATTCTGGAGCCGCGCGCGCCGCGTCCCGATCTGCGGATGAATACGGTACGCGAGTTGTGCGCCGCGGGCATCAATGCCGGAGTGATTTGCGCCCCGGTTTTGCCCGGGATAACCGACTCGCCTGCGTCGCTGGACGCGGTGGTGCGCGCAACCAAAGAAGCCGGCGGAAAGTATGTCTATGCCAATCCGTTGTTCCTGAAGCCGTGCTCGGCGAGCGTGTTCTTGCCGTTTCTGGAGCAGGAGTTTCCGCAGCTGGTGGCGGATTATCGCAAACGATTTGCCGAGCGTGCCTTCGTCAGCAAGGCCTACAGCAAGCGCATTTCAGATCTGATGGCGCAGCTGCGCAAGAAGCACGGGATCAGCCGCGAATTCAGCTCGCGCAGCCAGAGCGCCCATCCGGTGAAGCTGGAGGACGAGCAACTGGGCCTGTTCGGGTGAGGCCGAACGGTTTTCTTACAAAGCCGGAAAAGCCGATTCCTCGCGGGCTGAAGCCCGCTCGGAATGACAGTAATAAAGGGCCTTTCCACGGCGTACCTGAAGGTACGCCCCTTCGAAAAACTAGTGTTGCAGCATCGCGCTTCGTCTTGGCGTTGGCGCCAAACACGTCGGGATGCAAGTAGGTGCCGCGTTTCTCCAGAGGCTTTTCTTCCTCGGTAGGAATGCGATGCGCGTTGGCCCAAGCGTCCTGACGGATTCCGGTGACCTGCCACGATACCTTCGCGTTGGCTTTGCCGCCGGCAATCTTGAAGCGGTTGCCCTTCACCTCGCTCGCAATGTACAAGCGCGGCTGCGACGCGCCGACGGAAGTCAGCTGGTAGCGGAAGTCGCGGTTGAGCGCCTCGAAGTATTCGGGCAGCACGACCCACGCCTCGCCGCGGGCGTCGAGCCGGATGAGGCCGTTGTAGATGTTCATCATGTCGGGCGACTCGACGAAGGAATGAGAGAGCGTCTTGTTCTCGGGATCGAGCGGGTCGTCGATCTTGAAGGAACCGCCGCCCTTGCTGAGGGTGCCACCGACGTTGAGATCGCCGGCGAAGTAGCCGTCACCGGAGCCATCGACATGAAACAGGTGAGTCCCGTTGCCGTTCACGGTGCCAACCAGGATGTAACCACCGCCTTCGTTGTTAAAGTATCCGGCCACGCCCTGGGAGCTGTTGGTCTGCGCGTAAATGCCATTCGCATTGCCACTGGTTGCGGTATCGACGGCGTAGATGGCGTCAGCGCAGGTGCTAGCGCTATAAGCTTCCACGCCCGCGGCACAAACCGACGAGGACTGTGCACTGGCGTAGACGCCAGCACCGTTGGCGGACGTCCCGTAGACGCCGTACCCAAAGCCGGATGTGTCGGTGGAATTCGCGACGCCCCAGACACCGTAGCCCTTGGGGCTGGACGTTGTCCCCACCACGCCGTTGGCGCCGCCGGTGGTTGAGGTCGCTTCGCCATAGACGCCATCAGCACTGCCGTCGCTGCTGTTCGTCAGTCCGTAGACGCCGTTGGTAGCGCCTGTGGTTGCGGTGGTGTTGCCGTAAACGCCACTGGCGTTTTGGGTGGTGCTATTCGTCGATCCCACAACGCCATACACCTGGCCGGTGGAGGCTGTGGCCACGCCGAAGACGCCACTGGCAGCCGCGGTGGTGCTGTCCGACTGCCCAACCACGCCGCTATCGTTACCGGTGGTGGATGTGGCCCAGCCGTAGACGCCAACGCCAGTGGCGCTGGCGCTCTTTCCCGTGACGCCATAGGCGTTGCCCGATGTCGCCGTGTTAGTACCATAAACGCCCGTGCCGCCAGGACTGGCGGCCTGTCCGTAGACACCGTTCGGCGCGCCGCTGGTGACGGTAGCCATGCCGCTCACGGCATTGCCGGTAGCAATGGTGAGCATGCCCGACACGCCTGCGTTGGCCACCAGCGTGCCGCTCAGAACTCCGCTGCCGGTGATGTTGAAGTTCGCGCTCTTCTGCGGCGACATCGTGTTCTGAATGTAATTGGGAGATCCGGAGCCGACAGGAACCATGGTGAGATTCGCGCCGTTGCCGTAGAACATGTTGGAGGTGTTGGTAAGCATTACCGCATTGCTATAGGTGCCGCTGAATTGCGCGCTGCCCAAGGTACCGCTGAGCATGCCGGCGGGTACGCCGGTCAAACCCGATCCGCTACCGGTAAACGTGCCGCCAGTAAACGAGCGTGCCGCTGAAGCTGTTGCCGGGGTCGGACAGCGACACCGCCCCGCTATAAGTTCCGCTGAATTGCGAGTTGCCAAGTTGGCCGGTCAACTGCGAGAACGTGATTCCGGTGATCCCCGTGCCGCTGCCGGTGAATCCGCCCGCTGCATTCACGTTGCCGGTGCCGCTCACCGTGAATGTGGGCGCACCATTGTTTTGGCCAATCAGGATGTTGCCGCCGGCTGCGTTATTAAAGACTCCCGCCGTGCCTGCCGCGCTGTCGACGTAGCCGCTCACGCCGGTGGTCACACCGCTGGTGGCAATGTTGGTGCCGCGCACACCGGTTCCGGTAGTGCTCTGCGAATTGCCCTTCACGCCTACCGTCGCACCCGTGGCCGAGGTCACATTGCCGTACACTCCGTATCCGCCCGAGCCGGCGGACCCGCCTTCCACGCCAATCGCGGTGCCGGTGGTCGCGGTCGCGGTTCCGACCACACCCTTCGTAGGTGCGGAGGCGTTTACACCTGCGCCGGTTCCAGTCTGGGTTACACCTACAATCTGGTCGGTGGTTGAGCCGCTGAAGTTCGTCGGCCCGTCACTGGCAGCGCCTTTGTTGACTCCGGCGGTAGTCGCGGGATTATTCGCAGTGGACGACGACGCCGGGCTGGCAGTGTTACCGTTGACTGCAGCGCTCGCGCTCTCGGTAAGCACGAAATCAGAAACGCTTCTGCCGCCCAGCGTCTCGGCCTCATGCGCTTTGAACGCATACGGCACGCTGACCAGCAGCACGCGCTGTTGCTCCGCCTGTCCCTCTACCTGCACCCCCAGCCAGCGCTGCTCTTCCTGCGAGAACAGATCGCCCGGCAACCCATTCGCCGTCGTGCTGCCCAGCAGCGCGCTGTAGTTGCCGCCGGCGTCGGTCGCCACGCTCTGCGTCTCCATCCACACCGGCGCACCGCCATCCTGCTGTTTGTAGATGGCGAAGGTAATGCCCACGGTCGTGGATGAAAGCGGCGCACCCTGCGCGTCCTTCAACACTCCGCCATAGCGAATCAGGTTGGGAACGGTCGTGGTTGCAGCTTGCTGCGCGATGCCGGAAGAAACCAGCAACAGGATGGTAAAGAAGGTGGCAGACAGAGACATGGTGAAGCGGCGCATGAAGCGATCCTTTCGTACTCTGAAGTGGCTCGTGAAATCAGATTGCGTGGCCCGTGTGGGTTGGAATTGTGTTGCGGCGGCCTAGCATTGTCAATCTTTATATTGTGGTTAGGTACGATCGTTGGATCGGCGAGAATGCCAGATGGGCCGCCACGGCAGAGTTACGGCCAGCGTGAAGAGTCTGAGTGAGAACTCGATGTTCGAACCTGCGGTGAGGGACCAGAGTCTGGGAGATATCGAAATCTGAGCCCGCGGGGCGTAACTACAATAGCCCAGCGCGGAAGCGCTGGGTGGACTGGGCAAATATGGCCGAGTCCCCCGGGGACGACACGATTCTCACGCACGCTCTGAAGGCCCTCCCCTTCAAGGGACCGACTTAAGCAGGACTTTCCTAAGGTTTTATACGTTTTCACTGCTCCGCGGTTCGGTTGTTCTTCCCACTTGACCGCGAACTGACGAGGCGGTCACGAAACTGTATCGTCCCTACGGTGTCTGTGTCGTAGCTGTGCCGCCGCTCCGCGGCTCAGTTATTTCTCCCACTTCACCGCGGGCTCACGCCCGCGGCTAACACAAATGTCGCCGCCTGCGCGGCTGGTTCGATCCCAAGCGCGATGGTTGGTTCCACCGCTTAGGGAGAATTTCAAGCTACAACACAGACACCCAAGGGACGACACGGTTTCCACACATTCACGGCGCCCCCGGGGTGCCACGGTTGCAAAAGCCACTAAGCAAATCCCAACGGCCCTACTTGCGCAGCATCGCGTTCGTGTTCTGGTCGGCACTCGCGCCATAGACTTCCGGGTGCAGATACTTGCCGCGTTCCTGCGGAGGCTTCTCTTCCTCGGTCGGAATGCGATGCGCATTGGCCCAGGCGTCCTGACGGATGCCGGTCACCATCCACGAAACTTTCCCATTAGGCCTGCCGCCGGCGATCTTGAAGCGATTGCCCTTCATCTCGCGGGCGATGTAGAGCCGCGGTTGCGACGATCCCACCGAGGTCAAGACATATTGGAAGTCGCGATTCAGCGCCTGGAAGTATTCCGGCATCGTGACCCAGGCTTCGCCGCGAGCGTCCAACCGCACGCTACCGTTGTAGAGGTTCATCATGTCGGGTGATTCCACGAAGGAGTGCGAGAGTGTCTTATTCTCGGGATCGAGCGGATCGTCGATCTTGAAGGAACCGCCGCCCTTCGTAAGCGTACCGGTGACGTTGAGGTTGCCGCCGAAGACGCCATTGCCCTGCCATCGACGCGAACTTCTCCACGCCGTTGTCCTGGCCGCTGAGAATCGTGCCACCGGCGGCGTTGTTAAAGGCTCCGGCAATTCCTCCGGCATGGCCACATAGTCGCTGACGCCCGTTGAGCGCCGGTAGTCGCTGTGTTCGGCCGCGCACACCGGTTCCCGCGGTGCTTGTCGAGTTGCCCTTCACGCCCACGGTTGCGCCGGTGGAAGACGACGCATTGCCGTAACTCCGTATCCGCCTGTGCCTGCCGTGCCGCCCTATACCCCGATAACTGTGCCATTCGTTGCTGTGTCGCCCGTTCCGACTACACCTTTCGTAGGAGCCGAGTACATCCGCTTACTCCCGCGCCGGTGCCGGTTTCGCGTTAATCCCATACATCTGGTCGGTCGTAGAGCCGCTGAGGTTCGACGCCAGTCGCGGTGACCCCACCTGTGGTATTCCCATTGCCGCTACCATCCACAGGCAAATCGTGTTCTGCACTCCGTTACGCTTCAGTCCAATAATGATGCTCCCACCAGCTGTATTGTTGAACAAACCCCCAATTGCCACCTGCGCCGGAGCTCGCGCCATAAACGCCGATGGTGTCCTCCCAGTAACGTGGCACTAGCGTTCTCGCCGGAAACCCCCACGCCACTCGTGCTGGCGCTCGCACCATACACGCCGATTCCTGAACCGCTGGTGGAGCAGTGCGAAAAGCCCGTCAGTCGCAGTCGTCCCGACCCTACGTGCTGGCCACGTTGTATCCCTACCACCCCACTGACCATTCGGACTGGCACTCTGCCCGCCCACTCCAACGGTGTTGGCGCTGGTCGTGTTCAGTAGCGATTACCCGAAAGCCCCCGTGCCGCCGTGCTGGTGCTGCCACCGATCTATAACACCGACGGTTCCTCCAGTCGTGGCGCTAGCGTTGCCGGAAACCCCTACGCCACTTGTGCTGGCGCTTGACCCGTACACGCCGATCCCAGAGCCACTGTTCGAGGTGGAGAAGCCGCTAACCCCGCTCCCGCCAGCGCCGGCAACGTTACTTCCCACCACCCCGCTCCCATTCGGACTGCCAGTTTGCCCTAACACTCCGTTGGCATAGCCACTGGTAGCGTGGGACCAGCCCACGACCCCGTTGCCATAGAAACCCCCGGTGCTGCCCGTACTGGCAGTGGTAACCCCGAACACGCCGATCCCGTTGGGGCTCGCGCTCTGGGCGTACACGCCCTGCGCGTTGCCACTGGTCGCATTTGCATAGGCTGCTAAGCCCGTTGCCAGCACCACTCTGAGTAACGCCCACAATCTGGTCGGTGGTCGAGCCGCTGAAGTTCGTCGGCCCGTCACTGGCCGCGCCCTTCGAAGCGCCCGGCGCAGCCGCGGAATTATTCGCTCCTGATGGGGACGCTTGGTTGGCCTTGATGCCGTTTACCGCAGAGCTTACGCCATTGGCCAGCACGAAATCGGAAACGCTCTCTGCCACCCAGCGTCTCGGCCTCGTGCGCCTTGAAGGCATAGGGCACGCTGACCAGCAGTACGCGCGACTGCTCCGCCTGGCCTTGCACCTGCACACCCAGCCAGCGCTGCTCTTCCTGCGAGAACAGATCGCCCGGCAGGCCACTCGCCGTCGTGCTGCCCAGCAGCGCGCTGTAGTTGCCGCCGGCGTCAGTCGCCACGCTCTGCGTCTCCATCCACACCGGCGCACCGCCATCTTGCTGCTTGTAGATGGCGAAGGTGATGCCCACCGTCGTGGAAGAAAGCGGCGCACCCTGCGCATCTTTCAATACTCCGCCGTAGCGAACCAGGTTAGGAACAGCCGTGGTTGTTGCAGCTTGCTGTGCGCTGGCGGACGAAACCAGCAACAGGGTGGTAAAGAACGTGACAGCCAGAGACAGGATGAAGCGGCGCATGAAGCTCTCCTCTCGTGCGTGTAGCACGGCGTAGATTGGGAGCAGTCGATTGTTGGGCCGGAAAGTTAGTCTGGAATTCTGCCGTCGCGACCCACGGTTGTCAATGCCGTTTACAAGTAGTTAACCGCACACCGGCCCGAGACCAGCCACACGCGTCTGATCTATCTTGATTACGGCCCGAAGTTCTACTCGTTCGGATTCTGGAAATGGTGAGGAGAAATCTATGACGTCACAGATTGGCAACGGCATCGTCAATGTGCCCGGCCATCACTCGGTGGACCAGACCGTGGAGAAGCTGAAGGAGATTCTGCAAGCGAAAGGAGTCGCGCTGTTCGCGACGGTCGACCACAGCGGCGAAGCCGAAAAAGTGGGACTGGAAATGCGACCCACCAAGCTGCTGATCTTCGGCAGCCCCAAAGCTGGAACGCCTCTGATGCTGGCCGCTCCCAGCATTGCCATCGACCTGCCTCTTAAGATTCTGGTGTGGCAAGATGCCGAGGACAAGGTATGGGTCAGCTACAACAGCCCCGCATACTTGCAGCAGCGGCACGGCCTGCCTGCGGAGCTGCTGCAAAACATCGCAGTAGTAGAAACGTTGGCGAGCAAGGTCGCTGAATGATCGCAACAACCCCACACAAGCAAAATCGGCTTGTGTGGGGCACCCCGTGGTTACGGCTTGATCTCCCAGATGGTGCCGTAACCGAGCGCCCCGTTGTGCGAGGTTGTGCCATACAGATTGCCGTTCGCATCAATGGTCACGGTGCCGTATGGATAGCCCCCATCGTTGCCGCCGGTGAAGTCGTACAGGTCGGTAAAGGTCCACCCGCCGCCCGATGGCGCCAGCTTGTAAACCGAACCGAATAGATGAGCGCCGCCCGCAAACGTCGTCCCGTAGAGATTGCCCGCGGCATCCATAGTGACGCCGCCATACGGGCCTTCGCTTCCAGCAAAGCTATGAATCACGTTCAACGTCCACGAACCGTTGGAGGGGCTCAGTTCAAAGACTGTCCCCGCGCCATCCGGGCCGTTGTAGCTGGTTGTCCCATAGAGATTGCCGGCTTGATCAAAAATCACGCCACTATAAAGGAATGATCCGTCGCTAGCTTCTTGAAAAGTATGGAGAGTGCTTTGCGTCCATCCGGATCCAGACGGCGTCAACTCGTAAATCGAGCCATAAATCGACATGATGCCGCCTTCATAGGTCGTGCCGTAAAGATTGCCGGCCTTGTCGAAGATCACGCCATTGTAGGGATAGATACCCGAGGACGTAGTCATGTTGTAAAGAATGGTTTCCGTCCAACTGCCCGCGGCTAGCTCAAAGACTATGCCGCTGCCGTTAGTGCCTCCCTGGATCGTCGTGCCGTAGATGTTGCCGGACTTGTCGAACAGCAGATCGCCGTATCCGGGAATAAATCCGTCGCCGCCCGATCCGCTGAAGCGATGCAGCACCTTCTCATTCCAGGGGCACAGTACCGCCTTGCAGACGGTCGCGGGAGGTCCCAGATTAAACACCGTGCCTACCGCTCCCCCGCCTTCGCCTTGATCGGAGGTGGTGCCGTAAAGCGTGCCGTTGGGGCCGAAAACTACTCGGGCAATGGGGGCAATCCCGTCATTGCCTCCGGCAAAGCTGTAGAGCGGATTGACGGTAAATCCAGTACCCTTGCGCGTCAGCTTGTAGACCGCGCCTGCGCCGGCCGTGCCTCCGGCGGAGGCTGTTCCATAGAGATTTCCTCCTGCATCCAGGGTCAGGCCAGCCTCGGGCGCCGCTCCGTCCATGCCGCCGGTGAAGGTATGAATCAGACTGAAGGTTTGTGCCTGCGCGGTTTGCGCTCCGCCCATCGTCAGCGCGCCCACAATCGCCATGGCTATCGCGGCAGCCGAACGGTTGACGCTCGAAATCCAATTGAGATGTTTCCCAAGGCTCTGCATGACAAGTCTCCTCTCAGAGCAAAGATTGCCGTATGTAGGTTGGTATAGGAAAGTGGCGGGTATTATGACCGCGGTCGTTGTGGCAACGCAAGGCTGTATTTCAACTGCGCTACATTTTAGCCGTAAATTTACACGAACGAATGGGAAGGATGAGTCCAGACCTACTCAATCCTTCCCAGACGCCTCCCTAGCGGAGGTTGCGAACGTCAAGCACGGAATTTGCTGTAATCACACCAAACAGTCCATTGCTATAGCCGCTGGGGCCAGCGGTGAAATACAGCTGTCCTGGAGAGAGCACGGACGGAGACGCGGCAAACGTCAGCCCCCAGAGCCCACTGATGGTGATTTGAGATCCATTCTGATTCAGGTATCCGAGGAATGCGCCGGTACTCGGGTTGTAAGCGCTGATCCAGCCACTGCCCAGGTTGCCCACCAGCAATGCGCCGCTCATCGGTCCGAAATTTGGAGGAGCCAACGCCACGCTCCACGGAGCGTTCAAAGAGATGCCCGAAGCCAGATGTGTCTGCGATCCACCGCTCAAGTCATAGGTGTCCACGTACCCAGTCCCGCTTCCTCGTTTGTTGAAGGTGACATACAGCGTGCTGTGGATGACGTGAATACCGTAAGGGGTAAATCCAGCGGGCAGAGTGGTGTCGGTGAAGGACTTGACTAAATTGAAGTTTCCGTCGTAGATGTCCACCAGGTTATTGTTCGAGTCGGCGGCGTAAATAAAATTCCCCGAAGCGGTCAGGGCAATGGCCAGGCCAGTGTAGACAGCGTGCGCCGCTGAATTATTGACGGCGATGATCGCATTGGTCCCGTCCACGTGAGGATTCCATCCGCTGATAGTGCCATCCTCGGTGGCGAACAGGAACAAGGCCGGGGCTGAGTTACTTCCTTCCGTGATCTTGAAATCGGAAGAAATGTTGGCCACGATGCCGGTGGGCGCTCCGATCCCGCTGCCGCTGGCTGCCGGAATCGTGACCACCAGCGATTGGGGGTCGCCTTGATTGTTATAAACCGTGGACAGCCCGCTACCGTTATCGCTCACCCAGAACGGTCCTCCGGGAAGAGCGGCAATGCCCCAAGCGTTGACTAGATTGGGATCGGTAAAGTTTCCTTCTCCTGGTACGTTGGACGTAAGGTTCGTCTGCGTATATTGGGCGGTTGCTGAGATGGCAAGCAGCAGCATCATTCCGGCTAACATGGCGATGCCGCGGCGAGAAGCAAGCGTGGAATTAGGCGATGACCTGAACATATATTCTCCTCTAAATGTCGAAGCGTGTTGACTCGGTGGCACTGGATTCGACTCTAGAGAGTGGGAGAAATGGGGTTGTCATCGCGGTGTTAGAGCATTGTCACTTTTTGGTGACGCGGCGAGCGGCAGCCCTCACAGGTTCAAGAGCTCCAAGAACCATGCATCAGTAGCTGGTTGTCAGTTGTGACGACAATCGGAGATGTCGACGAAGGCTTCGCGGCGAGGCGTACTCATGAGCGGAGAGTTGTCGGCTACCGGGAATCATCGGCAGTAACTCTTCAAAAATCGCCACCGGCGCCTCCGCCTCCCGAAGCTCCCCCACCGAAGTGAAAGTCTCCATCCGTTGTTTGCGGGCTCGGCGTTATTGACTGAGGTGTCACCAGGCCCAATGCGGCGGATGCGGCGTTCATCCACTGTTTGTCTTTTCCCGACAGGCGGGCGGCGGTAAAGCCGCCGCGAACTCCATCCGGACCCCGAGCCAGCCAGCGTCGAATGAACAATACAACACCGGTCAACAGTATGCCCAGAAGCATCGGGTCCCAGGTATGCCGTGGCCAGCCGAGGTAAGGTTTATTGGAGACGAAGGTCAGGATGAAGGAAATCGCTCCCACCGCGATGACGAAGCGGTCCTTCAGGCGAACGCCGCGCGCGAGTACGACGGGCGGCAAGAGCCAGATCAGCACCCACGTTGTCCAGTAGAACGACCTCGCATATTCAGAGGCGGCGCCAGCGCTGCCTGCCAAGTCCCACCACCCCGCGCGCAGATTCGACGGCGGAAGTATGAGGTTGATAGCCAGGTAGATGCCGAGCCAAAGAAGCGCCTCGACAAGCGAATATGCATCCTCGAGGTAATCGAAGCGGTGGCGCGTCCGCACTGCGGCTACACCGATCAGCCCGCCTGCATACAACACGGCAAGCAGAGCGCGATGCGCCGCGTCGGACGAGGTCCAGTAGCCCGACAGCCAGACGGCAAAAATCATTGCGGCGAGAAATGCATACCACAGTCCGAAGCGGCGCCAGATCCACAGCGACAAGACAGCGCCGGCGGCGGGAACCACGGAGTGGGCTGCCTCCGTTGCCGGCAGCAAACGATGGCCGCTGAACAACACGAGCTGCATTCCCAGGCAAAGAAATCCAACCGAGCAGGCGGCGAGGGCTTCCTCAATCCCATGGCGATACAAACGGCCCCGGGAAACGGCAATCTCGGCGGCCGCATAGCTGACAGCAGCGCCGATCAGCAGGAAAACGCCATCGGTTTGCTCCGACGAAGGCCGAAGAAAGACCTGGAGGAACAGCGCTGCCGCGGCACATACGCTGATCAGGGTGAACAGGAGCAGGACCAGCCGCAGGAAAATGTTAGTGGTGCGCAGTTCGGAAACCGTTTCCTCTTCCAGACGCTGGCGCTGCTCCGTGCTCAGGATGCCCTCGCCGGCCCAGTCCGCGATCAGCGTGCGGGCGCGCAGCGTCTCTTCGCTGGATGCAGAGTACAGTCTCACGTCCGCCTCCCGAAGCGGCGTGCGATCACGACCAGCCCCACGACCATGGCAACACCGGTAAAGACGAAATAGGTCAGGATAGAAGTAAAGTCATTGATATTGCGGATAAGCATCGCGCTGACACCCACGTATCCATAGACGGCTGAATACGCCACGAAGGCAAACTGCCGGCGCTTCAGCGCCCCAGGCCAGAGACGCACCACAGGCGATAAGCAGGGCGAGAAACCATAGGCCGTATCCTTCGCGCTGGAACACGCCCGAGAGCAACGCCCAAAAAGCCAACGTTGGCCGCAATATTGAGATAGGTGCCGAAGAAATGCCGTTTCACACCAAAATGGTGCAGGAGCGCACCGCCGGCGCCGATCAGCAGGCAGTAGACCAGCGCATATTGCCGGTAAGCAGCGTCCTGATGCGAGGGCCAGTGCGAGATGGTGAGCCCGAACCATCCGGCGAGCGAAGACAAAGCCAGCGACAGCACGAAGCGATTGTCGAACCGATAAGCGAGGAAGAAAAAGAAGACGGCGGTCGCCAGCAGATAGAGGTCCCATTGTCCCGAGAGCAGCTGGAGCCGCTCCTCCAGGTAAGCAAGCTCTATGCACCAGACGAGGCTGCCCAGGTACAGCACGTAGTCGAAAGCCGCATTGGGTGCAGGCGTTTGCGCGAGTGCCCAGGCGGGCGCGCGGGAAAAGCAGTACCAAAAACAGGCGGCGAAAATGGCGGAGAGAATGACCAGTACGAGAACGTCACCGAGTTGTTGCGAATAGGTGGTGACCGTCCAGCCAAGTCCGGCAACGAATGCCAGTACGCCGGCATAGAAGAGAATGTTCAACTCAAGGAAAAGCGAAAAAGGTTCTCTACGGGCGAGGTTCGCCAGGTGGACGTGCTGCTCCGGCGATATCGCGCCCTGCTCCCTCCAGCGCTCTAAGCGGTCGAAGATATTCATGAAGTCTTGGTTCTGCTGGGACAATCGGTACCGCTGGTTGGGCCCATCAGTCAACTCATCGTACATTCCGGTAGGCTCGCTGGGCAGAAAAATCCGCGAGTGGATGTGCCAGAAACTGAGTTGGCCGGCGTTTCGAGATCTAACCGGATCAGGAACCAGAAACGGGTAGGCTCGAACCAACTAAATGGGAAGGCTGATTCCTGACTACGCCGTCTTGGCCGTGCCCACCCTATGCCAAAAGATGGCGAGAAGGATGGAGCACCCACGAGCTTTCGAGTCCGGGAGAACCCAACATAATCGGACGTGCCAGAGTGGTCTTTTTTATACATTCTTGCGGAAATTCGCTTGATAGCCTGCAGATGCCACGACCCGCCGCCTGGTTCCAAACAGAAATGTTGAGTGGGGGCAGCCGAATCTCGTCGCCTGAGCGAGCAGGTCGCCGGATGAACACACTGGATGTAAACAGCATTTTCTGAGAGGGGAACGAACTATGAAAGCAGCAGAGGCAGTTTTGGATCCCAAAGACGGCCCGCCGCTTGAGCAAACCGTACCCGCAAAAAGAGCAGCCAACACCGAACTATTGGATTTGGCAGTCAAAGCACACGGCGGGCTTGAGCGTTGGAACAAGGTGAAGGCGATCAAGGTTGCCGCATCGATTACGGGCGCGATCTGGTTTGTGAAAGGCAAGGGTGACTTTCTCAAGAACGTGGTATTGACCGCGGAGACGCGTGACGAGCGCCTCACTGTGGACTTCCCCGGCCAGGATAAGCGAGCAGTTTTCGAGCCGAACCGCATTGTAATCGAAACGGCGGGCGGCACTCTCATCGAGGCCCGCAATAACCCAGAGGCGTCCTTCGAGGGACAACAGAGAGAAACGCCGTGGGACGACATCCACGTCGCGTATTTTGTCGGCGAGGCGTTGTGGACGTACCTCAATACGCCGTTCCTCTACACTCGTGACGGCTTCGCTACTGAGGAGATCCCGTCGATTAAAGTGGAGGGCGAAAACTGGCGACGGCTGAAGGTGACCTTCCCAGACAACGTAAAGAGCCATTCAAAAGTACAGATTTCCTGCTTTGGACCCGATGGGTTATTGCGCCGGCACGACTACACCGTGGACATTCTTGGCGGCGCCACCGGGCTCAATTACGCGTCGGACTACCGTGACGTGGACGGTATCATTGTGCCGACCAAGCGTCGGGTGTATGCGTATGAAGGCGATTATCAACTCGTCAAAGAGCCTTTGCTCGTTGGAATCGACATGGGCGAGATCACGCTTCTCTAGCCATCCCGCCAGGACTACAAAGTGAAAGGCTCACAATGTCGAAGACTTCGCTCTTCAGTCCTCTCCAGCTCGGGACGATCCAGCTCCCAAATCGAATCATTATGGCGCCCCTCACCAGGATGCGTGCCGGAGCCAATAGCGTGCCGACCTCGCTGAACGCCAAGTATTACGCTCAGCGCGCCTCCGCCGGTCTCATCATTTCTGAAGGAACAGCAGTCAGTCCTGATGCCCATGGCTACCCAGGCGACCCGGGAATCTATACGCCGGAACAGATTGCCGGCTGGCGTGTCGTCACGGATGCCGTCCATGGGCGCGGGGGACGGATCGTTATGCAGATCGCTCACAACGGACGAAACTCCCATTCTTCGTTGCGGCCGGATGGATCTGTGCCCGTTGCCCCTTCGGCCGTTGTTGGGAATATTCCTGCGCTCACAAGAGACTTCCAACAGGTGAAGGCTGAGATTCCCCGCGCCTTGGAAGCTTCTGAGATTCCAGTCATCGTCGGCACCTTTCGTCAGGCTGCGCTGAATGCCATCAAGGCAGGCTTTGACGGTGTAGAACTGCAGGGAGCAAACAGCCACCTGATCGAACAGTTTCTGGAAGACGGAACCAACAAACGGACTGACAACTACGGCGGTTCGCAGGAGAACAGAGCCCGCTTCCTTCTGGAGCTTGTTGCGGAAGTCAGCGCTGCCATCGGCGCGGATCGCCTCGGAGTGCGGCTTTCTCCCTTCGGGCAGTATGGCGGCATCCACGACAGCAAGCCTAAAGAGCTGTTCAGCTTCGTAATCGAAGAGCTGAACCAGCGGCACCTTGCTTACCTGCACCTGATCGAAGCCCGGGGATCTGAGATCGGTCTAACAGACGAACTGCACGAAAACTCTGTAAACAATGCAGAACTGTTCCGGTCTGTATTCAACGGACCGCTACTCTCCGCGGCGGCTTATACACCGGCCAGCGCGGCCGTGGCGATCGAGCAAAAGCACGCAGACGCAATCGTCTTTGGTCGACTCTTCATTGCAAACCCTGACCTGGTCGGGCGGATCAAGAGAAATCAGCCATTGAACGCTCCTGACCGCTCCACTTTCTACGGTGGTGCGGAACATGGCTATACGGACTACCAAACCTTTGGGGAAGCCGCATAAACACCATCACGCCGACTCAGGCCGAGTGCAGAGCCTTAGCAGAACGGCTTGAGTCGGATTCAAGAAGGGTAAAGAAAATAGAGTCGTCGAGGACGAAGGAAACGCAATATTCGACGTTTCCTGGCGACGTGCTGCGATTCTTGATTGCTACAAATTCCGCTACACCGTCTCGGCCAGCGACATTACCAGTTCGCGCTCGCGCGGGCCGTCCAGCTCGATCAGGACAACGCGCTGCCACGTCCCCAGCAGAAGCAGTCCAGCTTCCACGGCCAGGTTCACCGAGGTGCCGATCATCGCCGACAGGATGTGATCGGGAACGTGCTCGGGGTTGTGCTCGTGACGATAGTCGAGCTTGGGGACCATGATCTCGAAGGCGTCGAGCATATCGAGATCGGTGCCGGGATCGAGGTCGGCGGTGGTGAGCGCCGCGGTGGTGTGCAGAAGGTTGAGGTGGCAGATGCCGGTCTTGTCCGCATAGTGCTTCCACAGGATGGCTTCCAGCCGCTGCGTGATGTCGATGACCTCGCGCTTCTTGTGCGTTTTGATCGCAAGACGATGCATGGCTCACTCACTCTATTCGCTCGGCGTGAACAGCTCCAGACGGACACGCCACGAGACCGACTGTCCGGGCTGGAGCAGCACCATGCCGGTGTCCGCCGTTCGCCAATCCTTGTTGTAAGGATCAGGTAAATTGAACTGCGGCTCAATAGCAACAAAATTCTTCAGTGGCGGAGCGTATACCTGGATAGACTTGATCTCCGGCGAAAGCGTAATCAGGCGCAAACCATATTTTGCCGCCGGATCGATAATCTCGGAAACCGTGTGGCGCTGGCTGCCATACTCCAGAATCGAGAAGTTGTCGTCCAGGTACTCGGTTCCCAACGGCCGTCCGCCCGGCGCCGAGAAGTCGTAGTCCGTTCCCTGCACGGCAACGCGCTGTCCGGTGGTGAAAGTGTCGTCATAGTTGTTCATCACGGCGCGCGTCTGGCTGGGCAAGTGCAGTCTCACCTGCTGACGATCGCCGCTGGGCAGCACGAAATATGGATGCCAGCCAATGCCCATGGGAAGCATTCGAGGGCCTACGTTTTTCGCGGTGACCGTCATCTCGAAGGCATCGTGGCTGAGGGTCATTTGTACCTCGACGTCAGTGTCGGAAAGCCAATGCCCGTCGAAGTTCCCAGCATGCAAGGTGGCGATGACGGCCGAATCCTGCACTCCATTGCGGGTGATGACGTTTTGAAAGCGCGATTGCCGCATCAGGCCGTGAATCGAATGCTTCTCCGCTCCGGGATTATTGCCGCTCCAGTTGGCGGGCAGATTAACGGTCTTGCCTGCGACGGTCGCGGTGATGGTCTTGCCGTCAGGGGAAAGCTTGCCGCGGATGCGATTGGCGAAGGGCAGCAGAATCGCCCCGCCGATCTTGAAGATCTCGTTGCCGAACTCGTCGTCACCCTTGTCGAGTAATTGTTCGGCTTCCGGCAGCGGCGGCGAGTTCAGGAGATCGATCTCGCCTTTGCCGGGAAGGTAGGCCTTGATCTGAAGCACGGCCATGCCGCGGCCGGGAAGCACGGTAGCCTGAAGGAATTGGGGCCTGCCGCGATCGGCAACCGCTGGCCGCTGAAGTGTGACCACGGGCGCTCCGCCAATCGAAACCGCGGACGAGAGTTCCGTCGCGGTTTTGCTCTGGGCGACTGCTTGTCCTGCGACCGCCAAGCCGATCAGGATGGCAACCTTGCACCAGATGCCAAGCCATCTGCCAGGATTCATATGTCGGAATCCTATTTGCCAGACGGCCGCAACTCAAGCGGGCAAACATCCTGGGGGTTGTGTTGGTGCGATGGTCCTCTGAGTCAAGGGGCAAGATCAAACGGTCCGCAGCGGTCGAGGAGGATGAAAGCAACTCTTGAGACCAGCTTGTCATGCGGTCGCCGTCAGCTCTGGAGTGAAAGCGAGGTTCTTGCCAGACGACGCCTACGAAGCGGTAACCACTTCATCAAGCGCATGTCTCTTTGCGGTTACCTGCTTCCGGCGTTCGGCCAGCGCTGATTGGATGAAGGTCACTTCGCGGCCCAGGATCTCCGTGGCCTCGCGGCACAGTTCTGGCCGCTCGCGCATCAAACGCACAAAATCTTCCTGGGCTACGTGTACGGCATCCGATTCGGCCACCGCTATGGCGGTCAAGCTGTACGTATGTCCGGTAAATGTTGACGGTAAACCCAGCAGCGAGCCGGCGGAGAACAACCGGTCGAGATTGGGCAAGCCCCTCACACTCATGCAGACCTTGCCGCTCAGCAGGAGAAACACTCCCGTGTTGTTGTCGTCTTCGCGGAACAGGGTCTGGTTGGCGGCAAAACGCTCCTGCTGCCCTAGACCTTGCAGCTCGTCCTTCAACTCGGAGGAGGCCTTGAGAATATTGCACTGGGATCCCACATGTGTCATGGAACTCTTATGCCAAAAGAGCGCCTATGTTTGCTGTGATCGCCATCACACGGAGGTGTGAGACAAAACCCTTACGGGAAGCCCTGAATTAAGTCCTGGCCTTGAAGGGGACAGTCTTCAGACCGTCCGTGAATGACGCGAAGTCATTGTGGCTTTAGCGCCTGACGGAGATGCCTTCCGACTTAATCAGACTTTCCCTGAGGAACGGTGGAGGACCGTTGTGTCAGCCCCGCAGTTACAGTCGCAGCAATCCGCCCCTGGGAAGCGCAAAAAAAGAGCAGGGCAGGAAGTGCTCGCACCTCCCGCCTGCCCTGGGATCAACCACCCTAAGCGTCGCGCTGCCGTAACGCTATTAGAAACCGGGTCTTACCGTTTCTTGCCGCCCTTCTTCGCCTTGGGCTTAGCTTTTGCCTTAGTTTTGGCTTTTGTCTTCGGCTTTGCCATCGCCTT
The DNA here is from genome assembly GCA_963835125.1 of uncultured Acidobacteriaceae bacterium. Classification (GTDB taxonomy): domain Bacteria; phylum Acidobacteriota; class Terriglobia; order Terriglobales; family Acidobacteriaceae; genus Bog-257. Next base: position 93,504 of record CAWIEG010000007.1, on the reverse strand, counting down.
TTTAGGCTTTGATTTTGCCTTCGATTTGGCCTTGGTTTTGGGCGCGGGCTTGGCTTTCGACACGACCGCCGCCTTGGCCTTCGGCTTCGGCTTTGCCTTTGAGGTGGCTTTCGCCTTGGTCTTGGTCTTTGTCTTCGCTGATCCGAAGCCCGAGCCTATGTGAATGGTCTTTACGGCATCCCATGGCCCCACCGTCGAGCAGGGAGTTCCTACGGCGGAGGTGTTATACGGAAGGTTGGCATTCGCGGTATCAGCTGCGTATGGGCCGTATGAGGAACCGGCCGTCCATTCGAAGGTTTCGTTCTCCAGGTCGGGAAAACTGCCCGCCGGGTTCGCGGTTCCAAAGCAAACGGTGCAATTGGAGGAAACATCAAATGTGATTGTGCCTGGGTCTACGGTCTCGTTAGATGCAGGCGGGATATCAATAACGGTGTTGGTTGGCATGTACGAATCTCCTCGTCTTGCGCTTTAGTGGCGCGGTTTATCTACTACTGCTGATGAAATTTTGGATCGGACAAGAGTGCCGTCAATTCTGGATCGGCTCTCAGCTGATCGAGCCCGATGCCTTTCTGCACTGCCTTTTGCATCTCCGCTATAGCCTGACTGCGTTTGCCTAAGAGTTCATTTGCCTTGGCCACGTCAGCCAGAACGCTGGGGTCGTCCGGAGCCAGTGCCAGCGCGGTCTGAATCCGGGATTCGGCTTGCGACGTCAGACCATAGTGCGCGTTCAGCGCAGCCAACGTGGCTTGCGCCGCAGCGTCCTGAGGTTTCATCTTGACCTCTTGTTCCAGCAGAGTCAACATTCGCCGCCGCGCGCCTTCCGCCTTGTCTTTGTTGTTTAGCCACTCGTACGCCAGCACGAGATTATTCCACACCGCGTAATCCTGGTCATCGAACTTCAGGGCATTTTCGGTCGCCGAAACTGACTCACTGTAACGCTGCTGCTGTTAGGTAAAGAGCGCCAAGATTAGCATACGCCGCGTAACTTGGGCTAAGTTCAATCGATTTCTTCAGGGCGCGCTCGGCATCCGCTTGCAATTTGGGATCACCTGAATCCAGATACGTTGCCCCCAGATTTAGGTACACCTGAGCATTGTCCGGTGTCAGCTGCAGAGCGCGCTGATATTGCTGGATGGCCTGCTGAAACTTTCCCTGGCGATCATAAAAATTACCCAGCTCGTCGTAGGCGTCCCAGGAATCCGGTCGCAAGGCAGCAGCTTTCTGAAGAGCGGCTTCCGCATCCGCCGTGCGGCCGGAGTCCTCATAGGCATGGGAGAGGCCGCCGAGCGCGGCCGCGTCGTGAGGATCGATGTCCAGGGCCTGCTGAAACTCCTGTAGCGCGAGATCGTGGTGCCCCAAGGAATCGTGGATGCGACCCAGAGTGACGTGTACGGCGGGAATGCGATTGTCGATCTCGGCCGCCTTCTTGCAATTCGCCTCCGCTTCCGCCAGCCAGTTGGGATTCTGGTCCACCCGATTCTTCAGCCGGTACGCCTCTCCCAGTTGCGCATATCCCAGGGCGAAGCGCGGATCGGTCTGGACCGAACTCTGCAAAGCCTGGATGGCAAGGTCGAGATTGCCGGGCTTGTCATAGCGTTGCATGTAGCCAAGCGCTTTTAAGTAGTCCTCATAGGCAGCAGGATTGACCGAGCCGCCAGTGCCGCGGATCATGTCGGCGGTGACGGATATGTTCATCAGCCGGGCAAGCTTGGCCACCGCTTCGTCCTGTAGCGTCGCCAGATCTCCGGCCTGGTCTTCCACATCAACCGAACCGATCTGCCGCAGGTTCTTGGTGTCGATCAGGTCCATATTCAGACGGACATCCGAGCCATCCCGCGTTATCGCCCCCTTCACCACCAGCGTTGCGCCTAGCTCGCGCAACGCAGCAGCCAGGATCGGTCACCTTGAGCCGTCGCACTTCACTGCTCGGAATCACCCACAAGGACTGCTTTCCCAGCTCCAGGTTCGACAACTTGCCGGACAGCGAGTCAACGACTCCTTCCACCAGGGCTTCGTTCTCTGGATTGTTGCCAAGGTTGTCGAAGGGAAGGACGGCGATGTGCTTCTGGCCCCTCGTAAACAACGCCATTTGCAGACGCTCGCTGACCGGTGGCAGCCAGAGAACGACGGAAAGCAGCAGCAGGAGGACAGCGGCGATTGCAATCGAGCGACCCCAAACGTGGGCAGGCTTCGCGGGCAACGTCCAGGCGGAACGCGATGCCTCCACGCGGGACTCGCGAAGTGCCTTAAGTTGGTCGCTGCGTCGCCGGCCGCTGGACGCTGGCGTCATGCCGTCACGAGCCAGCGCAAGCTTCGCTTCCTGCAAATCCCGTAACAGCTCGGAGCAGGATTGGTACCGTTTAATTGGGTCCTTCGACAAGCATCGATACACGATGTTCTGGACTTCCAGCGGCACGTCCTCCAGCGGCGGCGGCGCTTCGTTGACGATGGCCATGAATGTGGCGGCCATGTTCTCCCGCTGAAATGGGTTGCCGCCAATCAGCGCCTCCATCAGGGTGACGCCGAGCGCCCAGATATCGCTGCGCTGGTCAGCCGTCGAACCCGTTGCCTGCTCCGGCGATATGTAGCTCAAAGTCCCGACCGCACCGTGCGTCAGCGTTTGCGTTGCCTCGTTGATGTGGGCCAGCCCGAAGTCAACGATCTTCGCATTGCCGTGGGCCGTAAGCATCACGTTGGAAGGCTTGATATCGCGATGAACAATGTTGCGGGAGTGCGCTTCCTCCAGACCCTCTGCAATCTGGATTGCAATCTCGACCACTTCCGCCACCGATAGCGGACGGGATCCGGTGCTTATCCGTTCAGCCAGCGATTGGCCTTCGTAGAAGGCCATGACAATGTAAGTGCGGCCGTCGGGCGTCTCTTCGATCCCGTGAATAACGCCGACATTAGGATGGTCCAGCGACGAGGCGATTCGGGCCTCTTTCAGAAACCGCTCTTTGTCGAGTTCGCTGGCATTCAGTCCGGGAGGAAGGAACTTCAGGGCGACGGTGCGTTCCAGCTTGCGATCACGGGCCTTGTACACCACACCCATGCCGCCCGCGCCGATCCGGCCGAGGATCTCGTAGTTCGTTCCGACAAGATCGCCAACCGACAGTGCGCTGTTGGATGGGGCCATTGCTTCATCCCGCTTTAGCACTCGGCCGCTGATTTCGAAGGATTAACCGAGTGGCGCCAAATTTGGCTTTGATGATAAGGCTTGCGCCCCTCGCGAGCAAGAAAGCAATGCACCGTCACCTCTCGCCCAGGCGACAGTGCAACGAGCTCCGCGAAACCCCGCCGCCTCTAGAGTTCGCGTGGCTCCGTTGACTTCCTGGCCGCAACCAGCAACCGCAGGGTTGGTGGATAAGGGTGGAGTACCAGCAATCGAGTCCCGCAAAGCGGGACGGCGACAGGATAGCCCAGCACGCAGCGGGGTCCCCGGTTCGCCGCTGTTGGGCGAACTGGGGAAGCGGAGTGCTGGGTAGGCTGTGTTTTCTAGCTTGAGCCCCTTCGGGGGCGGCAGAAGGAGGGGGGCAACAGAGCTGTCCGCGTGAGAACTGGGAGAAAAACCTTACGTTGGTACAAAACTCCCCCGGTCAAGGGATTGCTAACCCCGAGCCGCAGAACGGCGGCAGCTTTCTACGCCGCTCCTAAAGTACTTCCGGCGGCCTTCCCTGCCCTTCGCCGGCGGCCATTTCCCTCTCAGCTTGTTCCATCGCCTGCCGCGGGTCGCGTCCCGTGACGGCCTTGTACCACGCAGGATGATGCGTCCACGCCCAGGCTTCGCTGACTGTTCCGCGCGTCATCGCCTGGATCGTTCCCGGCTCGCCGAAGGTGCTGAGGTAGATGTGAAAGAAAATCCCGAACAGCATGATCAGCGCAGATATGTCGTGAATGACATACGCGAGCGACACCAGAATGCGTCCGAAGGCTGTGGGAAACCACATCATCACGCCGGTAATCACGTACGCGATGGATCCGCAGACGATTTCCCAGAACATCAGCTTCTGGCCGCCGTTAAAGAAGCCGGTCTCCGGCGATTCCGTCGAATCGCTGCGAATAACGTACTTCCTGATGTGCTTCATCCAGCGCGAATCGGCCGGAGTCCAGCTCATTACCCCCAGCCAGTTGATCGCCTGTAGAGCGAAGAAGAAGACGAAGCCCAACCCAAACCAGGGATGCAGAAAACGGGTCATTGCTCCGCCGCCAAACAGCGGCGTGAAGAAACGGAAGATCCAGGGCAGGTAGATACCGAATCCGGACAGCAGCGCGAGAAAGAAGAAGATGCCGACCATCCAATGCAGAAAACGTGTATACACGGGATGACGTAGAAGTTCGCCTACGTAGACTACGGTCTGACCCAGGCGATCAATGGCGTTGGGACGATGAATAAAACGATCGGCTGAACTCGCCATCTAGTTCTCCCTTCCCTTGTCCGGCGGCACGATTTCTTTCACCGGCGGCGTAGGCTGAACGCGCAACGGGCCTTCGAACACGTAGTGCATCACCACGCCCACAAAGCCCAGCATCGCGCCGAACAAGCCAATCGGTTTAAACCAGTCTTTCCAGATGGTGAACGCCTGCGAAATCCGCGGCTCTTGCGGCAGTCCGCCGTAGGCCTCGGTCTTGTTGATGTTGTGCAGAACGTAAATGACGCTGGTGCCGCCAATGGTCGGCGGATCGTAGACGCCGGCTTCCTTGAAGCCCGAAACGTCGCGCAGTTGCGTGGCCCGCTTCTCCGCCAGAAACTTCATGTCGTCCTTGGTGCCGAAGTGCAGGCAGCCCGTCGGACACGCCTTAATGCACGCGGGCTCCAATCCCGCTCCCACCCGGTCCGAGCACAGAGTGCACTTGTAAACCTTCTTGGTATTGGGATCGTACTTCGGGATATTGAACGGACAGCCCGAGACGCAGAACTGGCAGCCGATACAATTCTCCTGCTGAAAGTCGACAATGCCGTTTTCGTACTGCACGATGGCGCCGTCCGCGGGACACGCATGTAGGCAGCCAGGATCGGCGCAGTGCATGCACTGATGCTTGCGCATCAGCCACGCAAAGCTCCCGTCGGAGTGCTCATCCTCGTTGAACTTGATCAGGTTCCAGAAGTTCCATTCCGTGTCCGGCATGGTCTGGTACGTGTTGTCGAAGTAGGTCTCGCGAAACGGCATGTCGTTCCACTCGACGCACGCTACTTCGCAGGCCTTGCAGCCGATACAGGTAGTGGTGTCGATCAGCTTGCAGACCTTGTCCTCGCGCTGCGTTCCCGCGCCCGCAATCGGTCCGGGATGGGCCGAGATTTGCTGGATTCGTAATGTGCCGCGATCGCTCATCTCGTACCCTCCTTAACCACTTCCCCTTTTGTTGTGCTGCTCTGAAGGGGCGCACCTTTAGGTGCGCCGATAAAGCCCACAACAAACCCGGCTTTAGCCGCTGAGGGAACAAGCCCTGCGGCCGCCCAACGCGCATTCCATAGGAGCCCAACGCGCGTGCCATATGAATTGTCATCACGACGAGGGCTTCAGCCCGAGGAGGGATCTGCTTTTCGTCCGCAGTGTGACGATACTTGCACGAAAGCAGATCCCTCGTCGGCCTAAAGGCCTTCTCGTGATGACAAACAACCAAAGGCCTGCACTGACGTGGCGCTGAAGCCCCGCTCTACCTTCACACTTTCTCCAGCTTCACCAGGAATCCCTTGAACTCCGGCGTATAAGCGTTCGGATCGATGGCCGTCGGCGTCAGCCGATTCGTCGGCATCAACGAAGTCCTGCCTTCGCTCTCCGAGATCCCCTTGTAGCCCCAGTGGATCGGAATGCCGATCTGATACGTCTTCTTGCCGTCCACCATCATGGCCTTGATGCGCTTGGTCACCATCGCCTTGGCGATGTAGTCGGCGCGAATGCTGCTGACCCTCACCTTCTCACCGCCGTGGATTCCCATCTGGTCGGCCAGTTCCGCGGGAATCTCCACGAACGGCTCCGGCACCAACTCCACATTCATGGGATTGTTCTTCGTCCAGTAGTGATAGTGCTCCGTCAGCCGATACGTCGTGCACACGATGTTGTAGCCCTCGCCTGTCTTGGCGTACTTGTCCATGTCCGTCTTGAAAATCTTCGCCAGCGGATTGGTCGACTGTTGCGGATGCAGCAGATTCGCAACCGGGCTCTCAATCGGCTCGTAGTATTCGGGCAACGGGCCATCGGCCATTGCACCCAGGGGAACAAAAAGGCGTCCCACGCCCTCCGGATTCATGATGAACGGCCCCATGTGCTCTTCCGGCTTCGAATCGGGCTTGAAGTCGGGAACGTCGTTGCCCACCCACTTGTCCGTGGCCGCATTCCACCACACTTGCCGGCGCGAGGGATCGTAAGGTTTGCCGGTGAGGTCGCACGAGGCGCGGTTGTACAGCACGCGCCGGTTTGCCGGCCACGACCAGCCCCAGTTCGGATAGATACCCAGACCCGAAGGATCGTCAGTGCCACGGCGCTGCATCATCGGGCCTGCTTCGGTCCACGACCCGCAATACAGCCAGTTGCCCGATGAGGTCGAACCGTCGTCGCGCAATGCGGCGAAGCCCGGCAATTGCTGTCCGGCCTTCAGCGAGAGATTCGTTTTCTCGTCGCTGATATCCGTGATGGCCTTGCCGTTGATCTCCTTGGCAACCTCCGCTAGCGAGGGACTCGTCGGGATCGTGTAGTTCCACGTCACGTTCACGACGGGATCGGGAAACTTACCCCCGTCTTTCTTGTACAGCTCGCGGACCCGGAGGAAGATTTGCGACAGGATGTCCTGGTCCAGACGGCACTCGGCCGGGGTGGGCAGCGCTGCGTACTTCCATTGCAGCCAGCGCGCCGAATTCACAAACGTCCCATCCTTCTCCGCGAATCCCGCGCCGGGCAGTTGATACACCGTGGTGTTGATCTGCTTCATCTCCTCCGGTGTCGTCCCCGGCGCCTGCCAGAAGGCGCTGGTCTCGTCGGGATAGATTTCGCACACCACCAGGAAGTCGGCCTTCTTCAACGCGTCGATGTTCTTCTTCGAATCCGGACCGATCATCACTCCGTTCATGCCGAAGGCGAAGACGCCTTTCACTTTGCCTTCGTACATGTCGTTCCAGTCTTGGACCCAGGAATAATTGCGGTCGATCTTCGGTAGCCAGTTAAAGCCGAAATCGTTCTCCTTCGTCGCCGCCGGCCCATACATCGCCTTCAGGAACGAGACCATGAACTTCGGCGTGTTCGACCAGTAGTTCAACGATTCCCAGTCGCCCGGCTTCGACGGCTTCGGGGTCACGCGATCCAGAAACGTCTTCAGATCTTTGTCCGCGGGGCTAGGCATCTTCAAGTAGCCGGGCAGGATGTCGAAGATCCCAGCCATGTCGGTTGCGCCCTGAATATTGGAGTGCCCGCGCAAGGCGTTTACACCGCCGCCGGCTCGGCCCACGTTGCCCATCAGCAACTGCAGCACGCACGCGGCGCGAATGACCTGCGTGCCGTTGCTGTGCTGTGTCCATCCCACTGCGTAGATGATGGTCGACGCCTTCTTCATGTCTCCGTCTTTGCGGACGGAAGTGTACAGGTCCCACGCTTTGAGCAACTGCTCCTGCGGGATGCCAGTGATGCTGGACACCTTCTCCGGCGTGTAGCGGGAGTACTGCTGCTTCAGCAGTTGATAGACACAACGCGGATGTTGCAGCGAGAGATCGTAGGCAACGTTCGGCGGCAGTGACGGCGGAGCAGGTGCAGCACCGGCCATGGCCTTCGCGCCTGCCGGCCCGCCTGCCTGAAGACCATGGCCTTCAGCATTGTGCGCATTGCCGCTGTGTTGCCCGGCGGCAGCGCTGGCCTGTGCCTCGTGTGGCTTTGCGGAGCCAGTCGCCCCCGGCACTGCGCCGCCAGGAATATCTCCGGCGTCTCCTATTGGTGCGGTGGCAACCGCCTTGCCGGTTTCGTTCCCACCTTCCTCGTAATTCCAGGTGCTTTTGTTGTAGGTCTTGGTCGTCTCGTCGAAGCCCGAGAACAAGCCATCTTCCGGCAGCTTGAATCCGTCTTTGACGACGAACGCGGCGTTGGTGTAGTTCACCAGATACTCGTGCGCCACGCGATTGTTCTGGATGGCGTAATAGATCAGGCCGCCGAGAAACGCCAGGTCGCTGCCGGCGCGAATCTGACAGAAAACATCAGCCTGCGAGGCGGTGCGCGTAAAGCGCGGATCCACCACGATCATCTTGGCGTTGCGATTGCGCTTGGCCTCCACCGGCCACTTGAATCCGCAGGGATGGTTCTCGGCTGGATTCCCGCCCATGATCAGCATCATGTCGGTGTTCTTCATGTCGACCCAGCCATTGGTCATGGCCCCGCGCCCGAAAGTTGGTCCCAAACTTGAGACCGTGGGGCCGTGTCAAACCCGCGCCTGGTTTTCCAGGCGCACCACCCCCATAGCCCGCATCGCTTTCACGACCAGGTAATTGAACTCATTGGTATCGGTGCAGCCGCCGCTCCAGAACAGCGATTCGCAGCGGTTGACGGTATTGCCCTTCGCGTCCGTCTCCATGAAGCCGGCGTCGCGCGTCTTCTTGGTCCAGACCGCGATCTCCTCGATGGCCTGGTCCCACGTGATGTCTTCCCAGTGGTCCGATCCCGGGCGTCGCACCCTCGGGTACAGGATGCGGCGGTCGTTCTGGATGTCCTGCTGCAGCGACGAGCCTTTGGGACACAGCGTGCCGCGATTGATCGGGTGATCGGGATCGCCTTCGACGTGCACCACCTGCGGGGTGACGTTCTTGGCCTTGTCGCCAATGGTGTGGATGATGACGCCGCAGCTCACCGCGCAATAGGGGCAGGTGCTGCGCGTCTCCGTGGTCCGCGAAATCTTCAGTGCCTGGGCTTGCGCAAGCAGCGGCTGCGCATCGAAGCCGAACACCGAGACACCGACTGCGCCCGCGATTCCAGTCTTGAAAAATGCCCGTCTAGATAGCTCCATCTCAGCCTTCCAGAACAAGAAATTCGAAACCGTAAAGGTATAAAGGAGACAAACCGAAGCGCTGGAGAAGCGCTGAATCTAAGCATCGAGAAGTTTGCTCAGCGTGGTCCATATCTTCACCAGTCCGTCGCCACTACGTCGGAACATCTGGGGAGACCCAAACAATGCGAACGAGCGTATACCGTGGCCCCCGAGCTGGTCAAATGGATTTCAAAACGCCCTCACGAGGCCGCCGGAAATCGGAGCGGCGGGCTAAAACCCCATCAGATTTCGCCTGATTTTGTGGAATCCGTTCTCCATCGCCCACAGGTCGAGCGCCGCAGTCGCGACTTCGTCCACCACGGGAACGGCATGGCCGTCTACGGTCAGGTCAACGCTCTTCAGATAAGAGTGACAAGTCTCGCAAGCCTCAACCCGCACTGCGGCGATGCCTTCGGCCGTGTAGCGCGGAAGCTTCGTGTGATCTTCTTCTCCGCAAACCGGACATAGCACCCGCCGGAATTCCCATTCGGTCGCACAGAACGAGCACGCCAGAAAGCGTTTTCCGCCGTCCCCTTCAGGACGCAGGACCGCAACTTGCGGTTTCGCTCCGCACACCGGACACACCATGCCGGCAAGTCCCGCCGAACTCGCAGCCGTTGTCGCGGCAAGATGTTCTGCCAGAGGTTGCACTAGAACGCGCGCGAAAAACGCATACCGCCCCGTGTCGTCGGCCTCGCCAGCCTGCGAGAAGGCATTGAGAACTTGGCGACATTCTTCCGGCGACACGGTGCCTAACTCGGCGGCCTCCTGCGCCAGCTTGGAAGGGCCATTCGTCCGGGCCAGCGAAAGCAGTGCCGGCAACTGCTGCATCGCGATGTCCACATCAAGCCGTTCGCGAAACGGGCCATCGGACGCAGGTGCCGATCGCGACGCAGCGCGCTCATAGACATCCTTCTGAAATTCCAGGATTCGACAGTAAAAGCCCAGGACCTCGGCGGCGTCTCGATGCCGCCCGGCGAGATCGATAGCACGCTCGATGCGCTTATTCCAATCGGGCTTCTTGGCCAGTATCGTCGTCGACAATTAACCTCTCCACGAGCAGAAAACGATTAGCAAGCCGCCGAGTATAACATCACCCCCGATCCGCACCTTCGGACGCTTCGACCGCATCGATAGTGGAATGCCCACGTGGCCGGCCGTTCCCACGAATATCGCGCCTGACCGCGTTGGCTCTCGCTTGTGCGAAGATAGAGTGCGAGCGATAGAAACGCACGGAGCACATGCAGGCCTCGACTTTTCGCAAGATCTTCAAGGCATTCCATTATCGTGATTTCCGCCTGATGTGGATTGGTGCCTGCACCTCCAGCATCGGCACCTGGATGCAGATCGTGGCGCAGGGCTGGCTCATCTACCGCCTCAGCCACTCCGCGTTTCTGCTCGCGCTCGATCAATTCCTCGGCGGCATTCCCATCTTCCTCTTCACCCTGATCGGCGGCGTCGTGGCCGACCGCATCGAACGACGCAAGGTTCTCCTGGCCTCGCAGTACCTCCAGATGGCGAGCGCAGCGATCCTCACGGTTCTGGTTACGACCGGTCTGGTTCACGTCTGGCATATCCTTTGCCTGTCCTTCGTTTCGGGGTTCGCTCAGGCGTTCGGCGGCCCTGCGTACTCGGCACTCATACCAACCCTGGTCGACCGCGAGGACATGCCCAATGCCATCGCCCTGAATTCCATCCAGTTCAATTTAGCGGTAACCATTGGACCGGCACTCGCCGGACAGGCTTTGGCGAAGCTGGGCGAGAAGTGGTGCTTCGGGCTGAACGCACTTTCTTTCCTCGCGCCTATCATTTCGCTCTTGATGATCCGTTCGCGATTTCTGCCCGCGAGCACCACCGAGTCAATGCTCACCAGCCTGAAGCAGGGCATCAAGTTCGTTCGCAAGCAGCCCTCGATGGAAGCGCTCATCGTGCTGGCGTTCTGCATGACCGCACTGGCCATGCCCATGCGCACCTACATTCCCGTGTTCGTCAAAGACATCTTCCATCGCGGTCCGGCAACCTACGGCAATCTGCTTTCGCTGATGGGAATCGGCTCCATCTTCGGATCGTTGATGGTGGCGAGTTTGGGCAACATTCGCCACAAGGGGCGATTTGCCATCACCGGGCTCATCTGCCTGGGCGCGGCAATTGCCGTGTTCTCCCTCTCAAAAGCACTGCCGCTGAGCTATACCATGCTGGTGATCGTGGGCGCTTCCATGATGGCTGTCTTCGCCACCGTGACTTCGCTGGTGCAGTTGATTACTACTAACGAAATGCGCGGACGCGTGATGAGCGTATACAACTGCGCCTTTCGGGGCGGCATGCCCATGGGAAACCTTTTGTCGGGATGGCTGGTTCCAATATTTACCGCGCCCGTGGTCCTGAGTGTCAACGGACTACTGCTGATCCTGATGGCGCTGTACTTTCTATTGGTGCAGAGGCGAGTGGCCGCGCTCTGAAGACGAGAAGCTACGGCCAAGTGTCCGCACTAGAAGCCATCTTCATAAATGCTTTGTATCAGGGCACGGCTTCAGCCGTGCCGTAAGCGGATGCTGAATGATTTGGGCTTTAGCCCCTGAAAACTCCGAGTCTCAGGGGCTAAAGCCCTGATTCTTAATATGCTCGTGTCGGCACGACTAAAGAGCCTGCCCTGAGCTTGCCGAAGGGTCGTGCCCTGTTACAACCCCGAACGATTCATGAGATGACCTCTAATCCGGTTTGGGCGAAGCGGAACTGAAGTGCGTCACGGTCTTCTGCAATGACGTTTCGTCTTCTGCGTTGAAGCAACTCCGCGAGCGATCAATCTGTTTCATCAGCCCGCAGAGCACCTTACCCGGCCCGACTTCGACGAAGGTCTGCACTCCCAGCCCGATCAACCCACGCATCGCCTTGTCCCACCGCACCGCGCCCGTTACCTGGCGGATAAGCGCGTCCCTGGCCTGCTCCGCGGTCGTGATCAGTACAGCATCCACATTGCACATCACCGGAATTTGCGGTGGGTGGAAGCTCAGCGCCGCCAGATCCGCTGCCAGGCGGTCCTGCGCGGGCTGCATCAGGGGGCAATGGAAGGGTGCGCTGACCGGCAGTATGATGGCTCGCTTTGCTCCGCTCTTTTTGGCCAACTCGGCAGCGCGCTCCACCGCGGACTTGTTGCCGGAGATCACGATCTGGTCCGGCGAGTTCAAATTGGCCGCGCAACAAATCTCCCCTTGAGCGACGGCTTCACATACTTGCTGCACCTTATCCGCCGCCAATGCCAGGACTGCAGCCATCGCGCCCACGCCCACCGGCACAGCTTCCTGCATATATTTACCGCGATTGCGGACAGTCCGCACCGCGTCGGCGAACGCCAGCGTTCCCGCCGCTACGTGCGCGGAATACTCGCCCAGACTGTGTCCCGCAACGTAGGCCGGCGCAATTCCCTTGGACTGCAACACCCGCCACGCCGCAACCGACATGGTCAGAATCGCCGGCTGCGTGATCTCGGTCAGCTTTAGCTGATCTTCGGGTCCTTCGAAACACAGCTGCGAAAGCTTGTAGCCGAGTGCGGCATCGGCTTCGTCAAACGTCTCTTGTGCCACGGGATACATGGCGGCAAGTTCCTTCCCCATACCAACTGACTGTGAGCCTTGTCCGGGAAAGAGGAATGCGCTAGGAGAGAAGTGTGGGGTCATCGTGTCGGTTCAATTGCGAGCATCGGCCAAAGCCGAAAACATATTGTCACACATAATAGTGTTGATGCCGCCGTGCGCTAATTCGCCATCAATGGGACGAGAGGAAGTACTGCAGGCGCTCGCGAAGAAACGAGCCGAGGTGCCGCCAATCTCCATCCCATTTAACAATGGGCTGCGGCGGCGGCAGCGGAGGCGGGAGTTGACGCACGCGTTCCGCTTCCAGGTAACATTGCTTGGCTCGGGCCTCGTCTCCCAGAGCGCTATAGGCGTGCCCCATGTTCGCCAGCACCTGTGCGTTTATGCTAGCCGTCTTCGAAACCGCCAATACCTTCTCATAATACTGAATGGCTTGCCTCAGATCCCCCCGCTGATGCTCGAGGAAAGCCACATTCAGGTTAATGTCCGCATTGGTGGTCTGGTCTTCCGCCGCCCGCTGCCAATGTGCCAAGGCTTCTTCAGATTGACCTTTCTGCTGAAGGAAAAAGCCGATGTTCATATCGGCGACCCAATTGCGATGGGTAACTTCTAACGAGTGCGTCCATATCGTAAGGCTGTCACGCCAATACTCCACTTGGCGATACGTCAGCAAGGTCAGGATAATCAGGACCGCAGCGCTCGCAAGTGGCAATACTGGTTTTGGAAGACGCCAGGCATCCGCCCATTCCGCCACCCCCCAGCAGATCATCACAAAAAGGCCGACAAAGCCGATGTATGCCCAGCGATCGGCCAGGGCCGGCAGGTCGATTTGTACCAGGCCAATCACAGGCACCATGGTTCCCACGAACCAGAACCATCCCACCAGAAGATAGCGTTCGTGCCTTCGCGCAATGACGAATGCGCTCACCGCAATCAGCAGGAATAATGCTCCCCACACCTGCCCCCAGCGCAGAGAGTACCCCGGATGGGGATATAGGTACGACAAATGAAGCGGCCAAAAGAGCTTGCCCATGTATCGGGCGTAGGACAGAATTCCATTGCCCAACCGGATCGAAAATGTATAGGGCCACTCTTCTGCTTTATGTTCCGCGAACATGGTTATCACCGCGTCCCCAGCGGCGATAATGAACAATGGCATCTTCTCCCTGATTAGAACGGACAAGCGTCTAGCCTGAAAAGTCGGGGCGTTTCTCGTACCTCGAGAGACATTCGGATCAGCCGCGAACATCCTCCCCAGAGGCCAGTAATCCCATAACAGCAGGACGAAGGGCAACGTGATCACCTGCGGCTTGGCCAACAGTCCCAGCCCATACAGCAAAGCAACAATCGCCATGCGCCGCTGCAACGGCCTGCGGGCATACCAGTGATAGGCGCCCAGGGCGAGAAAGAAAAATGCTGCACTGAGGAGTGTCTTCAGTTCGGAGACCCAGGCCACGTTTTCTACGTTGATGGGATGCAGCGCAAACAGCGCCGCCACCATGAAACTGCGCCCGGCAAACCCTGTCGCCCGGCTCAAGAGCCAAAAGAGTAGGACGGTATCCAAAGCATGCAGAACAACGTTGACCTCGTGGTGTGCTCCGGGATGGGTCCCAAATAGCTTTACGTCGAGGTTGTGCGCGAGGAACGTCAGCGGATCGTAGTTGCGAGCAAAGCTGTGCGTGAACGCCCAGGTAACTGTCGACCAATTCAGTGGCCCCAGCACATGGGGGTTTTGATAGACATAGATGCCATCGTCAATATTGAAGAAATCAAAGTCGTGAACGGGATAGTAAACGGCCAAACAGACGACGATGAGAAAAACACTCGGGAGCCAGGCTTTCCACCAGCGCGGGAGAAGGTTGTCGGGGAAATCCTGCTTGCCGCTCCTGGCCTCGATGCTCACTTCACCCACTTACCACCTCGTGATTGCGCCGCGTAGACCAGCGCAAGAGATGGAAACGCTACACCAACCCCGTGCCGATTGACTCGGCGTCGGCGGATTCGGTCGCATGGTGATTCAGGTTACGGCTGGCCTCGGCGATGCGCTCTTCGATAGTGTGATTCAGTTTGCTATTGGCATACTCCATCGCCACACGTATCGCATTCTTAATGGCATTGGAGTTCGACGAGCCGTGGCTGACAATGCAGACGCCTTTGATGCCCAGCAACGGCGCGCCACCATATTCGGAGTAATCAAGCCGTTTCTTGAAATCGGCGAAGGCCTTGCGCGACAGCAGAAATCCTACCTGGCTGGTGATCGTCGCCTGTAGTGACTGCTTCAACAGAAACCGCACCGTCTCCACCATGCCTTCGGAAATCTTCAGCGCCACATTGCCCACAAAGCCGTCACACACCAGCACATCGGCCTTGCCGTTATACAGATCGCGGCCTTCGACGTTGCCGACGAAATTCATTGGCAATTCCTTGATCAGCTTGTAGGCTTCGCGGGTAAGGTCGTTGCCTTTGCTTTCCTCTTCGCCGATGGACAGCAAACCGACCCGCGGATGTTCAGCGCTGGGAAAGCGTCCGGAAAAAATGGAGCTGAAATAAATGTCGCCCATGATGGCGAACTGCTGCAGGTTTTGCGGCTTGGAATCGACATTGGCGCCAACGTCAATGAGGATGGTAGCGGTGCCCTGCGCGGTGGGAAAGACGGCAGCCAGTGCCGGACGATCAACCCCGGGAATGGCGCCCAACACTCTCTTGGCGGTCGCCATCGCAGCCCCGGTGTTGCCGGCAGTTACGAAACCATCGGCTTTGCCGTCGCGCACCAGGCGAAGGCCAACATGCATGGACGACTCGCGTTTGCTGCGAACCGCCTGCGCGGCCTTTTCCTGCATGCCGATAACCTGCGCGGCATTCACGATGCTGATGGGCAGCCTGCGCCAGAAACGGTGCAGGTCCAACTCGGCGCGAATTACTTCCTCTATCCCAACCAGCACGACTTCCACGTCATAGTGGCGCGCGGCGAGGATCGCGCCTTCTACTTCGGGTTTGGGCGCTCGATCGGCGCCCATGGCGTCAACAGCAATGATGGTGGGCATGCTTGCCTGGTAGTTGCAACTTTCCGAGGCTACGGAACCCGGGTATTACACGCTCTTTAGGTTCCTGCCCGAGACGTGACCAAATCACCACCCAGACGCGGAGTACACGCAGTCAGTTCTCAATTTCGCTTGTCTGTGTCCCCGGTGCCTTGTGGTGAAAAAATCCCTAGCTGGTGGCTTCTTCGACCTCGATGACCTCGCGGCCCTTATAGTAGCCGCACTTGGCACAAGCCCGATGCGGCAATTTGCGTTCGTGGCAGTTAGGACATTCGGACAAGCCCGGCGCCGTCAGATGATCGTGGGAGCGTCGTTTGGATGTGCGCGCCTGAGAGTGGCGCCGTTTCGGATTAGGCATAAAGACCTCTTAACCAGACCGCCGGCAACGGCGATCGAAACTTTTTGGAATCAGCTTTGCAGCTTCTTCTTGATCTCGCTCAGCGCATCCCAGCGGGGATCGCTCAGATGCTGTTCACAATGACATTCTTCAACGTTCAAATTGCGCCCGCAGTGCGGACATAATCCCTTGCAATCTTCGCGGCACAGGGCCCTCACCGGCGTGGCCAGCAGGACCTGCTCCCGCAGAGCATCTTCCAACAGCAGCCCTTCGCCCTGATAATAGCCGATTTCGGTCTCCGCCTCGCTGATGGCGGCCTCGTCGGCACGGCGATCTACCCCCAGCGGACGGTAGATCAGGTCGAAACTCTTATCCACGTCGTGGATCACAGGGTCTAGGCAACGGGCGCAACTAAACTCCAGATGCGCTTCGACTTTGCCCACCAGCCTGATGTCCTCGACATTCTGGTGGTGGCCGCGATGTTCCACGATCAACTCGGCCCTGCCGTCGCTATGCAGCTGACCAATCTGGCGAAAGTCGGGTCCAAACCCGATCGCGCCAGGCTGATAGTTTTCGTTAAACTCCAGCCTGCGGAGTTCCAGTTCCCGAACACGAATCAGCATAGCAGCACCGGCCTCAGCCCGCACACAAAACCGCCCGTAATGCCCAGCGACTGGAAATGGATCTCAGCCGTTTCGTCCCGCGCAGGACCGGCAGGGGACAAGCCCCGTTTTGCTAGGCCAAGCTCCTGACGGGAAACGCTGGCAGGTACAGACGGGCGGGATCACCCTAAGGCGAACTATAAGGATAAATTCGCTTTAGCTCAGTGTCAAGGCGAAGCCAGTCGGCATAGCCGCGGGAATTGCCGAGCGGCTCGAGCTGCCTCCGACCCTCCAGGACCCACGCAAGAATCTGCTAGACTCGGAAAAGTCGGCGGCAGCGTGCCGGAATCAAATTATATTTAGTTCCCAATTTCTTATCGCTGGCGGGTCCCCCGCATGGGACCGTCAGGAACGATGGCTTTTTCTGCAATGCCAAGATTCTTTAGGGTGTTATGACGAGTCAGCCGGTCGCCTCCTGCCAAGCCGCAACCTTGCTGGTTTACTCCGACTTGGAGGCATTCCAGGTCATCGCATCGCCCGAATTTCAATCACAGTGGACAGCTCTAGCCCGCAATTGCCCGTGGGGCACTGCGCTACAGACACCCGAGTTCGCCTGCACGTGGTATCAATGCTACCAGGAAGTCTATCGGCCCCTGATTCTTGTCCGTTACGCCGTCAGCGGACAGATGGACGGACTCCTGGCTCTGGCTACCGAACGCGCCAGCGGCAAACTCACCTTTGCCGGAGCGCACCAGGCCGAATACAACGTTTGGCTGGCCTTGCCGGGTGAGCAGACATTCATTGCCGAGGCCCTGGATCGTCTGCATCAATCCGGGTTTTCCTCCCTGTCTTTCACTTACCTCCCTCCGGGCACACCCTTGGAATGGTTACAGGCCGGGTGGAACCGCAGAAGCACACTTCGCACAGTGCAACGCCCGCTCCTTACCGTGGACAATATAGAAGCTGTCCGCGACTCGCTTAGTAAGAAAAAAAACCGGCGCAGACTGGAAAAACTTCAGGCCGACAGCCCTCTAAGTTTCCTGGAGCTGCGCACCCCTGACGAACTCGATGCTTACTATGACGAAATTATCGATTTCTGCGACTTCCGGACTGGCGCCGTCCACGGGAGCTGCCCATTCCGCGAAGACCCCAGAAAGCGTGCGTTCTACCTATCGTTGATGGCTCAGGACGGGTTACTCCATGTCACTGTCATGACGTTAGGACAGAAGTTGGTTGCCGCCCATATCGGCATTCGCAACAAACGCGAAGTAATGTTGGGCGTAGTGGGACACTCTCCTTTTCTAGCCGCGCACTCTCCGGGCAAGCTACACATTCTGCATCTCGGATTATTGCTGCACGAAGAAGGATATTCCAGCTTGGATCTCACGCCGGGAGGAGACGCCTATAAGGAAGACCGGGCAACTCGCTATGATGAAGCTTATGACTTATCCATTTTTCTAGACAGGAAGGCATGGGTGCGACACCGGATAGCTTCGAGCCTCCGTTCGGCCGCAAAGAGAATAGCCGGCATCCTTCATCTGGATAAGAAGAGACTATCGCGCTGGCGGTCTTTCGCAGACGACCCGATTCGCGCACTGCGTTCCCTATTCGGATCTATTAGGAACCGAGTCTGGAGTTCTACCGAGATACGCCTTTATCGTGCCCAGACGAACAGGGTCCCAACATCCAGCGACACAATGCGCCGAGATAGTTTGCCGGACCTGTTGAAGTATGAACCTGCTGATACAGGCGGCCCGTCCAAACGCGACTTCCTCAGCGGCGCTATGTCGAACATTGAATCTGGACTGCACTCTTATTCCATCACCGATAGTGAAGTGCTCGTCAGCTATGGGTGGCTCACTTCTCAAATCGGTAAGTCATATATTCCTGAAGTGCAGCACACGTACGAGTATCCGCCTAATTCGGCCTTACTGCAGCAGATTTGGACCCGTCCTTCGCATCGAGGGCAGGGCTTTGGCTCGCGTGCGGTTAAACATATCCTGAGTGACGCGGCGTCAGGCGAAAATATTAATTTCGTTTATGTTGCCGTTCCATCCGGCAATCGGACGTGTCGGCGAGCGATAGAAAAAGCAGGTTTTAAGTACCAGAATAGTATTATTCGGAAAGTACGATTCGGCGCCATAACGATCAGAGAAGCAACGAGGTCAACCTGATTGATGTGATGTAAATCATGCGATTGTCAAAGGTCTACTTTCCAAGGGCATCAAGTAATCCTCTCGGCTAACGTGCGTATCTATGAATGGACTGCGGCGAATCAAGCGGGCACTGCTGGCAACCAATGGTCTGGGGCTGGCGCGGGTGGTAGCGAGTAGTAATTGGCGCCGGCAGCGTTTGCTGATCCTTTGCTATCACGGCGTCTCCATGGGAGAAGAACATGGATCCCATCCGGAAATGTTCATGCCGCCTGCCATATTCGCGCGCCGGATGGAGATCCTGGCGCAATCAGGATTGCAGAGTACTCGACCTGTCCGAAGCTTTGCGGCTTCTGCACAAGGGACAACTTCCACCACGTAGTGTGGCAATAACGTTCGACGATGGCTGGGCGGATTTTCCTCTTCACGCCTTCCCAATCTTGCAAAAGCATGGATTTCCGGCAACTGTTTACTTGACGACCTATTATTGTCTTTTCAGCCGGCCTTTGTTCCGTTTTGCGCTGGCACATATGATGTGGAAGCTCCAGTCGAAGGTCATCGAGAACCATACGTTTTCCTATTTGCCGGAGGAGCTTGACTTACGGACCGAGGCCAACCGAACCTCATTCCTCAGGAGGATCGACGAGTACGCCAAACAACAAGACCTTTCCGGAAAACAAAAAGATGATCTGGCCGCGGCATTTGCCGCGAGCATAGGCTTCGACTATTCAGCCTTTTGCACTGAACGTCTTTTTCAGCTTATGAAGCCGGAGGAGGTAACAGCGATGGCCCGAGCAGGAGTCGACTTTCAACTGCATACTCACCGGCATCGCACGCCATTGGATCGTCTTCGATTTATCGGCGAGGTCGAGCAGAATCGCGACCTTATTGCAGAGATGGCTGGACCGGGAAATTATGTGCATTTCTGTTATCCCAGTGGCGCGATCCGCGACGACTTCATCCCCTGGCTGAAAGAAGCTGGGGTTCAATCGGCGACAACCTGCGTCCACGGCTTGGCGACCCAGAGCGGCGACCCGTTTCGTTTACCTCGCCTGCTTGATCAGAACGGACTCGGCGATGAAGAGTTCGAAGGCTGGTTAACCGGACTTGCAGCCCTGCTACCAAGGCGTAAGAGTGTTGTTTTGGACGTGGCACCGGAATAGCGGTTCGGCAAGTTCGCCACGCAAGACTCTGCTGCTAATTATTCCCGAAGCAAATCATCACAATTAGTTCACCTTAGTTTGAGATGGATCCATGCCGGCTCTGCCATGGATCCATCCCAATAGTTATTCAACCAGACTACCGCGACAAAATAATAAACCTTTCATCGCTGTGACAAAGTAGTGAACATTTCATCGGTGAACGCTGCCATATTCCCCAAGGAATCGGTTGTCAACGGTCGCCAGTGATACGTGGTATTCGGTGACAGCCCTGTGATAGTTACGGTTTCGTCGTAGATGTTGGGTATTCCCTGACTCAAAGCTACCACGTCCGGTACTCCCGTCGTGATCGTTGATTGATAGGGATAACTCGCATTCAGCATCTGGAGGTAGCCAAAGTTGGGAAACGGCTGCATGCAGTAGGGTGGCGCCGGGTGCTCACTATTGCAGCTGGGAGGAGATGCAGTCCCATACCAGACCTGCATCGTGGTGTTTGGCTTAAAGACATTGAGGTTAATTGTAGCGGTCGTAGCGGTGACCGTTACCGTGTTAGTAGAATCGGAGAGCTTTGGATCAATAGCGGCCACCTGGCCATTCTGGGCCGGCGTCCAGAAGAATTGAACTGGCGTGGTGTAGTCCGTTAACGGTCCGCTATAGGGATTCTGTGAAGCCAGCACGGTTTCCACAGGCGGCTGCGTACCGTCTGGGTTCGCGCCCGATCTCCACCGTACATAGTCGAAACTCCACTTATAGACCTGGTTGTATTCCTTCACCGACCAAGTCCAGCCGCCATTCCCTCCGAGGGTTTGACCGCCGGCGCTCTTCCATACATGGGAGAAAAGGTCATCGCCTTCGTTCAAGTAAGTGGTGTTATTGGTCTTGTACCAGTACCACGCGTAGGCAGTAGCCACCAGGTCATTCAGCTCCGTCGCCGAGTACAGGGTGCCCGGGACGAGCTGGGGATTCCTCGGTGGAACATCATAGGCGCCGTAGGCCAAGGTATGTTGGTTGGAAACATATTGAGTAGCCTGCCACCAGTCTAAAACCTTCTGGATCTCCAGCGGGATCCTGGCGTCTGGCGTGTTTCCTTCAGCCAGATCGAGTTCGTAGTAGGTTATTAGCGCTTCCATGGCAAGGCCGACCATAAAGGGATGGATATTGTATTCCTGCTGGTTCGGGTTGCTGAAATTAAGATTGTAGCTCTGATCGAGATACCCCAGCATGACGTCGACCGCGCGCAGCATAAATGCTGTGTCTCGCGGCGCACCAATGATTTCGTTGGCCAGACGGTCATCCATCATGTAGGCGCTCACGCGAACGCTTTCGGCGTAAACGCTTCCGCTAAACCAGTAGAAGTATGCTGGATTAAAGGCCAAGAGATAGACGGCGTCCTGGTACGTAGGATCGCCCGTACGCATATAGTTCATGGCCAGGCCAAAGGGGAATTGGTTGGGCTCCTGGGTGAATCCGCCGGCCGTCCCGATTACGGTGTCTTTATACGGCTCCATCGCAAGCGAGCCGCAGCGATTCCAAATGGGAGGATCGTTCTGATTGCCCGGGTTTATGATGTCCGAGTCATAGTCCAACACCTGCTGGTAGACACGACCGCCGTCATAGTTCCATGCTTCAAAATAAATGCCGGCAGGAATATCCATCCATCCTGAGAAATTACCGTTATCGAGGCTCCACCATGGGTCGGTATCGGTAACGTTAGTACACCAGAAATCCGCGTTGTCGGAGCCTGGAGGAGCGCTCCAGTTGACCATGTTATTTTCCCAGGTAGAGCGTCCCGGAATGGCGGGAAATGTTGTGGGTGGGGTCGCCGTAAAGGACGCGGTTGGCAACACCGTGAAATTGTAGGTCATCTGAGTTCCATTGCCGGTGTTTACGCCGTTCAGTTGGCCCTGGAAGAAAGCGGCAAATTGATAATGCCCGGGCACGGCCTGGGAATTCACCCGCAGTCGCACGGTGGTGTTGGTAGTGTAGACCGCCCCGTTGGAACAGGCTTCGTTGGAAGAATTATAGTCTCCGTCCCACCCCTGCGGAGGGGGGTTATAGGGAGCGTCCAGGTCGCAAAGATACTGGGCCGTGATGCTGTTGTTGGTGACAACCTGGCCTGTATCCAGGTTTGTAATCTGAGGACTTTGCATGAGCACGATGGCCTGCGGCGAGCCGCTCAGCAGATTCGTCTGGGTTGCAACGTAAAGATCGTTACACTCGCGCGAACTCTTCGCGGTAGGAGTGCAAGCCGGCGATTGCGTGGGATCGCCTTGATAGACGTTCTGCCCTCCGACCGGCCACATGCTGAAGACAAGGGTCCCGGTGGGATTGGTAGGAGCGGTCGGGTACATTGCAGGCGGAGCCGGCAAGGGAAGATAACAATAAGGAGGGGAATCCTGATTGCAGCCGGGAACCGGCGGTCCAGGATAGGTCGCCCAGACGAGACAGACGGCCTGCCTTGCGTTACCACAGCGTCCATAGTTTACCTGGCTTGCGACATAGAAACCCCAGGTCGGGTTAATGCTGTATGCCGGGAAGTGATCCACGACCACGACATGGTTGTACACGTAGTCGTTCTGAACGATTTGCCGGGACGAGGAATTGTCATTGCCCTGGTAATCAAGATCGTTCTCGATGACTACGATGGAGTTGCCCGGGTGAACCGTCTGCCATTGGAAAGTAACCGAAACTCCGTTCACAGGGTCAAAGGTGCTACCGATCGTCGCCGTTACAGAGCTCGGAATGATCTCACCGGAATTGACGGTGGCAAGTAATGGCGTCGCGGCGAGAATCCCAAAAACTAATAGTGCCAGGCAGAGCTTTCGCCTTTGCCAACAGGCTGTTGCGGCAGATATCCAGGGGAAAATGGCACATCCGGATGTCATCTTTGAATCTCCTTGCTCCTGACGCAGGCTTTTCCAGGCGGCTCGCGAGCGCAGTCCGCTGTTATTCCGAAACATGTGCAATTCAGGAGTTGTTCGAAGTATCCCTTGTCCCTAGTACCAAAGTGCAGCGGAAAGTACCTAGTCGATGCACGAAAGTAACATCGGGCGATGTTACTTTCGAGCCGCAAAGTAACCGCGGCCCAGCTCGCACCTGTCAAGATCTACTCAATCAGGAAGTGGCGAACAGCGATTCCCAAGTTCACTCACTGGGGCTTCGAGGCGTCTCTACCGGGCAACGGTAATGGGTGAAGCTCCAGGCCGGCGGCCAGAACTTCGTCGGCTATCGCCGCCGCTTCGACAGCTGGTTTCACGTCGTGCACGCGAACGATGTGAGCTCCGTTCAGTATGCTGGCCACCATCGCGGCAACCGACCCGAACAGCCGGGCTGAGGCTGGAGCATCCTCCCCAGATCGCCGGCCTATTGTGCGGCCAATAAAGGACTTGCGCGAGGTCCCTGCCAACAACGGAACTCCGAGTCGGTGCAACTGGGCGAGATGAGCCAGGAGCGGGTAGTTCTCTTCGAAGTTCTTGCCGAACCCAAAACCGGGATCAATGACAATACGGCTCGCTCGGACACCACACTCCACGGCAACCTGCAGACGATCCGCCAACTCTCGTTCCACCAGCGAAACCAGATTGGGATCGCGTGGCAAGTTCCGCCATTGACTGGGCCTGCCACGCGTGTGCATCAGCACGACGCCGCATTCCAGTTCGGCACACGCCGACGCCATCTGCGAATCCCACTGCAAAGCGCTGACGTCATTGACAATTTCCGCTCCGGCAGCGACAGCTGCCCGGGCCACGGCGGCCTTGTAGGTGTCCACCGAGATCACCGCGTCTGGACGCGCTCGCAGAACGCCTTCCAGCACCGGCATGACCCGGCGCAACTCTTCTTCCGCGCTAACCATGGGCTTTGGCAGGCCATCACCTGGCATTTCTTCGCCGCCGACAAGGGCTCCCGGACGGGTCGATTCTCCGCCAATGTCAAGAATGTCAGCCCCTTCGTCCAGCAAGCGCATGGCATGCTCCACCGCTTTCTCCGGAGCAAGAAAGTTCCCGCCGTCGGAAAACGAGTCGGGAGTTACGTTGACTACCCCCATGACGAGAGTGCGCTCGCCCAGATCAAGGAACCGGGAGCGCAGTTGCCATCGGTAGCGAGGTCGCATTCCGGGATTGTAACTGGCAGCGGTGCGCGACGGCCCCTTCGCGGAACGAAAGCGCCAAAACTCAACCAAATGGCTTGCCGGTCGATGCTATTATCGGGAGAGTAGTTTTATGTTCCGGGTCCGTTATTTCGTCACGCTGATCAGCGGGGTTGCGCTACTGACTCCTGCCTTTGCCGGCACTAATCACAAGCCACAGTCTGCCGGAAATTTAACTCATGACATTCGTGCGATTCTCGACGATCCTGATAGCGTCCGCGGGTTCTGGGGAGTCTATGCCGTCTCCCTCGACAGCGGCAAGACCATCGCCGCGCTGAACCAGGAAAAGCTTTTTACCCCTGCATCGAACGCCAAGCTTTTTACCACCGCCGCAGTTTTCGCCCTGATCGGACCGGACTACCGCTTCAAGACCACAGTGGAGACCCTCGGCACCCTGGACAGGTACGGTCGCTTGAACTCCGATCTTGTGCTGGTTGGACGCGGCGATCCCAATCTTTCCGGTCGCGCGTTGCCTTATAACATGCACACCGAGCGCAAGGCGCCGCCCATTCAGGTGCTCCAGGGATTGGCCGACCAGCTAGTGCAGCACGGGTTAAAGTATGTGGACGGCGACGTAGTGGCCGACGATTCCTATTTCGTCTGGGAGCGCTATGACGAGGGCTGGTCGCAGGATGACTTGGCGCGCGAGTGGGGCGCTCCAGTGTCGGCGCTCACCATCAATGACAACGTCATCTTCGTAAATATCATGCCGGCTGACCGGCCAGGCGAGCGCGCTTTCCTCAGCATCACACCTTTTCCCGAGTATTACAAAATCGATAACCGCGTTATGACGACGCCACAGGGAAGCGGGCCGCGGACGGTTTCCATCAACCGTGAGCCCGGTTCCAATCAGCTGACCTTCTGGGGCAACATCCCCCAGGACGATCCCGGTTTCGGCGAGGCCCTGGCTATCGACGATCCCGCCGATTTCAGCGCGCGGCTGTTTCGCCAGTTGCTGGAGCAGCGCGGGGTCACGATCTATGGACGCTCACGAACTCATCACACGGAGTTGGCTTCCACCCAGACCTTCAGTGTGACGTCCATCGCATCGGGAGGCGGCGATGCGTCGCGTCCACCGAATCTCTCTCCTTTGGTGTTGGCCAGCTATCAGTCGCAGCCCGTCACCCAGGACCTACGCGTGATTAATAAGGTCAGTCAGAACCTCCACGCGGAGTTGATGCTGCGCCTTTTGGGCAAGGAAAAGGGCACATCCGGATCGATCGAGGCCGGACTTGAAGTGATGCGCGGCTTTCTGGTGAACGCCGGCGTCAAAGCCGACCAGTTCGTCTTTTATGATGGCTCGGGACTGTCGCGCGAGGATTTGGTCACGCCGCAAGCAATTGTGATCTTACTGCAGTACTGCCGACGCCAATCCTGGGGACAGGCGTATAACGATACCCTTCCCATCGCTGCCATTGATGGTTCGCTTGCAGATCGCTTCCGCAATACCGCCGCCGCGGGCGTCGTCCACGCCAAGACAGGTTCGCTGACTCATGTGTATTCGCTGGCCGGTTATGGCACCACGCAGTCGGGCGACCACATCGCGTTCTCGGTGATGACCAACAATAACAACATGCCCACCAAGAAGGCTCTTGATACGATTGATCGCATCGTCGTACGCCTGATGGAAGACAAGAAGTGATCTCGGGCCGGAACCAAAGCTACTAGAACGAGAACACCATCTGCAGATCGATTCGCCGGTTTGCGGAACCGGACGAAAACGGTGCAGGCGCCAGCGCGTTCGAAGTACCGAACAGAGGTGAGTTTAAATTGCCGATAGGCGGAGCGTAATTCACGTTGTTCAGCAGGTTGCGTGCGCTGACGCTAAAGGTCAGGTTGTATTTGTGACTGGTTTCGTTGCCGAAGGTGAATGGGCTGCCACCGCCCCCAGCCAATCCCCGGCCTCCGAGTCCACCACCTCCGCCGCCGCGACCTCCGCCGCCAGGGCCCCCGCCCGCAGGGCCGCTTGAGGCGCCTTTTTCCAGCTTCGGTCCCAGCCCGAAAGTCTTGCTCAGTCGCAGGTTTAGCGTGAACAAAGGCGGCCCAGCGCCATAGTTGATGGGAGTGATGATTTGGCCAGGAAGTGGCACGGTATTGAACGTGCCGTAAGGCGTAACGTAAACTTTGCCGCCCGGCCCCGGCGTGGAAGCCAGCGCGGGGCGATCGTTGAAAATCGAGTCCCCGTTCAGGTCCTGCCCAACGATGATGTTAAATGGCGCGCCTGAGTCCGCGATAATGAACGGGCTCAGACGAAACGCATAGGGCAGAGAAATCGTCCCGCCGACAAAGACTCGGTTGCGGACGTCGAACGCGGCGCGTCCCCAGTCCTCCATCGGATCGTAGGAGTTCATCAAAAACTGCGGAGAACCTCCGCCGCCACCGCCGAATGCTCCGCCAAACCCGCCACCACCAGCTACAACGGCGGCTCCTCCGCCGGAACCGAGATCGCTATTGGCAAAGCCCAGCGCGTAAAAGCCGAAGAGCGAAATCTTGTTCCCAAGACTGAATCGTACGTTCGTGATCAGCTGGTTCTGCTCGAAGACACCGCCGGAGTTGTACTGGTAAATATTGTCGTTATTGCCGAGCGGCGTGACGCCGCTGGGCGGATACGTCCCTGGCAAAGGGGCATTGGCATTACGCAAGAACAGCTGATGCACGCCGCGCGAGTTCAAATAGGTGACTGACACCGTGGCGTTCTTGGTGACTTGCCGCTCCACGCTGAATGCCGCTTCCATGGTGTAAGGCACGTGCAGGTTGTTCTGCACCTGATAGGTCGTCGGCGAGTTGGTAGCGAGTGTCGCCAGCTGCGCCGGCGTCGGAATCAGCGGATAGAAATTGGGATTGGCGACAACATATTGCTGCTGGGTAATGCCGTTGTAGCGCTCGGCCTGCAGGATGTAATCGTAGGAGAAGCGATCGTAGAAGATTCCGTAGCCGCCGCGCAGCACTGTCTTCGGCGCGGTCTTGCTGTGTCCTAAGCCCCACGCCAAGCTCACCCGCGGCGCCCAGTTGCCTTCGTAAGGAATGCCGGTCTGTGTCTCGTATCGCAGACCATAGCTGAGCGTGATATTGGGACGGATCTTCCACTCGTCCTGCGCATAGAGACCCACGTCAATCATCGACACGTCGGAAAGGGGTTGCCCCGCCACCAGAGTAAATTGGCTGGCGCCGCCACCCAGCGCGCGAATCTCTGCCGGGGTCAAGCCCTGCTCTAATCCGTTAACTGTGATCTGGTAGGCATTCAATGAGGAAAAGTTATACGCACCGTTAAAGCCCGAATTCTCGTTGCTGGAGAACAGCGTCCCGCGCAACCTTCCGCCGAACTTGATGAAGTGTTTACCGTGCGCGATGGAGGTGAAATTCTGTAATTCGTAATGGTCCTGATTGCTGGCCGTGGTGCCGGAAGAACTTCCGCCGCTGGTAAAAGCTCCCTGCACTACGAGCGTGGGATCCAAACTCAGGGGAATTTGATTGTCGCTGTCCCGGATGTACTGGAAGCGCGTCTCATTCACCATCGTTGGGCTGATGATCTGGGTGTCGGTGATCTGCACCGTATTTTCAGTGCTATTGGAGTTGTAGCCCGTGGAAGCTAGAGAGAATGCCCCAATCCCTCCGTTGTCCTGCATGTTTTGCGAGTACTGATAGCGGATAGTCAATGTGTTTTTCGGGCTGAGCTGGAAATCAACCCGCGGACTGATGTTGAGCCGCCTCGATGGGCTGGGCACTGCGGCACTGTAAGGAGTGATGATGTTGCCCGGTCCCAGCACCTGCGCTGAGATCACGCTGACGTTGTCGATGTCCCGTTGCTGAACGGTGAAGAAGAATGACGCGTTCTTATCGATAGGGCCGCTGACATTGCCATTGAAGATTTCTGAATAGTAACCGGGCGTCGAGGTGATGAACGGATTCAGGGAATTGAACGCCGACGAATTGCCGTTCACCAGGAGTTGTCCGTGAAATTTGTCGGTTCCCGGCTTGGTGAAGATTTCGATTCTTCCATACCCGAGCTTGTCATACTCGGCCGAGAAGGGATTCTGGTTGATGCGGATTTCGCGGATGGCCGACTTCGGCGGGAGTTGTCCGGCGGTAAAGCCATCGACGTAAATCTGGCCACCGTTAGGGCCCGCGGAAGGTCCAGCCAACGCCTCAAGCTCCGATTGCAGCTCATCGGGATCGTCAGAAAGCGCGTCCAGATCTTTACCTTTGAGCACGATCGTCCCCGCGCTGTTTTCCGGGCTCACCCCCACCGTGGGCGATTCTTCCTGCACCTCGACGTGTTGCTGTTCGACCGCAATCTGTAATTGGATGTCGAAGTCCTGTGTCTGTCTGGGATTAATTTGCACGTCCGCTTCCGTATCCAAGGCAAAGCCTTTGGCGACGGCGGTTACCGTGTAGGAACCCGGCGCGAGTCCCCGGATCTCGTAGATTCCGTCGTGATTGCTCTGAACGGTCGCGGTCTTGCCATCTGCGCCGGTGGCCGTCACCGTCGCTTGCGGAACCACCGCGCCGGAGGGATCGGTGATCTTGCCGCGCAAGCTTCCCGATGAAGTCTGCGCGGAGACGGAGCCCAAGGTGATTGAAAGCAATAAAAATACGATGGCACACGAACGCATTTGAAGTATCAAAACCTTTATGAAACAAAGCAGTATTGTTGCTGTATGTATTCCTCTACGGGGCGTCTCCCGTTCCCGCATTTGCGCTGGTAGAGAGGTTCCAGGGGGACAGAATGGTGCTGGCCGCGGCGGGCGAGGTGGCAGTAAGGATCGGCTCGACGCCACTGAGCAAAATAATGACTTGCGACGGCGAATCCGCCGCGCCTTCTGTGGCCACGATCATCAGCGCGTCGCCTTTCTGTAACTGACTCAGAGTCACGGCAGGCATGCGATTCAGCATCTGCTGGAAGTCAGGCGGCCCGCCCGTCCGCGTACCCCCAGGAGCAGCATCGCCGCCAGGATGCCCTTCCCCGCCCTGCGCTCGCGGCGCAGGTCCTCCGGCCGCGGATGCTCCTCCTGCGCCGGCGGGCGTCCCGCCCTTGAGGCGCATGGCGATGCGCTGCGCGAACATCGCCGGCAACTGGTGCATCTGCGAGTCAGGCGCAATCCTCAGCGTCACCGGGCGCTTGTTCGCCAGATCGGTGACGGTGATAGTGTTGTTCGCCGCATCCGTGGAAATCACCGCGGCAGCTATGCTGCGGAATGTCCCTGACACAATCTCCGCTGCAGCCATCTCTTTGCCGTCTTCGCTCTTGGCGCCACGAGCGCGAAGCTGATCGCCGGGCTTAACCTGGTCGAGCGTACCCGGCTTGGCATCGTCAAACTTCACCGAATCGGGCGCGTAACGGCGGATGATCGTGTCCTTCGAGACCTTCACGGCCAACGTGTTCGGCGCTCCCAATGTCCCTGTGGAGAGGGTGATCGTGCCGGTACTTGCATCGACCGCCTTGACCACTCCGCCCGTCCCATGTTTCTGCCACTCCTCGCGATCATGCTGCTGCTTCTCGGCGACGTCGGACTTCTTCATGATCACCGCTGACGTCGCATTGACCGACTTGCCGTCGTCGGAAGCGGTTCCACCAGCCAACATGCGATCCCCAACTTGCACGTCGCTCAACTGGATCGCTGTCGCGGTCTTGAGGTCGGTCTGACCCGGAGCCATTCGCATTAATCGGGTTGTTGGCTGGATGGCGAGGTTGATCTCGGTGCCGGCATCGGTCGTCAACGTCACGGTATTGCCACTCACCGACTTGACGACTCCGACTACCCGCGCTTTCTTCGCGGCGCCCGCCTGCTGTGCGCCGTCAGCTTGCTGCCCCAACAAGACATGCGAACCAGCA
The DNA here is from genome assembly GCA_963835125.1 of uncultured Acidobacteriaceae bacterium. GTDB lineage: Bacteria > Acidobacteriota > Terriglobia > Terriglobales > Acidobacteriaceae > Bog-257. The sequence goes on along the minus strand of CAWIEG010000007.1, from coordinate 63,641 downwards.
ATCAACAACACGGCAGCAACCAGCGTGGGGGCAATCGCACCCAAGACCTTCGATCGTACTAAGCTACGCATTTGCACCTACTACTACCTAAACATACGGCAAACCGGGCCTTTGTTAAGAAAACATAAGTTTTGTAAATGCTACCAGTACCGGCTGGCCATGTTCTTGAGCGGCGTTTTCGAATGCCCCACCGCTCCCGTGCTCGCTTGTCCCATCTTGGAGATCTGAGTTGTAAAAGTTTTGTGTCGGCCCACGTTGTCCTTTGTCTTCTGTTCTTCGGTCGTATAAAGTGCGGGCGGGAGTGGGCACGCCAAACGGCCCTAATCCCAGGGTCGTACCTAATCTGGAAATTGCGGTAAGGAGATCAGAATGGTTACTCGAGAGCAGTCTAGAAGCGAAGCGTCGCGTTTCGGCCGCGCCGCCATCGCAGCCCTTGCGGCCGTATTGCTGTTGACATTTGCTGCGCAGGCGGCGGCAGCGCAGACCTACACCATCCTCTATACCTTTCAGGGTGGAACGGACGGCGGCTTTCCGAATGCCGGGGTTTACCGTGATTCTTCCGGAAATCTGTATGGCATAACCAATACGGCGGGCAACCGTAACGACTGTAATGACTATGGCTGTGGCACCGTCTACAAGCTGGCTCCGAACGGCCAGCTCTCCGTTCTGCACACCTTTACCGGCGGCGCAGATGGGTGGCCCAACGCAACCTGGGGCTCCCTCATCCCTGATCCAGACGGCAATTTATACGGCGTGGCATCGATAGGTGGTCTGCATGATAACGGCACCTTGTTCCGCATAACTCCGTCAGGAGGGTTTACCGTCCTGCATACCTTTCCTTCTTCCCCTAACGACGGTCTGGGCCCGCAGTTTACCCTCCTCCGGGATGCGACCACGGGCATAATCTACGGCACTACCTTTGGCGGAGGCCCTGGCGGCGACAACGGTTACGGCACGGTATTCGCTCTGTCTAAAGCTGGGGTGGGAAGCGATATTATCCTGCATGGTTTCAGTTATAGCGATGGAGCCTTACCGCAAGGGAGCGTTGCGTCCGATGGTGCAGGAAACCTCTATGGCACCGCTGGTCAGGGCGGCAGCAATGACTGCGGCGTTGTCTACAAGATGAGAAACACTGGCGGGGGCTTCACCGTGCTCCATAACTTCACCTGCGCGCCCGATGGTTACCTGCCCGGATCGGTAGTGTTGGACGCACAGGGAAACATTTACGGAAGCACGTCGGAGGGAGGTGACGCGGCAGCCTGTCCCGCTTTTGGCTGCGGCATAATCTTTAAAGTAGCTCCCAGCGGGCAGGAGACCATACTGCACACCTTCCACGGCCCCGACGGTGCCGCTCCCAATGAACTTATGTTCGACGCCCAGGGCAACCTGTGGGGCACGGCCGCTGGCGGAGGCACCCACAATCAAGGCACGATTTTCAAAATGACTACGGACGGGACGTTCACCACTGAGTACAACTTCGAGGGCGGGGTGAATGGTGGAGTGCCTTACGCCGGGCTGATCCAGGATCCCCAAGGGAACTTTTACAGCACGGTTGGGGGCGGCGTTCTACGATGCATTCAAAGCGGCTGCGGCATGATTTTCGAGTTCACTCCGCAGTAGATACCTTACTCACCGATGAGTGCATCACCCATACCGATTAACTATAGCCGGGGCGGTTTTTCGAGATCGCCCCGCATTTTTTTCTGCCGCCGAAGAACCTGGTGTGAAAAAGACTTTCGGTCGTCCTGGCCAATTTCTGGTTTCGGATCGCGGTTCTGCTCCCGGTGAAGTCTCCGGCCGGAATAACGCCTTACCATCACGGAACCTTTTCTCGTAGTTTTCGTATTAAAGATTGCAGGCAGGCTGATGCAACTACAAATCGAAAACCTCTCCAAGCGCTATCCCAACGGGACGCAGGCGTTGCAGGACGTCTCGCTGTCCATTCCTCAAGGCATGTTCGGACTACTTGGCCCCAACGGAGCCGGCAAGTCCACATTGATGCGAACGCTGGCCACGCTGCAGGAAGCTGACAGCGGCAGCGCGCGCCTCACCACCCCAGAAGACGCAAAGGCGGCGTCTTCCGGGGACCCCGGACGGTTGGACGGCATCGACGTGTTGCGTCAGAAGGACGAAGTCCGCAAACTGCTCGGCTATCTGCCGCAGGAGTTCGGGCTGTATCCCAAGGTCACGGCGGAAAATCTGCTCTCCCACTTTGCCGAGCTAAAAGGAATCGAGAACGCCGGTGAGCGGCGCGAGGTTGTGCAGGCCCTACTGCGGCAGACGAACCTGTGGGAGCATCGCAACAAGCCCTTGGGAAGCTACTCGGGCGGCATGAAACAGCGCTTCGGCATTGCGCAGGCGCTGCTCGGCAATCCCCGGCTCATCATCGTCGACGAGCCTACTGCGGGCCTCGATCCCGAAGAGCGCGTGCGCTTCCATAACCTGCTGAGCGCCATCGGCGAAAATGTCGTCGTCATTCTCTCGACGCACATCGTTTCCGACGTCAGCGACCTGTGCCGCAATATGGCAATTATTCACCAGGGACGTGTCCACGCCGCTGGCGATCCCACCACGCTGGTTGAAGCACTCAACGGTCGTGTGTGGAAGAAGGCGATTGGGCGCACGGAGGTACCGGACTATCAGCAGCGCTTTCGCGTCATCTCCATGAGGCTGTTTGCCGGCAGGACGCTGCTGCATGTGTTGCAGGATGACCTTCCCGAGCCGGGCTTTGAGCCGATCGTTCCCGACCTCGAAGACCTTTACTTCGCGACCATCCGTGGCTTCACCCAGGGCACGGCCAACTGACGCCATGCTGATTAGCATTTTTCTCTTCGAGCTTCAACAGCGCCTGCGGCGCATCTCGACCTACGTTTACTTCATTGTATTTGCGGTACTGGGCTGCCTGTTCACCTTATTATCCGGCGGCGCCTTCGCTGGCGGCAGTGTCGAGTTTGGCACCGGCGGCAAGGTCCTGGTGAATTCGCCGTATGCCCTGAACTCCATCATCACCTACATCAGTTTCTTCGGCATCGTCATCACCGCCGCGATTGCGGGTCAGGCGACATACCAGGACATCGACAGCAATTCCACGCCATTTTTCTACACCGCGCCCATTACCAAACTCGACTATCTTGGCGGCCGCTTTCTCGCTGCCTTCGTGTTGCAGGTCTTCATCTTCAGCAGCGTGGGTGTGGGTGCCTGGGTTGGCACGGTAATGCCGTGGATCGACCAGACGCGGCTGGGACCGCAAGTGGTTGCGGCGTATTTTCAGCCGTACATCATTAACGTCTGGCCGAACCTTCTGTTTCTGACGGCGATTTTCTTCGCGCTGGCTGCATTGTCACGAAAAATGCTGCCCGTGTACGTCGCCAGCGTGCTGGTGCTGATCGGCTACTTCACGGTCAGCCAGGTTTCCGGCACTGCCTTAACGGTGAGCACCCGCGCGGCGTTAGCCGATCCACTGGGCGGCGCGGCCATCGATCACATGACGCGCTACTGGACGGCCTTCCAGCGCAACACGGAGCTGATCCCGTTGCAGGGCATTCTGCTGGCGAACCGCGCCTTGTGGCTGGGTGTGGGAGCCATCTTCCTTGCATTTACGTACGCGAAGTTCTCGTTCGCCTATCCGGCGGCGACCGGCAAACGGCGCCAGGTGGTGGAGGAGAAGGAGACGATTCGACCTGCGGATTCGCCGCCTATCGCGCATCCCACGTTCTCCGGGGCGGCGTCGTTCCGGCAGCTGTTCTCGCTCACCGCAATCCAATTCCGCGAGACCACCAAGAATGTTTTCTTTGTGGTGCTGATGCTGGCCGGATTCCTGTTCTCGATGTTGTCAGCCGCGGGCATCAACAATCCGCAGGCCAGCAGGACGTGGCCCGTCACCAACCAGATGTTGCTGCTGGCATCCGGCGGCTTTGCCATCTTTGCGTTTGCCATCATCATTTTCTATTCGGGCGAGCTGGTTTGGCGGGAACGCGACGCCCAACTCAACCAGGTGATGGACGCGCTGCCGATGCAGCGCTGGGTGCTGTTCTGCTCCAAGCTATTTGCGCTGATGCTGGTACAGGTCATTGTGGTGCTGCTGATCATGGCCTCAGGACTGGTCGTGCAAGTCGCGCAAGGCTATTACCACTTCGAGCTCGGCCTCTACCTCCGCGAACTCTTTCTCAACCGCCTGACCCAGCTCTGGATCTTCTGTGTGCTGGCGATGTTCGTACAGACGCTGGTCAACCAGAAATATCTGGGCCACTTTGTGATGGTCCTGTACCTCATCGCAACGCTAGCGCTGCCGCCGGCGGGCTTCGAGGACTACCTCTATCGCTTCGGCCAGTCGCCACAGCTCATTTACTCCGACATGAACGGCTATGGCCCCTACCTGGCACCGGTTTTCTGGATCCGGGTGTACTGGGCACTTGCCGCGGTGCTGCTGGCAATCTTCACCAATTTGCTCTGGGTACGAGGGACGGAGAGCAGTTGGCGCGTGCGGATGAGTCTTGCTGCCGCAAGGTTCTCGCGAGTGACCATGGCCGGCGCCACGGTTTGTGTCGTGCTGATGCTGGGCGTCGGCGGCTACATTTTCTACAACACGCACGTACTCAATCCCTATCGCACCGCCCGCAATATCGACGAAGGGCGCGCCCAGTACGAGAAGAAGTACCGGCAATACTGGTCGCTGCCGCAACCGAGAATTACCGACGTAACGACCCAGATCGACATCTACCCGGAGAAGCGTTCGGTCTCCGCCCATGGCACGATGTGGCTGGAGAACAGGACGAACGTGAGATATCGACCGGATTGCCGTGACCGTCCAGCCAGTCGATCTCATCCCGCGGCCTGTACCCCACATTCGGATTGACCGCCTCAGCTTCACGGGCGGGCAGACTGCGCTGATCGAAGACCCCTCGCTCGGCTTTTATCTTTACAAACTTCCGGCGCCGTTGCCGCCGCATGGCCGCATTCAACTTGATTTCTCACTGCAGTACGACAATCCGGGCTTCGAGAATTCGCAGCCCAACACTGACATTGTGCGCAACGGGAGCTTCGTCAACGATCGGTATCTTCCCTACATCGGGTATGCACCCGAGATCGAATTGACCGACGACAGCACGCGCCACAAGCATGGGCTGGAGAACGTGCGCCGGTTATCGAAGCCGGATGACTTGGCCGCGCGGCAATACAACAGCGTCAGCTTCGACGCCGACTGGATCAATCTGGACGTTACTCTCAGCACCAGTGAAGATCAGATCGCGATCGCGCCTGGATATTTGCAGAAGGAATGGGTGGAAAACGGGCGGCGCTACTTCCATTACAAGATGGACGCGCCCATCTTGAACATCTACTCCATCCAATCAGCGCGCTACGCGGTGCGCCGCGACCACTGGAACGGCGTCAACCTGGAGATTTATTACCAGCCGGGACACGAGTTCAACCTGGACGACATGATGCAGAGTATGAAGGAGACTCTGGACTACTGCACGGCGAACTTCAGCCCGTTCCAGTTCCACCAACTTCGCATCATCGAATTTCCCGGCTACGGAACCTTTGCCGAGTCGTTTGCCAACACCGTTCCGTTCTCCGAGTCGATCGGCTTCATCACCAAGGTCAGCAAGAAATCTGATGCTGTCGACCTTCCCTTCTACGTGACCGCGCATGAGACCGGACATCAGTGGTGGGCGCATCAGGTCATCTCCGGATATGTACAAGGCGCTACCTCAATCGACGAGACTATGGCGCAGTACACCGCGCTGATGGTGATGAAGCACCACTTCGGAGCGGAATCGATGCAGAAGTTCCTGCGCTTCGAACTTGACCAGTATCTCCGCGGCCGCGGACAGGAGCGCAACGAAGAGTATCCGCTGTACAACGTCGATCCCAATCAGGGATACATTCACTACAACAAGGGCGCGATGGTGATGTACGCGCTCCAGGACTACATCGGAGAGGACAAGGTCAATGAGGCGATCCGCGGCTTCCTGAAGGAATTTGCCTTCAAGGGTCCGCCGTATCCGACCTCGCTCGATCTGGAAGGCTACTTCCGCAAGGTGACGCCTCCGGAATACCAATATCTGTTCGACGACATGTTCCTGAACATCACCCTGTACGATGAGCGCGCAGTTGCCGCCGATTACGTGCAACGCGCCGATGGCAAATATGACGTGCACCTCACGGTTGAGGCCAAGAAGTTCCGCGCCGACGGTCGGGGCCAGGAGCACGCGATTCCGGTGAACGACTTGATCGATATTGGCGTGCTGGATGCCGATGGAAAATATCTCTATCTCCAAAAGCACAAGATCAATCAGGAGAAAACGGACATCACCGTAACGGTCGATAAGATTCCAGCGACGGCGGGAATCGATCCGGTGGACAAGCTGATCGACCGTAATCCGGACGACAACGTGATTGCGGTGAAGAAGCGGTAGATGAATCTGGCTCTGTTGACTTCCTGGCCTAACTAAGCAACGACAGGGTCGGCGGATGAATGTGGAGAGCCAGCAATCCAGTCCCGCGTTGCGGGACGGCGAGATGATAGCCCAGCGCTTTCAGCGCTGGGTCGGCCGCAGTATTGAAACTGAGCCCCTTCGGGGGCGGCCCATAGGGATGTCAACCAAGCCAAATCGTCGAGAAGTATCCTGACTTGCAACAGAGGGCCCGAAGGGCGAAACCGGTCCGTTGTCAGCGGAGGGAGGCTCTGCCCCCGTCCCAAATTGGGAATCGACCGGGATTACGATGCGTGATTACTCGCCCTCCCGGAAATTACCACCGCATCCGGTTCCAGATCGGGAAAACGCCGGATTTGGCGTTTACAGGCGTTCTCGCGGGCCTCAGCGTTCTAGACGGCCCTGGATACCTCCAGCTACCCCTTCATCGATCCTAGGGCCCTCCCAGGCCCCGCGATGGGCATTCTGGCTCGATGTCTCTATAGAGATGGAAATATTGAATAAGCGGTCGCCCAAGCGGTTCTCACACGCACGTGCTGGCTCACTTGCCCATCTGCTGCGCCAGGTACGGGCCGATGCCCATCTCCTTGATGGAATGTAGTTGCGCTTCCAGGAAATCGGCGTGGCGCTCCTCATCGTGAAGCAGGCGCTCGAACAAGTCCTTGGTGCCGGCGTCCCCGGCTTCGCGGCAGATAGCGGAGGCTTCGTTATATTCGCGGATGGCGTTGGTCTCGTCAGCCAGGCCGGCTTCGAGTTGCTGGCGCACGTCGCTTCCCAGCGTCGGCTTCAGCGGGACATTCACGTTGGGCACGGCATCGAAAAAGACGATGCGCTCAATCAACGCCTCGGCATGATGCATTTCTTCCATGGCCCGCGTCTTGGTCAGTCCCGCCAGCCGTCCATATCCCCAGTTTTCGCAAGTCTCGGCTTGCACCATGTACTGCACAACCGCGGTCATCTCGTTGCTGAGAGCGATATTCAACTGCTCGATCACTTTCTGGTCACCACGCATGAATGTCTCCTTGCCTCTAGAATCGCCTGATTGGGCAGGAAAACTCTGCGAAGTAGGTCACAGGTGCAGGTGATCCCGGTCTTTCACAATCCAGACTCATTCGCATGGCGTAGCGCGGCTGATTCTGTATCATGGCCGCCAGGGAGGTTCATGATGAATGAACATCTGCCGCCCCGCATCCTCACAGTGTTGCTGTTTGTCCTCACCTGTACATTGCCGGCTTTGTGTGGCGAACGCGTCGTCGATCTCACAGCGGCTGACGGTACCAGGCTGAAGGCCACCTACTTCTCCGCTGCCAAACCGGGATCGGGAGTTCTTCTGCTGCATCAATGCAACCGCCAGCGCAAAGTCTGGGACGACCTGGCGCGACAACTTGCAGCCGCCGGAATCAATGTCCTGACGCTGGACCACCGCGGTTTCGGGGAGAGCGGCGGCGAGCGCGCCGGCAAAATGTCTCCTGCCGACGCGGCCGCGGCATTCGCAAAATTGCCCGGCGATATCGATTTAGCTTTGCAGTACCTGGAGTCCCAGTCCGGGGTGACTCGCGAGATGATCGGTGTGGGCGGCGCCAGTTGCGGAGTCGACGACTCAATTCAAACCGCGCGTCGTCATCCTGAGGTGAGATCGCTGGTGCTGCTTTCGGGGAGCACGGATTACCCCGGCCGCCAATTCCTGCGCAGCGATACCAGCGTCCCCGCTCTTTTCACCTATGCGGATGATGACGAGTTCACTGCCACGGTTCTGGCGATTCCATGGCTGTACAGCATCACTGCCAACCCGGGGAAAAAATTGGTTCATTACCCAACCGGTGGCCATGGGTCGGACATCTTCTCCGTACACCCAGAACTTCCCCGCCTCATCGTTGACTGGTACGTGACCACGCTGATTACGACGCCAGGACGTGCCCCGGCCTCAAAGGACGCGTGGGCACCGTCGCAGCAGGTGCGGGTGTTGAACATGATCGATGAGCCGGGCGGTCCAGCCAAAGTTATGCAAATGGTTGAAGACGCTCAAAAGCAGAAGACCCAAGGCACTCTCTTCGACGAGGCGACAGTCAATACTCTCGGATACCAACATCTGCAATCTGGAGACAACAAAGGCGCGATTGAGATCCTTAAGCTCAACGTGGCGGCCTATCCGAAGTCGCCGAATGTTTACGACAGCCTGGCTGACGCCTACCTCGCCGATGGACAGACCGGCTTGGCACGACAGAATGCCTGGAAGACGCTAGAGCTTTTGCCAAGCGACACGACGGACAATGAGCAGCGGCGGAACGCGATCAAGGGAAACGCCGAGCAGAAACTGAAGCAACTGAACGATATGCCGTAGCAGAGCGCTCGAATTGTCCGCATCCAAAGCTGACGTCGTCAGCTCGCAACAGCCGGAGTGGCCACGCGCCGCGGCAGCAGCTCGCCGATGCGCCGGATCTGCGCTCCCACGCCACGCAGCTTCTCTTCAATGTGCTCGTAGCCGCGATCAATGTGATAAACACGGTCGATAATGGTTTCGCCCTCAGCAACCAGCGCAGCCAGCACCAGGGACGCGGAAGCGCGTAGATCGCTGGCCTGCACCGCGGCGCCGCTCAGCGCAGTTCTGCCCCGAACCACGGCCCGGCTGCCTTCGATCCTGACATTCGCACCCATGCGCACCAGTTCCTGTGCATGCATGAAGCGATTCTCAAAGATGTTCTCGGTTACGATGCTGCTGCCGTCGGCTTGCGTGGCCAGGGCCATGTATTGCGCCTGCATGTCGGTGGGAAATCCGGGATATTCCTCGGTGACCATGTCGGCACTCTTCAACGGCCCGTTGCTCGTAACCCGCACCGAGTCGGCGCTGCTGGTCACGCTCACGCCGCATTCCTCCAGCTTCTGCAGCAGGGCGTTGAGGTGCAACGGCTCACAGTTTGTAACCACCAGGTCCCCGCCGGTTAGCGCGCCGGCGACGATGAACGTACCGGCCTCGATGCGGTCAGGAATGATGCGGTGACGGGCGCCGTTTAACTTCTCCACGCCGCGAATACGAATGGTATGCGTGCCCGCGCCCTCGATCTGCGCGCCCATCTTATGCAGCAACGCCGCCAGGTCGACCACTTCGGGTTCGCGGGCGCAGTTCTCCAGCACGGTCTCGCCTTCCGCCAAGGTCGCCGCCATTAACAGGTCTTCGGTCCCGGTAACGGTAATCTTCTCGAAGACGATGCGCGCGCCCTTTAGCCGCACCGCACGCGCCTGGATGTAGCCGTGTTCCTGCGTGATTTTCGCGCCCAGCTTCTCCAGACCCTTGAGGTGCAGGTCGATGGGACGTGCCCCGATGGCGCAGCCTCCAGGAAGCGACACCCGCGCCTCGCCTGTACGAGCCAGGAGTGGGCCCAGCACCAGCGTGGACGCGCGCATGGTCTTCACTAAATCGTAGGAAGCTTCCGGATTGACTAGATCGCGACAGCAGATGGTGGTGCGGTGCTGCGCGCGGCCATAACCGAGTTCTACCTCCGCGCCCATGGCGGAAAGCAGCTTGCGCTCGGTCTCGATGTCGCGCACTTGGGGAATATTTTCCAGGATGACCGGCTCGTCGGTGAGCAGGGCGGCAGCCATCGCCGGCAAAGCAGCGTTCTTCGCACCGCTGATACGCACGGTGCCCAGCAGCGGATTTCCGCCGCGAACCACAAACTTGTCCATCGGAAAGTGTCCTAAACCAACACTGCGAACGCCGAACTTTCGAAACACGGCGCTACCTCATTTTACGAGCAATCTGGCCAGGAGTCGCTGCGGGTACGGCAAACCTTAGGATGCGCACAGACGCGCGCCCGAAATGACCCGCGGAGTATACAGCATCAACGGCTGTGGAAAATTATCTTGCTCCTAAAGAAACGCTGATCAAGCCCGCTATTTGAAGGGGACGGCCTTTTAGACCGTCCGTAAGGACAGCAAAACCATTGCGGCCGTAGCCGCTGAGGGATTTCGTCATGACTTGATCAGAGTTTCCCTGGGCCGCCCCGCAACGATACGGATACAACTGTTACATAGATCGTTTGAACGTATATCGGTCTAAGGCTTACCCTTACAAAGACGAGGGTCCAGACAACATCATGCAAAGACAAAAAGCTCTTCTCTTCGCGCTGCTGCCCATCGCACTCGCCGGCTTGCTGGCGACCAGCGCAACGGCGACAGCGCAAGAGCAATCCGGCAAAGTGATTCCTAATTCCATTTGGGTGGGTGCCGACGGCAAGTTTGAATCCGATCCCGACACTGCGCTGGTGCAATTCGGCGTCTCGGCCCAGGAAGAGAAGTTGCCGGATGCAACTCAAAAGGCCACCCAGGCAGCCGAGCAAATCCGCCAGCTCTTGCACAGCAACGGACTCGATCCCAAGGACGCGCAGATCAGCCGCTTCGCTACGCAACCGGTTTACGACTACAAAAACCCCAAGCGCAAACTAGTGGGCTATCGGGTAGATGCCAACATCAGCATCAAGCTGAAGGATTTCTCTAAGATCGGGCCGATCGCACAGGGGCTGGCGAACCTGGACGTGACCGACACCTCCATCAGCTATCTGCTGGAGGACATGGACGCGGCCAAGACCAAGGCGGTGGAAGACGCACTGCGCCGCGCGCACTCTGAAGCCAATGCCGTCGCGCAATCCAGCGGACGCACGCTCGGCGAGCTGTCCTATGCGTCAGTCGACACCTATGAGCAACAACCCATCCGTCCCATGATGGCAAAGGCAGCCACGATGAGTGCTGAAGCCGCGCCACCGCCGACGGCCGAGTTCAGTGCCGAGAAGATTACGGTGACCGCGCATGTGAATGCGTTGTATAACCTGAAATAGGTAGAGCAGGCACTAAGCCTTGCGGACATCGAGATCGCGAACGCGGGCCCGCGACTTTCCCGCCGCTTCGGAGTTCATGCAGAGAGAGCATCCAGCCTGTTGGAGGAACGAATGAGAGCCATAGCCGCTCTGCTCGCACTGGCCCTGGGCGCCGGGGTCATCCTTCTGCCTGCCACGGCCCAAACCAGTCAGGACACTCCACACCTCACATCGCGCAGCGGAGCAACTCCAGAAGCGTCAGCCAAACCTGAGCCCGATCCTCCGCCGGACATCACGGTGCCGGCCGGTACCAAGATTCCCCTCACGTTGAAGCAGGGCATCAACAGCAAGAACGCGCGGCCGGGCGATCCTGTTTATGCCCAAACCGCCTTTCCTATCACCCAGAACAACCAGATCGTTATTCCCGCAGGCACTTTCGTCCAAGGCGAGGTTCGCAGCGTGGTGCGCCCGGGACGGGTCAAAGGCCGCGCCCAACTGCAGATGAGCTTCACCTCCATGATCTTCCCTAACGGCTACACCATCATGTTGCCCGGCGCGGTGCAGAATACCCCCGGTTCCAAGGACAACACCGTCGCAGGGAAGGAAGGAACAATCCAGGGGCCGGGCGGCAAAGGTAAAGACGCTGGCACCATCGCTGCAACCACCATCCCCGGAGCCGGCATCGGAGCGATCGCTGGTGGCGCCGAAGGCGCGGGCATCGGCGCGGCTACTGGAGGAGTCATCGGATTGGCAACCGTTCTGCTCACCCGCGGGCCCGAGGTCCATCTAGCCACCGGCGATTCGGTGGAGATGATCCTGGAAAGCAGCCTCGATCTGAATCAAGTGAAGATGCAGAAGCTTACCTCCACTCAATAGCTTGCGAGCGATGCGTCGCCAGATATTTCGCATCTGAGCTTTCGAATCCCCTGAATGTCGTATTGACAGCCAAGCGGCGGGCGCCATATTCTCGTTTCAACATGACTTCGTTGACCCATCGCCATCATCACCATCATCACGTGGCGAACGTGTCAGCGGCGATCATCTGATAATTTCCTAATACCAGATCTCCTTTCCCCGCTGACACAAATCAGCGGGGTTTCTGTTTTTACGCGAAAGGAAACGCTATGGCAGTGGAAATCGATTTCAAGAAAATGGGTGGTTTGGCTCCGGCGATCATCCAGGATCACGTGACCGGCGAGGTGCTTATGCTGGGCTTCATGAATGAGGCAGCGTATGAAAAAACCTTGCAGAGCGGGTACGTAACTTTCTTTAGCCGCACCCGCAATCAGCTCTGGACCAAAGGCGAGACCTCAGGCAACCGTCTGAAGGTAATTACTGCCACGGCGGATTGCGACCTCGACACCGTCCTCTGCCGCGTCCAGGTAGAGGGCGAAGGCGTAGTTTGCCACACGGGTACTCGCACCTGCTTCACCACCAGGCTGACTGTCGCCGCTGCCGCTGAAGGTGCGCGATGAAGCTACGGCTCGGCATTCCCAAGGGAAGTCTGCAAGAGGCAACCTTGGCGCTGCTGGCGCGGGCCGGGCTGCAAGTCTATGTCAGCCCCCGTTCGTATTTTGCCGGCACTAACGACCCGGAGATTGAATGCATGCTGATTCGGGCACAGGAAATGGCCCGCTACGTCGACCACGGCGCGCTCGACGCCGGACTCACCGGTCTGGATTGGGTGCTGGAGAGCGGACTTGAGGTGGTCGCTGTGGCCGACCTCATCTATGCGAAGCAAAGTCGCGGCAAGGTGCGATGGGTGCTTGCCGTGCCCGAGGATTCTCCTGCGCAATGTCCAGGAGATCTTCGAGGAGCAACTGTCGCAACGGAACTGGTCAGCGTCACCACACGCTACTTTCAGGAGCGCGGCATCGAGGTGAAGGTCGAGTTTTCCTGGGGAGCGACCGAAGTAAAGCCGCCCACCCTGGCTGACGCCATCGTGGAAGTAACTGAGACCGGGAGCTCGCTGAAGGCGAACCGCCTGCGCATCATCGACACGGTATTGGAGTCGAACACCCAGATCATCGCCAACCCCCAGGCATGGGCCGAGCCGGCAAAGCGCCAGAAGATCGAGAACCTGTCGCTCATGTTGCGCGGCGCGATGGAAGCGCAGGGCCGAGTCGGGCTAATGCTGAACGTTAAGGTTGAGGATCTTCCGGCTGTGCTGAGCGTCTTGCCCGCACTGAATAGCCCGACAATTTCGCAGCTGAGCGACAGCGCCTGGGTCGCAGTCAACACCATCCTCGAAGAGGCCGCTTGCTGGGAAGTACTGCCCCGGCTCAAGGCGGCCAACGCCCAGGGCATCGTCGAGTATCCACTCAACAAGGTGGTGCTGTGATGCGGATTCTGCAGGGCAAGGCCGCGGAGAACGCAGTCACGAGGCTGGCAAACCGCAGTTCTCAGTTGGAGACAGTGGAACCGCGAGTGCGCCGGATCGTTGGCGCAGTGAGGCGCGGCGGAGATAAGACGCTGGTTCGCTATGCCACATTGTGGGATGGCCTGCGAACGGGCCTGCCCATCAGGGTTTCAGCTGAGGAAATAGCCGAGGCGTGGAATTCGATTCCTCGCGATACTCAGAGCGCGCTGCGATCTGCCGCCACCAGCATCCGCCGTTTTTGCCATTGGCAGATGCCGCGCGAGTGGCGCAAGAAGGTCCCCGGCGGCGAACTTGGCCAGATCGTGCGGCCGCTGGAAGCGGTTGGTTGCTACGTTCCCGGCGGGCGTTATCCGCTTCCCTCGACCCTGCTGATGACGGTAATTCCCGCGCAGGTTGCCGGTGTGCCGCGGATCTGCGTGGTGTCGCCGCGCCCGCAGCCGGCAACGCTGGCCGCGGCTGCTCTGCTTGGCATTCGCGAAATGTATCGCTGCGGAGGTGCACAGGCAGTCGCAGCGCTTGCTTACGGTACGGCAACCATTCCTCGAGTGGATAAAATCGTCGGCCCCGGCAACAGCTTTGTTACCGCTGCCAAGAAGCTGGTTAGCTCCGACTGCGCTATCGACATGCTCGCTGGTCCCACTGAAGCAGTGTTCTGCAGCGACAAGGGTAAACCCAGATTTCTTGCCGCCGACATGGTGGCGCAGGCTGAACATGATCCCGATGCGGTAGTCGTGTTGATTACAACGAAGCTGGCGCTGGCGAAGAGCGTGCAGGCCGCAATTGTGATTGCGAGCCAGGGTAATGTCGTTGCGCGGCAGGCGATGCGCCGAAATGCGCACCTGCTGATTGCAGATTCCCCGCAACAATCTACACAGTGGATCAACCGCATCGCTCCGGAACACCTCACCGTTGACCGGGATGATCTCGCCGAGATCCACAGTGCCGGCTCAATTTTCGTCGGTGATTACTCACCGCAATCCGCCGGAGACTATGCTGCCGGACCAAATCACGTTCTGCCTACCGCCGGCGCGGCACGATTCCGTGGAGGGCTGAGCGTTCACGATTTCCTCAAAATTATCACCGTGCAGCGGTTCGATGCGGCCGGCCTGAACGGAATTGCGCCGATCATCACCACGCTTGCCGAGGCCGAGGGTCTGCACGCTCACGCCGCATCGGTGCGCGCGAGGAGCACCCATGCTTAGCGCGAGGAAAGCCGTCCAGAACCTTCAGGGATATCATCCGCCGCTGGCGCGGCGCGACGGGTTGCGCCTCGACTTCAACGAGAATGTCGAAGGATGTTCTCCGCGAGTACTGGAGCGCCTACAACAAATCACGGCGGAAGATCTCGCACGGTATCCCGAGCGTGGGCCGGTGGAGGCGGTGGTCGCTGCGCATCTTGGATTGGCGCCAGATCGAGTGCTACTTACCAACGGCGTCGATGAGGCCATTCATCTGCTGTGTGAAACTTACCTCGAGCCGACTGACGATGTGCTGGTGGTGACGCCCACCTTCAGCATGTACGAAATCTATGCCGGCGCGACCGGCGCAAAAGTGATTCGGGTGCAGTGTGATGCCGACTTTCGGTTTCCGCTGGCAAAGGTATTAGCCGGCATCACGTCGGCGACCCGCCTGATCGCCATCGCGAGCCCGAATAATCCGACAGGCACAGCTGCACCTCGCGAAGAACTACTGGCAATCGCCAAAGCCGCGCCTGATGCAGCCATTCTGGTGGATGAGGCCTACTTCGAATTTCACGGCGAGACTGTCATCGGCGATATCCGCGAGTTTGAGAATCTGTTCGTCGCGCGAACCTTTTCCAAGGCCTACGGACTTGCAGGACTTCGCGCCGGCATACTGGCCGGGCCGGACAAGCTGATGCCAAGTGTGCGCCGGGTATCGTCGCCCTATAGCGTCAACGCCGTGGCGCTGGTGGTGTTGCCCGTTGCACTTGCAGACGGCGATCATATAAGTCGCTATGTTGCGCAAGTAAAGTGCGGTCGCGAGCGAGTCACATCCGAATTGAGCGCGCTTGGGCTTTATAGTTGGCCCAGCGAGGCTAACTTTCTTCTGGTGCGAATTGGAGCGAAGCATAGCGAGTTCGTGCAGGCGATGCGGGAACGTGGCATTCTGGTTCGCGACCGCTCTGCCGATCCGGGCTGCGAAGGCTGTGTGCGCATCACGATAGGCGGCGACCCGCAGACGTCACGGCTACTAGGCGCGCTACGAGAGATCGCGTGCGAACTCGAACTGGGGCGCGAGGTGACCGCATGAGACGCGCCCGCGTTCATCGCAAAACCAACGAAACCGAGATCCGGATCGCGCTCACTCTGGAAGGCCATGGCCGCGCTAAGATCAGCAGCGGCATCCGCTTCCTCGACCACATGCTCGAACTGGTTGCGCGGCATGGAGCGTTCGACCTTGAGCTGCAGGCAACGGGCGATCTCGATGTCGATCAGCACCACACAGTCGAAGACGTCGGCATCGCCTTGGGAGAGGCATTTGGGCAAGCGCTGGGCACCAAGCGCGGCATTCTGCGCGCAGGATACTTCGTGATGCCCATGGACGAAACCCTGGGAGTGGTCGCGGTCGACTTCGGCGGACGCAGTGCGGCGGTGGTTGAAACCAAGGTACGAACGCGACTGGTTGGCGATTTGCAGACAGAACTTGTCGCCGACTTCTTCGACGGATTCGCCCGCGGGGCCAAGGCCAACGTGCACGCGAAGGTGCTCTACGGACGCTCAAACCATCACAAGATTGAAGCCCTGTTCAAGGCGTTCGCTCGCGCGCTGCGCGTAGCCTGCTCTAAAGACCGCCAACTCGGACGCATGCTGCCCAGCACGAAGGGATTGCTGTGATTGCCATCGTCGACTACGGTGCCGGGAACCTTGCCTCAGTGGTGAAAGCCATCAGGCATCTGGGACGCGAGTGCATTGTGACGGATGATGCTGACGCTGTATCTGGCACGGACAGGCTGATAATCCCGGGTGTCGGCAATTTCCGGGCGACACTGCCTTTGACGGGCGGCCATCTTGGCGCCGCGTTGCGAAACGCGATCGCGAGCGAAAAACCGGTGCTGGGAATTTGCCTGGGCTTGCAATCGATGTTCGAGGGCAGCGACGAGGCTGGTGAAATGCGTGGTCTGGGAGTGTTTCCCGGCAATTGCACCCGTTTCTCCGACCAGGTGAAATCGCCGCACGTGGGCTGGAACCGAATCGCGATTGAACCGCGCTCCCAGTTGCTGCGGGGAATTCCCGAAGGCTCCTATGTCTACTTCACGCATTCGTACTGGGCCCCGCTGTGTGCTGACACGGTTGCCACATGCGTGTACGAAGCGCCGTTCACAGCCGCGGCGGAACGCGGCAACCTGTTCGGAGTGCAGTTCCATCCGGAAAAATCCGGTGACGTCGGAATGAAGATCCTGGAGAACTTCTGTGCAATCTGAGTCGCTGGCCAAACGCATTATCGCGTGTCTTGACGTCAACGCCGGCAGGGTGGTGAAAGGCATTCAGTTTGTGCAACTGAGCGACGCGGGCGACCCAGCGGAATTGGCGGCGGCCCACAGCGCAGCCGGCGCCGACGAGATCGTTCTTCTTGACATCACGGCAACCGCCGAGTCGCGCAACACGCTGCTCGAAACCATACGCCGGACCGCGAACCAGCTCTTTATCCCGTTCGCGGTGGGCGGCGGCATTCGTTCGCTCGACGACGCTGCCGCGGTACTGGATTGCGGCGCGGACAAGGTCACGATTAATTCCGCCGCGGTCGCCGACCCCGCACTCATCACCAGAATTGCGGAACGGTATGGCTCACAGGCGGTGGTCGTTGCCATCGATGCTCGCCGCTGCGGCGAAGCATGGGAAGTTTATGTGTGGGGAGGACGAAAGCCGGCAGGCAGGGACGCTCAAGCGTGGGCGATCGAGGCAGCGCAGCTCGGGGCAGGCGAAATCATGCTGACCTCGATGGACCGCGATGGCACCAAGTCGGGATTTGATTGCGCGCTGACACGAACCATCGCCACCAGCGTGAACATTCCCGTGATCGCCTCGGGAGGAGCGGGCGAGCCCCGGCACTTCGTGGAAGTGTTCCAGCAGGGCGCTGCTGATGCGGCGCTGGCCGCCTCGGTCTTCCATTTCGGATTGGAGTCAGTACACGCCATCAAGCAGGAGTTGCGAATGGCGGGAATTTCCGTGAGGCTCACATGCTGATTCCCTCGATTGACCTGATGGGCGGCAAGATTGTGCAGCTCGTCCAAGGCGAGAAAAAAGCTTTGCAGTTCGAGAACTTCGACGACTGGGTAGCGCGTTTCTCGCGCTATCCGCTTGTGCAGCTGGTTGATTTGGACGCGGCAATGGGCAGCGGCTCGAATCGCACGCTGGTCGCCGAATTTTGCGGTAAGCTGCCCTGCCAGGTGGGCGGAGGCATTCGTTCCGTAGCCGATGCGCAAGCAGTGCTTGATTGTGGAGCAAAAAGGGTAATCATCGGCTCGTCTCTGGTTCACCTCGCCTACACGAGTGAATGAGGGTCGCGTCGGAGATCCTCGCGCAACGGTCGATACGGCATTCGCCAAAATCTTAAGCGAACGATTCGGCATCGAGCGGCTTGTTTTCGCTGTCGATGCACGCAGCGAGCGAGTTGCAATTCACGGCTGGAAAACCATCACAGACATTGAGCCCGCCGAGATGATGCAGCAGCTCGAGCCCTTCTGTTCGGCCTTCCTCTACACGCACATTGATACCGAGGGATTGCTGAAAGGAATCCCGATGGACGTGATCCGCAACCTACGGCAGAAAACGTCACGCCAGCTGATCGCGGCAGGAGGGATTTGCCGCGGCGACGAAATTGAATATCTCAATAACATTGGCGTCGACGCGGTCGTGGGAATGGCGATTTACTCGGGCTTGTTGCCGGTGTGATCCAAGTCTTATCAGATTTAGACGGGCCAGCGGGGGTGGCTGCTTCCCGCGGTTATCTGGGAAGACTTGGTGACAAACCTCAGGCGCAACCAGGCAATCCATCGCACCAGAGTGTAATACCAGTGTGACTCCAACGCGCAAGGAGGTCCGTCAGGATGATGGTTGAATCCGAAGTTGCTGCACATAGTGCCTCTGGCCTGTGATGTTACATCAAGATCCAGCGGTGAAGCACAGATAGCTGAGAAAACCTCGAAAAGTTGTCGATTCCACCATCAATGCAGTCCGTCGGCCAGATAGATAGCGTACAGCCCGCGACGCAGCCGGTACGCGACCGTTTTTCCATCGCTGGATGCGGACAGACGCGCATACATCGATCCGACGGTGGAAGTCGGTTCCACCGATTGCACCAGTTGACGCCGGCCGGTTGGCAAATCCACGGCAAAGAGCCGCGCAGGTAATTCCTGGTCCCACACAAAGAGGGAGCGACTATCCGAGTTCCACCCGATCACTGCGTCGTGGTCATCCAATCCCGAAATGTCACTGATCTTCCCCGAAGCCACGTCCACTAACACGTATTTCTGGGTGGCAAGATTCAAAGTGACAATCCGCGTTCCATCGGGAGACAGCTTGCCGTCTTTACTGCCGGCAGGCGTTGCCGGCGTCACGCGGCCAGTGTGCATGTCGATAAGATAGTCCCGCATTTCCTTTTGCGGATTGTAGGCAGACAGCAGAGCAGATCGCCCATCAGCGGAAAACGTGACCCCATTCTCGTTGCCGCTGATCGCTGAGTTCAAATCTCCGAGATCGATCGCACGCTGATCACCAACCCCAGTTGGATAGAGCATAAGTTTGTGTGGATCAGCGCTCCGCATGGCTGCGACCATCTTGCCATCGGGAGTGATTCCCGAGCCGAACCCTTCTCCCAGCATGACCGGCGCAGAGCCCTTGGTGTCACGCACAAATACCTGATAATCCTCCCCTAGAAAACGGCTGGCCACGATCTGCTGCCCATCCGTAGAGATCCCTCCTAGATCGGTGATTCCTCCCTGAAGCGCGAGGGCGGCCTTGTCTCCCGTGTGTTTCACTCCGACCTCGATCTCATAGCGGACACTTTCCAGCATCACCGTATTGGAGGAGGAGATGTCTTGGATCTGGAGCTCGATGGGTGAGCGTAGAATTACTCGGGTCTGACCGGCGAGATTCACCGCATAGAGCCCTCCTTCTTCGCCTTGAAGGCTCTCGCAGTGCCATATTTCCTTGCCGTCGGGAGTCCACGCTAGTCCGTGACTGGACGAATAGACCGGAGTCAGCGGCCGGGAATGTCCTTCCAAGTCGACCATGACAACTCGTCCCTGATCATCGGGAACGAGCGTATGTTCCAGGAAAGCGATATGTGTGCCGTCGGGAGCGATCCGGATATCGTTGATCCATCCCAAGGTCTCGAATAGCACCTTCCCGATGGGGAACTCGAGTCGCTGCTTGTTGCCGACGCTGCGAACTACCGCGAACTCTTTGCCATCGCGACTGATATCGGCTGCGTAAACATCTTCAAGAATCGGCCGAGGCTGTCCACCATCGACCGGCAGCCGAGCCAATGTCCCTTTTGCCAGCCATGTAGCCAAAAATCTGTGCTTGAGGATGATTGCCATGTCGCCGTTGTCGGCGATTCCGAGCACGTCAGCATCAACCCCGAGAGCTTGGGGCTGCGTTCCCACTGTTCGCTGCGAATAAAGTGTGTTAGGACCACCATTCCACGCCGCGGAGTAAACGAACGTGTTGCCGTCGCGAGTGAAGCGCGCTGGACCGACGTGCCCGGAGTCGAACGTTACTTGCTTATAATTGGGCGCTTGCTGCTTTAGTTGTCGCATGCCGGCAAAGTAACCCAGTGCAGCGACCAACGCTAACGCTGTCACACTGGCGGCAAGCTTCAGCGGCAAGCGCCGTGGCTTCGCGGATGCAACGGCGGCTGCTCCAGCGCTTGACGTGGATGAGGCTATGACCGCTTCCAGCGCGAAGGCCACATCGCGTGCGGAATGAAATCGCTCCTCACTGGATTTCTCCAGGCAACGACGAATGACGCGCTCCAGGGCTGGCGAAACAGGCTGCTTCGTCGTCGAAAGGTCAGGCGGATCTTCTTTCAGAATTGCGTTCATCGTCTCGACGGAGGAGTCGCCTTTGAATGCTCGCTGGCCGCCGACCATTTCGTAGAGGATCGCACCAAAACTGAAAATGTCGGAGCGTGCGTCAGCAACTTTTCCACGCACCTGCTCGGGAGACATGTAGCCTGCCGTTCCCAGCACCGCTCCTGGCTGAGTGGCAAGCCCACGACCGCTAACGGTGTTGTCATGGGCTTCCAGCGTCTGCTTGGCCAGGCCAAAATCCAGAATCTTCACGCGACCGTCACGGATGAGAAACACGTTGTCGGGTTTCAGATCGCGATGGACGATCCCTTTTTCGTGCGCGGCAGCGAGGCCTTTCGCTATCTGGATCCCGTAATCAACCGCTTTGCGAACGGTCAGCGGACCTTCCTGCAGACGCTGCCGCAGGCTCTCTCCTTCCAGAAGCTCCGAGACCAGAAAGTGAATACCATCCTGCGAGCCGACGTCGTAAATCGCGAGCAAGTTGGGATGATTGAGCGTACTGAGGAGGCGGGCTTCGTGTTCGAAACGATGCAGGCGGTCTTCATCGCTGGAAAACGCGGCGGGCAGAACCTTAACCGCAACCATGCGGTCCAGGCGAGTGTCACGCGCGCGATACACCTCGCCCATCCCGCCCGCACCGATGGAAGCGAGAATCTCATAGGGGCCAAGCCTCGCGCCGGGTGAGATTGTCATGGAGGGATGAATTATACCTTGATCACTTTCCGGTCCAGCAGGCTCGCCGTTTCTCCAGAAAGGCAGATATGCCCTCCTGCGCGTCGGCGGCAAGCGCATTCATGCTCATCACTTCTTTGGCATAGGCATAAGCCTTCGGCTGGTCGAGATCGATCTGGGTGTAGAACGCCTGCTTGCCCAGCGCGACCGTAAAAGAACTGGCATCGGCAATGCGCGCGGCCAGCTTTCGGGTCTGCTCCGTTAGTTCGGCGGCAGGAACGACCAGGTTGATCAGTCCCCACTCCGCAGCCGTCACTGCGTCAACCATCTCGCCGGTCAACAGCATCTGTAGCGCCCGCTTGCGCCCGATCGCCCGCGTGAGCGCTACCATCGGTGTCGTGCAGAAGAGACCAATCTTGACGCCCGGGGTTGCAAACGCCGCCTGGTCGGACGCCACGGCCAAGTCGCAGGTCGCTACCAACTGACATCCGGCCGCCGTCGCAATGCCTTGCACTTCGGCAATCACCGGCTGCGGAATCGATTGCACCCGCGTCATCAGCTCGGTACAGACATCGAACACCTGGCGATACTCGTTGATATTGCGTCCTACCATCTCGCTCAAATCATGGCCGGAGGAAAACACTTTGCCTGCAGCCCGCAAGAGCACGACTCGCACGGCGCGATCGCGCGCAATTTCGTTCAGGCAGTCGATCAGCTCGGTCATCAATTCCAGCGACAGCGCATTGCGTCGCTGTGGACGGTTCAGCGTCACAAAGGCAACCGACCCTTCGGTATCAAACAATATGTTCTGGTATTTGGTGCTCGTTCCAGCGGTTTGCAGTTCAGACATTACGACGCTCCTTCGACTGCGGCGCGCGATTGTTGGCGCAGCACATTCTTCTGGATCTTGCCGGTTGAAGTCTTGGGCAATGCACCAAAGTGTACCGCCTTCGGGCATTTGAAGTGCGCCAGGCGTTCGCGACAAAAGTCGATCAGTTCCTGTTCGCTGACGACGGCGTCTTCCCTGAGCAGCACGTAGGCGTGCGGTACCTCGCCCCACGTCTCGTCATGTTGGGCGACAATCGCAGCCTCCAGTACAGCAGGATGCTCATACAACACGCGCTCTACCTCAAGCGAGGAGATGTTCTCTCCTCCAGAGATGATGATGTCCTTGGAGCGGTCACGCACTTCGATATAACCATCCGGATGCATCACGGCCAGATCTCCGGAATGGAACCAGCCGCCGCGGAACGCAGTCGCAGTTGTCTCAGGATCGCGGTAGTAGCCCAGCATCACGTTGTTACCGCGCATGACGACCTCTCCTACGCTGACTGCGTCAGCCGGGACGTCCTGCATATCTTCGTCCACCACTCGCATGTCAGTTCCAAAAACCACGTAAGGAACGCCCTGCCGCGCCTTGAGCAGCGCACGCTTCTCCAGCGGCGCATCGTCCCAATCGGTGTGCCAGGCGCAGACTGAGTGTGGCCCATAGGTCTCGGTGAGCCCATAAACGTGGGTCAAATGGATACCAACCTCTTCCGCAGCCCGAATCACAGCGGGCGGCGGAGGCGCAGCCGCGATCATCATCTTTAATCCGGAGTGGAAACGAATCCCATGGCGCGAGCAGTATTCTGTTAGCGTCCGCACCACGATGGGCGCGCCGCAGAGATGAGTGACACCTTCTTTCTCGATCAGTTTGACAGCTTGCTCGGCGTTCACTTCAGGCAGACAAATCTGCCGTCCTCCGACCGCCGTGACCGCCCAGGGGAAGCACCAGCCGTTGCAGTGAAACATGGGCAGCGTCCACAGATAAACCGACCGGTACGACAACCCGTGTTCCACGACTTCTCCAATAGCGTTGAGATAGGCTCCGCGGTGGGTGTACATCACGCCTTTAGGGACACCGGTCGTGCCACTCGTGTAATTGATGGAAATGACATCTTCCTCAGCGGGCGCGTGCGGAACCACGGCCTTACCGCTTTCGCTGAGAAAGGCCTCGTAATCGGAGACGATTCGCTCGACCTGCGGAAGCCCGGCACGTACCGCCAGCAGAGGTGCAAGGAGATCGGGATCCCCCAACAGGATCCTGGCGCCGCTGTGCTTCAGGATGGTGGCCAGTTCACCGCTTTGCAACCGGATGTTGAGCGCGACCAGCACTGCGCCGATGAGAGGAACGGCAAAGTGCGCTTCCAGCGGCAGCACTCCGTTGCGTGCCAGCACGGCAACCCGGTCCCCAGGTGCAATGCCGGCCTGCTGTAAAGTGGCGGCGAGAGAGTGTACGCGCTGCTGCATTTCGGAGTAGCTAAAACGCCGGTCGCCGTCGACGACGGCCGTGCAGTCGCGGTAAGCGCTGGCGTTGCGAGAAAGAAACTCCAGCGGGGTGAGCGCCGATATCATAAACGCCGCCTTGGATGGTGGAAGTTGGCGGGGATTATATCTCAGTGCCTGCGGGAGAGCTGTGACGCCCAACCTTACGAGTCGCGCGATATGCTCATAGACTTAACAATAGCGCCGGAAAGGCCGTGCCGATGGGGCTACCCGGCGAGACGAGGGTTTCTGTGATGCGATACCGACACTTTGTGACATGTATCACTTTGACCAGCGGTCGCCGGTGCCACACTATTATAAAGACAGGTATCAAGCGCCATTGCGTTAGTAACACTTGCCGCAATCGCGACCCAGGTGTTTCTTAAGCTAGATTATTGTTGGGCGTTGGGGTTCCGGACTCCAGTGTCGTAGTCTGCTATTCATTCAGCGGAACAACACCCCTGGCTCGGCGCAACCGAATTGCTGGGAAGGAACGTCACATGGCACGGACCGTGGAAGTCACCGAATTGCTGTTGCGGGAAGCGCAACAGAGCCTTCTGAAAGCCAGCATGGCTCTGGATGACATTGCCCCGGTCTTTGAAGACTTGGACAATGCGGGTTACTGGTCACTGGAGTGTTGGGGCGGAACGGCGTTTCATTCCAGCATCCGGTTTCTAAATGAAGATCCATGGGAGAGGTTACGGACCTACCGCAAGCTGCTGCCGAAGACCAGGCTACAAATGCTGCTGCGTGGGCAGAACCTGGTTGGCCATCGGAACTTCGACGACTCTATCGTCAACCGGTTTGTGGAGAAAGCGGCGCTAAATGGCGTCGATGTCTTCCGCGTCTACGACGCGCTGAATGACGTGCGCAACTTAAAGGCTAGCGTCGAGGCTGTACACAAAACCGGCAAGCATGCTCAAGGCGCGATCTGCTACAGCCCCAGCCCGGTGGATCCGATCCAAGCATTTGTCGATATCGCGCAGCGAATTAAGGAATTGGGTTGCGACTCCATCTGCGTGCATGACGTTGATGGTCTGCTCAAGCCGCAGGCAGCTTACGATCTGGTCAAGGGAATCAAGCAAAGGTGTGGAAGCGACACCTTGGTAAGCGTCCACACTCATTCGACGACGGGCGTGACCATGGTTTCGCTGATGAAGGCGATCGAAGCCGGATGCGACATTGTGGACACGGCGATCAGTGCCCTGGCGCTGGGCCGCGGTCACAATCCGACCGAGAGCCTGGTCGCGATGTTAGAGGGTACGGGATTCGAGTCACGTCTGGACACAGACCGACTGCGTCGCGTGAAACAACATATTGCCGGCGTCCGTCCGCGATACCAGGAATTTTCCGATCACCACGTCGGGGTTGAGCCGGAGACCTTCCAGCATCAGATACCGGCAGCTCTCATGTTGAACATGGAATATCAATTGAAAGGCCAAAATACGCCTCACTTGCTTGATGAGGTGGCACGGGAAACCCAGAATGTTCGCCGGGACGCCGGTTATCCTGCGCTGGCCATCCCGGCGAGTGAAATCCTTGGGACCCAGGCCATGTTTAATGTTCTGCAAGGCAAATATAGCGTGATCACCAGTGAGTTTGCTGACCTTATGCTCGGCTATTACGGGACAACCGCAGGGGCGAAAGACCAGGAAGTCATGGGCCGAGCAGCGGCCCTCCAGAACAAGACTGCGATCACCTGCCGTCCGGCTGACTTACTGGAGCCATCGTGGGAAAGACGGCGAACCGAGGCCTCGGGGGCCGGCAGTAACGGCAGCGACGAAGATGTACTGACTTATGCCATGTTCCCGAACGCGGCAACGCGATTCTTCCAGACGCGAACAGCCGGGTCGAAGGATGCACCGATGCTCCCGAAGGACTCGCGAGGCGTAACCGACTCCGCAACGTCGAGACCCGCGAACGACGAGGCCACGGCGGCAGACTCTCGGACTTACATCGTCAGAGTCAGCGGTGAGGAACACAGCGTCACGGTCACGCGGACGCAATAAGACCGGCTTCAGATTCAGGTTGCGGATTTCGAATCCGACTTAGGAGGTCCAACATGGCGACATCAACACTCAAGCCGGCAAGCGCGACCATGGCAGAGCGCACGGCTGAACTTCGCGAGAAGCGCGCGAAGATTGAAGAGGGTGGGGGCAAGAAGCGTATCGACAAGCAGCACGAGAGCGGTAAGCTCACCGCACGCGAGCGTATCGGCAAGCTGGTCGATGGGGAAAGCTTCCAGGAAATCGGATTATTCGCCAGGCATCGGGCCACGTTGTTTGGCATGGCCGACAAGGATATTCCTGCTGACGGAGTCGTCACCGGGTGCGCGACGATTGACGGCCGTCTGGTTCACCTCGCCTCGCAGGATTTTACGGTAGCCGGCGGAGCGGCCGGCGAGGTGCACTGCGCCAAGATCGTCGAGATGATGAAGCTTTCCCTGAAGACCGGGAGTCCGTTCATCTTCGTAAACGATTCCGGGGGGGCGCGCGTGCAGGAAGGGATCGACAGCCTGGCGGGCTACGCGAGTGTGTTCTACAACAACGTCATGCTTTCCGGGATTGTGCCGCAGATTTCGGTAATTTGTGGACCTTGCGCGGGTGGCGCAGCCTACAGTCCGGCACTGACCGACTTCATCATTCAGACCAGGCGGGCGCAAATATTCATCACCGGCCCACAAGTCATCAAACAAGTAACCGGCGAGACCGTGACCGCTGACGCATTGGGCGGTCCCGCGGCCCAGATGAACCGCTCAGGCGTCATTCATCTCATCGCCGACGACGATGAAGGAGCACTGGCGCTAGCGCGCCGTCTGCTGAGTTTTCTGCCGTCGAATAACCTGGAAGACCCTCCGCGGCTGCCCTACAGCCAGGACCTGGAAGACGATCCGAGCCTGAATGACTTGGTGCCGACAGAATCTAAACTCGCCTACGACATTCGTACCGTGCTCAACCCATTGCTTGACCATCAGGACTTCTTCGAGATCCAGCCAGGTTTCGCCGCGAATGCGGTGATCGGCTTCGGACGCATCCAAGGGCGCACGGTAGGAATCGTGGCCAATCAACCCAGCGTACTGGCGGGAGCGCTGGACATCGACGCCTCCTGCAAAATTGCTCGCTTTGTTCGATTCTGCAATGCTTTCAACATCCCTTTGCTGACGTTTGTGGATGTACCGGGATTTCTGCCCGGGGTTGAACAGGAATACGGCGGCATTATCCGCCATGGAGCGAAGATCCTGTTCGCCTACTCAGCGGCGACGGTCCCAAAGATTACCGTAGTGTTGCGCAAAGCGTATGGTGGCGCTTACATCGGAATGTGCTGCAAAGACCTGGGAGCCGACCGTGTGGTGGCCTGGCCGACAGCGGAAATCGCGGTAATGGGTGCTGAAGGCGCCGCGGAAATCGTTTTTCGTCATGAGATCGACACCGCGGCCGACAAGGTGCAAAAGCGGGATGAGTTGATCGAACTCTATCGCAAGACATTTGCGAACCCGTATGTGTCCGCCGGTCGGCGACTGGTGGATGACGTGATCGAACCGTCTCAGACCAGGCGATACCTGGCCCGGGCGCTGGAGGCGCTGCATGCCAAGCGGGAGCTTCGTCCGGCCAAGAAGCATGGGCTAATTCCACTGTAACCGCGGGGGAGTGAATGGACTTCAAAGCACACTCAATGAACGACGAGATTACGCCAAAGACGGTGTCGATCATCGCCGCCGCCGTCACGGAATTCCTCGGCAAGAAAGTCCGGATTCGCTCGGTGAAGGCGTTGAAGGAACCGGATGAGGTCAGCCGCTGGGTGCGCCAAGGCCGCGCAATGGTCCAAGATTCACACAACCTGGGCCGGGCGCGACGCTGAAATATTTTTGCGGTTGCCAGTCGCAAGGCGATGGCGCGGGTTTACGGGTGAACAGTCAAATGAAACTGCAGATTTCGATCGACGGAAAGTTGTACGAAGCTGAAGTGGAAGTCGCTGAAGAGGATTATCCTCCGCAGAGCCAGGACAACTATCCTGCACCGGCGACGGCCACAATTCAATCGACGGTGTTGCGCACTCCACCAAAACCCGGTTCATCGTCGAATGCCGATGCCAATGAGGCTAACTTGTGCCGCAGTCCTCTGGCGGGCATCGTGGTCCGAGTGCCCGTTGTTGCCGGGCAACAGTTGCAGGTCAACGATCTCATGGTCATGCTGGAAGCGATGAAGATGGAGACCGCAGTCACGGCCCCGGTGGCGGGCAGGCTGAAAGCGGTCAACGTGGCGCCGGGGGATTCGGTGAAGGCCAATCAAGTTCTGGTGGAGTTTGATTGACCTGGTTGTAACCTGCGTGTGATCTAATTGAGATTAGAGGGTTTGTCTGTGACGCGGGTCACGCCGGAAAACGTCTGCGGTCACACCCTTGTGTTCGGAGCACGACATAAGCTTTTCTTATAGATTCTTCAGTAGGCGTCCAAGTCTGTCGTGCAAGTGGTTGGCCGCTGCAATTGGCCGGCAGCGGTTTACTCCCATAGAAATGAAGATATAGTCCATGTCGCTGAAACCTTTCGTCATTAATTCTCACGGGCGCATTGTCTTCCCAGGCAATTTTTTTCCCGAGTTGGACTTCTCAGTTTTCAAGACCCTCAAGCAATTTGCCGCTGTCATCCGGCGCGACTTTGGCGAGAAAGCCTTTACCGATGTGGAGATTGCCGGCCGTCTGCAAGCGGGCGAGTACAAGAACCGGTATGAGCTTTGCCGCGACCTGGTGCTGAATCGGCTATGGGTGAATCGTTACACGCTGACCATGTACGAGAAGCGCCCCACCCGCTGGGGAGATTTGCCGCGTCACAAGCACGATGTCTTCCTCCCGGTTTATAAACCGCGCGATGACTCCGCCGTCATGACCGCCATCCAGGCTGGCTACTGGGAGCTGCCTTCAGCGTGGGACGAAGATCTGGAAGACCGCGCTTTCGGTATTGTGCTCGATGTTTTTCGCAATAAACTTAGCTCGGGTGGAGAACTCCGGCCCATTCGCTTTACGGTCGCGGAGGCGCTTTCCAATCCCAAGAATCGCACTCGCGTGCTGACCGCCTACGATCCCGATTACCTGCGCTACACGTATAACGATGTCCTTGATTGCCTGCATCCGGTATCGGAACTTGAGGCCCTGATGCGGCAATGCATGATTCTGCATAACCAGTATCCCTGGGACCCGTCTACAAGCACGCAAAGCGAAATCGGCAACCTGAAGGACGATGATTATGTAGTTGCCTTCCATCCTCGTAACCAGGAAGTGCTGAAGTTCATCGAGCGCGTGAAGAAGGGCACTGATTGGGGCCCACGAGTTCGCCAGGAGCGCAAAGCGCCCGACACACTTGCCTTGAGCGAGCCGATTAAGCCGTATCCTGCGGTAGAGGTCAGCAAGCGCTTCTCGATCCTGCCTCGCATCGAGGCCATCGCCGTGTACGAAGGCGAGATCCCGTGCACGAATGAGGACCTGATCCGCAACCACGCTTACTGCTGGTCGCGCATGTCGGCCGTGGAAATCAGCGAGAAGACCGGGATCGACCAGCGCTGCTATACCGAACTGGGCCTGGAAGAAATGGCGCTGCTGGCCGCCAAGAGTGCGCTGGCCAAATCCGGGCGACGGCCCGCGGAAATCGGCGCCGTGCTGTTTTGCAGTTGCACCAGCACCAGACTGATTCCGTCGGTGGCCACCTGGCTGTCGGGCGAACTGGGATTATTACAGACCCACAACTCGTGCGACATAGTTGCCGCATGCGCCGGTATGGCTTACGGCATTGGCGAAGCCGTGCGCCTGCTGCAGGAGATTGATCGGCCTGTGCTGTTGGTATGTGCCGAAAAGTTCTCCGACAAGATCGGCACGGTACGTACCTCGCGAATGATTTTCGGTGACGGTGCAGCCGCGGTCGTGATTGGCCCCGCACCCGAAGGCGCGCCTTCGGACATCGAATACTTCCAGACTTACGCCAGCGGTCCCTGGTCGGAGGTGAATTCGATCATCTGGCCGAACCCGGAGTTCGACAACAACATCACCGTGTACGGGCCCGAAGTGAAAGCGCTGGTGACACGGTATCTGAAAGTGATGATGAATGAGTTGGCCCAGCTTCCCAACCCTGACGGAGGCGATGGGTCGCTGATCGACGCGATTGATCTGGTGGTTCCCCACCAGGCCAATAAGAACATGGTTCTCACTCTGGCTGAGGCTGCCGGCATTCCCGGCGACCGGATTTTCTTCAACATCGAGCGGATGGGCAACACATCATCCGCCAGCATTCTTCTGGCTGTCCACGATGCTGTACAGGAAGGGCGAATTGACCGGCCAATGCGTGTCTTTACACCTTGTTTCGGAGCCGGTGCGGTTGGCGGTTACGTGGTGATGCGTGTGGATCCCGCGGTTGTGAGTTGCAGTTCTGAAGACAGGAGTCTAGAGATGGCAAACGTTGCAGGTGGAAATGGAAATTACAATGCGACCTCGCTCGCAGGTAAGGTCGCACTGGTCACCGGGTCCTCGCGCGGCATAGGACGCGCAATCGCCTTGGAACTCGCACGCCGAGGAGCGAACGTCGCTTTAAACTTCCGCTCCGATGCCAAACAAGCCGAGACCGCGGCTGATGAAGTCCGCGAAATCGGCGTCGAGTGCCTGCTGGTGCAGGGCGATGTCGCCGAAAAGGGCGTCGCCGCACGCATTGTGAAAGAAGTGCTGGATAAATGGCAGCGCCTGGACATCCTGGTGAACAACGCCGGCATTACGCGCGACCGCAGCATGCGCAAAATGACCGACGACGACTGGGTGGCCGTCATTAACACCAACCTGAACGGCACCTTTTATTGCACCAGCGCAGCTGTGCCGGCCATGGTCAATCAAAGGTTTGGGCGGATCATCAATATCAGCTCCGTCGTGGGACAGATGGGGGCATTCGGCCAGGCCAACTACTCGGCCAGCAAGGGTGGCATCATCGCGTTCACCAAAACCCTCGCGCTGGAGATGGCCAAGTTCAACATCACCGCTAATGCCATTGCGCCGGGATTCACTTCCACCGAAATGGTAGATGCCATTCCGGAAGAGATTGCAGCCCAAATCAAGGCGAAGATTCCCCTCGGGCGTTTCGCGACAGTGGAGGAGATTGCCAAAGCGGCTGCTTTCCTTGCCGCCGACGGCGATTACATCACCGGACAAGAGTTGAACGTGAACGGTGGATACCACATGTGAGGAGTGGCGAACCTACCTGGAGCGGGGAGCCAGCCAGCCATCGATGTGCGGCCAGGTAAACTTGCTGGCTCCGCTGCCGGCCATGATGCCGATGTGACCACCCCGAACTTTGAAGAGTTCTTTGTCTGTGCTGCTTACCTTCGACATGATGGGTTCGGACTGGCAGGACGGCGTGATGTGATCGTCCTCTGCGATTACAGTTAGCAGATTGGCGTGGATGCGGCTCAGGTCGACGCGCTCGCCGCGAATCACCAGTTCCCCGCGCATTAGCTTGTCTTTGCGATAAAGGTCGACGATCAGTTGGCGGAACGCACCTCCCGCCAAAGGAACATTGTCCGTCACCCAGGTGTTCATCGCATGCCAGGACTCGACGATGCGCGGATCGTCGATGTTGTCCCATAGCTTCATGTAATTTCCCACGTAGTTCTCTACCGGCTTGAGTGCCTTCGCACCGTAGTCGATCATTTCGCCCGGCATATTGCCGAACGCGGCCAGCACCTTGTCGATATCGAAGTAACGTTCGTCGGTCCAGCGGGCGAAGGTCAGCCCCTGCTTGTTGGAAAAATCCAGTGGTGCGGTCAGCAGGATCAGGTTACGCAGACCATCTTCGTCGCCACGCAGGGCGGAGTAAATTGTGGTCAAAATGGCGCCGATGCACCAACCGAGGAGACTGAACTGCTCCACGCCGAAAGTTGCCTTCAGCTTGCGAATGGCGCGAGGCATGTAATCGAGGGTGTAGTCGTCAAACTTGAGGTTCTTGTCTTCGAGTCCCGGCGCTCCCCAGTCGAGCAGGTAGAGATCGTATCCTTTGTTGATCATGTACTCGACAAAACTGTGGCCGGGACGCAAGTCGAGAATATAAGGCCGGTTCATCAAAGCAAATACCAGCACCAACGGAACGGGATGGCGCTTCTCTTTGGGGAGAACCGGCGTATAGCGGTAGAGCTTGGCCTTGTTGAGCGTCCAGACCAACTCCTTCGGCGTCTGGGCAATGGCAGCCTTCGTAGTCATCACCTTGGTGAGAGTTTTCAGCCGCTCTGCGGCATCGGTATAAGGGTCGGTGATAACCGGGGCTTGTGCCATCCTACTTTCTTCCTCTCTTGGCTTTCTTCGCGGTGACGGTCTTCTTGGCTGTTGGCTGCGCTTTTCGCGACTGCGGACGCGGTCCGCCAGCCTGCGTGATCAAGCGCTGGATAATGTCGAGCTTAGCATCGAGATCGTCGAGGCGCATCTCGATGTTGGTCATACGCTCGGCGATGGAGACAACATCGGCTCGTGTTGGCATCGCCAATTGTTCGAGCGTCTTGAGCATTGCCTTCTCCAGCGCTTCGCGGAACGGAGTGGAGGCTGTTAGATATGTGTCGAGCATCGCTCCCGTGGCTTGCGCATAGGCTTCGCTGTTCACCATTTCAACCATGTTCTTGGCCCAGGCATCCATGTAGATGTCGCGAACACCTCGCCAAGCATCCAGCGGGTCGAAACGCTTGCCATCCTGAGTTGGATCTTCACCCATGCGGAACTCCTTTCAAACTGACGATACACCAGTGAGGGTCACAAAGAAATTCCGCCCGGTCTTGCGCGGGCGGCATTCCTTGCGACTAAGTTGCCGCGATGTCGACAATCGTTAGTTCTTCGCGTTGGTGAGGAAGGGCTGCGAGGCGATGTTCAGGACCGACTTCTGCGCTTCGATCACCGCATCCGTACCGCGCTGGAACGCATCGAAAACCACGGTTGCCGGGCCGGCGGCTCCGCCCAACTGCTTCTTGGCGGCTGCAAAGACGGCCTTGTTCTGCTCGCCGGCGAAGTCCAGTACCTTCTTCTGGGCTTCCACCGTGCGCTGCACCGACTTCTGGATGGTCGCGGTGACGCCGCTGGCGATCTTGCCGTAAGCTTCGGCGCGCACCGTGGTAATGTCGGCAGCCGACTTGGTCTGCTCCACTACCAGGTCGATGGCGTTCTTCTGGTTTTCAATGGCGGTCTGCACTGCCTGGCTGGCAACGTCGAAGACGAAGGCCGGAGGGGTGACCGGGAAAAAGCTGAAGGCCTGCTTCCAGGCTCCCAGCCACTCGGCGGTCTGCTCGGCGGCGAGGTCCAGGGTCTGCTTTTGCAGCTTGGCAACTTGCTCAACACTGTTGATGATTACGGGTGAAAAAACGTCCACGATCTCGGCCTGGGTGGCGGCGGTGGTCGTAGTCGGCTTGCTTGACTTGGAGGTATTTGGCATGGTCTGCTCCTTTGACGGCGGCTTACAGGATCATGTTGCAGGTAATGCTGCACTGCAACATAACTTAATCATACCTTGCTTTGGCGGCCTGTCAAGAACAAAATGAAAAAAACTGGTGCTGAGCCCCTGATCATCAAGAAATACGAGAACCGGCGTCTTTACAACACCTTGACCAGCCAGTACATCAACCAGGAGCAGGTGGCGCAACTGGTGCGCGATGGCCGCGACCTGCGCGTGGTGGACGCTACCACCGGGGAGGATGTGACCCGCCTGGTCCTGGCGCAGATTGTGGTGGAAGACGCCAAGACCCCGGACTCGATTTTCCCCCTCGATGTCCTGCGCCACATGATCCTGGCCTCGGGCCGGGCAACCCAGGAAAACGCTCTGCGGTACATGAAAGGCATGATGGACATGTATCAGAATGCCTATCGTGCCCTGCCGCCGGCGGTGAGCCCGTTCGAGTTTCTGCAAGGGCACTGGGGCCAGCCTGGAGCGAATCGAGATGCAGGAGAGCCACCGCCGCCGGCAAATCCTTCGCCGGCTACGGGAGCAACCCCGACGAAAGCCAACCAGGTGGACGACCTCAAGCGCCGAATCGAAGAGTTGGAGTCGCTGCTGACTAAACGCGCGCCCAGGAAAGCAAACAAGAAAAAGAATTCCCAAAACGGGAAACTTCGCCGCAAGTCTTGACGCACTGCGGCGGAAGGTCTAGTCTGTTCTCCGGCGCTAGAGCCGATGAGGTCATGAACTTGATATTGCTCCGACCAGGACGCTCTCCCGAGCAGTACGCGCTCAACAGGAGCATTGATGCCTCGCTCTAAGCAAGAAGCCGCTAGTGAAGATGTTTCCCAACCGAGTGAAAACATAACAATTTCCAGTCTTCATCAACAAAGTGCATCCGACGGCGCACCTGTGTTTCATGAAGCGCGCTTGACGGCCCGGGAGAGTGGGCAGCATCGGAAAGTGGTCGTCATTACCGGGGCCGCTGCTGGAATCGGCCGTGCCACCGCGTTGCGCTTTGCCGAAGCCGGAGCGCAGATTGCAGCGTGGGACGTTTCCGCCAAGACTGCTCCTCAACTGGAGTCGGCGGTCCAGTGGGCCGGAGGGGAATGTCAATTTCAAGCGATTGACGTTACCAACGCGAAGGCCGTGGAAACCGCAGCCGCGGCGGTTGTTGAGCGGTGGGGCCGCATCGACGTCCTCATCAACAATGCCGGCATCGTTCGTGATGCGCAGCTGGTGAAGTGGAATGGCGGCAGCCCGGAGTCAATCATGAGCGAAGACACCTGGGACTCCGTGATCGGGGTCAACCTCAAAGGCGTCTTCCTGGTGACTCGCGCGATTGTGCCCCACATGATCAAGGGCGGCGGCGGAGTAATTTTGTCTGCAGCTTCGGTGGTGGGACTTTTGGGCAACTTCGGCCAAACCAACTACGTGGCGTCCAAGGCTGGCGTCATTGGCATGACCCGCACCTGGGCCCGGGAATTGGGCAAGCACAAGATCCGCGTTAATGCGGTGGCCCCGGGATTTATTGCTACCGACATGGTGAGGGCCATGCCGCCGAAGGTACTGGAAGCTATGGTGGCGCGTACCCCCATGGGGCGGGCAGGGACTCCGGAAGACGTGGCCAACGCATACTTCTGGCTCGCCTCAGACCAGGCAAGCTTCATCCACGGAACTGTGATATCCGTGGATGGCGGCGTCGTGATTGGAACCTAAGCCGAGGAAGCCCTGGCACGCGACCCTACCGTCACCTACGCTCCAGTTCGAAAGTTTCCTCATCCATAAGGCCGATATTCAACGATCGGCAAAACTCCGTCCGGAAACTGTCGCTTCTTATCAAGTTTTGACGAGCGGGTTTCGACACGCCGGAGTAATATCAGCAGAGTGTGCAATTTTGACCAGACATGCTTTGGAAGCGTGTGGTCGACTAGCTAGGAATTTGTGCCCATGGCGTCGGTTGTTGTTCGTGATTGTTGTCCCAACCGGAGAAATTGAACTTCTTTTCCGCTCCACGCGGATCTCTGACCTGGGATGAGGAGCGGGGATGATTTGCCGCAAACGCAGAACAGTCTTGTCGTTCGTCCTGGCATTCTTCGTTGCTTGCAGCCTGTGTGGCACGCTGGGAGCGCAGGAGCACCCCAGTCCCCCAACCCCACCGACATCTGCCGCGCTACCCGGATCGACCGGCGGCCAATACGCCGACACCGACATCTGCAAGACCTGCCACCAGGAAGTGTGGGACAAGCACTTCGCGAGTACGCCGCACTCCGCGCTGCTCAAAGGCGATCAGCACGGCTGCCAGGGATGTCACGGCCCCGCACAGGCCCACGTTGACGGCGGCGGCGATGTCACCAAGATCATTCGTTTCGAAACGCTGAGTCCTGCCCAGACGGCGGCGATCTGTACGAAGTGCCACCAATCCAGTCTGGAAACGCAGAATTTCTCCAACTCCGAGCACCTAGCCAATGGCGTGAGCTGTACTACGTGTCACAGTCCCCACGGCTCCTCCGACGTGAACTTTATGCTGGCAAAACCGCAGACGGCCTTGTGCTACAGCTGCCATGCCGCGCAGAAGGCGGAATTTGCGCGACCTTACCGGCACCGGGTAGACGTTGGACTCATCCAGTGCAGCGACTGCCACAATCCTCACGGCACTCAGACCGGTCACCAGGTGCGAACTGCCGCTGGGCAATTTGCGGTTTGCACGAAGTGCCATACGGATACGATGGGGCCGTTCGTTTTCGAGCACGCTCCTGTGAAAACCGATGAGGGCTGCCTTTCGTGCCACACACCGCACGGATCGACCAATCCTCGCATGCTGCAAGTCAATAACGTCAATTTCCTTTGCCTCCGATGCCATACGCCGAACATGAATGGAGCGGCGCCGGGCGCGCCTTCGTTCCACAACCAGGCCACCAAATATCAAGCGTGCACGATGTGCCACACGCAGATCCACGGCTCAAATTTTGATCCAGTGTTCTTCCGGTAGCTGCGAGGCATGGTGATGTCTTACCAAAGAACTTCCGGCGTCTCTACTCTTGGCATTACGCTGCTCATGGCTTGCCTGTTCGGGACGAACAGCGCGTCTGCGCAGAGTTCGGGCCAGAATCCGCCCACGGCTTCGTCCAACTCTACGGCGTCCGATGAGGGTAAGGAAATTGGCGGATTTCAGGTTACCCAGTCGATTGAAGTCGGGGGCCGCATCTCCGACGTCAGCGGCAGCCAGGCGATGTACGACACGCTGGTCAATGATCAGAGCGGGCTTCGCATCCTGGAACAATCGCTCATCATGCAGTCGATTAGCCACCAGGATGTGTTCGATACCTTGACGCTTAACAGCTTTGGCTGGGGAGGCGATCCCGAACAGGCGGCCCGGGTGCGGGTGTCGAAATACCACTGGTACACCTTCAGCGGCAGTTATCAGCACGTGCAGAACTATTTCGATTATGACTTGTTTGCCAATCCGCTCAATCCGCCGACCGGATCGCCGCCGCTTCCGATCCTGAACTCGCCGCACGGCTACTACAATCGGCAGAATCTATATAACTTCGACCTCGTCGTGCTGCCAATGCACCGCGTCTCCTTTCGGCTGGACTACAACCGAAACCGCTTCGACGGGCCTGCGTTCAGCAGCATCCATGAAGGTACGGAAGCACTACTCAACGAGATTACGGACAACACACTCAATGGATTTCGCTTCGGAGTGGATGTTCGCGCCACCAAGAAAACTACGCTCAGTTATACACAACTACTTCAGTACTACGATGGCGGAACGACGTATGGCCTGAACCCGTTCAATTCGTGGCCACTGTCCAACGGCACACCGGTCAGTCTGGGACTCTCCTGGTTCAATAGCGGAAGCCCCTGCTCGATGCCGCTCATGAACGGCATCGCCAACCCAACTTGTAATGGCTTCCTCAATTACAGCCTGGACCAGCACATCGACACGTTTATCCCGACCGAACAGTTCAATCTGAGATCGTCGTCGATCAAGCACCTGGACTTCAATGGCCAGTTCCAGTACAGCCATGCGCAGATGAATACCCCGTTTACCGAAGTTTTCAGTGGACTAACCAGCCGGTCGGCCAGTCTCGGTTCCAATACGACGGGGAGCAATTCCAGCGCGAAATGGAATTCTGCATCGGCCGACGTTTCGGCAACGTATCACATTTCGGACAAGCTTCGCCTGGTAGAAACCTTCCGCTTCCGCAACTTCAGCGTGGCTGGAGACTATTTGGACCTGCAAACTAATTACTTTGCTGCCGCCGGCACTTCAGCCTCCCTGCTTACGCCTGTGGCGACATTCCCGGCCACCAGCCTCTCACACACTCCCAACTCTCCCGCCGACATCATCAATGAAATAAACGAGAACATGATCGCCCAGAATATGAAGCAGAACGACTTTCAGGTGCAGTATGACGTGTCGCGCTGGTTTGGAGTGAGAGTCGGATTCGACTGGGACAACTACACGATACAGCCCGGCAACTCCTCTCAGGTAGCTCTGGGCGACATTTACTATCCGACTCTGCCGAACCGCGGCAATTGCGCCGGACTACCCTTGAATCCCGACGGGAGTTGCACACTCACAGGAGTTCTCGCCCCCTGGGGCAGCCCCACTACCGAGATCAACGACTACTCCGGGGTCCTTGGAGTTTGGTTCCGCAAAGGAAATATCCTGCATGCCAATCTGAATGCCAAATTCGGCGGGGCCGATAACTGGATCTATCGCATCGATCCCCTCGCGTCCTTCAACATTTCAGGGAACATTTCCTATTCTCCCCGCCCGTGGCTCACGGTGGGCGCTAATCTGAAGTTTCAGCAAGGCAAGAACAACGTCAGCGACATCAACTACAACCAGCACAACTACTCGACCGTGCTCAACGCCATGATTAATCCCAATAAGTATTGGGGCCTGGAGGTAGCCTATAACTTCGACGCGATTCAGCAGAACATGTTTATTTGCTTTGCTGGAACGGTGACCCCGGCGGACACCACGACCTGTCCTGAAGACAATACTCTTTTGCAGACTTATGGCTTCTATCACACCCATACGCAGTTCGGTTACTTCGCTTTGACGCTGACTCCCATCCAGCGGGTCACCTTGCATCTGGGCTACACCATGGTCGACAACCAGGGCAGTACCACCTCACTGAACACGCTTCAGCCGTTGGGCCCGCTCTCCTCGACGTACCAGTCGCCGCTGGCGGGGGTAGAAGTCGGCGTTCATAAGGATGTGACCTTCAAAGCCGCCTGGAACTATTACCAATACGGCGAAGGGTCATTCGTTGGACCGACCGCGCCCCGCTACTTCCACGCCAACAATACAACGCTGGCGCTTCGATACGCCTTCTGAACGATTCCTTGTGATGCCCCTTGGGCGCTCGGTTTCGGTCGATTCCTTCCATCCCGTTCCTATCAGTGCACTGAGTGCACATAATATTGCCAATTCATTGCGGAAATGTTACTAACGGGTAAGCCTGTTTGTTACAGGAACATTACAACTTCGTATGCCGACAACCATAAACGAGGTGAACACCAAGACGGGAGCGAACAACAGAAGCTCTACCGGGCCGCGTCTTCTGGATCACTGGGTTATCCGGCGCAGGCAAGACGACCTTGGGGCGGGAATTGTCCAGCCGGCTGCGCGCTGCCGGACGCCCGGTCACCTTCCTCGATGGTGACGTGCTGCGTTCTGTAATTGCCGAAGACCTTGGTCATACCAAAGATGACCGGCGCCGATCGGCGATGCGCAATGCCAGACTGTGCCAGTTGCTGGCTGAGCAGGGCGCCGATGTCGTGTGCGCGACCATCTCGCTGTTTCACGAAGTGCAGCGCTGGAACCGTGAGAACATCCCTGGTTATCGCGAAATCTACCTTCGAGTGCCGATAGACGAGCTGCGGCGCCGCGACAGCAAGGGAATCTACGCAGGAGCTGAGCACGGCGACGCCCGCGACGTCGTTGGCCTTGACGTGCCGGCGGAAGCTCCCCAGGCCCCGGACCTGGTTCTAGAGAATTATGGGGCGCTCGACGTTGCTACGGCGGTCGACCGCATCCTGGCAGTATGCGGTAGTGTCGATGGCACGGCTGCGACGCAGCCCGCTCGACTTCTTGACTTCACCACGAAGGCCGAAACTCTGGAAGCGCTGGCCCCGCTGCTCCGCAACGGACGCGTCCTCCCA
The DNA here is from genome assembly GCA_963835125.1 of uncultured Acidobacteriaceae bacterium. Taxonomy (GTDB): domain Bacteria; phylum Acidobacteriota; class Terriglobia; order Terriglobales; family Acidobacteriaceae; genus Bog-257. Next base: position 24,361 of record CAWIEG010000007.1, on the reverse strand, counting down.
CAGATTCGATTTTCGGTTGGCGATTGGCGATCGAGCGCTGCTAAGGTGCTGGCTGCCATCGCCGCTGCGCGCTGGGGTTCAGGTCGAGTAATTGTGCGCAGCAGTGCACGGCTCGAGGACGGTGCCACGAGCTCCCAGGCGGGAAAATACGATTCCGTACTTGGGGTCGCTGGCAACGTAGCCTTGGCGCAGGCAGTCGAGCAGGTGATTGACTCGTTCGCCGATGGCGGAAGCGACGACGACCAGATCTTCGTGCAGCCCATGCTTGACCGCGTGGCGATGGCCGGGGTGGCCTTCTCACGCAACCCCAGCGGCGGACCTTATTTCGTCATCAATTATGATGACTGTTCCGGTTTGACCGATCGCGTGACGGCGGGCGCCGGCGAGAATCTCGAAACTTTCTTCTGTCTCAAGTCGCGGCCTGACGCATGCCCATCGCCGCTAGCGCCTGTTATCGCTCTGGTCAGAGAGCTGGAAAACCTTCTGGCATGCAATGCCATCGACGTAGAATTCGCCGTCGGCGAAGACGGGCAACTGTATCTTCTGCAAGTCCGCCCGCTCGCGGTCGACCGCCAGACGCGGGTAGTAGACGCAAAGGTCGAGACCGCTCTCGCCGAGGTCGCGCGCAAGATCGAGTTGCTGAGCCGCCCTCACCCCTATCTGCACGGCAGCCGGGCTATATTCGGCGTCATGCCGGACTGGAACCCGGCCGAAATAATCGGAGTTCGGCCATGGCCGCTCTCGCTGTCGCTCTATCGGGAACTCATCACCGATGCCATCTGGGCCTATCAGCGGGACAATTATGGCTACCAGAATCTGCGCAGCTTCCCGCTTATGGTCAGCTTTCATGGCCTGCCCTACATCGATGTGCGGGTCAGCTTCAATTCCTTTATTCCGCGTGACGTCCCCGACGACCTTGCCGGGCGCCTGGTGAACTACTACGTTGATCGCCTGCTGTCCGAGCCGCATCTCCACGACAAAGTCGAATTCGAGATCATCTTCTCCTGCTACACCCTGGATTTGCCGCAGCGGATAGGCGGGCTCGCCGAGCGTGGGTTCTCTCCGAAAGACCTTGCCGAACTTTCCGGCGCCTTGCGACGGCTTACCAATCGCATCATGCATGGCGAGACCGCGCTGTGGCGGCGCGATCGCGCGAAGATCGATCTGTTGGCAGAACGTTTGCCAACAATCTGTACTGCGGATATCGACAAGATCAGCCGCATTTACTGGCTAATCGAAGACTGCAAGCGATACGGAACGCTGCCATTCGCCGGTCTGGCGCGGGCAGGCTTCATCGCGGTTCAGATGCTCCAGTCCTTCGTCGCGGTAGGAGTATTCGATGCCCAGGAGGTCGCGACATTCATGGCGAGCGTCGATACCGTAGGCTCGCGCATCGGACACGATTTCGCACAACTTCCGAAAGCAGAATTCCTCGCCCGCTACGGCCATCTGCGGCCCGGGACTTACGACATCCTTTCGCCGCGCTACGACGAAGCACCGGATCTGTATTTCGACTGGTCGAGCGCTCGACCGATGGCGTCCCCGCCGCCGCGCTTCGCGCTCTCCATCGAACAGTTGCGCCGCCTTGAGCAACTCCTCAAGGAACATGATCTCGAGATCGACGTGCTGAGCTTGATCGAGTTCATTAAGGCCGGCATTGAGGGCCGTGAATATGCGAAGTTCGTGTTTACCCGAAGCCTGAGCGACGCTCTGTCGCTGATCCGCCAGTTGGGCGAGGAGCATGGTCTTTCGGTGCAGGATTGTGCCTTCCTGAACTACGATGTCATTCGCACGCTTTACAGCGAGAGCGGCTCGGTGCGCGAGCTATTGCGCGAAAGCGTCGCCCGTGGCAGAGAGCGTCACGCCCTCACGCGCAATCTGGTGCTTCCACCGATCATCGCGTCACCTGAGGAGGTGTTTGCGTTTCATCTTCCAGCCAGCCAGCCTAACTTCATTACGCAAAAAGAAGTCACCGCACCGGTCGCCTCAATCAGCGACCCGCCGGAGAGCTTCGCGGGACGGATTCTTTTCGTGCCCAGCGCGGACCCCGGCTTCGACTGGATCTTCACGCGCGAGATCAGCGGATTCGTCACCCAATTCGGCGGCGCCAATTCGCACATGGCGATCCGCGCCGGCGAACTAGGCATTCCTGCGGTCATCGGCGCGGGCGAATCCCTGTTCGAGCGATGGCAGACGGCGCGCAAGCTATGCCTCGATTGCACAAACCAGAAGGTTTCAGTCATCGCATGAAAGCGGTCGCCATCACCCAGCGGGTATCGGTGGTTCCGGAGTATGGCGAGCGCCGCGATTGCCTGGATCAAGCTTGGACCAAGTTTCTGGCGGCCTGTGGGCTGCTTCCCGTGTTGTTACCCAACGTCACCGAGGCGGCTCTTGCCTTGTGTGAGATGACTGGCATCGCCGGGGTAGTGTTGAGCGGAGGCAACGATCTTGCTGTGTTGGGTGGCGACGCCCCGGAACGCGACGCCGTCGAAAGTGCTTTACTGGATTGGGCCGAGCGGCGCGGACTGCCGGTGCTGGGCGTTTGTCGCGGCATGCAGGTGATTCAGCAACGTTTCGCTGTCCCGTTACGCCGCGTCGAAGGCCATGTTGTAAAACGTCAAGTCATCCGCATTGAGGGCGATCCCCGAGAGGTCAATAGCTATCATTGCTTTGCCGCCTTCGACTCACGGCCGCCGCTCGATGTGTGGGCAGTTGCCGGCGACGGTGTCGTCAAGGCGATTCGACATTCCGTGAAGCCTATGACAGGAATCATGTGGCACCCTGAGCGACTAACTCCATTCTCCCCTGCCGATGTGGAGCTTTTTCGGCAACTCTTCGGAGCCGATTGATGCGCGCGGTCATTCTGGCCGCTGGCCGCGGTAGCCGCTTAGGACAGCTTGGCGACGATCGACCGAAATGCTTTGTCGAGCTCAAAGGCAAACCGTTGATCGAGCGCCAGATTGCGGCGCTGCGGCGTGGTGGAGTTGATGAAATCGGGGTCGTTCGCGGCTATCGCGCCGACATGATCGACCTTCCCGGCCTCACCTATTTCGACAACGAAAGATGGGCCGAAACCAATATGGTGATGTCTCTTGCCGCCGCTGCTCCCTGGCTGCGCTTGGGGCCGGTCATTGTCAGTTATGCCGACATCTTCTATCGCAACGAATTGGTGGGGGGGCTGGCGGGTGCGCCGGGCAAGTTGGTCGTCACTTACGACCAGGCCTGGCGCAGCTTGTGGACGCGGCGTTTCGCCGATCCTTTGGCCGACGCCGAAACCTTCCGTATCGATGCCGCAGGCCAACTGCTGGAGATCGGCGGCAAGACAACACAGATCGAGGATATCCAGGGGCAATATATGGGTCTCTTGAAATTCACGCCGACGGCATGGAGTGCAGTCGAGGCGTTACTCGGGACACTCGACGCACCGGTCCGTGATCGCCTTGACATGACCGGATTGCTTCGACGACTGCTGGCTGAAAAGAAAATTCCGATCGACACTTTTGCTACCGATGGGGAGTGGGGTGAAATTGACAATCCGGAGGACGTGGCATTGTACGAGAAAATGGTGAGCGATGGCGAACTCGTGCTCGACGACGCAACTGCGGCCAAAGAGCTGACGGGATGAAGCATGGAGATTTTACGGGGTTGGCCGGCGATTATGCCAGGTTCCGTCCGGGCTATGCGCCGCAGGTTGCGACCGCGATCGTCAATTATGTTGGACGCGATACGGCCGGCATCGATGCTGCCGATGTCGGCGCCGGCACGGGCATTTGGACGCGTATGCTTGCAGCTCACGGCCTGCGTTCCGTCATTGCCGTGGAACCCAATGATGACATGCGCACGCAGGGAATCGAGAGCTCGCGCGACACGGGGATTGTCTGGCGCAAAGGTTCGGCCGAAGCCACAGGATTACCGGACAGCTCCGCCGATCTTGTCAGCATGGCCTCCTCGTTTCACTGGGCCGATTTCGACAAGGCGTGTGACGAGTTCCACCGCATCTTGCGGCCGGACGGCGTGTTCGTCGCCTTGTGGAATCCGCGCTTCATTGAGGCTAACCCGCTCCTGGTTGAGATTGAGGCGGAGATTACGCGGCTCAAGCCCGACATCCAGCGGGTATCGTCCGGTCGCTCTGGCATCACCGAGCGACTGACTGACATGTTGAGCTCCAAGCCACAGTTCTCTGACGTGCTGTACCTGGAAGGCAGGCATTCCGTGACCCAGACGCCGGAGCAGTATCTCGGCGTGTGGCGCTCCGTGAACGATCTACAGGTGCAATTAGGCCCTGAGCTTTTCGGGAAGTTCCTGGATTTCACAGAGGAGCATACCGCGGGTCTGGCAGCGATTGAGACGACCTATGTGACTCGAGCCTGGGCGTCGCGGCGCGCATAGGCACCACGCTCCCCGGTGTTTCGTCGCCAGGACTTTGTTTTGCGATGAGAAGCTCGCGAACAACGTGTTACAGATGACTGCGAGATGGAGAATGGATTGCAGCTGCGGAAGCAGCTAACTTTAGGCACAGGTTCAGTGCAATAAGAGAGGGAAAGCTGACGATGCACTCTGACCCCACGAAGCCGCTGGCAGGCCTCTGCGTCGTACCCTTTGACTTCCAGGAACTGCATCAGGCGCTTGCCATTGTTGAGGCCCACCGGAAGAAGGTCGGGCTGCTCAATCCGCAGCGTCCCGGATTGCGCAACCGTTTTCGGCACTTCGTTCAGAAGTCGCTGGCTCGCTCGCTGGCCTGGTATATGCAACCGCTGGAGGGGTTTAACACCACGCTAACCCGATCGCTCACGGAAATCTACTGCGCTCTTGAGCACCTGTCCGCGAACCTGCTTGCCCTGGACGAGCGGTTGGCGCATCAGCAACTCAACCTTTTGCACGAGCAGGTAAAGGCGCTTATCGCCATCGAGGACATCGCGGTTCAAGAAGCCGGTACCGCCACCGCGGAATCGGCCTCCGATGGTCTCGGCGCCACAGATTTCCCATATTGCGCTGAAACGCGTTTGGGAAACGACCGCACATTGTACATTCTCGGGCTCTTTGGCACCGGACGTTTGTATATCAAAGACCTAATACTGCAAAACATTGGAATACGGGCGAAGTATTTCAGGGACGTCATTCGCCTGTATCCTGGCCCGACCTCGATGATCTGTAGCGGCCACGTCACGATGAAGTACGTCTCCCGTGGACAATCTTTGCCGGCGATCATGGGCCGTATACTGCAATCGGTCAAAGACCGATTCGCCGATTCGATTTTTGTCTATCGTCATCCTCTCGATTCCTTACTGACAAATTGGGTTTACTGGCGGACTTACATTCGCGACAAGCGGGAGGTTTCCGGTATCTCTGAGGTCTATACGAGCTACGACGATCTATGCGCAGACTTGGACCGGAATTTCTTCGAATTCAAGGCGTTTGCCGCAGGAGATTCTGACTTCTACGCTGGGCTGACAGGTCCGCGATTTCTCTCCTTCTCGGAATTTGTCGAGGAAACTGCGTTGCATTTTCAATCCGCCAGCCTGAAGCTGCGCCTTGAGGACTTCACCGTCGATCCAGCAACGGAGTTCGCCAAAATAGCCGAACTAATGTCCGCCGATCTTGATTTGAGTCGTCTGCGCATACCGCCGCCTCGAAGCAAGCCTTTGGGCTACTTAGCCGCAAGAGAAAACGTTCCCCGTTTCAAAAGCTTCATTGATCGCCTCAATTTGGAGACCAGACAGCGGATTGAGAAAGTTGGTTATAGTCTGGGGGAATAGCCGAATATATGCCGGCTCGGCTTACGCAACCTACAGCGCCGTTGCGTTATGTTTGCAGCCCAGTGAATGGCACCGAGAACAGGAGAGTTTCGGAGCCGCTCCAGCTTGTTCCCTCCGGGAAGGATGACGATCTTGCCTTAAACCAATCTCCCGTGGTCGTGGAGATCATGCGGCCTTCGAGTACTGCCAGTGCCGACCGCCGACTAAGCAGTAAGACGCTCGCTGTTTGCCCCGCTCCATTCGCTTCACTCGCCGACATGGCACAAGCCTGGTCTAATTGCTGAGAGTTTGCGAACAGTTGCTGTACGGTCTGCTTGCGCGAACTAATACTCTTGATCGGAACCTGCTGCCAATACCACTCCGGAGACGCAGTCCCTTGCGGATCCGCATTCTGGCTGCCGAAAATATCGTGACCACTGAAAATCCCGCACAGGTTTGACCAGGTATTTACTCCTACAGTGTTCCACGCTTCCACCGCAGAATTCGAGTAGGGTGCAGCAGCCATTGAGTATGTCTCTGGCCCGTAAGCATCCTTTCTCTGATACTGCGTTCCCCTGACCGTCAGCCATCCATGAGTCGTGATATAGCATTCGCACTCGGGATTCGCCTGCATAAGGTCATAGGCCCAGGACCATGCAGCGTTGCCGGCGAAGAAATCCATTGCCAGGAAAAGCATTCTTATGCCGGAAATGACGAATTTTACCGCGGTATTCGCGCCCGTACTGTCAAACGATCCAGTCCAGTAAGCCATATCTCCGTCGCCGAGACGGATGCCGGAACCATAAACAGAAGAGCGGTGCTTCGCGGAGAGATAGCCGGTTGCAAATAGGGGCCCGAGGTTACTTCGCGAAGAGGGTTTAATGGAGTCGTAGTCGTGATTCCCCGGAGGTGTAATGAAGGGGATGCGACTCTTGTCAAGAATCGTCCAGGCATTCTGCGCATTTTTGTCTTCGCTGGCGACGGTCGCGTTCACGCAATCGCCCACTCCCACTACCGCCTTGATGTTGGCGGCAAAAGACGGCTTGCTCGATTCCAAAGTAATGTTCTTGTTGTCGACGATCCACTTCATCATGGCGGCGTAGTATCCACCCATTTTGTCAGGGCACGATTCAGCCAGAAACTGAGGATCTGGGATGATGGCAATCGTGAAATCGGGAGGCGCTGCCGGAGGCGCATTTATGAGACGTGATGCTAGCGCCGCCGCAGGTGTGCCAAGAACGTGCGATGCTGCCGCGCCAGCTAGACCGCCCAGAACGGACAGTCCGAAACCCCGCCGGGTAATCTTTTTCAACAGCCGCTTCGGCGTCATCCCACCGTGTTTGAGTACATACTCCAGTTCCGTCATTATGGCAGTGCCTCAAGCGGGCTAACGTCTTTCGATTTTACGCCTCGTGGCCTTACTATCGCTGGCGAACCGTGGGAATAGACGCACCCAACAAGGAACGAGTGGCTAAATCGCGCCTGGTCACCCAGGACATGGTCTGCGTTCTTATTCGCTGCAGCGGTTTCTACAGCCCAGGAGAACCCGGGGGGAAGCTTGGAACTGCCGGCGGGCGATGGGCGAGCGAGACGTGCTTCCAGAAACTTGAGTTAGTAGTTGTGCGAACGGCGGAAGGAACTTTAAGGATTAACCTCGTAAACCACGTCAGCGTCGTCGGATCGGCTGATGCTTCAGGCTTTGCGAATGCGGTCCCGATGCTCTCTTAGCATTAGTTCTCTGTCGGCTGCCCCGCGTCAACGATCTGCGCTTTGCTCACTTGGCCATTGCTGTTGCGGATGAACATATAGCCCTTGTCTACTCGACAACGTATCTGCTGTCCTGAATTCATCTCCACATTAGGCCCAGGCAACGCAATCTGATAATTCATTCTTCCGACCCGAACAAAGTAGAAGATCTCGTTGCGCGGCATATACGAGGTCTGCGAATACGTCTCATTGGCCCACATCGTTACGTCGCACGTTTTGTATGACTGGGCAAAACCTGATGCAGCGGTCAGCAGCATAAACCAGAAGCAGCGTTTCATTGCCACAAGTCCTCCGCTAGTGGATCGTTGCAACATCCAAGTGCTTGTTTGCGCGTGTTCTGCCGCAACAATCTTAGCGTCGTGAGGCATCGTTCGTGTTGCCAAATATCCTGGAAGTCGTCGAATAGTTACCCCCCTTTGGTCCGCGCGAAGGCGGCATTGAACCTCGTTTCCGATTCTTACGGACCCGAAGTGTAGTTGTATTCGTTGTAGTACCACTGACCGCCAACCAGCGACCAGAGAGTCACGTAGATCTGGCTGCCGTTCGCCGGTAGGCTGTAGACCGTCGTGGTCAGGACGTTACCCAGGTTCTGCGACTGATAGTAGTTGTTACCGCCCGCTGTGCTGCCTATGTCCACCCAGTACGCCGTGGCGCCTGAGCCCGCGCTCCAGGTGAAGGTGGCGACGTTGCCGCTCAGTGTCGATCCGGGAGTTGGCGTTTGCATAACCCCCAGCCCGCTGCTCACGTTGTAGGCCGTGTAGGTGTATTGGTTGTTCAGCCACTGCCCGTTCACCAGCGAGTACAGAGTCACGTAGACGGTGCTGCCATTGGTGGGCAAGTTACTTACCGTAGCTGACAGCGTAGTCGCAGGCAAGCTCTGGGACTGATAGTACTGGCTGCCACCGGTACTGCTTCCCACATCGATCCAGTAGGCTGTGGCCTGGTTGCAGGCTGACCACTGGAAGGTGACGGCAGAGCCGCCAAGTGTGGAATTGGGAGCCGGGCTCACCACCACCGCCGGGCATGGATTAACGCCTATTCTGGTCACATTGTTACTGCTAGAATTTGCGACCCAGATGCTGGTTCCGTCGAAGACCATGCCCGTAGGACCTGAACCGACCGGATACGTTGCTACCATTGAGCCGTTACTGGCCAGCAACTCGGTAACGTTGTTGCCGTAGTAATTCGAAACCCAGATATTTGTTCCGTCGAAGGCTATTCCCCAAGGGCTTGTGCCAACCGGATACGTGCCGATGAGCGAGCCGTTACTGGCCAGCAACTTAGTCACGGTGTTGGCGTTGTAATTCGCGGTCCAGATGTTGGTTCCGTCGAAGACCATTCCAATAGGGAGTGAACCAACCGCATACGTGCCCACCGACGAGCCGTTGCTGGCCAGCAACTTGCTCACGTCGGCCTGGTAGTGATTCGCGGTCCAGATGTTGGTTCCGTCGAAGACGATTCCAAAAGGTGAGTTTCCAACCGAATACGAGCCAACGATCGAGCCGTCGCTGGCCAACTTGGTCACGTCACTGCTACCAAAATTCGCGGTCCAGATGTAGGTCCCGTCGAAGACGATTCCGTAAGGGAAACCGTCAGCCCCACCCAAGAAGAATGACCCCAGGGTCGAGCCATTACTAGCCGACAACTTGGTCGCATATCCGGGATTCATATTATTCGCGACCCAGATGCTAGCTCCGTCGAAGGCCAATGCGTCGGGGTTAGTTCCAGCCGGATACGTACCGACGACCGAACCGTTAGCGGCCTGCATCTTGGTCACATTGTTGCTGCCTTCATTCGCGACCCAAATATTGGCTCCATCGAAGGTCAACGCAATGGGCTCCGACCCGACTCCGCCGTAAGTTGTTGTTTGCGCGACGAGGCTATAGGCGGTGTAGGTGTATTGGTTGTTCAACCATTGCCCGTTCACCAGGGAGTACAGTGTGATGTAGACCGTGCTCCCGTTGGTCGGCAGGCCGCTGACCGTGGTGGTGAGCACATTGCCCAGATTGGTGGACTGGAAGTACTGATTACCGCCCGGAGTGCTGCCGGCGTCAATCCAATAGGCGGTCGCGCCTGCGCCTGCAGTCCAGGTGAAGGTCACGCTACTGCCCGTCAGCGTCGTACCTGGAACCGGCGACGTTATTACACCCTTTTGAGTGCTTGCGCCAAACGCGGTGTAACTATAGCCGGTGGAAACCCAGCTTCCGCCCAGCAGGTAGTACCAAGTGGCATACACCGTGCTGCCGTCACTGGGCAGCGAATCGACGGTCTGCGAGAAGGTAGAAGCGGAGAGGCTGTGCGACTGCCAATACTCGTTCCCGTTTGGTTCCTTGCCCACATCCAGCCAATACGCCGTAGCGCCGGGATAGCCGGCCCACCAGAACGTCGCGGAGTTGCCGGTCAGCGTTGATCCGTTGGGCGGACTGTAGATTCCCGGCGTCGTCGTCGGCGGATACAGTGAGCGCCCGATTGTTAGCATGGTCGGCCACGTAGAGATTGCCGCTGCTGTCCAAGGCGACTCCCCACGGATAATACAGGCTGTTGGCGCTGATCCCGCCGTTGTTGTGGGTGTTGGTAGTGAAGCTGCCCAACTGCCCGTAGACCCGCGTCGCGGTCGTGCTGCCGGAGGGATAGAACAGCGCCCGACTGTTAATCTGGTCGATCACGTAGAGATTGCCGCTGCTGTCCAGGGCGATTCCAAGCGGACCATCTAAGCTGTTGGCGCTGATCCCGCCATTGTTGACGGTGCCGGTGGTGAAGCTGCCAAACTGCCCGTAGACCTGCGTGGCGGTAGTGCTGCCGGAGAGATAGAACAGCACCCGATTGTTGTAGTAGTCAGCGACGTAGAGATTGCCGCTGCTGTCCAGCGCAACTTCCTTCCGGATACCAATAAGCTGTTGGCGCTGATCCCGCCGGTGTTCACGGTGCTGGTGGTGAAGCTGCCCAACTGTCCATAGACCCTCGTGGCGGTGGTGCTGCCGGAGGGATAAAACAGCACCCGATTGTTAGCTTGGTCGGCCACGTAGAGATTGTCGCTGCTGTCCAACGTGACGTATTCCGGTTCTAATAAAGCTATTGGCGCTGATCCCGCCGGCGTTCTCGGTGTTGGTGGTGAAGCTGCCGAACTGCCCGTAGACCCGCGTGGCGGTGGTGCTGCCGGACGGATAAAACAGCACCCGATTGTTCTGGTTATCGGCCACGTAGAGATTGCCGCTGCTGTCCAGGGCGAGTCCAACCGCAAGGTTTAAGCTATTGGCGCTGACCCCGCCGTTGTTCGAGGTGCCGGTAGTGAAGCTGCCAAACTGCCCGTAGACCCGCGTGGCGGTCGTACTGCCGGCGGGATAGAACAGTACGCGACTGTTATAGGTGTCGGCCACATAGAGATTCCCGCTGCTGTCCAGGGCGACTGCCTGCGGGGCCGCTAAGCTGTTGGCGTTGATCCCGCCGTCGCCATAGTTGTTGGTAGTGAAGCTGCCCAACTGCCCGTAGACGACATCCGCGGTAGTAGACTGAGCGGCGGCCGGTTGCGCCCCGACCATACTCAAGCCAACGATGAGGAGAGTAACCGCAAAGCGGATACAGCGAGTGAACATAAATGTTGCTCCCTCTTTTGGAAAGTTACAGAGCCGTATGGAAGCTTGGCTTCCAACCCCTCAGAGACATCCCGTTAGGGGGTGAAGGCGACCGAGACTTGATGCCTGGTAACTAGGTTCAGGGCCCCGAATCCAACCGCAGTAAACCGCCGCGCGCAATGCCTTGCGCGCTCGGCTCAAACCCGGGCCGGTTCAGTCGGACCAATAAGGAAGGAAGATAAAGGTAAGTAAGTGGCGTCGCCTGAACAAATGGAGTCTACGCCGAGGCAGCCGGATGTCAAGACCATTCGGGCGCGGACACAATTAGATCACTGCCCTGCGCGGGATTAATCCCGATCAAGGAATACGCCGGCTCGACTGCCGCCTCAAAAGCTCTCTAGCTCGGTCCGCCCGGTCCTCGATTTTCTTGCGGCAAATTTCCCTTGACAAACCTCAGGCTAAAGGTAGGATGAGACCCACTTTCCAAGTTAAGTTCGGTCGCATTCCGTCGCACGCTCCTCTCGGAGTCGATCGAGCCGCACTCGGGTAGCAAGGTTTCCGAGCTGTTCGGCCATTTTCTCGCGCAGATTTCAGGATGTTTGGTAACCGGCCGGTCGTCTGGTTTCGCCAAGTTTTCCCAAATCGCCTTGGAGGGTGTTATGCCACAACGTCTCCTCAGGGTCCTGATTCTTATTTCGATACTGTTGCTTTCCGCAATCGCGTTCGCACAGTCGGGACCGCCTGTTGGCGACGTGCTGACCTACAGCAATCACCCCAATACGAACTATGGTTCGTATACTTCGCTGTTCGTGCAAAAAGGTTCCGTCACCTCGGCCAGCTACATCAAGTTCAACCTGGCAACCCTGCCGGCGGGAGTAAGCGTGAGTAAGGCGACGCTGCGCCTGTTTGTGAACCAGGTCAGCGCCAACGGCAGCTTCGACGTCTACCAACTCAACACCAGCTGGGCCGAGAGCACACTGACCTACAGCAACGCCCCTGCTCTGGGAACTTCGGCCACCGGCAACCATCCCGTCGCCTTTACCGGTAACACCGTGAACCAGTTTGTGGTGATCGACATTACCGCGCTGGTGCAGGCCTGGGCGAACGGGAGCATTGCCAATAACGGACTAGCCTTGGCGCTGACCACCAACTCAGGCGCGGTGGCCTTCGACAGCAAGGAAAGTATCTATACCAGCCATCAGCCGGAGTTGGAGATCGCGCTCACTGGACCAACCGGGCCGGCCGGACCGCAAGGTCCACAAGGGCCGGAGGGACAAACCGGCGCCACAGGGCCAGTTGGACCCCAAGGACAAACCGGGACAGACCGGTCGCCACCGGGCCCATTGGTTTGACAGGTCAGCAGGGGCAGACCGGTGCTACTGGGCCAATCGGTCCGCAAGGTGCAGCAAGGTCAGCAGGGGACAGACCGGTGCTACCGGGCCAATCGGTCCTCAGGGTCAGCAGGGACAGACCGGCGCTACCGGGCCAATCGGTCCGCAAGGTCAACAAGGACAGACTGGTGCCGCCGGGCCAATCGGTCCGCAAGGTCCCATTGGTTTGACGGGCGCGCAGGGACCAGCCGGCACCAACGGAATCAATGGAATCACCGAATGGAACGGGATTCAACTTTACCGGGCCGTTCAATTCTTCTACGAACTACAACCCGTACGACGTGGTGACTTACAACGGATCGACCTATGATGCGACCGTGGCGATTGCCTCCGGTGGCCAGACTCCCGATAACAATCCTCAGTGGAGCCTAATGGCGCAGGTGGGCGCGGCTGGAACTGCGGGCGCACCTGGTCCGGAAGGGCAAACTGGCCCCGCCGGCGCTCCTGGTTCAACTGGGCCGCAAGGACCGCAGGGACAAACCGGCGCCACTGGATCGCAAGGTCCCATTGGCTTGACTGGTCCGCAGGGTCCGCAAGGCGCAACCGGGGACGCCAACGCCCGCATGATCATGCCCAGCTTCTTTCCCGGCAACCTCAGCGGTACCTGGGTGGGTGGGAAGTTCGTTCTCGATCAGGCCATTACGGTGCTGCGTATAGCCATCACGGCGAAAACGCCGACCGACCCCAGCTGCGTCCCTGCCGTCTTCCGCTTCACCGACGGCAGTACAGGTCAGGACGTGGTGTTGACGACCGGCCAGAACTGGTCTGACACCGGGCCGATTAGTCTCTTATTCGCCGGAGGCGCGACGCTTCAGGCATCGCTGCGCACCGGAGTCCCCACGTGCTCGGCAACCTTAGGCGCCGATGCCAACATGCTGGTCGAATACAAGATGCAGGCGCAAGGCGACACCGAGTCGTGCTTCGGCACAGCTTGCAACGGCATCTGTACCCCACTGGCCGCCGACCCGGCCAACTGCGGGAACTGCGGCACCGCTTGTCCCAGCAATCAGACCTGTACCAACGGAGCCTGCACCTCCGTCGGGGGAGGAGGAGGCTGTCCCTCCGGACAGACCTTGTGCGGAGGACAATGTGTCTACCTCCAGAGTGATCTCAACAATTGCGGTGCGTGCGGCAATGTCTGCCAGCAAGCCCCAAATGGCTCCCCGGTTTGCACCGGTGGCGTTTGCTCATTAGTTTGCAATTCTGGTTTCGCTAACTGCGATGGGATTTATTCGAATGGTTGCGAGACCAACCTCCAAAACAGCAACAACAACTGCGGCGCGTGTGGCGTGACTTGTCCGTCAGGGCAGAGCTGCGTGGCTGGGGCATGCCAACAGAGTGGCTCGGGCAATGGGCAGGCCTGCAGCTCAAATTCCCAGTGCCTCAGCGGATTCTGCGTCCAAGGAGTATGTTGCAATACGACCTGTTCCGGCCAGTGCCAAAGCTGTAACTTCCAAGGAAGCCCCGGCACATGTACGAATGATCCGGCGGGATCTCCCGGCTCTCCTCCTGGGTGTATCCCGTACGTTTGTAACGGCTCCTCCCCCTCCTGCCCCGGTAGTTGCACCAACAATTCGAACTGTGCAAGTGGATACAACTGCGTGAACGGCATATGCACGGTACAACAGATTTGCGGCTCGGGACAGACGCTGTGCAACGGCACCTGCGACAACCTCCAGAGTGATCCCAACAACTGCGGTGCGTGCGGTAACGTCTGTAATCTACCAAATAGTTATCCGGTTTGCATCGCTGGTGCTTGCTCAATCGGGTCGTGCAACTCTGGTTTCGGTAACTGCGATGGAATTCAGTCAAATGGTTGCGAGACCAACCTCCAGAACAACCTCAACAACTGCGGGGCATGCGGTTTCGTCTGCCAGCAGGGGCAAACCTGCTCGGGTGGGGCCTGCACGTGTGGGCCGGGATTGACTCAGTGCCAAAACGGATGCTTCAATCTCAGCGACGACCCCAACAATTGCGGCCAATGCGGCGTTGCGTGTGGTTCAGGCAAGATATGCGTATCAGGGATCTGCGCCAACTAGGGCTGCCAGTTCTCTGCTACCGAGGAGATAATGAGAGTATTCTTTCAGACTCGAATCGCTGCTGTGATCGTCGCCGGACTGGCGATCACAGCGGCCGCGCAAACGGCCCAGCCGCGCTCCGAGAAATCGCAGCAGGTCAAGGCCGACGCTGTCACCATCAACATGCCGGAGGGCATCACCAAGGACCAGGCCGACGACATACTCAAAGAGCTCAAGGCCATCCACCAGCTCCTCGAGCGGCAGCAGACGGCGGCGGCGCAGCCCCAGCCGGCCCCGGCATCCGACAAAGTGAAGATGAGCGTGGCCCCGGGCTGGTATTCGCTTGGGCGCGACGATGCTCCGGTCACCGTGGTGGAGTTTGCCGACTACCAGTGTCCCTTCTGTCGCAAGTTCCACTCCGATACCTTTGCCGAACTCAAGAAGAACTACATCGACACCGGCAAGGTGCGCTACGTCAGCCGCGATCTGCCGCTGGATTTTCATCCTAACGCGCCTGGCGCCGCCGTGGCCGCTCGCTGTGCCGGCGAGCAGCATAAGTTCTGGGAGATGCGCGACATGATGGTGGTCAATGCCGCGGACCTCACCACGCCATCGCTAATGAAATACGGCCAGCAGATCAACCTCGACATGACCGCGTTTGGGGTCTGCCTGAACGACAAGAAGTACACCGCGGCCATCCAGAAAGACGTGGCCGACGCGAACACGCTGGGAATCAGCGGTACCCCCAGCTTCGTCGTGGGTAAGACTGCGAAGGACGAGATCAACGGAGTGCGCATCGTAGGCGCCGTTCCTTACTCTGTGTTCGACACCGCGATCAAGAATCAGCTCACCGCAACTCAGTAGTTTGGATCGCATCACCAGACGACAAAACGACCTGTCCGCCGAGAAAGCTCCCTTTCGAGCGCTTACCATTACTTATTTGTTGCGGGACCTTGTTACTTCTGGCAGTTCTGGTCAAGCCCGGTGGCAGCGAGGAAGGGCTGTACCAACGCCCACGAATTTCCACCATCAACGGATCGATAGATGCCGCTCTGGCTTTGGACGCGGATATCGTAGTTGGCCGCAACCATCACAATGTCGGGATCGGTTGCGACAGACGGCTACGTCGTAAACATTGTTAACCAGCAGTGCACCAGGCACGGTGGTTGTATGCCGCGGCGGTTGGGGCCTCGTCATCTGCACCCAGTTGACACCGCCATCATCGGAACGCCAGACGCCCGCATTGGCGCCCATGTAGACCCGCGTTCCATCCGGCGAGGCTGCTATCGTCAGCCCTCTTCCGGCGACCGACTGCCAACCAGAAGGAAACGGAAGCTGCGTCCGGTCAAGATAAGGACTGGCATCATCAATCCGCAAAGGCATAAAACCTCTTGCTCAGAAAGCGCGCCGTAGGCTCGGTGCAAGTTGCCACGGACTCAGGAGTAGCGGATCCTCAGGTTTCCCGGAAATATTGGTAACAAATCGCTTCCGGGTTACTGTTCGCCCCACCTGTTATCTATTTTCGGCGGGTGCTGCAAGGTTTGCATTACGACGCAATACTGTTCGGTTTTCTCCCGCAACGCCCTCAACTGCTCCTTGGTTGCCTGCGGCGCGCGGACGTCGAACGTAACCCTGATGTTCTCAAACCCGACCGCCGCCTCTTTGGAAATTCCCAAAGTTCCTTGCAGGTCCAGATCGCCCTCGACAGTAACGTCGATGCCCTCGGTCGGTATGCCCATCGCTGCGGCCACCATCTGGCAAGTGATCTGTGCACAGGCGGCGATTGCACCCAGCAGTAAATCTCCGGAGCAGGCCCCGGTGCCCTCTCCGCCGACGCCTTGGTGGGCTTGCGCCTTGTAGATCTCCCGGCCCAGGTCCACCGAGCAAGTAACGGGAGCCTCGGTCTGGCTGCCGCGTGCCTTCAGGGTGATTCGCGAGCTCGACGGATTTTGGCGATACTGCTCCTTCAGCGGGCGCTGCAAGGTTCGAATATCCATGAATTCCCCCAGGATTTTGAAGTATTATAAGCCCACCCAGGGGTGGTGCCGGCGTCGCGGCATCGATTTACGTATCCATTCCACGCGATCACGTAGCGCAAAACAGTCAGTCTGGCTGTTCACCGCTGCGCCAATGAGGTTCATGGGCCCGCCGCACAAGCCAGATCCAGCTCCGTCCACTTTGTCGCCAGGTACCCGCTTCGGCGCGTACGAAATCCTTGAGCAACTTGGCGCCGGCGGCATGGGCGAGGTTTATCGCGCCCGCGACACCCGGCTCGGCCGTGAAGTCGCCATCAAGACCGTTTCGCTGCACCATCGCGATTCGCAAGCCGAAGCGCTGACCCGCTTTGAGCAGGAAGCCCGTTCGGCGTCCGCGCTCAATCACCCCAACATCGTCACCATTTATGAGCTCGGTTGCGTAGACAACACGCACTTCATCGCCATGGAGTTGGTGCGCGGGGAGACGGTGCGGACATTACTCGCGTCTGGACCTATTCCGTTTCGCAAAGCAATGACCATTGCGGCACAGGTTGCCGACGCCCTCGCGCGGGCCCACGAAATCGGCGTCGTTCATCGCGATTTGAAGCCCGACAACCTCATGGTTTCCGTAGACGGCGCCGCCAAGGTCCTGGATTTCGGCTTGGCGAAACTGCTAGCGGTCACGCCCGCGCCTGATGCCGATGCTTCCACCTCCATCAGTCAGGACGGGGCCGTGATGGGTACGCTTGGCTACATGTCACCGGAGCAGGCGAACGGCGCCAAACTCGATTTTCGTTCTGATCAGTTTTCCTTCGGGTCGGTGCTCTATGAAATGGTCACGGGAGTTCCTGCGTTTCAGAAGAAGACCGCCGCGGAAACCGCTGCGGCCATTCTGCGCGACGAGCCCGACCGTATTGTTTCCAGAATGCTTCAGGCACCCGCTCCGTTTATTTGGATTGTGGAGCGTTGCCTTGCCAAGGACCCAAAGCAACGTTACGCGTCCACCCGCGATTTGGCCCGCGACCTGGCGGCCGTGCGCGATCGGCTGGCGGATACGCCCGCCCCCCATTCGGAGCCTCGCCCCAGTAACCTCCCGGTGCCGCGCACTGCTTTCATCGGCCGCGAGCGCGAGTCGTCCGCGCTCCGCCAGCTCCTAGGCCGGGATGATGTGCGGCTAGTGACCCTCACCGGTCCTGGCGGCATCGGCAAGACGCGACTTGCTTTGCAGGTGGCAGGCGAAATCGGGGACCAATTCCCATCCGGCGTGTGCTTCGTTTCGCTGTCAGTGGTAAGCGAGCCCGGCTTGATCGCCTCCGCCATCGCCCAAGCCATGGGCGTGCGCGAGACCGGCAATCAGTCGGCCCAGGAAAGCGTGAAAGACTATCTTGGCGGACTCGACCAGCCCATGCTTCTCCTGCTGGACAACTTTGAGCACCTTGTTTCGGCTGCCCCGCTCATCTCGGAACTGCTCTCAGCGGGACCCAGGCTCAAGATCGTGGTGACCAGCCAGTCGCCGCTGCACGTTTACGGCGAACACGAATTTCCGGTGCCACCGCTGGCGCTTCCCGATCCCAAATCGTTGCTGCCCCTGGATGCGCTCTCGCATCTTCCCGCGATTGCGCTTTTTGTGGAGCGGGCGCGCGCCGTGAAGCGCGACTTCGCCTTGACCAGAGAAAACGCACCCGCTGTAACCGCCGTTTGCGCTCGCCTCGACGGTCTGCCTCTCGCTATTGAGCTTGCGGCGGCGCGCATCAAGCTGCTCTCGCCCGCCGCCATGCTGGCGCGCCTGGAAAGCTGCCTCAACCTCCTGACCGGCGGTGCCCGTGACCTCCCGACCCGGCAGCAGACTCTTCGCGGCACCGTCGACTGGAGTTACGGCCTGCTCAATCCGGCGGAGCAGACTCTCTTTCGCCGGCTTTCAGTGTTCAGCGGCGGTTGCACGCTGGAAGCGGTGGAGGCGGTCTGCGATACCGCAGGCGATCTGGGTCTCGATGTACTCGATGGCATGGCTTCCATGGTGGACAAGAGCCTGGCGCAGCAGGTGGAAGAGGCAGCGGGCGAAACTCGCTTCGTCATGCTCTCTGCCATCCGGGAGTACGCTCTCGAACGCCTGGCTGCAAGCGACGATGTGGCCGCGACTCGCCGGCCCCACGCCGCGTATTATCTGGTGCTCGCCGAGGAGGGCGCTTTGGAGGCGGCGGCTCATCCGGAATGGCTCGATCGTTTCGAGGTTGAGCACGATAACTTCCGCGCCGCGCTCGACTACCTCATTAAGACTGGCGACGCTGACTGGGGCCTCCGTCTAGGCGCAGCTCTATTTCACTTTTGGGAGACGCGCGAATATCTTACCGAGGGCCGCAGCCGTATTGCCAGGCTGCTGGCGTTGGAAGAAGCGGCCACGCGCCCGAAATTGCGCTCGCGCCTCCTGTTCTCAGCCGCGGTCCTGGCGGGAGAACAGGGCGATTACACTTCCGCACAACAACTGTTCGAAGAGAGTCTTGAGACCTGTCTGGAGTTAAACGATAACCGCGGCGTGGCGGTTGCGCTGAACGCATTGGCCGTAAATGCCCGCGATCGCGGCGAAATAGCCACCGCGTCCATGCTGTTTGATCGATGCGTCGCGATTTGGAGAGACGAGGGAGATCCTGCGGACGTTGCTCGTGCTCTCAGCAATCTGGCGAACGTGACCAAGCTGCAGGGCGAAGGTGCCCTTGCGTCCTCGCTCTACGATGAATGCCTGGCGATGTTCCGCCAGGTGGGTGACGTGGCCGGGGTCGCCTGGACGTTGAACTACCAGGGAGATGTGGCTCGGGAAAGCAATGATTTGACAGCTGCTCGTTCCTTCTATGAGCAAAGCCTGGCAGCCTTCAGCCTGTCCCGGGACGGCTGGGGGATTGCCAGCGCCCTGTCCGATTTAGCCGGCCTTAGCTGGGACCAGGGTGACAATGACGAGGCCCGCCGGCTGTACGGTGAAAGTATCCAGATGTTTCAGAATCTGGGTCACAAGCGCGGCATTGCCAGGGTGTTGGAGTGCCTTGCCGCAAACGCCGCTGCGCAATCCAACGCGGTTCAATCGCTGCGCTTCGCCGGAGCCGCGGCTGCCCTGCGCGAGCGATTGGGCGCACCGCTTACGCCCGCCGAGCAACATAAACTGGAGAAGGTGCTGGAATTCGCCCGTCGAACTCTGGGCAATGCTGCCGGTATGACGGCGTGGATGGAAGGCTGGGCATTGCCGGTCGAGCGGGCCATTCAGGAGGCGCTTGGTCCCGGCGCAGAACCCACTCTTTGAGCTGAAGCGGGATAATTCAACCAGCGGTGCTGGTATCCATCAATCGCCGCACCGCCGAAATTCGATTGGCCGGTAGACCCACGCGGCGGGCATGTTCGCGAATCGTTTCCTCGTCCGGCGCCAGGTAGACGCAATAGACTTTATCGCCCGTGACATAGCTATGCAGCCACTTGATCTCGGGGCCCATCCCCTTCAGCACGTCCACCGATTTTCGGGCGACTTCCTGCAACTCCGCATCCGACAAATTCCCCGCACCCGGGATCTCCCGCTCAATGACATATTGGGCCATGGCCACCTCAGCGAATCTGCTCATGGTAGCAGATTCCTGGCGTTGCGGAAGCGTACCTTGTCGTTATATACACAACATTTCAGGCCGTTTTAGGGTGGTGAGCGCGGAAGGAATCGAACCTTCAACCTACTGATTAAGAGTCAGTTGCTCTGCCAATTGAGCTACGCGCCCGCGCAAAAGGAAAGGCTACAAGAAGGGCGAGCATGATTATAACATCGTTGCTGAACCGCGACTTGGAGCGCCGGGTTTGACTCGGAGCCCCGCGTTTGATGAATAGCAGTCGAAGGCTCAACGTTCAACAGCAGCGCACCAAACACGACGATCGCTACGGCATCCCTGCAGAGTGGGATTTCCGCCGTAGGGAGAACTCGCTGTCCTTGGAATCTGGATCCGCAAGAAATGCTTTTTCAAGCGGCTCTTCGCTCGAACGGAAAGAGTCCGTCACTCGAGTCCTGAGTCCGCTCTCGAGAACAGAGATAGAAAAGGCGTGCAAGGCCTGAACCGCTTTGGCGGTCAAGGTGACGCGCACGCCATGGAGCTTTAACAACAATCTATCTGAGGGCTTCAAAGGAAGAGCCACGTCAGCCGGAAGTTCCAGCTCCATCAGCGGAATACGGCCCAGAGGTATGTTGCTTACGACGACATCGCAAGTTAAGACCGGCGCCCCGCCGGTGGCTTCCACGGAGAAGGCTCGCAGGCGTATCTCACTGCCATCCCGATTGCCGGTGCGGGCTGCCGCCGGCACACCCGATTCGACTTCACCAACGCGATCGTCTTGCTCCAGTGCAGCAAAAAAGCGATAGCCCTTTCCGACGACCGTCTCGATGAATCGCGGATGACGAGGGTCGTCTCCCAGTGCCCGGCGAACTTTACGGACAGCGGTATTGATGCTCCGCTCCGTATCCAGGAATGAGTGGTCGCTCCATAGTCTGGCGACAATCTGTTCACGATTGACGAGTTTCCCTTTGTGTTCCAGCAACAGAAATAGAAGCTCCAAAGGGATGCGTTCGAGTTTGATGGTGCGGCTTCCGCTTCGTAATTGATATCGCTCTCGGTCCGCCTCAAAATTTGTAAAGCGGAAAACGTTGTCCAAGCAGGCAATCCCTTCTGGCTCACGGTAGCGGACAGCAAACTTGATTGCGGTGTTTCGTAAAACTAGGCCGATAGTAGTTCTAGAGCTATTGTCAGACTTACCCGAGACTCCGTCGTTGTCCGCGAGCAGCTTCGTACTGGTTATAGAGCTAGTGAGAGCAGTAAGGCAGGTGTCGCGCAGCTTAGCCGACTATCGTGACGCAAGATCCTTTTTCGGCCTGCTTAAGATGCACAGCTCACCCCAGAGTTGGGCGAACTCCAGTAACTAATGATCTACACGCCCGACCCGATCTTGTAAAGCTGTTTTCTCAAGTCGCCCTCCAGTTGCCCGCATTTCTTCACGCAATAGTCATATGAAATTCATCTTCCCTTCACTATTGGCTCATCTTTGCTCTACTTCGGCTCTATTTACTCAGGAACAGTTCTGGCGCAATCTTCAACCCTAGCTCACGCAACCTCTGCGGAATTCTGCTGTTTGTCCCAGACGCTGCCGTGCAGGGTATCCAACTTACAAATCGTCCTCGTGGGGGGACCAAAAAAAATGAAAAAGATTCGCCACTCTCTCAGTGTGCCTACACTCGTGCTCGGCGTGGTGCTCGCGGCCTTGGCGGTAACCCCGCTTATGGCGCAAGATTGGCCGATGTTCGGGCAAAACGCCTCCAACACTGCCAGTAATACCGGGCGAGCATTTCGACTAGCAACATCAACACTCTGAAAACAAAGTGGGTAGTTACCACTGGCGGCGAGGTCTCCGCGCGGCCGGCGATTGTGGGAAACGGCGTCTACTTCCCTGACTGGGCCGGCAATCTCTACGCGGTGTACGCCAACACCGGGCAGGTGAAGTGGGTTCATCAGTTCTCCGACTATGGCTTGGCCCCGGGAACGGTGGCGCGCAGTGCGCCTGCCGTCGTGGGTCGCACGCTGTATATCGGCACGCAGTATAACTACGCGGCCGCGCCGGGCGACGGGATCGGATGCTGGCCATTAACACCGACACTGGCAACCTGATCTGGAAGACGCAGCCGGATTCCAATTCTTCCCCTGTTATCACGGCTTCTCCGGTGGTGGATGGGGAGACGGTTTACGTCGGCATGACGTCCGACGAAGAAGCCTTGGCGGGCTATGTACCGGGTTACCCAGCGCTGCTCCGTCCGCGGCAGCGTGGTCGCGTTAGACACGCGCACGGTGCAAAGCTCTGGCAGACCTATATGGCGCCGGTCGGATATAGCGGAGCTAACATTTGGGGCAGCAACCCGGTGGCTGATGACTCTCGCAACACGCTGTACGTTAGTACCGGCGACAATTACAGCCATCCCACAGCCAATGCGCCCAGCGCGATTGCGGGCGAAACCTTTAGCCAGTGCGCTCGCCGATCCTCACTGCGGAAGCGAGGCCGCCTGCCTTGCCAGCAACGATTACGTGGACTCGATTGTCGCGCTCAACATGAGTACCGGTGCTGTCAAGCTGGTCCGGCCCGCATGGTCAACTGGAACCAGCCTTACGAGCCCACCAACGGCAGCGACGATTGGAATGTATCCCTGCATCACTGCCCCCGACGACAACTGCCCGTCGAGCCGAACCGGCCCGGACTACGATTTCGGTTCCGCGCCCAATGAAATCACTTATAAAACGGCTCACGGCAGCAAGACGATCATCGGAGCCGGGACAGAAGACGGTATCTACTATGCGCTTGATCCGGACACCGGGGCGCTCTTGTGGGCAGACGCAGGTGGGGCCTGGGTCGTCGTTGGAGGTATGGAATGGGGCTCGGCCAGCGACGGACAACGCATTTACGTTGCTATCTCGGATTTCTATGGCATCCCTTGGCGGGCGGCTATGGCGGCGGCTGGGTTGCGCTGGATCCGGCGACGGGCAGCATCCTGGTGGACCACGCCCAGATCCTAACGGC
Organism: uncultured Acidobacteriaceae bacterium; assembly: GCA_963835125.1. Lineage (GTDB taxonomy): Bacteria > Acidobacteriota > Terriglobia > Terriglobales > Acidobacteriaceae > Bog-257. The sequence continues at coordinate 1,323 of CAWIEG010000007.1, read as the reverse complement.
GCGGTCTTGACCTCGGCCCGTTGGCGGTAGCTAATGGCGTTGGGCACGCCGTCGATGGCCGGCGCGACGCAGTCGCAGAATATGTACGCGCTCAACGCTGCCAACGGCAACATCGTCTGGAGCTATGCGTTCGGGCGGTTCGGTAATCGCCGGCGCGGCCTTGGTAGATACCGATGTGATATTGGGGCTCCGGCTACACTCACCTGCCGATACCCGGCTTCACCACCAACAACAAGCTTTACAACTTCTCTCTCAACGGGAAGGAACTACCTGCGGATTCACGGTGGACCTGCGACTGAAGCTGCACAGGTCCATCCTCTGCAGCAACCAAGGACAAGCGGAATTCCGGATCCATCCCATGAGGCTTCTGCTGAAGATCGCGTTGCGTCATAGCCCGGGTCTTTGTCGTTTGCCATGGCGGCTACTTCCAGGATAAGTCGGCTAAGACCGCTCTCAAAGCGGGTACTGCATCAGCCAAGATGTGAAGACAGGATTGTTCTGGTGCCTTTTTCGGGGATGGCGGTAATCTGGTGCTTTGCCTGAGTGCCAATGGATTTGATCCTGTGGACTGCGAGTTACCCGGCAACTTCACCGCTCTTGCAGCGAGACAAAGTCCGGAAATCGATAAAGAGCTGATTCGCCTGCTTATTCTGACGTCTGCGGACAAACCTTACATTGCGGCCAATCAGGATCTTCTTGCCAGCGGCGCGCCAGTTGTCGTGCAGCAAAATGCGAAACGTAAGCCGGGCGTCAAACGACGCCACAGCCAGCGACAGAAGCGGCGGAACAATAAGATCATTAGTTCCGGCGATGACGATGCTCCGTCCCCATCGGGCAATCATTCCCCTGGTTTGGCTGTCACCATGACCGCGAATACAAGATTCAACTTGCGGTGGACGAAATAACTGCTGCATTTCGGTAACGCCTATAGCAACTCCGTATACCTTCCATCTCCCAATCGAAAGTGGTGGCGATAGGAGATTTGTTCGCCGCCACGCCCATCTGAACTTCTCCCGCAGGCGGATGGTTGGATGGGGACAGGTACTGGCGCAGGTCCTGAAGCTGAATTTCCACGAGGGCGATACCCAGCAGATGGGCTCCTCGGTGAGCCGAGTGACATCTGGAATCGTTCAGACGAAGATTGATAGGATGGTCTCGGCGCCATGCTGGTGAAGCAAGGTGTACCCAAGAATCAGCTGATGGCCCAACTGAAGACGTCCGATCTCGGCTGGCAGTTCAGTTTTACCGAAGATCAACTCGACGGTTTTTCTACGCCGAGTCGAACGAAGTAGGCAGTGGATGAACGCGGTCAGGCCCACGGCC
>CAWIEG010000006.1:0-219002 GCA_963835125.1 uncultured Acidobacteriaceae bacterium | reverse complement strand
CGCCCTAGCCGAAAGAAGGCTAGAACGGGGCACATGGCGATCGGCGTAATGTTACGGCGCGAGCTTGAAGACCACTCCGCAGCCGGGCCCATAGACCACGGTGCAGGCTGGGTTGGTGTCGCTCAAGTCACCGCCGAAGATGGTAGTGCCGTACAGACTACCCTGCTGGTCCATAACCAGAGACCCGTATCCTGGGTTCACCCCCGTCGGTCCAGGCATTGGAAATTCCAGAGCGTGGTCTTATTAGCCGCGGAATCCAGCTTGTACACTGTTCCGCAGAAAGGGCCATACTGGCAGACTCCGCCGGAGTTGGTGGTGCCGTAAAAATTGCCTTGGCTGTCCCTAAGTAGCCCATAGGGAACTGCACCATCGGCGCCTCCCTGAAAGGCGTAGAAGGTGCTGAATCGTCCAGCCAGTCTGGTCGGCGCTCAACTCGAACACCGTCCGCAGCCACCGTAAGGGGCAGATGTCTGACCCACCGCCGCCTTGGCGTGGTGCCGTAAAGGTTCCCTTGTTCGTCCGCAATCACACCAGACTAGGGATCTCCGCCGTTGCTTCCGCCAGTGAAGCTGTACAGGACACTTTCGTTGCCGTTGGCGTCGATCTTGTAGACAGTCCCGGGCCAGCGCCACCACCACAGTAGTGCCGTAGAGGCTTCCGTCTAACAACAACAGCGGGCCCGTTGGGAAAAAGCCGTCGGAGCCGCCCTGGGAGTTAAAGTTATAGATCACCGTGAATTGCCCCTGCGGATCAACTTTGAAAACAAACCCACAGCCGGCACCACCACAATTGGTTCCGCTACCACCAGCTTCTGACGTTGCGTAAACATTCCCCTGCGCGTCAACGACTGGAATGCCGGTGGGGAAACCTCCATAGTCGCCACCCCCAGGGATGTTGGACAGAATGCTTTCATTCCAGGGGCAGAGCACGCCAGCACAAAAGGTGGCACTGGGCTGCAACTCGTAAAGCGTCTGGAAAAAATATGTTAGTCCGTAAAGCCGCCCCGCGCTGTCGCGAGTCACTCCTTCGTAAGGATTGGCACCATCAGCAGAAGGCCCGGTAAACGAGTGCAGTAGGCTTTCGTGCCCTGTGGGATCAATCTTGAACACTACTCCGCAGCCAGGCCGCCGCAGTTGTCGCCCCCAAAGTTGCCACCGTAGGCAGTGGTTCCGTACACATTGCCAGCCGGATCGAGAACCACGCCCCCGTAAGGCACGGCTCCATCAGCATTGCCGGTAAAGGCGTACAGCGTGGTGATGTGCCAGAGTGCCGGTTTCTCCTGTGCGGCCAGCGAAGCTGACGCCGCAGCAATGGCGATCACGATCAGCAGACCGATTTTCGATGCGCTTACTTTCGTGCTCATACACGTTCTCCTTTGTTCGGTTAAGGGCGGAGGGAGCAACCGCCGGGTTCTTCGAAATCGATTGCGACAGCGCTGGCCGGGAGTCACCGCTATCAATATTTGTTGTGCTTTTCACCCCGCTGTGAAGTCTGAACCACCCTGCCGAGAACGCCGCGACTTCACGGCTGAATTGCGGCGAGTGTGCGGTAGTCTGGCTTCACTGACAAGGGACGCGAGGTAATCTTCGTCTAACTTTCCTGCAACCGTCGCGTAAGTTGTTCGATTTGAAGGGGCGCAGCTTTAGCTGGGCCGTTGGGTCTGCTTCTTTTCCATCCGAGCCGACTTTAGTCGGCGGGATTTCCTTGTCAGCGCGGAACAGTGTCGCCGGCTGAAGCCGGCGTGAAAAAATAAAAAGCAGTCAAAACGGCGCAGCTAAAGCTGCGCCCCTTCAAAGCAGCGTTTGTTGCCAGTTCCGGCGCCTGGCGTCCAGCAACGTTCTTCTCATTGAGCAGCATCCCGTAGTACACTCTTGCCCAATCTCTCCCGGACACACTGCCATGAAGGGAACCCTGCCTCAACGGGTACGCCTCGGTGTCTTCGAGGTCGACCTTCGCGCGGGAGAACTGCGCCAGGATGAGGGCGCCGTCCTGGTTCTCTCCGACCAGCCCTTGCAGATCCTGCGCATCCTGATCGAAGCCGACGGCGAGATCGTCACTCGCGACGAAATTCGCCAGAGACTTTGGCCCGACGACACGATTGTCGAGTTCGACTCCAGCATCAACAACGCTATCAAGAAGTTGCGCCGCGCGCTGGTCGATTCCGGCGACGAGCCGCACTACATCGGGACCATCGCCAAGCGGGGATACCGGCTGCTGGTTCCGGTGGAGCGGGTTGGGACCGAGGAAGCGGATTCGCGACTGACGCTCCGCCCTGGCCCAAACGACGGGCTAGAACGGGCCTCAGGGTCTGTCCGCAGAAGCAGACTGCCGCGTCGGGATGGCACCCTCAGAACAGATGCCGAGCCGCGGGAGACGATCTCGCGGTTGGAAGTGGCTGGCGGCTCGGCGCGCTAATCGTGTGTGCCGTTGCAGTTGCCGCTGCCTTCTACTGGCGAGCGCACCGGGCGCCAAAGCTCGCCGAGCGCGACACCATCGTTGTCGCCGACTTCGACAACAAGACCGGCGATCCCGTCTTCGACGACACCCTGAAGCAGGCCCTGACGATTCAGTTGGAGCAGTCGCCGTTTCTCAATGTGCTGTCTGACGACAAGGTCAGCTGACACGCTGAAACTCATGAACCGTCCGGTGGGCGCCCGTATAACCCGCGAGGTAAGTCGTGAGGTTTGCCTGCGCACTAACAGCCAGGCGGTGCTGGAAGGAACGATTTCCGCCATTGACAATCGCTACATCATCGGACTGAAGGCGGTAAACTGCCAGACCGGCGATACGCTGGCAAGTTCGGGAGCAGAAGCGGAAAACCGCAACCACGTCTTGCAGGCACTGAGCACGGTCGGCTAATCAACTCCGCGAGAAGCTTGGCGAATCGTTGGCTTCGGTACAAAAGTACAGTCAGCCGCTCGAGCAGGTCACCACCTCGTCCCTGGAGGCTCTGCAGGCTTACACCCAGGGTACGAAGGTCGCGCAGGAAAAGGGTGGTGACGCCGGGCTGCCGTACTTCAAACGCGCTATCGAATTGGACCCGTCATTTGCCATCGCCTATGCGGACCTGGGGAATAGCTCTGGTGTGGCCTATGATAGCGCTGCGAGGGTAGAGTATTTAACGAAAGCATACGAGTTACGCAATCGCGTAACTCTGCGGGAGCGATTCAGTATCCAGTCCATGTATTACGACGAAGTGACTGGTGAACTTGAGAAGAGCATCGCCAGTTACGCAGAATGGATTCAATACTACCCCAATGACAGTGACCCTCACCAGTCGCTTGCCCTCGCCTACAACCTTCTGGGGCAATATGACAAAGGCGCTGCTGAGGCGCGCGAGGCAATCCAACTGCAACCCGATGCAGAAAACTACCTTAACCTCGTCATTGCTTACATGGGCAGGAACCGGTTGGAAGAAGCCAAGCGCACCTTAGATGAGGCGGAAAGGCGCAAAATTGACGGATACTCGCTTCGGCAACAGCGGTATCAAGTCGCTTTTCTTCAGGGGGACGCCGCTTCCATGGCAGAGCAGGACGCATGGGCAATGGGCAAGCCACTCATCGAGTCTCTGCAGTACACGCTGCAATCGAGCGTCGAGGCTTATCATGGCCGTTTTGCCAGGGCTCGCGAGTTGATGCAATTAGCAGAGACCGGTGCAAAGCGTACCGGGGCGGCAGAACTAGTTGAAGTGATGAAGATCCTTCATGGTCCCGGGGAAGCCGAAGTCGGCGACTCGCAAATTGCCCTCAGCTCCGTGGCGGCCGCGCTGCCGGCAAACGCTGACGGGAGCGGAATCGCGGAACCCACCGCAGCTTTAACCTTCGCGCTCGTAGGCGAGGAGAAGAAGGCGCGAGCTCTAGCCGACAAAATCGATAAAGTGCAGCCCCGAGACACCATCGCTCAGAGCTACACGTTGCCAACCATTCGCGCGGCCATTGAGTTGGCTTCGAACCAGCCGTTGCGAGCAATCGAGCTGTTGCAGACCGTAACGCCATACGAACTCGCGCATGTCGACCTTCCCCCCAATGCGCTCTATCCTGGCTATCTTCGCGGGCTCGCATATCTTAGGGCGGGACAAGGACAAGATGCGGCAGCCGAGTTCCAGAAGGTGATCGATCACCCCGGCATCACGTTATTGCATCTGCAGGGAGCGCTGGCGCACCTCCAACTTGGACGCGCCCAGGCGATGATGGGCGACAAGGCTGCAGCCCGCAAGTCCTATCAGGACTTCCTCACCCTCTGGAAAGACGCCGACCCCGACATCCCCATCTACAAGCAAGCCAAGGCCGAGTACGCGAAGCTGCAGTAGTTGTACAAGACAACTGCCAATAGAAAAGGGCCGCACGCGGCGGCCCTGATCGGAGAGTTGGAGGGGGTTAGAGCGTGGATTCGATCTCGAATCCCCAGGCTTCCAGAAGCGGCTCGGGAATGTACTTCGAGTTCTTGTTCTTCCGCGCCCATTCGCGCAGCCGGGTGGAGCGGATGTACTGGTCCGGCTGCAGTTTGAATTCCTTCACCACCTGTTCAAATTCGGTGATGGTGGGGACGACCGGGCCAATAGGCTCGGGTTTGCCCCAATTAGGATTGCCACGTCGTTTTGCCATTGCTTTGCGTTTGCTTCCTGTTCGTAGAGATATTAAGTCTGGATGACCGATGTGTCCCCAGTGCTGCCTAGTCCTGCCTAACTAATTGGATTCACGAAACTTTACCAGCGATTCAGGCGCGTACCGCCGGGGCCTGTTCCAGGAGCCGACCATCAGGGAAGGAAGTCTAACTGAGCCGAAGGAACGCAACACTATAGCCCGATTTCTGCCCTAATTCAAGCTAAATCCTGTCATTTGATCGCCGCGATCACCCAAAAGTGGCACTACCACCTTAAACGTCAGTATCTCCCATAGAATCAGACGATTGGGTCGGTAATAGGTGAGCAAAGTATTAAACCTCGGCACCCTTTGGCGGCGGCTGGCTGCAAAAGATCTGTGGAAAACCATAGATTATCTCCGCAGCAGGCCGTAGATGTCGAGTTCGCCGCGTCCCCAACGAAAACCGATCCATCGGCCACGGTGGGAACTCCGAATATTACCGACGGCCCCGACCTGTCTCGCTCCGGAGACATTTCGGGAGTTTCCTACTTGCTCTGCTGCCCGAAGATCGCGTCCACGCTCCGCTCGGCTGCGGCAAGATCGCGCGACAGCCGCTGCGCCTCAGCCTCCGCCGCTTGCGCCTGACTCTTCTGGCCGGTCTGCTGCAACGCCCGCGCCAGCAGCAGATAACCAATATCCGAAGGTCGCAGTTTCACACCTTGGGAGTAGGCCTGAGTCGCCGCGCCCGGATCGCCGGAAAGCTGCGTCACGATTCCTAAGGCGAGCCACAGCTGTCCGTCGCCGGGGTTGATTTCCAGAGCCTGGCGAAAGCTCTGCCGCGCCTGCGCAAAGTCTCCCAACTGTCGATACGCTGAGCCCATGCGGGCAAATGTCGTCGAACGCAGCCACCGATTTCGTTGAACCGCGCCGTCGGTGAGAGCAATGGTCTTTTGATATTGCTCAATCGCCTGTTGCGCCTGGCCATGTTGCTGGTCATATGCCCCGATCGCCATGTAAGCCGAAGGATCCGAAGGATTTATTTCCGTGGCGGCTTCCAGATGAGGCAGTGCGGCGTCAGCCTCTCCCCGGTCCAGCAACATGGACCCAACGTTGTTCTCGGCGAAATAGTTGCCGTGTGTGACTTCCAGCGCGTGTGACCAAAGAGTCAGGTTGTCGCCCCAGAACCCAACCTGGCGGTAGGTTACGGCTCCCAGCATAAGCAACACCGCAACACTACCGCTACGCAGCCAGACGGGCGAAAGATGCCGCTGTTCGGCTAAATCGGCTACGCCCCACGAAACCAAAATGAATAACCCGATAAACGAGATATAGGCGTAACGATCAGCCATTGCCTGGCGGCTGACTTGCACTAACCCGATCATGGGAACCAGTGTCCCCAGGAACCACAGCCAGCCCACCAGCAAATAGCGATGGCATCGCTTCCAAACCACCAGTCCCGAAATTGCGAGCAAGACGACCAGAGCCCCAAAAACCTGCCACGCCTGGAGAGAAGTCCCAGGATGAGGGTAGAAGACGGCAAGATTAGACGGCCAGAATGCCTTTCCCAGATATCGGACATAGGAAACAAGGGCATTCCCCAAACGAATGGTAAAGGACAAGCTCTTGTCGACATCAATACCGCCAATCGCCAGTTGGGACTTCACGGTGATGACGGCGCTGGCTGCAGCGATGGCGAAGAGCGGAAGTTTCTCGAGGAGCAACCAGAGGAATCGCTCTTCGCCCTTCGCCTTGCGTTCTTCGTCGGAAGGTCGCCGTTCGCTGTTCGCTGTTCGCCTTCCGCCAGAGATTTCATCCGAGAGATTCTTGCGAAGAGCGAAGGGCGAATAGCGAAAAGCGAGCCTTCCCAGTGGCCAGTAGTCCCAGAGGAGCAGAACAAAAGGCAGCGTGATCACCTGCGGCTTGGCCATTAAACCCAGCGTGAAAAGCGCGGCCACTACAATGTAGCGCCCTACCCGCGGCTTACGCGCGTACCAGCCATAAGCTGCCAGAGCCAGCAGAAAGAACAGCATGCTAAGCAGGTTCTTGCGCTCGGAAATCCAGGCGACAGACTCCACATTGATGGGATGCAAGGCGAATAACCCGGCCACCATTGCGCTACGGCCCACCCGTCCGGTCGCAAGCTGCAACATCCAGAACAGCAGCACCACATTCACAACGTGCAGAAACAGGTTTTCGTCGTGAGGGCCGGCCGCATCGAAACCAAAAACTTGCGTGTCCAGGGCATGGGAAAGCCATGCCAGGGGATGCCAGTCAGGTACGTCAGGAGTCACCGAACCAAAGGAAGTAAATGCCCACCTCACAGTGTCCCAACTCAAACCGGCGCGGACGTGCGGGTTCGAAAAAACATAAGGGCCATCATCGAAGTTCGCGAACGGATGAGTGTGGACCGGGTAATACACAGCCACGGTCGCAACCACTAGAAGAAGGCCCAGCCAGAATGCCCATTGGGTGGACTGCGTGCTTTTAGCTGGCGGTTTGCGGGAATGACGCGCGCCGGATCCAAGGCGCGACTTTGTAGTGGGAGAAGATTTCACAAGAGAGGCTGGTCCGCAGAAATTTGCTTGGTGACGGCCAGAACAGTAATTATTTCACACCGCATTCGATAAAAAACGGCGCCACGACCTTAAGACGTGGCGCCGTCAAGTGAATCAAGCTAGCTGCAACTCTAGTTGATACCGATGGTGTAGTTCGAGGAGGCGATACCATTGACCACCACCTGCAGGTTGGTTTGGCCGGTTTCAATGCCCGACGGAACGTCCACAAACGTGTACGTAGGACCGTGGTATCCCACAGCCATCGTGCTGTGGCCATGCGTCTTGCCGTAGAAGACGTGTCCCGTGCCAACGTTGGTGAACCGTACCATTGGGTAGTTGCTGGCATCCTGGAAGTCATCGCCGTAAGCGTTGTTCTGCGAAGCGCCGTTGAAGTTGGTGCCGTTCAACTTAATGGTTGAGCCAGGTGAGATAACCGCGTTGGTCACGATTACCGTCGGAGTCCAGCCCGTGTAGGCGCTGCCGGCCGAGTTCCACAGTTCAACATCGGTGCTGAAGTCGGTGAACATGATCTGACCGGTGGGCAGCATCAGCAAGTGTCCATAATAAGAGGAATCGCCAGAACCGTTGGGCGGGTTAGCGACCGCCGTCAGCGTGCTGCCATTCCACTCGAACATCTGGCCGCCAGTGTCACCAAATCCCGGGCTGGCAAACACCAGCACGTTGCCGTTGATCTCCAGCGCGGCCGGACCATCGGCGATGTCAAAGCTGCCGGGGAAGTCCGGACCTTCGGTCCAGGAGTTGCCGCTGACGTTATAGATTCCGGTGTGGCCGGCGCCGCAGCTGTTGGCGCCCGTCTGGAAGACCGTTACCGTTAGGCATCAACACCGCGGGACCAAGCTCGTACGTGGCCCTGCCCGAGCCGCCGCAGTTCGCGGCCGAATCCCAATACTGCTCCGGCGTGCTGCCTTGGCTGGTCCACGCGCCGGTGTTGGGATTGTAGGTTTCCCAGTTCTTGCCGGCTGAGTTGTACTGGAAAACGTAAGCATCGACGTCCAGCACGCTGCCGCCGGGCAGCAAGGTCATACCTTCTTCGTCATAGATGTCGAATTTGCCGGAACCGGTTGCGGTCCAGGTCAAGGTTGACGGATTCAACAAAGCCGCCTGCTTCTGCCGTATCGCAGCAGCTGCTCTGCATGTAGGTTCCATTGATCAGAATGACGCTGGGGCTATCGCCGATGGAGTTCCAGCCGCTGGGCGGCGTCACTGAGGTCCAGGTGTTGGCAACTGGATCGTAGATAGCTCCCTTGGTGGTCCAGGCGTCACTGCCCGTTGTTGTATTCCCCGCCTTCCGCGATGTAGCGGCCATCCGGCAGCACCGCAGACCCGAAGTACAGCGGGCCGTAACCGGAGGGCATAGTCGCTACCTGCTTCCAAGTGCCCGTCGCATAGTTACCATTGATGTCCGGGGTTAATGTCCACCAGTTTCCCCAGGTTCCACTGTTTCCGCTTTCATCGTGAACCAGGACCCGGCCGTCGGTCAGCAACGCCATCGCGCCAGCGGCCCCGAAGGAACCAGGTAAGTGCTGTTACAGGTTGCCATGATTGCGCACTGGCTACACTCACTGCAGCCAACGCGAGCAGGGCGATTCCGAGCATTCGCAAAAGCTTCATGTTTCTCCTCAATATTTCTGTCAATTTGTCTGAAGGAAGGGTGTCGATGCAGACCGTCGGCAGTTCGAGGGGAGCGCCGCAGTTATACATCTCGACTCAGCAACAGCTTGGGAAAAGTACTCTGAATCGCTATAAGAAGTCAATATGTTAGCTCAAAATACTAGTCAACCTAGTTTTATCCAAATCGTGTACGCCTTTTGCCGACAGGAGCCGGCTACACCTCCCGGCGTGCAGCAAACACGCGGGCTTGCGTTATCCAAACGCTCACGCTGAAACCTGCGGTGCCCATTCCCCGGAGCAGTTTGCCGATGTCGGCGTTGACAAAACTTTTACAAACCAAGGCTGCTGATGCTCTGCAAGACCAACAGGCAGAGAGGAGAGAGCCGGATTCCTGAGGCCCCCTCCACAAATATAGTACCTTTGCGGTACTATATATAATCTAAGATCAAGTGGAACAATATAAGCCATGATCCGGCTCGCCAAACTTACCGATTACGGCCTCGTCCTGATGACCATCATCGCTCGCGACCACGATGCACCCGTGCATACGGCGCGAGACCTGGCGGCGCAATCACGCCTGCCTTTGCCGACGGTGAGCAAGGTGCTGAAGCAGCTCCTGCAAAGCGAATTGCTGGTGTCGCATCGCGGCATAAAGGGCGGCTACAGCCTGGCCAGGGAGCCGGCTGAAATTTCTGTAGCGGAAATCGTCACCGCCATGGAGGGTCCCATCGCGCTAACCGAATGCAGCACCGACGTGACTGGCCTGTGCGACCTGGAGCGCTCCTGCCCCATCAAGCGCAATCAGCAGGTCATCAGTCAGGTGGTACGCGGCGCGCTGGAGAAGGTCACTCTTTCTGATTTGATTCAACCCTTGCAGCTGACCGCCATCAAAGGTGCGCAAGGCAAGCTGGTGACGACTATCGGTTATTCATCCGGGAGAGTTCAATGAGTTCAAATACCAACGTATTTCGAGATCTGGCGGAGCGCGAGTACAAGTGGGGCTTCGTCACCGATATTGGAGAGGAGCGGATTCCCAAAGGTCTCACCGAAGACACCGTTCGCCTGATCTCGGCCAAGAAAAACGAGCCGGAGTTCATGCTTGCAGTGGCGCCTGAAGGCCTATCGCTACTGGGCGTCGCAGGAAGCCAAGCAGGCCGAGCCCACGTGGGCCAACATCAAGTATCCCCCCATCGACTATCAGGCGATCACCTATTACTCGGCGCCCAAGCAGAAGCCGCAGCTGGAGAGCCTGGATCAGCTCGATCCCGAGATCCTGCGCACCTACGAGAAGCTGGGAATTCCGTCTGGCCGAGCAGAAGATGCTCGCCGGCGTCGCCGTGGACGCGGTCTTCGACAGTGTCTCGGTGGCCACCACCTTCAAGGCGAAGCTCGCCGAGTATGGAGTGATCTTCTGCTCCTTTTCCGACGCGGTGAAGAATCATCCCGAGCTGGTGCAGAAGTACCTGGGCTCGGTAGTGCCCTACACCGACAACTTCTTCGCCGCGCTGAATGCCGCTGTCTTCAGCGATGGATCGTTTGTTTACGTGCCCAAGGGCGTTCGCTGCCCCATGGAGCTCTCGACCTACTTCCGCATCAACGCGGCCGAGACCGGCCAGTTCGAGCGCACGCTGATCGTCGCCGACGAAGGCGCTTATGTCAGCTATCTGGAAGGCTGCACCGCGCCGATTCGCGATGAGAATCAGTTGCACGCTGCCGTCGTTGAACTGGTTGCGCTCGACAACGCGACCATCAAGTACTCGACCGTGCAGAACTGGTATCCCGGCGACAAGAACGGCAAGGGCGGGATCTACAACTTCGTCACCAAGCGCGGCAAGTGCCAGGGCGTGAACTCGAAGATCTCCTGGACGCAGGTCGAAACCGGCTCGGCGATCACCTGGAAATATCCCAGCTGCATTTTGCAGGGCGACAACTCGGTGGGCGAGTTCTACTCCGTCGCGCTGACCAACAATTATCAGCAGGCCGACACCGGAACGAAGATGATCCACATCGGCAAGAACACGCGCAGCACCGTCGTCTCGAAGGGCATCTCCGCCGGGCACGGCCAGAACACGTATCGCGGGCTGATCAAGATCCTGAAGGGCGCAACCGGCGCGCGCAATTACACGCAGTGCGACTCGCTGCTGATCGGCGACAAGTGCGGCGCGCACACCTTCCCGTACATCGAGGTGCGGAACTCGACGGCGCAGATGGAGCACGAAGCGTCGACCTCGAAGATCGGCGAAGACCAGCTCTTCTATCTGCGCCAGCGCGGACTGAAGGCCGAAGACGCGGTCTCGATGATCGTGAACGGCTTCTGCAAGCGCGTCTTCCGCGAGCTCCCGATGGAGTTTGCCGTGGAAGCCCAGAAGCTGCTGAGCGTGAGCCTGGAAGGCAGCGTCGGGTAAGGCAAGTTGAAGGGGCGCGGCTTCAGCCGTGCCGAAAGAGTTTCCTAATTTTTTGTCATCACGAGCGGGCTTTAGCCCGCGAGGGATCTGCTTTTCGAGGACGATTGAATACATGAGCTTACTGGAAATCAAAAACCTGCACGTTAAGGTCGACAACAACGAAATCCTGAAGGGCATCAACCTCACGGTCAACCCCGGCGAGGTCCACTCCATCATGGGCCCGAACGGCTCCGGCAAGAGCACGCTGGCCCAGGTGCTGGCTCGCCGCGAGAGCTACAACGTCACCGCCGGCTCAGATCACTCTTCGACGGCAAAGACCTGCTCGAGATGAAGGTCGAGGACGCTGCCTGCGAAGGCGTCTTCCTGGCGTTTCAATATCCGGTCGAGATTCCCGGCATCAGCAACGCGTATTTCCTGCGCTCCGCGCTGAACGCCGTGCGCAAGTATCACGGCCGCGACGAAATGGATGCCATGGACTTCCTGCCCATGTTCCGCGAGAAGCTGAAGCTGCTGGAGATGGACGAGAAGATGATGAACCGCTCGGTCAACGAAGGCTTCTCCGGCGGCGAAAAGAAGCGCAACGAGATTTTGCAGCTGGCGATTCTGGAGCCGAAGCTGGCCGATCCTCGACGAAACCGACTCCGGCCTCGACATCGACGCGCTGAAGATCGTTGCCCAGGGCGTGAACGCCATGCGCAGCCCCGAGCGTTCGTTCGTCGTGGTCACGCACTATCAGCGGCTGCTGAACTACATTGTGCCGGACTTCGTGCACGTGCTGATGAATGGCCGCATCGTTCGCTCCGGCGGTCCCGAGTTGGCGCTGGAGCTGGAAGAAACCGGCTACAGCTCCATGGAAGCCGAGTCGCGCGAGACCGCCCCGGCGTAGGTAGAAGAGCTGGCCTTTAGGCCAGCGTCGAGCGAGATTTTTGAAGGGGAGCTGCTTCAGCCGCGCCAAATAGAGTTGTTATTTGTCCTCACGAGGCGGCTTCAGCCGCCGAGGGATCTGCATTGCGGTCTTTCGCAAGCTGATGAAGATATGGCGTCGGGAAATGATCCGCGACGCGCCAGCCCAAAGGGCGGAACTAAATTAGCCCAGCGCGGAAGCGCTGGGTGTAGCGAAAAAACGAAATCCGAGTCCCTTCAGGGACGGCACAGAATTTTCGAGGAATACATAAAGCGTGATTACCGCGATTCCACAATTAGAGACCTACCTGGAAGCTTTCAGCGACTTCCAGAAGACTGCTCCCGGCCACGACCTGGCCTGGCTGCGCAAGCTTCGCGAGGACGCCTTCGCGCGCTTCTGCCAGGTCGGCTTTCCCACGACGCACGATGAGGACTGGCGCTTCACCAACGTCTCCGCCATCGCGAAGACACCATTCCGGCTCGCGACAAACGCGGGCCAGATCGATAAGAATCAACTCGAGGCTTGGCTTCTTCCCGGGGCCGCCTGTCAGCTTGTCTTTGTCGACGGACACTTCAGCCGCGAGTTGTCATCGCTCGGCAATTTCGTGGAAGGACTCCACGTCGAGCAGCCTCGCCGAGGAACTCAGCACCAATCCCTCCGCGCTGGAACCGCACCTCGGGCGTTATCTCAATACCGAACGCGATGCCTTCGCCGCGCTCAACACCGCATTTGCCGCTGATGGCGCGTTCGTTCACATTCGCAAAGGCACGGTGCTGGAGCAGCCAATCCATCTGCTCTTCGTCTCTACTGACTGCAGATCAACCGATCATGACGCATCCGCGCAACCTGATCGTCGCTGAAGAACAGTCGCAGATCGCCATCGTCGAAGACTACGTCTCGCTCGGCAGCTCCGTCGCCTTCTGTAACACCGCGACTGAACTTGTCGCCGCTGAGAGCGCCGTCGTCTCGCATTACATGCTGGAGCGCGAAGACACGCAGACCTTCAACGTCTCGACACTGCGCATTCAGCAGGGACGAAGCTCCAACGTCGCCACCCACTCCGTGCTTCTCGGCGGCGGGCTGGTGCGCAACAACGTTCATCCCGTGCTCGCTGGTGAAGGTGCGGAGTGCCTCATCAACGGCCTGTTCATCGGGGTTGGAAGTCAGCACCTCGACAACTACATGCTGGTGGAGCACGCCAGCCCGCATTGCGACAGCCGCCAGTTCTACAACGGCATTCTCGATGGCCGCTCGCATGGCGTCTTTCATGGCCGCATCATCGTGCATAAGGACGCCCAGAAAACCGACGCTAAGCAGACCAATCGCAACCTTCTGCTCTCCGACGACGCTCAGATCGACACCAAGCCGCAGTTGGAGATCTACGCCGACGATGTGAAGTGCACACACGGCGCAACCATCGGGCAGATCGACGAGAGCGCGCTGTTCTACCTGCGCTCGCGCGGCATCGATGAGGCGTCGGCGCGCAAACTGTTGCTGCTGGCCTTCGCCAATGAGTGCCTCGATCGCATGAAAGAAGACGGCGTCCGGGACTATTTGCGAGAGTTAATTAATCGTCATCTATTTGGGATGACTGACGCCGTGGCCCTTGCGACTGCTCGCGGCGAGGACAAGGGAAGAAATTGGGAGGAACTAGGATGACAGCCGCTGCGAACAGTGTGCCCTGGGAGGTTCAGCCCCCGATGCTTGGTGAGACAACGTTTTCGGTAGAGGAAGTTCGCCGCGACTTTCCCATCCTGCATCAGCAGGTTTACGGGCACCCGTTGGTTTATCTCGACAACGCCGCGACGTCGCAGAAGCCGCGTGCGGTTATCGATGCCATCTCGCATTACTACGAGCGCGGCAACGCCAACATTCATCGTGGCGTCCATTTCCTCTCCGAGCATGCGACGGAAGAGCACGAAGCCGCGCGCCGCACGGTGCAGCGTTTTCTGAATGCGGCCGACAAGCGTGAAGTCATCTTCGTGCGCAGCGCCACCGAGGGCATCAACCTGGTCGCGCAGACCTACGGTCGCAAACACGTGGGCGCCGGGGACGAAGTGCTGATCACGGCCATGGAGCATCACTCCAACATCGTTCCCTGGCAGATGCTTTGCGAGGAAAAAGACGCCAAACTGCGCGTCATTCCCATCAACGACCGCGGCGAATTACTGATGGACGAGCTGCCGAAGTTGCTGAGCCCGCGGACGAAGCTTCTCGCAGTAACGCACGTCTCGAATGCGCTGGGCACGATTAACCCTTTGCGAAAGATTGTTGAGATCGCGCACGCCCACGGTGTCCCAGTAGTAGTCGATGGAGCGCAGGCCGTTCCGCATCTTAAGGTCGACGTGCAGGAACTGGATTGCGACTTCTATGTTTTCTCGGGACACAAGGTCTATGGCCCTACCGGCATCGGCGTCCTCTATGGCAAACGGGCGCTGCTGGAGGCGATGCCTCCGTACCAGGGCGGCGGCGACATGATCCGCTCGGTGACTTTCGAGAAGACTCTGTACAACGACCTGCCATACAAGTTTGAAGCCGGTACTCCGAACATTGGTGGCGCCATTGGCTTGGGCGCGGCCATCGACTACATCAATCATTTGGGGATCGACAACATCGCCGCCCACGAACACGATCTCCTCACATACGCGACGGAAGCGCTTTCTGCGATACCAGAAGTTCGGCTGATAGGAACGGCAGCCGAGAAGGCGGCGGTAATTTCCTTCATCATCGAAGGTATTCATCCGCACGACATCGGCACCATACTCGATCGCGAAGGCATTGCGATCCGCACCGGACACCATTGCGCCCAGCCGGTGATGCAGCGCTTCCACATTCCGGCAACGGCCCGCGCTTCCTTCGCGCTGTACAACACGCGCGCCGAAATCGATGCGCTGGTCGCGGGCATCCAAAAGGTGAAGGAGGTCTTCGCCTGATGTCCGATCTGCGCGAGCTCTATCAGGACGTGATCCTGGAGCACAGCAAGGCGCCTCGTAACTTTCGTGAGTTGAAGACGGCGAACCACAAAGCGGAGGGATACAATCCGCTCTGCGGCGATCACTTCACTGTGTACGTCGACGTGGAAGGCGATTCGATTCAAGACGTCACGTTTCAAGGCTCGGGCTGCGCCATCTCCAAGGCATCTGCCTCGATGATGACGCAGAGCGTGAAAGGCAAGAGCAAGCAAGAAGCAACGAAGCTGTTCGAGCGCTTCCACAACCTGGTTACGGGGCAAGAGAATGGCGACCGCGACTCGCTGGGCAAGCTGGCCGTCTTTGCCGGGGTTTCGGAATTCCCCGTGCGCGTGAAGTGCGCGACCCTGGCCTGGCACACGTTGCAAGCCGCGATCGAAGGCAAGCAGGACCCGATCTCCACCGAGTAGGCAGCGGCGGAACAGTTTGCCCGCGAAAGCGCGGGAAAGGACCACGGCTTCGCTCGGTAGATCGGTAGAATGATTCTGCTGTTGTATTCTGCTGGGGACAATTGGTGCTGTGAAAACCGGTTGAATCAAGGAGATTGTATGGGTACCGAGCCATCCTTCAGCTATCAAGTCGAAAAATCGACGGATGAAAGCAATAATGCTGTAACTACGATCAGGTGTCACGGCCGAGTGGTAAGCGACACTGCCGGTCAGGTGAGAGAGGCGGTCAAGCCCCTTATTCCGCAGGGCGGCCGCATTTTGATTGACCTCACCGACGTGGAACACGTGGACAGCTCCGGTCTGGGGACGCTGGTTGGTCTGAAGGCATCTGCGGTTCACGCGGGTTACTGCACGCTGGAACTTGTCAATCTAACGCCGCGCATTGCGGACCTGCTGCGTGTCACCAAACTGACACAGCTATTTTCATCGTAGGCCAAACTTAAGCGACGACAGACCACTGCTGGAAAACGTAGCGACCGCGAACTATGCACATGGGCGTAGCCATCACGTTGAGCCGGGCCTGCGAGGTCATCGAGATTCCCAGCGGTACGCGCAGCACTCTGCCGGCTGGTTCGGTGGTCAGGATCATGCAAACTCTAGGGGGCAGCTACTCCGTCAGCGGCGGCGGCCAGTACGGCTCCATGTACCGCATCGACGCGCATGACGCCGATGCGCTCGGGCTGCCCGTCCCCGAAGCGCCACCATCATCCGAACAGCGGCCCTTCAGCGAGCAACTTGTTTGGGACGAGCTGAAGACCGTCTTCGATCCTGAGATCCCGGTCAACATCGTCGATCTCGGGTTGGTTTACGGATGCGACATTTCCCCTGCCGAACAAGGTGGAAACAAGCTCGACATCAAGATGTCGATGACTGCGCCGGGTTGCGGCATGGGGAACGTCCTGAAGTCGGACGTGGAAAACAAACTCGCGCGTCTGCCCGACGTGAGAGAGGTCAATGTCGAGATCGTTTTCGATCCGCCGTGGAGCCCCGCGCGCATGTCAGAGGCAGCCAAGCTCCAACTTGGCTTTGACCTCGACTTTGGCGAGGAGCCTCCGTCCGGGCTGCCAATGATTCGTTAAGACGCAACTGCGGCGGCAGCGCAGGTACGGGCTGCGCCTCACCAGCTTCAATGCCCAAGCAGAGCACATTTCGTTCCGTCATCGATCTGACTCACAATCTCAACGACCGTTCGCCCAACTGGGAAGGGACGGCTGTGTCCCCGTATGAATCCCGTGAACTGGGTAACCTGGAGCGCGATGGTTACTACTCGCGCGTCTTCACTACGCAGGAGCACTACGGCACTCATTTGGACGCGCCGGCGCACTTTGCGGCGGGAGCATGGACGGTGGACCAGATTCCGGCCGAGCGCCTGGTGCGGCCGTTGGTGGTCATCGACGTTCGCGAGCCAGTGAAAAGTAATCCGGACTACGAAGTAACGGTGCAGGACGTCGCCGCGTGGGAGAACACCCATGGGGCAATTCCCGCAGGCGCAGTCGTCATGGCCTACACTGGCTGGGACGAGCGCTGGAAGTCACATGAGGAGTTTCGCAACCAGAGCAACGGTGAGCTGACACACTATCCCGGATTTTCCCTGGAGGCGGCTCAGTTTCTGGTGAGATCTCGCGGAGCAGTGGGCCTTGGCATCGACACCATGAGTGTCGATACGGGGGCAACCACAACCTACCCTGTCCATCTTTTCACGTCGAAAGAAAACGTTTATCACGTGGAAAATGTGGCCAATCTGTCGCTGGTGCCGCCGGCAGGAACGACTGTGGTAGTCGCGCCCATCAAATTGGAGAACGGCTCCGGCGGGCCGGCGCGCGTGCTGGCGCTGGTGAGTTGAGGCCGCTTTTCGCTTTTCGCAATTGGCCCGCTACCGGTGCTCGCTCTTGGCTCTTCGCCAAAAGGAACCGATCCGCAGTTGCTAAGAGCTACGACCCTAACAGCTAAAGGCCAAGCGCCAACATCGTCACGCCAAAAGCCAGCATCGCGAAGCGCGAAAAGCCAATGGCGAACCGCGGCCTCACCGCACATGCGCCTTGTACAGCAGGTAGCTGAAGGTTTCGCGCAGGGCGGCGAGATATTTTCCAACGATAGTCTTGGGAATTGAACCAGAGCGGGGCGAGATGTAAACCGCAACGCCTTGGGCTGTCATCATCTGTTTGGCTCGGAACATGTGATAGGCATCGCTCACCACCAGGCAACTGCGCATGTCGTTCGCGTGCAGGATCACGGCCACTCGCTGGGCGGATTCGTCGGTGTCGCCGCCCTGGGTTTCAGCGATCAGGTTTGCGTCAGGCACGCCGCGGGATTCCAGATAGTCGCGTCCGACCTGGCCTTCGCTGAATTGGGGATCGTTGCCCGCCCCGCCGGTGGTGATGATGACTGGCGCCAGTCCGCGCTGAAACAGGCTGTAAGCATGGTCCAGGCGCGCCCGGTATACGGGCGAAGGATGACCGACATACTCGGCCGCGCCGAAGACGACGATGGCGTCGGCCGGATGCTCTTCGTCAAGGCCCGCCTCACGCATAATCTGGCGGCTGATGAAAAGCAGGCCTCCCAGCGCACCGACGGCAACCAGCGTTACAGTCCAGCGAATAGGGTGAAATTGGGATTTCCCGGCGACCGTGGCGTCCTACTCCTGCCCTAACAGCTCGATGATCTGTTCCTCGGGAATCGCGCCGTGCCGCAGCAGGCGCCAAGTGCCGTCGGTCGTCAAATCGACGATGGTCGACGGCATCACGCCGGGAGATGGGCCGCCGTCTACGATGATCGACAGGCAATCGCCCAGTTGGTCGCGTACCTCCATCGCTGTGGTGCATTCAGCCTCGCCATGAAGGTTGGCGGAGGTGGCGGTGATGGGCAGGCCAGCAGAGCGGATAATGGCCAGCGGAACATCGGCGGCCGGCACGCGTAATGCTACGTTCCCGGTATTCGCTGTGACCTTCAGCGGCAGTTTGGGATCAGCCTTCACGATAATGGTGAGCGGGCCAGGCCAGAAGCGTCGCGCCAGCAAATAGAAGATTTCGGGCACGGGCCACGCGACATCAGCGGCCTGGTCCACCGATTCAATCAGCAGCGACAGCGGCTTGTGGCGCGAGCGCGTCTTGATGTCGTAAACGCGGTCGACGGCGTGAAGGTTAAAGGGATCGACCGCGAGACCGTAGAACGTATCCGTCGGAATACCCAACACCTCACCCGCGCGGATCTTTTCCGCGGCGTAGGTAACCAGGGAGGCTTCCGGAGCCTTACTGTTGATCTTTACGATTTCGGGGCGCAACCGTACCTCTTTTTTCGTTCGTGAGGTGTTTGGAGCGAAACCGTAACACATCGCTCCCTGCAACAGCAACTGAGAAGATTACCACGCCAACGCCCGCAGCGCAGTGATGCAGTCCGGCAGTGTAGGATAGACGCCGGTTCTGCCAGAACAATGCCTAAGCCAGCGAGGTCTGAAGATCAGTTACGGCGCGTCGATAGCAGCCAAAACGCGCGCGTGAAGGAGTTGCGTCGCGCCTTCGGCGAGGCCACGCTAAATCAGCAGGGCGAGATTGCCATCGAAGGTATGCACCTTGTGGAAGAAGCTATCCGCAGCGGACTTCGGTTGGGGACAGTCTTCTTCTGCGAATCGGCACGCGAGCGGGCGCACAAGCTGCTGCCACAACTCTCAGCACACACCGAAGCCTTGCTGTTACCCGATAGCGTGTTCTCCGCCGCTGTGCCCAGCGAAACTCCGCAAGGAGTGGCGGCGCTGGTGCGAGTGAAACCGTTCACCCTGGAAAATATTCTGGCGGCGCAGCCTGCCTTGCTGGTGATTACCTCCGGCCTGCAAGATCCCGGAAATCTGGGGACGATCGCGCGTTCCGGCGAGGCGTTCAGCGCGACAGGCCTGCTTCTCGGAGAGCGCACCGTAAGCCCCTGGAACTGGAAAGCGGTGCGAGCTTCGGCGGGATCGCTGTTCCGCGTTCCGACGGTGAAGGTTGAACTGGCGCAAGCGCTGCCCGAGATCAAGTCCCGAGGCGTGCGCGTGCTGGCAACTTCCTCGCATAAAGGCAGTGTCATATCCGACGTGGACCTGCGCGGGCCAGTAGCACTCGTCGTCGGCAGCGAAGGCGCAGGTGTTCCCAAGGACGTGCTGGCGCAGGCGGATGAGGTGGTCATGATTCCACAGTCACCAACGGTGGAATCGCTGAATGCAGGGATCGCCGCGTCGATTGTGCTGTACGAAGCGGCCCGGCAAAGAAGAAGAAAATGATGACTTCAACACGGAGATCATAGAGATCACGGAGAACCAAGGAATAAAATCGGGATTGCTTGTCGAAGTTTTGGAGGGACGACCATGATTAGCGAGGTCGATAATGCCCGTGAAGTCCGCCAGGTGTCTCACCTCCTGCATGCTGATTTGACCGGCGAGATGATCGCCGCCGCTGTCGACGTGCACAGGGAACTGGGGCCGGGCTTGTTGGAATCGGCTTATCAGGCCTGCATGTGCCATGAATTCGCAAGACGCCATCTGGACTTCCGGAGGCAGGTCGCGCTGCCTGTTAACTACAAGGGTATTCACCTGGACTGTGGATACAGAATGGACCTGATAGTGGGTCGCAAGATAGCCGTCGAGCTGAAATCGATCGAAAAAATACTACCAATTCATCAAGCACAGCTTCTGACTTATTTGCGTCTGAGTGGAATGCGAGTAGGACTCCTGATAAATTTCAATGTCCGGATGTTGCGACATGGAATACTCCGCAGAGTCATCTAAATCTCCGTGCTCTCTGTGTCCTCCGTGGTGAAATGCCTTTGTGAGCCTTTTCCAGAACAATTCGCAGTCTGACGAAGTGGTTGACAGGTCGCGGCCGCTGGCCGACCGCATGCGCCCGCGCACACTGGACGAGTTTGTCGGCCAGGAGCATATTCTGGGACCTGGCAAGTCGCTGCGCGTGCAAATCGAACGCGACGACACTGGCTCGCTGATCTTCTGGGGACCACCCGGGGTGGGCAAGACCACGCTGGCCAAGATCATCGCGCGCATGACGCGCGCCGACTTCATCGAATTTTCGGCCGTGCTCAGCGGGATCAAGGAAATCAAGCAGGTGATGGCCGACGCCGAACGCGCTCGCCAGTATGGCACCCGCACGCTCGTCTTCGTCGACGAAGTGCATCGCTTCAACAAAGCGCAGCAGGACGCGTTTCTTCCCTACGTCGAGAAGGGGAGCATCCGGCTGATCGGCGCGACCACCGAAAATCCTTCCTTCGAGATCATCTCGGCTCTGCTCTCGCGCTGTCGCGTCTACATCCTCAAGCCGCTCAGCGACGACCAGATTGTCGAATTGCTGCAACGCGCGCTGCGGGACCAAGAGCGCGGTCTGGGCGACTTGCACCTCGAGGCTGAAGAGACCGCCCTGCGCAAGATCGCGACGTATTCCAGCGGCGACGCCCGCAGCGCCTACAACGTTCTGGATGTAGCAGCCACGCTGGCGACGGAACAGGATAGAGGCGGCAAGCCGCACATTACCGACGCGATCGTCACCGACGCGCTGCAAAAGCGCGTGCTGAGGTATGACAAAGCCGGCGAGGAACATTACAACCTGATCTCGGCGCTACACAAGAGCGTGCGCAACAGCGACGCTGACGCTGCACTTTACTGGCTGGTTCGCATGCTGCAGGCAGGCGAGGACAGGCTGTACGTTGCCCGGCGAGTGGTGCGAATGGCCGTCGAGGACATTGGCTTGGCCGATCCGAATGCGCTCGGCATCACCCTGGCTGCGCGCGATGCGTTCGACTTCCTGGGCATTCCAGAGGGCGACCTGGCACTGGCGCAGGCCGTCGTCTACCTGTGCGCGGCGCCGAAGTCGAATGCGGTATATACCGCTTACGGCGCAGTGCTGGAGGATGTGGAGCGCACCGCGCAGGATCCCGTGCCGCTGCACCTCCGTAATGCGGTCACGGGACTTATGAAGACCTTCGGTTACGGCGAGGGATATCAGTACGCGCACGACCAGGAATCGAAGGTCGCGGACATGCAGTGTCTGCCTGACAATCTGAAGGACCGGGTGTACTACCACCCCACCGAAGAAGGAATTGAGAAGCGGATCAAGGCGCGGCTGGAAGAGATCAGGAAGATGAAGCGCGCGACCAGGGACCAGCCGTAAGCTTTCAGCCGCGAGCCACTAGCTCTTGTCCTGCGAGAAGCCATCAGTCTGTTGTTTTCACAACGCCGGGAGTGTATGACCCCCATATATGCGCTCCAGCAAACTCTCGGGCCACAGTGCCAGGGCCGCGCCGTTCCGGTTGGCCTCTGTCGCGACTTGGTTGTAGCGCACCAGTAGCAGTCGGGGATCCAGGAGACAATCGGTGAAGGCCTCTCGTCCGAAACGCTTCTCCACCAGCGCAGCCATCTCGTAGCCCACCGTGTACCACGGCCCCTGATAGCCGAAGAAAGTGGAGGCTTTCTCCCGTATTGCATCGCCTTTCAACTTTCCATCGAGCACGTCATTGAAAAACTGGGTCAACGTGGCCAGGTCCTGATTGAAATGCATCATGTCGCTGTCCCAGCGGGCGCGAGCCGCGGCATCATCCTCCCAGTGCGGGCGCTGCTCGGTGGAACCAGCCGCCGCCAGCACAGCTTCTCCCTCGCCGAAAGCACCCATCCACTGAGTGGCCTGCTTTACATTCTCTGGCATACCGGCAAGGACTTTCTGCTGCTGCGCATCCAGTCCGAACAAGCCTATATGGTGGCACTCATGCGCCACGATCGTTTCGAATTGCGCCTGGGTCTGCTTCTCCAGGTAGACAAAAATCGCAGGCTCGCCCTGCGCGCTCCGCCACACAAAGCTATTCGTCTTTGGCTTGATAAGAGGAAATACGCGGGCCTGAATGACGGCCCTGGGAGGCAGCCAGGCAAGCACGCGCTTGCCGATACCCGTCATGTCCGCGCGCTCCATCCCGGCCAACGTCTGCGTCCACTCCGCGGTCCGGGCCAGCGTCTCGGGCGCTTGCAGGAATTTTCTGAAGTCTTCGTCGGAAAACTCGCGGTGCATTCCCGCCTCGCGCGCCTTCAGCCACTGATAAGGAACTGTCGCAAACAGCTTCTGCCAATCGGCATCAGTCACCGCCTGGTGCGCCTGCTGCTTATGAAGAATCAGCAGCGATTGTTCGGCCTCCGAGGCGTCCAGCGTCAACTCCACGCGAGTATCGGCGGCTGGGTTCTGTGCGGAAACACAAGTTCCGGCCGCTAGCGCCATTGCCAAAACAGAAAAGCGGACAAAGGTATTCATTCGGTTGCTCTGAGTCGGATACGTCGCCGATGGCGCTATTGTTCCGTGGAGTCCAGTTGGTTCGTGGACAGATCAGCCCAACCCGTGAGCGAGTGGGGGCGCGAGATACAGGATCAGACGGGAGCGTTAGTTATGGGATTCGGGCGGAAAGGAAGACCTCTCCGCCCGACCCATTTCACCTACGTCTGAACAGCACTCGCCTACGGTAAGGCGGCCGGAATCATTGTGATCTGCGCGTCACTGATAATGATATCGGCGCCAATCGGCAGGTTGTAGGTGTTGTTTTGGTTGATAACCAACTCAATCATCCGCACCTCGGTGCTGTGCGGGTAGGGGTAGCTGGTGATCAAACGCTTGAGGTAGAGGGTCCCCAGGCCGGCGAGGGAAATCTGCGTGTTATAAGGCACGCTGTCGTTGATCGAGGGATAGCCGGCGACGGCCAAGCCAGCGAACGTTCCTACCCCGGTTTCGAAGGTCCCGCCAAAACCGTTGACGACTGCGTTTACCTGGCTGTAGATCACGTTTGCCGTGATCAGGCCACTCAGCAGATTCAGGCCTTCGACCTGGGATGTCATCTGCCCCTTGGAAAGCGGATTGGTGAGATCCGACTCGCCAGTGTCGGTGACCGTGCCGCTGCTAAGCACGCCGGCAATATTAACGCCGGCGACCGAGTTGGTGATCACCTGGCCCGCGGTACCAAAGCAAGGCAGGTTCACCGGTGCAGTGGGACTAGAACTGATAAGGGTGCTGCTGATCGAAGTCCCAAACGAACCGCCCGTGACGATTCCAGGAGCGAACGCCTCAATTATGCCGCTGGTGGCGCTGGAGACGATGATCTCAGTGCCCACCTGCAGCCCTAGCAGGTTGTTGGCCACCGTGACGGTGATGTCAATCATGTTCACAACCAGCTGTCCCTGCTTGCCGCTAATGGTGCTGGTCTGCTCGTTCAGTACCACGTTGCCGAGCCCCAGCAGGTTGATATTGGTGTTAGGCGCGGGATTGTTGTACGGAATTCCGGCAATCAGCAGATTGGTAAAACTGGAACCTGCCGCACTGACCTGAAAGCCACTGCTGGTAAGCGATGTGGTACTGACGGCATTGATTGCCTGGGCGGTAATCAGTCCACCAAGCAAGCTGATATTGGCGGTGCTGGCCGTTGCCTGAGCGGTCTTGGATGGGGAGCTGGTTGCTGTGGTGGTTACGGCTCCTCCTGTCACGATGGGGAAGAGATTGAGACCGACGCCGTTTCCATCTACGGTCTCGTTATCGTTGTTGGTGCCGCAGGGCACTTGCAAACTAGCTACTCCGGTCTGCCCGACGATAATGGTATTCCCCACAAATGCACTTGTGCCATAGGCTGAAGCCTGATACAGCACCGTTTGTACGGCACCACCAAAAGCGTTGGCGGTGGTTAGAGTGATCAGCAGGGCGAGGCCCATGCTCGCGACAAGCAACTTGGATGCTTGTGAGGACTTGTAATCCGAGACACCTGATGTATTGAACATTCATTTCCTCCTTTTAGCGACGTCCAGAGGGCCCAGTCTTCACCGGTGAATGTTGTCGAGGGTGCGGCGTGTCTCACGTTGGCAGTCACGCACCTTCGGAAACGGCAATGAATTGGATGGGCACGACCGCGGAGGCTTCGGGGCTTGAGTCGCACGTAGCCTGGCCGGGAGGTGCTAGGAGGGCCTATCGAAGGCTCAGCGTAAGATCGTCATCAAGACTACCTCCTCACTGCATTCAAGGCCCAACGATTTGACTTGCCATGAATATGTGCAATCGCTTCTCCAAACCGTAACTATGTGAAATGTTTCAGCCATGCTCCAGAGACAATTTCTCGTTCCGGGTAATTTTGTTCATCGAGTGGGAAATAAAGTACTCAATAGCCGCTTTCGTGGCGTAGGACAATAGTTTCTCTATTCATCGGGGTTTCCCTTACCATTGAGGTGCTGGATGATATGGCAGTTTATAGCGAGAGTATGCAGGTAATTAGCTATGTTTACGGCTACTGGCTAGCATTAATTTTGGGTCTTACAATGTGGTATATATGCCGAACCGCTGTTAAAACAGGCTAGATGCCATGGCTGCGAGGTCAGGTAGCAAGATAACCATCAGAAAATAGATTCTAGGTTACTTGAGGTTATGTGGAAGCGATCCGTAGTTTGGCGACAGTCCAGGGAGGTGCACTACTCTAGCTTCGACGGATTGGCGAGGAGCAATTAACAAGTGAGCGCTAACGAAAAGCTGAAGAGGTGGCACGAAGTTTGGTGAGGCCAGACATATCAAACAAGAGCGCGGAAGCCCAGACCAGCAGAAGCTGGCTGCAGTCGCAGGTGATGCGCATACCCTTCAAAGGCTGGCCCGTCCCTACCAGACTCGTGCCTGTAGGTGTCGTAGCCTGGGCGGAGCCGCTGGCTTATGAGTATGGTCTTAGACCGCTGCCATCTCAATTTCGGCTGCGATGTCGGCGGCTGCTTGAGCGGGGTCGGAAGATTCGAGGATGGGGCGGCCTACGACGAGGTAGGTCGCGCCGGCAGCGATGGCATCGCGCGGCGTCACGACGCGGGCCTGGTCTCCGACGGCCGATCCCGCGGGACGGACGCCCGGGGTGACGATAGCGAAGGCCGCGCCGAGTTCGCGACGCAATTCGCGAGCTTCGTGCGCCGAGGCGACGATGCCCCCGCATCCGGCGTTGCGGGCGAGCGCTCCCAGGCGCAGGACCTGAGCGAGTAAGCTGCCCGACACGCCAATCTCTGGGAGATCGGAATCAGACAAGCTGGTCAGAACGGTGACGGCCAGCACCATAGGCCGGGCTGGGGATTGGGTCGCGGCCTCGGCGGCAGATTTCAGCATTGTGCTGCCACCTGAGGCATGGACTGTCAGCATGGCGACGCCCAGCTCGGCTGCTGAACGGACGGCCGCGCCGACGGTGTTGGGAATGTCGTGGTATTTGAGGTCGAGAAACACCTTGCGGCCCGACGCGATGAGGTCGCGCACCAGCTGTGGGCCCTCGGCCGTGAAAAGCTGCTTCCCGACCTTATAGGTAGTTGCGGCGTCGCCGATGGATTGGACGATCTGGCGAGCTTGGGAAGCGCTGGACACGTCCAGCGCCACAATGAGCCGATCTCTTTCGAGCATCAGCTTCCAGTTTACCGCAAACCCGATTTCCTTGGGGTTACTGCTTAATACCCTAATTATTCCAGCCTAAAGTTCTCCGCAATTTCGGGAGTTTGCAGAACATCGAGGCGTACGCGATCTACACCTTGCATGGACAGCATTTTAGCTGCGCCGTAGGACAGGTCGATGATCCGGCTGGAGGCGACGGGCCCGCGATCATTGATGCGGACGACGACCGACCGATCAGTCTTCAAATCTGTGACCTTGACCCAGGAACCGAGCGGCAACGTCCGGTGGGCGGCCGTAAATTGATACATATCGTAGGGCTCGCCGCTGGCAGTCGTCTTGGACTGAAAGATGCGGCCATACCATGAAGCCCTCCCGACCTGAGCTTTCCTGGATCGGGTTGGCTTGGATTCCTGAGCGTGTCCTGGGGCCCCTTTTTGCGATTCCGGTGTGCTATTACCGGGTGCTGCGCTCAGCGCGGTGGCGAAAAGCAATGTCGCCGCAACTGGGCTGAGTACTCGTAACATTAAACACCTCTCATCGTTTAAGTTGGTCCTCCTGACAGGATGTGTTAAGTCTATTGACCGCAAGAAGTAGGAGTCAACCCCACAAACAGGGAATCCGGGCTTTTCGATTGCCATTTTGGGATTATTGTGCTAGCACCACCCGGCACTTCTGACCCCCTGTTGTCGCGATCCCAGCTACTTTCCTGTCAGAAATGGCCTGACGAATGATTGGCGTCGTAGGTAAGATGGTATTGAGCAGCGAGAGGTTGGCACAGATAAGCCTATTACTGGCAATAGCTTAGCTGCAAACTCTTACCAGGACTAGGAAGCGTATCCAGCCGCGTCGCCGTGCTTATGACAATCGGCGCGAGAGCTTCACAGGCCGGGAAAGGGGTTTCCTTGCCGAGCTGAGACCGCCCAAACGAGCGTAACCCCTTCCTTGTTATCACCCCAGTCTCCAGCGAATGTTATCCTGATCGCGACCTTCCTTTGACGAGGCTGTAACCTGTTCATGTCCGACCAAGATCCTGCCAATCCGCAATCCGAAAACGAAGCGAACGAGTCCTTTGGCGATCTCCTTTCCCAATACGAGCGCAACCATTCTCGAAAAGCCGAGGACGGCAGCAAACAACTTGAAGGCACCGTTGTTGCCGTCACAGACGACTCGGTACTGCTCGACATTGGCTACAAAAGCGAGGGGATCCTGCCCTTGTCCGGGTTTCAAAGCGCCGGCGAGACCGTAAAGCCGGGCGACAAGTTCGCGGTCACGGTTAAGGGCCGCGATCCCGAAGGCTACTACGAGCTTACGCGCTCCAGGGTCGCCCGGCCCAAGGACTGGAGCGGGCTGGAACGGGCTTTTGCCGAGAAGGCCACCATCATCGGCACCGTGACCGACATGGTAAAAGGCGGCTTCAGCGTCGATGTCGGGGTCCGCGCCTTCATGCCTTCCTCGCGCAGTGGAGTGCGCGATGCTGCCGAAATGCCGAAGCTGGTTGGGCAGGAGATCCGCTGCCGCATTACTAAGCTCGACGTCGCTGAAGAAGACCTGGTCGTCGACCGCCGCGTCATCGCCGAGGATGAAGAACGCTCGGCGAAGGAGCAGCGCTATTCCCAGGTAAAGGAAGGCGATATCGTGACCGGGACGGTGCGCAACCTGACGGATTACGGAGCATTCGTCGATATTGGCGGCGTCGATGGCTCTGCTGCACGTGGCCGACATCGCCTGGGGCCGGGTCAACACGCCTTCCGACGTTCTCTCTGTGGGGCAGGAGATCGAAGCTAAGGTGTTGAAGATCGACTCTGAGAAGCAGCGCATTTCCCTTGGCCTAAAGCAGCTTCAGCCTCATCCCTGGGACGGGGTGGCCGAGAAATACAAGACCGGCGAACGGGTCCGCGGGACGGTCAGCCGGCTGGCGGATTTCGGGGCATTCGTGGAACTGGAGCCGGGTATCGAAGGCCTGGTCCATATCTCGGAGATGTCATGGGTCAAACGGGTGCGAAAGCCGAGCGATCTGGTGAAGACCGGCGAGACGGTGGAAGTTGTCATCCTTGGCGTCAATGTCGCCGAGCAGCGGCTGTCATTGGGACTGAAGCAGGCATTGGGAGATCCCTGGGCCGACGTAGCGCAAAAGTTCCCTGTCGGCTCGGCAATCGAAGGGCCGATCACCAGCATAACCAAGTTCGGTGCCTTCGTTCAGGCGGCTGAAGGCGTCGAAGGCCTGGTCCACGTCAGCGAGATCAGCGCGGAAAAACGCATCAACCACCCGCAGGACGTCTTAAAGGTGGGACAGGTCATCAAGGCGCAGGTGCTGGCGATCGACAACGAGCGTCGCCTGATGCGGCTAAGCATGAAGCAGTTGGTGCCCACCAGCGTGGATGAGTACATTGCTGAACACAAGGCGGGCGACGTGGTCACCGGGCGCGTGGTGGAAGTGTCCGGCGAAAGCGCGCGGGTGGAATTGGGCGAGGGATTTCAAGCTCCCTGCCGTCTTAAGGCGACCGCTGCGCCGGAAGAGAACAAGAGTGAAGGCAAGGCAGATCTGTCGTCGCTGACTTCCATGCTGCAAGCGCGCTGGAAGGGCGGCGCAGGTAGCACTACCGCGGCCAAGCCGGAAGCAATTCACGCCGGACAGGTTCGCAGCTTTCGCATCGCCAAGCTCAACGCCGACAGCAAGACTATCGAGCTGGAGCTGGCATAACCCGGCGCTCGAACCACAGTCAATTTAAGTCGAAATCCTTCGGGACTGCATGCTGATGCGACGCTCAGCCAGTATGAATAAAAGCTTCATCCTCTACATATTCCTGCTCGCGGCGTTTGGTACGGCGCGCGGGCAGTGGGATCTCCAACAGACCAACTCGACGTCCAGCTTCCGTGGTATCCACTCGGTGGATGGCACAGTGGCGTGGGCCAGCGGCACGGACGGCACGGTGCTGCGCACGGAGGATGGTGGTTCGCACTGGCAGAAATGCGCTATACCGCCCGGAGCCGAGAAGCTTGACTTCCGCGGCGTCTGGGCGTGGGATGCAAGAACTGCGATCGTCATGTCGGCTGGGCCCGGAGAGCAGTCCCGCCTATACAAGACGACCGACGGCTGCGCGCATTGGACTGAGGAGAGACAGAACTCAGAAAAGGATGGATTCTGGGACGCAATCAGCTTCCCGGCGCAGGGTTTCGGCACGCTCGGGGATCAGAAGACAGGAGTGCTAATTGGCGATCCTGTCCGCGGGCGTTTCTATACCGAGGTCAGGATTCCGGAACACGGCTGGGCTGTTGATGTTGACTCTTGCAGGGCCGCCCAAGGTGAGGGCGCTTTTGCTGCAAGTAATTCGTCGGTGTTTGTTTTCGGCTCCGGCCGGTACATCCTGGTGACGGGTGGCAAGCTCGGCGCTCGTGCAGTACTCTCGCCTCTTCTGGCTTACAACGACGGCACTCGAGGTTGTCTGGCTGTCTGGCTTCCGCTGGCGGCCGGAGCTGATTCGACGGGAGCCTTCTCAGTTGCGTTCCGCGACGCGAAGCATGGCGTAGTGGTGGGCGGCGACTACAAGATGCCTAATGACGCTTCGAGCACGGCGGCATGGACAGCCGACGGCGGCCGGCACTGGACGGCGACGTCGAAGCCGCCGCACGGATACCGCTCGGCCGTGGCCTGGGACGCAGAGGCAAAAGTGTGGATCGCGGCTGGAACCAACGGCTCCGACGTTTCTCGCGACGGCGGCAAGACCTGGCAGCGCCTGGATGATGGCAACTGGAACGCCCTCTCGCCCCCATACATTGCCGGGCCGAACGGACGTATTGGGAAGTTACAGTCAGGCGCGGTCAAACAATAGGCCTGTCTTCGTTTGTCCCTCAGGGGTGTCTGTTTCGCCGCTGCAATTCTCGCCGAGCGTGGAATGAACCATCGCATTTGAGATCGAACCAGCCGCGCAGCGGCGACGTCTGTGCTAGCCGTGGGCGTGAGCCCGCGGTGAAGTGGAAAAAATAATTGAGCCGCCGAGCCGGGGTCCCCAGCTACCGCCGCATTTGCGGTTGCTGGGGTGGAGGAGCGGCGGCACAGCTACGACGCAGACACCGTAGGGACGGCACAGGTTTTCACGAACTCACCGAAGGCCGTCCCCTTCACAGACGAATGCTTGACTAGAAATCTACTTACCGGCAATCCATACTGGATTCACCGGCGACAATTCCCTTGGCGGAGTTGGTAAATCGCAGGGTGCAAGTCGTGACCTCCGGCGGCAGCTCCCGAAGCAGAACCACCGAAGTATCGCTATAACGGCAACGCATAAAGACCTTGAGAGACCGGTAGTCTTTCACGTTCCAAGTCTGCGTAATTTGCTTGCCCTTCTCTTTCTGATCGTCGGGAGCAAGGTCGAACTCCTGGCCATCGGCTCCAACGTTGTAAACCGAGATTCGCTCAAAGTTGTGCTGAGACTTAGCCGGGGCGACGCTCCAGTCTGGCGCCGGCGCAGTTGTTTCTTCTACTGTGATATTGGCCGGGCAAACTACCGCGTTCGAAGATTGCTTCTGTTGCGCGTACCCAGCCGTAGAAGCCAGAAATACCAGTGAGCACCCGAAGAATCCTAGCCACAGTGACCGCTCAAGCGATGACATAGAACGCGTCTCCATCGTTGACTGGGTGTACTCCGGGAGCGCCTCCTTGAAAGCGAATAGTGCGTTGATGGACCGGTTGTCCCTTCCATTGATCCCATACTTGCAGTCCAACTTCGTTCTGGCCCATATAGACTGCCGCGTGAGAGCTTCCATCCGTGCTGTTGGTGTAGGTACCGTTAGGGCCGAAGGTAGCAATGGCCGTGCCCGGCTGGATGGTCAAATTGCCTCGCGCCAAGGCCCCTTGCGACCATTGGGCCGTTAACGGCGCTCCGCTGGCCTGCTGCACGTAGGCTACGCACTGTCCGCTGCCGACAACCTGGCCCTGGTAGGTTTCTGGAGCAGTCGCAATGTAAGGCATAGGTTCGTAGTCTCCTTTGGCATGATGATAGTCAGGCGGTAGCCTGCCATTTTCTTGTAGCTAAGTGGATCATTGCGCTCCATCCCGTGACGGAACAGCGAGCATAGTCGCTTGGGCGGTTTTTACCGAACCAACAAGCGACTCTAGTCGTGACAATCGTTGTTCCAATTCATCGATCTTCTGCTTTTGGGTCTCGACAACTTTGGCCTCCGCCTCGGCCCGGCGATACTGCTTCTGCACTTCGTTCAGCAGCATAGTGGCAATGTATTGATAGCGAACGGTATAGGGCTGGCCGTTGTTATCGTAAGCTACCAACTCGGGATAGACCTTCGCTACTTCTTCCGCGATGAGGCCATACTGCAAGGTGTGGTCGCCTTCGTCGTACTCGGGCTTATAGAGGAAGGTTACAGGGCGTAGATTCATCAAGGCATTGGTGCTGTCGCCCATGTCATGGACTTGCTCCTTGAAGCGGAGAGAGGAGGTCTGGGTTCCCAGGTGTCCGACAGAGTTGATAACTACCGGAATGCCGGAAGACGAAGTTGAACCGTAGATGCCCGCAATGTACGCAGCGCTCTGCGTGTTCACTGTGCCGATGCGGATGGTATTGGATTCGCTGCCAGGAACTACTCCCGAATAGGCGATATATACGTCGGAAGTGCCGGTGGTGTTATAAAAACCAGCCTGGAAGCCATAGAAGGTGTTGTTGTCGCCGGTGTTGTTATATCCAGCCTGGTAGCCAGAAAAGGTATTTTGGGATGCAAGGTTGCTGGTGTAGCCAGCCTGGAAGCCAACCAGGGTATTGCTGTGGCCAAATGTATTGCTGTAGCCAGCCTGATAGCCAGAGAAAGTGTCGCTATAGCCGACGGTGTTGCTGTACCCAGCCTGGTAGCCGGAGAAGGCGTTAGAAATCCCCTGGCCGCCGGTGTTGCTGGATCCTGCGCCGACGCCGACAAACAGGTTGCCGTCAGGAGAATTTCCTATGCCTAGAGCGCTGCTGCCGCCGATCTGGTAGGTCGTCGCACTGTTGAAGCCGTTGGCTGCGCCGGTGCCGCTGATATTGAAGTTGGCGTTAGACTGTTGCGAGGTTCCGTTCTGAACGTAGTACGGCGAACCCGGCCCGGCAACCAGTCCTGTAAGGTTCGAGCCGTTGCCGTAAAAGACGTTCGAGGTATTGGACAGGGTTACTGCATTGCTATAGCTTCCGCTGAATTGCGAACTGGCCAAGGTACCGCTAAGGTTAGAAAACGAGATGCCGGTGAGCCCCGATCCACTGCCTGTGAAGCTCCCGGCAATGGCATTACTGCTGTTCGAGAGCGTCAGGGCGTTCCCGTAGGTTCCACCCAGTTGCGTACCGCCCAAGGTCCCGCTGAGCTGCGAGAACTGAATGCCAGTCAATCCAGCGCCGCCCCCGGTGAATCCGCCCGCTATCGTTACATTGCCGCCACCGTCCACGGAGTACTTCTCTACTCCGTTGTTCTGCCCGCTGATGATCTTACCGCCTCCAGCATTGTTAAACACACCTGCGATGCCAGTGGGACTGGCGACGTACGAACTGATTCCCGTTGTAGCGCCGGTGGTAGCGGTTTCAATGCCTCGGATCCCTGTTCCGGAGGTGTTGGTCGAAGCGCCCTTGATACCGATGCTTCCGATGCCGGTAGCAACGCCATAGAGCCCATAGCCATAGCTCCCCGCAGCGGTCCCGAAGACCGCATCGCCATAGTTCCCGGTGGCACTTCCAACCACGGCGTTATTAGGGGAGGTTGCGTTTATTCCCGCTCCAGTGCCGGTTTGCGTCACACCTACAATCTGGTCGGTGGTCGAGCCGCTGAAGTTTGTCGGCCCATCGCTGGCTGCGCCTTTGCTGGTTCCGCGGTTGGCTGGCAGACTAGTCGCACCAGACGGCGACGAAGGGACAGCGCCGCCGTCCGTGGCCGTGGAGCTCGCACTATTGGCAAGCACGAAATCAGAGATACTCTTGCCGGCCAGGGTCTCGGCTTCATGTGCTTTGAAAGCGTAAGGCACACTTACCAGCAATACGCGGTGCTCCTCCGCCTGTCCCTGGACCTGAACCCCCAACCAGCGCTGCTCCTGTTGCGAAAACAAATCCGCCGGCAGCCCCGCGGCAGTTGTGCTACCCAGGAGAACGCTGTAGTTGCCAGCCGCATCGGGGGTGACGGTCTGCGTCTCTATCCAGATGGGCGCACCGCCATCCTGCTGTCTGTAAATAGCGAAGGTCACACCCGCAGCCGTAGTTGAGAGGGCAGCGCCTTGTGGGTCTTTCAACGTTCCGGTGTAGCGGACAAGGTTGGGAACAGTTGTCGAGCTAGCCTGCTGAGCTGAGGCTATTGCGACCAACAAGAACGTGAAGAGAGCCAGAGCGAAGAATCGGCTCATACGAAGCTCCTTTTCGTGTAATGAAACCAATTGACGGCCGTGGGGCGGTCCAATGGTTCTGGATTGTGATTGCGGAGCGAAGTGCTGTCAAGCTGAATCAGGCGGGTGATTATCTGGCCCCAGGCAAGACCTCGGCAGTCTTGGCGGCTACAATCCCTCTCAGCCAACCCACTGAGTTAGCTGCCAATTTTTGCTTTGCCTTTACAGCGGCAGTCTGGTATTGTCCGCGGCAACGCCGAGCTTGGGTGCCTGGGGCGACGATCAGGGCTGGCCACCAAGGACCCACTCGCATTTCTCAGGGAGGGCTTGCATGGCATTCTGTCCGGGTTGCGGTACGCAAATAGCAGACAACGCGGCGTTCTGTCCCACTTGCGGTAAAGCCGTCGGGCAGGCCGGGGTAGCAGCGGCCGCACCACCGCTACCCACTCCGCCGGCAACTCCCGCGCCTGTGCCTGAGGCCGGCTATAACGCGCAGGCGGCTCCAGTAGTTACGGCCGCGCCGCTGGCGGATAACGTTGCGGGCATGCTGGCGTATTTCACCATCATTCCTGCCATTATTTTTCTGCTGATCGAGCCCTACAATCGCAATCGATTCGTGCGCTTTCATTCCTTTCAGTGCCTGTTCGTTACCGGAGCGCTGGTAGTGATCGACGTGGGCCTGTCGATTCTGTCAGTCATGCTGCGCCTGCTGCCGATGGTGGGATGGATGGTGATGGCGGTCGTATGGCCGCTGTATAGCCTTGCGATACTAGCGCTCTGGTTGCTGCTGGTGATTAAGGCCTACCAGCACCAGATCTTCAAGCTGCCGATTGTCGGCGACCTGGCGGAAAAGCAGGCCGGAGCTTAGCGCTCCGTTGGTCCGGTACGGCGGGGCGCGAGCGTCCCGCCACTTTCCTTGACTTCGAGACACGCTCGTTCCTGCCCTCGCCGATATACTGTTCGCCGTGAATCTCATCCGCATGCACGACGCTTCTGCCGGGACGCTCGTCCAACATCTACTGTTTCTATTCCTGCTGGTGGTGGCCCCGGCCTGGGATTTCTACCACACGAGCCGTCTTAAGAAGAATCCCAGCTCTGCGGGCAAAATCCGCTACTACAAGACGCTTATGGCGTGGCTGTGGACCTCGGCCATCGTGGCTTGCCTGGCCGTGGGCCTTCGTCCCCTGCTGACCATCAACCCGGCGCCCGGCGAGATTCCGTGGCTGCTTGAGCACGCCTGGGTTTTCTATTTAGTGGAAGTGGCGATTGCGCTTTTTGTCGCCATCATGCTGCTACCGCTGGCCGTGGTCTTCTGGAAAAAGGTAAAGAGGCAGCCGCGCAAGTATTCGTCAGCCGACGCGCTGAAATCGTTTGATTACTTTTTCCCCGCGACCTGGACGGAGCGGCGCTGGTGGGTGTTTATCTGCATCACGGCGGGCGTCTGCGAGGAAACCCTCTTTCGCGGATTCCTGCTGCATTATCTGTATGTCTTCCCCTGGACGACTGAACCTCACCGTGGCGCTGGTGATTTCGTCGGCGATTTTTGGACTTAACCACCTTTATGGCGGCATCAGCGGAGTTGTGTCCAGCGCCGTCACCGGCTTCCTGTTCGGCTTGCTCTTTCTGCTGACCGGAAATCTGCTGCTTCCGATGGTCTTGCATGCGGTGACGGATTTGCGGATGCTGGCGATCTTGCGGCCTCCAGCCGCTGCTGGACCAACTTAAGCGTCGATGTTGTTGAACAACAGGATTCACCACGGAAGCACGGAGATCACGGAGTTCCCTTTCTTCATTTTCTTGGTCAACATCACGAACGGCTTGGAGTCCTCCACCTCAGCTTTGCTCCTTTTGCTTTCCTCCGTGTCCTCCGTGCCTCCGTGGTGAAAGGTGTTTGGAGGATTGGCCGCCGGGCTTGACATCCACCGCTCGAAAATGTCATTTCTATTTACTTTTCATTCCCTGTTACTGATAAGGGCGGGGACAGTCCTCTATACTGAACAGCTTTACTGCGACGGAAAGGGTCTGTGAGGATCAAAGTCTTTTATCACGATAAGTGTTTTGACGGGGCGTGCTCGGCGGCGCTATTTTCGCGGTTTTATCGCGAACGCATTCGCGAGCACGCTGAGTTCGAGTATCAGGGACTGGTGCATCGCGCGGGCGCGCTGTTCGATGAGGCGGACTTCACGGGGAACGAGAACGCCATCGTCGATTTCAAGTACTCTTCGTCGCCCCGGGTGACGTGGTGGTTCGATCATCATCAAAGCGCCTTCCTGACACCTGAGGACGCCTCGCACTTTGAGCATGAGCAAAGCACCACCAAGTTCTACGATCCCAGCTTTCGCTCGTGCACGAAGTTCATCGCGACGGTAACGGAGCAGCGCTTCGGCTTCAATCCCGCGCCGGCAGCCGAGATGATCGAGTGGGCCGACATCATTGACGGGGCGATGTACGACAGTCCGCAGGCGGCAGTGGAGATGAAAACGCCGGCCACGAGGCTGACTATGCTGATCGAGTCAAATCAGGACCCGGAATTCATCCCCAGCCTGATTTCGCAGCTTGCTTACAAGCCGCTGGAGGAAATCGTTGCGCAGCCAGCGATCGCGGACCGGCTTCCACAATTGATGGACCGGCACCGCCGCTCCATCGAAATCCTGCGCGAGCGCGCGGAATGCAAGGACGGCACCGTCTACTTCGACATCACCGGCTACGAGCTCGAGGGCTACAACAAATTCATCCCGTACTACCTGCATCCGGATTGCGTTTACAGCGTGGGGCTGAGCAAAAGCAGCTTCCGGACGAAGGTTTCGGTAGGATCGAATCCCTGGACAACGGCGACGCACATGGAGAACCTGGCGAAGATTTGCGAGCGCTACGGCGGAGGCGGACACGCGCGCGTGGGGGCGATCTCATTTCCCCCAAACATGTTCGAGCAGGGACGGAAGGCTGCGGAGGAGATTGTGAAGGAGTTGCGCGCCAGCTATCGAGAAAATGTAGGTCGTTAGCAGAGTGCGGGAGGTCGAAAGCGCAGACCCCTCGTCGGCCTAAAGGCCTCCTCGTGATGACAAAGTAAAGAACCACAACTATTGGCGCGAGGCCCGGCTGGCGATGACCGGTTGCGTACTGCCTGCCGGCATGGCGTCTTCGGCCCGCTGCAACAGGTCCCAGTCGGATTGGAATTGGGGCGACAACTCGCGGTGATTGGATTTCGTGGAAAGCAGGACCTCGGTGCGCGCCAAGAGAAGCTGAAGCGCCAGGCGGGAATCCGATTGCGGGCTGACAATGTTGGCGGTGGCTAAGCCCACGCGCAACAAGTGGCCGCCAGTCTCCGCCTCCAGCCAGGGCTGGCCACCAGCGTCGAGATAGACACGTCCGCGCGCCTGAAGATTACGGAATAGATTGCGAAGCTCGCGGCGGTTGGAGACGATGCCGTCGTCAATGGCGCTTTTCAGCACTTCCTCGAAGCGGTCCCGGTAGGTCTTCCATTGCTGCTCATCGCCCACCTGGGCGACGCGCTCGGCGCGCAAGTCGTGCTGCAGTTCCTGGGCCTGCGCCTGGTCGTCCGCCTGTTTGGCGTCGGCCAACTCTTCCAGCATGACAGCCGAATTCTCGGAAGGACGATTGCGCAGCTCGTGGTCGGGATTGAAATGTCCGGTGAAGAAATAAGAGGCAGCCAGTACAGGAACCGCCTGCGCCTCCACCAGCATAATCGGCACCAGCCATTTGAGGGAGCGAACCGTCTGCTCGGTGCCTTCATGGCAGTCGGAGCTGCGTTTGTAGGTGCCGGGCACCTGCTCCACGCGAATCACATGCAGGTCGAGCTCGGGATGATGCTCGGCGTAGTGGGTGAAGCTGCGCGCGATGGCTTTCGGCCCGGTCATGGCGAAGTCGTTGAGGAAATCGCGGTGGGCCGAGTGAGGGAAATAATTATTCACCACCAGCTTGGCGAAGTCGGCGCAATTTCGCGAGAATCCGTTGTAGTGATTTACGTTGCTCCGGGCATTGAATTCACGTACAAACTGCTCGTCCTGCTCGACCGTGGTGTGGACCTGAAAGATGTAGATTTCGCGCACGAAGGCGGCAGCTACAGAGTCGCGCCAGTTGGCTTCAGGATCACTGATGCAACGCGGCGTGGCACACAGTTGCTGAAGGTGCTTCTGGCGATACTGGTCCTGCAAAACCGTGCGCAGCTCAGGGGATCCGAAGAGAGGCCGGTCGCTCAGATCGTCGACGCCATAGAGATAGAGGCTGAGGGGAACGATGTTCCACTCGTAGGGTTGATTCTCCATGTAGTCTTCGTAGTTCTGAATGACCGCGCCCAACTCGCCGGGCTCGCACATCCTGAGGGTGACGGGCGTGGCGGCGCAAACGCGCGACAGGTAGACGGCGGAATGTCCTTCGCCGGTGATTTCCGCCATCAGCGGCAAGGGATGGGCGTTGGCCTTGGCGTTGAGGAGCAAGCCAATGTCGGCCCGCGCGGACGGGTGGCCTGCCGCGAGAGCGAAGAGTACAAGGAGAACTTTCAGACAAAGCCGCATGTGCTCATCAGGCCCGCGCGGGTTATACGCCTGCGGACTCGCTAGTGGACTTAGACGAAGCTGGGCGAAGGTGGGTTCGCCTGGAGAATCACCCAGATTTTGTCGTAATTCCATCATACCGTCAGAACGGCGATCACGGCATTAACTGATTGTGAACCCAACTGCTGTCCCTTTTCTTCTCTGAAGCACTCGTAAAGGAATAGAATTGTCGTGCCTGCCGTCTGTGCGACGTTCCGCGACGAATCCCGTGTCAATTCAGGAGATGGATATGAAGCGAGTTCTGGTTGTGATCGGGCTATTCATTTGCACCATGACCGTGCTGGCCGCAGCCAAAGACAAGAGCTGGGACGGATGGATCAGCGACTCCAAGTGCGGTGCCCAAGGCGCTAACGCCTCCCACGCGGCCTGTGCCAAGAAGTGTATTGGAGCTGGCGAGAAGCCGGTGTTCGTCAGCGACAAGGACCAGAAAGTGGTTCCCGTGGAAAACCCGGATGCCGTTGCGGACCACGTTGGGCAACACGTCGAAGTCACGGGCAACATGACCAGCGACGGCTCCCTGCATGTGGCCAGCGTGAAGATGCTTTCGCAGTCCGGCGGAACGGGCGGCGGCACGAACGACATGCACTGACGTCTCGTTGATTGGCTACCGGGCTGGCGGGTTTATGTAAACAATCCTAGAACGGGACTACGATTCGCTATACACTGCTGCTGTGACGGAACCAAGGTCACTGGTGAATTCAGAACGGAGAATGGATCATGAAGAAGAGCGTCGTAGCAGTTATGGTTGTCATCAGCGCGCTGCTTTTGGGCAGCGTATCCGTCATGGGGCAGGCCGCGGCGCAAAGCGCTCCGGGAGCAGGCGCGCAAGCGAGCCCGATCAAGGACCAGGACATTGAGATGCTGCGGGCTGACCTTCGCCAGCAGCGCAAGCAGATCATGGCGGAGAACATGACTCTCACCGCCGACGAAGCCACCAAGTTCTGGCCCATTTTTGACCAGTACCGCAAGGAAGCCATCAAACCTAATGACGAACGGTGGGCGGTGATTAAAGACTATGCCGCGAACTACACCACCATGACCGAGGCCCAGGCAACGGATTACATGAAGCGATCGACGGCGGTCGACCAACAGCTGCTGGCCTTGCGCATGAAGTACGTTCCGATATTTGAGCAGGTCATCTCGGCGAAGAAGACGGCCTTGTGGTACCAGATCGATCGCCGTGTCGACCTGCTGATCAACCTGCAGTTATCCGCGCAAATTCCCATGGTCAATACCAAGTAGGCGGCATCCCGGATCGGGCAATGATCGCAGAGGCATGGCGTGTCGCGATGATTCATCGCTTCGCGGAGCGCTTGGTTGGGAGACGAGACAGTTCGTCAGCCAACAGAAGCCCGGTCGGTCCCGCACCGACTATCAGCACGGGAACCCAGCGCGAGGGCGGCGCTAGATTCTCCCCCTGCGTCCACCTCGCGGCGTCGTTCACAAGATCCATCGCGTCCCTCTCGGATGCAAGGCGTATGAAGAGTGTGGACATCTTACTTGATGTCGGTCGCGTTTTGTTTGGGATGGTGGCGTTGGATAACGGTGCAGCCGCTGGCGCGGCTCATTATTTTTTCCACTTCACCGCGGGCTTACGCCCGCGGCTAACACAAATGTCGCCGCTGCGCGGCTGTTCGATCTCAAATGCGATGGTTTGTTCCACCGTTGAGTCGACGTCGACCGGGAGCCTATCCCGGACGCTTGAACGTCAGACACCTTACTCCACCTCGTGCTTCGCCGTGTATCCGTCGCGGGCGACGATAGTGTACTTGATGTCCTTGTTCTTCTCATCCTTGATGAGCAGCGGCTTGTCGTCGGGACCAACCAGTTCCACCTTCAGCTTGCGATAGCTGCCGTCCTGCTTCACGTTGGTGGGCTTATAGGCGATGGTGTACTGGTCGCGAATGGCTTGCGCGACCTCGCGAAAGATGTCTGGCAATTCGCCCAGCTGGCGCGGAGAATAGCTGCGACCACCGGTGATGCGCGCAAACGCCGCCATCTGGTTCTTGGCCTGCACGTAGTCCATCATGGGGGAGTTTCTTTCGGGATTGGGCCCCATGGCCTGTATTCGCTCGATGAAAGCTTCGCCGGTGCAGATGGTGTAGATGGTGACGTTGGGCGTCGTCTTGACCTTCTTCAGAATCTGGTCGAGGGTTAGTTTGCTGAAGGTGTCGCGACCGCTGGCGACCACAACCAGCTCCTTATGTCCGGGCACGCGCTCCAGCCGGTCGAGAGTGTCGTAGATGGCGTCGAAAATGTTGGTCTCGGCGAATCCCGGAATACGCAATGTGTTCAACGCGCCGAAAATCGCCTGCTTGTCCTGAGTGAAGTCCACCAGAACGTGGGTCTTCATGTCGAACTCGACCACGGCCACCCAATCTTGCGGCTGCAGCATGGAAGCGAACACATAGGAGGAGTTGAGCGCGTCGTACATGAAGTTGTAATTGGTAGAGGCAAACTCCACCAGCAGCACCGCCGTAATCGGCGCCTTGCTCTTGGTCACGGAGATAATCTTCTGCGGCACGCCGTCCTCGAAAACCTTGAAGTCCTTTTCGGCGACATCGAGGGGGAGCGCGAGCGGACGACCGTCCTTGGAAATGAGGTGGGCGTCGACGGTGACGACGGGAACGTCGACGTGCAGCGAGAATTCAGGCTTGTCGGCGGGCTTGGGCCTGGGAACTGGAGGCGGTTCTTCCGAAGTGCTCTTCTTGGGCACCGCGATGGAGCCGGATTCGCCTCCAGGACCGCCAGCCTCCGCCGGCACCTGGTCCTGCTGCTTCTGGCTGGGCTGCGATTGGCTTTGTGAGGAGCTTTGGTCGCCGCCGCTGGATTGGGCTTGACCGTAAATCGCGCCCAACAGGATGACCGCCAACGCAGCGAAAAGCGCCGCACGGACGGAACTACGAACCTCAGGTAAATTGCCCGCCATCTTAAGGTGTTTCTCAGAACACATCGGAGTGCCTCATCGGCCTGTCTGTCTGCTAGTATAAATGCACTTTCAGACCATCTGTTTCGTGGGGACAGCAGAACCTGCTTCCGTTTAGACGGATTGTCTCCGCATTGGTATTGGCAAGAGCCGCGATTGCCGGTTTCCGGGGCCGGATCAAGGCAAGGAAAGAAGGAATAGAAGCATGCTCCGCCGCTGGTTCGCGACCCTCCTGTTATGCCTGATTTCGCTTGCCGCCTTTGGCGTTCAACCTAAAGTGCAGACCATGCCCGAGGAGCAGGTCAAGGCCGGCATGCACGGCGTGGCTTACACCGTCTTCGAAGGCGTAACTCCGGAGCCAATGGACGTGGAGATTCTGGGCGTGCTGCGCGATATGGCGGGCCCGCAGGCCGACGTGATCCTGGCGCGACTGCACGGCAAGAAGGTGGAATACACCGGCATCGTCGCCGGCATGAGCGGCAGCCCGGTGTATATCGACGGCAAACTGGTGGGCGCAATCGCCTATCGCATCGGGGAATTCTCCAAGGAGCCGATCTGCGGCATCACTCCGGCTGCGTCCATGCTGGAGATCGACGCCATGGACAAAACGCCGATTACCGACGTATCCCACAATGTGGGACACACCAAACAGGAGCTCAACCGCACTTCGGGGCCAGGTCTGCCGGGTGCGGAAGATTCGCCATCCGGGTATGCCAATCTCCTGAAGCCCATCGACACGCCTCTGGTGTTCAGCGGATTTAGCCCCGACACCTTGCGCCTCTTTGCCAAGGACTTCGCTTCGGTGGGAGTTGTGCCGGTGATGGGCGCGGGCTCCGTGAGCAGCGACAAGCAGCCTGAGCCGCTAGAGCCGGGCTCGGCAGTCAGCGCAATTCTGGTGCGCGGCGATATGAACATCGCCGGTACCTGCACGGTCACGTATCTGGACGACACTCACCTGCTGGCCTGCGGACATCCCTTCCTGCAGTCGGGCAACGTC
Source organism: uncultured Acidobacteriaceae bacterium (assembly GCA_963835125.1). Taxonomy (GTDB): domain Bacteria; phylum Acidobacteriota; class Terriglobia; order Terriglobales; family Acidobacteriaceae; genus Bog-257. The sequence continues at coordinate 177,269 of CAWIEG010000006.1, read as the reverse complement.
GATATGCCGATGACGAAAGCGACCGTGCTGGCGACGCTGCCGTCGCCGCAGAATTCCTTCAAGATCGTCAACTCGACGGAGCCGGTCGGCGCCTTCGTTCAGGACCGTCGTGCCGGCATCATGGGACGCTTCGATCGCCAGCCCCAGATGATCCCGGTGACGCTGACCTTCCAGGGGGTGTCGCATCCCAAGCAGTTCCACTATGAGGTGCTGAACAACGCGAAGATCACTCCCGCCGCAATGATGGCGACGGTGTTCAACGCTATTCAGGGCATGAACGAATACGGCGAGGACACTACCTATCGCCTGAAGGGCGACATCACGGTGCTGGGCTATCCCGAGCTGAGCGTGAAGAACATGTTCGCTCCGGCCGACGGCTCTACGCCGACGGCTTACGGAATTGCGCTGTCCATCGGCGAGCACTTCAGCCGCATCTTCGAGAACCCCTACGAGACCCCGAAGATCGAAGGCGTAGAGTTGAACTTCGAGCTCGTGCCTGACCGCCGCTCGGCGCGATTGGAAACGGCCCGCACCGAAGTCACCGAAGCTCGACCTGGCGATGAGATCACCATCGAAGCGCTGCTGAAGCCCTATCGCGGCGAGAGCATCCTGCGCAATATTTCCGTCAAGATTCCCACCTCGACGCCGCGGGGCACTTTGCACATTCTGGTCAGCGACGGCGACACTCTCGACAAAATGCATCGCGTCACCGGCCCCATGAGCCATCATCTCGATCTCGGCTCGACCATCGCGCTGCTCAACAAGGAGCACACCAACTCCGAGGTCTACGTCTCGCTGCTGGAGGCCAACCCTCAAGCTATGGTCGAAGACAAGGTGATGCCCACGCTCCCGCTCTCCGTGATGAACGTGATGGACGGCCTCCGCGGCTCCCAGGACATGATCGTCGTCGGGGAGTCCGCCGTCGACGAAGCCGCCACTCCGGTCGACTACGTCGTCTCCGGCTCCCAAATCATCACCCTGAGAATCAAGTAGCAAAGCTGGGAATCCAAGGGCTAGATTTCTCCAAGCTCCGAGCGGACCTGCTCCAGCGCCATCTCGCACTGCTCAAGCTGCTGGCGCAGCGACGACTTGCTGCACGGTCCGGAAACTGTCGACAAGCTCGCCCGATAACCCTCGATTCGCTGTTGCAACAAAATCTTGTGAGCCATCAGGTCGTCAACCTTAACTGGTGCGTTTGCCATAACCCGTACATTACAGCACAACGTACTAGGCGATGTACTCGGGACCCCGCCGGCTGCCCCACTCATTCCTGATTTCGGAATCAGTGGGAGTCATCGAATTTCGCCTTTTCTCTCTTACCTGATCCATTGCGAACGAGCGACGCGAATGTCTGAGAGAACCGGCGTCGGCGAGCTGCCTGAAATGCCGCTCTCGCGATGTGGCGTCGGCAACAATGCTTCCGTCCCGTCCCGCAGGGCGACTCAGCTAAGCCCAGCACGCAGCGCAGCGGAGTGCTGGGTAAAGCGTACTCCTTGTGGGGCACGGGACAGGTTAATCGAGGACCGGAATCCCGCAGGCACCAAGATACTCGAACGTGCCGTCATAGAACAACGGAGAACGCGTACGATCCGATACGTCGCCTTTCGGAACGAACAGGATCATCCCCTGTCTTGCGCGGGTCAAAATCACTCGATATGCGTTCTTCAGGTACAACCGTCTGGACGCGTCATTGATGGACTGCCATTTTGTGCCTTTGAAGGACTGATAGTTCCAATCCTTGTTATTGTGGTGGAAGTCCCCATCCCAACAAACGCCCACCCAATCCAGTTCCAGCCCTTGGACGAGGAATTCGCTCGCGACATCCTCCAAATAGTAGGAGGAGCGAACATCGGTACTGGTATTCAGAAACCAGTTCGCCGGGCCGATCTCTGCTTTGATGTGTATCCCCTCAGGGCGCAGCCGCTGGGCACCTGAGGACGCTACCAAACCAAATCGCTCTGTTCCTCGGGCTTGGCTGCGTAACCATTCCCTGGCAACTCCAATGTCGCGAGTTAGGAGGATGGGATAAGTTGGTTTTATTCCTGTGTAGGTAGATCGCGCTTGCTCTGGATCGTTAGCGATGAGGTGGCCAACAAATTCAGATAGGGTCTCGGCGCGGAATGAGCGCATGGAAACAGCCAGATGAAGATTCTCGTCTGAACGAACCCTCGGGGAAGCCAAGAATTTCGCGACCTCGTCTTGGGATCCGTACTCCGGAAGTACTATCCGCGGCGACACGTTCACTTCCCAATCGGGAAAGCGGGTTTCTAGCGCATTGATCCATTCGGATATGCCGGCCTCTCCGGTGTTGATCTCTTGACCACCGCCAACAAGGCATACGACAGTGCACCAGTCTGGATGGCGATCCATCACGCTAATCAGGAACTCTGGCTCCGACATATCAAAGTCAACCTGCCCTCGTTTGCGCTGCATGAAGCTTGCCGCCTGTTCGCGAGTCCATGCCCTTTGCGCTTCGTCAAACACGACGACCTTTTCATTCGGTACGTCGTTATTGCCGACGTAGTAGTCTCGGAAATGATGAATGTTCTGAATGAATTTGCACACGGCGCGCTCAGCAGTCTTTTTTAAGGTGCCCTCGCGTCCAGCTTTGTCGCGAGCGAGAGCCTCTCTGAGCACTTCAACAAGAGGGCCATTGCCTGACAGAAAAACAGCATTCTCATCGTGATGTTCTTCCGAACGCCGCGTAGCGATATTTAGGCCGGCTAGCGTCTTACCGGAGCCAGGTACGCCAGTGACGAAACAAATAGCCTTGGTCCGTTTCAGACGCGCACGATCGATGATCCTACTGACGCTGGCACTCGTCTCTTGCAGATTCTTCGCACTCGCATCTGATCGAGAAATGTCAGTCACACTGTGCGTGCGGTAAAGAATCTCCGCGGCTTCCACGATAGTCGGCGTGGGTCTGTAACCTTTGGCCATCCACTCGTCAATATCAAGGTTAGGGAAGTTCCTTGGAGCGCAAATACGATCGATGAGTGATCTCAGATTAGCCTTGTTTGTCCCCACGGGTGGAGCGACAAGGTCGTCGGCGAACTCAACTTCGGGTGTCGGCTGAGATTCAGCGTTCGTAGAAACGAGCACAGGAACGATCGGGACCGAGTGGCTGCCTTCATGGAAATTCTTTAGATCAAGAGCATAGTCTTCGACTTGATCGAACGCGTTTGATGTGTGTTCGCGTGCTCCAGTCTTGAACTCAATCACGAAAACGATGTTTCCTGCTATCAACACAGCGTCTGCGCGTTTACCCATTCTCGGGATGTAAAACTCCAGAAAGATCCTTCCATTCGGTCGGTCAGAGAAGGCAGTCTTTAGAATCGAGATCTGTTGAAGCCAAGCCCAACGTTGTTGTTCCTCGAGGGCGTGATGGTGCGCAGTCGTCAGCACGCCGAGAATCCGTTCAGTGTCGTCGTCAACAAAGTCGTGAAGAGTCGCGTTGTAGTAGGCCCTAATCGGCATTGTGATTCCTTAAGCGTGTCTGGCGCCTCATTCGCTCTTGCGCATGACCCGAATAAATATATCAAGGCGCGATTTGCCGGTCGCTGGGTCCCGGGTCACGCGGCGTTCGAGACCTGGGACTCCGCCGATAAACCATCCCAGATGCATTTTCCGTCACAACAGGAGCCAAGGTGAGGGGAGCACCTCCGCAGCTCTGGAATGACTCAGCCGTGGAGTAATGTCTAAAGAGTGCGCTGATTCAGACGCTACTGCTCCCGTTCCTGCATTTCCCGGATCAATAACTATTGTGACTATAATGACCTATGGCGACGGAAAAAGGGAATGCCTATGCAGACATGGACCGTAGCCCAGGCCAAAGCCCAAATTCAGTGAAGTACTCGATCGCGCACAATCCGACGGACCGCAGACCATCACTCGCAACGGCGAGACAACGGCTGTGATCGTCGCGGCCGAGGAATGGGAACGCAAGACCCGACGCAAGGGGCCACCGGCCGAGTTCTCTCGCCGCCTCTCCGCTTCGAAGATCAGGAGCTGAAACTGAATCGTATCTCCGGCCGCCCGCGTAAGGTCGATCTGTGAGCTTCCTGCTCGACACCAACGTGGTTTCCAGTCGATCAAACGACATTCCCAATCCGGGCCTGACCGTCTGGCTGGAAGAAGTTGATGAAGATCGTACCTTCCTCAGCGCGATCACGCTTACCGAGCTGCGGTACGGCATTGACCGCTTGCCTTCCGGCAAGCGCAGGCGCCGTCTGGAGGAATGGGCCGCAAATGACTTGCCCGTGCGGTTTGAAGGACGAATCCTGGCCGTCGATCCTGCAATCGCCGATCTCTGTGGCCGGATCATCGCTCGTAGCGAAGCCATCGGGCGGCGCATGGAAGTCATGGATGCTTTTATCGCCGCTACCGCGGCAATCCACCAGCTCACCGTAGTCACGCACAATGTTTCTCATTTTGAGCCCATACTGAAAGACGTGCTCGACCCGTGGACCTGATCGGCCGCCATTGCGCTGATCGGGCCTTTTCCTTATCGTGGGAACTTGAGCCGCACGTCACTACATATCGGACTAAGAATGAAATTGTTTCGACTGGCGCTCGTGTCCTCGTTCCGCGGGTGCCCCACCCAAGCCGCCTTCGCTTGGGTGGGTCTTTTCCTCGTCTCCCTGTTACTCGCTGCACCTTCCTCAGCGCAGACCACCCGCACCTGGGAACAGACCAAGTACGACGACTTTGAGAAGGGCACGGCTCACGGCGTCGCCATCAGCAGCGATGGCAACCTCACGCTCGCGCCCGCTTTCAGCGCGCTCTATACCTCGCCCTCCACCTACATCTGGGACGTTGCCGCCGACTCCGCTGGCAACGTCTACGCCGCGGCCGGTTCTCCGGCGCGTGTCTACAAGCTCACGCCTGACGGCAAGGCGCGTATCATCTTCGCGCCCCAGGAGCTCCAAGTGCAGGCGCTAGTAGTCGACAACGCAGGCGCCATCTACGCCGCCACATCGCCCGACGGCAAAGTCTACAAGCTCGTACACGGCGGCCCCGCTCCCGGCAAGGCTCCCGAGGGCTCGCACACTACTGCCGAAGTTGCCGCCGCGCAAGAGGGCGCAAATCCCGGCGAGAAGCCGCACCCGTCGGTTGATGTCGATCCCAGCTACAGCGCCAGCGTCCTCTTCGATCCCAAGACGAAATACATCTGGACGCTGGCGCTCGATCGTCAGGGCCAGCTCTACATTGGGACCGGCGATCGCGGCGAAATCTTCCGCATCGATCGCAGCGGCGCCGGCAGCCTGTTCTTCAAAAGCGATGAAGCCCAGATTCGCGCCCTCGACTTCGACCAGCTCGGCAACCTCATCGCCGGCACCGACGGCAGTGGCCTCATCTATCGCATCTCTCCGCAAGGTGAGGGCTTCGTTCTCTACAGCGCACCCAAGAAGGAGATTACCGCGCTCGCCATCGATCGCCAAGGCAACATCTACGCCGCCGGCGCAGGCGAGAAGCGCGGATCAACTCCGACCCTCGGCGTGCTTCCTGTCGCACCAACCGTGGTCGTCGCCGCCCCAGCCGCTACTGGAGGCCCACCATCCGCGCCTGCCGCACCCGCAGCACCCACCATTAGCGCGCCTCCCAACATCGCCAACCTGGGCGGCTCGGAAGTCTATCGTCTTTCGCCCGACGGCTCTCCCAAAACCATCTGGTCTTCCCGCGAAGATCTGGTTTACGCGCTGGTTTTCGATCATCAAGGCCGTCTGCTGGCGGGAACCGGCAATCGCGGAAGGATCTATGCCATCGTCGGCAGCGAATACACCAACCTCGCCGAGGCCAGCGCCAACCAGGTCACCGCTTTCGCTCCTGCTCCCCACGGCGGGCTCTATGCTGCCACCAGCAATCTGGGAAAAGTCTTTCTGCTCGGACCCGATCCGGTCACCGCGGGCACCTACGAGAGCGACGTCTTCGATGCGAAGAACTTCTCCAGGTGGGGGCGCCCGGAAGTGCGCGGCAGCGGCAGCTTTCAGCTCTTCGCGCGCAGCGGCAACGTGGACAATCCCGACCGCAACTGGAGCCCGTGGAAGCCGGTCGATCTGCAAAAAGACCTTCCCATCGACGCCCCGCCCGCGCGCTTCATCCAGTGGAAGGCCGTGCTACAGGCTGCCGCGCAAATGCCGGCCATCGACAGTGTCATCGTCAACTACCTGCCCAAGAACGTCGCTCCGGAGGTGGACAACGTAACCGTGATGGTCGGCTCGCGCGTGCCGGCGGGCACGCACACCGAGCCGGAGAGCGCGACCGCGGCCGGCTATGAGTCTCCCCTTCCAACCACGAAGGACCGGCATGCCATCGCCGTGAAGTGGAGCGCGCACGACGACAACGATGACACCCTGGCTTATGACATCTACTATCGCGGCGACGGCGAAACGCGCTGGAAGTTGCTGCGCCGGAATGTCCAGGAGCGTTTCGTCAATCTGGACTCCGACATCTTTCCCGACGGCGGATACACAATCCGCATCATCGCTTCCGACTCGCCTTCGCATTCCGCCGAGGACGCTTTGACCGGCGAAGCGACCAGCGCGCGCTTCGAAGTCGACAACACCCCACCGCAGATCGACTCGCTGCATGCCAAAGCCGAGGGCGGCAAAATCCACGTCACCTTCCACGCCGTGGACAGCTTTTCGCCCATCAGCCACGCCGAGTACTCGATCGATGCCGGCGAAGCGCAAACCGTCGAGCCGGTGGGCCAGATTTCCGATTCCAAGAGCGAAAGCTACGATTTCACCGTGCCCGCGCCGCAGGACGAAGCGCACGCCACCTCAGCCGGAGCCAAGTCCACCGCTCCTACCGCCATGTCCGATGAGCACACCATCATCGTGCGCATCTACGACCGCTTCGACAACATGGGCGTGAGCAAAGTTGTGGTGAACATGCCGCCAAGTCGCTAAGTCACGCCCTCGCTGGCAACTGGTTACTGGCTACTGACATTTGGCGCTTGTCATCACGAGGAGGCCCTTCAGTGTATGCGTGACAACTGCATTTCGTTTTCGTCAGTGGAACAGGAAGCTCGATCGCCGTAGGCGCGAAATGCTTTCCTCTTATTGCTATGCCCTTGCACTTCGCCATCGACATCCTCGCTCTGCTGGTCTGCTCTGTCTATTGCACCATCCCGTTGTTCTGGCTCGTAATTCATCCCTTCATCGCGCGTTGGCGCAAAACGGGCCGTCGCGCCTACGCCTTCATCCTGCCCGTCTGGGCCGCCTTCATCGCGTCTGCATTTACGATTGCGTGGCCTTTTCGAAATGGGCATTACTACACAACCTGGACCGCCTGGATACCGGCCATTGGTCTGTTCTGGATTGGCTTCTCCATCTACTCGGCCGCCTTCAAGAGCTTCGACCGCATCCAAGTCTCCGGCCTGGCTGAACTGGAGCCAACCCAGCATCGCCAGGTACTAATCACCACCGGCATTCGCTCTCGCGTGCGCCATCCTATCTATCTCGGACACCTGTGCGAGATCCTCGGCTGGTGCGTCGGCACCGGATTGGTCGCCTTGTATGCTCTGGCTGCGTTCGCGATCGTCACCGGCGCCCTCATGATCATGATCGAAGATCGCGAACTCGAAGCCCGCTTCGGCGACGAGTATCGCGCCTACCGCCGCAAGGTCCCGGCAGTCATCCCACGCCTCGTTCGGTAGAATAAAAACTAACTCTGTGTCCGGAGCCTGCCCTGAGCGAAGTCGAAGGGTGCCTCTGTGGCGAAAAGGCCCTTACGCATGCAATTCGAACTCTTCATTGCCGCGCGTTATCTTCGGGCCAAACGCCGTCAGGCTGTCATCGGCGTCATCACCATCATCTCCATCATCGGAGTGGCGGCTGGCGTGGCTTCTCTCATCATCGCGCTGGCTATCAACAATGGCTTTCGTCAGGACTTGCAGGACCGCCTGCTGGGCTCAACCTCGCACATCAATCTGCTGCGCATTCAAAGCGACGGCATCCGCAACTGGGAGCAACTCCTGGCGCGCCTGGAAAAACAGCCGCAGATCATCGCCGGAGCTCCCGCGATCTACGAGCAGGTACTGATCTCCCGGGGCGCCCGCGCCCAGGGCGGCATCTTGAAGGGCATCATTCCCGCCGACGAGCGCAAAGTCAGTACGATTCTGGATACGGTCAAGCAAGGCTCCGCCGTGGCACTCGACGAAAACTCTTCCCCATCGCCCGCCGCTAGCGATGAGACAACTTCACCCGTCGCAACTCTTCCACCAATCATCCTCGGCAAAGATCTGGCCGACGAACTTGGCGCATCTGTGGGATCGATTGTGACCGTGACTAGCCCGCAAGGCGAACTCACGCCCTTCGGCATCGTTCCCAAGTACAAGCGCTTCAAGGTCACCGGCGTCTTCGCTTCCGGTTTCTTCGACTACGACAACACCTGGGCCTTCATCCGTCTTTCCGACGCGCAGCGACTCTTCGATCTCAGCGACGTAGTCTCGGTGCTCGAGTTCAAGGTGGACGACATCTACAAGGCCGGTGAGATCGGCCGGCAACTTGAAGACGCCGCCGGCAAAGGCTTCATGTCAACCAACTGGATGGAGCAGAACCGCGCCATCTTCCACGCTCTGCGCCTGGAGCGCGTCGTCACCTTCATCACCATCGGCCTCATCGTCTTTGTGGCCGCGCTCAACATCCTCATCTCACTCATCATGATGGTGATGGAGAAGACCCGCGACATCGCCGTGCTGGTCTCGATGGGCGCCAAGCGCCGGCAAATCCGCCGCATCTTCATGTATCAGGGAATCCTCATCGGCGTGATCGGAACCGCGCTGGGCCTGATTGCCGGCTTCGCGCTCTCCTGGGCCGGCGGACACTATCATCTGCTCTCACTCTCAGCCGAGGTGTACTCCATCGACTACGTCCCCTTCGCGCCGCGCCCGCTAGACGGCCTGCTGGTGGCTCTCGTCGCCATCAGCGTCTCCTTCATCGCGACCTTGTATCCTTCATGGTCTGCCGCCAGCGTGCTCCCGGCCGAGGCGTTGAGGTACGAATAGCAATGAAACGAAGTGCTTGCCGCACTCGGTTCCCGATTGTCTCGTGCCGCCGTTCCATAGAATATTGAAAAGTAAGGAGCAACCGTTTAGAGTAAGGAATATGAAGATGACCGTGCAAAAGCAAGCGAGGATCACCAGTAAGGGCCAGATTACCCTCCCCCGCGATGTTCGCCGTGCACTGGGCGTAGAGGCTGGGGACCGCGTGCTATTTGAAGGCGATGAGACAAGCATGCGAGTCCGGCCGCTCAGGCCGGAGAGTCCATTTGCGAAGTATCAGGGGATCGGAAATCCGGGGATCCCGTCCGGCAGAAAAGGAATCACGAAATGGCTTAGAGAACTGCGTGGGCGATGACGACGGCTATTGATACAAACGTAATCATCACCCTCTGGGAGGCCGATGCAACCCTCAGCGCGAGCGCACGGTTAGCTCTCGAAAAGGCGCTTGAGAAGGGGCACTTGGTGATCGCGGCCCCGGTATTCGCAGAGTTGATGGCCGCTCCCGGACGGGATGAAACGTTTTTGGACTCCTTCTTCCGGAACACTGGAATTCGAATCGACTGGATGCTGGAAGAGGATGTATGGAGAACAGCGGGAGAGGCTTTTCAAGCGTATGCTGCGCGGCGCAAAAGACAACGCGATCCGGGCCCACGAAGAATTCTCGCCGATTTTCTCATCGGAGCGCACGCCCTTCGACTTGGCTACCGCCTGCTAACTCTCGACAATAAACTCTATCGCGCCGCTTTTCCGAACCTAACCGTCGTGGAAATATAGCCTGTGCGGAAGCGTTAAGGGACGAATAGGATTTGTTCGCAAACCTGATGAACATTCCCGGAGCCCGGATGTTAAGGTCATTGCAGATTGTGGCGATCCTCACGTTGGTGGGAACCAGCTACGCACAAGCTCAGACCTACACCGGTCCAAAGAACCTCGGCCCCTTCCGCATAGACAAAGACGTCTCCATGAACAGCTTGTTCGCCCGGCTCGGCAGGCCATCCTCAACCAAGGCAGACACATTCTGCTACCGATCGGCGGACCGCAAGGCGTTTCTTACCGTCACGCGAATGTCTGCGGTTTACGATGAAACCATTGCGGCTAGTGTGACGTTAAGCAGCTCTCGAACCTGTATCAATCGCACCGTCCAGATCACGCCCAGATGAATTAGCGGCGTGGAAAACCGACAAAGGCGTCGGCCTGACTAACACTGAGGAGCAAGTTGAAAAAGCCTACGGAACTCCGTCCAAAGTAGTCAGCACTGACGGTGCGGACTACGGCGGAGTTATCTACGGCAACATTACGAGCAGTGATCATCCGTCCGGCGAGAGGCCGGAACTCGGCAGCAAGGCCCTGATTTATCAGGGCGCAGCGAATGACTTGAGCCTCGCAGAGTTCGGGATCAAAGACGGGCGCGTGGTCTGGATTTCCCTTTCCTACAACGAGTAGCTCGGCGAGCAGGGTTCGGGCCGTCCGATAGCTCCCATTCTGCGTTTCATCCCACCCCTCACACCATCCTGCCCTTCGCCGTGTTACCCTTTTTCTTTGCATTTCGTCTACATCACTTGTGCCCGCTTTGCACCTGCCTTTGGAGCCAATCATGACATTCCTATCTCAGTTTCTGTATTCAATTCTGAAATGTGCTGCCATTTGCGCTGTCGCTCTCAGCATGCTTCCAGCTCAAGCTCAGGACGCCTCTACTCCTGAGACTCACGGCATCAACCCCGCTAACATGGATTCCGCGGTGAAGCCGGGCGACAACTGGTATGTCTACTGCAATGGCGGGTGGCTCAAGCGCACCGATCTCCCGGCCGATCGCGCCCGCATCGGCGTCTTCAACAATCTTGCCGACTTGAGCGACAAGCGCACCGCTTCCTTGATTGAAGAGACCGCCAAGAGCAACGCGCCCGCCGCCTCCAGCCAGCGCAAGATCGCCGACCTCTACAACTCCTATATGGACGAGGCGGCCATCGACGCCAAAGGTCTGTCGCCGCTCGAGCCGCAGCTCAAGGCCATTGCCGTCATCAATACCAAGAAAGAGCTCGCCTTCGCGCTGGGCAAAACCTTGCGCGCCGATGTCGACGCCCTCAACAACACCAACTTCCACACGCCACATTTGTTTGGATTGTGGGTCGCTCCCGGCTTCAACGACTCCGATCATTACGCCCCCTATCTGATTCAGGGTGGAGTACAGCTCCCCGACCGCGAGTACTACCTCGCCGACAACGAACACATGAAGGAAGTGCGCACCAAGTATCAGGCGCACGTCTCGGCCATGCTCAAGCTGGCGGGATTCACCGATAGCGACGCGCGCGCGGAGCACATTGTTGCTTTGGAGCACGCCATCGCGGAAAAACATCTCAGCCTGGCCGACAATGACGACATCCACAAGGCCAACAACACATGGACACCTTCCGACTTCAACAGCAAAGCTCCCGGCCTGGATTGGGCAGAGTACTTCCGCGGCGCAGGCCTCAGCAAGCAAGCCAGCTTCATTGTCTGGCAACCGACCGCCTTCGCCGGCGAGTCTGCTCTGGTGGAATCGACTCCTCTCGAAACCTGGAAGGACTGGCTCGCATACCACACCATCGAAGAAGGCGCGCCTTATCTGTCCAAACCCCTTTCTGACGAGCGTTTCGCTTTCTTTGGCGGTGTGCTCCAGGGCACTTCGCAACAGCGACCGCGGTGGCAGCGCGGCGTAGTCATTGTCAATCGTTATCTCGGCGACGACGTGGGACAACTTTATGCGCAGCGTTACTTCCCGCCTGAAGCCAAGGCCCAGGCAGAGGCCATGGTCGCCAACATCATCGCTGTCTACCACCAGCGTATTGCAGCCCTTTCATGGATGGACCCGAAGACCAAGGCCGAAGCTCAAGCCAAGCTCGATACTTTGTACGTCGGCATCGGTTATCCCGAGAAGTGGATCGACTATTCCGCCTACGAAGTGAAAGCTGACGACATCTTCGGCAACGTCTGGCGCGGCAACTTATTCCAATACAACCGGCAGGTCGCGCGGCTGGGCCAGCCCGTCGACCGTCACGAATGGTCGATGACGCCGCAGACCGTCAACGCTGTGAACCTCCCGCTGCAGAATGCCCTTAACTTCCCGGCTGCAATTCTTCAGCCTCCATTCTTCGATCCTAAAGCGCCCGCCGCGGCTAATTATGGCGCGATTGGGACCGTTATCGGCCACGAGGTCAGCCACACCTTCGATACCGAAGGCAGCGCCTTCGACGCCAAAGGACAGGTGCGCAACTGGTGGACGCCCGCCGATCTCGCGCACTTTGAGGCTGCCACCGCGAAACTCGCCGCCCAGTACGATACCTACATGCCGTTCCCCGATCTGCATGTGAATGGCAAGCAGACCCTGGCCGAAAACATCGCGGACGTCTCCGGCCTTGCGGCTTCCCTTGACGGCTACCACGCCTCGCTTGCCGGCAAGACCGCTCCCATGCAGGATGGATTCACCGGTGATCAACAGTTCTTCATTGCCTTCGGCCAGGATTACGCCTCGAAGACGCGCGATGCCGCGCAGCGCCAGCAAGTGATGACCGATCCGCACTCGCCTGCGCAGTTCCGCGCCGACACAGTTCGCAACATTGACGCCTGGTATACAGCCTTTGATGTTCAACCCGGCCAGACGCTGTACCTGGCGCCGGCCGACCGCGTGCGCATCTGGTAAAGTAGCGGTCCCACAGGTGCCCCGTCCTGTAATCCCGAGCGCAGCGAAGCGGAGTCAAGAACCGGCTTTCTTCCACTCGGCGGACCAGGACGGGGGCGTTCTGCGAAAAAATTAGTCACGCCGGGTTTTTCCCCGCGCTTTCGTTCCAAAGTCGCTGACTTCCCGCTCCATACATGATCTAATTCTGATTAGGTCAATCGCTGGCCCTTTAGTCCCAGAATGGGCGCGGGTCCAATGACTTGGCCGTAATTTGTGTCGCTGCGGAGCGCCGCTGCATCAAACTGTAAAAGACGGCTTATTGCGGGCGGAGAATCTCAAAAAGGTTTTTCGCTCCGGCAATACAGATTTAGTGCTCTTTGAGAACTTGTCGTTGCAGGTGCAAACCGGGGAGATGCTGGCCATCGTTGGCGAGTCAGGTACCGGGAAAAGTACCTTACTACACATCCTCGGAGCGCTTGATAGTGCTTCTGAAGGTGACGTATACTTCGCCCAAGTTCAGTTGGGGAGCCTCTCCGAGGATGATGCAGCAGAATTCCGCGGCCGGGAGCTTGGATTCGTCTGGCAGTTTCATTATTTGCTGCCCGAATTTACCGCGCTGGAAAATGTGGCCATGCCCTTACTGATGCGGGGCGTCAACAAGCGTGAGGCGGAGCAGCAAGCCCTGCAATGGTTGCAGGAGGTTGGTTTAGGGGACCGTGCCACTCATCGGTCCGGCGAGTTGTCTGGTGGCGAGCAGCAGCGGGTAGCACTGGCCCGCGCGCTGATCACCAGGCCCAAGGTTCTGATGGCAGATGAGCCTACAGGGGACCTCGACAACCGGACAGCGGAAACGGTTTTTAATTTGATCGCCAGGTTACATCGCGACTATCGTCTGACCTCGCTCATCGTTACTCACAATCTTGGGTTTGCGCGTCAGTGCGACCGCGTGCTGCGTTTGCAGCAGGGTCGGGTAGTCGAAGTGTCTCCGCAATCGTTGTCAACGTAGGACAACGTTGGAGAAAGGTTCGGGTTTGCAATAGTAGTGGTCTTAATCGAGATGTGTAGAAGACATGGCGGCAGATAGTTGGCGGGATGTTGGATTGCAACGGAGCCCGCCCGCAGGACGGAACAATATTAGCCCAGCGCGGAAGTGCTTGGGTAACTGCATCATTGAATCCGAGCCCCTTGAGGGGCGCACGATTTGTTTCAAAATCGGTCGCAGCAGCTTCATCGGCGACCGGCGGCCACGACGAGTCAGGTAACAGAGTTCGGCAGGAGAAAAAATTCCCGCCCTACTCTTGGAGAGGGTTCCATGTTTGAACGGTACACGGAAAAGGCCCGGCGCGTAATCTTCTTCGCACGGTATGAAGCCAGTCAGTTTGGTTCTCCTTACATCGAAACGGAGCACCTCCTGCTTGGCCTTCTGCGCGAGGACAAAGCGCTAACCAATCGTTTCCTTCGGTCCCACGCTTCGGTTGAGTCGATCCGGAAACAGATCGAGGGCCACACCACCATTCGGGAGAAGGTCTCCACTTCCGTGGACCTGCCCCTAAGCAACGAGTGCAAGCGTGTGCTGGCGTACGCCGCAGAGGAAGCCGAGCGGCTGTCGCACAAGCATATCGGTACCGAGCACCTGTTGCTGGGCCTGTTGCGCGAAGAGAAGTGCTTCGCTGCAGAAATTTTGCACGAGCGCGGATTGCGCCTTTCCTCCATTCGCGAGGAACTGGCCCGCACCTCGCAGGAAAAGGCGCAGCCCTCGCAGCGTTCTCGCGAGTCCTCGCTGCTATCCGAGTTCTCCCGCGATCTCACCCAGGCCGCGATGGACAACCAGCTCGATCCGCTGGTCGGCCGCGATAGCGAACTCGAGCGTGTCGTCCAGATCCTGTGCCGCCGCACCAAGAACAATCCAGTGCTGATCGGCGAACCTGGCGTCGGTAAAACTGCCATCGTCGAAGGCTTGGCCCAACGTATCGCCGACGGCGAAGTTCCGTCGTTCTTGGCCGACAAGCGCATCCTGGCGCTCGATCTTTCCCTCATCGTCGCCGGTACCAAGTATCGTGGCCAGTTTGAAGAGCGGCTTAAAACCATCATGAAGGAACTGATGGAATCGCAAAACTCCATCATCTTTATTGACGAGCTTCACACCCTGGTCGGTGCGGGATCGGCGGAGGGTTCGCTCGATGCTGCCAACATCCTGAAGCCGGCGCTGTCGCGCGGTGAAATCCAGTGCATCGGCGCCACCACCCCGGGCGAGTATCGCAAGTCAATCGAGAAAGATCGCTCGCTGGAGCGCCGATTCCAAGCCGTTAAAGTTCCGCCGCCCAACGAAGCCGATGCGGTCAAGATACTGTTTGGCATCAAGGAGCGCTACGAGAAGTTTCACGCCGTCACCTACACTGACGAAGCCATTACCTTCTCCGTGTCGCACTCCAATCGTTATTTGCCCGATCGCTTCCTTCCGGACAAGGCCATCGATCTGGTTGATGAAGCCGGTGCGCGCGTAAAGCTTCGCCAGACTTCCCTGCCCGAGGACATCACCGAGGTGCAGAAGCGGATCAAGTTCATCGTGCATCGCATGGAAAACGCCATTGCGAACCACGAGTTTGAAAAGGCCCGCTTCTACTCCGATGAGGAGCGCAAAGAACGCGAGAACCTGCGCGCTCTGCGCGAAAAGTATCATCTCGATGAGTCCTCGACTGGCGTCGTCGGCCGCGAAGACATCGAAGACGTGGTCTCGCGCTGGACCGGCGTCCCCATCGCCTCCATCAAGGAAGAAGAGAGCCAGAAGCTGCTGCGCATTGAAGAAGAGCTGCACCGGCGAGTGATCTCGCAGGAACGCGCCATTTCTGCCCTGGCCCGCGCCATTCGCCGCTCGCGTGCCGGCCTGAAGAGTCCCAACCGGCCTATCGGTTCGTTCCTCTTCCTTGGCCCCACCGGCGTCGGCAAGACCGAAGTCGCGCGCACCCTCGCGCAGTTCATGTTTGGCAGCGAAAAGTCTCTGGTTCGCTTCGACATGTCCGAGTTCATGGAGAAGCACTCAGTCTCCAAGCTAATCGGCTCACCTCCCGGATACGTCGGATACGAAGAGGGAGGCCAGCTCACCGAGCGCG
The DNA here is from genome assembly GCA_963835125.1 of uncultured Acidobacteriaceae bacterium. GTDB lineage: Bacteria > Acidobacteriota > Terriglobia > Terriglobales > Acidobacteriaceae > Bog-257. The sequence continues at coordinate 161,497 of CAWIEG010000006.1, read as the reverse complement.
TGAAGCGCGCACCCTACTCCGTCGTGTTGCTCGACGAAGTGGAGAAAGCCCACCCCGATCTCTTCAACATCCTGTTACAGGTATTCGAGGACGGTCAGCTAACCGATGGTCTTGGCAACACGGTGGACTTCAAGAACGCCATCATCATCATGACCTCGAACATCGGCGCGCGCCACTTGCAGAAGCGCACCGGTCTGGGATTCCAGTCCGAGTTGGACGAGAACACCTCCAGTAAGGTCGAGGACATGGTGCGCAACGAAGTGAAGCGTACCTTCAATCCCGAGTTCCTCAACCGGCTCGACGAGGTCATCATCTTCAATGCGCTGACTGAAGTTGATCTCATCCAGATCGTGGAATTGATGGTGCAACATCTCAACACCAATCTGGCGCAGCGCTCCATCACGGTCACGGTGACCGAAGAGGCGCGCAAGTGGATCCTCGACAAAACCGTCGTCGATCGCACTTATGGCGCTCGTCCTCTGCGACGCGCGTTGCAGAAGTACATCGAGGACCCGCTGTCGGAGGCGCTCATTCAGGGCACCTTCGCCCAACGGCCGGCCTTCATCGAGGTCTACCTCGACAAGGACCAGCTCTTCTATCGCCCCGTCGGCGAGGAGAAGACAGAAGGCGTGCTGCTGTACAGCAGCTAAACCGGAATTCAAACAGCGCAGCGAGAAAGGGGAGCGGAAACGCTCCCCTTGTTATTTTCTCTTCGATCAAACAATCGCGGGAAGCCATCTTGATTCTTCCCTCATCCAATTCGGCATGATTCGCAAACTACCGTCCGGAGAATACCGTCTCTACTCGCGCAAGAAAAATCCCAAGACCGGCAAGCGCCGCAACTTGGGGACCTTCGAAACGCGCGAAAAGGCCGAAGCCCACGAGCGCGCTGTGCAGTATTTCAAGCGGCACTGATTCCGTGCTGCCGTCTGGATCTTGATGCGCCCGTGCGGAGTGTTGCCGTTGGTCGCTTCTGGAGGCGCGAGTCACGTCGTCGATGAGAATTGTCATCACGAGGAGGCCTTCACGCCGACGAGGGATCTGCTTTTGGCGGCGGAACAGCAGATCCCTCCTCCCGCTGAAGCGGTCGTCGTGATGACAATCTTCCGGTTCGAAGTGGTTATTCGGTTTTTCGGAGACGCAAGCGGCTCCCCTACGCTACAAAATACTTCGCGGCGGGATGGTGCACGATGATGGCGGACGTGCTCTGCTCCGGATCCAGCAGGAAGCCTGTGGTCAGCTTCACTCCAATGGTCTCGTCCGGATGCAGCAGCGCGAACAGCTTGGTCTGGTCTTCCAGGTTGGGACACGCCGGATAGCCGAACGAATACCGCGAGCCGCGATATTTCTGATGGAATAAATCGCGGATATGCGGCGAGTCGTCGCCGGCGATGCCTAGCTCTTGACGAATCATCTTGTGCGACAGCTCTGCCAGTGCCTCGGCGGATTCCACACTGAGTCCGTGCAAGTAGAGATATTTGGTGTACTCGCCGCCTTCGAACAGCTTCTGCGTCTCATGCGAGGCGATGTCACCGATGGTCACGCACGACATCCCAAGAACGTCCATCTTCCCGCCGTTCTTCGGCAAAAAGAAATCCGAGATGCACAGGCCACGGCCCTCTCGCTGTCGTGGAAAGGTGAAGCGCAAAGCCTCTGCCGGAATCGGGTCGCCTTGCTTCCATCCCTCCGGCAGGTCGTAGACAACCACGTCGTTACCGTCACCCTGCGCACCGAAATACCCGTACACGACTTTGGGCTCAAGCCACCCCGCTGCGATCACTTCTTCTTCCAGATCCTTGAGGATGGGCCGATACTTCGTCTCCACCAGCCGTCCGTAGTCCTCCTGTGAGGCGGTCTTCAGTTGCCATTGGTTCTTGAACAGCGCGGTCTCGTTGATGTACTGGAAGATCTCGCGCAAATCGAAGTCCGCAGGCTTCAACACGCGCACGCCCCAGAACGGCGGCTGCGGAATGTTCGGGGCCGGTGCGATCTCAATGTTGGGCGTAGTTCCTCCGCCACTTCCGGCAGCGGCAACTGCAGCGCGCGCGAATTCTTTCACCACCTTACCCTCGGCGATCCGCTTCTCGCGCGCGCCGTTGGGCGACGAGAGATCTTCCATCAGGTGCAGTCCGGCAAAGGCATCGTCAGCGTAGAAGATGCCGCCGTTGTACTCGCGACGCAGATCGTCTTCCACGTACTTGCGCGTCAGCGCCGCGCCGCCGCAGATCACGGGGAATTCCAGCTTTTGATGATGCAGATCCTGGACCACGTACTTCATCTCCAGCGTCGACTTCACCAGCAATCCACTGAGCCCGATGGCGTCGGCTTTCTCCGCGAGCGCCGCATTGATAATCACGTCTGACGGCTGCTTGATGCCGAGGTTCACCACGCGATAGCCATTATTGGTGAGGATGATGTCCACCAGGTTCTTGCCGATATCGTGAACGTCGCCCTTCACCGTCGCCAAGACGATCGTTCCCTTCTGGCTACCCTCTTTCTTCTCCATCTTCGGCTCGAGGTACGCGACCGCCGCCTTCATCACGCCAGCCGAATCGAGCACCGAGGGCAACTGCATCTTGCGCGCGCCGAACAGATCGCCGACCGTCCTCATGCCGTCCAGCAGGATGTTGTTGATCAGGTCCAGCGGCGTGTAGTTGACCAGCGCTTCTTCCAGAATCTCGTGTAGCGACTTCTTGTTCGCGCCATCGCCTACCGATTTTTCGCCGTTGATGATCGCCCACTTCAACTTGTCTTCCACCGAGAGTGTGTCGACGTGCGCCGTCGTGTGCTCTTCTTTGCCCTTGGTTCCGGCAAAGTGATTCATGTAAACCTGGAGCGGATCGCCGTTCGATTGATCATAGAAAATCAACTTGCGCGCCAGATCAACTTCCGCCTCGGGAATCTTGTAAAGCGGATAAATCTTGCTGTAGTTCACAATGGCCATGTCGAGGCCATGATCAACCGCCTCGTGCATGAAGACGCTATTCAGAATCCGCCGCGAATAAACATTCAGCCCGAAAGAAATATTGCTGACGCCGAGGATGGTCTTCACCTCGGGCAGCTCGGCCTTGATCGCCTTCACCGCTTTCAGTGTCTCGATGCCGGCGGTGCGGTAGTCTTCCTGGCCGGTCGAGATGGGCAGGGTAAGCGCGTCGAAGATCAGATCGCAGGGACGAATGCCGTACTTGTTCACCGCCAGATCGAAAATGCGCTTGGCGATCGCCAGCTTCTTCTGCCAGGTCAGCGCCATGCCGTCTTCGTCAATGGTCAGCGCAATCACCGCCGCGCCATAGCGCTTCGCCATCGGCAGGACTTTCGAGGTGCGCTTCTCGCCGTCCTCCAAATTGATGGAGTTGATAATCGCCTTGCCCGGAATGCGCTTCAGGGCTTCTTCGATCACGTCGGCTTCAGTCGAGTCGACCGTGATCGGCGCGGGAACACGCGTGGCAATTTTCTCCAGGATGTTGCTGATGTACGCTTTCTCGTCCTCGCCCACGATGGCGCAGCACAAGTCGAGCATGTGCGAACCCTCGTTCACCAGCTTCTTGGCCAGCGTGAGGATCCCGTCATAGTCCTGCGCGCGGACCATATTCTTGAAGTGCTCGACGCGCGTGGTGGTGTTCATCTCCTCGGCCACGACGAGTGGCTTGGGATCGAGGTCGAGAGGCACCATGGAATACGCGCTCGCCGCCGCGGCGACGGTCTTCACGTCGCGCTTCAGCGGCTCAAGATTGGCGCAGGTCGCGGCAATCGCCTTGATGTGCTCGTACGTAGTCCCGCAGCAGCCGCCCACAATCCGCACGCCGTATTCGGTGATGAACTGCTTGTGGTAGTCGGCCAACTCCTGCGGCTGGAGCTTGTAGACAGCTTGACCACCAACGTTCTGCGGCAGACCGGCATTCGGCAGAACAGAAACCGGCTTTGGCGAATTCGCGCCGAGATAGCGAACGCCGTCGTTCATCTCCTTCGGGCCGGTGGCGCAGTTCATGCCGATGACGGCAACGTCGAACATCTCCAGCGTGGTGAGCGCAGCACCAATCTCGGTTCCCAGCAGCATGGTGCCAGTCGCTTCCAGCGTGACCTGCACTTGCACAGGAACGCTCTTGCCCGTCTTCTTCAGCGCGTCGAAGATGCCGACCAGTCCGGCTTTCGCTTGCAGGATGTCCTGGCAAGTCTCAAGCAGCAGTACGTCCACGCCGCCCTCGATCAATCCGATGGCCTGCTCGGCGTAAGCAGCCGCCATGTCATCGAAGCCGATGTGGCCGAGCGAGGGCAGCTTGGTTGTCGGACCCATCGATCCGGCGACAAAACGCTTCCGGCCGTTGGATGAAAAGCTCGCGGCCACCTCGCGCGCCAGCTTGGCCGCCGCCAGGTTGACCTCGTGGACCTGGTCCTGCATGTCGTATTCGGCCATCACGATGCGCGTGGAGCTGAAGGTGTTTGTCTCCACGACATCAGCCCCTGCCTCGAAATATTTGGCGTGAATCTCCTTCACGACGTCCGGGCGGCTCAATACGAGCACGTCGTTGTAACCGTCCTTGCCCCAGAAATCGTCGAGCGGAAGGTTGTACCCCTGAATACAGGTCCCCATCGCGCCGTCGAAGATAACGACGCGTTCCTGCACGGCTTTTAAGTAGTCGCTCATTGGCCTTTCAGCGCGAGTGTTCGAAGCTCCTTTGTAAATGTCGTCATCCCGACCGACGGCTTCAGCCGGAGCGGAGGAACCTGTTTTTCGTCGCTAGCAACAGAAGAGAAGAAGACTCGCAGCTTAGTAATTAAGTATCGCAGTTCCCGCGGCTTTGGACAAAGCCGCTGCCAGCTAACTGCAATCCTCTGAGGTCATTGGAGAAATACCGCATTGAGCAGCGAGGCCGGCCAACGTCCGCAACCTGGCTGGCTGGAATGATCTCTCGCAGCCAGTCCCACCTCCATGTCATTGACCCCGCCTCTCCTAAAATGTTATAAAAACTCGCCTTGGTGTTCGCCTTGGAGTGTGCTCCAGGTTGCACATAAAACAGTGCAGTTGTTCCCGACGCGGCCAAGCCTCAACACTTCTGTCTTGAAGTGGAAGCGCGTTTCCGGGATTCCAGCAGGTCCATCAGCCCCAACCAGTCCAAAATCCGGACTTGTCGGGGGCCCCGATTGCCCAACAAGTTCGAAGTGGGACTTGTGGATGATCGGTCTGTGTGCGCCCCGCCGGCTGGGTGGTCAACGATCTTAGGAAACGCTGTTCGCGAACTGTCGCGGCAGATTGAATCGAAACTTCATTTCATGGGTGCTGTCCGCCTGTAAGCGGCTGGCTCATCGGAGGAATCATATGCGTACCTGGCTCGCCGCATTGCGGCGGCTGTCGTCAGTATCCTGTAAGGACCCGGCAAAGTTTCTCGCGGCTGCGGTGACTCTGTTTCTGCTGCATGCTTCCACAGCCTTCGCTCAGCCGAGCGAAGCCGCCGGCGGCGAAGCCAACTTGCAGCTCCCCGATCTCTCGTCGGTCAGTTTCCTGGGAATGGATGGGCACAAGCTGCTCACCATCGGCCTGATCTTCTGCGCCTTCGGACTGGTCTTCGGCCTGGCAATTTGCCTGCAGCTGAAGAACATGCCCGTCCACAAGAGCATGGGCGACATCTCCAGCCTCATCTATGAGACCTGCAAAACCTACCTCATTACGCAGGGCAAGTTCCTGATGATTTTGTGGGCGTTCATCGCGGTCGTCATCCTGGCGTACTTCGGATGGCTGGCGCCGGTGCCGGGTAAACCGGTCGCGGTTACGCTGCCCGTCATTCTGTTGTTCAGCGTTATCGGCATTATCGGCAGCTATGGCGTGGCCTGGTTCGGCATTCGCGTGAACACCTACGCCAACTCACGTACCGCATTTGCCGGACTGCGCGGCAAGCCGTATCCGATTTACGCCATTCCGTTGAAGGCCGGCATGAGCATCGGCATGATGCTGATCTCCGTCGAGTTGCTCATCATGCTTTGCATCCTGCTATTCATTCCGGCTGATTACGCCGGGCAGTGCTTCATCGGCTTTGCTATCGGCGAGTCGCTGGGCGCGGCCGCGCTGCGTATCGCCGGCGGCATCTTCACCAAGATTGCCGACATCGGCGCCGACCTGATGAAGATCGTCTTCAAAATCAAGGAAGACGATGCGCGCAACCCGGGCGTCATCGCCGATTGCACAGGCGACAACGCCGGCGACTCAGTTGGCCCCTCGGCTGACGGCTTCGAAACCTATGGTGTGACGGGCGTCGCGCTGATTACCTTCATCCTGCTGGGCGTGAAAGATCCTCACGTGCAGGTGCAGTTGCTGGTCTGGATCTTCGTCATGCGCATCATGATGCTGGTCTCCAGCACCGTGGCCTACTTCCTGAACGAAGCGGTTGCTAAAGCGCGCTTCGGCAACGCCGACACTATGAACTTCGAAGCGCCGCTGACCTCGCTGGTCTGGCTGACTTCGATCATCTCGATCATACTGACCTACATCGTGTCGTACCTGATCGTCCCGGTGCTGGGTGGCGACAGTTCACAGTGGTGGAAGCTGGCAACCATCATCTCTTGCGGAACCCTGGCAGGCGCCATCATTCCTGAGCTGGTGAAAGTGTTCACCTCAACTGAGTCGCGGCATGTTCGCGAAGTGGTGACCTCGGCGGACGAGGGCGGTGCGTCACTCGGCATTCTGTCGGGCTTCGTGGCCGGCAACTTCTCCTGTTACTACCTGGGCTTCACCATGGTCGCGTTGATGGCAACGGGCTACTACGTCAGCAACTTCGGCCTCGGAGCCCTGATGCTGGCGCCCGCCGTGTTTGCCTTCGGTCTGGTCGCCTTCGGCTTCCTGGGCATGGGCCCGGTCACCATTGCGGTCGATTCCTACGGTCCGGTGACGGACAACGCGCAGTCGGTGTATGAGCTCTCGCTGATTGAGCAGGAGCCGAACATCGAAGCCGATCTCAAGAAGAACTACAACATCGACGTCAACTTCGAACGCGCCAAGCACCTGCTGGAAGAGAACGACGGCGCCGGCAATACCTTCAAGGCGACCGCCAAGCCGGTGTTGATCGGTACGGCCGTCGTCGGCGCCACCACCATGATCTTCTCCATCATCATGGCGCTCACGCATGGTCTGACGATCGACAAAGACAAACTGTCGCTGCTGCACGCTCCCTTTGTGCTGGGGCTGATCAGCGGCGGCGCCATCATCTACTGGTTTACCGGCGCTTCCACGCAGGCCGTGACCACGGGTGCTTATCGGGCAGTAGAGTTCATCAAGGCCAATATCAAGCTGGACGGCGTGGTGAAGGCTTCGGTGAGTGACAGCAAGAAGGTGGTTGAGATCTGTACGAAGTACGCGCAGAAAGGCATGTTCAACATCTTCCTCGCGGTGTTCTTCGTGACACTGTCATTCGCGTTCGTGGAGCCGTTCTTCTTCATCGGCTACCTGATATCGATCGCTGCGTTCGGACTGTACCAGGCAATGTTCATGGCTAACGCCGGCGGCGCCTGGGACAATGCCAAGAAGATCGTGGAAGTCGATCTGAAACAGAAGGGAACTCCGCTGCACGATGCGACGGTGATTGGCGATACGGTGGGCGATCCCTTCAAGGATACGTCGTCGGTGGCCATGAACCCGATCATCAAGTTCACCACGTTGTTTGGATTACTGGCAGTGGAACTGGCGGTGCAATTGACCGCGACACAGGGAACGACCTTCGCGCACATCCTGGCGACAGTGTTCTTCGCAATTTCGTTTGTATTCGTGTACCGTTCGTTCTACGGCATGCGGATCGTGAAAGCGAAAGCCTGATTTAGCGATGTTGCTGGACAGAACGCCATCCCGCTCGGGATGGCGTTTTTATTGCGGGCTGAGCGGACGCGGGGGGTCTCAGCGGCCCCGGCCGGGCTTTGGCTTGGACTTATGTTTATGCTTTGAAGGCGGAGCGGGAGTCGGCGTTGGCGTGCTAGTTGGAGTCGTCGGACTCGTTGTTGTCCCCGACAGGGACTGCAAGAGCACCGCTCCATTCGGGCTACCCCATCCGCTACATGCGTCCCATCCCGGGCCGGCGCTGTAATCGCCATTGTTGCCGGAAGTGATGTCACGGAACGATCCATTCTCGCCACTCTGGTACAGGATTGGGTTCAGATATCCCACTGACTTGCCGAGCGACTGATTGAGTAGCGCGATCAGTCCAGCCCACAGCGGTGCTACCGCGCTCGTTCCGCCCACAGCGAAACTGGAGCCGTCCACTTGCACGTTGTAGCCGGTATTAGGGTCAGCATCGCCCGCAACGTCCGGCACGCCGCGGCCCACGAAGTTGCCGGGATTGTCGGAGGGCGGCACCTTCGCATTCGCCTGGTAGGAGGGGAGTGGGAAGGTTGCGCTGATCCCGCCGCCGGTCGCGCCCTCATTGCTGGAAAGATCGTTCCACACAACTTCGCTCGAAATCGAACTACCGCTGAGTTCCAGCGTCGTTCCCCCGCACGCCAGGGCGTACGGACTGGACGCGGGGAAGTCCACGTGGTCGAGTCCGTCGGTCACACCGTCGGTCGAGCCGTTATCTCCCGCGGCGACGCACACGGTTACGCCCACAGCTGCGGCTGCCTGCAGCGCGCTGTTGAACGATTGCAGCGATTGCGCTGTCCAGGTCGACTCCGGCCCACCCCAACTGATGGAGAGCACCGAGGGCGAGTTGACCTTGTCGGTCACTGCCTGATTGATGGCATCGAGAAACCCCGCATCTGTATTGGGCGCGAAGTAAACCGCGATGTTGGCGCCGGGGGCGATCGCGCCTGATACTTCAATATCCAGGCCGACCTCAGTGTCGGGACCGCTGGTATCGCCGGTGGGCTGGTTTTGCCCGCCATCGACTGAAACGGCCACTACCGTTGGCGCAGGCGAAACGTTGAGATTGCTGAAGTAGGTATCCAGATCGGATTGGTTGAAGCCGCCACCGAGCTCGATGATGCCGATGGTCTCGCCCTTCCCATTCAGATTTTTCGGGTAACTGTAGGCCTGGGCAACTTGCAGGGCTGTTAGCGAAACCGCTGCCGCCTGTGGCTTGGCCGAGCCTGAGGACTTGCTGGCAATGCGGAAATGGGTCTGCGCCTGCGGCCGGTTGTCGAGCCCGTGGACGCTGCGAATGATGCTACTCAGCTCTTGCGGCACTTTCACCGTGCCCGAGCGTAAGCGATACGAACCGCCCTTATAGTTGTAGCTCGCCAGCTGCACTTGAAAAGCCTGGGAGAATGCGGCGCACGTTCCGCTAAGAGTCGCGGTCCGGGCGGGCAGGTTGACATTGGCGAGCGCCAGGCCGAATTGCGCGGCGAAGGCCAACACCTTACGGACATCATCCGGATCGGCGCCGTAGCGGGCCTCATACTCCTCCCGCGACACCCGCTGGCCCCGCGCGACGAGGTCGGCCAGCGGCGTTTGTTTTGCGCCCGAAGCGCGCTGCCGCAGCACAACCGTCACCTGCATGACCTCATTGGGATCCGAATGTCCCGTCCGCGTCGCACCTTGTAGCGGTTTGCGGTCACTGCCCGCAACTTCTACGTACTTCTTGAAAGCCATATTTGCTCCTTGATGGTTCGGTTCAGTTACTCGTGGCCACTTCGTTCGACGTCAGGGGTTGGAGGTTATAGGAGCTAGGGACAGAGGCTAGTTGCCGACAGACTCACCCAATCCTCACGGCCCCCTCATTTTGTCTTTAACGCTCTTGGCTAGCTTCTCGATCTGCTCAGCCTTCTTGATCACGTCCAGAGACAGCGTATTCTCGTCCGTTTTGTCCACGGACTGCTTCAGCTCCGTGGCTAACTCTAGCAGCTTTTCTGTGTCCTTTTTCAGTTCATCCTGGCGCTGACGATTGAGTTTCCTCGCCATTTCCTTTTTCTGCTGCACTTCCCACGGCGTCTCCTCCGTGTGCTGCGATGGTTGGAGGACGGAGGGTGGGGGCGCCGTCTGTTGGGCCACACAACAAATTCCAACGCAGAGAAAAAGAGCTCCAACGGTACTGAGACGGAGGAATCGTGGGAAAAGGTGCACCATGTACGTCATAATCACCGTGATTATATTCTGCCCGAGCGGCCAGGAAGTTGTGTATAAGTCATTCTCAGCAGTGTTCACGGCATCCCGGATAGGCTGTACGCAAAGTTTGCTGGCAACCGCAGATTACCTTTACAAGCCGGTCCCTCATCTCTCTTCGCATTTGCGTGGTCCAATGTCGTAACATGGCTGATTCCCCTGGAATCCCCACGATGCGGAGATCCTTACCGTACTACCTGCCATTGCTGCTGGTGATTGTCTTCTTCAGCCTGATTCGTTGGCATTTTCGCTACATTCCTCTGGAGCGGGATGAAGGCGAATATGCGTATGCCGGTCAGCTCATGCTGCACGGTATACCGCCCTATACGCTCATCTACAGCATGAAGCTTCCCGGTACGTTCGCGGCGTATGCTGCCATCCTTCTGCTGTTCGGGCAAACAGCGAAGGGCGTTCATCTGGGGCTGTTGGTGGTGAATGCCGTGACCACCTTTCTGATCTTCCTGCTGGGCAAGCGGCTCTTTGGACCGCTGGCTGGACTGGTGGCCGGCTCTAGCTATGCCCTGCTCTCCAGCAGTCCGTCAGTCATTGGTTTTGCGGGTCATGCAACCCATTTCGTCGTGCTGGCTGGCGTGAGCGGCGTCCTGCTTTTGTTAAAGGCGGTCGAGAGCCGGCGAACATGGCTGTATTTCTGGAGCGGAGTATTCCTCGGTCTGGCGTTCCTGATGAAGCAGCCGGGAATCATGTTTGCCGTTTTCGGCGCCTTGTATCTGGTCAAGACTGAGTGGCAAACATGGCGGCACAGCCGGCGGGAATTCTGGGTGAAAATCGCCCTGTTCGCCTGCGGAGTTCTTTTGCCGTTCGCCATCACGTGCCTGCTGCTGGCCATCGCAGGTGCGTTCGGCAATTTCTGGTTTTGGACCTTTCTCTATGCCCGGCAATACGCCACCACGGTCGGAGTTCGCGAAGGCTTCGAAACCTTGCGGCTGATTCTTCCCAAGGTGATTCTGCCCGTACTGCCGATCTGGGTGATGGCCGGCGTCGGCCTCAGCGCCATACTGTGGAACCGTGCAGCGCGGAGTCAGTGGTTCTTCCTGGTGACTTTCTTTCTGTGCTCGGCGGCCGCCGTCTGCCCCGGGCTTTACTTCCGGCAGCACTATTTCGTCCTGCTATTGCCCGCCATCGCCCTGTTGGCGGGCGCAGCCGTGGGCTGCGGGACCGCCAGCCTGAAACAATATCTGCGCGCAAGAGTCTGGGCAGTCTTACCTCTGGTTGTCTTCATTGCCGCATTTGCCGGATCGCTCTACCTGCAACGCAATTATCTGTTCAAGGCGGGTCCCTTTATGGCCGCGCGCATAATCTATGGCACAAACCCATTTCCAGAGGCGGACGAAGTCGCTTATTACATCAAGAATCACAGCACGAAAGACGATCGTCTGGCTGTACTGGGCTCGGAACCGGAGATCTATTTCTACGCTGACCGTCGTTCGGCAACCGGATACATCTACACCTACGGGCTTATGGAAGAGCAGCCCTATGCCGGCGAAATGCAGCAGCAGATGATTCGCGAGATTGAGGCTGCCCAGCCGGAGTACGTTGTATTGGTGAACGTGGCTGCGTCCTTCGGCAGATTGCCGGGCTCGAGGAAGCCCATCTTTGATTGGATCGATAGCTACTTGCCGGCCCACTATGACCTGGTAGGGATTGTCGATCTGCTCGGCTACAGTAACTACGTCTGGGGAGACGCCGCCAAAACGTACCATCCCCAGTCCGGCCAGGTGGTTAAGGTTTTCAAGAAGAAGCCGGCCGTTTGAATAATCCTCCAGCCTGGCTGAAGTTCTGTTCCCCTCCCTCCACGATGACCTTGCCGTCGGCCAGCACTGCGGAAGCGAAGAACAGCGGACCGTAGTCCGACGAGAGCGAGGCGAGCTGCGACCCTTCGCCCAATAACTCGGCGGCGACGACGCCCAGGAAGCTACCAACTATCCCATCGTGCGCATCACCAATGTGGCCACCGGCCACGTGTTCTACTGCCACACTCATGATCACAGCTCCATGGCGGTCGGATATCCAGGGCCGACGTATACCCACCTCGATATCCCCTCCAACGTGGAGACATAGCGCCGAACGTCCTGACAGGGACTTGGTCATAATCTCTACTCCTCCTTTCATCGTTCGTCCGCTGCCTGCTACTCTGAACGTCACAACCCATGCCGCCGCGTCCTGCCAATCCCATACGATCGCTGCTGAAGCAACTGCCAATCTATGCCGGCTTCAAGCAGCTCGGCCACTATCCCGATTATTGGTGGTGGCAGTTGCGTGGCAAGCCTCGCCGGATTCCCCACGTCGTAAAGCAGCGGACCGTCATCGAATACGCGCAGAGGTTTGGGCTGACCACCCTGGCCGAAACCGGAACGTATTACGGAGAAATGATCGCCGCCGTCGCTCACCGTTTTCGCCGGATCTACTCCATCGAACTTGACCCGCGCTTCGCCCGTCTTGCGCAGGACCGCTTCCGCAGGCACTCGCATGTGGAGATTATTCAGGGCGATAGTCAAAGCGCTGTGCCGATGCTGCTGCAACGGCTGAATGAACGTAGTCTGTGGTGGCTGGATGCGGGCTACTACGGCTGGAGCGGGGACTTTGGAAATCCCAACCGCCTGGGTTCCGAGCTCAATGCAATTCTCGCAGACCGAATTCCGGACCACGTCATCCTGATGGACGACGCCGACGGCGTCAATGGCCAGGCCGGGGCCCCGACACTGGAAGAACTGACCGCTTCGATTGAATCCTCTTACCCCAACCGGCGCGTCGAAGTCGCACACAATATCCTGAGGATTACGCCCCGATAGCTGATTGCAGCGCCGATGCTACGGTGCGGCAATCTGGAATCGCAAAACCGACAGGGCGATGCGGTACTGATACTTCGCGGCAGCGAACTGAATTTGCGCTTCCGTCTGCTGGAGTTGCGCCTGGCTTAACTCCACAATCGAGCTCAGCCCCAGGTTATAACGCGTCTGCGACAGCTTTACAGCCAGGTCCGTCTCCTCCACGAACTGCTGGGTGACGCCGATGCGGTTGTAGGCAGTGATGGCGCTCAACCAACTGTTGCGCACGTCATTGGCGATGCGGTCTTTCAGGTCGCGCAGTTGCTCATCGGCGGCCTGCGCCCGAAATCCCGCCTCGCGCGACCGCGCCGTATACAGAAAGCCGTTGAAGATAGGAATATTGACATTGACTCCAATGGCGCCGTACCAGGACGTGAACGGGCTCACTCCGGCGACCGTGCTGCTGTAAGGCGTGCGGCCAACCACCCCCAAAGCCTCGATACTCGGCAAGAGCAAGTCCCGTTCTGCCTTCTGGAAGTGCTGCGACGCCTGATACTCGTAGCTCTGCGAGGCAATCTCCGGCCGATTGCTGAAAGCCTGATCCACCAGTTGACTGACGGCCTCGGGGGGTGGCGTCGGCTGGCTTTCGATGTCGGTCAGCTCAAACTGTTGCTGCGAGGAATAGCCCAGCACTTGGGAGAGCGTCGAGAGCGCGGCCTGATAATTGTTTTGCGCGTCCAGCAGAAGCAGCTTGGCCTGCGCGACATTAGCGTCGGCAAAACTCACGTCGAGTTGGGAGCGCAGCTTGTTTTGGAACAGCGTCGTAATCTGGCGGGACACTACGTTTCGCTCACTCACCGTTTCCTCGGCCACCTTCAAGAGCGCCAGTTCCTGAAGCGCGTTGTAGAAGGCCTGATCCACAGCCAGCTTGATTTGGTCGGCGGTTGCGACGGCGTTCATGTCGGCCGCCTTCGCGCGCAGAGCAGCCGTGGCCACCAGGTTGTTGGTGCGTCCGAAATCGGTAATGAGTTGCGAGAGCGTGAGTCCGCCGGCCGCGCGCTCGTAGACGCTGGGATTATTAATCAGTCCCGCTGCGATCCGGGTGCCTTCCTTCGGCTCAACGGCCGTCAAGCTTCCGTACACATTCGGGTAGTAAGCAGCTTTCTGTTCGCGCGTGACCTGATTCGAAGCCAGCGACAGCAATCGATACACAGAAATTTGCGGGTTGTTCTTTAGCGCCAGCGCCTCGGCGTCCTGGACTGTCAGCCGTTGCACCGCGCCGGTTGCAGGAAGCTGGGCTGGCAACGACTGCGTCTGCGGCGAGGATGTTTCCGCTTGTGCAGGCGCGCCGGCCGGAAGCTTGGGAGATGCCGTCTGCGCCGCCAACGAAAGGCTGCTCAAGACAACTGGAATTACAAGCCAGAGGGTCCTGCGTCTCAAGCTTGCACCTCCTGTTCTAGATGTTCTTCTTTGCCGCTGTGCATCAGGTAATACGCAGCCGGCACCAGGAAGAGGGTGACGATGAAAGAGAACATCAAGCCTCCAATGATGGCGCGCGCCAGCGGCGCGTATTGCTCGCTGCCCGCTTCCAGGGCCAGAGCCAGCGGTATCAGGCCCAGAAAGGTTGCAAAGGTGGTCATCATGATGGGACGCAGGCGAACATGGCACGCGTTCTTGATGGCGCTTTCCAAAGGTTGTCCGCGGCGGCGCAGCTCGCGCGTGAACTCGACGATCAGAATGGAATCCGACACCACGATGCCGATCATCATCATTACTCCCATCAGCGACATGATGTTGATGGTGGTTCCGGTCATCAGCAGGAACAGGATGACGCCTGTGAATCCCGGCGGCACCGCCAGCAGGATCACGAAGGGATCGCTGAAGGACGCGAACTGCGCCATCAGGATCAGGTACACGAGGACGATCGAGAGCGATAATCCGATGGCGAAGCTCTTGAACGAGGCGCGCATGGTGACTACCGAGCCTCGCAGCTCGACCCGTATGTTCGGCGGCAACTGCGTATGGTCGATCACTTCTTGCACTTTCTTCGCGAGCGCTCCCAGATCCTCTCCCCTGGGCGCAACGTACAGATCGATAACCCGGAACAACTGGTGATGGTCAACCTCGGTGGGCGTGTTGATCATCTTGATGTCGGCCACGTTCTCCAGCATTGTGGGCTCGGCATTGTTCTTGGCGTGCAGCGGGATCTGCTTGAAGTCCTCCATCGTCATCTTCCCAATCTGGTTGGGGGTGTATTGAACAGTGAGAAAGTAGTTGTTGCCGCTCTTAGGGTCGATCCAGTACCCGGGCGCGATCATGCCATTGGAAGTAAGCGCAGTCACTACGTTGTCCACAACGTCCTGGGCATCGAGGCCAAGGCGCGCCGCCATTTCACGGCGCACATTCAACTGGATACCCGGGTAATCCAGATCTTGCGGGATGAGAACATCGCTCACGTCGTGCAAGCCGCGGATCTCTTTCGCCATGTCGCTGGCAACCTGGTAAGCAGCCGCCTGATCGTTCCCTGTGACCTGGATGTCGATGGGCGCCGGCATTCCCTGGTTCACGATGGAGTCCACCAAACCTCCCGTCTGAAAGAAAGTGGAAAGCTCCGGCAGATCGGAGGAAAGTTTTCGCCGGACGCGGTTGATGTAGGCAAAACTGCTGGTCTTGTGCTCTTTCTGAAGTTGCACCAGCACAAACGCCGTGTGCATTGCCGAATTCGTGGTGTAAATCGCCGAGAGGTCGGAATTCACGCCGATGTTGGAGACGATCATGTCTAGATCGTCGTTCGGGATGACCTCGCGGATATCGGCTTCTACGCGCGCGATGTAGTCATTCGTCAGTTCAATCCGCGTGCCGCTGGGGGCCTTCACATTAATGACGAACTGGCCTGGATCGGTGCGTGGGAAGAAGGCGACACCCAGCAAAGGTGAAAGCGCCAGGCTCAGCACGAATCCGCCCATGATTACCGCGACCGTCATCTTCGGGTGTTGCAGAGCCTTCTCGATCGACTCGTCATATTTGGCCAGGATGTAGTCATACCCGCGGTTGAACGGCGCCAGCAGGCGTTCCAGCGGGCCGCCCTCGTGCTCGCCTTCGGCTTCGCTGCCATGTTCCGATTTGATGAACAAAGAGCAGAACAATGGCACAACCGACATCGCGACAAGATACGATGCCGCTAACGCCAGCACGACGCCCAGCGCCAAGCCAGTGAACAGATATTTGCTGACCCCGGACAAAAACACCACCGGGAAAAATACGATGGCGGTGGTGAAGGTGGCCGCGAGAACGGCCAGCTGTACTTCCTGTCCGCCCTGCTCGGCCGCGGTGCGAGCATCTTCACCCTCCTCCAGATGGCGGAAGATGTTCTCCAGCACGACTACGGAATTGTCGATAAGTCGCGAGAGAACGAGAGCGAGCCCGCCCAGCACCATTGTGTTGATCGAACTGCCAAAGGCGTTCAAGAGAAGGAACGCCGCCAGGCACGAGATTGGAATCGAGAGCAGTACGGAAATCGTGCCCCGCAACGATCCCAGGAAAACCAGGATCATCACGGCTGTCAAACCCAGACCAATGCCGCCCTCGCGCAATACATTGGCAACCGCGATCTTGACGTATTGCGACTGATCGAAAGCGACCGACGCGATCAGGCTCTTGGGAGTATCGAGTAGCTTCTTGATGCGGTCGCGAACGCCATTCACAATCTGAATGGTGTTGCTATTGCCTCCCTGCCGCAAGATGGGCAAGTAGACCGATTTCTGCCCGTCCACTCGCACCAGATTGTATTGCAGTGCAGACGAGTCTTCCGCGTGGCCAATGTCACCGAACCGAAGCACATTGTTGCCGATTGCCTTGAGTGGCACATCGTTCATCTCTTTGACGTTGGGCAATTGGCTGTTGCTATAGATGTTGTAATCGAAGGGCCCAATGCGTACGTCGCCTGCCGGCAGAATGTCATTAGCTTTGTTAATTGCGTGGACCACGTCCATGGGGCTCAGCTGCGCAGCCTCAAGCTTTACCGGGTCGACATAGAACTGAATTTGCCGGTACTTGCCGCCGAAGGGTTGTGGCACCGACGCGCCGGGAACGTTGGCTATCTGATTTCTGACATTGAATTGTCCCAGGTCGTGCAGTTGCGTCTCGGTCAGGCCTTGTCCTTTGAGGGTGACCAGACATACCGGCATACTCGACGCATCGAACTTCAACACTACCGGCGGCAGCGTCCCTTGCGGCAACCTTCGCAGGTCAGCCATCGCGAGATTGGCGATGGAACTGACTGCGGCATCGGGATCGGTCCCCGGTTGGAAGTAAACCTTGATCAGGCTGACGCCCGTCAGCGATCGCGATTCGATGCGCTCAATGTTGCTGCCCAGGGTGAAGAAGCGCTCGAACGTATCGGTAATGTCGCCTTCAATCTGCTGCGGCGGCATTCCGCTGTAGAAAGTTGCGACCACGACGACAGGAATCTGGATCTGCGGAAACAGATCCACGGGCATGCGCGCCACCGTGGTCACGCCCACCACGATGATCCCAAGGCACAGCATCAGGATGAAGAACGGATACTTGATCGCAAAGCTCGACATGCCGGCTACTCCGTTCCCTTGCTGGCGGGCCCTGAATCGAACGCGCTAGCCTTGGGGCGTACCAGCTCGCCCGGTTGATAGCTGCCCAGGTTCCCGACAATCACCCTCTCGCCTTCGGTGAGCCCCGACAGGATCTCAACGTTATCTGAGCTTTCCACGCCTACCTGCACTTCGCGAGACTGCACGCGGTTGTTGGCGTCCAGTGCCAGCACGCTGGTTTTGTTGTCGCCACGCTGGAGAGCTTCGATAGGAACAGTGAGCGCATTGGGACGACTGTCGGCGCTCAACTGGACATCGGCGTACATCCCGGGTTGCAGATGATAGTTGGCATTCGGCACGTCGATTTCGACCTGCATGGTCCGGGTCGACATATCCAGAGCGTCAGTGAAGCGGGTGACCTTGCCGGTAAAATGTTCGCCGGTTGCCTGCACATGGACATCGGCGGAATCGCCAACGCGAACCTTTGCCGCCAGCGATTCAGGTACGGGTATACGCAGGCGCAACAGGTCGACCTGCGCTACTGTGACTACCGGAAGACCGCTGGTGTTCGAGGTCCCGGCCTGTACCAGGGAACCTGTATCGGAGAAGCGCCAGGTCACCACGCCGTCATAAGGAGCGACGATCCTGGAGTAGTTGCTCAGCGCAGCATAGTGCTCCTGGTCGGCTTGTGCGGCTGCAAGTTGCTGCCTGGCGCCCGCCAGCGAGGACTTGGCCGCATCGACGCGAGCTTGCGAAGCGCGATCCTTGGCGGTTGCGTCGTCGAGTTCCTGCTGGGCGATCAGTCCCGGCTGCACTTTGTCGGTGTTGACAAGTCGCTCGGCGTTGGAGTGCAGGGCAACGGTGTCAGCTTCGGCGCGCAGGACCTCACTTTTCGCCCGTTGGATCTCTTCTTCCGCATGGTGTACTTCGGCTTTCGCCTCATCCACCTGCGCCATTAGCTCCGGGATTTCCAGCACCGCCAGAACCTGTCCGGTGTGGACCCGGTCACCAATGTCGACGGAAATATTCTTGATATAGCCGGCCACTTTAGCGTGGAGTTCGACATTCTGGTAGGGGCTGAATTGCCCTGCTATGGAGAGCGAGTTGGCAATTGTCTGCCGCTTGACTGGAGCGACCGCAGCATAGGGAGTACGGTCGGCCTCGGCGCCAGCCTCGCCGGCTTTGGATGAGCCGGCACGTACACGTTGCACCACCAGGGCCGCGATCAGAACACATCCCGCAGCAATCGCTAGCACAATCAACTGTTGCCGACGACGAACCTGCATGAGCTTCCTCTTTCGACTGTCTGGTCCGCTCTGTCAAAGCCTAATCAATGCAACTTGCGTGGCCTGATGAGAACCCAAAACCAGAAGATAAAATATGAATGACGCCGAGGAGAGAACTATGCCTGGACGGGCGGGGGCCGCAGAAATTGATGCGAGTACCAGAGAGAAAGATTGCTTGCCGGAGGAGTTCCGAAAGCGCTGTAGGCTCGGATCTCTCGATGGAAGCATGGCGCGAAGAGGCAAAGCACGGCCATCCAGAACAGCAGGCCGCCGGCCGCGTCGATGGGTTGGGCTTCCATCTTCTGCCCGCTCGACCACATTTTGGAAGCAGTGGACGGAGTCACCTTTCCGGGCGAGCCGCCATCGTAAACCGCGGTCTTAGCATGAAGGGCAAAAAAGAACACCAGGGCGCAGAACGCAATTGACATCGCGCGCCACAGCGTCTTGTTTTGCATGATTCGAAGATTCAAAGCTTGTTTTGCCTGACGCGAAGATTTCACGGCTTGTCTTGCATGATGCGAAGATCTCGCACCCAGCGCGAATCTCACTCCACTTTACCTATTATACGTGCGGGGCCCTGATTAGTAAGCGAATCGCGCACGGCGACGCGATTCCAGCGATGCTGTCGACCTCCGCGAACTCAGCCTCTTCACTGTAAGTCCCAGTATTACGAGTAAGTAAGCGTAACTGCAATGGAATTCTTGTCAGCGCAACCGGGAGCGGGTCCTTTTACCTCGCTGGGCGCAGCTCCGGCGGCGCAGAGCCGCGCCAGAGCCAAGCCCGTAGGGGCGATGAAATATGGCGAGACGTCGTTCTCGATGATCGATTTCAACTCGTCCACGAGCTGGTTCCAGGAGTCGAGGTCGCCGATGGTTTTCGTCTGCGCCAGGTTCTTCAGATCTTCACAAAAGTTCATGAAGTCACTCGCCGCATGTAGCGCATAACCGATGGAGTCAGGCGAGACGCCGGGTTCCGGAGATTGAATCTGCAATTGCGCGACCCCATTCGCCGTATCACCAATATTTCTGCGATTGGGGGCAGCGTTAGGCGGGGGCGCGGAATCGTTGCAGGCAATGTTCCAGTTGCTCCAAACGCCATAAGTGAGGGATGCGAAATTCGACGGTTGGGAAAAGCTGAGGTCCGAACACGCGCGGGCAAAGGCCGCATAGTTGAGTTGGTCTTTCGTCTGATCGTCTGGCCGCCCGTTCACGATGACCGACGACTGAAGGCGAGCATACGTTGCCGGAGGCAGAATGATCTGCAGCACCTCGGTAGTCTTTGGCTGCGCGGCGAGCATGTCGATCGCTTTCACCATGGCGGTGGCGTCGGGGCCGCTGGTCAAGAGCTGGAGAAAGCCGGCAATGTACTTCCCGAATGCCCCGTTATCGGTTGCCGATAACATGACATGCAGATCGATTGTGCCGAGCGACGTTTTACCTGACTCGAGGTTGGCCTGGGCCGCAAAGTAAATATCGATCTCGCGCTTGCTCTTGTTTAGTTGATACAGAGAACTGCGTCCTACATCGGCCAGGAGATGGAAAACATTGTTGCCGGCATAAACCAGGGTCGAGTCGCTGATGATGGCATCGGTCCAGGCAGCATTGAGCTTTCCGAACAGGTTGAGAGTGACGGAAGTTTTTTTGTCGTAGAACTTTTCCAGGCCGCTGCCAACGGCAATAGCGACGCCACCGTTCGGGACCTGCAACGCGTCCATGTACTTGCCGGCGATGGCCGTCCCCCACGCGGCAGCGTACGCCGAAGCTGTGAGATCAAAGCTGTAATCCATCAACAGGAAAGTTTGATTGGTTTTCTCGATGGCAAAATCGAGCGTGGCCTGGGTTTGCTGTGCAGGTTTGAGCCAGCCGGCGACTTTGGAGTTGGCATCGCTTACGCAGTTGCCGATCTCGGGTGCGGCCTTCGGCCATAGCTTGCTGTCGAAAGAGTTGCCTAGCCCGCCGAAAACCTTCTTGAAGCAATCGTGCATCTGCGACGACATGGCGGTTGCACACGCTTTAGGATCTCCGGCAAGGGTGACGCCGAGATTCAATCCCAGGCTGACGTCCTGGGTTTGCGATCGGTAGAGATGCAGACGCCCGGTGCCAGGCGCATCCTTCCACAGCAAGGCTTCGAAGGTGCCGGCGTACTCGAGTTGAAATGCGAGCTTAGCCCCCGCCTGAAATTCGGCCCTCGCAGACATAGTCAATTTGAGCGCATCCGCGGTATCAGGAATGTCGGCCTTGTACTGGCCGGCATAGAAGACCTTGTCGTAGCCGATGCTGGCGCCCAAGCCAACTTGCAAATTGCCGTTGAAGTTGTGGTGAAGGTAATCGCCCACCTTAAGATTGCCGAGTGTTTCGGCATGCAGCGGTAAAACGAAATCGGAAAACGCGGCGGAGATCGCATCCCTCAACTTATCCGCCGGTTTACACAGCTTGTAAAAGGCCACGGTAAACGTGTCCTTGGAGTTCACGCTGCCACAGACGCCATAGACGCCTTCGGTGAAGTTGGCGGAGATGCCACCTTGAATCTGGAAATCCATTTCAAGACCGATGTATGCCGCGCCCGGCGGCACCGGAATTGACTTCGTATCATCCTTCTTCTTTGCCGTGGGCGCCGGACCAAAGGTAACTTCCGTTGGTAAGTCGTCGGTGTAGGACAACAGTTTGCCAGATTTGATGACGGACAGCTTCCCGGTTACACCACCCGAGAGTGTGAAGCTAAACTCACCAAGCTTCCAGCATTGGTTGCCGCTGCTGTACTGGATGGAAGTACAAATTCCCTCAGGTAAAGTAGAGATACTCTGGTCAAGGTGGCCGGCGAACTCAACTCCGAGACGAAGTTCGGTCGTAACCTTGTCTACGGCTTTGTCCAGATCGGTGAGCTTGTCCACCGAAACGGGAGCATCGGAAGCTATGCTAAGACGGACAGACATGATCACGCTCCTATAGGTGGTGGCTATAAGTTCATGTATTCGGGATGGTAGTCTTTCCAGATGCCGGTGCCGGCCGAGATCTGGCGGATGGGCATGTCTTCGGCGTGTTTGGCGGAGCGCACCCACTCCCAGGCGCGCAGTATTTCGGGCTCATGGAAGTAGCGCGTCTCCGCCTGCAACACCGCCGCGCCCGCGGTGAGTAACGCCATAATTTCTTCCCATTTGTCGGCGCCAACCACCGCCATGCGCGCGATGTGGTCGGTGTGCTTCTGCAGGAAGCGCATCTCGTCCCAGCGCGCTTTCCAGTCCGCGCCGTGCATCTGCGACAAGTCGGCGAGAATACCGATCGGCTTGTGCTTGCGTTCGCGGAGGAGGAATTCGATTTGAGGCTCGAAGCCTTTGAGGTCCTCGTCGGTCAACTTGCCGGTAACTTTGAATCCCAGTACCCCACCTGAACTTTCTCTAAGTCTTTCGATCATCCCGTATGCGCTCCTTGTTATGTAGGTTGCAGTATACCGTGCGCCAGTCGCCAAAGCCCATCCGCTCCTCGCTGGAGTAAGGGGCGCTGGCCATCCCCGCCGCAACGAGCATTTTGTTCTACTCTCTCATCCTGTCTGATGTTGTTCTTCTTCGAAATCGATTGGCCTAAGCTGATCCACTACGATAGCCGCGGCCAGCACCGCAACGGGAAGGTACAGGGCGCGCAACTCCCAGCGCTGCTTGCTGATGGTGCCCAGGGCAGCCCCCACAACATAGCAAGTCCAGGTGGACGCCAACATAGTTCCCTCGCGAACGTCCTTCTGCTGCCGCGCCAACCTTACGAGGTCGGATATACCCTTATGAGGGAGAGTATCGTACGCCCAGAACAACACGCGAGTAAAGGATTCGGTCAGATTGATCAGCGCTCCCGTGACAAACGTTGTGTAGATGGTCAGAGTGCCGACGCGGGTCAACGTCGCAGTCTGTACCCCCATGGCGAATGCCAGCAGCCCCACCAGGGCGAAGTAGGCCGGGGAGTGCTGACCAACGATCTGACCCAAGTGCATGGCCGGAGTTGCGCGCGCGAAGAACACCAGCAGCAAAGCTTCCACTGCCAGGGTGAAGGAAGCGATGCTCCTGATGCCGTTGCGTCCGGCGATTTGAATCGTAATCCGCGTGAGCACCACACCCACGAAGTAGGAGGCAACGGCACACAGCGGCCGCAGCAGGTTGAGCCAGTCCCGCTGGCCCAGATACATGCCGATGTGGACGCTGTTGCCGCTCATATTGGCGGTGAATATCTGGAACAGCGCAATATAGCCGACAGCATCGACGAAGCCGCCGACGGCGGTCAGCGACAGCGCAATTGCGATCTTGCCGCGTCGATCGAGATCGGGAGCGTCTGTCACAGGTGTTTCAGAGCGAGCTTGGCTGCGTTGTAGCCGCACATGCCATGTACTCCGCCGCCTGGGGGCGTGGAGGACGAGCAGATGTAGATGTCCCGCGCAGAGGTGGCATAGTACCTCATTGTGGGACGAAACAGAAACTGCGATAGATTCATTAACCCGCCGCCGATATCACCGCCAATCAGGTTGGCATCCATGGCCTGCAACCCCGCCGGGGACAACACTCGCCGCTCCAGAACGCAGTCACGGAATCCCGGAGCAAAGCGCTCGATCTGGGCCTCGATGCGCGGCAGCATATCGAAGTCGGAGCCATTCGGCACATGGCAATACGCCCAGGCAATATGCCGGCCTTCGGGTGCTCGGGTGGGGTCGAAGAGTGTGGGCTGTGCCAGCAGCACAAATGGCCGTTCGGCATGGCGCCCGTGGCGCATCGCATCTTCGGATACGACGAACTCCTCCAGCGTGCCGCCGATATGGACAGTCGCGGATCGCCGGCACTCTGCCGCCTTCCACGGAACCGGCTGCGACAGCGCGTAATCGACCTTGAAGACGCCGGGGCCGTAGCGATAGCGCTGCAGGCGGCGCGCGTAGCTTGCAGACAATTGGCCGCCGGCAATTTGCACCAACTGTCGCGGCGACACATCGCACAGCACGACATCGTATTTCCCGATGGAAGCAAGGTTCTCGACCCGCGTCGAGACCTGCACGGTTCCTCCTATGCTGGCGAGATAACCGCACAGTGCGTTGGTAATCGATTGCGCTCCACCGCGTGGTATGGGCCATCCGACAGCGTGGGCCGTGGCCCCAAGCATGATGCCGAACGCCGAGCTGAGAGGCTCCTCCAGCGACAGGATGGAATGCGCCGCCAAGCCGGCGAACAAGGCCCGAGTCCTGGGATTACGAAACCAGAACTGAGCAATCGCACTCGCCGAAGGAAATCCCAGCAGTCCCAAACGCGCGAGCAGAAATGGATGTCGCGGAAACAGGGACACCGGCTTGAGAACTTCCGGAGCCAGTTGCGCCCAATGCTCCGCGAACGGCCCGAATAACCTGCGCCACTGCTTGCCATCCTCGCCGAGAGCGGCTGCTGCCTCGCCGAGATCGCGCTCCAGTATCACCGCCGTACCATCATCCAGAGGGTGAGCCAGCGGGGCCGGCGGCTGAATCCATTGCAGCCCGTGGTGGCTGAGCGGAAGGGTCGAAAAGAACGGCGACGCCAGAGCCATGGGATGCACGGCGGAGCCGAAGTCGTGCAGAAATCCAGGTAATGTGAGAGGTAGAGTGCGAGCGCCGCCGCCGGCTTGCGGCTCGGCTTCGAAGACGTCTACGTGCAGTCCGGCTTGCGCCAGAACGATGGCCGCGGCCAGACCATTCGGACCTGCTCCGATGACAACGGCTCGTCGCTGTGTTGCAGGCATAATGAGATGGCCTGATCAGGCCCGAACTATCTGCAAAGAGAAGTGGGGCTCGGCACACGACCCACGCGGTGCTTTAGATATATAACGTTTCCATCGCATGAGACAAGTCGAGCGCACTTTGGGCCAGGCCCCGGGAGAGTGGATAGTCCGAAGCTGCACTCCGGCGAAACCACAGCCACATTTGACTCTGCATTGTGGGTCAACTAGCCTCAAATTCGATCGCTCTTGCCTATGAGGATCACTGCGAAAGGGGCTCTCCGTAATTGCAGCTATGAAGTTGAGGAACCAACTGCCGGCCATGGTGTTGGGAATCGTGTTTTGCGCGCAGGCGTTTGCGGGCGACATGGTGAGTCCCAGCCATGCGTCTCACGCCATGGTTGCCACGATTCGACCCGAGGCTTCCCGCGTGGGCGTCGCCATCATGCAACAGGGCGGCAACGCAGTGGACGCGGCGGTCGCTGTCGGATTTGCTTTGGCTGTCGTCTATCCCCAAGCCGGCAACATTGGAGGAGGCGGCTTTCTGCTATTTCGCCGGCCCGATGGTGAAGTGCACTTCCTCGACTATCGTGAGAGGGCCCCCGCGAAGGCCACAGCCAATATGTATCTTGACGCTCAGGGCAACGTCGTTCCTGGTCTTAGTACCATCGGCTATAAATCAATCGGAGTGCCGGGCTCGGTCGCCGGACTGGTGTATGCCGAGCAGCACTGGGGCAAGCTCACGCTGAAGCAGGTGATGGAGCCTGCCATTCGGCTGGCGCACGATGGTTTCGTGCTTGACGATGACGAGGCGCAGTCTTTTCGCGATTCCCAGCTCGCCCAGTTTCCTGAGTCACGCCACGTTTTCCAGCGCGACGGAAACTACTACCGGCCCGGAGACGTATTCAAGCAGCCCAGTTTGGCGAGAACACTGGAGCGAATTGCCGACAAGCCCGATGACTTTTATCACGGCTCGCTGGCGCGCGAACTGGCGGCTGCAATGCAGAAGGACGGCGGGCTGATCACCGCCGACGATCTGGCGCAGTACGAGGTCAAGGAGCGGCAACCGATTCGCGGCACTTATCGTGGGTACGAGATCATCAGCGCTCCACCGCCGTCGTCAGGTGGAACTGCCTTGGTCGAAATCCTGAACATCCTGGAAGGCTACGATCTGACCAAAGAGGGTGACCGCTCGGCCCAGAGCATTCACTTGACGGCCGAGGCCTTCCAGCGCGCCTTTTTCGATCGCGCCGAGTTCCTGGGCGATCCTGACTTCTCCAAGATCCCGGTTGCCCAACTGATTGACAAGCGTTATGCGACTGCCTGGCGCGAAACCATTGCGCCGCGCCGGGCCACTCCCAGCGCCGATCTCCGGCGGCCGTCGGTGTTCTCGCAACTCGACAGCTACGCGAGTTCGCATCCGCAGCCAACGTCAGTTGCCGAACCTGACCACACCACGCACTATTCGATCGTGGATTCCGAGGGCAACGCCGTCGCGGTTACCACCACTTTGAACGACGGCTTCGGATCGCGCGTCACGGCCGAAGGTCTGGGATTTCTGCTCAACGACGAGATGGACGACTTCAGCTCCAAGTCCGGTGTGCCCAACATGTATGGATTGTTGCAGGGCCCGGCGAATGCCGTCGGCCCAGGCAAGCGTCCGCTCTCGGCAATGATGCCAACTATCGTGCTGAAGAACGGTAAGCTGTTCCTTGTGCTCGGCTCACCGGGTGGGCCGACGATCATCACTACCGTCGCCAACATACTGATGGGGGTGGCCGATTACGGCCTGAACATTCAGCAGGCGGTAAACGCTCCCCGCTTCCACGAGCAGTGGATGCCGGACCAGATCGAAGTGGAGGCCACGGGAATTTCACCCGACACCCTCGGCATCCTGGAGCACATGGGGCACAAGATTAAAATGTCCCGGGGATATTGGGGCGACGCCGAGTGCATCGCCCTGGACGAGAAGACGGGCGAGATCCTGGGCGCCAGTGACGGACGAAACGACGGAAAGGCGGTTGGCTTCTGATGCGAAGGGCGATGTCCACTCTGGTGTATGCCAAACGCGAGCGCTTGCATCCTGGCCTGCTGGATCAGTTTGTCTCCGGAGGCGCCGAGGCCATCGAGATATTCGCCGCGCGCGGACACTTCAACTACACCGATCGCCAGCACATTCGCGAGATCGGCAACTGGTTTCGCAACACCGGCGTCACCTTTCACTCCATGCACTCTCCCATGTACAGCGATGAGGAGTGGGGACGCAGCGGCGTGACGCCGGTGAACATCGCCGCGGTGGAGAAGCGCGACCGCATCGCCGCCACGGACGAAATCAAGCGCGCGCTCGAAGTTGCCGAGCAGGCGCCGTTCACGTTTCTGGTGCAGCACGTTGGCGTGGGCAACGAGGGCAGCAACGAACACAAACTGGAAGCGGCCATGAGTTCGCTGGAACACATTCACGCCTTTGCCAAGCCGCTGGGCGTGCAGTTGCTGGTGGAGAACATTACCAACGATCTCTCCACGCCGGAGAGCCTGATGGGGTTGCTGCATGCTGGACGCTTCACCGATATCGGAGTGTGCTTCGATGTCGGTCACGCTCACATCATGTCAAGCGTGAAGGAAGCCTTTCACAGCTTGAAGGACCGCATCCGCTCTACGCACGTACACGACAATAACAAGGACCACGACTCGCACCTGTGGCCGGGAGCAGGCAATATCGACTGGAGTGAAGCGATGTCCCTGCTGCGCAGCGCGCCGCACGTGCCGCCGCTACTGCTGGAGATTGAGGGCGTCGAAGGCGAGAACATTTCGCGAGAAGATGGCGGAGGCGTTCGGGAGGCTGGAGAAGCTTTGAAACTTCAGTCCGGAATCTTTACTTCGGTGTAGCTGCCGGGCGTGGCCGCGTTCACCGCGGCGCGCACATTTGCCAAGATCGGCTTGATCAGCCGCCAGCGGCCCTCACCCAACACAACGATCGCGATCGTCCTACCCGTGAGGTTCTGTTGATAGCGAATGTTCTTGTCGGTTGTCACGAGCACCTCGAATCCGGCAGCCTCGGCTGCAGTAAGCAACTCGCCATTAGATAGCGTATCCCATCCTCGATCTCTACATTCCGTGACAATATGGCCGCTGAGGTACTGCCTAATCCCGCGCGGCACTGCATTGTCGAGCAGGATTAGCATCTATTGAGGACCGACAGACACTGGATCGAGGCTTCGAGCGGCAAACTCAAGGACGGCTTTGACTTGTTCGCGAGTGACGGGAAATTGTTCCATGATCTCGTCAATGGTCATTCCGTCTTCAAGGTTTTCGAAAACGATGGAAACTGGCATCCGCGTTCCGCGGAACACCCAGGCACCGCTCACCCGTCCGGGGACGCTTTCCACAGCGGGACATTGTGACCAATCCAACCCCATAGTAAGCTCCTATACATATACTAACGCGGCTGCAGAATGTAGGGTACTCATGAACTTATCTGCGAAAACTGAAACCGAAGCACCTGTCACAACCATCCGCGAGGTTGGCCAGCACGAGGGCCAGGCGGTCACCATTCGCGGCTGGCTCTACAACCTGCGCGAGAGCGGCAAGCTGCTGTTTCCCATCTTCCGCGATGGCAGTGGGATCATCCAGGGCGTCGTCGCCAAGCAGGCTGTCTCGCCCGAACTGTTCGAGTCGATCAAGGGCCTGACGCAGGAATCCAGCGTGATTGTCACCGGCAAGGTGCGCGCCGACAAGCGCGCTCCCGGCGGTTATGAGATGGACGTCACCGACGCGCAAGTGGTGCAGCGCGTCAATCCCGACGATCCTTATCCCATCACGCCCAAAGAGCACGGCGTTGATTTTCTGATGGAGCATCGGCATCTCTGGCTGCGCTCACCGCGCCAGGCTGCGATCCTTCGTGTACGTGCCGAGATCATCAAAGCTGCGCGTGACTTTTTCGACGATCGCGGGTTCACGCTGACCGATCCGCCAATTCTTACTCCCGCGGCCTGTGAGGGCACAACCACGCTGTTTCCGGTGGACTACTTCGAGGAGCAGGCATTCCTGACGCAGTCCGGCCAGCTTTACATTGAGGCGACGGCGATGGCGCTGGGCAAGGTCTACAGCTTTGGCCCGACTTTCCGCGCGGAGAAGTCGAAGACGCGCCGCCACCTTACGGAATTCTGGATGGTTGAGCCCGAAGTCGCCTACGGCACGCTCGACGACCTGATGAGGCTGGCTGAGGAGTTCATCAGCTTCATTGTGAAGCGCTGCCTTGAGCGCCGGCGTCCCGAGCTGGAAACGATCGGGCGCGACCTTGCCAAGCTGGAGAAGATTGACACGCCGTTTCCACGCATTACCTACGATGAGGCTGTGAAGATGTTGCAGGAAGCGCATGCGAAGGGCCTGGCCGAAAACAAGTTTGAATGGGGCGGTGATCTGGGTTCGCCCGACGAGACCTATCTTTCGTCGCAATTCGAACGCCCGGTGATGGTGCATCGTTATCCGGCGTCGGTGAAGGCGTTTTACATGGAGCCGGATCCGGAGCGGCCGGACCTGGCGCTGTGCGTAGACGTGCTCGCGCCCGAGGGCTACGGCGAGATTATCGGCGGCTCGCAGCGTATGGCGTCCCATGAGTTGCTGTTGCAGCGCATTCACGAACATGGCCTGCCGGAAGAGTCGTTCAAGTGGTATCTCGATCTGCGCAAGTTCGGAGGAGTGCCGCACGCGGGCTTCGGCATGGGCATTGAGCGCGCCGTCGCGTGGATCTGCGGCCTGGAGCATGTACGCGAAACCATTCCCTTCCCGCGCATGTTGCACCGGCTGTATCCGTAATTGGTTGACGGTTGTACCATATTGTAGGATGTACCACAATGTAAGACAGGAACGCCTATGGCCACCAGCCCTATCACGAAACCGCTGCAAAACATCGAAACGAAACACATCCGCATCATCGGCGTGCCTCTCGATCTCGGCCAGTCGCGGCGCGGGGTCGACATGGGGCCTTCGGCCATGCGCGTCGCCGGCCTCGAGGCAAAGCTTGAAGCCCTCGGATATGACGTTGAGGATTACGGAAATGTTCCCGTGGCGATGCTGGAGACCGAGCAGGAAGGCGATCCGCATGCGAAGTATCTCAAGGAGATTACCGAGACGTGCTCCGCCCAGGCCGAACTGGTAATCAAGACCCTTGAGGCTGGCAAAATTCCCCTCGCCCTCGGCGGCGATCATTCCATCGCGGCCGGTACAGTTTCTGGCGTGGCAGAGTTCTATCGCCGCCGGAAGCAGCGCATCGGCCTGCTTTGGATTGACGCTCATAGCGATATCAACACGCCTGACACATCGCCCAGCGGCAATGTTCATGGCATGCCGCTCGGCGCCATCATGGGCTTATTTCACTCGCCGCTGAGCGACATGTACGACTTCAGCCCGAAGGTGCGGCCGGAAAACTGCGCGTTGGTCGGCATTCGCGATGTCGACGAACACGAGCGCGAAAACATTCGCCGCTCTGGCGTCCATGTGTTCACCATGCGCGATATCGACGAGCGCGGCATGCGCGCCGTGATGGAAGAGGCGCTGCGGCTGGTGGGACGCGGCACCGTCGGCTATCACGTCTCTCTCGATCTCGACTGGATCGATCCCGAGGACGCGCCTGGCGTCGGCACGCCCGTGTGGGGCGGCGCGACCTATCGCGAAGCCCATCTGGCGATGGAGATCGTCGCCGACCATGGCCGCATGTTGAGCTTCGAATTGGTGGAAGTGAATCCGGTGCTCGACGAGCGCAACCAAACCGCGGAACTGGCGGTCGAGCTGGCACTGTCGGCGTTCGGCAAGAAAATCCTCTAAAGCCGCTATGAGCGCGGGGTTCGAGCAACTCTTCTACGACAAGACGCTGGCGACGGACGGCCTCATCGACCTGGCTTATCAGCAGCATCTCGAACGCAGCGCTCTCAAGCCGGCGGCGTGTGTTCAAACGGCAGCTTCGTGTATCGTTCTTTGTCGACTTCGATGACGAGGGCAACACGCCCTTTCGGTTCGCGAAACGGAAATGGCTTCCCGGTGTACTTCACAGAGATGGGATCCATCGTCTTCAAATCGGGATCGGGACGACGCTCGATGACATGTCCGCGAATTTGCACTTCGCAGTAGGGATTGCGAAAGTCCACGATCGAAATCGCCACTCGTGGATCGCGCGCTGTATTGCGGGCTTTTAACGAACTCTCGCCGGTACAGACGAGGATGCGATCGCCTTCGCGGCCAACCCAGACAGGCACGCTCTGCGGCGAGCCATCGGGCATCAGCGTCGCCAGATGAGCGAAGTTCGCGCCGTCGAGCAATTGTTTGGTTTCGTTGGAAAGTGTCATACGCTCAGATTCCTTCCTTGGCGATTCCCAGCCACGCGCCCAGCTTCTGCACCGGGCAGCGCACGCCCACGAAGAATTGCCCAAACAATGCGTACTCCGCGCTCACCTGATCGAAGCGCATTTCGTAAATCAGTTTCTTGAAGACCAGGGGTACGGGAGCAAACAAGTCCACGCCCCACTCCCAGTCGTCGAAGCCGATGGACCCCGTGATAATCTGCTGCACCTTGCCCGCGTAGCGTCGTCCAACCATGCCGTGCTCTTCCATCTGCCGCTGCCGTTCTTCGATGGGCAACATGTACCAGTTCTTTGCCTCGCCGCGCCTCCGGTCCATGGGATAGAAGCACAGGTACCGGCTGTCGGGAATCTTGGGATACAGCCGCGGACGCATCGCCTGCCGCTGCCGCTCCATGGTGTCTTCGATTTCCTTGTTCCATTCCTCCGATTGCGGCGCCACGCCGCGCTCGGCAAGCTCGCGAAACAGCTTCACGCTGGAGTCATACAGCCCCAGCTCGATTACCGACAGGTAGGAATGCATCGGCTCCAGATACTCTTGCAGCGCGGTGCGATTCAACTGCAGCTCGGCGGCGTTCAACTCGTCGAAGGAATCGCGAAAGTGCACCAGCATCAGATCGCCTTTGTGCCCCAGCAGCGAGTAGACGGCGCTCTGCCCGGCTTCTTCCGGCGCCGACAGCACGGCGGCCGCCTCGCGCGCGATCTCTTGCTGCCGCGACGGAGTCAACTTGCGCCACTCCGGCCAGCGAAAGCGAAACATCTGGTGCAGCACGCTCAGGCCTTCCAGCGTGAGGGGAACCGCGTGCAACTCAGTGGAGACAGTCTGTACAGCGGGATCGGAAGCCATTCAGGGAAACTCCAGGATCTCAGGGATGCAGGCGGCTCGTGCCATTGTAATCTTTCCGGGAGGTTCGATGAGTTTAGGGCTGATCTTCGCCCGGATGAATCAGTTCCCTTACCGAGAGAACTTTAAGTCGCACATGATTCCTCGCGACAAAATCCAGCATCTCACGCACCGCTTTCCGCTGCATGTCGGCAGCCGCATCGGAACTCTCTTCTTCAGGTACGAACTGCTTCTTCGCGGTGGGTTTCATTGGTATTTCCATCATACTAAGTGGTGGGAAACTAGCTTTGCTCTCCTGCCAGTCGCCCATCTCCCGTTATAATCTCCTCTCGTCATCATTGGAGAACAAACCATGCCCCGCGGCATCATGCCTCGCCGGCCATCGCGCAGCGGACGTCAGGACAAAGTTGCCAGCGCGCCCACCCGCGCCAAGACCCGCATCGCGGCCTCCCACCCAAGCAAAACCAGCTTCAGTGGGGCACCCGCGCCTGCTCCGAAGAAGGCCGCCGCAAAGCCGGCCCGACTCGGCGCGAAATCCTCTCGCAAGGCCGCGACCAGCTCAAAGCGCTACAACCCACTGGCACCCGCGCGCGTCGGCGAAATCCTCAAACGCCTCGACGATCGCTATCCCGCCGCCAACTGCGCTCTCCATCACAACAGCGCCTGGGAGTTGCTGGTGGCAACCATTCTTTCCGCCCAGTGTACCGACGTTCGCGTCAACATGGTCACGCCCGTCTTGTTCGAGAAGTATCCGACGCCGGAAGCCTTCGCCTCGCTCCAGCCGCAAGAACTGGAAGGCGATATCCGTTCCACCGGATTTTTTCGCAACAAGTCGAAATCGCTGGTGGGTGCGGCCCGCAAGCTGATCAGCGACTTCGGCGGCGAGGTCCCGCGCACCATGAACGAGTTGCTGCAACTACCCGGCGTCGCGCGCAAGACCGCGAATGTCGTGCTCGGTAGCTGGTACCGCATCGCCGACGGCGTGGTGGTCGATACGCATGTGCAGCGCATCTCGCGCCGTCTGGAACTCACCAAGAACGCAGATCCGCAGAAGATCGAGCAAGACCTCATGAAGGTCATTCCACGCGACAAGTGGATCGTCTTCGCGCATCAGATCATCCTGCATGGCCGCGCCCTGTGCGTCGCCCGCAACCCCAAATGCGCCGACTGCCCATTAGAAAACCTCTGCCACGCCGCCGACAAAACCTGGAGCACCGTGGACATCCACAAAGCCGCCAAACCGTGAACCTCACGGATTTGCTTCCTCGCGCGCTGTTGCACGCGCTCCTCGCGCGAGTCTGGAGACCTGCAGAGTCTGCGTGAGAACTCGACTTATCGGATTGCAGTGGAACGCGAAGCATCGAAACTGGCTGTAATCCAGCCGCGCAGCGGCGGCATGAAGTTAGCCCGGCGCGTAAGTGCCGGTTGGAATGGAAAATTGAGCTGAGCCGCGCAGCCGGGGCCCCCATCGAGCGCCGCCGGAGCCTGCCCTGAGCGAAGCCGAAGGGCGCTTGATGGGGCGGAGGAGCGGCGGCACGGTTCTAACGCACACTCTGTAGTCCCGACCTTGCCCGGATCGCGCGGACTTCCTACTTACCCAAGCTGCGATTCGGATTGCGCCACTAGGGCCCCCCCCCCGCAAAAATATGTTGCAAATAAAGGGTTTATACCAAAGTATTGATTCTATGGTGGTTAGCTACCGAGACAAGTGCCCTGTTTCTAATTACTTAGATAACGGCTTCCAAAGTATTGATTCCAATACACTTATCTACAGCATGAAAGTATATTATTTTCAATGACTTAGCAGCCATGTTTGGTCGTGGCTTACCGCCATCCACCCAAAATTTTCAAAGAACGTAGCCGGCAGGCCTGACATAGTCCACCCGCGGCATTGGACACTACGCCCAACTTACAACCGTACCTCTCTGCGGAGGCTTGTCAAGTTACGAAAGTACATGTACTTTCGTACTCCCGCTCCCTGCTCAACCGAGCAACAATTGTCGTGGCGAGACTCGACTGCGGGTTGTAAAATTCGCTCAGATACTGTTACATGGTGAGCTTGTGAAGAAAATTACGGTCGGCGTCCTATTTGTCCTTCTCGCTCTGATGCTGTCGGGGCCAACAGCTGCCCATGCCCGCACCACGACCGAGCACCCGAAATCGAAAAGCTCACAGGCGCAAAAGGACGCGCAGAAGCAGTGGAAGAAGCAAAACAAGCAGCAAACCAAGGCGCAGAAGAAGCAATTTAAAGAGCAAAAAAAGGAAGGAAAAAAGAACACGAAGGAGTTGAATAAGAAGAATAAAACGACTGTCTCGGTAACCTAAGTATCTGCCGAACCGCTGCTGCCCATCCCTGGTAACTTCCTGCCGCGCAGAAGAAAACTCTCGCTGACTCCTGACTGATACTCCCAGGGCTCCTAGCCTGGCAACACTAAGCCGCAATCTGCGATCCTGCCCTGGTCGATTTCCCGCGCTATACCGACTCGAGACATCAGAACAGCTTGCGCCGCAGCATCCCAGTCAAACCCACGAATCCCGAGGCAAACAGAAACAGGCTGCCGGGCTCGGGGACAGTGCCGGTCGTGGTAGTGGTCGTGGTGCTGCTGGTGGTGCCGA
This sequence comes from uncultured Acidobacteriaceae bacterium, assembly GCA_963835125.1. Classification (GTDB taxonomy): domain Bacteria; phylum Acidobacteriota; class Terriglobia; order Terriglobales; family Acidobacteriaceae; genus Bog-257. Next base: position 127,261 of record CAWIEG010000006.1, on the reverse strand, counting down.
GTATGGTGAACGCCTCCGACGGGATCGAGCCTTCACCAGTCTCCGTGGCCTCGGACGGACATCCCGGGGAATGACAGCCGATTCCGCTGTTCTCGTCCCAGTAGACGGGATCACCATTGGGAATGCTGCCGTTTTGCAGCGTGAGCCAGTAGGTGCCGTTGGTTAGATTGGGACCGCTGAATGCGCCCGTTTCATCGCAAACATTGTAGCCATATGAGTTGATGGTGCATCCCGATGCAGTGAAACCTCACAATCCTGATCGAAGTAGGTGGTTCCCCCAAACGGTTCCGAAGTGATCGACACTTCCGCTGAAGTGAGAGTGTCACCTGCAAACAGCCATGCCCCGAAAGAAAGCCCGGTTACGGTGGTGTTGCCACCGGAAATGGTGAAAGAATCCGTCGGCGTGAACCCGAAGTTGAAGGTCCAGGCATCGACATTTCCATTGATGGGACCATTCTCGTAAACGGTTTGAGCTGCTGCGGGCACGGCAGCAACGATGGCGAATGTAATCAGGGTGAGCAGGGCAAGAGAAACGAAAGAGGCTTTCACGGGCGCGACTCCTTTAGCGGGAATTTACCATCGCTTCCTGGGGTCCCGAAAACGGTACTTACTCTACACCCGTTTCGTCCGGAACGACAATGAATTTCGCACGCCCAAGTGTCGGTGTCGTCGTTGCAATTCCCGCGCGAGCGGCGGAACAAACCTATTTGGGATCAAGTCAGCCGCGGAGCGGCGACATTTGTGTTAGCCGTGGGCGTGAGCCCGCGGGTGACGTGGGAAAAACAACTGAGCCGCGGAGCGGCGGCACAGCTTAACGACAGAGTTTCTGGGCGGATAGCTGATGGCTGTCAGCTTGCCGCCGACAGCTATCTCTTGATGATCGGGTTGTAACCTTCCGCCACCAGCTTGGCCTTCGTGGCTTCCGCTTCCGCCACGGTCGAGAACGGCCCAACCTGCACGTGATAGAACTTGTCGTTGGTGACCGGATTGTTCACTACGAAAACGTTGTAGTTCTTCTTCCGCAATGCGCCGGCGAGCGCCACCGCATCGTCCTCGCGTGACACGGCTGCGATCTGCACCACGATCGTTCCCGGCCCAGTCACGGGAGACGTATGCGAGATGACCTCCGGGCCGCGGGCCGCGGCGGGAGCGCTCGGCGCTGGACTGGGGGCTGTTGCAGGAGCGGCTACTGCCTTTTGATCATGCCCGGCCGCAGATGCCGGTTGCGACGCTGCCGGAGCCGGCGGCGCACTGCTGTCGTTCTGCTGCACCGCTTTGTAGAAGGTCAAGTTGCTAGGAGGATTGGCAGCGCTGGCGTCGTCAGAAGCTGCCGCCGGCGGCTCAGACTTGGCGGCAACCGCGGCCGAGGGCTTGCTCTCGCCGCTACCGGTACTAGCCTGCACCGTATCGGACGCGGCGTTCACCTGCGCTGGCTGGTCGTTCAGCGCCTGCTCGTGGCCCGAGCTTTTGCCCAACGAATAGCCGATGGAAAAGAAAACACCGCAGATCGCCGCCAGCAGAAAGAAAAGCCCCAGCAGCTTGCCTGCGCCCAGGGTTATTTCGGTGTCCTCAGATGCCATCGTGTGCACAGATTACCTCGTTTGTTCGATAGAGCCGGTGGAAGGGCAGGGCTTCAGCCGTGCCGCAACACCCACGCTTCATGCTTTGTACAGGGCACCAGGCCGCTGAAAAAGTACTCTTCCGAGCGCTTTGTAACAGGGCACGACTTTAGTCGTGCCGAATACGCACGCTTACGGATTCTGGGCCGGCTTCAGCCGGCGGCACCAAGCCATCTCACACAATCCTAAAATTCCGCCGGACTTAAAGTCCGGTGCTTCCGCCCTTGTCCGCCGGCGGCTGCAGGGCGGCAATCTTCGCCTTATCCAGTTTCACCAGGCTGTGCAGACCGGCCAGCAGATCCACCGGCACCGGGAAGATAATCGTCGTATTTTTCTCCACGCCGATCTCGGTCAGCGTCTGCAAGTATCGCAACTGAATGCTGACCGGCTCGCTGGCCAGCAGGTGGGCGGCATCGATCAACCGCTGCGCCGCGGCAAACTCGCCTTCTGCGTGGATGATCTTCGAGCGCTTCTCGCGTTCGGCCTCGGCCTGCTTGGCCATGGCGCGCGTCATCGTCTCCGGCAGGTCGACCTGCTTCACCTCGACGTTGGACACTTTCACGCCCCAAGGATCGGTGTGCTGATCGAGAATCGATTGCAGACGCAGATTGATCTTCTCGCGATGCGCCAGCAACTCATCCAGATCGACTTCGCCCAGCACCGAGCGTAGCGTGGTCTGCGCAAACTGCGACGTCTGGTACATGTAATTCGAAACCGCAACCACCGCCTTATTGGAATCGACTACGCGCAGGAAGATGACCGCGTTCACCTTCAGGGTAACGTTGTCGCGGGTGATGATGTCCTGCGGTGGGACCTCCAACGCCTCTTGCCGCAGCGAGACGCGCACAATGCGATCAATCGGCGCGAAAACCAGGATGAGGCCGGGGCCTTTCGGCGCTCCCAGCAAACGGCCAAGCCTGAAAATAACGCCGCGCTCATACTCGGCCAGGATCTTGATCGAGTTGACGATGTAGAGAGCGACAATAACGATGACAACAATGCCAGCTATACCGGGCACGTGGTGCCTCCAGCACAATAGAAGTTTAGAACGGTTACTACTGCAGATTGTAGGCTCAACTGGCGGGGAACCCAAGTTGGCAACAGGGAAGGCAGCGGCGAGCCACGAGCTACTAGCCGCGAGCCACGAGCCTGGGGCAACAGCGAAGACAGCCTCGAGCTACGAGCCTCGAGCACCGAGTGAAGAGGATTGTTCTGCAACACAACCATCCGGTCGCACTCGTTGATTGCAAGTCCCGCCGCAGGCGGGCCGAAGCTAATTAGCCCAGCGCGGAAGCGCTGGGTAAACGTCGGTTTTCAAGATTTCGAGCCCCTTCAGGGGCGGCGCCATCGCAACGTCGAGATTCGTTCTGAGGCGGCGTACTTTGCCAGCGAACTGTGATCTTTCATTACCATTCTCACCTCACCGCTAACGATTGTTCGCCACGCACATCGGGAGTTTTTTGGAGGCCTCCATCGAGAAGGGACTGAATTTCTGCTCTGGTCGGTCGGACGACACGACACAATCATCTCAATGCTGCTGACTGCTTGGGGCTCGAAGCTCGCGGCTCGTAGCTTGTAGCTTCCTACTTCTTCTCCACTTCCAGTTCCAGCCCCTCAACCTTGCGCACAACAACGTGATCGCCAATGGCAACGCGCGATGGAGAGTGCGCGTTCCATAGCTCACCCAGAATAAAGACCTTTCCTTCGGGATCGATGTCCGTCCGGGCTTCTCCGATCGCGCCAATCATCCCCTGACTTCCCGTCACAACTTTATTGCGGCGCGCACGCAGCGCGATGGTCATCAGGAAAACGGTGATAGCTCCGATGGGCACGCTGACGCCCAGCGCCGTCCATATGCTGACCCGCATCTGCGGGATCGGCCCATCCACCAGCAGCAGGCCGCCCAGCGTCAAGCACGCCACCCCGCCAAGCCCAAGTATGCCGTGGGTGCCAAACTTCGCTTCCAGCACAAACAATACGAACGCCGCCATGATGAGGGTGAACGACGCATAGCGCGTAGGCAGCAGGTTGAGCGCGAACAGCGCCAGCAGAATGAAGACGACTCCCACCACGCCGGGCACAATCGCTCCGGGATGATTGAACTCCGCATACAGCGCCAGCGCGCCCACCGCCAGCACGATGAAGGCGATGTTGGGATCCAGCAGGAAGTCGAGGATTTGTTGCCGCAGCGTCATCGGCAAGTCGTCAACCTTGGCTCCCACCAGGTCCAGCTTCACCTGTTTGCCGTCGAAGCGCTTCACGGTGCGGCCCTGGAGCTGGCGAAAAAGGTCATCCTGGTCCTTGGCAACAATGTCGATCAGGTGCTGCTGCAGCGCTTCCTGATCGGTCCACGATTTCGACTCGCGCACCGCGCTCTCCGCCAGCTGCACATTGCGTCCACGTGGCCCCACGAACGAGCGCATGAAGGCAGCAGAGTCGTTCTCGACCTTGGTCTTCATCACGTCGTCCATCTTCTCGCCGCCGAGCGTGACGGGATGCGCCGCGCCAGTGTTGGTTCCGGGAGCCATTGCGGCAATGTCTGCCGACTCCAGGATGAAGAATCCTGCGGACGCGGCGTTGGCGCCGCTGGGCGCAACGTACACGATGACCGGCACGGGCGACGCAAGGATCTTCTGGATGATCTCGCGGGTCGAGTCCACCAGACCGCCGGGCGTGCGCAGCTCGATCAGCACCGCGTCGGCATTGGTCTGGCGTGCCTGCTCGATGGCGCGCTCAACGTATTCGGCGCTGATGGGCTGGATGGTGTCATCCACGCGGATCTTAACGACAGTCGTGGCAAAGGCGCTGGCGGACGCCAGCATTGTCAGAAGCAAACAGCAAAGTGTCATCCTGAGCGGAGGCGCGGTGCCCTTGCGCGCCGGAGTCGAAGGACCCCTATTGGGGGATCGACGTCTGAATAGCGGTGCTTCGACTCGCGCGGCATAGTGCGGCCGCACTCGCTCAGCACGCCAGAGTAATTGAATAGTACTCACGCTAAGTCCTCCGCTCACTCTATTGTGAACCTGTTTGCCGCGCAGCGATATCCCGTTTCAGCGCCAGCGCGCTTGTGTTGCCTGGCTCAAGCGCCAGTGCGCGATCGACTTCGCCAGACGCCGACTGCACCTGGTTCTGCTTCAGATCGAGCCGGGCCAGCACCAGCAGGCCGTCCACATTGGGTTTAAGACGCACTGAGGTTTGCGCTTCAGCGCGCGCCCCGGTCACGTCGCCCTTCTTTTCCAGCAGCACCGCTAACTGCGCGTGCGCCACTTCGTTGTTGCCGGCTACGGTGATGGCAGCGCGGAATTCGACCTCTGCCTGGTCCGGCATATTTTTCGCCAGCAATTCCTTGCCGCGCTCCACGTGATAGGCGCCCTGCTTCTTGCCGTCCATCGTCGCCAGGCGCGCCTCCGCGAAGTTCTGGATCTGCATTTCGATCTGCCGGTACGAAGCCTCATCGTAGTTGCGCTTGATCCGCTCCATGGGAAGATGTGGCTGGCTGGGCGGCAACAAGGCATTGCCCGGCGCAGCCGCCGGCGATGGCTGCGGAGGCGGCGGCACGCCATGATTGATCATGTCCAGCAGCGTTTTGGCCTCGCCGTCGGTTGGGCGTTGCTGTAGCTCCTCCTTCAACTGCCGGCCTGCCGCCGCGCTGTCTCCATTTTTGAAGAGTGCGTCCGCCAGGTTGAAGCGGTAATCGGCATCGTTCGGATCGGCGTTCACGGCCTTTGAGAAATACTCCACCGCGGACGCGCGACGGCCGCGCCGGGCCTCCACCACCCCCATATTGTTGTAGAGCTCAGTCAGCGGCACTCGAGTCAACAGGTAGTTGAACGCAGCAAAGGCCTTGTCGAAGTTGCCACGATAAAACTCCGACAGCCCCAGCAGGAAACTGGCCTCGCCAACGGCGGAATCGGTTTTGGGTACCCGGGCAAACCACACCGAGGCCGACTCGTACTCATGATTGTCGAAATACGTCTTACCCAACTGAAGCATGGCCGTGGTGTAGTTGGGATTGAGCTTCAGCGCTTCATGGAAGTAGTGGACCCGCTGCTGGTAGCTGGTGGCCATGGTTCCGCGAATGTAATTCTCAAAGGCATCCAGCCGGACCGGCGGAACGGCCTTCAGAAACTGATCGCGCGTGATCGCCGAGTGCCCGGGTATTTGCTGCAATACTTCCCAGGCCAGCGTCGTCTGCAGGTCGATCAGGTTGGCGAGCGGGCCGCTGCTTTCCACCGGCGAATACAGGCGCAACTTCTTCATGTCGAGCAGCTGCGCATGGGCGGTAAAAATGTTGCCTACGTAGGTATAGCTGCCCATCACCACATAGTCCGCGTCCATCTGCTCGGCGATGCGATAGATTGTCGCCCGCGAGGGCAGCACCGTCTGCGGAATCCCCGAATGGTCGAAGGCATGAGCCCGGTCCATCACGACTGACGACATAAAGCTGCGAGGAAGCCAGGTGTTGCGACAGGACCTCAGGAAAGGCTTCTCCAATCCACTCCAGCCCCGGAGCGCTCGACTGGTTTTCGAAGGGCATAACCATCAGGGTCTGCGTGCCAGGGAGAGACTGGCCAGCGGCATTCTGGCAGATCAGGCTGAGGGCAACAGCCAGAACGATGGTGAGGCTATGAAAAATGCGGCGTGAGACGTAGGACAAAGCAACTTGATTATAGCTGTTGCAGATTGGTGAATGGCAGACAAGTGGCGGAGGGTTGAGCGGACAATTGTGGATAGCCTGCCATCGAGCCCCGCATTGCGGGACGGCGACATGATAGCCCAGCGCTTCAGAGTCTGTTACGAAATTCGGACTGGCCGTCGCATCGGTGGAACAAATCGCAACGAAAAGAGCGCTGTAGGCGCGAAATAGTCTGGCCCAGCAAAAGCCGGAGGCGCCGTGCTGGGTAGAGTGGGAAAAACTCGCCGAGTCCCGTAGGTGTCTGTGTCGTACTTGCAATCTCGCTGAGCTGTGGAATGAACCATCGCATTTGAGATCGAACCAGCCGTGCAGCGGCGACATTTGTGTTAGCCGGGGGCGTAAGCCCGCGGTGAAGTGGCAAAAACGACTGAGCCGCGGAGCGGCGGCACAGCTACGACACAGACGCCGACAGAGTTTCGTAATAGCCTCTTCAGCGCTGGGTAGGCTGCAATATTAAAATTGAGCCCCTTCAGGGGCGGCACTGGCGGCACGTCCATGATATCGACACCGAAAGAGGACTGTCGCCACCTGAAACGAAACCTTTTTCACTTCTACCGAATCCTATTAAGCGGCGGCCGGATTTTCCGCTTGTGAAAGCGCATGCCCAGCCTTCGGGTCCAACCTGGACTCGTTGACAATGCGTTCGCCAGCGGCCGGCCATGGGAGATGGCTTATGAGCCTGATCGATAGGGTCTTCGGTTGTTCTCACAAACGTTGCAGCTTCCCCATAACGGTGCGGGGCAAGCTGCGCCGCAGTGCGGCAGCTTCGGTTACAGGAACCTACATTGTATGTCTGGATTGCGGACTTGAATTCCCTTACGACTGGAATGCGATGAAGCTAGTCGAACCGCAGCAGTCGCAAAGTTCTGAGGCTGCACCTGCCTTTTCCGGTCCCAAGGCCGCGTAACGGATTTGTAGTGTTTCAGAGCGCGGATCGTTCAGCGCAATGCCGATAACAGGCGCTTCCGGGACGCCCTTTTGTCTCTTAGCGTATTTTCGGGATGTGGAGTACGCCTTCAGGCGTACAGAAAGTGCAGCACGCGAGCGGCTAAAGCGAGTGGAATTGGTCGGGTCTATACACGCCTGAAACAGGCCGCTGAAAAAGTCGGTTTCCCAACGCTTTGTAACAGGGCACGACTTCAGTCGTGCCGATAAGCCCTTTATTTTTCTTCCGGAGCCGGCTTTAGCCGGCGACACATGACTGACAAATCTACTTCTTCGGCCGGCTCGGAAACGCCTGCTCCAACCGAAACAAACTAGGGAGTCTGTTTCTATCTGCGGGTATGCGCTTCCGCCTCGGCTTCCTGCAATGCTTCTTTGGAAACCTCTCGCAGACGCAGGCTGATTTCGAATTTCGGAGTGGTCGAACCACGTCCCCAGCGCGTGACTTCCCAATGCCCGCGAACAAACTTCGCCCCCGCCGCCTGCGACAAGTCCACCAGCAGCGGATACTCGCCCACGTAGAACTTTTGCGGTAGTGAGGCCACCGGCTTGGTCTCCCACGTTGTTCCGTCGGCCGAAGTAAACAGGCTGATCTCGATGGCTTCCTGCTCCACGACCGCAACGATGGAGAGCGTCAGCAGAAAAACACGATTGGCAGCTTCGCTGATGTCCAGCGGCGAGCTGTCGCCCTTGGCGGTGACTACGGTGTTTGCAGGTACGAGGAAGGCATCGAGCATGACAGACTTATTTTACCGAAGCGGCCATAGGCGCATAGTGATGTCGATCACAGTCGGGGCTTATTGCCGCGGTAAGCCATCCAGAAAGCTACGCAACAGGCGGGCGAATTCCTCCGGCTGCTCCAGCGCCGCGTAGTGCCCAGCGCGCGGGACGACTTGCAACCGGCTGCCGGGAATCTGCTGGCGCATCAGTTCGGCTTCGGCCGTAGTCTCGTCCTCTCCGACGATGACCAGCGTGGGAACGGAAATCGTTTTCAGCGTCGGAATCGAATCCGGACGGTCGGCCATGCCCTGCTGCACTCCGGCGATGTCCTGTGGCGACATCTTCTGCATCATGCGGCGCGCCGCATCCACGATGTCCGGCCGGTTCGTTAGCGTCACCCGCGAGAAGTAGCTTGGGCAGCATCTCCTCGATGAATCCCGCCGTACCTTCGCGAAGGACCTTGTCCGCGAGCGCCAAACGATTCGCCCGGCTCTCCGGCGTTTCGCCTGATGCACGTGTATTCGCCAGAACCAGCGCGGCGACCTGCTCGCGATGTCGCCGCCAGAACTCGAACAGCGCATACCCGCCGATGGAGACGCCGACAAAGAATCCCTTTGTGATCCGCTCTTCGCGGCAGAGCGCGCCAGATCGGCAGCCAGTTTCTCCATCGACGCCGGCCCGTCACCCAGTTCGGAATCGCCATGCGCCCGCAGATCGGGCATGATCAGCCGGTATCGAGTGCCAAGCTGTTCGGCAACAGGCCGCCAGAAGCTATGGTTCAGCGGAAACGGATGCAGCAGGACAACGTTGGGACCATTGCCGGCGACTTCGTAGAAGAGCTGGGCATCGGAGCTGCGAAGAGTAGGCATCGAGTCCGGGAGGGTAGAAGAGCGGCCCTTTAGGGCCGCGTCATGCGCACAAAAACAATTCTGGGCCGGCATTAGCAGGCGGCATCAGTAGGCTCGATTGCGTGTTTCACCCGTTCAGAATGCTTACGAGCCTTGGTAAGGTTGCGGCGTCGTCGCGGGCGGCGCTGCCGGGACAAACTCAGGCTCCTCCGGCATCACGATCCACGCAATGATGTAGGCCAGTACTCCGCCGCCGCCGAAGAGGGCCACGATCAGCCATACCACACGAACCACGGTGACATCCAGATCGAAGTACTCGGCGAAACCGGCGCAGACTCCGGCGATCTTGCGATTGGCGCGCGAGCGCATCAGTTTGCGCCGTCCGGCAACCGAGCCCAGCCGGGTGCCGCAATACGCGCAGAGATTGGCATCGTCCTGAATCACCTTACCGCAGTAGTTGCAGTACATACAGCCTCCACAGAGTGATACGAACAGGATAAAAAAAGGTTCCACAAGATGCAACGTGGCTGCCGGCAGTCGTCGTTTACAACGTCCTTTCTGATGCTCGCTATGTGCCGGAACGCTTGAATTGTGTGCGTCCCGCGGTCGCTTGGCCGTGCCGTTATCGCTTCGCTCGTAGTAATCTCAATTGTTCATGATGGCCACAGCCGAAGTCCTTATCCCTGCTAAGTCCGCTGCCAAAACCTATTTCTGGAGCACTCTCATTGCGGTAGCTCTTATGAGCTTTGCCGCCCTGCTTCTGGAGCTGGGACTAACCCGGCTGTTCTCGGTGGTGCTGTTCTACCACTTCGCGTTTCTGGCGATTTCGATTGCACTGCTTGGCCTCGGGGCGGGAGCGGTATTCGCCTGCCTGCGTCATCAGTGGCTGTCGCGCTGGTCCATCAACCAGCTCGGCAGCGTCCTCTGCGCGGCGAATGCGATTGTCATCCTTGCCGTGCTGGAACTGGTGGTCCACACTGCGGTGTCGCTCCACCTGAACTGGCCGAACTTCTGGCGGCTGACCGCGCTGTATCTCGCCTCGGCGGTACCATTTTTCATCACCGGACTGCTGTTCTCCATCGTCTTTGCGCGGCATCCGGCGCGCATCACCCAGCTCTACGGAGCGGATTTGCTGGGCGGCTCACTGGCCTGTCTGGCGCTGGTACCGCTGCTGAATTTCATTGGCGGACCGAATACGATCTTACTCGCGGCCGTCGTGGTTGCTCTGGCCGCAGTCGCATGGGCCGCTCCGGGCAGGCGCCTCGCTCCTGCGTGTCTGGCTGTGGGAGTACTGCTGCTGATCGCCATCAACTTTCACGGCCTCCTCGTCGACATCGTCTACGCCAAGGGCATGAAGCGCGACGTGCCACTGTACGCTCGCTGGAATGCAATTTCGCGGGTTGAAGTCGACCAGCAGGGAACGGGCAGGGCAATCGTCATCGACGCCGACGCCCAGACTTCGATGATGAACACCGAGCCGCATCACTGGAGCGATGGCTACCGCCGCAACTTGATGTCGGCTGCGCCATCGGTGGCCAACGTGCTGCGCCCCCACGGCGACTTTGCCATCATTGGACCGGGGGGTGGTGTGGATGTGCTGCGCGCCGTAGCCAACGGCAGCACCAACGTCACCGGCATCGAGATCAATCCCATCATTGCCAATCACATCATGCGCGACCGCTTCGCCGACTACACCTATCACCTCTACCAGATTCCCGAAGTGCATATGCACGTTAGCGATGGCCGCTCGTTCGTGCGTAACAGCCGCGATAAGTACGATGTGGTGGAGATGACCCTGGTGGACACCTGGGCCTCGACTGCGGCGGGCGCTTTCGCGCTCAGCGAAAACAACCTCTACACCGTCGAAGCCTTTCGCGAGTACTTCGACCACCTGAAGCCCGATGGCATGATCGCCATCACGCGCTGGGAATTTGCCAAGCCACGCGAGGCCCTGCGCGTTGTCTCGCAGGCCATGGAAGCCTTGCATCAGATGGGCGTCGAGAACACTACCGAGCATTTCATCGTGGTCGGCGACGGGCCGTTGGATACCGACGGCAGGCCGGTTGTGGTGCTGGCCAAGAAATCGCCGTTTACGCTGGAAGAGCAACACGCCGTGCTCGATCACATCGAGGGCACTGACGGAGGCGATGCTAACCTCAACCTGCATGTGCTTTATCTGCCGGCAAGCGCGGACCGGCCAGGAATGGCGCATCCCGCGTTCGCGCAACTCATTCGCGGCCAGGATGCGCTCGCCTTCTCAAAGTCGTATGCCTATAACGTCTCGCCGGTGACCGACAATGCCCCGTTCTTCTTCTTCACGCTGAAACCGGAGCAGGTCTTCCGCGGCTCCGACCAGGGTGGCATCGACTGGAAAGTGAACCTCGGCATCGCGATCCTGGGCATCGTTCTGCTGGTCTCGGTGGCGGCGGTGTTCGCATTTCTAGTGCTGCCGCTGGCGCTTTCGCCGGAAACTCGCTCGGGCGGCAGCCTTCGCGTCCTGTACTTCATCGCCATCGGCCTTGGCTACATCATGGTGGAGATCGCCTTTATCCAGCGCTTCGTGCTGTTTCTGGGATATCCCACCTACGCGCTTACCGTCGTGGTCTTCCTGATGCTGCTCTCCAGCGGAGCCGGCAGCCTGGTTTCGCGCCGCTGGTTCGCCGAGCCGACGCGTGTCGTGCTGGCGCTGGCGTTCATCGTGGTCGCGCTATTGATCTACGTCTTCGTTCTGCCCCGCCTGCTGGAAGACATGATCGGGCTTGCGTTCGCCGCCAAGCTGCTGGTCAGCGCGCTGTTATTGCTTCCGCTGGGCTTCACTATGGGAATGCCGTTCCCCAGCGGCCTGCGTGCTCTGGCGAGCCGGAAAGGCGACGAGATGCACGCCGAGCATGGCGCGGTTGAGTGGGCCTGGGCGATGAATGCCGCGTCCAGCGTGCTGGGCTCGGTGCTGGCGATCGTCATTGCCATCCAGTTCGGATTGACCGCAACTCTGGCCTGCGGCGCCGCCGCTTACGTCTTCGCGATGCTGCTCTTGCCGACCTTTCCGAAGGCCGGGATCGGCAGCCATTCCTGACTCCTCGGAAATGCTTTTCAACGAGCCTCGTGTTTTGTCCATTCACGTTTCAGGTGCGACCGACTAGGTGTAGTATGGTCACGTTGTCGAAGCCGGGAAGGAAATGTTGGTTAAGCTCGATAAGGAGAGATTTCGTGTCTAAGATCTTATTGCTGACTCTGGTGGTCCTTAGTTTTGCGCTTTGTTCGCTCGCGCAAGACGCCGGTATGACAACGGTCCAAGGTTGCCTGCAGTATACAAAGCACCATTACGTGCTTACCGACAGCAGCGGTAAAGAACATCAACTTTTGGGTTACGCCAATAAGCTTAAAGCCGAGGTCGGCCACGAGGTCGCAGTCTCCGGAACGGAAGCGATGCATAGTGAGAGCAGTACCATGGACGGGGCTTCTTCCCCGCACCAGGTACCCGTTTTTAAGGTATCGAGCGTGAAACATGTAGCGGACATGTGTGCAGCGGGGAAGTGAATATCTGCTTAGCCTTAGCTGCGTCGCCGTTGTGCAGCGTAATTACCACAGAGTATCGGCGATGCCTTCGGACATCGCCGAATTGGCTTTCGCGGGGCGCGGCGAGATGGTAATTGAGCCACGGCTTTAGAGTTTCGTAACCTTCCTCCGGCCGTAGCCCAGCCTGCTCTTTTGGCGGTGAGCTTTACAGGCGTGGGTCTTCTCGCCGCCCGGTCGACAGCCACTCGATGGATTTCCCCCTTGAGTTGGTCCTGCGGACTGTCCCGTCACCTCCCACCAGTCCGATTTCGTGTTATATTTGCCCCCAGATGCTGAATTCTTTGCAATATTGGTTGCATAACCACGCTCTTCTGCTGGAGATTCTGGTGGTGCTATCCAGCGGGCTGGTGGCACTCTACGCCGATACTGTGCGGCACTTCATTTCCTTGCCGCTGCAACGGCCGGGCACGTGGTTCTTAAAGGCGCGGCTGCTTTCCGTTAACTCCAAGCTCTTCAACTTGTGCGAGTGTCACAACAATGCCTTCGCCACCATCGTTTTTGTAGCCCGCTCCTTCGTATTTATCCTGGTGCTGATGGGCCTGTTCCTGGGCGGCATCTTTCTGGAAGTCGTGTCCATCCGTTCCGCCGGCCGTGCAGGAGGCGCCGAGGAGGCTTACACCAGCTTCCACGCCCATCTCGACATCGCCCTGGCCTTGATTTTTATCGTGGTGGTCTGCTGCCGACTGTTACTGTTGGGCGAGTTTCTCTATCGCCTGCGGAACTTCAAAGGCTACGATCATTACCTGATGGAACACGTTGCCGAACTGGAAGAGAAACTGGTCATGGCCGAAAATGCCCCCTCCGGCTCGGTTCCCGACTGAACCCTTCTGACAGCTACTCGTCCCACCTGGGATGACAACTAGCCACCTTCCGTAGCATCCTTGAGACAGCCTTATGACACCCTGGGCCATTTCGGCCGTTCGCCGGCTTGTCTTTGCGGTCTGGCTTTTGCATTGTGCCGGCGCCGCAGCGCAACAGCGTGCAGCCTTAACGCCGCCTCCAGCTCCTGCACAGACGGTGGAAAGCCCTACTGTGTCGGGCCCCGTCCTGCCGCTGTATCACGCTCTGCTCAACGTGGGGCTCGACCCGCAGCGTGTCTTCCAGGTGCGTGAAGCCGCGATTGATCGCGAGGACGTGCATATCTGGCTCAATGATGGCACCATCGCTTTCACCCAGGCTGTCGATGGCCGCATTACCGGCGCCTACTTTGAAGGCGAAGGAGAAGTGCTGGTGCGCCCGCCCGATCGCATGGAGCGCGCCTCGCTAGGCCTGTTCATCAATGCCGGCGTGCTAGAGGAAAAGTTTTCTTCCGGCTACTTTCGCTTCAACGACGATACCGGCCAAGGAGCTGCAGCCGTTTCTGCGTCCGCCGGAGGATGCTGCCGATTTCGTCGCCCGCAACGATGGCCGGGCGCGCACGCTTGCGGAAATCGACGCGATGCGGCTCTGTATTTCCTTCACCAGCGCGCCGCCCGCGGCCGCTTCCGGCGAGGCCGCCGCCGGTTCCCGATCGCCTGCTGCACGCTCGTATTGCCGGCGAACACTATGGCGTCTTCGACGTTTTCTTCGACACCCGCAGCCCGGAGCAAGTTGTGGTGGGCAACGCTTCCTCGCACGGCGACCAGGTCTATTACGACCTGTGGATGAGCTTCCCCATGCGCTCGCTGCGCAAGACGCCGCTCTCCGACACGCGCTTTGGCGGGCCGACCGGCCCACTGTGGACGCCCCGTGTCCTGTCGATCAATAAATACACCATCGATGCCACTCTGGACTCTGCGCGCAATCTGTCGGCGGATGCGACCCTCGACGTGGATGTCAAAGAAGGCGGCACGCGGATTGTCCTGTTCGAGCTCTCGCGCTATCTCCAGTTAAAGCGAGTGGAGTACGCCGGCCAGCCGCTGGAGTTCATCCAGAACGAGGCCATTGAGGGAAGTGAACTTTCGCGGCGCGGCAACGACACCATTGCGGTGGTCTTCCCCGCGCCCTTACAGCCCGGCACGCATTTCCCGTTGCGATTCACCTATGCGGGATCAGTGCTCTCCGATGCCGGCGGCGGATTGTTGTTCGTCGGGGCGCGCGGCACGTGGTATCCCAATCGCGGCATCGCCATGGCCAATTACGATCTCACCTTCCGCTTTCCGCAGCCCTGGTCGCTGATCGCCACGGGCAAGCGGGTTTCGCTGGAGCGTGACGGCAATGGCTTCGTCGGTCATTGGGTCAGCGAGCAACCTATCCCGATTGCTGGATTTAATCTTGGTGAATATGTACGCAGCTCCGCCAAGACCAGGAACATCGAGGTGGACGCCTATGCCGCGCGCGGAAGCGAATTCCAGCGGTCAACTCCCGATGTGGCAAATGGCTCGTCCCCGCTGCTGTCGCCACACGCGCCCGGGACCATCGATCCGATACCGTGGCCGCCACCGCCTTTGCAGAATCCGGTCGGCACGGGTGAATCGCTTGCCGAGCGCGCAGCCGAAACCCTGACCTCGCTGTCGCAGATGCTGGGACCTTATCCCTTCAGCTCGCTCTCGCTCACCGAAAATCCCAGCGCGGAGAGCCAGGGCTGGCCGGGCCTGATCTTCTTATCGAGCTACGCCTATCTCCAGCCCGAACAATTGCGGGCCATGAATCTCTCGGCAGCCGATGCCAGTCATCTACAGCGAAGTCATGATGCCGCACGAGTTGACGCATCAGTGGTACGGCGACCAGGTCTCATGGGCCAGCTATCACGAGCAGTGGCTGCTGGAAGGCCTTGGCCAATTATTGCTCTCTGTCTGCTGCTGGAGCGCTCGCGGCCCGGCCGATGTTCAGCTCACGCTGGAGAACCTATCGCCGGATCCTGGCCAGCCGGTCGCGAGACGGGCCGTCGCCTGGTAGAAGCCGGTCCGGTGACACTGGGCAGCCGGCTTTCGTCGTCGCACTTTCCCAACGGGTACGAGATCATCGCCTACGGTCGCGGCACCTGGATGATCCACATGCTGCGCTGGATGCTGCGCGACGCCTCGCGTACGCCGGCCAATCCTGACGGCGACGACACCGTGTTCCTCGCGCTGTTGCGCAGTCTGGTGAATCGCTTTCAGGGAAAGGAAATTACCAATGCCGACTTCGAGCAGGCGGTCGAGGAAGTTTTGCCGCGATCGTTGTGGTTCGAGAATCGCAAGTCGCTGGACTGGTTCTTCGATGGCTGGGTCAACGGAACGGCATTTCCGCAGCTTGAAGTGTCGGGCGTAAAGTTCGCACGCAAGCTCAACCGGCGGCTACCGTCAGCGGAGTCATTCATCAGGAGTCCGCGCCGTTCGACCTCGTCACCAGCGTTCCGGTATACGGCATCGCAGGAGAGCGGCAAGTGTACCTTGGCCGCGTCTTCGCCGAGGGCGCCGATACGCGTTTCACCCTACCCGCGCCCGCCGACGTGAAGCAGTTAGCGCTCGATCCCTACCACACTGTGTTGACCCAGCCGTAAACAAGAGAGCGAAATGCCATGACGTTGCGGTAACGTTCGTTGTCCCGGGCCTTCTTAGGGGCGATAGAGGTCCCGCGAGGGTTTCGCATACCGCAACACGAACGACGGTGTCCGTAAGGGCGAAAATGGGAAGTCCCGCCTCAGGCGGGACGAAACTACTTAGCCCACCGCGGAAGCGGTGGGTAGCCGTCAAGTTGTGATCCTGAGCCCCTTCAGGGGCGACACAAGTCATCCAAAAGCCCGGTTTGGCTCGGCGCGGATGTTCGCCGCTCGCAACATCCCGAGGAACTCCTCCTCATACGAATGCCTGGCGTGATGGGCCGCTTGATTTGCGATATAGCCCTTGACTCGATCCAAATGCAAAGGACTGACACTGAAGGCTCCGTAGCCTTCCTGCCAAGCAAAAGACGCTGAGGTGTCTCGCATCAACCGGCTGGAGTTGGCCTTCAGCGTTCGCACCGCGTCCGCCAGAGCAGTGTCTGGCGGAATTGCAAGGAGAATGTGAACGTGATTCTCCGTTCCGCCCACGGCAAGCGTGTGGATGTTGTGGTTGCGAGCGATTCCTGCGAGGTAGTTCCACAGGCGGACTTGAGCTGCCGCGGGAATGAGCTGCCTGCGCTCCTTTGTGCTGAAGACAACGTGAAAAATGGAGCTGACGTAGGAGTGCGGCATAGGTACCGCCATCGTAAGGGCGATGACCGGCGGGTCTCCGTGACGAGGGTCACCGAGCGCAGTGTCGCCCCTGAAGGGGCTCGGGATCGCAATTCCACGCGAACCCACCGCTCCCGCGGTGGGCTAAATAGTTTCGTCCCGCCTGCGGCGGGACTTGGCAATGTTGCCAGCCAGTTCATGTCATTCGAAACTGGGAATCCGGAGGCCGAGATCGCCATTTTCATCGCCAAGCCAACGCAAGCGCACTTCTAGAGTGCCACTCAGACGTCGCAACGTGCCTTGCAAGATGACCCAACGCAAGTTGAAGAGCTTGCAATTCGTCGATTCCATAAACAGTCTCGATCTTGTCTCCGGCTTTCGTCCTGATCAGGAAGGAACACATGAATTCATCGGGGGCATGTGGTGATGGTTGAGGGATGCCCATTTCGACTTCGACGATGGGCGTTTTGCCCTCGTCTTCAGCGTCGAAATAGTGACGTCGCGCTATCACGATTCCCAGTTGATGGTTCATGCATTCAATCCGATTGGGAATGCCAAAAGCGATCTGGCTCCGTTTGAGCCTGTGCGCGATGTCAAATTCCTAAGTCCCGACGCAGGCGGGACGAAACCACTTAGCCCACCGCGGAAGCGGTGGGTCAGCACGTCACGTTATGATTCCGAGCCCCTTCAGGGGCGGCACTCCGGTTTGGATTCCCCCGAGGACAAATCCTAAATATCCAAATTCTTCACATCCAGCGCATTGTCTTCGATGAACTTGCGCCGCGCTTCCACATCCTCGCCCATCAGCGTGGTGAAGATCGTCTCCGTCTCGGTGATGTCTTCGAGCTTCACTGAGAGCAGCGTGCGCCGCTCGGGATCCATGGTCGTCTCCCAGAGCTGCTGCGAGCTCATCTCGCCCAGACCTTTGTAGCGCTGGATGGTGTAGTCCTTGCGGCCCTCGTTGAGCACGTAATCGAACAGCTCGCGCGGCGAGCTCTTCTCCACCGTTGCCGCCTCGGTCTTGCGCTTCGACGACTTAGGACTCTTCTGCTCGACCTTCTCCTGATCGGCGTGTTCGGCGTCGCTCAGCTCTTCCTTGCCGTTGCCGCCGGCTTCTTTCTTCACCGCTTCGATGAAGTACGGCGGCTGCATGTACGGCTCGATGTTCTTGTACTTCGACATCATCTGGCGATACTCGGGCGTTGACGCCAGCTCCCAGTTGATGACGTGCTCAGCGCCCTGCGAGTTGACGAATGAAAGCTCCCACAAGCTGTGCTCTTCTTCGAAGCGCGGTGGTCCTACTTCCTTGATGCCGCGCTCTTTCGCAATCGCCTTCAGCGCCTTCTCCAGCCCGGCAATCTTTTGCGGCGGCTTCTTGCTGTCGCCTTCAAAGTCGGCGCGCTTCACCAGGTCAGCCTTAGGCAGCAGTTCCGTGATCACCTCATCGCGAATGCGCTTGTTCACCTTGTCAAAGAAACCGATGTAGTCGTTGAGCGTGGTCATGAACTTGGTGAGCGGAGCGCCATCCAGCGCCGCAGCGCCTTCTCCGTAACGCACCACGATGCCGTCGGCCGCGCGCTTCACCATCACCTTCACGAACTCCGCGTCGTTCTTGATGTACTGCTCAAACTTGCCCTTCTTGATGCGATAGAGCGGCGGCTGCGCAATGTACACGTTGCCGCGCTTGATCAATTCCTGCATGTGGCGGAAGAAAAACGTCAGCAGCAGCGTCCGAATGTGCGAGCCGTCCACGTCGGCGTCGGTCATCAGGATGATCTTGCCGTAACGCAGCTTCGCAACATCAAAATCTTCTTTGCCGATGCCGGTGCCCAGCGCGGTAATCATGGCGCGAATTTCTTCGTGGCCCAGCATCTTGTCGTAACGCGCTTTCTCGACGTTGAGGATCTTGCCTTTCAGCGGCAGGATGGCCTGGAAGCGGCGATCGCGGCCCTGCTTGGCGGTGCCACCGGCGCTCTCGCCCTCGACTAGGTAAACTTCGCAGCGTTCCGGCTGACGTTCGGAGCAGTCGGCCAGCTTGCCCGGCAGGCCTCCGCCATCGAGCGCGCCCTTGCGCCGCGTAAGATCGCGGGCCTTGCGCGCGGCTTCGCGAGCGCGTGCAGCTTCGATTGCCTTGTTGATGATTCGCTTGGCGACTGGCGGATTCTGCTCGAAGAATCCTCCCAGCCGCTCGTTGACAAACGCCTGCACAATGCCTGCGATATCGGAGTTGAGCTTGCCTTTCGTCTGGCCTTCGAACTGCGGCTGCGACAATTTCACGCTGACCACCGCAACCAAACCCTCGCGGACGTCGTCACCGGTTAGGTTTTCCTTCACGTCCTTGAACAACCCGAGTTGCTGGCCGGCGTAATTTACGGTGCGGGTCAGCGAGGTGCGGAAGCCGGACAGATGCGAGCCGCCGTCGACCGTGTTGATGTTGTTAGCAAAGCTGAAGACCGTCTCGGAGTAGCCGTCGTTGTATTGCAGCGCGATCTCCATGGCCACGCCCTCGCGCTCGGCTTCCATGTAGATCGGCTTGTCGTGCAAGGTGCTCTTGCCGCGATTCAGATGCTTGATGAACTCGGCGATGCCGCCGTTGTACTTGAACTCTGTCTTCTTGCCTTCACCCGTCTTTGGGTCGGTCGTGCGCTCGTCCGTAAGCGTGATCAGCAGTCCCTTGTTGAGAAATGCCAGTTCGCGCAGCCGCTGGGCCAGTGTGTCAAAGTTATACTCTGTGACGGTAAAGATTTCTTTGTCGGGAACGAAGTGTACTTTCGTGCCGCGCTTCTTCGTCGTGCCGGTTTTCTTCAGTTTCGAGGTCGGCACGCCCTTGGAATATGTTTGCTCCCACACGGATCCGTCGCGCCAGATCTCCAGCTCCAAAAGGTGGCTCAGCGCGTTGACGCAGGACACGCCGACGCCGTGCAGTCCACCGGAAACTTTGTAGGTCGAGCTGTCGAACTTTCCTCCGGCGTGCAGCACGGTCATCACGACCTGCGCCGCCGGCAGGCGCTCGCCGTCGACATCCATGTCGTCAACCGGAATTCCGCGGCCGTTGTCGACAACCGTGATCGAGTCGTCGATATGGATGGTGACGTCGACCTTATCGGCGAATCCGGCCAGCGCTTCGTCTACAGAATTGTCCACGACTTCATAGACGAGGTGATGCAGCCCCATCTCGCCGGTCGAGCCGATGTACATGGCCGGGCGCTTACGCACGGCTTCCATGCCGCCGAGAACTTTGATGGAATCGGCAGTGTAATCTCCATCGGACTGGCCGTTGCCGTTCTTGGTGGTCACAGGCGGAACTTTCTGGCTGTCGATTTCCGGTGCTGATTTATTTTCAGAGACCGCCGAAGCGGCAGCTTGAGAATCTTTCGCGGGCATCCTGCTCCATTTCGTTTTTGGCAATCTGCCTGGTCAGCAGAGTTGCTTTTCCATGCGGGGTCGGAGCGCGGCCGTGGTTAACTCGGCAGATACCCTTATCTACTAGATGTTTCAGTAACTTAGACGCTCAGCAACCCTTTGTTATTGTATCATAGGTCGCTCCCGATTTTCGCGCCCAAGGAATGAGTTAAACCTTTCTTTATCAGTGTCTTGGCGTCTTGGACCTGATATCCACAGAGGGTGCCGGATAACTCCACTCTGAAGCGTTGGAATACTCGGCGCTCTGGTTATATTTTGGTAACGATAGCGCGGCTCGATTTCAGCACGGCAATCGAAAATACGAGCGACAAAATCGAGCGAGCGCTGAGCGAGCACGCCCGTTTTGCAATGCGGAATTTTAATTCTCACGCCTTCGGATTTCGGCGGTTCTTGAGCGCTCGCGCTCTTGACCAAGTCGGAGCTTCGCCAAATTCCTACTCACACCGGTTGCGTGCAGAAAGCGCAGCGGTGCGCAGCGATGGGAATGTCGCTCTGGCACTCGGGACACTTCTTCTTGTCGGGCAGCGCCTGCTTTTCGAAGCGCTTCATCAGGGTATTGACCGGCAATACGACAAAGTAATAAACCGCCGCGGCAATCAGGAGGAAGGAAATCAGCGCATTGATAAAGTCACCATAAAGAAACCTGGCGCCATGGAGTGGGAACGAAAAGCCGGAGAAGTCCGGCTTCTGCACGATAGCGGCGATGATGGGAGTCAACAGGTCTTTGACGAAAGCAGTAACCACGTTGCCGAAAGCAGCGCCGATCACCACGCCGACAGCCAGATCTATCACATTGCCGCGCAGAACAAATTCGCGAAAGCCTTTGAACATGCCAGCCCTCCTGGGTTGAATGATCCACCGTCCGTCTTGCAGCCGTAATCGGCATTGCGCGCGAGACGCAACTCACCGCCGGCTGACCTTGCACCTAAGCAGTATCGTCGCTTCCGCGGTCGTGTCGCAACTTGAAACGTGCATTTGCAAAACCTTCACGCATCGTATTGCACCAGCGTCGCCATGCCCGCCTCCAGGTGCCAAAGCACGTGGCAATGAACAAACCACAAGCCGGGATTGTTGGCATCGAACGCCACCGTAACGCTGCTGCGTCCCGGCACCAGCACGGTGTCCCGCAGTGCTCCGCTGATGGCCCGATCGTTGATCGCGACCACCTGAAACGAATGCCCGTGCAGATGCATCGGGTGGGACATAGGCGTCTCGTTCACAAACTTCAGCGCCACTCTTTGTCCCTGTTTCACCCTCACCTGCGGTTGTTGCGTGCCGGGATTTGCCACATCGAAGGCCTGCCCGTTGATCAGCCAATCGTAGCGGCTCATGTTGCCCTGCAAACGCAAAGTGCTGACCTGCGCGGCCGGCTTTTCCGTAAGCGGCTGGACAGCGGCCAGCCGGCTTTCCAAATCCAGCGTGAGCAGCCCGGTTGTGGTGGAATTCTTCACCGGCAGACGCTGGACCTGCGCTCCCGTTGTGGCCAGCACAATTCCGGTCTGCTCCGTCGCAAACTCGCGCAACGCCAGGACGGGAAAAGCTCCTCCATCGCGCGGCAGATCCACACGCACATCGATGCGCTGAGCAATCGCCAGCGGAAAGCGTGTCCCGCGAACAGGTTTGACCGCCATGCCGTCGGTTGCAATCAGCTCTCCCGACAGAGCGCCGAGATCGATGAAGTAGTTGGTCCCGCTGCTGCCGTTGATAATGCGCAGCCGCACGCGCCCGCCTTTTTCAACCTTTACGACTTCGGGATCGTTCAGCGTGCGATCGTTTGCCAGATACGCATCGTAATCTACGTCATTGGCGTCGACCTTGCTCCCCATGCTCATCGCGCTTGCACTTTGTGATTTCGCAGCGGCCGGCATGGCCGTTCCCGGCTTCATCGCAGACATGCCTTTGCCGCCCTGGCGCAGCTTGGCATAGATCTCTTTCGGCGGCGTGAAGCTGAAGTCCCCCAGCAGAACCACAATCTCCTGCTCATCGCGGTGCTGCTCGCCAGGCTCGTGCACAATCAGCGGCGCTGCCAACAGAAACGCTTCCTGCAGTCCCTGATGCGAATGCATCCAGTGTGTTCCCGCGGGCTGGACAGGAAAGTTGTAGAACAGGCTCTCGTTCGGCCGCACGACAGGCTGCGTCACGCCCGGAACACCATCCTCCGAGTTTGGCGGATGAAGCCCATGCCAGTGGATCGCCGTCGGCACCGGCAGTTTGTTCTCCAGCACGACCCGAAACGGCTGGTTCACTACCGTCGTCATCCCTTGCGTGCCGTTCGGTTGCAGCAGCCCCATCACGTTGGCTGCTTTGCCGTTGATCTCCAGGGTCCGCGGTGTGGCTTGCAGCGTGGTCGACGTCGCCGCCGTGTCCGCGGCCTTCGCCTGATCTGCAGGAGCGAAGCGTAGAAGTTCGGCAACGCTGCCAGTCGGGAGCACTGCGCTCCCTGCCAAACCATAGAGCGAAGAAACCAGAAACCTGCGTCTTGAGAAGTCCTGATTCACTTTACGATTCCCTCTCGCGTGCCAACTGGAAATCGGGGAATTTTACATCGAACAACAAGCTTTTACACGCCTGCGCTATTTCATCGAACCCGGCTTCAAAATCATTCCCTGGCTGGTCTTGCCATTCATTGCGACAACCAGTGGCGACTCGAACCGCAAATGCCGCACGCAGCCGTGCTCTTCCACGGCGGGCTGGTGGCCCAGCCACTCCCAATCGACGAAACCTTCGCCCGCGTCGGGATTCACGGTGAAGTAGCCGATCTGGAAGGCGGTGAGGTTCTGAAAGAAGTGACTGCCTTGCGAGGGCGCTACCCGGAAGTCGCGAAATCCCGACTCGACGATAACGCGTGCGCCCGAGATCTGGTCCCAGGCCACCGGAATTCCCAGCCAGGGATCGGTAGAGCCCCAGCGGCCCACGCCGATCAGCACATACGGAATGTTGGCCTCGCTCAAGCGCGCGTTGAAGTGGGCGACGCTCTGCGCCACGTCGTGACTGCGCGCACGCTCAAAGCGGTGCGAGTCGACCACGACGACATCGCGCAGGTCTTGTAGCCGGCCATGCCCCAGTACTACCGAACTCTGGCAGATCAAGTTTTCGGGGCCGACATCGTCCATGCTGATGTCTTCGCCTTCGCGCGATAGCACCAGCGGCCTGAGTTGCAGAAAGCCAAAGTCGGCAACATCGTTCTCGTCCCGCGGCAGCCGCACCGCGAACTCAATCTCCACCGGCCTGCCCAGCGCGTCTTCCCCCATCCCCATCAGACGGTCAAGGATCTGCGGCAGGGGAAACGTTCCGTGCTTAAGAATCGAAGCAAAGCTCACAATCCGCGGTCCCTGGCGGCTGAGCCCATCGTAAACCGCTTGATTGTCCGCCGAGTAAGTGGAGACCAGCATCTGCAATGTGCCGTCGCGCTCGGCAACATCGAGACCGAAAGACGCTTCTCGCAGCTCGCTGCCTTGAGTTTCAGAGTGCAGCGGGTGATTGAGTTCCAGCGCCCAAAATTCCGTTTGCGAATTCGCCAGCATGTCTTCCACTGACGAAAATTGCACCAGATGGCGCGGATGGCGCGGGCTGAAGGTGAGACACTTGCCACCGCTCACCACTCCACGCCCCAGTCCCAAGGCCACAGCAGCAAAGCCGTCGGCGACCTTGATGGGGCCGATGGGATAGAAGGTGCGCGATCGTACGACACCGGAAAAATCAGGATAGAAGCGACCGCCATGCGCTGCTCCTACCACTTGTTGCAGCACCACCGCCATCTTCTCTTCTTCCAGCCGGTAGGGAGTTGCTCGCACGTAGGCCTTGGCATGTTGGCTGAAGGTCGAAGCGTAAACCAGCTTGATGGCCTCCAGCAGTTGCTCCAGTCGCACCTGGATGTCAGGATGTTGATTGCCCAGCATGAACGTCTCGTACACTCCCGAGAACGGCTGGTACTGCGAATCTTCCAGCAGGCTGGAGGAACGCACGGCCAGGGGATAATGGACCACCTCCAGAAACGCCAGTAAATTTTCCAGCAGAGGGATAGGAAGCGGCGCTTCCTGGAATCGGCGCGTGATCTCCTCGTCGTCCGTGCCGTGAATCGCAAGATCCAGCAGGTCGTTGTCGTCGAGAAAACGATCGAAGATCTCCGTCGTCAGCACCAGCGTCGGCGGCACGGCAATGCGAACGCCGGGAAAGCTGCGGCCCATTCCACGCTGGCGCAGGATGTGCCGGATAAACGCCAGTCCGCGCGCCTTCCCGCCCAATGAGCCGCCGCCCATCTGCAGAAAGAACGACTCGGCAGGCTGGAAGGTCGCGGGATTGAATTCGCCAATCAGCGCCCGGCTTTGCTCGCGGCGGTACTCGGCAATCGATTCGATCAGGTCGTGCCGCAGATTCTCCAGCGTGCCGAAGTCGCTGACCTTGCGCGGCCGCAACCGCTGTGCCAGGGCAAATTCCGTGCGCGCCATCAGCCAGTGCGAGAAGTGATTGTGCTGACCGTGATACGCCAGGCTTTCCTCCGGTATCGTCTCCAGCAACGTCTCCAGGGCATTCAAATCGGCGGCGCGCGCCACTTCTGTCGTCCCATCGGGCAGGTGAAAGACGAAATCTCCGAAGCCCATTTCCTCGGTCAGAATCTGGCGCAGATCTCCCAGCAAGGTCGGCGAGCGCTTCTGCAAAAACGAATACCCTTTTTCATGCGCGCGTTCCATGAACTCGGTGCGGCTGGACTGGAGGACGATAGGAACATCGGGAACGGTCTCGCGCACCATGCGCGCCAGTTCGAAACCAGCCTCTGCGGTCAGCTCACCCCCGCGTGGAAACTCCACGTCCGAGATAACTCCCAGCAGGTATTCGCGATACTTCATCACCTCCCGCTCCGCCTCCTCGTAGTTGGAGCAGAGCAGTATCTTCGGGCGTGCCCGCATGCGCACCAGCTTGTGCGCCACATTCAGCGCCTCGCTCAGCAGCCGCCGCGACTGGCTGATGATCTCCGTGTAAATCACCGGCAGGAAGAGCGAGTAATACGTGATGTCGTCTTCCACCATCAGCAGGACGGGCACGTTCATGGCTTTGGTGTCGTGCAGCACGTTGCGTTTGTCTTCGATGTAGTTGACCATCGACAGCAGGATGCGCGCATTGCCCTGCCACAGGAAGATGCGATCGATGTCGGTGCGCGGATTGCGCGCCAGGAAGTTCTGGATCTCGCGGTAGTCGTAGGCCAGAACGATGACCGGAACGTCGAGGCCGGCAGCCTTGATCTCGCGCGCCAGTTGCGCGGCATCCATGTCGCCCAGTTGCAAGTTGGTGACGATCAGGTTGAAGCGGCGCTGCGATTGCGCCAGCTCTAACGCCTCTGCGCCAGTGGAGACGTGGGTTATGCCGGGCACTTGATGGAGATTCAGCTCCAGCGATTCGCCAATCAGCAACTCGTTCAGACGCCCGTCTTCGCGCAGAATGAACGAATCGTAGAGGCTGGAGACCAGCAGGATGTCGTTCACGCGAAACGGCATCAGGTTCTCGAACCCCTCGAACAGGCGCTCGGAGGACGGGGCAGGATCGGGAATTGATGGCGTGCTGGTCAAGAGGTTTCCATGTGAAGCAAGATTCTACTCGCTGGCAAGAACTGCACGTTTATTGTTGCCGCGCCCAGTTGTCTATCTTCAATTTCGGAACACGCGCAAACTCCCGGGTGTTGTTGGTGACTAGTGTCAGGCCGAGGCTGCGAGCATGCGCTGCGATAAACAGGTCGTTGGCTCCGATCATCGTCCCGCCCGATTTCAGTCGCGCTCGTATCTCTGCGTAGTGAGCAGCGGCCTCGTCGGGAAAGTCCATCACCTCGACGTAGCGCAGAAATGCATCGAGGGCTGTCTTGTCCTGCGTGCGTCGCGGAGAAACCTCGACGCCGTACAGCAGCTCCGATTTTGTGATTACGGAGATACAAACATCACTCACGGGGACCGCCGTCAGGTGTTTCAGTAGGGCATCGTTCGAACGCTTCATGATGTAGGAGCACGTGTCCGTGTCCAGCATGTACCGCAGCATTATGGCTCACGCTCCTGCACCGGAAGTTTTTCGACTCCTTGCATGAAATCTCCGGACGCAACCGGGCCCTCCTTCAGATACGACGACCAGTCTGTTGGCCGCGGAGACAGGACCACATCCCTGCCCTCCTGGCGTATGAATACTTCCGTCGTGCTGAACTGAAACTCCTTGGGCAAGCGCACCGCCTGGCTGCGGTTGTTCATGAAGATCTTGGCTGTTCTTCTCATGGTTCGAACCTCTCGCTTCGGGATCATGGCATATACATTAGTATATGCCATCCCGCCGCACCCGGCGATCCAGAAATCCCCTGCGACGGGATACCCCCTCCCCCAATATGCCTGTAAGTCATTGAAAGCAATAGCAACGGCCCGTAAAAATTTGAGCCCGTAGGACTTACAGGTAAAAATTTGAGCCGCAAGGACTTAGCGACGATTTTTCGCGCCTGAGCTGGTCTGGAGTCTTCTGGAATCTGGCGGGGCGGGCAGGTGAAGAAGCGACTCAAATGTCGATTCACTCAATCACACTCTGAAGGACGACGGTCTGAAGCAGGCCCGAACACAACTTCGCCTCATCCTTCCATTTTGATTGTACTCTGAGGACGAGCGGAAACCGGGCAAGTTCGTCACAGATGTGTGTGATGCCACGATGCTAATGAGGAAGGATAGACGCTTCTAGCGTAACCAGTTGATTTGTTCTCTGATTTTTCCACTCTGCCCTGCGCAGAGTTTCCAATTCCATACCGCAGCGCCCCTTCGCCTGCCCAGAGCCCGTCTCCCAATGGAGTAAAGTAAGGAGGATGGCGAAGGAATATATCGAAGAGCGGGATGGCAACTACTACGTCGCAGGGACGCGGGTCTCCCTTGAGTCGATCGTCGATGCCTTCGGACGCGGCGAATCTGCGGAAACCATTTGCCAGAATTTCGACGTCCTTCGGCTGGAAGAGGTCTACGGCGCGATTGCGTATTACCTCGCACACCAGAGCGACATCGACGCCTACCTGCTTCGGCAGAACGAAAAGTGGATGGAGGGAAGGCGCCATGCCGAACCCCTGCCAGTCGATCTTCGCAAGAAGCTGATGCGCGCTCGCGACGAACTGCACTCCGCCCGGCCCTCGTGAGGGTCCGGTTCCTCGCCGACGCCGATCTTAACAAAGCCATCCTGACCGGAGTCCTCCGCCGTGAGCCGACGGTGGACTTCCTGACCGCACATGCGGCGGGATTGCGGAGCATGACTGACTCCCAAGTACTGGCGCTGGCGGCGGAACAACAGCGGGTACTCGTTTCGCACGACGTCGGCACAATGCCTGCCCATTTTCGCGCTTTCAGGGACGCTGGGAAACAAGCCCTGGCGTATTCCTCGTTCCGCAGACTCTCGACCTTGCAACAGCAATCGATGAAATCCTGACTATTTGGCTGGCATCGGATGCGGCGGACTGGGAAAACCGGCTAGTGTGGATGCCGCTGTGACATCCGTCGCCGTTGCGGATAACGCTGATGTTTCGAATTGGGGACCCATCTGCTGTTCCGAGTTCTAGACTCCGAGTATTCCGACCGGCCCTTGGTGCCGTTCTCATTTTAGGTAAATACCGATGCCAAAATCGTTACGTCCGCCGCCAGGGAGAGATTGCCAAGCTTGTCATGCGCGATCAGCTTGGACTTTGATCGGGTCGTTCACGACTGCGGGGTGGGCTTGCGCCCACCCCGCATGATACTCCAAGCCTGAACCCGAGACTACACCAGTCCCTGGTCCAGCATGGCATTGGCGACCTTCAGGAAGCCGCCGATGTTGGCGCCGTTCACCAGATTGCCCGGAGTGCCGTAGGTCTCGGCGGTCTCGAAGCAGGTCTTGTGAATCGCCTTCATGATGTTGTGCAGCTTGTGGTCCACTTCCTCGCGCGTCCAGCTCAGCCGTGCGCTGTTCTGCGACATCTCGAGGCCCGACGTGGCCACACCGCCCGCATTCGCCGCCTTGGCCGGACCATAGAGGACTTTCGCCTCCAGGAACAGCTTGGTGGCTTCCAGCGTGCTCGGCATGTTGGCGCCTTCGGCAACCACCTTGCACCCGTTGTTGATGAGGTTGGTCGCGTCCTTGGCGTTGATTTCGTTCTGCGTCGCGCTCGGGAAAGCGCAGTCGGCCTTGATGTTCCAAAGCGGGTTGTAGCCCAGCTTCAGATCGGTCGGCATGAAGATCGCTTTCTTGTACTGATCGGCGTACTCGCGAATGCGGCCGCGCTTGGTGTTCTTCAGTTCCATGACCCAGGCCAGCTTCTCGGCATTGATGCCGTCGGGATCGTAGATGGCGCCGTCGGAGTCGGAAACCGTGACCGGCTTCGCGCCCAGCTGAAGCAGCTTCTCGACCGTGTACTGCGAGACGTTGCCGCTGCCGGAGACCAGGCAGATCTTGCCGTCGAGCGTCTCCTTGCGGGTCTTCAGCATCTCTTCTGCAAAATACACGCAGCCGTAGCCGGTGGCTTCCGGACGAATCAGCGAACCACCCCAGTGCAGGCCCTTGCCGGTCAGTACGCCGGTGAATTCGTTCACGATGCGCTTGTACTGGCCGAACATGATAGCCAATCTCGCGTCCGCCCACGCCGATGTCGCCGGCGGGAACGTCCGTGTCCGGCCCGATGTGCCGGCACAGCTCGGTCATGAAGCTCTGGCAGAAGCGCATCACTTCGTTGTCGCTCTTGCCCTTGGGATCGAAGTCCGAACCGCCCTTGCCGCCGCCCATGGGCAGCGTGGTCAGCGAGTTCTTGAAGACCTGCTCGAAGGCCAGGAACTTCAGGATGCCAAGATTGACCGAGGGATGGAAGCGCAGACCGCCCTTGTAGGGGCCGATAGCGCTGTTCATCTCGATGCGGAAGCCGCGATTGACCTGCACATTGTTCTGGTCGTCAAACCATGGCACGCGGAACATGATGAGGCGCTCAGGTTCGGTGATGCGCTCAAGAATTTTCGCGGAGATGTATTCCGGATGTCTTTCCAGCACCAGGCGTAGAGACTCAAGTACTTCCTGCACAGCCTGATGAAATTCGGGCTCGGCCGGGTTCTTGGCCTTTACCAGCGCCATTATTTCAGTGATGTAATTGGCCGGAGTCTTGATTCCGGTAGTGGTGGTAATTCCAGCACTCATAGGTCCTCCTCGAACCTTACAACTCTTCTTAGGGCCGATACAGCGATAAAACCGTTCGCCAGCAGACCAGGGCGAACTTGCATTGAAGCCGACATTATTTAAGTCCTCGGCTGGCAATCTGGCAGTGACTGCTTGGCAGTCCGGCGGTGACTGCTATCACCCCACGGGGTGACTAGCCCGAGATATGGTAACGCGAGCAGAGGCGTGGCGGAGAGGAAAATTCACTGGACACGGTGGCAAGATGCGCTCATGCCCTGCATCATTGCGAGCAATATTGTGATATATCATAGTGGCTCAGAGAAAGGTCTTGCTGACTGCATATGCCGGTAACTATTCCAGACGAAGTGCTTGCGGCAGCCCACATCAGTGGACCTGAGCTGAAGCGCGAGCTCGCCTTGACCTTGTTCCAGCAAGAGCGGCTGACATTGGCACAGGCAAGTCATCTTGCCGATATGGATCAGCTCGCCTTCCAAGCTCTGCTCGCGGACCGACAAATTCCCATCCATTATGGCGTAGAAGAGTTTCGCGAGGACATTCGCACATTGCGCGAGTTGGGTCGACTTTGATCGTAGTTTCAGACACCTCGCCAATCCTGAACCTTGTCCGTGTACGCCGCCTCGACCTCTTGGCTTCCCTCTACGGGCAGGTGCTGATTCCGCCAGCCGTATACGCCGAGCTAAACGTCTTGAGGGGCGATTCGTCTGAAGGAGTTGGCCTGGCCTCCAGCTCGTGGCCGGTAACGGAGAGTCCCAAAAACGAGGAGCTGGTATTGCAGCTTCGCGGCAGCCTCGATGCTGGAGAAGCCGAAGCCATTGTCCTTGCCTTGGAACGCAAGGCCAATTTGTTGCTTGTCGATGAAAAGCTTGGACGCGCTGCCGCGAAAACATTCGGGTTACGGATAACAGGCTTACTTGGAGTGTTGGCAGAAGCCAAACAGGCGCACCTGATTGAGTGCGTAAAGCCAGTACTAGACGAGTTGATAACGAAAGCACGATTTTGGGTCAGTCCCGAGCTCTATCACGAGGTGCTCACTACCCTCGACGAGATGTAACTGACACTCATTCCCGGTAGTGCGCCCCACCATGCCGCACATCCGCGCCGCGTACCCAGAAGATCACGTCCTCGGCAATGTTGGTGGCGTGGTCGGCGATGCGCTCCAGGTTGCGCGCGATGAGCAAAACATCCAGCGCCTGGCGCGTGCATGACGGTTCATCGTGCATCTTTTGCACCAGAACCACGAAGGCCTCATCCTTCATGCGGTCAACGATGCCGTCCATCTGAAGCACCGCTTCGGCCACTTCCGCCTTGCCATCGAGAAACGCCTCCAGCGCGCGCTGCACCATGGTGCTGACGCCGTCGGCCATGCGCGGGATATCGACCGGCAAGTCGATCTCCGGCTCGCTGATTAAGTCGAGCACGCGCTGCGCGATGTTGACTGCCTGGTCGCCCACGCGCTCCAGGTCGGCATTGATCTTGAGGACTGCGAGAATGAAGCGCAGATCGATCGCCATCGGCTGCTGCATGGCCAGCAGATCCAGCGCCTGCTCGTCAATTTCCCGCTCGGCGTCGTTGATGGCACTCTCGCCCGCCAGTACCATCTGGCAGAACTTGCTGTCACGGGTGCGATACGCCTCGGTAGCACGGTCGATGGCCTGCTCCGCCAGGCCTCCCATCCGCAAGAGCTTCTCTTTTAAGTCGTCTAGTCCCTGCTGAAAGCGGCTGCGCATTATCCAAACCTGCCTGTCACATAATCTTCCGTCCGCTTGTCGGCGGGGGTGGTAAAGATTTTCTCCGTCTTGTCGTACTCGATGAGGCTTCCCATCAGGAAAAATCCGGTAAGCTCGGCGACCCGCGCCGCCTGTTGCATATTATGAGTCACGATAACGACCGTGTAGTGCTGCTTCAACTGAAATATGAGTTCCTCGATCTTACTGGTAGAGATGGGATCCAAAGCCGACGCGGGCTCATCCATCAGGAGCACTTCGGGCTCGACGGCGAGCGCTCGGGCTATGCAAAGCCGCTGCTGCTGACCGCCAGACAGGCTTGCCCCTGACTTCTTATGCAGGTTGTCCTTCACTTCCTCCCATAAAGCCGCCAGCTTCAGCGAGCGTTCCACCAGTTCGTGAGTCTGCTTCCGGTTCCGGAAGCCGTTCAGCTTCAGGCCCGCCGCGACGTTATCGAAAATAGACATGGTAGGAAACGGATTCGGTTTCTGGAACACCATGCCAATGCGACGCCGCACGTCAACCGGATCCGATCCGCTGCCATACACATCCATCTCGCCGACTTTCACCGAACCTTCGGCGCGCGCATCTGGAATCGTCTCATGCATCCGGTTCAGGCAACGCACGAACGTACTCTTCCCGCAGCCCGACGGACCAATCACGGCGGTCACATGGTTGGCCGGCACGCTCATGTCGATGGAGTTCAGCGACTGGTTCTTGCCGTACCACGCATTCAGTCCGCGTACTTCGATTCCCACGCCCATACGAGCTCTCTAACTTCCCTTCATCATTCCCCGGCTGGTGGTGATGCGCACCGCCGCCACTGCACCTACGATCAGCAGGATCAGAATCAGCGATCCCGCCCAGGCTTGCTTGTGCCAATCGTCATAAGGGGAGATAGCATAAGTGTAAACCTGCAATGACAGTGCGGCGGTTGGCTGGTTCAGCTTCAGGTTCCAGAACTGGTTTCCGAATGCAGTGAACAGCAGCGGCGCGGTTTCCCCGGCCACGCGGGCAAAGGCCAGCATGCAACCGGTAATGACGCCCGCCGAAGCGGTACGCAGAGTAATGGAAAGCGTCGTCCGCCAGCGCGGTATGCCCAGCCCATACGCAGCTTCGCGAATTACGTTCGGCACCATCAGCAGCATCTCTTCGGTGGCCCGCGCCACCGTGGGAATCATCATGATGCCCAGCGCCACCCCGCCGGAAAATGCCGAAAAATGTTTCTGCCGGATCACGATCAGCGAGTACACCGTAATGCCGACTACGATCGAAGGCACGCCATTTAACACATCGGCGGTGAAGCGAATCACGTCACCGAAGCGATTGCGTCCGTACTCCGCCAGGTAGATGCCTGAGCCTATCCCCAGGGGAATACCGATCACACTGGCTACCGCGAGAATCAGCCCTGTACCCACGATGCCGTTCGCCATTCCTCCGCCGGCTTCACCCGGAGGCTTTGGAGTCTGCGTGAGGAACGCCCAGTTGACCGAGCCGACGCCCTTGATGACCAGGTACACAAAAATAGCAAGCAGTGGGACCAGCACCAGAATGGCTGCCAGGATGGCGAAGCCAGTTGCGCCCCAGTCCGTGAGCCGGCGCCACAGACTGACTTCCTGCGAGGTGGATGCGGGCAGAGAGTTAGGCACGTGGCCTCGCACTTCCGCCGGTGATGCTCCACACCAGCAAACGCGCCAGCGCATTCACAATCAACGTCACGATGAACAGCGCCAGGCCGATTTCCACCAGCGCGCTGAGGTACATATCGCCTGAGGCCTCGGAGAATTCGTTGGCGATAACGCTGGCCATGGTGTAGCCGGGCGCAAACAATGATTTGGCGACCTCTGGCCGGTTGCCGATAACCATGGTCACAGCCATGGTCTCTCCCAGCGCTCGGCCCAGTCCCAGAATAACTCCGCCCACAATGCCGATTCGCGCGTTCCGCAGCACGCCCATGCGAATCATCTCCCAGCGCGTGGCCCCGAGAGCCAGCACCGCCTCACGTTGGTTC
Organism: uncultured Acidobacteriaceae bacterium; assembly: GCA_963835125.1. Classification (GTDB taxonomy): domain Bacteria; phylum Acidobacteriota; class Terriglobia; order Terriglobales; family Acidobacteriaceae; genus Bog-257. Next base: position 94,432 of record CAWIEG010000006.1, on the reverse strand, counting down.
TGCGGCACCGCCGTCATCACCTCACGCGTGATCGACGCGATGACGGGAACGACCATGATTGCCAGTATGATTCCCGCCGCCAGCATGCCCAGCCCATACATCGGGCCGGTAAACAATCCTGTCCAGCCCAGCGTCTTGGCCAGAAACGGCTCGACGTAATCGCGCAGCAGCGGCGCCAGAACAAAGATGCCCCACAATCCGTAAATCACGCTGGGAATCGCCGCCAGTAACTCCACCAGGAACGAGATGATCGCCCGCAGGCGCTGAGGACACATCTCGGTTATGTAGACCGCTACGCCGATGGAAAGCGGTACCGCCAGCAGCAGTGCCAGCAACGACGAGACCAGCGTCCCGTAGATGAACGGCATTGCCCCGAAGCTGTCGTTGTTCGGGTCCCAGTCATGCCCGTAGAAAAACTTGATGCCAAACTGGTGCAGCGACAGCCTTGACTTGTCCACCAGTTCCCAAACCACCAGCAGCACAATGACAAATACCGAGACCGCACTCAGCACGATGATCCAGCGGAAGATCTCGTCTGGAATCCGGCTGCTGGCGGGATAGGAACTCCTGATCTTCTCCAGAGCTGCGCCCGGCTTCCCTCCGTGCCGCCCGGCATCCACCTTGGCAAGCGTTGGCATTGCCGTGACCGGCTTGGGATGCCCCTCAAAAGATCCGGGCGAGTTCATGGGATCGACGTTATCAGACATTTGTTAGAGCGGCGTTAAAGCAGCCGCGAGCCACGAGCTACTAGCTGGTTCGATTCGCAATCAAGCCGTTTCTTTGCGCACTCTGTTGTACATGCCGAGGGGTGGGTTACCGACATCCAGTAGCTGGCTGCTCGCGGCTCGGAGCTCGTGGCTTCCTTCTACGGCTTCACCTGCGAGGTAATCGCCGCTTTCTCTTTCGCCACAACTTCCTTCGGCAGCGGCGCATACGACAACGCTTCCGTCATACCCTGGCCTTTATCAAGCATCCAGAACAAGAAGTCCTTCAAAATCTTTCCCTTATTCTGGTCCCCAGGATTGGTCGGAATCAACAGCCAGGTGAAGCTGGCGATGGGATAGGCATCCTTGCCCGGAGGATTGGTGATCGACACCCGGAAGTCAGCCGGCATCTTCACGCCATCGGACGCCGCGGTCGTGCTCGCCAGGCTGGCCTTGATGAAGTTGTGCGAGGAATTCTGGACGCTGCCGAACGGAATCTTATTCTGCAAAGCATAGATCAATTCGATGTAGCCGATAGATCCTGGCAGCTGCCGGATCGAGCCTGCAACACCCTCATTGCCCTTGCCCCCGATGCCCACCGGCCACTTCACCGAAGTGTTCTTGCCCACTGTGTTCTTCCATTCGTCACTGACCTTCGAAAGATAGTCAGTAAAAATGTACGATGTGCCGCTGCCATCCGAACGGTGCACCACCGTAATGTTCATGTCAGGAAAGTTCATTCCAGGATTGATCTTCGTAATCCTGGGGTCATTCCACTTCGTAAGCTTTCCCAGGTAGATGTCCGCCAGCACATCGGGCGTAAACTTCACATCGCCGGTTATTCCCTTGATGTTGTAAGCGGGCACCACGGCGCCCAGGACCGTCGGAACGTGCAGGACCTTGACCTTGGACTGAGCAATTTGCTCATCGGTCATGGGACCATCCGTCGCTCCGAAATCAACCGTACCGGCCTGCACCTGGCGAATGCCACCGCCGCTGCCGATCGACTGATAATTGATCTGAATGTTTGAGTGTTCGTTGTGGTATTCGTTAAACCACTTGGAATAAATCGGGTAGGGGAAGGTGGCGCCGGCGCCATTCAAGGTTGACTGCGCCAACGCGCAGCTCGCAAGCACAGCGATGCAGAGAAGCACCCTGAGGGAGCGAATCACGTAGTTTCCTCCTGAATTATTGCGAAATTAGCCCAATCGTGGTTCTACGCCCGAATTGTTACAACTTTGTTACATCGTAGTGAATTTCGCGTGAAGACAAGCACTAACGTGGCCGCAAACCACTTTGATTGAGGGACTTGCGAGAGGGACAACAATTATCCAACAAATTGCGATTCCAACTAGCCCAGGTTCTTCTGCCGCCGCTTGAGATCTTCGATGAACATTTGCTCCATTGGCTTGTCATAGGTGCGCAATACGTGGCGAACGCTGTGTCCGCTGACCAGGTGACAAACCTCCTCAGCAAGGTTCTTGGCGTGATCGCCGGCCCGCTCCAGGGCTTGCGTCATGAACAACACGTGGAAGCTCTCCTGCCGCGGCATGCCGTCGTGATTTTCCAGATGCCGCAAAAATATCAAATTTCGCAAGCGGTCCAGCTCGGCATCGGAGCGTAATACCGCCAGCGCGCGATTCAGGTCGCGCTGGCTGAACGCGTCGTGCACGTCGGCCAGCATCTTCTCCAGTCGCGACGCCATCACCGTCAGATCGCGAATGTCCTGCAACTCGATGCGGCTGCCAACCGCCGCCGCCCGGTTGCTGCAATTCAGCAGCAGGTCGCCAATGCGCTCCAGATCGATGATGAACTTCATGCACGCCAATAATTCGCGCGCATGTTCCGGGCTGACTTGCGTGATAACGGAAGTCACTCCCTGATCGATAACGCGGTCCAGATTATCAAGTTCCTTCTCGCGCTCCCGCACACCGTCGAGGACAGACGACACTCCCGTCGCTATTCCCTCCGCAACAATTCCGGCTGCAATTCTCGCCACTCGGCAAGCCTGCAACGTCTGCTCTTGTAACTGTGTGCAAATTGCTTCGGGGCTGGGGGGGACAGTCTCGGCTGAACTCATTCTGCTCTCATAAGTTGTTACACGCTGCGCCACGATTGAGCCGAGCTCTCGCGAACCGGCGACGAAGTCGGGCAGGGGGCTGATTGGGTGAAGAATCGCCTGTTAGAACGAAGAATAGCCTGCGCTTGTGAATTCTCCATGAAATTCCGGTTAAGTTCCTTTTAATTCACAGGCCGGCCGTATTCGAACTGCTACGTTCAGGCGGTCATCAGGTGGGAGCAACGTGGAGCGAACATCAGGAAGTATCGCGTTCCTTACACCGGCACCGGCACAATCTGCCGCGGCAGCGTGAAGTAAAACGTAGAGCCGTGGTTCAACTCGCTTTCGACGTGAATTGTGCCGGAGTGTGCCCGCACCACGTGCTTGGCGATGGCCAGACCGAGACCCGTGCCTCCCGATTCGAGCGAACGCGCCTTGTCCACGCGGTAGAAGCGTTCGAACAGGCGGGTCAGGTGCTCGCTGGAGATGCCAGAGCCGAAGTCGCGAACATAAAACTGTACGCCTTCTTCCGATTCGCAGGCCCCGACCAGCACCTTGCCGCCCTGATTGCCATACTTCAGTGCGTTGTCAATCAGGTTGGTAAACACCTGGTGAATGGCATCGCGGTCCACCGAGACCGGGGAGGAAGCGGTGTTCATCACCGAGAGTTCAATGCCACGAGTGGACGCCAGCTCACGAAACGTCTGCACCGCGTCGTCCAGCAACTGCTTCGGCATCGCGCTCTGGAAGTTGAGCTTCTGCTCGCCTGACTCCACCCGCGCCAGCACCAGCAGGTCCTCCGTAAGACGCGCCATTCGCATGGCATTTTTGCGGATGATCTCCACGAACTCCCGAAGGTCGGGGGGCATGCCCCGGCTTTCCAACAGGGTTTCGGCGTAGCCTTGAATGGAAGTCAGCGGCGTGCGCAGCTCATGCGAAACGTTAGCGATGAAGTCGCGCCGCGTCTTCTCCACTCGCTCAATATCTGTCTGGTCATGCAGCACTGCTACCGCGCCGCCGCCCGGCATGGGAGCCGCAGTCACATCGAAGACGCGGCCGGAAAAAATCTTGGCCGCACGCGCCATGGTCACGTCGCGGGTAGTGAGGGCGGTTTGTACCGACGCCAGGATTTCCGGGTCGCGCACCGATTGCACCAACGGAGCCCCCAGCCGCACGCCGCTCGGCAGCAGACGCTCCATGCGCTGGTTCGCCCACAGTACCCGGTCGTCCTCGGCCACCGCGATCACGGCTTCCTGCATGGAGTTCAACAGCGTCTCCAATGTCTGACGACTGTGTTCGACCGCACTGAAGCCTTCCTCCAGCTTGCGCGCGGTCTTATCCAGCGCCGACGCCACATGCGCAATCTCGTCGCCTGCTTCCTCCTGAATTCGCGCCGACAGGTCGCCCGCCGCCACACGTTCCGCAAAATCCGTGATGCGCAGTAATCGCCTGCCAATCGATTGGGTCGCGATGAAGCTCAGCAGCAGCGCCAGCAGTCCGGCGACCGCCGAGCCTCCGATGAGGTCACGGCGAATTTCGCGATTGGCGGCGCGAATCGAGCTTAGGGGATACGCCATGCGCACTGCGCCACCGGCAATTGGCGCGGCCACATACAGCAATTCCACGCCGAGCGTCTTGCTGAGGCGCGTGGAACTTCCCTCCTGCCCGTGTAATGCCGATGCAAACTCCGGCCGCCCCGCGTGGTTTTCCATCTCGCTCGGGTCAGCCTCGGAATCGGCCAGCACCTTCCCGGCCGCGTCAATGACCGTGACCCGCGCCCCCGCCGCTTGCGCTGCCTGTTCGGTTATTTTTTTCAGGGAGCTTGGCGGCGCGCCCTCAACCCGGGAAGCGAACATCTCCGTCTTCTGCCGCAAAGAGGTTTCAACCTCGCGTCGCAGCATGCTCTCCCAGGTGTGGCCAATCAGCAAATCGAGCGAGACCGTGCACGCGGCAATCACCACCAGGGCCGCGAGGAACAACTTGACGAAGATGCGACTCTTCACGGTTTGCCGCTCTTACGACTTGGGAATTTCGAAGCGGTAGCCCGCTCCGCGAACCGTCTTCAAATAACGCGGCTCGTCAGGATTCTCCTCGATTTTCTCACGAATGCGGCGCACATAGACGTCCACCGAGCGCGGCGTGACGTAGTGAGTATCGCGCCAGACTGCGTCGAGCAACTGATCGCGCGTGAACACCCGGCCGGGATGCCGGGCCAGATATTCCAGCAGACGGAACTCCGTGGCCGTGGTTTGTGTCAGCTGACCGCGGACCATCAAGGTCATGCCGCCGCTATCGATTTCGATGTCGCCCGCCTTCACGATGGCAGGCGCGAGAGGACGTTCGAATCGCCGCAGCACGGCCCGCACCCGAGCCACCAGTTCGCGCGGGCTGAACGGCTTGGGAATATAGTCGTCGGCGCCCATCTCCAGACCGATGACCCGGTCCGACTCGCTGGTTTTGGCGGTCAGAAAAATCACCGGCGCCATGGTCAGCGACGACGTCTGGCGGATGCGCCGGCAGAGTTCCAGTCCGTCGCCTCCAGGGACCATAATGTCCAGTAGAAATAGCGATGGAGCCTGCTTTTCGGCCTCTGCAACGACTCCTGCGGTAGCGGTGAAAGTGCGAACGCCATAGCCGGCGGCCTCCAGATGGTGCCGCACCAGACGCAAAATATCGGCGTCGTCTTCCACAACAAAGATGGTTTGCTTCACGGCTGTATTGTAGCCGACCGTAGGCATAGAGCTGTCATATGTAGGAATCACGTACGTAGGTTACATGCATCTTTGTTACAGGATGATGAAACCGGACAAAGTAATTTTGGGAAGTACCCAGGTATTGACCGGCCCGTAATATCCCACAATGTGGCACATAAATAGCGGTTGCGATTCGTTATACCACAGAGTAAGACATGCCCCAGCTTCGCCGAAATTTCCCGCGCGTTCTGTGCGCCGAGCGTCTTAGCGGATACTGGTGGACCAGGCCCGGGTCAGGTAATCGGTCATGCTGAGTGAAAACAGGATGAGCAGGAAGAAGATCGCAGCCACTACGGTCACCATCGTCAGCTTCGTACTGTAGCGCAGATGCATGAAGAACAGGACCACCAGGGTGCCCTTGATGGTCGCAATCAGCAGCGCCACCACGATATTGAATACGCCCAATTCCACGCTTGCCGCGAACACCGTAATGCCCGTGAAGACCATCAAAGCCGCCCAGATGGTCACGTAAAGACTCATCGGCACCACGTGGGACATGGGATCGAAATGTTCTTCCGTAGGCTTCGCCATTAGCCACCACCATGCTTCTTGCTGATCAAATAAAGCAGCGGAAATAAATAAATCCAAACCAAATCGACAAAGTGCCAGTACAAGCCGACATTTTCCACCGGGGTAAAATAGGAGCGGCTATAGGCGCCGCCCAGGCCGGCAATGATGATCCAGGTGACCAGGCCAACGCCGATCACCATGTGCAAAGCGTGCAATCCCGTCATCGCCCAGTACAGCGAGAAGTAAATCTCGGTATGCACCGGATCGGTCGCCGGGTGTGCGGCGTCTCCCGTCTCAAAGTGGAAAGTCGGCCCGGGGAACTCATGATGCTCCCAGTGTTCGTGATACTCGACCGCCTTGATGCCGAGGAAGCCCAATCCGAAGACGATGGTAATCAGCAGCAGAACAGCCATCAGCTTCGGTTTGCCCATCTGGGCAGCGCGAACGCCCAGCGCCATACTCAATGAACTGCAGATCAGCACCGCTGTGTTCGTCGCACCCAGCGTGATGTTCATCTTCTGGCTGCCTTCCACGAATGCCTGGTAGTAGGAGGCGCGGTACACCAGATACGCGCAGAACAGGCCGCCAAAGAACATGATTTCCGTCAGCAGAAACATCCACATGCCGAAGGTGGAGGTTTCCTGCTGCTGCTCCATGTCGGCAAAGTGGTGTTGCAGCGCGTGCTCAGCGACCTGGATATCGCTAGTGGCCAACGGTGACCTCCTCTTGCGGCTGATGCTCGTAGTCGTAAGCTTCCCAAGTCACAATCGGCGTCTCATCGAAGTTGTGGGTAGGCGGCGGCGACGGCGTCATCCACTCCAGGCCAACGGCATTCCACGGATTCGGCGGCGCCGGTTCGCCGTAACGCAGCGACCACAGGAAGTAGATCATCGGCAAAACATAGCCCACGGCAAGGATCGACGCTCCCGCGGTGGAAAGCACATTCAGCACCTGAAACTCCGGCGGATACGCATGGTAGCGGCGCGGCAACCCCATGTAGCCGGCAATGAAGAGCGGGAAAAACGTCGTATTGAAGCCAACGAACACCAGCAGCGCCGACAGCTTGGCCCAGGCTTCGGGATACATGCGGCCGGAAATTTTGGGCCACCAGAAGTGCAGTCCCGCCATGTAGGCCATCACCATGCCGCCCACCATGACGTAGTGGAAGTGGGCCACCACAAAGTAGGTGTCGTGAACGTGTACGTCGAGGCCCAGCGAAGCCAGGAAAACGCCGGTCAGGCCGCCCACCGTAAACAGGCCGATGAAACCGAAGGCGTAGAGCATCGGGGTGTCGTAACGGATTGCCCCCTTGTACATCGTCGCCGTCCAGTTAAAGACCTTCACCGCCGACGGGATAGCGACCAGATAGCTGAGCAGCGAAAACACCAGCGCGGCGTACACCGAGATGCCGGCGACAAACATATGGTGCGCCCAGACCAGGAAGCCAAGCACCGCAATGGCAATCGAGGCCAGGGCGACGAATTCGTAGCCGAAGACGCGTTTGCGCGAGAAACAGGTTACAACCTCGCTGATGACGCCCATGCCCGGCAGAATCATGATGTAGACCGCCGGATGCGAATAGAACCAGAACAGGTGCTGGAACAGCAGCGGGTCGCCGCCAAGTTGGGGATTGAAGATGCCGATATTGAAAGCGCGTTCCAGCGCAACCAGCAGGAGCGTAATCGCGATGACCGGGGTGCCCAGCACCATGATGAGCGCGGCCGCGTAATTCGACCAGCAGAACAACGGCAAGCGCCGCCACGTCATGCCCGGCGCGCGCATGCGATGAATCGTGACAATGAAGTTCAATCCAGTAAGGATGGACGAGAACCCGGTAATGAATATCCCGACTGCTGCGCCGATTACATGTGTATTGGAATAGGTTGTGCTGAACGGTGTGTAGAACGTCCAACCGGTATCGACGCCGCCGGTGACCATCGCCGTCAGCGCAGTAATGGCGCCGAGCATGTAGATATACCAGCTCAGCAGGTTCACGCGCGGAAATGCCAGATCCTTGGCGCCCACCATCAAGGGAATCAGAAAATTACCCAGCGTCGCCGGCACCGACGGGATCAGGAAGAAAAACACCATGATGATCCCGTGCATCGTGAACAGCTTGTTGTAGGTGTCGGACGAAACCATGTCGCCCGCCGGAGTCAGCAACTCCAGGCGGATCAGCATGGCGAAGAAGCCCCCAATCCAGAACATGGCGGTGATCGAGACCAGGTAAAGCAGCGCGATGCGCTTATGGTCTGTCGTCAGCAGCCACGACTTGATGCCGTAGTTCGAATTCAGGTAGTTCTCGCGTTCGACAGTTTGTACGGCGGTTGCCATGTCACACACCTTCGGGTTCTGGGACCTGCTTGTACGTCATCGCGTGCTTGCTGTCTCGGGAGCCGGCACAGGATTGCTCCCCTGCTCATTCTGTTGCGGTTGCGCCAGCGACTTAACGTAGGCCACCAGCGCCATCAAACTTTCCTCGGAAACCTGCCCCTGGAAGCTTGGCATGATGGGCTTGAAACCAGCCACAATCTTGGCGCCGGGATTCAAAATCGACTCGCGAAGATAATTTTCGTCGGCGGTTACAGTGCGGCCATCCTCCAATTGCACCGGCTTGCCGAACAGTCCCACCAGATTCGGGCCGCGGCCCTGAGTATCGAAGCGGTGGCAGGTGGCGCAACCCAGCTGCTGAAACAGTTGCTGCCCGTTGGCCGCCAGCGAGCCCGTGGATTCGCCTCCGCTAAGCCACGCCTGGAATGCCACCGGTTCCATCACGATTACCTGGCCGATCATTGCGGAGTGGTCGGTACCGCAATACTGCGAGCAGAACAGATGATAAGTCCCGGGTTTCGTCGGATGAAACCAGATTTCCGTGAAGCGGCCGGGCAGCACATCAGCCTTTACCCGGAACGCCGGCACGAAGAAGCTGTGGATCACATCCTGCGAACTCATCACCAGCTTGACGTCGCGACCGATCGGCACGTGCAGCTGATTGATCTCGCGCTGCCCGGTTTCATGCTCAAACTTCCACATCCACTGCTTGCCGACTACATAAACTTCCATCGCTCCTTTGGGCGGACGCGCTTCCTGGAAATAGATGAGCGAGCCCCAGGCAAAGAAGATCATGCAGATGCCCAGCGGAATCAGCGTCCACGCCAGTTCCAGCGGGAGCGAGCCGTCAATCTGCACCGGATGCGGATGGACCGAGCGGCGATACTTCACCGCAAAGTACGAAGATCACGGCAAAGATCAGCAGCGTGAAAAACGCCGACACCGCGATCAGCAGAAAATAAAGTCCGTCCACCTGCCATGCCAAAGCCGAGGCACGCTCCGGAAAAAGTGGGAGGTTCTTCCACATATCGATCAGGCCCGTCCTGTTTCCTTCTTGCTGCCGTGCGAATCGCGGCGGAACATCACAATGAGAAATCCGCCGAGGATCAGCATGGTGGCAGCTCCCGCCAAACGCATAATGTTGGTGACCACGGCGCCGTACCGTCCGGTTTTCGGGTCATAGTGATAGCAGTACAGCAGCACCTCGTCCACTACGTTGCCGATGTTGCCGCGCGATGCCTCGATCAAACCAAGGCGAATGTCTTTGGGCGAGAACTCCACGCCGTAGTAGTACTGGGCAATCCTGCCCGCCGGCGTCACCACCATGATGCCGGTCGCGTGAATGAACTGTCCGCTGGCCGCATCGCGACGATAATGAAATCCCACCGCATCAGCCAGTTGTTTGATCTGCGGCTGCTGGCCGGTCAGAAAGTGCCAGCCGTCACCGTTGGTCTTACGCTCCAGATGCTCGTTGATGCGAGCAATGTAAGTCTGCTTCGCCGCTGCCGCGTCCTTCGGCGTTTCGTCCGGATTGAAGCTTACCGACACAACCTCGTACTCATTGCCGGGCGTGAACTTCAACATACTCAGCGCACTGGCCTCGCCGGCCAGTTCTTCGCCGCAAAGCATGGGGCAGGTGTAATACACCAGGTTCAAGATCACCGGGCGTCCCGAGTGGAAATAGTCACCCAGCTTAACCGTATTGCCGGTCTCGTCCTTCAATTCGAGATCGAGCGGGATCTGTTGATTGAGCCGCTGATCGATGCCGACATTTGCCAGTTCGGCCGGACGAACCTGCGACGCGGGCTGCGAAGAGCTCTTGTCCTGGAAGGATGAGGGTGGCTGCGCAAAAGCAACCGTCGTCACCGTCAGCAAGATCGCGAGTTGTACAAAGGTCTTCACAGCATTACATCCAATTACCGTGTCATCCCGACTACCTGTGTCATCCCCGACTACTTGTGTCATCCCGACCGAGGGCTTCAGCCCGAGCGGAGGGACCTGCTTGGTGCCGTCCCTACGGGACTCAAATTCGTTTTCCACTGACCCAGCCCTCCGCTTGGCTCCGTGCTGGGCTGGATTATTTCGCGCCTATGGCGCTCTTTTCGTTCTCAGACGGCGCGGCCGTTTTCGTCCCACCGCCAGGCGCTCCCAGCGGCCCAGCTTGCATGTCCAGCATCTTCGTATTGCCGGCCGCAGTCTGCGTATTGATCTCCGGTGGCGGCGCATTCGGCCGCACCGGCAATCCCCGCTCCACAATTAACTGCATTGCCAGCGACACCGGGATATGTATCGATCCGCTGGGATCGGCAAATGGCTGCTTCGCATTCAGCAACTCCTGCTCTGAGTTGACGAATCGGCCCATCTCACCCGCGTCGTACGCTTGCAAGCGCGGCTGCGGAAAAATATCCAGGTTTACCGCTGGCGTATTCTGCAACACGGAGCGCGAGCCGCCAGCCGCCGGCGGCGCTTGCTGCGCCTGCCTCATCGGATTCAACGCTGGCTGCGGAAACAGCGCCTCGCTCCGCGCCATGAAATGGAACATTCCCCATATCACCAGTTCGATGAAAATGCCGATGATAAAGAGTCCGATAAGGAACCACAGAATGCCGCTGGCGCTCAAATCGGCGCGCTCGTAGTCCACCTGCGGATTGCGCAAAGGATCGTAATTGGTGTGGTTAGTGGCCATGTCCCGATCCTTGATGCAGGAAATTCGGTATCTGCGGGTCATAGAGCGGCAACAGCGGCCGCTGCCGGAAGTTGTAGAAGAAATATGTCAGCCAGATCCCGCCGATGGAAAGCGGCACCAGCAAGTACCAGATGCTCAAATAGAAATGGCCGCGCTCATGGGCAAAATTAGGCACCACGTACCAGTAGATATCGACCATCCGCATGAACATGAGGAATACGGCGATCCCGATCAGCCGGCTCCCGGCACGCTTGCGCTCGCGCGAGAGCAGCAGCGCGAAGGGCAACGCGAAGTGGAAGAGGATGATGATCAGCGCGACGATGCCCCAGCCTCCCCGGATGCGATTCAAGTACCAGCCAATCTCCTCCGGCAGATTGCCGGCCCAGATGATGAGCCACTGCGAAAAAGAGAAATAGGCGAATAGCATGACGAAAGCCAGCATTAACTTGCCCAGATCGTGAAACTGCGTGGGCTTGATGATCTCGCGATAAGGGCTGTAGCGCGTCAGCAGCGTCAGCATAATTACGCTGAAGGCGAGCGCCGAGAGTCCCTGTCCGGCGAGGAAGATCAGGCCGTAAATGGTCGAACCCCAGTGCGGATCGAGCGACATTACCCAGTCCACCGCCGCAAACGAGAGCGACAAAGAGTAAAGCACCAATCCCAGACCGCTAAGACCCTGGAAGCGCGGGAGGGTGCCACCGGTCGGTGGGCTGTCCAGGGCGTCGCCACGTTTATTAAGAACGAAAGCGAGCCCGATCCAGATGACGAAGTAGATGATCCAGCGCGCATACCAGCCGCCAACGCCGCTGGTATGCAGATACCAACTGTTGTGCTCGGTCAGCGAAGGGTCGCTCATCCACGCGTAAAGATGATTCCGCCAAATCAGGATGGGCAGGAACAACACAAACATCAGGGGCAGGCACTTGCTGGACGCTTCCAGCACACGCCGGATCGAGAGGCCCCAGAAGCCTCCCGAGAGAAACTGCACCATCAGCAGTCCCAGGCACCCCAGGCTTAGTCCCAGCCAGAACATGTAGGCGATGAGATAGCCGCGCAGAAATTGGTCGAGCGAAGTCACGGCACCCACGATGCAGAGCACGATTCCGATGATGCCGGCGGTCTTCGCGCGGTACTGCCATTTCGCCGCTTCGGCGGGCACGGCATAGTCGGCCTGGCGAAGATTTACTGATTCGTTGCTCATGGCTTCTGTGCCTCTCCTTTAGCCGGAGCCGGTTGTGGCTGCGGCGGAGTCGAGGCGGCCGTGCTGGCGCCCTGCGTGTCATAAGCGGGCATGATAAAGACGCCGGGCGGCGGCGTGCTGGCGACCTGCTCCCCGGAGGGAACATCAGCCTCCGTGGCATGTTGACTCAATTGCAGGGCGCGAATATAGGCAGCTATCGCCCAGCGATCAGCCACTGGAACCTGCTCGGAATAATCAGGCATGGCCCCGAAACCGTTGGTCATCACGTCGAAGAAATAGCCGATGGGCGCTCGCCGCAGCCGCTCGATGTGATACGACGGCGGACGTTTGAAGCCGCGCTGCACAATCATCCCATTGCCATCGCCAACTTCAGAATGGCAGGGCGCGCAGTAAATGTTGAAGCGCTGTTGTCCGCGCGCCATCACCTCCGCGGTGACGGGAAAGGGCAGGTAGTCGCCATCGTTGCTGCCGATTTTGCCGGTGTAGAAATAAGTGTCGGCGTCCAGATGTCCCCGGGCCACCGTGCCGGAAATGATGGGACGCTCGGAGCGATGGTCGGCATAGAATTCGCTTTCCACCAGCGGACGCTGGTAGGGCTGCACCTGCATGTCCTGCCGGCATCCCGCCAGCAGCAGTACGAATAGGGTGGCGAGCAAGGCGCCTGCGCTACGGGCGGAGCACGCCTTCAGGCGTGCATTTACAGCTGACCCACCTTCCCGCTTTGTAACAGGGCACGACTTCAGTCGTGCCGACAAGTTGGCCCCTTTATCATCCCGAGCGGGCTTTAGCCCGCGATATACGTCCTCGCGAAGAAACAAAGTGCCGCGGGCTGAAGCCCGCGCCTCCTTATTGAGCGCCTCTTCGGCACGACTGAAAGAGCCTGCCCTGAGCGCAGTCGAAGGGTGCCCTGTTACAAAGCGCCCGAAGAAACATCGTGAATACAACGTGCGCAACGCGCACTCCAACCCTGGCAAGCCGCGTGAAGCCTGTGTCAACGGTGCTTCCGCCATCCGAACGGCGCTTTCCACCGGGTCGGCGATCCCTTGGAACTGTGCTCGCTCCTTAATGCGGCACCTCCGAGATCGACACTGGCTCGAGGCTCCGCATGAAGAGCTCCGTGTCCTCCATATCAAACTTGGGATCGGCGGCTTCCACGCACAGGAAAAACTTATCGCGAGTCACCAGCGAGAAACGGTCGACATTGAAAAGCGGATGATGCGGCATAGGCAAGCCGTTCAAGGCAAACATTCCGAAGACCCCGCACAGTCCGGCGAACAAGATCGTCAATTCGAAGGTCGGGACAATAAACGCCGGCCACGACTGGTAAGGTTTGCCGCCAATATTCAGCGGATAAGAGATGCAATTAATCCAGTACTGCAAGCCGTATCCGGATGCCCCGCCCAGAATGCCGCCGAGCAGCACGATCAAGGGCACACGGCTCTTGTGGAAGCCAACCGCTTCGCTGGCTTCTTCGATAGGAAACGGGCTGTAAGCGTCCATCTTGCGATAGCCCGCGGCATAGGCCGCCTGGGTGGCGTGCACCAGGTCGGTCGCGGTATCGAACTCGGCCAGCAGGCCGTAGATGGGCGGTGCGAGCTCTGCGTGACTCACTCGGCCTTCACCTCCGCCTCCGGCAACAGGGTCCGCATTTCAAAGATCGAAATCGCGGGCATGATGCGGATAAAAATAAACATCGCCGTGGTGAACAATCCTATGGTCCCGAAGAACACCGCATAGTCCCAACGGGTGGGACTGTAATGGCCCCAGGACGAAGGCAGGTAGTCGCGCGACAGGCTGGTGACGATGATGACAAAACGCTCCAGCCACATGCCCATCAGGATCACCAGCGAGATCAGGAACAGCCATCCTGTCTTGGCGCGGACCTTGGGGAACCACAGAACTTGCGGGATCAGAATGTTGAACAGGATCAGCATCCAGTAGAAGACCGCGTACTGGCCGAACCAGCGGTTCTGCATCATGAAGCGCTCGTAAGTCGAGCCGCTGTAGAACGCGATGAAAGCCTCGAAGGCGTAACCGTAGGCCACGATCAGACCCGTAGCCAGCATGATCTTGGCCGAGTTCTGAAGGTGGCGCATGGTGATCATCCCTTCGAGGTGGTAATACTTGCGAATCGGGATGGCCAGCACCAGCACCATGGCAAAGCCGGAGTAAATTGCGCCGGCAACGAAGTAGGGCGGGAAGATCGTAGTATGCCAGCCGGGCATGATGGCCACCGCGAAATCGAAGCTGACGACGGTGTGTACCGACAACACCAGCGGCGTCGCAATGCCGGCCAGCAGAATGTAGAGCGCCTCGTAATTCTTCCAGTGCCGTGACGATCCGCGCCAGCCCATGCCCAACAGTCCATACAATTTCCTGGCGATGGGGTGAGTGGCCTTCTCGCGCATGGTGGCGAAGTCAGGCACCAGGCCGACATACCAGAACACGGCTGAAATGGTGGCGTAGGTCGAGACCGCGAAGACGTCCCACACCAGCGGGCTGCGGAACTGCGGCCACACTCCCATGCTGCTGGGATAGGGGAACATCCAGTACGCCAGCCAGGGACGGCCCATGTGCAGCAGCGGGAACATGCCGGCGCAGGCCACGGCGAACAGCGTCATGGCTTCGGCGAAGCGGTTGATGGAGTTGCGCCAGGTTTGCTTGAGCAGCAGCAGAATGGCAGAGATCAGCGTGCCGGCGTGGCCGATGCCGATCCACCACACAAAGTTGATGATGGCGAAGCCCCATGCCACCGGAACCTCGATACCCCAGATGCCGACGCCCACCAGGAACAGGTAAGTGACCGCTGCCATCAGCACGCCCAGCAGCGTCATGCCGACAAACAGGCCGAACAGCCAGCCCAGCCCGATAGGGCGCGTCAGGACCGCATCGGCGATGGTGTCAGTTACGCTGCCGAACGTCTGCCCCGGCGCCATCACCGGTGGTTCGTCCGGCCAGGGCACGTCCTGCAGAATCGTTTTTTCTTCTGGTCCCTGCTGCATCGCTAACTGGGCTCCGACGGTTCAAGTTCAGGATTCGGGTTCGACACAATCGCCATATACGAAGTGCGCGGACGAGTATTCAGATCTTCCAGCAAGTTGTAATTCCGCTGCTGCGCCTTGATTTTCGACACCCGGCTGTTGGGATCGTTGAGATCGCCAAAGACAATGGCTCCTGCCGGGCAAGCCTGCTGGCACGCGGTAATCACTTCGCCGTCGCGCACCTTGCGGTTTTCTTTCTCCGCCGTTATGCGTCCGTGCGAGATGCGCTGGATGCAGTACGTGCACTTCTCCATGACGCCGCGGCTGCGCACGCTGACTTCGGGATTGCGCATCATCTTGAATTGCGGCGTGGTGAAATCCTGGAAGAGCAGGAAGTTGAAGCGGCGCACCTTATAAGGACAGTTGTTGGAGCAGTAGCGCGTGCCGACACAGCGGTTGTACACCATGTCGTTCAGGCCTTCGGTACTGTGCACCGTGGCGCCCACCGGACAAACCACTTCGCAGGGCGCGTTCTCACACTGCTGACACGGTATCGGCTGGTAGAACATGTTCGGATTCTCGGTGCCGCCCTCGTAATACACATCGACGCGCAGCCACTGCATCTGGCGCCCACGCATCGTCTGCTCCTTGCCGACCACCGGAATATTGTTCTCCGCCTGGCAAGCCACGATGCACGTCTTGCACCCGACACAGGAGTTCATGTCGATGGTCATTCCCCACTTCAGTTCGGTGTACTGATAGTTGGTGTAGAGCGTCATCTCCGGCCCGGGCGACTCGATGCCTTCGTGGGCGAAGTCGGGATTGCTGATGAAGTCCGCCAGAGTAGCCTTGCGAATAATGTGCCGGTTCTTCAGCGGCTCGGTGCCCTTGGGCAGGTCGGAGTAATCGATGTATTGGAAGCCCTGCGGATGGGCAAAGCCGAATCCCTCGCCGACTTTGTTGATCTTGGTTTCGGCATACCACGGAGCATCGCTGCTGCGAATTTTGTAGCCGCTGAAACCTACGTCCGTGCCAATCCTCCCGGCCTTGGTGCGTCCATACCCGAGAAAGACAGTGATGGAGTTGTCGGGATGCCCGGGCTGCGGCCAGATTGGGCCTTTTACCTTGCGTCCGTTGACGTCGATCTCAATGATGTCGCCGGTGATCAGCCCAGACTTCTGCGCCTGGTTGGGGCTGATGAGGACGCCGTTGTCCCAGCAGAAATTCGTGACCGGCTTAGGCGTCTCCTGCAACCAGCCGTTGTTGGCCTTGCTGCCGTCGTAGATCAGCGGATCGCGGCGGAAGATCACTTCCATCACGTCTGGGCTGAGGCTGTTGGTCGCAGGAATATTGCCGCCCCTGGATGCGACTGTCTTCGCGGGAAACGCGGTATCGGCGATGTAGCCATCGTTCAGGGACTTACGCCATGCCGTATCGAAATCGCCCTTGACCTGGTCCTGCCAGTATTTGCGAACGACATCGTAGCCCGCGGTCTCTGCGGAACCGACCAGCGCGAAGATGAACTCATACGAACTCTTGCCGTTGTATAGGGGCGCGATGAGCGGCTGCACGATGGAAGCTGTCCCATCGAAGGCGCGCGTGTCGCCCCACTGCTCCAGATAATGTGTCCCGTTAATGTGCCAGTGAACGTGATCGTAGGTTTCGTCCTGATAGAGGCCGTGCTGCACGCGGAGCGGCACCTTGTCCATGGCATCGGCGAAGCCGAAGTCGGGAGGCGCGTCGTACACCGGATTGGCGCCCACGATCAGCAGCATGTCGACTTTGCCGGCGTTCATCTCGCCCACCAGATCCTTCAACGCGGCGGTCTGGTCTTGCGGTTTGACTTGCACCGATTCGGTATAGATGACCGTGTTGCCAGTGGCGCCCAACGCGGCATTCATCGCATGCGCCAGCGCATGGACAGATGGCGGCTGATTATCACCGGGGATCACGACGGCAGCGCCTTTGTGCGCCTGAAGGTCCTTTACAACCGCCGCAACAAACTTCTGATATTGCGGTGGAACGCTTCCCCCACCGCCTGCGCCCAGCCCGGCAGCGATGGCACGCGCCAGTTGCTCCACTTCCGAAGCCCGCACCGGTAAGCGATGATCGGCCTTGCCGCTGGTATTGGTCGGCGTGCTCTGGACAGAGTAGAAGCGCGACATCTTTTCTTTGAGATCGGGATTGCGTCGCGCCGCGAACTGACGGGCGTAGTAGAGAAAGCCCGGAAAGCCGCTGGAGAGGAAATCGCCATCCAGCGAGAGAATAATTTCTGCCTTCTCCAGGTTGTAGCGCGTTTCCACGTACTGCCCGAAGGCGAGCTGAGATCCGGCGCGCACATTGTCGCGGTTCACCGGCTCCCACTGCACCCACTTGGACTGCGGAAATGCCGTCTGCACCTCGTCCATCAGAGAGGCCATGGTTGGCGAACTGGTAGGACAGCTGAGAATCCGCAGACCGGCCCCCTGCACAGCTTTTTGCGAATTCAACGCGCCCCGCAGCGCGAGCACGTAGTCGTTCCAGGTCCTTAACTCGCCGACATAAGTAATGATCTGCGAGCGGTCAGGGTCGTACATGTCGAGGATGGAAGCCTGCGAAAAGACGTCGCTTCCGCCCAAGCCCGCAGGATGTTCGGGATTGCCCTCGATCTTGGTGGGACGGCCTTCGTGGCTCTCCACCAGCACCGGAGCCCCATAAGCACCGAACGGCATGGCACTGGCAAAAAACAAAGGTCTGCCTAATACGATTTCGCTGGGTTGGTGCACGTAGGGGACGATTGGCTCCAGCGGGATCTTGACGCAGGCGGAAAGGCCGGCCAGCGCCATGGAAGCGCTCATCAGCTTCAGGAAGCCGCGGCGCGAAGCGTCCTCAGGCCACACCGACGCCTGCCGCGGAAACTCGCGGTGCAGCATTTCGAAGAAGCCATCGCTCTGCGCCAGTTCTTCCAGGCTCCGCCAATATTGCGGGCCGCTCTTGGCGCGCGAGAGCTTTTCCTGCACCTCAGCGAGTTCCATCTTGCTGGGACAGACCGCCTCGATTTTTACCAGACTCTCTTTTTCCATTCTTCGTGAGTTTCCAGTTTCGAGTTTCCAGTTTCGAGTTGTTGCGAGCCGTATTTCTTGAAACTTGGAACTCGAAACCCGCAACTTAAGCCACGCATCAGCGATGGCAAGTACTGCAACTAGTAATGTCCTCAACCGTGCGAATGTTATAGCGGTGCTTCAACTCATTGCCCAAGGCAATCTGGTCGGTAAATTCGGCGCCTTCGAATTTCACCTTGTTGTCGGAACTGGGCTGCTGGTAAGCCATGTTGAACACCTGATCGCGCGGCCGCAGGAATTTCTCCGGCGCACGATGGCAGTTCAAACACCACTCCATCTGTAGCGAATTGGCCTCGTAGGTCAGCGGCATTTTGTCCACCGGGCCATGGCAACTGGCGCAACCCACGCCCTTATTAACGTGAATGCTGTGGTCGAAATAAACGAAGTCAGGCAGATAGTCCACGCGCGTCCAGATCAGCGACTTGCCGCTGCGAAAGCTCTCGCGCACCGGCTCCAGCATGGGAGCGTTGGTCCAGATCTGCGAATGACAGTTCATGCAGGTTTTAGTGGGAGGAATACCGGCAAAACTGGAATTTTCCACCGAGGTATGACAATAGCGGCAATCGATGCCATCGCCGGCAACGTGATGCTGGTGGCTGAAAGGAACAGGTTGCGCCTGGGCCACGTCCTGATAGGTGGCATAGGGTGAGCGTTGCATCTCCAGGGCTGCCCACAGCAACACCGACACGATCACCACCACTCCAATGATGGAGAGCCGCGCAAGTGTATTCGCACTTCGATGGAAGATCTGGGCCATTATGTGAAGCTTTCCACTCTGCAGGTTCGGGCTCCGACTCCCCATCGGGACCCAGCTTCGTGCGGGTAAGGCGACAACTGCCACAGCCCGGCGTGACGTGCATCACCCAAGCGAGTGATTATAACAAGCTCACTTGCCCTTCTTGCAAGTCAACGCAGCGTTGCGGAAAAAATTTTCCCTGCACAGCAAAATCGCTCACATTTTTTGAGGATCAGGATGGGGAGCCGGCCGCCGCGACCAGCTCCCGCGAAGACCGGCTCTACTGCAACAGACCAAACACCGCGACTCCGGTTTGCGTTCCCACAAACACTTTGCCGTTGGCGATGACCGGCGTGATGAACTTGTTGCCGGGACCGAACTGATCGCGCGATCCTGCCTGACTGCTGTTGTACAACTGGTTCGCCAGGTTGGTGGCGTCGAAAGCGTACAAGATAGCCGGGTTGGTGTTGGCGACCGCCCAAACGATGGCGTTCGAAGTTTGATTGGCGGAGACGGAAGGAGTCGTCCCCGGATAGATGAACAGGTTCGGCGACTGCGAACTTGGCGTGGTGGCGAGCATCGCGTTGGAAATGGGAAAGGCCTTCAGGGTCTCGCCCGTGTCACCGTAATAGACGGTGTTATTGAAGTAGGCCGGGCTCGCCCAGACGCCTCCCGGTAGCGCGCCGTCGATTTCCTGGTAGATCGCACTGTCGTTATTGGGGTTGAATTTTCCCATGTTGTCGCGATTCACGACGTAGATGTTGGAATCTTTGCCGGCGCCTACGGCGAGATGGTGGACCCCACCGTTGTTGTCCATCAGATCGGGCAATACGATGGCGCCGCCGGAGCCGAGGTCCTCGTCACTATCCGATTCCTGCACGGTGTCGTACATGTTGAAGTAATCAACCACGGTCAGCGTGCCGGTGGAATTGGAAAGCTTCATAAAGGCGTTGCCGTAGTCGCCGCTGCTGGGAAAGCCTTGCGAGTTCAGGTTAGTGTCGAAGGTGCCATTGCCATCGAGGAAGTAAATGTTCCCCGTAGAGTCGGCAGCCAGGCCCTCACCCGCCATCCATATGGCGCCTTTGTTGCCATTGGGCGTGACGTCGATGACCGAAGTTTGTGCCAGGGAGCGCGCGTCGTAAGCCATGAGCCACCCGGTATACGGGCGGGAGTCACAATGCGACGTAAAGGATATGTAGACGGTGGTGCCGTATTCCAGAAGCGCAGCCCGCTCCGCAAACTGCCCTGGGGCGAAGATGACTTGGCCGTTCTGGCTGCCGTCACCCGTCCCGGGATACGTAGCGCTAATCTCCGTCGGGCCGCCGAACAACTCGGTCCCGTTCATCAGGTCCAGGGCATGCAGGCGCTGATGGTATTTGCCGGACGAGTCCTTGGTCATGGCCACGAAGTAGATTGCCCCGTTGGGCCCACTCCGCTTGTCGATCACAGGCGTGTCCGGAATGCCGATCTGCGGTGAAATCTGACCGCAGCCGTGATCGTCACTGGGAGTTTCTCCCTGCTCCAGCGCGGTGGATTTCCAGAACTGCCTGCCTGAGTTGGCGCTGAAGGCATAAATGCTGTCGTTCTCGGTGACGACATACACCGTGTCATTCAGACTTCCGCTAATAGATTGTTTGTTCACGAACAGGGGCTGAGCATCAACTTTGCCGTCCACCGTGAAGAAGTTGATTTTGCCGAAGGTGTTGACGTTGACATTGCTCGGCGTCAAAGTGGTTTCCTGCACAGTCTGTCCCTGACGGAAGACGTTGTTGTGATATGTAAGGACGTCGGTGGGATATTGAATCGCCAGAGGTGGTTTCACCGGCGCGTCCGGCGCAGGCGTTGCCGGGCTGGCTGATGCTGCTGTTGCTGCTGCTGAACTCGCGGCGCTGGCGGTGGCGGCTGCACCGCACAGCATTCCAAACCCAAGGAACAGGAGGATGGTCAATTTGGCTCGCTCTCTCACAAATCACCCCACGGGGAAAGGATTCGCCCGAATTATGAGAGTATATGCTCGAAGGTGGCCCAAAGTTGTGAAACTTTCGTACTCGGATCGCTTTGGCGAGGTGGCCCGATAGTGCCTGCTAAAAACCCGAGTTGCACTGGCGGAAAGACCAGGCCATCTTATGCAAAGTCCAAAGCCCTGATCCGGTGTTACTCTGAACTGTACTACGAGCCCACAGTGCAGGCTCCGTAATCTGACGCGACCGCGCGTGCAGGGCCGGCATCCTGCACGGCATTTTCCCTCGCAACATAATCCTCGAATCGGCCCGAACAAGGCATTCGATTGAGTGCGATGGTGCGGTTTGTGGCATAAACTGTAAGTATCGCTTCAAATTAGAAAGAACCAGTACGGAATGTCATCTAACGGTTTTTATAGCAGTAGCTCGTCCCGCTTCGGAAACATGCGCTCGCTGTTCAGCGTGTTCTCCAGCGATCTCGCCATCGATTTGGGGACCGCGAACACTCTGGTTTACGCGCGCGGCAAAGGCATCGTGGTCAATGAGCCCTCCATCGTCGCCATCAACAAAAACACTGGTGAAGTTGAGGCCGTGGGCAAAGAGGCGAAAGAGATGCTTGGGCGCACGCCCGGCAACATCGTCGCCATCAAGCCGATGAAAGACGGCGTCATTGCTGACTTCAAAGTCACCGAGAAGATGCTGAACTACTTCATCCAGAAGGCGCACAACCGCAAGATGCTGGTGCATCCGCGCATCGTCATCGGCGTGCCCTCGGAGATCACGCAGGTGGAGAAACGCGCGGTCATGGACTCGGCCTATCGCGCCAAGGCCAGCGAAGTACATCTCGTGGAACAGGCGATGGTGGCCGCGATCGGCGCGGGTTTGCCTATCACCGAGCCCAGCGGCAACATGGTGGTCGATATTGGCGGCGGCACCACCGATATCGCGGTCATTTCTTTGAGCGGCATTGTCTATTCGCGCTCCGTGCGCATGGCGGGCAATCAGATGGACGAAGCCATCATGAATTACCTGAAGCGCAAGTACAACCTGCTGATTGGCGAGCGCACCGCGGAACAGATCAAGATCGAGATCGGCTCGGGCTATCCGCTGGAGAGGCCGCTGACCATGGAGATCAAGGGACGCAACCTGATTGAAGGCGTGCCCAAGACGATCACCATTGATGACAGCGAGATTCGTGAATCGCTGACCGAGTGCGTTTCAACAATTATGAATGCGATCCGCGTGGCGCTGGAACGCACGCCGCCGGAATTGTCGGCCGATATCAGCGACCGCGGCATCGTGCTGACCGGCGGAGGCGCGCTGCTGAAGAACCTGGACAAGCGCATCCGCGAGGAAACTGGATTACCGGTCTCGATCGCCGACGACCCATTGTGCAGCGTGGTTCTGGGCACAGGAAAAATGTTGAGCGATTTCAAGCTGCTGCGCAAGATATCGATTGACTAGTGGTTGATTTGGATTGGTGCGGGCGCACCCGGTTGTTTGCTTTGAATTGTCATCACGAGCGTAGCGAGGGATCTGCTTTCCTCCGCACCGCGTTGCAGCAAGAGGCACGGGCATGACCCGCGATTGGCAGTTCTGGGTGTATATCGTGGCCAGAAGCAGATCCCTCGCTACGCTCGTGATGACAATTCATAACAAGACGCCGGCAATAGTATGGATACATTCCTTGGCCGCTATAGAAACCTGATTGTGCTGGCGGCCATCCTGTTCGCGCAGATCATCGGTCTGGCGCTGCAGGTACGCCGCCCATCCGACGCGGGCGAAACGCGTCTGATTCGTCTGTGGGCAGTCTCTGCAGTTACCCCCCTTGAAAGCGCGGTCATCCACAGCCAGGAGTGGGTAGGCAAGCTTTGGACCACCTACATTTATCTTCACGGGGTGCGCCGGGAAAACCGGGAGCTGCGCGCCGAAATCGGGCAGATGAAGATCGAGGAGGCGCGGCTGAGCGAAGACGCCCGCATGGCCCGCCGCATACAGGCGCTGCTCGCCTTCAAAGAGCAGTACATCGACTCGACCATTGCGGCGCAGGTCATCGGCACCAGCGGCAGCGAGCAGTCGCGCGTGCTCTACATCGACAAAGGCTCGAGCGATGGCATCACGACTGATATGGCCGTCATCACCCCGAGTGGCATCGTGGGCAAGATCGCGCAGGTTTTCCCTGACTCGTCGCAGGTGCTACCCATCAACGACCAGTTCAGCGGCGTCGGCGCCGCACTGAAGGACTCGCGGCTGCAAGGGATTTTGAAGGGCGCTCCCAACGGCGCCACCACTCTGCAATACATCATGAGCGACGAAAAAGTCGTTCCCGGCGAGGAGGTCGTCACCAGCGGCGGCGATCGCATCTTCCCCAAAGGCCTGCCCGTCGGCAGAGTTGTCTCCAGCGAGCCCGGCAAGGACCTCTTCCTGAACATTCGTGTGATTCCCTCGGCCCGGCTCGATCAGCTGGAAGAGGTGCTGGTGGTTACCAAGATTACCGAGAAGATGCCCGACGCCAAGGACCTTGGGCCACTACGCGCTTCCGACATTCTGGCCGAGCGCTTGCCGACCGTTCCCAACAAGGCCGAAGTTGACGCTGCCGGCAATGCCAAGACAGCGGGCGGGGCTGCTCCTGGAACCACACCGGCGGCAACTGGGCCTGGAACGGCAGCGGGTGCGACCGCTCATCCCGGAACAGCAGGAGTTGCAGCGAACAAGCCCGGCGCTGGCGGGTCGACGATTCCGACCAAACCCGCGGGAGCGGCGACTGCTCCTCGCACTCCTTCAGGTGCAGCCGGTGGGACCAACGCGACGGCGAAACCGAAGGCTACACCTCCGGCAAACGGCCGGGCCGCGGGAACAGCTGTGAAGCCGTCAAATAATGCGCCACCTGCGTCGGCGCCGGGAGCACAGGATGACGGCGAAGCTTCTCCGCCTGCGAAAAAACAGGTCAAACCCGCTCCGGACTCGGCGCCCAACACGCCTCCCGAGCAACCGTCGACTCCTCCGGCAGGAGCACCCCCACAATGAGCACCCGGGTGATGCCGTTTCGCGGAAGCCTGACGTCCCGGGAGCAGGTCTCGGTTTACGAATTCAGCTGGGCCGCGATTATCTTGATCCCGCTGGCCGCGGTGCTGATCCAGATCTTCATTCCGGTGAAGGTCCGCTTCCTGCCGATTGTCGATCTGCCGTTCATGGTCACAATCTTTTTCGCGACGGCGCGGCGCAACCCCATCACGGGATGCCTCACTGGCTGCGTTATCGGGCTGATGCAGGATTTGTTCGCGGGACCCAGCCACCCCCTGGGGATGTACGGCATTGCGCTGACCATCATTGGATACCTGGCATCGTCGTTGGGAGTGAAGATTGATGTCGACAATCCCGGCTCGCGCTTCCTGATTACGTTTGCCTTCTTCGGAGTTCATCAGGGCGTGTACTACGGTGTGGCACACGGCCTGCTGCGCCAGGGATTGCAATGGAGTTGGAGCCACACCGCGATCTCCGCGCTGGCCAACGCCGTGATCGGGATCTTCGTCTACAAGTTGCTGGACAGGTTCAAACAGAGGTAGGAGAAATAAAGTGAGATTGCTGATGCACCTGTCCTTTTCTCCCTGCGCCCCTGCCCTGAATGACGCTACAATACAAGAGGATCCGCTGTCACCCGGCAATGGAATCGGCCGGTCGCCGGGCGGTATATGACGTTATCCATGTCAACATCGCTTCATGGCAAGACCCGGGAAAGATGTAGTTCCTGATGTTAGGTCGCGAGGAAAAAGTCTCTCAGCTCCGCCTCACCGCAGTGCAGTACGTCCTGCTGGGAGTTTTTTTGGTTCTCGCCTTCGGGCTGTGGCGCCTGCAAGTCGCGCGCAACGACTACTACAACACTCTGGCTGAGCAGAACCGCGTCAAGCAAGTCCCCATCCTGGCGCCGCGCGGCAAAATCCTGGATCGCGAAGGGCGCATCATCGTCGACAACTATCCGTCGTTTTCGGTGCTGCTGCTGCGCGATCAGAAGCGGGACCTGGACGCTGATGCCGACAAGATCGCGGTCGGCCTGCACATGGCGCCCGATGAGCTGCGCGCCCGTCTGAGACGCATGGCTGCGGTGCCCGGCTATCAGCCGCTGTTCCTGAAGGACGACATCACGCCGGACGAGTTGGCCTTCATTGAGTCGCATCGCGCCGAGTTGCCTGAACTCGACACCATCACCGTACACCGCCGCCTGTATCCCAAGAACGGATTCATGGCGCACGTCATCGGCTACGTTGGCCAGGTCAGCGAAGACATGCTCACTCAGCCGCAGTGGGAGCTGTACAACCCCGGCGACATCGTCGGCATGTCGGGCGTTGAGCAGTACTACAACGATGTCCTGATGGGCAGGAACGGTTCGCGGCAGGTACTGGTGAACAGCCGCGGCAAGGAAGTGGGCACGCTTAGCGATGTGCAGGCAGTTCCCGGCAAGCAACTGAAGCTCACCATCGATCTGGATTTGCAGATTGCAGCGGAAGAGGCGCTGGAGGGAAAACCCGGCGCGATCGTTGCCATGGACCCGCGTAACGGCGAGATTCTGGCAATGGTCAGCCGTCCGGCCTTCGATCCCAACGAGTTTGCGGTGCGCATCTCGCGCGACGAATGGAACACGTTGATGACCGATCCGGGCAAGCCGCTGCTGAACAAAGCCATACAGGCACAGCTGGCGCCAGGTTCCGTCTTCAAGATCATCATGGCGACCGCAGGCCTGCAAGAGAACGTCGCACAGAGCCTTATCGTCAATTGCGGAGGCGGCAAGACCTTCTACGGGCGCTTCTTCAAATGCTGGATCTCTTCCACCCACGGATCGCACGGCAGCGTCGGCATCAGCAAGGCGATTTACCAATCCTGCGATTCATATTTCTACACGCTCGCAGAGAAGCTGGGCATCGGGCGCATTGCAAAATACGCGACCATGCTCGGACTCGGACAGAAGACCGGCATCGATTTACCGCAGGAAGTTTCCGGAGTAATGCCGTCGGAAGAATGGAAGATCAAGAACTTCAAGCAAAAGTGGTATGCGGGCGAAACCATTTCGGTTGGTATTGGTCAAGGCGCGGTGGCGACGACTCCCATCCAACTGGCTCATGCCCTCGGCGCAATCACCAGCGGCGGCGTGCTGGTACATCCACACGTAGCTTTCCCCGATCAGTTTCCGGCAGGATTCAAGCAGGTTTCTACCTACAGCGACAGGGTCAAGTTCACACTTGATGAGGACAACTGGACGACCATCACCGATGCCATGGCGAATGTGGTCTCGCCGATGGGAACGGCGGGCAGCGCACGCTTGCCGGGCATCGATTTCGCCGGCAAGACCGGCAGCGCGCAGACCATTTCCAACGATCTGAAGAAGAAGCTTGGGGCCGAGGGCAAGAAGGACTACAAAGACAACGGCTGGTTTGTGGGCGTGACGCCGCGCCGCAATCCGGAAATTGTTGTTGCCTGCCTGTTCGAAGGTGGCGAGCACGGTGCGCTGGCCGCGCGTGTCGCTTCCAAAGTGATTGCTGCTTACGTCGCCAAGCAACGCAGTGTTCAGACCAATGTGGCCAAAGCCAACCCGCCCGCGCCGGGAAACAAGCAGGCCGAAGTTGCCGCCGTGTGGCACGATACCGATGCGAAAAATCCGGACAAGCTGCAAGCTGGACGCTTCGCCATACCCACAGACGCCGCTGCCAAGCCGGTGAGCGCAGCTCCGGGGGTTGAGGCTGGCGAGAAGCCGATTCCTGCTGCCGATCTGGAAGCAACTGAATCGCACGCTGAGATGGCGCATCCCGAAGCTGCGGTAGAACCTGTTCCTGCGGGGCCGAAGCCTGTTGATTTAACACCTGCGGCACAGCCTGCCCGACAGGCTCCCAGCAAGAAGAACGCTGGCACGCCGGTGGCGCCTCCGGCCGTAGCTCTTCCGCGGAGACAGCCGTGAGCCGCTACGTCTCATTCCGCGATTTCGACTGGGTGCTGCTGGTGCTGGTGCTGCTCATCTGCACCCTGGGAGTAGTTGAGATCTACAGTGCGACGCTCAGCACGAAGTTCGCCGGCGTACACCTGAAGCAGATTTACTGGATCCTGGGCGGCGTCGCGCTCATGTTCATCGTCAGCGTCCTCAACTACCAGGCGCTGCTGGAACGCGTGCCGCTGATGTATCTGATCGCTATTGGGTCCTTGCTGGCGGTGGCGCTCTTTGGCCACAAATCTCTGGGAGCCCGGCGCTGGGTGCAGTTCGGCTCCTTCCACTTCCAGCCATCGGAGTGGGTGAAGCTCGTCCTCATCCTTGCGATGGCGAAATACTTCGCCGATACGAAGTCGGAATGCACCGCTCAGGACATCGTCAAGGCAGGAGCGCTGGTCGGCGTGCCCATGCTGATGGTACTGGCGCAGCCCGACCTGGGCACCGCGCTCACTTATCTCCCTATCGCAATCATGGGCTTGTTCCTGGGAGGTATGAAGGCGAAGCACGCGATGGTCATCCTGGTCATAGGCGCATTGCTGGCCCCGGTGGCGTGGCACGTTCTGAAACCATACCAGCGCGACCGGCTGACCAGCTTCATGCAGCCCGAGGCGGATTCGCAAGGACATGGATATCAAGTTATCCAGTCAGAGGTAGCGGTAGGATCGGGCGGCATCTTCGGTAAAGGGACAGGGCACGGCAGTCAGACGCAAGGCCAGTTTCTGCCGGTGCCGCACACCGACTTCATCTTTGCAGCCTTCGCCGAGGAGCACGGATTCATAGGCGCAATGGGCGTACTCCTGCTATACTTTATCGTGCTGATGCGTCTGATACAGAACGCTCAGACGGCCCCCGACCGGGCAGGAGCCTTCGTAGTCATGGGTGTGGTTGCGGTTCTCGCATTCCACCTCCTCGTCAACGTCGGAATGGTAGTCGGATTCATGCCGGTCACGGGCATCCCTTTGCCATTAATGAGCTACGGGGGATCTTCAGTACTGTTCATGTTCCTGGCGCTGGGTATTGTGATGAACATCCGTATGCGCCGGTTTGTGAATTGACGATTGAAGAAGCGTTGTGGAGTGCGCCATCGGGCGCAAGCAGAAAAATAGCCGGCCGCATCCGCCGGGAAACCATAAGCAGTGACAACTCTGGTTTCCAAAGGATGACAAAAGATTACGACAGCCCTCACGTACGAGGGCATAACCGGCCGCAGCAAATATAACGGGCCGGGACAGGATTGCAGGGCACGTTGTTTCGGGGCGGGAAACGGCCCCTCGGCAGAATTAAATGCCGGGTGTGACGCCACAAACCCACGACAACGCGCTTTATACGGTGCTTAAGATTCCTCAAACTATTGGGTTTCGAATCAGGTCAGGTTCGCATCCGGACGAAAGTCCCGGTGTGTCTCTGATCTAGCCGCCGTACAGTATTCCTTTCCCTCCGCTATGCGTCCGGCCACCGGAGCATCCATGAATAAAGAACTTTACGTGTCCTCTACGCCACACGAAACCAAAGTGGCGCTGATGGAAGACGATCAGCTCGCCGAAGTTTTCTTCGAGCGGGAAAACGAATACACCCTGGCGGGGTCCATTTACAAAGGGCGGGTAACGCGCGTGCTTCCCGGCATGCAGTCTGCCTTTGTCGATATCGGCCTGGAGCGCGATGCGTTCCTCTACGTCTCCGACTTCCTGGAACTTACGGGCGACGAAGAAGAGGACGAGGAGTTCGGCGAGATTCCGGTTCCGCGCGGCGCCATTGATTTGAGCAAGGCGCAGCAAGCCCCTGAATTTCACGCTGCCGAAGCGCAGCCGGCAACAACAATTCCAGACAGCGAAAATGATGCCGATCTTGAATCGATCTTCGAGGAGGAAGCGCCCGCTCCGACTGGAGATCGACTGGAATCGGCATCGGCCGAAGAAGAATCGGACGACGGTGCTCGGCGCTGGCGGGGACGGCGTCGCCGTCGCGGCGGTCGTCGTGGACGCGGACCGGAGCAAGAGCCCGTTGAGTCGAAGCCGGCCCCCGCACCAACGCCAGTAGCGCCGGTAGAACAGCCGGCGCCTCGGACCGAATCGCGGCCGCGGCCCAGCTACGGACCGCCCGCCGGATACACGCCCATCATCTTGCCGGGCGAATCGATTTCCAAGTATCGCAACCTGCCTCAGGCCCCGGCCGAGCCGCAAGCGCTGAGCGCTGTCGAAGCTGACAACGGCGTGGCCAACATGCCGGTCGAAGACTTCACTGCTTCGGAGATGCTCGAGAGCCCGGAGGTTGTGGCTGAGGAAATTCAGGAAGAGTCAACTCACCTTGATGAGGGCTATTCTGTCGCCGAGCCGGTGGAAGCGACTTCCGCTGTGGAGTCCGAGCAAGTCGAAAGCGCTCGGGTCAGCGAAGAAGAACAGCCGCAGCGTTCGAAACGGCGGTGGGGTTGGCGTCGCAAGGCGGCGAATGCTGAAACCGCTGCTCCTGTTGAACAGGAACAGACGCAAACGGTTGCTGAAGAGGATTCGATTAGTGAGCCGCACAAATTCGAGTCTGTCGAGACTGTAGGTGATGCGGCGGCTCAACCAAGTCCTACTCACGAAACTGCGACGGGGGAGAACAGTCAGCATCAGCGAGAACAGGCGTTGCATCACGACGTTAATCAATCGGCCGCTGCTGAGGCGGACCATGCTCAATCAGACGCGCAGGCTGAGGCTCAGCCGCCCACCGAGCACGAGGTAGACACGCCCGCCGGCGATTTCGAGTTGCTTAACTCTGAGCAGAACGCCGCACCGTCTGTCGCTCCCGTAGGACACACCCTGGAGCACGAAGTCCTGGAAGACGAGGAAGAGGAATTCCGGCCAGTGCCCGACGACATGAGCGCGATGCGCGAAGTGGCGGGCGACGAAGAGCTAGTGCTGGAGGAAGAAACTCTGGATGCCGATAACGGCTACTCCGAGCGCTGGGTACCCAAGATCGAGGACGTCGACGAAGATGAGATTGTCGCGGCGGAGGAGCGCGGAGAAAAGATTTATCCAGCTGAAGCGGAGGAAGAAGAGGCGGACGAGAACGGCGAGGAAGTGCAAGTCAACGACCACGCCGAGTTGCGTGCCGCCGCTCCCACCGCCGGATATCAGCAGCGTAATGCGCAGCGTCCTGGCTACGGGCGTCGCGACTATCGCGATCGTGGCCGCCATGGCGGCGGATCGCGCCGCAACATGCGCAGCCGCCCCAACACCAATCGCAACCAGCCGCTCATCACTGACCTGCTGAAAGAAGGGCAGGAGGTGCTGATCCAGATTGCCAAGGAGCCTATCGGCAAGAAGGGCGCGCGCATCACCAGCCACATTGCGTTGCCGGGCCGCTTCCTGGTTTATATGCCGACGGTCAATCACGTCGGCGTCTCGCGCAAGATCTCTTCTGACGAAGAGCGCCAGCGCCTGAAGCGCATTGTCACCAGCGAGCGCGAGAACGGACTTGGCGGCTTCATTGTTCGTACCGCCGCCGTCAACATCAAAGAAGAAGATCTGCGCGCCGACATTCGCTTCCTGAAACATTTGTGGGCCGAGATCAAGACCCGGGCCGAAAGCAGCAAGTCGCCGGCGCTGATCTATCACGACCTCAACCTGGTGGAGCGCGTGCTGCGCGACCAGGTCAACGCCGACTTCTCGCAGATCTGGGTGGACACGGAAGACGAATACGAGCGCGTGGTGCGCTTCGCCAACCGCTTCCAGCCGTCGCTGGTGCGCCGCATCAAGCTCTACACCAAGGACACGCCGCTGTACGAGCAGTTCGGGATTCAGGACGAGATCAACCGCTCGCTCAAGTCAAAGGTGTGGCTGAAGAGCGGCGGGCACATCGTCATCAACCAGACGGAAGCGCTGGTGGCTATCGACGTCAACACCGGCAAGTTTGTCGGCAAGACGCAGCGACTGGAAGACACCATCGTGAAGGTCAACGTTGACGCCATCAAGGAAATCGTGCGGCAGATCCGGCTGCGCGATCTGGGCGGCATCATCGTGATCGACTTCATCGACATGGACGAGCGCAAGAACCGCCAGAAGGTGATGATGGCGCTGGAAGAGGCGCTACGCAACGACCGCGCGCCGTCGAAGGTGCTTCAGTTCAACGATTTTGGATTGGTGGCCATCACCCGCAAGCGCGTGAAGCAGTCGCTGGAGCGCACGCTGGGCGAGTCTTGTCCGTATTGCACGGGCGCGGGCTTTGTGAAGTCGGTGCCGACGGTGTGCAACGAGCTCTACATCGAGATGCGCAAGATGGCCAAAGTCCACGACCTGGACGACATCACCATTCGGGTGCATCCGGAAGTAGCCAAGGCGCTGAAGGCCAACAACGGCAAACTCATCGGCGAGTTGGAAGAGCTGACCGGCAAGACGGTGCTGGTGAAGAGCGATCCTGCGCTGCATCAGGAGATGTTCGATATTCACTAGGTAGAGGCTAGGGATCAGGGGTTAGGGAATAGAAGAGCCGGGCGCAAGCCCGGCTCTTTGTTCGCGGGTACACTCCGGTACTTGACGTGCGTAATGTAACGCGTTACGGTGTAAAGTGATTCGCTCGATCCGTCACAAGGGATTAAAGCGCCTGTATGAAGACGACGACCCGCGGGGAGTAAACCAGGACCATGTCGGTAAGCTTCGCAACATTCTGGCGAGGCTTGCTGCCGCGCGCACAGTTGGAGACATGGACTTACCCGGCTTTCGGTTGCACTCATTAAAAGGCGAGCTGACGGGCTTCTACGCCGTGACGGTTGGGGCCAACTGGCGGATAATTTTCCGCTTTCACGACGGCCACGCGGAGGATGTTGATTATGTCGATTACCACTAGGCGCGAAGCACGGCCAATGCTGATGAAGAACCCCCCGCACCCCGGCACAGTAGTCTTGCAAGAGTGCATTGAGCCGTTAGGCCTGAGCATTACGGACGCCGCCGCGGCGCTTGGCGTCACTCGAACCACGCTGTCGGAACTGGTGAACGGAAGGCGCGGCATTTCGCCGGAGATGGCTGTACGGCTCTCCAAGGTATTTGGCGGCAGCGCCGAAAGCTGGCTCGTCCAGCAGGCGCAGTACGAGCTGGCGCACGTCCGAACTGACCGATTGAAACTTAAGCGGCTCGAGTTCGCTTAGACCTCAGTTTGAATCGATTGACCTTGGACCCATCCTCTCGCCAACTGAAGGCGAGAAGGATGGGGTAGCCAATTCGTTTGAGGTAATCGGGCGTTGTTATAGAAAGGATGGGCCACTCCCCATTCATTGATGGGTTTCGAATGAGTGGGAGGGCGAAAGAGTGTCGCCGGCTGAAGCCGGCTCGGCTTCAAAACAATCGACGGGACGCGGCGCTAAAGCGCCGCTCTACCCTATACGGTTTGCGCTTACGCAACTGCACTGAGACCCTTAGTCGCAACGAGGTTTAGTAGCTTCAGCGACGCCCCTTGAGGGCGCTTTTCGCCGCGCTCCCATTGGCTGACCAGTCCAGTGGATACATTCAAGTAACGGGCGAAGACCGCCTGGCTAACCCCTTCCCGCAGACGCAGCTGCCGGATCTTCTTGGCCGGGAAGGGCTGCACCGGGGTCAGGCACAAAGCGTCGAATTCGCGCAGGGTGCGTTTCGCCATCAGCCCTGCTTGATGCAGACCTTCAGCGGTCTCATGAACAGACGCCATTACATCGCTACGATACTGCCTTGCCATGGCATTTCACCTCCGCCAAAATTCGCGATTCCACCGCATTTGCAATTTCCGCTTCTGAGTACCCCAGGACTACTTTTGCCAATTTTCTCAGCGCCTTCAGCTCTTTCGCATCAATATTTCCCAGGTCCTTCTTGGCGAATCCGTGCACGAAGACCGACCGCTTCTGTGCTCTGAACAGGATCATGGAGCGGAACCCGCCGGATTTGCCCTCGCCCGTCCGGGCGATACGCTGCTTCGATAACTCCGCCGCCGAGATCGGCATCGATCAAACCACGGGACGCCCGCTGCATGGCCTCACAAAGATCCTCGTCGGATATAGCGTTCCGAGCTGCAAACCGCGAGAATGCGTGGTTCTTGAAGACGCGCATTGAGTAGAGAAAAATATAGCACTGAGTGCTATAGATCACAGCAGGTTTTGGTTTTCGGACCGCGCGTGCGCGCGAAGCCTGGGTGCAGCATTCCTAATTTGGGAAGAGGTGGTTACTAAAGTTTTGTGAAGTGCATTTTGTGGTCGGAGGCGCGCGCGCGGGGCAAGTAGACTTGAAGTTGCCGGATCAAGATTCCGGTGTCGCGAGCGCGTGCCCGCATCCAGAGATCTTTGAAAATTCGGCTGGCGAGGGAACGGCGGCAGAATTTCTCTTTCCTACTTAGACGTGGAAGTCCTTTGGATGGACTACTTTCCGCGTATCTTATTTGCAATCAATACTTTGCGGCGATGGCTGTAAGTCATTGAAATGCTGAGGTTTATGCAGACAGCCAAGTCCAATGTCTGGAGGACTTTGCGGGCAAAGTATTGAAAACAAAGATCGCAAAAAGTGGGGGGAGGGGAGTATACGGCTTTATGCCGGATGTCGTAGCTGTGGCGCCGCTCCTCCACCCCAGCAACCGCAAATGCGCGGTAGCTGGGGACCCCGGCTCCGCGGCTCAATTATTTTTCCCACTTGACCGCGGGCTCACGCCCCGCGGCTAACACAAATGTCGCCGCTGTGCGGCTGGTTCGATCCCAAAGGAGATGGTTTATTCCACCGCTCAGCGGGAATTGAAGCTACGACACAGACACCGGCCGGACTGAAGCCCGCCTTCCCCGAAGGAAGATGCTGCCTACCAGGCTTCACGTATTCAACCCGCAGAACCTGTCCCAGAGGCGCTTCTTACGGGTGGGGTGCAGAAAGCCCTCGTAGGATTCGGCGTAGTGATAGGCGCAGACCTGGTCGCGCAGGCCTTGCACGGATGTGACAACCACTATCAGCGACAGGATGGTGACGATGAGATTCTGCTGGGTCAGCCGCAGAATGGCGTAAGGTAGTCCCGCTGCCAGAAGAGCCAAGCCTAATCCGCCGGGCAGGCTGATGTCGGTGACCACCCGCGAAAGATATTGTTCCGTCTGCTGACCGGGCCGCAGTCCGGGAATAAATGCGCCTGCCTTCTTGAGACTCTCTGAGATAGGCTCGTCGCGTTGCCAGAGTAAAGAGACGTTATAGATGTAGGTGAAAAAAACAATCAGGGCGGCGAGCGCTATCCAATACCAACCGCTGGCGGGCGTGACCCAGTCCGTCAGCAACCGTCCCGGAGTCCCAATCCAACTACGAGCGTGCGCTTGAAAGAAACTTTGGCTGAGCTGCAAAAGGGTCAGCACGCCGATGGCGGCTGACACAGGAAAGACCCGGCCGGAGTTGAGCAGCAATGGAAGGTGCGATTGACTGCTCGGCGCGGAGCGGCGGCCCACGACTCTCTTGGCATATTGAACCGGGATCTTACGCATTGCGCTCATCACGTAGATGCTGAGGACCACGACGACCATGCTCCCCAGGATGATCCAGCCAAAGCGCTGCAAGGCGACGACCTTGCTGGGCGCTTCGCGGACGGCCCCGGTGACTTGCTTCACAAAGACCAGGCCGGCGCCGCCTACCAGAACAACTTCCGTACCCGAGCCGATGCCTTTGCGGGTGATCAGATCGCTGACGCCAGTCGAGATCAAACTCCCCAAGGTAACCAGACAGACGATGCGTAGCGAGGGCCAAAAACTAGCTGCGGTAAACCAGCGAATCTGTCCGGGAAATAGGCCGACCTGCTGCGAGAGATAGTGGCTCAAGATCCAGGCGAAGAGGAAAGCTATGGGGATAGTCAGAACTTTGGTGATAAGTTCCAGGCGTTTCTTGCCCTTCTCACCCTCGCGCTGCATCTCGCGCAGGCGCGACGGCACAAGGCTGACGACCTGTACCAGCATCAGCGCCAGCAGGTAGGGAAAGATGCCTGCCGCTACCAGGGAGAAGTGGCTGATCACCTCGCCGCCGGCGAAGAGATCGACCGTTCCGATCAAGGGGTTCTGGGCCAGCAGATGGTGGATGCGTTCTTCATCCACGTTGAGTATAGGAATGGCCGCCAGGATGCGAAACAGCAGAAGTAGCAAGAGAGTATAGAGAAAGCGACGACTCAGCTTGAGTTTGGAGTCCGCGAATTGGCCGCCCAGAAATGGTGACATCTTTTATGGCCCTGTCGCGGGATACAGATCCAGCACCCAATCCGGATTACCGTCATGGTTGTTGCCAGGCAGCGTAAAGTTGTGAGCGCCTGAGTTGCGGAATGGCGAACCACTGATCCGGAGAAACGTGCCGTTCGAGGGATCGTACCAGCGGGCCTGCGTGTAGCCGGTGAATTTCGCCAGGTTGACTGTCAGGGTAGTAGTTTGCGGGCAGTAGCTAAGCGCATACGATCCAGGCACCCAGGCCGTAGTGCAGTAGTTGGAAGTGGTGAGGTTTTCATTGTTGCCGTTGTAGGTGCCATAGCCGGCGGTAACTACCTGGTGTGTCGTATCCGGTACCAGGTTCTGCCAGGGCAGCGTAGCGAACAGGCTGTTGATGTACCTTATCTCCCGCGCGCCCGGACTGAGGAGAAACAATTGCCATCCCGGCGGGAACAACCATGTGTAGTGGTTGCCGTAGAGTTGTCCGGCGCCGCCGCTGGTCAGCGTCCAATATGCTTCCTCGCGCAGGACGTACGGTCCGGTCGGCCCGGGCAACTGGCCGGTGTTGTTCTCGTATTCGTAGTTGGCCTCGGTCAGGAAGAGCGGCAAGACGGGCGAGCTGGCGTAGGCTTGCACAAAGCAATCGTAGGTTTCGTAGTAGGTGTAGCAGGCATCCCAAGTCAGAACGTCGCTCAGCGTTGTGTCCTGGTTCGAGTAGCTGAAGTTGTAATTCAGTTCGATGGTTTGCAGATGCACGGGATCAGTGCTGGCGATTCCCAGCATCACCTGATGCACCAGGTTGTTGTCGGTCTGGCTGGTGTTCCAGGTCTGAAAGTCGTTGCCGCTTTGCCAGACGATGTTGGCGAAGCTGCGATAGCGGTTGCCCAGATAGACGCCGAAATTGTAGGCCTTCGAAGGCCCATTGTTTTCCAGGGTCACCAGCCAGCCGCCGGTTTCGATAGGGTCAAGGACAACCGCGAGATGATAGGTTGCAGCCAAGTTGACCAGGGAGTCGAGTTCGGCGAAGTAGGCTGGGTTGGGCGTCGAGAGATCGTAATTCGAGGGATCGGTGCCGCTCGTAAACGGAGGCGTGCCATCGTAGGCCGTACCATTGCCGTTTCCACCTGTGTAGCTAGTGCAAAGCGCATCCACCAGGATGGAGTTGAAACCCATCGCCTGCCGGTTCGACATGTAACCGGACATTTGCAAGGGAGTGATGTTGGCGATCATCGACTGCGGCGAATCTCCCATCAGCAGGAATGGCACGCCGTTGCTGTCGGTAAGGTAGCGGCCATTGGAGCTGGCTTTCAGGGGATAGACCGGCGAAGCGGGAGCGCTGGGCGACAGCGTTTGTGCGGCAAGAGTTGCACCGGCCACGGTGGTGGCGAGGAAGAGCAAAGCTGCGGTTCGCACGGAGTCCTCCTTCGATTGCTTACAACTCCGGGAGCGGAGTGCCGTGAACTACCGCCAACTATACATAGATTTCTGCGCGCGGCCCAGCCTTTCGGCCAGTTCAGGTCAGGTTCCAGGCTGGAATAGGTGGGAGTTTTGGTTGGACCTGCGCCGCCACTTGCGCTTGCCTGAGAAAAGAAACCGCGCTAGGGTTATAGACGATGAGCGATTTTCGAAGTCAGATAGAAAACCTGTCGGCCGCCGAAAAGGTGGAACTGCTGGACGCGGTTTGGGAAAGCCTGGAAGCCGACGCGCTCCCGCTGACTGAAGCGCAACGCGCCGAGCTGGATTACCGCATTGCGCGCCATGAGCAAAATCCTTCCGATGTCATCCCCTGGGAGCAAGTCAAGGCGGACCTGTTCCGCAAACCGTGACGTTCCCGGTCGTCTGGCTGCCTGAGGCGAACACGGACTTGAAGGACGCGCGAGCATGGTATGAGAACATACGCTCGGAGCTCGGACAGCGTTTCATGGTGGAGATTGAAGCAACAGTTGATGCGATTGCAGAGCACCCGCTGCAATTCCCGGTCGTCCATCGAGGATGGCGGCGTGCTGGCGTGCGACGCTTTCCCTACGGAATATTTTTCGAAGTCCAAGAGCGTCGCATTGCGGTAATCGCCTGCTTCCACGGCAAGCGCAATCCGAAACGCTGGCAAGCGCGTTAAGATGGCGTAGGTGGTAAATTTTCTCCACCGACCCTGCCTTCGAGGACTTCATGGCCGCCCTAATTGATGCCATCAGCATTAAGCGCAAGATGTTTTTTGAATTCGAAAATACCCCATACCATTGCCTGGACGCCGAGGTGAACACTCCCACTGCTCGCGGCGGCCAGACCCTGGTGCGCCTGAAGATGCGCAACCTGCTTACCGGCGCGGTCTTTGAGAAATCCTTCAAAGCCAGCGACAAATTCAAAGAGCCGGACCTCCAGATCGGTCCCGCGTCGTACTTGTACAGCGACAAAGAAGGCTCTCACTTTCTGGACCAGGAGACCTACGAGACGCTCACACTCAATGGAGAGATGATCGGGAATGCCATGGACTTTCTGGTGGAAGGCGGCGTGATTCAGCTGCACAAATTCAACGGCAATCCCATCGGCCTGGAACTGCCGTTGCAGGTTGAGTTGCAGGTGGTTTACGCGGAGCCCGGTGCGCGAGGTGACTCCTCGGGCGGCAGCGTGACCAAGGTCGTCAAGCTGGAAACCGGCCTCGAGATCCGCGTTCCCCTGTTCATTAAAGAGGGAGAAAAGGTAAAAGTCTCGACCGAGACGCGGGAGTTTGCGGGACGAGCGTAAGGTGTCACACCCTCTGCCCGAGTTAACGCATTAAGATCAAGGACGCCGGATCCAAATCTTCGAAAGTCCGGGCATCCTTTCCGCAGCTCTCCGCATCAACGGCTCAAAGTCCTTCGAGGAGGAGAAAATGCTGAAGCGGATAGCTGTGATCCCGATCGCTGTAATTCTCGCTCTAGGTGTTCTCGGCCTGAGCGGTTCGACCAATCCTGTTTCCACGACGGGAACCTGGCAGGTAGACACTCGCCATTCCGATGTGCAACTGGTAACCGACGGAATGACGGATTTCGGGAAAACGAAAGTGGACTTTACGCTGGGCTTCGGAAGAGTGAACGGTCAGATGAAGATTGATGACGCCGATCCCACAAAGTCGAGCATCGTTTTCCGGTTCTATCCGGCCACCAACATGACGCCTGCCATCGCGGAGAATGGCAAATTCCTGAGCCAGTGGCTGATGAACGTGTCGAACCAAACGCTGGTGTGCTTCCATTCCAAGACGGTGCAGAAGACGCCTGACGGCCGGCTGCAAGCCACCGGCGATTTGACCCTGACGCGCGTGGACCGCAACGTCGAACTGGACCCGACGGAAGCCTATTCCGGGCCGACGTACGGCCCTCCGATCATTCACCGGGTTTCGCGCGAAGCTACTTTCGTCTTCGACCTGCGTCCTGCCGACGGCGCCAAGGACGGCGCGATTGAGGCGACGGCAACGACGAACGTGGGCCGCGAGAATTTCCCGCAATTGGTGAAGGCGGTAATCGGCACTACGTGGCCGCCGGTAGTTAAGGACAAAAATTGCGAGAATCCGTCCGGCGGCAGTGAGAGTTATCGCGGCTTCCAATGCACGGGAACCTTCATGGAGCCTTCCGGCCTTCCCGCGGATCCTGCTCTCCAGACCGCAGAGGATTACTCGGGCGCCCCGTCGAACTTCAATGCGATCGCTGGGAACCACCTGAACATTATGGTTCACCTTCGTTTGATGGCGCAGGCTTCTGGAGGACCAACGGCAGGCGGGAACTAAGGGTAGCGCGGGAATGCGGAGGCGCGGTCCCGAGAATGACGAAATGAAGTCTGGACAAAAAAACGCACCCCGTTGCGGAGGTGCGTTCTGAGAATCAAAGCTCCTTACTGAAATTCCGGCGGAGCGATGGAACTCTACTTCTCTTTCTCTTCGCTGGGCGGTTCGACGGCGGCAGCCGCCGCCTGATCCTCCATGGCCTTGTTCTCCTGCTCGGCCGACTCCAGGGCCTTGCGGCTCTCCTCAGCCCGTTTGGCGCGGAGTTCGGTGCGCTTCTGGCGCTTCTCGTCCAGCGTCTTTTCGCTGCCCAGCAGCTCAACGAAAGCGATGTCGCCGCCATCGCCCTGACGGAAGCCGCCATGCACGATTCGGGTGTAGCCGCCTTCGCGGTCGCCGTAACGCGGAGAGATGGTGTCGAACAGCTTGTCGACGGCATCGCGCGTCATGAGATACGAGCCAGCCAGGCGCCGCGCTGCCACGTCGCCGCGTTTGCCCAGGGTGATCATCTTGTCGACGTGCGGGCGCATTGCCTTGGCCTTGGTTAGGGTCGTCTCAATGCGCTCTTCCACAATCAGCGATGTCACCAGGTTACGCAGCAGCGCGCGCCGGTGCGAGGTGTTCCGTCCCAACTTCCATCCTGCTCTACGATGACGCATGACTTTTTCCTCGTTAACAAACCTTGTCGGTGGTCACTCGCTCCGAGTTCCGAGCCGCGAGTCTCACAATGACAGCCACAGCTCGGGGCTCGAAGCTAGTTGCTCGCAGCTTAGTACCCCGGATCGACGCCGTAGCTTGTCGAGGCCAGGCCCTGCGACATGCTCGACGCACTTCCCGGCACCGCGTTACCGTGCTCGTCAATCTTCATGCCCAGACCCAAGCCCATCGAGGACAGTATCTCCTTGATCTCGTTCAGCGACTTGCGTCCGAAGTTCTTGGTCTTCAGCATCTCCGCTTCGCTCTTCTGCACCAACTCGCCGATGGTCTGGATATTGGCATTCTTCAGGCAGTTGTAGCTGCGCACCGAAAGCTCCAGCTCCTCCACCGAGCGGTTCAGGTTCTCGTTGCGGATCTCCGGCTTGTCGCCCGCAGCGTCCTTCTGCGCTTCCAACTCCTCTTCGAAGTTGATGAAGATGTTCATGTGGTCTTTCAGCAGCTTTGCCGCCAAGCCCAAGGCGTCTGCCGGAGTGACCGAGCCGTTGGTCCAGATCTCGATTGCCAGCTTGTCGTAGTCGGTGATCTGTCCCAGACGAGCGGCCTCAACCGAGTAGTTGCATTTGCGCACCGGCGAATGTACCGAGTCGATGGGAATGAATCCCAGTCCCAGGTCTTCGTCGAAATTCTTGTCCGCCGAAACGTAACCGCGGCCGCGCTTCAGCCGCATTTCCATGTCCAGCTTTCCGCCTTCGCTGACGGTAGCGATGTACACGTCCTTGTCCAGCACTTCAACATCGGCGTCGGCCTCGATCATGCCCGAGGTAACCACTCCCGGCTGGTCGGCACGCAGATAAATCGCCTTGGGCGCGTCGCCGTTCAGGCGAAATGGAATCTGCTTCAAGTTGAGGATAATGTCGGTCGCATCCTCCACCACTCCCGGAATCGACTGGAATTCGTGCAGCACACCTTCGATCTTGACCGCGGTAACCGCAGCTCCCTCAATCGAAGAAAGCAATACGCGACGCAGCGCGTTGCCAATTGTTGTACCAAACCCGCGTTCGAACGGCTGTGCCCAGAAGTGACCGTACTTGTCAGTCAACGTCTCGGTGTCAGTGGCCAGCCGTTTCGGTTTTTGAAAACCTTTCCAAAGCATTTATTGCTCCTATATCTCTTCGGCCGTGCTGCGCGGGTCACCCTAAAGGTTCGCCGGCTGATCTGGCGCGAAGTCTGTGGAACCGCAACGTCCCGCCGCGGCTCCGTGGTGAAAACTAGTTCCTACTCACTTGTTACTCGAGTTACTCGCTAGCCGTCAGCCACTAATTGCTGGCTGCTAATTACTAGCTGCTAGTTGCTAATTGCTGCTCTTCTACTTGCTATACAGTTCGACGATCAACTGCTCGTTGAGCGGCTGGTTGATGTCTTCGCGCTTCGGCAGCGCGATCACCCGGCCCTTGTAGCCATCACGGTCGACTTCCAGCCACGCCGGAGGCGGCTGGTGACTGGCAAACTCTTTCGCCGTCTCCAACATCGCCAGCTTCAGGCTGCCTTCGCGCACGCTGATCTCGTCACCCGGCTTTACTTGGTAGGAGGGAATATTCAGCTTCCTGCCGTTGACCGCGACGTGCCCGTGACGCACCAACTGGCGAGCCTGGCGTCGCGCCACGGCAAAGCCCAGGCGATACACCACGTTGTCGAGCCGGCGCTCCAATTGCTGCAACAGCAATTCGCCGGTCACGCCTTTGGCGCGGAAGGCGCGCTCAAAGTAGTTGCGGAATTGGCCTTCCTGGGTGAAGTAGATGCGCTTGGCTTTTTGCTTCTCGCGAAGCTGCAAACCGTAGCCTACGATTTTGGCCTTGCGGTCCTTGCCGTGCTGGCCGGGAGCGAAATTGCGCTTCTCAATCGGACACTTGTCCGTGAAGCACTTTCCGCCTTTGAGGAACAGCTTCATGCCCTCGCGACGGCAAAGGCGGCATACTGCATCTTTATAACGCGCCAAGTTGCTTTCTCCTTGTGAAACAGGGAACAGGTTCTAGAGATTAGGGATTAGTGAAGCTCAAGCCTCTGATCTTCCCTGCTCTATCGCCTACGGCTGTTGCACTTGCTGGCGATCGGTTTACAGGACTTGGCGTCCCTTCTTCCCGATCAAAATTCAGTTGTCAGGGTATGGTGATATGGAATTAGATGTTCTAACT
Organism: uncultured Acidobacteriaceae bacterium; assembly: GCA_963835125.1. Classification (GTDB taxonomy): domain Bacteria; phylum Acidobacteriota; class Terriglobia; order Terriglobales; family Acidobacteriaceae; genus Bog-257. The sequence continues at coordinate 52,683 of CAWIEG010000006.1, read as the reverse complement.
CCCCGTTTCGATCCTTACCCCAAGTTCAGCTGCTGGCGGCCAGAACTAAGCCCTAGCCCCTACCCCCCAGCCCCTGCCTTTATACCCTGCGCCGTTTCGGCGGCCGGCATCCGTTATGCGGCACCGGCGTCACGTCCCTGATAGTGCGGACATCCAGTCCTGCGGCCGACAACGCGCGCACCGCCGACTCGCGTCCCGAACCCGGGCCGCTCACCCGCACGTCCACGCTGCGCATGCCATGATCGCGCGCCTGGTTGGCGGCATTCATCGCAGCCTGCTGCGCTGCGAACGGCGTTCCCTTGCGCGATCCGCGGAAGCCCAGCGATCCCGAACTCTTCCACGACACGGTGTTTCCCGTCGGATCCGAGATGGTGACGATGGTGTTGTTGAAGGACGCCTGCACATGCACCAGTCCATGGGGGATGTGCTTGCGCTCCTTCTTCTTAAACTTCTTGGTCTTGCCTTTTTTGTCGCCTGCGGCGGAAGCTGCTTTAGCCATAAATTATGTTTTTCCCGCGGCTTTCTTTTTATTGGCCACCGTGCCCTTGCGCGGTCCTTTGCGGGTCCGGGCATTGGTGTGGGTACGCTGGCCGCGCACCGGCAGGCTGCGGCGATGCCGATACCCGCGATACGAGCCGATTTCGATCAGCCGCTTGATGTGCATCGAAATGTCTTTGCGCAGATCGCCTTCTACATTGCCTTCCTGCTCAATGACCTGGCGAATGCGGTTGACCTCGTCCTCGTTCAGGTCGCTCACCTTCTTGGTCGGCTCTACACTGGCCGTTCCCAGAATGTTCGCCGACCGCGAGTTGCCGATGCCGTAGATGTACGTCAGCGCTATCTTGATGTGCTTGTTGCGCGGTAGATCCACGCCTGCAATACGTGCCATAGTTACTCCAAATTAGCCACGAGCCACTAGCCCCGAGCGACTAGCTACCCCACGGCTGAAACTTCCTTCGTCCATCATTGCGGACTAGCTCGTAGCTCGAGGCTCGTAGCTAGCAGCTATCCTTGCCTCTGCTTATGCTTTGAGTTCTCGCAGATGACCCGCACCACTCCATGACGGCGAATCACCTTGCACTTATCGCAAATCTTCTTTACCGATGCCCGTACCTTCATGATTCCTCAGTTATCAGTTGCCAGTTGTCAGTTATCAGTTGGGCCGATTGCCGACAACTGACAACTGGCAACCGACAACTGTTATTTATAGCGATACACAATCCGTCCGCGGGTCAAATCGTACGGCGACAACTCCACCGCTACCCGATCGCCAGGAAGGATACGAATGAAGTTCTTGCGCATCTTGCCGGAAACATGCGCCAGCACCTGGTGCTTGTTCTCCAGCTCCACTTTGAACATCGCATTAGGCAGGGGTTCAACCACCACTGCCATTACTTCAATCGCGTCTTCCTTACTCATTCGCTCCCAGTTGTCAGTTCTCGGTTGTCAGTTGTCAGTTAACCTTCACTACACCGACAACGTTGATGTTATGCCCGACCAGCCCAGCGGCCAGAAACCCTTTGCATCTTGCTAGTTGCTAGCCGCGAGTTGCTGGTTGCTTTTACTGACAACCGACAACTGACAACCGACAACTACTCTGTCAGTATCACCGGCCCATTCTTCGTTACCGCGATGCAGTGCTCGAAGTGGGCGCTATAGCTTCCGTCTTCCGTTACGGCTGTCCACTTGTCTTCCAGCAGCCGCGTCTCAGGACGTCCCATGTTGACCATCGGCTCAATCGCGATCACCATGCCGTCGCGCAGCTTAGGTCCGTGTCCGGGAGTCCCATAATTTGGCACTTGCGGATCTTCATGCAGGCGCGTGCCGATGCCGTGTCCCACGAAATCCCGGACTACGCTGAAGCCGCTGGCTTCCACCAACTTCTGCACCGCGGCGCCAACATCGCCAATCGTATTTCCCACCCGGGCCGCTTCGATTCCCTGCGCCAGCGACTCCTGCGTAACGCTCAGCAACTTTTGCAGCTCGGGCGTAATCCCATCGCCGACCGGGACCGTGATGGCTGCGTCCCCGTAATAACCGTCCAGCACCACACCGCAATCCAGGGAAACGATGTCGCCTTCTTTCAACACCCGCTTCTCCGATGGAATGCCGTGCACAATCTCGTTGTTCACCGAGGCGCAGAGCACGCAAGGGTAATCGTAATAGCCCTTGAATGCCGGCTTGGCGCCCAAGTCCCGGATCTTGCGCTCGGCTACCCGCTCCAGGTCCATGGTGGAACGTCCCGGCGCTACTGCGTCTCTGGCCGCTTCCAGGACCTGACGGACAATGCGCCCGCTACGGCGCATCTTCTCGATCTCCGAAGACGACTTACAAACGATTGACATTCTCGATCGCGCTAAAAGCCTGCGCCATTACTTCTTCCACCGGCTGCTCGCCATTCACTTCAATCAGCCGCCCGCGGGCCCGGTAGTAGTCCACCAAAGGCAACGTCTGCCGCTCGTAAGCCTTCATGCGTTCCGCAAAAACGTCTTCCGCATCGTCCGGCCGCGTAGCCAGCAGCGCGCCATCAACATCGCAGATACCCTGGACTTTGGGAGGCTGGAGGTAGACGTTGTAAATCCGCCCACAGGTGGGACACGAACGACGTCCGGTAATCCGTTGCAGTAGAACATTATAATCCACTACCAACCGGATCACAACCGGCGCCGCGCATGCCTGCTGGGCTCGAACGTCACCCTTCTTGCCTTGCCGCATCTTTTCCAGCTGGGCATCCAGCCATTCTGCCTGCGGCACCGTCCGCGGAAAACCGTCCAGGATGAACCCGCGAACGCAATCCGCCTGCAGCAGCCGGTCTGCCACCATGTCGCACACCAGGGCGTCGGGAACCAGCTCGCCGCGCTCCATGATTGCCTTCGCCTTCATTCCCAGCTCGGTCTTGCGGGCTACGTTGCCCCGCAGGATGTCTCCCGTGGAGATCTGCGGAATACCGAAGGTTTCAGCGATCAGCTTGGCCTGCGTTCCCTTGCCCGCCGCCGGCGGTCCCAGCAGGATAATGGGACCAACTACTCGCGCGTTCGTCTTTACGCCCACTGCCGCGGAAGTCTGCGCTTCCATGTTCTGTACCCTCGCAGGGTCGGAGCTCCCGGTACTCCGTTAGCTGCGAGCTTCGAGCCACAGCTAAGACTCCAACAACCCTTTACCAGAACCAGCTCGCGGCTCGTAGCTCGCGGCTTCTTCTTACCACGTTGCCCTTCGCCCACGCACTCGTCCGCTGCGCGGCGTAAAGCCTTCGTAGTGGCGCATCACCAGCTGCGACTCCACCTGGTTGACCGTGTCCATCGCCACACCGACCACGATCAGCAATGACGTTCCGCCGAAGTAGAAGTTCACGCCCAGACCGTTGGTCACCCAGCTGGGCAGACGTTCAAAGAACCCGCCAATCGGGCCCCACAAGTGATTCAGCCGGATACCGGCGATCATCCACTCCGGAATAAACGAAATCAGGATCAGGTAGAGCGCGCCCACCAGCGTGATGCGCGTCAGAATATCGTTAATGTAGTTCGCGGTCCGCGCGCCGGGCCGGATGCCAGGGATGAACCCGCCATACTTTCGCATGTTGTCGGCAACCTCGGTCGGGTTGAACACGATCGACACGTAAAAGTACGCAAAAAAGATGATTCCCACCGCGTACAGCAGGGTGTACATGGGCTCGCCCCATGCCAACTGGCTCAGTATGCGGTCGAAGAACCCGCCCTTGCCCTTGAACAGCGCTCCTGCCGTCTGCGGCAAGGTCAGCACCGACGACGCGAAGATGACCGGCATAACGCCGCCGGAGTTCACGCGCAGCGGCAGGTGAGTCGACTGCCCACCCATGATCTTGCGCCCTACCACACGCTTGGCATACTGCACCGGAATCCGGCGTTCGCTGCGTTCCACGAAAACAATGAACGCCACCACCGCCACCATCAGCACCACCAGCATCAGCATGGCTGGTACGGTAAAAGCTCCCCACGCCTGCGACGACACCTTTTCCGCCAGGTCCATGACGCCGCGCGGCAGGCCAACCACGATGCCGGCAAAGATCAACAGCGACATGCCATTGCCGACGCCACGTTCCGTGATCTGCTCACCCAGCCACATGATAAAGACGCTGCCCGTGGTCAGGGTCAACATTGTCATCAGAACAAAGCCAATTCCAGGATTGAGAACGAAATCCGGCTGCCGCTGCAACGTAAATGCGATGCCCAGCGACTGCACCGCACTCAAGCCCAGGGTCAGGTAACGGGTCCATTGGGTAATCTTCTTGCGGCCCAGCTCGCCTTCCTTTTGCAGCTTGGCCAGCGGCTCGTACACCACGGTCATCAACTGCAAGATGATTGACGCCGTAATGTAAGGCATGATGCCGAGCGCAAATACCGTGAGACGGCGCAGCTGGCCGCCGCTAAACAGGTCGATGAAGCCCAGGAAGCTTCCACGATTCTGGTCGAAGAACTGCGCCAGCTTCTCGGCGTTAATTCCTGGGGTCGGAATGTGTCCGCCCAGGCGGTACACCGCCAGCAGTCCCAGCGTAAACAGAATGCGCTTTCGCAGATCGGGAACGCGGAATACGTTGGCTAACTTCTCAAGCATAAATCCTCAGTTGTCAGTTGCCGGTTGTCAGTTGTCAGCTAAGACGGCAACCTCGACGGCGGCAACGCAACAGAAACTATCACTTCGAGCACCTGCCGGTCACCCAGCATCGGTTCGCAAACTGACAACCGACAACTGACAACCGACAACTTCCACTGGCAACTGGTTACTGGCTACTGACTACCAGTATCTTTCCGCCGGCCTTCTCAATCTTCTCTTGCGCCGACTTGGAAAACTTGTGCGCATGAACGGTTATCGCCGTCGACAGCTCGCCGTGGCCCAGCACCTTAACCAGCGTCTTCTTCGAGCTCACCACTCCCACCTTGCGCAGCAATTCCGGCGTGATCTCGCTTTCGCCCAGGCCGGCCAGCCTGCCCAGGTTCACCACTTCATATTCAACGCGGAAAATGTTGGTGAAACCGCGCTTGGGCAAACGCCGATGCAGCGGCATCTGGCCGCCTTCAAATCCGCGCATCATGCGCGAACCGCTGCGCGACCGCTGGCCTTTATGGCCGCGGGTCGAGGTCTTGCCCATGCCCGAGCCCATACCACGGCCTACACGCTTGCGGTTCTCCGACGATTTTCGAGGCGCTCGTAGTGTACTTAAGTTCATTTCAACCTCAGTTGTCTGTTGCCAGTTCTCAGTTGTCAGTTCGAACCCGCTGCTTATGGCAGCCTTCAGGATAGCTTTGGTCCAGGTCTTTTGATTGTCCGTTGACTGACAACTGGCAACCGACAACTGACAACTATTTCACTATCTCCACCAGATGCGGCACCTTTGCCACCATGCCACGGATCGACGGCGTGTCTTCCCGCACGACTACCTGGTTCAGGCGAGTGAATCCCAGACCCTTGATCACCAGCTTGTGCTTCACCGGAGCGGCAATCGCCGAACGTACCCACTTCAACTGCATCTTGGTGCCGCGCTTGGCCGCCGCTACTTCTGTTTTCTTTCGAATGCGTGCCATGGTTACAGCTCCTCCACCGTCTTGCCGCGCATCGCCGCCACATCCTTGCGATCGCGCAGCTTGCCCAGCGCGTTGAACGTAGCTTTGATCACGTTGTGCGGGTTGGTGGTCCCAATGGATTTCGTCAGCACGTTCTGCACCCCAGCCGAAGTCATGACCGCGCGCACTGCGCCGCCCGCAATTACGCCCGTGCCTTCCGGCGCCGGCTTCAGCAGCACCATCCCCGAACCATAGCGTCCCAGCACCTGGTGCGGAATCGTGGTCTGCGTCAGGTTCACGCGCAGCAGGTTCTTCTTGGCCGACTCGATGCCCTTGCGGATCGCCTGCGGCACTTCCTTGGCCTTGCCGGAGCCGTAGCCCACGACTGCCGAGCTCGGATCGCCAACCACCACCAACGCCGCGAACGACAGGTTCTTGCCGCCCTTCACAACCTTGGTGACGCGGTTGATCGAAACTACCTGGTCCTTCAGCTGATACTGGCCCGCGTCCAGCTTCTTCTTAACTATTGGCATTTTTTCGCTCTTCGCTTCCCGCTTTTCGCATTCGGCCAGATGCTCGTCGGCTGTTAACGGACAACTTACAACTGGCCACCGACAACTGTTTTTAGAACTCTAGTCCCGCTGCTCTCGCCGCATCGGCCAACGCCTTGATGCGTCCGTGGTACAGATACCCGCCGCGATCGAATACCACCTTCTTGATGCCCTTGTCCTTGGCGCGCTCGGCAATCAGTTTGCCCACGTCTTTTGCCGAACTGACGTTGCCGCCGGTGGGCCGCTTGTCACCCTTAATGCCTTTGCCTTTTTCCACCGATGTGGCCGCCACCAGGGTCGTACCCTTCGCGTCGTCGATGACCTGCGCATAAATATGGTTGACCGAGCGATACACATTAAGCCGCGGACGCTCCGTCGTACCCATGAGCTTCTTGCGGATCCGGGTATGTACCTTCTGCCGTGTCTGGTCTTTTGAAGTCTTTGCAAGCATCTTTTTAGCTCTCAGCCGTCAGCTATCAGCTTTCGGCGGCAAGTAAGTTTCTCTCTCTGACCACTGGCCACTGGCCACTAGCCACTATTTCGCTCCGGTCTTGCCAACCTTCTTCTTCAGGCGCTCGCCGGTATAACGCACGCCCTTATTCTTGTACGGATCGGGTGGCCGCAGGCTACGCATTTCAGCCGCGACAAATCCCACCTTCTGCCGGTCGATCCCGCTCACCGTCAAGTGCGTCAGCTTGGGATCGACGCTGGCCTCGATGCCGGACGGCAGCGGATATTCAATCGGGTGCGAATAACCCAGCGTAAACACTACGGTGTTCTTGCCCTTCAACTCGGCGCGATAACCAATGCCGACAATGTCCAGCTCTTTGGTCCAACCCCGGGTGACGCCCTCCACCGAGTTGTTGACCAGCGCGCGCACCAGCCCGTGGATTGCGGCCTTGGAGTCGTCGTCGCGCACGATCAGCAGTTGTCCGTCGCTCTGCTCCAGCTTCACTCCGCCGGGCATGTGGGTGATGACTTCGCCTTTGGGACCCTTCACCCGGACGGTGTTGCCCTCAACGGCATAGGTCACGCCCTTGGGCAACGGTATCGGCTTCTTTCCAATTCGAGACATAAGTAAATCAGCCTTTAGCAATTAGCTCTTAGCAAAACACACTGTCATCCTGAGCGGAGGTGCGCCGTCGTTGCGCACCGGAGTCGAAGGACCCCTACCCTCCATCAGGCTAGTAAATCTCGCACAACACTTCGCCGCCCACGCCTTCTTTGCGCGCCTGGCGGCCCGTCATGACGCCCTTCGGCGTGGTCAGAATGTTGATCCCCAACCCGCCCAGAATACGGGGTATCTCGCTGTGTCCCACATAGACGCGGCAGCCGGGCCGCGAAACCCGTTTCAAGTCGGAAATAGGAGAGGAATTGTCGGAGCTGTACTTCAAGTACACTCGCAACACCTTGCGTCCCTCTTCTTCGGTGGCTTTGAAGTTTGCGATGTAGCCCTCTTCTTTCAAAATGCGGGCCATCTCCACTTTCAATTTGGAATGCGGAACATCCACCTTTTGCTGCCGTGCCTTGATGGCATTACGAACTCGGGTCAGAAAATCCGAGACCGGATCGGTCAAACTCATGCTTTGCTTCTCCTGATATCGTCGCCCGTTAGCTTCTCAGAACAACCTTCGTCCGCCTGCGAGAAGAACCTGTCGACAACGAACTAACTGCCTGACTAACTACGAGTCGCTAGCTGCTAATTACTAACTACTAGCTACTGTTTTTCACCAACTCGACTTTGCAACTCCGGGAATCTCGCCCCGCAGTGCCAGATCGCGGAAGTGCAGCCGGCAAAGGCCGAACTTGCGCAGGTAGGCCCGCGACCGTCCGCAAATCTTGCAGCGGTTGTGTTGCCGGGTCGGGAACTTGGGCTTCTTATTCGTCTTCGCTATTTGTGATGTTCTGGCCATTGTTTCCTTTTTCTTGGCTCTTAGCTATTAGCTTTTAGCTCATAGCTTGCTTTGCTCAAATTGACAACCGGCAACTGCTTACTGCTGCTTGAACGGCATTCCCATGTGCTTCAGCAGCGCCCGTGCCTGGTCGTCGCTTCCCGCCGAAGTCACAATCGTAATGTTCATGCCCTTCATCTTTTCGACCTTGGCGTAATCAATCTCCGGAAAGATCAGCTGATCGCGCACCCCCAGGGTGAAGTTGCCGCGTCCATCGAAAGACTTGGTCGGCACCCCCCGGAAATCGCGTACCCGCGGCAGTGCCACATTCACCAGCCGGTCGAAGAACTCGTACATGCGGTCGCCGCGCAGCGTCACCATCACTCCGATAGGCATTCCTTCGCGGACCTTGAACTGCGCAATCGACTTCTTTGCCTTGGTGACTACCGGCTTCTGGCCCGTGATCTGGGTGACTTCGGTGACCGCCGGGTCAATGAGCTTGGCGTTCTGCGTCGCCTCGCCCACGCCCATGTTCAAAATGATCTTGTCCAGCTTGGGAGCCGCCATCGGGTTCTTCAGGCTGAACTCTTTCATCAGCGCCGGCAGGACTTCCTTGACATAGCGTTCGCGCAGACGCGCCGTCGCGCGATTCGTCGCCTTGGGCCGCGCCGGCTTTCCGCCAGGCTGATCGCCTGCGGCTTCCACCTGCTCCGGCTTCGCCTTCTTGCCTTGCGGCTTGGCCTGCCCGCCCGCTTGCTGGGCCTTCTGCTTCTTCTCGTCAGCCATTCTCTTCTTCTACCTTTACCTTTCTCACGGTTTCGGCATCGATTACAGCCGGTTCGTGAGGAGATCAATTTGGCAGCCAGTTACTAGCCACCAGCTACTTCTCTAACGCATTCCGGCAGCTCTGGCACACCCGCACATGGCGGTCGCCGTGAAACTCATGCCCTACGCGCACCGGGCGGTTGCAGGAGTTGCACATCAGCATTACGTTGCTGATGGCGATGGCGCTTTCCTGCTCGGCAATGCCGCCTTTAATGTTCTTCTGCGGGTTCGGCCGCACGTTCTTCTTCACCATCATCACGTGCTCTACCAGGACCTTGCCCGTGTCAGGCATTACGCGGAGTACCCGGCCCTGCTTGCCCTTATCTCGTCCGGTAATCACCCGTACCTGATCGTTGCGGCGAATGTCTACACTCTTCTGCATTTTCCAAAACCTCGTTGTCGGTTGTCGGTTGTCGGTTGTCAGCAACTAAATCTTTCTTCAACTGACAACTGATCACTGACAACTGGTAACTGCCTTACAGTACTTCCGGCGCGAGCGAAGCAATCTTCAAGAACTTCTTCTCGCGCAGCTCACGCGCCACCGGTCCAAAGACGCGCGTCCCCACCGGCTCGTGCACATCATTGATCAGCACCGCGGCGTTCTGGTCGAAGCGAATATAGGTGCCATCGCGACGCCGATGCTCCTTGCGGGTGCGCACAATGACGGCCTTCACGACCGTACCCTTCTTGGCGGTGCCGTCCGGCGAAGCTTCCTTCACCGCGGCGGTAATTATGTCTCCCAATCCTGCCACCAGCCCGGTAGAGCCGCCCAGCGGCAGAATCATCTGCAGCTTGCGGGCGCCGGAGTTGTCGGCGACATCGAGCATGCTCCTCATCATTACTGCCATAATTCCTTCTCCTTTGAGAACTCCCGGCGGCGTGGCAAGTGCAGCTTTTACGCTACTGGCTGCTCCTCCACCGGAGCTACCTGGGCCGCGCGCTGCACAATTTCCTTCAGCTGCCAGCGCTTCAGCTTCGACAGCGGGCGCGTCTCCTCAATCTTCACGAAGTCGCCAAGATGCGCCGTGCCCTGCTCGTCGTGCGCGTAAAATCTCTTGCTTCGCGTTACCACCCGCTTGTAGAACGGGTGTGCCTTTTGCCGCCGCACTTCGATCACGATGGTCTTGGCCATCTTGGTGGAGACTACCTTGCCAATCAGGATCTTGCGCCGGCCCGCAGCTTTTGCGTTACTGGTTGTGGTTTCGGCCATGGACTATTTTTTCTCCGTCGCGGCCGTCTTCTTGGCCGCCTTCTTCGCTGGCTTCGCCGCCGTCTTCTTCGCCGGTGCTGGCGCGCTGGCTGCCGCCGCTTTCGACGCCGACGACCCGTTGCCGCCGGCAATCTGCTTCTCGCGCGTTACCGTCTTCACCCGCGCAATGTCCTTCTTCAGCTCGCGGATCTTCTTCAGGCTTTCGGTCTGCCCCATCTTGAGCTGAAACTTCATCTTAAAGAGCTGGTCCGACAGCTCGCGCTGCTGATGCTCCAGCTCAATCCCGGTCAGGTTACGAATCTTGTCTACATTCATCGTGAAATCCAGTTGTCGGTCGTCAGTTGCCGGTTGTCAGTTTTCACTGCCCATTCCGACGCTGGCACCGATCTACTTCTCATTTATGCCAATCACCGGTGTCGCGCCACGTTTCTAACTGATAACTGACAACCGGCAACTGACAACTGTTTTCTAGTGCACGCCTTCGCGCTGCACGAACTTCGTCCGCAGCGGCAGCTTGTGCGACGCCAGACGCATGGCCTCAGCTGCATCCGCCACCGGCACCCCTTCCATTTCGAAGAGGATCTTCCCCGGCCTTACCACCGCGACCCAATGGTCCGGCGCGCCTTTGCCTTTACCCATACGAGTTTCAGCCGGCTTCTTGGTGACGGGCTTATCGGGAAACAATCGGATCCAGATCTTGCCGCCACGCTTGATAAAGCGCGTCATAGCCACACGGCTGGCTTCAATCTGGCGGTCCGTGATCCATCCCGGCTCCAGGACCTTCAATCCATAGTCGCCGAACGACAGTTCGCCGCCACGCCACGCCTTGCCGCACATGCGGCCGCGCTGCTGCTTGCGATACTTCACTTTCTTTGGCATCAACATAATGAGTACCCAGTTGTCAGTTGTCAGTTCTCAGTTACCACCGTCAATCGCCGCCCTTCTGACAACTGACAACCGGCAACCGACAACTGCTTCTAAAACGCTCCGCTCTGCACACCCTGCGGTTCGCGGCGCTTTTCCTTGAATATCTCGCCCTTGTAAACCCAGCACTTCACGCCAATCACGCCGTAGGTTGTACGGGCTTCGGTGAAGCCATAGTCGATATCGGCGCGCAGCGTATGCAACGGCAGCCGCCCCTGCAAGTACCACTCCGAGCGCGCGATCTCGTTGCCGTTCAGGCGGCCGCTGACCCGCACCTTGATTCCCTTGCAGCCAAAGCGCAGCGCCGAATCCACCGCCTTACGCATGGCCCGGCGGAAGCCCACGCGCTTTTCCAGTTGCAGCGCGATGTTCTCCGACACCAGTTGCGCATCCAGTTCCGGCTTGTGCACTTCCTGGATATCGACGTACACCTCGCGCTTGGTGCGGTTCTGGATCTCCTGCTTCAGCTTGTCGATCTCCGTGCCCTTGCGCCCAATGATGATGCCCGGACGCGCGGTGCGGATGATGATGCGCAGCTTGTTGCCCGGCCGCTCAATCTCGATGGAGCTGACGCCTGCCGACTTGAGCTTGTCCTTCAGCTCGGCCTTCAGCTTGACGTCTTCCAGCAGCAGTTTGTCGTAGTCGCGCTCCACAAACCAGCGCGACTTCCACGGCTTGGTGATGCCAAGACGGAACCCGTATGGATGGACTTTCTGTCCCATAGATCTCCTACTTTTTCTTGGCGGGCTTTTTGCCCGCAAACTTTTTCGCTGGAGCTTTCTTCGCGGCCTTCTTGACCGCCGGCTTCTTCGCCGGCGCCTTCTTGGCAGCTTTCTTCGCCGCCGCTGGAGCGCCGTCTTCGACTTTCTGCACCAGATCACCCTTGCCGTTGCCTGAAACTTTTTCCGCCAACGCAATCTCGATGTGCGAGATGCGCCGCTGATAGCGGTACGCGCGTCCCATCGGTGCGGGACGGATACGCTTCATGCGCGGCCCATCATTGGCGATCGCTCGCGTCACGATCAGACGATCCACGTCAACATCCAGGCCCTTCTCCGCGCTCACGTAGTTGGCATTCTCCACCGCCGAGCGCAACAGCTTATACAACGCCGGGGCAATGCCCTTCTTGGTGAAATTCAGCGTGTCCAGCGCCACTTCCACCCGGCGTCCCTTGATCAGGTCCAGCACCAGGCGCGCTTTCTGTGGCGAGACCCGCACGTAATTCAGTTTGGCTGTGAATTCCATGTCGTTTCCTTATCTCGCCGGCGCGGGCTTGGCCGCGGTTTCCGTTGCCGCTCTCACCGAGTGGCCCTTGAACGTGCGCGTCATGCTGAATTCGCCCAGCTTGTGGCCCACCATGTTTTCCGTGATGTACACCGGAATGAATTTCTTTCCGTTATGCACCGCCAGCGTGTGTCCCACCATCTCCGGAATCACCGTCGATCGGCGTGACCAGGTGCGCACCACCTTCTTCTCGTTGCGCGCATTCATGCCGTCGACCTTGGCCTGCAGGTGCGAATCGATGAACGGACCCTTCTTGGTTGAACGTGCCATAGTCTCTCAGTCCTACTTCTGTCTGCGGGTCACGATGAACTTATCGGTCCGCTTATTGTTTCGTGTCTTGTAGCCGCGCGTCGGCTGGCCCCACGGGGTCACCGGATGGCGTCCGCCGCTGGTCTTGCCTTCGCCGCCGCCGTGCGGATGGTCTACCGGATTCATGACCACACCGCGGTTGGTCGGGCGAATCCCCATCCAGCGCGTACGTCCCGCCTTGCCGATGGAAATATTCTCATGGTCGACATTGCCTACCTGGCCCACCGTCGCCATGCAATCCACCAGCACCTTGCGGGTTTCGCCCGAAGGCAGCTTCAGCAGCGCGTAATCGTTTTCCTTGGCGACCAGCTGCGCCTGCGCTCCCGCCGAGCGCGCCATCTGTGCGCCTTTGCCCGGCTTCAGCTCGATGTTGTGTACCGTCGTGCCGGGAGGAATATTGCGCAGCGGCAGCGCATTGCCCACCAGGATGTCGGCGTCGGGACCGCTCACTACTTTGGCCCCAACTTTCAGCCCCACCGGGTACACGATGTAGCGCTTCTCGCCATCGGCATAGTTCAGCAGCGCAATGCGCGCCGAGCGGTTGGGATCGTATTCGATCGACGCTACGGTCGCCGGGATTCCCGCCTTGTCGCGCTTGAAATCGATGATGCGCAGCTTGCGCTTGTGTCCGCCCCCGCGATGCCAGATGGTCAGATCGCCGGCGTTGCGGCGTCCGCTGGTGCGCTGCTTGGGCTCAGTCAACGGCTTGTACGGGCGGTTCGTCGTCAGGTCATCGTTGACCGTCGAGGTCGTAAACCGCCGCGTCGGAGTTGTCGGTCTATAAGTCTTGATTGCCATGATTCGCTCTTCACTACGGGGACTTACGCCCCCGTCTAACTTCATCCCGCCGCTTTGCGGCTGGACTGATCAACCTCGTGGCCTCAGCCAGCCACTAGCCACTGCTCACCAGCGGCTAAATATTCTCGGCGTACTCGGGCATCTTCTGCCCCGTCTTCAACCGCACGTACGCCTTCTTCCAATCAGGACGGTAGCCGGTGAACTTGCCCCGGCGCCGCTCTTTGCCGGCAAAGGTGGAGGTACGTACCGAATCCACTTTCACCTTGAAAATGCTCTGCACCGCCTGCTTGATCTCCGTCTTGCTGGCTTTCAGCGCGACTTCGAAGACCAGCGTCGCTTCCGTTTCCTTTACGCCTAAACCCTTTTCCGTGATCACCGGGCGGCGAATGATCTGATATGCCGACTTCATTTACGCCACCTCCGCGTGTCTGCGTTTCGGCGCCGAGGCCTTCAGCGAGTCCTGCAACTTCTCCAGCGCCGGCAGCGCGAAGATTGCGTTTTCATACCGCAGCAGGTGATAAGGATGGACCTGGTTGCCCGCCAGCAATTCCACGCCTTCCAGATTGCGCGAACTCAGATGCAGATTGTGGTTCTCGCTCGGCCCGCTTTCCACCAGCAGCGTCGTGCCCTTGGCGTTCAGCTTGTCCAGCGTCTTGCGGAACTCCTTGGTCTTGACTGCTTCCAGCTCGAAGTTCTCCACCACCACCAGCTTGCCGTCGGCCAGCTTCGCCGCCAGCGCCGAACGCAACGCGCCCAGCACCTTCTTGCGCGGGAACGCGTAATCGTAGGAGCGGGGTTGCGGTCCGTGTACCGTTCCGCCATGCCGCCACAGTGGCGAGCGAATGGAACCCACACGCGCGCGTCCGGTGCCCTTCTGCTTCCAGAGCTTCTTGCCGGCGCCGCTCACCAGCTTCTTGTTCTTGGTGGCGTGCGTGCCGGCCCGCTGTCCGGCGCGGTAGTGCCTCACCGCTTCCCACAGCAAGTCCTCGTTGACCGCGCCGAATACTTCATCGGCCAGCTCGAGGGAGCCAACTACCTCACCGCCCAGATTCACTACATCAATCGTCGCCATAGTATCTCTTCCAATTCGCGGGCCTAATGACCCCTGGCTTTCAGCCCTCAGCCGTCAGCTCTCAGCCAAACCAACTGGCTACTGACTACTGGCCACTGGCTACTTCTTCTTCGCTACCGCGCGCTTCGAAGCCTTCAACGGATCGACCGTGCCCGCGCCGCTGAATCCACGACGCTCTCTGGGCGGCTTCTTCGCCTTGGTGATAATCACGTAGGCGTCCCTGTGTCCCGGGACCGCGCCTTCCACTACCAGCAGATTCTCGTCCTTGTCGACGCCCAGCACGCGCAGGTTGCGGACCGTAACCCGCTCCACGCCCATATGTCCGGCCATGCGCATACCCTTGAACACGCGCGATGGAAACGCCGACGATCCGATCGAACCGGTGATCTGGAACATCGAGCCGTGCGAGGCCGCACCACCGGCAAACTTGTGGCGCTTCACCACGCCCGCAAAGCCGCGGCCCTTGCTGGTGCCGGCAACATCGACGAACTTCTCGCCATCGAAAATATCCACCAAAACCTTGTCGCCGACCTTGTCGCCGTCCTGGGTTTCAGGATCGATCACCACCGGTACTTCGCGCAGAAAGCGCAGCGGCGGCAGATTGTTCTTCGCGAAGTGGCCCTTCATTGCCCCGGTCAGGCGCGACTCCTTCACGAACTCCACCAGTCCGATCTGAGCGGCATCGTAGCCGTCCTTGTCGACGGTCTTGCGCTGGGTCACAACGCAGGGGCCGGCCTGCAGCACCGTGACCGGGTGAACGTCTCCCTTGTCATCGAAGAGCTGCGTCATGCCGACTTTCTTTCCGAGAATTCCACCAACTGCCATGTCTTTGTCCTCAACTCCGCTTCTCACCGTTCGATTCGACCGGGGGTTGTTTACCAACCTCGGAAGCTTTGTTCTGATCGCTCTTAGCTATTAGCCTTTAGCTTTTAGCAAGCGGCCTCGACTACCTCGATTGCTAACAGCTAAGAGCTAACAGCTAATAGCCGTTATTTATGCTCTTTCCCGAACGCCTTGATCTCCACATCCACGCCCGCCGGAAGCTCCAGCTTCATCAGCGCGTCCACCGTCTGCTGCGTGGGCTCCAAAATGTCGAGCAGGCGCTTGTGGGTGCGAATCTCAAACTGCTCGCGCGACTTCTTGTCCACATGGGGCGAGCGCAGCACGCAGTACTTGTTCTTCACCGTGGGCAGCGGAATCGGGCCCGCAATGGTTGCCCCGGTGCGCGTTGCCGTACTGACAATCTCGCTGGTGGACTGATCAAGAATGCGGTAGTCGTATGCTTTCAGCCGGATCCGGATTCGTTCTTTGCCAATCACGATAGTTATCTCTCAAAGATCTTTTTGTTGAGGCTTGTCACGTTTCCGCAACTTGCCAGCGGCTTCTGCCGCGATTATTCGGGTGCCCCACTCATTCCAGTTTTTGGAATGAGTGGGAACAAAATTACGCGATGATTTCAGCAATCGTGCCGGCGCCCACGGTGCGTCCGCCTTCGCGGATTGCGAACCGCAAACCCTTTTCCATCGCCACCGGCGTGATCAGCTCAATCTCCAGGCTCACGTTGTCGCCCGGCATCACCATCTCCGTGCCCGCCGGCAGCGTCGCCACTCCCGTCACGTCGGTCGTGCGGAAGTAGAACTGCGGCCGGTAGCCTTTGAAAAACGGGGTGTGCCGTCCGCCTTCTTCCTTCGACAGCACGTACACTTCGCCTTTGAACTTGGTGTGCGGCGTGATCGAGCCACCCTTCGCCAGCACCATGCCGCGCTCCACGTCTTCCTTCGCCGTGCCGCGCAGCAGCAGCCCGGCATTGTCGCCCGCCATGCCTTCGTCCAGCTGCTTCTTGAACATTTCCACGCCCGTCACTACCGTCTTGCGGGTCTCGCGGAAGCCGACGATCTCAACATCCTCGCCCACCTTCACCTTGCCCCGCTCGATGCGGCCCGTAACCACCGTGCCGCGTCCCTGAATCGAGAAGATGTCTTCAATCGGCATCAGGAACGGCTTGTCGATATCGCGCGCCGGCAGCGGCACACTCTTGTCCACCGCATCCATCAGCTCGTCAATCTTGGCTTCCCACTGCGCTTCGCCATTCAACGCACCCAGCGCCGAGCCGCGAATTACCGGCAGATCGTCGCCCGGGAAGTTGTACTTCGACAGCAACTCGCGGACTTCCATCTCTACCAGATCGATCAGCTCAGGATCTTCCACCGCATCGCACTTGTTCAGGAACACCACCACGTACGGCACGCCCACCTGGCGCGCCAGGAGCACGTGCTCTTTGGTCTGCGGCATCGGACCGTCGGTCGCGGCAACCACCAGGATCGCGCCGTCCATCTGGGCTGCGCCGGTAATCATGTTCTTGATGTAGTCGGCGTGGCCCGGGCAATCGACGTGGGCGTAGTGCCGGTTCGCCGTCTCGTACTCCACGTGCGCCGTGGCAATGGTGATACCGCGCTCCCGCTCTTCCGGAGCGTTGTCGATCGAGTCGAAGCTGCGGAACTTGATGTTCGGGTTGTGCTTCGACAGTACCTTGGTGATGGCCGCCGTCAACGTCGTCTTGCCATGATCGATGTGACCGATGGTGCCAACGTTTACGTGCGGCTTGCTGCGATCAAATTTCTCTTTCGCCATTGGAGCTCCGTATCTCTCTTGCAGGGGCTTAAGCCCCGATATCAATTGCTACCTGTTCGGCACGACTAAAGTCGTGCCCTGTTACAAATCAAAAACCGCTCGCCAGATCCTCAACCGCGTTTTACGTTAACTCCGACCAATCATCGTCAAACGGCGGCCACGGCTCACTTCGTTCCGGCGGGACTTTTCCCTTGCACCTTGGCCACAATCTCTTCAGCCACGGCCCTCGGCGCTTCTTCGTAGCGCGAGAAGTGCATGCTGAAGGTCGCGCGGCCCTGAGTGTTCGAACGCATATTGGTCGCATAGCCAAACATCTCGGCCAGCGGAACCATTCCCTTGATTACCTGCGATCCAGCGCGATGCTCGATGCCTTCAATCCGTCCGCGACGGCTGCTCAGGTCGCCAATGATGACGCCCATGTATTCTTCCGGCACGACCACTTCCACCGACATCACCGGCTCCAGCAGAACTGGGCTGGCCTTGCGCGCCGCCTCCTTGAATGCCATCGAACCGGCAATCTTGAAGGCCATCTCGTTGGAATCAACATCGTGATAGCTGCCGTCGTAGAGGGTAGCCTTCACGTCCACCATTTCGTAGCCGGCGAGAACGCCGCCTTCCATGGCTTCCTTAATGCCCTGATCCACAGGCTTGATGAACTCCTTCGGAATCACGCCGCCCACAACTTCGTTGACGAACTCGTAGCCCTTGCCGGGCTCGTTCGGCTCCAGCCGGATACGCACGTGACCATACTGGCCGCTGCCACCGGTCTGGCGGATGTATTTGCCTTCCGCCTTCGATTCCTTGCGAATGGTCTCGCGATACGCCACCTGCGGCTTGCCCACATTGGCCTGAACGTTGAACTCGCGCATCATGCGGTCCACGAGAATCTCCAGATGGAGTTCGCCCATGCCGCTGATGATGGTTTGTCCGCTGTCGGGATCGGTGTTGACCTTGAAGGTGGGATCTTCCTGCGCCAGCTTCCCCAGCGCCACGCCCATCTTTTCCTGATCGCCCTTGGTCTTGGGCTCAACCGCAACCGAAATCACCGGCGCCGGAAACTCGATCGACTCCAGGATGATGGGATGGTTCTCGTCGCAAATGGTATCGCCAGTGGTGATGTGTCTGAGTCCGACGCAAGCGCAGATGTCGCCGGCATAGATTTCGCTGATGTCCTCGCGCTTGTTGGCATGCATCTTCAGCAGGCGGCCGATGCGCTCGGAGCGCGAACGTCCGCTGATGTGCACGCTGTCACCCTGCTTCAGGTGGCCCGAGTACACGCGGATAAAGGTGAGCTGCCCGACAAACGAGTCGCTCATGATCTTGAATGCCAATGCCGCGAATGGGGCCTTGTCGTCAGCCGGCCGTTCTTCTTCCGCGCCCGTGTCAGGGTTCTTGCCGTTGACCGGCGGAACATCCAGCGGCGACGGCAGATAGTCCACCACGGCGTCCAGCATCGGCTGAATGCCTTTGTTCTTGAAAGCTGTACCGCAGATCACCGGAAAGACTTTCATCTTCAGCGTGGCCCGGCGTAACGCAGCTTTCAGCTCAGCTTCGCCAATGGTCTCGCCTTCGATGTACTTGTGCATTAGCTCGTCCTGGTCGTCGTTTTCCACGACCGTCTCGACGAGGATCTGATGGTAGGCCTGCGCCTTCTTCTTCAGCTCTTCGGGAATCTCATCGACCTCGTACTCGGCGCCCATGCTTTCGTCATTCCACACGATCGCCTTCATGGTCATCAGGTCGATGACGCCTTTGAACTTGTCTTCCTGGCCGATGGGCAACTGAATCGCGACCGGACGCGCATTCAGACGCTTGCGGATGGTGTCAACGGCGTGCTCAAAATCCGCGCCCATCTTGTCCATCTTGTTGATAAAGCAAATGCGCGGGACACCGTATTTGTCGGCCTGCCGCCAGACCGTTTCCGATTGCGGCTCGACGCCATGTACCGCATCAAACACGGCGCAAGCGCCATCGAGCACGCGCAGCGAGCGCTCGACTTCGGCGGTAAAGTCGACGTGGCCGGGAGTGTCGATGATGTTGATGCGAATGTCTTTCCAGACGCAGGTGGTCGCGGCTGACGTGATGGTAATGCCGCGCTCCTGCTCCTGCGCCATCCAGTCCATCGTCGCAGTGCCTTCATGGACCTCGCCAATACGGTGCGTGCGTCCTGTGTAGAACAGGATGCGCTCCGTGGTGGTGGTCTTACCGGCATCGATGTGGGCCATGATGCCGATATTCCTGCAACGATCTAATGGGACCTGTCTGGGCACAATCTTTTCCGTTTTCTTCTTGGCGACCTTGCGGGCCGCGGTGAATCTGTGTCGTCCCTACGGGACTCGGGGTTTCTTCGTCGCTTAACGCAGGCCTAAAAGCCTGCTCTTCCACCTACCAGCGATAGTGCGCGAAGGCCTTGTTGGCCTCGGCCATGCGGTGCACATCTTCTTTCTTCTTGATGGCTGCTCCCTTGCCATTGGCAGCGTCAAGCAACTCATTGGTCAGCTTGTCGATCATGCCTTTTTCGCCGCGGCTGCGGCTGTACTGCAAAATCCAGCGGATCGCGAGTGACGTGCGGCGGTCGGCATTGACCTCGATCGGCACTTGGTAGTTGGCACCGCCCACGCGGCGGGTCTTCACCTCCAGCACCGGCTTGGCGTTCTCCACCGCTTTCTTGAACAGCTTGAGCGCCTCGTCGCCACCCTTTTCCTCGAGCTTCTTCATGGCGTTATAGAAGATGTTCTGGGCAGTCGACTTCTTGCCGTCCCACATCATGGAGTTCACAAATTTATTGACCAGGGTGGACTCGTACACCGGGTCCGCCAGCGGTTCGCGTTTCGCGATATGTCCTTTTCTTGGCATAAATCCTCAGCTAGGCCTTTGGCCTCTTGGCTCCGTACTTGGAACGGCTCTGCTTGCGATTGGCTACGCCCACGGAGTCCAGCGTGCCGCGCACCACGTGATAGCGCACGCCCGGAAGGTCCTTCACGCGTCCGCCGCGGATCAGCACAATTGAGTGCTCCTGCAGGTTGTGGCCGACACCGGGAATGTAGGTCGTCACCTCAATGCCATTGGTCAGCCGCACGCGCGCGACCTTGCGCAGCGCCGAGTTCGGCTTCTTGGGCGTCTGGGTGTACACGCGAGTGCAAACCCCGCGCTTCTGCGGGCACGACTGCAGCGCCGGGCTGGCCGTCTTGTAGTTCGGCGCCGTCCGGCCTTTCCGCACGAGTTGGTTAAAAGTAGGCACTCTTGGCAACTCCTTCGTTTCTTCAGGCCAGTCTTCCGACTGGCAGATACCGCATTGGCGGCACAAAGACCGCAAAACTCCGCCCGCCTGGCAGCCGCATCAGCGGCCCTAGCCGTGGCGCAATTAACTCTGTCCCCATTTTGGGGCTGGGCAAGCATTTCACGTGGCTACAGGCCACTTTGCCCATGCTTCCCCAGCGCACGACCGGGGAAAGTTGGTTTCCGCTCAGGTTGGGCTTACGACGGTGGCGCCGTGTCGTCCCGCAACCGGCTCGCTGCCGGAATGCGAAGATCAAGAACGAGGGCGCTCCGTTTCGTTGCCTCGGCCCGCATACCCACCGGAAAGCTCCGGCGGAAGCGCAGGCACGTTTCAGCGAGGATCCTGCAAAACAATTCTACAGGATATGGATCAAAGCAGCACAGCCAGACACTACAGGCAGGCCAAACATAACTCGCAGAACCTTCTTACTATAGCAATCAGAATCGTGTGCCGTCAACCGATTCTGGGAGATTGCGCTCACGTTTGATAAGGGAGTCGAGAGAACCGTAAACAAACCTCAGCGACGGCCTCGCTCCAAGGCGGTCAGTACAAATGAACAGGGTTCGGTTAACAGCGGTTGCCGCCCTCTAATCGGCTTCGTTACTGTAAACCGGATCCGCGGTCTCGAACGGAACATCAAGGCCGCCGGTCGAGCCGAAGGCGGACTCGTCGGCCATCCTTTGTAGTTCCTTTTCGAATTCCCGGCTGCGCCAACGTACTACTAGAAGCTCTTTCTTCTCGTGACCATGTCCGTGGCAGAGTGGGCAAAGAACGTGTTCTTTTTCAGATTGCATGACGATTTACACCTCTTCAGCAGTTTGTATTGCATCGCGAATCCGAATCGCGCGCTGTGAGGCCGGTCACGCGAGAGTGTGAGAGCAGCACAAATTGAAACGGCAAGCAGGCCACAAGATAAATTGCGAAGATAGGGGTCCTTCGACTCCGGCGACCATAAAGCAGGTCGCCTCCGCTCAGGATGACACCTTCGAGTGGGGCGCAAAGCGAGCTCGCCCGTACTCAGGAGTGACAGATTGTCGACTTCTGGCGAAAAGCGAAGTGCGAAAAGCGAATAGCGACTCTACTGATGACCGATAGCTGAGAGCTGACAGCTTCTTCAGTACGAGTATCCGTCCGGCTGCGACATCGCTCCCACCTCAATCTGCGTGTCGACGTAGTCTCGTCCGGCGGCAATTGCCTTGCGGTCGAGTTCCAGCAGCTTGGGATTCTTCACTGTCTCTTCCAGCACGGCAATCGCCGACTCTGCCGGCAGGCACTCGGTTTCCTCCAGCAATGCTGCCAGCATCACTACATTGGCAACCTTCGCTGAACCTAAGCCGTCAGCAATCGCTGATGCCGGCACGCAGACCACGCGCGCTTGCGGCGCGCTGAAACCTTCGGGAAGTTTGGTGCTGTTGTACAGAATCAATCCGCCGGAAGCGACCGTGGGGCCGAATTTATGCAGCGACAGTTCATTCATCGCGACCAGGACTTCGGGCTGCGAGATCAGCGGCGAGCCGATACGGTCATGCGAAAGCATGACGTGACAGTGCGCGCTGCCGCTGCGCATCTCCGGGCCGTATGACGGCAGCCAGCTGACTTCCATGTTCTCGCGCAGACCCATCTCAGCCAGCAGTTGACCCATCAGCAGAACGCCTTGTCCGCCAAAGCCGGCCAGCTTCACGGTCAGATCGCGAGTGTGATGATGACGCCTGGGGAGCGGTTCCGATGTCTGGCCCTCAGCCACGTCCAGGGCCTCGGCAATGGTCTTCACCGGGACCTTCGCGTCAACCGGCAGCTCGGGCTTGTGGTCGCGAAAAACGCCCAGCGGAAACGTCTTCATCAATGTTTCCCCGACCCATTTACGGCAAACCACCGGGTCCATCTTCATAATGGTCGGACACGGCGAGAGGAACTCCACCAGCGAAAAGCCTCCGCCGTCCTTCTGGATCTGAAGCGCCTTCTTGACCGCCTTCTTTGCCTTCATGATGTTCTTCATGTCGCTGAGGGCAACCCGCTCGAGATACGTGGGCGTCTCCAATGCAGCGAGCAGTTCGCAAACGTGAAGCGGCAGGCCCTCATTGTGGGAGCGGCGTCCCCACGGCGATGTGGTGCTCTTCTGGCCAACCAGTGTGGTGGGCGCCATCTGCCCGCCGGTCATACCGTAAATGGAGTTGTTGACGAAGAAGACGCAGATGTTTTCGCCGCGATTGGCGGCATGAATGATCTCCGCTGTTCCAATGGCCGCCAGATCGCCATCGCCCTGGTATGCCATCACGATGGACTCGGGATTGGCGCGTTTGAGTGCCGTTGCCGCCGCTGGCGCGCGGCCATGCGCGACCTGCACGTTGCCCACATCAAAGTAGTAATAGGCAAAGACCGAGCAGCCGACTGGACTGACCAGAACGGCGCGATCTTGCACGCCAAGCTCGGTCAGCGCCTCGGCAATCAGTTTGTGGACGACGCCGTGGCCGCAGCCCGGGCAGTAGTGGGTCTGGTTCTGCAACTCGGCTTTGCGCTCATACTTGTCGTAGAACGCCGGCGATTTTTCGTGAATTACTTCGTAGCCTTCCACAATTTCTCTCCTTGTACCCACCCTATCGCCAACAGACGGCGCTAAGGATGGGGCACCCTTATACGTGGGCTGCCATGCGCGCGAAAACCTGCGCCGTAATTTCTTCGGTCATGGGGACGTTGCCGCCGACGCGGCCGTAATATTCCACCGGAACGCTGCCGTTGAGGGCCAGCTTCACGTCCTCCACCATCATTCCTGTACTCAGCTCTACCGCCAGCACCTGCTTCACGTGTTTGGCCGTCTCGCACAGCTCGCGCGACGGAAATGGCCACAGCGTGATGGGACGGAACAGGCCAGCCTTCATGCCCTGGGCGCGCAGCTGATCGACGGCTGAGCGTAGCACCCGCGACACGATGCCAAAGCCAACCAGCAGAATGTCCGCATCTTCCGTCAGGTAATTCTCGTGACGGCTCTCCAGCTCCTGAGCAAGCTGATACTTGCCCTCCAGCTTGCGAACATGCGCTTCCAGCGCATCCGGCTCCAGCACGATGGAGCTGATCATGTTTTTCTTGGACTCCGCCGTGCCCTTCACTGCCCACTCTTTTTCCGGCAGTACGATTTCCCGCATCTTGATTTCGAGCGGCTCCATCATCTGACCGACATAGCCGTCGGTCATGATGACCGCGGGATTGCGATAGCGGTCAGCCAGCTCGAACGCCAGCACGGTGAGATCGAACATCTCCTGCACCGACGCAGGTGCCAGCACAATATTGCGATAGCAGCCGTGGCCGCCGCCCTTCACTATGCAGAAGTAATCGCTCTGCTCGGGTGCGATATTGCCCAGCCCCGGTCCGCCGCGCACGACATCGACGATTACGCCCGGTAGTTCCGCACCCGCCATGTAGGAGATGCCTTCCTGCATCAGGCTCAGCCCGGGGCCCGACGACCCGGTCATGACGCGCTGCCCTGCCGATGAGGCGCCGTACACCATGTTGATGGCCGCTACCTCACTTTCCGCCTGCAAAAAAGTGCCGCCCACTTCCGGTATCAGGAGCGCGGCATATTCGGCGATCTCGCTGGCGGGGGTGATGGGATATCCATAAAAGGCCTTGCAGCCGGCCAGGACCGCGCCTTTCACGATAGCAACGTTTCCTTTACAGAGCTGCCGCATGGTTCACCTCCTGCTCCGGCGATATGGCCGAAGACGCGGTTTTGGCTGGCGGCGTCAGGCGTTCAACCGTGATAGCGCCGGGCTCCGGGCAGCAGTAGAAACAAGCGCCGCATCCGGTGCAGCCTTCGCCGCTGTATTGCGCCGCGTGCACACCGTAATGGTTGAGCTCGGACGCCAGTTCAAGACACTCGGGAGGACACGAATCAACACACAGGCCGCATCCTTTGCATTCTTCAACATCAATAATGACGTTACCGCGCGGTTGCGATGACATGGTTACCCTCGCACTTCAGCTGCAAAAACGTTTCGCTGGAACCAGCGTTGTTGTTCGCAATACTCATAGAGTTCGTTGTGAAATTTGGGATGGG
The DNA here is from genome assembly GCA_963835125.1 of uncultured Acidobacteriaceae bacterium. GTDB lineage: Bacteria > Acidobacteriota > Terriglobia > Terriglobales > Acidobacteriaceae > Bog-257. The sequence goes on along the minus strand of CAWIEG010000006.1, from coordinate 28,319 downwards.
CAATCTGGATGAGCGCCTCAGCGCGCTGGCGGATGTTGCGCCCATGCAGATAGGCGACCCCATATTCGGTGACGACGTAATGCACATCGGCCCGTCCGGTCAGTACCCCTGCGCCATGGGCCAGTCGCGGCACAATGCGCGAGATCGTCTCGCGTTTGGCGGTTGAGGGCAGGGCGATGATCGGTTTGCCGTACTTGGAGCGCGCCGCCCCGCGTATGAAGTCGAGCTGCCCGCCAAAACCGCTATAGAACTGCGATCCGATCGATTCGGCGCAGACCTGCCCCGTCAAATCAACTTCAATCGCCGAGTTAATGGCCACCATGCGATCGTTGGCGGCGATGCGAAACGGATCGTTGGTGTACGCGGCAGGATGAAACTCGAAGACGGGATTCTCGTCAATGAAGTCGAATAGCGTGCGGGTGCCCAGCACAAAACCGAGAATGATTTTGCGCGGCTTCATATTCTTGCGCTGCCCGTTGATGACGCCGGCCTCGATCAGGGGAATCACGTTGTCCGAAATCATCTCGGTGTGCACGCCAAGATCGCGGCGATCCATCAGATTGGGCAGAATGGCATCGGGAATCGCCCCTATCCCACACTGTAAGACAGCGCCGTCTTCGATCAACGAGGCCACACGAGCGCCAATTTGCCGAAAGACTTGATTGCTGGGATGCGTCTTCATTTCGCACAGCGGCCGCGACAGCTCTACGATGGCATCGATTTCGCTGACATGTATGAAGCTGTCCCCATACGTGCGCGGCATCTGGGCATTTACCTGCGCCACTACACGGTGCGCATATTTCGCCGCGGTCAGCGTGCATTCCACGCCTACGCCGAAACTGCAGTATCCGTGCGAGTCGGGTGGCGAAACCTGGATGAAGGCCACGTCGATCGGCATCTCGCCGCTCTCGAACAGGGCTTCCACTTCACCGAGGAAGATCGGGGTGTAGTCGGCGCGGCCATCGTTCACTGCCTCGCGAACATTACCCCCGACGAACAACGCGTTATGGCGAAAATGCTCCGCCATGTCGGGCGCGCAGTAGGGCGAGGTGCCGTAGGTCAACAAATGTATCAACTCGACGTTCTTGACGTAGGGCGCCCGGCCCATCAGCGCTTCCACCAGCGCTTCCGGCTCGGCGCAGCCGGGGTGTATATACACCCGCATGCCGGATTGCACGCAGCTCACCGCTTCGCCGGCGGTTACCAGTTTGCTGCGATATTGTTCGATCCAGGACATGCACACGATCCTTTAGGCAGTTAAGGTTTCCGATTTCACCGAATACCCGGCGGTGGCGCGTTCATGCCCCAGCGCGGCGTAATAGATGGCCAGATGGAAGAACTTGTCGAGCATTTCCAGCAGCTCCAGCTCGCCAAAGATCTCAGCCGGGCGCTCCAGCTGGGCGTGCTTCTGGAGGTAGTCCCACAGGTTTTCGCGTACCAGGCAAATCATCCAGACTACCTGGCTTATAGGAACTCCCTGAGCTGCGCGCTGGGCACCGACCTCCAGATAGCGAGTCTCGATGTCGGCTTCCGTCTTACCCAGCAGCCAGTCGCCCAGGTGCCGATAGACGTCATAAACCTTTTCCGTCAGTTCGTTGTCCGGCACATTGGCATAGGCCGAACACTTGGCATCTTCGCGATAACGGTGCTGTAGGCTGCGAGCCAGTCCGTCGGAATGGGTCTCAATTAATTTGACCAGGCGGTACGCGAGCAACATGGCTCACCTCGTTACCTCGGCCGAGGCTGCATAAGGCAGGGGTGCAACCGGTCGGCTCCGGCCCTCACTCTCTTACATCCAAGTGTCACCTTTGGACGGCCAAACAGCCGTGATTCGAATCACGGGCAAAAGTGACGAAGGTCACTGGGGAGCCGCTATTCGCCATTCGCTTTTCGCCATTCGCTATTAGCCTTTAGCTCTTAGCTCTTGGCAGGCCCGGTCAGGCTGGAGCTGTTCTTTGCGGCCAATCTTGTTCCGTAAACGAACAGCCCACACAGAACTGGCAGATTGCCAGACGCTACAAGCTAAAGGCTAAGAGCTAAAGGCTAAGAGCGAACAGCGGCTTCCATGACATTTGTCATCTCCGGCCGCTGACAATCGGCACTACTGCTTCATTTCTGCATGACCGATGATGGCTAACGTGCTGGAACGAAACAAAGCACAGGAGCAAACGATGTCATCCGCAATCTCACTTCACCCAATCCAAGGTCAGGATTTGTCGGGAGGCCCGGTCGTCGAGATGCCGCACCGCGCCCCGGGGGCTCAGCCGGTCAGCATCGCCGCAGGCCATAACCTGAAGAAAAGCTATGGAAATATCGTGGCTCTCGATAACCTGAACCTTGACATCCAGGCCGGCGAACTCCTGGCCCTGCTGGGACCGAACGGTGCCGGCAAAACCACGCTGGTGCGCATGCTGTTGGGGGTCGCGCGGCCGGACTCCGGCAACGTATCGGTGTTCGGAACCGACCCTTACCTGGGCAAGGTTCAAAACCGGTTGGGAGCTATGCTCCAGGTGGGACGCGTGCCCGAGACGCTCAAAGTCCGCGAGCATATTGACCTGTTCTCGTCCTACTACCCCAACCCGCTCCCGCTGGCGGAGACGCTGGAGATAGCGGGGCTGGCCGAGATCAAGAACAGGCCCTACGGCGAACTGTCGGGCGGGCAGAAGCAGCGGGTGCTGTTCGGCATTGCCATCTGCGGCAATCCCGACCTGCTGTTTCTCGACGAGCCCACAGTCGGCCTCGACGTGGAAGCGCGCCGCCTGATGTGGTCGCAGATTCGCAGCCTGATCGCGCGCGGCAAGACGGTGCTGCTGACCACCCATTACCTGAACGAGGCCGATGCCCTGGCCGATCGCATTCTGGTGCTGAACCAGGGCGCAATCATCGCCGAGGGCACACCTGCGGAAATCAAGGCACGCGCCATGGGCAAGCAAGTTCGCTGTACCAGCCAGTTGACCCTCGAAGAGGTGCGGCAGATTCCAGGCGTGTTGAGCGTGAAGGTTGACCGCAACGCCTTCGAGTTGCAAGTGAATGCCGCTGAGCCAGTGGTGCGTGAACTGCTGCAACGCGACAGCTGGCTCGCCGACCTGGAAGTCGTCAACGCAGGGCTGGAAGAGGCGTTTCTGGCACTGACGAAAAACCATAACGCCGAATCGAAGGAGAATTAACGTGGCTGCAACTACTTTTCCTGCTGCTCTGGGTGTTCCGCGGCGATCGCTGCAGAGAAGCCTCGCCGTCTACGCCAAAGAAGCCAAATACGAGTTGCTGAAGAACGTCCGCATTCCCGTATACGCGATTTCGACCGTCGCGTTTCCGTTAATGTTCTACGTGCTCTTCGGCATCGTGCTGGGACGCAATGAAGCTGACAGCGCTGAACGAGCGACCTATGCCCTGGCGACCATGGGCTGCTTCGGAGTGATGGCCGTCGCACTGTTCGGCTTCGGTGTGAGCCTGGCGATGGAGCGGGGCCAGGGGTGGCTGCAAGTCAAGCGCGCCTCGCCCATGCCGGTGAGCGCATATTTCGCCGCCAAGCTGTTCTCGGCGGTGGTCTTCAGTACGGTCATTATGCTGATGCTGCTGACGGTAGGCGTGCTGTTCGGGGGAGTACGTCTGCCATTCGGCACTGCAGCAAAACTGGTCGGCATCCTTGTCGCCGGATCAATTCCGTTCAGCGCGATGGGGCTGGCAATTGGCTACTTCGCCAAGCCAAACTCTGCACCGGCTGTCGTCAATCTGGTTTATTTACCGATGTCGTTCTGCTCGGGCTTGTGGATTCCGCTATTTCTGCTACCGCACGGGCTGCGCGTGCTGGCGACGTTCTTGCCGCCGTTTCACCTGGCTCAGTTGGCCTTGAACGCCGTCGGGCTGGCTCAGAACCCCACTCCGGCATGGGGACACGTAGAAGCGCTACTGGCGTTCACTCTGGTCTGCCTTGGTGTGGCTGCGTGGGGCTATCGCAGAGACGAAGGGAAAACGTATGGATGAAGAGGGCCGCTGTTCACGGCCCGGCTCTCAGCTTTCAGCCGTCAGTTTCAATGGTGAACATGCGCTGGGAGGTGACAGCTTCTGGCAAAAAGCGAACAGCGAGTAGCGAAGAGCGAATCCACAACAAGGAGCCACTTATGAAATGCCAAACTACGGAATGGATTCTTTGGGCGATAGCAATGATAGTGTTCCTGTGGCTGATGTTGAGCGGCCGCACGAGGGACTTGGGACTCGCGATTGCTGCTGTGGCCGTGCTGTGGTACGTCATTGTGCCGGCACTCAGTTCGGGGAGAGAATAGGTACAAGGGCTAAAGCCCCGGGCATTTAGATCCGGATGCGGCACGGCTGAACAGGCTGTGGGAAAAGTCGAAACAGGGCCCAGTGCCGCCGGCTGAAGCCGGCTCGGGAAGAAAAATAAACGGCTTATCGGCACGACTAAAAGTCGTGCCCTGTTACAAAGCGTTCAAAACGGACTTTTCCCGCAGCCTGAGAAGCCGTGCCCTGACGCGAAGCATTTACCTGATACAAAGCGTTTATAAGTTTGGCTTGAGGACGATGAATAAGCTTCGAGAAATCTGGTGGAAGATCTATCCCAACGAGGACCGCCATCGCTGGATGGCGGTGCTGTGGCTGCCTTTCATGATCTGGTTCTTCGTTGACCCGTTGTGGAACCATGCCGGGCCGCTGCTGTGGATTGGCAACACGATCTACGGCCTGGTATTTGTCTGGCTGTATCTATACTCGTTCTCCCATCGTGAGCCGCTAAGGTCTTATGCCATCGTCGCGATGTTTGTAATGGCGGCGGCGCTGGTTCCGTTCCATAACGGCGCGGTCAGCTGCCTGATGGTTTTTGCGGTCGCCGCGGGCGCCTTCACTTCCAATCGCTGGCGAGCCCTTTTTCTCATTGGGGTCAGTCTGGCCCTGCTCGGACTTTACGCCTATCACCTGCGACTGCCCCTCGGCTATTGGGGATCGATGCTGATGCTGATCGTTCTGGTCGGAGTGGGAAACCATCTCGGAGCGAAGGCGCACTGCGCTGAAGAGAAGCTGCGTCGTGCCGACGATGAAATCGAGCACCTCGCAAAAGTGGCTGAGCGCGAGCGAATTGCGCGTGACCTGCATGATCTGCTGGGACATACGCTGTCGCTCATCACGCTGAAAGCGGAACTGGCGCGCAAGCTTGTGGATCGCGACCCGCAACGCGCCAAGCAGGAAATGTTGGACGTGGAGCACACCTCGCGGGCTGCGCTGGCCGATGTTCGCGAAGCCATCAGCGGTTATCGCGGCGAAGGCCTGGCTGCCGAGCTTATCCGCGCCCGCAAAACGCTCGAAACCGCCGGCATCACGGTAGACTCTGACATTACCGATCTCCCCCTCACTCCGGCCCAGGAAACAGTGCTGGCGCTGGCTTTGCGCGAAGCCGTCACCAACGTTGTGCGTCACGCGCAGGCGCGGCAATGCAGTGTTCGGCTGCAGCGCGAAAACAATGCCTGCCTGCTGGAAATTGCCGACAATGGGCGCGGCGCGGACGCTCCTGAAGGCAACGGCTTGCGCGGCATGCGCGAGCGCCTGGAAGCCATCGGCGGATCGCTACAGCGCCAGTCTCAGGCCGGAACCCGCCTCGTTATTCATTTACCACTCGCACCCGCTGCCGCCACTCTGCGAAACTGAGGGGCATGCCGGGCGGCAAGCACGACAAAATCCGGGTGGTCATCGCCGAAGACCAGGCCATGGTGCTGGGCGCACTCGCCGCGCTGCTGGAGATGGAAGACGACATTGAGGTCGTCGCCCGCGCCCGCAATGGCGACGAAGCCCTGCGCACCGTGCAAGAAGTTCGGCCCGAGGTCTTCATCACCGACATCGAAATGCCCGCGCTCAGCGGGCTGGAAGTTGCCGCCGAGCTGAAACGGCGCAATATTCCTGTCCGTGTGATCATCCTGACCACCTTCGCGCGCGCTGGTTACCTGCGTCGTGCGCTCGATGCTGGCGCCTCCGGATATCTCCTGAAAGACATGCCCGCCGAACAGCTTGCCGACGCAGTCCGCCGCGTGCATCGGGGACTGCGCGTCATCGATCCGCAACTTGCCGCCGAGGCGTGGAGCGACGAGCCTGATCCACTGACTGACCGCGAGCGCCAAGTACTGCGGCTGGCTGGTGAAGGGATGGCGACGCTGGACATTTCTACTGAGCTCAACCTGTCGGAGGGGACCGTCCGCAATTATTTGTCAGAAGCAATCAGTAAGCTTGGCGCTGCCAACCGTACGGAAGCAGCCCGGATCGCGCGGGCGAAGGGATGGCTTTAGTTATTGGTTAACATCGAGACTCATCCATCAGGTCAACGCTTGAACACCTACTCAAACAAGTGTTCCTTCACCAGTTTTTGGCCCGCGAGCGCGGTGTAGCATCCCCAAAGCGCCAAGGCGGCGACCAACGCAAAGACGAAAATCGGTGCGCCGATGAACCAGCTGGAGAAATCGGTAGTGCTGGGGACATTGGACAGCAGGTCGGCCGTGAAGGCGCCAACGGCCAGGGCGACGAACCCGAAGCGGAGCACGACAAAAGCCGCGATGCTGTAAACCGCAACCACGGCAGGCACCACCAGGAACAGATGATGCTCGCCGTAGGCCTTGAGCACGGTCCAGAAAGCAACAAATGCCAGCGCGGCCAGCCAGGGCTTGCGGAAGATCACGCGAAATACGAACATCAGAAAAAAGAACACCAGCGTGGCTTGCACCGAAATTGCCGCGTGGGTGAGGCAGCTACCGAGGACCATCCGGGGGCCGAGAAGGAACTCGGTTGAAGGAAAATCGGGCTCGGCCCCAATGTGCTTCATTGCTATGAATAGGACTTCGAAGATAAGGCTCCAGCAAATGCCGAGAATGACGCCGAAAAGAACATCGCGACCGACCAGGGGGTCGCGAATGCGACCCGCCATCAGCCGCGTCCAGGAGATGATGGCGTGCGGCCAGTGGCGGCGGATGTAGGGTTCAATTGCAAGGTAAACAATATAAAAGACGACTCCAAGGAAGACCGCCCCGCTGGCGGCCAGTATAAAGAGAGCGAACGCGCCCAGGCTGGGCACGAAGTGTGCAGTGAAAATCCACACTAACATCTGCAAGGCGAAGATCAGCAAGCCCAGGCGCAATGCGCCTTTCGGATCGCTTTTCTCACGCAGGTAGTTGCGGCGAGCCAGCCACACCGCTCCCGCTAACAGGACGAGAAGGAAGATAACCAGAAGGACCTCGGGCGCTTTGGATCCCGAACTATCGGCAGAGGGCATCCGGTCGGGCTTGGTCCAATCGCCGATTAATTGGAAGAAGATCGGCTTGCCGCCCCAGCTTGCGGCCTCAACGCGCAAGGGGGTCGACGTACCTGGCCAGACTCCCATCCAGGCGGCACGCTGGTCGGAAGCGCCTAGAGAATTCCAGGTCGGCGTCGCCGATTGAAATTGTGTCACGTCCAGGCCCGCCAGATCGAACAACTGCTTCCAGTCGTAAGGCTGCGCTGGAGTGGGTGTGCTGTCCTTCTGCGGCGGCACTGCGGCGAACCGCACCAGCCGGCCCTGAGGATCGAGCGAAACGGCCGCCATGCCAGACAGTATGGGAGCCGGATCTTCAAGAGTAACGATGCCTGGGGTCAACAGGTTGCTTTTGATTTCGGTGGCGAGGAGGTAGTCGGGGCTTCGACGGTACCAGTAGGTCAGCAGCGAGGGACGATTCTTGAGGACCTGATTCCAATCGGGATGCGTGCCTCCGGGATGGTCGAGATACTCCAGGTAGTCGTCGTCGAAGTGGAGACCGCTGACCGTGTCCATCGGCGGTGTGGAATAGCCGAGTTGACGCGCGATATCGCGAGCTCGCTGAGTCAGCACCTCCGGTGAGTATGGGATATCCATTCTGGCCAGCCCGTTGGTTCGCGCCGTCAGCGCGTACAACACAGCCATCCCTACGAGCACAAATGCCAAGGACGCGAGGGCGATACGGACCGGCAAGCCAGCGGTCTCGCCCGCCGCGGCGACAACCTGAGGCGACGGCGTTTCGCCGGCAGCGAGCGCGGCAGCCAGAGGATCGCCACCGGGCAGCGCCGCCGCAATCATCAACGCCGAGGCGGGACGGTCCTCCGGCTCCGCCTCAAGACAATGCAGGATGACGCGCTCCACCGCGGGATCCATGTCGCGCACCAGGGTTGATGGGCGATGTGGCGCGCTGTCCCGGCGGACGCGAACAATCTCTTCCAGAGTTTTGCCATCGAAGGCGGCCTTGCCGGTAAAGAGCTCGTACAGCAGCAAGCCGAGCGAATAGATGTCGCTGCGGGCCGTGACCTCTTTGCCCGCGAGTTGCTCCGGGGCCATGTAGGCAGGTGTTCCGCTGCGCACGTCCTCGATCTCGTGGGCCACGCCGGCCAGGCCGAAATCCATAATGAGGACTTCGCCGCGGCCATCCAGCATAATGTTCGACGGCTTCAGGTCGCGGTGCAGCACGCCTTTGTCGTGCGCCGCCGCCAGACCGGCGCATATCTTGCGAGCAATCTCGACGGCCTTGTCGGAGGGCAAGCGGCCGATGCGCCGCAGCAACGATGCGAGATCTTCGCCGTCCACGTACTCCATGGAGAGAAAGACCTGGTTGTCGGCCTGCCCGAGGTCGTACACGCGGCAGACGTTGGGATGCGAGATGCGGCGCGCGATGCGAACTTCATTGCGGAATCGCTCCAGCGTGTCTTCGTCCGTCATGGCCTCCGGCAGGAACTTGAGGGCGACCTGCTGGCCGAGGCTAAGATCGTCAGCGCGAAAAACTTCGCCCATGCCTCCACGGCCCAGCAGCGCGATGATGCGATAGCGATCGGCCAGAATTCTGCCCGGCGCAAACCGACCTTCGTTCCGGGATGGATGAGACGACGGGCGGGACGAGGGAGGCCGCCGAGCAGGGGTAAGGGCAGGCCGGTCAGAGGCGGCAGTAACAGCGATGGTCGGACCTTCGGCGCCGGAAGGCGCTGCGGAGGGCTTCTTCAGCCGGCTTCCACACTGTGCGCAGAAAGGCGAATCGACGACGATCTCTGAACCGCATGTCTCACATCGCTGCATTGCAAATGAGCTCCCCAAGAAAACTGTAGAGGTATATTACAGCGGACTGGCATTGCGGCATGTAGGAGGAAGAGTCCCAAGACATAAAACAGGCGGCTGCCGGGTAGTGGGAGGCCAGATGCTTTTTTGCGCGCCTTCCTATTGCGCGTTTCCTGACAGTATCTCTCTTGCCCGCTTCAGCCTCACCACAGTTCGCTCCTGCCCCAGGTTCGCCATCACGGCAAACAGGCTCGGCGCGACGCCTTGTCCCGTAAGGGCAACGCGGGCGCCATTAATCAGCGCGCCCGCTTTGACGTTCTTTTCGGCCGCGAAGTCACGTAGGACCTGCTCAGTGCTCGCTTCCGAGAATTCTGCAGCCTGTTCGTAGCGGGACGCCAGCTCAACCAGCATCGCGCGAACAGCGCCATCCATGAGAAACTTTTGCGCCGCAGCCGGATCGACATCAAAGGAATCGCTGAAGTAGGCGCGGAACAACGTCGCGAAGTCTCTGAGATTGCGGGCGCGGGGTTTCACCAGATCGACCGTCGACGCCATCGCCTCCTGGCTGGTCTGGAACGGAATGAGGTCGACTTTCTTCCACTCTTCTTCGATGAGCGGGAGCAACAGAGTGGCAGGCGTGGCGCGAATGTATTCAGTGTTGAACCAGTCGAGCTTTCCGCGATCAAAGATGGCATTCGACTTCTGAATGCCGTTCAGGTCGAAGAGATCTATCAGTTCGCGATCATGCAGAATTTCCTGTGACGAGTCGGGCGGTGTCCAGCCCAGCAGCGCCAGAAAATTGCGGAAGGCTTCAGGAACGATTCCTTCCTCTTTATATGCGATGACGCTGGTTGCGCCGTGGCGTTTGCTGAGCCGCGTCTTGTCGGGTCCAAGAATGAGCGGGACGTGCGCGAACACGGGCAAACCACGGCCGAGCGCCTGGTACAACATCACCTGCTTGGGCGTGTTGGACAGATGATCGGCGCCGCGCAGGATGTGCGTCATCCGCATATCGAGATCGTCGACCACCACGCTCAAGTGATACGTCGGTACGCCGTCGGAGCGCAGCAGGACGAAGTCTTCAATCTCGGAGTTAGCGAACTCAACGCGGCCGAAAACGGCGTCCTCGAATGTAGTACTCCCACTCTGTGGGACAGAAAAGCGAATGGCAGCACCTTCACCGGCTTCGATTCTGTGCTTCGCATCGTCGCGCGCGAGATCGCGACAGACGTCGCGCGGGACGCGGCCCTGTGCCACTCCTTCGGCGCGCTGCTGCTCGAGTTGCTCCTTGCCGCAGAAGCAGTAGTAAGCGTGACCGCTGTTGATCAGGTGCCCGGCCGCGGCACGATAAAGTTCCATGCGATTGGTCTGGAAGAATGGGCCTTCGTCCCAGTCGATCCCGAGCCAGCGTAGTCCGACGAGAATGCCTTCGACCATCTCCGGCGTGGAACGCTCCAGGTCGGTGTCTTCAATGCGCAGGACGAGCGTGCCGCCGTGATGCCGCGCGTAGAGCCAGTTGAACAGGGCGGTGCGCGCTCCGCCGACGTGGAGATAGCCAGTGGGCGAAGGAGCGAAACGGAGACGAACGGGTGAGCGGCTGGTGGACTCCACCTAGCGCGACTCCTCGCGTTCGTCCCGGACAGCTCTCATGGTCTCTTCTTGGCCGAGATTAGGGGCAGGCATTGCAAAGAACTTGTCCCAAAACTTCTTCCGGTTTTTCACTGGCTTCACTGGCAGTTTCAATGCACCAGCGGCAACCAGGCGGCGCTCTTGATCTGAGAGCGATTCGGGAATCGGCAAAATCCGCGCTACAGGTACACCACGGCGGACAATGACAAGTTCTTCACCGGAGCCGACGAAGGCGAGATGACGAGAGAGGCGTTTCCGTAACTCGGTTGGCGTGATGGTCCTCATCATTCACATTGTAGTGCGTGAGCCAGCCGCGCAGCGGAATGATCTTGGGCGGACGCGTGCCCCGCAACACAAGAAAAGAATTCCGAGCCGCGCCAGCGGCGGCAAAATCGGTCCGGCATGTTCATCGAGCCCGCGCATCGCATGAGTGTCGCCGCCCTGCGGCTCGACCCCGTGCTTCACCTGACCGGGGCCTCCCGGCCCCGGCTAAATTCATTCCGCCGCTGCGCGGCTTGGCCTCATTCTCATGGACCTCACGTGTTGATCTAGAATGGGTTTGATGTATGGAGAATACCAAGCTGAGTGGGACGAATTACGCCGCCTACGGCGCCGTATTATTGTGATCGCCGCCTCATGTCTCGCGGCCTTACTCATAATCGATGTATTACCCTCGCTGCCGCGTGTTTGGAACAAGGTGTTCGGCTTGGCAATCTTTGTCACATGGATAGTTTTACTCATCACGTTCTTTTACAGAGTGCATCAGTATCATCTATGGTCTTGTCCGCGGTGTGGCAGACCCTTTCACTTCAAGCAGTACCGGCTCGGCAGGATTAGTAATCCGTTTGCACGTCGGTGTCTCAACTGCGGATTGCCCAAGTGGGCCGAGACTGATCCCGATCCCAATCTCAAACATCAGTTCGATCCGTTTAGGAGTGACAAGATTTTGGGGATCGGTGATACTCCGCACGGGTCATAAGCCTTTCCCTTCCCGCTTCTCAATCTTCGCCCAGGTGTCGCGCAGCGGCACGGTGCGGTTGAAGACCAGCGCTCCCGGCTTAGAGTCGAGATCGGCGCAAAAGTATCCCAAGTCGCTCGAACTGGTAGCGATCACCGGGCTTGGCGTCCGGCCAGCGACGGCTCCAGCTTCGCGTTGGTCAAAATCTCCAGCGAGTTCGGATTCAGGTTCGCAGTAAAGTCCTGGCCTTCGGGAACGTCGCCGGGATTCTCGTTCAAGAATAAGTTCTCGTACAGCCGAACCTCGGCATCGATGGCATGCTGCGCTGACACCCAATGAATCGTAGCCTTGACTTTACGATTGTCGGGAGCGTTGCCGCTGCGGGTCTCGGGGTCGTAGGTGCAATGGACCTCGACGACCTCGCCAGCATCGTTCTTCACCACGCTCTTGCAGGTAATGAAGTAGCCGCCGCGCAGCCGCACTTCCTGCCCTGGCGACAGGCGGAAGAACTTCTTCGGCGGGTCTTCGCGGAAGTCCTCCTGCTCGATATAGAGCACACGCGAGAACGGAACTTTCCTGGTGCCGGCGCTCGCGTCCTCGGGATTGTTCGCCGCCTCCAGCTCCTCGGTCTGGTCTCCGGGATAGTTGTCGATGACGACCTTCAGCGGGCGAAGCACCACCATCGCTCTCGGTGCGCGCTTGTTCAGGTCCTCGCGAACGAAGTGCTCCAGCATGGCGAGGTCGATGATGCCGTTGGTTTTGGACAGGCCGATGGCGGCGCAGAAGTTGCGGATCGCCTCCGGAGTGTAGCCACGGCGGCGAATACCGGAAATCGTCGGCATGCGCGGATCGTCCCAGCCGCGCACACGGCCCTCCTGCACCAGTTGCAGTAGCTTTCGCTTGCTCAGCAGCGTGTAGGTCAGGTTCAGGCGGTCGAACTCGATCTGCTGCGACGGGAAGATGCCTAGCTGCTGAATGAACCAGTTGTACAGCGGGCGATGGTCTTCGAACTCCAGGGTGCAGACGGAGTGCGTTATCTGCTCCAGCGAGTCGGATTGGCCGTGGGCGAAGTCGTACATCGGGTAGATACACCACTTGTCACCGGTTCGGTGGTGCGACGCGTGGAGGATGCGATACATCACGGGATCGCGCATGTTCAAGTTGGGCGAGGCCATGTCGATCTTGGCGCGCGAGAGTGCGCGAGCCGTCGGGAAATTCGCCCTGCCTCATGCGTTCGAAGAGATCGAGATTCTCTTCGACGGAGCGATTGCGGAACGGGCTCTCCTTGCCCGGCTCGGTCAGCGAGCCGCGATACTTGCGGACTTCCTCGGCGCCGAGATCGTCTACATACGCCTTTCCTGCTTTGATCAGCTGCACCGCCCAGGCGTGCAACTGGTCGAAGTAGTCCGAAGCGTAGAACATGCGATCGCCCCAGTCCGCGCCCAGCCAGCGCGCGTCGGTGATGATCGAGTCGACGTACTCCTGCTCTTCCTTCTCGGGATTGGTGTCGTCAAAGCGCAGGTTGGTTTTGCCGCCGAACTCGGCCGCCAGTCCGAAGTTGAGGCAGATGGACTTGGCGTGGCCGATGTGCAGATAGCCGTTGGGCTCCGGCGGAAAGCGGGTATGCACGCGGCCGTTGTACTTATTGGTCTTCAGGTCGTCGAGGACGATGTCGCGAACAAAGTTTGATGGTCGGGCTGGTGAATCAGCTGTGACAGCGGCAGATTCGTCGTTGCGGGTTGACGTTGACATGATTGCGCCTCAATGCAAGCGGCGAAAGGCGAGAACTGACCACACTCGCCGAAAAGATTATTTTACGCGGTACGAGAGAGTCATCGCGGCACAGGTTCCATTTTGGAGCACACATTGTGGTTTTCGCGCAGCTCGGTCGTTGACAGCCGAAATAGGCACCCTTATCGTCAGGGTATATCCGCTACGCTCGTAGGCGAGCCGGTTTTGAAAGGCCCTCGGAATTCCGGGGGCTTTTTGTCTATGGCCAAGAGAATTGTCATTCTGATCGATGGCGACTTCCTGCGAGCGAAGGCTACGAAAGCGGGCAAGAACTACGATCCAACCTTTATTGAGGCCTTCGCACTTGGCTGCAAAACGGGCGACGAGGAGATCCTGCGGGTGCTCTACTATGACTGCGCTCCCTATTCCGGAACGGTGCGCCTGCCGGTTTCCGGCGATCCCTTCGTCTTCAACGGCTCAGACAAATGGCTGGAAGAACTGGCTTGCAAGGACCTGTTTGCGGTGCGCCTGGGAGTGCTGAAGTTTCGCGGCTATAAACCGAAACGAACGCCGGTGGACCCGTCGGCCAAGTTTACCGACACCGACTTCGATCTTGATTTTGAGCAGAAAGGAGTCGATCTGAAGATTGGTCTCGATATCGCCAGCTATTGCGAAAACCGGCACGCCGACCGGATCGTTCTGGTGTCCAACGATACGGACTGTGTTCCGGCCGTGAAGTATGGCAGAAAATCGGGAATGCAGATTGTGGTGGCTGAGCTTCCCAACTGCGAGATCGCCCGCGAGCTGCTGATCCATTCCGATTTCAAGCGAAGCGTACCCTGGCCGTCGCATCTTAGCTGGAGCTAGCGCGACGCTCTGGTTGTCGCCGCTACGGCCAACTGATTTCGCACAACAGCACGGCAACGTGCGCGATAGCCGCGTTGTCAGTTCCCATGCCTTCGGGAGTTTTGGCCTTGATGCCGACACGTGAGGATTCAATGCCCAGCAGTTTGGCGACATTCTGCTGAATAGCTGCGGCGTGCGGGCCGATGCGCGGGGCGGCCAAGATCAGCGTGCTGTCGACGTTGCCCACCCCATAGCCAGCCTCGTCGATCAGCTTCAGCGCCGCGCGCACGAAGATGGCGGAATCAGCGCCCTTCCACTTGGGATCGCTGGGCGGAAAATAGGTCCCGATATCGCCGGCGGCGATTGCGCCAAGCAGCGCATCGGTGAGTGCGTGCAGCAGGACGTCGCCGTCGGAGTGGCCGGCAAGCCCGCTGTGATGAGCCAGCGTGATGCCGCCGATCTTGAGGGGCACACCGGCCTGGAACTCGTGGGAGTCCCAGCCGAAGCCGATGCGCGGAATGCGGGATATGGCTGAGTTAGGCAATGTTTCCACGGAAAGCGTGCCGCCGCTGAAGCGGCTCTTTATCTGATTTCTCGACCTTACCGCGGGCTGACGCCCACGGCTAAAACAAATGTCGCCCTTCGGGGCTGGGCCTTAGCTGACGGCCGATAACAGACAGCTGATAGCTTCTTACCCGCTGAGGCTGGCGTCGCGGTTCTCCTGCGCAAGAAAGAACTCGGCCAGTTCCAGATCGGCGGGAGTGGTGATCTTCATGTTGCGCGGCGAACCCATGACAACGTGGACCGTTCCGCCGCTGCGCTCCACCAGCGATGCTTCATCGGTTCCCATGAAGCCGTCTGCCGTGGCTTCGTCAAACGTCCGCTTCAGCAGACCAAAGCGGAAACCCTGCGGAGTTTGCGCCATCACCATACGCTCGCGCGGGACGGTGGCGATGACCACCGCGCCGTCGGCGGTTCGATCCACCTGCTTCACGGTATCGATGGCGGGCACGCCGGCAATGACTGCGTCGTACTTCTTGACCGCCTCGATAACGTTGATGATGGTTTCCTGATCGACAAAGGGACGCACAGCGTCGTGAACCAGCACGATGTCATCGTCAGCGGCTTGGATGGCGGCCAACGCGTTAGCAACCGAGTTCTGCCGGTGCTCGCCGCCTTCGACAATACGCAACGGCTTCCTGAAATTTTCCTGTTCGATCTGCTTCTGGAAAGATGCGGCTTCGCTCTTGCGAAGCGCCACCACGATTTCGCTGATCGCGCTGCATTGCGCGAACTTGCGCAAAGTGTGGATCAGGATTGGCGTCCCTTGCAGTTCGAAGAACTGTTTGCTCTTGCTCCTGGGACCGCCGGAAGCGGCGGACATTCGTGTCCCCAGACCGGCGGCGGGAATGATGACAATAACCTTCATATAGGGGAGCCGAGTATAAATGGGCTAGCAGGACGAATACAAACCAGGGACCTCGGGGCCCATCCTTTGTCGGCTGAGTGGCGAAAACCATCCCGTTTGGAAATTCGGGGGTATCACGCTGCCGATAAACAGCAGGTCCCTCCACTCGCGCTAAAGCGCTCGGTCGGGATGACACACAAAAGTTATTGCTCAGATCCCTATTCCGGCTTGGCCGTTTCCATCGCTGCGGTGGTCGCCGTTGGTCCCGACTTACGTAGCTCCGAACGCGTATCGATGGGCCGCGGCATGGTCATCCCGCGCTCGTCGAACTTGCCGAAGATCATCTTTCCCGCCGTGGTTTGCAGGACAGAGGTCACGGAGATATCGATGTTCTTGCCGATCATCTTGCGGGCATTGTCGCACACCACCATCGTCCCGTCGTCGAGATAGGCGACACCCTGGTTGTACTCCTTGCCTTCTTTCAGGATGAAGACCTTCATGATCTCGCCGGGCAGCACGATGGGCTTCAGCGAATTGGCCAGCTCGTTGATGTTCAGCACCTCGACGCCTTGCAGCTGCGCAACCTTATTAAGGTTGAAATCGTTGGTGACGATTTTGCCTTCGTATACCTTGGCCAGCTCGATGAGCTTCAGGTCAACTTCACGAACGGCCGGAAAGTCGTCTTCCACGATCTGGATGGTCAAGCTGGCAATTTTCTGGATGCGTTGCAGAATGTCGAGACCGCGACGGCCGCGGTTGCGCTTCATGGAGTCGGCCGAGTCGGCTACCAGCTGAAGTTCGCGCAGCACGAACTGCGGGATAACGATGACGCCGTCCAGGAAGCCGGTTTCGGCGATGTCGGCAATGCGGCCATCGATGATGACGCTGGTGTCGAGAATCTTGTAGCTGCGCTTGCTCTGCTTTTCGCCGCCGAAGATGCCACCCAGCGCCGCCAGGTTCAGCAGGTCGCCCTTACCGGCACCGACGACCAGGCCGACATAGGCCATCAGAAGCATGACGAAGAGCTGCAGAAAGCTTTGCGTTGCACCGGGGCCGATGCTGTTGCGGATAACCAGGCTGAAAAGATAGGCGCCGCAGATACCGAGGATACTGCCAATGACAGCCCCGATCAGCCGCTTTAGACTTACCTGGCGCAGCCGAACCTCGAACAGGACAACAGCACAACCAATCAGGATGCCAACTGCGGCAGCCGGCCAACGTCCTAATCCCAGGGGCTGAAGTTCGTAGCAGGCCAGCGAAGTAATCAGAACAAATAAGACACGTATAAGTACAAGATCCACGCCTCACCTCCCATGGCCAGTCCTGGGGGTCTGCGGTCGGAACAACGTTCGCCGGGGGTATAAGAACTAGATCATGCCGGCGACTCGGTCCTGTTCCTTAGACACGACAAGCGGCCTCGACTCGATCCCTTCTGTATGAATCTCTCGGGGAATTATGAAAGAGGAGCTGTCCCCAACCGCCATATTCGGCGGAAAAAAGTGCCAAAAACTCCAGACAACAGATGAAGTATATATCACTTCCGTGGTTCCACCATGGTATACGACAATGATGCCGCCGATACTTCCCCATTTGGGGCACAAGAGTGCCTCGAGCCAACGTCGCCCAGCCCGTTGAGATGCCGAATTCCAGCACTGCGTTAGGGTTCAGGCGAACGCCGCTGCGATTGCACCTCCGCCGAGCACCAGGATTGCCCACCAGCCGAAGACAACGCCCAGGCATGTCCCGCGCTTGACTTTGGTGAGACAGGAGATGCCAATGCCGGTCAGCACCAGCGTCCAGATGGTGAAAATGTCGATGGAAGTCGCGATTGAATAAAGGAAATGCGAACCAGGGTCGACCAGGCCGCCGAGGTTGCTGGCAACCGGATTTTGGAAGGTAAAAGCTTCGCCTCCTCCCAGGGCAATGGCGAGGATTGCGATCAGCACCTTGAGAATGCCCGGCAGCGAAGCATACATACAGACGGCCAGGCACTGGTTAAAGGTGAGTTCAGCGCCAAAGCCAAAGTTGAACGATCCCCACAGCACGGCCGCAATGACCGCCAGGACAATCACGATCACCACTGGATATGCATACGCAACCACACGATTGAACTTGATAATGGTCTGCATTTGCGTGGCGCGCTGCTCCGGCGAAAGTTTTTCCAGCTGCGCTGCCTGCTTAGGTTGCATGGCAAGCTGGTTTTCGACCACCTTTTCCATGCCCAGCTTCTGATCGACTACGACCACCAGGGCAATGGTGGCAATTGCCAACAGCAACCAGGCTACAAACCAATTGGCGCTGCGGCGCAGGTCGGTGAAGGTCTTGCCGGGCGCGACAAAGGTGTCGACCACGCGTTCCACTTCCGAAAGCGGCTTCGGTTCAATCGGCACAACAGGGGCAGCGGAACTCATTGGAGTTCTCCTTGGAAATCAGCAGTTGGCGGTCAGCGGTCAGCAATCAGCAGTTGGCAGTTAGCACAAGGAATCATGGCGACGAATCTCCGGGCCCGGCTAACTGCTAAATGCTAAGTGCTAGGTGCTAGGTGCTGATTCGGCGAGATTGTACCACCGGTTCGCAGATTGAGGGACCGACCTCCGCCAGACAGAATAACGACCGCACGGTTGAACCCCCGCGACACACCTTTTAGACTGAAACTATGCACGTTCACGCCAGCGACATCGGCAACGCGAAAACCTCGCGACTACTGCAAGTCTCTCTTGCAGTAACGCTGGCCTACATCGTCCTGCTGGTGATCGCCGGACTGCGAGCGCACAGCCTGGCGCTGCTCTCCGAAGCCGGCCACAACCTCACTGACTTCATCGCCTTGCTGATGTCCTGGGGCGCAGTGTATCTGCAAAGCCGTCCGCCCAGCGCGCGCAAGACCTTCGGCTACAACCGGGCCGGCGTTCTGGCGGCATTCATCAACGGTCTGACGCTGATTCTGATTTCGTTCTACATCTGGTACGAGGCATTCAA
Source organism: uncultured Acidobacteriaceae bacterium (assembly GCA_963835125.1). GTDB lineage: Bacteria > Acidobacteriota > Terriglobia > Terriglobales > Acidobacteriaceae > Bog-257. Next base: position 9,728 of record CAWIEG010000006.1, on the reverse strand, counting down.
GCGGCTGCAGACACCGGTGCAGGTGGACGCCCATGTGATGATCTGGGTGGCAGCGGCAGGCGTGGTTATGAACGGCGGCATCGCGCTGCTGCTGATGCGCGGCCATCGCGACATCAACCTGCGCAGCGCATTGCTGCATGAGATTGGGGATACCTTATCCACGGCGGCGGTGATTGCCGGCGGCATAGCAATCGTCTTCACCGGCCAGCACTGGATCGATCCCGCGCTGTCAGTCGGCATCGGCGTGATGATCCTGTGGTCGTCGATCGGCATCATCCGGGAAAGCCTGAACATCTTGCTGGAAGGAACGCCGAGCGGGATGGAGCTGGATCGCATTGAGCGTGCAATCTGCGAGATTCCTGGTGTCTGTTCGGTACACGACCTTCATGTGTGGAGCATCGGCAGCGACACCCATTCGCTCTCCTGCCATGTCGGCATCGCCGATATGCCGGCTTCCGCCAGCGCCAGCATTCTCGTCGCGGTCCGCGCCATGCTGGGTGAGCATTTCCAGATTCATCACACGACTATCCAGTTTGAACTCAACGCCTGCGAGGTTCACGATGGGTGCGTCATTCCCGTCAGTTCCGGACAGCACGGACACAGTCACGGACATTCCCACTGAGCCTTTCGAGAGGGTTGTGCGCTCGCTAGATCGGCCGCGCTGCTCGCCAGGTCGAAGACGCGACTCATTGGTGACATTCCACCTTCCGCCTCGCTTTTCGAGTGCTCGAGTCAAGAAAATGATTGCCCAAACAAGGGGATGCCAGCCCTCGTGGAATCGCAGCGACAATCCAACAGTTCTGCTGTTAGAATGCTGGTGCAACGGAATTTGGGGTTGAACCAACATCAAAAGACGTTGCTCACGCCAGCTAGGACCCTCACCATCATGTCTTAGCTTCCAGCCGGAGAGGTGGCCGAGTGGCTGAAGGCGGCGGTTTGCTAAACCGTTATACGGTCAAAAGCTGTATCGGGGGTTCGAATCCCCCCCTCTCCGCCAGATTTTTCAAGAGCTTGCAATCCGCACGTATCAACGCAAATCCTCATGCCCGCCACGCGAATTGAATCGCATGACCCAAGAATTGCAATTAGACTGCCTTGACCAGTTGGAAGCGACCCCCGCGATCCTGCGCGGATTGATGTGCGACCTGTCGGTGGAAGATACCAAATGGAAGCCCGCGCCCGACCGCTTTTCGCTGGCGGAGGTGCTCGCGCACCTTTCCCATTCCGAGGGCCATTGCTACCGAAGACGTGTGGATCGGATCGTGAATGAGGAACTGCCGGAGTTCGAGCCGGATGAGGCGCAGATGTACCTGGCCCTGTACCGCAATGCCAATGCGGAAGATGCCTTCGACCATTTTGAAGAGCAGCGCGAGACCAACGTGGAGTATCTGCGGACCTTGCCGCGAAGCGCCGGTGCACGCCGCGCCAGGCACCTGAAGGCCGGCGAAATCACCCTGCAACAAATGCTGCATGAGTGGACCATGCACGATCTGGGACACATCCGGCAGATCGCTGAGCTGGTGAGAGCGCGAAAACACCTGCAGGCAGCGGGAAACCTAGGCGCTAGCTACCGCCTGAAGCCATAGGGCCGCCGGCGCTGCCTGAAACCTCACATTTTGGGGAGGCTGCTCTTGATGCAAAGGTGGAATCGGTCACTGCGGTAGCGGAACACCGCGGCCAGAAAGCCGCTGATGAGACGCCTGACGAGTTGTTAGTCCCTGTGCCGGCGCAACCCAATCCTCAACACTTCGTACGTTGATGTAGAATTCCAGCCAAACGCAACCCGTAGAAGCCCCGAGTTGCCCATGCTGGAAGGAGAAAGTAGCATGCTCAGTGCCACGCGCTCTTGTTTGAAACTGCTGATGTGGTTTACGTGGGTCTTCGGTGTCGCCGGCGTTCTCTCCGCCCAGACCGCTCCTCCGGTTGCGCCCGTTCGCAATGTAGTAGACAACTACTTCGGCTCCAAGATCACGGATCCATACCGCTGGATGGAGGACATGAATTCTCCAGAGCTCCAGGCTTGGATGAAGGCGCAGAACGATTACACGCGCGTCATCATAGATTCCATTCCGGGACGCCAGAAACTGCTGGAGAGCATCGTCGAACATGACAACGCTCGCACCTCGGTAGTGGATCTTGCCAAGTACGGCGACCGCTATTTTTATCGCATGATTGAGCCCAACCAGGACAATTTCAAGCTGTACATGCGGGACGCTAAGACCGGGCAGGAGCGCATGCTGGTCGACCCTGATCGTTTTAAGCCGGCAAATGAAACCGCGCACTACGCGCTCGACTACATTTTTCCGTCGTGGGACGGGAAGTACGTAGCCTACGGAGTTTCTCCCGGAGGTTCGGAGAACAGCACACTGCGCATCTTCGATGTGGATGCCGGTCACGACCTGCCGGAAGCGATCGACCGCTGCCAATACCCCTCGGTGAGTTGGCTTGACGACAACAAATCCTTTCTCTATACACGTCTTCAGAAGGTCGGGCCCAACGACCCTCCGACCGCTAAATACCTCGACTCGCAAGCCCTGTTGCACAAAGTGGGCGAGAGTCCCGAACAGGACGTACTGCTCCTCAGCCGCAAAGATGCGCCGGCCATTCCTCTGGTGGCGGCTGATTTCCCCACCGTCGCATATTCTCCGGCCTCGCCTTGGGTGATTGCTGCTGCGGTTCACGGCGTGCAACGCGAATTCCCTGTTTTTGTGGCGAAACTTTCCGACCTTAAAGGTGCGAAGACGCAATGGAAGAAGGTCGCCGATGATGCTGACGAGGTCGCCGGACTTCGACATGCGCGGAGACGATCTATACCTCTTGACCCATCATCAGGCTTCGCGCTTCAAGATCGTTCGGGTCGACATGCGGCATCCGGACATGGCGAACGCCAAGATCATTCTTCCTGCCGCCGAACCAGTTCTGGTGCAGCATCGAGTGGCCAAGGACGGCCTGTATGTCCAGGAACTCGACGGCGGCATTGGCAAGATGGTGCGGGTTGGCTTCAACGGGGGGACACCGCAGTCCGTACAGCTGCCATTCGACGGCTCCATCAGTGAGTTTTTCGCCGATCCGCACCAGCCGGGCGCGATTCTTCAAGCGCAATCGTGGGTGCGGCCGCCAATGTATTTGCAGGTCGGAGAGGACCGTAAGACCACGGACCTGAACTGATTCCCAAGCCGAGCTTCGACTACTCGCAGCTCGAATCGGCGGAATTGAAGGCTCCCGCATCTGATGGCACTATGATTCCACTGTCCATCGTGTACAAGCGCGGTGCAGCAAAAGATGGCAAGCGCCCGACGCTATTGGAAGGCTATGGATCGTATGGGATTACGATCGATCCGACGTTTTCGCCGCGCTATTTTCCATGGCTGGAGCGCGGAGGCGTACTGGCATTCGCTCACGTTCGCGGCGGCGGCGAGTACGGCGAGGATTGGCACAATGGCGGCCGCAAACTGACCAAGCAGAACACCATTGGGGACATGATCGCCTGCGCCGAGTACCTGGTCAAGGAGAAGTACACTTCACCCGCTTACCTGGCCGGAGAAGGAGGCAGCGCTGGCGGCATCACCGTTGGCGGCGCCCTCACCCAGCGACCTGACTTGTTCGCTGCCATGCTGGATGATGTTGGCGATACCGACGGACTGCGCATGGAATACTCTCCGGGCGGGCCCGCCAACATTCCCGAGTTCGGGTCCGTGAAGACCGAGGAAGGGTTTAAGGGCTTGTACATCATGGATGCCTATGTTCACGTGAAGGACGGGACCGCATATCCGGCGGTGATGCTTACGACCGGAGTGAACGATCCGCGCGTTGATCCGTGGCAGGCAGCCAAGATGACGGCCCGCCTCCAGGCCGCTACGTCCAGTGGCAAACCGATCTTGCTGCGCGTCGACTATGACGCGGGACACGGCTTCGGCTCAGGCAAGAAGCAGAGAGCCGCATTATTGGCTGACGAACTGTCGTTCTTGCTTTGGCAGTTTGGCGATTCGGACTTCCAGCCGCCGAAGTGGAAAGCAGAAAAGTAATCGAAAAGCACCTGCCCCGGTGAGTGACGGGGCTTAAGCCGAGTTCACAAAGTTGAAATCACCGATTAGCGAGTCTTGCTCAGCAAGCAAACGCAACGCTCTAAGCACTAACGTTCCGCTGTCAAACCGAGTTTCGGTCTCACTTCGACAGCGCACCCAGCCCCGCGCGGAAGATGGCGTCGAAGTTCTCTCGGCCAGCGGACTGAACGGCCCGCTCCACGGCCTTCTCGGCAATCGCGCGCTGGTAACCCAGGTTGGTCAGCGCCGAGATCACGTCCTCTTCAACAGCCGAATGTGAGACTACCGCTTGCGGCGCGCCGAAGCCTTCCAGCTTGTCGCGTAGCTCGACGCACATGCGCTCTGCGGTCTTGCGGCCGATGCCAGGAATCTTCGTCAGCCGCGCAAAATCGTTGCCGCGAATCGCTCCCACCATGTCGGCCGTCGCCATGCCGCTGAGGATGGTTATGGCCAGTTTCGGTCCGATGCCGCTGACGGTGATCAGCTTCTCGAAGAGCTGCTTCTCTTCCGGGCGCAGAAATCCGTAGAGGGCCAGCGCGTCCTCGCGCACGTGAGTGTGAATGTGCAGTGCGACCTCGGCGCCGGCGGCCGGCAGCTCCGAAAAAGTCGGGATGGTGATAATGACCTCGTAGCCGACGCCGCCAGCCTCAACGATGGCCTGGTTGGGATGCTTCGAGATCAGCCGTCCGCGAAGGTGAGCAATCATAGAGGCAGTGGCTAGTGGCCAGTTGTCGATGTCAGTAACGACAAAACCAACGTCATCAATGAGACACGCTAATCGTCTTCACATCCATCCAGACATCCGTATACTCGGCCGGGGCCACATGTTCGTGGAGAACTCCGGAGGCCAAGACAACCCTTCCAACCAACTTGTCGACGCCATGTTCGGCATTTCGCGGTATGAAGAGCTGAACCTCGCGTACGTTCTTGAATACGTCCGCATTGGGATTGTCTTTTTCGACGACTTGCGACGCGGGCCGGACCGTAATTGGCTGGGAAAGTTTCAGCACCAGAATCGCGCCGCGTTCGTCCTGTGCAGGAGTTTCACCGAAGCCTGGTGGCCCGTAAACCTGCCGTCGAACAAGTGTCCCTTGCAGCTGCACGCCGGCAGTATCGTATCGGTAGCCTGGCTCCTGTGCTGCTATCCCCAGCACCACGCTAAGCAGGCCGATCAGACCGACAATAGAGCGCGTCAGCATGACCGCGAGCCTCCTCCAGCCTGCGTCCTGAACTGACAACTAGCCACTAGCCACTGACAACTGTTTCTTACTGCCTTCTCCTGTGGTATATGGCAAACTCGAAGCCTGGATTAACCGGGAAAAGTTCGTTGATCTTCCGCAGTCGCTCGGCCAGGGCGTCAGGCGCCAGTAAAGGATAGTCGCGCTCGCGCAGGTCCTGGTAATCCACATCCAGGTACAGCGACAGCATATACACCGCAATCGCGTCGGAAAAAACCGCCAGCAAGTACTCGTGGCGTGCTTTCTCTGCCTCCGGGCCGTTGGTGGTTGCGACCTTGCGCAGCTCATAAGCGTCCAGCGAGGTCTCGCCGCGAACCCGCCCCTCGACCTGCTTCCACACCAGGTCGGCAAACTCCTGCGAGACGCCGACGCGGTCGACGAAGTTGTGCCCCACGTTGATGAAGAACTCGAAGGCGATGGCGAAACTGTCTTCCATCAGCCGGGTGGAGATGAAGACGCACTGCGAATCGCCCAGCGTCTGGTTGCGATGGCAGACAGCGCTGTCGGAGAGCTGCACGTCATAGCGATCGGCGATCATGGTCTCGTCGCCCAGGTTCAGGGTGAGGGGGACGAAGTAGTACGCTTTGCGATCAAGCGCGGCCGCGATAGTGCGCGGCACCGCGTTGACCATGCGCTCCAGATCGGCGACGCCGGCCGTCACTTCCCCCATCACCGAATAACAGATTCCATTGGCGGCCTGGGAAACCGGCGCCATCCGCACTACCTCGGCAGGGGTTCGAGTTACAGCTTGCGACGTGGAGGACATGAATATTTGATTGTAACCCACGGCTTATGCAGTGGCAGCGCACGACACCGAGCTCACCACTGCTTGAGCACCTGACAGGCGCGCTTGCTCCCGTTAGAATCGTATTAAGTATGTCGTACAGCGATGCCATGCCGTCCCGCCGCCGCTCCAGACTTTCCGTCGCTTTTGCTTCTGCCGCGCGCGTGCTTTTCGCCGCGCTGCTGTTTGCGGCCGGAGGCATGGGCGCCGGGCTGTTTCTGGGTATCATTGGCGTGGTGCTTTATGGCATGATGAGTGGTAGCAAGATCGATATGACCCACGCCTACAAACACGTCGCCATTCCCGTCGCCATCCTTGCCGGCGCGGTCGCGCTCATCGGATCGCTGGTGCTGGAAGTGCGCTCCCGCCGAACGCGAACATCCCTGTAGTCCCGCGATTGCTCCGGCGTTTTCACTCCGATAAACTCAAGGTCTCTTGTAGGCAGGGAATCCTGCAGATAGGTTCGTCATCATGTCTGAAACTATTCATGTGAAATTGCCCGACGGCAGCGTCCGAGACGTGCCGCGCGGGACCTCCGCTCTCGATATCGCCAGGAGCATTAGTCCGCGGCTGGCCGACGCCGCACTGGCCGCACAGATCAAACCGCTGTCTTCGAATGGCAGTGGCGGAAACGGTCATCACGTGCCTTCAGAAACCGCCGGTGCTGCCGCGACGAATGCGCCTCCGTCGGCCCATGCGCCGGCCAAGGACGGCGCCCAACTCGTCGATCTCGCGCGTCCACTGGAGCAGGATGTCGAGCTGCGGCTGCTGACCGATCGCGATCCGGAAGCGCTGGAAGTTTATCGCCACTCCTCGGCGCACCTGATGGCGGCGGCAGTGCTCGAACTTTTTCCGGAGACCAAGCTGGGGCACGGCCCCGCAACCGAGGCCGGCTTCTTCTACGATTTCCATCGCGAGAAGCCGTTCAGTCCCGAAGACTTGGAAGCCATCGAGAAGAAAATGCAGGAACTGGTGAAGCAGGACCTGCCCTACGCGCGCGAGTTTCTGCCGCGCCAGGAGGGTCTGGAGCGCTTCAAGTCGGAAGGCGACTTCATGAAGTGCCACTTCATTGAGCAGTTCACCGCGCCCGACGAGAAGATTTCCATCTACAAGACCGGCAAGTTCACCGACTTCTGCCGTGGGCCGCACATTCCGTCGACCGGGCGTATCAAGGCGTTCAAGGTGCTCAGCATCGCGGGCGCGTACTGGCTGGGCGATGAGAAGAACCCGCAACTGCAACGTATCTACGGTACGTCGTTTTTCTCCAAAAAGGACCTGGACGACTACCTGCACAAGCTCGAAGAAGCCAAGAAGCGCGATCATCGCGTGCTGGGCAAGCAGCTCGACCTGTTCTCCATCCAGGAACTCGCGGGGCCGGGGCTGATTTTCTGGCATCCCAAGGGCGGCCTCATTCGCAAAGAGATGGAAGACTGGATGCGCAACGAGTACCTGAAGCGCGGCTACTCGCTGGTCTACACGCCGCACGTGGCGCGCGTGGACCTGTGGAAGACCAGCGGCCACGAAGGCTACTACGCGCAGAACATGTTCACTCCGATGGAGCTGGACGATGCGGTCTATCGCATGAAGCCGATGAACTGTCCGTTCCACATCTTGATTTATCGCGACTCGCTAAAGTCCTATCGCGATCTGCCAGTGCGGCTGGGCGAGCTGGGCACCGTTTATCGCTACGAGCGCTCGGGTGTGATGCACGGGCTGCTGCGCGTGCGCGGCTTTACCCAGGACGACGCCCACATCTTCTGCACGCCGGAGCAGATTGAGGACGAGGTGGTCGGCTGCATCGACTTTGCTCTGGCCACGCTGCACACCTATGGATTCGAGCAATTCCAGGTGGAACTCTCGACCTGGGACCCGAATGATCGCAAGACCTACGCTGGAGGGGACGATCAGTGGGAGCTGGCACAACGTTCACTGGAGCAGGCGCTGAAGCGGCGCAACATCGAGTACAAAACCATTCCCGGCGAAGCCGCGTTCTATGGGCCGAAAATCGATATCAAGCTGGTGGACGCGATCGGCCGCCTGTGGCAGCTCTCGACTGTGCAGTTCGATTTCACCCTCCCCGAACGCTTTGGGCTGGAGTACGTCGGCGAGGATGGCAAGCGCCATCAGCCGCTGATGGTCCATCGCGCGCTCTACGGCTCGGAGGAGCGCTTCTTCGGCGTGCTGCTCGAGCACTACGCCGGAGCGTTTCCGGTGTGGCTGTCGCCAGTGCAGGTGGTCGTCATCCCCATCGGCGAGAAGCATCACGCCTACGCGAATGAAGTCGGCGAGAAACTCAAGGCCGCCGGCGTCCGGGTGCACGTCGACGTGCGTAACGAGAAGATGAACGCCAAGATCCGCGAGCACGCCATGCAGAAGGTGCCGTTCCAGCTGGTTGTCGGCGACAAAGAAGCGGAAGCCGGCGAGGTCAACGTGCGCGTCCGCGGTCAGGAGAAAGCCGAGGGATCGGTGAAGGTGGAGGCGTTCGTCGAGCGGGTGAAGGGGCTGATTGAAAGCAAGGCGGCGACGGTGTAGCTTTCCTGCAGTATTGTCATTGCGCATCACCCGATTTCTCCCGGACTTGGATTGCGGAGAAACCTATGATAGGTTACATGTAACCACTCCAGGGGAGGTTACAATGCGAACCCGGACTCCCGCCAAATCGTCTCGGGACAAGGTCAGAGTGCACCGCGAGCGGCTTCGCCAACAAGGGTTACGGCCTATCCAAATCTGGGTGCCCGACATGCGCTCAGCTGCTTTTTTAACCGAGGCACATCGACAGTCTCTAGCTATTGCCAACAGTCGTCACGCCAAGCAAGACCAGGACTTCATCGACGCGGTCTCTGATTGGGGTGGGAATTGAAGCGCGGTGAAATCTGGACTGTTGCAGGTGGTAAGGGCTACGTTGGAAAGCCGCGTCCGGCCGTGATTCTCCAGGACGATCGTTTCGATGTGACGGATTCGATCACCCTATGCGCCTTCACGACCGACCCTACCGATGCTCCTCTGTTTCGCTTGTTGATTGAGCCCAGCACAGGCAATGGGCTTCGCGCTGCCTGTCGGCTAATGGTGGATAAGATCGCGACGGTTGCAAAATCAAAGATCGGCGCCCGTGTCGGCCGTCTAGCTGACGAGGATGTGGTGCGGCTACAATCGTCCCTGCCTCGTATTTCTTGGCATCGCCGCTCCCAGCGACGGAAGCATCTGAAATCCTAAGACGGCCAGTCGTGTGCATGAAAGCGCCAATTTTCCATTACAACTGCGCCTTCTCATGGTAAGATACATCAATGGAGAAGGTTACAGTTTCCTCTAAAGGCCAAATCGCCATCCCAAAGCAGGTTCGCGACGCCCTCAATCTCAAAGAGGGCTCGAAGCTGACGCTCGAAGTCCGCGGGCATGATCGTATTCCAAGGGCGATGCCTGGAGGAAGCTTCAAGGGCGCTGCCGCCGACATGCCCGACTTGATGGAAAAGTTCGCAGCTTTCCGGAAGGAGGAGCGCGAACGTGAAGATTCGCGTCTGACACGTGGCCCATTCTGGCAGTGGATGAATCTGCGACAACCCGCGACGGACGCGGTCGAAAAGCTCTTTGACCAATCTCTTGCGGGCAGTGCGCAGCTGTTTATGAGCGCCATCAATGCCGGCGAAGTGTATTACTTCCTTCGGA
>CAWIEG010000005.1:0-229083 GCA_963835125.1 uncultured Acidobacteriaceae bacterium | reverse complement strand
GGGACAGGGCCCGGTCGCTTCGAGCATGAGCACACCAGCAGCACCGCCCGTGGTGGCCAACTATGGCGACTAAGGAAGCGCAGGCCTGGGCACAGGGTTCGACGTGCTGCGGCAGTTCGCACGGCGTCCGCGTGCGGCTGAGCGCTGCGAGCTGTGCAGCACTGAGATTGCTTCCCAGCATCCGCACCTTCTGGATCCAGCGGTACGGAAGCTGATTTGTTCCTGCGATGCCTGCGCGCTGCTGTTCAGCGGACAGGATCGCGCGCGGTTTAAGCGCGTGCCGAGACTGGTCCGCTCGCTGGCCAATTTCCAGATGACTGACGCGCAGTGGGACAGTCTCATGGTCCCCATCAACATGGCATTCTTCTTTCGCAGCAGCCCGGAGGCGAGAGTGGTGGCCATGTATCCCAGTCCGGCAGGCGCAACTGAGTCGCTGCTCTCGCTGGAGTCATGGAACGAGATCGCCGCTGTAAACCCTGAACTACAGCAAATGGAACCAGACGTGGAGGCGCTGCTGGTGAATCGCATTGGACACGCTCGCGGCTTTACCGGCGCTGAGTACTACCTGTTGCCGATTGATCAATGTTTCAAACTCGTCGGACTGATTCGCAGCCAATGGCGGGGATTTTCCGGCGGTACGGAAGTTTGGCAGCAGATCGGGGAGTACTTCGCGGAGCTCAAGCGTACCGCGTCAGTCTTTGGAGGCCAGGGCAATGCCTGAGCTGCAATTCCAGATCGCGGGCGCCGAGGTCGAGCCATTCGCGGTGGCGCCGCAACTGGCTTTCAAGCTGCAAGTGACGAATGCCAATCCAGATGAGGTCATCCATAGCGTCGCCCTGCGGGCCCAAGTGCAGATCGAGGCCACGCGCCGACCCTACAGTGCGGACGAACAGGGCGGTCTGCGCGATCTCTTTGGAGAACCTGAGCGCTGGGGCCAGACGTTGCGCACCTTCCTGTGGACGCACACCAGCACTATCGTCCCCGCTTTTCAGGGCAGCACAGAAGTCAAACTCTTTGTGCCATGCACGTTTGATTTCAATGTTGCGGCGACAAAGTATTTTGCCGGACTCGCCGATGGCGACGTTCCCGTCTGCGTGCAATTCAGCGGAAGCGTTTTCTATGCCGATGAGGGTGGACCGCTGCAGGTAACGCCGATACCGTGGGACAAAGAAGTGCACTTCCGTCTGCCGGTAAAACTCTGGCGCGAGTTGATGGACACGTATTACCCCGGGGTCGCGTGGATCTGTCTTGAGCGGGACGCATTCGAACGTTTGCACCGCTACAAGATGGAGCGCGGCATTCCCACGTGGGAGCAGGCTCTGGAGAGTCTGCTGCGCGGCGTCGAAGAGGAAGTGAAGCGATGAACATCGCAGCTGCCGATCGCATCGCGAAAGCCGTGCTCTATGAGGGATACATGTTATATCCCTACCGGCCGTCGGCGGTGAAGAACCAGCAGCGCTTCAACTTCGGCGTGGTGTATCCGCAGGCTTTCAGCGAAGCGCAAAAGGGAACTGATCCCTGGACCATGCAGGTGGAGTGCCTGGTGCAGGGAGCAGCTTTCAGCCGTCTGGAAGTGCGCGTCCGTTTTCTTCAACTGGTGGAACGTTCTGTGGAAGAAGTTGCCGGACGAAATCCAGGCAGGGATGAGGGTACTGCGGAATTTTGTGCGGTCAAGAATCTGACGGTCGACGAGCGGACCTTCTACTCCTGGCAGGAGGCGGTCGAACGCGAGCTGACGATTGCGACGACGGATCTGGCGTCATTTAGCCCACATCCCTTGCAGCACTCGTTCCAATTAGCTGCAAGCACGACAGAGGAATCTCTTCGTGACACGCGGGGAGCGCTGGCGGGCAGGATCGTACGAACCCAACGGCCAATTGACGGTGCGATTCACGTGTCCGCCCACCCGGTTGCGGAGAACATCTTCAAGATCGTAGTGCGCGTGCAGAATGTCACTCTAATTGACAGCGCAGCACGGTTCGGCCGCGAGTCCGCCCTGCGGCAGTCGCTGGTTTCCGCACACGTAGTTCTGGGCGTCGAAGATGGTGAGTTCGTGTCGTTGCTCGATCCTCCCGAGGCGTTGCGGCCCGAGATCGAAGACTGCCATAACCAGGGAGTGTTTCCGGTGCTGGTGGGCGAGGCCGGGCAGCGGGACACCATGCTGGCTTCTCCCATCATTCTGTACGACTACCCGCAAATTGCGCCGGAGAGCGCCGGCGACCTTTTCGATGGCACCGAGATCGACGAGATTCTCTCTTTGCGCATCATGACCATGACCGACGAGGAAAAGTGCGAGATGCGCCAGTCCGACGAGCGCGCCCGCCAGATGCTTGAGCGCACCGAAAGCCTGCCGCCTGAGCAGTTCATGAAGATGCATGGCGCACTGCGGGGCCTGCGGCCCGTCAACGAGGAGACGCGGTGAACGAGTGGGAGTGGCAACTGCTGGAAGATAAGTCGCCGGTAGAGCAGGTTGAGATTGCAGGTGCGGCCGTGCGCGTCGGCGATCGCGTTCGCCTCCGGCCTCGTCCGGGAGGCGACGTGTTCGACATCGCGCTAGCTGGTCAGATCGCAACCATTGAAGCTCTCGAGCAAGACTATGAGGGGAAGGTCCACGTTTGCGTCGTATTGGATGACGATCCGGGCCGCGACCTCGGACTTCTGCGTCAACCGGGCCATCGGTTCTTCTTCGATGTGGACGAGGTCGAGCTCCTGCCTCCAGAAGAACAGACGCAGAAGAAGGTAGCTTCGCAACCACGTATTCTGGTCGCGGGGATCGGCAACATCTTCATGGGCGACGACGCCTTCGGTGTGGAAGTGGCCCGGCGGCTTGCCGAACGAGCGTTGCCGGCGGACGTACGTGTCGGCGATTTCGGAATTCGCGGATTCGATCTGGCCTACGCGCTTCAGGATGGATACGAGACGACCATTCTCATCGACGCCTATCCGCGCGGCGACGAGCCGGGAACGCTGTACGTAGTCGAGCCCGACTTAACGGCGCTGGGGCCTGACCGAGCTGAGAGCGGTGACGTTGATGCTCACGGTATGGATCCGGTGAAGATCCTCCGTCTGGCAGCGTCGATGGGCGGGCCGTTGAAGCGAGTTTTACTGGTTGGTTGCGAGCCTGCGACTCTAGGCCCGGACGAAGGCTTGATGGGTTTGAGCGAGCCTGTCGCACTGGCTGTAACCGAGGCTGTGAATCTCGTGGAGTCTGTAATCAATCGGGTCCTGGCGGGAGAGTGGCCTGGTCCTGAGCAACCAACAACTGACTAACTGGTTAATTAAGAGAACGAGGAGGTACGACAGTGGCAACGGCAGTGATGCATCGCGAATCGAACGCAACCGAACGTGACAGCGATCGAGATACATTGTTCATGTTGAGCGGCATCGCTCTAATGGTTTTTGGTGCAGGCTTGATTCTGTCAAATCCGGTCGCGCAGAAATATCTGGAACGCCTGGGAGTGCCGAACCTGGCGAAAGGCGCGCTTCCGGACTTGGAGCGTTACTTGCGACTGCGAGCGATGTAAGCCTGGTCTGACTTCGGCTCTTATCACCCCCAAGGAAAGGGGATCACTGCGCTTTGCCTGAAAATATGAGTCCTGGTAGCGATGCTGGTTCGGCGGAAGCCGCATCCGCCGCAACGGCGGCAATCGGCGATCAATATGTAATCAACGCGATGGTCAGCCGCTTCACGGTGAAGGCATTTGCCGGCGGATTGCTCTCAGCCTTCGGGCACAACCCGACGATAGCAATTCGCGACATGCAGGGAGAGGTGCATTTCAATGCTGCAGCCGTGGAACAGTCGTCGTTGCACCTTGTGATCCGAGCCGATTCGCTTTCGGTGACGGACAACGTCTCCGACAAAGATCGGCGCGAGATGGAAACCGAAATGCGCGACAACGTGCTGGAGATCACCAGGTATCCGGAGATTATGTATGACGCTCCGAGTGTCACGGTTAAGAACACGACCGATGGCCAAAGTGATGTCGTGCTGCTTGGCAAGTTGACGTTGCACGGCGTTACTCGATCGCAACAGGTGCCTGCCAGAATTGCCGTGACCGGCGACATGTTGCGCGCTTTCGGCGAATTTTCCCTGCGACAGTCGGACTACAACATCAAGCCGGTTTCGGCTGTTGGCGGTGGATTGAAGGTGAAGGACGAGGTGAAGTTCTCCTTCGATATCGTCGCTCGCAAAGATGGCTGACCGAACCAGAATTTGGCAAGTAATTGCATGGGAAGAGGTAGATAATGTGTTTAGCCATACCTGGGAAGATCATTGAGCTCTTTCCTGGAATGCCGTACCTGGCGACGGTTGAGGTCGCAGGCGTGCGAAGGAAGGTCGATCTCGGCTTGCTGGAGACAGATATGCCGAAGTCGGGCGATTGGGTGCTGATCCACGTCGGCTTCGCCATGAGCAAGATCAGCGAGCAGGATGCCCTCGAGCAGATGCAGACTTTGATCATGCTGGGGGAGAGCGAGCAGGCCATGCAGGAGGTCCGCGGGTACGGATTGGGCGAGACTGACGAGCCCAAACCTTCCTGATCGGCTTAGTTCGTGCCGTACGGCCCTGAGGGTGATGATGAAATTTGTCGATGAATTCCGCGATCCCGAGGTCATCAACAAGACAGCGGAAGAAATTCGCCGCCTGGCTGATCCCGGCCGGCATTACCGCATGATGGAAGTCTGCGGCGGCCACACTCATGCCATCTATCGCTTCGGACTAAAGGACATTCTTCCCGACAACCTCGAACTGATTCATGGTCCCGGATGCCCGGTATGCGTTCTCCCGATGGGCAGAATCGACGACGGGCTGGCACTGGCCAAGGATCCCAATGTGATCTTCGCTGCGTTCGGCGACATGATGCGCGTGCCGGGAGTGCAGGGCAGTCCATTGGAGCACAAGGCGCGAGGCATGGACGTACGCATCGTTTACTCGCCGTCCGACGCGCTGAAGATCGCCAAAGCCAACCCCGATAAGCACGTCATGTTCTTTGCGATCGGTTTTGAAACGACAGCGCCATCCACAGCGCTGACGATCATGCGCGCCCAGGCTGAGGGCATCCACAACTTCTCTGTGTTCTGCAATCATGTGACGATCATCCCCGCGATCCGGGCGATCCTCGATTCGCCGGACATGCGGCTGGACGCCTTCATCGGGCCGGGCCATGTGTCCACCGTGATTGGCTGCCGCCCCTACGAATGGATCGCCGCAAACGAACACAAGCCGATTGTTGTATCCGGCTTTGAACCGTTGGACATGTTGCAATCGATCGTCATGCTGCTCCGCCAATTGCAAGCCGGCGAAGCCAAGGTCGAAAACCAGTACAAACGTGTCGTGCCTTGGGAAGGTAATCGCGCGGCGCTCCAGGCAATGAATCAGGTCTTCGAACTGCGACCTTATTTTGAATGGCGAGGGCTTGGTTTTATCTCGCAGTCGGCGCTGCGGGTTCGCGACAGCTATGCCGAATTCGACACCGAACAGCGCTTCAGCGTGCCCGGTGTGCGGGTCACCGATCCCAAGGCTGCGCAATGCGGCGAAGTGTTGAAGGGCGTACTTAAACCCGCGCAGTGCAAGTTGTTTGGCAAGGAATGCACTCCCGAAAATCCCGTGGGAGCGCTGATGGTTTCGTCGGAGGGATCGTGCGCAGCGTACTACAATTACGAACACCGGAAGGCAATGGCGAGCAACATGGCCTGGCCGGCGTAACGATGGCAGTCGCGTCTGACAGCACGACACCCAAGATACGATTTCGTGAGCCGCAAATTGAAATGGCCCACGGCGCAGGCGGCATCGCCAGCCGCCGTCTGGTGGAAGGCCTGTTCGCTCCTCTCTTATTTCGCTCAGCCAATCCGAGCCTGAACGACGCCGCCTCTCTGGAGATTGGTGGCGTTCGCATGGCCATGACCACCGACAGCTTCGTGGTGAAACCGCTGCGTTTTCCCGGCGGGTCGATCGGCGAGCTTGCCATCAATGGCACGGTCAACGATCTCGCGGTGTCGGGAGCCAAGCCTGAGGCCATCGTTGTCAGTTTTATCCTCGAAGCGGGTTTGCCGACGGAAACGCTCGAGGCCGAAGTCCGCGCCATGAGCAGTGCTGCGCAACTGGCAGGCGTTGCCGTTGTGGGCGGCGACACCAAGGTTGTGGAACATGGCAAAGCCGATTTCATGTACATCTCCACTACAGGTGTCGGCTCGTACCTGCCGGGAATTCGCATTGATGCGCGCTCGGTGCGGCCGGGCGACAAAGTTCTGCTCTCCGGGCCAATCGGGGACCATGGCATCACCATTCTGTTGGCGCGTGGCGAACTGGACATCGAGGCAGACCTTCGCTCCGATACTCGTTCGGTGTTTCCCATGGTGGAAGCCATCGCGCGCGAAGCCGCTCCCGGCATTCGCTGGATGCGCGATCCCACGCGTGGCGGGGTGGCGACGTCGCTGAATGAGCTGGCCCGCGACTGCGGTTGTGGTATTCATGTCTTCGAAGCCGAGATTCCGGTTCGTGACACGGTCCGCGGAGCCTGCGAGCTGCTGGGCCTCGACCCGCTGCACATAGCCAACGAAGGTCAGTTCATCACCGTCGTCGCGCCGGAGTATGCGGATGCCGCTTATAACGCGCTCTGTCAAGCGCCAGGCGGCGAAGAAGCAGTGATCCTCGGCGAAGTCCACGACCAGCCTGCCGGCTCCGTGCTGGTGACGACGCGCTACGGCGGCAGTAGAATTGTCGACATGCTGGTCGGGGATCCCTTGCCAAGGATCTGCTGAAAGGAAGCTGTTAGCCTTTAGCTCTTAGCTGTTAGCAAACCGAGGAGTTCCGCCAGTCTTGTTGCTAAAAGCTAAGAGCTAACAGCTAGGAGCTAGTTGTGATGCCGGCCGGCCTTGAACTCGCGACGCTCGTCGAAGAGCGACTGCTCGAGCGCAATCGCTTGTGCGAGAGTTTTTTCGGACGAGAGGCCCCGCGTCTGGCCGAGGCTTGCCGGGAGATGTCAGAGCGCTTTCTGCGCGGCGGACGCCTTCTAGCTTTTGGCCGCGGCCCATATGCGACCGATGCCCAGCACGTTTCGGTCGAGTTCGTGCATCCCGTGATTGTCGGCAAGCGCGCCTTGCCGGCTCTCGATCTTTCCCTCGTTTATCGCCCCTGGCTGCGCAGTATTCTCCACGCTGACGATATGGTTATGGGTTTCGGGCCGCCAGGAGGCGACGACGACGTTGCCGAGACGCTACGGGAAGCGCGGTCGCATGGCGCGATGACCTTCGCGCTGCCGGGAGAAGATGGGTCCTACAGCGTGGGAGCGGCGACGGACGATCCTTTCATTCATCAAGAAATCATCGAGATTCTCTATCACACATTGTGGGAGACGGTTCACGTTTTCTTTGAGCATCGTGAGCTGGGGCATGAAGTTGGCGACGCCGGATTTCTCTACCCTTTTCTTGGGCAGGAGAAACAGGAGACCAGCGGCATAACGCAAGAGGCGGCAGCCTCGATTGTCATGAAGGTACAAAATGACAGCCTGCTGCGCGGGCAAGTTGCCGGCGAAGAAGTTGAGCAGATCATCGCAGCCGTACGCGCAATCCACGAGCGCGTGCAACGCGGCGGCAAGCTGATTCTCTTTGGCAATGGGGGATCGGCTACGGACGCCAACGACTGGGCGATCGATTGTGTTTTGCCGCCTGCCGGCTACCGGCCAGTGCCGGCGGTCTCTTTGTCGATGGAGCCGGCCAACATTACCGCAGTCGCCAATGATATTGGTACCGAAGCGATCTTCCTGCGGCAACTGATCGCACAGGCCCAACCCGAGGACATTGCGATTGGCATCTCGACCAGCGGGGGATCGCGCAACATCATCATGGCCCTGGAAGAGGCGCGCAAGCGAGGCATGTTGACGGTTGCACTGCTGGGTTATGACGGCGGCGACATCAAGCGTCACGGTCTGGCTGACCTGCCGATCGTAGTGCGCTGCGACTACATCCCGCGCATTCAGGAAGTGCAGGCCTCCATCTATCACATCATTCGCGAAATGCAGGAGGTGCTGAGTCGTGGCCAGGTTTGAACTATTTGGGACGGCAAGCTGCCCCTACACGCAGGAGATGCGCGATTGGCTGGAGTGGAAGCGCTGTGACTTTGTGGAGCACGACGTGGAGGCCGACAGCGCGGCGCGAGAAAGAATGTTGGAACTGGCAGGCGGCCAGCGTACGGTGCCGGTCCTAGTGGAGGAAGGCAAAGTGGTACAGATTGGCTGGCAGGGAAGAGGTTGCGTTATCGGTCCCTGACTGCCTCGCGCCTTTAGTTCGGTTTACTTTCTGCCGATTGGCAAGCACACCGGTTGTTTGACCATTCAACACCCAGCGCATGCAAGATCAGCTTGTCCCCTTCCGTCAAGACATCGGCATTCAAGACCGCCTGGTGCGCGTATAAGACAATTTCGCTACAGCTGACGCACCAGGGCTCATGACGTACTACTCCGTGGCAATGCTCGCAAGCCGCCTCAGCGTTGTATTTGTTGCTGTGATGCCATACCGTTACCTGCTGCGTCGACATTGTTGTCCTCCCCCAAAATCTACGTCCACGGCTGGAGAGTAGCCGGGGAGAGCGATGCGCTACATCCCCCGGAGGAGGTAAGCCCGATACGTCTTTAGCGGGAAAGCTGCGGCGGCCTTAATCTGATTGACAAGTTCGGGGAAAGAACCTTAGCCTGATCGGACGAGGAATTATCTTTGATTAGGAATTCGATGATCAGGCAGAGCGAGTATCTCGTGCTCGGACCGCTCGAGATGCAAGTGATGAATGTTGTGTGGTCGGTCGGACGGTGCAGTGTGCGCGACGTGGTGGAAAGATTGAATAGCAGGCTGGCCTACACCACCGTGATGACTACGCTCGACCGGCTGTTTAAGAAGGGTTTCCTGGAGCGAGAGAAATCCGAACGGGCATTCCTTTATTCTCCGGCGTTGTCCAGCCAGGATTGGGAGCGGCGACGCGCAGGAAGCCTGGTAGCCGGATTCCTTGCCGGCCCGGAGCCTTCGCGCGATCTTCTGCTCTCCTCTTTAGTTGATGCCGTCGGGCAACACGATGCAATGCTGCTGGACGAACTGGAAGAAAAGATCCGCAAGAAGCGCCGCGAGCTTTCCAGGATGCCCAAGCCATGAACCTTCCCTATACCATGCGGCTGCTCTGCCTTTGCTGGGCATCATTTTTCATGGTGCACGTGGCGCTGGCGATGGCTGCGCGCCTGGGCGGAGGGACGGCTGTACGCGTTGCCGAGCATATGAAGCCGAGGTCGGCGGCTCGTTTGCTGTTCGCGCTCCGCATCGCGCCGCTGGTGCTGAGTTTGTTCGCGGTGCTGGTCTTCTGTGTTCCCAGCTATCTGTGGCTTGAGCCGGAAGTGAACGGCGAGCGGGTGGGTTTGGCGTGCATGCTGATCGCCGCGATGGGCATCGCGATCTGGGTCCCTGCGCTGGTGCGGGTCATCGGCGCGATTCGCGGCACAGCGCAGTACCTGCACCGCTGCCAGCGCCAGGGGCGAAGAATTACGGTACCAGGCGAAACGTCGCCCGCCCTGCTGCTGGCCGATAAAGCTCCCGTGCTGGCAGTCGCCGGCGTGTTCCGTCCACAGCTGTTGATTTCCCGGCGCGTAATGCGCGGTCTTTCCGCCGAACAGAGGGAGGCTGCCTTACGTCATGAGCGTGCGCACTGCGCCGCCGGCGACAACTTCAAGCGCTTCCTGATTCTGCTTGCGCCCGACGCTTTGCCCTTTGTCCGAACATTCCGCGACATGGAGCAGGCATGGTCGAAATTCACGGAATGGGCTGCCGACGACCAGGCGACTGAAGGAGATCCGCAGCGGGCGCTTTCGCTCGCCGCGGCGTTGGTTCGAGTTGCGAAGATGGGATCGAAGCCGCGACTCGGGTATCTCTCCTGCTCGCTGATGGGCGGCGACCAGCAACTCTCCGAGCGCGTCGAGCGGTTACTGCGTCCGCAAGCGAAACCGGGCAAGCCGGTCAGGGAACTTGTTCCCCTGATTACCGGCGCTGGTGCCCTAACGGGCCTCGCGATTGCGGTAATGACGCTCTGGCCGGGCAGTCTCTCCCTCGTCCACCAGGCTCTGGAGCAGTTGGTCCATTAATTTTCGTGAGTCATACTCCACCGCCGAAGATCAAACTTAAGTTCTCACGCAGACTCTGAAGGCCGGCCCCCTCCAAGGAAGGCGGCTTAATCAGGCCTCCCAAGAAATTCTTCAACGATTTTCAAGACACAGATAGCGATTCACTAACTCCGGCAGGGAAGCTACTGAGATCTGCGCTAACATCCTCGCGCGCTCTGCTTCGATCGAGTTCGTTTCCACATTGCCGGTGATGAACACCGTTCTTATGCCAAGACGCAGCCCGGCTTCAATGTCGCTCAGCGAATCTCCTGCCATGAGGCTGTTTTCAGGCCGAGCGGCAGGGAAGTCCTGGAAAGCCTGCTCAAACAGCCCGGTCAGCGGCTTGCGGCAATTACATTGACCCTCGTCATGTGGGCAGACATAAATGCCATCCAGATGGGCGCCGCGCGCCGCCAGGCTCTCCCGTAGCTGAGTATGGATTCGGGCCAGATCGTCAAGCGAATACAGGCCCAGCGCAATTCCGCGTTGGTTGGTGATCACGATCACCTTGCGTCCGGACCGGTTCAGCGCGGCGACCGCGTCCTCAACGCCCGGCAGCAACTGAAGCTCTTCCGGGCGGGTAACGAAGCGTCCGTCTGGAGGCTGACGGTTCAGCACGCCGTCCCGATCCAGGAAAACGAACTCGATATCTGACAATTCAACGGGTCGACTGTCGTCCATAACATTTATAATTTTGAAACAAGCTCTCCACAGGTTCTTGGGAAGATCCTCACATTCCTCGTAGCACGAGGGGCGAATGCCATCTTCTCTGAATCTGGCCGGCGTCTTCAGTGACGCTCTCTCCGAACACATCACTATTATCCGCCGACTGCAAGGGCAACAGGACGCTTTCGAGCGTGCGGCCACCCTTATCACCGATGCGTTAGTCCGCGGTAACAAGATACTCTGGTGCGGTAACGGCGGCAGCGCTGCGGATTCACAACATCTTGCGGCTGAATTGGTGGGACGCTTCCGGCGCCGCCGCTCCGGACTGCCCTCCATAGCTCTAACCACCGACACTTCCATCCTGACCGCCGTCGCCAACGACTTTGGATATGACGAGGTCTTCAGCCGACAGGTTGACGCGTTGTGCCAGCCTGGCGATGTTGTGGTCGGCATCTCGACATCGGGAAACAGCAAGAACGTTTGCGCCGCGCTACAGAAGGCCCACCAACTCAAGGCCCTGACCGTGGCCCTGACTGGGCGGAACGGCGGGCGCATGGCCTCGCTGGCGGATGTTTGCGTTCGCGTGCCGTCAACCGATCCGGCAAGGATCCAGGAGGCCCATATCCTCTACGGACACATTCTGTGCGAGTGGATCGAACTGGCTACGTGCATCCGCGAAGCGGTCGCGGGCAGCGGAGGCGCCTATGATCCCGGAGTTGCATGACATTGCGGCGCTGGTTGAGTCGGGCTGGCGGCATGTTTCTGTTCTGGTGGTCGGCGACGTGATGCTGGACCAATACGTCTGGGGCGAGGTGGAACGCATTTCGCCGGAGGCCCCGGTTCCGGTGCTGCGGGCCGCGCTTCGCGACGAAAAGCCCGGCGGTGCAGCCAATGTGGCGATGAACCTGGCCGGGCTGGGCGCTTGTGTGACACTCGTTGGCTTTGGCGGCGGCGACCGCGAGCAGGAAGTTTTGGAATCACTGTTGGCCGCCGAGGGAATCGAGCCGCTGCTGACAGTTGTCGCCAATGCGCCTACGACCACCAAGCTGCGAATCCTGTCGGGGCATCAGCAGATGATGCGGCTCGATACGGAAGCCGGCCGGGCTTTTTCCGAAGCCGATTGCCGGAGGTTGCTGGAGCGCGCCCTCGCCGCATTGCCCAGCGCCTCGGTCGTGGTGCTGTCGGATTATGCGAAGGGGGCGCTGAGCGAAGCTGTGTGCCAGACCGTGATTGGAGAAGCGCGCAAGCGGAAGATCCCGGTCCTGGTCGACCCGAAGAGCCAAAGCTTTGCGCGATATCGGGGCGCAACCGCAATCTGCCCCAATCTGAAAGAGCTGGCGGCGGCTGCGCGCGAAGCGGCGGCCAATTTGGATCAGCTCCTGAGCGCAGGTCAGGTTCTGGTGCCGTCACTGGAAGTCGAATTCATTGCGGTGACACTGGGAGAGAAGGGAATCGCGGTACTTAAAGGAGATTCGCGATTTCATGCGCCCGCCGTGGTCACGCCAGGTGTACGACGTTTCCGGGGCAGGCGACACGGTGATCGCGGTCCTGGCGCTTTCCATGGCCTGCGGCCTGCCAATCGAAACTGCGGTCGAGCTTGCCAATGTTGCCGCCGGAATTGTCGTCAGCAAGGTTGGTACGGTGCCGATACAGCGTGAGGAACTGCTCGGCGCTCTGGCGGACGAAAATGCGCTCCACATGGACGAGAAGATTGTGAACCTGGAACGCCTTCTGACGCGGGTCAGCACCTGGAGGTCCGCAGGCCAACACGTCGTGTTTACCAACGGCTGTTTCGACATCCTGCACGTCGGTCACATCCGTTTGCTGGAGGAGGCACGACGCAAGGGCGATCGTCTGATTGTCGGGCTTAACAACGACGACTCGGTGCGGAGGCTCAAGGGGCCGTTGCGGCCAATCGTCGCAGAGAGTGAGCGCGCGCAGGTCTTGGCTGCGCTCAGCGCGGTTGACGCAGTTGTCGTCTTCACCGAGGACAATCCGCTGCGCTTGATCGAGGCCATCCGCCCTGACGTTCTGGTGAAGGGCGGAGACTACGCCGAAGACACAGTCATCGGCGCTCGCGAGGTGCGTGCCTGGGGCGGGCGAGTGGAACTGATCCCGCTGGCCGGCAACATCAGCACCACCCGGTTGATCGCGAAGTCGACAGCCAGTGGGCTGCCTGATTCGACGGCAAAGGCGTTCCCAGCATGAAAGTCTCCATTTTGCCGCCGTTGTTCTTCTCGGTTCGCCTGCCTACATTGCTGGCGATGTTCTGGCGAGCGCACGTTAGCCGGGCGTCGATTGCCGGGCTGTCGCACAAAAAGCCGATGTCGTTCATCGTCTTCCGGCTCGACTCGCTGGGCGACGTCGTGATGACGACCCCGCTCTTTCGCGCGCTGAAGAAGGCCCATCCCGGATCGCGCTGCACGGTGGTAGTGGAGGAGTGCTACAGGCCGCTGCTCGCGACCAACCCACACATCGACGAAATCCTCACCCTGCCGAAAGTCAGGCCGGCTTGGCTGCCGCAGCGTGCCCGGAGGCTGCTGTCGGCCATCGGGCTGTATTGGAGACGATTGCGCGGAAGGCGTTTTGACTATGCGGTTTCGCCGCGCTGGGATGTGGACGCGCACCTGGCGACATTTCTGTGCGTTCTGACCCAAGCTGCCAGCCGCGTCGGCTACAGCGAAAAAGCATCGCTGGAGAAGCAGCGTATCAATCGCGGATTTGATGCCGCATATGACATTTGTCTGCCTGCGGGTCCGGTGCGGCATGAAGTTTTGCGTAACTTGTCGATTGCGGATGCGCTGGGCGCGACCGCCGCGGACGCAACCCTGGAGATAGAGCTGACCGAGCGCGACCGTAGAGGGGCGGCGAAGCTTCTGGCGAAAGTGCCGGACTCGGCCAAGTTGGTTGCGATCGGAATTGGCGCCGCCAGTCCTGGACGGCGATGGCCGCTGAAGAGCTATGCAGAGGCGGTGAATCGGCTGGCAAGGGAATACAACGTTCAACCTACTATCGTGTGCTCAGCCCTCGAACTTGGCCAGGCGCTGGAACTTGCCAGTATGCTGCGACGATCGCCGATCATCCTCGCCGGATCTCGTCTTCGCGAAGTGTGCGCTGTGCTGGAGCGGTGCGATCTCTTCGTAGGAAACGACAGCGGATGCGCTCATCTGGCTGCCGCGATGGATTGCAAAGTCATTGTCATTTCACGCCATCCGCGCGATGGCGATCCCAATCACGCCAACAGTCCGGCGCGGTTTTCCCCGCACTGTGCTCATGGGCTGGTCTTGCAGCCGGCGACTGCTCTTGACGGTTGCAGCGAGGCGTGTCAATCCACTCAGCCACACTGCATCACCCAGGTTTCGGTCGAGGAGGTAGTCGCGGCTGCGCAGCTGATGTTGAACGCAAAGCAACCCGTGGTTGTTCCGCCTCTGTCGAGGTCGTTGCCGGAACAGATTGCACAGCGCTTGCTGC
Organism: uncultured Acidobacteriaceae bacterium; assembly: GCA_963835125.1. Lineage (GTDB taxonomy): Bacteria > Acidobacteriota > Terriglobia > Terriglobales > Acidobacteriaceae > Bog-257. The sequence continues at coordinate 214,813 of CAWIEG010000005.1, read as the reverse complement.
ACTCACACTCCCAAGAGGCCATTCGCCGTGCCGTCGAAACCCTTCGCGACAGTGCGAAGCGGCCGTTAGCGCCGCTTTGAATCTGGGTCACGCCGTGAAGCTCAACTTCTCATCGTCGCGCTTCGGCCGGATCGCACAGGCAGTTTGGTCAGGCACTGCCGCACGACTGCTGACCAGCGGGCTCACGCTGGTCTCGTTGCCGCTTGCCGTGCGCTATCTGGGAGCGGAACGGTATGGAGTATGGGCAACAATCACGACGACCGCCGTGTGGATCAATCTGCTCGACCTTGGCATTGCCAATACGCTGACCAACAGCATCTCGCGGGCCTATGCGCTCGGCGACAAGGCGGCCGCCGCTCGCCACTTCACCAATGCGCTGGCGCTGACAAGTGCGATTGCCGCTGGAGTTGGATTGGTGTTGGCGTTCGTATTTCCCAGGATTAGCTGGGTGGGGTTGTTCAATGTAAGCGCGAATGTAAGCGCATCGGAAGTGGAACATATGGCTGCCGCCGCCGCGGGCTTCATGTTGTTATCGTTGCCGTGCAGCCTGGCCAGCAAGCTGCTTGCCGGATATCAGGAGCTACATCGCAGCAACTATGTCACTTGCGCCGGTGCAGTGGCCAGCGTGTGCGGACTCGCACTCGGTATCGCGCTGCACGTTTCCATGCCTGTGCTGTTTGTCATGTCCGCCGGATGTCTCACTTTTGCCAACCTTGGAACTCTGATGGCGGTCGTCGGGTGGCAAAAACCGTGGCTGTTTCCACGGGTGTCCTTGCTTGATCGCTCGTCGGTGAAGGACCTTCTGGACTCGGGTTGGCCGTTCTTCCTGATCCAGGTGGCAGCGGTCATTGTCTTCAGCTCCGACAATCTGATTGTCAGCCATTACCTGGGCGCGTCGGAGGTAACGCCTTACAGCGTGACCTGGCGAGTTGTGGGTCTGGCGGCCGTGCTGCAATCGCTGATCTTTCCCGCGTTGTGGCCGGCTTATGCCGAAGCCTATGCCAAGCGCGAATATGGTTGGATTCGGCTGACCTTCCTCATAACGATGAAGGGAACAGTCGCACTGAACGTGTCGTGTGTGACGGTGCTCATGCTATTCGGACGCAGCCTGATACGGATGTGGGCTGGCCCCGCCGCGGTGCCCAGCACCTACCTGCTGCTTGCGATGGGAATCTGGGCGATCGTCAATGGCTTCATGAGCGTTGAATCCTGTCTGTTGGCGGCGCTGAATCGCACTCGCGAGCAAGCGGCCTTGTCGATGCTCGCGGCTGCCGTCAATGTTGCGTTGTCACTGGCGTTGGTCCGTCACGTCGGAGCGCTCGGAGTCATAGGAGGAACGATCCTGTCGTACCTCATCGTGCTGGTAGTTCCGCAGACGCTCATCGTGCGCAGTGTGTGGAGGAAGGAACTCGCGGCACGGGGGAAAGCGCTCTTCGCTTATCGCTCTTCGCCTTTCGCAAACAGCTAGTTGGTAATTGCTAGTTACTAATTACTTCCTCACACGAGAAACGGATTATTCTCGCGCTCTTTACCGATGGTAGTGAGCGCTCCGTGGCCCGGCACCACGATGGTCTCATCCGGCAGGGCCAGCACCGGCCCATGCAGCGAGCGCATGATTTTTTCGTACGAGCCGCCGGGTAGATCGGTGCGTCCGATCGAGCCGGCGAACAAGGTGTCGCCCGCGATCAACTTCTTTTCCGGCGCGAAGTACAGGCAGATGCTGCCTTCTGTGTGGCCGGGAGTGTGCAGCACATCAGCCACCAGACCGCCGGCGCGAACTTGATCGCCGGTGCTGAGGCTGGCGTCAATCGTCACCTTCTCCGGCGCACGCATCCCAATCCACGCCGCCTGCACATCCAGCATTTTCAGCAGGGCGTAGTCATTCTCATTCAGCAGAATCGGCGCGCCGGTCAGCCGCTTCAGCTTCATCGCTCCGCCCACGTGATCGATGTGCGCGTGGGTCACGACAATCTGCTTCACCGTCAGGCCGTGGCGCTGCACGATCGCCATGACATCCTCAATGTCGTCTCCGGGATCGATAACGATGGCCTCTTTCGTCTGCTCATCGCCCACCACCGAGCAATTGCACTGGAGCGGCCCGACAGGAAAAATCTCGTGAATCATAGTTTCAAGCTATCACGAAGCGGTGAGCCGGTTCGCGGTGATGCTGCACAGAAAGCGGGAGCGCTGCTGTTTGCAGGGGACGACCTTTAGCGAGGGCGTGAGAACCGCGTTGCGACTCCACCCGATCAAGGGCAAGAACGGCGCTCGATGGGGACCCCGCTCCGCGGCTCGGCGCCTTATCGATGACGGACTTCCCAAGGCTTGAAAACCGCGAGCCCCGGGGCCACCCGTCGCCGAGTTCACGCATTCCTCGGACGAGTGTATTGCTTTGCTGCCGGCAGCCAGAGTGGAGACGACTCGGCTAAGCTGATTGTTATCAACTTACTAGGCCGTAATGCGAAATTAAGTTGACCGCCCTTCCGATATCCCTCAGGATGCACTTTGCCAGCCGAGGGAGGACTCAAAATGACGCGTCATCAGCGAACGACTCATTCCATTCTCGCCACCAGCTTGCCAATCGGAACGATTCGATTGATCCTGGCTGCCATCTTTGCAGCAGCGATCGTGCAAGTACCGGCGAGCCAGGCGCAGACCATCACTGTCCTGCACTCGTTTAACAGCGGTTCCGACGGATCCGGATCGAACCCGGTCGCCGGCGTGACGATGGACCGGGCAGGGAATCTCTACGGCACCTCAAACGGCGGCGGCTACCCGAGTACCGTGTTCAAAATGTCGCACGCCGGAAGCGGATGGATCTTCAACACCCTCTACACCTTCAATCATCCCAATGACCCGACCGATGTCTATGCCGGAGTCACCTTCGGCCCGGACGGGCGACTTTATGGCACCTCGTACGCAGGCGCGGAGTTCAACCTGGGAGCCGTGTTCGCCCTTCAGCCGCCGGCTACGCCCTGCAAAAGCGTGTCTTGCCCGTGGACCTTGACCATACTCCACAATTTTGATGGTAGCGATGGCACTCACCCCGATTTGGGCAGTCTCGTCTTCGATTCCGCCGGCAACGTCTACGGCACAACCTACGCCGGCGGTGCGCATGTGCGGGGAACGGTGTTCAAGCTGGCGCGCAGTAACGGCTGGGCAGAAAGTGTGCTCTACAGCTTCAGCGGCGGCGATGACGGTGGGTCTCCATATAACGGTGTGGCCTTCGATAGCGCCGGCAATCTTTACGGGACGACAAGCGTAGGGGGCAACTCCGGCTACGGCACGGTTTATGAGCTCTCGCCTTCGGGCTCGGGTTGGACCGAAACCACGCTCTACAGCTTCAGCGGCGGCGCCGACGGCGGCGCCCCCATTGGCAGCGTCGCCGTCGATGCGCAGGGCAATCTTTACGGCACAGCGTCAAGCGGCGGAACCGGCGCCGGAACGGCGTGGGAGCTTTCTCCCTCCAACGGTGGTTGGGCTTTCACCCTCTTGCACTCGTTCTCAGGACGAACAACCCCGGGGCCGACTGCTACCCCGACGCTCGATGCGGCAGGAAACATCTACGGGACGTCCCCGTACACAGGCGAAGACGAATTCGGCGAAGCATTCAAGATGACGCCCACAGGTGGTGGATGGACCTACACGTCGTACCATTTCGACCTAAGCGACGGCCAGCATCCAGAATGCAGCGTAGCCCTGGACGCAAATGGCAATCTCTACGGCACTGCCCCCTTCGGGGGAGCTGGGGATTCGGGTGTGGTGTGGGAGATCACGCCGTAAGGCGACTAGCCGGAATGAGCTTCCAGCGGGTGCCCCAGGTCTCGTGTCTCGCGCCGTTCGAGACCTGGGTGGGTACGACGCAGAACCGCAAGAAGGATTGTCAGCGCCCTATCGCCTACGGACTTCCCGCCGCTGAGTAACAGCTCCTCGATCGAACGTGGTGATTGTCCGGGGCCCGGGGACGGCGTCTGTGCGACGGAGTAACTCACAAATGCCGCTGCCAGGAGTCCAATAGCAACTACACGACGGGAAAAAATCATAAGCTCACATCCACCCGATGTACTTATCACCGCGAGATGCCAGCCACCCGGCCCACCCTGTTCACTTGCTCGGGCCTACCCGGCCCCCGAAGTGAAACGTCATACCTGTCGAATAGCGGAAGGTGTTGTTATTGAAACCTACGGGCGCAAACACGCCGTTAACCAACGCGTAGGTTGGTTCGCGCAGCAGTAGATATTCAGCCTGAACCGGTCGAATCGAAATGCCATGCCCGACTGCGATGTCCAAGCCTCCGCCTACGGACATAGCGAACTTGGCATAGGAAGTCTTAGTAGTTTGTCCTACGGATGGACCCGAACAGGTAAGCGGAGGGCATCCCTCGAGGACCGTGATGGTCTGGCGTGGGTTTTGTAATCCAAAGAGTGTCTGCACAAACGGCGCGTAACGCGAGTGATGATAGGTGATGTGGGGACCGAACAGGTACGTGTACGAGTTGACATCCCGGTTGTACTTCCCCAGGTCGTTTCCATTTACGATGATGAAAGGAAAGTTGCCCGAGCCGTAATGGCCCGAGAAGTCACTGGTAAAGCCCAGCCAGCGGTTCAGGAAAACGGTGGTTGAAGTGTCCCAGCCGCTGAAGTTGGAACTTCCCCAAAGAAACGAGCCGTCATGCGAGAGTGAGTAGCCGCCAAAGGTCTCGACCCGCTGCGTATCCTGCGCAGCGGCCGCCATCGCCAGAGTGATTACCACGAACAACAGACAGGTCCGCTTGCACGAATCGGTGTTCATAGTCACGAGCCCCCCAGGCTGATGAACAGTATGAAGCACAGCTCGGGGGTGCGCACCAAGAATTTCCAGGGCAACAGGAATTCCACCTCCTTGCGCGCGTCCGTTTCTATGCTTCAGGCGGCCGCGGTGCCCCATGTCTCGCGCCTTTCGAGACGTGGGTGTGTACGACGCAGCACTGCGAAGGGAGTTGTCAATGACGGAATTCCCGGGTCCCGCGTTGTTGGAGACCTGAAAACGTCAGCTTCTCGCCGTGGCCGTTTGCCGGCAGTTCCCGCTAGTGTGCGACTTCGACTTGGACCCTATTTGATCGCACCGTCGGCATGTTTTGCCCAGGTGCTCGATCAGGATAATCGTGCTGAATGACTTCAACTGAATAGGTCCCGGGTTTGCTGAGGTCGAAGATCTCATCGATGGGCAATATCCCGCAAAGGGGCTCGCCCGGTTGCATCCGGTAAGTACGACTGCCGACGCCATCCACCGACCGTTGTCGCATCCCTGCCGCGTAGGACTGGGGGTTCTTGCTTGCCTCCGACCACGGCACGGGTGATCCTTGCCTGTCGAGAACGCTCAACTCATCCATGAAGGTCAAGTTGTCCAGGACAATCTCGTGGTCGGATATGTTCGTCCGGCAAATGGACAGCGGGTAATTGGATTTTGGAAGATACGCGGACTCTGTTCCAAGTGAGATGATGAACGGTGTTTGCGGTGGCATGACGTCAGACGGACTTGCCGCGGAGTCGACCACGTTTACCGTGATCGCGTTCGACTTGACCGGTATTCCGGTTGTGGGATCTGTCAGCACCACGTCTAGAATGTACCTACCAGGCTGGGACACGTTAAACAGCAAACCGGCAGCTCGCATTTGCTCTAACACCTGACCTGGTTGAATCGACCCAAATGTAAATGCTCCCTTAGGTATGCCGCCATGCTCAACGTAGTCTAGGCCTTCCTTCGTGAGCGGCGTCGACTCGCCATCGGCACGCCGCACCTCGATTCCCGAGCCGAATTCGTCCGGCGCATGCGTAGTCCAATTCTGGTTCCGACCATCCCACATCGCGAGAGTTAGCTTCTGCGGCGACGTATTTTTTATGGCTATGCTGACTGGTATCAGCCACCCGCTCCTTACTGAGTTGAGCGGCGCCGAAACCATAATCGAAAAACCAGGAGGTACGCTTTTTCCTGGCTTTGTCTGTTGAAGGATCGCAAAACTAACGGCATTGGATTGCACCATGACCCCACTAGAACGGTCCTTCAACCGCACTTGCACCGTATACGTGCCCGGGTGGCTGACATCAAACACCCTGCTGAGCATTACCTCTAGACTGACCTTTTCGCCGGCCTTAACGGGGAATACCGGGCCGCTCACGCTACTAGGCCAGCGACGAATCTCGCGCCCCGCCACAGTTTCCGGAACAGGGTTGCCATGTGCGTCATGAACGTCGATCTCGAAGCTTGTCCACAGTGGCGGCGACCCATTCACAGGGCCCCCAAGATAGACGTCCTTGTCCGAAAGGTTAGTCAATGTAATCTGTAGTAACGTCTCCGCTGGCGGCATGATGACATCCCGCATTACGACGGCGGAAATCGAAAATGCGGCTTTGGGCGAACCCGCGGGATGTGAGGTTTGGGCGTAGCTTACGACCGCCGACAGTGAAAGCAAGCAATACGCGAAAGCTTTGTACCGAGGTTTCATGGGCGGTCTGCGGCCGGTCTTTGCCGATCCTGTTCCTGGCATGTTATCCTTAATCCCGTAACAACAAACGATAATAAGAGTAGGAGCGCAACCGATTCAGTGTTAGCCCGAGAGAAAAAAGCCGCCTTGATTGTCGACAACCGGAGAGCGGACAACGATACTGGTTCCCCGGAAGTTCAGATCGCCATCCTGAGCACGCGGATTGGCGAGTTGACAGAGCATTTCAAGACCCACAAGAAGGACCATGCCTCCCGGCGCGGGCTTCTCATGATGGTCAGCAAGCGTCGCAGTTTGCTCGACTACCTCAGAAAGTCTGATACCGAACGCTACAAAGCCGTCATTCAGAAGCTGGGCATCCGCAAGTAACCTTGCCGGGCGCTGAACAACTAAGCTTGCAGCGTATCGCTTTCCCAGCACGCGCACAGGGTGCGCTTGTTGGGGGACCTCGGATGCAGTTTTGCGGGGTTTCGACTATTAAGGCTTCAGGGGCGCGAAGCACGCCCCCTACATTCGTCCAGCTTCTCTCGGCTGACGTCTATTACACTCCATCTCCCAAATCGTGATTGACTGGCAAAGCGCAACTGCGCTCGTCCAGCGAAAAGCAGTGCTCCCTCCGCTCGGGCTGAAGCCCCCGGTCGGGATGACAAGAGTTTGGAATCGGTATCGGTTGCGTTCGTAACGGAAGGAACTTAAAAAATGAGCGAAGACACGACAGCCACATTACACGGCGTCAACAAACACGAAATCAGCGTAGATCTACCCGGCGGCAAAACCATTCGCTTTGAGACCGGCAAACTGGCCAAGCAGGCGCACGGCTCCTGCATCGTGCGCATAGGCGAAAACGTGGTTCTCGCCACCGCCTGCGCTAATGCCGACCCGCGGGAAGGCATCGACTTTTTCCCGCTCACCGTCGATTACCGCGAATACACCTACGCCGCGGGACGCATCCCCGGCGGCTTCATCAAGCGCGAAGGCCGGCCCAGCGAACGCGAAATCCTGACCAGCCGCCAGATCGACCGGCCCATCCGGCCTTTGTTCCCGGAAGGTTTTCGCTGCGAGACCCAAGTCATCGCCATGGTGCTGTCTGCCGACACGGAGAACGATCCCGATGTCTCCGGCATCAACGGTGCGTCGGTTGCGCTCAGCGTCTCTGACATTCCGTTTCATGGTCCCATCGGCGCGGTGCGCGTCGGCCGCGTGGATGGCAATTTCATCATCAATCCCACGTATGACGAGCAGCGCTCCGGCGATCTGAACCTGATGGTGGTTGGCACCTCCGAAGGCATCGTGATGATCGAGTCCGGTGCTCGCGAAGTGTCAGAAGAAGTTGTGGTCGAGGGCATCGAGTACGGCCACGAGCAGGTGAAGAAGATTTGTGCCGCGATCAGCGAACTGGCGCGGAAGGCCGGCAAGCCCAAGCGTGCGGTCGAGCCGGTAGTGACGGATGAAGCCTACCTCGGCCAACTGCGAGCGAAAATTGGCGAGCGCCTGGCCGATGCCGCCAACACCGAGAAGCATCCCAAGAACGAGAGCTACTCGCTGATCAAGCAGTTGAAGACCGAAGTCAAAGAAGCTGTTCCGGAAGAAGACGAAGCAGGCCGCAAGAAGGCTGGCAAGTATTTCGATCTCCTGCGGGAACAGATCTTCCGCGAGCAGGTAATCAAGGAAAAGCGCCGTCCCGATGGCCGCAAGTTCGATCAGGTTCGCGATATTTGGATCGAAGTCGGCGTGTTGCCGCGCACCCACGGCTCGGCAATCTTCACCCGCGGCGAAACTCAGGCGCTAGTGACGACAACGCTAGGCACGGGCGAGGACATGCAGCGGCTGGAAGCTTTCGAGGGCGAAGCCAAGAAGCGCTTCATGCTGCACTATAATTTCCCGCCGTTCTCGGTGGGTGAGGTAGCGTTCCTTCGCGGAGCGGGCCGTCGCGAGATTGGGCACGGCGCATTGGCTGAGCGAGCGCTCTTCGCAGTGCTGCCCAGCGACACCGATTGGCCATACGCGATGCGCGTGGTCTCCGACATTCTGGAATCCAATGGATCGTCCTCGATGGCGACCGTTTGCGGCGCCTCGCTCAGCATGATGGATGCTGGCGTTCCGCTGAAAGCCTCGGTTGCGGGCGTAGCCATGGGCCTGGTGAAGGAAGGCAGCGACTATGCCGTCCTCACCGATATCGCCGGAGCGGAAGATCATTATGGCGACATGGACTTCAAAGTCGCCGGCACGCGCGGCGGCATCACTGCGTTACAGATGGACATCAAGGTGATGGGCATCACGCCGCAGATCATGCGCGAAGCGCTGGAGCAGGCGCGGGCCGGGCGGCTGCACATCCTCGACAAGATGAACGAAGTGATTGGCGAGTCGCGTACCACCATCAGCGAATTCGCCCCGCGCTTCTACACCTTGCAGATTCCGACCGACAAGATCCGCGACCTCATCGGCCCCGGCGGCAAGGTGATTCGCGGCATCGTCGAAGCCACAGGCGTCAAAATCGACGTCGAGGACAGCGGCAAGGTAAATGTCTCGTCCAGCGATCAGGCAGCGGCAGCACGGGCGCTGCAAATGATTGGTGACATCACCGCGACCGCTGAGGTAGGGAAGACCTATCTCGGCAAAGTTACGCGGCTGGCGGATTTCGGCGCATTCGTGGAGATTCTGCCGGGCACCGATGGTCTGCTTCACATCAGCGAAGTCGCCGAGCATCGCATCAACGATGTTCGCGATGAGCTAAAGGAAGGCGACCAGGTGCTGGTGAAAGTGCTGGCCGTCGATGGCAACCGCATCAAGCTGTCGCGCAAGGCCATCCTGAAGGAACAACGCGCCAAAATGGGCGGCGGAGAAGGTGCCGGAGAGGGCGCGTCTGAAGGCGCAGCAGAAGGCGCCGTGACCTTCGAGGGCGGACACGAGCGCGCCGACGAACCCAGCTCCGAGCCGAACTTCAATCGCGATGGCGAGCGGCGGGAACATGCCGGATCGCGTCATGACGGTGGTCGTTCCGGTGGACGCGGCGGGCGCCCTGGTGGCGGCGGCCGTGGTGGCCGTCCCGGCGGCGGTCGCGGCGGACCACGACGCTAGCTCAGTGACAATTACGGAATAAGCGGGAGGGCAGACATGTCCTCCCGTTGCTTTTGGGGGAAATCGTCGGCTCGAAGTACCGGCTCCCACTAGACGTCAATATCGGCACATCCTGCCTTGGAAGGGCACGGCTTCAGAGTCTGGGTGTGAACTCAATTCTTGATCTTGCGGCGACGCTACCGTCTCGGCCGAAATCTGAGCCCGAAGGGCGAAACCAAATAGCCCAGCGCGGAAGCGCTGGGTGGAGTGGGCGACTCCCCGGGGAGACACAGTTTTCACGCACACTCTGCAGCCGAGCCGTCTGTAGACCGGCCCTAACTTGCCGGTCCCACCGTTCGATCCTGCCACTCTTCATGCCACGCCATTTGAATGGCTTCCAGTTTGGCTTCAGTCGACGCTTTGGGATCGTCGACGAAGATCGGCAGTTCGGTTACGTAACGATGAAGGTCGGTGAAGCGAACCTCCAGCGGATTCTGCTGGGGAAACTTGTCCGTCAGAGCAATTGCAATATCTTCCGTGTCATCCCATCTCAATTCAGCAGCCATAGAGGTTCCTCATCATTGCAGCAGAATGGTATCTCATAGCATTTGCAATTGTCATCACGAGCAGGATTCTAGCTTAGTTATTTCCAACGTAATCCTAAATTAAGTTGACTTGCATCCGCCAAAGGGCCGATAGTGGCGCGACAAGGAGAATCGGAATCGCAAATAAGTTTTGAAGTTCAGACTGCGAATTCCGACACGAAGATTATGTTCAAACTCTTGCCCGCTGCAATCCTTTTGGCAACGCTTGGCACCTCAACGGCCTCCGCGCAGACGTACACCGTGCTGCATGCCTTCACTGGGGGTGCGGACGGTGCCGCGCCCGCGGATGGTTTGACCATCGATCGCAACGGCAATCTGTTTGGCACCGCCTCGGCGGGAGCAAACCAGGGGGACGGGTGTGGTCAAACCGGTCATGGCTGTGGCGCGGTATTCAAGATGACGCATGCCGGCTCCGGCTGGGTCTTCACCCCTTTGTTCGATTTCCTGGGAGGAACCAACGGTGGCGTGCCTGGCCCGGGCGTAACCTTTGGCCCTGACGGCGCGCTTTACGGTTTGGCCGGAGTTCTGTACAAACTGACACCTCCCGCCACCTTCTGCCGTACACCGTTATGCCCGTGGAATGAGACGGTGATTTATCAGTTTCCCGCCGGATGGTCTCCCAGCTATCGGGTGATTTTCGACACCGCTGGAAATATGTATGGCGCGACATTCGAGGGTGGCACCTACGGCGAGGGCAGCGTCTACCAGCTTACTCCGGCCAATGGAGGCTGGAACGAGAGCGTCATCTACTCGTTCGACTTTAATGTTGGCCTCGGCGCGGAGTTCCCCTCGGGACCTCTGGTCTTTGACCAGGCGGGCAATCTCTACGGCACAGCTTACATCGGTAACGAAGAGCTGGGCTGTTTTGGCGGAGTATGGCAATTGCAGCCCTCGCAATCGGGCTGGAACTACAACCTGATCTACTCTTTCAACGGATTCATCGGGGCCGAACCCTCAGGCTTGATCCGCGACGGTTCGGGAAACCTCTACGGTATCACGGGCGGCGGGGTAGGCAATAACAGCGGGACGGTGTATGAGCTAAGCCCTTCGGACGGCGGGTGGACCTACTCTCTGGTCTATGACTTTGGCTACGAGGACTATGCCACCGGACTGGTAATGGATCGTTTTGGTAACTTGTACGGTGTGGATTCCGGATATCCTTTTGGTGACGGTTATGTCTTCAAGTTAACGCGCTCGGGCGATACCTGGATCTACAGCGTACTCCACAATTTCCATGGAGCCGATGGCTCCAGTCCCCAAGGTCAACTGGTTCTCGATAGCAGCGGCAATCTGTATGGCACGACATCCGCTGGCGGAGAATTCGGTGACGGCGTGGTGTGGGAGATCGCACAGTAGGTAGACTCATGGCATCCAGCCATGCTCATTTGACGATAAATCCCCGTCTAATGGCTGCCCTCAGAAACATAATTTCTGTTCCACGCCGGGATCTCCACCACCACCTCGCCCGGCTTTTTGATTACGGCTTGACATCCCAGGCGCGAATTGAGTTGAAGATCAGCAGCCATGTCGAGGCGGTCCGCTTCCTCGTCGTCCATCTCGCTAAGAAGTTCTTTACCCTTCTTTACGACGACGTGACATGTGGTGCAGGCGCAGTTACCGCCGCAGGCGTGCTCCAGATGCAGACCAAGGTTCAGCGCGATATCCAGGATCGATTCTGGTTTGCCGTGCTCCTGATAGGCAAGCTTGCCATGTTCGAACTCGAAGCTGCGGTTCTCCGGCAGAAATGTCACGCGGACCGTGTCGGGCGCGAGAGTCTCCACCGTCAGGATGTGTCCTTCGTTCTGTAGAGTTTTTTCTGACATAACCGCAAACATTGCAAGCCGGAAATACAACTAGTCCCTCAGCCCCTAACCCCTAGTCCCAACTAGCCACTGATCACTAGCCACTACTTGATTTCCGCTTGTGCGATGGGATGTGGCGCAGCCGGGCCTTCGCCGACGTCAGCGGTCTCCATCGTCTTGCCCTTGAGCGCGGCGCCCACGGCGGAATCCATCATCAGTTCGGCCAGGCGCATCGTCCCTTGATTCAACGCATCGATTGCGGTGCGAATGCCGCGGTAATCGTTTTCTTTCATCACCGTCCGCAACGCCGCTTCCAACTCGCCAATATTCGTTCGCTCTCGCAACGACAACCGTTCCCACGCGGGATTGTCGCGGCCTTTCTCCAGCGCGGCCAACATGGTCTCGGCCTCATTGCGCGCCTCAATCACCTGACGACGCCGAAAGTCGTCTTCGGCATTATCGAACGAGTCGAGGATCATGTTCTCTACCTGCTGGTCGGTGAGGCCGTAGCTGGGCTGCACTTCAATCTCGGCTTCCTTGCCGCTGCGCAACTCGCGCGCCGAGACATGCATGATCCCGTTGGCGTCGATGAGGAACTTCACCTCGATACGCGGCAGCCCCGCCGGCATCGGCGGAATGCCCTTCAGATCGAAGCGCGCCAGCGAGCGGCAATCCTTCGCCAACTCGCGCTCTCCCTGCAGGACGTGAATGGCAACGTTCGTCTGGCCTTCGACCCCGGTAGTGAAGTGCTCGGTCGCCGACGCCGGGATGGTGGAGTTGCGATGAATGATTTTCGCCACCACTCCGCCGAGCGCCTCGATGCCCAGCGACAAGGGCGTGACGTCGAGCAGCAGCATCTCCTTGGTCGCTTCCGAGCGGCCGGCCAGGATATTCGCTTGCACCGCGGCGCCAAGCGCGACAACTTCGTCAGGATTCAAGTCGCAGTGCGGTTTGCGCTGGAAAAGTTCTTCCACGAGTTGACGGACACGAGGAATGCGCGTCGAGCCGCCGACCAGCACGGCTTCGTCGATCTGATCCGGCGTCAGACCTGCATCCTTCATCGCCTGCCGCACCGGGCCGATGGTGCGGTCAATGACCGGCTGAATTAATTGCTCAAACTGTGCGCGGGTGATCTCGCGCTGATAATGCTTGCCGCCGGGAAGCGCAATCTCAAGCGAGGTCTTTTCGTTGGCCGATAATGCGACCTTCGCCTCGATAACGGCCTGGCGAATCGTTTGCACAACCTCGGCATTGCGCCGGACATCGATACCGAGGTCGCCCTGAATGTCGTCGAGCGCAATCGTGACCAGCAGATTGTCGATGTCGTCGCCGCCGAGGTGAGTGTCTCCGTTGGTAGCGATGACTTCGAAGATACCTTCGTGCAGCTTGAGAATCGAGATGTCGAAGGTGCCGCCGCCAAGATCGTAAACGGCGACTGTCGCAGTCTCCTTTTTGTCGAGACCGTAGGCGAGCGCTGCCGCCGTGGGCTCATTCACCAGGCGCAGAACGTCGAGTCCCGCGATGCGGCCCGCGTCTTTCGTGGCCTGCCGCTGTGCGTCGTTGAAGTAGGCCGGAACGGTAACTACCGCTTGCGTGACCGAGGCACAGAAATAGCGCTCGGCATTGCGCTTCAGCTGACGCAAGATGAACGCAGAAACCTCCGGCGGCGTGAAGGTCTTGTCGCCCAGCTTGATGCGAAGAACTTCGCCCGGCGCAAGGTCCTCGGCGAGGCGAAAAGGGAAGAACTTGAGTTCTTCCTTGATGTCTTCGACGCCGCGTCCCATCAGCCGTTTCACACTGTAGACTGCGTGGTCAGCGGTCTCGATAAGATATTTGTGCGCCGGATTGCCGACGATGATCTGCTCGTTCCCGTCCAAGGCCACGATTGAAGGCACAAGATTGGAACCATCCTCGCCCGGAATGACGACGGGGCGGTCGCCGGCCATATACGCCACCAGCGAGTTGGTGGTGCCGAGATCGATGCCGATGATGCGGTCGGTGTTCATTCGCTTTTCGCCATTCGCTTTTCGCTCTTCGCCAGATCGGTGCTGTTCACGTTCCGGCGAATAGCGAAAGGCGAATAGCGACCTTCATTCCAACACTTCCTCAACATCGCGCAGCAAATTGCGCAGGTAATTCCGCCGATTCAGTACGTCCAGCATCTTATCGCGCACTGCGACGCGGTCCTCTTCCAGAACATTGCCGCCTTGCTCGGCGCGGTCCACCAGGGCATCCCAATCGTTCCAGGAGGTATGCAGGTCGTTCATCATAGCGTCGTGCTTTACCTGCAAGTGTTTCCTGGTATCTTGCAATTCAAGTTCAAGACTCCGGTCCGGCTCGCCCATCTTCTTGTTCATGCGAGCTTCTTCCAACTGCATATTGAGTTCGAAAACCTGCTCCAGTAGATCGGGTGGAACCACCTGCTTCTTGGCCTTGCCGGTGCGACGTGCCTCTTCCGTGGCGGCGGTTGACTGCTCTTCGAGATGGACGCCTTGCAGGCGGAGCAGATACTCCGAGCGCAAGATCGGGTCTTTCAAGGTGCGATAAGCGTCGTTGAGTTGCGAGCTCTGCTCCAGACTCCACTGTTGTTCCCGGGAGCTGCCGATGGCGTTGATGTCGGGATGCAGATGCCGGCTGAGGGCATAGAATTCGCGCTCCAGCGCGGCCGTGTTCAGGTTGAGCCGGTAAGGCAATCCGAAAAACGTGAAGTAATCCACCGGAGCCGGAGGCTGCACCTTGCCGCACCGCTGGCAGAAGTGCGCGGCACGCATGTCGCCACAGGACCAGCAGTTGGTCATGGTGGATTTGCTGGGGCTGGCAACCATGATGCCAGTGTCGCGCTCGTGTTGTGGGTGATTAGTTGGGGGCATAGCTTGCTTTTCAAACATTTGGGGTGGAGCACCGTTCAGCGGTGCATTTGCGACCGCCCCAGGAACCGGCGGTAGCCACTGGGGTAAGGGCGGAATTACCTCCGGGCCCTAAAGAGAGCGCGTGAGAACCGTGCCGTCCCTAGAGTGTCTGCGTCGTAGCAGTACCGCCGCTGCGCGGCTCGATTGCAGCCAGTTTCGATGGTTCACGTTCCACCGTGATCTGAAAAGTCGAGTTTCACGCAGACACTCAAGGCCTCCTCGGGATGACGGTTCTTGAACGAGGCCTGCTCGGCACGGCGGAAGCCGCGCCCTTCCATCCATCACGAGAACGAAGTGCCGCAGCCGCACGACTTCGTCGCATTCGGATTGTTGAACACGAAGCCCTGGCGCATCAGGGTCTCTTCGAAGTCGAGCACCATGCCGCTCAGGTAGATGAACGACTTGGGATCGATGAAGACGCGGACGTCGCCAAATTCAAAGATGTGATCGCGTTCGGCCGAGCTGGTTTCGAAGCGAATGACATAGCTCAATCCCGAACAGCCGCCGCCCTGCACGCCCAGCCGCAGGCCGCCTTCCGTGGGAGAGATGTTTTCCTTGGCCATGGCGCGGCGAATGGCCGCCGCCGCTTTCTCGGTTACCTGTACGCCCGCTGCGGCAGGCGCGGCGTTCGGGGAGGAATTGTCGATGTTAACCGTGCTCATAGTCTCTTTTCTGGCGCGTACGTGCGCCGATTACGCCGGCTGCTCAACTCCACTGTCTTGCGGCTGTTCGTGGGTTTGCGCGTTTTTCTTTTTCCAGTCGCCAATGGCGGCGCGAATGGCATCTTCCGCCAGCACCGAGCAGTGGATCTTCACCGGCGGCAGCGCCAGCTCCTTCACGATGTCGGTGTTCCTGATGGCGAGCGCTTCGTCGATACTCCTGCCTTTGACCCACTCGGTTGCCAACGAAGACGACGCGATCGCGGAGCCGCAGCCGAAGGTTTTGAATTTGGCATCCTCGATGATGTTGGTCACGGGGTTCACCTTGATCTGCAACTTCATCACGTCGCCGCATTCGGGCGCGCCGACCAGCCCGGTACCGACTTCGGAGCTGCTCTTGTCGAGCGAGCCGACGTTGCGGGGGTTGGTGTAGTGGTCAAGGACCTTGTCGCTATAAGCCATGCTTTCTCCTAATTCTGCCGCCGGCTGAAGCCGGCTCGATCATGAAAAGTGCGGCTTGACGCTGGCCTGAAGGCCAGCTCTACCCTAGTGCGCCGGCTCTGCGGCCCACTGGACCTTCTTCAAATCGACGCCTTCCTTGGCCATCTCGTACAGCGGCGACAACTCGCGCAGGCGATTGACCGTCTCCACTACGCGCTTGGCCACGTAATCTACTTCGGCCTCGGTGTTGAAGCGCCCAATGCCGAAGCGGATAGAACTGTGTGCCAGATCGTCTCCCGCGCCGAGGGCCTTCAGGACGTAGGAAGGTTCCAGCGTCGCCGAGGTGCAGGCCGAGCCGCTGGAGACCGCAATGTCGTTGATGCCCATCAACAACGATTCCCCTTCCACGTAAGCGAAGCTGATATTCATATTGCCGGGAAGACGATGCTCCATCGAGCCGTTGATGTAGACCTCGTCGAGCTGGCCCATGATCGCGTCCTTCAGGCGATCGCGCAGCGCGATCAGCATCGTCGTCTCGGCGGACATTTCCTCGCTCGCGATTGCACAGGCCTTGCCCAGGCCAACGATGCCGGTGACATTCAACGTGCCGGAGCGCATACCGCGCTCGTGTCCACCGCCGTCGATCTGCGCCACCAGTTGCACTCGCGGATTCTTGCGCCGCACGTACAACGCGCCGATACCCTTCGGGCCATAAAACTTGTGTGCTGAAATCGAGGCGATGTCGACGTTGTCCTGAATAACGTTGAATGGCACTTTGCCGATGGCCTGCACCGCGTCAGTATGAAAGAGCACGCCGCGCTGGTGGCAAAGCTCGCCAATCTCACGGATGGGCTGGAGCACGCCAATCTCGTTATTCGCGGCCATGATGGTCACCAGGATGGTCTTGTCATCCAGGGCGCGCTTCAGATCGTCGAGATCGATGCGGCCGTCCTTCTGCACGGGCAGATAGGTGACGCGGAAACCTGACTTCTCCAGACGCTTGCAACTGTCGAGCACGGCCTTGTGCTCGGTTGTCTGGGTGATGATGTGATTGCCCTTTTCGCGGTACATCTCGGCGACGCCCTTGATGGCCAGGTTGTCGCTCTCGGTAGCGCCGGAGGTGAAGATGATTTCCTTCGTGGTTGCGCCAAGCAGCTTAGCGATGCGCTGGCGCGCCTGCTCGACGGCCTGCTCGGCCACCCAGCCAAATTCATGGTTGCGGCTGGCCGCGTTTCCGAAGTTCTCGGTGAAGTACGGCAGCATCTCATCCAGTACGCGCGGATCGGTGCGCGTGGTCGCGTGGTTATCCATGTAGATGGGCAGCTTCACGTCCCCGCCAGCGCTGGACGCAGTCACATTTGTACGCATGATTTCCGCCATTTTCTTATGTATCGATTGTACTCTCGTGATAGCGGGGGTAATGAATCCCACAAGAGTGGGAAGGGCCGCAGCCGATAGCCAATGCCGATAGAAAGCTACGCGTGCGACCCGGTGATGGTTTCCAGTCCGTGGCCATGTGGGCCAGTCTCGCGCTGGCGGAG
This sequence comes from uncultured Acidobacteriaceae bacterium, assembly GCA_963835125.1. GTDB lineage: Bacteria > Acidobacteriota > Terriglobia > Terriglobales > Acidobacteriaceae > Bog-257. The sequence continues at coordinate 197,318 of CAWIEG010000005.1, read as the reverse complement.
CAGGAGGGCCAGGGCGAATCCCACAAAGCCCAGGACAGTCAGGATCTTCATCATCGCAAGATAGCCGCCAGGATTGCTCGCGCTGGCGCCCGCACTGTCGTTCGCTTTGCCGAGCACCCAATTCATGCCCGTCATGCCGAGATTTTGAATCATCGTCATGACCCCGAGCGCAGTGCCCAGCGTGCGTTGCGGCACCAGGTAGGCCACCGACGGCCAGATGATCGCGGGCACAAACGTAAACGCGAAGCCCAGCATGGCCATCGGGACATACAGGGTGACGTTGGTATAGGCCATCAAGAGAAAGACCGGGATCAGCAACAGGGTGCCCAGCAACATGATGGTGGCGCGGCGTCCCATTTTGTCGGAGAAGAGTCCGACGATGGGCGTTCCGATCATGGTGAACATGGTGAGCACGCTCAGCATGAAGCCGCCGAGCTGCAGCGAGGTGTGCTTGGCATCGACAAAGTACGTGACCGCGAAAGTCTCGAAGGGGAAAATCGCCGAGTAGAACACGACGCACAGTCCCACCAGATACCAGTAGGACAAATTGAACGCCTTGACGTCGGCCAGCACGATCTTGTCCTGCTCGCCTTCCGGCGCCAGTGACGACGTCTTCTCGGCGCGGACTTCGAGAATGTAATACCCGATGGGCCCGATGACGCACAGCGTAACGAAGCCCACGCCGATGAGCCACGGATTTTGCCAGTAATTGTAGGCGCCCTTCGCCCACGTCGGAGAATTCTGCGCCAGCCAGGTGCCGCCGCGCGCGATCATCAGGTTGATACCGAGAGCGAAGCTGAGCTCTTTGCCTTTAAACCATTTCGCGACACCAGTGGTGATGGCCACGATCAGCGACTCAGCGCCCATGCCGAAGACGAAGCGGCCGGCCACCATCATGGGGAACTGCGCGCCGAACGCCGTGATGAAGGCCCCGATCAGGCAGAGCACGCCGAAGATCAGCAGCGCCTTGCGCGTGCCTATGCGGTCGATCAGAATGCCGCCCAGCACCACGGTGAAGATGTTGGGGAAGCTGTAAGCCGCCTGTAGCATCCCGATGTTTTGAGCAGAGAAGTGAAGCTGGTCCTGAAGAAGCTTGGCCAGCGGCTCGAGCGCATCGTAGAAATAATAGTTGCCGAACATGGCCAAGCTGAGGAAGATCAGCACCAGCCAGCGATAGAACTTAGTGGGCTCGGGACGGCTTTCGCGCGCGGTTTCGGCAACAGACATTCAACGGCCTCGATTGAACTGAAGCAGCAAAGATATCAGAAGCGGAGGGAGTTGTAAGGCTGAAGCCTCAAGGTGTCTGTGTGGTAGCTGCAATTCTCGCTGAGCGGTGGAATAGGCTATCGCATTTGGGATCGAACCCGCCGTGCAGCCGGGGCCCCCGGCAAGCGCCTCCTTTGCGCTTGCTGGGGTGGAGCAGCGGCGACATTCGCGTTAGCCGGGGGCGTGAGAGGCCGTTACGAAACTCCGTTCGCGGTTGCATCGGTGGAACCAGACGCGACGAAAAGAGCGCCGTAGGCGGGAAATAGTCTAGCCCAGTACGGAGCCGCAGGCGCAGTGCTGGGTAGAGTGGAAAAATTCGCCGAGTTCCGTACGGACGGCACAGGTTTGGCAACAGCTGCGTGCCCGCAGTGAGGCAGGAAAAATAACTGACCCGCAGTGCGGCGGCACGACCTCCCTCAATCCGTCGCCTGTACACTAGCAGTGCAAACATGATCACACGCGACCAGGCTGGCAATATCTTTGACAAACTGCGCAAGCACTCGACCGCTGACGAGATTGAATTGCTCATCTCCGGCAGTCGCAGCGCGCTCACTCGTTTTGCCAACAACACCATTCACCAGAACGTTGCCGAAGAAAGTAGCCAGATTTCGGTGCGGGTTTCCTTCGGTGGCCGGACCGCCCGTGCTACTACCAACAAGTCTGACGATGAAAGCCTGCGGCGTGTCGTGCAATCTGCCGAGGCGCTGGCTCGGGTGCAGCAGCCTGATCCTGATCTGCTGCCAATGCCGTCGCCGCAAGAAGTTGCGCAGAATGCGGCAGACTCAGGAGCCACGGCCGTGCGGCGCTACTTTGACAGCACCGCACGTGTCACGCCGGAGGACCGTGCAGCTGCCGTCTCCCAGATGGTCACCGTCGCGACGAAGAACGGGCTGACGACGGCCGGCATCTTTTCTACCGCGGAACTGGCTGAAGGTATCTTCAATTCCCGCGGCGTAACCGACTGGTACGAGCAGACGTTGGCTGAGGTTTCCATCACCATGCTGGGGGACACGTCCTCAGGATGGCAGAAGGCGAACTCGCCTGATGCCGACCAACTGGATCCCACTCGAATGGCAGAGATCGCCGCCCAGAAAGCCGTCGCCGCCAAAAATCCCCGTGACCTTCCGCCAGGAAAATACACCGTGATCCTGGAGCCTGCCGCGGTGCTCGACGCGGTCGGCTTCATGTTCTGGGACTTCGGAGGCTCAGCCCTGCTGGAACAGCGCTCGTTCTTGAACGATCGCATCGGGAAGCAGTTGTTCGGCGAGAACCTCACGGTTTGGGACGATGTCTATCATCCCCTGCAAACCGGTGTTGCATTTGATGGCGAAGGGATGAAGCGGCATCGCCTTCAGCTCATCGAGAATGGCATTGTTAAAGGTGTCACCTACGCGCGCTCCAGCGCGGGCCGGATGCAACGCTCGGAGCTGGCTGCTAATGTTGGACGGATTATTCCCACCGGCCACGGCTTCGCTTTGCCCAACGAAATTGGTGAGGCGCCAATGAATATCGTGTTCGGCGGTCCCGAGCCCGGCAGTGCTCAATCTGTCGAGCAGATGGTCGCATCCACCGAGCGGGGAATTCTGGTCACCCGCCTGTGGTACATCCGCGAGGTTGATCCTTACGAGAAGATACTCACCGGGATGACGCGCGATGGCACATTTCTGGTGGAAGATGGAAAAGTCCAGTGCGGCGTCCGCAATTTCCGCTTCAATGAGAGCCTGATTCACATGTTGCAGAACGTTGAGGCCATGGGCCAGCCCGTGCGTGCCACCGGCGAGGAGTCGATGGATATGGTAATTCCCGCGATGAAGGTTCGGGCCTTCAACTTCACGGAGACCACAAAGTTCTAGCGAAGCCGCGTGAGTCCAGGTTGTAAAAGGGCATGGCTTTCACAGGCTGCCGGGAAAAAGCCCGCTTTTGAAGGCTTTATAGGAGGGCATGACCTCGGTGATGCCAATAAGCCCCTTTATTCTTGACAGGGTAACCACCTCCCCGTGGTTACTTTGGTAACAGGCACCGGGAGTTCTATCCGGAGTATCCTGTTCCTGTCATCTCCTTGTCATCCTCATGATTGCTACGCGACAGCCCGACCTGCGCAATTCGATCCGGTTTCCGCTTCATCTTCGGGTCACGTTGAAGACCGCGGAGCGACAGTTTTCCGCCGAGACCACGGATATTTCTGCTGGCGGCATTTCCTTCGCAATCGACTCCCCTATCGAGGTAGGTTCTCATGTGGAGTTTGCCATTGAGATGCCTTCGGAAGTGTCGGGTGGCCGTCATTTGGTAAGCGTAATGTGTGTTGGGCGTGTGGTGCGATGCACGGAAGAAGCCTCGGGAAGAACTATTGCGGTCGTGATCGATGGTTACCACTTCAAACGGCTCTAAGGGCGCAAACCGGCGTAGCCGGACGAGAGCGAAAGGCACAGGCGCAGCCCGTGAGGCGCCCGCGGAGGTGCCTGCAAGGACCCACTTACCTCCGCTCCGAATTATCCTGGCCGACTCGGAAGCCATCTTTCGCGTGGGCATGAGCCGGATCTTCGCCCAATGGAAAGATCTGGAAGTGGTGGCGCAGACTGAGACCTTACCGCAAACTTTGCAAGCTGTAGCCGCAACTCCTGCCGATGTCATTCTCTTCGAGGTCGGGCTCGCCCCCAGTCCAGCTGACGCCGTAAGCGAGATAGCGGCGTGCGCTTTGCCGGGAGCGAACCTGGTGGTGGTTACGCAACGCGCCGGCGAAGAGGAAACCGTGGACTACCTTCGCCGAGGGGTGCGCGGAATCCTGGCCCGCGCCGTTTCTCCGGAACTGCTGGTCCGCTGTGTCCGCAAGGTCGCAGCCGGGGAAACCTGGCTCGACAAGCAGGGAGTCAATTGGGTGATCGAGGCCTATCGGACGCAGGCTTTGCAGGGGACGGCTCCCCAGCAACAGCTTCGTTTGAGTGACAAGGAAATGATGATCATCAGCGGCGTCACTCAGGGGATGAAGAACAAAGAGATCGCGCGCGAGGTGGGGACCACCGAACAAGTGGTGAAGAACTATCTACGCAAGATCTACGACAAGCTCCATGTCGCCGATCGGCTGGAGTTGGCGCTCTATAGCATGCACCATCGGCTGCTGGACGGTCATTCGTTCCCCCCATTCGACAGTTCGCCCGAAGCGACCGCTCCCATCCCTGACCAGGCGGCTACTGCCGCCGCTCCGGCCTTGCTTCCTGGGCCGATGCGGTCAGCCCAGGAAGCAACCAGCGCACACTCCGACAAGGTCGACAAGCGTGAACTCGCCTGACCCACTCGGGGTTGTTCCGTCCCGCCCCTTGCGATAGTGTAGTGCGGTTGAATCTTTCTTCTCCGAGGCAGTCAATGCGTAGCATGAATGGCATCATTCGCAAGCCAGGGCTGGCCTGCGCTTTTCTTCTCCTGGTCTTCCTATCGTCCCTCCACGCCCAGACGGAATCATCTCTCGCGCCGCAGTTGCGCGGCAACATCGACGCAATCGCGCAACAAGTATTGAAGACTACCGGCGTACCCTCGGCTTCCGTTGCCGTCGTACAGGACGGCAAGATTGCCTACCTGCAGGCGTACGGAGCCGCCAAGCTCGATCCCAATACTCCGGCCGCGGCGCAAATGCGCTATAGCATTGGTTCCATCAGCAAGCAGTTCACCGCTGCGGCCATCCTGATGCTGGCGGAGGAAGGCAAGCTTTCACTCGATGATCCGGTGTCGAAATATATTCCTGGGCTGACCAGCGGCAACGAAATCACGATTCGCGAGCTGCTGTCGCACACCTCTGGCTATCAGGATTATTGGCCGCAGGATTATGTGCCGCCGCTGATGCTGCAACCCATCAGCGCGGAAGGCATCATGGACCGCTGGGCGAAGATCCCGCTCGACTTCCCGCCGGGTACGACGTGGCAGTACAGCAACACCAACTACGTAATCGCCGGGGCGATTGTGGAGAAGGTTTCCGGCCAGCCGCTACTCCAGTTTCTTAGCCAGCGGGTCTTCATGCCGCTGGGAATGAAGAGCGTGGCCGATACCAATGCCAACAAGCTGCCGCCAACCGATCCCACTGCGTACTTTCGTTATGCGCTGGGACCGCTGCATCCTGCTCCCAAAGAAGGCCGCGGCTGGATGTTTGCCGCCGGTGAGTTGGCGATGACGGCGGAAGATTTGGCAAAGTGGGACATCTCGATCATTAACCAGAGCGTGATGAAGCCGGCTTCGTATCGTGACATGGAAACCGAAGTTGTCCTGAAGAATGGCGTGGGGACGCGCTATGGTCTCGGCGTTTTCGTAACCAGCGCCAACGGGCAGCGCGTGCTGGAGCATAGCGGCGAGGTCTCGGGCTTCACGGCTGAAAACATCGTGATGCCCGACGACAAGATCGCCGTCGTGGTGCTTACCAATCAAGATGCCGCCCAAGCTGCTTCGGAGATTGGCAACCAGGTGCGGACGCTGCTGGTGAAGGCGGCCAATCCGCAGGATCCGAAGCAGGATGAGCTGATGCGCAAGGTGTACGACGGCCTGCAGCAGGGCAAGATCGACCGGTCACTCTTTACCGACAACGCCAACGCCTACTTCGACGATCAGGCATTGAAGGACTACGCCAACAGCCTCGGTCCGCTGGGAGCGCCGCAGAGCTTCGCTCCGGCAAGATCGTCGCTGCGCGGGGGAATGACTGCCCGCGTCTACCAGGTCAAGTATCCCAACAAGAACCTGGTGATTATCATCTACGAAATGCCGGACGGCAAGATTGAGCAGTATTTGATTGCGGAGCAGTGAGTTTGTACGAACGAAAAAGAGCGGCCACGGCGGCCGCTCTTGCTGCTGAAGCTGCCGGGCGCAGTTATTGCTTAGTGGCCATGTACTTCATCGAAGTTCCGTGCAGCTTGTCGTCGTAAACGATGTTGAGTGTCTTTCCGTCCGCGCTGATGGTCGTCTTAGCGACGCCAATGACCTTGCCATCGCGTTTATCGGTTTCCTCAATGGTGTTCTTTCCCATGCTCTTCACGGCAACCGTTGTCACCCCGGGATCGCCTTTCATGGGAGCTTCGCTGCCGTCCATCTTCGCGGTGTAGGACTGACCGGTCGGGCTATTCATCGTCAACTCGTCACCACTTACCTTGTACGTCCAGGTGATGGCATTGTCGGAGAGACTCTCCATCTTGGTGGTTCGCCAGGAACCGGAAATCGCATTCGACCCCGCCGGCCCCTTCGCCACCCGCGTTGCCAAGGCTTTGCCGGTAACCGGCGCAGCGTTGGTATTGCTACTATCCGTGAATTCGGAGGTCAGCGTATTGCCGTCCGAAGAAACCATCATCTTGGACATCCCAACAGTCTTGCCGTCCTTCTTGTCGGTCTCCTGTACCTCATGATCGCTGACGGCCTTTACGGCAATACTGTTGAAGTAAGGATGGCCGGTGACCGATTGGTCTTCGCCATTAGCTTTCACTGCGATAGGCGGTACGCACGTTTTGCATTCGTACATTCCGTTCTGCAACAAATAGACGTCGGGCTTCTTGGGAAAATCAACTTTGTTCATGTTGACTTTCCAAGTGCCGTCCAACGCGCTCTGCGCCGCCAACATGGGCATTAGCAAGAGCCCAAGCATCGCTACCAAGTAGACTTTTCTCATTGCCAGCCTCCATGATTCCCAACTCTGATTTGTGAACCACGAAATTATATCCAAATCCTGCTGGTGCGCAACTGACATTCATGCAGCCGGTTACGCGGCATTGCGGGATCCTGGAATCGCCGAACTTCGCAGCGGAAAGGGCCGAGAGAAGAGAAATCAAACGAGGCTAGAGCTAGCCACGCAACCATCAATCGCAATGCGGACTGAGGCGTGGCTGGCTTCCGTCCTCCGCCGTTTGCAGGGCAGCCGGATTCATGCAGGTCCCTGGATCGGGCGTATGCGTGGCCACCGACCGCACCGCGGGTGTCTGATCAACGTAGGGCTGCGGTGGAGCAGAACTTGGGTTGCTTGAGGGGATGGCCTGCTGGTCCGGTGATGGTCCGCGCTGCGGCTTGCTGGCACCGGAGTGACCCGAATTCTGATTTAGCGCAACCGTGTGGGTCACGTCGTTCTGCGACTGTGCGGTGGGCTTGCCGGTATCGCTGCTGGGAGTTGCGCTCTGCGCGAAGATCAGTGCGGCGGCCAGAACGGCCATGGCTGCGAAGTACGTGAGGCCCTTCATAAGAACCCTCCACTCGCCGCGCTATTGCCGGCAACAGCGCTACTTTCTTAGATAGCGGTCGCGGGAGGATTGGTTTTCTATCTTTCAGGCAAAAGCTGGACCCGCAGGAAAACGGCGATTAGGGGGCGGGATTTCTATGATCGGATGGGTGCTATGTTCGTGGGCCCTCGTGGCCTTTGCACTTCGTCATGATCGCCGAACGCAAACGGCCGCGCAGATCGTCGGGAAGTTCGTACAGGTGGGAGTCGCGATAGATCTCGATGGTCATCTTCGTCGTGTTGCAAACGACGTAGCAGTTGTGGCACCACTGGAGGTGGTCTTCCAATTCCGCCCTGGTTTGGGCGTCCATAGACTCATCAAGATAATCGGTTAGCTCTTTCAGGAAATCAGAGCAGGTCACTTTTTGCCATCTCCACCAGTGCGATTTTTGAAGTACTTGGTCAAACGTTCACGCAATTGCAAGCGGGCGCGAAGCAATCGAGACTTCACGGCCGGAATACTCAAATCCAAGGCATCCGCCGTCTCTTCGGTGGAAAGGCCTTCAACGTCGCGCAGGACAAACACGGTGCGGAAGCTGGGCGGCAATCCCTGGATTGTTTTGCCCAGAATCTCTTTCAACTCGCCCTGCGAATAAAGCTGCTCCGGATTCGGTGACCAGTCCGCCACTTCCCGTGGCATGGAATCTTCTTCGGTCTTGATGTCCTCATCAAGCGACACCATCCGTTCCGGCCGCCGGCGCCGCAAGCGCATCAGCGCTTCGTTCACCGCGATGCGCACCAGCCAGGTGTAGAACTTCGACTGCTCCTGGAAGTTCTTCAGGTTCTGGTACGCCTTCAGGAATGCGTCCTGCACCACGTCTTCCGCGTCTTCGCGATTTTGCGTGATGTGCTGCGCAATCCGGAAAACATTGCGGTCGTAGCGATGCACCAGCTGCTCGAAAGCGCTGATGTCACCCGCTTTGGCCGCATGAACCAGCGCCAGCTCGTCGCCAGCCGGTTCAGCTACTTTTGGTTGGATGGTCCCCATGTTTATCCAGATTCAGGATTTTGGACCGATAACGCAACTGCCCTGCCCATTCTACCTATTCGGAACTGCATTCTACCAACTCGCGCGAATTTTGGCATTCGGGGATTGGATCAACCCTCAGCGGCAGGTAACCTGCTTCAACTTGGAATTCTAGACCGGACAACTCTACCAGCCAACGCCAGGCAACGAGCAGTTGCCCCCATTCTGCAGCCAGCGTGCGCCCGACCCGGTAAGTTCCAGAATATTGATTGGCGCGCCGACCTCATTAGGGTGAGCTGCGATTTCCAAGCGAATCAGCCGGTCAATCGAAGCTGCCGAGCCGACGCTTCGTGGGCCGCTTGGGGTTGCGACATACGGCTTGATGCGCTCCCAATATCCCAGGTAGAACAGCTCGGTGCTTTGCTTGCAGCTGCCCGGACAAATAATGGTGCTAGTCGTTAGGCTATTCCCGCTTCGCCGCAGTTCGATAATCCCGAGCATGGGCTGAGCTCTGACTGTTTGCGCCACGGCTAACTGCACGACGTCGGATGTGTAATTCGATTCCTGCAACAGCATTCTGTATTGCGTCGGATCGCTGGCCTGGAGATGCGCCAGCAGATTTTCCACGCTGCGTTTGAGAATCGCCGCAGTGGACCATACATGGGATTCGAAGGTTCCGGGGCCGGCGAAGCCTTCCCGGATGGTGTCGGTTACACGGTAACTTCGGCCATAATGAGCAAGGCCGGAGACGGTTGCATAAACGTCCTGCGCTTGGAAAAGTTTGCACTCCGTGGCGTTTCCGTCCAGACCGTATATAGCGCGGCTGTCGGCAGCCAGGACAATCCGATAACGGCTGCGCACCACGATTTCAGTGGTAGCCTTCGATGGCACTGCCGGGGCAGCGCAAATCATCGCCAGGACGACAATTCGAATCACGATCCTGGCGCTCGGCCAATTCATTTGTGCTGCCTCGGGGATGCTTAAGATAAGGCCACTGAGATATAAAACACCAACGGCGGTGGGAGTTGCAATTCGGGGCGCAGGCGCGAGTAAGTTATGCTGAGGTGTCGAAGCGATCAGGAAGCTAGGCGGGCGCCCAGACATTGGCGCGAATGCGAGATTCCACGCTTGCCTGATCGAGTGCGTGCGCGACGCCATCAGCTATCGCTTGACGCGCGACCGCCTGTGCCACGGCGAACGATACCGAGCCCAACTCCGAAACCGGGGCAATAATCATCCAGACTTACGTGGCCGTGCCCCATGGATGGGGGACTAGGGAAAAAACTAGTAGCAATCCGGAGAAGATTCAGCTAGAAAGGCAAATAACCATATAAACGGACGTAATTGCACCTAACGCCTTATTTTCCCTGAGCAAGCTGCAGGAGTGTGTCGATGCGAAACGTATCTGAGTTTGGCTGTTCCGAAATATCACCGGCTGTCGGCAATAGAAGTCATGGCCCAGACTTGGCGCGACGCCATGACTGGCGCACGGTAGCGGCCGTCAGTTTGCTTCTCGGCGTGCTAGTGCTGGTGGGCTGCGAGAAAAAAGAGGAGGCCCCCAAGCCCGGTCCGCCGGAAGTCGGAGTGATGGAGCCGCTACAGCAGGATGTCCCCATAGTTGACGAATATGTGGCGCAGCTGAACGGGCCGGTGAATGCCGACATCACTCCCAAAGTTCAAGGTTACCTGCTTAAGCAGAATTATCAGAACGGCTTTTTCGTTAAGCAGGGCCAACTGCTGTTCGAGCTGGATCCGCGCCAGTACCAGGCCGCTCTCGATCAGGCGAAAGCAGATGTTGCAGTAGCGGAAGCGAACTTGACGAGGGTGCAGGCAGATGTGGCCCGCGATACACCGCTGGCTGCGCAGAGCGCCATCCCCCAAAAGCAGCTCGATAACGACGTTCAGGAACAAGCCTCCTGGGTCGCCCAGCTCAAAGCTAAGAACGCGGCTTTGGCGAATGCGGAGCTAAATCTCGGCTGGACCAAGGTGTACTCGCCAATCGACGGCATCGCCGGCGTGTCCAACGCCCAAGTTGGCGATCTGGTCGGCACCTCGAGCAAGATGGCGACTGTGTCACAAGTCAATCCTATCTGGGCCTATTTCAATATCAGCGAGAGCCACTTCCTCACCATCGCGCCCGAAGTTACGCAGATCATTACCGGCAAGGTGAGCGTATCGTCCACGCACTCGGAGAACATCGAATACATCCAGGCCAACAACGAAACGTTTCCGGCAAAGGGCGAGTTCATCTATGTCAACCGTCAGGTCGGTACCCAGACCGGAACGATTCAGGTGGCGGCACAATTCTCGAACCCCGGCGCGGTGCTTCGTCCCGGTGGTTTCGGACGGATTCGTATCCAGTCCGGCGTGAACAAGGGAGCGCTGCTGGTTCCGCAGGCCGCGGTTACGCAGGTCCAATCGATATACATGCTGGCCGTCGTCACTCCGGATAACAAGGCCGTATTTCGTCCGGTGAAAGTGGGCGAGCGGGTGGGGACGAACTGGATCATCACCGAGGGGCTGAAACCTGGCGAGAAGGTTGTGGTTGACGGTCTCCTGAAGGTGCAGATGATTGCGTCGCAAATGCCGGAACTGGCCAAGACCGGTATTCCGGTTGTTGCCAAGCCCTATGTGCCTCCCGCAGCGCCGGCAGGGGGCAACTGACCATGCCGAAATTTTTCATCAATCGCCCTATCGTGGCGATGTGCATTTCCATCCTGATGGTGCTGGTCGGGGTGGTGGCGATGCTCAGCCTGCCCACGGCACAATTTCCCAACATCGCCGACCCGCAGATTCAGGTACTGGCCACGTATCCCGGCGCGGACGCGCAAACCGTGTCCGAATCAGTCGCGACTCCGATTGAGCAGCAGATGTCGGGCGTCAGCGGCATGAACTACATGTATTCCACCAGTGCCAGCAACGGCCTGATGACCCTCACGGTTGACTTCGCGTTGGGAACGAATGCCAACACCGACCAAATTCTGGCGCAGATGCGGCAGGGACAGGCCAACTCGCAACTGCCCAGCGCGGTGACTAACTACGGCGTGACAGTTCAGCAATCGACGTCGTCGCCGCTGATGCTGCTCGCGCTCTCCTCGCCCAATGGGACCTACGACAACATCTTTCTGGCGAATTACGCATACATCAATCTCAATTACGCCCTGACACGCTTGCCGGGCATAGCTTCGGTATCGGTGTTCGGCGCTGGTCAGTACTCCATGCGCGTCTGGGTGAACCCAGATACGCTGGCGAACCTCAGCGTCACCGTTCCCGAGATCATCAGCGCCGTTCAAGCGCAGAATGCAGTGAACCCTGCGGGCCAGATCGGCGGAGCGCCCGTCCCGCCAGGACAGACGTTCACCTACAACGTGCGCGCGCCGGGCCGCCTGACCACGCCTGAGGAGTTCGGTCAGATCATTATTCGTGCTACGCCTGAAGGCGGCGTGTTGCGCCTGAAAGATGTAGCGCGGGTGGAGTTGGGCGCCCAGAACTACAACCTGGAAGGGCGCTTCAACGGGAAGCCCGCGGCGCTGTTGGGTATCTACCTCACGCCGGGCGCCAACGCGCTACAGACCGCCGGCGAAGTCCGCAAGTTCATGGAGGAAGCCAAAGGCAGGTTTCCACAGGACCTGACGTACAGCGTCCCCCTGGATACTACGCTGGCCATCACGGCCGGCATCCATGAAATTAAGAAGACGTTGTTCGAGGCGCTGGCGCTGGTCATTTTCGTGGTCTACGTCTTCCTCCAGGGCTGGCGAGCCACCTTAATCCCGCTGCTGGCGGTCCCAGTCTCGCTGGTTGGCGCCTTCATCGTCTTTCCGATTCTCGGATTCTCCATTAATACGCTGTCACTCTTTGGACTGGTGCTGGCCATTGGATTGGTGGTGGACGACGCGATCGTCGTGGTCGAGGCCGTGGAGCACCATATCGAGCAAGGCATGACGCCGCACGACGCTGCCCAGAAAGCGATGGAGGAGGTGGCCGGCCCGGTCATCGCCATCGCGCTGATTCTGGCCGCGGTTTTCATACCTACGGCTTTCGTTCCCGGCATTACGGGACAGCTCTACCAGCAATTCGCCGTAACTATCGCGGTATCGGTACTCTTCTCTGCTTTCAATGCCTTGTCCCTCAGTCCCGCACTCTCCGCCATGCTGCTACGGCCCAAGAAGGAAGGGCGCGGTCCGCTGGCAGCATTCTTCCGCTGGTTCAATCGCGTCTTTGGCAGAGTTACCGATGGCTACGTCGGCATTTGCCGGCACTTAATCCACAAGGCGGGGTTCGCGTTCATTCTTCTGGGCATTCTCTGCGTCGGTGCATACTTCTTCGGATCGAAAGTGCCGGGCAGCTTCCTTCCTGATGAAGACCAGGGATACGTGTTCGGAGCGCTGCAACTGCCCGATGCCTCCTCGCTGCAACGATCTTCCGAGGCGGCGAGGCAGGCAGAGAAAATCATCATGGATACGCCGGGGGTGGAGAACGTCAGCTCGGTGTTGGGATACAGCCTGCTCAGTGGCGTTCAGACCACCTACAGCTCGTTTTTCTTTATTTCGTTTAAGCCGTGGGACGAGCGCAAGACTCCGGAGACGAGTTATGACGGAATCAAACAACACCTGGCGCGTGCGCTATCCCAGGTCAACTCGGGGCTGGCGTTTGCCTTCCCGCCGCCCGCGATTCTGGGCGTAGGCACCTCGGGAGGATTCACCTTCATTCTCGAAGACCGATCCGGCAGCGGCACCGACTTCCTTGCCAAGAACGCCCAGGCCTTCATGGCTGAAGCCCGCAAGCGGCCGGAGCTGACAGGAGTGATGACGACCGCGCTCTTCGGCGTGCCGCAGGTCGGCGTGGACGTGGACAAGGCAAAGGTCTTGACCCAGCAGGTGAGCCTGAGCAATGTCTACCAGACGCTCCAGGCTTTCATGGGCGGGGCGCTGGTGAACTACTACAACCAGTTTGGCCTGCAATGGCAAGTGTGGGTGCAAGCCGACGGCAAGTTCCGAACCAACGTCGACAATCTCGGCAAGTTCTATGTGAGGAACGCTGCCGGGGAGATGGTCCCATTAAGCACGTTGACCAGCACATATTCGCGCAGCGGTACGGAGTTCGTCATGCGTCAGAACCTCTACCAATGCGTGCAGATTAACGGCTCGGCTGCTCCGGGCTACAGCTCCGGCCAGGCAATGGCAGCCTTGGAAGACGTCTTCAAGAAAACCATGCCGGGCCAGATGGGGTATGACTGGAGCGGCATGAGCTACCAGCAGCAGAAAGCTGCCCAGGGTGTTAGCCCGACTACGATTTTCAGTCTGTCATTCCTGGTAGTGTTCCTGATCATGGCGGCGCAGTACGAGAGCTGGACCCTCCCGTTCTCCGTGCTTCTGGGCGTTCCTATCGCGGTCTTCGGGGCATTCGTGGCGCTGTACTTCCGCAAGCTCGACAACGACGTGTACGCGCAAATTGGTCTGGTCATGCTCATCGGTTTGTCAGCCAAGAACGCCATTTTGATCGTTGAGTTCGCCAAGATGGAGTACGACAAGGGCGCAACCCTCATCGACGCGTCTCTGACTGGAGCGCGGTTGCGCCTGCGACCAATTCTGATGACCGCCTTCGCCTTCATCCTGGGCTGCGTGCCGCTGTGGGTGGCAACCGGCGCCGGCGGCATTTCCCGGCAGGTGCTGGGATCCGTGGTGATCGGCGGCATGCTGGCGGCCACGATTCTCGCGATTTTCTTCATTCCAGTGTCGTTCGATGTGGTGGAGCGCTTCGGCCTGTTCCTGGCGGGAGGTAAGAAGAAAGATGGGCCTCCGCTGCCGCCAGATCCCGCGGGTACCACTCCGAAAGGAGCGGGACATGACTAACGTGAGAACAATCACCGTTATCGTGTTGCTGCTTACGCTGTCGGCCTGCAAGCTGGGCCCGAATTACCAGCGCCCGCCGCTCACCGTTCCCGACCAGTATCGTGGACTGGCTCCCGACGCTTCTAACCAGCAGCAGGGCACAGGTGACTTTGCCCTGCTGAAGTGGCAGACGGTCTTCCAGGATGACACGCTGCGAGGCCTGATCAACGAGGCGTTGGCCAACAACTACGACATGCGCATTGCCGCCACTCGTATTCTGCAAGCCAGCGCCAACCTGGGAATCACCCGCGCCAACCAGTTTCCAACGGTAGGCGGAAGTTTTTCCATCATCAATCAACAGTCAACGCCGCTGGCCACCGGCTCTCCCACCATCGATACCGCCGGGATCCAGCTCAACTATATTGTCGACTTCTGGGGACAGTATCGCCGTGCGACCGAGGCGGCACGGGCGACCCTGCTGTCTACGGTCTACGGAAAAGACCTGGTCCAGACCACTTTGATTTCGCTGGTCGCGACCAACTACTACCTGCTGCTTCAATATGACGCGCAACTCACGTACTCCAAAGAGACGGTTGAAGCGGACAAAGATATCCTGCGACTCAACACTATAAAGTACAAGGGCGGCGACGCCGCGATTACCGATGTCTATCAGGCGCAGGTGCTGGTGCAGCAGGCCGAAGCTCAGGCCATCAGCCTGCAACAGGTGATTGAGCAGACCGAGAACAATATCAGCATCCTGCTGGGCAAGAACCCGACGTCGGTGCCACGGGGTCTCAGTCTGGTTGAACAGCCCCACATGCCTGAGGTGCCGGCGGGATTGCCTTCCACACTGCTGGAGCGACGGCCGGACATCCGCCGTGACGAGGAAAGCCTGGTTGCCGCCAATGCCAACGTGGGCGTTGCCAAGGCAGCCTTCTTTCCGCAGATTTCGCTCACCGGCGAGTTTGGCGCATCGAGCACCGCCATCACCGCCTTCCTGGCTGGTCCGGCAACATTCTGGGCTGTGGGCGGGCAGATCGCCCAGCCTATCTTCGAAGGCGGCAGGATCAGAAGCGGCTACCGCTTGGCCTGGGCGCAGCGCGATCAGGCGGAACTGGTCTACAAACAGACCGTGTTGAACGCCTTCGGCGATGTCTCTAACAGCCTTGTGGGTTACTACGATTCCCGCAAGTATCGCATGAAGCTGGAAGAGGAGACGCAAACCTACAAGGAAACCGCCCGCCTGGCCACCGTACGCTATCAGGGAGGCGTAACCAGCTTCCTGGAAGTTCTGGTGACCGAGCAAGACTACTTCACCGCTGAGTTAAGTCTGTCCCAGGCTTGGTTTCAGGAGATGCAATATTATGTGCAGCTTTATCAATCACTCGGCGGCGGCTGGGATCAGCAGTAGCGAAGTCGTTACTGATTGAAGTGATCGGAACAGCCACATCCGGCATTCGTGTAATCAGACGGGACTCTGGATGTCTGTGGCCCAAAGGAAAGATCCCACCCAGGCAAAAGGCAGCCTGGGTGGAATTCATTGACAACCGGCCACCGGCCACCGGCCACTGATCTACGGCGAGTATTGCCAGACCATGCCAGTAGTTCGTAGCGGGCTTTCGAAGCCGCACTTTGGCGCGGTGCCGTAGAGATTCCCGCCGGCATCCGAGGTCAGGTTACTGAAAATGGGCGCGCCGCCGGAAACCAGAGCTCTGTAGGAGCCTCCAACCACATTGATAACCGCACCGCAATAAACAGTACAGTACTGGCCGCATCCATCTTCGCCGCCTTCGGTAGCGTAGAGATTCTGGTTAGCATCCAGCGCTAGACCACCGAAGGTAACATTGCCGGAGAGTTGACAGCCTCCTTGCTCCTGGTAAGCGAAGACGTAGACGAGGTTGAAATCACCGCCGGAGGGCGACAAGCTATAGATGATGCCGGCCTCCTCATCGCCGGTACCGTAATTACATTCGGTCCCCAGGTCTGGAGCACAAACACTAAGGCCGTAGAGAAGTCCCGTTTGGGCTTGAATCAGGCCGCTGGGACGTCCGCCGTCCGTGTAGCCGCCGACGAAGGCATGGATGACGTTTTCCGTCCAGCCGCCGCCCGCCTGCGCCAGTTGGAAAATAATGCCGCACCACCCGTAACAGGCTTCCGTGTCATAGTTGCCGCCCTGCAGCGCTGTGCCGTACAAATTCCCGTCGTTGCCTACCAGCAGACTCGTGGGAAGCCCGCCATTGCTTTCCCCGATGAAGCTGTAGAGGACCTGCTCCTTCCAGCCTCCGCCTGATGGCGAAAGCTCAAAGACCGCGCCGGCCCCGTTTGCTCCACCGGATTCTGATATCCCGTACAGGTTACCGCTGGAATCGAAGGCCGAGACAATGCCGCCTGCCGCATCTGTGTTACTCGTAAACTGATAGATGGTCGTCTCGTTCCAACCGCACAAAGCCGTGGGGCAAGCGGTCGGGCTCGGTCGTGCCTCAAAGATCAGTCCGCAATATCTGCCTCCGCAGTTTTGCAGGCCGCCGCTCGCCGCCCCGTAAAGCACTCCTTCCGGGCCGACAATGACCCCGCTCGGGGTGCTTCCGTTGCTGCCTCCTGGAAAGCTATAAAGCGAGCTGAAGAACAAACGCCCGGCTCTTAGCGCCAGATCGTAGATCATGCCGGAACCGTAACTACCACCCTTTGCGAGCGTGCTGTAAAGATTTCCGGCTGTATCGATTGCCACCCCCGAAGGGCCCGCATCGGCGCTGAAATCGTGGAGGTCGTGGAAGCCGCTCTGTGGAGGGGGACAAGAATAATAGTTTTGGTAGCTTGTGCTCGTTGTGGTGGTGGCATTGCCTAGAATAGTGAACGACTCCGAGGGAATCGTGCCCACTTGATTCTGCGAAGCCGAAGAAGGTCCACTGTTCTCGTCCCAGTAAATCAGGTCGCCGTCGGGAACAGCGGCATTCTGCAGGTTCACCCAGTAAGTGCCGGCATTCAAATTCGGGCCATTGAAGCTGGTTGTCTCGGTGCAGACGTTGTAGCCGAACTGATTGCTGGTGCAAGTTCCCTGGGTGAAGTTCACCGTCTGATCGAAGTAGCTGGTGCCGCCGTTTATTCCAGACGTGATTGAGATCTCGGCCGAGGTCAGGGTGTCTCCTGGAAACAGCCAGGCGGCGAAGGTCATGCCCGTCACCGTGGCGTTGGACGCTGTTACGTTGAAGCTGTCGCTAACGATAAATCCGAAGTTAATTGTCCAGGCATCGGTATTACCGTTGATGGGGCCGTTGTCGTAGATGTCATTGCTGTCAAGCGATCCGCGATGGTTTCGCGCACGTGCACGTGCCGGAGACATGGAGAGTCCTGGGCGCTTCACTGGATGGGCCAGGCGCGACGCGAATTCCGGCATCTTCGCCGCCTGTACTGCCGTCGGTGGAACCGAATTCTGTGCCCAGGCGGAGACCGTCATCACCAGCGTGGCAACTACCGCGAAGGAAACTGCGCGAAACAGGGAGCTCGGAGACCGCGATTGCCTTTGCATTGGGTTGTTCTCCAGCGAGTCGGATCGAAATGAATCTCAGGCACGGGCGCACCCGGACGCCTGGGAGAGGATGTCGCAGTCTTGTTCCTCGCCGTGTGGGCGTGATGGGAGCGGGGCAGGAAAAAGGCCGGCAAATCCTCTTCCACTCGCATTGAGCATCAGGGGCAACGCTTTGTCAGTGACGGCTGCCGCACGCCTGCGTGACTAACCGAAGCCGGAGGGAACTCCGGCCTTGGGCTGTCGGCTTTCATGTTGCCGATCGCTCGCGCTTAGAAACCCACGCTGTTAAAATAAGGAAGTTTATGATCTCTCCCGAGCTGCTGGAAATCCTTGCCTGTCCGGTGTGCCTGAAGCCGCTGGTGTTGCGCGGCGAAGACGGCCTGAAGTGCAGCGAGTGCAAACGGGTGTATCCGATCCGCAACGGCATTCCAATCCTGCTGGAACCCGAAGCGACGGTCGAGCAACCGTGAGCAACTGAATGAGCGTTCAGTCGGGAGACAGTGCGCCTTATAGCTCACCAATGCTTCCCGAAATGGTAAGAATCGCCCAAACCTCCCAAACAACGTAGGAGACTCAGAGCGGCGAATGGCATTTGTGTTCCTCTGGATCGCCAACTTGATGCAAATCTTGAGCGCGATTCGTCCCACTTGGGTGGAACAAACCCCACCCGGCCACGTATATAAACCCAGTGGCAACAACTATTTCGAGATACAGGGGTTGAAATATTCCAAGACCCGGGTGAATCGCTTGGATGAGAGTCGGGGTTCGGCAATCGAATTGCCTGCAACTAAATAGCTGGTGACCGAGTCTAACAAGCAAACCCGGAAGGGTCGGAGGTGAGGTCGATGATGGCAGAAAAATTTTCCGTTCCAGAGTTGGCCGCGCTGCGCAGCGAACTGCTTCATGGGTTTGACTCCCGCGACGCAGCCGAGTTGCTTCAGATGTTTCTGGCGGGGCACGGTTACGGTGTCTCGGCCGAGGAGGCACGCAATGCGGTAAGCAGGGCGGGACTTCTTGGTGGCACGCTGGAAACCTTTCGGCGGGAGTTGGAAAGCATAGCTCTGGTGATGTAAATCGCGGGACAGCAGACGGTGACGAACGCAGAGGTGACACAAAGATTCGCTTGACCTGAAAACGGAACGGACGCGACATCGCCAGAACCTGGACGTTAGCGCACTCCGAAGCGAAAAGTGAAGAGCCCGGGCAAAACGGCCCGGGCTTTCCTGTTTCTTGAGGCTGAGGTGGCTTCTGCCAGGCGGAAATCTGAGTCGAACCCAGCTAGATTCCACCGCACCAGGTTCCAACTTGCTTAGAGACTATCCGTTGCCGGTTTCGCCCGCTGGCGCGGCCTGGCTTGGGAGATGTTGTTCGGTGGTGGTGTTGACCATGTCCTTGAGTTCTTTGCTGGGCTTGAAAAATGGGATCTTCTTGGCCGGCACTTCCACCCGGTCCCCGGTCTTGGGATTGCGTCCTACGCGAGGCTTGCGCTGGCGTGTGCGAAAGCTGCCGAAGCCGCGGATCTCGATCTTATCGCCGGCGCGCAGCGAGCGCACCACGCTCTCGAAGATGGTCTCGACGATGACCTCGCTGTCTTTCCGCGTGATTTCCGTCAGCCGGGAAACTTCATCGATCAAGTCTGCCTTGGTCATCTCGCATGCCCCTTTGTCGCGATACGGGTCAAGTTTACCAGCACATCGGATACTCTCAAATTGCTCCAGCCTTTGGCAAGTATAAGTTTCGATTGATTTTCCTCGCCCCTCGCAAGCGCCGCAGGTAGGCCTACTTCCACAGGTAGTAGAAGCCCACATTGGTCTGCATCAGTTTGGCGGGATTGGGCAAGTAATCGGATACGTCGCCAAACAGCAGGTCCATCAAGCTCTTGCGGTCCTTTTCAGGATGCACCAGGGTAGGCTCGCCTTTGATCCCTACGGATTTCGCGGTGTCTTCGATGGCAGCGCGAAAGTCTCCGACCTGGTCCACCAGTTTGAGTGGCACTGCCTCCTCGCCGGTCCACACCTTGCCGTTCGCCAAGGCGCGTACCTGGTCGTCCTGCATTTTGCGGCCCACGGCAACGCTATGGATGAACTGTGCGTGCATGTTATCGATCAGGCCTTGCATATAGGCGCGCTCTTCGGGAGTCATCGGGCGCGTGGGCGACCCCGTGTCCTTGAACTCACCTGCCTTCAGCGTGATCTGTTGTAGTTTGGCCCACTTCATCAGTTCTTCATAGTTGTACCATTCGGCGATGACGCCGATGGAGCCCACAATGCTGGCATTGTCGGCAAAAATCTTGTTGGCCGCCGACGAAACGTAATAGGCCCCACTGGCGCCAACCGTTTCTATGGAAGCGACGATGCGCTTTTTCTTCTGATCGCGAATGCGCAGCACTTCGCGATAAATCTCCTCCGAGGCTGCCGCTCCGCCTCCTGGCGAATTGACGTGGAGGACGATCGCTTTGACCGAGCTGTCGTCGGCGAACTTGCGTAGCTGTTCGACCACGTCCTTGGGGCTGAGAATCACACCTTCCAGGTCGACCACTGCGATCTTGTCGCCAAAGCCGCCGAAGCTGTCTTTCTGCTGCGAGCGCACCGAGAAATACACCAACGTGAAGATCGCAACCAGAAAAAGGAAGAAGGCTCCTCCGCCGAGTAGCACCCAGAGGAAGACTCGCGAACGCGGCTGTTCGGTCATATAGGAGGAGTCAAGTTTAGCAGATGGGGGCTTTGAGCTATCAGCTGTCAGCTCTCAGCCGTCAGCCGTCGGTTACGATCTTCGCCGTTCGCTCTTCGCTTTTCGCCAGAACTGTGCGGTTCTATAGCGCAGTTTGGAATCTCGCCAGGCGAAGTGGGTGGGAAGGTAACTCAATAGGAGCGAAAGGAGACCAAGTAGCGAAAAGCGAAAAGCGGACTCCTCAATGAAAGATCGTGGCGAAAAATGCTCCGACCTTGCTGAAGAAGCCATGGGACTCCTTCCTGGCGGTCTGAGCATCGCTGGGCGCGGATTTTTTCTTGCCATTGGCAGGCGGCAGCACGGTCGGCTCAAACTGCACAACCTTGTTATTCTCCAGCCTTAGAAAGGCGACGTTTGCGCTGAGATCGGGAGCTGGATCACTTCCGTGGAAGATGAATGGCGCTTCCACCGCCATGTGCTGCTCTGGCGGCGGGGGTGGGGTTGCCGCGAGCGGCGCCGCCGGCTTGGGCGACACAGCGGGCGGCGGTGCGGCCTTGGCCACCTGCGTCGGTGTTGGCCGCGAAACGGGGCATCCGCAATTCTGCTTCGAAGAGCTTGCCTGGCTCAGGTGTCCGCTCTTGAAGAGCACTGCTTCATCGGGTTTCACCTGATAGGTCGCATCGCCCATGGTTTCGCTAACCACAATCGCAGCCACATTCCAGGGTAGCGATTGCACGCAGGTGTCGCCCTGCGCCGAGACCCGCACCGCAACATGCACCGTGCCGGGTCCGGGCATCAGCAGCCGCAAGTCAGGCGTGAGCAGCGTGTCTGCCTCCGCGCCCAGTGGATAGTTCATCTCCACATTGCCGCTATTCAGGCTGAACAGCATCTGGCGTCCGCTTTGCGAGGCCGTGATGGACAGCTTCGTTCCCTCACAAACCAGCAGCGTGCCTCCGCGCTCCAGCTTCAGGGTTGCAGCCTGCGCCCCAGCCTGGATGGACGAACCGCTCAGCACACTGGTGCCCGAGCCCGCCAAAATCACCGAGCCTTTCACACTGGCGTCGGTAGCATAGAGCTCGCCAATCGCCTGCTGGGCTGCGGCTGTGCTGTGCATCGCACAGACGAGCACACCGGCAAGCAGGCAAAAGAGGTTGCACCGGGACGGCATGAAGCGTGGCATGTGCGGAAGAAATCGGGCAAATCCACGATAACACCAACCGGACAGACCCAACAACGCACAGCCACATTCACGCATGAATGATTATGCTAAGGAGGCATTTACCGTTACAGACCGTCGCTGCCAAGTTACACGCCTGTAACCGGTACGATGCGCCGTTCAACCAGCAGCTGCCACCAGCAGGGCCTCGACTTTGGCATCCAGATCCTGCGCGACCTGCAAGGCTTCGGGGCTACCATACGAGGCGAGAAAGCTTGCCATCCTGTCGTACGACAGATGAACGCCATCGGGACGTTCGTCGACAAGAATCGTGACCGGAGCATACGAGCCGGCGTCCGGTACATGTTGAACCATTCTGCTCATGATGACGGGATTGCCTACGAGGAAACGCAGATTTTGTCGAGCCGCCGCTCCATTGCTCTTGCGAAGGACTTCTCCGAGGTCCAGGCGCATAAACTCCAATAATCCTGGAGGTCCAACCACTCCTTCAACGATCTTCTCCACCTCTGCCAATGTCGTCGCGGCTGCGACACTCTTTTTGAACCAGTCCGTGTCGGGATGCCCAATCGCCTTCTCCAACGCAGTCACGACATCGTGAAAACTCCTGGAAGAAATCACGCTGAACCGTTGCACTTTGATTTCTTTTGTCGGCATCACATACCCCACTATCCTTGAATCTCAAGCGCCTTGGATTCTCCAACGCGAACTTAGATTCTGGAAGCGAGTTTTCGGTTCTGCCTTGTGAACGAATTTAAGACAGAGGAAGGTCAAGCCGATTTCGGCATTCCCGTCAGGGTCTTTCGCAGCTCTGACTGCAACTCCTGCAAGCTCCAAACGCTCGGTAGTCCATCAACGCTGTCCGCCAGACCCCGGCAAGGACGGAACAGGATGCCTGCGTTGGCGGCCTTTAGCATGGTGAGATCGTTGTACGAGTCGCCTACGGCTACAACTTGAAATCCCAGCTGCTGAAAGTGTGCCACTGCCCCCGCTTTGCCGTGTATGTGATGCGGCCGATGACCGGAGATGTAGCCCTCTTCATCCAGGATCAAGCTATTGCATATCATCAGCGGACAACCGAGTTTCTCGACAACCGGACCAGCCAATTCATGGAAGGTGTCGGAGACGATCACCGCGAGCATTCGCTCCTGCACCCAGGCCAGGAACTCGACTGCGCCGGGCAACGGCTGCATGGCGCCAACAATCTCTCGCAGGCGCGCCAGGGTCAGGCCATGTTCGCGGCAAAGCCTCAACCGTTCCTGCATCAGGGCTCCGTAGTCAGCGATATCACGTGTCGTCAGCGCCAGGCGGCAAATTCCCGTCGCGCGAGCGACGGTCTCCCAGATTTCCGGGACCAGCACACTCTCCAAATCAAAAGCGGCTACCAGTGGAGCTGAGGGAAAGTACAACCCGCCGTCGGTCTCGGAAGAAATTGTGCAGAGTTCTGACGCTGGTAACTCTGGCGAGTCGATGGCTGCCACGACGCAGTCTTTCGACCCTGCACGCTTCGCGGACACGCTATCCTGGCCTTCGATGTTTCTGGTCACCATCACTCGTCAACTTTGTAGCAAAACGCTAGACGTCTCATGAGGAGTCTGTTGCCGGACCCTGGAGCGGGCGATGAGTTCGCCGGTTGATGGTCTGGATGCGATCGCAGGCTGGACCTCAAGGACGCAGCGTAGCGCAGCGATCAGCCGTACATTCTCTGCGCCGGTCCGAACCGCAACCCGGAAGTAACGCGCGTCCAGGCCTGGAAAACTCGTACACACGCGGATCGCAATGCCGTGAGACAGCAACTGCTCGGCTAACCAGGGAGCATCCATGCCGCAGCGGTCGAGTCTCACGAGCAGGAAATTCGCCTGGGCCGGTACAACGTCCAGGCCTGGTATCGAACTCAGTTCGGCGAAGAGCTTTTGGCGCTCCCGGCGGACGTAGGCGCGCGTTCGCGCAACGAACTCGTGGTCGCGCAGCGCGGCTGCGCTGACTACTTGGGCGAAAGTGTTCACGCTCCAGGGCGGCTGAATCTCGAGCAGTCTTTGTATCAAGCGCGCGTCGCCAACAGCGCATCCGGTACGCAATCCCGGAATAGCAAAAATCTTTGTCAGCGAGAGTAAGACAATTACGTTGGCGGGGCGATGCCGGGTCAGGCTATCGAAGTCGTCCACGAAATCGCCGAACGCCTCATCCACCACGAAAAGCGTGGCAGGATGTTCCGCCGCCAGATCCCGTAACGCGTCGGCCGGACAGACCGCTCCCGTAGGGTTATTAGGCCGTCCGAGAAAGACCACGGTATCGGGTGTCAATAAATCGCTCGGCAACTCCTCGCCCGCCGGCACAGTTTGAATGCGCATCCCCGCCTGCCGTGCGGCTTTCGTGTAGTCACCATAGGACGGAACCGGAATCAAGGCGGTTGATTTTTCCACCGCACGAGTCAAGAGGTAGAGGATCTCCGTCGAGCCGTTTCCGGCGATGACTTCCTCGCAGCCAACTTCATATCGCTCTGCGACCGCTCTCACTAACTCCGTGCAATGCGGATCAGGATAGTGCTGCAGCGCGTTAATCTGCGAGTTGATGAGGGGCCGCAGCCATTCCGGCGGACCCAATGGATTTATGTTCGCGGAGAAATCCAGTATCTCGCTCTGCGTTCTTCCGGCCGTCTCGGCCAGTTGCCTGATATTTCCACCGTGCTCAAAATTTTTCATGTTCACCACTATGGCAGCTGTGGCATCACACAGGACCGCCTGCCTTAGACAGCGCGAGCCCCGTGGCTATCTGGACAATAAGGGAAGGATCACCACATGTCTGTGACCTTACAACCTTCCGGCTGTGATCTTCACACATTTCGAAGCTGGCTCTCCCCGGCTCTCCCGTAAGCGCTGGCGCCGGAAGTACCGATAAAGTCCTTATCACATGCATCCCTGACCCACGTCACTGCGACGCCGAAACGAATGAACCATGATGTTGGCGGAGCAGGCCCAAACACACGAAAGAGTTCCCAGCTCAGTTATCAACGTGTGCTGAGGCGGTAGGTTTCTCCAGCAGTCCGAGGTGTGCACTTTCCCAAGGCAATCGCAAGCTTTCGTAATCCAGGGTTGGTAACGGTTCAACGAGCTTGACCAAAGGGACAGCGCTGCTCAAGTGAAAACCGAACACAGGAGACTTGGATGAATCGAAGTCACGAATCAAATATCTCACTATCCGTGCGGCGCTGGCTGAGTCCTCGTTGGGCTGTGTGCATAGCTGCTCTGCTGTTGGCGTCAGCCGGATTAATGCCGGCACAAACTACAACCCTGCCCTCTCCGGATGCATTGCTGGAGTTGCTGGAAGTCCTCCATCAGAACGGCGCCGTCAGTCAGCAACAATACGATGGCCTGAAGGCGCGCATGGGCGTTCCAGCACCGACGCATGAAACCATGGAACAGACCTCGGACGCACAAACCGACCAGAAGCCCACGCCCTCGGTGAATCCCAAGATTATTACCATGATGGACAAGGGAATTGGGATCCATGTCGGAGCTGTCGATATAACCGTGTCCGGCGAGGTCAACGGATTCTACGATCACGACCGGGTGGACAAATCGCCGTCCGCCGCACTCATCGGCGGCGGCCTGGCTAGCACCGGCAGCACCGATTCATCTGCGGTGCGCAATGGCCTGCTGCCGGGGAACTTCTCCATCGGGATTGCAACCCATCAGATGGGCTACGATGTCGGGGTCACGCTGGGTTTCTATCCCGGACTCAATAGCGTCAGCGGCGTTGGGGGCGCGAACTCGGCAGGCAATGCCGCAGCGCTGGGCACAACCGGCATCGATTTTCGCCAGCAGTTCGCCACCATCGGCAAACCCTCCATGGGAACATTCAAGATCGGCCGCGATATCGGCTTGTTCGGCCAGGAAGCCATCCTCAACGACTTTTCGCTGCTGGGCGTCGGCAGCACCGGCGGCAACATTGCACCATCCAATACTTCGCTGGGACGCATTGGCCTGGGCTATGTTTACACTGATTTCATTCCGCAGATCACCTATACTTCACCGTCATCGCACGGGTTCCAGGGGGCCTTTGGCGTCTTTACGCCGCTGGACGCGGTCAACTTCTCCGGGCAATCGGGCACTCTTACCGGTCACGACCAGCCTCAATTCCAGGCGAAGCTGACCTACACCTCAACCGATAAACATCCTGTAAGGGTGAAGCTGTGGACCAACATGGTCACGCAGAGCCTGCAAAGTAATGCCGCGACGCAGGCCCTGCCACTGGGCACAGGAACTCAGGGTACCGGTTTGGATTATGGCGGAAAACTGACGGCCGGCGGTGCCGAATTTGTCGGCTACGGCTACAACGGCTGGGGCCTGGGTACCACCGGGCTGTTCTTCGACGCTGTAGCGCCTTCGGGACTAAAGCGCGATTCCTACGGTTATTATTTTCAAAGCACTTATACCTTTGTTCACAAGTTCACCATTGGCGGGAGTTACGGCCTCAGCCATCTGGATCTCGCTTCGTTCGAAACGGATCCCGAATTGTTGAAGACCAACAGCTCGGATATCGGCGGAGTTCGCTATAAGCTGACGAACTGGGTGAACCTTGTCGGGGAATACACGCACACACGCTCAACGGCGTATGGCGGTTATGTGGCGACGTCGGATTCCATCGCTGCCGGAAGCATTTTGTTCTTCTAGCGATTGCCCTTTGATGCATGCCCGGCGCCGGTAAGCAATACGGTTTGTGCCGACGCCGAGGACCTGGTCCAGTTCGAGGTGAAGCCAGAACGGCTAACGAGTGGTAGGAATATCGCTCGCCACCGCTCGCACAATTTCGTCGTCGTAGGTAGGACCAATGGTGTGGCCGGGAGGAACAACTAGAAAGTCGGAAGCCCAATCGCCCGCAAGCAGGCGGCGAAAGAGGGTAAGGCTGCCAGCCATTTCTTCAAAGGCCCAGTTCCTCTCGCGCGCTTCCGCACGCGCCTGCTCAGCGCACTTGTCGTCGAACTCCGAGCCGGTGCGGATGTAGGTCAGCTTGCTGTAGGACAAGCGGTAGCGGGTCGCTTCTTCATAGAGGAATTGGCCGGCATCCTCACCGTACCGGGCAATCAGGGCATCACGATCCTGACTGAGTCCGTTGGCACCCAGTTGGTCGTGCATCTCGCGTCCGCGCTCTACCCAGGCGACGGAACGAAAGTACACGCCGGTATTCGCCTTGAAGTATTCGCTATATTCTTCGCGGCTGCCCATCAGCAGCGTGATGCAATCGTGGGCCCGAGGAACGACCACCGGAATGGCCGGCGCCTTAAGACCTGCTGTCCCCATGCCGCACAGAGCGTAGCCAAGTACGATCGCGTCATAATCGGAAGTATTCGTGGCATCGATTTCCTGCTGCAAGCGCTGGCGCATGGATTTTGCGCCGGTGTCATGCAGACCGGCAGGAAGGAATTTGGCATCGACAAGATGGGGAGAGCGGACGATGGCGTCGCTCAACTCGCGCAACAACAAACCACAACCGATGAGCAGCAGACGCATGGTTACCCGGCCACGGCACAAGATTTTTCCGAAGCCGCCTGGCGGCCGGCGATAGTTTCAGCGTCGGGGAAGGCCATACATTCCACGAAGCGGTCCTGAAAGTGGGGATCGGAAGCCAGTCCAACATGTTCGATCATATCGAGCAGGGGAAAGTCCTCGACCCCGATAAGCAGCTTGGCGCCGCGCAGGGCGGTGTTGCCGGAGGGAACGAGGCGATCCTGGGAAGTTTCCAGTAAGCCGATGCGGACTGCACTTTCCGCGCGAACATAGTTCCCAAACGCGCCCGACAAGTAGATCTCTTTAACGTCGTCAATGCTGGCGCCCCAGCGATCGAGCAGGATGCGCATACCCGAGGCGATGGCGCCCTTGGCCAATTGCAGTTCGCGCACGTCAGCCTGCCAGATCTTAATCGTTCCTCCGACGGTAAACTCCTTCGAGCCGGTGGTGAAACGGCCACTGATTCCGATGATGCTGCCGTCGAGTCCGGCGGCAACGGCGTCCACCAGTCCGCTGCCACAGATGCCGCGAGGCTCCACATCGCCGATCACGGTGCATTCCATTCCGCCATGATTCAAGAAAACCCGCGAAATGGCGCCGGTGGCAGCACGCATGCCCATCTTGATAGAGCCGGCTTCAAAGGCGCTGCCCGCCGCGGTTGAGGCGCACAAAACTTTATCCTGATTACCGAGGGAGATTTCTCCATTGGTACCGAGATCGATCAGGGCGCGCAGTTCGTTGCCGGTATGCAGACCGACGGCGACGATGCCGGCCAGAATGTCCGATCCGACAAAGCCCCCGATACAGGGCAAGAATCGAATGATTGCGGAAGCAGGAAGCTGCCAGTTCAGTTCCGCAGCGCAAAAACGCTGCTCGCCGAGGTTCGGCGAGGCGAACGGCACGTGGGATAGCGGCTCGGTATCAAGCCCGCAAAACAGATGATGCATCACCGTGTTGCCGACCAGAACCACTTCCACGATTTCTTCTTCCCGGCCCGACGCGAGATCGTGAAGCATGGTCCCGAGGAAATCACGAATCATCGATGTGAGATCGCGGCTGTCGAAGGAGAAGCGGACCCGGCTCATCACGTCAGCTCCGTGCAGCGTCTGCGGATTCAGTCCGGTGCGGAGGCCGAGCAGCTTACCGGTCGCCAGGTCCAGCAGTTGAGCGACAACGGTGGTGGTGCCGAGATCGATGGCTACGACCAGGCCAGTGCGACGAGTGCGCGACAGTTGCGTGTCGTCAGTCAATACCGGCATCGTCCACTGCTCGACCTTCAGCTTCAGGGGCGATTCGGCGCGAGCACGGCAAGCCAGGCGCCAGCCATCTGCCAGCTCCTGCGGTGATAGCGCAGCAATATCGTCTGGAGTTGGTGCGATCTGGCCCTCGATGACCTGCACCCGGCATCCACCGCAAGTGCCCAATCCGCCGCAGGGAAATTCCATGCCGCGAGTCATCAGGACGTTTTCCAAGACCGTTCCCCGGTCAACCTCCAAAACAGCGCCTAGAGGAACCAGTTCGATGCGTACTTTAGCTGGATTATTGTTGCCGTTGTTCGACATAGGAGTTAATGATCCGCCTAAACATAAAGTCTAAGAAAACAGCGACAGAGAGTCTGTGACGGCGCTCACTACATGAGCAGCGAGTCAAAACGAAGAAACATCGCGCCAGCAAAAAAGCAGCAAGTGTGAACCGAAGAGGGCACACTCGCTGCTTTGTCAGGAAAACATTGTTATTCAAGCGACCGACAACTCATTGGAGATGGGCTGCCGCATACTCGGGAACTGCCGCCTCCAACCGACTGGCCGAAGGCGGCATCGCTCCGCTATCACAACGCCGATGACTACCGCGCGGTAGTGGCGTGAACCGGCAGTCCGTAGCACTCGGGATCAAACAGATGACCCAGGGTGCCCGTGATTTCCTCGGTCAGAACGTTCTCATCCTTCGGCAACGCTGCGAACTCTTTATGCAGCCGTTCCAGCCAGGTGAGTTCTTTCTTGCCAAGGGTTAGCTTCTTGCCGTCGACGCTCTTCTGAATGATAGCCAGAGCGGCTTTGCCGGCGGCCACGGTGCGGTGGTAGTCGGTATCTTCGGCAACAATGGCTTTGGCGATGTTGTAGACCGCTTCCGGCGTCAGAATGGTGCCGATTGCGGACACGTTTTGATCCGACTCCACCATCCAGGATTGGAAGATATGGCCCTGCTTGTGGGAGTTGGCGATGTTCATCAGCTTGCAATCGTAGGCCAACAACTCGGTGTAAGCCTCGGGAGCATTGCCGGACAGCAGACGGATGTTCTGCACCGACTCGTTGCTCCACAGATCGCACATGCTGGCGGAGATATTGCCAACATGGCTGAAGTGTGCGCAGGTAGCCGACTTGCCTTCCTGCGAGATTGGAATGCCGCTGATCGCTTTGACGATGGGGTTCTCGTAACCGCAATCCTTCGACGGTCCGCGAGCGCCGCTCTCAACAGCTTTCAGGGTACGAACGCCGCACATGGCACGATCGACAGCCGCGACGACGTCGGGCAGCATCTTCTGATATGCCAGCACCATGGAGGTATTGGCGAAGCCGCAGGCGGTATCGCCGGCAGCCACGGAATGGCCGTTCTTTTCGCACTTGGCAACAATCTGGTCCCACAGCCAAGTCATATCGCGGCAAGCCAGGACGCCGAGAGAGAAGACGATGGCGCGAGTGTCACCATACATCAAGCCTTCGTCGTGGACTTCTTTCGCACCGATGGACTCGATGGAAATAAGGTCGCCGCCGGCGGCGATGCACAGATCGAACGAGCGGTTCAGCTTTTCCCACAACTCGCCATGACGCATGACCGGCTTGACGCCCTTAACACCAGCCGGGCCGCGAATGTCGGCGGGGGTGATGCGGGCAGCGCCCTTCAGGCCATACTTCTCATAGGCCTGCTTCAGATGCCGTTCCAGCAGAGCGGTGATTTCAGCACCCCACTCCGGAGTTTCGGTCATCTGCGGCAGTTGTTCGAATTCCAGAACGATGCCGGGGACCTTCATGGCGACGGCGCGTTTCAGGATGTTGGTGGCCATTTCTTCGTAATGGGCCAGCACTTCAGGCCAGGTAGCCTGAGTGATGTTCATTACGGGGAGAGTGAAGTTGACTTCCGGAAATACCGTTCCATTTCCGATGGTGAGATCGAAGCCGCAGTTCACCGGCTTGGGAGAAAATCCAAACAGGAGATCTTGCGGACCGGACACGGCCAGGGTCTTAAAGGTCTTTGACTTTGTCATTTTGTCCCCTTTGCAGTGGCCGCGATTCCTGCCAACGCCTTCTCGCCCTTTTCCTGATACTGGGCGGTAACGGTGGTGCCAACCATAATGTCGCGAGCCAGAGCTGCCGCAGCCGAAGCGCTATCGCTATAGGCATCGGCGCCGATCTCGTCACAATAAGCCTGGCTGATGGGAGCGCCACCAACCATGACCTTTACGCGGTCACGAAGGCCGGCGGCCTTCAGGGCTTCAATGGTAGTCGCCATCTTGGGCATGGTTACGGTCAACATGGCAGAAAACGCCACGATGTTGGCGTTCTTTGTCTTGACGGCCTCAACAAATGCCTCGGGTTTGACATCAGCGCCCAGATCCGTAACTTCGAATCCGGCGCCTTCCAGCATGGCTGCCACCAGGTTCTTGCCGATATCGTGCAGGTCGCCTTGGACCGTTCCGATAACGACGCGACCGGTGGGTTGTACGCCCTGGGCCACCATGAGTGGCTTAATCAGGTCAAATGCTGCCGCGCATCGCTCTGCCGGACAGGAGTAGTTCGGGGACGAAATACTCTTCTTCTTCGAAGAGCTTTCCGACCTCGTCCATGGCGGGAATCATGTGATTCTGGATGAGATCCAAAGGCTTCGCTCCCTCCGCGAGAGCTGCCTTTGGTAACCTCAACCGCCTTCTTAGCGTCGCCGTCGACGATCGCTTTATTCAGCTGTTTTAGGTCTGTCATGAGTACACGTTTCTCCATGAGTAGTAAGTACGGTTAAACTTGCAAAATTGAGGAGTGGAGGAGGGCAAACCGTGGTGGGACGGGCGAGGGCAAACCGGAAAACAAGCCCATTTCATCATATGATAAGCCCAACAGTTCGATCTTGCGGCTGACTCGATCCGAAGTCAATCGGGATTATGCATTCTGGGAAAAAACTTGAAAGACTTTCCCGAATCGGAACTAAACCTCGATGCGAACTCGCGTTGTTTTTGAGACTTGACACAAGAGTAAGAAGCAATCAAAGGGTGCTAGCAGGACTCTATCGGTGTGGGCTGCAGGGACGCTAGGACGTGCGTCACACGAGAATGTGCGTCAGGCGAGAAAGAGACTTTCGAACTTCGGTCCATCCACCCAACGTTCAAACCAGTCCGCTAAACGATTATAGGAATCGTCGTGACTAACCGGCTCCGGTGGACGAAAGCCAATCCAATCCTCCAGGACATCCGGATTTTCCAGGGCGCTGTGCAGATAAGTGCCGGCACAACGCCCATGACGAACGCCTTCCGGACGGCCGTCAATCCATGCGAAAGGTTCGGCATTGTCAGGACGCGAGGTTTCGCCCATATGAATTTCGTATGCGGAAAAGATGCGGCCCTTCGGGGTGGATGCAGCCACTCGCTGCGTGACTTTCTTTTGCAGCAGAGTCGTGCGGACCGGAAGCATTCGCAGCCCAGGAACGGATGTTCGATCCGACTCCACATGGTAAGGATCGTCGATGCTTTCGCCCATCATTTGATATCCGCCGCAAACCCCGAGTATGTGGGCGCCACCGGCATGCTGTTCCTTCAGCCAAAGATCAAACTTCTGTTGCCGCATCCATTCGAGATCGGCAACGGAATTCTTGCTGCCCGGCAAGATCACGAGATCGAATTGCCGCCGCGAAGGCCGCTGAATCCAGAGCGCGCTGCTCAGGCGCTGAAAGTCGGTGTGGTTGGACACGCGGGGGAATTGAATGATCGCGATAGCGGGGCCGTCGTGCGCCACCGGTTGCCAATGGTCGAGCGCCACGCTGTCTTCCTCGTCGAGATCGACGTCGTGGACATAAGGGAAGACGCCGAGACAAGGTCTGCCAGTTTTCGCCTCAAGAATGGGCACGGCATCGGCAAAGAGAGCGGGGTCTCCGCGAAAGCGATTCACCGCGAAGGCACGCACCAGGGCCGCTTCTTCGGGTTCCAGCAAAGATATGGTGCCGCAGATGGAGGCAAACACACCGCCGCGATCGATGTCTGCGACCAGCAGCACGGGAACGTTCAAGCGCTGCGCCAGTCCGAGATTCACCAGGTCCATCCTGCGAAGATTCAATTCGGCAATGCCGCCCGCACCTTCAATGACGATGAAGTCATACTGAGCTGCGAGACGGGCGTAGGACTCATCGACCTTGCGCACGAGGAAATCGTACTGCCGGTAGTAATCGGCGGCGCTGAGATTGCGCCACACCTGCCCGTGGACTACGACCTGGCTGGTCGCGTCGGCCGAGGGTTTTAGCAGAATCGGATTCATGTCGGGTGAAGGCTCCAGACCACAGGCCTGCGCTTGCGCCACCTGAGCGCGTCCGATTTCTCCGCCGCCCGGGCAAGGATAAGAGTTGTTCGACATGTTCTGGGCTTTGAAGGGAGCCACGCGAACGCCCTTGCGATGCAGCGAGCGGCAGATCGCCGTCGCTATCCAGCTCTTACCCACGTGGGAGGCGGTTCCACCGATCATCAAGGCGCGAGCAGGCATTGAATCCTCTTAGCGTTAGTTCTGTGAGAACAAGCGGACGAAGGCAGGCTCTACCAGGCGCGCGACCATCGCGGGCCGGTCTTGGCATTGGCATCGCGCAAAGAGCCGCTAACGCCCGCATCTAACTCCAGTTTCCGCCCGAACAGCCAAAGCAAATCGGAAAGTCGATTGAGATAGGGCAGGACGTTGGCGTCGACAATCTCGCCTGCATCAATCAACCGCACCACACAGCGCTCGGCGCGCCGGCAAACGGTCCTAGCCACATCGTAAGCCGCGGCGGCGGCGTGTTCGCCAGGGATGGACCAATCGGAGAGCATGCCTTCGATGGCTTCGAGCTGATGGACTTGGTCCGTCAGAGCGTCGATCATCGCGGCGTTCAATGGAGGCTCGCCCTTGCGATTTTCAGGCGGTGTTGCCAGAGCGGAGCCAACTTTAAAAAGCTCCCGCTGGATGAGTTTGGTGCGTTCTCGCAGGTCGGCGTCCTCGCAGATGGAGCGGGCAAATCCCATGGCCGAATTGGTTTCGTCAACGGTGCCGTAAGCCTCGACGCGAACTGATGACTTGGAGACGCGGAGTCCACCGGTGAGGCTGGTCTGGCCGCCGTCACCCTTCTTGGTTGCGATACTGCTCATAGTTTCCGTCCTTGTCGTGCCGCTTTGCTCAGTGTATGGCGGCGATTGCCAGCAACGCTAGTGCGGTTGCGGTGAGGCCTGCGGTGGTAAGCAGGACCGCGCTTCGCCACACGTCGGAATCATCTCCGGCAGGGGGATCGCTGGCGTCGCCCAGCCAAAGTTCCGTCACCAGTTGGCCACGCCGCCAGATCTGTCCTACCAGCCGGCGCCGGATCGCCCCCGCCGTCGTCGCTTCGCTCCAACCGGAATTCGGACCCGGCATCAGCGCATGCTGAAGCCATCCAATGCGCAGTGCCTTGCGTCCGGAGCAGTCCGGCAGGGGCACGGCGCAGAGAGAGATCAGCAGCCAGTTGATCCGGGCCGGCAACCAGTTCATCAGGTCGTCGAGGCGAGCTCCGCACCAGCCAAAACGCAAATAGAGCGGCGTCTTGTAGCCCACCATGGAGTCCATGGTGCTGACCACCTTGAACAACACGATGCCGGGAAGACCGGCGACGGCGTACCAGAAGATTGGACTCACAAAGCCGTCGGTGAGATTTTCGCTGAGGCTTTCGATGGCGGCCCGGCGGCAGGCGGCAAGGTCCATGCGATCGGTTTCGCGGCCAACCAGTCGCGAGACGCGGCAGCGCGCTTCCGGCAGATCGCCATGGCGCGCAGCGAGTTCTACAGCCCAACCATGTTGCAGGAGATCGCGCAGCGCCACCAGCGAGTAAATCAGAAAGAGCTGGCCAGCGAGTGCGGCCCAGTGGCTCCAGCGAGCGAGTGCGTAAATGAGAGCGGCGGTTCCGCCGCACCATATGACAGCCAGCAGTAGGAAGAGCAACACTCCACCCACATAGCCGTCGAGTTTGAGCGAGCGCAGTAGCTTTTCAAACTGAGTGAGGGTCCAGCCGATCAAGCGCGCAGGATGGGCGGGGTAGACGGGATCGCCGACAGCGAGATCCAGCAAGACAGCCGCGGCCAAGAGCGGCGCCGACGGACGCAAAATCTCTAGCACCACTTCTTCGACCATCCGAGGGCAATGGCCGCCAGGATCAGCTTCTTGGGCTCTTCGACATCGGCTTCGACCAGGCTGCCGCGAAACTCCGGCCAGAGATCAAGCCGTCCTGCGAGGCTGGCAGCCAGGCATGCCGCTTGCTGACGTAACGCTTCCCGTGCCGTGCCGGCCGGAAAAGTGCCATAGCGGCAGCGATCCAGAATACTGGCGATGGCGTAAGCGGCAGCGGACACCAAAGGCTCATACATCACGGCGTGATGGTTGTTCTTGAGCAATTCCAGTTCGCTGTCGGAGAGGTAAGGCGCCATCTCCTGAACGAAACGGTCTTCCTTCACGCCGTAGCGGCCGAGCGCATGAAAGATTCCTCGCGTGTAGCTGGGCTCCAGCCCGTTGTGCCAACGCAGCGCTTCCAGAGTCGCGTCGCGGACAGAAGCACCAATATACTCGCCCAGCTTGATGCCGGTGCTGGCGTAACGCCGCGGAATCCCGGCCCGCAAGGGAGCGGCAACACAAAACTGGTCGGTGGTGGTTCCCGTAGCCAGGTCGGCGGAGTAACGGCTGCGTACGGCCAACTGTTGCAGCGCCGCAGTCTTGGCTTCCGTCATGGTAGCAACCGCGCGCGCCAAAGCGCCTTCGGTCACCGGGCAGTCAAGCAGAAGCTGTATGTTGATGGTGCCGGCCGTGAGTACCGGCTCCGAGCAGCCCGCCGGAGTTTCGCGCCAGGTGGTGGGATCGCCCGCACAGGCGGCATTGCCCTGCACCCCGGCGGTCACGACCGCGGTGACCAGGGTGTCATCCTCTCCCCGCTGGATGACGGTAGCATAGTTCATGTCGGCCGCAGTCCCCATGGTCGCGACCGCGTCCGGCGGAAGCCCGAGTTCCAGGCAAACCGACCGATGATACTCTTCCGGCCCGAGCGTAGCTCATGCAGACGTGGCGCGCGTGATGTCCCGAGGCCTCGCAACTCTGGTGATTCACCAGGTAGCGGACGGCCTCCGACTGGCCGCCATTGACCGCAGAAGTGCTTAGCACGCGATGCGGGAGCAGCAACTCGGTCACCAGGAAGCGGCCGGAACGGCGAAGACAGAATGCAGCACTTTCGCTCAGAGTTTCCCAGTGCATAGGGGTCTCATGGATCATAGCAAGCCGTAGTCAGCCCGGCGTGCGCGGCGTGGGCAGTAGCCGGCGACAGAGAAAGTTGAAAGAGTCAGCGGCCGCTATCAACAGCCGCTGACCAAGTCAGGAGATTCGAAGACAGTCTTCAGTCCTACGCTTGAACCGTGAGGGCCCGTGCGGCCTTGGCCACGGCGGTGATGTGGGCGGGAGTGGTCCCGCAACAGCCACCGATAATGTTGGCGCCCGCTTGCACCAGCTCCGGCACAAACGAAGCCATCAGCTCGGGAGTCTCCTTGAATACCGTCTTGCCGTTTTCCACGATCGGCGCACCGGCATTGGCATGAATGAGAATCGGGACGTTGGGCACGGCGGCGCGCATTTGCCGCGTAATCTCGATCATGTTGGAAATGCCCATGCCGCAGTTGGCGCCAACGACGTCGGCGCCCGCCGCTGCCGCAGCTTTCGCCGCACGCTCGGGCTTCACTCCCATCATGGTGCGGAAGCCTTTGATCCCGGGTTCGAAAGCGAAGGTGCAGATCACCGGCAAATTGGTATTTTCCTTGGTGGCTTTAATAGCCTGCTCGGCTTCCACCACGGAGGACATGGTCTCGACGCAAATAGCGTCGGCGCCGCCTTCAGCCAGAGCCACTACTTGGGCCTTAAAGGCCTCGTAGAGCTGCTCGGCGGTGGTGTCGCCACCCTCCTCGATCACGATGTGCCCGGTAGGGCCAACTGACGCGGCGACATAGCCTTTGTCGCCGATGATGTTTTTCGCCAGCTTGGCTGCGGCGCGGTTGATCTCGTGGACCTTGTCGGCCAGTCCATAGCTCTTCAGTTTGAACGAGCTGGCTCCAAACGAATTGGTTTCCACCAAGTCGGAACCGGCTGTTACGTAGGCTTCGGCGATTTCTTCTACCGCCTTGGGATGGCTGATGCACCAGGATTCGGGACATTCACCACCTTGCAGCCCTTTGGCATGCAGGAAGGTGCCCATGGCTCCATCGGAGATGAGAATCTCGCCTGCCTTGACCCGCTTCAGAAGACTTTTCACGATGCTTTCCTCCTTCGACTCTCGAATGACTTTGCGACCGTAGGAAACTGCTCCAAGTCCGTGTGGGGAAGGAATAAAGCCTTGACATAGCTATCCATGTAGTGCGGATTGGAGCTCATATCGACATAGGTGATACGGGAGGCAATCTCCGCCAGGCGGCGACGATGTTCCCGCGACAGCAGCGCAATGTAAGCGCCAGTAAGAGAAGAATTCCCGATATAGCGGAAGCGCTCCAGCGGCAAGTCGGGAAGCATACCGATGAAAACTGCGTCGGCAATCCGCATGTATCGCCCAAAGCCACCGGCGATGTAGACGCGAGCGACAGCATCCCAGGTGAGGCCGACGTTTTCCAGAACCAGTGAGCAGGCGGCATAGATCGCCGCTTTGGTGCGGACCAGATTCTCGAGGTCGGCCTCGGTGATGACCAGGTCCTTCCCGGTTCGAGTTTGTTCGGCAGTGGCCAACTGGAAGGCGCGCCGGCTTTGGTGTTGCACAATGCGGCCCGTGCCAGGCGGCTGGAAGAAGCGGCCGGAGCGGT
Source organism: uncultured Acidobacteriaceae bacterium (assembly GCA_963835125.1). Classification (GTDB taxonomy): domain Bacteria; phylum Acidobacteriota; class Terriglobia; order Terriglobales; family Acidobacteriaceae; genus Bog-257. Next base: position 160,073 of record CAWIEG010000005.1, on the reverse strand, counting down.
CCACTACTCCCTGGCGAAACAGTTCGCCGAGCAGCGAGATCAGGCCCGATCCGCAGATGCCTGCCGGCTTGCCCGCGCCGATCACGGAGTACTCCAGGGTTTCGCCGTCATCGCCGATGCTCACGCGTTCGATGGCGCCCTCCGCTGCGCGCATACCGCACTTGATCCCGGCTCCCTCGAATGCCGGGCCGGCGGAGCACGCGCAGGCCACCATCCAATCCGCGTTCCCGATCACGATCTCGCCGTTGGTCCCAATATCCATAAAGAGAAAGACATCGCGATTGTTGGTGGGAAGGTCGGTGCACAAGAGGCCCGCGGTGATGTCGCCGCCAACATAGCTGCCCACGCCGGGCGCGCAAGCCACGATGGCCTCGGGATCGATGTCCAGGCCAACCGCCTGCGCGCGTAGCTCAGGAACGAAGTTCACCGTGGGGACGTACGGCGCCTCGCGAATGTAGCGTGGCGGCAGGCCGAGCAGGAGGTGAGTCATGGTGGTGTTGCCGGCAAGAAAGGCCGCACGAATATCGCGCGGCGCGATCGAACGCGCAGTGGCCAGCTGACCGATCAAGCCGTTGATGGTTTCCAGCACCAGGGCGCGCAGTTCTTCCTGGCGTTCCGGGTTGCGAGCGTAATCGATACGGCTGATCACATCCGCTCCCCGGCGGACTTGCAGGTTGTAGGAAGTCTGCGTCGCCAGCAGCGATCCGTCAGCCAGATCGATCAGTTGCGCAGCTACCGTTGTGGTCCCAATATCGACGGCGAGGCCGAGAGGGTGTTCGAGGCTGTGACCGGCCTGTACATCGCGAACGCGCAGGCCAGAGACAGATTCCTCGGTGGCAACCGTAATCTTTCCGTCGGAGGCGCGAACGGCGTCGGCCAACTGCCGCAGCACGGCGAGTTCGCACATAATGGGAGCCGCACCGCCCTGGCGACTGAGTTCGCGCGTCAGGCGGGTCCAGTCGCTATAGTGCTCCTCGATGGAAGCCGGAGGCACGGTGAGCTGCTGGTGGCGATACAGCGGCGCAAGATGATCGCGGCCTGGAAGCAGGGCGGGATCGATCAGGGAATGACTGTCTCCCAGAACGCGCGCTCCGGTCTGCGAGCGATCGGGCAGATGTACCACAATGTCGGATGTGACCTTCGTCTGACAAGCCAGAGCCGGCGTGGCGCGGCCGACCACCTCGACCGAACACAGCCCGCACGACCCTTCGCCCCCGCACGGCAATTCAAGGTCGAGGATGCCGGCACGCAACGCTGCTTCGTTGATCAGCGTTCCGACCGGCACCTCGGCCACGACATTGGCGGGCTGAAAGCGAACAGAGGCCATAGTGTCTACCGCGTAGCCTGGATCTTCATGAAGGAGCCGAGGTCTGAGGCTTCCCCAGGACCAACCAGCACCTCCCATCCGGGCAATCCCTCCTCGATTTCGCCGCTGATTTGCGAGACATAGCCAGGAATGATAATGCGGTGCTTGCCTGATTCTCCCAAGTCAGTGGCCTTTACCGCATTGGCGACCTTTTCGCCGGAGAACTTGCCAGCTGCCCATCCGGTCAGGACGCTCATGCCTTCGGTATCCACCACCAGCAGGTTCGCCGGGATGCCTGAGTTCTCGATTTCGCCCGAGACCAGGAAGTAGGTCAGGGAGAAGTTGGTGGTGACCAGCACCGGCGAGTCTTTGCCGGTCTCGCCGATCGGGTAGACCTTGGGATCGACCTGAATTGGCTTCTGCGGGTCGGTGTAGATGTTCTGCCGCAGCATCATCAAGGGCAGCAGCACTTCCAGCTTTACGCGATCCAGCACCACGATGGAGCCGTACTTACACAGGAAAGTGGAGGCGTCGGCCACGACCGAGGCGTCGTCCACGGCGGTGACAAAGTTGATGATTGGATAGCCCAGCGGCTCGAAGGAATTCTTCAGCGCCGCTTTGCGGATTAGGGTGTTGTATTGCAACGTGGCTGCGGGATTGTCGGCGGGAAGGTCGAGGACGATGTCCTTGATGCCCAAGCCCGCAAGCTTGGTGGTGAGTGCTACCAGTTCGTCGAGGGTAGCGGCACGCGCTACCAGTGGCGCACTGTACTTCAGCGCCAAGGCAGCCACGGCGTCAGCATTGGCCGGGGTGGCAGCATGAATCAGGGGGCGCTGTCCTGGCAGCTCTTTCAGCCCGGCTTCCAGAGCTTCCAGGTTCGAGCTGCGCAGGATGATGCCCATGCCGGTGGAACCGGCCGCGGTCTTCACCAGATCGACGAAGGGTTTGACCTCCTCACTGAAGTTATCCACCAGCACCAGGTTGACGCGCAGCTCTTCACCGACGCGTTCCAGGCAATAGTCGCGAACTCCGGCTATGCCATGGCCGCAATCGGTGAGCGGTTCGTTGTCGGCGAAGGCGACGGCGATAGCTGTGGGATGAACAAAGGTCTTGTCGTGGCGAAACATTACTGTCTCGTTGCCGATCAGGACCTCGCGCTCCGGCGGTCCAATCTTCACCAGGCGAATAGGCGGCTTGCTGGCCGCGCCAACAGTTTTGATGGCTTCTTCGGAAGCGTAAGGACAGGCCGCAAGCTCGGCGTTCTTGGCGGCCAGCTTCATGGCGAAAGCCATGCACGTGGGTACACCACACTCGCCGCAGTTGGTCTTGGGCAGCAGCTTAAAGATTTGTAAACCAGTCATTGCCATTTTGTGGTCACCTCACTTACCGCAGAACATCATTTCGTCGATCTTGCGTTTGAGGGTACGAGCGGCCAGGGGGTGGTAAACCACCAGCAGGTCCGCTCCGGCGTTCAGATAACAAACCGAAGTGGCGATCTCCAGCAGAGCTTCGCGCTCATCCTCGCTTCCCCACAGCGGGAAGTCCTTGCGAGCGGCGCGGCTCTCCTTCACCTTCGACACCTCAAAGCCCGGATTCACGAACAAGGGCATGGCCAGCATGGGATCGCCGGTAAAGGCCGAACTCCGGATACGCTCCATCACCGAGTAGGTGTATTCCAGACCGTAGCCCACAGAGCTGGTCAAGGGATCGGCGAGAATGTGGTCAGGTTGCACGCCCATGGTGGTGAGCAGGATGTTGAGCTGCTTGCACATGTTGACGTCGATGGGCGTCTGCGCCACCACGCAATGGCCGTAAGCCATGACGGTGGCAGCGATGGTCTTGTAGTTGTCGGTTTCCACCCAGTTCAGCAGCAGGTTTTCTCCGGCAAAAGTAGAGGCAATGTGCTTCATCAGGGCGTTGTTCTTCTCGTAGTGGCTGCATCCGGTCACAATCACCGGTACGCCGACCGCGCCGAGCACGTCCTTCACAATGTCGCCCGCGGCCTCCGCAGACATGTCGCCATTGTCAGGATGACAAGTGGCCAGGCGGACGCTGATGATTTCCGCGCCCAGCTTCTCCACCAGGTGGCGGGCCATGGCCTTCGGGTCCTTCAGCAAATCGCCATAGGCGTTGCGCAGCAGGTCGGGATACGACTTCGGTGGACTATCCAGGACTTCCATCGCGATGACCGGCTTGTGACCGACGTTGCCTTCGTAGTGGCGGAAGGGCAGGACCTCTGCGCCTCCGAGAGTGACCGCCGAGGTGCGGGTACCGCTTCCGCCCAGGGTCACGGTGCGGACCGCTACGTTGGCTTTGTCCGGAGCCACGGTGACCGACTTCGGCACCACGATGGCCGCGGAGGTGATGGGGCGCTCGACTGCTTCCGATAGCGGCGCGGGCTTGGGTGCACGAGGTGCTGCGTCAATCGGGGTGACGACGGCAACTCCTCTAGGCTCCTGCGGCTCTTCGTCCGTGGGGAAGCAGCGTGGGCAGCCGTCCTCGACAGGAGCGACGGCTGGCGCGGCTGCGGCCAGCATGCCGGTTTGCATCAGCAGCATGTTGGCGCCCGCGTGCAGCAGGTGCATGGCAGTAGAGGCCTGCAAAGCTGCCAGTTGTTGCTGCGCACTCATCCCAGGCCGAAGCTCGGTTGCCGGAGGCGAATTGCGGAGCTGCTCCAGAAGCGTGATGAGAGCCCCCACGCCGTCAGTGGGCGGAACAGCACCAGCGGATGGCGCCGCGGATGGCGCCTTCGTCACCGGAGGCTTGGTGCCCGCCGCGCTGGCGGCAAAGGTTGTGGCCGGAGTCGAAGTTGGCGCAGCTGGTGGCTCGGCTACGGCAACAGCGGTATCGGCAACAGTTGTCGTGGAGGCCCCGCCACCAGAGGCCGCAGCTTGTATCGTGGCCCCGCGCGCAGCATCCACCGCGGCCGCCTCCTCCGACGGTGTGGTAATGTCCCACATTGTCAGAGCCGGGTGGCTGACCTTCTCCATGTAAGCCTGCACCGAGGTGATGTCGGTGCCGCTGGTTTCGTCGGCGATCAGGTCGGTGAAGTTCTCGACGCCGAAGGTCTTGCCGACTTTGTCGAGATCTTCCCGCAGAAAGTCCTTCAGCTCTTTCGGCATCCAGACAATGCGCCGGTGACCGCCTTCGGCCGAGATGAACTTGCGGCTGGTGATGTAGGCCTTGCCCACGCCGATGAAGCCCGGCACCTGCTGGCCGCCGCCGGCGGTGTTGGCCAAGGTGGAGAACTTCATTCCGGCCGGCGTCTCGCCCAGGTACTCGCGGTTGACGATCATGACGCCGTTGGCTTCGGGCATCAAGGCCACGATGGCCTCGAAGCAGCCGCAACTGGTCATGGGATCTTCCAGCAGCGAGTAGGCGTTGAAGCGAGCCAGGGTCTGCTTGGAGTTGGCGAAAACGTAGTCGTTGATGTTGGCCCACTGGCCGCGCACCGGATCGATACACTCGCCCTTGATCAGCGGCTGATTGGGGCCGGTGGGATCGATCTCGTAGGCCGCCTTGCCGTCCAGCCAGTTGTAGGCGCCGCACAGGCCCAGACGTTCCGGCGTGATGACGCAAACATGGTTGGGAGCGAAGCTCTGGCAGAGCAGACAGGAGTAGAAAGTGTCAACGCTCTCGTCGGTCAGCGACTCCATGCGCGCGTTGCGGGCGCGGTAGGAGTGGCGGGCGATGTCGATGCGCTCCGTCGACGTCTTTGGTGTCGGTGAACAGCGTCACCTGCACCTTGTCGACGATGGCGGGATAGTCGTTGAGGAACTTGGCATGCAGGATCTCGCCCAGGTGGCGGATCTTGAAGCCTTTGTCCTTGGCGGCCTTGCTGATGCGGATCCAGTTGATGTCGCGCTGGCCCATGTGCCAGATGCCTTCGGCGCCGTTGATCAGGTGATGGATCTGGCGTTCGAGAATGGGCTCGAAGTCGGGCTGCATCTTGCGTCCGGCAACTTCCACCCAGATGCCGATAGGCAGTGCCGGCAGGTCCTTGCTGTCGGGATCGACTACGACGTCGTCGATTTCCGGGCCGACCACGGTGATCTTGCCGTCTTCGACCTCGGTGATATCGAGCGTGGTGACGTACTCGAAGCCCGGCGTCTTGTTGCCGCCGAACTCGACGTAGGTCTGTTCCTTGCGGATGCGTTCGCCTTCGAAGGCCGCGCCGAAGGCCACCGGAATCGGCACCTTGGCGACTTTGATCTTGCAGCCGCGAACCTCCAGGCACTTCTCCACGATGTGGTCGATGGGCACGTTGGAGACGACGTGCTCGTAGGTGCAGATGCCGGTGGGCAGAATCTGCGGAATGTCGGTGTCGGCGATGGTGGGAAAGCCGTAGTTGATGGCTCCCGCCGCCGCGGCATACTTCTCTTCCGTTACTTCGCCGAGCGCCATCACGAAGGCGAAGGTGCGGTTCTTGTTGTATTTAAGATTGCGGGCATAATCGCCGGGCTTGACGCCGCCAAAGCTAAGAGCGACGCGATTGGCGAAGCCCAGAGCGTAGACCGCGGCCGAGATCTCCTTGCCGAAAGGAACCAGGCGAGTTTCCCAGCCCATCTCCACCCCAGCCTCCGCCAACTGCTCGGAGAACGAGGTGCCGTGGCTATGGCCGGCCATGAAGACGTAGAGGTTCTTCTCCTGCAACTCGCGGGCGATGCGGACGGCGTCTTCGACCGTGGGCGCCGCGCCTACGATGGCGGCAAAGCCGGGGGCCGAGCCGTCGACGAACTCCACGCCGCGCTCGCGGATGATGACGTCATTGGCTGCTCCCAGCCAGATGCCGTCGACCGGATTGGGGCCGATGAGATATTTGCAGGCCTCGATAATTTCGAAGGCAAACAGGGTGGCGATGCCCGAATCCAGAGTGCCGCCCAGATACGGCAGCCATAGACTCTCGCTGGGCACGGCCGGCAGCAGCCGGTTGCACTCGTCGAGAATCTTCTGCATGTCCGAGAGCCGGTCGACGCGCTCGCCCAAAAGCGAGTAGATGACCGGCAGGGAGTAAGCGGTGTCCGGAAAGCCCACGGCGCAATCGACTGCCTTTGGCCGCGATGGCTTTTGCCAGGTAGTCTTCGGCGTCGCGCACAATCTGATGCGCGCCGCGAATTGCCGACGATGCGATGATCTTGCTCATTGCAGTTCGCGCCTCGATTTCATGTCGTACATCTTGCGTTCTTTTTGGGTGTTGATATGGAGCGCATCGCGCTTTTTCTCGATGTGTTCCAGGATCTTGTCGGCGGCGATGACCGGATCGGGCTCCCATTCGAAGCGTCCGCCGGTTATGTTTTCCATTTCCCCGCAAAGCAGGTCGTGCACGTTCTTGCTGCCTTCGACGTAGAGCGGATGGCCGAGCACGACATAGATTCCGCTGGCCACGAAGTAGTGACCGATGGCGACCGCCTTCTCGCTCATCCACTCCGGCGCGGCGCCGGCAACCGGCAGGTCGGAGAGATCTTCGCCTAACCCGCCTTCAGCCACCAGGTTCGTGGCCGCCATCAGAATGCGGCTGTTATCCACGCACGATCCCATGTGCAGGACAGGAGGAATGCCGACCGCTTCGCAGACTTCGCGCAAGCTGTCACCAGCCTTGGCCAGCGCGGCTTCCGGGGTCAGCAAGCCGGCCTTGGCGCAGGCGATGGCGGCGCAGCCGGTCTGCAGCACCAGCACATTGCGCTTGATCAATTCCTCGGTCAGGCGGACGTGCCCCTGATCGGCAACCACCTTAGGATTGCTGCAGCCGACGATGCCGCAGACGCCGCGGATGCGGCCATCGATGATGGCATCGTTCAGCGGACGGAAGGTCGAGCGGAAGCGGCCTCCCAGCATGTGGAAGATGGTTTCGTTGGAGAAGCCGGCCACCAGTTCCATCGACTCGTTGGGAATGTGGACGCGTTCCTGATCACGATTCTCGTAGTTGTCGATGGCTTTGCGAATCAAGTCGACTGGCTTGCTCATAACCGGTCTTGGAGTCGAAGGTGATCTGCTCGGCTTCGGCGGTGTGCGCGATTTCGGAGGTGCGAGACCAGCTTGGTATGGAAGCACTTGGTCACCTGCGCCAGCGACGGCATCACGCACTGTACATCGATCACCATCACTTCCACTGCACCCGTCAGGATGGCCAGCTCCTGTTGCAGGAAGTTGCCGACAATGGGCAGCCCGTGGCGCATCAGGACTTCGTTGGCGGTGCAGCAGATGCCGGCAACGTTGATACCTTTCGCGCCCTTGGATTTTGCGTAGTCCAGCAGTTCCTGGTCGCCGGCGGCCACGGCCAGCATTTCCGACAATGTGGGCTCATGGCCGTGCACGATGATGTTGACCTTGTCTGCCGCCAGCACGCCGAGGTTGACGCGGCTGCGAACCGGCTTGGGAGTGCCGAAGAGGATGTCTGACACTGTGGTAGCGATGGTCGAGCCCACCCAGCCGTCGGCCAGGCTGCACTTCAAGCCACCCATGATCAGATGGCGATAGTCGTGGTCGACGCCCATGTGAGTGCGGTGCATCAGCTCCACCACGGCCGAGTCGATGCCGTTGGGATTGATGCCCAGCTTGCTCCACAGCGCCTGCCGTTTTTCCGGAGCCAGCTTCAGGGTCGCGTTGGGCTCTTCGGACCAGGCAAACTGGGTCATGAAGAAGTCCGCCAGATCGCCGGCGATCGTCAGATCGTCGCGGCCTTCGGTGGCAATGTCGAAGAAGCGCGCCGCTTCGTGCAGGCGAAGGGGATCGACGATCTTGTAGTCGCCGCCCGTGCCTTGCGACACCGCCTTCAAGGTGCGGACCAGCATGCGGCCATGGTCGGAGTGAGCGGCGGTGCCGGCGGCGATCTCGCGCAGCAGGTTGCGCGCGGTAATGGTATCGGCATCGGCGCCGCAGATGCCGAGGTGGGCTTTGGGCGTGATGCGGCAAGGCCCCATATGGCACAGGCGGCAGCAAACGCCGTCGGTACCGAATTTGCATTGCGGTTTTTGCAGCTGGAAACGGTCAAAGACCGTACTCATCTCGGTGTCGTTGGCAATCTTGACCATATCGATCGTTGCCTGATCCAGCGAGACCGGCTGCCCGGAAGCTTTTTGACCCGTGGTCGCCATCAGTGTTTCTCCTGTTGGGCTTGAAACAACCTGGCTAGTAAATCGTTCATGGCGATTCGCGCCGGAGCTTCCGGCGGAATGGTGGAAACCGGCACGCCGTCCGCGTCGAGGGCGGCAACGTCCTGGTCCAAGGGGATGCTGGCGAGCAGGGGAAGTCCGGTAGCCTTGACGGCTTCGGTAATGGCTTCGGGAAGAACTCCTCCAGGCACGCGATTGACGATCAGTCCGCGTTGTTTGGCGGGCAGGGCAACTTCATCGGCCAGAGCCGAGATGCGTCCCGCGGTCCGAACTCCGCGCACCGTACAGTCGGAAACGATCAGCAGATAGTCGACCGAGAGCAGAGTGCGGCGGGAGATATGCTCCAGTCCGGCCTCGCTGTCGATCACGATGTTGCGATAGTTGCGCGCGAGCTTGTCGAGCACGTCGCGCAGCACATTGTTGGCGAAGCAGTAGCAGCCCTGGCCTTCGGGCCGGCCCATCACGATCAGGTCGTAGCCCTTCTGTTCCACCAGAGCTTCCTGCACGCGCAGATCGAGAAACTCCTGCTTGGAGACGCCCTTCAGCTGGGTGGCTTCCTTGCGGGCGCTTTCGCGAATGCCGCCGACGGTGGCGGCGTAGCTAATTCCCATTGCCTCGTTGAGATTGGCGTTGGAGTCGGCATCCACGGCCAGCACCGGCGACTCACCGTGGGTCGCCAGCCAGCTCAGGGTGAGGGCAGACAACGTGGTCTTCCCGACTCCGCCTTTTCCCGTCATTGCCAAAATCATGACTGCACATCCTTCGGCGGTGGGTGGACGATAAAGGAGATCAGCAGCACGCCGGGCTGCAACTCGTCCACCCACCGCGGTTACGCTTATGCCTTGCCCGCCAACGCCGGGGCTCCAATTTCCTGGCGCAGCTTGAGGCTGAGCTCGTGCAGCGTCTTGAAAACCAGCTCGGCATCGGCCACCGGCAGCGATCCCGTGCCGCACGACGGCGTGATGAACGACTGGCGGCAAATCATCTGGGTATCGAGTCCGGTCGCCTTGGCCAGTTTCTCAATCAGGGCGCAGAACTTCGCCATCAGCGAATCCACCGTCTGGGCCTGGATCTTGGCGCTGTTGGTGGGCACGATTCCCACCGCCAGCTGCTTGCCGGCTTTCAGGTGCGCTTTGAAGTTGTCGGGATAGAGCAGAATGGTTTCGCCGTAATCGAAGGCGTCAAAGTTGATGATGTCGACACTGGCGTCCATCAGAATGGGCCATTCGGTATTGCCGCAGCAGTGAACCCCGGCCAGGGCACCCTCGCCATGGACTGCTTCGACCACTTCGCCCAGCTTGGCGACGGTATCGTCACGGGTCACGCTGACGTAGGTGGAAGAACCGAAGGCCGACAAGATAGGCTCGTCGACAAAGCAGATGACCTTCTCGGCGAAGGGCTGGAACTTGCGAATCTGCCAGCGGCACTTCATGGCCAGGGCTTTTACGACCACGTCCACGAACTCCGCGTTGTAGTAGATGGCGCGTTTCTTCTCGTCGACGATGCTGAGGCCGACGCTGAGCGGGCCGGTGGTCTGCACCTTCACGTAGGGACGCTTGATGCCGGAAGCCTTGAGGGCAGCCTCCATGGCGTAAATACCTTTGGAGAAGTCGGGGCTGATGCGGAAAGCCTCAAGGTCGTCGGCGCAGAATTTCTCGTAGAACTCCGCCAGGTCGGCGCTGGTGTCGCCGGTGGTATCGAAGTACATGCGGCCCTTTTCGTGATCGAGGACCACGCGGGGAATGCCTTCGCTGTACTGGATCTCCATCTGTTCGTGAAGCCCATTGGCGGGCAACTGCGGCCAAATTGGGGCGTTGGGAATACTCCGCAGAACGACCTCGACGGCCTGCTGCGGATCTTTGTGAGGCAGACTGCCGATTGCGGTTGCTAAACAGCAGGGCTCGAAGCTCATAACACGCTCTCCTTCTCGGTGCAGATCGACTGCAAGGTTTTCTGAAGCGATCGAAAGGGGTTAAGTAACTCGGGATAGCCCAGGTCAACCAGCGCAATGCCTTGCCGGTCAGCCCGAGCTATGCGAACGTCGAGGGGAATGGTGCCGAGCAGGTACTCGGCGCCGAATTCAGAAGCGATCCAGCGGCTGTCTTCTTCCGGATCGGCGGTCTTGTTGAGCACCACGCCGAAGCGGCCAATGCCCAGATCGGCGGACATCTGGCGGACGCGCTCGGCAGTTTCCACGCTGCGCTGGCCAGGCTCGACCACCACCATCATCAGGTCGACACCCATGGCGGTGCCGCGGCCCAGGTGCTCGATGCCGGCTTCCATGTCGAGAATCACGACCTCGCCGTGGCGCAGCACCAAATGCGAGACCAGACTCTTCAGCAGCACGCTCTCAGGACAGGCGCAACCGCCGGCGGCATGTTGCACCGCGCCCAGCACCAGCAGGTCGACACCCTCGTAAGGGATCGCGTACGTCGCGGCGATGTCGGAAACTTCGGGATTGATCTTGAACATCTGGCCGAACTGGCGCACCTTGGCTCCGGTGCGCTCTTCGATCAGCTTGCGTTCGGTGGAGATGGTATGGATCTGGGAACGGAGGGTAGGGGGTAATCCGATGGCGGAGGCCAGATTCGCGTCGGGGTCGGCATCGACGGCCAGCACGCGGTTACCATCCGCCGCATACAGCCTGGCCAGCGTTCCCGCTACGGTAGACTTTCCGACTCCGCCTTTGCCTGATATCGCAAGTTTCATGGTTCGAGCCTCGATCGGGCGATGTGGATGCCCTTCTGCTTCCGCTCGCGGCGGGAGGAAGCAGGAGGGTTGTTCTTGGCTTCGTGATCGCGAATGACCTGCTCCACCGCCAGCATGGCAAAGCCGACGATCTCCTCGGCCGAGCGCCGCGCCGCCAGCGGATTGCGCTGTTCGATGGCCTCCGTCAGCTTGCGGTACTCCTCCAGCTCGAGGGCAACCGAGGCGGGCAGCAGCAAGGTGTAGGAGAGGGCCACGCGATAGGGAGCGTGGATGGTGGAATTCAATTGCTGGAACAGAGGATTGTGCGAGGCGGCAACCACGGCAGTGTGATAGCTCAACTCCGCGTCGATGGCCGCTTCCAGGTCTTTGACGGCCAGGATTTCCAGCCGCCGCGCCAGACACTGGCGAATGAAGGCAATCTCGTCCTGGCTGGCGCGCAGGGCGGCGAATCCCGCGGCGATGGGCTCGATGGCCAGACGGACTTCGCATAGGTCGCGCAGAAAACGCGGATCGGGCTTCAGCTCCGATTGCCAGGCAAGAATGTCGGGATCAAGCTGGTTCCAGTCAATGCGCGGCCGGGCCTTGGTCCCCGAGCGCGGACGCACCTGCACCATGCCTTTGTTCTCCAGCACCTTGACCGCTTCGCGCAGGATGCTACGGCTGACGCCCAGCTGCCGGCACAACTCGGCTTCGTTGGGGAAGGCGATTAATTGGCCACTGCGCTCTCCTTGAATGAGCTGTAGAGCCAGGGCGCGGGTGACACGGCTGTGCAGACTCGTCAGTCGTTTCGATCTGCGCGAATAAGGTAGCGGGTCCCTTCATTTCAGTCATATCATATGCTCAGTTTGGAAGTGTCCAAAGCGAAATCAAGGCATTGTGGGAGAATAATTCGCGGTTATTCCCAAAACGGGAATTACCCTTGCCGATGCAGTGATTTCGCCGTGACCTATCGTGCGGTATTTCCCGCTGGCCCACAAGCGCGAAATTGGAAGGGAATGCGCTGCGGCAACGCATGCTTCATCGCGAATTGCCATGAAATATCTGGAGCAGTTGCAGGGGTGGCCGATGCTGCGCTCCGCGTCGCCGCCGTCGCGATGACGAGATGTGAAGGGAATGATAGGGCAGCGTTTCAGAAGGACACCCGCAGCGAAAGCTGCTGCACTCGTGGAGTGGTGAGAGTTGCGCCGTAGACGCCGAACGAGCCGCTGGTAGTAAGGTTCTGCAGCGAGTTCAGGGGATTCACGTCGAAGCGCACCGAATTGGTGACGTTAAAAACATCCCAGGCGAATTGCATTCCCACGCGTTCGCCTAGCGTCCAGGTCTTGGCAAGGCGGGCATCGATTCCGAAGTAGCCATTGCCGCGAAAGTTGTTGCGCTGGCCGGCTTCACCGGGATAGGGATTTTGCAGGCTGGCCAACGCCTGTGCCGCGTTGGCGAAAACATCCGGCGCACCATTCTGGTTAATGTACGTGCCGGTCTGGATGGGGCCGGTCTGGATCATGTTGCTTTTCTCCAGCCAATTGGTTCCCCAGCCCGCGCCGCTGATGACGCTGAAGGGTAGTCCGCTGGTCCAGCGGCCGACGCCCGACACCTGCCAGCCGCCGATGATGCGATTCAAACCGTGACCGGCGTTGCCGGCCACCAGCTTTCCGCTGCCGAACGGCAGGTCCGCAACCCAACTGCCGGTGATCAGGTGGCGGATGTCGTAGTCGGACGGCCCGTAGCTGAGGGCCGGATTCCAGGCATTCAGGATCGCGCTGAAGCTGCTGCCCACCGTGCTTCCCGTGCTGGAGGAATACACCGTGCGTTCGTCATCGGAGCCCATGTCGAGCGACTTGGCGTAGGTGTAGCTGAATTCCATCTGCATCCCGTGGCTCATGGCATGGCGCAGGACCACCTGGCCGCCGTTGTAGTTGCTGTCGCCAATGGAAGCCCAGCTATACATGCTGGCAAACTGCGTGGCCCAGAATTTCCCCGTCTGGCCGGCGCACGCGGGATAGCAGAGAATATCGAGCGCGTAGAGCGCGCCGGTCTCGTTGCCCAGGTTGTATTTCCAGATGGTGTTGTAGATGTTCTGGGTGGCGCTCATGCCGCCGGTGGCCGCACTGGGGAACATGTCCTCGAAGTATTGGATAGGCGCGACCGTGGTCTGGCCGGCGTAGCCGTCTTTGGAAAGCTGGGCGGCGGCGGAGAAATAATCCTGACCTGACTTCGGATCGACCAGGTCCAACGGTTGTGCCAGATCGATCTGCTGCAACTGGTGACGGCCGAATCGTCCCAGGTAGGCGGCTTCCAGAACAAAACCGCTCGGCAGTTGGCGCTGCCACGAAACATTCACTACATGCGAGTACGGCGTCTGCATGTTGTTGTCGATGCCGTGGGTGATGGCGAATCCCGTGGTCAGCGGGTTGGTGGGTGAGAGCGCCGGGTAGCTGACGCTCTGCTCGGGCGAGCCGGTCAGGTTCGGGATGTTGTTGATGCCGGTAAAGCGCGGCGAGGTGTCGGGGGTCAACACATTCGTCGGATTGGTGATGCTGTCGGTCAGGCCATAGGAACCGTACTCGTTGAAGAGATTGACGATGCTTTCGCCGTAGTGGTCGTAGTACTTGCCATAACCGGCGCGCAGCACGCTGTTACCGCCGCTGCCCAACAGCTTGCGCCAGAATCCAGGTCCCACATTGGGGGAGTAGGCAAAGGAGAAGTGGGGAGCGAAGTTGGTCAGCTGCATGGGCCAATAGGGCTGCAAGTCCGCGCCCCTGGCCAGAAGGCGCGAACGAAATGGGAGGCTGCACACTATTGCCCAGGGCCGCTTGCGCGCCCCGAGTTTCAAACCAATTCCACAGATTAGTGGTGGGCGCTACCTGCTGGCCATTGACCTCGTAAGGAGTCTGCAACAAGGTGTGGCGCAGTCCGAAGTTGATGGTCAGGTTCGGCTTGACGCGCCAGGAATCCTGAACGTAGTACTCGAATTCGTTGTTCTTGAAATCGCGGTCGATCATCGCTCCCGTCGGCAGCAGCGATCCCGACTGGCCATTGCCCGACACGCGATAGTTGGACTGCGCGGTGACATAGTCGAGCAGGCCGGCCAGGTTGGTCATGGAGAAGTTGTACGAACCGGCGAAGTTGGGGTTGACCGAAGGAAAGCCGAACATCGTGGGATCGAAACTTTGCCCGGTGCCCACGATACCGGCGTCAACCAGCGCATAGGAGTTGGTGACGGCGGAATTGTAGGACAGGGCATTGCTGTTGCTCTGATTGTGAATGAGGCGATAGTTGGCGCCGAATTGCAGAGTGTGGCGCGAATGCGTCCAGGTCAGGTCATCGACCAGATTCTGCACCGGCACATCGACGATGGTGGTGCGGGTCTGGGCGTTGATGGTGCTCATGCCGTAGAAATTTGCATACGATCCCTGGCCGATTCCATAGGTGGCGTAGCCCTGGCGTATGTAGCTGTAGCGCAGGCTGTTCACCAGGGTGGGGGAGATGGTGGAGTTCAGGCCCGCGGCAATTCCCTTGCTGTCGCTCGAGTTCGTGGCGCTGGCAGGCTGGCCAGGAAACTGCGGCGGACTCAACAAGCTGTCTTTTTGCAGATTGCCGCGGACGAACAACCAGTTCCGGCTGGACAACGAATAATCGACCCTGGTGATGTAGGTATTCAACGTAGCCGGCGCTGGTGCCGACCAGGTATAGGAAGCGGTATTCAGGCCATCGCCGGCGGAATAACCATTGGGCAAGGGATATTGGTTGAAGGCCGCCAGCGAATGCGGATCAACACCCGGTCCCCAGGGACAGGTTCCGGTGGTAGTGCAGTTCGGGTCCATGGAAGCGATCTGCGCCTTGTTCAAGGTAACGATCTGGGAGGCTCCGTTGGCTGCGGTAGTGGGATACTTGATTTCGCCGGCGCGCAGCGAGGCCGTGGGCACAATCATCGTCATCTGCTGGTTTTCGTCGATCTTCTCGCCTTCGTACGTAGTAAAGAAAAACAGCTTGTTTTTCTTGATGGGACCGCCCAGCGACGCGCCATAGGCATTGCGATCGAGGCTGCCGGGAACGTTAGGCAAGCCTTGCGCCAGCTCTGCCTGCTTGTTGAACCAATCGTTAGCCGGGGAGATTAAGTTTCGCGTACGGCCATAAACGCTGCCGTGAAAATCGTTGGTGCCGCTCTTGGTGGCAATATTGATTTGCGCTCCCGAAGAGCGTCCGGTTTCGGCGTTGAAGCCGGCAGTGCTGACGCGAAACTCCTGCACTGAGTCGAGAGTGGAGCGCAGCACTCCGGTGAAGGCGTACGCGCGTACCTGGTCGTTGTTGTCAAGGCCGTCCAGAGTGGAGTTGTTCTGGTCTGATCGCGCGCCTTCCGCGCTGCCGCTGCGGCTGTCGTGACTCTGATCGTTATGCAGGCCGAGATACAAAACTCCTGGTTGAAGGCTGAGCAGATCGGGAATATCGCCTTCCACCGGAAGCGCGAGAATGGTAGCGCTGTTAAAGGCATTTCCCATGGTGGCATCAGTAGCGTTCAGTGCAGGCGCCTGACTGCTGACACTGACGTTGGTAGGGGCAGCCTCGATCGACAGCGCGAAGTTAAGGGTTGCGGGTTGGCTGATCAGCAGCTCCACCACTTTCGACTCGCGGGCAAATCCCGTCGCATCGATGGCAACCGTGTACTTGCCGGGAGGAAGCTGGGGAAACTGGTAGGCTCCGCCGGCGTCGGCGGTGCGAGACTGCGTGAAGCCGTTCTCGTTATTGACCAGCGAAACTTGGGCGGAAGCAATGACTGCTCCCGAAGGGTCGGAAATGGTGCCTCGCAACGAGGTGCTCGGGCTTTGCGCTGGGGCTAAGAGTGCAAACCACAAAACCAGGGCGCCTGCGGTGAAGATCGCGAAGAAGGTGCGGCGCGCTGTCAAAGCAAATCCTTACCAGACTTGTGCCAGTCCATCGGAAGGTGGCGAGACACAGTATTGAGCCAGGTCTGACTGGCTGACGCAGAAGGCGCGTCCCAAAAGTTCAGGTTGCATGACCTCGGCGGTCGAGCCCGCGATCCACGACGGTTCGGGGGTAAGCAGGATGGCGGAGGAAAAGTTTTCCGCCACCAGATTCAGGTCGTGCACGGCGGCGATGATGGTGATGCCTTGCTGGTTGAGCCGCCGCAACAGGGCGATCAACTCAATCTGGCGGCCGACATCCAGATGCTGAGTAGGCTCGTCAAGCAGCATGAGCTTGGGCTGTTGCGCCAGGCCGATGGCGATTTTCACCCTCTGGCGCTCGCCGCCCGACAGTTGCGAGTAAATGCGGTGACGCAGTCTCACGATGTCAACCGCTTCCATCGCGTGTTCGATGGCTTGATGGTCCTGGTCCGTGCCGGCGCCGAACAGCGGCAGGTACGGCACACGGCCCTGGGCGACGATTTCCTCTACGCGGAAGTTAAAAGGCAGCTCCAGCTCCTGAGGCACCAGAGCCACGGAACGCGGCAGATGCTGGCGCGACCAGTCGGGCAGCGGCTTGCCTTGCAGCAGGATGCTTCCGCCATCGGGCTGCAACAGCCGCGAGGCCAGCTTCAGCATCGTGGTCTTGCCTACGCCGTTGGGCCCGATCAGGGCGACCATTTCCTGGGTCTCGATGCTGAACGACATGCGGTCCAGGAGCAGGCGCGGACCGCGCGAAAAGGAAACGTCCCGGAATTCAAGAATGCTGGAGGTCATTGACCAGACTCCCGCGAACGGCGATGGAGGAGATACAGAAAAGCAGGGCCGCCCAAAAACGCGGTGAAGACGCCGACGGGAATTTCCGTGGGCGCGAACGCAGTACGGGCCAGCGTGTCTGCCAGGATAAGGAAAGTTGCGCCGCCCAAGGCCGCGGCCGGCAGCAGGCGAACATGATTAGGTCCTATCAGGATGCGGAGGAAGTGGGGCACCAGCAGTCCGACGAATCCGATAAGGCCGCCCAGCGATACCGCGGCTGCGGTCAGCAGCGATCCAATAATCACGGTGCCCACGCGGACCCGGCCCACATGCACACCCAGTTGCGAGGCATACTCCTCCCCCAGGGCCAGGGTGTTCAGCCGCCCCGCCAATGGCAGGGCGACCACGATGGCGCCAATAGTGAGAGGGGCGATCAGGCCGAGCTGTTTCCAGTCGGGAATGCTGAGCTGTCCATGCAGCCAGGCAGCCAGCACGCGCAAGCCGGAGCTGGAAGCTTCCTCGCGCAGCTCGAAGGCAACCGTCGCCGCATTCAGCATGGTGCCGATGGCGAAGCCTGCGAGCAGCAAAGTTTCCATGGCGAAGCTGCCGCTGGTGCGCGCCAGATACCACACCAGGATCATGGTCAGCACCGAGCCCACGAAGGCCAGCACCGCGGTCGCGCTGAAGCCGGCGAAGGAAAGTGTGGGAATCAGGAAGATGCCAATAGCACCGCCCAGTGCCGCGCCGCCCGACGTACCCAGCACAAACGGATCGGCCAAGGGATTGCGAAACAGGCCTTGAAACAGAACTCCGGTCGCCGACAGAGCAGCTCCTACCAGAGCGGCGGCCAGTACGCGCGGCAGGCGTAAAGCGAAGATAATCTCGCCCGCCTCACCGGCGTTGAAGGGGTGAAGGAAAGCGTGGAGCACGGCAGCGACTGGCAGGCGAACCGCTCCCAGGCTGGTGGCGAGTACGATGGAGAGCACCAGCGCGACCAGCAGAATCAGGTTGACCGTATTGGTGCGGACCCGGCTGCCCAGTTGCGGCTGACTACCCAAGCCTGGGTGCGGCTGTCCGCGTCCGCTGTCGTGTTTGGCTTCGACCTTTAACGCCACTGCTTCAACCAATCCTCCCGGCCCTGATACCGGCTTTACCCCTGGCTTCGGGCTTACCTGACGATATGTCGGTCGCGCAGCCAAGATATGTGTCCTCAATCACTCACTAGCCGTCGTTCGTCACTTGACACCGTGATGCTTTGGTGGTTTTCGCGCGGCAAACGCCACTGTCCTGCCTCACGCCAAACTTCCCAGCAAGAGGTGTAATCGTATTTGGCAAAGTCGCCCGGACCCTGGCCGGCCTGCGCCAGGTCTCGGTCTTGCAGAAAGGTGCGGATGACGCCGGCATGGGTCACCACCAGCGCGCAGCCGTTCTGGACCTGCATCGCGATGTGGTCCATCGCCGCATGAATGCGCTTGCGGAAGTCCTCGAACTCCTCTCCTTCGGGAGCGGCCAGGGTAGGATTCAGGTCAAGCCACTGTTGCGCGAATGCGGAGTTGCGCGCAACGACTTGGTTCCAATCCAATCCCTCCCAGCTCCCGAAGGCAAGCTCACGGAGAGAAACGAGCTGAATGTACTGGCAGGCGGCGGCGCTGGGCAACGGATTCCGCCGTCTGGCGAGCGCGTTCGAGATCGCTGCTGAAAATGCGGTCCACGGAGAAGCCCCTGAGCCGGCGGTTCAAGTCCGAAAGTTGAGCGCGACCCTGCGCGCTAAGCGGCGGGTCGATGTGTCCGCAGAAACGTCCTGCCATGTCGGTATGCGCGTGCCGCACCAGGACCAGGATGCAACGTGCAGGCGAGGCCGATTTGCGCGTGCGGCTCATGACCATACCCCGCAGACATACACGGCGATTTCCGCCAGCTGATTGGTTGCACCAAAG
Organism: uncultured Acidobacteriaceae bacterium; assembly: GCA_963835125.1. GTDB lineage: Bacteria > Acidobacteriota > Terriglobia > Terriglobales > Acidobacteriaceae > Bog-257. Next base: position 141,334 of record CAWIEG010000005.1, on the reverse strand, counting down.
CAGTCGCCGGTGATTCCGCCAATCTGCGAGCGGTAATACCAGCCGCTGAGCAGCGTGACCAGGCAAACTACAGCGATTGGAACCAGTGCGTGCAGGCGCAACGCCCAACCCGCGATGAGGAATGCCAGTAGCGAGCCAATCATGGCCGACGACATTGGAATTTTGTGGGCCAGCTTGGCGCCCAGGCCGTCGCTGCGCGCCGAGTTCATGAATGCGCCCATGGGCAACGTGGTCCAGCGGCACAGAACATGGGCGGTGAGCAAATAGAAAGGGAAGCGCGCCACCGGCATGGCGGAAAGCAGCGCCCAGCGCGCCAGCAGCGACAACGCGATGGCCAGGGTGCCGAAGCTGCCGATACGGCTGTCGTGCATGATTTCCAACATGCGCGCTTTGGTCCATCCGCCGCCCAGAGCATCGGCGGTATCGGCAAGTCCATCTTCGTGAAAGCCACCGGTGATTGCGACCAGATACGCCAGCACAGCTACGGCAACCACGCTCTGCGGCAAGTGCGAGCGCAGACCGCGTTCGATGGCGATGCCGCCCAGCGCGACCACAGCTCCAATCAAGGGAAAGAACTTTGCGCCGCCCAGCACCATGCCGGGCTCAAAGCGGAAGGCGGGCACGGGAATCCGTGTCATGAACTGCACCGCCGCGGCAAATTGGCGCAAGCTCCTCACGCTGGTGATGCCTCGCTGATTCCGGCCGAGCTGAAGGTGGCCATCTCGTTGTAAATCCGTATCGCCGACTCGATCAGGGGGAAGGTCAGCACTGCGCCGGTGCCTTCGCCCAGCCGCATATCCAACTGCACCAGCGGCCGTAGCTGCATGTGATCGAGCAGGGCACGGTGTCCGGGCTCCTGCGAAAGATGTCCGGCGAAGATGGCGCCGCGCGCGTTGGGCGCAATGGAGCAGGCGATGGCGGCTCCGGCAGTGCAAATGAATCCGTCGATGACGATGGCGATGCGCTTGGCCGCCGCGCCCAGCACCATGCCTGCGATGGCGGCGATCTCCAGACCGCCAACGCAGCCCAGCACTTCGAGCGCGTCCGGCCTGGTGGTTGGGTAATCTCCGAAATGCAGCCGCAAAGCTTTGTCGATGATCTGCGACTTCGACACGCGCCGCTGGTCGTCGAGACCAGTGCCCGCTCCGGTTAGTTCGGAGACCGCACGTCCGGTGAGCGCGGCTGTGATGGCGGTGGCCGCACTGGTGTTGCCGATGCCCATCTCGCCGAGCGCGATCAGAGTGCGACCCTGGGCGCTGGCTTCGGCAGCCAGATCGATGCCCACCTGGAGTGCGGCATTGAGCTCGGCTTCCGACATGGCGGCTTCGCGGGCAAAGTTGCGGGTCCCGCGCCGCACTTTGCGGTGCTCCAATCCCGCGACATCGGCGAAGTCGGCGTCCACTCCTACATCGACTACCACAATGTCAGACTGGGTATGCCGCGCCAGAACGTTGATGGCCGCTCCACCGTTCAGGAAGTTGCGGACCATTTGCTGCGTCACTTCGCGGGGATAGGCGCTGACGCCCTCGTCGGTAATGCCATGATCGGCGGCAAAGACGTATACCGCTTTACCCGCAATTCGCGGAACATCTTCTTCGCGCCAGGCGACGTATTGCGCCGCCACGGCTTCCAGTTGACCCAGGCTGCCCAGCGGCTTGGTCAGGCAATCCAGGTGTTTCTGCGCTTGCTGCCTGCGGCCATCGTCGATCGCACGAATATCGGCCATGGCCCGCTGGATCGCCGCACTCAGCTTGAGAGGGGTTTTCAGTTGAGCTTCCACGACTCGCCTCCGAAGGTGAACTTGATTCCCGACCGGATGGTGAAGGGCAGAGCGGGATACCCGTACACTTCCTGGTAATGCTGGTTCAAAATATTCGACAGCGAGGCATAAGCGCTGAGGTATTTCTTGATCTGGTAGCTGCCGTACAAATCAATTTTCTGATAGGCGGAGTCCAGATTTCGGTTGGGCAGCAGCAGGGTGTTGCCGAAGTTGGTGTCAATCAGAAAGGTGCTATCGTCGCGGCGGGAGACGAAGGTCCCCATGGCCGAAACCAGGAAGCGGTGCGCCGTCCAGTCCACTCCGGCAAATCCGCTATTGGGAGCGATGCGGAATGGCCTGGCTCCTATCAGCGGGGAATACGCTCCAATAGGAACGCCGGGAAACAGTGGATTGATGGCGGGCTGCAAGGCGCTGCTGGCAAACGACTGCTGTACCACGGCGTCGGTATAAGTCCATCCGGTGCGGATCATGACTTTGCGGTTGACCTGGTACTGGAAGCCCACTTCGGCGCCTTGCGCGCGATAGTCCAGAGTGTTGACCCCCGCTCCAAAGTAGTTCAGCGCTTGAGCGACTTCTGCCGGGACGCCCAGTTGCGCCAGGCCGCTGCCGTCGATGTATTCGGCCTGATTGGTGAACTCGTTGTGGAAGTAGGCAACCGAGAGGCGAGCCTTGCCGCCGAACAACTGTTGCTGGACGCCGCCGTCGTAAGTTCGCGAATCCTCCGCCAGGAAAGGGTGAATGTGGTACTGCGCTATCAGTTGAGGACCATTGGGAACCAGAGAGGTATTGCTTAGCAGCCCGTATAGCGAGTTGTTCTGGTAATAGATGCTGGGCTCTTTGATACCTTTGGCGAAGTTGAAGGTCAGCCGGGTCCCGCTGAAGATGTGGCCATTGCCGGGGCGCACCAGGTAATAGGCCAGCGAGGCGCGCGGTGTGTTGGCGGTCCCAAATACCGCGTTGTTTTCAATTCCTCCGCCCAGCGTGTAAAACAGCCGGTTCCACAGCCCTCCCTGAATTTCCATCAGGTAGCTGAAATTGTTGCGGTCGGTGTTTTCCAGTCCCTCAAACGGGTTGTAGGTGAAACCGCTTTCGTTGGTGTAGCGAAAGCCGAACAGCGCGGTAAGCTTCTCATTCACCCGGTAGTCGGTTTGCGCGTAGACAGTATTGGTATTGGTGAGGTACGACGACAGTTCCGGATAGTTGCCCGCGTATTGAAAGATGGCCTGACCGGGATAGGCCAATCCGGGCGCAATGGCCGCAACCGCAGCCGGGGTGATGCTGTATCCATTGGCGCCTTGTTGGGTGACGGGAGCCCCAAGGTAGTACGACGGGTAGCCGAGGCCGTAAGGGTCGTACGGAATTCCCGTAGGCGCCCAGTCGTTGTACTCCGAACGCAACCGCACTCCGCCGTAGCTCAGCAGGTTGTGCCAGCGCGACGTGGCATGGTTGTCCAGCGTCACGCCGAAGATGGTGTTCTGCTGGTTGCTGGCCGCATCGTCGGGAATGCCGTAAGCGGCAATCTGATTGGCCGAGTCGTATCCGGTTACGGCCCGCTGCGCGGTGGCCCGCAGGCTGGTATTCGGGGTTATCTGGAAGCCCAGGTTGGCCATATAGACATCTCGATGGAACGCGCTGTCAGGAGTGCTGTTCTGAGTGCCGTATCCCGAATAGCCGCCAAAATAATCGAAACGCTTCCAGTACCCGCCCACGCTGCCGTCTTCGTGATAGGTGCCGAACGTCCCGCCGTCGGCGCCTAAGGTAAACAGCGGCAAGGGTGTCTCGCCATGCTGCGAAGTGATGCTGATGACGCTGGCCTGGGCATCGGAGCCATAAAGCGCGCTGTTGGGGCCGCGCTGGAACTCAACCCGGTCAAACCCATCGGCCTGCAGGTAGGAAAAATCCACGTTGCCGCCGATGTCGTTGATGGGAATACCGTCAACCAGGACTTTGTTGGCGTCGCTAGGGCCGCCGCGAACGTTGACCGCGGTCAGCGCGCCCATCTGCCCGCTCTGCGAGGTCTGCCCGCCAAGCTGGTCGCGCAGCGTGCTTTGCAAGTCGATCCGGGTGCTTAGATCGGTTTCGCTGATGACGCTGATCGACGTGCCAGTCTGCGCCTCCGGGGTTTCCAGTCCAGTGGCCGTAACCACAATGTTTTGCGCGATCACGGACGGCGAAAGCGTCAGCGTCATGTCCACGCTATGTGTGGGCTCGGCAAAAACTTCCTGGCTGGTGGAGGCGGCGAACGTTTTGGCCTCCGCCCGCACGGCATATCGGCCGGCCTGCTCAATTTTGAATTGAAACTTTCCTTCGGGACTGGACTTGGCGGTCTGGATATCTTTGCCGCCCTGCATCAGTACTACGGTGGCTCCGGGAATGACAGCACCTAAGGAATCGGTGACGGTTCCGGAGATAGCCGACTCAGCCGGCCAGGCTGGAATGGAAAACACCAGCAGCAGAAAAAGAAAAATAGTAATAGTGCGTTGCATAACCTTCCCCCTCGGAAGAGTTTCAGGTTGCTCACCGGGCCGGTCTCCTGACTCAGGACACAACTGTCACCTTCCCGCTGGGCGCAGTGGTTTTCGACAGTTTGGGCTTCGTCCTTTACAGTTGCGGGGCAGTGGCGGATTTTCACCGCGCTTCCCGTACACCCGATGAATTCAGTTGTGGTTGTCCAGGCCATCTCAGTGAGATTGCACGGCATGTATCTGCCGGGCTAAATCCTCCAAACCTTCAAATGCGACCGGCGCGGGGATCTGGATGCGCTCGTCGGCGATGATCACCCGGCCGCGACGGACCGCCTCCAGCGAGCTCCAGCCCGCGCGTTGTTGCATGTCCTTCAACGTGACCGGACCGCGCTGCATCAGCATGATGTAATCCGGCTTCTTGGGCAGAATGGCTTCAACGTTCAGGTGCAGCCAGTCTTGCGACAGGTCGTCGGTCACGGATTTGCCTCCGGCGGCCGAAATCATTTCGGTGATGAAGGCATTCCTTCCGGCGGTGATCAGCGGGTCAATCGACAGCACCAGCAGTACTGTGGGCTTGACCTTGCCAGCCGATTGTTCCCGCACCTTGCTCTCGCGGACACGCAGATTGGCGATCAGCGCGGTTGCTTCGCGTTCGCGTCCCATGATCTGACCTACCTGTTCGACGGTGCGATAGATGTTGGAAAGATTGCCGGTGTTGAACAGAAAAACCGGAATGCCGATGCGTTCCAGTCCATGAATAGTTTCCGCGCCGTTGAACTCGGGTAGTGCCAGGACGATGTCGGGATGCAAGGCTACGATCTTTTCCAGCGAAGGATTGACCACAGCTCCAACGCTAGGCTTTTCGCTGGCAGCCTCATGCGGATAGACCGTGTAATTGGTGATGCCGACCAGATCGGCCTGGGCCCCCAGCGCATAAACCGTATTCGTGAGGCTGGGCGACAGGCTGACCACGCGATGAACCTGATCGGGCAGGGCCACCGAACGTCCGGCATCGTCGCGCTCCCAGCGAACTGCCCAGGCGCACGAGGTCAGCGCGAGAAACAGCGGAAGGCAGCGCCAGAGCTTCCTCATAACGCCCCCACCTGCGCCTGCCGGCAGCAGCGAGTAAAGTGGGCCGCCGCTTCCGGACTGGCCGCGAAGCTGAGGTGGATGTAGCTGGCGAGCACGTTGCCCACGCAATAGCCTTCGCGCTCTTCGGTTCCGGTGAGCACGCGCCGGGTATGGTATCGCCGCCTGATATCGCCGGAGTGGGTCACGCGCGAGTAGTGAAAACTGTGGCCGCGCAGGCGAGTGCCTCGCGTCCCCACCAGGCAATCGTCCTGCACATCGACCTCGGTGTAGCCGAATCCGTCGAGGCGATCCAGCATCTCGACCGAAAGCGGCAGGACAGAAGCCATGGCATGATGGCGTCCGTCCACGGTCTGCAAGTCTTTAGCGAGGTACATCAGGCCGCCGCATTCGGCATAGACGGGATGTCCGCTTTCCGCAAACTGGCGAACCGATTCCAGGAAACGACGATTCGCGGCAAGCTCTTCGGCGAAGACTTCCGGATAGCCGCCGCCGAGATAAAGGCCGTCAAGATTCGCCGGCAGTGACGCATCCGATAGCGGACTGACTTCGACCAGCTCCGCGCCGGCCGCGCGCAATGCGTCGAGCGAAGACTGGTAGTAGAAGGAAAAAGCCCGGTCCTTTGCGATTCCTATGGAGACACTGCCGTTTTGATCGCTGGAGTTCGCGACGGCGCATTGCTTGCGGCTCTTCACCTTTAGGCGATGATGTCGCAGCTTGCCAGCAAGCGATCCAACTCGATGTGACTTTCCACTGCGCGAATCAAAACTGCGACCTGCTCAGCGTTCCATGTTTTCTCACCCGCGGTGACTAATCCCAAATGACGTTCTTGTAGCGCCAACTCGGTTAGCTTTGGGAACCATCCCAGCACTGGTACGCCGATAAGAGCAATCGCATCGCACAGCAACTTCACATGCGACGGTCCCGCAGGTCCGTTCAAAATAACGCCCAGCAGCCGAAGCTCGGGATCGAACTCGGCGAAACCTTTTACGGTGGCGGCCACACTGCGCGCCGCATTCGAGGCTTCCACCACCAGCACCACCGGCAAGCCCAGCAGCTTTGCGATCTCCGCTGTGCTGCCTTCGTCGGAGCTTCCATTCACGCCATCGAACAGCCCCATGACGCCTTCCACCACGGCAACGTCGGCGTGGCGCATAGCTTTGCGGAAGATGGCCAGGTTGGTCGCAGCCGGCAACATCCAGGTGTCGAGGTTGTAGGAAGGACGTCCTGCCAGAGCGGTGTGGTGCGCCGGATCGATGTAGTCGGGGCCACATTTGAAGGGCTGGACCGTGAGTCCTCGCGCTCGCAAAGCCGCCAGCAGCGCGGCTGTAATGGTCGTCTTGCCGACTCCTGAGGCGGTCCCGGCAATGACGAAGCCCTTCACGCCCGCGCCTCCATCGGCCGTGCCGGCTGCTTGATCACTAGCGGGCATCCGGCGACCATGAGGATGACTTCGTCCGCGGCAGCAGCGATGCGCTGATTCATGCCGCCCAGCAGATCGCGATAGAGCCGCCCCATCTCGTTGTCGGGGACGATGCCGCTGCCTACTTCATTGGAAACCAGAATCACGGCAGCCGGAACGCCGCGCAGCAACTGGGCCAGGCGATCGGCATGAGCCAGCACGCGATCGGCGTCCGACGCTTCGTGCTCCATCAGGTTGGCAGTCCATATGGTGAGGCAATCGATGACGATAGTGTCGAACTGGCCGTCGCCGCACTGCGCGAGCGCGTATTCGAGGGCAATCGGAGCTTCAATGGTTGTCCAGCCGGCTGGCCGCTCGGCGCGATGGCGCGCGATGCGATCGCGCATCTCGTCATCACAGGCCTGCCCCGTGGCCAGAAACGCAACCCGTTTGCCGTGTTCGGCGAATTCCTGCGCGTAGCGGCTCTTCCCGCTGCGAACCCCGCCGATCACCAGGACAATCCTGCGGCTCGCCTCATTCGATGTACTTTGTCCTGCCGATATACTTTGTCCCGCAGACATACTTCATCCCGCGCACAAGTCACATCTCGGACGGGAAAGCTCGTGCAGCTAAATTTCCAGAGACCCTGATACGGCGGTCGTCAAGATGCCGATTGACCCTCCCATCGAGGTCGGATCGGACAGTAAAGGTAAGTGCCTGGCCGGATTTCCTGACTTGCGCCTCATCGGTCCCGAGCCGCCTTCCCAGAGCCCTCGCTCCAGTGGCTTGCTGGCTGGACCTCCGCGCTTACAGTTGCGGGGCAGTGGCGGATTTTCACCGCGCTTCCCAACTACCAGACATCTCCGGTATAAACTTCGCGAAGAGCAGTGTCAACTCTGATCATATGATCAGCGTACAACTTGTGTGTATTTTTCCCGAATTGGGAACTGCGAGAGGTCTTCGCTGTAGGGACAGCGCAGCCGCAATCTCATGGCGAGATAAGCTTGACAGAATCGCTAATTGAAAACGTAGAACATGATTAAAGATGAAGTATTGCTCATTGTTCTAACGGTGATCGCTGCAGTCGTTTGTGTCCCGCTCTCATTTCTTGCGGACGGGCTGCTGATGCAGCACGGTTTGCCAACTCCCGGACTATATGTTTGGGGATGGTTGCATCCCCACCCGCAGCCGGGATTCCTCGGGCCCGACTTGGGGTCTCTGCTAGGCACCGAGATGGTTGTCGACAGTGCTTGCTGGTTTATGGTCTTGATGGTGACAGCGCTTTTGATTGATCGAGCGGTGAAGAGAAAGAAGCGCCTGGGCTGAGGCGATCATGTTTCAATAGATACCTACTCCCGATTTGCTTTAGCTAGTTACTAGTTGCTAGTTACTAATTGCCACGCCCTACTTGATGAAATATCCCGACACATGCCACTGCCCATCTTTATCGAGCATCGGCGTCACCGTCTCGATCGCAGACTTCTTATTGGCGAAGCTGGTTTCGTAGCGAATTACGACATACTGTCCATCCGGCACGCCCGGCAGTTGCGTGGCAAAGTCCGCCGACCTGACTTTGCGGGAGATCATCTCGCCCAACGGCGTGCGGACCGCTCTCATTTGCTGCTCCCACTCTTTTTCGCCCACCGCCGCCTTGAACATCGACGAAAAATCCTGCCAGCTTTGCGCGTAATGTCCCGAATCCAGCAGTTCCAACCAGGCTTCGGCCGCAGCCTCGGCGGCTTTAGTCTTGTCCTCGGCAACCGTAACGCCGGCCAACGCAAAAATGACCAGGACAGCAGCGGTAACGCGCAATTTCATTAGATCCCCCCATCAGTTTAGTCAACGAAGATTGTGCCTATCGTTCTCGCGCTCTTAGGCTGACTTATTCCAGAAGCTGATTGCAAGTGAAAAAGTTTCCCCGTCCGGGGGCGCTTCTTGGCGAACATTTCGAGAGCGTGCCGAAGGTCATCGCGGCCCATCGCATCGCAAGCTGTCCTGCAAGTAGTACTCATATGTGTTCCGCCTGAACTACGATGAACCTCACGCGTTGCAAACAGAAACTTCCATCCGATTTCAGCGTTAACACACAAGAGCATAAATCATGACATTGGTCGCGTACGTGCTTTACGCGATTGTGGTCCTCGTCTGAATTATTGGATCACTCTAATGCGGGCCTCCGAGCACCTCATCAGGATGGTGATGATGCGGTGAATTTTGATCCGGAGCCTTATCTCCGGCCTCCGCTCGTCCGATAGGTCAGTAGTACGCATTTCTCATATTCAGTTGGCACTTTATTGGCGGCCGGCTTCAACGGTGGCTACTTAAGGAGAAGAATATCGTGCAAAGCAACAATGACGAACAAGCCTGCGCCATCTGCCAGTCGATCGGCATGACGGCGGTGACCTGGAATAACGTGCCGCTGTGCGAGACCCATTGGCAGGAGCGGGAAGGCATGCAGTTGGGTAGCGACCAGATGTTTCGGCACCGCGCGGCGGTAGAGTCATTCCGGCGGACGGTGCAGCCGCCGCAGCCGGCATCCGCGGCATGAGTGGGTCGTGTGTGCCTAGCTCGGGCAGTCTTTGTCGGCTGAAGGCGGCCGACCGGCGGATGAACCTGGTTCGTGAGTAGCTTCGGGTCGAGACTCGACGCCGCGCCTGATCCTTCACGTGGGAACCCCGAGCTTTGGCAGTAGCCACTGCGTCAGGGCCACGTAGAGGACGACGAGCGCGATTATAAATACCCATCCAGGCATCGGCTCCTCCTGTTAAGCTCCGCGAGCCCGATTTCAGTTCTAAGCTTCGCCAGCCTCCCATTTCGGGCGATAGACGGTAATTGCCGGCTGCTGCAAGTTTAGCCCTCCGAATGCGGTAAACAAAACCTGCTGGGTGGCCCGATCCGCCGCAGTCATCGACGTCGCTTCCGGCCAGGAAGCATCAGCAAGTGGCGCATGGCCTGCCTTTGAGCGCCTGCCGGCCTTCGCTTACAATCAGCGGCACCAGGCACAGCGCGGCGACAGGATCGGCCCAGGTGATTCCCCAGAAAGCGTTCGCCACCAGCCCCGCGAGTGCGATGATCGACAAGTAGCCACAAAGGGCGGATTCCGTCGCATCCGCTCGCAGGGCCGCACTGTTCGTCGCCGAGGACAACCGGCGCTTTTGCCGCGCCAGAAGCGGCATCACGATGGCCGCCACGACTAACACCCCAATCCCAAGCAGGCTCGGCCTCGCTTCGCGATGTCCTAGCAGCGCGAGTGCGGCAACCAGCACGACGTACGCTGCCAGCGCGAACAACAGCCCTCCCGTGATTTTGGTTGCCGATTGTTCGGCGTGCTCGCCGCTTCCGTTGGATCGGAAGCGCCAGTAAACAACCATCGCGGAGAGAAGTTCAATGGCACTGTCTCCGCCAAATGCGAGCAGTGCTGGGCTGTGGGCGCGCCATGCCGCGGCGAGAGCAATCGCGGCTTCCATCGTCATCCAGCCGATGGTGATGGCTTGTATCCGGAGGATGCGCCGTGTGAGGTCTCGAGATTCTGCCAGCGCGGATGAAGACATGGAAATCGTCCGAGGTCTAAGTATCCCTCGGATTCGATGATAGTTGGCGTCGCTCTGCGTTTTTCGGCCGTTGTTCCCCGTCGCAAGCAACACTAAATTAGTCCGACGAATTTGTCCGCAGTTGGCCCATTTTGTATGCGCACTGGCGCGGTCTGCACATCGAAGCGCTTTTCGAGCATCTAGATTAGCGTGCTAAGGCAGCATCTTGACCGGCCTCGAACTTATAAGGAGTAGGAATGCAAAAGCGCAGACTTGGAAAGAGCAATCTGGAAGTATCGGCCATCGGACTTGGCTGTATGGGAATGAGTTTTTCCTATGGCCCGCCCAAAGACAAGCAGGAGATGATCTCTCTACTCCACGCCGCCGTGGAGCGCGGCATCACGTTTTTTGACACCGCCGAAGTGTACGGTCCGTTCACCAACGAAGAGCTCGTCGGCGAAGCCCTCGCTCCATTCCGCGAGCGGGTAGTGATCGCCACCAAGTTCGGCTTCGACCTGAGTGGCAGCGATAATCGGCCGGGAGCGCCGGGGGTGAATAGCCGCCCGGAACACATCAAGCAGGCCGTCGAAGGTTCGCTCAAGCGGCTGCAGGTGGAGACGATCGACCTTCTCTATCAGCACCGGGTTGACCCCAACGTGCCGATCGAAGACGTCGCCGGCGCGGTGAAGGAACTGATTCAGCAAGGCAAGGTGAAGCATTTCGGAATGTCCGAGGCAGGCGCCAAGACAATTCGTCGCGCCCACGCCGTCCAGCCCCTCACTGCACTGCAGAGCGAATATTCGCTTTGGACAAGGACCCCCGAGAAAGAAGTAATCCCGACGCTCGAGGAACTTGGGATTGGCTTCGTGCCCTTCAGCCCTCTCGGCAAGGGCTTCCTCACGGGCAAGATCGACGAGAATGCGAAGTTCGACAGCTCCGACTTCCGCAGCACCCTGCCTCGCTTCACGCCGGAGGCGCTCAAGACGAACCAGGCGTTAATCAACCTGCTCGGCAATATCGCGAAGCGGAAGAAGGCGACGCCTGCCCAGATTGCACTCGCTTGGCTGCTCGCTCAAAAGCCATGGATCGTTCCGATTCCAGGCACGACCAAGCTGCACCGCCTCGAAGAGAACATTGGCGCGGCGGCAATCGAACTCACGGCAGAGGACCTGCTCGAAATCGACAGCGCCGCCTCGAACATCCCGGTGCAAGGGGCTCGCTATCCAGAGAAGCTGGAGAAAATGACGGGCCTGTGAGCGGTGCGAGGTTCAGAAGCATTGAACCGGGAACGGCAAGTCAAAGCAAAGTTACTGTCTTGCCGTCCCGGCTCGAACATTCTTAGCCCTTCGCCTCGTTGATAGCTGGCGGTTTCCATGTCCCGTCAATGATTGAGGGCGGCGTTTCCTTCGGCCAGTAGAGGCGCAGCATCGGAATGAATTTAGCTTTCGGAGCAGGCAGCCAGTTGGCTTCCTTCGCCTTGCCCGGCGAATCCGCCTGGAGGTACAGGTCCACTGAACCGTCAGCGTTGGTGATGAATTTGTTGCGCTGGCTCAGGTTGTAGCGGTTGAGCGGGTTGGGCACAAAGAAATACTTGTCGTCATACATCGTGATCGACCAGAAGCCGTCGACTGGAGGCATCTGTCCTTTGTCGAAGTGAACGACGTACTTCTTCGAGGCGGCATCAAACTCGTTGCCGCTTCCATCCTTTTCACCAGTGGGATAAATCGCGTCCTGGGGACGGTTAGCACCGAGTCCGATGGCGGTGATTAACGCCCGCTGCAAATAGTCGGTGCCATAAATGCCCGTCTTGGTGGTGAACATCCATCCGTTGACGGGCTGAAGCTGTTTGAAGTACTCCATGATCTTGGTTTGGGCTAGTTTCGGAACGGCTTTGACTGCCTCTTTGTCGAATGCCCCAAGTTTGCTGGGATCGAACTCCTGCCCAGGTACCAGCCCGATCTTGGCCATTTCGGCAACCATGGGTGCATCCGCAGCGGCGGGCGGGTTGGTCTTCATCAGCTTGGCGAGGTAGTTGAAGTAGTCGTTCACGCTGAGCGCCTCCACTTGATCGCGGACCGACTTCTTCATGTCGACGTTGGCATCGACTTCGCCGGGCGGCGGCGTGTAGGGCTTGCCATAGGAGCTGAGCGGAACCAGCGAGAACTTGTCCTGCAAGGCGTGAACCTTGGCATAGTCGTCGGGCGTTCCGGTGCAGTAAATCCGGCCGAGGAGCCACACCATGGCCGTCGGCGATTTGTATTCGGTAACGCCTGCAGGAAGCGTACCTGACCATCCCGGTCCAGTGATGGCATATTTCTGAGCCTTATCGCCAGTGGTGCGCTTGCCCGGAACCTGAAACACATCCGTCCAACCAGACAGCAGTGGCAGCAGGTAATAGCGATCCCCCATATCCGGAACGCTTAGAATCCACGGCTCCTTCGACAGGTCAAGCCACGTCATCGTATACAGCGTATCGGCGTTGGGAGCGGTCACGGCGTGATTATCAACCGCCGGATACGTCCGCAGCTTGAGGATCTGCCCCATCGGCGCATGAGCGGCGTCCGGCGTCGCCACATTGGTGAACTGCCTGCGTGTCATGTCCATCGTGACCAGCGGGTAACCGTAGACATAAGCATCAACCGCAGTTTTGACTGCCTCTTCGACGCCAGGTTGAGCGGTGGTGGCGGCTGGCTTTGTGCCCGAGTCAGAGCACGCAATGGTCGCCAGCATAAAAGAAATAACCAAAAACAGAACCAGTTTGATTTTCATATTCTCTCCAAGACTGTCCGAGGGCGTGCTAGACACTCAAGAGGGCAAGCCAACCCTGCCGCTGCCAAAGGTCCGCTAATCACTTCAGCACAACCGTCGAGGATTTGGAACTGTCACTTGCGACAGGTGCCGTCTCGCACATAATCAGGCCGCGCGGGGCCCTATTGACGTAGTGCCACCCCCTCCGCCGCCATGGTAAGATCGCCGGAGCGCAAAAGGGCGCATCCGGTCCGCGGGAAGGACAGAAGTCCACCTGATGACAACAATTCGTTCTCACGAACTAACTTTCTGCCCATGAATGCGGACCTCGGGCGTACGAAAGGAAGTTCGTCATGCCGGTAAGACGCCTCCCGTCGAATCCCAACCTCGACCATCTGAAGTACCAAGCCAAGGACTTGCTCAAGGAGCACACCGCTCGCGCTCCAGAAGTAGCCCAGCGGCTCAGGGAATTTCACCCGCAGTTCAGCCGCGCCACGGACGCTGAAATCTTCAACGCCCATCTGCGCCTCAGTGATGCGCAGCTCGCTATCGCTCGCGAGTGCGGATTTCCCAGCTGGGCCAGATTGAAAGCGCATATTGAGAAGCCGGCGCTCTCGGATCACCTGGATTTGCCGCATCAGGAGCGAATTGAAGACCCTTTGTTTCGTCGCGCCGTCGACCTCCTCGATGCAGGTGATGTAGCTGGCTTGCGCGCGCACCTGAAGCAACATCCGAAGCTTGCGCGTCAGCACGTGGTCTTCGAAGGCGGAAACTATTTTCGAAATCCGACCCTGTTGGAGTTCGTCGCCGAGAATCCGGTTCGCCATGGCACTTTGCCGGCCAATATTGTTGACGTGGCCAAGGTCATTATCGACGCCGGCGTGGACCAATCCGCATTGAACGAGACACTCATGCTGGTCTCGACTGGCAGTGTGCCGCGGGAATGTCGACAGCAGATTCCATTAATCGATATGCTTTGCGATCACGGAGCGGAGTCCGGCAGCGCTATTCACGCAGCCGCTTTGCTCGGCGAGTTGGAGTCGGTGAACACGTTGCTTCGACGCGGTGCCCGGATTGATCTGCCGGTTGCGGCGGCTCTAGGCCGCCCGAACGACGCCCGCCGATTGCTTCCTGATACCAACAGCGAGGATCGCCACCTGTCGCTTGCGCTGGCAGCGCAGTTTGGTCATGTCGAGATGGTTCGACTACTGCTGGACGCGGGCGAAGATCCAGACCGATACAACCCCGTCGGAGGCCATTCCCATACCACACCTCTGCATCAGGCCGCTGGAGCTGGCTATGACGAACTGGTCCGGCTTCTGGTGGAACGAGGTGCGCGATTGGATTTGAAGGATGTCCTCTGGCGGGCTACACCGGCCGACTGGGCGAGACACGCGGGCAGAACGGACATCGAGGCCTACCTTCGCGGCAAGATGGTGAGCGAGAAGCGGGAATCCTAAGCGACAGGCCTGACGTGAGAGATGGCGCGGTGGCTCGCGCCTCGAAGAGGTAATGCGGCAACGCCGGCCCGTTGAGAGCCGGCGCTGCGATCACGTCGCGATAGTGGTGGAGACCTGGCCGCTACTGCTTGAGTTCAATGGCAATCGCCACTGCGCCCCAGTCAAAGCTACCGAAGTTTCCGCCCGACCTATTTATTTCATAGGTTCCAGTTGTCGTTAGATACAGGTGCCCGACGTCCGCGTTGCTGGAATTAGGGCCGTGGCCGGGCAGGAAGTCCGTACCGTCGTCCGTTGGGCAACCGATGGACGTGCAATTTGGATAATTGCTCGCGCTCGGGTCGGCGTCTGTGAGCCAATTCTCCCAATAGGTTATCGGAGTAAATTGCTTGTTCACTTGAAGCAAACTGCCCAGTAACAAATCCGGCTGATGGTTAGTTGTAATTGAACCGGTGGTCACTGTGGGATATTTGGGGGAGGGAGAATAGACATAACTCCCGGTAGCAACGCCGCTAGTGTCAAGCATTCCGGTAGCGCTCGGAACGTCATAAACCTTCAGCGCGGCCGGGTTCGAGTTTGCCAGGGTCACCACTACTTTGCAGGAGGTGCGAATCGCGCTGCCCGAGTACCAGATTACGAGTCCCTCATTGTTGTTGACGGGTTGCGATTTGACTATGGTCCATGTCGGGGAGCATCCGGCGATATTTGCAGGAAGCTCGACAGGGTTCAGCGCATTCGCGATGGTCACCTCGACAAACAAGTGATCGTTGGTGGTGAGCGTAATCGGCGTAGAAGACAGCGTCATGCCGGAGTCGATCTTGCCGCACGCACTGTGAGTTACGTACTTGTCGGTAAGGGGAGGCGAACAATTTCCCGCGGGTGGAGGGTTCCAGCGGCACAGGACACCATTGCTGGCCGCGCCTCTCTGGTCGAGAGCACAAGACCAAGGTATATTGTCGGATCGGGCAATGCCGAAAACGGAACCTTCATTCTCCACGTTGTTTTTGCAATTAACATAGGCAGCGCTGTAGTTGTAATTCGACGGGAGATTCTGGCAAAGGGGAACATAGCTCTGGGCCGGCGTGATGGGGACATCTGTGCCCCCGGGCGAGAAAATAATTCGATATGCCGCCGAGTCGCCTTTGTAAGTTTCAGGATCGTTCGGCCAGGTTAGACCACCATGAAATACCTGGTGAATCATATCGTCGCCAACACAAGGGACCGGGTTGCCATTGGGGTCCATCACGTTTCCGCACGGCAAGGCCGGAGGCTGAGCCGAGTATATATTTGGGTCTCCCATCGTTATTAAAGGATTGGAGGAGCCGTAGGTAAAGGTGCAGGCCACACTGTTGGCCGGGCCCCCTGGATCGTGAGGGCCATTTTGCTGCGTTAACGGACACTCTTTCGTGGGGGTCTGATAGTACGCCCGAAGCGCACATACGCCCATCTTCTGGTTTGCTGGATCGTTGTAATAGCACGAAGTGTATAGGTTGACTCCGTTCTGGTACTGTGTGCAGTCTGAGTCCTGCGTGCATGAGTGGCCGTAGGTCACATTAGGATCTGCGCAAAACACGTTTCTGGCGTAGCAGTCGGGGTTGCTGGGATCTGTGCACTCCCCAGTGTTCACCGTATAGTTGAACTCTTGCTTGCCGCAATTACTGAAGCACGCCAGAGGATTATTTCCCGGCGGCATGGTGGGATTGCCGTTTCCATCCACGATGACATAGTCGAAGATGCCATTGCCATACTTGTGAATATCCGCGCGAGTAAGGACGAAGCTATTACCGTTCGGATCGGTACAGTTCTGGTTTGTTATTTGGATCATTGGCTCGCAAATCATTTCCAAAGACCGAGAGGGGATAATTCCAGTTCAACCACATCTCATTCGTGGGAGCAGAAGGGTCTAAAGAGTCACCCCCGAGCGGCTCGATGTCCATGGTAAGGTTCGCGCCATTCACCAGGCTGATGTCGGGGTAATCGAAGAACCACGGCGGGTCGGACTGGTAGAAAGTCCACTCGGCAATCGTGCTGTAGCCCGGGGGTCCAAAGGCTCCCGAGCTGCAATCGTACTGGTCGCCACAGCTTCCAGTTTCGCACTGGGCCCGGTTGGTCACCGGATCGTAACGGCAGCCGGTTCGTGCCCAGATGTTGGGACCCGTGCTGCCTTTCGGTACGCTGTACGCCCATTGCGTCGGTACCTGGATGGTCAGGACATTGAGGGGATTCCCCTTGCTGTCAGTGGTGCCATAGGGCTGCATTACCCAAGTGCCCTCGTCTGGGAAGATCGGATAAGGCGTATTTGGCGCCATGGCGGCTGCGTTGGCGGCGCCTAGCAGGGTCTGACAGGAGCAGTTGACCAGTTGCAACACTCTGACCGCTGGCGGTATTAGCACCGGCGCGGGGAGACTATCCAGATAGCTCTGTGAGCACCTGTTTTTTATCTGTGAACATCCAAGTTGCCCTTGAACGGGCACGGCCAGGAAAGACGGGAAAAGTAGGGCGAAAGCTATGGCCAGGTTGGCCGTTCGACGAAGCTTCATAGCGCGACTCCTTTTCACAGTTTGAGAGTTGTTGGGATTATGGCGCTGGAATTATCGCACAGAGAGCTTGTGATCAATCAAAATAATTTGCGCAGGCTGACACTTAGCGCTGTGGCACGGACAACCCCGAAATAGCTTTATGAGTAATGCTGGGATGACGCCAAACAGCTATACTTCCGCTCATGCAACCCGACCAGGAGGTCATCAACCGATGGAGCGGTTCCGCTCGGTATTGGGAGAAGCATAGCGATATCATCCGGCACATGTTTGCGCCGGTTACGCAAGCCCTGGTCGAAGAGGCTCAGGTCGGCAGTCAGCAGACGGTTCTTGATATTGCCATGGGCCCCGGAGAGCCGGCATTGGGCGTGGCTACCCTGGTCGGAGCTGAAGGGAAGGTCTTTGGGATCGATCCGATTCCCGAGATGGTGGAAGCCGCTCGTCGAGCTGCGGACCGTCTGGGAATAAGTAATGCAGAATTTGACGTCGGATTTGCCGACCAGTTGCCGTTTCCAGCCGATAGTTTCGATGCCGTGATCAGCCGCTTCGGTGTGATGTTCTTTCCCTCTCCGGTGGGCGCGGTCCGCGAGATGTTGCGAGTGCTCAAGCCCGGCCGCAAACTGGCCTTGGCGGTCTGGCATTTCGCCGAGCGAAATCCCTTCCACCACACCCTGTCGCGAGTTATCGAACAGTATGTCGAGTCGCCGCCGCTTGCCTACGATGCTCCCGACGCATTCCGCTTCGCCCGTCCTGGCAAGTTAGTTGAGGTAGTTGCCGAGGCCGGCGCCATAGCTCCCGCCGAGCGCCTCTTGCAATTCGCTATTGAAGCGCCGATCTCGCTGGAAGACTATTGGACACTACGACTCGAGCTGTCTGAGAAATTCCGGGGGAAGATCGGCATGCTTTCCCCGGAGCAGGCGATGGAAGTGAAGCGCCAGGTGCTCGATGATCTGCGTGAGTACTCCACCAGCCGGGGAGTCAGTTTACCGGCTGAGGTCCTAATCGTGAGCGGAGCCAAGAGCGGTCCAGGATAGCTCGGGATGGCAAAGACCATGCCGGCATCATTGGGACCGCAGCAAACGGACCCACTACCGCGTCCCCGGCGATCCACCTTGACACCAGCACGGGCCGGTGCTCTACAATTCGGTGCCGCTCATACCCAACTAAATCCCACAGACAGCGGACCAGGAGATTGTCCAGATGTCCCTACGCATCAATGACGACGCGCCGAATTTTACCGCGCAAACAACGCAAGGCGAGATCGACTTTCATCAATGGATTGGCGACGGCTGGGCCATCCTGTTTTCTCATCCCAAGGACTTTACTCCCGTCTGCACTACGGAGCTGGGCTATATGGCCGGGCTTGAACCTGACTTCGCCGCGCGCAATTGCAAGATCATCGGCCTTAGTGTCGATCCCGTGACCAGTCACGGCAAGTGGGCTGCGGATATCGAAGAGACGCAGGGCCACAAGGTCACGTATCCCATGATCGGCGACCCGGAGCTCACGGTGGCTAAGCTTTACAACATGCTGCCGGCCGATAGCGGCGACACTTCCGAAGGCCGCACCGCTGCCAACAACGCCACTGTGCGCACCGTCTTCATCGTCGGGCCGGACAAGAAGATCAAGCTGATGTTGAGCTACCCCATGACCACCGGGCGCAACTTCGACGAGATCCTGCGCGTTCTGGATTCGATACAGCTTACGAGCAGGCACAAGGTGGCGACGCCGGTAAATTGGAAGAAGGGCGAGGATGTCATCATCGTGCCCGCGGTGTCGGATGACGAAGCCAAGCAAAAATATCCCGGCGGCTGGAAGACGCTGAAGCCGTACCTGCGCATCGTCGCCCAACCCGAGTGACCTAATCAGACGGACTTGCCGGCTATTCCCCTCGCGCGTCGCGGTCAAAGCGAAACACGTAACGCAGAAGTCCGGCGTTGACAAGCAGTAGTACGCTGGAGCCGGCAGCCGCCGGAAGCAGCGTTTTGTATGCGCCGCTGAGCAACGCTTCCATGGACACCGTCAGCAGCCAGAGCTGCAACACAACCGCGGCCCCAACAAATGTCAGCATGGCGGAGAAAAGAGTTGTTCCTTGCCGTCGCACACTCATAAGACCTCCAAGCCTACGGCAAAAAGTTGGTCGCCGCGTTGCTCCAATCGCACCTGCGGCAAAGGCCGCGTAGGTGGACCGGCAATCGGCTGGCCCGCAAGATTGAACAGTCCATGGTGACACGGGCAGAACAGGCCATTCTGCGCCTTGTCATACACCACGGCGCACGACAGGTGGGTGCATACCTGCGAGTAGGCAACCAGCCTTCCTTCCGGAGTGCGAATGGCGATACATGGGTCGGTATCAGTAGGATAACGAAACAGCATCGAGGACCCGCTTTGTTGCAGAGATGCGGCCGGTCCAATGTGGCGTTGGATATTCGATCCACGATGCAGAAGCCTGCTGGCAACAACCGTTGCCCAGTTTGCGGACGCCAGCAACAACGAGCCGAGAGTAAGAAACTTCACCATTTCGCGCCGGGTTACGTAATGGTCGCCCTCCCACTCGATGGGAAAGTCCTGCCGCCACTGGGGCATTGCTGCCGCTTTACATCCTGCACAACCTTCTTCGTCAGAGGTGTTCATTCCACATTCTCCAGCATTAGCGCTACATCGTAGGGGTCCGCCGCCAGCGCGGATGGCGTCGGCGAAATTTGTACCAGCTCGACATTCACCCGCTCGACCTCACGAGGCACAATCACGAACACTTTCGTCGTTACTTCTTCCTTGCCGAACTTCCAGCGATTGATGGCCACGCCGCGCCGGGTCCGCTGAATCTCTTCCGCGGTAGCGAAAGTCAGTGCCTGAGACGGGCAAACCGTGGCGCACATCGGCTTCTTATCGACGCTGGTCCGGTCATAGCACATGTCGCACTTCATCATCTGGTCGATCTCGACCTGGTATTTCGGCACCCCGAAGGGACACGACAGCACACAATTCGAGCAGCCGATACAGCGCGGCTTCAGGGAGCTTTGCACCACTCCGTCTGGCGTTTTTTTGATGGCGTCGGCGGGACAGACGCGCGCGCAGATTGGGTCTTCGCAATGCATGCAGACTTGGGGCGCAGTCTGCACGCTTTCGCGGCGCTGGATGGTTTCCAGATGAATCATC
Organism: uncultured Acidobacteriaceae bacterium; assembly: GCA_963835125.1. Classification (GTDB taxonomy): domain Bacteria; phylum Acidobacteriota; class Terriglobia; order Terriglobales; family Acidobacteriaceae; genus Bog-257. The sequence continues at coordinate 121,167 of CAWIEG010000005.1, read as the reverse complement.
GAGACCCCGCGGTGGGTATCGCACTCGGCACAGGCTTGCACGCAAGACTGGCATCCTATGCAGCGCGAATAGTCAATGTAGAATGCGCGCTCGCTCAACGAATGCCTCCGGCCTCGGTTTCGAGTTGAGCGATGGCATCGGTTGGCTGTTCTGTCCTGGATACGCGGACAGCGCAGATCTTAAACTCGGGGATGTTTGACACGGGATCGATAGCGCGAATGGTGAGGTTGTTCGCCGAGCGGTCAAGGGGCCAGTGATAAGGAATGAAAACGGTGTCAGGCCGGATCGTTTTCACGACCTGGGCCCGCACAACAACGCTCCCACGCCGGCTTTCTACCTTAACGAAATCACCGTCGCTGACGCCCATCTTTTCCGCCAGCCTGGGATGCATCTCGCAAAAAGGCTGAGGACACTGGTCAAGTAATGCGCCGATACGGCGTGTTTGCGTACCGGAGAGGAAGTGCGACACCACCCGCCCAGTGGTCAGGATGATGGGGTATTCGTCGTCCGGCATCTCGGCTGAGGGGCGCCACTCGATGGGGATGAAGTGCGCCTTGCCATCGGGATGGCCGAACTTTCCGCCCTCGTAGAGGCGCGGAGTGCCCGGGTGGCTGGTGTCGGGACAGGGCCAGAAAATTCCATTGCTCTCGTCAATGCGCTCCCATGTGATCCCGTAGTAGTCCGACACGCCGCCCTTGGAAGCGACCCGGAGCTCCTCAAAGATATCGCGCGGTGACGAGTAGTTGAACTTATCGCCATGGCCGAGACGTTGCGCGATTTCGCAGATGATCTTCCAGTCTTCGCGCGCTTCTCCCGGAGGGCTGACCACTTTGCGATGATGGATGACCCGGCCCTCAACGTTGGTGGTCGTGCCTTCGTCTTCCTCCATCAGAGACCCGGCGAGCACAATGTCGGCGTAGCGGGCAGTCTCCGAGAGGAAGAACTCGATGTTTACGTAGAACTCCAATTTCTCCAGCGCGGCCCGCACATAATTGGCATCGGGCAGCGATACCGTAGGATTGAAGCAGATGGAGATGAGGCCCTTGATCTTGCCTTCATGAATCGCCTCGACCAGTGGAACGGCGGAAAGCCCCTTGGCGGGAAGCGATTCTTCTGGAACGCCCCATACCCCGGCGATGTATTTGCGATGCTCCGGGTTCGAAATGTCGCGCGTGCCGGGCAGTTGATCGCATTTCTGACCCTGCTCTCGCGCGCCCTGGCCGTTGCCCTGGCCGGTGATCATGGCGTAGCCGCAGCCTTCACGGCCAATGCGCCCACTGGCGATCACCAGATTGATGGCGGCAATGCAGTTGTCAACGCCTTTGATGTGGTGCTCGATCCCGCGTGCATGCAGCAGGAAGCTGGTCGGCGCCGGTCCCCACATCTCGGCAGCCCGCACGATCATCTCCGGTGGAACGCCCGCAATTTTGGCGGAATACTCGGGCGTGTACTTCTTTACCGCCTCGGCAACCAGCTCGAAGTCGCTAGTGTGCTGCGCGATGAAGTCACGGTCAATCCAACCGCGCTCGATCATGATGTGCAGCATCCCGTTGAATATGCCGATGTCGCCGCCGGAGCGCACCGGAATAAAGAGGTCAGCGTTGCGGGCGATGGGAGTCATGCGGGGATCGAGAATGATCAGCTTGCCGCCGTTTTCACGCGCCTGCCATAGGTAGTCGGTGGTAATCGGCGCACATTCCGCGATGTTCGCGCCTGCAACCAGAATCACTTTTGCTTTGGGAATGTCGGACCAGGGATTGGCGCTGCGATCAATGCCAAGGACTTTCTTGGACGCCGCTGCCGCGGAAACCATGCAAAGGCGTCCGTTGTAATCGATGTTGGCCGTACGCAGTGCAACCCGCGCAAACTTGCCCATCAGGTAGGCTTTCTCGTTGGTCAGCGACGCGCCCGTCAGCACCGCGAATGAGTCGTTGCCGTACGTCTGCTGAATGCGCTGAATTTCGCTGACGACTCGGCTGAGCGCTGCGTCCCAGCCGATGGGCTCGAAGCCTTTTCCCGGAACTCGCTGAAGGGGATGCGTCAGCCGGTCGGGATGCTCGTCCTGCATGTAGCGTTTGACACCCTTGGGACAGAGCTTGCCCTGGTTGAAGGGGAAGTCTTCCCACGGCTCCCAGCCAACGATCTTGTTGTCGCGCACTCGCAACTGAATGCCGCACTGTTGCCCGCAGAAGCAGCAATGCGTCTTGACCATCCTGTCTTCTTCTTCGGAGGCCACCCAACCGCCGGCGGGAACGCGGTTGAGGGTCGGACCGAATTCCCTTACCAGCTCCGGTATTTCAACGGGGAGTTTTGCCATAGGTCAAAAGCTTTCCAGGCGCTCGCGTTCCGCGCCCGCTGTCCGCCACATTGCGTCCTGTGTGAGGGCGAGGTTCTTTCGTCTGCATTGCGGACAAACATCCTGATAATGGGTGCCATCGTCCATTCGATAGCAAATTCCGAGGGCATTCTGCACTGCCTTCAAGTCGCCGATTTGCAGGCTCGTCGCAAAACCTTGGCCGCAACGGGCGCACGAGGCTTGTCCGCCTTCTTCACCCGCGCGTTTGTAGAAGTCGATGCCCATCTGCGCCGGCCGCTGAAAGATGTGGAAGAACTTTCCGAATGGCAGATAAAGCAAGGTAAAGATAACGGTTACGGCATGCAGCTGCGAAAGGAAGACGTAGTACAGCCCACGCATCAGATGGGTGGACACGGTGAGAAACAAGCCGGTCACGGAGATGGCAAACAGCAAAATCAAGGGCAGCAGGTCGTTGGAGAACTGTTGCAAGCTCATCGCTCCCCGGTCGCGGCCGCGGCGCCACATTGCCGTAAAGACCCCGATCAGCACCATGACGGCGCAAATGTCGAGAATGTTAAACGCTAGCGGGGCGACCAGGCTGTTCAGCGGGAAGCTGCCGACATGAATACCAAAGACGAACGCGCGATAAATTTCCTGGTTTTCACGAGCGGTTTCGAAGCGGATCCAGCCGAACGACAAGGGAAATGTCACAGCCGCGGCGATCAAGCAGCCCCAGGCAAGAAACCAATGCGCGGTCCAGCGTGTCTTGGAGCGGCGTTCGATGAAGCGCTGGAGGACGACGTTGTTCCAGAAAATCCCAGCGAGGTGAGCGAGGTTCCACGGCAACCTGGCAGGTTGCAGGAAAATCTGCCAGCCGCGAAACCAGTACAGACGAGTCGGCGGACGGCGCAACCACATCGAGTATCGATAGCCCAGCCCGAACGCCGAAAACACGGTGGCTCCCGCGTATGAAACCAGCGCGGGATCGAAATCCTTGAAGCCGCGGCTGCCAAGCACGATGCCGAAGATCAGCACAGCAGCGGCGATCAAGCCCCAAGCAAGGGCGTGTGCCGTGTCCGAGCCGCGCTGCGAAAGATCAATAGGCTTGAGAATCTTCATTGCTCAATTCGTGGCTAAGGCGATTCTTGGCGAGCGCATGCTCAATAGCAGGACCATCAGGCAAGCGAGAGAGAAGACGCTTAGCAAAACAAAGCCCAGGGTGAACGAGCCGGTTTGCTGCTTGATAATGCCGAGCAGCAGCGGCGGAAAGAAGCCACCGAGTCCTCCGGCCGCCCCAACCAATCCGGTGACCCCGCCCACCGATTTGGGGAAGTACTCGGGTACAAGTTTGAAAACGGCTCCGTTGCCCAAACCGATCGATGCCGCCATTCCTAGCGCGCCGACCGTAAAAGTCGACATCAAAGGACATGCGAGGAATACGGCGAACAGCGCCGTAGCCGGGAAGACCCATTTCAGAATGGTGCGGCCACCAATCTTGTCGGCCAGCACTCCTCCCACGGGACGCAGGGCCGTTGCCAGCACCACGAATCCGGCGGTGCGAAAGCCGGCATCTTGCGGCGTAAGCTTGAACACTTCGGTCAGCAGAGTTGGCAGGTAAACCGCCATGGCGACAAATCCGCCGAAGGTCAGAAAGTAATAGAGACTCAGAACCCAGCTGCGCTTGTCGTTCAGGGGCTGCACGATTTCGGTGAATGATTTTGCCGGTCCCCGGTTGGGAGCGTTACGCGCCACGCTGGCGAAAATCACGAGCCAGATGGCGAGCAGAATTCCGAAGGTCCAGAAGCCCCACTTGAATCCAGCCGCAGCGGCGAGCACAGGCGACCCATAGGCAGCTAACGACTGCCCGATGTTTCCTGCGCCGTAGACGCCAAGTGCGAAACCCTGCCGTTCCGGCGGATACCAACCATTCACAAAAGCTACGCCAACCGAGAAGCTGGCCAGTGCGATCCCAATCAAGAATCCGTAGGCCAGCAACTGGGCGTAGCTGCTGACGCCGCCCATCAGAAACGCCGGGATAATGGAGAGCACCATGACCACGCTGAAAATGCTGCGGCCACCAAAGCGGTCAGTAAGAATGCCCAGCGGGATGCGTCCCAGCGAACCCAGCAGCACCGGGATGGCAATGGCGATACTCTTCTGAACTGGAGTGAGCGCCATATGTTTGCTGATGATCGGCATCATTGCCGACATGGAACCGAAGACAGCAAAGCACAGCGCGAACGCACCGGTGCCCAAGACGAGCTGAAGTTTAGCGGAAGACGGCTCTGACATAGAAATTGTTTCGGTCATCTTACTCTCGGATCAGCACTCGATGTCTGTGCAATAGTGAACACCTGCTCGCCCGCTGGTTTGAAACGAGCCGATTGCCCACGGTCTCAATCGGTCATCAACATAATCTAGTTAGTAACGGTGGCGTCTTCGTACTCCAGCAAGCGCCTCTCCCCCTGAAGAGCCCTGAGGGGAGTCAGATCCTGCGTCAACTCAACCGTTCCCAGATACCTTCCGTCTCCAGCGCGGACCGCGAAGTAGCGGACATGAACAAGTTTTTCCTGGAAGTTAATCCAGAATTCGGCTACGTTCTGCCGCCCGTCTTTGAAGTCGCTCAGGATCTGGTCAACTGTCGCCACGCTTTTGGGTGGATGGCAGTTATGCACTTTGCGTCCGATGATGGCTTTGCTGCGAGCGAAGACGCGGTCCGGGCCTTCCGTAAAGAAGGCTACCCGGTCGTCAGCATCTACAAAGGTGAGATCGAGTGGCAGCGTACCGAAGATCCCAACCAATTGCTCCAAGCTTACGTTGCCGGTGGGCAACATCAGAGCGCCGGTTTGCGGGACGTTGATGGACTCAGCTTTTACCGAGACGGCAGGCACGTAGCCCTGACTCGGTTCAACAATGCACCAGCCGTACTTGGGTGAGGCTGACCAAATCTCTGCCCATTCATCTTCCGAGAGCGTTTCCAGCGACATGGGAAACAGAATGTTCTCTTCCTTGTAGATCATTTCCCCCACAGCGTTGAGGGCGGCGTTGGCCGCGCTCAGCAATGCCGGCTTCCATTCCCCGGTCGTAGTCGAACTCATTTGAAGAACCTGCCCCAACCGTTTAAGCAGGCTGCGGACGTCGTCATCTTTGGCCCACATCACCTTCGATGGACCGGCGATCCCATGGCGCTCCAGGCAGGAAAACAGTGCATGTTCCTTGCGCTGATAATGCTTGTCGATGTCCATCAGATCGTTGAACGACTGGCGAAGGCGAAGGACGATGGGAGCGGGATCGCTGGTTGCAGGCAGGCCCTGCAATTCGGCGAGTCCCGTTTGCATCAGGGCGATCACGTTGCTCAGGGCCTCGTTTTCTCTGCGGAAGGTATCGATTGGATGCCCGGGCGGAATGTCCTTACGGGTTGGGATCTGGACCAGCACATCGCGCGTGACTTGCGCGTGGAGGTCGCACATGGACCGGACTTCCTCTACGGGCATACCGTCGGCCATCAACTCCTGTTCCATGGCCATGATTTCGGACGCGTCGGTTTGCTTCACGAGTTCACGCATCTGGCGTTGCACGGCTTCGGGTGGGTTCCCCGCGTGCAAGTGCTTGATGATGTCTTTCAGGACTCGAATCCGGTTGGCTTTATTGTCGATCAATTCACTCATTGCGTACTCCTTCTTGAAATTCAAGAGTACGCACACGAATGAGGCGAGTAGATGACTTTAGTCACACTGAAGGTAGGGAGATCTCTTGGCCAACGGCGAGCTTTGGTTCATTACGTCCGGACGGCATGACTGCGACACGACTTAGGGCGCTCCGGAAGCAGTGGGAGCTAGTGCTGTTCTGGCATGGGGTGCTGCTGCTCGCTGGCGCTGGGCACGAGCTGCAAGTAAATTCGCTTTGGCAGATCAGTGTTCCAGTGGTTACTAACTTTGGCATAGCCCACCATGCCGAAGAAGATAATCGCTATCCCCGCTGCCATGCTCCACGCCGGGATAGAGCGGCGCTTGCGCAGGCCTGCCGGGATAGTCATAGTCAAAGCATCTTTCGCGGGACAAACTGCGACGCATTCCAGACACCCGGTGCACTCGGCGGAACGAATCTGGATTAGCTGGTCGACCGGCAACGCTGACGGGCACGCCTTAGCGCACTTGGCGCAGTCAATACAGTTGCTGGTATTGCGCGTGACTCTGGTTGGGCTGATCAGCGAGACCAATCCCAGAAACGCTCCGTAGGGACACAGATAGCGGCACCAGAAGTTTTGGATGAAGAGGGACGCGATGCTGATCCCCAGGATAACCAATGCTGCGGTGCTGCCCAGGTAACGGAAGAAGTTCAGCATGCGCACGTCAACGATGAGGGCGTAGGGGCTGCGGAGGAAGTCAGCAATGACAGCCGCTGACATGCTGGCCACCGCGTAGGCGAAGAAGCTCAGTAGGAGATATTTCATTGAGCGCAGTGCGATGTCGCCCCAGCGCGGCAATTGAAAATTGCGACGAAAGGTGGCGCGGCCCAGTTTCCACAAGTACTCAGAAACCGTTCCCACCGGGCATAGCCAACTGCAGAAGGATTTGCGAAACACGACCGACATCACCAGGAACGACACGAACAGAAAGAATCCGGCAGCATGCACGCGCGGAATGTCGCCCGTGATCAGGAAGTACTTCAACTGCATCAGGCCCTCGATAGGGAGCCAGCCCTCCACTCCCGCCGGACGCGAGACTTCCAGTGCCCCTCCGCCGCTTTCGGCCCAGCGCACCCAGAGATAAAACTGCACGCCGATCCACACGTTCAGCAACACCAGGAGAAGCTGAACGCTCAATCGCAGGCGCTGCGAGTACTCCCGATCGATGCGGCGAACCAGTGTTTTACGATCTGGCTTAGAAGCGGGGCCCGTCTTGACGGGAAAGGCCGTGCCGCGCCTGGGGTTTCCGATCTCATACCAATTCGAATCTGTCGATTGCGAAGCCCTCTGCGACACTGCCGGCACGATTGCGTCCTCCCCATATGCAGGGTACGAAAAGATTGGGTAGAGGCCAGTGATTTAGCTCACAACCGTCCAACTTCGTTTACACGGGTTGCCATCGTTACCGCTTGCCTTCCATGGCGACGGCCCGCGGGAACAAGATGTTGTTTTCCAAGTGGATGTGCTGATGCAGGTCGGCTTCAAAGTCCTGCAGCGCCTGATACAGAGTGCGATAGCTGATACATACGTCTTCCGGAACCTTGTAATCGGCGGTGACGGAACGCAGGGCACGCAGGGCTTCGCCGGCGCCATCATGTTCTTGCATCATCATGCGAACGGGATTTACTACAGTTCCGAACATTGCCGGGGGAGCGGGCTCGCCTGCCAGAGAACTCTCTTCCATGAGCGAGATGTAAGGGAACAGCATCTGCTCTTCTTTCATCAGGTGAACTCGCAACTCTTCGGCGAGCGCCGTGAAGACATTCTGCACCTGGAGAAGTTCCGGGTGATTCTTGCCGTGCACCCCAAATACCTTTGCGGCCAGCGCTTGAATGCGGGGGCTTTCTTCGCGAACGAACACGTGATGAGTTGAGGTGATATGTCCGATGAGGTCCGCGAGCAACAGATTCTGCCAATCCTGACCGGCGTCAGGTTGAGTGGATGCCAGGCTTTTTTCCAGCCTCGCGAGGGTTTCGTCAAGCGGGATGTTGGCTTCGGAACAGGCCTGACCCAGAGTGCGGCTTCCGCCGCAGCAGTAATCGATTCCAAGCTTTTCGAACTCGCGAGTTGCGCTGGGCATCTCGGCGGCGATTTCGCCTACGGTTTTGGTCGCTGCTAATGTCATTTTTCATTTCCCTTCCGCGAGTGTCGGGGCCTTGCGCCCGTTCCCGCCTTCGAACCCAGAATATCGGTCGTGGGGGAAGGGAACTATGACTTCTGTCACGGTGGGGCAAATTGAGAGGCTGGCGAAAAATCCAGACGGACGGAGGCCTGGGTCACGCTGCGTCGAAGTGGCGACAGTAGCAGGGTTGCCCGCGGTTCAGCCGGAGCTGAGATAGGCCTCAGCCGCTCGATGCCTCCAGCTCTGTTTCGAGGCGTTTCAGGGATGGAATGTCCAGCTTGCGGTTGTCGATCTCAATCAAGCCTTCGGCTTGCAGTCGGCTAAGGTTGCGCGACACCAGTTCGCGGACGGTGCCGATCTGTGCCGCCAGCTCGGTATTGTTTGACGGCAAGCTCAAAGAAATACTGTCGTGGTTGTCGTTGCGAACCCCTTCGGTCTTGCCCAGCCGCACCAGAAGGGCGATAAGTCGATGCCGGACGGTGGTGAATGAAAGCTCTTCAATGATGCCCACAAGCCGGCGTAGACGTGCGCCCACCACCTTCAGAACTTTGAGAGCAACGTCAGGATGTTGCATACAGAGGGTCTGGAAATTCTGGCGGCTGAAGAAGAGAAGCGTGCTGTCGCTGACTGCCTGGGCCGAAGCAGGATAATTTCCGCCGTCAAAGACCGGCAGCTCGGCAATTGAGCTGCCCGGCCCGTCGATGGAAAGCACCTGCTCGCGTCCTCCCGCCGAGCTCTTGAAAATGCGAACGTTACCCGACTGAACGACATATAAGCCGGCACAGACATCGCCTTCACTGAAGATGAGTTCGCCAGAGGCATACTTACGCCTCAAAAGATGGGAGATAAGGAATGCAAACTCCTGCTCTGACAAGCTGGAGAATATGGATACCCCTCTGAGTACGGCGAGGGCGGCAGCATCCTGCTCAGTAGACATAAGGAAGAGTTTACGCGAGTGCTGCAAAAGGAGTGGTGGAGGCGGCGGGTGAAGCTCGGGCCGATGAGAGCGGCTGCCAGGCGGATTTCGCGTTGGAACTCAGCGGCGTGCCGCAGTCGGCTATTTTCGACCGCACACGTCCAACCCTGAAAGCGTGAATGGCCGACTGCGATTACGCTGCCAACAGCCAAAACAAGTTTTTCGAAAACGATCCCGAGGGCCGGCGCTAAGCGTTTCAAATCCGCATCCCGTCCCTCGGCCCGGGCGTTAACCATACGTGAGGTCGGTGCTCTGTCCGACTTCGATGATATAGCCGTCAGGATCGCGGATGTAGCAGCGGATCTCGCCGTACTTGGGTATTGGCTCCGTGATGAACTCGGCTCCTCGACTTTTCCACAATTCATAACACGCTTGAATATCTGCAACGCGGAAATTCATAAAGCTGTTGAGGTGATTCGGGTCGGGGACGCTGAGCGTTACCGTCGGCTTGTCCGGGGTCGGCCCGCCTCCAAGGTTCAGAATCATCCAGATATTCGCCAGCAGAAGGTAGGCAGGCGCGTTGCCGTCACCCAGGGTGAGAATGCGAGCGCCGAAGACCTTTTCGTAGTAGTGGGCCGATCGCGCGATGTCGGCGACGGTGAGAAACTGCGCGATGCTGATCCCCTCGCGCGGGGGCATCTCATAGCTCTTTTGTTCGATTTGTACGCTCATTGACGACCCCCGTTGAGTGCCGGTAGAAGAAGTTTCAGAAGCGCTTCATCAGAGAACGGGTTCTGACCTGAGATCAGCTCGCGATCTTGTAGGACGTAGCTCGACCATGGAGCGAGCACACTCACGTCGCCGCCCGCCGTCTGCAAGGCGAAGTCCGGGTAGAAGAGAACCTTACCACCAATCTCAAGCGGTTCCCGCTGCTGCTCTTCGGCTGTCGAAAAGATAGTCATCTTATATCCAGCATAGATCCAACCTTGGGCCTTGGCCCGCGCTCCAGCGACATCGCCCGCCGTCAGCGCGGCGACGAACTCCGTCGAATTCGGGAGAGCCGAGAGTAGTGAAATCGGGCCATGGCAGAGCACAGCCGTAGGCTTGGATGTTTCGTGAAAGTGTCTCATCACTATGCCGGCATTGGGGTCATCGAGAAGATCGATCATCGGGCCATGGCCGCCGGGGACGAAAACAGCGTCATATTGATCCAGGCCCGATGCGATGACATCCGCGATGCGGGTTGGATCTCTGAGCCCAGTCAGGCCGTCGCGGAATATCATATAGTCCTGAAGCTTGGCCGCGTCCCCGCCGAAGAAATCGGCGACCTCTGAATGCACATCCACTTGGGGCGCGTTGCCTTTGGGGTTGGCGAAGGTGATTTCGTAGCCCTCCTTCATCAGGGCGCGAACCGGAACCGTCAGCTCGTTAAGGTAGTAGCCAGCGCCGGTATAAACCTTGCCATCTTTCAAGGGCAGGCCACGACCGCTCGAGACTAGCACCAATATCTTTCCTTTTGTTGTCATTTTGTCCTCCTCTCTGAAATCGGAACTAAGACTGCGGACAGACGGGACGTACCATTCATTGAAATTGGGAGACGCCCTTCGCGTGCGAACGCAGCCGACGTTGCGCTTTAGCTAAAAGGTCGATCTCGATGTCCCTTCGCGACCGCAAGCAGCACCCGGCTCGTTTGAATTAGGCATTAGGGTTGGCAGCCATCCGCCAGCCATTTAGCAAATAGATCAATACGCGATTGAGGCCAAGGACCTTCTCCTAGTGGAGGCGGTGGCGGCATAACCGCGCCACCGATTCCTCGAATTCGGTCGTAGATGGCCGCTGCGTGCGCCTTTACTTCGTCATAACTCGCCAGGTTGAACCCTTTTTTCATCCCCTGAATGTCTCGGTCGGTAAAAAGCGGGCGAATGTCCGCTGCGAAGCTCGTCGTCTTGCTCATATGCGTCCTCCCCTGTCGTTGCTTCTTTGTGCCGTCGCGCTTGATGTTGGCTTATGGCTGCGGGAACCCGAACATCAACCACGATTGATTCGCCACCCAATCCGGGTACAGCTCCGTCATCTGATCGAACAGCTCCTGGTCGGAGGTCGCGATTTTCTGCAACCGATCAAAGTCCTGAAGATAACGCTTGGTGTCCTGGATCGTCGAGGGAGAGTCGGGCGCGCCCGTCTTCTTGTGGCCGGCGACAACCATCGCCGGATTCAGCGCCGCTAAGCGGTCTAGCGCCGCGATCCAATTCTGCCTGCTCTCGGGGGTGGTGTCGCCAACGTAGATGCGACACTGGTTGTACACAACGTCGCCGGCGACAATCAGGCCGATCGATGGAACGTGCAGCGACGTCGAATCGGGACTATCAGTGCGGCCCTGCTCGATGATGCGCAATTCGTGGCCCTCGAGAGTGAACGTGTCGTGCTCATAGGGCTCAGGTGAGACCAACTTGGTGGCCACTTGCCCAGGAAACATCCGGCGGGCCAGCCGCTCCACTGTGGGGGTGAAAGACATCTGCATGGCGCTCACCGCCTTGGGCGTGGCTATCGCCCGCGCACCCGGGAAACGGTCGAGCAGAATGCTCAGACCGTAGAAGTGATCGAAATGGGCGTGCGTTATATAGATGGTCTCCAGGTTGCGGTTGTGCAGAGCGACCCAATCCGCGAGCGCCTCGGCCTCAGCCACTGTCCCCATCGCGTCCACCAGCACCGCGTCGTACTCGCCGAAGATCAACGTCGACGTGATCGGGTCAAAGGCGAGCGCTTCGCCGAAGGGCTTTGGCCGCTCGCCGACCATGGCCTTTCCCGGGGCGGTAAAAACGTTCACACTAAGCGTGTTCGACGCCATAGGCGCGGTCACGCGCGTGGTTTCTTCCGGTACATTTGTGCCGCCCATTCGTTGTCCCTTTCGATCTCAGAGCGAGTGACTGTTCCAGGCAAGAGTGGCAGAAGCGCGACGACGAATCCATTAGACGAACGTATCGATCAATACCAAAGTCTCGGTTGGATATTGCGGTCAGAGAGGCGCACGCGGCTTGACGGCGGCTTCAACCTTGAGTGCGAGTAACAAACGCCGGGCGCCCCGGGTCTCGCGGTTCTTGAGACCCGGTCCGATCTTGAGCGGCTGCCATGGGACACCTGTTGTCCTGTCAGAATTTTGGGTTGAAAACAGACAAACTGGATGACCGGTGGCGGAACTCCCATGTCTCGAAAACCGCGAGACCTGGAGCACCCTGGAAATCTCGTAAGACATTGATAACAAACATGATATATGTGGTGGAGGGGCGGGAGTTGAACTTTTGCCTTGCGTTGAAAACAGGGAATTTATTGAATCTTTAGGGCCGCACAAAGCGCAGAACACTCGAAAGTGGGCAAATCATTGACCGCGTATTGACCACACTTAAGGCGCGACGCTCGCACCGTGCTCAGAAAGTCATCCATGAACGGATGAACCGTTCTCGTGCTCTCTCGGCACCCCGAGTTGTTTGGATGCATAAGTCGACACAGAGCGTCGGATAACTTCCTGCTTACCGACGATCCGCTCGGAACTACGTTGGCTTCCCAGAAGCCGGTTTGGGGCCAACGTGACAAGCGAATATCTACTGAGCGGGCGAAATGGGCGTAAAATGTTAGCCGTTTTCGAGGTCAAAAAGGAGATTCCTGCTAAATCCGAACCTCGTAGAAGACCAAGAGCAAAGATGGAGAACTATATGGCTATTACACCTGACCGTGTTCGTGAAATCTTCAAAGGACTTGAGAACGGCGACGGAGATGAGTTCTTTACACACGTTGCGGATGACGTTGATTGGATCGTCGAGGGGACTCATCCGCTTGCCGGTCACTACCACAGCAAAGCGGATTTTCTGGCCCACACTTTCGAAAAACTTGCGAAAGTCTTGCCGCAAGGCACGCAGCTCCACGTAGAGAGCGCGTTGGCAAGCGGGGACTGGGCGGTAGTGGAGTTGCACTCCCTCGCCACCGCGAAGAATGGCCTTAGGTTTGATAACCGCTACTGCTGGCTCTGCCGGTTCAGCGACGGCAAGATCGTTGAGGTCCGGGCTTATCTCGATTCGGCTCTCGTGGCTCGCCTCTTCGAAGAGAATCCAATTCCCGAAGCGGAGAAAGCACCAGGAGCCGCGGCATAAAGTAGTAAAGAAAAGCGGAGGCAAGGAGAACTCGTTTTGAAGAGGCTCCCCATATCTCTAGACGAGATCTGCGGAACGCGACTTCTGGGGTTTAATTGTCGAAATGCGTTTTGGGACTCAATGAGTACATCAGAGAAGCCTAAGCCGATCATCACTGGAGACAGCCAAGCTCAGGGTATCGCGAGGTTCGCCTCCAGGGTGACCTACGAGGATCTTACTCACGAGCGGCGGGAGCGCCTCAAAGTGAGTGTGCTCGATTCTTTGGCGTGCGCCATCAACGCCCTCGGAGTGCCCCCGATCGTGGCGTGTCTGGAACAGGCAAAACAGTTCGGCGGTTCGGACGCTCGATGCACTTTGATCGGCGGCGGGAAAGCCAACGTCGTCTACGCAGCTCAGTACAACACGGCACTCGTCCGATACATCGACTTCATGGACAGTTATCTTGGCGGGGAGGAACTTTGTCACCCGTCGGACAACGTTGGAGCAGTCTTGGCCGCGTGCGAGCACGCGGGACGATCAGGCAAAGAATTCCTGACCGCGCTGGCGGTTGCCTACCAAGTCGAGTCGACACTAACTTCCAACGCTGCATTCATGGCCGATGGGTTTGACCTTACAACGCAGCTCTCATTCTCGATAGCAGCCGGAGCGTGCAAAGCGCTCCAACTGGACGAGGCACGATCTGCGGCGGCCGTCGAAATTTGCGGTGACGTCATTCCGCTGTTGGTCGTGCGCACCACACCGATCTCGCAATGGAAGGGCTTGAACTCGTCCCAGGCCGCCTTGGCGTCTATTCACGGGGTCTTCCTGGCGTCCCGCGGGGTGACCGGCCCGAAGTATGTCATTGAGGGACCCAACGGGTTGGCGCAGGCCCTCGGTAAGTCGATCCAAATCGATTGGGACAACGTGAAACTGGATTGCTTCGATCGGCTCGCTTTGAAGACCTACAACACCGCGATTCCCGCACAATCAGCCGTCTTCTGTACGCTTGAGTTACACAAGGCTCACGCATTTGATCCGGCCGACGTTGTGAGCATCGAGGCTGATGTTTTCCAAGACGCTTACGATTTCACCGGGGGTGGGCGGTTCGGTCCGAAGAAGGATGTCCACACAAAGGAGGATGCCGATCACAGCCTGCCGTACCTCATGGCTGTCGCACTCCTTGATGGCGATGTGCAAACGGCACAACTCGAGGCCAGACGCATTGCGAAGAGAGATGTCCAAGATCTGCTTCAGAAGGTCACGGTGAGACCCGACGATGGCTTTACGGCGCGTTACCCGGCCGAGGTTCCGAGCCGGGTGACAGTCCGGCTCAAGGGCGGCGAGTCGTTCACCCTCGAAATCTCAGACTACGCTGGGGCTCCTACCCGGCCATTCACCTGGGAAGAGGTCGAGGCGAAGTTCGATAAGCTGGCGGCTGGTCATGCCACCGAGAAATCGCGCCAAAAGATCAAGGATGCCGTGCGTTCGCTCGACGATATCCAGGTCAGTGACCTGATGAAAATGCTCAGTGAACTCCAGGGATGACGGTCGGTTAGCGGAAGAACCCGGGATGTACTCTCAACGACTCGGTCCAGAAGTCCGCATCTGGGAGATCTGCGGCTGACAATCACTGAGATTCCTCCCGTGTCACGAGCAAGCCTGAAGTAATCTCACCCAAGTTCTCCGTCGCCCGGAGCAGTACTCCACCAACAGCGTGGCACCTGCGCCGCTAAACTGATTGATTTCTGGAATTGAAATCAGCGGACCCCAGCCCACTGATCGTGTTGTAAGTTATTTATAATAAACAAGTTGGTGGAGGCGGCGGGAGTTGAACCCGCGTCCGAAAATGTTACTGGCAAAGAGACTACATACTTAGTCACGTTCATGCGCCGGTGTTAGACGGCACTCTCGCAGGCCACGCTCAGAGCGGACAAGAAACGCAGCCTGCCAACCTGATGATCTCGCCGCCAACTCACAGGTGGAGAGTTGGCAGCCAGCTCACTGTGCGACGCCCTTTCTCAGCCCATGAGCAAAGCCGATGAGGACGGCAACTTAATTAATTAAGCTGCGTATGCCAGATTTTGGTTGGCAATTGTGTTTTTGCACACGATTACGGATGCATGCACTCCGGTATGCCTCTTTGCCGCAATCACTTCCGTCGAAGCCGTGACGCCCCCAAACAAGATGTGAAGCGCGGTCAACTTAACTCTAACAGTAAAGACAGTTAAGTCCAACATCTGGATAATTAGATGCGCGGGGTGCAGGTTGGGACTCGCTGCTAGTCTGTACGGAAGCACGGGTCAAGCTATTGCGAAGTCCCGCATTGGCCAAAGCCGCAATGAGTTTGCAGCTCTTCCGGACGGCCTGAAGCGTCTGCGGGGGATCCGTGCCGTCCCTACGGGACTCGGTTACGTTTTATTTTCTGACCCAGGACTTCGTCCTGGGCTGAGCTGAGTCGTCCCGCAGGGCGGGACGGGAGCAGCCTTGCCGCCAGAGCGTAGCGAGCGTCTGCATTATGGGCAGAGTCAAGTCCGCATGCAGGCACTGAAGGCTGTCCCTTCAAACAACAGGCTGAGTCAGGGTCTCTCAAAGATTACTGCGTTGGGTCTGAGTTGATGACGTGTGTTGCGCCGAACTTCCGGTAGTGTTGGAAGAGTATGACATTGGTGGTGCAAGCGCCCATCCCGTACATTCCCTGATTGCACAGCGTGGATTCCGACTTGACCGGAAGCAGGAAGGTTCCGGCGTCGGCGAGCGCAGTCATTGCGTAATCGATTACCGTCTTGGCGGAAGTTATCTCCGATCCGGGAGGCAGACTTACCGGCTCCATCTCTTCCCGCAAAGGCCTTCCCGTCTCCGGTTGCAGCCATACTTCACCATTGAATTCCGGCCTGAAGGCACGCCCGTCGGCGATGCGGAAGGTCCAAAAGACATTTTTCTTCTCGGGAACGTGGAACTCATAAATCGCCACCGGCTGGTTGCGCAGGACAGATGTTTTCTTGAACTTGAATTCGGTTGCGCCCGGTACCTTGAACAGGTCCAGCAGGGCTGGGCCGAACTCGCCGGTGGAGCTGAACTGGATCTCGTTAGGAGGAGAGGTGGTGATGCTGCTGACCGGGGCCGGACGCCCGTCGATGGTGACGTGAGAATAGTGTTCCAACCCTCGCCTGAAACGTGACCTGCGCGGTGATGACCGTCTTTGACATTCCCTCCGACGTAGTAGTTTGCTGGACGATGAAGTCCGGCAATTGGTGACGGTAGGAGAGGGCAAATTCGCAGAGCTTGGAGATCAGGTCGAGGTGGGCGTCACTGGCGGCAAACGACGCGCAGTTGACTGCGTTCGCGGCAGCTGCGCCTGGTGCAGGCTTGGCGGCATCCGGCTGCGTGGGTGCAGTCTGCGCCAGAGCCGCAGTTGCCGTCAATGCGGCCATGACCAACAGCAGTCGGCAATAGGGGGCAGCTTTCATGGCCTGACGTTTTCGCCTCATCATAACTGATGTGCCCGGCTGGCGAAGTCAATTTGGAAGACGGCGACGGCGGAATTTCCGACTCGGGAGGGGATTCGTGCATCCCCGCCTGGGGAGAATCATCCAAACCTTTTGTTTGCCTGTTAGTCTGATAACCGTGGTGCGAATGCACAAAGCGCTGATCCAGGTTGCGGTGAAGGACGGCCCGTCCCAGTTCGATTGGGAAGGCGCACGGCGCTGTTGTTGCCGGGAGACGATCGCGTGATTCCGGACTGCATTTCCTTCAACGCCATTCCGCATACCACCCGCATCTTCAGCGACTTCCTTTCGTATTCTTCAGCAATTCGCAAGTTTTATCCTACCCAGCCCGATGCGGAGCACATTGCCGCGTTCGCCAAGTCGGTTCCGCGCGATGGCCAGCGGCAGGCTGCGGTCGCCGACGCGCTGGAGAAGCAGAACCGCGCATGGGGAGCTTCGGAGGCGACGTTGCGCAATCTTCAGCGCCTGCGTGAGGGAGCGTTTGCGGTGGTCACCGGCCAGCAGGTGGGATTGTTTGGAGGCCCGTTGCTGGCGCTGTTCAAGGTGGCTTCGGCGCTCGCCCTGGCGAAGCAGGTTGAGGCGCTGGGCGTCGAGTGTGTGCCGGTGTTCTGGCTGGCCAGCGAAGATCACGATCTGGCAGAAGTGAACCAGTCGCTGCTGCTGACGCACGATTTCCAGCTAGCTCCGTTCAAGGCTACCACCAGCGGCGTTGAGGGCGCTCCGGTCTCGACGATTCGCTTTGCGGAAGGAACGAACGAGGCAGTCGGGCAAGCTGCGGAATTGCTGGGCGAGTCGCTGGCGGCCGATTATCTGCGCGAAAGTTATGCCGAGGGCGAGACGTTTTCCAATGCGTACGCCAAGCTTTACACGCGCATTTTTGGCGAGCATGGGCTGATCCTTCTCGATCCCTCCGATCCAGAGCTTCATCGCATCGCAACGCCGCTGTTTGTGGACGCGATACGGCGCACCGCCGAGATTGATGATGCGCTGCTGGCCCGCAATCGCGAATTGCAGGCGGAAAAATATCACGAGCAGGTCAAAGTCACTGCCGAGTCGACGCCGCTGTTTGCGCTCGTCGAAGGCGCGCGCATTCCCATCCATCGCGCCAACGGCCAGTTCAAGATCGGGCGGGAAATTGTTTCCGGCGAGGACTTGCAACGCCGCGTCCAAGCCGCACCGGAAAATTTCAACGCCAATGTGCTGCTGCGTCCCGTGCTTCAGGATTACTGGCTGCCCACGCTGGCCTACATCGGCGGCCCGGCCGAGGTGGCATATTTTGCGCAGGCTGCTGTGGTGTATGAGAAGCTGCTGGGCCGAGTGACGCCCATCGTGTCGCGCATGAGCGCGACCCTGGTCGAGCCGCGCATCGAGCGCCTGCTGACCAAGTATCAGGTTGATCTGCCGGAACTCTTTCACGGCGAATGTCAGCTTCGCGACTGCATGGCGGCGCGCTCGTTGCCGCCCGAGCTGAGGCAAGACTTCGAGCAGGCAAGGGGCGCCGTGGACGAAGCTATGTCGCGCGCCAGCGTGTCATTGCAGAAACTCGATCCCACGCTGGTGGAAGCCGCGACACGCGCGATCAGCAAAATGCGTTATCAGATCGATCGGCTGGAGAAGCGGGCCGCCCAGGCCGAGCTGCGCCGGACGGAGATCATCACTCGCCATGCGGCGCAGATCGAGAACGCCGTCTATCCCCACAAGACCCTCCAGGAGCGCGAGATCGCTGGTCTCTATTTCTATGCGAAGTACGGGCCGGAGTTGATCAGCCGGCTGGTGGATCTGGCGCAGACCCGCTGTCCTGAGCATAAAGTGCTGGTGCTGGGCAGTTAACGCAAAAGGTTCGCGGGGGGATTCTTTACATCGGGTTCATCCCATTTTCACAACTTTCCTTCATTATTGAGGCAACGCGAAACCGGAATCCGGCATCACACAGCCCCGAAACCTGGAGTACCGCCGATGCAGAAAGAAGAGTTGTTTGAACAGCTGGAGCGCTTCTTACAGCGGAAGTTATCGCCGGAAGAATGCCAATTTCTTGTCGTTGCCAGCGACGTCCTCAAAGTGAAAACCGAGCCGCCCGCCAAGGCGGCGCCGGGAAGCTCCCGATTTGCGTAGCCTGTCCTCGCACTAACCAGCCTCGCCGACCACCCGCAGCCGATTGCCGATGGCAACCGCCCATCTGTTATATTTGGCCTTCATCCCCACCCGCAGCGAGCCTGCAGACAGGAGCGGCATCATGGCGAAGAGTGTCAACAAAGTCATCCTTATTGGGAATCTCGGCAAGGACCCGGAGGTGAAGTACACCCCCAGTGGCATGGCGGTAGCGCGATTTTCCGTGGCCACCACGGACCGCGTAAAAGACAAAGAGGGCAACTGGCAGGACCGCACCGAGTGGCACAATCTGGTTGCGTTCCAGCGCACCGCCGAAATTGCTTCCGAGTACTTGAAGAAGGGCAACAAGGTTTACATCGAAGGCCGGCTGCACAGCGACTCCTGGGACGACAAGGAAACTGGCCAGAAGAAGTACAAGACGGAGATCATCATCAACGATCTGGTGCTGCTGGGCGGAGCACGCGAGGGCGGCGGCGAAGGCGGCGGTGGTGGCTACGGCGGACGTGGAGCAGGCAAATCTTCCGGCGGCGGTTTCGACCAACGCACTGCCGAGTCCGAAGGCCCTCCTGCGGGAAGCTCCGGTGGGCCTGAGATCACGGACGAAGATATACCGTTCTGAGAGGCAGCTGTCAGCTATCAGCCGTCAGTTGTCAGTTGGTTCTCGCGCTGACATCGAGATGGCCGGGAGCGGAGGCCCTCAAGCAATCTTCTTTTTCAACGAACGAGCGGAAGCTCTTTGCCGACAATCCTGACGGATACCACGTAATACGTGGTATTCTTGCTGCTTATGGACAGGCAGACGATTACCTTCCGAGCCAATCCCAAGAAGATTAAGGCGCTCGACCGGCTGGCGCGATCGCTTGACCGCGACCGCAGCTATCTTCTGAATGAAGCCGTCGAGCAGTATTTGTCGGTGCACGAATACCACCTTGAGCAGATCGAGAAAGGTCTGGAAGAGGCCCGTGCAGGGAAACTGGTTGACTACGATAAGGTCAAGGCCGACTGGATGAAGCGGCTCGACCGATGAAGATTCGCCTGACCCCTCGGGCGTCGCAACAACTTCTTTCCGCTTACGACTATCTCCAGGCCACAAACAGCTCGGCAGCCGCTTCCCAGATGAAGCGGATATTTGACTCGATTGACCTTCTGGAACGATTTCCGCTGGCCGGTCGTAAGGGCAGGATCGCGGGCACGCGAGAGATGGTGGCGCCGCAAACGCCATTCATCGTCGCATACACAATCGTTGGGAAAGAGGTTCAGATATTGGCAGTCCTGCACGCCGCGCAGCGCTGGCCGGAGTCGCTGTAGGGGCAACTTGAGGGAAGCTACTGTTCCGCCCAAACGGGTAGGCCCAGCCCTTGACACAGCTATCAGCGAGTGATATATCACTAACTGATACATAGAGCAAGGGCGCTCATGCCAAGCAAAATCACGAACGTCCCCGATGACCTGCAGCACCTTTTTCCGCTGACCCCCGCGGTTTTCTTCATTCTCTTCGCCCTGGCCGAGGGCGAGAAGCACGGCTACGCCATCATGCAGCAAGTCGCCGTTCTGTCCGACGGACAGTTCCGGATGGGGCCCGGCACGCTGTACACCACCATCCAGCGCCTGCTGGAGCTTTCGCTGATTGAAGAGACTGCGACGGAGGCTGGCGGACGCCGCCGCTATTACCGTCTGAGTCGAACGGGACGCGTCGTCTTCAAGGCGGAGGTGGCACGGATGGATGCCGTAGTGAAGCTGGCGGCCAAGCAAAAGCTGGCGCCGCAGGGAGGTTCCTGAAGCCATGCGAGCGAGAACGCCAGTCGGCAGTCGCGTCTATTCGGCAATCCTCCTGCTATATCCGCGAGCGCTGCGGCGCGAATTTGGCCAGGAGATGGTCGAGGTGTTCGCGGAGCAGATGCTGGATGCGCGCCGCAGCGAAGGATGGCGCGGCGAGTTGAAGCTTTGGGGTTGCGTGGGCGGTGAAACGGTGCGCACGCTGATAGAGGCGCACATGCAGATCGTGGGGGTGTCGGTGGTTTCCGCGTTAGTCGCGTTTGTACTGATGTGTACCTTTCTGTGCTCGATGTCGCAATAACACCGCAACTCCGTGCGAGTGCAACATGCTGGATGTCGTGCATCTGACAAAACGGTACAACAGCATTGCGGCGGTGGAAGACGTCAGCTTCCGCATTCGCCGGGGCGAGATTCTCGGCTATCTGGGGCCGAACGGGTCGGGCAAGAGCACCACGGTGAAGATGCTGACCGGCCTGATTGAGCCTTCCTCGGGGCAGATTCTGTTCGATGGTGCGCGAGTGGTGCATGGAGGCGATCCCGCATTCCTGCAGCAGATGGGATATGTTCCCGAAGAGCCGTATCTGTACACGCAATTGACTGGGCCGGAATACTTGCGGCTGGTGGGACGGCTGCATGGCATTGCGCGCCGGACGCTGGAGAAGAAGATTGACGGCTTCATCGAGATGTTCTCCCTGATGGATGCTCGCCACGAGCTGCTGCTGAATTATTCCAAGGGAATGCGGCAGAAGATCCTGTTATCCGCGGCGCTCTTGCATAATCCGCAGGTACTGATTCTGGATGAACCGTTCTCTGGGCTGGACGTGGGCACCGCGCTGGTATTGCGCAGTCTGCTGAAGGCGCTGGCGCGTGAAGGCAAAGCGATCCTGTACAGCTCGCACGTGCTGGAAGTGGTGGAGAAGGTCTGTTCCGAGGTTGTGATCCTCTATAAGGGGCGCATCGTGGCCTATGACACGGTCGAGCACTTGCGAGCGCTACAGGCACAGCCGTCGCTGGAATCGGTTTTTTCGCAGCTGGCGGTTCCCGAGGACACGCTGGCGATTGCCGAGCGGGTGATTGCCGTGATGAATGCCGGGTGAGATATGCAGCGAATTCGGCGATGGCTGCAAGAAACGCACGGCGTGCAATTCGAACTGGTGCGGCATTTTCTGGCGCAGCAGTTTTCCTACGAACTTCTTTCGTCGGACCAGGTCCGGCGATTGGTCATTACGGTACTGGCGGCATTGGCCTGTGCCGGTCCGCTGATCATTCGGCTGTACCTTCCGAAATATGCTTACCTGCAAAGCCTGCCAACTCCCGATCTTTATCAGGCTGCGGTGCTGGCTGACCGGCTTTTTTTCATTTCACTGTCGATGATTTGCGTTGGGCTTCTGTCTGCCTTCCAATGGCAAAACCTGTTTCCCAACCGGCAGGACTACTTAACGCTGAAACCGCTGCCGGTGCGGCTCTATCAGGTATTTGTTGCTCGATTTGCCGCCGCAGCCGTCATATTCGTCGTGGTGGCCGGCGATGTGAATCTCGCCACCAGCGTGCTATTTCCGTTCCTCACATCCGGTAAGTGGCAGGTCCCGCCGTTCGACGTGCAATACGTTTTCGCACATGCGGCGGCAACGCTTGGGGCGGGACTGTTTGTATTCCTGGCGATGGTTGCCGTCCAAGGTGTCGGTCTGACGTTGTTGTCGCCTCGCGCTTTCGATCGCGCGTCTGTGCTGATACAGGCGTTCTTGTTTACATCGTTCGCGGCTGCCGTGCCTTATGTGTTCGATATGCCGAACTGGCATGTGATGATCGGTTCCAGGCCGCACTGGCTGATGTTTTTCCCGCCGGCGTGGTTTCTGGGTCTCTACCAACGGCTGCTGGGAACGCAGGATGAATATTTTCTGCGGCTGTCGCGGCTGGCGGGCTTCGGTTTGTGGACGGCCTTCGCGGTTGCGCTGGCGAGTTACCTCATCAGCTATCGTCGCCATGCTATCCGGATTTTGGAGCAGTCCTTGCCAAAGACCCGAGGCCGCGCATTTGAGGGTATTGCCGGCTTAATCCCTGAAGCTCGCGTAGGAAGTTCGTACCAACGCGCGATCTTCGATTTCGTTGGGCGTACATTGCAGCGAAGCCGCCAGCACAGGCTGGTTTTGGGGCTCGCCGTCGGAGTTGCAGTGGTGTTGTCGGTGCAAAGCGTGGGACCGGCGGTGCTGGCGGAATTTCGTTCCGGGCAACTGCCGACGGGCTGGCAGATCGAACCAGTCCTGGTGTTGCCGCTGGTGATTGGCGCAGTCCTGATCTCCGCGCTCTGCTACGTCTTTCAGCTTCCATCCGAGCTGCGGGCGAACTGGGTCTTTCGTATGGCAGAGAACCGCGGGCGGCGGGAACTGCTCGACGGGGTTGAGCGGGTGCTCATAGTTTGCGGCGTTATGCCTGCAATCCTGTTGGCTTTACCCATCGCGGCACTCGCCATGGGTTGGGCAGCAGCGCTGGCCCACAGCGCGCTGATGGCGGTGCTGCTGCTGCTTCTGCTTGAGATGCGACTACGCGAATGGCACAAGATCCCGTTCACCTGCTCCTATGTGCCCGGCCGTCGCAACATCTGGCAGCTCGTCGGGAGCTACCTGTTTCTGTTTGGAATCCTGATACCGGTGATTGGGTTTTTCGAAATGCAGATGCTGCGCTGGTTTCTGCTGGGCCTCGCCGCTGCACCGCTGCTGGTGGGTTACATCGCGTTGCGGTCTGCCAGGCGGCAGCAATGGGCAATTGTGCCGCTATTGTTTGATGAATCGGAGGAGGCGGTGATTCTGGGTATGCGATTGAGCTAGCCTCTCACAGCATCTGCGTGCCCCACAGGTCGTGCAGGTGCAGGACGCCTTGCAGGCGGCCGGCTTCGTCGACGACGGGAAGGGAAGTGATCTTCTTCTGTTCCATGATGTCGAGGGCGGCGATGGCAAAGATCTCCGTGCCGACAACGCTGGGTGAGGGCGTCATGCACTCGGCGGCGGTGAGGTCGAGCACCTCTTTGCCGTGATGTTCCAGCAGGCGACGCAGATCGCCATCGCTGATGAGGCCAACCAGCTTGTCCCCGTCGACCACAGTCGTCATACCCAAGCCCTTGCGCGACATTTCGTAGATAACTTCGCCCATCGGTGTGGCGGGCCCGACGCGGGGGACGGCGTCGCCATTGTGCATCAGCGATGAGACACGAGCGAAGCGCTTGCCCAGCTTGCCGCCGGGATGCAGGTTGGCGAAGTCTTCCTCTTTGAATCCGCGGCGTTCGGAGAGTGCGACCGCCAGCGCGTCACCCAGGGCGAGCATGGTGGTGGTCGAGGCCGTCGGCGCGAGGCCGAGCGAGCAAGCCTCGTTGGCGACCGAGCAGTCGAGTGCAACGTCGGCGGCCTGCGCCAGGGTGGAGAGACCCATCTTCTCCTTCGGAGAAGGATGGGGCACTCGAGCGTCGGGCGTGGAGTGCATCGCTTCGCAGGTCATGGTAATCAGGGGGACGCCGAGGCGCTTGACGGTGGCCAGCAGTTGCAGGATCTCGGCGGTCTCGCCGCTGGCCGAGAGCGCCAGCACCACGTCGCCTCGCACTACCATGCCCAGGTCGCCGTGCATGGCTTCCGCGGGGTGAAGGAACAGCGCAGGACTTCCAGTGGAGGTGAGCGTGGCGGCAACCTTGCGGGCGATGATTCCACTCTTGCCCATGCCGGTGACAATGACGCGTCCCGCACAGCCGTACAGCAACTCGACAGCGCGATCGAAGCTGGCAAACATGGGTCCGGCCAGGCGATCGGCCAGAGCGCGCAACGCCTCCGCTTCAATGCGAACTACATTCTCGCCAATGTTTTTCATTGTTGTTTGTGCGGCAGCATTGCACCCGGCTGCTTCATGGCGCAGGCGTTTTTGGGCGCGTGTCCGGTACTACGCCGCGCGAGTCAAACACCACCACCTGCTCCGCGTTTGCGCCGCCCGTCAGAGTAATGTTCTTGCCGTTGAATGAGAGTTCTACGGCGCCCGCATTACCAGTGTAGAAGACGACCTGATTGGTGGCGTGAATCGTTCTCACATCCGGAGGCCTGATGATGCCGCGAACCACATAATTGCCGTCGGACTTGATGGAAACCCAGGCACTGTCTTTGGGACGAACGACGACTTCAAATGGAGTTCCGGCGGGTGGGCTGGCGGAAGAGGTTTCCGCGGCTACTTTGGGCGCCGTCGCGGTTGCTGGAGGAGGCACGACCGCCGCCCCAGTAGATGATGCGATCTCGCTCGCAGCAGGGCTCCTCTGGATCGGTTGCGCCGAGGAAGCCTGAGCGGGTGCAGATCCAGCGCCGTCGCCGACTGGCGCGGACGTATTCGCCGGCAGCCGGGAGACGTCAGTGGTCGTCGATGTTGCCGGCCGCTTCGCCTTATCATTCTGGCGATCCTGGTAAACCTTCCAGCCGCCGATTCCTCCGGCGACGACGACTACCAGAATCAGAACCGGAAGAACCGGGAATCCCGAGCGCTGCATGGGCCGGTTGGAATGAATGGAAGCGTGTTGTTGGGCGATGACGCGAGTGTCAGGCGGAGCTTCATTCGCTGCCTTCATGTACTCGGCAACAGCTTCGTCCTCATTGATGCCGACACATTTGGCGTAAGCCTTCACGTAAGACTTGTTGAAGATTCCGCCAGGGAGGAGATCGAACTGCTCCTCCTCCAGGGCGAGCAGGAGACGGCGTCCGATTTTGGTGGTGGCGACAATCTCCTCGAGCGAGACGCCGCGCATCTCTCGCTCCCGACGCAGATGCTCGCCAAATGAGCCCACGCTGTTCCTCGCTGCAATTAGTCTACCCCGGATTGTCAGCGGAATCATAAGAAGGGGTGCGTTGCAGTGTCAAACGGCGGGAAGGGGTGTCGTCCCCGGGGGGACTCGGATCTTATTTCCAGCGTACCCAGCACTCTGCCTCCCCAGTTCGCCAAAAGGCGGCGAACCGGGGACCCCGCTACGTGCTGGGCTAAGCTGAATCGTCCCGCACGGCGGGACGGGAGCATGTTTGTTCGTGCGGCGCGGCGATGGCGGGCATTTCGGGTAGTTCCGTCGGGAGTGCGGTATATCTCATACCGCGCATTCGAGCGTGATGGAAGGAGGTCAACAGCCGGACGGCGGGAGAAGCAGTGTCGTCCGCGGGGGGACTCGGGTACATTCTCGCACTCTACCCAGCGCTTCCGCGCTGGGCTATTTCCGGTTGCGCCCTTCGGGCTTAGATACCGGTTAGTTCGGGTCCGCAATCGCTGCGGGTCATTTTGCCGGAACTGGCTGCCAGGTGTTGGGATTGACGGGCGCATTGGGATTGACGCCGAAGTCCCAGACGTACAGGTTCATCTCCTGCGGACTGAGCATCTCGACGACGGCATACTCGCCCGCGGCCAGGTCCTGGTTGGGTATCAGCTTGATCCACTGGCCGGTTCCCAGCTTGGAGACGGTGGCCGGAACGAAGCTGAGTTGCTCGCTGACTTTGCCTCCGGCGCTGACCTTCACGTTGCCGATGACGCGCGCGTCTTTCTTCACCACAGTTCGAACCACGCGGAAGCGATCAGTCAGGGCAGCTTCGTTCTGTGTGCCCTCATCGATGTCGATGTAGATGGTGGGACGCGGCAGGTGGGACTGCACTTGCGCGTGGTCGCCTTTGATCTCAAACGCCCGCTTATTGCCGGACAATGGGATGGCCGCCCGCAGCACGCTTTTCTTTGCGCCCTTGTTCACCTCGCTGCCGTTCTGCACGATTTCCGCCAGCTCAGCTTTGCCTTGAAACACATCCAGCAGGAACACGCCCCCGCTGCCGGGAAGATGCAATCCGGGCTGAATTTCGGGCGAGTTGGCTGCCTCTTTTTCGCGCTCTTCCTTTTCTTCCGGGGTCTCTATGATTTTCGTGCGCAGCTTACCGCTGTTGAGAGCGTCGTTGTACTTCCTGGTGGCATCCCAATCGACCAGCGAGGCTGGAATATCTTCCCACTCGTAGCGTTCGGCGCTGAGATAGTGCACGCGATCGCCCTGCATCTCGTACTTCTGGATTGATTGATAGGAGCCATCCTTCAGAATTAGGCGCTGGGTGAGCTGTTGGGCGTGCAGCGAGAGGCATGCTACCAGAAGGAGGCAAAAAGCGAAGTGGAGCAACCGGCGAGGCATGGGCGACACTCTCTGTCTAGAGGAAAATCCGATCAGGTCCCAGTCGAGATCCACGGGGTTAAAGCCGCCTTCATTTTATGCAACTTCACGGATGGCCTGACGAGACTGCGTGGGAACCGTGCCGTCCCTACGGTGTCCGTGTCGTAGCTGTGCCGCCGCTCCGCGGCTCAATTATTTTCCACTGCACCGCGGGCTCACGCCCGCGGCTAACAAATGTCGCCGCTGCGCGGCTGGATTGGGAGCCAACGTCGATGCTTCGCGTTCCAAGCAATCTGATAAGTCGAGTTCTGACGCAGACTCTGAAGGCCGTTCCTTCCACCTGACAAACCTGGTCAGAAAAAAAGTTCATCAGTGCTCCCGCGTGAGTACGAGGGGCTTTTCGCCTGGTTTGGACAACGTCATAATCGAGCCATTAGGCGACAGCGCATAATGCAAGGTCCCAGCAGCGAGGGTCGCCTTGCAGCTAAAAGATCCATCCCGTTCCTCGTGGGCAGCGGAATCCTGAATCGTGATTTGGTCTTTGCCGACGGTGATCGCCGAATCGACCTGGGAGATCAGGGAGTTGTGGCCTCGGGAGCAACTGATGACCTGGCGGACATTACTGCTGTTGCTGTCGGAGTTGTTGTAGAAGACCAGTCTGATCTGGACTCGCGTGTCTTTATCGTCGAAAGCCGGTAGCAGCCAACTGCCATAAAAGTTGGTCGGCAGGACTGCGCCATTCACCACGTCCTGGCGTACGAGATCCAGAATATCGGGATTACCGCCCGGATTGGTTATCGTAATGTGCGCACCGTCGCCCGAAATTGAGTAGCCCATCAGATCGGCTCCGACGCTTAACTTGCACACCGAATCGCCTTCGCCGGTCTGAGAGTCAGAGCCGGCTTTCAGCACGTGGATGTTGTTTTCCGAAATCTCGACGGGAGAAACCACCTTAGCGGTGGCGGTGCGATACTCGCCGGGACAAGTGCGCGTGACCGTCATTTCATCCTTGCCGGTAGCGGCGTTGTGATGAAACTCGTAACGAACAGAACCGGTGTTGGGATTGCCGAGGGGGGAGGGATACCACAGCCCGTAAAACTGAGCGGCAAAGGAAGCCGTTTGAGCGCTGGCCGCAGCCGCAAGCCAGCTGACAACAAGAGCCAGGACAACCAGGGAAACCCATCTCTTCACATCTTCCTCCGGCAAAAACTAACGTACCACATCTAAGAGATCGGCCGGAGGGGGCAAAATCAAAAGCCGGAGCTTTCGCTCCGGCTCTGGGTCCTTATAAGGTGAGACGAACAGACTACAGGTTGAACTTGCGACGAGCGAAACCAGCGATCGCGACGATTCCGGCTCCCATCATGCCCAGCGTTCCGGGCTCTGGAACCGTGGAGGAACCTTCGGAGAACTGATCGGTAATAACCGAAACTTCAGCGCTGCCATTGGTGCCGGCCGTAACCAGGAGGTCCTTCTCGACGGAGACTTCATTGACGCCCGCAAAGTTGACCTGATCAAAAAGCTGGGTTCCGCTGGAGTTATCGAAAACCGAGAGGGTGACGATGGTGCCGCCGGTGCAAGATGGAAGCACAGCGCCCAGGCAAGCGGTTTCGTCAAGATTGATGGAGCCGGTTCCCGAGAAACCAACGCCAGCGATCGAGAGGCTGAGATCGGTGATTGGCGAAGTGCTGGTGGCGGTCCACTCGAAAGTGGAGTCCATGGACAACACGCCAGAGGAGTTAGAGGCGTACCAGCCCGCGGTAAACTGCAACCCGGGATTCTGAGGCGTTGTGATGGGGGTTACCGTGACGGCGCTCGCCGGAGGCGCAAAGCCGCTGGGGTTCGACTCGGAAGTGTAGTTGAACGCTGAGTAAGTCTGGTCATTGACTGTGCAAGAGAAGCCAGCGCCAAGGTAGTTGTTGAGAGTTGTCTGGGTGCAGGTCTGGGCGAAGCCCGCTAGAGCGGCCACCAGAACCACAACAAGCACAGCTGCAATCTTCCTCATAGTCGCCTCACCTAAGGTACTCGGAAATGGCTCTGCCGACTGTCCACAGAAGGGCCTTATGCGGACAGCAGACGAAGTAACCTTGATAGAGCACTTTCGATGCCAGTAACATCCTGCCCAAGTCCTTATTTTTCAGCACGTTTTTGAAACTCAAGTCACGCAAAGTAGCAAGTTGTTGCACATTCCGAAGGAAGTCATTTACTACTGGCACCTAGGTGTATATAGCACTGCTGCTCGAAATCGACTCCAGGCCAGCGCTCACGACGAGCGGATACCCCACCTCAGTGTGGCAAACCTAAACGGAACTCTGCGGCATTGCGCCAACAACATTCGAGTGGCGCGAGGCCCGTTTCGCAGCGTACATGGCGCGATCGGCGGCGGCATGAAGCTGGTCCGGATTGCTGCCGTCGTCAGGGTAGAGAGCCAGCCCGATACTCAACCCGGTTCGCACTTGCTCGCCTTCGACAATAATTGGATCAGCGAGCGCCGACTCCAGGGCGGAAAGCAGAATCTGCGCTCCTTCGGCATTGTCCACCTGGCTGATGACGGTGAATTCGTCGCCGCCGGAGCGCGCCAGCGTGTCGCTGGCTCGTATGCGGCTCGCCAACCGGGCGACGACTTCTCGCAAAGCAATGTCTCCCACCCGATGGCCGAAGGTATCGTTCACTTCCTTGAAATGATCCAAGTCCAGCAAGAACACACCAACGCGACTGCCGGCGCGTTTGGCCTGGGCCAATGCCAGATTCAGGCGGTCATCCATCAGGCGGCGGTTCGGCAAATCTGTCAGCTCATCATGATAGGCAAGGTAGGTGCTTCTCTCGATCTGGTCTTCCAACAGGGTCAGAATCATGCCCACGGCAACCAGGTACTTGGGAATATTCCAAACCTCAGATTCAATTTTGACCGAGGACGCAAAAGCCTGTAGTAAAACCGCGGCGGGAAACACCGCTCCCCACAAGGCAAATCCGCTTACTGCTGTCAGGACCCCGGCGCTGCAGCGCTTATGATGCTTCCAATAAAGTATGGCGGTAGCGAAGTTCAGAGCGGCAAGTATGACGGTAATGCCTAACTCCGGCATACCGCGAGCTACGCCCCAGGCAACTGTCCCGGCCGCTACTGAGGCTGCCAGTGTAGCGCCGGTGGCATACAGATTGCCCTGCTGGTTATAGCGCCACAGCAGCAGCATGGGAGCGGCGAGTCCAATCACTATCCAGGCGTAATAATAGCCGGGATAGCGGACTTCCGCGATTGCTCCATTGGTGTAAGCGAGCGCGGGGACCGCAATCGCTACCGCAAGATAAACTTTGCGCTGCACATCCGAGGCAACGGCCGAGACGGAAATCAGAAACGCCGCGCCTGCCAGAACTAACGAGTCCAGGCTGATAGACGTTGCCACCAGCCCCCATGTCCCGCTGGCTGTTGCCGTAAACTGAGCGGCAAAGTGCAGCAGCACGAGCACCCAGCCGATCAGCCACAGTTGCACCTGTTCGCCGACGGCCTTACGCGAGATTGCCCAAAACACCACCACCAAAATGGCCAGAGCAATCAGGTTAGGTAGCGTTGCAAAATTCATAAAAAAATCATGGCGCAGTATCTGAGAGTATGACAGGATTTGCCGAAATTGTTGACTGAAATTCTGTACGAGGTAGGCCCTGGCTGTTACTAGCGCGATAGTAATTCCCGGTTTGGTAATGTCGGGACTGTAGTAATTACCGGATTGTCCAAGATTTGGACCGTAGTAATTACCATGTGCCCAAACCTCGGACTGCGCTTCCCTGAAGCCTCAGAAGGCTCGAACCGCATTTCCTCCGACGGGCCTTACCGGACCTTGACGTCCGGCTCCACTGACATTCCGGGACGCAGCAAGCCATCCTTGTTGAAGTCCGGCTTGTCGTTACCGTCGAAGTCGATGCGCACGGGGAGACGCTGCACCACTTTCACGTAGTTGCCGGTGGCATTTTCCGGAGGCAGCAGGCTGAAGATTGCTCCCGTGGCCCCGCCGATATTGGAGATGTGGCCATCCCATTTTCTGCCGCCGTAGGTATCAACTTTGATCTTCACCGGCTGCCCGGGACGCATGTGAGTGAGTTGCGTCTCCTTGAAGTTGGCCGTGACCCAGACATCGTTCAGCGGAACCACCGCCAGCAGGTCCTGGCCGATCGCGACATTCGATCCCACCTGCACCGAGCGTTTTCCCACCACGCCGTCGACGGGCGCGACGATGGTGGTGTAGGAAAGATTCAGTTGTGCCTGGTCAAGCGCCGCCTTGTAGCGCAAGACCTGGGCGTCTTGAGACTCCGATTTCGCTTTCGTTGCAGCTACCGTGTTGGGAGTAGCCTGCGCGTTCTTGATCTCGGCGTTGGCCTGTTCAATTCGCGACTGCGCCTGTTTTACCTGCGCGTTGGCCGCCAACAGGTCGGCCTTTCGGGCATCGACGGTGGCGTTGGCAGCGTCGGCGGCCGCAATTGCGGCGTCGAACTGCTGTTGCGAGATCTCCCGCTTGCCCAGCAGTTGCCGGTATCGCTCGACATCCTTGTTGAGCTTCAGCGCGTTCGCTTGGGCTTCGGTAATCTGCGACTGCGCGGCTTCAGCCTGCTTCTGCGCTGCTGCAACTCCTGCCTGCGCGGACGACATATCGGCGCTGGCGGAACGAATCTGGCTGAACGATCCTACGCTCGATACCGGCACGCCGTAGCGCGCGGCCACCGCCTGGGCTTGGTAATCCTGATAGTCGGCGCGGGCGCGCTCCAACGCCACCGTATAGTCGGTGGGATCGATCACCACCAGCACGTCACCTTGCCGCACCACCTGGCCATCATCGTAGTTCACCTTGATGACCTGCCCGTTCACGCGCGCACTGATGGGATAGATGTGACCGTCGATCTGCGCGTCATCGGTGTTCTCCCATTGCCGGCTCTCCCACCAGAACCAGCCCACCAGCACCACCGCCACAATCGCCACCAGAAACACGATGGGCTTGGCGGCAGGGTGTTTCTGAAAAGCGCCGCGACGGTCTTCGGGCCGCTGCCGAAGCTCCGCAGCATGGCTTTCGTCGTGGCTTTCGCCCGGCGGCTGGGAATGTTCTATTTCATCTGGCTCGGCTGTGGTCGGACTCATTTGTTCTCCGCTGTTTCATTATTGCTACTGCTGATGACCGGCAGCCGCCTCAGCGCTGCCGTTTTTTCTCTGCAGCTTTGTAACCGCGCACGACCTCACGCGCCGCTGAAAAAATCCGCTATGAACGCCTTGTATCAGGGCACGGCTTCAAGCCGTGCCGATACGCCGTTTATTTTCTTCCCGAGCCGGCCTTTAGCCGGCGGCACATAACTAAGAGACCGCTCAGCCATTCACCTAATCGGCGTCTCCCTGGCTGCCGGCAGCCCATCCGTCAACGAACTTCTCCTACCGCTCCCGAAGTACTTGGCGCAGCGTTGGGAACCGCCCCCGGCGCTCCCGGCGGCGTTGCCGGATTCGCCGGCAGCACGCTTCCTGGCTCCGACAAATATTGCTTCACCGCCTGCTCGGCATTGCCGATCGCACGCGCCAGCAGCACCTTGGCGATGTTGTAGGCGTACAAGCTGTCGATGTACTGCTCGTTCGCCGACGCCAGTTGCTGCTGCGCCTGGATTACTTCTACGTTGTTGGTCACGCCCGCGGCAAAGCGGTCCTGCGACTGCTCCAGCGTCTGCTGCGCGTAATCCAATCCTGTCCGCGCAACCTCAACTTGCTGTGCGGCAGCCTTGATATCGAGGAGTGCGTCCTCAATGTCCTGCTCAATGCTGCCTCGAAGATTGTCCACCACTGCCTGGCGCTGCTTCAGGATCGCTTCCGCTTGCTCGACATCCGCCTCCACTTTGCCACCCTGGAAGATCGGAATGGCCAGCGTTGCCGCGAACGTGTAGTTGGGCGCCAGGGCACTGGGAGTGTAGCCCAGAATTCCATAATCCCCGCTAACGCCGAACGACGGCAGCCGCTGCTGCCATGCCGACTGGCGACTGTACTGCGCCGCCCGCAGCGAGGCCAAAGCCGCCTGGTAATCCGGACGCGTCTTCAGCGCCCGCTCATACGCGTCCGCCAGTTCTGTCTCCGGCAGGGCATGATACGGCACCCGGTTCACCAGCCTGAACTTCTGCTGCACCGGTAATCCGATCACGCGCGCCAGCGCAATGCGCTGCTTCTCCAGATCGTTCTGCGCCTGGATGAGAATCGACTGCTGCGTCTGCAACTGTACCCGCGCACGCAGGGTATCGATCTGCGGCGCAAGGCCCGCATTCTCCTGGTCAACTGCCAACTGATAAAGTGCCTGCGCCGCCTTCAGCTCCGCTTCCGCCGCGGTTACACGAGACTCGTTGGCAATCGTGAGCAGGTAGTTTGCTCCTACCGCCAGCACTACCGTGTCGCGCGCATCGCGGTAACTGAACTGCTGCCGCCTTAACGTCTTGCGACGCGGCGTGAAGGTTGTTGATGGAGTGCAGATTAAGCGGAGTCCACGTGCCGTTTGCCTGCAACTCAGTCAGCCCGAAAGGCCCAACCGAACTCGGAAAGCCAGGAAAGGTAAATCCAAAAGCCTTCAGGTTCAGCCGGTCTACAGCTTCGCTGAACGAGCCGTTTACCACCGGCATCAGCTCGCTGAGAGAACGTAGCCGGGCGGCGCGGCTCTGCTCCGTCACCCGTTCGCTCAAGTACAGTCCCAGGTTGTACTTCAGCCCCCGGTCCAGGGCGTCTTCTACCGTCAGTTCGATGATCTCGGAAGTCGCTTTGCCTTGCGGTATCGACCCGCTGTAGGAATCCTGGTTCCGCTGGATCACCTGCTCCGCCGAAGGTAGCGACGTCAGTCCCGGGCTCTGGACCTGCGCCAGCGCCAGTGAACTGGTCAGAATGGCGCTGGCGCACAGCCCAATCCGGCCAGGATGAACGTTCCTCCACCACAGGCTACTTTTCGTTCGTTCCATGTTGCATCGGGTACGTACATCTCGGAACTGCCACAACGCTTCGAAAATGTTTAGATGTTGAAGAAGTGCGCAAAGCCGCATGTTTTAACTCAAGCTGCTGGGTTGTGCCTTGCTCGGGTAGTGCGGCGCTTCAGCGCCGCGTTCAAGCATTGCATTTCCCATCCCGAGCCGGCTTTAGGCGGCGGCACCGGACTCTGCTTCAACTTTTTCCAGCAGCCTTCAAGCCGTGCCCACCCAGGCCGCATGTTCTTTGAAAGGGCACGGCTTTACACGCTGCTGAAAAACTCTGCTCTGAACGCCTTGTATCAGGGCACGGCTTCAGCCGTGCCGAAAGCTGCCTATTTTTCTTCCTGAGCCGGCTTTAAGCCGGCGGCACCTTCCGCTACCCATTCACCAGCCCAACCTCGCTGGTCGACGGCCGTCCCATCAAATCGCGAATCGCATCCTGCACATTCTTGCCCTGCTGAAGAATGGCATGCATCTGCTCGGTGATCGGCATCTCGACCCCGGCTTTGTGGGCCAACCCAACAGCAGCATTTGTGGTCAGCACGCCCTCGGCAACCATGCCGTGCATACCTTCGATAATGTCGCTCAACTTGCGTCCTCGTCCCAACTCGACCCCAACACTGCGATTACGCGACAGCCCTCCCGTACAGGTGAGCACCAGATCGCCCAGTCCAGCCAGACCGGCCATGGTCGCGGCCTTGCCGCCGCATGCAACCACCAGTCGCGTCATCTCCGCCAGGCCTCGCGTCATCAGCGCCGCCCCGGTGTTGTGTCCCAGGTCAAGGCCGTACAAAATCCCCGCCGCGATCGCGATGATGTTTTTCAGCGCGCCTCCCAGCTCGACGCCCACGACATCGTCGTTGGTATAGACGCGGAAACGCGGGTCGCTGAACTCCCGCTGCACCACGACCGCGAGATCTTTGTCGGATGAAGCGACAGTAATCGCCGTGGGATCGCCTTTGGCGACTTCCTTGGCAAAGCTCGGCCCGCTCAGCGCACCCATGCGAGGACGGAATCCGCCGGCGCCATCGCCAAGAACCTCGGTGATTACCTCAGTCATGCGCAGTAGCGAGTCATTCTCGATGCCCTTGGTCGCGCTGACGAAGAGCATGTCTCGCCGTAGGTGTGGCCGCATCGCATGAAACACCCGCCGCGTGTGGTGCGACGGCATCACGCTGACCACAATCTCCACGCCGCGCAGCGCTTCTTCGAAGCTGTTCGTGCACAGAACGGTGTCGGGGATGGGGTGTCCCGGCAGAAACATCTGGTTCACACGCGCCGCGGCAATGCTGTCGCGGACCTCGGCCTCGTGCGCCCACAGCCGCACCTTGTGCGTCTTCTGGCGGCCCAGCACAATCGAAATTGCCGTGCCCCACGCCCCCGCGCCAATGACTGCAATCTCACTCACAACCCGTTCTTCCTTGGGTACACGTCGAACCCGATTCTTTGATGCGTGCCGAGCATGTTTCTTCGAAGGGGCGCCGCTTTAGCCGCGCCGCAAGCAAATCGCTTTGTAACAGGGCACGACTTCAGTCGTGCCGTAACGCCTCTTAATTCTTGTCATCACGAGCGGGCTTCAGCCCGCGAGGGATCTGCTTTTTCCACCCCTCATCGAAACCGGTTCTCCGTCCCCGCCAACAACCGCCGGATGTTGTCTTTGTGCCTCACGATGATCAGCACCGACGAGGCCCCAATCAGCAGCAGGATCGGCGCCGTGGTATGTTCCCCCGGGCCCAGCCACCACACGCACAACGGAAACGCGGCACCGGCGACGATGCTGCCCAGCGAAACGTAGCGCGTTAGCGCCACCACCAGAACAAACAGCACGATCGCCACCAGCATCGCCCGCGGCGCCAACGCTACGAACGAGCCCGCTGCGGTTGCCACTCCCTTGCCGCCCTTGAAAGCCAACCACACCGGAAACATGTGGCCAAGAATTGCGACGAACGCCGCCAGCGCCGCCAGCATGAAAATCGTCTGGCTGGTCATGCCTGCCGTCGCGCGATCGTAAACGCTGGTGGGAACCGGCCCTTCCAGGCGCTGCCGGCTGGCAATCCAGAACGCGAAGGCTACCGCGGCATAACCCTTCAGAGCATCCAGCAGCAGCGTCGCAATCGCCAGCCCCTTCGATCCCGTGCGCGCCACATTCGTCGCCCCGATATTCCCGCTGCCGGTGTTGCGTACATCCAGCCCCCGAAATATGCGCACCAGCAAATAGCCAAACGGAATCGATCCCAGCAGGTAGGAGACAGCAATGACGATGATGACGAGTTTAATCAATGTGTTTGCAGGACAGGATTCGTAATTCGAGATGTGTTAATTGAATCACCGCATTGAGACGCGCTCGTTGAATCACAAGGTAGTGTCTTGTTAAGAGAACACCATCAGCGCCACAGGCGCAATCCGACAGCCCGCAGGGCGGGATTTGTGTTAGCCCAGGGCGTAAGCCCTGGGTAGAAGCCATATACAACCTGAGCCGGCTTCAGCCGGCGGCACATTTCCTCACGCCAGCGGATACCGCGCCAGCTTCGAATACTGCGCGCCCGTCGGCAACGTCTTGCTCTCGTAGAGACAAAACTCGCGCGCCATCATTGTACCGAACTCATGCGGCGCCAGACTCTCCAGTTTCACCCGCACTGCCAGCAGTCCCGGCGCAGATTGTTCTCCGCGAACCGGTTTGGGCCGCCCACTCCCGGCACGCGCCAATGTCAGGTGCGGTTTGTAAGGACCGGCATCGCGCACAAATCCCAGCGGCTTCAGCGCCGCCCCGACCAACTCCGCCAGCTCCTGCAAATGTTCGTCCGACTCGATTCCCACCCAGAACACCCGAGGCGCTTTCGGGTTCGGGAAAAATCCCGTACCGCGAAACGTCAACGTTACCGCTTCGCCTCTGACCTGCTGCAGCGCGCCGCGAATCTCATCCAGCTGTTCCGTCTCGCCCAAGAACTGCAGCGTCACGTGAAACGTCTCCGGTCCGACCCACCGTACATCGGGAGCGAACTCGCGCATCCGCTCGCGAAACTCCCCAATCCTCCGCCGAATCTCCGGTGCAATATCCAGCGCCACAAACAGTCGCATGACTCCGGTGGTTTTCCTTCTCTACTTACGCGCGGCCCCGCCAAACGGGGCACCCGAGAGGGTTTGTCTAATTGCTAACTGCTAATTGCTACTCCTTCTCACATCAACATCTTCCGCACCAGGTCCAGCGCCAACTGACTGGTCCATCGCCGCACCCGCTCGCGGTCGCCGAAGAAACGCCGCTGCACCACCTCATGTTTGTGACCATTGGTGACCGCGACGTAAACCAGGCCAACCGGCTTCTCCTCCGTTCCGCCGCCGGGACCTGCAATCCCCGTCACTCCCACGCCGATATCGGCGCCGCACAGCTCGCGAATATTTTCCGCCAGCGCTACTGCGACTTCTTTGCTCACCGCGCCGTGGGCCTCAATCATCAGCGGAGGAACGTCGGCGAACAGCGTCTTCAAATCGTTGGAATAAACCACCGCTCCGCCCAAAAACCAGCGCGAGCTGCCGGGAACCGACGTAATGCGCTCGGCAATCATTCCTCCTGTGCACGACTCGGCTACCGCCAGCTTCGCGTTTCGCATCTGCATGTAGTAGCTGACAATTTCCTCCAGCGACTCACCTTGCGCCGAGAACACGGCATCGTCGAGTTCGTCCTCCAGCTCGCCTGCCAGCCGGTCCACTTCGGCTTGTGCTTCGTCTTTGGTCGCGGCGGTCGCGCGCAGGTGAAACTCAACCTGCCCCTGTCCCGCCAGCACTGTAGTCTCGACATTCGGATATTTCTTGTAGATGGGAGCGGCGCGCAGGTCCACGGCCGACTCGCCCATCATCGCAACCTTCAGCACTCGGTTGGCCATGGCTGCTGGCGGAACTTTGTCGCGCAATCGCGGCGCGCACTCAGCGTCCCACATCGCCTGCAACTCATGCGGAGGCCCAGGCAGCAGCGCGACCATCCGCGCCTTTCCATCGTGCATCGTTTCCAGCCACTGTCCCGGCGCTGTGCCTTTCGGATTCGGCAACATCACCGCGCCCTGCAAAATGTCAGCCTGTTGTGCGTTGTTCTCCGGCATCTTGAGGCGACGCTCGGCGAAGCGTTTGTACATTTCGGTGACGATGGTGTGATCGCGCTTCAGTTCGATACCCAGCGCGGCGGCCACGGCCTCGCGTGTCAGGTCGTCCTGCGTAGGTCCCAGTCCGCCCATGAAGATGGCAATGTCTGCGCGGGTAATTGCGGTCCGCGCTGCCGAGATGAGGTGATCGAGATTGTCGCCGACGACGGTCTTGAACGCGACGCTGATTCCCAGCGCGTTGAGGCGCTCGGTCAGGAAGAGGGAATTGGTGTCCTGGCGGTACGGAGTCAGCATCTCCGAACCAATGGCGATGATTTCCGCAATCACAATTTCAGTCTAGCACCGGGAAATCCATTCACCACGGAAGCACGGAGGGCACGGAGAAAAATCGGAATCTTCGAAAAGCGAAGAGAAACACCAAAGCAGAAACTGCCACGATGTGTCCGTCCCGTGGTCGCGGATGTCGGCTGGAAAGGCTACGATCTTCTCAGGTCCTCTGTTACGAATTGGCTTCGTTCTTTTCCGTGTTCTCCGTGCTTCCGTGGTGAAAAGGCTCTTTATCCCGCCGGCAGCAACGAGCGTCCTTCAATATTCCAGGAGAGGTGATGCACGCCGGTGGTCGTGGCCAGCACTGCGGAACGTCCCGGCGCGAATGCCAATCCCACCAGGTTGTGCCCGGAGACCACCAGCGAAGCCTTGCGGTCAGGAGTGATCCTCACAATCCCGCGCCGCCCATTGTGCGAGGCCACGACGTAAAGATTGTTGTCAACGTCCACGGCAATTCCTTGCGGACGCCCCAGCCCACGATAAAACTCGCTGACTTCGCCGTGCGGATCGACCTGATGGACCGCGTCGAAGCTGGAAGTAGTTGGGCCGGTAATATACAGATTGCCATTGTTCCCGAAGGCGAGATGATACGCCGCAATGCTGGGCTCAACCGTCGCGAACACGAAGATCTCCCGGTCGCGCCCAATTTTGAAGATGGTCCCACTGCGGTCGCCGACATAGAGATTGCCGGCGTGATCGAAAGCTATGCCGGTCGCCACCCCCATGCCCTCCGCGTACGACGTCATAGTGCCGTTTTGTGCGACCCGGTAAACGGTGCCGTCGTAGCGCGACGAAACATACAGACTGCCCGAGCGATCGAAGGCCAGGCCAGTCGCGTTCATCATCTCGTGAAGAAACGGCTTGATGTTGTAATTGGTGTCGATGCGATAGATGGCGACCGGGACTTTCTGTCCGCGCGGGCCCGAGTACGTCACATAAATGTTGCCCTGCGCGTCAACTGCCGGGTTCGAGACGGGATGCAGGCCTTCCGCGATCGGGGCTGCGATCTGGACTTCCTGGGGATTGCTGCTGGAACCGTTCGCCGAAACCACAACCTGGCCTGACGCAGCGCCCTCCGGAACGCGCGCCACGATGAACCGTTCGGAGCTGATAACCACCGGCCCATCCACCTCGCCAAAGCTGACTCTGGGACGGCGCAGCTCGTGTGGCCCCAGCCCGCTGCCCAGGATGCGGACTTCTCCGCCGGGCAAAGCGCAGACGGGATCGATGGCATCGATGTGGGGCTTGCCGTTCACGTTTTTTGTTCCCGTCTTGCGATCCATCGGTAACCCGGTTGTCGGTCGTCAGTTATCAGTTGTCGGTTCAGTTGGAGTTGTGGCGAGCCGCAGTTTTATTCCTCGGCCCTGGGAGCGATCCTTCCCAAACTGACAACCGAGAACCGACAACTGACAAGCGCGCTAGCGAACCACCCCAAAGTGCAGCAGCACCTGCAAAACAATCAGCGCATAAACGCCGGCGCCCAGATCGTCAACCATGATGCCGGTGCCTTCCGGCAGTTTTTCCAGACTCCTCACCGGCGGCGGCTTTACGATATCGAATGCTCGAAAAAGTATAAAGCCGGCAAGCAGCGCATGCCACCCAATGGGACACGCGATGTACGTCACCAGTTGCCCCGCGACCTCATCGATGACGACATGGGACGGATCGTGCCCGCCGCAACCGCGCTCCTCCAGCGTCGCCGCGGGAATGCCGATTGCGACTGTGAGCACGATGAGCACAAGAATTACGGGCAGTCGCGCAGCGGGCGGAAGATGCGATGCCAGCAGCCACCACAGCAGCGCCGCTGCCAACGATCCCCATGTGCCAGGAGCCGGACGCAATCTTCCCGCGCCAAAGAAGGTGGCAACCATCGTCGCCCACATAGGGGCTGACGAACGAACCTTCGAGGACTCAGTTGGCCTTTTTATTTTGAGCATTGGGATAACTGGAATCGTCGGTCTCGGGATCGTTGAGCGGCGCGGAGATAACATAACCGCCGCTAGCCCACTTGCCCAGATCGATCACGCGGCAGCGCTCACTACAGAAAGGAAACTCCGCATCGGATGCCAGCACGATCTTGCGGCAGGTAGGACAGCGGAGGCCGGCAATGTGTTTCTTCATAAAGCAGTTGTCGGTTGTCAGTTTGAAGAACCCGGACGTCACGCCGTAGTGGTACTAAACTCGAGGCGAGATCAACCATTAGGCCTTACGCACTAAATTACCTACTAACAGCGCGATTAGGAAACTAGCTCCGATAAAGCGTGGGATCCACGGACCTCCTCTGGTCGTCCACAAGGACAGAGGCAAAAAGATCGCGAGACCAGCCACGATGAAAATCTTCCCATTGCGGCGAGGTTGGTTACGAGCACGGACCGTAGACGAGTCGATTCGAGTTCTCCTTAGCAATAAGTACCAACTACTTGTGGCTATAACCATCACAAGAATGCAGCATAATGCGAACCCCTGAGGCGCAAGTACCCCGCGAACCAAGAGCATGACAAAGATTGCGACCGCCGAAGCAGTTGCCAAAGCCATAGCGAGTGGTCTGACGTTCCTGGTTTGCATCGACATGTTAGTGGCCCGCCACACACAGATTACTGCCGTTTGCGAACCCGCCAAAGTATGCTACCGAGTGATCTCCTGGAGCCAATGGGAGGCCACCATTTCAGCGTTTGAGTGCGACAAACTGGTTACTGGCAACCGACTACTGGCTACTGATTTTTGCCACCAGATCGTACTCGTGCGTCTCGACGATCTCGCAACGGTAAAACTCGCCTTCGCGAACATCGTGTTCGCCAAAGTCGTTGACGTACACCGTGCCGTCGATCTCCGGTGCGTGCATCGCGGTGCGGCCTTCCCACAGCAGATCGGTCTCTGCCGACGGACCTTCCAGCAACAAATCGAATTGCCGGCCAACCAGCGCGCGCTTCTTCCTGCGGCTGATCTGCTTCTGCATCGACATCAGCTTCTTGCGCCGCCGCTCGACCTCCCTCGCGGGAACTTTATCTTGCAAGTCAAACGCCTTGGCGCCCTCTTCATCCGAATATCCGAAGACGCCCAGCCAATCGAACTGCGCCTCGCGCACGAACTGGCAGAGCAACTCGAAGTCCTGCTGGGTTTCGCCCGGGAAGCCGACGATGAACGACGTGCGCAACGTGAGATCAGGAATTTCGCGCCGCATCTTCTCGATGGAACGCAGGAAAATATCCGCTCCCGCGCCCCGCTTCATTCGCTTCAGCACATCCGGCGAGGCATGCTGCAACGGCACATCGATGTACGAGCAGATCTTCTCGTGCGTTGCGATCGTCTCCAGCAGTTTGCCCGTGATCTTGTTGGGGTAAGCATAGAGAAACCTGATCCACCGCAGTTCGTCGATTTGCGCCAGTCGCTCCAGCAGCAGAGCCAGGCCGTCTTTCAGGCCGAAGTCTTCGCCGTAGCACGTAGTGTCCTGCCCGATCAGGGTAATCTCGCGGACGCCCTGTTGCGCCAGGCGTTGCGTCTCGGCGATAACGGACTCGAAGCGGCGCGAGCGAAACTTTCCGCGCAACTGCGGGATGATGCAGAACGAGCAGGGATGATCGCAGCCCTCGGCAATCTTGATGTATGCCGAATACTTCGGCGTCGCCAGCACACGGGGCGTGTTCTCGTCATAGAGATAGTTCGGCAGGTCGGCGATGGCGCCGTCCCAGGCGTCCTTCGCGAACCTTCCCGCGGCCTCTCGGGCGTCACCTTCGGAACGGCTGCTCAGAATCACGAACGGCGAATCACTCGACGTTTTGGGCGATTCGATACCGGCGGCTCTCAGTATCTGCTCCAGCTCGCCAGTTCCGACAACGGCGTCGACTTCTGGAATGTTCTTCTGGATTTCGTTGCGGTAGCGCTCGACCAGGCAACCGGCGACAATCAGCTTCTGTGCCCGGCCGTTCAGCTTGTGTTGCGCCATCTCCAGGATCGTGTCAACCGATTCCTGCTTGGCGGTGTCGATGAACGAGCAGGTATTCACGACGATGATGTCGGCGTCTTCGGCGCGCGGCGTAATCTCGGCTCCGCCCTGCGCCAGCAGACCCATCATCACCTCGCTATCCACCAGGTTCTTGGGACAGCCCAGGCTCACAAATCCAATTTTCTTGGGAGTGGCTGTCACGCGAACGCGCTTCAAGCGGCGTCTAGTAAGGCCACAGAATCGGTTTTTCGGCTGCATGCAATCTCTCTATTTTAGCATCGTTTCTCGCAGCAGCTTTAACCGCACCACTTGCGCTCCATCGCGCAGGTCCTGCGTTCCGCACGCCTCCGCGCAGGAATGCTATATTGGAATTCGTCGGGCGCTGGTCCCGCGCAACGCAATCTTGTGAAACCCGCCAGGTCCGGAAGGAAGCAACGGTAGCAGGCCAGTGCGTGTGCAGCGGTCAACTGGCGCCTGGCTTGTTCTAGCTACTAGCTTTTAGCCGTTAGCTCTTAGCAATCAAATCTGCCGGCATTCAGCCCAACGCTAATCTCGCATCGTCCGTTTGCTAAGAGCTAACAGCTAATAGCTAAGAGCCGGAATCGTAGACTTTCCTTGCCGCATCCTTCAGAATGAATTGTCATTCATAGCCGGAGAACTCTATTGCCCAGTCGTCGCGCCAAAATTACTGCTCTCGGTACTTACGTTCCGCCGCGCATTCTTAGCAATCAAGATCTCGAGAAGATGGTTGATACCACCGATCAGTGGA
Organism: uncultured Acidobacteriaceae bacterium; assembly: GCA_963835125.1. Taxonomy (GTDB): domain Bacteria; phylum Acidobacteriota; class Terriglobia; order Terriglobales; family Acidobacteriaceae; genus Bog-257. The sequence continues at coordinate 78,386 of CAWIEG010000005.1, read as the reverse complement.
TCCTGGAACGCACCGGCATCCGCGAGCGTCACCTGGTGGACAAAGGCGTCGCCGCCAGCGATCTGGCCGTCGAAGCTGTCAAGAATTTGCTGAAGTCGCATCCTGTCGACTTGCAGGAAATCGATCTTATCGTCGTCGGAACCGTCACCCCCGACATGATGTATCCCTCCACCGCATGCCTGGTGCAGCACAAACTGGGGATTCATCGGACCTGGGGCTTCGATGTCTCCGCCGGTTGCTCCGGTTTTCTCTACGCCCTGAACTCAGGCGCCGAGTTCATTGCGTCCGGTCGCTACAAGAAAGTGTTGGTGATTGGCTCCGACGTGAACTCCTCCATGACCGACTTCACCGATCGCGCCGTCTGCATCATCTTCGGCGATGGCGCCGGCGCGGTGCTGCTGGAGCCGGCCGAAACAGGCGAAGATCTCGGAATCATCGATACCGAAGCCCAGATCGAAGGCGTGGGCGGGCAGTCTCTGTATATGCCGGGCGGCGGAAGCCTGCATCCCGCCTCGCATGAGACCGTCGATCAGAAGATGCACTATATCCATCAGGATGGCCAGCAGGTCTTCAAGTACGCGGTCAAGAAAATGGCGGAGATGACCGAGCGCGTACTCCAGAAGAACGGCCTCACCGGAGCGGACGTGGATTGCTTCATCGCCCATCAGGCGAATAAGCGAATCATCCTGGCGACTGCCGAGCGTCTGAAGATGCCGCTGGAGAAGGTCGTCATCAACATCGAGCGCTATGGCAATACAACCGCGGGCACGATCCCGCTCGCCATGCAGACCGCGGTGAATGAAGGCAAGCTGAAGAAGGGCAATCTGGTGTTGCTGGCCGCCGTCGGCGCGGGCTTCACCTCCGGCGCGACCCTGCTGCGCTGGGCATTTTAGGCTCAACCTCCGTAACCCTGTCGCACGAATCGCCTTGTTTCAGGGCACGGCTTTCAGGCTGCGGAAAATCTGCTTGGATGCTTTGTATCAGGGCGCGACTTCAGTCGTGCCGATAAGCGATTGGTTCTTCTTCCCGAGCCGGCTTTAGCCGGCGGCGCAATGCGCCGTTTCCCACTTTCCGAACAAAATGCAATCAATCGACGTATCCTCCATTCATGCAACTCCGAAGTCGTAACTCCTGCTTTTTTCTGTGGCCCACTTATCTCTTCCTTCTGTTCTTAATCGCCGTCGGTGTCGCATCAGGCCAGCAAACGAAAGCCAATCCATCGGACCTCGCCCTGGTTGGGGGCAAGATCTATACCTCGCCGTCAGCCCCGCCCATCGACGACGCAGCCGTGCTGGTGCATGACGGGAAGATCGTCGCCATCGGCAAGCGTCGCGAGATTGCCATTCCCGGTTCCGATCAGATCCTCGACTGCAAGGGCAAGGTCATCACCGCCGGTTTCTGGAACAGCCACGTCCATTTCACCGAGGATGCGTGGAACAATGCGGCTGCCGCTCCCGCAGGCAAGCTTGAGCAGCACATGCAGGAGTTGCTGACGCGCTGGGGCTTTACCACTGTGTGGGACATCGGATCTTTCCCCGGAGATACCTTGGCGCTGCGCAAACGCGTGGACAGCGGCGAGGTGCCCGGGCCGAAGATCTACACCACGGCAGGGGCGATCTATCCGGAGAACGGAATCCCCGTGTACATTCCGCCCGCGATTGCCAGCCTGATAAAACCCTTTGAGGCCGCAACCCCTGCCGACGCCGCCAGGCTCGCTAAGCAGGAACTCGCAATGGGCGGCGACGGCATCAAGCTCTTCACCGGCGCGGTCATGGGGCATGGCAAGGTCACGCCGATGCCCGCCGATATAGCGCGCGCCGCCGTCGACATTGCTCATGCCGCCGGAAAGCCGGTCTTCGCCCACCCCTCCAATCACGTCGGTACGGACAACGCTCTGGCCGCCGGAGTCGATATTCTGGCGCACACTATCCCCGAAGAGGAATCCGGTTGGACACCACAGGAACTGCAACGTATGAAGGCGCAGCACACGGCGCTGATCCCGACTCTGACATTGTGGGAGGTCGAACTTGAAAAGCAACATGCCTCGGCCGAAGACGAGCGCCAGTTCGTGCAATCCGGAGTCAACGAGTTGAAGACCTTTTTTGATCAGGGTGGGACGATCCTGTTCGGCACGGACGTCGGCTATACGCAGCATTACGACACCACCGAAGAATATGTTCTGATGGCGAAGAGCGGGATGACATGGCGCGATCTCCTGGCGTCGCTTACCACGAATCCCGCAACCTTCTTCAAAGCGGGCGCGGGCGAATTGGTGAACGGGAACCCGGCCGACCTGGTCGTTCTCAGCGGCGATCCCGCTAGCGACGTTCGCAACTTCGCCAAAGTGGAATACACCATTCGCGCAGGAAACGTGATCTACAAGAAATAGCCGTCAGCCGTTAGCCATCAACTTCAGCGACGGTTACTCCCGGTCCGATAGGACTGTCCGCCAGCAATTGTCTTCTCCCGTCCCGAATCCTTTTCCTCAATCGGCCGCTCTTCCTTAGCAGAGGGAGAACAATGGTCTCAACCATCAGCCCAGAGTCGCTTCGCGACGGCTTCGCTACCTACGGCAAACTGATCGACGTTCGTTCCGCAGCAGAGTTCGCCGTGGGACACATCCCCGGCGCGATCAACGTGCCCATGGAGCAGGTCGAGGCCAGAACTCCCGACCTCGGCGCTGGGCCGTTGGTCATGATTTGCGAAGCAGGTACGCGCGCCGCAATCGTCGCCGGCTGGTTGGAGGGAAGACAGCCTGTCTCCGTGCTCGCCGGCGGCACTGCAGCGTGGAGGAAGGCAGGACTACCGCTAGTGTCGTGCGCACCCTGTCGTTGGACTCTCGAGCGCCAAGTCCGGCTGGCCGCAGGATTGATCGTACTGGTGGCCTCGTTGCTGGCCGTCACCGTCAGCCCAGCTTGGGTTTACCTGGCGATGTTCATTGGCGCCGGCCTGACCTTTGCGGGAGCCACCAACATTTGCGGCATGGCCGTGGTCCTGGCACGAATGCCCTGGAATCGCGATGGCAAATCCAAAGCGGCAGCCGTCACAAGCGTCGGTGAGGGGTGCCGTTCGTGAATGTTCAGTCGAGTGCCAGAATGGAAGCATGGATTTCGAGGCGCTTGCCAACGAGCACAAGGACGCAGTCTACCGCCAGCTCATCCGCGCCTGCGGCAACCGCCAGGACGCCGAAGATGTGCTGGTCGAGGCCTTGCTGAAGGCGTATCGCAACCTCGGGCAGTTGCACGATTCGGCGGCGTTCCGGGCGTGGCTGGCACAGATTGGCCGGCGTGTTTGCTGGCAACTGAAGCAGCGCGAGGCCCTGCTCCCCATCATGCAACTGTCAGCAATGGAGGCCGATGGCATTGAGCTCCAGTCCGATAGGGAAGCGCCGGATTTGTCGGCTTCCCGGCAGGAGATGAAACAGTTGCTGCGGCAAGCCATCGAATCTCTGCCCGAAGCCGAGCGCACGGTGTATGAGCTGCGCGATCTGGAACAAGTGGCCGGCGACGAAGTGGCAGCGCGTCTGGGTATATCGCTGGCCGCCATGAAGTCGCGTCTGCACCGGGCGAGGGCAGCGGTACGGCAACATCTGGACGCTGCACTTGTGCCGAGGCCGGAGGCCGCAACCCAACAGCGCGGATGAAAAAGATCTGGGGAGCGAACCATGGAAGTCGTAGTGGAACATCTGGGAGCAGTGCAGTTCGAAATCAAAGCGCGTCAGCACACGTTTATTTCTGATCAGCCGATCGACAATGGTGGAGACGACGAAGGCATGACGCCGCCGGAACTGCTGCTGGCCTCGCTGGGATCGTGCGCGGCCTTCTATGCAGTCGATTATCTGAAGCGGAATAGTCTTCTACGCGTCGGCGTGAAAGTCCGCGTCACCGCCGACAAGGTGAAAGCTCCGTTCCGTCTGGACAATTTCAAAATTGAAGTGGAAGTGCCGGGCGAGATCGAGGAAAACCACCTGCAAGGACTGGACGACGCGGTGCACCGCTGCCTGATCCATAACACCTTGCAGCACCCGCCAAAGATGGACGTCGTTGTTAACGCTGCTGTGCTGGCGCCGCAGTAACAACTGGCGCGCCTGCGGCACAATTCTTGTCCGCGCTCAAAATCAACTCTTGCTCGCGCGAACCCTAGCAGCGATTCACCATCCACGATTCACGATTTACCATCCCTAGCCCTTGCCTTTAACCTTCTCCCGTTCCTTAGCTGCGTCAAGCGGCGAGATTGGCTCGGTCATGCGCGCAGGATCGAGGATCTCCTTGATCTGCTCTTCGCTCAAATCGCCACGCTCGCGTGCGATCTCGATAATCGATTTGCCGGTCTTCACCGACTCTTTCGCAATCTCGGCCGCTTTCGCATAGCCGATATACGGATTCAGCGCTGTCGCCAGTGACACCGTACTCTGCACGTAGTAATCGGTGCGTTGCTGGTTCACGGTGATGCCCTTGATGCAGAAATCAGTCAACTGGCGCAGCATGTTGGTCATGATGGTGATTGACGTCAGTACGCTGTAGGCCATGGTCGGCATCATGACGTTGAGCTCTAGCTGTCCTGCCTGTACTGCAAGAGCGACGGCTGTGTCATAACCGACAACCTGAAACGAAACCATCGCAGCCAGCTCCGGCATCACCGGATTGATTTTGCCTGGCATGATGGACGAGCCCGGCTGCAGCGCCGGCAAGTTAATTTCCCCGAGGCCGGTGTTCGGTCCAGACGACAGCAGCCGAAGATCGTTCGAGATGCGAATGACTTCCAGCGCCAGATTGCGCAGCGCCGAGCTTACGCTCGACATCGCCAGATTCGATTGCATGGCATAGCGCATGTCGTCAACGACGTGCAGCTTCTGTCCCGAAATGCGCGCCAACTCGACGATGGCCTTGTGCCGGTAGTCGGGATGTGTGTTGATGCCGGTGCCGACCGCCGAGCCGCCGAGGCCGATTTCGCGCAAGAGTTCTGACTGCTCGTGGATGGATTTCTTCGCGCGCTTGATCGCGCCGGCGTACGCTGTAAACTCCTGCCCTAGCCGCATCGGGACCGCATCCTGCATGTGGGTGCGGCCCGACTTCAGGATGTGGTGGAACTCTTTGCCCTTCTCGTCGAGCGCGGCGGCGAAGCTGTCAAGCGCGGCGTACAGCTTGTCCAATTCCAGCAGCGTCGCCAGCCGCATAGCAGTAGGGAAAACGTCGTTCGTCGATTGGCCGTAGTTCACGTGATCGTTGGGATGCACGTGCTTGTACTCGCCGCGCGCACCGCCCAGCAGTTCCGCGGCGCGATTGGCGATGACCTCGTTGCTGTTCATGTGGAAGCTGACGCCCGCGCCCGCCTGAAAGACGTCGACCACGAAGTGCTCGTCCCATTTGCCGTCTTGAACTTCCTTGGCGGCTTCGACGATGGCGTTGGCAGTCTTGGCATCGACCAGGCCGAGCTCGCGATTGGCGACCGCAGCGGCTTCCTTCACCATGGCGATGGCGCGAATCAGCGTGGGATGAGCACGCAGCCCGCTGATGGGAAAGTTCTCCACCGCGCGCGCTGTCTGAATGCCGTAGTAAGCGTGGCCGGGAACTTCCTTGTGGCCTAGCGAATCTTTTTCAACTCGGGTCGGATTGGCAGATTGCGACATCGTGACATCCTCTAACAAAGAGATGTTTCCGGCATAGAACTTGTTTCGCTCGATTTGCGCCTGTTCTTCATCTTGCAGATAAATCAAGCATCCGGAGCCGGCGCATGGGACTGCTCCAGCTCTTCCCCGCCAAACGTCGGAACGATGAAGCGCCGAGGGGAACGAAACGCGGCGATGGTGAGGGACCGCAGGATCGCCCATTGCTCGCGTGGACCCACGTTGTAGGCGCGAAGGCCCACATAGGCCGCAATGGTGAAGCTTACGAAAAGGTTGAGGACGAAGATGACGACAATACCGAGCGTGGCGTGATAAAACCAGCGATCACCTAAGCTGGCCGTCCCAAAGCGCGCGGCCGCCAGAGCCAGAGTGCCGCTGGACAGGGTTACATGACGGATTTCGATGGGCAGCCCGAAGAAGGCTCCTACTTCCGGCGCGAAGCCCAGGAGGTATCCCAGGACGATGCTGGTGGACCAGCCGCCGATGTTGTGCCTCACCACACGCGCCGCTCTTTTGGAGAAGGCCTGGCTTACGCGCAAGCCGAGGGGATGTTGCGCCACGGCGTCCGCCAGCCGGTAGTAGACGGCAGCGTTTTCCATCCAACTGCCGGCCAGCGCCGCCAGCCACAGGATGACGCCGGTTTCCATGGCATAGAGTGCAGTGCCGGACGCGAATGGATTGAGGGTTTCGTAAACGTGGTTCGCACTGAGTTCCGGAAGATAGGACTCGCGAAAAATGATTCTCCACAGCGCCTCGAACGCCACGCCCCCCAAACACACGGCAACGACATTGCCGATGGCCGCCGCCAGTTGGGTGCTGGTGATGCGGGCCACAAATTCGGTGAGAACGCTGGTGCGCTGCGCGCCACCGTGGTCACGGATGATGCGGGCGAACGCCGCCGCGGTCGTGGCCGGTTGCTTGGTTGCCAGCACAAGTCCGAAAACCTGCAACAAAACAAAGCTGACGGCGTAGTTCGTTCCACTGGCAAAGCCCTCGACGAATGGTGGCAGGTGCGCTTCAATGATGCGCAGCTTGATGGCGGCCGTAAATACGGTCAGCAAGCCACCGCCAATCGCCGCCCTCCACATCTGCCAGTACTCGGCTTTGCTGCTGGCGATGTAATGCTCGCCGGTATCGCCGGAGCGGTCCACTACCTTTCGCGCCAGAAGGTTAAGGTTCTCGCGCAGCAAAGAGGACAGCTGCTTGTCTGAGATATTGCCTTCGATGAGCCGCACCAGCAGCGCCTTAACCGTCGCGGTTCTCTCCTCGGGGTTGGCCGCGGCGAGCACCTTCGCGATAGCCTCCATCCGGATCAGGCATGCCTGGATGGTTTTCAAGTCGAAGACTAATTCAACGCTGATGCCGGCCGATTCCATGTGGTCATAGACAACTTCCATTTCCGCGCGGCACCGCGCGACCACTTGTCTCCAGGCGTCCGGTTCAGCTGCGATTTCAGAGTCCCCTGCGGCAAGCAGTTCTTCGGTTTTCGAGACCAATTCGTAAAAGGGAGAGTGTGCGACCCGCGAAGCGGTCGAACGATCGCGTACCTCAGGCTGCAACCCTAATGCGCTGACCCGCGACGCCAGAAGGCGCATGGCTTCTCGCAAATCGTGTTCCTGGCGTTCCCAGAAGGCCGGATCGTTCTCGGGCGTCAGGACATTAACAATGCGATCGAACAACTCCGGCGTGAGCGCGGCAAACTGCTTCGCATAAAACTCCGACGAGTAAAGGTCGGTCAGCGGCTTGCGGGCATCGGAATCGTCTCGCGCTGAAGGCATGAATTTCGCCACTAGGCGCTGCACGATTTCTGTCGCGAAGGAATGTACGGAAGGAAGCCCAGCCTCGGCGAAAAGAGAAAGAGAGTCTAGTTCTCGGAGCATCTCGCCTAGAGAGCGTTGGACTTGCCGGCGCAGTTCGGCGTCGTTTTCAAGCGACTCCACCAAGGCCAGGAGACGGGGCGCGCCGCCCCGGCTGCGTTGACCGGCGCGGGTCCAGCGCACGATGTTTACAAAAGCTGCCTCCCGGGCGGACAACGTCTCCGCTTGGCCGAACGCGCCGACCACCTTAAGCAGGTCTTCGGGCGGGGCGGAAGAAACTCGCTTAACTGGAATGAGATTGTGTGCGGGGCTGCCGCTCAAATGCGATCACCGGGAGTAGAGATGCGAAACGTTCGCGCTGAGCTTAGCACAGGCGCGAACCCGGCAGCGCTGGGAACTCTCGCGATGGTTCCTTATCCAATCTCCACCAACTCCGCGATCTTGGCTTGCCACTCCTTCGGGCCGCTCTCGTGCACGGAGTTGCCGTGTACATCCACGCCGACCATCACCGGCATGTCTTCCACTTCGAATTCGTAGATCGCTTCCATGCCGAGATCGTGGAAGGCCATGACCCGCGATTTCTTGATCGCCTTCGAGACCAGGTACGCGGCACCGCCAACCGCCATCAGGTAGACAGCCTTGTGGTCGCGGATGGCTGCGATGCCTTCCGGCCCCCGCTCCGACTTGCCGATCATGCCCAGCAGGTTGGTCTCCTTCAGCATTTGGCGGGTAAATTTGTCCATGCGGGTGGCAGTTGTAGGCCCAGCTGGACCGACGGCTTCATCTCGAACAGGATCAACCGGTCCCACGTAATAGATAAAGCGATTGTTGAAGTCAACCGGCAGCGCTTCTTTACGTGTGAGCATTTCTGTCATGCGCTTGTGCGCGGCATCGCGCCCCGTCAGCAGTTTGCCGCTGAGGAGCAGAGCTTCGCCCGGCTTCCAGCTTGCAACGTCCTCGCGGGTGACAGTGTCGAGATTCACTCGCCGCGCGCCGACCGGGTCATATGTGAGCTTTGGCCAATCCTCCAGTGACGGTGGTTCGAGCGCGACTGCTCCGCTGCCATCGAGCACAAAATGCGCGTGGCGCGTAGCGGCGCAGTTGGGAATCATCGCGATCGGGAGATTCGCGGCGTGGGTGGGATAGTCTTTCACCTTCACGTCGAGAACCGTGGTCAGCCCGCCGAGTCCCTGTGCGCCGATACCTAGCGCGTTGATCTTCTTGTAGAGCTCGACGCGCAGGTTTTCTGCGGTGGTCTTGGGGCCGCGTGCGATGAGATCCCCAATGTCGATGGGATCCATGAGCGATTCCTTCGCCAGCAGCATGGCTTTTTCCGCGGTCCCGCCGATGCCGATTCCGATGATTCCCGGCGGACACCACCCCGCGCCCATGGTGGGGACGGTCTTCAGCACCCAGTCGACGATGGAGTCCGACGGGTTCAGCATGGCGAACTTCGACTTCGCCTCTGAACCGCCGCCCTTGGCCGCGACAATCACCTCCAGCTTGTCGCCGGGTACGATTGTCATGTTGATAACGGCGGGCGTGTTGTCCTGGGTGTTTTTGCGCGCGCCGGCGGGATCGGCGAGGATGCTGGCCCGCAGCTTGTTGTGCTCGTGCTGGTAGGCGCGGCGCACGCCCTCATTCACCATGTCCTCGACGCTCATGGTGGCGTCCCACTGCACGTTCATCCCGACTTTGAGGAAGACGGTGACGATGCCGGTGTCCTGGCAGATGGGACGATGGCCCTCGGCGCACATGCGCGAGTTGATCAGCAACTGCGCAATGGCATCGCGTGCGGCCGGCGACTGCTCCTTCTCATAGGCGCGCGCCAGGCTCCGGATGAAGTCGACGGGATGGTAGTAGGAGATGAACTGGAGAGCGTCAGCTACGCTCTGGATAAGGTCTGCTTGTTTAATGATTGTCATGAGAACCTGCGCGATGAATTGTGTTCACCACAGAGACGCAGCAAGCACCGATCAGAACCCGCGACAAACGAACAGGTCGCGGAGAGTAGTAGCATTCCGGCATCCGCACCGAACTACGTGCCCGACGTCTGGTGGCGAACTCAGATTATACCGTCCTGATAAACGTCAGCTTGTGATCTGTGAACGTCCCCGATGGTTGCGGCCGAAGGCGGAGCATCGAGACCTGAAGCGCGATGCGAGCGCTTCTCGTTTGGCAGTAACAATGCGTCACAGGTTACATTCGATCCCCTTATCGCGTTTCAACAAAATCGCAACCATCATTTCATCTGCTTTTGATTGACCGTTCACCATGACATAGGTGGAAAGCCGTACTTTCCTCTTCAGGAGGGAATATGAAGCTAAACGAGCTTACGCCCAGAAAGTGGCGCGCCACGGCCTTCGCCAGCGCCCTTGCTCTTCTCAGCTCGACCATGCCTATGAGCGCTGCTACCACACCGGCCGCGGTTAAGCGCTCCTCGACGCAAACGCCCATCCAGCACGTGATCGTCATCATCGGCGAGAACCGGACCTTCGATCACATCTTTGCCACCTACCAGCCGGCACAAGGACAGACGGTCAACAATCTGCTGTCCGAGGGAATTATCCAGGCGGACGGTACCCCCGGCCCGAACTTCTCGTTGAGCGATCAAAACTCGGCCGTAAACAGGATCGCCGACCGCTATCAGATCAGCCCCTCGGGGAAGTCGCTGTACTCGGTATTGCCGACCCCGCTGGTAGGAGGTCCGACGACCCCTTACTTCTCGACCATCCAGGAGGCGATGCTGGCGGAAAGCGGATTGGATCCTGCCTATTACACCTACCTGACGACCGGCGGCACCGGCCTGCAGGCTGGTCAGCCTGACACGCGCATCACCAATGTCTTCGATCTGTCTCCCGGCCCCTTCCAACTCACCAATTCCACGACGCACCCCTATGACGTCTACGACAACAGCCCAGTCCATCGCTTCTATCAGATGTGGCAGCAACTCGATTGCAACGTTTCGCAAATCTCCACGACGCAGCCCAGCGGTTGTACCAGCGATTTGTTTCCCTGGGTAGAGGTGACCATCGGCGCGGGAAGCAACGGCAGGCCACCGGCGATGAACTTCAACGATGCCAGCACAAAAGAAGGTGCAACCTCGATGTCCTTCTATAACGTGCAGCAGGGCGACGCGCCTTACCTCAAGTATCTGGCCGACAACTACGCCATGAGCGATAACTACCATCAGGCGGTGATGGGTGGCACCGGAGCCAATCACATCATGATGGGTACGGGCGACGCCATCTGGTTCAGCGACGGCAACGGCAACCCGCTGCAGCCTCCGCAAAATCAATTAGTGGGCGTCGGCTCCGCGAATCAGGGATACGTTGACGAGATCGCGAATCCGAATCCCGCTCCCACCACCAACAACTGGTACACGGAAGACGGGTACGGTGGCGGTTCCTACGGCTCGCCCTCCTATGGCGGCGGTTCCTATACCAACTGCTCCGATATGTCTCAGCCCGGGGTGCCGGCGGTCCGGAATTATCTTTCGGCGCTGCCGTATAACCCAAATCCAAAGTGCGCGCCGGGAAACTTCTATATCTTGAACAACTACAACCCGGGATATTTCGGCGACGGCAGCAACGCCTACACCGATAACAACGACGCGAATACGGTGTTCACCATTCCGCCGTCCAGCGTTCGCAACATTGGCGACGAGCTGCTGGCGAACAATATCTCCTGGAAGTATTACGGCGATCAGTGGGACCGTTACTTGCAGGACAAGTACGACGAGAACCCGTTGGATGCCTACTGCAACATCTGTAACTTCTTCCAATATTCCACCTCGATCATGACCAACCAGCAGGTTCGTACCACCCATCTGCAGGACACAGTCGATCTGTATAACGACATTGCCAACGGCACCTTGCCGGCAGTGTCCTGGGTAAAGCCCAGCGGGTTGGTGGATGGCCACCCGGCTTCGTCCAAACTGGACCTGTTTGAAGGATTCGTGAAGAAGATTGTCGACGAAGTGCAAGCCAATCCCTCGTTGTGGCAGACGACAGCGATCTTCGTCACCTTCGACGAAGGTGGTGGATACTACGACTCAGGTTATGTCCAGCCGCTGGATTATTTCGGCGATGGGACCCGCATTCCGATGCTCCTCATCTCGCCGTACACGACGCCTGGGCACATTTCCCACCAGTACAACGACCACGTCTCGACGTTGAAGTTCATCGAATACAACTGGGGGCTGCCACCCATCACCGACCGCAGCCGCGACAACCTGCCCAATCCGATTCCCAGTACCAGCAATCCCTACGCTCCGTCGAACGCTCCGGCAATCGGCGACTTGACGGATTTGTTTACCTTCCCCGGAAGTAAGAAATAGAGGTTGCAGCGGCATCCGTTCGCCGCATCGCAGGGACGAGTCCGATTGCCAACCAGCCTCGGACTCGTCCAGATTCGTGAAACGCCGGCCGCAATCGCAGGCTGGCGTTTTAGTTTTTACTACCGGTTGCCTGCAAACAAGCCGACGAATCGTATAGAGTAATGTCGAAAAGGGGAGTGACCAGTGAGTGTTGCCGGGGCAGACGAAGGGCATAATTCTCAAGCCTTACCTGAATTGCCGTACGACTCCTGGAAGGACACACTCGAGACCCTGCACATGTGGACGCAGGTGGTGGGCAAGGTCCGTCTGGAGCTGACGCCGCTCGTAAATCACTGGTGGAACGTCCCACTCTACGTCTCCGCTCGCGGTCTGACGACTTCCCCTATGCCGTATGACAACGGAGACGTCGAGATCATCTTCGATTTCGTCGATCACAAACTGCGGATCGAGACTTCTGATGGCAACGCTGTAGAGCTGGCGCTAAAGCCCCAGAGCGTGGCCGAGTTTTACCGGTCGGTCATGGCGGCGCTGTCTGACCTTGGCGTTCACGTGAAGATCTGGACGACACCCTGCGAACTTCCTCCTGAAAAGACAATTCCGTTCGAAAAAGATACCGAGCACAAGTCGTACGACGCCGAGTCGGCGCATAACTTCTGGCGCATTCTGGTCTGGGCAGACGACGTCCTTAAGGAGTTCCGCGCGCCTTTTCTTGGCAAAGTTAGTCCGGTTCATTTTTTCTGGGGAAGCTTTGATCTGGCAGTCACTCGTTTTTCCGGCAGACGGGCGCCGGAGCGGCCCGGCGTCGATCCGGTCACGCGCGAGGCCTATTCGCACGAAGTCAGCAGCGCCGGCTTTTGGCCCGGCGATTACCGCATGAGCAAACCGGCATTCTATTCTTATGCCGCGCCGGAGCCGGCCGGCTTTGCCGATCAAGCGGTGCTTCCTAAGGCTGCTTACTACAATCCGGATTTGAAAAACTTCCTGCTGCTGTACGATGACTTGCGCGCGGCGGCTTCTCCCCGAGCGACGTTAATGGAGTTTCTACAGAGCACTTACGACGCAGCTGCCAATCTGGGCAAATGGGACCGCAGCGCTCTGGAGCGCTGAGCAAAGGAGAATACAAAGTGGCGGAAACCTGCACCCACCTCAATACGATTAAAGTCACCCATACCAGCGTTCACGTTTGCCCGGAGTGCGTGAAGCTGGGCGACACCTGGGTCCACCTGCGGCTTTGCCTGGAATGTGGACACGTAGGCTGCTGCGACTCGTCTAAGAACAAGCACGCCACAAAACACTTCCACACGTCGAAGCATCCCCTGATTCGATCCATCGAGCCGGGCGAGGCCTGGATTTGGTGCTATGTCGATGAGTTTTCGCCGGGAGAAATACCCGAATAGCTACCGGAAGAACTATCTGAATAGATAGTTCTTAGCGGTTTAGATAGCCTGGTCGGCCCGGCCTGGCGGCCTCGGAGTCCATAAACAACATTCAGTGATTAAGTAGATTGCACCGGCAGCTTTTCTGGTGTACTTTGCGGCTATGTTGCGCGCCATTGTCTGTTCCTGCTGCCTTGTCCTCTGTCTCTTGACTGTTCCCAACCTGGTTGCCGATCAGACAGCGAATTCCGACGCTGCCTATCAACAGTTGCGCAACCTTAGCCTGGGCACGGAAGCTATCACTGTGGTTAACGCTACCCTCAAGCGCGATGCGGCTACCTTCCAACTAAACTCCGGCACGTTGTGCTTCTTGCCGGCAGTGCAGGGAAAGGTGACAGGAGCGGTTTTTGTGGGCGAGGGAAGACTATTACTGACTCCTCCGATCCTATCCGAGGAGCGCAGCTTGTCGCTGCTAACCAGAGCGCAGGAATATAGCGAAAGCTTCAATCGCATGCTGCTGCGCTTTACAGATGACAGCTACGACATCCTCAAGAAGTCTGGAAAACCTGCTTCCTCTACCGCCTGCGAAGCCGCCCTGATTTCCGAGAGCCAGCACACCATGCGCAAGAAGCTCCACTATAACCTGGACGCGCGCATTCTCCAGGACGTTCTAAGTCCTGAGCCGGGAGGGTTTTTCATCGCATTACTCCACGGCAAAAACTACAGCGACAAAACCTTGTTCGTGATCGATCCCCATGGCATACCCGATGTTTACCCGGAAGAAATCGAGTTGCAGACCTATGAAGACCATAAGGAAGGGGTGTGGGCCGCATTTCATTACAGCTCAGAGTATGCCAACGGCAAAGCAACCAGCGCGCAGCAAAATAATGTTGTCCACATTGAGCATCAGCAACTGGACACGGAAATCGAGAAAAGCGGTCATCTGAACGGCAAAGCGGTAACGACATTCACAGCGCGGCAAGCAGGCGTCCGTGTAGTACCTTTTACCCTGTTTCCCAGCCTGCGCGCTAAAAGCGTTACCGGCGAGGGAGGGCAGCCGCTGAACTTCATTCAGGAAGACAAGCTGGACGATCCCCAGTTCTGGGTAGTGCTGTCGAAGCCGCTGGCGGAAGGCGAGCATTACACCATCACCACAACCTATGACGGCAAGGACGCCGTGACCAGCGAGGGTGGCGGCAATTATTTTCCCGTTTCGCGTACCGACTGGTACCCCAATGCCGTCGCGGGCCTGTTCGGTGAATACACCAACTATGACCTGACCTTCCGCATCCCCAAGAACATGAAGATAGCCGCAACCGGCAATCTGGTGAGTGAGAGCAAGGATGGCGATCACGACCTGACGGTATGGAAGAGCCAGACGCCGCTGGCGGTTGCCGGCTTTAATTTTGGCCGGTTCAAGGTTGAGGCAGCGACGCTGGATAAGCCGCCGATGCAAGTGCTCTCCTACGCCAACGAAGACCCTCCCGAATGGGTGCAGAGCCTGGAATCCGTGGTCAACAACAGTACTGTCGGAATGATGCCCGGCACGACCAACCGGGGGGCCCAGCAGGCCGTGGGCGGAGCATTGGGAAACATGAGCACAGTCGAGCTCAGCAAGAGTGCCCTGGGCGAAGCCGAGAACTCGGTCCGGATCTACTCCGATTTTTTCGGCCCCATCGACTGTAAGCGCCTGCAGATTACGCAACAGACGGCCACTAACTTCGGGCAATCGTGGCCGGGGCTGGTTTACCTGCCGATGTCCTATTTATTCGACACCACTACGCGACATGCGCTGGGCAATATCATGCGCCGCCTTTACCCTACTTTTTCCGACGACCCTGACGGGTACTATAGCGTGGTGGCGCCGCACGAAGTAGCGCACCAATGGTGGGGACACGCGGTGGGCTTCAACTCGTATCGCGATCAGTGGATGAGCGAGGGTTTTGCCGACATGTCGGCCTCCATCTACTTGCAGCAGGTCTATGCCAAGCAGCCGCAGAAATACATCAAGTTCTGGAACGATGAGCGGCGCATGCTCACCGAGCGGAACGCCCAGGGATTCCGCGCTATCGATGCCGGTCCGCTGGTAATGGGAGAACGCGTGGCCAACAGTCGCGAGGGCTTCGACAGCTATCGTCGGCTGGTGTATCCGAAAGGCGCGTACGTTCTGCACATGGTGCGGCAGATGATGTGGGACCGCCAGTCCGTGGACCAGCGCTTCAAGGACACCATGCACGATTTTGTGACTACCTATACCGGCAAAGTCGCCACCACGGAAGATTTCAAGGCCATGGTGGAAAAACACATGAGCCCGGAGATGGACCTGCAGGGCAATCACAAGATGGACTGGTTCTTCCGCGAGTATGTCTACGGAACGGCCTTACCCAGCTACGCGTTCGAGTCGTCCTTTGAAAAGGCGCCCAGCGGAGATGTGATACTGAAATTTAAGCTGACCCAGTCGGGAGTCGACAAAAACTTCGGCATGCTGGTGCCAATTTATCTCGAATTGCCCAATGGCACGATTGTGCGCGTGGGCTCGCCGCGGATGATCGGCAATTCCAACACTGAGCAAAGTATTACCTTTACCGGTTTAAAAGTTGCACCCAAGCGAGCCATGATCAACTATTACGATGACGTGCTGGCCGCGAATTAAACGCGCCCGTCGGATTGCCGATTCGTGGGGACTAGCTTCGCGAACACCTTTTTCAGCAGTCAACTCGTGACCATCCAGAGGCATTTCGGCCTCCGGCGCCTCTTGCTTTATCCTGTTCCTTATGCCCGCACTCGTCGAATGTGTACCGAACTTCTCTGAAGGGCGCGACAAGGCTCGCGTCGATGCCATCATCGAAGCCATGAAAATGGACGGCGTCTATCTGCTGGACCGCGAGATGGACGCCGACCACAACCGCTGCGTGATCACGCTGGTCGGCGATCCGGTCAATGTGGCCGAAGCCGCCATCCGCGGAGTTGGCAAGGCGGCCGAGCTGATCGATCTCACTAAGCACACCGGTGCCCATCCGCGCATGGGCGCGGCTGATGTGATTCCGTTTATCCCCATCGAAGGTGTGACCCTGGAGGACTGCGTTGCCATCGCGCGGCGCGCGGGCGAGGAGATCTGGAAGCGCTACAAGGTCCCGGTGTACTTGTACGAAGCTGCCGCGCAAAGTCCGGAGCGGCAGAATCTGGAGAACGTGCGTCGCGGGCAGTTCGAGGGGATTCGCGAAGAAGTGAAGACGAACCCGGCGCGCAAGCCCGATTTTGGCGAGGCCGCGCTGCATCCCACCGCGGGCGCGACGGTCGTCGGGGCGCGCAAATTCCTGGTCGCGTACAACGTCTACCTCAACACGCCGGATGTGGAGATTGCGAAGAAGATTGGCAAGGCAGTGCGCTTCTCCAACGGCGGACTGCGCTACGTCAAGGGCATGGGCGTGCGCGTTCGCGGGCTGGCGCAGGTCTCCATGAACCTGACCGACACGGACCAGACGCCGATTGCGCGCGTCTTCGAATACGTAAAGCGCGAGGCGGCGCGCTATGGCGTGATGCCGCTGTCCAGCGAGATTGTCGGGCTGATTCCCAAGAAAGCGTTGGAAGATGCGGCCGAGTGGTTTCTGCAAGTGGAAAATTTCGATTCGTCGCTGATTCTGGAAAACCGCCTGGTGGCGGTGATGAGCGGCAAGATGGCGGTGGGCGGAATCCGCGCCGGAGTCGAGCCATTCATCGAGCAACTGGCCGCGCCGACCGCCGCTCCGGGAGGCGGCTGCGCGGCGGCGGCAACTGCGGCGATGGCGGCGGCGCTGGGCAGCATGGTCGCGGGAATGTCGCGCGGCAAGAAAGCCTATGTGCAGTACGAGCGCCAGTTGAGCGATGCGCTGGCGCGGTTGGCTGAGTTGCGCGAACACTTCAAGGCCGCGATCGATGCGGACGCCGAATCGTTCAACGAAGTGATGGCGGCGTTCAAGAAGGCGAAAGATCATCCCGAAGCGCAGGCCGAAGTGGAAGCGGCGACGAAGAAAGCGACGCTGGTTCCGCTGGTCGTGGCCGAGCGGGCAAGGGAAGCGCGCCAGATTATCGAATCGCTGCGCCCGATCACGAATCCCAGAATGGCGTCCGACCTGACCGTAGGAGTATCACTGGCGCGAGCCGCGATGGAAGGCGCCCTGGCTAATGTCGAAATCAATCTGGGCGATATCAAGGATGAAGGCGTTTCTGGCGGACGTGAAGCAAAGAGTGGCGACGGTAAGAGGCTAGGGATTAGGGTTTGGGACTGGGGACAGTTACGAGTGGATTAGTTGTCCGCTTACAGATTGCTGGTCGTCCGATAGCAATCTAGTCACATCTTGTCCAAAACCTTCCTTCGCTAGCCGTGTTGATATTGGCAGCTCTCGTTCGTCTAACTCCCGCCGGCTAGTATTCGATCCGTATCGCGGAGACAACAATAACGAGCCGTTCAGCATCTGTGCTGGGACAGTCGGGTAAAATAGGATTCGTATGAAGCAGCTTCTCACCAGTCTCTTCCTGAGTGGCGTTATGTGCCTGCCGGCCTCCGCCGCACCTTTAAGCAGCAATGCCCAGACAGTTGTTCCCGCCGCCGTGCAGCAGATCATCTCGGTGGACTACCGGGACCTGCGCGATTCGCAGACAGCGCGCGCGCTTCGCGACCGTGTCATGCCGGACAACGTGAAGCAGTTCGAAAGCGCGCTCAAGGGAGCGGGTATCGATCCCGAAAAGGACGTGGAGCAGCTTACCTTCGTCAACTACCGCGGGCCCAAGGGAGTGCTGCGCAGCATCGGCATTGCACAAGGTCCGCTGAGGCAGAAAGATTTCCTGGTCAAGATGAAGACCAGAAAGATCAAGCCGGAGAAATATCTCCTGTCCTACATCTATCCCATGGGCTCAGGAATGGAGATGGTATTCCTGGATCCAACGACCATCCTGTTCGGTGAAGAACGCTGCGATCAAAGGCGCCATCGACGTGCGCGATAACGGTGCCGAGTCGGTGCAGACCAATAACGTTATCTACGACCTGATCACCAGTGTGGACAACGCGACCATATGGAGCGTGCTGGACCAGGCGGGCACGCAGAACATGATGAAGTCGGCGTTGGGCCAGGCTGGCTCGCTGACCGACTTCGATGTGATCAAGAAGCGGCTGCTGGCATCGGACTACGTGATGAACTTCAACAACGGAGTCACATTCGATCTGAGTGTGAAGACCTCCGATACCGTGACCGCGGCCACTCTCTCGGGCCTGTTGAAGGCTGGAGTGCTGGTTCGGAAGATGAGCGCCAGTCCCACCGAAAAGATCGCGCTGGAAGACACTACAGTGAACAGCTCGAACGACCTCCTACAGATGCACTTCAAGAGCGACGATCAGCGCTTCCAGGCGCTGCTGAGGTCGGATCTGTTTGCAGCGGTATCGAAGTAGGGTGGTGGGGATTTCGCCTGCTGCAACGCGGTCGCCTGAGAGGCCCTACCCGCCGATGTGCACCATCGTCCGCGAAGCCGGGATGAAGCCTGGCTCGCCAATGTGGTGGCGCGCTTCCTTTTGATCGACGACATCGCGAATAAACTTAGCTAGCTCGGGGTCACTTGCGCCAGCCTCCATCTGAGCCGCCAGATCGTGCTCGCGTACCGAAAACAGGCAGGTGCGAATCTTGCCGTCGGAAGTTAGTCGCACGCGGCTGCAATGGCCGCAAAACGGATGCGACACCGGCGCGATGATGCCGATCTCCCCAACGCCATCTTCGAAGACGTAGCGCCGGGCGGTCTCGCTTCCCGTGTGGCCGATCTCGCGCAGAGGCATGAACTCCGCCATGCGCCGCAGGATTTCCTCAAGCGGGACGACGATTTCCGGCGACCACACCCGATCTTCTTCCAGCGGCATGAACTCGATGAAGCGGACGACGACGCCTTCCTCGCGCGCGAAGCGGCCAAAGGCGGCGATCTGGTCATCATTGAAGCCGCGCAGCAGCACGCAGTTGATCTTCACCGGATCGAGGCCGGCACGCTGCGCCGCGCGAACTCCAGCGAGCACTTTCTCATACCCGTTGGCCACGCGCGTGATGCGGGCAAAGCGTTCGGGGTCCACAGCGTCCATGGAGACGGTTACGCGCGATAAGCCAGCGTCGGCCAGCGGCTGCGCCATGTCGGCCAGCAAATGTCCGTTCGTGGTTATAGCAATGTCCAGCGGATCGCCTTCGAGGGTTCGCATCTGAGCCAGTTCGCGCACCATCTCGATGAGGCCCTTGCGCAGGAGCGGCTCGCCGCCGGTCAGGCGGACCTTCGTGATCCCCAAGCCGACGAAGACGCTCGCCATGCGCAGGTAGTCGGCGATCGGCATCTCCGGGAACTGCGGTCCGTCGCTGCCGGAGCGGCAGTAGACGCACCTGTAGTTACAGCGATCGGTAATGGAGATTCGCAGGTCGCTGATGCGCCGCCCGTGTTTGTCGTGTAGCAACATCGCTGTTCGCGGTTGGTTCTTCGCCGTTCGCAGAGGCCCTTTCGCTCTTCGCCATTCGCCAGAGGCTCCTAGCATTTAGCGATTAGCTCTTAGCGATCTGGCGAAGAGCGAAGAGCGAAAAGCGAATGGCGAAAAGCGAAATGCAGTGTGCCCCGTTCTAGCCTTCTCTTGGCTAGGGCGGGAGTTTCGAATGTGCTGGAGAAGGGAGAGGCGCAGAGATGCGGAAGCAACGCTGCGATCGTTTCCTTTCCAAGCACGGGAGGCATGGACGTTTCCCTCCACACCCTCGGCCCCGCAAGAATCACAGGACACCGCCGCCGCAGCCATCGGTATGCCATTAGGCCGCGGAGGTCGGAAACAACCAACCTACAATTATAGGCTGCGGCGAGGACATAGACGCAACAAAAGTCAGAGAAGATTAGGCAGTTGCAGGCAAACGAACTCGTCCCTTGTGGATGGGCAATACGCGATCAAGAAAAGCTTCTACCTGGCCCCGTTGATCTGATGAAAGGTCATTGTTTCGGAATGATGTTAAACATTAACGGCGAGTGATAGAACAGGTAGAAGGAGTCTGTATCAACCGCTCGGATAAACGTCCCTTCCTTGTAGCGGGCCTCCGCAGTTGCGGTGTTTACGTTCCATTCGTTACCGACAATTGCTATCTTGATGGGACTCTTAAATCGTGGATCCTTGCGATATGCGCGCTTCAACCGCCAGGGCCTGATGCAGTAGCTGCCAATCCAGAACACTCCCACAATGAAGAAGACGATAGATAAGGTCCAGTCCTCTTCCGCCCGGACTTCCAGCGCCGCCATAATGCCGCCAAACAATATCGAGGCGACTCCGAGAATCGGAAGCAAATAATAGAGGAATAACTTCAGCGGACCCGAGCTTCGGCAGTGGGTAAGACAGGCGTTGACGTAATCGCTTTCAGTGACTCGGTACTCGAGAACGACACCCGTCGATGCGGTTTCCATCGCTGCCGATTGTAGCCCTGCTGAATAAGACGCTCAACGAAAAAGCAAACGATAACGGAATCTACAACCCCGAAGTTGCTGCCGTGCGATTGCCCACGGCTAAGTGCTAACTGCTAATTGTAATTGCTAACAGCTGCACCCCCTCACATCCCCTCATAATTCGGACCGCCGCCGCCCTCCGGTGGGACCCAGGTGATGATCTCGTACGGGATCCATGATGTCGCAGGTTTTGCAGTGAACGCAGTTCGAAGGGTTGAGGTGGATCTCCAGGCCGCTCGGCGTGTCCTTCGCCTCGACCATCTCGTACACATTGGCCGGGACAGAAGTTCTTGCAGGGATTGCCGAACTCCGTCACGCAACGCTCGTTGCAGATGTTGGTGTCGTGAATGACGAGATGCGCCGGCTGATCCTCTTCGTGCTTCGTGCCCGAGTGATACAGATCTGTAAGCTTGTCGAAGGTAAGCTTGCCATCGCCTTTGGCCGCGCCGATGATGCCGCTCCGGGCTCCGCCATCGGCCGCCAGGCGGCCGAGATGCTGCATGCGGTGGTATCCGGGTTGATTGCTGTAGCGCGCGCGGACCCCCCGTCCCCCGGTGAACTGCTGAATACCCGCATGGAACATCCCCGACAGGAATCCGCCCTCGAATCCTTGATGGAAATTGCGCACCGGCCACAACTCCGACTTGATCCAGCTCTTCTCCACCCGCGTCTGAAAGGTCTCCAGCATCGGCAGAGAAAAGTCCTGTTTCGCCATGGCATCGAAAGCGGTCTCGGCGGCCAGCATTCCGCTCTTGATGGCGAGATGAATTCCCTTCAGCCGCTGCGAATTGAGCAAGCCAGCCGAGTCGCCGGCAATCATCCAGCCGTCGCCCGCCAGCGGCGGCACACACCACCAGCCTCCGTAGGGCAGCGATTTGGCGCCGTAGCGCACCATCTTTCCGCCTTCCAGCAGTTTGGCAACAAAGGGATGCTTCTTAAACTGCTGCAGAATGCGCTGCGGATCAATGCGGGGGTCAGCATAATCCAGCCCGGTGACGAAGCCGAGCGAGACGACGTTGTCTTTCGATCCGTAGATCCACGCTCCACCGTACTCGTTGAAAGTAAGCGGGTAGCCCATGGTGTAGATGACTTGGCCGGGAGCAATGCGGCCGGCAGGCAGCTCCCACAGCTCCTTGACGCCGACGCCGTAGGTTTGCGGATTGCGCTCGCGGTCGAGCTGAAAGCGGCCGATGAGTTGCTTAGTCAAGGAGCCGCGCGAACCTTCGGCGAGAATCACGACCTTGGACTTCAGATCGTAGCCGGGTTCGAAATTGGATTTTTGCTGGCCCGTCTTGTCTACACCTTTGTCGTCGGTGCGGACGCCGACGACGCGGCCGGAGTCGAACAACAGCTCAGAACCGGCAAACCCGGTGAAGACGGTAATTCCTGCCTCTTCAACTTTGCTGCCCAGCCACTTCACAAATCGGTTGATCGAAATGACATAGTTGCCATGGTCACGCATCGGCGGAGGCGTGATGGGGAACTTGAATTTTCCGGTCGGGGTGAGGAAGTAAACCGCCTCGCCGGCAACGGCTGGCATCGAGAGGCGCCTCCTTCTCAAAGCCGGGCAGGAGTTCGCGCATAGAGCGAGGATCGAGCAGCGCTCCGGAAAGACAATGTGCCCCGACATCGCGGGCCTTTTCCAGCAGGTAGACGTTCTCTTTACTAAGCTGCGCGTCGGGATGTTTGACGTTGTGTTCATCGATGAGCTGTGAGAGCCGCAGAGCGCAAGCCATGCCTGCCGGCCCTCCGCCAACAATGACGACATCGGCCTCCATTGCCGGACGATCAACATCTGGGAGCGGTGTACGAAAAACAATCATTCGAGCTTAATCCAGAGATAGTGTAATTCCGACGTTATCTGCTTCTCAGACAATTCGCGATGCTATGCCGCCGTGTCGGCTGACACCGGTGATGACAACGTAATGTACGTAACGAGGAAGGCGCAAGTTCGTGGAGTCCATCGATGAAACCGAGAGTTTTTGTTTAGCGAGTGCGATTCAGGACACTGCTGAAGCAGAATAGCAGGTTTCGCGTCGGACGCAGTCCACCCGCGACGACCAAGAGAGACAATAGGGCCTAATGCTTCCTCGTAATGATTATTTTTCAGCAGATGCTTAAGCACTCTTCGCTTTCTTCACCTCTTCCACCAGCGGTGGCACGATTTCAAACAAGTTTCCCACCACCGCAACGTCAGCAATCTCAAAAATCGGCGCTTCCGAATCTTTGTTGATGGCAATGATGGTGCGCGCGCCCTTCATGCCGACGACATGTTGGATTGCGCCACTAATGCCCAACGCCAAATAAAGCTTGGGCGCGACCGTTTGTCCGGACGAGCCCACCTGGCGGTCCATGGGCAGCCAACCGGAGTCGCAAATTGGTCGCGAGGCCGCGATCTCGCCGCCCAGGGCATCCGCCAATTGTCTGGCGAGCTCGATATTCTTCTGTTCCTTGATTCCTCGGCCAACGGCGACGATGATCGCCGCCTGCGTCAAGTCGACTGCTTGCTTGGCTTCCTTGAACGGAGCTTCCGGCTTGTTGCGCACAACGCCGTCGCCAATTTCCACACTGACGGTTTCCACCGGAGCCGCAGCATCGCCTTGCTGGACTTGGTCGCCGCGGAAGGCGCCGTTTTGAAACGTGGCGAAATAAGGACCTTCACCCACGAACGACACGTCGGCAGCGAACTTGCCTTGAAACATCTGCCGGGTGAAAAACAACTTGCCGCCCGCGTGCTTGTAGCCAACCGCGTCGCTGATGAGCCCGCGATTCAATGCGGCTGCAAGTTTCGGAGCAAAGTCGCGCACCTGGTAGGTGTGCGGCATCAGCACCAGCTTAGGCCGCTTCTGCTCGATGAAGCTCTTGAGTGCGGCGACGAAACCGTCGGGAGTGTATGGCTCCAGCTTGGGAGACTCGATGTCATACACCTTGGCCACTTTTTTCGCCGCAATCTCAGTGGCGATGTCGCCGACGCCGTTGCCGGCCACGGCCGCTTCCAGCGTCCAGCCGGTTTCGGCGGCCAAAGCCTGCGCGCCCGTCAGGGTCTCCAGGGAAACCCGATTTAGCTTGCCTTCACGTTGTTCCACTACGACCAGGATGGTATCTGCCATTGCGATCCGTTTGTCCCCTTCCAACATGACACAGCCGCTCCCCGCGTCATGCTCATTACTCCCAAACTTTAACGCCGCGGAGCGTTCAGGCCACCCGATGGTCTTCCGCGTCATCCTGGCGCTGCTGCGCCAGCGTGCGCTCCAAATCTCTTTGCCCCAACCGGGTGGGGCCGATTGCCCGCCGGTAGCGCGTTCCCATCATCACCAGCGCCAATCCCAACACACCTTCGATGGCGAGCCATATCGGCCAAAACCACGATCCATTGCGCAGGCTGATGAAGAAGAAAACTCCGAGAACCGCATCCATCCACAACAGTATCCAGCCCACAGTAAGCAAGACTGAGCCGAGACGGCGATTCTCAACGGTGTTGTCAATGGCGAGCTGATCGCGATCGTATCCTGGCATAGCGAGCAGAGCTCCTTTTTTACGAATTTGGCCCACCCGATTAGATGCCAATTGTAAGCACAGCACTTAGCACTTAGCACTTAGCCAAGTCGCGTTCAGTCCCCGGTTAACAGTACGCGACGTCGATATTGATCTAAAACGGCAAGGACAAAACCAAGTGCCTAACTGCCAAGTGCTAATTGCTCATCGCTAGTCGCTCAAATAACCCTCAGTTCGTTGCGCAGTTTCTCCACCAGTTTCTTCGCGATTTCGCCGGGTGGCCCTTCCAAGACCTCAGTCTTCTTCGTCTTCTGCGGAATGTACAGCTTCTCGATCTTTTGCAGGTTCTCGCCCAGCGACGGTTTTATCTCGTCGAAACTCAGCTTCTTCAGCGCCTTGTTCTTGGCCTGCTTGATGCCGATCAGCGTGGCGTAGCGCAGCTTGTTAATGCCGGATTGAATAGTGAGCACTGCCGGCAACGGCATGTCCACAAACTGGAAGTATCCGGCTTCCAACTCCCGTTTCACCCGAATGCCGCTGTCGCCCTTCTCGATCTGCATGATGATCGTGGCGTGCGGCCAGCCCAGCAACTCCGCCAGGATAACGCCGGTCTGAGCGAAACCGTAATCGTCGGATTGCAACCCAGTGAAAATCAGATCAAAGTTTTCGTCCTTGATGGCTGCCGCAAACGCCTTGGCGGTGTTGAAGGCATCCAGCGTGACGAATCCATCGCCTTCCAGATGAATGGCGCGGTCGGCGCCCTTGGCCAGGGCCTCGCGCAACACCTGTTGGGCACGCGCCGGGCCGCTCGTAATGACAACTACTTCGCCGCCATGCTTTTCCTTCTGTCGCAACGCCTCTTCCAGGGCGTAAGCATCGGGCTCGTTCACTTCGTAGGAAACATCGTCACGAATCCACGTGCCGCTCTCATTCAACTTCAGGGGCGCGTCTTTCTGCGGGACCTGCTTCATGCAGACCAGGATTTTCACCGGCACTCCTTGGGTTCTACGGCTGTTCACCGTAGCATACGCGAAACCCGCAAGTATAAATGAGCGGCCAAGAGATGGGAAAGGAGCGGGCGGGCGCTGTCCCAAACTGGGAATGAGCAATACAAAATTTCCCAAACGTGTCCTGCATCACCGACAGGCATTTACCGCGTATTTGAACATGCGCTAAATGCTTTGACTTGGAGGTCAGCTATGTCGATCCCTCTGAGGGCCCTCCTTCTTTGTGCAATTCTGATAATCACGGCAAACGCAGTCGGGCAGACCATTGTCAATTTTGACTTTGGGGCCGTGCGCATCTCCTGTTCCAACGGCTACGCATACGAGGGGGCCGTGCTTTCATGCCCATACGCAGGACCCTCGCAAAACTTTAACGCCGGTCCTGGCTTCGGCTGGATCCTGGGAACGGTATTGGCTGGTTGCTGCCGCCCCCAAATGACCCTGGACGGTGGCCCCGGACTTACTGGTCCGAATACTATTTTCTACCCGCCGCCCTTCGACGGGCTGCCCTTTAATCAAGCGGTCATCTTGCAGGACGCATACACGTTCGTCTGGCAAGCCGTTAGCGGTTTTACCGCCGGAAATTACACTCTCAGCTTCTACCTTGGCTCACGATACAGCACGTTATATGACGGCAATCAGACGGTCCAGGCGTTGATCGATAACCAGGTGATCGGCACCTGGGCGCTTTCCAGTTACACGCCTTTCACATTGGAAACTGTTCCCTTCACCGTAACCACGGCCGGCACACACGCGCTGGAGTTCCGGGGAATAAATCACGGAGACCATACAGCGTTTGTGTCGTACGCCGTCATTACACCCACGGAACGCTAATCCAAAGTTCGAATCATCTGGAGGTGAATCATGGCGACTTCTACACGGGCCCTCCTTCTCTCCGCAATCCTGATCATGGCGGCGAGCGCTTTTGGACAGATCAACATTGTCAACTTCGACTTCGGTGCCGTACTCGTCCAGTGCAGTAACGGCTACGCCTACCAGGGCGCCGTGACCAGCTGTCCATACGGCTACAACACGCAGGACTTCAACCAAAGCCCCGGCTTCGGATGGGTCCTGGGAGGAGTCGCAGCCCGGCAATTGGCTCCGACTTCCCTGGAGGGCGGAGCCGGGATTACTGGCCCAAATACGATATTCTTTCCGCCGCCCTTCGACGGACTGCCCTTCAATCAAGCAGTATTCCTGCAGGACATCGGAGGGTTTGTGTGGCAAGAGCTTGGAGGTTTCACAGCCGGAGGAACCTACACGCTAAGCTTCTATCTTGGATCGCGCCACGAGTATGACGGCACGCAGACAGTCGTGGCATTGATCGATGGCACCCCGATCGGGACTTGGGCACTTACTACCGGTACGCCATTTACGCTGGAAACGGTTAACTTCACGGTGAGCACAGGTGGCAGTCATGCGCTGGCGTTCATGGGAACCAATCGGGGCGATCACACAGCTTTCTTGTCCTATGTGACCATCACTCCGACGGACCGCTGATGAAGTGCTTTTGGAATATGGAGTGAGCGGGTCTTGCTCACTCCATCTGCTTCTTCAACTCGTAGAGCAGATTCAGCGCCTCCAGCGGGCTGAGTTGATTGAGGTCCGTCTCCTTCAGACGGTCCACGATTTTCTGTGACAGCGGAGTAAAGATGGTGAGCTGCATCGGGGCTGGCTCGCGCGCTTCGTCGTGCGCCAGATGCTTGACCGCGCTGCGCTCGGCATCTTCATGTTCAGCCAGAACTTCTCGCGCGCGTTTGATGACATCGATTGGCAGCCCCGCCAGCTTGGCGACCTCAATACCATAGCTCTTGTCGGCCGCACCCTCCTCGACTTTGCGCAGAAAAACAATTCCGCCGCCGCTTTCCTTAACCGACACGTGATAGTTCTTCACGCCGCTCAGCCGGTCGGCCAGCTCCGTCAGTTCGTGATAGTGCGTTGCGAATAGAGTCTTGGCGCGAGTGTTGGTGTGAATGTATTCGATGGCCGCCCAGGCGATGGCCAGCCCGTCGTAGGTCGCGGTGCCGCGGCCTACTTCGTCGAGCAGAATCAGCGAGCGCGAGGTCG
Organism: uncultured Acidobacteriaceae bacterium; assembly: GCA_963835125.1. GTDB lineage: Bacteria > Acidobacteriota > Terriglobia > Terriglobales > Acidobacteriaceae > Bog-257. The sequence continues at coordinate 51,186 of CAWIEG010000005.1, read as the reverse complement.
CGGTGTTAAGAATCGCAGCCGTCTCCGTCATCTCGACCATGAAGGTGGAGCGTCCGCGAGCCAAATTGTCAGCCGCGCCGATGCGGGTGAAGATGCGGTCCACCAGTCCGAGTCGCGCGGAACGAGCCGGAACATACGATCCCATCTGCGCCATCAGCACAATCAGCGCTGCTTGACGAAGATAAGTAGACTTGCCACCCATGTTCGGCCCGGTGATCAGCAGGATGGAATGGGTGGTGCCGTTGAGATAGAGATCGTTGGGCACGAAGCGATCAGCGACGCCGGAGATTTCCAGCTGCTCGATGACGGGATGGCGGCCCTCGACGATCTCGATATCAGCGCTGTCGTCCAGCTTGGGACGGCAATAGTTGCGATTGGCTGCCAGGGAAGCGAAGGCAGCCAGCAGGTCGATTTCGGCCAGTGCCAGCGCGGTCTGCCGGATGCGGCGCGCCTCGGCTGCAATCGCGGAACGCAGCTCGGCAAACAACCGGCGCTCGATCTCGACCATCTTTTCCTGCGCGTCCAGCACCTTGGCCTCGTATTCCTTCAGCTCGGGCGTGGTGAAGCGTTCGGCGTTCACCAGCGTCTGCTTGCGGTCGTAGTCGGCAGGAGCAAGATGCAGGTTCGCCTTCGAGATCTCGAGGTAATAGCCGAAGACGCTGTTGAACTTCACCTTCAGCGAGCCGATGCCGGTGCGCTGGCGCTCGCGCTGCTCGATCTGCGCAATGTATTGCTTGCTGTTGCGGCTGAGGTCGCGCAGTTCGTCGAGCGGTGGTATCGACACCGGCGCGGACCACGCCGCCATCAGCGAGCGTCAGCGGTGGGTCGTCCTCCAGCGAGGAGAGAATGCGCACGCGCAGATCGGCCAGCTCGTCGCATTGGGTGTGCAGCAGTTGCAATCGTTCAGCAGGGAAGTGGGACAGAATAGTTCGTACCGCGGGAAGTTTTGCCAGCGATGTTGCCAACGCCAGCAGGTCACGCGGATTGGCGGTCTCCAGCGTGACGCGGCTCAGCAGGCGCTCCAGGTCCAGGATACCTTCCATGGAACGGCGCAACTCTTCGCGGCCGACAAGGTCGCTGACCAGCGATTCGACCGCGTCCAATCGCTGGCCGATCTCCTGCAGGTCAATCGAGGGGCGCAGCATCCAGGCGCGCAACAGGCGCTTGCCCATGGGGGTTACCGTGCAATCGAGGGAGCGAAAGAGGGTGGCGTGTTCGCCCGATCCGGCGAAGAGCGGCTCGATCAGCTCCAAATTGCGGACAGTGACCGCGTCGAGCACCAGGCAGTTCTGGCGCTCGTAGAAACCGATGCGGTCCACGTGATCGAGCGAGCCGCGTTGCGTGGTGCGAACGTAATGCAGGATTGCGCCCGCGGCCGTCGCCGCAGCCGCGCGGTTGGCCAGGCCAAAGCCCTCCAATGACAGTACGCCGAAATGATTTTCCACTTGCGGAATGGCGTAGTCGGGCGCGAAGACCCAGTCGTCGAGCGGCGTCTCGGCCCAACTGGCGTTTTCGACCGACGCTATGCGCGGAGCGGCGGCAGCTTGCACGGCCGTTGTTCTCGGCTGTTCGAAGAGTGGCAGCGACGAAGCGAAGAGCATCTCGCGCGGACGCAGAACCAACAGTTCCTCTCTTACCCGGCGCTCGGCGTCGTCACCAACAAATTCTGTGGCGCGAAACTCGCCGGTCGAAAGATCAAGTGCGGCAAATCCCACCGCGTTTCCGGCACGCGCAACGCAGGCGAGGAAGTTGTTCTCTTCCGAGTCGAGATGAGCGTCCACCGACGTTCCCGGCGTGAGCACGCGCGTGACCTCGCGCTTCACCAGCGTCTTCGCGAGCCGGGGATTCTCCATTTGCTCGCAAATGGCGACCTTGAAGCCCTTGCGAATCAGCTTGGCAATGTAGTTATCGGCCGAGTGATAGGGCACGCCGCACATGGGAATTGCAGCGCCCTTTTCTTTGTTTCGCGAGGTCAGCGTGATTTGCAGCTCGCGTGAGGCGACCACCGCATCCTCAAAAAAAAGCTCGTAGAAGTCACCCAGGCGGAAGAACAGGAGCGCATTGGGATGCTCTTTTTTGATCGCGGTATATTGCCGCATCAGGGGTGTGGAGGACTCGCTCATCGGAGAGAACTGCGCGGATTATAGCAGCCGAAAAATGCCACTGTGCATCTTGCCAACCCAGGCTCCGGCCTTCTAGAGTCAATGCTTCATGGCAACCATCATCCATTTCGAATGCAGCAAGTGCCACGAGAAATATCCTCCACAGTCCGCTCCAACGATTTGCCCCAAAGACGGCGGCCCGCTCTATGTGCGTTACGACTTCGACGAAATTCGCTGGAGCGCTACCCGTGAGTCGCTCATCGGCGGCCCGAAGAACATGTGGCGATATGCCGCGGTCCTTCCCGATGCCGAGCCAGTAACTCTTGGCGAAGGATTCACGCCGCTTCTGCCGAGCCGCAAGTATGCCGACCTGTTCATCAAGGATGAAGGGCTGAACCCCACCGGCTCCTTCAAAGCGCGCGGAATGAGCGCGGCGATCACTATGGCCCGACACTATGGCCTGAAGAACCTGGCTGCACCCTCGGCGGGAAATGCCGGAGGAGCGCTTGCCGCCTACGCAGCTGCTGCCGGTCTGGAGGCGTACGTCTTCATGCCGAAGGATGTGCCCATCGCGAACCGGCTGGAGGTGGAGGCCGCTGGCGCGCACTTGACGCTGGTCGATGGCCTTATCAGCGACTGTGGCCGCATGGTTGCCGAGCGGAAAGAGCAAGAGGGCTGGTTCGATGTCTCGACGCTGAAGGAGCCGTTTCGCGTCGAGGGCAAGAAGACTATGGGATACGAAGTGGCCGAACAGATGGGATGGACCCTGCCGGACGCGATTCTTTATCCCACGGGCGGCGGGGTTGGCTTGATTGGGATGTGGAAGGCGTTCGATGAGATGGAGGAGCTGGGCTGGATTGAACCCGGCAAGCGGCCAAAGATGATTTGCATTCAAGCCGAGGGTTGCGCGCCCATCCCGAAGGCGCTGCAAGAAGGCGAGGCAGTGTCGAAAATGTGGCCGGACGCACACACTCTCGCTGCCGGACTGCGCGTGCCGAAAGCGTATGGCGACTTCATCATCCTCGACATCGTTCGCAAGAGCTGTGGCACAGGGATTGCGGTAAGTGATGACGCGATTATGGACGGCGTGAAGGAGATGGCGTCGACGGAGGGTATCTTCCCAGCGCCTGAAGGGGGAGCTGCGCTGGCTGCATACAAGCAACTACTGGAAAGTGGGTTTCTCACTGCCGCCGACAAGGTTGTGCTGTTCAATACCGGCTCTGGATACAAATATCTGGATGTATTCGCGAAGTACTGGGGCGCGGAAGCGTTTGCTCCGCCAGCGAAGTTGCCAGCTTCGCGGAACATGGGCGGAATCATCGCGCCGTACTAGAACTTGGCATGTAGCCTTGGCGCTGTCCACGTCCCTCAGACACAGACTCGGAAACTGCTGTACCATCGCAGGGAGGTGAAAACTATGTCGTTTCGCAATGGAGACAAGTCCCGGGAACATCGGCTGCGCAAAGCGAAGGAAAAGAAGCGCGAGAGCGTTCGCAAGTTGGTGACCAACAGTGATGCGAAGAAACAGCCAGCCGCAGCGAGTTCGGCCAAGAAGTAGCGTCAGGAACTGCGAGTGGTCTCTTCCTCGGTCGCATCCTGCTCTTCCCGGCCAGCGGGATAAGAATACATTTTGCTCGTGACATTGGGCGCAGCGTGGCGGCGCTCGGCGATCATCTCCGCTACTATCGCGACGGCGATCTCTTCGGGCGTAACCGCGCCGATCTCCAGCCCGACGGGCGCGTGGACGTTGGCGAATTTCTCCGGCGAAATGCCTTCCTTTTCCAGTTCCTTGTAGATTGAGATGGTCTTGCGCCTGGAGCCAATCATCCCCAGGTAGCGGGCGCGCGCATTAATCGCCCAGCGCAGAACGCGCATGTCATCCCGATGTCCGCGAGTCACAATGACGATGTAGGAGCCTTCGGGCGGACTCAGCCGCGCCGTCACGTCTTCAAAATCACCGGCAATGACTTCGCGAGCATCGGGAAAGCGCTCGTGATTGGCGTATGACTCGCGGTCATCGACCACGATGACCTCGAATCCCGCGGTGGTCGCGATCTTGTACAGGTTGTACGCCACGTGTCCGGCGCCAAAGACATACAGAAGCGCCGGGGGGAGGACTGGCTCGATGAAAACCTCGAGCGTGCCGCCGCAAACCAGTCCAGTGTCGTACTTCGGGTTGTTGTTGAGGTTGAAGGTGAGCGAGCGCGGCTTCTCCTCTTCCATCACCTCCCGCGCGGCCTGCCAGACCTCGGCTTCGACGCAGCCGCCGCCGATGGTGCCTGCAATGGAGCCATCGTCACGCACCAGCATCTTCGCGGTCTGGAAAGATGGGATGGAGCCGCGTGCGTTGGTGATGGTGGCGACCGCGCCTCGACGGCCTTCGCGGCGAAGCTGCACGATCTGTTCGTAGATGTCCATGAAGCAGCAATTAGCGACTAGCAGCCAGCGATTAGCTTCCATTATTCGAGAGGGGGCGGGCGATGTCAAAGTGCGCTCCACCTTCTAATACGGATTTGGAGCGACTCTGCCCCTTTTGCGGCCCGCATCGCATCAAACCAGACAGGTATAATGGTGAGCGATATGGCTGAGCAGCGCATTCCGCACTTCGAGAATCCCGAGTCTGGCCACGAGCGTTTCGAAAACCTGGTGGGCCCGGAACACAGCCGGCGCGCCATTCTGCGCGCGACCTTCGGCGAGCAGCAGCACGAAGGCGTGGTGATGGCTTCGATGGATGCCGTGGTCAACTGGGTGCGGCGGAATTCCATCTGGCCGATGACCTTCGGCCTGGCGTGCTGTGCTATCGAGATGATGTCGATGGGAGCGTCGCGTTTCGACATCGCGCGCTTCGGCGCCGAAGTGTTTCGTCCTTCGCCGCGGCAGTCGGACTTGATGATCATCGCCGGGCGTGTTTCGCAGAAGATGGCCCCAGTGATTCGCGAGCTTTATGAGCAGATGCCTGAGCCGAAATGGGTGATTTCGATGGGGGCGTGCGCGACCTCGGGCGGGGTGTTCAATAATTACGCCCTGGTGCAGGGCGTGAATCAGTGGATTCCGGTGGATGTGTATGTCCCGGGATGTCCTCCGCGTCCGGAGCAGTTGATCTACGCGATTATGCTGCTGCAGGAGAAGATCAAGAACGATCGCGGATCGTTCAAGCGGGCCTTGAATCTGGAAAAAGCGTAATCAGGAACGCTGGGTTTAGAGTCGTGCCCGCCCTTAAAGGCGGGCATTCGAGTTTCTGCCGATAAAGCAATCTGCGGAAGACTCAGGCGTATGATCCGCGACCGCGGATCAATTCTTGGAGCTTCAGCCGCCGCGGAAGTCACGCACATCTTCATGCGGGCGCCACAGAACGGCAGGCGGCTGCCGACGAAGTGAGGCCAGCTTTTGGTTGACGGCTTCCACTTCGGCCTTCGACCAGCTAACCGAAGAGATCTCGATGGTTCCGCTCGGATCGATGTAGAAGAGAGTGGGAACATTGGTGAGCCCATAGGCGTTGGATACGGCGTAATTCTTGGGATCGTCGAGTGCGACCGGGAAGGTGATGCCGTATTCCTTGATGAACAACGCGGTGTCGCGAGCATTGTCCTGTGAAACGCCAAGTATAGTTACACTCGCATCGCGGTTCGCCTGGTACATCCGCTCGAAGAACGGAAAGGCGTACTGGCAGACCGGGCAACTGATCTTGAAGAATGCCAGCACGACCGGGCCTTTGTTTAGCGCCTCTTGTAAGGACACATGCTTGCCATCAACTGTAGGAAGCGAAAATTCTGGCGCGCGCACCCCTGCGGTCAAAGTAACCACTCGCTCAAACCTCCGAAAGAAACTTCTTAACGTCATATAGATTCAGTTGCGCCGTCGTTGGACGCAAGCGCCAATCGGCGCAGGACCTTGCGCGTCAGGCCCGTCAGTGGCAAGCGCTGGTACTGCCGGTGGGTGAACCACTGCGCGTTCGTTGTCGAATCGTGTGACTTGCCGGGCGGAACGGCGAAGATGGCGACTCGGTAATCCGTATCGGTGATGGAATGGCGAAGTTGCAGAAGTGGCTCGTCTCCATTCGTCAGGGTGGGAGCCAGTGCTGGCAGTTCCCACATGCCTGCCATCAAAGACGCGCCGACTGGGCGCTGGACGAGGAGTACGGAAGAGTTTCTTCGTGCAAGGGCGTAACTGATAACTGTGCGCTTCCTGGCGGTTTGCCGTCGTGGGGGTTCGGCGTTGCGAGATTTGCAGAATAAATTCAGCGGGCACAGCGGGCACTTCGGAGTGCGCGGAGTACAGATGGTCGCGCCCAGTTCCATCATTGCCTGGTTGAAATCGCCCGGACGTTTGCGGTCGAGCAGGACGTTGGCTCGATGCCACGCCGCGCCCTTGCTTTGTGGCTGTCCGTGCAGTCGCTGGAGGACGCGTTCCACGTTGCCGTCCACTACGGCGACCGCTTCGCCAAACGAGATGCTGGCGATTGCGGCCGCGGTGTAGCGGCCAATACCGGGAAGTGCCGACCAATCCTCGGCAGTTCGTGGAAACTTCCCGCGCCGCTCGCGTGCAATCACTTTAGCGGCCTGATGCATTCGCCTGGCGCGATGGTAGTAGCCCAGGCCGCTCCACAAAGCGAGGACGGACGACTCGCGGGCGGCTGCTAACGACTTGACTGTCGGAAAGCGGTGCAGGAAGCGGGCGTAGTGGTCTAACACGGCGGCTACGCGCGTCTGCTGCAACATGATTTCGGAAACCCAAACGGCGTAGGGGTCGCGGTTGCGGCGCCACGGCAGGTCGCGGCGGTTCGTGTCATACCAGCGCAGCAAACTGCGACGAAGGGAACGAAGTTGTGCTGATGTGAGAGATGGTGCGTGCCCGCTCATGCAGTCGCGATTGTACAGCGCCGGACGGAGGGAAGATTTCGGCAAGAGAGCTTGCTTCCGCAGACGGTTCTTCTTAAGCCTCAAAGTTTCAGCCTGTTACACCGTAATGTGGAATTAAGTTGACGAATTCATGGGCAGCGCAATGATGGCCGCGCGCTGGGGATCGACTCGCCCTTTCGCCATTCCAGCCGCAGTTGATCGGCGCGAGGAGAAGCCGTCATGAGAACTCCAAACCATTCGAGCTTCGCTGAACGCTACGCACAACCGACAACGTCCGCAACCCCCTCTCTGGCCGGCATTGCTTTCTCGCAACGATCCTGGTGACGCCGTTGTTGTGGGCCGCAGCAGTTGAACCAGTTGTGTCCTTCGACGGAGCGCGATGGCAACGCTCCCGCTGGACATTGGCACTGGATGCCGCCGGCAACGTTTACGGAACGACCTTCTACGGCGGACGAGACGGCGCTTTGGGCCCAGGGACGGTTTTCCGGCTGACACGCGATGGTTACCGGTGGGAATTCAACTCGCTCTACGACTTCGACTGGGGTGACGACGGTGAATATCCATGGGGAGGCGTTACCTTCGGTCCCGACGGCGCGCTTTACGGGACGACCTGGGAGGGAGGACTTTACGACCAGGGAACGGTCTTCAAGCTGCAACCCCCACCCACACGCTGCACCGCGTCGCTCTGTTACTGGGAAAAGACGATACTGTACAACTTCACTGGCGGCGGCGATGGTGGAGAACCTCAAGGCGAGTTGATCTTCGACCGCGCTGGTAATCTCTACGGAACCAACACGATTCGCGGCCAGGATTTAGGTGCCGGTGTCGTCTATGAACTTTCACCCGCCCAAGGAAGCTGGAACATCAGCGTCCTTTACGCCTTCTCCGGCGGCTCCGACGGTTCATTTCCAATTGGCGGTGTGCTCATGGATAATGCCGGCAATCTTTACGGAACTGCGGAATACGGGGGCACCGATAACGTGGGAGTGGTTTACGAGCTAACGCACGGCGCGTCCGGCTGGACGGAGAATGTCCTGCATAGCTTCACGGGAGGCGAAGACGGCAGGAATCCCGCGGCGCCAGTGGTTGATCCTTCTGGCAAAGTCTTTGGGGTAACCTCGGGAGACGGTGCTTTCGGCGACGGGACCGCGTATGAACTGCAACCTACGGACGGCGGCTTCAGCTACAGCGTCATCTATCAGTTCGATTCCGCCTCCGGCCCCCCTCCGGCGATAGGTGGTCTCACCCTGGACAATGCCGGGAATCTCTACGGCAGCGGCGGCGGCTCGCTAAATGGGGGCGGTACGATCTTTGAACTTTCGCCCCCAAACGGAAGGTGGGACCTGACAGTGCTCTGGAGCTTCAATCAGGACGAGGGTGCCTATCCCGATAACAGGCCGATCTTCGACGCGCAGGGTAATCTCTACGGCACCACGGAATACGGCGGCGGGGAGAACGGTTATGGAACAGTTTGGCAGCTCACGCCGTGAGGCCCGACACGCTTGGAAGGCCGCCCGATGTCTGGGCGGCTTTTTTGTTGCAAGCCGAAGTGCGACTTCCGATTCGATGGCGCGGTCTATCTCTTATGGAGATCGGTTACATCGCCGGTGGTGGTCCGGGCTGCTGGCTCTGTTCCGGCGCTTCTTCGGGAGCACCGTGACGGCGCAGCAATTGCGCCAGATTCTGCGAAAACGCGGAGCGCGGCAGGACCATGTCGCATCCCGCTTCCTGCGCCTTCATCTTCAGTTCGCCCTGCACGTGCGAGACAAAGCCGATGATGTTGGTGGCTTTCTTCAGCTTCGACTTTAGCTTGGGAATCATGGTGAGCGGCTTGGCCGCAACGTTGTTCAAGTCGAAGATAATGAGTGACGGCTTGTCGTCGCCGTTCTGGCCGATCTTTTCCTGGAGATCTTTCTCGGTCTTGACGAACTCGACCTTCACATTCATCTTGCGCGCCGTCTCCTGGATTTTTGCCAGGAAGAAGAGATCGTCAACGAAGGCGAAGATGCGAGTGGGCGAGGTCTCGGACGTCATGGGCAGAGGCTCCGGCTCGGGCGGAACAAATTGCTTGCCCAGCGGCTGGCCCATGCGTCCGCGGTTGGGTTTGCGCGCATTGCCGTTGTTGTTGCCCTGGAGCGCGCGATAGCTGTGGTCCATGGGGGCGGTGTAGATGCCCCCACCCAGTGCGTTCTGGCCGGCCGGGCGAGGGCCGGACTTGCGACCGGGAGGGCGATTCTTGCCGGCTCCATGACGATTCTGTCCAGGCTGTTGTTGTGGTTGGGCTGCCCCGTGCACGACGGGTCCACGGCGGCCGCGCCGCCGTCTGCGTCCCTTCCCTCCGGGATTTCCGGAAGGAGGATTCGATCCTTGATTCATGCTTCTCTCTTGTTTCGCCTGCAGGTAGCAGGCTCCCACATTTATGAACCGCTGTTCCGCGCAGTAGCGTACTTATCACTCGCTGGCGTGGCTGCGGTTGGATACTTCGCTGAAATCGATTCAGTTACGTCCGTCTGGCGCTCGGAAATTGGGCGCGAGGAACGCCTGCACGGGAAGTGCGGCGATTTGGAGGACGCTCCTATCGTACCCAGCTTTGCGGCTGGAACGCAAGTATAAAAGCTTGTCCCTGCTTAGGATGCACCCAGTTGGCAAAGGGGTGTTGTTAATTTTGGATCAAGGGCGAATATCAGTCGGACCATTCCCGATTTCGACAAGTCCTGCCGGTGATTAGGTGCCTGAATCTCCTTAGAAACATATCGCGCGGCGTTCAACTTGCGATTTTGAGAATGGCCCGCAGCGCGTCGATTGCCAGCTGCGCCGCGTGTCCTGAAGCTGGCGGCAGACTGCCGACGGCGCGAATGACGTCTTCTTTGTCGATGGCGCGGGCGTCGGCAATCGACTTCCCCTTGGCCAACTCGGTTATTGCCGACGCGCAGGCCATGGCGGGGACGCAGCCTTTGGCGCGGAAGCGAATTTCAGCCACAGACCCATCGGTGATCCTTATCGCCAACTCCAGAATGTCCCCGCAGGCGGGATTCTGAACCTGCACCTGCGCAGTGGCGCCGCACAATTCTCCCGAGTTGCGGGGATGTTCGAAGTGATCGAGAAGTTCGCCGGAGTACATAGAAGAAGAAAATCGTATTCTACAAGGTTGGTATCCCGGCTCTAAAGATGAAGTGAACGGCTGTCTCTGTGCCTCGGTGTCTCTGTGGTGCAGTGGCCAGCTTCGTATAATCAAACTGATTTGAGCACTGCAAACCATGCTCCGCAACGGATAGTCTCGCTGCAACCGAGCGCGACGGTCACCATACGCGATCTGGGCCTGCTGGACCGGATTGTCGCGTGTACCAAGTACTGCGTCGACGTGTGCCCCGAAGTCGCCGACGGCTCGCGCCTGATTGTCTCGGATTCCTGGTCGGCACAGGCTGGGCAGATTCTGGCTGCGAAGCCTGACCTGGTAGTGGCCTCAGTTCCGTATCAGGCCGAAGCAGTCTCCGAGATATTGAAGTGCGGAGTGCGGTTCCTCGGCCTCGCTCCACGATCACTGGCTGACATCTACACTGACATTGCGACCATCGCAGGAACTATGGGAGCGGCAGAGCGCGGCGATGCCATCATCGCCGGAATGCAAAACCGCATTAAAGAAGTGCGGGTACGAGCAGCAGGCTCGGTGAGAGTGAAAGTGTTCTGCGAGGAATGGGGTAACCCGATCATCGCTTCAGAGCCGTGGGTGGTCGAACTGGTGACGGCCGCTGGCGGCGCATTCATGGGCGCTCCGGGCAAGAGTGCGACTGCGGCGGAAGTCGCCGCCGCGCAGCCCGATGTAGTCCTGGCGGCGTGGTGCGGGGCTGGAGATCGCGTTCCGTTGGAAAAGATTGTTGAGCAGCGCCAGTGGCAAGAACTGCCGGTCGTGCGCAGTCATCGCGTATTCTGCATCCGAGACGAATTCTTGAACACGCCATCAACCACCCTGCTCAACGGACTGAATGCCATTGCGTGGGCGCTTCATCCCGAGCGCTTCGAGCGGCCGGCGGGAATTCGGCAGATTGAAATCAGTAGTTAGCATTTAGCCCCTGGCATTTAGCAACATCGATTAACGCTGAGCCCACATTTGCTACGTGCCAAGTGCTAAGTGCTAAATGCAAACGCCTTGGTGCGTTGAGCCCGACTGTAAACGCGACCTGTGGTAGAAAAGGAAGCGCATGCCTACTAGTCAACAGAAGATTGCCGAAGAGCTCACTACGCTCGCTGAAGCCGCGCCCAGTGCCGAAGACCTGATGAGCATTATCGTCGGGCGCCTGCAGGCGCGGCTCGGCCACTTCGACTGGGTGGGGTTTTACATGATCGAGAAAGGCGGCATCGGCGAAGACCCGGTCCTGGTGCTGGGGCCCTACATCGGCGCTGTTACGCAGCACAAGCGCATTCCGCTGAATCAGGGCATCTGCGGAGCGGCGGCTTCGTCAGGGCAGACTGTGATAGTCGACGACGTGAGGTCCGACCCGCGCTACCTGGCGTGCTCGCTGGAAACCAGATCGGAAATTGTGGCGCCGGTGTTGGTGAAAGGCAAAGTAGTGGGCGAGCTCGACATCGACAGTCATACGCCGGCGGCCTTCAACGATGACGATCGCAAGCTGGTGGAGCATTGCGCCAGCCTGGTTGGCAGTTATCTGGAGAAGACGACATGACCGCTTCTTTCTGTTGGCCAGCGGAGCAAGGATGATCAAGCAAGTGGTGGCGGCGCTCATAGTGCGCGGCGACGACATTCTCTGCTGTCAGCGGACGGAGTATCAGGCGCTACCGTTGAAATGGGAGTTCCCGGGCGGCAAGATCGAAGCTGGCGAGGAGCCTCCGCAGGCGCTGCAACGCGAGCTGGAAGAAGAGTTGGGCGTGCGCGCGGAGATTGGCGCAAAGGTTGCGCAACTGCAACATCACTATCAGAATGGCAATGCCGTGGAGCTGCACTTCTTTGTGGTGGAGCGGTACGAAGGAGAGATGCAAAACCGCATATTCCGTGAGATTCGCTGGGTGAGTCGCCGCGAGCTGCCCGCGCTGGACTTTCTGGATGCCGATCGTACGCTGGTGAAGCAGATAGCCGCGGGAGAAGTGCTTTAGCGCTTTCTCGAAGTAAAGCAGATCCCTCCTCAGCCTAAAGGCTTCGCCGTGATGACGAGGATTTTGAAATGCGTTGGCAGGCCAGACCGCGGCCAACTCTCCCGTAATCTCAGTGCGAGAATCGATCGATCAGCAGCCCGTGGCGAAGGCCGCGATCGCTGACGGACAGCGTGTCCTTATTGAGCTTGTCCATCACCGTCTTGACGATGCATGCGCCTGCCAGAATGACGTCAGCCCGCTTCGGTTGTAGCCCGACGATAGAGCGACGATCACCCAGAGACTTCGTGCGATAGAGTTCGATTTGGCGCTCGATCTCGGCGCGTTCGAGTACGGAGCCCTGAATGATGTTGGGATCGTACTTCGCGAGTTGGTGTTTCACGGCTGCGATATTCGTGATTGCGCCTCCCATTCCGACCAGGACATCAGGCGAGCGCTGCCCGTCCAGACGAGACAAGTCAGCGGCGATAGCCGCAAGCGCGGAGTCGAGCTGTTCGGAGGAAACGACGCCGCTGAGACTGTACTGCTCGGTGTAGCGAACGGCGCCGACGTTCAGACTGAATCGCTCTGAGACGACCGCACCGTGGCCAAACGTGAACTGCGTGCTTCCTCCGCCAGTGTCGAATACAGCCAGCGAGCCATCCGCCAAGCCGAGGCCAGATTTGACTGCAAGATAGGCCAGCCGTCCTTCTTCTTCGCCGGGGATGATTTCGATGTGGACGCCACAGCGCTGCTCGACCGCATCGATAAACTGCTGGCTGTTGCGGGCCGTCCGCATGCCCATGGTGCCGACCGCCGCGATGGCAGTTACGCCGTTTTCTTTGGCTTCAGTGGTCATGGCGGAAATGGCAGTGACGGTCCGCTCCATGGCTTCACAGCTGATCTCGCCGGTCTTTTCCAGACCCTCGCCGAGCCGCGTGATCTCGGCACGGTCCACCAGGGTGTGCCAGGTGCCGTCGTCGCGCCTCTCGCTGATATTGAACTTTACTGAGTTGGTGCCGACGTCAATCACGGCATAGCGTGGCATGGGGAGCTCCTCAGATCTTCATCCCAACGAGCTGCTTCAGGCCTCGCGGATAACTGACGTTTTCGAAGCGGTCCAGGCCAAGTTTGCGCACGGTTGCGATTACGTGGCCGGGATCTTCCAATTCGAGCGCGATCGTCCGGGTGCTCTTGCCGTCGGCGATCACGTCGGTCATCTCCGACATGCAGCCATCGACGGTATAACGAGCGCGCTTCTTGTGCACCTTGACCACGCGCAGGCGCGTGCCTGCCTCTGCGAGTTCGCCGATAAATTGCTCAAGCGTGTAGCTGGTGCGGGTCAATGAAGGAGGAGCGGCGCCGAGAAGGTCAAAGACTTTCGATACTTCCGCGGCGGGCAAAGGGAATGCGCCTTTCATCACCGGCCTCCATTGCTCCAGGCCATCAGCGTTAACCTGCTGAAGCGTCTTGATATCCATCAGTTTGTCGCGAACTTTGACGTTTTCGTTGTTAGCCGGTGAGAGAAAGTAAATCTCGTCGCTTTCCTGCACATCGATTGGTTTGAGGTCGGCGAAGGTAACGTCCGCTTTGCCAAAGCTCTCGCCGAAGGTCCGCCACTCCCAGCGAGGAATGATTTTTTCCATAGGTTGTACCTACTCTCAGGCCGAGAAAGGCGCCACAAGATAAATCTATCGTACCGGGGAAGAGGCAGCGCGTGGGATCCAGAGTCTCCGGTACCATTACAGCCATGCAATCCAGAAGTTTTGCGTCATTCCTGGCGGGTGGCGATCGCAGGTCGATAGGAAGGTCTAATGAGGCAGCGGCCGCAGTCCTGCGGCAGCCGGACCGCTTCCCGAAGCTTCTGCGATGCATGTGGAGCGACGATCCTGTCGTGCGTATGCGTGCCGCCGACGCAGTGGAGAAACTATCGGCCGCAAGACCAAAGCTGTTGCAACCGTATCGGGCCGAGTTAATGGGATTGGCCGAGGAAGCAAACCAGCAGGAATTGCGTTGGCACCTGGCACTTATGATTCCGCGACTCCAACTGGCAGCAACCGGCCGCAAACGGGCCATGGAGACGCTGCGCCGCTATCTCGATGACCGCAGCTCGATCGTGAGAACCTGTGCCATCCAGGGGCTGACAGAATTATCTCGCGGCAACAAAGCCATGGAGGCAGAGATAGTCGAACTGTTGGGACATTTCTGCGCTTCCGGCACGGCAGCAATGAAGGCTCGCAGCCGGAAGCTACTGAAAGAGTTGCGGCAAGAGAAGGGTTCGCGGGGATAGGTTGAGCCTTCGTGTCTCACTGGGAGAAGGTTTTTTCGCGCTGCACGTAGTGCTTCTGGAAGTAGGCGCGATATTGGCCACTGCGGACATCGTCCAGCCACGGCTGATTGTCGCGATACCACGAGATGGTGTCCGCCAGACCCTGATCGAACTGCACCTGCGGCCGCCATCCCAGCTCGCTGGCCAGCTTCTCGCAATTGATGGCGTAGCGCAGATCATGTCCCGGCCGATCGGTGACGAACTGAATCAAATCTTCCGAGCGTCCCAGGGCCTTGAGGATCAACTTCGCCACGTCGATGTTCTGCATCTCGCAGCCACCGCCGATGTTGTAAACCTCGCCTTCACGGCCATGCTGCAAGACCGTGTCCAGCGCGCTGCAGTGATCGCTGACGTGAATCCAGTCGCGAACATTGGTGCCCTTGCCATAGACCGGAAGCCGCTGGCCTGCCATCGCCTGCGCGAACATCAACGGAATGAACTTCTCAGGGAACTGGTAAGGCCCGTAATTGTTGGAGCAACGCGTAATCAGCCCTGGGAACTTGTGGGTGTGGTAATAAGCCAGAACTCCCAAGTCGGACGCCGCCTTGGTGGCTGAGTAGGGACTGTTTGGCCTGAGCGGCGTGTCTTCAAAGAAATGTCCTTCCGCGCCGAGGCTGCCATACACTTCGTCGGTGCTGACGTGCACAAAGCGCGGAACACCTGCCTCGCGGCACGCTTGCAGCATGTTGTAAGTACCCTCGACGTTGGTGCGGACGAAGGCGGAGGCATCCTCAATGCTGCGGTCTACGTGGCTCTCGGCGGCAAAGTGAATCACAGCGTCGCAGCCGCGCACGTGGTCGAGCACAGCCGCGATCGCAGATGTCCATCTGCACAAACTCGCAGCGGCCTTCGCTCAGCGCAGGCTCCAGGTTCTTGAGATTGCCCGCGTAGGTCAGCTTGTCCAGCACCACCAGCTTCCAGTCGGGGTGCTTCGCCAGTATTTGATGGACAAAATTCGAGCCGATGAATCCTGCGCCGCCCGTGACCATTAGTTTCATGCGCCACGCACCTGAACTGTTTCTTCGGCGTTCGCGTTGCGCAGGACTTTCTCGCGGACCATGTTGCTGGCATGCCAAAGCGATTCAAAGGTGCCGGCATCGGTCCACCAGCCATTCAGCATGCCATGGTGTAGCGAGCCTTCTTCGATGTAGCTGTTGTTCACGTCGGTAATCTCGTACTCGCCGCGTCCCGACGGTTTCAGCCGGCGAATGCGATCGAAGACTGACGCATCGTAGAAATAAACGCCGATAACCGCGAATGACGATAGAGGCTCGGTCGGCTTCTCCTCAATCCGAATGATCCGGCCGTTGTCGAACACCGGGACGCCGAAGCGTTCAGGGTCGGTGACCTCCTTCAGCATCACCATCGCGCCCTTTTCCAGCCGCTCGAACCTGGTTGCAGTCTCACGAATGTCGCCTTCAATGATGTTGTCGCCGAGGACGACGCAGATCTTGTCGCCCCGGGCCCAGGGCTCGGCCAGGCGTAGAGCGTCGGCGATGCCGGCCTCGCCCTCCTGATAGGCGAAGCTAAGCTGCTGGAGGCCGAACTCCTTGCCATTCTGCAGGAGGCGCAGGAAGTCGCCAGCGTTGTGGCCGCCGGTGACGATAAGGATGTCGCGAATGCCGGCATCCACCAGGATCTGGAGCGGGTAGAAGATCATCGGTTTGTCGTAAACCGGGAGGAGGTGCTTATTGGTGACGCGGGTGAGCGGATAAAGACGCGAGCCAATACCGCCTGCCAGGACTATGCCCTTCATAGGTCTCCGTTCATTGGTAGCGAACAGTGCGAGCTACAGGTTCCGCCCGGGAGCTGGCGGGAGTGCGCTGCCGCAGCGCAAGGGGGTGAACTGTTCATCAGCTGGTAACTCAAGATTATCAGCGAATCGCATCCTGCATGGCAAGCCGCAATTGCGTGCGCCACTCCGGAAGCGCAATGCCGAATGCCGCCTGAATCTTGGCATTGGAGAGCGTGGAATTGCGCGGCCTGCGGGCCGGAGTTTGATATTGCTCGGTGGTTATTGCGACCACGCGTTTGGCCTTTAGCTCGCCGCCGAACTCGCCAGTTTCGGCAGGCCAGGCGAGCAGGTCATCGTAGTCTTCAAGGATAGCTTGCGCGAACCCCGCCCAAGAGGTTTCCCCCGATGCAGTGAGGTGAAACAGGCCGCTCTGCCACGCCTTTGTGGCGGCCTTCCGCTCAAGCAAGCGGGCGAGGATGATGGTGGTGGATTCGGCCAGACCTCGCGCCCAAGTCGGCGCGCCATATTGGTCGCCGACCATCCGCAGCTCCTCTTTTTCGCGAGCCAGACGAAGGACTGTGCGCAGGAAGTTCTTGCCGCGGATGTCATAAACCCAGGTGGTACGCAGAATAATGTGGGCACATCCGCTGGCCATGATCGCCTGGTCGCCCGCGAGCTTGGTCTGGCCGTAGACGCTCAGAGGCCCGGTGACATCGCTCTCTTCGTAAGGGGCAGGCTTACTGCCGTCGTAAACGTAGTCGGTGGAGTAGTGGACCAGCAGGGCGCCGGTGCGGGCGCACTCTTCGGCGATCTTTCCGGGAGCGGCCACGTTGATGGCGCGTGCCAGTTCGGGCTCGCTCTCTGCCTTGTCTACGGCAGTGTAAGCCGCGGCGTTGACGACGATGTCAGGCGCGAAGTCGCGGACGGTGCGGGAGACGGCATTCAAGTCGGTCAAGTCCACTTCTTCGATATCGATCGCCAGCACTTCGCCCATGGGAGCAAGAGTGCGCTGGAGGTGCCATCCAACCTGGCCGTTGGCGCCGGTTACGAGCAGTCGGAGACTCATGGCTGGTACCTCGGCAACTGATCGTGAGCGATTTGAGCCAGCGGAAGGTAGCGCATGTCTTTTTCCGAGAGAATGGGCGTTGGCATGTCCCAATCGATGCCAATGCCGGGATCGTTCCACAACACACCGCGATCGTCGGCGGCGTCGAAGTAATCGCTGCACTTATAGAGGAAGTCGGCAGTTTCGGAACGCACCACGAAGCCGTGCGCGAAGCCCTTGGGGACGTAAAGCTGGGCATGGTTCTCACCCGACAACAGCACGCTGACCCACTTGCCAAAATGCGGTGAGCCCAGGCGGACATCCACGGCGATATCGAGAACCTCGCCGCGTGCGACACGGCAGAGCTTGCCCTGCGGCTTGCGAAGCTGATAATGCAGCCCACGCAGCACCCCGCGCGAGGAGTGGGAATGATTGTCCTGCACGAACGTCTCGCGAATTCCCGCGTCGGCGAGAACGTTCTGGCGGTAGGTCTCCATGAAGAAGCCGCGCGGATCTTCGAAGACCCGTGGCTTGATCAGGAGTACTCCGGGAAGTGATGTTTCAACGATCTGCAAGTTTATGCTCGTGGATACTGGAGTGGCTGCGATAGCGTGCATTTTGGGGGTCAGGGATTAGGGGCCAGGGATTAGTTGACTCGCGCAGAGGCAATCTCGCTGATCTCTAGTCCCGAGCCCCGAGTCCCTAATCCCCAACTACCCGACGGACGATTATAATGCGTGCTTCCTCGAAAACTATGGGCTGCTCGGCTATTGTCGTGACGCACAACTCCGGCGCGACCATCGGTCCGTGCCTGGAAGCACTGGCTGGTGAGGATTGCGAGATCGTGGTCGTGGATAATGCGTCGGCTGACGACACGGTGCAGCGCATCGAGGAGTTCGTCGCGTGGAACCCGGTTCGCCTGATGGCGAACGATGAGAATATTGGCTTCGGCGCGGCCGTCAATCAGGGCGCGCGGGAGGCGACGGGCGATATGCTGCTGATCCTGAATCCCGACGCGATTGCGGAGCCGGGAGCGGTGGCTGCGATACTTCGCTGCATGCAATCGACTAGAGCGGGCGCGGTGGGTGGTGCGCTGCTGGAAGACGACGGTCAGCCGGCGCGCGGTTTCGCTTTCCGCAGACTGCCGACACTGGCTGCGCTGCTTTACGAGGTCCTGCTGGTCAATCAGTTGTGGCCGGGAAATCCAGTGAACCGGCGTTATCGCTGTCTGGACGCCGACTACTTGGGGCAACAGGAAGTGGAGCAGCCCGCGGGAGCCTGTCTGGCCGTCACTCGTACAGCGTGGGACAGCGTCGGTGGCTTTGACGAGCAGTTTTTCCCCGTTTGGTTTGAAGACGTCGATCTTTGCAAACGGCTGCTCGATAACGGATTGAAGATTTTCTACTGCCCGGAGGCGCGCTTCAGGCACAGCGGCGCTCACAGTGTGGGACAACTGCGATTTCGTGACCGACAGATCTTTTGGTACACGAACATGCTGCGCTACGCGCGCAAGCACTTCACGAGTGGACAAGTCTTTTTTCTGCGCACCGCAATCATCAAGGGCATGCTGCTGCGCTCGATCGGGGCACTATTTGGCGCGCGAAAAGCTCCACTCGGGGAAACATTATCGGCGTATTGGGGAGTGGTACGGGCTGTGTGGTAGTGCGCGTCTGAGTTAGGGGTGCACAACCTGTAGCCCGAGGTATTCCTCGAAAGGATCGAAATCACGGTCACGATGAAGCAGCGAGTGTCCGGCCTCCATGCAGAAGGTTGCAATCAGACAATCAATGGTTTTACGCACGGTAAAGCCACGTTGGCGCAACCGGCGATAATTTTGGGCGGCAGCCACGGCAAGATCGACGCCGCCGATTTCGAAGACTTGGAAAGTCTCCAAAGTGCGACGCACATTCGCAAACGCGGCGTCAGTGCGGATACCCTGGAGTACTTCGCAAACGATAACGTCGGTCAGTCCGAGCCGCTGCTGCCCGGCCTCTCGATCAAGCCATGCAGCCTGCTCGCTTCCCGGGCCGCCCAAATAGTCGATCCAAACTGTTGTATCGACGATAACCATGGTCACCTGCTAACTGGAATTTCTTCCCAAGCGCGATTGATTCAGGTCGCCTTCCCATCGCACTTTGCCTCGCAACTTGCGAATCGCGATCTGTGAGCGCGTCTTTACCAACAATCGAAGCGCTTCTTCCACTGCAGCCTTCTTAGTCAAAGCGCCACTGCGGCGCATGGCTTCGCGCATCAAGGTGTCATCGATGTCGATATTGGTTCGCACAACGTTCTCCTGTGGATGTGTACACATTCTATATTTATGTGTATTCAGCGCGCAAGGCTCATGTGGCAAGGGCGGTGAATTCCGAGAACCTAGCGATGGGGCTGGATTCGAATCTCGAACAGCTTGGGCCACAGCTTCCCAGTGACGAAGAGCCGGTCTGCCTTCGCGTCATAGGCGATGCCGTTCAGGACAGCGTCCGAGCTCTCAAGAGAACGCTTGTCGATGATTCCGCTCAGGTCGATCCATCCCAGGACTTTGCCATTGCGCGGAGAGATGCGGACGATGGTGTCGCTCTGCCAGATGTTGGCGTAGATTTCCCCGTGAACGTATTCGAGTTCGTTAAGGTTTTCGATTGCATGGCCGGCGCTGTCGGTAACATGGATACGCCGAGTCTCGCGGAAGGATTTGGGATCGAGGAAGCGGAGGTACGAACTGCCGTCGCTCATGATCAGGTTCGTGTCGTCGTGAGTGATTCCCCATCCCTCGCCAGGGTACTGGAAGGTCCGCAGCAGGGAAAAGCTGAAGCGATCATAGACGAAGCCTTTTTGCGCCTTCCAGGTCAACTGAATTAAGGTGCTGCCCCAATCGGTGAGGCCTTCGCCAAAGTACTCGGCGGATAAATCGTATTTCTGCAGCACGCGTCCGGTGAGCAGGTCCACCATCCGTATGGACGACTTGCCGTTGAGGCCGGTGCTTTCATACAAGTGTCCATCGACGTAAAGCAATCCCTGGGTGAAGGCCTTTGGATCGTGCGGATATATGTGCACGACCTGATAGCTATCGGCGGGGCCTGAGATGGGCGGGTTTGCAAACGCAGAGACAGCAACCACGCAGAGGAATAACACGAGAAAGAATGGGCGTTGAAACATGAACCGCCAGCTTAAAGGGAATAGAGCGGCTGACGCAAACCGGGGCCGCTACTCCCCAGCGGCGTCGCGATCGGCGAGCAGCAGCGCTTGCGATTGACTGATGCGCCCGGCGGGAATGGAGGGATCAGCAGCGCGAAGCTTCGGAAACGCCGAGACCTTATCTTTGCCGCTCACCAGCCAGAGGATGCGCCGGGAGCGGTTGATGACGGGATATGTCAATGTCATGCGGCGGCGGCCCTGATAGACGCCGGTGATGGCGACGTCTCTGTCCGTCACGTCGAGCACGGGATCACCGGGGATGAGCGAAGCGGTGTGGCCGTCGGGGCCGAGGCCAAGATGGGCAAGATCGAGCACTGGCGGCTTGCCGGCGATTCCCTCTAACGTGTGGGCGTACTCTTTCGCCGCAGCCTCGCTGTCGGGCAACTCCACCGGCATGGCGTAGATTTGCTCCGGCGGAATGGGCGCGTGTTGCAACAGGCTGTCGCGGAGGTGCACGTAGTTGCGATCGGGATCGCCGGCGGGGGCGATACGCTCGTCGATCTGGAAGACGTGGACATTGGCCCAGGGCACGTCTTCGTTGGCGAGGTCAGCCAGCATCAGCCAGGGACTCTTGCCCCCGCTGACTGCCATGACAAAGCGTCCGCGTGTGGAGACTGCGGCGCGGGCATCGGCGGCGATGACCGCGGCCGCGCGCTTGGCCAGCGAGGCGACATCGGGAAGGATTTCGACGTTCATGTTGTCTATTTACCCGCCGTTTTCTCCAGGTGTCCCCCGAATTCATAGCGCATGGCTGACAGCAATTTGTCGGCAAAGTCGGCCTGGCCGCGCGAGCTGAAGCGCTCGTACAACGCGGTAGTCAGCACCGATGTCGGCACCCCTTCGTCAATGCCGGCCTTGATGGTCCAACGGCCTTCGCCGGAATCGGAGACGCGTCCTGCGAACTTCGCCAGCTGTGGGTCCTCGAGCAGAGCCGACGCCGTCAGGTCCAGCAGCCACGAGGCAATGACGCTGCCGCGCCGCCAAACTTCGGCCACGTCGGGCAGATTGAAGTCGTACATATAGTGCTCAGGATCGCGCAGAGGAGTGGTTTCGGCATCCACCTCGGCCTTGTGCTTGCCGACGTTGGCCGACTTGATGACATTCAGCCCCTCGGCATAAGCGGCCATAATGCCGTACTCGATGCCGTTGTGCACCATCTTGACGAAGTGGCCGCCGCCGTTGGGCCCGCAGTGCAGGTAGCCTTCTTCGGAGGTGCCGCCGGCTTTTTCACGTCCCGGCGTGCGATCGATATTCCCTATGCCCGGGGCGAGGGTTTTGAAGATGGGATCGAGGTACTGCACAGCTTTGTCGGGACCGCCGATCATCATGCAATAGCCGCGCTCCAGGCCCCAGACGCCGCCGCTGGTGCCGACATCGACATAGTTAATGCCTTTGGGCGCGAGCTGTTTTGCGCGGCGGATGTCGTCGATGTAATAGGAGTTACCGCCGTCGATGAGGATGTCGCCGGACTCCAGATAGGGGACGATGCCGGCAATGGTCTC
The DNA here is from genome assembly GCA_963835125.1 of uncultured Acidobacteriaceae bacterium. Lineage (GTDB taxonomy): Bacteria > Acidobacteriota > Terriglobia > Terriglobales > Acidobacteriaceae > Bog-257. The sequence continues at coordinate 29,337 of CAWIEG010000005.1, read as the reverse complement.
ATCCACCGCAGCAGCGGGAACCATGAGCCAGACGGCGCGCGGCTTGTTCAGCTTCTTGGCGAAGTCCTGCAACGAAGAGGATCCGACCGCCTTTTCTTTCACCAACGCTTCCACTGACTTAGGGAACACATCGAAGACCACGCATTCGTGTCCGGCCTTCATGAGGCGGCGCACCATGTTGGCGCCCATACGTCCCAGACCTACCATTCCTAGTTGCATTGTTTGCTCCTCTTGCAGAATTGTTGAGTTGCTCCCACCCGTCAAAATCCGAGTTACGCGCCCTGGGTCAGCACCACGCTTTTGGACTCGATCACCTTCATTAATTCATTCCACGAGTCGGAGAAAGCATTGGCTCCCTCGGTCTGCAATTGGGCTGCGAGCGCATCCACATCAACGCCAGTTTTCGCGAATTCAGCTACTACCTGCTCGCAGTCGCCACCGTCACGCGGCATCGCCTGTCCCAACTCGCCATGATCGGCGAAGGCCTTCAGTGTCGCTTCCGGCATGGTGTTCACGGTGTTGGGTGCAGCCAAGGCCTTGATGTAGAGAACGTCGGAAGCGCGCGGATCTTTGGTTCCGGTACTGGCCCACAGGAGTCGCTGTGGATTGTAACCAGCCTTCACGATGGCCTGCCAGCGAGGACTGGCGAGGAGATCGACATAGGCCTTGTAGGCGCGTCCGGCGATCGCAATGCCGAGCTTATCGCGCAGGTTGTCGGGAACCGACTTCGAAACCGCGACGTCCCAACGGCTGATAAAGATGGAAGCGACAGAACCAACCTTCGTATCCAGCCCAGCAGCAATGCGGCGCTCGATTCCGCGCAGATAGGCTTCGGCGGCGGCGAGATAGTGTTCGCGCGAGAAGAGCAAGGTCACATTAACGGAGACGCCGGCGAAGATGGCCTCCTCGATGGCCGGCAGACCTTGGGGAGTGCCGGGAATCTTGATGAAGAGGTTAGGACGCGCAGCTCGCGCATGCAACTGCTTGGCAGCCGTCAGGGTGCTGCCGGTGTCGTAGGCCAGCAGCGGCGAGACCTCGAGCGAGACCCAACCATCCACTCCTTTGGTCTGGTCGTGGACCGGACGAAACAAGTCGGCCGCACGGGTCAAGTCCTCGAGCGCCAGCTCGAAAAACAGCCCCTCCCCGGATTTCCCTTGGCTCAGTTTCTGCTGGATTGCGGGATCGTAGGAGGCGCTCTTCTTGATGGCCTGGTCGAAGATAGTGGGGTTCGATGTGAGTCCAGTGACCGAGAGCTCATCGATATAGCGCTTGAGAGTGCCGGTGTCGAGCAGGTCGCGCGTGATGTTGTCCAGCCAGAGGCTCTGGCCCAGATCGTGCAATGATTGGGTTGCCTTCATACTCACCTCACGGGGTCGTCTTTGTTGAAACTACCAGCCAACCCGCCCGGCTTCAACTGGGAGACCGGATTTTAATATGACTTGTGAAAAACTAACCTCAAAAATCGACGAACCAAAGGCGATTCTTGCGCCGAAGTGGAGACCGCAGCCGCCATTGAGGGTGATTATAAGCTCCGTCGGGAACTGGGATTTAGCCCGGTTCCCCGTGTCATCCAAGTTCGTGAGTCACACCAATGTGTGACACGTGAACATTGGTTTTCATTGAACCTCACATCTGCTGGTGATAACGTTAATGCGTTCGGGATACGGCGGTAGGCGTTTCTTGATCCGGACGCGGTCAATGTTTGCGCAAGCATAATCACCAGTCTCTGTCGTTCTAGAGATTCAGCCTTTCCGGCGAGTCCGCGGTTTTGCACTTGCTTCCAGTTCCCGACAGAAGGCTCCGTAGAGCCTGGGTTCCTTTTTTACTCAAATTTTTCGAGGTGAGTGCGTGGCGTCTTCTTACAATGGAATTCCTTTGCCCTCCAGTGGGACGAAAATCACTTTTGACGGCAAGTTCGTCATCCCCGACAACCCCATCATCCCCTTCATAGAAGGCGACGGTACCGGGCGCGACATCTGGAAAGCGTCGGTGCGGGTGTTCGACGCGGCGGTCGACATTGCATACAACGGCAAGCGGCGCGTCTCCTGGTACGAAGTTTTCGCCGGGGAGAAGGCGATGGACCGCTTCAAGAGCTGGCTGCCCGATGACACCGTTGCGGCCTTCCGCGACTTGCGCATCGGCATCAAGGGCCCATTGACAACGCCGATCGGCGGCGGCATCCGTTCCCTGAATGTTGCCTTGCGGCAGATCCTCGATCTGTATGCCTGCGTGCGTCCGGTGAAGTATTACAAGGGCATTCCCTCGCCAGTGAAGCACCCCGACCACATGAACATGGTGATCTTCCGCGAGAATACGGAAGACGTTTACGCCGGCATCGAGTGGAAAGAAGGCACGGCCCAGGCCAAGGAACTGATCGACTTCATCAACAACAAGATGCTCGCCGGGACGAATAAACGCATTCGCGAGGATTCAGGCGTCGGAATCAAGCCGATTTCGATCACGGGAACGAAGCGGCTGGTACGCATGGCCATCCAATACGCGCTGGAGAACCATCGCAAGTCGGTGACGATCGTACATAAGGGCAACATCCAGAAATTCACCGAAGGCGCGTTCCGGGAGTGGGGCTACGAACTGGCCACGCAGGAATTCCGTGGCCAGGTGATTACTGAGCGTGAGAGCTGGATTATCGACAACCTGGACAAGCATCCGGGGCTGTCGATTGAAGACAACGCCAAGATGGTGGAACCGGGTCTGGAGTTTGCGCAGCAGGACTTCCGCGAGGCGCTGTACAAGGAAGTGCAGGGCGTGATCGACAGCATCTATGCCACGCATGGGCACGGCGCATGGAAGTCGAAGCTGATGATCAACGACCGCATCGCCGACAGCATTTTCCAGCAGATCGTGACGCGGCCGGACGAGTATGCGGTGCTGGCTACGCCGAACCTGAACGGCGATTACATTTCCGACGCAGCGGCAGCGCAGGTGGGCGGACTGGGCATCGCGCCGGGCGCCAACATCGGCGATCAGCACGCCATCTTCGAGGCAACGCACGGCACCGCGCCGAAGTATGCCGACAAGGACGTGATCAATCCGGGCTCGGTCATGCTGTCGGGCGTGATGATGTTCGACTTCATGGGCTGGCGTGAGGCCGCACGGCTGATCGAGGACTCGCTGGAGCACACCATCCTGCAGAAGACGGTGACCTACGACTTCGAGCGGATGCTGGAGGGCGCGACCAAGCTGAAGACGAGCGAATTCGCCTCGCACATGATCCAGAACATGGCGCCGGTGGTCGGTGTAGGCGGCGAAGTAAGCTGTCAGCTGTCAGCTTTCAGCCGGCTGCTAACATCATCAGATTTTTCCAAAACGCACCGGGCCGTGACCATACGGCCCGGCGCGCCAAATCAAAGTTCCTATCTGAAAAGCTGACGGCTGATAGCTGACAGCTAATACTGTGAGGACTCATGCGTAAGAAAGTAACCGTGGTTGGTTCAGGTAATGTGGGCGCGACCGCAGCTCACTGGCTGGCGTCGAAGGAGCAAGCCGACGTCGTATTGATCGACATCATCGAAGGTGTCCCACAAGGTAAGGGTCTCGATTTGCTGCAAGCCATGCCGATCGAGAAGCGCGATTCGTACGTGCTTGGTACCAACGATTACGCCGATACGGCGAACTCTGACATTGTGGTAATCACGGCGGGCATTCCGCGCAAGCCGGGAATGAGCCGCGATGACCTGCTGAACACCAACTACAAGATCATGAGCGATGTGGTGGGCAAGGTGGTGCAGTACTCGCCCGATTGCATCCTGATCATCGTTTCCAATCCTCTGGATGCTATGGCGCAGGCGGCGTATAAGCAGAGCGGCTTCTCGCGGAACCGAGTGATCGGCATGGCCGGCATTCTGGATTCCGCGCGCTTCCGTGCCTTTATCGCGCGCGAGCTGGATGTCTCGGTGGAAAACGTTACCGCCTTTGTGCTGGGCGGACATGGCGACACCATGGTTCCGCTGCCGCGCTACTCGACGGTCGCGGGCATTCCCATCACCGAGTTGATGGACCAGGCCACGATCGACCGGCTGGTGCAGCGCACGCGCGACGGCGGCGCCGAGATCGTCAAACACCTGAAGACGGGCAGCGCCTACTACGCGCCGTCGGCTGCAGTTGCCGAGATGGTCGAGGCGATCCTGAAAGACAAGAAAAAGATTGTGCCTTGCGCGGCGTACCTGGAAGGCGAGTACGGCATCAACGGGCTGTTCATTGGTGTGCCGTGCAAGCTGGGCTCGAACGGTATTGAGAAGATCATTGAGATCAAGCTGACGCCGGAAGAGCAGGCTGCCTTGCAGAAGAGCGCGGACTCGGTGAAGGAACTGGTGGGCGTTATCGGGGTGTAGCCGCGATTCTAACGAAAGACCCACCTAAGCAAACCAAGCTTGGGTGGGGATCCGCCAGGGTGTGTGGTCACCGTTGACGCCGTGCGTCCAGTGAGAGCGATCCTGCGCCGGTGATCAGCAGAAAGAGCAAACCCAGCAACATGCTGAAGTCGGCTCTGGCCTCATGCAGCATGCTCCAGACGCCGGTTTTGGCGAGCATGGGGACTTTGGTTGTCGCGATGGCGACCAGGATCACCGCAAGCAACGGAATTGCTGCCAAGCGGGTAATCAATCCGATCAGCAGCAGGGTGCCACAGACGATCTCAACGCTTCCGACAAACGGAGCCATGAGGTGTGAAGAAGGAATCCCGATTTTCTCGAATCGGCCCACCCCGAGTTGAGCTGGAAACAGGAACTTCTGTATGCCCTCCGAGATGAAAACCCAGCCCACCAGAATGCGGACCAGGATGAGGGCCTGCGAGACGCGTGCAGTCCAGAGCGGATTGTCGGACGATCTCATCACCTAACCTTAAACCCTATCGACTGTGGAAGGGACTAAAGTGTACATTTCCGCCTGACGAAGTGAAATCCCCACTCAAGGCCAAAAGAAGTTGAAGAGAGCAGGTCCCTCGACTCCGCTTCGCTCCGCTCGGGATGACAGGAATGGGGGAACGCGCTGTGCCAGATCTCGAAAAACTGGAAGGCTGAAGCTCTCCCCTACTTGGTGGCGATCATCAGGTTCGCTGGGCCCGGCATGCGGACGCGCTTGATTTCGGCAAAGCCGGCCTCCTTCAGCCAGGAGTCGTATTCCGGCTCGCTGTAGCTCGATCCGGCGCGCGTGTTCACCAGCATGTTCAGCGCGAACAGGGCTCCGAAGCGCGGTGCGGTCTTGTCGGCCTCCAGAATGAAGTCGGAGATTACCAGGCGTCCCTGAGGCGCAAGAGCCTGATAGGCGCGCGTGAGCAACTGCCGGTTTTCTTCGGGAGAAAACATATGGCAGATTGCCGAGAGTAGGACCAGATCGTACTTGCCGGCATCGAGAGCAACAGTGAGCATGTCGCCGGCGCGAGTGGTGATGCAGTCGGCCATTCCGGCTTTACGGATATGCTCCTGCGCGATGGGCAGAACATCGGCGAGGTCGACAACCTCTGCTTGCAGGCCAGGAGCGGCCTTGGCGAAGGCGATGGAGAATGCAGCGGAGCCGCCGCCGAGATCGAGCAGGCGCTTAGCGCCGTTCACACCCACCGCTTGCGCAATGGCCTGCGCGCGACCACGGGCGTTGTGGTCCATGGCAGCGATGAAGGGCTTTACCGACCCGTTGCCGGTGTGGGAAGCGACGCTGGTGCCAGCCTTTACGGCCTCGGTGAGAGTAGACCAGGACTTCCAGAGGTTGGCGATGTGCAGTTGCGCGGTGCGCGCGCTGTCGTGCGTTCCCTCGACGAAGAAGCGCGCCGCCAGCGCCGTGTTCGAGTAGGTGTCGCCGGATTTCTGTATTAGCTTCAGGCCGACGAGAGCGTTCAACAGCATTGCGGTGGCGCGAACGGCGCACTGAATCTTGCCGGCGATCTGGGTGGCAGTGCCGCCATTGCCAACAGCAGTGAACAAGTCGAGTTCAAGCGCGGTGAGGATTGCGCGGCTGGGCATGAAGCCGCGAATCATATCGCTGATTTCGTCAGGCAGAACGCCGGCTGCGTCTTTGCCCTTCAGCATGGCCAGATACTGGTTGCGATGGTCGACCATCTCGGCTTTCATGGTGTCGCTATCTGTGCGTTCGAGGCGCGCGACCTTTTTGCCGGCCTGGAAGTGCGAGGAGACGATTTCGGGGACGTCGTTGGGGGTCAGCTTGGTGTACCAGACACCATCGGGATAGACAATCATCACCGGCCCGCCGTCGCAGATGCCGAGACAGCCGCAACTGGAAACCTGTACTTCGTTGGCGAGACCCTGGGCGCCGAGCTCGCGGTGCAGCGCGTCGAGAACGCGGAACGAGCCGGCGGCCGAACAACAGGGAACTCCTTCAGGTTTTTCCTGGGTGCAGACGAATGCGTGATAACGAAATGGTTCCAAAGAAAGCCTCCCAAGGCAGTGGCTAGTGGCCAATTGTCGGTTGTCGAGTGACCCTTACATTTCATCATGAAGCGCGGGACGACCCCACGAGAAGTACAAAGCTCACAGGTTGACGTGACGCAAGCTGCTAATTGCCGTAATCCGTAGCTAGTCAGCTGACCACTGGCCACTGTTTCGAGATATTCACAGGTGCAGGTGCTGGTTTAGTCAACAATTAATGTTGACAGACTACGGAAGTGAACTATGATGTTTGAAACATTTTGTGTGGGATTTGTTTTGGGTGGCAAACGATGCAGCAGACATTCACGACGCGGGAGGTGGTGGCGCTAACCAGCATCAGCCCGCGGCAGCTGCAATGGTGGGATGAACAGGGCATCGTTGTTCCGGCGCGCGCGGGCCACCAGCGCGTCTACTCGGTCGACGACCTGGCCGAAGTGGCCGTGCTGCACGAGCTGCGGCAACGCGGTTTCTCCCTGCAAAAGATCCGGCGGGTGATCCGCTTCCTGCAAAAAGAGCTGGGCAAACGGCTGGTGGAGACGGTGAGCGCAGCCTCGGAATACCATCTCCTGACCGACGGCCGGCACATCTACCTGGAAGATTCTGCACGCGGGGTGGTCAATCTGCTGAAGAATGCGCGTCAGCCGATGTTATCAGTGTGCCTGAGCGACGCGATCCAGCGAGTCCTCGACCCGAACGGCAGGGAAGGCGGAAGGCGGACTCGGGGTGCAAGACCCGTGTCCACGGCGCGCAAGGATGGTCCACAGCGAAAGGCGCCAAATCGCGCCGAAGCACGGACGACGGGAAAGCGTGCGGTTTCAGTTCGTCATCTTAGTGATCGACGCGGCAAGGCTTCTTGAATGGTCCTGAAGGAGGGCACATGATCGGAGAACTCAGCATTCTGAACGAGTGGATCCCCGAACAGATGGAGCCTGGAACCATCTTCGTGTTGGAGAATGCCGGCGACGTTGGCGAAAAAGACGACCCGTATTGGGCGGTGTTGTCATGCCCGTCGTGCGGACAACTGGGGCTGGTCACGCGAAAACAGGTCGGCGGATTACTGCCGGTGATCTGCGGTTCGGAGCGATGCTCGGCGCAATTCTTCATGCGTGATGAGCAGATCATGCCGCGCAAGCCGAATTAGAACAGTCGCGCAGTCGCCAGTTAGGCGCGACCGGTATCGGCGGTGCGCCATAGGATTTTAGTGGAGAGTTGAGGAAAGGCACGGCTGAGGCTGTGCCTTTTTTGTTGTTGACGTGACTGATTCGTAGATGTGGCGAATGGGTGGGGCGCCGCTTGCCAGCAGACTTTTTGCGAGCAGCCTGACTTAGTCGAGATTTCCTCACAGCGGAGTCGTCGCTAATTCGTTGCGACCGTCGGCCCCGCGGGGCATCTTGAGTTGGAGTTGCTGATTTCGCCCGTCAGTTCTTGGGACAGAGGACGGTGAATTCCGACGATGAATCACGCTTGGCTGTTGGCTGTTGGCATTGGAATTGTTGCGGGATCGCGATCGCTGACCGCACCCGCGTTTGTGTCCTGGGCGGCGTATTTGCACTGGATCAATCTGGCGGGAACGCCGTTAGCGTTCATGGGCTCGCCGATTACGGTGGGAATTTTCACCCTGCTGGCAATCGTTGAGCTGATTGCGGATGTGATGCCCAAGACTCCGCCACGAACCGCGCCCCCGGGGCTGATAGCGCGCATCGTCACGGGAGGATTGAGCGGATCGTGCATCTATGCCGCGGCTGCGGCGACGCCGATCACGGGAGCGATTCTGGGCATTGTGGGTGCGCTGATCGGCACGTATGCCGGATATCATATTCGGCGCGCGCTGGATAATAGTCTGAACGTGAAGGACATTTTCATCGCGATCCCCGAGGACATCGTGGCGTTTGTGTTGGCGTACTGCATTGTGAGGTAGGTCGTGGCCTCCCACTCATTCGGAACCCCTGAATGAGTGGGGCACCCGGGGAAAACAGCAGGTCCCTCCACTCGACCTCCACCCCGCCAAGCGCAAAGGAAGCGCTCGTCGGGGACCCCGGAAGCCCTCGGTCGGGATGACACAGTTTGGGGCAAGGGATCGAACCGAGGCGGACAGCAGGTCGCTGCGGTCAGGATGGTACGTCCGTTCGAAGATTGCCCGCTCGAATCCTCAGCGGCTTTGCGGATATGACGCAGCATGTAACAATGCTTGCATGCTCAAATTATTAAGCTCAGGAGTAAATGTACTGGCGGCTGGCGTCATCCTGCTTGGAAGCGCGATGGCTCAACAGTCGGCGAACCCACAATCGGCTCCAGCGGCAAAGACCGCTCCGGCAGCGAAAACCGCCCCGGCAGCAAGCTCGGGCGAAGCGGCGTTGCCGACCCAGAAGGACAAGCTCAGCTACGCACTCGGCATGAATATCGGTAAGGGCCTGCATAAGGATTCCGTCGACATTAATCCCAACCTTTTGATGCGCGGGTTGAAGGACGCCATGGCAGGCGGCGCGACCCTGATGACCGACGAACAGGCGCAGGCGACGATTATGGAACTGCAGGGCCAACTGCGCGCGAAGCTCGAAACGCAACGGAAAGCGGCGGAAGCGACCAACAAGAAAGACGGCGAAGCCTTTCTGGCGGCCAATAAGACCAAGCCCGGCGTTGTTACCCTGCCCAGCGGGCTGCAATACAAGATCTTGAAAGCAGGTACTGGACCCAAGCCCACCCCCTCCGATTCGGTGGAGTGCAACTATAAGGGCACGCTGGTCAACGGAACAGAGTTCGACAGCTCCTACAAGCGCGGACAGCCGGCGACCTTCCCGGTGACCGGCGTGATCAAGGGATGGACCGAAGCGTTGCAATTGATGCCGGTGGGATCGAAGTGGCAGCTGGTTCTGCCTCCCGACCTGGCCTACGGCGCGCGCGGCGCGGGCGACGCTATTGGGCCGGATGAGACCCTGATTTTTGAAGTGGAACTATTGTCGATCGCGAAGAAAGACCAGCCACCAGCACAGAAATAAGGGCTGGATTCCAGCCTTTGCCCCGACGACCGCGCGGAAGATGTAGTGCCCGGTTTTTCCCTGGGAACACGGCTCAGGTTAGGGAGGCTCCGGTTGTTATAGGACCTCTTCGGCAAGCTCAGGGCAGGCTTTTCGAGTCCGGTTCGCGCGACGGCGGCTCGGACCTGCGATCCGTCAGTCTGAAGCCCGCCAGCAGCGTGGTCGCAACCCCCGATGGGAGATTTTCCCGATAATCCGCCTACGCCAGGGCGGGGGTTGCGGACCTGACTGCAGCTGCATTATCCGTGACAAGGCGTATCATTCAAAGGCTGGGCTGGTTTGGGGACTTAGGCCGACTTTTGTCACGGTAGTTTTGTCCCTGAAATCCCGCATCCTACCTTCTGCGGAGGGCAACCTTTATGAGCAAGACCAATAAAGTATTTCCTCTATTTGTTCTGGCAGCCGCGTCCATTGCGTTGATGTTGGGAGTTACAGGATGTAAGTCGAACAGTACTCAGGGCAACGGAGCGCAGAACCAACAGGCGCAGAACGATCAGTCGCCGAATCCCGCGGACGCCAACCTGGCCCCGGCAGACGGCAACCTGGCGCCTGCTCCCGGCCAGCAGCCTGTGCAGCAAAACTATCAGCAGCCTGCCCAGCAGCAGCAGCCCGCACAGCAGAACTACCAGCAGCCTGCGCAGCAGAACTACCAGCAACCAGCGCAGTCCGATCAGAGCAATCAGCAACCCGCGCCAGCAGATCAGAACTATCAGCAGCCTGCACCCGACCAGAGCCAAACGTACTCTGACACTGGCTATGACACCACGCAGGACCAGACCTACGGCCAGCCGGTGCTGCAGGCGCAACAGCCGCCGCCACCCTTGCCGGAATACGCCCAGCCGCCATGCCCATCCCCAGGCTATATCTGGACGCCAGGTTATTGGAGCTATGCTCCTCAGGGCTACTACTGGGTGCCGGGCGCCTGGACGCAACCGCCTCAGCCGGGCTACCTCTGGACGCCGGGTTTTTGGGGATACGCCGCCGGGGTGTTTCGCTTTAGCTATGGCTACTGGGGCCACTATATGGGCTATTACGGTGGGGTCAATTATGGGTACGGCTACACTGGCGTGGGCTATCAGGGCGGGTACTGGAACAATAACCAGTTCTACTACAACCGCTCCGTTAACAATGTGAACGTCACCAATATTACGAACGTTTACAACCGGACGGTAATCAACAACACTACGATCAACCGGGTCAGCTACAACGGAGGACCGGGAGGCATCACTCGCCGGCCGACGAGCGCGGAATTGGCGGGCGTACGCCAGCAACGCATTCCTCCCATGACCACGCAGTTGCAGCACCAGCAACAAGCGGCGCAGAATCGGCAGCAGTTTGCGTCCGTCAATCACGGACGTCCAGCCGTGGTCGCAGCCGCGCAACCCATCCGTGAAAGCAGACCTATCGCGCCGGTCATTCCGGCTCGTCCTGCTCCGGCTATGAGGCCGGCACAACCGGTAAACCGGCCGCCAACGCAGACTCGCCCAGCTCCACAGCAGGAGATGCGCCCAGCACCGCAGCAGCGGCCACAGCAGGAGGCTCGCCCAGCGCCGCAGCAGCGGCCACAGCAGGAGACTCGCCCAGCGCCGCCGCAGCGGCCACAGCAGGAAGCTAAGCCGGCAGCGCAGCCACGACCGCAGGAAGCCAAGCCGGCAGCGCAGCCACGACCGCAGCAGGAAGCCAAGCCAGCAGCGCAGCCACGGCCGCAGCAGGAAGCTAAGCCAGCAGCGCAGCCACGGCCGCAGCAGGAAGCTAAGCCAGCAGCGCAGCCACGGCCGCAGCAGGAAGCTAAGCCAGCAGCGCAGCCACGGCCGCAGCAGGAAGCTAAGCCAGCAGCGCAGCCACGGCCGCAGCAGGAAGCTAAGCCAGCAGCGCAGCCACGGCCGCAGCAGGAAGCCAAGCCGGCAGCGCAGCCGCGGCCGCAGCAGGCTGCTAAGCCTGCACCCCAGCCACAGAAGCAGCAGGGTAAGCCGCCGGAGGAGAAGAAGCAGTAGTAGCAACTCAGCTTCTAATGGCAGGCTGACTTCACAAAGAGGCGGGGCCAAGGCTCCGCCTTTTTATTTTGTTGCGCGAATTCTCGCGCGGGCTGGGACTGGCGTGAAGTCGGATCGAGTCATGCCAGGCCGGAGTGGAGTGCAACCACGATTTCATTTATACGGCTGGGTCAGAATGTCCTGTGAAACTGCGCGAACACACGCATGACTTTCCGCCGTAAGGTTTGGTATAGTTGCGGAAATTCTCGCCGCTGCTCGTCTTTCGCGGCCCCTACACCTTAGTTGAGGAAGGAAGGGGGCAGATGTCCAGACCCCTGCGCACTTCGAGGTTGTTCGTATTCTGGCTGGCCTGCGTGAGCGTCGCTCATGTCACATTGTTCTGCGCCAACGCCTACGCGCAGGGCTTCGGGACCACGAAGAAGAAGATAACCCTGCATCGCAAACTACCGCCGAACGCCCATCTTACGGGCAAGACCTTCAAGGTTGAAGCGAGCTCGCACGGCAGCATCCAGCAAGACGTCCCGCAGGACTTGAAGGCCATGCTGGAGGTCGAGATCATGAAGGATGATACCCGTCTGAGTCAGGACGACAAGAGCCCTGACAATCTGATCATCTGCACCGTGACCCAGTATGCGCAGCCGACGCCGCAAACCTCTACCAGCCAGCAATACGAGTTGGGCTCCAAGAAGCCGCAGAATGTAACGGTCACGCGGTATACCGGCCTGCTGACTGTGTCCTACCTGGCGAAGGACCGAAGCGGACGCACACTGGACTCGGCCAATATCAATGCCAAGTACGACGATGCATTTGACCAGAATGGCTCGACCAAGAAGGGCATCACGGGAAAGATATCCGGCACCTTCAACACGATTGCACACGGCAAGAGCGATGCCGACACGCCCCCCGCGCCTGCCGATCTGAAGAACAAACTGTTGAGTGACGTCGTCAAGCAGATTGCCTCCCGCCTGGTGGTGACCGATGAGACGGTAGAAGTCCTGCTAGCCCAGGGCAAACTTAGCGACTACAACAAACTGGCGGAAAATGCTCGCTGGAGCGATTACGTCGAAAAGCTGGAGACCATGACACCGTTCCCCAGCAAAGAAGACGATGCCTATCGTCTCTACAACGTCGGAGTGGGTTACGAAGCCATGGGCTACGCGGCGGAAGACCAGAAGGCGGCGCAAAAGAACTTTCAGGACGCTGCCATCAATTACGGCAAGGCCGCCGACGACAAGCCCAGCGAAAAGTATTTTATACAGCCGCAAAATCGTATTGAATCGGCCCTGGTGCACTACAAGAAGCTGCAAGAGCAGCCGGTAGTCTCGGCCAGCGATACTTCGGCATCGAAAGCTTCGAGCACTGAGACGGCTTCCAAGTCAACTAAGACTACGACGACGAAGACGGCCCACAGCGGGGCAAGTTCAGGAACAACTTCCACCAAGACGAGTTCCACGGGAACAAGCAAGAGCCTGGTGTCTTCCAGCACCTCCAAGGCTTCGGGACCTCCGCTTACCAACGCTCAGGTCATTAAGCTGGTGAAGGCGAATGTCGATGAGGAGAACATCATCGACACCATCCGTCATGCCCCGGCGGTGAGCTTCGATTTGAGCGTCGATGGCGAAGTCAATTTGGCCAACAACGGAGTGAAGGGGAAGATCCTCACTGCCATGAAGGCGCGTGCCCGCCAGGGCAAGACGGCGACGCAATGATCGCACGGCGGCTCATCCTGCTCTTGCTGTTGGCCGGTGCATCGGTACAGGCGCAGGAGCGTTGCGGCGTAGGCAAAGATCTGGTCCTGCAGACGCTGGAGCGCGTACATCCGGGCAGCAACGCCTCAACTATGCAGGACGGCGTTGAGCTCTTGAAGCACGCCATCTCCACCTGTCCGACGCTGGGCGACGCCTGGTATTACCGGTCATTGTTGGAGCGCAACCTGGGCAATGCGCGCCTGGCCGACTACGCGCTAAAGAAGGCCCAGGACAATAACTCCGAGGCGTATCAGCAGCGGCTCGACCCCTTCACATCTTCGACGAAGCCGAACGTGCCGCCGCCCACCAGCGCGATTCGCGACAAATGGGCGCTAGTCGTCGGCATCAGCACGTTCCAGCAGCCGGAGATCGAAAAGCTGGGCATCAGGTTCACCACCACCGACGCCGCGGAGTTTGCGGAGTTGCTGAAGAACCCAGGCGTGGGCCGCTTCAAGCCAGACCACGTCATCACGCTGAAGGACAGGGAAGCCACGACGGTCGCCATCAAGGAGAAGCTGAACTTGCTGGCGCGAATGGCTGGGCCTGATGATCTGGTGGTCGTGTACTTCGCCACCCACGGTTCTTCGCGCGACATGGACACCGCGAATGCCAGCTACATCGTCACCTACGATACTCAGGTTGGAGCAAATTTTACCGACCAGGATTCGCTCTTCGCCACGGGGTTGGGGATGGCTGAGGTAGCCAGCGCTGTCGCCAGCCGCTTTAAGGCGCAGCGCACAATCATCGTGCTGGACACTTGCTACAGCGGTGGGACTGCGGGCGCTAGAAAGGGTCTGTTGACGCCCGGTTCGGCGGTCCCAAAGGACACCCTGGACCTGATGAAGCAGGGAACCGGCCGGGTGGTGCTGTCGGCCAGCCAGGGTAATGAGGAAGCGATTGCAGACCAGACATTAGGCGGCGGGCACGGCTTGTTTACCTACTACCTCATGGAAGCGCTGAAGCGCAGCCATGGCCTGGAGCCGGTTGGAACGATGTTTTCCAATATTCAGCAACAAGTGTCAGCGCGCGCCCGATCGCTGCGTGCAAGTCAGGTTCCGGCCATGGCGCAGAGCGACGAGGGCGGCCAGATCGTCATCGGGGTTGCACCGACGGCGGGCTTATCAACTCCGGCGGGAGAGTAGGCGACAAAGGTGCAGCCAAATTGATTGCGCCAATCACCAACTCTCGCGGTATCCTTGTGCCCTGTTCCTGACCTGACGCGCCGCCATGGAAGAGAGCTATCCATCGAAACCAGAAGAACCGAACGGCCGTCATCTCCTTTGGCACATCTTCGGGTATGTCACGACATTGGTGCTGGTTGGGTTGGGTAGCTACTATTTTGAAGACATCAAAGACCATTTTCCCGACCTGACGACCGCTCAATTGGCGGTTTACAACACGATTTCACATTGGGAAGCTCGTCAGCCCCGTCCCAAGTGGGTGGTTGGCGTCGAGATCGATAATCGCACTTTCTTCACCGATCTCAAGCTAAACGGCCAATACGACATCACCGATCGAGGGTTTCTGGCCCATGTTATTGACAATGCCGTGGCCGCCAAAGCAGCCGTCATTGCGCTCGACATTAATCTCACCCGCGTGAAGGAGGATGACGACGATCGGGTTCGCAAACAAAAGAATCGCGCCCTCTACGACGCGATCTATCGGGCGCAACAAGCGCACGTTCCAGTGGTGCTGACCTTCGGATTCGACACTGACAGCATGACGCCGTTAGACGAGAACATTACAGATCCTGCTGACCCGGATGTTGAGAGGGCCGTACCTTCTCCCAGCAACGGTCTGGTCGCGGTGAAACTGGAGCCGGAGACTTCTCGCCCGCCTGTCGTGGTGCCTGTTTGTGTCGATCTGGGGAAGATATCCATCGACGCTCCGCGGGCCGGGCTGGATCGCGGCTCGGAGGACATGAGGAAGGTGCCGCTGGTTCACCATGGACTGCGAAACGGGCAAATGGTTGCTTGTCCATCCTTTGCCTTGCAAGTAGTAGACGCCTTCGAGCAGACAACCGGTATCAAGCCTTTGACTCGCGACCGGTTCAAGCGGTGGATCGACAACGGCCAGTTTGTTTACACAGCTTTTCTGCCGCAGAAGGATTTTCCCCGGATCTCGGCTGCCGACGCTTACAACGGTACAGCTTGCGCCATGGCGGCCATGCATCACCGGATCGTCCTGATTGGCGGGAACCGTAGTCAGTGGCCGGATAGCGATACAATGGTTGACTATCACGACGGTCCGACGGGCAAGATGGCGGGAATGTATTTTCACGCCAATTACATTGAAGGCCTGCTTGACGACCGCATCAAGGCGCCGCTGTCGCAGCTCCGGATAGCCATTATCGACGTGGCGCTGGCGGCCCTCGTGATGTTTCTGGTGTGGCGATTAAGACGAAAACCGCTGGGCAGCCAGCTGGCATTTCTAGTCGGAGTCTTCGTCGCCGTCGCTTTGGCGTATGTGACCTTCGTGAATTTTGGAGTTGTCCTGGACGGTTTTGCCATGCTCGTGCTCCTGGTGCTCCATACCATTTATGAGCACTACGTGCACTTACTGGAACACCGGCATGGATCAGGAGCGTGAGATGTTGAAAAAGCGTGCAATCCTGGCCCCCCTCGTCATGCTACTGTTTTCCTCCGCGATGTTCGCTGCTCCGTTACCTGATGGGCAGGCGACAAACCAAAGCCAGACGAACGCACAGTCAAGCTCGAAGAGCGGCAACCAAAAGAAAAACGCAAATCAGAAAGATCCTGACAAGGCTGCTCAGGACAAGGCTGCGCAGGACAAGGCTGCCAAAGAGCAACTCGCCAAGGAAGACAAGCTGTCAAAAGAGAGGTATTCCACTCGCGGACTGCATCCACCGGACAAGACAAGCGACAGCAAAACGCAAGGTGACTCCGGCAAGCAAAACCCTCCAGTTGCTGCCAAGTCCGATACGAAAAACTCGAAGTAATCAGGACGCCGCTTGGTAAGGGTGGCGAGACCGGATGCAATATGCGCGCCGGCGAAAGGGACGTAAGCTAACCCACCTGTGGTGCTGGAGGCTCAATCAAGAATATGCAATGTTCTCGGCGCAGCGCGCGGCTCCTCAGCATGGTTGTCTGGCTGTGTCTCGCCTGCTCGATGGCCTGGGCGGAGAGCGGAATCCTCGTGGTGCAGGTCGAAGACGTGCATGGGAAGGCGGTCGCTGGCCTGGAGATTGGGGTCAAGGGAGATGGCGGATCAGCGGTGACGGACTCCAAAGGCAAGGCCCGTATTCGGTTAGCGGCGCAGACCACGCAGAAGAGCTACGTCTATCTGCTGATTGTGAAATCTCCTCCGCGCCAGGACGTAGTAATGGTCTCGCCCTGGGACTCCCGGACACAGGTTCCCTCGTTCGAAAATGAGTCAGAGAATTTTGTGGACGTGGTGGTGGTTCAAAGCGGCGACCGTGATGCCTTGCTGAGCGGTACAGTGCTGAAATCGGCGGTGCAGCGGATCAACCGGGCGAATGCTCCCAAGAGCGCCGACAAACAGGCCCCGCAAGAGAATCCCAAAGCGAACCTCGATGCTGTCGCGGAACAATTCGGACTCAGCCCTGGAGATCTGGACAAGGCCATCAGAGCCTGGGGCGAGAAAACGACGGACCCATACGACGCGGGCCTGGCGGCCCTCTATGCGCGAAACTACGACAAAGCTACGGCCGACCTGCAAGAGTCGTTGAAACAGCGGGAGGAGAAACTATCCTCCGACCAAAGCGCGGTGGCCTATGCGGCGTTCTTTCTGGGACAGTCGCTGCAGGAGCAACATAAGTACACGGCATCGTCAACCGCGTTCGAGCGTAGTCTGGCGCTGTTCCGGGTTGGCGCCAATCGCCAGGGCGAGGCCCTGACCCTGGTTCGGCTGGGGCAGTTGAACGAGCTTCAAGAAAAGCCCGAGAATTTTGAAAAAGCTATTCCCTACTTCACTCAGGCGCTGCCCCTGTTTGAAGCAGTCTCAGATCAGTTTGACGTGGCCATTTGCTGGTGGGGGCTGGCCACCGCACATGACAGCCTGGGGCATGCACAACAGGCGAAGGATGCGTACCTGAAAGCGCTGCCGTTTTTTGTGGCAAACAAGAATGACCGCGTCGTAGGGCGGATTGTGCTGCGTATCGGCGAGAACGAAGAAGCGCTGGGAAACCTACCCAAGGCAATCGAGTATTACGAGCAGGCATTGCCGCTTCTGGCAGCGCAGCAGGATGGGTCAAGTCGAGGGTTGGCGTTGATGCGTCTGGGTAAAGCGCGCCAGAAGTCGGGAGATTCAGCGGGGGCGATTACTGCCTTTACCGCAGCGACAGCGGTGTGGCGCTCTGTGGGAGACAAGACCAGTGAGGCGACCGCTTATTTGGCGCTGGGCCAGACGCTGGCCGGAACAGGCGACTCCAAGGGCGCACTCGATGCGTATGCCGAAGCCCTGGCAGTTTCTGGAGCGGCTGTGGACGGGGTGGGACAGGTGGCGGCGCTGGTAGCGATGATTGGCGTGTACTCCAGCGAGGGCGACAACAAGAAAGCGTTGGAGCTGGAACATAAGGCGCTGGACATTCTGCGCCCGCTCGATGTCCCAGCCGCAACCAACAAAGTATTGAATCAGATGGGGACGACGTATGTCGCTCTCAAGGATTACGCGGCAGCCGAACCGATTATGCGGCAGGCGCTGGCTGGTTGCGAGAAAGCCTACGGCCCTGACCATCCGGAAATGGCGTACAGCCTGAACAACCTGGCCACGCTGCTTGAGGACAAGGGCAACTACGCGGAAGCCGAGACGCTGTACCAGCGGGCGCTGGCGATTGATACTAAAGCGCTGGGGCCGGACCATCCCTCCACACTCGCCATCAAAAGGAACCTGGACGAACTTCAACAGAAATCAGCTCAAGCTGCCGCGCCGCGAGGTAAGAACTAAACAGTACCGCCTAGCCTGGGCTTAAGCTGCGCGCTTAACCGCCCTGCGATGTGAGCACCGGAAGGGCGGCTTACTCCTCGAGGACGGCGCCCCCGAAAGCCGGTAGGCCGCCCAGGGAGGTGTAGAAGGCATAGAACGCTATCGCGGCCATCAACATAATTCCGGCCAGACTGATGCCGGCATACCACACAGACCCCTGCGTCGTCAGGGGAAAAGTCCGCAGCACACCATAGAGGACGTAATTCGTCACAAGAGTCAGCAGACCGAAGCGGATCAGACAGAACACCGCCAGAGCAAAAAAGATCAGCGTACCCACCAAGTCAACGGGACCAAACTCGGAAGACTGCGCTGTGGCGAAGACAGTGAACAAAAGAACCCATGAGACTGCAGCCGCCCACTCTTTGCGCAGCAAGGCCCGGAGAAGAACCAGGACAAACAGTGCCGCAAGCCAGAAAATTGGCGCGCCGATCAATAGGTCCGAGATATTCGCAATGATGGTACGCGCGTCCAGATACTGCCAATCGGAGCTGCCAAAGGGTCGCGCGGGAGGATAGCCGGCCCACTGGGGAACGAACCACAGTAGTCTTCCGACAAGAGTCGTCGTCGCACAAAGAAGACAACCGGCTAGTACGTCGCGTCCTACTAGTGGATCTCGAAAGCCACCCGCGAGCAGGCGGCTCCAGGAAACCAGCGTGGTGGGCCAGCGCCGACGCACATAAGGCTCCAGAGCAATGTAGAGAAGCCACGTGAAGCAGAACAAACCGCTCCCCCAGACCAGGAACTCCATGAAGAGAGTGATTTCAGGAAAGTTCGGGAGGTGATGTGCGCCGAACAACCACGCTACCGCCCAAGCCACAAAAACAAACGCTGCCACACGGAAGGCTCCCCGGCGATCGCCCCGGGCAAGGCGCAAGTTCCGTCGGGCGAGGATTGCGCTACCGACCAGCACAGCAAGGAACAAAACAATGAAAATCAGCAGAAATGCCTGCTCACCGGCGGTCTGGTGATACGCCAGCATGTGGCTGGGGCGAGTCCAGGGGCCAATCAACTCGAAGTAGACGGGCTTGCCCCGGTATGCCGCCGCCTCAATCCGCATTGGGATGTCGGGGCGCTCGGCCAGCGATCCTGTCCACGCGGCGCGCGCGTCGCTGTAGACTGGCGGTGTCCACGTCGGCTGCATGGGCTTCCATTTGGAGGGATCGAGTCCTGCCGCAGAGAACAGGGGCGCCCAGTCAGGTGCAGGAGCTACACCTGCCGGCTTCTCAACTTGCGGAGGAACCGCAATCAACTGGGTAAGGCGACCGAGTGGATTGAGGCTGACCAGCGTCATGCCGGACACATCGAGCGGCGGGTCGTCCGTCCATACGGACCCCGATATGGGTGCATCCGAGAAGATATTCCCAGCCGCGAGCGGACGGGGGCTGCCACGATACCAAAACACGAACGCCCCGGTTTCGAGGTGGTCCCAGCGCGTCTTCAACTTGTCGTATTCCGCGATATAGCGTAGAAACTCCTTCCCCTCGTAGACCCCCATTGCCGTGTCCGCCGGCGGCTCAGAATAGCCGGCGCTGTGCAGAATTTCCCGCGCATGTTCTGCAAGTGCTTCCGGAGGTTTTTCCAGCGGCACGCGCCGATAGAGCTGTGTTTGTGCACTCATCAGAATCACCGCAGTGACGGACACAATCACTCCTGCCAGTACGGCCCACGCCACCGCCGGACGCAAACCCTCGGTTTCTCCCGAAGCAGCCACCATCTCGGGCGACGGCGTTTCACCTGCCGCAAGTGCAGCCGCCAGCGGATCTCCTCCCGGAAACGCGGCTGCTACCTGCCGCACGGAGGATGGCCGTTTTGCCGGATCTTTTTGCAGACAGCGCAGGATCGCGCTTTCCACCGCCGGATCAATGTCCTTTACTACCGACGACGGCGCCTTGGGGGAAGACTCCAGATGCGCCCGTCGCCACTCCACTGCGCTGTTCGCCTGATAAGGAAGGTGCCCCGTGAACAGCTCATAAAATACGAGTCCCAGCGAGTAGATATCGCTGCGAACGCTGGCCTCGCCCTTTCCAATCTGTTCCGGAGCCATGTAGGCCGGCGTACCCGCGGTCTCGCTTCGGCCCGTGGCATCATCGCTGCTGAGGGCCAGCCCAAAGTCAGTGATGCGCACCCGCCCTCGTCCATCCAGCATGATGTTGGCGGGCTTCAGATCACGATGCAGTAATCCGCAATCATGCGCTGCCGCCAGACCGGCGCAGATCTGGTGCGCGGTCTCCAAAGCCTTGTCCGGTGGCAAGCGACCTATTCGGCGCAACAACGACGACAGATCCTCGCCGTCGATGTACTCCATGGTGAGAAAGTGCTGGCCGTTCACCTCACCGATGTCGTAAACCCGACAGACATTCGGATGCGAAACCTGGCGTGCATTACGCACCTCAGCATGAAAACCGGCCAGAGCCGTGGCATCATGTTGGAGCGAGGCAGGAAGAAATTTGAGTGCTACGACATTCCCCAGCTTAAGATCCTCAGCGCGGTAGACTTCACCCATCCCGCCGCGCCCCAACAAAGCGACGATCCGATACCGCTCGATGAGCACAGTGCCCGGGGAAAATCCTCCGCTTTGCGGTGGGTGCGCTCTACCACGAGCTGGCGCAGGTCCACTTGGCTCCAAGGTCGGGGTGTCGGGAACGGAAATGGTACGCCCGCAGGAAGGACACAGACGGGCGTTCTCAGAACACAACGCCCCGCAGCCAGAGCAGGTGACCATGCGGACGGATTGTATCGCACGGCGACGGAGAACTGGGCACATTAGCCCAGGAGTTAAAATGCCGAACAAATTTACGGCGGCTCTTGGCCGAAAAACGGTGGCGATAGTAGGCACTTTGGGTTATGATTTGTCACGCCACAAAAGTCGGAGGAGAAAAGCAAAGAATGAAAAATCGTCGGAAATCTGTCGGTCTGCTTGCTGTCGTCGCTGTGCTCTTAGGATTGCTATTGCTCGTTTGCTTACCAGTGGTGGCGGCTGATGATGCTTCGCCGCAGCCCAAATCGAGCCAGTCTGTGAAGTTTGCGGTTTCGCCGCCGCTTCGGGAACTGGCTACCCTGCCCGTTAAGCCCTATTACAGTTTTCATCAGGCGCATTCGGTTCGTCGCACGAACCCCCATGCCGCCGGGCCTTATGAATTTGATCCGGTCGAGCAGAGTTCTCCTGGCGGTGCCTCGAACATTACGCCCGGCCTTAATTTGCTTGGCCTCGACAACGCCGAGTCGTGCGATTGCCAGCCTCCGGACACCAACGCAGCGGTTGGCGACACTCAGGTAGTGGAGTGGGTCAACGTCGCTTACCAGGTTTACAACAAGTCAACGGGTGCAGTGGAACTGGGGCCAATACAGGGCAACTTGCTGTGGCAGTCGTTGGGTGGCCCCTGTTACGAGGACAACGATGGAGACATTATCGTCCAGTGGGACAAGTTCAATCACCGTTGGCTGCTGGCGCAGAATGACTTCAATGGACCGTACTATGCTTGTGTCGCGGTTTCCACCAGCAGCGACGCAACCGGCTCGTACTATCTGTATCAGTTCCCGTTAAGCAGTGACTTTCCTGACTATCCCAAGTGGGGCATCTGGCCCAGCGGGTACTTCCAGACCAACAACAACTTTGGCAACGTCAACTTCGACGGCGCTTATGTTTGCGGGTATAACAGCGCGAAACTGCTGGTGGGCGATAAGACGGCCGAGCAGATCTGCTTCCAGCTGACGCCGGGCGATTCCAGCCTATTGCCGGCTGACATCGACTCCACCGTTCCACCGCCAGCCAATCAGGACGAGTTCTTCATCGGCGCCTACGACTCTGACAGCTCCAACAACCACCTTTATATCTACTCGATGCACCCCGACTTCTCCAACCCAAGCCAATCCACCTTCGCCGGCAGCGGCCTGGCCAATCCCATTACCGTGCCGACGTATACCCCGTTCTGTCCCAACAGCGAGTTTTGCGTTGCGCAGAATGGCACCACTGAGAAGGTTGACGCGCTTGGCGATCGCGTGATGTATCGCTTCTCCTATTGGGACGATGGGCCGCTAGCCAATGTCACCGCAACCGCCGGCCGCTTGCCGCAGCAGCACTGGTACGTGAACCACGTAACTACCGCTTCGGGTGGGCAGGCAGGCGTCAGATGGTATGAGTTCCGGGCCAACGTCAAGCAGGTAGACATCACCGGCGTCAGGCTGTTCCAGTCGGGAACTTTCGCTCCTGACGCGAACAATCGCTGGATGGCGTCCATTGCTCAGGACAAGATGGGTGACATCGCTCTAGGGTATAGCGAGGCGAGTTCTACCGTGTATGACTCCGTGTTCGCTACGGGGCGCGTACCCACGGATCCGCTTGGCCAGATGGAAACCGAGACCACCTTGTTCGCCGGTACGGGCGCGCAAACCAGCGGCGACCGCTGGGGTGACTACTCCAGCATGGCGATCGACAACGACGGCTGCACTTTCTGGTATGCGCAGGAATACTACGCAACCAGCAACGGTGACAACTGGCAAACGCGGTTGGTGCAGATGAAGTTTAACGGCTGCCAGTAAACAAGAGGGCTGGCGTACTCTTGCGAGTTGCAGGCTTTTCAGAACGGCCCCGGGCGATTGCTCAGGGCCGTTTTCTGTTGGGTGATTCGGCGGCGCACGAACATTGCGTATTCCATTTGCATTCCCGATTCACCGGGAAAAATCGGTTGCACCGCTTGAAACGAGACCTCATCCGCGACGGGGTGTAGAAGTTCGCGGGCGGTGCAGGCAGCGCTGCCGGTGGCGCAAGCGCCGGATTCGGGCAAGAACCAGCCTCTCCAGAGACAACAGATGGTCCAATTCGCGACCCTGCACCTTAACGACGAACGACTGCCCTGGCTCTTTTTGAGGCGGACAGATTTGTCGCGAAGCGCGCAGCGCTCGCTTCGTTGCGCCACGCAGAATTCCGCCATCGACAACGGGCAGGCGGTGATGTTTGGTATTTGTGTTGCCAGCAAGATGCCCGATGGGGTGCAGTAACGGACTGCCGTTTGGCGCTTCTTCTGCCTGCGGGCGGGCGGACCGGCCGTAGTGCGACCACTGCACCGGAACCATCAGGCGGTAGCCGCGGCGGGCCACAGTCTCGATGTAGTGCGGGCGGTCGGCCGAGTCTCCGAAGGCTCGCCGCAGTTTCTTGATGGCGGTGTTGATGCTATGGCCAAAGTCGACGATGGTGCCGTCCGCCCATAGCGTCTCTTGAATCTCGTCACGAGTAACCATTTCGGCGTTGCGCTCTAACAGCATCCGGAGAATCTGGAATGGCTGCTCCTGCAGCCGCACGGTGCTGGCGCCGGCTCGCAACTCGCCCGTTCGAAGATCGAGTTCGAACTCCCCGAGGCGCGCGCGCACGGGCTGAACGCTTAGCTGGTGACGTTCGTGGGTTTTCGACGGCCCATACGCGTTGGTTGCGGACGAATCCTCAGCTGCCGCCACAGTATGGGCGTCAGTAGTGATCCTGAATGCGTAAGGTTTGGTAGCCATTCTCGTACTCCGTCCTCACTTACTTAAAGTGAAAAACCAGAGGGAATTGGCTCACGAGGGCTAAATTTCCTGAAAAGTTATTGAAGCGCAGTTATTTTATGCGGGCCTGACTGTCGGCTTAGCATGACGGGGTCGCTCTAGCCAGCCAGTCCGGGCCAGCACTCCTCTTCAATGAGGGGCATAGCGGAGCAACGCGGGTGGGCAAGATCGGCGACGAGCACGGCCACCCTCAGGTCTTCTTTACGCCACGGGCATGCTTCGGCCATCCGGGCATTGTCCTCGCTTTTTGCGAGACGAACCGCTGCGTCAGCTATTTCATAAGCATTTTCCAACCAACATCGATCTCCGGTGTGTTTGTAGAGGTTGAGTTGGCTGTAGGCATTTCCCGCGAGGCCAGAGAGAGAGCACCCTCCAGAATGCAAATCCGCCACCTCGCGGCCCGCAGCTTCCGCTAACCGCAACCAACGAGGATCTTGAAGTACTCGGGATGCTAAGGTCCACAAGAAAACTAAAGCCGCGCTGCTGTCGGACCACACGAGACTGCGCGGCTGCAAATGAGATGGCCAGCAGGCGCGTGCGCCTTTCCATCTGGCTTGATCGGCCAGTTGGTCCAGCCTGGCGCCGAAGTGTACCGGCGCGGCTGACCCAGCGGCCCGCATCCATTGCAATGTGGCGTAGAGACACTCAGCCCAGTCTGGAGACGAATGAAAAGATATTCCGGCCGGAAGCGCGGCCAGCGGCGGCAGAGCATCAAGCTCGTGCCATAAGCGCTCAAGGAGCTTGTTCCCCAACTCGAGGAGCGGTGGATGATTCGCAGTTGTGTCGCAACGGAAAGCGTCCAGCAGCAGCGATGTTGCGAGCAAGGCCGAAGGACGGTCGCTCACGTTTCCGGTTTCGAGCCCCGAATTGCAAAATCGCAGAAACTGTTCTGTTGCCCAGGAGCGGCGATAAAAGTCCCAGCAGCTATGTGACATCAGAGCTCGCAGCCAAGTGACTCCGAAGCGCGACTCGCACCACTCGATGCCGCTTCCGTCAGGTCTGGGCACGTCGGCGAAAGCAAGTTCGCTTTCGGCGCGATCGAGCCAACGCTCAGCGAGAGCGAGCAGATTGGTGTCTTCGCGGATGCAGGCGATGCGAAACAGTCCATGAGCGGCACCTGCGAATCCAGGAGTGTGCGAGGTCCTTGAGATGGGCACAGTGACAGGCGATGGTTCTTCCAGATCGCGGAGCGAATCGAGAAACGAGTTCAGCCAGTCTTCGCTCTCCTGCGTCGCCATCGACGGCGCGCCGCCGACGTTAGAATCTGCTCTTGCGGATTTGTTATGCGAGTCTGCCCCCACCACCTCCTGCCAATATGCCGCAGCCATACTCGCCACATCGGGGAATCGGGCGGAGGGGTCTTTGCTGAGTGCGCGAAGAAGCACTCGATCCAGCGCAGCCGTTCCCGGAAGTCCTCGAGCCACGAGCGGCACTGGAGGCTGTTCGACGATCTGACGGAGCAGCCGTTCCTTTTCAAGTGAAAAGTCCAGGCAGTGCCGGCCGGTTACAAGGTGGTAGATCAGCGCTGCGATGGAGTATTGTTCGCCGGCGAAAGCAGCGGGAGGCGGCATGGAATGGGCGAGAGCGGCACTGGCATACTCGGGATCGAGAAAGAAGCCGACGCCGCCCCGCGGGAGATTGGCGAAGCCCTCATCGCCGCCCTCCAGACACGACAACCCGTAGTCGACAATCCGAACTTCCCCGGCGCGCGTGATCAATATGTTTCCGGGATGCACATCGGCGTGAGTTACTCCCTGGCGATGGAGAGTTACATAGGCATCCAGGATGTTGCCGCAAAGGGAAAGTAGGGCTGGCGGCAGCGGATCACGCGAACTCATCCGCAGAATCGCTGCCGTTGCCGTGCACAGCTCGCCGGCAATCCATTCCGAGATTATGTATGCGCGGCCATCCTCCGTCTCTCCAGAAGCGAACAGCTGCGGAGCGACGCGTCCGTTCAGCCGGTCCTGAATTTTGGCTTCTCTCGTGAGATGTCGTTTGATCTCCGCTCCGCCTTCGGTTCGAGTGATCTTTAGCGCGGCCTGCCGTCCTTCCGAGCTGACGCGGTACAGCTCCGTATCGGCGAGCACCTGAATACACTCTTGGATGCGATGGCCCGCGACTTCAGCGCCAGATGCGAAGGACGGCCGAATCGTCTGGGACTCCACTCCCGGCTCGACCAGCAGCTTGGCAATCAGGCAGCTTTCCAGAAAAGGATAGATCTCTTCGAGGACCTCCTGCGGTTTCCGGTCAACTGCTTTGCTGTGGCGTAGGATTGCCTGCACCAGGGTTGTTGGCTTTTCAAATTGCCGCAGCCACGCGGCCGCCTGCGAATCGACGACCTTGGAGGGGAACCGCGACAGGGGCCGGGTCACGGCGTAATCATCATCCGTGCCGCCTAACTGAGCGCGTACCGGCGCGGAAAGCGCAGTCACAGGGACAATCTCAATGTCTTCCGGCAACACCAGCGGACCAGTCATACGGCGACCTCCGCAACCGTCTCCGATTGCCCATCCTGCGATCGGGCAACCCAATTCGTCAGATCCGGACCCTCCAATTGCAGCCGCGCTAAGGCGAAGCGCCAGGCCGGCATGGAATCGCTGGGGTGATGTTTTGCAACGGCCAATGCGGCGCCAAGACGATTGCAAATCCACTGGCGCCAGCTTTGCCGGCGCAACCAGACGGGCACGGCCTCTTCCGACGGAGGGTCCGCCCCCCATGACATCAGCGCGCCGTAGTCGAGTTCGGAGGTAAACGGCACGCCCTGCGCCGGGCAGTCAGTGAGCTCGCGCGCGATACGGCGGGCGGCTTCCTCGAGTGCCGCGCGATCGCCGAAATAGGCGACCATCTTGTCGGGGCGCAGCAGTCCGCGAACATCGTTGCCGATCTTGAAGTGGAATGCCCCGGCCGCGGTGATCGCGGCGAGCCAGATACGAAACGCATCGCGCAATCGCGACGGCAGCGGACTGAGATAGAGCTTGCAGGTAGCTGCGTCTGGCGGCATCGCGATGGTTCGCGAACTCCAGGCCATCCAGGCGCCTTGTTCTGCCGCCGGCGAAACCCGCGTCCAAAAGCGATCAAGCTCCCAACGAACGCGTCCGCCCGCCTGGATCTGAAGATATTCCTGCACGGCGGTGTTATCGGGAAAGCGCCGAAGCCATTCAGGAGTTAACGGCAGCAAGTTGTAGCGATAGAGATGTCCGGACAGCTCCGTAGTGTCGCCAGTTCTCAATGCCGCGGCGTGCTTGAGAGCGCGAAGCGACAAGTCCGCGAGAATTCCCGGCGGCTCCTCTGAAGTGGTTGCGTCGAAGCGGCAGGCAGCGGGTCCGCACAGCCATCCCGGTTCGCCAGCGACCTGCAAGATGCCATCGCAAACGAGTTGAGTGACGGCCAACATCGCGTCTGCATCGGCGATCACTCGATCCGGCAATTGCCGCGGTTCTTGCAGGGCAATCAACAGATCCGCGGTGTCGCGACTCACCGATTTCGGGCTAAGTCCGGTGGCGAAACGCGAGCGCACGATCCCGTAGAAGCTGGGATCCTGCTGCAAGGCATCCAGGGATTCCCGTTGCTCGGCAGGCAGCCGATCGAGTTGCACAAGCTCGTAGTCGGGATTGAACCGTAACGTGCTGTCGCCCAGAGGCAACAGCAGACGGGTTCGCGATCGCGCGCCGGTGGGACGCATGGAAACTCCTGTATCTCCGGGCCGAGGTTTCTCCGCCCGGAGACATGGATACAGCTATTTGGTTACCGTGGACTTCTTCCGCAGTTGGGCCTTGCGATTCTGCAACTCGCCCAGAGCGCCGTTGAGCTTGTGCTCGAGCGCTTCAATCTCGGCGACGGTTTGCAGGGTGCCAGGCTCCTGAACGGGTGACAGTTTCATTTCCGGCTTGGCCAGTTGGGCAGCCAGATAGTCTTTCAGCAAAACGTCCTTTCCGATTTTCCGCTCTGGCTCCCCCGCGCCCAGCATTATGGCGAACGGCTTCAAGCTGAAAGCGGGGCCATCCGGGTTGCAGCACGCGGTTGAGGGTGGGTTGGGGGGAAGACACAGCGTTGAATCAACCGACGGGGTTGGTGTTGGCTGTACGTTGTAGAACACAACGTTTCCTGGATCCGCTGGGTCGGACGTTTCCGGCGCCAGCGTGACGTAAAGATCCTGAAACTTGATCATAGAGTCATCCTTTCTTCTCTTGCCTGCAGTTGGGCCTTGCGATCTCGCACCTTGGTAATCGCAGCGGTAAGCTTGGACTCGAGCCCCTCAGCCTCCGCCACCGACTGCAGGTCGCCAGCTTCCTGGAAATAATCTGTCGCGAAGTACGCCCCAGCGAGTCCGGTAGTCAGGTAATTCCACAATGGGTCGACCCCGTCTTGCGGCGGCCAAGATCGGAAGCTGGGGATTGCTCGCGCCCGTGTAGCAACAAGGGGTTGAGGGCGGCTGCGGAACCCTGAGGCCCTGCTGAACCACAACGATGGCCATGGGTGAAGCGGGTCTACGTCCACTTGAGCCAGCCAGCCATCTTTAGGTGGCAAGGTGACGTAAAGATCCTGAAACCTGTACATAGTGTCCTCCAGTTTTGAACAAATCGCAGACTAACGCTTGGGAAGGGCCTATTGCGCACTCTTTAGGGAGCGGGTGACGTGGGTTTGAGGGTGCGGGTGAATTCGCGGGTAGCGTACTGCGCTCCGGATACCTTGTCAAGCCACATTAGGTGAACCGAATGAACGACCTGTCGGCGCGACGTCACCCAACTTGGGGCCATCCTCCGTTGAGCTAAACTGCTTCATCTTTCTAAAAGCGAAAAGCGGGAGGAAATCAGCTCACCGCAGGTTGATTTATTTGCACGCGGCTGCAAATTAGTTGGCGTGGTGAAGTCATCCTTCACAAAATCGACTTTGTCCGCACGCAGGGACTACTCTGACAGCAATTTCCTTCTCATGTGGTTGGGGGCCCCGGTTGTCAGAGCTTCCTCCCAATATCGTCACGCAGTTGCTGGCGAGCTGGCAGGCCGGCGACGAGGACGGATTACGCTCCGTCATACCCTTGATGTATGACGAGTTACGACGGGTCGCGCATCGCTACTTGCGCCAGGAGCGCCCCTGCCACACGCTCCAGAGTACGGCCTTGGTCCATGAAGCCTATCTCCGTCTGGAAAAGCAAGGCACGATCCGCTTCCAGAACCGTCGGCATTTCATGGCCATCTTCGCCCAAACGATGCGGCAGATCCTGATCGAATATGCCCGTGCCCAACACGCCGCCAAGCGTGACGGGGGAATACGTCTGAGCCTCGACGACTCACTCGGGGCCAAGTTGCTCGATGTAGACGCAGTTGCTCTGGACGACGCATTGACCGAACTGGACAAACTCAATCCCGAACAATGTCGTATTGCCTCTGAAGGTTCACCATGGCGGGCCTTTCCATTGACGAGACCCCGCCAGGCGATGGGGATCTCAGCGTCCACCGTAAAAAGGCACTGGGAGACGGCAATCGTTTGGCTGCATCGGGAAGCTACAAGCTGGAATTCCCAGATGGCACCGGAACGCCATCAGCACATTTGCGAGCTGCTCCATCAGGCACTGGAGTTAGAGCCGGGGCAGCGAGACGCGTTCCTGGATCGCGTCGCCTCGTCCGACGGTGGGCTGCGCCTGGAGTTGGAGTCGCTG
>CAWIEG010000004.1:0-109967 GCA_963835125.1 uncultured Acidobacteriaceae bacterium | reverse complement strand
CGCAGCTGCCGCATCTCCAGAAGCGCCATCAAGAAGCACAGCGTAGACTCCGCTCCCTGATTCTCGTTGGCCCGGTCGGGATGAAGTCCATCCCGGCAACCGCCTGTCGTCAGGTCGTATAAGGGAGTTTTCAGATCGTTGTCCCCCACAAACCAATTGAAGGCGGCCCAAGCCTTTTTTCGCCAGCGCTCATCTCCGGTGGCGCGATACGCCTGCAGGCAAGCGGAGACGGTCGCGCCGGCTTCCACTGGCTGCTGGTCGAACCGCGCTTTTCCGCCGCCTTTGCTATAGAAACCATGCGAGCCGATAGGGACGAAGTGTCCGTTGATGTTGCAACCTTGTTGTTGTTCCAGCCACTCCAGTGACTCGAGGCCGGCCGTAAGCCAGTGTTCATTTGAGGTGCGCGAGCCGACCAACAACAGTGCCTCGGGCAAACGCGCATTGGAGTAACTCAAACTTTCCTCGAACCGACTCCAACCCGGTGTGCAGGTGATTCGATAGATGTTCAGCAACTTGTCGGCGAGTGCATCCCGCTGCCTTTGTGCAGACCTGTCTCCGGGAAAGCGATCAAGATATTGCTGGATTCCAAACAAAGAGAACGCCCACGCTGGGGACTGCTAAAACTCAGCGTCACCGGAACCGCAAGTTCAAAGAGGCGCCCAGCCAGACCCCTCAGGCCTTCGTCCACCGTCTGATTGATCGCGGTCCCCAAGGACCACAAAGCCCGCCCGTGACTATCTTCCGAGCCCTCGGACTCCTGCCACCGCCGCTCATAACTCAGAAAGTTGCGAAACCTTCCGTTAGCGGAGTTGAAGGCGAGCCACAGAAAAGCCAGGTATCGCGAACCCAATTCCTTTGCCTCAGCCGCTCCCGCCGTCCCGAGCTGCTGCGCCAAAATCGACACGATCAATGCACGCGCATTATCGTCGGTACTGTAGCCCTCATGATGATTGGGAATAGCGAACACCGCATGCTGCAACATTCCCGTGTCATCGGTCATGCGGCGAAGATGATTCAGCTTCACTGCGGGCAGATCGTTGATCTTGTCCCGGCCACTCGGATTTGGATCTGGCAAACGAGGGTTCCACATGCGCTCCGCTCGGGCCCGCTGGAAGCTGCGCATGTAGTCCTGGGCGACGCTCTTCCACACCATGTTCCGTGAATATAAATACGCACGCTTGCGCATAGCGTGCCGCTCAGCTTCGTTTTCCAATAGCGCAATCGTCTGCTCTGCAATCGCGTCCGGGTCGTTGAAGGGGACCAGAACGCCGCGACGCTGATCGAGCAATTCTTGCGCGTGCCAATACGGAGTTGAGATCACTGCTTTGCCCGCACCCAGCGCATACGCCAGTGTCCCTGAAACGACTTGCGCTTCATTCTTATAAGGCGTGATGTAGATGTCGGCCGACCCAATGAACTCCATCATCTCCTCAGGGCTCACAAATCGGTTGTGAAAGATGACGTTGTTGCTCAACTCCAAGTCCTTCGCCAGCGCCTGCAACGACTCCCGGTACTTATCGCCCTCGCGTTTCCTG
The DNA here is from genome assembly GCA_963835125.1 of uncultured Acidobacteriaceae bacterium. Taxonomy (GTDB): domain Bacteria; phylum Acidobacteriota; class Terriglobia; order Terriglobales; family Acidobacteriaceae; genus Bog-257. Next base: position 108,432 of record CAWIEG010000004.1, on the reverse strand, counting down.
ATGTGAGGATGAGTGGCGCCCGCGACGATGTACCTAACATTGCTGTTGTGCGACAGAATCCGTGGAAGCGCCTTTATGACGGTTTCGACTCCCTTGTTCGGCGAGAGCAAGCCGAAGGTCAACAATACGGATTGGCCTCCGACTCCAAACCGGTCCTTGTAAAAATTCGGATCAACAAACGCCAGATTTGGCACCCCATGCGGAATGACATCGATCTTTGCCGCGGGAACTTGAAAGATCTCCTGCAAAAACTCCGACGAGTGCTCGCTCATTACGATAAGGCGATCGGAACGCTCGGCCAGTTCCACCATCACCCGATGTTGGTCGGGATTCGGATCACGCAGCACGGTATGAAGCGTGGTCACGATCGGCATGCGGAGCTTCCGCAGCAATTCCAGGATGTGGCTTCCGGCAGCCCCGCCGAAAATTCCGTATTCGTGCTGCACACAAACTAAGTCGACATTGGTGAAATTGAGGAACTCGGCCGCGCGTTCGTAGGACGGCAGATCCTCTTCGGTCAACTCGAAGCGAACCCGCTCTGGATAATCGTATTCGGATTCTGGGTCGTTCACTGGCAGAGCAAATATGCGTTCTGTCCCGAACTCGGTGGAAACGGCAGCACACAAGTCGGTCGTGAAGGTGGCAATTCCGCACTGCCGCGGAAGGTAGTTTCCGATAATTGCGATTCGGCTGGGAAGTGAAAGATTGACCGCAGTTTCGAATGCCTTCGCCGACGGCAACTGCGACGGACGCGGAAGCGACCCGGCGATTCCCAAGGGTCTCCTGAATGGTAGTGTCTTCGGCAACGACATGAACCTTCTCTCAGCGAATCACTCTGTGATGATCGTTAGGTAACGGCAGCGCTGATTTCTGCTGCCTGGCGAGGGAGACTCGCTTCGCGGCGCCGCGAAACGTTTACTGTTCATTCCACCTGAGCCTTCTGAATGTGCTTGTATCAGGAGCGGATATTCGCCGCAATAGATCAGGCTGTTCTGCGTCCGGAGACCAGATTGACAATCAGTACCACGAGGGCGACGACCAGCAAGAGGTGGATCAGACCGCCCGCTATATGGAAACTGAAACCGAGCAGCCACAGAACCAAGATAATGACGAAGATTGTCCAAAGCATGGATGTCTCCTTATGAGTCGCCCGTAGCGTTACAACATGCGGCTCCGCCGCGAGCCCGCGGGACTCGACCAAGTTCATCGAACTGCATGCCTGCTTTCGGCTCCGAAATATCTTGACCGGAGTATTTGTGAGAACAGGCCTGCTTAACAACTTTCTCATCTTCGCATCGGCGCGTCTGAGCAATAGTGACCATTCTTGCGCCGCTGTGCCCTGCCCCCTGGTGTCTTCGCGTACGGCGTCCCCGGGCATGAAGTCGTTCGGAATAGAAAATCCTTATCGACGAGCAGTATTGAACAGGGCCACGTGATAGTTTCGTTTTTGTCACCGGGACATTGGGCAGGATCTCATCATGAAAACTAAGTATCTTCACATCTCCGCTTACCCTTGTAATGAGTGCGACGGCCCGGTCATTTCGGCCGCGTTCGGAATCCGTGAAAGCGAAATTACAAGGGAAGGCGAACTGGCGCAGGTGGGAGCGGTTTGCCTGTCATGCGGAAATAAGCAATCCAAAATGGTCAATGGAAATATCGTTCGTCAGTTCGCGCCTGTGGAATGGGCCTCGTAAGAAAACGAAAAGATAACCAGCGGACTACCCGTCCATGCTAAGCCGCTTCCGAAGCCCACGGCGAGACATCATCACACAAAAGTCTAAGGAGAAGAGTATGACTACCACAAAGGAAACGCCAGAACCGAGTGCAACGCCTGCACAGATACAAGTAATCCCGAAGCAGTATGTTTCTCGATGGCATACAGCCGGGGAGCGCGCCGAAGCTTTAAGAGCCAAACAGAAGAGAAGACGCAACGCCCATAGAATTGCGTTGAGAAGGTCTCACGCCAACGGCTAGTCTTTTCTAAACGACAGACTGGTGGTGCGCAAGAATTGTCTCGGGTGACAAATCCACTCTGTGGCTCGCCGACATTTCTGATGAGGATGCGGCGTCTCGGACGCCCGCCCAGATCAGATTGTATGGTCCTCCGTTCCATTGCCAGCCGGACAGGGCAATTAACCATTAGCGAAGATATCCGTACATAGCTGAATTCGATACGGCGAGATCGGGTCCTCTTCAGGTTCACGCTGCTTTTTTCCCCGCATCAGCCAGCGCATCCCGCGAAATCATTCGGCGCCTCTAATTGCGCCATTCCGAGAAGTGAGCCGTAGTGCTCAGACTTGGAAGTGCAAAGGTGGAATCCTTCCACATGACAAGGCCCCTCAATCCACGCAGCCCGGCGCAGCAAGTTTCAACCGGGCAATCGAAGGATGATCTGGCAAGGTGATCAAAATGCGTACCATCCGTTTCTTATTGCTGACACTCCTGATACTGGCCGTACCGGCCCCTTCGCGCAGTTCGAGGTGTCGGTCGGGATCGCTCCGCCTGCACTACCCGTGTACGTACAACCCGTGGCTCCCGACGCCGGGTATTTGTGGACGCCCGGCTACTGGGCTTACGGAGGTGAAGGCTACTTCTGGGTGCCGGGTACGTGGATCCAGCCGCCCACCGTTGGTTTGCTCTGGACTCCCGGCTACTGGGGTTGGGGCGGCAACGCCTTCGCCTGGAATGGCGGCTACTGGGGTCAGCAAGTCGGCTTCTACGGCGGCGTCAACTACGGCTATGGCTATGGCGGTGTCGGCTATCAAGGCGGACGCTGGCAGAACGGACAGTTTTACTACAACCGTTCGGCGAACAACGTGAACGTCACCAATATTCACAACGTTTACAACACCACGGTGATCAACAACACTACCGTGAACCATGTCAGCTACAACGGCGGCACCGGTGGAATTACCGCCCGCCCGACGGCAGCAGAAGAGACAGCGGCACACGAGCAACACACGCCGGCAACCTCGCTGCAAACCCAGCATGAGCGGGCTGCCAGTACCAATCACGCACTCCTGGCGTCCGTGAACCAAGGCAAGCCGGCCATCGCTGCAACTGCGAAGCCTGGGGAGTTTAGCGGTAAGGGAGTAGTAGCGGCCAAACAGGCGGGAGCACCTTACAAGGCTCCTGCAGAACAACGCAGCCGAGACCAAGGCAGCTGCAAACAAGGCTACCGAGAACAAGGCTGCTGAGAATAATAAAGCTGCTGAGACCAAGGCTACCGAAAACAAGGCTGCCGAAAGTAACGCGGCTGCAACCAAGGCCACCGAAAACAAGGCAGCTGCGCCAAGGCCAACGAGAACAAGGCTGCTGAGAATAACGCTGCTGCAACCAAGGCCACTGAAAACAAGGCAGCTGGCAAGCCACGAGAACAAGGCTGCTGAGAACAAGGCTGCAACCAAGGCCACCTGAAAACAAGGCAGCTGCGACCAAGGCCACCGAGAACAAGGCTGCTGAGAATAACGCGCTGAGACCAAGGCCACCGAAAACAAGGCTGCCGAGAATAAGGCAGCTGCAGCTCGCACGAATGAAAATAAGGCAGCAACGCCTAAACCGGCTCGTGCGCCAGCTGAGTCTACTAAGGAGCCTACGGCTAAAGCACAGCCTGCTCCTCGTCCGGCGACTGTGGCTAAAGCGCAACCTGCTCCTCGTCCAGCGCCTGCGGCTAAAGCGCAGCCTGCTCCTCGTCCAGCGCCTGCGGCCAAGCGCAGCCTGCTGCTCGCCCAGAACCTGCGGCTAAAGCGCAGCCTGCCCCTCGTCCAGCGCCTGCGGCCAAAGCGCAGCCTGCTGCTCGTCCAGAACCTGCGGCTCATGCACAGCCTGCCCCTCGTCCAGCGCCTGCGGCTAAAGCGCAGCCTGCTGCTCGCCCGGAACCTGCAGTTCATGCGCAGCCTGAGAAAGCAGCCCATACCTCCGGAGGGTGAACACCAGGCCCGCGGAAGCGTTCGAAGCTGCATGCAGCTTGTCCTGTCGCGGGCCACCTTCTCCTTCAATATGCGTAGTGCAGCGTTGCGGTTGGACCAGACCGCCACTAAGTAAAGCACGTGGCCTAGAGCGGGCCGAGTGCAAAACAGCACCCCGCTCTGCCAGCGATACAGAAAGGTAGTTGAGCAAATGCCGTTACTTCAAGTTGTTATCGTCCTGATGGTCGTTGGAGTGCTTCTGTGGTTAGTTAATCGCTATGTCCCGATGGCGAGTTCCATCAACTCGATTTTGAATGGCGTAGTGGTGATCGCAGTCGTTTTGTGGCTGCTCAATATCTTCGGACTGCTCAAGACGCTCTCCAGCATTCACTTGGGCAGGCAGTAACGAACGGGACGAAACACAGAGGTCGCGATCCCGGACGTCCAGCGCCGTTCTTGTATCCGATGGTGCCTGCCGCGACTAACCTTTCTCGTTCGACTAGTAATGACAGGTGGCTAGTCTTTACTGATGCACGATGCGCCGGTCGCTGATTAGCTGGAGTTCACGGGCAAAACGGAATCGTGCCGAAGGTGAGCAAACCGGCTGAAATTGATTGTTCCTGGGCCGATTTCAGTCGGCGACACGCCGGGGCTTGCTGACCATCGAACCACTAGGTTTGCTCAGGAGTCATAAACACAGATTGCGGCTTTTGAATCGGGTGCCCGGCTGGGCAATGCAGGCCGTCCCACATCCAGGCTTTTGCCGCTTCGATTCGTTCTTCGGTTGAGATATATCTGTTCACCGGCGCAAATAGTGGCAGGCGAAGTTCACAGGCTTCGTCCTCGCATCGCAGCCAGCCTACGTTCCTCCACATTGAGCTAGGGTCCAGGCCCACCAACGGGACCCACCCTGGATTCGTACGCCTTACCGCTAGATCATAATTTCGCGCTTGCTTGCAATAATTGCAGACAGCCGCCACAGGTTCTGAATCCCTGGTGCGGGCTTCTTCAGGTCCAAACGCTGTGGCTAGCGTTTCCAGCGGGAGCTGGATGGCATGTCGGCAGCTTGGACACGCGAGCATGTAATGAAGCGCACTCATGGAAAGTCCCTACGCAGCGGCCGATTGTTCCAGCGTCATCGGTTCAGCGGTAATCATATGCTGCTCTCGACGGAGTAGGCGCGGTTTTCTGCAAACTGTTTTCGGGACGAGTACTCCCACGCCGCATGAAATTTCGACGCGAGCTCTCCCAGCCGGTTTGTAGCCGGAAACTGTATAATGTCGGAAGAACAGACGTAGGCGCGTAGCTCAGTTGGTTAGAGCGCTACCTTGACACGGTAGAGGTCAGGAGTTCGAGTCTCCTCGTGCCTACCATATTTTCCATAGGGATACAGAGAATCCCCGAAATTCTCTAGCCCGTGATCAGCCCGTGATTCCGCGTACTTGACGAAAATTTAGCCGGCTGAAGCAATGCTGTATCCGAACGGTCGGCTATCATTCCTCGTCCGCCGGCTCCCGACCCGAGAACGAGTTGATGACCGACAAAGAGCCGGATTGGACTCCGATGTTGTGCCCAATTCGTCATGACGAAATCTCCTCTTTCTCTGACAACTGACCACTGGCCACTGACAACTGCTTTACGGCGTGATCTCCCAGATGACACCCTGCCCGGAGGCTCCGTAGTAGGACGCCGTACCATAAAGATTGCCGCTGGAGTCGAACACTACGTTGCTGTAGGGAAACCCTCCATCGTCTCCGCCGCTGAAACGGTACAGCACGTTCCGTGTCCAAGTGCCGCTGGAGGGTGTCAGTTCGAAAACTGTCCCGCGGCACTCCTCACACTCGAACGTCGTACCGTAGAGGTTGCCCTTGGCGTCCATGCTCACGGGAGCCAACAGCCCCGAGCCGTTGTTATCAAAGTAGGTAAAGGAGTAAACCAGGGAAAACATCCAGCTCCCGCCTGACGGAGTCAGCTCGAAAACGGTGCCGCCGCCATTTGGTCCGAGGTCAAAGGTGGTGCCGTAGAAGCCGCCGTGACCATCTGGTATCAGACCAGCCATGGAGCCGTCACCGTCGGTCATGTCCTGGAACGAAATAATCACGCTTTCCGTCCAGCCTGAGCCCGAGGGCGTCAACTCGTACACTCCACCGATGTTGTAGGGGCACCCGGTATTGGCGGTTCCATAGAGGTTGCCGGAACTATCAAACAGCACACCTCCCTCGGGATCATTGCAATCGCCATCGTCTGGGTTGAAGGAGTAGAGGACCTTGCGGGTCCAGCCATTGCCGTAAGGCGTCAACTCGAAAACATAACCGCCGTCGTGCAGGCCGCCGAGGGCTACAGTGGCGTAGAGGTTACCTGCCTGATCGAAAACGACTTCGCCCCAGAGTTCCTGCCCATTGTCGGTTGCGGCGCGGTAAAGCACCGTTTCCGTCCACGGACAAATTGCGCTCTTGCACGCGGTAACTGGAGGCGTGAGTTTGAAAACTGTTCCGCAACCTCCGTAATGAGTGCAACCTCCTCCGCCCTCGTAGGTCGTACCATAGAGGCTGCCGTCAGGACCGAAAATTACTCGGCCGTGGGGGCCGGAGCCATCCGCGCCCCCTTGGAAGCTATAGAGCGGCGTGATGCGCCAACCGCCTGCCACGTGCCACAGTTTGAAGACCGTGCCGTAACCTAGGCCGCCGGAGAAAGTCGTCCCATAGAAATTTCCCTCGGAATCCATCGTCAAACCGGCCAACGGATCTCCTCCGTCTCCGCCGCCCGTAAATTCGTGAATGACCTGAAAGGTCTGGGCCTGTGCTCCCTGCACCAACATGATTGCCAGCGCAAACACGATTGGTATCGCCAGCGCTGCGGTTGTTTGCCGAGAATTTACGTTCAGAGTCCAACTCCGATCTTGCGCCGGATTCTTCATAGCGAATCTCCTTAGCTGACAACTGGCCACTGCCTTACGGCGTGATCTCGAAGACCACTCCGCAGCCCGCCTGACATGCGCTGTTGCCGCCATAGGTCGTGATGCCGTAAAGGTTGCCGTTCGCGTCCATCACCACGTTGCGCGGAAATGAGCCGTCGCTGCCGCCGGTGAAGTCATACAGCGAGGTATAGGTCCAACCGCCGTTGGATGGAGTGAGCTTGAAAACAGCGCCGTAGCCGTAAACGCCATCTGTTCCAGTGGCCCCGTAGAGGTTTCCAGCACTGTCCATGATGAGTGCGCCAAGGGGGCCGTAGGGATAATCGGCCCCGCCGCGGACGAAGCTATAGAGTGAGCTGAACTGCCAGTAATTTCCTGATGGCGACAATTCGTAAACTGTCCCAGCGTCGAAGTAGCCGCCAGCGTCTGTCGAGCCGTACAAATTCCCTGCCGGGTCGAAGATCAGGCCGCCCACCGGGAGATCGCCATCGCTTCGCTGGAACTGATGAATGACGTTTTCCGTCCAGCTTCCACCCGAGGGGACGAATCGAAAAACCAACCCTGGTTTGAGCTTGTTGTTGGGATCTCCCTGGCAGGTGCCGTACAGGTTACCGTCGTTGCCGTAGATCACGCTGGTAGGGTATTCACCGTCGGCCCCATAAGTGAACTGGTGAATAATCTGTTCCGTCCAGACGCCGCCGGATTGCATCAGCTCGTAGATCGCCCCGCATCCCTCGTCCTCACAGGTGTTACCGGGGCCGTAAAATGTCGCTCCATAAATGTTGCCCGCGACATCGAAGGCGAGATCACCGATCGGTTCCCAACCCGTGCCGGAAACTTGGAACGGGAACAGCACAGTTTCAGTCCAGGGGCAGGACGCAGATTTGCAGACGCTGGCTGGAGGCTGCAGGCTGTAAACGACGCCATAGCCACCGGAACCGCCGCTGATAGCGCTGCCGTAGAGTTTGCCATCCGGGCCAAAGACGAGTCGGGCCTCCGGAGTCTCGCCATCATCGCCTCCGTTAAACCTATACAGCTCCGAGAGCACCCAACCCGAGCCATGATGGGTCACCTTGAATACCGTGCCGTTGTACGCGCCGTTGCCCCCGTAAGCGGTCGCGCCATAAAGATTTCCGGCGTGATCGATAGTTAATCCGGCAACCGGGTACCACCCGTCGGAGACGTCGAAGGCGTGGATCACTCTGAAAGTCTGGGCGTGGGTGGGCAGCGCGGCAAAACCGACCAGAGCGATCAGCAGGAGCCCGGCCGCTATCGCTGCGGTCTTGGTGCGGAGAACCGTGGCGAAGATGGCTGTCGTGGGCCGAGTTGAGTTGGTCATGGCTAATTCTCCCTTGGCAGAACGACCCGTGCCAGTCAAGTGGCTGGCTGTCTGTATGGTTTTCCTCTTCTGGGTGGCGGACGTCAACTTAATTCTAGATAACGGTGTAAGTTGCTAAGCAAAGGGGACTTATCGGCACAGCCAGGAGAAGTGACAGTTGAGCATCGCGTTCGCATTTTGGACTTTGAGACATGGCTCGACACCAATGGGCAAGTCATCGGCAGGGATGGTGCTCAAGTCACGACTCCGCTCAATACTCGGCGGTCAATAATGTCCGACTCCGTGAGGCTCAGCGACTGTCAGAAGTTGAAAGCTGCGCAACACGGACATTCAAAGCCTTTGCACTAGCTGCACGGCCCGTGAACTTGGAGAGAGCCTGGTCCTCCGAAAAAGAAGTATGTTCCCCAGGCTCCAGGGTTTTTCACGGGAGGTATCGCGACCTACCTCGCGCTGCACGATGGCAACGCAGCGGCGGTGGAATTTCAGAAGTTCATTGACCACAGGGGAGTGGTAGTGAACTTTCCCCTGGGAGCGCTGGCCCGCCTCGGCTTGTCTCGCGCCTACGAGCTCGACCCCGCCAAAGACCCAACCGCGCGCGATAAAGCCCGCACGGCGTATCGAGATTTCCTCACGCTCTGGAAAGACGCCGATCCCGACGTCCCCCTCTATCAGCAAGCCAAGGCCGAGTACGCCAAATTGAAATAACCTAGACCCCGGCTTGCGAAACGCACGCTTCCCGAAGATTGTTCGGAAGTCCTCTTGTCGGAAGTTTCACCGTTTCACAGTATGGGTAACGATCGTCACCTGACGTGCCAGCGCAATCGCAATTTGCTGGACAACGTCAGAAAATCGCGAACCGGATAGTGCAGCCGTTGTCTTGCCAGGGTTTACACCTCATGACGAGGAAATCGGCTGTGCTAGGACAGCTGAAAGCGATGATCGGGCCGTTAGGGCCCGGATCAATATCTACGGCGTATACGTCCTCTCTCAACGAAGACTGGCAGGCAAGGGTTAGGTTATTAGCCGTGTCGCCGTGACCTACATAGCCGGTAGTTATGTCTTCTAAGTATCGGGTTGCTGTGCCGCCGCCGAAAGTCCACATGATTATGCACCCGTTCTGTCCGGCCTCTATCGAGCATTTCTTAGTAGTTGTACCCGGAGGACTAACACTCGGCCCCTGAGCTGATGCTGGGATAGCTAGATAGGCCGCCAATCCCATGCAGGTAATCCAGAGCACAAGTTGTGAAGTGGAGATTTGACCTGTCCGTTGTCCCATACGAATTTGCTCCTCGATTTCCGGCCAGGCGGGCCGAGAAGTCCGGTCTTGGGCCGAAAACGGTGTGACCCGGGGTTTCTTTTTCGCACCCTGGGCGGCCAACATTATATACGCGGCTAGTTCTCCGCTTCTGAGCGTTTTTTACGGCCCCCAGAAGAAGCCAGATTGCTTGCCGAGGCACCCACGAGTTACCCATTTACTTCCCTGCGTCACCCCTTCGCTCCTCTCGATTTCTCTGACTTGCTTTTGCCAGCCATTCCTACCCAGTCGGCAACGATAACGCCGACAGCCGCCGCGTCAGGTGGCTCTCGGCTAACAGCAGCCAATAGTAGCGGGCGTGCTCGCTCAGACGGTCACCGGACTTTACCAGCTCTTCGGCTTATAGGAACCGGCGCGCGGAATCATCGTCATGGCCCGGAGAAAAATCTCCAAGTAAAGGTCGGACACCTTCACGCAGACTGTCTCTTCACACGCATGATGAGCCGCTTTCCTATTCCTTCCTGTTCACTTTCGGACGGCCTAGACACAGATCCGGACAGAGTTCACCCGACCAAGCTAGTTCGCGCCGCGAACTAACTATCGACCATCCATAGCTATAAGGCTACTCGTGGTTCGTGGCAGCATAACTGCTCTTCGACAGGCTACTGGCTTTACTTGCCGGCGCTTCGTCCGACAAGGTAGTTCCCTGCTCACATCGAATGCAGTTGTCGGCCCTTGCTTGGATAGGCTGGAGGTGACGATGCGAGCAAGTACGAGACAGGAAGCAATGCGGGCGCCGGGAATGTCATCCGCGGGAGCATGGGTTGCTGCCAAGGGTAGTCTTGACTTTGCGGTTGGGCCGAAAGCTCGCCCGCGGACGACAAAGGACAAGCAGACTCCCCAGCTGGTGCCCGGCGCTTCTGCGTCGCCCGAGCGCACTGCTTTGATTGAACCGTTTGAGCAACACCCCGACGGCCGGCAGAGTGAGTACGAGGCGCGCAGCTATAAGAGCGAGTTCAACCCATCCAGTAAATCGCGCCCGCTTCTGACGGTCATTGCGATCGGCCTGCTGGCATCCGCGTCGCTTTACGCGCAAACGGATCGCAAGGTCACGCAGCTGGCCGCCGGCGTCTACGAGATTCAGCATCAGCGTGCCGGCGATGGATTCGCCAGCGGCAACACCACCGTGATTATCGGCGACCGGCAGGTGTTTGTGGTGGATTCCTGTTTTCTTCCTTCAGCCGCGCGGCAGGACATCGCGCAGATTCGCCAATGGACAGACAAGCCGGTTGCCTTCGTGCTGAATACGCACTTCCACAACGACCACAATCTCGGCAACCGCGCCTACATGGATGCTTTCCCCGCTCTCACTATCATTGCCCACTCAGAGACCAAGAGAGATATGGACCTGTTCGGTCCCGGGTCGGAGAGCCGGGAGAAGAAAACCAATGCGTCTCTGCAGCAGATGCTGGACTCGGGGAAGGGCCCGGACGGCAAGCCTCTGTCGCCGGACGACAGGGAGCAGGTCAAGACGGCGCTTGATCGCCGCAAGCCCGGGATGGACGAGCTCAAGGCGGTCAAGTTCCAAAGCGCCACGCTCACCTTCGACCATGATTTCACCATTGACCTCGGAAACCGGGAGCTCCAGGTCAAGTTCTTGGGACGCGGAAACACTGCCGGCGATGCGGTGGTCTATCTGCCGAGAGAGAAAATCGTAGTGGCGGGCGATCTCGTCGTCTATCCCATCCCCTACATCTACGATGGCTATCCCGTCGAGTGGATCCAGACCTTGCAAAACCTCAGCCCAACTGGATGCGGACACGATCGTTCCCGGCCATGGTCCGGTGATGCACGACAAGACTTATGTCTTGCTGGTTCGCGACCTGTTGAAGAGTGCGGTGGACCAGATGAACGCCAAGCTGGCGCAAGCTGGTCCGGCCATGTTTCTTACGATTGATGAGGTGAAAGGATCGATCGACCTGACATCATTTCAGCAGCGCTTCGCCGGCAACGACAAAGATCTTATCGCAGCTTACAACGACATGACGGCCAACCTGGTCAAAGTGCTGTTCGAGGAGGCTAGTTTGCGGTGACATCGGGTTGCCGCAAGAAAACGCTGTAAGTCGCGCACTACTTTGCTTCGAGGAGGAAGCTATGCATCGTCCCCTGGCTGTTTTTGGCTTCGCCCTTCTGTTCGCTTCGGCGCTCTATGCCGAAACACCACCCACGCTGTCATTTCCACCTGACTCGCCGCGCTGGGACCTACAGGGCGAAGCCAAGGCCACCGAATTCCAGGGGCGCAAGTGCATCATGCTGGATGGCGGGGCGGCAGCGCTGAAAGACTTCCAGATGCGTGACGCCGTCATCGATGTGGATGTCGCTACTCCCGCCAAGCGCGGCTTCATGGGCCTGATGTTTCGCATCGACAACGACGGCGCCAACTTCGAAGAGGTCTATCTGCGGCAGCACAAATCCGGCCTGCCCGACGCCATGCAGTACACGCCTGTGCTGAACACCGGCCGCAACTGGCAAATCTTCAATGGGCCGGGCTTTACCGCCAAAGTCGACATACCGCGCGATGAGTGGTTCCACCTGCGTCTAGCGGTGACGGGGGCGCAGGCCAAGCTCTTCATCAAGGACATGGAGCAGCCCGCGCTGGTGATGGACGATCTGAAGACCGGATTGCAGAAGGGCCAGGTCGCGCTGTTTACGCTGACCGGTCAGAGCTGTTTCGCAAACTTCGAGATCCGCCCCACGCCCGACGCGCCTTGGGAGCGCCACCTGCCGCCGATGCCACCCGACACGCTGACGACGTGGAGCATCTCGCCTGCCTACGATGCGCTGGCGCGCAACCTGGAGCGTCCGCTGACGCTGGAAGAGCGCAAGGCAATCCCGTGGCAGCAGGTCGAGGCGGAGCCGCCCGGTTTCGTGGTCCTGTATCGCTATCGCGAGGCGCCGCATCCAATCGTCACCTTTCAGACCGACTTTTCGACGCGCCTGCAGCCGCAGCCGGGAATGAAGGTGCTGTACGCACGCACCAACATCGATTCGGATCGCGATCAGGTGAAGAAGCTCGAGATCGGTTACAGCGACGACGTAAGCGTCTTCCTTAACGGGCAGATTCTCTACCGCGGACGCAGCGCGCAGAACTTCCGCGATCCCGGTTTTCTGGGCATCATGAATCCGGAAAACGACGCGGTCTACCTTCCCTTGAAGAAGGGCAACAACGAGCTGCTGTTGGCGGTCAGCGAACTCGGCGGCGGCTGGGGATTCATCTGTCGCCTGACGAACGTGGCGAACTGAGCGAAACTATCCCTGCGGACGGCTTTCCCTAATTGCCTGCTCTAACATGTGGCTTCAAAAACGAGGTTACGATTCGCATAGGCGCAATCTAGCAGCGGGGAGCGGCCCGTACCAGATCTCTATGAATACGTGCAGACGACTCCCAGGCCTAGTCGTACCGCAGACACTCACTTCCCACAAGCCGACTCGCCGGTACTAACCCTGCGAGTGGATTACTTCCGGATTGCCGGCCATTCGGGAGCTCGCCTCAATCCGACGAGCCCGGGCGGACAAAGTAAAGTCGCGCCTATCGCTGCGGAAGCGCCAACCGAGCTCGTTTGCCTACGGAGCGCTATGACCAGCACACTGCAGCACGCCCAGGTAGGCGCTCCAAGGACCGACTGCGTCACGATACTGGTGCGCCATCACTCGGGATAGTTGATGCAGATGAGTGAGGTCGTGAACGGCCCATGTCGCCAGAAGTTCCGATAGCGTTACCACTCCCAGCGCTGGATGCCTTCCGCGCCGGGTCAAGTCTTCGTACTGTAAATTCAGTGCCTGCAGCGCAGCCAGGTTCTCCCTTCGCAGGCGGGCGAAGTCGTCCAAGAGCTGTTCCATAGATTTGTCTTGACTCTCATTCAGGTGTGCAAAGCGGTCAAAGGGCTCAAATGGCCGCGTTTCGCCGTTCTCCAGTAGGATCCGCACCCGCGGCATCCAGTCGGTGCGCTCCCCGACGATGAGGTGGCCCACGATGTCGAACGCGTTCCACGTTTCCTTTCCTTCATTGCAGCGCACCCACACGTTGGGCAGCCCGCGCAACAGCGCATTTAGGGTTGCCGGAGTGCGGCCGAGAACTGCGATGGCCTCGGCCAGGTTGAATTCCGTCAAGTTCGCCATGCCTACCAGGATGCATGCCCAGCCCTTTGGACTCAAGCAACAGGGCGGAAGTGCCCGTGTGGGCAATACCCAGCCGATGGCTGTCATAGTGCGATTTGAGACAATGACAGATATTTTTGTGCGTACGTTACGCTATGCATTTGTGGTAGACATTCCGAAGTGCTCGGTGGACAGACATATCCACGCCGAAGCCTATGCTTCGATCGTCCTGCCGGGGCTATGACGAGGCAGGCGACCAAAGTCGATTTCACGTTAGCGCCGGTAACGTGATCTGTTCCCGACCGCGAAGGCCACATGGGTTTACGATGACGTTGCGAAATAGAACTATATTTACAGACAGGCGGCCTTCCTGACGGGACGACATGATCTCAAAGAGAACGAAGGAGCCAATCTGATGAATCGCAGATGCTATTTCACATGGGGAATATTTCTTGCAGGCCTGGTGCTGAACGCGGTCGCGCAGCAGTCTGCTCCCACGCCCGCTCCCGCGCCACCTCCGCTGGTGGGAACGCTAGCGGCGCACCCGGACTGGCCTGCGGCAAAGAATCCGAGCGATGTGGACACCGTGGATCACCTCGTCGCTTCGCTCTATAACGTGATCTCGGGCGCTGCCGGCAAGCGTGACTGGGACCGCTTCCGCTCGCTGTTCCTGCCAGATGGGCGGATTGGCGTAGTTGTTCCGGAAATGCCCGCCACGAAAGATGCCCCTGCGCGCAAAGGCGACGCCGTTTTCCTGACTCCCGACATGTACGCCCAACGAGACGACTCCTACTTCAAGACGCACGGCTTTTTTGAGCGAAGCATCGCGAACCGCGTCGAGGAGTTCGGAAATCTCGTCCATGTGTGGAGTACATACGAGAGCCGAAACGCGGAAAATGATAGCCAGCCGTTCACGCGAGGCATCAATTCGATCCAGATTGTGCATGCTCGAGGACGCTTCTGGATCGCTAGCGTCCTCTTCGATGATGAACGACCAGGGCTGACGCTGCCCGAAAAGTACCTCAAGTGAACGGGTTTCTGTTAACTCAAAGTGATCTGAGATAGGCCAATCCCACTCCGCCGCCCGGCACGAAATACTGCAGGTGACGAGATTGGAAGTGGTGGCAGGCCCATTTCGTGATACATTCGCGCCAAGCCGCTCCCACAACTGATCCCAGGAGGTCATGCAATTGGCCCTCACCATTTCAGGTCTGTCCAAGACCTACCCGAACGGCGTCAAAGCTCTCAAGAATGTCTCCCTCCAAATCGGTAACAACATGTTTGGGCTTCTCGGTCCGAATGGCGCAGGCAAGAGCACGTTGATGCGCACCGTCGCGACCTTGCAGGATCCTGACTCGGGATCGGTCCACCTCGACGGCATCGACGTCCTCGAGCAGAAGAATGAGGTTCGCAAGCTGCTGGGCTATCTCCCGCAGGAGTTCGGCGTTTATCCCAAGATCTCCGCGCTCGACATGCTCAATCATCTGGCGGTGATGAAGGGCGTCACTTCTGCGAAAGAACGCAAGGAAATGATCGACGCGCTCCTGCAACAGACCAATCTCTGGGAGGTTCGCAAGAAGGCGCTCAGCACCTACTCTGGCGGCATGAAGCAGCGTTTTGGGATTGCGCAAGCGCTGCTGGCCAATCCCCGGCTCATCATCGTTGACGAGCCGACCGCCGGCCTCGATCCTGCCGAGCGCAACCGCTTTCTGAATCTGCTCAGCTCGATCGGCCGCGAAGTGACGGTAATCCTCTCCACTCACATTGTCGACGACGTCCGCGAGCTCTGCCCTCGCATGGCCATCATCGCGTCTGGCGAACTCCTGCTGGAGGGCGCTCCGGCAGACGCGCTCGCGGCCCTCAACGGCAAGATCTGGAGCAAGGTGGTGAGCAGCGACGACGAACTGCGCGCGCTCGAATCGCAGATGCACGTCATTTCCACGCATCTCGTCGCCGGACAGCACGAGATTCGTGTCTACTCCGATAGCAATCCGGGCGATGGGTTTCACGCCGTCGATTCCGAGCTGGAAGACGTGTACTTCCTTAACCTGTCACAGCAGACAAGAAACTGAGGCGCGTAAGGATAACCATGAGAATGTTCTGGGAGTTCTTCTCGTTCGAACTTAGGCTTCGGCGCAAGAGCCTCTCTACCTACATTTACTTTCTCTTGTGGTTCGTCTTCGCCTTCCTCTGCGTCGCCTCCGAAAGCTTCGGCCCCATTGGGAGCAGCAACGGCAAAGTTCTGTTGAACGGTCCGTACGCCACATCCGTCTACGCTACGGGTATCAGCGTGTTCGGCATCATCATCGTTGCGGCCATCTTTGGCACCTCGATCCTCCGCGACTTCCAGCGCGATACCTACCAGATGCTCTTCACCAAGCCCATTTCCAAGCTCGCTTATCTGGGCGGACGCTGGGCTGGATCGCTGGTCGTCACGATTTTTGCCTTCTCCGGATGTCTCTTTGGGGAATTCGCCGGCACCTTTGCTCCCTGGGCCGATCACACTCGTATCGGTCCCAACCACTTCTGGTGGTACGTGCAACCGTTTCTTTCCATCACGGTTGTACAAATCTTCTTCCTGGGTTCGCTTTTCTTCGCCGTCGCCGCTTTATCCCGAAAAATCTTCGTAGTGTACGTCCAGGGCGCCACCGTGTTCGTGGTCTACCTTATCGGGCTGACAGTGTTTTCAGCGACCCGCTCGCTGGAGCGATTCTGGTCCGGCATATTCGATCCGGTTGGTTTTGTCCTGCTGGACGACGTCACCCGCTATTGGACCGTTGTCGAGAGGAATTCGCTGCTGCTCAGCTGGTCCGGAGTCTTCCTCTACAACCGTCTGCTCTGGCTGTCAGTCGGCTGCATTTCTCTCGTAGTTCTCTGGGCGCTCTTTCCCATGTCGGTGGAAGCGCTCACCGCGGTTTCTCAAGGACGCCGCGCCGCCAGAGCCAAGCAGCAGGACGAAATCGAACTCCGCCCCGTGCGCTCGCTGGTCGCGGCAACTCTTCCCAGGGTCAATCGTGAGTTCTCGCCGGCCGCATCCTGGGCTCAATTCCTGTCGCTCTCGCGTTTGCGGATCAACATAATCCTGCACGAGATTCCTTTCTGGGCCATCGTCGGACTGATGACCGCTTTGGCGCTCTCGAACGGTTACTTCGCCGGACGGGTCGCCGACACCGACGTCTGGCCGGTGACATTCCTGATGCTTCAGGCGGTCGAAGGTGGCGCCGTCCTTTTCTTCTACATTGTCGCAGCCTTATATGCGGCTGAGCTCCTCTGGCGCGAACGCGATATTCACTTCGACGGCATCCACGATAGCTTGCCGGTGGGCGACGGCGTCGACTGGTTTTCCAAGTTGGTGGCCATCGCCTTTGTCGAACTGGCGCTTCTCACCGTCACCATGCTCTGCGGCATGTTTATGCAGGCTATTGCAGGCTATTACCATTTCGAGCTGCTGCAATACTTCAAGGAACTCTACGTCGTCGTCTTCCCGCAGATCATGACCTTTGCTCTGCTGGCGCTCTTCGTCCAGACGATAGTTTCGAACAAGTTTATTGGTCATGGCATCGTCATCGGCGTCTTCGTTATTGTTCCTATCCTGTTCAACTTTGGCTGGGAAAATAGTCTCTATTTGTTCGGAAGTACGCCGCCGTATACCTATAGCGACATGAACGGCTATGGGCACTTCGTGCCGGCTCTGTTCTGGGCGATCACCTATTGGCTGGCAATTTCCGCATTTCTCGGGGTCATCTCTATCGCGCTGGCGCGCCGTGGTGCAGAGGACGGATGGTCGTCGCGCCTGCGTCTGGGCTCGGCACGCATACCGCGCCTGATACCAGCTGCCGCAATCTGCCTGGCGGTCGCGGTGGGCAGTGGAGTCTGGTACTACTACAACGCGCATGTCCTGAACGAATACCTCAACGCGAAGCAGCGGCGCGGTATCCAGGCTGACTATGAGCGCGGCTTCAAGAAATACGAGAACCTCGCGCAACCCAAGGTCACCGCCGTCGACACTCGGATCGATATCGACCCCGCCCGCCGTTCCTTCTCCGGCTCAGGACACTACACTCTGCAGAACAAAACTTCGCAGCCTATCGCTCAAATCCACATTACCGACCAGATGCAGTCCATCTCCAACGTGCAATTTGACCGGCCCTTTCGTAAGGTCAGTTCCGGCCCGCGCGATATCTACTCCATCTATACCCTGGATCAACCGCTCGCTCCCGGCGACATCGTCCAGATGACCTTCGATGTCGGCTTTCAATCGCGCGGCTTTCGTGACGGCAACGAAAAAGCTGAGCTTGCCTACAACGGAACCTTCTTCGACGCCAGCTACTTCCCTACCATTGGCTATGACCGGAATCTCGAACTGGATGATCCGCGTCGCCGCAGAGAGGAACATCTTGGTCCGCTCGAAGAGATGGCGCCCCGGGGCGATCCCGTGCAGTCCTTGTACAACTTCTTCACGAAGCAGTCCGACTGGATCACCTATCACGCCGTGGTCAGCACCTCCGCCGATCAAATCGCCATCGCTCCCGGCTACCTTCAGCGCTCGTGGGAAGAAGGTGGACGCCGCTTCTTCGAGTACAGTATGGGGTCCACTAATATCGCCGACTTTTTTGCGTACCTCTCCGCGCGCTACAAGGTTCGCCGCGAGCAGTACAACGGAACTAGCCTCGAGGTCTACTACAATCCCGGACATGAGTACGACATTGACGACATGCTGGCTTCTTCCAAAGCTGGCCTGGACTATTACCGCGCTAACTATAGTCCTTATCAGTTTGCGCAGTTCCGCATCATGGAGTTTCCGCGTTATCGAACCTTCGCGCAATCGTTCCCTAATACCGTTCCCTATTCCGAGAGCATCGGCTTCATTGGTCGCGTGGTGAAAAAACACGATATCGACCAAACCTACTTCGTCACCGCCCACGAACTTGCCCACCAGTGGTGGGGCCATCAGCTAATTGGCGGAAACGTGCAGGGCTCTAACATGATGGCCGAAACTCTAGCCGAGTACTCGGCGCTCATGGTCATGCAGAAGAAATATGGCCGGGACAACATGCACAGATTTCTCCGGCACGAACTCGACGGTTATCTGCGCGGCCGCGGCGGCGAAGTCCGCCATGAACCGCCGCTGGCCCTGGTTCAGCGCGAACCATACGTCTGGTATCAAAAGGGCGGTCAGATCATGTACACCCTGGCCGACTACATCGGCGAGGACAAGGTCAATGCCGCCCTGCATAACTTCCTGATGCAGTACCGCTACGCGAATGCCACCAACTCGGAGACCGCTCCATACCCGGACACGCGTCTTCTGGTGGCCGCGCTGCGCGAGCAAACGCCGCCTGAATATCAGTATCTGATCACCGATGGCTTCGACTCGATTGTCCTTTATGACAACAAGGCGCTCAGCGCAACCGTCACTCCCACCGCCGACAACAAGTACAAAGTCACTCTTACCGTCAGGGCCCGAAAAGTCAAAGCCGATGGCAATGGTAATGAGACGCCCGTGCCTCTGAATGACTACATCGAGATCGGCGTGCTGACCGGAAAGAAAGATGAAGAGAAGCCTCTGTACCTGAAGAAGGAGAAGATTACTCAGGAGCAGAACACTTTTGAGATCGTAGTCGATCAAATGCCAACCCGCGCCGGCATTGATCCCTACAACAAACTTGTCGACCGGGACGCTGACGACAATACCATCGACGTCACCAAGCAATAATTCGCGGACAATCTCACCCGAGAAGTCCTGTTGTGGGAAGTTTCACCCTCGGCGGCGGTGGCCGCCGTGAACTGGTCATGGAGGCGACGTTCAACATTCAGATTCATGCGGAGGCGTTCCTCCTGTTCCCGAGCGGCGTCGGATGCGGGGTCGCTAAGCACACGTCCCAAAGCTGGAATTGAAAATCCCGACTTAGTCGCCGTAAGCATAAGAATATCGTTGACTAACACGCTAGCGAAACTCATACCAGAGTATTGGCGATACTATCGTCTAATTGTCATGCTCCAAACCTTGTGATGTCATGGCTTCATCCCGATTCACTCGGGAAAACCACAGCACAGGATGCTGGTTTCTTGGCCAGGGCGACGAAACTGCTGCCCTGACCATCTGGCGTTGGTGGCTGAAGCAACCTCGTTCGTTTCTGGATCTTTATGCTCTCTAAGTGCGCTAATCCCGCTTGCTCGAAAGCATTTCGCTACCTGCACGAGGGGAAACTGTTTTTGATCGAATCCGAAGCAGGCCCAACTAAACGCAGGTCAGAAGCGGCCTTGCAGGACGCCGGTAAGCCTCGCGCGATTGATTACGTGTGGTTGTGCTCCTCATGTTGTCGAGACATGACGGTTTACATTGACGGTGCGAACAAGGTCAGGGTCGTTCGCAAACTTGAGCTGCCGAGTTCGGGCGGGCTGCGAGGAATGGAGCGCGCCGGATGAATGAGCACGAATCGTTTTCCGATTTGAGCTGCGAGGAGCTGGCTTTCCTGGCCGAACGTGAGCTATCTTCATTCGTCACCGCCGTGACGAAATTGTATGGCCCAGGGCAGGCCACGCTTTCGGCCCAGGACTGGCTCGACCAGTCCGAGTTAATCAATAGCCCGCCCTCGTGTACAGAGAACAATTGGCGGGCGGTCACGATCGCGGCTTCGGCAAGACTGGCCAATCGGATCGCAGGCGCGCAGCGGTGCAAGGATTCCTCGATTCCTCACGCCCAGCGGGTTCGCGGCTCGGCGGGCAGGATGAAGCCATTTTGAGAGGCCGGCAACCCGGCGGTGTATGGGGTGCGAGCCTTTGTAGCGAAAGGTCAGTTATGTCGGACAAGAAAACAGCAATCATAACTGGGGCATCAGGCGGCATTGGCGCGGGTTTAGTCGAAGGATTTCTGAGAGAAGGTTATAACGTCGTCGCCACGTCTCGTGAAGTCAATCGAAAGCTGACCACGGCAGGTAGCCCGGTTCTGGTCTGTGGCGATATCGGCAAGCAGCAAACTGCTGCCGATGCCGTCGAGGCAGCAATCAACAACTTCGGGACCATCGATGTTTTGGTGAATAACGCCGGCATCTTCCTGACCAAGCCTTTTACCGACTTCACTACCGAGGACTTCGATGCCCTGGTCTCCACTAATCTGCTCGGATTCTTCTATATTACTCAACGCACTGTGAAAGAGATGTTGAAACGGAAATCGGGGTGCGTTGTGAGCATCACTGCGGCACTTGCTGATCGGCCAATCGCCGGCGTAAATGGCTCGATTTCGATGATTACCAAGGGTGGTTTGAATTCGGCAACCCAGAATCTCGCCGTCGAGTATGCCAAAGATGGCATTCGCTTTAATGCCGTAGCCCCCGGCGAAGTGGATACACCGATGCACCCGAATGATCCCAACGACTCGAAGGTGCAGCCCGCTATATCAAAGGCGACCGTAAAGGATATTGTCGATGCCGTTCTCTACCTGGCACAGGCAGGTCACGTGAGCGGAGAGATACTCCATGTGGATGGTGCCGCTCCGGCTCGTCGTTGGTAAGAAAACATAAGGACTCCAGCCAGGCGCTGGACTCGACGAGGAACGAATGCCCCGATTGCTGTTCCCAGCCCGGCGCGGGGGTCACTCTGGATCTTTGAGAGAAACGGGATCGAGCCGCTCGCTTGCTGTAGCCTGGTGCTACTCCATATCCGGACACGCTGTTCGCCAACGAACACTGCTTCCGTGCCGTCGGGATTTCCCCGACGCCTAAGCCTCTGCATTTCTGCCGCTTAGCAAATTCCACGTTGGAGACAGACCTGCATCAATTTCTTGGGAACCGATTCGCCATCGGATTGCGTACCTCATCGCGTGGGATTGGGAGCATGACAAGCTTAAGTCAAGACATTCGCTACGGCTGGCGCGCACTGTGCAAGAGTCCCGGCTTCAGCGCGGTTGCAGTATTGGTGCTCGCGCTGGGCATCGGGGCGAACACGGCTATCTTCAGCGTGGTGAATGCCGTGCTGCTGCGGCCGCTGCCGTTCGATCAGCCGGACCAGTTGGTACGGCTCTATCATGTTCCGCCGCAGGCGAGCTTTCCCGGCATTCCGTTATTTCCCGTATCGCCGGCCAACTTCCTCGACTGGCGCAGCCAGGGGCAGAGCTTTGACGGCATGTCGGCCTACGGCTTCGGCCGGTACACCCTCACCGGCCAGGGCCAGGCAGAGTCGATTCGCATGGTCGCCGCTACCCACGGCCTCTTTTCTGTCCTGCATGCCGAGCCCTTGCTTGGCCGCGTCTTCATGGAGAGTGAGGACCAGCCTGGCCGCGAGCACGAAGTGCTCTTGAGCTATGACCTCTGGCGGACTCATTTTGCCGGCGATCCGGCAATCGTCGGAAAGAATATTCAACTGAACAGCGAAGCCTATACGGTGGTCGGAGTGATGCGGCCCGGCTTTGAGTTCCCTGTTTCCGGCGATCCCGATGCTCGTCCGCAGATGTGGAAGCCGCTGGCCTGGACCGCTCAGCAACGCGCCATCCGCGACGATCACAACTATGGAGTGATTGCGAGGTTGAAGCCGGGCGTCACGCTGCAGCAGGCGAAGGCCGAACTCGACGCCGTCTCCAACCAGCTGGCGCAACAGTATCCGAAAGACGACAAAGGCTGGGGCGCCACGGCAATCACCGTGCGCGAGGACCTGGTCGGCGACGTTCGTCCGGCACTGCTGATCTTGCTGGGAGCGGTGGCTTTTGTGCTGCTGATTGCCTGCGCCAATGTCGCGAATCTGGTGCTTGCCAAGACGCTGTCGCGACGCAAGGAAGTGGCGATTCGCGCGGCGCTGGGCGCCAGCCGCCGGCGCTTGTTGCAGCAAACCCTGGCGGAAACCGTTCTGCTGGCCATGGCCGGCGGCGCCTTGGGCCTGATTTTCGCTCACTACGGAACCATGTTCATCGTGAAGTTTGTAGGCCAGCAATTGCCGCGCTCTGGCGGGATTGGACTCGATGGCTGGGTGTTGACCTTCACCCTCGGCATATCGCTGCTGACCGGCTTCGCTGCCGGCTTGCTCCCTGCCTTGCGCTTGACCAGGCAAGACGTGAGCGAGGCGCTGAAGCAAGGCTTGGGGCGCACCGCTTCCGATTCCCGCGGCAACCGCACGCGCAGCGTCCTCGTGGTCAGCGAAGTCGCGCTTTCGCTGATGTTGCTGATCGGCGCAGGCCTACTGATTCGCAGCTTGTGGAAGCTGCGCTCCGTCAATCCCGGCTTCGATCCCTCCCACGTTGTCACCATGGAGCTGTCGATTCCGAGCACTAAGTTTGCCTCGCCCATGCAGCAGATCAGCTTCTTTGACCGCGTCCTGCAACGGGTTCGCGCACTTCCGGGCGTGCAATCGGCCGGAGTCATCGACGCCTTGCCGCTTACCGGCCGCGGCTCGTACCAGCCGGTGCAGGTGGAGGGTTGGCCTGTCGTACCCATGGCCGATCTGCCCGAGCTTGATGTGCCTTTGATCAGCCCAGGCTACATGAGCACGATGCATATTCCGCTGCTGCGCGGCCGCGAATTTAACGACTCTGACGTTGTGGGACGTCCAGGAGCAGTACTGATAAGCCAGTCGACGGCCAGGGAGTTCTGGCCGAACCAGGACCCGATCGGCAAGCATCTCACCCTCTACTTCTTTCCTGACCCGACGCGCGTGGTAGTGGGCGTTGTCGGCGACGTAAAGATGGATGCGCTGAAACAGACCCGGCCGGCCGCCGCTCTATACCTGCCGTTGGGCCAACTTTCAGCGGCGCGAGGTGAACAGTGGGAATCGTTCGGCATGACACTTGCCGTGCGCACGAATACCGAACCGCTCAACCTGGTTTCGGCGATCGGCAATGCCGTGCATGAGATCGATTCCCAAGTGCCTCTGCTTCAAATCCAAACCATGCAGGACATGGTGGATGAATCTTTGACTCAGCAGCGCTTCACCATGCTGCTGCTGGCGTCGTTCGCGGGACTGGCATTGTTCCTGGCGGCAGTTGGAATCTACAGCGTGCTGTCGTTTGCCGTCCGCCGCCGGGTGCGTGAGATTGGCATTCGCATGGCCCTGGGAGCGCAGGTCAGCGACGTGTTGCGGATGGTAGTTATCGAAGGCATGAAGCCGACACTGCTGGGCGTCGTCATCGGGCTTGCAGGTGCGCTGGCCTTGGGACGAGTGCTGGCTAGTGTGATCTTTGGCGTCAGCGCCAGGGACCTCGCCACATTCGGCGCTGTCGCAGTTTTGACCACTGCGGTCGGTCTGTTCGCCAGCGTGCTGCCGGCTCTCCGCGCTGTGCGTATCGATCCTATGAAGACGTTGCGAGATGAATGACGTGAAACAGCACTCTTGACGCGCGCCTCATCCCATAAAATCGACCTTCCCAGTCGCAATGTTGTACATCGCGCCCACAATCATGATTTGTTTGTCCTGCTCCATCTTAGCCAGGATGGAACTGATCGCGCGGGTTTTCTCCACCGTAAGCTGGACGTTCTTGGTGGCTACAGCATCCACATAGGCCATGTTCTTGGAGGTGTGGTCACCCGGAAAATCCTTCATCGCATCCACCGCGGGACGGATCTTCTCCAGCAGTCCGGTAAGATTGCCGAGCTGCACATTATCGATTGCGCCCTTTATAGCACCGCAATTGGTGTGGCCCATCACTAACATCACCTTCGAGCCGGAAACTTTGCAGGCGAACTCGGCGCTGCCCGCAAGGTCGTTATCAATAATGTTGCCGGCGATGCGCGCGTTGAAGATGTTGCCGATGCCCGCGTCAAAGATGATCTCCGCAGGCGCCCGGGAATCGATGCAGCTGAGCACAATCGCCGCCGGGTACTGGCCCTTTTTGGTGGCCTTCACGTCCTGCTGGTAATTGCGCTGCACAAGTTGTCCACTGATGAAGCGCTGATTGCCCATCTTGGCCAAGTGGATGATTTGTTCGGGAGTCAGCGTGTCCTGCCACTCCTTGGTCAAGGTGACGCCGTGCTGCGCCGACTGCGGAAGCGCAGCGAGCGGGCCCGCGGCAAAATTCAATAGAGTTCCGGTTGCTGCGGCGGCGGCGCCACAGGCGCCCGTCTTAAGGAATGCCCGGCGTAGTAGCGTTTCTTTCATAACGATCTCCTGGGAAGCATTGCAGTATCGGCGGTAACGCCTAACGTGATGGCTTGCCTGACGGCAAACCAGCATCATCGCCCGGCCCTCCCCACCACGAAGCTTTTGGCCATCGCGTCAACTGCGATTTGAGAGAGCCTGTGCTGCGCAGTGTATCCGCTGGTGGGCTCTACAGACAACCCGAATCGACAATGTGCCATAATGACGGCGTTATGAAGGCCAGGATTTGTACTTTCCGTCTTCTGCTGCTGATGGTTTCCTTGCTGTTTTCCGGCCAGTGCCTGGCGGCGCAATCTCAGCAAGCCTCCCAATCTTCCGCGGCGACTGAACCCAAAACGGAGGCCATGTCTCTGGTGACCCAGGGCCAGAAGCTCAACGCCGACGGCAAACTGGATGAGGCAGTTGCCCTGTACCAGAAGGCGTTGCAACTCGATCCGCACTTGTATGACGCCGAGCTTTACATGGGCGTCTCTCTGGACTTGCAGGGCAAGTATCCGGAGGCGCGCCAGCATTTGGCGAAGGCGATTGAACTCGCTTCCGAGGCGCAGACGGTC
The DNA here is from genome assembly GCA_963835125.1 of uncultured Acidobacteriaceae bacterium. Classification (GTDB taxonomy): domain Bacteria; phylum Acidobacteriota; class Terriglobia; order Terriglobales; family Acidobacteriaceae; genus Bog-257. Next base: position 83,222 of record CAWIEG010000004.1, on the reverse strand, counting down.
CAGTCCTTGCGAGTCATGGCCGTCTCTTATGCGTTCGAACACAAGACCGACAAAGCGGCGGAGTACGAACAGCGGGCTTACGATCTGCAATACAACTGGAGCAGATATGAGGATGCCGCCGCCACCGCGAACGAATTGGCCCGCATCTATCTTGAATCCGGCGACACGGACAACGCTCTCCGGTGGTATCAGACGGGACGATCGACCGGAATGAAGGACCCCAAACTCACCCCGGCTGAAAAAGACTTGTGGAACTTTCGCTGGGAGGCCGCGATGGCGCGCATCAGCGCGCGACGCGGGCAAGCCGCCAAAGCCCAGGAACACCTGGCGGCGGCGAAGGCGATTCTGGATAAGTCAGGCATTCCTGACCAGGCGCATTTCTATCCCTACCTGGTCGGATATGTCGCGTTGTATAGCGGCGACTACAAAACCGCGATTGCGGAGATGCCACAAGCGGGCCTGGAGGAACCGTTTGTGTTGAGCTTATTGGCGCAAGCCTATGAAAAATCCGGCGACAAGGCGCAAGCGATTGAGTATTACAAGAAAGTGCTGACTATCAACCTGCACAATCCGTCGAATGCGTTTGCCCGCCCGCTTGCGAAGGAAAGGCTGGCGGCGCTGGGCGCAGCGCAGGCCGCACCAGCGGCACAGTGATGCGGTAGTTGAACGCGCAGCTTTTGCTGCGCGATCAAGGTCTTTCTTGTTGTCATCACGAGGAGGGCTTCAGCCCGACGAGGGATCTGCTTTTAGCGCGCGCCGGCTGGATGCAGCGGCTCTATTGCCTTGTCCCACTCCAGCGACAAGTCTTCCCAGGTAGGATTGGCTTGCTCAATCAGCGCTATCCGCTTCCTCCGATCCCAGCCCTTAATCTCTTTTTCACGCGCAATGGCATTTACGACATAGCGGAATCTCTCGCAATAGACCAGGCGGTCGATTCTATATCTTCGCGTAAACCCTTCAATTCTTCCGTCTTTATGTTCTCGAACCCGACGCTCGATATCGTTCGTGACGCCTGTATATATGTGACGGGACGTGCTTGCGAGGATGTATACCCAGAAGTGCCATTCTCTTCTCATGACGAAAAGCAGATCCCTCGTCGGGCTGAAGCCCTCCTCGTGATGACAATTCCAAAAGGCTCTCTTGTCGCTTCCCGCTAGTTGTCGCGCTACTGCAGTTCATCCGCCAGTCGCTGCGCCGTGTGCTCCACCTTGATCTCCGCACCGTCCTTGTCCATACCTCCGCGGATCTGCATCACGCAGCCCGGACAATCCATCACCACCAGCGGCGCGCCGGTTTCCTTGATGTTCTTCAGCTTGCGCTCGAGAATGGGCGCAGAAATTTCCGGCAGCTTCAGCGAATACGAACCGCCCATCCCGCAGCACATATCGGCTTCATACATCTCGGAGATTTCGTAGCCGGCCTTGGTCAGCAGATCGCGCGGCTGCTGCGAGACGTTTAACGTCCGCTTCAGGTGACACGAATCGTGATACGTCACCTTGCCGAGCTGCTGGCCTTCTTTGAATGTCAGCCGCCCTTCATCAACCAACTTCTTGACCAGCGTCGAGAAGTCGACAACCTTCTCGGCGAGTTGGCGGGCGCGCGGCAATGCATCCGCCTGTCCTAAACTTTCGAAGGTGGCGACGAAGTCGTGCTTCAGTGCGACAGTACAGGTCGGACAGGCTGAAACGACATACTCGACATCGTGCTCCAATAAAGCGTTGATGTTGTCGCTGGCGTTCTGCGCCGCCACTTCGTAGGCGCCACTGAAGCGCGCAGGCGCGCCGCAACAGGTCTGACCTTCAGGGAAGATCACCTCGATGCCTGCCTTGTTCAGGATCTTCACCACGGCTTCGCCCATCTCGGGATAGGCAAAGTCGATGAGGCAGCCGGAATAGAACGCCGCCTTCTCTTTTTGCTTCGGCTGTTCGATCTGTTTGAACTTGTCGCGCAGTGGAACATCGGCGATCGCCGGCAGGCTGCGAAATTCCGCCATGTCCGCCAGGAAAAACGGCAGGTGCCGGATGAAGCCGTCTTTCTTCAGCGGTTTTTGTGCGAGTGACGCCGTCCGCAGCATCGAGTGAAACAGCCGGCGATTGTTGACGACGGAGAAGATCGCCTTTTGCGCGATCGTCTGTCCCTTTTCGACCGCGATACGGCGCCGCAATTCCAGAATCAGGTCCGGAATGGGTACCTTACCTGGGCAAACCTGCGTGCAGTTGCCGCACTGAATGCAGAGGCTTTGGATTTCGTCGGACGACTTCAGCGCGTCGAACCACGCGGTCAAAATTGTACCGATGCCGCCGGTATAAATCTTGCCGAAAACGTGCCCGCCGACCAGCCGAAACACGGGACACACATTCAAACATGACGCGCAGCGAATGCATTGCAGCGCCTGCTTGAATTTCGGGTCTTGCGACATCTCGGTGCGGCGATTGTCCATCAGGATAATGTGCAACTGTTTGGGCGTGCCGTCGGTGTTCGGCACCGGGCCACTGATGATCGAAACGTAACTCGTGAGCAGTTGCGCTGTCGCGCTGCGCGGCAGCGCGGTCAGCACAGGAACAACGTCGGTAAAGTCGGACATCAGCTTCTCGATGCCGACGATGGCAACGTGAATCTTGGGCAGCGTTGTAACCAGCCGTGCATTGCCTTCATTCGTAATGATGACCAGGCTGCCGGTTTCAGCGACGGCGATGTTCGCGCCCGTTATGCCCATTCCGGCGCTGAGGAACTTGGTGCGCAGCTTGCCGCGCGCGAACTTCACCAGCTTCGGAATGTCGGGCGTCTGGCCCTCTTCGACCTCCTGGCTGAAGACGTCCGCGACTTCTTCTTTCGTCATGTGAATGGCGGGCATCACCATGTGCGATGGCGTTTGCTTTGCGAGCTGAACGATCCATTCTCCCAGGTCAGTCTCGCGGACCTCGATGCCGGCTTTTTCCAGATAAGGGTTGAGATGAATTTCTTCGGACGCCATCGACTTCGACTTGACGACACTCTTGACGCCGTTCGCGCGCGCCAGTTCCAGAATGTACTCGCGGACCTTGGCAGGATCGTCGGTGCGAAAGACATTCGCGCCGCGCGCTTCGGCCTGCCGCGTGAATCGCTCCGCCAAGTCGTCCAGGTGCGACGCGGCATAACCCTTGCGCTCGGCGATTTGCGTCCGTACAGCTTCGAAGTCGATGCCCTCGTAAGCTTTCTCGCGGCTGATGCGATAGGCCTCGGAGAAGCGTCCCAGCGCGCCGGTAAGATTCCGATTGTGCAGCGCGGTGTTGATCGATTCGCGAAATTCTTTGCGCATCAGTTCACCCCTGCCATGTCGTCAACAAAAACGATGATGAGTTTTTCCGGCCCGTGTACGCCGATGGTCAGCACGCGCTCGATGTCGGCGGTGCGGCTGGGTCCGGTGATAAACGAGATGTAGTTGGTCTGCTCGGGACGAATCTTGCCAAACACCGCAGGCATGTCGGGGAGCAGCCGGTTGGTCTCGACGATCGCGATGTGAATGTTCGGCAGCGTCGAAACCAGCCGGCGATCGACCGGCGCCGCGTCCTGGATCAGCGAGCCCGTATTGGCCATCGCCCAATCCAGTTGGCTGATGCCAACCTTCGAGTCGGCGGCCCGCTCGCGCGTGACCTCGAAGCTGAGGCCGGGAACCTGCTCGCTCAGTCGGTCCTTGTTGACGCCGCGGAGAAACGGGCAATCGGCCCACACAGCGTAGGCCTGCGGCGTGTCGGCGACTCCGGCCGCGTTCAAATAATCGACGATGAAATTAAGCGCTGCCTTCTTGTGTGCGAAGCGGTAAACTTCGGCGCTCACCGCTTCCGCGCGTAGCTTGAAGGTGTCAAAGATGGAAGTCATGGCGAACCTCCGCTGTTCGCTCTTCGCTGTTCGCTTTTTGCCAGAATTGCACAGGACCTATTTCTGGCGAACCGCGAAGAGCGAGAGGCGAAAGGCGACGTTCTCAGGATGACAGCCGCATGAACGTCAGGCTGTGACTTGCGTCGCCGGAGATTGTGACCGGATCACAAAGGCAGTTTCGAGTTTTCTAGTTTCTAGCGCGGAGCGCGGGGCAGGTCTGATTGGCAATTGGTTCTTGGTTTGAGCGCCGCGGTTGAGGGGGGTTAATGCAAGCTTCGAGTTCCGGCTGCCACGAAGGCAACGCGAAACTCGAAACTTGAAACTCGAAACTGTTCCTAGTGCACCACCAGACTGGTGAACGGAGCTACATATGCGATCAGGAACACGAAGATTCCGACCAGCACGGCCAGCGCGATGCTATGCCAGAAGACGTAGCGCAGGATCGTCCCTTCATGTCCATACCACTGTGTCGCGGTGCTAGCGACGACGATGCTCTGGGCATCGATCATCTTGCCCATCACGCCGCCCGCGCTGTTGGCCGAGGCCATCAGGATCGGCGACGTATTTACCTGCTGCGCGGTGATCTTTTGCAGGCTGCCGAAGAGTACGTTGGACGACGTATCCGAGCCAGTGAGCGCCACGCCCAGCCAGCCCAGCAGCGTGCCGAAGAACGGATACAAGTGTCCGGTGCGCGCGAAGGCGAGGCCCATCGTCGCATCCAGTCCGGAATAGCGCGTCATGAACCCTATGGCCATCATGGCTGCAATGGTCACCAGCGAGAACCGCACTTTCATCAAGGTCCTGCCGTAGACGGCAAAAATCGTCTTCACGCTCAGCCCCATGATCACGCCGGAGATGAGGGCCGCCAGCAGAATGCCGGAACCAGTCGCACTCACCCAGTTCAGGCCGAATACCGCCGGTTCCTTCGTCGGCTTAGTGACAACCGGCGGGACGCGCAGCGCCAGATTGTTCAGGCCGCCGACCACGAACTGCGGGTTGGTGATCTTGCTGGGTGGCGTTTGCCAGCTAGCCGTCGAGGTGATGACCTTTTCCGGAGTGTTCATGAATTTCTTGCCGGTCTGGGAGCCCCAAACGAAGACGATGACGCTGAGGATGATCCAGGGCACCCACGCCTGAGTGACTTCGGCGCGGCTGAAACCGTGGGAAGCGCGGTGCTCGGTCTTGGCTTCTTCGCCTTCGAAGGTATAGACCCGCTTGGGATGCCAGATGAACAGGAATCCAACCAGGCAAATCATCGAAATTACCGATGAACCGATGTTCGCCAGCCACGGCCCATGCAGATTTGAGATGAGGACTTCCGGTATCGCAAAGCTGACACCGGCCACGAGAATCGCGGGCCATACTTCCAACATTCCCTGCCAACCCGCAAAGGCGCAGATCAGCCAGAACGGTACCAGAACGCAGAACGGAGCCAGAATGCGGCCGGTCATCGCGCCCAGCGTAACTTCGCTGTAACCCGTGACCTTGGCCAGAGCGATGATGGGCGTAGCCAACGCGCCAAAGGCAACCGGCGCGGTATTGGCGATCAGCGACAAGCCCGAAGCTTGCAGCGGCCGAAAGCCTAAGCCGATGAGAATCGCGGCGGTCACGGCTACGGGTGTACCGAATCCCGATGCCCCCTCGAAGAACGCACCGAAGCAAAATGCGATGAGCAGTAGTTGCAAACGACGATCTTGCGTGATGCCAGTCATGCTGTGCTGCAACACATTGAATCGTCCCGCTTCACAGGTCAGCTGGTACATGAAGATGACGTTCAGCACGATCCAGCCAATGGGAAACAGGCCATAACCGATGCCGTAAACCGCCGTCACAGCCGCCATGCGGCCCGGCATGTGGAAGGCAAAGATGGCCACAATCAAGGCAGTCGTGAGCCCCAGCAGTGCCGCATAGTGCGCCTTCACATGGCCCAGCGCCAGGCTACCCAGCAGCACCACCACAGGCAACGCTGCGACCAGCGTCGAAACCAACCAATGCCCCAGAGGATCGTATCCTTGCGACCAGGGAGCGGTGACTGATGGCATCTTGAGGATGATCACGGAAACGACGGCCGCGACGATGACGAAGATCGCGGATGCGAGCGGACTCGCCTTTGGCGGCGCGCCCTTCGACGGCGCAGAGGCTGGAGCAGGAGTTGTAGCCTTGGTGCTCATTCAGTTCTCACCGATGTTTGCCAGCATGGTGGCAAGCCTTTCCTCGAATTTTCTCTTTCCAGGAGGTTCGCGGGCCGGCAGCTGCGATAGGGTGTCCCAAATAAGCCGGGAATGTGATCACAATCGCCTTCCGGCGTGTCTCTCCGAGTCAGGATGGCTAGCTGGGCGGGAACGATCGAGCCAACCGTAACACGGAGACCGCCAAGATTATCGCACCGCATGGCAGTGGTGCTAACACAAAAACTAGACCATTCGCCGTCGCTTACGAGTGACTTATGTCACTTTTTGCTGTGACGCAGGGGTGTTTTCTAGGGAAATCGTGCTCTCGCGGCCGATCTGGGGATAGATCTCGCTCTTTCGCTCTTCGCCAGATCCGGAGCAATCTAGTTCTCAAGCAGAGTGCGACCAGCGAGCGGAGGCTTCTGGCGAAAAGCGAATAGCGAGAAGCGAATGGCGTCGCTCCTTATGGATTGCGGGCGTCCACCGGGTACAGGTCGGGCTTTGTGACGCACCTTCCGCCACACCAGCGGCACGAACTCGCTGAAAGCGTTGGAAAGCGCACGCCCGCCAAAGCCCTCGGCAGTACGAATCAGAGCGCGCTGCCAGTCAGAGTCGCTTGGGACGCGCCACGTGTTGGAGAGAAAGTTGTTGCCGAATTCGGCCACGAATCGTGCGTACGCCAGGTGGCGTTCTCCGTCGGGATGGTAAGCCCTGAAGGTCAAGTCCACCACATTCTTGACGCGATCGCCGAAGGGGTGGTGTACCGTGCGAAAGTATCGCGGATCCTCACCCCAGGCAGCCCCCAGCGTGGCCTCAATAGCATTGCCCGTCGAGATACCCGTCAACCGCATGCCATAACGCTGCGCGAAACCGTCCCAGTGCGGACCATATTCGTGCGGGCTGTTCAGTGCGGTTCCAATGCCTGCGGAAAACAAGCCGCTGGTCAGGCTCCTTGGGCCCACTGTCTCACGTGTAAACCAGTTCAGCCTGTCCTCGGCGGTAATCGGGTGGTAATCGGCCGGAGTCTTCGGGACAACATGAATATAGTGCTCGAAACTGTTAAGGTCGTTGGGCTGATTGACGACCGGTGTGGACCCTCCTATCTGCGCGGCGGCTGAGGCCAACAGAATAAGTCCAGCGCACGTCGACAACATCAATAGCCGCAGCGATCCCGCGAGCAGTTCCAGGCCCATCTCCCAAGGTCTCTTCACCAGCAACGGTAATCTCTCCCCCGCTTCGAAGGTCTCTAGATTAGGATGCGGTTCGCTCGAGCGGTGGCAGGCGGTTACCAAAACATTGTTAATCACCAAACACGATGTCAGTGGTACGGGATAGAGCCTCCGCCCACAATTCGATCCCAACCGTGATTCTCATCACTGACGTGCCTACCGGGCAGATCTAATCTAGAGGTATTGCAATCCCTTGCTGGCCGGACTCCGAACCGGAGGAACGAGGTTACTATGAGGCGGCATGTTCTCTCATCGATCGCTTCCGCGCTGCTCGTAACCTGCGCCTGCGCCCAGGTGCAACCCGGCGCAAGCCGCGCAAAGTCAGGCACCCTGACTAGAATCACGATCGCAGGCAAACCAGTCACAGGTGACGACCTGCTGGTCCGCTCGGGAACGACTTATGTGAGTCTTTCTGCTCTGGCCAAAGCCCTTGGCGCATCTGTGGTATCGCAGGGACAGGCAGCAGTGCTCACGGTTCCCGCTGCATCGGAGAGCGAGTGTGGAGACGTACCTGCCGCGAAGAAGCTTTCCGACACTTACAGAAAAGCAGCGGTACGCATTCCCGAGGCGATTGAGAGCCTCAGATTACAGGTGAAGAAACACGACACAACCATTCCCGCAGCCAGCTTTGACCAGGTGGACCACCAGATATTTGAGGCGGAATTTCACGCTCAAACCGAAGCGGACAAGTCCGTCTCGTACGCTCTCAAGCACGCTAATGACACACTCGCAATTATGTATTACAAGCTGTGGCGAGGCGTACCGCCCGACGTCGCCGAGGCGGGCCAGTTGGACTCTGTCTTATGTTCGATGGAGAGCAAGTTCGCGCTGCAAGTCGGGCGCTTTTCGGGCAGGGAAAGTTGCAGCGTCTTTCGCTCGGCAAGCAGTAATTAGCGACTGGTAATTAACGGCCTGCTCTTAGCCCTCCGCCCACGGGTCCGGCAAGGTATCAGGCCGCACCGCCGCAGATTCATCGCAGCCAACGCCTTTCGGCGGGATCCTGCCGGGAACTATAAAATCCCTTGATAGTGTCTGAACTGGAACAACGCGACCCTGCGATCTCGTCTGACCTTCACTTTCGCGACCCCGATGCGGCCACCAGAAACCTGGTCCACATCCGGCAACTGGCGCCAGAGAAGGTTTATGAGTCACTGTCTGCCCTGTTGCTGACCGCGGCCAATCCCGACGCCGCGGTCAATCAGTTCGAGCGGCTGGCAGAAGCGGCCTCGCCCGAGTTGCTACGCCTGCTGGAGAAGCACCCCTCGCTGGTGCACTACGCGTTGGTGGTATTCAGCTACAGTCCATGGCTGGGTGAAACGCTGGTCCACAATCCCGACCTCTTTTACGCTTTCGTGCGCGAGCGCAACCTGGATCGCACCCACTCTCGCGAAGAATTCCAGGAGGGCTTCGCCCGCATGCGTTCCCGCTCTCTCGAGACCGACACTGCGGCGCTGCTGGCCCGCTTCAAGCGGCGCGAGTACATCCACATCATGCTGCGCGATGTGCTGGGTATTGCGACCCTGGCCGAGACCACGGCGGAAATATCCGCGCTGGCGGACGTGCTGATCGAGGAAGCCCTGCGCGAGGCGGAAGCGCAGCTCCAGCATCGTTTTGGCACGCCGCAGCGGCTGGATCTCGACGGGCGAGTTGTGGACTCGCGCTTTGCCGTGCTCTCGCTGGGTAAGCTGGGCGGCAATGAGCTGAACTACAGCTCCGACATCGACCTGCTTTTTCTGTACGACGGCGGCATGGAACCGCCTGCCGCTGAGATCTCCAACCGCGAATATTTTATTCGCCTGGCGCAGCAGACCACGGAGCTGCTGGCCCGTCATACCCGCGAAGGCCCGGTATTTCGCATCGACCTGCGATTGCGGCCGCAAGGCGGCGAGGGCGAACCGGCAGTGCCGCTGGCCCACGCCATCCACTACTACTCCCACACCGCGCACGACTGGGAGCTGCAAGCCATGATCAAGGTGCGCCACTCCGCCGGCGACGTGGGTCTGGCGCGCGAGTTCGCGCGTTCGGTTCAGCCCTATGTGTATCGCCCGGAGTTGAACTTTGCCGCGATCAAAACAGCCCTCGAGACCCGCGAGAAGATCGGCAGCCACCGCCGCAAAAGTCTGTTGAAACAGGTGGCGCACACCGGCATCGATGTGAAGATCGATCGCGGCGGCATTCGCGATATCGAATTCCTGGTGCAGTGTTTGCAGCGGGTTTATGGCGGCGGCGAGCCGTGGCTGCGTTCGCGCGGCACGCTTTTCGCTCTGCAAAAGCTGCACGACAAGGAACACATTAGCGGCAAGGACTTTCAGAACTTGACCAACGCCTACGAATTCCTGCGCAACCTGGAGCATCGCCTGCAGCTGCGGCAAGGCCAGCAAATCCACAGCCTGCCGAATTCGCGGCCCGAACTGGAAGCCCTGGCCCGCAGCCTGGCGCGTGAAGGAACCGTCGCGCTCACGCCGGAGGAGTTCCTGGCCTTTGTCCGGCGGCGTATGGCGGCGGTGGCGGAAATTTATCAGCGGGTGATTTACCACGAGCAGAACCAGGACCAGGGTTCTCTGGAATTTCAGTTGCGCCCGGAATTCACGGCGACCCACGAGAATTCGTACAGCCAGATGATGCAGCGTCTGGCCACGGACTCACCGCGCCTGCAAGAATTAGTCAGCCGGAGCGATTTTTCGCAGCATACCCGCCGCAACCTGGACCGCTTCCTCAGCTCAGCAGGGACCACCTCCGATCGATACGGCGCGGTGTTGCGTGCTCCCGCGGCGGTGGAACGGGCCCTCAGCATTTTCGAGTTCAGTGAATTCCTCACCGACATCCTGGTAGGCCATCCCGAGGAAATTGCCCTGTTGGAGCAGATCGACGAGCACGCAACCGGCGGCGAACAGGACATGTTTGCCGGGGATGCGCGAGATGTCGGTCCGGCTGACGATCCCGTGTTTGCCTACCTGGGTCACGGAGGTGTCGATCAAACTGAAGCTATGTCGATCTTGCGGCGACATTACCGGCGACGCGGGTTCGTTTCCGGAGCACTCGATTTATTCCACTTGCGCGACGTCTTCGATTCGCTGGACGATAACACCGCCGCAGCTGACGCCGCGCTCCAGGCAGCGTTGGCAGTTGCCGGCGAGCCCAGCGGATTTGCGGTGATGGGGCTGGGAAGATTGGGCGCGCGCGAGTTCGATCTGTTGTCGGACGCGGACGTGCTCTTTGTCTGCGACGAACAGGCCAATAAGGAAGCCTCTCGCCGGGTGGCCGAACGCCTGATGGAAGTCCTCACCGCTTACACCCGCGAAGGAACAGTCTTCCCGGTTGACGCGCGCTTGCGACCTCACGGCCGCGAAGGCGAGCTGATCGTTACTCCCACCCAACTCTCGACCTATTTTCGCGATGAAGCGCAGCCTTGGGAGGCCCTGACCTATCTGAAGTTGCGTTATGTCGCCGGCGACCGCAACCTTGCCGATCGGGGGCTGCAAGTTGTGCGAGAAGGAATTTCAGCGATGGCCCGGCGGCCCGCATTTGAAGCCGAGCTGGGCGACGTTCGTGCTCGCCTGGAGCGCAGTGAAGGCGCACAGAATCTTAAGACAGGTCCGGGTGGAAGTTACGATATTGATTATCTTGCTGGCTCGCTTCAGGCACGGCATCAGCTTTGGCTCCCGGGAAATCTGGTGGAGCGCTTGCAGTTGTTGCGCGATCGCCGCTTGCTGACGGAAGACGAATATCAGCCCTTGGCAGAGAGCGCTCGCTTCCTCCGGACCGTTGAGCATGTGATTCGTCTGGTGAGCGGCCGGGCGCGCAAGTGGATTCCCCTTGCCGAACATCCCCGGCGCGGTGTGCAGAAGTTGCTGTGGAGAATGCTGGGGGCCGAAGACAGCTTCGATCCAGAGATGCGGCTGGCGGATGTTATGCGGCAAACGCGAAACATCTATCTCGCCCATCCGAGGGACTGATTCAGAGCGGGAACTCGACCGCCTCAGACAGGAAAGCATAAACTGGAACGCCTGCGACCCTGCCGCGCAAAGCCTTGAACTATGCCGCCCGTAAGCCAAGCCGTACTGCTGTCGTGGTCGGTGCCTCCGGCTGCGACATTCGCGCTGGTGCTGACGGCGGTGGTATACCTCCGCGGCTGGCTTCTGATGCGGCGCGCGGGTGTGCCGTTCGTCCCACTCTGGCGGGCTGTCAGTTTTCTGCTTGGCCTGTTCTCGCTCTGGATCGCGCTGGCGTCGCCTCTCGATACCTTTTCCGGCTTCGTGCTTACCGCGCACATGCTGCAGCACATGATGCTAATGATGCTGGCCCCGCCGCTGATCCTGCTGGGTGCTCCGGTTGTTCCGCTGGTGCGAGGCTTGCCGGTTTTTGCGGCCCGCGAGTTCGCCGGACCGTTCCTCAACTGGCGCGTGGCCAATCGCCTCGGCGCGGCGCTCACCCATCCCATTGTGGCCCTGCTGCTGATGGGCCTGGCGATGTTTGCCTGGCACACACCGCGGCTCTACGAACTGGCGCTGGCGTCGAGTTCCTGGCACGAGGTCGAGCACGCCTGCTTCTTTCTGGCGTCGCTCATCTTCTGGTGGCCGGTGATTCAGCCTTGGCCCAGCCGCATCCGCTGGCCGCGTTGGGCGATGGTGCCTTACCTGCTGGTGGGTGATCTCGAGAACACTGCGCTGTCCGCGATCCTGGTCTTCTCCGATCGGTTGCTGTATCCGTCCTATGACGCTGTTCCCCGGCTTTTCGGTTTCTCTGCATTGCACGATCAAGCTGCCGCGGGCGCCATCATGTGGGTGGTGGGATCGCTCGCCTTCGTGCTTCCGGCAATCGGCATCGCAATCCAATGCCTGCAGAGTGATCGATCAGAGGCACGGCTCGCCTCGGCTCGCAAGCGAGAGCCCTCTTCTCTGGACGCGCTGATATCCTTTTCGCAGCGGCCATCCCTTCCTGGTCGCTTGCTGCGGGATCGACTGAGCGGCCGCCGCGTCGAGGCAATTTCGTTCTTGCTGCTGTTTGCAGTGACTGGTTTATATCTCGCAAGGCTGGCGTCAGTCTCTGCTGGCGACGACCAGGTGCTCCGCCTGAGCCAACAATCCGGCCCGTTCGCGGTTTCAGTCTTTGCGCCGGCGGGAGACTTGGAGATCGGACCCTCAGACTTCAGCGTGCTAGTCCAGGATCGCGATTCGCAGGAAGTGCTGCGGGATGCGACCGTAGCCCTCCGCGCTGAGCAGGCGGAAAATCCCAATCAAAAGAAATGGATCTATGCAGCCGCCGGGAATTCGGCAAACAAGCTTCTACCATCGGCATCAGTGAACTTGCCGGACAGCGGCGACTGGACCCTTGGCGTTGTCGTTGAGCGTGGCGCACAACAGGCTGCCTTGTCATTGCCTGTTCGTGTGGTCAAGCCGGCGTCGGGCGTGGTGTTTCCCTGGTCTTACGCAATCCTGCTGGGATTCTCGGCAGTATTGCTGTTCACTTACCTGCGGCGTCACCGGTCAGCCGCAGCGTTGCAACTGCCACGCCCAGGCGCGAAAAGGGCCGCTCAAAACGGCGCGGCGAATCTTTCCTGACAAATCCCTCTTACCCAGAACCAGTTCGACGCGCTGGTGGGTTTTACCTTCAACGAGGGTCAGGGAAACCTCGCCAGTTCGACTCTGCTGCGTGAGCTGAACGCCGGCAATACCGCGGGTGCGGCATCCCACTTTCTGGTCTGGGTCTACGCCGGAGGAGTGAAATTACCTGGACTGGTGAAGCGCCGCAGGCAGAAGCTACGCTCTTCCAAACCCCGAGCACAGCGGCGCAGAATGCTTAGCAGCATGGGCGTGACCGCAGTCCACTGAGGCTACGCGTAGTCGATCGGATTCGTTTCGAGCCAGTGCTCGTCTTTCACCCGTCGCACCTCGCGCATGGCTGAATGGGCAAGGCTCGAGGTCAGCTTCCGCGTCTTCCAGGAGAACCCCGCGCAGAAGCCCAGCGCACTCCCTGCAACACCGAGTGCCAGCGCACTCGAAAGGCGGGAGCGCCGTCGCATCAGACATGCCGGCAAGATCCCGAGGCACGCGCCCACCACGGCCAGCTTTAGCGACTCCTCGACGGACGTTGCTCACCAGAGCGGAAGCGCGCTGGGGATCGAAGTTTTCCCGGCCGGTTCGAATTCCTGAAATCCCGGCGTCTACCAGTCTGCGGCCATACGCGAGTCTGGTTGCGGCGTTATGATTCATGCTCGTATCCTCATTCAAAGCAAGGGGACGTTGTTGCGTTGCCGGCGATCAGAGTTTCCCTGGACCTGCCCGTGCTTGAACAACTCACCCAATGTAGAGCTTCGCACATTCCCGGAATTGTTGCTGTGATGACAGGCACCGCCCGGAGTGACAGACCGCACTTGCCGCTCCCTCTGCCTCAGTTTCGCACGACCGCGACAGCTACCGCACCTTTTCCACCCCACCAAAATTAATGTGTTACAACAAGAAACTCTCTGGCATAGTTTACGCACAATTACCTGCTTGATGTGACGCGGGTCACGCACCATGCCGACCTTCCTCACTGACCTGTGGCCCACCCATAGAACAAGATACCTCAGTAGACCAGACGAGCACGAGTCCACCCCGGCCGCGCCAGGTCGCCACTTCCAGGTATCGCATTCGGACTCGCCTGTGCCGAAGAATAGCGAACGGACAACTCTCCGTCTGAAGTACTTCGTCGTCATCGCGGGTACCGCATCTGGCCACGAAGAGGAGATGCCATTCTGTGATAGGTTGCGTACTCATTTTCGAATATACCCTCAACCGGCAACTTCCGGCCTCCGTCCTGTTCCCGATACTCCAACTCCTGGGACTCGCGTGCTTTGCCTACATCGTAGCAAAGCGTGTTGCACCACTCATTCGAGCGGAGCGCGATCTTCGCCTCGACCACCCCTGGCTTCGGGTGCAAACAGCTCCTGAAGTTCTGGTTCGGCCAATGGAAGCACCCGCGCTATCGGGTTGCAGGCACCCTCCACCTTTTTATATTTGCCGGCTTCATCATTCTGGCCACGCGTGCTTTCTATCTGCTGATCTTCGGGCTGTCGCATGATTTCGCGGAGCCGAGCGCAATCGCTCGCGTGTACGACATCGTTGCCGACTACGCCGCGACCATCGTCTTCCTGGCGGTGTCGGCGGCCGCCGTGCGCCGCGTGTTTTTCAAGCCCGCGCGCTATTCCGTTCCAGCTAAGCTTGGCAAAGGCCATCCCGGCGACGCCATCTTCTTATTAGGACTGATTGCGCTCCTGATGACTTCAGAGAGCCTGTTCGAAGCCAGCCGGGCAGCAATCCAGATGCAGCGCGGCATGGCCCCCGAGTTTCTTCCGGTCCTGTCGCTGCCGTGGCTGCTAAGAGATGTCTTCGCGTCCGCTTCGCTTGCAACTCTGTGGAACGTCCACCTCGGCGCATATCTCGTCGACGTTCTAACGTTCTACTTCCTGCTTTGCTATCGGCCCTTCGGAATTCAGTTTCACGTGGAAACCTCGCTGTTCAACGTGTTCTTCGCCAAGCTCGATCGTGGAACCGTGAAGCCAGTGCGCTGGGGCGTCAGCGACAGCCAACTCGATCAGGTGAAATCTTTCGGCGTGAAGAAGTTTGAAGACTTCACCTGGAAGCACATGCTGGATTTCTACTCCTGCGCCGACTGCGGGCGCTGCTCCGACAACTGTCCGGCAAATGCGGCAGGGCGTCCGTTATCGCCCAGGTTCCTCACCACCAAGGCGCGCGACTACGCCTTCGAGCACTTCCCCGTCTTCGGCAAATCCAACAATAGCCACGCGCTGGTCGGGCGGCATTTACTCGGAAGACGAAATCTGGTCGTGCACCACCTGCGGCGCCTGTGAAGAAGAATGTCCGCTCCTGATCGAGTACATCGACAAGATTGTCGACCTGCGGCGCGGCATGGTCGATGACGGCAACGTGCCCAAATCCATCCAGAAGGCGCTGAAAGCGCTGGAGAGCCGCGGCAATCCCTACGGCAAGATGGAAAAGAAGAAAGCCGACTGGACTAAGGAAAAAGAGTTTCAGCAGAGCTGCCAGGTCAAAGTCCTCAATGGAAGCGCCAGTGCCGAGACTTTGTTCTTCGTCGACAGCATTACCTCGTACGACGACCGCATCCAGGCCATAGGTCGCGCCACCGCGCGCATTCTAACCGAGGCTGGCGAGGACTTCGCGATCCTCGGCGCAGCCGAGAAGGACAGCGGTCACGACGTGCGTCGCTTCGGCGAAGAGACGCTGTTCATGGCGCTGCGCGACCACAACTCCGACGCCATCAAAGCTTCCGGCGTCAAGCGCATCGTGACCTCCGATCCGCACGCGTTCAACGCCCTGAAGCACGACTACAAAGACATGCCTCCGGTGGAGCACATCAGCCAGTTGATTTCGCGCGAAGTTAAGTCCGGCAAGCTGCACCTGAATGCAATCGAAAACGCAAACAACGTTTACACGTATCACGATCCCTGCTATCTCGGCCGGCACAACCAGGTATACGACGATCCGCGCGATGTATTGGACGCGATTCCTCGCCTGAAGCGCGTGGAGATGCAACGCTGCCGCGATCGCTCATTCTGCTGCGGCGGTGGTGGGCTCATGTTGTTCTACGAGCCACAGGAAGACGAACGGATCGGCGTGAAACGAGTACGAATGGCCGCCGAAGCCGGCGCGAATGTGATCGTGACGGCCTGCCCGTTCTGCATGGTGAACATCGAAGATGCGATCAAGGTAGCGGGCATGGAAGGCAAGATGACCGCCATCGACCTGACGGAATTGGTCGATCAACAGTTGGTGCGCGAACGTCCGACGGCGGAGATGCCTGCAGCAGCCGTGCTTAGTGAAGTGAATGCATGAGGCGTTCAGCGAGTCACGAACGCTTTGTATGAGAGCGCGCTTTACACGCTGCAAACAGAGCCGCATTTGGGACGCTGCGTGTCAGGGCACGGCCTCGGTAGCGGCGATGGTTTGTAACAGGGCACGACTTTAGTCGTGCCGACAAGACCGTATAAAAATCCTTGGGCTTTAGCCCAAGCTCGCGGAGGGTGAAGTGGAGATTCTAGTTTGCGCCAGAAGAGTACCCGACACTTCGGAGAACGAGATTCAACTCAACAGTGCGGGCAATGACATCGAACGCGACGATCTGGTTTATTCCATCAACGAACCAGACAACTATGCGGTGGAAGAGGCATTGCAAATCGTCGCCAAATCCGGTGGCAACGTCACCGTCGCTACCGTCGGCAGCGACGAGGACGAAGAGATCCTGCGCCGCGAGATGGCCATGGGCGCCAATCACGGTGTGTTGCTTTCCGACGACGCCTTCAACGGATCGGATGGCAAGGGGATCGCAACCGTGCTGAAAGGCTTTGTGCAGAAGCAGAAATTCGACCTCGTCCTCACCGGTGTGCAGGCCGAGGACGGCGGCGCGCAGGTGGGCGGGATGCTGGCTGCGATGCTCGACTATCCTTTCGCCTCGCTGGTGAACTCCATCGAGGTCCTTGACGGCAGCAAGCTGAAGATCAGCCGCGAGATCGAAGGCGGCAACCGCGAGATGAGCGAGATCGATCTGCCCTGCGTGCTGTCCATCCAGACCGGCATTAACGAACCGCGCTATGTCGGAATGCGGGGCATCCGCCAGGTCGCTTCGGTGGAGATTCCTACTTATAGCGCCTCGGACCTGGGAGTGGACACAAGTGCTGTCGGCGAAGCCGCCGCCACCGTGAAACGCGACGACTACTTCGTCCCGGCGCTCGGCAAGGGCGCCGAAATCCTCGACGGCAGCAACGAAGAGATTGCCGACAAGCTCATTGAGCTGATGAGAGCCAAAGGAGGCCTGCAATGACAGCTCGCATTTTCGCCTACATCGTGCATAAGAGCGGCGTGATTGACGATTCTGCCGCCGAACTGCTGGCAGCTGCAAAGAAGATTGATCCCGCGGCGTCTGTCACGGCGGTTGTCACTGGCTCAGGCGCAGAACTCGACACCGTCTGCAACACCCTGTCCGCCTCCTACTCCGAAGTCTGGAAGATCGCGGGCGACAACCTTGCGTATCCGAATGCTGAGCTGGTTCGCCAGGCGCTGACGAAAATCCTGCCCACGGGTGGCCTGGTGTTGGTTCCTCACAATCACTTCGGAATTGATCTCGGGCCGGGGCTCTCGATAAAGCTAAATGCCGCGTTCGTCTCCGACGTTGTGGAGATTGATGGCGTGGACGGGACCAACCTCAAAGTCGTTCGCCAGGAATTCGGCGGACAGGTGAGCGCCCATGTCCGCTGCAACATCTCTGCGGGTGCGGTGATCAACCTGCGTCCGGGAGCCTTTAAGCCGGTCGACGGAGCGGCTGTCGCGGGAAAGATTGTCGATAAGTCCGCCGCAATTGGCACCCTCACCGCCAAGCGGCGTTACCTGACGACAATTGTGCCCGAGGCTGGCGACGTCGACATCAGCAAGGAACCGGTCCTTGTCTCCGTGGGCCGCGGCATCGGCGAGAAAGACAACATCGCGATCGTCGAAGAACTTGCCGAAGCAATGGGAGCGGCAGTGAGCTGTTCGCGTCCGGTAGTCGATGCCAAGTGGCTGCCCAAGTCGCGCCAGGTCGGCTCATCCGGCCAGACCGTGAAGCCCAAGATCTATCTGGCCTGCGGCATCAGCGGATCGTTCCAGCACCTGGCCGGACTCAAAGGCAATCCGTTCATCGTGGCCATCAACAAGAACCCCAAGGCGCCAATCTTCCAGGTCGCCGAGGTTGGGATCGTCACCGACATGCTGGAGTTCCTGCCGGAGTTGACCGAAAAAGTTCGCGAAGCGAAGAAGGTAACGGCGTAAATCGCCCACCAAGATGAGGAATTCACCAGGGAGACACGGGAATCACGGAGAACTTCTGATCTAAGAAATTCCGTGCCCTCCGTGTCTCCGTGGTGAAAACGATTTCTAGATTCTGGGACGAAAGGCTTCACACATGCTTACCAAGAAAACTCTGCAACTCAGTTTGAAATCGCTCCGCGATTTCGCCAAAAAGCGTCTGCCCGATGAAGAGTTGATCGCCCTGGACGAACGCGACGAATGCCCAGTGGAGATCGTTCGCCACATGAGCGACCCCGACAAGCTTGGCATTCAACTCCTGTTTATTCCCGAAGAGTACGGAGGGATGGGCGGAAGCACTTTCGACGTCTATCTCATCTGCGAACAGATGGCGCGCATCGATCTGGGCGTCGCCACTTCCCTGTTCGCCACCTTCCTGGGCAGTGATCCCATAACCTTTGGCGCTACAGAAGAGCAGAAGAAGAAGTGGCTGGGCAAGATCGCCGACGAGGGCGTGCTGTTCGCCTACGGCGCGACCGAGCCCGACGCCGGCAGCGACCTGGGCGCGTTGAAAACCACAGCCGACCGTGTCGAAAAAGACGGCAAAATCGTCGGCTACAAGATCAACGGCAGCAAGCAGTGGATCTCGAACGGCGGCATAGCGGACCATTACACAATCCTGGCCAGCACGCCCGCTGGACCAACCTGGTTCATCGTAGACAAAGATACCAAGGGCTTTGCTCATGACGAGCCCGAGGACAAGCACGGCATCCGTCTCAGCAACACGGCAGCGCTGGCGCTCAACGACGTCTATGTCGACGCCGAACGACTCGTCGGCGGCGTGGAAGGCCAGGGCTTGATACAGGCCCAGATGGTCTTCGGTTACACGCGTGTGATGGTCGCGGCCTTCGGACTTGGCGCTGGTTGGTCGGCCCTCGATCGCGCGATTCCTTACTCCACCAAACGCATTCAGGGTGGAACTCCGCTATCGGAGAAGCAAGGCTACACCCACAAGCTGATCGTGCCGCATGTTGTCCACCTGGAAGCAGGCCGCGCCTTCATCGAGGAAACTGCCGAGCGCATCGATGCCGCCAACGAAGGCAGCCTGAACACCGAAGGCGCAATCGCCAAGTACATGTCGACCGAAGCCGGCGATGCCGCTGCCGATGCCAGCATTCAAGCACTCGGCGGCTACGGCTATACCCACGAATACATGGTGGAGAAAGTCAGCCGTGATGTTCGCATCACCCGGATCTATGAAGGCACCTCCGAGATCATGGAGATGACCATCAGCCGCGACCGCTGGCAACTTCACTTGAAGACGCGCGGACAGCATTATCACGATCGCGCTAAGCAGGTTGAAGCGCTGCATGCCGCCCATCCCAACGTCGGTGCAGACGTAGCCGCGCTGGCCCTGCACGCGCTGGCCGAGGTGATGGAGAAAGCCCGGGCCAATCGGCTGACGCGCTACCAACACGTTCTGCTGCGCATCGGCGAGTGGATCGCCTACGCCGAGTGTGCCGCAACTCTGGCACGGCGGGCCGCGCTGGTGGCTGAAGGCAGAGTCAACGAGAAGGCCAACGATCGCTTCGACGCAACCGCACTGGCGGCCATCAGCCGAATCTTTGCCCGCGAGGCCGCTATGAAAGTCGCGCAGGGCGGTCTGAGCTGCATCGTCGGCGCGGGCGGCGTAAGCGATGCCGAGATGCCCGCGTTCGAAGCGGCACTCCAGCTGCCGGCGATCCACCGCGCGCAGGCTGGCCTGATCGCTGACATGGATTACGTCGCCGACGTGCTGTACGGACGCGTGAAGAAGCACGCCGCCGAAGAAGTCACGGAAGTACTCCTCCACCGTTAGCTGTAGAGCGGGCGTCTGTCCTCCTTCCCGACCGATGCCCGTTTTACCTCAAGAGGAATGTCATCATGGAAAACACCGCATACCGCGCGATCGCAATTGTGGGGGTGGGAGCGATCCTGCCCGACGCCCCGAATGTTCCCGCGTTCTGGAACAACGTGAAGACCGGCCGCTACAGCATCAGTGAGGTCCAACCTGATCGCTGGGACACTTCCTTCTATTACGACGCCGACCACGCCGCGCCCGATAAGACCTATTCCAAGATCGGCGGCTGGGTGCGCGAGTACACCTGGGATCCGATGAAGTGGCGCTTGCCCATCCCGCCGCGCGTGGCCGATGCCATGGACGTGGCGCAGAAATGGGCGGTCGCCTGCACGCGTGAAGCCCTGGAAGACTACGGCTATCCCAAACGGCCGCTCGATCTCGATCGCACCGCGGTGATTCTTGGCAATGCTATGGCCGGAGAAAAACATTACCGCAGTTCGCTCCGCGTGTTCTTCCCCGAGTATGCCCACGAACTGACGGAGACTCCCAGTTTTGCCGGTCTGCCAGCGGCGGTGCAGCGCGAGATCTCCGAGCAGTTCGCACAGCGTATGGGGCAGCACATTCCGCCTATCACCGAAGACACTATGCCCGGCGAACTGGCCAATTGCATGGCCGGCCGCGTTGCCAACCTCTACAACTTTCACGGCCCCAACTTCGTATGCGATGCCGCATGCGCGTCGGCCATGGCGGCGATCAGTTCCGCGGCGGAAGGCCTGATCCAGAACGACTTCGATGTAGCGGTCAGCGGCGGCGTCGACCGCAACATGGGAGCGCCCACGTTCGTTAAGTTTTGCAAGATCGGCGCCCTGTCTGCAACCGGAACCCGGCCCTACGCCGAAGGAGCGGACGGCTTTGTCATGGGCGAAGGATCGGCGATCTTCATTCTCAAGCGGTTGGCTGATGCCGAGCGCGACCAGGACAAGATCTACGCCGTGCTGCGCGGCATTGGCGGGTCGAGCGATGGCAAAGGCAAAGGCATTACCGCGCCCAATCCCATCGGTCAGAAATTTTGCGTCGAGCGCGCCTGGCAGAATGCCGGCTTGTCTCCCGCGACGGCCACATTGATTGAAGGTCACGGCACTTCGACCCGCGTCGGCGATGTCGTCGAAGCCCAGAGCATGGCCGACGTGCTCGGCAGCACCAGTCTTCCTGCTCACTCGGTAGCGCTGGGTTCGGTCAAATCGAACATTGGACATCTCAAAGGCGCGGCCGGCGCAGCCGGCATGTTAAAAGCCGCCCTGGCGCTGCATAACAAGGTCCTGCCGCCCAGCCTGCATTGCGAGCATCCGAGTCCCGACATTGACTTCGCTCACTCCCCGCTCTACGTCAACACCGAGCTGAAGCCGTGGACAGTGCCCAACGATCTCCCACGCCGGGTTGGTGTTAGCGCCTTCGGTTTCGGAGGCACGAACTTCCACATGGTGATGGAAGAGTACCTTCCCGGCAAGCTAAACGGAAACGGCAAGCACTCGATTTCTGTACCCGCAACACCGCCTTCGGTGACCAAGGAAGTTCCCATGCAAGTCAGCAATGTAGTACCCGCTGCTGCCGCTGCTCCTGTCGCAACCGCTGTTGCTGTTGAGTTCGCGAACAAGGCGCCGCTGCGCGGAGCGTTGGTAATTGGCGCTGCCTCAGGCACCACATTGATAGAGCGGCTCACCGCAATACAGAAAGCCGCCCAAGCCGGTAACGCCCCTGCACCTTCCGCGCCGGCAGAATCCGATCTGCGCGCCCCAGAGCGCGTGGCGATTGACTACGCCGACGCCACCGACCTGGCCACCAAGTGCGGCATCGCGCTCAAAGCCTTTCAGGCGAATCAAGCCGCATTCTGGAAAGCAATTCGCGCCCAGGGAATTTTTCGCGGGCACGGTCCCGCGCCCAAGGTCGCATTCCTCTATACAGGGCAGGGCTCGCAGTACGTAAACATGCTGCGTGGTATTCGCAAGATAGAGCCGATTGTCGGCGAGACCTTCGCAGACGCCGATCGCATTATGACGCCGATGTTGGGCAAGCCGCTCAGTGACTTTGTCTTCGTTGACAAAGCGGATCCTGTTGCCCTGGCGGCGTCGGAAGAAAGTTTGCGTCAGACGGAAATCACACAACCGGCGGTGCTGACGGCAGACATTGCCATGACCCGGCTGCTGGCCGTTTATGGCATTCAGCCCGACATGACCATGGGACACAGCATGGGTGAGTATGCGGCGCTGGTGGCCTCCGGTGGACTTTCTTTCGAAGACGGGCTGGACGCGGTTAGTGCACGCGGCCGCGGGATGGCTAGCGTGGCCGTTACGGATAAGGGCAAAATGGCGGCTGTCTTCGCGCCCATTGCCGAAGTCGAGCGCATTCTCAAGACAGTTGACGGCTACGTCGTCATCGCTAACGTCAACAGCAACACTCAATCAGTCATTGGCGGCGCCAGCGAGGCAGTTGCGCAGGCTTCGCAAATCTTCCTCCAGGCCGGCTACAACGTGGTGGAGTTGTCGGTCAGTCACGCCTTCCATACTTCGATTGTGGCAGGGGCAAGCGTGCCGTTGCGGGGGATGCTGGAGCGACTGCACCTTCAGTCCCCAATCATCCCGATCGTCGCCAACGTGGACGGAGAGTTCTATCCCACCGGTGCTGACGTTGCGCCCAGGATGATCGATCTGCTCGCAAAACAGGTAGCCGCGCCGGTGCAATTCATCAAAGGCCTGCGCACGCTGTACAACGCTGGAGCGCGTGTCTTCGTCGAAGTCGGACCGAAGAAAGCCTTACAGGGATTTGCCGAGGATGTGCTCGGCAGCGACAGTGACGTCGTGTCCCTGTTCACCAATCATCCCAAGCTGGACGACCTGACCGCATTCAATCAGGCGCTATGTGGACTTTATGCCGCGGGGTTAGGCCGCGGGGTTGCCGAGGCTTCCATCGAAGCTCCGGCAAAGGCCTCGGTATCCGCTGCTCCCGCGCAAGTGGATGCCCGGAAACCCGTCGCTGGCGAAAAGCCTTCGATCGTCACGCTGGCGGTCCAGGATCCCGACGCGACCGCAGCCCACACGCCTGCATCGACCGTCGCTGCCGTAGCGATAGTGCCGAGGAATGGAGCCGCTGCCATGGCAGCAATATCTTCCGACGGCGACCGCTTCGCCGAACTCGGACGTCTCTTCGCCGGCGTGCTCGATCGCAGCTGGGAGATCTATCACGGCCAAAAGCCGGAGTCGACTTTCGTCCCCGTCACCATCACCGGAGCCTCCCTGGGGCTGCCCGGTACGGAGCACATCTTCGACGACGGCAACATGGAACGCATTTTGCGCGGCGACCAATTCATCCGCCCGATTCCCGGCGAGTTCCGCCAGGCCATGCTGGACAAACGCATCCGGCGCCTGGTTAAGAGCGAAAAGGGCGAGCCCACATTCGAGTCCATCACGGATGTGGCCGATGTCATCAAGCTGGCTGGCCGCGGTGGCGCTTTCGATCTGGAGAGCGAATTCGGCGTTCCTGCCGAGCACCTGGCTGCTCTGGACCGCGTGACGCGGTTGGCAATTGCTGCCGGAATCGACGCCCTCCGCGACGCTGGCATTCCGCTGGTGATGCGCTATAAGACGACAACCAAGGGTACGCAGCTTCCCGAGCGCTGGGGCTTGCCCGACGTCATGCGTGACGATACCGGAGTAATCTTCGGTTCCGCATTTCCCGGCTACGACTCTTATGCGGAAATCATGTCTGGCTATTTCGCCGACCACGCCCGGCGTGAAGAACTGGCGATGCTGGAAAAGTGGGGCGCCCAGACCTCGAACGGACATTCCATCCTCGGGCAGCAGGTCGCGCGACGCATCGACGAATTGCGCGCGGCCATCGAGCAGAACCCATACGTCTTTGACCGGCGCTTCCTGCTCAGAGTTCTGTCGATGGGACACTCGCAGTTCGCCGAACTCATCGGGGCACGCGGTCCCAACACGCAGATCAACGCTGCTTGCGCGACGACTGCGCAGGCAGTCTCGCTCGCCGAGGATTGGATTCGGGCCGGCCGCTGCCGCCGCGTGATTGTCATCTCGGCTGACGACGTTACCTCCGACAACATGATCGGGTGGTTCGGCCCTGGCTTCCTGGCCAGCGGAGCCGCGGCCACGGATGAAGTGGTGGAAGAAGCTGCCGTTCCCTTCGACCGCCGGCGTCACGGTTTGATTATGGGCATGGGCGCCGCGGCGCTGGTGGTTGAGAGCGCTGAAGCCGCGCGCGAACGCGGTATTCAACCCATCTGTGAAGTCCTAAGTACGGTGACCGCCAACAGCGCCTTCCATGGAACTCGCCTTGATGTGCAGCATATCGGTCAGGTTATGGAACACCTGGTCGCCCAGGCGGAAGCGCACGGCGGGATTCAACGTCAACAGATAGCGCCGCAAATGGTTTTCGTATCCCACGAGACTTATACCCCCGCTCGCGGCGGCAGCGCCTCGGCGGAGGTCCACGCCCTGCGTCGCGTCTTCGGCGACAATGCCGATCAAATCGTGGTGGCCAATACCAAAGGCTTGACCGGCCACGCCATGGCAACCGGCATCGAAGATGTGCTTGCAGTGAAGGCGTTGGAGACGGGATTGGTGCCTCCGGTTGCGAACTTCAAGGAAGTCGACCCCGAGCTGGGTCCGCTGAACCTGTCCAAAGGCGGTTCCTATCCGGTGGAATACGCGCTGCATCTGGGCGCGGGCTTCGGCTCGCAGATCAGCATGATGCTGCTGCATTGGGTGCCGACCAAAGATGGCGTGCGCCGCGGCCCCACCTCCCTCGGATACGCTTACCGCGTCGCCGATCCGGTTGTATGGAACGGCTGGCTAAGCCGCGTTGCCGGATACCCGACTACGGAATTGGAAGTCGTCAAGCGGACATTGCGCGTGCGTGATCAGGGGCCGTGGGCACGAGCGGCAACGCCGGATGAAGATTCGAAGCCGGCTGCGACTCCAACTCAGGCGGCGCCGACGCCAGCGTCATCAAGACAGGCCGTGGCGGCGACGACGGCACCAGCGCCGAAAGCAACAGTTGTTGTGAAGCCAACACCCGAACCGGTTGCGGTTGCCGAGTCCAAGCCAGCGCCAGCATCGGCGCATGTTGAAACTGCGAAGCAGGTTGTGGAAGTCCAACCCGCCACACCGCCAGCACCGGCTAAATCTGCGCCGAGCGAATCGGTGAAGGAGCGCATTCTCGCCTTGGTGGTGGAGAAGACTGGCTATCCAGAAGAAATGCTGGATCTGGAGCTTGACCTGGAAGCTGATCTCGGCGTTGACACAGTTAAACAGGCCGAGCTATTCGCAGCCATCCGCGAGACGTACGGCATCCCGCGCGATGAGAACGTCAAGCTGCGCGATTATCCCACCCTGGCGCATGTCATTCGCTTCGTGTACGAGAAGCGGCCCGACTTGGCAGGTGGAGTGCCAGCGGCCAGAACGGAGCAAGTCGCTTCGCCGAAGGCGGCAGAAACGCCAGTTGCAGCAGCTGCTATGGCGGCTGGACAAGTGGCGACCGCTTCGATCGCGAATCCAGTGATCGCTAACATTACTGCTGTTTCCGCACCCGTTGCGGCTGCAACGCCGAGCGGTTCGGTGAAGGAACGCATCATCGCGCTGGTGGTGGAGAAGACTGGCTATCCAGAAGAAATGCTGGATCTGGAACTCGACCTGGAAGCCGATCTCGGCGTCGACACGGTCAAGCAGGCCGAGCTGTTTGCCGCCATCCGCGAGACCTACGGCATTCCGCGAGATGAGAACGTCAAGCTGCGCGACTATCCCACTCTCGCCCATGTAATTCGCTTCGTGTATGAGAAGCGGCCTGACCTGGCAGGCGGAACTCCGGCCGCGCCGAAGACTTCGCAGCCGGCGACTGCACCGGAAGCGGCTGCACCAGCCGTGCCCGCCCCCATCGTGACCGCAGAGTCGGCTGCTGCGACACGGCGTGACCCCGCGGTCAAGGAGCGCATTCTGGCGCTGGTCGTCGAGAAAACTGGCTATCCGGAAGAGATGCTGGATCCGGAACTCGACCTGGAAGCCGATCTCGGCGTCGACACAGTTAAGCAGGCCGAGCTATTCGCAGCCATTCGCGAGAGTTACGGCATTCCGCGCGACGAGAACGTCAAGCTGCGCGATTATCCCACGCTGGCCCATGTAATTCGCTTCGTGTACGAGAAGCGCCCCGACCTGGCCGGCGGAGTTCAGTCCGCGCCTAAGCCCGAGCAACGGGCCGCGGCGTCCGGGCCTCCCGCTGCCCCCCCCAGCGTGGCATCAACTTCTGATGCTGTCTTCGCAAATCCTTCGACCGCCGTCGTTTCTTCGCCGCCCATTGCTGCCGTCGCACCGGACAACTCGGTGAAGGATAGCGTCCTGGCGCTGGTGGTGGAGAAGACTGGCTATCCCAGTGACATGCTTGATCTCGATCTCGACCTGGAGGCGGACCTCGGCGTCGATACCGTCAAGCAGGCGGAGATGTTCGCGGCCATCCGCGAACTTTACAACATCCCGCGCGACGAAAATCGCAAGCTGCGCGACTATCCAACGATTGGCCACGTCATTCGGTTTGTTTACGAAATGCGGCCCGACCTGGCTGGCGGAAGCGTCCAGCAGCCCGCAATTGCCACCCAGCAGCCGGAGAATGCATCCTCTCCCGCATCCATTCCCACGCCAACGCCTGCGGCTCCTCAAACTATCAATACCGTCGCGACGGACCAGGCGATCCAGGAGAGAGTCCTGGAAATTGTTGCCGAGAAGACTGGCTATCCCAAGGAAATGCTCGACCTCGATCTGGACCTGGAAGCCGATCTGGGAATCGACACGGTGAAGCAGGCGGAGATGTTTGCCTCGGTGCGCGGGGCCTACAACATTTCTCGAGATGAAAACTTGAAGCTACGCGACTTTCCCACGCTCGCGCACGTGGTCAAGTTTGCCCAGCGAGGAGCTGCCGCCGCTAACGCTCCCGTAGCAAGCGCCGCGAACGCAATCCCCGCCGCCGCGCCCGCCGTCGCTGCTCCGCCAATTCTCGGCTTCGAGGCAGCGAATGCCATCCCCCGTCGCGTACCTGTGCCTACCCTGCGGCCGCCGCTCACAATGTGCAAGACGACGGGAGTAACGTTCGGCCGCGGAAGCCGCGTGATCGTCATGTCTGACGACGGTGGCGTAGCAAAATCTCTGGCCGAGCAACTACGGCAGAAAGAGGTTGAAGTTCTCCCCATCACCGGCACGCCCAGCGCAGACGCTCTGTTGCAAACGCTGGAAAGTTGGCTAGCATCGGGCCCGGTGCAGGGCATCTACTGGCTGCCCGCGCTGGACAACGAAGGACCTCTTGACAGTATGGATGCTGCGAACTGGCAGGAATCGTTGCGCGTGCGTGTGAAGTCGCTCTACATCACCATGCGCAAACTCTACGACCAGATCGCCGCTCCCGGCACGTTCCTGGTCGCAGCAACACGTCTTGGCGGCCAGCATGGCTATGACGCAGCCGGCGCATTCGCTCCCATGGGCGGCGCAGTATCGGGATTCACCAAAGCTTACAAGCGCGAACGTCCGGACGCGCTGGTGAAAGCTGTCGATTTCGCAGCCGATCGCGATGTTTCGGAGATCGCGGCCATCCTGATCGGAGAAACCCTCCGCGACAACGGCGCAGTCGAAATCGGCTACAAGAACGGATTGCGCTGGACCGTAGGTCTGCAGGAACAGACCGCGGACGATGGCCAGCCCGGCCTGGCGCTCAACAAGAACAGCGTCTTCGTGATCACGGGGGCCGCGGGCAGCATCGTCTCGGCCATCACCGCGGACCTGGCTGCGGCTTCGGGAGGCACCTTCTACTTGCTCGATCTGGTACCCGAGCCCGACGCGAACAATCCCGATCTTGCGCGATTTGTCAGCGACAAAGACAACCTCAAGCGCGATCTGTTCGCCCGCATGCAGGCACGTGGCGAACGCGCTACTCCGGCACTGATCGAAAAAGAACTGGCCGCATTGGAGCGCGCTCACGCAGCCCTAAGCGCGATCAATGCCGTGCGCGCAGCCGGCGGAACGCCGCACTACTTCAGCGTCAATCTCGCAGACGCGAGCGGCGTGGCCAAAGTCATCGATCAGGTCCGGCAGAAGAGCGGCCGCATCGACGTGTTGCTGCATGCTGCCGGGCTGGAGCGTAGCCACTTCCTGCCCGATAAGGACCAGCGCGAATTCGATCTCGTCTTCGACGTGAAGGCCGACGGCTGGTTCAATCTGCTGCATGCGATCGGCAGCATGCCCTTGGCAGCGACCGTGGCGTTCAGCTCCGTTGCCGGGCGTTTCGGTAACGGCGGCCAGACCGACTACAGTGCTGCCAACGATCTGCTTTGCAAATACACTTCCAGCTTCCGCACCACGCGGCCGCAGACGCGCGGCATCGTGATTGACTGGTCGGCATGGGGCGGCATCGGGATGGCGACGCGCGGCTCTATTCCCAAGATGATGGAACTGGCGGGCATCGACATGGTCCCGCCCGATGCTGGCATTCCGGTAATCCGCCGCGAACTCACGGCGGGCGGTAGATCCGGCGAGGTCCTCATCGCACAGCGCCTCGGCAGTTTGCTGAACGAGTGGGACGTCACAGGCGGTCTGGACACCGCAGCCTTGGGCGCGTCGAGGCGAGATTCTGGCCGCCCAAGGTCCAATGGTCGGCAAAATCACCGGACTCGGCATCTACAACGGGCTGACCATGGAGACCACCCTGGATCCTAAGGTGCAGCCGTTCCTGTATGACCATCAAATCGACGGCATTCCCGTGTTGCCAGGTGTCATGGGCATCGAGGCATTCGCGGAAGCGGCCCTGTGCCTGCATCCCGGCTGGCACATCGAAGCGATCGAGGAAGTGAATTTCCTGGCGCCGTTCAAGTTCTACAAGGACGAGCCCCGGGCGGTAATGATCCAGGCGAACCTATATGCCCAAGGTGACAAGCTAATCGCGGACTGCCGGCTCTTTGGCCGCCGCAAACTGACGGGGCAAACCGAACCACAGGAGACGACGCACTTCACCGCCCGAGTACGGGTGAGTCAACAAACACCCAGCGCGGTCATCGGACCCAAGCCGCAGCTGTCAGCTGAAGGCATCGTCGACGCTGCGCACATCTACCGGATTTACTTCCACGGCCCTGCCTACCAGGTGCTGGCAAAAGCATGGTGGGACGGCGAGCATGTGGTTGGCGAGTTCACGCCAACCTTGCCGGATGAATGCACGCCATCGGACCGGCACACGCTCATCGCCCCCAGGCTCATCGAGCTCTGCTTCCAGACCGCCGGGCTGTGGGAAATGGCTAGTGCAGCACCGCATGGGTCTGCCGTTGCAAGTGCAGGGTGTGTCATGGCTGCACGGTCCAGATCTGACTGACCACCACGCTTACTACGCCCTGGTCACTCCACATCCCGCCGCGGGAACGTTCGATGCGGAAGTGGTAGACGCTGAAGGAAACCGCTACCTGCGGCTGGACGGCTATCGCACCGCGCAGGTCCCCTCCAGCGTAGATACCGAACCGCTGCAAGCGCTACGAGACGCAATGTCTCTTCAACCGGTCACTTCGTAACCAGCAGCTCGTGGCTGACGAGCTGAATGGGTGACGGCTATGCAACAGAAGTTTGAACGGATCGCCATCGTGAATCGGGGTGAAGCGGCGATGCGCTTCATCCACGCGGCACGTGAGTTCAACCAGGAGCACGGCACAGCGCTGCGCAGCATCGCCCTGTTCACCGATCCTGATCGTCACGCAATGTTCGTGCGCCAGGCGGACGAGGCCGTGTCACTGGGTGCGCCGCAGATCGCCGATCCCAACACCCACCACCTCAAAAGCTGTTATGTCGATTACGCTCACCTGGAGCGTGCCTTAAGAACGGCTCGGGCTGAAGCGGTCTGGGTGGGATGGGGCTTCGTGGCGGAGCACGCGCAATTCGCCGATCTCTGCCGCGAGATGGGAATTGTGTTCATTGGCCCGGACGGCGACGTCATGCGGCTTCTGGGCGACAAGATCTCGTCGAAACGACTCGCCGAGCAGGCCCAGACACCTGTTGCCGGCTGGAGCGGCGGACCGGTAGAGACGCTGGCCGACGCCTGGCGTCATGCCGAGCGCCTTGGCTACCCGGTGTTCATCAAGGCCACAGCCGGGGGCGGAGGTCACGGTATTCGCCGGGTGCATGCTTCCGGCGAATTGGAGGCTGCGTTCGCCGGCGCTCGCGCCGAAGCCTTCAAAGCATTCGGCGATCCTACCGTTTTTCTGGAGCAGGCCGTAACCGGCGCACGCCACGTTGAGGTCCAGATCATCGCCGATCACTTCGGAACAACCTGGGCTGTGGGGGTGCGCGATTGCACCATTCAGCGTCGTCACCAGAAGATCCTGGAAGAGGCGCCGTCGCCCGCGCTCACTCGGGAACAGGACCAGGAGTTGCGCGGCATCGCCGTCCGTTTGAGCCAGGCGGCCGGCTATCACAATGCGGGCACTGTCGAGTTTCTCTATGAGCCGAAGCAGCAACGCTTCGTCTTCATGGAGATGAACACGCGCTTGCAAGTCGAGCATCCGGTAACGGAATGTACCACCGGGCTTGATCTGGTCAAGCTGCAGATCCATGTCGCACGTGGCGGGCGCCTGGAGGGCGATCCGCCCTCGACGGTTGGCCATGCCATCGAAGTGCGCCTGAATGCTGAGGATCCCAATAACGGCTTTGCGCCTTCGCCCGGCCTGGTCGAGCGCTTCCGCATGGTGACGGGACCGGGCGTGCGCATCGACACCGGCGTGGAGGAAGGGGACACCATCCCCGCCGAATTCGATTCGATGATCGCCAAGATCATCGCCGTCGGGCACAACCGCAAGGAGGCTCTGTCACGGTTGCAGAGGGTGCTGCACGAGAGCGTTGTGGTCATCAAGGGCGGCGTGAGCAATCGCGCATTTTTGCTGCACCTGCTAGGCCAGGCTGAAGTCCAGACAGGCGAGGTCGACATCGGCTGGATGGATCGGCTGGCCAATAGCGGCCAGCACATCTCTCGCCAGCACGTTGACGTTGCGCTCGTCATGGCCGCGATCAAGTCCTATGAATCTGAGCTGCGGGTGGAACACTCCCAGTTTTATGCTTCGGCGCTGCGCGGCAGGCCCCAGGTTCGCAGTGAGACAGGCCATGCCGTCGAGCTGCGCTATGGCGATAACGCATACTCCATGAAGGTATACCGTTTGGGACTGCGGCAATACCGGATTGAGGTAGATGGATCGTGCATTGCCGCTCATGTGGAGCCGATTGGGTCTTTCGAGTGTTGGCTCACCGTCTTCGGGCAACGCTTTCATGTGGTGTCGGTGGAGCAGGGGTCGAGCTTCCGCATGGAGATGGACGGAGTCTCACACCGCATCGATCGCGACGACGGCGGAGTAGTGCGAGCGCCGTCTCCAGCCGTCGTGGTTTCCATTGCGGTCAAGCCGGGCGATACGGTTTCAACCGGCGACCGGCTGGCCGTGCTCGAGGCCATGAAGATGGAAACCCAGGTGGTCGCACCATTTCCGGGAAGAATTCGCCAGGTCATGACGATACCTAATGTCCAGGTATCCACCGGCGATCCTCTTTTGCAGATCGAACCCGATGCCGCCCGGGCCGCCACCGACTCGACGGAGCGGATATCGTTTGGCGCGTCGCTTGCTCCCCACAGCAATGGACAAACCGCCGAGTTGCGCTGGCGGCAGAATCTGGATGAGCTTCGCCAGCTGATGCTGGGATTCGATGTGAACCCGGAACACGCCTCTCGCCTGGTTGCCGAATGGAAGCAGATGGCGGAAGTGGAGTGCAACGACGAGATACGTTGTCAGGAAGACGCCATTCTTAACATCTTCGTCGACCTTTGGTCCTTGTTCCGAAGGAAGCCAATGGCGAGCCAACAGATTGGTGGCGAGTCGCCTAGCACTGAGGCCTATCTTTTCTCCTATCTGCGCATGCTGGATATTCAGGGTGAAGGGTTGCCGCGTGACTTTGTCAAAGCACTCAAGCGAGCTTTGGCCCACTACGGAATCACCACACTCGATCGCTCGCCTGAACTGGAAGAGTGCTTGCTGTGGATCTACAAATCGCACCAGAAAGCCGAGCAGCAGATTGCGCCCGTACTGTGCGTTCTACAGCGGCGCCTGGCAGCCCGGAACACGACATCGGTTGACGATGCGTTCCGAACCTTGCTCGATCGCATGGTCTCGATCACGCGCGAGCTGTTTCCCAGCGTCAGCGATCTGGCTCGCGAGTTGCGTTATCGCTGCTTCGAACAGCCCTCCTTCGAGCACGCACGCAAGCAGGTTTATGCGTCGATGGAAGAACACCTTGATTATCTCTCGGCCCACCCTGATGCCCCGGATTTGCACCAGCACACGCGGGCGCTGATCGAGTGCCCGCAGCCGATTAGCCAGCCTGCTGGCGGGAAGGTTTCCCTCCGCGTCGCCCGCTTTGCGCCAAATCATGATGGAGGTTGTGACCTACCGCAACTACACGCGCCGGCTGACCAACTTCCGCACGTTATCCGTCAATGGAGATTGTTTCGCAACTGCGGAATACGAAGAGGATCGCAAGAGAGCTTCATGTCTTTACGGCGTATGCGGAGTACTCCCGACTCGATGAAACCATGCGCGCGTTGTTCCCGTTCATGGTTGAGGTGCCGGAGCACGAGGACATCATCCTCGATTTCCTAACCTGGAGGCAGGACTCGCTGCCCGAAGCGGAGCACACACAGGGCGAAATCGAAGCCGTCATTAGTTTGGCTGGATTTCCCCGTGCCATTCGTCGCGTAGCGGTAGCGGTTGCAGGCTCCGCCGGCGAGCCCGGTATCGGCGCCATGCAGCACTTCACATACGAGCCTTTTGAGAGCGGTTACAAAGAGGTGGAACTGTTCCGTGGAGTTCATCCCATGATGGGCGAACGCCTGCACTTATGGCGTTTGAAAAACTTCAAGATCAAACGTTTACCGTCGGTAGAGGATGTCTATCTGGTGCATGCCGTCGCCAACGACAATCCGAAAGACGAACGCCTGTTTGCGGTGGCGGAGGTGCACGATCTCACCCCTGTGCGGGATAAATGGCACAGAATCGTTCAGCTTCCCTATCTGGAGCGCATGTTCACTGAAGCAGTCGCGGCCATTCGGCAGTTTCAGATGAAGCGTTCAACTCGCGAACGGCTGTACTGGAACCGGATTTTCCTCTACATCTGGCCGACTCTGAGCCTCAAGCCTGAAGAGGTCAACGACATCGTGCACCGGTTGGCGCCCCTGGCCGACGGGGTCGGTTTGGAGCAGGTAGTGGTTCGCGTCCGCATCCCCAATCCCAGGCTTGGAGAGCTGCGGGATACTGTGATGCGCATCTCTGCTCCGGGCCATGCCGGAATGCTCATCACGTTTCGGCCCGCCAGCAAGCTGGAGCCCATGAAGCCCTTGACGGCCTACGATCAGAAAGTCGTCAAGATGCGCCAGCGCGGGATGCTGTATCCCTACGAGATCGTGAGGATGCTCACTCCCTTTCCCAGCGACACCCGCGCAAGCTTCCCACCCGGGGAGTTCGTTGAGCACGACCTCGACGCCGATGGGCAACTGGTCCCTGTTCACCGCCCTTATGGCGAGAACACAGCCAACATCATCGCCGGGACCATTCGCAACTTTACCGACAAGTATCCGGAAGGCATGAAAAGGGTCATGCTGCTGGGCGATCCCAGCAAAGACCTGGGAGCGCTCGCCCAACCGGAATGCGCGCGAATTCTAGCCGCCTTGAGGCTGGCCCGATCCATCGGCGTACCCTTGGACTGGTTTACCTTATCGGCCGGCGCGAAGATTTCGATGGACAGCGGGGTCGAGAACATGGACTGGATTGCGCGCGTGCTGCGCGAGATCATCGAGTTCACCCAGGCCGGCGGCGAAATCAACCTGATCGTCAATGGCATCAATGTGGGCGCGCAGCCTTATTGGAACGCCGAAGCCACCATGCTGATGCACACCCGCGGAATCCTCATCATGACCCCCAAGGGAGCAATGGTGCTGACCGGCAAACGAGCTCTGGATTATTCCGGCAGCGTTTCGGCGGAAGACAACCAGGGTATTGGCGGCTACGATCGCATCATGGGATTCAATGGGCAGGCGCAATACTTCGCCCGCGACATCAACGAGGCATGCCAAATCCTGCTGCAACATTACGAGCACACCTACATTCTGCCGGGTGAGCGATTCCCGCGGCGGGCTACAACCAGCGATCCTCTCAATCGGGATGTGCAACTATACCCGCATGGCGATGGCAACGAAGGTTTCGCACGGATCGGGGAAATTTTCTCGGATGCGACCAATGCCGGACGAAAGAAGTCGTTCGAAATCCGCGGCGTGATGATGGCAGTTGTGGACCAGGACCATACGCCGCTGGAGCGCTGGCGTGGCATGCGATCGGCCGAAACCGCTGTGGTCTGGGACGCTCACCTGGGCGGCTATCCGGTCTGTATGCTGGGCATCGAATCCAAACCCGTGCCGCGCTTCGGATTCGTACCCGCCGATGGCCCCGATCACTGGACGGCGGGCACACTATTTCCGCTCTCCTCCAAGAAGTTGGCCCGAGCCATCAATTCGGCCAGCAATAACCGGCCGGTTGTTGTTCTGGCGAATCTTTCCGGCTTCGACGGATCACCGGAGTCCATGCGCCGCCTGCAACTGGAATATGGAGCGGAGATTGGCCGGGCGGTCGTGAACTTTAAGGGGCCGATGGTGTTTTGCGTGGTCTCGCGTTACCACGGCGGAGCCTATGTCGTCTTCTCGCGCGCGCTCAATGAACAACTGGAAGTCATAGCGCTGGAAGGGACCTATGCGTCGGTAATTGGAGGCGCTCCGGCTGCTGCCGTGGTCTTTGCCGGCGAGGTCGACACCAGAGCGCGCAAAGACCCGCGAATGGAGGCGCTATCGCAAGCTATTGCTCAGGCTGAAGGCGCGGAGAAGAACCGCTTGCGCACGGAGTGGAATGAACTCTTCCAACGGGTGCATTCCGAAAAGTTAGGTGAGACGGCGGCCGAATTCGACCGCATCCACAGCGTACATCGCGCCCTTGAAGTGGGGGCGCTGCACAATATCATTCCCCCGCACCAGCTTCGTCCCTATCTGATCGAAGCTATCGCGCGTGGCATTGGTAAAGAAGAGGCGACGCGGTCTGAAAAGATCGCCTCAAGCTCGGATATCTTCGAGGCGCAAGTGCCGATACTACAGGCGGACTGATGAAGATACTGTGGTTCGAACAGTCGCTGCCGGATGTACGCGCGGAAGACGACTGGTTCAGCGCCTGGGAAGCTTCGCATTTGAGCAGTCTGCGCTTCGCGAAGCGGCGAGCCGACTGGCGGCTGGGCCGATGGACTGCGAAACATGCAGTTGCTGACTATTTGCGTCTGGCGCACGATCTCGGAACTCTTGCCACCATCCAAATACGGCCGGCCGCTTCCGGAGCGCCGGAGGTCTCTATTGACGATGCGCCCGGAAATGTTTCCATCTCGCTCAGTCATCGTGGCGGGATAGCGGCTTGCGCGGTCGGCGAACCTGGCATAATGCTCGGCTGCGATGTGGAAGTGGTTGAGCCGCGCAGCGACGCATTCGTCACCGATTACTTTACCGCGGAAGAACAGGCGATGATACGCCGCGTACCTGACGCCCGCATGGCTTTGATCGCTCTGATCTGGAGCGCAAAGGAAAGCGCCCTTAAAGCCCTTCGCACAGGCCTTAGGAGCGACACGCGGTCTGCTTCGGTGACAAGCGATGATTCCTGCCTGGCGGCCCTCAATTCTCAGCTTCCGGCTGATGAGAGTTTACTTGCGGTGCCCCGTGTCGGCCCGATTTGGCGGCCGTTATGCGTCAGCTACAACGAAGAGCAAGTCTTTCCCGGCTGGTGGTTCTGTAGCGACGGGCTTTTGCGCACGATGGTGAGTGATCCACCGACGGAGGGGCTGATGGGTCCAGAAACGCCACAGGCGGATTTACGGCTCTCAGCCCTCGGTCGCGATCATGCCCCAGGCACGCGTGCGCTCACCACTGGCACCATCCATACCGCGTAGCCGTGCGGATCGCGAATGTTGGCGATCATCTGATCGAAGTAT
Organism: uncultured Acidobacteriaceae bacterium; assembly: GCA_963835125.1. Lineage (GTDB taxonomy): Bacteria > Acidobacteriota > Terriglobia > Terriglobales > Acidobacteriaceae > Bog-257. The sequence continues at coordinate 47,189 of CAWIEG010000004.1, read as the reverse complement.
GCTCTCGCCGATTCCGCGCTGATGGGAGTGAATTGGCCGATCGGCTCGCAATATCCGTCGCGCCAGGCGGTGAGGATCGCGGCAAAGGTTTCGCGCGGTACGCGTAGCGTATCCACTACGACGTAATCCACCCTGATCGCATCCAGATGCATCGCCGCCAGAATGCTAAAAGTATTGCGGCCGATGAACAGGTCGGTTCCAGTTGCGTCTCCGAAGCTGGTGGGCCCCACATGCCAGAAATCGCGCGGATCGAGCGCGCCGCGCTGAAAGTGCAGCATCCCGTAGTCCTCGGGAATCAGGTGCAGGTAGCCTCCCGGGCGGGTCACGCGCACCAGTTCGGCAATCACGCGGTCGGCATGAGGAATGGAGTGCATGACGTGGCGGCATACGGTGAGATCGAAGGTGCCATCCGCCGCCACGAGCTCATAAATGCTCTGGTGCTCGAAGGTGAGCCGAGGCGCCAGATTCGCGTAACGCGACCGCGCCAGTGTCAGGTGATCATCGATGATGTCGACGCCCAGCACCCGTGACCGGGGAAAAAGTTCCGCCAGACGCGACGACCCTTCGCCAGTGCCGCAGCCGGCATCGAGGATGCGAGCTTCGTCAGGCAGCGTATAGCGGCGAATCAACTGCATTTCCTGCGGCCAGATCGCTCGCGCCTGCGCATCCAGCCCGCGCACCATCGACTCGTCGGCCATCTGCTTGGCCTGCGGATTCAGATCGGTCATGGCGTCTCCTTGGTCGGCGGACGAGCGATGCGAACTCGTGGCAGCGAGCGCTCTCTTTAACTAACTGGTTAATTAACTTGTTGTCGCGGTTGTCGGCTTCCATCCGCCATCCGGCAACCTCTCCCAATGCATCCCATGCATGTCGAGCCACAGTCCGACAGGCTCGCCCTCCTTTGGATCCGAGCCGAGGCGAAGTATGTTCCCGTCCGGATCCTCGACCTGCATCTCGTATGCCCATTCGTAATTCGTCGGCGGATGCCGGACCGTGGCCCCTTTGGCTTTGTACTCTTCGAAAAGCTGTCCCGCGTCTGCGACGCCGATCCAGACCCAGCTGCCGGGATGTCCCTGGTCGCCTTCGCAAAGCATGATGCGGCAACCGCCCCGGGAGACTGACGCGAACCCGGTCCCAGCACCCCAGTCAACCTTGAAACCAAGAATTGCTACGTAATAGTCAATGCTGGCGGCGATATTCTTCACGGTGAAAATCGGACTGACCCCTTCAAAGGGATTCGCAGTCGTTGCGGGCTCGGTTGCAGGCATGGATAGGCTCCGGCTGGTTGGGATTGTAACGCGATGGAATTGTAATGGGCGATCCCAGCATTCTCCATCGTCCTTCGCCTGCACCCTCTATAATCAACGTTTCCCTTATCCTCCGCCCTGCTCGATGCACGGCATCAGGAATCACTGTGGCACTTGACCAGAAAATCTACGAGCTACGCAAAGACAAGCTAAAGCAGATCGAGGCGCTGGGGCAGTCGGCATATCCCTACCGCTACGAGAGCACACATACCATCCCCCAGGTCGTCGACCAGTTTTCCGCCAAGACGGCCCCGGAACTGGAGTCGCCGAGGGTCAACGTCAGCGTTGCCGGGCGGCTGATGTCGATCCGCGTGCAAGGCAAGGCGGGCTTCGCTCATCTCCAGCAGGGAGGCAAGCGCCTGCAGATTTACGTCAAGTCTCGACTTCGTCGGCGAAAAAGGTTTTCAGCTTTACAAGCTGCTCGACATAGGCGACTACATCGGCGTGAAGGGCTACCTCTTCCGCACCCGCACCAACGAACTGACCGTGCACGTCGAGGAGATCACCTTTCTCGTAAAGGACCTGCTTCCTCTGCCGGAAAAATGGCATGGGCTTCAGGATGTCGAGACGCGCTACCGGCGCCGCTATGTCGATCTCACCATGAATCCCGAGGTCCGCGAGGTTTTCACTAAACGCGCGAAGGTGGTGCAGTCGATGCGGCGCTTTCTCGACGCTAACGGCTTCGTCGAAGTGGAAACCCCGATGATGCATCCCATCGCCGGGGGCGCTGTAGCCAAGCCGTTTACTACCCACCACAACACGCTCGACATCGACCTGTTCCTGCGCATCGCGCCTGAGCTTTACCTGAAGCGGCTGGTCGTCGGCGGCATGGACCGCGTCTATGAGATCAACCGCAACTTTCGCAATGAGGGTATTTCGACGCACCACAATCCGGAGTTCACCATGCTGGAGTTCTACATGGCCTACGCGGATTATCGCGACATGATGGACTTCACCGCCGACATGCTGGCCCAGGTGGCACGCGACGTGAATGGGACAACCATCGCGCCCTTCAACGGGCATGAGATCGACTTCGGCAATGTACAGCGGCTTTCGATGCGCGAAGCCATCATCAAGTTCTGGCCGGAGAATGCCGGCGACAAGCCACAGATGAGTGATTTCTCCAATTCGGAGCAAATCGCCGCCATGGTGCGCCGCTTCAACGCGGCAAATCCGCACATTCCTTACGATCCCGCTGCCCCGAATGGTAAGACCATCGCCGAGATCTTCGAGTTTGTCGCCGAGCCGCACCTCATCCAGCCGACGTTTATCTACGATTTTCCGCTGGCGATTTCGCCGCTATCGAAGAACAAGCGCGAGCCGGAAGAGAACGCCGACTGGGTGGAGCGCTTCGAAATTTTTGCCGGCGGCCTGGAGATTGGAAATGCCTTCAGCGAGTTGAACGATCCCGAGGAGCAGCGCCGCCGCTTCGAAGGACAATTGAGCGAGCGCGCCCGCGGCGACGAAGAAGCTCATCAGATGGACGAGGACTACATTCGCGCGCTGTCGTATGGATTGCCACCGACGGCCGGAGAAGGCGTCGGCATTGATCGCCTGACGATGCTGCTGACCGACTCGCGTTCCATTCGCGATGTGATCCTGTTCCCGCTGCTGCGCCCGCTCAAGCGTGACGAGGAACAGGAACTGGAAAGCGCGGAAGAATAAAAAAGCCCCTCTTGCGAGGGGCGCATAACATCAGGAGAGAAAAGAGTGTGAGATACGGTCGAGGGTAGAGACCTTAATTTCTTGCCAGCAGCTCGCGCAAGCGCAGCCGGGCTTGGTGCACCGCACAGCACGAATCCTCTTCGGTAACATTCAACAGATAAGCGATGCGCGCGTGATCATAGCCTTCCACATCGTGCATGAGGAAAATCATCTTCTCGGTACCGGGCAATTGCACTACGGCCCGTTCCAGGTCCACACGCAGAGTATTGCGGCGAACGGATAGAACGCGATCGCAGGGCGCGCAGTTCAAAGTCAGGTTTCCCAGCGGCATATATTGGCGCAATTCGGCGATCAGGGCGGAGTCGATGTCGTCGGCAGTGGGTTCGCCGCCTCTCGCAAATGCGCGGTGGAAGCTCTGAATCATCAGTTCTTCGGCCGCCAGTTCGTTGTCCGTCATCCAGAACGCTAAGGAGTACACCCGCTGCCGGTTTAGCTCATAGATCTTGCGATAGCTTTCCACGTTGGATTCGAGTACGGCCGGCAAGTATTGGGCAAAACCAACATTGTTCGCTTCACCGATGCTTAGGCTCATTGATGTCTCCTTCGGGATTCGGTCGTGCCACCGGTAATTTCGTTCGAGCCGGCGACACTTTAGAACTAAGCAATCGGCTGCCCAAAATGCCCAGAATCGTTTCAACTCAACAATAGCTCTCTTAAGTTATTGAAAATAAGGAATAAATTTAGAACGCTGGCCTGAGGCCCGTTTTCGCGAGGACGCCGTTTTCCAGTGACTTAGGCGTGGGGATACCGCAAGTTGGCATCGGGATGCCACACGTTGTTGCACGCCCCATGTAGATTTTCCAAAAGGCCTCGCTAGGAGCTCTGGAACCAATCCCGCGCCAGGGACGTAAATTGTTTGGATAAACTTGTGTTGTAAAGTCCTGGTGACAATACAATCGAGCCAGCCGCAGCGTTAACCGTAGAGCGGGGACCCTTCGTCGATATGGCCGATCAGCGCATATTAGTAGTGGATGATGAGACGCCGGTTCGCGATGTAATGTGCTCGATCCTGTTCCAAGCCGGATTCGAGTGCCGTCCTGTGGCGTCTGCCCACGATGCACTGGCCGTGCTTCGTTCCAACGAGAACATTTCCATTGTGCTGTCCGACTTGATCATGGAGGGCGTGGACGGCTTGACCTTGCTTTCCAGGATGAAGGAGGTCAATCCGGACATCCCGGTGGTGATGGTAACTGCGGTCCATGACATTTCCGTGGCCCTCGCCGCCATCCGGAACGGAGCCTACGACTACCTCCTGAAACCCTTCGAGAGGGAGCAGTTGCTCGCCATGGTTCGACGGGCTCTAGAAACACGGCGCCTGCGGCTGGAGAACCTGGCCTACCAGACAAACCTGGAGTCGCTGGTTTCCGCCCGCACTGAGATGTTGCGGAAAGCCCTTGCCGATCTTGAGCGTTCCTACGACATCACTCTTGAGGCACTGGGCGACGCTCTGGACCTGAAGGACGCCGAAACCGAAGGTCATTCTAAGCGCGTGACTGCCTTCACCATCGCCATCGCGCGTGCCATGGAGCTGCCCCAGGACCGCGTGCGCATCATCGCCCGCGGGGCCTTCCTGCATGACGTGGGCAAGATGGCGATTCCCGATGCGATTTTGCGCAAACCCGGGCGTCTGAGTGCCGAAGAGCAGGCCATTATGCGCGAACACGCATCGCTCGGGTATCAAATGCTGCGCAAGATACCCTTCTTGCAAGAGGCGTCCGACATCGTGTATTCGCACCAGGAACATTACGACGGCAGCGGCTATCCCCGTGGTCTTAGGGGTGACCAAATTCCCCTCGGAGCTCGCATATTCGCCGTTGCCGACACCTTCGACGCAATCACTTCAGACCGCCCTTACCGCGCCGCACAATCGATCTCTGCCGGGCGCCGTGAGATCGAACGCAACGCCGGCAAACAGTTCGATCCCGAGGTCGTAAAAGTGTTCCTGGGGGTATCCGAACACATCTGGCAGGAACTGCGTAACGAGATTGGAAGCCACAGCACGCAATGGCGTTACGGTGCACGCCGGCGAAGCAATTGATCTACCGGTCGCGGTCCTTGGGCTGTAAGCGTGGGAATCGGCTAAACTACGATGATCGGTAGATAGGTCTTATTAAGAACCAAGGAATTCATGATGAGCACAGTTCTCTCCGACGCCCAAATTCAACAGGCCCTGCCACAGCTCCCCGGCTGGAGGACGAACGGCAACGCTATCGAGCGTGTCTTCCAGTTCGCAGGCTTCATCCAGGCCATGGAATTCGTGAACCGGATAGCGGAAGCTGCCGAAGCCGTGAACCATCATCCCGACATTCTGATCAACTACAACAAGGTCACGCTGACCCTGGTTTCGCACGACTCCGGCGGAGTAACGCAACGCGATATCAAAATGGCTGCTCGGATCAACGAACTGGCGCCAGCCTAGACAGGCCGCTGAAAAGTCTTCAACTTGCTTTGAAGGGGCTTAGCCTCAGCCATGCCCTGAGCCCGCCGAACGGGTGCGCCGTCACAAGTCCTTTAGATTTGTCATCACGAGGAGGCGTTTAGGCCGACGAGGGATCTGCTTTTGGCTTTTCAACGCCAGCCTAGAGTCACACTGCCCGCATCCGCCATTGTCTACTGCACTCGCTCGAACACCGAGACAAAGGTTCCCTTGCCGCTGGACCCCTGCGTCGTGCCCTTCAAGGTCAGCTTATTTCCGTCGGGTGAAAGCTGGCCGCTCCCGGCTTCGATAACGGCGCCGGTCTTGTCCTTGACTACCCAATCGAGGCCAGATGAACTCCTGGTATAGGTGATATTGTTACCGGCCGGGCTTTTTCCATACGGACGGTCTTTGCCGTCGACGGGTCCGTCGTACATGGAAATGTAAGTCTTGCCGTCGGAGGAGGCGCCCGTCAGGACCCACTTTATCGCCTCGGGCTTATCGGTGGTGACGACCAACTTCTCAAACTTCGGAGCGGGCATGTTGCCATAAGATGAGTTCGCTACATCCAGCTTCCAGGTTCCCACCGCCGAGCGGTCGGTAGCGGCGCTGGCGTTGACGGCAGCGAAACCCACCAGGCACATTCCAATCATCAGGGTTCGAAGTATCTTCCTTCCCATTCGTTCCATCCTTTGTGAAGTCCATAATGTTGCGAAATCCATTACGGGCAGTTTGCGTGCGAATCGTGACACCGTGGGCTGCCGTTGTCAACCAGCGTCAATTCAGATTACTTGCCGGCGGCGATCTTCTTCGCCTCGCGAAATACTTGCTCGAACATCGGGGCCGTCAGCTTGCCCGTCGCAGTGTTCTGGTTCGAAGGGTGATACGACGCCAGCAGGATTATGCCGTTTGGCATCGGGTAATGGGCACGGTGAGCGAATGCATAGGCCGCCCTGCTCTGAATCATGCCGTTGCGCTTCAAATAGCTTAAATAAGCATCGAAGCCAATCTTGCCCAGCGCCACCACAACCTTCACGTTTTTCAGAATTGCCAGCTCGCGATCGAGAAACGGCGCGCAATTGACAAGCTCGGAGGGCAGAGGCTTGTTATCAGGCGGAGCGCAGCGAACGGCAGCGGTAATGTAGCAGTCGATCAGCCTCAAGCCGTCGTCGCGATTCTCGGCGTTGGGCTGCGACGCAAAGCCCACCTTGTACAGGATGGGATACATGAACTTACCTGACGCGTCTCCCGTGAACGGTCTGCCGGTGCGGTTGGAGCCGTGAGCGCCGGGCGCGAGTCCAAGAATGAGCACGTGGGCGCGGGGATCGCCGAAGCCGGGGACGGGACGGGCCCAGTATTCATGGTCGCGATATGCACGCCGCTTCTCGCGGCCGACCTGTTCACGATAAGCCACCAGCCGAGGGCAGCGAGTGCAATTCACGACTTCGTTGTTGAGAATAGCGAGCGCCGAAGGCATCGCATTTCATTGTAGCGGTAGAACCAGCCCTGCTCTTGCCGCAGCGGCACCGGCGGCGCAAAGCATCCTTCAGGTCGCAAACCGCTTCCAACCAGTAGCTTAATTCGTACTCGGCTAAGCCGACGTTCTAAGCAAGGGAGAAAAGGAAACTATGCTGATCATTCTGCTGGTGATTTTGCTGGTGCTGGCGCTGGGCTCCTATCCTGCATGGCCTTACAGCCGTGGCTGGGGTTACTATCCTTCGGGCGGACTGGGATTGGTGTTGGTAATTCTCGTGATTCTGCTGCTGATCGGACGCATCTGATAGACTCGCGCTAAAGCCGATGAAAGCCCATGTCCCGCACCGATGGGCTGTAATCCTCTGCCGGTTGCTCTTGCTATGCCAACTGGCGGCAGCGCCCTTCTGTTCGGGCTACTCGGTGCTCACCCATGAAGAGATCATCGACCTGCTGTGGGACCAGCAGATCAAGCCTCTGCTGTTGGCGCGCTTTCCCAACGCTACGCCCGATGATCTGAAAACAGCGCACGCCTATGCCTACGGCGGCAGCGTGATTCAGGACATCGGCTACTACCCATTCGGCAACCAGGTTTTCAGCGATCTGACGCATTATGTTCGCTCCGGCGACTTCGTGCGAGCTTTGATCGCGGACTCGCAGGACCTGAACCAGTACGCCTTCGCTCTGGGCGCGCTCTCGCACTATGTCGCCGACATCAATGGCCACCCTTATATCAACGAGGCCGTCGGTATCGCGTATCCATCATTGGCAAGGCTATACGGGCCTGAGGTTCCATACGATGTGGACCACAAGGCGCACATTCGCACCGAGTTCGGTTTCGATGTTTTGCAGGTTGCCAAAGGCCGTTACGCTCCCGAGGATTATCACAACTTCATCGGCTTTGAGGTCTCGCAACCGCTGCTGGAGCGGGCTTTCCTCGATACCTATGGCGTAAAGCTCGCGGAAGTGATGCCGAACGAACAGCTCGCCATCAACAGCTATCGCCGCAGCGTAAGCCGGATCATTCCGGAAATGACTAAGGTCGCGCTGCTGGTCAAGGGCGATCAGTTGCAGAGGGAAGTTCCCAACTTCAACCGTCAGCGTTTTCTCTATCGCCTGTCGAACGCCGACTATCAGAAGTCGTGGGGATCGGGATACGAGAAGCCCGGGCCCGGAGCCCATATGATGGCCGCGCTCTTCAAGGTCACGCCCAAGGTTGGGCCGCTCCGAGATATTGATTTCAAAGAGCCCACCACCAGGACCGAGAACCTGTACTTCAAGAGCGTCAATCAAACCGTCGATCAGTACGGGAAAGCCCTGCAAGAGGTCAAGAATAAAGATCTACAGGCGCCGGACATCGACTTGGACACGGGCAAACCGACAAAGCGTGGCGAGTATCCCCTGGCCGACGCGACCTATCGCGAGCTGCTCGACCAATTGGCCGCCGATCACTTCGCGAACATGGATGACGCCCTGCGTGACAACATCTTGAAGTTTTACGACGGGCTAGGATTTCCGCCACCGGGAACACGCATCGACAAATGCGTTATGCAGCGCTGGACCAAGACCTGGGTTGAAGTAACCCAACTGCGCTCCCTCGAGATGCTGGACACCGTCCCAGTATCCGCCGCCGGAACCGAGGCGCGGAATTCGTTCCTATCGCTCAACCCGGTATCGTCGCCCTGCGCACAATAATTATCCGGGCGTCCTGTTCCGGAACAACACCTGCTCGTTTTCCGCCTTCCAACTTCTCATGCTGCAATTCGTATGTGATTACTGCGCGAACGTCAGGCAATCGGGAGAAACCTGGATCACGGGTCTGGCTGCTGAAAACGTCGGGACCCAGGCTGCCCGGCGAGAGGTCGTCATCGACCCCGCATGGCGCTACGAGCGTGCTGTGTTGCCGCTCGCCGTACATTTCTGCTCTCTCGAGTGTAAGGACAACTACCTGGCGGAACTGTTCGACAAGCCCGCGACTTTGCTGGAAATCGAGAGTGCCACGGCTGAACCGGGGACAGGACGTCGCATTATTCGTGCCAAGAAGAAGCCCATACGAGAAGCCGCCCAGGCACGCGTGGCCTCCCGGAATACCCGTCGGCCGTAATGCCCGCAATCCTTCGTCACCTTGCACTGGTTACCTTCCTCGGTCCTCGTTTGACCGCTCCGCACTGCTCTCATAAACTTAAGGTTGAGGCGATTAGCTGGAGCTTGCGTGCCGGCCGCTAAGGACGACTCGATAACTGCGCGAGGCTCAACGCCACCCGCGCACGCTTATGCTGTAGACGCCACATCCAAGCTCTGAAGGCAATTCATTGACGACTGAAACCACACCAACCGAAGCCAGCTCTTCCGAACAACCCAACCCCTGTCAACGCGAGCTGACCGTCGAAGTGCCGGCTGATGTAGTGCAGGCCGAAACCGACAGCCTGGTGAGCCGCTACCAGAAGCTGGCGCGCATTCCCGGCTTTCGCAAGGGCAAGGTTCCGGCTACGATCGTGCGCCAGCGCTTTGCAGAAGACATCAAGAGCGAGGTGGTTGAGGCTCTGGTGCCGCGCTATTTCCGCGAAGAAGCCAAGAAGCAACATTTGTTCCCAGTGTCGCAGCCGCGAGTCACCGATTTACAGATTCACGAAGGCGAGCCTCTCAGGTTCAAAGCCTCGTTTGAGATACTGCCGGAGATCAAGCTGGCTCCTTACGGCGACATCCGGGTCACCACTCTGGACGCGAACGTAACCGACGAGGATGTGGAGAGCGCGCTCAACAATCTGCGCCAGCAGCATGCCGCCTATAGCGCCGTCGAAGATGATCGCCCGCTGGGCGATGGCGATTTCGCCGTGGTCAGCTTCAAAGGCACGCCCAAGGAAGGCTCAGCCGATGCCAAGCCGGTCGAAGTCGACGAGATTATGGTTGAGGTTGGCGGGGAGAACACGATTCCAGAATTTTCTGCGAACCTGCGCGGCGCCAGGCCTGGTGACCAACTTAGCTTCGATGTGAAGTACGCGGACGATTTCGCCGACAAGCGACTCGCCGGCACATCCATGACCTACGAAGTAACCGTCAAAGGCGTCAAGACCCGCAGTATTCCGGAGCTGACCGACGACTTTGCCAAGGAACTCGGCGCCGAGTTGAACACCGTGGACGACCTGCGCAATCGCTTGCGGGAAAACATGAAGGCGGAAAAGGAACACGAAGCGCAGCACCAGGGCAAGGACCACCTGGTTGAGGAATTGGTGAAGCGGAACGACTTTCCCATCCCGGAAGCGATGCTGAATGAGCAGATCGATCTTCGGTTGGAACGCGGGTTGCGCGCTCTGGCTGCGCAGGGGATGAAGACCGAGGACATGAAGCGGATGGACTTCGGACGGCTTCGCGCCGGACAGCGGGACGCGGCACTGCGCGAGGTAAAAGCGTCGTTAATCCTGGAGCAGATTGCTGACGAAGAAAAGATAGAGGTCAGCGACGAAGAATTTGACCGCGAAGTGGAAGCGCTGGCCCATCAGTCGAAGCAGACGGTTGAGCAGGTCCGCGAGCGTTTGACGAAGGACGGTGGGCTGGATAGAATTCGGCATCGCCTCCGCAACGAGAAGACCTTGGATTCTCTTTACCGCAGGTCCGCATAGGGCGGTCTGCATTCCATTTCCCCCCGCCCAACTCACCGGGAAGAGGTGTGGTCGGGAAAGCTGAAGGAGCTACAAATAATGCTTGTGCCCATGGTGATTGAGCAAACCAGCAGGGGCGAGCGGGCCTACGATATTTATTCCCGCCTGTTGCGGGACAATATTATTTTTCTTGGCACTCCTATCGACGACAACGTCGCGAACCTGATCATCGCGCAGATGCTTTTTCTGGAGGCGGAAGATCCGGAGAAGGACATCTCGCTCTACATCAACTCCCCCGGCGGTTCCATCACGGCTGGAATGGCGATCTACGACACCATGCAGTTCATCCGGCCCGATGTGACCACCATCTGTATCGGCCAGGCGGCGAGCATGGCCGCGACCCTGCTGGCCGGCGGGGCGCCGAAGAAACGCTTTGCGCTGCCCACCTCGCGCATCCTGATCCATCAGCCGTTAATGTCCGGCCTGTCCGGTCAGGCAACGGACATTGATATTCATGCGCGAGAGATTTTGCGAATGCGCGAGATCACGAACCAGTTGCTTTCCAAGCACAGCGCTCAGCCCTTGGAGAAGGTCGAGCGCGACGTCGAACGCGACTTCATCATGAACGCCTATCAGGCGAAGGAATATGGCATCGTCGATGACATCATCTTTAAGCACAAGTAGGACAATGACTAAGGTAGGGGGGATTTTCGCTTCCTGCTTCCAAAGTGGTACCGAATATTGCACTATCGGTGCGTAGCGGGAAGCGGAATTGTGGTTCAATAGCTGCAACGGCGCGCTCAGCGCCTGAGGGTTCGCGGGAAGGTTGCCGGTGGCCGACAACGACAGCTTTCTCACAGGGGCAGCACAGCTCCTCCCGGATTCGAGCGGACGGGAAAAGCCATTCGGAACAGAGATTCCATTTTGCTGGCGTGCGCTGTAAAGGAGTTTCCGTGAGGACCAGGACCGGTTCGGAAGAAGTACTGCGCTGTTCGTTTTGCCACAAGTCACAAGACGCCGTCGCCAAGCTGATTTCCTCGCCCACCGACTATCCGCGTGCCTACATCTGCGATGAGTGCGTCGCCGTTTGCAATTCCATTTTGGAAGACGACCGCTCCGAGGCCCAACCCAATGCCACGCCCAACCAGCTGCCCAAGCCGGCTGAGGTAAAAGCATTCCTCGACGAATACGTGATCGGCCAGCAACAGACGAAGAAGAAGCTTGCCGTTGCGGTTTATAACCATTACAAGCGGATTTACATGAACCGCCAGCATGGCGGCGAAGTGGAACTCGCCAAGTCGAACATCATGCTGATTGGTCCGACCGGCACGGGTAAAACACTGCTGGCGCAGACCCTGGCCAAGATGCTGGACGTTCCTTTTGCCATTGTGGACGCCACCACGCTGACCGAAGCCGGCTATGTGGGTGAGGACGTTGAGAACATCATCCTGAAGCTCTTGCAGGCCGCAGATGGCGATGTAGCGCGAGCGCAAACCGGCATCATTTACATCGACGAAGTCGACAAGATTGGCCGCAAGGACGAAAACCCTTCCATCACTCGCGATGTCTCCGGCGAGGGCGTGCAGCAGGCCTTGCTGAAGATCCTGGAAGGCACGGTTGCCAACGTTCCACCGCAGGGCGGACGCAAGCATCCTCACCAGGAATTCACTCCGGTGGATACCACCAACATTCTGTTCATCTGCGGCGGCGCATTCGTTGGGCTGGAGCGCACCATTGGGCGCCGTCTGGGCAAGCGGTCTATGGGTTTCCGCACCGACGAGGCCAAGGAAGCCGCCTTCACCGAGAGCAACAAGCGTGACACCGAATTGCTGGCGCAGGTCGAGCCGCAAGACCTGATCAAGTTTGGGCTCATTCCCGAGTTTGTCGGTCGCTTGCCGGTAGTCGGCGTTCTAAGCGACCTTGACGAGGACGCGCTGGTCGAAATTCTTACCAAACCGAAGAATGCCATCGTTAAGCAATATCAGCGGCTGTTCGAGTTCGAGAACGTGAAGCTGCGCTTCTCAGAGGAAGCCCTGCGCGCTATCTCGCGCGAGGCCATGTCGCGCAAAGTCGGTGCCCGCGGCCTGCGAATGATCCTCGAAGAGCTAATGCTCGACCTGATGTACACGCTGCCCAGCCAAAAGCGCGTGCGAGAGTGCGAAGTCACCAGAGATATGGTGGAGAAGCGCAACGCCACCCTTGCGCTGATGGAGAAGGCGGGATAGCAGACATCTGACGATTGGAAATAGCGGCAAGAAAAGCGGCCGAAGAGGCCGCTTTCCTATTGCCGTCATGAAAATTCAGTACTCGGAGTCCACAATCTCCGGCGGGCCGCCTTCGTCGGGCTCTATGGCGAACTCCTGGCGCGGCTCTTCCGGCGGAGAGGTTGCTCCGTCTTTCTTCTTTAAACGAACCACCGTGATCTTGGCGAAACCCTCCTCGAACTTCGGCGGCCGCAGCTTCTGCGCCATACGATGCATGACATCTTCGGGAACATTGCGCTCGCGCCGGCGATTTCGCTCGATGCAGATTTCCGGCGGCACATCGAAGAAAACGGCGTGCGCCTCATAGCCGAAGTCGTGCGCTAGTTTGATCCAGGTGCGGCGCTCGTGAGCAGAAAGGTTGGTCGCGTCCAAATAATTCGAAGGACGGCGTGCCAGAAGTCGGGCGCGTAGCATGGTGCGGAGAGTGGAAAACACCAAGTCCTGATAGCGCTGTTCTGTCACATCATCGAGCAGCAGGATTCGGACCATATCGCTGGATAACGGAAGAATGTTATGGCGCTTGAACCAGGTACTCTTGCCCGAGCCTGGAAGGCCGATAGACAAGACCACAGCGCCCTTCGTCTGTTTGGCAGGTGCGGCAGACGGGACTGCAGGTTCGGCAGCTTCGTTTGGCGCTTCGGCCTCGCCGGCTTCGCCAGTTGGACCGCCCGGTCCGGGCAGCGATGGTGGCTGCGCAGTTCCCGGTTGACGATTGCCGCGTCCGCGACGTCCACGCCGGCGGTTGCGGTCGCGTCGCATCTGTTGCTGAGGCGCTGCGTTCCCGTCAGCTTCCATCGCGGGTTGGGATTCCTGAAGCTCTGGGTCGTCCGGCTGAGATTCGAACTCAGGCTGCTGGCTCATGGCTTCCGAACCAGCCGGCTCGGGAAACTTCGGCTGCAAAGGCGCGGGACTATCTGGTCCCGGCTTTTCTGTCGGCGGCTTGCGCCGCTTGCCGCGGTCGCGGCTCCATCTACGCATGTTGCACTTGTAACACGCTTACCTAGCTTGGAGCAATCCGGTCTTTTCCCCTTTTGTGCCAGCGCTAGCTCGCCTTTTATGGTTCTAGCATTGCCTCGCTCCAGTCGGGATGCTACGCTTTTTGCTTGGCCTCACTGTCCCGGTCGGGACTGCGCGGTGTACTATCACACTTTCGCATTTCAATTCGCACTTTTTGATGAGGTACTATGGCAATCAAAGTAGGCATTAATGGCTTTGGCCGCATTGGCCGCAATATTCTTCGCACCGCTCTTAACGATTCCGGCCTGGAATTCGTCGCCGTTAACGATCTCACCGATCCCAAAACGCTTGCCCATCTGCTGAAGTACGACTCCATCCTGGGCAATCTGAAGAACAACATTTCGGCTGGCCCCGACTTCATCACCGTCGATGGCAAGAAACTTAAAGTGTTCGCCGAAAAAGACCCGTCCAAACTCGACTGGGAATCCGTCGGTGCGCAGGTCGTTATCGAGTCAACCGGCAAGTTCACCAAGGCGGAATTGGCGAAGCAACACCTGCGCGGTCCAGTGAAGAAGGTCATCATCTCGGCTCCAGCGACCAACGAAGACATCACCATCGTGATGGGCGTGAATGAGGACAAGTACGATCCGGCCAAGCACAACATCATCTCCAACGCATCCTGCACCACCAATTGCCTGGCCCCCGTCGCCAAGGTGCTCCAGGATAAGTTCAATATCGTCTGCGGAACGATGACCACGATTCACTCCTACACCAACGATCAGGTCATCCTCGACTTCCCGCACAAGGATTTGCGCCGCGCTCGTGCAGCCGCGCTATCCATGATTCCGACTTCGACCGGAGCAGCCAAGGCTCTTTCCTTGGTTATTCCCGAGCTGAAAGGCAAGCTGGACGGTTTCTCTATGCGCGTGCCGACGCCCAACGTTTCCGTCGTTGACCTGGTCGTGTTCGTCGAGAAGAAAACCACGGTGGAAGAAGTGAACAACGCGCTGAAGGCTGCGTCCGAGTCGGGTCCGCTGAAGGGCTATCTGGGATACGAGACCGCCGAACTGGTCTCCATCGATTATCGTGGTGATGACCGCTCCTCGATCGTTGATGCTCCCATGACGCGAGTGGTGGCGGGCAATTGCGTGAAGGTCATCTCCTGGTACGACAACGAGTGGGGATACTCGTGCCGCGTGCGCGACCTCATTCACTACCTCGGCAAGAAGGGGCTGTAAAGCCGTTGTCAGTTGTCGGTTGCCGGTTGTCAGTGCGACCATTCCATAGCGCGGATGCAACGCTGCTTCCGCGGCCTGGCAGCAGGCGCTGCCGTCGAACGGCTGACAGCATTTACTGACAACTGACAACCGATAACTGACAACTGGTGCTTGCTATGTCGAAACTCTCCATTCGCGATCTTTCTCTGAACAATAAGCGCATCTTCATGCGAGTCGATTTCAATGTTCCGCTCGATGACGGCCGCGTCATGGACGACACTCGCATCCGCGAAACTTTGCCGACCATCGAGTACGCACTTCGTCACGGGGCGCGTTTAATCCTGGCCTCGCACTTGGGACGGCCCAAAGGCAAGCCCAATCCGAAGATGAGCCTGAAGCCAGTGGCCGAGCGGCTGCGCGTTCTCATCGACGATGTACTGCGTCGCGGCGAGAACGTCGGCTTCTCGCCTGACTGCGTCGGTGTCCAGGCCGAGGAGATGTCCGAGAAGCTGGAGCGGGGCCAGTCCTTGATGCTGGAGAACCTGCGCTTCCATCCCGAGGAAGAAGCCAACGACCCGAACTTTGCCCGCCAGTTGGGCAAGCTGTGCGATTACTATGTGAACGACGCGTTTGGCTCGGCGCACCGTGCCCATGCGTCCACCGAAGGCATTACTCATTTCGTGGACAAGCGCGCTGCCGGCCTGCTGATGGAGAAGGAACTGGAGTATCTCGGCAAGGCGCTCTCGCATCCGCAAAAGCCGTTCGTCGCCATACTTGGCGGCGCCAAGGTCAGCGACAAAATTGGCGTCATCAAGCATCTGATGGGCAAGGTCGACGCCTTGATCATCGGAGGCGGAATGGCCTACACATTCCTCAAAGCACAGGGAAAGGAAATCGGCAGGTCGCTGCTGGAAGCCGACAAGCTCGATCTGGCAAAACAAACCCTCGCCGATGCGAAGTCCCACAATGTACGACTCCTGTTGCCGGTCGATCATGTCGTAGCCGACAAGCCCGAAGCCGGAGCTCGCATCCGGCAGATCGGAGAAGGCGAGCCGATTCCCGCCGACATGATGGCGCTCGACATCGGGCCCCAAACCATCGAACTCTTTTCCAACGAGATCAGCGATGCGCGGACCATCGTGTGGAACGGCCCTATGGGTGTCTTCGAAGTCGAGGCCTTCGCCAAAGGCACCCGGAAGATCGCGCATGCGGTCGCCGACAATGGCGCAGCAGTTTCGATCATTGGCGGCGGCGACAGCGTGGCGGCAGTGAAAGCGGCGGGCGTAGCCGACCAGATCACGCACATCTCCACCGGCGGCGGCGCGTCGCTGGAGTTTCTAGAAGGCAAGAAACTGCCGGGAGTCGAGGCCCTCAGCAATAAGTAGCATTTGGCTCGCGAGCGGGGTTCACTGGGCGTGGAGTTCCTGGGGCACGCGCTGACGGCGGACCCGGATTTTGCTCTCGTCTTTGCGAGCCTTGGCCAGATGCGTCAGGCCAGCTGCATGCGCAACCAGGTTTCCGCGGGTGCTGCCGAATGCCTTCGAGAGCCGGATCGCCATCTCGGGGCTGATGCCCGATTTGCCATTGACCACGTTGTTGAGCGTCTGCCGGGTGACGCCGAGAACTTCCGCGCCCTCCGTAACGGACAGGCCCAGCGGTTCAAGGCAGGCGTTCCTTACAATGCGTCCTGGGTGTGCGGGATTCTTCATCGGCATATTGTGACTCCTTCTCTCGCCTTAGTGGTAGTCAATCAACTCAACGTCGCAGGCGTCAGTCCCTTCGAACCGAAAAACGATACGCCAGTTGGACGCAGGAGTTTTACACCTTCTCCCGCTTGTACTCATCGAACGCATCCAGATACCGATCGATGTCCTTCTTCCGCAGATAATACGGCGTCGACAACCGCAGCTTCGACGGATCGCCGCCGCGAATGCGGATCTTCTTCGTCTTCCACATCCACTCTTCCAGTTTCATGCGCTCAATCGGCGGAACGTTGACCGTCGCAATCGCACACCGCAATTTGGGATCTGGCGAGGTCCACGAGACGGCACCGCGCTTAACCATCGCCGCCAGCATGTAGTCCGCCAGTTCGCGATGCCGCCGCTCGATGCGTTCCATGCCAATTGAATTCGCCATCTGTATGGCTGCGCGCAGCCCGCATAGCGCCGGCACATTCGACGACCCAATCCGCTGGAAGCGTTCGGCGCGCAGCGTCTTCTCGTCCCAGCCGGCAGTTACGATGGTGTTCCACAGGAAATCCTGGGTTTCATTGCGCACAAACAAAAAACCCGAGCCTTTCGGCGCCTGTAGCCACTTATGCGGGCTGGAACTGTACATGTCGCAGCCAATGTCGTGCAGATCGAGCTGCATCATGCCGGTCACGTGTGCGCCGTCCACCGCCGACAGAATTCCCTTCGAGCGCGCCAGCGCGCACAGCTCTTTCGCCGGCAGCACCACGCCGGTCACCGTCGTGATGTGACTGAAGAAGATCACGCGCGTGCGCGGTCCGATGGCATCGCTGAAAAGGTTCAGCACCTGCGGCGCGTCCTGCACCGGCTCCGGCAGGCTGACCTTCTTCACCACGATGCCGTAGCGCTTGGCTTTCAACTGCCAGGGCTGCTCGCCGCCGGGATGCTCCTGGTCGGTCATCAGCACTTCGTCGCCGGGCTTCATGTCGAGACCGTTGGCAATGTAGCTATTGGCTTCAGTGGCGTTGCGCAGCAGCGCAATCTCGTCGCGCGTGCAGCCCACGAACGCGGCCAGCGGATCGCGAAACTCATTCCATGGCCCATATCCCCAGATGGGATAGTCCTCGGGATCGGTCTCGTCCAGCTTCTCCGTCGAGGTGTAGCCGTCGAACACCGCCCGCAGCACGGGCGCGGGACTCGATCCCACCGTTCCATTGTTCAGGTAGATCTCGTCCTCCGGGATGAGAAACTGTTTGCGTAGCTCCGTCCAATATCCTTCCTGATCGTGGAGGAAGAGCGCCGGATCAGGCAGCGATGATGGAGCACTCTGGAGCTGTGCCAGAAGGTCGCCGCGAAAGGCGAGAGCTGCGGCGACACCAGCACTGGCGGTAAGACTGGCGGTGAGAAAGCGGCGACGGTCGAGCACGGGCACCTCCCATCCTGCAAAGGCGACATCTTACACCCGCAGGCCAGTGGCCAGTGATTGCTGACATCGCTGACAACTGCTTTAAGATAAGGCATGGCCAGCGTGCGCATGGACAAGTGGCTGTGGGCGGCGCGGTTCTTTAAGACCCGCTCCCTGGCAGCACGAGCCTGTGAACTCGGCAGGATTCAGTCCAACAATCAGCCCGCCAAGGCTGCGCGCGAGGTCAAAGTTGGCGATCTCTTGCACATCAAGTCGGACAGCGGCGACTTTCAGGTGAAGGTACTGCTGCTGAGCGAAGTGCGCGGCCCCGCGGCCGTGGCTCACACTCTCTATGAGGAAACCGAGGAGAGCCGCGAATTGCGCATCAAGGCGGCCGAAGAACGTAAGGCCCTAAGGGACTTTGCTCCCGCACCTGAAGGCAGGCCGTCTAAACGCGACCGCCGCCGGATCATCCAATTCCGCAGCGGGCGGGATTAGGTAACATCGAAATTTGCGCTACGGGTCTTTCTGGCTGGATTCGCGGTGTGGCTTTTGTCAGCGAAGGACAATATTGCGCTGTTCAGCAGCCACGCAGATTTAAAGCTGCGAATCTTCCTGCCGAACTGGCGGATGCTGAACTTCAGGTTAGATTATGAGCGCCTACGGCGATGGCGGTAGTCGTTATCCCGCCCGGCGCCCCTCGTCCAGTACTTCGTCCAGCGCTCCTTCCAGCTGTTCGGCGCGCTCGTTATAGTCGCTGGCAATGGAGTCATACTTGCGCCTTAGCACATGGAGTTCATCGGCGATATTCAGCGCGGCCAGCACCGCAACCCGCAGCGAATCCACCGTCGCCGCCTGCTGTGAGATCAGTCGCATCTTGTTATCGACATACCCAGCCAGCTCGGCGATGTACTCCGCGTCGGAGCCGCGCAGATGGTATGTCTGATCGTAGATCTCGACCCGAACGTTGCCGCCACCATTTCCGCTCGCCTTGCTCAACGCGCCCTCCATTAGGGGCTGGGGGCTAGGGGTTAGGGATTAGAAGGTCCTTGGCACGGCACTTTCTAATCCCTGGCCCCTGATCCCTAATCCCTGCCTTCCATTATCCCGCCGATTCTTCCAGCGCCAAAGACTCGATTTGGCCAAGCATCTTTTCTACCCGGGTACGTACCTCTTCGCGCTCGCGGCGCAGCCCGACCAGTTCCTGACGCACCGTATCCAGTTCTTCTTCACGCTCGTTCAGCTGCGTACGCAGCCGCGAAGCGTCGCGCTCGGCAACTGCCTTGGCGTCGCGCGCCGACTTCAACATCTCAATCGTGCGCAGGATCTTTTCTTCCAGGGACTTGAAATCCGCAGTAGTGGGAGCAACTTCAACTGCATTTGCCGTCATGCTGGTGGGTGACCTTCAGAAAGATTTATGTTTCCGAGCGCAGTATATCGCAGAACGGCATGTGCAAAAGTGCATCGCATCACGATTCTGCGGGATTTGACCGCGCGGAACCTGAGTATGCAACTCCCCCTGTCCCGGCGCCCAAAAACCAGCTTGCGAACGAATCTGAAACTATCCGGCGGAACTCGTGCAAAGGGGCTACAATTCCAGCTAACCGGGACAATTCATGGAAATTTCCGTTGAAGCGAACTTCAGCGCGGTCTTGGATGCCGCTCCCGATGCGATGCTGGTGGTGGACCGCCAGGGTCGCATTGTGCTCGCCAACACTCAAGCTGAGCAGCTGTTCGGCTACGCGCACTCCGAGCTGGTTGGTCAAAAGATCGAGGTCCTAGTCCCTCCGCGCTTCCGCGCCAAGCATCCCGGACACCGGTCAGGCTACTTCTCCGGCGATCCCCATGTCAGGCCCATGGGAGTTGGCCTGAGCCTGCTCGGGCTGCGCAAAGACGGCACGGAATTTCCGGTGGAGATTAGCCTCAGTCCGATGGAGACTCCGGAAGGCCCCATGGTTATCAGCGCCATCCGGGATGTAACGGCTCGCAAAGGAGCCGAGGACAAGTTTCGCGCCCTGATGGAGTCGGCTCCCGATGCGATGGTGATTGTCGATCAGCGCGGAAAGATTGTGCTGGTCAATTCCCGCACCGAGGAACTATTTGGCTACCCCCGGCAGGAGCTTCTGGGATACTCTGTGGAAGTTTTGGTTCCTGAGCGTTTCCATGCACAGCATACCCACGACCGCGCATCTTACTTTGCAGACCCGCGCCAGCGGCCAATGGGAGAAGACCTGGAACTCTTTGGGCTGCGCAAGGATGGCACCGAGTTTCCGCTGGAAATCAGTCTCAGCCCCATCAAAACGTCTGACGGGGTACTGGTGGCGAGCGCTATTCGAGATATAACTGTGCGAAAAAAAGCCGAAGACAAATTCCGCTCACTGCTGGAGGCTGCCCCCGATGCCATGGTGATCGTCGACGACCGCGGAAAAATCACCTTGGTCAATGCTCAAACCGAGAAACTGTTTGGATATGTCCGCTCTGAACTCATCGGGCAGCCGGTCGAGTCGCTCATCCCGGAGCGCTATCGCGGCCAACACCCCCGCCATCGCAAGGACTTCTTTGCCGATCCTCATGTGAGGCCGATGGGCGTCGGGCTTGAACTATTTGGGCTGCGCAAAGATGGCAGCGAGTTCCCTGTCGAAATAAGCCTGAGCCCCTTGGTCACCGAGGCTGGCACCTTCGTTACCAGCGCCATCCGCGATGTTTCCGAGCGCAAGCTTGCCGAAGAACAGATCCAAAAGCTCAACGACGAGTTAGAGGAAGCGCTGCGCCGCTCGGAGAGACTGGCTGCTACAGGCCGGTTGGTGGCGACCATCGCCCACGAGATCAATAACCCGCTGGACGCGCTCACCAATCTGATGCATTTGCTCAAACAGAGTTCTTCGCTCGACGAGGACTCAGCCGAATTGGTGGATCTAGCCGAACGCGAAGTTCGCCGCTTGTCCAACATCAGCCGCCAGACGCTGGCGCCGCATCGCGAAACCAAGCTGCCCGTCGTCACCAGGCTTTCCGAGTTGCTGGATGACGTCTGCGCCATGTACCGCCCCCGCCTGCAAGCCGCGAAAATTGAGGTGGAACGCGATTTCCAAATCACGGGAGAGGTGACCATCTTTCCCAGCGAGCTACGGCAGGTCTTCACCAACCTGTTTACCAACGCCGTCGATGCCATTGGGCAACACGGTCGCATATCGCTGGCCATCGAGCAGGCCGCTGAAAACGAGATCGTGGTGAAGGTCCGCGATACCGGATGCGGTATTCCGCAGGCTAACCTTCACAACATCTTTGAGCCTTTCTTCACCACCAAGGGCGACCAGGGCACAGGCATAGGCCTATGGGTGATTAAAGGCATTGTCGACAAACTCAGCGGCAGAATTGAAGTGGAGAGTTCAACCACGGGCGAAACTGGGACCTGCTTCAGTATTTTCCTTCCCGCCAGCAAACCGACGGGTAACCGCACTTCAGACCGCGAAGAATCAGCCTCGACCGTCTCGTCCCGTCCAAAATCGCAAGCCTGCTAGGCGGATTCGCAACCGCATACGCCGGCCAAACTTGCGGCGTGACACCAGGCCGCCTGCCCTCCTTGACGGTTGCTCTCGCGGCACAATAAAGTCGAGACGCTCGATCCGCAGCATCACGGCGGAGCGGTTATCAGCGTACTTTGGGGGACGAGTGAGGACCAAGACTTCAGCGGTCAAGAAAGCGACCAGCAGGACGATTCAGGCCGCACCAAAAGCAAGTTGGCTGGCTTCGCTTAAGCAGGAACGTTTTATCCTTGGTCTGCTCCTGGTGGTTGCGACGGCCGTAGTTTACTTCCCTGTCGGCCACCATCCTTTTGTCAACTATGACGACATGGTTTACGTGGTCAACAATCCCCATATTCAGTCCGGTCTGGATTGGGACACGATTTCGTGGGCGTTCACCACTTTCTACCAGTTCAACTGGCATCCGCTGACGTGGTTGTCTCACGCCATCGACGTTCAGATGTTTCAACTGGAGCCGGGCGGCCATCACGTTACCAACCTGCTGTTGCAGGTGGTGAACGTCCTCCTGCTGTTCTGGGTGCTTTTGCGGGCGACAGGGTACGTCGGACGAAGCGCCATGGTAGCCGGTTTGTTTGCCCTGCACCCCATCAACGTCGAATCGGTGGCTTGGGTCTCGGAGCGCAAGAACCTGCTCAGCATGTTGTTTTTCCTGCTGGGATTGGGTGCCTATCGGTGGTATGCATCGCCGCCGCCGAGCGGCAGATCGCCCTTGAAAACGCAATCGCCGCGACAGTCCAGGGTCGGCCGCTACATTATCGTTGCGTTGCTATTTGCGATGGGGTTGATGTCCAAGCCCCAGATCATCACTTTTCCATTCCTGCTTTTGCTGTGGGACTACTGGCCATTGCAACGGATGGCAGCTGCGACTGATGGTCGCGCATCCGGAACGCTGACCGCACCGATTCTTCCGCCACGCAGTTTCTGGTGGCTGGTGATGGAGAAGATTCCGCTATTGGCTATGTGCGCAGCCAGCGCTGTCGTCACCGTGATAGCGCAGAAAGCCGGCGGCGCCGTGGTCTCGCTGGAGGTTTATCCATTCTCCATTCGGCTCACCAATGCGATGGTCGCGTATGTGCGATACATCGGCAAAGCTCTCTGGCCCACGAATCTTGTTCCTATTTATCCCCATCCCTGGCACATCCTGCCGATGTCCCAGGTCATACCCGCACTCGCGCTTCTCCTGGCGATCACAGTGCTGGCAGTCATGGGTCGCAGCCACCGCTACTTGCTGGTGGGGTGGCTCTGGTTCCTGGGAACGATGGTCCCGATGATCGGCCTGGTCCATGTTGGAAATCAGGCGATGGCAGACCGCTATGCCTACTTGCCATTCATTGGCTTGTTCCTGATGGTTTGCTGGGGAGTGGCCGACCTGGCCGAGCGGCGGCATGTTCCCGTGATCGTGCTTCGCTGCGCCTGCATGATTGCGCTGCTGGTCTTGGCAGTCCTCACTCACTATCAGCTTGCGTACTGGAATGACAATGTGACGCTGTGGACCCACACCATCGAGTCCAGCACCGACAATTATGTGGCCCACGACAATCTGGCGCTGCTGCTGATTGAGCGCGGCCAGACCGACGAGGCGATGAAGCACTTCCAGGCCGCCCTCGCTATCTATCCCTCCGACCCTACCAGCAACTTGCAGATTGCGGTTTACGACCACCAGCATGGCAGACTGCAGGAAGCCATTGCGCGCTACGATCAGATGCTCAGCACTACGCCGGATGGCCCCGGACGGGCGGAATTGTTCAGTAACAAGGGGCTTGTCTATCTCGATCTCCGCGACAACGCACGCGCGCGGGAGAACTTCGACAAAGCGGTCGCCATGGATCCTCACAATTATCGAGGATGGCTCGGATTGGGAGTATTAGCTGTGCGCTCCGGCGACCTGAATCTGGCGATCGACGACCTCACGCGCTCCACTGCGGCAAAGCCAACCGAGGTCGCCTATGTCCTGCTGGCACAAGCCTTAGACCAGGCGGGTCACCCCGACGACGCACGAGCAGCCCGCGACAAAGCCCACCTGCTGGCCAAGGGCAGCGCGGGCTCGCGGGCGCTTCCGGAAGGCCTGCTGGAACGCTAGACGTCGCCCCGACGTTGGCGCCATCCGGGACCGGCTGACTTGGTTTTTCGACGATACTGTCTCTGTAACCATCACCCCACCTTGACGCTGCCCTCCGGTAGCAATAAAGTCGAGTTAACTGGAGATTTGACTTTTGGAAATACTGGCCGGGAAGAGCATTCTGCACTACACCATCCTGAAGAGGTTGGGCGCCGGTGGCATGGGCGTAGTGTACGAGGCGGAAGATAGCCGGCTGGGGCGTCATGTCGCCCTCAAATTTCTACCGCGCGAACTCGAACAGGACCCCATTGCACTGGAACGCTTCAAGCAAGAAGCGCGCGCCGCCTCGGCGCTGAACCACCCCAACATCTGCATTATCTATGCCATCGAAGAGTGCGAAGGCCAACACTTCATCGCCATGGAGCTGCTGGAAGGCCAGAGCCTTGACGAAAAGATCGATGGCCATCCGCTGCCGCTGGACAAGATTCTCGACATCGGCATTCAGGTTACCGACGCCCTGGATGTGGCGCACGGCAAAGGCATCGTGCACCGCGATCTGAAACCGGCGAACATCTTTCTAACCAGTCGCGGGCAGGCCAAGATCCTCGATTTTGGATTGGCGAAACTGACCTATGACCGCCGCGCAGCGCTGGAGACGGCTTCCGGCAATGCGCCAACCAGTAATCCCCTGATGCTCACAACGCCAGGAACGGCGGTGGGCACCGTCGCCTACATGTCTCCTGAGCAGGCGCGCGGCGAAGAACTCGACGGCCGTAGCGATCTATTTTCGCTGGGTGGCATCGTCTACGAAATGGCGACTGGCAAGATTGCCTTCGACGGCAATACTTCGGCCGTCATCTTCCAGGGAATTCTCGATCGCAATCCGCGTCCGCCGGCCGAACTGAATCCCGCAGTTCCATACAAGCTCGAAGAAATTATCGACAAAGCCCTTGAGAAGGACCGCGATCTGCGCTATCAGAGTGCTGCCGAGATGCGCTCTGACTTGAAGCGTTTGAAGCGCGATAGCCTGGGACACAGCTCGCGAACCGGTATCGCGGCAGCTTCCCATTCCACCGGCGATGGCAGCGGCGCAGCCCAGCGTGCAGTCAGCGAAACCGCGGCTGTCGCCAAGCGCCGCCGCAGCGGCACGAATCTCATCCTGGCGGCCAGCCTGCTGATGGTGGGCGCTGGGATCTACGGCTTCTACACCCGCTTTGCCCAGTGGCGCGGCGACTCCGGCCCCATTCCGTTCCAGAACATGAGCATGGAGAAGCTGACGAACTCAGGCCGTGCAGTGCTGGCGACGATCTCTCCGGACGGAAAGTATGTGGTCAATGCAGTTGACGAGGGACAAGGCCAGCAAAGTCTGTGGATGCGGCATGTCGCTACCGGCAGCAATGCCCAAATCATGAAGGCGATGGAGGGTCGGTATACGGGATTGACGTTCTCGCCCAACGGCGACTTTCTGTACTTCGTGCGCGGGGATCCGGAGCATCCCGGTCTTGGATTTCTTTACCAGATTCCGGTGTTAGGCGGCACGCCACGCAAACTGGCCGACGATGTCGACAGCGCAGTCAGCTTCTCGCCGGACGGGCAGCAGATGGTGTACCTGCGCGACAGCTCCGCCGATGCGAGCTCGACGCTCATCATTGCCCACGCTGATGGAAGCAGCGAGCGAGTGCTGTCCAAGCTTCCGCTGCCGGGATACTCCGATCCCGCGTGGTCTCCGGATGGCAAGTCGATTGCCGCGACCGTGCTCGATCCCGGCAGCCAGAACCTGGGCCGCGTGGTGCTGCTCAATCCCGCAAGCGGCAAAGAGAAGACGGTTTATGCGGGTACAGCCATCCTGCAAAAGCCCGCGTGGATGCCGGACAGTGAACACCTGGTCCTCATCTTCCATGATGTCACCAGCGACTGGAATGGACAGGTAGGGGAGATTGCAACCGCAGCCGGCAAGCTGCATCGCATCACCAACGATCTCAACTCTTACAGCAATCTCACATTGGGCGTCACCAAGGACGGCACCCAACTTGTTGCCATCCAGCTCACCTTGCAAACTGGCGTTTACACCATGAGTTCCGATCCTGGTGGCTCTGAAGTGAAGCAGATCGATAATCGCAGCGATGTCGGGGTGGCCTGGCTGCCCGATGGACGACTGATCGCGATGGAATACGATGGCCACATTTCCGTGATGAATGCCGACGGCAGCAATCGCAGCATCATCTATCAGCAACACCTTCCACTGACTGGGCTTTCGGTATGCTCCGATGGCGCCAGCGCACTGTTTTCCATGCCGAACAAGGACAGCAAGGGGATCAACATCTGGCGCCTCGATCTGCAGAGCGGCGCTACTACGGCCGTGACCAAAGGGACGGTAGACCAGAACCCTTCTTGCTCGCCTGACAGCAAAACATTTGTCTATACCACGCTCGATAAAGGCAAGAGGCGGTTGATGGAGATGCCTATCGGCGGCGGCCAAGGCAAACGGCTCCTCGACAAGGTTGCGGACTTTGGCGTCATCTCGCCCGATGGCCAGCAGATCGCTGCCCTTACCACGGAGGGCTCGGGCATAAACTTCAAAGCCATGATCGACATCATCCCGGCCCAGGGGGGATTGCCTGTAAAGACTTTTCCACCCATGCTCTCCATCTCCAATACCTTCCAGTACTCGGCGGATGGACAGTCGCTCTATTATCCAGTTACCGCGAAGGGCGTCTCGAACATCATCATGCAGCCCATCGGCACTAAAACAGCGACCCCCATGACCAACTTCAGCGACCTCCAGATTTACGGCTACCACTACGATTGGAAGAACAAGCGGCTGGCGCTGGCACGGGGACGCACTAATACTGATGTGGTCCTGCTCACGCAGCAGCAGGCGCAGTAATGAAAGCGTGGCCTATGTTCTGCAAAGTCTGTGGTCGCAGCATCGAGTCTGAAGACAAATTTTGCAGCGGTTGCGGCGCGACTATCGCGCAGGAGCCCTTCGAGACGGCCGCAACCTCCGGCAATTCACCTGTGGCGGCGCCGGCACTCGACGAGCCGAGGCTTGAGCCCACAGGGCCGCTGGGCGAGCGCCTCGCACTGCCTTCGACGCAACAGCCGGGCACCCTGGGAAGCTCGGCGGCTTCGCAGGATCTAGCGCGTGAAACCCCTGTGTCACCGCTGCCAGCGGCGAAGCCGGCGGTCCCGCAATTCCGGCGCTGCCCACGATGCCGGAAACTGAACACCGGATCTGATTTGACCTGCGACTGGTGTGGAACCGAACTGCCTGCAGATAAGCCAGTTCCGGACCCGGCCGCTAACATCCCGCCTCCGTCCTTTGCTGGCTACGCTAAGAATGACCGTATCAGTGTGACTAAGGAGCCGAAGTTTAGCAGCACGGATTCCGCACCCATCCCTATTGCGGCGACTAGCTCTACCGCCAGGATTCAGCGAGAGTCAGGTCCGCCGGTGCTGGAGATCCTGGTGATTGTCCTGCTCCTGGTGGGTGCTGGCACTGCCGTGTGGATACTGCGTTCGTCGTTGCCGAGCAAAGCCGCAGGGGCGCCTCCGGCCGTGGTTGTAACCATCTCTCCCGAGAGCGCCGAAGTGGTCGCGGGAAAGGCCTTCGATTTCTCCGCGACCGTCAGTGGCACGGACGATACTCAAGTGGTCTGGACGGTGCAGGAAGGCGACGCCGGCGGCCGCATTGTGAGTCGCGGAGCCAAAGCCAAAGGCGGCGGCGTATCGTCGCTCGCGGTTTACACTGCTCCGAGTACGCCCGGGACCTATCATCTGGTGGCGACCAGCAAAGCCGACCCGGACCAATCGGCCTCAGCCGAGGCCACAGTGACCGGGCGATAAGCGACCAACCGCGGCCTAAGGTGAAATTTGCCCGGCGGTTTTAGGCACGTCTGACGCATTCCGCTCTATTGTGACCTGCCTCACTGCAACGTCCGGCCTATCTGCGGGACGATAGGTCATGTCCCCCTGCAGAGGTTGCCTCGTCACGGCGCTAATAACAAACTTTGCCGACCTCCGCCGGCGCGCTCGGCCGCTGGGGCCCAAACGCGTTGCCATTGTCATGGCTGACGACGAAATCGCCCTGACAGCAGCCGCTGGCGCGATGCATCTCGGCATCGCCATTCCTGTACTGATTGGCCACGAGCAGAGAATCCGAGCCAAGGCCGAGGCGCTTGGGCTCTCCGAGTTAATCGCCGAAGCCGAATTTGTCAGCGCCGACGATGCCGCAGCTGTTGCTACCCAAATGGCGCGCGAAGGCCGCGTGGACCTCTTACTGAAGGGTCATCTCCGAACCGATGAACTCCTTCGAGCCGTATTGGACAGAGACGCTGGCCTGCGCACCGGACGCCTGCTCAGCGATGTGCTGCTCTACGAGGACACCCTCGCGGGCACGGTCAGACTTGTGGGCATCACTGATGGCGGGCTCAATGTTCTGCCGAACCTGGAGCAAAAGAAACAGATCGTGCAGAATGCCATCGAAGTCATGCGTTCCCTGGGACTGGCGCGCCCCAAGATCGCGCTTATGAGCGCCACCGAAGCGGTCAGCGAGTCTCTGCCCTCGAGTGTTGACGCCCGGGAACTCACCGCGATGGGCGAAGCCGGCGAGTTCGGTGACGCAGACATCTTTGGCCCGCTTGCCTTGGATTGTGCGCTCCTGGAGTCGGCGGCGCAGGCGAAAGGCATCGCCCACCCGATTGCAGGTCACGCCGACTGCATGGTGGTTTCAAACATTGAAGCGGGCAACCTCCTGGGAAAGGCGGTCAAATATCTCGGCGGCTCGCAATGCGCGCACGTAGTTGCCGGCGCGAAGGTCCCAATCCTAATTCCGTCGCGCGTGGAGAGTGCGGATGACAAGGTGAACTCCATCGCTTTGGGGGTGATTTTTGCCAGCCGGTGAATTCAGGATTCTCGCAATTAATCCCGGGTCCACATCTACCAAGATGGCCCTCTACATCAACGAGCGGCCTGCGCTTGTCCACAACATCCGGCATTCCGACGCCGAGATGGCGCAATTCCGTGGGCGGCCTGTTCTCGACCAGCAGCAATTTCGCTGCACGCAAATTGAGGCTGCCTTGCTTAAGGCGGGGCACGATGTCTGCGAGCTTAATGCGGTGGTAGGACGTGGCGGGCTCCTGCCGACGCTAGCCAGCGGGACCTACTTTGTGGATAAGGAAATGCTGGAGGAGTTACGGCTGGCCAGGCGCGGCGAACATGCCGCGAACCTGGGCGCATTTCTGGCTTACGACATCGCACAAAAGGCTGGGGTGCCGGCCTACGTGGTCGATCCGGTCAGCGTGGACGAGTGGCCGGAGTTTGTGCGCCTGTCGGGATCGGCGCTGCTGGAGCGGCAATGTTTGTCGCATGCCTTGAACTCGAAGGCGGTTGCCAAGCGCTATGCTCGGGAACGCGGAGAACGGTACGAATCATTGCGCCTCATCGTGGCGCATCTGGGCAGTGGAATATCGGTATCGGCTCACGAGAGCGGCCTAATGGTTGACGTGACCAATTCGCGCGAAGAAGGAGCATTTTCCACCGAGCGAGCCGGCGGAGTGCCGGCAGTGCAGTTGGTCGATCTTTGCTTCAGCGGCAAGTACACGCAGCAACAGGTGGAAGCCATGCTCTTCCGCGAGGGAGGATTGTACTCGTATCTGGGCACCAAGGACCTGATGGAAGTGGAGCGCCGCATCGCCGCCGGGGATGCGATAGCCAAAACCGTGTTCGATGCGATGGTCTACCAGATCGCGAAGGAGATTGGCGCCATGGCAGCCGTCCTGCACGGACGCGTCAACGCACTCCTTCTCACCGGCGGGATGGCGCACTCACAACGTTTGATCTGGGCGATTACTGGCTACGTGGGTTGGATCGCTCCTATCTGCCTGTATCCGGGCGAGGACGAACTGCGGGCGCTCGTGGAGGGTGCACTGCGAGTGCTGCGAAACGAGGAGCAATCAAGAACCCTGGCGCTCGGCTGCGTTGCCGTGGCCGAGGTTTAAGGCGACCGCCTCAAATGTCCGGATCTTGGGCGACCCTTCGATCACCTTGGAAAGAATCTTCAATACCTGCGAGTAGACATGAGTGTCGTACGCTTCTGCACTGCTCTGGGTCTCCCACAGACTGATGGAAACACGCTCCAGATTTCCGGGATTTGACAGTGTGATTTCGCCCCTGAAACCTTCTTGCTCGCGAAGTAAAGGAAGTATCTCCTTCTCGAGGATCAGGGAAAATTCGGCGGCCATGTCGAGGGACTTAACGCGGAAATGGGCATTGCGTGCAAACATCGTTCAACCTCCCTGGGGACAGCCGCGGATTTGCCCGCCAGATCAGCGGGCAATCTCAATGAGCAGCCCAGGCTGTCGCTGTATCTCCCATACTATAGAGACCTAGCGAAGCTGCACAGCGAGAACCAGAGCATCAAGTCAGCGGGTGGAATTGCAGCGTCCTTCCCGGAGTAGTTCTTGTCTCTAGTGGAAGAGGGCGGCGACATGGATGGGACAGGGTGTCTGCCGGCGTCGTTAGCGGAGTTGGCGGTCGGAACGATCCTACGCTCAGCAAGCATGATCCGGCCCATGAACGGAACGACGGATTCATTGCACTGTGCTGGAATTTTTGCAGTTGCAACCGCAGTAAGCTTGATGGCCGCTGCGCAGCCGAAACGACTCGACGAGCGGGATAAAATCACTGCTGGCGGATGCGATCAGCGAATTAAGCCGACCGGGCTCACTTATTCGACGAGTTCCGCACTGCGAATCGGCGACGCTCCACTCGAGAGCGAAGTGTAGACGTTGTTAATCGCGTTAGTTCCCACCATCATAATTTTCCACGCATCGATGATTGTGTACGGAGGAAACGATTTGCTCCCCGTGTACTTGACAGGAGTAGTTGGAAAGTAGAGTGCCCCTGCGTAAAGCTCCTCATGTGAGGCGTCGAAGGTGCTGATCGCATTCGACACTATCCCGCGATCTTGAAAGAACAGGATGCCCTCGAGCGAGCCGCTCGTGGGGGCGGACAGATTCGTTCCAGCAGCACCGGTAAGCACGATCGGAGCGTAGGCGTTGCCTGCGTTGGCCGTATTGTAAAAGGTCACTCCATTG
The DNA here is from genome assembly GCA_963835125.1 of uncultured Acidobacteriaceae bacterium. Lineage (GTDB taxonomy): Bacteria > Acidobacteriota > Terriglobia > Terriglobales > Acidobacteriaceae > Bog-257. The sequence goes on along the minus strand of CAWIEG010000004.1, from coordinate 16,440 downwards.
CCGATGAGTATCGGTTGACCTCCGGTGACGGTAAGGCCCCCGCCCATGAGGATAAAGGTGCTGTTTGGAGTGAAGGTGACCGGACCAATGACGCCGTTGATGGCAATCCCTCCGCAGTAGGTACCCTGCTGGACGGTTTGGTTTGGCTTGTTGATTACGAGTTGCTGGCCATCACCATAGCACTGTCCAGGAGTTGGTGCCGGCACATTAGCCAACGGGTCACCAAATCCAGGAATCCCAGTCACTGGGGTAGGGTCGATGGTACCGCTTCCCCCTTGCGATATATCGCCAACGATTCCGATACCCGCCACTTGGGGCGAGACGGTGATGTCGCCGCTGCCTCTCTTTTCGAACGCCGACGCGCTACTGGAATTAACCCTGATTCCGCAGTTACTGTTGACGTCTACGCGCCCCTGTACGACCAATGAACCTGAATCGGTAGGGTCTAGAGCATAGATGCACGCGTCCGAACTCGCTATCGAAGAAGCCACTGCCCGGCTGCTGACGTTCACCGTATTGAAGCCGCCAACCCGCATAAAGAAAGTTGGTTCAGCCTGGGCAACAATCACTTCTACGTAGCTGGAGTTGCCGGCCCAGGGGCCGCTCGCCGGAGGAATGTTGACAGTAACCGTTACCCCATTGTTTCCATCGGTAAACCCATTGGCTTTGGTATCGTTCTTAGCGGCGACCATAGCTAGCCCGGATGTTCCGTAAATCAACTCCGAAGCACCGGCGAGAGCGCCGGCATCAGCCGCCTTCTGCATCTGCAGCTTCTCATAGCGGAGGTACCCAACATCGACACCCAGGCCGGCCATCAGCACCAGCACAACCAACGCCAAAGCGCCCAGCACTAGAGCTTGTCCTTCTTCGGCTCTATCCAGCCGCCTCAACTGGGTTGTTGCCAAACGAGTCAACATAAAATCCCTCCGCGCGCGAATTGTTCGGAGCCATGCCGTTGTTCAACATCATCCAGAACCGAACGGCCCGCAGCCGAACTGTCTTGGAAGGTTGACAAATCTTAAATATTAGGCCGATTCAATCGCAACAAGTAACTACATGACACGGACTCCAGAAAGAATCCACGAACCCCAACACCTCAAATAGCCAGGTCTAATATCCCTCAAACTTCGGGAACCGACGATCAGCCGCGCGATCATCCAGATGCGACTCGCGGGGGTGCGAGTTGCCGTAACATGTTTCTAGCACAGAGGCTATGGCCCATTCAAGGAAAAAAGTACCACCATCGAAGTACCGAAGTGGTTGCAGATTACCACTTTTAGGCCATTTTACAACGTCACTTAGTGGCGGCAGGCCCCTCTTCTGGCGGCGGTTGGTTGGGGAATTTCCCCTAGTCTCAATCGCGGTAATCAGCTCACCTTCGAAATCAACACGTCGCAGCGATCAGAATAAGGTCATCCTTGACTTCGTGCTCCGCGCGAGTTATTAATGGACGCCAACATAAGGGTGAAGGAGTTCACCCCAACCGCTGTCCTACCAAAGTTCCGGGACAGATGATGACTCCTGACGAGAAACCTCGTCGCGGAGTCATGTCCCCGGCGAGTTTTCAAAGATAACCTTTAGGAGCACCGTTCACGGGAAACGTGTGGGTTGCGCGGCGCTTTGGATAGGGCTCGCCCTGGTCGCGACCTGATCCGATAGAAGACTGCTGCAAGCCAGCATCATTAGGTAGTCACACGGGTTGATCGAGTAGGTAGAACAGCATTAGACAAGGATCACATCACGATGAATCCTGACCACTCGGTAAGCTGCTGGAAAGTATTGAAGGGGAAATGAACCGGAGACATGCGCGCGAATTCGGCCCAAGAAACGATAAGGCCTCGCTTCTCGACTGGGCAATACTCGGACAGAAAGGACCGCAAGTTTGCTTAAATATATGATGGTTGGGATTGGCGGCTTTCTTGGTGCGATCGCCCGCTACCTGCTGGGCAATTACATCGGAAGTCGCTACGGAGTTCGCTTTCCGTACGGTACATTCGTAATCAACATGAGCGGATCGTTCTTTGTTGGATTAGCCCTGGTCTTGCTCGCAAGGACAACGGCCAGCCCGTATTGGCGATATCTGATTCCAATCGGGTTCATCGGCGCGTTCACAACCTTCTCAACTTTCGAGTATGAGACGCTCCGAGCGGTTCAGGATGGCCAAGCCATTACCGGGCTGCTGAATGTCGTGCTTAGCGTGATTGTGGGTTTCATTGCGGTATGGGCTGGTGCTGCGTTGGGACGGATACTGTTATGAGACATGCCGCATTCTTCGCCGCATCCCCTACGTTCGCAGTGTCTCAACCAGGTACTACGCGCCAGGAGGACAATTGCTGACCACGGGACCCGCTAAGAAAGTGACGGTTTACGTGATGGAAGGACAGACCTATCACGGAACTGCCTGTTATGCCGCGATCCTCGATTACCTTTTCTTTCGGGGAATATCCGATGCCACCGTGGTTCGCGGCATAGCTGGATTCGGCACAGACCATAAGCTGCATACCAGCCGGCTGGTGGAACTCTCCGATCAGATGCCCATCAAAATCGAATTCATCGAAACGCCGGAGCGGGTGCAGGAGGTCTTGCCCAAGCTAACGGAAATCGCCCACCACGGATTAATTGAGGTTCATGAAACAAGCGTCATTCGGCCAACGTCGCCAGGAGAAAAGCAAACGTTCGATGTGCCGACTGTTAAGCTCCAGTCACAAGCGAAAATGATGCGCATCTTGATCGGCGAACATGATATGTGGAACGGCAAGCCACTCTATCAAGCACTGGTGCAGGCGTTGCGCGCGAATGAAATTGCCGGAGTCACAGTTTACCGCGGCATCCTGGGGTATGGAGCTAATCGCCGCATCCATAAGGACTCCACCCTTAACCTTTCTCATGATGCACCCATCTTGCTCACCGTCGTGGATAGCGAAGAAAAGCTTCGGGCTTTCTTTCCTGTGCTCGACCAGATGGTGAAACAGGGGCTGGTGGTCATGTCCGATGTTGACGTGATTAAGTATTCGCATGCTCAACCGGCGCCGAAGGTGCAGGAGACGCGCAAATGAAGCTCCAAGGTAAAGCCAAGATGTTGCGCATTCATTTCGGGGAGGACGATCAGTGGCAGGGCCGGCCATTGTATCTGGCAATCGTGGAACGATGCCGTAAACTCGATATCGCTGGCGCCACCGTTTATCGCGGCATCGAGGGCTATGGCGCCAGTACGATCATTCGCCGCTCCCATTTATTGCGGTTTTCGTCGGATGTCCCCATTCTGGTCCAGATTATCGATACAGAAGAGAACATCGCGCGGCTGATTCCAGCGCTGGACGAGATGGTCGCCGAAGGTTTGATCGCGTTGTCTGACGTTGAAGTCATCAAGTACGTGCATCAACAAGGCCGGCATCCCCAGCAATGATGGAAGGGCGCTGCAACTGCAGTGGCTTTGGGAAGAGCGTCAGGCGAGCGGGGATACACGCAGCATTCTCCATAGGGACGCAGTCCGACAAGGCGGTTCTACATCAAAAGCACTCCTGAAACTGTGGACACGTCGACGAATGGCGCTGAAGGAAAGGAATACACTACTGCGCACCGTCTGGAAGAAGAAGCTCAATCTTCCACTGTTATAAACTGATGAAATAGCTGGTTGTCTGATTTCTGGCCCTGTAGCTCAGATGGATAGAGCAGCGGTTTCCTAATTGACCCACTTATCTCGTCCGCCTTTTATTCTCATTCGGTTACAACTGGACGACCCTGGCCCTAACTGGCACATTTGGGCAGGTTCGGAGGGGTTTTATGCAGCAGAATATGCAGCAAGATTTCGTGAGTATTATGCAGCAATCGTGCAGCAGACCCCGAACGACTCTTTCAATTCAAGGGCTTAGACATGACAAGCGGTTAACTTAACCGCCAGTCGCCTCTTCGCATTCGCTGCCTTATCTTTCGTAATCGACGTGCCAGAGTGGCGTCGCCCTAGCAGCCGACCAAAGGGCTTGTTGGCGAAACGGGTACTTGCCTCCCGCTCCGACTTCAGCATAATGCTCTGGCGGCCCCAAGGGTCAAAAAGGGTGGTGGGTGGGGTTGGTTTGGTGGGGGTTGAGCGCACAACAAATTTTTCAGCGCGGGCGATCAATTTAACGAAATGCCCTTCTAGCCTGAGGCTGTAGCCTTTACGTCCTGTTCCTCTCCAAGCACAGCGTTCAGAAATCTGATGAGTCGCTTGCCATCATGGAACTCATTAAACGAGATTCCACACGCGCTCAAGGAGGTTTCATACAGGCTGTGGACTGCCTCGCGGTGCTCGTCTGAGGCGGGGCTGGCGGATTTCTCTACATCCTCAGAAAAGCGAAGTTCGTAGTGACCGTCAGGCATCTCATATAACACAGCGCCCGTTTCCGCAGCCTTCTTGACGAGTGCGTTTGTGCCGGTCTTTATTCTCTCAAGCTCCAGCCTGAAGAAGCGACGGCACTCGAAGCTCGATACGAGTTCCGGGTGACGCGACAAAATAAAATACTTCACCATGGACGGAAACGGCTCGTGCCACTCCACTTCCTCCCGGTATTGACAATCTCTATCTCGCGCAGGGAAGGCAATGCCGATTCTGGAATTTCACTTTCGAGCACAACATTGTCCTTGACCGACTCTTGAATGCCCGTACCGAGGCTATCCTCTGATTTCTCAATTAACCTTGCAAGAACCTTCGTGCCCTCGATTCGATACTGGTATTCACTGCTGACCACACTGAAATCGAACCTTGAGCAGCGGTAATATCTATTCGCTGTGTGATCCACTCGAACGAAGTCTTCCCCGTGTTTTTCACGGTTATCTTCGAGCACGAGGATATCAGGATTGGAATCCCGCATTTCGCGCCACTGCGAGGCCGAATCGAGGTACTCCTCCGAGCGCGTGGAGCGTTTCAGCCAGTGAGGGATTTTCACCTTTGCGCGTCTCCTTCAGGTATTACACGACTCAGATATCTTTCCACTTGATTTGTTCGAGTTTTGGGTTTCCGCTTGCGTTCAACCTCAAACAGTAAAAGGCGGAAATGCTCTGCACGGCCTGCATGAGATCGTCCGGGGTGTGGAACTTGGACTTGTGGTCAGCGATTAGAGCACTTATCTTGTGCAGGGCAGTTCGCAGCTTCTTCGCATCATCCCTTGCCTGCTTCGACGATCTACGCAACCGTTCGACCAATGCGCTAGACATTGCGAGAATGTCCGCTTCGTCAATTTCGAGGTGCAGATCAGTGTGCCTTTTCCCCCGTTTATTGATCGTTCCCGAAAGCCAGACTTGTAAGGTGTTCTCTTCGTAGCTCCACGGATATTTCCAACCCTTGATGTAGTCCTTCGGCCTCTTGCTGTCGGTCTCCCGAAAACGATAGTAGCCCGTTTGACCAACGCTGTGGCCGCGAGAGATTTTCATTCCGCCGTCCGCCTAGTGTCGTGTAGGTTATCCCCTATTTTGTTGGGCATAGCCTACGCCTGATGATCGGGGCGTGTCCAGCGAAAGCGACATCTGCGTGCAGCTAGGCAAGCGAATCCGCGCCCTTCGGCTAGAAGCGCGGCTGGACGCAATTTGAGATGAGCGAACGGCTGGGGATTGACCGCAGCTATTTGGCAGAGGTGGAAACTGGCAAGATTGAGGTGTGTCTGCGTAATGTGGCGCTCATCGCGCAGGGATTCGGGCTGAAGGCGTGGCAACTGCTGAAGTTCTAGCCGAACAGCGGCCCCCTCGATCACTTGTGATATGGCGATTTTTCGCCAGTTATCGAGGGCTGCTGTCCTTTGTCAAAATCAGTTGCTGTCGTTTGAACGAAACCTTTCTTTGGTGTTCTTTACCGTCATAGTAGTTGGCTGCCACGAGGGAGGCACTGATGTCGAAACAAGTGTCGTCAGCGAGCACCAGGATGGTTAGAAATCCTGCCAAGTCTTCGGAATGCCACAGTGCGCTCGCGCCGTGGCCTGCCTCCATCTCCAAATGCGTCTTCTCCGAAACCGGGCCAACCATTGTCGCGGACCAGTCGTCGGGTATTGAGTTGATGGCGACGAAACGTCCGCACTGCATGACCACCCTAACGAAGTAGATTCTCTCCGCACGGTCAGTTTGCAACTGGACGTGTGGAAAGGAGACCTTATAGCGGACCGCAGTTGACTGACCGAAAGTCGGGAGTGAAGCCAGCAGCAAGAGCGCGATTAGGAACAGGTTTCGACGTTTCACAGCAGCACTTTACATGACAGTAGCACTCGGTGTCTGTGATAAGAGTTGCAAACAGGCCATTGCGTAAGTTTGCGCTGTTTCTTCGCCTATTGGCAAGGCGTAAGTGTTGTTACCAGGCCGAAATGCAAAGGGAAGTGCTCGTTTTTCAGCGAGTTGGCTTGAATTATGGCAGAAAAAACTCCGCAATTCCATTCGCGCTCAATGACTTAGCGAGTTAATACCCCCTTTTCGAGCGCCCGGATTCGAGCGCAGCGAATCAACATCACTGGTGCTAAGGTTTGACACAGCCGAGTGAGAGCAGTTGAGCGCGTAGCCCTTTCTAGGCTGCATGGCAGATGGCGCAGCGCGTCGGCAAGGAGGTTCTGAGTCAGTCGCGGTCAAAGCCCTCGCGGATGGCTTCCTCTTGTGCTCTTTTCCGGCGAAGCTCAGAGTCCCGCACTTGTGCGTCGCGCACATGGTCTAGGCGCTCCTGCACCAGTCGGTGCACCTCTTGGAACTGGTTTAGCGGCTTATTGTTGTCCATGTCCTGAGTGTATGCTCTCGGTGCCATCCGTGGGCACCAATAACGGGGCGGCAGTCGCAGCCCAAGAAAGGGCTAGTTGCGCGAGGGCTCTTGCTGACGTGCTGACGGGCGCTGACGCCAGATTCACACACTCTCTATAACAACTCTCTCCAATGGAACTTTAGCAAAAACGATGTCAGCAGGTGTCAGCGTGTCAGCCCACCTCCGGGCTTGGTTCGTAGAAGTCAGCCACCTTAATAAATTTCACGGCTGTTACTTCAGAAAGCTGCTCAGGTGATGGCACGGCCTCAATTAGCCGAATGCCGCGCCATGTGCGAGTGCCCGCGTGTCCATCGCGGTCTTTCTGTAATCCGCGTTGCCTTAATCGCTCGGCAAATGCATTTTGGCTCAGTGGCGTCTCTTCGTTCTGCGTTGTCCAATTGATATAGCGCTCCCTAAGCGCTGCGCTTGTGACGGTGGCGCTCGGCTCGACCCCGCAGCACTCGCCAATAAACTCCTCGACATGATCGCTCTCAGCTCGGTACGCAGAAGTTGCGCTCTTGACGGCTTGAGGTTCGCCTAGCCCCTCTCTCTGCCATTGCAAGCTACCACGCACGGCCCAGGCTAGGATTCCGGGAGCCTCTGCTTTAAGGATGCCCAACAGCTTGTTATCACGATCTGAGCCGCTGAAGTTGCGCGTGAATGGTATCAGCCGGACGCGTCGCCACATCCCCTCTGATTCGTCGGCGATGATGGGTTTGTGATTGAACGCCAGCCACAGCTTGTGAGTCGGATTAAACGTAAAGTGCTCGTGGTAGAGATGGCGAGCGGTGATGGGATCTCCCCCAGTGATTGCCTTGATTCGCGCCTCATTCAGTCGGACGCTCTCGCGTGTCTCGATTGCGGTTGCAAATCGCCTGCCAGCGAGCATTGCCGTGTCATTGGGGATGCTACCCCTGCCCGTCAACTCCAGTGCGCTAAAGGGAAGATTGACGGCGTAGTTGCCAAAGATGTAGTGCAGCAGGTTGAGCAAAGTCGATTTGCCGTTCGCGCCGGTGCCGTAGCAGAAGAAAGCGCATTGTTCATCGACACACCCGGTAAGGCTGTAACCAATCGCACGCTGGATGAAGGCCGCGAGCTGGGGGTCACCATTGCATATTTCGAGAATGAACCGCTCGAAGCGAGGGCACTTGGCCGTCGAATCGAATTGGACGGGCGAATACAGCGTGATGTGATCCTCCTGCTTTGCTCGCCGTCCTTTGCCAGTTTGTAAGTCAATTACACCGTTGGAAGCACTAAATAGCAAAGGTTCTGCGTCCCAGCCGCGGCCGTTGTCAGCAATGGGCTGAATTGACTTTGCCAACTCCAAGGCCGCATCTATGCGATAGCGGCTCTCGCTTTCGAGCGCCCATCTGGTGTGTGACTTGCGCTCTGTATCATCAGAGATTTCGGCTGCTGCTTTGAGACGCTGACGTGCGGCTCCCTTTACTAGTTGGCGCACTTGACCAGTTCCATCTTCAAACCAGCGGCTATGCTCCAAGTCCCAGATCAGCCAACGTCCTCGTTTGTGATCGAACCTCACATACTTTCCACAAACATCTGCAAATAGCTCTGCATTGCCTGAGTCTGTGCGTGAATATGATTTCAGTTTAAGTTTTCCGTTCATTAACGCCGCTCCCTAGCAGGTACTCGCGCCTGTTCTATCATCCGTTCCAAGTCGGCCTCAGCGATCCGCACCGAACGCCCAACCTTGTAGAAGGGAATCTTACGATGCAATATCCAAGCTCTCCATGTACTCTCCCTATGTCCGGTGCGGTCACTACATTCCCGCAGCGTCAACAGTTTTCCTACAGCCATTTACTCCTCCATCGCACCTCTTCGTGCGATATACCTATCATCTCTAATTAGAGGGTAGCTTCGGAAGTGAACAAATACGCGGTTTTGCAATGAATTGTTCAGGGGCTGGTTTATGTATTGTTCGGCTCGACGGGACGGGCGATCCCTTCTTTTAGGAGCAGCTTCTTCAATATATTGATTTGCCGTTTCAGGTCTTCAACAGTAATTTGCAAGTGCAACTCGTCAACTATCTTGCTCCATGTCAGGTCGGGGTTGAGGTGCTTCATCTCCACCGCCTCGGTAACCTTGTTGCGATACTTGACTGGATTGCCTACGGGTTTCGTTGCAATTTTCTTGGCTAAATCGTTCATTATCCATTTCCTATCTTCCCAAGTGGTGAGGCGACCCTGCCAGCGAATTTCACCTGCGAGCAAGGACATTTCAAACTGGCGAAGGAATTCTTCCTGTTTCTCTGTCGAGCTTGCGTAGAGGCGAGGGTCAACATATCCGTACAGTTTTTGATAGCGTCTCTCCAGTTGTTTCCGTTCCGATGAGTTTATCGGCAGTTCCCTGGCCATGAGTATCAGTTCATCGCAGCGCGCGAATATTGCCCAAGCAATCGGGTGTTGCTTTATGAAGTCGTCAATTTCTGGGTCCGGGGTCGTGATCGAAGCGGCTTGTTCCTTATTCTCACTGGTCGTGTCAGCAGCCACCTGCGAGGCAGTTTCAGAGGTAGCCAGTCTTCCTCGGTATCGTGCCATTTCTGACCTTTCTGCATCGTTGTTTTTCCGTTGCGTCGATGATGAACGCTAGGCTCTCAACCGTATTCTACCGAACCGCACCAGCCCCGCAGCCGCTAAAAGGGCTTCTAGGGGAGGGTTTTGTGCTTGTCGGGCTATTGCAAATAACCAAACGTTAGGATATAATAGAAACGTGAGCAAACAAAAGAAAACGCCAGCGGATGCCAGTAGCGCAGCGAGTCTCATGGGCAAGCGCAGTGCAGAAGCCCGCATGAAGAAATGGGGCAAAGCGGAGTTCAAACGGCGGATGCGAGAGTGGGGCAAGCTGGGCGGGCGTCCCAAGGGCAGCGGTAAGAAGAAAGGCGGTGGAAAGTGAGCATTTACAAACGTGGAGATGTGTATTGGTACAAGTTCATGTGGAAAGGCGAACTTGTGCGGGAATCAACAAAGCAGGGGAATGACAAAGTGGCGCGCCAGATGGAAGCGGCGCACCGCACTTCACTTGCGAAGGGCGAAGTGGGAATCCGTGAGAAGAAACCCGTGATGGCGTTGTCTGACTTCTTGCGGAAGGATTTCATTCCCTATGTCGAGGCCAAACATGCAGCGAAGCCCGGAACGGTCGAATATTACCGGGATGGCGCGAACATGGTTCTGAAATGCGACTGGGCGAGTGAGAAGATTGACCAGATTAGCGACCAGCACGCGCAGCAGTTCACAGCGAAGTTCACGCGGCTCTCCCCGTCCCGCATCAATTGCGGGCTGCGATCCTTGCGGCGCGCCTTAAATCTCGCTTACGAGTGGGGCAAACTGGAACGCCCCGCGAAGATCACTCTGGCGAAGGGGGAGAGGCAGAGGGAGAGAGTGCTAACAGATGCGGAGTGGCAACTGTACATTGCGGAGTGCCCACAGCCGTGGCGAGATGCTGCCACCATCATCCGTGGAACGGGAATGCGCCCTGGCGAGGTCTTCGGGCTGCGATGGGAGAATATCCACCTGAACGGTAACGGTGGACTCATACAGGTCACAGAGGGCAAAACAAGAGCAGCTAAGCGGATGCTGCCGATGGTTCCAGCCGTCTTTGCTGCTCTGAAAGCCCGGTATGAGGAATCAGGGAATCCTGAACAGGGCTGGGTCTTTCCCTCCGCTTCCCGCGAGGGTCACTTCAACAAGGACACCGCTAAAGATCAGCACAGGAAAGCCATTGACCGGGCTAATCAGAACGCGAAGCAAAACCGCACGCGAGAACTGAAGCCGTTTGAACCTTACGTGCTGCGGCACACGGCTCTAACCCAACTGGCACAAGCGGGCTGCGATGCATTCACTCTGGCGCGTATCGCCGGACATAGCTCGATCACCATCACCCAGCGATATATTCATCCGCAGGCGGACGCGATTGAACGGGCATTCGCGCCTTTCGGTGCTGAATCTGCCATCAGCACTCAGGCGGATAACGGCAAGGTGGGCACAAAATTGGGCACAGCCAAGAAATTGCTAAACGCTGCTCCCTCCCAAGTTACTGGTGCGAAAGGGGGGACTCGAACCCCCACGGTTTTACCCGCCAGATCCTAAGTCTGGTGCGTCTGCCAATTCCGCCACTTTCGCATTTACGGCCTTGGGCAATTTAACGGGCCCGTCGCCACGTAGTCCGTTTCTATTGTAAATGCATTGACTTCAGCAGCGTATTAGACGTAGTTTCTCTCGAACCGAGAAACGTGCGCGGTTGTTTCGTTAAGCTGCGCGGACATCCCTATGAATATCGGGTCGTTGACAGGGGCACACATCAGACAGACAACGACTCCGCGAGTCGAGTTCCAACTCGACGGCGGCGTCTCCCAATTTTAGTTACCTACTCGATTTGTTGGGTTACGGCACCCCCTACATTGTGCTGATCTTGATATAACGACCGATGTCGGGAATCGACGACACCAGGACATACCCCGCCAGGAGCAGGCCGGCAACCCCCACAATGTTTCTGGCCACCACGAACGTTTTTCTCATAGAGTCCTCCGATCCATTTGGACAGTAAGATGTCAACCGCTGGAAAAGGGAGGCCCGGGGCTTTCTGGCCGCGTCGATTAAGCGGATGCAGCAGTAACCGATTTAGCCGAAGTACTTCGCGCGAATCCGAATGTCACAGTTTTTCCAGAACCAAGACGGAAGAGAGTACAATACGCGGCAATCTGGTGTGGGGTAGTGGCGTTCAGCTAAGGCAAGTCCTGGAGCCTGGAGATTGCTTGATGTCGGCTCCGACGTTTGTTCGCAGCTCTACCATCACACAGGTGCGTTCGCATGGAGCCTGCTGTCAATAACGGGGAGCAAAACTGCATCCAGCAGATTGATGTGCTCTGGATCACCGCCGGTCTCGGTTGCGACGGCGAGACGATCGCCATGACTGCCGCCATGCAACCCAGCATTGAAGATATCGTGTTGGGCGGATTCCCTGGATCCCGAAGGTCAACTTCCATAACCCGTTCCTGGCGCAGGACAATGGCGACGAATTCCTGAAGCCCTTCCATCGGGCCGCGGACGGCAAGCTTGGACCGTTCATCCTGGTGATCGAAGGCTCCATTCCCGACGAGAGCAACAAGCAAGAAGGCTATTGGGCCTCGCTGGGCACGGACAAGACCACCGGACAGCCGATCACCACATGTGCATGGATCGATCGGCTGGCGCCCACGTGCTTGGGCAGTGGTCGCAGTCGGTACCTGTGCAACGTACGGCGGCATACACGCCATGGAGGGCAATCCGACGGGCTGCATGGGACTGCCCGACTACCTCGGCTGGCAATGGAACTCGCAAGCGAGCATTCCCATCGTTTGCATACCAGGCTGCCCGGCTCAGCCCGACAATATGACGGAGACGCTGCTGTACTTGTTCACCTGGCAGCGGGCGCGCGCCCATGATCTCCGCTGGATGAGCAATTGCGTCCGACCTGGCTCTTCGGGCAAACCGTACACGAGGGCTGCGATCGCGGCGGCTACTACGAGCAAGCCGATTTTGGCGAGGAATATGGGTCACCGCTGTGCATCGTGAAACTGGGATGCTGGGGCCCGGTAGTGCAATGCAATGTGGGCAAGCGCGGCTGGATGAGCGGCATCGGCGGCTGTCCCAATGTTGGTGGCATCTGCATCGGCTGCACTATGCCCGGGTTTCCGGACAAGTTCATGCCCTTCATGAATCAGCCGCCGGGATCGTTGCTGTCCGCCAGTGCTGTCCAGACCTACGGGAAAGCAATTCATGCGCTGCGCACTTTCACCCAGGCTTCCCTGAACAAGGAGCCAACTTGGCGCCGCCGTCGCGATATCTCTAAGAAGTGATACAGTAAATCGCCGTAAACCAACGCCGCGGGCGTGGCGCGGTGAGGTAAAGCATGGCATCGTGGCCTGAAAGCTATTCGGTACTAACCGGTGACGGCCAGCACCCGGCCGAGGTGCTGGGGCAAGCCACAACTTACGCTGAAGCGGAAGCGGTACTAGAAGATCTAGCCAGAGTTTTTTTCGAGAATACGAGTGTTCTTGCCGCGCAGGGTCCCCACACTGCCGTGCTTTCGCCGGCGAAGATCAGCACCCAGGTGCCGAATCTGGAGGCGAAGTATCGTGCCCTTGTCGAGCAAATTCCCGCGGTCGTGTTCATGGCTTATCTCGACGAAGGCGTGGGTGAAGCTTACGTCAGCCCGCAGATCGAAGCAGTCCTGGGTTTCACACAAGAGGAATGGCTGCAGGATCCAGTCCGTTGGTACTCGCAGGTTCATCCCGACGACAAGCAGCGCTGGAGCCTGGAAGCCGCCGAGTTGTTTTTGACGGGCAAACCGCTGCGCTCTCCGTACCGCATTCTCTCGCGTGATAACCGGGTCATCTGGCTGCATTGCGAAGCCAAAATGATCCGCCGTGAAAACGGGCACCCGTGGTTCATTCACGGAGTCGGGTTTGACATCACCGATCTGAAACGCACAGAAGAAGCGCTGGAAGAGAACGCAATGTTGTCACCGCCATCCTCGACACCGTGGGAGCGCTGGTGATCGTGCTCGACTCCGGCGGCCGTATCGTCCGCTTCAATCGCGCCTGCGAGCGTACTACCGGCAAAACGCTGGCTGACGTGACCGGGCAACGCGTGTGGGAGTTGTTCATACCTGAGGAAGAAGCCGACGCCTTTCGCATGCACTTCGAAAAAATGCGGGCGGACAATTACAGAATGATTACAGTGCCAGTGGCTGGCCCACGACGGAACTCGCCGGCTGATCGCCTGGTCGGGAACGTCGTTGCCGGGAGGCGACGAGGGACAGCCGGCTTATGTGATCGCCACCGGCATCGACATCACGGAGCGCAAGCAGCTGGAGAAGGCGATCCTGGAGATCAGCGCGCGCGAACAACGCCGCATTGGACAGGACCTGCATGACGGCTTAGGTCAGCATCTGACCGGCATTGCGTTCATGACCAAGGTGCAGGAGGCAGAAACTTAAAGAGCAAGGCCTGCCTTACGCTGCCGAGGCTACCAAGATCGTCAAGCTGGTCAATGAAGCCATCAACAAAACGCGCGAACTGGCGAAGGGCTTGAGTCCCGTGGTTTCTGAATCCTACGGACTTATGTCTGCTTTGCAGCAATTGAGCGCAGAAGTGGAAGATGTATTCGGCGTGTCTTGTCGTTTGCAATGCGAAAATCCGGTCCTGATTCATGACGTCAATGTGGCAACCCACCTGTACCACATATCGCAGGAGGCCGTGAGCAATGCGATCAAACACGGCAAGGCGCGCAAGATCGAGATTGGTCTTAGCGCGGCGACAACCGGGGTATCCTCACCATTCGAGATGACGGATCGGGGTGTACGCAGACCCTTGCGAGCGGTACTGGGATGGGGCGTCGCAGCCTTCGTCACCGGGCAAGAATGATTGGTGGAACGTTGGGCATCCAATCCGCTGCTCCGCATGGCGCGGTGGTGACCTGCATGTTTCCCGTACGCGGCAAGGACCAAAATGCAATGCCGACTAAATAGCGGAAGACTGGTTGAGAAGCGATGCTGACGAGACCGAAAGCAGAAACGACGGCAAAACGTAGAATTTTCATCGTCGACGACCATCCCATCGTGCGCGAGGGGCTGTCGTCTTGATGATGAACCGCGAGCCCGATCTGATGGTTTGCGGCGAAGCCGAAGAAGCAGCCACCGCCTTGCAGGCCATAACTTCGGCCCGGCCCGATTTCCTGATCGTTGATATCTCGCTGAATGGGCCCGATGGCCTGGACCTGCTCAAGAGCATTCGGATAAGGTTTCCCAACTTGCCGGTGCTGATTCTGTCAATGCACAACGAGTCCATCTATGCTGACGCGCCTTACGTGCCGGCGCCAACGGTTACATCATGAAGCAGGAAGCAACCGAGAGGGTCCTTATTGCGATACGGCAAATCCTCAACCAGAAGGTCTGCGTCAGCGATCGCATTGCCAATCGGATGTTGCAGCAGTACATCAACGGCTCGCCAACGAGGCGATTTCGCCGATTGCAGAACTGTCGGACCGCGAACTCGAAGTATTCCGCCTTATTGGCGAGGGTCACAGCACGCGGATGATTGCCGACGAGCTGCATCTCAGCGTGAAGACCGTGGAATCCTACCCGGCCCACATCAAAGACAAGCTGCGCTGAAGACTGGGCGGGAACTGGTGCAGCGTGCGATTCAATGGAACATTGGCGAGGGCGTGGCCTGACCGGTCCGTCCGCACGTCCCACCCGCCTTTTTCGGACCTTCGACGCCTCCTATAATCTGACGAATAGCCGCCCTCTTTTTCCCGACGACGTCTACCGGGGAATCCCTTACCCCGGAAGTCGCACTATCCCTTATCCCCAAATCAGGTTGTGAAAGCTCCTTCCGCGGTTGATGCTAGCGGCAAGGTGCGTGGGGCACGGTTCCCCTCGGTCCCTGCTCATCTTCCATCTTACGGTCGAATAGCTATTTGATTTCGCGGGCTGGCACATCGTCAGGGGATAAGCTGGCAAGCGTTCTTTGCGCGTCGATGGCGAAACACTGATTAACGCGATGTCGAAAGGAGAATTTCGCATGACAGCGCAAGCAGTGCATGCAGGTCGGCTGCTCAAAAAAAATCTCCTGTCGCCGAGGTACACATCCTCTGGATCACCGCCGGCTTCCGGCTGTGATGGCGATTCCGTTTAGTTCGGCGGCGACGCAGCCCCCAGCATTGAGGATGTTCTGCTGGGTGCAATTCCGGGCCTTCCCAAAGTGCATCTGCATAATCCTGTTCTCGCCTACGAAGTGGGCGATGATTTCATGAAGCCGTTCTACCAGGCGACGGAGGGTAAGCTCGACCCCTTCGTTCTGGTGGTGGAAGGCTCGATACCGAACGAGAAGATTCACGGCAAAGACGGCTATTGGGCGGCGGTGGGTACGGATGCGGCGACGAACCAGCCCCATACAACGACTGAGTGGATCGACGAGCTTGCTGCCCAAAGCTCTTGCCGTGGTGGCCATCGGCACCTGCGCCACCTATGGCGGAATCCACGCCATGCAAGGCAACCCCACCGGATGCATGGGACTCGCCGATTACCTGGGATGGGGTTGGCGATCGAAGGCCGGCACGCCCATCGTCAATGTCCCCGGATGTCCTGTCCAGCCCGATAACTTCATGGAAACCGTCCTTTACCTCCTCTATCAAGTCGCCGGACTCGCCCCAATGATTCCCCTCGACGATCAGCTTCAGCCCGACGTGGCTGTTTGGCGCCACGGTGCATGAAGGCTGTGATCGCGCTGGATATTACGAGCAGGGTGACTTTGCCGAGGAGTACGGTTCTCCCAAGTGCATCGTGAAGCTGGGATGCTGGGGGCCGGTGGTGAATTGCAATGTTCCCAAGCGCGGCTGGATGGCCGGTATTGGTGGCTGCCCCCAACGTTGGCGGCATCTGCATCGGCTGCACCATGCCGGGCTTTCCGGACAAGTTCATGCCCTTCATGGATGAGCCGCCGGGTGCGCATGTTTCCACCGGCAGTTCCGCTCTGTATGGCCGCGCCATTCGCGCGCTGCGTTCCATCACGCAAAACACAGTGAACAAGGAGCCGAAGTGGCGGCACAATCGGCCAGAACTCACAACTGGTTATCACGCCAGATCCTGACGTCACGCTGAAGGAGAACGATCGCGATGGGCACAATTACAGCAAC
>CAWIEG010000003.1:0-534932 GCA_963835125.1 uncultured Acidobacteriaceae bacterium | reverse complement strand
CAACCGGCGGCTTAGGGCGTGATCTCCCACACCACGCCAGGGCCATTACTACCGCCATAAGGCGCAGTTCCATAAACATTGCCGTTGGAGTCCAACACTGGTCCACCGGTGCTGTACCACATCGACCCATCGTTGCCGCCGGTGAAGTCGTGCAGCGAGGTGTATGTCCAACCCCCTTCTCCAGGAGTCAGCTTGAAGACCGAGCCTTGCCCGTATGCACCATCCATGGATGTCGTTCCATACAGGTTGCCCGACGCATCCATAGCCAAAGCGGCCTGAGGTCCACCACCGTTAGAACTTCCGCTAAGGCTGTAAAGCAGGGTATAGGTCCAGCCGCCATTGGAAGGGGATAACTCAAACACTGTCCCACCGTTCTCCGCACCACCCTCGGCCGTAGTGCCGTATAGGTTGCCAGCCTGGTCAAAGATCAGGCCGCCGACTACGAATCTTCCGTCCTCTTGATTGCGAAAGCTGTAGAGGACAGTTCCTGTCCAACTGGACCCAGAGCGGGTCAACTCGTATACCATTCCCTTATCATTGGCCCCGCCCCAGGCAGTCGTTCCATACATGTTTCCGGCGTGATCGAAAATTACTCCACTCAAAGGCTCGTAGCCATCTATGGAGGCGAATTGATAGATGGTCGTTAGCGTCCACCCACTGCCCGATGGCGACAATTCGAATAACGTGTCGCTGCCGGATTCCGTCCGATAGACATTTCCGGCTCCGTCAAGTACCAGGCCCCCGTTGGGATAGTAGCCGTCTGATCCTCCCGTAAAATCGTACTCCTTGTTCTTGTTCCAGTTGCACAGGAAGGATTTGCAGACGCTGGGCTGCGGCTGCAAACTAAATACTCTTCCACAACCGAATTCCCAGCAGAGCCCCTCGCCAAGGCCGGACTCTGGAGTCGTTCCGTACAAAACGCCATTGGAATCAATGGTCAATTCATTGCCTATGGCTCCAAGATTATAAAGAGGCGTCAATGTCCAGCCCGATCCTGAGTCTCTCAATTTGAATACGACACCGGCGGTTCCGTACAAAGCCCCTGCCTGCCCAGTTGTCAGACCAGCATAGGGATTAGCTCCGTCGCCTGCGCCCGTAAAGTTGTGAATCACGCTGAATGTTTGCGCCTGTCCTGTCACCGTCAGCATGACCGCCAGAGCAAGTAATAGGACTGAAGCCTTCACAGATGTAACGTGCAGATTCATCCGAAACATTGGTTCACTTCATCTTGTCACTTACGGCGTGATCTCCCACACGACGCCGCAGCCGAAGTTACAGGCCGACCGCCTTAGAAGCTGCTCTCCCATCAATTCGATTCCTTACGCGGAGCACCCACGCCCGCTATCTCCCAGACCACGCCACAGCCTTCGCCGTCTAAGCAGTTCCCCGTCCCTCCTCCAATCGTTGTGCCGTAGAGATTGCCGTTCGCGTCGAGCGTCGGGGTACCCCAAGGGGTACTGCCGTCAAAACCGCTGAAATCGTGAAGATCGACCAGGGTGCAGGTTTGGCTGCAATTCGTCAGCTCGTAGACCCAGCCGCGTCGATGGACGCCGTTACTAATACACGCCCCAAAAAAATTGCCGTCTGCGTCCATGATTACGCCAGCGTAGGAGTCGCATTGCTCCGTGCCGATGTTGAAGGAGAAGAGCACAGAATAATTCCACCCTCCGTTTGAGGGCGCCAGTTTGAAAACTACGCCACCTTCATTTTGTCCGCCCAAGTACGTTATGCCATAGAGGTTGCCGGAAGCATCCATGATTAGGCTGCCGCTCGGGGTTTTCCCGTTCGCCCCGTCAAAGTTAACCAGGACATTTTCGAGCCAACCTCCGTTAGAAGGCGTCAGTTGATAAACCGTTCCGCAGTTGTCCTCGTCGCATTCAAAGCCGGTTCCTCCGTCGGGCGTGGTTCCGTACACATTTCCGGCGGTATCCAGGACCACACCCGCCGATGGATACGCGCCAGTATCAAAGTTGAAGCTATGAATAATGCTCTCCGTGTATCCGCCGCCTGAGGGGGTCAGTTCGAACGTAGTCCCGTAGCCATAAACACCGCCGTCAAATGTCGTGCCGTAGATGTTTCCCGCCTGATCGAAGGCTAGATTCTCGTATCCCGGGATTCCCCATCCGGGGTTCCTATGAAGTTGTAAAGTACGGTTTCGTTCCAATAGCACGTTACCGACCTGCAAACCGTAGAAGGGGGTTTCAATTCGAACACCACCCCGTAGTTGTCGGCGCCGCCTATCGGGGTCGTCCCATATAAGGCACCATTGGGGCCAATCACTACTCCGCCGTACGGGGTGGCTGCCATCGCTGCCCCGGTCAAATCGTACAAAGGACTGAGAACCCAGCTTGAGCTAACCTTGCTTAGCTTGAAAACTGTGCCATTGGGTGGGTTCCGCCGCCCTGCGCCGTGCCGTACAGAACTCCTGAGGGTCCGACGGTAACCCCGGCGTCGGGGTCTGCCCCGTCTGCTCCGCCGGTGAAGTAGTGAAGCACGCTGAACGTCTGCGCCTGCGCTGCTTGCGTCAGGATCATCAATGTCATTATTGAGGCAAAGAGAGTGGCTACGGAGGCATTCTGTTTACTGTGCATGGGTGCCCCCCAGAGGAACTGGGCTGGTTGACCGACTGATTGTGGCTCACCTCGGGCGGCTTTGCAAGCGGAGCCCGCTCTCAGTGGTGGGTCAGTTTGATTTCCACAGGCTAAACCCTAAGTGCCGTGACGCTACGCCTTCACCGGCGTGCTGGCACTGGCGATGCAGCTTCGTCACGGGGTAACCGTGATCGTGATGGTGTTCGACTTCACGAGCGTAGGGGAAGCGGCCGCCTGCGACACCGATTTTTCTATCATTACCGTGTAATCGCCCGGTCGAGATAGGTCATAAATATCACTTAGCAGCATGACATTGTTTGCCGTTTCACCGGCAGGCAACGGCACTGGCACTGTAGAGAAGTTAGTCGATAGATCCTCTCCCTCGCGGAGGTGACCCTTTAAGTTTCTTTCCTCCAGCTTTGTCGAGGCCAGATTGCCCCGTGGGTCATGAACAATGGGTTGAAATAAGAACTCCGCACGACCGGGACCGGGAGACTGTACAACCTCCCACATCATCGCGTGCTGCGTCAGGTTCCTAGTTTGGATGTCGAGTCGGATTTGGGAGCCCGCTTTTACCACTTGCTGGGGTGTGCTGATATGCACTGAGAACGGCGCGGTTGCCGCTATAGATGGTTGGTTAGACTGGCACACTCCGAGCCGCACACCTAGGATGATCAAGATAACCGCACGCATTGCGAGCATCACCACGATTCGCTTCATTGCTTCTTACGCTTTTGTATCTTCTGTGCTTTCTCCGGTGGCTTCACCTTGAGCACGTCCGCTATCACTTCTTTGAACGAGAGCGGGATGTGCGGAATCCTACATCGCTGTCAGTGACGGAAGTCACCGGGAGCGTTTTTCGTTGCCAAGGCCTAGAGATGGCTCACATCCTCGCTCGTCTGTCCGGGCTGGTGGGCCTTGCGCATGTGATCCGCAAATGCTTCCCTGATGGACGGTTGCACGTCAGGCTTGAACGGATACCCACAAACTGAGCAGTGCTTCAGGTTGCCAGCGGAAATCAAGTGCGGCGGCTGGCGACGCTCGACCGCTTCACCCATCTGCTTCATACGGGCAGCGCCTTTGCGGTCTTTTTCTGCCTGTCTTTCAGGGTCAATTTTCTTCTGTGTCATGTCTACAAGTTTCTGGCTGGTTCTCGCTCGTTTGGCTGGGCTTGTGAAACATCCGCATGGAAGGGATGACCGCAGATCGAACAGCGTTGCAGGTTGCCATCGGCAATCAAACGCGCCTCTGCTGGGTTCGTAGCGCGATCAGCGATTCTGTTTTCCCTGACCTCGCGGGCATGGTCAATCGCGGCGTCAGCCTTATCTTGTGCGGTCTGAGCGAACGGATTAGCGCGATGACCTTCGTGTTCCATTGCCCAAGTGTACGCCGATCCAGGTGGGTGCCTGCCACCAACCGGAGGTCACCGCCCCACGCAGGATTACCAGCAAGACCGAGGGAAAGCGGGCGCACTATCCTGTCAGTGCTGGCACAGTGAGGAAGAACAATGTTGGATTATCTTCTTGCCCTGTGGAACTTGAGTCCGATCCTTGCCGTACCAAAATCGAAACCTGAATCGGAAAGGGATGATCTGTATGCCCCTGCGTATCCGCCAGATTGTTGCATCTCGCGCCATGGGCGCGTTATTCATGGTCACTCTGCTTTGTGGTGCTATTTCGTCCTTCGCGCAGAATGCTGGCTTCGATCTCTCACTCTATGCCAATGACCATGCCACAGCGGCAGACATCGGCCTGCCTAGTTATCCTGGCGCGTCCGTTTATAAAGAGCCGAACAACGACGCAGCATTCGATCTGGGATTTAGCTCCGGCGACTCCCACTTCAGGCTGATGGTTGCCAAATTCATAACCAGCGACTCACCGGTGAAGGTTCTGGAGTTCTATCGAAAACCACTTTCCCGGTATGGTGAGGTGCTGGAATGTAATGATGGGAAGCCTGTCGGTACGCTCAAGGCTACCCGCACCGGACTCACCTGCTCTGACGAGCACGGCGGTCAATCACAGGCAACACGTCAGCTCCGACTCGGATCATGACCTGCGCGCTGGCAGTCCTCAGCAGTTCCGCGTCGTCGGCGTTGACAAGTCTCAGCCAAAGTCCACTCACTTTGCGCTCATCTATGTTCAAGTGCCAAAAGACTCGAATACAAAATAAACGAATCTGCTTCGCCCTCGACAGGACGGCAGCGCAACTGATCACGTGATCCAGGCCATCGCTTTGACCGCCTAAAGTTTGTGGAAGTGGGCTAAAGTACAAGAAGTGCTGCCTGAGGAAGGCAACGCTCGGCCAGCCACGAATAGTCGCGTCCAAAGACGGTATTGTGTGGAAAGACGCTCCGTCAGAGTTGCGCGCAAAGGCGATGACGGTGTTTGAAGAAAGACAGCGCAAGGAGCAAGAGCGTGTTGCTCGCTTCGGTCAAATAAGGCGCGCAGATTTCGACCTTGTGGGAGAGGCCAGCGAGTGGTCGCCGTTCGCAACAGAATCTATCGCTCCGATAGATGGAAATTCTTTCCAGATTTTCTGCGTGACTACGTACCTGCCGTTCTTGGCGCGGATTGGTGTAAAGCAGAAGCGGCTAAACCAGAAGCCGAGCGCCACCCGATTATCACGTGCCGAGAGCAAGGCGCAGTTTTTATGAACGCCCAGCCCGCTCAACCTGACGGAAGCCGGGTCGCGTTGCCTAGCGGCGCATTGGCTGCCTACAACTGTTTCGCTTACGACCTGTATGTCGTAGACGACAATGGCGGCCTTGACGATGAGCTGCTGCAGCGCTTGAAGAACCGAGAAGAGTTTCAGGGAGCACGTCACGAATTGTTTGCGGAGGCAACGTGCTATAGGGCAGGATTCACGGTCCAACACGAAGACCAAAAGGACGGAAGTACAAGGCACGCTGAATTTACTGCCCGCCACGCGACAACCGGCCAGCTCTTGTCCGTCGAAGCAAAAAGCAGACACCGCCATGGCGTGCTAGCCATGCCGGGCACACCAGAAGAAAAGCCGCAGTCCGGCGGATTTGTGCCGCTAATCAACGATGCCGTTGCAAAAATCCCAAGCATCCGCTGGTGATTTTCGTTGATACCAACCTAGCCTTCAAATGGGCGGAAAGAGTGCTGGGGCGGCAACCAGGCAACACAGTATCGCGCCCTATTCGGCTTCTCTTGGACAAATCAAAAAGGAACACCATGATGCAGACCCCTACTGCATGATTGTTTTCAGCAATCATCCTCACCACTACGCAATTCGCGACTTAGACCCGCAGCAGCACTTGCTTTCAGTGGTGTCGCAGCAACCAAAGGTACACCTGCTGGCCCTGAGAAGCCTTCACCTGGCCGCCACGCTTTACGGCAATATTCCGATGGGTTCTTCAACAGAAGAGGGGGACCCACCACCGCCTGCGGTGCCAGTTGCTTGGCCGAAGATTCAATATGACTTTCAAGTAAATGGAGCAGATGTTAGCGTCTTGCGCGAAGGCAAGCCTGTTTCGCAAACCTTTTCGACTGCCGATAAAGACCGCCCAAAAGCCCCCAGCAAATTGCACGAGTTCTTGGAGGACATTGGTCTATCGAGCGTGGACTCGCACATGATTTGTCAGCGTGGTTGAGGAAGGCAAATCTGTTTCCTGTGTTTTCGCGCCGAAATAGGGATTTAGTGCACACCCCTGTCCAGCTACAGATGAAGGCTTCGCCAGGCGTTTCACCAATTTGGGTCCAACTTGGGTCCAAATGCTGCCAAATACCGTCTAAAACCGTGCTCTATGACGCAGAGAAAAGCTAGACGGGCCAATAAGATATACTTCTGTTCACTGCCTTGGGCGCAGGGAGCCGGGACTTCTGCCTCCCTTGTAGACCCGAAGCGGCTTTATCTGCCGATTCACTGCAACTGAATTCAAACTTACTGCAACGCAATTCAAACATTACTGCAATCGAATTCCAACATTCCCAAATGCTGCTGGCTTCATGAAGCCTGTTCTCCGTGTACAATCGCAGCCGGCAAGCTACGGTGTCACCCGAAAACCCATGTGTCCAGCTTTCTACGTTCTAGGCTTGTTAGGGCGTTCGAGCCACTGTGGCGCGTGCACTGAAGCCGATTTACTAGTTTGGTTCGTGAGCCTGAAAGGCTGTCTTGGCGGAAGCGTCTCATGGTAAGGTCGGTTTACGCCTGCTTCTCTTAGCGGAATGCAGGCGAGCAAGGAATCGCAGTAACGGCAGTAAAAGAGTACGGATTCAAGCGCGGCTTAGACCCGAAGGATCACGACTCTGTTGAAGTAGTTCCGCAGCAGTGCCCTGAGTAGTGCCCAGTAGTGTCCTCTGCGGATTTCAACGGAGAAATCATCGTGATTTATCGGGTCGTACAATTTAGATCCGCCATGAAGGCCACAAGGGCTATATGCCCATTGTGGCCTTTTGCATTTCTGGCTCTCAGCGAGTCTGAGGTGGGCGAGGAGACTAGGAGCACGCCCGAGCCAACAAGTCGAGCAAAAAGACGCAGATGGAACTCCCCGAACTCATCGACGAGAAACAGGTATCAGAGCGGTTCGGCATATCTCTGAACACGCTCCGCTCTTGGCGGAACGGTGGAGATGGACCGGACTTCTACAAATTGGGTACAGCCAGACGTTCGCCAGTGCGGTACGATGTTGCGGTACTCGCCGAATGGCTGCGGGCACATTTGCGTGTCCAAAAGGCGAGAGCGACTGCGGAGGAGAAGCATGTCGCTCTATAAACGCGGGTCAACCTACTGGTACAGATTCCGCTGGAATGGCAGCAAACCGTATCGGGGTTCTTGCAAGACTTCGATATTGTCAGAGGCCAAGAAAGTGGAGTCGCTGGTGTTGGCCCGATTGCTGGAGAACAAGCGGCCGCCGGGATCGCAGAAGATCCCGACGCTGGCCGAGTTCTCGGGTCGATTCTTTCAATGGATGGATTCACTCCCGACGGATCGCCCGCCGAAAGAGGGAACCCGCAAGTATTACCACGTTGGCTGGAAACTGCTGGAGAAAACCACGATGGCAGGGCGGAGAGTTGACCACATCGAACGTGACGACATCTCCGCGCTGGCAGTGGGTAGCTCCCCGGCCAACACTAACAATGCCCTGCGCACTCTTCGGAGAATGCTCAAGCAGGCTCAAGAGTGGGGATTGATTCACACCGTTCCAAAGATTCGGCTCGTGGAAGAGCCGGGCAGGGAGATTATGTTAGAGCCCTGGATGGAAGCCAACCTTTTAGCCGTGATGGAGATCGAGCGCACGCCAAGCAGCAAGCACTCACCCCAATCGGCGAATTACGGCTGGCAGCCTTTGAGAGATGTTCTGCTGATCATGCTCGATACGGGTATGAGGCCGGCAGAGGTCTTTCGCATGGAATGGGAGCATGTGAAATGGGACAGGGGTCTGATCTTCGTTCCACGCAGCAAGTCGCGCAAATCAAAGCGGTATGTGCCACTGAGTGAGCGCGTCAAGGCAGCATTGCTGTTGCGGACGAAAGATTCATCCTTCGTGTTCCCGTCGGCCCGTAGCTGTTCGAGTCACATCGAGACGGTGCAGAAGCAGTTTGACCGCGCCAAGAAATTGGCGAGTCTACCTGATGCCGTTGTGCTCTATTGTGCTCGGCACAGGTTCAGCACCGATGCCATGGACGGGACGGGCAATTTAATGGCGGTAATGGATGTCATGGGCCACAGCCGACCTGGACGTGACGCGCCTTTACCAGCATCCCGGCCTGAAGCAGATCGGGATGGCTATCAACAAACGAAACGAAGTTGTGCAGTGAGCACAAAACCGAGCACACGGTAGAAATTGTGGTCGTTGGAAGAGAAGCGGTAAGCAATTGATTGCAGAAGCATTAAGGCTTGGTAGCGCTACCGGGAATCGAACCCGGGTTTGAAGATTGAGAATCTTCCGGGAATCGAACCCGGGTTTGAAGATTGAGAATCTTCCGTCCTAACCCCTAGACGATAGCGCCACTCTGAGGACACAGCATTATAACAAATCCCCAGTATTGATTGGGGTTCCACGTGCTGTGAGTGTGCTCCTTCTACGTTGACCGGCCAGCCCCCCTTGTCGGTTGCCCAGTTGTGAAAATTCAAAGCAGCGCATTTACCCGTGTGCCATGATAGTGATTGATTGAAGCGCAATATAATCGGCGCACACGTCATTCTCAGGTTCTCGAGAAGGTTTGTATTCTGGACAAGATTCAGCGATGAGACGATGGGCACTGATTGCGGTCCTGTTGTGCGTCCTGCTGGCGCTGCAGGCAACGCCCGCTCAGCAGGCGCAGTCTGCTCCCACGCCGGCGCCGCCGGCCGCACAAGGCAAACCGGTTGCGCCGCAAGAACCCTCTGCAACTCAAGGTAATCCCGAGGTTAAGGTCTGGGTGAACACGAAGTCAGGGGTCTATCACTGTCCCGGCACGCATTGGTATGGGGCGACCAAGTCGGGAGAGTACATGAAACAATCCGAAGCCCAGCAGAAAGGGTTTCGTCCTGCCTACTACCGCCCTTGCAAGTAACACTTTCATTGAGTTTATGGGCAAATGTTCCCACGTTGAGCATGTTTTGGAGATCAAACGGCTGCTTTCGCAGCGGTTGACAACCTGGGTTCCCCGTAGCACAATCTCATTTGTAGGCGAATAAAAAGCGAAACTTCTCTATTCCTACCGCTTCGCCCGCTCCGAGGTTCCTCATGTCGTCGGTTGCCGTCCCCTCCCCGAATATATTTGTCGAAAGCTCCCGTTCGACGCTGCGCTCCCGAATCGAGTCATCGCTCGGCGAGCGCCTCTCTTCCACGCTGTTGCTTCGCGAACGCGCTGCTCCAATGACCGTCTCGACCGGAGTCGCCACTCTTGACGCTCTTACCGGAGGTTGGCCGCGCGGTGCCCTCAGCGAGGTTGCCGGGCCGGCTTCTTCAGGACGCACCGGAGTGATGCTGGCGACGCTCGCCGCCGCCACTCGCCGGCAGGAGGTGTGTGCGCTGGTGGATGCCAGCGATAGCTTCGATCCGGCCTCGGCCGCAGCGGCCGGCGTCAAACTAGACCGGCTGTTGTGGGTGCGCTGCCACGAGGCAGCAGGTGCACTCAAGCGCCAAGGCGCCAGCGGGAACCCCCGATCTTTCACCCACGCCGGGTTTGCCTTCGGCGGAGTATTGGAGCAGGTGCTGAAGGTGACCGACCTGCTTCTGCAGGGAGGCGGCTTCGGTATGGTCGTGCTTGACCTGGGCAATATTCCGGTGGAAAGCACACGACGCGTGCCGCTCACTTCGTGGTTTCGCTTTCGCCGCGCGGTCGAGCCCACCACGACCGTATTGCTGCTGATTGAACAGGAGCCCTGCGCCAAAACCTGTGCCTCGCTGGTGTTGCGATTTCAGCCGGAGGCAATCTTCGCCTCCAATTCGACTACTTTTCTGGACGCAGATCAGCCCGGCCTGAGATCGGTGTCCCACAATGTGAGATTCCTGGAGACTGGATCATCTATTCCAAAAAACAATGCCGTAGGCCATGCGGCAGTCTTACGTGGAATGCGTTTTCGTGCTGAGGTAGTGCGCTCCTGGACACAACACAAACCGCCAAAATCAGCTAGCGTCAGCTTCGAACTGCGTACCGCGTTGTGAAAATCTGCGTCACGGTTTCGCCGTCTTAATAGTTATGTTTGCCTGCATCTGCATTCCCGATTTTCCGGTGGAAGCTATGGTTCGCGCCGAGCCATTGCTGCGCGAACGGGCCGTGGCAGTCCTCGATGGCAAACCTCCTGTGGTGCGCGTGGTCGCGCTAAACGAGAGAGCTCGCCTGCTGGGAATGGAAGCTCGGCATGACCAAATTGCAGGCCGCTGTTTTCGCCGGCACGCCACCTTCGGATGCTGTGAGACTCCCACAGCGTGGTAGTAAGCAAATGGAGATTTCAGCACATTTCAGGCAGGCGATCTTGCGCCAGCGCTCGCTCCAGCAGGAGATCTCAGCCCACGCCGCGCTGCTCGATGTTGCCCACGCTTTTACTCCACGGGTGGAAGACACCGCGCCGGACACGCTGCTGCTCGATCTTGAGGGCCTGGACCGCCTGTATGGTGCACCTGCCAGGATGGCCAGCGAGTTGGCGACGCGTGTGATAGCCGTGGGAATGGAAGCGAACATCGCGGTGGCTGCTAATCCGGATGCCGCAATGCACGCCGCGCGAGGATTCAACGGAACGACGGTTATCCCTGCTGGTGATGAAGCACAACGCCTGGGGGTGCTGCGGTTACAGGTTTTGCTGGACAGGTTTGAAATTTCTGCACAAAACAAGACTGCTGGCAAAGCGCCCGAGCGCGGGCAGGAGAAGCTGCGCGAGCAGATGCTGGATACGCTGGAGCGGTGGGGAGTCCGCGATTTTCGCGCTTTGGCGCTGTTGCCGGAGCATGCCCTGGTTTCGCGGCTGGGCGAAGCAGGGGCGCAGTTGCGGCGCCTGGCCCGTGGAGAGGGTATGCGCACCCTCGTATTGTGCGCGCCGTCATCGCAATTTGAAGAAGCGATGGAGCTGGAATCTCCGGTGGAGACCATCGAGTCTTTGTCGTTTGTCCTGAACCGGCTATTGGAGCAATTGTGCGCCCGGTTGGAGGCCAGAGCCCTGGCAGCGCACGAGCTGCGCCTGCGTTTGCAATTGGAGCGGCGGGTTGCCGACGAAGAAACCACCACCATACAAGAACTGGCCGGAGCTGCCGTCGACTCCCACAATGTGGCACACAAACCAATATCAGAATGCTTTTTGCGGCTGCCGGTTTCCATGCGAGATGCCAAAGTGTTTTTAAAACTGCTGCAGTTGGAACTGGCAGCTCATCCGCCCGGCGCTCCGGTCATAAAAGCATGGATCACGGCAGTACCGGCGCCGCCGCGGTCAGCCCAGTGCGGGCTGTTTCTGCCAGCCACTCCTGCGGCGGAGAGGCTGGAGATTACGCTGGCCCGGATCAGTGCGGTGGTTGGCGAACGGCGCGCGGGTATTGCGAGATTGCTCGATAGCCATCGGCCAGAAAGTTTTTGTGTCGACCGTTTTGCGGTTACTGCAGACGATATAAAATCACTTGCTTCTCTCACATTGTGGGAGACAAATGATCAGCCGCCTTTGGCTGTGCGACTTCTGCGTCCGGCATGCCGGCTTCGTATTCGTTGGACGGATGGGCGGCCTGCCCGTATTGCCGCTGAGACAAAACAGAAAGACCGCGAAGAAATGAAAGGACAAGTGGTGTGGTCGGCTGGGCCCTGGCAATCGTCAGGCGATTGGTGGGCAGAAAACGCGAACCAGGATAACGCGAATACCGGGCAGGCCGGTCCATGGAGCCGCGAAGAATGGGACATAGCATTGGCCCACACCAGCAATGACAGCGCAAACGTTAAGGGCGACAATGTGGAACTTTATCGCATTTATCGCGATTTAGCGACGGGCCAGTGGTTTGCCGACGCCATCTACGACTGAAAAGAAGCAACCAGCAATTAGCGAACAGCTACTGACAACTGGCCACTGACAACTGTGTACATCGAGCTTCACGCCCGCTCTGCATTCAGCTTTCTCGAAGGGGCTTCGGTCCCGAGGAAATGGCCGAAGTCTGCGCTCGGCACCAGATGCCGGCGATGGCCTTGCTCGATCGCGATGGAGTTTATGGCGCGCCGCGCTTTTATCTTGCCGCCAAGAAACTGGAAACCAAAGCCCATATCGGCGCAGAAATTACCTCGCTGCTGGCCTGCCCGAAACCAGGCAAACCGACTATTCCACGTCTCCCTCTGCTCTGCGCTTCGCGCGAAGGCTATCAGAACCTTTGCCGGCTGATTACCCGCACCAAGCTGCGTGCTCCAAAATACCCAGCATCTATACCACAAAGTGGGAGTACCACAGACAATGAGGATCTGGGCATTCTGCAATCGCAAGCTATTGCTTCGGCAGCCGATCTGGCGGACTATGCCGCCGGGCTGATTTGCCTGACCGGCGGCGATGAAGGCCCGCTGGCTCACGCGCTCGAGCGCGGCGGCATGGAGGCGAGCCGCAAGCTCCTCGAACAGCTCATCGCGATCTACGGTCCCGGCAATGTCTATGTCGAGTTGCAGCGCCACTACAATCGCGCGCAGGAAGCGCGCAATCAGTCGGCAATTGAGCTCGCACGCAGCTTGCATCTGCCGCTGCTGGCAACCCAAGGTGCGCAATACGCTAAGCCAGAAGAGCGTCAGATCCTGGATGTCTTCACCTGTATTCGCAATCACCATACGCTGGATACGGCTGGCCGTTTGCTGGCACGCAACGGCGAACGCTATATCAAGTCGCCGGAGAAGATGCTTCGACTATTCGCCGACTTGCCCGAGGCCACGGCGAATACGGTTGAGCTCTCGTCGCGTCTCGACTTCACGCTCGACGAACTGGGCTATGAATTTCCGCGATATCCCGTTTCCGAAGGCGAGACGATGGACACATTCCTGCGGGCGCGAACCATGGAAGGCGCTCGCGACCGCTATCTGCGCCCGGGGCAAGGCGGGTTGTGGCAGCGGGCACAACGCCAGATCGAACGCGAACTGGCGCTGATCGAAAAGCTCAAGCTGGCAGGCTACTTCCTGATTGTGTGGGACATCGTTCGCTACTGCCGCGAACACGGAATCCTGGTGCAGGGGCGCGGCTCGGCGGCCAACAGCGCAGTCTGCTATTCGCTCGGCATCACTGCGGTCGATCCCGTCGGCATGGACCTGTTGTTCGAACGCTTTTTGTCGGAGGAGCGCGGCGAGTGGCCGGACATCGATCTCGATCTGCCCAGCGGTGACCAGCGCGAGCGCGCCATCCAGTATGTCTACCAGCGTTATGGCAAGCTGGGCGCGGCCATGACAGCCAACGTTATTACCTATCGTGGTCGCTCGGCGGCGCGCGAGGTCGGCAAGGCGCTCAGCTTCGATGTCGAGACCCTCGACCGCCTCGCAGCTCTGGTGAGTTCGTGGGAGTACAAGGATCCGGGCGACACTTTGGAGCGCCAGTTTCGCGATGCCGGATTCGATCTGCGGCATCCGCGCATCCGCAAATTCTTCGAGCTTTGTCTTGCCGTGCAGGATCTGCCGCGCCACCTGGGACAGCATTCCGGCGGCATGGTCATTTGCCAGGGGCAACTGGACTCCATTGTGCCGCTGGAGCCGGCTACCATGCCGGGCCGAGTGGTGGTGCAATGGGACAAGGAAGATTGCGCCGACCTGGGCATCGTCAAAGTTGACTTGCTGGGTTTGGGAATGATGGCCGCGCTGGAAGAATCCATTACGCTCATCCGCGATCATTATCGGGAAGAGGTCGATCTGGCAAAGCTGCCGGCTGACGATCCCACAGTGTATGACGCCTTGCAGAAGGCTGACACCGTGGGCATGTTTCAGATCGAGAGCCGGGCGCAGATGTCATGTCTTCCCCGGCTGCATCCCACGCACTTCTACGACATTGTGGTACAAGTCGCCATCATCCGTCCGGGTCCGATCGTCGGACAGATGGTGAATCCTTTTCTAATGCGACGGCAGGGAAGGCAGAGCCGTTGTTTATCCGCATCCCTCGCTTGAGCCGGTGCTGGCAGCGAACCCTGGGAGTGCCGCTTTTCCAGGAGCAACTGCTGCGCATGGCGATGATCACCGCCGGATTCAGCGGCGGCGAGGCGGAGGAATTGCGGCGGGCGTTCGGCTTCAAACGCAGCGAGCGGCGCATGGGCGATATCGAAGTCAAGCTGCGCGAAGGCATGCAGCGCAACGGCATCTCGCCTGAGGCGCAGGAGCAGATCATTCTCTCCATCACTTCTTTTGCGCTGTATGGATTTCCCGAGTCGCATGCCGCCAGCTTTGCGCTGATTGCCTATGCCAGCGCTTATCTCAAGTGCCATTATCTGGCTGCGTTCACGGCAGCTCTGCTCAACAATCAGCCGATGGGGTTCTATAGTCCTGCAACCATTGTGAAGGATGCGCAGCGTCATGGGCTGCGAGTAAAGCCGGTGGACATCACTTATTCGGATTGGTTGTGTACTTTGGAACCCGAAGAGGGTGCCACAGTGTGGGACGATCCTAAGCCTGTCATTCGGCACGCGGGCCTGAAGCCCCAGGTCTCGCGCGGGCCCTTGAGCTCGGGCACTGAAGGCCCGCTCTACTTGTTTTGCCCTGCGCATGGGCTTTCGCTATGCCAAGGGATTGCGCGAAGAGACGGCGCAGGCAATCCTGCGTGAGCGTAGCCAGCGGCCATTCGAGTCAATTGCCGATCTGGCCCACCGCGTTCCAGAGTTGCGCCGCAATGAGTTGGTGTTGCTGGCTTCGATCGGGGCGCTGAATTCGATTGGAGGGGAGGGCGAGAAAAAGCAGATCCCTCGCGAGCTGAAGCTCGCTCGTGATGACAATTCTTGTGGTAAGAGCCTCGTTAGCGATGTCAATTTTCAAGAGCAAACGAAGCCTGTACGCCGGCCTGAAGCCCGGCGCTACCAGCGTCTTCATCGCCGCGATGCGCTGTGGCAAGTGGAGCGCGCGGTGCGATTTGCCGGCCCGCTGCTGGAGAACATTCCAGAAAACGATGAAGCATCGCCGCTGGCACAGATGACGCCAGAGGAGCGGCTGGTGGCCGACTTCCACGGCACCGGGCTTACAGTTGGTCCGCATCCCATGGCATATCGGCGGGCGGATTTGCAGCGCGCTGGCGTGCTCTCGGCGAAGGATCTGACGCAGGTTCCTCATGGCCGACATGTGCGAACAGCCGGATGTGTCATCGCGCGGCAGCGGCCAGGCACAGCGAAGGGATTTGTCTTCCTCAGCCTGGAAGATGAAACCGGTATCGGCAATGCGATCATCTCGCCCGACATTCTTGAGCGAAACCGCCTTGTGATTTTGTCGGAGAAATTTTTGTTGCTGGAGGGCGAGCTGCAAAATCAGGAGGGCGTAATCTCGGTGCGCGTGGAGCGGGTTGCGCCCATGCGCGAGGCCTACGCAGCCGACACGGTTGACGTCACCGATGCCGACGTGCGCTCGCACGACTTTCACTAACCTATTCGATCTGCACTAACTGTCCAACGTCGAGCGGCGTTTGTGGAGTACGAATGGTTTGCGGCGCGCGCCAGTGATCGATGTAAGACACCTGATGCACGCAGGAGACAGTGCAATGCGGAGCGCAACCTTTTTCGGTCAGGAACTCGCGGCGAATGTCGGCAACGGAATACTGCTCCAGCGGGATTCCCGGATAACCGCGTTGCTGTGAGCAATAGTGAACGAGCCCGTCTTCGCAGATGTAGAGATAACGTGCGCCGGCGCGACAACGCCACTCGTTCGGCTTGCCGTCGGCGATGTTGTCCTGAAACCAGTTGAAGCGGGAATAGTGCCGTTTGGCCAGGTTCTTCATCTTGCGAAAGACTTCGCGTTCCACGTCGCCTAAAGGCCGCAACTGTCCATCGCCGTCGTGGATGATGCCAATCGTTGTGGTGAATCCCAATTGCACGGCGCGGCGACCGACTACCAGCGCATCATGCGGATTATGAATGCCTCCGCCGACGACCGAATTAATGTTGACGTGAAAGTCGGCGTGCTCCGCCAGAAGTTGCAGCTTCTTGTCCAGCACCTTCAGCGACTTCTTGGAAACCTCGTCAGGCATGACGTTGTCGATGCTGATCTGCAGATGGTCGAGTCCGGCGCGGTTCAGCCGCTGAATGCGGTCCGCGGTCAGCAGATAGCCGTTGGTGATCAGGCCGGCGAGAATCGGATACTCGCGCATGTGGGCGATGATCTCGTCGAGCTCAGGATGCAGAAGCGGTTCGCCGCCGCTGATGGTCACGATCGACGTGCCCAGTCGCGCCAGGTGATCGATGCGGCGCTTCATGGTGTCGAGCGGGACGGGCTTGGAGAAGTCGTCGTATTCGTTGCAATACTCGCAGGAAAGATTGCAGCGGCGAATGGGGATGATGTGCGCCATGATCGGGTGGTCAGTCGAGGCCAGCCCTTTGGCGATCATCTTAATTTCGCGTGCTCGGCGTTTGTAGGCTAAGATCCGCCGATGTCTTTGTGGTGACGATTTCGTCATACTTATAGGCGCTTCTATTACAACACACCCACTTTGCCGGATGTGAAGTACTCAGCTGCGTGTGGGGAATTTTGGCGGCTGAGTGGCATTAGGCTACATTTAGACAAGCGCACCATCCGGGCTTCGCGCGACATTCCCGGTGCTGCTCACCCCCGCCAGTCGCGGCTAGTCTATAATAGAGGATTCAGCTAACCCATCTGGAGTTTCCAAACACATGCTTCGATTTTTGCAAAAGCCTGGGCCCCTCAAGAAAATCATCCTGGGCGGAATCCTGGTTGTCATCTGCGTGATGATGGTCATCACGCTCGTTCCTGGCGGCCTCTTCGGCGATTACTTCAGCAGCGGCCTGACTACGCAAGGCGTATTAGCCAAAGTGGGAGATCAGGAGGTCGGCATCCAGCAAGTGGAGCAGCAGGCCCGTCTCATTGGCAAGCAGCAGTTCAAAGGCAATGTTCCCGAACAACTGATGCCTTACCTGATGCAGCGCGCCGCGCAAGGCATCATCACGGAGAAGGCAATTGTCTACGAAGCGGACAAGATGGGTCTCGGCGTCACCGATGACGAACTGCGCGACTATCTTCACCAGGGTCAGTTTGGGCAGGTGATCTTCCCGAATGGCAACTTTATTGGACAGCCGGCTTATGAACGGTTCATCGAGAGCGAGTTCAACATGGCTGTACAGCAGTTCGAGCAGGAGGTCAAGGGTGAGATTGCCCAGCGCAAACTCCTGGCGGCTGTTGGCGGGGCGATTACGGTAAGCGACAAGGACATCACCAAGGAAGTTAAGCAGCAGGGTACCAAGGTGAAGTTCGAGTACGCCGTGCTCACGCTCGACGACGTGACCAAAGACATCAAGCCAACGGATGCGGAGCTGAAGGCGTTTTACGATCAGAACAAGCAGACCTATGTGAACTCCATTCCCGGGAAGGTCAAGGCGAAGTACATTCTGATCGACACTAACCAGCTAGCCGACAAGGTTGAGGTCACACCCGCGGAAGTGCAGCAGTACTACAAGCAGCATGAGGACGACTACCGACTGCCGGAAACGGTAACGGTTCGTCACATCCTGATCAAGACGCCCACTGCGGACGCGAACGGTAAGGTCGATCAAAAGGCGGTCGACGCGGCCAAAGCCAAGGCCGAAGACGTTAACAAGCAATTGAAGGCCGGCGCGAGCTTTGCCGATCTGGCCAAGAAGTACTCGGACGATCCTGGAAGTGCAAAGGACGGTGGCCTGTTGCCTCCGCTCACACGAGGCCGGACGGTTCCCGAATTCGAGCAGGCTGCCTTTAGTACGCCAGTCGGACAAACCACCGGCATTGTTCGCACCAATTATGGCTTCCACATTATTCACGTTGAGGCCAAGCAGGAGCCGCGCCTGAAGCCGCTGGCCGAGGTGCAAGCCGAGATTGAGCCGGTGCTGAAGAAACAAAAAGCTGCGGCCCAGGCGCAAAGCGTCGCCAGTACCGTCCAGACCTTGGCGCGCACCGAGGGATTGGACAAGGCTGCTGCAGGAAAGAACTTGAGCGTCACCACCACCGATATGATTGCGCAAACGGACCAGCTTCCCGGTATTGGCGCCGCTCCGGATTTCATGGGCGCGTTGTTCGCCGCGAAGAAGAACGATCCGCCCGCGACTGCAACGACTCCTGCAGGTTACGTGGTCTATCAGGTCACCGAGATCCAGCCGCCTCAAACTCCCAGCTTCGAACAAGTGAAGGACAAGGTAGAACAGCAGTTCAAGTCCCAGCGAGCGCAGGCATTGCTGGCCAAGAAAACTCAGGAGCTGTCAGACCGCGCTCATGCCGATCATGATCTGGACAAGGCCGCCAAGGAAGTGGGCGCAACCGTGAAGACCAGCGATCTGGTGGACCGCAATGCGCAGGTGCCCGATCTGGGCGCGATGACCGGTCCGGCCGCCGCTGCCTTCACCATGAAGGCCGGCGAAATCAGCGGCGCCATTCAAGGCGGCCCGAATGGAGTCGTTCTGAAAATTGTGGAAGTCCAGGAGCCAAGCCCCGACCAGATTCAACAAGGTTGGGACAAGGCGAAAGATACGCTGCTGGAACAGAAGCGCGCGGAGTTCGAGAATCTCTACGTAGAAAACCTGCGTAACACGCTGGAAAAAGAAGGCAAGATCAAAATCAACAAGAAGGAAATGGAACGGCTTTCCACCTTGTCTGAGGGTTCCTAGCCGATGTTTTAGCGCCGGACTTTATGGCCAGCAGGGACGTTCTGCTGGCCACATTTCTTTTAACCGGGCGCATGGCCACTTAGCGAAGCTCGATTCAGTCAGAATTTTCCCCCTATGCTTTCAGACCGCTCATCCGGCATCCTGCTGCATCCCACTTCGCTCCCGTCGCGCGGAGGAATTGGCGATCTTGGTCCAGCGGCTTACGAATTTGTCGACTGGCTGGCTGCGGCCAAGCAGACGCTATGGCAGGTGCTACCACTGCAACCCGTGGGCAGCGGGGACTCGCCGTATTCCTGCACCTCGGCATTTGCAGGCAACATCCTGTTGATTAGCCTGGAGCGTCTGGCGGATCGGGGACTTTTGGATCGCGAGCGTGTGGGAGCTCTTCCGGACGGCGATCTGCCGGTCGACTTCGAAAGCGTTCGCTTGCACAAGTTGCCGCTGCTCCGCGAAGCCGCCGTGAACTTCCTGCGTTCAGCGCCCGATGCCGCCCGCGAGCGATACGCCAATTTTTGCCGCGAGTGTGATTGGTGGCTGGAGGATTACGTATTGTTCAGTGCGCTGCGCGAGCGGTTCGGCGAATTGCCGTGGAATGCGTGGCCGCGGGAAATCGCTCGACGAGATCCCGAAATGATCACGCAATTGCGCGCCGAATTGCAGCAGGAACTGGAGCAGGAGCGCTTTCTGCAGTTCGCATTTTTTGAGCAGTGGGGCGCGTTGCGGGCATACTGTGTTGCCCGCGGTATTCGGATCATCGGCGATGTCTCCATCTTCGTCAGCTATGACAGCGCCGATGTCTGGACAAGTCCGGAATTATTTCGCTTGAAAAAGGATCTCTCGCCGGAAGTCGTTGCCGGCGTGCCGCCCGACGCTTTTAGCGAAACTGGCCAGCGCTGGGGCAATCCGATCTATGACTGGGAGGCACTGCGAGCGCGGGGCTACGACTGGTGGATCGGACGCATGCGTTGGGCCATCGACACCTACGACCTCGTGCGCATTGACCACTTCCGGGGCTTTGAAGCCTATTGGGAAATCCCTGCGGACGAGCCAACAG
This sequence comes from uncultured Acidobacteriaceae bacterium, assembly GCA_963835125.1. Taxonomy (GTDB): domain Bacteria; phylum Acidobacteriota; class Terriglobia; order Terriglobales; family Acidobacteriaceae; genus Bog-257. The sequence goes on along the minus strand of CAWIEG010000003.1, from coordinate 515,065 downwards.
CAGTTAACGGACGTTGGGTCGCGGGACCAAATGAAAGCTTGTTTCATGCGCTGCAAAGCGCGTTAGGAAAATTGCCCTTCATTGCTGAAGACCTGGGATATATCACTCGAGCAGTCCATCAGCTTCGCAAGACCCTGGAAATCCCCGGAATGAAGATCTTGCAATTTGGGTTTGGCAACAAAGGAGCACACGTCTACTTACCGCACCGCTTTGAGTCCAACTGCGTCGTCTATACCGGAACTCACGACAATGACACCATCGTTGGCTGGTGGAATACCGGCGCTACAAAAGAAGAAAAAAAGCTGGTATCGGCCTACATGGGAATCGCCAAAGATGGCGTGCATTGGGCATTCATTCGTGCGGCCCTGACATCGGTGGCCATCCTGGCTGTTCTCCCCGTGCAGGACGTACTTGGGCTCGATAGCGATGCTCGAATGAATGTTCCCAGCGAAACTCATGGCAGTTGGACTTGGCGATTGCGCGCCGGAGCGCTAACAGCAGAGCTCGCAGCGAAAATGGCGGCGCTGGTCGAGATTACCGATCGCGACGCTGGTGTGAAGCAGCCATCAATCGAAAACCAGCAAAGCGACCGGGAAGCTGGCGAAGATTTCGCGGCATAACAGTGACGGTCCGGCCGGAAGGACTTGACCTGTCAGTACGTTGCGCAACCGTTTACCGACCGCTTCCTTCGGCAGCGATAGCTCCGAGTCGCCCCACACCGTTCCGATCGGCGGCTCTTCTTTGCCTTTCATCAGTGCGTAGCTGAGCCGTGGTGCTGCCGTGATGGCGATTTCTCCCCCGTGCTGCCGCGCGAATGCAACTACATACTCGTCTTTGCCGCGCGAAAGTTCCAGGGGAACATAACTTCCCAGGCGAAATAATTCCCCATGATCGCGGCGAAAATTCAAGGTCCGCATTGTGACCCACAACTTGATTCGCCCATCGCGCCAGTCTCGGAGCAGTTCCCGACAGATTCCCAAGACATCGGCTGTTTCTGCCCGCGCCCGAAGCTCTTCCGCCGCCCGCACCTGCAGATTGAAATCAACGGGTCGCCGATTGTCAGGATCCACGAGACTGAAGTTCCACATCTCTTGCCCCTGGTAGATATCAGGCACGCCGGGGCAGGTCAGTTTCAACAGGGTCTGGGTGAGCGAGTTGATGCAGCCAAAGTACATCAGCGGTGGCAGAAATCTTTGTAGCGAACTTAGGAACAGGTTGATCTTCCCACGGCTGGTGGGCGACAAGATTCTTTCCAGAAAGGAATTCATTCCGGCCACATATTCAGGGTTGGAATTGAGCCAGCTCAAGTTGACCTTGGCCTCGTGCACCGCCTTTTCCATGTATTGCTGAATGCGGCGAAGGAATTCGCCTGGTTGTTCTTCGCTGTCCATTCGCAGCGGCCACGCTCCCACTAGCGTCTGGTACAGCAGGTACTCCTCATTGTTATCGGGAACGGTCCGGCCATCGGAAAGTTCGACTTTGCGTTTGCGATTGATCCGCCGCCACTTCATGACCTGCGTCGCCCACATGTGCGGGATTTCCGAGAGCACATCCAGGCGTGCGCGCACATCTTCGCTGCGTTTTGTGTCATGGGTGGAAGTACCCAGCATCGAGTTCGGCCAGTGCTTCGCTCGCTCCTGATTGGCGCGATGAAACTCCGACACCGGAATTCCGAAAGCAGCGGGTGTTCCGCCCACTTCATTGACTGAAATGAAGCGGTTGTAAACGTAGCAGGCCGTGTCTTCCAGTCCCTTAGCCATCACCGGCCCGGTAAGCTGCTGGAACTTCAACGTGAAATAGAGCTGGCGGCGATATCCGAAGACGCTCGCATTCCCGTCGTTTCCTTCAAGCAGCAGAATGCTGCGCAGGAAATCGAAGGCCGCGGGAGCCAGTATTTCGTTCTGTCGCTTGGCGCAATCAATGGCCTGCTCGATGTACGCCCGGTCGGTCTCGCCGACATGGCCGCGTTCGTCGATGTAAGTGCGATAAACCGGGAAGCAAGCGATGGTCTCGCGAATCGCCTCGCGCAAGACCCCACGGGTATAGTCACGCGCGCCGCGGTCCTGATTGGAAATCTCATCGAGCATGTGCGTCAATACATTCACCTCGCTGGCCAGCGCCCGTCGCATCACCAGCTTCTTGCTTTCGTAGATCAGGCGGTCGACGCGCACACTCCCGTCTGTGATCCGGTGATAGAGATTGGTAAAAAGACGCTCATGCCGGCGGTCGATCAAAATGCCGTTGACCAGGTTCGCGAACTCATAGCCGACCGTGCCAACTACGGGCCACTGGTCCGGCAGATGTTCGCCAAGCTCAAGGATCTTCTCTACCAGCAGATACAGAGGTGCCTGTTGCTCGCCGGATTCTGGTTGCTGCCCAAAAGCCGCATGTACGTCCAGTTCGATGCCGTCCGCTGCCAATTGCCCAACTGGTTCAGCCCCAAGACATCGGCTGGCGGCGTAAAGTCTCTGCACCCGCTTCAGATACTGCAACGGATCCAGCAATCCATCGGGATGGTCGACGCGTAACCCGGAGATGAGGCCTTCCGCCATGAACCTTCGCAAGAGCTTGTGCGTTTCCGCGAAGACGCGTGCATTTTCCATTCGCAGCCCGACCAGGTCGTTGATGTCGAAGAAGCGCCGGTAATTAATCTCTTCGCCGGACACACGCCAGAACGCGAGCCGGTACGCCTGCTTCTCCAGCAGCGCATGGAGCGCATCAAAGCTGGCGCCTACGCCCGGAATCCCGTTCAGCAATTGCACCGCTTCGTCGACTTGCCACGCGATCTCCCGGGACTTGCCGATGAGGCGCTGTAATTGGTCGAGCAGCGGCGGCATCTCGTCCTGTCGCCGCCGGACCTCGTCTGGGCCGGTCACGTGGTTGGCCGGCAGCCGTCCGAAAGCATTGATCAGCGCATCCAGTTGCTTGAAGGAGTCATGGTTCTTCGCCTTGTTGGGCTGAGGAACTTCGAAGGCGGGCGCGAAAACCAGGGGAATCGTCTGGGGATCGAGGGGCAGTACTTTGTCAAAATACTTCACTACGAACCTGCCGTTCTCGATAACAACTTGGATGTTCCCAGCCTCCAGTTCTTTGCCGTAGTAATTTCCCAGGATCGGGATCAGTACTTTGTTGCGCAGCTCGGGTTTTAGCGGCTCCCAGTCCATATCGAAGAAATCCGCGTGTGCCGAAGCTCGGCCGTTTTGGAGCACATCCTGCCACCAGGGATTGTCTCCATCGCCCATGCCCATGTGATTGGGAACGATGTCGAGCACCATTCCCATGCCACGCGCCTTGAGCTCTCCCGCCAGTCGCCGGAATTCTTCGTCGGTGCCGATCTCTGGATTGAGCTGATTGTGGTCGATGATGTCGTAGCCGTGCCGGCTGCCGGCCCGCGCTTTCAAGATGGGCGACGAATAACAGTGACTGATGCCTAGCTGGTAAAGATAAGGAACCAGCTTGCGGGCATCTTCAAAGCGAAAGCTGTTGTTAAACTGCAGCCGGTAAGTGGAGAACGGAACCGCAGCGCGCTTCCCGGCAGCAAGCCGGTCCAGACAGTCGCAAAGCCCGGCAGTTTGTTCGATCAATGCGGTCGAACCATTTTGCATGCAAGCTCTCGATTTCCGCCGTCGTCCCCTTGTACGGACACACTTGCCCAAACGTTGGATGCAATGATTCGACGTGCCGCCATTCTGGGTCCAGCTTTACTTAATGCCTAGCGGCGGCGAAAATAAAAGATTGGCCGGTTTCGCGGGCGGAAATTTGTATCTCCGGCAAGCGAGGCAAAGCATTCTTATACGATTGAAGGAAGGACTCTTATGGTTGCTACTGGTGAACTAATCCGCATGATGAACTATGTCGACGACATTGCAGCGACACTACGCCGCATCAACGCCAGCCTTTATCTGATTGCCCCTGACGAAAAGCGGCGCCTCGCCGAGTACATGCGCAAGTCCGATCCAAACTTCATCGGTGTGGTCGAGCAGTTGGAAAAGGGGAGCATAGCCTGATGGCCGAGGTGCGCACCATCGCGGTCATCGGCGCGGGAATCATGGGCCGCGGCATCGCCCACGCCGCAGCTCTAGGCGGCTACCGCACCATCCTGGAAGACATTCTGCCGACTGCGTTGCGCAAGGCGGAGACCGAGATCCGCTCCAATCTCGATAAGGCGGTCGAGTTGGGAAAAGTTACGAAGACCGATGCCGACCGCGCCTTTGAGCGGCTGGAGTATGCCTCTTCCGTCGAACAGGCGGCGCGCGAAGCCGACGTGGTGATCGAAGCCGTTCCCGAGGAGATGGAGTCGAAGATCGAGATCTTCACCTTGCTCGACAAAGTTTGCCGCCCAACGACCATTCTGGCGTCCAATACTTCATCTCTTAGCGTGACGGAAATCGCGTCGGTGACCTATCGCGCTCCCAAATGCGTCGGCATGCACTTCTTCAATCCCGTGCACAAGATGAAGCTGCTGGAAGTTGTGCGTGCTTTGGAGACAGACGACGAAACTCTGGCTGCGGCGGTCGACATCGGCAAGCACATGGGCAAAGAGGTTGTGGTCATCAAGGAGTCGCCGGGATTCATCACCAGCCGCATCAATGCCATGATCGGCAACGAAGCGTTCTACATGCTGCAGGAAGGTGTGGCTTCGGCGCAGGACATCGACAAAGCCCTGAAGCTGGGATTGAATCATCCCATGGGGCCGTTCGAGATGATCGACCTCGTCGGACTGGATACTCGCCTGCATATTCTGGAGTATCTGCATAAGTCGCTGGGCGAGAAGTTTCGTCCCGCGCCGTTGCTGGTGCAGTACGTGAAGGCCGGCCGCATCGGCCGCAAGTCCGGACACGGCGTGTACGAATATCCGGGACACGAGCCGGGCCGACCTGAGCCGACGAATCAGCCGCCTGCGAAAGCCGGAAAGGACAAGAAGCGTGTCGAATAGTTTGCAGGGACGGACGGCGGCGGTATTTGGCGTGGCCAACAAGCGCAGCATCGCGTGGGCCATTGCGCAGCAGATGCAGCAGGCTGGGGCGCAACTCGCCATCACCTATCAGAACGAGCGCCTGAAGCAGGAAGCCGCCGACCTCATCGCGGAGCTGCCCAACGCGCAAGCTTTCCAGTGCGATGTCTCGCGCGATGAAGAGATTGCGCAACTCTTCGAGCAGTTGAAAGACCGCTACGGCAAGCTCGATGCGCTGGTGCACAGCATCGCCTACGCTCCCGCCGAGGACCTGAAAGGCGAATTCGCCGATACCAGTCGCGAGGGCTTTCGCGTTGCGCTCGATACCAGCGCTTACTCGCTGGTGGCGCTCGCCCGCGCTGCCCGTCCGCTGATGACCGAGGGCGGAAGCATCATGACCATGACGTACTACGGCTCGGAGCGAGTCATTCCGCGCTATAACGTCATGGGAGTTGCCAAGGCTGCGCTGGAGGCGAGCGTTCGCTACCTGGCCTATGATCTGGGCAAGAACAATATTCGCGTCAATGCTATCTCCGCCGGCCCAATCAAGACGCTGGCATCGCGCGGGATTTCCGGCTTCGGCGAGATGCTGAAGGAGCAGGCGGAACGAGCGCCGCTGAAGCGCAATGTGGACGTGAAGGAAGTGGCTGCGACCGCGGTATTCCTGGCCAGCGACGCCGGCAGTGGCATCACCGGCGAGACGATCTACGTAGACTGCGGCTACAACATCATGGGATTTTGAAGGCGGCTGTCGGCGCGCACGCCCAAGGTCGCGGCTCACCTTCAGAAACGAACTGACATCCGGAGCGGCAGACGCTGCCGATACAATATTCGAATGCGAATTCTTACTTCCATTGCCCTATTCATGCTCGCCGTAGTCGCGATTTCGGCCCAGACACAACCTTCCCCGCCACCGGCTCCTGCCGATGTTGCCGCACCGCCGGCTGACGCCATGAAAACAGCGTCTGGCCTCGCGACGAAAGTTGTGAAGCCTGGCACCGGCACCAACCACCCCGGCAAAGATGACGCCGTCACCATCGATTACACTGCCTGGACGCCCGACGGGAAGATGTTAGACAGCTCAGTCGAGCGCGGCAAGCCTGCGACCTTGCTGGTAAAACGCATGCTCCCCGGCATGAGCGAGGGGGTTGAGCTGATGGTGACTGGCGAAACCCTTATGCTGTGGATTCCTCAGTCGCTCGCCTATAAAGGGCAGCAAGGCAAGCCGATAGGTACGATTGTCTTCCAGATGACGCTTGTCGACATACCAACGCGCGCGCCCGCGGATGTGAAAACGCCTCCCGCCGACGCCCAGCGGACCAAGAGCGGTCTTGTCTACCAGGTGTTGACGCCGGGCGAAGGCAGACGCCATCCCAAGAGCGTTGATGAGGTCACCGTGAATTACACCGGCTGGACGACCAATGGCAAGATGTTCGACAGTTCGGTCGCGCGCGGTCAACCGTCCAGCTTCCGGCTCGACAAGGTTATTCCCGGATGGACCGAAGGCTTGCAACTCATGGTCGAAGGCGAGAAGGTCCGGTTTTGGATTCCTGAGGACCTCGCATACCGCGGCAAACAGCCGCCCTTTGGGATGCTCGTCTTCGACGTCGAGCTGATCCGAATCCAGTAGTGGATCGCGCGATCCAGAAGCTGTTCCATAAACATTTCCATTCGGCATCGAGCGAGGAAAGCCCCACGCAAGCGAGACGGCTTTCGTGGGGCATCGGACACCGCCAACCTTGCTAACCGGCAACTGACAACCGGCGACCGTTTTTATGGCGAGTATTGCCAGATCACGCCGTCGTTTCCGGGACCGCAGGACGCGGTGGTGCCGTAGATATTGCCCTTGGCATCCGAGCTGAGGTTCCCAAAGATGCTCTCATTGCTCCAGATTAGCGGTTGGAAAAGATAGCTAGTACTCCCGACCGCACCGCAGTAGCAATAGTTTGGATAGTAGTACCCGAACCCATCGGCAGCCGCGTAGAGGTTCCCTGCGGGATCAACGGTCAATGCGGAGAACCAGCTCCACTGCCCACACCCAGGACAAAATTCCCCGTCACTGCTGTGGACGTTTAGAAAGTTGACGCCACCGGGGGGCGACAGCTCAAAAATCGCATCGCTCGCATAGGAACCAGCAGAACAACCTCCGAACTGCGTGTCGCATGAACTGAAGCCATAGAGATTGCCTTGGCTGTCTTGAATCAGGCCACCGGGAGATTCTCCATCCGTGACGCCACCGGTGAAAGCGTAGAGGACGTTTTCCGTCCAGCCGCCGCCGGATGGCACTAATTGAAAAACTACTCCGCAAGAGCCGCCCCAGTAGGTGCAATTGTCGTTGCCACCCGACGCGGCTGTTCCGTACAGGTTTCCGTCGAGCCCCAGCAGCAAGCTGGTCGGATTCGCGCCATCGCTTCCTCCGGTGAAGCTATAAAGGATTTTTTCCGTCCAGCTGCCCGACGATGGCGAAAGCTCAAAGACCGCGCCGGGCCCATAGGCTCCGCCACTGCCTGAGATTCCATACAGATTGCCTGCAGAGTCGAAGGCGGTGACGGTGCCGCCCCAGGCATCCGTGTTGCCGGTGAATTGATAGATCGTCGTCGCGTCCCAACCACACAATGCCGAGGTACAAGCGACCGGACCGGGCCTCGCCTGATAAATCAGCCCACAATAAGACGATCCGTTGCCGCAGTTTTGGAGCCCTCCGCTGGCCGCACCGTAAAGCACTCCTTCCGGTCCAACCATGACGCCGTTGGGGCTGCTGCCGTTGCTGCCTCCCAGAAAGCTGTACAGCGAGGTGAAAAACCAATTGGGGCTGGCTGCTCCCGCGAGCTTATACAGCAGGCCCTGCGCATAACTGCCGGCGGCGGAAAGCGTCCCATAAAGGTTCCTTGCCCAGTCGATGGCCACGCCGGAGGGTTGATTGGATCCCGTAAATTCGCCGAGGTCATGCAGCCAACGGACGCCGCCATGCGAATAAAAGGAGCAAGCGGTACTCGTGCTGGTCGTCGTCGCACTGCCGAGAATGGTGAACGCTTCGGAAGGAATCGTGCCCACGGAATTCTGCGAAGCCGAAGATGGGCAGCCTGTGCCCGTGCAGCCGACACCGCTGTTCTCATCCCAATACACGGGATCGCCGCTGGGAACGTTGGCGTTTTGCAAGTTCACCCAGTAGGTACCGGCATTCAAATTCGGACCATTGAAGCTCGCCGTCTCGGTGCAGACGTTGTAGCCGTATTCGTTCATGACGCAGCCGGTCTGGGTGAAGCTCACCGTCTGATCGAAGTAGCTGGTACCGCCGTTTTCGCCCGCGGTGATCGACAGCTCGGCCGACGTCAGCGTGTCGCCCGAGAACAGCCACATGCCAAAGGTGCCACCGGTGATAGTGGCGCCGCCGCTCGACACGGTGAAGCTGTCGCTGGTAATGAAACCAAAGTTAATCGTCCAGGCGTCGGTGTTGCCGTTGGTTGGGCCGTTGTCGTAAATGTCATTGCTGTCGCGCGGGCTAGGACGCGTTTTCGCTCGTGCCAGCGCCGGAGTTATGGATGTGCCTGGGCGCTTAACCGGGTGGGCCAACCGCGACGCGAACTCCGGCATCTTCGCCGCCTGTACCGCCGTCGGCGGAACTGAGTTCTGTGCCCTGCCGGGAACCATCGCCAGCATCATCACCAGCGTGGCGATTATCGCGAAAGAGAATGTGTGGAACGGTGAGCTGAGAGATCGCGCTTGCCTGTGCATCTGCTGCTCCTCCTTGCCATCGAGTCGAAATAAAACCCAGGGAACGGGCGCACTCGGACGTATGGGAGAAGGAAGATCGAAAGTCTTGTTCCTCGCCGCCTGGGCGCCTTCGGTGTCAGGGTGGGAAAAAGGCCGGGAAATCCTTTTCCATTCGCATTTAGCGCCAGGAGTCACGGCTTTGTCAGTGACCGCTGCCGCATGCCCGCGTGACTAAATCGAAACGGGGACAGAGTCCGTTCCTGGCAATGCCGTGCGCTGGCTAACTCGGTGAGATTTCGATAAAGTTATGCCCTGCGCGTTGAAGGAGTGAAGGATGTTTTCCGCAAGACCGCTTGCCTGCTTGCTGCTCTGCGTTTGCGTCGCGTGTGCCATGTCCGCCTCAGCCCAGGACGAGGAACAGGAACATGCTCACCATCACGCAGCTACGGAACAGCTAGGCAAGGTTTCGTTTCCCATCTCCTGCGCGCCTGGTTCGCAGAAGGCCTTCGAGCGCGGCATCGCTCAGCTCCATTCCTTCGAGTATGAAGAGGCGGAGCAGCAGTTCGTGCAACTGGCCCAGAAAGATCCGGCGTGCGCCATGGCGCATTGGGGTATTGCGATGAGCTTGTATCACCAGATCTGGGAGCGGCCACCGGAACCAGTTCTGAAGCGGGGTGAGCAGGAAATCGAGAAGGCGCAGAAACTGGGGGCGAAAACCGAGCGCGAGCGAGACTATATTGCGGCCCTGGCCTTGTTCTACGCCGATCCCGCCAAGAATGATTACCTCACGCGGGCCAAGTCCTACTCCAATGCGATGGGGAAGCTCTACCAGAAATATCCTACGGACATTGAGGCAGGCGCGTTCTATGGTTTGTCGTTACTGGCGGCTGAGCCTCCAGATGACGCGTCTCTGATGACTCGAAAGGAAGCAGTCGCAGTGCTGGTTCCGCTGTTCGAGCAGCAGCCTGATCATCCTGGTCTGGCGCACTACATCATTCACGCCAGCGATACACCGCAACTGGCGCCCAGGGGGCTGGCGGCCGCGCGCGCCTATGCGGGCATTGCCTCATCCTCGGCCCACGCCGTCCACATGCCATCGCACATCTTTGCCCGCTTAGGACTCTGGCAGGAAGACATCGAGGCGAACCTGAAGTCGGTTGCCCTGGCGAAACGATCCGGTGAGATGTACATGGGTGGACACGAACTGCATGCCATGCATTTTCTTCTTTATGCCTACCTGCAGACCGGCCAGGATGAAGCGGCCAGGCAAGTGGTAAAGCAATCGAAGCAGATCATAGCAGCGGCCCCCAAGAACGATAGCGATTCAGGAATGCTGCGGTATTACGGCTTTGCTGCCGCCCATTTCCCAGCGCTCTACGACCTGGAGATGCACGACTGGAACGCCGCGTCGGCGCTCCTGCCGCCGGCGCCCGCATCGCCGGATATGCAGAGAATCACCTGGTGGGCGCGGACGATAGCTTCCGCGCGCATGGGCGACCTGGAAGCGACCCGCAGCAATGCGCAGCAGTTCGCCGTAGCGGAAGAGGCCATGCGCCAGACCAAGGATGCCTACATTCTTGACGGGCCAGATTCCTCGCGCGGCGAAGTTCACGCCTGGCTGGCCTTTGCCGGGAAGCAGAATGACGAGGCCCTGGCGCAGATGCGCCAGGTCGCGGACACGCAAGACAAGACGGGAAAGGCGGAGGTTGACATTCCGGCGCGCGAGATGCTGGCCGATATGCTGCTGGAACTCAATCGGCCGCAAGAAGCCCTGGTGGAATATGAGAAGTCGATGAAGATCGATCCCAATCGCTTCAACGAGTTGGCCGGCGCGGCCCAGGCTGCCGAATTGACACATCAGCCAGGCAAAGCGAACCTCTACTACGCACAACTGTTGAAAAACTGCGACGACGGAAAGTACTCCGACCGTCCCGCATTACGCAGCGCGAAGACGGTGCTGGCAAAGAACGGGCAGTAGGACCCCACAAGGATTGCCGGCCAGACTCGTTAGGAACGCCTCAGCCGCTGCAACGCCGACCTACCTCTGAACTCAACTTGCTGACTCACTCGGCGCGCGAACCGGCCCGGACCGCCGGAGCTACTTGTTTTTTCCCGTACCTCTGCTAGCCTCAACTGCACAAAAGCGTCTGGAGGGTCCGAGTAATCGCAGTCGGATCTACCGCCAACGCGGCGTCTCGGGGGCACAGTGGTTTCCTTCGATCAGGTAACATATCCATCCGCAAACCATGCGCTGCCGTTCCGCACGATATGCGGCGAATATCGCGCTCGCCGCGCCGGTGATCTTGCTGCCGCCGTTGCCAGGCGCATCCTGAACGTCGACAGCCCGCCGGCGGACCTGCAATCCGTATGGACGGCGCTGGACAAGACGCTGGCCGCTTCCGAAGACGCCTATTCCGCGTTAGCGGCAATGAAAGACGTGCTGTCCACGGTGCGTCAGGAGCCAGGAGAAGCGGACGAGGCCTTCCGGCAACGAGTGGCGACGGGTTACGAAGAGAGCCGCAAAGCCGAGAAACAATGCCAGAGTTGCGACGCTCCGCTGAAACAGATTTTGCACGATATGCAAGCGACCGCCGTTTGTCTCTCCGGCGGAGGCATTCGCAGCGCCAGCTTTTCCCTGGGCGTGCTGCAAGGGTTGGCGCGCTTCAGCCGCCCGTCTAATTGGAAGCTCGGCGACAAAACCATTATGGACGGGCTCGATTACCTGTCTACGGTTTCCGGCGGAGGCTATATCGGAAGCTGGCTGATGGCATGGGCGCAACGCAGCCGCTATAGCGATGCAATCAGCCAATTGGCGACCTCCGCGCCTACTTCCGGCGATCCGGAGCCGGAGCCGATCCGGCATCTGCGCGAATACACCAGCTATCTGACGCCGAAATACGGCTTCACACTGGACACCCTGACCTTGGGAGCCATCGTTGGCCGGAACATGATCCTCAACTGGCTGACCCTGGTGCCGGCGATCATCTGTCTGCTCTGCCTGCCTGAATTTCTGTACCTCGTGTCGTATGGGCTGCCCTTTGCGATGCAGCGGGACACAGACTGGTATAGGCCAGTCATGTGGCTGGCCGTGCTATGTGTGACGGTTGCCTCGGTGTTTGCAGCATGGCGGATGAACTGGCCTCCCTATGCCTCCCGATTCAAGGAATCAGACAAGCAGGGCAGTACATCGTTGGAGCTCTGGCTCTTCGCGCTACCGCTCATGGGGGGCATTTGGCTGTTGGGGGAAGCCTGGGCATGGGCGGCTATCAATCCTATCCTTGTTACCAAGACGGGATTGCTGAACCAGATAATGGCACTCGCCAAGTGGCTATTTCTTTTTGCGCTGATACCACCCTTGGCGATTTCGCTGGTGCGGTTACGGGTGCTCGTCGGCAATGACGGCAAGGAGCGTCCGACCCCGTTCCACAAGCATGATGGCAGTGGCCGAATAGCATGGCGACGCTTGCTCTGGTCTCTAATCGCGCCTCTCCTGGTGGCAGCCACGGCCGCGGTTCTGCTTTCCGCCTCGGCTTTATACCTGACCACGAACAAGCATTTGATCGTCGCCCGCCTTGACGGACAAGTTCCCCATTTCTGGGTGCAGCGCTGGTTTGTGCTCGCGGTGGTGCCGCTGGTTTGGGCGGTGCTGACTATCGCTTCCAGTCTGCTTTCCGGACTGCTGAGCAACATAGAGAGCGAAGAGGAGCGTGAGTGGTGGGCGCGTGCCGGAGGCCTGCTCTTCGCCTGCGTACTGGCATGGGTCGCGTTCAATGGCATCGCCTATTTTGCCGACGAGACGCTTAAGTTCCTGTGGGCAACGCTTCTGGCTGTTATCGGCGTGGGGTCAGGATATCTGGGAAGTTTGGCCGGACTGAGCGCAGCTACCAGTTCCGGCCTGAAGAGCGTAAAGATCGAACAACTCAGCAAGTGGCAACAATGGCTCTCACGCCACAATTTGCTGCCGGCTTTTGCGTCAGGCGTTGCCCTGGTCTGCATCACCTTCGCGCTGGCGGCGCTTACCCGTGAAATCCGTCACAGTCTCTACAAATCGATGGGCGCACAGCCCGGCTTCGCTGCCACTCTCCATCATCTGGTGCAGGCTTGGTTGGGAGTAGATAACGCGGTGCTATACAGTCTCACCTTGAGTGCGGTAGCCACATCCATTGTCTTCCTGGGGGCCGCTGCGCTGGCCGTCTTGGGAAATCTGTTCGTCAACGTCAACACCTTCTCGCTGCACGGCATGTACCGGATGCGGTTGACCCGCGCTTATCTTGGGGCCTCCAACTTCGCTCGGCACCCTGACGCGTTTACCAACTTTGACCCGGCGGACAATCTCTACGAAAACTCAATGCCATGCAGTGCGGACGCGCCTCTGCATGTGATTAACACCGCTTTGAATGTGGTCGCGACCCGCAACCTGGCCTGGCAGCAACGCAAGGCGGAATCGTTCACCTTCAGCCCGGTAAGCTGTGGCAGTTGGAGGCTGGGCTACGTTCCGACGGGCGTATACGGCGGCAGCAGAGGCGTGCGCGTGGGAACGGCGATGGCGATCAGCGGCGCAGCTCTGAATCCCAACATGGGTTATAACTCGTCGCCTCTGGTGACCTTGCTGATGACGTTTTTCAATACTCGCCTGGGTTGGTGGCTGCCCAATCCGGCGTGGCCGGCGTTGCGAGAGTGGAACCCCGAGAAAAAAAAGGCCCAGAACTTTCTGCGCAAGAACGGGCCAACGTTAGCGCTGAAGCCACTGCTGGATGAGGCCTTGGGCAACACCGACGACACTTACAAGTGGATCGAACTCTCCGATGGCGGCCACTTCGAAAATCTTGGCCTTTACGAGATGGTGCTGCGCCGCTGCCGCTCAATTATTGTGGTGGATGCGGACGCCGATCCCGACCTCCAGTTCGAGGACCTCGGCAATGCGATTCGCAAAATCGAGATTGATCTCGGTATTCCGATAACCTTTCCCGGATATCGTGGCGTCCCCATGAAAAAGGGCGTCGCCGGAGCTAATGAGTATTGCTTTGAAGGCCATATCAGCTACGACTGCGTGGATGAAGGCGCGCCCAAGGGCAGGCTGGTGATCATTAAGCCGGTGATGAATGGCACCGAACCGCCGGACATTCTGGCCTACCACGCCAGCCATCCCGACTTTCCGCACGAGAGCACAGCCAATCAGTTTTTCAATGAGGCCCAGTTCGAGAGCTACCGCCATCTGGGCTCGTGGATGATTCACGCCATCGGCAAGTGGCCGGATCCGTCGGCACATGGTCTCGACATGGACGGATTCACTACCTGCGTGCAGAAATATCGCGAGCAGGGATGCGGTGCGGCCGCGCCATCATCACCGCCCGCCTGATGCAGATTCAGGGTTGTTGGAGACCGGGTAGAGCGTACCTGGATGGCGCGCTCTACCCAATGTGTTGTTGAGCGCGCCGCTCTAGGTACCGGCGATGCCCTTGTTCTGCAGGACCCTCACCACGACACGCCGGTTTTGGGCCTGGCCTTCAGCGGTCTTGTCACTCCCAACCTGCCGGCTTTCGCCCATCGCGCCCGGAGCCAACATGTTGGTAAGTGGAATGTGACCCTGTTGCTGCAAGAAAGCGGCCACATTGTTGGCCCGCTCGTCACTCAGCTTCTGATTCAGGGAAGCGCTGCCAACGGATGAGGCATAGCCTTTCACCTGGATGGTGTAAGCGGTAATCGTTTTGGCCTTCTCGGCCAGTTGCAGCAGCTGTGCGTTGTACTTCGGATCCAGCGCCACCTTGCCGTTGGCGAAGTAAACCGTCACCTCGTCGAGAATGTTGTAGTCGGCCAACTGACCGAAGCGCTTGTTGGCAGCCTCGATCATGGCTTTATTGGCGTCAATCTTCGCCTGTGCCTCAGCCATCTGCTGCTGTTGCTCTTGCATCTCCTGCTGTTGGCGCGCAAGCGCTGCCTTCTGCGCAGCCAGCTCCTCTTGAGTCTGCTGCACCTGGTCCTTCGTCGGCTGTAAGCCGGCCTGGACAGTCTGGGCGTCCTGCAGGTCATTGCCCTTAAACTTGATCGAGCTCGCTACCAGTTGGTTTTGCTGATTATAGGTGCCCTCTACCTGGACCTGGAGACCGGGTATAAGTGCTGCCATCGACATCTCCTTGTGGCGCGCTTTGAAAACTCCCTGCACCTGGGCGACTTGCGTGCTATCGGTGAGAAGAACCACTACCGTGGATGAATCCGGAGTCTGTATCGTCATGGTGTCTCCGCTTCGTCCCGTGATCAGTCCCTGTGCCTTCGCGGACTGGGCCGCAGCGGCACTGCAAAACACCAGAACAACGGTCAGTGATACTGTTGCGGCTAGTAATATCGCTTTCAACCTGCTTCTCTTCATTCATCTCCTCCTGTGTACCGCTATGTTGCAGCAGCGGGTTTCATGATAAATCGCGACGATTCCGGTCAGTTACCTTCAACCCAGCATAGAACTATACAAGGGTTCGAGGCAGTGACTTATGATTAAACGCACCGTAACCGTAAACTCGACACCCACTTGCCTTGGTATGAGAACGTAACTGTCGCTTGCGACAGGGATTTAGGTGTCCATAAACGGGCGTACCACTTTAGGGTTAGTCTAGAGGCGGAATCAATTACTTACAGCGTAGTATCAAAATTATCTGTTGTGCCGCCTCGCGTTGGGGAGATAATGTGCTTACCTCCCCCAATTCAAATCGTTGTGGGTCGTCGCAGGGGGATTCCTGTGTCGGGTGGGTTATGCAAGAGAAGCCGGAGGCAACCGCCAGCCCTCGCTCAGGCAGCGAGTGCGGTGCCAACAGGTGGCTGACCGCCGCGTGGCTGTTGACGATTTGGACGCTTGCCTGGGGAGGGTCAACCGGGCTGTGCTTTGCTGCGGATTCGCCGCCAGCCAAGAATGTCCTCATTCTCTATAGCTTCTCGAAGCGTGACCTGCTGGATCCCCAGTCCTTGGAGGCAACCGTCCGCTCCCACGTCTCGGCGCCGGTAAATTTCTACGTCGAATACCTGGAAGCGCAACGGTTCCGAAGCCAAGACTACGAGAAGAGCCTAAGTGAGACGTTACGGCAAACATACGGCAAGCAAAAACTGGACCTTGTCATTGTCGCTGTCTATCCGGCGTTGCAATTTGCGCTTGAGTTCCGGGAGCGTATTTTCCCCGGAGTCCCGATTGTCTTCATGATGATCGTGCCTGAGAGGCTACAGGGCCACAAGCTCGCGCCCCGGGTAACCGGGGTCACTCTTAGGGGAGACGTTCAAGGCACTCTGGACTTGGCCCTTCATCTCAACCCAGACGCCAAGAATGTGGCCGTGGTCGGGGGGACGTCAGAATTCGAAAGCTACTGGGTGAACGTGACGCATCGAGAGCTTCAGCTTCGCTCAGAGCGAGTGAATGAAATTGATCTGGTCGGACTTCCCCCTGATGAATTGCTGCGCCAGGTGTCCGTGCTTCCTCCTCGCACGGTGGTAATGTTTGAGCTGGTGCCGCAAGCGTCGTTACAACTGGCCATGGGCACAGAGGATATTCTTAAGGCGATTTCCCGCCAATTTCCCACCTACTGCATTCACAACATTTGTTTTGATCATGGAGCCATTGGCGGGTCCTTTCCGGATTTGGACGAGCAGGCGCAGAATGCAGGTCTGCTTGCCGCCCGGGTCCTGTCCGGCGAAAACCCGGAAACCATTCCGGTGATCCACGCTTCGCATGTTCTTCCGGAAGTCGATTGGCGGGAACTTCGCCGCTGGAATGTTCCGGAATCGGCGCTTCCGGCCGGCACGATCGTCCTGTACCGCGGGCCCACCGTCTGGGAACGGTATCGGAAGTACGTTATTGCAGCTCTTGTGGTGATGGTTGTCCAGACGCTGCTGATCATCGGATTGCTGTGGCAACGCTGGCGGAAACAAAAAGCCGAAGCCCGCCTGAGCGAAAGTGAAGAGCGCTTTCGGGCGATGGCGAGTACCACACCGTCGCTGGTCTGGGTCTGCGACAAGAACGGTAAGGTCACGTATCTCAACGACCGAAGGATTAATTTCACTGGCCGCGATCCGGACGGTGGACTTGCGGACGCCTGGACTGCGTTTATTCACCCTGCCGACTTGCAGGACGTTCTGACCGCGAACTCCCGGGCGCTTGAGCAGCAGGAAGGGTTTTCTAAGGAGTACCGCCTCCGCCGGCACGATGGCGAGTACCGTTGGATGTTGGATGTGGCAGCGCCGCGAATCCAGGGGGATGGCTCGTTTGCGGGCTTTATCGGCTCCGCCATCGACATCACCGACCAGAAACTGGCGAAGGAAGCCATTGAAAGAATGAGCGGCCGGTTGATCGAAGCCCAGGAAAAAGAACGTGGCCGAATCGCCAGAGAGCTGCATGACGATATCTGCCAGAGGCTTGCTCTCCTGTCACTGGAAGTGGAGCTAATGGGTCAGGGCTCCAAAGGCGAGGCGAAGGCGGGATTCGCTGAAATTCAGCAGCGCTGCAGCGAAATCGCCAGCGATGTTCAAGCCCTGTCCCATCAACTCCACTCGTCTAAGCTGGATTACCTTGGCCTGGAAGCTGCGTTGCGGAGCTTCTGTGAGGAGTTTTCCAGTAAGCATCATGTGACGGTCGAATTCAAGCCGGAGAATGTCCCTGGTCGTCTGCCGGGCGACATCTCCCTCTGCCTGTTTCGCGTGGCGCAGGAGGCGCTGCAAAATGCAGTTAAACATAGCGGCGTGCACCAATTCTCGGTGAAGTTGCAGGGGACGCCCGAGCAGGTCCGGCTGGAGATCAGCGATGCGGGAGTGGGGTTCAATGTGGAGAAAGCAATGCGGAATGGGGGATTGGGATTGATCAGTATGCCGGAGCGTGTGCATCTGGTGAAAGGCACGTTCTCCGTCGAATCGAAGATGTACACCGGAACAAGGATTATGGCCACCGTCCCGCTCGTTGCCGAGCCGAATGCCTTTCTAGCAGTTGCCGGGACGGTTTGACGTGGACAATTCGGCGGAGACCGACATGGGACGAGTCCGTATTATGATTGCCGACGATCATACGATGATTGCGGCGGGGTTCCAGAAGTTGCTCGAACCTAATTACGAAATTGTGGGCTGCGTTGCCGACGGCCATGCCCTGCTGAAAGCCGCGCCTCAGCTAAATCCGGACGTGGTGATCCTGGATGTGGGGATGCCGATGCTGAACGGACTGGACGCGGCGCGAGAACTGAAAAAGAAGATGCCGCAGGTCAAGCTCGTTTTCCTGACCATGAATCCAGGCGCAGATATTGCCTCCGAAGCTTTCCGGATAGGGGCTTCGGCGTACTTGCTGAAAACCTCGAAGGCTTCTGAGTTGTTGCAGGCGGTTCAAACCGTTGTGAAGGGAGGGTCGTATGTGACCCCGCAAATCAAACGGGCCATGAGTGAGAGATTCATCCGTGACCCCAAAGCGCCGCGCCAGAAGCAGCTTACTGCACGGCAGCGCGAAGTTCTGCAGATGGTCGCGGAGGGGCGGTCTATGATGGAGATCGCTAAGGTTTTGCAGATCACGCACCGAACCGTCCGCTTTCACAAGGCCAGAATCATGGAAGAGCTGGAAATCACCACCAACTCGGACCTGGTAAAGTACGCGATCAATCACGGAGTGATTTCCACCGTCTAGGGGCCACCGGGCTGGATCCCGCACAACTAACGTTTGCTGCCCCCACTGTCGCAAGTGACAGTAGCCAAGCGTCCTCGCCCGGGACAACAATGGCAGTCGTCCTCGTGGCCGGCAACACTGATCGGTACGGTGGTGGCGGTTCGAGGCGTGGTCGGCGGTTCCGTGCGGCAAACATTTTTATCCTCAATCGGAAAGAAGAGACAAATATGCGCAACAAATCGAAACTCGTCAGAATCGCGATTCCAAGCCTGCTGGTCCTGGGGCTGATGATGACCGGCAGTATCCCCGGTTACTCCCGGGACAAGTATGAAACCATCGACTGCACCGCCTGGGGCACCAGCACCCAGCTCGGGCACAACATCGGCATCACGATCACTATCTATGAGTTTTCCACTCCAGAAGATCGAGAAGTCCTGGTGCAGGCGTTTCAGAAGGGACAGAACCAGGGCTTGGTCCTTGCCTTGCAAAAGATGAAAGCGGTTGGCCGCATCGCAATCCCCGGCACCTTGGGCTATGACGTCGCCTTCATACGCATGGTTGCGACGCCGACGGGCCGCAAGATTACCTTCGCCACTAACCGCCCCGTCAGGTTTGGAGAGGCTTGGGCAGACAGCCAAACCCTGGACTACAACCTTACCGCCGGTGAACTCGACCTGAATGACCAGGACAAGAGCAAGAGCGTGGGAGTCCTGTACCCCGCTGCCCAATTGATCATTAACAAGGACGGCGAGCTGCAACTCGATCTGAACAAGAACCCATGGAGACTGGGGAACTTCCTCGACTGGAAAGGTACAGCGGAGAATTAGTCAGTCAACAGGCGGTTCGGCAGGCTGGATTTTGCTCGGGGCAGGACAGAGGTTTCGGGTTCCCTTCTTACCTCAGTTCGTTTCCCTGCTAGGGCGAAGACTGCCTCAGGAGTATTTCCGATTCACGATTCCGACTTCGTACGAGGTGCCTTTATGAAGATAAATTTGCGATTCGCTTCCTTGAGCGCTCTGTTGGTGTTCGCTGTCATCGTGCTCAACTGTACCTCCGCCCAGGCACAGAAGAGAAGCAAGTACGTGTGCGGCGAGGCTGACCCGGCGTCCATGTGCAGCGCCGCCAATACCTGCGGATCGGCCTCCGCTCCGTGCACCGTGGACATCAATCGCTTAGGCCACGGGGCCAGCGTCAAACCGGACATTCCGGGCGCCAAGAACAACCAGTTCTTCTGCGTCAAGGCCGGCACGACCGTCACCTGGATGTCCTCGAACAAGAACATCGGGTTCATGGTTTCTTTCCCCGAGGACTCGCCCTTCTCCCCAGACGATCCCATCATGGGCGGCGGGAGTAAGCAGGTCAGCGTGAAGGCAACCACGCCGGGCTGCTACAAGTACGATGTCGGCGCGTTCTATTCCGGAGCGCCCTACGGGATGGGCGGCGGGAGCAAACCGGAATTTGTCATTCTGCCGTAGGTGGAAGACTCTTATCGCGTTGCGTGGTGAACTACAACGGCGAGAGCAGGCTTCTTTCGACTTAAGAAGCGTGCCTTCCCACTTGGCTCAAAGAAAAGTATCCACGCATTTTCGGGATTGCCACACGTCGCATGGGTTGAAACACAACTCTGAATCTGCTTCGGATGACGTAATGGCGTCAGCCGCATAAACAAAGGCTTGAAGGAGAATTGCATGGCCGTTGGTAGGTTTGCGTTGTTCTTGTCGCGTCCGGTGCAGGCCCTGGCGTTGATCTTGTTTGTTTCGCTTGGCGCGATGGGGCAAAAGATTCACGTCAACACCTACGACCCCACCGCGGATTTCTCCAAGTTCAAGACCTACTCATGGGCGCCACACGGCCAGGTAGCACATCCCATGCTGGCAGCCGACATTGTCGGCACCATCGAAGACGCACTCACGCAGAAAGGCCTTACCCAGGTCACTAGCAATCCCGACCTGATCATTCAGGTCTACGGATCGATCGACCAGGAATCCTCGTTCAACTCTACCGATCCGCTTTATAACGCGACCGGAGGCATTCCGCCTTTCGACCCAAGCTTCTCCGGTCCCGCGCTGGCAGGCACCTGGGGAAACACGACCGTGACCATCCACAAGGGAGAATTGGTAGTCGATCTCATCAATGCCAGCGCCAAGAAACTGGTGTGGCGTGCCATGTCGCAACAAAACCTGAGCACTAACCCGGAGAAGCTGGAGAGCCAGGTGCAAGATGCCATTGTGAAAATGTTCAAACAGTATCCAGTGGCGAAGCCGTAGAACAGTTTCACGACCGCCCCGTCGTAAGGTTCTCGCCGAGCCATCGAGTTGTGCCCCTCAATTCGAGGCCTGAAGGTTGGCTTCCGGCAAATCGAGAAGATTTCGTTTCTCAACCTCTGCAAAACCACTCTGCCTCACCCGCTCACGGTGACTGTCGCAAGCGACAGTTGTCAACCACTGATACCCCGGCAACAATGGAGTGGTGAACACGTCCGCAATCCGTATTGAGCGAACAAAGGCCCCTGTGACAAAAATACAAGTGGTGCTGGCTGATGATCATCCTGCGATGGCCGCCAAAGTTCGGCGGACAATGTGCGAGGAATGCGATGTCATCGCCGCCGTGGAGGACGGTAAACAAGCCGTAGCTGCGGTCCTTGCTCTTGATCCCGACATACTGGTGATGGATATATCGATGCCGGTACTGGATGGCCTGCAGGCGGCAAGGGATCTTCAGAAAACGAAATGCCGGGCCAAAATCGTTTTTCTGACGATTCATGAAGATCATGATTATGTTGATGCGGCGTTTTCCGCCGGAGCCTCTGGCTACGTCACCAAAGCTCGCCTCTCTACCGATCTGGTGCCGGCAATTCAAGAAGTGATGCAGGGCCGCACCTTTGTCTCCACGTTTACGCCGAGGAAGGCTACAATCCAGCCAGAGCTGTAACCCGTGTCTGAGAGTTTTTCGATTCGTTGACAGGCCAGAAGGTATGCGAGAGCGGTTCTCGCCATGGTAGATCAGTGGGCAAACAATCCACGCAAGCAAAAAGCAAACCTGGCAAGTCTCTGCCGATCGCCACGATTAGCTTAGGTGTTGTCATCGCTGCTTTATGCGGAGCGGGCATCTGGCGCTGGTCTGTGGCGGCGCACCCTCAGGAGATGAAGCCGGCAGCCGCCGCCACGTACGTGGGCGAGGCAAGCTGTGCCCAATGTCATGCAGAGCAGACACGGGCCTGGCGAACGTCGCATCATGCCCTGGCAATGCAGACGGCCAGCGACGCCAGCGTCCTGGGAAATTTTAGCAACGCCCAATTCACCAGCGACGGCGTGACCTCCAGCTTCTTCAAGAAAGAAGACAAGTTTTACGTTCATACTGAAGGCCCGGACGGCAAACCTCAGGATTATGTTCTGCCTTACACCTTCGGCGTCTCGCCCCTGCAACAATATCTGCTTCCATTTCCCAACGGACGGATGCAAAGCTTCGTTGTGGCGTGGGATTCGCGCAGCAAGCAACAGGACGGCCAGCGCTGGTTCAATCTTTATCCCGGCCAAAAAATAACGCCTGCCGATCCTCTGCACTGGACGGGTCGTAACCAAACCTGGAATTACATGTGCGCCGATTGCCACTCCACCAACCTGCGCAAGAATTATGACCTTGCCAGGGACAGCTACGCGACGAGCTGGTCGGATATCGATGTCTCATGCGAATCGTGCCATGGCCCGGGTTCGAGTCACGTGGCGTGGGCTCAGGATCGCAAGAAAGGGCCGTACCAGCCCAGCGAGGGCGCCGACGGCCTGGTTGTGGACCTGAAGCCGGCGAAAGGATCGTGGACAGCGGAACCTGACGCAGCAACCATGCACTGGAAGGGCGAGACCCGCTCGCGCAATGAGATCAATACCTGCGCTCCGTGCCATGCGCGCCGCCACCCCATTACGTCTAACTATCAGCCAGGGCAGCCGTTCCTCGATGCCTATGTGCCGAGCCTGCTGGAAACCGGGGTTTATTATCCCGACGGCCAGATACTTGAGGAAGACTACGAGTGGGGCTCGTTCGTGCAGAGCAAGATGTATCACGAGGGTGTGACCTGCTCGGACTGCCACGATCCTCATTCGGCCAAGCTGGGTTCCACCAATCTGAACGCCGTTTGCGAGAAGTGTCATTCGGCGGCTAAGTTCGATAGCCCACAACACCATCATCACCAGGCCGGCAGCGCAGGCGCACTCTGCGTCAACTGCCACATGCCGACGAAAACCTACATGGTCGTCGACGTCAGGCGAGACCATAGCTTCCGCGTGCCGCGTCCGGATTTCTCCGTGGCCTACGGAACTCCGAACGCCTGCAACCAATGTCATAAGGACAAGTCCAACGGTTGGGCCGTTGATGCGGTCGCGAAATGGTATGGTCCTAACCGCCGACAGGAAGCCCACTTCGTGGAAGCGATCGATGCCGGCCGTCGTGGCTTGCCCAATGCAGAGAGAGCACTGACCGCGCTGATCCAGGATTCGACCAAGCCTGCGATTGCCCGGGCAACGGCGCTGAGCCTGCTTCCGGCGTATCTCTCTCCAGCTTCGATGCCTGCCGTGCAAGGCGCTCTCACGGATAACGATGTCCAGGTGCGCAGCCAGGCCGTGCGCTCCCTGGAACCACTTCCGCCGCAGGACCGTGTTCACCTGGTTGCGCCATTGCTGACCGATCCTGCTCTCTCGGTGCGTATAGAAGTAGCGCGCTTACTGGCGGGAAGTGCTCCTGGTCTGCCAGATGCCAGCAAGACAGCCCTCGACCACGACATCGCCGAGTTGATCGCCAGCGAAATGGTCTCGGCGGAACGTCCTGAGAACCATATGAACCTGGCCCTGATATATGCCCAGATGGGGCGCAATGGCGATGCGGAAAACGAACTGAAAACCGCCCTGCGACTCGATCCGAAGTTTGTGCCCGCGATGGTCAACCTCGCTGATCTCTACCGCGAGCAGCAGCGCGACAATGAAGGGCAGCAATGGTTGGAAAAGGCAATGGCGGCGGAGCCCAATGCAGCCGAACCGGTCTATGCTCTCGGCTTGCTCAAGATCAGGCAGAAACACTACTCGGAGGCGCTGCCCCTGCTGGCCAAGGCGACGGCCTTACAGCCATCTGACGCCCGCTATAGCTACGTGTACGCCGTCGCCCTGCAATCCAGCGGTCAGGTAAACCAGGCGATTGGGATTTTGCAACGGGCCCATGAGGGGCGTCCCGCTGACCGCCAAGTGCTCAATGCCTTGATCGCGTTCGAGCGCGACAACGGGAACATCCCGGCGGCAACGGTGTACGCTCAGGAACTGGTCCAACTTATGCCTGATGACCCCAGCGCAAAAGCCACGTTGCAGGAATTGCAGAGACAAGCTCCCTGAAGCGTCCCGGCCTCGAACCACTTCGCGGCGGCCACCTGTCGCAATAGACAGTTCTCAAATCGTCCCAATCGCGGTCTACTAGGGAGCAGACGACCGCGTCTGCTCAGATTGAAAGGCTCCGTGAGCAATCCCAGCAATCCCCTGTCGCCGCCGCCGATTTATCCCGGTACGAAGCCGCGCTTCCATGCCATGGTGAAGCCCACGGGAGCCATTTGCAATCTCGACTGTGCCTACTGCTATTACCTGCACAAGGAAGAACTGCTGGGCAGCGACAGCAAATTCCGCATCAGCGACGAGATTCTCGAAGCCCACATTCGGCAGTACATCGAGGGCCAGTCGGGGGACGAAGTCGTGTTTTCCTGGCAGGGGGGCGAGCCCACGCTGCTGGGAGTGACCTTCTTCGAAAAAGTAGTTGCGCTGGAAAAGAAGTACAAGCGTCCGCACCAGAACATCGAGAACGATCTCCAGACTAACGGCGTGCTGCTGAACGACGAGTGGTGCGCTTTCCTGCGCGACAATCGCTTCCTGGTCGGCCTCAGCATCGACGGCCCGCAGGAGTTGCATGACCGGTTTCGTGTGGACAAGGGCGGCCAGCCGACTTTCGAGAAGGTTTTCGCAGCCGGCCAGCTATTGCAGAAATACAAAATTCCATTCAACACATTGACGGTAGTCAATCGCGTTAACGCGAAAAAGCCGCTGGACGTCTACCGCTTCATAAGTCGCGAGCTTCGCCCGCGGCAGTTGCAGTTCATTCCCTGCGTAGAGCCGAAGGTCTTCGAAAACACCGCGCCCCAAAAATGGGATCCGGCAGCGTTGCCGGTCCAGGGGGCGCCCGCCGCGCATCCAGGCAATCCCGATTCCGTGGTTACGGAGTGGTCGGTCGATCCCGATGATTGGGGCTACTTTCTTTGTAAAGTTTGGGATGACTGGTACCGGCGTGACTACGGGAAGATACACGTCAATTTGTTTGAGACCGCGGTGGCGCAATGGATGGGCATGGCCTCGCAGCTATGTATCTACAACGACTTCTGCGGCAAAGGCGTGGCGCTGGAGCACGATGGCAGTGTGTATGCGTGCGATCACTACGTGTATCCCGAATACAAGCTAGGCAATATCGCGGAGAAGCACATTTCGCGCATGATCTTTTCCGACGAGCAGCGAAAGTTTGGTTTTGCCAAGCGCGACGACCTGCCCCAACAGTGCCGCGAGTGCAAATACTTGTTCGCCTGCAACGGCGAATGTCCGAAGAACCGGCTGATTCGCACCCGCGACGGTGAGCCAGGACTGAATTACCTGTGCAGCGGCCTGATGAAGTTCTGGCAGCACATTGACGGCGACATGAAAGGCATTCTGCAGCAGGTTGAGCGCTCCGGCTTACCCAAAGACCTTCCTAACTTCCGGGTCTAGTCAGGTGGTGCGGCAACTCTGCCTCCAGGCACCGATAACGACGGACTGCGTAAATCCTCGGCTCGAAAGCGGTCCACCTGTCGCAAGCGACAGTTCCCAAACGCCCGTAATCGTAGTGAACTGGCAGACGCACTACCAGACGTTCCTGGCGCGAATACGCGGGACCAGTCAAAAGGAGAAGTATGGATTTGGGTGCAAGTGTCAGAAAATTCACCCTGGGAGTATTGGCCGTCGCGAGCGTGTTTGCGGGCGGGAGTGCGACCTTACAGGCGCAGGCGGCTAGCTCCAAGCAACCTAATATTGTCGTCATCATGGGTGACGACATCGGCATGTGGAACATAGGCGCTTACCACCGCGGCATGATGGCCGGCACGACGCCGAACCTCGACAAGATGGCGAAGGAAGGGATGTTGTTCACCGACTACTACGCCGAGGCGAGTTGCACGGCGGGGCGCGCGAACTTTATCACCGGGGAACTGCCGATCCGCACCGGCATGACTACCGTCGGGCAGGCTGGCGCCAAGATCGGCATTCCCGCCGAAGCGGTGACCACGGCTACGATCTTGAAGTCGATGGGCTACGCTACCGGCCAGTTCGGCAAGAATCACCTCGGCGATCTCAACGAGTTTCTCCCCTGTGTTCACGGCTTCGATGAGTTCTTCGGCTATTTGTATCACCTGGATGCGATGGAGGACCCGGCGCATCCCAACTATCCACAGAATCTCTTGAATGTCGTTGGTCCGCGCAACATGGTCCATTGCTGGGCCACCGACAAGAATGACACGACGGAGATGCCCCGCTGGGGCGTAGTCGGCAAACAAAAAATTGAGGATGCCGGCGCTCTCTACCCCAAGCGGATGGAGACCGTGGACGACGAGATCCTCGACTTGACGCTCAAGTTCATCGACCAGTCCAAGAAAGCCAACAAACCGTATTTCGTTTGGTTGAATCCGACCCGCATGCATATCGTCACCCACCTTGCCCCAAAGTATGAAGCGTTGCGCAACTCCGAGAATGGGTGGTCGGAAGAAGAAGCCGGCATGGCGCAACTCGACGACATCGTGGGTTCGGTGATGCAGAAGCTGAAGGACATCGGCGATGACCAGAACACCATCCTTGTGTTTACTACTGACAACGGAACCGAAGTCTTCACTTGGCCCGATGGCGGTCAGACCCCGTTTGCGCAGTCCAAGGGGACCGTGCTCGAGGGCGGTTTCCGCGTGCCCGCGATTCTTCGCTGGCCTGGTCAAGTGCCGGCGGACTCGGTGCAGAATGGAATTTTCTCAGGTCTGGATTGGCTTCCGACGTTTGTTGCCGCAGCCGGTAATCCGAACATCGCGGCAGAGTTGCTGAAGGGCAAGACGATCGGCGACCGGACCTACAAGAACCATCTGGATGGCTACAACCAGATGGCTGCCATCACCGGACAGGGCAAGTCCGCGCGCCACGAGATCTTCTACCTTGGGGAAAGCACCGTGGGCGCGGTGCGCATTGACGATTACAAGTTCCGCTTCATCGACCAACCGGATGGCTGGTTGGGTCAAAAGACCCATCCTGACGTGCCGTATATCACCAATCTGCGTCTCGATCCGTTCGAGCGCACGGGTTGGCCCAACAACGGAACGAAAGACGGAGCCCAGCAATACTTCGATTGGTTCAAGTACGAGTTCTGGCGCTTTGTCTTTGTCCAGCAGCTAATGGGCAAGGAAATCCAGACCTTCCTCGATTACCCGCCAATGCAGCGGGGCGCGAGTTTCAACCTCGATGCAGTCAAAGCGGAGATGGCCAACAAGATGGCCCAGGCAGAGGCAGCGGCCAAAGGCCCTAGCAACTAACAGCAGCGACGTACGCAGTGGGCGGCTCGCAAGGGCCGCCCACCTTTCACTTGGTTCTGCTGACACCAATTCGACTTCAATAAATGGCTGGCATTGCAGAAAAGTCGCTGGTGCTGGCGTCTCTCGTGATTCTCTGGTGTATGTCCGCCGGCGCACAAACGGTCGAAAACCAATTGCTGCCGGAAATTGATACCTACATTAAACTGACGTCCGATCTACGTTTCGATTTCCAGGCGAAGCAAACCAGAGAGGACGATGGGCCGGTTCAAGCCGAGATTGGGCCCAGCCTGGATTTCTATCTCAAGCCGTTGCTCAATCTCAAGAACGCCAGTGAGTACGATCTGGACGACGCGAAATCCCGTACCCTGGTGTTTTCCATCGGATACCGTTATCTGCCGCACGCAAATAACGAGCCGGGGACGAATCGCATGGAGCCAGTTGTGACCTTCACCGCTCCCATGAAGGGCAACTTCTTGTTATCCGATAGAAATCGCGCTGATCTTGACTGGAGCACAAACTTCACCTGGCGCTATCGCAACCGATTCCAGATCGAGAGAACGATTACGTTGGGGTCTTATCATCCGTCTCCGTATGCCAGCGTAGAATTCTTCTACCAGAGCAAATACAGCAAGTGGAGCGATACCGCACTCTATGCCGGCTGCATCTTTCCCATCGGCCAGCATGTGGAGTTTAACCCGTACTATGAACACCAGAATTCAACCGGCACCAGCCCTAATCAGAAACTCAACCAGTTGGGATTGATGCTGAATCTCTATTTCTCGGTCAAGTAGATGCGACGTTTCTTCAAGCTCGGGCTATTGGCGGTGACTGCGCTGGGCTGCGTGAACTTGCTGAGCGCCCAGGACCTTGCGCCGCGCGCCTACGTCATCACTCCGAATCATTCGAATGCCATCACCCTAACCTACTCGTTCTATGACGGCGGGGTGAACTTCAACGGCACGATTCCCGTCACCGGCGCAACTGGGAGGTACAGTGTCCCCGTCTTCACCTACTATCATGCATTCAACTTCTTTGGGCGCTCGGCGAATTTTAACGTCTCATTGCCGTATGCGGTCGGAAATTTCAGCGGTCAGCTGCTGGGAGTAAACAAGTCCCTCTACCGTTCCGGACTGCTCGACATGTCGGCCCGCCTATCGGTCAATCTGAAGGGCGGACCGGCGATGGGCGCCAAGGAGTTCTCAAAATGGAAACAGAAGATGCTGCTGGGCGCCAGCCTGAAAATCATTGCTCCCACCGGGCAGTATGATCCGACCAAGCTGATTAACTGGGGAATCAATCGCTGGGCCTTCAAACCAGAGCTGGGATACTCACAGCGCTTCGGCAACTGGGTGGTCGACGGTTACGGCGGAGTTTGGTTCTACACCACCAACAGCGCCTACTACAGCATACCCGTCCCTAAGCCGCAGACCGAGGAGCCCATCGGCAGCTTCGAGGGGCATTTGAGTTACGATCTCAGCCGGGTGGCGCGAAAGAAAACGCTGTACCCATGGGTCTCGCTGGATGGCAACTTCTGGTTCGGCGGGGTGACCGCTTTGAACGGAATCCGCAACCTTGCAACCCAACAGACCGGATCGCGGATTGGCGGCACGTTCTCGATGCCCGTTACCCGCCACCAGTCGCTCAAGTTTTCGTACAGCGACGGCACTTACATCCGGTTCGGCGGCAATTACCAGAGCCTCTCGGCTGCCTGGCAGTACTCCTGGCTGGGCAAACCCTAGCAGGCGCGTCGCCGGTTCTTCGCCGGCGTTGCGATCCTACTTTGTGGTACCTGTCGCAGGCGACAGTTCCCCAATCGTCGCAATCGGAGTGAACTGGAATGAGCAAGAAATTCGCGCCTTTTGCTGGCCGGGCGGGCCGGCATGAGCGCGGGCGCAAACGTCATTCTTAATTGAACTGAACTGAGACTGAAGCTGACGGAGGGCCGGACGGCATGTTGGATTACCCACGCATTTTCTTCTTATTCACCTTGGTGTTGCTGTGGATCTCGGCGCAGGTGGGGATTTATCTGCACCGGTTTCGGACCCTGAAAGACGAGGAGCGCGAGGATTTCAACACGGTGCAGGCCGCCACCCTGACCCTGCTCGGCCTCATCATCGGATTCAGTTTCGCAATGGGCATCAGCCGTTACGATCAGCGCAAGAACTACGAGGAGGCAGAGGCCAACGCGATTGGCACGGAATATGTTCGGGCGGGGCTGCTGCCGGCAGCGGACGCAGCGACGGTGCGAGGCCAGCTTCGGAAGTATCTCGAGTTACGGATCGCGTTTTACAAAACCCGCAATCACGATGAACTGCAGAAGATTAATGACGATACTGCCCAATTACAGAACGAGATGTGGTTGGCGGTGCAGAATCCCGCCTTGGCGAATCCCACCCCTGTAAGCGCCCTGGCCGTCTGGGGCATGAACGATGTTTTGAACTCGCAGGGATACACCCAGGCGGCGTGGTGGAACCGGATCCCGACTTAGCTGCATGGGCTTTAATGATAGGGATGGCCATCTGTTGCAACGTGTTGGTCGGCTATGGTGCGCGTGGCGCTGGAGTAAAGTCCGGCCTGCTTTTTGTTCTGCCGCTGGTCGCCGCCATCGCCTTCCTTCTGATAGCGGACATCGACAGCCCGCGCCGCGGCTTTATTCACGTGGTGCCGCAGAACCTTGTAAGTCTTTTGGACTCGTTGCCCAAGTGATCCTTTCCTCCCGCTGCCAGCCGGCGGAGAGGCAAAGGGAGAATTGAAATGCTGAAATGGATATTGCCGTTATTACTTTGCTTCGGTTTTGGGGCCGGCAGTGCCGGCATTCCCGCAAGCGCAACCGAGCGGGACACTCGTTGTGAGCGGCCACGCGGGCCAAACTCCGGTTCTCCAGATCAACGGCAGGTCATACGTAGACATTGAGGCACTGGCACGTCTCATAAGCGGCTCCCTCAGCTTCAAGGGCAATCAAGTTACGTTGACGCTGCCAGGTTCCGGCGACAGCACGCCGCCGCCGGCTGCGGCAAGCCAGCCCGCTTCCGCCTTCTCGAAGGAATTCTTGAGGGCGGGCATCGAAGACATGTCCGTGATCCGGGAATGGCGCAGCGCGCTGGTAGACGCGGTTCAAAATGGCTATCCCGTGACCGATGCTTTCGTGGCTGCTTACCGAGGCCAGGCGTCGACGAGTCTCAGATTAGCTTCCGTAGCGGCGTCAACCGATGCCGATCACAACGCTTTTCAACTTCTCAGCAACGAGTTCGACAACATGCAGAAGCTGAGCAATAAAGTTCTGGCCGCACGCAAAAACATGAATTACATCTCCGCGGATGCGCTGAAGGACGACTCATTGAACCAGCAAATCCTGAGCTGCGCCCGTTCGCTGGCGGCCATGGCGTCCAGTGGCCAGTTTCAGGATGACGGCTCCTGTCATTGATTTTCAGTGAGCGCATCAGCACTAGACCTGGAGTGGAACGGATGGTATGCGAGTAGCGGGTGATGTAACCTTATTCTTCACCCAAGCAAGCGAACCGAGATTCCGTTCATGTCCACTGCAACCTGCACGAGTAGGGTTGCTTTCGGCTAAGGGACTCATGGAGCCCTGCTGCCATCACCGTAAACTGTTTTCGCCGTTCTGGAGAAGCGCTATGCGCCTGCGTCTCAGACTAATCTTCATCGAGCGTCGCACTCATGCTTTCGGTCGTATCTGCCGTCGCGCAAGAGCAACCATCCAAGCCCAGCCGCCAAACCGTAGGTTTAGTGCTGCAAGGTGGAGGGGCCCTGGGACTCGCCCACGTTGGCGTCATTACCTGGATGGAGGAACACCACATCCCGATTGACTACATCGCCGGCACCAGCATGGGCGGGTTGGTCGGCGGTGTTTATGCCACCGGACACAATGCCGCTGAGATGCGCCAGATCGTAAACGGCATCCCCTGGGACGAGGTGATGGCAGGGCAGACGCCCTTTGACGACCTCGCATTCCGCCGCAAAGAGGATGCCCGCGCATATCCCAACAGCCTTGAGTTTGGATTACGCAAGGGAGTGCAATTTCCCGAGGGCTTCAACTCCGGCCAGCAGGTCTCACTGGTTCTCGATAAGATCGCGCTTCCCTACTCGGAGATCAAGAGCTTCAACGATCTCCCCACTCCGTTCGCCTGCGTAGCCACCGACCTGGTCACCGAAAGGCCCAAGGTTTTCCGCAGCGGATCCTTGTCCCTGGCGCTGCGATCGACCATGTCTCTGCCTGGAATCTTCACCCCCGTCCGCACCAAAGATGCCATCTACGCCGACGGCGGATTGCTCAATAACATTCCTGTCAACGTAGCGAAAGAGATGGGAGCAGATCTGACGGTGGCGATTCACCTGGCGGAAGCGCCGATGCTTCCCAATGCGAATCTCTCCACCTTCTCGGTCCTCGGCCAGTCGCTGTCGGTCATGATCTCTGCCAATGAACTCCAGAACATGGAAAACGCGGACATACTCGTCTCGGTACCGGTGCAGAAATGGGGCGCGTTAAGTTTCGACGACGCTGACGCGATCATCAAGGCCGGATATGACGCTGCTGCGGCGAAGTCCAAGGTCCTTTTGACCCTCGCGGTGGATGACGCCACCTGGAAGCAATACCTGGCCGATCGCGCATCCCGACGCCGCAGCGATCCCGTTCCGATGTTCATAGCCGTGGACGGCGTGAATGCGGACCTTTCCCGGCGGGTCGAAGAGCAAATGGCCGGCGTGGTCGGCAAGCCTCTCGACTTCGACGAACTGGACCAGGCCATCATGCGCCTGAAGGGGTTTGGGCGATTTTCGGTACTCAGCTATTCCTTCGAGGAGCGAAACGGCCAGCAGGGCCTGCTGATAAAGACCGAGGAAAACACCTATGGGCCGCCCATCGTTCGGCCGCTCATCCTCATCGACGGATCCAGTTTGAAAAACGTTACTCTCGACATGGGAGCACGAATAACGTTTCTCGATTTTGGCGGCTTCCGCTCGGAATGGCGCACGGACATCATTCTGTTCTCCGACTACGGCCTGAATTCGGAGTATTACCATCCCTTCACTCCGTCAGACTCACTGGTTCGTTGCGCCCCGGGTACTGGCCGATAACAATCCACTCTACCTGTACGACAACAACCAACTGATTTCCATCTATCGGCGCACCACCTTGGGTGGCGGAGTAGACGCGGGATATCAGTTCGGAAACACCGGTGAACTACGCGTCGGCTACGAAGGTGGGTGGCAAAACTTCGATCGGCAAATCGGAAACCCGAACGAGCTGGCGAATTTCTCCGGTGGCTACGGCGCCAGCAAAGTCCAATACCGGCTGGATCGCCTCGATGATCCTGTTATTCCTCGTGCGGGACAAAGCTTCCAGGGCGATTTTTATTGGTACAACGCCAGTCCGGAAGCGCCCAAACCGTATCCCGTACTCGAAGGCGACGGGCAGATTTTCCACAAGCTGAACGAACCGTCCTCGGTTTTTCTGAGCGGATCTGCTGGGACCACGTTCAACCACGAAACCGGCATCCCGCAGTTCTCCCTGGGAGGCTCTCGAGAGCTTGGTGTCGTACGGCACGAACGAGCTGCTGATGGACAAGTACTTCCTGTTCCAGTTGGGATACATACGGCAACTGGCGAAGCTGCCACCGCTGCTGGGTAGCGGCATCTACTTCCTGGGTCTCTACGAGGCCGCGCAGGTTTACGGACCGCCCCACACCATGGTGAACAAAGCGTCGGGCTTCCCCACCGATGCCGCGGCGGGCATAGTCGTCAACACGATCTTCGGCCCGGTGGAGGCGGCCTACGCCTACGGCGATACCGGACATCACAAGTTCTTCTTCCGGGTTGGGCGGCTGTTCTAGCAAGGGAATATGGGTTGAGGAGAAGTCCCTCAGCGGCTAAACAGGTTGCTGAGAAACTCAAAAGCAGGTCCCTCCACTCGGGCTGAAGCCCTCGGTCGGGATGACACATTGCGAAGGACGCTACGGTGACGCTCCCTTATCGGCAGGCTCAGGGCAAGACTCTAAAGGTGCGCCCCTTCGAAACCTCCCGAAGTCGACTTTTCAGCAGCCTGTAGAGCCGCATTGAGGTTGTAGCCTTTACGGACGGCCTAAGAGCCATCCCCTTCCGATCGCGGGGTTGATGCTGTAGAACCCTACTCGTCCCACGCGAATCAGAGCGGACCAATCCGGAGAGCCATCCGCCGCGCGTCCCGCGTCGTTGATGTGCTCTCGCTGCTTCAAGTCTGGGAAGGGAAGACCGTCGGTGACCAGACGCCCGCGGTTGTATAGCAACTCGTCCAGGGTGCCGTTGAGTAGTAGCTGGTAGTTCCAGGGCTGAGGATGTTGGAGGTCCGCGGCGATCTTGGTATCCAGCGTCGTGGTGCAGTTCCGAGTCACCGCGTTATACCACTCCGGATGATCTCTTAACTTGTTCAGGTAATCGCCGTAGATGAGGAATATCTCTCGCGCTCTTTCCGCTGACACGGTAGTGCGATACATAAACACTTCCTCGTCCTTGCGGTAGTTAGTGCGCAGTCGAATGACGTCGCGCTCGTCGGCGGTGATAAAAACCAGTTCGTATTGCCGGAAGAAGCCAAGGATCGCCGAATACGACTGGCCGACTTTATAGCGGGCCTCGATGGAGAAAGCGATGTGGTCGTGGTCCCCGAACTGGAAGCTGACAATCGGGTGGCCGATGTATTTCGGCCCCCAGGTGGTAAAGAACAGGTCGGCGTAGCGGAGCTGCGATAGATAAACCGTCCGGTCGCTCCAGCAATTCGTGTAATCCGTCTTAGTAACGTAGTCGCAGTTGCGCAGGTTGTGGATGGTAACCCGATCGCCATCGATGTCGACCGAAGCGGTTCGAGCAGCGTCTGGCTGCCAGTCGCCGTCATTCGACGGCTTCAGGCTGAGCCACCACGCCAGCACGATGCAGAAGCCCGCAAAGCACAGAGCGGCGGCCCAAATCCGGCGATCCACCTTGAACAGGATGGCGACAATCGCAAGGACATAGACCACCGTGATGGGGACGCGCAGCCATGGCACCCGAAAATCAACATACAGGGCGGCCACTGCCCACAGGGTGAGCAAGGTGAGAACCAGCCACATGATCGCGGTCCCCAGCATCCGCAGCAATCTGAATGTAGCCGGCCGCGAGCCAAGATCCTTACTATTCATAACCTTCCGAACGTCGGGTCAAGTCTAATTCCTTCCATTGCCGGTAGACGGCAGGTAGAATCGCCGCACCAAAGGAACATCCTAAATGAAATTTCATAACCTGGTGCTGTGCGCGCTGCTTCTGCTTGTCGCGCCGCTCTTCGGGCGGGACAAGACTGATGTGGTCGTGATGAAGAACGGCGATCATCTGACGGGCGAGATCAAGGGCCTGAATTCAGGCGTGCTCTACGTAAACCTCGAATACATTCTGGGCACCAGTTCCTTGCAGTGGTCCAAGGTACACCATGTGGAAAGCAAACAACTCTTCATCGTGAAGACAGAGAATGGCTCAGTTTACACCGGGACGCTTTCTACGTCTGATGTGCCGAGCGACCGGCCAATGCAAATCGAGGTCGCCATGAGCCCGGAATCAAAAGTCGTAATCGAACGACGCCAGGTCGTCAAAATTGACGAGACCTCGCAAAGCTTCTGGCAACGATTCAATGGCGACATAAACCTGGGCGCCATCTATTCCAAAGGCAATCAATCTACTCAGTTCAACCTGGATTCGTTAGTTCAATATCCACGGGAGCGTTGGAGTGCACAGGCGGAATACAGTTCGACGCTGGCTTCCAGTACCGGCGCCAGTCCGTCCACCCGGAACCAGGTGAATCTTCAGAGCCAGCGGTTGTTGCGGTGGGATAACTGGTTCTACCAGGGGCTAGGCATTTTTCTGCAAAGTTCGGAGCAGGACATCAACCTTCAAGGCACGCTGGGCGGCGGGATTGGTCGCTACTTAAAGAACACCAACAACTCCCAGATCTCTCTGCTTGGCGGCTTGGGCTGGCAGGACACCGCGTACCGGGCGACTGCCCAACCCATACCTAATCAGAATCTCGCAGCCGCCCTGGTCGCGGGGCAGATGAGGTTCTTCCGTTTCAATAAAACCAGCCTTGATCTCGGTGCTGTCGTTCTGCCGGCGCTCAACCAGCCGGGCCGTGTCCACGTGAATATGAACGCGTCCTACTACATAAAAGTCTTCAGCAATTTGACATGGAATATTTCGTTCTATGGCAACTGGGACAACCGGCCGCCGGCGAACTTCTCGGGCAGCGATTACGGCACCAGTTCAGGATTGGGGTGGACCTTTGGAAACAGATAGGTGGGCCAATTCGTCGGGGCTTACGCAGAGCCCGAATTTCCCACCTGTCGCAGGTGACAGTTGTCAGCTATGATGCCGGGGACTTAATCTACCGCGAGCGACTAACAGCAGCCGTGCTTGAGGAAGAACCGTTAGCTGTATTTTGGCTTTACGCTTGTCCCATCAAAACGCGGCTCTTTGACTTACAGAGGTCATTGCAATGAATGTGAACCTTGGTGAACGAGTCTTGTCCGTTGTTCTTTGCCTCGCTCTGATAGCCTTTACGACGCCGATCGACGCTGGAGCCATGTTCTTTCAGGACCAGCAAAGTGCTCCAGCCGCAGCCGCGCCTTCCGACTATCCCGGGCAAGGAGCGCCGATGACCGCGACCGAGTTGCAGGGATTGGTGGCGCCGATCGCGCTTTATCCTGACGCGCTAGTGGCCCAGATCCTCAGCGCTGCTACTTTTCCCGATCAGGTTGCTGTCGCCGACAACTGGCTCCAGCAGAACAAGAGCTTGACCGGCAGCGCCCTGATGAACGCTGTCAACGGTCAATCGTGGGACCCCAGCGTCAAAGCGCTGACGCAGTTTCCGTCGGTGCTGAACCAGATGGCGCAAAGCCTGGCCTGGACTTCACAGCTGGGAGAGGCCTATCACAATCAGCAAGCCGACGTAATGGCCGCGGTGCAAACCTTGCGTGCGCAGGCCAAAGCCGCAGGCAATCTCAAGTCAGGCTCGCAGATCACGGTGGTGCAGCAGTCACCGCAAACTATCGTCATACAGCCTACGAATCCGCAGGTAGTCTATGTTCCGACGTACAACCCGACGGTGGTTTACGGCACACCTTACGTCACGCCCGGCTATAGCACGGGAGCTCTGGTAGCCACGGGCCTGCTTTCATTTGGAGCGGGAATAGCCGTGGGAGCGATGATGAGCGGAGGCTGCTGCGGTTGGGGCTGGAGCAGTTGGAACTGCGACTGGCACGGCGGCGGTGTGTACTATCACGGCGGAGCTTATTACGGTAATGCCGCGTGGCACGGTGGCTATTACGGTAACTATAACAACGCCTACCATAATAACTACAACAACGCCTATCACAACAACTACAACAACGGGTACAACAGCAGCGGATACCACGGCAACAACTACAACAACAGCGGCTACAACCACACCGGCTCGAACAACTACAGTCACAATACGAATGTGAGCGGCAACACCGTCAACGTCAACAATGCGAATCGGCAGAATGCCAGTGCCGATCGTTCGAGCTCCAGCGCCTCCGATCGCGGTTGGGGCGGTAGCGGAAGTGGCAGCGGACGCGGATCGACGGCCTTCAGCGGCTTCGGAGATCACTCTTCGGGCGGCGGCGGTTGGGGAGAGCGCTCGTCCAGTTCCCGAGGATGGGGAAGCCGTGGCGGCGGTGGCGGTTGGGGTGGTGGCGGACGCAGCTTCGGTGGCGGGCGGAGATGACATGCCTCGGCCAGCGACGGCTGCGCCCTGATGCGAAAGTCTTTGCGTGCACGACAACAGAACATTTCATAGTACATAGTTCGGAGGACTTGGCATGTTCGACATAGTCCGAGATCGCAAGTCGATCTATTCAAGCTGCTGGACACTAATAGCTCTCTTCGTGTTACTGGCCTCACTCGTTTCGTGCAGCAAACCAGAAAAACCGGTCGCCAACGAAACACCTGCTACCACCGAGACTGGGCCTAAGACGTTCGCCACTCCCGAGGATGGCGGCAAAGCGCTGGTGGCGGCAGCGAAGGCGGGCGATCGCGATGCCTTGCTCGCGATCTTCGGCCAGCAATCCAAGGACCTCATTTTCTCCGGCGATGCCGCGCAGGACAAGCTGTCGTTCGAGCGTTTCACCGACGCGTATGAAACCATGAACCGCTGGCGCAAACAGACCGACGGAAGCGAAGTGCTCTACCTTGGGGCCGACAACAATCCTTTTCCCATCCCGCTGAAGAAGAACGCGGCGGGCCAATGGTACTTCGACACAGCGGCGGGAAAGGACGAGATACTTGTCACGACGCATTGGCGACAACGAACTGGCTGTGATCGGCGTTCTGGCGGCCATGGGCGACGCCCAGGCCGAATACCTGTCGCAACGTCACGACGGCGCCAAGCAGTACGCGCAGAAGATCGTCAGCGACGAAGGAAAGCAGAACGGATTGTATTGGAAGTCGCCGGAGGGACAGCCTAAGAGTCCGCTGGGACCGCTGGCGGCCTATGCTGCCGCGACCGAAGGATTCACGCCGGAAGCGGGCAAGCAGCAGCCGTTTCATGGCTACTTCTATCGCGTTCTCACCAAACAGGGCGCCGATGCCAAAGGCGGTGCGAAAGACTACATCGTGAACGGAAAGATGACCGGAGGCTTCGCCTTCCTTGCTTATCCCGAGAAGTACGGCGAAACCGGCATTGCAACGTTCATCATCAACCAGAACGGAATCGAGTACGAGAAGGACCTCGGGAAGGGCACAACCGATGCGGCAAAGGCGATAACCGAGTTCAATCCCGACAAGACCTGGAAGCCGGTGCCCGGAAATTAGCGAAGGCAGTTGGAAGTCCCTCAGGGGCTAAAGCCCCAGTTTTATGTTCAGCCGTTAGGGACGGCCTGAAGAGTGTGCGTGAGAACCGGTGTCGTCCCCGGGGGACTCAGGTACTTTTTCCCACCCTACGCAGGACTCCGCTTCCCACCCCAAGGAGCGCAATCCCGGCGCTCGTCGGGGGCCCCGGTTTCGCTCCGTCCTGGGCTAACTGCGCTTCCACCCCTGCGGGGCTCTTTTTTCGTGTGTCATACTCCACCGCCGACGATCAAACTTAGTTCTCACGCAGACACTAAAGGCCGTCCCCTTCAAAGAACCAGGCTCAATCAGAACCAACTTTAGATATCAGATCGTGAGCGGCGATTTATCCGGGGCCATTGACGCCGCTCAGGAATCCTCCGAGATGGGCGGTCAAGGCGATGGTGCCGGCCGCGACCACTTCTATAGGGAGGCGGTACAGCGGCAACTTTTTCCCGGACCTGCGGCGCGCCCGGAAGTGCAGCCACCACACGATCCAGATCAGCGCGCTTGAAATAATTGCCAACACCAGGTGATCAAGCAAAACGCCTTTGATCTTCTGACCCTCCAGTTGCCAGCGCCAGGCGAGAAGCCCCGTCGCCATCACCGGCAGACATGAGATCGCCGCGACCAGCAGGTTGTAGTAGGCGACTGCGGCCATCGTGCGGTTGCTGGTCCACTGAGCGATGAAGTCAAACATCACGCTGGTTAGAAACAGCGCAATGGGAAAGTGGATGAGCACGACGTGTTGCGCGTGTCTGGCGACGAGAGCCGACCTGATGTCGAAGGGGTGCAAGGTGGTCTCCCGTCACTTGACCACGACGACGGCCGTCATCTTGGGATGAATGCTGCAAAAGTAGCTGTAGGTGCCTGCCTTGGTGAAGGTGTAGGTGAACTGCTCGTCGGTATCGAGGGCCTTCGACTTAAACGTCTTGTCGTCGGCGACGACGGTATGCGGGATATCGTCGTGGTTGGTCCAGCGAACCGTCGTTCCCACTGGAACGGTTATCGTGGCCGGCGAGAAGCTGAAGTTGTCGATCTTGACTGCAGCTTCCGATGACAGGGAGCGTCTGCGGGCGCTGCGTTTGCTCTTGTCCCTCTGCCAATTCCAAGTGCGATCAAGACGATCGCAACTGCCATCCAGAGTTTGTTTCTCATGTTGTTGTCTCCTTAAAGCTGTGTTTGTGATTTTCGTAGATTCTTTGTTGCGCCAGGGAAGGTCTGATTTAGTCAGTCGGAATTCCCCAGGGTAAAAGTGGGTGGATGAGAACCGTGCCGTCCCTACGGGACTCGGTTCCTTTTTTTCGACCCAACCCAGGACTCCGCTTCCCACCCCAATTCGCGCAAAGGAAGCGCGAATCGGGGCCCCGGTTTCGCTCCGTTCTGGGCTAACTGCTCTTCCATCCCTCCGGGGCTCTTTTTTTCGTGAGTCATTACTCCATCGCCGAAGATCAATTTTTAGTTCTCACGCGGGGGCTAGAGCCCTAGCCTTCTATCAGCCATTACGGACGGCCTAAAGTGTGTGCGTGAGAAGCCGTGTCGTCGCTCCGCGGACTCAGGTCACTTTTCCCACTCTACCCGGACTCCGCTTCGCTCCGTCCTGGGCTAACTGCGCTTCCACCCCTTCGCGGCTGGATTGCTGTTGTTTCGATGCTCTCACGCTCCACCGCCGATCGATCAAACTCGAGTTCTCACGCAGACACTAAAGGCTGTCCTCGTCGAACAAACAGACTTAATCAGAGCCTCTTAGACCAGGTTGCTGTCGGTCACAGCCAGCGCGTGCCGGCCGCGAACGTAGTTGACATCGGTTACACCCAGCAACGTCCGCAGCTGGTCGGCCGGGACCTTCATTGGGCCGGGCGACGGAGCTTCCCCCGGCTTCGGCTGGGGAAACGCCGTTGACGTCGCGGTGTGGAATGTTATGTTGCCTTCCACCTTCTGCATGGTTTGATGGATGTGACCATTCAGAACGGTGACGGAACCAAAGCGCTTCAAATAGGAAAGCGCCTGAGCACTGTCGTCAGTTCCCCAGCCCCATTCCGGGTAAACGCTCCACAGCGGAATATGGGCGAACACGACGATAGGTGTGCTCTTGGAAAGATGTTTGACATCCTGTCTCCATCCACTCCAATTGTTCGGCTCCCGAGGCTGCCCAAACCTCCGGCCTTCAGGTTCATGACGTTGACCAGCCCGACGAAATGCACGCCCTTCTTGTCGAAGCTGTACCAGCCAGATCCTTGCGTGCCTTTGCCGTAGCGATCCAGATATTGCTTGCCGTCGTCGTTAAGGACGTCGTGCTCGCCAGGCACAAAGAAGACATCTTTGGTGCTGGCCGCCTTGAGCAATTGGTCTACGGTGTCGAACTCTTCGGGCCTTGAGAGATGGCTGATGTCGCCGGTGTGCAGAATGAAAGCGGGCGGAACCGGCAGGGCATTGATCTTGTCGATCGCGGCCTTCAAGGGTACCTACGACATCGGGATTCGCAGCCTTGTCAAATCCCATGTGGCTGTCACTAATCTGGACGAAGGCAAGGTCGCCCTTGGCTGCATGTTTTTCGAACTCGGGAAGGCCACTCAGGCTGTAGGAGGTGAGCACCCCGCCTTTGATGACGCAAAAGGCGCCTGTCCCGGCCCATGCCATGCACTTCAGAAAGCCACGGCGGTCAATTCCGTCGTGGTTGTGGTCGTGTAATATCTGGTCTTTGGATGCAAGTTTCGTGTCATTCATTGCGCGCACCTCGAATACGTGTCACCATCGCAAACCGGCGAACAGGCGTTTTATTCCCGTGAGGTGAGAAAAATTCTTCGGGGGAAATTTTGATGAGGTCGTGACGAGGTCCCTCAGCGGCTAAAGCCGGGTTGATTTTGCAGTGTTTGCGGACGGACCCAAGGCCGCCCCCTTCAAAGCTGTTTACGGACGGCCTGGCGCGAGAAGTCTGCTTTTCCGTGAACGGTCGAACAGCAGATCCCTCGCTTCCGCTCGTGATGACAATTCAAATGGGTCCGTCACTATACTCTCCAAAAGGCAAAATCCTGAATTTTCTGAAGACTCCGGGAATAAAATCGTGATCGCAATAGTTGGACAGGTAGAGGCGTGACAGGCAGAGAGCGGCACTGGCGGCGATTTCGAGCGGTTGGCGATGCCGCTCTTCGACTCGCTGTACAACTTTGCCCGTTGGCTGGCGCGTGACCAAACCGAGGCGGAAGACCTGGTCCAGGAGACCTTCACCAAAGCGCTGCGCGGGTTCTCGTCGTTCACGCCGGGTACTGATTTTCGCGCCTGGATGTTTCGCATTCTGCGCAACACGTTCTTGACCTCGCGCACGGGGCTGCGGGCGAAGCTGACCCAGAGTCTGGAAGAAGATGAGGCGGAGGGTGAGGCGGTTGCCGTGACATGGGAGACGCCGGAGTCGTTTGCCCTGGCTGCGGCGACGCGCGACGCTTTGCAGATTGCGCTGGAACGGCTGCCCGCAGAATATCGTGAAGTCATCTTGCTGTGCGATGTGGAAGAGATGAAGTACAAGGACATTGCGGAGGTGCTGGCGATTCCGATTGGAACGGTGATGTCGAGAATTGCACGGGCGCGGAAGCTTGCTGCGGCAGTCGCTCGCGGGAGAGCGGAAGCAAGCGCCGGCTTCTGCTCGAAAGCTGGACGAATGATGAATTGCACTGAGTGGCAAGACCGGATTGAAGCCTACGTGGATGCGGAGCTGCCGCCGGCTGAGATGGACGCCTTTCGCGCCCACGCAGAACAGTGTACTGCTTGCGCGACCAGCGCGCTGGCGCTTATGCAAAGCAAGCAGGCCATTCGACGCGCGGGGAATCGCTACACTGCTTCTCCTGATCTGCGCGCACGGATCTTCGATTTGGCTAAGGGCAAGGATTCGGCTGAGAGCGAATCGAAACCGGCACACGTCGAGCACGAAATCCGTTGGACCGGGCTTGATCGTCTGACCTCGGGGATGTGGCCGCGTTGGGCGCTGGCGGCAGCGGCGCTTCTGCTGATCGCAGTCGGATTGTTCGTGGCAAACCGGCGCCAGGAAGCGAAGACGCTCGCCGAGTTTGCCGATCTTCACGTCGCAGCCCTTGCTAGCGCGAACCCGGTGGAAGTTATCTCGACGGACCGGCACACCGTGAAACCGTGGTTCCAGGGACGAATCCCGTTCACATTCGATCTTCCCGAACTGCAAGGCTCGCCCTTCACGCTGTTGGGAGGACGAGTTGCGTATTTCCACCAGGAGCCAGCCGCGCATCTCATATTCCGTTATCAGCGTCATCTCATTTCCGTTTTCATCTTCCGCGACGCTTCCCAAGCCGCGCTTCCCACGTCTGCTATTGCAGACCAGACATCCTCTTTCCGCCTGCGCGCATGGACCCAGGGCGGACTGCGATATGTCGTCATCGGCGATGCCAGTGCGGGCACAATTCAGCAACTGGCCGATCTGCTGCACAGTACGCCAGTGACTAGGGAAACCCTGATCAAGTCAAGGCGAGATCCCTCAGCGGCTAAAGCCGCAATGGTATTGCAGCGCTTACGGACGGCCTGAAGTGTCTGCGTGAGGACCGTGTCGCCGCTCCTCCACCCCATCAAGCGCAAAGACGGCACTCGATGGGGACCCCGGCTCCGCGGCTGGATTGCAGCCAGTTTCGATGCTTCGCGTTCCACCGCAATCTGACAAGTCGAGTTCTCACGCAGACACTGAAGGCCGTCCCCTTCAAAGCCAGAGTTAATCAGAGCTTCCCTAGGGGATTCGGGCCAAAACAAGGTATAAATGTTCCCTGTAGTTCTGGAGAATACGTGTGCCCAATTCGCTCTCTTTTCGTCGCAGCGCAGCGGCGCTCTTCGCAGCCGTTTGCATAGCTCTCACCAGTGCGGTGTACGCGCAAGATTCGCCGGGCCCACAGCCTGTACCGCTGCCGCCGCCCATTGTTGCGCCGGCTGACACGCCTTATCCCGGCACTATTTCCCTGGTCGTCGACCTCACCAACGTCAACGACCGTGTGCTGAATGTGCAGGAGACGATTCCCGTCAAGGCTGGCGAGATTGTGCTGCTCTATCCCGAATGGCTTCCCGGCACGCACTCGCCATCGAACGCGATCGCGAACATGGCCGGGCTGGTGGTCACCGCGAACGGCAAGCGCATTGACTGGGTCCGCGACCGCGTGAACATGTACGCCTTCCACATCGACGTGCCGCAAGGCGCGACCACGCTGGAAGTGAGTTTCCAGTACCTGGCTCCGATGGACCCGAAGCA
Source organism: uncultured Acidobacteriaceae bacterium (assembly GCA_963835125.1). Classification (GTDB taxonomy): domain Bacteria; phylum Acidobacteriota; class Terriglobia; order Terriglobales; family Acidobacteriaceae; genus Bog-257. The sequence goes on along the minus strand of CAWIEG010000003.1, from coordinate 472,056 downwards.
GGGTCGCATCTGGTCCAAGTTCGCCGACCTCACCTGGAACAGCGTGCTGCTCTATCCGGCGGGATACTTCTCGCGGCGCATCGAATTTTCTCCTGCGCTGCGCTTGCCGCAAGGCTGGAAGTTCGCCACCGCTCTGGACGTGAAGTCGCAGGATGGCAACCTGGTCCAGTTCAAAGACACCACGTTGAACACCCTGATCGATTCGCCGCTCTATGCCGGCGTCAACTACAAGCGGGTAGACATCTCCAGCGGCGCCGACAACAAAGTCTACCTCGATCTTTTCTCCGACAAGCCCGAGCAACTGGTGATGACGCCGGAAGAGTTGCAATACCACAAGAACCTGGTCATCGAGGCGCAGAAGCTTTTCAACTCGCATCATTACGATCACTACGATTTCCTTTTTTCGCTCAGCGATATGGTGAGCGGCAAGGGCCTGGAACACCATCAGTCCAGCGAGGACGGTACGCGCGCCAACTACTTTACCGACTGGGCTGCCGGGGTTGGCGGCCGCGCTCTTCTGCCCCACGAATACACGCACTCGTGGAACGGCAAGTTTCGCCGCCCTGCCGACCTGTGGACCCCGAACTTCAACGTGCCCATGCAGAACGATCTGCTGTGGGTTTATGAGGGCTTGACGGATTACTACGGCAACGTCCTGACCGCGCGCTCCGGAATGCGCACCCTCGAGCAGGCACACGACGGGTTCGCGCAGATCGCTGCCGGCTTCGAGATCAGCCCGGGACGTACGTGGCGTCCCTTGGTGGATACGACCAATCAGCCCATCATCGGGAACCACTTCAACTCGCCTGAAAGCTGGCCGAGCTGGCAGCGTTCCTACGACTACTATCCGGAATCGGACCTCATCTGGCTCGATGCCGACACCAAAATCCGCGAGCTGAGCGGCGGCAAGAAGTCTCTCGACGATTTCGCCAAGCTCTTCTTCGGCATCGACAACGGGAGCTACGTCACCAGGACCTACACTCTTGACGACCTGGTTGCGGCGTTGAATACAGTGCAGCCGTACGATTGGGCAGGCTTTCTGCGCGCCCGCGTTTACGATGTCGCTCCGCAGACTCCGGAGAACGGATTCACCCAGGGCGGTTACGGCTGGTCTACAACGACACCCAGTCGGATTGGATGAAGCACGCTGACATGTCTCGCGGAGCGAGCTTTGCTACTTCGCTGGGCTTCTCGCTGAAAGCCGACGGCGGCCTTAACGACGTAGTGTGGGACAGCGTGGCGTTCAAGGCAGGCATTACGCCGGACATGCAGCTACAGGCGGTGAACGATCAGAAGTTCACGGTTGATGGCCTGCGCGAAGCCATTCTCGCCTCGGAGAAGAGCTAAAGCGCCGATTAAGCTTCTGCTGAAGCGCGGCGACGAATTTCTCACCATCAGTCTGGATTACCACGGCGGACTGCGCTATCCGCACCTGGAGAAAGTGGATGGAACGCCCGATCGCCTGGATGCGATTCTGGCGCCGTCAAAGTAGAAACAATCTAGAGTGGACGAAGAGTGGCTGAGCTTTCTCAGCCACTTTTCTTTTTGGCAGAGCCCAGAAATTGAATGGGTCGGGGACACGTTCTTACGCCGCCGGATTGAATAGCCGGATCACCCAGAACATCAACATCGCGACCAGGGCCGACGCCGGGATGGTCAGTACCCACGCCCAAACGATCCTGGTGGCAACGCCCCAGCGTACGGCGGACAGCCGGTTCGTGGTTCCGACGCCGATAATCGCCCCGGTGATGGTGTGGGTTGTGCTCACCGGAATACCGGCCAAGGCTGTGCCGAACAGCGTGATGGCGCCGGCGGCCTCGGCGCAGAATCCGCCCACCGGCTTCAGCTTGGTGATCTTCGACCCCATGGTGTGGACGATTCGCCAGCCCCCAAAGTAGGTCCCCAGTGCGATGGCGGTTTGCGCCGCCAGGATGATGGGCCAGTGCCAGCGACCCCAATTTGCGGCAAAGTCATGCTTCGTCATGACCCCAGCGGTGTAGAGCGCGCCGGCGACAATTCCCATGGTCTTCTGCGCGTCGTTGCCGCCGTGTCCCAGGCTGTAGGCCGCGGCCGAGAGCAACTGCAATTTACGGAAGAGGCTGTCCACCTGCCGCGGCGATTTCCGCTGGAAGATCCACGAGATCGCCACCATGAAACCGAAGCCCAGCACGAAGCCCATCACCGGAGCGATCACAATGAAGATCAGCGTCTTGTACCAGCCGCCGGGCACGATGACGCTGGGGCGCCGCTCTCCAGCCGCGCAGGATCGTCGCCCTCGCCATCGCTGCCCCGGCGTAGCCGCCGATCAGCGCGTGCGACGACGAGGTCGGCAGTCCCAGCAGCCACGTCACCACATCCCACACGATCGCGCCCACCAGCCCAGCCAGCACCACGTACTGGGTGACGATGTACTCCCGAATCATGCCGTGCGCCAATGGTCTTGGCAACCGCTGTGCCCAAAAGGAATGCTGCGAGGAAGTTGAACGCGGCCGCCCAGATCACTGCCAGTTTGGGCGACAGCACCCGCGTGGATACGACCGTCGCAATACTGTTGGCAGCGTCGTGGAAGCCGTTGAGGAAATCGAAGACCAGCGCCGTGGCAACGGTGATGAGGAGCAGGATGATTCCCGGGCTCACGGGCGCACGTCCTTCACCGGCTTGGGGTTTGCGGCCACGGCTTGGCGCATCACGCGTTCTTCAGGACTACCGTCTCCAGGACGTTGGCGACATCTTCGGCTTTGTCGCTGGCCTCTTCCAGAATCTCCAGCAACTCCTTCAGCTTGATCAGCGTGATGGGATCGTAATCGCCGTCGAAGAGGCGGCCAATCGCCTCCCGGCTGACCTGGTCGGCCTCGTTCTCCAGCCGGTTCACTTCTACGCAGTGTTCCAGCAGTTGGCCGTCCTTGTTGAGCAGGGCCACCGCTTTCTTCAGCTCTTCCGCCTGCTTCAGAATGATGCCGGCCAACACCTTGGCTGACGGCGAGGGCTGCGTGATCTTGTAGGTGAGCAAGCGGTCGGAGGCGCTGTAAACGAAATCCAGAACGTCATCCAGCGAGGAAGCCAGCAGGTGGATGTCTTCGCGATCGAAGGGCGTGATGAAGGTCTGATTCAGCTTCACCAGGATTCGGTGCGTCATCTCGTCGCCGCGGTGCTCAATCTGCTTGATCTTTTCCAGCGCGGCGGGCATTTGCTCGTAGTTGTAGTTGTGCAAAAGATCGCTCAACGCTTGCGCGCCCTCGACCACATTGGTCGCGATCTCCGTGAACATGTCGAAGAACTTGGTCTCGCGAGGTATCAGTCGCACCAGAAAACTCCACAGGCGGGCGCGGATGTGGAAAGGTCCATGAAAGGTGAAGGATTGCGAATTGTTACGATTTGGTTAAAACGAAACTATCGCATGGGAGCGCTAGAGGGGTCAAACCCAGGGGGAAGGAGTCTGGTTGACCCGTGCTCAAATCGGGAAACAGGGTTTTTCGACCTGAAGGGCAGACAGGCGGCGAAACAGGCCAGACCTGACCGGCCAAATCGCTATTCTCGCCAACTCGAAGGAACAGCAGGTCCCTCCACTCGGACTGAAGTCCTCGGTCGGGATGACACCCGTTTAGTATTGGACTGAAGTCCTCGGTCGGGATGACACCCGTTTAGTATTGGACTGAAGTCCTCGGTCGGGATGACACCCGTTTAGTATTGGACTGAAGTCCTCGGTCGGGATGACACCCGTTTAGTATTGGACTGAAGTCCTCGGTCGGGATGACACCTTCTGTCGGACACCAAGCCCAACGTACCGGCCTAAAGTTCAGGTGTTCCCGGCATATGTTGGGAAACCGACAACCGGCAACTGAGCCCCCGCACCCTTGCGCTTCCCCATTTCATCTACAATTCATCTCCGGCAACACTCTTTTCCCAGGAGCAAACATGTCCGCCGTGCCGATATCTCCAATCGTCGAGCCTGGTACTGAAGCGTTTCCCATCCTTACTGCGGCGCAGATCGACCGGCTCCGTCCGTTTGGCACGATCCGGCAGGTGCAGCCCGGCGAAATCCTATTCGAGCCCGGAGACACTAACGTTCCGTTCTTCGTTCTGCTGTCGGGGAGATTGGACATTGTGCAGATCTGTCCCACCGGGGAGCGTGTAGTCGTCACCCACCTGCCGGGCGGCTTTACCGGCGAGTTCGCCGTGATCAGCGGGCAGCGCTACCTGCTGCGGGGCCGCGTCACCGAGGCTGGCGATTTTCTTCAGATCAGCGCCGAGGCCATACGGTCGGTGGTGGCCAAAGACGCCGAGTTGAGCGAGATTTTCATGCGCGCCTTCATCCTGCGACGGCTGACGCTGATTGCGCAAGGCGCCGGCAACGCGATCCTGCTGGGCTCGCGCCACTCGCCTGGCACCCTGGCCTTGCGTGAATTCCTGGGACGCAATGGACATCCCTATGTCTACGTCGACCTCGATACTGACCAAAGATCGCAGGAGCTGCTGGACCATTTCTCCGTCAAACCCGAGGAAATCCCCGTGGTCATCTGCAACGGACACAGTGTGCTGCGCAATCCGTCGATCGCCAAGCTGGCCGACTGCCTGGGATTGAATGCCAACATTGACGAGTCGCAGGTGCGCGATCTGATTGTGGTCGGCGCAGGTCCCGCAGGTTTGGCGGCTGCGGTTTATGCCGCATCCGAAGGGCTGGACGTGCTGGTGGTCGAGACTTCCAGCCCCGGCGGCCAGGCGGGAACCAGCTCCAGGATTGAAAACTATCTCGGTTTTCCTATGGGCATTTCGGGAGGCGAGCTGACCTCCCGCGCTTTGGCACAGGCGCAGAAGTTCGGCGCACAAATGATGGTGGCGCGCAGCGCCGTGCGTCTGCACTGCGAGCGGCGTCCTTATCAGGTCACTCTGGACGAAGGCAAGCCGTTGACGGCGCGCGCGGTGGTCATCGCCGCCGGGGTGCAGTACAACAAGCCGCCCATCGGGAACCTGACGAAGTTTGGAGGTCTGGGGGTCTACTACGGCGCCACCAACATGGAGGCGCAGCTCTGCGGCAACGAAGACGTCATTGTTGTGGGCGGAGGCAACTCGGCAGGACAGGCGGCGGTGTTCTTGTCGCAAAGCGCGCGCAAGGTCTACATGCTGGTGCGTTCCGGACAGCTGTCAGACACCATGTCGCGCTATTTGATTCGCCGCGTCGAGGAGAACCCGGCGATCGAGCTTCACCTGCATACGGAAATCGTCGGCTTGGACGGCGGCGAGCACCTGGAGCGCGTTACGTGGCGCGACAAGAAGACCGGGGAAACTTCGACCCACGACATCCGTCATGTGTTCATCATGACGGGAGCTACGCCTCACACCGACTGGCTGAAGGGATGCCTGGCGCTCGACAGCAAAGGATTTATCCTTACCGGCCACGATCTGGATCGGATAACGCTACAGGAATCAGGTTGGCCGCTCTCGCGTCCCCCACTGCTGCTGGAGACCAGCTTGCCGGGCGTCTTTGCCGTCGGCGATATTCGTTCCGGCAATGTCAAGCGCGTGGCGTCGGCGGTCGGCGAGGGCTCCATCGCCATTCACCTGGTACACAGCGCGCTGGCGGAACTCTAGCGAGGCTTGAAAAGCGTTTGCATCGGCACGACTGAAGTGTCCGGGTGAGAACCGTGGCGCCGCTGCGCGCGGCTCGGTTATCTTTTCCACTCTACCGCGGGCTCACGCCCACGGCTAAAACAAATGTCGCCGCTCTGCGCGGCTCAGTTATCTTTTCCACTTCACCGCGGGCTCACGCCCACGGCTAAAACAAATGGCGCCGCTGCGCGGCTCAGTTTTCTTTTCCACTTCTACCGCGGGCTCACGCCCGCGGCTAAAACAAATGGCGCCGCTGCGCGGCTCAGTTATCTTTTCCACTTTACCGCGGGCTCACGCCCGCGGCTGAAACAAATGGCGCCGCTCTGCGCGGCTCAGTTATCTTTTCCACTCTACCGCGGGCTCACGCCCGCGGCTAAAACAAATGGCGCCGCTGCGCGGCTCGGTTGTTTTTTCCACTTCACCGCGGGCTCACGCCCGCGGTGAAACAAATGGCGCCGCTGCGCGGCTCAGTTATCTTTTCCACTCTACCGCGGGCTCACGCCCACGGCTAAAACAAATGGCGCCGCTGCGCGGCCCCAGAGTCTCCGAAAGACGCTGGATCAGAGTCTCCCTAAAACCACAATTTGTCGATCCAGCGATTGTCGGTTGGCCAGCCGCGCCGGGTCGAGTCATCGCATTTTGACCACACCGCAACTGGGTCCGAACAACTCCGTTGCCGCCGCATGAATCATAGCCATGGGTTTGTTTCTTCGCCCGAGGCGAGGAACTATGTTGGGTCATCGACTCAGCCGAGCCAAGCATGGCTGGCTGGAATGGCCGCCCAGATTCAGAGGAAGGTCCTGCGACTATGTCCCGGTTACGCTGTTCTGTTTCCCTGCTCAGTCTGCTCACACTCTTGATCGCTGCGGGATGCGGTGGTGGATCCACTAACTCCACTTCCAGCGGAAACAGCAACAACGGCGGGTCCGGGAATTCTTCCGCCCCGACGGTGAGCAGCTTCGCGGTTTCGCCGGCTGTGGCGGGTCCGGGACAGTTCGTAAACTTCTCATGGGCAACTGCTAACGCGACCTCGTTCAATGTGACGCCCAGCATTGTTTCCGATGACGAGCAGACGCTTCCGGTGAATTCCACCGCCTTTAACTACAACACCAACGGTCTGACTCAGACCACAACATTTCAAGCTACGGCGACCTCCGGGACAACGACGTCGCCAGCGAAGTCTGTGACATTGACTATGGTTCCGCTGAGTCTGACGGCTTCGCCTACGACCATTCCGGCCGGAGGCACCGTGACGATCACGTATGGCGGCCCGAACAATGGCAGCTCGTGGAGCCTGGTGACGGTTGGGAGCAACAATCCTGTCTCGCTGCCGGCGCCCTCGTGCACCGGAAACACTTGCACGGGCACATACACTACGGGCCCGCTGAGCGCGAACACGATATTCCAAGTCGCAGCCGCCGGTCCGGCTGGCGGGCAGGCTTACTCGGGCCAGGTAACGATTACAGTGGAGAATCCCACCACGGTAACGCTTTCGGCTCAGCCGATGACGGTTTCGCCAGGCGGCGCTGTAACCCTGTCGTGGACGACCACCAACGCCTCGGCCGTCAGCATCAATCAAGGGGTTGGGAACGTGACGCCGGTGAACATGGGATCGTACTGCTGTGTGCATCCCACGCAAACTACAACTTATACGGCGACGGCCACCTCGATCTATCCGGGTGCCCCGCCGGCGATGGCGACCGCAACCGTAACCGTCAGCACCGGCGGGGTCTCGAACCTGAACCACATTATCTGGATGGTGCAGGAGAATCGTTCCTTCGATAACTACATGGGCGTGCTGGCGGAATATCGCGTCAATCACCAGCCGCCGATCCAGGGAGCGCAGTTGAGCGACGTTAACGATCTGCACACGCTGCCGTCCGGTTATCAGATATGCAATCCCCAGGGTGGATGCTTCGCGCCGTTCCACGCTCGCACTGAATGCATCGAGAACCTATCCCCCTCGTGGGACGAGACCCACTACGACATGGATCTGGTGGGCGACAACTGGCTGGACCTGACCTCCGGCTCGCAATATCTGATGGACCGGTTCCTGGATACGACGCTGTCGGGAGGCACCGGCGATCAGTATGATCCCACGCACTCGCGACCGCTGGGTTATTACGATCAGACTGACCTGCCGTACTATTACGAGCTGGCAACCCAGTTTGCCACCAGCGATACCTGGTACTCTCCGGAGGCGGCAAATACGGTGCCCAACCGAATGTACCTGTTCGCTGGGACCTCGTATGGCCACGCCTTCCCGCCCAGCAGCCCCAGCGATCCAGCGTGGCAGCGGCCTACCATCTTCCGCGCGCTGCAAAACGCGGGTATCACATGGCGCTACTATTACCAGGACAATAGCGTTTTCCTGGCGAACTGGGCTGACTGGAACGATCCCGGGATCCAGGGCAACGTCCGCAACATTCAGGAGTACTACAACATTCTGGCCAGCCCGAACGCCGACCAGGAACTGCCGCAGGTGATATTTATCGAGCGCGCCAGCTCGACGGGATACGATGAACATCCCGGCAATAACGTGCAGACTGGTTCCGTGCGTGCGGAGATGGCAATCAATGCCTTGCTGAACAGCAAGGCGTGGCCGGATTCGGTATTCATCGTGACCTGGGACGAAGGCGGCGGATTGTTCGATCATGTGGGACCGATTCTGGTGACACCGCCCGACAACCTGACGCCCCAGGACCTGGGATCGAAGGACACCCAAGGGCTGTTCAACGTGACCGGCTTCCGCATACCGGTCGTCGTGGTGTCGCCGTGGGTGAAGGCGCAAACCGTCGTCCACTTGCAAACCGACAGCACCTCGATTTTGAGGCTGATTGAAACTCGCTTCAGCGTGCCGCCTCTGACCCAGCGTGATGCGACCACTGGCGATATGACGGATCCGACGAACGGGTACTTCGACTTCAATTCGCCGCAGCTCTTACAGGTGCCAACGCTGCCGACGCAGCCGACCAATGGAACCTGCAACTATCAGCTCGAGGGCTCGCCGAATTAGGCACGGGCAGATCTTGTCCGGCGTTAGCAGGATGTGGTGATGGCGGCCAAAGCGAAAGGGCCTCTGCGACCAACATCGCGAGAGGCCCTGTTTTGTGCAAAAAAAGTAGCGAGGCCTGTAGCCTCGCCGCGTCAGTTACCGCTTTTTCTTTTTGGCAGCCTTCTTAACGGCCTTCTTCTTCGTTGCCATAGGAAATTCCTCCTTTTTGGAACGTTTCCCTTGAATTGTCAAACTTTAACGGGCCCAAACAATTTGCCCATATGTTGCATGGGCAACCGTCCTATCGCAACATATTGCGGTTACTTAAACAGAATGTCAAGAAAATTCGCAAAAAAATGTCTTGCGCCAAGTTCGGTTTCGTGATTTTGTACCCCGGAGGACCTTCAACCCGTGACAACGACTACGGCGATTTCACCATTCTTCATCGTCAGCAACGTTGATCGCACCATCGCGTTCTATCGCGAAAAGCTTGGCTTTGAGACCACGTTAAAGCAGCCCGATCGGAATCCTTTTTTCGCCATCATCCGCCGCGATGGAGCGCAGCTCTTCATCAAATCCGATGCCAACGTCACCCCATTGCCGAACTCCAAGCTTCATCCCTCCATGCGGTGGGACGCCTTTGTCTATGCGCCGGACCCCGACGCTCTTGCCGCCGAGTTTGTCGATCACGGCGCAGCCTTCAGCGCACCACTTACGGATACGCACGACGGCTTGCGCGGTTTCGAACTCACTGACCCGGACGGCTATGTCTTGTTTTTCGGTCGCCCAAGATAGGCGACAGGAGATAGAAGATAGGAGATAGGAGATAGGCTTCGTCTGAACCTATCCGATTCGCGCCTCGCCATCCCCGATTACCGAGGAAACTCGCTTCTCGATTGACAGCATATTGGCCATGTCTTAGTCTTTTGTCGTTCTTTGTGGGGCACATCGGCAGTTCCCGTCGAAAGGGCTAGGCCCGCCCGCTGAAACCTTCAGTTGGAGTGTGTCGATGCCTACTCTTGAAACCTACCGTAAACAAGCCAAGCTGCTGCTGCGCTGGCACCGCGAAGGAAACTATTCCATCGGTGGCCGCCTCCGTCAGCTTGAACGCTATCGGGCTTTGACCGACGCCCAGGTGCTGTCTCTCAAATTTACCCTCGCCCTGGCACAGGAGATCGTCGCCGTTGAGTCCGGCCATCAAAACTGGGCCAAACTAAAAGCAGCCGCAGCCGACGCATCCAAGACTCCTCGCATCCATTCCGGCCCTCCGGCGCTGCACCATGCCATCCCGGTTCTGCTGGTGCGGGATGTCACGGCGTGCGCCAGCTTCTTCCACGAAAAGCTCGGCTTCGAAATCGATTTTCTCCATGGCATGCCTCCGTTCTATGGCGCTGTATCGCGCGATGAGGCTTGCCTGCACATCCGCTATGTGCGGCAGCCCTTCTTCGCGCAGACCGCTGTCCAGGAGGGATCGTTGATCTGCACTTTCATTAAAGTCTCGAACCTGCGAACCTTGTTCGAGGAGTTCAAAGCGCGAGACGTGGAGTTCGCCCAGAAGCCCACCAAACAGGCCTGGGGAGGAACTGATTTTCATGTAAGAGATCCCGATGGCAACGTCATCGCTTTCGTCTCCTATGACTGAGTGGAGTCAGTCCTGGCCGCTTGCGCTTTGCACTTCGCGCATTACAATTTCGGCCGGATACAAAAATCTCCGCGTGACACCAGCGATGGAAGCGGGAATTGCCGATCACATCTGAAGCATCAAAGAATTGCTCGCCTAAACTGTGGGGAACAGCGAAATTGAGAACAGCCCTCCGAATCGTGGTTGCCCTTCTCGCAATGGTCGGGTCTTACCCAATTTTCCTTTACGTTTCCTTACTGGTTGCCGGGAGAATAATACGTCACGCTGACACTGGACGGCTGGGGGGTGCCGTTATCGGTATAGGGTTAGTTTATGCTGGAATTCCTCTGTCGATCGCAGTGTTTGCGTTTGTCTTCTTAACGGTCAGGTTTCAGGAGAAGGCGACGAAGCGAGCAGATGGCGCAGCAACGCAAGTTTAGGACACTCCCGATATTCGAGAATTACCGCACTACTTTTCCGCCGACTACCCAACTCCGGGCCCGTCGTGCCCAGCGTGCTAGACTTGTGAAACTCCGCTCATTTTTCGTTAAAATTGTTGTCATCGTCCCCTGGCTGTAAAGGCTGTTACAAACGCCGTTCGCGGCTGCATCTGTGGAAGAGCCGCAACGAAGAGAGCGCCGTAGGCGCGAAATAGTCTAGCCCAGCACAGAGCCGTAACCCGGGGCTCCCCGATTCGCGCCTCTTTTGCGCGAATTGGGGTGGGTAGGCGCAGTGCTGGGATAGAGGGGAAAATTCGCCGAGTCCCGTAGGGACGGCACAAGTTTCGTAACAGCCTCTATATTGAAAAGGTTGGCGGGTTCCACATCCCGGACGGGACTCTGACGTTGTGGGACGTCGAGGCCATTCGTGAGATGATTTTGTTCAGCAGCACCGCGAGGAAATAGCTATGTCCGATCTTGCCGCCGATTACCTTGACGAAATCTTCCGCGGGTCTGCGCGGGCACAAGCGCCTGGCCGACGACTCCATCGCCCAGCTCAGCGACCAGCAATTCTTCGCGCAGCCCGATCCTGAATCCAACAGCGTCGCCATCATCGTGAAGCACATGGCGGGCAACCTGCGCTCGCGCTTTACCGACTTCCTCACCACCGACGGCGAGAAGCCCGACCGCAATCGCGATCAGGAATTCCTCATGACGTCCGACACGCGCGATCAACTGTTGCAATGGTGGGAGCAGAACTGGCAACTCCTCTTCGACACCATCAACTCGCTCCAACCTGGCGACCTGGAGCGCACGGTCACCGTCCGCGGCCAACCCCACTCGGTGTTGCAGGCACTCAGCCGCGCCGTCTCCCATTGCGCCTACCACACCGGGCAAATCACCTTCCTCGCCAAGCACTGGAAAGGCGCGGAGTGGAAATCACTAAGCGTTCCCAAGGGCCAAAGCGAACAGTTCAACGCGAACATGTTTGCGAAGTACAAGAAAGAAGCCTGAGGTGAAGCCATGTTTCGTCTGCGTTCCATAGGCGTGCTTTCCTGCGCCAAAATCTTCGCCGAGTCCCGTAGGTGCCTGTGTTATAGCTGCAATTTGCGCTCAGAGGTGGAACAAACTATCACACTTGGGATCGAGGCAGGCGCGCAGCCGCGACATTTGTGTTAGCCGCGGGCGTGAGCCCGCGGGTGAAGTGGGAAAAAATAATTGAGCCGCGCAGCCGGGGTCCCCAGCTACCGCCGCATTTGCGGTTGCTGGGGTGGAGGAGCGGCGGCACAGCTATGACGCAGATACTCACAGGACCGCGGCCGCCAGCTATTCGATCTTAACCACCATCTGCGATCCCGAATCCAGCTTCACTTCCTTCCCCGTCGAGGTCAGCACCGAGTTGTCGAGTTGCAGGTTCTTGATTCCAACCACCCCGGTTGAGTGTGGATCCAGCATCGTGCCTCCGCCTCCTTGCCCTCCTTTCTGCATCCCAAGTCCGGTGCTGGCTGATGGTGCGGTTGACCCGTTGCCGGCGTTCAGATTATTCCCACCACTCGCAGTTGTTTGCGGCCCTGAGCTCTCGCTCGGATTGGGGCCGACCGCCTGTAGCGTTCCCTTGATCGCCATGTCTTTGCCGCCCGAAACCTGGATCTTGTCGAAGGCAATTCCCAACGATGCCGTGGGGTCGCCTTTGGAGCGCGCGGTTGCCTGGGTCACGTGCCCGACCACGATCGACCCGCTCGGGATCGTAATTCCGTCGCTGGTGCGAAGCGTACCCAAGGTCTTTGTCGGGATTTCGTCACCCTCCTTCAGCTTCTTCGAGTCAACGGATTTCGCCAGGCTCACAGAAATTGCGCCGCGCAAACTCTTGCCGGCGGCGCTGCTGTCGGGTTGCGTCGCCGGTGCGCTTTGCCCCAGACACACTTCCATTGCGAGTAATGAAAACGTCAAAACCATAGCTAGCCGATTCATTCTGGATCCCTCCATGCAATGCTTAAGCTTATACATCGATCCGCTCTAATTCTTCTCCGCCTGGGGGAGTTCGTCAATGATTTCGCGCCAGAAACACTGGGCTTTGCAGAACCTTAATGGCTTCCGGCGCTCAAATTAACCGTGATGATTTTCATTGTTCCGTTCTGCCTGCTCGCGAAACCAGACCTCGCCGTCACCGATCATCGCACCCTGGTAGTTGCCGAACAGGCACTTGGCCGATTGCTTCGCAATCGCTTGCCGAACGTGAGCGTCAATGATCGTCTCATACTGGCTGAGAAACTCCGCTTTGGTCTTGATACGTGTCTTGCGGCTGCCGTTCACCTGCAATGGGTAAGAAATCATCGCCGCGACGTTGGCCTTGTCTCCGGCCTTGACGGCGTTCTGCAACTGCACCAGGAAGGTGCGTGATTTCTGCGCGAAGTCTGCTCCTTGCAGATCGACAGTACTATTCTTGCAGGCTTGTGAATCCGGAGTAGTTTGCGCAAGCATCGCCCAGGCTGTGGAGACAACTAGAAAAACTCCCACCAAGGGGATGACCGGGATCCGGCAATGAGTGGGTCTACGCATCTGTTGTCTTGCCGCCCGTCTAGTGCTTCTTACGCGCCTTCGCCTTTTCGCGCCCGGTGACTTCCTGCGCGCGAAACTTAGCGATCCTCGCGATCAACTCCACGGGTACGGGTTCGGAAAGAGGGAAGCGAATCGTTCCTTTGGCGATCTCGTACTGCGCCAGTTCATGCTCGAACGCAGCAACCACGCTATCGGTGGCGGCATAGAGGGCATAGTGTGCCTTCCATCCCGCAAAATAGAGCACGCGGCTGCCATGCAGTTTGTACGTCGGCATCTTATAGGAGATCACTTCCTCGGCTCCCGGCAACGCTTTGCGAATGGTGTTTCGCACCCGCTTTAGCGGACCACGAAGTGCCTCAGGCTGGGCAGCGATATATTCGTCTACGAGCGTTTTGTCGGATTTGGCAACCATAAGTCAGCCCTCGCAGACCAGAGTGCGAATATCGTTTTATCACGTCCGCCGGCGTCCCGGAACGCGCGGCGCAATTACGTAATACAGCTGCACCAGAACGATGAACCCGATACTCCAATAGGTATTCAGGAAGACGCACAGCAGCGCTCCGAAGGCGTAGAGCGACTGCGCAATCACGATACGACGCTTGATGGCAACCTGGACCTCCGCTGGTAAATCGGCTTTCACCAGTCCGGCCCCCAGGGCACAAACCCAACTGAAGTACAAAGTACCTCCCAATAGCGCAATGTTCAGCCAATAGACCAGGAGGGCGGGACGGTACCTGATGAACTCGGCCAGCAGCGCTGTCGAGAAGGGCGTGATGGATACCACAAAGAGAAATGCCAGATGGATCCAGGAAAGGCTCCGGTCGCAGCGCGCCAGGTGATTCAGTTGGGTCTGCTGTCCCACCCAGAAGATCCCCAGGGTCATAAAGCTCATCATGTACATCGCGAGCCGTGGCGACAGCATTACCAGGGCGTGCCAAAGGTCGCGTTCGCTGTGCACCGCCTCAGCCGCGGGTGCGCGCAGGTCCAGGACTAGTAGCGTCATCGCTACAGCGAAGATGCCATCGCTCAGCGCGGCCAGCCGCTCGACGTTTTGGCCGGCGATCTGGTTATAGGACGTCGTCATGGAGTTTCTAGTTCTGCCGGGAAAGTATCTCAAGATGAAATTGGTGCCCCAGCTGGAGCCCTGTTTATCGAAAAGGTAACTCTTTCGGACTCTCCTACGTACCCAGAAATCATAGAGGCTCTGGCCCGGCAGCCATAACCGCGACGTGAGATCAGGATAACCTCAGATTCCTTCTAGTGACGCAAATGCTGTACCTTCCAGACCCGACCTTGCGGCCCAGTCCCCCAACTCGTAAGATTTGCTTTATTAACACGTAAGTAAATAGCACTTTGATGTCTTATAGTTCTTGTCAACAAATCGGGGCTCCTATACTTGAAAAAGTATACTTGGATCGCCCCGGCGGACTTTCCGAAGGGCTCGATACAGGGTGCCAGAGTAACTTTTGTCAATGTGACTTTCGTTCGAGAAACTTTGCTCCGTGAAGTCAGACTAGTAGCGAATGCAGCTATAGTGCTGGTTTGTGTCAGCGTTTTGTCTGGCCAAAGACCGTGAAGGCAAACGCCGGTGCTAGTAGGGTCTAACGGAGGTGCCGGGGCTGGCGCTCGACCTAAGTGGGCTGGAAAATAGTTGCGTTCTGTGACGGAAAACACTTGCCTGCCTAAGGTTGCCGCCTTAGAATGATTTGGACGTCAGACCCCTTATAAGAACTCCATAACGACTGGCTGTGCAATCAGTCCCGGTCTCAGCGCTGCGATAATGGAGAACATAGGGAGGGATGATAGTTAACTTCTGGCCGCGCTCCTGAATCACACGCCTAATCCGTACCAGGCACTAACGGGAGTTCATTTTCCGCGGCTGCTTAGGGTCCCTGCATTACCCTAGCTCACTGGAAACGAATGCCAGGAGCGATTCGGCCTAATTTTACAGTTGTTGGCTTCCATGGCGGTGGCGACCGCTTCTGTTTCTCGGCAGTGGACGGGCCGATGTAATTAGAACGGTTTGGCGTGATGCCGATGTGGTGATTTTCCCGCGCGGCAATGGCAATCAAACGTCAGGCCGATATGAGGAGGTCTACTTTGATGACGAAAAGAAACGACTCCGGTCAAGCGCTCGTAGAGATTGCGTTCTCTATCGGGATCTTTCTTCTACTGGTATGGGGAACTATCGAGTTTGGAAATATGTTCAATACCAGGACGACCCTCCAGAACGCGGTACGGCAGGCTGGACGCTACGCCCTCACGGGGCAATGTATAACCCTCGGTAGCAGTTGCTCGGAATCGAGGTACAACTCGATCATCCAAGTCCTCGAGGGTACCTCGGATGGTTACATCAACAGCGGCAATGCTGCCAGCGTCGTCAGCATAACCTGTACCAACGCCGGTGGAGGATGCCCCGACGGTGCGGGTGGCCCGCATGACCTGGTAACCATTACCGTGACCTACCCATATCCATTTGTATCTGGGCCAATCGCCAAACTCTTTGGCGGGACGTACACCATCGTGGTCAGCTCGTCGTTTCAGAACGAACAGTTTCCGCCGAGTGCAAGCTAAGGAGGACATTATGAAGGCAAGGATAAACAGCGACCAGTCGGGCCAGGCCCTGGTGGAACTGTCATTCGGGTTGGTCATGCTGTGTGTCTTCGTATTTGGGATCATTGACTTCGGCAGGGCCGTCTACGACGTGCAGGTAATGAAGAACCTGGTGGGAGAAGGTTCCAGCCTGGCTTCCCGTGGAACCTCTGTGCCGAGCACGGTGACCCAGGTGATTTCGGACGCCGGAAGAGACTTACACATGAGCAGCAACGGATGCGTCATCGTCACCCAGGTTACCAACGAGGGTAGCGGTTCTCTCCAGGTCACCGAGCAGTCGTCCGGTGGTGGGATCTCTGGGGCCTCGTGCAAGAGTGTAATAGGTTGCGTCTCCGGGACGGGCGGCTGCTCGACCGGGAATGCCACCCTCCCCAGGGCGGCGGTTAACGCGCTGAACGCGGAAGTTACCGGATCGGCAATTTATGTGACTGAGATCTACTACAACTACACCACCATCACGCCCTTGCCGGGCTTCGTGGGAAGCAGCGTACTGCCATCTCAGTTCTACGCCGTGGCGTACTACTAACGAGGAGTATGAATATGCGTAATGCCAACATCGTGAAGAGTGAACGTGGGCAGACCATAATTATTTATGCTCTCGTGGTGCCCATCCTTATACTGTTCGCAGGATTTGCCATCGACGCCGGAAACCTTTACGTCATCAAGGCCAAGCTCTCGACGGCTGTGGATGGCGCAACCCTCACCGGCATGAAGAACTTGCAGTCGGGACAGACGACGGCTTCGACCCTGGCCGCCGATATGTTTGCCGCCAACTACGGCGCCGGTGCGCCCACGCCTACCATTACCTTCCCAATGGACCCATACGGCGACCAGCAGGTAAAGGTTACGGCTACGGTTAACGTGAACACCTGGTTCATGCGCTACCTCTCGAATTGGGCAACCGTACCGGTGGCCGACACCGCCGTGTCAACCCGCGGCAAGCTGGTAATGTCCATCGTGCTGGACCGCTCCGGCTCGATGACCTCGGATGGTGGTCAAACCGCGCTGGTTTCTGCCGTCCCAACCTTCGTCAACTTCTTCAATAACGCAACCGACGAAATTGCCCTGCTTAGCTTCTCGTCCAACGCGCGCATAGACTTTCCCATGGGCTACAACTTCCAAACGCCGATTGACAATGCTGTCTCCAGCATGGTGTTCAGCGGCGGCACCTTCGGTACGGGAGCCGGCACCCAGCCAATTCAAAGTGCAACGATGGGCGCCCCCATGTCCATGGCCGATGCGCAGATCAACACCGTTCCCATCAATCCGGGGCAGAACGTAATTAAGGTTCTGGTGTATTTCACCGACGGCCTGATGAACGCCTCGCAGGACACTTTTTATTGCGGGCCCTCGGCCCAGAACACGCTGGTCGATTACGGAGGGTATGACGCATCCGGCGGCAACCTTGTCGGCTTCCTGGATCCTACTTGTAGTCCGGATGCATCAGATAACAACTGCACGAACGAGTCGGGCCATATCAGCGAGTGGGGCTCTTGCAACGGCAGCTGCCCGAGCGGCTTTCCCTATGACGCCGCCGGCGACATTTGCAAGAACGCCAGCGGAGCGCCTGTGACCACGTTTCTATCTCAGCAGACGGGGCTACAGACGGCCTTTTCACGGACCAATGTCACCGCTGAAACTCAGTACCGTGCCATCCAAACTGCCAATGCGATGCGCACTGAGGCTGTCCCGACGTTCATTTTCACCATCGGCTTGGGTCCTAGCGTAAGTCCAGCGACGCAGGCTTTCCTGGGACAACTTGCCAATGACCCTACGTACACCTCAACGTACATTTCGAGCCAACCGGCAGGACAGTTTTTCTGGATACAGAACTGTCCCGGTTCCGCCTGCACATCTGAACTGACCGCCGCATTCCAGACGATTGCGGCCAAGGTCGTTTTGCGGCTGACCCAGTAGCATTACCTATCGGCTTTGAAGGGGCGTAGCTTCAGCTACGCCTTTTTTTTCGCCATCACGAGGCCGCGAGAACCTTTCGGCGAGCGGAGATTCAGGTAGAGCTGGCCGTCTGAGACTGTGTTGCGAGTGAAGAAGAAGCCCACCGGTGCAATAAACCGCCGGAAAGAGGGATTGGACAGCCGCGCCGCGGCGAGATGGGGTTAGGCGTGGGCGGTAAGCCCACGTTTCGACGCGGGAAGAAATGCGAGCCGCAGAGCGGTGACACAGGGTTGCAACCTCGTAGTCATTCCACGGCAATTCGAGACCTATATCGCGATGTGACGGGGTGGAGGCCGCCTTGGCATAGTGGAACACTTTCACTCGATCCAGCACTTCACCCCGTTCCTCACTCCGCAGTCAGCGTTTCAACTCTGGTGCTGAAACCAGCATCTTCTCCAGTTGGTCGAAGCTGAACGCTACGCCGCGCTCCATGCCACTCTTCAGGATGCCGTCGCGAATCTCCTTCGAGCCGCATTGCATGTGGAGAGTTACCGTGGTTTTGCCGCCCGCTTCCACAAAGGTTGTGGTGTTGACCAGCTCGCCGTCGTACCAGGACGGTTCAAACCGTTCCGAGGCGACCACCTTCTCCGGCGGCACAACTTCGCGAAACACGCCTTTACTGCTCATCTCCATTCCGTCCGGACCGCGCCACACATAACGGTACGCGCCGCCCACTCGCAGATCGATCTCGCAGATCGGCATGCTGTGGTCCGGCCGCCCCGTCAGCCAGCGTGGAACCAGTTCGGGGTTGGTGAAGGCGTCGAATAGCATTTCCCGGGGAGCGTCAAAGACCCGCGTCATCACGATCTCCCGGTCGCTGGGCGTTTCAATTGTCATCTTGCCAATATCTGTCATCGCTGATTTCTCCTGATGTTTCGTTGTTGAGGTTTCTTGAGGGGGGTGGCCGCTCGCCTTTGAGCCTTCATCTCTTCCAACAGCGCGTCCAGCCGCTGGAAGTTGGCCTCCCATATCTGGCGATAGCGCTCTAGCCATTGGTTGGCCTCGGCCAGCGGCCGGGCTTCGATGCGGCACGGTCGCCGCTGCGCATCCCGGCTTCGCGAAATCAGCCCGGCGCGCTCCAGAACTCGCAGATGTTTGGAGATTGCAGGCTGGCTCATGGCGAAGGGTTCGGTCAGCTCGTTCACCGAAGCCTCCCCCGTAGCCAGGCGGGCAAGAATGGCCCGCCGGGTGGGATCGGCCAGGGCTGCGAAGGTTGCGTCGAGATGGTCGGGCTGATTCATATATTTAACCTATTAGTTATATAACTTAATAGTTATATACACTGGGACGGACAGGTTGTCAAGATGATTTTTTCGGCCTTGCCCGAGGGCCGGCCTACTCCTATTTCACGGGAAAACAATCGAGGTCGTTGGCGAAGGTTACGGGGCCGGAATATCGTTTCCGGATTTCCGACAGCGTCTGATCTTCTTTACCCAGCGTCCGCAGCATGCGATGTGACAAAACCAGGCGCTTGACCTCGGCCTCGGCCGCGATTTGTCCGATCACCGATGGAGGCATGTGCAGGCGCCTCTCGACTCCGGTGGCTCCCTCCGGCACAGCGTTGTGCGCGATAAACAAATCGGCGTTCTTCGCCAAACGGACGAGGCCTTCGCCCTCGCCGTTGGTATCTCCGCTAAACACGATGACCTTGCCGCCAGCCTCGATGCGCCAGGCCAGGGCCGGAACGCCGCCGTGAAAAACGCGTACCGCGGAGGCGGCGAGATCGCCGTTGCGAAATACCGGCACGGGAGTTTGGCCCGCGACAACATTGTGGGGCTGCATCTGGTAGCTGCCGTTTTCTCCTGGCGCCAGCAGCTCGCTGAGATACCGGTAAGCGCCGTGTTTCGCTCCGAACAAATCGGACACAAACTCGGTGGTGGAGGGCATGAAGTCGTTGCCGGGAGGGCCGTAGATCGGCAGTGAACGTTTGCGGTCTTCAAACCAGGAGGAAAAGATCAGCGTGGGAAAGTCGCCGCTGTGATCGACATGGAAGTGACTGAATAGAATTACGTCCAGCTGGGACATTTGCGCGCCGCTCTCGCCAAAGCGGAGAGCGCTTCCGCCGCCCGCATCGATCAGGGCCCGCGCTTGCCCGTTCTCCCACACCAGATAGCTGCTGGAAGCGCGCTTGTCTTGCAGCTCCGGCCCTCCGGAGCCGAGCACCTGGACGGCGACGCCCTGCGAACCGCAGGATTGCGCCGCCGCCGATGCCAAGAACACGCAACTGAGCAGAAGGGTGAGCGCCAGAAGTAAGCCAGGCGTTCTTGTCGAAAACGACTGGTTCATGGTCCATTGTCGGCTGGCAAATCCGCCAGCTGCGCCGTTCTGCATTGGCCGCCCCCATTCAGCACGCGACAGGACCACAATGTTACTGCACCAGCGTTCCCGTTTCCCCGGCGCCGTTCTCCGCCACTTCTTCCGGCGGGATGACCGACGCTGCAGCCAGGCGGTCGCCTTCTTCCAGATGCAGCAGGCGCACGCCCTGGCGTCGAGCGTCCGCACTCGCGAATGTTCTTGCTGTCGATGCGGATGATCTTGCCGAACTGGCTGATCACCATCACCTCCGACTTCTCGTTCACCAGCATGATGGACACGACTTTGCCGTTGCGCGCCGTGGTCTTCACGTTGATGACGCCCTTGCCGCCGCGCGATTGCAGACGATACTCGTCAACGTCGGTGCGCTTGCCATAGCCCTGTTCGGTGACCGAGAGAATGAGGCTCGCTTCCTGGTCCTCGGTGCCTTTCGTCTTCTTGCGCTCCTTCGGCGTCACCGCCATGCCGACAATGTAATCGCCGCGCTCCAGGTCCATGCCGCGCACGCCGTAGGCGGGACGTCCCATCGCGCGCACGTCGTCTTCTTCGAAGCGGATCGCCTTGCCGTCGTGCGTCGCCAGGAAGACAATCTGATTGCCGTCGGTGCAGCGCACCGCGACCAGTTCATCTTCCTTCTCGATGCCGATGGCGTTGATGCCGATCGAGCGGACGTTGCTGAAGTCCTTCAGCGGCGTCTTCTTCACCGTGCCGTTGCGCGTCGCAAAGAAGACGTACTTGCTCTCTTCTTCCAGGTCGCGGACGGTAAGCAGCGCGCGCACATTCTCGCCCGGCTGCAACGACACCAGGTTGGCGATGGCTTTGCCCTTGCCTGCCGCGCTCAGCTCCGGAATCTCGTACACCTTCAGCCAGTACACGCGGCCGGTATTGGTGAATACCAGGATGTAATCGTGCGTCGAGGCGACGAACATGTGTTCGACGAAATCCTCCTCGCGCGTGCTCATGCCTTTGCGGCCGGTGCCGCCGCGACGTTGCTGGCGATAGGTCGAAATCGGCGTGCGCTTCAGGTAGCCGGAGTGGCTCACCGTCACCGCAACCTGCTCGTCGGCAATCAGGTCTTCCAGGTTGATCTCGGCGGCTTCGTCCTGAATCTGCGTGCGACGCTCGTCGCCGTACTTCTTCTTGACCTCTTCCAGTTCCTTGACGATGACGCTGCGCAGCTTCTTCTCGCTGCCCAGAATGGCTTCGTACTCGGCAATGCGTCCGCGGACCTCGGCCAGTTCCTTCACGATCTCGTCGATCGACAGCCGGGTCAGGCGATGCAACTGCAATTCGAGGATGGCATCGGCTTGCAAGGTGTCAAACGGGGTGGTGAGCGTCGTCGGCGTTACTCCCTTGAGAGTCGCCGTCTTCGCCGACTTTCCTTCCGAGACGCTGACCGTCTTGCCGGTGAAGTAGTCGACCAGGTTGGTGCGCGCATCGGCGCGGTTCTCGCTGCCGCGGATGATGCGGATCACGTCGTCGACGCGGTCCAGCGCAACCTGGTAGCCCTCGAGAACGTGTTCGCGCTCGCGCGCCTTCATCAGCAAATAGGCGGTGCGGCGGCGTACCACGTCGATGCGGTGATCGACAAAGTGCTGGAGGGCCTGCACCAGTCCCATTTCCTTGGGCTGGTTGTTGACCACGGCCAGGAAGATCATGCTGAAGCTTTCCTGCATCGAGGTGTGCTTGAAGAGCTGGTTGAGCACAATCTGCGGCTCGCAGCCGCGCTTCAGCTCGATGACGATGCGCATGCCGTCGCGATCGCTCTCATCGCGCACGTCGCTGATCTCGTCGATGACCTTGTTGTTCACCAGTTCGGCGATGTGTTTGATCATGTTCGCCTTGTTGACCTGGTAAGGAATCTCGGTGACGATGATCGCGTCTTTGTCCTTGGTGACGTGCTCGATGGCCGCCTTGGCGCGCATGATGAAGCGGCCGCGTCCGGTGCGATAGGCTTCCATGATGCCGCTGCGGCCGTGAATGAAGCCGCCGGTGGGGAAGTCGGGGCCCTGAACGAATTTCAGGATGTCGGCCAGCGTGGCGTGGGGATTGTTCACCAGCGTGATGGCGCCATCCACGATCTCCGTCAGGTTGTGCGGCGGAATGTTGGTGGCCATGCCGACTGCGATGCCGTTCGAGCCGTTGACCAGCAGATTGGGGATTCGGGTCGGCAGCACCACCGGCTCGACCGTCGTGTCGTCAAAATTGGCCACGAAGTCGACAGTGTCCTTGTCGATATCGGCCAGCAACTCCTCGGCAATCTCAGTAAGGCGCGACTCGGTGTACCGGTAAGCCGCGGGTGGATCGCCATCGACCGAGCCAAAGTTGCCCTGGCCATCGATCAGCGGATAGCGCAGGCTCCAGGGCTGCGCCAGGCGCACCATCGCGTCGTAGACAGCGCTGTCACCGTGCGGGTGATATTTCTTCAAACACTCGCCGACGACGCCGGCGCACTTCATGTGCTTGCGATTGTGCAGCACGCCCATGTCGTGCATGGCGTAAAGAATGCGGCGATGCACCGGCTTCAGGCCATCGCGGATGTCGGGCAGCGCGCGCCCGATGATCACCGACATCGAGTAGTCGAGATACGAGCGCCGCATCTCGTCTTCAATGTTGACGGGCTGTATGTTGCCGCCGGGGACGACGTTGTCGAGCGGTAGTTGCTGGTTCGGATCGTCAGGCATGTTAGCTGTGAGCTTCGAGCTACTAGCTTCGAGCCCGCTCCTTCCTAAAACTCATGTTTTAATAACGTACGGGTGCCCCGCTCATTCGCGGTTTTCGAATGAGTGGGAGGCCACGTTCAGGCTCCCATTTTCAGCCACAGGTTTGGCATCGCGAATGTCTTTTCGCGACTCGCCAAACTGCGCGCAAGTCATTGCAAAATCAGGAGATTGTGCACCGAGGAGCACTTGTAATTGTAGCACGTCGGAGGGTTTTCCGCCGGGTTGAAAGAGCCAGGCTGCAACGGTCTTACAGAGTTCGAGATTCTGAGTCTTAGGGCCTTTTCTCACCAACAATCAGAGATCGTGGCCGCAACAATAAGGAGGTACGGTACATCGACTAATTGCCATCGTCAGGCCAGGAAACGACGACGCTGTTCTGGGTTGGGAAGCTGGCAGGCGGCCACATTGGTTGAGAGCCGGCGACGATATCTAGCGATGATCTTGTAAATGCCGTTTAGAATGCTGGACGGAAAAAGCGATGCAAGGGCTGCCAGTTGAGACCACCATCCGCCCACATAGCCCGCAGCTTTTATTACCGCGCTAGATTGGGCGAATGCGCGGCCATCCTCGATCCACAACATTGACTCTATGGATTCCATTCCATAAGTGCGACGTAGCTGCCTGCCCATCTCCGAATCACGAGTCACAAATAACAGGTCGTGCCTTCGTTCGTGCCGCAAAATGAACCGAACCGAACGGCTACAGAAGCCGCAGGCGCCATCGTAAACCAGCGTAGGCGACGTGCTGGCATCTCTTTGCGGATTGATCGCTGACGTCATCGGACACTCGATTCCATATCATCGCATGGCGTCGCTCTTCCGAGCCAACCTCGTTGTGTGTCGGGCGCGCCATATGACTCGCTCTAAGTTTTTGGATTGGTCTAAGTCGACGGGCCAGCTATTTTCCCTGTCCGGTGGCTGCGTTCCGCACCGCTTCCTGGCACTCGCGGGCGGAGGTCAGCAGCTTGTCGATGGCCGGATCGGCGCGAAAGGTTGCCAGCAGAGGATCGGTCAGCAGGTTGGAGTACGAACAATAATTATTCTGGATGGCGCTCTGCAGCAGATGGACGGCGGCCTGCGTTTTTCCGCAGTAGGCGAACAGCGCTCCTTCGTAGTACCAGGTCTCGGGATCGGGATCGGCGGGGAAGCTGGTCTCCGACATCGTGGGCGATGCGGTCCAGCTCCGATGCCGGTCGCAGCCCCAGGCACGATTCCAGCAAATCGCGATGATAGCGAGGCGCGGTCGGCATGTGCTTCACCGCCTCGCGCGCTTCCGGAATCTTGCCCTCGCGCAACAGCAGCGATGGCGTAACGTAGGCCGCCCACTCCGAACCGGCATCCAGACGGATGAAGTCCGCGGCGCGATCGGTCTTGCCCAGCTCCATGAAGGCCCAGGCGCAGGAGCGGAAAATGTAATTGGCCGGGATCGAGCCCGATCGCACTATTGCATTCGTTCGTAGCTTCCTCCAGCATTCCGGCGTAGCGGTAGACGTAGCTCAACACGAAGTGGGCCTGCGCGCTTTCCGGGCGCCGCTTTACCAGCGCCTGCGCCGCCTCGTAGGCCTTGCCCAACTCGCCGCGCTCAACCCGGTTGGTGATCAGCTGACCGGCGGCAATCGTGAGATCGGGATCCAGCGCCAGCGCCCGCTCGCAAGCGCTGTTGGAAAGCTGGAACATGGTCTCGCCGCCGTCGGAGTAGGTGGTGTCCTAGTAAGCGCGCAGTCCCAATTCCTCCCACGCTGGGGCGTAGTCCGGGATCCATCTGCACCACGTGCTGCAACACCGCGATCGCATCCTTATTCGGTCCCGGATCGTGAGGCAGCGCCAGGGCATGCAGGTAGAGATCGTAAGCCTCGGGATTCTTGGGGCGAGTGCCGGTTGCGACGGTCCCACCCGTCACGCCCAGGGTCGGCAGCAGACCCTGGCGCATCTGCGCGGCCATGTTGGATTGCAAAGCGATCAGGTCCTGCGCCGGGGCGGTAAAGCTGGTCTGCCACAGCAAGCGGTTGTCGCGCACGTCAATCGCTTCCAGCGTGACCAGCAGATTGTCGCCTTGCTTCAGGAAGTGTCCGGTCAGCACGGTGGCAACGTGCAACTCCCGTCCAACTTTCTGCGGATCGGCGTCGTTGGCGGCGTACTTTTGCGTCAGTGAAGACGGACGCACGTCCAGAGTGCGCGAATAGGTACAGCACTTTCGCGATCTCATCCGCCAGCGCGAAGCGCAGGAAGTCCACGCTGATGTCGCCGTTCACATTCTGCAGCGGCAGCACGGCGATGGTGTTCCTGGCGCCCGCCGCCCCCGAACGATGCTTGAACCACCACAATCCCGCCAGCGTCAGCACCATCACCAGCACTGCGCTGACCGCCAACAGAAGATAGGTCTGCCAGCGGCTCGTAGTCTGGAAGGTGCTGGTCGCGATGCGATACGGGAAAGGCAGGACGCAGACGTCCGCTGGCGGTCAAGCTCGGGATCGGTCTCTCTCTTCAGGGCTTGCAGATCGGCCTTCAGGGTCAGCGCGTCGGGATAGCGATTGGCGCGATTCTTCTCCATCGCGTGGCCGATGATTCCCTCCAGATCGGGCGGGAGCTTGGGATTCAGCTTGAGCGGAGGAATCGGTTTCTTGGTGAGGACCGCTTCCAGCGTGACCACGGAGTTGGCGCCGGCAAATGGTTTCTGGCCGGTCGCCATCTGGTAGAGCACAACTCCAAGCGAGAACAAGATCGCTGCGCGCATCGAGCTCTTCGCCGCGCGCCTGCTCCGGCGACATGTAAACCGCGGTGCCAAAGATGTCTCCGGCCTCGGACAGATCTTCCGTCGACGGGCTCGCCGCTCCACAGGTCGCGCGACAGTTTGACCAGTCCGAAGTCCAGGATCTTGACCTGTCCCGTCTGTGGTAACGAAGATGTTCGCCGGCTTAATGTCGCGATGAATGATCCCTTTGGCATGGCAGGCGGCCAGCGCATCGGCTACCTGGATGGCGATGTCGAGGATCTCTTCGATATCCATCGGCGCGCCGCGCAGCCGGTCCTTCAGGCTCATGCCCTCCAGCTTCTCCATCACGATGAAGGGCTGGCCGTTCATGTCTTCGATGTCGTAGATGGTGCAGATGCCGGGATGGTTCAACTGCGAGGCGGCTTTGGCTTCGCGCTCGAAGCGTTCCAGCGCTTTGCGATCGTTGACCAGATTTTCAGGAATGAACTTCAGCGCGACGTGGCGGCCCAGACGCGTGTCTTCCGCGTCGTAAACCAACCCCATTCCACCACCGCCGAGTTTCCCCACGATGTGATAGTGGGAGACTGTCTCGCCGACCATGTCCGAGGACCTCGGTCCCGCTGGCGGTTATGGTAGGCCGCATGCGCAGCCGGGTCAACTCGACAGCTGCAAAACCGCTGGATTCATCGCATCCAGATCCAACCGGTATTCGTTAAATCCGTTCTTGCTTCCCAGCAAAAACATCGTTCAGAATGCGTCGACGGCCGACAATAACTACCCTGGTGGCTGCCGTGAAAGCCGCCGACCTGGTATCGATGCGTCCGGACTTACTAAGAGAACAAGCGACCCCAGCATCTCGTGCTGGGGCAGTCGCTTCAAGCTCGTGTCAGCCGAGCGCATGGCTCGGTTTCTCTAAGACAACCGACCCCTATGACCGAATGACTCCGATGACTCCCGCTCCACCAACGCCAGCAGTGCATCACGCGTTGCCGGCTTCTCTTGCGGCTTTCATTACCGTCTTCTTCATGCGATTTTCGCCGGCCCAGTACAGGCTGATCTCGTGCCCCTCGGGATCGTTGAGGTAGGCATGGCGCCAGCCCCACGGCATCATGGTTGGCAACTGCGTGAAGTAGAAGCCGCGCCTCTGCAGACCCTGGCAGAAGCCGTCCAGATCGCGCACTTCGAAGTACAGGCGGACGCCCTCGCTGGCGATGGAAGCACCTGGGCCAGCCTGGTGGAGGGCGATCGTGCCATCGCCGCCTGGCGCACGCAATCGCGCATAGACCGGCCTGCCTTCATAGCGGAAATCTTCGATCAGCTTGAAGCCCAGCCAGCCGCGGTAAAAATTGATTCCCCGCTCCACGTCTTTCAGGTAGATCATGGCGTGGTTGAAGGTGAGCTTTCCGTCATCGGATGGAGGCACAGAAGCTTTCGTTGTGGAAGCCTTTGCGGCTACCTTCACCGCGGAGACCCGTTTGGATTGGGTGCGCGCCTTCTTAACCGCTACGCGTTTCGCCGGACGCGCGGCACTTTTCTTCTTCGCGGAGACTTTCTTCCTGGCTGGTTTTTTCTTCATGCGATCACCGCTGGAGAACTTGGCGCTTCAGCCATACTTCAAAATCGACCGCGCAAGTATGTTTGCGATCGCTCCGGTTGTCAAGCAAGTTGTCAAACGGTCCCACATGGCTTTGCAGAATAAACAACAGTTAGGTAGCCACTTGAATTGTCATCACGAGCGACAGCGAGGGATCTGCTTTGCCTCGCTCTTGCTGCGAATCCTTACGTCGGCAAGCCCATCTTCCGCAGGAATGTCTCGAACCGCGGATCGCTAGAAAGATTTTTCAGTAGAGGATCGCCCTTGATAGCCGCGAGTCCTGCATCTTTGTGAGACCGGGCGATGCCAAGCCACTCGAAAGCGCGGTCGGCTTCTCCGCGAAAGGCGTACACCTCGGCAATCTGATAGGCCGCCTGCTCATGGTAGGCGTTGATGAGTTGTTGCAAGGCTGCGTCCGCTTCCGTTTTCCTGCCCAGCGCACTGTAAGCCAAGGCCTGGCCCACGGCACGCTCACTGTTGGGATGGTTCTTTTCGAATTCCGCCAGGGCCTGCTGCGGTTTTGATTTTGCCAGGTAGACCAATCCCAATAAGTAGTGGGCCTCAGGTCCGTCAGGACTGATGGCCAGCGCCTTCTGATAGGCATCAATGGCCAACTCGTGCTGGCCCGCGTAGTAGGCATGAATGCCCAACGCGACGTGCGCCGTCACGCTCAGAGGATCGATTTCCACTGCCCGTCGATTCAGCGAGACCGCCTCATCAAAATGCCCGAGGCTGGCCTGCAAACTCGACGCCCCCAACAGCACTACGGAGTTCTGCGGCTCCAGCGCCAGCGCTTTCTGAAAGGCAGCATCCGCGCCCGCCCAATCCCACTCATAGCCGCGCTTAATGCGCCCAATGGCGGCGTGCGCCTCGGCCAACCCGGGATCCAGTTGCAGCGCTGTTTCCGCAGCCGTCCTCCCGTCGCGATACCCTTGCTCAAAGGTCGAGCCCTCGCCACCCTCGCCGCGGGTGATCAACACCCACGCCAGCGCTGACCAGCCCCGCGCGTAATTCGGATCCAGCTTTACTGCCTGCTGGAAATATTCGTACGCCCGGTTGAGGTCATCCTGCGTGCGGCGCTCATAGAAATATCGGCCCTGCAAGTACGCGTTATAGGCCTCGGAACTTATCGCACGCTGCGGGACACTGCCGCTGCTGGCGTTAAGCAACCGCAATTTGAGCTCGCCCGTGATGGCGCGCGCGATATCGTCCTGCACCGCAAAAACGTCGTTCAGGTCGCGATCGTAGGTTCCCGACCAAAGCTGAAAACCATCCTCCGCCTTTACCAGTTCCGCGGCGATTCTCACCCGCTTGCCTTCTTTGCGGACACTGCCTTCCAGGATGGTTGCCACGCCCAGTTTCTTCCCGAT
Source organism: uncultured Acidobacteriaceae bacterium (assembly GCA_963835125.1). GTDB lineage: Bacteria > Acidobacteriota > Terriglobia > Terriglobales > Acidobacteriaceae > Bog-257. The sequence goes on along the minus strand of CAWIEG010000003.1, from coordinate 443,553 downwards.
GTCCCGCAGATCGGCGCTCTTGTCGCGCAATTGGAAAGACGAGGTGCGGGCGGCGACGCGCAATCCCGGCGTCTTGGCCAGGTGATTGAGAAGCTCCTCGGCCAAGCCGTCAGAGAAGTATTGCTGGTTCTTCTCCGGACTCATGTCGGCAAACGGCAACACCGCAATTGAGGAGGCGACGGGCCGTGGCGAAACCGTCGGGCCGCGCTTCCACCAGAGGAGCCCAATTGCCACCGCGATCAGCACTGCCAGGGCTGGTAGCAGCCTCCACCAACTTCTTTGCGGAGCGGTTTGCGCGCTGCCGGGCAGCATGCCTGCAGGTAAGTGAAGGGCGGCTGAGGAGTCGGCGCTTGGGCGAATAATCGTGGGCACCAAATAGGGCGGAGCGGCAATCGCTGGCAGCTCCAGCACGCCGATGAACCGGTAACCATGTTTAGGCACGGTCTCGATGTAGGCCGGACCTTGCGCCTCGTCGTTCAGCGCCTCTCGCAATCGCCGGACCGCGACGTTGAGGCTGGACTCGAACTCTACGAAGGTGTTTTCCGGCCACAGCTGCGCTCGCAATTCCTCGCGTGTTACCAGCTCGCCCGGAGCTTGCAGCAGGGTCCGAAGTACCAGGAAAGATTTTGGCTGGAGCTTGATGCGGTACCCGAACTTGCGCAGGTCCCCGGATTCCAAGTCGATCTCGTATGGCCCAAAGCGCATCACCGGGGTTGGGTGCGGGCTTCGTTCCTGGGGGACATCCGGCGGAATCCAAGGGCTGGCGGGCGCAGCGGGGGACATAATGGCCACAAATGTTATCACAGTTTAGTCAAAAGACAATCTTCGATGAACGTTTATTTACATTGTCTGCAACAGGTTAGACCGTAATGTGGAATTAAGTTGACTTGGGGCAAGGGGTGGAGGAAATAGAGAACAGCACAGCGGCTTCGTGCCTCGCAGTGGTGTCGGTTTGGACGTAGCCCAGGTTCGGCCGACCGGCAGAGAGGGATTGTGGAAAACCGAAGGAACGATCGAAACCGCATCTCCGGACGCCAGCGAGGGGGAAGGTTCGCGTTGGCATTGGGAGTTGTCTTTGCCTTGGCATTCGCCTCGCCCGTTCCGGTGAGGGCCCAGACCTACAGTGTGCTGTACAACTTCGAGACTCTGAATGGAAGCGCATCGACCAGTACGCTCCTGATGGACCGGGCGGGCAGGCTTTACGGAACGCTGGATAGCGACACAGGCTCCGTCTTCCAAGTGAGGCGCGCAGGCTCCGGATGGGTACTGGATCGACTCCGCGGCTTTGGCTTGGGTCGCGGGCAAGACCCGGTTGACTTTGGGGGACTGACGACCGATCCCGACGGTAGCCTCTACGGCACCACGGTGGGAAATGCCGGCTTGGGCACGGTTTTCAAGCTAAGCCCTCCGCCTACGGCCTGCACCACGGCACTTTGCTCCTGGGACCTGACGGTGTTGTATGAGTTCGCCGCTCAGGTTGGCCTCTACGCGGAGAGTAATGTCGTCTTCGACGCCGCCGGTAATTTGTATGGCACGGCCAAAGAGGGCGGCGCGAACGGCGGCGGTTCAGTTTACGAACTGAGCCCGTCGGACGGAGGCTGGACGGCGACCGCCATCTACAGCTTTGACTATTCCGCATTCCCGAACGCTGGGGTAGTGATGGACGGCTCCGGCAACCTGTACGGCGTCGCCCCCTTTGGGCGGAACGGCAACCTGGGCCTGGTGTACCGGTTAACGCCCTCAGGTTCAGGCTGGACCGAGCACGATCTCTACCAATTTGCAGCCGGGGGTGCGGACGGCCTCTACCCTACGGGCGGCCTGATTTTTGACGCGGCCGGCAATCTCTACGGCTCCACGATGAACGGCGGCACGGAGGGTGGCGGCACGCTCTTTGAGCTTTCCCCATCGAACGGGGGATGGACGCTGACGACTCTGTGCAACTTTGCCGGCAACGGCGGTCCGGTGAGTCCGCTCACCATGGACGCCAGCGGCAACCTCTACGGCACAACCGAATTCGACGGCAATGGCCTTGGTTCTGTCTTTAAGGCGACGCGTTCCGGCGGCAAATGGACGTGTAACGACTTGTACGACTTTGAGCTCGGGACCGGCGGCAACACGCCGATTGCAGGAGTGACGCTGGACGCGAGCGGCAACCTCTACGGCACAACCTCGGAAGGCGGCACGAACAACGATGGAGTCGTGTGGAAGATCACGCCGTAAGACAGTTGTCAGTTGTCATCCAAGTTGTATATCCCACAATGTGGGATGATGATCATTCAGGAATGGCGGTGAAATTGTTGCCCAAGAGCGGAGAAAGAGAAATTATGGAACGCCCAGAGCAATGCCGGAAGTGGACCGTGAGTATGGACCTGTGGATGACGGTGGCGGCAATCGCCCTCGCAACCTTGATGATCGTCATCGCCACCGAAGCGCAGGGGCAGACCTTCACGGTACTGCATACCTTCACTGGCCCCGACGGATCGGGCCCGATTGCCGTTCCCACACTCGACCGGGCTGGGAACCTGTACGGCCCAACTTACTCCGGTACGGGTGCAGCGGCGAACGGCACAATTTTCAAGTTCTCTCACCGCGGCTCGGGATGGGTCTTGAGCTCCCTATACGACTTTCAAGGAGGCAGTGACGGCGCGGGCCCGCGGGCCGGACTCACACTCGATCAGAGTGGGGCGATTTATGGCTCGACCGAGCTTGGCGGAGGCGGCAACTGTACCCCCAGCGGATGTGGGACGGTTTTCAAGCTGCGACCGCCTGCCTCATTTTGCCACTCGGTGTCCTGCTCATGGGAAAAGACACTGCTTTATGCCTTCGATAACCGCGCCGATGGCGCTCAACCGGACAGTCCGGTCATCTTCGACCACGCAGGCAATATCTATGGCACGACCGGCTCGGGTGGCGGCGGCCTCGGCGTAGCTTACCAGTTGACTCCCTCTGGGGGTAGCTGGACGGAAAACATCATGCAGATCTTCACCAATGATCCCAACGGCGCCTATCCCAACGGCCTCATCTCCGATTCGTCCGGCAATTTCTATGGCACGACCGAGGAGGATGGCCCCTACGGATTCGGCACGGTCTTTGAATTGTCACCCTCAGCGGCGGGATGGACGTTGACCAATCTGTATGCCTTTCACGGCACCGAAGATGGAGGATTTCCGATTGGGCGACTGGTGTTCGACCAGTCCGGTAATCTTTACGGCACGACCTTCTTTGGCGGACCGGGCGATGATAGCGGGACGGTCTTCGAGTTGTCTCCGCAAGGCGGCGGCTCCTGGACGTATAACGTGCTCGCAGCCTTTCAAGGCGAATATTCCCAGCCCGGCACGCTCGTCTTCGACGCTGCCGGCAATCTTTACGGCGTGACCTATGCTGCCGGCACAGCCGGCTCGGTTTTCAAGGTGACGCGTTCCGGCAGCAGTTGGACGCTTACCACCCTGTACTACTTCACCGGCGGCAGCGATGGCGGCGGACCGATCGACACCGTCGCAATCGACAGCAACGGTAACCTGTACGGCGTCGCCTACTACGGCGGGGGCGGCTATTGCACGTATGGCTGCGGCACGATATGGGAAATTACGCCGTAAGGCAGTTGTCAGTTCCTGTCGAGGTCTGACTGAAACATCCCACAACGTAGGAGTCAAAAGATCGAAGCAATAAGTAAAATGGCGATACAGTTCGCGGAGGATGGTTATGACGCGTTCACAACAAAATTCGAGTTCAGTAAGTGCTCGGCTGGTGGTAACGGTCGGGCTTTTCATCCTGTTTGTGGCTGCTATCGCTGCGCAGGCTCAGACCTACACCATCATTCACAAATTCACCAACGGCTCGGACGGCTCTCTCCCCACCAGCACGCTGGTCCCGGACCGGGCTGGAAACATGTATGGGACAACCGAGAACGGCGGCACGCAGAGCGGCGTGCTGTTCCAACTCAAGCGAGCCGGATCGGGCTGGATCCTCGTTCCGCTGCACGACTTCGCCCTCCCCAACGGCGACCAACCGCTGAACTATGGCGGCCTGACCTTCGGCCCCGATGGCGCGATTTATGGCACCACCTATTATGGAGGGCTTTTGGAGTGTGGTGAAGGCCAGTCGTACTGCGGAGTCGCCTTCCGGCTGCAGCCTCCGCCCACGGCATGTACCTCGGCGCTCTGCCCCTGGGATTACAGCCTGGTTTACCAGTTCACCTCCAGCGGCGCTAATGGTCCCGAAGGCAGTCTGGTCTTCGATACCGCGGGAAACCTGTATGGCACCGGATCCGCTATTTACGAACTTTCGCCATCGGGAGGAAGTTGGAACGAGAGCGTGATCCCTGGGGTCGACAACTACGTAACTGCCGGAATGATTGTCGACAGCGCGGGAAATCTTTACGGCACATCGTGGGACTATCACAGCGGCGGTACGGTTTTTGAGCTCTCGCCTTCATCCTCGGGTTGGACGGAAACCACTCTATACAGCTTCACCGGCGGCGGCGACGGGTCGACTCCTGTCGGAGGCCTGGTCTTCGACAGCGCGGGTAATCTCTACGGCTCGACTACCAACGGTGGCAGCGGAGGTGGGGGAACGGTTTTCGAACTGTCGCCCTCCGGCGGCGGATGGGTCTTCAATCTCATCTGTAGTTTGCAAGGCCCGGTCAACAGTGGGCCGCAAAGCGCCTTGACCCTGGACGGCCAGGGCAATCTTTATGGCACGACTTACAACGGCGGAGCACACAGTGGAGGCTCGGTATTCAAGGCGACCCGCTCGGGGAACAACTGGGCGTGCTCCGATCTGCACGATTTTGAGCAGGACGGCAATGGCGCGTCCCCGATTGCCGGAGTGACGGTGGATGCGAATGGCAATCTCTACGGCACCACCACTACCGGCGGCGGCAGCAGGAACTGCAGCGGCGGGTTGGGCTGCGGTGTCATCTGGGAGATCGCGCCCTAACGTAGTGGCCAGTGGTTAGCCGTAGATAGGTCGCGTGTCCCACAGAGTGAGAGTTAATTGAACCACTGGGGAAATTGCGTAATTGTTAGCGGAGGACACCGTGGCGTGCTTGGAACGAAGTTCGAGATCAATCAGCATTGGCCTGGCAATCATGGCCGGCCTTTGCATCCTGTTGGCAATGGCCATCGCCGCCCCGGCGCAGACCTTCCAGGTTCTGCACACCTTCAGCGGACAAGGCGACGGAGCGAACCCCTATGCCAGCCTAGTCATTGGCGGAGAAGGAAGGTTCTATGGCACAACCAGCGGCGGTTATGGTTCGGTCTTCAAACTGGCGCTTTCCGGCTCCGGTTGGGTGCTTAGTCCGGTGCACGACTTCAGTAACCCAGCGAATGGCGGCGATGTTCTTTACGGCCCGGTGACGTTTGGACCGGATGGCAATCTCTACGGCACGACTTTGGACGGAGGACAAGGAGACTGCGGTGAAGGCGGCGGCTGCGGCACCGTTTTCAAGCTGCAACCGCCCGCTTCGGCGTGCAAGTCATTCCTGTGTCCCTGGACGGAGACGGTGCTCTATCGCTTCCAGGGTCCCCCCGATGGCGGGAATCCCTACAGTGGAGTGATTTTTGATCAGGCAGGCAATATCTATGGGACGACGGCGTATGGCGGTAATGGAGGTTGCGACTTCGGCGCAGGCTGCGGAGCCGTATACAAGCTGACTCCATCCGGCGGCGGCGGCTGGACAGAGAGCATCATTCACAACTTTGTTGCGGGCACTGACGGTCAACTTCCTGCCGGCGGACTCATCTTTGACCGGGCGGGGAATTTGTACGGAACTACGGTCAACGGCGGGACGGCCAGTATAGGAATCATCTACCAGTTGACGCCAACCGACGGCGGCTGGACGGAGACCATACTGCATACGTTCCTGGGACCTGAAGGCGCGGTTCCATATGACACTCTGATCTCGGATCAGGCGGGCAATCTTTATGGCACCAGCGTCGCCGGTGGCGCAACCAACGGTGGAACCGTATTCGAGCTGTCTAACCCCGGGACCTGGACTTACAATTTGCTTTATAGCTTTGCTGATGATGAGCCTTATGCCAGCCCGACGTTTGACACCGCCGGAAATCTGTATGGCACCACAATCCAGGGTGGCGCGAATGGGTCGGGAAGCGTATTCAAGTTGACCCCGTCCAACGGCGTCTGGACAGAAACCGTTCTCCACAGCTTCAGCTTTAGCAATGGGGACGGGGCGCAGCCCCTCGGTGGCGTGACTCTGGACGGCAGCGGGAACATCTATGGCACTGCCTCGGACGGCGGGGGCTTCTTCACCGTTTGCGACATCGGATGTGGCACCGTCTGGGAGATTACGCCGTAAGGCAGTTGTCAGTTGCCAAACCGTGGATTGCTAACATATCTCACAGGGTGGGAGTTGTGTGGAAACCCTGCTTTGCAATAAAGTTCTCGGTAAGAGGTGGGGTATGACAGTTCTGGAACGGCATTCGAAGTTTCTTTGTGGGGACGATCGGCAAACAGCAACGGCCGCAATACGAGGAATTGGTCGCGTCCCGCAGCGACAACCGTTAACCCAACCGGCGATGCCGGCTTCGAGGCAGCTCGCGGGTCGCCGCCGCTTCTTCGCGACGGTTGCCGCACTGGCGCTGGTGCTGAGCGTCGCCGGAATCATGACCGAAGCGGCGCAAGCGCAGACGTATTCGGTCATCTACAACTTTGCCGGCGGCCAGGGCGGGGCTACGCCCATGGCTGGCCTCACCTTTGATGGTGCGGGCAGTTTCTACGGTACGGCGAACTTCGGCGGCAACACCGGTGGTGGCTGCGGCACGAAAGGCTGTGGTCTGGTCTACCGGCTCACCAACACCAGCTCGGGCTGGGTGCTGACGCCGCTCTATAGCTTCTTGGGAGGCAACGATGGGGCCAATCCGCAAGTCGCCGCGGTGGTGTTCGGCCCGGACGGCGGCCTCTATAGCACCACTTACTTTGGAGGCGGAAGTTGTGATGGCGTAGGTTGTGGCACGGTCTTTAACCTGCGGCCACCGCTGTCGGAAAACCTGGGTGGATCCAGCCCGTGGATCGAGACGATCCTGCATCGGTTTACTGGCTCGGATGGTGCCGGGCCTGTCGGTGCTCTGATCTTTGACCACAACGGCAATGCAGACGGCGCCACCAGCAGCGGCGGTTTGCACAATGGCGGAATCATCTATCAGTTGAAATCTTCCGGCAATTGGGCGGAAGAAGTCCTGTATCACCCGTATGGTTATCCGGGAAGCGGCTTGACCATGGATCACGCCGGTAATCTTTACGGCACCACCTTCAACGGCGGCAAAGAGCTCTTTGGATCGGTCTATAAATTGACCCCATCGGGATCGGGCTGGATCGAGACCGATCTCTATGATTTCACGAACGGCGGCGATGGAAGCTTTCCGCAGGCAGGCGTCTTTCAGGACGCGGCGGGTAATCTCTATGGCGCCACCAGCGCGGGAGGGGCAGGCCACGGGGGCGCGGTATTCAAACTGGCAAACTCCAATGGAAACTGGGTCTATGACAACTTGTATAGTTTGACCGGTCCCGGTGGTCCACGCCTCGTAGTCGGACCGTTCGGCAATCTGGTGATGGATGCCGCGGGTAATCTTTATGGCACTACCCTCTCAGATGGGGCGCACGGTTATGGAGCGGTCTTCAAGCTGACGCCGTCTAATGGCAGCTGGACCTACACTTCGCTGCATGACTTCACGAACGGCAACGACGGCGGCTATCCTTACAGCACACTGGTCATCGATGGCACCGGTACCCTGTACGGCACTGCATCCAGCGGCGGCGCGCAGGGACTCGGGGTGGTGTTCGAGATCAAGCCGTAGCGGGTCTTGCGGCGTGATTGATTTTCCTTCCAACGGAAACAGGGGCGCTCCGGGTGAGCGCCCTTCTCACGTTCTGACCTTGCTCTTGTATCGGCCAGTCGCCATGGCAACGCGGTCAGGAATTGACGTTCTCAGCGCAGACGGCGGCAACAATCTCCAGCGCCCGGGCACATTGCTCCCGATTGACGTCGAGGTGAGTAACAAAGCGAATGATGTAGGGGCCGTAAGCGCTCGCCAACACATTCCGTTCGGCCAATTTTTTCGATAGATCCGCTCCCGTAATGCCGCTGCCGGACGTCTCGCAAATCAGAATGTTGGTTTGCACTTTGGCGGGATCGATTTTGATGCCAGGAATTTGCGTTAATCCTTCGGCGAGGAACTTCGCGTTGGCGTGGTCCTGCGCCAGTTTCTCCGGCCCTTGCTCCAATGCGATGAGTCCGGCAGCCGCGAGAATTCCTGCCTGCCTCATGCCGCCGCCCAGAGCCTTGCGGTAGATGCGGGCGCGGTCCATCAGCCCTGCGCTGCCGACCAGCAGCGATCCCACCGGCGCGCCCAGGCCTTTCGACAGGCAGAACATTACGGTGTCGGCTTTGGCCGTGAGCTGCGCGACCGGCATCCCCAGCGCGATTGCAGCATTGAACACGCGCGCGCCGTCGAGGTGAACCGGCAGTCCGGCCGCGTGCGCGTTGTCGCAGACTTCGTCGAAGGTTTCGGGCGGGACGACAGTTCCGCCGGCCATGTTGTGCGTGTTCTCTACGGAAACCAGGCCGGTCTTGGCGCCGTGGTAGCTCTTGGTGCGGATCTTCGACTTGACCTGCTCCCAGGTGAGAATGCCGTCCGTGCCCCGAACGGTTCGCGGCACCACGCCGGAAAAGTGCGCCATCATCGCCATCTCGTACTCGAAAATATGGCTACGCTCCTCGCAGATGAGTTCCTCGCCGTGATGGGTGTGCAGCTTGATTGCGATCTGATTGCCCATGGTGCCGCTGGGGACGAAGAGCGCTGCCTCGCGGCCGAAGATCTCCGCCGCGCGCTTCTCCAGCCGATTGATGGTCGGGTCTTCGGCGTAAACATCGTCGCCAACCTCGGCCTCGAACATGGCGCGCCGCATCTCCGGCGAAGGCTTGGTGACCGTGTCGCTGCGCAGGTCGATAACCGGAATGGAAAGACTTGTGGAATTGATTTCGGATTCAGCAGCAGAGGCAGACATAGGTTTTAGTGTAATCACGCGAAGAAGAATTCACCACGGAGGCAGGGAGAACACGGAGTGATGTTGCTGCGGGGTTTGGCGCGACTGAACAGGTTGCTGAAAACTCAAAAACAGATCCCTCGTCGGCCTGAAGGCCTCCTCGTGATGACAAATCTAAAGGTTTACGAGAGGACTTGCAGTGCCCCTAGCTCTTTCAACTGACAACTGGCACACTGTCCACGGCTTCAATTTACGGCTGCGCCTCTGGGCGCGTCACTAACTCGGAGAACTTTGCCAGATCGATGTTTCCTCCGCTCACGACGCAGACGACCTTTCCCGAACCACATTTGCCGCTAAGTCCGGCTGCGACGGCACATGCGCCCGCGCCTTCAGCGATCACGTGATTGCGCAGGGCCACAATGCGCATCGCCTGTCGGGTCTCCTCGAGAGTGGGAACGATGGAGCCGGCGAGCAGATGGCTGGCCAGGTCCCACATGCGCGGAAAGACTGACTTGCCTCCGCAGCCATCGACCCAGCTGGCTTGCCAATCGGGAAAACTCTGGGCGGAGCCCGCTGCCAGCGAGCGCGCCAGTGGAGCTGCGGTTTCCGGTTCTGCCGCGAACACCTTCGCGTGGCTGCCGCGCTCTTTTAATGCAGCAGCAATTCCGCAGGACAAGCCTCCGCCACCGAAGCCCGCCACGACGGCATCCACGTCGGGAAGGTCTTCCAGGACTTCGAGTCCCACCGAGGCGTTGCCGGCGATGAAGTCGTCATCCTCGAACGGATGCACAAAGGCTCCGGTCATGGCGGGATGACTGCGATCCGCCAAAGCCTTCCAGCAGTCGTCGTAGGAGGCCTTCACAAAGTCAGCGCCCAGGCGGCGTATCGCGTCGAGTTTGGCTGCCGGTGCTGCGTCGATTACCAGGACCTGGCAGGCCACGCCGGCCTTGCGCGCTGCTAGAGCCACTCCCTGGGCAGCATTGCCTGCGCTGACCGTCCAAACACCGCGCCGCCGTTGCTCCTCGGGCAGCTTCCGAATCGCGTTGTACGCACCGCGAATCTTGAATGACCCGATCGGCTGCAAGCATTCCAGCTTCAGATAAATCTCCGCCGGAGCGTCGTAGTTCAGTCGCACCAATGGCGTACGGATGGCGGCCTCGTAGACGTGCTGGTGCGCTTCGTCAATAAGTCCAGCGGGAATGTTGCGTTGGCCAACGGTGGTGGCCGCTGAGAGATTATTTGCCATAGCAGGTTTGCCGTGCGAACCGCGATTCTGTCAGATCATTGCCGCGATGTCCAGTTGACTCGCTCCGAGCCTAACTTCTCTATCCCTCGGCGGCCAGCGCATGTGTGGGACACTCGCGAGGAGGCCGATTCGAAATCAGGTGTCGTCCCCGTGGGACTCGGGTTTCTTTCTCACGCGACCCACCGTTGAAACGGTGGGCTATCATCTTTCGCGCCCGGGGCGCTCGTGTCGTGCCAGTTCGTCGAGTGCACCGAACTCGACACCGCGCCCGCGAATCTCTTCTGGAACTTGTCTATCCCCTGGTGGCCGCTGAGTTAAGAAGGCGTGCCGTCCCCTACGGGACTCAAGTTTGTTTTTGGTCTGACCCAGGGCTTACGCCCTGGGCTAATGTTGTTCCGCCCTTCGGGCTGGGTTCTACTGTTCCTGACCACCGACAATTGACCACTGACAACCGACAACTGACAACCGACAACTGACAACCGACAACCGTCAACTGACAACCGGCTACTACTTCAGCGATTGCAGATACGCGACCACGGCTTCAGCATCCGAGCGGTTCATCTTATACGCCGGCATGGGAGGCCGCGCCGGCTGGCCATTGGGCGCCAGACCGGTCATGAAGAATTGCACCGCCTTCTCGGTGTCCCAGCCGGGAAGGCCGGCGATGTTGGGCGAAGTGTCAGCCCAGATGGGAATCGGGATGAGCGGAGCAAATTCCAGTTTCTTGCCTTGCAGCCATTTGTCCATGACGAAGGTACCCATCGGGGTAAACGGTGTGTGGCAGTCGGCACATTGGCCGATGGCCTTCACCAGATATTCGCCGCGGGCGATCTCCGCCTGTCCTTTGCTGGCGCCCGATGCTGCTGCACCCTTGCTGCCGATCACCAGACACAGCCCTGCCGCCACAGCCACCGCGATCACGCTATTTTTCATTCGCATTCTCCAAGGGCTCCTAGTTTCCAGTTTCTTGTTTCAAGTTGCAAGACCGACAGGCGACGGAGAGTTATCGTGTGGGGTTCGGACGGGGCAGCACTGATTCCAGGCTAAGCCGGCAAAAAAGTCGACTCTGGGCACGCCAGTCCCCGTAAGAGGTTGTTCCCAACGGACGGATTAGATAAGTGTCTTCCAGCAAACGACTTACGCTTCACTGGCGACGGCAACGATGGCAATTGTCAACAACTTTTGACAACATCGTGACCTGATTAGGACAACTCTGGGTCTTGCCTCCGCTAAGGTTCAGAAAGCTTGTGGCAGCAGCAAGTCAGAGGACGCATCGCGCAGCGACCGTGCCGCGCGAAGGGTTGCCGGAAGCAATCAACCATCTGAAATAGAGGAGAAACCATGCGCAGCACCAAGACACCACACATTGCTTCTCGACCGGGCTGGACGGCGATGCTATCGCTTCTGGCGATCATGGCGTTCAGCCTGTCAGCTTCAGCTCAAAAGGTCAACATCACCAACCTGACCTCCGACATCACAGCCGTCGGCTCCTACAACGATACGAACCTGGTGAACCCCTGGGGTATGTCGACTGCTCCGGCGGGTCCGTGGTGGTTCTCAGACAATGCCAGTGGCCTTTCCACGCTGTACATCGCCTCGGGACAGCCGCAGGGCCTGGTAGTCACGATTCCTCCAGCCAGCGGATCGGGGCCAGGATCGCCGAGCGGCACGGTCTACAACGCCAGCACCTCGGACTTCAAGATCCATAACCAGGCAACACCGTTCCTCTTCTGCACCGAGGACGGAACTATTTCCGGCTGGTATGCGGGAACCACGGCTTTCATCGCCGTCAACAACAGCGGTAGCGGTGCGGTCTACAAGGGAATGGCTTTGGCATCGGCCGCAGGAAAGAACTACCTTTACGTGGCGAACTTCAACGCCGGAACCGTGGAAGTCTATGACGGCACCTATACCTCCCACTCCTTCGGCTCGGGTTCGTTCGTCGATTCCACCCTTCCGGCAGGCTACGCGCCGTTCAACGTTCAACTGGTTGGAAGCAGCCTGGTCGTGACCTATGCCAAGCAGGATTCCGCCAAGCATGATGACGTACCTGGCCCGGGCAACGGCTATGTCGACATTTACGACACCGAAGGCAACCTGCAACTTCGTCTGGCCCACACTCTGTACTTGAATGCTCCGTGGGGCGTTGCGCAAGCTCCCGCCAGCTTCAGCGGATTTCGGCAACGATCTTCTGATCGGGAATTTCGGCAGCGGAGCCATCTCGGCTTACAACATTTCCACCGGCGCGTGGATTGGAAATATGCTCAATGTTAACGATCTGCCGGTGCAGATCGATGGACTGTGGGCCCTCACCTTCGGTAACGGAGGCTCCGATGGTCCCGTGGGCACACTGTTCTTCACCGCGGGTCCTTACGGCGAGGTCCACGGTATCTTCGGCTCCATCACGCCTCACCCTGGTATGTAATATCCTCCGGTACCAGACAGGGCAGAGGAGGGCATAAAGCCCTCCTCTTTTTCGTTCATATCTGTGGACGAGGATGCTACTCCGCAGCCGCTACAGCTTCCTCAGAACCTCGAAGATGTCTTCATTGCTGGGCACCTGGCCGATGGGATAGATCCGGGCGAAGGCCAGTTTGCCGTTCTTGTCGACCACGAAGATGGCGCGCTCGTTGATGCCGGGGATGGGATCGCCTTCCCGCAGAATCCCGAACTTACTGGCGACAGCGCCATGCGGATAAAAGTCGCTGGCTAAGGGATAGCTGAGAATGCCAATTTCCTTCTTCTGCCAGGCAGTATGGCTGGGGATGGAATCGACGCTGATGCCGACAACCTGCGCGTCGTAGCCGGCGAAGCGCTCCACCTCGCTATTCAGGCCCGGCAACTGCGAGGCGCATACCGGCGTCCAGTCTGCGGGATAAAACGCCAGCACTACATTTTTCTTTCCCCGATAGTCGCTCAGCTTGAACTGTGTCTTGATGTTGCCTACGACCGCGGGGAGCTCAAAGTCCGGAACTTCATCACCAACGTTCAGGGTTGCCATCCATTCCTCCAGAACCTTCTTGAATGCAAACAGCGATTCTAGAGGTCAGAGTTGCGGGCGGGCAAGTCGGCGAGCAGGCCGATGTTGCAAACGGATGAAAGGAAGGATGAAGCGCGGCGCTTATTGCGTCGCTTTCGCCGTCCGCTTCTTGGTCTGGGCATGGTAGGAGTTCTGGCTCACCCGCGAACGTGTCGCTTGGCCGCTGGTCTTCCGGGAGAGATGAGCAACGGCCTTGCTTTGCTATGATTTCTCGCTAAGAGCGCCTGCACCATTTTCTTTAGCCGTTGCAGACGCGACGGCGAAATTCCGTACACTTCGGCTGCATCTTCTATCGTAGGGTACGGAGTTGCGAGCTTTACCGGAGTGGCCATAACAACCTCAAGAATACCTCTCACTCATGAGATGCACAACCGCTTTAGTGAGGCGGTTGTGGCTCAGTTTGCGGCAAGCGCCGACAGTTCGTGAAAGGGGCGTGCTTCGAACAGAGTATCGGCGCCGGTCTCGCGAAGAATCTCGTCGACGGAGGTACGTAATGCGCGGTAGATGGCCCGCATCTGCGCAACCGTGGGCCGAGGCTGCCTCCGAGAGAAAGCATTTCCCAGCTGCGAGAAAACGCGATCGATTCGGCCGCGATGAATGTAAACGTCAGTACCATCCAAATCCGAAAGCGATTTCTTGATGCGGTGATCCATGCGTTCAAACACAAACCACGCGTGATCTCCACCCGCTTTCTGGCGAGCGACAGCCATCCCCAGTTCAAAAGGCATGTTAAATCTGGGTGTGACAGGCCGAGAGCGGTCGAGTTGCACTCTTGAGAGATCGTGAGAAATAGTGGGCGGATATGACGCATGATGAACGATGCGAGTTTGCCAATGCGGCATATTCGATGTGCGCAAAGAATCCGGATATTTCCTTGCATGCGATTGTGGTTAAGAAAGAAAACGTCCAGGCACACATCCGCCACGACAGCAATAAGCTGTACAACTATATGCTGCGGCTGGCGTTGCTGGATCGGATGGCGCAGTGCCAGCGCGTCACCCTGATTCCCGATCCGCGATCTATCAAGGTGAAAAGCGGAAACAGCCTGCACGACTATCTCTTGACTGAATTGTGGTTTTCCAAAAAGGTCACGACTGATCTTCAAACGTGCCCAGTAGCCAGCGACAAATGCGCGGGAATACAGTTTGCCGACATGCTCGCAGGCGTTGTTCAGGGACGTTTTGAGTTTGGACGATTCGATTGCTTTTTGACATTGGTATCAAAGCTAACTTTGAAGCGGCTTTTCTTCTAAATTTCGACTGAGACGCTAGCGGTGAGGCTCGTTTCTTGCGTCCAACCGTCGTCGGCGTTACTGCGCCGTAGCGCGTTGAGATTCTCCACTCACTCGCCAGCATGGCAAAGATCACGTCATCGACCCACTCGCCTCTGAACCAGAGGCTCTTCACAAAGTGGGCTTCCTGCCGCATGCCGACCCGTTGCAGCAGCTTCATCGACGAAACATTACGGGGATCTACAGAACCAAAAACTCGATGTTTTTCCAGCGTGACCAGCAGATAATTCAGGATCGCTTGCAAGGCTTCCGTGGCATAGCCTTTTCCCTGGAACTCGGGTGCGAGCGTGATGCCAATTTCGGCTTGCTCCGGATCGCGTTCGAGCACGCGAAAGCCGCAATCGCCGATCAGTTTGCCGCCTGCGAGAAGAAATATCCCAACCTGATACCACGGGCCAGGAATGCCGGGTTCAGTGGCGGCCAAGCCTCGGATGTAGGACTGAACAACGTCGACGGATTCGGTGCCCCAGGATTGGAAGCGGGAGACCTCAGGATGTTTGTGGTAGGCGAAAACTCTCGGGCCATCGTTCGGTTCAAGATCGCGAATAGCCAGGCGCTGGGTCAGTATTTCGGGAAACATGCTGGTCGCAAGAGTAACACTGGACCATCGTCGGGAGTTGGAGGTGAATACGGCTGGTAGTGCGTTGCTGCGAATGCTGACCAACCCGCCGAAAGGCGGCTTTTCAAATGTCGAGTCTTAGGAGCCTTGCATTCATCTTATGCTCAGCGAGACGCCTATCCCGTGCTTCGTTTCTTCGCTTTTCTGACTGATCAAAGGCAGCGAATAAGGCAGCGAATATCGAAAAGAACATGCATACAAATACGGCTACGAATATGGGTACGAATCGGGCGGCTTCCATGTCAGTCTCCTGGCGAACAGTTTACAGCAACGCGCTATTAGGACACTACCGAACGGCTGAATCGTTCTGGATTAAGGAGAGCCCTGATCTAAGTTCACGGCAAAGTCCCTCAGCAGATAAAGCCGCACTCATCACGGGGCATTCAGGGACAGCCTGAAGAGTCAGCGTGAGAACCAGTGTCGTCCCCGGGGGACTCGGATCTTTTTCCGCCCTACCCAGGACTCCGCTTCGCTGCGTCCTGGGCTAACTGCACTTCCACCCCTTCGGGGTTCTATTTTCGGGTGTCGCACTCCATTGGCGAAGGTCAAACGTAGTTCTCACGCAGACACTGAAGGCCGTCCCCTTCAAGATGCCGGACTTAGTCAGAGTTTCCTTAGCTGATGGCTGACTGCTGATAGCTGACAGCTATCTTACGAGTACGTAACTCGCTTCTCGCCCTTCACGATCCGCCCAATGGTGTAGCCCTTTTCGCCGCAGCGGTCCAGGATGGTCTGCACCTTCTTGAACTTCTTGGCCGGGACGACCAGGATCATGCCGATACCCATGTTGAAGGTGCGCAGCATCTCCTCTTGCGGGACGTTGCCGATCTCCTGCATGTGCTCGAAGATGGGCGGCACGGGCCAGGAGTTGATTTCGACGATGGCGCCGGTGCCCTTGGGCAGCGCTCGCGGCAGGTTCTGGGTGATGCCGCCACCGGTAATGTGCGCCATGGCCGAGACCGCGTCGGCTTCGATCATGCGCCGCATGATGGGCCAGTAGCTGCGGTGGGGCTTCATCAACTCGGTGCCCACCTTGCCTTTGATCTCGTTCACATAGGAGTCAGGCGTGTAGCCTGCAACCGAGAAAAACAGCTTGCGCGCCAGCGAGTAGCCATTGGTATGCAGACCGGTCGAAGCCAGGCCCACCAGCACGTCGCCCGGCTCAACCGCTTTGCCGGTAATGATCTTGTCGCGGTTTACCACGCCTACGATGAATCCGGCCAGATCGTACTCGCCCTCGGCATAGAAGCCGGGCATCTCGGCGGTTTCTCCGCCGATCAGCGGGCAACCGTTGTGCTTGCAGGCATCGGCAATGCCGGAGATAACCTTCTCGGCGACATTAGGTTGCAGCGTGCCGGTGGCGAAGTAGTCCATAAAAAACAGGGGCGCCGCGCCCTGCACGCCGATATCGTTGACGCAGTGGTTTACCAGGTCGGCGCCAATGGTGTGGTGCAGGTTCATTTCGAAGGCGATTTTCAGCTTGGTGCCCACGCCGTCCACGCTGGAGACCAGCACCGGGTCCGTGTACTTTTTCTTGTCGATGGCGAACAGGCCGCCGAAGCCGCCTATCTCGCTCAGCACGCCGCGGTTAAAGGTCTTGTGGGCGAGATACTTGATGCGCTGCTTGGTACGGTTGGCGCGCTCAATGTCCACGCCGGAGTCGGCGTAGGTAATGGTGCGAAGTTCGGTCATCGGTTGTGCCAAAGGCTTGGAGTCCGTTCAGGGGGCGCGTCGCCGCAGAATTTGGTTCGCGGAGGCTTCATTGTAACATCCCCGCGCCGGAAGGCCTTGTTCACGGTTGAGGGCAGGGAAGGGCGGGAAGATCGAATCGCCACGCGAAGGAAAAGTTGATCCTTTGCCTCGGTAACGACTGATTTCCCGGCACCATCCCGCATGCAAGCCGGCCCCTGGCGGAGCCGGCGGTGGTTACGCGCACACCAGAGCGTACTTTCGCTCGACGATCAGCTCGGCCTCTATCAATTCGCCGGCCTCGGTCGCCAGGGCGTGCATTTCCGCTTCGTCGATCAACACGCTCTTAAGCGGCATTCGCGGATCCTCGGTCCAGATCCACACCCGCGACAGCGGGGGATAGTCTGAGGTTGGCTCCTCGCCGGCCACCGCATGCATTGCCGCTTCGTCGATCCATACGCTCTTCAGCGGCTGCTTTGGGTCCTCGGTCCTGATCCACACTCGTGAGAGCTGGGGATAGACAGCGGTCAGCTTGTCGATTTTCTGGAACAGCATGGCTCCTCCTTTTCTAAGCGCAGGATTGCGCTGGATTGGAGAGTGTTTCCAGGGAACTTGCAGGATTCACTCGCCCGGGTTCACGTCACGCTCCGTGACCGGGCAAGCTATGCAGCGCTCAGGCGAGCATGGCGGGACGGTACGCGGAGCCGGAAGCT
This sequence comes from uncultured Acidobacteriaceae bacterium, assembly GCA_963835125.1. Classification (GTDB taxonomy): domain Bacteria; phylum Acidobacteriota; class Terriglobia; order Terriglobales; family Acidobacteriaceae; genus Bog-257. The sequence goes on along the minus strand of CAWIEG010000003.1, from coordinate 425,952 downwards.
TGTGTCCTCCGGTTACCCGGAGGGTCGGCTTGTTTATCGCATTTCATATAGGGTTCGCCAACCAAGTTGGCGGTACTCAGTATAGACGCTGGCGGCGGATTTTGGCTGCGAAAAAAGCGAAATAGCTGAAACTATTTTGCGCCGCTGGAACCGCTGTTACACGGGTAGTCTTTCGCGATCCCGGAACCATATCTGCTGTGAGCCAAATCACGATCTCCCGTGATGAAATTTCTCCAATCGCACGCCGCAGAAGCTTAGACTGGAGCTTCATTACTAAATAATGAGGACTCATGACAACTACTGCTACCAAACCGCAATTCACGAGTGCTTTGAAAGCTGATCCATCATCCGACGTTTACCGCACTGAAAGTCATCCTCTCGACCCCTTGTTTCTTCCCAACAATGTTGCCGTGATTGGCGCCTCCGAGCGCGCCGGCAGCGTGGGCCGTTCGGTGTTGTGGAACCTGCTGAGCAGCCCCTTCGGCGGCACGGTTTTTCCGGTCAACGCCAAGCGGTCGAGTGTTCTGGGCATCAAGGCCTATCCCAGCGTCAAGGATCTGCCGGACAAGGTGGACCTGGTGGTTGTCACCACCCCGGCCGATACGGTACCTGACCTGATTGGCGAGTCGGTGGAGATGGGCATTCCGGCGGCAATTGTCATATCGGCCGGCTTCAAGGAATTCGGCGAGCATGGCAAAGAGTTGGAGCGGCAGATCTCGGAGATCATTCGCGGCAAGATGCGGCTGATCGGCCCGAACTGTCTCGGCGTGATGAATCCGATCCGCGGGCTGAACGCCACCTTTGCGCGCAGTGTCGCGCGGCCGGGCAACGTGGCTTTCATCAGCCAGAGCGGCGCGCTATGCACTGCCGTACTCGACTGGAGCTTGCGCGAGAACGTCGGTTTCAGCGCCTTCGTCTCCATTGGCTCCATGCTGGACGTGAACTGGGGCGACCTGGTGGACTACTTCGGCAACGATCCCCGGACGCACAGCATTGTCATCTACATGGAATCGATTGGCGATGCGCGATCGTTCCTTTCCGCCGCGCGCGAAGTCTCGCTGACCAAGCCGGTCATCGTTATTAAAGCTGGTCGCACGGCTGCTGCCGCCAAGGCTGCCGCCTCGCATACGGGCGCGCTGACTGGCAGCGACGAGGTCCTGGATGCGGCTTTCCGTCGCACCGGTGTTCTGCGGGTCAACAGCATTGCTGACATCTTCTTTATGTCGGATGTGCTGGCCAAGCAGCCGCGGCCTCGCGGCAATCGGCTTTGCATTCTGACCAATGCCGGCGGGCCTGGCGTGCTGGCCACCGATGCCCTGGTCGCAGGCGGCGGCGAACTGGCCGAGCTCTCGGCCGAGACCATGAAGGCCTTCGACGAGATCCTGCCCGCGCAATGGAGCCACAACAACCCGGTGGACATCCTGGGCGATGCCGAGCCGGAACGCTACGCGAAGTCGCTGGAGATTGCCGCCAAAGATCCCAGCATTGACGGCATGCTGGTGGTGCTGACGCCGCAGGACATGACCAGCCCCACCCAGATCGCCGAGAAGCTGAAACCTTACGCCAAAGGGCTGGGCAAGCCCGTGCTGGCGAGTTGGATGGGAGGGGCCGAAGTCGCTGCCGGCGAGCAGATCCTGAACCAGGCCGGTATCCCCACCTTCCAGTTCCCCGACAGCGCGGTGCGTGCCTTCAATTACATGTGGCGCTACGCCTATAACCTGAAGGGCATCTACGAAACTCCCTCCATTCCGCAACATGCCGACGCAGCCGTGCATCGTGGCAAGGCCGAGCGCATCATTCGCGACGTTCGCGAAGCGGGGCGTACCATCCTGACCGAGTACGAGTCGAAGCAACTTCTGAAGGCCTATGACATTCCGACGGTGGAGACCCGCGTTGCCGCTACCGAAAAGGAAGCTTTACAGGCCGCTGAAGAAATCGGCTATCCCATCGTGCTGAAGTTGTATTCGCTGACCATCACCCACAAGACCGATGTGGGCGGCGTGCAGTTGAACCTGCGCGATGCGGCCGCGGTGAAGACGGCATTCCAGACCATCAAGCAGGCGGTCACCGAAAAAGTTGGCGCCGAGCATTTCCAGGGCGTCACGGTGCAGCCCATGGCCAAGCTGGAGGGCTACGAGCTAATCATCGGCAGCAGCCTCGATTCGCAGTTTGGCCCGGTCATTCTGTTCGGCACCGGCGGCCAATTGGTCGAGGTCTTTAAAGACCGCGCCCTGGCCCTGCCTCCGCTGAACTCCACGCTGGCGCTTCGCATGATGGAGCAGACCAAAATCCTGAAGGCGCTGAAGGGCGTCCGCGGCCGCAAGCCGGTCGACTTGCACGCGCTGGAGGACCTGCTGGTGCGCTTCAGTCAGCTGGTGGTGGAGCAGCCGTGGATCAAGGAAATCGACATTAATCCGCTGCTGGCCTCGCCGGAGCGCTTGCTGGCCCTGGACGCGCGGGTCGTGCTTCATGGTCCGGAGATGACGGAAGATAAGCTGCCCACCTCCGCGATCCGCCCCTATCCTATCCACGCGGTCAAGGAGTGGACGATGAAGGATGGAAACCGGGTCACCATTCGCCCCATCCGTCCGGAAGACGAGCCGGCTATGATCAAGTTCCACACCGAACTATCCGAGCGCAGCGTCTATCTGCGCTGGTTCCAGCCCTTGAAGCTGACCCAGCGTACCGCGCACGAGCGCCTGACCCGGGCCTGCTTCATCGACTATGACCGCGAGATGGCCCTGGTCGCCGAGCATCGGAACGCCGCTGGCGAGCCGGAAATCCTGGCAGTCGGCCGGCTGAGCAGATTGCACGGCAGAAACGAAGCTGAACTGGCTGCGGTCGCCATCGACGAAGCCCAGCACAAAGGCCTGGGCACGGAGCTCTATCGGCAGCTGATCGAGCTTGCTCGCGAAGCCAGGCTGGGCAAACTGATCTCCAACATGCTGCCCGAGAATCGCGAAATGCGGGCGCTCTGCACCAAGCTCGGTTTCCAGATGTTCTCCAGCCTGGAGGACAACATGATCCGCGCCGAGCTGGAGCTATAGAGCAGTCGTAGCAGCAGCTGCATCGAATCGTGCCGGGACAAGGCTGGTGAAAACCAGCCTTGTCTGATCTGCGCTTAGGGCCAGATGTCGTTTAACCAGGACGTCCCGGCTAAGGGCATCCTGCCAACAGCGCAACTCAGGACACTGCCGACAGCTCGCAACCGGGTCGTAGATGACCCAGTACCGCAGAAAAGCGTTGACCTTGAACCTTGTGGGGTGTGAAATTCTAGTCAACGTTCGGCTGAGAGGATGGCTCAACATGAAGCTGCGTTTTGCTTCGCCGTCACTGCTGGCACTATGTCTAATATTGGCGGCTGTTCCGGCCGCGGCTCAAGCTATTTACAACAACGGTCCGACCAACGGCAACACCGATGCGTGGACTGTTAACTTCGGGTTTATCGTTAGCGACACCTTCAGCTTCAATAACAACGGCATCACCACAATTAGCGGGGCTGACTTTGCCATGTGGCTAGTCCCGGGTGACACACTAACCTCGGCTGAACTGTCCATCACCTCCGGCGAAAACGGCGGCACCAGCTACTTTGATTATACGGTGCCATTCATCCAGAGCGGGTGCGTCATGAACCAGTATGGATACAACGTTTGCCAAGAGAGGACCTACTTTTCGGGTCCGCTTCTTTACAACGGCACCTACTGGCTGAACCTGCAGAACGCCACCGTACCGGGCGGCGACCCTGTTTACTGGGACGAGAACTCTGGTCCGTCTTCGGCTTCTGAGAACTCGGTGGGCACGATCCCATCGGAAGCGTTCACCGTCCTCGCCACCGTGGAGACCGGCACCCTTACCAGCACCACCACGACCACGGGTACCGTTCCGGAGCCCACTAGCATCATGTTGTTCGGCTCTGGCATTCTTAGTCTGCTTGGCAGGCTGCGGCGGAAGCTGTTCCGACCTTGATCGCCAGACGCTCATTGACAGCAACAATCCGCCAGATCAGTACCCTTTTCAAAACTACCGCAACTGGCTACTGCTGCCATGTTATGATTCGGAGCTTACCGAAGTGCAATCGGGAGCGGCTGCCGCCTGTGCCGCGGCCAGCGAATCCAAGGGGCTATCGTTAGAACGTGCCAAGCGAAAAACAGGTTCGATGGTCCCAGCTTCGAGTCGGAATTACCGTCCTCATTGCGCTTGTCACCTTAGCTGTTCTCATTTTCGTCATGACAGGCACGACCGGCCTGTTCACCAAGAAGATTATCCTCCGCGCTTATGTCGACGATGCCGGCGGCGTGCGGGTGGGCGCGCCGGTGCGCCTGGAGGGCGTGGATATCGGCAATGTCACCGGCATCCGGGTAGTTGCCGACCTGCAACGACGCGTGGCGCCGGTGGAAATCACCATGAAGGTCACCACCAAGTACGCCGAGACCATGACCACGGGTTGTCAGGCTGAACTGGCGACTGCCGGCGTGCTGGGCGAGGTTTACCTCAACCTGGACTGCCGCGCCAGCAAGAGCACCACGCTGCTGAAGAGTGGCGACGAGCTGACCACGCGCGACTCACCGCAGCTTCAGGATGTGGTGCGCGCCAGCCAGGGCACGCTGGAGAATGTGAACGTGCTGGTCAAGCGGCTGAACGATATCCTGACCTTCATCCAGAGCGGCCAGGGCTCGATCGGCAAGATCATTTACGATTCAACCCTGTACGACCGCGCCAATAACACGCTCGGGCAGTTGCAGCATATTGCCGACGAAATCAATTCGCCGAAAGGCTCCATCGGCAAGTTGCTGAACAGCGACGAACTGTACAACAAGGTCAACACCTCCATCGACGACGTGAACAAGATCGTCGACGAGGTAAACAAGGGCCAGGGGACGGTAGGCAAGCTGCTGAAGGACCCTGCCCTGTATGACAATGCCAATAAGCTGGTGACCAACGGAAATCAGCTGGTGGGCGATATCAACGCCGGCAAGGGTACCTTGGGCAAACTCGCGAAGGACGAAGCCCTGGCCCACAAGATCGACGACACGATTACTCGTCTGAACAACATTACAACGCAGCTTGACGAGGGCAAGGGCACAGCCGGCAAGTTCCTGAAAGATCCTGACCTGTACAACAACACCAACGACCTGCTGGTCGAGACCCGTAGCTTGATCAAAGCGGTTCGCGAGAACCCCAAGAAATACCTCACTATTTATCTCAAGATCTTCTAGCAGCTTTTCGCGCCGGTAGTAAGTCAGTTTAGATCCACTACCTCCTTGCCTCTTTCGCTTTGTAACAGGGCACAACTTCAGTTGTGCCGAAGCAGTCGCAATACAGGAAAGGGCTTCAGCCCCTGCTATGTCCGTCGGGGGCTAAAGCCCGTGTTGCTTGGCGTTGTTGTTGTCACGGCTGAGCAGGCTGCGGAAAGAGTCGGGACAGGGCATTGTGCGCCGGCTGAAGCCGGCTCGTAAAGACAAAATAAACAGCTTATCGGCACGACTAAAAGTCGTGCCCTGTTACAGAGCGGGCTTTTCCGCAACCTGTGAAGCCGTGCCCTGATACAAAACTTGAGACCCGGTACAGCCATGCCCTTCAGGCGGCTTGAGACTTACCCAACTGGCCTTCCTCATAATCGGCATTTGCGGGCGGTCGTTTGCTACCCTTGCCTGTGTGGTGAACTCCGCGGACGACACACTCTACCAACTGGAATCCCATGACGACGCCGTCCTGCTAAGCCTCGTCTCAGCAGATGGAACGAACCGTTTGACGCGCGCGCGGGTGCAGGCGCTGACGGCGGCGCTGGAGCAACTGGCAAAATCCCGGCCCTCGCGCCTGGTGATCACCGGCAACGCGCATTTCTTTTCGGCGGGTGCTGACCTCAACGAGATTGCCGTGCTCACCGGTCCGGAGGCGTTTTGCTTTGCGCACATGGGTCAGCGGCTGATGAACGCGGTCGCAAGCTTTCCCGCTCCGACAGCTGCCGCCGTGCATGGCTACTGCATGGGAGGTGGGCTTGACCTCGCGCTGGCCTGCCATCGCCGCATCGCCGGCCCACACGCGATCTTCGGACATCGCGGCGCAGCCTTGGGCCTGATCACAGGTTGGGGAGGCACACAGCGTCTGCCTCGCCTGATCGGCAAGGCGCAGGCCCTGCAGATGTTTCTGGCTGCCGAGAAAGTCCACGCCGCCAGGGCATTGCAGATGGGATTGGTGAATGCGATTGCCGAGGACCCGGTTGCAGCGGCGCTGGGTTGCCGCCTTAGCTGATAGCTGACAGCTGATGGCCGATAGCCGACAGATTCACCCCGCATTGCGCATCCTCGCCACCTGCTTTATCGTGGATGGTCTGCTCCATCTCGAATATGACTGACCAGCGCCCACACTCCGGATCTACGTTTGAGACCCACATAAAGACCGACTCTGCGCGCTTTGAGCGCAACCAGAAGGCTGTGGCTGAGCTGGTCGCCCAGGTTCGTAATCAAGAAGAGATCATCCAGCAAGGCGGCGGCGCGAAGGCGATTGAGTCGCAACACAAGAAGGGCAGGCTCACCGCGCGCGAACGTATTGCGCTGCTCATCGATCCGGGCACGGAGTTCTTCGAGATCGGCTCGTTTGTCGCCTGGGGCATGTATGAGGAGTGGGGCGGCGCGCCTTCGGCGGGCGTGGTGACAGGCCTGGCGCGTGTGCAAGGCCGGCTGGTGATGCTGATCGTCAACGACGCAACCGTCAAAGCCGGCGCATTTTTCCCGATGACCGCGAAGAAGGTCATTCGCGCGCAGAACATCGCTATCGAGAACCACATTCCGACGATTTATCTTGTCGACTCCGCCGGCGTCTTTCTGCCGCTGCAGGAAGATGTGTTTCCCGACACCGACGATTTTGGCCGCGTCTTCCGCAACAATGCCGTGATGTCGGCGATGGGCATTCCGCAGATTGCGGCCATCATGGGCATGTGCGTGGCGGGCGGCGCGTATCTGCCGCTGATGTGCGATCACATTCTGATGACCGAAGGCAGCGGCCTGTTTCTCGCTGGGCCGGCGTTGGTGCAGGCGGCGATCGGCGCGAAGTATTCCGCTGAGGAACTGGGCGGGGCGAAGATGCACTCGCAGATCAGCGGCACGGTGGACTTTCGCGAGCCCGACGATCAATCTTGCCTAGCGCGCATTCGCCTGCTGGTGGACAAGATGGGTAATCGGCGGCTCGGCGTCTTCGATCGCAAAGAGCCCGAGGAACCGCTGTTTGCCGCGGAAGAGATTTACGGCATCTTCGATAGCGATCCGGCGCGGCAGTACGACATGAAGGAGATCATCGCGCGCATTGTCGATGGCAGCCAGTTCGGCGAGTACAAGTCCGAGTACGGCGAGACCGTGCTGTGCGGCTACGCGCGTATCGGTGGCTTCGCCGTCGGCATTGTCGCCAACCAGAAGACGCATGTGCAGCAGGTGGACCACGCGGGCAACCGGCGCATGGAGTTCGGCGGCGTCATCTATACCGAGTCGGCAGAGAAGGCGGCGCGCTTCATCATGGACTGCAATCAGAACCTGGTGCCGCTGGTGTTTCTGCATGACGTGAACGGATTCATGGTGGGCCGCGATGCGGAGTGGAGCGGCATCATCCGCGCAGGCGCGAAGATGGTGAATGCGGTGTCCAACTCGGTGGTGCCAAAGATCGCGGTGATCATCGGCGGCTCGTTTGGCGCGGGACACTACGCGATGTGCGGCAAGGCTTACGATCCACGCTTCCTGTTCGCGTGGCCGACGGCGAAGTACGCCGTGATGGCCGGTGCGTCGGCGGCGGGGACGCTGGTGGAGATCAAGATCAAGCAACTGGAGCGCGGCGGCAAGAAGCTGAGCGAGGAAGATCAGCAAGAAGCTGTACGACGAGGTGAAAGCCACCTACGACGAGCAGACGGACCCGCGCTACGGCGCAGCGCGACTGTGGATCGACAAGATCATCGATCCAGCGGACACGCGCGAGGCGATCATCACCGCGCTGGAGGCGGCGTCGCTGAATCCCGATGTGCCGAAGTTCAGCGTAGGGGTGTTGCAGACGTAGGCGCGCGAAGTGCGACTTGGTTGTCAGGTGTCGGTTACGAGTCGTGATGCCGGGTGCCGGGTGCCCCAGGTCTGGCGACTTTCCAGACCTGGGTGGTGCTGGACGCGGTAGCAGTTACCCAGGTCTCGAACACCGCGAGACCTGGGGCACCCGGCGCCTTGCATGATTATCGGTTTGCTTCTAATCGGATTTGGTTGTGGCTGCGCAAGCGGTTTCGTCGTGCTGTTCGGCAAAACAAAAACTCGTCATTCCGATTAGCGGTTGTGAAATCGCCCCATCGTAAGTGAGCGCACTTCAGTGAGCGGCCTGGTGAATGACTTATGGGAGCCCGGAGGGCGGCATTTGTTTTAGCCGTGGGCGTAAGCCCGCGGCAGGCGAGGCATATATGACACCAAAGCCGCGAAGCGGCGGCACCAACGTTTCGGATGCGAGAGTGTCGCCGCTCCGCGGCTCCTATCCGTTGCGCGCATCTTTTCCGCGGGCTTACGCCCACGGCTAAAACAAATGTCGCCCTTCGGGCTAAAAGCAGGTCCCTCGACTCCGCTTCGCTCCGCTCGGGATGACACGGTAAAAGGGATGCGAGGCGAACTGCAACGCTCGGGATGACACGTATTTAGTAAGTGGTGAGCAAGACCGGATCTGGCTCGTGGCGAACTGCCCCGCCCTAGCCAACAGATGGCTAGAACAGGGCACCCAATGTTAAGAGAAACGAGTCGATTCTTGCACTAGCTGAGAGCTGACGGCTGATAGCTAATGGCTGAACCTATCAAACTTATCGAATGTCCCCGCGATGCCTGGCAAGGTCTGCCCGGACAGATTCCGACTGCGGTGAAGGTCGAGTACCTGAAGGCGCTGATCGCCGCGGGATTCAAGCACATCGACGCGGTGTCGTTCGTTTCACCGAAAGCCGTGCCGCAAATGGCCGACTCCGAGAATGTTTTGAGCGAACTTGATCCGCCTGACGATGTGGAGATCATCGGGATTGTGGTTAACGAACGCGGAGCGGAGCGGGCCATCGCCACCGACGCGGTCAGGACCCTGGGGTTTCCGTATTCGCTTTCGCCGACGTTCCTGAAGAACAATCAGAACCAGACGCTGGAAGAGAATCTCGACATCCTGGAAAAGGTCAAGCAGAAGGCCGACGAAGCCGGGCTCGATACCGTGGTTTACATTTCCATGGCCTTCGGCAATCCCTACGGCGATTTGTGGAATGTGGAGGAGTTGATCGAGGGCGTCAGCCTGCTGGCCGACATGTATCCACAGGCGATTTCGCTGGCCGACACGGTGGGACTTGCGACTCCGCAGCAGATTGCCGACCTGTTGGGCCCGGTGCTGGAGAGATTCGAGGGCGTCGAGATCGGAGTGCATCTGCACAGCCGGCCCGATGATGCGGCCGCGAAAGTTCTGGCAGCCTACGACGTGGGATGCCGGCGGTTTGACTCGGCCATCGGCGGGCTGGGAGGATGTCCCTTCGCGCAGGATGTGCTGGTAGGCAACATCCCGACGGAAACGCTGCTGGAAGCGTTGCGCAGCCGGGGTGCGGATTTGCCAATCAAGAAACCGATTACGGAGCCGTTGCGCCTGGCACGCGAGATTGGCGATAGGTTCAGTGGGCCGAAGATGTAGAAGCCAGTTGTCGGTTGTCAGTTGTCAGTTGCCGGTTGCCTGCTGATACAGGGGCTAACGCCCGAGCTCTTAGGTGAATTTTTCGGCACGACTGAACAGGCCGCTGAAAATTCTGACGCGCCGGTCTTGTGCCGCCGGCTGAAGCCGGCTCGTGATGGACAAAAGAAGCAGCTTATCGGCACGACTAAAAGTCGTGCCCTGTTACAAAGCGTTCAAAGCGGAGTTTTTCGCAGCCGGTGAAGTCGTGCCCTGTTACCAAGCAATTTCTATTACAAAGCAATTTATGAAATAAGCTGAGAGGCTCTAGCGCAGGATGGCAGCGGACTTGTTCTATGTCGAAACCACATCATTCTTATTCCACGCTTACGCTTAGTTACGATGGTCCGCGGGCAATGGTCACGCTGAACCGGCCCGAGAAGCGCAACGCCATCAGCTATGAATTGATCGACGACCTGCTGCGTGTGCTCGAAGAAGTCGAACGTTCGCCGGCGGAAATCCTCATCCTCACCGGCAGCGGCAAGGCGTTTTGCGCCGGCATGGACCTCAAGGACCTGCGTACCGTCGCTAACCTTACGCCAGAAGAAAACCACAATGATTCGTTGCGCACGACGCGGCTTTTGCGAACGCTGTTCGTCACCCTGTACAAGTTTCCCAAGGTCACGATCGCGGCGGTAAACGGTCCGGCAATTGCCGGCGGCTGCGGGCTGGCTACTTTGTGCGACTTCACCATCGCCTCCAGCGAAGCAAAGTTCGGCTACACCGAAGTGCGAATCGGTTTCATTCCCGCGATTGTTTCGACATTCTTGCTGCGCCAGGTCGGGGAAAAGCAGGCCCGGGATCTGCTGTTGACCGGCAGGATCATCAGCGCCGAGGAAGCCTTCCGGCTGGGGCTGGCAACTGAAGTAGTTGCCGCGGACAAACTGATGGACCGTGTGCACGAGCTGGCGGACACCCTGCTGAAGAACTGCCCGTCCTCGCTGCATGCGACGAAACGGCTGCTCAAGACCTACACTGGCGAGGAGCTTGATCGGGACCTGGTGGCGGCGGTGGAAGAGAATGTGCGCATCCGCACCACGGCAGATTTTCGCGAAGGCGTGAGTTCGTTTCTGGAGAAGCGAACTCCGCGGTGGACGGGACGATAGGGATTCCGTGGTGCGCTTCTGTTTCGGGAACAGTCGTGCGGAAAAACCAAATTGGGCGGACGCATCCGTTCGCATGCGTTCAAACCAGCAGGATCCCCCCATATCTTGCTACAATTTCCCTCTTCGAGCATTTCGGGAGAAATTTGCCTGAAACTCATTGACCGACAGCGGGGCTGGTTGCTGTCCGGGAAATGCCCGGCTTGGGGAAGGGTTATTTCACAAACGCGGGGAGGCTCTGTGAAAGGAGCAAACCGCACGGTGAACACTAGGGAGAAAATGATGAGATTTCGTCTGCATTCCATGGTTGCGGTATTAGGGGTGTTATTGCTGTTACCCGCGCTGGTCCGCTCGCAACAGGCACCCACCGCGCCGGCGCAACCGGGGCAGCCCACGTCACAGAAGGCGCCGGCGGCGCAGCCAGGGCAGTCGATGCACCAGAAGGCTCCAGATGCGCCAATTCAGCCGGTGTTGTCCGGGCCTTATCCGGTAATGAGCAAGGCTGCCTTAGAACGTGGGCGTCAGCTTTTTGAAATGTTTAATCATGTGCAGACAGCCGAAATGTGGTCGGCTCTTGCGGAGAACCTAAGGACCCTTTCCGAAAAACAGGCTGCTCGTGCCAAGAAGGGAGTTTCCGGCAAAGAGGCATTTGTGGAGATCAACAAGAAGCTGCGCGACGCCATGGGGCCGGAGACGCAAATGCTCGAAGAGAATATGGTCCCCTACCTGTTCGCTCCGGATACGGTCTATTCGCGGCTGTCGACGTACGGTAAGACTCACCTTCCCGTCATGGTCACGATTATTTTCAACCAGCGGGGCGAAATCGATGACTTTCCGCAGCCGAGGCCGATGCAGACCATCGCCGAAGGCCGCTACGCCGGTTATGAGGATACGGCCAAGCTGCATTTACCCTTCAAGGACGAGTGGCTGGTGTATCAGGGAGGGCGCAACATTTTCGACGATGGATACGCGGTGTCGGACGAGCTGCGTTTCGCCATGGATTTCGTATATCTGAAAGATGGCAAAATGTTTTCCGGAGCGGGTGGAATGGGCAGCAAGGCCGAGGATTACTATTGTTTCGGTCAACCCATCCTGGCCCCAGCCGATGGCACCGTCATCAAGGCGATAGGCACCTTCAATGACTACGCGCCAGGCAAAGCCGCCGGTGATCCGCCGGACGGAAACGTCGTCACCATTTCGCATGGCGAAGGCGAGGCTTCCGTCTTCAATCACCTTAAGCAAAACAGCCTGAAGGTGAAACTGGACGACAAAGTGAAGCAGGGAGATGTGATTGCCGAGTGTGGCAACAGCGGCTCCGGCCCCATTCCGCACGTGCATTATCGGTTCCAGAAGGGTGCAGGGGTAGGGCTACCAGCCCAGTTCCACAACTACACCGCCGATGGCACGTTGGTCGAGTCCGGTGAACCCAAGCGAGGGCAGCTGGTGAAGAATGCGGCTTCCGCTCCCGCCGCCATGCCGGCAGCTACTTCCAGCACCGCCGCGCCCAGCACCGCTGCTCCAACCAAAACGGCAGCGCCAGCACCGGCGAGCAAGTGAGCTCGCTTCCTCACGTAGAAGTTCTGTGGCGGGCGCAGGCAGGTTGCTGCGCCCGTTGTTTCTTAAGGGTGAAAATTGCGCTTGAAAACTGAAGACAGGCCGGAGCAAGTGGCCGCTCGCGCCCAGGTCTACGAGACCAGCCTGCGCGTCCGCTATGCCGAGACCGACCAGATGGGTGTTGTCTATCACTCGAACTACATAATCTGGTTTGAAGTTGGGCGGGTCGAAATGTTCCGGCAACTGGGTTTCACCTATAGCGAGATGGAACAGCAGGACGGGATTCATGTTGTTGTGGTGGAAGCCCGTTGCCGGTTCAAAGCTCCGGCGCGCTACGATGAGCTGATCAGCGTTCGTACCCGGCTGCTGAATGTTCGCGACTCGCTGCTGCACTTTGGCTATGAGATTGTGCGGCCCACCGGCGAAACCTTGCTGGCCGAAGGCGAGACGGTGCATCTGGTTGTCGACGCGGAGTTCAAGCGCATGCCGTTACCGGAGAAATATCTGGGTTTTTTTCTGCAAGCGGCAGGAAAATCCGAGTGAGATCTCGCGAGGAGACAAATTCCCTCGCGACGGGCCTGGTTGTGGCACACTGAAAAGACCATGCAGGCGCTTCATATCAGCGGCAACGACTTAACTCTTGAAGACGTGCGCCAGGTCGTTTATGAGCGCCAGCCCATTCTGCTACAACCTCAGGCACGCCTGGCCGTGGAACGGGCGCGCACGGTGGTGGACGACCTGCTCGCCAACCAAGGCGTGGCTTATGCGGTGAATACGGGCGTGGGACATCTGGCTGATATGCGCATTTCCCAGCAAGACGTCCGCAAGCTTCAGGTGAACCTGGTACGTTCCCACTGCGTGGGAGTCGGCGAGCCGCTGGCAGAGGACGTGGTCCGCGCCATGATGTTGCTGCGGGCCAACTCGCTGGCCAAAGGCTTCTCGGGAGTGCGTCCGATCGTCATCGACATGCTCAGCGAGATGTTGAACCGGGGCGTGCATCCGGTAATTCCCTCACAAGGCAGCGTGGGCGCCAGCGGCGATCTGGCTCCCCTGGCTCACCTGGCCCTGGCCATGATTGGCGAAGGCGAAGTCATGGGCGGGGGTAAAAGCACGTCCGCCGCGGAGGCCCTCAAGCGCGCCGACATCAAGCCGCTGGCGCTCGAGGCCAAAGAAGCGATCTCCCTGATCAACGGTACACAGGCGATGCTGGCGATAGGAGTTCTGGCCATGCTACAGGCGGAAATTCTTGCCGACACCGCTGACGTCGTCGGAGCGCTGACGCTGGACGCGCTGAAGGGCACTGACGTAGCTTTCGACGAGCGCATTCAGAAGGCGCGGCCGCATTCCGGGCAATTACAGGTGGCGCAGAACCTACGCCGGATGCTGGAAGGCAGCCTGATTCGCGAGTCGCATCTGGATTGCCAAAAGGTACAGGACGCTTACTCGCTGCGCTGCATGCCGCAGGTCCACGGCGCTGTCCGGGACACGCTGGCGCACTGCCGCCAGGTGTTTGAAGTTGAGATGAATTCGGCGGTGGACAACCCGCTGGTCTTCCTCGAGGAAAAGAAGGTAGGCGCGCCAAAACGCACGATTGGTGGCGCAACGGTTCCCGGGGTTGTTCTTTCCGGGGGCAACTTCCACGGCGAACCGCTGGCCTTCGCACTGGATTTCATGGCAATCGCGCTTAGTGCGCTGGCGGGCATCTCGGAGCGGCGGCTGGAACGTCTGGTAAATCCTTCACTCAACGAAGGACTGCCGGCCTTTCTGGCGCCCGGCGCCGGCCTCAACTCCGGCTTCATGATGCCGCAGGTCACTGCGGCGGCGTTGGTAAGCGAGAACAAGGTGTTCTCGCATCCTGCGTCCGTCGATTCCATCACCACCTCAGGGCAACAAGGAAGACTTCGTTTCCATGGGAATGACGTCTGCGAACAAGTTACAGCGGGTGGTGACGAATACGCGGAATGTTCTGGCCATCGAGGCGTTGGCGGCGGCCCAGGCGCTGAATTTTCGTGCTCCCCTGGAGACCAGCAAGCGCGCGCAGGTGGCTCAGGCCGCTATCCGATCCGTGTCTCCTCCCGTTACGGAAGATCGTGTCTTCACCGGCGATTTCGCGAAGGTCGCGGCGATCATCGCCAGCGGAAAGCTGGCTGCGGCGTTGCGGTAGATGGCGACAGATCTAGGGACGTCTGGGCCAGTTAGTGGGGGATTTCACCGTCGAATGCGGGGGAAAACCCATTTCCGGCGTCGTCGCGATCGCAAAAAATAGCTTGCGGAAATTTCCTAAACCATTCCGGATCATTAACTTAGCCGATCTATTGCGACCAGCCTCACAGCGGTACGTGACGTGCTCACTACAGATTGGTTGGGGTGGGAGATTGCTGTGAAAGTAGTACGGTTGATACTGGGTCTGGTTCTGATCGCCAGCGCACCTTGGCTGAGCGCGGCCACCCATCCGGTTCCTCTCGACAAGAATACCCCCGCGGCGAAGTGCATCGAGTGCCATGAAGACAAGGCCAAAGGGAAGAATGTTCACTCCGCCATCGCCATGGGCTGCACCAGTTGCCACGAAATCCGTGTCAACAAGGATGTCACACGCGTAAAACTGATTACGGCGACGCCGCAGGCGCTGTGCATTACCTGCCATGCCGACAAGAACGCTGCCGACCTCAAAGGCAAGGTCCATCCTCCGGGCGTGCGCGATTGCCTTAAGTGTCACGACCCGCACCAGTCCGACAACAAGTTTCAGTTGCTGCAGCCTACCTCGGGCGACAAAGGCCAGAACCTTTGTTTGACCTGCCACACGCAGGGGCTGAACGTCCCGGAGAAAGGCAGCCGGCACGCGGCGTTGGACATGGGCTGCGAGACCTGCCACACCATCCACAAGTCGGGCGAAGCGGGCAAGGTGGAGTTCGAGTACCACTTGACCAAAGCCACTCCGGCGCTGTGTATCGACTGCCACGATGTGAAAGACGCCAGCCTGATTAAAGCGCACCAGGGGCAGCCATTCGCCACCGCCAACTGCATTCAGTGCCACAATCCACACCAGTCAGCGCAGGCCAAGCTGATGCAGCAGTTCACCCATCCGCCATTCGCGGGCGGCTCGTGTGACACCTGCCACCAGCCGGCAAAGGACGGCAAGGTTGTCCTGACGCAATCGGATTCCAAGGCGCTCTGCGTGACTTGTCACAGCGAGCAGGCCGAGAAGATCGAGAAGGCGAAGGTGCAGCATCCCGGGGCGCAGGGAGAATGCGTTGCCTGCCACAACCCGCACGCCGGCAAGACTCCGGGCTTCCTCCAGCCCGATCCGGTAAATGCGTGCCTGGCGTGCCACAGCGAGCAGGCTGATCAATTCAAGAAGGCGCACCTGCATCAGCCGGCTTATGGCCAGGGCTGCGCCACATGCCATGAGCCCCACGGCAGCAACAACGAGCACCTGCTGCGGGCCAACGGAAATGCGCTGTGCATGGAATGTCATGGTCCAGACTCGCATCCGCAACCGCTGGAGTCCGAACACCTGATTACCATATTCAATGGCACGGTGAAGCTGCCCGACGACTACTACACAAAGAACAAAGTCGTGATCCTGCCAGTGCGATATGGATTGGGTCATCCGGTACAAGGTCATCCGGTGGCCGACGTGATGGATCCCACCAACATAACCAAGGTCAAGACCCCAATGAGCTGCCTGACCTGCCACCAGCCGCACTCTTCTGCGCAGCCCGATCTGCTGGTGAAAGACCAGGCGAACAACATGGCGTTTTGCGACACCTGCCACAAGAATCGAATCGACATGCGGCAGATGCCGGCGACAGGGAGTAAATAACTATGTCAGCCTTTGAGACACATTCGCTTCGCGGCAAGATCACAGTGGTGCTGGCCATGCTGTTGGCCTGGGCACTGGCTTCGCCAGTTTTGGTTGATGCCGCCGACAAGAAGAAGGCCACCACCTCCGCCACCACGGACCAGCAGCTGCCGGAAATCGTAGATCTTTCCAAGATCGACATTTCCAAGCTGGTGTGGCCGCAGCCGCCTTCGATCCCGCGAGTGCGCTATACCACCTACTTCGCAGGGATGAAGATTGACCGTACCTCGGCTGCGTCCAAAGCGAAGCCCAAGTCGACGTGGATGGACCGGCTGGCTGGGGCACAGTCGCAGCAGGAGAAATTCAACCCGAAGGATTTCCCCTTTCAGCTCTTGGGACCCTACGGCATGGCAGTGGATTCCAAGGGACGGCTCTACGTGGCTGATCAGCGGGTAGGAGCAATCTTCATCTTCAACACCGAAACCCGCGACGTTGAGCTGATCGCCAATGGCGGGCAGGCACATTTTGGACTGATCAATGGCATTGCTATCGACGATGACGATCGCGTTTTCGTCTCCGACGGCAAAATGCACCGGGTCCTGGTCTTCAACGCAAAGCACGAGGTGGTAAACCAGATAAACGAGAAGCTGATCGATCCAGTCGGGCTGGCGATTGATACCGAGAACCGTTTGCTTTACGTAGTCGACACGCAGGCGGACCAGGTCGTGGTCTATGACGCTGACAGCCTGAAGGAACTGCGTAGGATCGGGACGCCAGGAAAGAACCATTTCCTCACCACGCCCGGGGATTTTGGCGGAGCCTCAAACGTAGCCCTGGACAAGGACGGCAACGTCTACGTTACGGACACCATGAACAACCGGGTGGAGATCTTCGATGCCGACGGTAAGTTCATCAGCACCTTCGGGAAGAACGGCGACGGCCCCGGCTATTTTGCGCGGCCCAAGGGGATTGCGGTGGACGGAGACGGACATATCTGGGTGGCGGATGCGGTCCAGAACCGATTGCAGGTTTTCAACCGTGAAGGACAGCTGCTGACCTACATCGGCGGACTTGGTCATTATCCAGGCCAGTTTGAATCGCTGGTGGGCGTCGTCATCGACAAGAATAACCGCGTCTTCACCTCGGAGCAGTACCCCGGACGAGTGCAGCAGTTCCGCTATATCACGGACGCCGAGGCTGATCAGTTGAAGAAGGAAAGGGCTGCCGGAACTGGGCAGAAAGCAGCAGCAGCCAGCCCCCAGCCCGCGCCTGCGGCTCCAGTCGCGGCCGAAGCCAAGAAGTAAGCGGCGCGGTGGACAAAACCGCCCGAAAGCCGATCAAACCAGCCGCGCAGCGGCGGGATGAATTTAGCCCGGCGCGTAAGCGCCGGGTCAAGTGAGAAATTGAACTGAGCCGCGGAGCGGCGATACCGGTGGCGACACAGTCTTTGTAGGTGGCCTTTCAGCATTGCAATTTTCCGAGCTGGCTCAAGAGCTGTGCCGCCCCTGAAGGGGCTCGAGTCTTAAGAGAGAGCCTACCCAGCACTCCGCCTCCCCAGTTCGCCCAAGAGCGGCGAACCGGGGACCCCGCTGCGTGCTGGGCTATCATCTCGCCGTCCCGCCGTGCGGGACTCGATTTGCGGACTGTCGACTTTGGTCGCGCACCACGCATTCACATGCTAGGAAAGGTCAAAAGCAGATCCCTCGTCGGCTTAAAGCGTCTGCGTGAGAACACTGTCGCCGCTGCGCGGCTGGTTCGATCTCCAATGCGAATGGTCTGCTGAATGCGAGTTTCCTCAGGGGCTAAAGCCCGCTGTCGAGATGAGGTTGATCGGCGCGGCTGAAGATGCGCTGCCTTCATCGACTCGGCTGAGGATGCGCTCCCTTCATAGGCATGTCAGGAGGGCCCGACGCCGCTTCAGCCAATCCCCTCCCTGCTGATCTGCAAGTCGCTGCTTACCATCCACTTAGGGGCCGCTGGGGCATTTCACTGAATTTCCGCTCAGTTTGGATGTTTTCACCCACATGTGACCTCCGTCACAACCTGTTGCCAACTCGGTAACGAACCAATAAAAATCCTGATTTCAATGACTTACATGAGGTGCAATGGTTCCAGTTCCGCCCGCTGATTTCGGCCAGGGAGTTGCACTTACAACAGCGGACGCCAACGGGGCCTGGCTTCCAAGAGTTTTAAGTCCTAATCAGGAGATCGATCTCATCATGAAGAAAGCAATGTTACTCACTCTTATGATTCTGGCCGTCGGGATGTTCGCGGTGGCACAGATCCAGGCGCCGACATCTGACGTCCTGGGCGCTCACTTAAATTATGGTCGCGGCTGCGCGGCTTGCCACGCCCCGCACAGCGGCGCATGGGGCAACGGCGCCAACAAGTCCGGCGATACCACTGCCGGCAACAGCATTCTGTGGGGCCAGGACACCGGCAACCTCTACGGCAAGACCCTGACCATGGGCCAAACCGATCGTGGAACCACCATCGAAGTTCTGCCGGCCAGCCTGACGGCGACCACCCCCGACGTTTTCGGCGTATTGACCTGCCTGAGCTGCCATGACGGCAACTGGGCGCAGGGCGCAATGATGAAGAACCAGCTCTATGAGAGCCTGCCCTCCACGTACGGAACCTACAACAAGGTCCCGACCCTGCTCGGCGCAGATGGCAACGGCGCGGGCGACTACCTCAACGATCACCCGGTGGGCCTGAACGCTGCGGTTTCCTGCGGCGGACAGTACAACTGGGATTGCACGGAGACCAACGGCGTCATCTCCATGACCGGCCCGAATTCTTCCGCGTTCGTTCAGAACTACGGCTTCTTCGTCAGCCTGAGTGCCTATAACAACACCGCGGTTGTTACCTGCACCAGCTGCCACAACCAGCACTTGATGAACGTGGTTACGGTCGGCACCAGCACGAAGAGCGGTCTGCCTAAGGGTTCCTACGCGACGATGTTCTTCATCCGTGGCCCCTACAACCCGGCCAGCGGGACGGGCGGCTCCAACCAGACGGCGCAATTCTGCCGCCAGTGCCATGGTGGCGAAGCCAACGAGTCGAACGGCAGCTACACCATCCCGACGACCTTCTAGTCAGTCGGCTTAACCGAGGGGAGGAACTCCCTCCCCTCGAATCTTTAACCTCAGGGGTGAGGAGACAATCATGAAGTACCCGGTAGCAATCAGCGCAATAGTTCTGCTTACAATCTCAGTAACAACAGCCCAGGTTGCCTCGCACGCCCCCACTCAGGTCTCAGTTCAGCAAAAGAAAGCCAACCAGCCGACCGGCAAGCCAGTAGCGCGAGTGAATGGCACGGTGCTGACCGACCGCGACCTGCAGCTTGAGATGTTCACCATGTTTCCTTATGCGCGGCAGCATAACGGCAATATTCCTCCAGAGCTGGAATCGGGAATCCGGGCCGGCGCAATGAAGATGATCGTCTTCGAGGAACTGGTGTACCAGGACGCGGTGCGGCGGAAGATGACAATCGCGCCTGACCGTCTGAACCACGCGGAAGCGGACTTTCGCAAGCAGTTCGCCACGCCGCAAGAGTATCAACAGTTTCTGAATACGGAGTTTCAAGGCTCAGCGCAGTTATTGCGCGAGAAGATCAAACGCTCGCTGCTGATCGATCAACTGCTGAAGGTGGAAGTGGACAAGAAGTCCGCCGTGACGGTCGCCGAGCTGAAGGCCTATTACGATAAGAACCCCGCCCGCTTCGACTACCCCGAATCCTTCGCCTTCCAGACGATTACCATCCTGCCGCCGGACAAGGCGACCCCAGCCCAGTTGCAGGAAGGGCGCAAGCGGGCCGATGACGCGCTGCGCCAGGCGAAAACCACGAAGAACGAGGAAGACTTCGGCATGCTGGCGGAAAAGATTTCCGAAGACGACTACCGGGTGATGATGGGCTATCACAAGCCAGTGGATCGCGCCAAGCTGCCGCCGATGGTGGTGCAGGCTCTGTTGAAGATGCAGCCCGGACAGGTCAGCGACATTATCCAGGTTGATCAGGCCTATACCATCGTGCGGCTGGTGAAGCACGTCCCAGCCGGCAAGGCGACGTTCGCGCAGGTCAAGGACTCGCTGCAAAAGGAACTGCAGCAGAAGAAGACCAACGAGGTTCGCGCGAGCTTTGACAAGCAATTGCAGCAGGGCGCCAAGGTCGAGGTCCTGTAGGGACGAGGTTTATGCCGTGCGCCGAATGCTTAGAGATGCGATTTGCGGGATAGCCGGGCTGCTGCTTTTGGCCCTGCCGGCGGCCGGCCCAGCTCCAAATTGGAGACCTGAGCAGCGACCTGAACGGTACCGTTTCCGTCGGCTATACCGCGGATTATGGAAATGACATCCAATCGTCACATGGATTAAGCCTGGGCGGCAGCGCTACGGCCGCCGGATATTACTACAATCCTAACTTTGTCTCCTTCAATCTTTCGCCCTACTACGGTCAATCGCGGGCGAACTCGACCTACCAGTCCCAGTCCGACGCCAGCGGAGTCAATCTTCTGAGCTCCATCTTCAGTGGCAGCCATTTTCCTGGGCAAGTCAGCTATGCCGCGGCCTACAACAGCGAAGGACAATTTGCCGTTCCGGGATTACCGAATTACACCACCCACGGCAACAGCGACGCGCTGGGGATTTCATGGAGCGAGTTTGTTCCCGGTCTGCCGACGCTGAGCGCAAGTTTCCAGAGAGGCAGTAATCAGTACTCGGTCTACGGCGCTACGGACAACGGCAGTTCAGACTTTCATTCCTTTACGCTCAGCTCAAACTACACCATTGCGGGATTCAACCTGGGAGGCTCTTATAATAACGGGGCTTCAAATTCACTGATACCGGAGGTTTTCCAGGGCGCGCAGACGGGAACGATCACCACGGACAACAGCGGGTTTGGCTTTAATGCTTCGCACCGCATTCCGTGGAATGGAAATTTTTCCACCAGCTTTTACCATTCGAATATTGATACAGATTATCTTGGCTACACGTACCAGGGCAGTTTCGACACCGAGGTCGCCTCTGCGGCCATGCAGCCTACCGACAAGCTGCATCTGTCGACGTCAGCCAGCTATACGGATAATCTGGCTGGAGTTTTGTTCCAGTCAGCGCTCACGTCCGGCACCAATCTGCTGCCCACCAATAGTTTGGATTCCTCCCATGCCTGGGACCTGAACGCAGGCGCCAGCTATTCGCTGGCGGCAAACCTGACGCTCCAGGGCCAGGTCGATCGCCGCGAGCAGGCCTATCTGGGAGAGGACTTCGGAGCAACTTCGTATAGCGCCGGCGTCGCCTACGCTCACAGTCTGCTCGGTGGCACCATGAATAGCGCGGTGAGCGTTATTGACAGCAGAATCGATAACAGCAGTCAGAACGGGCTGGGCTTCTCGGTCAATGCCAACTACAACCGCACCATCGGTCACTGGATTGCAAACGGATCCTTCAGCTACGCCCAGAATGTTTCGACCCTGCTGATCACTTACATGACTTCCTACTATAGCTACTCGGGTAACGTGAGACGCCGCTGGGGCAGCTTCAATTTCAATGCGGGGGCGAACTTCGGCCATAGTGGGCTGACCAACCAACCGGGTACGGACAATAGTAGCCAAGGCTATACGGCCAGCTTTGGATACGGAAGATGGGTCAACCTCACCGGCAACTACGGCAAGTCCGATGGCGTGGGGCTGCTTACGGGTAGTGGAATACTGCCGGTGAACCTGTCGCCGATTCTGCCGCAGAACTTCGTGACCCTGTATGGTGGTACCGGCTACAGCGTCGGCTTATCAAGTTCACCAGCACGCAAGCTGACGATAGCGGCAAGTTATGCCAAGTCGTCCAGCAACACGTCGACTGCGGGCGTCGCGTCGGCCAACCAATTTGACTCGAGGAATGTGCTGATCCAATACCAACTCCGTAAGATGTACATAACGGGAGGATACGCCCAGCTGTCGCAAGGATTCAGTGTGGCGGGGATTCCGCCGTCGAGCGTATCGTCGTTTTATATTGGGGTGTCCAGGTGGTTCAATTTCTTCTAGCGGGAGCGCGCACGAGAACCAACTTGTTGCCCCACGTCGCCTGTGTTCTTCTCCTGCTGCTGGCGCCGGGTTGGGCGTCCAAGCCCAAAGCGAAGCCCATCGAGCCTGCGCCTCCGGACATGGTGCTGGAAGGCGGCCGCAAGCTGAGCTTCGAACGCAGCTTCAGCTCGCAGCGTGAGGTCAAGCCCAAGCGCGGCTTCTGGAACCGTGTGCTCGACTTCGTTGCCGGCGAACCGGAATTCCGCAACCTCGTCCGTCCCTACAGCATTGCCGTCGACTCCCGCGGACGCATTATTGTGACCGACCCGGGCGCCTTCGGGGTCCACATCTTCGATTTCCAGCAGCAGAAGTACAAGTTCCTGTCGCGCGTCGAAAAGGGCAAAGACCCAATGCTGACGCCGCAGTGCGTCGCCGTGGATGCCCAGGACAACATTTACGTGACCGATTCGGAGTCGGGCAAGGTGTTCGTGTTCAATTCCGACGGGAAATTCCAGCGGGCGATTGGCAGCCTGAAGGGCGGCGAAGGTTTCTTCAAGCGTCCGACCGGGATTGCGGTGGATTCCGCGGCCCAGCGGATTTACGTCACCGACACTCTGCGCAACCAGATCTTCGTGACCGACATGCAGGGCAACGTGCTGAAGACCTTCGGAAGCAATGGTGAAGATCAGGGCCAGTTCAACTTTCCCACCGAGCTGCGGCTCAACGGCGAGGACCTGGCGGTGGTGGACGCGATGAATTTCCGTGTCCAAATTTTGGACACCTCCGGACAAATTCTGTACACCGTCGGAAAGCTCGGCGACGAGTCAGGAACCATGTTCCGTCCCAAGGGAATCGGTTTTGACTCGGAGGGCGACCTCTACGTCGTAGACGGACTGTGGGGCGTGGTGCAGGCTTTCAACCGCCAGGGACAGTTGCTCTACACCTTCGGCAATCGCGGCACGGCGCTGGGCGAATTCCAGTTGCCTACTGGACTGTTCATCGACCACAGCGACCGCATTTATGTAGTTGACTCATTCAATCGCCGGGTGCAGATCTTCCATTTCCACGGGCTGCCGAAGCAGGCCAAAGGAGGCGTGCAGTGAAGTTCAAGCTGTTACTTGCCTCCTTATTGCTATTGTTGACGGCGAGCGGTCTGCGGGCGCAGATCAGCGGCGATGTGATCGGCACCCACGATCTCACGCCAGGCAGCAAGTCGCCGATTACCGGCGCGCGTCCGGGATCGTGTTCCTACTGCCACGCTCCGCACTCTGGACTGGCCGCTGGCCCAGCGCTGTGGAACCAGACGCAAACCAAGGCGACCTACCAGCTCTACACCAGCTCTACTTATCACCAGACGGGTCAGCAGCCAATACTGGGCTCCGCCAGCAACTTGTGTTTGAGCTGTCACGACGGCACGGTCGCCGTCGGAAACACCATTGTCGCCGGACAAGTCACCATGACCGGGGCCATGTACAGCCAGGATGTGTTTGGGACCAACCTTCAGTCCTCGCATCCATTCAGCCTGCAGTTGCCCATCAAGGACGCCATCGACATCATTTCGACCTTGGTATCGCAAGGTAAAACCGGCGATCCCACAGGGAAGATAACCCTGATTAACGGGAACATCGAATGCACTTCCTGCCATAACCCTCATGTTCAGGCCATCGATAAGGTCTCGCTGAACTTTCTGGTGAAGGACAGTTCGAACGCGCAAATGTGTCTGGCCTGCCATGATCCAACGCGGAACATCACCGGACAGGTTAACCCTTTGGCGGGATGGGCGACCAGCGCCCACGCCATCGTGACCAACAAAGTATCGCTACAGGCGAATCTCGGCAGCTATGGCACGGTTGCCGCCAACGCCTGTCTGTCCTGCCATGAGCCGCATAACGCGCAAGGGCCAATGCGCCTGTTGCGCCAGCCGAACGAGCAGGACTGCATTGCCTGCCACAACGGCAGTTCGAACCTGAACCCTGCCATCACGAACGTTTACGCGGAGTTTGCCAAGGTAGGGCATCCGTTTCCTTCGGGCAACAATTTGCACGACGCTGCCGAAAGCGTCTTGTTGAATAACAACCGGCATTCCACCTGTGCGGATTGCCACAACGGCCATTCGTCCAACCAGGTAACGTTGTTCCCGCCACCTCCGGCCATCCGCGTATCGCAGAATGGTGTAGCCGGAATCAGCGCGGCGGACGGCATCACCGTCGTCGATCCGTCGGTCAATCAGTACGACAATTGTCTGCGCTGTCACGGCACCAGCTCGGGCAAAGTTGCCAGTCCCATCTTTGGATACCTTCCGGTAAGGGCGGTTTCGGCGGGCGATCCACTGAATGTCATTCCGCAGTTCGCCGCCACGGCTACGTCGAGCCATCCGGTTACGCATGCCCGCAGCAGTCAGCTGCCGCAGCCGAGCTTGCTCAGTACGATGCTGGATTTGAGCGGCGGCACGACTCACGGCCGTGCCATGGGTACGCAGACTTTCTGTAGCGATTGCCACAACAGTGACGACAATCGGGAATTTGGCGGAACAGGTCCAAACGGCCCGCACGGCTCGACGTTTAAGCACATCCTCGAAAGAGATTACGAGTTCAACCAGGCGCCCGCGCCGGGACAGTTGATTACGAACCTGTACCCCAACCCCGACTTGAGTATCAAGGGCCCCTATGCGATGTGCGGCAAGTGCCACGACCTTAACAATGTTGTCTCGAATGCAAGCTGGAACCAGCACGGCAACCACATCAACACCGGATTCACGTGCTCGGTTTGCCACACTGCTCACGGCATGGGCGCCCGCAGCGGGACCATCTCCGGAGAGCGGCTGGTGAACTTCGACATCAATGTGGTTGCTCCGAACGGCAGCATCCCGGTTTCCTATTCGAGGCCGACCAACACTTGCATCCTGGTGTGCCACATGGCTGCGCATAACGCCGACGGCTCCGTCACCCAAAGCACTCTGAAGAGCAGCGGCCCGAACAACGGACCTCCTCCGAAGAAACACTGAGTTGGCGGGTGATTCCATCCGCAAACTATTCCCCTTCTGAAAATAAATTGTCTTGCTTTGTGTCCAGGGAAAAGCCAACCAGCTTGCATTCCGCAGGATTTCGGCTATGATTCCAGCCGCTATGAAATTTTCTTTCCAACGCGAGTCCACTGCAACCTTGCCTGACGCACCCACGCGGGCCGAATTCCCACCGTTGTCCGGCGCTGACATCGCAGGCATGGTCAACGGCAACAATACCGGCGGCGATTTCTACCACTTCCTGCGCGCCAATCGCTGCCGCGTGGTGTTTGGGCTGCTCGATGTCGCGGGGAGGCAAGAGGAGAACCACGGCATCGTGGAAGCGGCGCGGCAGACGTTTCAGGAACTGGGCAAGGACCGGTTCGCCCCCGAGGACGTCAACGAAGCCGATGTGATGATGGAATTCTGCCTGGAATTGAACCTGAGCATTCGCCGCGCCGCCTCCGGAGTGCGCTCCTGCGCGGCGTTTCTGGGATGCTACAACGAAGAGCTTGGGACCATCTGCTATGCCAATGCCGGACACACTCCAGGGCTGTTGCGTGATCCGGGGGGAATTACGGAGCTGCCGGCCACCGGCCTGCCTCTGGGGCTGTTCTCGGCTTCCACCTATGAAGCACCTACGGCCGCGCTGCAACACGGGGCTTCCCTGCTGCTGGTATCGCGCGGCGTAGTGGAGGCAGCACACAAGAAAGAAGAATTCGGACTGGACCGCGTGAAGCAGCATTTTGAGCATGCGCCCCAGGACAATGCCAGCCAGATCGCCACCCTGATTCTCGACGGGGTGCAGCAGTTTGCGAAGACACCCCACAAGAATGACGTAACGGCACTCGCGCTCGTCCGTTCCCGGACAGCGGCGGGCATCTGATTCGGGGGCAGCCAGAAATTTTGGAACTCCCTGGCCCCTGAGACCGAACGACTGCTTATGGTGCGATTTACCGGGACGAAACGGTGTTCCCCTGACGCCGGAACGGGCATCTAACCAAAGTAGTTGATATTCTTACGTTACCCTGTCTCGCAAACCGAAAGGGCATAGCGCCGCCGCTCTCAAAATGATATTGCCGACCCGAATTGCCGTTGCCTTCGTTTTCAGCCTTCTTTCCTTTACCGCTGTTGCTCAGCAGACCACACCGTCGGGAAGTGCCGAGACGCCCTCCACGGCAACACCTCAGCCTCCGCCGGCCAGCCCGCAACAGTCCACGCCAGGTCAGCAGCCGTCGCAAGCCAATCCGCAGCCGCCCCCCAGTTCTGCGGAAGTGTTGAAGCAGGAGGAAAAGCAGCGCGCGCTGGGCGTGGTGCCGATGTTCGGCATGACCAACGTCCGCAATGCGCCGCCGCTTACTACCAAGCAGAAATTCCAGTTGATGGCTAGAACGCTGTACGACCCGTTTACGTTTGTTGCGGCGGGACTGACGGCAGGGGTCGGGCAGGCCACGAACTCCTTCGCCTCCTACGGACAGGGAGCATCGGGCTACGGGAAGCGTTATGGCGCAGCTTTGGCCGACGGCGCTGACAGCAATTTGTGGAGCAACTTCATCTATCCCACTCTATTCAAGCAGGACCCCCGCTACTTTCGAGTAGGCGAAGGTCCCATCAAACCGCGCATCTACAGCGCGATTAAGCAGGAATTTGTCGCCCGGAAAGATTCCGGCGGCTACACCTTCCACTACTCCAACGTGCTGGGAGCGTTTACCGCGGGCACGATCTCCAACACCTACTATCCGCCGAGCGATCGCGGCGTGGGACTGACGGTCAGCCGCGCGTCTCTCGCGCTGGGATATGGCTGTATTGGAGATTTCTTTCTGGAGTTCTGGCCGGATATTGAGCAGAAGCTCTTCCACAAGCATGAAAACCAGGCGCATCCCACCGAGCCGCAGGGAGACGCACCGAAGTAGACTGGCCGGGCTTTGGGATCTCCCCGCATCGAATCCTGCACACGAGACCTTCCCGGCCGGGGAAATCGTTCTCAGAAGCATCGCAACCTCAGCCTACTCAGCAGACAAAAAAACAGCCCGCCGTTGCGGGCGGGCTGCGGCGTATCAGCTTGCAACCGTTTATGGCGCCGAGGACTTCGTCTGAACCATAGTTCGTGGATCGAAGTCGGTCGAAATGATAACGAATTTCCCCGGTCCAATAACATATCCGTACGCGATGACGCTGCCACCTCCTGAGAAGGTGATTAAGCCGGTGCTGTCAACCGTATAGGTTCCATTCCCGGGCTGATTCTGGGTGGTGCCGTCCGGCCCACTCTGGCTGGTGATAAAGCTTCCGTTCCCGATGCCGTCGACGAACAGAGAGTTGATTGTGCTGTCGGTGCTGGGGACATACTGCGGGAGGGATCCGCCCAGGTACTCGCCCGAAAGCGAAGCATTACCGAACGGGCCCGCGCCCTGCGGCTCAAAATAGGCGACCCCAGCGCCCGCTGAACCGGCTCCTGAATTGATGCAGAAGCCCGCGTTCTGTTGCAACACATAGCAGACAACTTGCGACGATCCTGGATTGATGAGGGTCCTGCCGTTGGACGCGACCGTGTAAGTCGTCATGCTGGTGGAGTGCCCAAGCGCGCCGTTCGCATTAGTGTACTGGGTTTCCGTAACGTTCCCATTACCATCGAAGCTGAGGAGCAAAACGACGGCCTGGCTTTCGGGGCTATTCTTGGCATTGGCTTGCCGGCTTCCCCAGCCGACGCTATTGCCATCCAATATGTGCAGGTTCATCGTCCCGCTTTGCCGACCAGCATTGTCTACATACAGGGAACCTCCGCTGTCGGTCCGAATACTTATCTCTTCGTTCGCTGACACCACGTAAACTGCGTGGTTAATTGTCCCGACGCCGCTGATCTGAACCTGCGATGTTACGCGACCATAGGAATCAATGCTGCTGGTCGGATGTCCGTCGGTAAGCGTCGCCTGGATGTCGGTGCCGAAGTCGTTAATGTCCTCATTGCCGCTGTAATTGCCGCTGGAATCCTCTTGATACATGCCGGCGGCGGCCAGGGGATGACTGGAGGTATCGAAGCCTTGCAGGGCGAAGACCCAATTCCCGGCCAGGGCGGTATGGCTGAAGTCGGCCGGGTTTTGCTGCCGTAGCACTCCCGCACCCCACACTCCATTCGAACCGCTCTGATTGAAGGCAATTACCCGCATATCTTCGGCAGCTGCCGTCGCTACCAGAAGCTGAAAATTTCCCATGCTGCTGTCGAGCGTAATGGCGCCTAAACCGTTGGAGTCAACGGAGTAGGTTCCTCCGGTAATCGCGGCGTGCTGAAAGCCGGAGCCTGTCTCGTTCTGGTCGTACTCACCTCCCACGATTTTGCCATTACCGTCGGCAGTGAAGGCGAATGCCAGGACGAGCCAATTGCCGCCATCATATCCGGAGAACGAGCCGGCATACTGCCCATTCAGGGTTCCGTTGGAGTTGCCGGTATTCACCGCTATGGCCAGCGCCTGGGTAGCGGTGTTCTGCTGGTTGTCGGTGACCTTGACCGTAAATTGCGAGAGCCCCGACGCGCTGGGCTGGCCTGTGATTTGCCCCGTGCTGGCGTTCAGACTCAAGCCAGTCGGCAGCGTACCGGATGAGATGCTCCAGGTGTAGGGCGTGAATCCGCCGTTGGCCGCGAGCAGCGCGTTGTAGAAGGTGTTGACCGTGGCCGCGGGCAGCGAGGTGGTTGTCACCCCCAGGAGTTGCCCCGTGCTGCTGACGGTGATGGCCAGATTGGCGGTTGCCGTATTTGCGGGCGAATCGGAATCTGTTGCCTTGACCGTGAAGTTGTACATTCCGGTTTGCGTGGTTGAGCCTTGGATCAGGCCTCCGGGACTCAAGCTCAGGTTCGGCGGCAGGTTTCCGGCAGTTTTCTGCCAAGTGTACGGAGCCACGCCGCCGGTTGCCACCAGTTGCACGCTGTAACTGTCATTCAAGGTCCCGTTGGGCAGTGAACTGCTTTGAATGGTGACGATCGGGATGGGGCCAAAGTAACTGGAAATGTCGAGAATCAACTGCGTGTCAGTAGGCGCGTAGGCATCGATGGAATCGTTGCCGCTGCCGGCCGGGACAATCGCCATATTGGAGGTGACCGCGCCATCGTTGGCGTTCAAAGTTGAGACCGTCGGCTGGGTGAGTCCTTCCGGCCACAACGACAGATAAAGCAGATCGCCGTCGGGCACCACGGTAGCATTCAGCACGAAGGCTTCCGGAGTGGCGGCTGGAACTCCACAGGCCCCGCCCACAATTCCCACCGGTATGGTGTTGTTGAACAAGCCAATACCGTTGCGGGTGTCAAGCGTGCGACAGGGCGTAAGCGTAAACAGCGACAGCGGATTGGGCGCCGAACTGGCGAGCGCGAAGTAGCCGTTGACGTCAAGCAACAGGTTGGTATTGTGGTCGTGAGCGTAGAAAGCCGTTGCGTTGTCGGCGCCCGCAGGCACGATGGCTGCATTCGCCACGATCGTCCCGGTGCCATCGTTGAGGGTGGAAACGACAGGTTGCGTCTCACCCTTGGGCCAAACCGTAAGGTAGTCCAGTTCACCTTGGGTGGGGAGGACGGTGACGTTGAACGAATAAGCCGCTGCATTGCTGGGAATACCGCAACTTGGCGGTATCGTATAGTCGCGTTCCACGCCCGCTTGTAATGGCCCTCCATTCCCGTTCCTGGTGTCGATAATGCGGCAGGGCGTGAGGGGGAAGAATGCCAGGGCAGTATTGTCGCTGGCGGTGTCGAAGTAGGCATCGATGTCAATCAGTACGTTGGTAGTATTGGTGACGTAAACGTTCACCTCGCCGCCGGTCCCGGCCGGCACGATTGCGGCGTTGGCCTTGACTCGGCCATCCGAATTCATCAGCGACACCAGGGGCTGGTTTTCCCCGGTGGGCCAGATGGTCAAATAGGCTACCGGCCCTCCGTTAACCGGAACGAGAGTGACGTTCAACGAATAAGCCTGCGCCGTAGACAAACTGAAAGCCTTACAGCCCACTCCACCCGATTGCGCCAGGCTTCGCAGGTTGAAGGTCTGGAATGTCCCACCCTGAATTGGGCCTGCGCCGTTCGGAGGCCGCGTGTCAACCAGGCGACATGGCGTCACGTTCACCAAACGCAATGGTGTCTGGGCATCTGCGAGGGGCAACAGGGCGAGCACGAAGGCGAAAAGTGGCAGGAAGCGGCGCAACATAGGGATGGGTCTCCATTCAAAGTGAAATGCTCAAGCTGAGATGTGACTCTGGACACGGGCGGCAGGACAAACCCACACGTCGGAGTATGAGAAGAAACCGCTGGCGGCCAGATCATCCTCTTTCCGAGGAGTGCACCTAAGAAAAAAACAGGGGGTATAAAAACGGCAGCAGTGTAACCCAAGCAGGCTGTGCTTTGGAATAGCTAAGTTGAGGGAAATCGAATTCCATTCCCAAGGTGGGACGAGGGAGTACTACTAGTTTTGCGATTGCTCGGGGAGGGTTATCTCCAGATGCGTGTTGACCGGCATCTCAGGGATCAGCAACGGTTCCGGCTTGGTATAGATCACCTGGCCTCCCTTGGATACGGTCAAGTCGTACAACCCCGTGTTGATCTGGTGAAAAGAGAAATTTCCATTGTGCCCGGTGAGCTCGCACAGCTCGGGCGGCGGACACTGAGCGTTGCCGGCCTTGCCTGCCGATTCGCTTCCGGAAGCGTCCTTCTGGTCTGAGGGAGCGTTCTGCAGTCGCAGGTGAACCACGACGCCTTGAACTCCGTGGTTGGATGAGTTGACGACTCGTCCCGAAAACACGCGGTTGCGGTCCTTCGATTCGACGGAGCAGACCAGTAAGAATAAGCAGGAGACCAATAGCAACGCCGGTAGTTTCTTGCCCGAAGATTTGGTCAGCATTGGTTCACCTTGCGCTCAGACTATCCCTTTGGTTGATCCGAAGGTGGCATCGTATCTTGTTGCTGCTGCGCCTGTGTGATCAAGCGTTCAATCGCTTCCTTCTGCGGGAAGTTGGGATTCAGCCTGAGCAGGGTTTGCCACGAGGCCACTGCGCCTTTGACGTCCTTCTTGCCTTGCCACTTCATGATCCCGATGTTCAGCAGCGTACCCGCATGCTTGGGATCGTAGGTCAGCGACTTGTTCAGTTGATCGAGAGCGCCGTCCACGTCACCGGTGTAATACATGCAAGAGGCCAGGTCGTCACGAATGCCGACGTTCTTGGGATCGACCTCCAGAGCTTTCTGAAAATAGGGGATGGCTTCTTTGAATTGGTGGGCGGCCTTGTAGGTGAGCGCAGTTTTGTTGAGCACAGCGGCGTTCTTAGGATCGCTCTTGAGTGTGGTCAGCAGAGGCTCCGCCTGCTTGTCGGCCATGCGTTTCATGTCATCCAGGCTTGGCATTGGCCGCTGGCCCATGCCGGCGTGCGGATCGGCGCCCGGTTGTCCGGCGGCCGCCATCGCCGTGGCTGGAGGTGTAGGAGCGGCCGAGCCGCGCAGTAAGTATCCAATCGCCAGTCCAATCACCAGGCAGACTACGACCATGGTGTAAGTCTGGGCCGGCTTCCACGCCGGATTTGCGTCATGAGGCAGGTTCGACCCGTCGTCCATTTCGTTCTACTCCTTGCGCTGCGGGAGCGTCCCAGCGCTTCGCTCCGCACAGGGAACACCTTACTTAAGGCACACCGCGTGCCAAACTTGCCCAATCTGGGAGTGCCGGCTACTCATTAGTATTCAGCAGCTTAGCGAGGCCACTGGGAAGCGCCGGTACGACTGGCAGCAGCTCTGGGAGGGTCTTTGTCCGCAATACGGAGTGATTTGGCGCGAAGCATCAGTCCTTCGGACATTGGGTACTGTTCGGCAGCCTCTTCACCAGCCAAAGCTGCCGGTCAGGTGGAAAATCACCCAGGTGCTCGACCTGGTAATCGGGGTTGCTGAAAACTCGTTCCTGGAACCACGCGATCTGCGGATCGGTAAGCACCAGGAAATTCTCGGAGAGGCAGAGGGCCTGGCGGCTATCGATGATCCGATCACTGGAATATCCGGACGCCTTGGCGTTGCGCATGAGCTTGTATTCGAGAGTCGCTCCCTGGGAGGGGGACTGTAGTGCGGTGTCCCAATCGAGAGGGTAGTAATAGGGGCGGGACGGTTTTTTCGAGAGATAGCTCAGGGGCAGAAAGAGCTGTGCATCAGGGACGATCACCGGCGAGTCAACGGTAATGCTTCTATCGATGACCTCGAAGCGATTGTCTCTGGTCTTTTCCATGCTGACCAGAGGCCACGCCAGCAGCACACCCAGGAGCACACACCAGGCGAGCCGCAAAGCAAGATTCAGCCGGGCCGTCGTAAGCCCCACGTTCAGCAGGTAGGCGACCAGCGCGGCTACGCCGATCAGCGTAGGCAGGAAATAGCGGTCGACAAAAAATGAAGTACTTCCCCACGAGAGGAGAGCGATTGGAATCGGCACCAGCAGGAATGCAAAGGCGTGGTAGAGCAGAGGCGCGGAGTCGCAAGAAGTCCCGGCTCGATCGCTCATTTTCGGCGCCAGCACAGCCAGACCGGCGCCCATCAAAAGGCCGAAGGCGAGGCATGGTGAAGCGAAGCCAAACAGCGAGAGAACTTCCGTTATCGTTGGTGTGGGCGTCCAATTATGGGGCTGGGTAAGTTCGCGGACCCGCAGAATCGGCCCGATCCACGCCAGCAGCAATAGCCAGGAGCCGAACAGGGCCGCATAAAGTCTCCAACGAAGCCGGTGCGAGCGATAGTCTGCGAAGGCCAATGCAGCTATCGCTGCGCCGCTATAGAACACACCAAAAGGATGCGACATGACCAGCGCGCCTTGCGCCAGCATCGCCGCCAACACCAATCGGCGAGTAGGAGACGGAGTTGCCAACCGCAAGTGCACCGCAAAAACCAGCGCAGCACAGGCGAAATACAGACCGTAGAATCGCGCTTCTACGTTTTGGTGCAGCAAGGTCGCGGAGGTCACGGTAGTGGCCAAAATGGCGACTGATACCGCTGCCGCGGAGAACACCCGGCGCAAGCTGTTCCACAAAATCAGGACGCCGGCGCATACACAAAGGGACGAGAACACGCGCAAGGCCAGAAGACTGGTGCCGAACAGCGTTCCCCATCCGTGCGCCAGCGGGTAATACAACGGCATTCCGCCGTCGACCGCGTTGGCCAGCCCCTTCATCATGTGGGCCAGGCTGTGGTCAGTAATAAGCTGTAGCGTGAAGGCCTCGTCGATCCAGATTTCTTTCTTCGCCGAACCCAGAACGCACGAAGCCAGCAACACCATCACGGTCAGCACCGGCAACACCCAGTCCAGGATCCGGTCCCATGTTTGTTCTTGCCCGCTCGACTCGATTGCCATCGTCAAAACACCCGCACCGTTTCCCTCAGTCATCATAAGTTTGGCGACCGGACCATGGCATCACACGACGGTGTGATTCGGCCATATCCACGTGCATGTTATGGTGGCGTTAAGGACCTCAAACCCATGTCTGCCTTCGACGAATTGCGCCCGTTGCTGCGTTTGCGGTGGTTGCAGTTGCTGACGCTGGCGGGGCTGCTGGTTACGGTCGGCGTCATCGCTTTCAATCTGAAGTTCTCGGTGCTCGACCTCGACATCTGGTGGCATCTGAAGGTGGGCGATTGGATTGTGCAGCACATGGCCGTCCCCCACAACGGCCTCTTTACGTGGACAGCAGCCGACCGCCCGTGGGTAGCCT
Organism: uncultured Acidobacteriaceae bacterium; assembly: GCA_963835125.1. Taxonomy (GTDB): domain Bacteria; phylum Acidobacteriota; class Terriglobia; order Terriglobales; family Acidobacteriaceae; genus Bog-257. The sequence continues at coordinate 392,073 of CAWIEG010000003.1, read as the reverse complement.
ACAGCTGGGGATACGAAGTGCTGCTGTCGCGCGCCTATGCGTGGTTTGGCCTGGTCGGCGTAGGAGTGTACGGAACACTGCTCACGCTCGGTGTCGCCTATTCCATCTTCTGGATGTTGCGGCGTCTCTCCGGCCGATTCTGGCTGGCCTGCATTCTGGCCGTCGTCGCCTGCTCGGCGTTTCTGTTTAACCTGATGCCGCGGCCAGTCTTCTTCTCCATGATGCTTTTCTGCGTGACCTTGACGCTGGTGTTGGAAGCCAATCGCACCGGACGCGTCCAGCTTCTTTACTGGCTGCCGCTGATCTTTCTGGTGTGGGCGAACCTGCACATCCAATTCATCTACGGCCTGTTTGTGGTTGGACTGCTGCTGGCGGTGAATGTAGTTCAGCGGCTGGCTGAACGTTGCGGAGTCGCGCCCGCATGGCTGCTGCCGCCAAAACTTCCGGCCGCAACTCTGGCCGCGGTCTTTGCCGCCTGCGTCGTTGCCACCTGTATCGGCCCGAATTTCTACCATGTTTACGGTGTGATCCTGCAATACTCTCAGGCCAAAGTTCCTTACCGCATAATCCGGGAACTTCAGCCGCTGAACTTTCGCGCCTACAGTCACTTCGTGCAACTGCTGCTGATGGCCTTCGCGTTTTTCGCGGTCGGCCGCCAGTGGAAGGTTGACGCTTTCAAACTGTTTCTGCTGTCGATGGCCGGCGTTGTGGCCTTCCGCACCATGCGCGACGCGTGGTTCATCTGCATTCCAGCGGCGGCCTGCATCGCCGACAGCCTGCCGGAAACCGCCGAACGCGAGGCTGGCGAAACCTGGCTGCAAAAGTTCGCAGTAGCGGCCGTAGTCGCGATAGCACTCGTACTTTTTGCCCGCAGCACTGACTTCAATGCGCGCGGCCTTGACCGTGCGATCAGCAGCTTTCTCCCTGTAAACGCGCTGAACTATTTGCGTCAGCACCCCGCGCCGGGCCCGGTCTACAACACGCTGGACTGGGGCGGCTTTCTCACCTGGTACATGCCGGACCAGCCTGTCGCCATCGATGGCCGCACCGATCTCTACGGTGACGCCCTGGATGAACAATTCTTCAGTACGGCCAACGGCGCGCCCTCCTATGTGAACGACCCTTACCTCAATCAGGCTGGAGTTGTGGTCTTGCAGCAGACCAACAACCTCGTGAACGTCCTTAGGACAGACCCGCAATTCCAGTTGGTATACGAAGACCGGCTGGCGGCGGTGTTCGTCCGTAGCCGGTAGCAGTAAAGCCAGGGCGACATCAGGGTGTGGCCGGAAATGTGAAGCGGCGCGCCGTTCTTTCGCTCTCCGCGATACGATGGAGCTGGAGGATGGCGAGTGCGCATCGTCAGCATTGGGGAAATTTTGTGGGACGTCATCGGTCCGACCGAGTATCTGGGCGGTGCTCCGCTGAACTTTGCCGCCCACGCCCATAAACTGGGACACGAAGTGGCGCTCGTCAGCGGCGTAGGCGATGACCAGCGCGGACATCGCGCCCTCCGCGAGTTGCAGCAATGCGGCATTTCGGCGGAGTTCGTGCAGCTGCGCCGCGGCAAGCCCACCGGCACCGCCGAGGTCGAACTTGGCCCCGACGGCAAGCCGATGTTTCGCATCGTGCGTCCGGCAGCCTACGATTTCGTGAGTCTTACCCGGCCCCAGATAAGGCGGCTTGTGGAGTGGCAGCCCCAATGGATTTACTTTGGCACGCTCTATCACACCTCGAAACGGGCGCTGGATTCCACCTTGCAATTGCTGGCCGAGGTGCCCGCAGCCAAAGGCTTCTATGACGTGAACCTGCGCGACAACAACTGGAACCTGGCTACAGTGGAGCAACTCGCCTCCCATGCCTGCGTGATCAAGCTGAGCGACAGCGAGGCCGAGTTCCTCGATGCCTCGCTCAACGCCGATGGCGACGAAGGTTCGGTGGAGCATTTCTGCCGCCGCTGGAGCGATCAATATAGTTGCAAGACGATTTGCGTGACCTTCGGCGAACGCGGGTGCGGTATCTACAAGGACGGCAGCTACACCGAAATCCCTGGCTGCAAGGTCGAGGTTGCTGACACCGTTGGCGCGGGCGATGCCTTCGCCGCCGCATTTCTTCATGGCCTCGATCAGGGCTGGGAAGTCGGACGCTGCGGCACTTTTGCCAATGCTGTGGCAGCTCTGGTGGCCAGCCGTCCCGGCGCAATCCCCGGCTGGAACGTGGAAGAAGTGCAGCCGATGCTCGGCTAGTCGAATGATCGTCATGCCGCAGTCGGCGCTGACTACCCTGCAGATCGGGGGACCCCCATCCGTTCGTCCGCGCGAATGCGACATCCCTTGCTGGGCGATGCGTCCTAAGGCGGAGACGCACGTATATCATTGCCCTGCAGCGAACTCTCATACCAGGCAGGCCCCTTGGCGAATCCCGAACATCTCGCGAAGCTTAAGGAAGGCGTCGCGCCCTGGAATCTGTGGAGAGAACAGAATCCCGGTATTTTGCCGGATCTCGGCGCGGCGGACCTCCGCAAGGCGGACCTCCACGGGGCGAACCTCAGTGGGGGAGATCTCCGCGCAGCGAACCTCAGTGCCGCATACCTCGACGATGCGAACTTCAGCGACGCGAACGCTAGCGAAGTGAACCTCAGCGAAGCGAGTCTCAGCGGGGCGAACCTCAGCAAATCGAATCTTGGTAAAGCGGACCTTACCTGGGCGAACCTGTTCGATGCGAAACTCGGCTCGGCGAACCTCAGGGAGGCGAATCTCCTAATGGCAAACCTCTTCATGGCGGACCTCAGTGCGGCGGACCTGGGCGGAGCAGACCTCAGCGGGGCGACTTTGGTTAACACTAACCTCGAGGGTGCTAATCTGACGGATTGTCATGTCTACGGAATCTCCGCGTGGGACGTGAAGCTGGAAGGTGCAATCCAATCGAACCTGGTGATCACGGAGACCGGCGAATCCCCAATCCAGGTCGACAACCTCGAAGTAGCCCAGTTCATTTACCTGCTGCTGAGCCGTCAAAAGCTCCGGACGGTCATCACGACAATCGGAGAAAAGGCAGTATTGATCTTGGGCCGGTTCACCGAGCGCAAGGAGTTGCTTGATCGAATGGCTGATAAGCTCCGACTGCTCGGCTACATTCCAATGATCTTCGATTTCGACCGCCCAACGGATCGAGACCTGACTGAAACCGTGAAAATCCTCGCTGGGTTGTCGCGGTTTGTAATCGCCGACATTACGAATCCGCGGTCAGTACCTCTGGAACTTCAGGCAACTGTGCCCGACTACATGGTCCCGTTCGTGACAATCCTGCAGCGTGGGCAACCCGCATTTGGCATGTTCGACGACCTGCCGCGTAAATACCACTGGGCACTGCCGCTACTGGAGTACAACACCGCAGACACCTTACTCGCTGCCTTCGAGAAGAAAGTCGTCGAGCCCGCTCTCCGTAAGGCCGCGAAGGTCAGACGAAAAAAGGCAGCATCTCCGCTCCGACGCTCAGCGGAGGAGTGATTTCGCGCGGGTGCGACAACCGACAACTGACAACTGACAACCGACAACCGACAACCGACAACTGACAACTGGCAACTGGCTACTGCACCACCATCCCCTTGCTAAGATGTTGTGATGAGTCCTGCCTCAGCTGGCCTGAAGCTGCGTTCGCTCCAAGGCCTGCTGCTGATCGCGATCTTTCTTATTGCCCTGATACTCCGCGTTGAAGTGGCGCGCCATCTCCCCAGCATCGAACGGCCCGACGAAATCTTTAACACGCTGGAGCCGGCGCATCGTCTGGCCTACGGATATGGCGTCGTCGTCTGGGAATGGCGAGAGGGAATTCGCTCCTGGGCGTTTCCCGCATTTCTCGCCGGAATCATGCGAGCCACAGGCTGGATGGCGCCCGGCTCGCAAGGATACCTGACGGCAATCATCGTCGTCCTGTCACTGCTTTCCCTGACCAGCGTGTGGTTCGGCTATGCCTGGGCCAAGCGAACCAGCGGAAACGCAGCCGCTATGATCGCTGCCGCTGGCTGCGCCTTCTGGTATCAGCTCGTCTATTTCGGGCCCAAGGCATTCAATGAGGTCGCGGCAACTGCCTTCATGCTGCCGGGCCTTTATCTCGGCATGTTTGCCGAAGAGCCGGGTGAGAAGAAGCGCCTGTTCCTTGCCGGGCTGTTTCTGGGAGCGGCGGTAGCGCTGCGAATTCAGTTGGCTCCCGCGGTGGTATTTGCTGTGCTTTATTTCTGCCACAAACGATGGGCCAGCCGATCGCCGGCGCTGTTGGCCGGCCTGCTCGTGATTGTGCTGGCTTCCGGCTTGCTGGACGCCTTCACCTGGTCCTACCCCTTTTCGTCTTACATTCGTTATGTCGAAGCCAATGTGGGGCGAAGCTCAAGGTATGGCATCGAGCCCTGGTACTGGTATCTACTGCTGTTGACGAAGTCGCTATGGCCGATGCTTTTGCTGGCCCTGGCGGGATTGCGTCGCAATGCCTTCCTGGGCTGGGTAGTTCTCGTCGTCGTGGGCTCGCACTCGGTCATCGCCCATAAGGAATTTCGCTTTGTCTATCCAGTGATCCCGATTCTGATTACCCTGGCCGCGCTGGGTTTTGTCGAGATTGTCTCGGCCTTGGCTGCAATGCGAAAAACAACGCTGTCGCCGCGAGCGGTCGTGTTTGCTGGCCTGGTCTTTTTCGCGCTCACCTCAGGAATTTTCGCCCGCTGGTTTTTCCACTGGGGCGTGGGCGCCGGGGGCTTAATCGCTCTCGACCGTCTCAGCCGCGATCCGTCGGTCTGCGGGGTCGGACTCTACCGGCTTCCCTGGGACCTGACCGGCGGCTATGTTCACCTGCATCAGAATGTGCCTATTCTTCTCGCCAACCCGAATTTCAGCTTGGAGCGGCAGATGCTGAATTTCAACGCTTTGGTAACGCTGGGTCCGCTTGTCGATCCGAAAATGGGTTTCCAGAAGGAGGGATGCTGGAACGGAGTTTGTCTTTACCGCAGATCGGGTCCGTGCCTGACGTCAGCCCCGTTCTATGAGGTGAACAAGATGCTGGTGCTGAGCGATCAGTAGAGCATCAGAAGCGCGCGGTTGCCGGGAGAACGTGTGATTGACCACATGTTGCAGAAGACGAACACAGTGCATTGACGTACCAGTTCGTGTTCGCCAATTAGCTCCCCGGACAACCGACAACTGGCAACTGACAACTGTTCCTACTACTGCCGTGGCGCGTAATATCCCTTGCGCGCGCGCACGTGGTACTTCTTGTTCTCCGCGAGGATCTCGATCTTGCGGTACTTGCCATCGGGAATGAAGTCAGCCGGCTTATACGAAATGGCATACTGGCTGCGCAGTTCGTCGGAAATCTCGGTGAACGCGTTGGCCACGTCTTCGATCTTGAACGGGAAGAATGCCTTGCCGCCCGTCTGTTCGGCAAAGTACTCCAGCACTTTATCGCCACGTAACTTGATCCCGCTGGTGTTGGTCGAGATGGCATAGATGATGACTTCGGCGCGCTGCGCCATTTCCACCGTCTCCTCGCGCGACACCCTGCTCTGATTGTCCTCCCCATCGCTCAACAGAATGATGGCGCGCCGCGTGGCCAGCAGGCCTTTGTCGGCGTTCATCAGCTTGTCGCGGCAGGCGAAGTAGATGGCGTCGTACATGGCGGTGCCGCCGCCGGCGCGCAACATGCGCACGCCATGCGACAGCGCTTGCGCGTCGTCGGTGAAATCCTGAGTTACTTCCGGCGTGGTGTCGAAGCCGATGACAAAGGCCTTGTCGTACTTGGGCCGAACGATTTGATTCAGAAACTCGATCGCCGCCTCCTGCTCGAATTTGAAGCGGTCGCGCACAGAGTTGCTGGCGTCAATCAGCAGGCCAACGCGCAGCGGCAGGTTGGTCTGGCGGCTGAACGACTGAATGTTCGCAGGCTTGTCGTTGTCGATCACCCGGAAATCGGTCTGCGTCAGGTCCTTCACGAAGTGGTCGCGTTTGTCGGTAACCGTGAAGACGACATTCACTTCGTCGACCCGTTTGCGAATTACCGTGACCGTGTCATCGGTGTCACCCGCGGGGGTTCCCGCCGAACTCGCGCCGGGTTTCGCCGCCGCCCCGGACTGCGAGGATGGTGGTGATCCGCTGCTGGGTGGTGCACCGCTCTGCGGCGCTGCGGTTGAGCTGCTACCGCTCTGAGCAGAAGGCTGCGTGGCTGCCGGCGCCGTCGTCTGTTCCGTTGGCGCAGCTGGAGCGGCCGGCGGTGGCGGATACTTTATCGCCGAGGGCGCAGTGGGAAGCTGTTGTTGTGGCGTGTCTTGGGCGGCCAGCCCCCACGGCAGCGCCGTCGCTAAAACCAGAATCAACCAGAATCTCATTCAGAGCTTTATTATAGCTGTTGGCGCATCCTGCGTCGGGGGAGTCAGAACCGCTTCCTGGACGCACCTTATAGGTTGCTCGGGGCCGCATCCGGGCCCGACCCTTCGACAGGCTCTCGTAACAACTCAATTCGCAAAAGGGAGCGACAAAATGAATAACCCAACAAGGTCTATTCGAGTAGTGCGAGGAACGCTGCAGTTCATCTGCATCGCATCCTTGCTGTTGAGTTGCTGCGCGCTTGCAGCGCAGAACCAGGACCATCGCATTCGGAATATCGTTCTCGTTCACGGCGCCTGGGCCGACGGCTCTGGCTGGCGAGGCGTTTACGACATTCTTCTGAAGGACGGATACAACGTCAGCATCGTGCAAGAGCCCGAGACGTCCTTCCAGGATGATGTCACCGCGACCAAGCGCATTCTTGCCCTGCAAGATGGGCCATGCATTCTTGTCGCTCACAGTTATGGCGGCGCCGTAATTACCGAAGCGGGGACGGACCCATCGGTTGTTGGTTTGGTGTACATTGCGGCCCACATGCCGGACGCGGGAGAGAACGAGGCTGACGACGGAAAGCGATTCCCCAGCGACCTCGGCAAATCCGGCGCCATCAAGAAGACTGCCGACGGTTTCACTTATATTGACCCCGCGCAGTTTCACCAATACTTCGCGGCCGACCTTCCTGCTCCGCTGGCTGCTTTCATGGCGCGGTCGCAGGTGCTGAATAAAGCTGAAAATTTCAGCGCAGTGATTACCACGGCTGCGTGGAGAAGCAAACCAAGCTGGATGTTGGTCGCCGGAAGCGACAGAGCGATCAATCCTGACCTCGAACGGTGGTATGGCACGCGAGCCAAGAGCCATATGGTCGAAGTTGCAGGCGCAAGTCACGCGGTCTACGTCTCGCACCCGAAGGAGGTTGCGGCTCTGATCGAACAAGCTGCAACCCAAACTCGGTAGAAGAACTTGCGAATGGCAGGCGTCACGCCGTTGCACACACCTCCGGACAATCATGTCGTCTAATATGTTTATTCGAACAATGAATGAGGGATATGCTTGCATCATGATTTCTAGATCATTTCGCAGTGCTGTGGTGTGCGGATCGCTGGTCCTGCTGTGGAGTTCCTGCTTGCTCGCGAGCACCGGGCGCCCACATGAGATCAGCAACATCCACTTCGAGAACGTCACCCAAACTACCGTCGACGTCGTATGGGACACTGCACATCCCGGCACTTCGCAGGTGCTGATCTCCTACAGCACCGATTTCGAGGCCGACCGCTGGGCCCTCCCAGTTGCCGATCCTGCGCTCGTTACCACCCATCGCGTCACCGTCGATCAACTGATCCCGTTTAACCCAAAGACGGGCGACGGTACCTACTACATCTACGTTGCGTCGGTCGATGCCAAAGGCGAGATGTCCACCGCTCCCGGGCCGCAGACGCAAGACGGCAAGAATCCGTCGATCGCGATGCGCACCGCGCCCGCCGCCCCGATGGGTCCGCCCAGCATGAAGTTTTATACCTTCGGTCCCGACGAAGCCTTCCCTGGCTACGACATGTACTTTCAGGTGAAGCCCATCATATTGGCGGGGCCCACCGGCACGAACCTCTACATCCGCAACGAGCGGGGATACAACAACAGCAGCGACGGCGTAGTGAAATACCTGGGCGCGGACAAGGGGAATCCCGAGACCATCAGTGTCCACTTTTCCTGCGAGTGGGGCAGTTCCACCGGACTCGATAAAGAGGAACAGCAACTCGACCGCGACCGGAACATGGGCTACTGTTCCGGCGCCAACGCCAACGTTCGCGACCTGACCATCCGTCTGCGGCTCGCGCCCAATACTGTTCCAGGAAAATACTCGGTAGCCTTCACCCTGGAGAGCAATGGACAGGCGCAGACGGGGACCTATGAATTCACCGTGCAGCCGGCTCCTACGGCGCCTTCGCGTCCGGAATTAACGCCCAAGCCGATTCCCGGACTTGCCACCTGGGAAAAGCAAATGTTCGATCTGGGCAAGAGGTGGTGCCTCTATCGCGATGAACAAAACACTGCGGGCAACTTCGTCGACAACTGGGGCTGGACCGGCGATGCCTGGTTCTACGACGGCGGCCGCGTGTATCAGAGCATCGACACCTACACCGCCGCAGCCGGACACCCGAACCATGCGGCCTGGCAGCATTGCGCGCTCACGCTGCTTGATCCTTACGCAAACTACCTGGTAGCCAACAATGGCGCCATGGCAGGCTATTCCATTTTTCCCTATGGGATGGCAATGAACTTCTACCGGACCAAAGCAGAAGTAATGCGAAATGGCATCACGGCGGTGGCGACCGTGGGACCGCAAAAACAGTCATGCGGCTACGTTGATCCGGGCGGAATCCGCGAGAACTCCTACCGCAGCAACGCCTGGATGGCGAACGAGATGCTCGGCGCGCCGCGCTGGCCGCTGTTGCAACGCAACATCGACAAGGTCATGGGCAATCTGAACATGGCCAACCGTGGCCTGGCCGGCTCGGTCCATCCTTTCATGCTGGGGATTGGAATGGAGACGCTCATCCACTGGTACGACCTCAACCTGGCCGAGGGCCATCCCGACTATCGCGTTCTGCCGGTCATTAAAGAGACGCTCGACGCCATGTGGCGCGACCTCTGGGTGCCCAAGCAAAATATCCTGATCTACGAGCGTTACACTTTGCCGCCCAATCACAGTATCAGCTACGGCGCACTCAATAACCTGGTGTCGGTGGCCTACGCATGGTACTGGGTGCAGACGGGCGACACGGTTGAGCGCGATCACGGAGACTTGCTCTTCCAGCACGCTTTCGACGATCCCGAGGGAGGCTACAGTTGGAGCGGCAAGCAGTTTAGCCAGGAGTTCGAGTTCAGTTTCGACTTTGTACGCTATCGTCAGGGATTGACCACCTCCAGCGTTGTGCAGGAGAACAATCCCTATACTGGCCCCTACGCTGACACCAATCCCCCGATCAGCGAGAAGGTGAATTGCGATCCCAACCATTTTCCGAATTGCAAGGCAGGCACGATTGGGAGCACGACCGCGACCATCTTCTGGGGAACCTATAAACCGTCCACAACCCAGCTCATCTACGGCAAGACCGAGAAATATGGGCAAGTCTCTCCGCTCGATAAGGCTATGGTTCTGTCGCACGTCGTGAATCTGACCGGGTTGGAGCCCGGAACGACGTATCACTTCCGCACCAGATCGGTGGATCGCGCGGGCTACGTCGGCTCCATGAAGGACCTGACGTTCACAACTTTGCCGGCGCAGCCGGGAGCGAAGACGCCGTAAATCGTTTTGAAGGGACACGCCTTCACGCCGCCGAACAACCCGGTTTCGATTTGTTTTGAAGGGGCACGCCTTCAGGCGTGCCGTTAAGCGAACCAGAGAATCCGGCTTTAGCCGCTGAGCTAAAGAAGGACCTACCTCACGCGCTAAAGCGTGGACTCGATTGTCGTTGTCCTTCATGTACGCCTAAAGGCGTGCTCCACCCATTGGCCGACAGCCCGGAGGGCGTCATTTGTTTTAGCCGTGGGCGTCAGCCCGCGGTAAGAGTGCATTGAAAGGATTCCAAGTCCCTTCAGGGACGGCAGGTTCCCGAAGAACCGTTTCACCCTGAAACGTGCCGCACCGCGGCTCATTTGGTTTTCCGTTCCACCGCGGGCTTACGCCCACGGCTAACACAAATGCCGCCGCTGCGCGGCTCGACCTACCCGCGCAACTTCTCCAAGAACCTCACCAGTTCCTCTGGCAACTGCGCCTCCAACTTCACCGCCTCCCCAGTTTGCGGCTGCCAAAACTCAATCGCGGCTGCATGAAGGAAGTTCCGGCCGAGCGTGAGCACCGGCGGCGATGTCCCAATGGTTGTCCCCACCCGCTTCAGTTCCTTCGCCGCTCCATACAGTGCATCTCCAACCACCGGATGCCGCAGCGACGACATGTGTACACGGATCTGGTGTGTTCGTCCGGTCTCGATCCGCACATCCACCAGCGCGAACTTTCCGTAGGCTGACGCGATTCGCTCACGCACTTCGTAATGCGTTATGGCCGAGCGCCCCGCGCTGCCGCGGGTGCTCATGCGTATGCGCCGTACCGCATCGCGGCTGATGGGATCGTTGATCGTCCCGCGGTCTTTCGCCGGCCAGCCATGTACCAGCGCGACATAGCGCTTCTTGATCTCGCGTTTGGAAAACTGCTGCGCCAGCTTGCGGTGCGCCACATCGTTCTTGGCGACGATGATCAACCCGCTGGTCTCCTTGTCCAGGCGATGCACGATGCCGGGCCGCAGCTCGCCGCCGACCTCCGACAACGCGCCAAAGCGATGCAGCAGAGCATTGACCAGCGTGCCGCGATTGCGCTCGTCGTCGGTCGCGCCCGCGCCGGCGTGGACCATCATTCCCGCAGGCTTGTTCACGACCGCCAGGTCGGCATCTTCGTAAACGATGTCGAGAGGGATGTCCTCGGCGATGGCTCGCAGCGGCGGGCGCTGCGCTTCGCCCAGGATGGTGATCTGCTCGCCGCCGCGCAGCTTCAGCGACGACTTGGCAATCGCGCCGTTGACCAGCGCCTTTTCTTCGCGCAGCATTTGCTGCACCCGCGCCCGGCTGACGTCGGGAATCTGCTCCGCGAGGAACTGGTCGAGCCGCTGGCCGGCGGCCTCGGCGGGAACGGAGATGGTCATTGGGAAGCGGTGGCAGCGGTAACCACAAGCGAAATTTACCACGGAGGGCACGGAGAACACGAAGATTGAAGGCAAACAGACTCATCTGAAAATTTTCTCGCTGGGCGCCCACGGAATCCTGGTTCGCGGTAAGGTCGGAACAGCGACATACGAAGAATTCGAAATTCCTCCGTGTTCTCCGTGCCTCCGTGGTGAAAACGCCTTTATCTTGCCGCCTTAACCGCCACCGGCGGCGCCAGCGCCACCCGCCGCATCCACAGCAATCCGCCGAAAATCACCAGGCAAATAGCAATCGCCTGGGTGCCGCTCATCCAGCCCAAGAACTCGCCCCGGCCGGGATCGCCGCGGAAGAACTCGATGAAGTAGCGCCCCACGCCATAGATGATCATGTACGTCCCGATGATCTCGCCTTCAAACTTCTTGCGCCGGATCAGCCACACCAGGAACAGGCAGTTGCAGAGTTCCAGGACCATCTCGTAGAGCTGCGTCGGGTGCAGCGGGATATTTAGCGGAGTGCCCACGATCTCGTTTGCCAGCGGATTGTGGAAGGTCACGGCCCAGGGCAACGTGAGTCTCGCGGCCATAGCAACATCCGGCGGCGAAGCAGCCGATGCGCCCGAACGCATGACCCAGCGCCAGGCCAGGTGCGAACACATCGCAGGTACGCAGCACCGGCATGTTGTTCGTGCGCATGTACCAGATGCACATGGCCAGAGCGAGCAGGAATCCGCCCGACCAGACTCCGCCCGCCTGCAACGTCGACAAGCTGAAGATTTCCGCTGGATGGGCCTTGTAATAGCTGAGGTCGACCAGGACCATCAACACTTTCGCGCCCACTATGCCGGAGAGAATGGCGATCAGGCCAAGGTTCCAGAGCTTGTCGGGATCGAGACCCTGCTCGCGGCCGAGTCTAACGATGAGCAACAGGCCGAAGATCAGGCCCAGCGCCGCCATCAGGCCATAGGTCGGGAGGTTAAAACTGCCAAGGTGAAATAAACGGGGAAACACGTTGTTATTTTAGACGCAAATGGGGCCGGGGAGTTTCAGGGTGGCTTTTAGCTCTTAGCCTTTAGCTCTTAGCAGGCGGGAGGCCGGAAATCTGTTCGGCGCAGAGCGCGGATGTGGGGCAGGAGCACTGTTTGCTAAAGGCTAAGAGCTAATTGCTAAGAGCTAACAAAAAAACCGACCCGCGGGGCCGTGTTTCGGTGGGCCGTCAATGAACCCGCATTATACGGTGGGAACCCGCCGCAGCTCTTTAGGCATCTCCGCATGGCGAAGCACTGCACACCGAACCGTATACGAGTCGAGTCCCCTGTTCATTGAGCATTGGTTCAAAAAACGGTTGCCACCAACACCAACTTTGCAGGCCGGTTTTCTGTTGAGATGCTATGGAAAAGGCAGGCCAATGACAAGAGGCTGCAGGTAAATAGTTGGCCAATAAAATGCCACTCACAGCACAGAAGTGGCAGGGAAGCGGTGTTCCCGAGAGCGATATTGGTGAAGGCTGCTTTGAAGGGGCACGCGTTTAGAGCCTGCTCTCAGCTTGCCGAAGGGTGCGCCGTTACAGCTCCCTTAGATTTGTCATCACGACGAGGCCTTTAGGCCGACGAGGATCTGCTTTTGAGTTTTTTAGCGGCCGTGAAGCTGTATACACTGGCAACGCCAACTTCCAGGGTTTTTCGAGACGTGAAATTTACCGGACTGCGCCCACGCCGTTTCCCACCGGCTGCACCAGCTGCTCGGGATTGGCGAAGTTGGCTTGCGCAATACGGATCTGCTCTTTGAAATTGTCGACCATGTCCTCGCGCAAACGCACTTCGGTGGGCTTCTTCGCGATGGTCATCTTGTCGATCTTGTCCTGCAAGCGCAGCAGTCCGTAGAAGAGATTTTCCGGCCGCGGCGGGCAGCCCACAATATAAACATCGACCGGCACGATGCGATCCACGCCTTGCAGCACGGCATAGGTATTGAATGGGCCTCCGACTGACGAGCACGCCCCCATCGAGATGCACCACTTGGGATCGGGCATCTGGTCGTAAATGCGCTTCACTACCGGCGCCATCTTCAGCGTGACGGTGCCGGCGACGATCATCAGATCGCTCTGTCGCGGGCTGGGACGAAACACCTCCGAGCCAAAGCGCGCGATGTCGAAGCGCGACGTGGACGCGGCAATCATCTCGATCGCGCAGCAGGCCAGGCCAAACGTCATGGGCCAAATCGCGGACTTGCGCGCCCAGTTAAAGACGTAATCGACCGTGGTCACCAGAAAGTTTTTCTCGAACTTGTTCTCGATCCAACCCATGCAATACCTTTTCTTGATTCCGGCAGTGTGGCCCCGCCGCGTTCCCCGACCTATTATCTTCGCCGATGCATGTACCAGCAGGCTGTGACGAGCGTCACAGGCGCTCACAAGCCCGAGTCTAGGCTGCCTGGGCGCCATGTTCAAGTGGAAGTCCGGGATGGTGGCTCGATAAGGAGAGCCGGCTGGGCCAATCTCAGAGTTCCCCAAAGAAAGAAATATTTCCTATTTCTGGTCCCAAGCGGCCCTTCCAGGCAACCCGTCTGCATCTAAGTTAACGGAGAAAATCGACTCGCGTCAGCTGGCCGCCACCTTCGTCGGGAATGCAGCCGGAGCAAATTGACAGTGTGCTCCGTGTCCGCTAGGATACGCGCTTGTGTCGAAGCGTGGGTTTCCATCCTGCGAAGTGGGGGAGTGGGATGGAACAAGAAAACTCCGGCTAAAACGCATTCTCTTTTTCTGAAGATCAATTATGGATCGTGTGCCTACCGTCTCGGGAACGGCAAACTTGCTCGACATCCTCGACCGGGTGTTGGACAAGGGGTTGGTAATTGCCGGCGATATTCGAGTATCGCTTGCCAATGTGGAACTGCTGACCATCCGCATTCGCCTTCTGGTGTGTTCGGTCGATAAAGCCGAGGAGATCGGGCTGAACTGGTGGAAGTTCGATCCCAACCTCACCCATCCCGCTGGCCTTCCCGAGGTGGCCCGCACCCGTTTGCCACGAGCCGGACCGGGAGCCGAGTTGCCGGCGCCCAAGGTGCCCGCTAAGACAGTCAGAACGGTTTCGAAGAAGAGCAACAAAAAGAGAAAGAAAGCTTGACGCAAGCCTAAGGACTCAGAGATAGAGATCGGCAGGAGGATCTGCAATGGCAGTTGAGAGAGTTTCGGGCGGCTCAAGTCTGATCGATGTACTCGATCGGGTCTTGGACAAGGGCATCGTGATCGACGCCTGGGTGCGTATTTCACTCGTAGGCATCGACCTGATTACAGTGGAGGCGCGCATCGTGGTGGCTTCCATTGATACCTATCTAAAGTACGCCGACGCCGTTGGGCTCACCGGACTGGTATCGCGTCCGCAGTTGGGATCCGGCGAGGAAGAGGAAATTACGACTGTGGAAACGACGCGGCGACCGGCCCGCGCGCGACGGCCTGCCGTCCGCTAGCGGAGCTCATACCCAGGAGAGCTTGCAGTGGCTTCCCCGCAGATGCGCGTGCCCTCCGATAGTCCCGATGTCACCGGGCGGAATCGCCGTTCCGCCCTTCGCTTGCTCGGAATGGAGCGAAGCGACGAGATCTTTCCCGTACTGTTGGAAGAGATCGTTGCCTTAGGGCATCCCCGGGCGCTGGTGGCCAAGGTTGATTTCGAGACCTCCGAGATCGCCCCCGTCGCCTCGCTGAACTGCCCCAAGGGCCTGGTGCAACGTTTCCGCAGCTCGCTGTTCGCTGTCGAAACTCCACTGGTGCGCATACTCCAGAGCCAACAGCCGGAGCTGGTCCGGGCCAAGCGTACTCCCAGCTACTACTATTACCCACTGATCTACCGCAACCGGACGGCCTGCTGGGAAGCGGAGCGCGCCCGCGGCCGCAAGTGCATCGCGGTAGAAAATTTTCATTCGCGACTTCGCTTGCAGCTGCAGGAGCAGGTTTGCGGCATCTGCGACATGCGGGCCTACGCCGCCATCGTGGTAGTCGAGGTAAGTCCCACCGCCACCGCAGCCGATATCTCCGGATTGCGTGCCCTCATTGAATTGGCCAACCGGTACCTCTCGCGGCTCTTCAAGGTCGAGCACTATCACAACCGCATGGTCGACATGGAGACCATCATCACCCAGATGCAGACGGTGATGGAGAGTATGACTGATCCGGTGATACTGACCGATCCGCAGCACCGCGTCATCACCCAGAACAAGGCGGCGGAACGCTACTTCCGGCTGCCTGAGGATGTAAGTGAAGGCCGGGTCCGCGCCGTGGAACTGAATAACCTGCTGTTCTCGGCGGCGTTATCTTCCATGGTGGTTTCGGGCAATGACTCTTCGCGCGACATGACTCTGGTGGATGCAATTGAAGGCGATGAAGTGTTGTTTGAGGCGGTCTCCGCGCCCAGCTTCGCCCCCGATGGCCGGCGCACCGGCATGGTAAGCGTGTTGCGCGACGTGACCGACCTGCGGCGTGCGGATGATGAACTGCGCTCCAATTATGACAAACTCCGCCAGGCAGAGGAGGTCGTGCGCCAGGACCGCGACCGGTTGAATCTGGTCATCGAAAACGTCGGCGATCCCATTGTGGTTTGCGATCGCGATGCCAAGGTTGCACTGCTCGATCCTCGCGCGCAGGAGTTGTTCGGCTCCGAAGAGGGCCGCACGGCGCTCAACATCCGCAACCAGGCCACGCTGGATGCCTATATCACGCAGTTCACGTACTCCTTCTCCGATCGCGAGAGCGCTCCTATTCAGCTCACTCATCCGGAAACCTATCAAGAGGTGGAATACGACGCGCGTTCCGGCAAAATCTACGACGAGCGCGGCCTGGTGGCGTACACCGTCACCGTGTTGCGTGACCTGACCGCGGTGCGCCGTCTGGAGCAGTTGAAGATGGAGCGGCGGATGCTCGAGATGGAGAAGTTCGCCGTGGCCGGCCGCCTGGCCGGGACCATCGCCCACGAAGTCAACAACCCGATGGAGGCGATCAAGAACTGCATCTTCCTGCTGACCGACAAGATCGAGACGGATGCCACGCCGGTATACGAGATTCTGAAGGCGGAAACCGAGCGCGTCGCACGCATTGTCCGCCAGATGCTCGGTCTCTATCGCAACACCGAGCAGGTCGGCAACTTCGACGTGAACAGCGTGGTAGAAGACACGCTGCTGCTGTTTACCCGGCAACTTGAGCGGGCGGGCATTCGAGTGGAAAAAGGACTTGATACGTTGCCCCCAGCCCTGGGATCGGCCGACCAGATTCGCCAGGTCTTATCGAACCTGGTGGTGAACGCTAAGGACAGCATGAGCCAGGGCGGCGCAATGCGCGTGCGGACTCGCCTGGTCCGCAAGGATGACTTAAGGGAGGTCATCCGCATCGTGATTGCCGACTCCGGATGCGGCATCTCCCAGAACCTGCTGCATTCCATGTTCGAACCCTTCGTCACCACCAAGGGAGAACGGGGAACGGGTTTGGGATTGTGGATTGTTAAAGGAATCATCGAGAACCATGGCGGCAAACTTCGGGTCCGCAGTACCGTAGGCCGGGGAACCGTTTTCGCGATTGAAATTCCAGCAGCGCAATGAAGACCGGGTGCTTGCATGAAAGATAAGTCGCATATCCTTGTTGTAGACGATGAGCCCAATGTCCTGGTGACCTACCGGCTCATACTGCAACAGCAAGGCTATGAGGTAAGCGCCGCCCTGTCCTCGGACGAAGCTCGGGCAGCGCTGTCAGAGGAAGAGATCGATCTTCTGCTGTGCGATCTCTCGCTGGAGAAACAGAAAAGCGGCTTCGACGTGATCGATTTTGCGCGTGGCAGGAACCCCCGCTTGCCGAGTGTGTTGCTGACGGGATATGCCACGGCTGAGGCGAACGATCACGCCCGGGAACTCGGCATCCCAGTACTGTTCAAGCCGATTGATATCCAGGAACTGCTGGAAACGATTTCCGGATTGTTGAAGGAGAACTATGAGCAGCACAAGGCGTTCGGTTAAACCATCAGCGCCAACGAAAACGAAATCCGCGAAGAAGCAAACGCCAAAGGCCCAGCACCTCACCATGGTTCCTTCACCCAAGCAGGCGCCCTCCGACGGTGCTCAGGGCAAGCGCCAACGGCACTTGCCGGGGACCCCGGTTCCAGCGCCGGCAGTGGCGCGCGAGCCCAAGTCGTTGCCGGCCACCGATTTTTCGACGGGACCAATTCCGGTGCCCGATGTCCGCCAGGAGGGCCGTTACGTTTACGGCATCATCCAATCCAGGGAGCCGGTGACGTTTGGCAGGATGGGCATCGGGGGCAGCGGTGAGATGGTGTACGTGGTCACTCATGGCGACATTGCCGCCGTGGTGAGCCGCACGCCGGTGTTCATCTTCGATCCCACGCGCGAGAACGCGCTGGCCCACGAGCACGTGATCGAGACCGTGATGAAGGCGCACACTATCATCCCCATGAGCTTTGGCACGGTATTTCGCACCGACGACGACATTCGTGAAGTGCTGCGCAGCATCTATCCTTCCGTGAAGGACGTGCTGAAGCAGATGGCCGGGAAAGTAGAGTTCGGGTTGAAGGTAACCTGGGACCGCGATCACATTGTCGAGGAACTGCAACGCGAGCACGACGAGATCCACCGCTTCCACCAGGAGATCACCCGCAAGCATTTGCAGTCGACCTATTTTGCCCGCATGCAGCTGGGCCGCATGATCGACAAGGCGCTGGAGGAACAGTCGGCCGAGTACGTTCGCGAGATTTACGAGACCTTGCGCGCCATCTGCGT
The DNA here is from genome assembly GCA_963835125.1 of uncultured Acidobacteriaceae bacterium. Classification (GTDB taxonomy): domain Bacteria; phylum Acidobacteriota; class Terriglobia; order Terriglobales; family Acidobacteriaceae; genus Bog-257. The sequence continues at coordinate 374,243 of CAWIEG010000003.1, read as the reverse complement.
CGCCTCGCGCGACAACAAACCGATCGGCGACAAGATGATCATGAACGCGGCTTTCCTGCTGGAGCGCGAACGCGAAGCCGAGTTCGATGCCGCCGTCAACCGGGTGGCCAAGAAATTCGGTGAGCGCTTGAATTTCAAGTACACCGGTCCGTGGCCGCCGTATAACTTTGTCAACATCAGGCTGAAACTTGAGCCCAGCAGCACAGACTGAGTGGTCGCGTGCTCCGGAAGGTTGGAGACTCCCCATGCTCCTGATCGACGATCTATTGCTCTCACCCATCGCAGGATTCAAGTTCGTCATGCGAACGCTGGCCCGCGCCGCGGAAGAACAATATACGGATGACACGCCTATCAAGGAACGCCTGCTGGAATTGCAGACCCTTCTGGAAGAAGGCTCGATCAGCGAGGAAGAGTACGTCGAGCAGGAGCGCGAGGTCCTGGCCGAGCTGCGCGAGATCCAGAACCGCCGCATGCAGATGGCAGGCATCACCGCTGAAGAAGCCGCGCGCATGGGCAGGCCGACAATCGAAATGCCGGTGAAGATCGGCGAGAGCGAAGAAAAATAAGCCGTCCGATCTCCAGACAAAAGTAAACGGGACGCATGGCGCGCCCCGTGTGGTTAGACCGTGGTGGAGAGTTGTTCTACTCTTCGTCCTGCAGTCTCGATATCACGCCCATATCTTCCAGCGTGGTGGTATCGCCTTTCACTTCGCCGCTGGAGGCCAGCTCACGCAGCAGGCGCCGCATGATCTTGCCCGAGCGCGTCTTGGGCAACTGATCGGTGAAGCGAATGTCGTCGGGCTTGGCCATCGCGCCGATTTCCTTCGCCACCCACAGCCGCAGCTCTTCTTTCAGCTCCGGCGAAGCGTTGTGTCCCATTTCCAGCGTGACGAACGCCGCGACCGCTTGACCTTTCATCTCGTCGGGACGGCCGACGACGGCGGCTTCCGCTACTTTGGGATGCGCGACAAGTGCCGACTCGATCTCCATCGTGCTCAGGCGATGGCCGGAAACGTTGAGCACATCGTCGACGCGGCCCATGATCCAGAAATAGCCGTCCTTGTCTTCACGCGCGCCGTCGCCGGTGAAGTACACGCCCGGAATGTCGGACCAGTACTGGCGGATGTAGCGCTCGGGATCGCCGTAGACGGTACGCAGCATCGAGGGCCACGGTTTCTTGATCACGAGATATCCGCCCGAACCCAGCGGAACGCGCTCTCCGCTGCGCGTCACAACTTCGGCGGCAATGCCCGGCAGCGGCCGGGTTGCCGAACCCGGCTTGGTCGCAACCGCGCCCGGAATCGGCGCAATCAGGATGCAGCCCGTCTCGGTCTGCCACCAGGTATCGACGATGGGACAGCGGTTGCCGCCGATCACCTCGCGATACCACATCCAGGCCTCGGGATTGATGGGCTCGCCCACCGTGCCCAGCAAGCGCAGGCTGCTGAGGTCATGCTTCTTCGGCCACTCGTCGCCCCACTTGATGAAAGTGCGGATCGCGGTCGGCGCGGTGTAGAGCGTGTTGACCTTGTGCTTCTCGATGATCGCCCAGAAGCGGTCGAAGGCCGGCCAGTTCGGTGCGCCTTCGTACATCACGCAGGTCGCGCCGTTCTGCAGCGGGCCGTAGACGATGTAGCTGTGGCCTGTCACCCAGCCGATGTCGGCGGTGCACCAGAAGGTATCGTCTTCCTTCAGATCGAAGACCCACTTGGTGGTGATGTAGGTTCCGACCGAGTAGCCGCCGGTGGTGTGAACAATGCCCTTCGGCTTGCCGGTGGTGCCCGAGGTGTACAGGATGTAGAGCGGGTGCTCGGAATCGAGCGGCTCGGCGGGACAGTTGTCGCTGGCCTTCGCCATCAGATCGTGCCACCAGTGGTCGCGGCCTTCCTTCCACGCGACTTCGGTGCCCGTGCGCTTATAGATTATGACATGCTTCACCGTCGGACAGCGGTCCAGCGCCTCATCCACGGCGGGCTTCAGCTTCACTTCGCTGCCGCGCCGGTACGATCCGTCCTGCGTGATGACGGCTACGGCTTCCTGGTCGGTGATGCGATCGACCAGCGCGTTGGCAGAGAATCCGCCGAAGATCACCGAGTGCACCGCGCCGATGCGCGCGCAGGCCAGCATGGCGACGGGCAGCTCGGGACACATGCCCATGTAAATTGCAACGCGGTCGCCGGCCTTGATGCCCAGCGACTTCAGCACATTGGCGAACTTGCACACTTCGCTCAGCAACTGCTGATAGGTGAGAGTACGAACTTCGCCCGGCTCGCTCTCCCAGATGATGGCAGCCTTGTTCTTGCGCCAGGTCGCAACGTGACGATCGAGGCAGTTGTAGGAGAGATTGATCTTGCCGCCGAGAAACCACTTCGCCCACGGCGAATTCCACTCCAGCACCTTGTCCCACGGCTTGAACCAGTGCAGCTGGCGCGCGATGTCGGCCCAGAAGGCTTCGGGATCGGCGGCTGCCTGGGCGCAAAGCTTGTCGTAGTCTTCTTTGCTTCGGATGTGCGCGTTCTTGCTGAACTCCGGCGGCGGCGGGAAGCTGCGGGTTTCGGTGAGAATGGAATCAATGTTGGGGCCGGCTGCTGGTTGGGTCGTGGACATCGAGATGCCTCCGTTGAAAACGTGTAATTTGAACTATCGAAAAACTTGTGGTTCCCGGCTGTTGCTATGCATTCTAGTGCGGCACGAATGTTTCGGAAACTGGCAAAAGGTTGGAGCACGCCTTTAACAGGCTGCGTGAACCGTGCCGTCCCCACGGTGTCTGTGTCGTAGCTGTGCCGCCGCTCCTCCACCCCAGCAACCGCAAATGCGGCGGTAGCTGGGGACCCTGGCTCCGCGGCTCAATTATTTTTCCCACTTGACCGCGGGCTCACGCCCGCGGCTAACACAAATGTCGCCGCTGCGCGGCTGGTTCGATCCCAAAATGCGATGGTTGATTCCACCGCTCAGTGAGAATTGCAGCCACGCCGCTCGCATTGCTTCTCGCTCTACTGCTCCAGCGTGGACAAATCGCCGATCTCCGCTCCTGTCTCCTGCGCCTTCAACAGGCGGCGCATGATCTTGCCGGAGCGCGTCTTGGGCAACGCCGCCACGAACTTGATGGCCGATGGCGTTGCGATCGGGCCCAGCTCTCGCCTGCACATGGTCGATGAGCGCAGCCAGTCAGCGTATCCGACGCGAGATGCCCGGCGCGCAACTGCACGAAGGCCACAATCGCCTCGCCCTTCAGTTGGTCGGGAATACCGATGGCCGCGGCCTCGGCAATTGCGGGATGCGAGACCAGCGCGCTCTCTACTTCGGCGGTCCCAATGCGATGTCCCGCGACATTCAGCACGTCGTCGGCGCGGCCAATAACTGAGATGTAGCCGTCCTCGTCTTTCATGGCCAGATCGCCGGTGATGTAGCAGCCCGGCAACTCCAGCCAATCTTTCTCGAAGCGAGCAGGATCGTTCCAGATGGTGCGCATGAATTGCGGGAACGGCCCCTTCAGGATCAGCCGGCCGCTGACGCCCGGCGCCACGGGCTTGCCGTTAATGTCGACCACATCGGCTTCGCACCCGGGCAGTGCAAGGCCGGCTTTGCCCGGCCGCATCGGCATCGTGACCGGTGTTCCCAGCGCCGGGCCGCCGAGTTCGGTCTGCCACCAGTTATCCACCACGTAGCCCCACTTGCCGTCGCCGGCAAGGTAAGTCTGCGCCCAGCGCCAGGCCTCGGGATTCAGCGGCTCGCCCGCGCAGGCGATGACGCGCAGGCTAGTGAGATCGTGCTTCTGCGGCAGGGCTTCGCCGTAGCGCATGAACATCCGCAGCGCGGTGGGCGCGGTGAACATCTTGGTGACGCCGTACTTCTCCACAATCTGCCAGGCGATGGAGGGATCGGGATAATCGATTGCGCCTTCGCGGAACAGCGTGGTGACGCCCGCGCACAGCGGCGCATAAACAATGTAGGAGTGGCCGACAATCCAGCCAATGTCGGACGTACACCAGAACAGATCGCGCTGGCCAACGTCGAAGAATGACTTCAGATAATAGGTGGTGCCCACCATGAAACCGCCGTGCACATGGACCACGCCCTTAGGCTTGCCGGTGGTGCCTGAGGTGTACAGGATGAACAACGGATCTTCCGCATCCATATCTTCGGCGGGACACTCGGGAGGAAACTTCATCAGCTCGCGGAAATCAACTTCGCGAGCGCTGATCGGCGCGAAGGCTTTGGGATCGCGAGTGAAGACGACAACTTTCTCCACTGTCTCCAGGCCGTCGAGCGCCTCGTCCACAATGCCTTTCAGCGCGACTGGCTTGCCGCGGCGGAAGCCTGCGTCACCGACGATTACGACCTTCGCCTGCGCGTCTTCGATGCGATCGCGCAGCGAGGTGTGTCCCAGACCGGCGTAGACCACCGAGTGGATCGCCCCGATGCGCGCGCACGCCAGCATCGAGATCGCGCCCTCCACGGTGAGAGGCATATAGATGACGACGCGATCGCCCTTCTTCACTCCCAGCGACTTCAAGCCGTTGGCGAAGCGGCAGACATCGCGATAGAGCTGGCGATAGGTAACGATGCGCTCGGTGCCATCTTCACCGAGCCAGATAAAAGCGGCCCGGTTGCCGTTCTCAGAATTGGCATGACGATCGAGGGCGTTGACCGTGATGTTGGTCCGCGCCCCGGTGAACCATTTGTGATGAATGCCGTCCCACTCGAAGACCTTGTTCCAGGGCTTGCTCCAGACGAACTGCTTGGCAGCTTCCGCCCAGAAGGCTTCGGGATCGGCCCGAAAGCGATCGCGCTCGGCAGCCCAGTCTTGCAGCAAGGCTTGTTCTTTCACGATTGCCGGTGCAGGGTATTCGTCGACGGCGTTCGCCGTCTTGGTCACCACCGGCCCTTCAGCTAACTTGGTCGCGGTACCCATGATGAGGACTCCTTACCAACCTATTTACGTCGAATGAACCTATGAGGCCCAGGGGCGTTTGGGCCGGATCCTTATGAGGTCCGGCCCTATCAACCCAATCAGACATGCTTAGGACGCTTGGCCAGGAACTCGGAGATCAGCGCCACCGCGGCCAGGACCGCGGCCGTGTAGAACGCCATCTGGTAGTTCTTGTATTTGTCGAACAGAACGCCGCCGATTCTGGGTCCGATGATGCCGGCAACGCCCCAGGCGGTGAAGAGCATTCCGTAGTTCATACCGGCGTTCTTCGCGCCAAAGAAGTCCGCCGTTGCCGAAGCGTTCACCGAAAGCTGCGTGCCGTAACACCAGTAGACGATGAACACCATCACGTACAGGGCGGTGACGTTGCCGCCTGCCATGTACAGCAGGGGCATGGAGACCATCGAGACGGCAATCATCAGCCGCAGGACATTCAACCGGCCCAGGGCATCCGACATCCATCCCGACAGGATTCGCCCGGAAGCATTGCCGGCAGCTCCCACGAACAATGCCATGGTGGCCAGCGCAGCGCTGGAGATGTGTACGCTCTTGGCGAAGGGCACGAGTTGGCTGATCACCATCAGTCCAGCCGAGGTACCGAGCGCGTAGGCAATCCACATGAAGTAGAAAGCCGGCGTTGCCAGCACTTCACCGGGAGTAAATTCCTGAGTGGTGGCACTCGTCTTGGCGGTCGGGGGCGCAGGAGTCCATCCAGCAGGCTTGTATCCCGCTGGCGGATTCTTCAGCAGCAACGCGCCGATCACGGTCATCACCAGGAAGATCACTCCCAGAATCTTAAACGCGGTGTGCACACCATAATTCGGGATGAGGTACAAGTTAGCCAGCGGTCCGAATAGGGCCGATCCTGCACCGTATCCACCGACCGCCAGACCGATAGCCAGGCCGCGCTTGTCGGGAAACCACTTGGCCATCACCGGAATCGGCGTGGCATAGCCGAAGCCGTTGCCCAGTCCGCCGATCACACCAAAGCAGATGAACAGGTACATCAGGCTATTGGTGTACGCGCACAGGAAGAACCCGAGGCTCACCAGAATTGCGCCCGTCAGCGAAACCCAGAATGGCCCAAACTTGTCCTGCAGACGGCCCGCGACAATGAAGGTCAGCGCGAACACCACCACCGCGATGGTGAAGACCATGGAGGTCTGAGCGCGCTTCCAGCCAAACTCTTTTTCCAGAGGAGCTACGAAGACGCTCCAGGCGTACAGTGTGCCGAGAGCGATGTTCATCATCAGGCCGCCGAAGACCCGCCACCACCGGTTCAAGCCGGTGCTGCCGACCTCAACCGATCCGGCCGATTGCGTTGCTGGTATCGCCATGTGCTATCTCCTTTAGCGAGCGCCGAGAGATAAGCGCTGCGCTGTGACGTGATCCATCAAAGGAATTCAGGGCCTGGAATTGGTTCCGCTGTCCGCGTGAGAGAGGTCGCAGAAGTTGCCCGTGGCCCGGCTGTCTATCGGCGAGTTGACCTCCCACAGTTTCGAGCTACCAAATCCTTTAGCCTGGTCTGGGCAGGACCGAGCAGGTACAGAACCGTTGGCGGGAAGCGACATGGGGTAGAGGAGAGTGGTCCAGTCTTCTCCCGAGGGGTGCTTGCGCCGGCCAGAACTTGGATTCTGACCGCCCAGCTCTCGAACGAGCGTTCGTTAGCCAGGCCCGACAGGGTGAAGTGATGAGACCTCGCTTCCCGCCTTTTTGAGCCGTTGTGGACGGAATTGTCGTTCACGCCGCGGGCGGAGGTCTGTGACCCAAGATACGGGCGCATGTGACCTGCATCACCACGCGCGTGTTTGTCAGCCGCGACACCCGCCCCGCTTACCTCGCATGCCGGCCCGCTCCCAACCCAAGAAGCAGGCATCCCAGAGGTCAATGTTGCCAGCCCGGACAATAACTGGGAATCCTACTTATGGGGGATGTGAAAGATGGCCAAGGTGATAGCATGAAAGGTAACGTCGGAGGGCATGTGGGATCACCTTACGGCTTTGAGCTGGTTGAAAATTGTGTAATCTGCAAGCTCCGCAGCGACAGTTTCTTTTGCTCTCTGCCTAAGGCTGCTCTGGAAGCGTTCGACCGGATCAAGTATTCGGCGGCCTATCCTGCCGGGGCGGTGCTGTTTGTGGAAGGCCAGTCGCCGCGCGGCATCTACATGCTGTGCAAAGGGCGAGTGAAGCTCTCCACGACGTCCGCTGAAGGCAAGACTCTCATCCTGAAAATCGCGCAACCCGGCGAAGTGCTGGGTATGCACGCCACCGTTTCCGGTACGCCCTACGAGATCACGGCGGAGACCGGTCAGCCCTGCCAGTTGAATTTCGTCAAGCGTGACGACTTTTTGAACTTCCTGCAAAAACATGGCGACGCGTGCCTGAAGGCGGCGCAACATCTGAGCAAAGATTGCCAGAGCGCCTATCAGCAAATCCGCAGTCTGGGGCTTTCGCACTCTGCTCCGGAACGCCTGGCCCGCCTGCTGCTGGAGTGGACCGCAACCAGCCATGACCAGACTGAACCCAAAGTGAAGCTGGCGCTGACCCATGAAGAGATCGCGCAGATCATCGGCACCTCACGCGAGACCGTGACGCGCGTCCTTGCGGACTTCCGCAAGCGCCAGGTTGCCGTCCTCAAGGGTTCTACCCTCACCATTCGCAATAAATCGGTTTTGGAAAAGCTGGTCGGCGCCTAAGAAGGTTTTTGACGGGACGGCCTTCCAGCGACGGTGCCGCCGCCCTGCGGCTCAGGTCAATTTCCCACTTGACCCGGGGCTTACGCCCCGGGCTAACTTCATAGCCGCCGCTGGCGCGGCTAGTTTTGTCCCAAATGCGATGGTTTGTTCCTCCGCTCAGGGCGAATTGTAGCTACGACACAGGCACCTCGGGACGACCTGAAGTGCCTGCGTGAGAGCCGTGTCGTCCCCGGGGGACTCGGTTATTTTTGCCCGACTCTACCCAGCGCTTCCGCGCTGGGCTATTTCTAGTTCCGCCCTTCGGGCTCGAAGTCCGGCACCTCCTGGATCCTCGCCTCCCACCACGAGTTCGAAAATTGAGTTCTCACGCTGACTCGTCAGGCCGTGCGTGAATACTCGATTTGGGTCACCTTGGGGACTCCGCGCCCGAAAGAAAAATTATCGCGATTGGAGAATCTCGCCTGCCCGCGAGTTCTGCGGACGATAACTTTCCACCACCGCCTGCGCTTGGCTAACCAACTCCGGAAAGCGGAGTTGTGCGCCATCAGAGAGCCTGTTGCCAACCTCGAACGACCAGCCCTCGAGGGTGATGCAGATCGCTTCCGGCGCGTCGCCATATAGCTGCTGCGCGGCCGATAGCAGAGAGGACGGAGTCAGCTGGTGGGTGAAGCCGCCGGGAGCATTTCCAGGCAGGACGCGGTTTTGGCGAATTGCCCCAGGCTGCTCTGCCGATGAGGCGTCGAGAAACAATACAAAGCCGCAGCGGGAAACGTCCTCGGCCATCTCCGGAGTCAGTTGCTGGGTGGCGATTACTTCCACCTCGGGATCGTCGCGGTAATGCTGTTCGAGTTCGTGGGCGGCATGACATCCCACGGCATCGTCACTGCGTAACAAATTCCCATAACCAATAATCAGGGTCCCGGTCACAGTGGAGTCTCCAGAAGGTTGGCGAAGAACTACCCGTACTTCTATCAATATTCTGTTCCGGCGAATCTGGATGTGCGATGCCTCACGTGGCGAGGTGACGGCGTGCCACGACCCCTTAAGCCGCCGCTTTTTCAGCAGCCTGTAAAGATGTGATCCCGATACAAAGCAGCCCGCCTAACACCGCACTCACCTTTATGATGAGTCGGCTCTATTGATATCCCATCTGCCGCCCCTGAAGGGGCTCAAATTTGAAGAGAGAGCGTACCCAGCACTCCGCCTCCCCAGTTCGCCCAAGGGCGGCGAACTGGGGACCCCGCTGCGTGCTGGGCTATCCTGTCGCCGTCCCGCTTTGCGGGACTCGCTTGCACGTATATCGAACTTTCTCGCACACCATGCATTCAAGCGTGAGGCAAGGACGTCGACAGAGCCAGATGAGTCCTAGCCCTCTGTATTTCCCTTCTTCTTTCCCGGCAGGCCCGCCGGGTTCTCATGGGTCCGCTCGCGGAAGCGGGCTTTCATGCCGGTGGCGAGCGAGATGGCGTTCTCGCCGTACTTCTCGCGCAGGCGGTCGGCAGCGGAGAGCGCCTGGTTCCACTTTTCGTGGGCGCGGTGCCCGACCAGGCCGATCTGCTCGCTCTCCTCTTCGAAATGCGACGCGTGAATTCCCAGCAGACGAATCGCATCGCCTTTCCAGTTAGCGCGAAAGAGCTGACGAATTGCGGCCAGCACCTCGGAGTCGACTGAAGTGGGCTGGTCAAAGGTGTGAGCGCGGGTGATGGTGTGGAAGGCGGTATCGCGCAGCTTCAGTTGCAGCGTACGGGCGTGAAGCTTTTGCTCGCGCAAGCGGCGGCAGACCATCTCCGACAGGCGCGCCAAGGTGGATTCCAACTGCTGCGCATCGCTGGTGTCATGCGAGAAGGTGTGCTCGTGGCTGATGGAGCGCGGCCCTTCGTCCGCGCCAATGTCGGCATCGAACCACGCGCCCGCATCGAGGCCGCGCGCTTTGCCGGAGAGTGCGAGCCCGAGGGCACCGAAATTGTGTTCCAGCCAGCGCTCGTCGCGCGAAGCGAGGTCGCCGACCTTGAGGATGCCCTGGTCGTGCAGCCGCTGCTCCATAACTTTGCCGACGCCGGGAATCTTGCGAACATCGAGCGGCGCGAGAAAATCGACTTCGCCGCCGGGCACGATCCAGAGCACGCCGTTGGGCTTGGCCTGGTCGGAGCAGACCTTGGCTACCAGACGCGAGGTGCCAATTCCGATGGAGCAGTTGAGTTGCGTCTCGTTCTTCATTGCCATGTGAAGAGCGTGAGCGGCGCGCATCGGCGGTCCATGCAGGCGATCGGTGCCAGTCATGTCTACATAGGCTTCGTCGATGGAAACCATTTCCAGCTTGGGCGAGAATCGGTTCAGGACTTCGTAGACTTTGGCCGAGTAGTCACGATAACGGTCGGGATGTCCGTCGACGAAGATGGCCTGGGGACAGAGCTTGGCTGCGGTGCGCAGCGGCATGGCGGAATGCACACCGAACTTGCGGGCGGCATAGGATGCAGCCGACACCACGCCGCGCTCGTTAGGACGCCCGCCGACCACGACGGGCTTGCCCTTCAACGAGGGATCGAACAGCTCTTCGACCGAGACGAAGAAGGCGTCCATGTCGACATGGAAAATGGTGCGCTGCGCCGGGGTCATGCTGAGCGCGATTGTAGAGCAAAACCGTCGGTTGCAGCCTACTCCCCGGCTGCGCTCGGGGCAGGCTCCTGTTGGCCCACGGTAGGCGACAATGGTGGGGCAGCCGCGCTCGCCAAGCAGAATCGGCAGGGTGGGACACCCAGGCTCCCCCCTTGCATTTACAGTTATTCTTTCAAGCAGGAAGTCGGACGCGGTCGGGAGTAAGGCGCCAACCTCGAAAACAATGGTCGCATCGCTATTCAGCAAAGGAAACTATCATGATGTACTCAGCACAAAATTGCGCATCAGTCTTGACCCGTAACCTGCGGGTTCTGGCGTTGTCGGCGTCGCTGGTTTGTGCGCTGACGATACTTAGCCTACAGCCGGCGCAGGCCCAGACCTTCAACGTGCTGCATAACTTTACCGGCGGAATGGACGGAAGCAGTCCCTATGCGGGCTTGAGCCTGGACCAGGCAGGCAATTTGTATGGGACGACGAGTGCGGGTGGAAGCGGGTATGGTGCAGTCTTCGAACTTTCGCGCAAAGGCTCAGGATGGGTATTTCGTCCGCTCTACAGTTTTGCCGGCGGCGGCGACGGCGAAGGTCCGGTCGCCAGAGTCGTTGTCGGCCCGAACGGCACGCTGTACGGAACCACCTACGCCGGCGGAGTTAGTGGTTGCAGTGGCGGCTATGGTTGCGGAACGGTTTTCAACCTTAGACCATCACCCACTGTCTGCCGGGCGGTGTTGTGCCCCTGGATCCAAACTGTACTCTATCGCTTCAACGGGGGCAGCGACGGAGCCAACCCTCTGTTCGGTGACATGGTTTTCGACCCGTCCGGAAATCTATATGGCACCACGGAAAACGGCGGCGGTGTGGGCTGTAGCGGCAGCGGATGCGGCACCGTTTTCGAGTTGTCCCCCATCGCCGGCGGCTGGACGGAAAAAATTCTGTACCGCTTTACGGGAGAAGGAAGCGATGGCGCGAATCCGTATGCCGGCGTGACTTTTGATCGTGGTGACGTGCATCTCTATGGCACAACGAATTCCGGCGGCACCGCCTCGAACGGTACGGTGTTTCAGTTGTCGCCTGAAGGATCGAGCTGGATGGAAACCGTCGTATACAGTTTTCAGGGACCGAACGACGGATACTCGCCAATCGGCGGTGTAATCTTCGATCCCTCGGGTCTACTCACCGGTACAACCAGTTCGGGCGGTTTGAATGGAGGCGGCATAGCCTTCCAGCTAAACTCGATATATGCGGAGAACGTGCTTTACAACTTCGCCGGCCCCGTCGAGGGTGGGCCGTACGGAAACCTGACAGCGGATGCTGCGGGAAATTTCTATGGACTGGCCTACGATGATGGAGCGTACGGTAACGGCTCGATCTTCAAGCTGAGTCCTTCCCAAGGGGGCTGGATATTTACCGACCTTTACGACTTTACCGGAGGCAGCGACGGACGTTGCCCGTACGGTGGCGTGCTCTTCGATGGCGAAGGGAATCTCTACGGCACCGCAGCGGGCGGCGGACAGTACGGCAACGGTGTCGTCTGGAAGCTTGCGCCCTAGCGGAGAGTCCGCCGCTTCGCCATGCTCGATCCGATTCCTCATCTCACTAGCTTGGCCAAGCGCATGTCCCGGCATTCCAGCCACTCGTCCCAGGTTGCGGAGATTGACCCTGCGACGGCGGTGCTTCGACATTGTTCTTCGCCAGAAACTGGGTTACTATTGCGGCCCGCTCCGCCACTCGTCCTTTGAAACCTGGAGGTACTATGAGAAGCCGATCTGCCGCCATCACCCCTCTTCTGATTGTCATATCACTCTTCGTGCTAACTGGTTTAGCCAGCGGGCAGGCATTCTGGTCGCAGTGGGGCCACGATCCCCAGCACAGTGGGATGGTCAACATTTCGGGGCAACAGCTGAACGAGAAGATTGCCGACATCGTGTACGACCCGTTCACCCAGCAGGAGCAAGACGAGAACCTGCTGCTTTATGGCGAAGGGGTGCTGACGGCGCACTATCAGTCCACTCTCATCGACAACAGCAATAACTTTTACATGATTCAAAAGAGCGGAAGCTATCACTCGTGCTATCCGACGGGTTGGTGGGTCTACGGTTTGCCCTGCGGGCCTAATGCATGGAACTCGGAGTGGTGGAGCGTGGCAGGCTACACCTGGCAAGGGAACAATCTGGTAAGCCTGTGGAACTTTCACACCGACTGGGTGCCGGAACCGAATGGCACCGATTTGCTCGAGGGATTTATAGGTTTAGAGGGTTGGGAGCCGGTCTTTCATCCTGCCCTGGCCAATGGCAGTCTCTACGTTCCCGGCGCCGCCGGCACGGTGTGGAAGGTGAACACCACCACCGGACAGTCGGAAGCGCACATCAATCCCTTTTCCGGCGGGTCGATCAATGCTGCCAATACGTTTGTCTCGGGACCGCTGACTGCCGATAGCAGCGGCAACATCTATTACAACGTCATTGAGCTGAACATCAACGGCAATCCGTGGCAGCAGAATGACGTGGCGAACGCCTGGCTGGTGAAGGTTACGCCTACCAACTCGACCTCCACGGTGACCTACGCGACCCTGGTACCGAACGCGCCTGCCGGCAATTCGACCAGCTGCGAGGGATACTTCTCCTCGCTATACGGGCCTGCCACGCTGCCGTGGCCGCCGGTGGGAGTTTCCGCTCCGCCCACGCAACTCTGCGGTTCGCAGCGGCCGGGAGTCAATGTTGCGCCTGCGGTCGCGCCCGATGGCACTGTCTATACGGTGAGCGTCGCCCATTTTGATTCTCAAGTGACATACATGATTGCGGTGAATCCCGACCTGACACCGAAGTGGGCATCGTCGATGCAGTACCGGCTGAAGGACGGCTGCGGCGTACTGCTGCCCATCGCCGGGAAGGGCGTGAACAATGAGCCCAACTCCTGCCGCTACGGTACCAGGGTCGGCGTCGATCCGGTGACCAATGCCTACGGCTCGGCTTCCATCATCGACGAAGCTTCGTCAACCCCGACGGTGCTGCCCGATGGATCGGTAGTCTTCGGCGTGACCGATAACTACGATTACGCTCGGGGACATCTTATGCACTTCGATGCGCAGGGGAACTACGTCAACGCGTACACCTTCGGTTGGGACACCACGGCGGGAGTGTATCAGCATGACGGTACCTATTCGGTCGTGGTCAAGGACAATCACTACCCCGCGGCGGCGTACTGTTCCTACAATAACCCGGTTTGCACGCCAGTGCCGGACGGTCCCTACTACGTTTCACAGCTGGATTCGAACTTGAATGTGCAATGGTCATTCCAGAACACCACCGTGGACCAGAACCATCCCAATGGATACGAGTGGTGTGTGAACGCGCCGGTCATCGACAGCACCGGACTGGTGTACATCACCAGCGAAGACGGCAACATCTACTCGGTTCCGCAAGGCCACAATGGAGTGTTCACGCAGTGGCAGCAGAAGATCTTCCTGAAGGAGGCTTTGGGCGCGGCCTACACTCCGCTGGCCATTGGATTAGACGGCAAAGTCTACAGCCAGAATGATGGGAACCTGTTCGTAGTTGGTCAGTAAGCTGGCGGAGTCTTAGGACGGGCGCAGGCGCCCGGCGTTGCGGTTCATTCGCGCCCCTCAAGCTGGTTTTGCTTGAGGGGCGTTTTCCTTTGGACTAGGGCGCGAAGTAGCCGGAGATGTCGAGGATCAATTGCGTCAGAGCAGCGGCGTAAGCGTCGATGGAGCCGTTGTTGGTCGGCACGACCGCCATGTTGGAGGTGATGAAGCCATCGTAGGCGTTCAGCGTCGAGACTGTCGGCTGCTTCTCGCCGTCAGGCCACAAGGTGAGATAAGGCATCGAGCCGGGCGGAACGACGGTCGCGTTGAAGATGTAGGCCGCGGCGTTGGCTGGCGGCGCGCAGGCGCTGCCAACGACGTTCACAGTTTTCTCGCCGCTGAAGGGCTTGCCATTGTTCTGGCGGGTGTCGAGCACGCGGCAGGGCGCAGTCGGATACAGCGAAAGGCCGCCCGTTCCGGGCGCGGCGAAGTAGCCGTCGACATCAACCAAAAGGTTGGTGGCGTTGCTGTGGGCGTAGAAGGCGGTTGCGTTCTCGCTGCCCGCGGGCACAATGGCTGCGTTGGCTACAACCGTGCCGGTGTTGTCGTTAAGGGTGGAAACGGTGGGTTGGGTCTCACCCTTGGGCCACACCGTCAGATAATCCAAACCGCCAGCTGCCGGCAGGACGGTGACGTTGAACGAATAGGCCGTCGCGCTGCTGGGAACGCCGCAATTTGGCGGAATCGTGTAATCGCGCTCGACTCCCGCCTGCAGCATTCCTCCATCGCCGCTCCGGGTGTCGACGATGCGGCAGGGCGTCAGGGGATAGAACTGATAGGTTCCGGAACCGGGGACGGCGAAGTAGCCATCGATGTCGAGGAGGACGTCGGTAGTGTCGCTGGCGTACACGCTGACCGCGCCGCCGGCTCCCGCCGGTACGACCGCGGCGTTGGCCTTGATGCGCGCGTCGGGTGAGTTCATGGTTGAAACGTCAGGCTGGGGCCTGCCCGAGGGCCATATCGTCAGGTATCCCAAAGGCTGGTGGGGAACGACTGTGACGTTCAGCGAATACGCCGTCGCGGTTGCTGGAATATTGCAACCACCAAGCTGCGGAACGATAAAGAATTGGGAGGTACCGGCCTGAATCGGGCTGTCGTTTTGCCGGGTGTCGGCCAGACGGCAAGGCGTAACTGGAACGAATTGCGCGGGGGTCGGAGCGGGTCCCGACAAACTGAAGACCGTGCCGTCATTGCTCTGCCCGCCACCGTCCGTTGTCCCGTAGAAGGTGCCGTTCGTGGCTTGTAGTACTGCTGCGACAATCTCGTTCCCATCAGCTCCGTCGAAATTGTGCAGCGTGGTCAGTGCCCCGTTAAGAGTGACTCGGAAGATTGTCCCGTCACTACCGAGTCCGCCGAACTCTGTCGTGCCGTAGAGGTTGCCATCGGTAGCCTGCACCAGTCCTGCAACGGGCGTGTAACCGTCAGCGCAGTTTGTTTGCGAGCAAAACTCGTAGATCGCGGTCACAGTGCCAGTCAGGGTACTGCGGAAGATGGCACCGGTGGGACCACCTCCGTTACTTTGAGTGGTGCTTCCATAGAGATTCCCGTCGGTCGCCTGGACCAATCCAGCTTCCGGGTTGTACCCATCCGCGCACCCCTGTAGCCCGCAGAAATCGTGAACCTTGGTCATGGTTCCGCTCGGAGCAATTTTGAAGAGCGTGCCGCAACCCCCGTCGCAGAGCTGGTTGGCCCCTCCTTCAAAAGTCGTGCCATAGAAGTTGCCATCGGTAGCCTGCACCAGCCCCGCATAGGGCTGGGCTCCGTCAGGACAGCCTCCCTGTGAGCAAAAGCTGTAGAGCGTGGTCAGCGTGCCGCCGGGAGTGATTTTGAAGACCGTCCCCATGTTGCTGCCGGTGCTCCCACCGGCGAGAGTCGTTCCGTAAAAATTGCCGTCCGTGCCCAGCACTAGTCCAGCGTTTGGGTTCGCTCCGTCGGCGCAACCGGAGTGGGAGCAAAAACTGTAGATCCTGGTGAAACTGCCGCTGGAACTAACTTTGAAGACCGTACCGTATTGGCCGTTGGCCCCGCCGCTCGACGTGGTGCCATAAAAATTGCCATCCGTCCCCTGGACTAATGCCCCAACTGGTCCAATGCCGTCGGCGCAATTCGTCTGAGAGCAGAAGGGGTAGATTGTGGTGAGGGTGCCGCCTGGCGTCATCTTGAAAACCGTGCCACCCTCGCGAGGTCCAGCGAAGAAAGTGGTTCCGTAGAAGTTGCCATCGGAGCCCTGGATGAGAGCCGATCGTGGCGCATCGCCATTGTTGCCGTCGAAGGTTACCAGCGTGGTCAATGTTTGCGCAGATAAGGCGATCGCCGTCAC
Organism: uncultured Acidobacteriaceae bacterium; assembly: GCA_963835125.1. Classification (GTDB taxonomy): domain Bacteria; phylum Acidobacteriota; class Terriglobia; order Terriglobales; family Acidobacteriaceae; genus Bog-257. The sequence continues at coordinate 358,081 of CAWIEG010000003.1, read as the reverse complement.
GGCACAAAACAAAACCAGACAGCAGACGAACTTCGATGCGGTAAGTTTCCTCACACTACCCCCTAATTTAGTAATCGCCGCCGCGGCACAGAATGCGAAGACGATGCACGCCATCTCTGAAACGCTAAATTTCCCCAACGGCAGATGCTCCGCAGTACGCATGGCTTCCACTCGACAGGTCTTGTCCTGGGATTGGCTGCTGGGGCCAGATGCAAGAGATATTTGACTTCCGGGGATCGGCAGAGCAGCCCTGCGGTTAGCGGGCAAGGCGAACTTCAAGTTCACTGCTCGGTCAGACACCTAGACTGAGGCGGAATATTAGCACGGCTTGCGCTTTGTCGAACGTGAATTTCTTCGTCCAACTTTGGAATTTCTGCGCAGCCGCGAAATTTCATTATGGGAATAGGAGGTAGAATTGGCACTTTCGTAACTTGACCTGATTGTGGTGCAATTCGATACTGGCATTGGTAGGGTAGGATCCGCCTGACTCCTGGCGCTCCCGCCCTATTTGTGTCAGTTGTCGGTTGTCAGTAGCCAGTTGTCGGTTGTAGGTTGTCAGTTTGCGGAGTACGAACTGCAAGTGCTTGTTTCGCAGTAGTTTGCGGAGAAAGACAATCGAATGAATACTTTGCGGAGAATTTTGTAAATGGTTAAGAATCATGCACTTAGGCTGCGAGATAACTTCAATGTAATCAATACTTTGATATAAAGCCTTTGTTTGCAACATATATTTTGAGGGGGGTATCCCCACGGAACTCACGCGCGCACGTGCATGCCAATGTGCCGTCCCTGCGGGACTCGGATCGATTTCGCGGCTGACCCAGGGCTTACGCCCTGGGCTACGATTGTTGCGCCCTGCGGGCTCGGTCGGGATGACAGGAGCAGTTGTCAGTTGTCAGTTGTTGGTTGTCAGTTGCCGGAGCCCATCCTGTCGCCAAAAGAAGGCGACGAGGATGGGGCACCCGCGCTGCCCGACGAGTGTGGGAGTTCGGGTGGAGACGGAGAAACGGTTTGGGTGCGTGGTCGAGAAGAAACAGCAGGTCCCTCCACTCGGGCTGAAGCCCTCGGTCGGGATGACACCTCAGTGGCTGGTGGCTCAGCGTCGAGAAGGCTTTCGGTCGGGATGACAGGAGGAGTTGTCAGTGATAGGTGGTGAGTTGCCGGAACCCACCCTGTCGCCAAAAGAAGGCGACGAGGATGGGGCACCCGCGCTGCCCGACGAGTGTGGGAGTTCGGGTGGAGACGGAGAAACGGTTTGGGTGCGTGGTCGAGAAGAAACAGCAGGTCCCTCCACTCGGGCTGAAGCCCTCGGTCGGGATGACACCTCACTGGCTGGTGGCCAGCGTCGAGAAGGCCCTCAGTCGGGATGACACGTCAGTGGCTAGTGGCCAGCGTCGAGAAGGCCCTCGGTCGGGATGACAAATTTCAGGAAGAAATTAATGGGGCTGCCAAGCAGGGAGCGAGATTTACGGGAGGTTTCCGCCGCCGGTGGCGCTGCCGTAGGGATTCATCTCGGTGGGTTCGTTGGCTTCCGACCAGGCGCTCTTCTGGTCGTTGCGGCCCGTGTACTTCTCGTAGACCACGACGTGCAGAACCGGCTGGCGCTCCTCGATGGGATCGACCATGCCCTGCGCCTGCAGCGGCAGCAGATAGGTGCGGATCCACTCGTACTGCTCGAACGCTCAGATTGCGGCGCGACATATCGAAGGTGACGCCGGTCAGATGGGTGGAAGCGGTATCGCCGAACTCCGGCGCGGCGAAGCGGTTCCAGCGGCGCAGGCGATGTTGCTGCTCGACGGTGCGAACCATCGAGGTGATCAGGATGTTGGAATGGAACTCGTTGTAATAAGCTTCGCTGAAGTCCTGCAGGAATTCGCGCGTCCAGGGACGGCAATAGTGCCGGTTTTCGGCAAGATCGGGAGCGAACTTCAGGCCGTCGGTTTCGGAGACGGGGACCAGCTCCTGGGCCAGCTCGTAACGTGTGAGCTCATACTCGTCGGCGATGCGGGGCAATTGCAGCCGATCCAGCTCTTCGTTTTCGCGCACCAGCATGTCGTGGGAGCCGGGGAACATGGGAGTCCAGCGGCCCACTCCTACCTGGTAGTGACCGTGACGCGTGGGGAGGAAGGACGCTGTCCGCAGCATGGCATGACCGCGGTGCACCTTGGCATGGCCCACGGCACGCGTAACCGCCATAGCCGGAAGGCTTACGGTCAGCATGATCGCGAACAGAACGAGGGCATAGCCCAGCCTGCGCTGAGGAACATTCGACACGAATTGCAACTGGATTCGATCCGGCGACCAGATGCTTAAGAATGGCGGCAAAAGCATATCTATAGTAACGGTGCAGCTAAAAAGGTTAATACCCAATTACAACACAGAAGTGAGGAACGGCCAAGACTTTCCGGAGGCTGGGATGACCCAAAAGAGTCATACCTGTGCAAAATTGGGAAACCCGACGCGCTCGCCCACCCGCCAAACCTCAATTCCCGCCCGCGGAAGATCATCTCCGTAATGGTGAAGTCGTCGGTCAGCGCTGTGCCGCCACGAAACTCGGTCACCGCCTGTTCAATGGCGACGAGTCCGAGGTGGCAGCAGTCTTCCAGCCGCTCCGTTCCGAAGAATTCGCCGCTGGCGTCTTCGGCTTCGGTAACGCCGTCGGTGACCAGCAGCAGGCGGTCGTCGGCGCCCAGGCTGATGACGGGTCGCCTGAAACTCCGCTCCAGGAACCAACCCGACCGGCAGATTGCCCTCCTCCAGCTTGGTGATTTTGCCTCCCGAGACCAGCAACGGAGGCACATGTCCGCAGTTCATCAGCTCCAGCTCGCCATCGTTCATCAAGCGCGCGACCACCAGCGTGGCATATTTCTGCCCGCCGACCTTCTCGCACAGAAAGCGATTGACCGCGGCCATCATCTCCGGCAGCGGCAAGTCGAGAGCCAATTGCGAATACAACATCCCCTGCAGGATGGAAGCGACCACCGCCGCCGAGACGCCCTTGCCGGAAACATCGGCCACGATCAGGGTCAATCCTTTGTCGGTGTAAACCAGATCGAAGAAGTCGCCGCCGATGTCTTTGCAGGCATAGCTGACGGCATTCACTTTGGCGAAGGGCACGTCGGGAACGGTCACGGTCATCAGTCGCTGCTGGATTTCGGCGGCGATGGCCAGCTCCTGGCGATAGCGCTTGGCCGCGTCCTCGGACTGCACCAGCGAGGCGTTCTCCACCAGGGTTGCGGCGCCGTTGGCGATGGTGCGCAGAATGTCGTGGCTCACCGACGAGAGCTTGCCCGAGAGGAACTGGGCGTCGAGATACAGGACGCCCTGCACGTGCGGACCGCCCTTGGTGTCGTCCTTGGCCTTGTCCTTGATGACGGTCTTGCGCAGCGGAATACAGATGACGCTGTGCAGATTGTGAGCGACCACGCTCTCGCGGCCGGCGAGCTTGCCGGTGTCGTCGGTGTCGGTGACCAGAAATTCCGAGGCGCTATTGGCGGCATCGCGCAACACCGAGCGCGAGATGGTGCTGTCATCGCTGATGCTTTCGCCGGTCTTGTCGCGGCCCGCGGCCAGGTGAAGTTCGCCATCGGGATGGCGGAGGAAGACAAATCCACGCTCGGCGTGGGTGAGACGCAGCGCCGCTTCCAGCAAGGTTTGCAGGACATCATCCAGGACGCCGCTGGTGTTCAGCTTGCGCGCTGCTTCCAGGAAGACACCGAGCATCTCCAGGTCGGAGCCGGCTCCGCTCGCCGGCTTCCAGGTGGAGAACTGGCTCAGGAACTGCTGCGCCGCGCTGGAGGGCGAGCGGTCGGGACTGAACAGGACGTAAGCCGCGCCCTGCACTCCGAACTCGATGCGATCGTTGCGGACCAGCTTGCGCCGGTTGACCCGCTCGCCGTTGACGAAGGTGCCGTGGCGGCTGCCCTGGTCGACGATGAAGGTTCCGTCGGGCTCGCGGAGGAAGTGGGCGTGCTCACGCGAGACCCGGGGATCGGCCATCACCATATCGCGGTCGGTGCGGCGGCCGATGGTGAAGGGAAAGTGGTCAAGCACGACGGTGCGCCGATCCGTACCTTCTACCACCACCAGAACCGGAGGATCGCCGGTGGAGGGGGAATCGGATTTGCGCAACCACATGCCGGTAGCGCCCATGAAGCTTGTCTCCTTACCTTGCCTGCGGGGCAAGTCGTCCCACAGACTGTGTTGTTAAAACTATAGTCTAACTGCACCGGAGCATCCACTGCTGTTATGCGCCGCAGGAGAAGGTTGTCTTCGGTGCGATTCAGTTTCCGGCCAAGAATGCCGACTTTCGGCGTACACTGTTGCGGGCTTCGTCCCGTGGTCTGACTGAAACCTGTACAAGGAGAGACTCTTGAAACTGCGAATCCAGCGCGATCCCCGCCATTGTTGTCGCCTTTCTGCTGTTGTTGCCGTGGGCGGCAGCACAAATGCCACCGCAAATGACGCCGTTTTCCGCCGACATGCAATTCAGCTCAACCCACGGTAAGGGTGGTGCGACGCGTGAGGCGAACGGCAAGATTTACCTGGCCCACGAACACATGCGCATGGACATGACGGGCATGCAGGGCGGACCGAGCGGCGGGGTAATCATGATCACTAATTTTGCCACCAAGACCAACGACACCCTGATGCCGGAACAGCACATGTACATGGAGTTCAAAGCTGACCAAATGCAGGGACGGCGCGCGGGCATGGGACCTAACATTAAGCCGCTCGCCGATCCCAGTAATCCCTGCGCCAGCATGGAAGGATCAACCTGCAAGAATCTCGGCACCGAACAGGTGAACGGCCGCAGTTGCGATCACTGGCAGATGACCGACAAGAACGGCAAGGTCAGCAACATCTGGATCGATCAGAAGATCCATTTTCCCATCAAGACGGTCTCCGAGGACTCGTCCTGGGAGTTGAGCAACATCAAGGAAGGCGAGCCTGCTGCCAGCCTGTTCGAGATTCCTCCCGGCTATCAGAAGATGGACATGGGCGGCATGATGCAGGGCATGCGCCCGCCGCAACAATAGAGGTTGCGCTTCGACGGGCGGTGTCTTGAGGCCCTGTGATTTCCGCAGTTAGGACTTTGGCGGCGGCCACAACGGTTCGCCGCACAGCAGTCATCCTGCCATATCCACGCAGCAACCTTTCGCCGATTCCGGGTTCTTACACTCGAAGGCATTTTGCGAGCGAGATGGGATTGGACCGGTGAACTCTTCCGCAATTACGTTTTTCCGTCAGGACCTGACAAAGCGATTCGCCGGCCAAGCATCTCTTTACCAAATGAAACATCATTTAAGGATGTCGGCTTTTCATTCCGGCAAGCTGAAGCTACAGAGGGATGGTTCGTTCCATGAAAGAGATGGTGCACAAGTGAAAACGCAAGCCAAGTTTTTCGCGGCATTATTACTCTTCTCGCTGTGCCTGGTCCCGCGTGGGTTCGCGGACGCGGGCGATCCTCCCAATCGCGTGGCTCGCCTCAGCTACATGGACGACGCAGTCTCCTTCGAGGCCGCCGGGGAAAACGATTGGAGCCAGGCGACGCTGAACTATCCGCTGACCACTGGGGATCGCCTGTGGACCGATGTCAATGCGCGCGCCGAGCTGGAGACCGGCAACGTCGCCATTCGCATGTCGCAGCAGACCGACCTCACCACTACCAATCTGACCGATCAGTTGATTCAGCTGGGATTGGCGCAGGGCTCGCTGCGCGTCCGCGTTTTACGATTTGCGTCCCGGCAACACCGTCGAAATCGATACTCCCAACGCCGCGATCACCATCATGCAGGCGGGAAGCTATCGCATCGACACCTATCCGGATCAGAACATGACGATGGTCACGGTCAATAGCGGCGAAGTTCAGGTCACCGGAAACAGACATCAACCAGATGGTGGACAGCGGACAGGCGGTGCAGTTGACGGGAACCAATCCGGTGCAGCTGCAATGGATCGCCGTGCCCGGCCCGGACAGCTTCGATCAATGGTCGAGTGAGCGCGATCAGAAGTACCTGAATGCGCAAGCGCGACAGTATGTCAGTCCGGAGGTTCCCGGGTTATTACGACCTGGATGGTTACGGCAGCTGGGACAACGAAGCGGAATACGGGCCGAGTCTGGTATCCCGCGAGCGTTGCCGGTGGGATGGGCGCCTTATCGCTATGGACGCTGGGTGTGGGTCGAGCCGTGGGGCTGGACCTGGGTTGACGACGCGCCGTGGGGATTTGCGCCCTTCCACTATGGCCGCTGGGCGCTGTTCGGTCCGCGCTGGGGCTGGATTCCTGGACCAATCGCGGTTGCGCCGATCTATGGTCCGGCGTTTGTGGCCTTCGTCGGCGGTCCCGGATTCTCGGTTGGCTTTGGCGCGGGAGGCGTCGCTGCGTGGTTCCCGCTCGGTCCCGGCGAGCCGTTCTATCCCTGGTATCACCACAGCCCGGGTTATCTGCGGCAAATCAACGTCACCAACGTTCGCAACATCAACGTCACCAACATCACCAACGTTACCAACATCAACAATATTCACTACCGCTATCAGACCGTTGGGACCACGGCGGTTTCCCAAACACATTTCGCAATGCGGAGCCGGTGATGCGCAACCTGGTGAAGGTCAATCCGCAGCAACTCGCGCACGCGCAGGTGATCCCGCATCCGGAGATCAATCCGACGCCGCGCGCCATTGCGGCCGGGAACGCGACCCATCCGCCGGTGCCGGCGCAGCGGCCGGCGATTGTGCAGCATCCACCGGTAACCGCAAAAGCGGAACCAGCACCAGCGCCCAGGAACGTTGAGCCAACTCGCGCAGGCGAACCGCAGCATCCCAACGAACCTGCGCCTAACGAAGCGCGAACTCCGCCCGTGACCGCCAGGCCGGCGCCGGAAGCGCCGCACCAGAATCCGCCGGCGGCGAACAATCGTCCGCCTGTCGCCGCGCCCGTCACGGTGAACCGTCCGCCCAGCACACCACCGCAGACGCATCCCCCGCTGGTGTCAAGAACTGCGCCGCCGCAGGAGAAATTACCGTACCAGCAGAAGGCTCCGGCGATGCAGGAGCATCCAGGCCGTCCTCTGGAACCGCAGCAGCGGGCCAATATCTACGCGGGAAAGCCGGCGGGTCCAATGCAGGACCAGGAGTTCCCGCCGCATGGTGCAACCCACGCGGCCCCTGCGCCGGCTCCGCATGGAGGTTCAGCGAAGCATTAGAGCGATTACTTGGAACTGAATCCCTGCTCCCTGCGAAGTCTATTAAGGAGCGGACATTAGCGAGCGACTGCAATCGATCCTTTCGCGCTCGATCTCGCCGTCCGAGTGTCCAGTTGGTGTCATGAATATTCAAAAACCGGAGTTACCGTTATTGGTTGAGCGCCCTTCCGTATCTTCTAAGTAAGAGGCACGCGAAAACGCGGATATAATGTAGCAACGCTCCCATGTGAATCGAAGTCCGCGGCATGCCGCGGGCGATTCACATCAGAAATCTTTGCCGAGCGACCTTGCCAGTAACGCAGCCAACTCGCCAGCCGAAGAAGCGCAGCAGTACCCCCGCGATCGTCGCGCTATCCATCTGCATTTTCTTCCTGTTCACCGTCATTCTGGCGCAGGCCACATTCAAGCTGACGTTCCTGCAGCCTGACACCAGCGAAGAGACCATCATCTTCGCCGCGGTTTCGGCGCTGATTTTCCTGCTCTTCGTCGCGCTGACGTTCGTCCTGATCCGCACCCTGCTGCGCCTCTATGCCGAACGCAAGACCGGCGTGCTGGGCTCCCGTTTCCGCAGCCAGATGGTGCTGGGCGCGTTGCTGTTGTCGCTGGGTCCGGTGATCTTCCTGTTCCTTTTCTCCTACGGATTGATCAATCGTTCCCTTGAAAAGTGGTTCTCCCGGCCGGCGGAAGACGTGGAGTACCGCACCAACGTCATTGCCTCGCTGCTGACCGAATACGCGCAGACCAACGCGCGCGACGAGGCGCTGCGGATGGCGGCGACTCCCGATGCGCAGAAGTCATTCCACACCGGCAATTTCACCTTCATCCTGGACGAGTTTCGCCGCAGCGAAGTCACGCTGCAGGGCGGATTCGCGTTTGCGCTGGTGGACGATCAGGCCGAGGCTAGCTTTCACGCTCCCGAAGCATGGCCGTTGATCCGCCGTCATCTGCCACCGCAAGGCGCTGCCGCAGGCCACGGCACCCCGTTTGATGTGCTGGGGCAGATGTATGTTCTGGGCCGCGCAACGCGTCGGTGACCACGGTCAGGTTCTGGTGGCCATGCCATTGCCGCAAAGCTACTTGAGCACCCTGCGCGACATCGAGCGCAGCCAGGAGCAGTATCGCGAGCTGCGGCTACAGCGGCGAAGACTGCGGCGCACCTACCTGGGATTTCTGTTACTGCTGACGGTAGGCGTGCTGTTCGCCTCGACCTGGCTGGCGCTCTTCCTGTCCAAGATGGTGACGCGTCCGCTGGTGGCCCTGGCCGAAGCCACCCAGGAAATCTCCCGCGGCCGGCTCGATTACCGCGTGGACGTCAAAGCCGGCAGCGAAATCGGCAAGCTGGTGGAGTCGTTCAATCGCATGGCCGCCGATCTGGAAGCCAGCCGGAGCGGCATTGAAGCCTCGCGGCGTGAGCTGGCGGAGATGAACGCCCAGCAGGAGCAACGCAGCCGCCACATCGAGACCATTCTGGAAAGCGTTCCTTCCGGCGTGCTGTCGCTGGATTCTTCGCGGCGCATCGTTCACTCCAATGCCGCACTGCGCCGGCTGCTGCGCCTGAATCAAGACCCGCCTGCCTCAGCCCAGACGCTGTCCGATCTTTTCCCGCCCGATACGGTTGCCGATCTGGAGCACATGCTGCGCAAGGCCGATCGCATGGGCAGCACGACCAGTCAGATTGAGACGGTCACTTCCCGCGTCAATCTGAATGTAGCTGTCACGGTGGCTTCGCTCGATCCGCCTTTGCAGACCGCGCGCAATGGCAGGCAGCGCACCGGATACGTTGTCGTGCTGGAGGACCTGACCGATCTGCTGCGCGCCCAGAAGCAGGCCGCGTGGCGCGAGGTGGCACGGCGAATCGCACACGAAATCAAGAACCCGCTCACGCCGCTGGCTTTGGCCGCGGAGCGAATCCGCCGTCACCTGGATCGCGCAACTCCTCCCGAGGCATCCTCGCTGAACGTGATCCGGCAGTGCGCCCTCACCATCAGCTCCTCGGTGGAAACGGTTCGCAAACTGGTCGACGAATTTTCCACGCTGGCGCGTTTCCCCGCCGCCAAACCCCAACCCTCCGACATCAACGCCATCGTCAACGAAGCTCTGCTGATGTTCGACGGCAGACTCGATGGCATTCATGTTCAGCAATTCCTGGCTCGCGACTTGCCTCCGGTGCAGGCCGATCCCGAAGCCATGAAGCGCGCCATCGCCAACCTGGTAGACAACGCCGCCGAGGCCTTGCAGGATTCGTTGATGAAAGAGATCGTGATTTCCACCACCCTGATGGAAGATCGCGACTCGGTGGAGATCGTGGTTGCCGACACCGGTCACGGTGTTACTCCCGATGTGAAGGAAAAGCTCTTTCTGCCGTATTTTTCCACCAAAGGACGCGGGACCGGCCTCGGTCTTGCGATTGTCGGCCGCATCATCGAAGATCATCACGGCTCCATCCGCGTGGAAGAGAACTCTCCCGTCGGAGCGCGTTTTATCGTAGAGTTGCCTGTGGCCCAGGAAGTCGGGGTCGAAGCCGTTACAGCTTAAGAATCTGGCGCGCTGCGATTCGAGCAGGCTTTTGGCCGACGATTGAAAACGTGCAGAGACCGGCTTGCTCGGGTAGTGCTGGCCTTCAGGCCGGCGTCAAGCCTGCTATTTTCAAATCTCCCAAGCCGGCTTCAGCCGGCGGAAGTTGCATCGCTGAGCCGGCTTAAAGCCGGCCGCAAAGGTAATAATAGAGACTTGGACGCGGCGCTGAAGCGCCGCACTACCCGTATATCAACATGCAAACTGTTCTGATCGTCGATGACGAGTCGCAAATCCGCAGCGCCCTGGAAGGCGTGCTGGCGGATGAAGGTTACAAGACCCTGCTGGCCGGCAGCGGTGAGGAGTGCATTGAGCTCCTGCGCCACAAGTCGCCCGACGTCATCCTGCTGGACATCTGGCTGCCGGGGATCGACGGGCTGGAGACCCTGGAAAAGCTGGTGGAGCGCGAAGATCATCCCGAGGTAATCATGATCTCGGGCCACGGCAACATCGAGACGGCGGTGCGCGCCACCAAACTCGGCGCCTTCGATTTCCTGGAGAAGCCGCTCTCCATCGAGCGCACGCTGATCGTCCTGAAGAATGCCATCGAGGCCAAGCGGCTGCGCAGCGAGAACCTGGAATTCAAGAAGCAGTTTCAGACGCGCAGCGTGATCGTCGGCGACAGCATTCCCATGAAGGCGCTGCGCCAGCAGATCGCGCTGATGGCGCCCACCAACGGACGCGTGCTGATCTACGGCGAGTCCGGCACCGGCAAGGAACTGGCGGCGCGCGCGCTGCACGCCCAGAGCCTGCGCAAGGATGCCATGTTCGTCGAGGTCAACTGTGCCGCGATTCCCGAGGACCTGATCGAGAGCGAATTGTTTGGTCATCGCAAAGGCGCACTGTCCACTGCGACCGCCGATAAGGAAGGGAAGTTTCAGAAGGCCGACGGCGGGACGCTGTTTCTTGACGAAGTCGGAGACATGAGCCTGAAGACGCAGTCGAAAGTCTTGCGCACGCTGGACGAGGGACGATTCGCGCCTGTCGGCGAAGAAGAGTCGCTCACCGTGGACGCGCGCGTCATCGCCGCCACCAACAAAGACCTGGAAGACGAAATCTCCAAAGGCAATTTTCGCGAAGACCTTTTCTATCGCCTGAACGTGATTCCTTTCTATGTTCCGCCGTTGCGCGAACGTAAGGAAGACATTCCGCTGCTGGCGCGCTATTTTCTGAAGGAGATTTCGCAGACCTACAGCCGCCGTCCGAAGGAAATCTCCGACGAAGCGCTCGAAGCGCTCATTCGCTACTCCTGGCCGGGCAATGTGCGCGAGCTGCGTAACCTGATCGAGCGCATCGTGATCATGAATCCTTCGGTCAGCAAACTCGAGCGCAAGCATCTGCCGACCATGGTCTATCGCGAGAGCGGACGCCGCACCATGGGCGATTTTTCCAGCCTGCACCAGGCCCGCGCGGCTTATGAACGCGACTACATCCTGAAGAAGCTGGACGAGAACCAGGGCAGCGTCAGCCGCACCGCCGAAGTGCTGGGCCTGGAGCGCAGCCACATGTATCGCAAGATGAAGGCGCTGGGGATTGCGGTGAAGGAATAGGGATTTGGGTCTAGGGCTTAGGGATCTAGGGCTTAGGGATTGTTAGTTCGGGCGGTGTGAAGACGATATGTCGGGCTCTGGAAATTGCGATGAAGGAGCAAGTTGTAAAACCATCTCCGAAGATCGTTCCGGGTTTGTAACAGGGCACGACTTTCAGTCGTGCCGAACGGGTCAATAAAAAAGCCCAAGTTATTGTTGAGTGGTTGCGGCACGGCTGAACAGGTTACGGAAAAAGTCGCTTTTGGAGCGCTTTGTAAAAGTCCGGCTTTGAGCGCTTTGTAACAGGGCACGACTTCAGTCGTGCCGATAAGCCCCTTATTTTTGTCATCCCGAGCGGCCTTCAGGCCGCGAGGGGTCTGCTGTTCCGACTTTTTCCGCAGCCTGTGAAGCCGTGCCCTGTTACAAAGCACTTATGGCTCGGGAGATTCGCCTAGCCCGGGGATTAGGGATCAGGTCATTTCGGACAGCAGGTGAAGATCAGCGGCCTTCAAGGTTCTTGAGCCGGTCCGACAAAGATTCAACTTCCGCGTCGAGCGCCCGCAGCGCTGCGGCATGAGTTCGCTGACGTAAGTCGATAGGGGAAGCCCACTTGTGAAACTCGGTCAGCAGAGTGGTCTCGAGCTTCTCAATCCGCTCTACCACCCACTGCCTCTCTTCCTCAAGCCGGCTCGCGATCGTTTTGTCGATCCACTGCTTGTCTTCGTCGGTTAGCACATGCCAATTATAGAGCAAGAGCTTGCCGAGTCTGATTCCAGTCGCTATCTTGTATGCTGCTCTGACCGGGAGGACGTCCGAATGCCTGAAAGCGCCGGCGGGTCGAACATCGAAGTGGCGCATCACCTCAGCGAACATCACCACGATGCGCCGCACTCGCGCGCCCACGAGATACTGGAGATCGCGGAGGCCATCGTGCTCGCGGTGGTCGCCATTGCCACTGCCTGGAGCGGTTATCAGGCCGCGCTCTGGACCGGGCATCAGTCCGAACTTTACGCTGTGTCCGACACGCTGCGCATCCAGGCTGCGAGCGCGACGGACGCGGCCAACGAAGGGCGCATGTACAACGCCTTGACTGTGGCCGAATGGCTGAAGGCCGAAGCCCACGGAGAAGATAATCTCGCCGAGTTGTTTGAGCGGCGTCTGACCGCCCGAGATTCGTCCCGCATTCCAGGCCTGGAAGCAGACCGATCCCCTGCATAACCCCAACGCTCCCGCCGGCCCGCAGTTGATGCATGAATACCATAGTGCCAAGAGCGAGGAGGCGGCCAGGCTCAATGAACAATCCGGAAAAATTTTCGAGCAAGGCAACGTCGCTCGGCGACACTCGGATGACTACGTGAAGGCAACCGTAATGCTGGCGACCGTGCTGCTATTGACAGCCATCAGCCAGCGCTTCAAGACACACGGCGTGCGGGTTGGGCTCGCGGTGATGGCTGCGCTGCTGCTGTGCTTGCCGATTTACCGCATCCTCACTCTGCCGCGGGCGTAGCCCTGCCTTCCCACTTTGGAACGCGGAGGCCCCGCATTCCGAAGTTGTCATTGACGAAGCAATCAACCTGAGCCCAAGATCAAGGTAACTACAGGATAGTTACCCTGATGCGTATTCTAGTCGTTGAAGACGACGCGCCGCTGGCTAGTTTCGTCCGCAAAGGCCTGGAGGCCGAGCATTACGCGGTCGATGTGGCTTGCGATGGCGAGCTGGCGCAGCAAATGGCGCTTGAGAGCGATTACGACCTCGTCATCCTGGACCTGAACCTGCCCAAGCTGGATGGCATTGGCGTGCTGAACAGCGTTCGCCCCAGAAAGCCTTCGCTGCCGGTGCTGGTGCTGACCGCGCGCAGCCGCATCGAGGACCGGGTGCAGTCGCTCGACACCGGCGCCGACGATTGCCTCACCAAGCCATTCTCCTTCACCGAACTCTCGGCGCGGGTGCGGGCCTTGCTGCGGCGAGGGCCGCGGACCGTGGAAGCCGTGCTGCGGGTCGCCGATCTGGAACTGGACCGGGTGGCGCGCCAGGTGGAACGCGGCGGCAAACGCATCGAGCTGACGTCGAAGGAGTTTGCCCTGCTCGAATACCTCATGCGCAACGCCGGACGCCGAGTCACCCGCGCCATGATCGTCGAACATGTGTGGAATCTGTCGTTCGACACCAGCACGAATATTGTCGACGTTTACATCAATTATCTGCGCAGCATCACCAGCCTCACTTCGGAGTTGCAAACCGCGGATTCGTCATTGAATTCGGTTGTCACTGCCCTGCAACAGGCCATCTCCCTGGGCACCGAGGGCGCCAACGGCACCTTGTCGGAGACTGACCGCACCTCCATAGCCCAGCAGATCAAGGGCATCTCGCAGGAAGTGTTCAGCGTGGCCAACCTCAGCTACAACGGCACCTATGTTTTTGGCGGAACGGAGACCACGAAGCCCCCTTACGTGTTGGACAACTCCGCTGCCGGCGGAGTTTCGTATAAAGGCAACGACGATGTGAACTCGGTCGAGGTAGCACAAGGCGAGTCAGTGGCCGTGAACCAGCCCGGCAGTCAGCTGTTTTCCTCCCCGGACGCCAACGTCTTCGTGGCGCTGGACGACTTGACCACGGCCCTCGAATCCAATGCCAGCACCGACGACATCGGGACCGCCGTCACGGAACTGCGTGGCGCCTACGATCAGCTCACTTCAGCGCGCACTTTCTATGGCAGTACCGTCGACCAGATTGTCGGCACCGAGGTTTTTCTGGACAGCGAGAGCGTGCAGCTCGCCCAGCAACAGAACGGCACCGTGGGCATCGACATGGACGTCGCCGTTACCGACCTGACCAATGCCGAAGAGTCGCGCGCCGCCACGGTGCAGGCCGCTTCCAGCCTGCAAGGCATGACGCTGATGGATTACCTGGCCAACATGGGGCACTAGCTTCTACGGAAGTGAATCTGCACGTAGCGCTTGGCCGCTAGGGCTTGGCACTTCGCGTTTAGCACTTAGCATTTTGCACTTGGCATTTAGCTTACTGCCCGGCCTTCAGGCCACAAATCTCGCGTCAAAGTTCTTAGCAAATAATTTTCCTGTCGCGCTTTTGCTAACTGCCAAGTGCTAAATGCTAAGTGCTGCGAACAGCGAACAGCGAATAGCAAACAGCGAATAGCAAACAACCCGAACCACAACGTAACCTAACCGCCTGCGGCGCGGCAATGATACGCTGTTGCGATCATGACTGCCGATGAAGTTATACAACTGATGCAACTTAAACCGCTCTCCATCGAAGGCGGCTTTTTTCGTGAAACTTACCGCTCGCGCTGGGTCGTATCGGCGGAGTATCTGCCCGACGGATTCCGGGGCTCGCGCTCCATCGGGACCGCGATCTATTACATGATCACTCCGGAAACTTTTTCCGCCTTGCACCGCCTGCCGGGCACTGAGGTTTTTCACTTCTACCTCGGCGATCCCGTTCTTATGCTGCAGCTGCTGCCGGATGGCACCTCGCGGACGATCACGCTGGGTCCCGATCTGCTTAACGGTCAGCAGCCGCAGGTGGTGGTACGAGGCAATGTGTGGCAGGGCAGTCGCCTTGCGCCGGGCGGCAAGTGGGCGCTGATGGGGACAACGATGTCTCCGGGCTTTGACTACGCCGACTACGAAAACGCCGACCCCGAACCCTTGACCGCGCAGTATCCCGGGGCGGCGGCGAAGATCAGGGAGTACACGCGGTAGGACGTTTTTTGCTCTGCGCTTTTCGTCTGCACTTAGCACTTAGCAATAGCGCGATAAGAAAATTGCCGGGTAAGAACCCTGGAAGTGGGATCTATGTGCGGAAGCTCCAGCACTAAGCTAAATGCCAAGTGCTAAATGCTAAGTGCAAAGTGCGGTGATCAAACAGGAAGCGGCTCCGTAAGAGCCGCTCGGGTAGAAGTTTAGGTACGTGAACTACTGCTTCAAGGTGCGGATGTATCCGACAAGGTCCTTGATCTGGGGATCGGTCAGCTTGCCCTTGAACCCCGTCATCTTGCCTTTGCCGTTGTTGATGACTCCGGTCAGGTCGGCATCTGACATTCCCTGGACGGCAGCGCCGCCCAACGGAGTCAGCCCCATGGATTTCGCCATGCCTGCGCTGGGAACGCCACCTGGACCATGACACATCTGGCATTTTGCTTTGTAGGTGTCGGCACCCGCCTGTGCTGCCGCCATTGGCGGCAAGGCCAGGGCAAGCACCAGACTGAACAGAGCAATCCGCACTAACCATCTGCTTGTCATTCGTTTTCTCTCCTTCAGCAGTCCCCGCTTAGGGGGATTAGGATGGAACAAAAAGCGCCGCCATTGACGGCGAAGTTACTCTACTCCCTAAAAGCGGTATTGGCCATACAACTTATGCATAGCTGGAGCGGCTTTGCTTCGGGAGCTATCGCAGCCCGGCGAATTTCCATAGGATCAGTTCCGCAGGACAACCCGCGTGCGAAAACCCACTCTCGGAGGGTGATAAACCGCTAAGTCCGGGCACTCAGGCCCATCCCGACATATTCGGCAATAGACCTAACATGCTGCGGTGGAATGACTTAGCGGCAGCGCGCACTGCGCTCGCGCTTTGGCATCCCTTGTGCCTTTAGTACTTGCAGACCCTGTTCGCAGGAGAGGCATCTTGGAACCGACGCTAGCAGTAATTGGACTCAACTTTCGCACTTCCTCCGTCGCCGTCCGCGAGCGTTTCTGGATCAGTCCAGCCCGCCGTAGCGAGACACTGCTACAACTGGTTCGTTCGGAGGGGATCGAAGAGATCATCGTTCTGGCCACCTGCAATCGCACCGAGTTTATTATCTGGGCCAGTGACGTTCCCACCGCAGCCAATTCCGTGCTTCGCTTCCTCACGCAGGAATATCAACTGAAGCTCAGCGAGTGGTCGCATTTCTACCGCGTTATGGACGATGTAGCTCTGACCCATATCTTCCGCGTTATTTCCAGTTTGGATTCCATGGTCCTGGGCGAGCCCGAGATTACCGGACAAGTGAAGGACGCCTGGGCGCAAGCGCAAGACGCAGGCACAACTGGCCGTTTCCTTGACGCTGTAATGCAGAAAGCCCTCACCGTTTCCAAGCGGATCCGCACCGAGACGGCGATCAGCACCTCGGCAGTTTCGGTCCCCTACGCTTCGGTGGAACTCTCGCGCCAGGTGCTGGGAGATCTTTCGGGCCGCGAAGTGCTGCTGATCGGTGCGGGCAAAATGAGTGAGCTGGCCGCGCATTACCTGATGAAAGCCGGCGCCAGTCAGGTCAAAGTGATGAATCGCACGGCGTGCCGCGGGGAAGAGTTGGCTACGAAGTTAGGCGCGACCCCGGTCTCGTTCGAAGACAGGTTCAAGCATTTGAAGAAGGCAGACATTGTGGTGAGCAGCACCTCCTGCCCGCATTTCATTCTCAGCCGCGAGGATGCAGAGCAGATTGCGAAAGAACGGCAGCACCGGCCGATGGTGATGATCGATATTGCAGTGCCGCGAGATATTGATCCTGCGGTGCGCGAAGTCGAAGGCATTCACCTCTTCGACATGGACGATCTGGAGCATGTGGTGCAGCGCAATGCCGTCGGCCGGCAGGCAGCTGCCGAAGCCGCGGAAAAGATTGTGCAGGCGGAGCTGCAGGGCTTCCGTCGTAAACTGATGGCGGAGCGGGTTGTGCCCACCATCGTCGCCCTGCGCCAACGTCTCGATGAACTTTGCCGGCAGGAATTGGAAGTCCTGCGCAAGGAATTCGGCCCTTTCACGGAAGACCAGGACCAGGCATTAACCGCACTGACCAGCCATATTACCCAGCGCATTGCTGGATCGTTGGCCCGTGAATTGAAGGGACTTCCAGAGAGGCAGGAACAGGATGTGTTGACCGCAGCGGTTGGCCGTCTGTTTCACCTTGAACAGCCCGTAACGGCTGCCGCCGGCACCAAAGAACAGCAATTAGCAATTAGCAACTAGCAATTAGCTACGAGCCACGAGCCAATTAACAACACTGGTCGAACCCGCGAAGGATCGTAGCCGTTTTAGTAGTAGCCTCTTCAAGCAGTAGCCAGTTTAGTAGTAGCTCGAAGCTAGCGGCTCGCAGCTCGCAGCTCGAAGCTAAGCAGTCAAAGGAGTACACGATGTCACAACCTGCGCAAGACAAGAACACACATCGCCGGCTTCACCACGGTGCAAGCCTACACGTTAGCGGTAATCACGCTGGCCATTGGAATCGCGGTCGGCTACTTCGCTCGCGGCTCCGCCGCCCCATCTCCCAACCCTGAGAGCGCGCAAGCTGCCGCACCCAGCGCGATGGGAAGTGCTCCGGTGGGAGCAGCTCAGCTTCCTGGAATTGGGTCTGCTCAGCAACAGCAAGCAGTTCCGCCTCAGGAGCTGGCTAAAGCGGCTCAGCCGCTGCTCGCCCAACTGCAAAGCAATCCCAACGATTTCGATACTACCGCCAAGCTCGCGAACCTGTACTACGACAGTCAGGCCTATCCGCAAGCCATCGAGTATTACGAAAAGGCCGTGGTCATTCAGCCCAATAACGCCGATGTTCGCACCGATCTCGGCACTTCGTACTGGTACACCGGCGATGCCGATAAGGCCATCGCGAGTTTCGAAAAGGCGCTGGCCATTCGCCCCAACCATCCGGGAACGCTGTTCAATCTTGGAATCGTAAAGTGGCAGGGCAAGAAAGATCCCAAGGGCGCGGTCGTGGTTTGGGAGAAACTGCTGCAGACTAATCCCGATTACCCGCAGAAGGAACAGGTCCAAATGTTGATTGAGCGCGCGAAAATGCACGGATCTAGCGTTGCCAAAGGCTAAGCGTTAGTTCCTGCACAATTCAGTCGCTCACCCCGGGACGATGCTGGCGCAGAGCTCGTCCCGGGTTTTTTGTTTGCGCTAGACTTTGGACACCTGAGCGTAAGTTAGAGCTCACGAATTATCATTGCTAAGCGCCGGGCCTGAATCCCAAGCGCCAGGAGGACGAGGAGACCTTTCGAATCGTCCTGAGCACGACCTAATCGCATCCGGGGAAGTGGTCAAGAAGAACCGAGTTGGATTCAATGGAGATCTTCATCACATCCACGGTTGCCCGCTCTGGTGGGCGCGGTGTTCTGGCTTCTTAGCCAGTCCGTGTCATATACTTTTCGCCCGCGGGGTACCAATTGGTTAGCGAATCGGCAGGCGCAGGCAAGTCCAGGATCAACTTCGAAACCGGGGGCTCCGCGAGTTGTTGGCAAGACCTTGTTCTTGTTCTTGCTCTCATCCTGGCTGTCTTCGCGGTTTACTCCCCGGTCCATCGTTACGCCTTCATCGATATTGACGACAATAACTACGTTACCAATGCCCGCGTTATGGCGCCTTTGAGTTGGGCAACCGTTCCATGGGCATTCACGCACTACTACAATGGCAACTACACCCCGCTAGACTTCCTCTCCCATAATCTCGACGTGCAGGCGTTTCAGTTGAACGCCGGCCGTCATCATGACGTCAACGTCCTGCTGCATGCCTTGAACGCCGGATTGCTCTTCTGGGTGCTGATGCGGGCGACCGGGTCTCGATGGCGAAGCCTGATGGTGGCCGCGCTGTTCGCGCTTCATCCCATCAATGTCGAGAATGTAGCCTGGATTTCTGAGCGGAAGACAATGCTCAGCACCCTGTTCTTCCTGCTGGCTATGGCGGCCTACCGGCGCTATGCCTGTGATCCCAAGCAGCGGGGGATGGGTGTAGTCGCTCTTTGCTTTGCTCTCGGTCTGCTGGCCAAGCCGCAGGTAATCGCGCTGCCGTTTGCGCTGCTTCTGTGGGATTATTGGCCGCTGCGCCGAATGCTTCCCATCGGGCAGCATTCCAGCGATGCTCCCGAAGTCGGGCGGGTGCAGCGGCAAAAAATTTCCCAGTTGCTGCGTGAAAAAATCTTTCTGTTTGCGATCGCGTTCATGGGTGTCCTTTTCACCCTGAAGGGCGAAAGTGGGCAAGAGAATTGGAAGTACCCGCTGTACATCCGGTTGGGGAATGCGGTCCTTTCTTACGCGCGCTATATCCAGAAGACGCTTTGGCCGAATCATCTGGCCCTCATGTATCTTCACCCAGGGTACCTGCTGCCATGGGGGCAAGTGGCGATTGCCGCTCTTGTCCTGATTGGCATAACCGTCTTGGTTATCGCGAACAGCGACCGCGGCTACCTGCTCGTAGGCTGGCTCTGGTTTCTAGGGACTTCGGTACCTACCATCGGACTGGTGCAGATCTCCGTTTTCGCCATGGCTGATCGTTACATGTACATACCGCTAATCGGCTTGTTGATCATGATCTGCTGGGGCGTGGCCGACCTGTCGGACCGGTACCACGTGCCGCGAGTTGCAATGGTGATCGCCAGCCTGGGTATTCTTGTGGCCCTCTCTCTTACGGCGCGCCGTCAGGTGGGATATTGGCGTGACCCATATACCCTGTGGACGCATACCTTGGAAGTAACGCATGACAATTGGATTGCAGACACGCGTCTGGGCGATTACTACTACGCGCGAGGTCAAACAGACGAAGCTCTAGCCCACTACTATCGGTCGGCGCAAGACCCCTCGAGTGAAGTCGCCGTCCCGTGGAAGATTGCCTTGATCGAACATCAGCGCGGGAACCTGCAACAGGCTCTCCCGTATTACCAGAAAGTAATTTCTGGCTCGAAGGATCCAGCCGCAAAAGCCCAGGCGCTGGTGAACATGGGGCATCTTTACGACAGCCTGGGAGATTCGGCGAATGCCTTGCGCTGTTACCGTGAGGCGCAACGCCTGGCTGCCTCAGCGCCCGCCCCCAACACCGATTGAGCAGACTGACCTGCCAGGATTTACCCCATCGGTGGAGCGCCGCTTATGTCCAGCAGTCCGCGCTCTTGCTCGAAAGGAAGAAATACCGAAAATGCTGTGCCGCTTCGCCCTTTCCCGGTGCGGCTGCTCACATGAATCGTCCCCTCATGCTTTTCTGCGATGCCGCGGCTGATCCAAAGCCCCAGCCCAGTGCCCTTCTCACCTTTCGTGGTATAGAACGGAGCGAACAGGTTTCGCCGAACGCCCAAAGGAATGCCGCTGCCGTTGTCGAGCACGGTCACGCGTATTCCTTTGCGCGCCGGATCGGAGGCCAGGCTGGACTCTCGCGTATGCAGCACCAGTTGCCCGCCTCGTCCCATGGCCTCGATTGCATTACCCACCAGATTCGAGAAAACCTGGCGCAACTCGCCGGGAAATCCTCGCACTGCATCGATCGCTATCGAAGCGGCACTGCACCTCAGTGTGGTTTTGTTTGATCTGCGGAGCGAATACGGTCAGGACGCTTTCCAGTACTTCTGTCAGGCTCACTGCCACCGGGCTTCTTGCCTCGCGGTGGAAGGTCAACAGTTGCCCGGTGATTTGCGCGATGCGGACGAGTTCATCGCTGGCCATTTTCAGATATTGCGCCGACGCCGGACTCGGCTCCTGTTCATGCTGTAGCAGATAGACCAGGTTGGTGACGGTGTCGAGAGGATTGCGGATCTCATGCGCAATCGTCGCCGATAACCTTCCCGCCAAACTCAGCCGCTCGCTTGTCCGCAGAATCTGTTCGGTCTGGCGCCGATGGGTCACATCGCGAAATACCACCACCACGCCCACCACATGGCTGCGGTCGTTGAGGATTGGCGCCCCGGTCAATTCAATGGGGTACTCTTCGCCGCTACGGCTGGTCAAGATCAGGCTGTTGGAGAAGCCGACGACCTTCTGTGCCCGGCGCACAGCGCCAATCGGGTCCTCAACGTTCGACCTGGTTCGTTCGTCGTTCAGACGCATGATCTCGCCAAAGGGCCTGCCCGTAGCTTCTGCGTAACCCCATCCTGTAAGCTGCTGCGCTACCGGGTTGATGAACGAAATATTGCCTGCCTGATCGGTGGACACCACAGCCTCGCCCAGACTTTTAAGCGTAATCTGAAACCACTCGCGGCTTTCCTTCAGTTGCTGTTTTTGTTCGGCTTCCGCTTGCAGGTGATGTTCGTACGTAGACGACAGCGCCAGCAATTCGCGCCGGGTAAGTGTAAAAAGCATCACCGCGACGAGCAGTGAAACTCCTATCGCGGAACCGATCACAGTGCCATTTAGAACTTTGGCGCGACGTGAGCGAGCACGACGCAGACCTTCTTCTTCGTTGATGAAATCCCGCAGCTTGTTGCGAATTTCCGACATCGTCTGCTGGCCGGCCAACAGTTCCTGCGGCGAAGGAGGGTTCTGGTGCCCGCGCTCCACCTGCTGGTCGGCCCACTTTATCCAGCCAAAATCCAACTCCTGTAGCTGGCGCAACCGCCCCTGCTGCATCGGATTATCAGCCGTTAGTTCCACAGCCGCCTCGAGCTGCTCCGGTACCTTTGCCTTAGTGTCGTCGTAGGATTCCAGGAAGGTTTGATCGCCGGTCAGGTAGTATCCCCGCAGCGCCGTATCCATCTCTACGATGCTGCGCGTCGCTGTACGAGCTTCCGTCATGACCTGGTCGGAATGGTCGACCCAGCGCAGTGACCACGAGAGCAGAAGAATCTCCGCAGCCAGAGTTACCGCCAGCAACACCAGCAGCACGACCGGCAAGGCAACCGTGCGGCGCAGTAAGCTTTGGAAGCTGCGTTGATCCATAGCGATGGGCTTACTCATCACTTGAACAGACGTTCGATGATATCGCACCTTCCGGCAGCGAAGCGGGGACTTTGGCCTGTTCAATTTCGGCTCGCGGCATTCAGCAATGTTTCCTCAACCAGAGGTGCGCCGATGTAAAATGCGCTCGGGGAAAGGTGTTGGCAGGTTCCATGTGTCCCAGGGTCGCGGTTCGAAAACGTCGAACGATCAAGTCTGTAGTCGCCGTAATGCTGCTGCTGTCAACCGCCGTGGCCGCCCCCGGTCCCACCCAACTGAAGCCCGGCTTCAACCTGTTCACCAAACAGCAGGACATTCAGCTCGGCCAGGAAATGGCCGCGCAGATACGCGAGAATGTGACCATCGTCCGTGATCCGGTGCTCACCGCCTACGTGAACTCCGTGGGTAAACGGCTGATGGCATCGCAGGAGGCGAAAGACAGCGGGTTTTCCTTTACCTTCATGATCGTTGCCAACCCTGCGATCAATGCCTATGCTCTGCCCGGCGGTCCGATGTTCATCAACACCGGCTTGTTGATGGCGGTTGCCAATGAGGCGCAGTTCGCGGGCGCCATAGCCCATGAGATGTCGCACGTCATCCTGCGTCATGGCACCAACCAGGCCAGCAAGGTGGACCTCATTCAAATTCCCGTAGCGCTGGCCGGACACCTCACCAATAGCGACACTTTGATGGGGCAGCTCACCCAACTCGGCATCGGACTGGGCGCCGATAGCGTGCTGCTGAAGTTCAATCGCATCCACGAGAGTCAGGCTGACATCATGGGTACACACGTGATGGCCGAGGCGGGCTACGATCCCGTCCAGATGGCCAGGTTCTTCGCCAATCTAAACGACTACAGCGGGGCCTTCGTATTCCTCTCTGACCATCCCAATCCGGGCGACCGCTCGAAAGCGATTGCGGCGGAATCGGCGCGCTTGCCCCATCGGACTTACGGCTACCAGACTGGCCTTTTCCGGGAGATGAAGAAGGCGGTTGCAGCCATTCATGAACCTCTACCGAAGACGCAGGGCAGAGGCGCCGTTCCAGTGCCTCCGGAACAGCAACCCATTAGCAAGCGATTTACTCTTGCTATCAGGACGGAAGTACGCCTTCACCCTCGATCTTCGGCGGTGGAGCATAACTCGCGAAGAAAGAACCCCGAAGGGGTGGAAGCGCCAGTTAGCCCAGGACGGAGCGAAGAGGAGTCCTGGGTAGGGTGGAAAAGGTAACCGGAGTCCCGTAGGGACGGCACGGTTGTCGCCCAGGCACTGAAGCGGTGCTTCACCCTTCGCACCCAACGTGGGCCTTCCCCGTTGCACCATGAGACATCGAACCGAAATGTTACTGCTGCGCAGTTTTCTTGCTGCCCTAATCCTGTTTCAGCTCGCGGGCGGATTGGCCTTCGCCCAGGACGCTCCTCAACCGCAGCCAGCCCCGCAACTGCAGGTTCCGCAGAAACCGGCGTCACCTCCTTCGACCGCGCAGCCGCCGGCTTCTTCACCGGCCACACCGGCCACTCCGGCTCCGCCGCCAAAGCAGGTTGTTCCCGAG
Source organism: uncultured Acidobacteriaceae bacterium (assembly GCA_963835125.1). GTDB lineage: Bacteria > Acidobacteriota > Terriglobia > Terriglobales > Acidobacteriaceae > Bog-257. The sequence goes on along the minus strand of CAWIEG010000003.1, from coordinate 334,594 downwards.
GAAGCGCAGCGCCATTTCCATGAAGGCACCATCTTCGAGCGCGAAGGTAACGGAGAAAACGCCATCGCCGAGTACAAAGAGGCGATCAAGTTCTATCCCGATTATTTTGAGGCGCACTACAACCTGGGGCGCGTTTATCTGGATCGCCAGGGCTATGCCGAAGCCATTACGGAATTCAAAGCTGCTATTGCCCTGCGGCCCGACGACGCCAATGCGCACAATAATCTGGGACTGGCGCTGAAGCACAACCGGGATCTCGGCGGTGCGATTGCCGAGTATCAGGAGGCGGTGCGGCTCAATCCGAAGATGGCCAGCGCTCAAAATAATCTGGCCAACGTGCTTTACACCAGGCGCGACTTCAACGGCGCCATTCAGCACTATCGCGCGGCATTGGAGCTGGAACCGCAAAGACAAGATGAGCGACCAGGAACGCTACAACATCGCCAGCACTCACATGAACCTGGGCAGTGTGCTGGACGATGCCGGCAGGTCCGACGAAGCCATCGTCGAGTACAGCGAAGCTATTCATCTCCTGCCCAAGAACGCCAGCGCCCACTACAATCTTTCCATCGTCTATCAGAAGAAGAAGGACATGACCTCGGCCATCGCAGAGCTGCGCACTGCGGCCAAGCTCTCGCCCGACTGGCCCACTCCGCACATCATGCTCACCAACCTGCTGAAGGACTCCGATCCCAAGTCCGCGCTGGACGAGTGCATGCTGGCCGACGGCCTGACCCACGACGCCAAATTGCACGATGAATGCATGGAGTTGCAAAGAAAAGCGCGGTGAACTTTCTCAGATAGTGATGCGGTTTGATCAAATTGCACCATTCCTTCGTTAGCACCATGAACCTTCCTTATAAGTTGTATTCACTCCACCGTACCGGCGAGTTAAGATAATTGGTTCCGGTGATCTTGGATTCGCTCTTGTATAAGGCCAGTTTGCGGGTGGCGGCAGACGATGGACGCGACACTCTTTGAAGCGGTGCAGCTTCAGAGGATGCGGGCAGGTCTGTTGTGCGAGCCGCGCAGCGGCGACATTTGTGTTAGCCGCGGGCGTGAGCCCGCGGTGAACCGGGAAAAACAACTGAGCCGCGGAGCTGGGGTGGAGGAGCGGCGGCACAGCTTCGACATAGATACCGCAGGGACGGCACACGCTCTTCAAACAGTTTGCATATTTGCTGGAATCCGCGCCCTCTCATCAATCCTCAATATAGTAAGAAGGGATTCATCCATGAACAGCTTTAGCAGTCGTTCCGTCCTCCATGTCGGCAAGCGGGAGTTCGAGATCTACCGTCTTGATGCGCTGGAAAAACATGGTTGCAGCACTGGGCACCTGCCGTTCTCGCTCCGCATTCTCCTGGAGAACCTGCTGCGCCGCGAAGACGGCAAATCGGTAAAGGCCGACGACATTCGCGCCCTCACCTCCTGGACCGGCAAGACCGTCCCTTCGCAGGAGATCGCCTTCATGCCCAGCCGCGTCCTCTTGCAGGATTTCACCGGCGTACCAGCGGTGGTTGATCTTGCCGCCATGCGCGACGCGATGAAGACGCTGGGCGGCGATCCCAATCTGATCAACCCGTTGCAACCGGCCGAACTCGTCATCGACCACTCCGTGCAGGTGGATGAGTTCGGCACTCCGCAGGCCTTTCAGCTCAACGCCGACCTCGAATTCCAGCGCAACAAAGAGCGCTACGCATTCCTCCGCTGGGGACAGGGCGCGTTCAAGAACTTCGCCATCGTCCCGCCCGACACCGGCATCGTCCACCAGATCAATCTTGAATACCTGGCGCGCGTAGTCTTCATCGGCGCGAATGGCACGACCGGCAAGCCGCTGGCCTATCCCGACACGCTGGTCGGCACCGATTCGCACACCACGATGATCAACGGTCTCGGCGTGCTCGGCTGGGGCGTCGGCGGAATCGAAGCCGAGGCCGCAATGCTGGGCCAGCCGGTTTCCATGCTGATCCCGCAAGTCGTCGGCGTGCGGCTGAAGAACCAGCTCGCCGCCGGCGCGACCGCAACCGACCTTGTCCTCACCGTCACCGAGATGCTGCGCAAGCACGGTGTCGTCGGCAAGTTTGTCGAATTCTTCGGACCGGGTCTGCACAAGCTCCCGCTCGCCGATCGCGCCACCATCGCCAACATGGGGCCCGAATACGGCGCAACCTGCGGCATCTTTCCCGTCGACGAAGAGACGCTGCGTTATCTGCGCCTCAGCGGCCGCAGCGAAGAGCAAGTGCAACTCGTCGAGGCCTACTGCAAGGAGCAGGGCCTGTTCCACACGGCGACCACGCCGGAAGCCGAATACACCAGCGTGCTGGATCTCGACCTCGCAACCGTCGAGCCCTGCATCGCTGGACCGAAGCGTCCGCAGGACCGCGTGTTGCTCTCAGCAGCCGCGAAGTCATTTGAGCAGGCGCTGCCCGGCCTGTTGAAGCCCGGTCAGCACGTTCCTCCGAAGCAGGAGGCGCGTTGGGAAGGTGAAGGCGGACATCCCGCCGGAATGGATTCGCAGCAGGACGCCGTTCGAGGAGCACGTCAAGCTCGACAAAGCGCTGAATCACGGCAGCGTCGTGATCGCGGCCATCACCAGTTGCACCAACACCTCGAATCCCTATGTGCTGGTCGCGGCGGGATTGCTGGCGAAGAAGGCTGTCGAGAAGGGACTGTCGGTGCCCGCGTGGGTGAAGACTTCGCTGGCGCCGGGCTCGATGGTCGTCACCGAATACCTCACTCGCTCCGGCCTGATGCCGTATCTGGAGAAGCTGAACTTTCACCTTGTCGGCTACGGTTGCACCACATGCATTGGTAACTCCGGCCCGCTGCCGCAGGAAGTATCCAACGTCGTCATCGAGAAAGACCTTGTCGTCGCGTCGGTGCTCAGCGGCAATCGCAACTTCGAGGGCCGCATCAATTCCGAAGTGCGCGCGAACTACCTGATGTCGCCGCCGCTGGTCGTGGCCTACGCGCTGGCCGGCCGCATCGATCTCGACATGCTCACGAGCCGCTCGGTTTCACCCGCAACGGCAAACGTTCGCCGGTCTACCTCAAGGACATCTGGCCGACCTCCGACGAAGTGGATGCGGTAGTGCGCAAGTACATTACCGGCGACCTCTTCCAGAAGAGTTACAACGATGTCTTCAAGGGCGATGAGCGTTGGCGCTCGCTCGCTGTGCCTGAGGGCGAAACCTTCGCGTGGGACGAGCAATCCACCTACGTCAAGAATCCGCCGTACTTCGAGAACATGCCGGTCCATCCTGCTCCGGTGAAAGACATCGCGGGCGCGCGCGTGCTGTGCTATCTGGGCAACAGTGTAACCACCGACCACATCTCGCCTGCCGGCTCCATCAAGCCAACCAGTCCGGCGGGACAATACCTGGTTGCGCACGGCGTCAAGCCGGTGGACTTCAACTCCTATGGATCGCGCCGCGGTAATCACGAAGTGATGATGCGTGGCACCTTCGCCAACGTCCGGCTGCGCAACAAGCTGACGCCGGAGCGCGAGGGCGCGTTCACCCGTCATCTGCCCGACGGCGAAGAGATGACGATCTTCGATGCCTCGGAAAAATATCGTGCCGGGGGAACGCCGTTGATGGTGCTGGCGGGCAAGGAGTACGGTTCAGGTTCGTCGCGCGATTGGGCCGCAAAAGGACCGAGGCTGCTCGGCGTCCGCGCCGTGCTGGCTGAGAGCTTCGAGCGGATACATCGCTCGAACCTGGTGGGCATGGGGATTCTGCCCTTGCAATTCCCCGCGGAAGAGAGCGCCGAGACTAACGGCCTCACCGGCGAAGAGACGTTCGACATCATCGGCCTGACCGACGTCCTGCAGCACTTTGCGCCGGGTAAGACCGTGAAGGTGCGGGCGACGAAAGCGGACGGCAGGGTGATCGAAATTCATGCGACCGTGCGCATCGATACCCCGCAGGAGGTGCAGTACTACAGACACGGCGGCATCCTGCAGTACGTGTTGCGCCAGTTGCTGACCAGGCCGGAGGCGGCCAAGGCATAGCGGTGAATCGCTTTTCAGGATGGCAGATCGCCCGAGTTCTGATTTGTCATCCCGAGCGCAGCGAAGCGGAGCCGAGGGATCTGCGGTTCGTCGAAGTTGATAACGGAGCCGGTCCCGCGTGATTCGTGTCAGGGTACCGACTTTCAGTCGTGCCGAATAGACAGCAGAAAAGAAAAAGGCTTCAGCCCGCTGCAACGGGTTCGCAGGTGCTGAAGCCATATGCTGATACAAAACGATGCAAGCCTTCTCACGCCGTCTTCTTCGGCGGCACCTTCGCGCCGGCCTTGCGGGCTTCACTGATTCCGATGGCAATCGCCTGCTTGCGGCTTTTCACTTTGCTGCGCCCGCCCGACTTCAGCTCGCCGCGCTTGTACTCATGCATCACGTCAGCCACTTTGCTTTCCGCCTTGGGGCTGTACTTGCGCTGACTGCCGCTGCTCTTCGAACTGCCGGCGGAAGAGTGACCGCGCGCGGAATTCGATTTTCGTGCTGTCGCCATGTCTAGCCTCCAGTGATGAGACGCACCTGCGCACCGCATAGGTTGTGTTTGACCGTCCGATTCCCCTTCACGTAACCTTGACAGTTATTCTTTCGAGCCCTCATGAAGACTGCTGAAATGGCTTCTCTCAATCCACCCCAACGTACCAACTACGGGCGCGCTGGGGGTCCCGGACACGTCGCCGAAGAAATCACCGAACTGGTCGGCGACACTCCCGTCCTTCATCTGCGCAAGGTGGTTCCACTCGGCGCCGCCGATGTCTACGTCAAGCTCGAGTACCTGAATCCGGGCGGCAGCATCAAGGACCGCGCCGCGCTGGGCATGATCACCAAGGCGGAACGCGATGGCAGGCTGCAGCCGGGCGCGACCATCTTCGAAGCCACCGCCGGCAACACCGGCGTGGGATTGGCGCTGATCGCCTGCGGCCGTGGCTATAAAACCGTGCTCGCAGTGCCGGAAGGTTTCTCGCAGGAAAAAGTCACGCTCATGGAGGCGCTTTGGCGCTGAGGTGATTCGCACCCCTCGCGCCGACGGTATGTCGGCAGCGATCGACTACATCAAGCAACGTGCTGCCAGCACTCCCAATTCTTTTATCGCAGGCCAGTTCGAAAATCAGGACAACCCCGACTTCCACTACGAAACTACCGCCCGCGAATTTTACGATCAGCTCGGCGGACAAATCGACGCCATCGTCATCGGCTGCGGCACCGGCGGAACGTTCACCGGCGTCGCGCGCTATCTGAAAGAGCGCAACCCGAAGACGCTGGCAATTGCAGTGGAGACGCAAGGATCGGTGCTGGGCGGCGGCCCGCCCGGCGACCACGAAGTGGAAGGCATTGGCGCCAGCTTCATTCCCAAAACATTCGATGGCTCACTCGCCGACGAGATCATCGCGGTCAGCGATGAAGATGCCTTCGACATGGTGAAGAAACTGGCAGCGACCGAAGGCGTGCTCGCCGGATCGAGCGCCGGCGCGAACGTCTTCGCGGCGATCGGCATCGCGAAGCGGCTAGGCCCGGGCAAGCGCGTTGCCACGATCATTCCCGACTCCGCAGAACGCTATCTGTCGAAGGACATCTTCCACTTCAACGAAAAAAAGTGATTTCACCACGGAGGCACGGAGAGCACGGGGGTTAGGAAATCAGTTTGTCGATGATTCTGGAGGCAATAGTCTTCGTGACAACCTCTTCAAATCCTGCGCCTCCACTGTGAAACACAATTTCGATTTTCTCCGTGACCTCCGTGCCTCCGTGGTGAACCGAATTGTCTATGCTTAAGAAGAGTACTGGTTTCTCCACTCGCGCCATCCATGCCGGCAACGAACCCGATCCCTCTACCGGTGCCGTTGCTCCTCCCATCTTCGCTACCTCGACCTACGCGCAGGAAGAGCTTGGCAAGACTAAGGGGTACGACTACTCCCGCGCCGGCAATCCCACCCGCACGCGTTTGGAGCAAAACCTCGCTTCGCTGGAAGGTGGCATCGCTGCGCCCGTATTCGCCAGCGGAATGGCTGCCGTCGCAGCGCTCTGCCAACTGATGAAGGCCGGCGACCACGTTGTCGCTTCCAACAACCTCTACGGCGGCGTGCCTCGGCTCTTCAACCAGGTCATGGCGAACTTCGGCCTCCAGTTCACCTACGTCGACACGTCCGACCCACGCAACGTCGAGCGCGCCATTCGCAAAAACACCCGTTACGTCTACATAGAAACGCCGACCAATCCGCTGATGGGACTCACCGACATCGCCGCCGTCAGCGCCATCGCGCATAAGCGCGGCTGCGAGGTCGTGGTCGACAACACCTTCATGTCGCCGTATTTCCAGCGGCCCATCCGCTTCGGCGCCGACATCGTGATGCACTCCACCACAAAGTTCCTCAACGGTCACAGCGACGGGTTGGGCGGCGTGCTGGTCTGCACCACGCGCGAACAGGCCGAGAAGCTGGCCTTTGTGCAGAAAGCGGTGGGCGCCATCATGTCGCCCTTCGAGTGCTGGCTGGTATTACGCGGCACCAAGACTCTGGCCGTGCGCATGAAGCAACACGACGAGAACGGCCGCGTCATGGCCGACTTCCTCAGCGGCCATCGCAAGGTGAAGAAGGTTTTTTATCCTGGACTGAAGAACCACCCGCAATACGAACTTGCCTGCCGCCAGATGTCCGGCTTCGGCTCGATGATCACATTCGAGACCGGGTCACTCGCCAACGCCAAGCGGCTGCTCAAACGCGTGCGCTTGTGCACCATGGGCGAGTCCCTCGGCGGAGTCGAGACGCTCATCTCGCATCCGGCATCGATGACGCACGCGGCCATCGGCGAAAAAGGCCGCAAAGCGATCGGCCTGACCGACGGCATGGTGCGAATCTCCGTTGGCGTTGAAGATGTCGAGGATCTGATTGCGGACCTGCAGCAGGCGCTGGGGTAGTTGTCAGTTGCCGGCTGGCAGTTTTTCAGCAGAATCGCTATTCGCTCTTCGCCAGAATGTTAACGATCTGTCATCCTGAGCGCAGCGGAGCCCACAGGCGGAGCGGAGTCGAAGGACCCCTATGGCAACCGGGAATCTTGCTCACTTCGCGCTTCCTAAGGCTACAATCAGCTCTTTCCCGAGGGTGCCACCTTGTCCAGCGCCGACGCCGATCGCATCACCGAACTGCTAAAGACCGCGAAGACCATCGCCGTCGTCGGCCTCACCGACTCTCCCTTGCGACCAAGCTATGGCGTCTCGCACTACATGCTGTCGCAGGGATACCGCATCATTCCAGTAAATCCCAACATCACTGATTGGATGGGCGAAAAAGCCTACGCCACTCTGTTGGATGTGCCGGAGAAGGTCGACATCGTGAATGTTTTCCGCCGGTCGGAATTTGTTCCGGCCATTGTGGAGCAGGCGATTCAGATCAAAGCTCCCGCGATCTGGATGCAGGAGGGCGTGATTCACGAAGAAGCTGCTGAGAAGGCACGCCAGGCGGGCATCTTCGTCGTAATGGACAGCTGTATCTTGAAGGAACACCGCAAGGGAATTAGCCGCTAGCCGCGCGGATTGAGTTAGGGCTTGTCCGGCGTTGCAGCCAGCCACCTCTTTGAAGGGGCGCGGCTTGAGCCGCGCCGATCAGGACCATCTTGACGACGGGCCTTAGCCCTCGCAAAACATCCCCAGGACTAAAGCCCAATTCCACTCCCTATGTAATCACTGACACAACGTCCCATTCACATAAAACATTGTCGGGTTGTGGTTCGTTCCACTGTAGTTGGCGTTGAACCCGATTCCGGTCAGGGTGTCGCCAACTCCAATCGACGCGTTCCACGCGGCGTTGGTCAGAGCGACATTTTGCCCGCTCTGCGTATAGGTCGAGTTCCACGAGTCGTTGATCTGCTGATTTCCTGACCAGGTCCAAGTCAGCGTCCAGCCATTGATCGGCTCCGTGCCGGTGTTCTTGATCGAAACGGCGCCGGTAAAGCCCGTTCCCCAATCGTTCTGGTCGACATAGGTAATGTGGCAACCCAGTCCGCTGCCCCCGGATTGAGTCGTGGCATGCGCACGGTTCGAATTGCCGGACTCGCCTACGGAATCCGCGGCTCTGACAATGTAGTAGTACGTTGTGGACGGCAGCAGCCCGGTATTGGAGTAGCTGGGCGCGACCAATCCGCTCGCGATACGGGTCGCCTGCGATGGGATGAAGTTCGGGAGCCGGCTGGAGTAGAGGTTGTACGTTACGTTGCATGACGGGGGCGGTGTCACCGCATTCCAGGTCAAATTAACCTGGCTGGAGGAAATCGCTGTCGCTGCAAGGCCGGTTGGCGCGGGCGGAGCGTTTTCGCAGTTCCCACCACCTCCTCCGCTAAACTGAATGCTCGCCAGCAAGCTTTGCTTCAGCGAGCTGACCGGCGTCGAGTCGTAGTTGCTGTCCAGCAGCGCGTAGCTGTCTTCGCCGTTCAGCGCCCAGTACGTCCAGTCGAGCTGCGGATTGTTTTGCATGAAGGTCACGATGCTCTGGAACCATTGTCCCTGCGAGCCCGGCACGTTGCTCTCGATATCGCTGGCGTTATTTGTGGTGCCGAACTCACCCACCCACACCGGCGCGACGTCGTTCAAGCTGAGGTATGCCCAGAACCCAGTCCAGACTTGCACCAGGCTCTGATACGTCGTGCTGCTGTTGAACCAGCTTTGCTGGTAGAGGTTCGGCCCGTAGTCGTGCGCGGAATACACCAGCTGATGCGCAACGTTCAGTACCACAGGGTAGGACTGCGCGCCCGTCAGATTTCCGCCCCACCAGTCGCAGTCGTTGTTGTAGCAGTCGGTGCCTTCGACAAAAATCAGCAGACTGGGATTAACGGTCTGCACGGCATTGCCGCCGCGCTCGGCAGCCAGCCGCCAATCGTAAGACATGGTGCCGCAGCCCCAGCATGAGCCGCCGCTCTGGGCGTTGTGCGGCTCGTTCCGCAGATCAAATCCGATGACCGTGGTGTTGTTGAGGTATCTCTCCGCCAGGGAAGTCCAATCGTTGATCCACGCGCTTTCCGGATACTGCGAGGTGTACCACAAGCCATTGGCTTCGGCGCTGTTGCCCGCCTCCGATCGATGGTTGTCGAGGATGACATGCAATCCGATTGCGCCGGCGGCAGTCACGATCTTGTCGAGGATTTGCAGCGAGTTCAGGCCCTCCAGATCGGTATTAATGGGGCCGCTGGCATTGTGATAGCTGATGTTCGTTGGAATGATCGGCGTTTCCACCATCTGGTTCGACATCGGCATGCGAATCACGTTATAGCCGTTGCTCTGGATGGCGTTCAGGATGTAGTGATAATCCTGCGCCCACAGTCCGTGCGCCACTTCATCGGTGGTCTCAAAGCCGTACCAGTTGATTCCGGCAATTCGAACCACGTGTCCGTTCGAATCCAGAATCTGATTTCCGCTGGTGTGCCAGTAGCCGGTCTGCGCGGAAGCTACAGACGCGATTAAAGCGAGGAACGCGAGTACCGCCAAGACGCGCGGCAAAATGGGACGCGAGCTGCTGCATGACATACGATATTCTCCTGTGGGGGTGGCGCTCCCGCGCCGCTATTCTAAGTCGGCGAGCTCATAAAGTCGTTGCCCGCGGACAGGCTGGAACTTGCTCTAGAGCAAGACGACGGGTTCGCAGCCGGGCGGGCGCGCGGAAGGGAAGTCATATTGAATTCAGATACGCTCACGCTCTCCGAAATTGCTGCCGTCATAGCCAGAGTGAAGCCGCGATTTCTTGAGGGACTGGCGCCGGAAGAGGTCAAGATCGTTCTGGCAGCCGCAAAACAACGGCGCTACCTGGCGAATTCCGTGGTCATCAATCAGGGGCATCCTGCCGACTATCTGTTCCTGTTGTTGGCTGGACGGGCCCGCTACTTCTTTATTACGCCCGATGCCCGCAAGACTCTCTTGCTTTGGGTCCCGCTCGGTGAGATCTTCGGCAGCGCGGCAATTGTCCCCAAACCTATCGCTTATCTCACCAGCACCGAAACTATGAAGACCAGCCACCTGCTGGTGTGGGACCGCACCACCATCGGCCAGCTTGCCGCGCGGTATCCCCGACTGGTGGCGAATGCGCTGTTGATTGGCTTCGACTACATGGTCGGCTATCGTGCCCTTCACGTAGCCATGACGTGCCAGAACGCTCGCCAGCGGCTGGCCAACGTCCTGGTCAGCCTGGCCACTGGAATGGGCCATGAAGTCCCGGGAGGGATCGAACTCGATGTCAAAAATGAAGAGCTGGCCAACGAGGCCAACGTCACGCCGTTTACCGCAAGCCGATTGTTGAGCGAATGGCAACGCAGCGGGATGCTGGTGAAGAACCGCGGCAAGATATTGCTGCGCTCCGTTGAGCGGTTGTTGTCGCACGTGTCTGACTAGAGCCTATCCCGCGAATGACTAGCACTCCCGGCAATTGAAAACATGTTGCAGCCGGCCGATCACCACACCGCGATGCCCGCGTATCCCACCACCATGTCGCGATCATCCGAGACGTCGCCTGATGTGGCGTAGCGAATCAGTTCCGCCCCCGTGGCCCCGAGTTTCTGCGTTGCGGTCAGCATCACGACCGCTGGCCCGTATCCGCACATGCTGATATTACCCTCCTTCACGACGTCATACAGTCCGCGCGCGTCCAGCGCCAGCAACTGATCGATGGCTCTGCGATCCTTCACTCGCGTAACGCTGTCGCTTTCGTAGTGATTCATGTCGCTGGAGGCAATCACCAGAAAATGTCCGCCTTGCTTCGCCAGCGTGTTTCCGATCACCACGCCAAGCGAGCTTAATACTTCGAAGTTGCCGGTGCCGACAGCGATAGGCACGAATTGAAATCCTGGGGCCAGCACTTGCAGAAAGGGAAGCTGCACCTCCAGCGCGTGTTCGGCGCGATGCGCTGCCTCGTCCTCGGCAAGCAATGGCATCTGCCGCTTCAGGTCCGTCGCCAGCTCTGCGTCAATCGCAACCTCGCCCAGCGGCGTTTGCCATCCCCCTTTGCTCATGATGGCCAGCGGCTCTCCCATGCCGGTGTGATTCGGGCACAGAATCACCATCCGCTGCGGCAACTCAAGGCGACGATAGACCGCTCCGGCGACGTGCCCGGAATACATATAGCCCGCATGAGGCACGACGCAGCCCAACGCGGGAATTTTCGCTTCAACCGAAACGGCGGCGGGCGCGGCGGTATAGGCTTCCACCTGGGCGCGGAGGCGCTGCGCATTCGCCGGATAGAAACGACCGGCAACGGCGGGCGGGCGAATTGCAGTCGTCATAAGTTCTGACCCCGGACTAAGCGTTCAAGGGGGCACTCAGCGCGCGAAATACAGCCGACGTTTTCTCCAGCGACATGGCTTCCGCGCGTACGTCCGACTTCGCTCCCGCGCTCTTCAGCGCCGCTCGAATGGCAGCCGCGTCATATTGGCCGCGCAGATTATTCGCCAGCGTCTTGCGCTTCTGAGCAAAGGCCAGCTTCAGAAATGCAATGAAAGGCTCTTCCTCCACCTGCAACTCCTCCAGCCGCGGCGCCATGGTCAGCCGGATCACGGTGGAATGCACCTGCGGCGGCGGCGAGAACGCCTCCGGCGGCAGCGTGAACAGTTTGTCCACGCGCGCAAACAACTGGGCTGTGGCCGAGAGTAGCCCGTAGTCGCGGCTGCCTGGTTTCGCGGCGATGCGGTCCGCCACTTCTTTCTGCACCATGATCACGGCGCGTTCAATGTTCTGGTGCAGTCGCAGAATTCGCAGCACGATGTCGGACGTTATGTAGTACGGCAGATTGCCGACGATGTCCACCGTCTCCGGCTGGGTGGGCCGAAGATCGTGCAGAGGCCCAGGGCGGCGGCCCACCATCGAAGTGAACTCGGCAGTGACGAAATCGGACTCGAGTACTTCGACGTTCCCTCTGGTCGCGTATCGCATGCGCAGCTGCGCTGCCAGCACGCGGTCCAGCTCGATTCCGATCACGCGCCGGGCGCGGCGCGCTAGAACGTCGGTAAGCACCCCGCGGCCGGGGCCGATTTCAATTACCGTTCGGTTGGACACGTCGCCCAACGCCTCGACGATCTTCTGCGCTGCACCCACATCCAGCAGGAAATTCTGTCCGAGTTTCGGCTTGCGTTTTGGGCTATGCGCGGCGCTGGGTTTATCAGTTGGCGTTCTAGCCACGTTGACCCTCTTTCGACCCGGCAATTAGACTCAGGTGTCCCGGCATTTCGCACTTCATCCTCAGCGGTCCTCTGTTCGCCAGTTACACAATCCCGCGGGAGCGTTGTCGCTGCGCAGGAGGTTTCATGCATATCGCTTTCGCGGCATCCGAGTGTGTACCGTTTTCCAAGACCGGCGGCCTCGCGGATGTCATTGGAGCGTTGCCGCCGGCTCTTGCCAGTTTAGGTCATAAGGCCACGGTCTTTCTGCCTCGTTACCGCCAAACTAAGCTCGAGAATCCATCCACCGTCATTTCCAGCATCACCGTCCCTTTCGACGATCATTACCGCTTCTGCTCCGTGCTCGACGGCGGCGTTCGCTCCGGAGTGCAATTCTATTTCATCGAGTACCCGCCGTTCTTCGATCGCGACGGACTTTACGGTACCGCGCTGGGCGACTACCACGATAACGCCGAGCGCTTCGCTCTGTTTTCGCGCGCCGTTCTGGAGGCCACAAAAATCCTTGGAGCGCCCGATGTACTGCACTGTCATGATTGGCAGACCGCGCTGGTCCCCATACTACTGAAGACACTTTACGATGAAGATCCCGCCTTCGCGACCACGCCTTGCATCTTTACCATTCACAACCTGGGGTATCAGGGGCTTTTTCCGCCAGAGATCCTGCCGCTGCTCATGTTGCCCTGGGACCTGTTCACCATGTCGAAGCTGGAATTTTACGGCAAGGTCAACTTCCTGAAGGGCGCGATTTCCATGGCCGACTTCATTACAACGGTTAGCCGGAAGTATGCCCAGGAGATCCAGACAGCAGAGTACGGCTTCGGTCTGGAGGGAGTGCTGCGGGCCCGTGGGAGCACCATCGCCGGCATCCTTAACGCCGTCGACTACGCTTCCTGGAACCCCGAGACCGATCCTTTCATTGCCGCACCCTATTCCACTGCGAACCTCAGCGGCAAAGCTAAATGCAAGGCCGATCTGTTGCAGGCGTTCGGTTTGGCACCGGATACGCAATTGCCGGTTGTGGGCATCGTGTCGCGCTTCGTATCGCAAAAAGGCTTCGACCTTATTCAGCAGGTTGCGGATCGACTGGCGTTGGAGGACGTCATCCTGGCTGTTCTCGGCTCCGGCCAGCGCGAATACGAAGACATGTTTCGCCGCCTTAGCCGCCAGTTTCCCCAGAAAGTCGCCGTCAAGATCGCTTACGATGACCCCTTGGCCCACAAGATCGAAGCCGGCAGCGACGTTTACCTGATGCCTTCGCACTACGAACCCTGCGGCATGAACCAGATTTACAGCCTGAAATACGGCACCGTGCCGGTAGTGCGAGCGGTAGGCGGACTCGACGACACCGTCGAGCAATTCGACCTCCGGACATTGAAGGGAACAGGCTTCAAATTCCGCGAATACACCGGCGAAGCCATGCTGGACACATTGCGCGCTGCGGTTGCACTGTATCGCGGGAACCAAACCGCCTGGCAGGCGCTGATGCGCAATGGTATGGCGCAGGACTATTCGTGGACCAGCTCTGCTCGCGAATATGTCAAGGTGTATGAGCGCGCCCGACAGATCAAGCAGCAGTTGGTTGGCGGCTAGTGCGGGATGGCGCGCAGCGAGTTGCGCTTGATTCTCAAGTTTTGAGCCGATTCCGCCGAAGTATCCCACCAGCCACCCTTAGCAAACTGAGGTGTTCTCAGGGCGCGTGGTAGGCAGTAGAATGGGCAAAGCGAGCAAGTCGTTTGAGCCATAGTTGCCAAGTCCGGTCCGATTAGCGACGGCATGCTCTGCGGAGGCGATCGCCCTTCTGCCAGGAATGTTGCAGCGGCGAAGGTGCAGCTCACCCGGAGACGATTAGATCGGAGCTGACAGGCCGCCATTGTCTATGTCATCCCCTGAATTTCTGTCGCAAGTCAGGCCAGCGGAAGTGTTGCGCGAGGCCATCCTGCGTCATGTCCGCTACACCCTGGTCCGTCCAACATCCGAGCTGAAGCCCGCCGACTACCTCAAGCCAGTCTCGCTTGCGATCCGCGATCGCATTGTCGACCGCATGTTGGAGACTGAATCCCGCTATCGCCACAAAGATTGCAAGAAACTCTACTACCTCTCGATGGAATTCCTGATGGGGCGCTCGCTTGGCGATAACCTGTCGAACCTACGCGTCGAGGACATGTGCCGCGAGGTGCTCGCGGGCTTTGGCGTCAGCCTCGATGAGGTGCTCGACAGCGAGAACGACGCCGGCCTTGGCAATGGTGGTCTGGGCCGCTTGGCGGCCTGCTTCCTGGAGTCGTTGGCTACGCTGGGCATGCCGGGCTTTGGATATGGCATCGATTACGAATACGGCCTCTTCAAGCAGGAAATCTTCAATGGCTTCCAGCGCGAGAAACCTGACCGCTGGAAGGCCAACGGAACGCCCTTCCAGATCGAGCATCCGGAGGAGTCAGGCAACATCCCGATGTACGGCCGAGTCGAAGGTCCACGTGAAGTCGAGCATAGCCTCGAGCAGGTTTGGCTGAACCAGAAAATCGTGGTCGGCATACCCACCGATATGCCGATTGTCGGTTATCTGGGACAGACCGTGAACTGGTTGCGGCTGTTTACCGCCCGCGCATCGGAAGACTTTGATATCGAGATCTTCAATCGCGGTGACTACATTCGGGCCGTGGAGCAGAAGATCCAGTCGGAAAACATTTCACGAGTACTGTATCCCTCCGACTCGGTGATGAGCGGCAAGGAGCTGCGCCTGGTGCAGGAATATTTCCTGGTTGCCTGCGCCATGGGCGACATCATGCGGCGCTTCCGCCAGCAGCACAAGAAGATCCAGTTGCTGCCGTCCAAGGTCGCTATACAGATGAATGACACTCATCCCAGCCTCGCCGTCGCTGAATTGATGCGCGTCCTGCTGGATGAAGACAGGCTGCCTTGGGAGGAAGCCTGGGAGATCACGCAGCAGACCCTGGCTTACACCAACCACACGCTACTGCCTGAAGCGCTGGAGAAATGGTCGGTTCCGCTGCTGGAAAAAGTGCTGCCCCGGCACATGCTCATCATTTTCAATATCAACCATGAATTGCTGCGCCAGATGCAGCAGTATTCCTTCCTTGATGACGAAAAGCGCAGCCGGATGTCGATCATCGAGGAGGGCTATGAGAAGCAGGTGCGGATGGCGAACCTCTGCATGGTGGGGAGCCATTCCGTCAACGGGGTCTCCCAACTGCACAGCGAGCTACTCATTCATTCGTTGGCGCCGGAATTTGCCCAGGTCTGGCCGGAGAAGTTCAACAACAAGACCAATGGCGTAGCGCCTCGCCGCTGGCTGATGAAAGCCAATGAGGGACTCACCGACCTCATCAGCCGCACCCTGGATGAAAATAAATGGATCACCGATCTGCACAAGCTTCGCGATCTGGAGCCGTTTGCCGAAGACGAGGGTTTTCGCGAAGCGTTTAAGGAAGTCAAGCGCCAGAACAAGTTGACGCTGGCGCGGGTGATTCAGGAGCAGAGTGGCGTCGTAGTCGATCCCGACTCCATGTTCGATGTCCAGATCAAGCGCATCCACGAGTACAAGCGCCAGTTGCTGAACGTCATGGGGATTATCCACGACTATCTTGGGATAGTCGAACGTGGAGAGATGCCTACGGTGGCGCGCACCTACATCTTCGCCGGCAAAGCTGCGCCAGGATACTGGGCCGCCAAGCAGATCATCAAGCTCATCCACAGCGTTGCGGATGTGGTGAATAGCGACGAGAAAACGCGCGACTTGATGAAAGTCGCGTTTCTGCCCGATTATCGTGTCTCTCTGGCCCAGCTAATTATCCCTGCCGCCGATTTGAGCGAGCAGATTTCCATGGCCGGCATGGAAGCCTCCGGTACCGGCAATATGAAGCTGGCGATGAATGGCGCGCTCACCATCGGCACCTATGACGGCGCCAATATCGAGATCGCGGAGGAAGTTGGCGAGGACAACATCTACATCTTCGGATTGCGCGCGGAAGAGATCCGCGAGATGCAGCAGAAGGGATCGTACAACTCGCACGAGCGCTATGACAACGAAGCGACGGTTCGCGAGGTAATCGATGCCCTCGCCTCAGACCGCTTCTGCCCCAATGAACATGGGCTTTTTCGCTGGATCTTCGACGAACTGGTGCACCGCGGCGATCGCTATTTTCACATTGCCGATTTTCCCGCCTACGTCGAAACCCAGGAAATCATTAATGGCGAGTACCTGAAGGAGGACGTCTGGTGGCGCAAGGCAATCTTGAACGTCGCTCGCATCGGCAAGTTCTCCAGCGACCGCACGGTCCTGGAGTACGCTCGCGATATCTGGCATATCGGGCAGTTCGAGACTTCGGGCCGTCCCAAGGCGCCGGTGCGCAACAGCGCTACTGTGGCCAAACCTAAGGTCGAGACCCTGCCGGCGCCCGACCTCGCGCCTGAGATAGAAACCAAACAGATTGCCGATTAGTTAGTCGGTGCTTCGTCCGGCCGCATTTTGTTGCGAATCATTTTCAAATCTCCGGAACACAATGTTCAATCGCCCCTTCAACCACGGCCACGGTCTTGAATCGCTCGCCCAGAGCCGCACCCGCATGGTAGAGGAACAGCTACGCTCGCGCGGCATTCGCGATGAGCGCCTTTTGGCCGCGATGGCCAAGGTGCCGCGGGAAGACTTCATCTCCAGCGAAGACGCGGCCAACGCCTATGGAGATTTCCCCCTGCCAATCGGCGCGGGGCAAACCATTTCCCAGCCCTACATTGTCGCTGCCATGGTCGAGGAGTTGGAGTTGAATCCTGACGATCGCGTGCTCGAGGTCGGCACTGGTACCGGATATCAGGCGGCCATCCTCGGCGAGTTAGCGGCAGATGTGTGGACCATCGAACGCCACGCCGAACTGGCCGACAAAGCGCGCGAAATCTTGAAGAGATTAGGCAACAAGAACGTTCACGTCCTCTGTGGCGACGGAAGTCTTGGTCTGCCGGGGCGTGCCCCGTTCAACAAGATCCTGGTTGCAGCAGCGGCGCCGCGCGTGCCGGAAACTCTAGTTGCTCAGCTGGCCGACGGCGGCCGGCTGGTCCTGCCTGTCGGTAGTCGCGCTGAACAGCAAGTGGAGGTCATACGCAAGGCCGGCGACCAGATCTCCGTCACCAAACATGACCTCTGCCGCTTTGTACCGCTGGTAGGAGCGCAGGGTTGGGAGCCGTAACGACGCCTGGAAGCGCGTTAGTGCATTAGCAGCCCGCTCGCGGCACAGATCACGCCAAGCGCTGCCAGAACGCAGCCGAAGTACCAATACGCGCGCTTGTCGGTAAGCAGCGTGATAGACGTGACCACCAGCGCAATCTCCAGCAGAACCTCGCCCAGGTCGAAGCGGTTAGCGCGGCTGCTGGTCCGCTGCACCTCGGCTTCCAGGCTGCTGGCCTCACCCTGAATCTCCTTCTGCTGCTCGCGATACTTGTCGATCTCCTCGTGAAAGTGTTTACGGACCTCGGCGGTGCGATCCTCTTTAGTACCCTCCATGGTGGTGAGTACTTCATCCAGCGCTTCCAGATTATTGCGGCGCATGTTCTTGGCCTGGTAGTAGCTCCATTGGTCGGTGGCCCGGGTTTGCAACAGCAGTTCTTCCGTGTGCGCCCGGTGTCCCAGGAGGGTAGTAGTGGCGACCAGGACCGCCACGATCGCCATGGTCAGGCTCACAGGAGCCAATTGCTTGCTCTCCTTGGCGCGTTCCGCTGCTTCCTTCAGTTCGTCGGCTTCGCTCATGGCTCTCCGGTGTCGCTAAGATTTTGCGTGAGAACAAGATAGTACGAATTAGAGCAGCAGGGCGCAAGTTCGGCAATCAAGGGGACTGTTTTTATTCTTGTCATCACGAGCTGACTTGAGGAGGCGAGGGATATGCAGTTCCCGGTTTCCCGCAGCCTCTTAAATCGCCTCATCAACCCGAACCGTCAACCACCTGGCTCGGCTCCGCAATCTCTCCCAGCTCCCAGTACTTTTTCAGCAGCATCTCCGGGACGGGCACCGACCTTCCCACGATCATGCTCTTCAGCTGTAGCGCATTCACGGCGGCCTTGCCCTCAAAGTGGTTGTTGGCGATGACGAACGTCTTCTGCGCCTTCTCGGCAATAGTGCCGATCCGCGTCTTCCAGCCGCGCAGTTCCGGATCGGTGTAGAGATAGTTGTATCGGTCGTTACGCGAGTCGCTGTCAAACCACTGATCGTAGTTGCGTCCGTGCAGGCGAACGTAGGCGATCGGGGCGGTGACGTGCTCGCTGGGCAGCACTGCTTTTCCCAGAGTCGGCTGGTCGATGTTGCAGAAGGCGACGCCTTTCTGCACGAAGTAGCGTAAAGTGCCTTCGTTGGTCCAACTGTTGTGGCGCACTTCGACCACCAGCGGGAAATGCTTGAACTTCTCGATGACGCCGTCCAGGTAATCGCGGTTGGCATTCGTGTTCTTGAAGGAAATAGGGAATTGCGCGAGGACTGCGCCCAGCATGCTCTCGGCGGCAAGCGACTCCAGACCTTCCTTGGCCAGACGCTCGTCTTCGTCATTGGCGCGGATGGTCTCGGCCGACGTGCTCTCCACCACCGCGATTGGCGAATGAGTGAAGGCGCGATTGAGCTTGGCTGTAAACACAAATTGCGGATTTACGGTGCGCGCCATCCGGCACCACAGCTTGCCCCACTCTGGCTTAATGTGGCCGTAGAACGAGGTATTGACCTCCAGCACATCAATGTAGCGCGCCAGGTATTCCACTGGATGCTGCGATTTCTTGATCTGCGCTGGGTACACGATTCCTTCCCAGTCTTTGTATGACCAGCCCGCAGTGCCGACGTAGATTTGCGAGGTCTCCCCCATACCCGAACCGAGGTTAGCACACGGCGACGGAGCGAATTCGCAGACATGCAGGACAGCCGGCGGCATCACATCCAAGTGTGACTACCATCACAGGCGGGCGTGATCTTCGCCATCGTGCCCAGTCTGCAATGGCGTTATTTCTATTTGTGTAAGGCAAATCCATTCTGTCGGGAAGCAGAAATGATTGACCTGAAGAAAAAGTGTTGGCGCGAGAAAGTAACAGCGGAAATCACCCTGGCCCATGTCCTGCACTTTGCGAGAGAGGCAGGGACTAACATGAGCGCTACCGAAGTGGCAGCGTTCTTCAACGAGAAGGGCCGGGCGCAAGACGTCTGGACGCACATGATGCAGGCTGGCGAGCAATACATCAAATCCAGCCTGGAAGGTAATACCGCAAGGCTTCATAGCATAAGCCGGCCCGCGGCCCAAACGGGTTCGGTTCATTAAGTTAAGGGCGAAGACGCCGGAGCCAGCGTCGTTTTATATCAGTACGTCACCATTACTACCCAATACACTCCTCCGGGGTGGCTCACGCTGGGAGCGAAACAGGCTCCCAGCGAGTACCCGGATATCTGCGGTGTCAGCACCTGCGCAATTCCTTTAGGGAGATTTGCTGGATCGTCAGCTGTCCACGCCAGCACACCGTGTACTCCGGGCAGTCGCATCGCATCACTGCCATCCAGCGCGTCGTAAAGGGCCATGGTACATGCCATGTGACGCAGTTGAAGCTGCGGCTTCCGGGCGGGAGCAAGGAATTTGCGCGATTTTGCATATTGCTCGATGGCCGCCTGCGCACTTGCTTCCGCCTGAGGTTCCGAATACTCGGGCAGCTTGCGCGCGAAATCCTCGGTGACGTAGATGTCTTCGCCACTGCGAAGGACGCCCACGCCCACGACATTGAAGGTTGGGTCAAGGATGGCGGCACGATGCGGTGGCGAATGCATCAGCCCTTGGTGCGCCGCCGCAATGTCCCGATTATTAAGAGCGATGTTTTCGCTCTGACGGTCAGAGGGCAGGCTCTCGTTGCTGAATCGAATCTGGAGTGGCGGCTCGCCCTCGAACTGATGGGAAAGCTGCGAACGTTGAGCCATCAGCTCCGTGTGCTTGCGAGCGGCCCGGGTCAGACGCTCATCGACAGTGAGTGGTTGGAGCCCCTGCTTACGGCGCTCCTGGTTGAGCAACTCTACAAGCTGAGCCTCGCCAGCCGTGTCGAACTGACTTGGCTGGGCATTGGACGCGGGCCCAGCTTGTGGGTCGAACGGCGACGCAACAGCGACGGGCAGCTGGTCCGCACGCAGTAGCGATAGGAACAGCAAGCCGGCGATGACCACCCATGAGGCCGACTGCTGGCGAGGAATGGCGGATCTGTCGCGTGGCATCGTTTTCTTCGACGTCGATCGATCCAGATTGCGAATACTCTATTGTCCGCTAGACCCGAAGCCTTTCGCACCGCGGGTCGCCTCGCTTAACTCGCTTTCCGTCACTTCGCCCGCCAGGAAAGGATGCTCCAGCAGTTGCGCAATCTTGTCACCCTTGCGGATGCTGTACGCTTCATCGCCAAGATTCTCCATCAGAACGATAATCTCGCCGCGATAACCTGCGTCGATCACGCCGGCATTGCACAGCAGGCGCTTCTTGGCCAATCCGGAGCGGGTCTTTACGATTCCCCCGGCCACAGGCACGAATTCGATGGCAATCGCGGTGTGGATGCCCGCCGAGCCGCGCGCAGGAATGGTTAGCTCTTCAGAAGCATAAAGGTCGTAGCCGATGTCTTCTCCGGGGTGAGCGACAGTCGGCAGGATGGCGTCGGGTGATAGGCGTTTTACTTTGAGCATGCTAGTTTGCGATGTGCGAGTTCATCCTCAGGGCGGGCAAAGCATCAGAAAACTGGTTGCTTTCGGCGGCGTTCAGATTCAGCTCGCCACGTCTGCGCCAGAAATAGATGGCGAAGACCACTACCACGAGCGGCAGCACGGCGCCGAATTCGTCGATGTACCAGGCCGTTCTGCCTGTATTCCGGGTGAGAGGTGTGAAGATATCCTGGACGTAGAGATTATGACTGGCATGCAGCATCGCTGCGGTCCACAGACTGCCAGACTTGAGCCGCATCCAGGCAAAGATGAAAGAAAGCCCGACCACCATAACGGTGAAACATGGCAGACCGAACCACCACGGCGTTCCCGAGTTGTAATCGCCCCAGATGAGAATTGGATAGTGCCAGCAGGACCAAACGATTCCGCTGATCAGGGCTGTTGCCGTGAATCCCATGGTCTTGGACAACTCCGGAACCAGGAATCCACGCCAACCGATCTCTTCCCCCAGCGCCGTCGCCAGGCCGAAAACCAGCCCCAAGCTACTCGTCAGCAACACATAGACAACAGTGGAGCCGACAGGCGACGCGCGCAGCCCCATGTCATGAACCAGCTTCTGCATAAAGTCGTAATTGGGAAAGCCGCCAAGACCAGCGATCCATACGATGGCATAAGCGATCGCCGCATACAGCAAAGGAATGAACCACGACATCATCATGTACTTTGTCTGCGGCCATTTCCAGCCCAGATCTCGTAGACCACGCCGGTTCAGCTTGAGCGTCGCCATCGCGGCTAGCGCAGGGCACCACATAATTCCGACGACATACAATCCGCCCGCTCCGCTCAGCTTGCCGCTGCGTAGAATCAAGAGGTAGAAAACTGCGCTGAACGCAAAAACAAACAGCAAATATGTCGCAACTTGCCGTCGGGATTCCTGGCGCTCTGGCATTTGCTCCTCCGCCGCATCGCTCTCAGATATTTGGCAGGTTACTCTACATTACAATTGTTGACCAATGGGCCAGTCTCCCAATTCCGCTGCGCCGATCCGCTTTCTCGACGAAGCTGCAATCCGGGCGCTGCTCAGTTTTGAGGCCCTGATTCCGGCTATGCAGCAAGCGCTCATCGACTTCTCTACGGGAGGCGTGCGACAGCCGGTCCGCGGCATCTTATCGATTCCGCAGCACCACGGTTTTATGGGCGTCATGCCTGCGGTTTATGGCGATGTAATGGGTGCGAAGCTGGTCACCCTTTATCCCGATAACGGATCGCGCGGGTTGCCGACCCATCAGGCGGTGATCGCGCTCTTCCGTGCTGACACCGGTGAACCACTTGCAATGATGGATGGCCGCCTGATCACCGAGATGCGCACGGCAGCCGTATCGGCGGTCGCAACCCAACTGCTATCGGCTTCCGACGCGAAAAGCCTGGCGATTCTGGGCAGCGGGGTGCAAGCCAGGGCGCATTACCACGCGCTCTCAGTAGTGCGGAAGTTTGATGATGTTCGTATCTGGAGCCGCAATCCGCAACATGCGCAAGCGGTTGCCGATGAAATCGGAGGGCGCGTGACTTCTGCAGAGGACGCGGTGCGCGGGGCCGACGTCGTCGTGACCGTTACGAACTCGCCTGAGCCGGTACTTCGGGGCGCGTGGCTGAAGCCCGGCGCCCTGGTGAATGCGGTGGGTGCGGTCGGAGCGAAGAATCGTGAGGTGGACGGAGATGCCATGCGCGGCGCGGTCATTGTGGACTCTCGCGAGGCGGCGATGAAGGAATCCGGCGATGTGTTGCTGGCGAACGCGCCAATCTATGCCGAGCTGGGCGAACTGCTTGCGGGAACGCAACCAATGCCACAGGTGAAGATCACGGTCTTTAAGTCACTGGGACTGGCGGTCGAGGACCTGGCCGCCGCCAAACTCGTGTTGGGACAACTGCAGGTTTACTCTCCAGCCAAAAAGTAAGCTCCATAACGCCGGCCCATGCGATAGGCAAGCCGAGCGTGGCAACGGTAGGCCGCTTCACCTTTCTGGTGAAATTCCAGGATGACGATGTCGCCAATATTCAGCGCGGCTTCGCAATCAAAGGCGACTCCGCCTTCACTCAGGTCGGTGCAGGTTCCGTCATTCGCTTTATCCACCAGCAAGCCATAAGTCAGGATTCGCAACGGGATCTGGAGGGCGATTCGCTCGCGCCGTCGCCGGTCAAATGCCGGCGGCAGCTCAGGAAATGTGCTCGCCGGTTCGTTTTGCAAGTTCTTCATGCGATGCCGTTCCCACCTCTGCGTTACCCACAGCGTGTCAACTAAGCCATCGGCTGGCAAGCGCAAAGACTTCACTGGCGATCGAAGATCACACCGACAAGTTCCTTCTTGGGAGCAGTTCTAACTTGGACGTCGGAGAACGCGGCCCAGGAAGCAGCTTTTGGTGTGCTCTACAATGCCATGTATGAGTCCCAAGTCTGAGGAGTTGCTGCGCCCCCGCGATGCCGCCGTCGTCCTGGGCGTCAGCTATGCCAGCCTGAAGCAGTGGATCTACAAAGGCAAGTTACGCACGGTAAAGACCGCCGGCGGTCACCATCGTATTCCGCAAAGCGAAATCGACGCCTTCCTTTTCAAGTCGCTAGGCAAGCAGCCGGCGGAGACTCGGGCGAACTTTCGCACTATCAGCGGTCGCAATCAGCTGGTAGGCCGCATTGTGGAAGTGCGGATTGAAGGCCTGATTGCACAAGTCAAGTTATCGATTGGCGGGCAACACATCACCTCTATCATCACCGCCGATGCCGCGCGCGAGATGCGCCTGAAGCGCGGCGACAAAGCCGCCGCCCTGATCAAGTCCACCGAAGTGATGATCGTCAGAGTGTAGAGCCACTGCGAGAGAAGACTTGCTGAGCAGAAAAATTCGGGTGGCTGGCCGAGCACCAGCCACCCGATTTGTTTACGGCAGGTAGTAGCGGAAGGATGTGAAGAACATGTTGTCGATAGCCGTAGGGCTGTTGTTGGGTGAGAACGGAGCCTTGGTGCCAATTCCCGGCCACGCAGTCTTCGTCAGGTACGAATACTGCAGACCGAATTGCAGTCGGCCCTTGGGGCCGTTGTAGGGCTTGTACCAGAAGCCCAACGTGCCTTCAAGGATATCCTTGGTATCGGAGGTGCAGTTGGCCAGGCTGCCGGGATTGAAGCCTGCACCGAACGCCGTGCTGGGCAGGGTCTCAATTCCGCAACCGGTGTTGTTGAAGCCCTCCGAACCGTAACCCACGGGAACGCCTTTCGCGGTCAGGAAGGAAGTGCGGCCGTCATACTCGATGCCGCCATTGCCGTACCAATCCCACTTGGGTGAGTGGTATTCCAGGGTCAGGAGGCCCTGAGCGTTCTGGATGGGAGCCAGTGTGCCGTTCGGGCGAACCGTCACGTCCGACAATCCGGCCGTTCCGTAGCGTCCCGTTCCGTGTCCACCCAGACCATGCAGACCCACGTCGAAGTGTTTCTGGAAGAAGGACCAGCGGGCGTTCGCACCGAGGCCGCCGACCCAAGTTCCACTGTTGTAGGCACCGGCCGCCGAAGGTTTGGTTAATCCGGCGTCGGGGTAAATGCGATCACGGAATTGGCTTACGATACCCAGGACTTCATAGTGTCCGAAGCCCGGCTGGAATGCCAGTTTTCCAATAAAGTCCGGGGACGGATTGAACGAGTAGTTGGAGATAGCCGTGCATGTGGTGACCGGTGACCCGGTCGTGCCCGAGCTGGTGCAACCACTTACAGCCGCGTTATACAGACCCTGCGGAAGTCCCGGTGAACCGAGCAAATAGTTGTCAGTATTGCCGTGCGTGGTAAGCGTCTCCTGGGAATCCTCCACTGAGAAGCCGAACCAGACCTTGTTTCCCCAATCCTTGCTAACACGGAATGCGTATTGACGAGCCCAGCTGAAACCGACGGTATACTGCGGGTCGATGGTCATGGGGAGCGCTTCGGTCCGGTTGTCTTCACCGATCCTCGTTTCCGTCACCAAGCTCCACATCTGGCCGCCGGTGAAGTTCCAGCCGCTGGCTAGCGCGGCCTGAGCCCATGCCTGGCGCATGCGAAGAACATAAGAATTACTTTGGTTGTTGTTCGATGCAGTCCCAACTCCGAGGAAGTCGGTTTCGACATAGCCGGTCATGCTCATGTTATCCAGCTTGCCTTGGGCCAGCATCGAGATACGTGACTGACGGCCTGATCCGTAGAACTCAGACAGATGGGCCCCCGCAGCACCCGAGTACGGAATTTGATTCAGCCCCGTGTTGATATCTGCTCCCTCGGCGCGTTGCCGCCACACAGTTTCTGCCGCCAGGAAGCCGCCCGGAGTAATGGTGATTCCCTTGTAGTGAATCGCCAGCGGGCTCTCCAATCCTGCAACCCGTTTCTGCGTCTCCTGCAGTTCGTTCACGGTATTGCCGGAAACAGTTTTCAAATCGGCGACGTCGTGTTGCAGCGGATCGAAGTACTGCTTGTCCAACGCTTCTGCCTTGGGAACGGCGGCGTTGGCAGTGTCTTGTGCCTGTTGGGCTGCCGACTGCGCTGCCGTCACTTGCTGTTGCAGTTGCTGGATGGCCTGATCTCGAGTCGAGATCTGTTGTTGTAGTTGCTGAATCTGCTGCTGTTGTGCCGAGATGGCATCCTTCATGTCCTCCAACGTCTTCGAAGCCGGCGCGGCGCTGTGACGGGTCGGTTTTGGTTTCGAAGTTTGGGAGTCGGTTTGCGCGAAGACGGTCGTGGTAATCAGAACCGCAAGCGCCAGGGCAAGTCGTCGTTTCATTTTCTCTCCTGAAAAACAGTTGAGCGGAACGGAATCTACAACAAACCGCTAACACCGCACACTTAGCACAGCTAGAAATTAGGTCAGCAATAGTCAGCGAAATCCTATGTGGAGAAAGTTACAGATTCATTAATAGAAAATGAAAGTTCCGCGAATAAGCCTAGATTTCAACAGGTTGGAAGGACTGGCTCGGGGTTTTCGCGAGAGGCACCTGGATGCAGATGTATAAAGGCCTCCAATTGCCGACTTTTAATCTTCTTGTAATGTTCCTGATTTATGCTCCTGAAGAAGCTGCTGCCGGATTCCCAGGCGACGCAGGAACGCTTTGAGTTCGTGCGGCAATGGCAAAGTTTGGAGTAGACCGTCAAAATCCCGCATCGGAGGAGTTATGCGTCACGTTGTGCCTAACCAACGCCTTTGGGTTTCCCTCGCTGCTTTTCTGATTGCAGTCAGTGTTTTCATCCCGGCCAACAATGCCTTGGCTCAGGACAACAGCGCAGCTTCCATGCAGGCCCACTTCCCACCTCTGTCCGCGCAAGCCCAGGACCTCATGCAGAATGTGAAGGAGGTCTATTTCCCCTTCAACATCTACAGCCGGATCATCAATCCTGATGTGCTGCAATCCGACACCGACTACTTGAAGCAGCATTCCGACGCTCAGCTCTGGATCCAGGGCTACGCCGACATCCGCGGCGATATCTTCTACAACCTGGTGCTCTCCTATCGGCGGGCGCAGTTCGTGAAATCGAAATTGGTGAAGAGCGGAATTAATGAGTCACAGATTGGCTTTGCTACAGGTTGGGGCAAACTCTACCCGACTTGCCAGTCAAAGGATGACACGTGCTACCAGCAACAGCGCCGTGTTGACATCGTCCCGCCAGACAGCATGTAAAGCTCCCATCAGGGCGCTGCGGGTCGTCAATTCTACGACTGCCGGCACCCCGCCACGCTGGGCGGCTCTCGACTGAGGATTGAGGGCCGGGATATAATCTGGTTTTGCCCGCACTGCTTCGAGCTGGCTCGGAGTGGTTCGTGTTTGCGTGTCTGCAGCCGTGGGCAGCAATCAGCACTCGTCCCAAAAGTTCATCGAGAGATCCGAGGTTTCCTCATGTCAGGCCATTCCAAATGGGCAACAATTAAGCACAAGAAGGGCGCGCTGGATGCCAAGCGCGGCAAGATTTTCACTCGGCTAATAAAGGAAATCACCATCGCGGCAAAAAGCGGTGGTGACCCAGAGAAAAATCCCCGGCTGCGTGGTGCCGTGGCTGCCGCCAAGGCTGAGAACATGCCTGCCGACAACATCAAGCGCGCCATTCAGCGCGGTACCGGCGAATTGCCTGGCGTCTCCTATGAGGAGATTACTTTCGAAGGCTATGGGCCGGGCGGCGTAGCCATTCTGATTGAGGTCTCCACCGATAACCGCAACCGCACCGTCAGCGAAATCCGGCATGCCTTCGGCAAAAATGGCGGGAACATGGGCGAGGCCGGCTCAGTCGCGTGGATGTTCCATAAGAAGGGCGACATCATCATCCCCAAATCCGCGGCCAAAGAAGATGAGCTTATGGATTTGGTGCTGGAAGCTGGCGCCGAAGACTTGAAAGACGATGGCGAAAATTGGGAGATCCTGACCGATCCCTCAGCCTACGAGAAAGTGCTGGAAGCGGTGAAGAAAGCCGGCATCAAGCCTGAAGTTGCCGAGATCTCCATGGTGCCCCAAACCTACACCAAGCTCGAGGGCCATCAGGCCGGCACCATGATCCGGTTGCTGGAGGCCCTGGAAGACCACGACGACGTCGAGCACGTCTACTCCAACTTCGATATCGACCAGAAACAACTGGAAGAGGTCGCCGGGTAAGCAACCAGTTGCTTGTTTGCCAGTTGCCAGTTGCTGGCTGCCACCCTTATACCGCTCTGCGCCCCGTGACCAGGTTGATAATCAATACGACGACGGCCAGTACCAACAGGATGTGAATCAAGCTTCCGGCTACGTGAAATCCAAATCCCAGCAGCCAAAGAACCAGCAGAATCGCGAAAATCGTCCAAAGCATTTCGGTTTCTCCCACGGCCAGTAAACCGGCACGTAGGATAGGAGTCCGGTTTCCTAGGCTGGAGTTGTACGGACGTCCACATCCTTTAGGAACCGACCAAATACCTCGTTCGACAGTAGCCGGCCTCGCGGTGTGAGCCGCAAGTGATCGGCAGCGCTTTCCAGCAAGCCAGCATCAAGAAGTTCAGCGATGACAGGACGGTAGCTATCGAGCACGGCTTCGCCAAACTGCCTTTGAAGTTCCGGCAATGAGATGCCCCGATTCAAGCGAAGTCCAAGGAAGAACGACTCCTCCAGCGCCGCTTGAGCATCGATGAGCGTCCGCGTTGTCAGAACCTGCTCAATGCGATTCTCGAGCTGTTTCCCGGTGGCCGAATAGGCGTCCAGCGAATCTGGAGTCGCGAAGCGTATAGCGTCGATGCCCCGGGCTTGTAGCTCCGATGCCGCGGCCAGCATGGAGTGCGCGTCTACGCCAAGTCCGATGTAAGGCTTGCGCGTCCAATATTTCAGGTTGTGGCGGGAGTTCCGCAGACCAATGCCGTGAGTTACAGGCCGGGCGAAGTTGGAGATTTCGTACTGCTGCACGCCGCTCTTTTCCAGGCGGTCGCACGCGGCGAGGTAGAGATCGGCGATCAAGTCGTCATCAGGAACGAAATGCGCATGGTAGCGGCTGCCGCCGGCCAGCAACTCGTTGCCAAGCCGCGAGTCCTCATCAACTTCCAGCATGTATACGCTGACATGCGGAACACCGGTGGCGAGTGTCTCACTTAGAGAGAGGCCCCAGCTCTCTTCCGTCTGGTGGGGCAAGCCGGCGATCAGATCAATACTGATGTTGCCGATTCCGGCCGACCGCAGGCGAGCGATATCGGTAAGCGTGATTTCGCGCGTGTGCAGCCGCCCGACCGAAGAACACTCCTTATCAACGAACGACTGTACGCCGAGGCTGACGCGATTTACGCCGCAACTAAGCAGCCCGGCCAGGATCTCGTCACCAATCGTACCGGGGGCGCACTCCACCGTGATTTCCGCCGTCCGCTCGACATCGAAACAGTTGCGAACAGCCTGAAATATACGCTCTAGCTGGTCAGGCGCCAGGACCGAAGGCGTACCACCACCGAGATAAATAGAGTCGACTTGTCGATCGAGAATGCCACCGAGGTCGCGCCCGATGCTCTCGGACGCTTCGATGTCCGAGCAGACCTGCTGCACATAACGATCGAACACCGCGCGCGAAAACACGCCCGAAGCAAAGTTGCAGAAGCTGCACTTGGTGCGGCAAAACGGGACAGAGATGTAAATTCCTTGTGACATCAGGCTCGCAGAGTGGTGCTTCCAAGTACTACAGTAGCAGCGGAAGCCACGAGCGACTAGCAGCGAGCCACGAGCCGTAACTGTTAGTATCGGGGATTCACAGGATTCCGGGCTTAGGTGCGGCAGAGATCTAACACGCTTGCTAATAGCGACCAGCGAGGTGTCAGATGCGAATGTAGTGATCGCTAATTTCATGCTCGCGGCTCGGTGCTAATTGCTCCCACATGAAAAAACGCGTCATGATTACTGGAATGGGCGTGGTCAGCCCCAATGGTATCGGCAACGAAGCCTTCTGCCGTGCGATCCTGGCTGGCAGCAGCGGCGTGCGGCGGGTGAACAGCTTCGACTCCAGCGATCTGCCGGTGCAAATTGCGGGCGAGGTCGATGGTTTCGACGAACTGGCCTGGGTCGATGCGCATGAACGCAAGCATGTTTCGCGAGTAGTACCGCTGGCGTTGGCGGCCTCGACGGAGGCGTTGCGTGATGCCGGCATCGAAACTTCGCAACTGTCGCTGGATCAGCAGCGCGAGATCGGCGTCGTGCTCGGTTCGGGCGGCGGAGCGCAAGAGTTTTCCGAGGAGCAAGTTCGGCTGTGGCTCACCGGCAAAGTAAAGCAGGTAAGCCTCTTCTGCATTCCCAGCGGCACGATGGGAACGCTCTCCAGCGAAATCAGCATGCGTTTCGGGCTGCGCGGCATGAGCCACGTCATCACTACGGGCTGCACCTCCTCGACCGATGCTTTCGGTTACGCCCTGCGCCAGATCCAGTTCGGCTTTCTACCGATGATGCTGGTCGGCGGCGTTGATGCGCCTATCGCGCCGGGAATCATGAAGGGCTTCACCCTGATGAAGATCATGACGGCGTCCTGGAACCACGCTCCGGAACGGGCCTCACGGCCGTTTTCCCTCGATCGCGACGGCTTCGTCGTGGCGGAAGGTTCGTGGATGTTCGTTCTGGAGGAGTACGAACATGCTCGCGCGCGTGGGGCGAAAATTCTCGCTGAGGTCGCCGGATATGGTTCCACCTGCGAGGCGTTCCATCGCGTCCGCTTGCAGGAGTGCGGCGAAGAGCCGGCCCGCGCCATTCAGATGGCGATGGAGGATGCTGGAGTCGCCGCGAGCGATATTGATTACGTCAATCTGCACGGCACTTCGACCCAGCTCAATGATCGCATCGAGACGCGTGCCCTGAAGCTGGCGCTGGGCGATAAGGCCTACGCGACGCCGATGTCGAGTTTGAAGTCGCAGATCGGACATCCCCAGGGCGCCTGCGGAGCGGCGGGCATTGCGGCCACGCTGGTGGCAATGCATCACCGCCAGATCCCTCCAACTATTAACCTCGAGAAGCCTGATCCGGAGTGCGACCTCGATTATGTTCCCGAGGTTGGACGGAGCGCCGAGATCGAGCATGCGGTGTGCAATTGCATCGCCTTCGGATCGAAGAATTCCGCGCTGGTGTTGCGTAAACTGGAGTGACCGACTCGAAAGTCGTTCGATAGGATTCGGTGGAAGGGCACGGCTTCAGCCGTGCCGTAGAGCTCTTAGAAAATGGGCTTTAGCCCTGGTCGCCGCGGCTGAAGCCGTCTGTTATGCGATCCTCTTTCGCCGGGCTAAAGAGTGTGCGTGAGAACCGTGTCGTCCCCGGGGGACTCAGGTACTTCTTCCCACTTAACCCAGGACTCCGCCTCCCACCCCAACGAGCGCAAACCCGGCGCTCGTCGGGGGCCCCGGCTCGCTCCGTCCTGGGCTAACTGCAGTTCCACCCCTTCGGGGTTCTTTTTTCGTGAGTCATACTCCATCGCCGAAGATCGAACTTAATTCTCACGCAGACTCTAAAGCCCGGCGCTTCCACCCTTACTCCACGGATCTTTTTCATCCCACTGCCTCTGACCTTCGTCTACATGATTTGAGGCATTCGCTTACAATTCTGTTAAGGGCTCATGGCAATTCAGGAAGAAGAGGTATTAGGTAAGGCGTACGACGCCAGGCTGATGAAGCGCCTGCTGACGTACCTGCACTCCTACCGCTGGCAGGTCGCGGTGGCGCTCGTAGCTATCGTGTTGAAGGCGGGCGCCGACGTTCTGGGCCCCTATCTCACCAAAGTTGCCATCGACAAGTATCTCGCCAGCCACAAAGAAGCCCATTCACTGCTCGATCGCTTCCTTAGCCCGCGACCGATGACCGGCATCGCGCAGATTGCCGCCATGTACATGGGTCTCCTGCTGCTCAGCTTCCTGCTGGAGTTCGCCCAGACCTACATCATGCAATGGACCGGCCAGAAGGTGATGTTCGATCTGCGGGCGCAGATCTTCCGCCATCTGCAACGGTTGCACATATCCTTCTACGACAAGAATCCGGTGGGACGGCTGGTGACGCGCGTCACCAGCGACGTCGACGCACTCAACGAAATGTTCACTGCCGGCGTGGTGTCGATCGTCGAAGACGTTTTCGTGCTGGTGGGCATTCTGGTCATTATGCTGAACATGAGTTGGCGGCTGGCGCTGATAACCTTCGCGGTTCTGCCGCTCATCTTCTACGCCACGTCCATTTTTCGCCGCAAGGTTCGCGACAGCTACCGTCGCATTCGCGTTGCCATCGCCAGAATCAATGCTTATCTGCAAGAGCATATTACCGGCATCGTCGTGCTGCAGCTTTTCAATCGCGAGAAGAAGGCCTACGAGCGCTTCGAGACGATCAACCGCACCCACATGGACGCGTTCAAAGACGCAATCCTGGCGCACTCGGTGTATTACCCGGTGGTTGAAGTGCTGTCGGCGGTAGCGATTGCGTGCGTGGTGTGGTTCGGCGGCAATGAGGTCCTGCGCAACGTCGTAACCCTGGGCGTGCTGGTCGCCTTCATGCAATATGCGCAGCGCTTCTTCCGGCCTATCCAGGACCTCAGCGAGAAGTACAACATCCTCCAGTCGGCGATGGCATCGAGCGAGCGCGTCTTCAAGTTGCTGGACACCCCTGCGGAGATCGTCTCGCCCCCAGTACCCAAAGTGCCGCAGGGACCCGGGCGGATCGAGTTTGATCATGTGTGGTTCGCCTATCGCACCCTGGCGCAAGCCGCGGCGGAAGCTGCCAGCAAAGGCGAGAAGCTGAAGGTGAGCGTCGTCAGCGGCAACGGCGATGCAGCGCCGGCCAGTCCCAAAGCAGTGAATCTAGACCAGGAGTTCGACTGGGTGTTGCGCGACGTCTCCTTCACCACTGACCTGGGAGAAACGGTGGCAATCGTCGGGCACACAGGAGCGGGCAAGACCACGATTATCTCCCTGTTGCTGCGTTTCTATGATGTGCAGAAAGGCGCCATCCGCATTGACGGCGTCGACATTCGCGACATGGATCTGAGCGAATTGCGGCGCCGTTATGGGGTGGTATTGCAGGACCCGTTCCTGTTCTCCGGGACCGTTGCCGACAACATCCGGCTGGGCACGCGCTGGATTCAGGATGAGTCGGTGGAAGACGCAGCCGAGCAAGTCAATGTAGCGGATTTCATTCGCTCGCTGCCGGCGGGCTTCGCCGAGGAAATGCGCGAGCGCGGTAGCACGCTTTCGACCGGGCAGAAGCAGCTGATTTCGTTCGCCCGCGCTCTGGCCCACAACCCGAAGGTTCTGGTTCTGGACGAAGCTACCTCCAGCGTCGACACCGAGACTGAATTCCGCGTGCGCGACGCGCTTACGCGCATGGTGGAAGGGCGCACGTCCATCATCATCGCCCACCGCCTGAGCACCATCCAGCGCGCCAACAAAATTATCGTCATGCACAAAGGCCAGGTGCGCGAGATCGGCTCGCACCAGCAACTGCTGGCGCAGCGCGGAATCTACTGGAAGCTCTATCAGCTGCAATACAAGGACCAGGAGATTCCCGCGCCCGGAAGCATTGCGCCGAGCGAGTACTCCGCGTCAAGCGTGACCGTCTCGGCGGACGACTAGCCCCGAGGTTTTCCTCTAGCGCGCATTCGGCAAGACGCGTTCCAACTTCGCCTTCTTCACTTGCGGGGGGTTGATATGTTTCGCTGGCCGCGATCTTTGTCCCATTCTTGCGTGTGGCACTACAGTACTTGGCAGACTCGGAGGTGCCAGTGGCGCTCGCGGCGAGGCAACGCGACGTTCCGTGGCCAGCGCTGTGAAACGCTCTGTGTTGTCGGCAAGACGAACATTCTCATAGCCCTTGCGGCGCGCCATGATGCGGTAGTCAAAGGCGACGTTGGCAGTGCCGCCGCCGAGTTCCCGCACCTCAAAGCCCTCAGCCGTTTCGTTCGTGACATAAAGACCCCTGCAATCACCTTTCGGCGTCAGAAAGACGTGGTATTCCACGCCGCCGTTGACGGTTTGCGCGAAGGTCGGCTCCAGACGGACAACCGTCGAGCCATGCGACAAGCGGGCAGAGCCGGCGTCCTCAAACCAGTTTTCCGGCGCCTCTACCGCGTAGAGCGCCACTTGGCGATTGCCGCCATCGACCGGCACGACTGCGGACTTCGTACCGTTACAAGCCAGGTTACCGCTTACATCCATCAGACAAATCCCGGCGAAGTGAGGGCCGTGTGTCGCTAGCACTGGGCTGCCAATATTAGTGGTCTCGTTGTTCTGGAAACTCCCTGTGGCGACGTTGGCATTGTTGTATCCCGCCACGGCGATCGTGTCATCGGCTGTACCCAGCACGCCGATGCCGCCCTCTTGGTTGGTATCACCCCAAACTCCCAAGGGACGGTCAGTCACTGTAGCGCCTTCTTCGCTCGCCGCGACGCCGGTGCCGTAGACGCCGACGCCGTCGGGGCTGCCCACCATTCCGGCCACGCCATAACTAGCGCCTTCTGTGCTGGTCGCATTGCCGACGACACCAAGGCCGGTGGAACTTGCCGACTGGCCGATCACGCCGGTGCTAGCGCCGGTGGTCGCCTGCGCTTTCCCTGCAACGGCGAAGCCGCTTGTACTCATGGTTTCCCCAATAACGCCGTAAGCAATGCCCGTTGTGCTCGTGTTGCTGCCGCCCATGCCGCCGCCGGTGGGACTGGCACTGTTGCCGACCACCCCGTACGCTCCCGCCGAGGTGGTTGTGCTTGCGCCGAGTATGGCGACGCCGGAGGCGCTGTCGCTGACGCCGTAAACACCAACGGACTGGCCGCTCTCGCCCGTGTTGTGGCCGTACACAGCCTCGCCCGCGGGACTAGCGGTCGTTCCGTAGACGCCTACCACGTCACCGCTGGTGTCGGAGGCATCGCCATAGACGCCGGTACCCGAATCGCTGGTGCTGACACCGCGCACGCCGGCAGCATTGCCGGTGGTCGCGTCCGCCGACCCGAGCACGCCATCGCCCTCGGAACTTTGGACAAGGCCGTAGACGCCGGTGGTGTCGCCGCTGCTGGCCGAAGCGTTGCCGTAGACGCCGACACCCTCCGGACTCTCGCTGACGCCGGAGACCCCGAAGTTACTTCCACTGGTCGCCGAGGCACTGCCGGAAACCCCGACTCCATCCGAGCTCGTGGTGATACCCTGAACCGCGACCGTGATCCCTGTGGCGGCACTGACAAAGCCATAAACTCCAACACCCGCGTCGCTTGCCGAATTTCCCTGTACCCCCACCGTATCCCCTGTCGCGGATATCACGGTACCTTCGACGGCGATGCCGGCGTCGCTATCCGCCGTGCCATACACGCCAATCGTATCCCCCGTCGAGGCGAGGGATTCGCCGCGAACGCCGATGCCCGAATGGCCCTGGGTCTTTCCCAGCACGGCGGTGCCGCCTCCACTGGTCGAGTAGGAATACGCGTTGACCCCGATACCGCTGCCAGCCTGCGTCACCGATATGATCGCTCCCGTATTATTGCCACTTACCGTAAGCGGGTAGCCCGGCGACGTCGTCCCGATGCCGATATTGTTCGAGCTCTGATACATGACCGAATCCCCCAGATTGGTGGAGGAGGTCCACAGGGCAATGTAGTTGGTGGTGCCCCCGCCCCCCGCGGGCGCCTGCTTGCCATTCCTGCCCAGCGTGGCGCCATTGACGCCCGCCCCCGAATTCAGCGCAGCCATATAGGCTGACGGTGGTTTACCGCCGAAGGTTTCGGCATCTTCTGCCTTCAGCGCGTAGGGCACGCTCAGCAGCATAATGCGCGGCTGCTCGGCCTGACCCTCCTGCCGCACTCCCAACCACTGCGCCTGGGCCGAACTGAACAGTTCCACCGGAAGCCCATCGGCCTGCGTGGAACCGAGTTGTACCGTGTAATGCCCCGTGCTGTCCACCCGGACGTTCTGCACCTCCGACCACAGCGGGGCGCCGCCCGTCTGCTGCAAGTAGAGGGAGAAAGTTACCCCGATAACGTTAGTGGGGACGCTGGCGCTATCGCGAGCGACAACTCCGCTCCCCGCCTCATCGGCGTTGACGTTCTGCACGATGCCGCTGAACTTTACCAGCCGCGGCACCTGAGAAGTCGCTGCAGCGCTTTGGGCTGAGGCCTGGGCTGCGGTAGTGGTTGCAACATTGCCGCCCGTTGTCTGAGCGGATATCGACGAGACCATCGACAGGTATGCGAGCGCAAGACAGCCAAGCTGTAGCTTCACGGATTCTCCTGTGACCAAAGTATTTGCAGACAAAAGGCCGGGCCGGAAATCCTCGCGCTTCCTGACAGGACTAGTTACGTCCCACGGAAAGACTCAACCGGCCAGTTGAGCTCTCGAACGGACTCTATAGTTCTGCACCCTGCCTTGCGCTGGCAAGCGACATTACGGGACATTGAGGGACAACAGAGTATTAGGGAGTGCAGCCGGAAGAGCAATAGGGAAAAGGTGCCAGTTGACAGCCACAACGGTGTGTCAAAAGCCAGGCCGGGCGGTTATGGAGTGTGCGCTCCGATCAGGCCACCGGGATGCCAGCAGTGCCCACATGAGAGGCGCATAGCGGATTGCTTACGGCTGCCAGCTCGCACCTGTCATAATCGCAGAGTGCGAATCCTGATTTCTGCGGGAGAAGCTTCTGGCGAATTCTATGGCGCAGAACTGATGAAAGCCCTGCGCCAGCAAGTCTCTCGCCGCTCCCAGAATGCCAGTATCGAGTTCTTTGGCGTTGGCGGAGAGCAGATGCGCGCCGCCGGGTGCGACCTCTCAGTCGACGCGCGAGAGATTGCCGAAGTCGGCATTGTCGAGGTCGTCAAGCGCATTCCCACCATCTACCGGCGCTTTCGCCAGGTAGTGCGCGAGGCCGAACGGCGCCGTCCCGATGCGGCCGTCCTGATTGACTTTCCCGACTTTAACCTGCGCCTGGCACGCGAACTGCACAAGCTGGGAGTGCCGGTCATTTACTATGTCAGCCCACAACTTTGGGCTTGGAAGCAGCGGCGCATCGAGCGAGTGCGCAAGTATGTTCAGCAGATGCTGGTGATCTTCCCCTTCGAGGAGAAGTTCTATCGCGAACGGGGCGTTGCCGCGCAGTTTGTCGGGCACCCGTTGGCCGATCTGCCGGCGCCTTCGGTCACTCGTGAACAGTTTGCAAGCGAATACAAGCTTGATACCAGTCGGCAATGGATTGCCTTGCTGCCCGGCAGTCGCCGTGGGGAGGTGTCGCGGATATTCCCCGTGTTGTTGCAAGCCGCGCAACTTCTCGGCCAGGATTACGTTTACACAGTACCAGTCGCTTCAACTCTTGATGCTGCCTGGATGGCTTCGTTCCTGCACCGCTACGGCGGACCGCCCATAACTTTCACGCGAGATGCTCGCGCAACCGTGCTGCACGCGCGGGCAGCGGCCGTCGCCAGCGGTACATCGACGCTGGAAACGGCCTTGATTGGCACGCCGTTCGCGATGGTTTACGCTGTCGCGCCGCTCACCTGGAGGCTGGGCCGCCGTCTAGTAAAAGTGGACCGCTTTGCAATGGTGAACCTTATTGCGGAGCGGGATGTGGTGTCCGAGCTGGTTCAGACGAATTTCACGCCACAACGCGTTTGCGACGAGCTTCGCCGCCTCATTCCCGATGGACAAGCGCGCCGCACCATGATGGAGGACTTTCTTGAGGTGCGGCGGCGCCTGGAGCCCGGCGATTCTGGAGGCAACGCATCCGATCGGGCGGCACAAGCCGTACTTTCCATAGTGGAACAGTCGAAATGAGACTGCGAGTTCGAACTCACCACGGAGGCACGGAAAGCACGGAGATAATGAAGCGCCAAGGAAAATGCTCCGTGAACTTCGTGTCTCCCTGGTGAATATTCGCATTGGAAGGTTGACGGCCCAGCTTTCCATGCAGATTTTCAATCGTTTATAGTGACCAACAGAGGAGTTTTCTCCCCAATGCGCAATGCGGCAAGGTTCCTGGGACGGCTTTTAGTACTGGGTGTGCTGATCTTCGTTTCCACATGTTTCGCCGCGGAAAAGCCCCGCATCCAGGTTAGCGACTACATCATCCACGTCGCCGTGACGCCGCAAACCCACCAGCTCAAGGCCCAGGCCCGAGTCAAGTTCACTGCCCTCGAAGACATCAACATCGCGACCTTCGAGCTGCACAACGCGCTTCGCCCGACGCGCGTGATCGACGCCACCGGACAGTCGCTGCCGGTCGAGCGGGTCAGCTCCGATTCCACCATCCGAATTTCGCTTCCCAGTACTCTCAGCAAGGGCTCGGCCGATACGTTGATCTTTGAGTACGAGGGCGCTGTTCAGTCTGCTGACGATAGCCCTGTTCCCGGACTGAAACTTGCCTACATTGGTGATCCGATTACCTATCTTCTTTACGCAGGCCGCTGGTTTCCCATGGTCGGCTACGGCACCAACCGCTTCACGGCAACCATCAGTGTCAGCGTTCCGGCCGGATACACTGTGTTGGCGAGTGGCAAAGAAAGCGGAGCGCCCGGTCCTGAGGTCGAAGAAGGTGCGCCGGCTCCGCGAAAAGGTCAGCCGAAAGACGCGCTCACCAGGTTGGCTACGCCTGCTGGCGGGCAAACCCTCACCTTCACGTATGAAGACCGGCCCAGCTTTCCCGGGACAATCCTCATTGGGAAGTATGTGCAGACCAAGAGCACAGAAGGCGGCCTGAACATTAACGTGTACACGACGGCGGAACATAAAGCCGCTGCGGCCAATTACGCCGACACCGCGACCAAGGAGTTTTTCTTTTTCACCACGCTCTACGGTCCGCCCTTCAGCCAGAAGTTGAGTGTGGCCGAGTTGCCGGATGACACCGTTCCATCGGCTTGGGCGCCGGAGATCGCCGCCCTCGCCGGGCGTCATTTCACGGAGAAAGGGAACTACCGGTTGCTGGCTAACACTATTGCGCACCAATGGTTTGGAACCATGGTGAGTCCGGCCAACAAGAATGATTGGTGGCTGAGCGACGGCGCAACGCGCTATTCCGAAGCCCTATACGTGGAGCACGTTGCCGGAGAAGCCGGGTTTCAGGAAGTGACCAAGGACATGTCCGTGGGCGCGCTGGCGTATGTATCGGTGCCGCTGGCTGACGTTGGCAGGCTCGACACCTTCTCGCCGGAGTTTCAGTCGCTGGTGACCGACAAGGGCGGTATGATCCTGGCAATGTTGCGCTGGATCATTGGCGAGGCCGCCTTCGACAAAACCATGCGGACGTTTGTGTCGCAATACGCGGGCAAAACCGCAACCGTCGACGATCTCCGCAAAATAGCCGAACAGGCTTCCGGTCAGCAGCTCACGTGGTTCTTCACCCAGTGGCTGGACTCCACTGGGGCGCCTCAGTTCAAGAATAAATACACGGTCTATCGCACGGCGAAGGGCTTCCGTGTCGTAGGCGAGATTTCACAGGACATGGATTTGTTCCGCATGCCGGTGGAGTTGAGGATTGACACCGACGGCAAGACCGAGAGCAAGCGCATTGAAGTGGAAGGGACGAACTCGGCTTATTCGGTCGATACTTTTGGAAGGCCGCGCCGCATCACCATTGATCCTAACAACCAGGTGCTGCAAAACTCGCAGGACCTCCAGGTGCGGACGTCGATTATGCGCGGGCAGCAGGACGTCGAGCAGGGTGACCTGACCGAGGCCCTGAAGGAATTCCAGAAGGCCCTCGACATCAATCACAACAGCTCATTGGCGCACTATCGCATCGCCGAGGTGTTCTTCCAGCAGCATAACTACCAGTCCGCTGCCAACGCCTATCGCGAAGCGTTGAATGGCGATGGCGAGCCGCGCTGGACGGAGGTCTGGAGCCACATTCAGTTGGGTATGATCTTCGACTTGACCGGGCAGCGCGAGCGCGCGACCAACGAATATCGCCAGGCGCTACAGACTAACGACAACACGCAGAACGCCCTCGATACCGCGCGCAAATATCTCCAGACGCCGTATCAGCCGCAAAGCCAGGACAAGCCGGGAATGTAGTTTTGGCCGGATGCTGGCTGCTGCTTTGTGTCAGGGCACGACTTCGGTGGTGCCGATTAAGCAAGCGCTTTGTAACAGGCCACGACTTCGGTGGTGCCGATTAAGCAAGCGCTTTGTAACAGGGCACGACTTCAGTCGTGCCGATAAGCCGTTATTTTTTCTTTCCGAGCCGGCTTTAGCCGGCGACCCATGACGAGCAAACTGCACTTCTTCAGCAGCCTCTCACGTCCTGCCCTGACACACAAACTTCGAGGACTAGGTATCGCCTCAGTGCGCCAGTCTCAGGCCGCCCATGTGGGCAGCTTTTTCGTGTGCCACGTTGTGGGACATAAGGAGCGCCTGAAACGTCTCGCCCATGCCGCTGGGCGAAATCAGGTGCTTCAGTTGCAGCGCGACCTTGGTATGCTCCTGCGGCAGCTTACACTCCTGGAAGGCATCGGCGAATTGCGTTTCCTCTCCGATGCCGATGAGGAATTGTGACTGCGTGAGAAGAGCGAGCGGTTCAAGTCCGCGCTCCACGCCCCGAGCGCGCAAGGCGGTGAAATTGACATGCGCCGTGATGTCCTGCTCGCCGGGCGCCTCGTAGGGCGAAGGGCTGACGGTGTGCTGGCGATAAGTCACGATGGTGTCGCGATGCTGGCCGGCAAGTTGCTCCTCGCGGGTGTAGCCATAGTCGATGAGAACCAGAAATCCGCGACGGCGTTCGAACAGATGGGCAATGCGCTCCACCCACCCAAGCGCCACGAGAGAAACTTCGACGCGCTCCCCTTCTTCGGGACGAACTCCATAGCGATCGAGGAATTCGTTTTCCTCGGCGGAAATTGCTACGAAGGTCTCGGTGAAGCGGCCGTTCTCATAGCTGACGCAGACAGCGCCCCGCTGATCGATGACTTCAACTGGCAGGGCGTCGAAGAATTCATTAGCGAAAACGATGACGTTGTTACCCGCCCCGGAGGCTGAGGATTCCAAAGAGTCAAAGATTTCGCACTTGCCGCTCGCGATCTGCTCTTGCAGCCGCTCCTGCAACCTCGTTCGCAGGTGCGCCGACTGTTCGACCAAAGCGTAGCGTAGCGCGCTCGAAAACTCCGGAAACTGTTTGGCCGACCAATCGAGCACGTCGCGCGCAAAGAGCCCGCGTCCCGGACCGAGTTCGATCAGATCGATGTGCGCAGGTGAATCCAGCGCGCGCCACATCTCTTCGAATTGCCGCGCCAGCAGGCGTCCGAACACTGCGTGAACGTCGCTGGAGGTGTAGAAGTCTCCCGCCTTGCCAAACTGCTCGCGGGCGCGGGAGTAGTAGCCAAGTTCGGGCTCGTACAGGCAAAGGTCCATGTACCGCGAAAAAGGAATAGGACCGTTGCGAGCAATCTCGTCGGCAATTCGCTGTCGAAGATCGGGTTCGGGTTTGAGCCGGCTGGGCTGCAAAGTCAAAGCTTGCCCTCGCGCTCCATCTGCTGATGTTCCTTGCGGTGCTGCGGAGTGCGGATGAACATCTCGACCAGGTAGTCGTGCAGGCAATCGAAGATTTGGCGCTGCAGCGTCCATTCGAATTGCGCGTCGTCCAGGTCGCGAGGATGCAATTCGAAATAGTAAGTGTGGACCGGCGGATCGGAAAAGCGCGGGCGAATGATGATCTCGACGCCTTCGCCTTTGTCGCGCGCATCGAACTCGACGAGTGGGTGCTCGTAGAGGCGGAGTTGCAGTCGCACGCGTTCCAGGCGAGAGGGAGTCATCGGGCGATTGTAGCAAGCAGAGGTAGTCGAGGCCCTAGAGGCTGGGTTTGTCAGTTCCAGCGGAACCAGCGAAGCGCCAGAATGAACGACACTCCTCCCCAAACGACCAGCACGGCAATACGGGCAAGCTGCGAGTTGAGCGATGCCCCTTGCAGAATGATGGCTCGCAGTGCGTCGTTAAGTGCAGTCAGCGGCAAGGCACGGATCACAGGCAGGAATATCTTGGGAAAGCGTTCGTAGGAGAAGAACACTCCCGAGAATATCCACATGGGCATCATGACGACATTGATCAAGCCGCTGACGCTTTCGATTTTCTGCGCGCGGCTGGCGGTGAGCAGACCGATGCCGCCGAACGAGACAGCCCCGAGTGCTCCAATCAGCAGAATCGACAGCAGCGAGCCTTCGACATGCACGTGGAAGACGAGCATCCCGAACACCAGCAGCAAGCCAACTTCGACGATCATCAGCACCAGGCGACTGCTGACCAGAGCGAGCAAAAAATCCGACCGGCGCATCGGCGTGGCTACAAAACGTTTGAGCAATTTCCGCTGCCGCATTTCCACCAGGGCAAATCCGATGCCCCACATGCCGGAGTTCATCAGGTTCATGCCCAGCAGGCCCGGAATCAGAAAGTCGATATAGCGCGCCCCCGGCTCACTCGATGCTTGCGTTACCGTGTTGAGGGGATTCCTGCGTCCCGCGGCGGCCTGTAGCGCGTCATCTACCTGTGCGCGCGCCAGAACACTCTCCGGACGCGCAGGATCGTAACGAAAGTGAACTCCAGAGTCGTCCATCGTTATGACCAGAGCGTATTTGCCGAGCCGGAAGCCATCGAGCGCGGCGGACGGGCTCACCACGTCGGGCTGGATGCCGGCGTGTTCGGGCGAGCGTTGCAGCAGGTCGACAATCTGCTGCGCTTTGGTTCCCTCAACGACGGCAATGGGCGTGACGTCCGGCGGCTTGCCGCGAAAGGCGATGCCCAGCCCTAATGCCAGCAGGAGCGGAAAGACGAAGACCCAGAAGATGACCTCCGGCTCGCGCCACAACTCCAACATGCGCATCTGCAACAGGCGCAGGTAGCCGGTCCATCGCCCGTTCGTCCGAACCCTCTGCTCCGGACCCGATATCGTGGGCGGTTGTTCGATAGTCGCCATCAATCCTCCCTCAGATGCCGGCCCGTAAGCTGCACGAAAACGTCTTCCAAACTAGCCTGCCGCGTGGTGAGGTGAATCAGTTGCGCCCGTTGCTTTTGAACCTCAGCCAGCAACGCCGGAATGGTTTCATGGGGTTCGTTGACCTGCAAGGAGAACAAACCATCATCGCTGCGAACCGATTGCACCCCGGGAAGATTGGCCCATGCGGTTCCATTGTCGGCGGTGTGGCCGGAGACTGCGAACTCCACTACGTGATGACCGGTAAGGCGCTCGATCAGTTCGGCAGGGGTGCCGGCGGCGATGATCTGGCCGTGATCGATGATCGCGATGCGGTCGCACAGCCGCTCTGCCTCGTCCATGTAGTGCGTGGTCAGCAATACCGTGCCGTTCCGCTTCTGGAATTGGCGGATGATGTCCCACAACTGCCGGCGGCTCTGGGGATCAAGTCCCGTGGTTGGCTCGTCCAGGAAGAGAATCTTCGGATCGGCCA
The DNA here is from genome assembly GCA_963835125.1 of uncultured Acidobacteriaceae bacterium. Lineage (GTDB taxonomy): Bacteria > Acidobacteriota > Terriglobia > Terriglobales > Acidobacteriaceae > Bog-257. The sequence goes on along the minus strand of CAWIEG010000003.1, from coordinate 291,917 downwards.
CCAGCGCGGTTGCCACCGCCAGGCGCTGCTTCTGACCTCCTGACAACTTGCCGACTAACGCATCGGCTTTTTCCTGTAGCGACAGTTCCTCAAGCACGGCGGCGACAGGGCTGGGATGGCGGTAGAAGCTGGAGAATAATTGCAGCGTCTCGCGAACTGTGAGCTTCTCGGAGAGTCGTGTCTCCTGCAACGAGATGCCGAGCCATTCCCGCAACTCGCGCGCGTGTGACTGCCAAGTCCGGCCGAGAACCTCCACTTCGCCGGACGTCGGTTCCAGCAGGCCTTCGAGAATCTCAATGGTCGTGGTCTTTCCTGCGCCGTTAGGCCCCAGAAGCCCGAAGCATTCGCCCATGTTGATCGTCAGGTCCAAACCGCGGACGGCTTCGACCTTGCCGTCGTAGGTCTTGCGCAGACCGCGACACTGAATAGCTACGTTCATACGTCTAAATGATACTGGAGAATTGAAGAGCGGATTGGTTCACCACGGAGACACGGAGATCACGGAGATCAGAATTTAAAAAAACACCCTCCGTGGTCTCTGTGCCTCCGTGGTGAATCTTCTTGCCGTTGCGTCACGACAGCGGTTTTAGATCCTGTAGCATGGTCGGAATCAGCTCTGACACTGTGGGATGGATGTGCATTGCCCGGGATACCACAGTGTAGGGGGCCTTGGCGTACATGATGTCGAGCAGCGAGTGAATGGCCTCGTCACCGCCCACGCCCAAAATGGCTGCACCCAGGATCTGCTTGGTTTCGGCGTCGACCATCACCTTCATGAAGCCCTGGGTCTCGCTCCTTTCTTTGGCGCGGCCCACATCCGACATCATGTACTTTCCCATGAGCGCCTTCCTGCCTGACTTGCGCACATCAGCCTCAGTCATACCGGCGCGGCCCAGCGGCGGATCGATGTACAGGGCGTAGGCGAGAATGCGATCGCTGAGACGGCGGGGATCGTTGTCCAGCAGATTGGCGGCGACAATCTCGAAGTCGTTGTAGGAAGTGTGAGTAAATCCTCCGCGACCGTTGCAGTCGCCGAGTGCCCAAATTCCCGGCACATTGGTTCGCAACTGATCGTCAACCATGATGTTGCCGTGTTTGTCCTGCGCGACGCCAGCTTTATCGAGGCCGAGGTCGTCGGTGTTGGGACGGCGTCCAGCGGCGATCAGCACATGGGATCCGGTTACAGGCGAGGAATTCGCGGTACAGTCGACTCCCGCGACGACTTGATTGCCGTTCTTCTCCAGCGTGATGCATGTCGCGTTGAGGCGAACCGTGATGCCCTCGCGCTCCACGATGTCTTTGATCGCATCGGAAATGTCCGGATCTTCGCGGGGGATGAGGCGCGACTCGCGCTGGAGGATCGTGACCTTGCTGCCGAAGCGGCGGTACATCTGGCCGAACTCCAACCCAATGTAGCTGCCGCCGACGACGATGAGGTGCTCGGGCAGGAAATCGACTCCCATCATCGACGAGTTATTGAGGTATGAGATCTGGTCGAGGCCGCGGATAGGAGGAACGCTGGCACGGCCGCCGACGTTGACGAAGATCTGGTCAGAAGTAAGGTGGTCATCGCCGACCGCGACGACATGCGGGGCCTCAAAACTAGCTTGCCCTTTATAGATGTCGATGTTGGGTTGCTCGCGCAGACGGCTTTCGGCGCCTTCCTGAGATGGCCGCTGAATTGTGTCCTTACGCGCTTTCACCTTCTTCATGTCGACGTTGACTTCCCCGAGGTTGACGCCGAACTCGGCGGCGCGGCGTGCCATGTAGGCCACACGGGCGCTCGCAACTAGCGTTTTAGTGGGAATGCAGCCGGTGTTGACGCAGGTCCCGCCAAACAAACCACGCTCAATGATGGCGACCTTGCGGCCAGCTTTCGCCATTCGTATCGCTAGAAAAGGGCCGGCTTGTCCCGTGCCGATAATGATGGCGTCGTAGGATTTGTTCATCACCCCTCCAAAAACGTGCAAGAAGGGTAATACAGGCGAGCGAGTGGAGTCACGCGCGAGTCCTTCATTACGAATCGGTGAAAAGATTTTTCAGCAGGTCGTGAGCGATTCACGATTTGCCCGGTCTCAAATCCCACGCGAGGCGAGCCATGCAAGAGGCCTAGTCGGCAGGTGACGCGGCCGCTAGTCGGCGTCGTGCCAGCGGCGCAGCCCAGAGCCAGTACAGTACCGGACCCAGCAGGGCCACAACCAAAGCGAATGGAATTGAGGAGACGGAGCCCATGAGCTTCTCTCCGCGAGACGCGTAGAGAGCGTATCCAATGAGCGCTGCCGGGCCGATACCCAGTGCGCAGGCGAAGGCGAGGTTGCCGGCTCGGAAGGGCCGGACGAGTTCAGGTTCGCGAAGACGCAATACGATTAGCGAGACAAATTCCAATAACAGGCTTGATCCATAAAGTATGAGGTCAATCGAGATGAGCCTCTCAAACGGCAGCCTCAGCGCCAGCGCCCAAGCGAGCCCACAGACGAGCACGCTGACCCAGGGTACGCCGCGATGGTTGCGCCGGGCCATGAAGCGCGGCAGCATATCATCTTCTGCCATCGCCATCGGCAGTCGCGTGTAGCTCATCATGAGGGCGTTAAACATTCCGATGCCGCACACGACACCACCGGCAGCCACGCCCAAGCCGAGCCAGGAGCCGCCTACTTTTTCGGATGCAATCACCCAGTCACCGGTCGAGAAGCTGTTCCCGGAGAGACCAGCCAGTGCCATAGCCAGGAGCGGAAGAATATAGGTGACGGCGACGAGCAGCGTGGCGGCAACCATGGCGCGGGGATAGTTACGCTGGGGATTCTCAACCTCCTGGGCTACCGTGGAGGCATTGTCCCAGCCCATGTAATTCCACATGGCCACCAGAATCGCTGTCGAGAGTGCAGTTCTGGAGCCAGCCTGTCCCCAGTGCACGGCCGGATGAGTCGAAAACCCACGCCACAGAGCCAACACGAAGAAAACCGCGAATGGAGCCAGCAAGAGAGCGAACAAGCCGACGGAGCTTTCGCCGACAGCAGGCGCGCCACGCAGGTTCCACAAGCAACAAGCGGCCACGACAGCCAGCGACCACGCATAGCCGCGCCCGCCGGCGGTCAGTGCATGATCGAATCGGCCAAGGTAAAGAACAAAGATGGCCGGATAGATGGCCATATCAAAGACACTGGCCGAGAGCGAGAGCCAGCTCTCCTGATAGCCCCAGAACGGGCCGAGAGCGCGCCGTACCCAGATGTAAAAGCCACCTTCGGCGGGAATGGCGCTGGCCAGTTCGCCGATCATCAGCGCAGTGGGCAGGCTCCAAAGCACGGGTAGCACGAGCAGGATCACGATGGCTCTGCCATAGCCAGCGCCTCCCAGAATGTCCTCGATTCCATAAGGTCCGCCCGACACCATGAAGTAGGTGGCCGCAATCAGCGGCAATAGACGCAACTTTCGCCGCCCCGGTTTGAGGGCAAAGACCATGAGAGTGAATCTAGCACTCTTACCTTTGGTGACAAAGGCCGTCGCCGGAGGAGCATTCTTGAGGGGCTTCCATCATGTAAGCGCGACCACCAGGCGTTACCCAAGACCTCGCTGAAGCCTCTCAGCGTGTCGATCGGTTGAGATTGTCTATCGACTCTGCTGCGCAATCTCAGCTGCGTCACTCCAGGTTGCTTCCGCGGCCGGCGGGATGAAACTCATGGCGCGCTCGCTGAGCGCGGTGATGGTAAGGCTGGGATTGACGCCCAAGTTGGCGGCGACGACCGAGCCGTCGCAAACATACATGTTCCTGTAGCCGAAGACGCGATTGCGGTAATCGACGACGCCGTTGGCGGGCGAGTCCGCTATGATCGCACCTCCCAGGCAGTGTGCCGTGCCGGGAACATTAAAGAGAATTTCCGGCAACATGCTCATAGCGGTACCACCTGCAATCTGCGCGAACTTTTCGGCGAATTCGTTGGCCGCCGGAATGAACGTGGGCACCTTCTGGCCGCGGCTCACCAGGAACTTTCGGAATGGCCAGAACAGGTGTCGCTCCCAGCGCATATCGATGTGACCTTCCTGCGCCTGCATGCAGAGCAGGATCACGCACTCTCGCGCCCAACCGAACGGCAGCAGTAACCGCATCGTCCGCCAAGGGTGTAACAGCAGAGACGCGGTGAGATTCCGCAACCAGAGCGCCACGCGTCCCGGCCCGGGACGTCCGCCGGTCAGAATCGTCGTCAGCAGGCTCATGGTGTCGGACCCTTCGGGATAGCGCACTGCCTCGATGTGGGTGTGTTCGTCGATGTAAACACCCGATCCGATCGCAACGCCCTTGGACAGGTCCTGTTGCGAGTGCGGCACGCGCACTCCGATCAGCGATTCCGAGTTGGTGCGCACATAACGGCCGAGTTGATCGCTGATCGCCGGCAGCGAACCTTTGTCCTTCAGATGGAAGAGCAACTCCATGGTGCCCAACGATGACGCGGAGAAAACAATTCCGCGACAAGTGAAGCGGCGCGGATGACGATTGAAGCGGGCGGTAGAGTTGACGGTGCGGACTTCGTAGCCGCTGCTCCCGTCTGCGACGCCGTCGAGCGGACGAACGTCAACAACTTTGGTCTCGGCGAAAACTGTCGCGCCGTGCTTCTCGGCAAGATAGAGATAGTTCATGTCGAGCGTGTTCTTCGCCCCATGACGGCAACCCATCATGCAACCGCCGCACGCTGTGCAGGTGGTGCGCGCCGGTCCCTCGCCCCCAAAAAATGGATCAGGAAAGGTTGTTCCTCCAGGCTGGCCCTCCGGCGGCTCGAAGATCGCGACATGCGTGCGATAAAAAGTGTTGCCAACTCCAACGGCATTCGCAACGCGCTGCAGGAGACGATCGGCTGGGCCAAGAATTCTGTTCTCGATGACGCCCAGCATGCGCGATGCGGTGTCGTAATGCTGCGGCATTTCTGATTTCCAACCAGACAAACCCTTCCACGACCCGCTGTCCCAAACCTTGTCGGGAGGACGCAACAGCGTGCTCGCGTAGGTGATCGATCCCCCGCCGACCGCGCAGCCGTGCAAGATGGTGACATGGCGGAAAAACCTCATGCTGAAGAAGCCGCGCAGGGCCAGGCTTGGCCGCCAGAACCAGCGGTGCAACGACCAGCTTGTGCGGGGAAGGCTCTCCGGTGTCCAGCGGCGGCCCATTTCCATCACGGCTACCCTGTAGCCCTTTTCCGTGAGCCGGTGGGCGCTGACGCTCCCGCCGAAGCCGGAGCCGACCACGATGAAGTCGAAATCGTATTCGCTAGAGCGGTTGGGCATACGGGTCTTAGGGGATCTTCTTCAACATCTCACAAAAAGACCATTCTGACGGTGATGAGAGACGGGGTTGGCGGTGATTCCCGAAATGGGAATCACGCCCAAAATGGTCATTTGTCACTGCGGGTTCGGTCGTCGTCCCGCCATCATGGAAATACGAACGACGACGATTGCCCATCTGGGTAGGGAGCCATCATGCCGGAGTCACAGCCAAACAATTCTTTCTCCTGGGGAGACGCATTGTTCTTGTACCTGGAGCGCCCGGGCCAACCCTTGAGTATCGCGAGCGTCAGCGTATTCGAGGGCGCGATCCCGCTGAAAGCGTGCCGTGACTTTGTCGAGTCTAAACTCCCATTGGTCCCGCGCTATCGCCAGCACGTTGTCTTTCCGCCACTCAATATCGGCTTGCCCAGCTGGCAGTTCGATCCCAACTTCGACATTCGCCATCACATCCACCAAGTCAGCTTGCGAAATGGTACGGAGCGCGACCTGAAGGCCCTGGCTTCGAAGATTGTGAGCACCCACCTCGACCGGCAGAGGCCCTTATGGGACCTGACGTTGGTGCGTGGACTGCAAGGCAACCGCACCGGCCTGATCGTCCGCATTCATCATTGTCTGGCCGACGGGATAGCCGGGCTGGCGATGATGAATGTTCTGATGGATCCAAGCCCTGTACCGCAGCGGGTGACGCACAAGAAGCCGGCATTGCCGGCGCCGCCGTCCCGCGACGCCGGGGCTCAATTGCTCGACGGCCTGCTGAAGTCGTACTTCTCTGCCGTCACCGGCGCGCTTACCCTCCAGTCTGAAGTGCTGAAAATCGCACAGGAGATGACGGCTAATCCGAGCGGGCCGCTGACCGATCTGATGAAGGTTGCGCCGGAGATCGCCGCTCCCGCCGAGCGGCTGCCGTTCAACGTCATTTGTCATGGACCGCAGAAGTTTGGCTGGACCGAGATCCCGATGGCGGAGATCCAGGCTATCCGTCAACACTGCGGCGGGACCGTGAACGATGTCATTCTCACGGTCATAACGGCTGCCATCCGTCGTTATACGGAGCTGCGCGGCGCGCGCGTGAAGGGGCGCTCGGCCCGGATCATGATTCCGGTCAACGTTCGTGGCAACGGTAGCGCCCAGGAGCTTGGCAATCGCATAACCTTCCTTCCGGTGACGGTCCCGCTCGATGTTCGCGATCCGTTGAAACTGTTTGCCTTTGTGCGGGAACACATGGAGCTGCTGAAGCGGTCCCGCGCGGGCGAGCTGGTTGGCTTTGCCGGGGGGCTGTTGTCCACCGTTCCGAGCGCCATCTGTGCCGCCATCGGGCCGGTCTTCAGCCAACTGCCACTAAGCTTGTGCAACACAATCGTCACCAATATTCCCGGGCCGCCGGTGCCACTTTATCTGCTGGGCCACAAAATGTTGTCGTGGTATCCCTATGTGCCGATCGGCGGCGAGATGGGCGTCAATTGCGCGATCCTCAGCTACAACGGTGTGGCCTATTTCGGATTTACGTGCGACGTGAATGCCGTGCCGGACCCGGAGAACCTGGAAAAGTTTGTAACTGTGAGTTGTGCTGAGTTGCTAGACGCCAGCAAGAACGTCCAGGTGCAGCCGGTACAGAAGAATCCCGAGCCGGCAACAGGAGTGGAGGAGAAACGACCAAAGCGCAAGCGACAAAATGAGGAGCTACCGGCCGCGCGCAAACCCGCGCGAGCAAGTCGCAGACAGACCCCGCTCGCAAAAGTTCCGGTGGCAAAGGTACAAGCAGTCCGTCGCCCCAGAGTTGCTCCTGAACCACCCGTGGAAGAGATGCTGGCTGTGGCCGGAGACTGACGAAACAATCTCCTGAAGTCTTTCACAGCTGAGTCATAAGGGGAACACCGCTTCAGCGGTGCAGTGGAACTTAGGGCACTCTGCCGCCGGCTGAAGCCGGCTCCCGAGGACAAAATAAGCAGCTTATCGGCACGACTAAAAGTCGTGCCCTGATACAAAGCGTTCAAAATCGCTCATCCCATGGGGTAATCATGCCAGCAACGCCTTCCGGGTGCATTCCAGGGTGTGGGCCAGCGACTCCTGGGGCAGCTTGCGAACAATCGGCTCAATGATCCAGCCCAGTCCGAGCGGTATGTCGCGGCTCAGGGAAATGGCGCGGCATTCGATGTAGAGCCCGTCTTTCGAGTGCGCGCTCGCTGGTCGCTCGGCGGCCTCGCTGGTTGCGCTCTTTTTCTCTTCAAATTTCCAATAGGAGTAAAGGCGCCACAGAAAGCCGTAGCCCGTATCGGGCTCCAGCACGCGCTCTTGTGGAGTGCCTGCGTCTTCCACCTCGGCAATGCGGGTGGTGTAGGAGCGACAGGACCAGCGGCTGGCATCGACCTTGGAGTAATGAACGTCGTGGTCCGTGTCGAGGACCACGGTGATGATCTTCTTCTTCAGCAGGCGCATGAAGATCTTGAAATCGTTGCCATCGCGGCTGATCAGCTTCGAGTCGATGACCTCGGGCTGATAAATGTTCTTGTGGTTATCGTAATTCTGCACCAGGGCCAAAGCCTGCTCCGTGGTGACGCCCGGAACGTACACCGCTGCGATCCAGTCGTGAATTAGCCCATTCGGAACTTTGACCGGCGCATCGCCTGCCCAGAGTTGAGCGACAATCTGTCCCTGCCGGACCAGGTGTGCTCGTTGCGAGTTGCCGTCGGACCACAGAAAGGCGCTGCCGCCGTGCAGCGACGGCTCCATCCCCGCTTCCGCCTGGATAATATAGCTCTCGAACGCCTGTAGCGTCCGGGGCTTCAACTGCACGACGTTGGCGGTTTGTACCATGAAATACCTGATAATGCGGTCGTCGTTCGTGCCCGCTGCATCGGCAAGGCCGCGCGCCACTGGGTGGCGCATAGATTACAGGCGCGAGCGTGCCGGGCTGGTGGTCCGTCGAGGCGCTGATTCTGCCTCGCGCGATTTGCCGCTTCGCGAAGTAGCCCCAGCGCCCTTGCTGTCTCCATCATCCGAAGAAAAAAGATAATCTTCGATCTCGTCGATGCGTCTGTCGGCGTCGTGGTAACCAAGCTGAATCAGTTCACGCGTGTACTTTGGCGTGAACAGCAAATAGCTCATCAAGTCCGAACACGAAGCCGCATCCCGTCCCAGACTGTTGACAAAATACTGGATGAGGTACGGCATATCCTTCTGGTGCTGCGCTGCCACTTCGGTCAAGTTTACCGAGGGAGAGACTTGCAGCACGGTCAAGGGTCGCATCTGCTCGCAGCCCTCGATGCCGAGCTGGCTGATGTGGCCGCTGCTGAGCAACTGGTTCAGCCGTTCCAGGTGCTCGACGTCGGTGGCCAGATGATCAAGGAACATGACATTGAAAAGAACTCCCATCACTTGCGCCAGCGAGGGGTCCTTCTGGTCTGGAGCTTCTTCCTGATGTTCAAGATTCTCGCAGCGCACACCTATCGCGAAAACCTTTTCCGCTCCCAGACGAATGATCGGGCTCAGCGGTTGCTGAAGGCGCAAACAGCCGTCGCCGAAGAATGCCTTGCCCAGTTCGGTTTCCAGCCGTATTGGTTGGAACACCAATGGTATGGCAGCCGATGCGCAAATATGCTCTACCGTGATTTTCGTCGCCAGTGTGACGCGCCGGCTCCGATTCCACATCGGGTGGCCCTTGGCACCTTGGATGAAGAGGTAGCTTTTCCCAGAGCTGTAGTTAGTCGCCGAGATGGCGAGCGCGTAAAGATTGCCTCGCTTGATGTTGTCCTGGATTCGGCTGCAGTCGAGGTGGGTCTTGAGAAAGTGGCGCAACGGAGTCGCGTCCAATAGCGACCGGGCGTTACCTCCACCGAGAGCTCCTCCGAAGGATAGATCCAATATCCAGATAAGGGAGTTGTGGGCCTGAGACAAGAGATCGCAACGAAAAACGTCGGCAGGTTTCAGGCTCGCCCAAAGCTGGGCAAGAACGGCTGTCACCTGAGCAAAGTCGTCGCTACCTGCGGCGACGGCAGAACCGTTGATTGCACCGGCGGAAGCGCCGCCGATAATAGGAAAAGGATTGCCGTGAGCCTGGACCTGTTTGATCTCCCCTATGCGTTTCAGAACGCCCGCCTGGTAAGCCCCGCGAGCGCCGCCACCCGTCATGGCCAAACCCAGCGCCTTATCCATCGTTCCCTCGTGGCCCGCCCGTGCGCAGCGCTTCACTGTGCTGGGCTCTAAGCGAATCGTGTACCCGCATCCGGTGATTGTCAAGGTAACGCGGCACACGCGATTGTGCGCGACCCAAGTCTTCCAAACGAAGCAAGCTCCAACTACGCTTTTCTTGGACGGCGCTTTTTGCGCGCCTTCGATTTTTGCAGCTGCGTTTCGAGCTCGGCAATCCGCTGGCGCATCTCAACCAGTTCCGGATTGTCTGCAACGGTCCTCTGCGGTTCCGAAGTGGGTAGCAGGTTCTTCACCATCTGCAGCGGCGACAGCGCGGCAGACTGCACCTGGCTGAGGCGGTCCTGGAGCGAGCTTTGCACTTTCTGATAGCTGTCGAATGCCGACTTCAGGTACCACATGATGAATTCCTGGCCGACGTGATCGGTGGTGACGATGAGTTGCCGCAAGAGTTCCAGTGGCAGACCGGCGGGCTGGCCCTTCGCGTCTTCCACGATAATCTGGGTCAGGGTGACGCGCGTGATGTCGCCGCCGGTGCCCGCATCTACGACCTGTACTTCTTTCCCATTTCGGACCAGCGCCGCAATGTCTTCGAGATTGATGTAGCGGCTGTGGGAAGTGTCGTATAGTCTGCGATTTGCGTACTTCTTGATCACTACCTTGCCGGTGTCCATCGCTCTATTCTCCTGTTGCGATGCAAAATGCACTCACATAATACTTGACATGCGCTACCGATAATACTAGCGTGTAGTTGATGCTGCATTGCAGCAAATCGGAGGTTATAATGCCTAGAAATGGTAAGCCCGAATCCTCCACCGTCCACATCGGGGATTCATCCTTTGTTTCTCTGCTGTCCGGATGGGTGCAGCAGGGAGTAGAGAATTTTTTCGCTACCCAGCGCATCCTGGTGGACCTGGCCATAACCCAGAACACCAATGCCGTAAAACTGGTCCGAGGCCGCTTCGCCAATCCGGATTTTTGTCCGGTAGCCATCGCCAGCGAGTTGGCCGGCGAAGCCATATCGAATTTCATCGAAGGCGAGAAGTTGCTTCTCGGCCTGGTGCAGAAAGAGTATGAAATCGTAACCGACGGCGTGAAAGAGCGCGTTGCTGGTTACACGCCAGCTGTCGCCGCCACGGAATTTGCGCAGCGTGGTTTCGACAGCTTCGTCGAAATGCAGCAGGACTTCCTCAAGATGGCCAGCAAGCATACCCACACCTGGCTGACGGCAGTCAAAGAGGGCAAGGGCTTCGACGGGGAGGGCCTGGTCGAGGCGGCGCGCGAAGCAATGGACACGTTTGTTCACACCCAAAAGAAGTTTCTTGACGTGATCGCCGAAGAAACCTCAAAGGCGACAAGCGGCAAGGAACCAGTGAAACGGACGAAGAAGACCGAACTCACCGAGCTTGCGAAGGAAGCTACGGAAGCATTCATCGACGCCCAGAAGAAGCTGATTGACGTGGCCGGCAAGCAAGTAAACGTCGGCATGCGGGCGGCGGGCAGGACCATGAACCTGATTGCGCCGTTCCCCTTCATCCCGATACCCGATCTAACGCGGGAAGGAGTCAGGAACTTTGTCTCGGCGGAAAAGGCCTTGATCGATACCGTGATGCATCGTCCGGAAACCAAGCACGCGAGCAAAGCTACGCCGCACCACAAACGTCCGGCGCGCACGATCAAAGTGCACCCTGCGCACGCGGCTGTGTAAATAAGCGAGCATGACGCTGTAAGGTGTCGCGTCGACTCCAAACCGGGAGCGCCGAACACCTGATTGACGTGCCGTCGGCAAGGGCGGCACGTCATTCTTTTGTCCGAGGTGCGAATTGAATTAGGAAACAGCCGTTTCGCCTAGCAGAAAGATTCTTATTGGCAACCCCCGGCCCTTATATCTACACTAATCACCCGGAAGCTGATCCGGACCAATTTTGGTCTCTACGAGTTTTTCGCTGAACTTGCGGACGGGCAGTTCCAACCGAACGAGACAGGGAGAGCGCAGCTCGTCTATGGCCCCGCCGCCAGCCGGAACCTTTCAACAGGAAACCGCCGAAGCCGACATCACCATCTGGAAAGAAGCTCTCTTTGCAGCCGACCTTCTGCTGCTGCACTCTTCTCCTGTTTATTATGGTCTTGGCATACCGCGTGGCGACGGGTCCGCCATTGTCCTGGTGCCGGGCTTTCTGGGAACGGACGCCTACCTCACCCAATTGCATTCGTGGCTTGGCCGCATCGGCTATCGGCCATACTTTTCGGGAATCGGACTGAATGCGGAGTGCCCCAATCTACTCATCGAGAGGCGCCTGAAAGACAACATTGAAAGAGCGCTCGGCGACACCGGGAAAAAGATTCATCTGATCGGGCACAGTCTGGGAGGTGTCATCGCGCGCTCTGTAGCAGGCCAGCGCCCCCATGACGTCGCATCGGTGATTACTCTAGCGTCGCCGTTTCGCGGTACTGTCGTTCATCGAACCATCCTGCGAGCAGCCGAATCCGTGCGCAAACAGATTCTTCAGGAGCACGGGCCCGGCGTCCTGCCCACCTGCTATACCGGACGCTGTACTTGCGATTTCCTTTCCTCACTCCGCCGCAAGCTGCCCAGTTCCGTGCTGGAAACCGCCATCTACACCCGCAACGACGGCGTGGCCGATTGGCGATACTGCATGACCGGCGATTGTAACAACGACTTTCAGGTGTCCGGTACTCATGTAGGCTTGGCCTTTAATGCGTCCGCCTATGCCATCATCGCCAAGCGCCTGGCCATGGTACAGCCAACGAAATAGTTCACGGCTGCGCAATCGCCGGCCTACCACGGAAGTCGTATGACTCAGGCTATCTTGCGTGTTGCGACTAGGTTACGGTGGCGATACGCTTAAAGCTGGACTGCAGGTCCGCAGATAAAGGTCCGATTCGGGAATGCATGAAAACATTGCGCTCTCGGTTACTGAATCGATCCGGGTGGCAAGAGCATACTGAATCAGGCTCAGTCGATTTGGCTGTTTTGCGACCTTGCGAAAAAAGATCTGTGTCCAGATCGGCAGCCCAAATTTTAATTACGTGATTTGGCCGACTTCCCGAACCCAGGGCGATTGGCAAGGAGATTTTTTCATGCGGCCTAAGGCTCTTTCCGCAGTCATTGTTCTTTTCGTTCTTCTAACCGCTCTTACCTGCTTCTCACAACAAACCGAAGTCACCCAGTTCGCCGCGTTCGGCGGCTATTCCTACCTCAGCACGCCTTCGTTGAATCTGACGCAGCGCGGCTTCGATGGCGACTTTGGATACAACTACAACAGCTGGTTGACGCTCGGTTTTGATTTCAGTACCTTCACCGGACACAGCACGCTGGTACCGAACGATCTCAATTTGGCTACGCAGGCCAAATTAGCGCAGATTATACCGTTACTCCCGCCTGGCACTGTGTTGGCTGTCCCTTACAATTCTTCTACCCAAACGTACGAGGGCGGTCCGCAATTCAATTACCGCCATTTCAAGTACATTACGTTGTTCGCGCGCCCGGCCCTTGGAGCATTGCACGCAAATTTCTCCTCCACGACAGACAACCCGTATCTTCAAGTGGTTGTGAAAGGCCTGCTAAACGGGGGCCTTTCGAAATCTGACACGGTAGTGTTTTACGGTGTTGGAGGCGGAGCGACATGGGAGATCAACCCACACTTTGGTATCCGCGCTACCGTCGATTATGCTCGCTATAATTTCTTCTCGAACATACTGGATGGCCCTCGAAACAGCGTGCGACTCTCGATAGGAACGAAGTTCGGATTCGGCAAGAACATCATCAAGTAAAAGCTGGTCTAATCAGACAAATTGAGCGCGTTCACTGACGACCAGGAACGCGCTCTTTTGTTTGTGGGTTTAGCCACTTGCGACGATGCCAACCTAGTTCCGCCTTATCCTTCTGCGCGCTTTCTCAGGAACGCCGGGATCTCCAGATCATCCGTATCGTAGCGAATCTCGACACTGCTACTCACCGTATCCATTGGTTCCGGCACGGCGTTCTGCCGGCGTAGAGTTTCTTCCAGCGGCTCGGCGTGGCGCACAATCTCCGAGTCGATCTCGTCGAAATTGTCGGGAAGATAGGACGCTGCGCGCGGGTGTTCCAGCGCCGGCATCTCCGGCTCTGGCATTTTGATGGGTTCGGGAGCCGCGGGTGCTTTCGTCTCTCGCATTGCCGCCACTTCGTAGGTGGCATTTACGCCGGCTGTCGACGCCCGTGCATTGTGAAGCGCTACCGCCGGTTCGGAGTGCTCGCGCCGCGGACGGACCTCCTTAAAGCCCGTAGCGATTACCGTGATTTTCACTTCATCCTTCATCTTTTCGTCGAGCACCGCGCCGAAAATGATGTTTGCATCCTCGTGGGCAGCGCTCTGGATGATGGTGGAAGCCTCATTCACCTCGGCCAGCCGCAGAGAGCTTGAACCGGTGATGTTGATGAGGATGCCGCGCGCGCCATCGATGGCGCCTGCCTCCAGCAGTGGCGAAGCAATCGCGGCCTGCGCCGCCAGGGTCGCGCGGCCTTCGCCCTTCGCGGTCGCCGTGCCCATCACCGCGTAGCCCATGCCGGCCATGATGGTCTTCACATCGGCGAAGTCGCGGTTGATGATGCCGGGAATGGTGATGATGTCCGAGATGCCCTGAACGGCCTGACGCAGAATGTCGTCGGCTACGCGAAACGATTCGAAGAAGCCAGCGTCTTTCGCGACCGCCAACAGCTTCTCGTTCGGAATCACGACGGTGGTGTCGACGGAGTCGATCAGTTCCTGTAAGCCGCGCTCTGCCTGATTCTGGCGCCGCTTGCCCTCGAAGGCGAACGGCTTGGTCACGACCGCGACCGTCAGCGCGCCCATCTCGCTCGCCAGAGAAGCGATGATCGGGGCTGAGCCAGTGCCGGTGCCCCCGCCCAGCCCCGTGGTCACGAACACCATGTCCGCGCCCTCCAGCGCTTCGATGATCTTGTCGGCATCTTCCAGCGCGGCCCGGCGGCCGACCTCAGGATTGGCGCCTGCGCCCAGGCCATTCGTCAGCTTGACGCCAAGCTGGATCTTCACCGGCGCTTTGGATCCCTTCAGCGCCTGCAGATCGGTGTTGGCAACGACGAACTCCACGCCTTCCAGGCGCGACTCGATCATGCGATTGACTGCGTTACCGCCGCCACCGCCCACGCCGATGACCTTGATTTTGGCGCTGTTCAGCAACTCTTCGTTGAAGTGAATGCGAATGTCGTTTTCCGCCTGGTTCTTGTCGTTGAAGTCTTCAATCATATCTACCCCACAGAAACCTGGTTATGATGGTGTTAGGTTGTCATCCGGTAGTTTCTTCTTCATCGGAAAACTCTATGCCGTCCCCCGGTCTCAGCCAACAGCGTCGTTGTGCCCAGCACTCCGCTTCGTACTGGGCTAAGTTTTTTCGCCCACGGGGCTCGGGTTTCGTACTGCGCTCTACATCGCAAGAACATCGACGTCCCTACTCCCCTGGCGAAAAGCGAAGGGCGAATAGCGAACAGCGATTTTCTACACGCCCTGCCGGGCAAACAGGGCTTTGATCTTCGCGCCCAGTCCTCGATCGAGATTCATGCGTGCCTGCCGCGCCCGATGTCCGTACAGCACCATGCCGATCACGGTTCCGAACTCCGGCTCCAGCAGTTGCGATGGCAGCTTGGCGATGGGCACGGGATAACCCTGGCGAATCGGGCGGCGCAGTATGTCTTCTGCGACTTCAAGCAGGCCGTTCAGCCGCGAGCCACCGCCGGTAAGGACCAGCCCTGCGCCCAGCAACTCGGCAATGCCCGCCTGTCGCAGATGGTCGCGCAGCAATTCCATCAGTTCGCGGGCGCGCGGCTCCAGGATCTCGCCCAACATCCGTTGCTGCATCAGTCGCGACGGCCGATCGCCGACCGAAGGCACTTCAATTTCGTTGCTCTCGGGAATACGCGTGACGATGGCGCAGCCGAACATCTTCTTGATGTTCTCTGCGTCGGGCAGCGGCGTCTGGAAGCCGACTCCGACGTCGTTGGTGAAGTGATCGCCGCCAATCGGAATGGCGCCCGTATGGATCACGACGCCTTCGTAGTACACGATCAAATCAGTTGATCCGGCCCCGATATCAACCAGACAAACGCCCAACTCGCGCTCGTCGGTTTGCAGCACGGAGTCAGCGCAGGCCAGCGCTTCGAACACCGTGTCGTTTACATGGATCCCGGCGCGGTTGACGGCGGAGACCACGTTCTGGGTCGCGGTGCCTCCTCCGGTGACGATGTGTACCCGCACTTCGAGCTTTCTTCCCATCAGCCCGGCGGGATCGCGCACCCCACCCTGACCATCGAGGATGAACTCCTGCGGCAACAAGTGCAGCACCTCGCGATCGTCGGGCATCGCAATGCTGCGTGCTTTCTCGACTGCTAAGCGCACATCGTCGCGACTGATCTCCCGTGAGCGTGATCCCAGGGTGATGCCTCCGTGGCTGTTGACGCCGCGAATGTGTGATCCGGCCACCCCCACCACGGCATGCTCCACCGGCACTTGCGCCACGTTCTCGGCCTCTTCCACTGCCTTCTTGATGGAGTCCACTGCTTTATCAAGATCGGCGATAACGCCTTTGCGCATGCCGCGCGAATCGGAGATGCCATGCCCGCGATAGCGCAGCGCGTAGTCATTCACCTCGGCGACGATCACACACGTCTTGGCGCTACCGACGTCGATTACCGTGAGCAGATTCTCTGTTTGGCTTCCCATGGTTTACGTATGCTTCTTCGTCTTACTGGGCGTCGTCTTCTTCTGCTGCGCCGGCGGCGGTGCCGCAGTGACGGCGCTGGTCGGAGTATTCGCTGCACTCTGCGGCACTTCCACGCCCGGCGAATCCGGATTGACGATCACCTGGTGGTCATAGCGCAAGTCCACCGACTCCAGTTTCTTGAACTGCGCGCGCCACTCCTGCACATGCGCGACATACACCTTGAAGTGTTCCAGGAAATTCGACGGGCCAAGATGCACCAGCACCGCGCCGTGCGGATCCGTGACCGTTGCCTTGATGTCGTATGGATCGGACAGATTGACGTCGCTGATGTCGGCCGAATAGTGCCCGCCACTGGAGTCCAGCTCCTTAGTGAACTGCGAATAGATTTTCATGCGCGCCGCGCGAGTCGAAAGCGGGTCGCTGTCCGAGATGCCGACCACAACCGGAAATGAATACCTTGCGGTCTGACCCGGTGGAAGCTCCATGATCACGCCGCTGGCGTCGATCAGTGCGATATGCGAACCAATCTCGACAAAAGCCACTGGAATCCGTTCCGTGATGTCGATCTTCAGCCGGTTGGGCAGCAGGCGCATCACCGACGCCGACTGCACCCACGGAATCTGCTCCAGTTGCTTCTTGCGCTCCTCCAGCGGAACAAAAAAGACATTACGATCGATGTCGCTGGCCATCACATTTCGAACTTGCGAGCGGCTCACGTTGTTCGTGCCGGAGACCGCGATGTTGTCGCTGGAATCGAGGCGGAAGCGCCACGATCCTGTTCCGTATCGCTGTGCAGCTATCGCCAGCGCTGCTACCGCGACCACGACACACAAGAAGATAAGAAGGATCTTGACTCGGCTTGCGGCTTTGCGCGGCAGCGCTCCACGGCGCACCGGAACGCGTTTCTGCCCGCGCAGAAAGGGTGACTCAGCTTCATCGTCGAGGTCGAGCATGCGCGCATCGAGCGGCGACTCCTCGACGTGCCGGACACGACGTGCCGACTCACTCGCAGCTTCTTCGAGTTCGTCTTCCGATATTGCCGATGAGTTTTTGCGCGCCATGAAAACGGGATGAAATGGCTGTCACTATGGCCATTTGCCTCACTATAACTGTTTTGTGCTGGATTGCGGAGACGGTTCTGGCCATAAACGAGCGCTCGCGAGTCAGGGAACCACAAAGGTAAACGCAAGCGGACGGAAGTGGAGAGACTACACTCCGCCGCGGTTCATCACCCGGCTCTGCAATCGCTCCAACACTTGCGGTCCAACCTGCGAGATATTTCCCGCGCCCAGAGTGAGAATCATGTCTTCTGGCTCAGCCGCGCCGGTTGCCAGGGTCACGGCTTCGGCGAAGGAAGAAACGTACAGCGCTTCCTGGCCGCCGTTTTCCGTGATGCGGTTGGCCAGCAGTTCCCCGGTAATTCCCGGAATCGGCGGCTCGCTGGCGGCGTAGATGTCGAGCACCAGTACGGAATCAGCGTCGCGAAAGGCAGTCGCAAATTCATCCAGCAGCAACTGCGTCCGGGTATAGCGATGCGGCTGGAAGATGACATGCACCTTTTGGAATCCGCACTGCCGAGCCGCCGCGAGCGTCGCTCGAATTTCAGTGGGATGGTGTCCGTAGTCGTCGATCACGGTCACGCCTTCGGCGCTGCCAATCAACTGAAAGCGACGGTCAACACCGTTGAAGTGCGCCAACGCGTGACGAATCTCATCCGCCGGCATGTCGAGCCCAATGCCCACGGCAATTGCAGCCGTGGCGTTGCTGACGTTGTGTGCGCCAGGCACGCGCAACTCAAATTCGCCCATATCGCGGCCCCGATAGGTTACGCGAAAACGGCTCAAGGCCGCGCTTTCTTTGCTGGGGCCGCATTGCAGATGGGAAATGCAGAAATCGGAATCCTGGCGGATGCCATAGGTGATCGTCCTTCGCCGCACTCCCGCCAGCAGACGCCGCAAATCATCGTTGTCATTGCAGGCCACAACCATTCCGTAGAACGGCACCGAGTTCATAAACTGAAGGAAGGTCCGCTCCACGTCTTCCATATCGTGGTAACAGTCCATGTGCTCGCGGTCGATGTTGGTTACCACGGCGAGAATCGGCGACAGCTTGAGGAATGACCGGTCGCTCTCGTCGGCTTCGGCCACCAGATATTGCGACTTGCCCAGCCGCGCGTTCGAGCCCAAAGCGTCGACGCGGCCTCCTACGACAACCGTGGGATCGAGCCCGCCCGCCGCCAGCACTGCTGCCACCATCGAAGTCGTAGTAGTTTTGCCGTGCATGCCGGCGATGGCGATGCCGTACTTCAGTCGCATCAGCTCAGCCAGCATCTCCGCCCGTTGGATCACCGGGATGTGCAGCTCTTGCGCAGCGATCACTTCCGGGTTGCCCTGCGCAATCGCCGAACTGACAATCACGACTTCGGCTCCAACAACATTTTCCGCGTGATGACTATCGTCGATCACGGCGCCCAAGCCGGTCAGCCGCGCCGTGACTGCGGAATGGCGCAAGTCGGAACCGGACACCTTGTATCCGAGGTTGAGCAACACCTCGGCGATACCGCTCATGCCGATGCCGCCGATGCCGACAAAATGGACGCGCTGAATCTTCGCAAACATGAGAGAGACTGGGTAGTGCCGACCTTCAGCTCGGCGTTAAAGCGTACCTTACATTCGGGTTGGGGTGTCGCGGTCATTTCCAATGACTGCGACACCCAAGTTATTTTATTTCGCCTGCGAACGCGGCGCTGAAGCGCCGCACTACCAGAGCTATTACGCTGTCGTGCGCTGGGCCGCGATGCCAGCCACCCGTACAGCAAGAGAGGCAATGGTAGCAGCCGCGTGGGGATGGGCAAAGCTGCGAGCCGCCTGCGACATGTTTGTCAGCGCATCCGAATCGCCGAGCAGCGAAACCACCTCCTTCACCAGTCGCTCAGGCGAAAGCTCGGTCTGGGGCAACAACTGCGCTGCACTGGCCGCGGACAGGGTCGCCGCGTTGTGCCTCTGATGATCGTCGGCTGCGGTTGGGAGAGGAATGAACATTGCCGGCTTTCCCGCCGCGGTGACTTCGGCAACCGTGCTCGCGCCCGAGCGGCATATCAGCAAGTCGGCGCGGGCAAAGGCTCCAGGCATATCGTCGATGAAGGGCGAAACCTCGGCGGAAACCGTCGTGCCCAGATAGGCGGCCTGCGCATCGGGATAATCTCGTTGGCCTGTCTGGTGAATGATGTGGATCGAGGGCAGGGCTGTTGCTAATTTGGGCAGTGCATCAATCACGGCGCGATTAATCGCGTGTGCCCCCTGACTGCCTCCGAATACCAGCAGCGTGGGACTCGCATCTTTCGGCCGCGGGGGCATGTTGAAGAACTCGCGTCGCACCGGGACGCCGGTCACGTGACAGTTGCGGAAGTAATGGCAAGTCTGCTCGAAGTGCACCGCCGCTGCCCGAATGGTTGGGGCGAGCAGGCGATTGGCGAAGCCGGGGACCACGTTGGGCTCAAACGCGACAGTGGGAATGTTCATCAGCGCCGCGACCAGCATCGCTGGTCCCGACGCATATCCGCCCACGCCGATCATCACGTCGGGACGGAATTCGCGTATGAGTTGTGCCGATACCATTGCCGCACGCGGCAGGTCCAGCAAGGTCTTCATTCGCGTCGCAAGGTCCACACGGTTCAGCGCGCCAACCTCGATCAGTCGCAGCTCAAACCCTGCCGCCGGTACCAGCCGCGTCTCAATACCGCGACGCGTGCCGACAAACACTACTTCAGCGCGATAGTGCGAGCGTAATTCCTCTGCGATTGCCAGGGCGGGAATGACATGTCCGCCGGTACCGCCTCCAGCCACCATCACGCGCATGGCTATTCCGCTTGCTGCGATATGTTGAGCAGAACTCCAACGCTGGCCAGGGTGATGAACAGAGATGAGCCACCGTAGGAGATGAATGGCAGGGGAATACCTTTCGCCGGCACCAGGGCGAGCACCACACTGATGTTGAACAGTGCCTGTACCACTACCATTGCCGTGATGCCGGTAGCGAGGAATTTACCGAACATGTCATTGGTGCGCAGCGCCGTCCGAATGCCGCGATACAAGAAGATGCCGAACAGCCCGACCACCAGCAGAGAGCCCCACAGTCCCAGTTCTTCCGCAGTGACCGCGAAAATAAAGTCAGTATGTGGTTCCGGCAAATAGAACAGCTTCTGCTTGCCTTCCATGAGACCCAGGCCAGTTAGTCCGCCAGTACTCACGGCGATCATCGACTGGATGATGTGAAAGCCCTTGCCCTGAGGGTCCTTGAACGGATCAAGAAAGGCCTGCATTCTGGCCCATCGCCAGGGCACGCGCACAATCAGGAAGTAGAGCGGCAACACCGAGGCCGCCAAGCCATACCACAGATACTTCATGTTCATGCCGGCAACGAACAACACGGCGGTCGAAATGGCGATGCAGGCGAGCGCCGTTCCCAGGTCTGGCTCTTTCACGATGAGCAGTGCGAACAGCAGCGTCGGTGCGACCGCGGGAATCAGGACGGTCTTGACGTCGGTAATCTCCCGCCAGCGCGATTCCAGGAAGTAAGCCAGATAAAGAATCAGCGTGGGCTTGGCCACCTCAGAAGGCTGGAACGATAGGCCGGCAAATTTAATCCAGCGATGGGTGTTGTGCGAATCGCGAAACAAAAACACCACAATCAGCAGCAGGGAGGTAATTCCCAGGAAGCTGAATACGACCGGCGGCCTGCGAAAATTCTTATAGTCAACGTTCATGATGACGATCATGAACACGATGCCGGCGACGGCCCACGCCATCTGGCGCACCAGGAAGCCGTAGGGCGAGCCAAAACGCTCTTTCGCCATTACCGCTGAGGCGCTGAACACCATGACCAATCCGATGAAGACCAGCAATAGCGTCACGGTGAAGAGCCACTTGTCGACGCTGACCCGCTTCGCCATTATTCGCCGCCTCCAGGAATGCTGCTTCCTACGCGCTCGCGTTCCTGCGTTCTCGCCTGCAATTGCCGCACGAGTTCCTTGAAGACCTGCCCGCGATGTTCGTAGCTGTCGAATTGATCGAAGCTGGCGCAAGCCGGAGCCAATAGCACGATGTCACCTGCAGTCGCCGCCTCGCTGGCGCGCCGGACTGCTGCCTCGAGCGTGCCTGCACTGACGATCTCGGTCCCACTGGCCTGCGCTTCAATCTTCGCCGCCGCGGCGCCGATCGTGTACACGCGCTTCACGCGCTCCTTCAATAGAGAATTAAGGAGGCTGTAGTCGCTGCCTTTATCTTTGCCGCCGAGGATGAGGTGAATCCGTCCGGGAAACGACTCCAATGCCTTGATCGTCGCGTCAACGTTGGTCGCTTTGGAATCGTTGTAGTATTCCACGCCGCGGACCGTCGCTACGTATTCCAGGCGATGCTCGACGGCCTTGAACCCGCCGACCGCGTGACGAATCTGCGCAGGCTCAACGCCGGCGATCATTCCGATGCAAACCGCCGCCAGCACGTTCTCGACGTTGTGAGAGCCTTTCAGCTCGATCTCGTTGACGGGCACAATTTCGCGTTCGCGCTCCTCGTCACGCCAGACGATCTGACTTCCGCGCAGAAACGCGCCACTCGCAACTTCCTTGAGGCGGCTAAACCAACGGATTTGGGCTTTCGTGCCTGATGCCATCGCCACACACGGTTCGCTGTCGGCGTTCAGAACGGCGAAATCGCCGGCGGTCTGGTTCTCGAAGATGCGACCTTTGGCGGCGGCATAGTTCTCGAAGGTGTGATGACGGTCAAGATGATCGGGAGTGATGTTTAGCACGACAGCGATGTGTGCGTGAAAGGTCTCGATCGTCTCCAGTTGAAAGCTGCTGATCTCCAGCACGATCCAGGTGTCATCCGTAGAGCGATCGACAAATGTTATCGCGGGGGTTCCAATGTTACCGCCGACCAGCGTCTTGCGGTCGCCGGCGGAGATGATGTCGCCGGCCAGCGTCGTCGTCGTGGTCTTGCCGTTCGAGCCGGTAATGGCGACGATGCGGCCTTTCAAGAAGCGCGCCGCCAGTTCCACTTCGCCGATGACGGGAATGCCACGCTCGCGTGCGTGTATCAGTTGCGGAACGTCGAAGGGCACGCCTGGACTGACTACGATCAGGTCCTGATCGCGGAAGGTGCGCTCGCCGTGCTGCCCGGTTTCCACACTGATCCCGTGATCGAGTAATACAGGGATTTCCTCGCGAAGTTGCTCCTGCGACCTGGCGTCGGAGACGGTGACTTTTGCACCGCGCGCGTTCAGAAACAGAGCGCTGGCTGCGCCGGACTTGCCCAGCCCCACCACCAGCACGCGTTTGCCTTGAAGATCCATTGTTTGAACGTCTGTCATCCTGAGCGGAGCGTCCGCCCATTCTTGCGACTCGCTGCCTTGGCGAGTCGCGGCGGGCACGCAGTCGAAGGACCCCGATTGCGTCTAAAACCTGCCGTCCCTACGGGACTCAACTCTAATATCGGAAGCCTACCCAGGACTCCGCTGCGCTCCGTCCTGGGCTAACTGCAATTCCACCCCTTCGGGGTTTTATTTGCATCGGTGAAAGTCCACCCGCTCACTATAAAGCTCCCGGCTAGTGGAACTCGGTCCAACCCGCCATTGTGCCACGTTCCGGCGCTGCTACCGCAACTTCAATGTGGTGAGAGCAAAGAGTGCAAACACCAGGGACGCGATCCAGAAGCGCACAATCACCTTCGACTCGCTCCAGCCCAGCAGCTCAAAGTGGTGATGGATGGGCGCCATCTTGAAAATCCGCTTGCGCCGCAGCTTGTAAGAGCCCACCTGCAGAATCACCGACAAGGCTTCAATGACAAACACGCCGCCGATGAACGGCAGGAGGAGTTCCTGTTTGACGATGACGGCAACGGTACCGATGGCCCCACCTAGAGCCAGCGACCCAACATCGCCCATGAAGATCTCGGCCGGATGGGCGTTGTACCAGAGGAAGCCAATCGCCGAACCCACCATCGACCCGCAAAAAACGGTGACCTCCGAAACCTGAGGCATCTTCGACAGCTCGAGATAATCCGCAAAGACCGCGTGACCGCTGACGTACGTCAACACGGTAAGTGCGCCCGCGGCGATCACGGTGCAGCCAATCGCCAGCCCATCCAGGCCGTCGGTCAAGTTCACGGCGTTGCTGGAACCTACAATCACCAGGGCCACGAACGCGATGAACGGCAGAAACGCCAGCGGCGACAAATAACCGTGATGCCATTTGCTGATCACCAGGTCAGGGCGAAAGTGTTTCAAGAAGGGCACGATCAGACGCGTCGAGTAGAGGCCGTGCGTTTCCAGTCCGCTGAGCGTCGCTCCCACTGCGATGGCTGCCAGGAACTGGTAGAACAGCTTGGCGCGCGCAGTGAGGCCCAGATTGCGGCGATGCACAACTTTCAGATAATCGTCGGCGAAGCCGATAGCGCCGAAAGCCAGAGTCGCAACCAGTGCGATCCACACGAAGCGATTGCCGAGATCAGCCCACAACAATGTCGGAATAAGCGTGCCCACGACGATCAGCAGGCCGCCCATGGTGGGGGTTCCAGCTTTCTGCTGATGGGCCTTGGGACCATCCTCGCGAATATATTGGCCGATCTGAAATTCACGGATGCGGCGAATGACGGCCGGCCCAATGATCAGTCCGATGAAGAGTGCGGTGAGGCTGGCGAAGGCGGTGCGAAAAGTAAGGTAGCGAAAGATTCGGAACGGGCCGATATGAAAGACGACAAATCCTTTCTGATACAGCAACCAATAGAGCAAAATTCTTCCCCGTTCTAATAACCGAAGCTCAACAATCCTCGAAGGCTAATGCGCTTTGCCTGCTGATTTGCCGGTCCAGACTTCCAACGCGCGCTCCAGGCGGACGCCGCGTGAGGCCTTCAGCAGAACCACATCGCCGGACTTGATCTCGCGCTGCAGCCATTCGCCGGCTTCCTCCGGCGTGTTCACGAACTCGGCGCGCATTCCCGCCTGCTTGGCGCCGTCAACCATTGCCTGAGCCAGGCCGCGCACGCCCAGAAGCAGATCGACGCCGCATTGCGCCGCGTGCAGGCCTGCCTGGCGATGCATCTGTTCCGCCGCCGGGCCCAACTCCAGCATCTCGCCCGCAACTACAATACGGCGCTGCGCCGGAATCTGCGCCAACGACCGAAGCATGTTGTCGAGGGCCTTCGGATTGGAATTGTAGCAATCGTTGATGACCGTCGCGCCTGCGATCTTGAGAATTTCTCCCCGCTTGTCACTAGCTGATAACGTGGCCAACGAGTCTGCCGCAGCCTGGAGCGGCACGCCATAGTGCAGCCCGACGGCCACGCCTGCCAAGGCGTTGTAGATGTTGTGCTCGCCAAGCATCGGCAAGATGGCGCGGGCGCGGCGATCGTCCACAACAATGTCGAAGGCAGATCCCTCCGGCCCGCGCGATTCAATGTTCTGGGCGGCGACATCGGCCGGCTTGTGCAGACCGAACGTCACCACCCGCCCGTGAAAATCGCGGCCGAACTGCGAAACGTATTCGTCGTCGGCGTTCAGCACGGCAATGCCGCCGGCGTGCAGCGACTCGATCAGCTCATACTTGGCACGCGCAATTGCGGCAACGGATTCAAAGAACTCCAGATGCACCGGCGCGACCATCGTTACTACGCCACAGTCCGGATGCGCGAGTTTGGCCAGCGCAGTAATTTCGCCGGCATGCGACATGCCCATCTCAATAACAGCGATGTCGTGCTCCGGCTCCAGCTTCAGCAACTGCAAGGGCATGCCGAAGTGGTTGTTGAGATTGCCCTGAGACTTCAAGACGCGATGGCGCGTTTCGAGTACATGCGCGATCGCTTCTTTGGTAGTAGTTTTTCCGGCTGAGCCAGTGACGCCGATCAGGGGCTTTCCCCACATCCTCCGCACCGCAGCGCCGAGACGTTGCAGAGCCAGCAGGGAATCGTCCACCAGCAGCAATTGCGACCTGGAAGGAAATCGCCCGACTTGCTCGCGCTCCACGACGGCGGCGACTGCACCTTGGGTGAGGGCGGATTCCACGTAGGCATGCCCATCGAGCCGTTCACCGCGTACAGCGAAGAAAAGGTCGCCGGGCTGCAAAGTTCGCGAATCGATGGAGTAGCCAACGGCAACCGCATCGTGAGCGAAGTCACCTGTAGCGGGCATGAACTCAGCAGCGCGTGAGAGGGTGAGTTTCATGATGTGGCGGAATGGGCTCCGGCCGTTCCATAGCCCGCTGCTTGCAATGCTTTGAGCGCTTCTGCGATATCGTCGAAGGGAACAATTCCGCTGCTGGTGACCTGAATTTTCTCGTGTCCCTTGCCGGCAATCAGCACAATGTCGCCCGCCTGCGCTTCGTGAACCGCGAGGGCGATCGCTTGGCGCCGGTCGGGTTCCAGCGTATAACGCGTGCCGCTGCGCTGCAAGCCGCCCAGCGCGTCGTTCATGATGTCGAGAGGATTTTCGCTGCGCGGATTGTCACTGGTCAGGATTACGAAATCGCTGCCCGCCCCCGCGGCCTCGCCCATCAGCGGACGCTTGCTGCGATCGCGATCGCCGCCGCAGCCGAAGACAGTGATGATGCGTCCTGCTCCGCCGCGCTGCGCCAGGAAGTCTCTGGCCACGGCAGTCAGATTACGCAGCGCGTCGTCGCTGTGGGCGTAGTCCACAATCACCGTGAACGGCTGGCCCGCATCCACGCGTTCGAAGCGGCCGGCCACGCGATTAAGTTGGGAAATGGCGTCAATGATTGCGCGCGGCTCCACATTGCGTGCATAAGCCGCCGCCGCCGCCGATATCAGGTTGAACACGTTAACGCGACCGAGCAACGGACTCCAGATCGGAAGCTCGCCGGATGGCGTCACCAGTTCGAACCTGGTTCCGGTGCTCGCGATGTTCAGGTCCCTCGCATGGAAGTCGCCGCTGTCCATTCCATAGGTGATCACTTCCTGCTGCTTCTTGCATAGCTTGATCAGCCGCCTGCCATATTCGTCTTCAATGTTGATGACCGCGGCGCGCGGCGGCTCCGTGCCCGATCCCTGGAAGAGAATCGCCTTCGAGGCGAAATATTCTTCCATGGTGCCGTGGTAGTCGAGATGATCGCGGGTGAGATTGGTGAAGATGGCCACGTCGAACGGCACCCCATAAACCCGCTGCTGCTCGAGAGCATGAGAGGACACCTCCATCACCGCTTCGGTGCAGCCCGCCGCGAGTGCGCGCGCGAAGAACTGGTTCAGCTCCAGCGGCTCCGGGGTGGTGTGGGGAGCGGGATAAACCTCGCCCTCAATGCGGTACTCCACGGTGCCGACCAGCGCGGCCTTGCGGCCAGCAGCGCGCAGCATCGCATTCAACAGGAACGACGTTGTCGTCTTGCCATTGGTGCCGGTGATTCCGGTGATGAAAAGCCGCTCGGCAGGACGGCCGTAGAAATTGGCGCTGAGCCGCGCCAACGCACGTCGTCCATGTTGGACCTGCGCCCATGGCACATCGGGGCGCGGAGGCAGGGAGTCGCTGACCACGGCAACTGCGCCAGCCTGCAAGGCTGCATCGATGTACCGATTGCCGTCGGCGCTGCCGCCCCGCATGGCCACGAAACACCAGCCCGGCTTCACCCGCCGGCTGTCGTAGTCCAATCCTGCGATGGCCGGATTACCCTGCTGCGCAACGTATTCCGCCCCATCCAACAGCTCGAGGAAGTTCATCTAAGGCGATTATAGTTATCGCAGTCGGGAGTAGTGTGAGGCTGCATCAAGGCGGTTACGTGCGATTGATTTGCGATACGATGGGCGAGGCGTGCCGAAGCCAGGTTTCGGCGAGACAGCTATGAGCGGCAGCCCGGAGGTGGTTCGCGTCAAGATTGGCGAACGGTCTCTGATCATCGCGGGGCCCGGCGATATTACGCTCGAGGAAACCGATGCGATCGTGAATGCTGCGAACTCATCGCTGCTGGGCGGAGGTGGCGTGGATGGAGCGATTCACCGCGCCGGAGGGCCGGCCATTCTGGAGGAGTGCAGACGAATCGTCAAGCGCATCGGGCAGTTGCCCGCCGGTCAGGCGGTTGCGACTTGTGGCGGCAAGCTTGCGGCGAGATATGTGATCCACACGGTGGGGCCGTTCTGGAACGGTGGCCAGCGCGATGAAGCGGAGACGCTGGCGAGCTGTCATCGTGAGTCGATCCGGATTGCCGATGAACTCCAGCTTGGCTCAATTGCGTTTCCGGCGATCTCGACCGGGGCATATCGCTATCCGGTGGAGCAGGCGGCGCAGGTGGCCATCAGCAGTTCCGCCGAAACGCTGGAGAGAGCGGCGCACCTGCGCGAAGTGCGGTTTGTGCTGTTCGATGAGGGAACAGTGGAGAAGTATGCCGTAGCAGCGAGGACGCTGAACGGGCTCGCGATGTAAGGATTCTGTGCAGGTCTGAACAGGCTGGTGAAAAAGGTGCAGTTTGTAAGTCATGTGTCGCCGGCTAAAGCCGGCTCGGGAAGAAAAATAAAGCGCTTATCGGCACGACTGAAGTCGTGCCCTGTTACAAAGCTTTCGGAAGCGGACGTTTCAGCGGTGGGTGAAGTCGGCCCTGTTACAAAGCTTTCGGAAGCGGACGTTTCAGCGGTGGGTGAAGTCGGCCCTGTTACAAAGCTTTCGGAAGCGGACGTTTCAGCGGTGGGTGAAGTCGGCCCTGTTACAAAGCTTTCGGAAGCGACGTTTCAGCGGTGGGTGAAGTCGGCCCTGTTACAAAGCTTTCGGAAGCGGACGTTTCAGCGGTGGGTGAAGTCGGCCCTGTTACAAAGCTTTCGGAAGCGGACGTTTCAGCGGTGGGTGAAGTCGTGCCCTGTTACAAAGCTTTTGGAAGGGACTTTTTCAGCGGCCTGTGAAGGCGTGCTCCGCCCTAGCTTAATACGAAGTACGATGAGGTAATACAGTTTGACAGATCGTCTCTATTACACCGATTCTTTCCTGCACGAATTTGAGGCGCGGGTGCTGGCAGTCGCGGGCACGACGGGAAGCGTTGCGGTCGTACTCGACCGCTCGGCCTTCTATCCCACCAGCGGCGGCCAGGTCTTCGATACCGGATGGCTCGGGGTCATTGCCGATGCGAGCAACTCCGAACGCTTACGGGTGAGGGATGTCGCCGAAGACGAGCGGACCGGGGACGTGCTGCACATTATCGACGGCGACAGTTCGGCGTTACTGGCGGGCACCGTCGTTCGCGGTGTGATCGATGGCGAACGCCGCCGGGATCATATGCAGCAGCACTCGGGCCAGCATGTGCTGTCGGCAGCCTTCGAGAAGCTGTATGACATGGCGACGGTGTCGTTCCACATGGGCGACGAGAGCTGCACTATCGACCTTACGACCGAGGCAATCAGTCCGAAACAACTGCGAGCGGCGGAACGGCTGGCCAACGAAGTTATTGCGGAGGACCGGCCAGTGGAGATTCGCTTCGCCACGCCTGATGAGGCGCGCACGATGGGTGTGCGTAAAATTCCGTCTGCTGAACGCGAGAAGCTGCGCTTGATCGACATTCGTGATTTCGATTTGAATGCTTGTGGAGGGACGCACGTCCGGAGCACGGGTCAGATTGGGAGCATCCTGCTGCGCAAAATCGAGAAGGTGAAGCAAGGCGTGCGCGTGGAGTTTGTCTGCGGCCTGCGCGCGGTAGACACTGCGCGGCACGACTTCGAGAGCTTGACCGATGCTGCAACACTGTTCTCTACGCACATCCGGGAGGTACCGCAGCAGATCCGCAAGGCGCAGGATGAGATGAAGACCGCGCAGAAGGCGCAGCACAAGCTGCTGGAAGAAGTGGCGGAACTGCAGGCGGTGTCGCTGCTGCAATCGGCAGAGGAGCGCGGCGGTCAGAAGCTGGTAGTGCAATACTTCGCGGATCGCGACCTGGGCTTCATCAAGATGCTGGCGCAGAAGCTGACGAAGTCGGGGTCGGCGGTTGCGCTGCTCGCCTGCGGAGGCTCGCAACCGTCGCTGGTGTTCGCGCAGACGTCCGGCTTAATCAACGACATGGGCGCGCTGATGAAGCAGACGGTGCAGGCGCTGGGGACGCGTGGAGGCGGCAACCGGGACATGGCACAGGGCGGAGCGCCCGACGGCGACAGGGCAGAGAGCGCGATTGTCGCGGCGGGGAAGTTGATCGCGCCGTAGCCACATCTGGCCTACGCATGGCGGACAGCAGGTCCCTCCGCTCGGACTAAAGTCCTCGGTCGGGATGACACTTCTGATCGAGATGACATTTCTGATGGGTCGGGATGACACTTCTGATGGGTCGGGATGACACCCCTGATAGCACAATTTCGTTACTCTCTAAGCTGGACCAACTCGACAACTGATGACTGACAACTGATAACTGACGACTGACTTTGGACCAACGGCTCATTCTCGTCACTTTGCTGATCCGCCTTGGTGTGGCCGCGGCGATCAGCAGCGTGCTCGTGCGCGCGCGGCGATTCCGCGTCCTGCTGTTCCGCGAGGCCCGCACCTTCGGCGAAAAGGTGGAGATCGTTCTCATTGTCGGGACGCCGATTGCATTGGGCGTGCTTGCCCGCCATTGGGTGCATAACTTCTATGCCGCCGACATCGCGTTCGAAGGCGCGATCCTGATGGGTGTGATCGGCGGACGCTTTGTCGGCACCGCGGGAGGGATTCTGGTTGCCCTGCCGTCGCTGTTCTGGGGCGAGTGGCTGGCGCTTCCGATGTACGTCTTTGCCGGAGCTGCTGCCGGCATGCTGCGCCACATTGCGCAGGACCGCGAAGCGATCTGGTCGTTCTCGCCGCTGTTCGATCTGAGCATCTACCACTGGATTCGACGCAGCATCCGCAAATCGTTCATCGACTGGCAGACGTCGTTCTTCTTTCTGATCCTCTTTCTGGAGTTTGTTCACATCCAACTGCATCTGGAGTGGCCCAGACGCATCTTCGCGCTTTACTCCCCGAACCTGTGGGTGAAGTTCGCCATCTATGCGGGCACGGTGATGGCTGTGGCCATCGCGCTGAAGGTGCTGAACAATGTCCGCATCGAGATGAAGCTGGAGCAGCAGGAGAGGCTGCTGTTGCAGGCCCGCATGGAAGCGCTGCAAAGCCAGATCAATCCGCACTTTCTGTTCAACACGCTGAATTCGATTTCGTCGCTGGTGCGGGGCAATCCAGATTCGGCGCGAGACATGATCGTGAAGCTGGGCAACATCCTGCGGCGTCTATTGCGCAAAGGCGATTCGTTCGTTCCCTTGCACGAAGAGTTGGAATTTCTTGACGATTATCTCGACATCGAAGTGGCGCGCTTTGGCCACGACAAGCTAAGGGTAGTGAAGGAACTGGAGCCGGCCTCGTTGGATCATCTTGTGCCCAGCATGATTCTGCAGCCGCTGGTGGAGAATGCCGTGAAGCATGGCTTCGCGGCTAAAGTGGAATGCGGCAGCATTTATCTGCGCAGCCGTTGTGCCGATCAGCGTCTGGTGATTGAAGTGGAAGATGACGGCGCAGGTATGCCGCTGAACGGCGCGAGCGTTTCGTCGGGGACCGGCATCGGAATGCAAAACGTTACCGAGCGGCTGCAAGTGCTGTACGGCGATGCGGCAGAGATCACGGTGGAAAGCCAGCCCAACCGCGGCACGCTGGTGCGACTGGTGCTGCCGGTGCTGAATGCCGAGGAGATGGGCGGCTCGGTAGTAGGGGCAATTTACGAAGAGCGGTCCAACACGGCGCGGTAGTGCTTTTCATAGAGTGGGATGATTTTGCTGGCGCAGAACCTGGCCTGCGCGCTGGCGCGTGCCTGCTCCCCCATCTGCTTCAGCTTTGCGTCATCGGACAGAACTTCAATAGCGTAATTGGCCATCGTCTCGACATCGCCCACGGCGGCGAGAAACCCGGTCTTGCCGTGATCGATGACTTCGGGCACGCCGCCCTCGTTGGTGGCGATGGGAACCACCTCGCAGGCCATGGCTTCCAACGCTGCGAGCCCGAACGACTCCAGTTGACTCGGCAGCAGCATGACATCGGCGACGCCCAGCTTTTCGTGAATCTGGTCCTGCTTGCCGAGGAATTCCACTTTGTTGTGAATGCCTTTGTTGACGGCCAGCCACTCGGCGCGTGAGCGCTCGGGGCCGTCGCCAATCATGAGCAGGCGCGACGGGACTCTCTTCTGCACCCGATCGAAGATCTCGATGACGTCAGGAATACGTTTTACCGGGCGGAAGTTCGACAGGTGGACCAGAATCTTCTCGTCCGCGCGGGCATATTCGGAGCGCCGCTGCATAACCTCGGGCGTGCGCTCGTAGAGATCGCAATTGACGAAGTTGGGGATGACCTCGATAGGAGTTCGGACGTCGAACACTTCCAGCGTGCGCTGCTTGAGATAGTTGGAAATAGAGGTGACGCCATCACTCTGGTCGATGGAGAAGCGAGTGATGGGCAGATAGGACGGGTCGGCCCCTACCAACGTAATGTCCGTGCCGTGCAGAGTGGTGACATAGGGTAGATGGCGGCGATTGCGGGCGTGATCGCAGCCGAGCATTTGGCGGGCCAGCATCGCACTGACGGAATGTGGAATGGCGTAGTGCACGTGCAGCAGGTCGAGTTCGTATATCTCGGCGACCTCGGCCATGCGCGTGGCCAGCGCCAGGTCATAGGGCGGATATTCGAAGAGCGGATAACGCGAGACTTCAACCTCGTGGTAGTGGATGTTGGGCTGCGGCTCGGTCAGGCGGATGGGCTGAGAGTAGGAGATGAAATGAACCTGGTGACCACGCTGCGCCAGCTCCAGTCCGAGTTCGGTGGCAACTACGCCACTACCGCCGTAGGTGGGATAACACGTAATACCAATTCGCATCATTTGCCTGCACTCGTCCGCGGTAAGCCCGATGTTGCTTTGTCGGCGATTTACCGCGCTGCTGGAGATTGGATGGATTTGAGCGGAGGGAGATTCAGGGGCGCGTTAGGGAGCCTGCCAGCGGAGCGGCTGGAGCCGTTCTCCTGCTGCAAGATTTGTAAGTAACGTTCGTTCGAATTTGGAGTCCGCAATAATTGTCTGCTTGTTCCGAGTGGGCGATCAGCCGGTCAGGACTGATCGTCGGCAGGCTACGGGCGCTTGCCTGTCCGGGTAGCCGTGCGCTTCTCGGCGGGCACGGTTCTGGTGCTGAAACGCTCGACGACGGCTTGCTTCATGTCTTCTTTCTTGATCTTTGACATCATGTCCGGCGTCAGGGCCGGGGCTGCCGTTTCATCTTCCATAACACTGCTATTGTTCGACATTCTTCCTCCAAATTCAGTTTCGTTCGCTGGTTCGAGTCGAGGGCGGGTTTTCGCGGAGGGTCAGCACCGGGCACGACGACTCGCACACCAGTTCATAGGCGTGGGGAAACATCAAG
Organism: uncultured Acidobacteriaceae bacterium; assembly: GCA_963835125.1. Taxonomy (GTDB): domain Bacteria; phylum Acidobacteriota; class Terriglobia; order Terriglobales; family Acidobacteriaceae; genus Bog-257. The sequence continues at coordinate 259,365 of CAWIEG010000003.1, read as the reverse complement.
CGATCCAGCACGCTGCTGGACCGGCGGACACCGATAACCAGCAGATCGGCATTTACATCGTTCAAGGCATGCAGGATCGTAGGGACTACCGCCCCGACCTCGACGCGGACCGAGTAATCGACGGCATCGCCTTCGGGTCCCAGCAAATCCGCCAACCGCAATTCGACTCCGCGCTTGACGGCGGCGGGATCAGGGAGCTGTTCGACCTGCTTACGATTCGCGATGTGCAGAAGAGTTAACTTAGCCTTGTTTTCGCAGGCCAGCATGGCAGCATAGCGGACGGCGCGCGCGGACGCCGGCGTGAAGTCAGCCGCTACCAGGATGTTCCTGGGCGGGTTGTCCCGAGTCTGGGGGCGAAGGTGAGGGCCGAGAGTGAGCACGGGCACGGGCGACTGGCGGAAGACGCGTTCGGCCACCGAGCCAATCAGAGCTTTGCCCAAGCCGCCCCGGCCGTGGGTTCCGACCACGATGAGGTCAACGCGCTTCTGGTGGGCGAAATCCAGAATTGACTCCGCCACCTCGCCTTCCAGCAGATAAAGGTGGTAGTCCTCGCCCTCAACGTGTGAATGGGTACGGTGCAATTCTTCCTGCAGTTGTTCCAGGTCGCGGCGGGCGGCGTCCTTGGCAGCGACATAGGCCTCTGGGCCGGCCAGCAGGAACTGATCGGTGGGGATGACGAAGACCACGTGAGCCTGGGCGTTATAGGCCTTTGCCACTTGCAGACCGAAGTTAAGGGCGGTGTTGGAGTAATGGGAAAAGTCCGTCGCGATGAGCACATTCTGAATGCCCACGCCGACGGGTGTGAGCTGTGCCGTGGCCATGTTGCGACCATTCTCCCCACGAGGTGGGGACGTTGCTGGACGCTGCCGGCGGCCCGATAAAGGGCTGCCTGGCAGCTTCCATTAACCTTGCACTTATAGTTGTAGCGCAAAGCGGATGGAAGCGATGTGACGCAGGTCAAGTGCGGGGGTGATGCAGTACCTAGAGGGGAAACCGCGTGAAGAAGGGTTCGCAAGGGTTCAGTTAACATGCCAGCAAGGTATGGCCGCAGGAGAGCGGCGATGAACATCGAAATCAGAGATGAGGCACTTGCAAACCGGGAATTAGACAACCAGAAAATCCGACGGGGCCTTGACCAACTTGAGCGCGGTGAGGGGATTCCCGAAGACCAACTGGAGGACTATCTAGCGGGTTTGAAGTCCGGGCGGGAATGAAAGCCGCGGTATCCCAGACGATTTTGGCTTCATGACGTCCCTGTCGCCCTAAAGAGACTGTGCCGCAACCGGTGTCGCCGCTCCGCGGCTCGTTTTGTTTTCCACTCGACCGCGGGCTTACGCCCGCGGCAAACACAAATTCCGCCGCTGCGCGGCTGGGCGGGGTGAATTTCGCGACGTTTGTTCCACCGCAAAGTTCGGTTGCCAGTTTCGACATAGTCTCTGAAGGGGCTCAATTTCAATAATCCAGTCCACACAGCGCTGAAGAGGCTGTTACGAAACCCGTGTCGCCGCTCTGCGGCTCGCATTACTTCGACTAGAGCGGGGGCTGACGCCCCCGCCTAACGTCATGGCCGCCGCGTTGCGGCTGGTTGCATCGAACGGTTGGAGAAGCTTCCGATTAATCTAGGTGGATTCCCCCAGGGGCTAGAGTGAATTCGGGAGAGCCGTGCCGCCCCTACGGGGCTCAGACAAAAATTCCCACGTTACCCAGGACTCCGCTTCGCTGCGTCCTGGGCTAACTGCGGATCCACCCCTTCGGGGTTCTATTTTCGTTTGCTCTGCTGCACTGCCGAAGGCCAACAGACTGTGAAGCGCTGGATTATGATGCCCGCGTCGCGCCAGCTTGCCGATTCCAAACTTACTCGTCAACCAGCGCGAGTACGCTCCGGATGCAAGCGACGTCAGCCAATACCGATGATTTTGTAGATTCCTAATTAGGTGGTGGTCGCCGGCGCCTTTTCGCGCTCGACCATTGACTTCACGATGACGTATAGCACGGGGATGAAGAACAGGTTCAGGACGGTGGAGAAGATCATGCCGCCGAAGACGGTGGTGCCGACGGAGTGGCGGCTCTGGGAGCCTGCGCCGCTGGCGAAGACCAGCGGAAGAACACCCAGGATAAACGCGAACGAGGTCATCAGGATAGGACGCAGGCGGATGCGAGCCGCTTCGACCGCGGCCTCTTTGACCGAGAGCCCTTTGTGGCGCAACTGCTCGGCGAACTCGACGATAAGAATGCCATTCTTTGAGGACAGGCCGATCAGCATTACCAATCCAATCTGGCAGTAGACGTCGTTCAACTGTCCGCGCAAGGTCTGCGCGAGGAGCGCGCCCAGCATCGCCATAGGCACACTGAGCAGAATGATGAAAGGCAGCACCCAGCTCTCGTACTGCGCGCAGAGGGTGAGATAGACCAGCAGCAATCCCAGTCCGAAAAGCAGCGCCGACTGTTTGCCCGACTTGATTTCTTCGAGCGAGAGACCCGACCAGGAATAGTTGAAGCCGAGGGGCAGTTTCTGGGCGACCGTGTCCATCGCCTGGATGGCCTGACCTGAACTGTAGCCGGGCGCGGCAGAGCCGTTGATCTCAGCCGAGCGGAACAGATTGTAGTGATTGATGACCTGCGGCGAGGTGGACTCGGTGATATTGACGACGTTATCCAGCGGAATCATCTGGCTGGTGTCGGAGCGAACGTAGAACTCGCGAATATCGCGCGGTTGACGACGGAAGGTCTGGTCGGCCTGCACGTAGACACGATAGGCGCGATTGTTGAAGTCGAAGTCGTTGACGTAGGAGGAGCCCAGGTAGACCTGGAGGGCGTCGCTGATTTGCTGAATGGGCACTTGCAAGCTGCGCGCCTTGGCGCGATCGATGTTGACCACGAACTGGGGATCGCTGGCGGTGAAGGCGCTGAACAGCCCGCTGAGATCTTTGCGTCCATTGCCATCGCGCACCAGGCCCTGGGTCACGTTGTAAAGCTGTTCCACAGTGTTGCCGCCTTCGTCCTGGACCTCGAAGGTAAAGCCGCCAAAGCTGCTGATGCCGGCAATGGGCGGCGGCAGAAAGGGAAAGGCCTGCACGTCGGTCAACTGGCTCAGCGGCCCGCGAAGGCGGTTGACGACGGCCGCGGCCGAATCCTGGTCGCCCTTGCGCTTGTTGACGTCTGCCAGGTTAAGGAAGATCATGCCTTTGTTGGCGCCGCTGCCGGTAAAGCTGAAACCCACAACGCTGAACGCGCCGGTAATGTCCTTCTCGCGGGCGAGCACCCCCTCAACCTGCCGCATGGCCTGCGAGGTGTATTCCACCGAAGCGCCCTGCGGCGCCTGCACCGTGATCATGAACCAGCCCTGGTCTTCATCGGGAACGAAACCGGTGGGCACCGTCTTGTAGACCACGTAGGTTGCGGCCAGTCCAGCGAAGAAGACAGCCAGGATGACGTAGCGTACCTTCAGCGCTTTCTTCGCGCTGTAGACGTAATAGGCGGTGGTGCGATGGATCACGTGCTCGACGCCGCGGAAGAAGACGTTCTTCTTGCCCGTCTCCGGCCGCAGGAGCAAGGCTGACAGCGACGGCGTGAAGGTGAGCGAGTTGAAAGCAGAAATGGCGATGGAGAACGCGATGGTCAGGGAGAACTGCTTGTAGAGCAGTCCGGTGGTTCCGGGAAAGAAAGCGACAGGAACAAACACCGCAACCAGCACCAGAGAAGTTGCGACGACAGCACCGGTCACTTCGCCCATGGCTTCGGAAGCGGCCTTATGGGAATCGCAGCGCTCCTCGGACATATGGCGCTGGATGTTTTCGATGACCACGATGGCGTCGTCAACGACGAGTCCGGTGGCCAGCACGATGCCGAACAGCGTGAGCGTGTTGATGGAGAAATTCAACAGGCTGATAAACGCGAAGGTCCCGACCAGGGAGACGGGAATTGTGACTGCCGGAATTAAAGTGCTGCGCCAGTCCTGGAGAAAGAGGAACATGACCAGCATGACGAAGATGATGGCCTCGACCAGGGTCTTCAGCACCTCGCGGATGGAGTCGCCGACGAAGGTCGTGGTGTCGAAGGCGACGGCATAGCGCAGTCCGGGCGGAAAGCGTTTAGAGAGGCGCGCCAATTCGGAGCGAACGGCTTTGTCCACGTCGAGAGCGTTGGCCGTGGGCAACTGGCTGACGCCGATGCCGATGCCGTTGTAGCCGTTATAACGAAGCTTGCCGCTGTAGTCCTCGGCGCCGAGTTCGGCATGGCCAACATCGGCCAGCCGCACCAGAGCTCCGTTGCTGCCGGGCTTGAGGACGATGTTGTCGAACTGCGCCACTTCGGTCAGCCGGCCCAGGGCGCGCACGCTGATCTGATACATCTGCGTGGTTGCAGTGGGCTCGGCGCCAACCTGGCCTGAAGCGATTTGCACGTTCTGCTGTTGCAGGGCGTCAACGACATCGGAGGCGGTGAGGCCGCGCGCCGCCAGCCGCGAAGGATCGAGCCAAAGGCGCATGGAGTACTTGCGTTCGCCGAAGATCTGGGCGTCGGCGACGCCGGGGATGCGCTTGATCGCGTCCTTTACATAAATGTCGATGTAGTTGCTGATGAACTCTTCGTTGTAGCGATTGTCGTTGCTGTAGAAGCCGGCGGCCAGGACGAAGGAGGTGGAAACCTTGTTGATGGTGACGCCGGTATTCTTCACTGCGTCGGGCAGGCGGCCGGTGACGCCCTGCACCCGGTTCTGCACGTCGACGGCGGCGAGGTCGAGGGGGCGCGTCAACTCGAAGGTGACGTTAATGGACGAGCTGCCGTCGTTGCCGCTGGTGGAAGTCATGTAGCGCATGCCTTCCACGCCGTTGATGGCCTGTTCCAGGATGGTGGTTACGGAGGATTCGACTGCGGTGGCATTGGCGCCGATGTAGAAAGCGTTGACGGAAATCTGCGGCGGGGCCAGGTCAGGGAATTGCGCGATGGGCAGGAACGGAATGCAGACCGCGCCCGCGATCACGATGAACAGCGAAGTGACGGTGGAGAAGACCGGACGCTTGATGAAGAAGTCAGAAAACAAAGCGAAGTCCCTTTGATGTAACGGCGATTCGAACGATCTACAAATTGCCATCCCGAGGAGTGCCGTCCCTACGGGACTCAGTTCAATTTTTTTCGCTTTCGGCACGACTAAAGTCGTGCCCTGTTACAAACCGCAATTCCAACGGCGCAGCTAAAGCTGCGCCCCTTCCAAAGAGCTGCGTTTCGCCGGGCTAAAGCCCGGCGCTTCCACCGTAAGCCCGGCGCTTCCACCGTTGGGGCGATTTCGCCGGACCAAAGCCCGGCGCTTCCACCCTATTGTTCAATGCGGATGGGCGCGCCATCGGCAAGGTTCTGGCCACCGGCGACGACGACCTGATCGCCGGACTTTAATCCGCTGAGCACCGCGTAGTCATTGCCGACGATCTCGCCTAACTCCACCGGGACCTGATGGGCAACCAGCTTGCCGCTGTCCTGCCTGGCGACGAAGGCGAAGAACTGTCCGCTGACCCGGTTGACCGCGACCACCGGTACAGTAGCGCCGGAATGGGTGCTCCACACAATGCGCGCGCGCACCAACTGCATGGCGCGCAGCACGTCGGCGGCTTGATCGGCCGGGGCCTTCACCAGGATCGATTGCGTGCCGGTTTCGACCTGGGCCGAGATGAAGTCCACCTTGGTGCGCAACAGCACCTTTCCGGCTTGATCGACAACCTCGACCGGCGCGCCCAGCTTGATATCACCCGCGTGCTCGGAGGGAATCGAGATGTAGACCTCCAGGCCGCTGCGCTCGTCGATGGTGGTGAGGACGGTGGTGTTGGTGACGCGATCGCCCACATGGACGGGAACGTCGCCGACAACGCCATCGGTGGGAGCGAAGACGCTGTAGTACTTCAACTGCACCTGCTGCTGGGTGATCTGCGCATCCAACGACTTCACGTCGTTCAGGGCGCCGTCATAGGCCGATTGCGCCTGCTGCAAGTCCTGCTGGCTCATGACGCCGCTGGCGGCGAGAGCGCTGACGCGATCGAACTGGGACTTCGCCCAGGCCAGGGCCGCTTCCTTGGACTTCCGCTGGGAGTCGATGTTGGAGACCATGGCCACCTGCCGACGCGGATCGACTTCCATCAGGGTGTCGCCCTTATGGACCAACTGGCCGGAGTGCACATGGATGGCGGAGATCCAGCCTTCGACGTCGGACATGATGGTGGCGGAGTGACGAGACTTGATGGTGGCTACGTACTCGGAGGCGTTGCCGATGGATTGGTCTTGCACGGTTTGCACTTTGACCGGCATGACCGGAGGGCCCTGAGGGGCATCGGCATTGCTGCGACTGCAAGCGGTGAACGCCAGCAGCAGCGCGAGAGCTAACCCGAATATTGGGGCATGGGCGCGGGAAATGCGCGGGGATGCCCTGAAACTGTGAAATGCCATAAGAGTTTCGATTCGCCCGGAAACAAGATGATTCGGCGGTAGCCGGATTTCGATGCACAATTCTATCCTGAGCTGCGGGTTTGCGGGAGTGGTGGATGGGAAGATGAGATCAAGTCTGGATTCAGTTCGCGAAAGCGCTCTCGCAAGGTGCTGAAATGCGGGCGGTCGCACGGCATGGCTTGGGATGGCGGACGTTTTTTCCTCACGATCCACAGGAATCCACATACTTGCACTATGAATAGGCGTTGAATGCGCCGGGTAGCGGGGCTAGAGTCGGGGTACGGGGTGGAAAGGGAGCCCCAATTCGAGGCCAGAATCCGAGCGCATAGTCCCATGGGGTTACTAGTTAGGTTCGGGCTCAGAGTGGTAAAATAACAATATGTGGTATTAGCCTCTTGACATCCACAAGATGTCGGGAGTAGTGTTCGTCAACAGTTCAAAAAAGCTTGGCAATCGAGCCCAACCTAAGCTCCTCCCCCAAGCGCGCCGACGCAGGCAGAGGTGACTGTGCCGGCAGGTTGTCAGCCCTTGCGCAAAGCCTTTTTCCGGGTTTGTTTCGCAGGTGGCCAGGTCAAGCAGTTGGTTCCGAACCCAGGGCTAGTTTCTGCGAAGGTTGCGAAAGAGTCAGCCACAACCGACGAAGTCATCGCCCAGACGATGGCATCTGCGGTGTCGGGGTCCCCAACAAGCGCCGGTGAAGCTTGCCCTGAGCGAAGCCGAAGGGCGGTTGTTGGGGTGAGGGTGCTCATTTCCAAGTCCGATCAGCCCGTCGCGCGGCCCGTGCTTCGGGGTCCCAACAAACGCCGTTTTTTGCGTTGGTTGGGGTGAGGGGCCGCCGGCGGATAGTTTTGCGGTGACATCATCCGGGGGCTTCTTCTCTGCCAACGATACGCAGGCGAGAGAAGGGGCCCTCGCAGTCTTGCAAGTGGCTTTACAAGATTTAAGCAAGTGGCTTTTACAAGATTTAAGAAGGATTGGCCCATGGACTTACCAAGTAGCGCAGCTCTGGATAAGCACGCCAATGGATAACGCTCGCCGAAGCGCCGGAGGCGCGCAACAATCTAGCCCAGCACGCAGCGCAGCAGAGTGCTGGCGACACATCATTAGAAGATGGGAGTCCCTTTAGGGACGACACGTGACCAGCGGGAGTTCGCTCCCGCGACATTCATAACGGCATCCATAATTCATCAGGGAGTAAGGACCATGGCCGAAACAACTACGACAACTACGAGCGCCGCAGTCTCCACGACCAAGAATCAGGCGCCCGGCCAACCATCGCAACGCTCGAAGACCAATCCCGGCCTCACCTTCAAGCGCTATTTCACCACGGCCGGCGTTTCGCCCTACGACGAACTCGAGTGGGAGCTCCGCCTCGCCCAGATCACCGACTCCCAGGGCGGCATCATCTTCGAGCAGAAAGATGTCGAGGTCCCCAAGGACTGGTCGATGACCGCGACCAACATCGTGGCCAGCAAGTATCTGCATGGCCCGCTCGATACCCCCGAGCGCGAGAGCGGCGTCCGCGCCCTCGTCACTCGCGTGGCTGAGACCATTCGCGACTGGGGTATCGCCGGCGGCTACTTCCGCACCGCTGACGACGCGGCCATCTTCCATGACGAGCTTGCCCACCTGCTGCTGCAACAGAAGGCCGCCTTCAACTCGCCGGTATGGTTCAACGTTGGTTGCGATCGCATCGAGCCCGACTCCGACGCGCGCAACTGGCACTGGAACCCGCAGGCCCAGCGTGTCGAATATGGCGTGACCGGTTACAAGACACCGCAGTGTTCGGCCTGCTTCATCAACTCGGTGCACGATTCGCTCGACTCCATCCTGACCCTCGCCAAAACCGAAGGCATGCTCTTCAAGTGGGGATCGGGCACCGGGACCAATCTGTCTCCCCTGCGCTCGTCAGCCGAATCGCTGTCCGGCGGCGGCACCGCCAGCGGCCCGCTCAGCTTCATGAAAGGCTTCGACGCCTTCGCCGGCGTCATCAAGAGCGGCGGCAAGACCCGCCGCGCCGCCAAGATGGTCATCCTCAACGTCGACCATCCCGACATCGAGCAATTCATTACCTGCAAGCAGGAAGAGGAAGCCAAGGCCTGGGCCCTGGTGCGCGAAGGCTACGACGGCAGCGGTCCCGACAGCCCTGCCTACTCCTCCATCTTTTTCCAGAACGCCAACAACTCCGTGCGCGTCACCGACGACTTCATGTACGCCGTCCTCAAAGACGGCGACTTCTCCACCCGCGCAGTGAAGGACGGTCAGCCGGTGCGTACCTTTAAGGCGCGCGAGTTGATGCACCTGATCTCCGACGCCACATGGCACTGCGGCGATCCCGGCATGCAGTACGACACCACCGTCAATCGCTGGCACACCTCGAAGAACACGGCGCGCATCAACGCCTCCAATCCGTGCAGCGAGTACATGTTCCTCGACGACTCGGCCTGCAACCTGGCCAGCCTTAACTTAATGAAGTTCGCGCCCAACGGAACCTTCGATGTCGAGGCCTATCGCCACGCCTGCGCCGTCATCATTACCGCGCAGGAAATTCTGGTCGACAACAGCGGCTATCCCACCGAAGCCATCGGCAAGAACTCGCACGACTATCGTCCGCTGGGCTTGGGCTACGCCAACCTGGGCGCGCTGCTGATGGCCGCGGGCCTGCCCTACGACTCCGATGCCGGCCGCGACTACGCTGCCTGCGTAACCGCCATCATGTGCGGCGAAGCCTATCTCCAGTCGTCCAGGATCGCCGAACTCTGCCAACCCCTCACGCCAGCAACCGAAAAGGTTGTCGGTTCTCAGTTGTCGGTTGTCGGTAACGACGACCCCTCCACTGACAACCGACAACGGACAACTGACAACGGGTTTTCCGACAACCGACAACTGACAACTGACAACTGCCCCGGCGCCGCTTGCCCCGGCTGGTACATCAACCGCGAGCCCTTCCTCGACGTCATCCGCATGCATCGCGCCTCGGTCAACAACATCAACCGCACCAACGTCCCTGCGACTCTCTACGAAGCCAGCAAGGACACCTGGGACGAAGCTCTGAAGCACGGTGAGAAGTTTGGCTATCGCAACGCGCAGGTCACGGTGCTGGCGCCCACGGGCACCATCGGCTTCATGATGGACTGCGACACCACCGGCATCGAGCCCGACCTCGCTCTGGTGAAGTACAAGAAGCTGGTCGGCGGCGGCATGATCAAGATCGTCAACAACACCGTGCCCGCCGCGCTCTTCAAGCTGGGCTACACCAGCGACCAGACCAACGCCATCGTCAGCTACATCGACGCTACGGGCACCATCGAAGGCGCGCCCGCCATCAAGGACGAGCACCTGCCGGTCTTTGACTGCTCCTTCAAGCCCACCAAGGGCACGCGCACTATCCACTACATGGGACACGTGCGCATGATGGCGGCGGCGCAGCCCTTCATCTCCGGCGCAATCTCCAAGACCATCAACATGCCGGAGAACGCCACCGTAGAAGAGATCACCGAAGCCTACATCCAGTCCTGGAAGCTGGGGCTGAAGGCGGTAGCAATCTATCGCGACAGCTCCAAGAAAGCGCAGCCCCTAAGCTCCATGGGCTCGGCCACCGCGAAATCGGGTAGCGCTGGTTCGGGTAGTGCGGGCCTTTCAGGCCCGCGTTCCAGCGATCCTAATAATCAGAGCGGGCTTCAGCCCGCGGAACCGATTGATGAGAGTGCCGCGCCTCCGCGCGCCATCCGCCATCGTCTCTCCGACGAACGCCTGTCCATCACCCACAAATTCAATGTCGGCGGCCACGAAGGCTATCTCACCGTCGGGCTCTACAAAGAAGGAACGCCCGGTGAGCTCTTCATCACCATGGCGAAGGAAGGCTCGACTGTCAGCGGCCTGATGGACAGCTTCGCCTGCGCTGTCTCGCTGGCCTTGCAGCACGGCGTGCCGCTGAAGCTGCTGTGCGAGAAGTTCGCGCACACCCGCTTCGAGCCCAGCGGCTGGAGCGGCAATCCCGACATCGGCTTCGCCAAGTCGATCATGGATTACATCTTCCGCTGGCTGCAGCTGCGCTTCCTGACGGGCCAGCAGCAGGCGCTCTTCGACGGCCTGCGCCCGAAGTACGTCAACGCCCCGCCGCCGGGAACGCCGGACGAAGGCGACAGCCTTCAGCGGTCGTTCGGCGACGTGATCACGCCCGAATCGTCAGGTTTGTCATCACGAGGCGGAGCCGAGGGATCTGCTGTTCCGGGGAGCGGTATGGGGCACGTTCATGCAGCCGACGCCCTGAAAGACCTGATCGACATGGGCGATGCGCCTGTCTGCACCGTCTGTGGAGCGATCATGACCAGAAACGGAAGTTGTTACCGCTGTGTTGAGTGCGGCTCGACGAGCGGATGTTCGTAGGAAAGTGGCTAGTGGCTAGTGGTCAGTGAGTAATTGATTGTCAGCACGAGCGCAGCGAGGGATCTCCTATTCCTGAGCACTTGAAGCTAGCTGGCGAATTTTCGCTCTGATGTTCTTATTGCTGGGATGAAGGTTCTGTAGATGCTGTTCAAAGGTATAGCAAATCCGATAGCGACAACTCTTGCCGATTCAGTTTTCGTAAGATATTCAAAACGTCCAAAGTCCATCCGCCTCACGTCGCCTTTCAACTCATTAAATTGGACTCACACGGCTATACACCCGCCTTACAGCAGACCTATTCGTGACGACTCCGTCCTAACGATTGGGATACGCCATCAACTGGAACGTTGTCGAGCAGAATGTTACATCCTACCATCCCGCTCTCTGCGCCCTGTCTGAAGAGGCTTCGTTTTTCGATTGTCGACTCTGTGAAAAAGAAACTTGGGATACAGAAGATTGATGACAGATCTGAGGAATCTGAACAACAGCAAGTTCGGCACTTGATCAGAGCGTATTGCACGAAGCATTGCCTCGTAACCCGAATCATTAATCCGCCTTCCGATAATGCCCTTGCGGCTTTTTAGCTGATAAGGCACATGAGCACGCCGGACAGGTGAACTACTCCGAAGTTGTTGGCCGCTGCGAAAGCGCATCGGAACTGCAAGCCGGGCAGTACATCTGACACCAGTTCTCGCTGACCGCGGGCTACCTGACTGTTGCTCTTGTACTTAACACCGAGTTCTGCTGAGCACTTCAGCTCCAGACCGGCTCCCCAAACTCATTCCATGGTCAATACAGAATGTCTTTGCTTCATCGCTTCGCCAAATCAGAACCTTCCTTGATCTCGTCAAAGCAAGATTTAGTTCGTATCCAGGGGAACCGACTCCTCCACTGCGTACGCCACTCCTCCGCTCACCGTCATGAAAATCTTTTTTGGCATCTCCACCTCTCAACGTTCAAACATAAGATAGTTGGCAAGTCATATTCCAGTGCAAATAACGAGAAGACAATTCTATCGTTACCGTAGTGCACTTATCCAGGAAACGGCTCGAGCCCGCAGGCGGAACAATCGTAGGCCCAGCACGTGAGTGCTGGGAAGGTATTTCATTAAATATCCCGAGTCCCTTCAGGGACCCACAGAAAACCCGTGCCCTCCCGCCGGACTCAGTTCAATCCATAATCGCACCCAGGACTCACGTCCTGGGCTACGATTGTGTCGCCCTGCGGCTCCGGATACCGATGTTCCGGTAATCAACCACCCCCGATGAGACCGCCCAGACATACTAGCCAAATGGGCCACACTTACAGCTCGACGCTATTTCACGTGGTTTTCCCCGAACGCCGCGCGTGTAACGGCTGCGAAGCTGTGGGCATACCCACTAACGTGCGGGCCTGGCGACGCCGCCACTGCTTCGATGCCCCGGCTCGTTCCATCTTTTCGAATCAGTGGGAGCGCGAGGCGTGCGTCGGATAATTCTTCGTCTCCCACACATTCGAAACCCGCGAATGTGTGGGGCACCTCCCCGAAACTATTCCCTAACTCCACCCCAAACCCCTCTAACCAACCCAGGACTCCACTGACAACTGACAACCGACAACTGACAACCGCAACTCAGCCGGGTGCCCCACCCATTCCTGCCATTGGAATGAGTGGGAGCCAGCAAGGCGTGCGTCGGATAATTCTTCGTCTCCCACACATTCGAAACCCGCGAATGTGTGGGGCACCCCCCGAAACTATTCCCTAACCCCCAACCCCCATCCCCTCTCAACCGACCCGAGGTTTACACTGACAACTGACAACCGACAACTGACAACTGCTCTATGCGCTTCCTCTTCTGGAACCTCAACAAACGCGACATCCCCGGCTTCGTTCGCAACGTTGCCCGCGAGTCCGATGCCGATGTCCTGATTCTCGCCGAATGTCGCACTCCTCCGGCACAGCTTCTGCAAACTCTCAATGATGTGCTGCCCCACTACCAATTTGCCCCGGGGAACTGCGGCCATCTCCTGTTCTTCACTCGCTTCGATGCTCACTTTCTCAAGCTGGCGATTGAGAGTCACCGCGTGTCCATCCGCCGCCTCGTGCTGCCGGGACGCCAGACCATCCTGATCGTCGGCGCCCACCTCCCCGCCAAGGTGGGCTTTTCCGATGAGAGCCAGATCTTCGAGTCCGTGTGCCTGTCCCAAATGATCGACCAGGTCGAGGCCAGCGAAGGCCATCACCGCACCATTCTGCTCGGCGACCTTAATATGAATCCCTTTGAAGCCGGCATGGTTGGCGCTCGCGGCGGCCTGAACGCGGTCATGAGCCGCCGCATCGCCGCTCGCGGCCATAGGGTCGTGCAGAAGGAGAAATACAATTTCTTCTACAATCCCATGTGGAGTCATCTCGGCGACAGGGCTGAGTCCGGTGGCACTTTCTACTACGACCACGCCGAGCCGGTTTGCTATTTCTGGAACATGTACGATCAGGTGCTGGTCCGCCCCGAGTTGCTGGAGGGATTTGCTCCAGAGAGCGTGCGCATCCTCACCGAAGTGCGCAATATCTCGCTTCTCCAGAATGGCCGTCCCGACACCGGCATGGCCTCCGACCATTTGCCCGTGCTGCTGGAACTGGATTTCTGAACGCTAAGGAAGTAATGTGTTGGAGTGGTTGCTCGCTAATTGCTAGTTGCTAATTGCTAGTTGCTTCTATATGCCTGACGATCTTTGGCCGGAAAATATCGCAGAGTCCAACTTGGTGACGCCAGTCACCATCCTTAAAGAGCAAGCGGCGCGCTTAGGCGAGAAAACTCAGCAGCTGGTGACGGGCGAAGTCGTAACCACCGGATTTGGCACTATGTTCGTCCACACCTTCAACATCCTCGCGCCCACGTTAGCGTACAAATACGAACTATTCCGCGTGACCCACGGCGTCGCCTTCTATCCTCTCACCGTTAAGTTTGTGGGTGACATCTCAATCCAGTCCGAGGACGAATTCAAACAAAAGCTCAAGGACATTTTCGCCTCGCAGCGTACCCTTAACATCGTCCATTCCATCCTCGCCCAGGTTCGCTCCTGAGAAGAAACACCCGGCGTCTCCTCATCGATGGCAGGATTGAAATTATTATTGCCCGTCATCATCTGAGCGTGTAGTCTGCAGTCCATCGGGCAGCCGTTTTTCATCCCTGGGCTGCTACCGGAGGAAATGTACTATGTGCCGTCGTCACACTCGATGGGTTGTTCTCGCCGCCGTGCTGCTTGTCACCCTGGCCATCGCACTTCCCGCTGCTGCCCAGCAGAAGCTACCCGATAGCACGCTGTTCACTACCTATGAAGTGAACCAGGGCTTGACCCAGCTTTCCTGGGTGACCTGCGGCTCTCTACCGAAGAGCGAAGGCTGCTACGGCTCTGGTAATTTCGGGCCCTTTACCGATGCTTGCGCCATCGTTCAAAGTGTTCCCGCCCCCCTGAACTTCAACACCGTGGTGCGATACATTTACGTCCTCGACACTGGATCCAGCGCGGGTGGCGTGACTCTGACCGCCTATAAAAGAACGGACGTGGTCGGCTCCACGGACGACACCATTACCGTCACCATGATCGCTGTCGTTCCTCTTCCTGCAGTCGTCGGCGGCCCCGGCGTTACCTGCTCCATGGCCCAGAACCCCACCTCCGTCTATGCGGCGACAAATCAAAGTACATCGGCCGCCGCTATTAATAAGACGACTTTCAGCGTCAGCTCGGCTGGTGATTTCAGCATGAACGTCGCTGCTATCACAGCCGACAGTTACGGTTATGTCACCATCCTGCAAGGCAGCGGATTTTCCTCCGGATTCACCGTCTACGGACCGAACGGCCAGCCTCAAGAAGATGGCGGTGGCAGCTCGTTCATGATCAATCCCATCGATGCAGCCTATCCGGCAAATTATGCTCCTGCCGGCGAACTGACTCCTCCACCCATTGGCCACTGGCCGAAAGTCGCCCAGTAAACGGTGGAGGTTAAATTGCTGGTGCCCCACTCATTCCTGCCGTTGGAATGAGTGGGAATGCCATTGATGCCTCACCCACATTCGAACGCCGCGAACACCTGGGGCCTTCGGCGTCCGGGAATCTTATGCCAATGAAACTTCCGCGACTGCACAGAAGGAATCTTCTCGTCCTCGGCCTTTGCGCCGCTGCGCTGTCCGCGCTTCCCGTGATGGCCCATGCCCAATCCGCTGCTCCCACGGCTCAGCCGGCGTCCACCGAGATGGAAGCGGTCCTCTTTGTGCAGTCTCTTCCCACCAAGGATGGTCAAGATGCCATTCAACTGGTCTGGATTCCCGAGCCCCTGCAGCAGCTATGCCTCGGCAAAACCACCCAGCAGTGCAGCGCCATGGACTATTGCGTGCGTACCACCAATCGTGACGTCAGCCTCTGCCGCAACCTGGGTATGCCTCTCTCGCGTCTGCCTTCCTATCCGTCCGACATGAGTCCGCGCCGCCTGTTAAGTGTGGCTCTCCTCCGCCTCACCCCGGACCGCTTCGCAATGCTGCAGGACTTCTATCGCGGCGCACCGCGCGCCTCGCTGCAGCGCCTTTCCCTCAGCGCTCGCGTCCAGGCTCGCGTCCGCTTGACCCGCACTCCCAAGGACGACGATCTCTACGTCCTCGATATCGTCGCCGTCGCTCCCTTCTGAGCCCGGCGATTCGCAGTGGTGCAGCCAATGGCTATGACGCCAACCAAAGTTTTTCAGGACCGGCTTGGATATGCGCTCAGTATCGCCACCCTGTCCGTCTGCGCAGTCCTGCACCTCGCAACTTTTCTGTGGACCGTCCCTCCCGTTTGGATTGTTCCTGCTTTTTGCTTGCTTGGGCTGACCATCGTCTGTGCTAACGCCGTCCGCCCTGCACGCGGCAAGCGCTGGTTCACCAACCCTTTTGTATACGCTGGCTGTGTGCTGCTGGTGTACGCTGCCTGTACTTTTCTCTACGTCCACAAAACAACCGGCGGAGCCACCGGAGTAGAAGTAGTTAACGGTCACTACGTCTCCACCTACAAGTCGCACATCATTGGACCCGCTACCGAACGCGAGTATCGAGAGTTTCCCACTCTGGAGACGCGAGTGTTGAGCGCCTGGTTTGCAATGATGGCGGCGTTCTGCGCCACTCGGTTCACCGCCCCCGCAGATCACCCCTCCCGATGAACAGGGGCCACCCAGCAGGCAATTCGCGCTATGGTCTGTTCTCGCTCGCAACCACCAGGTCAACGCAAGAAAGGGCACGGATGAACAATCCGTGCCCCGGTCAATACCTCCGCTCGAAGGCGGCGTTTGAATCTCAGGTCCTTACGGTCCTGAGGTGTAGGTGTATTCGTTGTAATACCACTGACCGCCGACCAGCGACCACAGGGTCACATAGATCTGGCTGCCATCCGCCGGCAAGCTGTACACCGTCGTGGTGAGTACGTTGCCCAGATTCCCTGACTGATAGTAGTTGTTACCGTTCATCGTGCTGCCTATGTCCACCCAGTACGCCGTTGCCCCGGAGCCCGCGCTCCAGGTGAAGGTGGCGACGTTACCGTGCAGCGTCGATCCGGGCGTTGGCGTTTGCATGACCCCCAGAGCGGTGCCCACGTTGTAGGCCGTGTAGGTGTATTGGTTGCTCAGCCACTGATTGTCCACCAGCGAATACAGGGTCACGTATACCGTGCTGCCATTGAGCGGCAGGCCGCTGACCGTAGTTGTGAGCACATTGCCCAGGTTGCCCGACTGGAAGTACTGATTGCCGCCCGCACTGCTGCCGGCGTCGATCCAGTAGGCGGTCGCGCCGGAGCCTGCGGTCCAGGTGAAGCTCACGCTACTGCCCGTCAGGGTCGTACTGGGAGCCGGCGATGTTATGACACCTTTTTGAGGGTTGGCGCCGAATGCGGTGTAGCTGTATCCGGTGGAGACCCAGTTCCCGTCCAGCAGGTAGTACCAGGTGGCATACACCGTGCTGCCGTCACTCGGCAGAGAATCGACCGTCTGCGAGACGGTGGAAGTGGAGAGGCTGTGCGACTGCCAATACTCGTTCCCTCCTGGCTCCTTGCCCACATCCAGCCAATACGCCGTGGCGCCGGGGAAGCCGACCCACCAGAACGTCACCGAGTAGCTGGTCAGCGTAGATCCGTTAGCCGGGCCATAGATTCCCGAGGCCGCTGTCGGCGGATACAGGAGCACCCGTTGGTTAAGAAGGTCCGTCACGTAGAAATTGCCGCTGCTGTCGAGGGCGACTGCCCAGGGTTGATCCAAGCTGTTGGCGCTGATCCCGCCGTTGTTCGCGGTGTTGGTGGTGAAGCTGCCTAACTGCCCGTAGACCCGCGTAGCGGTGGTGCTGCCGGAGAAATAGAACAGTACGCGATTGTTATAAGCGTCGGCCACGTAGAGATTGCCGCTGCTGTCGAGGGCGAGTCCAGCCGGATTCTCCAAGCTGGTGGCGCTGACCCCGCCGAGGTTCGCGGTGCCGGTGGTGAAGCTGCCCAACTGCCCGTAGACCCCCGTGGCGGTGGTGCTGGGGGAGAGATAGAACAGCACACGACTGTTATCGCCGTCGGCTACGTAGAGATTGCCGCTGCTGTCCACGGCGAGCCCAGTCGGAAAAGCTAAGCTGTTGGCGCTGATCCCGCCTTTGTTCGCGCCGCCGGTGCTGAAGCTTCCGCCCTGCCCGTAGACCCGCGTGGCGGTGGTGCTGCCGGAGGGATAGAACAGCACCCGATTGTTGTATTGGTCGGCCACATAGAGATTGCCGCTGCTGTCCAGGGCGACTGCTGTCGGAAGGTCCAAGCTGTTGGCGCTGATCCCGCCATTGTTCGTGGTGTTGGTGGTGAAGCTTCCGCCTTGCCCGTAGACGCGGGTGGCGGTGGTGCTGCCGGCGGGGTAGAACAGCACCCGATTGTTACCGTAGTCGGCCACGTAGAGATTGCCGTTGCTGTCCAGGGCGATACCATATGGTCCATTTAAGCTGTTGGCGCTGATCCCGCCTTTGTTCCCGTTGCCGGTAGTAAAGCTGCCGCCCTGCCCGTAGACCCGGGTAGCGGTGGTGCTGCCAGCAGGGTAGAACAGCACCCGCGAGTTCTGTTGGTCGGACACGTAGAGATTACCGCTGCTGTCCGAGGCGAGCCCATCTGGATCATGCAAGCTGTTGGCGCTTATCCCGCCGTTGTTCGCGGTGTTGGTGGTGAAGCTACCCAACTGCCCATAGACGACGTCCGCGGTAGTGGGCGGAGGGGGCGGCGGCGGGAGGACAGCTTGCGCCAGGACTGCACTGAAGCCAACCATCAGGAGAGTAAGCGCAAAGCGGATAGAGCGAGTGAACATAAATGTTGGTCCTTTTCTCGGAGGCCCGCGGAGAGAGATGGAAGTGTAGTTTCCAACTCCTAAGGGACGTCCTGTTAGGGTTGGTGGGCGATCGAGACTTGATGTCTTTCTGGAGATGATCCAGGACGCCGAACCCGACCTCAGTAAACTGCCGTGCGCAATTTCCTTGCGCCTTCGGGTCAAAACGGGGCCGGTTCAGTCGAACCACAAGAGAAGGAATACGAAATGCTAGGTAAGTGGCGTCAGGCTGAACAAGGGGGAGTCTACGCTCTGGCAGCCGGATGTCAAGACCATTCGGGCCGCGGTAGTGCCTCAGTTTGATTTCCACAGGGCGTTATTTTGATTCTTGGTGAAGCTGAATCTGACGGAGGGCAGAAACGGTGCTTTGCATGTCCTCTTTCTTGGCAGAATACTCCATCCGTTCTGCGACGATCTGCCAGAGATATTCATTAATACGGTCATCAGGAGCCCCACTCGTCAAAAGGTCGAACACGCCTCCGAGATAGCTATCGTATTCATCCTGCGCGTTAGGTTCGTCGCGGACACCGATTGGATCCCAGACCGTCATAAGCACACGTCGGATTTCACCTCTAATTCGTCGAGACTCGTACTTATCAATCACGCCGACGTTCTCCGAGTGCTTTCAGGATAATCCCTTTGTCAATCCGCTTGGCAGCGGATTTGGCCTGAGGCAGAAGCGAGCACATTTCCTCGATGCTCCACACGTGATCGCTGATTCCGGCTTCCATCGCAGGCGTGACCCGCAACGTGCTGTGAACCCGGCAGAAGTTGTAATGCAGAAAGTACAGCGCGACCATGTGTCCGTGATTCTCCAGCTTCTTGCTGAATCCGTTCGTCAGGCGCGTGAATCGCCGCATCGACATGCGCATCGTGAGATTCTGGCGCTCTACGAATGACGTGCTCACGTGTTTCGGGTCTGGATCACCGCTCACCGTTTTCATGTCGCAGCCGATACAGGTTGCGGGACTGTAGCGGCGCTGATCGGCATCGGTCGGAGCACCATAAATCTTGTGCAGTTGTGCGTAATCCACATCCGCTCCGAACGCATCTTCAATGGCCTGTAGGTATGGCCGATGTGCATCGGTGGTGATCTGCGGACGGCCCACGATGCGGGCTGCGCAGTCCTGCATGAACTCGTGAGCCGCTGCCCCACTCCGGTCGCTCACGTAATACGTCACGCACAGCTTTGTGTCAGCGTCAATCGCCGTCCACGTCCACGAGTCGCCCCAGCCCTGTTGCTCTTGCTCTGGCGTCACGTTCTTGTTCTTGGCTCCGACGAATTGCCAGATTTCGTCAATCAAACTGAGGCACTACCCGGGCCGCACACAATTTCGTCCATCCGCCCGTAGGCCGCGCCAACGGCCAGTCGCGGGAAATAGCTGTAACGAAAAAATAGGCGGCCCTCTCGGGCCGCCTAAGCCCGGCAGATTCCAACCAGCTAGAAGACGATCTTGCCCTGCAACTGAATGATGCGGCCGGCAGGCGAACCGGCGAAGAACGATCCAAACGGTCCCGTCGGCGGGGCCGTCTGTTCCGTCACTTGGCCGAACGTAGTCGTTCCAAACAGGTTTCCCGGCTGGGCGAAATTTGGATGGTTGAACACGTTATAGAAGCTCGCACCCGCACCGAAGGCCACGCGCTCGGTTACTTTGAAGTTCTTGTTAAGGCTGAAATCCGAATCAAAGAACCCGGGCCCGCGATAGATATTGCGAAGCTGATTTGGGTAGGCTGTCAGCGTACCCGCGGAAGCAAACCCGGCGGCATTCAGACAATTCGTGAGGTACTGGTTGCAAGCACCCTGCCCTGGCCCCACCACCTGTGCCGGCAGATAGGGCGCCGCGGGATTGTAGTTGCCGACGAAAGTGCTGGCGTCAAACACTTGCAGTGGCAGGCCGGTACGGGCGAAGAAGTTCTGCGACAGAGTCCAGCCTCCGAACGCTCCGCTAGCAAACTTGTTGGCGAACTTCCACGGTGTCTGCCACACATAGGCGGCATTGAAGGAACTACGGATATCGTAGTCCGCATTCCCGTAGTTGCTCCTCAAGTTATACGGATTCAACTGATATTCCGAACTGGTTGCGGCGTTATACGGCAGAATGCCGCCGTTGGAAATTTCGTCCAGGGCGTGCGCCCAGGTATAGCTGGCCTGCACCGTGAAGCCATAGGTCAGGCGACGCTGATAGCTGGCGGTTAACTGGTTATCGTTGGATACCGCCCCCGAGTAAATCTCGGCGACGGTAGCGTAGTTAAACGGATTGGCGGGCGTAGACGGAATCCCGCCAAAGCCGGCGTAGGCGTTGGGGTAGTTCGTGACCGGCTCATTGAGCCCGTGATTGCCGATGTAAGCCAGGCTCATCGAGCTCTTGCTGTCCAGTTCCTGTTCCAGTTGCAAGCTCCATTCCTGGTACCGCGGGATGTGGAAGGTGCCGCTCGTACTGTTGAAGCTCGGCGAGGCGAATGCGGGGTTCACCGCGCTCAACGAGGCATAGGAGGCGCCTGCTGGGAAGCCGGTGCGGAGTTGGGCGTTCGTCGCTGACCCGATGAGCCACGGACTGACGCCTGGAGTCGTCTGGTCAGCCCACAGCACACCCGTAGGCACACCCGGCGAACTGAACTGGGTGACGGAAGTGACGGTTGGGATGTTGGTCACGAAGTTATCGCCCAGCACCGCGGGGAAGGCATCGTAGAAGAGGCCAAAGCCGCCGCGAATCACCGTCTTTTCGCTGTTACCGGGCGACCACGCAAAGCCGAAGCGCGGCGCCCAGTCTATCGCATCCACGGAGCGGAAGATCTGGTGCCGGTTGGCATCGATCATCTGATTGTAGGGAGTCGTGGTATCGCTGCTGATCGTAGAGAACGGTCCCGTAAACAGCGAGGAACAGTTTAGCTGGCATACCGGATTGGAGTCATGCTCCACCCGCAGCGCGAAGGTGAGTTTCAGGCTCTTGCTCACCCGCCACTCATCCTGCGCATAAACCCCCAGACCCCAGAGCGCGACCGGATAGCTGCCCCGGTCGGGAAAGTTTTGGGCGAATTCGGCAGCCTGACCGTTGTAAAGCCCCGACACCGAGCCGATATACGACAGCGGGTTGGTGAACTCGCTGAACACGTAGTCGGTGATGTCGTACCGGCGGTAGTTGGCGCCAAACTTCAGGTTGTGCGCCCCCTTCGTCACCGAGAAGTCATCCACAATCTGGTATTGCGTGACATTGCGTCCCTGCGGAAAGTAATACTCCTGGCTCGCCAGAGGGGTATAGCCAATGCCAGACAAATCCAGTTGGGTAGGGAAGGTTGCGGGCGCGTCAAACTGGTTAAAGATCGCGCGATAGTAGCTGCCGGCATAAACCAGCTGGTTGGTTGCGTTACTGCCAAAGGTGTGCGTCCACTGGCCCTGGCCGTCCTGCGACGGCTGGTAGCTGGCCGCACTGAAGGCCGCGTTCACCGGATCAGCGTAGGTTGCCTGCACGCCGGCGTCGAAGGTCACACTCCAGAACAAGTGGTCTTTGTCAGACAGGTTATAGTCGATTCGCGCCAGGCCCTGGTTCTCCGTCGCCGGCAGCGCAGGACTGGCCGTACCTTGCGTGAAGCAGTTAGCTACGCCGGGAATCACCGCTCCTTCACATCCCCCGCCAGGCAGAGGCGTGTTCGCGGCCGCGTAATAGGGAGAGCTCTGGTACAGACTAAACGCCTTCGAGTACAGCGGAATCGAGGCCGGACTCACCGTGGCCAGGTTGGCCAGAGTCGCATTGGCAAACGCCACCGTCGGGAACTGCACCAGCTGAGTCGAAGGAACGATGTAAGAGATCCCTTCGTAGTCCAGGAAGAAGAACAATTTGTCCTTCTTGATAGGACCGCCGATGGAAGCTGCCCACTGATTGTTGTTGGTGAAGGGCGTCGCCGGAATCGGACTCTGTTGCCCGGCGAACCAGCTGTTGGCCTGGACGCTGCTGCCCGTCCACCAGTACTGCGCGTTGCCGTGGAAGGCGTTGGTGCCCGACTTGGTAACGTAGCTTACCTGTATACCTGCCTGCTGGCCGTACTGTCCGCCATAGGCGTTGCTGATCACCGTCGCTTCCTGCACCGCGTTCTTGCCCAGCATAAGGTTGGTTGCACCCGAGTTGTTCAGGTTCAGGTACGGGTCCATCTGGTTTTCGCCGTTGATCGTGAACACATTGGAGGTGGCAGGCAGACCAGCCGTCTGGAAATTGCCGTAACCTCCACCGGTGTTCATGTTGACGCCCGGAGCGGTCTGCGCAACGTAGGTAAGGTCGTTACCGCCATTAGGCATATTGTCGACCATGTTCTGGTTAAAGTTGGTCGACAGCTCGGCGTTGTCCGCCTGCACCAGAGGCGCGCTGGAACTCACTTCCACCGTCTGCGAGCTGCTGCCGACAGCGAGCTTTACGTCAGCCACGGTCGCCAGCCCGATATTGACCTGGGCCGTGGTTTCCGCCTTGCTGAAACCCTGCGCGGTCGCGCTCACCGCGTAGCTGCCGGGTGGCAACAGCGAGAAGCGGTAGGCCCCGGTTCTATTCGTGGTTGTGCTGCGTGTCTGCCCGGTGCCGGTGTTCTTCAATGTGATCGCGGCGTTGGGCACGACCGCACCGCTTGGGTCGGTGACTGTACCGGTAAGGTCGCCCGATACCAGCGATTGCGCCATCAGCGACGTCACCATCAGCAGGGCGATCACCACGAAAGCCAACGTTCCGGTCATCAATCTCTTCAACGTCATATCTCCTCCGCTTGAGACGTGGTTTCAGAGTAAAGCGTCTCGCCATCACCTGACTGAACTAGTCAAGACATCTGGCGATGCTTCTTGCAGTGGGATTCGACAGTTTCAGATTTGCAGCAGTCCCGCCGTCCACTTTTGTCATCGTAATGTAATAGTCAAACCGTTTACATCAAAAACCTGCTCCCGCTTATGGCCAGGTTCGGGCTCGCGCATCACCATCGCTTCGCGATAATTGCGGGCGATGATTCCGAATCTTTCGCTGCCCCCATCGGCATCCAAAGCCAGGGATGTGGACCGTGGCGCACGAGCCGCTGCCCCCGTGGCATCCGATCTTATGCAGACTTGGTGACAGGACCTGGGTGGGTCAACTTTGGCTTCTGGAGACGAAATATGAACCTTTTGAAGCTTGCTGCTGTATCTGCGCTTGCATTGGCCCTGGCGACCGCACTCTCCGCGCAGGATGTCAAAGTCTATCCGGGCGCAACCCAGTTCACTCCTCCCGCAGACGAAAAAGCCATGCAGGACATGCCTCCGGGCGCGACGGAGACCATCTATTTCACTAACGATTCGTACTCCAAGGTGGTTGCATTCTACAGCGGTCTCGGCAAGGTACATACGCCACCGTGGCTGAAGAAAGGCGCGAAGCTACCCAGTGGCCAGCCGTTGAAGGAGACGTTCTTCATCTTCGACGGCTCTACTACGCTTACGTTCTCCAAGAGCTGGGTGAAGATCCAGCGGCCGTACGTCGGCGCCATTGACCTGACCGGGGCGGCCACCGGACTACCATGACGTTCGCGATGTGACCGCCATCTTTGTCGTCCAGAAGAAAGCGGGCGAATGGCCCGAGAAGTGATTCAGGGCCTGCCCTCGACTGCGCCCAGCGCAGGCCCTCGAGCGGATCGGCACGGACTATTTGGCGTGCACCAGCTCAATTAGTTCGGTCTCTGCCTGACTCCAGTCCTCGTCGGCATGGTTACCGTTTCGGTCGCGAGACTCGTAGATCTGATAGGCGCGGGCTCGTATCTCGTCTTGCGAGAAGCTGCTTGCCGGATCTTTCTTGAAGGTTTCTTGCTGTCTAAATGGGTCGGATTTCTGGGTAACTTGGACTTTGGGATTAGACACTTCAACTCCTAATAACTGCCACGACTAAGGGAAGAGAACTCCAGAACGGCTGACCTAGTTCAGGGGATCTGAATGAGAGGTAGAAAGTCTCTCTCAACCTTGATGGTACGCTAGTGATCGGCATTGTCCAAGACGGCTTCGTTCAGGATGGCGAGACCGGGGCGTCAGACTTCAGACCAGGTTGTCCAGTCCCACATCGTGGTACATCTCCACATAATGACAGCGTGGGCACATAACTAAGCGGACGGGCACGGCGCAGCTTGTGTTCACACTCGCGCCGTTATCTTTCTGGGAGCGCGGTTCTATGTATCCTGGGAGGCCAAAGCTGGTATCCAGCATGGTTCGGTCGGCGTGACATTTGGGACACTCGATCTTGATTCCCACGGACATGAACACTCCTCCCATCGCGGGCGCGATGGCCCAATGTATCACGCGCTTGATCCCACCGGTGCCACCTGCCAAATTGATTCGCGCTAGCTGGTTTGCTAAGGTCGTCGTCATGTCCCAGCCTTCCACCGAGCAGGTACGCGAATTGCTCGACTCCCTTTATCGCGTGGATTCGGGACGAATCCTGGCCACCCTGATCCGCTTGCTCGGTGATTTTGATCTTGCCGAGGAGGCGATGCACGAAGCCTTTGCGGCTGCGCTCAGCCTGTGGCCGACGAGTGGAGTGCCCGGCAACCCGCGGCCATGGTTGATTTCGACGGCCCGCTTCAAAGCTATCGACACTCTGCGCCGACGGGCAAGATTTGATGCGTCGCAAGACGAGCTCGCGCGACATCTCGAAGCGCAATGGAGTTCGGCGCAAACTTCCCCTGACGAGGACAGCCTTGAGGGCAGTGTTGAAGATGATCGGCTGCGCCTGATTTTTACCTGCTGTCATCCCTCTCTAGCGCCGGAAGCGCGCGTTGCCCTCACCTTGCGCGAGGTCTGCGGGCTGACCACCGAGGAGATAGCCAAAGCCTTCCTCACCACGCCGCGTACGCTGGCGCAGCGCATTGTGCGCGCCAAGGCAAAGATTCGCGAGGCGCGGATTCCCTACGAGGTGCCGACGCCCGAGGAATTGCCGCAGCGGCTGGGCGCGGTGCTGCAAGTCATCTATCTCGTCTTTAACGAGGGTTATTCGGCTGCGGCGGGAGCCGAGGTAACGCGGGCCGAGCTGACCGGCGAGGCGATTCGACTGGGCCGGCTGCTGACCGAACTCCAGCCCGAGCCGGAAGTTATGGGGCTGCTCGCCCTGATGTTGCTGCAGGAATCCCGTCGCGCCGCCAGGACCTCGCCGACCGGAGAGCTGATTTTGCTGGAGAACCAGGATCGCTCGCTCTGGAACCGGGAGCAGATCGCGGAGGGAGTGGCGTTGCTGGAGAAAGCCCTGGGGTACCGTGGGACGTCCGGCCGCTTCGGCTCTTACACCATACAGGCTGCGATTGCGGCCGTTCACGCGGAGGCGGAATCGGTGGCTGCGACCGACTGGCAGCAGATCGTTGCGCTTTACGATCAATTGCTACGAATTCAGCCTTCACCGGTTGTAGAGCTAAATCGTGCCGTGGCCATTGCCATGCGCGATGGTCCAGAGGCCGGCCTGGCGCAGATCGACGCGGTGTTGGAACATGGCGAATTGGCAAATTATTACCTGGCGCATTCCGCCCGTGCCGATATGTACCGCAGGCTCGGCAGGACAGCTGAGGCTCGGTCCGCTTATGAGAAAGCTCTGGCCCTGACCCAACAGGAACCGGAGCGGCAATTCCTGCAAGAGCGGATTCGGCAGTTGAAATAAGAAAGACTCGTCAGAACCCGATGCTGATACTGAGCCAGCCGCAAACTATAGTCTTAAAGAGTCTGTGTGAGACCAAGAGTTTTGGTTCGCGCGTGGAACGGATTGAGCGAAAATCGAGCCCGAAAGGGCGGAATAATGATAGCCCAGCACGGAGCCGCAGGCGGAGTGCTGGGTAGCGTGGAGTAAATCCGAGTCCCCCGGGACGACACCGGTTCTCACACAGACTCTAAACGCCGGGTGCCGGGTGCCCCACTCATTCGCGCGCTTCGAATGAGTGGACCGCGACGCATTCGGCAGTTGAAAATAATAAAGACTCAAACGTCTTCGTCGAACAAGGGCGTCAAGTCGCGTGCGCCGTGGAGCACACGTACGACTTCGATTCCGCGATTGCGCGGCAGGTAGAAGATAACGTATCGGCCAAAGGAAGGCTTCTCAGGTCAGTCAACAACTCTGGCCTTGCGCGTCCGATCAAGGGACGCCGGGCAAGGTCTCGAATCTCCCGATCGAGGGCAGCGGCGAAGGCGTCGGCTTGGCGCGGACTGTCCTCGGCGATGCAGGCCCAAATCTCAGCGAGGTCTTCCAGTGCCTTCGGGCGTATTACAACCGGCGGCATTTTATGAAGAGGCGGTTTTGCGGGCCGCGCCAAGCTTGCGGCCTTGCCGCTTCATTTCGGCCACGCTCCACGGGCGCGGCGGGCCGCTTTCCAGACCTTGGCGGATGTCGAGCCGAAGCCGCTCGAGTTGAAGTGCGTGCAGCTCGTTCTGCGTCTCCATGAGGCGCAGGGCTTCGCGCACCACCTCGCTGGCGGAGTTGTAGCGTCCGGATTCGACTTTCTGTCGAACCAGCTTTTCGAGTTGCGGGGTCAGGTTGATATTGAGTGTCAACGTGGTTCAGTCCGTTCAGCTTCCAAAATATTGCGATTGGCAAGGATTGTCAATCACTGGCGATAATCAGTTTTGTCAATCGAGGATGTCAAAGGCACCCGGGAATCGATCAATAAGGGCCGCGAGGTTTTCTTACGACTCATGCATCGTAGCTGAGACACGCGTCCACACGCCTTCCAATAGTGCAGGCACCCACTTTTCGGCGGGACAGCGGCTCCAACTCTGATTGAGGAAGACGAGGTCACGATTCGCTGCACCTTTGCTCGCGCTTCCCAGCTCAAGGAAGAAGAGCGAGCCTCGTCTAAAGGGACAACCGCCGACCTCGCCGGAGGTCTTCGCCTGGCGTACAACGTTCGTTACTGTAAAAAGGCATCCGTCCACGGCAGCATCGGTCGTTATGGAAGATCGAAGCGCTGGGTCGGCAGCAAGTTGCCGCATTTTATGCAGGCCATCAACAATGAGCTGCCGAGCTGTAATCATCGCGATAACACCAACCAGATCGCCATTCACCATAGAAGCAAGAAGCGCTTTGGCCCGCTCCAGCCTGCCGCTGATGCGCCACCCCAGCATTTTCAGGACATTGGAAGAGCTTGCAGCCTCAAGCACCATATGGGCCGCTGCCAAACTCTCCACAGTGGCCGTGAACGTTTCCACGAACAATCTTCCTATGCTCTGCTGCACAAGCAGATCGAGCTTCTCCGCAGTCTCCGACCCCTCTGACCCATTCGGTCAGGGGCTCCAATTCAGCGGGTCCGTGTTTCACCTCGTCGGCCTTGATCTTTAGTCTCGACCACAGTTCGTCTTGCGCGGCGGCGCGGCCGGGGCTGGTGCGCGGCAGCAGAGGTTCGAATAATCTGCCGTTGAGCGAGAAAATGCGAAGCATTTTCCGGAGACGCTGCACGTTGCGAATAGGACCATGTTTAATGAAGTCCCGGTCGAACCTTGGATCGTTTGAAATTGTCCGGATCTCTGCCGGGTCCGTGACGACGACAACGTCGATGATACCGGGGAAATATGTGCGTTTCATGCGGTGATCACTCGTCCGAATTTGGTGATAGTTACAAACGTTTCGTTACTTTGTCAATCCTGCAGCTTTGAGGCCTGATTAGATAACCGTGTCGGCTCCCAGCCGCCGAGTAAACTTGGTGCGCTCAAGCAACCGAGGCTCGGAGGAAAGGAGCCGACACGGATATCTAATCAGGCGGATTCGGCAGCTAAAATAAAAAACTCGACGACCTGTCGAATTCACGTCCGGCCGTTCGACTATATGGTGAAGGCCGGACAACCGGCCCGCACAACACTCAAAGGAGAAAACAATGCGCTTCATGATGATCATGTATCCGAAAAGCTACCAAACCGCAAAACCCGGCACGGTACCCGACTTCAAAGACATGGAGGCAATGGGGAAATACAACGAGGAACTAGGGAAGGCCGGCGTGCTGCTCGGGCTCGACGGGCTGACCCCGCCCGCGACGATGAGCGCGCGCGTCACCTTCAAAAACGGAAAATCGACAGTTACCGACGGCCCGTTTACCGAAGCGAAGGAAGTGGTCGGCGGCTACTGGATCATCCAGGTGAAGTCGCGCGAAGAGGCGCTCGAATGGGCCTCGCGCATCCCCGGAAAGGATAACGAAATGGTCGAAGTTCGCCGGATGTTTGACTTAACCGACTTCGATCCCGAGACCCAAAAGGAGATCCAAAAGAAGTTCGGCGACGACGTCGCCGCTGAGATGCGCGCAGTAAAAAAACTCTCCGCGCTTTGTCGATTTCGCGACCACGACGTCTATGTAACCGCCGCTGGAGAATGGAGAAATCATGCCACAGTATTTGGTTGCTATCTACCACCCCGACGACTACGACCCGTCGGTCGAAACCGAAGCGATGATCGAGAATATCCACGCGCTCAACCGCGAAATGATTGCTGCCGGCGCCAGGAAGTTCGCCTGCGGCCTTTCCCCGGCCGGCAACGCCAAGTCGCTGCGGGTCCAGCCCGACGGCAAGGTGCTCGTCACCGACGGGCCGTACACCGAGACCAAGGAGCACATGGGCGGTTTCTGGATACTGGAAGCCGCCAATCTGGACGAGGCGCTGGCATGGGCGCGCAAGGGTGCCGTCGCCTGCCGGTGCGTCGGGCGAGGTGCGCGAGCTTCTTTTCAACCCAGACCCGAAGGGAGCAACGGAGCGGCAGTGACAACACCGCGGCGATGCCGGCCCGACGGCTGGCAGCGCGAGTCGCCTCCTACTCAAATGAGCAATCAACTTACTCGTCGCGATTTCGCTATCCGCACCGCCGGCTTTGGTCTGGCTATGGGGCTCGCGCCTGCAGCTACGCTGGCGCAGGCTCAGCAAGCCTCGCGCTCAGAACCTTCGCCGGCGATTGCGGACCCATATTCCCTTGTCGATCCGGAACTTCTCCCTGTGCTCAAGCAGTTCCCCGCCGTTGACCTCTCACTGGAGATGGCCATCAAGTTCCGGCAAATGCCTGGCATGCCCCCATTGCCTGCTCCCGCGCCGCAGCCCGTGGAGCGGCATATCCCAGGGGCGCCAGGAGCGCCCGAAGTTCGTCTGTGGATCGTTGATCCTGCGCCGTCGGAGAAGGGCAAACCGGTGTTGCTTCACATGCATGGCGGCGGCTTCATGATGATCGATCCCATGCTGATGCCTCGGCTGCAAGGGATTGCGACGGATTGCCATTGCGTCGTCGTCTCGGTCGACTACCGGCTGGCTCCGGAGACGCGCTATCCCGGCTCGCTTGAGGACAATTACGCGGCGCTGAAATGGGTTCACGCCCATGCAGCCGAGCTCGGCATTGATCGCTCCAAAATTGCCGTGGGCGGTGAGAGCGCGGGCGGCTACCACGCAGCGAGCCTCGCGATTCACGCGCGCGACCGCAACGAAGTTCCCATCGTCTTCCAGTTGCTCATCTACCCCGTGCTGGACGACCGAACGGGCAGCACCCGTGCAGCGCCGCCCGCCACTGGCCACTTTATGTGGACTGCGAGTGCCAATCGTTTGGCCTGGAGCTCGCTGCTCGGTGTTCCAGCAGGCTCGTCCAGGGTGCCGGCAGCCGCCGTCCCCGCCCGCGTAGCCAGCGTCGACGGCCTGCCGCCTGCCTGGATCGGCGTGGGTTCTATCGACCTGTTCGTCGAGGAAGACATGGAGTACGCGCAGCGGCTCGTCCACGCCGGAGTCGCAACCGAACTCCTGGTCATGCCTGGTGCCTTCCACGGATTCGACCTCCTCGTGCCGGACGCCGAAGCCTCCAAGCAATTCAGCGCGAGCTGGAAGTCTGCGCTGCGCAAGGCATTCGCCAACGGCAAGGCTGTTTAGCAGAGAAGCTGAAAGCGTCGCGGCGGAGTGCGTAGCAGTAAGGAAAGTTTTGTCGAAATTCGGGTGCGGTCGTTCGTCGGAAGGAGGAAACAATGATTAAGCCGAAAATTAAATTTCGTTCTCATGTCGATTCGGCCACCCCCCGTTCGACTATCAGCAGAGAGCCAGTACGATGGCGAGCAACAGCGACCCAACTGCGCTCTCAATGTGAGTTCACCGGTTAGCCAACAAGTAGCTAAACCGAAAAACAAGCCCCCAACCGTCGCTCAACCTAAAGGAGGTTTCGCATGCGATTCATGATCATTGCCAAAACAACCCCAGAGTTAGAAAAAGAAAGCGCCCTCCCCGATCCAAAGCTCATGGAGGAGATGGGTAAGTTCAACGAAGAGCTCATCAAGGCTGGTATCGTGCTCGCAATGGATGGCCTTCATCCCAGCTCCAAAGGAGCACGCGTCAAGTTCTCGGGCAAGTCTTGCACCGTCATCGACGGCCCATTCACCGAGGCCAAGGAGCTTGTCGCCGGCTTCTGGATCTGGCGGGTCAACTCCCTCGAAGAGGCCATCGAGTGGGTCAAGCGTTGCCCCTGCCCCGACGCCGGCGACTCCGAAATCGAAATTCGCCAGATTGGTGAGATGGAAGACTTCGCACCCGTCCTGTCGGAAGAGCAGATCCAGCACAAAATAAAAGGCCGAGCTCAGCTGCCAAATCAGACCGCCGACAAATAGCCACGCAGCCGTGGTCTGTCCGAATTTGGACATTGGCGCTGCTGAAACGACCACCCGCTGCGACGGCAGTCCGTGGTAAGTGATTTAGAATGCGCGTCTTTCTATTGGCACGCGTGGTGCTGAAAGACGCCGAGGGGATGAGAGCCATGTCATTCTTCCGCGATCTAAGAGTTGCGTTCCAATCGCTGAGGCGCAGCAAAGGGCTGGCGACTATTGTGATCTTCACCCTGGCGCTTGGCATCGGCGCGAACGCCGCAATCTTCACGCTGGTGCGCGGAGTGCTGCTCAAGCCTCTCGTCAACCGTGACGAGAACCGGCTCGTGTATATCCGCCAGAGCGCCCCCAGCCTCGGAGCCGACAACACCGCGTTCTCCGTGCCCGAATTGAGGGACATCGAAGCCAGGGTCCGTTCCGTGAGCGAGTTCGGCGATTTCTCGGAGATGGGCTTTACGATGGTCGGACTCGGTGAACCTCGCGTAGTGCGAGGTGGCGTCGTCAGCGGCAACTATTTTGAAGTAATGGGTCTGCGTCCCGTTCTCGGCCGCCTCATCGGGCCTAAGGACGACGGTCCCAACGCATCCGGCGTCATCGTGCTCACGTATCGCTTCTGGTCCACCGTCTACAAAAAAGATCCTGGTGTGATCGGCAAGACCGTTCGGTTGAGCAGCATTGGCGATCGTTCCGCCACCATCATCGGCGTCCTCGAACCCAGTGTCCCGTATCCCGCGGATACAGAGATCATCGGCAACGTGGTCACGAGCCCGCATCATCTTTCCGCTACGATGGTGACGGGCCGCGTCCATCGCATGACTGAGCTCTTCGGTAAGCTTGCTCCCGGCGCCACTCTCGACCAGGCTCGCAGCGAGTTGCGCACCGTCTACGCCTCCATGCAGAAGGAGCACCCCGAAGCGTATCCCGAGAACGGCGGCTTCCGCATTGATACCAGGATGCTTCGGGACCAGATTACTTCCGGCGCGCGTACCGTTCTCCTCGTCCTTCTCGCTGCCTCGGGCCTCGTCTTCATCATCGCCTGCTCGAACGTTGCCAACCTGATTCTGGCGCGCTCGGTTCGCCGCGAAGGCGAACTCGCGATTCGCGCCGCGCTCGGCGCAAGCACCGGCGTGCTGCGCCGCATGTTGTTAGCTGAAAGCCTTCTGCTCTGCGGCGCGGGCGCAGCCATCGCCCTGGTGAGCGCGCAGCCATTGGTCACAATCCTGGCCCGATATGCCTCGCGCTTCTCGGTTCGCGCACTGGATTTGAAGGTCGATTCCAGCTTGCTTTGGGTGGGAGTGGCGCTGGCAGTAGTTGCCGCAGTGATTTTGGCATTTGTGCCGCGCCTGCCCTCGACTAACGCGTCGAATGGCATGAACCTCGCGAGCGGCAGCGTCCGCATCACCAGCAGCACCAGCCGCCGCCAGCGCGTCTTCGCCGTCACCCAGATCGCCGCGTCATTCGTGCTGCTCGTGGGCGCAAGCATGTTGATCGCTACGCTGATCGCGTTGCAAAAGACCGAGAGTGGTGTCGATACGCGCCACGTCCTCGCCATCGACGTTCCGGCGCTGTCCGGCGGAAAATCGCCTCAGCAAGTCGTCGATTTTTACAAGGAATCGATACGTCGGATCGATGCGCTACCCGGCGTCACCGAGACCGCGTTCGGTATGGTCGCTCCCTGGCGTGATGCCGACACCTTCGGTGTAGGTCTCCAATTCTCTGGTGATGGGCACACCTCTGGCAAAGACGATCCTCGCGCGATGTGGCGGGCCGTCTCTCCCGGCTTTTTCAGCGCGCTCGGCGTTCCCATTATTGCCGGGCGCGATTTCAACGCGCTCGATGACCACGATCACGAGCCGGTGGTGATCGTCAGCGCGACTCTCGCACAACGCATGTTTCCTGGTCAGGATGCCGTCGGACGGCATGTCTATTGGACCGATCCCGTGCTCGAGTTCGTTCCCGGGTCGGATGCGGAAAAGTCCAGAATCAAGTCGCCGCACCGCATTATTGGGGTCGCCGCCGATGTGGACGACGACCATATCGTTCCTGTGCCCACCTCCACCGTTTACGATAGCTTTGCAGACGGTCCACTTTTCGGCGGTCACCTCTTCATCCACACCACCGCAAATCCTTATTCGCTGGTTGCGCCGGTGACGAAGATTATCCGCGAGATGTCCGCCGATGAACCGGTTGAGAACCCTGCCACTCTCGAAGACATCCGTGCAAAAGTGCTTGCGCCAGATCGCTTGAACTCCCTGGTCTTTGGCGTGTTCGCAGCGGTCGCGCTGCTGATTGCCGTGGTTGGCGTCGCGGGCGTACTGGCGTTTTCTGTGAGCACGCGGACACGCGAATTCGGCATCCGCCTGGCGCTTGGGGCACAGCCGAACAATCTCCTCCGAGGGGTTGTCGCGGAAGGCGTCGTAATGGCTGCCATTGGCGTTCTGGCGGGCGCGGCGTTCGGGTTCGTCGTGGCGCGCGTGGCCGGCAGTTATTTCGGCGACTTAAAAATGCCGGGCGCAGTGCCCGTGATCGTTTCTGCGCTTGTGCTGATGGGCTCGGCGGTAGTCGCTTCGATGCTCCCGGCCGCCCGCGCCGCCCGCGTCGACCTCGTACAAGCGCTTCGCTCGGAATAATTTTCCCGGCGCGCAAGGCATCCGGTTGAAGTGGGCGACTCTGCGAGACAACGACGCAATGGGTCAAATGAGACAGGAGGGATGCAAATGAGAAATGTAATCTACGCAATCAACGTCACACTGGACGGCTGCTGCGACCATACCAAATTCAATCCCGATGAAGAAGCGCTTGAATATTCCACGCATCTCCTGCGAGACTTTGACCTGCTCGTCTATGGGCGTAAAACCCATCAATTGATGGTTCCTTATTGGCCTGATATCGCAAAAAGCCAGTCCGAGACAAAAGCGGATATCGAATTTGCTCAGGCCTTTGTCTCCAAGAAGAAGGTTGTTTTTTCACGATCGTTAGACCGCGCTGAAGATGAAAATACGAGAATTGTTCGTACGAACCTACAAGATGAAATACTTAAATTGAAGCGGGAGCCAGGCAAAGATATTTTGGTCGGCGGTGTCGATATTCCTTCACAACTGACGGAGCTTGGCCTGATTGACGAATATCGTTTTGTCGTTATGCCAATCATCGCAGGAGAAGGGAGACGGCTGATGGAAGGTGTCCGCCTGCAAGAGAAATTGCAATTAAAACTCGTTGACTCAAAGGTTTTTAAATCAGGATGTGTTGCGCTTCGCTACTTGAAACAGTGACAGAAAAATCTGCGACAGCTGTACTGCAACAGACGGTCCAGCTGCGGATATAAACGAAATCATCAAGGCGAGCGGTCACTGCAACAATGCGTAGGTTGCAAGCCGGCACGACTCAGGAGCGAATGGTGACGAATGATTCTCCAGGCTGCTCTCTGCTTTGCTGCCCCCAATCCTGATATCCGGACTTGGTTCTCGGCATCGCCAGGTGCGGCATCGGCTGGCCTGCAAAGAGCTTTCGGCAGGGCTTGGCAAGCCAACGGGCCCAGCGGGCGGACCACGAGCCGCGTGCGCTGTCGGCGGCAATACCCGTGTCGGCGTACATCTGCCGGTAAATCTTGGAAATCAAGACGAACGTCAAGCGACCCTTCACCGATTTAAGAAAATGCGATCGTTGCCAGATAGATCCTATGCTGTAGTAGCTGTCCCAAACGCTTTGCGTGCGCTGCCGGATCTCGTCCGTCGACATCGTCGGGTGCGGGCTGTAGAGCTTCGGTCGCTGCGCGTGCGGAATCAGCCAATGTCGCGTGATCGGAACTCCGGCCACTTCAGGTGCCGCGGCTCCCAGATCGGCCTCCCAACGATTGAAATCCACCGTGCCAGGAAATGGCGTCAACATCACGAACTGTGCGAACGTCAGGTCCGATCGCTGCGCAATCGCAGCCGTGCTGGCAAAGGTGTCGGATCGGTCACTCGGCAGACCGAAGATAAACGATCCGAGAACATGGACCCCGTGCTGGCGAAAGCATCGTAGTCGCTCGACGAGACTATCTCCCACGAGATTGAAATCTTTGTATACATCCTTCAACCCTTGTGGAGTGACGGACTCCACGCCTACCAGCGCGCCCTTTATATGCGCGGCCTTCATGGCGTCAAGGAATTCGGGATCCTCCGCCGCCTCCATGGTGATCTGGGTGAAGAAAACGGTATCAGAGGGGAGCTCGGCCAGGGCCGCCATCAATTCGAACCGCTCCGCGCGAATGCTTTCCAGTTCCCGCAGGCGCTCTGAACTCTGGCGAGCCGCCAACTTTAGATCGTTAAGGCTTACGGGATAGAAGTTGTCATCGGCCAGCGCGATATAGCGAAACCCGATTCGCCGCAGCTCAACAATCTCTTCCAGGACTGCGTCCGAAGCACGTTGCCGGGGACGCTGGCCGTCGGTTCGCCACACGGAACAGAAGGAGCAATGCTTCGGACAGCCGCGAATCGTTTGGACCGAAGCCCACATATAGGACTTGCTCGGAACCAAGTCCCATCGGGCGGCCACAAAGTCAGTGGCTGCAATCCGCCCTCCCTCGTAGACCGGCATGGGCGCTGAGCGCGAGCAGTCGTCGAGCACGCGCGCCCAGACCACGTCTCCATCACCCTTGACCACGGCGTGAGCGCCGCCAAATTGGTGGGCCTCTTCCGGATAAAGGGTTGCATGGATGCCGCCATAGACAACGTTAGCGCCGCGATCACGCGCGGCTTTACCGATGTCGTACCCCCGCAGCGAGTTTCCGGTGTGTATGCTGATGCCGACAGTATCGCCTTCCTGAATTTGCAGCGGGTCGCTTCGTTGGAGGGTCTCATCGACCAAGAATGGATTGCCGAAGCGCTTGGGGGTTGCGCCGGCCAAGACGTAGAGCCATCGCGGCGTGATGACGGCCGTTCCAAACGAGCTATTACTCGGATTGATAAGGTGAACTCTCGTGCGATGAGCGGAGGCTTTTACAATGGATTGCTGAATGTGACCCTCTAGTTCGCAAGTTGATCTCAGAAGGTTACGATGATCCGACTCACTTGCGATATGCCGCAATTGGCCGGATGTCGCCATTTGAAGACCACTCCCTTTCGATTACCCCTTTGCAGGCGTCTGCGATTGAGAGCAGCCACTGTATAAAATTGCTCGTCCTGACATCTGAGCAAAATTGCTCACTTCTGCAAAAAGTCCTCAGGAGCTGAAAGCGACGGATCACGGAAATGTCCACACCGTTCCGAATAGCAATCATTCGAGGCAAACGTGATCGGGCGAAACTCGCCACCCGACTCTTGCAAAAAACGCACTGTTGGGGCACCCTCACTGGCAACGATTCACGCAAAGATCGTTAAATCCGGGCCACCCACCAAATCCAACAAAGGAGACTCTCAAGATGACACTGCAGCAACTATCGATTGCGCGCGAGAGTGCAAGCCTGTGGCGAGTTACCTTCAACAACCCGCCCATCAACATGTTTGTTCCCACAACGATCGACGAATTGGGAGCGCTGATGACCGACCTCGAGGCGGACCCGTCCGTGAAGGTCGTCGTGTTCCAGTCGGCGAATCCCGATTTTTTCGTCGCCCATCTCGACGTAGCCAAGGCAGCGGAACGGCCGGAGGTGCTGGGCCTTTGGCGCGACTTTGTGCTGCGTCTCTCGTCCACGCCAGTCGTGAGCATCGCCAAGATTCGCGGCCGCACCCGCGGCATCGGTAACGAGTTCGTGCTGGCCTGCGACATGCGTTTCGCCAGCCGGCAAAGCGCCCTGTTCGGTAACCCCGAGGTCGGCGTCGGACTGGTCCCGGGCGGCGGAGCGATGGAATGGCTCCCGCGCTTGGTCGGCCGCTCGCGCGCACTTGAGATCGTGCTCAGCGGCGACGATTTCGATGCCGATATTGCCGAGCGCTATGGCTGGGTGAACCGCACGCTCGACGATGGTGAACTCGACTCGTTTGTCGATGCGCTCGCCCGGCGTGTGGCCTCGTTCGACCGGGAAACGCTGGCCGCGGCGAAGGCCCAGATCAATCGGTTCGGGACACCGACAGCTGCCGAGCTGAAGTCGAGCACCGATCTGTTCTTCCCACTGCTGGCCTTGCCCGGTGCGCAGGTGCGCCGTGCCAAGATTCGTAATATCGGTTACGGCGTTCCGAGCGACTTCGAATTGAACTTCGGCCGGTATCTCCCTTCGTTCGGGAGGACGGACGACGATGACACGGATAGCTCCAAATCCGCGTAGACCAGGGCGGTCTGAGGGGGTTGCAATAACAAAGTTGCTCTGCTGTCGATTTTCCCTGTATCCGACGACTATAGGGTGAACCAGCGCGCAAAACTGCACTGCTGGCTCCCACCAGGAGGAGACGGGCGATGAAATTCATCTGTTTGGGATACCTCGAGCCAGGGAAATTCGAAGGCATGACCGAACGCGAGCGGCACGCAGTGCTCGACGAATGCTTTGAGCACAATGACCATCTGCGCGCCAACGGACATCTGGTTGCCGAAGTACCGCTTCAGCCTCCAGAGACCGCGTTGACACTGTACTGGAAAAACGGCAAAGTCGCGACCACCGACGGCCCTTATGCGGAAACCAAGGAACAGCTCGGCGGCCTTCAAATCCTCGAGGCGCGAGACCTCAATCACGCCATTCAGCTGGTCTCACAGCTTCCGGGCTTTAAGTATGGACTTGGACCGATTGAGATACGGCCGGTTGCGGATTTGAACGAAATGATGCAGGAGAGCGAGCAGCGGCGGCGAAAGAACACGGCACATTGAGAGCGAGGCGTCAGAAGAACGACCAGGATCGTGGCGGCGCTGGCTTGGCGGCCGAGTCGACTCACCTGGCAGCGGTCACTGGCTCGGCGGCTTCCATCTGCGGCTGCTTCTTCGACGCCAGCCAGCGC
This sequence comes from uncultured Acidobacteriaceae bacterium, assembly GCA_963835125.1. GTDB lineage: Bacteria > Acidobacteriota > Terriglobia > Terriglobales > Acidobacteriaceae > Bog-257. The sequence goes on along the minus strand of CAWIEG010000003.1, from coordinate 221,736 downwards.
GACCGTATCTGGAGGAATGGCCACTCGATCAGCTGAAAGGTCACGAAGGCGATGGCTATCGACGCGATCAGGTTAACCACGTACAGCATCCAGAAGGCAGCTTCGCCACCCTTCACCCGCCATCCCAGCATTAGCGAACTCGCTCGTTCCAGCAAACCGAAGTGATTCAGGTACATTCCATAAGAAAGCCGGCTGACAATGTAAAACCCGTGCCAGTCCAGCAGCTTCGGCGTCCGTTGCAGCCCCAGGCCCAACAAGGTGGCAGCGCCAAACATCAATGCCAAGGCAGTAAAGGCGAACACTTCTCGATCGACGAAATGCAAGCCTATGGCTGCGACAACCATGGCGCCGCAAACCGACAGCCGCACCCACGTGGAACGAATGACCTCGGGGCGATAGACACTGCACCACGCCAGGAGCGCTCCGACCGCCAGCCCATCGGAATGCGCGTACATTGCCTTGTACAAGTCAAAGGGCAGAGTAGCCAGGCGAGGGCCAATATATTTGATGGCAATGGCTCGGCTGATCACGACCAGGAACATGCCGACTACTGGCAGGATCCAAAGTCGCCTGGCCTTGACGATCCGCGAGAAGAGCGCAATCGACACTGGAGCGACGATGTAGAACTGCTCTTCCGTCGATAGCGACCAGCCTCCGCCAATCTGGTTGTGGAAGTTATTGGAGAGGAAAAATACGTCGGACCACAGACCGCTCAGGCTGCGCCCAAACAGTCCTTCGAAAGCTACCAATGCCACAAACGCGTAGTACAGCGGCCAGATGCGCAGGCCGCGACGCAGCAGAAAGCGCCCAATCTGGATGCGATTGGTGCGATCGACCTCTTTCCATAGTTGGCCCCCAATCAGAAAGCCGCTGAGCACGAAGAACAGGTCGACGCCAGTCCATCCCCAGTTGAACACAGGCAGCGCCTGCACCCCTGGCACAGCCTGGAACGCGGCTCCGTAATGGGCGGTGAATACCAGCAGGATGGCAAGACTGCGCAGAACGTCGAGGGCAGGCACGTTTCCGCGTGGCCGTACCCGCAGATCGTGGACCGCTCCCCGAAAGAAATCCGCAACCGGAGCCGCACTCATGAACAGCCCTTACCTCGGTCTCCGATTATAAGGGCGCCACGCGGCCCCAGCTGATGGCTTGGTTTGAAGAGGCGCAGCTTCAGCCATGCCCTGAGCTTGCCGAACGGATGCGCCGTTGCACATCTTCTTAGTTTGTTTGTCATCTTAGTTCTCATTCCGAGGAGGGCTGTCGAGTCTGGGGGAGAACTAAGTTTGATGTCGGCAGTGGAGTATGACTCACGAAAAGAGAACCCCGAAGGGGTGGAAGCGCAGTTAGCCCAGGACGGAGCAAAGCGGAGTCCTGGGTTAGGTAAGAAAGGTACCTGAGTCCCCCCGGGGACGACACGGCCCTCACGCAGACACTTAAGTCCGATGAGGGATCGGACCCGATCCCTCCCGGTGTTACAACGCATCTACAATAACAGCAGCAAGGAGCCCAATCATGCGACGCCATCCCGTGCTCGTCATCCTGGCAACGCTCAGCCTGGGACTCGCTCTCCGCGCGCAGTCCAGTGCAACCCCCGGCGGCCAGTCCGATACAACTCCGCCTACAACCATGAGCCCGCCCGTCCAGATAGCGGTCACCGGCTGCCTTAAGCGCGGCAACGTGGGCGGCTTTCGGATTACAGACCAGAACGGCGCCACCTGGATGCTGATTTCCAAGGATGTGGACCTTTCCGAGCACTTGAATCACGTGGTCACCGTCACCGGCAAGCCAGCGCCGATGCCGCCACAGCAACAGGGAGCGAACAGCCAGCAGGGCGAAGGCGGCACCTCCGCGCACGGGCTGCGCGTGCTCACTTTGAAAATGCTAAGCAACAGTTGCACACGCTGAGCCTGCATCGTCCGGCTCACTCCGCCTGCCTGTGTCCCCACCCAGTCTCGCGCTCCGCACTTGCGCCGACGCACTTGATACTGGCATCATGAGCTAACTCCCGCAGCCACCCCAGGGATAATGTCCGGATGTCAATTTCTAGTGCAGCCGCGCGTCGTGTCTCACGTGAGCTTTACACCTGTGCGCTGTTACTGATGGTTGGCTGTGCCCTCACGGGGCTGCACGCGCAGTGTCCCTCGCCCGGGCCCAATTCGAACGATCCCAACATCATGCTGACGCGGCCGGGGCCGGTCAAGAAGCCTGCGGGAGGGGAGCCGTTGCTGCCGGAGGCTGGATTCCTCTCGAACACCCATTACACCAGCCAGTTCTTCGGCTTCGGCTTCGATCTTCCCATCACCGTGCAAGGTCACGAAATTATGGTGCCGGTGATGCCTGAGAAACAGCATGCTCTGCTGATGCTGCAGTCCGAAAACGGGGAGCGCAACGGCTATATCCAGGTGACGGCCACCGACCCGCGGCCGGGCGACGAGGTCAACACTCCCGAGAAGGAGCAACAGGAGCTGGAGCGATGGGCACAGAACAATCGCGCCTTCGGAGGGCAGTTGCAATTTCCCGTTCCCAGCTTCATGCTGCGCTCCGGCCATTTCTATTCCTCAACCCGGCGCGTCGGGCGAAACTATGTGGCGCAGTACTGGTTGGGCATCAACAACTACGTGGTCAAGGTGGTGATTCGCACCAACGATAAGGATTTCCTGCGCAAGGCCAGGAACCTGATTGACGACGCCCGCTTCTATTGTCCCCAGGATGATGGCACGCTGATTAACGAAGATGGCAAGCCGGTGAAAGTTGAAGGTGCGCCATACACCGGCCCTACCGTACCGACCTTCCGGGTGAATGCCGCGCTGCGCGACGAGCCGGGCAAGAACATTCCTCCCGGAGAAATGGTTGAAGGCGTTTATCGCAACCCTGAGGCAGGTTTGCAGTATCGGATCCCGCGCGGTTGGGACGTGGTTGCCCCCGACAAGAGCGATCCTCCGCCTCCGCAAGACGAATCAACTTTGCGCGAGTACAAGTTTCTTCATGCCTGCTCGCAAACCCTGCTGCAGATTGCTCCCCGTCTGCCGGCTGGGGTGAAGCAGCAGCAGCCCGGCCCGTCTATTACCTTGCGTGCTCTCGATCCCGCTTGCCTATCGATGCGCACTGCTGTATCCCTCACCGACAAGCGAACCGCCGATGAGGTTGCTGCCAGCCTGGAGGAGATGGGCGAATTTGGGGCGATCGATTCCGACGAGTTGATGTCAATGCACGGCCACCTGTTCATGATCTTCCATGGCACTATGGCAACCACCCAGCGAGGGGAAGATTTGGGGCAACGCATGTCGCAGGCAATCTTCGCCACGCGCTATAACAAGTTGTTGCTGATGTGGACGGTGATGGCGCCCGATGCCGCCGCGCTGGCCCAGGTCCCCACCAGCGACATCCTCTTCGACGGCTCCCCGCCCATCGAGTTGCGAGCGGCGCTGCAAGCCAGAAAATAAGGGCGACGGCCAATCCTTGTTCTTGAAGGGGCACACCTTAAGGTGCGCCGTCACAAGTCCTTTGAATTTGTCATCCCGAGGAGGGCTTCGGCCCGACGAGGGATCTGCTTTCCGAGTCTTTTCACCAAACTCTGAAGCCGTGCCCAAAACCTCCGCACGTGAAAAAAGCCGTGCCGGATGCTGGTCAGCTACCGGGGGTCGGAATCGCTGGCAGCGCGCCGGCACGACATGAGGTGTTACGGTTGAATCCTAGCCGTAAGCAAGCCGCGCGCGCAGCAACAGGCATCACGCTGCAACGTGCGACACTGACGGCGCTGATGTGAGCCAGGTCGCACCCGCATGTGCGGTGCTCGCAGCCGGCGAAATGAAAAAGCCGGGGCGCAAACCGCGGCTCTGTGATTCCTCTCAGCAACAAAATTCGCTACCGCCGGCCCTTCTTAGCAGCTTTCTTTTTTGCGCCTGCTTTTTTCTTCGCGGGCGCTTTCTTCCCCGCCTTTTTCACAGGCGCTTTCTTGGCTGCTTTCTTTACCGGCGCCTTCTTGGCAGCTTTTTTCTTGGCCGCTTTCTTGGCGGGCTTTACCGCCTTCTTCGCGGGGGCTTTCTTGGCGACAGGCTTCGCAGGTTTCTTGGGAGCGGGCTTGCGAGCAGCCGGAGGAGGCGGCGCGGGAGCTTCGCGACCCATTGGCTCTATCTCAATTTCTTCTTCAACTACGGTTACGGATTCGGGTTCTTCCTCTTCTTCCTCTTCTTCTTCGTATTCCTCGTCTTCGGCGGAATCGCCGTAGGCACTGTCTCCGTAGTCATCCATTTCGTCGTCTCTGCGGCCATAGAGCGTTTCATCGAATGTCATATGCTTGTCCTCCTGATGGTGCCGGACTCCGCATGACTGAACGGAGGCAGCTCGCTAAGCAAAACCTGGTTTTATACCAACGACAACCTTCACACAAGAGGCACGCGATTGCAACGCGACATCCCGATGGCTTCGCCGCATCGCGGACCCAGGAAATTAGTGCAACGCGCCTGTTGTAACAGAACATCCGCGCGAAGGGAAGGGGGTGCGAAGGCAAAATCAGCCATCAGCCATCAGCCGTCAGCCATTAGCTAAAGCAGAATCGAAGGCCCGAATGTTCCATCTCGCCCACTGTCTTTGACGAAAATGCGGAATTAGAGACCAAGACGGCCAGAGCCCTATTGCTGACGGCTGCCTGCTATCTCCGGATGAGAAGTACTTCGCCGGCGCGCAGGTTAGCGGCCAGCTTGGGGTTATCGCGTTTCAAGGCGGCGACGGACGTGTGGTTCGACTCGGCGATGCTACTGAGGGTTTCGCCCTTCTTGACCTTGTGATACTTCGCGACTTCTGAGCTTTCGGTTTTACTGGACTTACTGCTGGTGCGCGCGGCGCTGCCTGAGGCGCTCTTAGGCTCTGTCTCTGTCTTAGCCTCTGACGGATCGGCTTCGGCGCTCTCCGAACTGGTGGGCTTATAGACGACCAGCATGCGCCCGGGCGTCAGCTCGCTCCCGCGTAAGTGGTTCCATTTCCTCACTTTATCGACGGGAACCTCGAAATCGTCAGCTACCGAGGCCACGGTATCGCCCTTCCGCACTTTGTAGTGAGTTGCTTTGTGGGAATAAGTGGCTGTCTGCGTGTCGTGCCGGCCAGGCGCGATCGGGATAATCAGCTTCGTCCCCGCCTTCACCTCACCATCGGAAAGGTTGTTGGCCTCGGCAATCGACGAAGCCGAGGTGTGATACTTGCGCGCGATCGAGGGCAGCGTGTCGCCATATTCCACCCGGTGATAGCGCCAGTAGGTGCGCATGTCTTGGGGGATGGTGGCCATCGCGGTCTCGTACTTTTCCTGCGAGCCCGCCGGCAGCTTCAAGATGAACGACTGGTCTTTCGGGGTGGTCATTCGCAATAGGCTGGGGTTCAGTTCTTGCAGGCGATCCACGGAGGTATCCACGCATTCGGCCACCAGGCGCAGGTCGACGGGATAGTTGATTGTCACCTGGTCCGTCTGCTGGGGCGGTTCCGGCGGTACCCGTTGCAAACCATACTGCTCGGGGTTCTTCGCGATAATCGTCTCCGCCAGGATAATGGGAACGTAATTCCGCGTCTCCTGGGGCAGCACGCCGCGCCGGTAAAGTTCCCAGAAATCGGCGTAGCCAGTGCGTTCCACGGCATGCTGCACCGTGCTGGCGCCGGAGTTGTAGGCGGCCATCGCCAGGTACCAGTCGCCAAACTGGTTGTACAGGTCCTTCAGATGGTGGGCGGCGGCGCGCGTCGCCTTCTCCGGATCCTGCCGATCATCGACCCACCAGCTCCGCTGCAGTCCGTAGATCTCCGCCGCGCTGGCCATGAACTGCCACATGCCGCGAGCCCCGGCACGCGACAACGCCAGTGGCTGGAAACCCGACTCCGCCTGCGCCAGATAGATCAGGTCCTGCGGCACACCTTCTTCCTTCAGGATGCTGGCAATCATCTCGCGATAGCGTCCTGCACGCGTCCAGGCGTGCTCCAGCGTGGCCTTCCCGCGCGGGCTGGAGTAGTAGTTGATGAACATCGCGACCTGGTCATTCATCACCAGCGGCAGGTCGGACTTCGTGTTCTTGATCTCGGCTTCTGCCACGGCCCGGACGTTGGGATCGACGGGGAAGGTAATGTCGTTGGCCTCGTCGATAGGCGCCGGCTCGGAGCGCGGCTCGCTGAAGCCGTCGCCCTGCTGCAGCGCTGCCATCTCCAATTCGTGGACCGCCTCAACGATTTTGTCGAACTCGCGCTCCAGTTGCTCGTTGTTGCGCACATCGAGATTGCTGCTTAGCAGAGTGTTGAAGGCCTGGTCGAAGTTGGCCTTTGCCGCTTCCAGGTGGCCCGCCTGATAGTTGGCCTGCCCGGCGGCATATTGCTTTTCCGCCTGGGCGATCAAGGCGTCAGCGGGATCAACTTGCGGCTTGGGAGCTTCCTGGATTTTAGGTTCAGGCGCGGGCTTGGCGGCGGCGACCGGCGCGGTGACTTCCGGTGCGTTCGCGTTCGCGGGAAGGGCAGCGGATTTCTTGGGTTCGTCGGTCTCGCAACCTGTGAGGATGATAAGGAGGCTAAGGAACAGCAGGGTTGCGACCGGAGCCTTAAGGCGAAGCAGTGTCATCGTTGCAACAATTCCGAAACCACCTTCTCCTGCGTTCCACCGGTTGCTTTGATGTTACTACGCCGCGAATTTCGGGGTCAACGAAATGGCACCGGGGGTAGTGGGTCAGTTTGATTTCCACAGGCATAGCATCCCTCTCGCCAAGGCCTCTTCGAGGATCGACAAGAGTTAGGTGTTGAAGGCGCTAGGGGAAAGGCAATAAACTCAACGCGCGATGGACGATGACACACCGAAGGGCTTGCTGGGGGAGTTGCGAACCACGATTCTCAGAAAGAGGGTCGGCCAAATCGCTCTCGCCGTTGTGTTGGCAGAAGCAATCTGGCGACTCGTCAGCGCTCTAACCTGGTACCTCATAATCCCATTGATAGGCAGGTTCCTTCACGGCCAGACCGAATCGGTATTGCTCGAAGCCGAAAGCAGTAAGCCAATACGCTGGGACACCATATTCGGCTCGGTGCTCGAATTCGTGCTGGTCGTCATCGTGGTTATCTTCCTGAATCGCTGGATTCAGCGGAAACCGTCCCGCCCAGATGACGACGATCTAACAGACGATTCAACGGAGGAAGAACCTCTTGAACAAAGAAACTAGCCCTGTGGAAATCAAACTGACCCACTACCGCGCTGGGTGGGGATGTCAGTTTGATTTCCACAGGGGAGCCGTATTGGTTACCATTTCTTGAAAATGACATAAACAGCAGCCACCAACAGCGCGAACCCGACAAAGTAGTTCCACTTCAACTCGGCGTCCAGGTAAAAAACTGAGAAGACCGCGAAGACGGTCAGGGTGATGACTTCCTGGATGGTCTTGAGCTGTACCACCGTGAACTCATAGGAGCCGATGCGATTGGCCGGGACCTGGAAACAGTACTCGAAGAACGCGATTAGCCAACTTACGAGGATGACTTTGAACAGCGGTGTCTGCCGGTATTTCAGGTGGCCATACCATGCAAAAGTCATGAAAATGTTTGAAATGGTAAGCAGCACTATCGTAGTCATAGGCAGATTTTAGCGAAAAATCGCGCCTACTTTCCGGGTGTGCTTTCGGGTAATCAGCTCGGCAGCAAATCGAAGGCATGCATTACCCGGCAGTCCTCTACTGGTTTTCGCGCAGCTCTCCAATTGGAACAATTTTCGTATCGGTGCGGAATTTCTTGTAGTCGCGGTCTGTGACATCCACTTCGACATCCAGGTCCTTCAGCAATGCAATCCGCGCGTCCACCTTGACCGCGATGTGCTGCTGCAACCAGACTTCGTCGTTGACTCGGGTTTGTTCGATGACGACGCGCGATCCTTTGTGCAGCCGGGCGATAAACAAGCCAAACGAGACGGTATCGATGAATTGCACGTCCAGCTTTTTCATCTGGGAATCGTCCTTGTCGATCCACACCCGGAAGCGCGTCTTGGGCAGGATTTTGGCTTCTTTGCGAATCGGTTGATATCCCGGCTTCGGGTCGCCGTCGATGACGTAGTTGTCACGTCCGTCCAGCGCCTCGATACCGATGAACTTGAAGTTGTAGGCGTCGGCCACCTCACGCACAAACTGCCGCTCGTCTTCCCGTTCCTTTTCCTCTTTCTCCAGACGCTTTCTGCGGTCCCCGTCGGCTTCGTTCTTGCGCTTGTCGATCAGCTTCTGGATTTTCTCGTCTTCCTTCTGCGCATCCTTCGCCGAAAGCGGCTTGTCATCCTTGGCGATCTGCTTCTGCACCTGCTCGCCATAGATTTCCATGACGTCATAGGTCTTCGTCTCGGTTGACTTCACCTTGCCCTTGCCGTCGAGTCTGCGTTCTTGCTGGCGCTCGACGTAGGTGTAATCGCGCAGCTTCTTGTCGTTTTCCAAATCCTTATCGGCGGAGAGCCGAATCAAGTCGCGGATCTGCTGCTGCGAAAGCGTCGTGGGAGCAGCGGAAGAATCCGTAGATCCTGCGTTCGATGTGGGCGGTGCCTTTGATTTTGTCGATGAATCACTCGGCTTCGTGCTGGACGGCGGTGCCGGATCGCTGGGTTTGGCGCTAACGTTGTCCTGGGCGATTCCCAATGTCACCGCGAGAAGCAGGAAGATTAGACTTCGGAATGCTGACATCGGAACACCTTGCGCGATTACAACCCACGGGTGGGGTCAAAGTTCTGTCCAGTCGTATGAAGAGCGCAATGGAAAGCTCGGGAGATACTGCCCGCTATTTTCCAAATATGAGACGGCCCAACTGATGGCCCAAGCGCCTGACTTCCGAGGTGTCGCTGGCACTCCGGAACTGCTTGGCCAGCAAAGAGAAATTCTTTCGTCTGCGATTGTCGGACTCCGCCTTCATGTCCCGGACGTATCTGTCTGATCCTCGTTTTGTAATCTTCATGTTTTACTCTCTTACCGCAAATCCGCGATTGGCGTGTTCCGGGTGGAGCATGCCTTCACGGGCTGTGGGAAACTCTGCTTTGAACGCTTTGTATCAGGGCACGACTTCTAGTCGTGCCGATAAGCTGTTTATTTTGTCATCTTGAGCCGGCTTCAGCCGGCGACACATGCCCTGTTCCGCCTTTTTCCGCGGCCTGTTCTACTTATACGCGCGTGCGGGTGCCCCATCCTCTTCGCCATCTTTGGGGAGAGCGTGGGAGCTACGCCCGTGCCAGAGCCTGCTCCAGGTCGGCGATCAGGTCGGCGCTATCCTCGATCCCCACCGACAACCGCACAGTCGCCGCTGAGACTCCCAGGAGCCTGAGTTGCTTCGGGCTCAATCCCGTGTGTGACGTGAGCACCGGATACGACACCGTCGACTCAACTCCGCCGAGACTCGCCGCGAGATACCACAGCTTCAGGTTGTCGATGAACTTCTCTGCCGCCAGTCCTCCGCCGCGAAGATCGAAGGAGACCATCATGCCGAAAGCCTTCATCTGGCGGCGCGCAATCTCATGGGATTCGTTGTCTGGCAAGCCGGGATAATACACACGCGCGACCTTGGGATGCTCTCGCAACATTTCGGCAATACGTGCCGCGTTGCGGCAAGCTCGCTCCACGCGCACATCCAAAGTCTTGAGGCCCCGCAATAACAAATAGGCACAGCCGGGATCGAGACACCCTCCGGTCAGGATCATCATCGGCCGTGCCAGATCCATCCACTTCTTCGACCCGGCCAGCACGCCCGCGGTCAGGTCGCTGTGCCCGCCCAAATATTTCGTCGCTGAATGGATGACAATATCCGCGCCCAACTCCAGCGGTTTTTGCAATGCCGGAGTCGCGAAAGTGTTGTCTACCGCGACGCAGGCCTTGTGCTTGCGGCCCAGTTCGCACAACGCAGCCAGATCGACGCAGCGTAGCGTCGGATTGGTGGGCGATTCGAGAAATAGCATCCGCGTCTTACGGCTGAAGTAGCGGGCGGCGTTGTTGATGTCGTGATACGGGACGAACCGCACTTTGATCCCACAGCGTGGAAGCACCTGCTCGAACAACTTCACGGTTCCGCCGTAGACGTCGAGCATGGAGACGATCTCATCGCCGGCCCGACATGCCGTCAGCACCGCGATCATCTCCGCTGCCATACCGCTGGAAGTCGCGATCGCTGCTTCCGCGCCCTCCAGCGCAGCAATCTTTTCCTCCGCCGCAGTCACTGTCGGATTGCCGTAGCGCGAGTACAAATACAGGTCGCTGTCGCCTTTGGCGTAACGGCGGAGATCCTCAACGTGCGGCACCACAAATACGGAAGTCTGTACGATGGGCGTAGTCAGCGGCGCGGATTGCCCATGCCGCTCTTCGCCGGAATGAACACAGCGCGTGGCATCGGCATGCTGGCTGGATTTCTTGGGCTTGCTCATGCGACGACCTTCTGTCACCCCTCGATCGCAATCCCCGCTTTCGTGCCCTGTTTCGTGCAGACTGCCCAGGCCATCCTAGGCGTGTTGTGCGCGATGCCGATGTGGCCGCGCGCGTCCACGACGATGATTCCGCCGTGTCCGTTGAGGCGCGCTTTCAGGTAAAACAGGGCCTGCTGCGCGGCCTCCTGCGGCGCTTGCCCGTCTTCCACACGATCGGCCGTCCACTTGGCCAGCACCAGCTTCATCATGGGCTCGCCCCAGCCCGTGGTGGAAACCGCGGCGCTGCGATTGTCGGCATAGCAGCCGCAACCGATGAGTGACGAGTCGCCCACCCGCCCCGGTGCCTTGTTCAGAGTGCCGCCGGTCGACGTGGCCGCGGCAATGTTGCCCTCGGCATCCAGCGACACCGCGCCCACTGTGTCGTGCGAGCGCATCGGCCCAAACTCGTCCGGCATTTGCAGATACCCTTGCTTCTTGGCTTCGCGCAAGCGCTCCACTTCGCGCTCGATCACCAGCTCATCGTTTGAGCACAGTTCGATGCCGTGCTCCTGCGCGAAGCGCTCCGCGCCGGTGCCGACGAAGTAGACATGCGGGCTCTCAGTAAGGATTTTCTTCGCCGCGCGGACGGGATTGCGGATGTGCTCCACGCAACCGACGCCGCCCGCGCGTAGCGTCGCTCCGTCCATGATGAGCGCGTCCAGTTGCACTCGGCCATCCATGTTGAGGAACGAGCCGCGGCCGGCGTCGAAGGTCTCGTCCTCTTCCATCGCGACAACGGCAGCTTCCGTCGCGTCCAGCGAACTGCCACCGCGCCGGAGCACTTGCCAGCCTTCGTCCGCCGCAGCTGTCACGCCGCGCAGATGCGGCTCAAGCATGTCTTCAGGAATGGCCCACGCCCCACCATGGACCAGGATTACAGGATCGACCGCCAATTCATCGCCTTTCGTGCAAAAGAAATGACCTCTAATTTCTGAGACGCAAACCCGTCAGCATACCAGATGAGCGGCACAAAGCTTACGGCACAAAGCGCCGCCCTTCATTTGTTACAACACAATAAAACGACGAGCGCGAGCCGCCCGATTCATGATAAAACTCCCAAGCTATGAACTACCCACTTGCGATTCGTGCTTTGATTGTTAGTGCCGCCCTCGGCCTTTGCGTTGTTCCTGGGTCCGCGCAGAGTAAGGCGGCGAAGAAGAAAACCGTCGAGTTGAAAGATGCCAAAGGCAACGACGTAGGCATTGCGACGATTGTTTCGAAGGGTTCGGGCGTCGAGGTGAAGCTCGATCTGAAGAATCTGTCGCCGGGTGTCCATGCAGTGCACTTTCACCAGAAGGCCATGTGCGATCCGCCCGACTTTAAGACTGCGGGCGGACACTTCAATCCGACCGGCAAGCAGCACGGCTTCGACAATCCACAAGGCCATCACGCCGGCGACATGATGAACTTCACCGTCAAAGGGAACGGCACGGCGAAAGCGACGGTGAAGGATGACGATGTAGTGCTTGGCACGGGCAGTGAGGCGAATTCGTTGCTCGCCAACGGAGGCAGCTCGATCATGGTCCATGCCAAAGCCGACGACTACAAGACCGATCCCGCGGGCAATTCCGGCGACCGCATCGCCTGCGGGCCGATCACGCCGTAGCCACGGCTTGTAAACTATAGAGCTATGGGCGACCTTGGCCGCGTGCTGGTGTTTGTCGGCGGATTGCTGCTTGTCATCGGCGTAGTCCTGATTCTGGCGGGCAAGGTCAACCTGCCTATCGGTCGTCTCCCGGGCGACATTGTCTATCGCGGAAAGAACACTACCTTTTACTTCCCGCTGATGACGTCGATCCTGCTCAGCATCATCCTGTCACTGGTGCTGTATTTCGTAAACCGGATGCGGTAGGAAAGCCGCTGTTCGCTATTCGCTCTTCGCGATTCTTCTCGGCAACTGGCTGCCAGGTTTTAACTTTAGTAATCTGACAGGTGCCGCGGTTCGGTTTATTCGGCCGACACTCGGCAAAGCTATTTTCTTGATCGCCGAGGGCTGATAGCCACGAGCGAAAAGCGAATGGCGAATAGCGGCTCCCATGTCCGGCACGGAACAACTCGGGCTGATGTTTCAGGCGCCAGCGCGCAAGATCTATCCCGTGCGCGAGCTGGTTGCCGCCGTGCGCACGCAGGTGGAACGGGCCTTCACCGACGTTTACGTGGACGGAGAAATCTCCAACTATCGCCCGGCGGAATCCGGTCACCTCTACTTCACCCTGAAGGACGGCACCGCCCAGCTTCGCGTAGTGATGTGGCGGACCCAGGCAAGACTGCTGCGTTTTCGTCCCGAGAATGGCATGCAAGTCATCGCGCGGGGCCGCGTCACCGTCTACGACGAGCGCGGCGACCTCCAGTTTCAGGCCGAGCATCTCGAACCCAAAGGCGCCGGCGCGCTGCAGATCGCGTTTGAGCAGTTGAAGGCCAAGCTGGCTGCCGAAGGTCTGTTTGATCAGGCGCGCAAGAAGCCTGTTCCAGTGTTGCCGCGGCGCATTGGCCTGGTCACTTCGCCGCGCGGGGCTGCGGTGCAGGACATCCTGAATATCCTTCGCCGCCGGCACGAGTCGGTGAACGTACTCATCTATCCGGCGCAGGTGCAAGGCGAAGTTGCGGCCTCCGAGGTGAGCGCCGGAGTGCGCTACTTCAACCGACACGGCCAGGTCGACGTGATCATCGTGGCGCGCGGCGGCGGTTCGTTCGAAGACCTGTTCGCCTTCAACGATGAAGGCCTCGCCCGCACGATTGCCGCGTCTGAAATACCGGTGATCTCCGCCATCGGACACGAGACCGATTTCACCATTTGCGACTTTGTCGCCGACCTGCGCGCGCCCACTCCCTCCGCTGCGGCAGAGCTGGTCATCCGCTCCAAACACGAGCTCGCCGAGAAGCTGCAAGGCTTCCACAAACGCATGACGCAGGCCATGAATTACAAACTGCTGTTGGCCAACAACGCATTGTCCGCGCTGGTGCAACACGCCGTCTTCGCGCGCATGCAGGACACTATTGCGCGCCGCCAGCAGCGCGTTGACGAGTTGGTGTACCGGCTGGCGCAGTCGCAGTCGCGCCTGCTGAACAGGCAGACACGCCGCGTCGAAACGCTGGAGGCCCAATTGCGTCGCCACGACTTGCGGGTGCGAACCGGCGTGATGCGAAGGCAACTGGAATCCCGCGCAGGCGAGCTGAACGCTGCCATGTTACGACTGCTGGTGGCGCGCGGGACCGATCTTGATCGTCTGACGATTGCCCTGCGCAGTGCTCCGGAAATGATTCTGCTGCGACGGCGCTCCCGCTGGGAGCGAGTGCAGAGCAGCCTGGAAGCGCTTTCGCCCAAGGCAATCCTGGCCCGCGGCTATGCGTTGGTCTTCGACGCTAGCGGGCGCCTGGTGAAGCAAGCGTCTCAGCTTGCGCCGGGGGAACATGTTCGCACCCAGCTTGGCCGCGGCGAATTCACGGCGCGAGTCGACCAGGTTGAGGAAGGAGATGTTTAGCGGACAGTGGTCTGTGGCTAGGGACTAGGGTTCGTGCAGCAGCACCGATTCGAGGTTAACCACTTCACTGGGTCGCAGGCCATCCACCTAATTACTGGCCAGTAAGCGCGATCAGTCTCCACGAATCATGATCGACTGCATTAGAATTAAATAGAACCGTTAGTTGGCTGTATCCAGCAAGAAACTACTCTGAATTGTTTTTGTCGACTTTGATGGCGCGCCACTCTTTCTGCCCAAGGTACCAGGATGCTGCAACGTTTTGCCCACATTCCGCAATTCTCGATGATCTCCGTCATCGACATTCTGGTTGTGGCATTCCTGATCTACGAATTTCTTAAGCTCATCAAGGGCACGCGCGCTATTCCCATGCTGGCCGCCGTGGTGTTGCTGGTGGGAGCATTCTGGCTGGCGCACATCGAACAGCTGCGCACCGTCGACTGGCTGATCACGACGCTTTTTCCCTATGCGATCTTTGCGCTCATCGTGGTTTTCGGCGCCGAAATTCGCCATGCTCTGGCCCGTCTTGGCCGCCGTCTATCCACGGCGCGGGGCGGCGTGTTCGATGGCACCGACAGCTACGAAGACATTGTGCTGGCCGCTGATCACTTCACCCAGACCGGCACCGGTGCGCTGATTGTGATCGAGCGCGAGATCGGGCTGCGGACCTTTATCGAAAGTGGTGTGCCGCTGGATGCGAACCTATCCTACGATTTGCTGATCACCATCTTCCGGCCCAGCGCTCCCCTGCATGATGGGGCGGTCATTGTGCAGAAAGGGCGTATCGCGGCCGCTGCCTGCTTTTTGCCGCTGTCGATGAATCCCGTCCTGTCGACGCAGTTCGGCACCCGGCACCGGGCGGCCATCGGCATCACCGAAGAGACCGACGCCATTTCCGTCGTCGTCTCCGAAGAGACGGCCGCGATCAGCATTGCGGTGGGCGGCTCCATCGAGCGCGATATCACGGTGGAATATCTGCGTGAGCGCCTGAGCGAACTGCTGCGCCGCTACGTCCCGACGGCGGCCCTGCCCACGACCGTGACCGACCGCGAGCTGGCCAGCGAAGATCGCAAGCTGGAACGCATGAGTCATGAGAAAGACCTTGCCGACGGAGCCGAACGTCAGCCATGAGCCCATCGGCCGGTAATTTCTTTCGCAAATATGTCCTGAAGAACCTGGCTTTCAAGCTGGTCGCGCTGGCCATGGCCATTCTGCTGTGGTGGTCCGTGGGCCGCGATCAGCCCATCGAGATTCCCATGACCGTGCCGGTGGAATTCCAGAACGCGCCGGTCAATCTGGAGATCAATTCCGACTATCCGTTTCAGGCGCGGCTCACGTTGCGCGGGCCCCAGGGGGTGCTCCAGCGGTTGAATCCTTCCGAGATCCATGCCGTGCTCGATCTGCAGGGCGTTGGTCCCGGTGAGAGTACCTTCGATCTCACCCGCAAAGACATCCACGTTCCCCGCAATGTGAGCGTGGTGCAAATTGTGCCGGCCCAGTTTCACATCAACTTCGACCGTAGTGCAGCCCGGACGGTTCCGGTGCAGCCACGGGTGATTGGCACATTGTTGAGCGGCTATGGAATAACTACTGTGACGGCAACTCCGTCTACGATTACCATTGTGGGGCCGGAGCGCAGGGTGGAAGCCATAAAAGCGGCGATGACCGATCCGGTGGATGCTACCGGCGTGGTGGGCGAGGCGACATTCACTACCCACGCTTACGTGTCCGATCCGCTGGTGAGGGTGCGAGCCCCCCAGCCAATCCACGTGACTATTACTACAGGAAAGGTTTCCAGCAAAGCGGGCCAACCTTGAGGAGCGCTGCGACGAAATTCATGCGGCAATTATTCGGGACAGACGGAATTCGGGGAGTCGCAGGCGAGTATCCACTCGACCGGAAGACGGTGTTTGCCATCGGCCGCGCCCTGGGGCAGCGGCTGGCGGCCCGCGACCAGGCAGCTCGCGTCATTGTGGGGCAGGACACGCGCGAGTCGAGTTCATGGATCAGCGAGGCCTTGGCAGCGGCGTTGGAGTCCGCGCAGGTGCGGGTCGTCAGCGCCGGGGTGATTACAACGCCGGGCGTTGCCTATCTCACCCGCGCTGAATCAATTCGCAGCCGGCATCGTGATTTCCGCCTCGCACAATCCCTGGCAAGACAATGGCATCAAGATCTTCGGCGCCGACGGCTATAAGCTCTCTGACGAACTGGAGCACGCGATCGAGGCGGACATCTTTGCCCACATCGAGCAACTGGCCGAGGCTGCCTCCCACAACGTGGTACCTGGTGCCGAGATGCTCCCGGGCGATGGCAAGCTGCGTGAGCAATATGCTGATTGGCTGGCGGATTTCGTCAGGGAAACCGATTTCAGCGGATTGCGAGTTCTGGTGGATTGCGCCAATGGGGCCGCCAGCACCATTGCTCCGCTGGTCTTCAGGGACTGCGGAATTGCCGCAGACTTTCTCCACATCGCACCCAATGGGCGCAACATCAATGCCGGTTGCGGAGCGCTTCATCCCGAACACGTCGGTCAAGCGGTCGCCGCCGCGAAGGGAAAATACAACCTCGGCATCACCTTCGACGGCGATGCCGACAGGGCTTTGTTCGCCGATGCCGGCGGGAATGTAGTCAACGGCGACGGCGTCCTGCTGCTGGCCGCCCGCGACATGCAGACGCATGTCCGGCTGCACAACGACATGGTTGTGGCGACCACCATGTCGAACATGGGATTGGAGGCTGCTCTGAAACGCAGCGGTATCACCATGCTGCGCGCCCCGGTGGGAGACAAATACGTGCTGGAGCAGATGCTCAAGACGGGCGCAACCCTCGGCGGCGAGCAGTCAGGCCACATCCTGTTCCGCGATATCGACACCACGACGGGCGATGGCATCCTGACCGGGCTGCGCGTTCTGGAAGTGATGGCGCACACCGGCAAGCCGCTGGCCGAGCTGGTCACCGATATGAAGGTGTTCCCCCAGGAGATCAAGAACATACATGTGCGCGAGAAACGGCCTTTCGAACAGTTGCCGCAGGTGATGGAGTCGATCCGCAAAGCTGAAAGCGAACTCGAAGGTAATGGGCGGGTGGTGGTGCGTTACTCAGGGACAGAGAAGCTGGCGCGGGTGATGATCGAAGCCGAGTCGGAGCACCAGATGCGCCGCCATACCGATGCCATAGCTACGGCGATTCAGCAGGCGATCGGGGTGTGACGTGGAAGCCCAGGCATTCCGGCTGCCGAATGACTCGCCCGTGCGGAATCCGGAATTCTTGAGGAAGTCCCGATCAAGTCAAGGCGAAGTCCCTCAGCGGCTAAACAGTTTGCTGAAAAAGGAACCAACTTAGTAATTTCGGTCATTTCGACGAATGAAGATTCAATAACTTGCGACGGTTTTTTTGTTCGAAATGACCTAAAAAAGAGTTTTTCAGCAAACTGTAAAGCCGCATTGATATTGCGGCATTTACGGACGGCCTGAAGGCCGTCCCCTTCGGGCATTAGTGAACCCCGATCTTTGGACTAATGAACGGCAGGAAAAGCTCGTTCGCTGGGCTCAGGATGGTCGTCAGGTTCACCATGCGACGGGCGATGTCGCCGAACGCATAGCCTGTCTGGCTCAGTCCCGACGGGTCTGGTACCAATTCCTGACCGGGTGTGTCCAGCTGGCATTCTTCAATGGTCCCGGGTAGGCAGCTATCTCCGCCAGGGTTTCCCGAGGTGGTGCAGATCCCGCCGCCACTCGGAGGCACACAGCCAAGAAGGAAGGGCGAGAGAGTAGATGGATTTCCGGCTTTGCGGTTTATCACCTGCTCGAACACCTGGGTATGGGTCTCCGCCCCATGGCATCCCTGGCAGGTGTTCATCGAGAAGAACCTTCTCGCATTAGCCTCGTTCCCGCCGATTCCGGTGGCATTCCAAAATCCATTGGAAAGGCCAAGATTGTTGAAGCCATTGAAAGCCGAACCGCCAAGGAACGGCTGCCCTTTCGGGAAGTCATCGGGCACCTGTAGAGTTCCCTGGGTCTCAACGATTTGGGATCCAAAGGCGGACATGTAGGTTGCGAGGGTCGCGGGACTCAGTGAACTGCAAGTAGGAGGCACGAGGTTACCATCAACCACCGTAAAATTGCCCTGGCACTGAGGTTGATTACCGGAGTTCATTTGGCCGGCGGTGTTAAAGCTACCGTCGGGAGTTTGCGCTACGTCTTTCTCGGCGATGATGTTGGGTGGACCATACGTCTGAATGTAAAACTCTCGCTGTTCCCAGAAATTGCCGTTTTGCAGGTGCTCGTCGCGAAGTTCGAATTCATTGGTCCGGATGTGAAACAGGCAAGTATTTGGGTGGCCGTTGGGATCGGTGCAGGAGGTTGCTTGCACGACTTTGTCAGTTATCGTCGATTCGAGCAGCGGGACATAGCAGCCGTCGGCGGGGCAATTCTCGTAATCGAAATTATCCTTTGGGAGGCTGTCCCACGCGGCGGCCCATTGGGACAAAGTGAACAAACGTGGGACATGGAACTCGAAGATGATGTTGAAGAAGACATTGTCGCCTGATCCTTGCGCGGTGTCTCGAAAGCATTGTCCCTCGGAGCCTACGCCCGCGGTGACGCCAAAAACGAACCTGAGTTCTCCGCCCGCGGTTTGGTTGGGCTGCCCCGACAAGTCGATACGATTTACGATTGCATTCAATCGCACCGGCGCCTCCAGCGAGGGGCAGTGCCCGCCGGCACAGTGGCTATTGAACGAGGGATCCTTAGGCCAGTTTTGTAAGAGTCCTGACATGCCTAACGACGGGTCTGACGAGCTGTTCCTTGGGACGACTACAAAGTTGGTGTTTATCGTCTGGTTGCTTTGCCAGGTACTGAGGAAAGACTGCAACGCCTGCTCCGCTACTGCAACACTTGTGGTGTTTACAACGGACATCCACAACGTCTTAAATGTCCACGCCCCCAGGGGATTGCCGGGAACGCTCAGACAGGCGTCGTAGGTGCGTCCCAATTGTCCGCCGCCTTGGCTCTCCCGGCTTCCGTCCTCCACCACATGGGGGTCGATGATCATCAGCTCATGGCTCGGCACGACTGTGATGTTGTCTCCTCCGGTGAGAATTTGGGGCGAAAATCGAACTGTTTCGTGCGATTGCAGGGCGGCCTGTATCTTCGCCGGATCGAGGAATTGCATCTTCTCCCTGCCGAGGAAAATGCGCCCCTGGTAAACCGGGACGACCGTACCCATGCTTGCCAATTCCTTGCGATGCTGCTGTTGCTTTACGAACGCCGCCCAATTGAAGTCAACCTGCGTGGAGAACACGTTACGATCATCCGTCGACCGCTGCAGAACCACACGCTGACCAGCCAACGTCATCGGGAGCTGCGACCCCAGCTTGGCGACGACTGATTCCTGAAAGCGCACCGCGAGCGTGGTCTGGTTAACGTTGAGCGCCGGATTCGGCGGGGTCAGCGCGAACTCCTCGACCGCAGGCAGGTAGGGATTTGCGTCCCCATCAGCGTCGTGGAGACGCGCCGCGCTGTCATCGTCAGGCAGCAGCATGGCGTCCGAAACCGCTGCGGCTCGCAGTGAGGCGCTCGAAATATAAGTGGCGGGCTGGGCAATTGATGCTCGGCTCACGGAATGCTGGGCGGTTGGAGCGCTCCTCGCCCGAGGTGTAAGGCTGGCGGTGATCACCGTAACGGACAACAGACACAATGCAGCAAGCCAGACTTGCTTGCGAGATTTCATTTCGTCGCTCCTCAACAGCCTCAGCGCCGGGCAACGCTGCGGAGAGCTGGTTCTGGAAGAGGCGAGTCACGGGCAGCGTCCGCAGGACCTGGAAACGACAGCGAACAGAGAGATACTCCAGCTGCCGGGCGAAAGGCAAGGATAATTTTCCGAATTTGTCCTGTTCGTGCAAAACAATTGCCAGGGGGTCAGGTAACTATGGTCGGCGCTGCTGCGCCGCCAGGGTAGAGCTTTCCGCAGCTTTTGTGTAGTCCCCAAGATCGCGATAGGCATAGCTCATGTTCATAAAGGTCGTGGCTCTTAGGCTCGCACCGCCTGCCGGGTCGTTCTGCGTCAGGGTTATAACTTTCTTGTATTGTTCAACGGCTTCCTTTAAATTTCCACGCTGCTGCTCATAGGAGCCAATGTAATAGTAGGTGACAGGCGCGGACGGGTAAATTGCCGCCGCGGCTCTGAAGTGGCCTATGGCTTGCCTTGATAACCCCTCGTTTACCAGTGACGCGCCTATCATGTCCTCGGCGAGGTAGTTGCCGCTTGTGACCTTTGCAGCATGCGACCACAGCGTGAGGTCGTCGACCCAGTAGCCGAGCTGGTGGTGGGTAACGAAGATCAACCCCAACAAAACCGCGACCCCGACACCAGGCACCCAACGCCCGCCCAGACGTAATTGTTCCAGAGAGTCCGGTATGCCCCAGCACACCATGATGAAGAGCCCGACGAAGGGGAGGTACGCATACCGGTCGGCCATCGCCTGGGCACTTACCTGCACCAGGCCGATCATCGGCACCAATGTTCCGAGGAACCAAAACCACCCCACCGGCAGATAGCGGCGATGACGGTTTCTGATGACAATCGCGGTCACGGCCAGCAAGAAGAGAAGTGCCGTTGCTACTTGCCAGGTAGGGAGAGAGCCAGTGGGATGAGGGTAGAAGAACGCAAGATGTGACGGCCAGAATGCCTTTCCCATATACCGCGCATAAGATAGGGCGGCGTTCCCCAGGCGGTTGGAAAACGGATACGAACTCAAGGCTGTATCCATGGCCGCACCCGCCCTCTGCGCTTTTACCGTTATGACCGCGCTAGCTGCGGAAAGAGCGAGAAGGGGAAGCTTTTCCAGTATCAGCCAGGGGAGACTCCTAGGGGGGATGGTGGCCGATGGCGCTGGGCCGGAAGAAGGCTCCGGGGGCGCGGAAGGGAACATCCGCTGCAGAGGCCAATAGTCCCACAGCAGCAGTACGCAGGGGAAGGTGACGACCTGTGGTTTCGCCATTAGACCCAATGCGAACAGGAATCCAACCGCACAGTAACGACCCACTCGGGGCTTATGCGCGTACCACCGATAGCTTCCCAGCGCCAGCAAGAAAAACAACATGCTGAGCACGTTCTTGCGTTCGGCGACCCAAGCGACGGACTCAACATTAATGGGATGCACGGCAAACAGTGCAGCCACCATAAAACTGCGGACCCCGCAGCCAGTTGCCCGCCGCAGGACCCCGAAGAGCAGCAAGACATTCAGGAGATGGAGCAACAGGTTTACATCATGGTGCCGGGCCGGATTGAGGAAGAAAAGCCGACAATCCAGAGAATGAGATAGCCAAGTTAAGGGATGCCAGTTGGCTGCGTGGAAAGTCGTGAACGACCACTTTACAGTCTGCCAGTTCAAGTCGTACTTGATGTTGAGATTGTCTGTCACGTACGCGGCGTCATCGACAGCGATAAATGGAAGCCGGTTCACCGGATAATAGGCTGCAAGGGTGAGGATCACCAGGAGAAGCGCAAAAACGAGTCCTCGCACACCCAGGGAAGAAGCAGAGAGGGCTGCGGCGGGCCGGAATTGTCTCTCCGGCGAAGCAATACCGCGACCCTTAGCACCGGTCCCAGCGATTGTCATACGGCCTCATCTTAAACGGAATCCCACACGTTTCGCACATCGGCGGTTTCCATGCTCCTGAAATCCGAAAGTAGGTGCTTGAGGGTGCTTCGTTGGGGCGAACAAACGCCATCTTGGTGACTGTTGCTAGCACTATAGTCTCAAGCGTCATCCAGGCGTGAGGGAAATCGCGTAGAACAATGTCGCAAACACCTGCACAGTCAATTCTCCGAAGCGACGGGAATCATTGGACTTACCGTGGCACGAGGATTGCTCTTTGTTAGGACAGCCTCTCTCGCTATGGGGCAAATTGGGTCTGTACGTGAATTGAACCTAAAGGAGGGTTCGATCCTTGAAAATGCGTATCGCTTCGCTGTCACTGCTCGCACTATGCCTGACACTGGCGGCTGTTCCTGTTATGGCGCAGACTGTCTATAACAACGGCGCTATCAATGGCAACACCGATGCTTGGACTGTCAACTTCGGTTTCATCGTTAGCGACACATTCAACGTTGCTAACAATAACACCACCATCACTGGCGCCAGCTTCGGTATGTGGCTGTTCCCGGGCGACACACTGACGAACGCCGAACTGTCCATCACCTCGGGCGAAAACGGCGGCACCAGCTACTTTGATCAGACCGTCAACTTCACCCAGGGCGGCTGCACCTCCAACTCCTTCGGCTACAACGTTTGCCAGGAGAACACCAGCTTCGCAGGTCCGAATCTTGCTAGCGGCACCTACTGGTTGAACCTGCAGAATGCCACCGTACCGAGCGGCGACCCAGTTTACTGGGACGAGAACTCTGGTCCGTCTTCGGCTTCTGAGAGCTCCGTCGGAACGATTCCTTCGGAAGCGTTCACGGTTCTGGGCTCCACCAGCACGACCACCAGCACCAGCACCAGCACCACCACGACCGGCACGGTTCCTGAGCCCAGCAGCATCATGCTGTTCGGTTCTGGCATCCTCGGCCTGGCTGGCATGCTGCGCCGCAAGCTGTTCTAATTCACTCGACCCTTCCCCCAGGTCTTTTCGAGCCGGAGCCTAGTGCTCCGGCTTCTTTTTTTTGCCCGCCATCGTCTTCATCAGCGAGATTGCGCCTTTGCGCTGTCCAGTTTGTTCAGCGCACCGGCTGACGCCTTGCAAAGTGGTCCTCGCAGCCGGCATAGTTTCGGATATTCTTTCCGCCATCCAGGCGCGCCGGACTGCGGTATATCGACAGCCCTGTCAAGTATCGGAAAGCTGCTCCCTTATTATGTCGCGCACGAATTCCATTGTGCGTGCCGCGATTTCATAGGATAATTCCGCGACTCTCTTCCCAACAATTTAGACGGCCGCGAGGTCTGTAGAAGACCATGCACTGTCAAGGACGATCACGTTTTGATGAAGACGAGAAAAATCTATGGCTTTGCTGCCGCCTGCTTTGCGGTGCTGTGTAGCTGCCTGCTGACAGCGCAAGTTCCGATCACGACGTATAAGTACGACATCAGCCGATCCGGCGCAAACACGAACGAGACCATCCTCACGCCGACAAATGTTAATGTCGCGCAATTTGGCCTGAAAATGGTGTTTAACGTACAAGGCTACGTCTACGCGCAGCCCCTGTATTTGCCCAACCTCACCATCGGGAGTACATCCCACAATGTTCTGTTCGTCGCAACCGAGCACGATCAGCTCTATGCCTTCGACGTAAACAGCGGACAACAGCTCTGGCATACCAACTTCCTGGCTAACTCGGGATTGCAGACGATCGTGAGCACGGTCTCGAGCACCGATGTGAATTGCACCGACCTCGTTCCCGAGATCGGGATTACAGGCACCCCGGTGATCGATACCACGACCAATACCCTCTACGTGTCAGTGGAAACCAAGCAGTATAATCCGCAAACTCAACTCAAGACCTTTTACCACCGGCTGCATGCGCTGGACATAACGACCGGCCTCGACAAGGTAGCTCCTCACACCATCGCCGCCCTGGCGCGTGGAATCGGCAGCGGATCTCTCGGGGGCACCGTCAACTTCAACGCCTTGCTGCAGCGCCAGCGTGGCAGTCTGCTCCTCGCCGACGGGCAAGTATTCGTGGCTTTTGGATCGTTCTGCGATCTGAACTCCTATCACGGCTGGCTCATGTCATTCGACAAAACCAGCCTGGCTGCCAGCGGTGTTTTTATCGACACACCCAACGGCTACGAGGGAGGCATTTGGGGCGGCGGCTCTGGATCGGCAGCCGATGCGGCTGGCTCAATCTATGCGACGACCGGCAATGGGTATTTTGACGTCAGTTCCGGCGGCATTGACTATGGCGACAGCGTCGTACGGCTGACCTGGTCTGGGTCGGGTCTCGCAGTCGCCGATTACTTCACTCCCTGGGATCAGGCGATGCTGGATCACAATGACACCGATGTTGGCTCCGGCGGCGTGGTTTTGCTGCCCGACCAATCCGGCACCTACCCTCATCTGCTGCTGCAGGCCGGCAAAGAGGGCACCATTGATCTAATCAACCGCGACAACATGGGCCACTTCCATTCCGGCAATGACGATCAGATCGTGCAGACTCTGCCCTTCGCCACACACGGTGTGTGGGGCAGCCCTACGTTCTGGAACAACAACGCCTATTTCGGTGCGTACGACGACTACCTCAAGGTCTTTTCTTTCAATCCCCAGACTGAGCTTCTTTCCACTGCTCCCACTTCGGAGTCACCGGAGAAATTCAACTTTCCCGGACCAACGCCGGCGGTCTCATCCAACGGCACCAGCAATGGAATCGTGTGGATAATCGAGACCGACAATTTCAACAACGGAGGCAACGCCGTTCTGCGAGCCTACGATGCGAGCAATCTGGCAACCGAGCTCTACAACTCCCAGCAAAACGCATCACGCGACCAGGCGGGACTGCCTGCCAAGTTTGCTGTTCCTGCTGTGGCTGACGGGCATGTCTTTGTTGGCGCGCAGCAGCAAGTGGACATGTACGGACTGCTGAACTGATGTTTTGACTCTTCGCCCGCGCAGGTTGCGGGCGCCGTCGTCATAGACAAAATGCATCACGATAGGCTGTAGAATCCTCTCGCCCTCCTGGACGCGCGGCGAAATGGCGCCGATAATCTGCGTGCCGATTAAAGGCCCAAGCTACTATTGATCACTATAGTCATGCGGCGGAAGAGGTTCCGCTTTCAGGGAAGGTATGTCTTTCTCGGGAACGACGAACAGGAAGTGCGCATATCCTACCTGGGCCACGGGTTTATAGTGCATGGCCAGGTAAACCGCGGAAGGCTCCCATCGATGTATGCCGGTCAGACGGTTGGCACTGACGAGGATACGACCAGCTACAGGTCCTGGCGGATCGAGGATTACATCGGGGTTGTTTCTGAGAAACTCTTGAACGACCTCGCCATCTTGTCCCCAATCTAGATTACTGTCCGCAAGAATCTTGTAGGAAAGACGGCGGTCAAACACCCACTCATTCATGTAAGGAATCATGTGTGGGTAGTAGCTTGCGACCGAACCAGCCATCCATAACACCAGGATAGAAAGGATGGCCTTTTTAGGCCAGGACGTCGAAAAGAAATTCGAAAAAGGTGCTCCCGCGATGATAACTTCGATCGCCAGGGCCGGTAGAATATGCCTGATGCCGATCTGAGCTCTACTGAAAAAGGAAAACCAGACGACTAGAATTACCGCAGCCGCCAGTAGCAGTCCTTCTCCATAAAGAAAATCCGCTAGTTTTCGGTTCCTGCAAATCCAAACTATACCCCACCAAAATAGGATTTGAAGCGCGATAGGCTCTTTGAAAAACCAGGCGACGGCGTAATACGACTTGAAACCGTGAAATGCTGGGTCATGGGAGTCACCCAATTTACCTAATAAATATACGTTGCCCAACTTAGCGCCCGTTCCCTCACCATACTTCATCATGTCAAGCCCCTGTAGAAAGGGGTATGGAACGGGTATAGGAAGTTGATCAAGCAGAGGCATCTTCTGAAGCTTGGTAAAGGAAGCGCTCTGGAAACTATAAGATCCCAGACGCAGGAAGGTCCGGTCGAAGGCGTAGGCAATGTTGATGACAGCGAGGAACGACACAGCAGCAATCGCCGCGAATACAGCAATACGTCGGGGTGTCAGGGATGGCAGCTTGGTGGGTCCGAAGCTTCCAAGTACTAAGACAACGAAAACGACAGCATATAAAATGATCGCAAACGGTTTTGCGATCTGCGCCAGCGCCAGAGTCAGGCCGCTGAGGAGTGCATTTCTTAATGTAGGCTGGAAAAGAAACCGGCGAAAGAAAAACAACGATCCGACCACGCCCAGGGCGTGATACATGTCTGTAGTTATCAAGGTTCCGTGTGCGATGAGGCTGGGGGAGAGAATACAAAGAACACAACTGGCCAACGCCGATTCCGGGCCGTAGAGCTCATAGGCCCAAAAACAAACCATTACTGTCAAGGCGAGAGTAGCTAGGATGGTTGGGAACCGGGCCGCTCTGGGCTGACTGAGAAGCGAAGCGAAGTGCGGAAATACATGGTGTTTCTGAAGATAGAGACCGACGACATGGGGGACGGCGTTGAATGCCGAGATAGGCATCTGGCTGTCAAAATAGATTCCGGCAGTCAGGTCAAGACGATCCGGCTGGAAGTGGAGGATGTGCAAGCCATATAGGGAGTGCTTCCGCTCGTCCGCGGTGCCGAACATCTTCAGCGCGACAACTGTATCCAGTACAGCGGAGCAGCCAACCAACAAAACTACAAGGTAGATAAAGGTTCGGGGGTTGATCGGCCTAGGCTGTGCGCCAAGGTAGCGCCTACTTTGGAGTTCCTGTGCTGGCAATTGTCGAGGTTCCCAGACGACGCCCAGTCCGTTTATTCCGCCGGCGACACGCTGCGGCAAAGGTTGCCGATCGCATCGAATACCGGAGTGCCCCACGGATGTTGCTTCGTCGCTGCCGCTGGTAAAATCGTGAAGCGCCGTTTGCGCCCAGGTGCCAGTGCAGAGTGTCAGCTTGAGAAGCGAACCATCCCCATTATACCCGTTGACCACCGATGCTTCTGTTCTGGAACGGCGTTTGTTCCTGGTACTGGGCGCCGCTGCCTTGGTATATGCATTTTTGGCCGGACTGAAGACGGTTTCCGATCCCGATCTTGGCTGGCAATTGGCAACGGGCCGCTGGGTCGCGCAGCATCATCATATTTTTTCGACTGACGTCTTTTCCTACACAGCCTCAGGAGAACCGTGGGTTTATCCGGTTGGTTCCGGGCTGGTGCTATATGCCATTTTCCTGCTCGGCGGATATGGCTTGCTTTCATGGGCTGGGGCAGCTGCGTGTCTGGGAACGGTGGCGTTGCTTCTCCGCCGTGGCTCCGCATTCAGCGCGGGCATTGCGATTCTCGCCATGCCTCTCATCGCTGTGCGCACCTCTCCGCGCGCTGAAATGTTTACCGTCATCCTGTTTGCAGCTTATCTCTCGATTCTTTGGCAGAATTATCAAACCAGTCGCGCTCCCTTGTGGTGTTTGCCCCTGCTGATGTTGGCGTGGGTCAATCTCCACCTCGGCTTTGCCGCAGGACTGGTACTGATGCTGGCGTTCGTCGGCATGGAATTGCTGGAGCTGTTGTCTTCGGCGACGCGGCGGAGCCAGGCTGTCCAGAGGCTGAAGCGCGCTATTCCATGGTTTGCCGCTACTGCACTCGCTACGTTGGCGAACCCCTGGGGATGGCGAATCTATCAGGCCTTGATCCGTCAAGATCGCGCCATGGCGCTGCACTCGCAAGTCATCCAGGAGTGGGCCAACTTGCAATGGAGTTGGTCCGGGAGCCTCAGTGGTTTTTCGCTTCGGGATCCGAAGGGCACAGTCACTCTGCTGCTGGTGGTCGTGATCGTTGCTGCACTGGCGGCGCTGCCGCAACGCAGACCGGGGGCGGCCATCCTGCTGGTGGGAGCAATGTACCAGACCACGCGGCACATTCGGATGCAGGCCCTGACCGCATGTGTCGTGGTCGTAGTGGGAGGGGCAATTCTGATTGCAGCGGTGCCGCAGATTCGTTTGTGGGTCCCCAATCAGCGGATCCGCGCCCTGCTCGCTACTGCGGCCGTGGCTATAATCGCTACCCTCGCCTTGGTGCGCGTAGCCGATGTCGTAAGCAATCGTATGTATCTAGCAACCGACAAGAGGTCGGTTTTCGGCACCGGCCTGGCATGGTGTTTCCCCCAAGGGGCAGCCGAGTTCGTCGAGCGGGAAAACCTTCCCGGAGAGATTTTCAACACCTACGACGAAGGCGGCTACCTGGTATGGAAGCTCGGCCTCAAATACCGCGACTACTTCGACGGCCGGGCCATTCCATTTGGAGCCGAGGGTTTCCAGCATGAATATCAACTTCAGCGGACACCACTCGATTCGCCACTGTGGCAGCACGAGGCAGACCGCTACAACATCAACACCCTCATCTTTTCGCTGGCCAGCGATGAGATATCCTTGCTGCGCCTGAAGGATCTGTGCAGCAGCACGAGCTGGCAGCCGGTTTACCTGGACGAGGTTTCCGCGGTTTTTCTCCGCCGCACGCCGGAAACCGAAGGCATAATCAACCGTTTGCAAGTGAACTGTGCCACCGTGCCGCTACCGCTGGAATCGCTGGATCAAAGCGCCCGCTCCTTCCATCAATGGGTCAATACTGCTTGGGTCCTCTCCACTTTTGACCGGAATACAGACGCTCTTGCGGCAGCGGACCGGGCGCTCATGATTTTCCCTGATCACGAACTCTTGCGGTGGGTGCGGGGCAACATTCTCAATGCCATGGACCGGCGCCCTGAAGCGGAACGCGAGTGGCTGGCGGCAATCTCTCTTTCGCCCGGCAATGCTCCGGTGTGGTTCGCGCTGGGCGACCTTTACGATCGCGAGGGGCGGATTCCCGAGGCCACCCATGCTCTGCAACAAGCGGTGCAGCTATCGTCCGGCCGCAGCATGAAGTCACGCGCGCTGTTGAAGCTGGCGCGGCTGGCGCTAGTGACAGGGCAGCCCAAAGCGGCGTTGCAAGCACTGGATGAAGCTGTAGACAATGCTTCCCCGGAGATGCTCGAGGTGAACGAAGGGCGCAGCTTCAAATTCGACGTGGCCCAGGGGCGGGCAGCCTGTTGGAGGGCCCTTGGTGACTTGACGCGGGCCACTTCCTTCCAGGAAGAGGCCGTCCAACTTGACCCCGACGCCGCCGACGCCTGGTCTCACCTGGCAAAACTCTATGGGCGGCAAGGACGAGTGACAGACGAACAGCGGGCCGAAGAGAGGGTGGCGACGCTGGCTAAGGGCCAGGCCCAGCAACTCGACCGCGGGCCAGCCGGGCAGATTCTTCCTTCGTCCGGAAATGGACCTTAATGCCCCTGGCCGTCGACTTCCGAAGCGAGATATGCGCGTGCTTGGTTGCCGTCGGCGACGCACGAGGCCGGCGGTATTGCATAATGGACTTAACAGCGACGAAGCTTGGGATATACTTCCCGCCATTCAGAGGGACTCATGGCTTCCATTGGCGCACAGCCTCAGAGTGAGTTTCCGGGGAAACGCAGATTCCTGGAGACGGATTCCACCGCGCGAACCTTTCTGTTGATTTCGCTTCTGACAATTGCAACCTTCGCTCTGTATTACCAGGTGCATACCCATCCCTGGAGTGGACTGGATGATCACGTTTACATCGTCGATAACGTGCATCTGCATACCCTGAACTGGAAGACCGTGTGGTGGTCGGTCCGGGAGATGAACTACGCCAACTGGATCCCGGTGAGCTGGCTTTCGCATGCCATCGATTACCAGTTGTTTGGCGCCAATCCAGCGGGACACCACATGGTCAGCGTGCTGTTGCAGGCGCTAAACGCCATCCTGGTTTTCTGGGTGCTGAAGCGCGCGACAGGGGCGACCGCGCGGAGTTTCATGGTGGCGGCGCTATTCGCTGTCCATCCCATGAATGTGGAGCCGGTGGTTTGGATTGCGGAGCGGAAGACCATGCTCAGCATGCTGTTTTTCCTGCTCACCCTCGCAGCCTATCGCTGGTACGTTCGCAAGCCCCGAGACGGTCGCTACATTGCCGTCTTCCTACTGTTTGGCCTGGGATTGGCGGCGAAATCCCAGATAATTACCCTGCCCTGTGTGTTGCTGCTGTGGGACTACTGGCCTCTTCAGCGGATGGACACGCCCTGGCGCGAACCCGCGACCGCCCATCCTCCGGCAACGGTATTTCCGCGAAAAAGTTTTTCCTGGCTGGTGATGGAAAAGTTGCCGCTGCTGGTCCTGTGCCTGTTCGACGCGGTGCTGACAATCTATACCCAGAAGTCGGTCAGAAGCGGATTGATGCCGCCACTTAGCCTTCGCCTGAAGAATGCGATCTTTTCCTACTGGCTGTACATCCGTAACGTTTTCTGGCCGTCGGGGATGGGGCCGGAATCGCCCCAGATGGGCAAGTTCGTCTCCACATGGGAGGTCCTGGCAATCCTGGCGTTGCTGGTCGGAATCAGCGTAGCCGTAGTGGCATTCCGGCGCCATCGCTATCTGCCCGTGGGTTGGTTCTGGTTTCTGGGCACGCTGGTGCCCATGGTGGGAATTCTTCAGCCGTCGCAACAGGGAAGCGCGGACCGCTTTGTCTATCAGGCATACCTCGGCGTGTTTATCATGGTGTGCTGGGGCATCGCGGACCTGGCGCAGCAGCGGCATATTTCCCGGGCGTGGCTTGCCGGCGCCAGTGCCATGGTCCTGCTGGCTTTAGCTATCGTCAGCTATCGTCAGATCGGCTACTGGAAAGACGAGTACACCTTATGGAAGCACGCTGCGGAGGTCAATAAGTACAATTGGATCGCTCAGGACAACTATGCCGTGTGCCTGAGAGCGCAGCAAAAGCCCCTTGAAGCCTTGGAATATCTCTACCGGGCGGCGGCCGTCAATCCCGATGACGCATACAGCAATTCGGAAATTGGCTACTATGAGCAAGCGATCGGAGACCTGCCAGGAGCGGTATCTCATTACCAGCGAGCCCTCAACGACCGGACACTGGCGGACGACAGAAGGGCATTGCTTTGGCGTAATCTGGGCGTTGCTTATCGTGATCTGGGCGACCACGCGAAAGCGGTGGAATGCTTTCGGCATTCGGCAAGCTATCCTCCCCGGTAGGTCCAGGTGCGACTTTTGCCGGCTCTTGTGTCAGCCACATCATCGCACTCAGTGGAAGGAAAAGAAACGTACTAATGACTCGCCTCTCGAAGCAGGCCGTTCAGTATAGGCTGCTCGTCACTTTCATCATCGCAGCATCATGCCTCCGGATATTTGTTTGCTTTCAGCACAACCCAATGGATTATCTCGCCTCCGACATGGGGCGGCACTGGGCCAATGGACTGCATTTTCCGGGAGGTGGGTATGACGGCGCCGCAGACCCAATTGGTTATCAGGTATACATATTTGCCCTGCAAAAGATCACAGCCGGCAACAGATTTCTAGTGGCTGCGGCGTGTTCCCTTCTTTCCGTGCTCATGCCCTGGACGTTTTATCGTGCAGCACGGAATTTTGGGCTGGCGAAAACCCCCTCTCTATGGGTGTGGGCGCTCATAGCGTGGACTCCGTCGCTGGTCGTAATTTTCCGCTTCCTCATGATGGAGACCCTGCTGCTTCTGCTCGAGGGTGTCGCTCTTTGGACGACGGCGCGATACCTGCGGAAGGGCGGAACAAACCCGTTTCTGCTCGCAGTTTTTTGCTGGATGCTTGCCATCCTCACCAAACCCACTGTGGTTCCCTTAGCTGGAATCTGTTTCCTCTGGGTGTGGTGGAAACGTTCCACTCCTCTTCGGGACATTGCTGTGGGGGCCCTCCTGGCGGCTGGTATGCTTGTGCCGCAAGCGATCCGGACCAAGTTAGAACTTGGGTTTGTAGCACCATTTGGAAACACCTGGCTGCCCCGCATCGCACTTCGGGCAGGGACACGAGCCATTTCTTTTCGCTTTTATGGCCTCGATGGGGGTGTTGAGAGCCTCGTATTCGCTAATCCAAGTTGTTTCATCCGGCCGCTGGAGCCCCTGAGCCACTGGGCCATGCGCCGAGCGTGGGGTGATACCAAGGCCAGCTTCACGATTAACGCTGCCCATGGCGAACGGGACTGGAAGGAGGCCTATGAGCGGTTCAATCATGATCCAGCCGAGTGGTTGGCTCAATGGCGCGAGAATATCATCCTCTTCTTCTTCGCCCCGTCCTGGCCGGAAGTCGCAGCTGGAGGGTGGGACGGCCATCTTGAGTATTGGGGTCGTTGGCTTTGGGCTCCGTTAACTCTTTTCGTCTTCGTAGGTAACGTCCGCGAGTTCGTGCGGCGCCGCTTCGACCTGATTCCTGTAGCTGTAACTCTGTTCACGCTATTCATGGCGCTGCAGAATCTGGCCATTCTTGAGGGCCGCTATCGCAAGCCGGTTGAGCCCTTGCTTCTTCTAAACCTGGTTTGGGTTTTGAGCAACAGAAATCCGAGATCAACGCCCCTGGGTCGTCCAACAATGAATTAATCTGTTGGGGTCTTGGCGCTGCTCATCGTAATCTGGGCGGCCATGAGAAAGCCGCGGAAGTAAAAGGAGAAAAAAACGTACTAATGACTCGCCTCTCGAAGCAGAACCTTCCCTATAAGCTGCTTGTCATTCTGATTGTCGCGGCGTCCTGCTTCCGCGTGTTTATTTGCTTTGTGCACAACCCAATGGACTACATTTTTTCTGACATGGGGCGCCATTGGCACAATGGAGTTTATTTTCCCAGAGGTGGCTATATAGGTGCTGCGGACCCGATTGTCTATCAGGTTTATGTATCGGTACTACACCATCTCACAGCCGACAACAGATTATTGATTGCGTTCGCATCGGCACTGCTTTCAGTGCTAATGCCATGGACTTATTACCGTGCGGCACGGAATTTCGGACTACAGAAAACACCAGCTCTATGGGTATGGGCCCTGATTGCGTGGACTCCGTCGCTGTTCGTGATCTACCACTTCATCATGATGGAGACGCTGCTGCTGCTCCTCGAAGGTGTTGCCCTGTGGATGACAGCGCGCTATCTGCGCAAAGGTGGTACGGAAGCTTTTCTGACGTCAATATTCTTCTGGACACTAGCTTCACTGACCAAGCCAACCGTTGTTCCCCTGGCAGTGGTTTGTTTCCTGTGGGGTTGGTGGAAGAAGTCTACGCCGCTTCGGGACATTGCTATAGGAGCTTTGCTGGCCATCGTCATGCTAATCCCGCAGGGGGTACGCAGTAAGGTGGAACTGGGATTTATTGCGCCGTTCGGTAATCCGTGGCAGCCCCGATTGTTACTTCGGTCAGGGACGCGATTGACTCATTTTCATTTTCATCCTCCATCCCACGAGGCGGAGCACGGGAAGGCGAGCGATAGTGAGTTCGATTTCGAATTTGGCTCCCCTAGCTGTTTCATAAGACCCCTCGAGCCCCTGAGCCACTGGGCCATGCGGCGTGCCTATGGGAATTCCGAAGCCGACATCACTATCGATGGATCGTATGGAGAACGAGACTGGAAAGCCGCCAGTGACTCGTTCAATGATGACCCCAGGGAGTTGCTGGCGCAGTGGCGCGAGAATATCATTCTCTTCTTCTTCGATCCATCGTGGCCGGAGAGCGCCGCAAACCAGTGGGATGGCCATCTGGAATATCGTGCCCGCTGGCTTTGGGCGCCGTTGATTCTTTTCGTCTTCGTAGGCAATGCGCGGCAATTCGCTCGCCGCCGGTTTGACCTGATTCCTGTCGCGGTCACCCTGTTTACGCTGGTGATGGCGCTGCAAAATGCGGTGATCACCGAGGGTCGCTATCGTAAGCCGGTTGAGCCTGTGCTGCTGCTGAACCTGGTTTGGTTATTAAGCAGGAAGCCCGATCGCGATGGGAAAAGCCAAGGCGAAGAAGGATTGATCCGCAGCGAAGCGCCGGAAGTTGCGGTGTGACCAGCCGCGCAGCGGCGACATCTGTGTTAGCCGCGGGTGTGAGCCCGCGGTAAAGTGGAAAAAACAATCTGAGCCCGCGGAGCGGCGGCACCGCTGTGACCCAGACACCGTAGGGACGGCACGGTTCTTGCGTACCCGCTTCACCGGACGTCTGCGGATCCTGAATGACTTGGGTTCAAGGTCCGGATTCTCCGGATTCTGTCTTCCAATAACTCTATTCAGCGGTTATTAGGATATTGATTTACCCAGTGCATTCCCCGATTAATCAGCAGAAACTTTACCGGATCGGACATATCGGCCCGTTTCAGGTTCGCGGACACCCGGTTCTGACCAAAGCGGCCGTCTAACTTCATCTGCTCCGGGTGTGCGACATCGAAAGTGAACTTGGCGCTCCATTGTGGATTCGAGGTGTCCCAAAACGTCATGGTTTGCTTCTGGGTGTCGAGTTGAAGATAGTACTTCTTAAACGTGCCATCCATGGATTGAACGGTCACTATCTCGGGAGCGTCGAAGATTACACGCTGCCAGCGCTGCGTGTCGGTCAGCAGAGGCGGGCGAAGGTCGTTATCCAGCGTAAACTCCTGCACCGACCAGATGCCGCGAAGGGGCGGTTCAATATAAGTTTCGTTCTTACCCTGGTCGATATAGGCATAGTACGAACAAACGATGATGGCAGCTGCTCCGATGATGAACTGCAGACCCACCACCCCATAGTTCATGTATTTCTCTTGGAAGAGCTCAACTGTGGGCGAAAGCTCAGCTTTGCGACCCAGCAGGAAGAAGTCCCCTATGCGCTGCATGTCGGGAAGCAGCAGGAAAAGGCAGAATGCTATGAGGTGAATGGAGTAAATCTTCCTGGGTACGTCATAGCAGAGGTTCAGCATGAGCACGTTGCTCATGACCGCGCACGGTTACAAGGGAGCCCAGCGCGGTGAACCTGGGAACTAGTAAGCAGCAACGCCTCCCAGCATCTCGCCAACCCCGCCAAAAATGCTGTAAGCGTGCGACGATCCCATGAACGCCCAGAGCAGCCCCATGGGGGAGGTTTGGCCATAAGTATCGACATACCTTGTCAATGCCGGGGCTGCAAACTGCATGCGAAAGAGTTTGTTCGCGCCATAGCTGATCATGGCAACCGCGACCACAAGGCGCACGAATATGCGAAGCCACTGATACAGCACTTCATAGTTTGGGCGCTTGCGGTCAAGCCAGGACCAGATAGCAGTGGCGATCAGGGCAGTTACGGCAATGCAAAAGAGCAGGACATAGTCATAGAGCTGGTCGCCGCTGCCGTTGGCCACTTCGGTGAAGTCGCCGCTGAGGTGAAGTACATTGGTGCCCACCCAGGGCACAACCGCGTGCCAGAGATCGCGCAATGGATTGTTGTATTTGACGAAGGCCCCGAGAGATCCGACGGACCGCGGATAGACGTACAGCAGGAAATAGGCAAAGGCGAAGCGAAAGGCAACCCGGGTGGCCAGCGACCATTGCGCCGCGCTTTCCGGAGACGAAACCGTAGTGCTCCGCTGCAACTGCGGTATCATAAGGCCCTCTTATGGAAGCTGATTTCCCTATTCGCCGCGCGAGAACGGTGAAGCAGCGCGGAGCCCAAGCTGAGGCATTTTCGCTCGAATAAGCGTTTTGTGCAACTGGTTCGCCAGGATTGGCGGCAGCTGCGTTCTGCTGATAATGCCCGACCGCATCAGTGCATGCGCCGCAGCTTTTTCATTTTGGCGAAGGCGTCTGCCGATTGCGGAATCTCGCCGGCGTCGCGATACGCTATCGACAGATTTTGATAGAGTTTGGCCTGCTCCAAGGGATCGTCCATCTCGACGAGTGCCAGGTTGTAGCGTCGAATCGCTTCCTGCAGGTTGCCGCGCCCTTGTTCGTAGATGGCAACCGCCAGATTGCTTCCCGCGTCGGTGGGGTTGAGAGCCGCCGCGACATAGTAGTGAGCGATGGCCTCATCGTGATGTCCCGTGGATCAGCAGGATGCCTGCGACCATGTCTTCGGCAACCCAGTTGTCTTTCGTGACCTGCGCGGCGTGCGACCACAGGGTCAGGTTGTCGCCCCAGTAGCCAATCTGGCGATGCGTGACGACGGCCAGCATCAGCAGGATGGCGACGGAGGCGGTAGGCAGGACGGCCTTGGGCCAATGCTTTCGGCTGGCCCAATCGGCAGCACCCCAGCACAGCAGAATGAACAGGCCGAGAAACGACTGGTACGCGTAGCGGTCAGCCAGCGCCTGCCTGCCGACCTGCATCAAGCCGATGGTCGGCACCAGTGTTCCCAGGAACCAGAACCAGCCAACCGGCAGATAGCGATAGCGCCGGCCGACGATGACCAGAGCGGTGATTGCCAGCAACACCAAACCTGCCGTGACCACCTGCCAAAATCGCAGCGAGTCTCCCGGGTGGAGATACATGATGGCAAGATGCGAGGGCCAAAAGGCCTTGCCGATATAGCGGACATAGGCAACGATCGCGTTGCCGATCCTGATCGAGGTTGAATAGGGCCAATGCTGCGGCCGGCCGACGCGTTGCGCCTTCATGGTAACCAGGGCACTGGCCGCGCAAATTACCAGCAGCGGAATCTTTTCCTTGATCAGCCAGAAGAGACTCTTGCGGGCAAACTGCGACGGCGGACTGGCGGCAGCGGGTTCGCGCCAGGGCGTGTTCATCCGTTGCAACGGCCAGTAGTCCCACAACAGCAAGCACGCAAGGCAGGGTAATAATCTGCGGCTTTGACATCAGGCCCAGAACGAACAGCAGGGCGACGACGGTGTATCGGACGAATCCGGGCTGGCGTGCATACCAGCGGTAGGCTCCCAGCGCCAGCAGGAAGAAAAAAGTGCTCAACAGGGTCTTGCGTTCCGCCATCCAGGCCACGGATTCAACGTTGATGGGATGGACAGCAAACAACGCAGCCACCATGAAGCTGCGGCCCAGATACCCGGTCGCCAGCAGCAGCACCCAAAACAGCACCACCACGTCGATCGGCATGCCAGACCGCGTTCATGATGTGATGGCCGGCGGGATCAATGCCGAACATCTGGCAATCCAGCGCATGCGAGAACCAGGTGACCGGGTGCCAGTTGTTATCGTCAAACGTCAGTAACGCCCACTTGATGGTGGGCCAACTCAAGCCATCCTGCACATGCAGATTCTCGTAGACGTATCCCTGGTCATCGATGTTGGTGAAGGGATGATGAATTACCGGAAAGTACAGGGCGATGGTGGCCGCGAGGAGAACGAGACTGAGACCTAATGCCTGTTTGTGCGTCACGGAAAAAAGTTGGCGCGGCTTGTGCTGTGTCTGCGTCACCGGCGTAGGATCCAAAGCAACCGAATTCATCTGGCCCCCTGCGAGCGCGATTATAAGCGAGCGCTGGCCTGAAATCCTGTGACGCGCTTCACAATCCGCCTTGAGTTACATGCTTTTGAAAATCGGGGGAATGGTCCCGGATTGGCGGCTTCCGCCGAAGTACCGGCGAGGCTGAAGCCCAATTCTTCAAACTGCCCTTACGCTGGCCTGAAGGCCAGCGCTAACCGATCCCTCACTGGGCCAGGAGCTTGTCGGCGTGGCGCTGGGCTGCCGAGATATTGTTGGAAAGCAGTATTGCCTTTTGCCGGGCCCTGGCCGCCTGGGTCTTGTCGCCGCTGGCTTCCAGCGCTCCTGCCAGTAACAGATATCCGAAGTCGGACGGACTGAATCTGCATTGCCTGGGAATAGGAACGTGACGGCGAGGGGTAAATCTCCGGCATTTTGCGCCACCAGGCCGAGGCTGATCCATGCGCCTACGAACTCCGGATCGGTGATCACGGCCTGCTCGAAACTTGCCCGGGCATCGGCAAAGTCACCACTCTCTTTGTATGCATAAGCGAGATTGTTGTACGCCCGGGCCTTGACCTTGGGGTTGCGCGCGATCTCTCGCGGCCTTCCCGTATAGCTCAATCGCAGCCGGCAAGGTTGCCGTGCATTTGCTCGTAGGTGCCGATGTTCATGGTGCTGTTGGGGTCGGTGGGATCCAACGCCGCAGCGGCCCGGAAATGCGGAATCGCCTCGTCCATGCGCCCCGTCTTTAACAGCGCCGTGCCCAGATTGTTCTCCGCGAC
This sequence comes from uncultured Acidobacteriaceae bacterium, assembly GCA_963835125.1. Taxonomy (GTDB): domain Bacteria; phylum Acidobacteriota; class Terriglobia; order Terriglobales; family Acidobacteriaceae; genus Bog-257. Next base: position 184,172 of record CAWIEG010000003.1, on the reverse strand, counting down.
CCAGTTATCGTTGCGTAACCTCCAGCGCGTGAGTCCACAACGTGATGTGATCGTTCCAGAAGTTGACCTGGCGATGGCTGACCATCGCGAGCGCCAACAGCACCACGACACTCACGCCGCCCAGCAGTGCGGCGACAATCGCGCCGGTTGCAGGTGCCTGTGCTGGCCATCTCCGACTAGGCGACCAATCCGCGACCAGCCAGCACACCATGATGAACAATCCGACGAACGGCAGATAAGCGTAGCGGTCGGCCATGGCCTGCGTGCCCACCTGCACCACGCCGATCATCGGGACCAGCGTTCCCAGAAACCACAGCCAGCCGACGGTGAGATAGCGCCGGCGATGCGCGAGGACAACTGCCGCGGTGATAGCCAGCAGGATGAAGGCCGCGCCACATACCTGCCAAAGCGGATACGGCTTGAGCGGGTAGGGATAGAAGAGCGCCAGCCGCGATGGCCAGAAGGCCTTCGCCAGATATCGCGCGTAGGAGACGAGCGCGTTCTCCAGCGCGCAAGACATGTCCGTAATAGCTGGTTGCGCCGCCGCCGGCCTGCGCGTTCAGAGTTAAGACGGCGCTTGCCGCACAAAGAGCCAAAAGCGGCACTTTCTCCAGGAGCAACCATCGCCATTCGCTATTCGCTGTTCGCTCTTCGCCAGAGATTTCACCTGAGCTATTCTGGCGAAGAGCGGAGGGCGAAGGGCGAAGAGCGAGCCTTCCCAGCGGCCAGTAATCCCACAGCAGCAGCACGAACGGCAGCGTGATCACCTGCGGCTTCGACATCAGGCCCAAGGCAAACAGAACGGCGACGACGAGGTAACGACGTCACGCGCGGCTTGCGGGCATACCAGCGGTAAGCGGCCAGCGTCAGCAGAAAGAAGAACATGCTGAGCAGGTTCTTGCGCTCGGCGATCCAGGCCACCGTTTCGACGTTGATGGGATGAAGAGCGAACAGCGCGGCGACCATCCAACTGCGGCCGACGAAGCCGGTGGCGCGTTGCAACACCCAGAACAGCAGCAGCGCATTCACGATGTGAAGCAGAACGTTGACGTCATGCGGCCCGGCGGGATTCAAGCCGAACATCGAAGTGTCGAGCGCGTGCGAGATCCAGGTGACCGGGTGCCAGTTGGCCGCATCGCGCGCGGTCAGCGCCCACTTGACCGTCTCCCAATGCAGGCCGGCTTTGACGTGGAAGTTGTCGGTGACGTAGTCGGGGTCATCGTAGTTGGCGAAGGGCTGCCAGTGGACGGGATAGTAGACAGCGACGACGGCGACCTCCAGCACGATGCCGAGAAAAATCATTTGTGCGACGGGCGAAGCGAACCAGCCTGGGACGCGGGTCTGCTGTGCGGGCTTCAGATCAACAGACGTCATACGTCCCTCCTTTCGGACGGCGGCGGTTGCCGTTTTCTCCTGCGCGGCGACCAAGCGAAGCCATAGGCTCTCAAGAATCTGAGTTCAAAAGTAGAACGTTACGCAGCAGGGTATGGCAAGTCAACCGATGTTGATCAATTGGGAACTGCGGAGGTCGCGCTTTGCCCTTCGCTTCGCGCTCTTCGCCAGAAAGTCCGCTATCCGCCGCCTGGCCAACCGGCAATGGCGAACAGCAAAGGGCGATCTGTTACCGCCGCAGTTTCGCCGCAGCATCCTGGCTTTGCTGGGCGTCCGCGAAATCCCCCAGCTGGCGATATGCCGTCGCCATATTGCTCCATGCGGCGGCCTTCAGGTCCGGGTCGTGGGTCAGGCTGATGGTCTTCTTGTAGCGCTCGATGGCCGCGGAGAAATTCCCCCGCGTCTGCTCGTAGATTCCGATGTTCAGGTTGCCGACGGGATCGTCCGGATAAATCGCTACGGCCTTGTAGAAATGCAACGACGCCTTCGTCGGCTCGTCCCTCGGCCACCAGTGCCTTGCCCAGATTGTTCTCGGCGAGAAAGTTGTCGTCCGTGACTTGCACCGCGTGCGACCACAACGTCACATTGTCGCGCCAATAGCCGAGCTGGCGATAAGCAACCACTCCCAGCGCAAGCAGTACGGCAACACAGACGGCGCGCAGCACGGCAGCTGGGAGATGCTTCTGCTTCGCCCATTCGGCAACTGCCCCAGCAAATCATGATGAAGAGTCCCGATGAACGGCAGATACGCGTATCGGTCCGCAATGCCCTGCTTTCCCTGATAGCCGACGCCTTCGAGGCCGAGCATGGGCACCAGCGTTCCCAGAAAAAACAGCCAGCCAACCAGCAGGTAAGGCCGGCGACGCCGGTTGGCAATCGTCACGGCGGTCACCAGCGCGAGGACCAATGTCGCCAGAGCCGCTTGCTGCAACGGAACGTAATCCGGATGCGGATAAAAAGGCGACAGCCGCGCCGGCCACAGCGCTTTGCCCATGTAATCGACGTAGGAGACGAGCGCGTACTCCACCCGCAGCCCGAACGGATACCAAGCCTTGTTGGCGTCGGCACGCTGCGCGCTCATGGTTAGCGCAGCGCTGATTCCTGCCAGCGCGAACAGCGGAGTTTTCTCCCACACCAGGTGGGAGAAATCGGAAATGGCCCGGCTCACGCGACGCCTGATCAGTTGCGAACGACAGCCGCCGCAGAGGCCAGTAATCCCACAGCAGCAGAACGAAGGGGAACGTAATCACCTGCGGCTTGGCCATCAATCCCGAGCGCGAACAAGACGGCCACCACGACGTAACGGCCGACCTTGCGATCGGTGGTGTACCAGCGATACGCCCCGAGCGCCAGCAGGAAGAACAACATGCTGAGCGAGTTCTTGCGCTCCGCGATCCACACCACCGACTCGACGTTGATGGGATGCAGCGCAAACAGCGCCGCCACCATGAAGCTGCGGCCGCTGAAACCGGTGGCCCGCTGCAGCACCCAGAACAGCAGCGACGACGTTCAGCACATGCAGCAGCAGATTCACGTCGTGCGGGCCGGCAGGATCGAGATCGAAGAGTTGGCAATCCAGAGCGTGCGAAAGCCAGGTCAACGGGATGCCAAGTGCCGACGTGATAAGTAGTGAACGCCCAGCGAACGGTGTTCCAGGTCAGGCCGTCCTGCACGTGCGGATTCTGCGTGACGTAGAGAGTGTCGTCGTAGTTGACGAACGGATAGTGATTGACGCGGAAGTACAGTGCGACGGTGGTGATGACGAGGATGAGGCTGAGCACGACGCTGTTGTCGCAGCGATGGAGGCGAGGCTGTCGCCGGCTCGGATTGCTCGAATTCGTCGCGTCAGTCATGGCCCTTGCAGCCTTTTTGCCGCCTCGAAGCATTCGTGCGCCTGCTCGCGCATTGCCGAGGCTGCGATAGGCAATTCCCATATCGTTCCATGCCTGGATCTTCACCGACGGGCTGGTGGTCAGGATGATCGCCTTCTTGTATTGCTCGATTGCGCCGTAGAGGTCGCCATGCTCCTGATCGTAGAAGCCGATGTTGAATGCGCTGATGGGATCGACCGGATGGATCGTCGGCAGCCTGCGCGGAAGTGAACGATGGCTTCGTCCAGTCGCTTGTGAGCCATCAGTGCGCCACCTAGATTGTCTTGCGCAACGTAATTAGGCGGCGTCACCTCTATAGTGTGCGTCCACAGGACCACGTTGTCCGACCAGTAACTGATCTGGCGACGGGCCACGATGCTTAGCGCCAGCACCACCACGATGCTCATCGCCGGCAACAGCGCCGCAGGCAGGCGCTTTTCTGTTGCCCATTCCGCCACGCCCCAACACGACCATGATGAATATTCCGATGAGCGGCAGATAGGCATAGCGGTCAGCCATTGCCTGCCGCCCGACCTGTACCAGGCCGATCATCGGCACCAGCGTCCCCAGGAACCACAGCCATCCGACCAGCAGATAAGGCCGGCCGCGGCGCTCGACCACCAACAGCGTGATGGTCAGCAGGACCAGCAGCGCTCCGTAGACCTGCCAGGCCCGCAGCGAGTCTCCCGGATGCGGGTACATAGGCGCCAGCCCGGTTGGCCAGAAGGCGTTTATCAGATACTTGACGTATGAGACCAGGCCGTTCGACAGGCGAACCGAGAGCGGAGTGGCGCCCAGCGAAAGCACTGCCCCGCTGGCACGCTGCGCCTTCATCGTCAGCACGGCGCTGGCCGCAGCAATAGCGAAGAGCGGAAGCTTCTCCAGGAGCAACCAGAGGAATCGCTCTTCGCTCTTCGCCTTTCGCTCTTCGTCAGAAGATCGCTGTTCGTTCTTTGCAAGTTGAATTTCGTCAGAGGCGCCGGGCGCGTCCTTCTGGCGAATAGCGAATAGCGAATGGCGAAAAGCGACCCGTCCCAGCGGCCAGTAATCCCAAAGCAGAAGGACGAACGGGAAGGTAATGATCTGCGGCTTGGCCATCAGCCCAAGTGCGAACAGCACCGCGACCACGGCGTAGCGAAGCACGTGCGGTTTGGCCGCATACCAGCGCCAAGCGCCCAGCGCCAGCAGAAAGAACGTCATGCTGAGCACGGTCTTGCGCTCGGCAATCCACACCACCGATTCGACGTTGACGGGATGGACAGCAAACAGCGCGGCCACCATGAAGCTACGTCCCGCGTAGCCGGTGGCGCGCAGCAACACCCAGAACAGTAACGCTGCGTTGAGCGCATGCAACAACATGCTGGTCTGGTGATGGCCGCCGGGAGTCAAGTCGTACATCTCAACGTCCAGGGCATGGGAAAGCCAGGTCAGCGGGTGCCAGTTGCCGGCGTCGTCGGTGACCAACGCCCATCTGATCGTGTCCCAGGTCAGGCCGCTCTGGACGTGAACGTTGTCGGTCACATAGACGTTGTCGTCATAGTTGACGTAGGGATGGGTCCTGACCGGGTAGTACAAGCCAACGGTTAGAACAACGAGTAGCAGCCCCAGAACGTAAGCGCGATTGCCGGACAGAGTGAATGAGCCGCCGGGTGCGACTGCACTTGCTCATCAGGTTGCAGGCCGACGGAACTCACCTTATCCCCTTCGCTGGACGAGTATAGCTGATGGAAGCCTATCGCTTTCCTTTCGCTTTTCGCTCCTCGCTTTTCGCCAGACGCTAGTGCTCGGTGAGCGCAGAGTGCCGAGACGATAGGGGCCCTTCGACTCGGACTAAAGTCTTCGCTCAGGATGACACGGCCTTCTGGGGTTTCTGGCGAAAAGCGAAAAGCGAGGAGCGAATGCCGAAAAGTGAAAAAGCGAAACGCCGCCTTACTGCGCCATCGCGTAGTAGCCCTGGCGCGCGTGGACATCGAGCTTCTGCGCAGGACGCACTTCTATGCGTAACGCGTGATATCCCGGTGTCGTCTGTTGCGGAGGAAACGAAACGTAGTACTGGGTACGCAGGTCCTGCTCGATTTGCGCAAAAGCGGTGCCTAAATCCCGGCTAGACGCAACGACGATAGAGCCGCCCACCGGTCGCCTCGGCGAGGCGCTGCAATATGCGGTCGCCACGATCTGCCAATCCCGGGGGATGGATGGTCAAAGGCGTAAATCTGAATTTCGTTGCGCTGGGCGGCGGCAATTGCGTTGCCCAAACTGTGAAGACTCTGCGTGTCATCGCCGTCGGTGAGAACCACAATCGCGCGATGAACCAGTTTGCCATCACTGTTGCTTGAGAGCCGGTCGACACAGGCGGAGTAAAGCGCATCGAAAAACCGCGTACCCCAGCCCGGCTGCTTCAGGCGCGCGATGGCGTCGATCAATTCCTCGCGGTTAGCGGTGGAATCCTGCCACAACTTGACGTCGCCGCCGAATCCCATGATGAAGGCGGTGTCGGTTTGCGGCCGCATGATCTGCCGCAGGAAATTGACGGCGGCAGCTTTCTCCTCAGGCAGCACGCGTTTGACGGAGTCGCTGGTATCGAGAATCAAGCCGAGTTGCAGCGGGAGGTCCTGGGCGCGCTCGAAATCGTTGAAGTGCACCACCGGCGACTGGTTATCGAAAATGCGCACCTCGGTTGGGGAAAGATTCTCGACCACTCGGCCCTGCTCATCGGCGACGGTGAATTGCAGCCGCACCTCAGGAACATCGTGGCGGAAGGTGTATCCCGGAGTGCCTGCCGGAAGATGGTCCCCGCTTTCCGGCAGGCGCGGGAGTGAAGAGGGAACGGCGGCAACAACCGGGCTGCCCTCATAGCCGGTCGAGGCTGCGGATACCGTCGCGGCTCCGCCATCAGCCGTTGAGCTGTCGAAACGGCCAGAAGCCCACTCGCTGATGCCCGCCAAGGTTACCCCGCCTAAGGCGAGCGACAAGCCTGTGATGAGCGCCGACCTCTGCACAAAAGAGTTATCGGCTACCCCGCAAGCAGCTTGAGGAAGGAACTAAGGATTGGCATCAGGCGCCGGCGAAGACCGCACACACAGCTTCGGCCAATGCGATCAGTAGCCGCCGAAAGCTGGTGATTCGCCGGACGTTGTGGCCCTGGTTCTGGCACCGTCGTGCCAGCCGAATCGGAAATACTTGCCGGATCGAGAATCTTCGCTGAACCGACTGTGCGGAGCCGGGGTGAAGATCGTATGCGATCAGCCGGGCGGCGACGGCGAGCGGCGTCGCTCTTTTCGCGGAAGTGGCAATCACCCCGTCACGGGAAATGGATTTCACCCGCCCGCTCTTCAGGTCGTCATAGCGGCTGTCGAGCATTTCCCGCGCCTGGATCACTTCGTCAAAGTATCCTGCCACTACGTCCTCAAGCAGGTCGTCAGTCCCGCGTCCGCTCTGCGTGGCAAGGTCTTTGAGTTTCTTTTCCGTCTCGGGAGTGAAGTGTACTTCCATGCCCTTTACGATACGGGAAAAGTAGTAGCGCGCGCAACGTCTTCGGTACCCTCCTGTAGTAACCTATTGCATAGAATTCATGCCCTCGGAAAAAGTCTTAATTGTTGACGACGAGAAGCTGGTTCGTTGGTCTCTACGCCAGAAGTGTGAAGAGTGGGGTTATCACGTACTGGAGGCTGACAACGGCTCGGCTGCGCTGCGCGTGGCCCACAACGAGTCTCCCGACCTCGTGCTGCTGGACGTGCGCCTGCCCGATGCCAGCGGCATCGAACTCCTGGAGCAACTGAAGAAATCCGGCGACGCGCGCGCGGTCATCATGATTACCGCCGACCCTCAGCTGGAGGACGTAAAGACCGCGCTCAAGCTTGGCGCCTACGACTTCGTGGGCAAGCCGCTGGATTTCGACGAGCTTGCGGTCGCCGTCAAGAACGCGCTGGAAGCCACGCGCCTGCGCTCGGAAGTGGAATCGCTGCGCGGCGAAATGCGCCGCCGCACCGGCTATCACAACGTGATCGGCGTCTCGCAGAAGATGACCGAGCTGATGGGCTTCGTCAACAAAATCGCCGCCAGCGAGGCCACCACCATCCTGGTGCAGGGCGAGAGCGGCACCGGCAAGGACCTCATCGCCAAGGCCATTCACTACCAGAGCCGCCGTCAGGAGAAGCCGTTCGTCGCCATCAACTGCTCGGCCATTCCGGAGACGCTGATGGAGGCCGAACTCTTCGGCCACGAGCGCGGCGCCTTCACCGACGCCAAGACCATGAAGAAGGGCCTGTTCGAGATGGCCGATGGCGGCACGCTCTTCCTCGACGAGATCGGCGAGCTGTCGCCGCTGCTTCAGGCCAAGCTGCTGCGCGTGCTGGAAGACCAGGTGATCCGCCGCGTGGGCGGCGTGCGCGATATGCAGGTGGATGTGCGCGTGATCGCCGCCTCCAATCGCGATCTGGAGCGGGCGGTTAAAGACGGCCAGTTCCGCCAGGACCTGTACTACCGGCTGGCGATCATCTCCATCTTTCTGCCGACGCTGCGCGAGCGCAAGGAAGACATTCTGCCGCTGGTGGAATTTTTCATCGGGCGCTACAACCGCAAGTTCCGCAAGAACGTTACCGGCATCACCGACGAGACCCGCAAGCTGATGCTGAAGTACGACTGGCCGGGCAATGTTCGCGAGCTGAAGAACGCGGTCGAGCGGGCCATGATTCTGGAAGAGAGGAGTGAACTGAATCCCGACTACCTGCCGTTTGCGGTGGCGCAGCAACAGTCGGCGCTGACCGCGTTCGAGATCTCGTCGGCCAACAACGGTGGCAACGCCGCGAAAGAGTTGCCCAACGGACGTAGCTTGCCCAGGCTGGAGATTCCCGAAGGCGGGACTTCGCTGGAAGAAGTGGAGCGCGAGCTGGTGGAGATTGCCATGGGACAGGCCAACGGCAATCAGACTCACGCCGCCAAGCTGCTCGACATCAGCCGCGATGCCCTGCGCTACAAGCTGAAGAAGTTTGGCCTGATGCGCGCCGAGGAAGACGAACCTTCCGCCACGACGCCGTAGGAGCCTCCCGCACCTCGACCAGGCCGCCAGGATTACTCGCGAGGTGGCGATTTCGCGGCACCCATTTGAAGAATGGTTGTGCGTCTCCTAGTAAGGCTTTGCCGGCCCGATCAGCGGAGTCTTGACGGGCTTCGCCATGCCGTAGAAGACAACCACGCCCTGACCGGCGCCTTGCGTTTGTAAGGCTTCGTCGACCTTCCCGAAGGCATCCACGTAGTTCTGCCAGTTGTTGGTGACCCAGACATCTCCTGCGGGACCGATTCCCAGGTCAACCTGCAACTGCAATCCACCGCCGACATAGCCACTGGGAGGCGAAATGGCTTGACCCGTCTTTACCCCAGGCGGGCAGTGCTCGGTGCGAAAGCCGCACAACTCTACGATTCCAGCCGACCAACTGCTGAAATTGGGGACCCAGATGTTGTCGTTACCGTCGACGGAAGCCGCCCAGGGCGCAGCCAAGCCATTGCCAGAAATCGGAGAGAAGGGCGCCTCGGTGCCGTCCGGGCGCAAAACCGTGATGCTGCCGCCCGACTCGTATCCCGGCGTTTGCGCCGCCAAGGCAGGAATCAGCACCCTGGTAGCTCTTGCTCCAGCATCGGGATCGCCATCGAAATTGAACTTGAACGCAGCCAGCATTTCGCCGAACTTCAGGGCGCCCCGGGGAGAACTGCCCAATTTGTTGGTGATCCACACGTTCCCCTGGCTGTCGATGGCGAGGCCGCTGGCGGAGTATCCCACCTTGAAGGTTTCAAACTTTTCGGGATCAGAAGCGGGGAAACGAACAACATGGTCCGCGACGGCGTTGGTAACCCAGATGCGGTCCTGCTGGTCAATGGCGAGGGCGAACGGCCCCATGAGCTTGCAGGGGTTCTTCAGGGGATCGCCGGTCTTGTTCTGACAGAAGAACTGGACCTTGGACGGATCACCTTGCGGAAGCTTGAGGATCTGGGCCTTGAGCAGATCGAGCGTCCAAATATCTCCGCTTGGGGTAGCAATGATGCCCTGCATCTGGCTGATCTGGCGGTCAAAGTTCCAGCCCTCTCGAGGCGACAGTGGTCTGCCGTTCTTGTCGAACTTCGTGATGTTCTGGCCGGTGAAGCTGGTGGCCCACGCGTTGTCTTGTGCGTCGAGGGTCAAGCCGAAACCGGGGCCTGCAATACCTCCGCCCCTGAAGCCCAGAGGGCTGGGCGAAAGCGGCTTACCATTGGGAGCAAACTTTGTGAGACCGCCAGTCCATGAGGCATCCTGGTTTTCTGCCCCGACCGTGAAGTTGTCAGCAACCCAGGCATTGCCTTCGCTGTCGATCATGAGTTTCCCGCCTCCGCTGTAGCCACCGCCCGTGAACTTGAGGGGAAAGATCCAGGCGCTGGGCGCGAAGGTCAAATATGGCAGGAACGGCGTAGGCCGCATGAGCTTGCCGGGCGTTCGAATTTTGGGAGTGGATAAAAGTAATTAAGCAGGTCGAAAACTTTGTCGGCCTGGTGCGAGGGGTAACGAACGATGGACTCGGTGGCCGCCAGCGTGTCCTTTGGGTAGGCGCCCGTCGGGGACGTCGCCACGTAGAAGAGACTGCTACACGCATCGGACTTCAACCGCGTGACGCACGCTGCCAGAATGCTGGATAGCGTGGCGAAGTTGGCCATGGTGGGTGTCTGGGCACTGTTGAGAGCATCCAGAATCGCCGCACCATAGTCGCCCGTTTCGAGATCCACGAAGTTAGGTACGTTGCCCGCGGCAATCCGCAGCTGCAGCGGCGAGCCCTTGATCACCGCGCCGTCGATGAACTGGGCATGGGTGATGACCGAGGCCAAGGTCGTCATTTCGTCGATCACGACTCGCGACGGGGGATTGCTGCCCAAAACCGCGAGCAGCGCGATCGCCGGGTTGTCGCCACCCGTCTTGTTTCTCGCAGGAATGCCTCCGCCCGCTGTGAGGTAGAGGCTCGAATCGGTCGGCGCTCCCGCGGTGCTTACTTCAAATCGGCCTTCGTTGTTGGTCTTGGTTTGCGCAAGCTGCTTCGGTACGTCAGAAGTTGCAGCCCAAAGTGTGACGGAGGATTGGGCGATGGGCGCTCCTCCGCCCGTCACTTGACCTTTTATGTCAGCGGCGAAGGCCCCAGTTGCCAGGAACATACCTGAGATGGCAAGGGCAGCCAATGTCAACTTTGTTGTCCGAGGGTGCATTCCTTTTTCTCCTTCAGGCTAGCAACCGGCGCCGGCGCGCGGACAGTAGGCGCGACGAGGCTTGCTTATGGGGGCAGTTTCGCACCAATTCTACGTGAGGCCTACTGTAGGGCGGAAGAGATAGGTGGCGCGAACATGCCAACTCGCAACCAATCCGAAACAGCGATCGGGATGCGATTACTCGCTGTGGGGAACTTTGGTAGCGTCTGAAACGGAAGCACAGATTTAGCGGAGGCGGTTCGATGCGCTCCGACGTATCGTAGCGGCGCATTCGCGCTACGGCTTTACCGCGCGGATCTTGACCAGCGTCCCATCGGGCAGGGGGTTGCCCGTGAAGTGGACGACTCCATCGCGCACCACGCCATTGAGTTCGGGCGCGACCGAGGCAACAACTCCGACACCGGTAGCGCTGGCCGCCGAGGCTCGCTTCGCGACTCCGCGATCCATCGCCAGATTGGCCAGCCGGTCGGCGTCGCGGTTCTTCTCGCGCAGCACATGCCTGATCTCGAAGCAGTCGAGCTGATCGATGAGCTTCATCGCCTGGCCATGCAGCTCTTTCAATGTGGGATTGCTGACCTTGTATTGACCTTTGATCTGCTTCACCATCAGCTCGGAGTCGCTGACCACCTTCAATGCCTTGAAGCTGTGCTGCACGGTATAGTTCAACGCTCCCAGCAGGCCGGAGTACTCGGCGTAATTGTTGGTTTGGTGGCCAAGGAATTCGCTGAGCTCGGCGACCCGGCGCCCGACTTCGTCCTCAATGACGACTCCATATCCCGCCGGGCCGGGATTGCCGCGCGCGCCGCCGTCAATGTAAGCCACGAGATAGCCCTGGTCGTGACTTGTGATAGGCGCACCGATGAACTCCTGCGAGTGGTAGCGCGATTTCTCCGGAAACGGACGGATGGGCATGATTGTAAATTTACCCTAACACGTCTGATGACGGCACTCTCGCGCAAGCAGGACTTTCGATATCGGCGTTCAGGCAGCCTTTCGAACCGCAGCCTCGCCGCGCCTTCCGCCCTCTCGTATGCCAGGTCTTGATTCAGGAATAGGGTAGACGCGGTTGCAATCCACGCAGTAAATCTCGCGCTTACTCGTCATTGAGGTTCTGTCGCCACAGCAGGCAGGGCACGCAGGAGTAACTTCGTCTGTGCTTAACATTTGACCTCCTCCGGCGAAGTGGGCAGGTCAATGGGTTGGTGACATCACGAAGCGAAAAATCGATTCCACTTCCAGACAGACGAGAGGCTGTAGCTATTCCGATGCCGAAGCTTGGCACTCAGTTGCAGCGAATTTATCGACGCAAGTTTAGGACAATCCTGGGGGTAGGCGATCCGATGGCTAAATGGCGTAAGCTGCCCGTCACCTTCCCAAAGCCAGCCGCGTCGCCAGCCGTTCCGGAAGATTAGCCTTGAGAATCCTGGACTGGGTTTGCTCCACATTGTAGGGAACGCGGTAGAAGGTCAAGCGCGCCGGCTTCTCGCCGTCGGATTCGTATAGCGCAAAGGCCGCCCGCCAGTCATTGTCCCGAGGCTGTCCCACCGAGCCTGGGTTGATGAGATACCGTTCTTCCGGACCCAGCGTCATTTCCGCGCGCACCACGCCGTCACTGCTTTGATATCGCGGCGCGAAGGGAATTGTCTGGCCATCCTTGTAGACGAAGCCGCCCTGCAGGTGGGTGTGTCCGAAAAAGATGACGTCGCTGTGGCCCGGCATGTGAAAGTCCAGGCCGGCAGTCGAATTGTTCAGCACATACTCATCTTCGTCACGCGGCGAACCGTGTACAAATTCGACACCCGGCAGCTCTTCACGGCGCAGCGGCCCTTGCGGCAGATCTCGCAGCCAGTCAAGATGGTCGGGATCCAGGGCGTCCTGGGTCCAGCGCGCCGACATGGCCGCCACCATATTGAAATCCGACAGGGCCAACAGGCCGGAGCAGGCGCGATCGTGATTGCCGCGCACCACCGGGCAATCCATGCTCCGCACCCGCGCGCAGACTTCGTTGGGGGAGGCGTTGTATCCAACGACATCGCCCAGGTTCACGACGCTGTCGTGGGCGGGCGCAGCCTCCAGACAGGCCTCCAGCGCTTCCAGGTTAGCGTGAATATCGCTGAGCACCAGCAGGCGCATGGTCAGCGAACCTCCAGCGCAATCACCGGACAGCGCGCAAGATGTCCGGCGGCAACCTCAACCAGCGGCGGCAGCGCAGCCGAACAACTGGCGATCCGCAGCGTGCAGCGCGGCTCGAAGGTGCAGCCCGGTGGCAAAGCGGAGACTGCGGGCACGGCCCCTTCAATGGTAGGCAGCGGTTTGTTCCGATCGGAGCGCAACGTTGGCACCGAGTGTAACAGCCCGCGCGTGTAAGGGTGCGCCGGATTACGAAAAACATCCGTCGCCGTTCCCATCTCGACCACGCTTCCCGCATACATCACGCCAATGCGGTGCGAGATCTGCGAGACCACGGCCAGATCGTGCGAAATGAAAAGCATGGCCAGGGAGAATCTTTCGCGCAGCTCGGCGAGCAGGTCAAGCACCTGCGCCTGGATAGTGACGTCGAGGGCGGTCGTGGGCTCGTCGGCGATCAGCAGCGCTGGCCGATTCACGACCGCCATAGCGATCATCACCCGCTGGCGCTGCCCGCCGGAAAGCTGGTGGGGATAGTCGCGCGCTCGACGGTCGGCGTCGTCGATGGCGACGGTGCGAAGCGCCTCGACGGCGAGCCGCCAGGCGTCAGCCTTGCTGATGGTGGGCGAGTGCGCGCCGCGGTCGTCCTTGAAGGGGCGCAGCTTTGGCCGCGCCGAATCAGGCTCCCCTATTATCTTTGTCATCACGAGCGGCAGCCCGAGGGATCTGCTGTTCCGCTTCCGGCGGCAGACTGCTTGGCCTCGCCGCAAAGCCCGCGTGAGCCAGCACGGCTTCGGCAATCTGGTCGCCGACCCGCATCACCGGATTAAGCGCGGTCATCGGCTCCTGAAAGATCATGCTGATTCCTGCGCCGCGGATGTGACGCATCTCCGCTTCAGGCAATGCGAGCAACTCCTGGCCGCGAAACTGGATGCTGCCATGAAGGCGGGCTTGCGGCGGCAGTAAGCGCAGGATGGCTAGCGCACTGACCGATTTGCCCGAACCTGACTCCCCAACCAGTCCCAGCACCTCGCCTGCGCCGATGTAAAAGCTGACATCGCGCACCGCGGTCACGACTCCCTGGGCGGTGACGAATTCGATGCTCAGGTTGCGGACATCCAGCAGCGGAGGCACACAGGTATGCTAGCAGCACAGAGGACTTTAAATTTTTCGAGGGGAGCCTGCCGCGCCCGTAGAAAAAGACGGCCACCTGGACTGAGGTCATCGGTTGCCTCGGGTCAGGGGTTTCCCTTACCATAGCTCCAATGGAAGTAGATCTCAGTCCCGAGCAGGAAGCGCAGCTTGCGCAGATCGCAACCAAGGTGGGCGCCAAGGCGAAGGACTTGGTGAAGGATGCGGCCCTGCGTCTGTTAGAGGACGAAACCCACTTTCACACCCGAGCGCCTGAGTTGCCCGCATTGCATCTAGGCTCAATGACGTCTCTGCACCGCCGCGACATCTATGACGATGTTCGTTGAACCAGGAATTGTCGATTGCAAATGTCCTGGCTTATGCGACGAACGCCGACGCTGCCAATCATGAGGCCTCGCGTGCTTTGCTTGAGGCCGCCCGCGACCCCTTGATAAGGCTTTATACGTCACCTCGCAAGTTCTTTGTGAGCTTTATTCGGTTATCACCAACCCGCGGCGGGTGGCCGCACCTTGTTCGTCCGTCGAAGCCATGGGAATTGTCTCGGCGCTGTTGGCTTTTCCCGGTATCCATGTGTTGCCGACTCCGGTTCGTGCGGTTGCCTTATGGATGGAATTGCTGCGGCGCCATCCTGTTACCGGTGGAGACGTGTTCGACCTTCAACTGGCGGCGACCATGCAGGCCAATAATGTCCTGCGAATCTATACCTTCAACTCCCAGGATTTCGAAGTGTTCCAAGAGCTAACGGTTGTTGTGCCCTACGTTTAGCCTTCCTGTCCCAAACCGCCGTTCATCGCAACTTGGCGTACATCACCTGATCGAGGATGACGCCGTTCTTGATTGCGCTGCGACGCAGGATTCCCTCGCGCTCGAATCCGGCTTTCTCCAACACCCGTATGGACGCCGCATTGTGGGAGAAAACGGTGGCGAAGATACGGACGATCTTGTAGTTGTCGAAGGCCCAATCGGAGACTGCGCTGGCGGCCCGACTGGTGAGACCGCGTCCCCAGAAGGGTTCGGCCAGCCAATAGCCCATCTCCAGACTCAGCCGCGCGATGTCCACTCCCAGCTTGAATCCAATGCCCCCGATGGCCTCGCCGCCGTGCTCGATGGCGAAGGACATGGGCACATCCGTGGAGCGCACATAGTTCAAATAGTCGATGCCGTCGCGGCGGGTATAAGGGTGGGGAAACTGATCGCGCAGGTTGGCGGCAATTTTGGGATTATTGGCACAGCGCAGTAAGGCGTCGAGATCGTCTCTGCGCCAATCGCGTATCCGTAGATCGCCCAGATCGAGCAGCATGAAAAAGCCCTTAGCTGTTAGCTCTTAGCTTTTAGCAAACGGCTGATAGGGCCGCTAGGAGCAGGGTGCCCCGTTCTAGCCTGATTTTGGCTAGGGCGGGGCAGGCGATTACTAATTGCTAATTACTAGTTGCTAGTTACTAATTACTGCCCTCAAATCGACATCACTTCTTTCTCCTTGCCCTTGGCCAGCTCTTCCATCTTCTTGATTTCGTCGTCGGTCAGCTTCTGGATCTGCTCCAGCGCGCCGCGCTCTTCGTCTTCGGTGATCTTCTTGTCCTTCATAGCTTTCTTGATCAGATCGTTGCCGTCACGGCGGATGTTGCGGACTGCGGTGCGATGTTCCTCCAACGCCTTGTGCAGATGCTTGACCATTTCTTTGCGGCGGTCTTCGGTCAGCGCGGGCACGGGCACGCGGACGAGCTTGCCGTCGTTCATGGGATTCAAGCCGAGGTCGGCGCTGCGGATGGCCTTCTCGATGGCGCCGATCTGGCTGACGTCCCACGCCTGCACGGTGATGAGCTGCGGCTCGGGCGCGCTCACATTGGCCAACTGGTTCAGCGGCATTTGCGAGCCGTAGGCATCCACGGTCACGCTGTCCAGCATGTGCACCGATGCCCGACCGGTGCGGGTAGAAGCCATCTCCTGGCGGAAGTCTTCCACCGCCTTCTCCATGCGGGTGCGGAGTTGCGCAAAGCTGTCCTTCAGGGCGGGAATCATTGCCATCGACACTTGAGCCATTGCGGTTTGCCTCAGAATGAAGTCACAAAACTCTCGATTATAAGCCGTTGACTGGCAGCCGTCAGCATTTTGGCGCAATCAGCCTGTTGTATAGTTCGCACCGGTTCCTAGAATCCGCTAATTTTCAGCGGCACCCGGATTGCGTTGGTTACGTGTGCGATAGTGCCTTCCGGGCGCCGTCCTCCGCGCGCATTTGTGGCGCGGGAGGCGCTGTCGCATCGGAGGCAAAACATGTCTATCGCCGGAATCGCCAGCAGCAGCCTTTCGCAGCTAGCCAACATTCAACGCAACTACCAGCAGGTGCGGGGTGAATTCAAACAACTGGGCCAGGACTTGCAATCCGGAAATCTGGCGCAGGCCCAGACCGATTTCGTCACCTTATCGCAGTCCGCGGCCAGCCAGTTCGGCAGCAATAGTCCGGTCGCCAAAGCGCTGAACACCATTGGGCAGGCGCTGCAATCGGGCAATCTGGCAACCGCCCGGCAAGGCTTCTCTTCGCTCCCCATCGGAGTGGCCGGCACTACCGCTAACCCCCATCACAGTCACTTGGGGACCACGCAGAATCCGTTTGGGCAAGCCTTGAGCCAGCTCGGCCAGGCCTTGCAATCCGGCAATCTGTCGGCGGCGCAGCAGGCCTTCGCGGCCATACAGCAGACTTGGCAGCAGGTTGCACCCAACGCCGTTATCGCTCCAAGCGCTGGCGGGCTCGCCACCGGCGCTTCGAGCTCAGGTATCAATGTGACCGTCTAACTCGTTGTGCGCTGATTTCAGGTTCTACGAACCCTGACTGTGTGCGACCTCGACGCGCTTGATCCCGGCCGTCGCGCCTCCGGCGAGTCCTATCCCTCGAAAGAGGTGGAGCGCACTTCCGGAAAGTGCTACGCTACCACTACCACGGATGCTGTACCTTTGCCATAGGGGTCTTTGCCGCCGTTCCCCCAACAAAAACAAGCCTTTTATGTGAATTCTATGTTGCGATTACTACGACTAAAGGCATAGGATAGAGAAGTTGGGACTGGCTCCTCGTACATTCCCAAATTAGCACCTAAAGTCTGCAATTCCACGTTCGAAAGTCAAGAATTCCCTCATGCACAGCGCCCTTCGATCTGTGTGCGAGTACTCCCAGGAGAGACTAAGATGGCGTGGTACGCGTATTGTATTACGGAGCAACAGGGGCTCCAGAATGGCACACGAGCTCGGCGCCCTTTCGCGATAGAAAACCTTCGAGGCGTGAATGGCGCTTCGATACTGGCCTACCCTAGCGGCGATTTCGCAGTTATCGTCAGCGAATATTCCACCGCACAAACCCTCACTCAGCAATCTATCGTTGATCACTCTCGCGTCGTCAGCGAGTGTTTTCGCACCCTCACCGTGCTTCCTTTCCGCTTTGGCACCATCTTCGATTCCGATGAAGCCTTGCGGCGCGCGGTAAGGGCGAACCGCAGGACCTTCCTTGAGACGGTTGACCGGTTGCGCGGCAAAGCCGAAATGCACTTCAAGCTTCTGGTGAAAGACGGCATGCTGGAAGAGGCGATTCTGGCGTTGCCCACCGGCGTGGGCGGCGAGTATCTGCGCCAGTTGCGCGAGCAAGCGTCGCGTGACCGGGAACGGCAAACCAAGGCGCGCGCTCTGTCCATGCAGGTGCACAAACTGTTCTCGCCGTTGGAGGAGGACGTCATCTGCAAGCGTACGGATTCCGGCGGTATGCTCATCGATTTTGCCCACCTGATCGATTCCAATGCCGTAGCCAAGTATCAGAACCGCTATGGCACGGCGACACGGCACTTCAAAGACTGTCACGTCACCATCACCGGCCCCTGGCCTCCCTATCACTTTATGCCAGGTAAGCTGCGCACGGTTTCCGGCGGAAGCTAGGTTTTCTTGCTGAAAGGGCGGCCATCCGAGGCCGCCCTGTTGAATTTTCCGTCAATTACTGCCCTCCCGCAGAAAATCTCTCCGCTGGATTGCTCAATTCGCTGGCCGCAGAGTTACAATCAGTCCACATAATCATTCATTTCGTAATTCCAGGATCGCGTAGTTCCCGCCGGGAACTCCATATCTACTGGCGTCGCTTTGCGGGACGGTGCAACCTGGAAGTGGGTATCGAGATTCTCATATTGGATCGTTAATTTCCCTGTGTGGGTCGCAGAATGCTTTCTAGCGACCTCGAAATCGGAGTGGAATTGATTCCAACAGCGAAGATGCGGGTGTTGGTCGCTGATGACGACAATGGCCGGGGGAGATCTCTCGCTTCACACCTGGTTCGCCGCGGATTTGAGGTGAGCAGCGCTACCAGCGGCGAGGAGGCCCTCCGGGTGCTGCGCATTCAGGACCCAACTCTGGTCCTGCTGGATCTCTCCGCTCCCGGCTGCAGTGTGCTCGACATCCTGGAACAGATCAAGCAGATCAAGCCGCGGGTTCACGTGGTGATGTTATCGGCCCGGCACGACGCTGAAACCATTTTCAATGCGTCCAAGCTGGGCGCCGAAGCCTACCTGGCTAAACCCTTTGAATTTAAGGAACTGGATCTCCGCATCGACACGATACTGGAAAAGCAGCGCGTTCACGGCGAGGTGACGCAGCTGCGCGATCAGGTTCGGCGCAATCGCGATTTCGCCGGTCTTTTCGGAACCAGTCCGCCGATGGAAGAGGTTAAGAACACCATCGAGCAGGTGGCCGACACCACGGCTACGGTACTAATCCGCGGGGAAAGCGGCACCGGCAAGGAAGTCGTCGCCCGCATGGTCTACGCTCAGTCGGGGCGCTTCGACAAGCCCTTCGTCAAGGTCAATTGTGCGGCCATCCCCCATGAATTGCTGGAGAGCGAGTTGTTTGGCTACGAGCCCGGAGCTTTTACCGGCGCCAACCGGCAAAAGCTGGGCAAGTTCGACTTGGCGAACTCCGGCACTCTGTTTCTGGACGAAGTCAGCGAGATGCATCCCGCGCTGCAGGCCAAGTTGTTGCATGTGCTGCAGGACGGCGGTTTTTCCCGGCTGGGCGGCAAACGCGACATCTCGGTTGACGTTCGGGTCCTGGCTGCTACCAACAAACAACTGGAGCAGGCCGTCCAGGACGGGACCTTTCGCGAGGATCTTTTCTACCGCCTGAACGTAATCACCATTCACATTCCGCCTTTGCGCGAGCGGCGCGAGGAGATTCTGGTTTTTCTGGATTATTTCCTGCGCAAATACAGCGAGTTTTACGGCAAGCAGCCGGCGCCGTTCAGCGATTCTGCGATTGGTTGCATGATGGAATATGGCTGGCCGGGCAATATTCGCGAGCTGGAGAATCTGGTCAAGCGCTACGTGATCGTGGGCAATGAAGCCCAGATCATCCGCGAAATGTCAGTGCGTAAACCAATCGTCAGCCGAACGCCGGAAACCGGCCCGGTAACTGACGCGAGGGACAACGGGCATCGACCGTCGCCGACGAGCGGAGCGATTCCGATAAACTCGGCAAAGGGCGCCATCGACCCTGACGCCCCGTCTTTACTCGAAATCGGCCGGCGAGCCGCTTTGTCCGCGGAGCGTGAGGCCATCGAAAGGGTCTTGACACAAACCCGCTGGAATCGCCGTCAGGCTGCCAAAATTCTCAAGATCAGCTACAAGGCCCTGCTCAACAAGCTGAAGGCAATGGAAGAACACGATGCCCAGAATAAGAATCTGACCGCCTAAAGTTTGCATTCACATACCACTCCGGCGCAGTCCGCCCCTTGAGTTGCGGAAGCACTCGTTCCGTAATAACCCTGAAATCAGTAATGATTACAATGGTTTCGGAGAGATCTTACAGGTGTGCAGGCGTTACCACGAGTTTTGGAAGCCGATGTGCAGTAGTCGCAATATCAAAGAGGCACAAGATCCTTGAAGTTCACTTCCTGTCTGGCTGTCTCTCTTTTTGTCCCGCAGAGCGGGACATCGCCTTGTATCGCCTTCCCTGAATGACGCCTACCTCTCTAGCCTCTTTCAAGAGCGGCCCCTTCGGGGGCCGGTCTTTTTTCGTCCATTGGTAGTTGATTCCGAAGCTAAGCCTTTGGCATCTAATTCCCGAATTGGCTCATATGCCCCACATCGGTGACGGGCGGAGTTGACGTACGTTCTTCCAGACGCATATGATTCCGGTTCGCACAGTGCATTTTTGGTCCACCAGGCCAGTTTGCCGGCGCTGCGGGATCGGCGGGGTACAGTAGCTATGGAGAGAAAGAAACTCGAAGGTTTTAAGAAGCGATTGGAGGAGCGCCAACGGGAGCTGCGGTATGCCATGACTCGTACGGCTCAGGATGGCCGCGACGCCGACGTGGAGTCCGCACAGGACATAGCCGATCGGGCTGCCAACTCGTACAACAAGGAATTCCTGTTCCATCAAAGTAACAACGATCGCCAGTTGTTGCAGATGGTAGACGGCGCACTGGAGCGGATCCGCGAAGGCAGTTTTGGCCAGTGTATATCGTGCGGCGCCGAGATCAATGCCAAGCGTCTGGAGGCTGTTCCCTGGACCCGCCACTGCATCGAGTGCCAGGAAAAGTTGGAAAAGGGAATCCTCGAGCACAGCAGCATCTAAGCCGTTCGCGCGCAGCAGCAGAATGCGAAGCCGCCCCGTGGAGGGCGGCTTTTGTCATTCTCGATAGACGTAGCTTTTCAGTCCTCCGAGTGCGGCTTCATCTGCCCGCTCCGCAAGTAGCGGTTGTGCCAGCCCAGCGATTCGCTCAACAAATGCGGCGTGTGACGGCCATACGACAACCGTTCGGCGCGATTTAGGTAATCGGCCAGAAACGGCCTGTAATCGGGCGCGGCGCATTTCTCGATGATCAGCTGCGCCCGCTGGCGTGGCGACAGTCCCCTCAGGTCCGCCAAACCCTCCTCCGTTACAACTACAGAGACATCGTGTTCCGTGTGGTCCACATGCGAAACCATGGGCACGATGGTCGAAATACTGCCCTTTTGCGCGGTTGAGGGCGCCATGAAAATCGAAAGATATCCGTTGCGGGCAAAGTCACCGGAGCCCCCGATGCCGTTCTGGATGCGCGATCCCATTATGTGGGTCGAGTTCACGTTCCCATAGATATCCGCTTCGATCATGCCATTCATCGCGATGACCCCCAACCGGCGGATGATCTCAGGGTGATTGGAGATTTCCTGCGGCCGCAGCACAATCTGCTTGCGATAGCTCGCCATGTCGGCATTAACTTCAGTCAGCATCTCCGGGCTCAACGAAAATGCGGTGGCCGAGGCAGCGACGAGTTTCCCCGATTTCAGCAGGCGAATCATCCCGTCCTGGATTACTTCGGTGTAGGAAGTGAGTCCTTCGAACGGCCCTTCTTCCAGGCCGAACAGCACCGCATTAGCGATGTTTCCCACGCCCGACTGAAGCGGCAGCAGGTTAGTGGGAATGCGTCCCTTCTTCACTTCCCAGGCCAGGAACTCGAGGATGTGTCCGGCAATGCGGCGCGAGTTTTCGTCCGGCGCTTTGAACGCGCTGTTGCGATCGGGGGAATCGGTGAGCACGATCGCGGCAATCTTCTCCAACGGCATTTCCAGGTAGGGGCTGCCGATGCGCTGTCCGGTACTGGTCAACGGAATCGGTCCGCGGTTCGGCGGCGGCTGCAAGCCGTAGTAGATGTCGTGCATCCCTTCCAGGGCCGACGGCTGCCACGAGTTCACTTCGATGATTACCCGCTCGGCCTGCTCGATCCAGGTCTTGTTGTTGCCAATGGACGAACTCGGAATCAACCGGCCATCTTCCAGCACCGCCGTTACTTCGATCAACGCAAGATCCAGTTTGCCGAGGAAGCCGTATTCCACAAACTGCGCGACATGGCTCAGATGGATGTCCATGTACTCCATCTCCCCGGCATTGATCCGCTTGCGCGTTTCCGGGTCGGACTGATAGGGCAGCCGCAAGTGAATGCCGCCAGCCATGGCCAGCGCGCCGTCGAGTTCCGGACCGGTGGAGGCTCCCGTGAAGATGCTGACTTGAAACTTTTGGCCGCGCAGGTTAGCGTCCGCGATGCGACGCGCCAGCGCCATCGGCACAGCTTTAGGGTAGCCGGAACCGGTGAAGCCGCTCATGCCGATCTGATGACCGTGGTGGATCAACGCGGCCGCGTCTTCTGCGCCCATGATTCGGCTAGCCAGGCTGGTGTTCAATACCCGGGAGGTTGTCGGAACCACGGCAGTTGACATAGGAATGCCTTTCAAACACAAAAAAGTCGCTGGAGCGCGAGTCTCCATTAACAATAGGCAGTGCTCAGACACTCGTCAGTGAGGCAGGTCACAAAAGCGGGAAGCGGAGGTAGGGAGTCGATCAAGTGGAATTCAAAAGAAAGAGATCTGGAGCGCTCCCACTCCAGATCTCTCTATCTCGTGAGGCAGCATCGCTTAGCTACCGTCACGGTCTCCGGGCCATCGGAGAGTCTGTTCGTGCCTTGCTGGGTTTCCCTCGGCTACGATTGCGAAAATAAGTTATGCAAGTCGCTTGCCAATCGGGAGTCTTCGGCAACGCAATGTAGAAGTACCTTGATTTCCATGCAGATACAAACCGACGACTAGAATAAGTACAAATTAGACATACTCATTTCCTGCTATTTTGCTATCCAATTGGATAGCCGTAACTATCCATCTGGTTTGACTTTCGCCGCCGGCTAGAAATGGTCGCTGTTTGAGGACGCAACATCCTTTACTCGCGGCTACGATTCCGCGCGCGACCTGCAGAGAAGTCAGCTACACTAGCTGCCTTGAGGGGAGGCTGACTTGGACTCGAGAGTGGTGGTGGTTTCGGGACCATCGAAGGGGACCGTCGTGAGGCTCACAGGCGACCAGCTCTCGGTCGGTCGGGATTCTGCCAACCATCTTTGTCTGCGCGATCGCGCCGTTTCGCGACGCCACTTCGCGATCAGCAAAACCGACGCCGCGTTCCAACTCATCGATCTGGAAAGTCATAATGGCACGTTCGTAAATGGCATTCCGGTGCGGCGCAGGTTCCTGACGCACGGTGACACGGTTCGTGTCGGCCGCTGCGAACTTGTGTTCCTGATTACCGAGGACGATCAGCAGACGGTTCAGCCGGTGCAGTTCCGGGAGCAGGAGACTGTTGACCTGCTGACCACGACGAATGTGCGCGCCTATTCCTCCGCCCTGCACGAGGGTACCGATGTTGGACGGATGGCCCGCGATCTAAATGCTCTTTTCAAGATCGCCAACACCATTAATTCAGTCCGCGATCTCGATGTCCTGCAGCACCTCCTGCTGCAATTGATCGGCGAAGTTGTACCCGCGGACTCGGGTGCCATCGTGATCTTGCGCCACGCCGACGAGGAGCCCACTTCCAGCTGCGTCTGGCATCGGCATCCCGACGGTGCCCCGCAGATGCATATTCGGCGTGAAATTGTGCAGCGCGCCTTGTGGGAGCGCTCTCCCATTCTCAGCCAGCCACTCCCCGATTCCGGCGAGAAGGAGAGCATTCTTTGCGTACCTCTGGTGGGAGTGGAAAGGACCGTCGGAGTACTGTACATGGCCGCTACCGGGCCATCGGATAAATGTGAAGACGGACATATCCACTTTCTGAATTCGGTTGCGGGCATCGCCGCGGTCACACTGGAAAACGTTTTGGCCACGGAGTCCCTGCGCAGCGAAAACCGCCGCTTGCAGGCGGAGCTGGACCTTGAGGGAGTGATTATCGGCGAAAGCAAACCCATGCATCAGGTCGGGAACTTCATTGCCCGAGTGGCAAAGAGTGATTCCACCGTCCTGATCCGCGGGGAGAGCGGCACCGGCAAGGAACTGGTGGCGCGGGCCATTCATCGCAATAGCTTGCGCGCCGACAAACCATTTGTCGCCATCAACTGCGCCGCCATTCCGGAGACCCTGCTCGAGAGCGAGCTGTTCGGCCATGAGAGAGGTTCGTTCACCGGCGCGATTGCCACCAAGAAGGGAAAACTGGAGATTGCCGAAGGCGGAACTATTTTCCTGGATGAGATCGGCGAACTGGCGCCCATACTCCAGGCAAAGATCCTGCGGGCCGTGCAGGAACACGAATTCGAGCGCGTCGGAGCTACCCGGACGCAGAAGCTGAGTGCCCGGGTGATTGCGGCCACCAACAAGAATTTAGAAGATGCCATCAAGGCGGGACAGTTCCGTCAGGACCTTTACTACCGCCTGAACGTGGTTTCCGTCGTAGTGCCGCCGCTGCGCGAACGGCCTGACGACATCCCTCTTCTGGCAATGTACTTCGCGGCAAAGTATTCCGAAAGGTGCAAGCGTCCGCTGAAAGGTATCTCGTCGGCGGTGCGTTCTCTGTTGACGAGCTACAGCTGGCCGGGCAATGTTCGCGAACTGGAGAACGCCATTGAGCACGCTCTGGTGCTTGGGACCAGCGAGGAAATTGTTCCCGATGACTTGCCGGAGGCCCTGCTGGAAGTGCAGCCCGCGGAAAGCAGCAGCGTGAAATATCATGACCAGATCAACTATCTAAAAAAGCGAATGATTGCCGACGCGGTCAAGCAGAGCAAGGGGAACTATACAGAAGCTGCCAAGCTGCTGGGCGTCCACCCTAATTACCTGCATCGCCTGATTCGCAACTTGGATCTCAAGTCGGAATTGAAGAAGGAGGATGAGGACTGACTGTCCCTTACGAATTGCACACTATGAGGAAGAACACGACCTCAATCTGCAGCCGTAGTGCTCTCGCTGTTCTAGTAGTGTTTCTTTGCGCTCTTCCCGGCTGCCATCGCGCCACCAAGGACGCTGGACCGCTGTACATCATGCTTATGTTCAATGGTGGCGCTTGTGAGCAGAACGGTTCTACCGATGTTATTGAGGTCTCTCAGGACCGGGCCGTGATCTACCAGACTGCAGCCGAGCTTACCGATTTTGAAGTGCGGTTCAAAGCGTGCCCGTTTAGCTCCTGCCCCGTATCCAGCCCTCACGGGCGCTCGGTCAACGTTGGCCAGCCGAATCCAGGTACAGTTGGCGCCACGTTTAACTATGCTGGGATCACCATGAACCATCAGTCATGTAGCAACGCCGGCGCAATGGGTGTCCGCGTAAAGTAGTACCCTGATAGCTTGCGGCGTGTAATCCACCATCAGTCTGCCTATCGGACGGTTGTCCAAACCATATTTATTTTGTTATTCGCTTGACAGCTGCCTGCGCCATGCTACTGTTTGTACAGATTCAAGAAAGTGAGGCGACCTATGGCGTCACGTTACAAGTGGCTCGCCCTCGCAGCTCTGGCCGCATTTCTGGTTGGTCTAACAAGTTGTCAGCATGTAAAGGCCGCTCAACCTGTTACCCAATACATCAGTCTCAGCTACAACAACGGCTCTTGCCAGCAGAACGGTTCTTCCGGCGTCATTGACATCATGCAGAACCAGCCGGTGACCTTTAAGGGAGCCACTTCACTAAACCAATTCCAGGCCCAATTCACTACCTGCCCGTTCGGTTCCTGCCCGGTAAATAGTCCCAATGGATCACCAGTTAACGTGGGACAACCTACCGGAACGGTGGGCACAACCTACAACTACAGTAGCATTACCATTAACAACCAACCATGTAACAGCCCTGGTTCGATGGGACTGCGGGTTAAGAGCACTCCATAGAGCTTAGGGGCCAGCGACTAGAGAACGAAATCCCGGGTTTTGCTGCAGGTTGGCGAAATCCGGGCTGTCGCGTATGAGGTTGCGAGAGTAGCCTGTTTGCGTGGCTCGCTTAAGGTATAAGAGGGCCTGGTCCGCCTGATTAAAGCGGTTGTATACAATAGCAGCGCGAAACAGTACGTCACCATCGGAAGGGGCCGCTTTCAGTGCCCTTTGCAGATAACCATACGCTGCCTCTTTATTACCCACCATGGCGGAATAGTCGGCAAGGTAGGCCAATACCGGAGCATCGCCCGGGTTGACTTGCAACTTGGAAGCCGCGATTGCGATCGCCTGGTTGTACTTAGCGGTCGATTCGCTTCGGCGATCGGAACTCCAGTAGAGCGCATCCGCCAGGTTGCCCCAATTCATCCAGTCGCCATCGTCCAGTTTTAGCGCCTGCTCCATCGCCGCTATAGCTTCCGCATTGCGGTTCATCAGGGTATAGGTGTAGCCAAGGTTGCTATAGGCATCGGAACTGGGGCGCAAAGCGATGGAGCGGTTGAAAGCTTGTATGGCTTCCGGGTAGATTCCTTCGGCCACGTAGGTTGCTCCCAGGTTGAAATAACCGAAATAGTTATTAGGCGCCAATTGGGTCGTTTTCAGAAATGCCTGTGCCGCATCGGCGTAGCGGTTCTGGCCGAAATAGAACTCGCCTAGCCAGCTGTACACAGCCCAGTAGTTAGGCCGGAGGGCAACCGCCTGTTTGTAGGCAGCTTCGGCGGCCGCGAACTTCCCCAGGCTGGTGTAGGCATCCGCCATGCCACGCAGGGCGTCTTCGCTTCCCGGCTCGGACTTCATCGAGCGCTGGAATTCCTCTACAGCTTTCTCGTACTGGCCAGCCGCGTTGTATACGCCTCCCAGGCAGACATGGCCCTCCACCAGGTTCGGGTTCAAGGACAATGCCTTCTCGCAATTACGCGAGGCTTGTTCAACCCATGAGTTGTCTTTGGCGAATTTCTTGAATCCTGCCAGGTAAGTCCTGCCCAGCCCTGCGTAACCCAAAGCATAGTTAGGATCGATCTTGATAGCCTGCGAGAACTCACTGATCGCGTTGTCAATGTCCTCTGGCTTGCTGAACTCCAGCAGATAGCCGCGTCCCTGGATGTAAGCCTGGTAGGCTGCCGGTTGCGTGTCCTGGCGCACAGTCAGTTTTTGGCGCTCCTCCGGATCGATTCGCGTCGGCAGCATGTCGAGCGTCTCGCTCACCACACGGTCCTGCAATCCGAAGCTGTCGCCGGCATCGACGGTGATGGTGCGGGCGGCCAATTGCCGATGGGTCTTGGAGTCCACCAGGTAGCTGTTGACGCGAATGGTCTGCCCGTCCTTTTGTAAGCTGCTCTCCAGCACCAGGTCGCTGCCAAATTGGCGCCGCGCATCTTCCGCCGTCTTCACCCCTTGGTCGCGAAGATCGCGAGGCGAAACGATCTGGATGGAGTCGCTGCCGCTGGCTTCTACCAGTTTGGCGGTGAGCGTCTCCATCAGGCCGATCCCCAGAGCATTGGTCGCGCTATCCTGCCCCACCGTGTCGATAGGCAACACTGCCAGGATTCTCTGCTTGGGTGCCCACCACAGCTTCACCAGGAACCCAATCGCGATTCCAACCAGCAGCACCGCGGCTACCGCCAACACCAGCTGCAGCCTTCGCCGCTTCCTCGCTACTTCCACCACGCCGGTGCGGCGCAGAGTTTCGGTCGCGATTTGGTCCCCAGCCAGCAGCCGGTTCAGGTCGGCGCACATCTCGCCTGCCGACTGATAACGCCGCTCGCGATCACGGTCCAGCGCCCGCAGGATTACGGCCTCCAGGGCGGGACTAATTTGGGGATTCAGGAGGGACGGTCTGACCGGGTCGTAATGAAGAATGGCATCGATTACCAGCGATGGTTGCTTGTCCGGGAAAGCGCGCTTGCCCGTGGCCATCTCGTACAGCACTGCGCCCGCCGCCCAGATGTCGGCGCGTTCATCTCCCACTTCCGTCTTCAGCAATTCCGGCGCCATGTACGGCAGGGTCCCGCTTAACGACAAATCGGAGGTGAGATTGCACGTCTCGGCTTTTTCATCAACAGGTTCATTCAGGTGGGCCAGCCCAAAGTCGAGGATCTTGACTTGGCCGTCGCGATTGAGGCGAATGTTGCTGGGCTTCAGATCGCGATGCAGAACATGCTCGCGGTGGGCCGCCGCCAATCCACCCAGCAACTGGACGCCCAGTTCCAGGACCATTTTCGGGGGCAGCGGCTGGCCGCCGATCTTCGCATCCAGATTGACTCCCGGAATGAATTCCGTCACCAGGTAATCGACGCCATTTTCCTGGTCGAAAGCGAAGGCCATAGCAACGTTGGGATGATTGAGCCTGCCGACTGCCAGCGCCTCCTTGCGGAACTGCTCTCGGCTGGTCTGCTGGGTGAACAAATCGTGCGGCAGGATTTTGAGCGCGACATCACGGCGGAGTTGCTCATCGTGGGCGCGAAAAACCACGCCCATTCCACCGGCCCCGATCTGTTCGACCAGGCGGTAATGTCCGAAAACATCGCCGATGCTGGGGGATGGCGCCGTCATTGATCCCGGATATTAGGACGCTGGGAAAAACGTGTCAATCAAGGCAAGCCAGGAAAGCCACAGTCTGCGCACTGGCCCTCAGTGTAGCCTACCGCTGGGCTGGTGCGACAGTCCTTATCGCAGAAGGTAACGACTGGCTCACACCTTGAGAAAGATGTGTCTTCGATAGAGCCACCACACCGGAAGGAAACACAGCCCCAGGACAACCAGCGAATACAGCAGTGAGGCTAGCCCGGCAGAATCCATCCACCCCGGCGAGCGCAGGAAAGTGTAACCCTTCCAACTCAGCCAACCGCCAATCAACTCTGAGATCACGTAGGCGGTAATCGAATTTAGGCCGAAGATCAGGAACGGCCTGCTCCACCGCCCACGATGCAGCTGGATATCGCCAACCCAATAGCACCCCGCCAGGCAGAGCAGCGCGCAACCCGCCGAGAACAATACATAGGAACTGGTCCACAGGTTCTTGTTGATGGGAAACCAGACTCCCCATAATTGGCCGGCAATCACCCCAACGACTCCAGAAGCGAACATTCCTGCCAGCTTTTCTTTTGCGCTTCGCTCACTTCGCAACCACTCGCCCGTAAGGACGCCGCAAAGCCCAGTGGCAATTGCCGGCAATGTGCTTAGGATTCCCTCCGGATCGCGGGTCGGCTCCCACAGATGGCCGAACATGAACTTGCGATCAAAGTACGCGGCAAGGTTCCCGTCGTGGTGCAGCAAAGGAATATCGCGGCCCGGCACACCGTATCCCGGTACAGGAACATAGCGCATCAGGATCCAATAGCCCAGTAGCAGCCCAACGACCCATGCCGCTCGACTGCGAATGCTCGCGAACAGCGTAAGTAGCCCTGCCGCGCAATACACCACGGCAATTCGCTGTAGTACTCCGGGAATTCGCCATCCACCAAATTCAAGCGCAGCCAGACCGTTGAGCCCCAGGCCGATGGCGAAAAGAATCGCACTCCGGCGGATAGTGTGGAGAACGAGCGCCCGCCGGGAATCACCGCGCTCCAACCGCGAGTGAAACGAGAACACCAGCGAAACCCCGACAATGAAAAGAAAAAATGGAAAGACCAGGTCGGTCGGCGTCCAGCCACTCCAACTAGCGTGTTGTAATGGCCAGTACGCGGAGTCGCTGTTCTGATTGTTGACTACGATCATCGCTGCAATCGTTGCGCCGCGAAACAAATCGAGCGAAAACAGTCGCTCTTGAGCAGGGCGCGTCTGCTCCAGTTGATCAACGATGGCTTCGGTTGCGGTGCTCATGCAGGGCGTTGACGATTGTACAGGCAGGTGTGGCGGAAAGCCTTATCTAGATGTTCAACTGCGCTGTCATAAAAGTGCCACCGCTTTATATCAGGACGCGGCTCCAGTCGTGCGTTTGTGATGCGGGAGCCAGATAGAACGCCATCATTACCGGCTCTTCGAAAACCGCGCCTCGGCAAACTCAGTGACGCGCTCCAACGCGGCCTGCATTTCGGCGTGATAGCGCCCCATGACATCCTCCCCAACGTCGGGCGGGACGAAGATCTTCCGGGCTACGCCCACATGGATTCGCGAGAAGGGTTTGGGGATCACTAGCCTGTCCCACGTCTTCAACACCCACGCCCGCTCGACCGCGACATAAAAAGCCGTGATGGGCACGCCGCTCATCCGCGCCAGCAGCACCGGGCCCTTCTTCGCGACATAGCGTGGGCCCAGCGGCCCGTCGATGGTGAACGCCACTCCATTTCCTTGGGCCAGGAGCGTGCTCATTTCCATCAGCGCACGCTGCCCGCCGCGCGTGCTGGAGCCCCGAACCGGCACAAATCCAAAGCGGCTGATCACCCGGGCAATGTATTCGCCATCGCGACTTTGGCTGGTCATCACCGCCAGGTGCCGATGCCGAAAGAGCCATGCCGCCGGCAATACACAGCGGTGCCAGAAGGGAAAGATGCCTGGATGGATTTCGTCGAGGCCCTGGATGGCGCCGTCTTCGAACGTTATGGTCTCGCGCAGGGTGCAGCCGATCAGCCACAGCAGCAACGGCACAATCCAGGAAACCAGCGTAAGCTGTGCCCACTCCATCAGCGAGAGGCGATTGCCTCCGCTGTCGCCGGCATTATCGCTGGATTTTTCGGGCACGCGAGAATTCTACCCTGCGTACCTCAGCCAGCGGCGCAACTCGGGCAGCGTGGGGCGTTTGCCATACATCAGAATGCCGATGCGGTAGATGCGCGAGGCCAGCGCCAGTAGCCCATAAACCGTCGCTATCATGATCGCGATGGACAGCGCTATCTGCCACAGCGGCGGCTGCGACACCAGAATACGAACCAGCATCAGGATGGGGGCAAAGAACGGGACAATCGAAAGCCAGAAGGCCAGCGGCGAATTTGGGTGCTGGATCACCGAATTCATCAGGACAACGCCCAGCACCAGGGGAACCATCGCGGGCCATTGCATCTGCTGCGCCTCATGGTCGGTATTGACCATGGAGCCGATGGCCGCGTACATCGAACTATAGAGCAAATAGCCCAACAGGAAGAAAATTGCGAAGGCGATCATCCCGACAATGGGAATGTGTACTTCGCCCAGGAACGACTTGGCCGCCAGCAGTCCCGGTATGGAGAACAAAATGGCGAAGGTCACCCAGATCACAATTTGCGTCAGGCCCACCGCGCCTACTCCGAGGATCTTTCCCGCAAGCAATTGCCGGGGCGTGACCGCGGAGAGCAGTACCTCCAGGATGCGGGTGTTTTTCTCTTCAATGACGGAGCGCATTACGGCAATTCCGTAGATCAACACCACCGAGTAAAGCAGCATCACCATGGCGAACGCAGTAATGAATACGGTTGTCCCGCTGGTACCTTCCCGCCCGTTCTCAATGCGAAAGGTCTGCAGTTTGATAGGGGTCAGCATGGCGTCGATCTCAGTGTCCTTCATGCCCTTCTGCGCCAGCCGCTGCTTGGTGACGGCGGTCCTTACCGCATTGCGGAGCTCGATCGACTGCCCAAAGTCCGCAGCCTCCTTGGTGCTGTAGATCACTTTGTGGTCTTCCAGCGCACTGTCGGTCAGCCACAGGAAGCCTGCGATCTGGCCGTTGCTGACCTGCTGGCGCAGCCGATCGCCTTCGGCGTCGCTGGTGTCAGTATCGACCTGGACGGTGTACACCGTCGGCTTCAGCTCTTCTGTTTCCAGTGCGAGATCGGTCTTGGCTTTGGCCGCGGCTGCACTAAGTTCGCGGTCAACGGCCGCCGCCAGCTGAGGATTGTTGGCGACTACGACGATGCGCTTCTCGCCGCCCGAATTCATCTGCTCGATTTTCTCGGGGATCAGAACAGTGGCAGCCATGAACGCCGGCATCAGCAGGGTGAAGATCAGGAACGAGCGCGAACGCACGCGCTCCAGATATTCGCGTTGGATCAACAACCAGATGTTACGCATGCTTGCCCACCTGGTCGATAAAGATCTCCTCCAGCGAAGGTTCCAACAACTCGAAGCGGCTGATGCGGGCGTGGTCCGCGGCCATGCGCAACAACTGCTGAGCGTCGGCTCCGGGCTTCAGCCGCACTTCCACGTAGTTGCCATAGTTGTTGAAGGATTGCACCAGTTCGCAGCTCTCCAGCCGGGGATCGCCTTCGTACTGCATCTGCACATGGTTCTTGCCGTAGCTCGACTTGATCTTTTTCAAGTCGCCTTCCAATATCGCATGGCCATGGTCGATGAGGCAGATGGAATCGCACAGGCGTTCGACCTGGTCCATGCGATGAGTGGAGAAGAGAATTGTCTTGCCCGCCTTCTTCAGCTCAATCAGAATGTCCTTCAACATGACCGAGTTGGCGGGGTCGAGCCCGGCGAAGGGTTCATCCATGATTACCAGCTCGGGGTCGTGCAACAGCGCAGCTACAAACTGTATCTTCTGCTGCATTCCCTTGGAGAGTTCCTCCACTTTCTTGTGCGTCCACTCGGACAACTGCATGCGCTCGCACCAGGCGAGCGAGCGCTTGCGAGCTTCCTGCTCAGAAAGGTTGTGCAACGCGCCCAGGAGCACCAGGTGATCGAGCACCTTCATGCGCTTGTAGAGGCCGCGCTCCTCAGGCAGATAGCCGACACGATGCAACAGTCCGCGATGAAACGGCTCGCCGAACAGGCGGACCTCGCCTTGATCGGGCATGGTGATGCCGATCATCATGCGGATGGTCGACGTCTTGCCCGCGCCGTTAGGGCCCAGCAGCCCGTAAACGCCGCCCGCACGAATGGCCAGAGAAAGATTGTCTACGGCCACAAAGTGGTCGTAGGATTTGCGGATTCCCCGCAGCTCTACAAGGTCAGCCATAAAGTCAAGTTTCGAGTTTCGAGTTTCAAGTTTCGAGCGCCGACCCGGCATGAGTTCCAGGCGCAATTGTTCGAAGTCGAAGGCGTCAATCCCTGAGCGAATCAATCAAGCCGTTCAGGATCCGCAGCACCTCGTGCGATTGGGCCTCAAGTTCACTGGAGGCCGTCGCGTCCAAGTACTGTAGATCAGCGGCGATTAACACCTGAGTCTCAACTTCGAGAAGCGATCCTCGAGCTAGCGCAAGGGAAATGCTTGAACTCCTTCTTCGACAGTCTTCCCTGACCTTCTGCGATGTTTCTCGGCACTGAGACCGCCGCGCGGCGCAGTTGGGCCACGAGCCCAAACATTTCTTCTTTAGGAAATCCGCGAGTGTGCAGATAAACCATCCGGACGAGAATCATCGCCTTCTGCCACGCTACGAGATCTCTATAAGAATGTGACACAACTTTCCTTTTCTTTCACTCGAAACTTGAAACTCGAAACTGGAAACTTCCTCTTACGGCACGCGTTCACAGCGTCAAGGAAATTGCTGACCATCTGTTTTCCCTGATCGGTAAGCACGCTTTCAGGATGGAACTGCACGCCTTCGACGGCGAACTTGCGGTGGCGCAGTCCCATAATGACCCGCGTCCCATCGCGGTCCTGGCAGGTAGCGGAAATTTCCAGTTCGCGCGGGAAGACTCTTCTCTTCGACGATGAGAGAGTGATAGCGCGTGGCCGTCATGGGCGACGGAATGTCGCGAAAGATGGTCTTGCCGTCATGCTCCACCGAACTGGTTTTGCCGTGCATCAGGTTGGGCGCGCGAACCACCTTGCCGCCGAAGGCCGCGCCAATCGCCTGATGTCCAAGGCAAACTCCCAGCAGCGGAAGCTTCCCGGCAAAGTGTCGAATCACCTCGATGCTGATGCCTGCGTCTTGCGGCGTGCACGGGCCGGGAGAAATGACGATGCGGTACGGGACGAAGCGCGTCGATCTCAGTGACCGTAATCGCGTCATTGCGTCGTACTACCACTTCACCACCCAACTCGCCGATGTACTGTACAAGGTTGTAGGTGAACGAGTCGTAATTGTCGAGGACGAAAATCATGGAATGAAGTTTCGAGTTTCAAGTTTCGAGTTTCAAGTGAAAACAGGGATCCGTTCAGCTCGAAGCACAATTTCTCGACACTATCAGCCGGCAAGCGAGTCAATCAAGCCGCTGAGTATTCGCAGTACCTCGTGTGTTTGGATTTCAAGTTGCTGTGCGATCTCCGGGGCGAAGTAATGCAGATCAGCGGCGATTAGCAACTGAGTTTCAACTTCGAGGAGGGATCCTCGGGCGACAGCAAGGAATTGTCTGAACTCCTTCTTCGACAACCGCCCTTGACCTTCGGCGATATTACTTGGCACCGAGACAGCAGCACGGCGGAGCTGGCCTGCCAGCCCGTACATTTCTTCTTTCGGAAACCCGCGCGTGTGCAGATAAACGGCCCGCACCAAAACCATCGCCTTTTGCCACGCAATCAAATCTCTGTAGGAATGAGACATGCTTTTGCCCAACTGTAAGCGAAACTTGAAACCCGAAACTTGAAACTTTGCTCTATGTGCGGGATGCTTTGCTAGAAACGTGAAACCCGAAACTTGAAACTTTTTAACCCCTCGCCTTTTCCGCCGCCCTTAGTAGCGCACTCGCTTTATTCATGCATTCTTCAAACTCTTTTTCCGGATCGGAGTCGGCGACGATGCCCGCGCCAGCCTGCACATAGGCACGATTGCCATGCAGAACCATCGTCCGAATCGCAATACACGAGTCGAGATTGCCCGCATGGTCCGCATACATTACCGCTCCGCCGTAGACTCCTCGCCGCACCGGCTCCAGTTCTTCGATGATTTCCATGGCGCGAACCTTGGGCGCGCCGCTCAGCGTTCCGGCAGGGAAGCATGCTGCCAGCGCATCCAGCGCGTCGAGATCGCCGCGCAGTTGTCCCTCCAGCGCCGACACCAGGTGCATCACGTGCGAATATTTCTCCACATGCATCAGGTCGCGCACCTTCACGCTGCCGTATTCGCTGACGCGGCCCAGATCGTTGCGTCCAAGATCGACCAGCATCACGTGCTCGGCACGCTCTTTTTCGTCGTTGCGCAGTTGTTCGGTCAGTCGCTCGTCCTCGGCGGCGTCGGCGCCGCGCGGTTGCGTGCCGGCGATGGGCCGGTATTCCAGCTTTCGTCCCGAAACCTTGATCAGCATTTCGGGCGACGCACCCAGCACGTGCATGTCGTCGAGCTTGAGGAAGAACATGTAGGGCGACGGATTCACGGTGCGCAGCGCGCGATAGATCTGAAACGGCTCGGCAGGCGGCTTGAAGTCGAGCCGTTGCGACAGCACCACCTGAAAGACGTCGCCCGCAGCGATATATTCCTTCGCCCGTCGCACACTGCGCACGAAATCATCATGCGAGGTGCTGTTGTGGACTCTGATGGGCTTCGTTTTGCCACTGTTGGACCAGTGCAGGTGTTGCCCTCGGACGCCGCGCGCCAGTTTCCGCTCGATGTCGGCGATGTCGGTGAGGGCGCGGTCGTAGGCCTTGCGCGGCGAATCGGAGCGAACGTCGGCTGCGGCGATGATGTGGATCTGGTGGCGCAGATGGTCGAAGGCCAGCAGCCGGTCGTAAAAGGTGAAGACACAATCGGGAAGACCGACGTCGTCTCTCGTGCGCTCGGGCAGGCGCTCGAACTGCCGGACCATGTCGTAGGCGAAGTAGCCCACGCCGCCGGAGGTAAATGGCGGAAGGCCGGGCAACGTAGCCGGACCGTGTTGCCGCAGGTGCTCGCGCAAAAGAGGAATCACATCGCCCTGGCTGCGCCGCACCGACGAGCCCTCGCGAACCGTCAGATCTTTTCCCACGCGCGGTGATCACGGTCCTGGGCTCGGCGCCGAGAAAGGTGTAGCGCCCAATCTTCTCGCCGCCCTCAACGGATTCCAGCAGGAAGGCATACTTCTGGCGCGCTGCGATGCTGAGGAACGCGGCTACCGGCGTAAGCAAGTCTGCGCTCAGAGTTTTGGCGACGGGAATGAGGGTGGCGTCGCGGCTGAGCTGGAGAAAGCTTCGATAGTCGGGTGTGAGCATGGGAGTAAGACGAGCGGCACTGGGATTATACGGGAGGGCTGATCGTCCCGCCGGCCAAGCGGCAGGTCCCTTTTCGGGAAGACAGGCCCGGGACATTTCCGAATTTTGCCAACCGAATTGACAAGAGGGCTTATCCTGAAAGGATTCGGAGGTAAGACCTTATGAGCGAAGAGTCCTACACGATTGTTAAGTCATACAAGATATTCGCTGGGGGTCCGACCGGGGAACCGACGGATCTAGAGAGCGAATTCGACATGCACGATTGGCTCATCGCTCGCGGCTTTACCGCGAGTGCTGCGAAGGACATCATCAGGAAAATCGACTTGTCGGGGCGAATGGTCGTCACCGTGCCGTGATCTCTGTTGAATTCAAACTGACCTCACCGCCATCCCGCACTCCACCGGCGCGTGACGTGGCGTTGTGGGTACGGTTTAGTTTTCACCATATGTTTGAACTCATCTAGCTCGAGTTTGACGACCGCGAGGGGTGTATAGTCGCACACCTTTACTTGCGCCCCATCCACGCCGCTGCATATACTTTCTAGTTTGGCCTAATACCGGACGCGCCCGCCAATTCATCGCGTCGCATTTCATTTTTTAATGCAATCATTTCGGAGAATCTATGGCTACTGCACACACGCTGGAACAAGAAAGCAATCCCTGGGAACAACAGGCGGCGCGCTTCAATCTGGCTGCCGAGAAACTAAAGCTCGATGAAGGTCTGTGGCGAGTGCTTCGCCAACCTAATCGCGAGATCATCGTCCACATCCCGGTCGCCATGGACAACGGGCAACTGGAGGTCTTCACCGGCTACCGGGTGCAACACTCCATCGCGCGCGGCCCTGCCAAAGGCGGCGTGCGCTATGCGCCGGATGTGACGCTGGACGAAGTGCGCGCGCTGGCCAGCTGGATGACCTGGAAGTGCGCCGTGGTCAACATCCCCTTTGGCGGCGCCAAGGGCGGAATCATCTGCGACCCCAAGAACATGTCGCGCGGCGAGCTGGAGCGCATGACTCGCCGCTACACCTCGGAGCTGATCGAGTTTATCGGGCCGGAAAAAGATGTTCCCGCGCCTGACGTCAACACCAATGAGCAGACCATGGCGTGGATGATGGATACCTATTCCATGCACATGCGGCAGACGGTCACGGCTGTGGTCACCGGCAAGCCGCTGAATATGGGCGGATCGCGCGGACGGCGCGAGGCCACGGGCCGCGGCGTCATGATCATCTGCGACGAGTCCATCAAGAAGAACAACATGACGCGGGAAGGCAGCCGCGTGATCATTCAGGGCTTCGGCAACGTCGGCTCCAACGCCGCGCTGCTGATGCACAATGCCGGATACAAGATTATCGGTATCGGCGAGTGGGACGGCGGTCTGTACAACCCCAAAGGCATCGACGTACATGCTCTGTGGGAGCACCGGCAAAAGGAAGGGACCATCCACGGCTTCAAAGAGGCCGAGCGCCGGCCGACGGAAGAGCTGCTGGTGACCGACTGCGAAATCCTGATACCGGCCGCAACCGAGAGCGTGATCACCTCGGCCAATGCCGACCATGTGAAGGCGAAGATCCTGGTGGAAGGCGCCAATGGGCCCACCACGGCTGCCGCCGACGAAATCCTCGCCGACAAACACGTGTTTGTCATGCCTGACATCCTGGCCAACGCGGGCGGCGTTACTGCCTCGTACTTTGAGTGGGTGCAGGACCGGCAAGGCTACTTCTGGAAAGAATCGGTGGTCAACTCGCAGCTGGAGGACATCATGGTCTCGTCGTTCGAAGACGTGGTGCGCTATGCCGAGACCCACCACGTGAATAACCGTATCGCCGCCTATATGCTGGCGATTGATCGGGTGGCGTACACGATCCGGCAACGCGGGATTTACGCGTAGTTATCATCCGGTTAACAGCAGGAGTCAGGAGCACCTTCCCGAGCGGAAGGTGTTCCTGTTTTGGGACAAAAATAATTTCTCGTAACCCCTCGGCATCGCACCTCCAGTTGGGGCATAATAACGTCCAACTTCTCAAAGCGCGTGGAGCGCTTCCCGTACAGGGTCATTCATGTCACGTCTGTATTTCTGTCTACGCTTGCTCGCGGTAGCCGTGGCCTTTCCGGCAATTCTTCTATACATCCTGGTGGTCACACTGACGCGCTCCATCACGGGGCTGCGCAGCGGGCTGCGCACGCCGCTGCGGGTGTGGATGGGCGTGCTGGACTGGGCAAAAGGCATTCCTGTGGGATATAGCTACTGGGAGCAGTACGAGGCGCCGATTATGCTGGACGAAATCGTAGTGCATCACGACGAGTAGCGCTGCTCCACCTCCGCGCGTGCAAAACACCACGCGCCAGGGACCCCGGGTGTCGGCCTCTCTTCTGCGATTGCTTTCAATCTAACTGGTAGAGGATAATCAGCAGTGGTGCGGCGATTCGGTCGCGATGGTCTGCCTGTCTGGTTTTTGTGAATCTCCCGACCTACATCACGCTGACTCGCATCTTCAGCATTCCTGTGCTGATCTGGGTGCTTTCCAGTAACCGCTTCAGCTCAACCAACGGCGATCGCGAGCTGCTGGCCTCTTTCATCTTCATTGCCGCTTCGCTTACTGACGCCATCGACGGCTACCTGGCGCGCCGGCGAGCGCAAGTCACCACCATGGGCATGCTGCTGGATCCGGTGGCCGACAAGCTGCTGATTGCCGCGGCGTTCATCACTCTGGTCCAGTTCAATCCGCGGACCGTTCCGGCGTGGATGGCGGTCATCATCATCGGACGCGAGTTCCTGGTGAGCGGCCTGCGCTCCATCGCTGCCTCCGAAGGCTTCACCATCCAGGCCAGCGACTTGGGGAAACTGAAGATGTTCGTGCAGATTTTCTCTGTTGTGGCGGCCATCATCGATCATCATTGGTCCTATTTGCCGTGGTATTTCCTCAGCTTGCCGGTGCATCCCATTGCGCTGGCTTCGATATGGGTGATGGTGGCGCTGTCGTTGTGGTCTGCCGCCGATTACTTCATCGCTTTTTGGAAGCGCATCGACCAGACGGCGGTGAAGCGCCGGCGCAAACGTTCCTTTGTACTTAGCCGGCGAAGGAAGCGTAACGATGTTCCCGTCGTCTGAAAAAACTCGTGCAGTGGTGACTGCGGATCCCCCGGGATATTCCCCGCCAGAAAGACAGGTGCTACTGAGCCTGGCCCACCGGGCCATTGAAGCCGCGGTAGAAGAGCGCGAACTCGAACTCCCATCGCCGAGTGAACACTTAGCCGAATGCCGGGGAGCGTTTACGACACTGCACATGCAAGGCAAGTTGCGCGGCTGCATTGGATATGTCTTTGCCACCAGCCCGCTCTATCGCACTATCGCCGAAACCGCCCGCGCGGCTGCCCTGGACGACCCACGATTCCATCCTGTCACACGGGACGAGACGGCATCTCTGAAGGTCGAGATCAGTGTTCTTTCGCCGTTGCAGCCGATTGCTCCCGAAGAAATCGTGATAGGGAAGCATGGCTTGGTGGTAACTCAAGGTAGCCGCCGCGGGCTTCTGCTGCCCCAAGTCCCGGTGGAGTGGGATTGGGACGCCAAGACATTTCTGGCCCAAACCTGCCTGAAAGCCGGCTTGGCACCGGACGCCTGGTGCTATAGCGCTGATCTACAAGCATTTACGGCGGAAGTCTTTGGCGAAGGGTAGCCCTTAAGCCCGGCAGTAGCAATTCTGATTCGTACCCTCCAAGGGGACTTTTCGCCTCCAGTTGAAATTTCCGTAACAAGAAGATTGCATCTTTCCTTGTGCACCGTTAGTATCAGGCTGCTGCATGCGCGAGTCTTCAAGTGCCTACGCATCCCGGATACGTCGTTTTCGGCTGCCCCGCCTCTGCATAGCGGTGGTCGGCGCCGATGTTGCTACGATGATCGAACGCGCCGAGTCCCTGGTGCGCGATAACCCATTTATAGAGTTACGGTTAGACTACCTTTCACAGCCTCTTGCCGCCTTGCCTAAGCTGAAAACCCTTCTCGAAGTCCATCCTGAGGCGACCTTCATTGCCACCTGTCGCCGCGCCGTGAATGGCGGCAAGTTCAAGGGGTCAGTGGCCGCCCAGTTGGCCGTCCTGCGCAAGGCCGCGGATTGCGGCTTTCCTCTCGTCGATTTGGAACTACAGAGCGCCGGGTCGATGAAGGCCGCCGAGTTGAGCGATCTGTACGACCGCATCGGCATGATCATCTCCCACCATAACTTCAAGTCCACCAAGGGCTTAGACGATCAGTTCGCTGCGATGACCGAGTATCCGGCCGACTTCTATAAGCTGGTCTCTACCGCAACCAGTCTTCATGACAACGTGTTGATGATGAAGTTTCTGGAGGCTAACTCCGCCAAGCACGAGTTGGTGGGCGTCAGCATGGGGGAGCAAGGCATTATCAGCCGGGTTTTGGGAGTGCGGGCGGGAAGCGTGTTTACCTTTGGCGCGGCAACCAAGGGAGAAGAAACGGCACCCGGCCAGATTCTGGCCAGCGAACTGCGCGATATCTATCGCATCGATATGGTCGATCAGGCCACGCAAGTGTATGGAGTGGTGGGAGATCCCCTGTCTCATTCGCTTTCGCCGGTGATGATGAACTCGGCGTTCCGGCGCGAGGCGGTGAATGCCGTTTACCTGGCGCTGCACGCCAAGAGCATGAAGGACCTGATGGCGTGCGTCCGGGACATTCCCATTCGCGGTCTCAGCGTGACCATGCCCTACAAGCAGGAGATGGTTGCCGCACTGGAGAATTCCGATCCGCTGACCCGGCAGATTGGCGCCTGCAATACCGTGGTCCGCAGCGCCGATGGCAAGCTTTACGGCTTCAACACTGACGTGGCCGGGATTGTCGTGCCTTTGCAGCAGCGCTTAAGTCTGGATGGAGCACGAGTTCTCATCGTTGGAGCGGGTGGCGCGGCCCGCGCGGCGGCCTTCGGGCTGAAGGGCAAGGGCGCGGAGGTCTTCATCGTCAATCGCACACCGCTGAAAGGCCAGACGCTGGCCCGGCAGGCGAAGGTGAAGTACATCAAGCGTGCCGACGTCGCCAAACAGGAGTTTGATGTCATCATCAATGCCACGCCGGTCGGCATGAATGGCAGCAAGCAGTCGCCACTCGAAGAGAAGGAACTCAACGCCAAGTTCGTCTTTGACCTGGTCTACAACCCGGCCGAGACCAGACTCGTCAAGATGGCGCGCGCCAAGAACATTCAAGTCATTCCCGGCCTGGAGATGTTCGTCCAGCAGGGCGCCCGGCAGTTTGAGATTTGGACGGGCAAACCCGCTCCTGTTGCCGAGATGGCCTATGTCGTTACCAAAGCATTAGAGCGTCAGGCCGCGGAAGCCACCGAGGAACAACCAGCCCTGGCCGGGAAGGCCGCTCCGAAACCGGAGCCTAGGAAAGCCGCTCCGAAGAAAGCTGCTTCCCCAAAAGCCGCGAAGAAACCTACAGCGAAACCTGCAAAGGCCGGGCGCAAGAAGTAGTACCCGCTCCCGATCTCCCGACCCGACTCGCCACTCGTAATGCTTTTCGCACAGATCGCTTGACCTCGCTGCGAGCTGTCACTTGTGCTGGTCGCCAGTTGGAGCAAGACCCCGATCACCTTAACAGAGAGTCTCAGCTAAGGCGTGATCTCCCACGCCACGCCGCAGCCATCGCCGCAGTCTCCGATGCCCCCTGCGGATGTCGTGCCGTAAAGGTTGCCGCTGGCGTCGAAGGCCACCGGGCCGAAAGGACTGGCACCCTCACTACCGTTAAAGTCGTGGAGATCGGTGGGTGTGCAGGTTCCATTGCAATTGGGCGGCATCTCGAAGACCCAGCCGTCCGCGTGTGCGCCGCCTACCCGGCATACGCCATACAGGTTGCCGTCCGGGCCCAGAGTTACCCCAGCATACGGGGTGCACGAACTAAAAGGGTAAACCAGAGAAAAAGTCCAACCCCCATTCGAGGGGCTAAGCTCAAACACCGTGCCGCCACCGTGGGGACCGTTGTCACGGGCCGTTCCGTAGAGGTTGCCGGACACGTCCTTGATCAGGGTGCCATAGGGATGAATGCCCGTAGTGCCATTGAACTCAACCAAGGAGTGCTCCACCCAGCCGCCGTTGGAGGGTGTCAACTGAAAGAGCGTCCCAGCCCCGGCGCCGGCGTCCGGTGCGACCCCATAAAGATTTCCGGCCGAATCGAAGGTCACACCTGACTCCGGATTACATCCATCCATGCCGTCGGTGAAGTTGTAAAGAACACTCTCCGTCCAGCCGCCTGCGGACGGCGTCAGCTCCCACACATCCCCGCAATCCGAGGCGCCGCCGGCACTGGTTGTGCCGTACATGTTGCCGGCTTGATCGAAAGTCACATCGCCGTAGTAGGGATATTCCCCGTCACTCACCATGAAGGAATGAAGAACGGTTTCGTTCCAATAACAGATAGCTGTCTTGCACGCTGCAGCCGGTGGCTGCACCTCAAAAACCGTGCCTCGATCCCCATTACGGCCTGCATAGGTCGTGCCATAGAGAGCGCCATTGGGGCCGACCGTTATGCCCGCCAGCGGATCCCCTCCATCGCTGCCACCCGTGAATTCGTAGAGCGAGCTTAGCGTCCAACCCGAACCCCGCTGCGCCAGCTTGAACACCGTGCCCCACCCTTGGGATCCCCCCTCACCCGCAGTTCCGTAGAGCAGTCCAGGACCAGCGACGGTAAGGCCGGCGGTCGGACTGCCTCCGTCGGACCCGCCGGTAAAGTAGTGAAGCACGCTGAAGCTCTGGGCCTGTGCCGGCCGCGTCGCGATCATTATCAGCGCGCAGAGCATGACGATCACGAACACGGGAAATGGCAGGTGAAACCTGACGCGTCTCTGGCTTGTCATGAGCAACTCCTTTTGCGAGACCGTTGCGGTTAGCGCGCTGACGTTGGTCCTTGCACGCCTTTGGCTCAGCGTGACTATCAAACTCTTCACGAAGCAGGTCAACTTAATTTTGTATTACGAAGTAAAGGATTGATGGCAAATGGCTTACGTCGGTCATTGCGGGACGAGCGCCATCACAATGTCGAGTGATTTGTAGCCTTGCTTCTGAACTGGCCGACCGGTCAACTGGCAACAGCGGATCATGAAGCGATATGCGCTATTTTTAATCATCCTTGCGGCAACAGCTTCACCATGTTTTGCCACTCGGACTCTACATGACGAACTGGGTCGCACCGTTGTGGTGCCTGACCACCCTCACCGGCTTATCTGCCTGACGCCGAGCGTGGCCGACGCGCTTTACGCGCTGGGTGCCGAAAGCGACGTGGTCGGGGTCAGCGACTACACGAAATATCCGCCTCAGGCCCGCCAAAAGCCTAGCATTGGGCTACCCCTGAATCCTTCCCTCGAAACCATTCTGTTGCTGCACCCGGATCTGGCGGTGGGAAGCGTCGATCTGCCACCGTCGAATCTCAAGGGATTCGAACGCCTGGGTATACCTGTTTTCCTAATCAAACCTGTCGGCATCGGGGGGGTTTACAGCTCCCTACTCGATCTGGGCAAAGCCCTGGATCGCGAGGCCGAGGCAGAAAAATTGGTAGCGCGGCTGAGAGGCCGGGTAGAAGCCATCCGCGCGCGCGTGCAGGGCAAAGATCGAGTGCGCGTCTTCATGTTGATCTGGGCGGACCCAATTGTCACTGTCGGCAAGGATGCGTTTATCACCGACCTGATCTCAGCAGCGGGTGGGGAGTCGGTTACCGGAAATCTGCCGCACGAGTATCCCGAGATCAGCTTTGAAACGGTTGTGGCAATGGCTCCGGAATCCATTCTCCTGATCCGCGCCTCCAAGATGTCGGTCGCAAACCTGGAGGGGCGCGCGGGATGGGATAGCTTGCCGGCCATTCGCAACCATCGCCTGTATTACATCGATGACCGGCTCAACTTGCCAAGCCCGGTCGCGATCGATGCTTTGGAGGATTTGGCAAGACAATTTCATCCTTAGCGGGTCGCTTTGTCCGCGAAAGCAACGGCACGACTCGGTTTCTGACGTTAGGATTTGCCGCTGTTCCAAGACTTGTAATGGAGTGATGCCATGCCTGTTTGTGAAGTAAGGACCGATTCAATGCCTGTTTGGGAAGTCAAAGATGTCGCCCGCCGGATTGTCTGCATAGCCCCATCGAACACGGAAATCCTACATGCGCTGGGCGCCGGTGATCGGATCGTGGGAGTGTCATCGTATTGCGATTTTCCCGCGCAGCCCTCAGAAATGCCGCGCTGCGGCGGCTTTTTCAATCCCAATATAGAGCGCATTTTGTCGTTGCGTCCGGACCTCGTCCTGGCCCAGTCCTTCCTTCAGGAAGATGCCGTAAAGGCGCTGGTGCACGCGGAAATCCGGGTCATGGCGTTTGCCGCTACCAGCGTGCGGGAAATACTGGAGGACATTCTATTGCTTGGCCGGATGGTGGACAAAGA
Source organism: uncultured Acidobacteriaceae bacterium (assembly GCA_963835125.1). Classification (GTDB taxonomy): domain Bacteria; phylum Acidobacteriota; class Terriglobia; order Terriglobales; family Acidobacteriaceae; genus Bog-257. The sequence goes on along the minus strand of CAWIEG010000003.1, from coordinate 140,325 downwards.
ACCCCAGGCCCGCACCATCGTCCAGCAGATGAGTGACGAACTCAAGAAAGTGCAGCAGCGCGCTTGCGAGCTGTCAGCGAAAGTTGGCAGGAGACCGCGCGTCCATATGGAAGAGTGGGGGCCTGCCGAACCGTATTACCTCGCCGGAGACTGGGCCGCAGAACTGCTTTCCCTGGCTGGTGGAGAGAATTGCTTCAGCGATCGGCCATTACGCTGCCCCTCGCCGCAGCGCGAAATCACAGGTGCCGACATCGCCCTGCGCGATCCCGACCTCATTATCACCGCCTGGTGCGGATGCAACGACCAGGTCGATCTGTCGCGCGTGGCTCGCCGTCCCGCGTTACAAGATAGTCGCGTCGTTCGAGAAGGCTGGCTGCGATCCGTCGATGACCGCTTCCTGATGCGCCCGGGCCCGCGCATCACCGAAGGCGCACGCCGCATTCAAGCCCACATTGAGGAGTGGGCCGCAGCCCAAACGGGGCAGACAGTGTAATTCCTAACACTGTCGAGGAGTTCGATTCTCGTCATGCCTGCCATTTCCACCAATCCGCGAAGCCGTTTCCTGTAATGCAATAGTCCGCTTTGAGCACTAAGTACTTCTAGCCGATTGGACCTGGTATCGGGGCTTCTCAACACAACAGGAACCCGCGTTCAATGAGCTTGCGAACAACCTTTAGACATTCTCTCTGCAACTCCTCCACAGGAGTATTCACTTTGGCTGCAAATTCGACAATGACTTCGGCCACGGTCCGAGTGCCATCGCAGCCACTGAGGAACTCCGCCAAAATGGGCTGTAGCTCCACAAAAAATTCAAACCCCTGTGTCAGCCGCAGAGTGAGCGATTCATGCTTCCATCGGCACTCTACCTGCTTAGAAACCTGTTCCAAGCGTGCGTCTGCCGATAGCCTTGGCATTGCACCCAGCAACTGGTCGTCCGCAGCATGAGATTGGAGAAAATCTCGCGCTGTGAAAGTACGCAGGACCGATTGACCAAAGGGTTTCTTGGGAATGCGCGAGGTTGTTGTCAATTTAGATCTGCGCACTCCAGAACCCGCGAGTGCGGGGCGTCCCGGTATGCGTTTCACCCCGATCGCTGAGTATTCATCGGAGATGCCCCTTAATGTGGCGGGCTCACCGAGTTAGGTTGTGAGCCAAGGTAGAGCAGACTGCGTATTCGACCGCGACAAGAGTGTCTTCATGGTTAACTGGTCCGCACATGATCAGCTTCTGGGCCCGAAGTCTTCCCAAGTATCTCGCTTACGAGAAACAGATCGGTGAGCAGTGCGCGAAGATGGATTGATGCGTTCAGATTGTCAATCAACTGGGAGCTGATGGCAGGTTGCGCCACCACCAGCTCAATGGCAGCAAGAGAATCGTGAGCGTCGCGATCGAGCACCGCAAAGAACGCCAAGTATTTGTCGGCTGGTTCAAGGCCTTCCTCTTTGACTGCCAGCACACAAGTCTCGGAAAGCCCCGTCAGGGCTTTCACGGCGCGATGCAGGAACTCTCGCACTTGTCCACCCGATTCGCTGCCTTGGTCACTGGGTAGCCCTTGGGCCGCATAGGCTAGCATGAACTCGTAACACTCTTCCATTGCATCACAGCGATTCCGTATCTCAGCCAGCATCGGTTAACCCCTCGGTCCGCGCTCCCTGGGACCTCGCAGGTGGCGCAGACGTTTCGGCTGCAGAAGCTTCGACCGGCCATCGTGCTGGATCGTGCTCTTTCAGATAAAAGTCTCGGTCCATCCAGCCGAAAATCATCGATTTCGTAATCTCGCGCTTCTCCGACCGGAGCCCGAAGTAGACATGCATCATGATTAATGCAATCAATCCAACGCCTGCCAGTCCATGCAGCACGTACATCATTCCCCAGGTCATATCGCTGAACAGATACGGATTTCGGGGAAAGAAGATCGTACGAACACGAAACATCATGAAAACGCCGGTCACGATTACAGACAGCCCGGCGGCGATGATGGCGGCATGGTAGAGCTTGTTTTCCAGCGGGTACTTTGCAAACTTCTCCGGCGGTGGCGCGGGCTTTCCCATGAACCGCAACGTCCTTCTCCTCGCGTCCCGCAGGTCAATCCGGTCGGGCCATATCGACCAGAAGTCCATAAAGAATGAAGCATGGATGATGTGAAACATGATGGACAGGTCAGCACAGCTCCAGCGATCCAGTGGTATGTAACCCAGTCAAACTGCACACCTACCTTCGGCAAGAAAGCGGTAAACAGCAGCGTGAACATGGAAGCCGCCATGATCCAGTGAAACGCGCGCGCAGTCAGCGAGTGCCGGGGTACGTGTTTAGGGATCTGGGCTGGGACTACGGGAGCAGCATTGGGCGCGAACTGCTTAGCTTTCGCGAAATACCGCACGTAAATCGCATGGACAATAATGAACAGCAATCCCGCGATCAGCGCCACCCATATCAAGAACCACGCAATGTGGATGGGGACAGTTTTTCCCCACGGATCTATTGCCCACTGTAGGGGGTCCATGTTGCCTCCTCCACGCCTCCAATGGCGCGCTTTACCAGGTTTCTCATCAGCGGGACCTTGTAGGCATTGAACTGCAAGGGAACAGCTCCCTGCACCGCCAGTTTTCCAGCCATCTCTCCGGTTGCTGCATTCGCTGGTTTGCCCCGCACGGCGTCTTCGACAACCTTCAAACGTAGAGGACGAGCGGCTGCGCCGTTCACCGCTATGCGGATTCGCTCAATGCTGCCATTCGACACCACCATCGCTGAGGCGACGTTCAGCAGCGGAAAGTCCCAGACATTCCGGTCTCGCACCTTCTCAAAATAGAATTGCGCACCGGCCCAGGTCGAAGGAATACGAATGGCCGTCAATAGGTCCCCGGGGCGCAGGATGTGTAGTCGCGTGATGTCGATGTCAGGACCGATAAAGTAGTCCTCGGCGTCCACTACGCGCTCACCCTTGGAAGTACGAATCACGAACTTGGCGTCGAGCGCGATCAGTGCGGGAGCAGAGTCAGAAGGATTCACCGCCACACAGCGTTCGGCATGCAGAATTGCGTGCTCGCGATTGCGGCCCACTGGTGTGTCGGCATAGCAGATGTTTCCGCCGGCGCGGTAGCATGGCCAACCCGCGCGGTAATACCAGCAGCGCGCGTCCTGGGATACGTTGCCGCCGATTGTGCCCTGGTTTCTGATTTGCGGAGATGCCACCAACTCCGCGCTCTCCGCCAGCAGCTTGTACTTCTCTCTGATGACGGGATGCTGGACTACTTCCGTCAGCGTGGTCATGGCTCCGATCTCGACGCCGTCGGCGGTGGCGCGAACACCCTTGAGTTCCGCGATCCCGCTCAAATCGACGACCACCTTCGGTTTCTTGATGCGGTCCTTGAGCCAGTCGAAGCTGTCCATGCCTCCGGCCAGCACCCAGCCGTTCTCGCCCTGCTGCTCGAGCAGCTTTTGCGCGTCAGAGATTGAGTTCGGCTGGGCCAGCTCAAAAGCCGGCATAACATCTCGGATTACAGCCATGGCCCCTCCTTTCGCATCGCTGCTAAATATGTGCCATTAAGGGATTTTGCATCGGATGTCCGGCTTCGAGGGAAGTGAGTATGGTGTCGGCGTTGACCGGTGCGCGCTGAAAAATCTCATCACCAAGGGCGTCCGAAAGCGCGTTCAAGATGGAGGCGCAGCCGCCTCCTACGGGCGGCTCGCCCACGCCGCGGGCTCCGACTGGTGTCTCCGGATCCGGAATATCGAGCGCCGCCCATTGCATGTCGACCGGAACGTCCAAAATTGTTGGCGGCTTGTTCTGGTAAAAGCGGGTCGAGAGCATGGCGCCGTAGTGAGGGTCGTACACCCACTTCTGCCCAATCGCATGTCCCATCCCCAGAACGGAGCGGCCAAGCACTTGACCGCCAAGCGCCCGGGGATGAATTACCGAGCCGACATCGGCGTAGGCGAGGAAATCCACGATGTAATACTTGCCCGTTTCGACGTCGACCTCGACCTCGGCAAAACTCGCAACGTAGGAAAATGTCATGCCATCTCGAGGGTAAGTATCCTTGGCGGCTGCCACCAAACCTTGTCCAGCAAGTGCCGCGACGGACGCCTTCGTGAGTTTGTGAAGGTCAGGCGAGGTTTCATGGCCATCGTAGATGCCGCCCAATTGAATGGCATACTTCGCGGCCTCCGCCAGACTCATGCCGGCGCCTCCACCCTTACGGAATACGCGCTCATTGGCGACATCGTAAGCCTCTGGCTTGCCGCCGAGTTTCTTCGCCGCGATTTCCTGGAGCTTCGTCTTCGCGTCCATCGCGGTCGCGTACGCCGCGCGTGTCATGGCGTGGGTCGTCTGGCTGCCGCCGGAAACGCAGGTGAAAGGGAGGTTATTCGATGAGTCGCCCCAGGTAACATCGCACTTCTCCCAAGGAACCCCCAGAACCTCGGCGCCTGCACGGTGAACGTCGATCACCGACTCCGTCCCCAGGTTGCCGATTCCAGATTGGAAGACTACTCGGCCATCAGGCTTGATGATCAGAATCCCATCGAAGCCGATCGTGCCACCGACAAAGCAGCTGAGCGAGACGCCGACGCCGCGCACCTTGGTACCGATCCGCTTGGGGGTGCGTGAGACCCTTTCGCTCCATTTAAACTGTTCCGCCCCTTGGTCAAGCGCTTCTTTGAGGAACGCACTGGTGGCGTGTTGCCTCTCCCCCTTCACCGCCGCTCCGAACGGCGCCTTGCCCTCCGGACAATTGATGCGGCGGATGGCCACCTGATCGAGCCCGAGTTTGCGCCCAGCTTTCGCGATGATCGGCTCCATGATTGCGATGCCCTGCATGCCACCTGGCGAGCTCTGCGCGCTTCGCGGGGGCGTGTTCGTCAGAACTGTGACTCCCCGCCAACGCATGGCTTGAGGCTGGTACAGGAGCGACACGATACGGCCCGATGTCGGCACATCGCCGTTTGCGTCGTAGGGACCGTTGTTGGAGATAACGAACATGTCGAGCGCGATGATGCGTCCGTCCTTTGAGAAGCCGACTTTCATCCGCCCCAGCAGGCTGGGCCGCGCACGCCCAATGAAGGTTTCCTCTTCGCGGCTGATCCGCATCATCACCGGTGCGTTGGTCTTCTTCGACAAGAGCGCCGGAATGATCAGAGACACGCCAGCTGTGATCTTGCTGCCGAAGCCGCCCCCGGTGTATTCGCTGATGAGGACCACTTTGCTCACGTCGATGTTCAACCATCTCGCAATAGCAGGCACGGTTTGAGCTGTACTCTGCGTCCCGGTATGAACGTAAACCTTTCCGTTCCGCCAATAAGCCAGGGCACTGCGGGTCTCGAGCGTCTGGTGGCTCGTGTCGGGTGTGACGAAAGTTTCATCGAGGACCAGCGCGGCGTTTTGGAAGCCCGCTTGTATGTCCCCGTATGACCATTCGTCGGGCGTCTTACCCATCGGCAGACGGCCTTTCTTTTCGTCCGCGAAGTCCGCCTCGGTCCACTTGAGCACTCCGATCGTGGGAGTCGGCGGGGCCGGTGGCGGAGCTCCCGCCACGGCCGCCGGCGCCGGAGACTGCACCCAGATGTTCCCGTCCGTTCTCGGATTAGGGCCTCCGGGGCGCAAGGTATCAAGCGGATCGATGGCGAAGGGCAACGGCTCAAACTCGATTCGAATCTTTTCAATCGCGTCAGCGGCAGTGAGTTCGTCGACTGCGGCGACAGCGAGAATCGGCTCGCCCTGATAGAGCGGCTCCATGTTGAGCCCCCGCTCGCTCTTTGGGTTGGCGTGAATCACCGTGCCATTGTCGGTGAGCGTATCGGCTGGAGGCGGGAGTTCGTCGGCTGTGAGAATCGCTTTCACGCCGGGCATTGCAAGCGCCTGGCTAACGTCAAGACGCTTGACCCGCGCGTGCGGCAAAGGGCTCAGTAGCAGCTTGCAGAACAGCATCCCTTCGGCGTGATAGTCCTCGGCATACTTTGCCTGTCCGGTCACTTTCGCATATAGGTCGGGAGTTTGGTAGTTCTTGCCAATCAGTTTGTGTCCCGCTCCGTAAACACGCTCGGTGGCGCCGAGAGATTTATCGGGTTCCTCAGGCACGGCTCGCCCCCCTCATGTTCTCTGCACCGCGCATCATCGCGGTGAGGATCTTGTCGTAGTCCTGGCACCGGCACAGATTGCCCGACAATCCCTGCGCCAGCTCGGTCCGCGTGGGATTGGGGTTCGTCTTCAGGAATGCCACGGCTGCCATGATGAAGCCCGGCATGCAGAAGGCGCACTGGAAGCCTTGTTCATCGATGATGCCTTGCTGGACTGGGTGTAGAGCGCCGTCGGGGCTCGCCAGCCCTTCGATGGTGAGAACTTTTTTGTCGCGGACTGTGTATGTCAGCACCGAGCACGCATAGTGCGGCACGCCGTCGATAAGAACGGTGCAGGAGCCGCATTCGGCCCGGTCGCACCCCAGCTTCGTGCCGGTGAGTCCCAGTTTGTGGCGCAGCGTCCACGCCAACGTTTCTTGCTTCATGACATCGGCGCGACGCTGCTGGCCGTTGATGTTGAGAGTAAGCAGCCGTTCGCCGCCACCCGCACCCAACTGCTGACCATGCAGGAGAGATGAGGCTCGGAAGAGGTAGCCCGCCGAGGAAACTGCGGCACCGCCGGCGATAACGCCTTTGATGAAGTCGCGCCTTGAGAGAGCTTTTGGCGCGTCGTGGCTTATCTTGAAGTCTGCCATGTTGCCTTGTCTATTATCTCGTACCGCATGCAAAAGCACGCCGCGTTCCAATCAACTTTCGGGTACTTCAGCTCCGTATTTTCAACAGGATGATTGAGCAGAGCACTAAGGAAAAGCCCTTAAAGCTTAGGAAAGCGCCTCACAGATGACACCGGTGTCCGCATTTTGACAGGCTCTGTGACTGGGCTTTCTAAGCCGCAGTGAGGTGGAACCCTCGTCTCCGCCTCCACGATTCATCTCCCCGGTTGGCTTCGCAGAAATCCCGCAACCAACTAGCGGAACAGATTGCTTTCCCCGAGATCGACAAGTTCGTGCTAAGCCCCTGTCAAGCCTTCCGATGAAAAACAGGTCAAGCGGGTTGCAGAACAATCTTTATACAGCCTTTCTGACCCCGAGATGTGCAGCCAACCACCGCCTTTTACGATTTCTTGACAGGCATAGTGCCGGCTTTGATTCAGTCAGGGCGTATCGTTGCTGGCCAATTTACCGCAGCATTCCGGCCGTTGCGGCAACTCGGCGCGATCCCACCCGCCGCCGAGCGCCTGGATCAGGTAAACGGCGCTGGCCATGCGCCTTCCCAAAATATTCACGGCGGTGACTTCATCGGATAGCGCTGTATTCTGCGCGACAATGACTTCCAGATAGTTGGTGACGCCGCCCTGGTAGCGAATATTTGAGAGATCCAGCGAGCGTTGCGCGGCTTGGACGGCTTGATCCTGAATGCCGGCCTCCTGTTCAAGGATGCGCAAGGACGCGAGATTGTCTTCCACTTGCTGGAAGGCCGTGAGAACAGTTTGACGATACTCGGCGACGGCGTAGTCATGTCCCTGTATTGCCTGATCGGTCGCGGCACGCCGCCGGCCTCCGTCGAAGATGGTCTCAGCCGCAGCAGCTCCGATGGCCCACAGGGCGCTAGGACCCTGGAAGAGTGTGGTGATGCTGCCGCTTTCCAATCCTCCTCCGGCAACGATGTTTATCAGCGGGTAATAGGCCGCCTTGGCCAGACCGATCTGCGCATTCGCCGAAGCGACCAGGCGCTCAGCCGCAGCGATATCAGGGCGCCGTTCCAGTAGCTCCGAAGGCACGCCAACGGGAATGGGCGGCGGGGGCATGGTTAGCGGCAAGGGTGGAAGGGTGAATTCGGCAGGAGGTTTGCCAAGCAGGACCGCCACTGCGTGCTCGTATTGCGCGCGTGCAACACCAACGTCAACCGCCTCGGCCCGTGTCGTCTCCAGTATGGTCTTCGCCTGTTCGACTGCTACTTCCGAGGCCAGTCCTCCCTGGTAGAGATCGCTATTTAACTGCAGTGCCTGCTCGTATTGCGCAACATTGTCCTGCAATAACTTTTCTTCCGCATCCAACGTGCGGGCGGCGAAGTAGTCCACCGCCAGATCGGCGTGCATGCTGAGACTGACCACCGCCAAATCGGCGGCGCTGGCCTGAGCCTGCGCGCGATAAGACTCTACGTTCTTGCTTACCCTGCCCCAAGCGTTCGCCTCATACGATAACTGGACAGGTACGACGAAATCGTTGTAAGTACTGCCGCGCAAGGTTGTGTTGACAGGACTGTTAGCGGACACGCGCGATCGAGTCGCTGAGGGATCGGCCGTCACCGTTGGATAGTAATCGGCGCGGTAGTAGCGCAGCACAGCCCGGGCCTGTTGATATTGAGCAACCGCGGCCTTCAGATTCTGGTTGGAAACATTGATCTGTGCCTCCAGAGCATTGAGTTGCGGATCGGCGAAGATCTCCCACCAGTTGCCGCCGAGGTTCTGATCGCTGGGCTGGGCGGTTTTCCAATCGCCCATCTCCCTGTAAGCAGAGGTTACGGGCGCGGTGGGAGTTTTGTATTTCGGTCCAACGGCACAACTGGAAAGTGAGAGTATTGCTCCCAGCAAGAGTGGCAACCTCCAGATTGACCGTCGCTGGCGTGTAGCAAAGTTGTGAATACGCAAGCGGCTCATTTAACGTCTCCCGGAAGCATCGCATCGACCACGTGGACTGCCTGACCGGTGACTAGGGAATCGGGCGGATTCAAAACCACCTGGTCGTCAGCATCCAATCCCCCCAGAATCTCCATTTGCGCCCCGAGATCATGTCCGGGGATAACGGCTTTCAGCACTACCTTGCCGTCCTGCACAACACCAACCTGCAACCCCTGGGAGCGAAAAATGAGGGTATTGGTGGGAATTAAAAAGGTGGGGACCTGGGAAGGAATTTTCAAATGTACTTCCGCGTAGGCTCCGCTGAGCAGGGTACCCGCAGGATTGGGTATATCGATTTCCGTTAACAGCGTGCGCGTGGTCATGTTGATGGCCTGGGCGGTGGTGACCAGCTTTCCGGGGAATTTGCGGCCTGGAAATTCAGCGAGAACGATATCCGCGGTGGTCTCGCCCGGTTTCACCCCTCGCGAGTATTCCTGCGGTACGTTCACGTAGACGCGTAACATGTCTGGCTGCGCGATATGAAAGAGGTCGGTCCTGGCGACCGTGCTGCTGCCGGAGTTGATCAGGTCGCCGATGTCGGTGTTGCGGGCTGTAATAACACCGTCGAATGGGGCGTATATCTTCTCGAACGATACCATCGCCTCATATTGCCCGACAGTCGCTTTGTCAGCACTGACTATTGCCTCGTCAGCACGGTAGCTGCCGACAGCATTGTCAACATCCTGCTGGGAAACAGCATGTTTCGCTAACAGTCCCTGGTACCGGGTCATGGTGATCTGCGCCAGTTCCAGGTTGGCTTGTGCCGTAGCAAGATTATTGCGAGCAGTATCCAACTGTTGATCGATTTCCGGAGCCGAAATGACCGCGAGCAATTGCCCGGCTTTTACGTGCGCTCCGATGTCGAAGTACCACTTCTTGAGATATCCGTTGACGCGGGCATAAATAGGAGAAGAGATGAATGGCTGTATGTCTCCCGGCAAGATAATTTCCTGAGCTGGGGTAGAGGGCTTTGGCCTCACCACAGTCACCGCGGGAACAGCCATCTGCGCGGTCACCGTACGCAACTGTTGTTCGGCCTTGATGCGGGAGTGGATGCCGAAGAACAAAAGGCCGACGACCACAGCGACGATCACGAGCGCAATCAGCCACCCTCTTCGCGATCCGACCCTTTTTCCTGGGGCTGGCGGTGGATTAGTCATAGGCGTATCGATCTCATCTTGGACTTCGGTCTCAGACATACTTATTTGTCCTCGTCTCTGGGCAGCAGGTTCTCCTCTACTGGACTGGTTGTTCGCGTCCGCCCGTGCAAGACGCTAAAGAATGTCGGTACGAAGAGCAGGGTGGACACCGTCGCAAAAAGCAGACCGCCAATTACGGCGCGGCCAAGGGGAGCATTTTGCTCGCCACCATCACCCAGTCCCAGCGCCATTGGAACCATGCCGATCATCATAGCCAGGGCGGTCATCAGCACTGGCCGAAAGCGTGTGAATCCCGCTTCCAATGCGGCGGTGATCGGGTCCTTGCCTTGCGCCATCTGCTCCGTAGCGAAGCTGACTACCAGGATGCTGTTGGCGGTTGCCACCCCCATGCACATGATGGCGCCCATCAGCGCGGGCACACTCAAGCGTGTGTGGGTGATGAACAGGAACCAGGCAATTCCCGCCAAGGCAGCGGGCAAGGCCGATATCATGATGAAAGGATCGAGCCAGGACTGGAAGTTCACCACGATCAGCAGGTAATCCAGCATGATCGCGAACACCAGCCCGATCAGTAAGCCCGTATAGGAGGAGCGCATGGTTTGCACCTGTCCGCGGACCACCACTCGCGAGCCACGTGGCAGGCTGCCGCGAGCCTCGTCGATGAGCTTGTTGATATCGCGGGAAACTCCTCCCAGATCGCGCCCCTGGACCGAGCCATAGATGTCAATCACCGGTGCAATGTCGTAGTGAGAGACCTCAGCCATTCCGGTTCCTTGTTTCATGGAAACGAGGCTTGCCATCAGGGACGGTGGCGCCGACGGATCCGTTCCGGTCACCGGAATGTTCACCAGGTCTTGTAAGGTGTTTTCGCGATATTGCGGGGTTTGCACGGCGATGTTGTAACTGATTCCGGTTCGCGGATCGACCCAGAATGTCGGCGCAGTCTGAAAGCTCCCACTGAGCGAGACCAGAAGATTTTGCGCGATGTCGTGGGCAGAGAAGCCTAGCTCCTGGGCCTTGGTGCGCTCGATTCTCAGGTGCAGATAAGGTTCGTCGAACGGCTGCTGGATTCGCAGATCAGCCGTCCCAGGAACATATCGCACCTTCTGCAGCAGTTGGCTTGCCCACACGCGGTTGCCTTGCACGTCATTTCCCGCAACCTGAATGTCGATAGGCGCCGGCAGCCCGAAGTTCAGAATCTGAGTCACCATGTCCGAGGGAAGAAAAGCGAACATCACCCCGGGAAATTGTTTTGCCAGGCTCAACCGCAGTTGGTTGACATAGTCGTCAGTCGGATGGTGATTTGGCGATCAACGTGACCAGGATGTCCGCGTCCGAGGTGCCGACCGGAGCGGAGTTGCTATAAGAAAGATTGATGCCGCTATAAGGCAGCCCAATGTTATCGATGATGCTCGATATCTCCGCCGGCGGCACCTCGCGGCGAATCAAATCTTCCACTTCGTCGCAGAGGAATGCGGTGTCTTCAATACGCATACCGGTGGGCGCGCGGAGATGAAGTTTGAAACTGCCGGCATCGACGCTGGGAAAAAAATCCTGTCCCAGCCACGGAATCAGGACCGCCAGCGAGCCCAGACAGGCCGCAAAGAAGCCCACCAGGAAGACGAGCCGGTGATGAAGGCAGCGCTCCAATAAACGGTGATAGCGTTCACGAAATCGCTCGAAGGCCGCCTCGAAACGTTTCTGCAGTCGCACCAGAGGGTTGCGGCTCGGTGCGTCTTCGTTGCCCGGCTTCTGGTGCCGCAGGAGATACTTGGCCATGGTCGGCACGATCGTCCGCGAGAGAAAGTACGATGCCAACATGGCAAACACGACTGCTTCCGCCAGTGGCAAGAACAGATAGCGCGCCACGCCTGACAGCAAGAACATGGGGGCAAACACGATACAGATGGAAAGCGTGGAGACGAACGCGGGAACCGCGATCTGTTGGGCGCTGTCAAGCACTACCTCATCGAGGTTCTTATCAGGCTCTGCTTCCCAGTTGCGATTGATGTTCTCCACTTCCACCGTGGCATCGTCCACCAGGATGCCGACCGCCAATGCGAGTCCGCCCAGCGTCATGATGTTGATGGTTTCGCCAATCGCACTCAACACGATCAACGACGTGAGAATTGCCAGCGGAATCGAAGTAGCAATGATGAGCGTGCTTCGCCAGTTGCCGAGGAAGATCAGGATCATCAGCGCCGTCAGGCAAGCCGCGATGAGCGCTTCCCGGACAACTCCATTGATTGCGCCTAGAACAAAAATGGACTGATCGGCCAGCGGCTGCATTTTGAGTTGGGCCGGGACGGTGGTCGCGATCCGCGGCAACATGGCCTTTACTCCGGCGATGACCGACAACGTGGAGGCGCTTCCCTGCTTTCTGGATGGTCAGCAGCACCGAGCGCTGGCCGTTCACCCGTACGATATTGGTCTGCGGCGGCGACCCGTCACGTACCCAGGCGACATCCTTCATGTAGATCGTGGTGTCCCCGATCGTTTTAATTGGAATTCGGTTGAGGTCCTCCATTGTCTGAGGCGCAGCATTGGGCACATCGACGTCGTATTCTTTGCTCCCAATCTTGGCCGTGCCAGTCGGCAGGATCAGGTTCTGCAAAGCGATCGCATTAACCACATCCAGTGCGGACAATCCCTTCGACTGCAGCGCACTGGGATTCAGGTCCACCTCCACCTGCCGTTGCTTTCCGCCGTAGGGATAAGGCACGGATGTTCCCGGGACAGTGATGAGCTGGGTGCGAATGTAGTTGAGACCGTAGTCATTCAGTTGCTGCTCGGAAAGCCCCTGGCCGGAGAGTGCCAGTTGCAACACCGGCACACTGGATGCGCTGTAAGCCAGAATCAGTGGCGGGGTGGTTCCGGCAGGCAATTGCCGCAGCTGCGTCTGAGAAATCGCTGTGATCTGTGCAATCCCACGCTCTACATTGGCTGTTGGTTGCAGGAAGACCTTTACTACGGCGACGCCGTATAGCGACTCCGACTCGATATGCTCGATATTGTCTACGGTAGTGGTGAGTGCTCGCTCAGTGACGCTGATGATGCGGTTGTTTATCTCCTGAGGAACCAGCCCGTCATAGGTCCAGATAATGCTGATTACGGGGATGTTGATGTTGGGGAAAATGTCGGTCGGCGTGCGAAAGATCGCAAGTACCCCCATCACCAAGATGAGTATTGCCATCACTACAAACGTGTATGGCCGGCGTAATGCGAGTCGAACGATCCACATAGAATTACTTTCCCCGTTTGCTGCTATCGGCAACTGCCAGGTTGCGGTCCGTGATCTCGTTTAGAGCTGTGGGCGCCTGCCTTTCGCGCGATCAGGCTCGAATATCAGCAGCGCGACAGCGGTCAGCCAGGTAGACATTTCCGCCGATCCCTTGAGTTTGCTTGCGTTGATGTAAGCGCATACGAGAGCCTTCTCAACCACACAAGCAGTGTTCTTCGTTTCGTCCCCTGGTCCACACGCCGTTCTGCAAAATGACGCCACGCGGCACGGCAGGACGTCGAGCATCTCCCGAGTTACTTTTTCGCGGGTGCGGACGTCGAGCTGTTGTTCGCTTCCGATGTATGTCTGTATTCCATGCATGTCTTTTCCCCGATCTGCATTCCAAAAGGCACGGCGGCTTCCAATCGGCAGTCGGGGATCTTAGACGCGCACTTTCAGAGGCATAAGCGAAACGATGGCTAAGGAAGGGCTTCTCACACTCAGGAAGGCGTCTCGCGATTGACACCGTGTCGGCATTTCGACACGCAGGGGTTTAGCTGTGGATCAGACCGGCGTGGCGCCGGGCAGAATTCTGCGTAAGATGTTTACTTCGAAGGGTTCTGACAGTAGTTCCCCAACCACTTGCTTGAGGTGCTGGAAATGAGGGGTCGCTAGGTGCCGATCAAGCGCCGATTGACTTTCCCAATTTTCGTACAGATAAAACCGTCTCCCGGCGTCTGACTCGTAAAGCTCGTATGCATTACATCCAGGCTCGGCGCGGGTGGGAGTTAACATGCCCTGCAGCATGCTCCTGAGTTGATCTTCCTTTCCTTTGCGGGCCACAAATCTTGCGATTACAAGCACTTCAGACATTTCTCCCACCTCATTTCTCGAATTTAACGGTGCAGCACCGCTCGACTTTGCCGCTACTTTAAAGACGGATCAATCAACGTCAGATCTGTCTCCGGATCAAATCGCTTCTGCATCGCTTTCGGATCGACCGTAACCATCACTTCCAGCGTGGGAGACACATATGCGGCGAGCACATGGCCGCCTTGTATTGTTCCGTCCGGACCGCCCGCCAACATGTGCGTATGGACTACCGGCTTTCCCTGGTAGAGGGCGATGTCGCCGCTCATCCCAATCACTTCGTGCTGGCCGTTGATGTGGACCTTCTTGTACATCTTGCGCTGCGGATCGAACCAGCCCAAGGTTGCATCATTCACCGCGCCAATGGCCGTGAAATGTGCGCTTGTGACGTGATACTTCTCCGCGAATTCCAGCAGTCCGGAAAAGGCTTCGTCTCCCTGGTAAAAGATGACCGCATACTGCTTGGTTTGGTCTCCAGGGTTCAGTAATTCAACTTGCATCTTGGGCGCTTTACCCCTCGGAACGGCTTCTGAGGGAGAGACGTACTCGCTTGACGTTTCCTGCGGGTACGCCATCACGGCGACGAAGCCGATCAATAACAATACGTAACTAAATCCAGTTACCTTGCTCATGGATTTCCTCGCTTAGTTCTTGAATCTCGTAACCCCACTAAGACAAGAGCAAGTGCTGTACCAATCAAGAACGGGATTGCAGGAAATCTAGAGCCTAAAGATCTCCACGACTTACCTGGGTGATGTCGTTTTATGGGTCGGAGTTTTGCTTTTAACTAGAAGGCTGAGCTGCCATTGTTTTCACAGGCCAAGCAGGAAAATTGACGGACCGTTTGTTGACGTGTCGATGGGCGGTCACGCCTCTTGGTAACCGACAGGAGCAAGTCCTGGTCTGGACGCGCCTTTACGTGGCATGTTTGCTAGGCTCTGCCCTTGGCTTTTGCGACTGGCACTTGAGTTGCGATGAACTAGTGTTGCGGAGGAATCTGTGGTCATCCACGTTGCTATTGATGGCGTCGTTCAAGTACCCGACTTCCATCAATCGCAATCTTCCTCCACTTCATAAAGGATGGAGGTAATATGAAACGCCTTACACCTGATCAAGTGAAACTCGGATTCATTGGCTTGGGTAACATGGGAAGCCGGATCGCAAAACGGCTTCTTGACCATGGATACCAACTCACCGCATACGATCTCGACGCCGCCAAGGCTCAAGCCATTGCTGCACAGGGCGGCGTCGTTGCGAAGAGCATTCTTGAACTAGCGCGTACTGCGGATGTGCTTCTCTCCTGCCTGACCAACGACGAAGCAGTTCGGAGCGTTTTTGAAGGGCCCGCCGGGATCTTTGCCGGGGCCCGGCCAGGGACCATCGTGCTGGAAATGAGCACGATTTCGCCGGAAACTTCACGCGAACTGCACAGTCTCGGCGCCAAAGGTGGCGTCGAAGTAATGGATGTCGCTATCTCTGGCAGCACGCCCGCCGCGGAGGCAGGCTCGCTGACGCTGCTGGTAGGCGGTAACGAGGAACTCTTCCGCGCGGCCGAGCCCATCTTCCAGGCGGTCGCAAAACAATTCCATCTTCTGGGCGGCCCTGGCTCTGGAACTACTATGAAGCTGGTGGTCAACACGCTGCTGGGTGTCGGCATGCAGGCCATCGCTGAAGCTGTTGTCCTCGGAGAGAAAGCCGGTCTCGAACGCGAGCGACTGCTTGAAGTCTTGTCCAAGACCGCGGTAATCGCTCCCGCTCATGTGGGAAAACTGGCAAGGGTAGCAACCAACGATTACAGCCCGCAGTTTCCACTGCGGCTGATGAACAAGGATTTTCAGTTAATTCTGAAGGAGGCGGCGCAAGAGCATGTCCCGATGCCAGCGACCGAAGCGGCATTCCGCGTCAATTCAGATGAGCTGGCACATAGCCAGGAAGAGGACTTCTCTGCCGTCGTGCGGCGAATGGAAGAACTTGCGGCATGAGGAGGACTTGAAGTCCCTCCTACGTCGTTTGGTAATCGCCAGCCGCTATTAGAGTTCTCCGGTAATAAATTGCGCGCGGCCATAGCCGAAGCTCCAGTCGGCGTCGGTATTCGTGACGACAGACACCACCACATCGCTCGGATTGATGCCGCAGCCGGCCTTCAACTCCTGGCAGAGATCGCTATAAAAGGCCTGCTTCTCTTCCTGAGTGCGCGGTCGGCTGAATATTGTCACGAATACCACGTTCTTGGTCCGCTCAATTCCCAGCGCGGTGTCTTCAACGATCAAATTGGATTCGGAGTGCCCCTGATAGATCTGATATCGATCGCGCTGTGGCACCTTGAACGCAGACAACACAGCACGGTGCACTGCGTCGAGAAGAGATTTTATTTCGCCCTTACTTCGCCCTTCAAGGGCATCCACTCGAACCAAAGGCATAGGTTTCCCCTTTCTTGCCGGAGATCATTACTCCGAGAACGATCTGTAGCACAGCGGCATTTCGGGCACGACCGAAGTTGTGCCCTGCTACCAAGTTCAATTTCGATTTGTGATCATCCTGCCGTTCGGCCAATCAGGCGACGCGTCTCGAGTTCTTTCGCTGAACTTGCGGTTGCGGCGCCTTCGTCGGTCCGGTCCCGGCGCCAGTGCGCTCGATGGCGTTGGCAATCTCTTCCAGATCCGCAGCAGTCAGTTCGAGACTGGCGGCTGGGATCCAGCCATCCACCTGCTGGGGTGAGCGAGCGCCGACGATGGCTGCGGTGACGCCTGGCCACGCATTCACCCACGCCACGGCGACCGCGGAAACGGTTGTGTTGTGGCGTTGCGCGATAAGGCGCAAGGAATCTCGCAGTGCTAAATTACGGCTTAAGTTCGGCTCCTGAAACTCGGGATTGCGGCGCCGCCAGTCATCGTCGGCAAGCTTTGCAACCCTCTCGGCAGTGAAGCTGTCGGTCAGCAGTCCCGACTGCATGGGGCTGTAGCAGATGACTCCTGTACCGTGCTCGGCGCACCAGGGAATCTCACTTGCTCCAGCATTACGGTGTATCAGTGAGAAGGGAGGCTGTAGGGAATCGACATGCATGATCGCCTCGCACCTCTCGAGAAGCGACACGTCAAAGTTGGAGACTCCGGCCATGCGGATCTTGCCCTGCTCCTCCAGTCGCACCATCTCTCCCCAGGAATCCTCAACTGGCGTACCGGTTTCATCCGGCCAGTGAAACTGATAAAGATCAATATGTTCAACGCCGAGCCGGCGCAGGGATGCCTCGCATTCCTTGCGAATCGACTCCGGCGTCAGGATTCGTTTAGGCTCCGCGTTGGGATTGTTGACATCCCAGACCAGGCCGCACTTGGTAAAGACCAGCGGCCGCTCGGATGCCGGGAGTTCGCGTAGGAGTCTGCCAACCACTTCCTCGGAATGACCCAAGCCGTATACCGCCGCGGTATCGATCCAATTGATGCCCTGCTCCAAGGCATGTCGAATGGTCCGAATGGACTCGTTATCGTCTTGCGGTCCCCAACCGTAAGCCCAGCCGCCCCCGCCGAGCGCCCACGCGCCAAAGCCGGTTACGGTGATTGAGACCCCACTCGCACCTAGAGAACTTTTAAGTAAGCTCATATATGTTTCCTCCAATTTCTGCGACGGTAAAGAGTGTCGCAATCGTTCGTTGACGTTCACCGTCCGCGGCCTAATTAAATAGACCGAGTTGTCTCAAACAAAAACCAGTATGAGTGCAATCGCGTCGCCATTTCCGCTGGAACGAGATTGTCGTTAACACGCCTCTGGCAATGTTGGAGTTATAGGAAAATCCACTCAGGATTTGATGGAGAGCGGCATCGCGCTGTCGACCGTTCGACACCGTCAATGCGCTGTGACGTTAGGAGGACAGGGCCAGCCTAAGCCCAGTCAATCCTTTTTTCCAGTGAACCTGCTGTGTGGAAGCCGCCCCCCCGGGGCCTGATCTCCTGGCGACTCCTATAGAGACACTCCCGGATGTTAAGATTTTGCATTAGCCGCTCCATTATTGAATCGCACGGCGGCCATCTGTGGTCTGCCGACCATCCTCCGCGCGGCGCAAGTTTTTATTTCACATTGCCTATCGGTCTCGAGGCGCTTGAATGACTGACCCAGCCCCGCCAACTGTGTTTGTCGTTGATGACGACGCTTTGGTGCGGGCGGCCATTCACGGCATGTTGAAATCAGTGGGCCTGCACTCCGAGACCTTCGCAACGTCGCAGGAGTTCTTGCACGGTCAAAGGCCGGACGGGCCTAGTTGCCTTGTCCTGGATGTAAGACTTCCCGGAATAAGCGGCCTGGATTTTCAACAGGAATTGGCCGACGCGGGTATTCGGATACCAATCATCTTCATCACCGGACATGGAGATATTCCGATGACCGTGAAAGCCATGAAATCCGGAGCAGTGGAGTTTTTGACCAAGCCGTTCCGCGACCAGGACTTGCTGGATGCGATTTACCAGGCCTTGGATCGTGATCGGATTACGCGCGAACAGCAGAGTGCGCTGACCGAATTGCGAAGGCGTTACGAGTTGCTGACCACGCGTGAGCGCGAGGTCATGGGACTGGTTGTGACCGGCATGCTTAATAAGCAAATTGCTTACGAGCTCGGAAATAGCGAAGTCACGGTTAAGATCCAGCGCGGGAATGTAATGCGGAAGATGCAGGCAGAATCACTGGCGGAATTGGTCAAAATAGCAGCAAAACTCGAACTTCCGGGGGTCAACAAGTAGGGTAATGGCACCTCGTTTGCAACAACTGAAATTGGTTCGTACATGCTCTGGTTTTCGCAGGGCACGCCGGATAAGAGTTGCACGTAATCAGCCGGTATTAGAGCACTCATACCAAAGCATGATTGTGCGACGAGCGGCGGAAAGGTAGGTTGGGACTATGGATACTCAGAGCGAGGTGAAACCGGTGCAGGATCGCGACGGCAACAGCAGAATCATTGCAATTGTCGACGATGACGAATCGGTCCGGTTCGCGCTGAAGGGCATGATGAAATCGGTGGGTCTGCCGGCGCAAGCCTTTGCGTCAGCCGAGGAGTTCCTGAACTCCGGGTCACTGCACCAAACTGCATGCCTGATTGCGGATATCCGCATGCCGGGAATTTCAGGCCTGGATCTTCAGGCGAAGCTGAATGCCGAGCACTGCAGGATACCGATCATTTTCATCACGGCACACGGTGACACGAAAATGCGTTTGCAGGCATTGCGGGCAGGCGCAGTGGAGTTTCTGGCCAAGCCGTTTGATGATGAAGTTTTGCTCGAGAATGTTCGAGCGGCACTGGAGAGTTGAGGGGTTGACCGTTGAAGCGGTCGTTGCAGGAGGTCTCCCGTGGCAAGTTGTGAAGCAGTCCGTTCGGGCTGTCCGGAAGCGGGCGCGCGAAGATTCGAACAGATCATAGGCAATAGCCAAGCGCTGGAGTCGGTGCTCGAACAAGTCGAGCGCGTTGCCTCTACCGATTCGACGGTGTTGGTCCTGGGGGAGACGGGTACCGGCAAGGAACTGATCGCGCGCGCCATTCACAACATCAGTTCGCGGTGTGGGCGCCCCTTCATCAAACTTAATTGCGCCGCTATTCCTTTCGATCTGCTGGAAAGCGAACTCTTTGGCCACGAGAAGGGCGCTTTCACCGGAGCCATCGCGCAAAAAATGGGCCGTTTCGAGATGGCTGACTATGGCACTCTTTTTCTCGATGAGATCGGCGACATTCCGCTGGCGCTGCAGCCTAAACTGCTGAGGGTCCTGCAGGAACAGGAGTTCGAGCGTCTGGGAAGCGGGCGTACGCACAAGGTGAATGTTCGATTGGTCGCAGCCACACACCGGGACCTGGACGAAATGGTCAAGCGCAACGAGTTTCGTAGCGATCTCTACTATCGCCTGAACGTCTTTCCGATCTTGCTGCCGCCATTGCGAGAGCGGCGAGGAGACATTGAGGCCCTGGTGAGGCATTTTGTGGAAATCTGCGGCCATCGCATGGGCAAAGTAATCGAGCACATCCCTACCGAGACACTCTCGGCATTCACCTCGTACGCTTGGCCTGGGAACATCCGTGAGCTTCAGAACCTGGTCGAACGCGCAGTGATTCTGTCGAACGACGGTGTACTTCCTAACCCGCTCCCAGTCAGAGGCGAGGTAGTCGCTAACGTTCCGACACCTACAACTTTGCGGGGCTCTGAACGTGCTCTGATTTTGCACACCTTGGAGTCGGTAGGCTGGGTGATCGGCGGAGCCTATGGCGCTGCCAGCAAGCTGGGAGTGAAGCGGACGACATTAATCCACGAAGATGAAGAAGCTTGGAATCTCGCGTCCTCCGCGGCACAACAATGCTGAGTTCCGCGAACAGTTTCAGGACACCGACTCCCAAGCGATTCAGTAATGATCGCAGCAACGTTTCAGGATCCCGGCCGGCGATCCTGAATATTGAAACCGAAAGGCAACCGCAATGAACACCGAGATGCGGAAGACGGGAGTCGACGTCGTCGGCGACATGCCCTGGGGTACACACTTTTGTCTCTTCTACGAGACGGGAGCGGATCTCCTCGAAACATTGGTGTCCTACTGCAAAGCTGGATTGGAGAACCAGGAGTTCTGCATGTGGGTGGTTGCCGAACCCTTTACAGGGCAAGACGCGACGCATGCATTAAAGCAAGCTGTTCCTGACTTCGATCAATACCTCGCTGACCACAGCATAGAGATTGTCGCGGCGCACGACTGGTATTTGCAGGACGGCACGTTTGATCTCAATCGAGTCATTGCCGGTTGGGGCGAGAAACTTGCGCGCGCGTCGGCCAGAGGTTACGCCGGCGTAAGGGTGACCGGAGATACCGCCTGGCTCAAAACTAAGGATTGGAAGGACTTCTGTGAGTACGAAGAGTCACTCAACCAGGCGGTCGCCAATCAGCGTCTGGCGGCGTTATGCACGTATCCCCTGGCCACATGCGGAGCTGCTGAAATCCTGGATGTGGTGCGAACACATCAGTTTGCGGTAACAAGGCGGCGCGGGAGTTGGGATGTTATCGAAACCGCCGGGCACAAACAAGCGAAGGCTGAAATCAAGCGCCTGAATGAGGAACTCGAACAACGTGTCGTAGAACGGACCAGCCAATTGACGGCCGTCAACAAGGAACTGAGAAAGGAAGTACTCGAACGTCAACGTGCCGAGGCGGCCCTGTTGCGGAGTGAGGCCTATCTAGCGGAAGCCCAGAGAGTAAGCCACACCGGTAGTTTCGGCTGGAATGTATCCAGCGGGCAGATCTTCTGGTCGGAGGAAACGTTTCGGATTCTTGAATATGATCCGACAATTCACACCTACCGTGGAACTGGTACTCCAACGCACGCACCCGGAGGACCGAGCGCTCGTCCAGCAAATCATCGATCACGCAACGCAGGTAAGGACTGCCTTCGATTTCGAACATCGATTGCTGATGCCTGACGGTTCAATCAAGTACGTGCGGGTTGTGGGCCACCCCGCAATAGCAGAATCGGGCGATGTTGAATTCGTGGGGGCGATCACTGACGTGACCGAACGCAAGCGGGCAGAGTCGCTGCGCGAAGGAGAGAGTCGAATCCTGGAAATGATAGCGCGCGATGCTCCGCTGGAGGAAATCCTGGAGAAATTGGTGCGCGTCGTGGAAACCCAATATGCCGGCTTGCTTTGCTCCGTCCTGCTCCTCGACGACGACGGGCAGCACGTGCGGCACGGCGCCGCACCCAGCCTTCCCAGGCCCTATACCGAGGCCATCAACGGTCTTCGCATCGGACCAAAAGCGGGATCATGCGGCACCGCCATGTACCGCAGAGAATCCGTTGTTGTTACTGACATTCTCCAGGATCCGCTCTGGGAGCCGTACCGGGGCATGGCGGAACCCTACGGGCTCCGCGCCTGCTGGTCCACTCCCATACTTGCGCATTCCGGCAAGGCTCTGGGCTCGTTTGCCATGTACTACCGCGAGCCGCGCAGTCCGAGCTCGGCGGAGACTCGCGTCCTGGGAATGGCTACCCACCTCGCCGGCATTGCCATTGAACGCAAGCTGGCGCGTGAAGAGCGCGAGCGATTGCGTCAGGCCCAGGCGGATCTCGCGCACATCAATCGGGTGACCACCATGGGCGAGCTGACTGCTTCCCTGGCCCACGAGATCAAGCAGCCCATTACCGCGGCAGTCACCAACGCCAGGACCTGCTTGCGGTGGCTGGGGCGCGACGATCCCGATGTGTCAGAGGCACGCGAAGCTGCATCGAGAATCGTAACAGACGTAACGCGCGCGGCGGACATCGTTAGCGGAATCAGCTTGCTGTTCAAGAAGGGCGCTTTGCAGCACGAGTTGGTCGATCTAAATCAGCTGATTCGAGAAATGATTGTCCTGCTGCGCAACGAGGCCGCCCGGCACTCGGTTTCGGTCCGCTCCGACCTCGCCGAAGATCTTCCCAGGGTGATGGCAGATCGTATTCAGTTGCAGCAGGTATTCATGAACTTGATGCTCAATGGCATCGACGCCATGAAGGACATAGGCACAGCACGCGAACTTACGATAAGGTCGCAACGAGTCAAGGATGGCCAACTACTGATCTCGGTCAGTGATACGGGGATCGGATTGCCGCCGCAACAGGCCGAACAGATTTTCGGTGCGTTCTTTACCACGAAGCCTCACGGCACCGGCATGGGACTCCCAATCAGCCGCTCGATTATCGAAACTCATGGAGGACGTTTGTGGGCCACCGCCTCCGACTCTGCGGGAGGCGCAAGTTTTCATTTCACGCTGCCCGGCGAAGTCGAGAGCAGTGGTATCTCGGCTCGGGATGAGGCTCATTCCCAGAGCGCATAGTTTCGATTCCGAAGGTTGCGGGGGTTCTACGCGAAAGCCGGTTGGTAAGCGTATGCCTGCTGTCGTCGGAGCAAGGCGACGAAATGCGAGCACGACGACCTCATCCTTATCCTCGTCGTTCATGTGCCGCGCGATCTAACTGATCCGCTACGGTGTGGTGAAATGTTTAATGCTGTCCTTCATCCCGTCGTCATGGCGCTTGGCTTCCATCGAATCGACAGTGTAGTAGTAGGTTGTCTGAGGCTTCAGCCCGTAGACGCGCACGCGAAAAACGGTATAGGAATGGTCGGAGTTGAGCCGGATGGGAGACATTGCGGTCTGGCTAAGATCCCTGGGATCGTTACCGTAATGCACTACTCCGTACTGCACGGGAGAACCCCCAGGATTATCGGTTGTCCACCGGATCACCGTGAAATGCTCCTTCGCTAACTCGACCAGGGGATCTTGGACGATCCTTACTCGCGATTTGAAAGTCGTTGAACCTTGCTGAGCAGTCGGGTTGCTGCTGATTGGCTTAGGGCCGGGGACAGGCGTTGCGCCACAAATAGCCGAAGCGCATGGCGGCAAAGGCGGAGTCGGGATCAGCGACTCGTTGCCCTGGGTCGCAGCCGAACCACCGGTCATGCAGACGCCAGTGAAAGTATCGCTGTTCAGGTAAGGCCTCGTGAAACCGTCCGACAAGGTTTCCAAGAAGGCGACGATCTGGTTCTCCTCCTGATCCGTAAGGCCTAGATTACCGCTGGTCATATCGATATTGTTGGTTACCTCAGGCATAGGCCAACAGTCTACTTTTTCGGTCGTTCCCTCCGGACAATGTCCGGAAGTAACGGGGTACGCATACTTGTCGCGCGTGTTGTAAAAATGGACAACCTGCTTCAAGCTCTTCAGGTATCCATTGTGAAAGAACTCCTTCTGGAAGTAAGGACCGGGGGCTTCGGTGGTGGGGCATTGAGACGGTGTCAACGCCACATCGCGCAACGAAGAGACTTGCATTTGCCCGTCGACCGTTGGTGCGTACTGTCTCCAGTTCCGGTTCGGGCTGGGACCGGAACCGAATCCGCCTCTGAGGAAAGTCCCAAGTCCTAGGTCTCTGTAGCCGAAGCCGTAAGGATTGGGAGTGAACCCGTAGGCGTCCGGTTTGGTCTCATAATAAAAAGCATCTCCGGGGTTCAGAGGTAAGCCTTCATTGGCCGAGCCGAAGCAGGTGAACAGACGGGTTCACCAGGGCGGCCGAGCTAGTGTCGGTCTGACCCGGCTTCAGCGTGGTTCCTCTCCCGTCAAGGTGGCACGAATTGCAATTGCCCTTGCCGTCAAACAACTTCAAACCCGCCATCTCGTCGCCTGTAAGCTTGTACTTGCCTGCCAGGAAGGCGTCGAATTTCGATGAGAAAGCACTGACCTGTACAGACTGCTCGAACGAGTCAATGGACTGCGCCCATTGGTCATAGATCGTGTTTGCGCGGGTACGACCTTCCGGAGTTAGCGGAATGGGGGAGGTGCTGCCTTTGAACACCGCAGCGCCTCCAGGAGTGTCGCAGATTTTCTCGGTCTCGCGCGGGAACTTGATATCGAATGAGCCCTTCCCCCATACCTCTTCAAACAGCGATCGGTACGCGGCGGTGGAGAGTCGAAACGCGATGCAGGCAATGTCGGGGAAGCCCATTTCCTGAGTATCGACGGGAGGACCCTGCGCCTGTTCGGCGTCGGGAACTCGTAGCTTGTATCCGGTCGCGCGCGAATCCCAGAAGTTTCCACCAAAGAAGAGGCCCTGCACCTGGTTGTATTGGAGTACTGGAAAGAACGGTGAATACGGGTGTCGCTGCGCTACCCGCTTGCCGGCGCGGAAGTGAGCCGTTCCGGGATACGCGATCATTGTCAGATTGACCGAGGGAATCGGTCCGCTAAAGCCGGCGTACGGCATGTGGCAAGACGCGCATGCCTCGTTCCTATTGGGTGAGATGTTCTTGTCGTAAAGCATGAGTTCGCCGAGGGTTTCTATTGCTTCCGTTCCGGTATTCTGAAGAATTGGCGGCTGACCGGCCAGAGTCGGTGGCTCTAGCCCGTGCCATCGTGCCAAGGCTCGGCTTTCGATGACATCCACCTCCCGTAAAACTCGAGCAACCTCAGAGCTCAAGTTGGAGGGGAGGATTCCTGGAGGATACGGATTGTAGGATGAGGCGCCGTTCTCTTTATCCGCGTGCTGTGCTTGCCCTTGCGCTAGAATCGGTCGCGTGCCAACCAGGAGCAAGACGATAGCGACTGTAGATAGGATCAAAACCGCGATCCAAAGCCCTCTTTCTCTCATGCGCTAACCCCCGCGGTGAGGTCCGTTGGGAAAGACCGTTCAAACAATATCATCCCATCATCCGGAGGATTGTCGCCTAGAAATCTGGACGGCGCGTTGTGATTGCTGACCAACCGCTCGGCTCTATTTCAGCGCCCAAATAAGATTGGAGGCATCTTCTCTTGCACAAGAACACGGGGTCCTCCCACCAAACGACGTCCGCCGGCACCGTTTGATGGCTCTCAGCCGGACCACCCCGTTCGACGGAGGTCTTTCCAGGGATCTCCATCGGCGTAACGCTCGGGATTCAGGATCTTCGAACGAGGGTCTTCCGCGGTGTCGAGCTGGAGGACCATCCACTTCGGATACGGAACGCCAGGGTCCGACGCCGCGTCGAGGAGCCTGACGTCGTCGTCCGAGAGCTCAAGGTCTACGGCACGGATGTTGTCCTCCAGTTGCTCAGCCTTGCGGGCAGCGACGATGACGCTGCTGACCGCCGGCCGTGCGAGCACCCACGAGAGCGCAACACGGGCCGGGCTTGCGTCATGTCGACCCGCCACATCCTTCAGCGCCTCTACGACGCGGTAGCCCATCTCTTTGTCGAAAGGCACGAACGAACCTGCCTCCGCGAATCGTGTGCCGGCGGGAGCAGGGTTGGCACGGCTGTACTTACCTGTGAGGAACCCACCGGCAAGCGGGCTCCAGACCAAAATGCCGATGTTGTGATACTCGGCGAACGACTGGAACTCGTATTCGAGACCTCGGCCGACAAGGCTGTAGTACATCTGCGCCGTTACGTATTTCTCTAACCCCAAGTGCTCCTGCAGCATTACCGCAGTGGCCGCCTGCCAGGACATGAAGTTGGAGAGCCCCACATAGCGGACCTTCCCCTGGCGCACAAGATCGTCGAGCGTCCGCAGCGTCTCCTCGAGTGGCGTGTTGCTGTCCCATCCATGCACCTGGTATAGATCGATGTGATCGGTCTGCAGCCGCTTGAGACTGCCCTCCACTTCGCGCATGATATTTACGCGGGTCGCACCGCTCCGGTTGAAGTTCTCGCTCATGGGGAGCCGAACTTTGGTGGCGACGACGATCTCATCCCTCACGCCCTTCAAGGCATTACCCACCAGAGTCTCGCTCTCTCCGAGACTGTAGACGTCCGCGGTATCGATGAAGTTAACTCCCTTCTCTAGAGCTAGCTTCACCATCCGCGTTGTGTCCTCCTGACCGAGGTTGCCCATGTTCATCTTGCCGCCGAACTGCATCGTGCCAAGAGCCACGCTACTGACGATGAGTCCGGTATTTCCCAATTTCCTATATCTCATCTTCCTCACTCCTTCCGCTGCAAACGAGAATTGGGATAGCACTGCGAATTCACGCCCAGGTAACGAATAGCAACCCATCAAACCTGAGCTTCGGCGCCCAATGCCAGATCTATGGCTATGAGGACATCTTGATCGTGTTCGGAGCATGCGACGTTCCAATCAGCGTCCGCGCGGAACCCTACAATACCCCAATTTCTCTGGAGGAACTGCAGTGGCTGAGTCGATGATGTCGAAAGATGGACCAAGGACCGTCGAAAAGTTGACACCGTGACATGCTCGCTGACGGCCTGTCGCTTTTCCGTAAAGATTTGTCGCCGGTTGGGTCCGCGTTTTCAATAACCTGAAGTTTTGGCGCCACGATTGCACTGCAATCCACGATGTAAACACGATTGGAATGCACAGACAACGAACAAACAGGATGGATGATTGCAACGCTAATCTATCTGGCGGAGGACGGATATGAAGGTCGGAATTATTGGAGCAGGCGCGGTTGGCTCCGCGTGCCTTTTGTCGATGGTGATGCGTGGAAGTGCGCGCGAGATCGTACTCGTCAACCGGGACCGCAAGCGCGCCCAGGGCGTCGTGACGGACGTCCAGTACGGCGCAGTCCTGTCGCCTCCGATTACAGTGCGCGACGGCGACTATTCCGATCTGGCTGGCTCGACAGTCGTGATGATCACTGCCGGAGTCAACGAAAAAGGTGGGGGAGCGACCAATCGCAGCGATCCTGTCGGAAGGCTCCGCCTGCTCGATGCGAATGCTGCAATCTTTCAGGACATCGTCCCGAGGATCCACAACTCCGCTCCCGATGCGCTGATTCTGGTCGTAACCGATCCGCCGGACGCGCTGGCTGACGTAGTTCGTATGTTGGGACACGAGCGCGTGCTGAGTACTGGCACATCTCTCGACACGTTACGGTTCCGGTTTCACCTGGGGAAGCGACTTAACGTCAGTGCGTCGGACGTGGAGGCACTGGTCTTAGGTGAACATGGCGTCTCGTCAGTTTTCCTATGGTCATCAGCGCGAGTGGGTGGCGGGAAGGTACTGGATCTCCTTGGGGAGAGCCCAGCGCGACAAACGGTGCTTGCGGAACTCGAACGTGAGGTGCGTTACGCTAACATCACGGTCATTGAGGGTATCGGGGCGAGCCAGTATGGCATAGGGATGGTCTCCGCGCGACTCACTGAGATGATATTGCGCGATGAGAGGGCTGTGATCCCTATCGGCTGTTACAACACAACATTCGGAGTAACGCTTTCCTTGCCAAGTGTCATTGGCCGGGGAGGCGTGCAGCGCGTGCTCGAACCCGAGATGTCCGCCGCGGAACAACAAGGTTTGCAGCGGAGTGCCGAGGCAATCAAGACGGCGCTATCTCGCCTCAGTCTCAAGGAATTCCGGCTGAGAACAGCTTGAGACTTGTCTGGCGCACAGAGCCAAGAAAAAACCCCCACTCTCGATCGGGCCAGGGCTGTTTGCCTAAGAACGTGAAAATTGGAGCGCCCAGAGGGAACTACATGGCACTTTGCTGAGAGCCTAACGATTCTTCGTTACGACTGGAGTCGACCTCTTCAGGTCTCTGGTGTTGGCATTGGTCGTATCAGTCACGGTGTCGTCTTGAATCCCTTGGTGGTCATTCGTCTTCAGTGTTTTCGGGTGACCGCGGCTACAGCCTGATGATACTGTTCCGCAGGCAGTCGCCATGAGAGGCAAAATTGAAGAAAGAAATAGGGCGTTTCGTCAAAATTTGGCTTTGCATAGGCTTGGTTGTCGCAATGGGAGTCGTCAGCCGAGCGCAGGCACGACGCGACGGTGCGACATTCGTCGTCGATCCCAACTGGCCAAAGCCGTTGCCCAAAAAATGGGTGCTCGGACAAGTCAGCGGTGTATGCGTGGACGCACAAGATCACGTCTTCATCGTTAATCGCAATGACATGACAGACAAGGAAGGGGAAGTTGCGCAGCAGGCGCCACCGTACATTGAATTCGATCCCGACGGCAATGTAGTGAATAGCTTTGGCGATTGGAAACTCGTTCCGAATGTCACCCACGGCTGCACCATTGACTATGAGAACAATTTCTGGACGACCGGCAATGGCGATGGAATCGTCCAGAAATACAGTCACGACGGAAAACTACTGATGCAGATCGGAGAAAGAGGCGTGGTTGATACTTCCGACGGTACTCTAAAGGGCCGGGCACTGAACTCGAGTCGCACCCAGTTTTATATGCCTTCCGACATAGCGGTAGATCCCACGAATGGAGACATCTATGTCGCCGATGGCTATGGCAACAGCCGCATAGTCGTTTTCGATCGATCGGGGAAATTCCTTCGTCAGTGGGGGCACCAGGGGACAAAAGAAGAGGCGGATGCGGGTGTGGGTGGTGCGTTCATGCAGGTTGTGCATTGTGTGGTCATCGGCAACGACGGCCTAGTCTATGCCTGTGACCGGCAGGGCGACCGGATCCAAGTCTTCGATAAGATGGGAAATTTCAAGAAGAACATCTGGATAAAGAGAGGAAACAGCCTTCCCGATAATTGGGGCACCACGTGGTGGATCGGCTTTTCTCCCGACCGAGTACAGAGATATATGTTCGTAGACGACGGAGGCGATGAGCAGGTCAAAATTCTCGACCATGCCAGCGGAGAAGTACTGTCGAGCTTCGGGCGTCCTGGTCACCAGGTGGGCGAATTTACCCACGGCCACACTCTGGCGGTCGATTCCAAAGGCAATATCTATGTGGCCGAGACCGATTGGGGCCGCAGAGTCCAAAAATTTGAGCCAGTGAAATGATGCTGTTGCGCAGGCATGAAGCCACCAAGGATCACGGCACCGGAATGGGACTTCGGATCACCCGCTCCATCATCGAGTCGCATGGTGGCCGGTTGTGGACTTCCGATAACTCTCCGCGCGGTGCGAGCTTTTCTTTTACCCTGGCCACCGAGGTCGAGGGACATGGGTGAAGCTCGGAGGTCTCGCGAACGGCTTCGTTCAAATGGTTTCTGCAAAATTTCACAGTTGCCGATCCAACAATCCTCGGTCTGCATAGCCGCGTCAACGGGACTGGGGAGCCCGCGCCATTGAGTCCTTCGTTAGCGCGCACCTCGCGGACGGCAACTTAGGTGGTTCAGGTAAGGTGACGGGCTCGGCTGGACGACGTGCGGTCCAAGCCAACGATCGCGGGTAGAAGGGGAGGAGTCGATGAAAACGTCAGACAACTCGGACGTAATCCAGGGGGACGAACAGTGCCGAGACGGGCACTATCGCGCCAAGCTGGATCTACGCACGAAGGTTATGACCAGCCCAGGCACAGATCCCGGGGTGCAACTGGATCCGAACGACTCGACTTCCGTGCAAGCGCAAAACCCAACAGATTTGGGCAAGCTCAGGGTCGGACATGCTTCTGAGGAGGCTGCCGGCATTCCCGCTATCTGGAACACCATGCTCTACGGCATTGGTGATATGGGTCCGGTCCGATCGTCCGAAGCGTTCTTGAAGATCAACCAAGTCACTGGGTTCGACTGTCAGAGCTGCGCATGGCCGAGTCCTGACAAGAAGCGAAAGGTTTTTGAGTTCTGCGAGAACGGCGCCAAGGCTGTGTCTGACGAGTCTACAAAGAAGCGCGTGGGACCGGAATTCTTCGCCCAGCATTCGATTGCGGATCTGGCAGCGCAATCCGACTACTGGCTCAATCAGCAGGGGCGTCTGACATCGCCAATGGTGCGGCACGCGAACGCGACACACTATCAGCCGATCACTTGGCCGGATGCCTTTGCGATGATCGCAGAGGAACTGAACGGTCTGGATTCGCCCGACCAAGCCTCCTTCTACACCTCAGGCAAGACAACTAATGAACCTGCCTTTCTTCTGCAGTTGTTTGCGCGCCAGTTCGGAACCAACAATCTTCCGGATTGCTCGAACATGTGCCACGAGTCGTCGGGAGTGGCGATGGTAGAGACGCTCGGCGTCGGCAAGGGCACAGCCACGCTGGAAGACATGGAGAACACCGACCTCATTTTCGTCTTTGGGAACAACTCAGGGACAAACCATCCGCGGATGTTGACGTCGCTGCAGAAGGCCAAGGAGCGTGGTGCCAAGATCATCGCGGTCAACCCCCTACCTGAGGTCGGGCTGATGAGGGTTATTAATCCTAATCCCCAGGATTACCCAGATCCTTTGAAGTTGCCTTTTGCGCTGCTTGGTAAAGGCCAAGCCCTTGCCGATCTGTACCTCCCGGTGCGCGTGAATGGAGATACAGCCGCAATCAAAGGCATCCTAAAGGACCTGTTCGAGCGGGAGCGAGCGGGACGCGGTCCGGCGATTGACCACGAGTTTATTCAAAACTTTACCGAAGGTTTCGAAGCATTGCTGGCCGATGTGGAAGCTGCGAGCTGGGAAGACATTGAGGAGAACAGCGGACTGACTCGAAATCAACTGCGTGTTGCCGCCGATATGTATGCAGCCTCAAAGAAAACTATCTGCGCATGGTGCCTGGGGCTTACGCAGCACCACAACGGGGTCGACAACGTTTCGATGATCGTGAACCTGCTGCTCGTTGGGGGGAATATCGGGCGCCCCGGCGCAGGCACTGTGTGTGTGCGTGGACACTCGAATGTCCAGGGTGACCGCACAATGGGTATATGGGAGCGTCCGCCAAAAGCTTTTCTAGATACCCTGGGGAAAGAATTCAACTTTGAACCACCCCAGAAGTGGGGGTATGACACGGTCGAGACCCTGCACGCGATGTTCGATGGTGACATAAAGGTGTTTTTTGCGATCAGCGGCAATTTCCTTTCGAACGTGCCTGACACGGTCTATAGCGCGCACGCAATGCAGCGCTGCAAGCTTACCGCTCACGTCTCGACGAAGCTAAATCGCTCTCACCTGATCACGGGGGAGCGAGCCCTAATTCTGCCTTGCCTGGGGCGGACCGAGGAAGACATGCAGGCAGCTGGTAAGCAGTTCCTGACGGTCGAAGATTCCATGGGCATCATCGATCCTTCTCAAGGTTTTTTTCGACCCGCTTCACCGGACCTGATGAGCGATGTAGCGATCATTGCGAATCTGGCGCATGCTACTTTGGGGTCTCGAACAACCACAAACTGGCTTGGCTTTGCGGCGGATTACAACTTGATCCGAGATGCGATTTCCCGGGTGATTCCGGGCTTTGAGAATTTCAATGAGCGACTTGCCAAGGAGAAATTCTTCTATCTGCCGAACGGGGCGAAGCAGCGAATCTTCAAAACGAAGTCAGGTAAGGCGAAGCTAAGTGTTTGCCCTATCCCAAAGCATGACCTCAAGCCGGACGAGTTTCTCTTGACAACGATTCGCAGCCACGATCAGTTCAACTCCACGATTTATGGACTGAATGATCGCTATCGAGGTGTCTTTGATGGCCGCCGCGTGCTCTTCCTTAACCCGCTTGATATGGAGGCGAGAAATCTCCAGGCTGGTCAGATCGTCGACATATACAGCCACTTTGAAGGAGAAGTGCGGAAGGCACCGAGATTTGCGATCGTCCCATACGCGATCGCCCGCCGAAGCGCCGCCGCATACTACCCGGAGACGAACGTTTTGGTCCCGATCCGCAGCGTTGCCGCCAAGAGCAATCAGCCAGCCTCTAAATCCATCCGCATTACGCTAAGTCCGGCAGATCCCAACGAGGCCTTGCACTTTCCGGAGGTAGATCTTGCTCGCAACCTGGACCGCGCTGTGCCGCGTGTTCCCTGATCTTCGTCGAAAAAGGTCAAGGATTGCCAGTGTCCCTTTCTGGCGAATGCCCATGGCGTCCGCCCCCCTGGGATGTGACTTACAAGAAAGAGGGCCTCGAGATCGCAGAACGATCCTCACTCAAGTAGCGCGAGCCTCAACTTCTGCAGAACAGAACGCGCAGGCTTTGAAGCGCCTGACGCAACCTATCGGCAACTGGAAAGAAGCATGGGAAGCGGCGAAGAAACGGGCGGGGCGTGCTCTAAATCCTGAGGCCGAAAAGCCGGAATCCCTGCGCTGTCGCTTTCACGATCTGCGGCACACCGGCTGCACACGTATGCTGGAAGCCGGCGTACCCTTTCATGGGTTGGGCTGCCTCAACCGCCATAAGAATGTCAAGAATCTACGGGCATATTGGCAATTCGGCCCGGCGCGATGCAGTGGAGAAAATGGCGAATGTCACAATCTTCGACGCTGAGGGGGCACAGAACTGGGCACATTCTGTAAACGGCGAAATCGCACATCTCCAGTAAGCGCCTGAAAAAGAATGGCTCCTCAGGTAGGACTCGAACCTACAACCCTCCGGTTAACAGCCGGATGCTCTGCCATTGAGCTACTGAGGAGTGTTTGTGCGCCGTGCGGCGCGTCAAATTGTAGTCGTATTGTAGCGGGCGCGTGCGCACTGCGTCAAAGGCCGCCTCGCATTCTTTCGCAGCCTTGTCCCCAAATGGGTCTCGCTGTGAACTTGGTTTCCGAAAGGGGTCGTTCGACAGGGAACGCTGCGGCCCTGGCCAGGCCCGCAGCGTCGTCGGACGAAGAGGCATTCAGCGCACGCGGTTGTTGTGTTTGTCGCGATATGTAGTTTGCGAAGTGTGATTGTATTGATGATTGAGAACAGCCTTGTCGCCGCCGGTTAGCTTCCCGCCATCGGCAGATTTCATTGCGGCCTCGGTGTGATTGGTGTTCACCTCACGGTTCTCGATGTGAGCAGTCTCGCCGGCAGTCAGCTGGCCGCTCTTAATTCCTTGCGCGATGCGGTCACGCTGGGCAACGCGCCGGTCGTTCAGTTCGGTGCCGGGCTGCACCGCCTTCGCTGCGTTGTGTTTGTCCTGGTAGATCTGCCCGGACGTCTTGTTCTGCTGCCGGTCAAGTGTTTGTCGGTCGGCTGCCGTCAGATGACCATCATCTGCCTTGCGCATAGTGTTCTCTTCTTTGTTGATGCCGGCTTCCTTGGTTTCCAGATTACGAGTTTCGCCGGCAGTCAGTTGTCCGGAATCGAGTCCGTTCGCGATGCGGTCCTGCTGATCGGTCTTGCGTTGGCTAATATCGGGTGGCTTGGGAGCCGTGGGTCCCACGCCGGGCTGAGCGCTTGGGCCCGGGACTGCGGTTGGCGCTGAAGAGTTTTGTCCCAGGGCTCCAATCGCGAAGCCGACAACAGTAACTGCGAGCAACAATCGGTAGTTCTTCATAGTTCCACTCCGTTCAATTCGTTTTCTTATTTTCAGTGGCGCCGATCCTACAGACACGAAGTGAGGCAAATTTGTTGCGCGCTTGCGGCAAAATTTCGCAGCGAGTCTTTTTCCCTGCGACAGGGTTGCCGACGCCGCACATGTCCAAGAACAAGTAGGGGCTCGGCGGCGGTTGTATGATGGAGGCTCGTCACGCTATGAGTCGATTCAGCATATTGCCCGGCACACGTGTAGTGGTACTGCTTATGTTGCCGCTCGTCTGCGCGATGGCCCAGAATCACGGCTCCGACACTTCCGCCACAATGAATATTCCCAAACCTCCCGCAACCAAGCAGCAGCCTGTTACCGACGACTACTTCGGTCAGAAAGTTGTCGATCCTTATCGCTGGCTCGAAGATGGCAGCAGTCCCGCTACGAAGCAATGGGTCGCCGAACAATTGGCGTACACGCGCAGCGTTCTCGACCAACTGCCTGGCCGCGACCAACTACATCAGCGGTTGGAGAAATTGCTCCAGATCGGCAATCTCGGTGACACCCAGGTAGGCGCCAATTACTACTTCCACACCCGTCGCGAAGGCACGCAGAACCAGCCGGTGCTGTATGTGCGCGAGGGCGTGACTGGACAGGATGAGGTGCTAGTTGACGTGAACCTGCTTTCCAAGGATGGCACCGTCGCGCTCGACTGGTGGAACGCATCGCACGATGGCAGGTATGTCGCGTATGGCACGTCCGAGAGCGGCTCAGAGATGAGCACGTTGCACGTTATCGACACTGCAAGCCGCAAGCTACTGCCTGACACGATTGCGCGCACGCGGGCCTGTAGCCTGGCGTGGAAGCCCGACGATAGCGGCTTCTATTACACGCGGTACCCCAACGCCGGCGACGTCGCTGCCGGACAAGAGATGTACAACCGCCACGTCTTCTACCACCCGCTGGGCGGCGATGCCGCGAAAGATCCGCTCATCTTCGGCGAGGGTCGCGATCCGCAGGACTGGCCCAATGTATCGCTCTCGAATGACGGCCGCTGGCTTAGCATCATGGTCGAGCAGGGCTGGTCGAAGAATGAACTCTATCTGCAGAATTTGCAGACCGGCTCAGCTCCGCTGCGCATCAGCAGCGGCAAGGAATTTCTCTACATCGCGCAACCCTATAACGGCGACCTCTACATCCTGACCAACGAAGACGGCCCGCGCTATCACGTGTTCAAGACGCCGCTCACCACGCCGACGCGCGAACACTGGCGCGAGATCATTCCGCAGTCGGACGCTGTTCTCACGTCCCTGTATGTCATCGGCGGCCAACTCTTCGCGCGCTACGAACTCAACGCCCACTCGCTGCTGCGGCGCTTCACTATCGAAGGCAAACCGCTGGGCGACATCCCACTCCCGATGCTGGGTACGATCTCGGCTGTCGGCGGCGAGTACGACAGCAGCAGCGCGTTCTATCTTTTCTCGTCGTTCACCACGCCGACAACCATCTATCGTTTCGACATCCCGAACGGCAAGAGCACGCTGTGGGACTCAGTCAAGAACAGCATTGATGCCGATCACTATGAGACGAATCAAGTCTGGTACACGTCTAAGGACGGTACGCGCATCCCGATGTTCCTGGTTATGCGCAAAGGGCTGAAGCTGACGGGCCACAACCCGGTGCTACTCACCGGCTACGGCGGCTTCAACATCAGCCTGACGCCCGAGTTCAATAAGGCGCTGTTTCCCTGGCTCGATCACGACGGCATCTTCGCGGTCGCGAACTTGCGCGGCGGCAGCGAGTTCGGCGAAGACTGGCACCGCGCCGGCATGCTCGACAAGAAGCAGAATGTCTTCGACGACTTCATCGCCGCAGCTGAGTATTTGCAGAAAGAGGGCTACACCGACAAGGAGCATCTCGCCATTCGCGGCGGTAGCAACGGTGGTCTGCTGATGGGAGTTGCGATCACGCAACGCCCCGATTTATTTCGCGCCGTCATCTGTCAGGTTCCGCTGCTCGACATGCTGCGCTATCAGAATTTCCAGATCGCCAAGCTGTGGATTCCCGAGTACGGCTCGTCGGAAGACGCAAAGCAGTTCCAGTGGCTCTACGCCTACTCGCCCTACCAACATGTGAGAAAAGGAGCGGTCTATCCCGCAGTGCTGTTCATGACGGCCGACACCGATACGCGCGTAGATCCCATGCACGCGAAAAAAATGACCGCAGAGTTGCAGGCGGACAACGGCGGTCCGAATCCAATCCTACTGCGCATCGAGACCAAAGCTGGACACGGGGCAGGGAAGCCGATTTCAAAGATCATTGAGGATTGGACTGACATTTATTCGTTTTTGTTTTGGCAGTTGGGAATGAACTGAACCAGCAATCAACAGCCAGCAATCAGCAACTAGCAACTAGCAACTAGAATAATCTCCTCCTCCGCTAGCGCTTTGTCTTCCTCGCGGCTTCCGGTTAGCGCGAATGAGTTGGTCTGCGTCGCCTTGCCATTTTCAACGCTAGTGATCATGTAAGAGCAGCCTATCCAGTGGGCTTGTTCCAAGTCGGTTGGCGACCACTGCGCGGGGTGATCGGGATGGGAATGGTAGAAGCCGACGATGTCGAGGCCCCGCTCATGGGCTTCGCGTTGAGCACCCACCAGTTCACGCGGGTCGATGTCGTAACGCGTCAGCGGTGAATCGGTGCTGACGTTGTTGCAGCGGACTACGGATTGCACGCTACGAACGTCGCCGTCAGACGTTCCCACAAGAATGCCGCAGCACTCGTTGGGGTAAGTCTCTTCGCTGTGACAGCGGACTTTGTCGTAATCGGAGGTTTGGAGTTTCAGCATTTGGGCTGGTCCGGACGGCGCGCCTATCGCCCATTGGGCGGGCCGGCATCGCACGCCGGGTCTTCAGGCGTGTAGTCGGACTTATTCTGCTCGTAGCACCAAGTCACTTGCTCCTGCGAAAACTCTTTGACCACGCCGGCCGGGATGTCGGTTTGCTTGACCTCCCTGAACTGGAAGGTAATGGCCCCATCCGGCGCAACCGTGGCCAGTAGATAGCCATAGACGTCGGTCTTGTCGATGGTGGAGAGCGCGCGGTCGGCCGGCAAACGGTAACGCACCGCACCCGCGCTGCCCATGATCCATCCCGGCAACACATCGCCTTTGTGGCAGGCGGTGTTGTAAGCGTCGTTCATGACGAAGTGCGAGTGGCTGGCCAGTACGTACACATTCTTCCTGGTCGTCTTCCGGAATGCGGACAACTCGGCATAGACTTCCCGCCCACTCGATTGTCCTCGCACCGAGCTATTCATGCTGTGCCCGGCCGAAGAGCTGTCAGGCAGCGCGGCGTGCATGCCAAGCATTACTGTGCGAACAGCGCTGTCTTTCGCGTCGTTCGCCAGCACCATCTTGAGCCAGGCCATCTCTGCCGGATCGAACATGTCGGCGGAAGCATTGTCCATGCTGATGAAATCCACGCCGCGTTCGATCCAGTGATAATACGTTGTCACCTGGTGGTCATTGGGTTTGTCCGCCATCCGCTGTTGCCGCAGCACGGGTTGGTCGAGCCAGTCGGCAAATTGTGCGATGTATTGCGGCCGCGTCAGGGGCGCAACCAGTTCGTGATTGCCGATCGATAAGAACACAGGGAGCTCGCCAAAAGGCACAAGCTGATGCTGGATGAAGTCGGGCCACGCGTCGGCAAGATACTGCGGCATGCCGGCTTGCGGATGAGTTCGACTGTAGTCCTCGTCGATCTTGGACATTGCCCGGAAGTCGCCCAGGTGCCAGTAGAATGCGGCGCCATCGGTGCGAACGCCGGCGGCAATCGCGGGCATCACGATGTCACCGCAGTTGCGCGAATCGCCCGAGACGGCAAACTTCCACGCGCTCTTGGAGCTTCGACTCTCCTGTGCGGTCAGGGTTGCCGCCACGCAGATCGCCAGGCTGGCAACGGAGAGATGCGGAACAATCGTGCAGCCGGCTTGCAGTTCATGAGCATCCTTTCCCAGGCGCATGATCATAACGGAGAGACGCGGCTAATTGCTATTCCCTCAAGAAATGGATAAGCTGCTGCCGTCTTACGGAGTTGTTGGGGGTGTGGAGGGAATGATGCTTGCTGCTCGAACTATTTTTCGCTGCCTGATCGCTTTAGTTTTACTGTGTGGTTTGGCCGGCGTGGCCGCTGCTAAACAAGACGCCACCAAAGGTGACGAGGCCCGACTGAAGGGCGCTTATCGCTTTGAGCGCGGCGGCTGGGTCTATGTGCATCTGGAGGGCGCACCAGCCGACATCGGCTACCAGCATGGATATCTGCTGGCGCCTGAAATCGAGGAAGGCTTCAGGGTTGTGCAGTTCAAGGACGTCCGCCGCACCAAGCGTGATTGGAATTTCTATCGTGCCACGGCGCAGAACATCTTGTGGCCGCACATCGACGCGGAATACCAGCAGGAACTGCAAGGAATCGCCGACGGGCTCAAGGCCCGCGGCTCCAGCATGGACGTATGGGACGTAGTCGCGCTGAACGCGATGGAAGAGGTCCCTGACTATTACGTGCCCACGCTTGACCGGCAGCAGAAGGTCGCCAACGCTCCCGACCTGAAGGCGCCAGGCAATTGCAGCGCTTTCGTTGCCACCGGTTCATGGACGAAGGACCATAAGCCGGTCATTGCTCACAGCAATTGGACCGATATAGCCACCGGTAAGCGCTGGACCATCATTTTCGACATTGTGCCCACGCATGGCTATCACATGCTGACTGACGGCTTTCCCGGAATCATCGTCAGCGACGACGACTTTGGCATCAACTCCGCGGGACTGATGGTGACGGAAACGACCATCGCCGGGTTCACGTTATTCGATCCCAACGGCAAGCCGGAGTTCATGCGGGCCCGCAAGGCTTTGCAGTATGGGAGCTCGATTGACGAGTTCGTGCAGATCATGCTCGACGGCAACAACGGCGGCTATGCCAACGACTGGCTGCTGGCCGACAACAAGTCCGGCGAGGTTGCGCGCTTCGAAATTGGGCTGAAGCTGCACCGCGTCTGGCGCACCAAAGACGGCTACTTCGAAGGCGCAAACTTCCCCAGCGATCCCCAACTCACCAAAGTCGAAACGACCTTCGATCCCAACAACATGGCAAGTTCGCCCAACGCCCGGCGCGTTCGCTGGCAGCAGGTGCTGCCTGCCAGCAAGGGACAGATCGACGTCGCGCTGGGAGAAAAGTTTCTTGCCGACCATTGGGACACCTATGAAGGCAAGGAGGACCGCAATTTCCGCGGGCTGTGCGGCCACGGCGACACGGCCCCGGCCAGCGAACCGGCGTGGGCGGAGCCGGCTTACAGCCCGATGGGCGCGGTTACAGCTCAGGCTGCGGACAGCACAATGGCGAAGAATATGACGCTGCAAGCGCGGGCGGGACATCCCTGCGGGGAAGATTTCATCGCTGACAAGTTCTTGAAGGAACACCCGGAGTTCGATTGGCAGCGGCCTATACTCATCGACATGAAGGGCAATCCCTGGGCCGAGTTCAAGGCAAGCGATAAGCCGTAGCCGGCGCTTCTAGGAGCTACGGGGGAAATATTTCCGCAACTTGCGTGTTGCAACAAGCATCTGGCTTAGCAGAATGTTAACGAGGCCGGACCGCTCTACTGATCAGTCCGGCCGGGAGGACAACGTTGCGTAAGCTGCTTTCTACCCCAAACGATTTCACCCTCACTTTGGTTCGCCTGGTTCTGGGCATCGTGTTTTTCGCCCACGGCGCCCAGAAGATGCTGGGCTGGTTCGGAGGCTATGGCTTCCACGGCACTATGGGCTTCTTCACTCAGCAAATGGGCATTCCCGCCCCGCTGGCGTTTCTCGCTATCTGTGCCGAATTCTTCGGCGGCCTGGGCCTGATCGTCGGCCTGCTCAGCCGCATTGCCGCGTTTGGAATCACCGTTAACATGCTGGTTGCGATTGCCACCGTGCACGTGCACAACGGGTTCTTTATGAACTGGTACGGTCAGCAAAAAGGCGAGGGCTTCGAATATCACCTGCTCGCGATTGCGATGGGCCTGGTGATCATGATCAAAGGCGCGGGAGCTCTTTCGGTCGATCATGCCCTGAGTGGTGGAGGCGAATAGTAAAAAGCCTCCGCTACGGCGGAGGCTTTGGGACCCTACGAAAACTAAGTTTAGTTCTTCGCGGCTTCAGTTTTTGCGGCTTCGGTCTTGGCAGCGTCGCTCTTGGCATACTTGCGGCGGAAACGCTCTACGCGGCCGGCGGTGTCGACCAGCTTCTGCTTGCCGGTGAAGAATGGATGACAGGCGGAGCAAATTTCCACGTTGATGTCGCC
This sequence comes from uncultured Acidobacteriaceae bacterium, assembly GCA_963835125.1. Lineage (GTDB taxonomy): Bacteria > Acidobacteriota > Terriglobia > Terriglobales > Acidobacteriaceae > Bog-257. The sequence goes on along the minus strand of CAWIEG010000003.1, from coordinate 100,461 downwards.
CTTGTGGGTCGAGCGGGTGAGAAACGTATTGCCACAGGCGCAATGGACGCGCACTTCCTCATAAGTCGGATGGATGGCTGCCTTCATTAAAACTCCTAAGCTATTGATCGCGAACGTTGATTTTACCGGATACCACGGCCTCGCGGCAACCCGGCCGGCGAGCGCGAACTCGTAGTTAGACGAGGCGAGTGGCCAGAAGGATTCATCTTGGAATTGCGCAAGCCAATTCCGGCGCCAGGTTTCGAGCCTGCATGGCGCGCGCAGTCTTCATCGAGGCATCGGTGCAATCCTCGCGAGAACCAGGCATTTTTGCGATCGCTGCTGGGCGACTCGCAGTGCGGCAATGTTGGGATTGTCGGATTGCCTGCTATTTTCTATCGACTGCCTTCTTCAGCTCGATTCCGGGGGTGAACTTCGCCACTCGCCGAGCTGGAATCTTGATGACGCCTCCCGTCTGCGGATTGCGTCCGTTGCGCGCCTTGCGCTGTGAAACCGAAAAGGTTCCAAATCCGACCAGGGTTACGCGGCCACCCTTCTTCAAGACACTGGTTACGGAATCAATGATGGTGTCGATTGCGCCGCCGGCGGCGGTCTTGCTGACACCGTGGGCCGCAGCAATTTTCTCCACCAGCTCAGCCTTGTTCATACACGCTCCTCGGCAGATGCTATGTGAAATATGAACCGAGTATTTACTTGCCTGCGGGTGGTTCTGTCAAGAAATAAAAGAAATCATTGCGAAGTGGAGCCTAAGGGGAGGCGATCCCCGCCAAGGTTCGCCATCGATTTACGTAGCGATCCTCAGCCAGACAAGACGCTGAATCAAGTCCAGGGGCCGTCTTGCATACTCGGAACTTCGCCGCCGCGATTGTCGTACTACAATTCAGGTGACGTAATGCTCAGTTTTCTGCTTTGGTGCATCCTGCTGATCATCTGCTGGCCACTGGCGCTGCTTTTCCTGGTGCTGTATCCGATTGTCTGGCTGGTTCTGCTGCCTTTCCGCATTTTGGGGATTGCAGTTGAAGGAGTCCTGGAACTGCTGAAGGCAATCATCTTTCTGCCAGCGCGAATCCTTCGCGGCCCGCGTCGAGCCTGGTAGCAGGCTCCGGCTCAATTGCTCGCAAAGAAAAGCGGACCCGGAGGTCCGCTTTCTTCAGTCGGATGTCGAAGGAAAGGTTTGCTGATCTTATGGTTTATCCGACCTTTACCGCCGATTTCTCTTCCTGTGATACCGGAAACTTGCGATGATCGATTCCGGTGTAGATCTGCCGTGGCCGCGCGATTTTCTGCTCGGGGTCCTGCACCATTTCGTTCCACTGCGCCAGCCAGCCGGCTGCGCGGGGAATGGCAAACAGCACAGTAAACATCTCCGGCTGGAAGCCCATGGCCTGGTAAATGATTCCTGAGTAGAAATCTACGTTGGGATACAGCTTGCGGGTAACGAAGTAGTCGTCCTGCAAGCGCAATGCGCTCCAGCTCCAGGGCGGTGTCGAGCCGATCGTTGCGGCCGGTAACCTCGAACACTTCTTCGGCGACCTGCTTGATGATGCGGGCGCGCGGATCGTAATTCTTGTAGACCCGGTGCCCGAAGCCCATCAGCTTGATCTCGCCTTCCTTCACCCGTTTGATGTAGGCGGGAATATTCTTCACCGAACCGATTTCGTCCAGCATGCGCAGCACTTCTTCGTTCGCGCCTCCATGCAAGGGCCCGGCCAGTGCAGCAGCGGCTCCAGCCATCGACAGGTAGGGATCGGTTTGCGCGCTGCCGATGACGCGCATGGTGGTTGAGCTGCAATTCTGCTCGTGATCGGCGTGCAGAATGAAGAGCACGTCCAGCGCGCGGGCGATCACCGGGCTGGCAACGTACTTTGGCTCCGTCATCCTCCACAGCATGTTCATGAAGTTTTCGGTGTAGTTGAGATCGTTGTCGGGATACACGTACGGATGCCCGCGGCGGTGACGGTAGGAATAAGCCGCCAGAGTCGCCATCTTGGCGATCAGACGAATGATCTGCTTCTCCCGATTCACCGGATCGTGGATGTTCTTGGCTTCCGGGTAGACGGTGGAGAGAGCCGGCCAAGCGTGCTTACCAAAATGCCCATGGGATGAGCATCGTAGCGGAAGCCATCGATGAAGTGCTTGGTGCTCTCGTGCAACATGGTGTGATGGGTAATCTCCCAGATCCAGTCCTTGTCCTGTTGCGGGTTCGGCAACTCGCCGAAAAGCAGCAGGTAGGCAACCTGGAGATAGGTGCAGTGCTCGGCCAGCGTCTCGATATCGTAGCCGCGGTAGCGAAGGATACCTTTGTCGCCGTCAATGTAGGTGATGCTGCTCTTGCAAGAAACCGTATTGGTGAATGCGGGATCGTAGGTCATCAGACCGAAGTCTTCAGGACCCGTCTTGATCTTTCGCAGATCCATGGCCCGGATGGTGCCGAGCTCGACCGGCGTCTCATAAATTTTATCGGTGCGTTGGTCGGTGATGGTCAAAGTATCCTTCGACATGACCGCTACCTCCTTGGAAAGTAAACGTATGAATTCAACGGAGCCGAATTGCGAACGAATGTTCGAACGAGATTAATTCTAATCCTTCGATGTCCCGGTCACCTAGCACTAACCCGGATGAGAGACCAAGATCACATGCATCTGTGATGTCCGAACATGGGCCGCGAGGTCTACGGATCGTCTCCGCCGCTATTTCTTGCCGGCTGGCTGATCTGAAGTGGTGCTGCCTTTTTCCGCGCTGGAAGCAGACTTGCTCTTGGAATCATCCGACTTCTTGGAATCGTCCGACTTGCCCTCCGACGAAGACGCCGCAGCCGGACCATTGCTACCCTTACCGCTGTCCTTTGACGATCCCTTGGCGTAGTCGGTGACGTACCATCCCGAACCCTTGAACTGCACCGCAGGAGCCGAGATCAGTTGCTCCAATTCGCCTCCGCAATGGGGACAGATCGTCAACGGCGGATCGGAGAACTTCTGGATCCGCTCCATCAGGCTATGGCACTTCCTGCACTGGTATTCGTAAAGAGGCAAAGCGAGCACCCCACAATCGTTCTAAGTTATTGATTCTATGTTTCCGCGATTGGTTGCGGTCAATTAGCGGATCGCTGTTCGCTCTTCGCCTCGCTGTTCGCCGTTCGCTCGTGGCGCTCATTCTCCCAGAAATAGAGTGTCATCCCGACCAAGGGCTTCAGCCCGCGTGGAGGGACCTGCTGTTCCCCAACAAAGCGCGAACTTTTGACCAGCGGCGGTAACACAGCAGGTCCCTCCACTCACCCGCTAAAGCGGGCTCGGTCGGGATGACACTCTTGTGTCAAGGCAGATGCCGTTGGCTAAGGCGACACACTTTCTCTTGCCAGCGCGCCGTGTCTACCTTGAAACTAAGCGGGTGAAAGCTATCGCTATTATTCCGGCGCGGCTCGCGTCAACTCGCCTGGCGCGCAAAGTGCTGCGCGAGATTGCCGGGCGTCCCATGCTCGCCCACGTATATGAAGCAGCGCGGGCGTGCCCCAAGTTGCAAGAGGTGATCGTCGCCACCGACTCCGACGAGATCGCTGCGGTTTGCCGGCAGAATAACTGGGCCTACCGCATGACCTCACCGGAGCATCGCAGCGGAACTGATCGGGTGCACGAGGTCGCGCAGACGGTCGAAGCCGATGTGTACGTCAACGTTCAGGGCGACGAACCGCTGGCGCGACGTGAACATCTGGATGTGCTGCTTGACCTGATGGAGTGTGACGCGGTAGAAGTCGGCACTCTCAAGACGCCGTGCTCGCCCGAGGACGTGAACAATCCCAACGCCGTGAAAGTCGTCACCGCACTTGATGGGAAGGCGCTCTACTTCTCGCGGGCAACGATTCCCTGCGACCGCGACCGCTATGAGGTTGTGCGCTACTACAAGCACCTGGGCTTTTATGCCTATCGCAAGGCGGCGCTGGACTCCTTCTGCAACTGGCCAGAGTCAGAACTTGGAGCGCACTGAACGGCTGGAACAGCTGCGGTTTCTCGACAACGGTATGGCGATCCATGTTGCAGAAACATCCTACGACACGGTTGGAGTTGATACGGAAGAGGATCTGCGGAGAGTAGAAGCTATCCTGCGCCAGGGCGAGGATCACACCAGGGGCTGAACTTCCGCCTGCGGCTGCTTACTTGCCCAAGCCTCCGCCGCTGCAACTCGCTTCCCAATCGACGGATGCGAATGGAAGAGCCATTCGATGACCTTGTTCGGCTCACGCTCGGCAAGATTCTGATCGGCCAGCTTCTGCATAGAGCTGATAAACGGTGCGATGGCGGGAGTGTTTTCCCACGCGTAACGGTCGGCCTGGCGCTCGTGATGACGCGAAATTGCGTTCAGTGCCGGCATCAGAACGAAACCCAGGACGGTTGCGACAAGAACAATCAGCGGCAGGTTGGCGAAGTCGTAGAGGCGAGGGTTAAGCACCGGGAACCAGTTCTTCGCAATCACAAAGCGCAGCACCAGGTTGATCAGCCAGAAGCCGAAGAAGGTGATTGCGACCTGGGTGAAGATGGCCTTCAGGATGTGCTTGTGCACGTGGTGGCCGAGTTCGTGGGCTAGGATGGCCTCAATTTCGTCCTCGCTGTAATTTTGCAGCAAGGTGTCGGAGAGGATGATGCGGCGGGTCGATCCCATCCCGGTAAGCGCGGCGTTCGCCTTGTTCGACTTCTCCGACAGCTTCCACTCATAGACGCCGCGGACGCGAGTTCCGGCGCGTTCGCCCAGTCGGGTCAGCCGCTCGCGCAGGCTGTCATTCGTCAGCGGCTCAAACTTGTAGAAGATCGGCATCAGGATGACGGGCGCGAGTTGCGCCATCAGCAGAAACAATCCGACGAACACGGCCCACGCAATGATCCACCAGCGCTGGGGTGCGAGACGAATGATGCCATAAACCAGTTCGACCATGATGGTGCCCAGAACCAGTGAGACCAGCCAACCTTTGCACTCGTCCCAAAGCCAGCCGCGCAGCTTCTGGTTGGAGAGGTGATACTGGTGTTCGAGCCGGAAGCCAATGAAGTCAAATGGCGCGTTCAGCACCTTAGCTATGACCGAGAACATCAATACGTAAAGAAAGACGGCGAGAAAATAGTGCTGTTTCGAGCCCATGAGGGACCAATCGCGCAGCTTGCCAGTCCAGCCGGTCATCAGCAACGCCACCAGCAGGGCAAAGCCAATCACCGTATCGGCCATGCTCAGCCAGCGCTGGACGCGGTTATAGCGACGTACCTCCGGCGAGTCCGCCGGTTGCGGATTTGCAGTTGTGGTCATTAATTGAAGGAGCGAACGGCTTAGCGCCGTTCGCTGCGTGCTTCCAGTATAAAACAGAGGGCGCCACGTAGGCGACCGCCGAACCGCCTGGTCGGACGCTGGATCTTTCGGCGCAAGCCGTTACTGCGTTCGGCACGAGAGCGCCTTGGCTTCTTTCCTGTGCGACAATCAGCACTTCAGTTTTCATCTGTCATGGAGGACGTCATGCGCGAAGTGATCGTAACCGACGACGGCCCCTAAAGCGATTGGACCGTACTCGCAAGCCATCAAGGCCAACGGATTCGTGTTTGTTTCGGGACAGATCCCACTCGACCCGGCGACGCAGCAGCTCGTGGACGGCGATGTAGCCGCGCAAACCGAACGCGTGCTCCAGAACCTGAGTGGCATTCTGAAGGCCGCGGGTAGCTCTCTGGAGCAAGTGGTGAAGGCCGGCGTTTTCCTGAAGAACATGTCTGATTTTGCCGCGATGAACGAGGTTTATGGCCGCTACTTCACGCAAGGCCCGCCGGCGCGTTCGACCGTCGAAGTGGCTCGACTGCCCAAGGATGTGCTGGTGGAGATTGACGTGATTGCGGTGGCGTAACTCATCGCCAGCTGTTGATTTGTGCGATGTTAAACTTGTGCGTTTGCCCATCGTTCCTTGATCGCACTGGGCGACACTCGCCCTAACCAAACGGCGGGTGCCCCGTTCTGTCATCCTGAGCGGAGCGAAGCGGAGTCAAGAGTCTGCCCTGAGCTTGCCGAAGGGGTCCTGCTTCCTTCCCCTTGCTTGCCAGCGCAGGGGATAAAGAGCCATTTTCATGTCGAATACTATGCTTGCCGTCGTAAAGGCGGAGCCCGCACCGGGCACCGAGATCCGCGAAGTTCCCAAACCGCAATTTGGACCAACCGACGTTCTAGTCAAGGTCGAAGTGGCTTCCATCTGCGGCACCGACCTGCATATTTACCAATGGGACCAGTGGGCCCAGCGGCGCATTCATCCGCCGCTGATTCCCGGGCACGAGTTCTGCGGCACGGTGGAAGCCGTTGGTGACGAGGTTACCAGCGTGAAGGAAGGCGACTTTGTTTCCGCTGAAATGCATGTGGCCTGCGGCAAGTGCCTGCAATGCCGCATCGGCGAAGCGCACATCTGCCAGAATGTGAAAATCATCGGGGTCGACGCGAATGGCGCCTTTGCCGAATACGTCGTTATTCCTGAGTCGAACATCTGGAAGCTCGATGCCTCCATCCCGCGGGAGTATGCGTCCATCCTCGACCCGCTGGGCAACGCGGTGCACACGGTGCTGGCCGGCGACATCGCCGCCAAGAGTGTCGCCATTACTGGCTGCGGGCCGATTGGACTGTTCTCCATTGCCGTGGCGCGCGCCTGCGGAGCCACGCAGATTTTCGCGCTGGAGGTTAACGAGCATCGCCGCAAGATCGCGAAGCAGATGGGCCCTGACTTCGTGCTCGACCCAACCAAAGACGACGTGTATCAGATCGTGATGGACAATACCGGCGGCACCGGCGTCGATGTCGTGCTGGAGATGGCGGGACGAACCGAAGCGATCCGAACAGGCTTCAAGATCCTGCGCCTCGGCGGGCGCATGTCGCTGCTCGGAATTCCATCCAGACCAGTCGAACTTAATCTGGCCGAAGAGGTCATCTTCAAGGGCGCCACGGTGCAGGGCATCAACGGGCGTCGTATGTATCAGACCTGGTATCAGATGACTGCGCTGCTCAAGGCGGGCAAGCTCGATCTGCATCCGGTCATAACGAATCGCATCGCCATGAAGGATTTCGCATCGGGCATGGAACTGCTGAAGACCGGCGAGGCCAGCAAGATTCTGGTGTATCCGAACGGGACGCGGTAGCGGTCACTTTTCCTTGGTGTCATCCTGAACGGAGGCGGCGCTTGGGCCGCCGGAGTCGAAGGACCCCTATCGTGACCTCGCCGCTGCTTTTCAAGGGCAGCATCATGCGCCCGTTATTCGTAAAGAAACCTGATATATCCTCCGCCCGATCAGCAAGACGAGCAATAGCTTCGGCCGAAGTTGCTCCTGGTTTTCCCACTTGTGTCATTTCCTTGGGGTACGAATCACTCGCTGCATTATCCCATGCTACGCTTCCATACTCTGGATCTGTGAGACGATTACATCAGCTTCTCATTACTTTACGATGATGCGACTGCTCGATGAAAGCGCAATAGCATTTATCACTGCGTACAATGCCATCCCGCGCTGTGCGAGTCGGTATAACCCGGCGGCGGAAAAGGTTTACCGAGAGCGGCTCAGGATTGGAGATCCTCTTCTAGCGGGTTCGAACCCTATATCGTTTACGGGCTTGAACGCTTTGACATGGGCCGCATTATGGGTTCGGACTTCGCGCCTCGTCTCAAGCGATCGCTAGAAGCTGTGACGGTTGCCTCACCGTTTGCTGCCGAATTCCGAGACAGCCGCCTCAGCTCAGTCGGACATGCGCCTTTTTGGTGCGGCGCGCTTCGGAATGCTGGAGCCGATCACTCCAGGGCCCGCATATTCGACAAGGTCGCGTGGACATGTTCCCCGCCAAAGGCGATAGAATGTTCAGGCGCACTCGGAGACATTCATGGCTACTGCAACCCGTACGAACCCGCTCTCATTCCTCACCGATCAACTGAACGAACTGAAGCAGAAGGGCACCTACTTCAAGCTGCGCGTGCTCGACGACGAGCAGGCGCCGGTGTGCACCTTCGACGGCAAGAAGGTCATCAACCTTGCGTCCAATAACTACCTCGGGCTGACCACCCATCCCAAGCTGCGCGAAGCCGCGCTGGAAGCCACGAAGAAGTACGGCGTGGGATCGGGCGCGGTACGCACCATCGCCGGCACCATGAAGATCCACATGGAACTGGAGGAGAAGATTGCGCGCTTCAAGAATGTCGAGGCCTGCGTGGTCTTCCAGTCGGGCTTCACGGCTAACGCGGGAACGGTTTCGGCGATTCTCGGCAAGGAAGATTTCATCGTCTCCGACGAGCTGAACCATGCCAGCATCATCGACGGGGCACGGCTGTCGCGCGCCAAGATCAAGGTCTTTCGCCACAAGGACGCCGCGCACGCCGAAGAACTGCTGAACGAAATCAAGAACGAGCCCGGCCACAAGGTGGTCATCACCGACGGCGTCTTCTCCATGGACGGCGACATCGGGGCGCTGCCGCAGTTGACCGCGCTGGCGGAAAAGTATGGCGCCATCATGATGGTCGACGACGCGCACGCGTCCGGTGTGCTGGGCCGCAACGGTCGCGGTACGGTCGATCATTTCAAGCTGCATGGCCGCGTCGATATTCAGGTCGGCACGCTGTCGAAGGCAATCGGCGCGCTCGGCGGGTACGTCTGCGGCACCCGCGATCTCATCGAGTTCCTCTACCATCGCGGCCGGCCGTTTCTCTTCTCCACTTCGCATCCGCCGTCCGTCGCGGCCACGTGCATCGCGGCGTTCGATGTGCTGGAGCAGGAGCCGGAGCGCATCGAGAAGCTGTGGGAGAACACGCGCTACTGGAAGCAGGAGCTGGGAGCGCTGGGTTTCAACATCGGCGGAGTGAACACGCCAGCCAGCGAGACGCCGATCACGCCGATCATCGTGGGTGATGGGCGCTTGACAATGGACTTCTCACGCGAACTGTTCAAGGAAGGCGTGATGGGTACTGGCATCGCGTTTCCGACAGTGCCGGAAGGGAAGGCGCGCATCCGTACGATCGTGACTGCCACGCACACGAAAGAGGAACTCGACCAGGCGCTGGAGACGCTGAAGCGGGTGGGCAAGAGGATGGGGATTCTGGCCTGATGGCGACCGCACAACATTTGGGCACGCCTCATACAACCATGCCCGTTTCGGTTCGGTGGAACCCGTGGATGTTGCCCGCGATGTCCCTCCTCTGCATGGTTGTTGCGGTTCCGTATCTCCTGACCCGCGATTACGCGGTGCTCGGGTTCGAATTGCAGCGCGGCTTTGCGCTCGTCTGCCATCAGCGGCCGGAGCGGTGCTTCTGGATTTTCGGCGCGCCGATCGCGGTGTGCGCGCGCTGTCTGGGAATCTATCTAGGAGCGGCGATTGGGCTGTTGATGCGGACATCGCGGCGAATCGCGGTGCGCCTGTTGATCGCAGCGGCGTTGATCAATGGACTCGACGCGGTATCGGAAGTTGTTGGCTTCCATGGCAACTGGATGGGCGTTCGTTTTGGGCTGGGGTTGTCGTTGGGAGTTGCGGGGGCGATGCTGATTTCGTCGTCGATACCGGAAGTGTCGCCGGCTGAAGCCGGCTCGGGTATCCACGAAACCGGCCTACCCAGGACTTCCGTCCTGGGCTAATTTTGTTTCGTCCTTCGGGCTGTGAACATGCTGATTCGTGCAGCGTTCGCTTTTCCAGAGCTGTACCGCTCAACACTTGGCCCCGATGGCCGACTCTGCAAGACTCAGTCCCCGTAAACGACTTTGCCGCCAGCGATTGTTAGTACCGCCCGTCCCGTGAAGTTCCATCCGTCGAACGGGGTATTCCTCGACTTCGAGAACGACTGCGAGGAGTCGAAGGTCCACTTCTTTTTGGGGTCGAAGATGGTGACGTCGGCGTGCGCGCCTTTGGCGAGCGTGCCGCGTCCCGTCAAACCAAAGATCTTCGCGGGATTGGACGAGAGCAGCTCAACAATCCGCCACAGCGGCAGCTTGAAGTGATGATGTAGCACGGTGAGAGCGATCGGTAGCGCCGTCTCCAGGCCGGTGATGCCGAAGGAAGCGCGTTCGAACTCGACCTGCTTTTCGTGGAAGGCGTGGGGTGCATGGTCGGTGGCGATGGCGTCGATGGTGCCGTCGAGGATGCCTTCGATCAGGGCGTCGCGGTCGGCCACCGAACGCAGCGGCGGATTCATCTTGTAATGAGTATCGAACTCGCCGACATTCTCGTCGATCAGGGTGAAGTGGTGGGGCGTGACTTCCGCGGTCACGCGCAGCTTCGCCTTCTTGGCACGACGCACGGCTTCCAGCGCCTCCCGCGTAGAGAGATGGGCGACATGTACGCGGGCCTTCGTCTCGCGAGCCAGGGCGATATCGCGTTCCACGATACTGTATTCGGCGGAGTTCGGCATACCGTGTACGCCCAGGCGGAATGAAGTTGCGCCATAATTCATCGAGCAGCCAACGGTCACGCGGGTATCTTCCGCGTGCTGCACGACTGTCATGTTGAGGCGGGCAGCCCGCCGCAACGCATTGCGCATGACTTTGTCGTCGAGAATCGGCTTGCCATCGTCGCTGACGGCCACCGCACCGGCTTTTTTCAGAGCGGCAAAGTTCGTCAGCTTTTCGCCTGCACTTCCGATGGTCGCGGCGGCAATTGGGAATACGTTTACCAGTGCGCCGCGCTGCGGCGACAGCATCCAGCGCGTGATCTCGACCGAGTCATTCACCGGATGGGTGTTGGGCATCACGCAGACAGAGGTAAATCCGCCGGCGGCGGCTGCGGCCGTCCCGGTGACCTTCGTTTCTTTGTGGGAATGGCCGGGCTCGCGCAGATGGACATGCATGTCGATAAGTCCTGGCGCAACGATGGCGCCACGAACGTTCAGGGTTCGCTCCGCCTGGCCACGCAGCGTGCCGGGAGCGGCCACCGCTGCGACCCGGCCATCGCGTAGCAGCACATCCATCTCGTGGTCGATGCCGCTGGCTGGATCGATGACCCGCCCGCGCTGTATGAGGAGAGAGTCCATTATTAGTTTTTCGCTCCCAGGACCATGGCCAAAATTGCCATGCGGGTCTTCACGCCGTTCCGCACCTGTTCGTGGATGCAGGACTGCGGCCCATCAGCCACTTCGCTGGCCAGCTCCATGCCACGGATGACCGGACCGGGATGCATCAGAATAGCGTCCGGCTTGGCCAGCATCATGCGCTGCGGCGTCACCTGGTAGTGTGCGACATAATCCTCAACGCTGTGATGCCGCCCCGCGAGCCGCTCTTTTTGGACGCGGAGCGCCATCACTACATCGGCGCCCTGCAAGGCGTGCATTCAGATCGTGACTGACCGACACACCCGGCGCCAGGGTCGCCGCGATCTCCGGCACAAAGTCGCGCGGGCCGCAGAAGATAACCTCGGCGCCGAAGCGCGAGAGCAGTTCCGCGTTGGAGCGCGCCACGCGGCTGTGATAAATGTCGCCCACGATGACCACGCGCAATCCCCGCAGTTGCTTCTTGTGATTCAGAATGGTGAGCGCGTCCAGCAAGGCCTGCGAGGGATGCTGATGCATGCCGTCGCCGGCGTTCACTATGGGCACCGACATGTAGCGGGCCAGCAAGTGGGCCGAGCCACTGTTGGGATGCCGCATCACGATCACGTCGGCCCCGATGCACTGTACGGTCCAGCCAGTGTCGATGAGCGACTCGCCTTTCTCGATACTGGAGGAGGTCGGTGTCACCAGCGTTGTCACGGCGCCCAAGGCCTTGGCGGCAAAATCGAAGGACGTGCGGGTGCGGGTGGACGCCTCGTAGAACAACAGCACCACGCGCTTGCCATGCAGCAAGCGGGAGGGACGATTCGGATCCATGCGCCGGGCCAACGCCAGAATGGCTTCAATCTGTTCGGTCGTAAGCTGGTCGATGCTCAGCAGTGAACCCAGAGATGGCGTCATTGTCCTTGCGGCACCTGCTCCATCAGCAGCACCTTGTCGGCGTCGTCGCTCTCCTGCAGTTTGACTTCGATGAACTCGTTGGGGGTGGTCTGAATCTTGCGGCCGACAAAGCTGGCCTCGATGGGCAACTCGCGATGGCCGCGATCGATGAGCACGCAGAACTGGATGCGGCGCGGGCGGCCATGATCGAACAGAGCATCGAGAGCGGCGCGTGCAGTGCGGCCGGTATAGAGAACGTCATCCACCAGCACGATGTCCTTGTCCCGGATGTCGAACTCCATGGTGCTCTTTTTCACTTCCGGACGATGACCGACGGTGGAGAGGTCATCGCGATAGAGCGTGATGTCGAGCGTGCCCACAGGCACCGGGCGTCTTTTCGATACGGCCCAGGATCTTCGCCAGACGGTGCGCCAGCGGCACGCCGCGCCGCATGATCCCAACCAGCCCGAGGTTGGCGGTGCCGTTGTTCTTCTCGACAATCTCGTGCGCCAGGCGAACGAGGGTGCGCTCAATTTCCGACGCGGAAAGGATTTGCGATTTTTCCCGGAGATTTGCGGAGTGAGTGGAGGCCTTGGTCATGCCGCTCGAATCATACGCAAAGCGGGAGGCGCGGAGCAAATGGGAGCGGCAACGTCTGTGTCGCCCTTTCCAAGGGGAGGTTATCGACGACGCGCCGTCTCCGAGTTCCGATTGAAGAAGTGAGCACCACGGCATAAACTCCGGAGATAGCGGTGCGGAGATCCAATGCGAGATACGCCGCACCAACGAATCCGCTAGCCGATGCCCTCAATAATCCTCAGCGCGTGCGTCCTGGTCGCCCTCACGCTTCTCGTGCATACAACAGGTGTCGCGGTACTGCTGCGGCACTTGGCGAGTTTATACTCGTTGCCGCCAACGAACGTCTGGCCAGTCACGCGGAGGCTGATCCGCATTATCTGGTGGCTGATCCTGCTTCATCTGGCGGAGATTTCGATCTGGGGATTGTTCTACTTGTGGCGTGGCTGCCTGCCCAATGCCGAAGCGGCGTTTTACTTTTCCGGGGTCACTTACACGACCCTTGGCTACGGCGATGTGGTGCTGGTGAAGCCGTGGCGGATGCTCGCACCGATTGAGGGCTTGCTGGGCGTCATCATGTGCGGCTTATCCACCGGTTACTTCTTCGTCGTCGTGAGCCGCATCCATCAATGGCAGCCCCTGCAATCCGCCGCCGCTCCCATCACAGGGGAAAAACAGCCTTAGCGATCGACGGTTTGGGACACTCGCTAGGCTTCTTGCGGAATGGTCGGTGGTGGTGCTTCGCAGTGTCGCGGGAGTCATGCGGCAGACCTGGATCGAATCGGACCCATCGGACAAGCGAAGACCCAGCGCATCCCCTTAGAAGCTCACGCCCGCTTCCAGCACTACAGTCGGTTCGGTAAAGCCAGCATTGAAAATATAGGTCGTGAATTCCCACTTCTTATGGGACACGCCGACCAGGAACCCGCGCTGCACGTCGAGGCTGGTATGGAAAGCCTTGGTGCGCTGCGCTACCAGGCCCACCCGAAACCAGTCCACCGGGGCGTAGGTAAGTTGCGGCCAACTGTAGTAAAAGTTGCCGGATTTATGCGTTGTATCGAACACATATTCATTGGTGATCGACAGCTCAATCTTCTTATAGGTGAGCGAGGCCTCGCAGCCGGGCGCAATCCCGTTGGTTCTTCCGAAAACGCCGCCGATCATCGGGGTCACGTCGAGCACCAGCTTTTTGCCGGCACTGAAGTTATATCCGGCCCACAACGAAGCCGTCCTTAGGTTCTCGTCGTTGTAGCGCGCCTCAAGGTGCAGCCAACTACGGTCGGCCGTGAAAATTGGATCCACGTAGGACTGACTGTCCGGAATGATGTAGCCGTCGACCGTTAGATTGTAGGCCCAAGGGTTGTCGGCAGGATCAGGAGGCTTAGGCGGCGCCCCGCTCGCAGTGCCCTGACCCAATGCCTGAGCGGCAAGCAGGGCAACCATTGCGAGCAATCCGAGATGTTGCATGGGTTTCAGAATACGATCCTGAACGATGGCGTGACTCATCCGCCGAGCGCAATAGCAACACCGACGAGCGCCAGGCCCATCAGCATCGCGCAGAATCCCGCCAGATAGCGGTGGGAGCCTGTGTACTTTCCCCACATGAATCCGGCGGCGAACAGCGATGCGATCAGTAGAGCATTCGAAACTCGAAGAGCGAAGCGCGGCTCGGAAGGAAAGATGAGGAACGGGATCACGGCCGGGAACACCGACGCGAAATCGATCCAGAAGATCGCGCCCATCCCGTAGACATCGTCTTTGACGAGACCAGCCTCGGGCAATCGGACTCGTAACATTGCGGGCAGAACAGTCCGGCAGATGCGAATGCGGTCTTCCGCGCTCGTCGTGGCCTCCAGCAGGGGGTCAAGATGGACACTAATTGCCGAGAATGCCGCGCTCTCATTGGGAGCGTTTCTGATTTCGCTAAGCAAATGCCGGCGCTGACGGCGAGCCGTTAAGTTGCCCACCACGAACAAAGCACCATCGATGATGCCCCAGGCGACGTTACAGCCGAGAGCGGCAATCAAGAGGTGCCGTACTCCCTGTTTCCCGGAGCCCGCCGTCAGCCCCGCGATGAGGGTGAAGTCGAGCACCATGATCAGGCCACACAGGACCTCTTCCAGTCTGTCTGACGGATCCAGATACTTTTTGACAAACCGCGTCGTTGAATGAGCAAAAGCCAACTCAATCTCCCCCAATCTTTCCCTCTACCCGCTCATCCTGCATCCCGCTGCTCCGGGGCGTCGGTTGCAAGCGATGCTATCCTGCGCGCATAGAGGCCGATGCCGGGCATCGCGCTGAGTCCGTGGGCAAAGATGCTAAGCAGCACGGTTGCCTCCACCGTGAAACGGATGGTCGACTCACCGGGGAAATGCGTCTCCTGCTCCAGATAGACCAGACCAAGAACAATGGACGCCAGGCCGCGCGGGCCGAACCAACCCATGAAGACTACGCTGGCCGCGCTAAGACGCGTGCCGATGAGCGCGATTGCCACCGGCAACATCCGCACCAGCGTCAGGCTCAGAAGCGCGTATATCCAAGATGCCGCGCTGAACTGCGGCCAATCGCGCACTGCCGCCATTCCAAACAGGAAGAACACGGCAAGGTTCAGCAACTGTCCCCATTCCTCGGCGAACTCAACGCTTTGCTTACCGGCTTCCTTGAATCCGACTTGCACCGCCAGGCCCGCGACAAACGCGGCGATGAACATGCTTGCGCCAACCATTTCGGACACTAGCAAGCAAAGCAGCGGCAATGCGACTACGCCGATTTGTTGGAAAGATTCCGCGATCCACTCCTTGCGGCGCGCGAGGCCCAGCAACCATCCGCCGGCGAGGCCGATGGCCAAACCGACGATCACTCCAAAGCCAAGCTGCTCCACGATGAACTCCAACAGGCTGCCTTTTCCACCTTCGACTTTGGCGGCCGCGATGGCGATGAAGAACAGGAGGAACGGGACGGAAAGTCCGTCGTTGAGACCAGCTTCCACATTGAGCGCCTGACGAATGCGCATGGGCACGCGCGGGCTGTTTACGATAATCTGCCCCAGACCGGCGTCGGTCGGTGCAAGGATAACGCTCAGGATTCCTGCTTCCCAGATGGAGAGCTGCGGAAACACCAGCCGCGCGACAACTGCCCCCAGAATGATCGCGAGCAACATGCCTGTGCTTAGCAGCCGCGCCGGAAGGTTCCTAATACTGCGCAAAACACTCAAGTCGGTGCGGCTGGCATCCGTGAAGAGCAGCATCACCAGGCCGACCTCGGCGATATGGAGTGCGGCGTTCGCGTTGAACCCCGCATTCAGAATTCCTTGCAAGGCGGAGAACATGAGCATTCCCGCGACCGTGAAGACGATGGGCGCCGTGACGATGGTCTGTTCCAGCCGCCGCGACAGCAGACTGAAGAGGAACAAGAGCGAGACAAAGACGGCCAGAGGAATCAATGCTGTCCGCCTATTCGGCCAGTGAGTGGTGTTTCCATTCTCGATCTTGTTCTGGTGGGTACATCCGAGCCAGTGACGAATGTCACATGGCGGTGTGATGCAGGCATCAAAACAATCCCCGGTGCCCATTGGCGGGGAATGTCTAGCGGAACTCGCGACGTTGACGGAACATGGAAGCGCCCAGAGCTCCGCCGGCCGCGGTGAACAAGACGAACACTGCTCCCATGATGAGCAGGAAGAGCACGATTATTGTGGCTGCGCCCTGCGGGGTGGTCATCCACTCAAGCATGCGCTGCATCATTTCCTGGACCTTGGGATCGGGGTTGGCGGCCATTTGCTTTTGCATTTGCTGTTCCATGGCTTGGCGAAAGTCGCCGCGGGAACGAAGGGTGAGGAACGAGACCGTCGACACCACCGAATTGACCATAAAGCCGAACAGGCCGGCGAGTGCGCCGAGCTTCATTCCCATGCCCGGCGTGACCAACGTTTCCGGCGTGCGCTTCTGATAGAGCGAGACAGAAAGTGCGCCGGCCCCGAGCATCCAGAGACAGCACCCAACCGAGACGATGGGAATGGCCGTGAGCAGTGCGGCGCCCACTCCGCTAAGCAGCGCGCCTTTCCACGCCAGGTCCCAGCGAATGGCGCTGGGGAGCGGCGGGTAGGGCGAGCCCTGTGACCACGCCGAAGATGGCTGCGCAGTGGGCAGGGTCGGCGGAGGCGCTTGCGCGGAGATATCGGGAGTTGGCCCCGGTGTCCACTGGGGCTCGCTTTCAGGCGGAATGACGCGAATCTGCGGCGCACCGCAGTGCGGGCAGAAGGCAGTTCCTTCCGGAATCTCGGCTTGACAGCGATAGCAGGGATGCTCCACTTGCCGAACGTTACAGGAAGCAATGAGCAATTAGCAACTGGCCGTCTGTGGGTAGTGGCCAGCTGCGAGTAGTCAGCCGCGGGGAGGAAGTCTGCCAACGCTCCAGTTTGTCAAGGACGAGCGGCGAATTCGCGCGAGCGATTCCCGTATTGGGAAAAATGTTCCACGTGGGACATTCCGAAAAACGAAGATGGTTTGCCGGTCGAGGCCTGCCAACTGTTTCTACAGCGTGTCCTGCTTGCCGCGCGTCTGTATCAGGACCGTTCCGAAGCGGGTGCCCGAGCCATTAGGCTCGATCGACACCAGATGTTGGTTGTCGCTGGTGCCGACCTTGATCTCCCAGCCATCGCCGCTGGTATCGGAGCAGCTCAGCTTCTTGTCGTCGTCGTGCGCGATGTGCACATCCGAGCCACCGTTGTGCCCATTGCACACCAGGATGGTCCCGAACGACTTCATCTTGTCTTCGTAGAATGCCTTCACTTTGTCCGGTGAATCGCTGGTCTCGTATTCGGCGGCAATAACTTTCAGCCCGAAGCCGGCCGCCCCGATGCTGATGTTCGCCGAATGATTGTCGCCATTGTCCGCGGGGCGAAGGTGCGCGCCGGGATATACCGGGATGCCGTTGTCAGCGGCCTTGCCGCTGCTGTCCACCTTGAGATCGGCAAAGGGTGTCTTGATGTCTACCTTCTCGTTCTTCTTGTCCTTGTCATCGACGCTGATGCTGCATGCGCCCAGCAGCAACGTCATGGCTGCAATCACGATTGCCAACCATGCCTTCATGGCCCCGTTCTTCATTGTGCTCCTCCGCTTGAACTCGATACTTCGCGTTCGGAATCCTGATCGAAACTGTCTCT
The DNA here is from genome assembly GCA_963835125.1 of uncultured Acidobacteriaceae bacterium. GTDB lineage: Bacteria > Acidobacteriota > Terriglobia > Terriglobales > Acidobacteriaceae > Bog-257. The sequence goes on along the minus strand of CAWIEG010000003.1, from coordinate 82,828 downwards.
TGAAACTATCTCGCATCGGAACGGATGCCTCTCTGTGAAAACCAATGCAGTGGTCTGATGGCGGTTCGTCGCCCCAATCCTAATATTGATACGAATCTCGCGGGACGGCGGTTCCCTGGAAGCGCCACGTGAAACAAGTATCCCGCTCTGCTTCGACGGCCAACCGCCGACATTCCATCACCGTGCCGGGTCGCTGCCCGCAACCTGCAGGGCAACCAGGTCGGCAGCCTTCTGCACAATGGCGCGGTCATCGCCGAACCCTTCCAGCCACATAACCTCCGGCTCGCGACGGAACCACGTCATCTGCCGCTTGGCATAGTTGCGATGGCCCTGTTGCGCGGCGGCGATCGCCTGCTCCAGAATGAGCTCGCCTCGCAGGAACTGCCTCGCCTGGCGATATCCAAGCGAGTCGAGTGCCGTCACTTCTTTTCGCTGCCCGTAAGGGCCCAGCAGCGTCTCTGTTTCTGCCACCAGACCATTGTCGAACATCTTCCGCGCGCGAATATTGATGCGGTCATATAGTTTTTCGCGAGGCGGGTTCAGCCCAATTCTCAGCATGCGAAAGCCGCGCAATGGATCGCGCCCATGTTGTCGCCACAGCTCGCTCATCGGCGCCCGCGAAGCCACGCAAACCTCAACGGCGCGGATCAGCTTGGCAGCGTCGTTGGCATGGATCCTGGCTGCCGCCGCGGGATCGAGCCGGCTCAGTATGCGGTGCAGATAGGCCGAGCCGAACTCGGTCGCGCGCTGCCGCAGGCGGCCTCGCAACTCCTCCGAACGCTGCGGCCCGGGAAACAGCCCCTCCAGCAGCGCGCGAAGATACAAGCCCGTGCCACCGACAACGATTGGCAATCTGCCGCGCCGGGCGATCTCGTCGATCACGGCTCTCGCTTGCCGGGAATAGTCGCCCGCAGTGAACGGCTCGCCCGGTTCGGCGACGTCGAGCATGTGGTGCGGAACGAGCCTTCGTTCGTCGCGCGTAGGCTTGGCGGTTCCAATCTCGAAGCTGCGATAGACGGCCACCGAGTCGCAGCTGACGATCTCGCCCGCGAAGCGCTGCGCCAGGTCGAGCGCCAGCGCCGACTTTCCCGACGCCGTCGGCCCCAGTACGACCGCCAGCAGTGGCTCAGACTGCAAAGATGGGGTCATCGCGTCAGTGGAGCAATCATCGTGCGCCCCAGGGAATGCTCTTACCGAATCGGAAAAATGCCAGCACCAGAATGAACAGCGCGATGGCCAGCAAGCCAATCAACTTCCGGCGGTCGCGCGCGCGCTGACGTTGCTGCAACTGAAGCTCGCGCTCCTGGGAACGAAGCGAACTCGCGCTCTGCTGCTGGTCATCCACAGCACAATTCTACGCGTGCTGCCGGAACAGTTTCACACTCGATAGGCAGGGGGAGCACTGCAGCAGGCTCAGGGCAGAAGCCGCTATTCCACTTCGCCTTTGGCTGGGTTGTAGTAGAAGTGGAAGCGCAATGCGATGTAGGGTCCGTGGAATTCGGTTGGCAAAGGAGCGAAGGGATTCGAAGCCGTGATGCCACCCCAGGCCGCGCGATCAAGTGCAACATCGCCCGAGGGCGAACGTAAAGTCATCCCGGCGACCTTACCTTCCTTGGTAATGGCGAATTCGATCGAGACTTTGCCCTTCTTCAACAGCGGAGGACGAGCTTCCTCGGGAATCAAGTTGTACCAGTTCATTCGCACCGCTTGAAGAACTCGCGACAGATAGGGACCAAAGTCCACGCCTTGGGTATCGGTCAGAACTTCCAGATTGCCCTGCACGCGGGCCGCAGTCCCACCGGGGCCGGCACCGTAGTCACCGCCACCGCCATAGCTGCCACCACCGCGACGCGACGCAACCGCGCGGGCCGCCTGCTCAATGGAGGATCCCGGCGACATCACCCCCGCCAAGTTGCCAGGAAATTTCGGTGTGCCTTGCTGCTGCGCCGGCAACTTGGGATTGTCCTGGGGAAAGGCTGGCTGGAGTTGCGCCGTCGGCTGGCCCTGTGCCGGGTTCGGCTGTTGCTGGTTCGGCTGCTGTTGTGCCTGCTGCACCGGCGGAGCGCTTTGCGGCTGTTGCGCTGGAGCCGACGGGATCTTCGGCGGACCTGCGCGTTTCAATTCCTCCAGCGTCTTCTTGTCCAGCGTGGGATGTCTGCTCTCCGCGATTCGGTTCTTGTCCGACAACACGTCCGTCTTTGGCGCCCTCTTGGGCTCCTTCTGCAAGTCCGGCGGAAGGTCAAGGTAGGTCATTTGCTGATTGCGCATCAGGTCTTCAGGTGAAATCAGCACCACGCCTTTAATGCCTGGAAACAGCTTGGGAGAAAGCACCAAAAACATGACTACCATCAAGTGAACGACTACCGAAATCCAGAACGCCTCGCGCACACGCGAGCGCTCCAGGTCGTCCTCCAACTGGATTAGCAGGTGCGGCATGAGCTCGGCGTCGAGCGGCGTGCCGCCTTCCCAGAGCGCAAGCCCTCCGTCTTCTCGCGGGGGAAGAGATGTTGGTCTGTCTGGCGGTGTAAGGATTGAAGCCATCCGTCTAAATCAAATACGCCGAGAGTTCAAATACATTAGACGCCCCTCGACCGTTGAAGGCACAAGCTTCTTGAGGATGGCGCAACCGTAGTAAACCCGGGAGCTTCTAGCTAGTTTCTGCTTCTATTTTCGCATAAGGTGCTCCCTAAAGCCATTCCAGCGAAGGCCTTCGAGAGTTCCATAATAAGTCGATAGTGAGCCAGCTTGTATCGAGCTCTTGTGCCATCGATCTTTTGTTTTCCAGGGTCCTCGGCATGTGCAGCCTGAAGCTTCACAGGCCGCTAAGATGGTGCGCTCGAAAGCTTTGACTAACAAACCGCAACCCTTGCAACAGCTATGGGGCATGCTTAACCCACTGCCCTGGGGTCGAAGAAACTCTACGGTAAACTGTCCTTATGAAGGCCGTTATCGTCGGCACCGCAGGTCATATCGACCACGGCAAGAGCGCCCTGGTGCGGGCCTTGACTGGGACCGACCCTGACCGCCTCGCAGAAGAGAAGCGGCGCGGCATCACCATCGATCTCGGTTTTGCCAACCTGGATTTGTCCGGACCAGCCGGGGAAGCCATTCGCATCGGCTTCGTCGATGTTCCCGGCCACGAGCGCTTTGTGCGCAACATGCTGGCGGGCGTCGGCGGCATCGATCTGGTCCTGCTGATTATCGCTGCCGACGAGTCCATCAAGCCGCAGACCCGCGAGCACTTCGACATCTGCCGTTTGCTGGCCGTACAGCGCGGCATAACGGTGCTCACGAAGTCGGATCTGGTCGATCCTGAGACCCTTGGAGTCGTGATGATGGAGGTGGCCGACTTCCTCAAAGGCTCATTCCTCGATCCCGCAACCTCTCCTATCATCGCGGTGAGTTCCAAGACCGGCGCGGGGCTTGGCCAACTCAAGAGCGAACTGGCGCGCCTGGCGGCCGAGGCTGCGGCAAAGGATTCCGCTGCCACCTTCCGCTTGCCCATCGATCGCGTCTTCACCATGAAGGGCTTTGGCACGGTCGTGACGGGGACACTCATTTCGGGAACAGTTCACAAAGATCAGGAAATCCAGTTGCATCCCAGCGGCAAGAGGCTGCGAGTGCGGGGCGTGCAGGTGCATGGCGCCGCAGCCGAGCAGGCCATCGCCGGTCAACGCACGGCGCTGAACCTCGCCGGCATCGAGACCGCAGACCTGGCGCGGGGCATGATGCTGACGCCTCCACAGACGTTTCACCCAGCGCGGCGGGCCAGCGTCGCACTCGATCTCTTGCGCTCCGCCAAGCCCCTGCGCGATCGCGCCCGCGTGCATTTTCATGCCTTCACGGCGGAAACCATCGCCGAGATCAGCTTGCTTGGTGCAAAGCAGTTGCAGGCGGGGGAGTCCGGATTGGCGTCCCTCAAACTCGACGATCCTCTCTTGCTCTTGCCTGGCGACCGCTTCATCATCCGGCAATTTTCTCCAGTCGTTACCATCGGCGGAGGAACAGTGCTCGATGCTGCCGAACAACCGAGGCGCACAAGATCCGACGATCGGTTGGCATTCCTGCGAACGCTCGACAATGGAAGTCCCGAAGAAGCCTTACTGGCGCGGGTTTCGCGCCGGAGTGAGCTTGGCCTTGCCATTTCCGACGCTGTTGCCGAGACGGGATGGCCGAGGCCACGAGTTGCGGAACTTGCGGCGAGTCTTGCTAAGTCCGGACAGCTAGCGCGTTTCGATGATCTGCTGCTATCGCCATTGGTGGTGGAATCGCTGCGGGAAAGGTCTCGGCCAAGGTCGAACAGTTTCACAAAGCCAATCCGCTGGTGCAGGGAATCGGCAAAGAAGAGCTGCGCGAAACGCTCAGTTTGCACGAGGATGTTTTTCGTGGCGTTTTGGATGCGCTGGTGCGCGACAAGAAGCTGGAGGTCAGCGGCGAAGTCGTACATACCGCTGGCAAGGGCGTCGTCCTGCGCGACGAAGAAGCCGAATCAAAGGTGCAAATCGAGCAGGCTTTTGCCGAGGCCGGGCTGAAGGTGCCAATGCTGAAGGAAGTGTTGGCTTCGCTGCCCGTGGACAAGGTGCGGGCGCAGAAAATCGTGACCCTGCTGCTGCGTGATCGTGTGCTGGTGAAGCTGTCGGATGATCTCGTATTTCATCGCGACGCGCTCGACGCGCTTCGCCGGCAGATCGTCGCGCAAAAAGCAAAAACGCCGAAGCTCAACGTCGGCAGCTTCAAGGACCTGTTTGGCATCAGCAGAAAGTATGCGATCCCACTTCTGGAGTATCTCGACCGCGAACGCGTGACCCGGCGAGTCGGCGACGAGCGGGTAATTCTGTAGCCATATCGAAAATGAGGGCAGACAGGAGCAGCGTTGATGCCACTTCTCAACGCTGCTCACGAGATGGCGGAAACGTCCTCAGTCCTTCGGTGCGATCCGTCGCCCGGTTTTGTCCGCCTTGAGTCCCCACCTCACGACGCAAGCTGTTGCGGCAGACTTATGGCGCGTTTGGGTCCGCGCTTGCGAATCAGTAGCACGCGAATGCGCTCCAGCAGTTCCATGGGAGCGAGTTCGCCTTTCGGCAGCCAGACGTCCGCCAGATGTTCCTCGGGGCAGCAACTTACGCATCCGGAAAACAGCAGCGCCGGGGTCTCGGGCGAAATGGATTTCAGTTGACCAATCAGTTTTGCGCCATCGAGCTTGGGCATCATCAGGTCCGACAGGATCAGATCAATGCCGCCGCCCTTCATGGTTTCGATGGCGCGTTCGGGGTCGCAACAAGTGAGCACGCGATAGCCGCGTGTCTGGAGTAGGACTTTGCGAACGGAGAGAGAGCGTTCGTCATCGTCGATGCAGAGAATCGTACGTTTCGGTTTCATTTACCCCACCGAAGCCTTCTCAGGAGCGTTGCGCAGCCGTGTCCGGGCAAACCTGGAAAGCCGGAGGTGTGCAACGTCACCGAGTGGTTTTTTAATTACGCCAGAGCAATAGCGTGTTCCGGATAGTACGACCCACGCGCTGGTTGCACAAGTATTGACGAGGTCAATTGCGAGAATTTTTTTTCCGGCGCAAGCACAAACCAAATCGCACCGCGTATGGTGATGTTCTTTTCTGCGACCCGCGCCAAAGCCTTGCCGGATGCGGCTTTTCACCGTGCACAGAATATCCTCAGAAAAGTCACATCGTAACTTCTCCGTTAATCACATGCACTACGTTACCTCCGACCCGCACATTCGTGATCGCGTCTCCCGTCTTCGCCGCACGGATGTATAGAAAACTCGGGCGGCGCGTTTCCATTCCTTGCTCGATCAGCCCTTGCGCCTCCGGGGCCAGCACGCCGTGCTTCACCGCCCAGGCCGTGCAACATCCTGCGGCGGAGCCGGTCGCGGGATCTTCGCCGTTGTAGAAGATCATGCGCGCGTGCAACGTGGCTCGGGGATCGACGGTCTCGCGGCAGACAAAATAGAAGAACGCCGGATTCCCGATCGTTCTCAGATATGGCGCCATCTGGTTCCAGCCTATGCTGAACTGTTGCAGTGAGGCCAGCGAACGGAATGGAACCACGGTGAAAGGCATGCCGGTCGAGACGGTTTGGATCGGCAGGCGCTCATCCAGTTCATCGACTGGAACGCCGAGAACATTGGCGACAACGTCATGCGGGTGCATGGCGCCAAACTGAGGATCGGATTGGCGCATCTCGCCAAACAGCAACCCGTCGCGCTGCTCGAAGCGCACGGGAATCTTGCCGACCTTCAGATCGAGCACAATATCGTCGGTGCTGGAGTGCTGGCGCAAGTACCATGCCGTACCCAGCGTGGGGTGCCCGGCGAACGGCAGCTCTTCATTGACCGTGAAGATGCGCACTTTGTGTCCCCGGGTGCGTTCCGTAGCTTCATCACGCGGCAGGATGAACGTGGTCTCGCAGAGGTTGGTCTCGCGTGCCAGCTTCTGCATTTCGTCGTCGCTCAGGCCGCGGGCGTCGGTGAAAACGGCGAGCTGGTTGCCTTCCAGCGGGCGTGAGGTGAAAACGTCAAGCTGCACGAAGGAAAACTTGCGCTTGGTCATAACGACGGCTCCAAAAACTAATGTAGCAGGAGTCGGCGTCGCCCGAGGGTTGCCCTGCCGGTGCCTGTGACCAGCCTCAGGCGGGCGTGGCCGGCGCTGTTACAATCGCCGTTGCTCGGTGCATCCAGTCACAAACGCACGCGGGGACCAGTGTGGGGCGTGTGTATTGCGGAAGCGAAGGGGGTCCGGTGACTCTCCCGGTCTTCAAAACCGGCGATTGGCATCTTCGATGTCAATGGTGCGTTCGACTCGCACACGCTTCCGCCATTTACTTTCAGCGACTTGCATAGTGCGTGCACATCACTACTGCGTCCTCAGCTCCGTGGCGGTTGCATGTATCCGACCTGCTGTCTTCATTTCCGACTTCGGTCCCTCATGCGCGGGTCGATTTGTCGGTCGCTCGTCGTGTTCACGATGGGCGTTCCTTCGCGCGGCGCTCTCTGCGTGTTCGCACTCCCTCGCTTCAATCTTAAGTTTTCTGGCCCAACGATCGGCGAGACGTTCCATCGACTGTTTAAAGCTGGCCATCCGTGCGTTATGCGGCTCCATAACCGAGCCCGTTCGCTGACGTTCCGCTGATAGCTGAGATATTACGGCCCCCGTGCGCGCGGCAACAATTACCGGGATCGCATGGGCAGAAACTGCTCGCACAAATTCCGCGGTCTTTCTATAGCCCTGTTTCTCCCAAACATCGCAATAAACCCTGTATGTCTTCTCAGCCCACTCGTCCGTTCGACGTTCGTGCATCTGGACCAACAGAGAGGGTACTGCTTGGCTGTTCCGGTTAAGACGATTGTCGAATCTGATTTGCCTTTCCTCATCAGTGATGCTCCTCCGTATCTCTTCTGACAAGGCTGACAACTTCAAACCTACCAAGGTGTGGTCGACCAGGTTCCAGGCAAACGTGTCATCACCCATCTGTCACCCTCCCGCAATAGTCAACGCCACAGGCTGCCGCTCAGGTGAGGCGGCATTCGACCTGCGATTCTACACGCTAATACCAAGGGCAGTTCGAACCAGAAGATGTAATTGTTGGAATTCCATTGCAGTAATATCTGAATTGCGTTGCAGCGAATTTGAATTGTATTGCAGTGAATCGGCAGGTCGACTGACCTGCCGATTTCAGCAGAATGATGTGTTCTCGCGAATGCTCGTCTCATCATCGACGAGGAGAACTCGGTGCTTAGCAAGTAATCCCCACTTCCCGCAGCTTGGATGCTCTTACCCTTAATTCACATTCGGGCAGCAAAGCTGAATCGTCGCCCCTTTAGGCATTTGGCGCACGATCCACCCAGTGGGGCCGGGTTGGTGGGTTTGATGCCACATTTATGGCGCGAAATAGCCGGAGATGTCGAGGATCAGTTGCGTCAGTCCGGCTGCGTAGGCGTCGATGGAACCGTTGTTGGTCGGCACAATTGCCATGTTGGACGTGATGAAACCATCGTAGGCGTTCAGCGTCGAGACCACGGGCTGCTGCTCGCCGTCAGGCCACAAGGTGAGGTAAGGCATGGAACCCGGCGGTACCACTGTCGCATTGAAAATGTATGCCGCCGCGTTGCTGGGAGGCGCGCACCCGCTGCCCACCACATTCACAGTTTTCTCGCCAGTGAACGAACCGGCGCCCTGGCTGCGCGTATCCAGCACGCGGCAAGGCGGCGCAGGATACATTGACAGTCCACCCGTTCCCGGCGGCGCGAAGTAGCCATCAATGTCGATTAGCAGATCGGTGGTGTTAGTGGCGTAGACATCAATCGCCCCGCCGGTTCCCGCCGGCACGATCGCAGCGTTGGCCACAACCGTCGCCGTGGGATTGTTGAGGGTCGAGACTACCGGTTGCTTCTCGCCGGTTGGCCAGACCGTTAGATAGCTCAGCGGCTGACCCGAGGGATTAGGTATCACGGTGAAGTTGAGGGAATAGGCATTCGGGTTCAGACCTGACGGAATGCAACTGCTCGTCAGCAGCGGGAAGCTGCGCGGCGTTTGCGCCTTCAGGTGCGGTCCTCCGAGTTCGCCGTCGGCGCCGCGAGTATCGACCAGGCGGCAGGGGGGCAGCGAATAGAACTGGTAGTTTTGCGAAGTAGCCGGCGCGAAGTAGCCGGCGATGTCAAGAATGACGTTGGTCGTATCGCTGACATACACGCTGACCGTGCCGCCTACGCCCGCCGACACGACGGCCGCGTTAGCCTTGGTGCGGCCATCTGGCGAGTTTAGCGTCGAAACCGTCGGCTGGTTTTCCGGCGTAGGCCAGATGCTCAAATACCCCAGCGTGCCGCCGTTTGGCGGCACGACCGTGACATTCAAGGAGTAGGCTACCGCCGTCGCGGGAATGTTGCAGCCACCAAACTGGGGGATACTGAAGTTCCGAGAGCTGCCACCCTGAATGGGGCCGCCGGTTTGGCGAGTGTCTACCAGGCGACAGGGAGTGACGTTGACCAGTTGCAGTTTGGTGTTGCCACCAATGACCGAAACGGTCCCATTGGTAGTCTGATAATCCTCTTGATTCGGAACATAAATTTGATTGGTGACGGAATTAACCACCGCAGCATTGGGAAAGTCTCCGACCGCGATTGGAGTGGTGGTGTTGGTGGCGCCGTCAAGCACGCTGACGGTGAGACCGCTCGGCTGCGACAACGTCGTACTCCGTTGCTGACATGGGAAGTAAATCTTGTTGGTAGTTAGGTCGATTTCGCTGTCGACAGCCGGATAATCGTCCACCCTGCAAATCGGGACCGTCGCGGTTACAGCCATAGTGCTACCGTTGATCACACTCACCGATGGCGGCGCTGTACAAGTGGATTCGCTGCAGCTATTACCTACATAGATCATGTTGGTGTTGGGATTAAAGACGACCGGCGAGGGGAAGTCCCCGACATTGATCGTCGTTTCAACCGTGTTGGTGGCGCCGTTGATCACGCTGACAGCCCCCGGAATCCCACTTCCGTCGGCTCCTCCATTGTTAACCACATAAATCAGGTTGTGGACTTCGTCCACCGCTGCAAACTGGGGATAGAAGCCAACGGATACTGTGGCGACTACCGAATTGTTGCTGCCATTGATGACAGTCACGCTTCCGGGAGATTCGCCGTTGCAAAGAAAGTAATTCCCGCAACGGTTTACCGCGTAGATCGTGTTGGTCTGGGTGTTAACAACTGCGCTCCAGGCGCCGCCTTGAGACAAATTAATGGTCTGGGGAGGGGCACTGAGATTGCTGCCGCTAAAGACGGTTACGGTTCCGTCGCTGGCACAAGCGCTGTCATTGCACTCGTTGACTGCATAGACGTTGTGCGTCACCGGGTTGACCGTCACCCAGTCGGTGAAATATCCGGTGGGGATGCTTGTCGTATCCAGCGTAGCGCCGTTGATGACCGTGACCGTTCCCGGACTCCCGCACGTGGGGTCGGCATTGCAGGTAGCCGTGTAGATCTGGTTCAGGCTGGTATCGACCTTTATCGGGTAAGGATAGGCGCCAACCTGGACGTTTTGCGTGGTAAGAGTTGTGCCGTTGAGGATAGTCACGCTGCCGCCACCTTGCGAGCAAGTATTATCATTTCCGCACTTGTTGGCGACGTATATCGTGTTGGTGACGGTATTCACCGCTGCACTGGCTGGGTTTACCTGCATCCCAATTGTCGATGTGACTACCTGAGCGACGGCTGGCAGGCAGGCCAGGGTGGCGATGAGCGCGATGACTATAAGCGGCAAACGAGGCGTGCCCATGAGTTCCTCCAAATAACTTCTACGAGACTCAAGGCTGTCAAGGCTGTCCAGTTTCCGGCTCGGGATCGCAGGAACGGAGTTAGGATGCATATTAGCTTAGATGGGTTGTTCATGGCACCCCCACTTCAGCATTTGCTAGAAGCTTTTGTCTTTCGCATCCGAGCCGCACAAAACCTGCACCGCTCTTATTCCTGCAGAAAGATGTTGAGTAGGGAGTTGTGAACCCGAATCCCGCCGTTATATTCGATGAAGCCTAGTTTTCTGAAGCGATTCATAAAAAAACTCACTCGGGATCTCGTGGTGCCAATCATCTCAGCCAATGTCTCCTGGCTGATCTTCGGAACCACGGTTTCCGGTTTGCTTTCCTTGCCGAACTGCGCGAGCAACAACAGAATCCTCGCTAGCCGCTTTTCGCTGGAATTGAAAAGCTGATCAACCAGGTCGGCTTGGAAGCGAGCGTTGCGGGTAAGCAGAAAAGAGACGAACACATCTGACAGCGCGGGTTCTTGGTGAAGGACGCGGACCATTTCCGCCTTGCTAATCCTGAGCAGTGTACACTCGGTCATCGCGGTAGCAGTCGCGAGTCGAAGAAGATGAGCTGAGACCATGCAGTCCTCCCCCAGGAACTCCCCGACACCCACCAAGGCAAGCGTCGCTTCTTTTCCGTTCGCGGAGGTGACAGTTACTCTCAGCTGCCCCTTCTGCACGTAAAAAATCGCGTCGGCAGCGTCGCCTTGGGCGTAGGCCGTCTCAGTCCTCTTAAGATTGAGAACTTGCCTCCCCAACCCCGCTCTCGCGAGAAAGGTCTCGGGATCGAAAACCGTGTCGCCATTTCCTGGTCGCGGCTTGGGCGTTTGAAGCCGGGGAAGCTTCGCCCTTCCGCCTGTGGTGGGTTTTGGGGATCCCACCGAATCAACCAATGGAACCTGTGCAGGCGGCTGGCCCTGGCGACGGGTTGGAATGCCCCTAGCGCTCATTTCATAACTCCGAAGGGACAGCGCTTACACTTCGACTCTAGACCCGGAGGCGCTGAACAGAATGGCCCCCATCAATTCCTCTATTGGAGCGATATCACATGGCGATTTATATTGTCTGTTGCATATCCTACATACGCAGAAGATTTTTGTTCGTTCGCCCGCTCGATTTCAGTAGCGGAATCGCTTAAGCGTCGGTTATGTTTCGTGCGTCGCGATGCTTGCGCATACCAGGGTTAAGCCAATGTAGGACACCCTAGAAGCGTTGTGTTTGACGGGAAACGGTATAACTTTCCGAGCGGAGCAAATAGGCAGGGTTTTGTGTCGCAGACCACGAGGGCTAGTTCACTCCCGCATCTGGAAGGGTTTTCGGTTCTGGTTTTATGGCACGCAAAGACCCCCAAGTGGCGCGCTCCGGCGAGCGGACGAGTACCGATGGGAAACCAGTCGGCAACATAATACTTCTATCAACCTCCGATAGCGACTACAGTTCACTTCGTCCTCATCTCGAATGCGTCAGCTTGCCAAACCATCTAGTCCTTCACGAGGCGCGTGGAAAACTAGAATTTGCATATTTTCCGAATCGAGGATTGATTTCTCTTGTAGTCGTAATGAAGGATGGAAAAACCGCCGAAGCTGGCATAGTTGGGAAGGAGGGCTTTACAGGAACATTGGCGGCCGTTGGCCTTCGCGGGAGTCCGCTCCGAGCGGTGGTACAAATCACGGGGGATGGGTTTCGGGTTGCAGTCGGAGCTTTGCAAAACACTTTGGAATCCGCTCCACACCTTCAATTGATATTGTGCCGCTATGCCGCAGTTCGGAGTGTGCAGGTTGCACAAACTGCCGCGTGTAACCGGTTGCACAATATTGAGCAGCGCCTTGCGCGGTGGTTGCTGATGACTCAGGATAGAGTGGATTCAGGGTTGCTGCCCATCACTCATGATTTTCTCGCAACGATGCTTGGGACAGATAGACCTACGGTGAGCTTGGCAGCCGGTGCTTTGCAGAGGAAGGGGCTCATCGAGTACACACGTGGTGCAGTGAAGATCGTGCACCGCAAGAAACTTGAAGACTGCGCCTGCGAATGCTACGGGGTTATCCAACAGTACGATGGGGAGCTTGGCTTGAAATAAGTCTGGAAGCGAAGACTTGCCCTGTGTGCTAAATTACCGAATCGAAAACGTTGGTGGATCACGGCAGCTTTAAGCCAAGTCAAATCGCCCTATCCTCAATCCCAACCAGATTACCCAATCGCTGATCGCCGTGCTTGCCGGACTGCGGGTACCGTTTGTCTGCACTGAGACGCACGAAATGGGAGAAGAGATTCTCCCCTCGTAGCTGGATCAGGTGCACCTTATGAGTGTCGGGAAGAGAGCGGATTTGGCTCTGCTCTGACGGACAACGATCTATGATGGGCATCGATTCGAGCGTCCAAGGTGTCAGTTTATTGACCGATGCATCTTCTGCGGACCACCGTGGTAAGCGGCATGAACGTTCTGTCGGGTAAATTCCTCTTTCTCGGAAGCGGATGAGTTGCCTTACCATTCCAGAAGGCGAAAGGATGATTGCTGGCTGGGCACCGCCCTTGGGAGTTGCCATTGCGCCTTGCAGAAGTATGTTGTCTGGTCCCGCCAAGGGCACATGAGATTCTGAGCTAGCATCGGCGAGGCCAATCAACTGGAAGATGGGACATGCCGAAAGCATACGTGCTGTACGGCCAGGAGAACGACTGGGTTGGCTTTCTATACGACAAGGACTGTCACTCTGCTGTCGTGAAGTTTCATTTTAGGCCAGGGACCGAAACGACAAAGCAAACGTAGTGAGCGTAGCCCGCTGCCCCACCCAGGCTTCCCTTACTTGGGTGGGGATTTCTAGCTTGACTGAGCCTTGGAAACATTTGCTCAACTGTTGAACTGTTGAAAGCGGTAGTCTATCCTCTCTTAAATCGTTCCCAGCGTCAAAACTGTTTATCTCGCTAGCAATCAGCCGCTTACGCCAACCTCACGCAAGTTTCCCCGGACGGCAGTGGTACGATATAGTTACCAAACAGGCTTATAGGCAGCATGGAAGGCTCTCATGAAATGTTTTGTAGCTTCGGTTCTAGTGAGTCTAGCCAGTCTGCACGCGTCGGGCCAGACCAGCCAGATAGCTGCTTCTGCCAACCAGTCAGATGAGACCGCTAAACTACAGCGTATTAAATACTTCTACAACCAGCGAGTTTTTCCTTTCAAGACAATTCCCGCTGGCGCTCGGCTGCGTGCGCTCCGGCAGTTGGATGAAATGGAAGCTCGGGAGAACATAGGCGTTGCCAAGCTTCCTTTGCTTGCTCCGATTTGGCATGTGATAGGACCGGAGCCACTCGACTCGGCAGTCTTTGGTGGCACCAATTCGGGGCGTGTTACAGCACTGGCTGTGGATCCTACCAACCCGGACATAGTCTATTTGGGGGCCGCTGATGGGGGAGTGTGGAAAACACTAAATGGAGGCTTGAATTGGATACCAATGACTGATTTTCAAGCCTCCTTGTCGATCGGATCGTTAGCCATAGCGCCCTCAGACCACAATGTCATTTACGTCGGCACAGGGGAAGAGAATTTCAACGGCGATAGTTACAGCGGCGCTGGCGTTCTACGCTCCGCCGATGGCGGTACCAGCTGGACCCTTTTCACTGGACCATTTCTGGGCTCGTATATTGGCGGTATGGCGGTCGATCCCACAAATTCCAACATCGTGTTAGCAGCAGTAGAGTTTGGAGGTATATATCGCGGTATATATGACCCTACGCAGAACAGCTTCACCTGGACAAACGTCCTGAACGGGTTAGCCGCCAACCAGGTCTTTTTTGATTCGACCGGAATGATCGCATATGCGTCTCTGGGCTGGTTCGATGGCGATGTAAGCAATGGGGTGTACAAGTCCGTAACGGGCGGGCAAACCTGGTTTCGCATCCAGGGTTCGGCGCTTGCTCATTTACCCGATTCGTGTGTGACGACTTGCGCTGTCTTTGGTGCAGTTTCAAACTGCACCACTACCTGCTCTGTGGGTCGCATTGCCCTAGCTGTAGCGCCCTCGAATTCGTCGGTCTTGTATGCGGGTATCCAGGACGCAAGCTCTTCCACCTTCGGGACCTTGCTTGGTTTTTATCAATCAATGGACGGTGGAAGGACTTGGTTTAAGCGAGTCAAGACTCCCATTTATTGCGGTAAGTCGAATGGCGATGGCGGTAGTTGCTGGTATAACAATATCGTAGCGGTGCATCCAACCAATCCCTTCATCGTCTTTGCTGGCGGAGACTGCTGCACTCACCTCATCGTCTCGCTCGACGGCGGGGCGAGATGGACTAAGGTCGGGGCAACAATGCACGCGGATACTCATGCTTTAGCGTTTTCATCGACTGGGGATAAGCTGTACGTGGGCAACGACGGAGGCTCCTATAGCACGACGAACACCACTAGTTCATCAATCAGGTTTACGAGTCTAAATGAGTCACTCGCAACTATCCAATTCTATCCGGGTCACGCCATTGACATTCACAATGTCAAGCATACCTTGGGCGGAACTCAGGATAACAGCGCTGAGAAATATTCGGGAACTCTGACCTGGAGCGGTGTCACTTGTGGGGATGCCGGCTTCGCAGCTATCGACCCCTCAAATTCGTCAGACGCCTATACGGCTTGCGCAGGAGAACCTGTAGGTGTCCAAAAATCGACATCAGGCGGCGCTGCCAATACGTGGTCTCCTGCGAGTACGGGAATTGTCGCGACTGATCGGGGGCTCTTCATCCCGCCGTTGGTGAACGATCCCAGCAGTTCTGGTCGCCTTTATGTCGGTACCTTTCGCATATTTCAGACTACCAACGGAGCCTCGTCCTGGACGCCGATTTCTCCAGACCTCACCGGTGGACTGCCTGGTTCTGGTATTTCTGCGATTGCGGTATCACCCAATGACAGCAATATCGTTTACGTGGGCAGCAGCGATGGCCATGTTCACGTGACTTCGAACGCGGGCTCCGGCGCAGCGTCAATTTGGGCCGATCGAACCGCCGATCTCCCGTCGAGATATGTAACGCAATTGGTAATCGACCCGCGTGCTCCCACAACTGTCTATGCTGCTCTTTCCGGTTTCGACTCTGGTCACATATTCAAATTAACGGGCGGTTACCTGCGCCGAACCGATACCAGCGGGAACCTGCCACCAATACCGCCCAACGATTTTCACTGGGTCGATATCAGCGGGAATTTGCCAAATATACCTGTAAATGATCTGGTTGCGGACCCGCTATTTCCGGATACACTCTATGCCGCTACTGACATTGGAGTCTTTCAGACTACGACCGGCGGTTCCACTTGGACCGCACAAGTCGGCAATAGCACTGGTCGACCCCGCCCTGTAGGGCTACCACGGGTCGCAGTATTGAGCCTGAAGCTGCATAATGCAACTCGAACTTTGCGGGCGGCCACCCATGGGCGGAGCATGTGGGACACCCATCTTGCAATTGCCGATTTAGCTTTGACCGAAACTGGTCCGCTCGTCGCCAAGACTGGCAGCAACGTAACCTACACGACGAAGGTCATGAATAACGGACTGGATGCTGCTGAAGCAGTCACCCTGACGGACCAGATCCCGTCGGGAACAACTTTCGTAAGCTTTAGCACCACGATGGGATCGTGTACCGCTCCATCCGTCGGTGGCAGCGGCATGCTTAGCTGCAATCTGGGAGATCTCGCAGATGGCGGGACTGCGACCGTCTCAGTCACAGTGCTTATTACGTTAAATGGAGGTCAGATTTTGCAGGGTGCAACCGTCACCAACGCTGCACCACCCGACCCCAATCTTGCAAATAACACAGCCACGACAACTACGGGCGTCTTCTAGTCGAGGCGAGAAGCCCGCATCTGAAGGGCGCTCGAAAGCGTGTGAAAACTAATGCGCGCTCTTTTGACAGCACGCCATCCAGTTGCACGCTAGCGATGGCCATGACGCAACGGGTTTGGTACCAAGGTCTTCCACCGTTCTAAGACGATACACTGTCTCGCATAGGACCGCCGCTCTGTCGGTTCAACTGGTTCTGATTCAAGTTGCGCTGTTTTGAACATGGCTTTATCACATTTTCATCACACCAATCTGGGCTTCCCGCCGCCCGATTTGCAGGACGCGATTCCGCCAATAACCACGGCCAAGCGGGCAAATGAGTGATTATGCGGATTTATCGCCAATTACCCGATACAATGCGTGCTGTTGAGGGCTACGAATGCCGGGTAAACTGCGGCCAAGGCCGGACTTGTTGCTCCTGCTGTCTCTCCTGCTTGTCATTCTGTTGAATCCGGTGTTTGACCACGGTGATTGGCGCAAGCTGGCGCTGGTTGCATCGACCGTCGCCATCCACAAGCCGCGGTAACGGAACCCGCAGCAGTACGCAACGACGTTGTCGACGCCCGCTGACGATCCTGTCCAGCTACGCTGTAGCCGATCGGCTTTCCCGTTGCATCAATCCTCTTCTTCGCCTACTCATGATGGCACGGGACTCCCGAGGTTTCCGCTGGTATACTCCTTTGCGAAACAAACGCCATGGCCGCAGTTTTCCTGAGTTATCGCCGGGCTGATTCCACCGACATCGCCGGACGACTCTTCGATCACCTGGTTCAGCGCATCGGCAAGGAAAACGTCTTCAAGGATGTGGATTCAATCCGGATCGCCAACCCTCCAGAAACGGATCGCTTACTGATCACAAGCGCGTTCCTCGTTACTAATCAGCGAAAATTTCAGCTGCCGAACAGCCATTTCAACGGTTTGGGCGTTTCCCGTCAACTTGCCCGCGCCTTGCCCAGCTAACGGGATGGTCCGTTCAGTCGTCTGGGCCATTTGCGCACGCCAGTGCGCGCAAAACAACAAAATTGTTGTCGCTGATTGCATCTCACTTGGCGTTACGCGGGGGATCGACGCTTCATCCGACTGACTTCCCGAGGCCATCAGCGATTCGTTCAACTTACGGCCGACTCTGACCGCGCTTCGAGAGAAATTGATCCTGGCAGGTTTTCGCGGCAGAGAGCAGTTGAGCGAACTCGGGAGTCTCCCGCAGCTTCGCCAGCAGATGATCGCGCTGTAGCGAAATGTAGGCGCAGTAATTTCCCGTCACCGCGCTGGTGAGCACGCGCAGGGCCGCGTCTTTTTGGCCGCAGTACGCCAGGAATGTGCCGATGATATAACGACGCTCCGGATCTGGTTGCGTCTTGATCCCAGCATCGAGGGCGTTTGCAGCGCTGTCGAGCGAACTGCCCTGCGCGGGGTTCAGGCATGCTTGCAAGAGGTCGCGGCCAAACGCAGCGCCTGGCGGCATGTGGTTCACCGCTTCCCGCGCCTCCGACAGTTTGCCCTGACCTAGAAGCACGTTCGGAATAACTCTGGCCGCCCATTCCGAACCCTGATCGACCTGAACGAACTTCATGGCCCTTTCATATTGGCCTAGCCAGATGAAGGGCAGCGCGCAGGAACGTAGCCGGCTATCGCTGGAATCCAGGGCCAGGGCCTTGTCGCATTCCCGCGTGGCTTCGTCCAGCAGCCCCGCGTAGCGCAAGACATAGCTAAGGGCGAAGTGGGACTGCGAGCTGTCGGGGAAGCGGTTAACCAGGGCCAATGCTTCGCCGTACGAGTCAACAAGCTCGCCACGCTCTGCGCGAGTGGTGATCAATTGCGAGGCAGCCTCAATCAGGTTGGGATCGAGGGTTAGTGCACGTTCGTACGCTGAATACGAACGCTTGTACATTGCCTCGCCGCCACTGCCATATTGGGCGTCGTAGTAGTAGCGAGTTCCGAGCGCACTCCAGGCCGGCGCGTAAGTTGGATCGAGGGTAACCACGTGCTCCAACATTGCGATGGCCTGCTTATTGGGCGCCGCATCGTGGGAAACCGCAACACTGCGCAAATACAAGTCATAGGCCTCTTCGCTCTTGGGGCGCGTTTCGGACTCGTTCGCAAGGGAACTTCCGCCGAGAGCGGGAACCAGTCCCTGCCGAACAGCGGAGGTGACTTGCTCGCGCATCGCCAGGCCGTCGGCTGAAGCCAGTTGTAGCTGGTCTCGCCACACGGTTCGGTTTGTGGGAACGTCAACGGCTTCGAGCGTGATCTCCAGATGGCCACCTGCGGAAAGATAGTGGCCGGTAACGATGGAGCTGACTCCCATGGCATGGCCGGCTTGTTGCAGATCGACATCCGGGCCGTTGTATCTGCTGGTAGAGGCGAACGGTCGAACAGAAAAGCTCTTGATGCGACTGAGTGTGGTTGCGATTTCGTCGGGCAACGCGAGGCGAAGATAGTCGATGTCTTTATCAGGGCCGGCGTTTTGGAACGGCAATACCGCAACGGCAGTTTGTGCCGCCGGACCACTCGGCACTGCGGGGGGACGTTGGAAGCGCCACCATAGGACGCCGGCGAGCAGCAGTGCCATAAGAGCTCCAGCGGCGACGACCCACGCCTTCCGTGACGAGCTGGGAGAAGGCGCAGCCGTTTTGAGCTTGACAGAGTCGGTTAGCATTCCACGGTCGGAGCTGGAATCGCGCAACAGGCGCGAAAGGTCGGCACGCATCTCGGAGGCGTGCTGATAGCGGAGATCACGATCTTTCTCCAGAGCTTTATGAATGATGGTTTCCAGCGGAGGCGGAACTGCAGGGTTCAGCTGCGACACCGGTTGAGGCGACTGGTGCAGGATGGCGCCGCAAATCTCGCCGGACGTGGCCCCTTCGAACGGCATCTTGCCGGTCGCCATTTCATAAAGGACGGCGCCAAAGGAGAACAAATCGGTGCGGCTGTCAAGCTCCTTGCCGCGGATCTGCTCGGGCGACATATACGCGACCGTGCCCAGCATGGTTCCGGGACTGGTAAGGTGCTGCAAGCCGGAATCGGCAGCTAAAGTTTCAGCGGTTTCTGCCGTCTTGCCCTTCACTTTGGCAAGCCCGAAGTCGAGGACCTTGGCATGACCTCGTCGGATGACGAATATATTCGCCGGTTTGATGTCGCGGTGAATGATGCCTTCGGCGTGGGCAGCATCCAGCGCCTCGGCAATCTCGATTCCCAGAGAGAAAACCTGATCGATTTCCAGGGAACGCCCGGCGACGCGGTGCTTCAGCGTCATCCCATCCAGGAATTCCATGGCGATAAAAGAATGGCCGTCGTGTTTGCCAATTTCGTAGATGGTGCAGATGTTGGGGTGATTAAGGGCGGAGGCGGCGCGCGCCTCGCGACGGAACCGCTCCAGCGCTTGCGGATCCTTGGCCAAATCGTCCGGCAAGAACTTGAGAGCGACGAAGCGGCCCAGTTCAGTATCCTCGGCCTTGTAAACGACGCCCATTCCGCCTCCCCCAAGCTTTTCGAGGATGCGGTAATGGGAAACTATAGTGCCGATCATGACGAGACTAAACGAGGCGTTGGTTGATGATAGGTCGATTAGGGTTAGTGGTCAATTCCTTGGGAGCCGGCGGCACCTTGGTGCTGCGAAGAATCATGCCAGCCGCCTCCTCTGCGGCTGGCCCAGAGCCTATCCCCGCTCGCGGGCGGGTTGGGCGTATTACGTCAAATTGGCTTCGAACAGGCCAACTTCCGGGTGGCCCGTGATGCTTCCCGCGAGTGGGCAACGACAAACAGAGAAAGGCAAGGAGCGCTGACACAGAGCCTCACCACTTGCGGGAGACCCGTTTTATAGAGAATGGCTTTGTGGCGCGGGTCAGGCCTGTAGGGGCGTATAACGGAGCGCCTTTACATCGATAACTGCTTGCCTTTAACAGTGGGATTATTTCATCAGCTTGCCTCTTCATTCTGAGCTGCAAACCCATCTCGTATTGCCGCTTCAAGCGTATCGATGTTTATATCCTTGAGAGCTTTAAACCGAATGCAATATCCGGTCACGCTCGCCTTGCCTAGGTTTTTTCCATACGTTTTGGCTAAGTACTTCTTATCTTTGAGGCCAAGAATATAGACAGAGATTCCGGTTTTGTTTCCGCTCACACCAATTCGAAAAAACTCTCTACTTTTTCCATCGGCATACTTTATTGTGTGAAATCCATATCCAATCGTAGGGTTGGAAACAGTATGATTTTTGCTGTCTTTGCCGTCGAAGAACCATAATTTGCATTCTGGCGACACTTGAAGTGTGAGCCGATGCAACTCTCGCATGTCACTGCGTTTTGGCTCCGGTTGGCTGGTAATATACTTCTTGATTTGTTCTTGTACGTTCATATGTTCTGCTCCCTAGTTGCGGGCACGAGATTATACGACGTTTAATCCTTGTACACCTTGTAAGGGCGGCCCTGACCGTTGAGGTCAGTCGACCGCTCGGGCGCCCCGCGACGTGTGTCGTCAGGTTCGGGCTGATCTGCTCAAGCGCGGGCGAAGGGCAAGAAGTTCGGAAGGCCGCCCCGCGTCGAGATTGATGCTGCCCGGGTGGCCGAGCTACGCTGGGACGGGCTGTCGTGGTCCCAGGGGTGTCGACCCCTCAATGTTGAGCAAGGGCAGCCCCAGCGATCGGTCGCCACGATTGCCTAAGAGGGCAAGGAATCGGCAAGGGAAGGGTTGCCGGCGATCCACTCGGGATACCCAGGTCGTGGCCAGTTTGGCGATTTGGGCGTAAGTCACAAGAAAGGGTAGGGCGTGATGGTTTCTGGACAGTTCCCGTGTTGCGCATTGGATTTCGGAACCTGAAGCGATTGACTTCCTCATTACAGGCTCCTAGCATGATCGCACTTCGTTCGCGGGCCTAGCGAACATGAGAACACCACTGGTACTCGTAAGGAAGGAACCATGGCAGCAATCGATCAGAATGCTGTTGAAGGCCATTGCTTCTCCAACCAATGCCTTTCCAACCGCAGAGGCTTTCTAAGAGGGTCGGTTGTCCTTACAGCCGGCTTCTCCACTCTTTTTCGAACGGTCCTGATGTCCGAGACCGCGCCGGTAAACGACTCGAATCTCAACATCCTCGGACCGAAACCGGGATACTCGCCGCAGGTGGGTACGTTGGTGTCGATGCTCACTTGGATGCGGGAAGCTAACGGCGTAATTAGAGCGACCAAGGGCCTGACTAAGGCCGACTTGGATTATCTTTTTGATCGCAATGCAAATACCATCGGCGCCCTGATGCTGCATCTCGCGGCCACTGAGACCTACTATCAGTTCAATACGTTTGAGGGTAAGAAGTGGGACTCCTGGACCGATTCTGTAAAGCAGCAGTGGGATCCGGCTATGAATCTGGGGGAGGCGGGCAGGAAAAGTATTAAGGACCACGACCGAGACTACTACCTGAACATCCTCCAGGTGACCCGCGCGAAATCGCTTGCGGAGTTTAGTAAGCGCGATGATGCCTGGCTCATGGCCGTCGACAAAGACTGGCCCTGGGGCCCGACCAATAACTACTGTAAATGGTTCCACGTCTGCGAGCACGAGGCGCATCACACCGGACAGATCGCATTTCTGAGAAAACGTCTGCCGGGTGCAAAACCCGAAGCCGATTAAGCCATTAGCTGCCTAGCTCGCTCGAGCAAGCATCGCGATGAAAGGTGTTGCATATCCGTAGCAGCGACCATTGGTGTGTCTTGCCCGTATCTTTCCGGGTTACGGATAGCAGGAAATTCCGAGCCAGAAGTCTTCTTCGGGGAAGTCACTTGGACTATAGTCGGCAAACCGCCGACTGAGAGCGGACGACACGCCGTAAGTCACAAGAAACGGTAGGGCGTTACACAACCAACCGCACACTGCTTCCGAACTGCCGAGGCGGACCGCTCCAATAAGGCTTCACTGCCTCGCGTCGCGGTGCGATACAATCCGTCCGCATGGTCACCTGCTCTGGCTGCGGGACCGTAGTGTCGGAGAACATCCGTTTCTGTTCTTCCTGCGGACGTGCTATTGCCATTCCCGACACCCCGACCTTGGAGCCAAGTGGCCCTGCCGCCAGACCTGCAGCTCCTGTTAGATCGCACCCACCGCAAAGCGGAGGATTCTCGCCGGGCACGGTTCTCATCGAGCGGTACCGGATCGTTGCTCTGTTGGGCCGCGGCGGCATGGGCGAAGTCTACCGCGCTGAGGACCTCAAGCTCGGGAATGTTGTGGCCCTGAAGTTTCTTCCGGCGTCGCTCCAGCATGATGCCGCGGCTCTCGCAGGGTTTCATGCCGAGGTGCGTAATGCCCGCCAGGTTTCGCATCCGAATGTCTGTCGCGTTTACGACATCGGTGAAGTCAACGGCCAGCACTTTCTCACCATGGAGTACATCGACGGCGAGGACCTGGCGTCGTTGCTGCGCCGCATAGGTCGTCTGCCACCGGACAAGGCTTTGGAGACCGCGCACCAAATCTGCGCCGGCCTGGCAGCCGCGCATGATTGCGGATTGCTGCATCGTGATCTGAAGCCCGCCAACATCATGCTGGATGGACGAGGGCGGGTCCGCATCACGGACTTTGGGTTGGCCCTAAGCAGCGACGATGCAGCGGGCCGGAGCGAAACCGCAGGTACGCCGGCCTACATGGCTCCAGAACAGATCGCAAAGGGTGAGGCCAGCGTTCGCAGCGATATCTACTCGCTGGGACTTGTATTTTATGAGCTCTTCACCGGACATCTTCCTTATCAGGCAAACACCGCGATCGAATGGCGACGGGCGCATCTGGAGTCTTCCCCCAGGACACCGTCGTCGGTGGTAAAGGACATCGATCCGGCGGTGGAAAGCGCGATCCTCCGCTGTCTGCAAAAAGATCCGGCAAAACGGCCATCTTCGGTACGGCAGGTAGCAGCCGCGTTTCCGGGAGGCGATCCGCTGGCGGCTGCGCTGGCGGCAGGCGAAACGCCGTCGCCCGAGATGGTGGCGGCCTCGGGAGAAACCGAAGGCTTGCGTCCCCTGGTGGCTTGGGTTTTGCTGGCAGGAGTCATTGTGTCAGTCACTGCGGCGATTCTGTTGAGTGCACAAACCAAGCTCTACCGTCGCGTGCCACTCGACACGCCGCCGGATGTGCTCGCCCAGCGCGCGCGGGATATTTTGCAGAGTGTCGGGTACTCCGAGCAACCCGCTGACACGGCGATGGGGTTCTACGAGGGGAACGAGTTTCTACGCTATATCGAGGAACACGACAAGTCGAAGACACGCTGGGACAACCTCGAAACCGGGGCGTTCGTGTTTTGGTATCGCGGCAGCCCACGGCCACTCGATTCTCATGGCTCCTCCCCGGCTGCACCCATGGCAGCATCCGTGTGGACCGACGACCCACCTCTGGATGTGTCCGGGATGACGCTGCTCAAGCTCAATCCGCGCGGTCGCCTGACGCAGTTCATCGCAGTTCCTCCGCAGGTTGAGAAGCCGGCAGGTGTGGCAAATTCACCTGAGTGGGCACCGCTGTTCTCTGCCGCGGGGCTCGATCCCTCCAAGTGGCCGCCAGCTCAGCCGATGTGGACGCCTCCTGTTGATAGCGATGCACGCGCTGCGTGGACAGGATCGCTGGCTGAGCGCCCCAACATCCCGATGCGGATTGAGGCCGCGGCATACCGGGGCAAGCCTGTTTACTTCGAGTTGATTGGTCCCTGGACCCGTCCCGAACGCATGCAACCATATCAGCCGACCTCCGACGAACGGACAGGTCTAGTGTTCATGATCGTTTTGTCGCTTTCCCTGCTGGTGGCCGGCTTGATGCTCGCACGACGGAACCTGCGTCTTGGCCGGGGCGATCGCAGTGGGGCTTTTCGTCTGGCAGGCGTTGTTTTTGCGGCCTGGGCGGTGGCGTGGTTGTTTGGCGCACATCACATCCCGAACTTCGCCGAATTCCCGATCTTCACCCAGTTCTTGGCCGTGGGCCTTCTCTTGTCCTGTTTCTTCTGGGTCCTCTACATCGCCTTGGAACCCTATGTACGCCGCCGCTGGCCCGCCACACTGGTCTCCTGGAATCGCCTGCTGGCTGGAGGTTTTCGGGATCCATTGGTGGGACGCGATGTGCTTGCCGGTTGCCTCTTGGGGGCGTTTGCGATCGCTCTCGGAAGAATGGCATGGTTTGTTCCGTCCCGGTTCGGCTATCCTCCACCGCAACCCTATTCGGGTCCTGAGTGGCAGTTTCTGGGCGCGCGTACGATCATTGCTTCGATATCGAACAAGGTGATCTTAGAACTTTTTATCTCGCTCGCGCTTCTGTTTGCCCTGGTCCTCCTGCGAGCCTTGTTGCGCAAGGAGTGGGCGGCAGCGGTTGCATGTGTACTTTTGTTCACGGTCTTCTACGCAGCGGGGAACCACGCTTTGTTTGTTCCCGTTGTCTTGGTGACCTGGCTGATCACGACCGCTCTGACTGTGTTTCTACTGATCCGCCTCGGCTTGCTGGCTGTGGTGGCTAGTGGCGTCTTCAACGATTTCCTGGGAAGCTTTCCCGTGACGACTCAAGGTTCTGCGTGGTACGCGGGCATCAGTCTGGCCGGGATTCTACTGATGGCCGCGATAGCGCTTTATGCCTTCTACACCTCCCTTGGGGACCGACCGGTTTTCGGAGGCGCCGTCCTCGAGGAGTAAGCCGCCGTTCGGTCTTGGCGGTTATTGCCTCGATCCTGGGTGACTGGCCATGGTACGAGGCGGGTCGCCGGAGCGGCGACAAGGTGTTGCACTTCATTCACCGCCTCACTCGAGATCCTGACGCCCATGATCGCCGGGCGAAAGAGACTTTTGCCCATTATGGGCCTTCGATTCTCGTCATCGCGAAGTTCGTCCCTGGACTGGATGCGGTAATGCCTCCCTTGGCCGGGGCATCACGCACCAGCCGCCTCCGCTTTCTGGTATTTGATGCCGTTGGCGTCGGACTCTATTCATGCGCCTACGCCGGACTCGGCTATGTCTTCAGCCATGACCTAGGCCGCGTGGCTGCCTATGCTGGCAGAGCAGGAGCAATTTTGGCAGGGCTGGCGCTCGCGGCGGTCCTTATATACACCGTCCGTAAGCTGCTTCACGGGTACCGCTTGACGCGCGAATCTCGGCAGACCTGACGTCCTACCTCGAAGCGGACGAGCGCCTGCGCGCGCTATATGCCGACCCCGACGAGTGGGCACGCAAAGCCATCTTAAATGTGGCGGGGTCGGGCAAGTTCTCCAGCGACCGCACCATCGCCGAATACGCGAACGAAATATGGAATGTCAAGGCATGCCCAGTGCCAGATAAAGGGTAAATGCCGGTATCTGGGCAGACGATTATGCCATATCAGCCGCTAACGCTAAGGTTGCTTGGTAGTTACGCACTGATCATTTCGGTATCAGACGTGCACTGTTCCTGGGAGTAGCGAATACCAGAGCCCGTCGAGGAGATGTGAACGATGAAGATCAGAACGCTGCTCAATTTTGTGTTTGGGTGTCATCACAGCAATCTTAGCCGCGTCTTCACCATTCGCAGACGAACATATCGCGTTTGCTGTGACTGCGGCGCTGAGTTCGATTACTCGCTCGACAGGATGGCAATTAACCGACAGCAAGCCCGGCGTCCCGCGCGAGTTGTGGAGGGCGTGAGGCAAGCGGTCGCCTGAGGACCAACCGATGTCAAAGATCTTAGGAATATTGTTGTTATTCTTGCCGGGGCTGACGTTCGCTCAAGCTTCAGCGACTTCATCTCGATATCAGCCGGCGATCATCACGCATGTTCAGCCGCATCAGAGTGGAGACGCCCCCGCTCCAGGAGAAGCGGTTTACGAAGTGTCGGTAAAGGTAAATGGAATAACTTATGTCGTTCTGACCAAATCGCCGTTAGGAGACTCAACCATCTTGTATGCCAGTGGACGTGAAGTTCTCGTCATGGTAGGCGATAAGACGATCACCTGGAACGACATTCTGGGCCGGTCTCATGCGCCATATGGAGTAATTCCACAGCAGGTTCATCAAGCCTCGTATCGAATTGCTTAAGATTCTCAGCCTTTTGGCACTAGGGAAATCCCTAGTTGTACCGCCTAATCCCCGGTCTGTACTGTCAGTTTGGGGTAATGCGTAGATTGGCTTTCGCCTTCTCCCAGGGAGGCTCAAGATGAAACGAACGGCCCGCCTGATCGTTGTCATCCTTTTCTCACTTTCCGCGTCGGGATTGGTTAATGCTCAAACGCAAGTGAAACAGAATGAGGTGGCGTCTCCCCAAAAGCCAAAGAGCGAGACCCGGGAGCTTGGCAAATCTTATGCTGCGTTGCGCCCTGAGCAAAAGCGTCTGGTAGACGACTTCGTTAGCCGTTACAACGCCACCACCGGAAGCAAGCTTGTTCCCGAACAGGCCTACGACAACGCTCGGCTGTCCATTCGCACCACGTTCGACGCCGTGACCCATGCGCTGATGACCGCTAAACTCACGGATGCCGGCGGCAAAAGCCTGGGTCGCGCGATTGACCTGGTGGACGCCGTTGACGAAGTAATGGGAGAAGAATCCGGAGTAGGCGGCGACCGCCAGTTCCGCGTGTATGTGTACCTGAAGCCCAATGCGATTGACATTCTAAGCGGCAGCCAGGAGTTCTTTCATGATAAAGACAACAGCGTTTATCACAAGGGGTTTCCCATTTGTTACAGGCTGAAGAACGGGCCTCCCTCGATTCAGTTCTCCATTTCGCGCGACCACAAATTGTCCGATGTCGATGTTGACTATCGCTCTTCCGGCTTTCCTAAAGCGCTGGTCAACGGACACTTGTCCGCTTCCAACTCGGACGTCCGTGCGGGAAATAACCTCGACCGCCATGACGGCCGCTGGTCGGGCCTCAATGGTTGGTGGCGCAACGTCTTTGGACAGTTCGGAACGGGCGGCAAGCCGCCAAAGGAGAACGCTACTGAACGCCTAGGGCGGATTCCCTTGAATCCCGCCGTGAAAGCCGATGAGGGCGTGGATAAGAGCGCGCACGATTTCCTGCAGAGCTGGTTAGTGAAGAGAGAACCGAATATGTCGGTTGCCTATTTTTCACGCCGCAGTTATCCGTGTTTGGAGGCGATGCCACAGAACAGCAGGCAATCCGTGTCGCAAGGCATGGTTCGGCTGCGCACTCTGATGGCAATGCAGAAGTTTAGCGATAGCATCGGCACGGTGAATTCCGTTGCCGACGTGCTCGAGCCTGCCGACAAATGGTCGCAGACATTGAAACCGGCAAAGAACGCATATGCCTCGGAATTCCGGCTGGTCAACGTGCCGGCGGACATGGCATCGGACGAGGAATGCGTTGCAGTACCGAACGACGATTCGAACAAACGGCCGAAAGAGAAGTACTTTGCCACTGCGCTTCGCGGAAAAAAGGGGAACAGCCGAAACAAGGTTATGTCTTTGCTTTGGGCTCGGGAGGGTGACTACTGGAAAATCATTGCCATCCGCATTGAAGACAGCAGCGATGCAGACGTCGTCCCAAAGAATGCTGCAGCTCAGACCGAGCCTTCGGTGGAAGAACCGCGGAACATTGTCGCTGATCCTGCTGCCGTAAAATACGTTACGCAGTTCTACCAGACTTGGATCGTGAAACGGGATGTTGTCCAGGCTTCCCGCTTTGCGTCACAGCGCTCCTATCAGTGTCTTCCGGCGCCGTCCGAAGAGCAGAAGAAATTGACACCCATCGCCAGGATCCAGTCTGGGCTGAAACAGCCGCTCACGAGAATCGCAGCCGGCGCGAACCTCTCGGACATGATGTCGAGCGTTCAGCCGGTCAACGACCTGCTGCGCCCAGTTCAGCAGGAAAACTCCAATGCTTTCGCGATGATGGCGGTGCCAGACCAGAAAGCCAATAGCTTTCTTTGCCAACATCGTCAGGTGTCCGAAGCTTCTCCGGAGTTGAATCCCGCTGACGCGAAATACGGAACATATTACTTGACCGCCAGTCGACTGAATTATGGAGGGGAAGAATCACCCGCTCTTCTGCTGTTGTGGACGCAAGAGGAAACGAGTTGGAGGGTTGTTGCCTGGGCGGTAGAGCTTCCGTAACTCCTGGTTGCAGAGCCAACGCACGAAGGAAAATACCGGCTTGACGCCTCAGAGCGGCACAAGCCAACTGTGCTCTGTTAAGTTCTTTGTTTGCTGCTTCAGGGCGGATTCGACTCGCACACGCTTCCGCCAGTGAATTCGACTTTGCGGCCGGCTGGCATTCCGTCACTCCTTCATGAGAACATCCACGTCGAGGTGCTTCATGGCGCTCAGCTTTGCTGCCGATATCCGCCTGCTTTTCCGCGACTCTCCCGATGTGGAGGCAATGAAGAGTTTCGGGCTTGACCTGTCCTCCTACGACGACGTTAAGAAACATGCCGAAGCGATTTACTCCCGCTTGGAAGATGGGAGCATGCCTTGCGATGATCCCTGGCCGAAGGAGCAAATTGCCAAGTTCAAGCAGTGGATGGACGATGGCATGGCGCCCTGAAGGAATGTCTACGCTTTGTTCCACACCTATCAGTTGATTCGCAAGCAATGGTTGCCGCAGAGCCTGGAAGCAATTTTTGCTTTCTTCTCGCGGCCTGAGAACCTTGAGCAGATCACGCCTCCGTGGCTGGGCTTTCATATTGTTAGCGCCGAAAAGGAATTGCATGCAGGTTCGCGCATCGAGTATCGCTTGCGCGTGCACGGCCTTCCCATGCGCTGGATCAGCGAGATCACGGACTGGAGTCCGCCGCACCGCTTCGTCGACGTGCAACTACGCGGGCCATATGCGCTATGGCGGCACGAACACCGCTTCATCTCAGAAAACGGCGGAACCCGAATCGAGGATGAGGTGCATTATGCCTTGCCCTTTGGAGTGCTGGGGCAACTAGCCCATAAGCTGATGGTGCGCCGTGATGTGGAAGGGATATTCGACTTCCGCCAGAAGCAGCTCCTGGAATTGCTGGATCGGCAATAACAGGCTCTGTTGCGGAACCGTCTGATGGCTACGCAATGGCGGGGTCGATCTTCTCGGCGTCGACGCCGAGTTCCGCGAAGGCCTTCTGCGCGCGCTGCGCGTCAAAGCTGCCGTCGCGCGCCAGTCGCGACAGCGCCGCCGCCGCAATCGATTCCGCGTTCATCTCGAAGTGCTGACGCAGGTGCTCGCGATTATCGCTGCGCCCGAAGCCGTCGGTGCCCAAACTAACTAACCGGTTAGTTAACCACGGAGCTAGCTGGTCGGGCACGGCTTTCATGAAATCGGTGGCGGCGATGACTGGGCCATCGGCGCCATCGAGAGCGGCGAGAATGTATGGCCGCTTCTCCGCCTCAGCCGGATGGAGCCGATTCCAACGCTCGACCGCGAGCGCATCGCGGCGCAGTTCGTTGTAGCTGGTGACGCTCCACACATTGGCGGGAATGCCGTACTTATCCGCCAGAATCTCCTGCGCGCGCAACGCCTCGTTCAGAATCGAGCCGCTGCCGAACAGTTGCACTAAAGCCTTGCCTTGAGCGGCAGGCCGGTATTGGTAGATGCCGCGCAGAATCCCTTGCTCCACGCCCGGTGGCATCTCGGGCATGGCGTAGTCTTCGTTATACAGCGTGATGTAGTAGAAGCGATCTTCGCCCGCCTGATACATCCGCCGTATGCCGTCCTGCACGATGACGGCGATTTCGTACACATACGCCGGATCGTAGCTATGGCAAGTCGGAACCGTGCTGGAGAGCACGAGGCTGTGGCCATCCTGGTGCTGCAAGCCCTCACCGGCGAGCGTTGTGCGTCCGGCCGTGCCGCCCATCAGGAAGCCCTTGCCGCGTGAATCTGCGAATGCCCACACCATGTCGCCGATGCGTTGAAAACCGAACATCGAGTAGTAGGTAAAGAACGGAATCATCGGTACTTTGTAGTTAGCGTAAGCCGTGCCAGCGGCAGTGAAGGATGCCATCGATCCGGCTTCGGTGATGCCCTCTTCCAGAATCTGCCCGTTCTTTTCCTCGCGGTAGTACAGCAGCATGTCCTGATCGTGGGGCTTGTAGAGTTGGCCTTGGCTGGCATAAATGCCCACCTGCCGGATGATCGATTCCATGCCGAAGGTGCGGCCTTCGTCGGGAATAATGGGAACGATTAGCTTGCCGATCTTGGGGTCCTTCAGCAGTTGCCGCAGCATGCTGACGAAGCCCATGGTCGTGGACACGGCGCGGCCTTTCGATCCGGCGACGGACTCAGCGAAGTGATCGAGCGTGGGAGCTTCAAAGTTGGTTGCTGGGACCTCGCGATGCGGCATGAAGCCGCCAAGCTCCTTGCGGCGCTGCAGCATATACGTTATTTCGGGACTATTGTCCGGCGGGCGATAGAGCGAACCATCGCGGGCAGCCTGCTCAGGAATTGGAATCGCGAAGCGCGAGCGAAACGCGGTGAGGGCCTGATCGGCGAGCTTCTTCTCCTGATGGGTCGCGTTGCGGGCCTCAGCCGAGCCAAGCCCGTACCCCTTTACCGTGTGGGCCAGAATGACGGTTGGGCCATCGCGGTTTTCCACCGCGCGTTTGTACGCGTTGTAAACCTTTTGCGGATCGTGGCCACCGCGGTTCAGACGATGCAGTTCATCGTCGCTCATATCAGAGACCATGGCCAGCAGTTCGGGATACTTGCCGAAGAATTCGCGGCGAATATATTCGCCACCCTTGGCCTTGTAACTTTGGTACTCGCCGTCGACGCACTCCTCCATCCGCTTCAGCAGGATGCCCGACTTGTCGCGGGCAAAGAGTTTGTCCCAGTCCGAGCCCCACACCAGTTTGATTACGTTCCAGCCGGCGCCACGGAAGGCGGCTTCCAGTTCGTTAATGATTTTTCCGTTGCCGCGTACTGGGCCATCGAGACGCTGCAAATTGCAGTTGATCACGAAGATCAGGTTGTCGAGCTTCTCGCGTGAGGCGAGGGTCAACGATCCCATTGACTCTGGTTCGTCAGTTTCGCCGTCGCCCACGAACGCCCATACCTTGCGCGGGGTCGCCGGAATGATGCCGCGGTTTTCCAGATACCGCATGAAACGCGCCTGATAAATGGCGTTCAGAGGCCCAATACCCATCGACACCGTTGGGAAATGCCAGAAGTCGGGCAGTAGCCAGGGATGCGGATAGGAAGGCAAACCAGGAGCGCCGCGCAGTTCGTGGCGGAAGTTCTTGATCTGCTCCTCACTGAGGCGGCCCTCCAGGTAAGCTCGTGCATAAACTCCCGGAGAAGAGTGACCCTGGAAGTAAATGAAGTCGCCGGGCTGATCACCGTAGCGCGCATGAAAGAAATGATTGAAGCCAACCTCAAGCAGCGTAGCCAACGACGAGTAGGTGGAGATGTGACCGCCGATGCCGGGATCCTTCTTGTTCTGGCGATGCACCATCGCCATCGCGTTCCAGCGGATCAAGCTCTTGATACGGCGTTCCAGCAGGCGATCACCGGGATACGCGACTTCTTCTTCGACGGGAATGGTATTGACGTACGGCGTGTTCAGCTGGACCGGCACGTTGACGCCCGACTCCCGCGCCCGGTCGACCAAGGCCGAAAGGAGCGTGCGCCCCCGCTGCCTGCCTTCGGCTTCAAGCAGTTGGTCGAACGCCTCAAGCCATTCGCCAACTTCCTCTTCGGAGTCAATCTCTGGGTTCGACGGGAATTCGAGTAATCGGTTCTGGATTTCTACTGTGGCCACTATTACCTCAATCGGCTAAAAAACCCTAACGTGTCAAGTCTGACGCCCGGATACTTCCACGGCATGATGGGAGTCTGGGCGATTACGGTCTCCATGCTGCTCCAGTAGCTAGAGATGCATAAGATGCCGGACCGCTTCTTCTTTCTCGATTGCGCCGAACCGGTCAATAGGCCTTAAGCACCGGCGCGACTGCCAGCAGCTATTTTGTGCGCTGTCGCCAACATCACGCAGACTGCAAACCCGTGGGAGAGCGACGACAGGCGGCAGCAGGGAGGGTAAATGCTTACGTTGCCAACTCACCAACAATAGATCGATTTTAGCAGACGAGGAAGTGGGGTCGACTAAAGAAAACGAGATCGGGGCCAGAC
The DNA here is from genome assembly GCA_963835125.1 of uncultured Acidobacteriaceae bacterium. GTDB lineage: Bacteria > Acidobacteriota > Terriglobia > Terriglobales > Acidobacteriaceae > Bog-257. Next base: position 50,659 of record CAWIEG010000003.1, on the reverse strand, counting down.
GATTCTGGGCTGCTTGCAAAAGTAAAGCGCGCAGCCGGGCTGCGCGTCTTACCATCGGTTCCAGTGACCTCAATACCCCTGATTCATCCGTTGCCACACGGCCATACCCGCAATGACGAGAATCAGCACAGCAGAGGCTGCTCCCAGGACGCGCACCCAAGGCGTGACCTGCTTCATCCGGGCCTGAACCTGTTCTTGTTCTTCGCGGAGATTTTTGCTGGAGTCGTCCAGAAACAACTGCTCGTCCTGATGCATGCTGAGCGTGCTGCGATAGATGAGCAAAAGAATCAGCACGACGGTCAGTACTCCCCATACAATCAGCAACATCGTCAGAGTCGACATTTGCCACCTCGGTTCCAGAAATGAACCGGTCCCGCACCTGATCGATTCCGTGGTACCCGCCAGGTTGGGGCCTCACGCGACCCTATTATAGCCTCGCCGATGTGGGGCAGGGCAACAATTTTACGATTCAGAGGTACCTGGAATGGGGCCTGGACGCAGGGCGCGAAGCCTGCCCCCGGCAGCGCCCGGTTGACAGGACCTGCGACCCGGCATACTCCGACCGCATCTAAATACATACTGCGAAACAGCCAGGTCCAGCCCGTAGGCGCAACCCGGTTTTGTTATAATCCCGCTAGCATTTGGAGGAGAGAAGCATGGCCACCACGACAACTACACCGACCACCACCACCGTCACTCCCACCACGGATGTGAAACCACTCAACTTCACCGGCGCTGCGATTGGCAAGGTGAAAGAAATCATGGCGCAACAGAATCCGGTACCTGCGGGGCTGCGCGTCGGCGTGGTCGGCGGAGGCTGCTCGGGCTTTTCGTACTCGATGTCGTTTGAGAACGGCGCCGGAATGATGGACAAGACATTCGACTTCGACGGTCTGAAGGTCTTTGTCGACGCGACCTCAATCATGTACCTGAAGGGCGTGAGCGTCGACTACATTGAAACCCTCGAGGCCGCCGGCTTTAAGTTCGACAATCCGAATGTAAAAAGTACCTGCGGTTGCGGCTCCTCGTTTAACGTATAAGCGAGGAATTTTGCATCCGTATCGCTCACTGACGCGAGGCCATTCCGTCAATTAGCGTTGTAACCTTTCGTCAAAGAGTGAGGACTTTATGAAGCGATGGTTTGCCTCTGCGTTTATCGCGGTGTTCACAGTTTCACTCACGGTAGCGACCATTCCTGCTGCGCTAGCCGCTCCGCAGTCGGCGGCGACGCAAAGCGCCAGCACTGGTAAATCGCATGGTACTTTCACTGTGGAGTTGACCAAACCCCTTGATTCCAAAAAGCTTAAGGACGGGGACCCGGTTGAGGCGAAGCTGACGGGCGGGATCAGTTTACCTAACGGCACCCCCGTTGCCCGTGGCGCAAAGGTGATCGGCCATGTGACCGAATCGAAAGCGCGCTCCAAAGGCGATTCGCAATCGTCGCTGGGAATTACCTTTGACAAGATTGTCCTGGGCGCTGGCGAGGATGAGCCAATCAAAGGCGTCGCCCAGGCTGCCGCCCCAAATCCAAATGGAGACCTGGCTACCGGCGGCGCTGTTGATTATGGCAATAGTTTGAAAGCGGCAGCGGCGACACCTGCAGCGCCTGATATGTCCCGGCCTGCGGTAAAGCTCCTGACTGACCAGTCAGTGGGGGTACAGGGCATCAAGAATCTCGAACTGGGAGCCGATGGAGTGTTCACTTCCAGCGGCAAAGAGGTAAAACTCGATAACGGTACGCGAATCTTGCTCAACGTCACAATGTAAGAGCGGAGACGATTTTGTTCGCGAGTCAACCCCGTCCGCCAGGACGGGGTTGTTCTATTCTGGGGTTTGCGGAGTCGCTGTTTGTTTTCTGCGCGAAGTGTCTCAGCTTTCTGCACAACGAATTACCTTTGTCTGGGTTTCAAGAACAGGGCGGTGGGTCGCGCCTATGCCAACCCGAAGGCACCTTGTACAATGTAGGTTCCGTTTGGCATTCTGTTGCTTGGCAACCCCACTTTGGGAGTGTGGATGAAGTTCTCGCGCGAAACCGGCTTCCTGGCAGTGCTTGCTTTCCTGCTATTCGTTCCGCTAGGCTGCGGCAATCAATATCGCCCGGTCGCGAACCCTATCGTGAGCCCGGGCGGGCAGCCGCAAACCCCGCATTTCGTCTGGGTATTGAACTTCAACCCCACAGGGCAGGGAAGTACAACAGAAATTGACGTCTCAGGCGATAGCAACATAGCCGTCAATTCCATGGGTGTCGGCTCAATTGCGGAAGCGTTCCCAGGTACGTCTCTGGCCTTGTACGTAGCCAACAGCGGCAACGACAGTGTCAGCCAGTACTTGCCAACCCTGCAAGGCGCAGTCACCACCATCAGTTTGTTGTCGGGATCGCATCCGGTAGCCCTCGCCTCCGCTCAGAATACTGCCATGTATGTCGTCAATTCAGGCGCAAATTCGGCGTGTCCCAATAGCGGCTCAATCAGTACCATCAGCCAGGCGACGCTGGCGGTGACCAATACTACTTGCGTCGGTCTCAATCCGATTGCCCTGGTGCAATCGCCTAGCGATGGGTTTATCTATGTAATAAATCAAGGCGACAGCAGCGTTCCGGGCAGCGTCACGGTCTTTAATCCTGCCGGCCCGTCCGTGACCGGCACAGTCAACGTAGGTCCAAATCCCGTATCCGTCACGGTCAGTGCGGATGGCGATTGGATTTTTGTTGTTACCCAAGGGGATGCCAAAACCCCCCCCACGCTCGATATCATTTCCTCCGGCTCCACTACCGTTGCCGGCACGGCGGCTCTGGGAGTGCAGCCAACATTCTCCATCGTTGATTCCAATTCCAATCGCCTGTATGTGGCCAATACCGGCGACAACACGGTCAGCGTCTTTGACGCGGCCAACGTAGTCTCCGGTCCGCCGGCGACGATTCCGCTGCTGGCGACGGTTCCGGTTGGGACCGGGCCAGTTGGCATTGCCGAGTTACCGAATGGAAGTATGTTTTACGTGGCCAACGCCGGCTCCGACGACGTTACCGTCGTTAGCGGCAACAGCTTCAGTCCGTTGGCCACAGTGGCTCTGCCGGCGGGCGCTAATCCTGTGTGGATCGCTTCCGAGCCAACCTCCACCAAGATCTACGTTGCGGATAAAGGTACTTCACAGACCACGATCATCAACACCGTCAACAACAGCGTCGCACAAAACATACTTGCGCCGTCGCAAATCACAAATTGCAATGTTTGCGCCCTCCAGCAGCCGGTCATGATTCTGGCAAAGTAACGCGAAATCTAGACATCCAAAGCCGTTTCTGGAGTATCTTACTTCGGAGAAGTTCCGGGGGGATCATTGGGCAATCTGGCTGCAGTTCATTCCGTGCACTTTTACGACAGCCACGACTCGTTGATTGACCGCCTCTGCGGAGTCGTGTGTTCTGGTCTTCTGATTGGCAACTCAGTCCTCATTGTCTGCACCGCGGAGCACCGGACGGAATTGGTAAAAGCACTGGAGCGGCTCGAAGTAGACGTTCGCGCCTATGCCAGAAAAAGCCGCTTCTCGATATGCGACGCCAAAGAGATGTTGGCGATGTTCATGGTGGACGAAACTCCCGATCCCCAGCTATTCATGGCTTCCGTTGGCAAGCTCTTGATCGATGCGAAGAAAGCCGCCAGGAGTAAAGACCACGGTCTTACGATATTCGGAGAAATGGTGGCAGTCCTTTGGGAGGAAGGCAACAAGGCCGGAGCGCTGGCCCTCGAAAGACTTTGGAATGATGCGATGAACGAAAGAGCGTTTCACCTGCACTGTGCCTATCCAGGCTGGCTCTTCAGCAAGGGTGATGCAGGGCTCCAGGACATCTGCGAAGTGCATTCGCACATCGCGGGATTGGCGCCGGCCTGATAACCGCCACCATCTAGCCCCAAGCGCGAGTACCCGTTACTTCCTTACGAACCAAATCCCCAGCTACGTAAACATGAACTCTTTGGTGCGCAGCTCGCGAATGGTGTCGCGCAACTTGGCAGCCTGCTCGAATTCGAAGCGCTTGGCTGCCTCCCGCATGTCACTCTCAAGCTTCACAATGTAAGTATCCAACTCCTCTTGCGAGCGAAACTCCGGCATGCCCTCGGCTTCGTTGGTGAGGTCGGTGTAGTCGGCATTGGCCACGGCGACCAGCGTCATGTCGAGCGGCCTTACGATGCTCTCTGGCGTAATGCCATGTTCCTCGTTGTAGGCGTTCTGGATGGCGCGGCGGCGATAGGTTTCATCGATCGCCTTCTTCATGGAGTCGGTCATGTTGTCGGCGTACAGAATGGCGCGCCCGTTCAAGTTGCGGGCGCAGCGGCCCATAGTCTGAATCAGGGATCCCGCCGACCGCAGGAAACCCTCCTTGTCGGCGTCGAGAATCGCCACCAGCGAGACTTCCGGCAAATCGAGCCCTTCCCGCAGCAGGTTGATGCCGATCAGCACATCGAACTCGCCTTTGCGCAAATCGCGCAGGATCTTGATGCGCTCCAGCGTCTCGATCTCCGAGTGCATGTAGCGGCAGCGCACGCCCACCTCGCTGTAGTATTCGGCCAGGTCTTCCGACATGCGCTTGGTCAACGTCGTAACCAGCACGCGCTCGTTCTTCTCGGCGCGGCTGCGGATCTCATGCAGCAGGTCGTCGATCTGACCTTTCACTGGGCGCACTTCTACTTCGGGATCGATCAGGCCGGTAGGCCGGATGATCTGCTCGATGACGACACCGGCGGCCTTGGTGAGTTCGTATGGACCGGGAGTTGCAGAGACGTAAACCACCTGATTAACGCGATGCTCGAACTCCTCGAAGGTGAGGGGGCGGTTATCCAGCGCGCTGGGCAGACGAAACCCGTACTCGATGAGGTTCTGCTTGCGTGAGCGGTCCCCGTGCCACATTCCGTGGAGCTGCGGAATCGTCTGATGCGACTCATCGATGAACAGCAGATAATCGCGCGGCACGTAATCCAGCAGCGTCGGCGGCGGTTCGCCAGGCAAGCGGCCGGTGAAGTGACGCGAATAGTTTTCGATGCCGTGGCAGTAGCCCATCTCCTTGATCATCTCGAGATCGAAACGTGTCCGTTGATGCACTCGCTGGGCCTCGACGATCCGCCCCTGTTTCTCCAGCTCCACCTCCCACCACGCCAGCTCCTCCAGAATTGATGCGACGGCGGCACTCTTGCGCTCCGGCTTCATTACATAGTGCGTTTTGGGATAGATAGGCAGGCGCGAGTGCTTCTGCTTCACGGTCCCGAACAGGGGATCGATTTGCGCCAGCGACTCAACTTCATCGCCCCATAGCTCGATGCGGTAGGCAGCGTCGTCGTAGGTGGGGAAGACCTCGATGATGTCGCCGCGCACGCGGAACGTTCCGCGACGGAACTCGCCGTCAGTACGCTCGTAGAGAATTTCGACGAGCTTGCGCACGATCTCTTCGCGCTTGATCTTCTGTCCCTTTTCCAGGAACAGCATCATGCCGTAATAGGCTTCCGGAGAGCCGAGTCCGTAGATGCAGCTCACCGAGGCGACGATGATGCAGTCGCGACGCTCAAACAACGACTTAGTCGCCGACAGACGGAGCTTGTCGAGCTCGTCGTTGACCGTCGCTTCTTTTTCGATGTAAACATCGCCGGCAGGAATGTAAGCCTCGGGCTGGTAATAGTCGTAGTAGGAGACGAAATACTCGACGGCATTGTGCGGGAAGAACGATTTGAACTCGTGATAGAGCTGGGCCGCCAGCGTCTTGTTGTGGGCCAGAATCAGCGCCGGTCGGTTGACCTCCTCAATTACCTTGGCCATCGAGAACGTTTTACCCGAGCCGGTGACCCCCAGCAACACCTGGTGCTTGTCACCGTCGAAGACGCCGCGCGTCATCGACTGGATCGCGGGTCCCTGGTCGCCCTGGGGTTTGTACGAACTTACGAGTCGGAATTCCATGACAATTGTGCCCGCCCCATCGCGTTCGCGAACTGCTCGCGAACCCTCACAGAAAGGAATTTCATCGGGTGGGCATCTCTTGATTATACGACGGGGGTCGCGAACAAGCGGTCTTATGCTGGACCTGCTTACGTCACCGTGAAGCGAGCCCATTCAGCCTATTGGCAACTGATATGCCCCGCCCCTGGGGCAGTCTTTCCCAGTGCTTTTGTTGATTTATCCTATCGACATTAGCTGTCTGCTAATCGTCGCGACAGAGGAGATTCCGTTGAACTTTCTGGACCGTCTGCAACCAGTGGGGTTGCTTTTCTTGAGGCTGACATTGGGTGCGATCATGATCGCCCACGGCTGGCAGAAGATTGCCGACCATATGCACGGCTTCATGGGAATGCTGCCACACTTGGGAATACCAGCATGGATGGCCTACCTGGTCGTTGCAGCTGAATTTGGCGGCGGCATCCTCATTGTGCTGGGCTTCTTCACTCGCTTCGCTGCGATGGCCATCTTCATCGACATGCTGGTGGCAATCGTTAAAGTACACCTCAAGAACGGCATGACCGGCCAGGGCGGCTTCGAATTCCCCATGGCTTGCGCCGCAATCGCGTTCGCGTTGATCTTCGTTGGGGCGGGGCCAATCTCCATCGATGGGGTGCGAGGAACCAAAGGCGCTAGATAAATCCGCTGGATTGTGGAATCTGTCAGGCTGGGCGAGCGCGAGCCACGACAAATCGGGCTTAGATTTGTATCAGGGCACGGCTTCAGCCGTGCCGCAAATCGCCTGCTTAGGAAGACCTTGGGCCAGCGCCTGCGCGGTCGCGCAGGCGCTGGCCTAAAACGTTCGAGGCCCCGTGTGCGGCATGACTAAAGTCATGCCCTGATACAAATCTAAAACTCATTTCTGAGACGATGGAGGCCGTGCCACACGGAAGTCAGATCTCGCCGATACTCAAGCGCCGCACTCTAGTAATTCGACAGCTGCAGCATCGCCTGATACAAATCTTCCGCCTGCGGCAGAATTTCGTCCTCCAGAATCGGCTGATAGGCGACGAATGTGTCTTTGGCGGCCACGCGCTTCACTGGAGCATCGAGCTCGTCGAACAACTCGTCCGCGATGCGGGCCGCGAGTTCGGCACCGTAGCCCCAACTCAGCATGTCCTCATGCGCCACGAGAACGCGATTTGTCTTGGCCACCGACGTCGCAATCGCCTCCCAATCGTAGGGATTGAGCGTCCGCAGATCGATCAGTTCCACGCTGACGCCGTTCTCGCGGTCCATACGCTGCGCGGCTTGCAGTGCGCGCGGCACGACGGCTCCATAGGTCACAACTGTGAGGTCGTGGCCGGGTCGCACGATCTTGGCCTTGCCGAAGGGGACCATGTAATCCGGCCCGGGATAAGGCGCGCGGCCAAACGTTTCGCGATAAAGGCGTTTGTGTTCGAGGAAAAGCACTGGATCGTCGCAACGAATTGCTGTGCGCAGCAATCCGTTGGCGTCGAGCGCGTTCGATGGAAAGACCACCATCATGCCCGGCGTGTGAGTGAAGATGCTCTCCCCGCACTGCGAGTGATAGATGGAACCGCCGGTGAGATAGCCGCCGATGGCGACCCGCACCACCGCAGGCGATGAGAAGTTGTTATTTGAGCGCCAGCGGATGAGCGGCAATTCGTTGCGAAGCTGCTGCATGGCAGGCCAGATGTAGTCGAAGAACTGAATCTCAGCGACTGGCTTGAGCCCGCGCGTCGCCATGCCCACCGCGCGTCCCACAATGTTGGCCTCCGCCAGCGGGGAATTGAACACGCGATCGGAGCCGAACTCATATTGCAGTCCGGCGGTCAGCTTGAAGACGCCGCCCTTGCCTTTCACCTGCTTGTCTTTCAGGTATTCGTCGCGGCTACAGTCGGCGACATCTTCGCCGAACATCACGATGCGAGGATCGCGCCGCATCTCATCTTTCAAACAGGCGTTGATGAGGTCGGCCATCGTCCGCTCAGGGCTCGACGCGCCCTGGTCTGACGGGGTGGGATGAACGGCCTCAGTCTGGAACGCTGACGATGTGGGATCCAGGTCGGGCGAATATACGAACTGCTTGTAAGAGCCGGGCGCAGGCAGAGCCGCTTCCACTGCGCGATCACTGGCCTCCTGAACTTCGGCGTCGACGTCCTTCTCCAATTCGTCAATCCCCTTTTCGTCGAGAATGCCCTCGCGCACCAGGAACAATTGGAAACGCGTGATGGGATCGCGCTCGACTTCCGACTGCCGCTCGGACTCGGGGCGATAGAGCTTCTCGTCATCCGAAAGGGAATGCGAATAAGGCCGGATTACATGTCCATGGACAAACGCTGGACCTTTGCCGGCGCGGATGTGCTCCACCGCGGTCTTGAGCGCTGCATAGCTGGCCAGGGGATCGGTGCCGTCGATCTCGGCGAAGTGGAAATTCGGGAAGCCGCGCACCAGCTTGCTGATGTTGCCGCCGGCGGTGCCGACCTCAACCGGGACAGAGATAGCGTACTCGTTGTCCTCGATGAGGAACAGAACCGGCAGCTTAAGGTTGGAGGCGGAGTTCAACGACTCCCAGAACTCGCCTTCGCTGGTGGTTCCATCGCCGCAGGAGACATAGACAACTTCGTCGCCGTGGAAAGCGACGTCCTTGAATTGGCGATAATCGCCTGTTGGCTTTGCGGCTGATTCCGGGTAACGGTGGAAGTAGCGCCCAGCTTCGGCGCAGCCAACTGCCTGCAGGAACTGCGTTCCCGTAGGCGAGGATTGGGTCACAATGTTGAGCTTCTTGTGTCCCCAGTGCGAAGGCATCTGGCGTCCGCCGGAGTTGGGATCGTCAGCCGCGCCGACCGCCTCCAGCAACTGCTCGTAGGGGGTCATTCCCACTGTCAGGCAAAGTGCGCGGTCGCGATAGTAGGGGTAGAACCAGTCGTAACTCGGGCGCAGGACCATTCCAGCAGCCACCAGCAGCGCTTCATGTCCGGCGCCGGAAATCTGGAAGAATATCTTCTGTTGCCGCTTCAGCAGGATCTCGCGATCGTCGAGCTTACGCGACAAATACATCAGCCGGTAGATCTCGATCAACTGCTGAGAAGTGAGCCCTTCATACTTATCTACGGGCATGACGGCAGTCTTAGGCTGTGCTTTGGTGGTGGCCATCCATAACCTCAGGAGTGAAATACTAAGCCCAACCCGGGGCTCCTAAACCAGTTTTTCTATTGTAAATGGCCGGGCGCATTTCCTGGCGCGGCGGACGTTGCATTTTGCCGCCCGATTCCAGCTCACCGGATCGGCCAGTGGGATCGCTATACTGGAGAGCAATGATACAGATTTCCCGTCCCATTCCGCTGGAAAGAATCAAGCTCGTACTATTCGATTTGGACGGGACTCTGATCGATTCAGAGCGTGACCTGGCGGCCTCGGTGAACGCCATGCTGGTCAAGTACGGACGCAAGGAGTTGCCGATGGAGGTGATTGGCAGCTACATAGGCGATGGCGCGCCCATGCTGATTCGCCGGGCGCTGGGCGATCCCGCCGATCGTGACTATCTGCAGGAAGCGCTGAACTACTTTCTACTTCACTACCGCGAGCATAAACTCGACAGCACCAGAGAGTATGCGGGCATACAGAGTGCTCTGGAGCAGATTGGCGGATCTGATGGGCGGTCGCGCAAGCTGGCCGTACTGACCAACAAACCTGTGCGAGTATCGCGCGACATTCTGGCAGGACTCGGGCTGGCCGGCAACTTCTTTCAGGTGTATGGCGGCAACAGTTTCGAAACCAAGAAACCTGACCCGTTGGGCGCCAACACCCTGATGAAAGAAGCAGGAGCTGGTCCGGAAGAGACAGTAATGGTGGGCGATTCGCAAGTTGACATCCTCACCGCACGCAACGCCGGACTGTGGAGTGTCGGCGTGACCTATGGATTTGCACCGCGGTCGCTGGCCGAAGTCGTTCCCGACGTGCTGGTGGACAGTCCGGCGGAATTGGCGGCCGCGCTGACGGGGAGCGTGTGACCGATGTCGCAGAGTTCTAACTCGCCTTCGCCATTTCGTGATGGCTTCGCCGCACTCCGGCACGAGCCGGCGCTGCTGGCTGCGGAACTGACTTGGCGTTGGTGTTTCGGGCTGTCGGCTTGGGGACTGGGTATCATCTCGATCGCGCTCTTTCTCGACGGCCTGACGGTCGCGCCGGTTGACGCATTCTTGCTTCGCACGCTGCAGCCCCGACTGCTGGAGAACGCGCTGCGGCACATCTTTCGCGGAAGTCTTTCGCGATTTGTACTGGAACAGACGGTACTGCTGCTTGGTGTGATCGTTCTGTGGTCGCTGGCGGCGACGGCGGGACGCGCCGCGACGCTGCGTCGCCTGGTTGCGATGTTCAGCACCGAGGAAGAGCCGCAGTCCATGGAGTGGAGAGTTCGCTCCAATCTTCCTTTTGCAGCTGCTGCGGGTCATGTGGACGATCATCGCAGTTGGCCGTGGCGATCGGTTTGTTCCTCTTACGGCGTGGTGATGGCGCAGGACGGGCATCCGATGCGCGCGGCGTTAGCCCTGTCAGCCGGATTAGGCGTGCCGTTTCTTGCCATCGTCTTGAATTGGTTCTTCGGTGTCGCACCGCTGTTTTGTATTCGAAATGGCGCGGACGCAATGGAAGCTCTGGAGCAGGCTGTCGATTTTGCCGCTCGACATGCCGGACGATTATTTCTGCTGGCGGTAGGATTTCTTTGCTCTACGGCTGGTTTGGATCGGGACGATGTGGCTGGCATTTCTGTCGCCGCTGAGCTGGATCAGTCAGATCGGCGGCCGAGGACCATGCTGCTGATGGCGATCGTGGCGCTGGCTACTTTGCCGGAGCTGATCTGTTGTATCTGGCGCGACTGGGAGGGTATGTTTCGCTGGCGGAAGACGATTCGCATCCTGCACATGATCGAGCCGGCAAGCCACCGGATGCGAATCAACCGGCAGAGATCGTGCCGATGGATTGGGTTGGCGTAGAGTTGTGCTGGGAGATCGCTGCCGCCCCTGAAGCGGCTCAATCTCAAAACCTTCAGCTACCCAGGACTTGACGTCCTGGCTAAGGACTTCTGATCCGCCGCTCCAGCGCCGCACTGTCCGCCAGTCCGGCACACTAACGCCACTTCGGCAGAGGTCTTCACCGTATCTGTCTAGTGGGCCAATTCCAGCCGCTCTTCTTCTTGCTTCGCTTTGGCGATCGAGAGCAACTCGACTGCCTTTTGCGCAATGTGCTCGGCGCTGACCTCGAATTCCTTGATCAACTCCCACGGCGCGCCTGAATCGCCGAAGCGGTCTTTCACCCCAATAGCGCCGGTGATGTACGGGACGCCGAACAGTTCGGGACTCTCGGTGAGGACGCCGCTGACGCGCCAGGCCAGCGCGCCGATCTGGTGCTCTTCGGCGGTGACGATCACGCCTGTCTCCCTGGCCGCGCGAATGATGGCTTCCTGATCAATCGGCTTCATGGTGTGCATGTTGACCACCCGCGTTTCGTATCCGAACTCCTCCTTCAGTATCCACGCCGCGCGCATGGCTTCCGGCACCATGGGACCGCAAGCGATGATGCTGAGGTCTTCCCGCTCGTCTTCGTAGTCGGTCGCAAGCACAGTCTCGAATGCGTCGATCATCTCGGGCGCTTCGCCGCGCAGGCGGCTGATATTCGCCACGCCAAACACGAAAGGTGTGTCTTCGCGAGTGACGATGGGCGTGGCCTCGCGGGCGAAGCGAATGTACTTCGGACCGACATGCTCCAGCAGCAGGTAGTCGGTGGCCTTGCGGGTCTCGATGGCGTCGCAGGGCACGACCACCGACATGTTCGGCAGCCCGCACATCGCGAACAGGTCTTCCAGCGCCTGGTGGGTTGCGCCGTCAGGGCCGACAGAGACACCGCCGTGAGCTCCGGCGATCAGCACGTTGAAATTGCCATAGCAGATGGAGACGCGAATCTGGTCGAGGTTGCGCGCCGCGGCAAACGTTCCATAGGTGCCGAAAACGGGCAGCCTGCCGTCGCGCGCCAGTCCGACGGCTGCGGCGGTGGCCGACTGCTCGGCAATCCCCAGGCTGATCCAACGGTCCTTGCGCTCCGGATTGCTGGTGTAGAAGTCGCTGATGGTGATGGAGCCGGAGATGTCGAGTCCGATACAAACCACACGCTCGTCGTCCCCGTTGTTCTTCAAGGAGAGGCCGAAGCCCTTGCGCGTGGGCTCCATCTTGACCTTCATTTCGCTGCGCTTGTTCCACCAGTAATCGCGCGAGAAGCGGGGCATCTTGGCCGCGAGCGTAGCATTCGACCTCCGACTGATACTCGTTCGCCTTTTTCAGCAGCGCGTCATACGCGATGACGTCCTTGAGTCCAAGTTCGTCGAGCGCCTTCACCATCTCGTCATAGCTAGGGGCCTTGCCGTGCCATCCGGCGATGTTCTCCATGAAGCTGACGCCTTTGCCCTTTACCGTGTTCGCGATGATCACGGTCGGCTTGCCGGGAACCGGCACGCTCTTGGCTTTCTGTAAGGCGCTCACGACTTGCTCCATGTCGTGGCCGTCGATCTCGATGACCTCCCAGCCGAAGCTGCGATAGCGATCCGGCAAGCGGCTCGACATTCATCACGTCCTTGACCCAGCCGTCGATCTGCAACCGGTTGCGATCGATGATGCCGACCAGGTTGTCGAGCTTGTAATGCGAAGCTTCCATCGCCGCTTCCCAGACGTTGCCTTCCTGCTGCTCGCCATCGCCCATGATGCAGAACACGGTGTGTTCGTCGTGATCGAGCTTGCCGGAGATCGCCATGCCCACCGAGATGCTGAGACCTTGGCCGAGCGAACCGCTGGAAACCTCGACGCCCGGCAGCTTGAGCCGGTGGGGATGTCCCTGGAACGGCGAGTAGAGCTTGCGCAGCGTGACGACATCTTCGATAGGGAAATAGCCGGAGAACGCCAGACCAAGATAGAGCGCCGGAGCCTTGTGTCCAGCCGACCAGATGATGCGGTCGCGATGCTGCCATTCGGGATTGTTGGGGTCGTGCGTAGCGACTTTCAGGTAGAGAGCGGCGACAATCTCCATCATGGAGAGCGTGCCGCCGGAGTGTCCGGAGCCGGCGGCGCAAAGGGCCACCAGATCGTAGCCTCGCATCAGGCGAGCGGCTTGCTCAAGTTCTTCGATGGAGAAATCGCGCACAACCGCTTTGGAGAAGGCGTTTACCACAGGCATGAGAATTCCTTGCAGACTGGCACTTAGCCATTAGCATTTAGCACTTGGCCTGAGCGTTAGATAGCGTTTTGGCCAATCGCTAACTGTTATTTGCTAACGGCTAGTTGGGGACCCCGATAACTAAGGCTAGGCGGTTGAAGAACATGGGTCTGTGAGGCATGTCACGGCCCGGTGTGACGCGCAGGAGTGGCGCGGCCATGGCCTTGGTAGTCACAGCGGCCGGCTCGACCGCCAGAATACAATGTTTGCGAGGTCAAGGCCCCGAAATGCAGACAGCCGAAGTGGTCATCCTTGGCGCTGGGATCGTCGGATCCAGCATCGCGTGGCACCTGACGGAAGCCGGCTGCCGCAACGTGCTGATGGTAGAGCGCGAATCGCACCAGGGCAAAGGTTCCACCGGCAAGAGCATGGGCGGAGTGCGCGCGCAGTTTGCCACCAAGCCGAACATTCAGATGTCGCTGTACTCCATTCCGTTTTTTGCGGCGTTCGAGGAACGGCTGGGGCATCCTTCCGGATATCGCGATCAGGGTTATCTGTTCGTCGCCACCAAGCCGTCGCACCTGGAATATCTGCAGACCAACCAGGCGCTGCAAAAATCGCTGGGACTGACGCAAGCTCGCATGATGACGCGCGATGAGATTGTCGGGATCGTGCCGCAGCTGCGGGCCGACGATGTGCTGGGCGGAAGCTTCTGCCCGACCGATGGCTTCGTCGATCCGTACAGCGTGATGGTCGGCTTCACAACGCGGGCGTGCGAACGGGGCGCGACGCTGTGGCGTTCGACCGAAGTCACGGCCATTAACCACGAGAGTGCGGGAATCACAGGAGTAGAAACCACGCAGAGGCGAGGTGAGCACGCGTATCGTGGTGAACGCCGCTGGCCCATGGGCTGCCGAAGTGGCGGCGCTGGCTGGAATCAAGCTTCCCGTGGAGCCGATGCGCCGCATGCTGATCCCGACCGAGCCCTTCGACGGCAGTGTCGCACGAAGTGCCGATGGTGGTCGACATGACCACCGGCTTTCATTTCCGGCCGGAGAGTCTGGGATTTCTGCTGGCCTGGAACGATCCCCAGGAGACGACGGGCTTCAACACGAACTTCGAGCCCTCGTTCATCGAGAAGGTGCTGACGCTGGCGGCCGATCGCGTTCCATGCTTCGAAAATCTCGCGGTGAACCCCAAGCGCGCCTGGGCGGGACTGTACGAGATGTCGCCCGACCATCACGCGATCATTGGGCCGGTACCGGAACTGGCGGGCTTCTTCTGCGCCAACGGATTCAGCGGCCACGGTGTGATGCACTCGCCGGCGACCGGCAGGATGGTGGCCGATCTGATCCTTCACGGCAAGACTGATGTGGTCGATAATGTCGAGGTGCTGAGTCCGGCGCGTTTTGCCAAGGGCGAGTTGTTGCACGAAACCGCAGTACTATAACGTACTCGTTGCGACGACCGTGAGCGCCTACGTCTCCGTCATAACATGGCCTCCGGCGGCGAGCTATGCGCTGGCGCTATAACCGCCAATGGCCGTTATGGGGTATCCTGTTGGTCGCCGTGAATTGGCTCGCGCGATAGCCTTGTCGGCACGGTTGTGGGCCGCACGATTTCGACAACGGCGCGGCTACCGCAATTTTTGGGATGGGAATCATGTTTCTCTACGCGACTATCCGGCACAGTGTGCAGCTCTACCGCGAAGAGCGGCTCTCATGACTTTACTCAGCTCCACCGAAGCTGGGCACGTCTGCTGCGCCGCCTGCTGAAGTTCCACATGGTGGGCGTCATCGGCATTGGCGTTCAGCTGTGCTTTCTATTTCTGTTCAGGACGGTGCTGCACTTGAACTATCTGCTGGCCACCGGGCTGGCAGTGGAGTGTGCCGTGCTGCACAACTTTCTGTGGCACGAACACTTCACCTGGTCAGACCGCAGCAACGGCCGCTCGGGACCGTTGCGCCGGCTGCTGCGCTTCAACCTATCCACCGGTTTGATCTCGATTGTCGGAAACCTGGTGCTGATGCGTCTTCTGGTGGGCTCGCTGCATCTGCAATACATAGTCGCCAACATCCTGACGCATCGGCGCCTGCTCGCTGCTGAACTTCTGGGCCAGCGATCAAGATGGTCTTCCAGGCGGAACTTGCGCCGAAGGAATAAAGAATCAGAGATTTGCAGCGATGAAGCACGCGACAGGCGCGGTGCGCGCAGCATCCATTTCCGACATTCCCCAGATTGTTTCGCTCATCAACCGCGCCTTTGCGGTCGAGCGCTTCTTCAAGAGTGGAGACCGCACCGATCCTGAACAGGTGCAGCAGATGATGGAGGACGGGAAGTTTCTGCTGCTGACAGCGAGGGGATGCGATGGTGGCCTGCCTGTTCGTGAAGGTGACGGGCGATCGTGGGTACGTCGGCACGCTCTCAGTCGATCCCGCGCGGCAGAAGTCCGGGCTTGGTCGACGGATGATGCGCGAGGCGGAGGACTATTGCCGCGACGCCGGCTGCAAGGCGCTCGATATTCGTATCGTCAATTTACGGAAGGAGCTGCCGGCGATCTATCGCAAGTTTGGCTTTGTCGAGAGCGGCACGCAGTCGGCCGAAGTGATCAAGAACGCAACCCAGCCGATCCACTTCATCACCATGTCGAAATCGCTGTAGACCGGCTCTTGCCGCTCCGGTGCGAGATTTTCTCACTGGTAAGAATATCGGCAATAGTAAGACAATCTTATTTCCGAGAAAACGTAAGCAAGTAAAAAAGTTGAGGCAGTTATGAATATCCCCTCATCAAGCTGAAGAACACCGAGCTGGAAGTCTCACGCTACTGTTTCGGCACCATGACCTTCGGCAAGCCGCTGGATCAGGCCGGCGCGACGCAACTGGTAAATCGCTGCATCGAGGCGGGCATCAACTTCTTCGACACCGCGAACGTGTATCAGCTTGGCGTCGCCGAAACCATGCTGGGTCATGCCATCAAAGGCAAGCGCGACCAACTCGTCATCGCCAGCAAGGTGTTCTTCAAGGTGGGCGAAGAGCCCGATCAGCAGGGGCTTTCGCGCAAGGCCATTCTGCGCAACATCGACGAAAGCCTGCAGCGGCTGGGCACCGACTACCTCGACATCTACTACTTCCACGCGCCCGACCACGATGTTCCGGTCGAGGAGTCGATGGAAGCGATGGAGTCGCTGGTGAAGCAGGGCAAGGTGCGCTATCCTGGCATCGTCGAACTACGCCGGATGGCAGGTGGTGCAGATGCTGTGCCTTGCGAAGGAGCGCGGCTGGCCTGCGCCCTACATTTCGCAGCCGATGTACAACCTGCTGGCCCGCGGCATCGAGCAGGAATATCTGCCCATGTGCAAGGAGTTTGGCGTCTCGACCGTGGTGTACAACCCGCTGGCTGGCGGGCTGCTTACCGGCAAACATAAGCAGGAGAAGATTACGCCCGGCACGCGCTTCGACAACAACAAGCTCTACCAGGACCGCTATTGGCACGATCAGTACTTCCAGTCGGTCGAGCAGTTGCGCAAGATCGCGCAATCCGCGGGACGCTCGCTGGTGAGCCTGGCGCTGAATTGGCTGCTGCATCACACCGCCAGCGATTGCATCATCCTGGGCGCGTCGCGGCTGGAGCAGCTGAATGAGAATCTGGCAACGCTCGATGACGGGCCTCTGCCCGATCGACGTGCTGAAGGCCTGCGACGAGGTCTGGCGCAATCTGCGCGGGCCGCTGCCGGTGTACAACCGCTAGGAGTGCGTTGTGGGATGTTGGGTTTCGCGCTTGGAGATTGGTGCGCGCAGCCGCTACCAGATGCGCCGGATGGCGTAGTCGTCGAACAGCCGTTCGTTGCTGACCAGCGGCAGATTCTCCGCCTGCGACTGGGCGATGAGCATGCGATCAAACGGATCGCGATGCTCGCCCGGCAATGCGCCTGCGCGCTCCGCGTGTCCCAGCGAAATCGGCAGCGCGCGAAAGCCGAGCTGCTCGACAATCGCCGAAATATTTCCCGCTACCGCGTCAGCATCCGGCAACTTTCCCAGGCGATGCTTAGTCGCAATCTCCCAGGCCGACGCCGCCGACACGAACACCTCGTTATCGAACGATGACATAACGGAATGAGCTTTACGCGAGAGCCGTTTGTCTCCACTAAGCGCCCACAGCAGAACGTGCGTATCGATGAGCACGCGCATCAGCGGCCCCATGCGTCAAGCTCTTTGTCCGGCAACGGTTCGAAGAACTTCCGGCCGACCTTTAGCTTGCCTTGCAAAATATTCAGCCGCCGTTGTCGCGGCGTGCCCGCGATGGGGACCAGTTTGGCCACGACTTTGTTGCCGCGGGCGATGAGAATTTCTTCACCGCGCTCTGCCTGCTCCAGCAGCTTGGAGAGAGTGGTCTTCGCTTGATGAATGGTCGCAGTAGGCATAAGAGTACTCGTTAGCTAACTTAAGTATAGCTAATCTGCGAGGAGGCGGCCAGTTTGCTCAGAGCGATATTCGTTATAGTCCGCCAAACCATCACTGCTCCGGCAATACAGGCATATTCAGCTTGTTGACGGCGGAGCGATCATCGCGTAGTTTGACATACAATTCCTGCCCGCTGGGGTGGGGTACGTTCAGAGCGGAGCCGGCGAAGCCGTCGGGAACCGGTGTGCTCTGCTGGAACTGCGGATCGGTCGAGACGGAATCCAGCAGGTAAAGACCCGAGCCGTGCAGAGTGCACTGCTTGTCCGGCGTATCGGGACAGCGCAACTCCTGAAGCTTTGGCAATCTGACCAAGGTAACCAGCGGCTGCCAATCTCCCTTTGTGCCGTCAGTATTGAGCGGACGGAATTGCAGCGGCCCGAAAGCCGAGGCCCCAAAGCTCTTGAGCGGATCGAGCACGGCCAGCACGGTCTGCGAGTCCTGCAGCAGCAACGTCCCGTCCGCCACGCTGAGCACCGTGTGGAGCGATTGGTCGGCGCTGGCTACTTCAATCGTCTCATCGCGGGGAAATGCTTGCGGCACCTCGCTCTTCAACGAGAATGAGAGATGCGCATTCTGCGGTAACTCGTCTTCACTTTGCAGCTCAATCGGTGAAGAAGCCGATGCGTCCGGCTGAATGGTCTTGCTGATCAGGGTCACCTTTGGCCGCGGAGATTGCACAGTCGAAATCAAATCGAGTATCCGCCCGTCTTTCAGAGTGACTTGCGCGGTTGGCTTTTTCCCCGCGTCCAGTCCACTCACATCGGCTGAGGCTGGCGCCGACATCTGTAACTTGTCTTCATCGCCTGCGCGCGTCAGAGTACCCGGCGCGAATTGAACTCCGCTGATCTCCAGACTCGCGACCTCGTCCAATCGCGTTCCCGTCAGTACTCCCTGACGGTCGCCGGCATTGATGGCAAAGCCGGCGAGGTGACCGGCTTCGCCATAGGTGTGTAGCGCGATGTCATCGGGCTTCGCCCGTCCATACTGCTTTACCTGCATGGTCAGTGGCCCGGGGGCTGCGTCCTTCAACGAAATGTCGACCTGCAACTCGCCGGGGCTTACCAGCTTGTGAGTCGTCTTAAGCTTCTTGCCGTGCTGGTCTTCGACGCTCACCTCATCCACACATACTGCTGAATCGGAGTGCAGGTGCAGCGTGTCATCGCGACCGACGATGAGCGCGTCCCGGTCCGCCGCAGCAATGGATCCAATTCTCTGCCTGAGACGTTCGCAAGGAAAAGGTCGGCCCTTCGAACGATTCGAATCCCCACTGCCCGCGCAGGGTGCCGCTGACTTGAGTCCCAAGCTTGGCTAAATCGGCTTGCGTCGGGACCGCGGGCTGAGATGTATCGGAATCTGCGGTCCTTCGGGAAGCCGGGTCGATTACGAAGCCCCCGCGCGCTGCATCGGCCTTAACGGGAATATCCATCGAAGCCCCGGACTTGCTCCAGATTTGAAGCACGAGATCGTGCGCCAGGCTGGTGGAGAAACACCAGCGGCGCTCCTTCTGCGGGAAGCACCAGCGAAGAGTTTTGCAGGCAGTACGCGCCTTTGGAATCGACGGCACGCAGCGGCGGCAGCTTTGCGGCCTCCACCGCCGGCAGGCCGATCACCATTACTGATTTCGGCTTCTCGAACGAAGGCGCGGCATTCAGTTGCAGGTTGAGCTGGTCGGCTTTGGGCAATGCCAGCGCGGGAATGTACTGATACTCCGGATTGCGAAAGCTGGTCATCAGCTTCACTACATCCACCACGGCTCCTACGTAGGCGCTGTAATAACCGGCCCCGGCCATAGGGGTGGCGCTCATCTGGCCAGCCAGATCGGCCGACGGCCCATTGGCCAGCTCCGCAACCATCGACTGGCTGTGGGCATCGTCGAGCACCAGTTGATCGCTGTGCTGCGTCAGGCAAGCCGCTTGCTCGTCGATGGGCTTCTTGAAGCAATCGTCGTCCAGCTTGATATTCAAGCTTCGCGCCAGCAGCGGCGACTCCTCTTTGAGTTTGTCGGGATCGGTGTCGGAGACATTCTTGACCGCGTTCAAGTAGGCGTCCAGGCGCGAGCGGTCCAAAGCGGCGCGATTCAGGTCCTGCGATGCGCGCACGAAAGCTCCCGGCTTGCCGCGCACATTGGAGCGCAGTCGGCTGAAGTCACCGCCCGATTCAGGAGCCAGAAACAGCAGCACCTGCTGCGCACCTTTGGGGATGGTCACCATCACTCCCTCGTCACGCACGTGCTGGTTCCAGGCTTCGATGCGGGTGAACCAATTCTCCGGAGGCGGATTTGTCGTTCCGCGCAGGAACACAACGACCAGCAAGTAATGCGCGCTCTGGGTTTCCGGGAAGGCAGGATGTACCCAGAGGCGATCGCCTTCCTGCAGGTTTGGCACTTCCGCGATAGGGAGTTCCTTGTCGGCCCGGCTCACGCGCACCTCGACGCGAGGGCCTGGCAAGTCGAATGCAGCCGTATCGGCGTAAAGGAAAGTCGGCAGCGACAGAAAAAACAACGGCACAATGTAGCGAGCCCAGCGTAAAACCATGTCTCTATGTTAGAAGCAGTTTGGCGCTGCTTTGTTAGCGGAAAAGCGTCCCTGTAACTGAAAAAAGCGGCAAAATGCCTTAGGAGAAGATATCGGTTCGGGATGCTGATGTGAGATGTTTTGCTCTGAAGGAAGGGGACTTATCTGCGGGGAAAATTGAAAGGCTGTGACTTTGGTTATGCTCTAGCCGCCAACTCCTGCGAGGGAGTTACCAGCGTGGACGCATGCACCGTCACAGCCCTTGACGCGATCACCGCTTTCGCGGTCCCAGGCCCCGGCTGACACCTCGCAGTGCAGTCGGTTTTTTCGGGTCTGGCGGTTCCCTCGGGTCGCCCCGCGGAACCGATCACTCAGCTTACTTCGGGTTGGCTACGATTAGTTGCCCGCCCTTTTCTGCCGTCGACGAAAGTGATCCTATCCCATGATTGAAAATTGTCAACGCCCAAGGTTGGTGCAAACACAAGTTATTTTCGTGTGGGAATTTTTATTGGCAAACAACAGAATGCAAGCAAGTTTTATTTCTCGACAGCAGATATTCAAGGTCAATTCACACTTTTTTCACAGAAGGATCGTGCCAATATGGCAGCATTCAGGGGGAACCGAATCTGTTTCTTGACGAATCCCTCATTCTGAAGCATCTTGGTTAAGTCGGGAGATGAATGTCTGACCTGGTAGCGTACGTTGACGGCGGGTCCCATGGAAATCCGGGACCGTCGGGTATTGGTGTGGTCATCGAAGGCCCGGACGGCGAAACCACCCGTATTGCCAGGTGGATTGGGCATCAGGACAACAACGTCGCCGAATACGTTGCCTTGCTGGAAGCCTTGCAGCACGCCGTTGAGGCTAAGGCCAAAACGCTGCATGTGTACTCGGACTCGGAAGTCATGGTCAAGCAGATGACCGGCGAGTACTCCTGTCGTAGCTCGCGGTTGCATTCCCTGAACTGGACCTGCCGGAAACTGGCCCGCGCCGTCGAGTTTTCCATCGCCTACATCCCGCGTGAGCAGAACCGCCAAGCCAATCATCTGGCTAACCAGGCGGCACGCTCCGCCACCGAGCCTCACCAGGAAGTGTGATTCCACTTTAGTCGACAACCGGAGGCGAGAAGCTGTGACCGGTATCACTGCAAATTCGGCCTGAACGCGGCAGCATGGAGCTTACGCAAGGGGAAATCTCCATGCCACGTAAGACCATCATCGAACCATTTCGCATCAAGAGTGTGGAACCCATCCGCTGGACCACGCGCGAGCAGCGCGAAGAGCTGCTACGGGCCGCCCACTACAACCTGTTTCTGCTTCCCGCTGACGATGTGCTCATCGACCTGCTGACCGACTCGGGCACGGGAGCGATGTCCACGCGGCAATGGGCGGCGATCATGCAGGGTGACGAGAGCTACGCCGGCAGCCGCAGCTTCGATCGCTTTCGCGACTCCATCCAGGACATCTTCGGCTACCAGCATGTGATCCCGACGCACCAGGGACGCGCCGCCGAGCGCATTCTGTTCAGCGTGGCCTGCAAGAAGGGCGATGTCATCCCCAACAACACACACTTCGACACCACGCGCGCCAACATCGAATTCGTCGGCGCAGAGGCCGTAGACCTGCCGATCGCTGAAGCGCGCCAGCCAGCAAAGTGGCATCCCTTCAAGGGCAACATGGACGTCGCCGCGCTGGAGGAGTTGATCGCGCGCGTAGGACGCCAACGCATTCCGCTGGTGATGCTGACCATCACCAACAACTCGGGCGGAGGCCAGCCTGTCTCCATGGAAAATGCGCGGGCCATTAGCGCGGTGTGCCGGAAGAATCGCATCCCGCTGTACTTTGACGCCTGCCGTTTTGCCGAGAATGCTTACTTCATCAAGCTGCGGGAGGATGGCTACGCAACCAAGACGCCCAAGCAGATCGCACAGGAGATGTTCGCGCTGGGCGATGGCTGCACCATGTCGGCAAAGAAAGACGGCATGGCGAACATCGGCGGCTTTCTTTGCACCAACGACGGGATTCTTGCGGCGCAGGAGAAAGACCTGCTGATCCTGACAGAAGGCTACCCGACCTACGGCGGCCTGGCCGGACGCGATCTGGAGGCCGTTGCCATCGGCCTGCAAGAGGCGCTGGACGAGGACTACTTGCGCTATCGCATCGCCTCGACCGCTTATCTGGGCGACCACCTGAGCGAGCAGGGAGTGCCGATCGTACAGCCGCCGGGTGGGCACGCGATCTATCTCGATGCTCGCGCTTTTTTACCGCACATTCCGCTGGATGAGTTTCCCGGAGTGGCGCTGGCGGCGGAGTTGTATCTTGAAGGCGGCATCCGCTCGGTCGAAATCGGCACGCTGATGTTCGGAGCGGCCGCCAAAATGGATCTGGTACGGCTGGCAATTCCGCGCCGCGTTTACACCCAGAGCCATGTGGATTATGTGATCGAAGTGGTGCTGGCGGTGTGGAACCGTCGCGCGGAAATTCGCGGCATGAAGTTGACGCGTCAGGCGCCTTTTCTGCGGCACTTCACCGCATACCTGGAGCCGATCGAAGCCGAGGACGCGCCCGTGCGCTCAGCCTCAATGATTGGGCAGATGGAAAGCATATAGGTTGCCGTCGTAGTCGTCGACGTACACCATCCCGTTGACCACGGCCGGCGAGGAAATGACGTAATCCCCGGCGTCATACTGCCAAAGGACTGCTCCTGTGCTGGCATTCAGGGCGTACAAATTATTATCCTGAGACCCTACGTACACCACGCCGTTCGCCACCGCCGGTGACGAGTCGAATCCATTTAGAGCTGTGTACTTCCACAAGAGTGCCCCGGTGCTGGCGTTCAGGGCGTATACGTTATGGTCGGCCGACGTGACATACACCACGCCGTTAGCCGCCGCCGGCGTACTCTGGATGTAGCCGGAGGTTACGTACTGCCAAAGGAGGGCTCCCGTGTCGGCGTTCAAAGCATTTACGTTGCCAACGAAGTCTCCAACGTAGACCACCCCATTTGCCACGGTCGCCGACGAGAAAGCACGATTACCACCTGTCCCATACTCCCACAGCAATGCCCCGGTGCTGGCGTTCAAGGCGTAGACCTTGTCGGCCCCCATGTACACCACGCCGTTCGCCACCGCTGGTGACGCCAAGATATCGTTGGCGCCGTCCATCCAGTATTTCCACACTACTGCTCCGGTCTGCGCGTTCAAGGCGTACAGATTATGGTCAGCGTTCCAACTGGCGAAGTACACGACACCGTTGGATACTGCCGGCGAAGAACCAATGTATCCTCCGGTTGTGTACGTCCACAGTCGGGCTCCGGTGCCCGCGTCGAAGGCGTAAAACGTATAGTCATCCTGGTTCCCGATGTACACCACACCGTTCGCCACTGCCGGCGATGAAATGATCTGACTGTTGTAGCTAACCGCGCTTTTCCAAAGCAATGCCCCTGAACTGGCATTAAAAGCGTAGACGCTGCCGGAGGGGGCGGAACTCCCGACGTACAGCACACCGTTCGCCACTGCCGGCGAGGAGAAGGAGGCGGGATCCAACGAGTACGTCCAATCTACAGCCAGATTTCCCACCGTGGCGGGACTCAAAACAAACTCATATTGGTTATAGCCACTGTGGCACGTGTCAGCATGAAACTGGGCCCAATTGATGAGCGCCGTGACGGGTGGTGCGCTACAAGATTGTTGTGCCCTTGCGGTCGAAGCAATCACAAGGAGTAGTACTAAGAAGCAGCCGGCCGCTATCTTCATCTCCTCACTCCAGATCTGAATTTGGCCCGCAAAACTGCCGCAACTATACACCCAATTTGCGTAATATCGCCATTGCACAAGCCCTCGGCTGCGTTCGCGCTGTCCTCACTGCCCGCACGCCGGCACAGCTGCCGTCAGCATTGCCTCCGGAAGCGGCTGCAGATGTTGCTCGGTGAGCTGCGTGTTCACCGCGGGCAAATCCTGCTTCATCAAATCAGACCATTGCTGCGCCAGCTTGGTGAGGTCCCGGCAATAGTCGTGATAGGCGGTGTGCATCGCATCGGTCGGCGCTGCATCGGCCTGGTTCACGGCCTCTGACAGATACGCCAGCTCCGAGTTCATCAGCGTAAATGTTGGCTTCGGTTTGCCGCCGCCGCCAAATCCACGCTGCGCTTCACCTTGAATCTTGACCACCTTCGCACCGAAATCTTTGGCCGCTTGCGCAGCAGTATTGGCCTGAGCGTTTTTCTCCAACGCCGTTTGCCGGTCGGCAACTTCGCCCTGGAATTTTCCAGCTTGTTCGTGGAAGTTGTAACTCAGCGAAACCAGACTGTCGACCTTCTGCGCGAAGTCGAGTTGCTGCTGCAACGCGGCCCGCGCCACTTTGACGCGCGGATCCATTTCCACCGTCAACGGCTGCTTGTAGGTCTTGCCATCCACCATCAGGCGAACTTCATACTTGCCAGGCACGACGAACGGCCCTTGCGGCTCGGCATGAGTGCTTTCGTATGAGGCCGAGATCGGATACATGTGCTGGATGGCGTCCGGCGATGGGTAACGCAGGTCCCACACGTAGCGATTCATTCCCGCATTCTTCGGCAACGGCGTCGCGTGATAGAGCCAGTAGTTAGGCACTGGCGGCGGCTCTTCCGGACGAACAGCCGCGGGTGTACTCGAAAGCTGGCGAACCAGCTGTCCCTTCTGATCGTAGATGGCGATGGCCACCTCAGCCGACGGCGCTGACTTGAAGTAGTAATCCAGCACCGCTCCCGTTGGCGGGTTGTCGCCCGCAGGCATTTCCGGCGGCAGCGGTGTGTCCTGGTTCATGTCGTTGCGCAGGCGAATCGCCGTCGCCGGCTGGAAGAGATGAACATTGGACTTCGCTACCTGATCGTTGATCTGCCGCAGCGGACTCAAATCGTCGAGAATCCAGAAAGCGCGGCCGTAGGTTGCCGCGACCAGATCGTCGCCATGAACCACCATGTCGCGCACCGAAACCGTCGGCATATTCTGCCGCAGCGTGCCCCATTGTTCGCCATCATCGAATGAGACGAACGCTCCCGTCTCGGTTCCGGCATACAGCAGGCCTTTGCGCTCGGGATCTTCGCGCACGACTTTGACGAAGCTGAAGTCCGGAATTCCGGTGACGATCTCCTGCCAGCTCTTGCCGTAATCGTGGGTGCGGAAAATGTGAGGACGAAAATCGTTGCCCTGATGGTTGTCCACAGAAACATAAACCGTAGCCGGATCGAAGTGCGAGGCTTCGACCATCGTGATCTCGGAGAACTTCTGTAGTCCGGGCGGTGAGACGTTCTGCCAGTTTGCGCCGTTGTCGGTCGTGAGTTGGACCAGGCCGTTGTTCGTTCCAATCCAAATCACGCCTGCTTTCAGGGCCGACGGCGCAATCGTCGTGAGGGCGCGGCGGTCCGGAGGCCGCATCGTCTCCTGTTCTTCCTGCGGCTTTGGCTTCTTGTTCTCGGCTTCTTTGGCTTTTTCGTCTTCGCTCTTCGCAGCTTCCGGCTTGCTCTCTTCCTGCGCAGCAGTGGGAGGTTGGGGTTCGCCCGGCCGGCTGGTCAGGTCGGGGCTGATGGCCTTCCAGGTTGCTCCCTCATCGCTGGTTTGCAGCAGGAATTGCGTTCCCTCATAGAGAATCTGCGGATTCTGTGGCGAGAACGCTAGCGGCGGATTGGTCGCGGTGCGGTAATCGCCGTCGCGACTCACGTTGGGCGAGATCACTTTCACCTGCCGGTTGGTGCGATCGATGCGCCACAGTCCGCGAGCCTCTCCTCCGGCGTAAACAATGTTCGGGTCAGTCGGGCTGGGCAGGATATAGCCAAACTCGTAGCCGCCGATCGGGTCCCAATCAAGAAAGGTTATTGCGCCGTAATCGCCGCGGCTCAGTGTCGCAACCGATCCGCTGTCCTGCTGTGTGCCGTACACCCAGTACGGAAAACGATTGTCAGTGGAAACGTGATAGATCTGCCCAGTCGGCTGGTTGTACCACGAGCTCCAGGTCTTGCCGCCATCCATGCTGATGGTCGCGCCCTGGTCGCTGCCCATGATCATGTAGTCGGAGTTGGTGGGATCGATCCACAGCGCATGATTGTCGTCGCCGCCGGGCGCGCCTTTGTACGACTCAAACGTCACGCCGCCGTCCGTCGAGCGATAAAGCGAAGTCTGCGCCACAAACACAATGTCGGAGTTATGGGGGTCGAGGAACACCTTACCGAAGTATCCATTGCCCTGAATGCGCTGGTCCTGGGTGATTCGCTTCCAGGTCGAGCCGCTATCGTCGGAGCGATACAGCCCGCCGTCCTTGGGTGCGGAAACAATAGCAAACACTCTCTGCCCGCCGCCAGCGACAACCACGCCCATGCGTCCCAAGTGAGCCTTCGCGAGTTGCGGAATGGTGACGGGCGTCCAGGTGTCGCCGCCGTCGGTGGTCTTATAGATGCCTGCGCCGCCCATGCCCAGCAGTCCTGCAAATGGCGTATCGGGTTTCACGTAGTGGTACCACAGGGCGGCGAAGCCGATCTTGGGATTATCCGGAGCGAATGCCACGTCGATGGCGCCGGTGGTGTCGTCCTTGTAGAGAACTTTCTGCCAGCTCTTGCCGCCGTCGGTGGTCTTGAAGACGCCACGTTCGGCGTTAGGTGCAAACGTATGCCCCAACGCCGCTACGACGACAATATTCGCGTTGTGCGGATCGACCCAGATCGCGCCGATATGCCGCGAGTCTTCCAGTCCGACGTGTTGCCAGGTCTCGCCGGCGTCGGTGGACTTCCATACACCGTTGCCCTGATTGACTGCGCCGCCAACGTTGCTGACATCGCCAGTGCCGATATAAACGATGTTCGGATCGGACGGCGCGACCGAGATCGCTCCGATGGAAGCCACGTGCTGCTTATCGAAGATCGGCTTCCATACCATGCCGCCGTCGCCCGTCTTCCAGGCCCCGCCGCCGGCCGTTCCCACGTAGTAGATGGCGGGCTGACCGGGAACGCCGGTCACTCCCGTCACGCGGCCCGCGCGGAAGGGACCGATCTGTCGCCACTGCATTCCGGAATAGAGCGACGGATCGTATTGCTGACCGAGAATCGATGGAGCGAGCGCCAGAGCCGCGAGAAAAAGAATGAGAGTCGTAAGAAGTAGTTCGGAAGATTTGCGGCTACGTACGATGGTACCTGACAGCGCTTTGCCGCCTAAGGCAAGGGTCATCCCTCACACCTCCAAATCGAAAAGCTTACACCAGAGATGGTCGGAGGTGCGGCTGAACGGCTTTGATTGTTGTCAAATTCCGCGCCTGCTTCTGATTATTCATGGCTCTGAGGTGGGTTGCCATGCAGACGATAGACCATCCCCGTCTTGGTCGTACCCAGGGAAATCCAGTCCTGCACATCTCGTTGCAGGGTGATGAAGAACTGCTCCGACAGCTTCCTGGGCTTTTCGTGGAGATCGCCCATTCGAGCGAATTTGAGCTGGTAGGCGAACTCGCCGACCAGGGGCGTATGTTCGCCCCGCGTGCGCCACAGCGCCACATTGCAATGGCCCTCGACCCCTTTGCCGAAGTCGAGGTCACCCAATTCCAGCAGAACTTCTTCCACGATGGCCTCGTTCACCAGCGTAACTTCTTCGTCCTCTGATTTCTTGAGAACGGAGAGCGCGGGCAAAACGTGGGCGAGTCCCCACATGCCGAGGCGATCGCCTTCGTGCATCTGGCTCAGACCGAACTGACAGTTATGGGAATACAGCAGGCGAAACCCGCCATACTGGTCTTTAAGTGGAAGCGCCTCGGCCTTGAACTTGATCTGATATTTCCCGGCGATATTGGGCCGCACATCCAGCTCCGCGGCTTTTTTCTCATCCGAATGACGGAACTTGAAGACGATTTCCGGGATCGCCGATGGGAAAGCCGTCGATATAAGTGATTCGCCGCCGCAGGATGAAAGCGTTGTTGTAGAGGCGAAAGTCGGGGGTGTCCATGAAAACGATTTCCCGGATGTCGGGCCGCCGTCCGACCTTGGGATCGGTGACGAATCCCACCGCAAGGTTCTTGGCTGTGCGTTGCACCAGTCTGCCAAAGTCGCGGAAGCTCTCGACGGACACGAAGCGATCCGGCTTGAGGATGAGTTTGGCTTCTAGGTACTGCACGCTGTCAAGAGGATGGCCATCGCTGTACGTTCCGACCAGCGGAGTTCCCTGGGCGAGCCAGGAGTCCCCGGTCGTTGCTTCGCCCGTGTTGCCTTTGCCGGCCTTCTTGTTGTCCTTCTTATCTTCCTTATCTTCCTTAGCCATGACGGGCGACTCCGAATCGCTTTCATCACACCTGCTGATTATTTCACCTTGTGATGGCGGGGCCGCCACGGTCAAGAAGGTCAGGCTACCACGGGAAACAGTGAACGCGTGGTGAGGAAGGCCGCTTCGCGTTCTTAAGTCTTCACGACTTCGGCCTCGCCGCCTTCGGGTCCGTAGAAGAACACCCAGGTGGCAAAATCTTCGGTGAACTCTATAAACCGGTGTTCCTCGCCGGCCGCAACGAACAGCACATCGCCCGCACCAAAGGAAGTTTCCTCCGCGCCCCGCCGGAAGCGGCCAGTTCCGCTGGCGATGACATAAATCTCGTCACGAGTGTGCGGTGTCTGATGATCGTTGCCGCGAGGCGCATACAACTTCACCGTGAGCGTGCCGTGCCGGAACAACTCGATCGAGCGCTCGCCCTCAGGACCGGGAAGCTGCTCCAGTCCGCTGAGGGCCTTCAGATAACCGCTTACAATTTGGCCTTCGATTTTCATTGTCATATCGAGGCTCCGCCTTTCGGCTTCCATGCGCCGATAATAATTCCCATCAAGATGCAGCCCAGCAAGGGATAAGCCGCGCAGATCAGGATGAACGAAGCAATACGGGCTTCAAACACCATATTGGTAATCATCGCCACCGCTGCCGCAAGACCAAGGAGAACACCCACGGTGATTCCGCGAAACAGACTATGTGTGGCGGCACTGGCGACCAGGCGGGCGATGGCATACGCCATAAGAAAGCTGCATAACAGCGAAATGAGATAGGGCCAGAAATTGGGATGAGACATGTACTGCTGCAACTGCTCCGGGGGCATGCGCAAGCCTTCTTTCCACTGATTGGCGAACGCCGTGAACCATACGGCGCCCAGGAGCCAGTCCGCGATTGCCGCGACCAAAATAGCAGGCCAGTTCAAGCGCACAGAGGTATCCTCCTTATCAATGGCAGACGATACGCTTCTTCCGACGTATTGCGCAATTGGATTGCTACGAAGGGCACATTTTGAGTACATCCTGCGGGGTGAGACCTTGTCCGCGCATGGCGCGCAGGCTGAGGGCGTCATGACGCTTTGCCAGGCGCGCTCCCGCCTCATCGCGTACCAGATCGCAATGATAATAGGCGGGAACCGCCAGGCCGAGAGCGCGAATCAGCAGCAGTTGCCGCGCCGTAGATTTCAGCAGAT
Organism: uncultured Acidobacteriaceae bacterium; assembly: GCA_963835125.1. Taxonomy (GTDB): domain Bacteria; phylum Acidobacteriota; class Terriglobia; order Terriglobales; family Acidobacteriaceae; genus Bog-257. Next base: position 21,096 of record CAWIEG010000003.1, on the reverse strand, counting down.
CGGCGCCGCGGACCACCTCGGTGATCCGCATGGCGGCGTCGTCGGCAACCACCGCAAGCTGGTAGGCGGGCACGTCGTCGCGCCGCCAGACTACGAAGTCGCCGAAGTCGCGGCCGGCAATGAAACTCTGTCGGCCATGGTGCAGATCGTCAAAGGCGATAATCTCGCTGTCGGGAGCGAGAAATCGCCAGTTCACGCCCTGCGGCGAATCGTGGTGCTTGGCTTCGCTGATGTTTGTGCGGCAGCGCCCTGAATAGAGAGGTTCATCGTCGCCCTCATTGGGCGCGCTGGCCGACGTCGTCAGGTCTTTGCGTGAACACGTACAAGGATAGATGAAGCCTCCATCGCGCAGCTTGCGCCAGACCTCCAGGTAGTGCTCCCGCCGCCGGCTTTGCTGATACGGAGCGAACGGACCGCCGATGTCAGGCCCTTCCTGCCAGCCGATGCCGAGCCAGTGCAGGTCTTCGATCATGGCTTGCGCAAAGTCTGGCTTCGAGCGTTGCGGGTCGAGATCTTCGTTGCGAAACACCAGCGTGCCCTGGCGGGCGAGCGTGCGCTGATAGGCCGTCCAGAAAGTGCAGGCGTGGCCGAGGTGCAACAGCCCGGTCGGCGAAGGCGCGAGCCTGCCGCGATAGGGCAAGTGCTGCGTGGTGGACACTGCGTCCATGTAGCGATTGTAGAGGCCGGGGAGACTCACCACAGAGACACAGAGAGCACAGAGAGGAATCCACGCTCCGATGCGCGTTTGTGATCTGTATCACACGGCCCAGTGACCTCCAGTGCTACGATAACTGCTTATGTCCGCGCCTGATTCCCTCTTCATTCGCGCCTGCCGGCGGCTTCCGGTCGAGACCACTCCAGTCTGGTTCATGCGCCAGGCTGGCCGATACATGCAGCAATATCGCGACGTCCGCAAGCACTACTCGCTGGTCGAAATCTGCAAGAAGCCCGAAGTGGCGGCCGAAGTCACTATCACCGCTGCGGAGTTTCTGAAGGTTGACGCGGCCATTATCTTTGCCGACCTGTTGTTGCCGCTGGAGGTCATGGGCCTGCCGTTTCACTTTGCGCCGGGTGAGGGGCCGGTGATTGAGCGACCGGTCCGCACAGCCGAAGACGTCAGCGTGCTGCGGACCGATCGCGCTGCCGAACTGGGTTACGTTTCCGAAGCGGTGGCGCTGGTGACGAAGCATTTCGGGACGAAGCTGCCGGTTATTGGATTCTGTGGCGCTCCGTTCACGCTGGCCAGCTACATGGTTGAAGGCGGCGGCTCGCGGCATTATCTGGAAGTCAAGAAATTGATGTACAACTCGCCTGAGGTATGGGACGAGTTGGTTGGCAAGCTAGTGGACGTGCTGGCTGCGTATGCGGCTGAACAGGTGCGCTCCGGCGCCGATGCGCTGCAAATCTTCGATAGCTGGGTCGGTTGCCTCAGCGTGGAAGACTATCGGCGCTACGCTCTGGTCCCGACCACGCAGCTCATTCAGAGGCTGCAAAAAGAGACGAAGGTCCCGATCATCTACTTCGGTACTGACAGCGCGACGCTGTTGCCGTCCATGGCGGAGACGGGAGCGGAGGTGATCGGCCTCGACTGGCGCATCCCGCTCGACGAGGGCTGGCACACTGTGGGACATAACCATGCGGTGCAAGGCAATCTCGACCCGGTGCTGCTGTTCGCCTCCTGGCGGGAGTTGCAGCAGCGCGCCGAGCACATACTGCGCCTGGCCGACGCCCGCCCCGGTCACATCTTTAATCTTGGACACGGCATCCTGCCGCATACCCCAGTGGACAACGTAAAGAATCTGGCGCAGTTTGTGCACGAGTTCTCAGCAACTGCTACTTCGGCGAGGAAGCCATGAGCAAGCAGGCGGTGTTGCTGATCGCGCATGGTAGTCCGGAGCGGGTGGAAGACATTCCCGAGTTTCTGCAGAATATTTCGCGCGGCAGGCCGATGTCTGACGCTGTGGTACGTGAGGTGCAACATCGCTACTCGCTCATCGGCGTCTCCCCGCTGACTTGTATGACCATAGGGCAGGCGAATGGGGTCGCCCGCGAGCTTGGTATCGCCGCCTACGTCGGAATGCGCAACTGGCATCCCTTCATCGCCGACACGTTAAAGCAAATGGCAGCGGATGGCGTGGAGCAGGCAGTCGCTATCTGCCTGGCGCCGCATAATTCGCGCACTAGCGTAGGCTTGTACAAGCAAGTTCTGTTGGGAGCGGACGCGCCGTTCGCCATCGACTTCGTGGAGGAGTGGCACGATCATCCCTTACTGATCGAAGCCTTTGCAGACCGGCTACGAACGGGCTGGAAGAGCGCCTGCGAGCAGCACGGTTCGCTCTTGCCGGTCTTATTTACCGCGCATAGCGTGCCGCAGCGTACTATTGCGGAGGGTGATCCCTATGAAGCTCAGACACGCGAGACGGCTGCGCTGGTTGCGGCTCAATCTCCGGAGATCGGCCGGTGGCGCTTCGCATTTCAAAGTCAGGGAATGTCAGGCGGCGAGTGGCTAGGTCCCACAGTGGAGGACACGATCAGCAGCCTACGAGACGCTGGTAACAGCGGGGTTTTCGTGCAACCCGTCGGCTTTGTTTGCGATCATGTCGAGATCCTTTTCGATGTGGACATCCTGTTCCGCGAGTTTGCCGAGGCGCGAGGGATGAAGCTCTATCGGGCCGAGTCGCTGAACGATTCGCCGCTGTTTGTGCGGGCGGTTGCCGATTTGGCGCGGGCCCGCTTAGCGGCGCTGGAACGCGCTTGCGGTAGCGGGATGGAAACTGAGAAAATCCCTTGACCCTAGCTGCATGAAGCGGATCGCCATCATCGGCGGAGGCATTTCCGGATTGAGCGCCGCCTTCTACCTGGAGAAGGCGCGAACGGCGGGCGCTGAACTGGAGTACACGCTCTTTGAGAGCGGGCAGAGGCTGGGTGGCTGCCTATCATCCGATCGCATTGAGGGCTGCCTGGTAGAAGCCGGCCCCGATTCCTTCCTCACAGAAAAACCCTGGGCGGCCACGCTCTGCAACGAACTCGGCATCGCCGATCAGCTCATCGGCTCCAATGATGCTCAGCGCAAGACCTACATTGTGGTACATGACCGGCTGATCGCGATGCCGGACGGGCTAATGTTCATGGTGCCCACCCGGCTGTTGCCTACAGCGCTGTCGCCGCTGTTTTCGTGGAGTACCAAGATCCGCATGGCGCGGGAGCTGTTGCACCCGCCCCGGCCCATGCAGGATGACGAGAGCGTGGCACAACTGGTGGAGCGTCACTTCGGCCCGGAGGTGGTCGATCGGCTGGCCGATCCGCTGTTATCGGGCGTATACGGCGGCGATGCCGGCAAGCTGAGCGCCCGCGCGGTCTTGCCTCGCTTTGTGGAGATGGAAGAGAAGTACGGCAGTCTCAGCCGTGCCATGCTGGCGGCGCATAAGAAGATGGCGCAGGCTGCCAGAAAGCAAGCGCCCCGCCCGTTGTTCACCTCGCTGAAAGATGGAATGCAGCAATTGGTGGACGCGATCATCGCCAGGCTCGATCCCGAGGCCATTCGTTTGCGCCGTCATGTTCGGCGCATTTATCCGGAGAACAGCGGTTGGCGCGTTGCCCTGGAGATGAATGGCGACGAGCGTTACGATGCCGTCATCCTCGCCACGCCTGCCCACGTCGCCGGCGAACTACTCGATGGAGTGGACCGCTCTCTGGCGCGGAATCTGCTCGACATCACCTATAGTTCCTCGGTGACGGTCACCCTCGGCTACTACAAGCAGCAACTGGCGAAACTGCCTCGCGGTTTCGGATTTCTGGTACCGCGAAGCGAAGGAACGCGCATGTTGGCGTGCACGTTCGTCCACAACAAATTTCCCCACCGCGCGCCGCCGGACAAAGGCATTCTGAGGTGCTTTCTGGGCGGGGCGCGCGACGAAGCGGTGCTCGGACTCAGCGACGAAGAGATTTTAGAAACGGTTCATCGCGAGCTTCGCGACATCGTCAAGCTTGAGGCGCGACCCATCTTTGCGCGGGTGTACCGCTGGCGGGAAGCGATGGCGCAGTATGAGCCCGGACACATTGCGCGAGTGGCGAAAATCGAAGAGCGTGTGGCGGAGATTCCGGGACTTGCGATCGCCGGCAATGCTTATCACGGCATTGGCGTACCCGACTGCATTCGATCTGGAATGGAAGCGGCTAACGCGGCAGCACAACTAACGCCTGAGTCACAACCTGCCAGGGGATAATCCGACGTGTACACATTTCGCCGCGCAGAATCGGGCACAGCCCGGTCTTGTCATTCGCTGAAGTGTCACACGTCACTGACCCGACAGCCGCAAAAGATTACGCTAAGAACAGTCACCTGCCTCGACTGACAGGTTTCGGAGGTGACCATGTCCATCGTTCTGATTATCATCTACTGCCTAGTAGCCGCGATCTTCATCTTCGGGCTCACCTTCCACGACGAACTGCTCGACGAGGAACAGCGCAGACGGAATGTCGCGGGCTCGCTGAGGGTCATCCAAGGCGGGAAAAAAGACCTCCGGCGGCTGCGGCGCCACCTGTAGATGTAGAACTTCCCGAGAGCCACGGATGCTGGGCGTCCGAATTGATTCATCCCAGCCATTCGGGATGTTCGTAGGTCGAGTCGAAGTGATGGCTGGTTTTGTAGAGCTCAAACTCGCCATTTTTCGCGGCTTGCGCCGTTTTGCGGAGTAGCGCAGCGCGTTCGGCCTCGCTCAGCGGCTTGAAGCCGCGCCCCACGTCCAGCGCCTGCTGCAATCGTTCCATCGAATCGCATCCCGTGATGACGACGCTGGTGGGCAGGCTGAGAGAGTAGCGCAGGCATTCTACGGCGGTCACCGTATTACTCTTCAGGATGAACGGATCCCCCATCGGCTTCATCCCCAGCACGCCGATATTCTTCTCCCTCAGAATGGGCAGCACAATGTTGGTGAAGCTTTCGTAGTGGGCATCCATCACGTTCAGCGGCATCTGCACGGTAGCGAAGGTAAACTTGTGCTGATCGGCAACCTCCAGCATGTGTTTGTGAATGTAGGGGCTCTTGTGACCGGTGAAGCCGATGTAGCGTAGTTTGCCGGCATCGCGGGCCTTCACCACGGCTTCCATTGCGCCGTTCGCGGCGAAGATGCGCTCTGCATCGTCCATGCGGATGACTTCGTGGAACTGCAGTAGATCGACGTGATCGGTCTGCAGGCGCTGGAGCGATTGGTTCAACTGGTCGCTCGCCGTCTTAGCATCGCGGCCGTCAATCTTTGTCATCAGAAACGCCCTCTGCCGGTACCCGTCGCGCAGGGCCTTGCCCATGCGCTCCTCGCTGATGCCGTTGTTGTAGTCCCAGGAGTTGTCGAGAAAATTCATGCCGTTGTCGAGCGCGGCGCGCACAATACTGATCGCTTCCTGCTCGCTCGGCATGCCGAGGTGGAAGCCGCCCACACCTAAAATCGAAACTTGTTGGCCAGTGTGCCCAAGCGTGCGGCGCGGGAAGTCTGAATCGGCAATGAATGACGTGTCAGCAAAACGCCCGGCAATCCCCATAGCGCCCATCCCTTTAAGAAAATCTCTGCGATTTACACTCGTTCTTTGTTCTCCCATTTACTTGCCGGTGTAGCTCACCCGCCAGATGGAATTCGATCCGTCATCTGTGACCAGCAACGACCCATCAGGCGCGACGGTCACACCTACGGGACGTCCCCAGACATCGCCATTGGGAAGCACGAAGCCGGTGAGGAAATCTTCGTACTCGCCGCTGGCGTGGCCTGTCTGGTGCAGTGGCACGCGAATGACTTCGTACCCGGCACGCGGACTTCTGTTCCATGAGCCGTGCTGCGAGGAAAAGATATCGCCGGCATACTCACTGGGAAACTGATTGCCCTGGTAAAACGTCAACTCCAGCGACGCGTTGTGCGGCTGAAGCAGCACATCCGGAACGATCACCGTGCTCCTTAGTTCCGGATGTTTGCCCTTGAGCCGCGGGTCAGGATTGCCGCCGATGTAGTAGTAGGGCCAGCCGTAAAAGCCCCCCTCTTGAACGTGAGTGATGTAGTCGGGAACCAGGTTGTCGCCCAGCTGATCGCGTTCGTTTGTCGAGCACCAGAGCTCGCCGGTCTTGGGATCGATGGCGAGGCCGCCGCCGGCATTGCGAATTCCATAGGCATAGATGTGTACGCCGGAGCCATCCGGATTCATTACCAGGATGTCAGCGCGAAACTTCTCAGCGGGATGGGTGTCGGGATCATCCACGTTGGAAGCCGATCCAACGCCGACAAAGAGGCGCTTGCCGTCGGGCGAGAAGACGAGATCGCGGGTCGAGTGGTCGCCCCCGCTGGGCAGATTGAGGAGGTGCTCCGGCTTCGCGGCGGCCTTCAGGTCTCCATTGTGATAGGGGAAGCGCAGCACGGCATCGGTATCGCCAATGTAGATGTACTGTGGATTCGGTCCCGGGGGATAAAAGGCAATTCCGTAAGGTTCGGTCAGTCCGGAGGCGAAGACATTCTGCTGCTGCGGCTTGCCGTCAGGTGTGATGCCACGGAAAATCTTGATGTTGCCGCCTTGCACTTCGGCCACGAAGACGTCGCCGTTAGGAGCGGTAACGATGTTGCGCGGATTCTTAACGTCAGTGGTGTACAGCTCCACCTTGAAGCCGGCGGGCGCCTGCGGCCAGGCACTCTTTGGACGATCGACCACATTGGGCCCGTTAACGGCCGACTTTGACGCGTAAGGCGCGGGCAGATCCTGTGGCGTAATCTTGTGAACCGTGCCGGGCTTCTCGTAACGGAAATCCGTGAACGGACCGGCTGGCGGCGGCTTGGAAGCTGGATTTTCGGCGCAAGCAGAGCAGACAAGGAGCAAGAGAAGGGCAAGTGGCATAAGCGAGTGACGGACTTTTTTCATCAAGGCCTCTGGATATTTGAACGATACTCTAGTGGAATTGGATCGCGGTTTCACGGCTTGCATTTAGTCGCGTACGTCGGGTAAGGCGAAGTCCCTCAGCGGCTAAAGCCGCACTGCTATTGCGATATTTTCGGACGGCCTAAAGGCCGTCCTCTTCGATTACGGCCTAAAAGAGTCTGCGTGAGAACCGTGTCGCCGCTCCGCGGCTCGGTCATTTCATGCACCCGACCGCGGGCTTACGCCCGCGGCTAACACAAATGTCGCCGCTCCGCGGCTCGGTCATTAACACAAATGTCGCCCCTGCGCCGGCTGGATTGCAGCCAGTTTCGATGCTTGCGTTCCACCGCAATCTGACAAGTCGAGTTCTCACGCAGACCCCAAAGGGCGTCCCCTTCGAAGGTCCAACTTAGCCAGAGCTTTCTTAGATGATGTTACCGGAGCCATGGCATGTCAGAAAGCAGCGGAGTTTTGCCGCTTCTTGCTAACATCAAAGGGTGACCACTTCTTCGTTAGTCCGTGTCCGCTTCGCTCCTTCTCCTACGGGCCACTTGCATGTCGGCAATGCGCGCACCGCGCTCTTCAACTGGTTGTTCGCGCGGCAGGCCGGCGGCGTGATGGTGCTGCGCATTGAAGACACCGACGTGGAGCGCAGCGAGGCGCGCTTCGAGAGCCAACTGCTGGACGACCTGAAGTGGATGGGACTTGACTGGGACGAGGGCCCGGACCTCGGCGGCCCGTATGGGCCCTATCGCCAGAGCGATCGGCTGGCGATCTATCGCGAGCACGCGGAGCGGCTGGTGAGCGAGGGCAAGGCGTATTCGTGCTTCTGCTCGCAGGAGGAGTTGGAGCGCGATCGTGCGGAGAAGCTGGCACAGCAGCAGCCGCCGGTGTACTCCGGCAAGTGCCGCGCGCTCGATCCCGCAGAGGCGCAGCGGCGTCGCGCCAGTGGAGAAGCGGCGGCGATACGGTTGCGCATTCCCGAGCACCCCATTCGCTTTCACGACATCGTGCACGGCGCGGTGGAATTTTCCAGCGAGGTGGTGAGCGATCCCATCATCATGCGTTCCAGCGGAATTCCGGTCTACAACTACGTGGTTGTGGTGGATGATGCGCTGATGAAGATCACGCACGTGATTCGCGGCGACGACCATCTGTCCAACACCCCCAAGCAGGTGGCGCTGTACGAGGCGCTGGGCTGGCCGGTGCCGCAGTTCGCACACCTGTCGACGATCCTGGGCAGCGATCGCGAGCGGCTGTCGAAGCGGCATGGTGCGACGTCGATTGCAAACTTCCGCGAGATGGGCGTGCTACCCGAGGCGCTGATGAATTATCTGGCGCTGCTGGGTTGGGCGCCGAGCGGAGGCACGCACGAGATTTTCACGCCGGAGGAGCTGAAGAAGGAGTTTTCGCTGGAGCGGGTGACGCCGTCGCCCGCGGTGTTCGACATGGAGAAGCTCTACTGGCTGAACCGGCATTACATCAAGCAGAGTCCGCCGGAGCGCATCGAGAAGCTGGCCGAAGCGTATTTCATTCGCGCGGGATTGCTGCCGGAGAATCCTGATGAGCGCACGCGGGCGTGGTTTGGGACGGTGGTGGCGTTGCTGACGCCGTCGGTCGATAAGCTGGAACAGATCCCCGAACGGGCTTCATCGATATTTCGACTATGACGCCGCAGTTGCGGCGAGCGCGCCTGACAATGCCGAGGTGATGGCCGCGCCGAAGAGCGCGGAGGTGTTGGCGGCGTTTTCTGAGTTGGTGGACGGAGATCGCCCAGGTCTCGAAAACCGCGAGACCCGGGGCACCCGTGCAGACGCGCCGATGACGCCGGAGCGCTTCAAGGCCATCATGAACGAGGTGAAGGCGAAGACCGGCGCAAAGGGCAAGGAGTTGTTTCATCCGGTGCGAATAGCGTTGACGGGATCGCATTCAGGACCGGAGTTTGACAAGCTGATTCCGATTCTCGAGGAAGGCTCGCAGCTGGAGTTGCCCAAGCATGTGATGAGCGTCAGAGAGCGGCTGGCGGCGTTTCGCAGGTGAGAGAGTCAGTCGCTCGGCGCGTAGGTTTTGCGGCGTGACGGAACGAATTACAAGGTAGCGAAAAAGTCGAAGGGGGGATCCTGTGCCGCCGGCTGAAGCCGGCTCGGGAAGAAAAATAAAAGGCTTATCGGCACGACTGAAGTCGTGCCCTGTTACAAAGCTATTGGACGCGGAGTGTTTTTTCAGCAGTCTGTAAGCGTAGCGCCCTGATGCAAAGCGAATCTTGAGACACCCTGGGTCTGTTGACATCCCTATGTGCCGCCCCCGCGGGGCTCAGGGGAAAAATTCTATGTTACCCAGGACTCCGCTGCGCTCCGTCCTGGGCTTAGCTGAGTCGTCCCGCAAGGCGGGACGGGAGCATGGTTGACGACCTGTATCGCGAGCGCGGGCATTTCAGGCAGCAACCATGGTCGCCGCTGGCGCGGCTAGTTTGAGCCAGGTCTCGAGAGGCGCGACGTGAGGACCGCGTCGTCCTTGTGTAAGCCGTTCAGTCGGCGGCTTCTTCCACTTCAGCCTCGGCTTTCACGCGATGCTGGATGTGCGACCAGATGAAGTACCCCACGGCGAGCAGGATTACGGCCAGGATCAAGGCGTCCAGGCGATGGAACCACATCTTCAGACGGGGATCGGTCTCCCATTGCCTGCCCAATCTCATGCCGACATAAGCCAGCGCAAAGCACCACGGCCACGAGCCGACAAAGGTGTAGATGTGAAACTTGAGGCGATTCATGCGGGCGATGCCGGCGGGCAGCGCGATGAAGGTGCGGATCACCGGCAGCAGGCGGGCGATGAGTACGGCGATGGAGCCACGACGTTCGAAGAAGCGGTCGGCAATGGCCAACTCGCGATGGCTGAGGAAAATGTAGCGGCCATAGCGCTCGACCAGCGGGCGTCCGCCGAAGTAGCCGATTTCGTAGGCCAGCACCGAGCCTAGATTGCAGCCCAGCGCACCCCAGGTGGCGACGGCAAGCAGCGAGAAGCGACCCGTGTACACCAGGTAGCCGGAGAACGGCATGATGATTTCCGACGGCAGGGGAATGCAGGCTGATTCGATGGCCATCAGCAGCATGACGCCGGGATAGCCCGCCGCCGAGATCACGCTGATGATCCAGGCTCCGACGATTTCGATGATGTGGGCGATCATGCGATGAGGAAATGGCTCCTGGGGGTGGAAGCGCCGTCGGCGCGATATAGGTTAGCCCAGCGCTTCAGGGCTGGCCCGCCGCAGGCACGGCACATAGGATACCGTAGGCGGGGAGGTGTCGTCCCTACGGGACTCGGTGAATTTTTCTGCTCCACCCAGCACTGCGCCTCCGGCTTGTGCTGGGCTAGATTATTTCGCGCCTACGGCGCTGTTTTCGTTGCGCCTTGTTCCACCGATGCGATGGCAGCCGAGTTTCGTAAGAGCCTCTGACGCCGCGGCTAAAGCAAATGCCGCCGCTCCGCGGCTCGGCTAAATTGTCGCATCGCACCGCGGGCTGACGCCCGCGGCTAAAACAAATGGCGCTGCTGCGCGGCTAAGACATAATGACGCCGCTGCGCGGCTAAAAGCCGGTTCTTTGACGAGCCTTACCGGCACGCCTGAACGGGCGGCTGAAAAAGCCGGAAACAGAACACCGAGCCGTCGGCTGAAGCCGACTCCGGAAGAAAAATGAACGGCTTATCGGCACGACTGAAGTCGTGCCCTGTTACAAAGCACTCAAAGCCGAGTTTTTCAGCAGCCTGTAAAGCCGCGCCCCTTCAGTCCGCGCCCCTTCGGTCCGGCCGCACATCTCCGACGAATGCCTCAGACTTCCGAGGTGATCAGCGAGGCCCCGGCCGGAGTGCGCACCCGCCCGTTGCCGTTGCGATTGTTGGTCGTGTTTCTCCAGTTCACGTGCGGCAAGAAGACCGACTGATCGATGCGATCGCTGTACTTCAGCGCGATGCCGATCATCGAATCCAGCAGCGAATCGGACAGCAGATGCGGCTGCAAGCCCAGGTCGATCAGCTTCGAGTGCTTGGCGTTGTAGTAATGCGTTTCCGCCTCGACGCGCGGATCGGGCAGGTGCTCGATCTCAGCCTTCAGGCCCAGCTTCGTTGGCCGCCGACTGCACCATCTGCGCCAGTTCCAGCACCGAGAACTGCTCGGTGAACTGGTTGAAGACGCGGAACTCGCCCGGCTCGGCCGGATTCATGCAGGCGATCTCGACGCAGCGAATGGTGTCGCGAATATCGAGGAAGCCGCGCGTCTGTCCGCCCTTACCGTAGACGGTGATCGGATGACCGGCCGCCGCTTCGATGCAGAAGCGATTCAGCGCGGTGCCGAAGATCTCGTCGTAGTCGAAGCGGTTGATCAGCGCTTCGTCCAGCGCGGTCTCGTCGGTGGTGGTGCCGTAGACGACGCCTTGATTCAGGTCGGTGGCCCGCAGTCCCCATGCCTTGCAGCAGAACATGATGTTGTGGCTGTCGTGGACCTTGGAGAGGTGATAGAACGAGCCAGGCTGCTTGGGAAACGGGAGCGAGTCTGTCGCGGCCGTTGTGATCGATGCGGATGTAGCCTTCTTCGATGTCGATGTTGGGCGTGCCGTATTCGCCCATGGTGCCCAGCTTCACCAGATGGCAGTCGGACTTGAACTCGCGCAACGCGAAGAGCAGGTTCAGCGTCCCGACCAGGTTGTTGACCTGGGTGAAGGTGGCGTGCTCGCGGTCGATCATGGAATAAGGCGCCGACCGCTGCTCGGCGAAATGGATGACGGTGTCGGGCTCGAAGTCGCGAATGTGGGCCGAAAGGAAAGCGAAGTCGGTCATGTCGCCCACAAAAAGGTCGATGACGTTGCCGGTAAGATCTTTCCAGACCTGCAAACGATCGCGCAGAGGGCGAATGGGCGTCAGGGTCTCGACGCCGAGATCACGGTCCCATTGCCGGCGGACAAAGCTGTCCACAATGGCGACCTGATGTCCCTGCTTGGACAAATACAAAGCGGTTGCCCACCCGCAATAACCATCTCCCCCTAGCACTGCAATTCTCATGCATCCTCCTCAGGGCTCATACAGTGTAGCGAGGCTCCTGAAACACTACTGCCATCGCTTCGTGCTTGCTGCGTGGCAGTCATAACACGGTCATTCGGGAAGCCATTAGGATCGGCTTCGTTTAATGCCAACAAGGCCCTACTTGAAATATACCGGGTTTGCAGCACGCTTGCAGAATTTATGAGGCCCAGAACTTGCGAAGTTAAGTGATATCGGGCAATCACGGGCTCTTTGGGTGATCGCGAAGCCCCGCCCGTGGCTGACGTTTGCCGGGGACTGGCCGGCCCGAAAAGCTGTGCGTGTTCCGCGTCCGGCAGCAGCGTCGAATTCGGAAGCGGGGAGTTGGTGAAGACGAACTTCCCACCGCTTTCTGCCACGATATTAAGCTTTTCCCGCCCAACCAGTCGTTTCAGCCGGGGAAGGGCACCGTCGTTCGCCACCAGGTAATATCGCTCCGGCGTGGACCAAAGTTCCTTAAACTGCGGGTCGTCGATGAAAACATTGGGCGCACCCGGGGCATACGAACCATACGACAGGTTGAGCACCCGGCCATTCAACAGCAACGCCGTACGATTAGTGTAGAAGATGACCGACGAAAACGCATAATAATGGCGATCAAGGATCAGCTTGCCCTCAGGTGAGCGCATGATGGCCTCGGCCAACGGACGCGAGGACAGGTCCGGATCGAAGACGACCAGCGCCAGTCGCGCAGCCTGAAAGAACAGCAGCATCATCAAGGTGATGCAGACGAAGGCGCGATTCGCGGAGGCGCGAAATGTCCCAATGGCGCCAATCACGAAAGCGATGGCGGCCAGCAGAAGGGGCATGCGTAAATAGGCAAACGACTGGATCGTCAGGTCTTCCATGTGACCGAGCGAGAGAGTATAGGCTGAGGGATGCAGAACGAGAGCGCTGAAGATGTCTCCGGGGGTAGGCACATTGCGGACCAGCATGAGGATCGCAATCGCGGCCGCCGCAGCGCAGGCAGCGATTGCCGTGAGGATCGCCGTGCCCCGCCGGATCCACGCGCCTTCCATCGCCATCGCCGAGCCCAGCAAGAGGGCGAAGGCCGGATAGCACGGCATGGAATAGTACTCTTGCGTGGTCGAGAAGGTGAAGAAAACCAGGATGAAGCCAATCCAGCAGAGGGCCAGCAGGCGAGTGCGGCCAGCGCGATCCAGCGGCTTGAACGACAATTTGGCGACGGCTGGGAGGTAGACGCTCCACGGAAACAGCCATGCCAGGTGGAAGAGCCAGAACCAAATCCGGGGGACCGTGTTGTAGTCGCGGGGATAGCGAAGATTCAGGAAGCGGAGCAGCTGCTCGTTGATGAAGAAGAACCACAGGAAGCCGTGATACTCGCCGCGGCCGCTGTGCATCGAGAGGGAAAAATATGGCGGGTTGCGCAGCGTCGCCAGGACATGCCAGGGGACAGCGATCAGCAAAATGACGAGCAGTCCGCTGAAGGGACGAAGCCGCTTCCAGGTTCGTTTCTTAACTAACTGGTTAGTTAAGAATAAATAGATCGCCCCGGCGGCGACGGGAAACAAAACTCCGATCAGGCTCTTGAGCAGCAGGCCGGTTCCCAGGCTCGCCGCCAGAAGAAAAGCCCAGAGTCCGGGTCGCGTTTCGGCTTCATCGGTCACTCGAAGCAGCGCCCACATCGCCAGCGTAATGGTGAAGGTGAGGACCACGTCAGGAATGACAATCCGTGTGAACAGGTAAAGTCCGACGCAGGTTGCGATGCACAGACCTGCATAGAATCCCGGTTTGCGGCCAAACGCCCATATTCCAAAGGCCGCGGTCAGCAGGCAAAGCCCCACGCTGAACAGAGCGTAAGGAATCCGCGCCGCCCAGTCGTGAACCCCGAACACTTTGTACGAGACGGTCATCATCCAGTATTGGAGGGGCGGCTTTTCCAGATAAGGGACGCCGTCGAGTCGGGCCGTGACCCAGTCGCCCGTGGCCAGCATGGTGCGAGCGATCTGCGCCAACACTGCGTCGGAGTCGTCCTGGATCGAGGGAGGAGAAAGGATGCCGGTCAGGTAGGTCGTCCCCGCGATCAATACCAGCAAGGCATAAACGATCCAGGTGCGTTGGCGAAGACCCACCGGCTGGCTCGCGGTGACTGCGGCGCCAGGACCCTCGATCTTTTCTTGCGCAATCACAGAATCAGCAATCTCCATTCCCCAGTACTCTTCGTCGGAATAAATAAATAGAAACACGGGCCACCGCTAAATGTGGCTGCGGAGGTGCAACGAGGATTCCACCATCGAGATTCAGGGTGTCACCGACAGGCTGACGGGTGTTGCCAACGGCTCGGGCTCCGCAACGGTTTGAATGTTCCACCGTTTGATCCATAAGAACAGAATCAGCAAGCCCCACAAGTGATATCCCAGGCTGTCTCGCCGTTCCATATGCCGGTTGATGATGGACTGAATGCCTTCCCAGCGGAAAATGCCGGTTTCCTTCACTGCCTGCTCGGTCACTGTATCCAGCAAAAGCGGCTTCAGCACGCCGCGAAACCAATCGTGTGCCGGAATGTCGAAGCCTACTTTTTTCCGGCGAAGAATTGCCGGCGGCAACTTTCCCTTCATCAGTTCTTTGAGGACGAATTTCAATCGCGAGCCGTGAAGCTTGAAGTCCTGCGGCAATGACGCGGCAAATTCGACGATGCGGTGATCCAGAAACGGCGGCCGCACTTCCAGCGAGTGCGCCATGCTCATGCGGTCGGCTTTGTACAGAATGTCGTCCGGCAAATAGTATTGCTGATCGAACCGCATGTAGCGATCGATCCCAGAGCCTCCCGGCATATTCCGCAGGATCCTTGCCATGGGCGCTGGATCCGCGGGTATCAGGAACGCCCGCTTGTCCTCTTCGGAGAAAGTTCCATTCCAGAAAATATGCGATTCGTCGGGCGGCAGCAACGACCCCCGCAGGAACCGCTTCAACTTGTATTCGAAGCTGATCTTCTCGTCCGACACTGGCCAGTAGCCCAGGCCTCGTATGGCCGCTCGCCGCACCGAAGCCGGAACCCGCCGCGCCCATTGCGCGTAGTAGCTCGCCAGGTACGTGAGATATCCGCCGAATAACTCGTCTGCACCTTCGCCGCTCAGCGCGACGGTTACTTGCTGCGAACTCATCTTGGCCAGAAACCACACTGGAAGGCAGCCGGCGTCCGCGCCGGGCTCGTCGGAATAATAGGCCAGTTCCCGAATAGCTTCCTGCAACTCACTATCGGTGCTTAGATCGGTTTCCGAATGGTCAGTTCCGTAATATTCCGCTACCTCGTTGATGTAGGCCGCCTCATCGAAACTGCGGCCCTTAAACGTGATGGAAAATGTCTTCAGCCGCTGCGAAGAAGCCTGAGTGGCATAGTGCAGGATGGTTGACGAATCCAGCCCGCCGCTGGCCCATATCCCAACCGGCACATCGGCAACCAGGTGTTCCTTGACCGACTCTTTCAGAAGAAAGTCGAGCCGCTCCTTCGCCGCTTCGAGGGTCCAGGGCTTACTCGGCGGCGTTGAGGCCGGACAGCGCCAGTAAGGTTCAATTGTGGTACGGCCTCGTTGCCAGGTCAAAGTATGACCCGGCGGAAGCTTCTCCACTCCCTCGATCAGCGTGAACGGCGAAGGCACATAGTTCACCCGGAGGTAACAATTCAACCCCTCCAGACTCAGCCTCCGCTCGATGTCGGGGTGATGCAGAATTCCTTTCAGCTCCGAGCTGAAGTAAACATCATCGCCTTTGCGGCTGAAATATAAAGGCTTGATGCCGACCCGGTCCCGCGCCAGGACCAGGCGTTTCCGCGATTCGCACCAAATGGCCAGCGCAAACATGCCGCGCATCCGGGGGAAGCAGTCCACATCCCACTCCAGAAACGCATGGAGCACTACTTCGGTGTCGCTGTTGGTCGCGAACCGATGCCCCCGGGACTCCAACTCAGAGCGCAACTCGCGATGGTTGTAAACCTCGCCGTTGTACACCAAAGTGGTGTCGCCATCCTCGCTGCGCATCGGCTGCTCACCCGAGATGAGGTCGATGATGGTGAGCCGCACAGCTCCCAGGGAAATGTCGCCAGATTCGTAAACGCCTTGCTGGTCGGGGCCGCGGTGGATCAGGCAGGAGGTTGCGCCTTCGATGACTCGACGGTCAACCGATCGGTTCTGATGAGTAAATCCGACAATGCCACACACGCTGCTCTATATAATAAACAGAATAAAAATATTTCGAAAGCGTGAAGGCTGCGATTGACCGCTAACATCTGGTGTTCCGGCGCCACCACCGAATGAAACTACGGCTGCTCCCTTATCTCGTTTGCCCATCGTGTAAATCCAGATTGGACCTACAGGGCGAGTCCGAACCGGACGGCGAAATCCTGGAAGGCTCGCTGCGTTGCGCCGCGTGCTCCGCCAACTTCCCGATTGTCCGGGGAGTGCCGCGTTTTTTGGAGCACGATTTGTCCGAAGCCAAGCGCGCGACCGCCGCGGCCTTCGGCTATGAGTGGACCCACTACGCCGAGCTGACCGATGCGGACAAGGCCGAATTTCTGGATTGGATTAAGCCTCTGGACGAAACCGCTTTCCTCAACCGGGTGGTCCTGGATGGGGGATGCGGCAAAGGCCGTCATCTCTACCTGGCCGCAAAGTTCGGGGCTGCCGATGTAATTGGCGTTGACTTGTCCGACGCGGTGGACTCGGCGTATCAGAACACCCGCCATTTGCCCAACGCTCATGTGATCCAGGCGGACATCTACCACCTGCCTTTGGTCGAACGCTTTGATCTGGCCTACAGCATAGGCGTGCTGCATCATTTGCCCGATCCGAAGCAGGGATTTCTGAGTGTTGTGGGGAAGTTGCGGCCGGGTGGCCGGGTTGCCATCTGGGTGTACGGCAAGGAAGGCAATCGCTGGATCGAGCTGCTGGTCGATCCCATTCGCATTCACGTGACTTCGCGGCTGCCGAAGTTTCTTACCCAGGCGCTCTCCTTCGCCATTTCTCTGCCGCTGTATGCGGCGCTCAAGCTGGTTTATGGGCCGGTAGAGCGCAGTCCCAGCCTCGCGGGGATAAAGCGCCGGCTACCCTATGCCGATTATCTCTGCGCAATTTCCGGATACTCGTTCTCGGAGAATCTCTGGAACGTCTTTGACCACCTGGTCGCGCCCACCGCTTTCTACCATTCGCGGCAGGAGATAGAAGATTGGTTCGCCACCGCTCAACTCAAGCAAGTAGAGATCACGGCCCGCAACAACAATAGCTGGCGCGGTACCGGAGTGAAATCTGAAGATTGATTCCTGGGCCATGAATGTTGAATTCCGCAAGTGGAACAGATGCCGCGAAGTTCATACAGTCCCAGCCGCGCAGCGGCGGCATTTGTGTTAGCCGCGGGCGTAAGCCCGCGGTCAGAGTGGAAACAAAACCCGAGCCGCGGAGCGGCGACATTTGCGTTAGCCGCGGGCGTAAGCCCGCGGTGAAAGTGAAACAAGACCCGAGCCGCGGAGCGGCGACATTTGTGTTTAGCCGCGGGCGTAAGCCCGCGGTCGAAGTGAAACAAGACCTGAGCCGCGGAGCGGCGACATTTGTGTTAGCCGCGGGCGTAAGCCCGCGGTCAAGTGGAAACAAAACCCGAGCCGCGGAGCGGCGACACTGGGTTGCTACGCCATCTCCTTCAGGCCGCCCGTAAACGCCCGAATATCAATGCGGCTTTCCCTGGCCCGTGATGCGGAATAGGCCTTGCGGCCGTGGACCAACTCCGCGGCGGTCGGGCGCGCCACTTCGTGTACCATAACTACGATGCGCGCGCTACCAAAGGCCTAATCGATCGCTCGAATGCACACTCGTCTTCATCTGAAAACCTACCTGCTGATCGGGATAATGGTAATCGCCGGCCCAATCGGTAACCTATTGATTGCCAAGGCCATGAAGCAGACCGGCCCTATCAGCTACTGGCCGCCGTCTCAGTTACTGCATGTCTTCTTGCGCGTGTTCGGTTCGCTCACCATCTGGGCCGGCATTGCCTGTCTGCTCGCATTCATCAT
This sequence comes from uncultured Acidobacteriaceae bacterium, assembly GCA_963835125.1. Taxonomy (GTDB): domain Bacteria; phylum Acidobacteriota; class Terriglobia; order Terriglobales; family Acidobacteriaceae; genus Bog-257. The sequence goes on along the minus strand of CAWIEG010000003.1, from coordinate 3,116 downwards.
TTCCTTCATGCTGGCGTTGTCGGTCGCCGATTACAGCTATGTCCAGCCCGCCGCCGCGCTCGGCTATGTCATGATCGCGCTGCTCGGCGTCTTCGTGCTGGGCGAGTCAGTTTCGCCATTGCACTGGGCCGGCATTGCGATCATCTGTCTCGGCGTGTCGTTTATTCGCGGTACCCATCCCCGCACCACAGAGAATACCGATTGACCCTGGAATACATACTGTTTGCCTTGATCATCGTCGTTGGCACCGGAGGCGAGCTGTGCCTGGGCCGGGCGATGAAGCAGACTGGGGAGCTGGAAGAATTTCGGCCGGCGGCCGTGCTCAACTTGCTGGGACGCGCGCTGCGAGTGAAGTGGATCTGGATTGGCGTGGCCATGATGGCAACCGCGTTCTTCTCGCTGCTGCTGTTGCTTTCCTTCGAGGATGTCAGCTTCGTGGTTCCGGTCACCGCGCTCAGCTATCTGGTGGGCGCGTTGGGCGGCATCTTCTTCCTGGGTGAGCGGGTAAGCTGGCAGCGCTGGATCGGCATTGCCCTGGTTTGCGTCGGAGTGACTCTGGTGGTCATCGGTAGGTAATAGTTATGCCTGCATCTTCGCCCTTGTCGCGCCTGGATCTTTCGCGGACGCTGGTGTGGCGCGAGATTCTGACGATGGGCATCGACTCGCTGCGGGCTGACAAGTTGCGCGCGGCGATGACCGCCCTCGGTATGGCTGTCGGCACGGCAGCGTTGATTCTGGTAGTCACCATTGCGCTGACCGGAAAACGCTATGTGCTGGCCCAGATCGAGAACGTCGGCACCAACGTCATCTGGGCAGAATATTCGGGAATCTCCAGCGCCTCCGCCAACGTAGCTACGGCCGACTACCTTACTTCCAACGATATGACTGCCGTCGAGCAACAGGTGCCCGGCGTAAAAGAAGCCTCGCCCGTGCTTAACATGCATCAGCGCATGATCGTCGGTTCCGGCAAGGAACAGGACATCCTGGTGCTGGGCGTGGACCCGCAGTATCAGCAGGTACGGCGCATCATCGCCAGCACGGGAAGGTTCTTCGACCAGTCGGACTCGCAATCCGGAAACAAAGTTGCGTTGATCACCGAAAGCCTCGCGCGTCGCCACTTCGGCTCGCTCGATCTCGCGCTGGGGCAGACTGTCAGGATCCAGGAAGTGCCGTTCGTCATAACCGGCACCTTCCGCGAAAGTGTGGACACGCTGGGCCGCTCCGAGATTGAGGACGACACCGTCCTGATTCCCTACAGCGTTGCGCGCTCCATGACCGGCAGCGCAGCCGTCAATCAGATCTATTTCTCCATGGTCGATGCCGCCGGCATTCCCGCTGCAACGGACGAAATACAAGCCGTGATCGCCGCCCGGCACCGCCCGGAATCGGTCTACAACGTCAACAACATGACTGAAGTGCTGCGGCTGGCCAACAAAACCGCGAATGCCTTCACTTCGGTGCTGCTGCTGTTTGCCGCCGTAACCCTGGTTGCGGGCGGCATCGGGATCATGAATATCATGATGGCCACCGTGCACACGCGCATCCATGAGATCGGTGTGCGCAAGGCCGTAGGCGCAACCCGCAGAGCGATCCTGCTGCAATTCCTTTTTGAAGCGGTGCTGATAGCGCTGCTGGGCGGCGTAGTGGGCACCGTCGTCGGAATCGGCATTCCCGTCTCGATCCAGATTTTCACCGATCACCATGTTCCGGTCTCAGTCCTGTCGGCCGTGATTGCGCTGGTGGTTTCCTGCGCGGTCGGTGTCGGCTTTGGCATCACGCCGGCAAACAACGCCGCCCGGCTCGATCCGGTAGAGTGCCTGCGGCACGAGTAATGGACCAAACCTACGACTGCAAGCACGTAGTGGAGATCGAGCAGGAGCCGCGGCACCATCTCGTCCTCTCGAACGATTTTGTGCGCGGCTTTGCGGTGGAGATTGCGCCGCAAGAACGCTCGCTCTGCCATCACCATCCCAACGACTACCTCCTCTACGTAGCCAGCGGCACCGAGATCGTAAGCGCAGCGCGTGATGAGGAGCCGAAGCGACTGAGCTATCGCGATGGCGAATGCGAGTTGCTGGAGGCGGGATTAGTGCACGTCGTCGAAAATCTCGGCGACAAGCCGTTTCGGAATGTAGTTGTCGAGTTGCTGCCCAGGGCCGGCGAGCTGCAGCGTGGCGCCGGGCCTTATGTCATCCGAGGCCAGGCTGTGGCGGCGCCGATCTTCGATCATGAGCGCGCCGCGATTTTCAGCCTCGAGATTGAGCCGGGAGCAGAAATCGAGGTCTCCGGACCGGCAGTTGTGGCGACTCCATACGGGAACAAACTAAATCCCAGACAGCGATCGGTGACGTTGAGGTTAAGTCGAATCCAATCTGCGGCTTAGCGTGGATTCCTTCTGGGCGCCAGGCGGTTCTGTGGGGCTGCTGGGAACAGGCTGAGACAGCGATCGTTTTCCAGATTGGCCGCACGGACGAGCAAGGCTCGCCGGTGGTGAAAGAACGCGAGCCATTGCGGAGTCTGCACGCTCACGCCGCCGACCCGGAATAACGTTGTTCTGCGCGTGTTAAGCCGCCCAGCGGCGCCATTTGGGTTAGCCGCGGGCGTGAGCCCGCGGTGTAATGGGAAAGATGACCGGAGCCGCGGAGCGGCGGCACGCCAGCGTGAAATTGACGCACGTGCGAATCGTGTGAAATTTGCCGCTGATGAGCATTGCGCGTTACTCATCGCCATCGCATCGAAATTTTTTTCGCGCTGAAATCGCCAATGTTCATGCGGCTTTCGCGCGCTCCGAATAAAATTCCATGCGAAAGTTGAAGGCCAGGGCTTGCGCCGGCGGTTCAGCTCTGCTATAAAAGGAAAGTCAGCAAGGGGCATTATTGTCGCCAGCGGATGTGGGATGTTTTTGAATCCTGCAGGAGAAGTTGGCATCTAAGACAGTGAAGCTCAGTAGTAGCTGCCCCGGCCACGGGGCTGGAAGTCGAGGACAGAGTTCTTCGACAGGTTAGCGGGAATCGCGGAACCTCCAGTACAAGATCTTTAACGAATTCAATCGCTCTCGTGCCTTTGCGTGCGGAAAATTGTCACAAAGACAGGGAGAGCGGCATGTTGCGCGTTTG
>CAWIEG010000002.1:0-1901344 GCA_963835125.1 uncultured Acidobacteriaceae bacterium | reverse complement strand
GCAAGTAATCGATTTCGGCGATAGCCGCCAGTGGCTGTTATCGTGGCTGACGAATCCACAGCCTCGGCAAGCATTCTGTAGTCCCCCTGCAATCCTGGCCAACGCCGCGCTCAGTCACGGTCTGGTTATCCGAAGATTTGCGCGAAAGCGGGCGCGGTAAGTTCGTACACGAAACTGTCGCGGCCTTCGGCGTTTTGCCTTGAGCCCGTGCGAACACCGCCTATCTTTTCCACGGCGCGCTGCGAGCGGAAGTTCTGCGGATCAATCAGGAAGACGACGCGCTCGACGTGGTTGAAGGCGTGCCGCAGCATCAGCTCCTTCATCTCGCGGTTGTACGGGCCTCCCCAGTGTGAGCGGGCAAGAAAGGTGAAGCCGACCTCGATTTGGTTTCTTTCAGGGTTGTAGTCGTGGAAGCGCGAGCTGCCGATCACGCGGCCATCTTTGCGGTCGATGGCGACGAAGGCCCCGCCGGAATCCATAGCTTTCTGAAAGAATTGCTGGAAGACGTCTTCGTGGCAACGGTCTTTCGCCGGGTGTTGCTCCCAAATCAGGGGATCGGACGCGACGGCGTAGAGCTCGGGAAAGTCGCCGGGCCGGAGCGGCCTGAGTTCGAGGAGTTTACCCTTGAGGATTGGCTGAAGATCGAAGGGCGCGGTGTTTGTTGCCATGCCCGATTATCGCTCTGAAGGGGTTGTTGGTGGAAACATCGCTCATACGTTAGCGAACCAGAACGCTGGCCGATTCATCCAATAACTTGCCGAATTTGGCGCAGGGCTAAAAGCCCCGATTAATATCGGGCAGGTACGGCGGCCTGAAGAAATTGTATTGCAACCGGTGTCGCCGCTCCGCGGCTCAGTTCACTTTCACACTTTACCCGGCGCTTACGCGCCGGGCTAACTGCGCTGCCGCCGCGTTGCGGCTCGTTTGCTTGATTTTCGAGCACTCTGTTCCACCATAGAAGCCGCTTGGCGGTTGCGGCACAAGTTTCTGAAGGCCGTTCCCTTCAAAGCCAGGACTTAATCAGAGGTCCCCTAACTCCTCAAATGTCGAAGACAACAAAAATCATACAGATTGTCGTGGTGGTTGCCATTGTGGCGGCGGGCATCAATTTGTATCTCACCGTCCGCGAGCGCAAGGCGGGACTGGCAGTTGCGAAGCAGCCCGAGGTCGCGCTCGATCCCGACTATTACGTCACGCCGAAGAAGCTGCATCCGCAGGACCTGAAGGACGCGAAAGAGCTGACGAAGCAGCCGGTATGGGTTCGGGACGGCTATCGCTACGCTTACTATTCCTACGCCGGGCATAGCGACTTCGAGCATCCCGTGGGAACGCTGGGGCCGATCGAGAAGCTCGACATTAAGGATGTGGTGCTGGACCGCACGCCGGGTTCGCCATCGCAGAAGCAGGTGATGGCGGTGTTCGAGCGGGACGGCAAGCGGTACGCGTTTCCCATCGGCGTCAACGACAACGGCGACTACAAGATCTACAGCGACGACATCCTCTTTATCCAGGACCCGCGCGAGCTTTATAAGCACTGGCCAGCGGATGTTTGGAAGGCGATCGACAACCACGAAGTGAAGCCCGGCATGAACGAGATACAGGCTTTCTTTGCCATCGGCGTGGGCAGCCCTGAAGGAACGGGGATGTCGAATCCGCGAATCGTGGATTTCCCCAACAACGGTCATCCGGTGCGCGTCACCTTTACCAATGGAAAAGCGACGGACGTGCAGCCGGGAGGGTAGATCAGGTGCGGCCTTTGGACTCGGGTGGAGCACGCCTTTCACAGGCTGCGGAAAAATCGGAACGGGGCATTAGTGCCGCCGGCTGAAGCCGGCTCGTGATGACAAAAGAAACGGCTTACGGCACGACTGAAGTCGTGCCCTGTTACAAAGCGTTCAAAGCGGACTTTTCCGCAGCATGTTTCAGATGTGCATTAGCCGGCAACATGCAACTCCGCGGTTTAGCGCCTGAGATAAGGCTTTCCTCTACCTCAGCAGCTAAAGCCAGATTCTTTGCTGGACCGCAAGATGCACCGCTTAAGCGGTACTACAGCTTGGACATCACGACGGTCGCTCATGGTCGAGGCGCGGCGGGGATGGCCCGCTGAAATAGCGCCTTGATCTCCGGCTGCACCAGGTACCAGATAATCAGGATACTGAGGGCGATGCGGAACAGGCGATAGGTGCCGAAGAAGAGATGAAAATGCAAGCCCATGAGTAATAATCCGGGAAGGGAAAACAGCAGCGAAACCACAGCCAGCACGATGGACAGAATGCGTCCCCATTCGCGCACAGTCCAAATTCCGTAGCCCGCCACGAAGGCAACCACGGCGTAAGCAAAGAAGAGGACCGCACCCATCATGCCCACCATCATGCCGAGCCCGCCCAGCGGACTTTCATGGCCGCCGGCAAACAGGGCACCCAGCACGGTGCCGCCCACCGCCAGAAAGATGGCGAACAGGACAAGGAACAAGGCGCTCAGGAAATGGTAAATCGCAATCAGCACCACTCCGGTTGGCCGCATCGCAATCCTCCTGGGTTGGGATTAGCGGGACAGTAAGCCAAGCGGGAGCGCAAGTCAAGCCACGATTCGCGGGTTGGGTTTGGACATTCGAGTCGCGAAATCTGCTACGGTTCTCTTGTAGGAGGCAATTGTGAAAGCCATTCGCGTGCATCAGTTCGGCGGTCCCGAGGTATTGCATCTGCAAGACGTGCCCGATCCGCAGCCGGGTCCGGGGCAGGTGGTAGTGCGAGTTCATGCTGCCGGCGTGAATCCAGTGGAAGCCTATATCCGCACCGGCACCTACGCTGTGAAACCCAATCTGCCGTACACTCCGGGCGTCGATGCCGGCGGAGTGGTGGTCGCGGTGGGGCCCGGCGTGACGCGGGTTAAGGCTGGCGATCGCGTTTATACCACCGCGTCGATCACGGGAACCTACGCTGAGCAGGCGCTGTGCGACGAAGCCAGAGTGCAGCGGCTGCCCGAGCGCGTCAGCTTTGAGCAAGGCGCGGCGATGGGAGTTCCTTACGGCACTGCGTATCGCGGCTTGTTTCAGCGTGCCGACGCGAAGCCCGCGGAAACCGTGCTGGTGCACGGCGCCAGCGGCGGAGTAGGCACGGCGGCGGTGCAACTGGCGCACGCGGCGGGGATGGTCGTCATCGGCACCGCAGGCAGCGAAGACGGCATGAAGCTGGTGAAGGAGCAGGGCGCGCACCACGCACTGAATCATTCCACTGAAGGCTATCTCGACGAGCTGATGAAGCTGACCGAAGGCCGCGGCGTGGATGTCATCATCGAACTGCTGGCCAACAAGAATCTTGCGCGGGACCTTACGGTGCTGGCCAAGAAGGGTCGCGTCGCCGTGATCGGCAACCGCGGCACCATCGAGATCAATCCTCGCGATGCGATGGCGCGCGAAGCCGACATTCGCGGCGTGACCCTGATGAACACATCGGACGCGGAGTACAAAGAGATGCACGCCGCGCTGGTCGCCGGACTGGAGAGCGGCGCGTTGCATCCTGTGATCGGCGAGAAGATTCCTTTGGCGGAAGCCGCGCGAGCACATACGGAGATCATGAGCGGCTCGGGCGCGCGCGGGAAGATGGTGCTGGATTGTGAGTAGCCGGTTAGTCAGTTTGTCAGTCGCGCTTATCAGTTCCTTCCCAAGTGCGGCCCAAAGCTAAACACGATACCCGTCGCATAGCGAAAGTGATTATTGTAAAACGTGTGAGAAAAGAAGGCGCCGTTGTCTGGAAGAGTCACGGACACAGGTTGCAATATGTAGTCAGCCTGGACGGGACGCAGGGAAATGCCATGGCCAAGGGCGATGTCCAAGCCTCCGCCCAGTGCCATTGAGAAGTCAGTACTGGTACTCTGTCTGCCCTGAAGTCCTGAACAGGTTGGTATTGGCCCCGACCCTGACGGCGGCGGGCATGTCACCTGAACTAATACCGTTTGATTGTTCACCGTATTCGTGACTCCGAAAAGAGCCTGCGCGAACGGCGCATAACGCGACCGGCGATAGGTGAAGTGCGGCCCGAACAGGAAGGTGTAGGGGCTGGCGCTATACCCGATCTTTCCGCCGATTGCTCCTGGCAATGGAGGCGGCGGCACAATTAGGGTCGACGAGCCGTAATGACCCGAGAAGTCAGCGGTAGCTCCCAACCAGCGATTCAGAAAAACTGTAGTGGAAGCGTCCCAGCCACTGAAGTTGGAAGCGTCGGGAACCAATAGGCTGTCATGGAGCAATGAGTACCCGCCGAACACCTCAACTCGTTGCGTGTCCTGCGCGGCGGCCGAAATCAACAGAGCTAAGGGAAGGGAAAGCAGAAGCACCCGTTTACACCAGCCGGTGCTCATGTCGAACCTCCTAACCAGATTCGCTAGTATGACGCGCAGACCTCCTGCAAGTACGGATCTTTCGGGTAAAGAAGTGTATAGAGTGTCGTTGTGGGAAGGTCCGAAAAGCAGTCGTCAGTTGTCAGAAGAGAAAACCCCACTCATTCGAAAACCGCGAATGAGTGGGGCACCCGTTTACTTCGTTGTTCCAGCCTTTAGCTAGTAGCTCGAAGCTAGTAGCTCGCAGCTAGTTCCTTCGACTCAGGACTAAAGTCCCTCGCTCAGGATTGCGGCCGCGGGCTCGAACGCCCGCGACTGCGCCGCAACTTTAGTACATTCCGCCCATGCCGCCGCCGCCGTGAGGCATTGCCGGTTCCTTCTTGTCTTCCGGAAGCTCGGCTACCAGCGCTTCGGTAGTCAGCATCAGCGCCGCGATCGAGCCTGCGTTCTGCAGGGCCGTGCGCGTGACCTTCGTCGGATCGATGACGCCGGACTTTACCAGGTCCTCGAACTTATCGGTCTGCGCGTTGTAGCCGAAGTTGGCTTCCTTCGAGTCGCGGATGCGGCCGACAACGATGGCACCCTCTTCGCCGGCATTGCCAACGATCTGGCGCAGAGGCTCTTCGAGCGCGCGGCGCACAATGTTGCCGCCGATCTTCTCGTCGCCTTCCAGCTTCAGCGCGTCGATGGCATCAGCGCAGCGCATCAGCGCAACGCCGCCGCCGGGGACAATGCCTTCTTCCACCGCAGCGCGGGTGGCATGCATCGCATCTTCCACGCGGGCTTTCTTTTCCTTCATCTCGGTTTCGGTGGCAGCACCGACCTTGATGACGGCAACGCCGCCCACCAGCTTCGCCAACCGCTCCTGCAACTTCTCGCGGTCGTAGTCGCTGCTGGTCTTCTCCACCTGGCCGCGGATTTCCTTCACCCGGCCTTCGATGTCAGCGTGCTTGCCCTTGCCCTCGACGATGGTCGTGTTGTCCTTGTCGATGGTGATCTTCTTGGCCTGGCCGAGGTCCGCCAGCTGCACGTTCTCCAGCTTGATGCCAAGATCTTCCGTGATGGCCTTGCCACCGGTAAGGATGGCGATGTCCTGCAGCATGGCCTTGCGGCGATCGCCGAAGCCAGGGGCCTTCACGGCCGCAACCTGCAAGGTCCCGCGCAGCTTGTTGACCACCAGGGTCGCCAGAGCTTCGCCTTCCACGTCTTCGGCAATGATCACCAGCGGGCGTCCGCCCTTGGCAATCTGCTCCAGCAGCGGAAGCAGGTCCTTCATCGAGGAAATCTTCTTTTCGTGGATCAGGATGTAGGCGTTCTCGTAAACCGCTTCCATCCGCTCGGGATCGGTGACGAAGTAGGGCGACAGGTAGCCGCGGTCGAACTGCATGCCTTCGACGACTTCCAGCTGGGTCTCCATCGTCTTGGCTTCTTCCACGGTGATGACGCCGTCTTTGCCAACCTTCTTCATGGCCTCGGCAATGATCTTGCCGATGGTCTCGTCGTTGTTGGCCGAGATGGTGCCGACCTGCGCGATCATGTCGCCGGTAACCTTCTGCGAGAACTTGTCGAGCGCGCTGCCGCTGCGGTTGCCATCGTGATCGACGGTGCCGCAAACCGCGGCAACGGCCTTCTCGATGCCGCGCTTCAGGGCCATCGGGTTCGCGCCGGCAGCAACTGTCTTCACGCCTTCGCGGTAAATGGACTGCGCCAGAACGGTCGCGGTGGTGGTGCCGTCACCGGCCACATCGGAGGTCTTGGAAGCAACCTCGCGCACCATCTGTGCGCCCATGTTCTCTAGCGGGTCCTTCAGTTCAATTTCCTTGGCTACGGTCACGCCGTCCTTGGTGATGAGCGGCGAACCGAATTTCTTTTCGATCACGACGTTGCGGCCCTTGGGACCGAGCGTGACCTTCACAGCATCAGCCAGAACATTCACGCCGCGCAGTATCGACTGGCGGGAATCTTCGCCGTGCAGAATTTGCTTTGCCATTGTTCTCTCCTGTTGTCAGTTGTCAGTTGTCGGTTGTCAGTTTCGAGGAACTGAACTCGACGGCAGTTGAAAATTGTTGTAGTCGCGATCTCAAATCTGTGGAACCGCTCCGTTGTCTTGTCGAGGCCTGTCCTCACTGAGAACCGACAACCGACAACCGACAACGCGCGCTAAAAGCGCGCCTACTTCTTCGTAGCGTGTTCCTTCGTCTTCGCGGCGCCTTCCAGAATGCCGAGTACTTCTTCCTCGCGCATGATCAGGAAGTCTTCGCCGTCGATCTTGATTTCCGTGCCGGCATACTTGCCGAACAGGACGCGATCGCCCGCCTTTACATCCAGCGGGAAGGTCTCGCCTTTGTCGTTGCTCTTGCCCCGGCCCACGGACATCACTTCGCCCTCTTGCGGCTTGTCTTTGGCGCTGTCGGGAATGATGATTCCGCCACGTGAGGTTTCCGCCTCTTCAACCCGGCGAATCACGATGCGGTCGTGCAGGGGAGTCAGTTTGGTAGACATTCTTTGAACTCCTTTCAATTTGTCGAACTCAGTTGGATTACGGTACCCATCAGCCCGCCGAAGCGAACAGCGCTCTCGGCTGGGCGACGTATGAGGTTTGTGGAGCTAATGATGCGGAAGGGAGCCTGTTAGCACTCACCACCTACGAGTGCTAATATACCCAACTCGCACCTTGCCCTGTCAAGCGGGTGCCCCACTCATTCGCTCTTTTCGGATGAGTGGGAGAAACGGCCCGCTGCAAGGAACTCGCACCATTGCATGTCAAGCCCCGGCGCCTGCTTTTACGGCGCACCTGGCGCTCTTCGCCTCCACCGTCGCTGGCGGCTTCTTGGCGGCTGACGTTGCTTTCCGTCTGGCCCCCTTCTCCATCAATCTCAGGTTCAGCGACGCGCAATACAGTGCGGAGAGCACCAGCTTGGCGCGATCTACCTTGATGCGCTCTTGCGACACCACGTGGATGAATTGCGTCAGCGCCATTTGCAGCGCCTCCGGGTCCTCCAGATAGGGCATGTCGTACCGGTAGTTGGGATCGGATTCGGGATGCGGGTTCCACAGTGTAACCATCAGGTTCACCTTGGGAATCCGCTTTCGCACATCCGTGTGGTAATAGCAGTATTTCTCATCGCGCAAGGCGGGTGAGCCGCAGCGCTCGCCCCCAGGCTTGATGTGCTCGCAGATGGTATAAAGGCTGGAATCGCTAGGTTCAATTTGGGGAATACTCACGGTACACCCCCCTTTCATAAAGTATTTAGAATGACGACTTTGCCCGCAAAGTCCTGTATCCATGGGACTTGCTGGCTACCGTAACTGCCGTTTTTTCAGTATCTTGCGGACTTCGCCCGTAAAGTCCTGTGCCGCGGAGACTTACTTGTAAGCTATTGCAGCGAAAGCAGTTACTGATTACTGACAACTGACAACTGACAACCGACAACTAACAACTGGGCACTGGCTATTGGCTACTGGCTACTGGCTACTGACAAAAATAGGGCAGGAGCGCCAGGAGTGAGGCGGATCCTACCCTAACAGGCTATTATCGTTAGCCACTAAAATGGTGTCAATGCAAAACTGGTCCAATGTCCAGTTTCATTCCCTAATTGGAACAGCCAAAACCGGCTTGAGCCTGATAGTGCACCCCGCGCAGTCATCCATGTCTCGAAAAGCGCGAGACTTGGGCCACCCGTCCCCCAGCCTATTTCGGTGTGCCGAATGTCTGAAAACTAAGAGTGGCCGACCTACCGCCGCCGATTGCGGTAAGCGTAATTGCCTGAGAATCGGAGTTGGGATCTCCAGGAACCGTCAGCGACAACATAAACTCCCCGTTTGGAGCGTTAGGGGCTCCGACGGTCGTGCCATTGAGAGTGACCGTGACCTTGCCGACTGGAAAGTTTTCGCCTCTCACCGTGAACGGGGAGCCCCCGTAAAGCACCGGCGAAAGTACAACCCGCCCCGTGGTCGGATCTATCATCTGAAGAATCGGCAACAAGATTTCGGCGATGGTAATTGTGATTGACGCCAATACAGTTCCAGACAACTCCGCCGAGAGACTGTACGTGCCCGCCGCCGTACTCGATGGTATATTCGCCAAGCTACTCCATTGATTGGATGTTCCCGAAAGTTCAGAGTGTCCCACAACTACAGCTGGAATACTCGGGTTATCTAAGGACGTTAACACCAGATTGACAAGATTGGTCTGTAAAGTCTTGATGGACAGCGGGCTGGCACTCCATTTTGACCAAGTCAAAGCATCACCGCAGCGCGCCCAAAAATTATATTGCTTGCCCGCCACCAACCCCTTAGCCGTATAGGTATAACGACCTTGGAACGAGCCGGGCAATGGCACCTCGATAGGGGAAGCAGTATCTTGTCCGTCAATTTCATACTCGACCTGCGCATCGGTCGGCGTCCCCGAAGAGGTGTTGGGCCATTGGACCGCGAGCTGCGTCATAGTCTCGACAGGAAAAAAGTCACCGCTGACCGTAATCGCCGCGCCTGGCTTTACCTGAGTGTCGCTAACAGACAGCGTCGGTGGGCTAGTCAGCACTTGATTGGCCTGTGGATCATTGACGTTCTCGAGCGTCGGTCCCGGATCGAACGGATGGAGAATTGTTAGCGTCAAGGTGCTATCGTTTTCAATCGAGAACCAACACTCGGTAAAACCATAAGGGACAATTTGGGGTCCCGCGGCATTGAGGCTCGTTAGTAAGGTTAGGAACTGAGTACCGATATTCACCTGATGTGCCCCGTCAACCAACGCGTCTAAGGCGGACGTTTTTTCATCGACATAGCTCTCATACCGACCATTGGCAAAGAAATTGCCCAAATCAGTGAAAAAATCATCAGCAAAAGCCACAACGTTCGCCCACAGGTTGTCGGCTTGCAAATTCGCGTTAAGTATCGTTGCCGATACCGTTGGGGTGAAGCCGAACGGCAAGAGGGGTGCCGGCGTGCCTATAAGAACAGAGAGATCGTAACCGAGATTATAAGACGCGCTTCCGCCTAATAAGTCAGTTTCGAAATAAAAGTTACAACCTGAAAGTAGATAGACCAGGTAAAGGCATGGCGTAGGAAACTCCGGGAGGATCACGGGCTGCGTGTCGGCGGTCAAGATTCCCGACGGTGGCAGGGTAGCTTTCACGTTACTGACGCTGTGTCCGCTCGATTTTGCCTGCGCCTCGAAGATGTCAACGGCTACTAGTTCTTGCGCCACTTGGACACTCTGCCAAAGGGAATTAAATTTTGTGCCCAGGGGTATAGTAAGATAGGGCCTTAGCGGAGCCAGTTGGCCCTGCAGGTCCGGCGGCGCCAGCGGTAAAAACTGTTCAAGCGGCGCCTTTGTGTGCACATAGTTTTGGGCTCTGCTGTAAAAGTCAATCACGACGTCAAGGGGGGCGTTTGAAACGTCAGTAGGACCTGCGCTTATGGTAGGGTCTGTACCCATGGTTCTCTCCAGCCAGCGAACGAATTTCCGCTTTCACTAGCCAAGAAACTCAGAGATGCGTTTGTGTTTCCTAGCGAGCATTTCGGAGTAGGGCGATAATACCCCCCCGAAATCGAGAAAAACAATGGTTCCTAGGTGGTGAAGGCCATTAAACGTAGTGCCGGGTGCCCCACTCATCCGCTCTTTTCGGATGAGTGGAAACGGTCGCGGTAAGGAACAGCCGTTTATTCTGATTCACCCACTCATTCGAACCCCACGAATGAGTCGGGTACCGCAACCTCGCGGGTGACGATTGACACCAGGGTCGCAACAAAAACCAATCGCCAGATTGCATTACGTGATACCATCTGTCACCTCTTCCAACCATTGCAATAAGAGTGCGGCTTCGTGCTGACAGTCTTAGCGTAGACACCAAGGCTGGCGAACTCGCGGTCTATTGGCCCACAGGAGTCGACCCCACGGGCAAGACCTATCGGGAGGATTCGATGAGCGCTGCCCGTCTGACACCTTCGGCAAAATCCACCTTCTTGAAAATCGCCGGCTTGCTCCTTAGTTATTGCGTGGCCACAGCCGCGGCGGCGTCGGCGCAAAACCTCACCACGCTGCTCAGTTTCGACGGCACCAACGGAACCAACCCGTACTTCGAGACCCTTGTCCTGGGCGCGGACGGCAACCTCTACGGAACCACCAATGAAGGCGGATCGAACAACGAAGGCACGGTGTTTCAGGTCAATCCCAGCACCGGAACTTTGACCACCCTGCACAACTTTGCCGGCGCGCCAAATGATGGCCGCAACCCCGGCGCCGGGCTGGTGCTTGCCAAAGACGGAAACTTCTACGGCACAACCACCGGCGGGGGAGCCAACACCTGGGGCACGGTATTCAAGATCACGCCCGGGGGTACGCTGACCCTGCTGCACAGCTTCGCCGTGACCGACGGCAGTCAACCCTGGTCCGGCCTGGTGCAAGGCAGCGACGGCAACTTCTACGGGACCACGACCTTCGGCGGCACCAATCAGATTGGGACGGTCTTCAAGATCACGCTCCAGCGGCACCTTCACCTCCCTCTACAGCTTCGCCAACAGCAACGGCGCGATACCCTACGGCACCTTGATACAAGGCAGCGACGGGAATCTTTACGGAACAGCGTCAAACGGCGGAGCCAATAATGACGGCACGGTGTTCAAGATCACGACCAGCGGCGCGATCACGATGCTTCACAGCTTCGACGGCACCGACGGCAAGCACCCTTACGGCGCTCTGGTGCAGGGTACGGACGGGAACTTCTACGGAACGACATCAGCGGGTGGCTCCAGTAACGCCGGCACCGTGTTCAAGATCACCTCGGGCGGCACACTGACCACGCTCCACAACTTCGACGGAACTACCGCCTCCGCTCCCTTTGCCGGGTTGACGCAAGCGACGGACGGCAGCTTCTATGGCACCACGGCCATCATTCCGACCGCCTTCCGAATTACCTCGCAGGGGACCTTGAGCACCGTCTACAGCTTCCCCGTCTCGGCCGCCGTGTTCGGTGGGCTGTTGCAGGGCGACGGCGTTTTCTACGGCACAACTTTTTCGGGCGGGGCAAACGGGGCCGGCTCGGTTTATAGTCTGGCACCGGGGCAGTATCTGGTTCCCGTCACCCCTTGCCGCCTGGTGGACACGCGCGGTCCTGATGGCCCGTTCGGCGGTCCAGCTATCCAAGGGAACAGCGCACGCAGCTTTAATCTTCCACAAAATACCAACTGCAATATTCCCGCCAGCGCTGCCGCCTATTCCTTGAATGTCACGGTAGTACCCCATGGCCCGCTGGGTTATCTTACGATCTGGCCCACCGGACAATCCTTCCCGAATGTCTCGACCATGAATTCTCCCGACGGCCGCATCAAGGCGAATGCTGCGATTGTTCCCGCAGGTCTCGGCGGCCCGGTCAGCGTTTACGTCACCGACACCACCGACGTCATCCTCGATATCGACGGCTACTTTGCGGCGACCGGCCCGCAGACCTTGGAGTTCTACTCCCTCGCGCCGTGCCGCGTGGTCGACACCCGTATCGGCTCACAGCAGCCCGCCGGGCTGGGGCCGCCGTTGCTGCACGATATGGAGACCCGCAAGCTGCCGATCCTCACCAGTCCGTGCCTGAAAGGAATCAGCAATCCGCAAGCCTACTCGTTCAATGTCACGGTCGTGCCCAATCCCGTGGGACAACCGTTGAATTATGTGACCGTGTGGCCGACCGGTGAGCAGCAGCCGGTAGTCTCGACCCTGAACAATCCGACCGCGACCGTGGTTGCCAATGGAGCGATTGTCCCGGCCGCTTCCACCGGTGACGTCGACATCTTCGCCTACAACAGCACCGACGTCATCATGGACATCAACGGCTACTTCGCGGCACCGGGACAGAATGGCCTCCACTTTTACAAGGCCACGCCCTGTCGCGTGTACGACAGCCGCAGCGAAGGCTCTGGCGAGCCCTTCCAGGGAGAGCTGACGGTGAACGTTGTAGGCAGCCCGTGTACCCCGCCCAGTTCTGCGCAGGGCTATGTTTTCAATGCGACCGTCGTACCCACCAACGGCCCCATGCCATACCTCACCCTGTGGCCCGATACCGAAACCATGCCCACCGTCTCAACCCTGAACGCCTACGACGGGTACACCACCTCGAATATGGCAATTGTGCCCAACATTAATGGCTCGACGGATGCCTTCGCCGCGGGCCAGACCTATCTGATTCTCGACATCTCGGGGTACTTCGGGCCATAACCCTGCGCGCCCGTGGGATCACGATGAGAGGGGCGCTTGCGCTGCAATCGCATCTGGGACGAAGCAGCCGCGCAGCGGCGACATTTGTGTTAGCCGCGGGCGTCAGCCCGCGGGGTGAAGTGGGAAAAATAACTGAGCCGGGTGCCCCGGGTCTCGCGCTTTTCGAGACCTGGGTGACTACCCACTTCGCTCGATGTGGGGCTTTCCCTGGTCTCGTGCGGGTCCCGCTCTTCTATTAACCTGACTCAACTACAATAAACGGTGAACTTTGTAGTTCCATAACCCTCCATTTGGCGGGATAATCGAAGCAGGGTTCAGGTGTGATCGTGTCCATCCCCGGTGCGGTTCGAACCACTTCGTTGTGCGCGTTAGCCTCCAGAAGGGCGATCATTATTCTGGTGGCCGCATTGTGCCTCCCGGCATTCAGCACAGCGCAGACGGCACCGGCAAATGCATCTTCATCCGCACCCAGCGATCAATCCCAACCAGCTCCCTCGAATGGAGCCACCCTTTCGCCTGACGCCCATCCCGATGCCACCAGCGTAGGCATCCCGACCGCCTCGCAGATCGAGTCCGCATCATCATCAGCGAGCTCCAACGAGCCGCCTGATCCCAGCGCGGGTTCGCCGCCTCCCAAGCCCTCGACAACGCCCAGTCCTTCACCGGCCAGCCCGGCGCAGCCTTCGACCCTTGCCCCGAAGTACAACGTCGCGCTCATCGGCCAGCGCAATGTTGGCAACGGTCTGGATTTCTACTCCATCGAACGTGAGGTGGCGCTGGGACGCCAACTCGCGCACGAGGTTGAGTCGAACGCGAAGGTCATCTCCGATCCGGTCGTTACCGAATACGTCAATCGCATCGGCCAGAACCTGGTGCGCAACTCTGATGCCCGCGTCCCCTTCGTCATCAAGGTGCTCGATACCGAGGAAGTGAACGCCTTCGCGCTGCCGGGCGGTTTTTTCTACGTGAACAGCGGGCTGATCCTCGCCGCCGATAACGAAGCCGAGCTGGCCGGCGTGATGGCTCACGAGATTGCCCACGTCTGCGCCCGCCACGCCACCAAGAACATGACCCGCGCCCAGATCTGGAACATGGCCTCGGTGCCGCTCATCTTCATCGGCGGCCCAGTGGCATATGCCATCAGCGAAGTCGCCAGTCTCGCGGTGCCGCTTGGCTTTCTGAAATTTTCCCGCGATGCCGAGCGCGAAGCCGATTTGCTCGGCCTGGAATATGACTACGCCACCGGCTACGATCCGCAGGCGTTTGTCGAATTCTTCGAGAAGCTGAACGTCGAGAAGAAGAAGCAGAACATGGTGGCCAAGGCGTTTGCCACGCATCCTATGAATGTCGAGCGCATCGAGGCGGCGCAAGATGAAATCCGCAAGTATCTCCCTGACCGTCCCGAGTACATCCTCGACACCAGCGAATTCGAGAGCGTCAAGGCGCGTCTGCTGGCGTTCGACAACGGCCGGCGCATCGGCGGCGCCAAGCCAAACGCGGGCCGTCCAGTGCTGCTGAAGCGGACCAGTACGTCGACCGACAGCGGCTCTGGAGCGTCCAATGGGACATCCGATTCCGGTAGCGCTTCCAGCCCGCAAGACGATGGACGTCCCACCCTGAAGCGCACCCCGGCCAGCAGCAGCCCCGATTAGAGCCGTGTAGGTTTTGGTCACTCCGCGTGGATTGGGTAGATCAAACCAGCCGCGCAGCGGCGAGATGGGGTTAGGCGTGGGCGTAAGCCCACGCGCGAAGTGAGAAGAAACCCGAGCCGCGGAGCGGCGGCGCCGGTTGCGATACCGTCTCTTCAGCCCTGCAAAACCAGCTTCCTCAGCCTAAAGCGTCTGCCTGAGAACTAACGTTTCTTTTGGGCGGTCCAGTAGGAAGCTCCAAAAAAGAGCGCCGCAGGGTCGGCGAATAACTGTGGAGAGCCGGCAATCGAGTCCCGCGTTGCGGGACGGCGACATGATAGCCCAGCGCTTCAGCGCTGGGTGGAATGGAAAATATAGCCGAGTCCCCCGGGGACGACACGGTTCCCACGCGCTTCCTTAAGGCCTTCTACTAATTGCTAACGGGAGTAGGTATCTGTTGAATTAAGATGGACGACGGGCAGCGGGTAGCGCGAGCAATAAGGCAGATCGACGGGAAGCGGCTGGAGTATCGGGAGTCAGGCGTTCCTGGTTAATCGAGCGGACAGAAGAAAGAATCGCTTGGGCTGAGGTGACAATGTTTCAACAAGTATCTACTCCCGATTACTAACTGCTAATTACTAATTACCGCCTCACCCAAAAATATCCTTTACCTTATTCAACAGCGACCGGTTGACCGGCGTGTTCTCCACCGACAGCGTGCTGTGCAACTCCTGTAGCAATTCTCGCTGGCGCTTCGTCAGCTTCGCCGGCGTCTGCACTTTCACTTCGACGAACAGATCGCCACGGCCGCGGCCATTCAGCACCGGAACGCCTTTGCTTTTCAGCTTGAAGTTCGCTCCGGTTTGCGTGCCTTCAGGAATGCGCAGCGTCTCCTCGCCTTCCAGCGTCGGCACCTGAATCTCTGCGCCCAACGCCGCTTGCGAAACCGAGATCGGCAACATGCAGTGCAAGTCCTTGCCGTCGCGCTCGAAGAAGCTGTGCTCCTTGGCATGCAGCACGATGTAGAGATCGCCCGGCGGTCCGCCGAAGACGCCCGCTTCACCTTCGTTCGAATACAGAATGCGCGCGCCTTCCTCCACGCCCGCCGGCACTTTCACCGTCACCGTGCGGTCGCGCGTCACGCGTCCCTGGCCGCGGCATTGATTACAGGGATCGACGATCAGTTTGCCCGATCCACCGCACGTGCTACACGCGCGCGTGATGGAAAAGAAGCCTTGCTGATAACGCATCTGCCCGCGCCCGCCGCACGTGGTGCAGTTGATCGGCGCCTTGCCCGGCGCCATGCCGCTGCCATTGCATTTGTCACACTGTTCCTGGCGGCGAACCTGCACTTGCTTGGTCACGCCGAAGACCGCTTCCTCGAATTCCAGCGTCAGGTCCTCGCGCAGATCCGCACCGCGCTGGGCGCGGGTGCGGCGTCGTCCACCTTGCCCGCCAAACATGTCACCGAAAAGGTCGCCGAAAATGTCCTGAAAGTCGACGGTCTCGAAGCCGCCGAAGCCCGCGCCGCCCGCATTGCCCACACCCGCGTGGCCGAAGCGATCGTAGCGCGCGCGCTTCTCGCTGTCTGCAAGCACGGTATAAGCCTCGCTGCACTCCTTGAAGCGTTCTTCCGCTTCCGGATTGTCGGGATTGCGGTCAGGATGGAATTGCAGTGCCAGCTTGCGATAGGCGCTCTTGATTTCCTGATCGACGGCGGTGCGCGACACGCCCAGGACCTCGTAGTAATCGCGTTTCACTGTGGTGGCCAGAAGTGGTAACCCCTCGCTACAAAATAAGACCTGCGGTCAGGATGATGAGCAGATTGAAAACGATCTCATCCCACGAGTTCGTTTCAATTGATTCGTTTCATGATTTATCTCGCGATTCGTTTTGTAACACGCCACGGCCTTTCAGACTGCGGCAAAAGTCGCTCTTATCGCTTTGTGACAGAGCACGACTTTCACACGCTGCAAAAAAGTCCGCTTGTAACGCTTTGTAACAGAGCACGACTTTCACACCCTGTAAAAAATCCGCTTGTAACGCTTTGTAACAGGGCACGACTTTCACACCCTGTAAAAAAATCCGCTTGTAACGCTTTGTAACAGGGCACGACTTTCACACGCTGCAAAAAAGTCCGCTTGTAACGCTTTGTGACGGAGCACGACTTTCACACCCCAAAAAATCCGCTTGTAACGCTTTGTAACAGGGCACGACTTCAGTCGTGCCGATAAGGCCCTTTATTTTTCTTCCCGAGCCGGCTTCAGCCGGCGGCACCAGTCGCCTATTTCGGATTGCGCGCCACGCGCACCATCGCCGGGCGCAGCAGGCGATCCTTCAACTTATATCCCCGCTGCAGTTCGTCGATCACATGGTTGTCTTCGGTCTCGCTGGTCTCAACCACCTGCACCGCCTGGTGCAGATTAGGATCGAACACTTCGCCCTCGGCGGGAATCGGCTGCACGCCCACCTTTGCGAGCGCGTCATGAAATTGTTTATCGATGAGCTCGATGCCCGAGCGGAAATCTTCTACCGACGCAGCGTTGGTCTTCAGCGCGCGGTCCAGGCTGTCGAGGATGGGCAGCAGTGTTCTCAGCGCTTCCGCCAAAGCGTACTCGCGGTACTCCTGCTGCTCTTTCGCGTTGCGCTTGCGGAAGTTGTCGAACTCGGCTTGCAGCCGCGCGGCACGGTCAAGGTAGGCGGCGCGCTCAGCGCGCGCTTTCTCCAGCTCCGCTTCCATCTCCGCCACACTGAGTTGGCCGGTCTTGCTACCGTCGCCCGCAGCACGTGACGCGCCCTCGTCGTCCGGCCCCGCCGGCGGTAACTCGTGGTCCAGCTCCAAACCCGTCTCGGAGCCTCCGTTATGTTTCTTGAAAGGCATAATGTCTCGTAGTAGCTGTCAGTTGTCAGCTATCAGCCTTCAGCTAATGCGCCTACCATTTCTACGAGGTGATAGTTCGTAGCCAACTCATCGATGGCTCTTAGCTTTTGGCTCTTAGCTCTTAGCCAGCAAGCCCACGACCTAAAGCGGTGGGCCGACCTGCTTCCAGCCTGCTAAAGGCTAACAGCTAAGAGCTAAGAGCCCAAAAAGCTGATAGCTGATAGCTACTACGTCGACTCGTTCCACGCCTTATCGAACATCCGCGCAATATACGACACCGCGGTAATCGTATGCTCGTAATCCATGCGTGTCGGCCCAATCACGGCCAGCGATCCCATTACCTCGTCGCCCACACGCGCCGGCGTTCCTATCAGCACGAAATTATTTAGATGCGGCATAGCGTCTTCAAGACCCACAACCACGCGCACCGCCTCCTGGCGCGCGTCCAGATACGCCGACAGCAAATCCACCACGCGCTGCTTTTCCTCCAGCGTCGTCAGCAACTGGCGCAGGCGCTCCTTGTCCTGCTCCGTTATCACCAGGTTGGCCGCGCCTTCCACGTACACCGATTGCGCCGCGCCCTCGGTGGCCAGCGCGCCCTGCGCATAAAGCTGCTCCACCGACGCCATCAGGCGATCGTATTCGCTGCGCTCCTGCTGCACGCGCTTGGCAATCTCTTCGCGCAGCGCTTCCATTTCCCAGCCGCGAAAGTTCTGATTGATGTACGCCGCAGCCTCTTCCAGGTCGGCAATCGCCAGATCGTTACTCAGCCGCAGCACGCGATCGCGCACCATGCCGTTGCGCATCACCACCACGGCCAGCACCTTCTTGTCGGCCATGCGCTGGAAGTAGACATGCTCCAGCGCATTGCGCTGTCCCGCCGCCGAGCTGACCGTCACTCCCACACCGTGGGATATCAACGACAGCACGTGCGAGGTGCGCTCCATGAACTCCTGCACATCCTGCGTGCCGTGCAGGCTGTCCTGGATCAGGTTCTCGTCGGAGGGCGACAGCCGCGCCTCGCCGGTCAACTGCTTCACATAGAAACGGTAGGCTTGGGTCGTCGGCACGCGTCCGGACGAAGTATGCGGCTGCTCCAGATAACCGGCGTCGGCCAGGTCGGCCATGACGTTGCGGATGGAGGCGGCGCTCAGGCTCTCGGGATTGCTGCGCGACAAGGTGCGCGACCCCACAGGCTCGCCCGTCGAGATGTAGGTCTCGACGATGGCCGTAAGGATTTCGCGTTCGCGCTTGCCGATGCCCGAAGGAGTGCCCATAAAATGCTGACCGTAGGACCGTAAGTTACGCTGCTGCAATTATTTATGAGCAGTGTAGAGATACAGTCCCGCACCTTTATTCTAGGGAGCCAATGGGATGCGTGTCAAGACTGGCACTCATGACTAACGAGTGCCAGGACGGGTGACTACGACGATACGGCTTAGCCTGGCGATGACGCGTCGAGTATTGAAACCAGACGACGCTCCATCAGCTCGCCGTCTCCTCGTCCAGCATCGCGATCTGCTGGTAGCGCGTACGTAAATCGCGACCTACAATCTTCATGTGCTCGACCCCTTTCCTCCGAGCCTTGGCTTGCTTGAGCGCACCAAGTGTACTCGGCGGCGGGGAGCCGACACGGTTATCCAATCAGGTTGTCGAGGTCTAACTACGGATGAGTACTCGCCGTGAGCGGTCGAGAACGACGCGACTCTTGATCGACCTAGCGTGGGAGCGTTTCTCCGCGTGCAATGTCTGTCGGGCAGATGAGGCAGGCGAGTTCATCGAGGATGTCCTCCGTCCCCTCCGACTGAAGCGCCGCGAATCGAGGCGTCTCTGGCGGTGGCTCACCTGCCCGCACTGCGAAAGTCGTGTCATCGAGGGGACCTTCGTGGTGAAGTATGACGCTGATGAGCTTTTACAGCGGAGACTGAGCCGGAAGTTCGATGCAACATACGGCAAACTCGTCAAAGATTTTCGGGGGTTCTTGATCGCCTTCCCAATGCTCGGTGCAGACCACCCGTTCGGCAAAGTGCTGTCCAAAGCTATGAAGAGGGTTGAGAGGGCAGAACTAGCACCCGCGGTTTGGTATCGCGCTACGACGAACACTCTTGAGCCGAGCTTTTCTCCACGCGCAGCACTCGAATCGACCAGAGCGAATCGCTATAACCAGGTCGGGCAAGCGGCGTGGTATTTGGCTTCGGACGAGAAAACGGCTGCAGTCGAAGTGATGAGAAGGCCAACTGGTGACGTGTCGATCTCCATTGCCAAAGTCGAACTCAACGAAAGGATCGCCGTTCTCGATCTAAGATCAGCGATCTGGGGCACCGACCCTTTGCGGCAATGGATTCTGCGCAACGTCGTCGATGGCCGCTTCATCTCGGAGCCGGCCGAGAGCGAAAACAGCAGGCCAGAATACCGTGTGCCACAGTTCATCGCAGACCTTGCTCGCAGGAACAAGTTTCGCGGGATTCGGTATGACAGCACACGCCCGTCTCCCCACAACAATCCTGATGCTGTCGGACACAACGTCGTCGTCTTTCACCCATTCCCGGCTCCCCCCATAGCGGCTGAGAGAGCAGTTGAACTTGCTGGCCCTGATCTTGCTGACCCTGATTATGACCTGTTCGGCGATGTGTGGCGGCTTGGGACTTCAGAATTCGCGGCTGCGATGAGGGAGTTCAAGGAGGCCGCTTCGCGAGAGACGGCCCTCACCAACACCCAACGAGAAGACCTTCTCAAAGTGCTGACGTGCCTTGCGCGGCAGGGAGGCAAGCAACCAGAGCAACGTTCCCAGAGCATTGTGAGGGCTGCCGCGCAGTGGATTCCGACAGCAATCGCTTCTGCCTCGAACCTCGCTGAACTGTGGGAACGACTCAGTCCGACGGTCACGCGATTCTTTGGCATCTGAAGTTCTTGCCGGGCGCCAGCACCAGCGCAGACAAAGTGCTATGCGAGGTGTATCCTGCTCTCGCCTTGTGACCAAAATGGAAAGACAACACTAGTACCCAACCGGCGGCTGATCATGTGGAATATCTGGGGGCTGAGATACTTAGCAAGGCGGGGCGAGCGGGGCGGCTTCGACGCGCAAAAGTCGATTCGCAAGAAGCCATTGTTCAAACTCTCGGCCAAGGTTTTTGAGGAGTCTCTTCTGTGCGCAAAAGCTCTAAAACCGGATTTAGAAAAGAAGTTTGGAAAACATAGCGAGGAGTTCGAGTCTAAATATTTCCTAGTTTTGTTCGAGTTTATGTACTTTTTTCTTCACCTAACAGATAGGTATGCTTTTGCCCAGCTTGGTCCCGAAAAACGAAATAAGTTAATAGACGAGCTAGTTCCGCCAACCATTGATGCGACGATCGAGACCTATTTCGATCACTGGCCAAAAAAGGTGAAAGATGGCATGAGGACGGATTTTTACAACAATTTGGACAATGCACAAATGGAGTATGGTAGTTGTAAGGAAGTATTGCTAGATCCAAAAGACGACACTCGGATATTCGAAAAACTTAAGTCAGGGGCGAAGAGCAAATCGGTGGTGGGGCAACTCACTGACAATCTATCGGAGATAGTAGAAGGCGAAATAAATATGAATGCATTGTTTACAATACGAATTTGGGGCCTCGTCATAAAAAGCTCGGAAGCAGAGAAAGAAACTCAGGATTTGGTTTCGGAGGCTTCTAAAGAAATAGGATAATCATGTGGTCATCCGTCAGCGTTTCCGGATGCCTGGGGTACCCTCCGGTACGTTACTCATACAATCTTCATTTCCCTATCCCCATGGGCCAATACACCGTCCATCCTCGCTCCCGCGCAACCTGTTCCAGATCCGGATTCGGATTCACGCAGAACGGCCACTTCGCCATCTCCAGCATCGCCTGATCGTGTACCGAATTGCCGAAGACCGCTTCCATAGGCTTGCCGATCACCTCGCGAATCGCGGCTGCCTTCAACTCATCGGTCGGAACTCGAATCAGCCGATCGCTAGCGTGGCCGTCTTCGATGTGAACGGAAGCGGCGAGCACGCGATCCTGAGGGATACCAAAGCGCCGAGCTCCGACTTCAACCACCCAATCGTTGGTCGACGAAACCGCCCACATCTCGCAGCCCTGCTTAACTAACTGGTCACGTTAACTCTCCGCATCTCCGGAAATATGCGATGGCTGACTACCTCGTCGAAGAACTCTTCGGCCGCGTGCTGCAAGGCCTCATGCGAAAGGCCACGGTTTATGGTGACCATCTCGCCGCACATCTGCTCTTCGCCGACCTGTCCAGCTTCGTAGGCCTTATATCGAGCGCGCGCCCGTTCGCCAAGTTCCCGGCTGACGAAGCCGCGCTCAATCTCCCAATAGAAGAAGTCAGCGCCCGCGTCCCCACTCCAAAGCGTTCCATCGCAATCGAAGACCGCGATCGACGGCTTCAGCGCCAGCACCGATTCAACGAAGCGATCGGGACCGGCCGAGATCAAAACTCTTTCTCCGAGGAAATCATCTCCGCGCTCGACAGGCGCGCGTAGTCTTCCGGCGTGTCAATGTTGATGCCGAGACGCGGGTCGTCCACTGCTACATAAAGGATGTGCTCCTGAAATTGGTGCTCGACCTCACGCGCCGTAGCCGTAACGGGAGCATGCTGGAAGGCCTGGATCATCTCGCGGCCAATCAGGATGGGATGGCCGTGCACTGAACTCTCGCCGCGCTTGACTTCAGGTATCACCGCCCAGACATCGGGACCGGCTTCGAAGAAGGCTTCGCGCAGCGCCTTTACCGTTCGAGGCAGCACCGGCGGCCGGTCGATCAGTGCGATGAAGGCGGCATCGCGTCCGTGATTCAGTACTTCTTGCATACCCACTTGCAGGGAACTGAACTGTCCGCGCTCGGGCTGGCGGTTGACCGCCAGAAACGCGCCGTGCGCATACGCCACCGGAGTGATCGCCGGCGCATTCTTGCCGGCGATAACGATGACGAGGTCGCTGTAGGCCTGGAGGAGGTCGATAGTAGCGCCCAGGAAGCAATTCGCGGCTGGCGTGCCTTCGGCCACCGGCGGCCAGGGCAGCAGCGCTTTGTCGCGTCCCATGCGGCTGGAAAAGCCCGCAGCAAGAATCACTCCGCAAATGCTGGACGATAGGGGCATGGCTTGAAGATATCAAAGCGGAGAGCGGTGAGCCAGTCACTGCGGCAACTCTTCAGGTACTGCAGTTTGTTGTGTGTGGGTAGTGCGGGCCTTCAGGCCCGCGTTGCGGCTGCCGCTCTTAATCGAGCCGGCTTCAGCCGACGACAGGCCGGTGTCGCCGGCTGAAGCCGGCTCGGGTGCCAAAAGGTTCGCCGTGACGCGGCGCTAAAGCGCCGCACTACCAGAACGCAGCAATCTAAACTGCTCGAGCATTTCATGTACGACTGAAGTTGTACGCCCCATACTGCGGATGGGGCATTGGAATTCGCCCTGTGCAATGTAACAATCCCGGCATAGGATCCTGCGCTGCAGAGAGCGGCGTTTAGGGAAGGCGAAAGCAAAGTTTAAGTTGGTTGATTCCTCCTTGATTTGTTTGGCTTTACGGGTTGGCGGAATTCTCGGCCTCACGGCATCGGATGTGCAACTGGGCGCTGCGCTTCCGGACGAGATTCCGCCGCTTTCTTTTTTGGCAAGCTCTTGGCTTTTAGCCGTTAGCTCTTAGCAGGCGGGTCAGCAATCTCAATCCGCATGGCAAGGCCGGGTGCCCCGGGTTTCGCGGCGTTCGAAACCCGGGGGAGTACGATATGCACGTGTGAAAACGGCTTCCGCTGACAAACTCCGTGACAATCCCAGGTCTCGAAAATCGCGAGACCTGGGGCACCCGCCCCGGCTCGGATCGGTTACGATAACGCCTGATTACAATAGTTATGATTGCTGGTTCGATCCCGTAATGTGAGATAATCCGGGGCGCTAACAACGGGGAACGCTCAACGGCTCGCATTCGTAAAGGAGACCAACACAGTGAACCCTAAAACACTCTTAACATCAATTCTGCACGGTGGTCCGAGTAAGTTAGTCTGGGCAACGGTGCTGGTTTGTGCACTCATGATGGTTGCGGTGGGCACATCGCAGGCCCAGACCTTCACCGCTCTGCACGCGTTCAGCCACGGTCCGGATGGCAACCAGCCGTACGCGGGGCTCTTGCAGGACGCGAGAGGAAACCTTTACGGCACCACGACCGATGGAGGCTTCAGTGGCCCGGGCAGTGTATACAGACTGACCCATGTGCAACCCGGATGGGTTCCCAGCGTATTGACTGAGTTTAACCCGAACGACGAAAACGGCTATCACCCGGTATCGCGTCTGACCCTCGGTCCCGACGGAGCCTTTTACGGTACCACGGAGGAGGGCGGCAACCCCAGTTGCAGCTTCGGGTGCGGCACGGTGTTCCGGATGGATCCGTCTGCGGGTTTCTCGCGCACGGTGATCTATCGATTCTCTGGTTCTGACGGCTACTGGCCGATCAGCGAATTGACCTTCGACGGTACGGGCGATATCTTCGGCACGACATCCGCAGGGGGTGCTCACAACGGCGGCACCGTCTTTGAACTCATCCGCAACGGCAACCAGTGGACACACTCGGAGGTTTACGACTTCGGAAACTTTGGGGGCGAAGAGCCCGTAGGAGGGTTGATCTTCGATTCGGCCGGTAACCTGTACGGCACGACCTATGAGGGCGGCGGTCTTTGTGACTGCGGCGTCGTCTTTGAGCTTTCTTCCTCGGATGGACGATGGATGTATCGGGTGCTGCACTCCTTCAACACCCACGTGGATGGAGCTTGGCCTGTATCTAGCCTCACCGTAGATGCTGCGGGGAACCTGTATGGAACTACGACGGCAGGAGGCCCGGGCCGATCAGCGGGCACCGTCTTCGAGCTTTCGCCCTCGGGCGATAATTGGATCTTTAGCACGGTTCATGCGTTTGCCCCCGGGTACGGCGAACCCCCCTTTTTTGGACCAGCTGGCCCCGTCCTCCTGGATGCAACCGGAGCCCTCTACGGTACGGCCTGCGACGATGGAGCATATGGTCAAGGCTCGGTGTTCAAGCTAACTCCAACCAACGGGGGATGGGTATTCACGACGCTGCACGACTTTAGCGCCCTCCAAGACGGAGAGTATCCAATAGGAAACCTGCTGAGGGACGCCAACGGCAACATCTTCGGGACGACATGGAGTGGCGGAGAATACGGCGTTGGCACGGTGTGGGAGCTTACGCCCTAAGGCAACGTGGTTGTTATCCCGGGTTTTTGGTCAACTTACGATAATCCCCATATCGCTAGTGACACGCCGTCCATTGGATGCTCTCCGCACCTCGTCACCTTGCCCCGTGAGACCCATCACACCTTTCCCGCCCGCAATCTGTTATCTCTAACCACGTGGTAGGCGTGCACTCCCTTGCATGCTCTACAAAACTCTAAGTGCCGCGGTGTACGGCATCGACGCCAGCCTCATCGAGGTTGAGGTCGATATCGCCGCCGTCAAGACCGAGAAAGACATCTTCACCACCGTTGGCCTTCCCGACGCGACGGTGCGGGAGAGCCGCGAGCGCATTCGCTCGGCCCTCAAGAACAGCGGCTACGATATTCCTTCCACCTACACCACCATCAATCTGGCTCCCGCCGACATTCGCAAGGAAGGATCGGGTTTCGATCTGCCTATGGCGCTGGGAATTCTGGGCGCTTATGGCGGGCTGAACAACAAGCCGCCGGACGATGCGCTGTTTGTCGGCGAACTGTCGCTCGACGGCGGTATTCGCGGCGTGCGCGGCGCTTTGCCGATCGCCGTCACTGCTCGCGGCAACAACATTCGCAAGCTGATTGTCCCTGAGGTGAACGCCCGCGAAGCCGCGCTGGTCGAAGGCGTCGATGTCTATCCCGTCCACTCGCTCATCGAGGTGGTGCAACTGCTGAACACCGGCAACGGCATCCAGCCGATAAAGGTCGACACTCGCGCTCTGCTGGAAACTTCGCAGAACTTTGGCGTGGACTTCGGCGATGTTCGCGGCCAGCAGACGGCGAAGCGCGCCATCGAGATCGCCGCGGCCGGCGGCCACAACCTGCTGATGATCGGCCCTCCCGGCTCCGGCAAGACCATGCTGGCCAAACGCATGGCCACCATCCTTCCACCGCTCACCTTCGACGAAGCTCTGGAGACGACCAAGATTCACAGCGTAGCCGGCGTGCTCGACGCCACCAGCGGACTGGTGGGCACGCGGCCTTTCCGCTCGCCGCATCACACCATTTCCGACGCCGGACTGATCGGCGGCGGCATGATTCCGCGGCCCGGAGAAGTATCGCTCGCCCACAACGGTGTGCTGTTTCTCGACGAACTGCCCGAATTTCCCCGCAACGTGCTCGAAGTCATGCGGCAGCCGCTGGAAGACGGCACGGTGACCATCGCTCGCGCTGCCATGTCCCTCAGCTTTCCCGCTCGCTTCATGCTGGTAGCTGCGATGAATCCCTGTCCTTGCGGCTATTTCAATGACCGCTCCCGCGAGTGTCATTGCTCACCCATGATGATCCAGCGCTATGTCTCCAAGATTTCGGGGCCGCTGCTTGACCGCATCGACATCCACATCGACGTGCCGTCGGTGAACTATCGCGAGTTGCGCAGCGGTGTGGTGCCTGAAAGCTCAGCCGACATTCGCACCCGGGTCATTCGCGCGCGCGAGGTGCAGTTGCAGCGTCTCCACTCCGAAGGCGAACGAATTTACGCCAACGCCCAGATGGGATCGCGCGAGATACGGAAGTATTGCGAGTTGGGAACCGACTCCGAGCATTTGCTGGAGCGCGCCATGATGAAGCAGGGACTGAGCGCCCGGGCTCACGATCGCATCTTGAAGGTCTCGCGCACCATCGCCGACCTGGCGGGAAGCGAGGTCATTGAGCCCGGCCACATAGCCGAGGCTATTCAGTATCGGACGCTGGATCGGACGTTCTGGGCGTAGAGAATTGTGGCTTTGACTTCCGGGCCGCAACCAGCGATCACGAGGTCGGCAGATAAGTTCGGAGTGCCATCAATCAAGTCCCGCAACGCGGGACGGCGACAGGATAGCCCAGCACGCAGCGGGGTCCCCGGTTCGCCGCTGTTGGGCGAACTGGGGAAGCGGAGTGCTGGGTAGGCTCCACTTTCAAATTTGAGCCCCTTCAGGGGCGACACACCGGAGCCAGAACCGCCGTGAATTGCCGGTTCCAAACGTGACGGCATTGTAAAGAATTGTCACCGAACCGGTCGCTCACAAAGTCGAGTAGCGGGCTTGCTAAGCTTAGGTAAAGAGCATTTATAGCGGTCGCAACTTATTGATTCTTTGCTGGTTACTAAATTATGGAAACATTCCAGTAACTCATGCGTCTAAGGGGGCAGCGGCGGAGAGGCCCTGTTGAGGTTTGATGGAGAGGGTTCGGAGCGTAGATTTTCCTTGACTGAGAAGGCTCAGGCGACTACCTTACTTTTTTACGTAAGACTTGGTCCTGTCAGTAAGACATCTTGCCCCGAAACGGCCCCACACGGACAGCCATCATCAGGGAATCAGCTATCTGTCGGCGACCCAGCGTGCCATAAGAGGGAAGTCGTGGACGCAAGTTATTGAAAAATTTGGCTTTTGTATTCGGGACGCCACCCCATTTACTGGCCGGATAATTTTTCCAAACCGAATCTTTAAAAGCGGCATCTAACCCATTGCCTCCTGTCGCGGCCAGTGGTTGCCGACTTACCTAAGGGTTCAATTCGTAACGTATTCGTATAACAGGAGCAGCGGTTTCCATTCCGATCGGGCTCCGGAACATTTTCATAAACATAGGAGAAATATGGCGATGAGATCTGAACTAGTTTTTGAAGCAGTGCACACTCTGCGCAACCGTTACACTCTGTGCCAGCTGGCTTCCAAGGCGACGCGGAAGTTTCATAAGCCGAACACCCGTATTCAGGACACCACCAATGAGGTGTTGAACCGGATCGCCGATTCGGATCGGCAGACCTTGATTCTCGAACCGGAGACAGCTACCGAAGCGCAGCGGCGCGCAGCTTAAGCTGCGCCCGCGCCTTCGGCGCGTTCCTCGTACGTTCCTCCGGCCCGCCCTTCTGCATATTCCCCGTAGGTGAACATGACAATCTCAGAACTTAAAGAAAAAAACATCACCGAGTTGACCCGCATAGCTCGGTCTCTCGAGCTACCCGGCGCCAGCGGCCTGCGCAAGCAGGACCTCATCTTCAAGATCCTTCAGGCCCAAAGCGAAAAAGAAGGTCACATCTTCGCGGAAGGCGTGTTGGAAATCCTGCCTGATGGTTACGGTTTCCTTCGCTCGCCCGACTACAACTACCTTCCCGGCCCGGACGACATTTACGTTTCGCCGTCGCAGATCCGCAAGTTCGACTTGAAGACCGGCGACACCATCAGCGGCCAGGTCCGTCCGCCGCATGAGGGCGAAAAATATTTTGCCCTGGTCAAGATCGAGGCCGTCAACTTTGAGTCGCCGGAAGAGGCGCGCAACAAGATCCTCTTCGACAACCTTACCCCGCTCTATCCGCAGGAGCGGATCAAGCTGGAGACGGTGCGCGAAAACATTAGCGCCCGCGTCATGGATCTGCTGACGCCCGTGGGCAAAGGCCAGCGCGGCCTCATCGTCGCTCCCCCGCGTACCGGCAAGACGATGCTGCTGCAGAACCTGGCGAACTCCATCACCACCAATCATCCTGAAATCGTGCTCATCGTGCTGCTCATCGACGAGCGCCCGGAAGAAGTCACGGACATGCAGCGTTCGGTGAAGGGCGAAGTCATTTCTTCGACCTTCGACGAGCCCGCAGCTCGTCACGTCCAGGTTGCCGAAATGGTGATCGAGAAGGCCAAGCGTCTGGTCGAGCACAAGCGCGATGTCGTCATTCTGCTCGACTCCATCACGCGACTTGCCCGCGCTTATAACACCATCGTTCCGCCCTCGGGCAAAGTGCTCTCCGGCGGCGTCGATTCCAACGCCTTGCAGCGTCCGAAGCGCTTCTTCGGCGCGGCCCGCAACATCGAGGAAGGCGGCTCGCTCACCATCATCGCGACGGCTCTTATCGAGACCGGTTCCCGCATGGACGACGTGATCTTCGAAGAGTTCAAGGGCACCGGCAACATGGAAATCATTCTCGACCGCAAGCTGGTCGACAAGCGCACCTTCCCGGCCATTGACATTCAGCGCTCCGGCACCCGTAAGGAAGAGCTGCTGATCCCCAAGGAAGACCTGGCACGCATCTGGGTCCTGCGCAAGATCCTCAACCCGCTGTCGCCGGTCGAAGCCATGGAATTGCTGATCGACAAGCTCGGCAAAGCCCGCTCTAACGGCGAGTTCCTGTCGAACATGGGCTCGTTGTAGGGAAGCTGTCAGCCGTCAGCTTTCAGCCATCAGCTAAGGCGAATCGGTTCGCAGTGAGAACCCTGGTATCGCTGACCTTTAGAGCCTGCCCTGAGCTTGTCGAAGGGTCAGCGTCCAGGCAGTACCTTTCTAATGTGTCATCCCGACTAATGTGTCATCCCGACCTAGTTTGTCATCCCGACCTTTAATGTGTCATCCCGACCGAGGTGCTTCAGCCCGAGTGGAGGGACCTGCTGTTCGTCGGCGCGACGAAAATATGCACCTAACCTGACTTGTCCCTGGGTCAGCACTTAGTCGGAGCTTGCTTTCGAGCCTGCACTGGTTATCGAAGCGCCAGCGTCCAGGCCGCTCATTTTCCTACCGAGCCCGGTTTCAAACAGGCGGCTCAGTACTCCACATTTCGATTCTTCAGCGGTGTGAACGGTATATCACCAATAACATCACCGAAATGGTGATAGAATTGGTGCATCGGAGGCGGAGCATTTATGAGAGCGACAGTATCCCTCGACGACGAACTGGTGCGAAAGGCTCAGGAATACAGCGGCCTGTCGGAACGAACGGCGCTGATACGGGAAGCCCTGAAGGCCTTGATTGAGAAAGAGGCGGCGCGCAGCCTCGCCGCCCTGGAAGGCACCATGCCTGATCTGGAATCCGTGCGCCGCTTAAGGGTGGACGACCTGTGATTCTTGCCGACGCTAACATCTGGATCGATTTTTTCCGGTCCGGCAAGCCTGGGATGCGGGAACTGCTCGAGAAGAACCAGATCGTCATGCATCCGCATCTGGCGGCGGAATTGGCCTTAGGATCGTTGCGCGATCGGGCCTCCACGCTGGCGAAACTCGACAACATGCCTCAGGCCCGGGTGGTCTCGTTGCAAGATGTACGCAGGATGATTGAAGCCCGCACTCTCTACTCGAAGGGGATCGGCCTCACGGATGCTCAACTTGTTGCGTCGTGCCTGACGGCGCCCGGCACGCAGCTCTGGACATCCGACGCACGGCTCGGCAATGTCGCCGACATCCTCGGAATCCGCGCAAATCTGCCTGCGTAACGTCTGCCCAGCCTACCATTTCGAGGGTGCGCACCCAAATTGGTGTTACTTGAGGGGTCTTTTCGTCGATGCTAGGCCAAGCGACCAATTGCACGGCCACTGACAGTAGGAACGAGCGCGCCCGCAGTCATCGTTCGTATACGTCGCGGCGGTGCGCGATCCGCGTTACATCGACAGTTCGCGCGGCATCGTCTATGGCATAGACAACCCGGTAATCGCCAATCCGGATTCTCCAACGGTCTTTATAGCCGTGAAGCTTTTTGCAACCCGGAGGTTCGCGGACTATTCGCGAGTTCGCGGATTTTCGGCAGGATGCGCTCGATGACTTCCGGCGTCAGGTCACGAAATTCCCTTTTGGCACCCGCGGCAAAGGTGATTTCGTACAAAGTCACTTGATCTTGCCGAGCGATCGAAGTTCGGCCTCAACCTCATCCAAGCTGAAACGTGGCTCTCCGGCCCGCCCCTCGGAGACGATGCCGTCCTCGATATCTTCGTAGAGCATGGCGAGCGCCGTCCCGATCACTTCCTCAGGATCATGGTAGGCCCCTGAAGCGACCGCGAGATCGATCATTCGCCTTTGTTCGTCTGTCAGTTCAATAGTCATCGCTGCATTCTTCCCTGTGCTCAAGCGTATGTATTCTATACTCGCTGCCCAGCTAACCTGGAGCGCTGCATCCGGGATGCTGTGGGTTACGCCGCATACCGCAGGATTTCCACCTCGGCGTTGCGGGCAACGGCTCCTTCGGCCCGCTGGTACACTTCCTGCGCAACGGAACTGTCAAGGTAGTATTCGCCGCAGTTTTCGCAGACATCAGCAGGCACATCGCGGACGACCACTACTGTCTTCCCGCGCTCCAGCGTAACCGTCACCTTACCCGGGCGGGTCTCACCGTTCTTGCAGAGAACGCACATCATGTTTCCCTCCTGGTTTTGAAGTCGCTACCCCATAGTTCAGAGTCAGGGTGATAGACCGTCACCACATAACAGCTTCCCGTTTCGTCATCTCGCGCGACGAGCACATGAAGCGGAGCACCCAGTACGAATCCTAATCGTAGAGCGCTGGGATACGGAGAGTCATCAGCATAATTCGCAACGACCTCGCCAGATCGGATGCACTCGAATATCCCGTCAGGCGGAATGCTGCGTTGAAACATGCGCTCGATGGCATGCCTCGAGAAATGGATGCTGTGACAGTCCATGTCACAATCGTATCAAGTTGGGCGGTGGCCCACCTGCCATCCTGCCGTACCAACATAACTATTCATAACGTCGCGATTTTCGGTTATCGTATATTCGTTAGTGCACTGCGCCGCGCTGGGGAACATGACGATCAACCGACAATTCATTCTGGCTGCCGCGCTTTTGTCTGCGATTGTTCCGGATGTTGCGTCACAGACGGCGCCGCCGATGATCGGGAAAAATCCGCCTGCCACACAATGGTCCTTACAAGCCGCACCGCAGAGTCTGCCTCTGGAAAACCAGTCCAAGCTGCTGCTGGCAATCACGCCGCGCGTCTCTTCGCCGCTGCAGCCCCTGCTCGACTTCCGCGACTCCGACATCAAGTTCAACCTGGGTGAGCTGATGGGCAATCTGCGCGATACCCGCCACGAAGGCTGGGTGCTTGCCGCCTATCCTGATCCCAAGACGAGCCGCCCGCTGATTGGCGCTGGTTTCAGCCTTGATCTTCCCGTCAGAGAGCATCCGCAAACCGATCCGCTCAATCCCACTCCCTTCCTGGAGCCGTCGAGCGCTCAACTTTGGCAGGCAGCGGGACTCGACAGTGCGCGACTTCAGGCCATACTCAACCAGTTCGACGAGGACCTTGCAGCCTGGAACAAGAGAAATTTCCAGCGCAAGATCCGGACCCACGACCTCACCCCGGACCTGACCGAAGACGAAGCCACGCAACTGCTCCGCATCTCGGCGATTCAGGCCGTTCACAACGCGCACGCTTATTGCCGAAACTTCGATCAGCTAACCGGCTACCAGCAGATGGCGCTTAGCCAGCTCGTCTTTCAGATGGGCGTCAATCTCGAGGAGTTCACGCATTTCCTTGGCGCCATCAATGACGATCCCGCATATCGCGATGCATCGCTGTTACCCGGAGAAACCGAAACCGACGCCCAGCACTGGAAGAACGTGCAAAGCATGCTGATCCAGAGCGACTGGGCCCGGCGCTACAGCACGCGCGCCGTGGCTGTCATAGCCATGTTCGATCCCGACTACCGGAGCGATCCCTCGGCGGCCGAGCGCAAAGTGCGCGCCCAGGTCCATCCCTACCACCACAGGCGCCGCGCCGCCACCGTGAAGACAGCCAGCGTCCACAAGAAGTCATCCACGCACCGCACTCATCAAAGCTGAACGATTTCGCTGTTTACCGGCTCGGCCCGTCGTCCCGAACGCCTGACCCTCCTAACGTCATCTTGATGAGCGGAGCGTCCGCCTTACACTCCCAAAGGGGCCACTGGCACTTGGTTCGATGTGAATACTAAACGCCTCATGGAATGCGGTTTGTAACAGGGCACGACTTCAGTCGTGCCGGGTAGAGTGGGAAAACGATCAGAGTCCCGTAGGGACGGCACAATTCTCACGCTCTCACGTGTGCCCTGCGCTTCACCGGAAGACAATACTTGTCGCGGGTCAAACAAGCCGACGGAACAGGTTGAAGTGGTCGTCGCCCGCTTTGCACATCCCAACCCCTGCCGTTAGAATCGAAACTTGGCGGCCTGCGTGAATCTCCATGTCACTGAAGCAGTCGGAAGCGATCGTGTTGCGAACCTATCCGCTGCGCGAGGCTGACCTGCTGGTGACCCTGTTCACCCGCGCCGAGGGCAAGGTCAAAGGAGTCGCGCGTTCGGCCAAGAAATCGAAGCGGCGATTCGGCGGAGCACTGGAGCCGCTGACGCTTGTTCGTCTGTACTACGACGATCGCGAAGGACAGGAGCTGGCGCGGCTGGACTCGTGCGACATTCTGGAATCGCCGCTGTCGGAGCGGGTGGATTACCCGCGTGTGGTGGCATTGGAGCACGTCGCGGAAATGCTGGACGAGTTGTTGCCCGACCGCGAAGCCAATGACGCGATCTTCCGGCTGGCGGTTTCTGTGTTGCATCAGCTGCGGACAGGGCCCATCTGGATGCCGCTGACGTATTTTCAACTGTGGCTGGTGCGGCTGGTGGGATTTTTGCCGGAGATGGGAGCGTGCCTCGCGTGCGGCGCGACGCTAAATGGGGATCGGGCCTATTACCATGTGCTGGCCGATGGCTTGATGTGCTCGCAGCATAAGCGCCTGGCTTCATCGCAACTGGCGCCGGAATCGCGCGCCGTGGCGGCGCAGATGTTTCGCGCTTCCGTCGAAAGCTTTGCCGGCGACTCATGGACCGCGGCGCAGCATTCCGACCTGCGAAAGTTTCTGACGCAAATCATCGAGCGCCACATCGAGAAGAAACTTGTAACCGCCAGCATGTTGGCGAAGTTATAGCTCTATCCAAACCCAATGAATATCCGTCGCACTGTTAGCGGACTTATTTTGTCTTTGGTCTTAGGACTGAATTTGTGTGCGCAGAGCCGCCCGGAACTGATCAGGTCAATTGATAAGATCAGCACGAAAGAGCAGCTCAGCGAGTGGCTAACGTACTATTACTTACATCCCCGACCCGACCTTGTTGTCTCAGCGACACAGTTCATGTCGGCGCAAGGCGGGCTACGGAAAGCAAGTGCTACGACGCCCTATTGTGTCTTTCTGGCGAATGTGTTCGCCGCGAACACGGCAAAAGTTGAAGCATGGTTCGGGGAACTTCGTAGTGGACCAGAAGACCAAAAATCAGCTTTGGCACTTGTTTTGTGGATGACAGGCACCAGCGGCAGCCAGGGCTTATTGCGATCGCTCAGCAGAGAAGGTTCCCCGACGTTCCAGAAATACGTGAATGAACTAGCGGCGGACGACCATCGTCCCGATTTTCTTCATGATGAAATCAACAGTCCTGGGTTTCTGGATGCCTTGTGGGCTAATTTCTTTGCTTCCGGAGACGAGCGCTACGTGAAGAGGGTTATTTCCGCTCTCCCTCTCCTTAACGACAGCGACACTGGGCGGATGTTAATCGGTGGTGCTGCGAAGTGGTCTTTGGCGAGCAACGCATTTCAGCACCCTAGAGTCATGCAAATCTGTGAAGCGCAACTGAAGGAGCTTCCGGATCAGCAGCGCGCCGCGCTCGCGCAGGTGATTCAATCTGCAAAAGAGCAGAAGAAGTAAGCTGTTATTGTGGAGTAAAGCCCCTTGGGGACGACACTACAACGTAATGCTCAGTCGCGCCCTAAGTAACCGATTGCTCACGACGTCGAAGGTCGTCAACCCGAAGAGTCGGCTACTAACGTGTTAAGTTTGGAACGGGCGGAGTCGAGTCCCGCTCCGCGGGACGGAAGATGATAGCCCACCGCTTCAGCGGTGGGTAGGTAGTATTTGAGACCGAGTCCCTTCAGGGACGGCACAAGAATCGCGGGGCTTCAGCCCCGCCAACGAGACGACCTTTGCCTTCTTCCCAAAATCCGCTAACGTTCCAACAACTGGTCCTGCGGCTGCAAAGCTTCTGGGCCGAAAACGGTTGTGTCTTACAGCAACCCTATGACGTTGAAGTCGGCGCCGGCACCATGGCGCCCGAGACCTTCCTGCGTGTCCTCGGTCCCAAACCTTATCGCGTCGGCTACGTCCAGCCCTCGCGGCGTCCGGCTGATGGCCGTTACGGCGAGAATCCCAATCGCCTGTTCAAGCACATGCAGTTTCAGGTCATCCTGAAGCCGCCGCCGGCGAATGTGCAGGACCTTTATCTGGAATCGCTGAAAGCCATCGGCATCGATCTCCGCAAGCACGACATCAAGTTCGAAGAAGATAACTGGGAGTCGCCGACCCTGGGCGCATGGGGCATCGGCTGGCAGGTGATGCTCGATGGCCTTGAGATCACCCAGTTCACCTACTTCCAGCAATGTGGCGGCATCGACCTCGATCCCATATCTGCCGAGTTGACCTACGGGCTGGAGCGCATCGCCGCGTTCCTTCAAGACGTCGATAGCATTTACGACATCACGTGGGTCGTCGACCCCGAAGGCCGCCCGGTGAAGTACGGCGAGATTCGATTGCAGGACGAGCTGCAGTTCTCCGTCTATAACTTCGAATTGGCTGATGTCGAGAAGGCCTGGAAGCATTTCGAGCTATATGAAGCCGAATGCAAGAACCTTCTCGGAATAGTACAGCCGACCTTAGCTTCCTTGAAGGATCAGGGTGGTGCGGTCCCCCTTAAAACGCTGGAGGATATGGACGAAGGAGGAGAAGCGTTGGCCGCACAGAAGTTGCGGAGGCCTATTCTTGCAGCTTACGATCTGTGCCTCAAGTGTTCGCACCTATTCAATACGTTGGATGCCCGCGGCGCAATCAGTGTGACCGAACGCGTCGGCGTGATCGCGCGTGTTCGTGCCCTTGCAGTGGCCGTTGCAAAAGCTTACGTATTACAGCAGGAACTTGCGGAGACGCTTCCAGCCACGCTGGCGGGAGGTTCGGAACAGTTGACGGCGGCGATAGGCCCCTAGCTTGAGCCGTGGGAGCGAGTCCCGCAAAGCGGGACCGAAGATGATAGCCCACCGTTTTAACGGTGGGTAAGCGGTTATTAAGCATTGGAGTGCCTCGGGCACGGCAGGATTTTGACTGTGAGGAGGTAGGGTTGCCGACCCTACGGAGTCTCGGTCGTAGCAGTGTCGCCGTTCCGCGGCTCAATTGTTTTTCCGGCTTCACCACGGGCTCACTCTCGCGGCTAACACAAATGTCGCCGCTGCGCGGCTGGTTCGATCCCAATCGCGATGGTTTGTTCCACCGCTTAGCGCGTCTTGGCCGACATCAACCGACGAGGAAGGCAGTCTCGCTAAGCCCATGAACTGATCGGCCATCATGACCCGCCGGTTCTTCATCTATTCATCATCTCGGGACTACACAGCATGGCTGACAAAGACAAAAAGGACAAACATCCCGGTTCCAACCGATCGCCGCTCGCCTACGAGAACAAGAAGTTCATCAACGGGCCCGACGGCCGCATCCTGCGCATTCTCGCCGAGTATCAGGAGCCGCTTTCGCGCTTCCGCCGCGAACGCATTCAGGACACCATCGTCTTCTTCGGCTCAGCCCGCTTCCACAGCCGCTCGCAGGCTGAGAAGTCGCTGCAACTGCTCGACAAGCCTGGTTCGGCAACGCCGGCTCCGCCCGAAGAGCAGGAGCGAGTTCGCCTGGCCAAGGCCGACGTCGCCATGGCCCGCTACTATGAGGACGCGCGGCAGTTGGCATTTCTCATCACCCGCTGGACCAGCTCCTTCAGCCAGCCGCGTCATCGTTTCGTCATCTG
Organism: uncultured Acidobacteriaceae bacterium; assembly: GCA_963835125.1. Taxonomy (GTDB): domain Bacteria; phylum Acidobacteriota; class Terriglobia; order Terriglobales; family Acidobacteriaceae; genus Bog-257. The sequence continues at coordinate 1,865,506 of CAWIEG010000002.1, read as the reverse complement.
CACCGGCGGCGGTCCCGGAATCATGGAGGCGGCCAATCTGGGAGCGTCCGAAGCCGGCGGCAAGACCATCGGAATGAACATCAACCTGCCTTTCGAGCAGATGCCGAATCCCTACATCACGCCGGACTTGAACTTCGAGTTCCACTACTTCTTCATGCGCAAGCTGTGGTTCGCTTATCTGGCCAAGGCGCTCGTGGTCTTTCCCGGCGGGTTTGGAACTTTCGACGAGCTTTTTGAATTGCTGACCCTGGCGCAGACGGAAAAACTCGCCAAGCACATGTGCATTGTGGTTTATGGCAAGGAGTACTGGGACCGGGTGGTCAACTTCCAGGCGCTGGTGGATGCCGGGGTGATCTCGCCAAAGGACCTCGAGCTGTTTCACTGGGCGAACTCGCCGCAGGAAGCCTTTGAATGTCTGCGCCAGGACCTGACCAAGCACCATCTCGATCCCCAGTTCATGCGCGACAAAGATCCCGACATCGCCAAAACCAGGCCCTAGGGCAACGCCGCGCTGTATCCCACAATGGGGTAACGCTGGCCCTTCGGCAAACTCAGGGCAGGCTCTGAAAGCCTGCTCTGGCAACGGAAATCTGACAACTGACAACCAGCAACTGACAACCAGCAACTGACAACCAGCAACTGACAACCAGCAACTGACAACCAGCAACTGACAACCAGCAACTGACAACTGCTCCTCACTGCCGGAACATGTTCCTCGCGATGAACAGCACATTCGCCGGGCGCTCGGCCAGGCGGCGCATGAAGTACGGATACCACTCCGAGCCGAATGGAATGTAGACTCGCAGGCCGTATCCCTCGCGCACGAGCTGCTGCTGAAGGTCGCGGCGCACACCGTACAACATCTGAAATTCGTAAGCTGTCGGCGGGATATTTTCTGCGCGGGCAAACTGCTTCAGCTCCGCGATGATCTTCTCATCGTGCGTAGCCAGGCCATGAAAGACACCGCTCTTCATCAGGGTGCGCGCCAGCTTCAGATAATTCGCATCAACGTCTGCCTTCTTGGGGAACGCGATGTCCGGCGCTTCCTTGTAGGCGCCTTTGCACAGCCGAATGCGGATGCGCTCCGACAGCAAAAGATCGACATCCTTCTCGCTGCGATACAGATAAGACTGAATGACGGTGCCCACACGGCCGGCGTGTCCGGGCTCGCGATGCAGACCGCGAACAAAGTCGAGGGTGCGCTGAGTGTAGGGCGAGCCTTCCATGTCGACGCGAACGAAGTTGTCGATGCGCACAGCGTGGTCCAGCAGCTCGGTGACCAGGCGAAACGCCAGCTCCTCGCTGACGTCGAGGCCCATGTGGGTGAGCTTGAGGCTGATGTTGGCGTTGAGCTTGCGCTGGTGGATCTCGTCGAGCATGTGGTGATAAAGCTCGGCGCTGTGCTTGGCTTCGTCAGCGTTGGTGACGTTCTCGCCCAGATTGTCGATGCTGACGCCCGCGCCCCACTCGTTGACGACCTGCGCGGCATGAATCGCGTCGCTCACGTCCATGCCGGCGACGAAGCGCTGCGAGAAGCGGAGTCCCAGCGGCGACTTTTCCGCGAAATTGCGCAGCGATTTGCTTTCGGAGAGCCCGATGAAGAGCGACCTTAACATGCCGCCCTCCCGCCTCTCGCCTGATTTGAATGGGTAGAGGCGGCCTTCACGTCGTGCTCCAAGACTGTCGAGGAGCCGGCGTCCAGGAGAGACTAGGTAGAGCTGGCCTTCAGGCCAGCGTCCAGGCAGCTTATTTTTTTCCTGAACCGGGTTAGGCGAAGGATGCGGGGCCGGTGCTCCGCGCAACGGAATGGCTCATAGTTGGCTCGTGCCGGCTCTGCGGCCAGCTTGCGTTACATACTTGTGTATCACAGAGCAGCGCTTTTCAGGTATGAGGCATATCACAGCGGCAATGTGATCGGGACGCCTATTTCCATGACGGGTAGTGTCTCAGTTTGAATTTGCGGCAGCGAAATCGGGTTTCCGCACTTCGCTGTGCCGCCACTTCGTGGTATCGCCTTGTGCCAACAGACGGCCATCTTGGACTAGGACTTCGATACGTTCAGCGACTAGGTTGAGTCCAGCTTCGCCTTGCGGCAGGTTGTCGCCCAATATACTTTCGGCCTTGGCAATAACGAGCGCCACCTTCCTCCAAGACGTTTCAGTGACAGAGAGAATAGCTTCATCCATCTCTGAATTGCTCAAGGGACTCATCCTTCACGCCGTTCTTTCTGCCATCCGCTCCAACAGTCCTATTCCGTGTCAGGGGTTCCATTTTTCCCAATGTGTCCATGTCGCCCGATACCGGCCGTCTCTGATAGCGGATTCAAATCTGATTCGGAGGACCTCGCCGTCCTTCCGGCGGAGCGCGAAGATGCCATGCAGCTCTCCTTTGTCGCTGTAGAGCTGGAACATCGGAGGCACGTGGGCTCCGGAGGGTGCGCTGATGTCGTCTATCTTCATCTGGAGCAGTTCGTCGCGGCTGTATCCCAGCAGCTCGCAGGCTGCGTCATCCACGTCGACGTAGCGCCGGGCGGCATCAACTTCCACATGCGCTGGAGGCAGAATGGGCTGCATCGTCAACCGATCTCCCGCGGAGCGGCCAGTGTCTTGGAATTGTTTCGCTTGGATGCGGGCTAATTATAGCTCCGTCTTACCGCGAGCTACGAGCCGCGAGTGGCCCACAGCCACAACCTAAAGAGCCAACGAGCTAAGAGCTGCTAGGGCGCGTCATCCGGCTCGCACTCGCCCTGATGCCCCATATCGCAGAGCACGGCGAGGGTTCGGCGCGTGCGGCTGAGATCGTCCTGTCCCACGCTGGCGAGGAGTTCGGCGTCGACCTTCTCGCGTGCCGCGGCTTGCGTTGCCGCCGCCGCCCGGCCCCGCTCGGTGAGAGCGATCGTCAGCTTGCGGCGGTCGTCTTTGTCCATCGTGCGCTCCAGGTAGCCGCGCATGACCAGCGTATCGACAAGCTGGCCCGCCGCCTGCTTGGAGATTCGCAGCTCTTTGATGAGCTGGCCGAGAGGAACGTCCGCGCGGTCGAGCGCCAGGCCGCCAATCACGTAAAGGCCGTTGCCCGGAATGTCGTCATATCCCGCCTCGGCCAGCGCCCGCCGCATGGCTAAGCCGTAGGTATTGCGCCCGTGACGGAGCAGAACCGGCAGTGGAATGGTTTCGAAAAACGCGCCAGGGGTGTCCATGGGAGGGAAAATACTATCAACAAAATAGATAGTCAAGTAAATGTACAGTAAATAGCGGCAAGACGATTTAGGCCGAACGCGAACAGAGACAGAAATCGCGCTGAGGTTACCCCCTCCCCCAAAAATAACGTTGAATACAAAGGGTTTAAATCAAAGTATTGATAACAAAAGGGTTACCATGTAATCCAACTTGTTTGTTATCAATAGCTTACAAAATTCCCCGCAAAGTATTGGAACAAATGGCTTTACCCGCAAACAATTGCATGAGAATGACTTAGCCTACAATCCGCCAGCCGACGCTAGTGGCCTCGGATGCGCTCAACAACCATCCACGCCACCCGGTTTTCCGGTTTTCAAAGACCTGTTCGATCTGGCAAAGCGCTAGTCCTCCACCAGACCGTCGGACACTAAGCCCAACATAACAGCCTAGAGCATGGCAGCATCTTGTCAAGATTACGAAAGTACATGTACTTCTGGCGATCACCCTGGGCGGAGTACTGCCCGGTCCAAGCTGACTTTGGCCAGTGGGCTACCCTTTGAATCAGGTGACGTCAGCGCGATTTTGCACTAGCGGCTGAGTCGGTTCTGACACGTGGGGGATAATGGTTCCTATTAGGGAGAGCCAGGATATGGCCCAGCGAAAGCGACAAACGATTGCGGCGCATCCCGGAGAGATTTTGCGGACAGAGTTTCTGGAGCCCATGGGCATCAGCGCGTACCAACTGGCGAAGGCCCTGCATTTCCCTGGAATCTACGAGATCGTGCGCGAACAGCGGGCCATCAGCGCTGATGTAGCTCTCCGCCTCGGCAAGTATTTCGGGATGACGCCGCAGTTCTGGATGAATCTGCAAGCTGACTACGACCTACGGCGCGCCGCCGCCAGCGCTCGCCTGAGCAAGATCAAGCCGAGATCAGCGGCGTAGGGGCCAGAGTTTCCCAGATCACTTTGTTGCATGCGAGATCACTTGCCAACCGCCGCGTTCGGGAATGCCGCTGACAACAAACATTCCGCCTGAGCGAACAAGAGCATTTCGATTGTGTAGATTTCCGTGTTCGGCACACGGGACGATCGCGCGACGTTTCGAATCAAGCCCAAATAATCGTCATAAAACCGGCGGTTTTCACGTTCGTCCCAGTGATGTTGAACTGCGTGACGCGCTATTTCCTGTGCTCCGGCTTTGATCGTTTTGTTCCGTCCGGGGAGCAAAGGGAGTAATTTCGGAAGCTCGGTCTGACCGATGATCTGCAGACAATTCAACGCCGTAGATACGCGCGCATCGAAGATCGCGTACTTCTTTGGATCGCGAATGCAAAGCACCTTAGACCACGAGGCGACACCTTTCTTCCCGTTCCTGCTGATGACTGAGTCGGGCTCTTGCGTTACGTATCCTGTCAGGGTCTCGTCGTTATTCTTTGGCACGCCACCCCATGTGGAAACGTAGTACTTCGCGATGGCAAAGCGCTGACTCGGATTTGAGATTGACCAAATCCTGTGTAGCTCGAGTTTTAGAGCAACATTCTGCGCATATTGATTGCCTTCAGGCAACGACACACCGAGCGGCAATTTGCTCCGAGAAATCTCCTTCCACCGATACCAGCCATTCTCACCGTCGAGGTTACTGTCGGCTAGATCGACAATCATTTGCTGGAGGGTCATAATTCGGAACCGCAGATTCTTCGACGCTTCACTGACAACTGGCAACTGACAACTGACAACTGGCAACTGACAACTGACAACTGTTTTCTCACTCCCACTCAATCGTTCCCGGCGGCTTACTCGTCACGTCGTAGACCACGCGGTTGATTCCTTTGACCTCGTTCACAATGCGGCTGGAGATGGTCTTCAGCACCTCATGCGGCAGTGGGACCCAGTCGGCGGTCATGCCGTCTTCGGAGTGCACGGCGCGGACGGCGCAGGTGTAGGCGTAGGTTCGCATGTCGCCCATCACGCCCACCGACATCACGGGCAGCAGCACCGCGAACGATTGCCACACTTTGTTGTAGAGTCCGGCGCGCTTGATCTCGGCGACCACAATCTCGTCGGCATTCTGCAACAGCGCAACGCGTTCCGCCGTCACCTCGCCGACGATACGCACTGCCAGGCCCGGCCCCGGGAACGGCTGACGTTGCAGAATGTCTTCCGGCATTCCGAGATCGCGGCCGATCCGGCGCACCTCGTCCTTAAACAGTTCTTTCAGCGGTTCGATGAGCCTGAGTTTCATTTTCTCCGGCAGGCCGCCAACATTGTGATGGCTCTTTATCACCTGCGAGGGCCCCCGCACCGAGCGCGACTCGATCACATCGGGGTACAGCGTGCCCTGCACCAGCCACTCCACCTTGCCGTGCAGCTGTTCGATGCGGTGTGCCTCTTCCTCAAACACCACGATGAACTCGTTGCCGATGATCTTGCGTTTCTTCTCGGGATCGGTGACGCCCGCAAGCTTACTGAGGAAGCGCTCGCTGGCGTCGACCGCGTCGATGTTGAGGCCGAGCTTCTCGCGCAGGTTCTTCTGCACGTTGATGAACTCGTTCTTGCGCAGCACGCCGTTGTTGACGAAGATGCACGTCAGCTGATCGCCGACCGCGCGATGCACCAGCTCGGCCGCAACGGAAGAATCCACTCCGCCCGACAGTCCACAGATCACGCGCCCTTTGCCCACAGTTTGACGAACGTGCGCGATCGTCTCGTCGATGAAGCTCTGCGCCGTCCAGTTCGCCTTCACTCCGCAGACATCGAAGACGAAGTTGCGCAGGATCTCCGTGCCCTGCGGCGTGTGATGTACTTCGGGATGGAACTGCACCGCGTAGAACTTCTCGGCGGTATTTTGGATGGCCGCGAGCGCGTTGGAAGTCTTGCCGACTAATTCAAAGCCGGGCGGCAGCTCCAATGCCTCATCGCCGTGCGACATCCAAACCGTCAGCGGGCCTTGCAGACCTTTGAACAGCGGCGACGCGGCGTTGAGAATCTCTACTTGCGCGTGGCCGTACTCGCGCTTGTCGGCGGCGCGAACTTTTCCGCCCAGCTTGTACACCATGAACTGCAAACCGTAGCAGATGCCGAGCACCGGCAGGCCGAGGTGCAGCACGCGCTCGTCGGCGGGAGGCGCGTCGGCGTCATATACCGACGACGGCCCGCCCGACAGCACAATGCCTGCCGGCGAGTAGCTCTTGATTTCTTCCAGCGAGGCGGTGCAGGGAAGTACCACGGAGAAGACGTTCTGTTCGCGGATGCGGCGCGCGATGAGCTGCGAGTACTGCGCGCCAAAGTCGAGGACGACGATCGATTGAGTTTCCACTATCTACTCTGCCAGAGAGACCCGAGCAGTGTAAAGTGCAGCCCGAGGTTCTGGCTAGAGCGGGGTCGGGCATCCGAGCCACCCCAAAAACGGTAGACTCGGCCGCCCGCCCAGTTGTAATATCCCACCGGGCATCTCGCGAGAGGGCTTCCGGCGTTTTTTTCTGCTCCTTCCGATTCGCAGCCAGCCGGCTAGAAGCAGACCTCTCTTCCTCGCCCGCGTGCCCAATCGCGCACGTTCTTTCCGGTCCCGGAACTTTTACAGCCTTTGCGAGGAGCACAAGCCGATGTCAAGTCAAGTGCAACGTCTTATCTCCCTTCTTCGCGCAATCGTTCTGGCAGGAGTCACCGCGTTACTGATAACGTCGGCTGCGCTTCCCATGCCCGCTCAGAATTCCGTTCCTCCAACTGCGGTTCAGGCGGCAAAAATGCCTCAGTTCGCGAAGCGACTGGCAGCCAGTCGACAGGCATCACGTCCAAACCCAGCGCCTGCGCCCCAAGGGTCTCGTAGTGGCCCGCCACAAGATCCTATCTACGACAACGGTCCTATCAACGGCAATACCGATGCCTGGGTAATTAACTTCGAATTTGTCGTCAGCGATACGATCACCGTGGGCGCCGGCAGCAGCGTCGACGGTATGACTTTCGGGGCCTGGTTATTTCCAGGCGACACGCTGACCCAAGCTGAAGTTTCCATCACCTCCAGCCCGAACGGCGGCACCTCCTACTTTGATCAGTCCGTGAGTTTCAGTCAGAGTGGCTGCACGGCCAATGGGCTTGGCTACAACGTCTGCACGGTCAGCACCACCTTCAATGGTCCGAATCTCAATGCTGGAACGTACTGGGTGAACCTGCAAAACGCCAGCGTTCCCAGCGGCGATCCGGTGTACTGGGACGAGAACAGCGGAGTCGGCTGCGAGTCGGGCGGCTGTCCGTCGCAGGCCTACGAAAATAGCGTGGGCACAATTCCCTCGGAATCGTTCACGATGGACGGGAGCGGCGGTTCGCCCGTTTGCTTTGAGTCAGGAGGAAATCTACAGATCATCTCTAACTTCACCCAGCAGCAAGCGGGGACAAGCGGCCAGGACGGCGTAGTCATGGACAAAGCGGGGAATCTCTACGGAGCATTCCCTAACGGCGGCAACAACAGCGCTGGCTTTGCTTTCAAGCTGGCGCACTTTGCCGGGTGGCTGCTTGATCCTCTGTTCAACTTCTTCGGAGGTAGCAGCGCGGGCCAGCCGACGGGAGTAATCGTGGGCCCGAATGGAAGTCTTTACGGCGGCGCGCAAGGCGGCATCCAGAACTGCGGTACCGATGGCAGCCAATACTGCGGACTTGGTCTACAACCTGACACCGCAGCCGACGGCCTGTCGCACCGCCCTGTGTAGTTGGAACGAAAATGTGCTCTATCGCTTCAGTAGCGAGAGCGATGGCTCCGGCGTGATCAATGTCTCGGCGTCCGACCAGGAAGGCAACCTATACGGCACGACAACGACCGGCGGAGCTGATGGTGCAGGTACAGTATTCGAGCTCTCGCCATCAGGTGGAAGCTGGACCAAAACCATCCTGTACAGCTTCACCGGAGGTAACGACGGCGGCACTCCAACCCAGGTGCTGGCAGGCAACGACGGCAATCTCTACGGAGTTGCCGGCGGCGGTTTCTCCCACAATGGAGTTGTTTTCCAGCTGACGCCTTCGGGTGGCCAATGGACAGAGAGCGTCCTCCATACATTTAACGGTAAAGACGGCTACGCACCTGGTTATCTGGTCCAGGACAGTGCAGGCAATCTCTATGGGATCGCAGGCTTGTTTGAGAGCGGCGCAATCTTCGCCCTGAAAAAAACAGGTTCCAGCTGGGCCTTCAGTGAGTATCTTCCCGATCATAGTTGTATGCCCGAGGATCTTCCGTACGGCAGCCTGACCAATCTTACGATCGATGCTGCCGGCAACCTATATGGCACGGGAGGAGGCGGTGAGGAGTTCTCCCGCAGCCTTGGTAAGAGGAGTCCTCAACAGGAGTGCGGCTACAGTTACATCTTCAAAGCCTCGTATGCCAGTGATGGCTGGCATTACGAAGACCTCGACTTTCTTCTCGATACGGAATTCTCAGCGGGGGGTAGTTTGGCTCTCGACACAAGTGGCAACTTGTACGGGACCACTGCGGACTGTGGAACCAATGGCTATGGAACGGTGTGGCAAGTTTCGCCTTAGCCCGCGGGCGGTGCCGGGTGGCCCAGGTCTCGCGCATTTCGAGACCTGGGTAAGTAGGCTGGGCCATCCAGCTATAGAGTGGCGATCGCCGCTCCGCCCAATCGCCGATACACCAAGTCCTACGAGAATGGTGTATCGTATTGGGTATGGCCCGGACCAACATCGACATTGACGAAAACTTGATTCGGAAAGCCCGCAAACTTACGCAGCTCAAGACCAAGCGCCAGATTGTGGACAAAGCGCTGGAGTTGCTGGTTCGCAGCGAAACCCGGAAGGGCATTCTCCGCTACTACGGAAGCGGCATCTGGAAGGGCGACCTTGCAGCGTCCCGGAGAAACCGCGTTTGATTCTGGTGGACAGCTCCGTCTGGGTCGACTTCTTTCGTTCCTCTCCTGGCCGCGCGGGCGCGGAACTGCGGCGGTTGATCGACGAAAGCGAGCCCTTTGCTTTGACCGGAGTTGTGGTAGCCGAGGTCCTGCAGGGACTGACCCGAGACGCTCGGGTTATAGAGAGTTTCCTTTCCCAGTGGGAGATGCTGGAGCCCACAGGTTTCGAAACCTACCGCACAGCGGCTGCCATCTATCGGTCGGCCCGCGCCAAGGGTGTGTCGCTCACCACCATTGACACCCTGATCGCATCCATAGCCCTCGAGCACAACGCCAGCGTTTTCACGCTGGACCACGACTTTGCCAGAATCGCGCAGATCGCGGGTCTGGAGCTATACCGGTTCTAATATCATTGTTCCTCCCCGGCGGCAGATGGCCCTGTGCCTGCCCTGGCTTGTCGAAGGGTCTCGCGCTTTTCGAGACCTGGGTAGCGCCGTTCTTTGGGCTTTCAGGCCAACGCAGCCTTTTGGGTTTCTCCTGTATGCTTAAAGTCTGTCGATGCCAGCCCGTCGTTTAGCCCGTTTCACATTCAGACGCCGTCTGACGACCGCTTTTGCCACGCTCCTCCTGACCGCGCTTTTCACCGGCGCCATCTGGAGCCAGACTGCGCCTGCTCAGCCGCCACCGCAGCCAACTCCGCAACAACCGAATAGCTCTGGCGCAGTGCAAGTCCCGAACGCGGGCGCCAGCGTCCAGAACCAGCAATCGCAACCCGGTACCGCCCAGTCTTCCGACCAACCCGAGCCTGAGACCCACATTACCAAGGGTCAGGCCAAAGATCTCTTCCGCTCGGTTGATGAGATTCTCGACTTCGTCAGCCAGGACACCGCCTTGCCCATCGAGCATAAGGTCAAACGCAATCTCATCACCCGCCAGGAAGTTGAGAAGTACGTCGACAAGCGTATGAAGGATGACAAGGATGAGAAGCGTCTGGAGCAATCGCGGCTGGTGTTGCAGAAGTTTGGGCTGCTGCCGCCGGATTACGACCTTCATGCCGAGTTTGTGCGCCTGATGGGCGAGCAGGTTGCCGCCTACTACGATCCCAAGACCAAGAGCGTCAACCTCCTCGACTGGGTGCAGCTCGACGCACAAAAGCCGATCCTCTCGCACGAATTGACCCACGCCTTGCAGGACCAGAAGGTGGGTATAGAAAAGTGGGAGCTGGCGGGCGCCAAGGACGATGCCACGCCGCTGCCTGATCAGCAGGAGTATGTGGTGGAGGAGGCGCAGTCTGCCCGGCAGTGCGTTACCGAAGGCCAGGGCATGGCCGTGATGTTCGATTACATGCTGGCCCCGGCGGGCAAGAATCTGCTGACCGCTCCCGGCATCGTTGCGGCCATGCAGGCGGGCATGGCCGACAACAAGGATTCGCCGGTGTTTGCCCAGGCGCCCATGTTCCTGAAGGAGTCGCTGCTGATGCCGTACACCTTCGGGCTCGACTTCGTGAAGACCGTGATGGCGAACAAGGGTAGAGAAGCAGCTTTCGCAGGCATACTGGAGAACCCTCCTATCGACACCCGCCAGATCATGCAGCCTGAAACCTATCTGCTGCACCACGTGGTGGCGCCGCCCACCATCCCCAATTTCGATCAGATGGTAGCGCCTTCCTATGAGCGCTTCGACTTCGGCAGCATGGGCGAATTCGATGTGTATCTCCTGGCGAAACAGTACGGCGCCGACGATGCTCCAAACTACTATCGCCACTGGCGCGGCGGCTACTATTTCGCGGCCCGCGCCAAGACCGCTCCCAAGGACCAGATCGCAATGCTGTATTGGTCACGCTGGGATTCACCCGAAGCAGCCCGCGACTTCGCCAGGCTCTACGCCGATTACCTTCCCAAGCGCTACAAGAAAGCGGTCTTGCAAGCGCCTCCAGCGGCGAACGCCAAGGGTCCTCGCAATCTTTACGTGTTCGATACCAACGAGGGTAAAGCCACCATCGAAATTGAAGGCAGCGACCTGCTGATCATGGAAGGCTTTGACGACACCGTGACTCAGCGGGCGCGCGATGTTCTACTCTTCGGCGCGTCGCTGCCGCCGCAACCGGCGAAAGGCAAGAACTGACGATGCCAAGCGTAACCAGCTGCGAAAGCAATGAGTATCCGCCGTATTTTGAAGGGGCGTACCTTTAGGTACGCCGTTACCAGTCCTCTATTTTTGTCATCACGAGCGGGCTTTAGCCCGCGAGGGATCCGCTGTGCCTGGACGCTGTCTGATCCTCGGCTGCCTGGCTCTGCCGCTCGCCGCCCAGCAACTCGACGAGAAGATGTGGGGCAATAACACAGCCGGCGTCGAACTCACCACTCACGAAGACCCGCGCCAGCACAATGCTTCAGGAACGGTCCTTATGTATAACCTGCTGGGCAAAGGTTTCCCTGCGAACAAGGCCTACGACTTGTGGTTTTGGATTGCCGGCAAGAAGCCGCAAAAAGCCATCGCCGGCGTCAGCTTCGACAAGCGCGGCGTGCTGGTTTGCTCCGGCAAGCCGGGCGCATGCGTAGGTCAGGGCGCGGACGATCCCATCAACATCAAGGCGACGGCGGTGCTGGGTGAGCCCAAACGCTTTGGGGTTATTTCCACCGATGGCAGAGTCGCCGGCTTTGCCGAAGCCGTGCCGTTTCCCCTCACGGCTTCCGATAAGAGCTGCAAGGTGTCGGTGGTCCGCCAGACGGCATTGGCTGAAGTTGTGGCTGTCCGCGCCAGCGGGTTTACGCCCTACGAGATGCTGACCGTCAAGACCAATTCGAATCCCGACGATTCCACTCACAGTCCCACAGCCTTGCCTGACGGGACCTGGCAGGCGATGATCGGAACTAAAGTCCCGGGACAAAGCTCCGGTGTCGCCAACATTCAAGTCTCCGGCCAGGGTTGTTCGGTGTCCGTCAGCTTCCCCTGGGGCGAAGGCAGCACCAGGCAGCAGTAGCCGCGCAAGGTTGATAGTGCCTTTGTGCCGCCCAGACAAGCTCCGGACGGAAACGTAAACGAAATCCTGAAGGAACTCGATACAGGAGGGGGGCGAGCGACGCAGCGTCTACAACCATAATCCCGTCCCGCTCTGCGGGACGACTCAGCTTAGCCCAGGACGAAGTCCTGGGTAGCCAACCAAAAACATTCCGAGTCCCGTAGGGACGGCAGCTCCCCGCCGCGGCCCGAATCCCTGTCGCTATCAACAGGTTACAAAAGTATTACAAACACCCCCCGCCTAACTTGTTAGTCTGAATTCAGTTCTCACGCACAAAATAGTCGAGGATGGCAGGCAACAACTTAGGGGAAAAATGTCTCAGAGCGAGAAACAAAAAGCTACCGGCGTTAACTGGCTTACTACATCTTTCATGGTCGCCTTTCACGTGGGCGCGATTGTCGCGCTCTTTATGTTCAGCTGGACGGCCCTGTTCGTTGGGCTGTTCCTGTACTGGGTGGCCGGCAGCCTCGGCATTGGTATGGGCTATCACCGCCTGCTGACCCATCGCGGCTACAAGTGCCCCAAGTGGGTGGAATACGTTCTCACCGTCTGCGCCACGCTGGCGCTCGAGGGCGGGCCCATCTTCTGGGTAGCAACGCATCGCGTCCATCACCAGCTCTCCGACAAGCCCGGCGATCCGCATTCGCCGCGCGATGGCGGCTGGTGGGCGCACATGGGCTGGATCCTTACCGGCAAGACCTTCCACAACAAGAGCCACGAGCTGCTGGCCTATGTTCCCGATCTCCGCAAAGACAAGTTCCACATGTGGCTCAGCGAATACCACTGGGTGCCGATGACCGTGTTGGGCGTGGTGCTGCTGGCGGTTGGCGGATGGTCTTGGGTGCTGTGGGGAATTTTCCTGCGCACGGTGCTGCTGCTGCACTCCACCTGGTTTGTGAACTCGGCGACGCACATGTGGGGCAGCAAGCGCTTCACCACCACCGACGACTCGCGGAACCTATGGTGGGTCGCCTACCTCAGCTTTGGCGAAGGCTGGCACAATAACCATCACGCGCATCCCCAGTCAGCGCGCCATGGGCTGGCCTGGTACGAGGTCGACATGAACTGGTACGGCATCAAGACGCTGGAGTTCCTGGGACTCGCCTGGGACGTGAAGCTGCCCAAGCTGGGCTCGGCACGCATCCAGCCAGTGGTGCAGCCGGAGGCTCCGGCAGAAGCGGAAGCAGTCGCTGTCGCATATAGCGGCGACTAGCATTCATTGGCCAATTTAGGTCTCAAGAGACGGCGCTCCAACGGCGCCGTCTTTGTTGTCTGCGGCAGAACCAATGTCCCCGTTATAGAATTTTGCCGTGCTCTCATTCCTGGATCGTGGCCCGTCTGCTCCGCGAGCCCTAAACAAGCGGCCAATTCTTTTCGCTGCGGCCTTGGTCCTCATCACCATCGCGCTGTACTCGCCTGTGCGCCATCATCCCTTCGTCAACTACGATGACGGCATCTACGTCATCAACAACGATCATGTGAAATCCGGCTTCCACGGCGAGACCATCCACTGGGCCATGACCAGTTATGACGCAGCCAACTGGCATCCCGTTACCTGGTTTTCGCACATGCTCGACTACCAGCTTTTCAAGGACAATGCTGCCGGGCATCACGACGTCAACCTGTTGCTGCACGCGGTAAACGTGGCGCTGCTGTTCTGGGTGTTAATGCGGGCAACCGGCCGCGAAGGTCCCAGCTTGATGGTCGCGGCGCTGTTTGCGTTGCATCCCATCAACACCGAAACCGTGGTCTGGATTGCCGAGCGCAAGAACCTGCTGAGCATGATGTTTTTCCTGCTGGCATTGGGCGCCTGGGGGTGGTACGCGCGCAAACCGCAATTCTTCCGTTACGTGGTGGTGGCTTTGCTGTTTGTCCTGGGACTAATGTCCAAGCCGCAGGTCGTCACCTTGCCGTTGGTTCTGCTGCTGTGGGATTACTGGCCGTTGGAGCGAATGTTTGCCGGGGCAGGCGACGCCCCCGGCAAGAGTTTCCTCGATTTGCTGCTGGAAAAGCTTCCATTGCTGGCGCTCAGCGCAGGCAGCGCGTTTCTCACCGTCAAGGCGCAGCAGAAGGGGGGTGGCTTCAATCCCGACTACACTCTCTTCCAGCGGATGGAAAATGCCGCCGTCAGCTACGTGCGCTACATCGGCAAGGCGCTATGGCCGTCGCGCCTGGCGCCCATGTATCCACATCCCGGAACTTCGCTGCAGGCGTGGCAAGCCGGTCTGGCACTCCTCGTCCTGATCGCCATTTCCGCGATGGTTTTGCGATTGCGGCAGCGCCGCTACCTGCTGGTGGGGTGGCTGTGGTTTCTGGGCACTCTGGTCCCCATGATCGGGTTGCTGCAAGTTGGCCGGCAAGCGATGGCCGACCGCTACGCGTATCTGCCGTTCGTCGGTCTGTTCATCATGCTGTGCTGGGGAATAGCCGATTGGGCGGAGCAACGGCAGCTATCGCCCGCGTGGATCGGCGTGCCGGCGTGCGCTCTGCTGCTGGTTCTGGCCGGGCTCACGCATCGGCAGATTGACTATTGGGGCGACAACGTCACCCTGTGGACGCATACCGCGCAGGTCACCCGCGGAAATTATGCCGCCGAAGACCAGTTAGGCGACGCCCTGCTGGCGGCGGGACGTCCCGACGACGCCCAGGTTCACTTTCTGCGCGCGCTGGCAATCTATCCTTCCTACCCGCCGGCGCTTATGTTTGTTGCGGTCCAGAACCAGCAGGAAGGCAGGCTGGGCGAGGCCATCGCCCTGTATCAGCAAGTGCTGGCCGCGAGCCAGAACAACACGGTGCGGGCGAAGGCGTTCACTAACATGGGCCATGCGTATCGCGATCTGGGCGAGTTGGCGCAGGCCCGCGACAGCCTGCAGTCGGCCCTGGCCCTGAATTCCGGCAACTTCGCGGCGTGGCTGGATTTGGGGTTAGTGTCGCAACAGATGGGTGACCTGACTTCGGCGATCCATGACTACTTCCAGGCGGTCACGCTCCATCCCTTTGACGTCGGCTATCTCATACTGGCGCAGGCGCTGCAACAAAGTGGCCACCCCGTCGAAGCCAAGTGGGCCGAGCGGAAGGCCAAAGACATGACCGCTGACTATCAACGGGCAGAACAGACGGCGGCCAAACTGGTCGCCGCCCCGAAGGGTCCGAATTGAGTGTGGCCGGATACGCGCTGTGGCTGAGGCCCGCTCCATTATTTGCAGGCTCTTCTATTTGTCATCACGAGGAGGGCGCTAGCCCGACGAGGGATCTGTTTTTTCCGGGTTTCGACCAATGAATTCCAGCAAGCCCTCCAACTCAGCCAACGCCCTCGCCTGGGTGCGCGATTCATTCCGTTATCGCGGCGTTGCCGGCACGGTGCGCTACTACTCTCGCGAACTCGTCGATCTTCTCCGCGATCTTGACTCCCGCGCGCCGCAAGTCGCGCTACGGCGACATCGACTTCGACTTCGAACATAACGTGGATACCACCTGGGCCACGGTGTCGCTGCGCACCCGTCTTCGCGAGTGGCTCTCCGGCGGCCAATATCAGCCATCCGAGCCCGTTCTGTTTCGCGAGATGCTCGACTCACTGCCAATCGCCGCCGATGGCTTCACCTTCATCGATCTTGGGTCGGGCAAGGGCAGAACTCTGTTGATGGCTTCCGACTATCCCTTCCGGCGAATCGTGGGAGTGGAGTTGCTGGCCGAGCTGAACGCGATCGCGCAACAAAACATCGCCCGCTACCGCAGCGAGTCGCAGAAGTGCTTCGCCATCGAGTCCCATGCCGAGGACGCGCGTGGCTTTGAATTTCCCGACGGGCCCATCCTGCTCTATCTCTTCAATCCCTTTCCCCGGCACGTTTGGCGTGACGTGCTGGCGAACCTGCATCGCTCCCTGCTGGCTGCGCCGCGACCGGTCTATCTCATCTATCACAACCCCGTTCACCAGGACATTGTGGATGCGCAGAATTGGCTACAGGAATTTGCCCGGACCCAATACTTCGTCGTCTACAAAGCAGCGATGGGTGAATAGCGGCGCGTCCCCTCACCGGGCCGAGGCTGCAGCCGGTCGAGTTGCGTTAAGATATTCTGCAGGTGACCGATGACAGAAAATTCCAATCCAACCGCGGAACCGGGCCAGGGAAGCGACGCTGCCGAACATGTCGCCGAAGCTCATCGCAAGCTAAGCCGCTTACGGCAACAGCTCGACAAGCATCCGGACCTGGAAGAAGCTATCTCCAGTCTGGAAATGGCGCTCAGCATACTGACCACCAAGACCGGCGGAATGTTGTGAAAGCAGCAATTAGCAACTAGCCTTTGGCATTTAGCACTTAGCATTTAGCGCTTAGCCTATTGGACAACTGACAACTGACAACTGACAACTGGCAACCGGCAACTGACAACTGGGTACTGACGCATGTGCAGGAATATCAAGACGCTTTTCAACTTCAGCCCGCCGGTTACTGACGAAGAGGTGCGGGCGGCTGCTCTTCAGTTCGTGAGAAAGATCACCGGTTTCAACAAGCCGTCACAGGCGAACGAGGCGCGCTTTCTGGCAGCGATCGATGAAATAGCTGATACCTCGACACGTCTTCTGCGTTCGCTTGAAACCAACGCGGCGCCGAAAGACCGGGCTGAAGAAGCGGCAAAAGCGAAGGCCCGGGCGGTGGCGCGCTTCGGCGACTGAGTGCTAACTGCTCACTGCTAACTGCCAGGCGCGAGTCCGCTGCCTCACGCTGCCGCAAGACGGCGAACAATGATTTCTCCGCTGTGCGATTGTCTGCAACGCCGTAGTATTCTTGCTATGGGAGTTGCGTGCGCTGCAGTAGTGCGAGACCCGGCAAAGCCCCGGGATGCAAACATGATGAGTTCGCTTGAGCAAGGGCCGCAGAATGGCAACATGCCGGAGCCGAATGGTCCCGTCCTGGTGATGCCTCCGCCGCGACCCAAGCCCCGCCAGTGGGAGCTCTGGACACGTCGCATCTTCCTGGTGGTGTTCGTGCTGTTCTGCCTCGAGATCGGAATCATATTGACGGTCGCGCCCTGGACCCCATTTTGGACCAGCAACTCACTGCTCCTGGGGTTCCCGCGAGTGCAGGCGTTCCTGATGTACGGCTTCTTTCGCGGCCTGATCACCGGCTTGGGGCTTAGCGATATCGGACTGGCTGTGACGGAAGCTGTCCTCTACCGCGATGAGCCCTAGGGTTGTTAGCCTTTGATCAGATGGCGGCGTTTTTGCCGCACCGCTTTTACTAATTACTAATTACTAGCTACTGCTTTTATGGACTTCCTGCTCGAAATCGGAACCGAAGAGATTCCCGCCCGCATGATCGACGGGGCGCGCGAGGAACTGGCGCGTCGCGTCAGCGAGCTGTTACGACGTGAGCGACTGGCTGATAGCCCAGTTGTTCAGTCGTACTCCACTCCACGGCGGCTGGCCGTGCTCGCTTCCGGCGTAGCTCCCGCCCAGCCCGACGTTCGCGAGAAGCTGACCGGACCGTCACTGAAGGTCGCTTATAAAGATGGAGCGCCTACGGCCGCTGCCGAGGCATTCGCCCGCAAAGCGAATGTGCCGGTCGACGCCCTGGAGAAAGTCACGACGCCCAAGGGCGAATACCTCGCGGCGACGGTGCTGAAAAAAGGTCGGCCGGCAGCAGAGATCTTCGCCGAGTCGTTGCCCAAAGAAATCGCCGGTATCTACTGGGCCAAGAGCATGTACTGGCGCGGCAAATCGGCCGAGCGTTTCGTCCGCCCGGTTCGCTGGCTGGTGACGCTGCTCGACGGGGAAGTGGTGCCGCTGGAGTTTGCCGGCATTCGCGCCGGCGACACCAGCCAGGGCCATCGCATTCTGTCATCGGGGCCACTGACCATTGATCGCCCCGCGGATTATGTCACCAAATTGGCCGCCGGCTCCGTCGTTGTTAGCTCCGCCGAACGTGAGCACCGCATCCGCAAGGCGCTCGATGCGGCTACGCGAACGATTCCCAACGCGCGCTGGCGCGAAGACAAGTCTCTGCTGGATACGGTCGTCAACCTGACAGAGTTCCCGTCGGTGGTCCTCGGCAGCTTCGATCCAGAATTTCTTGCCCTTGCCGATGAAGTATTAGTCACGGTAATGCGCGACCATCAGAAATACTTTGCTCTGGAAGATGCCGACGGCAAACTGCTGCCGCACTTCCTTGCCGTGCTCAATACCGATGGCGATCCCGACGGCCTCATTCGTCATGGCAATGAGCGCGTGCTCCGCGCCCGCTTCAACGACGCCCGCTTCTTCTGGGAGACCGACCAGAAGATTCCACTGCGCAAGCGCGTGGAGATGCTGAAGTCGGTGACCTTCCAGAAAGATCTCGGCAGCTATTACGACAAGACGCGGCGGGTGCAGAGGCTGGGCAGCCTTATCGCGGAGACGATTCGCAGTGCCGGAGGCGCCGCTCGTCCTGGCATCATCTTCAAGGCGGCACATCTGTGCAAGGCCGATCTCACCACCGAGCTGGTGAAGGAGTTCACCGAATTACAGGGCGTCATTGGCGGCCTGTACGCCAAGGTTCAAGAGCTCGACCCGATTTTGCCGCGAGCGACGGTCGAGGCGATTGGCGATGTCATCTACGACCAATACAAGCCGGAGTCGATGGACGACAGTGTTCCGCGCAGCGTCGAAGGCGGCGTGGTAGCCATCGCCGACAAGGCCGACAGCATTGCGGGAATGTTCGCGCTGGGATTGCAGCCGACAGGTTCCAAAGATCCGTTCGCGCTGCGCCGCGCGGCCAACGGCATCGTCAAGATCATC
This sequence comes from uncultured Acidobacteriaceae bacterium, assembly GCA_963835125.1. Taxonomy (GTDB): domain Bacteria; phylum Acidobacteriota; class Terriglobia; order Terriglobales; family Acidobacteriaceae; genus Bog-257. The sequence continues at coordinate 1,846,684 of CAWIEG010000002.1, read as the reverse complement.
GCCGAACACAAGCTGCCGCTGCCCATCAGCAAGCTCTTTGCCGACGCGCGCGCGGAATATACAGGCTCGGAAGCCGAGCGGCGCTTCAAACACGATTTCGACTTCGGAGATGCAATCGCGAACTTCATGCGCGAGCGCCTGGAATTCTACCTGCGCGACGCGCGCGGCTTCGCCTATGACGTGGTGAACGCCGTGCTTGCTGCCGATGCAGACGACGTGGTGGATGCGATCGCCCGCGCCGAAGCGGTAAGCGAAGTGCGTGGGTCGGAAGACTTCGTTTCTATTTCGATTGCGTTCAAGCGCATGAAGAACATCATCAGGCCAGTGTTGGACGCCGAAGACGATAAGGCGCCGGCTGGCATAACCCAGGAGTTCTGGAACGCTGCGAACTTCCAAGAAGACGCCGAACGAGATTTGGCGATGCTCATTCCTGCATTTCGAACTGAGATCGAGAGGTTGGCAAAAGAAAGCAAGTATGACGAGGCGCTCGCGAAAGTGGCTGCGCTGCGCCGTCCGGTCGACACGTTCTTCGATAAAGTTATGGTCATGGTTGATGACGAAGGCGTTCGAAATCGACGGGTCATGATGTTGTTCGCCCTGTTATCTAGCGTTTCGAACATCGCAGACTTCAGCGAAATTGTGACGGAAGGCAAGTAAGTTACAAGGCAATTCCGCTGAAGTTGCGGATTGCTCAGCCCGCAGGGCGACACAAACGTAGCCCAGCACGTGAGTGCTGGGACAGCGTGCGATTGAATTCCGGAGTCCCTTCAGGGACGACACATTTTGTGCCTTCCTGTCGGACTCATTGCAATAAATTCCCTGACCCAGGACTTACGTCCTGGGCTACGATTGTTCCGCCCTGCGGGCTGCCGGGCGCACAACTTTCGCAAGAAATAAAGACAAAGGACTTCCGACGGGCTTCCAGAGAACAAGGAAATGAGCAAACAAAAACTCCGTGCCCTCCGTGTCTCCGTGGTGAATACAGACGTAACACGCGATAACGATTAACGAATAAAGGACTCCCCATGAGCACTCCTACTGCTGAACTGGAAAATGCGGCTGCCAACAAGCAGGCCGTGAAGTACGTTTACTTCTTTGGCGACGGCCACGCCGAAGGTCACGGCAAAATGAAAGACGAACTCGGCGGCAAAGGCGCCGGCCTCGCCGAGATGACGAACGCCGGCCTGCCCGTGCCTCCCGGCTTCACCATCCAGACCGAAGCCTGCCGCGAATACATGCCGCACCACACCGTATCCGGCGAAGTCAATCGTCAGATGGATGAAGCGCTCAAACGCCTGGAGCAGTTGCAGGGTCAGAAGCTCGGAAGCGCCGACAATCCGTTGCTGGTCAGCGTTCGTTCGGGCGCAAAGTTTTCCATGCCTGGGATGATGGATACCATCCTCAACCTCGGTCTGAACGACAAATCCGTCGAGGGTCTGGCCAAGCGCAGCAACAATCCCCGCTTTGCCTACGACTCCTATCGCCGGCTGATTCAGATGTTCGGCAGCGTCGTGCTCGACATTCCTAAGTCCGCCTTCGAGGAAGTTTTCGACGGCAAGAAGAAACAGAAGAAGGTCAAGCTCGACACCGACCTCGACGCCAAGGCGCTACAGGAAGTCATCGCCGACTACAAGAAGGTCGTGCTGAAGCACACCAAGCGCGAGTTCCCGCAGGACCCGCACGAGCAACTGGTGATGTCGCGCGATGCCGTCTTCCGCTCCTGGCTGAACGATCGCGCCAAGACCTATCGCCGCATCAACAACATCGACGACATGCTGGGCACCGCCGTCAACGTGCAGGCCATGGTCTTCGGCAACCTCGGCGAAACCAGCGGCACCGGCGTGGGCTTCACGCGCAATCCGGCCACCGGCGTGAAAGAGTTCTATGGCGAGTTCCTGATGAACGCGCAGGGCGAAGACGTGGTCTCGGGAGTCCGGACGCCAGTCCACATCTCCGAGCTCGAGAAGATCATGCCCAAGGTCTACAACCAGCTTCGCGAGATCACCACGCGGCTCGAGAAACACTATCGCGACATGCAGGACTTCGAGTTCACCATCCAGGATGGCCGCCTGTACATGCTGCAGACGCGCAACGGCAAGCGCACCGGACGCGCCGCGGTTCGCGTCGCCATTCAGATGGTGGAAGAAGGACTGATCTCGAAGGAAGAAGCGATCTTCCGCGTCGAGCCTAACCAGCTCTACGATTTCCTCGTGCCCAGCCTCGATGAAAAGGGCAAAGACATCGAAGTGCTTGCAACAGGCCTGCCCGCATCGCCGGGCGCGGCCGTCGGACAGATCGTCTTCACTGCCGAAGACGCAGTCGAGAAGTTCCACAAGGACAAGAGCGCGAAACTGATCCTGGTGCGCGGCGAAACCACGCCGGAAGATATCGCCGGGATGGAAGTCGCCGCCGGCATTCTCACCTCGCGCGGAGGCATGACGAGCCACGCTGCGGTCGTCACGCGCGGCATGGGCAAGTGCTGCGTCGCTGGCGCGGGCGACATCGAGGTCGACGAGAAGACACGCGTGATCCATGTCCACGGCAAGACGCTGAAGGAAGGCGACTGGATCTCGCTCGACGGCATCACGTGGCCGGGTTATCAATGGCAAGCTCAGCACCGTCCCCGCTCGGCCCGACGATCCTGAGCTGCTGAAGCTCATGGGATGGGCCGAACCTTTCCGCCGCATGGGCGTGCGCGCCAACGCCGACATTCCGCGAGACGCGCTACAGGCGCGGGCCTTCGGCGCTGAAGGCATCGGGCTGTGCCGCACCGAGCACATGTTCTTCGCCGAGGACCGGCTGCCGCACATGCGGGCCATGATTCTCGCCAACAACGAGAAGGACCGCCGCATGGCCCTGCGCAAGCTGCTGCCTTACCAGCGCAACGACTTCATCGGTCTCTTCCGTGCCATGGACGGGCTGCCAGTTACGATCCGAACGCTCGACCCGCCGCTGCATGAGTTCCTGCCGCGCCGCGAAGAGCTGATGGTCGACATTGCCCGGCTTGAGATTACCAAGCCGAAGTCGCCCAAGCTGAAAGAGCTGCGCTCGCTGCTGAATCGCGTGGAGCAACTGCACGAAGTCAACCCGATGCTTGGCCTGCGTGGCTGCCGTCTCGGCATCACCTATCCCGAGATCACCGAGATGCAAGCGCGCGCCATCTTCGAGGCTGCGGTCAAAGTTGCGAAAGAAGGCGTCAAGGTAAAGCCGGAGATCATGATCCCGCTGACCACCGGATTGAAGGAAATGGCCAATCAGTCAGCCCTGGTGCGCAAAGTCGCCGACGAGGTTTTCGCGGAGAAAGAACAGACGGTCGAATACCTGGTAGGCACGATGATCGAGCTGCCGCGTGCCTGTCTGGTGGCCGACGAGATCGCCAAAGACGCTGAATTCTTCAGTTTCGGAACCAACGATCTCACCCAGACCACCTTCGGCTTCTCACGCGACGATGTAGGCAAAATCCTGACCGCGTACCTGGCTGAGGGCATTCTGAAACAGGATCCATTTGCAGTGCTTGATCGTGAGGGCGTCGGTCAACTGATGAGGATGGGCACGGACAAGGGCCGCGCGACTCGTCCGACCATCAAGATCGGGATCTGCGGCGAACACGGCGGCGAACCGTCATCGGTGGAGTTCTGCGCGATGCTGGGATTCAACTACGTCTCGTGCTCACCATTCCGCGTGCTGACCGCGCGACTCGCCGCGGCACAAGCGGGCGCCAGCGCAGAGCTGAAGATCGAAGGGGGAAGAACCAAGTAGTGGCTAGTGGTCAGTGACCAGTCGTCAGAAGAGGCCGAGCGACGCGGCCTCTTTCATTTTTAGGCGAGCTGATGGCTGATGGCTGATGCCTGAAAGCTGACGGCTGATAGCTGATAGCTCCCTACTGTGTCTGTTGCAGCCGTGCAATCAGCTTCTGCGCCAGATTCTCTTCCGACTCCGACCACAGCACGCGCCCGCTGACCCCGCAATTCTTCTCGACCGCGGCGGAAAACGCTACCAGCTTGGCGATGTTGGTCCGCAAATGATTTTCCACTGCGGAAGAAAAGCGCTGGGTTTCATACACGAACGACGAGTCCAGACCGAAGTCGACCTCGATGTGACCGTCGTCAGTGTAAATGCCCTCGTCGAACTCCACGCCGTGGACCAGGAAGCGAACTGCGGTAGGGCGCTGCACCCAGCTCTCGCCTAACTCATCGTCGTTGGGGACCCACAGGTCCCAGAACGCCTCGAAGACGAAAGCGAAGTCGTCGTGAGCGAACTCGCGGGCCAGCTCAACTGCTTCTTCCGGCGAGATCCCGGGATCGAAGCGGCGCTCCAGCACGGTCGGCTCCGCCCACGAAACCGGATGCACTGAGAGATAGGTGATGCCTTCGCGCAAAGCAGAGAATGGGAACTGGCGCAGCACCGATAAGGTACGCGTCATCATCTCGCCTTCGCGGAAGCTGGGAAACCAGAGGCTGAGATAGAGCGATTCGGCCATCGCGGTATTGTAGCGCGAGGCGGGCCAATGCGGGATGGCGGTCCTCTTTACATACCTCAATAAAGCGTCAGAGGCATTTTGGCGCGAGACTACACCAACCGCAAGTCCTTCGACTATTCCGCTCACGATGACAGCTCGAAGCGCGCTTTGGCTAATTGCTAGCTGCCAATTGCTTCTTCACGCACTCAACCGCTTCTTTGACTTGATCTCCTCCAGCAGAGCGTCGATCTTCTGCTCGCGATCGAGGGCGTGCAGCCGGCCATCGATGTCATCGCCCAGGATCTCGCCCTTGGCACGGCCCAGCGCTTCTTCGCGCGCGACCTTTGTCCGCATGCGATCGAAGGTGCGGTTCTCGCCGTCGGGCGTAAGCTGCGCGTCCGCGGCGCGGCTCACCGCGCGCGAGCGGCGATGCTGCGCAATCAACAGATCAGCCTTGCCCTTCGCCTCTGAAAGCTTCAACTCCAGCCGCTTCAGCGCCGCTTTCAGCGATTCCACCTGGGTCTCCTGATCGGCAATCTGCTGATCGAAGCTTTCGGCCAATTGCTGGAAGCTCATCGCCCGCTCCAGCGCAGCACGAGCCAGTTGGTCGTCTTTCTTGTCCACGGCCAGCTCCGCCTTGCGCATCCAGTCGGCATGTTTTTCGGCGTTGTCTTTCTTCTTTTTCTCCAACAGATGAAGATCGGCCAGCGCGATGGCCACCTGCGTCTTCACCTGCATGAACTGGTTTTCCATATCGAGAATCACCTGCTTCAACATCTTCTCGGGATTCTCCGCGCGGTCGACCAGGTCATTCAGGTTCGCCCGAACCAGGGTTGCTACACGATCGAGTAATGCCATAACCAACTCCTTTTAGGCTGTCAGCCGTCAGCTATCAGCCGTCAGCTGAGGATTAGAACAGCGGGTGCCCCACTCATCCGCGGTTTTCGAATGAGTGGGTATTCCGGGACACTCCCAACTACTGGCCAGCACCTGCGGCCTTCGACTTACCTTCATCCGCCGGCGGCAAATTGTCCGGCTTGGGCGACTTGTCGCCAATCGTCCGGATCTTGCCCAGCAGGTCGGACATCTGCATACCTGACAACGCCTCAAACAATGCCGGCACCTGCGCCGCCATTTCAGTAATGTCACCAGTGATCTTGTGCATGCCAGCCGAACTGCCGTTTCCGGTGGAAACAATAGTGATCTTGTCGACATTCGCTAGCGGGCTGGCCAGAGCTTTTACGATCTCTGGTAATCCAGTGAGCAACTTGTCCACGACCGCGGCCTGGTTGTACTCCTGAAAGGCCTCGGCCTTCACGTTCATGGCGCGGGCTTCAGCGTCGCCCTTCTTGAAGATGATCTCCGCCTCAGCTTCACCTTGGGCGCGAATGGCGCTGGCGCGGCCCTCGGCTTCCACCATCGTTCTGGACTTCTCGGCTTCGGCGAGGGTCTGAATGCGCTGGCGTTCGATTTCGGCCTGCTTCAGCACGGTCGCGATCAGCTCCTTCTCGCGGCGATTGATTTCCGCCTCCTGCACCTTGATCTGCGCCTCTTTTTCCACCTGCTGCACTTTCACCGACTCGGCAATGACCTGTTGCTGCATTACGTTGGTCTGGATTTCATAGGCTTTGTCGGCCTGTGCCTGCTGGCGTTTGATCAACTCGTTGTAAGTGGCCTTCTTCACTTCCAGATCGCGCTGCGCTTCTGCCTGGCGGGCAAGGGAAGCGGTTTCAGCAGCGACGCGCTCCTGGTCGGCTTGCGCTTTGGCCGTGGCCGACTCTCGCAGCGCGATGGCGCGCCGGATGGCGGTATCGCGATCGGCTTCGGCGGTGGCCACGTCGGCATCGCGCTTGATGCGCGCAATGTCCGGCCGGCCCATGTTGGTGATGTACTCGTTCTTGTCGCGCACTTCCTTAATCGTGAACGAGATCACTTCCAGGCCCATCTTGTTCATGTCGTCGGCGCAGGTGGTGCGCATGCGGTCGGCAACCATCTCCGGCTGCTTGACGATTTCTTCCACCGTGAGCTGGCCGATGATGCCGCGCAAGTGACCTTCCATCACCAGCCGGATCAGCGCTTCGCGATCGGGCGGCGTCTTGGTCAGAAACTGCTCGGCAGCGGTCATGACCGACTCCGGGTCCGACTTGACCTTGATCTGGGCGACGGCTTCAACCGTGACCGCTACGCCCTGCTTGGTGTAGAGGTCCTGCTGCGGCGCCACGTCAAACGACATCAGCTCCAGCGAGAGCTCGCGGCAGTTCTCCACCATGGGCAGAATGATGGTGCCGTGACCCTTGATGATGCGCGGACCTCGGAAGCCATATACCACCAGGGCTTCGTTAGGCCCGGCCTTGCGATAGAGCCTGGCAAAGACGGCCATCAACAGCACGATCGCGGCCACCGCTGTCCAGGCAATGATCAACACTTCAGTTGGTACGTGCGGCATAACGTCTCCTTAAAAACGGCAACTACTAACTAGTAGCTAGCAACTAGTAATTAGCAACTAGCGATTAGTCCCTATGAGGCCAACCGCTGCGTTCGGATCGGCGACTTCGACAATGAGCTGGTTATAGCGTTCGTCGTGCAACTCGATGACGACGGTGTTGTCGGGATTGTGAACATCCCAGAAAACACGCTTTCCATCCTGATAGAACGTGCCGGCAGTGATCACGCCCGGAATGTTGGTGCCGGGAATACGGAATCCGTGCCACCATCCCCGCGCAACGCTGGGGTCAGCCCGAATGCCAGCTACATGTTGTAATGGGATTTCCAGCGAGCTCTTAAACGCCCACAGCTTGTCGGCGCCGCGAACGTTGAGCAGCAGGTTGCCGCCGGAAATAGATAGATCGACCATAGAGAATCTCCAATCCGCGACAAACAGTAATTAGTAGCTAGTAACTAGCAATTAGCAGCTAGCAACCTTACTAACCGGGCACAGATCGCAGTAGGCCTTTGTGATCCATCCAGGCGTCAAATCCTCCAGTAACTGATGGCACATCGTTCCCCTTAGCGACCTAGGCATTCGGACTCGGACTTGTCTTGGCTAATTACTAGTTGCTAATTGCTAGTTACTAGTTACTAGTTACTTCTTCTCCGCCATCTCGTCCCATCGCCTCACGTAGGCAATGCCGTGTTCGTAGCGGGTGATGATGACCTCCGTGCCTTTGACCAGCGCCTCGCCGGCCTCGCTGCGAGCGCCACAGGTTTGCCGCGCGCCCTCCTGCGAAAAAATGATTTCGCCTGTACCACCCTCGCGGATCGGGCTGATAATGTGGCCCAGTACGCCAACGCGTTCGTAGTCCGCAGGATCGAGTTCGCGATCGTGCTTCATCAATAGCTTCGCGACGAACCAGAAGATAATCGTCGCGCCCACCAATCCGACGATGACCGCAATCAGCATGATGACGCTGACCACGAGGGTGGAATAGCGAGTCAGCAGATAGCCGGTGCCACCAAACCAGGTGAGAAACGCGGTCGCGGTAGCAAAATTAAAGACGGGCATCTCCGCGGTCTGGCTGGCTGGCGCGTGAGCTCCGCCGCCAACGTGCGGGGTTGCGATGTGCCCACCATGCGGTACATGCACGTGGACGTGCGGCAGATGCAGGCCTCCGCCTAGAAACGACAACACGGTCAGCGTCACTCCCACCAGGAAGCACACGAGATAGAAGATCGCCCATGCGGTCATAAATGCGCTCCTGCCGTTCGCTTCGCTCTGCGGCCGCCTGGCGCAGTTGCAGCCAGGCTTGGCTTCAGCACCTCAGCCAGGCGTTCCACCAGTTCCGGCGTTTCCAGAATTGCACCCAGCAGCACCAGGCATTTGCGAGTGTCGGGTTGCTTGGCCAACTGGAGCAGGGCATAGCTCAACTCCGCGTCGCGGGCAAACTGCTCGGCGCCGTTGATCAGCCACAGGTCAAGCCGGTCTTCGGTGGCGCGCAGGTCGCTGGTCAGCTCGGTGTGGAAACCCTCGGGATCGTCGACCAGGTACCCGGGATGCACCTTGAAGAAGCGCGCCAGCAACATGCGCGAGGCGTTGGTCAGATGCGGCCGCGCGCCACTTTCAATCTGCGACAGATAAGACTGACTCAAGCCACGCCCGATTTCCTTTTTGAGGAGCCGGGCCAGGTCCTGCTGGGTGATCTCGCGATCCATGCCGCGGAGGGTGCCCTCGACCAGCCGCAGATAGCGTAATTTTTCTCCCAGCTTCATATTACGATTTGCAATTATGATATTGCAATCCGTAATTGTCAAGAACTGGATTTGCCGCCGAATGAGCGAGTTGCAAAAGACCGCTCGTTCACCACGGAGACACGGAGCGCAATGAGGTCAGAGAATCTTTTTGTAGAACGAAATCAGAACGCCAGTTGGAATCGCCTGCAGGAGAGGACGTAACCCGCCGGAAATGCAAAAACTCCGTGTTCTCCGTGCCTCCGTGGCGAAAACTTACCGCGCGAAGTACAGCAGTCCGAAGATGTAGATCCACAGCGCGCCCATGAAGTGCCAGTACCACGCGACAACGTCGATGATGATGCGCCGAGTCTCCGGGGGCTTATGCAGCCAGCTGGTGATGCCCGCATACAGCAGCGCGAGAATGCCGCCCAGCAGGTGTACTGCGTGGACTCCGGTCAGGATAAAGAAGAACGAACTGCTGGGGTTGGAAGCGAAGGTTATGTTGCTCCGTTCGAGAATCCGCCACGCATACACTTGTCCCGCCGAGGAATCCGAGACCAAGCAATATGGTGGTCCAAATCCAGGGAACGGCGTGATGGTCGTCGATGCGAATTCCGGGAATACCGGCGATCGGCGCCAGTGCGACATCTTCCGCAGCGCGACGGCGAGCCACCTCCAGGGTGATGCTGCTCAGCACCAGGACGAAGGTATTCCAAAGCAGAATGCGGACGGGCAGCGCCAACGGTATCCAGTTGCTGGCAAAGTCGTTACGGGCAGGGTCCCAGGCCGCTCCGGCCTTGCGGACGACGTACGCCGTGGTGAACGAAACGAACAGCATCACCACCGACGACAGCGCCAGCAGCAGGCCCAGCCGATAGCGCTTGAGGCGTTCGCCGTAGCTGGGTTCGTCATCGCCGCCGCCTCGTCCACCGCCGCCGCCCCATCCTCCGGGCCAGTTGACCGCAGGTCCGCGCCCCCCGCCGCCTGGCGAGGCTCGCGGCTGTCGAATGTTGCTTCCGCGACTCATATCCTCAAAGCCTTAGACTAAACTGCCGCGCTCACGTCACAGCGCTGTGTGACATTATGATGCGCCACGGCACTCCAGCGCGCAATTTTCTCATGATGCCGAACTCGCGGTTTTCGACAAATCCTTGTTGCCCCATTGCGATCACCCTGGCATATCCGACGGTGCCTTACAATTGGCTTCCATGAAGCGAGTACTCATCATCGTGGTGATCGCCGGTGTGGTTCTCTACGCAGGCGATTTTCTCTCCCTGCGTCTTCGCCTGCCCAGGCGCGAGATGCTGGGAAGCGTCACCGTTCACACTTACTATTCGGTGAAACTGAAGAGTGGCAAAACCGAATATGACTATGCCGGCGACCACGACGTAAACTGCGCCAACTCGTTATTTCCTCAGCTTGGGTTGAAGCCGTGCTGGTACCTCAGCCGGCATACGGATGAGCAGATCACCATCGACTCCGGCAATCCCAATAACCCGCACCTGTTTTGAGCCGTCAGCTCTCAGCCATCAGCTCGATGGAAGGACCCTCAGCATCTCGCCAGGCTGCATCTTTAATACCGCAGATCTCGGCGGTACAAGCTACAATCATCGCGCATGGCATCGGATGCGATCAGCCCGCGCAACCTTCGATCTGCCGTACCTTCACGGGGTCTCGTGTTTCGCTACGCCCTGCTCGCCTGCCTGTTTGCAATCGCAGCTTGTTATCAGGTTGGATCGGCCGTTCTCATTCTTCAGCAGGGATCGATTGCCTTGCCCGCTTTTACGCCGGCCATTGGCAGCGCCGCAATTTGGAAGGTGGAGCCGGAGGCTAGCGCAGCCGGGTTGCACAAGGGCGACATTTTGGTGGCAATCAACGGTCGCCCCTACAGCGGAACGGCCGTGTTCTGGGAAGAATTAGACAAGGCTGTCCCAGGAAGCACGCTGGCTGTGACTGTACGATCGCCGGGCGCAAATCTCCAGGCGCACACCGTACTTATTCCGATTGCGCGCTCCCATAGCCTGATTACGGTGAAGATAATTGCTGTCGCTATGGGCGTGTTGATGCCCGCCTTCTGTATTGCCCTCGGCTTCTGGGTAGTGCTGGTTCGGCCCAACGACCTCTCGGCATGGCTTTTGCTCGGACTGATGCTGAGCTCTACCCAAATGGCGACTGCGGTCCCGTTGTTTCTAAGCTGGGGCTTGGGAGTTTTTAAACTCGCCTATAGCTACAACCAGGCGCTGAAAACCGCATGGCCCATTTTCATGTTCTTGTTCGGCGTCTATTTCCCCGAGCCCCTGCCTTACTTCGCGCGGCCAGGGACGTGGCGCAAGTGGCTGCCGTGGATTGTGATCGCCCCGTTCGCCCTCTTCGGGCTCGCCCTCACAGCCGTCACGGTCGCTGAGGTCACAGATTATTCCGCTGGGGCGTCGCTCTACCGGGTTATCGGCCCCCTCACAGGCGTATTCGCCGTCTACGTGTTCGTCCTGGTCAGCGGTTTCTTCAGCTTTATCTTCGCCAAGTCCTCAATGAGCATCTCCCCCGATGCAAAACGGCGTCTGCGTTTGCTCTACTGGGGCACAACCATTGCCTTAACTCCGGCGCTGCTCCTGGCTTTTGCAGAATGGACATTACGGCCGATTGAAATTCCCGACTGGCTCACGGCGCTGGTTGTCCTGATGTTCTTCCTCTTTCCGCTCACCCTCGCATACGTAGTCGTAGTCCAGCGGGCGATGGACGTCCGTGTCGTCGTCCGGCAGGGACTGCAATACGCCCTGGCGAAAAATGGCGTCCGCGTCCTGCAAGTGCTGGCCATCCTGGTCGTCACTTTGACGGCCTTGGCCCTCATCGGACAACACCGTGAGCGTCCGCAGAAGCTCATCGTAATTGCGCTGGGACTGGTTGCCGTCTTTACCATCCGCCGCATGACCGAAAAAACCGGCGCCTGGCTCGACCGGCGATTCTTCCGCGAAGCCTACGACGCCGAACAGGTCCTCAGCGAACTCAGCGACAGCGTTCGTGGGATGGTGGAGGCGCGTTCATTGATTGAGACTGTCGCTGAGCGTATCTCAGAGACATTGCACATTCCACGCGTTGCGATTTTGCTGAACGGCGTTGGCGCCTACCGTCCGGCCTACGCGTTGGGTTATGGGGCAGTTCCCGACATCACGTTCGCGCCGTCTGCTGGTACGGTCAAACTACTTACAGAAGGAGAGTCAGCCCGCACGCGTCTACTTCGACGATCCCGATTCGTGGCTCTATCGCGAGCCGGAAATCACCGAAGAAGATCGCTCCAAACTGACCCAGCTCGACGCGGCAGTTGCTGCTTCCGCTGAGCACGCGGGACAAATTGCTGGGATTCATCAGTCTCGGGCCCAAGCTCTCCGATGAACCCTATTCGCGCACGGATCTGCGCCTGCTCAAGTCAGTGGCGGCGCAGACTGGGCTGGCGCTGGAGAACGCCCAGCTCATCTCAGCGATTGCGGACGAGGTAGCGCAGCGCGAGCGCTTGAACCGCGAAGTCGAAATCGCCCGCGAAGTGCAGGAACGGCTCTTTCCCCAGACGCTGCCGCCTATCGCCGGCATAGCCTATGCGGGCGCCTGCCGATCGGCGCTGGGAGTGGGCGGCGACTACTACGATTTTCTCGCCTTGCCGGCAGGGAAACTTGGCATTGCTATTGGCGATGTTTCCGGCAAGGGCATAGCCGCGGCGCTGATGATGGCCAGCTTGCAAGCCTCTTTGCGAAGCGAAGCCACCCGCGCCTCCGACAACCTGGCAGCGATGATGGGCAACGTGAACCGGCTGGTCTATGAAGCTTCGTCATCGAATCGCTATGCGACTTTCTTTTACGGCCAATACGATCCGGTCTCGCGCCAGCTTACCTATGTGAATGCCGGCCACAATCCGCCGATGCTGTTCCATCCTCGCAACGGGGAATGTCATGTCTCGCGGTTGGAAGCGTGCGGCACCGTGGTCGGCCTGTTGGAGGATGCCTCGTATCAGCAGGCGAGTCTGGCGATCGCACCGGGCGACGTGTTGATCGCCTTCACCGACGGTATCAGCGAAGCCATGAATGCCGCCGAAGACGAATGGGGCGAGGAACGGTTGATCGAGACCGTTAAGACCTGCCTGGGGCTGCCGCCGGCCGAGATCATTGCATGCATCATGCGAACCGCCGACACCTTCGTCGCCGGTGCCAAACAGAACGATGACATGACGCTAGTCGTGCTCTGTGCCCAGCCGCAGGCGTGATGAGGCGACTATTGGCAGTTACAGCTTCGAACCTTACCTGAAAAAGAATGCTTTCGGCTCGCCGGGTCCCTACTCGCTTTCCGAATCGATTTCCCGACCGTGAGCAATACTGAACAGACATCACGTGGCCGACATGCGGCAATACTCGTGGGAGACTCCGAACTCGTCCTGGAGTCGAGCACTCGGAGCCGCAAAAACGGAGATCCCAGGTTAAGGAAAATGAAACATGAAATCCGGCCATGCATTTAAACGAATCCGCGGAGGCGTTGTGGCCGCTCGCAGCCAATCGCCCGTCCTGGAGGCTATGAAATGATGGAACGGTTTGCAGCAGCGTCTCCGCGCCTGAAGGCCAGGATTACCGGTTTCATTTACTTGCTTTACTTCTTGACGGCCGTATCCGCCGAGGTCCTCGTTGGCCCGGGCCGGCTTGTCCTATATGACGCCGTCAACCTCATCGCGTACGCGTTCTACATCGCGGTGACGCTTCTCTTCTATTACATGTTTAAGCCGGTGAACAGGAGCATCTCTTTGCTCGCGGCATTCTTCAGCCTACTGGGATGCGCCAATGATCTCCTAGGCTTGTTCAATGTCGCTCCCTACAAAATCAACTCGCTGGTATTTTTCGGGCCCTACTGCCTCCTGATCGGCTACCTCATTCTTAAGTCGACTTTCCTGCCTCGAATTCTGGGCATGCTGATGGCGTTTGCCGGTTTGGGTTGGCTGATCTTCTTGTCACCGCTCGGAAACCGTCTGTCCCTCTACCTTAAGATCCTCGGCTTCCTCGCGGAAATGTCGCTGATGCTATGGCTCCTCGTGATGGGCGTGAATATCCCGAAGCGAAAGAAAGAGCAAGAGCCTGGCGAATCAACGGACCATAGCCAGCCATTGGGGAGTGCGACTGCGATGACGCACGGACATTAGGGCGATTTGTTGCAAGTTGTTGCCCGGCGCGCTCGGCCCGGACGCGCGATGCCATCGCCATTAGCGGCGGGCAGTTGTCATACAATCGCGATATGGAGTTGATCGTCTACTCAGCCTGGTGGTGTCCCGACAGCCGCGTCGCCAGGCAGTTTCTCGATGAGCACAACATCGCTTATACCAACATCGACATCGAAAAAACGCCCGGCGCGGCTGAGGAAGTTATCCGCCAGACCGGAAAGCGCGCCATTCCACAGTTCGTCATCGATGGCCGATGGGTCCAGCCCTATCGTCCCGGCGAAGGCTTCCTCTACAAAGAAATGTCTGAACTGCTGGGAATCGTTGACGAAGGCTAGACGCAGCTTCCGCCGCCCCGCTGCATACCCATTTTCATTCTTGTCATCACGAGGAGGCCTTTAGGCCGACGAGGGACCTGCTGGTCCACCTCCTCATGCTGCGGTCTATCCCGCAGCTGGCTCGTCTCCAAAGACCCTGCGGAATATCTTGTCCACGTTGCGCAACGGCCGCTTCAAATCGAAAGCGTGCTCCAGCGTTTCGCGCTTCACCTTCGCGGTGATCTCGGGATCGCTCATGATCAGATCGCGAAAGTTCAGGTCGTCCTTCCATGCGCGCATCGCATTCGATTGCACCAGCCGGTAAGCGTCCTCGCGGAGCATCCCGGCTTCGACCAGGTCCAGCAACAGTTGTCCGCTGAACACCAGCCCGCCGGTCGACTCCAGGTTCTTCAGCATGCGTTTGGGATAGACCAGCAGCGTGTCAATAAGATTGGTGGTCTTGTGCAGCAGGTAGTCCGCCAGAATGGTTGAATCAGGCAAAATAACACGCTCCACCGACGAGTGCGAGATATCGCGCTCGTGCCACAGGGCGACGTTCTCCAGCGCGGCCTGGGCATTAGAACGCACCACTCGCGCCAGCCCGCTGATCTGCTCACACGTCACCGGGTTGCGTTTGTGCGGCATCGCCGATGAGCCTTTCTGCTTCTCGCTGAAATATTCCTCCGCCTCACGGACTTCGGTGCGTTGCAGGTGACGAATTTCGGTGGCAATCTTGTCCAGCGTCGAGGCAATCACGGCCAGGGTAGCCACGTAGAACGCGTGCCGGTCGCGCTGAATTACCTGCGAGGAAACCGCTGCCACGTTAAGTCCCAGCCGCTTGCAAATCGCTTCTTCGTACTCCGGCTCCAGATGCGCCGCATTGCCCACGGCACCCGATAGCTTGCCGACGCGCATCTGCTCAGCCGCCATCTCGAAACGCTCAATGTCGCGTTGCACCTCGGAGTACCAGTTCGCGAGCTTCAGTCCGAAAGTGATCGGCTCGGCGTGAATGCCGTGGGTGCGGCCGATAGCAGGCGTGTCCTTGAACTCCCGCGCACGCCGCTTCAACACTTCGCCGAGCCTTTGCAGGTCCTCACGAATGATGGCCGACGCCTGTTTCACCAGCAGAGCCTGCGCCGTGTCCACCACATCGTTGGAGGTAAGGCCGTAATGCAGCCAGCGCGATTCAGGTCCAACCTTCTCGGCAACCGCCGTGGTGAAAGCGATGACGTCATGCTTCACCTCGGCCTCGATTTGGTTGATGCGGGCGAGGTCGAAACCGCCTTTCTCGCGGATGGCCTTAGCCGCCGCTTGTGGAACGATGCCGGCCTCGGCCAGGGTTTCGGTGGCCGCGAGTTCCACGTCGAGCCAGGTACGGAATTTGTTTTCGTCACTCCAGATGCGGCCCATCTCCGGGCGGGTATAGCGAGCGATCAAGGCAAAGCTCCTTTGCAAGCCGTTCTTCGAAGGCGATGAAACTCTCTATTGTACAAGGCTGGTCTCAGCTCTTGGCCGTGACAATGTGTGCCTAGCCTTTAGCTCTTAGCTTTTAGCAAGCGGGATGATCGAGTCTTTAGTGTGCGATTAGCTAACGGCTTAGAGCTAACAGCTAAGAGCCAGGCGTGCGACTTGAATCCCGACTCAGCCGGAGCGCATCGTATAAATATCGTAATACGATATAATCGCAGCAGGCCTGTTTATGACCGACCAACCACATATCAAGCCATCTGACTATCAAGCGCTGGCCGAGTTTCGTTATCAGATTCGCCGCTTTGTTCATTTCAGCGAAAAAGCCGCCCGGCTGGCGGGCATCGAGCCGCAACACCATCAATTGATGCTGGCCATCAAAGGCAAGCCTGACGGGGAAGAGCCGCGCATCGCTTATCTGGCCGAACGCCTGCAAATTGAGCATCATAGCGCCGGCGAACTGGTGGACCGTCTGGTCAGAAAGGGACTGATCGCTCGCTCGCGCAGCCAGCAAGATCGGCGCGAAGTACACGTGGAGCTCACGGCCCGCGGCGCACGTATCCTGGCGGAGCTGACGATGGATACGCGGGCCGAACTGAGATCAGCCGCACCCGCGCTGGTGGCCACCCTGCGCAAACTAACAAGACACGAGACGGCCAACGGTCGATTGCGCCGGCGTCCGCGAACGTCCGCCACGCGGAGGTCCGAGTGATGTCGAAGCACACCGAGACCCTGGGCGTTGACGGCCTGAACCCGCTGAGCAGTTCCGACCAGACAACCGGCAGCGCACCCGCCTTGCCGGACGCGAAGTTTCGCACCGGCATGGTTTCACTGCTGGCGGCCGGCATTGGGATGATCGCGGGCGTCATCGCCTATTTGCTCTACAACCTCATCGGACTGTTCACCAACATCTTCTTCTACCACCGGATTTCGTTCGCCTTCGTCAGCGCCCGCAACAATCATCTCGGCCTGCTGGTAATCGTCACTCCGGTAATCGGCGGCCTCATCGTGGGCATCATGGCGCGCTACGGCTCCGACAAGATCCGCGGCCACGGCATTCCCGAAGCCATGGAAGCTGTGCTGATCAACCGCAGCCGCATCGAGCCCAAAGTCGCGATCCTGAAGCCGATCTCGGCGGCCATCGCCATCGGTACCGGCGGGCCATTCGGCGCAGAGGGCCCCATCATTCAGACCGGTGGCGCAATCGGCTCGCTGGTTGGCCAGCTGATGCATACCACCGCGGCGGAGCGCAAAGTGCTGCTGGCCTGCGGGGCCGCAGCCGGCATGGCTGCAACCTTCAGCACGCCGATCGCGGGCGTGATCCTCGCCATTGAGCTGCTGCTCTTTGAGTTCAAGTCCCGCTCCTTCATCCCGCTGGTGATCGCCAGCACTCTGGCGACCAGCGTCCACTTCCAACTGATGGGGCCGGGGCCGATGTTTAAGGTTGGCGCGCTGGACTTCGGCCTGCCGCACGCGTTGCCTTTCTACCTTGTGCTGGGAGTGTTGTGCGGCGGCGCAGCGCTCGGTTTCAGCAAGCTGCTGTACTGGGTGGAAGATCAGTTCGAGAAGCTGCCGATTCATTACATGTGGTGGCCTGCCATCGGTGCGCTCGGCCTCGGCATCATCGGTTACTTTGTGCCGCGTGTGTTGGGCGTTGGCTACGACACTATTTCGGACATCTTGAACGCAAAGATGCTGCTTGGCGGTCTGCTGGCGGTGATGGTCTTTAAGTCGGCGGCCCTCGTCATCTCGCTAGGCTCGGGGACCTCGGGCGGTCTGCTGGCGCCGATGTTCATGGTCAGTGCGGCCATGGGCTCGGTCTTCGCCATGGTCGTGGATAAACTTTGGCCCGCAGCCAACCTTGCGCCAGGCGCGTTCGCATTGGTCGCGATGGGCGCGGTCTTTGGCGCTGCGTCGCGGGCAGCCTTCACTTTCATTATCTTCGCCTTCGAAATCACACGCGATTACAACTCTGTGCTCCCGCTGATGTTGGTAACGGTGATCGCCGACGCCATTGCCGTACGCTATGCCAGGAACTCCATCATGACCGAAAAGCTGGCGCGGCGCGGCCTGCACATCCATCAGGATTACGAGCCTGATGTTCTCCAATCCGTCACGGTCGGTGAGACGATGTCGAAGGATTTCGATGTCGTAGCCGCAACCATGACGATTGCCGAACTGGCAGAGCGAATCACGAAACACGATCCTTCGGTGACCAGGCATCAGGGCGTTCTGATTGTTGATGCAAACGGGAAGCTGGCCGGCATCATCACCCGCGCCGACATCATGCAGGCCCTCGAAAAAGACTCCTCCGGGGCAATGGGGGTATTGGAGGCGGGCTCGCGGAACCTGGTTGTGACCTACCCCAATGAAGTTCTCTATGACGCGACAGCGCGAATGCTGCGCGCCCATGTCGGACGACTGCCCGTCGTCAGCCGCGAAGATCCCACGCGAATTGTCGGTTACCTTGGCCGTTCCGAAGTGATGGCCGCACGGATGCGGCGACTGGACGAGGAGCATGTGCGCGAGCCGGGGTGGGTGCAATCGCGCAAGCGAACGTAGTTCAGCCCACTTCGGGAACGAAACCCACTTTGGTTCACGAAATTGCTTGCACGTCCCCGACCGTCGCAGAACAATATTTATGAAGCGGTAGTCTCTCCCATCGAGTCTCCCGGCCAACGACTTTCGATAGCCGAAGCCTCGACTTCCACTGACCCTCCATTACAAAGCACTCCGCGAAATTCAGGAGAGAGCAATGCAATGGAAGGCTACATCGCTTCTCGGACTCGGCCTGGTCTTGTGCCTGGTTTGTGTCGGCTGCAGTTCACCTTCATACCCCGCCACTGGCCAGCTCACGATAAACACTTCTTCCTTGCCCACGGGTACTGTGGGCACGGCCTATAGCTATGCGCTGCCGGCCAGCGGTGGAACGCCTCCGTACGTTTGGAGCGTCAACACTGGCACTTTGCCGGTCGGCTTGAAGCTGAGCACCAAGGGCGTCATTTCCGGGACTCCTGAATCCGCCGGCTCGGTCAGCTTTGCGGTGCAGGTGGTCGACTCCGAAGCAGTCCCGGCTAGCGCAACCGCAAACTTCAGCATCGCGATCCAGACTGAGTTGGCCGTCACCAGCCTCTCACCGCCCGCAGGCACCCTCGGCATCAGCTACAGCACAACCCTGTCAGCGACCGGGGGAGTACCACCGTACTCGTGGACCCTCGCGAGCGGTAACCTGCCGGCGGGACTGAGCCTCAGCTCCACCGGTGCGATCTCTGGAAAGCCGACTGCGAGTGGCAACTCGACCTTCACGGTTCAGGTTGCCGACTCGGGAGTGAATCAGCAAACTGCACTCGCGCAACTGACCATCGCTATCAACACCATCACAATCACGACACAATCGCTTCCCGCCGCGACACTGAACGTTCCTTATTCCGCCCCGCTGGCAGCGGTTGGTGGAGTGACTCCATACACGTGGACGATGTCGGGCGTCTTGCCTTCTGGCATGAGCTTGAACAGTGCAGGTGTGATTACCGGCACGCCCACGGCGGTCGGAAGTTCCACCTTCACCGTGCAGGTTACAGACAGCGAACAGCCGCCCTCCATAGCCAGCGCGCAGTTGAGTATCACCGTCAGCAGCGGAAGCCGTTCCGCGGCACTCCGCGGAAACTACGCCTTCTTCCTGAACGGCTTCAACTCGGGTGGCGCGTGGACCCTTGCAGGCAGCTTCCTCGCCGACGGCAACGGGAATATCACCAGCGGTGTTATAGACGGCAATTCCAGCAGCGGACAGCCGGTTAACGCAGCGGTCGCGGGTACGTATGCCATCGCCTCCACTGGGCTAAACACTGTGACCATTCAAGGGCAATCGTGGGGACCCATGACGTTCGCATTTGTTCTCGACTCTACCGGCAACGGCGGAATGGTCGAGTACGACGACCTCACCGGCCAGGGCAGCCGCGGATCGGGAGTCTTGCGCAAGGCGAACTCCAGCGCGTTTTCTCTGGGCGGGCTGAATGGCGGCTGGGTGTTCGGCATGACCGGAGCGGGGTCCGGCGGCGAACGCTTCGTGAATGTAGGGCAATTTGCGTTGGGTGCGGGGGCCATTTCCGATGGGTCCTGCGATACCAACGACGGCGGGAATTATCAGACCTGCGGCTTCACGGGCACCCTGTCGGCAGTGGATCCGCAAACCGGACGGGCCACCGTCACCATCCACAGCAACAATGGCGCCAGCCACGAGGCAGTCTACGTAGTTTCCTTTGGCGAGCTGGTGATGGAGCAGATTGATTCAGTGCAACAAAGCGGAAGCCCGCTTCTGGTGGGATCGGTGCTACAACAAAGCGGTCCCTTCAGTAACGCCTCTTTGAACGGGTTGTCGGTTTCTTATTATCAGTCGGTCAACGGCAGCTCAGGGGACGATGAATCGGGCGCCGCGATCCTCAGCTGCGATGGGAACGGCAACGCGAACGTCCTCACCTCCGATGATGACGATGCCGGCACTATCACCCAGCAGTCGGCATCGCAGGCAACCTACACGGTGACGGCCAGCGGCGCCGTAACCTTCACAGGAGGAAACAATGCTCCGGCAGGCTTCCTGATAAGCCAGAACGACGCTTTCATGGTAAGCACGGGCCCGAATCCTGACTTCTACTGGTTGGAACCGCAAACCGGCGGCCCATTCTCCAATGCATCCATGGCCGGAATCTACGCGGGAGGCTCACTGGCGCCCCTCGACTACGCGAACGCCGGCAATGAGGTGGATATGGGATCGGCAGACGGCGTTAGTACGCTGACTCTTGATGGAGATTCCAGCTCGTCAGGTGGGATCAATCAGTGGTTCGGCAATGTAATCGATTACAACATCGCCGCCAACGGTCGGGGCACTGGACAGAGTCAGGGAAGTGGAACTCCAGGCGTGGTGTACATGATTTCACCCACCAGGTGGCTCATCTTGCAGCCCTCGACGGACGCGCGGGTGGACGTGTTTCAGCACTAAGCTTGGTTGGTAATGGCGTCAAATGCTGCCGGCGTCCCTGGGGCGCCGGTCCTCTTCTTGCGACGAACGAATGGCGAACCGCGAAGAGCGGTCAGATCACCACCGTCTCGTGGTACTCGCCGTAGACGTGCCGCATTGCGTCGGATATCTCGCCGACGGTGGCGTTCGCCTCGACGGCCTCAACAATCACGGGCATCAGGTTGTCGGTCCCACGAGCCGTATCTTCCACCTGCTTGATCGCCGCCTGGCACTTTGCCTTATCGCGCTTGGCCCGCAGGGCGCGCAGTCGCTCCACCTGCTTGCGCTCGAGGGACTCATCCATGTGAAGCAAGGGAATCGATTTTTCGTGATCCAATGCGAACGAGTTCACTCCGACCACGATCGCTTCCTTATGGTCAACGGCCCGCTGATATTCATACGCTGCGTTCTGGATTTCCTGTTGCACGTAGCCGCGCTCGATGGCCTTCAACATGCCGCCCATGGCGTCGATCTTTTCCAGATAAGCCAGCGCGTTCGTCTCGATCTGGTTGGTCAGCGACTCCACATAATACGAGCCCGCCAGCGGATCGATAGTCTGCGGCGCGCCCGATTCGTAAGCGACAATCTGCTGGGTGCGCAGCGCGATGCGGGCCGACTGCTCGGTTGGCAACGCCAGCGCTTCGTCGTAGGAGTTGGTGTGCAACGACTGCGTTCCGCCCAGCACTGCTGACATCGCCTGTAAGGCTGTCCGAACAATGTTGTTTTCCGGTTGCTGTGCCGTCAAGGTTGAGCCCGCCGTCTGGGTATGGAAGCGCAGCATCTGCGACTTCGCGTTCTTCGCACCGAAATGATCGCGCATGATGCGCGCCCACATCCGCCGCGCCGCGCGAAACTTCGCTACCTCTTCCAGAAAATTACTGTGCGCATTGAAGAAGAACGACAGCCTGGGCGCGAAATCGTCGACGTCGAGGCCAGCGTCGATGGCCGCCTGCACATACGTCATGCCATTGGCCAGCGTGAACGCTACTTCCTGCACCGCCGTAGAACCCGCTTCGCGCATGTGATATCCGGAGATGGAAATCGTATTCCACTCCGGCACATGCTCGTTGGCGTAAGAGAAGATGTCGGTGATGATGCGCATTGCCTGCGCCGGCGGATAAATATACGTTCCGCGCGCAATGTACTCCTTCAGCACATCGTTCTGTATGGTGCCGGACAGCTTGCGCACGTCGCTTCCCGTGCGCTGTGCGGCCACAATGTACAGTGCCAGCAGGATCGACGGCGGTAGCATTGATGGTCATCGAAGTGGAGATCTTGTCCAGGTTGATGCCATCGAACAGGCGCATCATGTCCTCGATGGAATCGATGGCCACGCCCACTTTTCCGACTTCGCCCATGGCGAGCGCATTATCGGAGTCCAGCCCGATCTGCGTCGGCAGATCGAAAGCCACGCTCAGCCCAGTCGTGCCCTGGCTCAGAAGATATTTGTAGCGCCGGTTCGACTCCTCGGCATCGCCCATGCCGGCGTACTGCCGCATCGTCCAAAGCCGTCCGCGATACATGGTCGCCTGCACGCCGCGCGTGTAGGGAAACTGCCCGGGATAGCCGACATCGCTATCGTAATTGGAGCCTTCCAGATCGGTCGGCGTGTACAGCGGCTGAACGGTTATGTGCGAAGACGTTTCCTGGGCTGCGGAGGGTTTGGGGGCTACGGTACTTTTCTGCTTTGTCTCGGCCATTCGAAATAGGGCCTCGCTATTAGGGATATTTATATTATGAGCCGGGACCAGGCTCACAACTATGACGTGCGTCACAATCCCTGAGCACTACGGAATGCTGCCGTTTTCGCGATCGCCAGAAGGAACTGACTCCGAAGTAGGCAAACAGCAGGGCGAAGGTCGCGGCCAGCAGCATCTTTCCCGTAGAGCCGGCGCCCAGGCTGCGGCGATGATATTCCCGGACTGCCGCGGCTGCGCCGACAAACGCCCAGCGCCAGGAAGAACAATCCGGTTACCTCCAGCCAGAGCACATGCAGCACCCGGCTGACGTTCCGGAGAGTGACGCTGCCGGCTTTGTAAAACGCCCGGACCCAGCGATTTTCGCCGGTCTTGCGTCCCGCCACCCGTAGCAGGGCGCGCCCTTGCGTGCTGAGATTGGGGGATGGCAAAGTTCACCTCGCGTGCGCCGGTCATCGTTATTCTAGCAGCCGGGGTTGCCTGCTCCGCAGGGCCCACGCGGGACCCGAGGCAAAACTCGCGCCCCAACTCTGGCATCCTAACTAGTACAGAAGCGGGTTCGCCGGGCGCAACAAGCCTTTCACGTTCGAGCGAGGTGTGCGAACATTTCTGTATCGACGGGCCCGCGAAAGGCTCAGGTGAAATGATGGACAAGCAACTCAAGAGCATGATTAAGGAGCTGGGGGACGCTATCAATGATTCGCTTTCTGATTCCGAACAGATCGCCGAGGTGATCTCGCGGATTAAAGACGGCGGATACGACGTTTTCGTTGTGCTGGAGGCCACGATCGGTTTCAATGAGCGCGAGGAGAGCGAAACGGAGGAAGGCTTGCCTGCATCCCGGCTTTCCGCCGCCGATTTGAAAATCACCTCCCAGGACGCTCAGTTCCTGAAGTCGCTCCGCATCAGCGTCGAGGATGGCGGGTGAAGTCACCCTCCGAACGGGTGCCTCGCACAGGCGACCGTGACAGTGTGTGCTAAGATGCGGCTGCGATTTGTGTAGTGGGCGCATGTCCTGTAACCGAGGCGGCTGTTAATCCAACGTGAAGACACGGCGTTAGGGGCACCGGCAGATGAGAGACACCCTGGGAGTCTTGCTGGCAGGTGGAGCGGGCGAACGTCTTTACCCACTGACCCGCGACCGCGCCAAACCCGCCGTCACCTTCGGCGGCATCTACCGCATTATCGACATCACCCTCTCCAATTGCATCAACTCCGATCTGCGGCGCGTTTACATCCTCACCCAGTACAAAGCGCTGTCTCTCAACCGACACATCCGTGAAGGGTGGGGCAACATTGTCGGCCGCGAGTTGGGTGAGTTTATTGAGATCCTGCCGCCCATGAAGCGCGTCAGCGAGAACTGGTACATGGGGACCGCCGACGCGGTGTACCAGAACATTTACTCCATCGGCTCCGAGCAGCCGCGCCACGTGCTCATCCTGTCGGGCGATCACATCTACAAGATGAACTACGACCGGATGCTGCGTCAGCATAAGGACTCAGGCGCCGACGTGACGCTGGCGACAATTCTGGTCGATCCTTCGGAGACCAAGCATTTTGGGGTAGTGGAAATCGATCGCATCGGTCGCGTGGTGGGCTTTCAGGAGAAGCCCGAGGTCACCGACCTGCGTTCTCCCTACGACCCGCGCATGGTTTCCGCGTCGATGGGCATTTATTTGTTCAATACCGACGTACTCATTCCGGCCTTACTGAAGGACGCCGAAGACGAAACCTCGCGTCACGATTTTGGCCACAATGTTCTGCCGCGCATGGTTGGCGACTACAAGGTCTATTCCTTCAACTTCATCGACGAAAACAAGAAGGAAGCACTGTATTGGCGGGACGTGGGAACATTAGAGGCGTATTACGAAGCCAACATGGACCTGGTTTCGGTAGCGCCCGTGTTTAACCTCTATGACGCGGCGTGGCCCATTCGCACCCACATGCGGCAGTATCCCCCTGCCAAGTTCGTTTTCAACGATCCTGAGCGCACCGGCGAGGCGCACGATTCCATCGTCTCCATGGGCTGTATTATTTCCGGCGCAGCGGTAAAGAACAGCATCCTGTCACCGGACGTGAGAGTGAACTCCTACGCCCAGGTCGACTCCAGCATCCTGTGTTCGCATGTAAATGTCGGCCGCCATTGCCGCATCCGCAAGGCCATCATCGATCGCGACGTTCAGATACCGGAGGGAACGGTTGTCGGCTATGACACCGAAGCCGACCGGCAGAAGTATCACGTTACCGATAGCGGTATCACCGTGGTGACGCGCGACTACTCGCTCTTCGAAAATCCCATCACCGTGGACTACTTCACTTCGGAATAGCTCTTGGCCGAGGGCATGCAGGCCGTTGACGGCTGAAGTATAAGGCGTTCGCCGCTCACTCGCCGACCATTCGCGATTTCATCGCGACGGCTCCCACGCACCACAACAACGCATCTTCAACATGCTCGCGAAGCGAGTTGCTGCTGAAGATGTCCCGCAACTGCGCTCGTTCCGTGAGGCGCGCGGCCAACTCGGTCAGCATGCCCTGGTAGCGGTCGGGCATGTGCAGTTTAGTGGCGCGCACCAGATCGTCGAACACCAGCAGGCAATCGAGGATCACTCCGTCGGGATCAGCGTTTTGCGAATTGATCAGGTGTAAAGCCTCGGCGACATCGCAGAATGTCTCGATTTCCTGCGGAGCCTGTCCCAGCTTTGCCATGTCAGGATCAAGCGCAAGCGCCTTTGCCGCTGATCCCGGATGGGGGAAGAACAGCAGACGTCCCTCAGCCGTGATCGGTCGTTCATTGTCGCCACCGACAGCCAACACGGTGTAGAACTGCGGACCGTCGTGCTCTCCGTCCAAACGAAAGCCGACCAGAACCAACTCCTCATGGGGCTTGTGCTGGCGAGCGTGAAGAATGGGCAACTCGGACATGGGGAAATACTACAGTCGTCAGCAGGCACTTGTCAGCAGTCAGTTGCCCGGCAACTGGCTACTGGGTACTGGCTACCGACAACCGGCAACCGATTTTGCGCAACTGCGGACCGGCAGTAGCATCTACTTAGCAGATATGGGAAACACCTTCAAGACAGCTTTATTACTCACCGCGTTGACTCTTTTTCTACTGTTTATGGGCCAGATTTTCGGCGGCCAGCGAGGGTTGGTCATTGCTTTCGGTCTGGCGGTGGTCATGAACTTCGTCTCCTACTTCTACAGCGACAAGATTGCCCTGGCCATGTATCGGGCGCAGCCAGTCAGCCGGGAACAGCTACCTCGTGCCTACGCGGCGGTTGAGCGCCTTACCCAGAAAATGGGCATCCCCATGCCCAGGATGTACGTGATTCCCACGGATTCGCCGAATGCTTTTGCCACCGGGCGTAACCCGAATCACGCGTCCGTAGCGATGACCCAAGGCATACTCAACCTGCTGAGCGACGAAGAGCTGGAAGGCGTCCTGGCGCATGAACTCGGGCATGTCAGGAACCGGGATATCCTGATCAGCTCGGTTGCGGCTACCCTGGCGGGCACTATCACCATGTTGGCGCGTATGGGATACTGGGCATCGTTTTTTGGAGGCATGGGCGACCGCGACGACCAGGACCGCGGTGGGGGATTAATGGGCCTGCTGATGCTCATTCTCGCTCCCATCGCAGCGACGTTGATTCAGCTGGCGGTCTCGCGCTCCCGTGAATATCAGGCCGATGCCACCGGGGCACAGATCACTGGCAACCCCTATGCGCTGGCCAGCGCTTTGAAGAAATTGGATGCCGACTCCAAGCGCATCCCGCTGCAGGCCTCGCCTTCAACCGCGCACCTGTTCATCGTTGCGCCTCTGTTGGGAGGCGTCAGCTTCGCCAACTTGTTTTCCACGCACCCACCTATCGCCAAGCGCATCGAGCGGCTGACCGGACGCCCGGCCGAGCTGGATTACTGAGCGTCGCGATGCTTTTCGTGCGGTCGCCAGGCTGCACAGAGAAGCGCTGGGCGCCGAACCTGGGCGCTCCTGACGCAGCTAACGATTGCTCGAAGTGAGTTGTTTTTGCTATCCCACGATGTGGGACAAACTGGTTCGGTCTGAGTACAGCGATATCATCATTCGCGATCAAGAAGCCCGCCTCAGTGGAAAAGACGCCGACTTCCGGAAATGAAACTGCCCAGGATGATCGCCGCAAGTCGAAGAAAAGACGACCACAAATTATGACAGGCATCTTGAGTGCCACAAAATGGCAACTGTATGTTTACAAATGCGCAGCGCGAGGTTCATAATTGAAGTCGTTGCAAGACCTTCAAAAACAGGCCCTACTTCCAAATGAACTCGAGTATTTTCCCATGTCTCACATTGTGGGAGGAGCATTTATGGCAGCAACTTCTGAAACAGTAGCCCCAGCAGAAGCTGATCATCGTGAGCGCATCTGGTTTTTCCCGCACAAATTCTGGCAAGTCACCAAGAACATGCCCAAAGACGAGGCCGCAAACCTGATGGCCGAAGTCGAGCGTTACGCCGAGGCCGGCGATTTTATGGCACTCAAGAAATATCCATTCGTATTCGTTGGCGATCCCTACAAGAAAAAGAGCAGAAGCCCAGCGGCATGATCTTTGTTCGTGATCAGGAGACGGCGGCGGCGCGTCGCTGCGATCTCCTGGTTCGCGAAGACGCGATGGTTTTGGCCGGCATGGGGCGGATCATGATCGGCAGCCGCGATGTCGTCTCCAGAAGATATCGCGCTCGAGCGATCCGTTCGGCTGTCCGGCTTATTCGTCGCAGTCCCTGCCCGTACACCACCAGGAAACCATTCTGACGTTCGACCGTCACGCGGGAGATGCTTCCATCGTGCGCCTGATCGAATGCGTTTGCCAGCCGCAGGATTCCAATCAGCGGCAAGAGCTCCGATCGCCAACTTGCGCTGAGTCCCACAAACGAGGAGTTGCTGGTCAAAGGCAGATCGCCGCTATGATAACGAACCAGCACTGCGACGCAGTGCATTTCTTCTTCGCTCCAGCCCAATGGAGGATTCAGCCGGGAGACCATGCGATAGCCGCGTTTTGGGCGTGTGCCGGTGTCTCCGTTCGCGCTCTTACTTTTTCCGACCTCGTGCAAAATGGCGGCTGCTTCCAAAATGCGGCGATGCTCAGGCCGCGCGGAGAAAACCTGGCAACGTGAGAGTCCGTCGTAAAGCTGTAGAGCGATCTGGTCAACGCGGACAGTGTGCGCAACGTCGGGATCCAGAAACGACGCCCAACTCCGCAACTTCTCTAACGCTGCTTCCTCCAGTACGTGCCCGCTGGGAAGCTCGGAACGCCACACCTGCCACAGCGAATGCTTGCCGATCATTTTGTGACGATAAAGATCCAAGCGCTTCTGCCGTTCCTCTGAGACTCGTTTCTGCCAACGTAAACGTTCCTCCGCCGCAATACTAGCGTGCGCTCTGATCAGGGCGCGCAAAACGTCCAGGTCGTGGACCTCGCCGAGAGCGTCCTGCAAGTCGCGGAGATCTTTTGCCCAGAGTGCGTGCCGCTGCGGTAAGAAAGTTCTCCACCGTGTAACGAAATCGTTTGATTCCAATTCTCAACTGGTGATAAGCCACTGCGCTGCGATTGCGCAGCGCGCGACGGTGAAGTTGATGCGCTTCCATCCAGCGTTCCAGCGCGAGATGCTGAAAAACCAGGCCTCCCAGCGGAATCCTGCCAGTACGTTTTGCCAGATGCGCATTCAGTGAAGCCCAGCGCTTGCGATCGAAAGTTGGCGAGGACACCTTGCGCAGCAGTTTTGAGCGCCGTCTCCTTCTGCGCCAGTGCGGCTGACAAACTTTCACCAACTGGATCGCCGGGCGGTGAGAGCTTTGCCACCCACTCCAACATGACCTGCGTGTCGCGCAGCTCGCCCAGACTGCTGAACAAGGGCTTGGCCAACCGCTTCATCTGCTTCCACGCGGGGTCCGGATCGACAGAGAGAAAACCGTCTGCCATGGAACGGCAACGCCGGATCGCGACTCGCAAGTCATGCACGGGATCGGCGGCAAAGCCCGCACTGGCTTTGTCGCACTCTTCCAAAACACGCGCCGCCCAATGGGCGAGCCCTGCCTTCTTTTGTTGAGGATCAGAACCTGGCAGCATGAAAAGATGACCTGATGAAGTTATACCGTGATTTGGCCGCGCTTGGGGTGGAAGAAATCGGTCTCACCCAGTCTCTGCAGCCGTGCCCTGACCCAAACCGATTTGAGAAATCGGTGCTAGAGATAAACGCGTTCCGCGCTGCGGATAGCGCGATAGCGCTCGAACACCTTGCGCTCGCTCTCCAGGCCGAGCACGGACTTGATACTGCTTCCGCGGAAGGTGTGGGACAGCATCTTCCACCAGTTGCGGAGAACGAACATCGGATCGTGCGCGATCACCGCTGGCATATGCCGGGTCTTCATCCAGCGCTCGGCGCGCCAGCGTTCGTACTCGATCTCCTCCGGCTGCAGATGCTGCGTGGCGACGACGGCGGTGGTGCCGTCGTACTCCTCCATGCCGGTCGATCTTGATCAGGTTGCGCGCGCGAAAGTCCTTGGTCATGGGCGTGCCCGGATACGGCGTGGGATGCTGGATGTAGGGCCAGTCCACGTACTCGCGGGCAAATTCCAGGTTGGCCTGGATGGACTCGCGCGTGTCGTCGGGATTGCCGACGATGAGTCCGCCGACGACATACATTTTGTTCTTGTGCAGGTAGTCAATCGCGCGCAAGGTGGCATTGCCGGTCTTGCGTCCAGCCTCGCGAAATTCGTTCTTGGCCGCGGCCTTCAGGAACTGGAGATCGTCTTCGAGAATGTTTTCGATGCCGAGAAACACATAACGGAATCCCGCTCTCCGCATCAGCGGCGCCAGCGTATCGCCATGCATCGCGATGGGCGATGTCATCGCCTGCACGGTGTAGATAATGTCGTTCAGGCCGGCATCGATGATGGCCTGGCAGAGCGCCTCAAAGCGCTTGATGTTGAGGCTGATGTTGTCGTCGACGATGAAGATGGCGCGGGCGCCGTGATCGCGGGCGTCGCGAATGTCGGCCAGGACGCGATCGAATGTGTAGGTGTGAAAGTTGCGGCCGCGCATCTCGATGATGGAGCAGAAGCCGCAATCGAAGGTGCAGCCGCGCGAGGTCTCGACCACATCAACTGGCCGGCCCATCATGGTGTAGTTGTTCAGCACCCGCGCGTCGCGCTTGGGTAAGCGGATCTCATCGCCCTCCAGGCTATGGACCGGGCGCGAAGGATTCTCGTGCCAGCCATCTTCGGCGCGATACGTGAGCCCGAGAATCTTGTCGAAGCCGCTCGCCGCGTTCGATGGCCCGCAGCAGCTCGCGAAAGGTGATTTCCCCTTCGCCGCGCACGATGTAATCCACGCCGTTGCCATTTTCCATGTAAGCCGCGGGCGCCAGGCTGGGATCGTAGCCGCCCACGATCACGCGCACGTCCGGCCGCAGAGAGCGCACCAGCGCGACGATCTGCAGCGCCGTCTTGCGCTGGAAGGTCATTACGGATAGTCCCACAATGTGGGGGTTGTGCTCGGCGCACTAGCTGCTCAACCGTCTCGCGTACTTTGTTCTGAACCAGGATCAGGTCCGCGACCGCAACCTGTGTGATGCGGGTCGATATTTCCAGCCAGCGAGGTTAAGGCTCCATTGGGCATGCGGACCGCGACGGTAGGCATGTGCTCGAACGAGTCGGGCATGGACAGAAGCAGAATGTTCATTGCGATATCTCCGCTGACATTGGCAAACGGTTCCCCACGAACCAGAACTGATATTGCTGTACATGCTACACCGAAATTGGATGCGGGGTCGCGGTGAATTGCGACGCTGCCGGCGAGAGGGAAATGTCAGGGCTCGGGGAAAGCGGGGATCAGCTTTGATCCGGCGAGATCAGCAGCGAGGGCTGACCGATCCAGAGCTTGTTGCTCAGCCGGATCATTCGGCTCGGACGTGGGCAGCCATTCAATCGTGACTGGACTTCGTTATAAGGGCCGACGAAGCGCAGCGACGCCGGCAGGCGAGGATAAATCCGGCGAAGCCATCTTGTCGCTCGTGAAGCCGAACTTCGTTCGCGACCTCCATAGGCGAAACCGAACTCTTCGCGAAAGCGCGGCGGCAACAGTTCCGTAGTCAGCGCGCGATACCAGAAGGGTGGGCGAACCTTGAGGCCTGCACCGTTTTGCAGTCGTCGCGCCATCTCGCGCGTGGCTGCGTTGACGCCCAGCATGTCTGATTGCAACGCAGATGTCATGTACTTGCAGAAGCCGAGCCCAATCCGGCGGCAAGTATTCGCGGGGAATGCCGAAGAGCGCGGCGGTCTTGCGGCTCTCCGCGTAGTACTGTTCTCGCTCGGCGTCAGGCAGCGGCGGCAGCACGAGTTCATAGGCCAGAAGGGCGCTGTCGATCAGCGTGGCGTAGACCCAGCAGAGCGCGGAGACCTCGTTGGCTTCGTAGGATGTTCCTTGCGGGAATCGAGTTGGTGTTTGCGGCAAGCGTTCCGCGAATGCTCTGGTGGCGGCGATGCAGGTGATGCGACGCGGTGAAGGCCTGCTCGAGTGAGCCGAAGACCATGGTGAACATCACGCGAAAAGTCTGGTGAAAACGGCCGATCGGATCGTTCAATGTCCGGGAGTGTTCCGCGATTGCCGTGGCCACCCAGGGGTGAGCCAGTTGCAACAGCGCGGCTCGGCCCGCTGCCAGGAAGAGCGCCGACTCGCGATTGATTTTCCAGCTGATGGAGTCAGGGGCGAAGATGCTCGCGCGAAGGATCGGTCCCGGATAGCCTCAGTTCAGCGAGCAGGCTTTCGAGATCTCGAACGGAGACTAGATGGGAGTCGCCTTCGGCCATATAGGCCTATCTTATCGCCAAAGGCGAAAGCAGATCCCTGCGCGGGCTAAAGCCCGGCTCGTGATGACAAAAATAAAGGAGGCTTGGACGCGGCGCTGAAGCGCTGCTCTACCCGCGCGAGGCATAAGCACAGGATTGTTGAGCGAACTGCCAAGCAAAAAACTGGCCGCTTTCGCGGCCAGTCATTCAAAACGAATGCTGAAAGGGAACTAGTCTCCGTAGACCGCTTCGCGCTCTTCCACTGCGGGGGCCGCGGGCTGTAATGCCGCCGATGCTGCCGAGGGGAATGAAGCCTTCCTGGCTGACCGGCTTTTCGCCCAGCACGTGCTCTTTGTAGAGCGCCATCATGCGCGCCTTCTCGGCTTCGGCCTTGACCTTCGCGTCGCGAGCCGCGAACTTCTCCTGGCGCGCGTTCTTGGCGATGCCCAGCTTGTCGAGCGTGTCGTTGGCGGCGGCGTTGACGTGGTCGTCCACCAGTTTGAGGGTGTGCGCGGTGGTTTCGAGGCCGACCTTCTTGCCGCCGGCGAAGATCTCGTGACGTCCGTGCTCCTCGTACCACTTTGTCAGAGTCGCGGTCATGTGCATCTTCTCGACGATGTTGCGCCAGCCCACGCCGGTGTTGTAAGCGCAGAAGCTGATCTCGCCTTCCTGCGTGGCGTAGGGAATGATGCACTGCTCGGTGCGGCGGAAGTCGTAGTTGAACAGGTCCTGGAACCACATGCCGGCGACGAAGAGGAAGTTCCAGCGATCGCGCCGGCGCTTCTCGATGTCGGTCTCGGTGCGGTCGCCGCTGACCTTGCCGTAGCTCTTTCCGGTCGCGCCGAAGGTCTTGTCGAACTTCTTCAGCAGATCGGTGAACTTGAAGTGCGTCGGCGACTTGAAGGGATCGTAGTTCTTCAGCAGCGCCAGGGTCATGCCGGCAATCGACATCCACTTGCCGCGGGCCGCGTCGTTCACCTTCGCGATGTCTTTCGCGATGGTGTCGCCGTTGAGGAACGCCGTGACCGGAACCGCTTCCTTGGTTTCCTTGTCGATCATGACGGCCATGCCGACGCCGCAGTTCGGGTGGCAGCCGCAGCTCAGCGAGCCCCAATCTTTGTCGGGGCCGTGAACCAGGTCAGCCCAGTCGGAGAAGGTGCTCATGAAGGAAATGGGGAACCAGTCGCGAGTGGGCTCGCCCAGTCCGGTCTGGTTCTTCACATCGTGCGCCAGATGCGACAGAGTGTAGCGCTGCGCATGACGGCGCTCGTCCGTGATGGCCTCGTCGCGACCAGTGAACGAAACCGGCTGGAACGAGAGGAACGAGATGCGCTTAGGATTGTCGAGGGCGAACTGAATGATGCGGCCAACCTGCTCGTTGTTGAGGTCGTTGACGATGGTGACGACCGGAACGATCTCGACGCCGGCCTTGTGCAGATTCTCGATAGCCTGCAACTTCACATCGAACAGATTGCCGACCAGGCGATGCGAGTTGGCGGCGTTGCCGATGCCATCGAACTGAAGATAGGCATAACGCAAACCTGCTTCGGCAGCCTGCTTTGCGAACTCAAAACTCTTGGCGAATTCGATACCGTTGGTGGCGGCCTGCACGCTGTTGTAGCCGACCTTGCGCGAGTACGCGACCGCATCGAGGAAATAGGGCGACAGCGTAGGCTCGCCGCCGGAGAACTGCACCGACATTTGACGCCGCGGCTTGATGGTGATGGCGTTGTCGAGCATGGTCTTAATCTCGTCCCATGTGAGCTCGTGCACGAAGCCAACCTGATTGGCGTCCATGAAGCAGGGATCGCACATCATGTTGCAGCGGTTGGTGAGGTCGATGGTCAGCACCGAGCCGCGGCCGTGCTTTACCGTGCTGCTGCCGTGGTGATGCAGCTTCTCGTCGTTGTGGGCGCGGATGTCGCGTCCGGGGAAAACATCCTCAAGGTGCTTGAAGAACGCAGTGTCCATGGCCATCACGTCTTCGAAGTGGCCGTGGATGGGGCAGTCCTTCACCATCAGGATCTTGCCATCGCGCTCGATGATCTGCGCTTTAATCTCGCCGGCCTTCTCGTTCATCAGGACTTCAACCGGCAGCTTGCCGTCGATGATCTGCTGGCGAATGTCGGGCACGCACTTGGGGCAAAGAGAATCGGTGCTACGCGGCCAGCCGAGCGGCGGCTTGGATTTCTGGTAGGACTTGAGCAGAGGCTTATCGGACCACTTGGGCGTAAACGAAGGATTGGGATGGATGCTGTTCAGTTTGTCGAAGACTACCCATGCGCCTCTGGCGGCAACGGTGACAGCCTTTTCAACATACTTTACGGGTTTGTGCATTTACGCCTCTCGAGTTTGGATGATGGTGGTGCCACCCCACAGTGGGCTAAGCTCCACACTTCTCTACTGTTACTAAGGTAATAACCCGGAGCCGAAAGGGCCAAGCAGGATGGAGTGAACGGACGGAATTGGCCCTTTAGCGGGACAATCTCACATTGAATGGTGACCCGCATCACAGGGCTATGTTATTGAAAAGCAAAGGCCCTCGCGAGGAAAACTGAATTCCGGGCGGAGCCAACCCAATCCCGAAGAGCCAGAGAGCCTGCAACAGTTCCGTGCTATATTTCGCATTATGCCCGGCAGGATTGTGGCGTTCGTCATTGTCGTGCTTGCCGCGATGAAAGTGTCCTTCGCGCAAAGCCCACCGGCGATGGGCAGCCACTTCGAAAACGAGTATGTCAGGGTGACGATCGTACCTGGCTGGACGGTCGATGCTTCGTCGCCGCCGCTCGTAAAAGTCGCTCACGGCAACTACGTCCTGACCATAAATCCGATCCTTACGCACAGCAGGGCATTCGGCAGCTTGGAAGATATCGCCAGTGGACTGCCGAGCGTCGAAGCAGTGATGCGGGAGGTCGATGGACCATGGATGACAAGTTGTGCTCAGCCTGGGAAGATGATCGTGACGAGCAGGATCCAGATGCGACCCCTTTATACCTATGAGACAAAGCCGAATGTTGATTACGGCTGCAAGTTCCCATCGGATGGCAAACCCGCGTGGTTTGGATCGTACTCTATGGGTGCCGGACCGGAGAGTGAATACATTATCGCGCTTGCCTACGATACAAACGACGTGAACGCACTGCCCAAGAGGGACTCTCCGGAACTGAGGCAGGTTTTGCGGGATGTGGATAGGATGATGAAAACGTGCGAACTGAAGGCGCCCATCGTGATCTCCAGGATTGAGCCGCAGACGGCCGCTCCGGGTGCGATGGTCACACTTTACGGCAGCGGTTTTGCTTTGAAGTACTTCAATCTCGAGCCGCGTTTCATGGTGCTTCCGGATCTAACGATGGCGCCTCCGGCGGTCGCTTCGGATGGGAAGTCGATGAGCTTCCGAATTCCGCCGTCTAAAAATATTATGGCTTGTGCCGGGCCTGGTTATGTCGACGTCGGCGGCAATTGCGTTCCGGTGCTTCCTGAGCAGGTGGGCATGATTGAATGCCCGCAGGTTAACGACCGGCACCCGACTTTCTGCGGTGTCCCGTTTCCGCCCGGCACCTATCGGATCCAGGTTGTGGGAGAGATGGTGAGGAGCAACGAAGCGCCCCTTACTGTCACTGCGCCGAAGCCTACCCCGGTATCGATCTCGCTTCTTTACCCGAATGTGGGCGTCTTACCGGGCGATACGATCAGAGTGAGCGGCAAAGGATTTACTGCCACCGGCAACACCGTAAGCATCGGAAGCGCGCTGGTGAGCAACGTCCCATCTCCTGATGGTTCGACCTTGGAATTCGACGCGCCGCACCCCGCTGGCGACAGCTTCATTAGCGGTCAGTATTACTTTGAAGCGTCCGTCGCGAATGAAAAGGGCAAAAGCAACTCCATTACCCTCAGCTACCAATACGTCAATTACACCAATCCGAACGGTTTTAGCTGGCAGAAGATGCCAAGTTCTCACTGACGCTGGGACGACGTCACTCCGGCTTCCACTGGTACGCTCCGGACTGAGGCAGGCCGACGTGTTGCAACACGCGGTTGGCGAACTCGCGCGCGATTTCGTCGGTGGAGACCGGGTGAAAGTAGAAAGCCGGGATGATGGGGAAGATGGTCGCGCCGGCCTCGGCTGCGAGAGTCATGTTGCGCAGGTGAATACGATTGAAGGGCGTTTCTCGCACGCAGAGAATCAGCGGGCGGCGCTCTTTGAGGCAGACGTCGGCGGCGCGCTCGATGAGGTGAATCGCCATGCCGTTGGCGATGCGTGCCAGCGTTCCCATACTGCACGGCAGAACGATCATGGCGTCCGTGGGGTAAGACCCGCTGGCGACGTTAGCGCCGATGTCGTTGTTGTTCTGCTGCTGAATCTTGTTGGCTGCGCGCCCCAGCAGCTTGGCTACGACATCGTTGCGGCCGGAGACGCCGAGTTCTTCGGCCATCACGCGCAGGCCGCTGTCAGAGAGAATGAGGTTGATGGTGCCCACGCGGTCGTCGCGCTCCAGGGCATCCAACAAATGTTTGGGAAAGATGGAGCCGCTGGCGCCGGTGATGGCGATGGTGAGAATGCGTGGAGTTGAATCGGGCATGGTGTCGTCCCTACGGGACTCCAACGATTTTATCTGGATTACCCAGCACTGTGTGCTGGGCTAGACTATGCCCCGCCTACGGCGCTGGGCATTGAGGGCTGTCGGACAGAATGACATATTCGGAACGGGAACCGAGAACGTGCCGCCCCCGAGGGTCTCGGCATCTTTTCCACTTTACCCGCTGCGGCGGGCTGCGTGCTGGGCTATGATATGTCGCACCTGCGGCGCTTGATTTTCGTGGATCATACTCCACCGGCAAAGATGAAACTTGCACCCACAGACTCTAGAGCCTGGAAGTAGTGCTGGGATTTGTCCTTGCTGGAGCCGGTGCTTCCGCCGACTTGAAACGCGAAACGGGAAACTGATCAAGACTATGGATGCGGCGTCGCTAAAGAAGCTGTTCGAGCAGGTGAAGCGAGGCAAGGTCTCGCCTGACGAAGCCGTCGAGAGGCTGCGGCATCTGCCCTTCGAAGACCTGGGATTTGCCAACGTCGATCACCATCGCGCGCTGCGGGCGGGAATGCCGGAGATCATCTTTGGACCGGGAAAAACGCCGCAGCAGCTGGCGGAGATTTTTGTCAGGCTCGCGGAGCATGGGAGCAACGTGTTGGCCACGCGGGTTTCGCCGGAGCAGGTCCGCGCGGTGAAGCGCAAATTCCGCAAAGCCGAGTTTCACGAGCTGGCGCGCGCGATCACGTCTGACGCGTGACGCAACGGTTTATGGCAAAGGCAAGATCGTTGTCGTGTCGGCGGGCACCAGCGACATTCCCGTCGCGGAGGAGGCGGTGGTTACAGCGCAGATCATGGGCAACGAGGTGCAGCATGTCTACGACGTCGGAGTGGCCGGCATTCATCGCCTGCTGGCGCGGCGCGAGGTGTTGACGCAGGCGCGAGTCATCATTGTGTGCGCGGGAATGGAAGGCGCGTTGCCCAGCGTTGTCGGAGGTCTGGTGGGAGTGCCGGTCATCGCGGTGCCGACCAGCGTGGGCTACGGAGCTTCGTATAAAGGAATCGCGGCGCTGCTGGGGATGCTGAACTCGTGCGCGTCGAACGTTACCGTGGTGAACATCGACAACGGTTTCGGGGCGGGCTATGTGGCGGCGGTGATCAACCGGTTGGAGTAATTGGTTTTGTGGCTCCGAACGAGCGTTCGATCACTAGCCCCAATGTGCGGAAGACCGTTTGTTTCCAGGCGCTTGGCAGGTTACTTTGTGATATTTCGCAAATGTTCCACGGGGAACATTTTCATCAGAAAAGGAAAAGGCCGACTGCGAGAGGCAGTCGACCTCTTATCGAACACGATTCTTAACAGCGGTGCGACTTACAGCAACTCCTCATTCCAGTTCTGCAGGAACTTCTTCACCTCATCCATGAACTGATCGGCGACGGCGCCGTCGATAATGCGATGATCGTAGCCGATGCTGAGGTGCATCATGGAGCGGATCGCGATGGTGTCATTGCCTTCCTTGTCGGTCAGGACGACCGGCTTCTTTTTGATTCCGCCAACCCCCAGGATGGCGACCTGCGGCTGATTGATGATCGGCAATCCGAACTCCGCACCGAAGATGCCGGGGTTGGTGATGGTGAAGGTGCCGCCCTGGACTTCGTCGGGCTTTAGCTTCTTAGTGCGGGCGCGTTCTCCGAGGTCGCTGATGGCGCGCTGCAATCCGACAAAGCTGCGCTCCTCGGCGTTCTTCACCACGGGAACGATCAGCCCCCAATCGAGCGCGACCGCGATGCCGAGATTGATGGAGGCGTGATAGTGAATGTTGTCGCCTTCAACCGACGAGTTGATGATGGGCCATTTGCGAATGCCGTGAATCACGGCGCGGGCGAAGAACGGCGTGTAGGTGAGCTTGTTGCCGGTGGCTTGCTCGAATTTGGCTTTCTGGCTCTCGCGAATTTTGACGATGCGGGTAACGTCGACCTCGAAGATGCCATGCACATGGGCGCTGGTGCGCTTCGACATCACCATGTGCTCGGCAATCTTTTTGCGCATGACGGACATGGGCACGACTGCGCCCGGCGTGACGCCGCCCACGGGCTGCAGAGGCGCGGTGACTGCAGGCATCGCAGCCGCCGGAGCAGCAGTCGGAACGCTTGGCGCAGGAGCTTGGAGCCGCTGCAGGCGCCCCTGCTCCGTGCTTGGCGATGAAGGCCTCGATATCGTCTTTGGTGATTCGCCCGCCGACCCCGCTGCCCGAGACCTTGCTCAGGTCAACGTTATTGTCTTTGGCCATGCGGCGGACCAGCGGACTGGAGCGAACACGCTCCTGCTCCCGACTTCGCTGTCTTCCTCGACCTTGCCCTGCTGTTGCCGCTCCAACCCAATTTTCTCGTCTTTGGAAAGATCGGCAGGAATCGTCTGCGCGCTCTGTGGCTTTTCGCCACTGGGAGGCTGTGCCGCTGCGCTTTGCGTGGCCCC
Source organism: uncultured Acidobacteriaceae bacterium (assembly GCA_963835125.1). Classification (GTDB taxonomy): domain Bacteria; phylum Acidobacteriota; class Terriglobia; order Terriglobales; family Acidobacteriaceae; genus Bog-257. Next base: position 1,808,551 of record CAWIEG010000002.1, on the reverse strand, counting down.
TCTTCCATCGCCGGCCGCCGGCTTGGGCGGCGCGGTGGTGGCAGCAGGAGTTGCTGCACCCGCCGCTGCTCCCTCTTCGGTGATGGTGCCAACTACGGTGTTGACCTGGACCGTAGCGCCGGCCTGCACCTTGATGTCCTGCAAAGTGCCCGAGGCAGGCGCTGGGATCTCGGCGTCAACCTTGTCGGTCGAGATTTCAAACAGCGGCTCATCGCGCTGAACTTTCTCGCCCGGCTGCTTCAGCCACTTGGTGATGGTCCCTTCAAAAATCGATTCCCCCATCTGGGGCATGATGATGTCTGTCGGCATATTTTCCTTCCGCGGGATCTCCAGCTGGAACTCGAAGTTGCAGCAAACCTCTGATTATATCGCGGACAGAAGGCCCGCATGGCGGCGCTTGGCGTGAATTCTCGGCGTAAAAGATCTGATGAGTTGCACTCACCAAACGATACATGGTGCCTGCCCCGCTCTTCCGGCAATTCCACCCCTCTGAACGGGGCCGCGATACGAAACGCCAACCCGCGCCCCTGCCCGCGCGATTCCTGTATCTTATTAGCTACGCGATGTTGGATCCTGCCCAGATCATCTGTATCGCTGTCTTCACGCTTGCTTGCGCGATTATGTTTTACGCGCTGTTTGGCTATCCCCTGCTGCTCGATTTCCTTGCCCGGCGCGCCGACAATCCCGTCCACAAAGACGATAAGCTGCGCACCGTCTCCTTCGTCATCGCGGTTTACAACGGCGACAAGTTCCTCGACCGCAAGCTCAAGGACATCTTCGCGCAAAACTATCCCCGCGAGTTGATGGAAGTCCTCGTCGTCTCCGACGGTTCCACCGATCGCACCGACGAGATCGCGCACGCCTTCGCCAAGGACGGCGTGAAGTTTCTGCGCGTTCCCCACGGCGGCAAGGCGGCTGCCCTGAATGCCGGCGTGCCCCTGATGTCGGGCGAAATCCTGGTCCTCAACGACGTGCGCCAGACGCTCGATCGCAACTGCCTGCGCAACGTCATCGCCTGCTTCGGCGATCCCAAGGTCGGCGCCGTAAGCCCGCAAACCATCATCGTGCAGGGCGAGACCTACGAGGAGACAACGACCAGCCTGTACTGGCGCTACGAACTTTGGATCCGGCAGCGCATGACCCGCGTCGACTCCACCTTCGGTTACACTGGGGCGTTCGCGGCCATACGTCGCTCGCTGTGGACGCCGCTGCCCCCCGGCACTTTGCTCGATGACGTCTACGAGCCCCTGGTCGCGTTCTTCCAGGGCTATCGCATCCTGCTGGAACCGAGTGCCACAATGTATGACTTTCCCACCGTGCTGCACTCGGAGTTTCGCCGCAAGGTGCGCCTTCAGGCCGGTCTGTATCAGATGTTGAAAATCATGCCCGGACTGCTGAGTTCGCGAAACCGCATGCGCTTCCACTTCGTCTCGGGGAAATACGGTCGCATTGTCATACCGTATTGCATGATCGCCGTTGCCCTGGCGACCATTGGTTTGCCACCCTACTGGCGAGCGGCCGCTTTCTGGGGACAGGTGCTGTTCTACGGCCTGGCGGCGCTGGATGGCGTCGTGCCTGACAATGTGGTACTTAAGAAAGTGACCTCGCCGATACGGACTTTCGTCGTGCTCATGGCGGCATCGCTGGCCGCAGTGCGCGTCTACTTCGTGCAGCCCACCAGTTTGTGGAAGGACGTTTCCTACCGCGCTTCCATCGCGGAGCAAACCCCTCCCGTCCCGCGACCGCGGGACGATTCAGTTTAGCCCAGGACGTAGTCCTGGGTGTCTGCTGAGAACGACCCTGGTCCCGGCAGAGACACACGTCGGACCCAGCGAATGCGAAATAATCGAGCCCAACACGTTAGCCCGGCGCAGTCCTGGGTAGGATATATTTCCAACTTGAGTCCCTCGCGGGGACGGCATAAGTTCTACTTTCGCCATCGGTCAAATACCTGCCACCAGATCACCTTCTGCCACTCCGTGAGATAAGTCTTCGCCCACTCGCGATTTTTCCACCACGGCTGCCCGAACAGAAAGTCATTCCTGGCTGCGGCCGCGCTCCACTGATACTGCGGCAGTCGATTGCGCAAGATCGATAACGCGCGCCGCGTATGATAGTCGTCGGTCGCCACGATGACGGAATGTGGCGGAGGCTGCAAACGCTGTAGACAACCGCCTATCTGGGCCGCTTCTTCCTTGGTTGAGTCCCCGGTGATTGCGCACACGCTGACTTGCGAGACGTTTGGCCCAGCCGTGCGCGCCGCGAAGTCGGCTGCCAGCTCGGCATACGAATGTCCATAAGTAACCCCAGTCGTCGCGTCCAAAACCATGTGTTGCCCGTAGCCGGAGCGGAGCAACTCCATCCCACGCCAATACCGGTTGTCGGCCGCATCGCCCGCCAGCACGACAATGGCGTCCGACTTCTCCGGATTATTCACTACCAGGAAGCCGCCAGGCTGGAAAAAAAATAAGGCGCAGATCAGGATGAGGACCGCAAGAACCACGAGCAGACGTTTCATGTTAGATGGTGCCTTGCAAGCATTATTAACACTAGCACGGCACGAAGCCGTGCATGAATCCGCCTACAGGTGTGGCGGCATAGGATCGGGCCATTCCACGACGACGATCTTCCCGTCAGCTTCGCGCTCCAGCACCGGCGCGTAGAGCCCCAGCAGTTTGCGCCGCCACCACATCCCGGTGGCCCGCTTTTCCGCCATTGTCGTAAACCAGTATTGCCACAGCACCGCGCGCACCTGTTTGGGCGGCGATTGCGGAAAAGGATTTCCGGCAAACAGCGCCAACACATCCGGCGAGCCCGCCAGCAATCGCTCCTCGGTACTCGGAACAATGATGTTCTCGCGCCACCCTCCCAGCGAGGCGAACCACAGGTTCCAATCGAAGCGCGGCTGATAGGGCGCATAGATGCGCGGCCTTTCGCCCAGGTCCTGCGGCTTGTAGAGGAAGGGATACGCTCTCCAGTTTTGTCCGTCGTCGGAACCTTGAAACTCGATTTCGTAGCGGCCGCGAGTCATCACCGCAAACAGCCCATACCGGTTGGCAATCCTGAAAGGCTCCAGCGCCGCGACCGGCGAGACTGGGAGCGGCGCGTGGGGCAGCAGCATCCAGATCATCTGTACCGTGGTTGCGTAGAAGACCCAGATCAGCATCACGCTGGCCAGCGCGAGTTTGAACGCTGCAATGGGTTTCGGCCTCTTGCCGATCAGCGAGATCGCCGGGCTTTCACTCCCAGTGCCTGAGTCTGCGGCCTGGACTGCGATTTCCCGCGACGTCAGCCGCTCTTTCCAGCGCTCAGGCATGACTCGCAAGATGAACCGATCATCCAGCAACAGAAATCCCAAAACCAGGACAAGGTAATTCAGAAAGGTGTAGTTCGCCGTGAGAATCACCGGAATCTGCCACAGCGTGACGATGAAGAAACATGCGATACGCCACCGCCGCGGCAGAAAGAGCATCAAGACCACGCCGAGCTCCAGAACCAGCGTCGCTCCGGTGGCGAAGGCGTGAACTCCGTGCGGCAGGTGTTGCACATACCATCCAACCCATGTCGGCAGCGGTCCGTTCTGGTAGTAGTCGTCCATAGCGGTGAAGTTGCGCCACTCGATATCTCCGCTGGCCAGCTTCACCACCCCGGACTCGAAGTAGATGCGGAACCACTCCCACTGCAACAGGAAAAGGCTGGCGCGCGACGGCGGAGTGCTTTTACCCAATCCCGGCCAGAGTCCCGCAGGAGCAAAGAACAGCGAGATGAATCCCGCCTCCAGCAACATGCCGTCCGATTGATAGCCGGAAAAATCCTGTGCCGCTGCAACGAACGACAGAAAGCATACGAAGCAGATCAGCAGCGTGGCTCGCGGCCACACATTCAAGACCAGCAGCAGAGACGCAATCATTCCCACCCAGCACATCGCCATCAGCATATGTCCGCCGCTGGAGAGCCACAGCACGCTGGGAGCAAACCAGAATCGCGCCTGGCCGAACTGCCGCGTCACCGCGTCAAGGTATTCGCCCGCGGGAAGAATTCCATCGGGGCCGAGCAGTCCGCGAATCTGGAACACCAGCGCATAGAAGGCCGAAAAATAAATGAGGCCGAGCGCGCGCAGGAAGATCCAGCGCGGGATGAGGCGGTCGGAGGCACCCACTGCTGAATCGAACAGCCAGCGGATGACAGATGCGGGACTCCGATTCATGGGATGTGCATTATATATTTCCCGGCGCGGAGAATCAGGTCAGGCAGTTGCGGGAAGATCGAACGCCCGGCGTTTTGAAGGGGCGCAACTTTAGCTGCGCCGCCTGAGCCCTTTATTACTAGTCATCACGAACCGGCGTCAGCCGGTGAGGGATCTGCTTTTCCGGCAAGCCAGCCTTGGCGCGTCACTGAATGCGCGCCAGTTCGGTCACGTAGAGTTGATTGTTGGGGAATTCTTTGGCCAGGCCCGCCAGCAGCACCCGCGCAGTTGGCCGGTCCTTATCGCGCAGCGCCGCAACCGCCAACAGCAATCGCGCGAATGGCGCCAGGTAGTGACCTCTTTCGGCAGTCAGACGCAGCCTTTCCAGACCCTGCTCCTTGTCGGTTTGCGAACCGGTCACGCGCAGGAACCAGCGCACCGGCGCAGGATTGAGTCCCAGAAGATAATTCTCCGCTCCGACCGCGAGATATGCGTCATAGCAGGTCGGGTCGGTAACCAGCAGTTTTTCCGCAATCACCCGCGCGGTCTTCATGTAGCTTAGGCTGGCGAGATTCCGTTTTTCAATCAGCGCGGCGTAGTCGCCCCGCAATCCGTTCGCGAGAACTTGCGAGAACAAGGCGTTCTTGTCGTTTGGATTTTGCGCCAGAATCTTACTAGCCGCGGCATCGCTCTTGGTGAGCTCGCTGTCGAACTGCGTCTTCACCGCTGGGTCAGGAGCCAGTTTGCTCCGCTGCTCGAACTTGTGATCGTCGGTGAACAAGTCCGACTCCAGAATGTGCAAGCGGTCGAACTCGGAGAAAAGATACGCCGCCGCGTTCGAAACATACCCCATCGGATCTTGCGGATTGACCTGTTGGTAGGCACGAAACGTCTCATGGGCAGCAGGGAAGTCCAGGTTGTACATCTGCTGAAAGCCGCGATCCAGGTTGGGCGAAGCATCGGTTTGCTTCGGAGGCGAAGCCAATCCCGCACACCCGAGCGCGAGCACTACGCTCATCAGCAATGCACAGCCACGAATTTGTTGCGATAACTTCATCCGCCGGATGTTTTCCCCCTGCACTTCTTTTGATGCATACTAACCCCGGTTTTGTTCCGATGTTGTGTTCAATTATGCCGCGGGCGACGATGCGGCCATGTCAACGGAATGTGTCAGCGCCGCCAAAAAGCAGTTGCAATTTCGCAACAACGTTTCGCGCAGCTGGCCGCTTCTCAATGCACCGTCTTCGTCTTGCGCGACATGTAGTCCATCAACAGATATTGCCCCAGGGTGTAAGGCGTGGTGAAGTAAGCCTTGCCGCGGCACATCTCCGTCACCTTCTGCACGAATTGCACGAGTCCGTAATCAGAGGCCAGCATGAAGGTATTGATCAGCACGCCGGCGCGTTTGCACTTCGACACTTCCTTCAGCGTCTCGCTTACCACCAGGGGATCAAGCCCGAAAGCGTTCTTATAAATCCGGCCATCTTCCAGCGTCAGCGCCGACGGTTTGCCGTCGGTGATCATCACAATCTGCTTCATGTCCTTGCGCTGGCGTTGCAAAATGCGCTGCGCCAACCGCAGCCCTTCGCGCGTATTGGTGTAGTACGGCCCAACCTTCACGCGCGCCAGTTGCGACAGCGGCAATTCTTCCGCCGAATCGTGAAACAACACCAGGGACAGCGAGTCTCCGGGATACTGTGTACGAATCAGGTGCGACAGCGCCATCGCGACTTTCTTCGCCGGCGTGAAGCGGTCTTCGCCGTAAAGAATCATCGAGTGCGAGCAGTCGAGCATCAGCACAGTCGCACAGGAAGACTGGTATTCGCACTGATGGACTTGCAGGTCGCCGTACTCGATGTTCAGCGGCAGGCTCAAGCCTTCGCGCTGAATTGCATTGGAGAGCGTTGCGGTGATGTCGAGGTTCAGGGTGTCACCGAACTCGTAGGTCTTTGAAGCGCCGCTGGCTTCGATGCCGGTTGCGGTGTCGCGCGTGTCGTGACGCCCGAAGCTCGACTTGCCCAGCGAACCCAGCAGATCGCGCAGCGCACGGAAACCCAGAAAGTCGAGACCCTTGTCGGTGATCTCGAATCGCGCCTGCGTTTGGTTCTCGCCGACCTGTCCGCCGGCCGCGGACGAGCGCGACGGATCGTGAGGCTGATCGACGCTGATATAGTTTTCCTGCTCCATGCGCTCGATGAGCTGCTCGATCAGTTGCTCCAGCTGCTCGTTGCTCATGTTCTCGATCTGCTCGCGCATCTGCTCATCCATAGCGTCGCTGTTCAGCAGCGCCTCGGCGATGGCCTGGCGCAGGTTTTCCAGCGTCTGCTCAGCGTCGTTCAGATCGTAGAAATCCATGTACTGCTGCTGGAATCCGCTCTGGAGCAGGTAGTTGGAGAGCGCGCCAAGCAGGTCCTCCATGCTCATATCGGAGGCGGGCTCGGGAACGTACTTCTTGTACTTAATGAATCGCATAAGGAAAGCAAACTAGCTGCGAGCCGCGAGCGGCGAGCAAAAGAAAAAAAGCTGAACAGCCATTTGCCGAGTTCCTGCTGCCGTCTCTCGCAGCTCACGGCTCGAAGCTTGTGGCTCGCGGCTAATTAAATGGCCTTCGCTGTCTCCGGAACTCCCGCTCCTCATCTTCGTCGCGCATTCGCGGCTTCTCGCGCTGCGGCTGCTTCTCGCCCGCCGTGAACGTCCGCTCCTCGCTACGTCCGATGCGCTTGTGGGCATACAGCCCTTCGAGAATGAACTCCGCTCCCGACACGATCACCTCCGACGGTTCCTTGCCGCTAAGTCCGAGCGCGCTCAGCTTGTCGAGCAAGTCCCTGGATGCCGCGCAGCTTGCCCAGCATCTCATGCGCGCTGGCGGCATCGCGCAACTGGATCTCGCCTCCCAGATCGAACCATTGCACCACCTGGTTCATATTGCTGTTGCCGTGGAAATACTTGTCGTAGGTGCGAGCAACGGCGGCGCGGATGATCTCGCGCACCACATTATCAGCGCCCTTCAGCTCGCCTTCGTATTCCAGTTCCAGCTTGCCGGTCATCGCGGGCATGGCGGCATAGATGTCGCCGACGCGCGGCACGACCAGCTTTTCCCCGGAACGAATCGCGCGCCGCTCCGCATTCGAGATCACGTTCTCCATGGCGCTGATGGGCAGCCGCTGACTCACGCCTGAGCGCTTGTCGATGCGCTTGTCCTCGCGCGCCACGAACGCGATCTGCTCAATCACCTGGCTCACAAACTCGGGAACCTGTAACTGATGACCGTCACGTTCCGTCCACGCTTCCTGCGCCGTGATCGCAATACCTTCGTCGACCGTCGCCGGATAGTGGGTGCGAATTTCGGAGCCGATACGATCTTTGAGCGGCGTGATGATCTTGCCGCGCGCAGTGTAGTCCTCGGGGTTCGCGCTGAAGACGAGCGCCACATCCAGCGGCAACCGCACCGGGTAGCCCTTAATCTGCACGTCGCCTTCCTGCATGATGTTGAACAGGCCAACTTGTATCTTGCCGGCGAGGTCGGGCAGTTCGTTGATGGCGAAGATGCCGCGATTGGCGCGCGGCAGCAGTCCATAGTGGACGGTGTACTCGCTGCCCAGCGCGTGACCACCCTTGGCGGCCTTGATGGGATCGATGTCGCCAATGAGGTCGGCGATGGTCACATCGGGCGTCGCCAGTTTCTCGACGTAACGCTCCTCAGGTGTCAGATATGCAATCGGCGCGTCTTCCGGATTACTGGCCAGCAACTCGCGGCAGCGGCGGCAGATCGGCTCGTAGGGGTTGTCGTGGATCTCGCAGCCGCTGATGTACGGCAGGTGCGGATCCAGCAGCGTAGTCAGTGCCCGCAGGATGCGGCTCTTCGCCTGCCCGCGCAGTCCCAGAAGAATGAAATTATGACGGGAAAGAATTGCATTAACGATCTGCGGCACAACCGTATCGTCATACCCAACGATGCCGGGGAAAATGGGGCCACTGCCGCGCAGGCGTTCCATCAGGTTGTCGCGCATCTCGTCCTTCACGCGACGGTTGCGCACGCGCTCTTCGGAAAATCGCTCGCTGCGCCGAAGCTCTGACAAAGTTTGCGGGAGATTGCTCAAGGGCTGGTCACCTCCGGGTCACGGCTGCCAGCTTCCAACGGCAAGCCGAAACAATTACGGATGCTCGTATTCTACGCCAGTGGCCATCACAGGCGTGGGTGACAGAAATCACGAGAGGATTGGTTGATCAGCAAGGTGCTGGAGGCAGTAGGCGGTTGCTGGCCATGCGTCTCATTTTTCGTCCTGGACGAATGAGGCTGGCAACTCGCGGTCATTGCTCGCCGCCAAGGCATCTCCGTTGGCCGACAGCAATGTCGCTGCGGCATTGGCATCCACCGAGCGCAACCGGAGATCGCGCTGCGGGAAGGGAATCTCGATGCCCGCGCTATCCAGCAACTGCATCGCGACCAGTGCCACCTCGCTCTTCACCTTGACCGTGTTGCTTTCCTGCATCACCCAGAACTGGGCCTCGAAGTTGAGAGAGCTGTCGGCAAACTCCTTAAAGTAGACGGCGGGTGCAGGCGACGTGAGCACGTCTTCGTGAGCGGTCGCGGCCTGGTTGAGCAGCTTGCAGACCAGCTTGACATCGCTGCCATAGGCAACTCCAACCGGCAGTTCCACCCGGCGCAGCGATTCTGACAACGTCCAGTTAATCACTTTGCCGGAGATGAAGTTCCCGTTCGGGATAATGACCTCTGCGCCCTGGAAGGTCTTCACCGTGCTGGAACGAATGCCGATGCGCGTCACCTTGCCGGTGGTCCCATCGACATCCAGAACGTCGCCGATATGAATCGGCCGCTCGAATTGCAGGATAAGTCCGGAAATAAAATTGTTAACGATGTTCTGCAAGCCAAAGCCTACGCCCACGCCCAGCGCCCCGGTCAGCACCGTAAACTTGTTCAGCTCCACTCCGCCGGCGTTGACCGCGAAAAAGAAGACCAGAAGCAGCAGCAAGTAATGCAGCATCGAGGAGAACAGCTCCGGCAGGCCGCGCGAAAGATTAAACCGGCTGAGGAGTTCCTCGCGGAAGATAAAGCGGATAGCGCTGGACGCGGCATACCCGGCCAGCAGAATCAGGAAAAAGCCGACTACGCCGCCCAGGGTGACGCTGGTAGATCCGCCGGCGATGTGAAAGTCGCGCACAGCGGCGATCCTCGTGTCCACCCAATCGCTCAGGCCCAGCAGTCCCAGCGTTACCCTCAGCCAGATCAGGATTCCCGCCCATTGCAGCGTTCTGGGCACCCAGCGAGCGATGGTATCGCGATAGTATCGGACTGCGGCCAGGTGTTGTGCCCCAGGCCGGTCAATGCCCTCCAGCAGCAACAGGGTAAACACGCGCACCACAGTCAGCATGCTGAGCGCAATAAACGTACTGTACAGGCACAGTATTGCCAGGAACTGCGCCAGTCTGACATAGCCCAACAGATTGGCCATCAGCGAGACACCCAGAAGGATGACGGCGAGCCTTATGGCCTGGAGGCGAAGCCAACCTGAACCGCCTTCGCCCTTCGAACGCGGCGTGCGGGAGGGCCGCAACAGAACCGCAAAGAAAACGAAGACCACAAGTTGAAGAACAGACTGCACTTCTCGCTTGGTTGACGGGGAGAACGCCGTCCATGCAGTAAATGCGCTAAGGCCATAAACGCCAGACAGGCAATACAGCACGATGCGTAGCGGTGGTGCGATAAAAGGCGGCAGCAGGTAAACAATTGGTATGAATGAGCACAGGATGACGATGCCAACCAGCGGCAAAGGCGCCAGCGGCGCCAGCAGGTAAGCGCACAGCATGGGCGGCAGCAAACCCAGCGCAATCCAGCGACGGGCCACCTGCAGAAACCTGGCGCTTTGCTCATCCGTCGGCTGCAGGTTGCGGGTCGCGCAGCGCAGCCGGTAAGCGCCCAATAACGACAGGAACAGCAGCACTGCCAGCAGGATGAGTGGGCCTCGCGTCTGCGTCGCAAAGGCGCGAATGGCCAGCAGCCGGGTGGAAGCATTGAGGTAAATGGTGCTGCTCTCGCCCTCCTGCCGCCGCTGGTTCATTTGCCATAGAGGCAAACTGTCGCGCTCAAAGAGGCGGCTGTCCTGGTTTTGCTGCGTCTTATTCAGGCGGTACAGAACATCCAGCGCGAGCTGGTCCTGGCTGGCAGCGCGCACCTGGAGATTTACCAGCGCCAGCAATTGATTTTGCGCCTGCACCGTGAGCTGTTGCAGTTCGATAACGGACTGCTGGATCACATCCAGGGTTGGGCCCAGGCCCGGCGTCGCCTGGTTCTCTGCGAGCGTGGCACTCCACTGTGGTTCCTGCGCCTGCAATTGCTGCACTGCCGATTGCGCGGCATTGGCCCAGTCCAGTAGTTCTCGCCGCGTAGCCGCAGTTTCTTTCTGCACGGTACGCCAATAGTTTTCCTCTTCGCGAATCTCCAGGGCCGTAGGCGCAGCCTCCAACAGCGCATCCGTCTCTTTTTGCCGGGATTGCAGCTGATCGTTGCGCGTGTCCAGAATGGCTTTGGTGGCGTCGAGTTGATCGGAAGAGGGCAGCCCGTCCGAAATCGCACGCAGCGTGCGTTTGAGATCTTCTGAACGTGCGGCGACGTCGGGCAAGGGAATGGCCAGCGAAGCCGGCGCTGGCGAAGCACTCGGCGCTGTCGCAGCCGCCGGCGCCGGCGACGAAATCGCAGCTTTTTGTTCGGAGGTCCCGAGCAGCAGTTTTGCTGCAGCACTGGTCTGTGCGACGGCCAGCCTTCCCATACAGACCAACGCGAGCTGTACCAACGTAAAAAGGACGGCGCGACGGACGGCTCTGGCGCCGCCAATACCTAACGTAGATGGCCGTTGGGACATGCTGCCGCCATTATCGCCCATCAGAGCATGCTTTGAACGAAATCCGGGCGCAGCCGTCAGCCGCGTTCCAACTCGTCTAACATGCCCTCCATCTCAGCGAGAGCGTGCTGATTGCGAGTGCGGCGCGCGCATTCGATGCCCTGTTGTAGCATGGCGCGCGCTTCTTCGGTGCGTTCGGCGCGGGCCAGCGTCTGGGCCGCCATGAAGTAGCCATTCGTGTAGTCAGGATGCGCCGCCAGCAGATGTTGGAACTCAGCCAACGCAGCGTCGGTTTCTCCACCGCCGGAATACTCCAAGCCGAGTGCGTAGCGGGCAAAAGCGTCGTCCGGTTTGGCTGCCAGGATTTCTTTGAGGGCTGATACACGGGTCTCGTCAGGCATGGAGCGGTTCTCCCGCAGTCGATAATCGCATGCCAGAGGCGGGTTCTGAAAGTCCGCCGTATCCAATGGTGGCTGCGATGAAGGCCTGCCAGTACAATTGGCATTTGATTTCACTTGCGAGGAACTAGTGGCTTGTCCCTTCTTCATGCCGGATTCGCGATTTGACTCGGATTGGCCTTTTCCCCAGCGGCTCCCTTTGGGCGCGGGATGGGCGGGTGTCTGTAACGCACCCGGTCACGAGGGCGTGCGGCCGAGCGATGAAGAACTGAAGCACGGCTGCAACCTTGGCTACGCGAGGACGTGCAACCGTCTTCCTGCCGAACGCCATGCTGACGCGGTGCGCTTTGTGCTGGGAGAAGAGCGCGATGGTATCGTGCGTGTGCTGTTCGTCTGCGAGCGGGCATATCTGCCGGGCAGCCATGGCGAGCTGTTGTATGCCAAGGCCAGCGGGACGTGGCTCCGGCGACACGACAACGCGTGCGTGCAGCGCATGGCCGAGTGCTATGTGCAGGCGCAAATGGAACGGCGCGCGGGCGCGAAGCGCGACTCCTAGGTTTGCTGAATCTTATTTCGTTTTCTTTTAGGGAATTGATATGGATCTTCACGAGGGAAATTTACGACCGAGGCCGGTGAGCGAGTCGAAGTCCGAGATGATTGAACTCGTTTTGCCGAACGACACCAATCCGCTGGGAGCCCTTCTGGGAGGCCGTTTGATGCACTGGATCGATTTGGCCGGGGCGCTGGCGGCCCACCGCCATTCCCACTCCTACGCGGTGACCGCTTCGATGGACCACATCGATTTCCTGGTGCCCGTGCACGTAGGTGACATGGTGATTCTGCAGTCTGCAGTCAACCGCGTCTTCCACAGCTCGATGGAGGTGGGAGTGAAGGTCCTGGTAGAAAACTACATCTCCGGCACGCGACAGAAGGTTGCGACGGCCTATCTCACGTTTGTCGCCGTAGATCGTCACGGCAGAAAGCTGCAAGTAGCGCCCGTAATTCCCGAGACAGAAGAAGAGAAGCGGCGCTACGAAGGCGCCCTGCGGCGTCGCGAAGCGTCACGGAACGAACGGGAGCGCAGGCAAGCGGCCAGAAAATAGGCATTCCGCAACGGCAAGTGTCGCTGGCCTACTCTTATCTGGTTTGGAGTTCCTTCTGCCCGGCTAGACGGTAGGCAATGCCGTTCCAATCGTAGGCATAGATCAGATATTTCAGAGACCCGTCGGCGACCGAGATTGGCACCCGCACGTTGATGATGCCATCCTGAGCGCCGGCCTCGGCGCTGCCGAATGAGGTATCGCAAAAGCCAGCCGCGTCTGGAGGGTGCTCAACCGACCACAACTTCGAGAAATTGATGTCGGAGAGCTGACGGAATACGGTAAGGGTCAGACAATTTTTCTCGCCTGCATAGGTCACCAGCAGCACATCATGGCGCTCTGCCAGCCCGGTCAGGTCAAGGTTCGCGATGCGTGAATCATCGTCCTTCTCATCGGGAACATGTGAAGCTGCTCGCCACAATTTGTGGACAGTCGTTGGATCCAGCCCGGTCGCTTTCGCCCACTTGACATCGTCTTTCTTGTGAACTTGCTTCCAGTTTTGGGCGGACAGGCAGGGAATAAAGCAGAAGGCGCAGCTGATAATAACGAGAGTACGCATAACTACGAGGCACGAGAAACCAGCATTTTTCGCCGCAAAGCAAAGTCCTGCTCGGTGTGGTGCGGCAACGGCAATCGTCGTCGCGATCAATTACCGTTGCACGCAACTACGGCCAGGAACGAATGACTATTTCAACGCAACCGTCTGGGCCTGATTTCCGACCAGCTTCTCCAGCCGTGACATCCGCTCCTGCAGATCGGCATTCTGCATTTGCAGTTGACCCTTCAGGCTCTCGATCTCCTTCTGTTGCGCCTGGATTACCGACGCTGACTCCTGCGCCCGCCTATACTGCTTCTGCACTTCGTTCAACAGCATCGACGCTAAGTACTGATAGCGTACCGTATACGGCTGGCCATCCTTATCGTAGGCCACCAGTTCGGGATAAACCTGGGCAACTTCTTCCGCCAGCAATCCGTACTGCAGCGTTCTCTCGCCCTTGTCATACTCCGGCTTGTAGAAGAACGTTACCGGACGCAGCTTCATCAGCGCACTGGTGCTGTCCCCCATATTATTGATCTGCTCTTTGAAGCGCATAGAGGACGTCAAAGTTCCAAGCAGTCCGTCCGAGTTGATGAACACGGGAACACCCGACGATGAGGTCGAGCCGAAGATGCCGGCGATGTAAGCAGCGTTCTGCTGACCTGCTCCGGTGCCCGGCGTGCCGATGCGGATGGTGTTAGATTCGGTGCCGGAAGTCGGACCCGAATTGCCGAGGTACACATCATTGCTGCCGGTGGTGTTGGCGTAGCCGGCATTCTGGCCGTAGAAGATGTTGTCCGAACCGGTGGTGTTGCTGTAGCCGGCGAAGAGCCCGGCAAAGGTGTTGCTCTGGCCCGTGGTGTTGCTATAGCCAGCTTTGTGTCCATAGAAGGCGTTGTTGGAACCGCCGACGTTGCTGAAGCCGGCACTGTCGCCGGCGAAGATGTTGGCGGTCCCGGTGGTAGTGCTGTTGCCGGCGTTGTTGCCGAAGAAAGTGTTGTCGATACCGGTGGCACTCGTACCTGCTCCGATTCCGAGAAATAAGCCGCTGTTGGCAATGCTCAGCACGGTGCTGCCGCTGATGCTATAGCTGCTTGCGGCATTCACAATGGTGGCGGTAAGCGCTCCGCCGAGGGTCCCGTTGCCGCTGATGTTAAAGTTCGCACTGGCCTGCTGGGTGGTTCCGTTCTGAATGTAGTCAGTGCCATAATCGGTCGCCACCGGCAGGACTGCGCCGGTACGGCCATTGAATGAAGTTACCAGGCCGCTGCCGCCCCCGGTGCCCAGCATCCCTGTCGAATCAATGAACACCAACGAACCGCTGTTGGTGGTGGAACCATAGATACCGGCGATGTAAGCAGCATTCTGCTGGGCTTGGCCAGTGCCCTGCGTGCCGATGCGGATGGTGTTGGATTCGGTGCCGGAAGTGGGGCCTTGATTCGCAATGTATACGTCATCGCTGCCCGTGGTGTTGCGATATCCGGCGTTCTCGCCGTCGAAGAGATTGTCTGAGCCGGTGGTGTTGCTAAAGCCGGCCAATAGACCGGAGAAGGTGTTCCTTTGTCCGGCGGTATTGGTGTAGCCGGCTTTGTGACCGATGAAGGTGTTGTAGGAACCAGTGGTGGTGCTGTAGCCGGCATTGTCGCCGTACAACGAGTTGTAGGAGCCGGAGACGTTGGTGAAGCCGACCTCTAAGCCGGAGAAGGTATTGGCCACTCCGACGGTATTGCTGAAGCCGGACTGATAGCCGGAGAAGGTATTGTCAGCTCCGGTGGTATTGCTGGCGCCAGCCTGGTAGCCACAGAAAGCGTTGGCGTTACCGGTAGTGTGGACGCCTGCGCCCACGCCCAGAAATATGCTGCTGTGGTTAACGCTGACCACACTGTTCCCGCCGATCCGGTACGTGCCGCCGACGGAGTTCACATTCCCGATACCGTCTACAGAAAACACTTCGACGCCGTTGGCCTGTCCGCTGAGAACCTTGCCGCTGGCGGCGTTGTTAAACACGCCGGCGATACCCCCCGCGCTGGCGACGTATCCGCTAAGTCCGGTAGTACTGCCGCTGCTGGAAGTGGCTGTGCCGCGCACGCCTGTTCCCGAAGCGCTGGACGAGTTGCCCTTCACGCCGATGCTGGAACCGGTGGCTGAAGTCGCATTGCCATAAACTCCGTATCCACTGGTGCTGGCAGCCACGCCCTCTACGCCTAGAGCCGTGCCGCTGGCGGCCGTCGCCGTACCCGCGATGCCATTCGTGCCCGCCGAGGCGTTCACTGCCCATCCCGTGCCGCTTTGCGTTACTCCTACAATTTGGTCGGTGGTTGAGCCGCTGAAGTTCGTCGGCCCGTCACTGGCGGCGCCTTTCCTGGCTCCTCCAGTCACTCCCGGAAGATTGTTCGCGGTGGACGTTGACGACGAAGCTTGGGTAGTGGTGGCGTTCGTTGCGGAATTCGTGCCATTGGCCAACACAAAGTCCGAAACGCTCTTACCCCCCAGCGTCTCCGCTTCATGTGCCTTGAAAGCGTAAGGGACGCTGACCAGCATCACCCGCGGCTGCTCAGCTTGTCCCTGGACCTGAACGCCCAGCCAGCGCTGTTCCTGCTGCGAGAAAAGATCGCCAGGCAATCCTGTGGTTGTCGTACTGCCCAGAACAACGCTGTATTGTCCGTTGGTGTCTATGGAGACGTTTTGTGTCTCTTGCCACATAGCTGCGCCGCCATCCTGCTGGTTATAGATGGCGAAGGTTACGCCCACGGTCGTGGCAGGCGCCGACATCCTGTCCTGCGCGTCCTTCAACGTCCCGCTATAGCGGACGAGATTGGGGACGGCGGTCGTCGAGGTTTGTTGGGCTGAGAGAATGGAAGCTAACAACACAGTGGAGAGAGCGAGAACGAACGTGGTGCTGACACGACGCATTGGACGTCCCTTTCATAAGCAAGGTCTTGCAGCTGCCATGGACTGAACAAGGATTTTGGGCGAGCGCGAAGGTGTTGTCAATGGCTAACTAAAAAGTGGGTGGCGCAGAGATACACAACCTGGAGCCGAAACGATCGGAGCGACGTTAAGCCGCAATATGGTACTCGCTTTGTACCAGCCCGCTCGGATAGTGCCGAGTCATTACGTGCCGCAGACGAATGTCGTGCGGCAAGGCGCCAAAGAGAGGAATCCCGGTTCCGATCAACACAGGTACTCGAGTGACAATGAGGCGTTGCACGAGCCCCGCTGCCAGAAATCGTTGAATCGTGATTCCACCATCGACATAGAGGTGGTTGGCGCCGCTGGCGGCGAGCCGCGAAACAATCTCACCCGGCGCCCCCGACATGTGTTCCAACACGCCTCCGATGGCCGGCGACAAGTCGACCGGCCGGCTGCTGAGGACCACTACGCGCTTCTGACCATACGGCCAGGCGTCAAAGGTCAGGACCTTTTCGAAGGTGTTGCGGCCTACGACAATCGCATCGACGGTTGCAATGAACTCGGTGTAACCGTGGGGCTCGCCGCCGCCCTCCGGCAGAAAGTCGAGGTCGCCGTTGATTCGTGCTATAAAGCCATCGACGCTGGTGCCCACGAAGACAGTTACCATCATCGTAAATTCCTCATGCGTGGGATCAAACGACTGGAAGGGATGGACGCGGCGAAAGGTTTGAACTTGAGGCGCTTTGCGGGCGTCTGAGCCCGCAGCCGAAATCCCGAGTGCAAGGAGGGACCCCTCTCAGATCAATTTCCGCAATCTTTGTTTGGTCGGGGCGAGAGGATTTGAACCTCCGACCCCCTGCGCCCAAGGCAGGTGCGCTACCAGGCTGCGCTACGCCCCGACTCTGTGTTGCTGTACTGATTCTAAACCAGGTCTACGCTGGGCACCACGTGCCACGTCCTGCCAGAGACGTTGCAGGCTTGGAAATCCAGCACGTCCCACCGTCGCCGCTATAATAGGGAGGTTCATGACTGCCCTCGTATATGCCACGGTTGCGTACGTGCGCAGCCCAGTGGGAATCTTCGTAGAAGAGTTACGCCGCGACCTGCATCCAGCGCATACGCACGCGGACGCGCATGTGACGATTTTGCCCCCGCGTACGCTAGGCGGCAGCGAAGAGCTGGCGCTGGAGCTGCTTGCGGATGTGTGCCAGTCGATCCCGGCATTCGAAGTTACGATGGGCGATGTGGAGACCTTTGTTCCCCTGACTCCCACGGTTTTCCTGCGAGTTGCACGGGGAGCCTATCGCCTGCGCGAGTTGCACGACAAACTCAATCACCACACTCTGTATTTCGAAGAGCCCTGGCCGTACATGCCGCATCTCACCATCGCCAAGATGGACAATGCGGAGGAAGCCAGGAAGGTGTTGGAGATTGCTCGCCAACGCTGGAGTGCTTATACCGGTCCACGCACGGTTCGCATCGAATCGCTGAACTTCGTCAAGGGGGTTGGCGAACGCTGGGTTGACCTGGCAAATACGCCGCTGCGCGGCGTCGCGGCGAAATGACACTGGCAGGGCTGATCTACCGCACTAGTCCGTTGGGGTTCGAGCTATCGCCTCAGGATCACAGTGACTTCAGACTTTAACACCAAAACATCAGAAGCCTAGAAAAAGCTGGCTCCCGTCGGTGGGAAACTTTAGATCGATCCCTCGTTCGCGGTTGGCTGCGATGGTGGCGTCGAGATTAAGTTTGTCCAGAGCGATGATGCGTTGCTGCCGGCCAACCTCAACGCGCAAAGAGTCTGGGGTAAGCGTGTAGCGACGCGCTTCCAGCTTCTCGCCGTCGGTAAATACAAAAAGCGTCGGCTGGACAGGTTTGGACATTGCCGCGCCGTCGCCGTCCGGCAGTTCAATCACCTTGGGAGATGCTGGAACCGGTGCAGGCTGGCGGTTATCGTCGCGGCTCTGCACCACGACGACGGGAGGAGATGCCGGCTGTGCTGGAGGCTCTTCATAGTCGGATGGCCCCAAGTCCCAACCCCAATCGGGGTAATACCAGGGAGCGTAGAACCCTCCGTAGTTGCGATAGCGGTTGTAGCCGCGGCGAGGACCGTTCGGGAAGCCGTGTCCGCCGCCAACGAAGTGCGCTCCGCCGCCTACAGACACGCTTGCCCCACCACCTCGGGCCTGGGCTTGCGCAGGGACGGTAATCAAGATGGAAATCGTCAGCAGGGCGAACAACACGGATGAACGCTGCATAATCCATATGATGAGCCGATCGCGATAGAGATGCAACGGATTTCATGCACCGTCGATTGAATCCGTAATTCAGCCGGGATTACTCGCCGGAAACCTGTTTCGCCGCAGGGTTTCCGTTCTGTTCCGGGAGCCTTGCCTTGCATCTGTGAGTATTATGTTGGTGAGGGCTTTCCATGAAGACGTCAGGATTGATCGCGATAATATTGTGGTCGTTGCTGGGAATGGGACAAGAAGTGCATGTGTCCCAGGGCAAGGGCATCGTGGTTCTGAGTGTGTTGGCCGTGAAGCCCTATCAATTGATGTCCGGTGAGGAGAAAACCGCGGCATTCGCTTTCGTCTGTACCCAGAAAGGCAAAAAGACTGCACACGTTCTTAAGTTCTTGCCTGGGGAGCAACTGGTTGAAGACAATCCCGGCGTTACTGCGACAAGTGGGGAATTTGTTTTCAACATGACAATAAGCGGCACCAAGCAAATGACGGAGTGGACCCCTAGCGATCCCGTGACCTTCGCCTACGCTGCCAAGACTGACGTCGACCGCTTGAAATTCATCCAGGCAGTGCTGAGCTCGGGAACGGTGTCCATCGAGTTCAGACCCTTCCTCTCGGGCGCGACAACGAGCAGCACCTTTGATCTGAGCAAACTTCGCGACGAGGTGGGCAAGCATCCCGAGTGCAGCAACAGCCAGCCTTAACATCGCTCAGTTCAGTTCGTTATAGTTGTCGCACGGCTTCACCCGGGACAGACTCTTGCGCCAATAAAAACATGCCTTCGTTGCGTGGGTTTTTTGGAATACGTCTTTGTAGGTGACGTATATGTAGTTTGCGGCCCGCAAGCGGTCTTTCGTCAGACCGGATACGGCGTCGGGCGAGGTGGTGAACCAGACATCGGTCGTGTACACTCCGCCAGGCATCAAAGTGCCGGCAGAGGCTGTGACGTTGGGCTCCTGCTGGGGCCCGGATTGATCGAGATCCTCAATCGTGGCGACGTCCGCGACTTGCAGGTCAAGCGCCGGTGTCTTGCCCGTGTTCTGCAGTTTGATGGTGAAGCTACCCCCGTTGGCGGTCAGCGGATGAACGGTTGCTTCCGTCAATCCGACCCATGCTCTCTGGTCGGTCCGCATTCCGTCTTGCATGATCCGCGTTGTCGCTTCTGCTGACTGAATCAGTTGGGTATGTAATTTACCCAGTTGCCTCTCCAGACTGATACCAAACGCCAACACGGCTACGGCTGCTACTAACGCTCCGATCGCGGTTATCCAGCTTGTGACTCTGCGCTGCGCTGACGGAAACGGTTCAGCTTCAGACTGCAAGGGAACCATCGACACATTGTTGAATGTGTTTCCATAAAATAGCGGGTTAGTACCCACCAGTTCGCTGGAAGTATGGGCCGTGTATTCCACGGCGGGAAGAGTAGTACCAGTCTGCACTACAGTGTCAGGCACCAACTCTGTAGCGAGACTCAAAGGAGGGGAGTGCGGTTCCTCTACATGCGGCTGCTCTAAACTGGTCGGCTCCGGCCGTATCTGCATCGCCTCCGGCTCTGGCCGAGTCTGTATCTCCTCCAGGAGGGCGTCTAGTTCCGCGCGATTTTGCCAGGACGCCTCCGGCAACTCAGCCGACAGGACTGCACGCAAGTCTTGGGCAGATTTTGCAGCCGCTTCAAGCTCTTGGATGATTTCTGCGATATCGATTGATTTTGCAGCCCTGAGCTGTTCCACGCCTTCAAACGGCAGGACCAAAGAATCGTCCAGAGACGCAAGAGCCGAAGGCGGCAATGAACTCATGTCAAGCTCCTGATCCGGAATGTCCACGTTGGCGATCGGCATCTAGAAGCGGCCACAATCGCCATGGGCAAACTACGCTCCTGTTGCCGACAGCCGCTATCTCAGTTTCCCACCACCACACTGCCGGGGGCACGTTTCTGTTCGCATTTTAGCAGTACGTAGACCTCCGCCCTCCGTACCAAGAATGGTTCGTCTCGTAACCGCCCGCAACCTGATGCAGCGATTCGTGCCCGCCCGGTTCTTCCGCAACTTGTTTTCGCTGCTGACAATGTCGGGGGTTGTTGTATAGTGAACTTCTTGTCGCTGCCACGCTGCGTTGAGGAGTTCCTATGATGGATCATACGTCGTATCCCGTCGAAACTGCGCCCCTGCCGGTGGTTCCGCAAGCCCCGGAAACGGTTGCGGACGTTGGAGTGCCAAGAGCGGTCCTGGAAGACCTGGCGCTGAAGAACCTCTATATTGACGGGTCTTCGTCATTGAAAGTCCTGGCGAAGAAGATGCGGCTCACCTTCCGGGTAGTTGACGAACTGTTTCGCCGTCTGCGCACAGAACAGCTTTGCGAAGTGACTGGAATGACCGGGAATATTGCTGAGGTCGCCATCACTTCTCGAGGTAGGTCGCGGGCCCTGGAATTACTGTCCCTCAACCAGTACACGGGCGCCACCCCTGTTTCTTTGGAGAGTTACGTTCAACGGATCCGCCAACAAAGCGTGGGCGGCCGGGAAGTGCATTTGCCTGAGGTCGAGCGTGCTTTCTCCCATCTGGTGCTTGACGCCAAGATGTTGGGAAAGCTTGGCACCGCCCTGAATTCGGGTACTTCGATTTTCCTGTACGGCCCGACCGGCGGTGGAAAAACCACAATTGCGATAGCTCTTTCGCGCGCGATTGCAACCGATCCGGTATGGATACCGTTTGCGGTAGAAGTCGATAGCCAAATTATTTCCGTCTATGACCCGCATGTTCACGGCAAAGTGGAGGGCGTCGTTTCCCACGGCAGCGATGAGCGTTGGGTACTTTGCCGTCGTCCCACGGTATTGGTCGGCGGCGAGCTCACCATCGAAATGCTGGAGCTGCAACTTAACGCGATCACAAGATTTTACGCGGCTCCAGTCCAGATGAAGGCCAACAATGGCCTCCTCATCATCGATGATTTCGGACGCCAGCGGGTGCGTCCTGAAGAACTGTTGAACCGGTGGGTCGTTCCGCTCGATCGCAAAATTGATTTCCTCACCCTGGCTGGAGGCAAAAAGGTCGAGATTCCATTTGAGCTGATCGTTGTATTCGCCACCAATCTCGAGCCGGCCCAACTGGCTGACGCCGCATTCCTGCGCAGAATTCAGACGAAGATCAAAGTTGGCGAAGTGTCGGAGCCGCAATTCCACGAGATTTTCCGCAAGGTTTGCGGGGACCTCGCGCTGCAATGTGAGCCCGACACCATCGATGAGTTGATACACGTAATCCGAACTAAGTTCAAAGAACCGCTCCGGGCGTGCCATCCTCGCGACCTTGTGAATCAGGTACGCTGGGCGGCACGTTACCAGCAGCGAGAGCCTCGCGTGGATCGAGAAGCCCTCATGGTGGCAGTGAATACGTATTTTGTTTCCGATACCGACGACCCAGACGACTAGATCGGCTAGCTTCTTAGTCTTCGCCGGAGACTCATCGCCTGCGCTTTTGCGGCGGGAGTACTTGTGCTAATCGGGCCCGTCGTACTTCGCTTCTTTCTTACAACGCATCAGAACATTGCGCAGTCCAGTAGCGACAGCTGCCGTATCACGGTCCAAGCCATCTCCGCACAATCCAGCCGTTCCAGCGCGAGACTCGTAGCCTGCTATTCTTAACGCTTCGCACGCAAACCTCTGTGGAAATGCCCCGTTATGAATTATGTGCCGATTCACGGTCTGCGGATGCTGGCGGTGGAAAGCTGCATCCTCGTCGCCGCATTCCTGATCGGACTCGTCAGCCTACGCTTTCTGCCAATCGGAGGCCGGCCGAAATGGCTCGACGGGCTACTGGCATCAAATTTTCGGTCTGTGCTGTTTGTCATCGCCATCGCACTCGTTGGCCGCGCTGTCCTGCTGCCTTTCATTGGAATTCCGGAACCTCGCATCAACGATGAATACAGCTATTTGCTAATGGCCGACACTTTTGCCCATCACAGGCTTACCAATCCAACTCCTCCGGCTTGGCAACATTTCGAAACCTTCCACGTAAACCTGACCCCTACCTATCACTCGAAGTACCCGGTTTCGCAGGGGCTGGCCCTGGCTATTGGAAAGATCATTTTCCATCAGCCGTGGGTTGGCGTGTACCTGAGCACCGCCGCCTTATGCGGCGCAATCTGTTGGACGCTGCAAGCCTTCCTGCCTCCGGGTTGGGCGCTTGTGGGTGGGCTGCTGGCCGTAGTTCGCATCGCTCTTTTCTCCTATTGGATGAACTCGTATTGGGGCGGATCGATGGCTGCGCTGGGCGGTGCGCTGGCTCTGGGCTCCGTGGCCCGTCTTTTCGAGCCGCAACCAACCGATCGGCGTCGCGTGGCGCTCGCATCGGTGTTCGCGGTTTCCTTGTTGATGCTGGCTACCTCGCGGCCCTACGAAGGCTTTGCGTTCTCGATTCCGCTCCTGGTGTATTTCGTCTACAAGTCAGTGCGCGCTGTGGGCCGCGGAGAAGGGAAGCTTCGGTTCACAGTATTGCCCGTGGTCGCGATCGGAGTGGCTGGTGTGCTGATGATGGGATACTACAATCAACGCACCACCGGTAATCCTCTGTTACTACCGCATATTCTGAGCGAACGCACTTATTCCCCGCTGCCTTTGTTCCTGTGGCAACGACCTAAACCCAATCCGACATTTCGGGATCCGGTGTTTGCCAAGTTCTTCAAACTTACGGAAGAAGAATATGGTTACCAGAAAACGAGATCGATTTCCGGGTTAGCCAGTCTGCTGGGAGCACGCTTTCTTTCTGATTGGTTTTTCTACGTGGGCCCGGCACTAACCTTCCCGATATTGCTGGGCCTGATTTCGAGCGTAGTCCAACCCCGCATGCGGATCGTTCTGTTTGTTTCGCTGGCGACGGTAATTGCCCTCGCCCTGTGTATCTACACCATGCCGCACTATGCGGCGCCGGCAACTGTCGCGGTCTACTTGTTTGCGGCGGAAGGACTGCGTTATCTTTGGCAGCCGGGAAAGGACGGAGAGCGGGCGTTTGTTCTCGCCGTTTGTTGCACGGTTGTGGTGACGTCACTGACCAGGCAGACTGGGAGTGCTGCCATCAATTCGACGTTCGCCTTGCCCAATACTCGCAAGCTGATTGCCCAACAATTGGAGGGGAAACCAGGTGATCATCTGGTTTTGGTTTCTTACGATCTGGAACGCCATTATCCGGGAGACGAACTGGTACACAATGGAGCGGATTTCGAGTCGGAAAGGATTCTATGGGCGCGATCGAAGGGAACAGAAAGCGACAGTGAATTGTGCGAGGCTTATCCCAATAGGACTTTCTGGGGCGTGAAAACCGACGACCAGACCTTCTCTCTGGACCCTCTCGACCTCTGCAAACACCCTTAGCGCACCCGTTTCGGCTTCGGCTACGCAAGAAGTAACGTCCGGCAAAGGGCCAACCCTCCTTGCCCGTTTTCCATCTCACTTGTTACGTTGTGCAGCACATCGCCGTAAAGTTCACACCGCGGGCATGATCTGGGGAGTGTTCGGCAAGTGAGCATATGTGACCAGACATGGAATGCGGCGTTGTCTAGGCTGGTGTTGGATTAGTGGGTGTGACAGGCAGAGCTCCGGTCAGAGAATCATCTGACTGGTTTTTTAAAGCTTGCGCCACGGCCTGCCGAAGTAGTTGTAGGAGTGGGCCCTTTGCCCCCGAGGCGCTCAACGCAGACAAGAATCTGAAAGCAAGGTGGGATCGCCTTCATGTCAGAGACCAAGATCGTAGCGATTGAGAACCACAACCGCCACTCAATCTACCTAAACCGAAAAACCATTCCTTTTATCGTTCTCGGTTTGCTGCAAGTTGGAGACCTGCTGTCCACCCGAATGGCGCTGAAAATACCTGGGGTTATGGAACTCAACCCGCTGGTGCGTGAGTTGGGCCTGTGGCCCGCGAAGTTGCTCGTGCTCGGATTTATTGCGTTACTCGTGTATCGGACGAAAAGTATGATACGGCTGTGGGGTGTGTGCGGAGTCTACGCTCTGATCGTCGCCTCTAATGTTCTATTGTTTGTCACTCATGCGTGAACCCTTGCCGCAGGGACAACGTTCGGAGTCTTTTCCCCTGATGGGCTATCTGAAAGGCCTCACTAGCCTCGGGTCAAAAGATGTCGAAGACGTAATCGTGCGCAGCCAAAGCCGCCTTGTCCATGGTGCCGGCTGCTACGCGCTTGACGATTTCCTCTCGTGAAAGATCGAACAGGGCGTCCAGTATCTGCACGCGCAGCCGATCGTCGGCTTGCGCAACCCTGAATAGGACTCTTGCGCTGTGCTGGATGTATCTGGGCGACTGCAATTGTCGCTTCAACAGGTCCATGATCAACGGCGCCTTGCTGCGATCAAAGCGGCCCGGGTCGCCACTGCGATCCAGTTCGGCGAAGAATGCCCGCGTCCATTCGTTATGCAGCTCCCAAACCTTGTTGAACAGCTCAGGCGTGAAGCGAGCGCCGGCCTTTACAGCGAAGACGTTGTTTGCCGGAACGACACCGTCTTCCGTGAGCTTGGGTGCTTTCAGGTAGCCATCTTTAGTAATGACTCCCTGGTGTTGGACAAGGCTCCATAGCCAGGAAACGTAGATTCGATAGGTTGCCAGATCGTTCATGAAGCGCAGGCCGAGCTCGTAGTCGTCAATGGCAGCGGCGAAGTTGCCGTTCAGGATCTGGTAGCCGTAATTCGCCGCCATGTAGAACGAATGCTGAATGTGCTCGATGGTGACGTCGCCCTTGGGCACGCCATAAATTGCATCCCAGCGTTCCTGGCTCAGGACCTTTTCCGGCGTATCAATCGCTTCCTTTGCGACCACAGAAGGCGTGATCTTTCCCTGGGCGTTCAGCAGGCCGCGGCCTTGGAATAAGCTGCGCTCCGAGTCGATGAGGCCGCTGGCGACGGTGGGCAGTTCCTTGCCGTTCACCTGTACCATTTCCTGCGGGGCGTCGATCATTGCTTGCAGCTTCTCCAGCGAAGCACGCAAAGGCACATTGCCAGCCTCCACATAAGCTGGCTCCGGACTGGCTACCCAGCTCTGGCGGTAGGCGTCATACAGCTTTCCTTGCACGCGGCCCGCGAGAATGTCTTCCAGGGTTGGAGCTTGACCGTCAGGGAGCGGCGCTTGCGGTACAAACATCAGGCCGAGCAAACGCTCGCGCAGCTTATCGATTGCCATGGCCCGCAGGGCCAGCGGATTGTAGCGCGCACGGCCATAAGGATCGCTGGTCTGATAGATCATGACCGCGGCCATTCCGCCGATGGGTGCGGCATTGGTCAGCTCACCGCTTTTCGTGCCGGCCATAAGCATGGTCAGCGCGTTGAAGCGTTGGTAGGCGATCATGTTCGGAGTCGCCATGCCGATGGACTGCGGGTCGGGAAAGACTCCCTTCGGGTCATCCTTCCACATCTCAATGAGGCTGCCCAGATAATCCCAACGACCGACGTTCGTTCCCAGTAATCGGCGGCGCAGCACCCAGGCAATCGCCGGCAAGAAACGGCCACCATTGCCCTCCTCATAAAGCACCTTGATTTTGAACGAACCGGCTGGCACCTCAATGGTGGCTTCCACTCGCGACAACAGCTTTTCAAAGATCAGCGCTTCCTGCGGGGTCTGAATTTTCGGAATGTAAAAGTACGGTCCGGTGCCGAGCTTCTTGAGCGCGTCGTAGTTATTGATGACCCACAGCACGATGATGGGAATTGCGCCGGGTACCGGTTTATCTGCGACGGTAATCTGGTCGTAAAGTACGTGGAGGCTGGGCGGCCGAACCAGGCGGGTGGGCCACTTGGAAGGAGGGTTATTGATCTTGTACTTACGCACCTTGCCCTTCTTCGTCACTTCGTAAGCGCGCTCGGTCCAGCGGCCCTCGAAGATCTCTTTTGCATTTTGCAGCGCAGCGAAGACGCCTACGGGTTCACTGCTGGCAGAGCCGTCAGGCCGGAAGTGCGGTGGCGAGGCATCTTCAAAATCTGGCATGTTCATCGGCGCAGCGCTATTCAGCGCGTTAAACGCCATGTCCAGCGGATGCCATGGCCCAGTCAGCTCCAGTCCGGCATTGTTCAGCGGGTGAACATCATCAGGAATGGGTACCTCGTCGTTCAGCCGCCAGCGCCATTCGCTTTC
Organism: uncultured Acidobacteriaceae bacterium; assembly: GCA_963835125.1. Classification (GTDB taxonomy): domain Bacteria; phylum Acidobacteriota; class Terriglobia; order Terriglobales; family Acidobacteriaceae; genus Bog-257. Next base: position 1,782,184 of record CAWIEG010000002.1, on the reverse strand, counting down.
GGTGCCCAGAAAGTTGTCGATCATGCCCTGCACGATCTGGCGGTAGGTCCAGAAATTACCCGTGATGGGATCCTCGAACTTGTCGTCCCAGTTGGGCCACGCGTAGCACTCACGCACCGGTTGGCGGGATTGCAGCAGCTCGCGGCGAGCGGTCAGGGCCGCGGCTATTTCCGGACGCAGCTCTTCGGTGAGCGTAGCAATCGTCTGTTCGATGTCGACTTCCCGACCGTTCACCTTTTGCGTGCCAAATAGTTCAGGGAATTTCTGCAGAATGTCCGCGTGGATCATGTTAGTGTCCTATCCGCTGCAAATACGATGGAAGAGTGCGTGTGAGCCAGAGGAATTTCGTGGGGTCCAATTTCACACTGCAAAAAGGTTAACAAATAATGGAAACTTAAGATGAGAAAATCATCGGGCGTTTGTCCCGAATTGGGAATCGGCGATGATTGCCGGCTGATTATTTTCGAACCAGCCGTGCATCAGGCATCGATAATGCCTGGCGAGTTCTGACAAGGAGTGACTTTATGAAAGCGAACCGCAGAAGTTTTTTGAAAGGGGCGAGCGCGATTGGGGCCACGGCCGCCCTCGGCGGGTTGAAAACGGTGAGCGCGGCGACGAATACCACAAGCCAGCCAAAGCAAGGTATGGCGCGCGGCTTGGTGTTGCTGACGATGCGCCGCAATGGCGAATACCGGCTGGGAGCGAAGACAAGCAAGGGCATTCTCGACGTTAAGGAAGCCGCAGCGGCTCTGAATCTGTACTCACCCGCGACTCTCGATGACATGCTGCAGCACGACGAGGGCGCCAGCGTTCAGGCGGTGGTAGAGGCCGCGATGAAATCGAATCGTACGCAGAAGTTGTTCCTTAAGGAAGAAACCATCGAGTATGGACCGCTGGTCACGCGTCCGGAAAAGATCATCTGCGTAGGCTTGAATTACCGGCGGCACGCGCAGGAAGTGAAGATGCCGATTCCCAAGCAGCCAGTCTTATTCAATAAGTACAACAACTCGCTTCTGGCGAACGGCGGCACCATTACGTTGCCCTCTGCAGTAGCTACCAAGTTCGACTATGAGATTGAACTAGTGATCGTAATGGGCAAGGAAGCCAAGAACGTTTCCGAAGCCGAGGCGCTGTCGTTTGTGGCGGGATACGCTACCGGCAACGACTTCACTGCCCGCGACCTCCAGTTCGACACTGGCGGGCAGTGGATGGTGGGCAAGACTCCAGACGCCTTTGCTCCCCTGGGCCCTTATTTCGTCACTGCTGAGCAGGTGGATCCCGACAACCTGAAACTGGAGTGCCGGGTCAATGGCGATACCCGGCAGTCGTCCCACACCAGCGACATGATCTTCAATTGCCGTCAGATCATCAGCTACACCGCGGCGCGTATTTCGCTCCGGCCTGGTGACATCATCTTTACCGGCACGCCGGAAGGAGTGATCTGGGGAATGCCCAAGGAGAAGCAAGTTTGGCTGAAGGCCGGAGACAAGATCGCCTGTAGCCTGGAAAAACTGGGCGAACTAAAGTTCGAGCTGGCATGACTGAGCTTCAGCTCGGGGCGAGTACTCCATTGAGGACTTGGGTTTAGCCGACCGCTCGCGGAACGTCCTTGGCTGCCTTCCGGCCAGCGAGGCTCTAGAGCGAAAATCACCCACTGTGTTCCAATGGGACGGTCTCGCAGTTCACGTTGGAGTGGAATTACTATGCGCGTTGCGCTTCTTACTACCTTCGTCGCCAGCAGGAAAGAGCCGCTCATCGCCATGATGGATCGAGTGCACCAGGGTTTCCTCGATTCCGGGTTGGCTGAACCCTTTGTCCGTTTTAGCTTTGCCGATGGTATGGTGGTGAGCTTTTCGTGCGTCGACCGCGTACTGAAGCGTCACCCTGAACTAGCGCGATTTGTAACCGAAGGTGCGCCGATGCCTGGCCTCCCAAGTGTGCGGCGCATCACCAACGGGGCGATGTCATCGGCGGGGGACGACCCGGTGCCGTATGCCACGTTGCAAGCCATTGCCACGGGCGTGCCCCGATCATTCCCATTTCACGGTGTCTCTATTCACTTTCATTCGCCGGAATTTGGCGAGGTGACACCCACTCCTTCGCACCCGGCCGGCATGGTGGCAGGAATCATGATCACCGATAGCTGGTGGGTCAACGGCCGCAACCGTTCGCTATCGGCGCGCACGATCGTTGAGGCGGAAGTGGGTGATAAGAAGCTGCCGTCACCGACAGGGCCCGTCGCCATCGTGCTGGCTGCGTGCGGCAAGGCGCGCAAAACCATCCAAGCGCCATTAGCCGAAAATGTTCCTGCCGGTCCGGTGCCGGCAGTCCGTCTGCCGTCGGGAGTCGCGATCCCCAGCTCCAATCCAGAAGCAGCCCGCGCGGTCCATGAGGTCGTGGTCAAATATCGTGGGCGGCTGCCGGAGATCATCCAGCAAGCTGGTCTTCCGCACGACCTTCCCGGGCGGGCAGAGATGACGGACGCCGAGCTTCACCTGACGGCGGGGCCGAAAAAACCTGCGCTGGAGCGCGTCTTCAAGCCAATGGGCTACAGCGTTCGCGGCGGCACTGCCAGCGAAACCGGCAGCTTCACGCTGCGCCGGCGGACAGCGGCCAACTTGACGTTGGAACTTAGCCTGGACGTCGGCACCTGGAGCCATAACGTAACCGCGATGTTTTTCGTGTGGGGATTGGGATTCAAAGGCACACTGATTCTCCCGCCCACCGCGAAGGCTGTGCACGGCGGGCAGTATCCCATCGGCGATGCCGAGCAGTGGCAGAAGATCGTGGAGAACCTGGGCGCGCTGGTCGCGGAACTGGAGCGGACCTTCGTTCCTGAGGTCGAAGCTGCCGCGGGTCCGTCACCCGAGTGGTACAAGCCGGAAAGCTAACCATCCGGCATTTGAACGTGCAGCAGCGTGCTGCGCTTGCATTTTCCATCCCCTCTGCTTCATCTTGAGTACATGCCCCAGCACGAACGAGTTCAGGGTCACGAAGTAAAAAAAGAGCAGATCACCAACAACTGCTTTGGTTGCGGTCCCGGCAATGAAGCCGGATTGCGGTTGGAGTTTGTTCTCGACAAAGAGCGTGGGCGTTTTGTCTGCCACTTCCAACTGGCAGACCGCTTCGTCGGGCCGCCCGGACATGCTCATGGCGGCATCATCGCCACCATCCTCGACGAGGCCATGGGTAAGGTCAACAAACTGCGCGACGTGATCGCGTTAACCGGCCGGATGGAAGTTGACTACCTCAGGCCAGTCCCGTTGGCCACTCCGCTCATTGCCGAAGGTTGGGAGATTGAGGTGAGCGGCCGGGAACACATTCATGGGGCGGAGATTCGTAACGACAAAGGGGAAGTGCTGGCGAGCAGCAAGGGAAAGTTCATCGAGATCGATCCCCATCGCATGTTCGCGAAGTATCTGAAAAAGACGCATAGCGACGCGACATAGCTGCCAAGCGCTACACGCCCGTGATCGTGCTTCTGCGCTCCATCAGCACGGTGTCGCGCCAGGTGCCATTCAGGCAGGCGATCCGCTCGCGCGTTCCCACGGTGCGGAATCCTGCTCGCTGATGCAGGCGGACACTGACAGTGTTCTCGGCGAAGATGCCGGCTTGCAGTGTCCAAACGCCGTTGCGCTCTGATTCGGTGATCAGTGCCGTCAGCAACGCTGCGCCGACGCCCTGGCCACGGGCACGCTCGGCAATATAAATACTGACCTCAGCTACGCCCCGATAAACCTGTCGTGAAGAAACCCGGCTGAGCGCGGCCCAGCCGAGGACAGCATCGCCGCTCGACGCGACCAGCCTGCATGTTGGCAGGTGACGCGCGTCCCATGCCGTCCACTCGGGAAGCAACTCTTCGAAGGTGGCTTTGCCGGTTGCGATGCCTTCCCCGTAGATCTGGCGCACCGCGTCCCAGTGTTGTTCCGTCATCGGCTGGATGTCGAATTGCATCGCACTGGCGTCCACGAATAAGAGTATAGATTCCTACCGCCGAGGCGAAATCCCGGCAGATGATGGGCGGGGTTACGCGCGGCTTCCGCGCAAGGTAAAATGAAGGGTTACGTTACCTCACGAAGTGAACGCGCTTGCCTGGCCAGTTGCTAAGTGTCAGATGTCCACGGCCAGGTACTTCCACGCGCCAGCTCCGGTCAGGAGAACACGATGGCAGAGAACAATGGCAACAACAACAGTTTGCGCTTGAAGACCGGCTTGGCCGAGATGCTCAAGGGCGGCGTCATCATGGACGTGATGAGCGTCGAGCAAGCCGAGGTCGCCGAGAAATCCGGCGCGGTTGCAGTGATGGCGCTGGAGCGTGTGCCCGCAATCATTCGTGCCGAAGGCGGAGTCTCGCGCATGGCCAATCCCAAGCTGATCAAGCAGATCATGGCCAACGTCTCGATTCCGGTGATGGCCAAGTGCCGTATCGGCCACTTTGCTGAGGCCCAGATCCTGCAGGAGATTGGCGTCGACTATATCGACGAGTCCGAGGTGCTGACCCCTGCCGATGAAGAGCATCATGTGGACAAGCAGGCTTTCACCACGCCATTTGTCTGCGGGGCGCGCAACCTGGGCGAGGCGCTGCGGCGCATTGCCGAGGGCGCGGCCATGATCCGCACCAAAGGTGAAGCGGGGACCGGCGATGTGATTCATGCCGTGAAACACATGCGGCAGATCGTCAAAGAGATGAAGCAGCTCACCGTGATGAGCGATCAGGAATTGTTCGCCGCCGCCAAGGATCATCAAGCGCCATACGAGTTGGTGCGCATGGTGGCCAAAGCAGGGAAGTTGCCGGTACCGAATTTCTCCGCCGGGGGAATAGCCACGCCCGCCGACGCTTCATTAGTAATGCAGCTCGGTGCGGAAGCCGTTTTCGTGGGCTCAGGCATCTTTATGAAGGGCGGAGCAATCGCTCTCGATCTGCATGTGAAGGCCGAACGCGAAGAAGCCGAGTCGCGCGCTATGGCAATCGTTCAGGCAGCGACGCACTTTGGCGATCCCAAGGTGCTGGCCGAAGTCAGCGAGCAGATGACCGGTGCGATGAAGGGCCTCGCCATCGCTGCGATTGAGGAAAAAGATTTGCTGCAGACCAGAGGATGGTAGGAGGAGCGCTTTTCGCCATTCGCTCTTCGCTTTTCGCCAGAGCGGCAAAATGGAGGTCGGGTGAGAAATCATGAAGAGCTTGAAGGGTGGCAAAAAGCACACGCTCTCACCGTCAAGATCTATCGGATGACCGAGTGTTTTCCGCGTTCAGAGTTATTTGGTTTGACGTCTCAAACTCGCAGAGCTGCGGGATCAATCGGTGCCAACCTTGCTGAAGGATGTGGTAGATGGGGCGAGGTTGAGCTCGCGCGATTTGTTCAGATTGCTATGGGCTCTGCAAGCGAGTTGCAGAACCACCTTCGACTGGCCAAGGATCTTGGTTTCCTGAGCCCACCCGACTACGCGATCACTCTCAAGGACGTAACCAGCGTTCGCCAGATGTTGACCGCGTTTCTGCAGACCCTTCGAGGAGCACGGACTCCAGGCAAGCTCGCGCCAAAATCTCTGGCGAAGAGCGAATAGCGAACGGCGAAAAGCGTCCATGATCATTGGCGTTCTCGCACTACAAGGCGACTTCGAAGCGCACCGCCAGCGGCTGAAAGAGCTGGGAGCGGAAGTCGTCCTGGTGCGCGATTCCGCCGATTTTGACGGGCTCGACGGGCTAGTGATCCCTGGGGGTGAATCGAGCGCTTTCCTGAAGCTGCTCGGGCAGGACACCTTCCAGAAGCTCAACGAATTCGTACATGCAAAGCCGACCTTTGGCACGTGCGCCGGCGCCATCATGCTGGCCAAAGAAGTAGAAAATCCGCCTCAGCGTGGCCTGAATGCCATCGACATCAGCATTCGCCGCAACGCCTATGGCCGCCAGATCGACTCTACGATAATCGAGGCAGCGAGCGAGCTCGGCGCCGAGCCGCTGGAGATGGTCTTCATCCGCGCGCCGCGCATTGAGAGCATCGGTGAGGACGTTGAAGTCCTGGCCAGACGCGGCGCCGATCCGGTGCTGGTTCGGCAGGGAAAGGTGATGGCGGCCACGTTCCATCCTGAGCTTTCCGCCGACAAGCGGGTGCATCAGGAGTTTCTGAAGCTGGTGACGAACGGCGGCAGATAGAAAATGTTACTGGTAAGACCACCTCAGTAGAGGTCACCTGATAAATCGTTCCGGGGTTGAAACGGGGCACGACCTTTACAGGCCGTCAAAAAAGTAGCCTTTGGAGTGCTTTGTAACGGGCACGACCTTTAGTCGTGCCGACACAAGCAGACCGAGGATCAGGGCTTTAGCCCCTGAAAAACCAGTTCTCGCGGGCTAAAGCCCAGGTCCTTCTTGAACCCTTTTCGGCACGACTGAAAGTCGTGCCCTGTTACAAAGCAAGCCATTTCAGAGGCGAGCCCCAGTAAAATTACCCGCATGAAGCGCTCGCGCACGGGCATGTTGATGGCTTATACAGGCGCGCAGGAGTGCTGATTCCTTACTTCACACTGTCCGCGCCAGCTTTGGCGCACTGAGCGTCCTGCGCGCTGGTAGCGCCGGAGACGCCGATCGCGCCTACAATTTTGCCGTCCATAACCAGCGGAAAGCCGCCATCCACCGGCACTGCGCCCTCAATCGCCAGGACGCGAAGTCCCTCGCCTCCGGCGGCCAGGGCATCCTGAAACGCCTTGGTAGGACGCTTGAATCGGGCGGCGGATCGCGCCTTATTCACCGCGACGGTGGCGCTGCCCAACTGAGTGTTGTCCATTTTCTCGTAATAGATGAGAGTGCCCGCCGGATCTACGATCGCGACCGCAACGGCCCAATTGTTCTTAGCCGCCTCAGCCAGTGCTGGCGCAACAGCTTTCTTGGCGTTTTCGAGGCTAATGGGCGGGCCGTAGGGATTTGGCATCTGTCCGCTTACCATCTGCAAAGCTGCAATTGCGAATACTAAGACAGCGACACACTTCAACCTTGGTGACATTGACCTCTCCTTCTTAGTCTGCCTGCGCCCGCCTAGATCGCAACTTGTAAGCCTCAGCAGCACGCCATCTTGACGTCTGTGTCCTTGACCGGCCCGAAAGCCTCTTCTGGAATCGGCACGCCGTGCAGGGTCTTCCAGCAGCGCCGTCCACACTCAATCAGCACCAGAACAACGCCGGTGACGAAGATCACCATTAGCGTGGTATCCAGATAACCCTGGAATTCGTGGCCAGGCTTCTGCGCCAGCGGCAGGTAGATGTTCTTGATGGAGAGCACTCCCGCGGTGAGCGTCGTGACGCCGACGAAGCACATGGGGATTGCCGTGATCGCCGCATATTTAACCTTGCCCATATTGACCAGGAAGGTGGTGACAACTGCAAGTGCGATGGTAGCCAGCAGTTGATTGCCGGTGCCGAACAGCGGCCAGATGGTAGAGATAGAGCCGGTATAGATCAGATATCCCCAGCTCACCACCACGAGCAGTGAAGTCATAAGATTGCCCGGTAGCCATGCGGTATTGCTGAATGGCTTGTGGACCTTGCCTAACAGTTCGTGCAAGACGTAACGAGCGACGCGCGTACCGGTATCGACCGTGGTCAGGATGAATAGCGCCTCAAACATGATGGCGTAGTGATACCAGTAGCTGGTCAAGGTCTTCATGCCGGGAATGCCGCGGAATATCTGCGCCATGCCGATGGCCAGCGAGACAGCCCCGCCGGTGCGTCCCGCCAGCTTCTCGCCGACCTCGGTTGAGTACATGCCGAGATTCACAGTGTGCAGGCCAAGCTTGGAAAACACCGCAGGAGCGGAGTTGATAGCGAAGTAGTCGCCGGGATACATGGAGCAGGCGGCAATCAGGGCCAGCACGGCTACGATTCCTTCGCACATCATGGCTCCGTATCCGATGAAGCGCGCGTCCGTCTCCTTCCACAACATCTTCGGGGTAGTGCCGGAGGAGATGAGCGCATGGAAGCCGGAGATTGCGCCGCAGGCGATGGTCACAAAGAGGAACGGATACAGCTTGCCTCCAATGATGGGGCCGCCGCCATGAATGAACTCCGTTACTGCGGGAAACTGAATGTTGGGATGAACGATAAAGACGCCGATGATCAGAAGGGCGATGGTGCCGAGCTTCATGTAAGTCGACAGGTAGTCTCGCGGCTCCAGCAGGAACCAGACCGGCAAGACCGAGGCGACGAAACCATAGGTCGCCATTGCGAATACAATCTGATGACCGCTGAAGGTCAGAAAATGCGCGTAAGCGGACTCGGCGAACCAGCGTCCGCTGATGACAGCGCCGAGGAGCAAAATCACTCCCGCAATGCTAGGCCCGACAATCCTGATCTGACCTGGAGAGCTCTTGAACATGTAGATGCCCATCAAGATGGCGATCGGGATGGTCATCCCAATGGTGAAGACTCCCCACGGGCTGTTGGCAAGCGCGTTGACGACAACGATGCCCAGTCCGGCCAGCGTCACAAGCAGAATGAATAGTAGAGCGATCATCGTGACCAAGCCAGCGTAGGGGCCGACTTCGGTTCGAGCCACGTCAGCCAGCGAGCGCCCCTTGTGCCGCACCGAGGCAACCAGCACGGTGAAGTCGTGAACGCAGCCGCAGAGAACCGCGCCGAACAGGATCCAGATAAATCCGGGAGCAAAGCCGAATTGCGCAGCCAAGGTTGGTCCAACCAGCGGACCTGCACCGGCGATTGCCGCGAAGTGATGGCCAAACAACACCCACTTCGGAGAAGGCACGTAGTTGTGGCCGTCTTCATATACGTGCGCGGGAGTGGTGCGGCTGTCGTCCAGGGCGAGAACTTTGGCAGCGATGAACGCGCTGTAATAGCGATAGCCGAGAGCGAAGACACACAGTGTCCCCAGCATGATCGGAAATGTATTCATAAAGAGCCCCCAATATGCATTCCGTGGGTTGCCAAACTGGGCGGCAATTCTTCCAGCCAAACTGGGAACTCAGAAAGAAGAGAAGGAATCGGCCGGAATTCTCGCTTTAGCTCCCAACAGCCGCATACTATACCTATTCGAGTGGGTGTGGGCGCGTTTCTTTTCGAGCGGCGGACCGTACGAGGCGAAACGGTGAACGCCGCTCCCCAAATGGTACTTTCCGATGTGGATTGGACCGCCGGTGCAATAGTGCCGTTAATCGCAATGCGGATCGAACAACGTCAGCCTTCGGCCTCGCTTTACTTGCAAGCGTCGGCTATGCGCTTTACGGTTTTTACTTCAAACACTTCGTGCTCGGATGCGCTTGAGGCAGCCCCCACAAGCGTACTGTCGGCCATCCTCATCCCCGGCTTGCCGGTAACTTCAATCTGGCGGCCGACCTGATGGCCGAGCTTGTTAGCTGCGCCTGCCAGTTGATGGGTAGTTCCATTCTCTTCGGTGAGCGTGTAATTACCGCGTGAGTTTTGTAGACACCCTTGAAGTGTATTCGCGTCCGACGTCTTGCCGGCAGCCTGGCCCGCATCCTGCCCCTGCAACCATATAGACGAGATCACCAGTAATAGGGAAAGCATGGATATCTTGCGCACTAGAAACCTCCGTTCGGCGCCCGCAACAGCACAGGCCATCTTAGGAACGTTATCTCCACCAGTCAACGAATATTGATCTGACGCTAAGCCTCATATCGAGATCCCAGATAACGCTACTCATCGCGGTAATTACCAGACGTAATCACGCGATAGGACGCGGATGACCTTAAAGTGGTAGAGCCCTTCGAGATTCCCGTCTACTTATCTATCAACTTCATTATCAATGACTTATACGGTATCTCGCACCCCATGTACCACTTTCGTCACACGCGGCGTGTGTCATATATCACTTTTCGCTCTGTCAATTCTCCATTAGATTCGCGGCAGGCCATTCACCAGGTGGACTTTACCCGGTTACCGATCTTAGCGCCTAGGCTTTACCACCTGACAAAGAAATGCGCCAACTCTTGGAGGCGAAATGATGCGAAACTCCTTCCGGTCAAAGGCAGGGTTCTGGGTTGTCACCGTATGTCTTGTGATGGCCGCAACTGCATTTGCTGCCGATTCAACCAATCCCACAGCAGCGCCAGCTACTACAGCTACGGCCACTGCGGCAGCTGCCGCAGCGCCGACTGCCGCTGGTCCCGGCTCTGCAATCAATCCTTCTCTCGTCGATCTGCTGGTGAAGAAGGGAATCCTCACAGGTGCAGAGGCCAGCAGTCTGCGCAATGTATCCGGCTCAGCAGCCATGGAGCAGTTGCTGCTTCTGCTGAAGTCGAAAGGCGTCGTCAGTGACACCGAAGCGGCCGAGCTGAAAACTGCAAGCCCGGACGCTGACACCATGCATTCGCTTGTCGATATCGAACCGGGCATGGCGACCGCAAACTTGACCACCGCTTCGGGCCAAACCAAGCCCGCGGAGCCAAGTGGTCCCAGCGTGATTCCGGCCATCGCGCCCGTACGGGTGCTGCCGCTGAACCCGCCCACCAAAGATGGACTGCTGGGTATTAAGCTCGGCTCAGGCGCAATCTTGTCGCCTTACGGGTTCATCAAGTCAACCGCGGCGTACGACTCGTATCAGCCATACGGCGATGACTTCATCAAGCCGTTATTCCTGGCTGGAGGGACCAACTCCGGCCCGGGCAGCAACCCGGAATTCCATTTGAAGGCACGCTCCACACGCTTCGGTTCCAAGTTCGAGTGGCCCGATGTCTCCAAGAACATCACGATCACCGGACAAATCGAAGCTGACTTCGAGGGCAACTTCAGCGCAGCCGACAACCGCAACGTCTCCAGCATTCGGAGCAATGCGTTGTCCTTGCGTCTGGCCTATGGGCGAATCGACTGGACCGTGGCGCCGAACTCGGACGTCTTCTTCGAAGCTGGACAAGACTGGACGATCTTCGGCTCCAGCGCAATGATGAACTTGTTCGAGACCACATTCTACGGCGCGTACTTTGGCAACCTTTACGAGCGCTCTCCCCAGATGCGCGTGGGCCTGGTGCAGAAACTGGGCGGCTCGCGTGATTGGAAGCTCTCTCCAGAGTTTGCCATCATGATGCCATCCGAGGGCGATCTTGCGGCAACCAGGATCACTTGCCCGGCTCCCGAGACGGGAGTGTCGCCGGTTTGCACCGCGGCCAACCTCGGGATCACCACCCAGATTGGACAAGGCGAACGCCAAGGGGCGGACAACGCCAAACCGGAAGTGGAATCCAGAGTGGTATTGCAATTCCAACTGGACAAAGCTCCCGGCGTAGTTCCGGCGCAGTTCCTATGGAGTGGCTTCTACACCGGGCGGCAGCTGACGGTGCTTTCGTCAGGCGTTCCGGCAGCCTATTCGTCGGCGTTTCCGAATGGCGTAGACCTCAACAGCAACGGCTATGGCAACCAGTTCGCGGTCTCGCTTCCCACCCGGTGGGCGACGTTTGTCGCCAGCGCGTATGCGGGAGCTGACCTGCGATTCTTCTTTGGTGGCCAGACCTTGTCCTACTACAACCAGGCGGCTGGGCTCACCAGTACTGCGAGTGGCTTCGGGGTTGACTACAACCCTGCGGTCTTTGGCAAGAGGGATGGCATAGCTACGGTTGCGCCGCAACTTCCGGTGCGCGGTTACGGTGGATTCCTGCAAGCCGGATTCCCCATCTCGCGCTGGTTCAATGCTGATCCAAAAGGCAGAAATGCCGGATGGCAGGCTTACTTCGCATACGGCATAGACGCGGTTAATGCCACCGACTTCTATCACGCCAAGGACATTGGCGCGGACGGCGGCGGACCCATCAAGAGCACGGTCAAAGCGGTAACTGTCTTCTACAAGATGAACCCGTGGGTGCAGTTTGGCTTTGAAGAAAGCGCTTACTCCAGCTACGCGGTGCCGGCGGTCAGCGGTGGTGATATCGGTGTCTGCAATGCCACCAAGACCGGCAATCAGCCAGTCTGCAATGCAACCGACTGGCGGACGGAGTTCGGTCCAGTATTCACCTTCTAACAACCCAGAGAACCACTTGACCCTGGGCGGCCCGCATCAGCGAGCCGCCCTTTTTCTTGCTCTGGATTCGCCTGGACTTATTCGGGCAGGACTTCGCCCCGGGTTTCTACGGCGAAGGGAATCACCAGCAGTCCGATACCAAACGCAATCGCGGTGAACGCAACCGGCTTGCCCACGTCCCCATGTGACTTAACCAGCGCACCGATTGCGAAGTTGACTCCGGCGGCCAGGAAGCGTCCGAACGAAGTGGTAAATGCAAACGCGGTAGCGCGCACACTGGTTCCATACTGCTCCGGGAGCCACAGGCTGAACACCGCGAAGTTGCCGCCGAAGAAGCCCAGGAAGAACAGCACCGCGATAAAGGGATGAAGTCCTTGCGGCAGGTAGAATGCCCAACCGAAGCTGAGCACGATGCAGATCGCCATTCCCAGAAAATAAAAGGCGAGAGTTCGTTTGCGGCCAACGCGTTCGGCCAGCACCGGAACCGCCAGACATCCCAGAATCGTGCCCAGCGACAGCAAGCCCATGCCAAAGGACGACATGCGCACCGCTTGCGGCTGCAACATTCCGGCACGTTTCGATAAGTTGATGATTGCCGTAGGCGCGTAAACCGCGGCCGCCCACAGTCCGCAAATGGCCGCAGTCAGCAGGACGGTGTTGACCAGCGTTCGCTGCCTATAAATTGGACTGAAGATCCTGCTCAGAGAAGAAAGTCCGCCGGGGGCTTTGACCTTGGCTTTTTGTTGCCAGCGCTCAGGCTCCTTCACCCGGAACAGAACTATGAAAGCGACGACCACCGGCGTCATGCCGCACCAGAACATGGCGCGCCAGCCGAAGTGCGCTCCCACCGTATAGTTCAGCGCCGAGGCCAAGAAGAAGCCTGCGTAATACCCCGTCTGTAGATATCCAGCGCCCATCTTGCGACGATCTTCCGGCCACGCTTCTGCGACGTAGGTTCCCGCCAGCGCCCATTCACCGCCAATCCCAATGCCTGCTAGTAGCCGGAACAGTCCCAATTGCCATACCGTTTGCGACATCGCCGCGGCGCCGGTGAAGATGGCATAAACGAAGATGGTTGCAGCCAGCACTCGCGTGCGGCCAAACTTGTCGGCAATCGGCCCCCAGATCAACGACAGTCCCCATCCCACCAGGAACAGTGCAAACAGGATGGATCCGGTGTAGCCAACGGTGGCGGGAGTGGCCTTAATACCCGACTTCGGAAGCAGTTCGGTGAGCGCCGGGCTTAGGACCAGCGCATAGATCACCGAATCCATGCCGTCCAATGTCCAGCCGGTCCATGCGCCCCAGAATCCCGTGATCTGCTGGCGCGAGAGCTTGGTGTGAGTTGGTGCGGAAAACGTGGCTGCGGTGTTCGCCATGATGTCCTCCTCTGCAGGCGGGTAAGGAAAAAAGACATCCAAGCTGTGTTTCGCGAGCTACAAAACAATTCTCAATGATCGAATCGTGAGCGTTCACGTTACGATTTTCAGCTTTATGGGCGCGCGCAGAAGGATACCACGGCACGATGGAAGCGCAAGGGAAGGCTACAGAAAAAGAAAGCGCCCCATCCGCCGATGGAGCGCAAGAAAATAGCAGTTGCAGCGCTTTAGTTCGCTTCGCTGGCCTGGAGATTGGGGTTAGATGTGGCGGCTGAGTTTATAGCGGCGCTGGGCGCGGTGCTGGTTGAACTTGACGTGCCTTTGGCCGCATGTTTTGCCGCAGTCTTCTGCTGTTGCGGCTGGTAATAGTCGTTGCATTGGTATTCCGGATAAGAGGTGCAACGCTGCGCGTAGTCCACGGCTTGGTCATACGCTTGAATCTGACAGGCCCTCAGGGCGGCGAGACTCGACCAGCACGCATCGTCGTGCGGGTTCGGCAGACTGGTTTGGGCCGACAAGGTTGCGACGGAAACTAACAACAGAGCACCGATCGTCATGAGCTTCAGGGTTTTCATATTCGTTCTCCTTACAGAACATAAGATTTCGCTGGCCGCAATTAGCACGGACAACTTGTCCTCGTTTTATGCCAACTTGCGAGGAGCATTTTTATTCCTGCTGGCGCGCACAAATTTTCATGTAGCTTCGCGTGCAGCCCTGGCATCTCTGTTACATGGGCGTGACACTGTCTAACGGTCTGCCGCTGCGTTCCCAAGTGAAGGAATGGCCTACCCGCCGCGTAGCTTTATTGGTGCTCTCCAGTGGGCACCTGATGAGCCTGGCTGGCCCTTTTGACGTGTTCACCCGCGCGTCCCTGGTTTTGAGTCGTTCTGGAAAACGGCGCTCACCTGCCTACGAGGTGCAGTTGCTCACGCAGGATGAAGCGCCACTTTCAACCGGACCTGGATTGTCAGTGGCGGGCGGCGTGCGCTGGTCGGAAGCCAATTTCCCGATCGATACCTTATTGGTGTTGGCCAGCCCCAATACTGCCCAATCGCGTATCGATCCCACCTTGCTTGACTGGTTACGCGCCCGCGTGAAGGATGTTCGCCGCATCGGCTCGGTGTGTTCGGGCGCCTTTGTACTGGCGGCTGCGGGGATCCTCGATGGACGCCAGGCAACTACCCATTGGGAATTGGCCGATGAACTGGCTCGGCGTTACCCGCGGATTTCCGTGGATGGTGATCGCATCTTCACTCACGATGGAAACATCTGGACCAGCGCGGGAGTTTCCGCGGGTATCGATCTCGCATTGGCGATGGTTGAGGAAGACCACGGCCACGCGCTTGCTTTGGAAATTGCGCGCCGCATGGTTCTGTTTATGCGTCGAGGGGCAGGCCAGAGCCAGTTCAGCTCGCAACTTGCAGCTCAAGCCGCCGACCACCAGCCGATTCGCGAACTCATCGCGTGGATTTCAGAACATCTGGATTCGGATCTTTCGGTCCCCGCTCTGGCGCGCCGCATAGGAATGAGTGATCGTAATTTCAGCCGGGTGTTCGCTCAACAGGTAAGCACAACCCCCGCGCGCTTCGTCGCGCAGCTGCGAACCGAAGCCGCAAAGGCAAAGCTGGCCGCGGCCCCAGCGAAACTGGAGGCAGTCGCGCAGAGTGCCGGATTCGGCGATGGCGAAACTTTGCGTCGCCACCTGCGAACCGACGGGGAGAGACTGCGGCCGCCTTATCCCATGCGCGCGAGTGTCGAGACTTAGATGCCCGGCGTGGTTTAGCTTTGAAGGGTTTAGGCCTTAAGGCGTGCCGTGAAGTGCCCACATGGCGACCGGCTTTAGCCGCCGAGGGACGACGTCAGGCGCGATGGGCTGCGGCCAAGGCTTCAACCCTGGACGCCAGTTCTTGTGTGACCGGGACAGGAATTCCGTGCTGTGCTCCGCCACGAAGAACGGGACCGGCGATGGCATCCAGCTCCAGACGCAGTCCGGCAGCCAGATGCTTCGCCATAGAGCTGCGCATGGTTGGCGGTAATGTGCCAAACGCGGCTTGCTGCTTCGCCTTGTCCACGTCCGCCCCGGATGCCTTGGCGACGGCGCAGGCTTCGGCAATGGCGGATTCCAGCTTGGCCCTCCATACCGGGTCGGCGTTGATCTCACCCAGGTTCTTACCGGAAGCGGAAGTCACCAAAGCGAACGGCTCCAGAAAACAGAGCTTGCCCCACAACAGCCTTAGCTCGTCGGCGACAAACTTGCAGGTGAATCCAATTTCGCTTAGACGCTGGACTACGCCTCCCAATACAGGCTCGCCCGTGGCTGCAATGTTCAAGAGAACTGATGAGCGCTGCACAAAGCGGCCTGGCGCCAAAAGTTCGGCCTCGACTGCAATGGTCGCAGGAACGACGCGATCGTTTCCGAAACGCGCCCGCAAGACCGCGATGTGGTCCACTCCGTTGAGCAGGGGCACGATCATCTTAGGTGTCGCTGCAATCGTCGCTAGCGCTGCGTCCAACTGAAAAGTCTTAGTTGCTATCCACAGCACATCCACGGGCTGAGTTAGTTTGTCCGCGACGTTTGCCTTTGCAGTGAGCGTACGTGAAGGCTGCTGCAGCGTCAGAGTTTCAGGATACGCAGACACTTTCTCTGGGCGAACGATCAACGAGACATCTTCGCCAAGGAATGCCAGGGCCGTGCCGATGAGCCCGCCAATCGCTCCCACTCCCAGGATTGCATGATCCATTCCGAGTCCCTTCATAAAGTATTATTTCGATTTGATACCAAAGCGGCTGAAAGGACGCAGCAACGCCCTAGGCGACGGGCTTCTCGCCGCCGGTAGTTTGAAACAGCGTGGCTATTGCGGGTTTCATCGTCTTCCCCATCGCATTGCGCGGAAGCGCATCCAGAACAAGTAATCTTGACGGCAGTTTGTACGGCGCCAGCAACTCCTTGGCCCAGACACGAAGCGATTGCAGATCTAGCCCGTCGCCACTCTTCAACACGACCGCCGCCGCGACGCGCTCGCCCCACTCTGGATCGGGGATGCCGACCACGGCACACTCGGCGACCGCGGGATGCGCGCGCAATGTCTCTTCAATCTCCAGCGCGGAGACCTTATGGCCGCCCGTCTTCAGAATGTCGATGTTTGTGCGGCCAAGGATGCGATAGGCACCGTTCTCGACGACTGCAGTATCGCCGGTGCGAAACCAGCCCTCGCGAAAGGCATCGCGAGTCGCGTCTGGCTTGCCCCAGTACTCCGCAAACACACTTGGCCCGCGGACTTCGATCTCCCCCGGCGTTCCCGGCGACACCAGCTCGCCGCTCTCGCTGACAAGTTGCACCTCGACGCTCGGCAGGGATGTCCCAACGCTGCCCGGCACGCGCGCGCCGCGCAACGGGTTCGACAGAGCCATGCCGATCTCCGTCATGCCGTAGCGCTCCAGTAGGGTGTGGCCGCTGATCTCCTTCCATCGTTCCAACGTGCTTACCGGCAGCGCTGCCGAGCCAGACACCATCAACCGCAGCTTGGCGCATGCCTGACTGAGAGCCGCGCGGCGTTCCGGTGAAGCAGCATTCCAGGCTGTGATCAGCCTCACATAGATCGTCGGGACCGCCATGAATAGTGTCAGGCCGCCGGACGCAATCCGGTTCCACACGGCATCCGCGTCGAAGCGCGACAGCATCTCGCACGTCGCGCCGGACCATAGCGCACAGGAAACCACGTTGATGATGCCGTGCACGTGATGCAATGGCAGGAACAGTACGATGCGATCGTCCGCTGACCACTCCCACGCCTCAACCAGGCTCATGACTTGCGCGGCAATGTTGGCGTGCGTTGTAACCACGCCCTTGGGACGGTTTGTGGTTCCGCTGGTGTAGAGAATCATGGCGCGCCGCTCGGTTGCGATGTCTGGCAATTCCGTTGGTTCGCAGGCCAGAACCTGATCACACGACAAGGCGCGGATACCGCGTGCGGCCGCGATTGGCGCCAGCACAGTTTCTGCCTGAGCGTCGAACACCAATGTCGAGGCCTGGGTATCGGCGATGAAATATTCCAATTCAGACTTCGGAGAGTTGAGCGGCAATGGAACGGCTATGCCACCGGCGCGCCAGATGCCCCACTGCACTGCAACCCACGGGAAGCCCGGCGTCACCAGGAAGGCCACGCGTTGTTCTCGCAGGTCGTCGCGGCCGGCGAGCAACGCCGCCGCTACGCGCGACGATGCCACGAGCAAATCCTCGTAGGTGAAGGAGCCCTGCGAATCGACGACAGCCGTACGTCCGCCATGCCGCTCGGCGTGAGCAATTAGCGGAAGATGACGGGTGCGGCTGATCACACGCAGACTTTACGTCGTATGGACGGCGTTGTCCATACGGTCTTCTTATAACTGCGGGTGGAGCGGGCCTTCAGTGAGCACGTGAGAACCGAGCCGTCCCTGTCTGTGTCGTAGCTGTGCCGCCGCTCCGCGGCTCAGGTGTTTCTCCCGCTTGACCGCGGGCTCACGCCCGCGGCTAACACAAATGTCGCCGCTGCGCGGCTGATTCGATGAGGTCATACTCGGCTGCCGAAGACAGAACTTAATTCTCACGCAGACACTAAGGGCGTGCTCCACCCAACGGGAAGAAACGCCGGCTATCCAATAGGACAGTTCTATTTCATCGGCGGCACATAAGGAATGTAGTGGGCGAACAGCCAGCACAGGAAAAACACAACCGGCACGTGAACGATCAACTGCAGCATGCCGTATCCCACAATGTCCCGTGCCTTCAACCGCAATATGCCCAGCAGCGGTAGCATCCAGAAAGGATTCACCAGATTGGGCAGCGCTTCCGACGCGTTGTAGATCTGTACGACCCAGCCCAGATGCACCTGGTGCAGATTCGCAGCTTGCAGGACATACGGTGCTTCGATGACCCACTTACTTCCGCCGGATGGAATGAAGACGCCGAGCACCGCTGAGTACATCGCCACCAGCAAGGGATATGTATTGTGGGTGCTGATGGAGGCAAAAAGTTTGGCCAAGGAGTCTGCGATCCCCGTGCCTACAATCATTCCGAAGATCACCGCGTAAAACGGGAATTGGATCAGCACGCCACCGGTCGCGGGAATGCACTCCGCAACCGCACGCACAAAACGCTTCGGGCGCCAGTGCAACAGGAGTCCAACCGTGATGAACATCAGGTTGTAGGTATTCAGGTCGAGCGCCGCCAGTGCGCCTTGCGGCGAAGTGCGAAACACATCGAACAGGTACTAGCACAGTAGCGCCGCGACCAGGATTGTCAGCAGCGGACTGTATTCCAGCCACTCGCCCGGCTTGCTCTTGGGCTCCAGAGCGGAGCTGATGGGCTTATATTCGATGCCGTAGGATTCAGCGGTCCGGGCGTTCTCCGCCGAGGGCGTGGATACGTAGCAAATCAGCACCGACAGCGTTATCAAGACCGCCGTCGTCGCAATGCTTTGCCACAGGAACAGAGTTTGGGTGAGCGGGATCAGGCCGCTGATGCTGAACAACGACGCAGGGATGGAAGACTTGGTTGCCATCAGCATGGCGGCCGAAGACGACAATCCCATCGCCCACACCGCTCCCAGCCCGAGATACGCGGCGGCGCCGGCGGCACGGTAATCCATTCCTTTGACGCGATGCGCCAGCTCGCGGACAAACAGTCCGCTGAAGATCAGGCTCAGGCCCCAGGAGATCAGCGAGGTCAGCATCGAGAACAATGCCACCATCGCAACCGCCCCCTTGGGCGTCTTGGGAATTCCGGCCAGGGCGCGGATCAGGCGATACACAGCGGGCGTCGAGGCCACCACATACCCGCCAATGATGATCATCACCATCTGCATGGTGAAAGGAACGAGAGCCCAGAAATTCTTTCCGCCCTGGATGGCGAGTTTGCCGGGGCTTTGATGAAGCAAAAGGCCGACAACAAAGACCACCACGATTCCCAGCAAAGCGAAAATCAGCGGATCTGGAAACCAGCGTTCACTCCAGTTCGCCAGGCTCAGGCCAAAGCGGACAACGGAACCTTCCTGAACTGCCGCTTGCTGTTCTCGAGGCGTCTTCATGCTCGATCCTTTCATCGAGGCGGGGACACTGTGACGCTAGTCGGCATCACCGCCGCGGAAAAAGCTGAACTTTGAGTTGTGTCCGACATTGTAGGCGCGCGCTTCGCGTAGGGGAAGCAATTGTTGGACCCGGGAGCGGTGAGGTGAGACGGTGCTCTGCTACACTCTCATCTTTGCAGAGTGCTGCCCATCTTCCGGTTGAGTCACCGACAGAGCCGGCACCCAGGGACTTTCTCGCATACGCTGTCGCGCTCGCGCTCGGCCTCTTCGCGGGATGGGTCAATCAGACGGTGGCGGACGCACTGCTGACGGGCCTGTGCGTGCTGGCCTTCAGCATGTTTATGGGCGTATGGAAAAAGGAGAAGCCCTGGAGATGGCTGTTACTGGTATGGATCGGCGTCCCTGTGGTGCTGGGCTACTATCAGTTTGTAATCGGCTGGCCGCATAACCGGGGACAGGTGTACGCAGCCTTCCTGCAGATACTGGCGGCAAGCGCCGGCGCTAACGGCGGTCACTTCATGCGCGAAATGATCGATAACGTTTTCCTGAAGCAGGGGGACTAGGGGCGGACAGGGCGCTCGCGAGTCAACGGTGGTGGTGGATATTAGCTGGCTCTTAGCCATTAGCTTTTAGCTCTTAGCAATCTGATTGGGCACTGTGCGGTAAAGATTGTTAAAAGCAAAAAGCTAAAAGCCAAGGTAGTGCTTGATCTCCATTCGCGACACTCCCGACGGTGCGACGTTTCAGGTGAAGGTACAGCCGCGAGCGAGGAAGAGTGCGATCGTTGGTGAAGTGGGCGAGGCGCTGAAGCTGGCACTGACCGCGCCGCCAATCGAGGGACGGGCGAACCAGGCTTGCATCGAGTTTCTTGCGGAGCTTTTGAATGTACCGCGCTCGTCGGTTACGATAGCCGCCGGGCAAAGCAGCCGGAACAAAGTGATTCGCGTGGCGGGGCTGTCGGCGGAGCAGGTGCGAGAGCGGCTGGGTTAGTTGTCAGAAAGGTCGGTTTCGACGTATGAGAACCGACAGCTGAGGGCTGACAGCGGATAGCGGATAGCTGACGACTAAGAACTGACAACTGGCCACTGGCCACTGACAACCGATATGACCTTTGCGCAACGATGGCGCGACATTCGCACCGGCTTCGAGCGGCCCTTCTGGGTCGCTAACCTCACCGAGTTGTTCGAGCGGCTCTCCTACTACGCGGCGCTATCCTCGCTGGCGCGATACCTGCACGAGACGCTGCATTTTCCCACCCAACAGACGGGCGCGCTGGCCGGATTTTTCGGCGGGCTGGTGTGGTTCCTGCCGGTTTTCGGCGGGACGCTGGCCGACCGCATGGGTTTCCGGCGCGCTCTCGCGCTGGCCTATGCGATCCTGAGCTGCGCCTACTTCCTGCTGGGTTCGCTGGGATCTGCGTGGCTTGCTCCGGTGCGCGACAACGTGCCGTTGGTGGTGCTGGTGACGGTCGTGCTTGCGCTGCCGGCGCTGGGAGTGGCGTTGGTGAAGCCCAGCGTCGTGGGCACCACGGCACGCGCCTCGAAGGAAAACGTCCGCTCCATCGGCTATTCGATTTACTACACACTGGTGAACATCGGCGGTTTCTTCGGGCCGGTGGTCGCGTCCTATGTGCATCAGCGTATGAGCGTGGAGAACGTCTTTCGCGTGGCCGCGCTCAGCGTATTCCTGATGTTCCTGGCGGTGCTGCTGTTCTTTCGCGAGCCGCGCCGGCACGATGAAGTGGAAACCGCGAGCCTGGCGCAGGCCGGACGAAACTTCTGGACCGTCCTTACTAACCCGCGCTTCATGCTGTTCCTCGTCATCTTTACCGGCTACTGGATCGTCTACTGGCAGCTGTTCCTCACGCTGCCACTGTATATTCACGCCTACGTCAATCCTCACGCTGACACTGAATTGCTGCTGGCGACCGGCCCACTGGTAGTCATTACGCTCACGGTGGCGATCAATCTGCTGACGCAAAGGCTGCACGCCTTCAACGCGATCATCATTGGGACGCTGATTACGTCGCTGGCATGGATCATCCTGATCCTTAGGCCGACGGTGACTGGCGTGGTTATAACGCTGGTTGCGGTCGCGCTCGGCGAGATCACGCAATCGCCACGCTACTACGAATACATCTCGCGGCTGGCGCCCTCGGGACAGCAGGGAACATACATGGGCTTCGCGTTTCTGCCGTTGGGGATTGGGTCGCTGATTGGCGGGCCATTTGGCGGCTGGCTCATGCATTATTTCGGCGAGGTGAAACATCAACCACAGATGATGTGGGTCGTGATCGTTGCTGTCGGGGTGGTCACGGCGGTGCTGCTATGGATTTATGACAAGACGGTGAGGAAAGAAGCAACTAGTAACTAGCAATTAGCAACCAGCTTTGAGCCGCGAGCTCCGAGCTAAGGCGAACAACATCATCGTTTGTAGACGCCAAGTTTCCGTTGCTAATTTCGGATTGCTCATAGCGAGTCGCTCGTAAGCTTCAGCTCGCGGCTCGTAGCTTACGGTGCATCCTCGTGCTGCACGTCGCTCGATCCTCCCGGCGAGATCAGCTGGCCTCCGGTGATGACTTGTCCGGGTGGCGTTTGCTGGCGAACGGGAACAGGGACCGGGGCTCGCGATTTGGCATAGGCGCGGTAGGCGAAGATTACCGCCAGCAGTGGCGCGGCCAGCAGCCATCCCCAGAATCCGAAGACCAGACTCAGCAAGATGGGCACGATCAGTGACGCCCAGACGGGCACGCGTGCGGTGCGACGCATGATGATCGGCTGCAACACCAGGCCGTCGACGACGATCACCACGCCGTACAGGATGAGCACATATAGAAATCCTTCGAAGCCGTCGGTGAACAAGGCCGTCAGAGCCGGCCCGAAGAACGCAATCACCGGCCCGAAGTGCGGAATGAATTGCAATCCCGCGGCAAGCACCGCCCAGAACAAAGCGAGCGGTACATGCAGATACCACAGTCCAGCCCACCACAGCGCGCCCACGGCGAGAGCGTCATAACACTGCGCCACGAACCAGCGGCGCAGCGCGTCTCCGGTGATGCTGACGTGTCGTGCAAATGCCATTGATTTGTTGGATGCGCGCGTGCGATAGTGGGCGCAAAACCCATGCTACACTCGAATCAGCAACTAGCAATTAGCAACTAGCAATTAGCTTTTGACCCTGGGCTTTTGGTCTTGGCAGGCAGATGTTGCAATTGCAAGTCGTGAACATCGGCAATGACCGCAGCGCCATGCAGTTCGTTTGCTAAGAGCTAAAGGCTAGTTGCTTCTTTTATGAAATTCGGCGTCATCATCTTTCCCGGGTCCAATTGCGATCACGATGCCTATTGGGTGATCTCGCAAGTAGCCAAGCAGCCGGTAACTTTCCTCTGGCATGACTCGCCCGATCTCCAGGGCTGCGACGCAGTCGTCGTTCCCGGCGGCTTCGCCTATGGCGACTATCTTCGCACTGGTGCGATTGCGAAATTCTCGCCGGTGATGGAGTCGGTGCGCAAGTTCGCCGCTGACGGTGGGCTGGTGCTGGGCATCTGCAACGGCTTTCAGATTCTGTGCGAAGCTGGGCTGCTTCCTGGTGCGCTGATGCGTAATGCCGGGTTGAAGTACGTCTGCAAGCCGCTACACGTGCGCGTGGAGAGCACCAACACGCCGTATACGCAGCTGCTGGCGAAGGGCGAGGTGTTGGAGATTCCCATCGGCCACATGGAAGGCAACTACTTCTGCGACGAGCGCACTCTGGCCGAACTCAAAGATCAGGACCGCATCGTCTTCCGCTACACCACGCCCGCAGGCGAGGTCACGCCCGAAGCCAATCCCAACGGTTCGCTGGAGAATATTGCCGGAATCTGCAGCCAAGGCCGCAATGTGCTGGGCATGATGCCGCATCCGGAACGCGCCAGCGAGCCGGAACTCGGTATGACCGACGGCGCAAAGGTGTTTCGGTCGCTGGTAGAAGCGGCAGTTAGCCGTTAGCGGTTGGCATCTGGCATTTAGCCTCTGCGATTCAGGGCACAGCGGCTAAACAGTTTGCTGAAAAACTCTTTTTTAGGTCATTTCGAACAAAAAAACCGTCGCAAGTTATTGAATCTTCATTCGTCGAAATGACCGACTCGGAAAGAAAAATAAACGGCTTATCGGCACGACTGAAAGTCGTGCCCTGATACAAAGCTTTCGGAAACGGGCTTCAACGGCCTCTGAAGTCGTGCCCTGATACGAACCAGAGTCCCTTCGGATGACCTGGCCTCAGCGCAACCGCTAAGTAGGCACCCGCTGAAACAACCTTCGTCCCCTACAGATTCTTCTTGGTCCACTGATCAATGCGGTCCAGCGCTTCCTGCAAGTTCGCAATCGAATTGGCAGTGCTGAAGCGCATATAGCCTTCGCCGAACGAACCAAACGCCGTTCCCGACAATCCCGCGACGCCGACGTCATCCAGCAACGCGTCAGCCAGTTTCTTCGACGGCCAGCCGGTCTGCTTGATGTTCGGGAAGGTGTAGAACGCGCCTTTCGGCAGCCGACAGGAAAATCCCTTGATCTGGTTCAGGCCCTTAACGAATACATCGCGCCGCCGCTGAAATTCCTGGCGCATTTTCTCCGGCTCACTCTGATCGCCACGCACCGCTTCGATGCCTGCCATCTGCGTGAAGGTCGCGGTACAGGATGTGGAGTTGGTCGCCAGGCGTGCGAACTGGGCTGCGAGATCGGGCCGCATCACGCCGTATCCCAGGCGCCAGCCCGTCATGGAATACGTTTTCGAGAAGCCGGTGAGAATAATGGTGCGGTCCTTGAAGCCGTTTACCGAAGCGATGCTGTAGGGCTCGCCTTCGAAGAGCAGACGGCTGTAAATCTCGTCGCTCAGCACCATGATGTCACGATCGCCAATCGCGGCAGCAATGTCCTCGACGTCACTCTTCGTAATGATGCCGCCGGTCGGGTTCTGCGGCGAATTCAGAATGATCAGCTTGGTCCGGTCGGTGATGAGGCTGGCGAGTTCGTTGACGTCGAGCCGGAAGTCGCGCTCCTCGCGCAGCGGAATGGGCACCGCTTTTCCGCTTAGGAAGTTGATCATCGACTCGTAAATGGGGAAGCCGGGATTGGGGTAGATGACCTCGTCACCCTCATCCACCAGGGCGAGCATGGTGAAGAAGATGATCGGCTTGCCTCCGGGCACGATGACGACTTCGTCGGGGCTCACCGTAATGCCGCGCGAGTTGGACACTTCAGCAGCGATGGCCTCGCGCAATTCCGGCAGTCCGGCTGCGGGTCCGTAATGGGTGTAGCCCTTGCGTAAGGCGTCAACCCCAGCGTCGACCACGTTGGCGGGCGTGTCCATGTCGGGCTCGCCGATCTCGAGATGAATGATGTTTTTTCCTTGCCGTTCGAGGGCGCGGGCGCGAACCAGCACCTCGAAGGCGGTTTCCGTTCCCAGCCGCGACATCCGCTTGGCCAGGTGCAATTCAGTTTGAGTAGTAGTCATAAGCAAACTCACGATTATACGACGGTATTGCCTCCGTCAGCATGGCTACGGCAACCGGTCCGTAGCCGACAGCCGGGAAATACTAAGGTGCGGAAGAACGCTCGTAAATGCTGGTTTCTCCCACCATCCGCACCAACGTGTAGCCGTAGGTGCGCACCACGGCGACCGCGGCTGAGGACTTTGGACCGCCGCTCACCGGCCCCTGGTTGCCAATCACCACCAGCCGCGGGCCGTGAGAAGCAAACTCGTCAACAAGTTCCGCTGAGCTGGGGATATGGTACTTCTCGCGCTGTTCGCGACTTAACTTCCGGGCGACAACCAGCCCGAAGTCGTTTTCGAAGCCGGGATATGGATCTGCCTGCGAGGTAAAAATGTATCCCGGCCAGAAGCT
Source organism: uncultured Acidobacteriaceae bacterium (assembly GCA_963835125.1). Taxonomy (GTDB): domain Bacteria; phylum Acidobacteriota; class Terriglobia; order Terriglobales; family Acidobacteriaceae; genus Bog-257. The sequence goes on along the minus strand of CAWIEG010000002.1, from coordinate 1,756,885 downwards.
GACCACCTTTTCGCCGGGCGAAGCCAGTTGGTCGATTGCCTTGGAGACGGCAGTCACCTGCTGCAACGTCCAGTTGGTCGCGTCTATTGAATCCTCAATGCCCGGAACGTTGTCGCCCGTGAAGAGGTAGTGTTGAAAGGTGGGAACCGCGAATCCCACAAAGCCGACCAGCGCGACCGCACATACCGCTGTAGCGATGCGTACTTCACGCTGGGATTCCAGGCTGACAAGATAATCGCTGACCGAGCAGACAGCGGCCACGATCAGGAACGGCACCAGCATGCAGAAGTACTGCATCGACGCAGGGGTGGGAAGGCTGCTGATTACTCCCAAGGCGAGAGCGATCCAAAAGGCCAGCAGCGACGCGTCTCTCTTCATGCGCCGCAGAAGAATGAAGCCGACGCAGGTCAGAGTCAGCACGCTGAATTGAAATCCGGTAAAGCGACCGCCGAAAGTTGCCAGCAGCACCATCGCCTTGTCTTGCCAAAGTCCAACCAAGCCGGCTTTGGAACGCATCGCATGGTATCCCAGGTTGTTAAACAGAAAAGCGTCGGGAGATGCGAAGAAGAGAATCAGCGACGGTATGATGCCGATAGCGAAGCCGCCTGCGAACCACAGAAGACGAGCCAGCCGGTGGACCGTCTTCTGGTGAAAGATCCACCACAGGAATACGGGTGCAACCGCGACCACGTACGAACGGGTGTCAACGCTCAGTCCGAAGAACAGGCCGGCGGCTGCAATCCACCATCCCGAAGACGACTGCGAACGGCGCGCGAAAATGACGTAAGCCAGAAAAAGGAACAGCGCTGCCAAGGGAAACGTTTTTACAATCGGATACCACGCAAAGACGAAGCTGCTGGATGCAAAAAGGACGGCCGCAACCAGTCCGGCAATCCATTTGCCGGTTTCACGGCAGACATGCCCGTAGATGAGTCCGCCTAGAACGGCTGTCTGCAAAGCGGCAAAGACACGCGCTGCAAACCACGAAATTCCCGTAAACCTGAACCACGCGGCGTAGGCATAAGGCAGCAGCGGCGCCTGCGTATAAAAGAAATCCAGATAGGGCGCTTTGTGCTGCATCACCAGGCGCGATGCCAAAAGGTAAAAACCCTCGTCGCCATCAATAAAACGGTGCTGGGAGACGATCAGGAAAAAGCCGGCCTGAAGCAGAATGATAGGAATAAACAGCAGCTTGCAGGTGCGGGTCATCGCTGGTTGCGGAGTCTCCGCTACCGGTTTATCCGGCATATTCAATGGTGAACTCGATCGTAACGTTTTTTTCCAGCATGGCAGAGACCGAACAATACTTCTCCTTAGAGAGCCGCACTGCGTGTTCCATCGCCTCATGAGTTACGTTGCCGCCGACGCGATAGGTCAGGCGGATGGAAGTATAGACCTGGGGGAAGTCGGCAGCGCGTTCGCCCGTGGCGTGGACTTCCAGACTGGTGAAGGGCTCGCGTTTTTTGCGCAGGATTCCGACCACGTCGCTCCCAGTGCAGGAACACAGGGCGATCAGCACCAGCTCCATGGGACTGTTCGCTGACTTTTCGGCGCCGGCGTCGACCACGATGGCATGTTTGCTACTGGCTTCGCCGAGAAAGCGTTCTTTGTCTGTCCACAACGCGCTTGCTTCGATCACAAATCTCTCCTGGCTATTGCGGCGGGGTCGAACTCGGCGGGGTCGAACTCCCGCTTCCGCTGTCGCCGTCGTGCTTGTCGTAAATGGAATACTGCCCTTGTGGCCGCTTCAGCCGAACCGTAATCTCCTGTACCGTCTGATTGACGTTGTAATCGCTGCCGAACGTCTGGAAACCATTTGCGATCACCTGCACGCGCCATGTGCCAAAAGGAATTCCGTCAAAGTGGGTCTTGCCGTCATTGTCGCTCTTCAGCTCAAATCCAGTTTTCGCTTGCTTACCGTGCTGTCCCACCGGGTGCAGCACAACCGCAGCATTGCGTACCGGCTTCCCGGTATCGTCTTTCAGCACCACGAAACTCAGGGCCGATTGCGGGCCCTCATCCTTCTTGTCGCCGGCCATCACGGTCAGGGAAATCAGGAGCGCAGCGAGAAGTATCAACAACAGGCGCGACGTCTTCATGTTCGACATTTTAGATCAGTTCCGGTTGAGTGTGTCCTGCGCGCCGGAAGGCGCACAACCGGGCGCAATTGCTGCTGACGGCGACGGGCATTATGATGATGCTATGAACCTCGGCCTGCAAGAGATAGTCTTCATTCTTGTGCTCGCCCTGGTGCTGGTGGGACCACGCAAGTTGCCTGAGCTGGCCCGGCAATTAGGCAAGTACCTCGCCGAGTTCAAGCGCGCCAGCAATGAGTTCAAGAACCAGCTCGAGAGCGAAATGCTGAACATGGAACTGGAAGAGCGCGCCAGGAAGCAGGAAGAAGTTCCAAAAGTGTTGCCGCCGGAGCAGCCTTGGGAGCGGGTGATGCGGCCGATCACGGAATCGGTGAGCCGGGCGCAAGCGGAACTGGTTTCGATTACGAACCTCGATCCTGAACCAGTCAAGCCGATCTCGCCGCCGGCTTCGCCGATCGAGCAGCACTCCACATCCGCCAAAGCGGTGGAAACCGACTAACCATGCCCAGCCCTGTCCTGGAAACCGCCCAGCAACGAGCCTCGGAAGAAATGACGGGCATGAGCTTCCTGGAGCACCTGGAGGAACTGCGCCGCCGCATCATCCATAGTGCGCTCTACGTGGTGGGCGGCTTCGGCGTCTGCTGGTGGTTTCACGAAAAAATCTTCGCCATCATGCAGAAGCCGATCGTGAACGCCCTGGCCAGCCATCATCTGGATCAGAAGCTGGTCTACCTGAACCCCACCGATCCCTTCAACATGTACTTGAAGGTCTCGTTTCTGGCGGGGATCTTTCTGGCGTCGCCATTCGTGCTGTATCAGGTGTGGGCGTTCATTGCGCCAGGACTTTACCGTAATGAGCGCCGCTATGTCATGCCGTTCATGTTCAGCACGGTAGGACTGTTCCTTGCCGGCGGCTATTTCGGTTACAAGATGGTCTATCCCGCCGCGCTGGATTTCCTGATCAGTTTCAGCGGCCAATTTACGCCGATGATCACGGTGCAGGAATATACCGACCTGTTCCTGACCATCATTGCCGGCCTGGGTATCGTCTTCGAGATGCCGATCCTGGTCTTCTTTCTCTCGCTGATGGGCATTCTGAGCGCGGGTTGGATGTGGCGGAATTTCCGCTACTCGATTCTGGTGATCTTCATCATCGCGGCTATCATCACTCCCACCGCCGACATCATGAACATGTGCATCTTTGCCGCGCCCATGATCGTGCTCTACGTGATCAGCATCGGCATCGCCTGGATCTTCCATCCCACCCAGCGCAAGAAACGCGCAGCGAAGGCGGCCGGCACCAGTTAGCAACTAGCAACTAGCAACCAGAAGCCATCTCAGATGCTTTATGCGGGGCCATGGGCCCTCAGCCGCGACACATTCTCCGTTCGGCATTGGGTGGGGACCCCCCCCACAAAATAACGCTGAAAACAATAGACTTATATTAAAGTATTCAAAACAAATGACTTACTCGTTAACGTAAGCTTATTAATTTCAACAGCTTACGACGTTCCTCGCAAAGTATTCAAAACACTGGGATTATCGTAAAATATTGCGGGGAAAGGACTTACCATGTAAGCAACGGGTATCCCAGAATCCCTTCTTCAGTTTTCAAAGAACTCTTTTGGTCAGCCACGCCAAGGCTCTGACTAACCGTCAGGCACACTGAGCCCAACCTATCAGCCTAAAGCACGAACAGAAGTTGTCAAGATTACGAAAGTACATGTACCATCGGGCGCCCCGGCGATTTGCCGCAGCCTCGTCGCCTGTGGCAAAGTTTTTCTGCCATGCTTTCCCGTCCCGACGCGACCGAATACGCTGATTACTACAAAAACTATATTGCCCGCATTCCTGACGGCGCAGTCCTCGACCTCCTCGCTCAGCAACCCGGCGACTACCGCCGGCTGCTGGGCGGTGTCTCTGACGGCGACGCCAGCGCTCCTACTGCGCCTGGCAAGTGGAGCATCAAGCAAGTCTTGGGGCACATCTGCGATACTGAACGCGTCATCAGCTATCGTGCGCTGCGCTTCTCCCGGTGCGATCAGACGGAATTGCCGGGCTTCGAACAGGACGACTACGTCCGCGAGGCAGGCTCAAATTCACGTAGCGTAGAAGACCTGCTGGCCGAGTTTGAGAGCGTCCGCCGAGCGACCATCGCTCTCTTTAGTTCGCTTCCGCCAGGCACCGACACGCGCGCAGGCGTAGCCAATGGCAATCCCTTAAGCGTTCGGGCGCTGGCTTACATTGCCGCAGGCCACGTGCAACACCATTACGAATTGTTGAAAGCCCGCTCCGGTCGGAGTGCATAAGCTTGACCGAGCGACGCATGCGTGCCCCGCTCTAGCCTGGTTTTGGCTAGGGAAACTCCGATTAAGTCCGGCTCCTTGATGGGGACGGCCTTTAGTGTCTGCGTGAGAACGAAGTTTGATATTCGTCGGTGGAGCATGACTCACGAAAAAAGAACCCCGAAGGGGTGGACCTGCAGTTAGCCCAGGACGGAGCGGAGCGGAGTCCTGGGTAGGGCGGGAAAAAGTAATCGAGTCCCGTAGGGACGGCACAGTTCTCACGCAGACCCTTTAGGCCGTCCGTAAATTACTCTGCGGCTTGAGCCGCTGAGGGACTTCGCCGTGAAATGGATCAGGATTTCCCTCGGGCGGTGTTGGGCTCGCACCCAAGCGCCGCGGGTGACTCCATTGTTATACTGAACTACGTTATGGGAATCGTAAAAAACATTGCCGCGATCGCCAAAGGCATGAGCGTTACCTTTATGGAAATGTTCAAGCCCACCATCGTCGAGAACTATCCCGACGGCCCCGGCCCCACGCGCGGCGCGATGTTCCAGGACCGCTTTCGCGGCATGCACGTGCTGCAGCGCGACGAAAACGGTCTGGAGAAGTGCGTAGCCTGTTTCCTTTGCGCCGCGGCGTGTCCGTCAAACTGTATTTACATTGAGGCGGCGGAGAACACTGAAACCAACCGCGTCAGCGGCGCTGAGCGCTACGCCAAGGTCTACAACATCGATTACAACCGCTGCATCTTCTGCGGCTATTGCGTGGAGGCCTGTCCTACCGACGCCATCACCCACGGCCACGGCTTTGAGCTGGCAACCTACAATGCCAGCAATCTGATTTACCGCAAGGAGCAGTTACTGGCGGGCACGCCCGCACACGAGGGCGCCAACGCGGTTTTCAGCCAATACGAGACTGGGCGTCTCGTGCCTCACAAATAAGGCGCGTGCGAACCGCATAAGGACTTTCGTCCTACTGATCAAGCAACGCCAGCAAAGTCAGCGGTTTGTAATTACGCCGCACGAATCGGCGCTGGCGGTACCGTGATCTCAGCCCGCCCTGTTGCCACGTCGTAGACAAGGCCGGAGATGAGCCACGGGTGCGGCCATCCTGGGACTTCCCGCAGCAACGCAACGTCGATCGCAACCGCAGCGCGAGGATCGGTAACTGCTTTCTTGTTTAGCTCGCCTTCCCCGACTTGAAAATACTGCGCCAGCATGGCCCGATCGTTCGCCAGCCGAGTGATGCCGCAATCGGTGTGCTGAAGAATGACGAGATGGAACTCTCCGCCGCCTCCAGGAATCTCGCCGGCAACTTCACCAATTCGCCCCAGTAGCCTCAATTGCTCCAGCAATCCCGGCGTGATCCGGCCGCCGATGTTCCGCATCACCACCGCCTCTCCTGTTTTGATTCCAAGTACATGAGCAGGATCGACGCGCATGTCCGCGCAACCGATGATAATTGCTCTTACATTCGGGAGCGCGCGCGTAAGCGAAGGCATCAATGTGCGCGCAGTGGACTGCTGAGCTGCGAATTGTTGGTTGCGTTCTAACAAGCTGTCGAGATAGTTCATGTCCGTGCTCCTACGGCGAAGTTGCGCACGGTTTGGGTTTACTTCTCCTCACGTAACTGTTCCAGAATTCCGTCCACCGGAATGCGTATCCAGGCGGGCCGCTGTTCCAGTTCATACTCAATTTCCATCAGGGCCCGCTCGATCATGTAAGCGCTCAGCAGGATGTTGAGTTCGTCGGCTTGCTGCGGAAGGAACGGCGCGGACGCAGCAGTCTGCAAATATTCCTTCAGGAATATCGCGCTGACCCACTGATACCAGCCCTTTGCCCACCTCTCCAACTGGAGATGCGACTCGCGGCTGGGTACGATGCCCGGCACGTCGCCAAACAGCGCCGCGTGGGACACGTAATGGAACGACCGCAGCATGGTGGCCACATCGCGCAGCGCCGAGCGCTTGATGCGGCGCTCGCTCAACGAGCGACTGAAATCGCCTTCGAAGTTCGTGATGACCCAGTCACTGCCCGCGAACAGCACGTTCGAAAGGTGATAGTCGCCATGGCCGCGGATGCGGTTTCCCGACATGCGCTTGTCCCGCAGCGCCAACAGGCGCTGGCGAATTTCGCCTTCCAGGTTCAGCAGCTCCGCGACGTCCTCTTGCGCATTTGCCGCCAGGCCCCGCGCCCGGCTGCGCAGCAATTCGAACGAGCGGTTCAACTGTCCCAGCATTCCGTGATAAATGCTGTGCCGGTAAAACGTGGTGAACGGCTCGGGCGCAAAGTCGGCAATATCGGCACGGCTGCTCAAAGCGGCGTGCAGCTCTGCCGTGCGCCGCCCCAGTACACGGATGCTGTCAAGGTAGTTGCCAAGTAACTCACCTATGATTTGCGGCACCGGACCGGTCATGGGCGTCATAAAGTGCGGATTCACCAGGTCACGGACTCTGGCGTCCTCCTGCGGAATGGCCAGCGCGTGCTCGAAAAACAATCCCAGGTGGTCTACGGTGTAAGTCCAGCCGCTGGTGGCGTTCGGGACAAAACTACCGAGGGTCCCAATGCATGTCGATGCCGCAGCATTTGCCGGATAGCGGCGATACTCCAGTGAGCCCAGGGCGCGAGGCGTGGCCGTGAAGGAAGTTTGTCCCGACAAGAACTCCGGCACCTCGCGTCCCGGATTGACGCCCTCTTCCAGCTTGCGATAGAGCTTCAACACAAAATCGCTGCCGTAGTAGATGACCGTGAAGCACTGATCGGTTTGCTGCGGACTCGGTTCCAGGTTGGACTGGGCCGATGTCCACGCCTTGCGAAATTCACGGGTGTGCGAACCTACCAACTCCCCAGATTCGCCACGAATGCGTTTCCGCCGCACGATGGCGCGTAGCAATGTATCGCTGAACTCGCGGTCCGTCGTGGCGGCATAGAGCACAGCCTTCACTTGCTCCCCGAAACCCTCCAGCCGCGCCAGTACTGTATTGGGGCGATCGCGCAACACCGCCTCAGCCTTTTCGCCGACCGCCATCGAGACGGGCGCCAGGTACACTTCCGGATCGCTGTCGCTGTATTCGATCCTCAAAGCAAGCAGATGCGACGAAGTTTCCGGCAGCCACAGCACGTTTTGCAGCGACACGCCAGTAATCTCGCGCCGTTTACCCAGGAACCACGGGCGGTCGCGCAACATCCTGGGAATGAAAGGTTGCAGGCTTTGTAGAGTTTCCTCGGTAAAAATGCTCTCCACGGACTCAGCATGCAGTACCGGCACCTGGGCCGGACCACTCACGTTCAGCGATTCCTCGGTGATCTCCCTCGCCTGCAGGTGGAACCAGTAATAGGCGTGCGGGCCAAGCGACAGCAGATAGGGATTCTCCGTGATGGGAGGAAATTTGGCGCGTCCGTAGACTTCCACCGGCACCAGGCCTTTTCGAGCGGCCAGGTCGAGTTCCACGCACTGCGAAAAGCGCGACAGATTGGCGACCACCAAAATGCTCTCATCCTGAAATTGACGAATGAATGCCAGCACCTTGCGATTGTCGGGATAGAGGAACTCCAGCGTGCCGCGCCCGAACGCGCGAAACTGCTTGCGCTGCTGAATCAGGCGCTTGGTGAACCACAGCAGCGAATGCGAATTGTTCTGTTGCGTCTCAACATTGATGGCCTCGTAGTGGTACGCGGGGTCGATGTTGACCGGCAGATACAAGCGCTGCGGATTGGTGCGCGAAAACCCCGCGTTGCGGTCCGAGCTCCACTGCATCGGCGTTCGCACGCCGTTGCGGTCGCCCAGAAAGATGTTGTCACCCATACCGATCTCGTCGCCGTAATACAGCACCGGCGTGCCCGGCAGGGCGAACAGCAACGCGTTCATCATCTCGATGCGCGGGCGGTCGTTTTCCAGCAGCGGTGCCAGACGGCGCCGGATGCCCAGATTGATTCGCGTCTCCCGATCACGCGCGTAAGTGCGGTACATGTAGTCGCGCTCTTCGTCGGTCACCATCTCCAGCGTCAGCTCGTCGTGGTTGCGCAGGAACATGGCCCACTGACAGTTGTCGGGGATCGCCGGAGTCAGCTTCAGAATGTCGGTGATCGGATAGCGGTCTTCCATCCGCAGCGCCATAAACAGCCGCGGCATCACCGGAAAATGAAACGCCATGTGGCACTCGTCGCCGTTGCCGAAGTAGGCGACAGCGTCCTCCGGCCACTGATTGGCCTCGGCCAGAAGCATGCGGTCGCGATACTTTTCGTCCACATGCTTGCGTAGTTCCTTCAGAGCGGTATGCGTCTCCGGCAGGTTCTCGCAGTTGGTGCCTTCGCGCTCGAACAGGTACGGCACAGCGTCCAGCCGTAACCCATCCACGCCCAGGTCGAACCAGAAATCCATAGCGGCGAACATCGCCTCGCGGACCTCGGGGTTGTCCCAGTTGAGGTCCGGTTGATGAGAGTAGAAGCGATGCCAGTAGTACGCTTTGGCCACCGGATCCCATGTCCAGTTGGAAGCTTCAAAATCCTTAAAGATGATGCGCGCGTCGCGATACTTCTCCGGCGTGTCACTCCATACGTAGAAGTTGCGCCAGCGCGTGCCGGCTGCGGCCCGCCGCGAGCGCTGAAACCACGCGTGCTGGTCGGAGGTATGGTTCAGCACCAGCTCGGTAATCACGCGCAGTCCGCGCCGGTGTGCCTCGCGCAGGAAGCGCTGAAAGTCCTTCAGCGTTCCATACGAAGGATGGACATCGGTGTAGTTGGAAATGTCGTAGCCATCGTCGCGTAGCGGCGAAGGACAAAACGGCAGCAGCCACACCGCCGTGACGCCCAGGTCTTCCAGGTAATCGAGCTTCTCGGAGAGCCCGGCAAACTCGCCGATACCGTCCGCATCACTGTCGTAGAACGCGCGCACGTGCACTTCATAGATGACGGCGTCCTTGTACCAGGTCACGTTAGCGGACAGGTTCATAGTGTTCGATCAGTGAAATCGACAGCCCGAAGACAGTATAGGCGGCCAGATCCTCGACCTAGGTTGGATGATGATTCTCCCCCGATGGCTGCTGCATTTCTCCGCCAGGGTTGTTGCCGGCCCAGCGTCGGGGTTCGGGCTGCATGGCTGGGTTGCCACTTTGGTCGCATGCTAGCCCAGAATAGTTTTGCAAAACGCTTGACCTGTTGCTACGATGTATTATTATACGTTGATGCGTATATTTATCCGATGTCAAAACTATCGCGCCAGGCCGTAATTCGGGGGCTGATCGATGACCAGGAGGTCGGCAGCCAGGATGAACTGCGACGCCTGTTGTTCCGGCGCGGACATCGGGTGACCCAGGCGACGTTGTCGCGCGACGTGCACGAACTGGGATTAGTCAAGACGGACGAAGGTTACAAACTGCCGCAGGGAGAAGAGGCCGAGCTATCGCTTCCGTCCATCGAGCGTCTGATTCAGACCTTCGTGTATGACGTGAGAACGGCGTTGAACCAGGTCATCATCAAGACCAGCGCCGGCAGCGCGCAACCCGTTTCGGCGGCCATTGATGCCGAGGAGTGGGAAGAAGTGGTGGGCACCATCGGCGGTGACGACACTATCCTGGCGATTGCTCCGAACGCCAAAGCTGCCGCCCAGCTGGCGCAGCGGTTGCGCAAGTATTTTGCTTAGGCTGCCAGGTGTTTTGCTGGGCGAAAGATGTTTTGCTGGGCGGAAGATATTTTGCTGGGTGGAAGCGCGGGCCTTCAGGCCCGCGTCAGCAGAAGTTGTGAGAATGGGGCTTTAGCCCCGGTTGTCTTAGGAAGGAAATGAGCGCTTCGCTACAACCCGCGGTCTTTGGCGCTACCGGATATTCCGGATTCGAACTGGTGCGTCTGCTCGCGCGGCATTCCGCCGCGGCGAAACCGATATTGCTGCGGCGCAATGGCGAGAGCGGCGGCTGCGCTGATCTTAGCGAAGCCTATCCGCAACTGGCGGGTAACGGCGGCTTTCCGTTGCAAAGCTTCTCCTGGCAACAGATGAAGAACGCGGGAGTGGATGTCGTGTTTTTTGCCACGCCGCACGAGTTTTCTCGCGATCTGGTGCCCGACGCGATCGCGCAAGGCTTTCGCGTAATCGATTTAAGCGGCGCATGGCGGCTGAAGCAGGCCGCCAATCGTGAGGTCTACGGATTTCCGGAAAAGTCGGAGAACGCTGAACTCGACAGCTCCGCGGTTTATGGTTTGCCGGAGTTGCACGCTGACAAAATCAAGGACGCAGCGTTGCTCGCCAATCCCGGTTGCTATTCCACGTCCATCATTTTGGCTCTTGCGCCCTGGATTCGCGCCGGCTTCGTCGATGTGGAGCATGGCATCATCTGCGATTCCAAGTCAGGGGTTTCAGGGGCAGGGAAGACGCCTTCCAGCAAGACCCACTTTGTAGAAGTTGACGGAGACTTCTCCGCCTACAGCGTTTTTGGACACCGGCACTCGGGGGAGATGCTGGAGCAGCTCGGGATCGGCGGCGGATCGCTGCAATTTACGCCGCATCTGTTGCCGATCCCGCGCGGCATTCTTTCCACCATTTACGTCAAGCTGGCCAAGCCGGTGACTGCCGAAGAACTGGAACAGTCGCTACGCGCGTTCTATGCCGGCAAACCTTGGGTGCGGGTGTTCGGTGCGGCGCGTTTGCCGCAGATCAAGTTCTCGCTCAACACGAACTACTGCGATATCGGCTTCTCACTCTCGCCCGATGGCACAAGGGCCGTGCTGGTGTCCTGTCTCGACAACCTGCTCAAGGGCGCGGCCGGACAAGCGGTACAAAACATGAACCTGATGTTCGGGCTCGACGAGAAAGCGGGGTTGCAGTGAAGTTAGTCGTAAAAATCGGAGGCGCGGCGCTCGACGACAAGCAACTGGTCAGCAAGTTCTCCAAAACCATTCCGAGCCTGTGCCGCCAGGGACACAAGCTGGTCATCGTTCATGGTGGAGGCGCGGCGCTCACTCGCACGCTGAAGCAACTGGGTTGCGAGAGCACCTTCGTCAACGGCCTTCGCGTTACCGATTCTCAAACCCGCGACGTGGCCATGATGGTCCTCGCCGGTCAGCTCAACAAACAATTGGTCGCCGCCATCGGTGGGGCCGGTCAGCCTGCAGTGGGAATGTGTGGCGGCGATCTGCGCATGGTGCTGGCGTCGAGAAAGAAGCAGCCCGATCTTGGATTTGTCGGCGACGTCTGCACCGTTGACGCGCAATGGATCGAGCGGTTCTGGAAGGCTGGTGTTGTTCCTGTTATTGCCAGTCTGGCGCTGGGTTTCGACGGCGAGTACTACAACGTTAATGCCGATCAGATGGCCTCGGCCTTTGCCGTGGCTTGCGATGCTGATGCTCTCGTCTATCTCACCGATGTTGCAGGAGTGAAAGATGCCGAGGGAGCCGTCATTCGCTGGCTTGACGTTGATGCCATCGCCGCCATGGTGACGCAAGCCACGGTAAGCGGCGGAATGTTGCCCAAGCTGGAAGCCTGCACCAGCGCTCTGAAGAAGGGCGTCACCCGCGTGCGCATTTTGCCCGCGGCGCAGGCCGAAGTTCTTCCCGGATTCTTTACCCATCCCATCGACTGTGGCACCGAGGTGATTGCCTCGTGAACTACTTTGTCCACATCTTCCACCCGACCGAGCGCAAAGATGGCGCCTGGCCCGGCCCGCGCTTCGATCGCGCCTTAGAACGACGTAGATAAGCCTTCCATCGATTCGTTCACTGCCCCAACTTCATTGCGGGCTAATTGCCAATGGCTAATTGCTTCTTTTTCGAGGTGCGACATTGATTGCTACTACCGTTTTTCCGGGACTCGAGTCCGAGCTCTTACGCTTATCGCAGCGTAACTGGCCGCGACCTGGTTTCCATTCAGGACTTCTCGGCTGACGAGCTCGCCTGCGCGCTTGAGCTGGCGGCTGCCATGAAGGCTCGCCCCGCGGACTTCCGCGGCATCTTGTCCGGCAAGCAGATCGTGCTGTTCTTCGAGAAGCCTTCGCTACGCACCCGGCTGACCTTCGAAGCCGGCATCAACAGCCTCGGCGGTTCGTCCTTCTTCGTCGATCAGACGCAGTCGCGACTGGGCGCTCGCGAGAGCTTGAGTGACGTTGCCCACAACCTGGAGCGCTGGATCGATGGCATCGTACTGCGTACCTTTGCTCACGAAACCGTGACCACCATGGCACGGCACGCCGCCATTCCGGTGATTAACGCGCTCAGTGAATTGGAGCACCCCTGCCAGGCAATGGCCGACATGCTCACCTTGCAGCAGCACTTCGGCGATCTCCGCGGCGTGCGTCTCGCCTACGTTGGCGACGGCAACAATGTCGCGAACTCCCTGATGCTGGCCGCCGCCAGCCTGGGCGCTTCCATCTCTGTCGGAACGCCTCGCGGTTACGAGCCCTGTACGGCGATTACCGAGGCTGCCCGCGAACTCGCCGCCGCATCCGGCGCGAGTGTCTCGGTGGTCAACGATCCCATCGAAGCCGTGGCCGGCGCTGACGCCGTCTACACCGACGTTTGGGCCAGCATGGGGCAGGAAGATGAAGCTGCTGATCGCAGCAAGACCTTTGCGCCCTTTCAGGTAAACCGCAAACTCTTCTCCTATGCTGCCAAGCACGCAGTTTTTATGCACTGCCTGCCGGCGCATCGTGGAGATGAGGTCGCTGCCGCGGTCATCGATTCGCCGCGTTCCGTTGTCTTCGATCAGGCGGAGAACCGCCTGCACGTTCAGAAATCAATTCTTGTTTTGTTGCTGGAAGGCGGTAGCCACCGCTTCCCACCGAGGAGTGCTAATGCGTGAAAAAGTCGTACTTGCTTATTCGGGTGGACTTGATACCTCCATCATCATCCCATGGCTGAAGGAAAACTATGACTACGATGTCATCGCCTTCGTGGCCGATGTCGGCCAGGGCGACGACATCGATGCCGTCGTGGAAAAAGCCTATGCAACCGGCGCTTGCAAGGTCATCGTCGAAGATTTACGGCAGGAGTTCCTCACCGACTACGTCTTCCCGGCGATCCAGGCTGGCGCGGTCTACGAGCACAAGTATCTGCTGGGGACGTCCCTCGCCCGGCCGATCATCGCGAAGTACCAGGTCGAAGTTGCGTTGCGCGAGGGAGCAACTGCGGTCTCCCACGGTTGCACCGGCAAGGGTAACGATCAGGTTCGCTTCGAGCATGCTTACCAGGCGCTGGCTCCGGAACTCAAAGTCATCGTGCCCTGGCGTGAGTGGAGCCTGCAATCGCGCGAAGACTGTCTCGACTATGCCGAGCAGCATGGCATTCCCGTAGCCCAGAGCCGCGAGAAGATCCACAGCCGCGACCGCAACCTCCTGCATGTGAGCCATGAGGGCGGCGAGTTGGAGGATCCCAACAACGCGCCCCTGCCGACGACCTGGACTTGGACCAAGTCTCCGCAGGACGCGCCCGACGCGGTCGAGAAGGTGACGATCGAGTTCAAGCACGGCTTGCCGATCGCGGTGAATGGAGTTGAGCTCGATCCCGTCGCAACCGTCGAAGTGCTCAACGAGATCGGTGCCCGCAATGCTATCGGCCGCGTTGATCTGGTGGAGAACCGTTTCGTCGGCATCAAGTCGCGCGGTTGCTACGAAACGCCGGGCGGCACGCTGCTGCTCACTGCACATCGCGAGCTCGAGGCGCTGTGCCTCGACCGTGACCTGTCTCACTTCAAGCAGCACATCGCGCTGAAGTATGCGGAGATCGTCTACTTCGGCCTGTGGTTCACACCGCTGCGTGAGTCGTTGGAGGCGTTTGTTTCGAGTTCCCAGGCGGACGTAAACGGTACGGTCACTCTGGCCCTCTACAAAGGTAATGTCGAGGTTGCGGGCCGCAAGTCACAAACCTCGCTCTACCGGCCGGACGTTGCCAGCTTCACCATGGGCGCAAGCTATAACCAGAAGGATGCCGAGGGCTTCATCCGCATTCTCGGTCTGCCGGCGCGCTCGCGTGCCATCATCCACGCCAAGCAGCCCGAGCGAGTGCAGTCTTTGCGCTCAACCGCGCGTAAGGAGGCGGTGAAATGAAGATGTGGTCGGGCCGCTTCAGTCAAGGGCCTGATGCCGAGTTCGAGCAGTGGCAGCGGTCGTTCCCTTTCGACCGCGTGCTGCTGCCCTATGAAGTCGCGGCCAGCAAGGCGCATGCCTCCGCATTGGCGAAGGCCGGCGTGCTGGATGACGACGAACTCGCGACGACCCTCTTCGCGCTCGACCAGATCGGGCGCGAAGGCACGCCTTCACCCCCGCACGCCAACAACGGGCGTGCCGGGGACCCCGCGCAAGCTGACGATCCGGCGATCGAAGACGTGCATCACTACGTCGAGACACGCCTGGTCGAGCTTGCCGGCGAGGTAGGCTACAAACTCCACACGGGCCGCAGCCGGAACGAGCAGATCGCTACCGACTTGCGGCTGTATGTGCGCGAGCAGATCGATGAAGTGACGCGGCTGCTGGCAGAGTTTCTCAGCGCGTTCGTGAAACAGGCAGAGGCTGCTAGCGACAACGCCATGCCGGCTTATACCCACCTGCAGCGCGCCGAGCCCGTGCTGGTAGCACACTGGTTGTTGGCTTACGTCGAGATGTTTTGCCGCGACATCGACCGTCTCGCCGACTGCCGCAAGCGATTGAACCTCTGTCCCCTGGGATCAGGGGCAATTGCCGGAACAATTCTGCCGCTGGATCGCGAAGCGATTGCAGCCGAACTGGAGTTCGATTCACCCACGGCGAACAGCATGGATGCCACCAGCGATCGTGACTTCGCCATCGAGTTCGTGCAGGCGCTCTCGTTTGTCGCCTTGCACCTCAGCCGCTGGGCTGAGGAATTCATTCTCTTCGCGACTACGGAGTTCGGCTTCGTGAAACTGCCGGAGCAGTATTCGACCGGCAGCAGCGCCATGCCGCAAAAGAAAAATCCGGACGCTCTGGAGTTGATTCGTGGCAAAGCAGGCAAGGTTTTTGCCGAGGCGACAGCGCTGTTCATCGGCGTGAAAGGCCTGCCGCTGGCCTACAACAAAGACTTGCAGGAGACACAGCAGCCTGTGTTCTCGGCAGCGCAGCAGGTCTCCAGCATGCTGCGCGTGGCGACCGGATTTATGTTGGCGGTCGAGTTCAACTACGCCCGCATGCAACTGGGTGCGAGCAGCGGATTCATGAACGCGCAGGCGGCTGCGGCCCACCTCGTGAGGCAGGGCATTCCCTTCCGCCGGGCCCACGAACTTATCGGCAAAGCCGTCCGGCTTTGCGTCGAGCAGGGTTGTGAACTTGAGCAGCTCTCGCAAGAAGATTATGCCCTCTGCGGCATCGACGCCGACGCGCATTTCTACAGCTCGCTGACACTGGAAAAAGTGTTGGCCATTCACAACGTCCCCGGAGGTACTGCGGCATCTCGTGTGCACGAGGCCTTACAGACGGCGAAAGAGAAACTATCCCAACATTTTGGAGTCGCCCATGCATGCACGTAACGCCAAACTTCCCGACGCATTCGCTATTGAACAACTAATCCAGGTCCATGTTGGCGATGGCACGCTGTTGCCGCGCTCGCTCGCCGAAATCTGCGAGAACATCCGCGATTTCATCGTGGTCGAGCATGAGGACGAGATCGTGGGTTGCGGCGCGCTCCATCTGTACGGCATGCACCTGGCGGAGATCCGCTCCATCACCGTAACCAACAAATCGAAAGGTAGCGGCGCGGGCCGCGTGCTCATCGATGCGCTGCTACAGGAGGCGGAGAAACAAAGTGTGACCTGCGTTTGCCTGTTCACGCGCATCCCCAAGTTCTTCGCGCGCATGGGTTTTGACGAAGTGAAGAAGGAAGCGCTTCCTGACAAGGTACTGAAGGACTGCGTGCGCTGTCCTCGCCAGAATGCCTGCGACGAGATCGCGATGTATCGCGGTACCTTGCCGAAATCCACCGCTCGGCGCCGGCCGCATGCTGCGCGGAATTACGTACAGATCGCGCCGGTGCACGCGTAAATCGTAGAGCCGGTCGTCACCTCCGCGTACCGCACTTTCATAAACGAAAAAGCCGGGCTCCCAGCCCGGCGACACTTCTCACACTGATTTGCGCGCCTACTTCAAATGCTGCAGCAATTGCTTGAACTGCGGCGTTCCCGAGCAGCGCAGCAACTCATACATCATCATCTCGGCCGACGAGATTACCGCACCGGCCGCCCGCATGCGGTCCAGCCCAATCTTCCAGTTCCACTCCGCCCGCGATCCCACCGCGTCGGAGGCGACGTGCACCAAGTACCCATCGTTCAGAGCTCCGATCGCGGTCTGCATCACGCAGATATGCGTTTCCATGCCGCACAGGAGCACGGTGTTCCGATTCCCCGGCAGTTGCTTCAGGCTCGAGCGGAACTGCTCGCTGCCAAAGCAACCGAACTCCAGCTTGTCGATCGTCGGCGCATCCGCCAGCAGAGACGCAATTTCGGGCACGACCGAGCCGAGTCCCTTGCTGTACTGGGTGGTCACCATTACCGGAATCGACAGGATATTCGCCAGCCTTATCAATAGCTGCGAATTCTTCACCAGGCTTTCCTTGTTGAAGATCGGCGGCAACAGTTTTTCCTGAATATCGACGACGATCAATGCGCACTGCTCGGCTTCCAGCGGCCGGCGCGCAACTTCGGTCAAGTCGGTGGCTATTGCTACGCTTCCTATCATCGATGACATAGGCCTTCTTCAGAAGATGCGTTTTCGAATCTCATTTTAACGCGTTATCAGAATGAATTTCATCCGCAGATCGCTATTGCTCTTATTCCGAGATGCGGCGTGCACTGGCTTGGAAGCAACGCGGGGACATGCTCAGGAGAGAATGCGAGCAGGGAACTGACAACGCCGGACTGCACGGCACAATGGCATCACGCTGCGATTGAACTCATGCAATTGACTCAAATGCCACGCTACTTGATAATTAAACCACTGCCCCCTCGTTCAACGGCAGGACAGCTGACTCTGGATCAGCATATCGGGGTTCGAATCCCTGGGGGGCAGCCAAGTATTTCAACCACTCCCAAATCCTTTCTCTCCAGCTCGTGAGACCTACGTGCCCAGGGGCGTCAAGTTGTAGCACCGCGCCAGATCGTTGATGTTCGCACGCAGAGGAGTCCAGTATCGTTCTACCTGACTGCCGTAATTCCCCTTGGTCATGACCTGATTGACACGGCGCGCGCTGTCCATGACCTGCTCCATTTGTACCTTTGTCTCCAGATAATTTGAGGTTCCGTCGAACTTGCGCCGCAGCCGGTTGGTGGCGCGATTCAAATCGTCCATCGCGTTTTCCAGGTCGTCCTTCGTTTGCTTGGCTTGGTTTCCCTGTGCTTGGCTGTTTCCCTGAGTTTGGGTGTTGTCTGAATTGGCTCGCTGACGGCGGGTTGTCGCTCCGCTGCTCTGCGCGGAGTTGGCGCGGTTCTGCGCGTCTTCTCCGCGGTTCTCGAGGTACTTATCGAATTGGTCTACTCCGTCTTCCACTTTGCGGATGCGATCCGCAACCTGAGTCTTTGCAAATGGAGTTGTCTGGGCATCAATCATAGTGGACAAACTGACAGCGGCGAAGACCGCCGCGTAGCACAGTATGGTTCGCGCCCTGCAGTTCATGTAGACCTCCGATGAAACAAAATGTGCGGGTCTCGATCCGCTGCGTGCGCAAGCGGCCGTAGTGAGCCGCAAAGCGATGCGTGGTAGCAAAGAGTGACTTCCCTGGGTCTGACCCGGATCAGTTGCGCGCGCCCGGGGTAACTGCTGCGATAGTCTTGCCAGTGTCTGTCAGTCGCATCCTTGTGGCCTCTGTCTCGAATACTCCGGCATACAACAATCCACCTAGCGCACCGCCAATGATCGGCGCCACCCAAAACAACCAAAGCTGTGCGAGCGCCCATCCTCCAACAAAGATCGCCGGCCCTGTACTCCGGGCGGGGTTCACTGAAAGATTGGTAACGGGGATGCCGATCAAGTGAATCAGGGTCAATCCCAGTCCGATCGCAATCGGCGCAAAGCCTGATGGCGCACGTCCGTCGGTCGCTCCCATAATGATCATCAGGAAAAAGAAGGTCAGTACCACTTCTGCGACAAAGCACGAAAGCAGCGAGTATCCCCCAGGAGAGTGGGCGGCGTATCCGTTGGACGCGAAACCGCCGCTCACGTCGAATCCCGCCTTTCCACTCGCGATCACGTACAGTACTCCGGCTCCCAGCATTCCGCCGAGCACCTGCGCGACGACGTATGGCAACAATTCCGCAGCCGGGAAGCGCTTGCCCGCCACCAGTCCACAACTGACTGCGGGATTGAGATGGCAACCCGAAATGTGCCCGATTGCATAGGCCATGGTCAGCACGGTGAGTCCAAATGCGAGCGCGACCCCGTAGAATCCAATTCCTAGTTGGGGAAATGCCGCAGCCAGCACCGCGCTGCCGCATCCGCCAAACACTAGCCAAAAGGTTCCGATAAATTCTGCGATGCACCGCTTGGATAAATTCATGGTGTCCTCCAGGAAGCATTTCAATAATGTGTTCCGTCACCGTTGGATATCAGGTGGATCGTCTGCGGGTTAAGACTCGAAGGTAAGACAAAGCGAGCATAAGGCATTTGGAAGTGCGAGATACCCTGCTAGGTTTGTGTTTCTGTGGTTCCAAGAACGGGTTGTTTCAATTCCTGTCGCAGCGCATCGATCAATGTGAAAACGCCGTCACTCTTAGCTACAAATGATGTCACTGTCGGGGGCAGATCACCAGGAGGTAGAGCTCCCGAGAACATTAGTATCGGCAGGCCCGGTTTGCTGGCCTTTACTGCCGAAGCCAATTCAAGGCCGTTACAGCCTGGCATTTGATAGTCCAGTACTACTGCATCTACGTCCAGCGAGTGAACCATCTGGCGTGCACGTTCGGCGTCGGACTCGCATAGCACGCGAAAGCCGCTTTCGGTCAGCATCTCGCAAAGCATTGTAAGGATGTCTTCTTCATCGTCCACACACAGGATTTTTGGCTCCGCTAACACCTCGTTTACGCTTCGTGGGACTGGAGTTGTCTCGTGGTTCTGCACGCCGATCTCCATGAGCCAATCGTGTCCGACGAGGGCAGCGCTGCACCCCGTTCCAGCGGCAGGCGATGGAGAGCGGATGATGATGTCGATCATGGTTGCACCCCACCCGCATGCCGAACTTGGTGATTGGATTTCGGGCCCTTAAGCGATCGACTAGTGGTGCTAGCCTTTTCCAGCGACCCGAGCCTCCGCTCTCGTATTGCTCGGCTCGCAATTATCAATCAATGGACAAAGAATGAACCGGATACCAATGCTTGTAAACTAGGGATTTCCCTAATGTTGTGCCACGCCATGAAAAAGGCCCAACATCCTGAATTGAGGGGGCTTCGGTAAGCGATCGACGGGCGAAATGGGGGGAGATATGAGCGTCCGGCAAAATCGTCAAATCGAAAATAAAGCCCACAACCATGGCGGTAGTTCGGCTTACCGCAGTCAATCCGCGGACTGACCCGGCCGCCGAGCACGCGGTTTGTTTTGCACTCGGCTTCGCTCTTCAACTGTCATCTGGTGCAACGTCAGATCCCGGTTTAGTAGTGCCCATTCATTGTGCGGATCGGCAGCGAGTGCCGACTCCAGCCAACGATATGCTTGTATGCGGTCACGTGGCACACAGATTCCGAGGGCGTACATCGAGGCCAGGCGATTACACGCCCGGACATTCGCCTTTGCCGCTGCCGATTGCAGCAGAAGCACGGCCTTCTCGCAACTGCGCGGCACGCCTTTGCCCCTGATGTATCGGTTTGCCAGCTCAACAGGCGCGTCTGGATTGGCGTTGGCGGTCACTTTCCAATGCGATGCTTCATTACGATTCGCAGCAGTGGCATTTACCGACAGAGAAGAGTGCTTTTCATGGTCTGGATCCGGAATGGTCAAGCTAGTCCGATCTTCGTTCAGAGCGGCTGGCGCCTTAGGTGTTTCAGCAGCGGCGGTGTTCTCTTTATCCGCTGATAATGGCTGTTTCAGCGCACTCGGCTGCTGCGTGCTATTTAGCGAGGAGGCCGCTTGGTTGGGATCCAAATTCTGAGTTTGCTTGTCCAGAATCCCGGCCGCGCTGGAGTTAGTGTGCCCCGCTTGCGTTCGCCACCATATTGCCCCCAGCAGAGCGATGACTATGACGATCCCTACAAGAATCCAAATATGCCGTTTTCTGCCCGAGTCGGCGGCAGCTTCAAACGGCTCGGTGATCTCTGACGAAGCGCTCAGTCCCAGAATCGAGGAACCGGCTGGCGTAGAAGGTTGGGGGTCGGGCTTTTTGCCCGGCGACTTCTCGACGACGGGAGGACGCGAACTATCGGAAGCCGGGTCACTGCGTCCGACGGGAGCCAGGTCCGGCGGCACCTGAACATCTACATCCGCAATGACGGTCGGCGCAGCGGACGCCGTTTTTGCCGGGAGCGGGGTCTCGACTTTGGGGATGGAAGTTGCGGGCTCCGCTTGGGCTGCATCGCCACGCATTGTGACCTCTTGGGGTTCGCAGGGCGGCTCATAGTGGAAGTGCTCGATGTATTCACTCAACGAAACCTCAGGAACGAAGTCTCGACCCGCGAGGGCGTCAGTTGGAGTTGCATCCTGTGGTGGTGCAACGGCGCCGGTAACATGGGTGGCATCGTCGGTCGTGGCGATGGACTTTCCGTGAGCATCCGTTTGCGTGAGAGCCAGGTCTCTTTGGTATCCGTCCGTGTCGGACCTCTCCGAACTTGGCATCTCGATGAGCGCGCCGGTAGGTCCCTTCAAAACGCTCGAGTCAGTCTGGTTGGTTTCCTCCAGCTTAGAGCGTGGCGGCCCGAGCCTGGAGATTCGGCTCAAGTTAAGCGTGCTCTCTGCACCGGGAACGGTGAGCGGCTGTTGGGGCAGGGAAGTGCCGGATGTTCCACCAAATGGGTGGGCATCGAGAGTCTTAAGCGCGCGTGTCGTACCAACCACGCAGACCTCCTGCCGCGATCCAATCTTCGGGAAGTAGGCCAGAGGCTTCTCCCCACAAGAAGCCTTACAGAAATCACGCACTTCTACTGCCACGCTAAGTATCTGAAACTATTTCGCCGACCGACAATCCTGCTGCAATGGTTTGCAACAAAAGGCCCAGAGAGTAGTTCCCGACGGGTCATGTGAGTTACTTTGCCTTTGTCCGAATCGCCGTATACGTAGTTCGTCAACGGCTGTTGTTCGCTACTTCACAAGCGGAATATTTGCCGCAAACTGCAGATCGAGCAGTAGATTGATGCGCCGGTCTAATTGGAAGAACAACGCTGTCTGCTTTCCAGTAAGTACCTTCCGGAATTTCGGAATCCACTCCTGGCGCAAGGTGTCAGTTTGCACGTCCAACGTTGCCATTTTGTCGACGAGGCTGTCGGCCTGAGCGTCCGTCATGGTCCCATAGTTTTGCGCGTATTCCTTGACGAGGTCATACGTAGCGTCGCCTAGCTTCGTGGTCTCCTGAATGTATGCGTCGTAGACCGGCCAAAATTTTTCGGCTTGGGCATCGGTTAGCTTCATGTTTTCCGCAATGATCTGCTTTTTCGCGGAGCGTATGTCGGATCGCAACAGCTGTACATCTTGCTCAATGCCCGCCGACCCCGATGCCGATGCCTCGGATTTCTGCGCGAATGCCGCACTCTGGATGAACAGAAGTGACGATCCAATAACGATGGCTATCGTTAGCTTCTTCATTATTTCCTCCAGTGACGTCTTCAAAATCGACGACCAACGCAACCAACCCCGCTGAATCACCTTTACATCAATGCAGCCTGGTTACTTCTCCGGTGTCGAGGGAGTAATAGGCCTCAATGACAACAAGCTTGTGTTCTTCAGCGGCTTTCCGCAGCAACTCGCTCCTCGCTAGTATTTCCTGGGAGACTCTGTGGACGTGGTCACGAACCGCCAGATCAAGGGTTTCTGGCTTCGCGCGATCCACCTTGCTGCAGGAGGGAGCGATCGGACTGACAACCGCTTCGAGGTTGTCCGAATCCGCCTTCTCTCCAGAACAGGCTGCCGTCACCGCGCCACAGCCTTCATGTCCCATCACCACGATCACAGTCGAACCGAGGTGTTCGACGGCGTATTCGAGACTCCCGATCAATATGGCATCGTCATCCTCACCGGCGGAGCGCACGACGAACAGGTCGCCCAACCCTGTGTCAAAGATCAACTCCGGGGGGACACGGCTGTCGGAGCAACTTAGCACTGCGACCTGCGGATGTTGCGTCTTGGTGAGTGATTTCCTTTCAGCTTGCAGGTTGTGCGGCGCATCCTTTCCGGTGGCGAAGCGGTGGTTGCCGGCAACCAATTGGTTCCATATCTGATCGGCGGAATCGCTTTGCGGTTGTTGTGCCATCCCGAATAGATTGAGCATCAGGAGAACGAGCAGGCAGGAGCACTCACGTAGAGATCGAAACATCTACCCCCCTCATAAACCCTCCAAAGCATCTGAAGCTTGCGATTGGTCTGGGAAGCGTCAGATGCGTTCCGGCTGTAACCGGCAGAAACCACGATGGACGCTTCAGGGTTTTCAAACCTGGTGGCTTCCATCGCGTGAATATTGAAGGCGGAAACCCTTGGTTCGCTTTGCTTGCCGCTTCCCCGGCTCCGCCCCAAAGGCCTCAAAACAGCTTAGCTTCGGTGACTGGTTGATTCTGAGTTTTCACCCAGTGCCTGCCAGCCGTCGTTCCTCTTTGAAATCAGCGCCTCCAGCCTTCAATTCAGGTCATCGTCCTTGTAGTACTTAGTGCCCTTGGCCGTGATCTCGAGGGCCACGCCTTTGTCCGTCATTTGATACATCCAGACACCGGGCGAGACTGAAGCCGCTCCCGCGAGCGCTCCGCCTTTGTCCCCGGTTGTGGCCGCAGCTGTGGTTTGTCCGCCGAATTCCCAGCCGGAGTTAACAAAGCTGTTGAGCGCCGTTTCGTTATCGAAGATGAGGATCACACTAAATTTCTTCACCCCAAACCCGAGGCCGGCCTGGAGCTCCACCACCTTCATGAACGTCTCCGCCTTGCTCTTGTTGTTCACGGCAATGCCTTCGCCCTTGCCTGATCCAAACATGAAGATCTTCATGCCCGCATTGCTGAACACTGCATACCCTGCCGCTCCCTGGACTGCGCCTTTGACTTCCGGCTTAGCCTTATAAAGACGTTGCAGGGTATTCTGGGCCATTTGCCTGATTTCCTTCTGTTCCTCGGCTTTTTTGTCGTCGGCTGCGTGCGCCACAATCGCCATGGAGCAAGCCAGCGTGAGGAAGATGAACTTCAGAATCGTGATATTTTTTCTTGCTGTGATGGTCACGGCTTTGTACCTCTTTCTGTTTAAGTGTCTATTCTGCTGCTATCTGGGGGCCGAGTTATCTGGATCTGACAGGCTGCCGCCCCTGGGAGGCGGCGAAGATGCCTGCCAGCCAATGGGCGATCTGCTTCCGACCCGAACAACGTCTACAGATCCCCAATCAGTTCGAAGAAACGCTTCGACGTTAGCTTTGAATCCAAAGCGTCCTTCGCAGGACCGAGATCCCAAGTGCTGCGCACATTAATAGAAGCCCAACAATTCCAAGAAGAGGAAAATTACTGCCAGTCTTCGGCAATTGGCTGGAAGTGGCAGGGGTGGTTGCTTCGGCAGTAGTGGTGCTTGTTGTACCACCCGTCGTCGCACTTCCCTTAGCGACCAACACAGGCTCATCAGCCGGCATTGTCCCCGTCACCTGAATATGTTCGGACGTGACCGTCACCGGAGTCTCCGTAATCTTCGACGCGGTCACGATCATCCCTTTCCTCAGGCCCCAGGCATCGGTTACCCTGCCGGTATCGCCCGGGCTAAGCTTGACCGTGAATTGCTGCCCGGACGGAATTTTGAATGTCTGATTCTCCCCGTTTTCCAACGTGAGGATGACGGAGAGTGGTGGAGTCACGTGCCAGATTTTCCCGGTGACGGTTTCGACGGTTGTCACTACTTGCGGTGTGGTTGATGTGACCGTCGTACGCTGTAGTTTCATACCGGGCTTCAGATCGTGAAGACCAAGCTGCTGGCCGTCCACCGTGATTTTGGTGTTTTCGGGAATATTGGGAAAGTCGCGAAGGCTGCCGTCGGACATCTTGACGAAAAGACTGTTACCTTCGACGGCAACGACCTCACCGAGCTCGATTGTGATTTCCTTTGTGGTCATTCCCGTTTGTCGTGGTTGTTTGGCTCTGTACCTGCGCGCTAATCGAGGCTGCCAAGGTGAGACAAAGGGCCCCGACCGCCAGCACCAAAATACTTCTGATCCAAATGCTGTTTGACTTCATTTTCTTCTCCTTCATTTTGGGATAAGCCATCATTGGCCTCATTGCTTTTGGTTCTGTATCGAAGTTAGTTAGCTCGCCTGTTTGGGTCCTTCGACTTCGTCATCCACATCGGCCATCGTCGCGTGCACGATGTAGCGCGAAGGCGCACTGCCGACAAAGTAAAATGGATAACAGGTCACCAAGGTTAGGGAAGGTTCCGCCCGGGGCGCCAGAACGGACACATTATCTGGTGAGACGATCTGGATCTCATCCACAACGTAGCGTGAACGGCCACGCTGTGTGTACACATCAATCGTGTCGCCAACGTGAACATCCTTGAGTCCCCGAAAGAAGCCGTCTCGGTGCCCGGCAATTCCTACGTTGCCGGCTTCGCCGAGGGCCGCCGTACCAGGAATGTGGCCGACGCCACGATCCAGCGTCAGATCGTCCGTTCCCTCCAGAACAGGCACGTGTAGCTGAAGCGCGGAGATTTCGAGAACTCCCTAACGGTGGAGATACCTTCGCCGCCAGGCTCGCCTGGTAGGCGCGAATACGCTTCTCTGACCAGAGACGGAAGTCCGGTGCGCCGCTACCCCCTTTTGATTGAACGTCGACCAGAATCAGGGGAGAGGTTTGATGTGCCCAGAAACTTTGCTCGCTGGCCTGCGAGTAAACGCCGCTGTAGACCCTATTCGCGACATAGACAAAAACCAGGAATATCCCCATGCACAGCAGAATTCTCTCTGGCGTGGCGAATCTTCGGACAGTACCGCGCGGTGGCATGTAACTAAGCCTCCAGAAAACATGTGGCGCGATAACCTCAGAATAAGTCCTTATAACAACCAGCTAGCTGATGATCAACTAGGGAAATCCCTAGTTAACCGACGTGCGGGGCTTGGAGCTACTTTGGCAGGATGAAAGCTGAACTGCCGCCCTATCAAGACATAATTGAACTGTAAGGACGACGGTGGGCTGGAATTGGGTGAGGGCTGCCTGCTTTGCCTCAGAGTATGTTTGATAAGTCCATCTGGTACTTCGCAACAGCAGTTTCAAGATTGAAGTGCATACTTTCGCGGCCCAGTACTTCACCTAAGTGAGATCGGTAGATAACTTCAAGCACGCGCGGGTTCATCCCAACCAGCCACAATCTGACGCCGCGCGCGCGCTGGCGTTTCTCAGATTCGGTCAACATCTTGAGCGCCGTGTATTCGAGATCGGGAACACCACTGAAATCAATGGCGACGATCTTCGGCTGAGTTTCCTCAATCAACAGCTTCGTTCTCTGCGCGATATGCTCAGCGTTGGCAAAGAAGACCCGGCCCTCTAATCTCAGCAACAACAGTCCGGCAAAGGTCTCATCTTCAGGATGTTCGTTAGAGCGCGGCCGGAATACGTTCGTACCCGGCTTGCGTCCGAGAACATACACGGGTGGATCAGCCGCCTGGTAGGCAAGTGCCAGCAGGGACACAACGATGGCAACGATAATTCCTTTCAGAGTCCCTACCAGCACCACGCCCGTGAATGCAATAAGGGCCCAGGTAAACTCAGTTCTACGAACCCCGAGAATTTCGCGGAACTCCATGGGCTTGATCAGCCCGATGGAATACACAATGACCACGGCCGCAAGAGTGGCTTGCGGCATTAAGGCGATAAGCGGGGCGAGCAGAAGCATAGTCAGGAGTGTCATGGCCGCTGTCACCATTTCCGCCAGCTGAGTACGTGCCCCGGCCTGACGATTCACGGCTGTCTGCGTGGTACCACCCCCAGCGGGCATTGCGCCGAGAAATGCGCCGCCGACGTTTGCGAGACCGGTAGCTAGTAACTCCCGGTTGGCTTGCGGTGAAGGCTCATCGTCGTGTGCGAAAGCTCGCCCGGCTGCGATGGTCTCAGTAAAGCTCATAAGGGCGATGCCTAAAGCACCCGGCCACAGTTGAACCGCGAGTGATAAGGCCGGCGGGGTGAATGACGGCAGGCCTCGCGGAATGTGGCCGACCAATTCCACTCCGTGGGCATGCAAGTTCAGAAAAAATGCTCCGGCAATCCCTGCCGCCACCGCGAGTAGCGGCGCCGGAGCCAGAGGTATGAGGCGCTCCATCGCGACCAGCAAGACGATCATTGAGATCCCGACCGCCAGTGTTGCCAGCGATGTCTTGGGAACGGCGTGGATAGTTGCAAGCAGATTCTGGACGAACGTACCCCGGGCAAAGTGAACTCCGAGAATCTTTGGAACCTGATCGAGCACGATCACCACTCCGATGCCAGCCTTGAAGCCAATCAAAACAGGCTCGGAGATGAAATTCGCGACGAAGCCTAGTCGCATGATCGACGCTAGCACTAGCATCGCTCCCACTATTAGCGTCAGTGTAGCGGCAGCGGTCAGCAGCGCTGCGGGGTCGCCGCCAGGGACCACCTCGCCGAGTTCTGCGGCGGCCAATATGGCTAGCGTAGTCGTGGTGCTTACGCTGAGCACGCGCGACGTACCTAGAACGGCGTAGATCACCATCGGCAGAAAAGCCGTGTACAGTCCCACCTGCACCGGCAGGCCGGCGATCGTGGCGTACGCCATCGCTTTGGGAATGACAACTGCAGCAGTGGTCAAGCCAGCGATCACATCCGGCCGGACCCATTCCTTCTGGTAACTGAATGCCCATCCGAGCACAAATTGTCGAGGCTTACCACTCGGCGTCACGACGTTCCTCCTCGAGTGAGAGCGACGGGAGGCTGATCATCCCTACTCCGGTTCGAATGCCAGCGATGGAATGAAGAACTGCAGAAAGAGCACTGGCGGAGACCGTTGGGCCTCCGCTGTAGAATGCTGCCAGTTGAGACCCTCGACGTTTAAAGCAGGGACTATTCCCCTTTTTCTTGAGGGTGATGCCTCTCAACATCGGTGCTGCGTCGTTTTCTATGGTTTGGCTTCGGAGGTGGAAGCATCGGCGACGCTCGCCGGCCATTGGTCATCCGTCGCCTGCCAGGTGGAATCGGGGTTATACAATTCCATGTTCTTCACGATGTTGAGGGAATCCGGGCCTAAATCCTTCTGATAAACAACTCCGGTGTTGTTAACGATGAAGGTCTTTACCCCTGTGACGCGGTACTCCGCCGGAACAGCGACGAGGGCAAAACCTCCAATCATCACTCCCTCAATCACATAGTCGATTTTCCCGAAGCGTGCAGCTGGCCCCTGACCTTTCAAAATCTTGAAGTAGTAGCCGTGGTAGCCGCTTTTCCCTACGGAGTAGCCCTCGGCGAGCGCTTTCGCTACGGCGTCGCCAATTGGTCCGGCGGACGTGCCATCGGCATTCTTCCAGTACAGCCCATCCTGCTTTCCCGGGGTGCTGAAGATCTTCTGCGCGTATTGATTCACGCCGGAGTTGTCGTGGATTTCCAATGCATATTGCCGTTGTGCCTCGACATAACCACGGCAGACCTGTATAGCGTCGAGTTCGTTCGCGCCAATGCGACGAAAGAGGATCTGTTGGCGACCCGCCTTCGCGTCGAAATACCATTTGCCGTTTCTCTTCACAACCGGCACTGGAAGAGGCCACTCGTCTTGGCCGACAATAATGACTGCTGTATTCGGCTTGGCGGGATCGATGCTGACGGAATTCTTGGCGCGGGCTTCGGTCGCGAATGCCACCGCGTTGTTCTTATCTTCGACCGGATCGGCAGAAGCGACAAAGTCTTTGCCATCCGGCCCGAAAATCGCCATTAATTCCGGTACGTCATACGCTGCCGCTGCGGTGATCAGTGCGTCAGCCGCCTGTTGTGGTGTGGCAAATGCTTTTGGCCCGACTGGCGCCGCAGATTGTGTCTGGGCCGCCGTTGCGATTGAGAACGCGCACCAAAAACAAACCATGACGAAAGCGGAAAGACCCACCATGCAGCTGACTTCATATCGCCTAGATTTCATATATTCCTCATTCCTCATGATTCACCACCTATCTCCGCCGTCCGCCACCGCCACCGCCTCGCCCGCCGCCGCCACCGCCTCCGCCGCGAGATCCTCCATAACTGGAAGCGCCACGCGATTGACTAGCTCGAGCTCCGCTGCCGCTCGTCCCACTGCCACCGAATGCGCTTCTGTTCGTACCACTCGGGCTGTTCGGCACGTCTCGATTGCCAACCCGGTCTCCTCCGCCGGCTCCACGATTCACATCCCTGGTGCCTGCGCTAGGACCAGCGCCGCCGCGATTGCCCGTATCGCGGCCACCTCCGTTCGCGCCCGCGCCACGATTGGACATATCGCGTCCGCCTGCCGGCTGCTGTCGCGCCTGGTTCTGCCGGGCTTGGTTCTGTCGATTAGCCATGGAGTCGCCCCGCGTTGTGCCGCCGTACTTATTCGCTAGGGATCGGTCAGAATAAGGTGCCCCGCCGCGATGCTGTGGGTTGTGCTGCCAGGTGCTATTGCCGCGGGCGGGCTGCTGCGAAGGCCGGTTCCCGCTAACATTCTGCCGGTTGTAGTTCTGGCGGTTGGAATTGTTGACGAAGTTGTTGTTGTTGTTGATGTTGATGTTGTTATTCCCGCCGCCCCATCCGCTGTTGTAACCCCAGCCGCCGCCGCCCCAAAAGGCTCCCATGGCGACGCCAACGCCGAAGGAAAGCGCCATGCCCGCCGCGTAATAGCCCACCGGCGGGTAGGCGATTGGGGGATAGGCATAAACCGGCGCTCCGTACACCACAGTCGGGTTGTAGCTGGGCACGTAGACAACCTGCGGATTCGCCTGCTCAACCACGATCACCTGTTTGCTCTCGACCGTCTTGACTTCGACTTTCTGCTGTTCCGAAGACTTTAGAGTGCCTGCGTCCTGTGCCTTCTTGCGCATGCGCTGTACCGCGTCCATCACGTCGCCCTGTTGCGCAAGAAAAGCATTCCCCAGGTCCGTGGTCCACTTGATGTTCTCGGACAAAAGCTTGACCACATCGGGCAAGGCAGCCAGTCCCTGGATGCTCGGGTCCCAGTCCTGCTTCTCCACCGCCTCGGCAAGTGCTTTGTCTTTGAGGTCTTTGTGCTGAGCCAGCCACTGCTGGAGTTGAATAATTTCCAGAGGATAGGTGGAAGCCACCAGCGTCTGGCTGAGGAGGGGATCGGGATAGAGCGCGATAGGAGCCACAAGCGAATCAAGCTGATCGGCAGGGAGTTGGGCTGCCGGTTGCTCGGCGGGAGGCGCAGCCTGTGCTGTCTGGGCTGCCACCGCGCTTCCGGGCAGCACTCCAATACAAACGATCGCCGTGAGTTCTCGAATCGCTCGGATAATCGCGCTACTGCTGAACCTCTGCTTAGAATTCATAGCTACCGTCTCCGATTCTCAGCCATGGCTACTCCAGTTGCTTATTTGCCGTGCTACTAAGTGCTCGCCGGGTCAGGGCGGGCTGGTCCTGCATCCCGCCTTTGTTTGAAACCAGGCAAAGTGGGGCGTGCCTCCGCAAGTATATAGTGCTGTGGCTGTTCCGTGTCTTTTGTACAGCGGCGCTGGACACAGGACAACTAGGGAAATCCCTAGTTGTGGCTGGGGCGAAGGGATGATACAAAGCGCCGGCCCGCTAACGCGGCATGGATGGCAGGTATCAGGTCAGCCTTCATCCGGGTCTTCAGCACGAACCCAAGTGCCCCTTCGGCCAGACATGCCTCTACAAACTCGGGGCTTTCATGGACCGTCAGAAAGACTATCGGGGCCTCAGCCCCCATTTCCCGAAGCCGGCGAACTCCTTGAATTCCGTCTAACTCAGGCATCGATATGTCGGTGACAATGGCGTCCGGACTCAGCCGTATGGCCTCGTCGACCATTTCGAGCCCGTCGTGAGCCACTCCCACGACTTCGAAAGTCGACTGCAGAAGCACGGTCACTCGCTCTAGTACAAGCTGATGATCATCTGCCAGCAAAATGCGTGGACGGCCCATAGGCCCTCTTCTCTGAATGAATACAGCCACTACACGCTACGAAAACTGAGAACATCGGCAAGTCCTCGACTTACGGAATTCGAAAAGATAGTCTCCATTTCTGGGAGCGCTGCCGGATCGAACGCAGATCATATGCGAAGCCAAGAGAGCCCACAACCGGGGAAACCCCTAGTCGAGGGCGCAGAGGCAGGATCCTATGCCACGGACGGTTTGTTGGCGGTTCCATTCAGCCAAGCCAGGAACAATTTATAACCCACTGACAAAACGATCGCGCCGACAAACAGGCCAATGATGCCCATGGCCACGAATCCGCCAATCGCACCGAGAAAAACCACCGCGATCGGAACGGCGACGCCGCGCCCCAACAGAATGGGTTTCAGAACGTTGTCCATCAAGGCTACGAGGATGCACCAAATCAAGAAAATCACAGCCTTGGTGGTAGTGGCGACCGCAAAGACATAAATGACTGCGGGAATGAGCACCAGTACCCCCACTTGCAACACCGCCGCGATAAGGAAAATCACTGCCCACACGCCTGCTGCGGGCAATCCCACCACCAGAAATCCAACACTCGCGAACACTGATTGGATCAGCGCAACTCCGAGAATACCGGTAGTGACGCTGCGGATGGTGGATCCAACCAGTTCCTGAAACTCGGGACCCTTCTCGCCAAAAAGGCGGTTGGCAAGGGATCGCGTCACCTCATAGCCGGCCTGCGCGTTCGCCAGAAGCAGCCCCGAAACCAGAATGGAGAGTATGAACTGCAACACGGTGCCACCGATTCCTGTGATGGCAGAAAGTAGCTTGGGGGCAACGGCCGTGATCTGCGGAGCGAACCTCTTAACTACCTCGGTCAAGTTAGTGGATGCCATGTCCCAGATGTTCTTCAAGGGAGGGCCGATGATTGGCCAGGTCGCAACGCTGTCAGGTGGCGGCGGGATAGTCAGGGTCCCATCCTGCAGGTGGGCCGCCAGGGTCTGACCCCCGCCGATCATGCTCTGTGCCAGCAAAACGGCTGGAATAATCAACACGGCCAGGAAGACGAGGGTCAACAGCAGAGCGGCCAGTCCTTCGCGCCCTCCCAGGAGCCCCTGCAGCTTTCGAAAGCTCGGGTAAACAGCGACGGCGATGATGATGCCCCAGGCAATCAGGGGGATGAACGGAAGCAGAATCATCAGACAGGCGGCGACCAGCAGAAAAGCCAAGCCAATGTGGATGGATGCTTCCAGCGCCCGGTTAACCTGGGCCTCGTCTTGCGCAGCTTGTTCGACGCTCACGCTCACGGCCGACTCCACCTCAGAAGACAACGTCTTGCAACCCGGTAGCTGAACACAGTTGGTTCGGACAACCTCTCCGCCATCCATGATGCGGTCCGGATCACGGGCCGATCATAGTTGCAGCTGTAAGGGCTCACAACTAGGGAATTCCCTAGTGCGACAGTATGGGAAGTTTGAAGGAAAGGAATAGGTTCAGGAAGGCTCTTGCGTCTGCAGAGGCCCAGAATCCAGCGAAATCAGGCCCCGCTTCAAGGCAAAGAGCACCAAGTCTGCATTGCTCTTCAGGTTGAATGCTTCCATGATGTGATGCTTGTGGAACTCGACCGTCTTCTCGCTCAGGTTCAAGTGTCCCGCGATCTCCTTGATCGGCCGCCCTTCGGCAAACATTTGCACGATGTCACGCTGCCTGGGACTAAGCTGGCTGGAGTACTGGCGCGCCCGGGTCTTTTGCGCAACCCAATCTTCCGGCCTTAGCTTGGGAGTGACATAGCACCTACCATGGAGCACCTGTTCTATCGCCTTCACCAGCTCCGATCCCGCCGAATGCTTGAGCACAAATCCCGTCGATCCCAACTCAAGCGCAGCGGCGGCCAGATTAGGGTTGTCCTGCATAGTAAGGAACACGAGCTTCACTTTCGGAAGTTGTTCGCGCACCCGCTTGGCAGCGTCAAGTCCGTTCAAAAGAGGCATCCCGACATCTACAACAAGCACGTCAGGTTTGAGCCGGTACGCTTCGGTCACCAGCGCGCGCCCGTCGGTAACGGCCCCCACAACAGTAAAGCTCTTCTCCAACAGCAGGCGCAGCCCATCAGCGAAGATGACGTGATCGTCGGCAATCAGGATTTGTGGCCTGGTGTCCATATCTCCGCCTCCGCCACCTTCCAGCTTCGTCGCGGCCGTTACTATGACACGTCTGGGGTCAATTTGGCGCGTGGCCCTGAAACGATTAGAGTTCTACCAGCCGCCTCCGGTGCAGGTTCACTCCGCGCCACCTCAACTTTCTTTGTCAGCGGCACCCATACCTCTATCCGGGTCCCCTTTTGAGTTTGCGAATAAATTTCGAATCGTCCACCAACCAGGCGTACCCGCTCCCCCATGCTCCAGAGACCGAGCCCTTGGCGCTCTACGCAGTCTTTACCATCAACATCGAAGCCCGCACCATCATCGGAGATGGATAAGTGAAGGATGTCAGCAGTCGTCTCGAGTTTTACCTGCGCGTGAAGTGCACCACTGTGTTTCTGGACATTCCTGAGGCCTTCCTGGACGATGCGAAACAGACACAGTGCCACGTCAGGCGAGACGGACCGTGGCACATACTCGTGGGAGAATGTAACCTGGATTCCTCGTTGAGCGGTGAATTCCTTGCAGAACGCCGCAACTCCCGCAGCCAAGCCAAGCCTCTCGAGGGTCGAAGAATGCAGCCGGTGTGACAGCGTATGCAGATCGGCGCCAATCTCGCTGGCGGAGTTCATAAGCTCATGCAGTTGCCGATTTGCTTCCGCTGGTGACTCGGGGACAATTTCTGCTGCTGTTTCCAGTCCGAGCGACAGCATAGCCAGTCTCTGGCTGAAATCATCATGCAGCTCCGATGCCAGCCGGGCGCGCTCATCCTCTTGCGCGTTGATGAGCCTGCCGCTAAGGTGCATCTGCTCGTTTCTTGCGGCATCGAGTTGCTTCCGCTCAAAGAGCAGATAGATGATCAGCAGGCTCAGCGTCACAATGGCCAGCGATCCGATGAGCACTGTCTGGTGGTGTCGTTCCCAGAGAGTCGGGTGGCGAAACAGAACGGTGCTTCCGGCAGGTAGCCTGCTTTCATCCAGTTTCCATCGCCGCAACTCGCGCCAGTCGAACTGGTAAAGACTAGGACCATGCACGATGGGAATGTCCTGCGGCGGCTTTCCCGCTAAGATCTCGAGGGCATCGCGGGCCACGGTCTTGCCCTGTTCTTCGAAGCTGACCACAAATCCCCCCACAACGCCGTGACCCAGTTGCGTATCAGATATGCCAAAGACCGGAGCGTTCGCGGCGCCAGCGATCGTGGGAAGAGCTTCGGCGATGTTGAGAAACTCCCGCCCCTGCGCGTCCTTGAAGAAGGAGAGATAAAGAACTATGGAGTGTTCAGGAAGACGCCTCAAATTTTCCAGCAACTTGCTCATTGGCAGGCCGGTCAGATAGGTAACATCGAGTTTGTTCTCATAAGAAGAAAGCGCCGTCTTTGTCAGCGCGGTAAGACGCCGGTCATAATCGGATTGCCCCCCGACGACGAACAGGTGTCGGGTCTGGGGCAGCAAACCCAGCGCGGCCTCCACGGTTCTTCCGGGCTCGAATTGGAACCATGAGCCCGTTGACCGGCGACCAACTGAAATCTGGTTAATTTGACCTGGAGCGGTGCAACAGAAGACCGCCGGGACATTGGGAAATATCGTCCTCGGCTCTTCGAGGATCTGGATCGCGTTCGGCCCCATCAGCACAATCAAGTCCAGTTTCCGGTGGCGATACTGCTGGACGACGGAATCGAGTTGTTCCTGCCATTCGTCGGGGTGATAAATGGCATCCAGGTTCTCCCAGTAGAACTCGACCTGGAACCGCGGGTCTGAGTGCAGCGCCGAAAGGACTAGATTGGTCACAATCATCGGACCCGGATGGGACTGTCCGATAATGTTGATCATGAGAACGTTTTTTCTGACCTGCCCCTGGGAAGTGGGGACTAGATAGACGAGTACGACCACAGCCAGAACAAGCAAGGGTCGGAGAGATCGCTTGAAGAAGCAAGATGGCGAACGGACGCGCTTCCTTGGGTCCAGGTACTGCATAGGATTTCGGGTCGTCCGGAGCTCGGAAAACTATCAAAATTGTTGGAGGAATTATATGCAATAGGCCGAAACGCAGGCAATGCCACTAAGGGAGTATTATCTCCGAACGACGACTATCAGAACCGGTTATGTAGCTGAATCGGCTAGAAAGCGCACACGACCGGAGGCAATCTCATAGACTGCTCCTACCAACTTGGCGCGGCCTTCTTCGAGGGCACGAGACCCTTCAGGAGAATCCCGTAACTGCTGCATTGACCACCGAACGTTAGCCTCGACAGCTTGCGCAAGACGGTCCTCATCTACTGCATTTGCATCGAGGTCCCGCAGCCCAGGTACGATGTTGTCCACGAGAATTTGGATCCGTGACCCATGCTGCACGCTGTAAAGCTTGCTCTCGAGGGCAGCTTTCACGGCGCCGCATCCCTGGTGACCCAGAACCAGGAACAATGGTGTGTGTAAGTGTTGCCCCGCGTACTGCAGGCTGCCCATTACTTCCGGTGAAACCACGTTGCCGGCCACACGCACAATGAACAGCTCGCCGAAATTAGCGTCGAAGATCAGCTCCGGGGGCACGCGGGAATCGCTGCAACCGAGGATCGTGGCGTAGGGCTGCTGACCTTTGGCAAGATCGGCCAGAGTCTCCTTGCAGACGGACGGGAAATGCGCCTGGCCTAGCTGGAATCGGTCGTTTCCGGCGATTAGCCTTTGTAGTGCCTCGTCAGCCGAAACCGTGGACGGCTTGGTGTGATCGGATGCCATGGCGTTCTTCCCGGTCGGGTTAATAAGCTATCATGCTCCGCGCGGGCTGTCCCGCGCCCGAACATGAACCAACGAAGGCCCTGGTCAAAGGCTAGCCACCTCGCGCTCCACCGGACAACTAGGGGAATCCCTAGTCGCCTGAGATCGGCCGAACGGCTAACGTTGACGGACCAACTTACCTCGGGCGGCGGGAGATCGTCGATGAGGCCAAGTCCGCCCTATTGCTGAATCAGGGGGAACGAGAGGTATGATTTGCCACTAACAGGTTTGACGGTCACGTTTCTGAAGGAGTTCGGCCTGGGTATCTGGCTGACCTCCCCTTTGCTTCTGACTCTAGCGATAGGCATCACCATTCTGGGGCAAATAGCTGGAAAGAATGAAGGCTGGCCGCCATTCGACAGCTTCTATTGGTCGTTCGTCACCGCAACTACGGTAGGTTACGGCGACATCAGGCCCATCAAAACAGTGTCAAGAATAATCGCGATCATTCTCGCGTTCTTAGGTCTGACACTGACTGGCATCATTATTGCCGTGGCCGTACATGCCGGCGCATTGGCACTCGCGGCACATGATGTCGCAGAGAAGGTCAAGTAGTCCGGACTCCGATGGTTCCCGATTGATGGTCCCTGTGGAAAAGGTAGTCACGAGCACCCAAGCATTCGCGAAAACACGGTATCTACCGGACCGTGGGAGATTCCGCGACCGCGCTATAGTCTGAGGTCAGTCGGTGTAGGACTGGTGTTTCAGTAACGTTAGGAGCGCCGCCATGCGTCACAAGAAATACAGGATTCATTTGAGTACTTGGGCAATCCCGGGGTTATACGCGGGAGTAGCCTTGGCCGCGGGGCTGGCATTTCCCCGCTTTGAAAGCCGCCTCTTTCCGGGACTCGTGCACCCCGCGAGCGTTGAGGTCGCCATCGCCCTCTACTCTTCGATTGCCTCCGGCATGCTTGCCATGACCGCCATTGTCTTTTCGCTGACCTTTGTGATGGTGCAGTTCAGCGCCACGGCCTACTCGCCCCGCCTCGTGCTGTGGGTAGCTCGTGATCGGGTGATATCACACTCGTTAGGGGTCTTCACCGCCACGTTTCTCTATGCGCTCGCAGCCCTTGGAGGGGTCGCTCGAGACGGTTCGAAAACGGTTCCATTTATCAGCGCTTATGTCGTGGTCGGCCTCCTGCTGGCCAGTGTGGCTATGTTCATCGCGCTCGTTCACCGGATCACGTTGCTCCAGGTCAACCGCATGTTGATTTTCACGGGTGATCAGGGACGCAAGGTGATCGCGACAATTTATCCGTCAATGAAATCAGAAGTTACGGCCATCGTAACGGATGACTTTCGTACCCTCCCTCGAACCCAGAGGCTGATCCACCACGGACGGCCTCGCTCAGTACAAGCGGTCGATGTCGAGGCGTTAGTGGACCTGGCTAAAGCCTGCGGCGGAACCATCGAAATGGCTGTGGCGGTCGGCGATACGATCGTGGAGTTGATGCCGGTGGTGCGTGTCTTTGGAGCGCGTGAGCCGATTGATGAACGGAAATTGCGAGACACCATTGAGCTAGGTGCGCAGCGAACCTTCGAACAAGATCCCAAGTACGCGATCCGGCTTCTTGTGGATATAGCTATCAAGTCTTTGTCGCCGGCGATTAACGATCCGACAACGGCAGTGCAAGCGCTTGACCAAATTGAGGACTTGTTGCTGCGCTTGGGCCAGCGTCAGTTGGAAATTGGAAAATATCGCGACAGCGACGGTAAATTGCGGCTCGTAATTCCATTTCCCACATGGGACGATCTCGTTCGACTAGCTTTTAATGAGATATGCTTTTATGGCGCCACCAGCGTGCAGGTCATGCGGCGCATGAACGCGCTGGTTGCTGAGCTGACAGATGCCCTTCCAGAAGAACGTCGTGCGACCCTTAAATACTGGCGCGGGCGGTTGCAGACTACTGTCGCACGTTCGTTCGCCGACGGTGAGGAGAGATTGGACGCCTCAAAAGAAGACCGGCAAGGATTTGGCGTGCCCCGCCAACATTCTTCCGCATGACGCCACCGCCCTCCCAAAGCGTTGCTGGCAGTCAAGATCGTTTCAGCCGTTCCGCGGGCAGCCAACATCTATTCCGCATCCTCCGCAAACTGCCATCACTGAACTAGCGCGCCCCGCCAACCCTGTCCTTTATGCCGTTCAGGGCACGACTAGGGAAATCCCTAGTTGTGGATGATTGGTCCACCGGCTTATTGTCTGCCCATCATGAACAACTTTCCGCCGAGCAATGGCGGAAGACCACTCATTAGGACTTCAGAGCAGAGGCTCGAAACTCGCTGCGAAATGTGGCTGAGATCGAGCACGAGTTTGCGTTGTCCGCTGAGAGAGGCAGTTTATGGATCATTCCGTCGCGATCAAGAAACTTGTCTTCTTTTCAATCCTTCCGTTGCTTCTAGTCGTTCCTCCGGCCATCTCTGGACAGGCCGATCAGGCCGCTCCGGCTGCCAACGCTGAACAAATCCAGGCCCTACAAAAGAAGCTGGACGCCTTACAGAGTCAGATGGGGGAAGTTCAGGACGAACTACAACGACTCTCTGGTGGTACTTCTCAGCCTACTCACGTGCCAGCGGACCTTGGATCCGCAATCGTTGCCCAGCAACAAAGCGAAAAGTCACAGATCGAGGCGGAAGTGACTCCGAAGACCATTGAGCTCGGCAATACCACCATGACCTACAGAATATTTTCGCAGGACCCATTCGCGGCGCCGCGTATCAACAACGAGCCGCTGGATCCGCGGTTTCCGGGATATTTCCGCCTACCCGGTACAAGTACGCTCATGCGCATCGGTGGCTACGCCAAGACAGACTTCATCTACGATTTGAAACCCGCGGGGAATATCGACAGCTTTATCCCGGCAACAATCCCCATCCCGTCTCTGACAGGCATCAACAACTCGACGATCTCCGTAAGGCCCACACGCGTGAACCTTGACTTCCTCGTTCCGACACAATCGGGCGACAGTTACAGGTTCTTCCTTGAAATGGACTTCTTCGGCACCAACGCAACCACGCCAAGGCTGCGCCATGCCTACGGGCAGGCGAAGAACTTCCTGGTGGGCCAGACCTTCTCGAACTTCATGGATCCCGACGCCGGGGCGGATACCCTGGACTTCCAAGGACCGAACGCACAGGTCTCCATCCGTGTCCCACAGTTCCGCTACAGCGTGCTGGTATCGAAGATGACCACCTTCAGTATTTCAGCTGAGAAGCCGACTTCGGACGTAGATTTTACGACTCCCGAATTCACTGCTCAGCCCAATAGTCCTTCTCCGGACGGCACTTTAAAGCTCCGACGTGAAATGGAACGCGGACATGTACAACTTTCGGCTTTGCTCCGAAGCGTTGCGGCGTTTTTACCCGACGGCCGGCATGAGGCGGTATTCGGCTGGGGATTCAACTTCGCTGGTGCTGAGCGTCTTTGGGGCAAGGATACCTTGGTGTACCAGCTAGCCTACGGCAACGGAATTGAGCGCTATATCAACGACACCTCGGGGCTCGGCATCGATGCTGCCGTCAGCAGCCTGCAAAACCCTCATATTCAAGCGTTACCGGTAGTAGCAACCTATGGATCATTGCAGCACTTCTGGGTTGAGCGGTTGCGTTCCAGCGCTTTCTATAGCTATGTGCAGGTACAAAACACGGTAGCAGAGCCTGGCGCCACATACCACCAGGGTAATTACACCGGAGGCAACCTGATCTGGAATCCCTTCGGTTCGCTGTCCGTGGGCGGAGAATTTCTCTACGGATGGCGTGTCAACGAAGACAAGTCTTCGGGTAATGCGCCGAGAATCCAGTTCAGCGCGAAGTATAACTTCATACGAAGCTCGGGATTCGCCGGCGAATAAACAATACGAAGAAATAGTCGATCGGCAAGAGCTCAGAACGTAGAAAGGATGTAACTGCATATGAGCAGCGCACCGAAGGCAAAATCACGAGTTGACCAGTTCTTTACCGGCGCAGAGGCCCGGCACGACCGGTGGCGCACGCTCTTACAGCAATCTCGGCACTGGGAGTCGTCAACCAACAAAAAAGGGCCTGAGGCGAAGAACTATCAGTCGCAAGTCGTGGAGACCTTTGAAGAACTCCGCCAATGGGAGGACTATTTCGCGTATCCCGGTTTAAACCTGCTGGCCACCCTCAAAGAGCGAATCGCCTCTGGCGATGCTGTTGGAACTACCCGGCTGGCGCGGGCAATCAGTACTGCAATCGTGACCCATTCTTATCGCACTAGCCTAGACGAGTGGGAAGCCGAAGAAGACCGTGTGGGCAATCTGGCCGATCGTCTGCCGCTGAGCAGCGAGCAAAGGACAGCACATCGGCCCTATTTTGAAGTGCTGTTTGTCAGTCCTGCTCGTCAGTCGATGCTGGCCGATCTGGGGCACGAGCTTCGTAAACTCCGCAGGCCGCAAGACAAGTTCGCCTACGAGTCGGTGTTCGTCGGTAGTTTTGAAGACGCCATCCTCGCCGTGATCCTGAATGGCAGCTTCGAGGCGGTTGTCATTTACGACGACGTCGCGTTTGCGTCGGTCCACAGTAGTCCAGTGTTGCGAGAGTTCCTGACCTCGTATTGCAGCGCAAGCGGAATCGACTCCGAGTCGCTGCAATCCGGCCTGACACTGGCACAAGCGCTCAAACTGGTACGGCCGGAACTTGACATCTATCTGCTGTCGGATCGCGATGTCGAGAAAGCCGCCGGCAGTCCGGAGGCGGCATGTGTGCGGCGTATTTTCTACCAGGTCGAGGAGCCTCTGGAGTTGCACTTGAGTGTTCTCGACGGTGTTTCCGACCGATACTCCAGCCCCTACTTCGACAACCTCCAGAAATACGCACAGAAACCGATCGGGACATTCCATGCTCTGCCGATTGCACGCGGCAAATCGATCTTCAAGTCGAATTGGATTCGTGATATGGGTGAGTTTTACGGGCTCAACCTGTTCCTCGCCGAATCCTCGGCGACCACCGGTGGATTGGACAGCCTGCTGGAGCCTACCGGCAACATCAAAGTCGCGCAGGAATATGCGGCTCGGGCATTTGGGGCGGACCATGTCTTCTTTGTAACGAACGGGACCTCAACCTCGAACAAGATGGTGGAACAGGCGTTGCTGGCGCCCGGCGACATCATGCTGGTGGACCGCAATTGTCACAAGTCTCACCACTATGGAGCAGTACTTTCTGGAGCCCTGCCGCTTTATGTCGAGGCATACCCCCTCACGCAATATTCAATGTACGGAGCCGTTCCTCTGCGCACCATCAAGAAAGCTCTGCTCGATCTTAAAGCGGAAGGGAAGCTCGATCGGGCGCGGATGCTTGTGCTCACCAATTGCACCTTCGACGGACATATCTACAACGTCGAGCGAGTGATGGAGGAATGTCTGGCGATCAAGCCCGATCTTATTTTTCTTTGGGACGAGGCATGGTTCGGGTTCGCGCGCTTCACTCCTTTCTATCGCCGCCGTACTGCAATGGGTGCTGCTGCAACTCTCGAAAAGAGATTCCAGGACCCGGCATACCGCGCGGCCTATCAGGAGCAGGCCAAGAAACTGGGCAACGATCCGAGCCAAAAGGCCCTGCTCGACACCCGGCTGCTGGCGAATCCTGACAAGGTCCATCTGCGGGTATACCAAACCAACTCGACCCACAAATCCATGTCCTGCTTGCGGCAAGGATCCATGGTGTTGGTGAGGGACCAGGATTACCACACGGTGGAAGAGCAGTTCCATGAAGCGGTCTTCACGCACGCTTCGACTTCTCCAAACCTTCAGATCATTGCCTCGATCGATGTGGCACGTCGTCAGATGGAGCTGGAAGGTTACGAGCTGGTGAACCGGGCAATTCAGTTGGCCCTGGACCTGCGGCGTGAGGTGAACAGTCATCCGCTGGTCTCGAAGTACTTCCGGATTCTGGGAGCTGACGAGCTGATTCCGGCAGAGTTCCGGAACTCGGGTTTTGTTGACTATTTGACTCCCGGGGCCAATTGGGCCACAGCCATTCAGGCGCTACGCGAAGATGAATTCGCGCTGGATGTAACCCGCCTGACACTCGTCTGCGGCTCAGCCGGTTTCGACGGTACGCAATTCAAGAACATGCTGGCGGCGGAGTATGACGTCCAACTTAACAAGACCTCACGTAACAGCGTTCTCCTTCAGACCAACATCAACAACACGCGAAGCGATATCGCTCACTTGATGAAAGTGTTGGTTGAGATCTCACAGAAAATCGAGAAGAGACTGGCGCAAGGCGGCAAACAGGAGCAGGAGACATTCACGGCTCGCGTGAAGTCGCTGATGCACGACGTACCCGATCTCCCGGACTTCAGTTGCTTCTACAACAGCTTCCGCGAGGATGCCTCCAGTCGCACTAGCGAAGGCGATATCCGTACCGCATTTTTCGGCGCCTACCGCGAAGAGCAGTGCGAGCACATTAAGCTGCACAGTCCCGAGCTCGACAAACGGCTCAAGAACGGTCCCGAGTTGGTATCGGCAAATTTCGTCATCCCTTATCCGCCGGGCTTCCCCATCATGGTTCCGGGCCAGGTCATCAACGCTGAGACGCTTGAATTTATGCGCAAGCTGGATGTGAAGGAGATCCATGGCTTCAATGCCTCGCTGGGATTGAAGCTGCTGAAACCTTCCTTTGTAGAGTCGCTAAAGAAGGGCCCTCCAAATAGCAGCAGAAAAAAGGCGAAAGCTGTCCTGACCCACGCATGAGCTCGCTGCTCGTGCGGCTGCGAAGCTATTACTCGAACTGATCACAGCGGAGAAGAAAATGTTCACATGGTTCGCAACCACGCTCCGGCAGTACCCCGAGATTGCGATATTTCTGGTGCTGGCGCTCGGCTACTACTTCGGCAAATTCACCTTCCGCGGCATTGGACTGGGATCAGTCACCGCCACCCTGCTGGCTGGCGTCCTGGTTGGGCAACTGGGTATCACGATCGGAACGCCCCTGAAGGCCACCGTATTCCTGATGTTCTTATTTGCTGTGGGTTATGGCGTAGGGCCGCAGTTCGTGCGCGGCGTTGCCAAAGACGGCTTACCCCAGGCCATCTTCGCGGTAGTCCAATGCATTTTCTGTCTTGCGGTGCCCGTGGCGATCGCCAAGGTGGCCGGGTATGACATGGGGTACGCCGCAGGACTCTACTCCGGGTCCCAGACAATATCGGCCGCCATGGGCCTTTCCACCGACGCCATCAATCGCCTCGGGCTGGCGGCAGACGAGGCCAAACGCCTGCTCGATTCAATGCCGGTGGCCTATGCCGTTACCTACATGTTCGGCACGGTCGGCTCGGCGATTGTCATTGCGCTGCTGGGCCCGGTATTACTCCGCATGGACCTTGCTGCCGCCTGCAAGGAATACGAAGAGAAGCAGGGCGGCACCAAGGCACTCGGAGGGGCGGGTTCCGCGTGGCACCGTTGGGAAGTGCGCGCTTTCCAAGTGAAGCCGGGAAGCATCGTCGATGGTCTTCGAGCCGTCGAGGTTGAGGCGCTGATCCCGGACGCGCGAATCTTTGTGCTGCGCTTGCGTCGCAACGGCGTGATTGAGGAGGGAAGCGCCGATACGGTGCTGCGCGAAGGAGACGTGGTGGCGCTCGCCGGTGCTCGCGATGTTCTGGTCAACGCGCTTGGCAGGGCCAAGGCAGCGGCTGCCGGCAATGTTGCCGTCGAACCACCGAAAGAAGTGGACGATCCCGAGTTGCTGAACATGCCGATCGAAGGTATCGACATTTACGTCACCAATAAGGAAGTAGACGACAAGACGCTTGCCGACCTGGCGCAGCTGCCCGCTGCACGTGGCGTCTTCCTGAGGAAAATCACACGCGGCGCC
Source organism: uncultured Acidobacteriaceae bacterium (assembly GCA_963835125.1). Classification (GTDB taxonomy): domain Bacteria; phylum Acidobacteriota; class Terriglobia; order Terriglobales; family Acidobacteriaceae; genus Bog-257. The sequence continues at coordinate 1,713,598 of CAWIEG010000002.1, read as the reverse complement.
GTCGCCACCTCCATTCCGATTCTCCCCAATACAAAAATCTATCGCGGCGACATTCTCGACGTTGTGGGGCGGACGGAGGACACCGCTGCCGTGACGAAGCTGCTGGGCGTCCCGGACCGGCCAAGCGACGTTGCTGACGTCGCATTTATCGGCGCCAGTATCACTATTGGCGCACTGATCGGCGCGCTCGTGTGGAAAGTGGCCGGAGTGCCGCTGACCCTGTCGACAGCCGGCGGCGCGCTCATCGCGGGACTTGTCGCCGGATGGTTGCGATCGGTGCATCCCAAGTTTGGCCGCATCCCAACCTCGACGGTCTGGTTCATGAATTCGGTCGGCCTCAACATCTTCATCGCGGTGGTCGGCATCTCGGCGGGCCCGGGTTTCGTGAACGGCTTGAAGACGCAGGGCATCGGCCTGTTCTTATGGGGAGCGGTGGCGACAACCGTGCCGCTTGTTCTCGGCATGTTCGTAGCCAAGTACATCTTCCGTTTCCACGACGCCCTGACCCTGGGCATCGTTTCTGGTGCGCGCACCACGACAGCTTCGCTGGGGCTGGTATGCGACCTCGGTAAGAGCCAGGTCCCTGCGCTCGGCTACACCGTGACCTATGCCGTTGGTAACACCTTCCTTACGATCTGGGGCATGGTCATGATCATGCTTCTAAGCTAATCGATTTTGCCGACTGAGGAGATACGCCATGGACGTTATGAATCTGGAAAGTTTTGCGACGCTGAGCCCTTTCGAGATCAAGGATGAACTGATTAAGCTGGCTAAGAAAACCTCAAAGACTACCCAGTCGGCCTTTCTCAACGCCGGCCGTGGAAACCCCAACTGGATCGCCACCACACCGCGCGAAGGCTACTTTCTCCTGGGTCAGTTTGCGATCTGCGAGAGCAAGCGGGTGATGGAGCATCCCGCAGGTCTGGGCGGGATGCCACAGGCGCCAGGTGTCGCCGCGCGCCTGGAGTCATGGCTCGCTAAGCACGCGGACATGCCCGGTGCGTCCTTTCTAGCAGAGATGGTGCCGTTCGCGGTGAAGAAATTCGGATTCGAGCCGGACGCCTTCGTGCACGAACTTGTGGACTCCATCATCGGTGACAACTATCCCGTACCTGATCGCATGCTTGTCCATAACGAACGCATCACGCACGAATATTTGATGTGGGCCATGTGCGGCGATCCGAAACCTGCCGGCAAGTTCGACCTGTACGCGGTCGAAGGCGGCACGGCGGCCATGTGCTACATCTTCAAATCACTGAAAGCCAACCGGCTGCTTCATCCCGGCGACACCATTGCTCTGGGCACACCCATCTTCACGCCTTACATCGAGATGACGCATCTGGAAGATTACGCCCTGAACGTAGTCAACATCGCGGCTCCCCAGGAGAATCGGTTCCAGTTTACCGACGCCGAACTCAAGAAGCTTGAAAACCCCAAGATCAAGGCATTCTTCGTCGTGAATCCCGGCAATCCGACGGGGGTTGCACTCAGCAAGGAGACCATCAGCAAGATCGCAAAGCTGGTGAAGACGAAGCGCCCTGATCTGATGCTACTGACTGACGATGTTTACGGGACCTTCGTGCCTGAGTTCCGGTCGCTGCTCGGCGAACTGCCGCACAACACCATCGGTGTGTACTCCTACTCAAAGTACTTCGGCTGCACCGGATGGCGGCTCGGCGTGATCGCCGTCCATGAGGACAATATTTACGACAAAATGATCGCGAAACTCCCCGATAAGGATCTTAAGGCGCTCGATAAACGCTATGGGGCCTTGACGCTGGAACCGCGCAAGGTCAAGTTCATCGATCGTATTGTTGCCGATAGCCGGGACGTCGCCCTGAACCACACGGCCGGGCTCTCACTGCCGCAGCAGGTAATGATGAGCATGTTTTCTTTGGTCGAACTGATGGATAGCAAGAAGCGCTACCAGACTGCGTGTAAGGAAATCGTCTATCGGCGCATCCATGATTTGCTCGAGGGACTTGGCTTGGAACTGCCCCCCAATCCGCTCTACGACGCCTACTACGGTTTGATCGATTTCGAGTTCTGGGCGAACAAGAACATCGGCAAGGAAGCCGTGGAGTACCTAAAGAGCCATGTCCATCCGCTTGATCTTGCCTTTCGCTTAGCTGAGGACCACGGTATCGTGTTGCTGAACGGTGGCGGTTTCGATGCACCGGATTGGTCGTTGCGCGTCTCGCTCGCGAATCTGGACGACGATGCCTATGAGGAAATCGGGCGCGGAGTTCGGTCAATCGCACGTGGATATCGCGATGCGTACGAAGCACAGAAGGGCGCCCAGAAAGCCAAGAAGCAGGACAAGCCGGCAACTGCGCGCCGCTAACGCGAAGCAATATTGAGTCATTGCTACACATCTCGCCACCACCGTGAGTGGGGAGGCTAACCTCGGGATGAATCTGACGGACGTTCGAGTCAGTAGCCATGTCGCAGTCGCGACTCAGGCGTTGACCGGAGCCAGTAGTCCCGTTTCGCGTGCTGGGCCGTTTCACGTTCTGCGACGCTTGCCAGTTTGTGCCATTGGACTGGTCGGGCTGCTAATCACGGGTGCCTGCAGTCCCCCTCCCAGCATGTCGAAACCCCTTCCGGCCACTAGCGAGTGGCACGAGTTCGTGGGAACCTGGACCGCTGCTGGTAGCCGCACCGGCATTCCTTTAGGCGAGGGTCGGCGAGCGTCTATAGCCAAACTTGAAGGCTCCCTGATGCTGCTGGGACCCTCAAGACCAGCCGTCGGATTCCGAGCAGAAGCAGTCGTCCTCAACGACAGTGCCACTGGGACCGTTGGCCGCGCCGTCTGGACGGATGACCGCGGCGACCAAGTCTTCAGCGAACTGACAGGCCAAGGCACAAAGTCGGGCAGCCATATCGTGGGAACATTCCTCGGCGGCACGGGGCGCTACGCAGGAGCCACCGGCAGTTACGAATTCTACTGGCGCTTCGTACTCCAGACCGAAGAGGGTGAGGTGCAGGGGCAGTCGGAGGCTCTGAATGGAAAGATTCGCCTACCTTCGGAGCAAACCGGTGCGGAGGGGCCACGATGAAGATCAAATCCGGCTTGCTCATCAGGCGCGCGCTGCCCTTTGCCACGGCGCTCGGGATTTGGTTCACGCCTGTACCCGCTGGGCTGACTGCCGCTGCCTGGCACCTTTTCGCGGTGTTCGTGTCCGCGATCCTGGCCGTGCTGGACGGTGCATTTCCGCTGTTGACATCGACCATGATTGCCGTGGCTGCCGTGGTCCTGACCGGCACGATTACGCCGGCACAAGCGTTCGGTGGGTTTGCCAATGCGAGCGTTTTGTTAGTAGTGATTGCGTTCCTGGTGGCGCAGGCCGTCGTTAAGTCGGGTCTTGGCCGCCGCATCAGCCTGTTCATGGTCAGCCGGTTTGGCCGCTCATCGCTGGGACTTGCATACAGCATTGTGCTAACCGACGCAGTGATCTCACCGGCATTCCCCAGCAACACAGCACGCGGTGGCGTTCTGTTTCCGATTGTGCTGTCAGTGGCGGAGGGATCGGGATCGAAGCCGGACGATCCCGAGGGGCGGCGCCTGGGCGGTTATCTGATGTTCTGCACGATGGCGAGCCTGGCTGTGTCCTCCGCTCTGTGGATGACGGCAACCTCCGCGAATCCGATTGGGATACAACTGGCCCGGGAGTTTGGGATCCAGATCGGGTTCGGAAAATGGTTGCTTGCGTCGTGTGTGCCGGCACTGATCGCGATCCTCGCGTTGCCCTGGGTGATAGCACTAATGTTCCCGCCTCGCGTGGGCAAGACGCCGGAAGCTCCGGTTGCGGCGCGTAAAGAACTTGCGACATTGGGGCCGCTGTCGCGCGACGAGCGCATCACCGCCGTGGCGTTCGCACTGATGGTTTCTGGCTGGATCTTCGCCGACAAGCTGGGACTGAATGTGACCAGCATCGCGTTTCTCGGCCTTGGCCTGCTGCTGATGGCTGGTGTGCTCACCCTCGATGACATCGCCAAACAAGGCGATACTCTGACCACATTTCTCTGGCTTGCCGTTCTGTTCGCCCTGAGCGGGGCGCTTAACGAGTTAGGATTCATGGGTTATGCGGGGCAGATTCTCGCGAGGCATATGGGTGGGCTTTCCTGGCCAGTGACCTATGCGGGACTTATCGTGCTCTATGTCGCGATCCACTACATGTTCGTGAGTCAGTCTTCTCAAGTCCTTGCCCTTTTGGGAGTGTTTCTGGACGTCGGTATCCGCGGTGGCGTTCCGGCGCCCCTGATGGCATTCGGACTGCTCTTCGCGAGCAGTTACTTCTCCGTAATCACGCCCCAGGGCGGAAGCCAGAATGTAATCTTCGTAGGCAGCGGCTATCTCACGCAACGCGAACTCTACAGGCTCGGGCTGCTGACGACCCTCTACTTTCTGGCAGTGTTTCTGGTGATTGGAACCGGATGGATTCTCTTCGTGACCAAGTGACGCAGCTGGACTCGACGCAATCAAACGCATTCCACGCAAAAACAAAACGACCCACCCAAGCTCCCCTGGCTTGAGTGGGTCGGCTGCACACTATCCGAAGGCGAGCGGATAGTTCTTAACGAGGCTCCTCTTTCTTAGGCTCGCTGTGTTGTGGCGGGGCAGCAGCGCGCTCAGCCGGCGGATGCGGCGGAGCCGCGGCGTGCTCTGCTGGCGGTCGCGAAGGCGCAGCAGCATGTTCAGCTGGCGGTCGCGGCGGAGCGGCAGCGTGCTCAGCTGGTGGTTTTGGAGCGCTTGCATGTGGTGTTGTAGCGCTGCGTTCTGCCGGCGGCTGGCTGGCGTGCTGAGCAGGCTGGCTTTGAGCTGGAGGCCGCGACGCTTGTTTTGGCGCTTCTGCGGGAGCCGGGCGAGGCGCACTCCGCTGTGCTGGCGGATGCGAGGTCTCGGCATTGCTCGGCCGTGTCGTGTTTTGCGCTGGCGGATGCGGAACAGTTGCGGTACTTGGATGCGGCGTCGTCTGTCCCTCAGGCGGGCGCGGAACATTGTTGGGGTGCGCCGCGTTATTCGCTGCGGGAGGGCGGGTGGCGTTGTTCGCCGCGGGTGGGCGGGCTGCGTTGTTCGCCGCCTCCGGTCGCGCAGCGTTGGTATTGCTCGGTCGATTGGCATTGTTTGCCGCCGCTGGACGCGTTGCCGGGACATCCACCGCAGCGTTTCTCGCAGCCACTACGCCGGTTCCCTTGAAGGCTCCCGGTTTGGCTGTTGCCGCGATCGGTGGCCTGCCATGATTCTCCGAGGCCAATAGGGAGCGGTCCTGGCTGGCAGCCTGTTCGTGCTGCGTTTGCGCGCTGGTCGCGTTGATGTGCCGCTGGTTGGCCGCCGCTTCCTGTTGCGCCGTAGGCCGCGCCGTGATGCCGCCGGTGCCGCCGTTATAGCTGACCCGGTTGATAGTGGTGTTGTTGACGACGGTGGTGTTGTAAACATTGTGAATGTTGGTGACATTCACGTTATTGACCGAGCGATTGTAGTAGAAGGCCCCATTACGCCATTCCCCACCGTAGTAACCGCTGCCGGTGTAGCCGAAGCCGTAATTAACTCCGCCATAAAAGCCTACCGTCGGGCCCCAGAAACCGGCGTGAAAGATAAAGGCAGATCCGCCCCAACCCCAGTAGCCAGGCGTCCAAAGGTAACCAGCCGTGGGAGCCAACACCCATGTTCCAGGCACCCAGTAGTACCCGTCCGGACCGTACGCCCAGTAGCCTGGAGTCCAGATGTAGCCGGCCGCGGGGCACAGCGGCTGGGTGTAGACCGGCAACGGAGGAGGTGCAATACCTACCGAGATAACTAGTTGTGCGCTCAGAGACAGCGACAGCGCAACGAGTACGAGAGCTAACACGAACAACCGACTACAACGAAACGCACCCATGTTTTCCCTTTCCTTATCCTTCAGCGTCCGGCCAGGCGTCTGAATCTGGCGGGCCTATCCGCCGTCGAGTTTGCAAATTTGAGTTTCAACTTACTGCTACTCTGAGAAACCCAAGCTATAGGACATTAGTTGCGGTTTTTGCCTCGACTGTCTCCTGCAAATATTTCTTTATGAGTGTTTGTTACCCAGGCAACCAAAACGCGGGGCGTTTGGAATGAGGCAGATAATGGCTTAACCCGCTTTTCGCTCTTCGCTCGAAGCTCTTAGCTAATGCGGGGCGAGTGCTTACATTCTGTCGGGGTCCGATAGCAAGAGCGAACCGTGATCAGGAGCGGAAGGGTGAAAGGCGAAGAGCGAAGAGCGGTTATCGCAGCGTACCCAGCTTCGCGAATGGCCAATACCCGAAAACCGCTTTCCCGTAAATGAAGCTTTCATCCACAGGACCAAAATCGCGGCTGTCGTTGGAGAGGTTTCGGTGGTCTCCCAGGACGAAGTAGCAGTGCGGCGGCACTACCGTGTCTGGATAGGAGCGCACGTCTTCATACATTCGGGGCAGGTACTGCTCGGAGAGGCGATGACCATTCACAAACACAACGCCGGCTTCGATTCTGACGCTGTCACCGGCCACGGCAATTACCCGCTTGATGTAGCTCTTGGCGGGATCGCGCGGATAGCGAAACACAATCACATCGCCGCGCTCGATCGGCTCCAGCTTGTAAACAAATTTGTTGATGAACACGCGCTCCTGGTCTTGCAGCGTCGGCATCATGCTGGTGCCTTCCACCTTCACCGGCTGGTACAGGAAGATGATGAAGAATGCTGAAACCGCCAGCGAGATGATGACATCTCGCAGCCAACCTGAAACAACGCGATTCCGTTTTTTCGCGGGAGCGCTCTCTGCGCTTTCCGTCAACCGATCAGGAGTTGGAGGGCAAGGATCGGCGGAATTTTCCTGACCGGAGAATGAATTCATATCAATTGGTTAGACGAGCAGCAATCATTATAGTTTCATAGCGCGCAGTAAGGACAGCACGCTCGGCACTACCGCCGGCCGAGAAAAGCTTCCAGCTTCTCGACTTCGTGGTTTGCATGGTCCAGATACTGGCGCGCGCGGTCGGTATCCGCGCCCTCAAGCGCCTGTTTGGCCTTTGCCAGGTCGGTGCGCAGGTTGGCCCGCGAAGCGACGACGTCGCCGCGCAAACCAAGGCCGCTCTCATGCATTTGTTGCTCCAGCGCAGCCAGGCTGCTTTCCACCGCGGCTGCGCGGCTGTCCAGACGGTCAGCCTCCGTCTCCATTCCGTCGAGAAGTTTCTTCTGCGCGGCAATCTCTTCCGGCGAAGGTCCGGAGGGCGCGGGTCCTTGCCCCGTCGCGTTCGCATCCTGACGGCTCATCCTCGCAGTACGCGGAGCCGGGGCTGGGGTGGCTGGAACCGCAGCCAGGGGTGCGGGGAGCGGCGGCAGCAGGTTCGGTCGGAGCGGCGGGTGCCAGATTCGAAGTGCCAGCCGCGGAGTTCGCGTTCGGGTCGACTGCCGGCATTGCGGCAGAGTTCTGTGTGTGCGAGCGATACACCTGCGTGCCGCCGAAAGCTGCCACCAGAATCACGATAGCGGCAGCCAATATCCATCCGATGTGTCGACGGCCGGGCTCGGCAGGCCGAGGCTGCAATACGGCGCAGCCCTCCTGCTGGGAAACAGGTGTGACCGCGGGAGTCGGTGGCGGCGTTGCCAGCGGCTGCTGCACGGAAAGGGTGGCGACTGGTTGTTGCTGAGGCACGGCCGCCGCGGGCGCTGCAGAGACGCTCACCTGCGACAGCGCATTGCGGAAGGCGTCGGCGGTCTGGAAGCGCTGTGCCGGATCTTTGGCCACCGCCATCACAATGATGTCGTTCAGCGCCTTGGGAAGATTGGGCTGCAGCTCGATCGGTGGATGCGGAGTTTCTTTTACGTGCGCCTCCATGATGGAAAAACTGCTGGTCGCGCTGAACATGGTGTGCCCCGTAACCATCTCGTAGAGCGACACGCCGGCCGAATACAAGTCCGAGCGCGCATCGGTGGGCTCCGCCTTCACTTGCTCAGGAGACATGTAGCACACCGACCCCATTGTCGTGCCTGTGACCGTCATGCCCAGGTCCTGGGTCGAGCGCGCGATGCCAAAGTCCATCAGCTTAATCACGCCTTGCGGGGTCAGCATCATGTTGGCGGGTTTGATGTCGCGATGAATGATGCCTTTTCCGTGGGCATAGCTCAGAGCAGCCAGCACCTGTCCCATGTAATTCAACGCGTCGGGGGTGGAAAACGCTCCTCGCTCCAGACGTTGGGCCAGGGTATCGCCCTCCACATATTCCATGATCATCACCAACTGATTGTCAGCCGTAAACGCGGTCCTGAGCTGAGCAATGTTGGGATGCTCCAGGCTGGCCAATACTTTGATCTCGCGCATGAAGCGATTCGCGAGGTCCCCTTGTTGCGCCAAGTCGGGAAGCAAAACCTTCATGGCCTCGACGCGGTCGGAGATCACGTTGCGCACCAGGTAAACCTGGCCCATTCCGCCGTGGCCTAATTCGCGAACAATTTCGTAGTCGCCAATCCGCTTATGTGTCTCTTCCGCCATGATCAAGTCTCCTAAGCTTACTTCTTATGCGGAGCACCCACGCCCGCGATCTCCCAGACCACGCCACGTCGCCGTTCGCCGTACCTCCGAATTCCGTTGTGCCGTAGAGATTGCCGTTCGGCGTCGAGCACCGGAGAGCTGACACCGACGTCACCGTCATTACCGCTGAAGTCGTGGAGATCGACCATGATGCACGCATTACTACAATTCGTCAGCTCGAAGACCCATGCCAGCACACTGCCCAAACAAATTACCCGCGTCGTCCACGGCTAAGCCGCCGTAGGATTGGCAGGACTTGGCGCTGCTGAAGGAGTAGAGCATAGAGTAGTTCCACCCTCCGTTTGAGGGCGCCAATTTGAAAACTACGCCACCTCCATTTTGCCCTCCGGTAAGTGTGGTGCCATAGAAGTTGCCCGAAGTATCGATGATCAAGCTACCGATTGGGTTTACCCCATTCGCCCCGTCGAAGTTAACCAGGATATTCTCCGCCCATTGATTGGAAGACAGGAGCTGGTAAACCGTTCCGTCTCCTCCGGTTCCTCCGATGGGTGTGGTTCCGTACACATTTCCGGCTGCATCGAGGACCACGCCCGTAAATGGGTCCGCCCCATCGGTGCCGAAGCCGAAGCTATGAAGGATGCTCTCCGTGTATCCTCCGCCCGATGAGGTCAGCTCAAAGACGGTCCCTTGGTTATTATGCCCACCTCCCCCCAATGTCGTGCCGTAGATGTCTCCCGCCTGATCGAAGACGAGATTCTCCATATACGGGTTCGCCCCATCAGAGGGTCCCTTAAAGGTGTAGAGGACGGTTTCGCTCCAATAGCATGTTACCGATCTGCAAAACGTAGCCGGGGGCCTCAGTTCGTACACAGTCCCGAAGTCCGGGCCACCACCGTACTGGGTCGTGCCGTATAAAGCACCATTTGGGCCGATCACCACTCCGCCGGTTGGTCTGTATCCATTGTTGCCCCCGGTAAATTCGTACAACAGGTTAAAAACCCAACTCGAATTGACCTGTCTTAGCTTGAAAACTGTGCCATACCCACCGTTTCCACCGTTCCCGCCCTGTGACGCTGTTCCGTACAGCACTCCGCCTGGGCCGACAGTCACACTGGCAACGGGGTAGGCCCCGTCTTCGCCTCCCGTGAAATTGTGAAGCACGCTGAACGTCTGCGCCTGCATGGCGTGGGTTGTGAGGAGCGTCAACGCGAAAACGATCACGACAGTCCTAGCGAACGTACTGATGCATGAGTTGACCTTGCAGCGGAAATTGCGAAGCGACGCTCTTTGCCCGTCCATAGCCTTCCCTTGCTGAGATCGCCGGATACGGCCTGCTCCTTCGGCGAACTTGACCCACAATTCACCAAGTCAAACGCGGCGCAATTATGCGCCCCCGGCCTGTGACGGTCAAGGAGAACCCCGCGACCGCCGGCGAATTGCCAGGCGAACGAAATCGGATCCCGGACAAACAATGCAGGCAGCTGCTGGTTGCGAGCTTTGTGCGGCGCCGCCCTTTCTCCGATACAATTCATCGCAAGGGTTTTTCCTTCATGAAGAAATCTGCGCTCCTCCTGATGATCGCGCTGTTCGCCGTGGTTTGCGTAGCCCAGGGTGACCGCGTGCCCGCGTACGGCAATGGACCGCTTAAGCCCGGAGACGCATTACCCATTCTTCCCAAAGACCAGTTGCGAGGCGATGCTTTCCAATATCCGTATCAGGTTCGCGCCTATGAGTTGGCGGCCAAAATACCGAATGTCATTTGCCAGCTGCCGTGCTACTGCTACTGCGACCGAATTGGGCACAGCAGCCTGCACACTTGCTTCGAGAGCACTCATGGGGCACACTGCGGGCTATGCATGAAGGAAGTCTTCTACGCCTACGAGCAAACCGCGCTCAAGAAAACTCCAACCCAGATCCGAGCCGGGATCATCAGAGGAGACTGGAAGGCAGTTGACTTGGATACGGCGGCAAAGCGCGATTAGCAAGGCCCGCTGGTCTTATTCACCAAGGTGGGTTGACGAAGCTCCCGCGTTCCGGTTATAACTCAGCGCAACCGCCTGCACGAGATTTTGGGGTTTTCCACAGCCCGCAGCAGTTCTCTGGCTCAATGATCTAAGGGTAACTTGCCGGATGAAGAAGAAAGCCACAGAAAACGTTAAAGGAAGCGCTCCCAAGAGCATCAAGGCAAAGAGCTTGCCGATGTCCTCGGCGGCCTTTGAATCGTCAGGTCGAGGTGCCCGGTCCATGAAAGTCTCGGAGGACCCGCGTTTTTCACAGGCTGTGCAAAACTATGAGGCTGGCCTGAAGGCTCTCCAGGGTCACAAATATGACAAAGCCAAGGCTTATTTTGAGAAAGTTGTTGCAGGCCCCAGTCCTGAACTCGCTGACCGCGCGTCCGTACACTTGCACAGCTGCAACCAGCAGATGAGCCGGGCTTCCAATACCTTCAAGACGCCCGAGGAACAGTATGACTATGCGGTGTCGCTGATGAACCTGGGCGACTATGTGACCGCGCGGGAGAACTTCGACCTGCTGACCAGCAAATCTCCGAAGCTGGATTTCATCTGGTATGGTATGGCCGCCCTGAATTGCCTTACCGGCCACTTCCCGGAAGCCCTCAGCAATCTGGGCGAGTCCATCCGGCTCAATCCGGCAAACCGTTATCAGGCGCGCAACGACTCCGATTTTAAGAACCTGGCCGACGACCCAAGATTCACGGAATTGCTCTATCCTGATACCAGCACCGAAGCCGCAATCGAACCCGATAAGTGGCGCTATTAGATCTCGCAGTTCGAGCCGAACATGCCCATTCACCCTAATTCCGCCGATGTGCGTCCCATCAAGGTTGTTGCGATGGGCGGTGGCACGGGCTTATCGACCTTGCTGCGTGGCTTAAAGCATTACGTTAGCCTTACCTCGGAAGATAATCAGCCCCAGGCCTTACCTAACATATCCGATCTGTCAGCCATCGTTACGGTCAGCGACGACGGCGGCTCCAGCGGACGTCTCCGTAAGGAGCTGAACCTTCCCGCCCCGGGCGACGTGCGCAACTGCATCGTGGCGCTTTCGGAAGAAGAAGCACTGCTCTCGCGGCTCTTCCGTTATCGCTTTCCCACCGGCGAAGGCGTCGGGGGACATAGTTTTGGCAACTTGTTTCTCTCGGCCATGACTGCCATCAGTGGCGATTTCAACCAGGCTATCGAGCATTCCTCCACGATTCTGGCTACGCGCGGCCACATTTATCCTGCCACCACCAGCAATGCGCAGCTCTACGCCATCATGGATGACGGTTCCGTGGTGCGCGGCGAAACCAACATTACCGCCAGCGATCGCCGTATCGTCGAGCTGCGCATGACGCCTGACGACGCAGAGCCGCTGCCCAAGGCCATGGAGGCCATTGAGAGCGCCGACCTCATTACCATTGGTCCTGGCTCGCTCTTCACCAGCCTGGTTCCGAATCTGCTGGTACACAATGTCTCCAACGCAATCGCCAACTCTTCGGCGGTGAAGGTCTTCGTGTGTAACCTGATGACCCAGGCCAACGAGAGCCTGGACCTGACCGCCTCGGATCACATTCGCGCTCTGTACAAACACGCCCGGCATGCGTTCTTCGACTACGCGCTGGTGAATCGCACGCCGGCGTCGCCGGAGCTGGCCGCCAAGTATGCCGAAAAGCGGCAGTCGCAGATCGAAGCCGATGTCGACCAGATTGAGGCGCTCGGCGTAAAGCCAGTGCTCGGCGAATACCTGATGGAAGAGGAACATCCCACCGAGGGCCTGATCGCTCGCCATGACACCCATCGTGTTGCACAAGACCTGCTGCGGCTTATGATGGAATTGCGCGACTCGCCTGTGGCCGCGCTGCACGTAAAGCAATAATTCACCACAGAGAGCACAGAGAATTCTGTGGTGCGGAGCCTTCTACCGTCGCAAACCGTCTTTCATCACGTAGATCAGTGAGGGCGCGAAAAGACTTGAAATTAATTCTCTGTGCTCTCCCTGTCTCTGTGGTGAAATGGGTTGTCCGGTCCTGACGCGAATGCCCAAAACCACCTCCGTAAATCCCGCAAAGAACAAGCGCTCCACTTTTGCCATCGCGATTCTGGCTGCCGGAAAAGGCACGCGGCTGAAGTCGCGGCATCCCAAGGTCCTGCACGAAATTGCCGGCAAGCCTTTGTTGGCTCACGTCGTCGCAGCAGCAATGCAGATTGTACCCGCAGAGAACATCTTTGCCATCATCGGGCACGAAGCCGACAAGGTCCGCTCGGCTCTCGAAGCCACCGGAATCGGCTTCGTGCTGCAAAGCGAGCAGCGCGGTACCGGACATGCCATGATGCAGGCTCGCGAGGCGCTGCGCGACTTCCAGCATGTGCTGGTACTTTCCGGCGATGTTCCGCTCATCGCGCCGCAGACGATTGCGCGCGTCCGCGATTTTCACACCTCAAACCAAGCCGCGATGACGATCCTCACCGCCGAGCCGCCCGATCCCACCGGTTATGGACGCGTCTTCCGCCGAATGGTCAAGGGCAGAGAAACCGACGAGGTCGAACGCATCGTCGAGCAAAAGGACTTGCGCGGAAAGGAGGCCGAACGGCGCGAGATCAATTCCGGCATCTACGCCTTTGCCACAGAGTCGCTGTACGCGCACATCGGCAAGCTCAGCACCGACAATGCTCATCATGAGTACTATCTGACGGACATTGCCGAGCTGCTGCGAAAGTCTAAAGAAAAGGTGCTGGCGCTGCCGGCGGACGATTCCCACGAAGTACTGGGCGTCAACACTCGCATGGAACTGGCCCAGCTTGATGCGCAGCTTCGCGCCAAGAAAGCGCGCGAGCTGATGCTGGCCGGCACAACCATCTTTCGTCCCGACAGCTGCGACATCGACGCCGATGTCGAGATCGGCACTGACACCGTGATCGAGCCTTTCGTGCAGCTCATCGGCAAAACGAAAATCGGCGCCGATTGCCGCATCCGCTCGTATTCCGTCATCACCAATTGTGAGATTGGCGACAACGTCCTGGTTCAGCCCGGTTGCATTCTGGAAGACTCGGTCGTGCGCAAGGGCGCGCAGCTGGGTCCGTACTCCCATCTGCGGCCGGGTAGCGATATCGGCGAGAGCGCCCATATCGGCAACTTCGTTGAGACCAAAAAGACGCGCGTGGGCAAAGGATCCAAGGCCAACCACCTGAGCTATCTGGGTGACTCCGAAATTGGCGAAGGTGTGAACATCGGCGCTGGCACCATCACTTGCAATTACGACGGCGTGCATAAGCACAAGACCGTAATTGAAGACGGCGTCTTCATCGGCAGCGACAGCACCCTCGTCGCTCCCGTTCGCATTGGGCGTGGAGCCTATGTCGGCGCCGCGTCCTGCATCACCGAGGACGTTCCCGACGATGCTCTGGCCATCGGCCGCGGCCGCCAGGTCACGAAGGAAGGCTGGGCAAGGCAACGGCGGACGAAAACGAAGTGACCGCCGCTGCTCTACAATAAATTGGTATGTCTATTCGTATGCAGCGTCCCCTTCTGCGACGCTGGTTTCTAGCCCTCATCGCCATCGCGCTTTTGCTTCCTGCCGGCTGCTCCCATCAACCTGCCGCCAAGCGTTATGAGTTGCAAGGCCGGGTGGTAGCAATCGACGCGGCAAATCGCCAGCTCACCATTGCTCACCAGGCGATTCCCGGATTTATGGAAGCCATGACCATGCCTTACCTTGTCAGCAGCAGCAATGACTGGGTCTTCCGCGCGATTGCTCCCGGCGATCAGATTCAAGCAACGTTGGTCGTCAGCGATCGCGCTGAGCTTCAGGACATCACGTTTACCAGAGGCACCGACAGCGCTGGCGACGGAACCTCGCAGTTGCACATCCCGCAACCCGGCGAAGCCGTCCCCGACGTTACATTGACCAACCAAAGCGGCGAAATCATCCACTTCAAGCAATTCCACGGCAAGCCTTTGCTCTTGACCTTTATCTACACGCGTTGCCCGTTCCCAGATTATTGCCCGCGCATGAGCAGCAATTTCGCCCAGGTCCTGGAGCAGTTGCAGAAAAACCCACAAGCGTTCGCGGAGTCACAGCTTCTCAGCATCAGCATTGATCCCGAGCATGACAAGCCTGCGGCCTTGCATAGCTACGGCCAGCGCTACGTGGGCCGCGTCGATCCCAGCTTCCAGCACTGGCAGTTCGCTTCAGGCTCGCCGGATGAGGTCCGAAAAGCCGCCAACTTCTTTGGCCTGGCTTACAACACCAAAGACGGGCAAATCGTACACGGCCTAAGCACGGTGCTGCTCGGCAAAGACGGCAAAGTGCTCAAGGTATACTCAGGAAACAGTTGGAAGCCGGATGATGTAGCCGCCGACATAGTCGCTGCGACCTCGGGCGGATGAAAATTCTTCCAGGCAAGGCCAGTCTTGATACTGTTGAAGTTTCGGTCTTGGATCTGCCGCAAAAAGCGTTAATGCATTTAGCCTGATCGGCGCACCGCAATGCGAATACAACTCACGGAGCCTAAATGGGACAAAGCTACAATCCTGCCGCCCAATTGAACGAGTTGATCTCGGGCATTGAATTCGCGATATTGACCACGGTTCGTCCAGACGGCAGCTTGCACAGTTGTCCCATGGCATCCCATGGCATCGATGCCGCCGGCGTGTTGTGGTTGATCACAGGCAGCAACACGGAGAAAGTGGAGGCCGCCAGGACCAACCAGCGCGTAAACCTCTCCTTCGCCGATCACTCGGCGGAGCGCTACGTTTCCATCAGTGGCTTTTGCGAGCTGGTGCGGGACCACGTCAAAGCCAAAGACTTGTGGAATCCAAGCTACGCCTCCTGGTTCCCTGGCGGGCTCGACGATCCCAGCCTGATCCTCCTGAAGGTTGAAGTGCATCAAGCCGAGTATTGGGACGCAGCGGTTGGCCGCATGGTGGACCTGCCCGGCTTCAACCGGCCCGTGATCCAATAACGAGAATCGCATAAGGTTCTGTCGGCATCCGTTATCATTCAGGAGAGCCAGATGAACCGTAGTCGTGCGCTCAGATGCTTGTGCTTCACTGTCACTTTGATTTTGGTCCTGCCCGGACTGCTAGCCGCCCAGAATCTGCCCACCCGTGGAGCGTTTGATGCCCCGTTCGATTTCTATATCTCGGGAACGAAGTTGCCAGCGGGCCAGTACACGCTCGACCGAATCATTCCCACTTATGTGATGTTGCGCAGCCAAGATGGCAAGACGCAACAGGATTTGTACCTTCTCCAGATAGCTGCGCCGGTCACAAATCCTCCGTTGAAGGTCATCTTTGCGCTGCGAGACGGAAAGTACTACTTTGCCGAAGTCTGGAGCTGGTATGGCAAGTCCCAGTTGACCTCCTTCAGGTCCAGTGCCGGCGACCAGACAAAGGATGTTCCGCTAAGGGCGGCTGAATAAATAGGCCAAACCCGGAGCGGGTTTACCAGTCTCTTGAAGATGGGCGGCGTCAAGGAATGATCGCGGCCGCGCCATCGATCGCATCCCGCTTGACGGCAAGCAGTGCTTCATTCGCTTGCTCCAGGGAAAACGACGTGACTTTCGGCTGAAGATTGATCTCGGCTGCAAGCTTCAGAAAGTCGCGAGCGTCGGCACGAGTCATGTTGGCAACGCTGCGGATCTGGCGCTCGCCCCACAGCAGGCTGTCATAATCAAACTGCGGAATGTGGTCAAGGTGGATCGCATTAATGGCCACTACTCCGCCCTTTCTCAGACTCGCCAAGGCAGCAATTACGACGTCTCCGCTCGGCGCAAATGTCACTGCGCGATCAAGCTCCGCCGGAGGCCTTTGGGTTGCCGTTCCCACCCACTTTGCGCCGAGCGATTCCGCCAGCTGGCGATGCGAAGCTCCGCGTGTGGAAACGTATACCTCGCAGTTCCAGGCGCGGAGCACCTCAATCGCCAGCGACGCCGATGCGCCGAATCCGAATAGTCCTACCCGCTCGCCGCGTTCCACTCCCGCAACCCGCAGGCTGCGAAAGCCAATGATGCCCGCACACAACAGCGGCGCGGCGTGCAAATCGTCCAGTTCCGGCGGCAACGGAAACACAAAATCAGCGCGAGCCAGCACGTACTCCGCATAACCGCCGTTCACGCTGTAGCCGGTGAACGTCGGCGCATCGCAAAGATTTTCCATTCCATGCGTGCAGTACCAACAACTGCCGTCGGTGCCGCCCATCCAGGAAACGCCCACGCGAGTTCCAGACGGAAGCTCCGCTGTAGCGCCTTCCACCACATCGCCAACGATCTGGTGACCAGGGATGACGTGCCCCAGGCGCAGCGGAAGCTCGCCTTCGACAATATGCAAATCGGTGCGGCACACGCCGCAAGCGCGGACCTTCAGCAAGACGTGCCCGGGCTCGCGCGCCGGTTTCGGAACATCTTCAATCCGCAGCGGTCGCTGCGCAACGTCGCCCGGAGCGATAAGAACCGCGGCTTTCATGCTCTTCCTTTAACATCGATCCTCGAACCATTCTACAACTCCGGCCGCCGCACGCCTGTATCGCGGGTTTTCTGGGACAATGTTGTGCATGATCATGCGATCCACCTGCGTCTCCCTCGCTCTCTCTCTACTCATATCATCATCTGGGCCTCTTCACGCTGCCGACAAGCCGGCCAGCCTCGCGCAGACGCTAACGGACGTGTCCTCTGCCTATGCCAAACTGGAGCCTCAATCCATTCGTCCCGCCGAGGGCTTCATCAAGTATGACTACCTCATTCCCGCCGGCTACTACAAGCAAATGTGGGACTGGGATGGCTTCTTCATCGGCTCGCCACCTGGCACAGCAGGGTCCAAGCCGCAAGTATCTGAAATGGTGGGTGCTGGATTTTGCCGGGGCCATCGATCAGGACGGCTACGTCGCCGGCTGCATCACCACCAAAGGCCCGCGTCCGCTGATGGGCAAGTTCGCCATGAAGCCATTTCTGGCGCAAGGCGCGGTCATCGCGTCGGAAAGACTCGGCGACTATCAGTGGGTGAAGCCCATCTGGGAGTCGATGCGCAAGGTCATCACTTATCGTGAGCAAACGCAATTTGACCCGAAGTACGGACTGTTCTTCTGGGAGAACGCAATCTCCTCGGGTGCCGACAACAACGTCGCCCTGACCAACGATCCCTACGATAAAAGTGCCATTCTGGCCACCGACATCAGCACCTTCCAGTTCCGCGAGTACAAGGCCATGGCGCAACTGGCCGACAAACTGGGCAAGCCCGACGAGGCCGCCGAATACCGCAAGAAGGCCGCCGATCTGAAAGCCGCGATGCTCGCGCACATGTGGTTCGCGCAGGAGACGATGTTCTACAACATCCGTCGCGACACCGGCAAACCGGTCAAGCGCCTCAGCTACTCCAACTTCGTTCCGCTCATCGATGACATCCTGCCGGAGAAGAGCGCTCGGCAAATGATCCGCCGCTATCTGTGGAACAAGAGACTACATGCTCGCGCCCTACGGACTGCGCAGCCTCAGCAAACAAGATCCTGACTACAACAACGCCGCCATCATCGTGCCGTATTCCAACTGGCAAGGGCCCGATCTGGATCAACGCGAACTATCTGAATTACATTTCGCTCAAACGGTACGGCTTCGATAAAGAGGCCGCGGCAGCTGTCAGGCATTCTCGGACGAATGGTGCTGGCCGACATCGAGAAGTGGGGATCGATGCACGAGGACTACGACGCCGAGACCGGCGAAGGGCTCGCGCCTACGCCGGAGCAGTCACCGAATCACGTCTTCGCCGGCTTCGTCGGCTGGAACCTGCTGGCACAGGACATGCTGCAATGCGAAGTGAAGGGCGAGTGTGCTTTCCTGCGGACTTACGGTGAAAGCGAGAGAAAATAGGAAATCTGGAGCCGAACAACCGGAGGACGTTAGCAATGCTGGATGTGATTCTCAAGCGCTTCGAAAATCCTGACGAAACCATGACCTTCGAGAAAGGCAAGTTCGAAATCGTCCAAGTCGGCGGAATGACGATTGGCCGCGCGACCTACGAGCCGGGCTGGCGCTGGTCGGAGCACATCGGCAAGGCCAGTGGCACGAAGCTCTGCAGGGTCGAGCATGTCGGCATCGTTGTGTCGGGAACGTCAGGGCTCTCGATGCACGATGGCACCGTCAAGGAAATGAAAGCTGGCGACATTTTCTACGTCGCCCCCGGACACGATAGCTGGGTCATCGGCGACGAACCCTATGTCTCGATTCATCTGATGGGCGCGGAGCAGTACGCCAAGAAGTAAGACCTGATTGTTGTGGGTAGCGCCTTCGACTCGGTTCGCAAACACCAACTACTCCTCGCCTGTGACCGAAAATGAATTGCTGGCGAAGAGCGATTAGCGTTTCTATTGACGGCTGATAGCTGGGAGCTTCCTACGGAGTCCCATACACCTTCTTGTACACTTCGGCGTTGCGCACGATAGCCTGCACGTACTCCCGCGTTTCGGTAAACGGTATCGATTCCACGAACTCTTCCACGTCGCGATAATTGCCGGAAGCGCGCCAGTCTACTACGCGCTCGGCGCCTGCATTGTAAGCTGCCAGCGCATACTCCACTTGTCCCCCGAACTCATCCACCATCTGCCGGAAATAGTGCGTCCCCAACTCAATGTTGGTTGTCGGGTCCAGCAACGAGTCCGTGCTGTAGTGTTGCAGTCCTTCTTTTTTCGCTTCGCCCTTGCCCGTTCTCGGCAGCAACTGCATCAATCCGTAAGCGTTGGAGTGCGAGATGGCACTGGGATTAAACTCCGACTCCTGGCGAATCAGCGACGCCACCAGGTAAGGATCAAGCCCATTCTCCTCAGAGTAGGTCCGCAGAGCGTCCCAATAAGGACGGGGGAACAGTCCTTGCCAATAAGGCGACGGCAGCGCGTTCACGTCCATCGCAAAATATCCGCTTATGGCGCGTTTTAGCGCCTGCAGCGCCCGATAGTATTCGCCGCCGCTGGTATAAATCTTCGCAATCTCCACCATCTCCCAGCACGGGCCGCTGGTGCTGCCCGCCTGCAACTCGTGTACGGCAAGGTCGGTCATGCCTGCGTTTTCCAGCAGCTTGGCGCGGTTGTAATGGAGGTCGTCTTCCGGTGGTTCGACGATCTGCGACACCGGATCCAGCGCAGCCGCTGACGGGACATGTTGTAGTGCGGCGACCGCTACCGCAGGCGCAGCAGGCAATGTCGCCAGCCGTCGGCGCCCCAGAACAGCATAGTAGTAATTGCGATATCGCTCTGAGAGCTTCTGGTAATAGGCGCGGGCAATGCCATAATCGCGATCGTCCTCGGCCATGCGGCCGCGCCAATACATCGCATTGGGAACTTCGTTCGTGCCCGGATAGAACTCCACCTGCTCCTCAAAATATTTCTTGGCTTCATCTTTGCGGTTCTGCCTGTAGGTTAGCCACGCGCACTTCCAGTGAGCGTACGCAGCCTTGGTTCCGTCCGGGAAGCGCTGGTGAATCTCGCGATAGTAGTCGAGAGCGCGATCGTAGTCCTTGCGCAGCAGGTACATGTTGCCGGTGCTCAGCAAAGCCTCCTCGAACCACGTCGACTTTGGGGTCGAAGCACGCATGTGTTCCAGGATGTTGCTGATCGACGCGTCGTCATTGGTTTTGCGGTCAATCTCGAGTTGCTGATACCACTTCTCCGCGCTGGCCTCGCTGCCGTCGTCGGGAATGCGATCGAGCGCCTCACGGGCCTGCCGCGTATTCCCATCATGCATGTAGGAGTTGGCGAGCTGAATCAATCCAGCTGACTGCTTTCCCGCCGGCGCGAAATCGACAACGTAGCGGTACTCGTCGGCAGCTGCGGCATAATGGTGCGCCGCGTATAACGAGTCGGCTCGCTTGAGGTGCTGCGCATACGTCACCGGCGGCAGCGATGTCTCCTCGGGAATCTTCCTCAGATCGGCCTCTGCCTGGTCGGCCAGATAGCTGGTCGCAAATTCGTAGTAAACGCGCTGGAGTATCTCGGCTCCATTGCGACCTTGCCCAGCCTGCACGTAGGCCTTGCCCAGGAAGTATTCGGTTTCCGCCTTGGCTGGCGAGCGGTGCGCCTCCAGCAAGCGGACGGCATCGCTTGGTCGATTCATTGCCAGCAATGCCTTAGCATTGGCAATGGTGGCATCGTGCTCGTAGAGCGAGTCAGGAAAGCGCGTGCCGAAGTCGCGCAGATAGGCGAGTGATTCCTCAGGATTGTTGCTCAGAACATACGAGTTGCCGATGAAGAATGCGACGTAGTCCTTGAGTTCCCCAATCTGCGGTTGCGCCTTTTGCAGCGCGGCGATTGCCGCCGGATATTGCGCGTCGAGATAGTGCGCATAGCCAATGGCAAACCAGGCTAGCGCGCCGGCTTCTGTACCGGGGTGAGTGTGTGCGTAGTTCTCGACCCCGGTGTAAGCGGCCGGAGTGCGGAACTCAACCAGTTGCCGCGCCATGGGCCGCAGATCGCTGGAAGCCACAAAGCTGCGCCGCATCTGATGCGCGCGGGCGGCCGTAACGGTCTTCCGCGAGTGCGCGTGGACCGTCGTCGACTTCTTCTTCGCCGAACTTACTGACTTGTGTGTGCTGGACGAAGAGGACGACTTTTTCTTTGGTGTGGACGAAGAGCTGCTGTCTTGTGCGAGCAGGCCATTGCCTGACACGGCCAACAGGCACGCTGCTAGAGTTGCGACGAGACGGCTCGAAAAGTTCACTGACTGCAGTTTAGCGCGATTGCCCTCTGCGAGCCTATGACGATTCGTTTATAGAATCGGTTCCCGCCTGCGAGCATTACCGAGTCTGCCACCACTCGCCACACTCCTTAGTGTCCACCGATCATGCGATCAGAGCGATCGCGCGGCAGCGTGAAAACGATGATGAGGCTAACGACCGCCAGAATGGCGATGATGAAGATGCTGCCTTCGGGGCCGGTGGCGCCGCCGCTCAGGATCGGTTTGCCTACGGGATGCGTGGCGAACAGATGATGCTGCACCATCAGTCCACTGTCGGCAACGCCGTAGAGGAAGGATTGCGCCCAGTCCCACGAGCAGTGAAAGCCGATGGCCCACCACAGAGAGCCGGTACGCCACAGGCTCAGGCAAAAAACCATGCCAGCCATTCCCGCCGCCAGCAGTCCAATGGGAGACTCACCCGGATTGCTGCTGTGACCGAGGCCGAACAGGATCGAGAAGACAAGGGCTGCCGTCCAGAAACCTAGCAATTCACTGTGGCGCGTCTTGAATATCCACTGGTAGATGCCGGCGAGGCCGCGGGTCAGCGTGTACTGCAGGTAGCCGCGGGTAAGATACTCCTCCATCAGACCGACCAGCAAAAAGCCGACTAACCAGATTGCTCCGTAGCGGAGAACCTCGCTGCCAAAGAGCAAGCGCTGGTCGATGACCAGCAGTCCGGTCTTCCATAGAGTCACCACGAGTAGAGAAAGGCAAGTGACTCCCCATATCAGGCCGGTAAAAAAGTGCGAAAGCTTGCGGCTACCGCCAAGCCCGTAAACAGAGTTGGAGCGGCGCTCGATCTTCGACATGATCCAAGTCACAAACAGGACCAACACGAAGGGAATCGACTCCTGAATGAACCCCGACTTGATGGTTATGACGGAAGCGTCATTCGCGAGCTTGGGATTGCGTGGGAAGAATTTATGGCCGATAACGTTCACAGCCACGACCAGGACCGCCAGGATCGCAATAAAAATGGCCAGGCTCCAGCCCGCGCGAAGGCCGTCTTTGCCGATGAAGACCTTGTGCAGCATGGATGGCTGCGGGGGTAATGCTGGTTCAGTGGGTATCAGAGTCGCGTCTTGGAGGGGCAGCAGCTCGCCAGTCTCAGTATTCAAGGGAATTCCTCACTTGTGACAAGAGTGTATACGCTGGCAGCGGCGCGATGGTTCCCGGCGGATTTGCAATTCAGCTGGAGGAAGCTGGCATCGTCGTATCATCCCAGATATCGCAAGAAGGCCTGCGGCGAGTTGTCAAAGCCGGGAAATACCGTGTTCAAATTACGGTTGCCCAGATGCCGCGAGACGCCCTCACCAAGCACACGGCGGAAGTCCGTGGTCAATGCAAGGTCGCGACCCTCGTTGAGCTGTGACGGTTCCAGGCCAGGCCAGCGTCCGTAAACGCGACCACCGCGTACCGGCCCGCCCAAAACAAACATCACGTTCGCGTGCCCGTGGTCGGTGCCACGATTGCCGTTTTCGCGGGCCGTGCGTCCGAACTCTGACATGGTCACTACCACGGTGTCTTCGGTAAGCGGTCCGAGGTCGGTCCAGAACGCGGCGATGGACTGGGAGAAGTCGCGCAGCACGTTGGCGAGCTGACCTTCAGCTGCGCCTTCGTTCACATGATGGTCCCATCCGCCGATATCGGTGAAGGCTATCTGCACTCCGAGATTGGACTTAATGAGCTGAGCGGTCTGCCGCAGCGCGTCGCCGAAACGGCCCTTCGGATAGTTCGCGCCCGGCGCAGGCGTGTAGTGCTGGGGATCGGCCGACTTCAGCATCTTCACGGCTTCAAATGTCTCGCGCCCGGTTCCGTGCAAAACGCTGTCCACCGACTGCTCGTACATGGCCTCAAATGTATTGCCCAGCGGCGCAGCGGCAGCATTTCCGCCGGCGATGGCGAATCCACTTACGTTGCTGACCGCAACTGCCGACGCTTTACCCGAGAGAATACGGGGTAGGGAAGTGCCCAGCGCGATCCCGCGGAACGGGCTGTCGGCAGCCGCCGGCTCCGACTGCAATGTGCGATTGAGCCAGCCGTCGCTCGTAATCTTCACCCCCGGCGTACCCGATTCCATGTAATCCTGAGCGTCGAAGTGCGAGCGGGTCGTGTCGGGTGATCCTGCGGCATGGACGATAGCGAGCTGCCGCTGGTCCCACAGCGGCTTAAACGGCGCCAGCGACGGATGCAGCCCAAAGAAACCATTGAGATCGATCACTTGCTGCCGCGGAATATTGATGCTGGGCCGCATGGCGTAATACGCAGGCTCGGCGTGCGGCACTACGATGTTGAGCCCGTCGGCTGCGCCGCGCTGGAAGATGACCACGAGCCGCTTGTTATTAGAGCCCGCGTCAACTGCTCCCCACGCTGCGCGCGTCAGGAACGAAGGGATAGCGGCGGTCCCGACCACGGCCATCGCACCATTCTTAATAAAAGTTCGTCGCGTAATACTCATACGTTGCTCACTTCACTTACGTTGAAATTCGGGCGAGCCCAGCAACAATCCGGCAATTACATTGACGTTGGCCGGACGGGAAGGGTCCTGGAATTGCGCCGTCGCCTGCGGGTCGACGATTCGACTCTCGATGGTCTCGTGCGTCTGCTTCGAGATTTCTCCCGGAACCAGCGCCTGCTCCAACTCCAGCTGCACCTGATACGGATCGGCGTCGCTGACGGCTGCCCCATTCAGCAGCCGCGCCAGATCGAAGCTGGTGCCCGGCAAACGGTTTGCCGCCAGCGCCAGCCCAAAGTTCATGCGATCAAGCAATGCCGCCGAATTCACCCAGACATCCGCCTTGGTCGAATAGCCGGTGGGGGGCTGCGCACCATAAAGCTGCATGCCCATCTTGTTCAGAGTGCCGAGCAGCGGCTGCGGGTCACTGATGTCCGCTTGCGTTGCGCGCAACGACGAAACCACGAATTCAAACGGCGTCTTCACCCGCGCGCGATAGGCCTCGGGCGCCCAGAATTCCGGCGATCGGAACATGGTTTCGAGCACCGCTCGCAGATCGCCGTCGCGTCTTCAGAAACGTCTTCGCCATCGCGTCAATCAACGATTTGGGCGGGTCGTCAGAGACGAAGCGCTGCGCCAGTTCAGTTGAGATGAAGCGCGCGGTCGAGGGATGGTGCGCGAGAATCTCGAGTACTTCCCGTCCTTCATTTTCGCCGCTGTCTTTGATCTTGTGTCCCAGCACAGTTTTCTCGCCGGGCTCGTGCAACCGCGGCCTATAGATGAAGCCGCCGCCCTGACCTGGCTGATCGATGGTCCAGCCGGTGAAGACACGCGCCACTTGCGTCACGTCCTGCTGCGTGTATCCACCGTTTACGCCCAGCGTGTGCAGCTCCATCAACTCGCGCGCGTAGTTCTCGTTAAGGCCGTTGCGCCGCTTCTGTTGATTGTTCTGCGCATTGGGCTGAGGTTGCGGGGAACGCGGCGGGCGCGGTCCGGGTTGCGCAATTCCGCCCAGCGGTCCCGCCGGTCGTGGAGACGGCCCACGTGCAGGAACTCCAAGCGCCGCTTCGGAGTCCGGACCTTCGCTCTGCCAGTTGTCCAGATAGAACAGCATCGCCGGGCTCTGCGCCGTCGCCAGCAGCAGGTCCTTAAACTTGCCGAGCACGTGCGGACGAATAACATCCCGCTCATATGCGGTGACCAGATAGTGGTCGGCGCCCTTCCCAATGAAGACGTTGAAGTGATTGAACCAGAAATCGGTGAGCACTTCTTCGAGTTGGCGGTCGCTGTAAACGGCGCGCAGCAGCTTGGCTGACTGCACTTCATTGTTGATTACTCCCACCGGATTGTTGAGCGCCATCACAGTTTCGCGCTGCTCGGGAGCAAGCCCTGCAAAAAGCGCCTGCCGTTTCTCGAAGTTCAGGCCCTGCGTCAGGTCGCGTTGTTGGGCAACCGGGAGCGCCAGAATGTGCTGCATCCGCGCTGCAGGCGGCAATAGTGTTAGTTCGTCCACGACGCCGTGAGCTTCATGGCGGTCTTGCTTCCGCTGAGTGAGATCTGCCGGCTGGATTGCCGGCTGAGGGTTTGCTCCACTGGGGGACGGCGTTGAAGTACTTTGCGCTGAGGCTGTGGTCGCCACTGCGTTCTGTTTTTCCTGCTGCTGTTGATTCATGCGGTCGATGGCAGCCGCATACACAGCGTGATGATAAGGACTTCGCGGCATGGGCGTCTTCCCGTCCATGACTGCTTTTACCATTGGGTTGGGCGGAAACTCGAACAACATTTCGCGGCTGCTCATGGTCAGCGTGCGATACTCCGCCAGCCGCGCCTGCATGGCGATGTCATTAATTTTTTCCGGATGCAGTTGTAGGTCGATCCACTTGTCGACACCCATCGCCGTAACGGCTTGCACGTCCCCGGGCCGCGGGCCAAAAGTAAGGCGGTCGAGCGCATGTAATGCTTGCTGTTGCGCCGTCTGCGCGGTTGTCGCCTTATTCTTCTTGATCGCGTAGACGGCAACCCCTGCCATCAGCAGAAAGGCTAAGGCAATCAGCCAGCGCAGTCGTGGTCCGCGACGGATGTGAATGTGGCGAGGCGTGACATGCGGCCGGGCCATAAAAGCGAGCTCCACAAGAATGATTCAGTCTGTATAAACCTGAAGGGCCGGAAAAGTTGTGTAGACTCGGCAACTTCCCCGGCATTCTACATCGCCAGTTGTTGCTCGATGTCGGATGCAATTCGCTCTGGAGGCGTAACCGGAGCGTAGCGCTCGATCACATTGCCCTGTTTGTCGACCAGGAACTTGGTGAAGTTCCACTTGATGGCATCGCTCAGCAGGCCGCCCTTTTCGCTCTTCAGGAACTTGTACAGCGGGTGAGCGTCGTCGCCGTTGACTTCGATCTTGGAGAACAGCGGGAACTCCACGCCGTAGTTGAGCTCGCAGAACGACTTGATCTCGTCGTCATCCCCGGGCTCCTGATGGCCGAACTGGTCGCAGGGAAATGCGAGCAACTCGAAGCCGCGGTCCTTGTACTTTGCATAAAGCTCTTGCAGACCTTTGTACTGTGGTGTGAAACCGCACTTGCTGGCGGTATTCACGATCAGCAAGACCTTGCCTTTGTAAGCGCTGAGTTTCTTATCTTTGCCGTTGTTCAGCGTTGCGGAGAAGTCATACACACTCATGTGGGTTCCTCAAATCATTTCACCACAGAGGCACAGAGGCCACAGAGAATTGAAGTCGTTGGTTTTGTCGCCCCAAGCCTCATTGGTGTAAAAGTAATCCATTTTCGTTCGTCCGGCTGAGGGCCAGAATCCAAAACAAACCAAAAGGTTTCCTCCGTGTCCTCTGTGCCTCTGTGGTGAATACTTCTTCGCTAGTACGCCTTCGCAATCACCACGCGCCGATCGACCTGTTCGCCGGTGACGATGCACTTGCCTGGGCCATCGTACTCGTCGACCAGCGGAATACACCGAATCGTCGCCTTGAATTCCTTCATGCGCGCATCGCAGCGCGCATCGTCTTTCACGTGCGCCATAACGAACTTGCCGCCGCCCTTCTCGGCCGTCACATCCTTAAGGACCGATTCCACTTCCTCGATCGAGTTCGCGAGCACGGTGTTGGCCTTCATGCGCTGCTTGGCCGCATCGTGCATGGCTTTCTGCATCTCGCCGAGAAGCACGGGCAGTTTCGATGCGAGTTCGGTCTGCGGCATAGGCTCCTTCGTTCCCGTGTCGCGCCGCTTCACAACAACGTTACCTGCCAGCAGATCGCGGGGCCCAAGCTCCAGAACAACCGGTACACCACGCCGCTCCCAATGGAAGAACTTCGCACCCGGAGACTGGCCTTCGCGGTCGTCAACCTTCGCGCCTATGTCGTTCGCGATGCGATGCGCAGCCTCGAGCACTTTTTCTTTCTCTTCGTCCTTGCGGTAGATCGGCACCATTACGGCTTTCGTCGGCGCTAGCCGCGGCGGAAGCACCAATCCTTTGTCGTCGGAGTGGCTCATGATCAAGCCGCCGATCAGGCGCGTGCTCACTCCCCAACTAGTCTGCCACACATACTCCAGCTGGCCCTCTTTGTTCTGAAACTGCACGTCAAACGCCTTGCCAAAGTTCTGCCCCAGATCATGGCTGGTTCCGGCTTGCAGCGCGAAGCCATTCTGCATCATGGCCTCAATCGAGTAGCTTTGCAGCGCGCCGGCGAATTTTTCCGACTGCGTCTTCAGGCCTTTGATCACCGGCATGGCCATCACGTTCTCAGCAACCTCGGCGTAGACGCCGAGCATGCGCAGCACTTCCTCGCGCGCCTCGTCATGGTTGGAGTGGGCGGTGTGGCCCTCCTGCCAGAGGAATTCCGTGGTCCGGAGAAACATGCGCGTGCGCAGCTCCCAGCGAATGATGTTGGCCCACTGGTTCAACAGCATGGGGAGATCGCGCCAGCTCTTGATCCACTTGGCGAAGAAGTGGCCGATGATGGTCTCCGACGTGGGCCGCAGCACATAAGGCTCTTCCAGTTGCTTGCCGCCGGCCAGCGTGACGACAGCCAGCTCCGGCGAGAAACCTTCGACGTGCTCGGCTTCTTTATGCAGAAAGCTCTGCGGGATCAGCATCGGGAAGTAATAGTTCTGATGGCCGGTGGCTTTGAAGCGGTCGTCGAGTTCGCGCTGCAACAGCTCCCAGACCGCATAGCCATTGGCCTTGATGACCATGCAGCCCTTGACGATTTCCGCCGGTTCGGCCATGTCGCCTTGCAAGACGACGTCCTGGTACCAGGTTGCAAAATCCTGAGCGCGCGAAGTAATGGGAGATTCTGCCATGAATGCTCTTTCTTCTGATAGATGGAATTTCTCTTTACATTATGACAGGTAGATGGGCGGGACCAGCTCGAGCTAAGGCCGACGCCGATTCGTTTGCGAAGTCGTGCAATGCGGGAGAGCAGTGTGAAAACGATTGGATCAGTATTTGTATCCTGAGGCGGCGGATGTAGCTCACGGTGCGCGATCTACACCCGCCTGTAGGGATGAAAGGTCTGTCAGGATTGTGGCTAGTCGTTTCCCTCCGCCATCTGCTTCATCACCTGATCGAGGTTGAAGCTGGCCGGCTTCTGCCGCGGAGGAAATTCCTTGAAGCTGGTCAGCCACTTCCCAACAAAAGCTTGTGCAGGGGTCAGCAGAAAGACCCGGTCAAGCCGCCAATGCGTATAGTCGATCGATTCCATCTCCGCCCTCTCGAAAGGATCGGCGTGGAGGTCGAACAACTTGGGTACGCGCAACTGCACGAACGGCGTTTCCCAAACTGAGAAGCCGTGAGCAGGCTGCTCCAGGAACAACGCCTTCCACCTGTCGTAACGCAAGGCAGCAAGCTCGCCGTCGTCCGTCCAATAGAGAAACTCGCGACGCGGGTCGACCTGCGTGTCGCCCTTGAGATACGGCATTAGGTTGTAGCCGTCGAGATGGACTTTGAATGTCTTGTCGCCGGCCTGGTATCCGGTCAGCAGCTTCTCTTTGATGTCGGGCACGCCCGCCGCTGCCAACAGTGTGGTCGCCCAGTCCTCATGCGCGGCCACGCCGTTCACCAACGCTCCCGGTTTGATCACGCCCGGCCAGCGAATCACGAACGGTACGCGATAGCCACCTTCCCAGCTCGTGTTCTTCTCGCCGCGGAAGGGCGTGGTTCCACCGTCGGGCCAGCTCATTACTTCCGCCCCATTGTCGCTGGTGAAGATGACGATTGTGTTGTCGGCAATGCCCAGATCATCGATCTTCTTCAGGAGCACGCCGATGTTGTCGTCGAGTTGGGTCATGCCGGCGCCATAGAGGCCCTTCTCGTTTTCCATGGCCGCGTATTTCGGCGGCAGATGGGTCCAGATGTGCATACGGGTGGTGTTATGCCAGATGAAGAATGGCTTGCCCGCCTTTACCGCGCGGTCCATATCTTCAAGCGTAACCGCCAGGAACTCGTCATCGGCGGTTTCCATGCGTTTCTTCGTCAGAGGGCCGGTGTCTTCGCACACCTGCTTGCCCCATGGGCCGAAGCGCGCATCGGAAGGAGCGGGATTATCGGTCGCGGTGGCCTTGCACTTGAACACGCCGCGCGGACCGAACTCTGCCTTGAAGGTCGGGTTTCGCGGATAGTCCACGTTTTCGGGCTCTTCCTCGGCATTCAAGTGATAGAAGTTGCCAAAGAACTCATCGAAGCCGTGCACCGTGGGCAGAAACTCGTTGCGATCGCCCAAGTGGTTCTTGCCGTTCTGGAAGGTCATGTAGCCTTGCGGTTTGAGCAACTCGGCAATGGTTGGATCTTCTTTCTGGAGTCCGAGCTTCGACCCCGGCAGGCCAACCTTGAGCAGACCGGTGCGAATCGGGCTCTGTCCAGTGATGAACGCCGCGCGGCCGGCCGTGCAGCTCTGCTGTGCGTAGTAATCAGTGAAGAGCGCGCCTTCATGGGCGAGGCGGTCGATGTTGGGCGTGTTGTAGCCCATCGCTCCCAGGTTATAAGCGCTGATGTTAAAGTAACCAACGTCGTCACCAAAGATCACCAGGATATTGGGCTTCTTCGGCTGCTGAGCGTTGCTGAAAGCAGGACTCAGGAACAAACACAAACCCAGAACCAGAGCTGCTGCGAGATTGCGTAGAGTCAATTTTTCTCCCTATCGATTGGAGTCCGTCGATGTTGATCGACTTCCCCCTGTATCTACTTCGCCTTGGCCCCGAAGGTAAATCCGAGGCCGGTGGTGAACAAGATGTCGTTGTTCTTGTTGCCCAATACAGGCTGGCTGAAGTAGCGATCGTTGAAGAGCATGTTCGCCGTCATCCAGCCGTTTAACTTCGTGGTGATGCCGAAGTTCCCGGTGACCCGGTAGTTGCTGGTTTCATTCAGCGCGGGCAGGTAGTAGAGATTCTGTATGACGGTGGTGCGAGCACCAAGCTTATAGGCAAACTCATCGCCCACGGTGGCCGTTATCAGATTGTTCACCAGGTACGTTGCTCCGCCGCTGAAAGATTCACGTGTGTATCCCAGGCCGAAGAGCAGATCGAGCGTGGTCTTCGGAGTCGCTATGGCATGGAAGCCCAGGCCGCCGCCCGGCATCAGGCGATAGTTCAGGTCTTGCAGTTCGTCATAGCCACCCGCGAACACAGCGTAGGCGAACAGACGCTTGTTGATGTTCCGGTCGTAACGAATCGCTCCCTGGAAGGAGTTGGCGCTTGTGACGCCGGTGCTCCCGTCGGTGGTATAGATGGAGGCAGCGTTGATGACCCAGGCGTCGTTGGTCGTCTTGCGCGTGGCGTCAAAGCCGAGCGCAACGTTGGTGGTATCGCTGTTGCCGCGCGCCAGCGCCAGACCAAAATTGCCTCCGCCGGTCCAGCCTTCCATCAGGCCGGGATGCAGCGACTTCTCGTAGGCCGCCTGGTCGGCGGGCGAGCGCATGACTGCCACTTCGGATTTGGCCACCGTCTGGGCGCCTTGCGGAGTGGTCACGATATAGTTACCGTCGTCGGTCTTCACCGTGCCGGTCAGGGTTTGCTGATTCGACTTGGTGACGACCAGGGGCTGGTCCGAGGTGAACTGATCCACCGACGCCCAGTCGATCGACACGTCTCCGGCGTAAGCCGTTTTCAACACCAGTTTCTTGCCATCCATGCTAACGATGGTTCCGGTAAGATGGTCGCCGTTCTTCAGAGATACCTGCTCGGCGTTTACAATCGCGCTGGCGCTCAACAACAGAATCAGTAGAGACTTCGTAAGTTTCAGCACAGCTTTTCCCTTTCCTCTAGGTTGAAATTACCTGGGTTCTCAACGAAACGGCCGCATCTTCCGCGCAATTCGCGAGCTGACGCTCGACGCAAAGAAGATCGGTGTTCAGAATTAGTGAAGCGCCATGCCTCCGCTTGCGAGCCGAGACCATGGCGCTTTGCCTTAGGCTGAATGGGCAGTCGCAACGCCTCCCGCGGCCGCAGTGCGAACCATGTAGTGCTGTTCCGGCACAGCAAAGCCTGCCTGACCGAATGCGTCTTTGATCAAAGCATTGGTAGCAAAGTAGACCTGCCAATAGTCCTTATTGTTGCAGAATGGACGCACCGCCAGCACGGGGCCGGCCAGCGTGAAGGTGAGGATCTCGACGCTCGGCGCCGGATCCGCCATTACATTGGGGATCTTTGCCAGCCCTGCCTTCAGGATGGCGATCGCCTGATGGGGATCCACACTGTGCGACAGTTGGGCCTGCAGATCGACACGCCGAAATGGGTTGGTCGAAAAGTTCTGGATGACGTCGCCAAGGATTTTTCCGTTGCCAACAATATTCCGGATATTGTCCAGGGTGTTGATCGAGGTCACAAACAGTCCAACTTCTTCCACCGTGCCCATGACTCCACCGGCCAGGATAAAGTCTCCCACCTTGAAAGGTTGGAGAATAATGATGAACACGCCCGCAGCAAAATTACCCAGCAATCCGCTCCACGCCATGCCGATGGCTACGCCGGCAGCGGCAAGCAGCGCGGCGAAGCTTGTCGTTTCAACCCCGAAGAAGCCGAGGATCGCGACTACCAGGACAATATTCAGAATGGCGGCGACGGTGTTATTGATGTAGCGGATCAGGGTTGGATCGATTTTCTGCCGCGTCATCGCCTTGCCAATCATGCTGATCGAAAACCCGATAAGCCAGCGGCCTACGATCCATAACGCGAGCGCTTCTACAACCTTGATGCCAAGCGCGATCAGCAGCCCATATCCCTGCTGCGCCAGACTGCTCATGTGTGTGAAGTCCATAATCTCTCTCTCCTCCAGGGTTAAAGCCGCGAAGATCGCAGCCGCGGATTCGCGGTCTGGTGACCGTTCAGTTTGTCTTCTTTTCTTTCCACTCAACTGCGGTAGTGTGGAGCACTAGAGGGCTGTAGCCTGCCAGTACTGGCGCCGCCGACGGCCAGTCCTGAATCAGCGCGAAAATCGCCGAGTTTCCTGGCTGCAGCAACGCTGCTACATTCCTCACAAAATCCTTGTCCAACGATGGATTCTTGAGCCAATCGGTGGCGGCCGAGTTGATACCCAAGGACTGAAATCTTACCTCAGGTGCGCTGGAAACTGGTGTGTGCGGCGGTGGCACGATGGCACTCAGAAGACCTTTCCAGCGCATCAGGTCATCCGCGCCGGCGGCGGGATCCAGCATCTCGCTGTGCATCATTCGCAGCCTGCCATCCTGCTCCACCTCTACCGCGATAGCGTTGGACAAATTCGAGCTCCATGAAAACCTGAGCCTCTGTAACTGCGGCAACACTTCCAGAGCCCGATGCTTGTCCCCGAAGCCGATGACTACCAACTCTTCCACAATCGGACCTCTTCATTGATAAGAACCGCGCATCTTTGCGAAAAGGGCGCATACTCCAGGCGCGCAAGTATCCTTATGCGATCCACTACTGCGTGTCTTCTTCCTGCGCTTCATCTTCCGTTTCCGCGCTGATTTTCCGCCAGGTGGAATCTGCATTGAACGAAGTCATCGTCTTGACAGCGTCAGCCGTGTGGGGACCGAGATCTTTCTCGTAGATCACACCTTGGCGGTCAACCAGGAAGGTCATCACGCCCGAGTTTCGGTAGATCGCCGGGTAAGCGAGGAAACCGAATCCGCCGGTCATGGCTCCGTTAACGATGTAGTTTTTTGCGCCACCGGGAGCTTTCGGACCCTGGCTGGTGAGGGCGCGGAAGAAGTAGCCGTGGAAGGCTGCATCCTTATCTTGATAGCCCTCGCCGTTGGCATAAGCGATGAGCGGCCCAATCGGGCTGTCCGGCTCGCCCTCGGCGGCCTTCCAGTAAAGCCCGTTCTGCTTGCCCGGATCGCTGATGAGCTTCTGCGCGTATTGGTGGACGGTGGAGCCGTCGTGAAGGGCGGCGTAGTAATCGATCTGGCCGTCAGCCAGAATGCCGCAGACCCTGATGGCAGCGTATTCGTTGTGGCCTATGCGGCGGTAAAGAATTTCTTCCAGGCCGGCCTTGGTGTCGAAGTACCATTGGCCGCCCGCGTCTTTCTTAAGTGGAACGGGAAACGGCCAGTTCTCCGCGCCCAGGAACAATGTCTGATCGCCGTTAACTTCCTTGCCCCAGCGATTCATCTGTTCGTAGCGCCGGAGAAAGTCGTCGAGGTTCTTCTGGTCCAGCACCGCATCACCGGAGGAAATGACGCCTGCGGATGAAGCACCCAACACGCTCTCGACCGCGGTCTTGTCGCCCGATTTGGCGGCCTGGTATAGCGCTGTCGAAGCATCCTGGAGTGTCGCAAATGTCTTCTGTCCGGCTTCCTGCGCCATGGCCATCGTGCCGAACATTATCGACAGGAGCGCGATCGCCATGGTCATCGTGGTTCGCCATCCGCTCCGCCGCTTGTTATTCAATTTGTGTCCTAAGTCAGTCATCATCAATCTCCACTCAATCGCTGGTTGCTTGTCGTTTGAATGCCCTGGTGAAGTCCGATGTTACGGGCTAAGGCTAGCGCTTCCGTCCGCCGCCCGCCACCGCCTCCGCGCGCAGCTGCCGGCTTAGCTTTGGGCGCACTGCCGCCGCCACCCATGCTCTGACGGCCGCGATTCCCATCGGCGCGAGCATTGCCGCCCTGCTTAGCTCCCCCGAACGCGCTGGAGTTATTGCCGGCCGCAGGCTTTTGCCCGTACCCGCGGTTCGCCATGTTCTGGCCATTGTTGTTCCCGCCGGGGCGATTGTTGTTGGAGGCATTCGGGCGATTACCGCCGTTATTGCCGCCGCCGCCGTTCGGACGGTTACCGGCGTTATTGTTGCCGCCACCGTTCGGACGGTTACCAGCATTGTTGCTGCCACCGCCGTTCGGGCGATTACCGGCGTTATTGTTGCCGCCGCCGTTCGGACGGTTACCAGCATTGTTGTTGCCACCGCCGTTCGGGCGGTTACCGGCATTGTTGTTGCCGCCACCGTTCGGACGGTTACCAGCATTGTTATTGCCGCCGCCGTTCGGCCGGTTGTTGTTGTTGGGATTCCGGTTTCCGCCGTTGATGTTTACGTTGTTCCCGCTGATGTTGGTGTTCCGGTTATTTCCGCCGTTGTAGCGATTGTTGGCGTTGTAGTGAGTAGGCCGATTGCCGCCGTAGTAGTTGTTGCGGTATCCCTGGCGGTTCGAGCCGTAGAAGGTGTTGCTGCGCGAAACATAGACGTTGCGGTTGTACGTCACGCTTCCGCCGTGCCAGCCGCAGCCCCAACTGTTCCATCCCCAGCCGCAGCAACCGTTGTTATTGATTGCGGCTCCAATCGCTATCCCCGCTCCAAAGGCGAGCAGCCCGGTGGCAACCACGGCGCCGGTACTATATCCCGGAGGGTAATACGGTGTGCCATAAACCACGGTAGGGCTGTACGTCGGCACGTAAACTACCTGGGGATTCGCCGGCTGGATGACGATGGTCTGCGGGTCTTGCTGCACCACTTGTATCTGCTGGCTGGACTTCAGGTTCCCTGCAGCTTTGGCTTGCTGACGCAGCCGCTGAATGGCTGCCATCACGTCTTTTTGCTGGTTGAAGGCAGCGTCGCCGAGCGCCGAGGTCCATGCGAGGTTCTTCGCCATCTGGTCCAGCACCGTCGGGAATTGCGTCAAGGCTTTTACGCTGGGGTCCCAAGGCTGTTTGTCGGCGGCTTGCATTAAGGCCTCGCCCTGTAGACCTTGATTGCTATTGACCCAGTTGCTGGCAGCGGCGACCTGATCGGGGTAGGTCGCAGCCCCGAGAATCTGAGCCACCAACTGGTCGGGGTAGAGCGCGATCGGCGAAACAATGGAGTCGATTTCGCTGGCGGAAAGGTTGGCTTGCTGCGCCTCCTGTGCGCCGGCAGCCGGTGAGGTGGCCGCTATCACGGTGCAGGTAAGCAGCGTCGCGACGAATTGCCTGATGATATTCATTCCGTTATGCCTCTGAAATTTCCCTTATGTAGGCGTCGCCGTCGAATTCGGTTCGTACCGAAGACTCAGCGTCCGACAAAGATATGAATTTACGATGAAGAAGGGAACCCGTGAAACTACGCGCTTTCGCCCCGGAATCTACCTACTACTTCGGCAAACCTCGGTGAGCGTCTCAAGGTTGGTCCCCTCTGAAGGCTGGAGATATACTAGCCCTCAGAAAACTAACTCACTCCCAAGCTGTTAGGAACGTTCGATGAGAGCTTGCGCAACTGTGAAGCGAGTGGTCGCCGCCGTGTGGTTGACGGTTGCCTTGTTCTCGTTCGCGTTGGCTGAGCCCGTTGCCCCCAAGCGTATTCTGCTGGTCTTCCAGAACGAGGAATACTCTCCGGCAACGTTGGAATTGCAGAAGGGCATTCTGGATCGGCTGCGGGCTAAACTGGGGCAGGATACCGAATTTTTTGGTGAACAACTGGAGGCGACGCGGTTCCCGGAATCACAAGGTCAGGCCCTCTCGTGGGTGCGGACACGCTATGCCGGGCGTGGCATCGATGTTGTGATCTTCGTGGGTTCGGTCCCCGTAGACATCTTGCCCGACGTGCCAACTGTTTATGCTGGACACACTCCATTTAAGTTACCTCCGGATATCTCAAATCCGGCAGACAAAGTTACAGTCTGGTTCAAGGTCGACGTCAGAAAAACAGTTTCAGTAGCTCGCCTCTTGCAGCCAAACGCGAAGAAAGTGTTAGTCATCGCCGGGTCCGGATATGGGGACCACATTCTCTTGAAAGAGGTCCGCGATCAGCTCAAAGGATCAGACCTTCCGGTGGAATATCTAGCCGACGCCTCCGTGGATGACCTGCTCCGCCGGGTTAGCCACTTGCCGCATGAAACAATCGTGCTACCAATTTCCTATACCCGTGACCTGAAGGGAAATATCTATTACACCCGTGATGTGGTCGCCTCGTTGTCCCGTGTGTCCAACGCTCCCATCTATGCTATGGCCGACACCAACGTCGGAAGCGGAGCCGTGGGTGGCTACGTCGTAGATTTCGAGAAGATGGGGTCAGTCATTGCGGACATCGTGCTTGCAGACCTTGGGCGGCAGAACCGCAGCGCAGATTTCGGTCCCGGCGGAGAGCGCCGCAGCGTATATGTTCGACTGCGCGCCAGCTGAAGCGAGTGGGGGTTCTCCGAAAACGATCTTCCAACTGGAAGCACCGTTCTATTTAAGACGACGAGCGTGTGGGAGCAATACCGCTGGCGCATCGTTGGCACCATCGCGCTGGTGGTTGCGCAGTTCTTCCTGATCCTCGGGCTGTTAATTCTGCAAAGAAAGCACGCACGTGCTGAAGCGGCGTTGCGCGACATGACTGGGCAATTGTTAGAGTCGCAGGATGACGAGCGCCGCCGCATTGCGCGCGATCTGCATGACGGCACCGGCCAGCATCTTTCCGGCATGGCGCTCAGCATCGGACAGGTGCTGGCCGATTTTCCACCTGGTCACGAGCGCCTGCGACAGCTGTTGCAGGCATCGCACCTCGCCAGCCGCCAGGCTTTGGAAGAGGTGCGCACGGTTTCGTATGTCCTGCATCCGCCTATTCTGGATGGCCTTGGCTTGGTCGCGGCGCTGCGCTGGTATTTTGACGGACTACAGAAACGCACTCCGCTCAAGGTCGTTTTCGACGAGCCTACTGATCTCCCCCCACTCTCTTCTGAAGTGGAACGCGCCCTGTTCCGTATCACGCAGGAAAGTATCAACAACGTGCTTCGCCACTCGGGAGCCAGTAGCGTGATTGTGACCCTGGCGAATCGGGGAAAGACGGTTGCGCTTGAGATCAACGATAACGGGACGGGTATGAGTCCTGAGCAACTCGCTCAAATGCGTGGGCTGGCATCGCCGGGAGTTGGCATCGCCGGCATGCGTGAGCGGGTGCGACAACTAAACGGCAAATTCACGATCACTTCGGTGGCAAACGGAACTCAGCTTTACGTTTCGCTGCCGGTTGAGCAGGAGCAGCCTGTTGCGCATTCTGTTGGCCGATGACCATGAACTGACCCGTTCAGGCCTCCGTTACCTGTTGGAGAAGCATGAGGACTGGAGCGTCTGCGGGGAAGCCTCCAATGGGAGGATGGCGGTGGAGATGGCCGAGAAACTCAGGCCGGACTTCGCCATCCTCGACATGAGCATGCCCGAGATGAGCGGATTGGAAGCCACCCGCCAGATCCTGAAGAAACAACCTCAACTGAATATCCTGATCTTCACCATGCACGAGACTGAGCGGGTCATTGTTGACGTGATGGAGGCGGGAGCGCGCGGCGTGGTTCTGAAGTCCGACGTTGGCGAGAACATGGTCGCGGCAGTAGTGAGCATTTCTAAAGGGCGACGTTTTTTTACCTCGCGCGTTGCTGAAACCGTTGTCGAGGCATACTTGTCGAAGAGAGTTGAAAAGGATGATTCTCCGAGCCAGTTTATTCTGACTGCCCGGGAGAGAGAGGTCGTTCAACTCCTCGCCGAAGGTAAGAGCAACAAAGAGGTCGCTGATCGTCTGGGCATCTCGGCCCGCACGGCTGAAGGACACCGCAGCGAGATCATGCGCAAGCTTAAACTCAGTTCTCTGGCCGAGCTGGTCCGTTTCGCCGTCCGGAACGGAATCGTGCAGGCGTAGAGGAGCGACGCCAAGGTGTAGCGACGATTGCGATTATCGAATTCAGTCGAACGGACCTGCTATTCACGGCGGCGAATTGACTGCCGGCAGTCAGCACCCTATTATCAGGCATCGTTGCAGTGCCAGTGAGACATGATCGAGACGACAATCTCGCATTACCGCATCGTCAGTAAGCTTGGCGGCGGAGGGATGGGCGTCGTCTATAAGGCCGAGGACCTCCGCCTGGGCCGGTTTGTCGCCCTCAAGTTTCTGCCCGACGATGTTGCTCACAACTCGCAGGCTCTGGAGCGCTTCCGCCGCGAGGCACGGGCTGCATCCGCGCTCAACCATCCCAACATCTGCACCATCCACGACATTGGCGAAGAGGACGGCCGCGCCTTTATGGTGATGGAGTTCCTCGACGGCGTGACGTTGAAGCACCGCATCGCGGGGCGTCCGCTTGACAGCGACGTTCTTCTGCCCCTCGCCATCGACGTCGCTGATGCGCTGGATGCGGCACATGCTGAAGGCATCGTCCATCGCGACATCAAGCCAGCCAACATTTTTGTCACCCGTCGCGGGCATGCCAAGATCCTCGACTTCGGCCTGGCGAAAGTAACCGGCAAAACGGCGTCCAGTTCGGAATGCGAGACCGTGGTGGCTGACTCGGATGCGCAGCACCTTACCAGTCCGGGAGCGATGCTGGGTACCGTCGCCTACATGTCGCCCGAGCAGGTGCGCGCCCGGGACGTGGACGCCCGCACCGATCTCTTCTCCTTCGGAGGGGTGCTGTATGAGATGGCGACCGGTAAGATGCCGTTCGACGGCTCCAGTCAGGGCGAGATCTGTGGCGCAATTCTCTACCAGGAGCCTTTGCCGCCGGCGCAGATCAATCCGCAGGTCGCTTCAGGCTTGGAAGCGGTCATTCGCAAGGCGCTGGAAAAGGACCGCGATCTCCGCTATCAACATGCCTCCGAGATGCGCGCTGACCTGCAGCGTCTGAAGCGGGATTCGGAGAGCGGCCACTCGGCAGTGCTGAGCTCGAGCACCGCGGCGGTAGCGTCCAAAACTTCCGTCTCCGCAATAAGGAAGCGCTGGATGATGGTCACGTCAGCCGCAGTTTTGCTGATCGCTGCGCTGGTAGCGGGAGGACTCTATTACGGCTCGCATCTACAGGCGCGCTTCACCGACAAAGACACCGTCGTGATTGCGGACTTTGCCAACAGTACAGGCGATGCTGTTTTTGACGATACTCTGAAGACTGCGCTGGCTGTCGCCCTGAATCAGTCTCCGTTTCTCAATGTGCTCCCGGAAAGCAAAGCTGCCGCGACTCTGAAGCTGATGGCGCGCCCGGCGAGCACCAAGTTGACACCCGAAGTGGCACGGGAGCTTTGCCTGCGAACGGAAGGCAGGGCCTATATTGCCGGAGCCATTGCCAGCCTGGGAAGCGAGTATGTGCTGGGCCTGAAGGCGGTGAATTGCGGAACCGGCGACACGATGGTCGAGGAGCAGGTGACGGCCAACCGCAAAGAGAAGGTATTGAACGCTTTGGGTGAAGCAACATCGAAGATGCGTGGTCGGCTGGGTGAATCGCTCGCTACGGTCCAGAGGTTCGACGTTCCGCTGGAACAAGCGACGACTTCCTCGCTCGAAGCTCTGCAAGCCTACAGCCTGGCCAGGAAGGTGGCACGCGACGGAGGTCCGCAGGCAGCACTTCCTCACGATCAACGTGCCATTCAGATTGATCCCAACTTTGCCATGGGATACCTGGCGCTGGGCACCGACTACGACGACTTGGGCGAGCTGGAGCGGGCGAGTGAGTACTACACCAAGGCATTCGAGTTGCGCGAGCACGCCAGCGAACGGGAGAAGCTGCTGATAGCTGCCGACTACTATGGGATCGTAACCGGAGAGCGTGACAAGGCGGCGCAAACCTATCAGATGATCATTGCGAGCTATCCCCGCGACTCTGCCGCGTACAACGACCTTGGCACGGTATACGGTGACTTAGGACAGTACGGACAAGCGGCGGAGATGACTCGTCAGGCCCAGCTTCTGGCGCCAGGTCAGGTCGCTCCATACGCAAGCCTTAGCAATTACCTTCTTGCCTTGCAGCGCCTCGACGAAGCCCGGCGGACAATTCACGAGGCACAAGCGCGCAAGCTCGATGACTTCTCACTCAACGTTACCCTTTATGCGGTGGCTTTTATCGCCGGGGACGCGAGCTTGATGGCGCAACAGCAGCAATGGTTCGCAGCCAACGCGGAAGTACAACATGTGGGGCTTTCGCTCACTGCCGACACCGAAGCCTACTACGGTCATCTAGCCAAGGCGCGAGAGCTAAGTAAGCGTGCGGCTGACGCCGCCCTTCGCGCCGACAGCAGGGAGGCGGCGGCCATTTGGTTCCAGAATAGCGCTCTGCGCGAAGCTGCCTTTGGCAACTTATCTGAATCGCGGCTGGCCGCGGCGGAAGGATTGAAGCTGGCCCCCGCCAGCCAAGGCGTCAAAGTGGAAGCTGCGCTTGCCTACGCCATGGCCCATGACGCCGCTGGGGCACAATCACTGGCGCAGGACATAGACAAGCGCTACCCGCTCGACACTCAAGTGCAGTCGCTCTGGCTGCCGGCGATTCATGCTCAACTAGTGCTGAATAACAAGGATTCGGCTGCGGCCGTCAGTAGTTTGCAGGGCGCGTCGCCGCCCATTGAATACGGGTTTATCCCCTTCGGAAATAACCCCTCCTGCCTGTACCCGACCTATATTCGCGGAGAGGCACTTTTGGAAGCAGGGCAAGGCACCGCTGCCGCCGCCGAGTTTCAGAAGATACTGGACCACACCGGCATCGTCTGGAACTGCTGGACCGGAGCGCTGGCGCGGCTCGGCTTGGCCCGCGCCAATGCATTGCAGGAGAAGAGCTCTCAAGGTGTCGACGCAGAGGCCGCCCGTGGTCGCGGCCTCGCCGCGTACAAAGATTTCCTTAGCCTGTGGAAGGACGCCGATCCCGACATTCCCGTCTTCAAAGCGGCGAAGGCAGAATACGTTAAGCTCCAGTAATTCGCGGCGAAGGCGTTCTACCGGATCATTGTCATGCCCTGTGCCTTAGGCGCTCGAAATTTCATCGAGCGGCGCTTTGAGAAAACCACCGATCAAACCATTGCAGAGTGCGTAACGTGTAATCGCGTATATCGGCAGGGCGGTTGAACAGATGGCCCTCGTTCGGATACACGACCAGTTCCACCGGAACTTTCATGGTCTCGAGCCCGTGATACCACTCGACCGATTGCTCCATGGGTACCTCTCCGTCGCGGTCGCCAACCAGGATCAAGGTCGGCGTCTTCACCTTCTTTAAGAAGTGCAGCGGATCAGATTTCTCATAGACTGCCGGGTCGTCGTACACGGATGCGCCGAAGAACGGGATCATCCACTCGTCAATATCATTCAGGCCGTAATAGCTCTGCCAATCGGAGAGTCCTGCGCCCGCGACAATAGCGGCGAAACGAGTAGTCTGGGTGTTAGCCCACATCGCCATGTAGCCGCCATAGCTGTGACCGCGAAGGCCGAGCTTTGTGGAATCGATCGGAAACTGTTTGACCATGGCGTCCACGCCAGCCATAAGGTCGCGATAGTCGCCACCGCCGAAATCCCTGATGTTGCCCTGGGTGAAGGCTTCGCCTTGCCCAAAGCTGCCGCGTGGATTGGGACACAGTACGAACCATCCCAGCAACGAGGCCGCTCTCATGTCCTCAAGCGGATCGGTGGACCACGAGGACAGGCATGCCCAACTTGGTCCGCC
Organism: uncultured Acidobacteriaceae bacterium; assembly: GCA_963835125.1. Classification (GTDB taxonomy): domain Bacteria; phylum Acidobacteriota; class Terriglobia; order Terriglobales; family Acidobacteriaceae; genus Bog-257. The sequence goes on along the minus strand of CAWIEG010000002.1, from coordinate 1,672,092 downwards.
GTGAACACTGATGATGAGTGGATACTTTTTGGAGGCATCGTAGTCTTTGGGAAACATCAGCCAACCTTGGACTGACTGGTCTCCGCTCATCCAGTGAACATTTCGGCTTTCGCCCCAACTCACAGGGGCGCCTTGATTCAGATGAGTGAGCTGTTTCCATGCGCCAGCAGGGCCCGCCCACACCTCGGGAGCCATTTGGGACGACTGACGCACGACCGCGCTGACCGAGCCGTCGCGCGAGAAAGATGCTGAAGGAACCCATACCTGCGTGGCATTGCCGATCAGCTCCTCTCCTACCCAACCTTCCCAACGAGCACCCGGCTGACGTCCGGCGGTACTCAGCACCGAATAGCCGGAATTGCCATCTACATTGGCGACGACGCTGATGTGCTCGGCTGAATTCCAGGACAGCGACGACGGGGACGCGTGAATTCCAGGCGTCAGGTTTCGCGCTGCACCGCCCGCTGTAGGCGCAAGCATCACATCTCCTCCGGTCAGTCCCTCGTCGCTCATGAGGCCTTCAATAAACGCGACCGACTTGCCATCCGGTGAGACAAGAGGCTCCGCAATCTGCCACTTGGGCTTGTATATCTCCCGCATAGCTCCGCCGGCCCCGTTGACGGTGTACAGGTGCGCGATCCACCAGTTGTTGTCACCGGATCCGTAAGCCGCGGTAGCGACCCAGCCTGAGCTGTCGGGGAGCCAATCGTATTCATAGACGTAAACGTCGGCAGGCGAGACTTGAGCCAGTCCCTTCGTGGCCAGATCAACGGTGGTAATTCGCTGCTCGTAAATCTTCGACCCGACAACTCCAGCCAGAGGTGTCATCGGCTGCAGAGGGCCGGCGACGCGCGGTATACCCTCGATGTAAAGCGCCGCGACCCTCTTGCCATCTGGCGAATAGCGCAGGGTTTGCGCGTAGCCGTCGAAAGTCGTGCGGCGCATAACCTGAGCGCCATCGGCCGAGGAAGACCACAATTGCGAAGCAGGCTTCTCTCCCGGCAGGTCGCAGAGCCACGCAATATGGCGGCTGTCGGCCGACCACGTGACTTCACGAATCGTGTTCTGGTCAGGCGCGATGCGATGCGATGGGCCATCGGAAACCGCTGCCACGAACAATCCGCCTTCTACAATGTAGGCGACGTGTGAGCCGTCAGGCGAGATTGTGACCTGGTCGATGCTCTTGGCCGATGGCAAAGAGTCAATCGCCGCAGCTACGCGATCCTGCGCGACAGAAAGAACTTCCAGGGCACAACACAGCAATAGAACAACACAGAGTTTTGGCGCTCTCATGGCGGGCAGCAGTATACACAAGCGCGGTGCCTGGAAGGAAAGAGTCGTTTCCACAGCACCAGGAAATCCTGCGAGGCACGAGAGCTGAAAGGGGCTGCTGACTATAATTTGTCCTGGGGAGCGGCGTATTCGGAACAGAGAACGTGAGGGTGTGTCAGGAGAGCAGCCATGTCTCTGAGCAAACTGTGCTTTCTTGCAACGCTGGTTGTAGTTGCTGCCTTCGCCGCAATGGCAGGGTTTAACGTTCACACGAAGCAAGTTGATGTCCTGACACCGAACGGGCGTTCTTACTACCCAGCGGTTGCGCACGATGAGCCGCTGTTTCTTCCGGTGCAGTCACAGAATCCCGGCGATCTGGGTGCCGGAAAGGTGCTGGTGGCGAGCCGTGCCCTGGCCGATCCGAATTTCGCGGAAACGGTAATCCTGCTGGTTCGCTGCGATGCCGAGGGCGCGGTGGGACTGATTCTTAACCGGCCCACGAACATCCCACTTTCACGAGTGCTGGAGCAGTTCGCGGCAGCGAAGGACCGTTCGGACCCGGCTTATCTTGGCGGTCCCGTCGAAGCCTCAGCGGTGTTTGGCTTGCTGCGGTCGACGGCCAAGCTCGACGGGGCCGAGCAGGTTTTCAGCGGCGTCTACTTGATTTCTAAGAAGACGGTTTTCGAAAAAGCTATCTCGGACCGACCTGACGCCGGCATTTTTCACGCCTATTTAGGCTATGCCGGGTGGAGCAACGAGCAACTGCGGAGAGAAGTAAAACTGGGCTCATGGTTCATTTTTCAAGGGGATGCCCGAACGGTTTTCGATTCGGATCCGGATTCCTTGTGGCGGCAGATGATTCAAAAAACGGAGTTCGAGTTGGTCCAGAGCGATCCGCACGCGCTGGAGCCCTTTGGCGTGACGGAGCGCGTGAACGCGCCGTTATGGCTCCGATCCCGGCGTCATAGGCAAACCATCACCTTGCGGTATGACCCGGCCTGAGAGTCGTCTGCACGTATTCATAGAGAGCTGACATCCGCTCTCCGCTGCCAGACTCGCCTCTGCTCGCCCCGTATGTCGTTCGCATGGAGGGCCTCGCGCGGACATCGCTGGTGGAGACCGCGACTCTGCACAACGGAAGCCGCCCGACTCTACGGGGCGAAAAGGCAGTGGCCAACCGCAGGTTTACGGCGTGATCTGGAACACAACTCCCTTGGCGTAAGCACCGCCACTGGAAGCAGTACCGTAAAGGTTGCCGCTGGAATCGAACGCCAGCCTGCATGTCGGGTTAGCTCCGTCGCTCCGGCCGGTGAAATCGTGCAGGGAAGTGTAGTTCCAGCCACCGCCCGATGGCGCCAGCTTAAAGACTGATCCATACCCATACCGTCCATCGCCGAAGGTGGTTCCGTACAAGTTACCGGAAGAGTCCAGCAACAGCTTGTCGTACGGGCCAAGATCAATGCCGCCGCTCAGGCCGTAAATGAAGTCATACGACCAACCACCACCCGAGGGAACCAGCTCAAACACGGTGCCGCCTCCGGCTGCCCTATGGACCGTGCTTCCGTAGAGGTTGCCGGACTGATCGATGATGAGTCCTCCTTGCGGATTAGCGCCATCATTGCCTTGGTAAGTAAAGCCGTAGATGGTGCTTTCCGACCAACCCGACCCTGACGGCGCCAGTTCGTACACCGCGCCGTAGCCGTGGGGTCCGTTGTCCGTAAACGTTCCGTAGAGGTTACCGGATTGGTCGAAGACCACGCCGTTCCAGGGATACGCACCATCGCCGTTGCCCTGCGGCTGATAGAGAATGCTCTGAGCCCAACCACCGTTGGAAGGGGTCAGGCTATAAATCAAGCCTAAACCGGCCGAGCCGCCGTCGGCCGTCGTACCATAGATGTTTCCTGCCTGGTCGAAGGTGAGTTCGCCTTGCGGATACGATCCGTTACTGCCCGAGAATCGATAGAGGATAGTGGAACTCCAGTCGAAAACGACTGTGGCCGGAGCTTGCGCGGGCGGCCTGATGCTGTAAACCGTGCCACAACCGCGGTAACCGTTGGACTGAAGGCAAGGACCTCCGCCGCCAGCCGAGGTAGTGCTATAGAGAATGCCGTCCTGCCCGGTGATTAGCCGCGCCGCCGGACCAGCGCCGTCCTGGCCTCCGGCGAAAGCGTAGAGCACATCGAGAGTCCAGCCGCCTCCATCATTGTCCAGGGAGAAGACTGTTCCGAAGCGGCCGACACCGCCGCCGGCGAAGGTGGTTCCGTAGATGTTGTTATTGGCATCGATAGTCACGCCGGCGGAGGGATTAGCGCCGTCGACTCCGCCCGTGAAATTGTGGATCACCGTAAAGGTTTGTCCCAGGGCCGTTGGCCCCATGGCGGTGACGATTGCGATAAGTGCAAGCAAGACAAGCGCGGCGGAACGTATGCTCCTCGCCAGATGCCAACGACGACCAGAGACCATGTCTCGGGATTCTGTATGATTCGACATCACAATATCGTTTCCTTTTCTCGACCAGATAAATAAGTTAGCTGCCTCCCATTCGTCGGTTGCTCTTGCACTGCAATCGCGAGAAGAGGCGCACAACCGCTCCCAATCGAGCTTATTGCGCCTGCTTATGTTCTGAAAGTTACGAAAGTTCAACCAGCCTATTGGCCTTTCGTAACCGGTCGGATCACTGACAAATTCACTTCATCCATGGTTATGAGCTTCTCTGCCGAACCGCGCGGAGACACAACACCCCTAACAAATTCTGTGACCGGATCCCGCAATCAGGGGCTGATTCCCTGCGGTGCAGCAGGATTAAAACGGAGAGACGAAAACACGGTGGCGAAACATCTGGCCAGTTACTGAACCGATTGACATTAATTTGAGTGGCTCGATTCTCTACGAGCCGGTGTAATTCGGTCAAGAAATTTGTGGAGCACCTGACACTGCGAAGTAAATATTTATAGCCTATTCAAATACCGGCATCACCAAGGTCTACGGGTGCTGGCCTTTTCCGGCGGCTGCTATTAGATAAAAGTCGAGGTGTTGCAGCCGGAAGCCGCCAAACTGGATGACTTTGCGTCCGGGTACACGATACTCAAGTTCAGCCTTGGTACCGCTGGCGGCCACGACGATGTGATCGCCGGGGGGAATTTCATTGCGCTCATAGCTGGCGACGGGATGATCGCGGTAAAAGGCCAGACCATACTCAACGGCTGGTGGGACATCGTAAACCGCAATGTCGGGGATGCGTCCGATTTCCGTTTGCTGAAGTGATGCCTGCACCAAACGCTCCGATAGCAGGAAGTTAATCATGGGCACGGTGCCGCGCAAAGTAAGCGAGAACGCGATGATCACCGGAACCAGGGTAGCGAAACGAAGTGTGCTGTAGCCTTGGTTTTGCAGGGTGAACCACAGCATGATGATGGTCGCGATCGCGAGCGCCGCAGCCACGATGAACACATTCCGCGGCACGGGTAGCTTCAATAGCTTCCACGAAACGATAAACGAGGCCACGACCATCGCCGCCGCCAGCAGCGCGTGCAGCAACACCATCCACATCGCAGGCTTCGCGGCATCCTGTTCGCGACGAAAAATAAAATCGGCGAGCAGGATTGTGCCCGCGGGAATCGCGGGCAGAAGGTATCCCGGCAGCTTCGATTGGGAGAGCGAGAAGAAGACGATGGGCAACAGGAACCATAGCGTCAGGTAGGTGCGCAGATCTTCCTGACCGGCCGGCTGCTGCACCGAGAAGCGCCAGTCGCGTATCGCATCGACGACAGCAGCTACAACGAAGACAGTCCACGGCACCAGAGCGAGCAGGGCTATGGGCAAGTAAAACCAGAACGGTTCGGGATGGTGATACAAGTTGCTGGTGAAGCGTTCCAGGTTGTGTTGCAGAAAGAAGACGCGGAAGAACTGGGGATTCGCGCGCTGCACCGCGACGAACCATGGCACTGCCACTGCCAGATAGAGCGCGATCCCGACCGGCCACAGGGTGCGCCCGAGGAGGCGCCAATCGCGGCGCAGAGCGGCGAATGCGACGATAATTAATCCTGCAAGGAAGACGGCGACCGGCCCCTTGGCTAATGTTGCCAGCGCACTGAAGAAATAAAACCCCAGCAGCCAGTTTCGACGTCCACTCGCATACCAGCCATACCAGCAAAGCATGGCTGCCGTGAACATCGCCGTCAGGGGCATGTCGGTGGAAGCGCTGCGCCCGAAGCCAATGATAATGGCGGCAGATGCGGTGATGAGCGCGGCATCCAGTTGCATGCCGCTGCGGAAGCGGCGCGCCCAGACGTAGATGAAGATGGTCAGCAGCATGGAGAGAACTGCCGACGGAATTCGTGCCGCTACATCGCTGACTTCGCCTGCGCCTTTGTAGGCGATCATCGCGCACCAGTAGTACAGCGGCGGCTTTTCCAGCCAAGGATGACCGTAGAGCACGGGCGTGACCCAGTCATGGCGGGCCAGCATTTCGCGCGCAACCTGGGCATAACGCGGCTCGTCAACGCCGACTAGCCCAACAAGCTGTAGGCCGAGAATGAAGAGAAATCCGCAGAAGGCGAAGAGAGCAAGAGCGTCGGTGGAGCGGCGGGCGCGGTCGCTGGGGTTGGGAGTGGGAGTAGGTTTCAAGATTTAGTGTTCCGTCGTCGGCCCGAAAAAGCAGATCCCTCGCCGACTGAAGTCGGCTCGTGATGACAAATATCGATTACGCACAATGGCGCGGCTAAAGATGCGCCCCTTCAAACACTATTGCACGCGCGCATCGTAGCCGCGAATGCGGAGTTGCGACACCAGGCGTTCGGTGGCGACCGAAAGCGGGCCATCGACGCCGCAACCGCTGGCGCATTCGTGTCCGCCACCGCCGAAGGCCACGGCCACAGCGGCGACGTTCACCAATCCTTTACTGCGCAGGCTTACGCGGAAGCGGCCATCGGGTTCTTCGCGGAAGAATAGCGCTACCTCAATACCCTGAATCGCGAGAGCGTAGTTGACCAGCCCTTCACAATCCTCGTCGCTGGCTTCGCAACGCTCCATGGTGGCGCGATCCACGTGCATCCAGGCCAGCGTGCCGTCACGGTGAAGGCTGGTGAGGGCCGCACCCAGCAGGCGCATCTTCGAAATGTGAGTCGAGAAGTAAACATTGTGTGCGATGCGCACCGGGTCGGCGCCGCAGCGCACCAGTTCCTGGGCCAGCGAGAAGGTACGCTCGCTGGTGCCGTGGAAGCAAAACGAGCCGGTGTCGGTGAGTACGGCCGTGTACAGGCAGGTTGCGACCTCCGGCGAGATTGTGACGCCAACCTCGCGCGCCAGGCGAAAAATCATCTCTGCCGTCGCGCAGGCGTCGGGATCGATCCAGTTCACGTCGGCAAAGGGGCGCGCAGTAGCGTGGTGGTCGATGTTGATAAGGTAGTGCTGTTCCAGGCCGGTGAGCTTGGTGCGCTGCACGCTGTCGCATTCCAGAATGATGACCGCCTCGGCCTCGGGAGCCTGCTCGGTGTTGTGCAGCACGGATTCGCTGAAGGGAAGCGGGCTGTAGATGCTGGGCACGCCGTCGCTGAGCACCACGCTCGCCTGCTTGCCCATGCTGCGTAGAATCTGGGCGCAGGCCAGCGTCGACCCCACCGCATCTCCATCAGGACGGGCATGGGAGGTGAGAAGGAACTTCTGCCGGCGTTCGATCTGGTTCAGAACTTCGTTCAGCATAGGGCCCAAAGAAGGCCTTTAGCCGTTAGCCCTTAGCTCTTAGCAAGACACCGCAATCCGGGCTTTTGCTAAAAGCTAAAGGCCAAGAGCTAAGAGCCTTTTCTCCTTTTCTGAATCCTTTGCAACAGCTGTTCAATTCGTCCGCCGTACTGCTCGGAGCGGTCCAGCTCAAAAAAGATTTCCGGAGCCTGGCGCAGTCCCAAGCGACGCGTCAGCTCGTGGCGGATGTAGGCGCGCGCAGCGTTCAAGCCTTCGATGCTCTGCCGGGCCTCATCCTCGCTACCGGCGGCGACGATAAAGGCACGCGCGGTCTTGCCGCCTGGGCCTAGATGCAACTCGCTGAGGCTCACCAGGCCAATGCGCGGATCGCCCAGCTCGCCTTCGACCAGGGCGACGATTTCCTCCCGCAACGCCTCTTCTATCCGTTCGCGATGATATTTTTGTGCCCGGTTTTCCATAGCTGTTAGCTTTTAGCCGTTAGCTCTTAGCTTCCGCCTGTTAACGTCTGCTTTTGGTCCCAAGCTGCTGTTCCAGTTTGCAAGTTGCTAAGAGCTAAAAGCTGAGAGCTAATAGCTCCACAAGGGGAACGTTAGAGCATACGCCTGTTGTTCAGCCTTGCGGTGATAACTATGACGATTCCCCGATTAAATGATCGCCGAATTCCGTTTCCGAGAGGAAGTCCAGAAAGGAATCCGTAACCTCGCCACCGCTGTTGTTGGCCACTCGGGTGGCGTGGCGTTCGACGTTGTGCATCAGGCCCTCGAGATACTCGCGCGAGGTGGAGATGCTGACCACGCCGAGGGTGGCGCGCTGCCAGGCGTCGGTCGGGTCAAGCTCGGCAACGGCAACGTTGAAATGGTTGCGCAGCCCGTCTTTGACGCTGCGAATGACCTGCCGCTTGTCCTTTAGGGAGTGCGCGCCCTCGATGCGAATCTCGAGCATGAGATACGCGATCATGGTTGGCCCTTGTGCACAACGTCCCGGATACAGGCTCCTCTCGGCGGGAGGATTCAGTTCCGGGACATTGGATGTTGTGTGCCGCCGCTCCGCGGCAACAGCAGATCCCTCGTCGGGCTGAAGCCCTCCTCGGGATGACAAATAAAATAAGACGGCGGTCGACACGACTGAAGTCGTGCCCTGTTACAAACCACGAATGGCTCTGAGTTACATGCTTAGCCAGTGCCGCCGCTCCGCGGCTCTACCATTTTTCTCAACATGATCCGCGGGCTTACGCCCACGGCTAGCACAAATGGCGCCGCTCCGCGGCTAACAGCAGATCCCTCGTCGGGCTGAAGCCCTCCTCGGGATGACAAATAAAATAAGACGGCGGTCGGCACGACTGAAGTCGTGCCCTGTTACAAACCTCAGTTCACCGGATGAATCGGTTGCAACCGGCAACTGACAACCGACAACTGACAACCGACAACCGACAACCGACAACTGACAACCGACAACCGACAACTGACAACCGACAACCGACAACTGACAACCGACAACTGACAACTGACAACCGACAACTGACAACGGACAACCGACAACTGTCTTACACGAACGCTTCGGCGGCGACGCGCTCGGTGACGAAGACTTCGATCACGTCCCCGACTTTGATGTCGCCGTAGTTCGCGATCGAAATGCCGCATTCCATGCCGGTGCGAACTTCGCTGACGTCTTCCTTGAAGCGCCGCACCGATCCGACTTTGCCTTTGAAGACGACGACGTTGTCGCGCAGCAATCGCACTTCGGCGTCGCGCTTGACCACGCCATCGAGGACATAGCAGCCGGCAATTACGCCAACCTTGGGAACGCGGAAGGTGTCGCGGACTTCAGCGCGTCCCAGGTAGGTTTCCTTGACGATGGGCTCAAGCAGGCCGGTCATGGCGCGCTTGATCTCGTCCTGGAGCTCGTAAATGATGGAGTGCAGGCGGATGTCGACTTTTTCCTGCTCGGCCAGTTCCTGCGCCTTGCGCTCCGGCCGCACGTTGAAGCCGATGATGACGGCATTCGACGCCGAGGCCAGCAGCACGTCGCTTTCGGTGATAGCGCCTACGCTGGCGCGCATGATGTTGATCTTCACGCGCTCGTTCGACAGCTTGGAGAGCACGTCGCTGAGGACCTCGATGGAGCCGCCCACATCGCCCTTGAGGATGACGAACAGTTCCTTCTGACCCGCAGTCTTTAACTGCTCAGCCAGGCCTTCCAGCGAGACGCGCGAGCTCTTGGCCAGCGCGGCTTCGCGGGCCTTAGCTTCGCGATACTCGGAGATGCCGCGCGCCTTCTCGCGATCGGCTACGGCGACCAGTTGATCGCCGGCCTGCGGCAATCCTTCCAGACCGAGAATTTCGACCGGAGTAGCCGGGCCGGCAGATTCCAGCGCGACGCCGCGATCGTTGAACATGGCGCGGACCTTGCCGAAGACGTTGCCGACGACAAAGTTGTCGCTGTTGTGCAGGGTGCCGTTTTGTACCAGCACGGTTGCCACCGGACCGCGACCGCGGTCGAGCTTGGCCTCAAGCACGGTACCGGTCGCCAGACGATCAGGCACGGCCTTCAGATCTTGCAGGTCGGCGACCAGGCAGATCATTTCCATCAGCAGATTGAGATTGGTCTTCTGCTTCGCGGAGACGTCCACGAATACGGTGCTGCCGCCCCAGTCTTCGGGCATCAGGCCGCGATCGGCAAGCTGCTTTTTGACGCGCTCGGGTAAGGCGTCAGGCTTGTCGATTTTGTTGACTGCGACGATGATCGGCACGGCGGCCGCTTTGGCGTGATCGATGGCTTCCAACGTCTGCGGCATGACGCCGTCGTCGGCTGCAACAACCAGCACCACGATGTCCGTGACTTTCGATCCGCGAGCACGCATGCGGGTGAAAGCTTCGTGACCCGGCGTATCGAGGAAGACAATCTCGCGCCCGAAGGCCGGCGAGTTGGGATCGGTGATGGCGACTTTGTAGGCGCCGATGTGCTGGGTGATGCCGCCCGCCTCGCCGCCGGCGACGTTGGTAGAGCGAATGGCGTCGAGCAAGCTGGTCTTGCCGTGATCGACGTGGCCCATAATGGTGACCACGGGAGGACGGGTTACAGATTGCGCTCCGTCTTCGCCTGCCTTTTCGGCTGGCCCTTCGTCCTTCGCCAGTTGCTCTTCGAAGGTGATGACCGAAGTTTCCGCGCCGAAGTGGCGCGCCATGTCGGTGGCGAGATCGGAATCGAGCGTCTGGTTGACAGTGGCGAATACGCCACGCGCCAGCAAGCGTGCGATAAGGTCCTTGGCGCGAATGCCCAGCTTCTCAGCCAGGTCTTTCACGCTGACGCCTTCGGGGATAGTGATGGCTCGCGTGATGGGCAGCGGCTCAGTGGAAAGCGAGAGGCGCGGCGGGGGAACGAAGCCCTTCATCGGGCCTTCCTTCACACCACGCGGAATGTAACGCTGTCCAGGACGCGCTGGACGTCCCATGGGACGGCCTGTCGGCGGAGGCGGAGCCCCAACCCCGGGACCACCTGCAAATCCGGGACGAGCTCCCGGCGGGCCAGAACGCGTAGGATGTGGACCGCGACGCTCACCCGGCCGCATCGGCGGACGAGTGCCGGGAGCGCCGGTAGGCGGCATTCCGGGACGCGGCCGCTGAAAGATTGGTTTGCCGCGCTCGGGCATGACCGGACGCGGCGGCGTGGTGGTTGCAGCGCGCGCGGGCGCCAGATATACCGGACGCGGTCCGGTTTGCGGCACAATCAGCCGACGGACGGCTGCGGGGGGCTGCACTGCTTGCCCTGGACGAGCTGGAGCTCCAGGCTGCGGAGGCCGCACGCCAGGTTGCCCAGACTGGGTTGCCGGAGCAGCAGGACGGGCTTGACCGGCAGCGGGGACGGCAGGCAGTTCCATCTCGGCCCCGGTTTCAGGGACGAGAGTTTCGGGTACAACGGCAGTCTCGGGTTCGTCCAGGACTGCTACCTGATCTTGGATAGTGGCCTCGATTGGCTTCGTAGCTTCGGAAACGGAAACGGCGGATGCATGGACCGGCGGCGCGGCTGGAGGCGCTGGCGGCTTGGGCCGCACAATGACTGCGGCTGGTGGACGCGCCACCGATTGTGGCGTGATAAAGCGAGGCGCGGGTTTAACTTCAACCGGCGTTGCCGGAGGCGTGGTGGCGGTTGCGGCAAGCGGAGAAGCGGGCTTTGGCGGAACAGCCGACGGCGGAGCCACAGTAGAGCGCGTGGGGACGGCGTGGCTGGGCGGCGCGACTTGACGCGGCGGCGCGGCAGGTTGGGCAGCCCGTTGCGTGATCGCCTTCAACACATCGCCTGGCTTGGAGATGTGCGAAAGATCGATCTTGGGCTTGAACTCGTCCGGGGCCTGCGCAACGCGCGAGCCGCGGGCCGCGTTGGGCTCATGCTCCTGAAAGTATTTCTTAACGCGCTCGGCTTGATCCACTTCGATAGAACTGGAGTGCGTTTTCTTTTCGGTTACGCCGACCTTGAGAAGAGCGTCGAGGATTTCCTTGCTCTTGACCTCGAGTTCTCTGGCTAGATCGTTGATGCGAATCTTGTGTTGCATTCCGCCCTGTTTCCTCCGTTATGTCGTGTCCGCCTATGCCTGCATAGCATCCTCACGGTTCAGTGGCCAGTGGCCGGTTGCCGGTGGCCAGTCAGAATTTAGTTCAGCCTCTGAAGTACGAAATTCCTACCTGATCTCAAAGCACGCCTGAACGTCCGCGCGGTCGGATTTTCAACTGGCCACTGGTCACTGACCACTGGCAACTGCGTTTAGCGTTTCTCGCCCGGTTCCTCTTCGTCAGGAACGTTTTCGTTCGGTGTTTCAGGCCGCTCGTGGATGATCCGCTCACCCTTGTCGGCGAGAGGCGCGTTCTCGACACCATCGACAACCTCGGCCTCGAAGGCCTGACCTTCGTCCACGAGCTCCTCGACGCTCTCGGAATCCGCTTCCGGCTCATCGGGCAGACCTTCTTCGTCACCCGACTGTCCGCCTTCATCGCCCGCTTCGACATCGGATTCCGATGTGGGCTCGACTTCGGATTCGTCGGCCTCGTCGTCGGGATCAGCCGCAGCAATCTCGCCAGGCGTTTCGCCCGCTGCGTCGTCGGCTTCGGCAGCCTCTTCCGCGGCTAACTCGCGAGCCTCTTCTTCAGCAGGAACATCCTGCCCGAGCGCTTCGCCACCTTCCTCGTCGTCGACGGCTGCGAGAGTCGCGTCAACACCTTCGGGAGGAACCTCGGCTTCGGCAACCAGGCCTTCCTCGGCGCCCGCCTCGCCGGCGTCCAGGCTGGCAAAGTAGTTATTGACGGCGATACTGATTTTCTCCACAGTCTTGGGGCCGATGCCGGGCACCTCTTCCAACTGCTCGGGGGTCATGTCGGCAACCATCTCCACGGTGGTGATGCCGGCCGCGACCAGCTTCTCGATGATGCCGGGCTCGAGATCGGGCACCGACTCCAGCGGCGTGGCTTGCGGGGTCATCATGCCGCGCATCTGCTCTTCCACTTCCTGGCGCTTTTCTTCCTCGCTCTTGATGTCGATCTTCCAGCCCAGGAGCTTCGCGGCAAGGCGAACATTCTGTCCCTTCTTGCCGATGGCGAGAGACAACTGGCTGTCATCCACGATCACTTCCAGGTGCTTCTCGTGGCCTTCGAGGACGGTCACGCGGCTGACTTTCGCAGGCTGCAACGCCTTCTCAGCGAAAGTCACCGGATCTTCGTGATACTCGATGATGTCGATCTTTTCGCCGCGCAGTTCGCGGATGATGGACTGCACGCGCATGCCCTTCATGCCGACGCAGGCACCCACGGGATCGACATCTTTGTCTTTCGACATGACCGCGATCTTGGTGCGTTCGCCGGCCTCGCGTGCAATGGCGCGGATGACGACGGTGTTGTCGTAGATTTCCGGCACTTCGGTCTGGAAGAGATGCGAGACCAGTTCGGGCGCGGCGCGGGAAACCACGACCTGCGGTCCCTTGGAGGCTTTCTCCACGCGCACAATCATGACGCGGGCACGCTCGCCGGGAGCAAACGACTCCAGGCGCGACTGCTCCTTGCGCGGCATACGGCCTTCGGCTTTGCCCAGATCGACGATGACGTCCTGGCCTTCGGTGCGCTTGACGGTGGCGTTGATGATCTCGTTGACGCGGCCAATGTACTCGTTGTAAATGGTGTCGCGCTCGGCCTCACGCACCTTCTGGAAGATGACCTGCTTGGCCAGCTGCGCGGCAATGCGTCCCAGAACGTCGGTGGCTTTGTAGGTGCGCAACTCGCCGCCCACTTCGGCGGCAGGATCGATGCGCTTGGCGTCGTCCAGCGAGATTTGCGAGAGTGGATCTTCGATCTGCTCCGGACCTTCCACGATGGACCGTACGGCAAAGGCGCGGATCTGGCCGCTTTCCTTGTCGAGTTCGGCGCGGAGGTTTTCCTGCGTCTTGTAATACTTCCGGGTGGCTACGACGATCGCATCCTCGACCGCAGTCACCACGATCTGCGGATCGATACCTTTTTCGCGGCTGAGAGCGTCGATTACGTTGTACAGTTCACTCGCCATAAATTCGTTGCCACCTTAAACCCGTGCCGTCCCTACGGGACTCCGATTAGGTTTGCTGTCCTACCCAGGACTACGCTGCGCTGCGGCTTGAGCTAATATCGCTCCGCCCTACGGCGCTCAGACCCGCAACACGCGGCGACGTTGGCTCGCTGTGTCGTCCCTGTCTGTTTCCCCTTCCGCCGCTCCGCGGCTCAATTATTTTTTTCCACTTTACCGCGGGCTCACGCCCGCGGCTAACACAAATGTCGCCGCTGCGCGGCTGGTTCGATCCCAAATGCGATGGCTGATTCCACCGCTCAGCGTGAACTGCCGCTATGACACAGACGCCTACGGGACTCGGAGTCCGTTGTTGCTTGTTACCCAGCGCTTCCGCGCTGGGCTAACTAGTTTCGCCCTTCGGGCTAATTCGTTCGCCCTCGGGCTTAGCGTCGCAATTCCGTCGCTCAAAATCCCGAGGCTCAGCGTCGCTTAGCTCGGGTCGCGGCTAGAAGCTCGGCCCGAAGCTCGCGGCTCAAACTCGGGAACCAGGTTCGCCTTCTCGACGTTGGCCAGTTCGATCTCGACTTCCGCTCCGGGCTCAACGGCTTCGTGCTTCTTCGACTTTTTCCTGCCCGTCAGCTCCAGGCTGAGGCGGCCATCCTGAAACGCCTTCAGGCGTCCTTCAAAATGCCGGTTGCCGTTGACCGGATCGCGCGTCATCAGCTTCACCAGGCTGCCGGTAAAGCGCTGAAAGTCGGCCGCATTCGACAGCTTGCGATCCAGTCCCGGCGACGAAACTTCCAACAGGTACGAGGCGCCTGGCACTGCGTCCTCAACGTCGAGGATGGTGCTCGCTTCACGGCTGAAGTTCGCGCAATCCTCGTGAGTCACGCCGCCCGGCTTGTCGATGAACACCCGCAACATGCGGGCCTTGCCACCACCGGACAGCTCCAGATCGACCAACTCCAGGCCGCTTGACTGTGCGACCCGTTCGGCAATCTCGCGAATTTTGTCCAACCCGGCTGCCATCGCGTTCCACGGCTCTTCCACCCCAGAAGGCGCAAAACCGGCGTCTTCCGGGGGCCCCAGCTTCCCAGCCCCTAAGCACAGAGCGCCCGTCAGGCTCTCGCTACCACCTGGACTCGCCGTGTAACAGCGGATTACGGGGTGGAAATAAAAAGTGGGCGATCGCCCACCGGTGTGCTTCGCCGAATCTGCACCGGTTCACTGCCGCCGGGAGCCGATGACAGGAACCTCAAACACAACCCTACAAAAGTAAATATACGCCTGACTCGGCGGAGATTCAAGGACTAGCGCGGGCGGTGAGCCGCAAACACCCAGGCTCTCTGACAAGGAATAACGGTCGAAGTCATCGGCCGCCAAGGAGTCGTTCATCGATGCGAAACGGCTCTATTTTTGTAATCTTGGCGGAGAACCCCGACGCCTTTGGGTAGAGCACTACGTTCAATTCCTGTGGAACCACTAGCGAGGGAACAAGATAAACGGGAACCGGCGGATTCGAGGAGGCGGCAAGCGCTTCGTCCGGGGTCGCCCGCCTCGCCGGAACGGTGTCAGGAATTTCGATCGTCACCAGCACGTAATCCAGCGGCACGTTATCGAAATCGAGATGTGCAAGCACTTCGGCCAGCGCCAGCGACGGCTGCTGGGCAGCATAGATAACTGGCGTGCCTTTGTGATTACATCGCCCTGAGGCGTAGAGACCGCCTGTTCCGGCCAGGTCGTTCGCGTACGGAGCGCGCGTCAGACGGTAGGCAATCAAAGGAACATGCCGTGATCGATCCGGACCAATTCTTCTTCAACGGCGGCAGGATCTTGGGTCAGGATCTGGAGTGGGCTTTGGTTATGAAAGACGCGGTTGGGCTTATTGAGCCATGCGTTGGCATTGACTCGCGAGCCGAAAGTCTCCACTGCGTGCGCCAGGACATCGGCGTAATCTGTTAGCGGATGACTACCAGCAACGCCGGCCATTTGTGCTGGTCTTGGCTCCCGAGTCGATTTCGAACCGTGCTTGCCCATCCTTCTTATTGCCATTGAGAATAATTATATCGAACGTGCCCGACTCAACAGAGGGAAGTTGCCCCGCTTGCGTAGGGTCCGTTTGCCTAACCGGCAGCGCAACTCTACAATATTCGTTTACCCTTCCGTGGAACCGAAATCATGATCCATTTTCCTGTCCCTGAGGCATTGACCTTCGATGACGTGTTGCTACTGCCGGCCAAGTCCGACGTTGTGCCTGCGCTGGCGGACACCACCACTCGCCTGACCCGCAACATCGAGCTGCGTGTTCCCCTTATCAGCGCGGCCATGGACACGGTTACGGAATCGCGTATGGCCATCGCCATGGCGCAGCAGGGCGGGCTCGGCATCATCCATCGCAATCTCACCATCGAGCAGCAGGCCAGTGAAGTCGACAAGGTGAAGCGCTCGGAGAGCGGCATGATCGTCGATCCCATCACGGTCTCGCCGGAGCAGAAGATATCCGACGCGCTCGAGGTGATGCGGCATTACCGCATCTCGGGCGTGCCGGTGACGAAGAACAAGAAGCTGGTCGGCATCCTCACCAACCGCGATCTGCGCTTCGAGACCCGCACCGACATCCCCATCAGCGAAGTGATGACCAAAGAGAACCTGATCACGGTTGCGGTCGGCACCACGCTCACCGAGGCCGAGGCCATCCTGCATCAGCATCGCATCGAGAAGCTGCTGGTGGTCGACGACCAATACAACCTCAAGGGTCTGATCACGGTGAAAGACATCCAGAAGCGGCTGAAATATCCCACCGCCGCCAAGGACGAGCAAGGGCGGCTGCGGGTGGGCGCGGCGGTGGGCGCTACCGGCGACTATCTGGAGCGGGCGCAGGAGTTGGTGCGCAGCAAAGTCGATCTACTAGCCATTGACAGCGCGCATGGGCATTCGACGCGCGTCATCGAAGCCATTCGCAAGATCAAGGCGACGCTGCCGCAGGTGGATCTGCTGGCCGGCAACATCGCCACGTTCGACGGCGCCTGCGAACTGGCGCGCGCCGGCGCCGATGGCATCAAGGTCGGCATCGGACCCGGCTCCATCTGCACCACGCGGGTGGTTACCGGCGCAGGTGTCCCGCAGATCACGGCCATTGCCGAAGCGGCCCGGGCTACGCGCGACAGCGATGTCTCGATCATTGCCGACGGCGGCATCAAGTACTCCGGCGACATCACCAAGGCGATTGCCGCGGGCGCGCACTGCGTGATGATCGGCTCACTGCTGGCCGGCACGGAAGAAAGTCCCGGCGAGACGATTCTGTATCAGGGCCGCTCGTTCAAGGCGTATCGCGGCATGGGATCGCTGGCCGCGATGGCGCAAGGCTCCAGCGAGCGCTACTTCCAGACAACCGACTCGGATTCTTCAGTGCCGGTGATCTCCGAAGACGGCGGCGATGGCAACCGTCTGGCGAAGCTGGTGCCTGAAGGCATCGAGGGACGCGTACCGTATCGCGGCACCGTCGGCATGATCGTGTATCAGCTCGTCGGCGGTGTAAAGAGCGGCATGGGCTACGTGGGCTGCGCCAGCATTGCAGAGCTGCAACAGAAGGCGCGTTTCGTGCGCATCAGCGGCGCTGGCCTTCGCGAAAGCCACGTGCACGACGTGATGATCACACGCGAGGCGCCGAACTATCGGGTGGAATAGGGAAGCGTCGAGTCGCGAGCAATTAGCCACGAGCCGCGAGCTTCGAGCCACGCGCTGCAAGTTTCGAACTTTAAATCCGTGAGCTGCCGACGCGTTCCGAAGGGCAACCTTTGCGGTCTAAGTTCAGTTGGGCCTCAAATCCTCTGGCTGAGCACATATTCGCAGATGGCTCATAGCTTGTGGCTCAAGGCTCGCGCGTCTCCGGAGTTTCTTTGCTGAAGCCTACATTTCGATCTCTGGTGCGCAACTGGTGGTTGGTTGTCGTCTGGCTGGGCGTAATCCGGATGGAATCCACAGACACGGCCTCGGCAGCCAACACTACGGTGGTCCTGTACAAGGTGATTGCCGTCGTCGTTCCCCATGTGGAGCCGTCATTTGTGCAACAGCTCGACGAGGTCCTGCGCAAGAGCGGACACTTCCTGGGCTACGGCATCCTCAGCGTGCTTGTCTTCCTCGCGCTGCGTAATACCAATCGCGACCGCCTGCGCCCGCTGTTGTCCCGCTCTTGGGGAATCTACCTGAGCGATCTGTGGCGAGCGGAATGGGTGCTGATCGGCATGTTGGCGACCGTGGTCACTGCGTCGTTCGACGAGATCCACCAGACGTTTATTCCTTCGCGCACCGGACGCTGGCAGGATGTTTTGCTGGATACCGTTGGAGCAGCGGCGCTTCAGGTCGTGGTTTACCTGTTTTCCAGGCGAGTGCTGAAGCAGCGCCAGGTAACGGCTCCCCAGCCGGAACTGACCTCGACGCGGTGAGCTGTGGCCTCAACCCTTAAAGGAACAGGAATGGGCTCTCCGAGCAAGTCACTGGAAACAGCCTACTTGCACTAAAGTTGCATTGACGGTTAGCGTTAAGATGCTAGTCTGTGCGGTGGCCCTGGAAAAGCTAGAGTTAGCTTCTTCCGGGGCTTTTTGTTTTGCGAAAGAATGACGGTATTGCATCGATCGCAGAACCGAACCCGGAACAGGCCCAGTGCCAGGTTTCGACGATGTTCTTTGAAAATCAGGCGCGATCATCCCGGAAATAGATTGGGGCGTGAACCGCGGCTAAGTCATTTTGCAGCAGTGGCTTAGATGGTTGTACGTTTGTTTTCAATACTTTGGCGACAATCCAGCAAAGTATTCATAATAAAAGGCTTACATCCGAAGCTAAGTCTATATTTTAGAATACTTTAGTTTAACTCCTTTATAATCAACATTTTTTTCGGGGGGGAGGGGGCCGTTTGCAACCGCTCAAAGGGGAAATAAGCCCGGCGCTTTCGAGGCTGTTACGAAACCCGGTGTCGCCGCTCTGCGGCTCGCATTTTGTCCCACTTCGACCCCCGGGTAACTTCATCCCGGCGCTGCGAGGCTAGTTTGATCGATCATCGAACTGTTTGTTCGACCAGGTCAGGCTAGAGTGGATTTTGGTAGCAGCCTCTTTCGCTGCGGAAAAGCGGTGTTTAGTAGAGCAGGTACTTCACCCGCACATCCAGGAACTGATTGAGATGCTCGCGCCAGTCCGCGGCAATGCGATTGGGATCTTGGCCTCCTTGCAACGCCGCGAAGACCGCTTTATTCACCAGCAGCTGATTCATGTGGCTCAGGTCGTATCCCAGGGGAGAAAGCTTGTGCAGCGCCGCCGCCAGTTCCAATCCCAACTCTGGCGCATCCAGCTCCTCGCGATTGGTCACGATGATGTAGACCCCGTAACACTCGCGGCGAACAAACGGGCCGGACGTTGGAGTGAACGACGTCGGCACAAAGCGCACGCCGGGAATGTTGCGAGCGTTGAGGTAACTGGAGAGCTCTTTGGAGGTGAAGTACGGTGAGCCTACAAGCTGGAACGGCATGTCGGTGCCGCGACCTACCGAGACGCTGGTGCCCTCGATGAGCGCGACGGCCGGATACAGCGTTGCCTGATCAAGGTTGTGCAAGGTGGGCGTCGGGTTTACCCATGTGGCTCCGGTGGAGTCGAACCAGTCGCCGCGCAGCCAGCCGCGCATGGGTACCACGGTGAGGTCGGCGTCAATGTGCTTCTCTTCGTTGAACAGCTTCGCCAGTTCGCCGATGGTCATGCCATGCCGCACCGGAAGCGGATAGTAGTTGACGAAGCTCTCCTGTCCGGCGTCCGACAGCGGCCCTTGCACATAAGCTCCGGTGATGGGATTAGGACGATCGAGCACGACGATGGGCTTCTTCGCTTTCGCCGCCGCCTCCAGAAAATATCCCAGCGTGCTTTCGTAGCTGGAGAAGCGAGCGCCAACGTCTTGCAGATCGACGACCAGCATGTCGAGCTTGCGGATCGCCTCCAGCGGCGGGAGGCGTTTGGCATCGGTATTGCCGAAGACACTGTAGATGGGAACCCCGGTCGCGGCGTCCTTCGCGTTAGCAGCGTCGCCAGAGTCCGCAGTGCCTTGCAAGCCGAATTCGGGAGTGAAGATTGCCGTCAGCTGCATTCCGGGTGCTTGCGCCAGCACGTCGATGGTGCGCTTGCCGCGGCTGTCGATGCCGGTCTGGTTGGTAAGCAATCCGATGTGCGGAGTTGGAACGTTGGGGACCTTGAGCGGCTCGAATTGCCGCTCTTCCAGCGCGTCGATGCCGGTGAGCACTTTGCCGTTGCGGACCACGATTCGCCGCTCGGCCATCTGCGTTTCGTTGTAGCCGGTGATGCGCGCAACCCGCATCTTCTGCGCTTCGCTCGGGTTCAGTTGCAGGGCCGCGGCCACCGCCGTCGCAACCTCGGAGCGCAAGCCGATGACGTTGCCGTCCTTCAGCATGGTCGAATTGGTAAGCAGAATAATGTAGGTGTTCGTGGTCGGATCGATCCACAACGACGTGCCGGTGAAACCGGTGTGGCCGAACGAGCCGACCGGCAACAGCTCGCCACGAGTGGACGAGAAGGGCGAATCGATGTCCCATCCCAGGCCGCGCACGTTGGGCATGTTGGAGGGCTGTTGCGGCGTGGTCATCTTCTCCACGATGAGCGGCGACAGAATGGGCGCGCCGCCGTTGAGCAAGGCTTGCGCAAACTTTGCGACATCGTCGGCGGTGGAGAAGAGTCCGGCATCGCCCGCGACTCCGCCCATCTGGTGCGCAGTGGGATCGTGGACTGTGCCTCGCACCATCTGGCCAGTGTGCTCGTCGCGCTGCGTGGGAGCAATGCGCGGTCCCCACGACAACGGAGGATTGAAGCGCGTCGACGCCATGCCCAGCGGACCGAAGACATACGTTTGCGCGTACTGGTCCAGAGGCATGCCGCCGACTTTCTGCACCAGTTCGCCGAGGACCACGAAGCCGACGTCGCTATAGAGAAAGGTCGAGCCTGGAGGATTGATCAGCTTGGCAGCGTTGGCGCGGCTGTAACCTTCGTCCGTGCCGTTCCACGTTTCCTTCAAGTCGATGTCGGCGGGCAGGCCCGAATAGTGCGTCAGCAGCATGCGGATGGTGACGTCCTGCTTGCCATTCTGCACGAAATCGGGAATGTACTTGGCAACCGGATCGTTAAGCTTGATCTGGCCGAGCTGCTCCAGGCGCATGACGCAAGTCGTGGTCGCAATCACTTTGGTCAGCGACGCCAGATCGAAGATGGTGTCCGTCGTCATCGCCTCCGGATTTTGCCCGGCGGTGCGATTGCCGAAGGCCTTCTGGTAAACGATCGCGCCGTTGTGCCCGACCAGCAGTACCCCTCCCGGAGCGTTGCCACTCTTCACCGCGTCTTTCAGTACGGTGTCGAGCGGAGCAAAGGAGGAAGTATTGGAGGCGGCGCCGGTTGCGGATTGTTGTGCCGGGGCTGCGGCGCCAGTAGCGGCCGGAACAGGAGGTTTCGCGGCTCCGGACGGCGCCGATTGTTGCGCCGTACTAAGCGCGCTGGCGAGAAGGATGAGGCAAACATACACCAGCACATTGGCTGGCCGGCGCACACGCAGGCTCAAGAGAATCTTTCCATGATGGATTGTGACCCGCATTTGCGCGGTAAAGCTATTATAAGTTGCGTTCCGATTTCGCTGCACGCCAGAGGACTTCTGAATTCACCGCTGCCAGAGTTCGTCGCGCCCCGTCCTGCTTTCGGGCAGCAGGAGCGCCAGTTTGCGCGGGCGTTCGCCATCATCCGCCAGGCCATCGCCGAGCACGCTTTTCCCGGCGCGGCGCTGGCCATCGCTTATCACGGCGCGCTGGTTGCCGCGCAGGGTTTCGGGCAATTTACTTACGAGGAGAAGTCCCCGGCGGTCCGGCCTGACACGGTGTTCGACCTCGCATCGCTAACCAAAGTGATTGCGACGACCGCGGTCGCGATGTGGCTTCACGAACGCGGCGAGCTGTCGCTGGACGAGCCCGTGGCGCAGACCATGCCCGAATTCGTCGCGCTGGCGCCCAGGCATCAGCAGGCCAAACGTGCGGCCGTAACCATTCGCATGTTGTTGAAACACTCCAGCGGATTGCCGGCGTACGAAAAGCTGTTCGAATTCGCCACCACTCGCCCGGACCTGATTAATGCCGCGCTCACTACGCCCCTCACCGCGACGCCGGGGGAACGCGCTCTCTACAGCGACATCGGATTCATCATTCTGGGCGAACTGCTGGCGAGAAAAGCTGGGCAGGCGCTGGATCAGTTCTCTGCGCGCGAGATCTTCACGCCGCTGGGCATGACGCTGCACCTGCTTCAATCCCGGGCCGGAGCTAAAGGCCGAAGTCCCGCCCACCGAAGACGATCGCAGGTTTCGTGAGCGCGTGATCCAGGGCGAAGTGAACGACGAGAACGCTTACGTGATGGGCGGCGTTGCCGGTCATGCCGGGCTCTTCGCGCCCGCGAGCGACGTTGCCCGCTTTGCCGAATGCATGCTGCTCGGCGGCTCGCCGCTGTTCAGCTCGAGCACCGTAAAGCTGTTTACGCACCGCGAGCCATCGCCGCCCGGAACCACTCGTGCGCTGGGATGGGACACACCGTCCCAGCTTCATTCGTCTTCGGGCAGATTGTTCTCGCAGGCCTCGTTCGGGCATCTCGGCTTCACCGGAACTTCGCTGTGGATCGATCCTGGCCGCAAGCTGTCGGTTACGCTGCTGACGAATCGCACATGGCCTGATCGCGCCTCGCAGCTTATTCGCCAGGTCCGCCCGGAAGTTCATGACGCCATCGTGGAAGCGTTGGAAGAGAGGTGATTCGTTCGTCCATTTCGGAAGTCAATCGGGTGTGTACTTTCCTGCTTCCCCCATCATCTAATTATTGTGGGCTGTAGAGGAGAACGGTATGTTGACGCTAGGCGCCGCTTGGAGAAATTGGCGTCGGACCGAGGAGCTTCCGATGCGCCGCTGGTATGTGCCGATCACGGTCTTGGGACTCGGCGGAATAAGCGCGTTCTTGCTCAGCGAGCGAGGACGCACCACCCTGCGCGCTGTCTCAAAGCGATTCCGGCAAGCGCCCGACCGGCTGCTGGAATTGAATGAGAGCTTGCAGAACGATCTGGACCGCATTCAAGCCGCGCTGGATCAAATCGCCGACTCGCTTGATCCCCATCCCGAGCCTGGACACTAGTTTTTCGCAGCCACCTTTTGTCCAGCGCCAATTCCTACTCTTCGGTCACATCCGCGAACAAATCGCTCTCCGGCTTCGCCTCGCGGGGCTCGCGGGTCGCGGCCAGATGAAACATCTCGACTGTGCCTTCCAGCCGCTGCCCAAGATTCTTTCGCACCCGCTCAAACAGCGGCTTCTGGGTGATGTGCTGCTGGAAGGCCAGATGTTTCTTCTCGAAGCGCTCCTTGCCGATCTCGATGCGCGCGGTGACCGTCGGAGGCGAGATCAGCTGACGATCGGGTAGCACGAAGTCGGCAGTATGGTAGTACAGCTTCTGCGCCCGATGCGCAGCCAGACCGTGCTCAAGTTGTTCGGGATAGCGATCCGGACGTCCTGCCCACTCGAATGCCATAGTCGCGAACGTTCCGGCCATCGCGTGATCAATGTGTCCGGTAAGTCCGCCATCGGGGCCGAAGGTGAGCATCACCTGCGGACGAAGCTGCCGAATGCGCAGCACGATATCGCCGACTGCCCCGTAGAGATCGACGCGGTCGAGTTTGCCGTCGGGATAGTCGAGCACCTCGCCGCGCGTGATGCCGAGCATCTTGCACGAGGCCGCAAATTCGGCGCGCCGCAGATTGGCCAGCTCCTCATCGGTGCTGGCAGTGCCGCGATTGCGCGCAGCCGTTCCAGCCGTCATGCAGACAACGAACGTCTCGACCCCGCGCTCGTGATAGAGCAGCAGCGTTCCGCCAAATGCTCCGGCTTCATCGTCGGGGTGAGCAGTGACACATAGAAGTTTGCGCATACATCGTTTGGATGAGACTGCGCTACCGCCAGTTTCACATCCCGACTACGGCGACGTTGCTTTTGCGAAGTATGGTAGTGGTACAGTTTGAGCCTGTGCGGGCAGGATAGTGGCGCCCAATGCCGTGATTCGCTGGAGGCAAGAATGAAAGCATCTATGTTTTATCGAATCGCTGCTGTTCTTCTGCTGCTATTTGCCGCCGGACATACGATTGGGTTTCGCCAGAATAATCCGGAGTGGGGAGCCGGCGCGGTTCTTGGGTTAATGCGCTCCGTCCACTTTAACGCGCAAGGGTTTACCCGGACTTACTGGGACTTCTTCAGCGCCTTCGGGCTCTTTTTCTCCGTGTTTCTGTTGTTCGCGGCAGTATTAGCGTGGCTGCTGGGCGGACTTCCGGCAGAGACTTTGGCGCGCGTTCGTAGCATTGCGTGGGCGCTCGCCGTTTGCTTTGTGGCAGTCACAGCTTTGAGCTGGAAATACGCCTTCACCACCCCTATTGTTTTCTCGATCCTGATTACAGTGTGTTTGATTGCGGCGGCGTGGCTTTCACCGAAGCAAGTTCCCATGCTTCCATTGCGATAGTGAAGTGATCAAACTGCAGCAGCGACGGCGCTCAATTATTTCGCCTACAACTTCATCAAGATTCATCGTACACTGCGCATGACCCCGGCAATGGCGGCTGGCGTCACAGATCGGCTGTGGGACGTGTCAGACCTCGTTGCCCTTTGGGAACAGTACGAGCGGACGGCGGCATGAGAAGCGACCACAGCAGAATAGCTTGACTCGGGTAGGGAGGATGCATCAAATGCCGATTAAGCCTACATTGAAAGGATGGCTCAACGTGAAGATTCGTATCGCTTCGCTGTCACTGCTCGCACTATATCTGACCTTGGCGGCTGCTCCCGCTATGGCCCAGGTAGTCTATAGCAACGGTCCGTCAACCTTTAACGCCGACTCGTGGGGTGTGAATTTCGGGTATATCACTAGCGACACCTTCAACACCAACAGTCCCAACACCTCAATCACTGGTATAACCTTCACCGCGTGGCTGTTCCCCGGCGACACACTGACGTCAGCGGAAATTTCCATCACCTCGTCTGAAAACGGCGGCACCAGCTACTTTAACCAGACGGTGAACTTCACCGGGACCTTCTTAGGCGACAACGGCTATGGTTACGAGATCTTCAATGAGACCGGCGCCGTCGACGTGAATCTTGTTGCCCAGGGTACCTACTGGCTGAATATTCAGAACGCCAGCGTTCCCAGCGGCGACCCGGTTTTCTGGGATGAGAACTCCGGTCCGTCTTCGGCTTCTTTCAACTCCGTCGGCACCATTCCCTCGGAGGCCTTCACGGTTCTGGGCACCAGCAGCAGCACCACCACCAGCACCAGCACCACTACCGGCACGGTTCCTGAGCCCAGCAGCATCATGCTGTTCGGTTCTGGCATCCTCGGCTTGGCTAGTGTCCTCCGTCGCAAGTTGTTCTGACGTTCAGTGCCAACATGGCAGGCCGGAGCGGAAAAGGCTCCGGCCACATTACTCTCTGCGAGTCCAAAGTAGCCCACTACCCGGCATACAGCTCCCTTGCCAAAACCGCGCTCCATCCGCGATAATCGAGGAGTTGTTGCCTCAAGGTATGTGAGGTCCGATGAGCGCCAAGCTGCGCTCATTGGGGTGCGGTAGCGACGTTGATCGCTGGAGCATCCATTTCGCCAAGCCCAACCGGAGTTTGGCGGGCCGGTCATCTCGCCTGAGGAAAAGTTGCCGCCGGAGCTTCAGCGCTCTGCCTGAACCTAATTGTCGAGCAGGTGCCTGCCCGCGTGGCCGATCAGTTGCATGAAAGGAAACATTCTCTGTGTTGATGATTCGTCTCTCGCGCCGCGGCGCGCGTAAACAGCCGTACTATCGCATCGTGGTCATTGAAAAAGATCGGGCGCGCGATGGCCGCTCGGTGGAAGTGGTGGGCACTTATAACCCGCGGACCAATCCCGCCAGCGTCCAACTGAAGCACGAACGGATTGACTATTGGAAGTCGAAGGGCGCGCAGTTGTCGGACCGCGTGCGCAAGCTGGTGGAGAAAGCTTCGGCGCCGGCCAGCGCGCCGTCGCCTTCAACCGAGGCACCTGGCGCTATCGCCTAGGTGACGAAGTAGTTCGGCCGAAGAGCTGTCCTTTAGTGTCGGCGTGAGAATTATGTCTGATCTTCGGCGTTGAAGTATGACTCACGAAAAAAGAACCCCGAAGGGGTGGAAGCGCAGTTAGCCCAGGACGGAGCGCAGCGGTGTCCTGGGTAGGTGGGAACAACTAACCGAGTCCCGTAGGTGTCTGTGTCATAGCCGCGATTCTCGCTGGGCGGTGGAACTAACCATCGCATTTGGGATCGAACCAGCCGCGGAGCGGCGACATTTGTGTTAGCCGCGGGCGTGAGCCCGCGGTGAAGTGGAATAAATAATTGAGCCGCGGAGCCGGGGTCCCCATCGAGCGCCTTTTTTGCGCTTGATGGGGTGGAGGAGCGGCGACACGGCTATGACACAGACACCGTAGGGACGGCACGGTTCTCACGCAGACACTTTTTAGCCAACGTCTGAATGCGCGATACTATTTCGGGCTTCAGCCCCGGGCCGCCGAAACCAGCGTAGATGGTTGCATTGCAGGAGAGTCCCACAATGTCGGATAGCAAGCCTGACATCGTCGCGTTGATGCAATACCTGGCCAAGGTGCTGGTAGAGGCGCCTGACGAGGTCATAGTCGAGCCCTTCGAGGAAAATGGGCAGACCGTGCTGGAGTTGGAAGTTGCCGAAGCAGATGTGGGCCGCATCATCGGCCGTCACGGACGCACCGCTCGCAGCCTGCGGACCATCCTGCACTCGGCCAGCCTGCGTACGCGCAAACGCTATCAGCTGGAGATTCTGGAATAGCCGGCGAGTTCATCACGATCGCTCGCGTGCTGAAGCCGCAGGGCCGGCGAGGCGAAGTTCTGGCCCAGTTGCATACCGATTTTCCGGAACGCTTCGCCGAGCGCCGCGAGTTGTCGGGACTAGCGCCGAACGGTAGCCGCCGCGAGTTGCAACTCCAGGAGCACTGGTTTCATAAGGGCGGCGTGGTGCTGAAGTTTGCCGGCGTGGATAGCATTAGCGATGCGGAACAGCTTGCCGGCTTCGAGTTGCAGGTTCCGCAAGAGCAGCGCAGCCAGTTGGAAGCGGGCTCGGCGTATGTGAGCGAGTTGGTTGGCTGCGATGTCTGGGATGGACAAAGGTTTTTGGGCCGCGTAAGCGACGTGCAGTTTGGTGCGGGAGAAGCGCCGTTGTTAGTGGTGACTCTCCCAGTCTGCGCGGCGCGAAAGGTGGGTCGCTGCGAGACAACGACTGAACTCCTGGTGCCGTATGCCGAGGAGTTCGTGAAGAACCTGGACCTGCCCGCCAAACGGCTCGACATGCAGTTGCCCGAAGGCCTTTTGGATCTGGATGCGCCGCTCAGCAATGAAGAGAAGCAGCGCCAGAAAACCGAAGCCGACGAGGCGCAATCGGCCGGCGAAAGCGATAAGCGGAAATGAGTCGTTCCGGTAGTGCTGGCTTGAGGCTGGCGTTTGGGTGATGAATTTTGAAGGGGCGCAGCTTTAGCTGCGCCGTAAGTTCGCCCTTTGCTTTGTCATCACGAGCCGACGAAACGGCGTCGGGGTTGCCCTTGGCGGGGTGATATTAGTCGGCGAGGGATCTGCTTCTCCGCGTGAAAGTTTGGGTCGCGAAGGTCAAGCGCCGTAGGCGCGAAACAGTCTAGCCCAGCACGGAGGCGAAGCCGGAGTGCTGGGTAGATGCATCAATTGATCGGAGTCCCGTAGGGACGGCACTAACTCAGACGGCCAGCGCATGTTGGCTCGCTCGGGATGGCCGCGATTGCAAGGTCCGAATGAAGTTCGAGATCATCACGATTTTTCCGGACTTCTTTCGCGGGCCGCTGGATTATGGCATTGTGCGCCGAGCGCGCGAAGCCGGGCTCATTGAAATTGGCATTCACGATTTGCGGGCCTTTGCTCACGACCGCCATCGCACTGTAGATGACAGGCCCTTCGGCGGCGGCGAAGGCATGGTGCTGAAGCCGGACCCGATTTTTGAATGCCTGGAGTGGCTTGCAGTCGGACCACGTGAGGAACGCATCGGCGAGTCCGCACGCGAATCGGTGGTGCTGCTGTCGCCACAAGGCCGGATGTTCACGCAATCAGTGGCACAGGAGATGATGAGTCGCGAGCGTATCGTGCTCATCTGCGGGCGCTACGAGGGCGTCGATGAGCGCGTCACCGAGCACCTGGCCGATCGCGAGATCTCGGTTGGCGATTTCGTGTTGAGCGGCGGCGAACTGGCTGCGGCGATCATCGTAGACGCGATGACGAGGTTGGTTCCTGAAGCGCTGGGGAATGCGGCATCGTCCCAGCAGGAGTCGTTCACGGCGAGCACTGGGGATGTTAAGGCGATTCTGCCGGGTGTGCCGCCAAGCTCGACCTGCAGTTCGGGCGGCTTGCTGGATTACCCGCACTACACGCGGCCGGCAGAGTTTCGTGGAATGCCGGTTCCCGAGGTGCTGGTGAATGGGAACCACGATGAGATTCGCAAGTGGCGTCGCCGTTGCGCGCTGCGTAAGACGCTGCATAACCGGCCTGATTTGTTGCGACAAGGGGTTTTGAGTGACGAAGATCAGAAGCTGTTGCGAGAGATTGAGCTGGAGTAATAGTAGTGAGATTACAAGCCGTTAGCTTTTAGCCATTAGCTTTTAGCAGTCAAAAGCTAGTCCTGAGCAGTGCTTGCTAAAAGCTAAGAGCTAACAGCCAAAAGCTAAAGGCCGCCGCGAGGCGAGCTATGGGAAGGAAAAGGAACCATGTCGAATTCACAAATCATTGACCGCCTGCTTGCCAAGACGGTGCGCACCGATATCCCCGCCTTCAAGCCCGGCGACACCGTTCGCGTCCACGTGAAGATCAAGGAAGGCGACAAAGAGCGCCTGCAGGCCTTTGAAGGGATCGTCATCGCCAAGAGCCGGGGCGCGCAGCCCAGCTTCACCGTGCGCAAGATGAGCTTTGGCCAGGGCGTAGAGCGCATCTTTCCCCTCAACTCCAAGGTCATCGACAAGATCGATGTGCTGCGTTCGGCGCATGTCCGCCGCGCCAAGTTGTATTACCTGCGTGCGCTGCGCGGCAAGGCCGCTCGTCTGCGCGAAGTAGAAACCACGCGCAGCTAGTCCGTCGCGCGGATTGTCGACGAAGTGCCAACGCCCCTGTGCAGCTGATGCGCAGTGGGCGCTTCTCCCGGCAATGCGAAACCCCGCTGAGGGGAAGCGGGGTTTCGTGTTTACCCGGGCTGTGCAGGCCGGGCCTCATTTTGCGCGATCCAGACTCGCGCTGTTAGAACGTCGAGCTAGACCTTCGCAGCCAGCTCCAACAATCCCAAAGCCATCACCATCCACAGGGCAAAGGCCACCGTGTTCAAGGTGACGCGGACCGCACCGCTGTCGATCAGCCAGTTATATTTCGCGTCCATGATTGGTTCTCCTTCAGAAGTGGCTTCCGTCAACAATCTCAATGGGTAGTTGTTGAGGACCCTGGAGTTGTGCGTGAATGCTCTTGCAATCACTGAATCAACTTCTGCAGCTTTATACGGACGAGCCCGGAAAAGGTTCCGTTAACAGAATGTGAATGCGGGATAGGACGCAGATTCGCAGCCCCAGATGCGGAAATCTCTTGGGATGCAAAACGACTGGGATGCAAAACGACGATTTTGGGATCGAACCAGCCGCGGAGCGGCGGCATTTGTGTTAGCCGCGGGCGTGAGCCCGCGGTGAAGTGGAAAAAATGAGTGAGCCACGGAGCGGCGGCACGGCTACCGACACAGACACCGTAGGGCCGGCACCGTTCTCACCCAGACTCGCAACGCTTAGGTACGCGATCCATAAAACCCCAGCCGGCACACCTTGGAAACACTCTACCCCGCCCGCAGGGTCTCGCGCTGCGGCCGCTCAGCCGGCGTGGTTACGTGTCCCGGAAGCACTTCCCGCAACGCCCATTCGATGCGTTCCACCGAACTGCGAATCAGCTCCACCGATTCGTCGTTGCCGGTTGCCGTGGCATAGGTGATGATCTGCAGGGCATTGCGGATATGATGGTTCATCTCGGCAATGGTGCTCAGGCGCTCGCGCACCAGGTTGCGCCGCAGGCGCTCATTATTGGTGAGGCTGAAGAACAGAAAGCCCGCCACAATGCCGGTCAGGGCGTTGGAAGTCAGTAGAATATCGTTGCGGGTGACGCCGTCCCTCGCCAGCAGGCGGTCAAAGCTGAAACCTACCATCCACACCAGCAGCACCACGCAGACGCAAAGAACAATCAGTCGTGTCCTCGAGTCCCGACCCAGATCCATAGCTTCAACTCCGCCTATTCCGCCCCCGTCGTTTGAGACGCTGCAGCTGCCATTTGGTCTTTGCCAAAATGCCGCAGAATTGCTTCCGCTTGCGACCGGCTCACCACCGATGCCAACGCCGCCGCATCCGCAGCTTTCACCGCTTGCAAGCTGCCGAAGTGCTGCAGCAGGCGCTTCGTCGTCCGCTCTCCGACGCCGGGAATCTCCAGCAGCTCCGTCTTGCGATCGCGCATCTGGCGCCGCTTACGGTGAA
Organism: uncultured Acidobacteriaceae bacterium; assembly: GCA_963835125.1. Classification (GTDB taxonomy): domain Bacteria; phylum Acidobacteriota; class Terriglobia; order Terriglobales; family Acidobacteriaceae; genus Bog-257. The sequence continues at coordinate 1,641,956 of CAWIEG010000002.1, read as the reverse complement.
ACGTGACGGCGAAACGGTGCGCCTCGTCGCGCACCAATTGAACCAGGTGCAGCACTGGCGAATGCCGGTCAAGCACCACCGGTTCATCTTCCTGACCTTGTATGTAGATGATTTCTTCGCGCTTGGCGATGGATGCCAGCGGCTGATTCACAATGCCTAACTCCTCCAGCGCCTGTGCCGCCGCATGCAGTTGTCCGATGCCGCCGTCAATCAGCACCAGGCTAGGCATCTTCTGCTCTTCTTCCTGCACTCGCTTGTAACGCCGTGTCACTACCTCACGCATCGAGGCAAAATCGTCAACCCCCGTAACGCCCCTGATGATGAACTTGCGATAATCGGACTTCTTGATCTTGCCTTCTTCCCAGACCACCATGGACGCGACTGTCTCCGCACCCTGGATGTGCGATATGTCAAAGCACTCGATCCGCTTCGGCAATTCCGGCAGCATGAGCGCATCCTGCACTGCCTCCTGGATCGCCTTGGTCGCCGGCTTCATCACGCGGAAGCGCTGATCGTAGGCCTGCTTCGCGTTCTGCCCCACCAGGTCCACCAGCGATCGCTTGTCGCCGCGCTGTGGGACATGGATCTGCACGTGGCGTTTCTGGCCTTCTGACAGAATCTCCTCTAGCGTTGTGCGATCCTCGAAATCTACCGGCACATAAATCGTGTGCGGCACGTACTGCTGATCGAGGTAAACCTGCTTCAGCAGCGCCGAGAAGAACTCGCCCGGAGCGAAGCCTGTCGCGCCTATCATCTCGCTTAGGTCTTCCCAGAAAAACTCGCGCTTGTCGACAATCTTGCCGCGCCGCATGTGGAACAGATTCACCGCCAGCATTTCGTTCTCGTAGTGATAGCCGAAGACGTCGGCGTCATCTCCCTCGACCGCCGCGATGCGCTGCTTCTGCTCCAGCAAATCTGACGGTCGAGATCAGGTCGCGATACTTCGCCGCCAGCTCGTACTGCTCGCGCTCCGCCGCCGCATTCATGCGCTGTTGCAGCGACCGCGTCAGGTCCGCGCCCCGGCCCTCCAGAAACAACTTCACATCATGGACCGCTTCAGCGTAGCGCTCCGGAGTCGTGAGTCCCTCCACGCAAGGCCCCAGGCATCGCCCAATGTAGTACTGCAAACACGGCCGCGGATAATAACGGTTCAGGTCCAGCTTGCACGACGGAATCAGAAAGTGCCGGTGGATCAGATCGACCAGCCGGTATGCCAGGCTGGTAGGGAAGTATGGACCGAAGTACAGCGAACCATCCTTGCGCAAACGCCGCGTCGGAAACACCCGCGGATAGCGCTCGCCAATCGTCAGCTTGATGTAGGGATATGTTTTGTCATCACGCAGAAGGATGTTGTAGCGCGGCTTCTTCTGCTTGATCAGGTTGTTCTCAAGCGCCAGCGCTTCCTTCTCGTTGTCGACGACGACGTAGTCGAGATCGACCGCCTCGCGCAGCAGGCTCCCGGTCTTGGCATTGGCCGCCGCGCCCTCCAGAAAATACGAGCGCACCCGCGAGCGCAGGTTGTTCGCCTTGCCCACGTAGATGATCTGGCCGTCGGCGTTCTTGTACAGATACACGCCTGGCGAGGTCGGTAGAGTACGAATTTTCTGGTGAAGGTCCATACGACGAACTGTGCTCGGAACAAGGGATCGGATCCAGAGTATCCTGTAAAAATTCTACTCTTCGCGTCAGGATTATCCGGTCGGCGCCGCTCACTCCTCATTGACGAACGAAGGAATCCCCGTAAGTCATTCAAATTAAGACCAGAATTATCGCCGGCTTTCCGGCTTGCCTTGGCAGCAGGCTTGCATCTGTAATCTCAGGCCAGCGGCTGATCATCTCGCCGAGGCCGACAGTTCCAGGAGCCGTGTCCATGAACCGATTTTCCGTGCTTGCAGTGCTGGTGGCCGGCAGCCTACCTGACCGTAGGTTGCGCTACCAAGAACTACGTTCGCAATCAGACCACTCCGGTCATCAACAACGTCAATGAATTAGATGATCAGACGGCGAAAAATACTCGTGACATTCGGGATACTGACACTCGCGCCCAGCAGGGCATCACGCAGGTAAACAACAAGGCCGCCGCCGCCGACCAGAAAGCGTTGGCCGCCGGTCAGACCGCCGATCAAGCCAACCAGAATGCGACTCAGGCGTCGAACCGCGTGACCAGCCTGGCTGGCACCGTCGAGAACCTCGACAATTACAAGTCCGTATCTGACACCACCGTGCTGTTCGGATTCGACAAAGCCGAGCTCACGCGGAACGGCAAGCAGACGCTGGACGATTTCGCCGCCCAGCTTCAGGGCCAGAAGCACTACATTGTCCAGGTCGAGGGCTACACCGATTCCACTGGTCCGGCAGACTACAACTATCAACTCAGCCAGCACCGCGCCGACGTCGTCATTCAGTACCTGGCGCAGAAATACAATGTGCCGGCGCACAAGATTTTTCTCATCGGATTGGGCAAGGACAATCCGGTGGCGCAGAACACCAGTTCGGCCGGGCGCGCCAAAAATCGCCGCGTCGATGTCCGCTTAATGGCGAACAGCCTGACCGAGTCGGCGCAATCCAACTCTCCCAACCAGCAGCAGTCCATGCAACAGCGATGACGTAAGGCGCGGCCGCTCGACTGGCGGTCACGCAAAGTTTTACCAACCTCTCCTCAGCCCGGAGCCAATGGCCGCAGGGCCCTTGGAGAAAAGGCCGTCCAGCAATGGGCGGCCTTTCTTTGCGCGCTACTATTGGCCTGACGCATCTTCAATCGAACGCTGGCGGCTTGCGTCGACGCCGGGGTTTCCTCTCCGGCACCAGGTTGTCAATGCGGGGACCTGGTCCCAGCAGCAACTCCTTGATGTCAGGACACTCAGGGGTATTACGTCCCGCAGGGGCACGAGAATCAACTGACTTCGGTTTCACAACACGCTTGCCCATGACCATGATCTATTCTGCCTCACTGTCACCGTGATGAAATACACTTAATCTTTCCGCGAAACCATGAGCACGAAACTGCAACGCCTGATGCTGCGCGCCATCAACATCTGGCCGCCGATCCTGGGCGCCGGTATCCGTGTGAAGTGGAGTCCCGACCACAAGTCTGTCGAGGTCGAGATGAAACTCCGCCTCTGGAACCGCAACTACGTTGGCACACATTATGGCGGCTCGCTTTACTCTATGACTGATCCGTTCTACATGCTTATGCTGATGGAAAATCTTGGCCCGGATTACATCGTCTGGGACAAGGCTGCATCCATTCGTTTCCGCAAGCCAGGGAAGGGAAGGGTCAAGGCGGAATTTCGTTTGACCGACCAGCAGCTTGACGACATCCGCACGGAGCTCACGACCAAACCAAAGTACGAACCCACCTTCCTGGTCGAAGTGAAAGACGAGTCCGGCGACGTAGTCGCCGAGGTGCAGAAGGTGCTCCATGTCCGCAAGAAATGAGCACAGGACCACTGAATTTGTCATCACGAGGAGGCCTTTTAGGCCGAACGAGGGATCTGCTTTTGAGTTCCGGTCTATCCGCTGAGGCACAGTACCGAGTCCCGACCACGTCTCGCGGGTTCACATACAATATGACTGTGCGATTTCGTTATCTTCTTCTCGCGATCCTGTGCCTTGGTTTGGCCGGCGCGGCGGCAGCGCAAGACACCTCCCCGCAGGACAATCCGCCGCAGGACGCCTCGCCGCAAGACACCAAGCCGGTAGAGCAAGTCCCGGTCGACAAGTCAGCGCCTGCTCCCAAGGACAACCGCAAGAACCCTCCTCGCACCGATAATGTTCCCGCCGGCGAGAGTTCCAGCAAGCAGTCACAAATCGACGTCTCTCCGCCGACGAACGATGAGAAGTCCCATCCTGAGGCCGCATTGAGCGACACCGGCGTTGACGAGTTCAGTCCCTATAACCCCATGAAGGCGATGAAGGCTGTCGAGGTCGGCGACTTCTATTACAAGAAGGAAAATTACAACGCCGCCATCAGCCGCTACCGCGAGGCGCTGGAGTTCAAGCCCCACGACGCTGAGGCAACCTTCAAACTGGCGGAAGTGCTGAACAAAACCGGCGATACCGCCGGCGCCCGGGAGAACTACGAAGCCTATCTGAAGATTCTGCCAAACGGGACTTATGCCAAGAAGGCTCGGGAGGCGCTCAGCAAGCTGAAAGACAAGACCGCGCAGAAGTGAAAGATATGTTTCAAGTTTCCGGTTTCGAGTTTCAAGTCGACGCGCCTCGCGCGCTGGAAACTCGAAACTGGAAACTCGACACTGATTATCACTGCTTTTTCTTCACCACCAGCGACTGCCGCAACGGCACAATCGCACCGCGGCTGGCATCGACACTGGCGTGTTGGGCGCGCGCCATTACCTCAGTGCGAACGTAGCTGACGAACTCCGCCATCTGGCGCTGCATTTCGTCCATGCGCTCGCGCATCTGCAGTATGATGGCGATCCCGGAAATGTTCACGCCCAGTTCGCGCGCCAAAGACAGGATCAGTTCCAAGCGCTCCAGGTCCTCGTCGGTGTAGAGGCGCGTGTTGCCCTCGGTGCGTGACGGCTTCAGCAAACCTTCCCGCTCGTAAAGACGCAGCGTCTGCGGATGAATGCCGTACATCTCGGCCACCGAGCTGATCATGTACGCGCCCTGTTTCTTACGTTTGGCCATAAATTCCCTAGCTACGAGCCGCGAGCTATTAGCGTTGGCTTCGCCGTGCCGACATCGAACGCCAAAAATCTCTCGTTAACTCTCAGCTCCTTGCGCAACTATTCGCGCGAGAGGACGTTCCATTCGAAGCTCGAAGCTCGAAGCTCGAAGCTCGAAGCTCGAAGCTCGAAGCTCGAAGCTCGAAGCTCGAAGCTCGAAGCTAATTGCCGATTTTCTTCCACAACTCTTCCCGCGGATCTTCCGGATTCAGCTTTGCCAGCTCGCGAAGAATCTCTTTGGACTTCTCATCGCCTACCTTCGGAGTGACCGCCTGAATCTCGACGATCTCGTCGCCGCGCTGGCCTTCAGTCACTGCCGACGGCACGCCTTTTTCGCGCAATCGCAGCTTCTGTCCGCACTGCGTGCCCGGCGGAATTCGCAGCAGCGCCCGGCCATCAATCGTCGGAACCTCAACCTTTGCCCCCAGCGCAGCCTCGCTGAGCGTCACCGGAACCGTCAGATGAATGTCGTCGCCCTCGCGCTTGAACACCGGGTGCTCGCCCACGCGCACGATGATGTAGAGATCGCCGGCCGGCGCACCCATCGTCCCCGCATTGCCGCGGCCCGCCAGGCGTATCCGCTGGCCATCGCGCGTTCCCGGCTTGATGCGCACCTTCAGCGATTCGCTGCGCTCCACGCGGCCTTCGCCATGGCACACGGGGCACACGGTGCGGTTCTTGCCGCTGCCGCCGCAGCGTGCGCACGGCACGTTGAACTTCATGCTCCCACTCTTCTGCGTGACCTGCCCTTTGCCCTTGCAATCCGGACACGGGCCGGGAGTCTCGATGTACCCCTGGCCATGGCAATTCGCACAAACTTCCAGGCGCGGGATGGTAAGCTGCATCTCGGCGCCTTTGATCGCCTGCCAGAAGCCGACGTTGACCTGATATTCCAGATCGCTGCCGGGCTCGGGCCGCTCCATCGCTTCACCGCGTCCGCCGCCTCCAAAGATGTTGGAGAAGATGTCCCGGAATCCACCGCCAGTGCCCGCTCGCCGTCCGGCTGCTCCTGCGCCCTCGGAGAAATCGTTGAAGTCGAAGCCGCTGAAGTCGAACGGAACTTCCTGGGTATGGGTTCTTGAGCCGCCCGCGCTTGAGGCGGGACCGCCGAATCCGCTTCCTGGGGTACCACCACCACGCGCATAGGCTTCGGCCGTGGCGGGATCGATGTTGTCAGAGTAGAAGCCGAGCTGATCGTAAATCTTGCGCTTCTTGGGATCGCTGAGAACGTCGTTGGCCTCGGAAAGCGCCTTGAACTTTTCCTCGGCAGACTTGTCTCCGGGGTTAACGTCAGGATGGTATTTGCGCGCAAGTTTGCGGAACGCCTTGCGGATGTCCTCCGCCGAGGCAGTCTTCTTCACCCCAAGTGTGCCGTAATAATCTTTGTCCTTGTTGGTGGTTGTGGCCATGGTTAGCTATCAGTCGTCAGCTCTCTCAGCCTTCAGCCAGAGTATCGCTTTTCGCTGTTCGCCACTCGCTCTTCGCCAGATACTCAAAGCGGATTTTGAAGGGGCGCACCTTTAGAGCTTGCCCTGAGCGAAGTCGAAGGGTGCGCCGCAATCGCTCCCCTTACAATTTGTCATCCCGAGCGAGCGGCCGCCTCTTTTTTCCGACTCGCCTCGCGAGTCGGGCGGCCGCGAGTCGAGGGACCTGCTGTTTCTCAGTTAACGCCCGCCTGTCCGGTATCGCCCATCGGGACCACGATGTTCGGGACGAACCCGAAATCGTCGCTGATCACCGGAATCGCCTTCATCCGTCCGGTTATCTCGGAGGTGATCAGATACCACCTGCTATCTTCGCGATTGAAACTCAACATGTACGACTGATTGTTTACGTCAAACCTCAATTTGTTCCTTCAATCTGGGGAGCTCCGTTTGTTGCTGTTAGCGCGGGGCTGAAGCCCCGCTGTTCTTATGCCGTCCCTGAAGGGACTCGGGTTTATTTTCGACACCCACCCAGCGTTGAAACGCTGGGCTATCATCTTCCGTCCCGCTATGCGGGACTCGTTTTTGAGTGGCACGAGCATCGACGCGCTCGTGTACGTCGCAAGCTCAACCGGTTCAACCTTAAATCCGATTCGCACTCCGCTTTCCACTCTTGTGAGCAGGGGCGCTTGCGCGCCCCATACTCTTCAGCCCTGCGTAAACAGCGCCACTAGTTACCAGCTCGTAGCTCGTAGCTAGTTGCTAGTTACTTCTTGTCTTCCACATCCACGTACTCGGCGTCGATCACGCCTTCGTCCTTCTTTGGCTCGGCGGCGCCTGGAGCCTGTCCATCTGCTCCCGGAGCCGGTCCGCCAGTCGGTGGCGTCTGCGCCGAAGTCGCCTTGTACATGGCTTCCGCCAGCTTGTGCGAAGCCGAAGTCAGGTTCTCGCGGGCCTTGTTCATCGCGGCGGCGTCCGTGCCCTCCAGCGCCTTCTTGGCGTCGGCTAGAGCATTCTCGACATCGCTGCGCTCCTGGCCACTGATCTTGTCACCATGTTCGCGCAGCATCTTCTCGATGCTGTAGACCATGCCGTCAAGCTGGTTACGCGCTTCCACTTCGTCGCGCTTGGCCTTGTCCTCGGCCGCGTGCGCATCAGCGTCCTTCGCCATGCGCTCGACCTCGTCCTTGCTTAGACCGGAAGACGACGTGATCGTTATCTTCTGGTCCTTGCCCGTGGCCATGTCCTTCGCGTTCACGTTCAGAATGCCGTTGGCATCGATGTCGAACGTGACCTCAATCTGCGGCACGCCACGCGGAGCCGGCGGCAAGCCGGTCAGGTGGAACTTGCCCAGCGTGCGATTATCGCGCGCCATAGGCCGTTCGCCCTGCATCACGTGGACCTCAACCGACGTCTGGTTATCGGCCGCCGTCGAAAACATCTCCGACTTCTTGGTCGGGATGGTGGTGTTGCGCGGGATCATTGCCGTCGCCACTCCGCCCATCGTCTCGATCGACAGCGTCAGCGGCGTCACGTCGAGCAGCAGCAGGTCCTTCACCTCGCCGCCCAGCACGCCACCCTGAATGGCAGCGCCGATCGCGACCACTTCGTCAGGATTCACACCCTTGTGCGGCTCCTTGCCGAAGATTTCCTTCACCAGTTGCTGGATTCGCGGCATACGCGTCTGGCCGCCGACCAGCACCACTTCGTTGATCTTGTCTGGCGAAATGCCCGCGTCTTTGATCGCCGCTTTACACGGGCCGATGGAGCGGTCGATGATGTCCTTCACCATCTCTTCCAGCTTGCCGCGCGTCAACGTCTTAACCAGGTGCTTGGGACCGCTGGCATCCGCCGTAATGAACGGCAGATTGATTTCGGTCTGCATCGTGGTCGAGAGCTCGATCTTGGCGCGCTCGGCTGCATCGCGCAAACGCTGTAGCGCCATCTCGTTGCCCTTGTCGCGCAGGTTCAGGCCTTCGTCCTTCTTAAATTCGTCGATCAACCAATCAACGATGCGCTGGTCGATGTTGTCGCCGCCCAGGTGCGTGTCACCGTTGGTGGACTTCACCTCGATGACGCCCTCGCCCACTTCCAGAATCGAAATGTCGAAGGTGCCGCCGCCGAAGTCATAGACGGCGATGGTCTCGTCCTTCTTCTTGTCGAGCCCATAGGCCAGCGCGGCCGCCGTCGGCTCGTTGATGATGCGCTTCACCTCAAGGCCGGCAATCTGGCCTGCGTCCTTCGTAGCCTGACGCTGCGCGTCGTTAAAGTACGCCGGCACGGTGATAACGGCTTCGGTTACCTTTTCGCCGAGATAGTCTTCCGCAGCCTTCTTTAGCTTTTGCAGAATCATGGCCGAGATCTGCGGCGGGGTGTATTCCTTGCCTTGCGCCACCACGGCCACGTGATCGCCCGACTGGACGACTTTGTAGGGCACCATCTTCATCTCTTCATTGACTTCGTCGAAACGCCGTCCCATGAAACGCTTGATGGAGTAAACCGTGTTCTCCGGATTGGTAATGGCCTGGCGCTTGGCTACCTGGCCGACCAGCCTCTCGCCGTTCTTCGTGAAGCCGACGACCGAGGGCGTAGTCCGCCCACCTTCTTCGTTGGGGATGACTTTGGGCTCGCCGCCTTCCATCACGGCGACCACCGAGTTGGTCGTGCCCAAGTCAATTCCGATTATCTTTCCCATTGCAGCCACCCTCCTTGGGGTTTAAAAATCATGTAAGTTACTGATAAATAAGTGCTGGATTAGCAATTAAGACCTGTTAACAGCAGAATGACTATAGAACTTGAGTCGATTGCTGTCAAGGTTTAGATGTTGGAAAGTAGCCCGGCGTTGCAGTCTTTTGCCGAGGCGAGCATGGCCCTTCCTGCGGAAAAAAGGCCCCCAGAGCGGAGGATATTACCTCTGCATCAATCTCACCCGCCCCGTCTCCACCGTCGCGCTCTCGATCTTCAGCGGCAGTTTGAACGTGGTCGTCATCCCAACATTGGGATATTTCGGCGTGATGTAGCGCTGCACGAAGAACTCCAGCGCCCACCTCGGCACCTCGGAACCATCCAACTGAATGGACTGTACCTGGATGGTACCGCTGCCATTGGCGCCGCTAGCCTGCGCGACGACCTCAACATCGTGCTTCCCGCTGAACATGGCGTACAGCGGGTTAGTCGATCCGCGGCCCTGCATGACCTCTTCGAAGTCGATCTTGGCGTGAGCATCGAGCACGCCTGGCCGCGACGTGAGGTGAAGTGCGCTCACGCCTTTAGGCAGCTTCACTCCCCCTTCGTTGAAGTAGGCGTTCGCCTCGGCTTCGGTCAGCTCCGTCGGCTTGGGATCAGGGTGGGCCTTTGCCCCGTTCAACTTCAGGTAGGCGAGCTTCTGCTCCATCGCGCGAAACTCTGCGCTGTGAGCATCTTTAGGAGGCGCGGCGTGCTGACCGCCAGCCGCCACGCCAAGCGTCAGCGCAAGGACCACAACCAGGCAAGGCCAGCCCGTCATCGCAATGCCGCCTCTGCTGCCGGGTTGGTAACGGTTTCCACGTGTGGCTTGTCCAGCGTTCCTGAGATCACATATGACTGCCCGCCGGAGCGCTCCAGTTGCACGGCGAGGTTGCGCCCGTACGACGCGGTGCCTTTCACGCTATAGCTGGCGCCGTTCGACTGCAACTTGCAATCCGACAGCGTGAACGTTCCATCCTGCAATGCGACCTTGCCGGCAAATTTCGCGAACACAATTGGAATCCCTCGATTGTCCAGACTGACGTGCCTCAGAGAGCCCGCGCTCCAGGTGAAATCCGCCGTGCCCGCAGCCGAACTCCGCAGCTTGTCGGCGCTTAGTCCTGACAGTGTGAAGCTATATTCAGCATCCACAGGTCCGGCCGCCCAGTTGTCGTGCATCAACGAGGCCAACTGGGCCATCGACAGCTTATCGATAATTCCGTTGCCCATGAATCGCGGCGGCGAGACCGTAAAATCCGCCAGCCAGGAGCCGTCCTGGTGCCCGCCCAGAAGATCGGCGCGCAGCTCATGTATTCGCAGTTTGCCGGAAGAGAGTTCCAGTGATCCATTGACATTGCTGGCCGTCACGCTGCCCAGGGCAAAATGGGCCACGGAAAAACGTCCGCTGGCGCGCAATTTCAACAGCGCGTTGTCATTCCGCTTTCCCATGGAAAGCAGGTGATACCAAGGCTGACGGCTGAACGCGGGATTCAGCAGCTGGTTGAGGCGGGCGAGCGAGGCATCGCCGGAGCGAACGTCGAATTGCAGCACGCAGTTTTCCGGCACGGTACAGTGCACCGGAAAGCTGGCCGATCCCGCCAGCTGAGTGCCTTGTTTGAAGGCTGCGGAGAAGGACGTAACCTTCACTAGCTGGTCCGCCAGCAGAACGGAAGCCGAGTCAATCAGCAGCGGCTCGGAGACCCCTTGTAATTCCGCCGTGGCCGTCCGAACCTGCATTTTGCCCGAGGGAGCCGGGGAAGCGAATCCCATCCACGATCCCATGGTGCCGACATCCACCTGGGCCACGCCCGCCAGTCCGATGCCGGGCGTCCCAATCCCAAAGGCTTGGGCCACGTTCAACAGCCGTCCCAATTCCGCGGCGCCGCTCAAGTGCAAACTGTAGTTGTCCGGGTCGATCTCTCCGCTGCCCGTGGCAGGCGAGGGCGCTCCCAGCGGCATGGCGAAGGGCTTCACGACAAGCTGAAAGCCGGCATTGGTGATTGGCGGTGGGGCAAGGCGGTTCGGGCGCTTCCGCTTTGAACCTGATGTTTCAGGCTTGTTGCTGGGGACAGCGAACTGCACCTCTCCTAGCTCCAGCGGCTTCTTCAGGACCCCTGCCTGCAAAGCCAGGGAGCTTGTGCTTCCGCCGCCCGACCACTGCGGCGCTCCGCCCGGCGGCTTGCGAACCGAGAACACCGCTTCTACCTCACCCGCAGCGGTCAAGTCTCCTGGCAGATCTTTCTTGGCATGGCGGGCAAAAGCGGCCACGCGCTCAGCCGGAATATGCTCTCCTGCGATGTCCAACTCATACCCTCCCCCCGCTCCCCAGCCTTGCGCGTCTCCCCGCACCCGCAGAAGTCCGGGGCCGACTGGCGATTCGCAGCGGACGTCATACAGCGAGTCATTCATGGAGGAGTAGGTCCCCGTGCAATGCGTCCGCAATGGCAAAGCCTCGCCCAGGGCGATGTCGTAGCGGCGGAAGTCATCCACTCTCGCGTCCACAGTAATCCCCAGCGCCGCGGGTGAGCCGGTCAGTACCGCGCTGGCGCGGACCGCTCCCCGCCAACCACGATCGCGTCCATACAAAAGTTTCGTCAATTGCCCCAGAGGGCCGTCGTTGAGGCTAAGCTTCAGGTAAATCGGCGTGTCGCGCAGGTTGGCGGCACGCTGGAAGCGCCCGTCTAGCTTGAGCGTGCCGGTATCGCTGATCGACAGGTCGGTGCGGACGGGCCGCGCTTCTACCCGGAACCCCCATAGATTCTCCGACTCCAGCCACAGCGCGAAATCGGCGTCGGTGAAGGCAAATGCCTTCTTGACGTCGCCCAGTTTAAAGTTGATGCGTCCGCTCGATGCCTCGACGTAAGGAAAGCGTGGGCGAGCCTCGGGACGCTTCTTGGCCGTAGGCGCTGAACTGGCTTGCGACGCCCGCTCCACCAGTTCTTCCAGGTTCCAGTGGCCGTCGGCGCGGCGCACCAGATTCAGGCTGGGATTGTCGAGATCCAGGGTGCCGCTCTCCAGCCGGCCCCGCCACAGCGATGTCAGCCGTAGATAAACCGTAACCACGTCAGCTCGCAGCATCGGCTCAGCCCCATAGCCAGGGTCGTCCGCAACCACGAAGTTGTGAAGCACTACTCCCGGACGCGGCAGCAGCTTGAGCTCGATATTGGAGACTGTTACCTCACGCCCCAGGGCCCGGCTGATGGCGCCCGCTACCCGGCCGCGATAGCGGTTCACATTAACGAACGGAGGCAGCACCAGGGCCAGCAGAAAAACCAGCGCCACTGCCCACATCATCCGCCGTGACGTACGGCGCCGCATCAGTGCACCACGTGAAACATTCGCGACCAGCGGGTGTGGTCGAAGAAGTGAATGACGATGTTGAACATCCAGGCAATGCGGTCACCGATGCCCTGGCGTTCGTACTCATCGCGCGGCGTTACGAACGACCAGTAGATGAACATGGGGCGGCCGATCAGGTTCTCGCGCGGAACCAGGCCCCAGTAGCGGCTGTCCAGGCTGACGTCGCGGTTATCGCCCATGGCAAAATAGGTGCCCGGTGGTACTACCAGATCGCCGTTCTGCACGTACGATGGCAACGTAGCCCGCCACTCCGGGGTCAGCTGCTCATATTCGCCGGGGGGCACCTTCGGAAAGTTGTCCCGGTACCCGCTGTAGTCTCCCTGGCGGACAACGTAGGGCTCCTTCAGCGCTTCCCCGTTCCGGTAAACCACGCCATTCTCCAGATGAATGCGATCGCCGGGAACGCCCATGACACGCTTGACTAGATACAGACCTGGCTGCGCCGGCGCTATGAAGACAAATACATCGCCATGTTGCGGATCGCGGTAAGGAATCAGCTTGCCGATCCATTTCGTCATGGGCGCCAGCAGAATCCGATCCACGAAAAGATGATCGCCTATCAGTAGCGTGTTCTCCATCGAACTGGATGGAATGGTGAAGGCCTGCAAGGTGAAAGTAATGATAAAAAGCCCCGTCACCAGGATGACGGCAATCGAGGCAATAAACTCGGGCGTGGTCTCCTTGGGCTTTTCCGGCGTCTCGGGTTGCACCGGCTGCGCCTTCGCTGGCGCGGCCTTCACAGGTTTCTTGGTCGTTGGCAAGATTTCCTATTCCTTAAATCTGGTAAAGCCCTTTTGCGTTTGGCACGGCGTGGAACCACCGGCTGAGCAGCGAGATCCAAAAGTCCGGCGAAACTCTATCTCTAGACTACCGTAGCCTCCCACGCAAACAGGGAAGGCCACGACAAACCCGCATCTATTGCGGAATCTGCAGCATCCTATGCCAGCGCAGGCCGCTTAACATTTGCGTGACATTTACGGTCAAACTCGAAAGTTTATCAGACCGCGCTCCCCCCGCTGTCGCCGTCTCGGTTCGGTCCATCGACCAATAAATCACCAACGGACGTCCCACCACGTTCTCCTGCGGCACGAAACCCCAGTAACGCGAGTCATAGCTGTCATCCCGATTGTCGCCCAGGACGAAGTACGAGCCCTCAGGCACGATTAACTCCCCATCGTCCATTAGCCTCTGGGCCTGGAGAAACCACTTGGTTGAAGCCCGGTCGCCATAGAAGCCGCCGTCGGGAAAATTGTCGCGGAACCGGTCACGCCAGCCCCAGTTGAACGTAGCATATTCGTCGTCCTGGCGAACGCCGTCGACGTAAACGTGCTTGTTGAGAAGGCGTACATGGTCGCCCGGAACGGCGACCACCCGCTTCACGAAGTGCTGACGCGGATTGACCGGATAGCGAAAAACGATGATGTCCTGCCGCTGAATGGGCCGGTAAGGCAGCAACCAATTCCATAAGCGTGAATGTCCAAAGTGTGCCTTGTCTACCAGCAGGTAATCGCCAATCAGCAGGGTCTTCTCCATCGACTCGGAGGGTATCTGGAATGCCTGCACCACAAATGTAATCACGAACACAGCTATCACGACGGTTCCGGCGAGCGACTGCAGCGAATAAAAGCCGCGCCTGGTTCGCGCCGGAGCTACGGGTGGCTGCGGTTCAGAGGTTGTCTTGATCTGTTCTGGAGTACCCACTTCACTCATGACGGCTCGGAACTCTTCGTGCTCGCAGTGACGTCTTCACCTGCGGAGCGGCCTTCCAGCAATTGTAGACGCTCCCACGCCAGACGTGCGGCCGCCTGCTCGGCGGCTTTCTTGGTGCTGCCCTCGCTGCAGCAAACAAAAGCGTCGCCACCCGCCGGTGACGCCAGTATATGGGCCTCGATGGTGAACATCTTGCGATGGTCGGGGCCCTCCTCTTTCACCATCAGGTAGCGGGCCTGCGGACGTCCGCTGGCGTGGATGGCCTCCTGTAGCGCCGACTTGTAGTCCATGACGGGAAGCTTCTCACTTCCGTGCTGGTGTACTTCGGCAAGCTCGGGCTCCAAAATGTTTTGCAGGATGAAGCGCTGCGCTACGTCGAGGCCGGCATCGAGGAACAGGGCAGCAATGATGGCCTCCAGAGCATTTACCAGAAGGGCACTCTTGCTGCGGCCGCCGCTGCGCTCCTCGCCTCTGCCCAGCCGCAAATAGTCGCCGATCTTAAGCTCCCGCGCCGGCCGCAGCAAGCGGCGCGCGCTCACGATGTGGGCCCGCAACTTCGACAACTCCCCTTCCTGGTACTCGGGAAACCCCCGGAACAGCGCCTGGCTGATAACGAAGGACAGCACGGCATCGCCGAGGAACTCCATCTGCTCATTATCGAATTCCGCAGCGGGGAGGCCGCCTGCAGAATTCTGCGACTCGAGTTCGCGGGCGTAAGACGCGTGGGTGAGAGCCTGGTCGAGGAGATTATGGTGATGGAAGACGTGTCCCAGCGCTTCCTCCAGAGCACTCGTATCGTGGACAGCCGGTTTCATATTGTCACCCGATATCGGAGTCGGCGGGCAGTGCGGACCTTGAGGCCGGCTTTACCTATCTCCCTCTAAACGCTCAGTGCGGCGAGTTGGGCGATGTCGGGGCCGGAGACTGGTTCGGCTGCTTACCGGGAACCGGTGACGGCGTTGCGCCACTGCCAGCCGGAGCTTGAGCACTAATCAGTTTCTGCAGACGCTCCTGTTGCTGCTTCGCCAGGTTCTGCGCCGGCGTTCCGTCCTTGGAATATTGCACTGCTTTATTGGCCGAGTCCAGTGCCTGCGGATACTGCTTCAATTTGTCCTGTGCCACGGATAGCCGCAGATAGAGTACGGCTTCAGGATTTCCCTTGCTCTCGTCAATTGCCTTCTGCAGGTTCTGCTCAGCCGAAGCGTAATCACTCTTGTTCATATCGACCATGCCGAGGGTGTCATACGCCATGGTCAGAATGCTACGTTTGGCGCCCTCAACTCTTGCGGGATCGGCATTAGCCGGAACCAGGAGTCCGGTATCGATATTATCGATGGCTGCGTGCGCGTCCTTGGCGGCTTCGGCCAGGCGCTGCTCACGGTCCAGATCGGTCTCGTGGGTCGACTCAGCCAGCGCCGATGCCACTTGCACCAGCGGTACTGGATTTGTCGGGTCGGCGGCAATTGCCTGACGCCCGGTGATGATGACCTTCTCGGTGTCGTTCGCCTGGGCGAAAAGATTCATGGCGCGCTGATACAACGACGCGCGCAGTTCGCTCGTAGGATACTTCGCGGCAAAGTCGTCGGCCGCAGCTTCCAGCAGGGCCGGGTCGGTCTTGGCGAAGGCGTCCTGATAAGCCTTCAGCTCATCCTGGGACTTCGCCTGCAGGACCCGATGGTTGCCGTTCGCAGGCGCAGCTTGAGCGTTGCCTGGAGCCTGGTTGGCGGCTGTGCCTTGTGATGGTGGAGTCGTGCTTTGGGTCGATGCTTGCCCTGAAGTCTGGGCTGACGACGCCAGCGCAGCCAAAAGCATACCCGTGATGATTGCTGTCGATCTCATGATTTCCCTTTCTGCTTGAAGCTGGCCGCCGCTTCGCAAACGCCTGGCCTATTGATCCTGGTGCTTGGCCGTTGGAGGTTCGTAGGGTCCCTGCAGCCCACGCTCAGCGGCGCTCTGGGCATCAGCCGGCACCTCACTGGTGGCAAGCGCCGCTTTGTACTGCGCCACCGCGCTATCCCGTTCTCCTTGCAAGTCTAGAATACGTCCCAAGTAAACATGAGACCACGCGATCACATGCGGGTCTTTGCCCGCAGCCAGCGCCTTCTGGAAATCGGTTTGCGCGCCCTGCATGTCGCCGCTGAAGCTGGCCACTTTGGCTAGCACGAAGTAAGCCCGCGCAGGGTCTTCGTTGGCTTGCAGGCTATCCTGCGCCAGCTTACCGGCCTCCGCCGGGTTGCCGCTGGCCAGGGCGCGCTCGGCCAAATCTATCTTCTTCTGTGATGCACGCTTCGAGGCCTGCATCACCTCGGGCTCCGAGTGGGTCGCAAAAGAAATTTCGCTGGCCCGCTTCTTCTCCTGCTGGACGTCCATATTGTGCAGCCAGTCGGGAAAGGCGTCCTGCAGCCCCGTCGGCCCCTTCTCGAAATCGCGCAACTGCTGGTAGAAATATTCTGTCAGCACAAAGCCTTCCGCCTGGTCCTGGTGTACTAGTTCCTGACGCGCCTTATCCGGCATTTTAGAATCCGACGGGCTGCGTGCCTCGATGGCTCGAATCAGGCACTCAATGACTAACAAACCGATGTCGGTCTTGTATTCCTCCGCCATGGGCGCGGTTTGTACCGATAGCAGAATGGGCTTCAGCCTTTCGAGCGTGGTTGCGCGTTTTGCGATGAGCTGGTCCAGCACAAAGTGCAGATAGGTATGCCGCAGCGCCTCCATGTGGATGTTGTCCCCAGCCGGCGAGACCACAACGTAGTAGAAATCCTGTAGATAGTTACGGGAGTTCACCTGCCCGGGCGCGATCATTGGCTCTAAATACACATTGAAGCTGCGTCCTGCATACCCGGACGTCGGCATTCGCAGATAGCGGTCGGTGGAGTTAATCATGTCGGAAACCGGACCATGGTATTGATCGATCAAGGCCAGATATTCCGGCTGGTGCTTCAGCCAGATGGAGTGCAGCTTGGCGGCGGTATAGTACTCCTTTAACACTGGCGCGAATCCCAGAACGTAAATTGCATCCGGCGGCAGGTCCGCTTCTTTCAGCTTCGGAGCGAAATCGGGAGGCGGTCCGAGGTTAAGCGCCAGCGAAACGTACTGCGCAAGATCGTGGGTCGCGTCGCCCTGGCGATGGTCCTGATAGTAGCGGCACATTTCTTTGGCTGCGAGGGATGTGGCGGGAGATTTGCTGGCTTCGACCAGGTCGGCGCGCACCTGGATGCGAATCGGCGAGGAAGATTGCAGCTCCTGATCGTAACCACAGACGTTCATGCCGGCGGCGACGCTGAACAGCGTCTCGCTCACGTCGAGCGTGGCCCTCGACTGCGCCGCGGCTGCACAACTCAGCGACGCGATTAGAGCGGTCAGAACAAGATTGCGGGGAAAAAAACTCAGCGATACCTCCGGATATCTCTTGGCCTCTGGTTCTTAGTTCTTAGCGATCGCGTGCCCGTCGCGTGAAATTGGCGAGCAGCTGGACCTGCGGGAGTCGACACACCCAGTTTACGGGGTCGGTCGGGACCGCGCAAACCAGAGCGGGCAGAGTGGCGGCACGCTCCGGAAGCTGCTCGTTACCCTTTCACCTGCACCTTAGAGAAGGTGAGAATCACCCGGCTGGAAGTCGGCTGACCGAAGGAAGTCGCCGGATTGAACGTCGTGAAGATCAGCATGTTCTTCAGTTGGGGAAGAATCGCTGCAGCGTCTTCCGGCGCGGAGAGGACACGGTAATCCAGAACGCGGCCATCGGAGCCGACATAGGCTTCCACCACCAGAGAATCCGTATTCACGCCGCCCATCGTCAACTCGAACGGAGTCGACTTCAGTTCAGCCGGGGTGTACAGCATGGTCGGCACGTCATTGGAGGCGCGTACTTGTGCCGGGTAAAGGAAGCTGATTAGCACTCCAAAGATAATGAGAGTAGTGACCAGGCCTGCGGTCGCCGGGACCATGGTGGCGTTGAAGGCGTTGTCCCAACGCACCAGTAGTCTTTCCCAACGCGAGCGCCCGGAGTTGGCGAGTTCCTGTGAAAGCGCGACCCGCAGCTTCAGGCTGAGATCTGGCGGTGCCGGCTTCCTGCCCAATGAACCGACCAGAGACTGAGTGCGCTGAACCGACGCAAAACGCGCGCCACACTCCACACAGGCGCGCAGATGTTCATCCATCTGGGCCATCTGGCTGCGTGTAACGGCGCCGTCCAGGTAGGACGACATCAGCCTCTTCGCAACTGAGCACTTCATGGTAGAACCTCGACTTCGCGGCCACCAACCGGGCCGCTACGGCGTCTGTTCTCACGGGTCTCGCCCGCTTCCATTCCGAATGCCGGCAGATGTCGCTCCAGACGCTTGCGCAAAGCCTCGCGCCCGCGCACCAGCCTGGACTTCACCGTTCCCATCGAGATCTGCATCACCTCGGCAATCTGCTCGTAGGAAAGTTCCTCCAGATCGCGCAGGATTACGGTCGTGCGATAAGGTTCGGGCAGGGCCCTTAGTTCCGTTTCCACCCGGACACGCAATTCATCCTCGTACACGTTCTGCAACGGCGATTTGCCTTCGTCCACCAGCGTGTCTTTCATGGCGGACACGTGATTTCCTTCGTCGCCCTGGGGTTCGGCGTCAATCGAGGTTTCGCGAAACTTGTGACGAAACCACCAGCGCCGGCGGTTCGAAGCTTCGTGCAAGGCGATGCGGTAGATCCAGGTTTTCAAACTGGAGTCAGCATTGAAGCTCTTGATTCCGCGAAAGACTTTGAGGAAAACGTCCTGGGTGGTATCGGCGGCGTCGGAAGGGTCTTCGAGGACCCGGTAAACCAGGCTGTAAACGGGCTGGTTGTAGTGTGCGATGAGCCAGGAAAAAGCCGCTTCCGATCCGGCCTTGAGTTCGGCCACCACGGAGGCTTCTTCGGTGCGGACTCCAATCGCACTTGCCAGGTCACTCAATGTTGTTGCTCCCGCCACGGGCGGCACCTCAATGATAAATACTTTCGTAACCAGCAACAACTAACTGCGACAACACTCAACGCGTTAACACCGCTGTTCGTCCCAACCAGACATGCGGCGCTCAAGACAAACGCCAATGCCAGCGCCCAGAAGACGACTAGTGTGTTAGACCCCGTGCGCAGAGGAAATGTTCCCAGGAGGTTGGCCAGCGTCGATACACGTAGGTGCCAGAAGAGGCCGCTACTGCTCCTTTGCGACAGGCGCTGCACTGCTGCCGGAGGGTGCCGGCGCAGAACTCGAACTGCTACTAGCCTTAGTCGTGGATTTTGGCTTCGTCTTGTGGGTGGAGGACGTTTTCGCAGGTGCAGTGTCGTCGACGATCACCTTCTTAGGGGGAGTCGCGGCTGCCGCCACCTGCTGCTTCAGGGTATGGACCTGCGTCCGCAACTGGCTCAACTCCAACTGGGTCGAAGATGTCAGGTTTTCCAGCTCGTCGCCAAGATTGCGCCTTACGGAATCAATCACGCCAAGCTGCCGCGACAGCGCATCGTAGTCGCTTCGTGGACCGAAGGCCCCAGCCGATTCGGTCAGAGATGCGAACACGTCATAAAGCGCATTCAGATTGCGATACAACTTGAACTGCGCATTTACATCCTGCGGGGCACTCCGCACATTACCGATCAGGGCCGGTAATGCCGTGGTCACGTTTCGCTGGACGGAGTCGGCATTGCCTTGCGCCTGCTGCTTGGAGCTGCCGTCCGCCTTCCACTTCTCGATGCGCATGTGTCCGAGGTCCAGATTCGCCTGCGATGCCGCCGCCTGCAAGCGATCCAAGTCCCCGAGGACCGCAGTCGTCGCTGCACTGGCAGCGGGCGCATTGCTGGGTGCCGTTGGAGGCGCCGCTGCTGTCTGCCCCAGCGCAACTGAGCTTAGAAAAACCAGAAATAATAGATTTTGCGCAGTTCTCATCATGCTCCTCAGAAACGACGTTGCCGGCGCATGAGCAACAGACGAGGTGGGCCTACAGTTTAACCTGAAAGACATTAATTAGTTGGATGCAGTGCCGTATTGGCGGGAAGCCCTTATTGCTGGCCCCAGCTTCTACCAGGTCGATTGCGGATTCGGGGACGCTGCAGTTGTCTGTATAATCGTGGGTTTGCACTTCATCCCAGGAGCCTCGTTTGCAACAGGCGGAAATCGGCATTATCGGCGGCAGTGGTCTATACACCATGCCGGGGTTCAGCGATGTCAGGGACATTTTCCTGCACACTCCATTCGGCGCGCCTTCCGACGGATATGTTCTGGGAACGCTGCAAGGCCGCAAAGTTGCCTTCCTGTCACGCCATGGACGCGGACATCGCTTCATGCCTACTGAAATCAACTATCGCGCCAACATCCACGGCTTCAAGCAGCTCGGCGTGGAGCGCATCCTGTCCCTCTCCGCCGTCGGTTCGCTGAAGGAAGAGCATCGTCCGCTGGACTTCGTTGTGCCCAATCAGTTCATCGATCGTACGCGCCATCGCGTCGACACCTTCTTCGGCGACGGTCTGGTCGTGCACGTCGGCCTCGCCGAACCTGTTTGCGGCGAAGTGGCGAATGTTGCCGTCGATGCCTGCCGGCGGGCCGGCGTTAACGTAAAATCCGGTGGCACCTACCTCAACATGGAAGGTCCGCAGTTCTCCACAAAAGCTGAATCCAATCTGTACCGCAGTTGGGGGCTGGACGTCATCGGCATGACCAATCTCACTGAGGCACGGCTGGCGCGCGAGGCTGAACTCTGCTATGCCACCGTCGCGATGGTGACCGATTACGACTGCTGGCACGAGACGCACGATTCCGTTTCCGTCGACCAGATCGTTGCTGTGCTGCTGAAGAACGCCGAGCACGCTTGCAATGTGGTGCGGGAGGCAGTCGCGGCGATGCCGAAAACGCGTGGCTGCAAGTGCGGCTCCGCGCTGAAGAATGCCATCATCACCAGGAAGGATGCCGTGCCGGCGGCAACCCTCGATCGGCTGCAGTTGCTGGTTGGTAAGTACTTCGATTCTGAGCAGAAAGCGGGAACATAGCTCTTGTCCATCTTGGTGGTTGGTTCGGTTGCATTCGATACCCTGAAAACTCCCTACGGCGAGCGCCAGAAAATTCTGGGCGGTGCCGCGACATATTTTTCCCTCTCAGCCAGCTACTTTACTGACGTTCGCGTGGTGGCCGTCGTGGGCGAGGATTTTACGCCTGAAAACGAAGCCGTGATGAACAAGCGCGGGGTCGATACGCGCGGCATCCAGCACGCGAAAGGGAAGACTTTCCACTGGGCTGGCGAGTACGGCGAAAACGTCAACGAAGCCAAAACCCTCAGCACCGAGCTTAACGTTTTCGAAGCTTTTGAGCCGTCAATCCCGGCCGAGTATCACAACTCTGAATTTCTTTTCCTCGCTAACATCGACCCGGTACTGCAAACCCGAGTCCGTGACGCGATGCAGAATGTGCAACTCGTCGGCGGCGACACCATGAACTACTGGATCAGCGGACATCGCACGAATCTGGACCAGATGTTGAAGCGCGTCGACGTGCTGCTGATCAACGATGGTGAGGCCAAGATGCTGGCCGGCGACAACAGCCTGCCGCGTGCCGCTCGTAAGGTAATGGAGATGGGCCCGCGCGCTCTGGTCATCAAGCACGGTGAGTACGGCGCGACCATCTTCTTCCGTGACGGCGAGTTTGCCGGCGGACATCATCCCTTCCGCGCTCCCGCCATGCCGCTGGACGAAGTGCGCGATCCCACCGGGGCCGGCGATAGCTTCGCCGGTGGCTTCATGGGATACATCGCGTCACAAGGCGAAGTGAATCGCCGCGTGCTGAAGCATGCCATGTTTTACGGCAGTGTGATGGGATCGTTCGCCGTCGAACGCTTCGGTACAGAGCGGCTGCAATCGCTAACCCGCGACGAAATCGACGAGCGCTTCAGCATCTTCCGCGAGCTGACGCACCTGGATTGAGAGGCGATGGGTTTGGTGACGCGCGCTGACAGAGCCGTTCTCCAGCAGCGTTTCACGCAGCAGCGCAACGAAGCGCGCCTTACCATGCTGCTGGCGGCGCTCTCCATCGCCGCACTCCTGTACTACTACGCTCATCAGCAACTACTGCTCTATGGCGACGCCGTGGCCCATCTCAACATTGCGCGACGCGTCGTCGACAATCGCCATCCCCTGGAATCCTACGGCCAGCTTGGCACCGTATGGCTTCCGCTGCAGCACATCGCCATGCTGCCCTTCGTCTGGGTGAACACGCTGTGGCAGAGCGGCATTGCCGGAGCGATTCCCGGCATGGTCGCCTTCGTTCTGGGCACGCTCGGCATCTTCCGATTGGTCAGTGCTCGTGCCGGCCTGCTCGCCGCGTACCTTGCCGCAGCCATCTACGCGCTCAATCCCAATCTGCTTTACATGCAGACCACGGCGATGAACGAGCCCATCTTTCTGGCGTTCTTCATCTGGGCGCTGGTTTATCTGGACGAGTTTCTTCGCGCTACGGCTTCCGCCTCACGACGCCCTCCGTTGCTCAGTCCGAAATGAAGCCACGACGCGCGCTTGAATATTGCGGCATCATGATGGCCGGAGGTGCTTTCACCCGTTACGACGGCTGGTTTGCTGCGACCGTCTTCGGTGTCATCTTGACTTGGGCGTTCTTCGGCTGGCGCCGGCGCATAACCGATCCGCGCCTGCGTCGAGCAGCAACCAAGTCATTTCTGGAAGTCCTACTGCTAAACGCCCTGGTGCCGGTTTACTGGCTGATTTACACCTGGGCTGTTTCCGGGAACGCTCTCGACTTCGCCACACGGTCCGTATTCGGCGAAGGCCATCGCTCTGCGGTCCACTGCTCAAGGGCGCCACCTTATCCCGGCCAACATCATCTCCTCACCGCCGCGCTTTACTTCCTGAAGGCAGCTCAACTCAACCTGGGAGTCACCGCTATGGGGTCGCGTGCTGCTGGCGCTGGCTCTACTCGGGACAGCCCTCGCCGTCTGGCACTTTCGGCGCTACGGGATTCTTCTTCTGCTGTGGTTGCCGCTGGCCTTCTATGCTCTGTCGATCGCTTATGGCAGCGTGCCGATCTACATTCCGGTCTGGTATCCGTTTTCGTATTACAACGTGCGTTACGGACTTGAGTTGCTGCCGGTGTTCGCGGTATTTCTCGCCGTCCTTGCCGGATACTCTCGCCGAAAAAGCGAGCACCGCGCCTGTGCGAGTGCGCTGTCTGGGGCACGTTGATCGCATTGGTGGCTGCGAGTTATGTTTCGGCCTATGCGGAGTCGCCCATCACGTTGCGCGAAGCCACCGTCAACTCGCGTGGCCGAATAGCGCTGGAACAAGGACTGGCAAATGTGCTCGCCCAGATTCCGTCGTCTGCAACTCTGCTGATGTACGAAGCCGAACACGCCGGTGCGCTGCGTCTGGCGGGCATCCCGCTGCGTCATGTCATCTCGGAGGCCGAGCATCCCGACTGGGAATGGGCGCAACTCGACCCGGCCAACCGTGTCGACTACGTCGTAGCCTGCCAGGGCGATCCGGTCTGGGCAGCAGTGCGACACCACGAGGCAGAGTTTACCGCAGGTGGTTTCGATCAGCGTGCCCGGCCAATCGACCTGCACAGTCTACAAACCCAAGTAGGTGATGCTAGCGAAATGTCAGGAATTCTTCGTGGGTGACGCCAAGTTGTCGAAGGATTTTGAAGTACAACGGCGGCCCGATCTCACGGCCGCCATGGAGAGGAATCGTCACTGCGCGACCATCAGGATGGTTCCAGCGCTCGTGGCTACCAGTCTGACGGGTCTTTGTGAAACCCAGCTTTCGCGCAGCGTTCTGAAATTCACGCGCCGTAGCGCTAGGCATGTACGATTTCGGTGGAGTCTGCCGGCAGCGGAATGCGCTTTTCCCGATACTCGTCAGCGATCATCCGAAACACCTCGGCCAACTCGCGCAGAGCCTCTTCACGGGTGGCCATGAGAGCATAGCATCCGGGAATAGCAGGAATCTCGGCGACCCAGGAGTTATCCGGCTGGCGGTACAAGACCGTCTTGTAGTCTTCAAGCTTCATGCTCAATTTCGTCTCAGTCTAGCATGGCCGTGGGCGTAGCCGCTGGGCGGCTCTTGCATTCAATATCCCGCCCGCTCCGCCTTTGCTACAATCCGCGCAGCGCGACCTGATTATGGCTAGCATCCCATTTGTAAAGGCTACGGCCTGCGGCAACGATTTCCTGATCATCGATTTTGTCCACGCTCCCAGCGATATTCACTCATTTAGTCGCCGCATTTGCGATCGACACAATGGCATTGGCGCCGATGGTGTGGAGTGGGTATTGCCCGCCAAGGACGCCGACCTTCGCGTCCGCCTGCTGAACGCCGATGGCTCCGAGGCGGAAATCTCGGGCAACGGCACGCGCTGCGTCGCGGCCTGGTATTGCTCGGAAAATCATCGCAGCTCGGTGGTGATTCGTACCGGAGCGGGCCTCAAGACCTGCGAACTCAAGGCGCATGCTGGAAACAACTTTGAGTTCCGCAGCTCCATGGGCGCGCCCGAGGTGGGCGACGAATTCCCCATCAAGTTCACCTATGGGGAAATCTCCGGCACGCCGGTTTCAATGGGTAATCCCCATTACGTCGTCTTCGTTCCGGAGTTCGAGTTGGGCTGGCAGGCCGTGGCCGAACAGATCTCCAAGCACCACGATTTCAAATTCGGAATGAACGTCGAGTTCGTGAAGGTTCTCAACCCCGGCGAGATCGAGGTTCGCTTTTGCGAACGCGGCGTGGGCGAGACCATGTCCTCGGGGACGGGATCGTGCGCCGCTGCCGTGGCGTCGATTCACTCCGGCAAGGTGAAGTCGCCGGTGCGGGTACAGGCTCCAGGCGGCGTGCAAACCGTGGAGTGGGACGATGAAGTCTTTCTCACCGGCCCCGCAACTCTGCTCTGTGGTGGCGAGTTTTTCATTTAAGATTAGCCGTTCCCATGACGTCAATCCGGCCAACCCGAACGTGTTCGCCCGCCCGCCTTGAAGTCTGGCGACACAGTAGGCATCATCGCTCCAGCCAGCGGATTCCATCGCGATGATCTGGAGGCGGGTTGCGCCGAGTTGCTGCGACTGGGATATCCAGCCGTTCTATCTGCCATCGATTTTTGAGCGCCAATTGTACTTTGCCGGATCGGTCGAGCGCCGGGTTGATGAGCTGCACGAGATGTTTTCCCGCTCTGACGTAAAGGCGATTTTGTGCGCGCGCGGAGGCTACGGCTGCAATTACGTGCTACCGCATCTTGACCTGGATCTGGTCCGTGCCAATCCAAAGATCTTTGCCGGCTGTAGTGACGTAACCACATTGCTGACTTACCTGTGCGACGCTGCTGGGCTGGTGACCTTCCACGCACCCATGGTGGCAGGCGACTTGGCGCGCCCAGGCGGTCTTGACGAGGCGAGCTGGTTCTCGGCGCTGTCGTCGGCCGAAGCCTTTCAGCGAGAGTTCAGCGCTGACGAAGTGCAGCCTCTGGCGGAAGGAACCGCGACGGGCGTGCTCTACGGCGGTTGTTTGTCTCTGTTATGTGCGTCGCTGGGAACGCCCTATGAGATTCGCACGCAAGGAACGATTCTCTTTATCGAAGATCGTGCCGAACGGCCGTATCGCATCGATCGCATGCTGATGCAATTGAAACTGGCGGGTAAGTTTGAGGGCGTGCAAGGGCATCGTGTTCGGCGAGATGATCGATTGTGGCGAGCCCGGCGCTCTTGATTACACGCTGCAAGACGTAATAATGCGCATTCTAGGCGACTTGCGCGTTCCGATAGCATTTGGGCTGAAGTCTGGACACGTCTCCAATGGGAGCATTACGTTGCCTTTTGGAGTCAGAGCAGAGCTGTCCGTTGGGAAGACTGTTGTGCTTAGCGTATGAACGGGCTGTGCAGAGGCGCAGCATCTTCGACCGTTTCGACAACTATTCAATGAAGCCAAACCATATCCACCTGATCGGTATCTGCGGCACTGCCATGGCCTCGCTGGCGGGAATGCTCAAGCAGCGCGGCTTTCGCGTCACGGGCTCTGACGCTGCGGCATATCCCCCAATGTCAGACTTTCTGGGGTCACTCGATATTTCTATCCTGCAGCCTTTCAGCCAGGCGAACCTCCAGGTCCGACCTGACTTGGTGGTCGTTGGCAATGCCATCTCACGGGGCAACGTAGAATTGGAGTTCGTTCTGGACGAGCGCATTCCATTCCACTCCCTGCCACAGGTTTTGCACGACGAGTTTTTGTTGGGCAAAGAGCGTTTGATCGTTGCCGGAACGCACGGTAAGACGACGACCTCCTCCATGTTGGCGTGGATCTTTCAGTATGCCGGTCGCGCTCCCAGCTTCCTGATTGGCGGAATCCCGGAGAACTTCGGCAGCTCTTTCGCTCTGGGATCAGGACACGAATTCATTGTGGAGGGCGACGAATACGACACCGCGTTCTTCGACAAGGGGCCGAAGTTCCTGCACTACTTTCCTGACGCGGTCATTCTCACCTCGGTTGAGTTCGACCACGCCGACATCTACAAGAATCTCGACGAGGTGAAGACTGCATTCAAGCGCCTGGTCAATCTGGCGCCGCGTCGCGGCCTGCTGGTCGCATGGGACGGCCACCCTAACGTCGATGAGTGTGTCAACCGTGCATTTTGTCGGGTTGAGCGCTATGGCTTCGCTGAAAGTTCCGATTGGCGAATCACAGGTATCGAGCACACGGCGGACGCAACTCGCTGGCAGGTGCTGCATGATGGCAAGCTTTGGGCCGAGTTTGAGTTTTCACTCGCTGGCGAATACAACGTCTTGAATGGAACCGCTGCCGCCGCTATGGCGGCCCATTACGGTATTGACAGCGATGCGATCGCGAATGCGCTGCGGGCCTTCCGGAGCGTTAAGCGACGCCTGGAAGTAACGGCTGAGGTTAACGGTATTACCATCATCGATGACTTTGCGCATCATCCCACGGCGATCACACAGACGCTGAAGGCGGTGCGGGCACGCTATGCGGGGCGGCGTCTTTGGGCGATTCTGGAGCCACGCTCCAATACTCTGCGGCGCAAAGTCTTTCAGCAGGAGCTGGCTGAGAGCCTTGCGCTCGCGGACCAGATCGTTCTCGCCGATGTGTTCAAGTCCGAGGCTATTGCCGAGCACGAGCGGCTCGATCCGGCTGCGGTGGTTGCTGATTTGAATGCAAGCGGGAAGCAGGCGCGACTGCTCAGCAACGCAGACGCGATCGTGGAAAGCATCGCCCCCGAATTACGCTCTGGTGATGTTGTCGCTATCCTCTCCAATGGTGGCTTCGGCAGCATCTATGAAAAGCTGCCGGCGAAGCTGCACGCATTACATGAAGTCAGGACGACCGCGTGAGCTGCCTTCGCAAAGCACTGCTGGCATGTTCGATGGCCGTGGCCTTCTTGGTGCTTGCGGCTGTCGCTTCTGCCGCGACGCCGGTGACTTGCGCTTCTCCGACCAGCACGCAGTCCGAACCGACCGAATACTTCGTTTCACTGACCGACCCTACCAAGCATCTGGCTCACGTCAGCATCCGTCTGAGGGAGGGCGATGGCGTGCGCACCCTTGAGATGCCGGTTTGGAACGCGCTTTACCAGGTTCGCAACTTCGCCGCCAACATTGAAGACGTGCGGGCTCAGGATGCGTCGGGCGGTCCAGCCGCGGTTTTCAACCGCAAAACCAGCGAGTGGGAGATCACTGCGCCCCCGGGTTGCGTCGTGGTCAGCTATGGCATTCACCTTGACTCGCCTGGCCCATTCGGCAGCGCTCTGAACCCCGATCATGCTTTCTTTAATTGGGCGATGGTGCTGATGTACTCGCCGGCCTTGCGCTCGCTGCCGGTCAGCATTCGTCTGCTGGATATTCCCACAACGTGGGGGTTGCAAGACCTGCATGTTTTGGGCGCGGCTGCGCCTGGCAAGGTGGATCAAAACGTTGGAATTGCTTCCAACTATGACGCGTTGGCGGACAGCCCGGCAGAGCTGGGAGTTTTTCAGCAATCGACTTTCCGGGAGTGACGGAGCGACATACCACGTCGTGGTAGACGGCAATCCTGCTGACTACGACATGGCGAAGCTGGACGACGTGCTAGCGAAGATTACACATGCCGCGGTTGACTGGATGCAGGACCGTCCGTATGAGGAGTACACATTTCTCTACCATTTTCCCCGCGGCTACGGAGCCGGAGGGATGGAGCACGCCTATGGTACGGCTATCGACATAAATGCCGAACATCTGCGTAATGATCTGAAGCCGCTGGCCAGCGTCAGCGCCCACGAGTTCTTTCATCTGTGGAATGTGAAACGTATTCGACCGCAGTCGTTGGAGCCAATCGATTATCAAGCGCGAACAGGACACGCGGGCGCTGTGGTTCAGCGAAGGCGTCACCAGTACGGTCAGCGACATGCTGCTGGCACGCTCTGGGCTCATCGATGAGCGGGAGTATTTGCAGCGTGTTTCGGAGGAAATCACCGAACTACAGCGGCGCCCGGCCCGCAAATGGCAATCGGCAGAGGAATCGAGCCTCGACGCCTGGTTTGAAGGCATCGCATTTTACCGCTCGCCGGAGCGGAGCGTGAGCTACTACAACAAAGGTGAAATTCTCGGCATTCTGCTGGATCTGCGCATCCGCCAGCTAACCAATGGCGCTAAGTCGCTGCGCGATTTGTTCCAGTGGATGAACCAGCATTACGCGAAGCAGCATCGCTTCTTCCCCGATTCCGCGGGCGTTGAGGAGGCGGCCGAAGCCATCACTGGGCAGAGTTTCTCCGATTTCTTTCGCGACTATGTCGCCGGGGTGAAGGAAATTCCGTACGACGACTTCTTTCAGTTTGCCGGACTGCACATGGTTGTAAACACGACCCAATATGCTACTGCCGGTTTCACTATGACGGCGAACCTGGGTGGCCAGCCGGAAATAGTTCGGATTGATCCAAGCAGTGACGCGCAACGCCTCGGCATCCTTGTCGGCGATCGTGTGATCAGGGTCAACGGTAAACCAGCCGACGCCTCACTGGAAGAAGAGCTATCGCGGCTGCAGCCGGGAACGACTGTCCGCCTTGAGTTGGAGAATCGCCGCGGAAAACGTGAAGTGGAACTGCGGCTTGCCGCGCGCGAAGAGCAGTCGTACGAACTGCAAGACCTGACGGATGTGACGCCACAGCAGCGCTCACACCGCTCGGCGTGGATCCGCGGCGATGACGAAACCGGGAGTGCCCGTTGATTCGTGCGATTGCGATTTTATGCTTTTGGGGATTCTTCATCCTGCTGGTTGGACCGCCGTTGGTGCTTTATGCAGCAATTACCGGCAATGCCGATCCTCTCTACTACATAGCGACTGGCCTTGGAAGGTTGGGGGTGCTGTTCGTCGGCGTAAAAATTGAGATACGCGGCCGGGAGCAGTTGCAGCCGGGCCGCACCTACATCTTCATGTCGAACCATGTGTCGAATCTGGATCCGCCAGTCCTAATATCATCCATTCCAGGGCGCTGCTCGGCACTGGTGAAGAAGGAGCTATTTCGTGTTCCGGTACTCGGCACAGGCATGAGGCTGGGCCACCTTGTGCCCGTGGACCGCAGCGATCGCGAGGCCGCGATTGAGAGCGTGCAAGCGGCCATCAGGGTGCTGCGCGAGGGGTTGCATATGGTGATCTATCCCGAGGGCACACGCTCCAGCGATGGGCGCTTGCTCCCATTCAAGAAAGGGCCATTTCATCTCGCGATGGATTCGGGCGTGCCAGTGGTACCTGTCACTATGCTGGGAACTTTTGAGAGCTGGCCGAAGACAAGGTTTGCCTTATGGCCCGGGACAGCGACGGTCGTCTTTCATCCGCCCATCGATCCTCACGACTACAACGATCGCGAGGCGCTAATGATGGCAATCCGAACCACCATTGCCGGCGCGTTGCCGCCCGAACGGCGCTGAGTAGTTAGCTCACCGCGGAGACACGGAGTAAATCGAGGAGTACTTAGAGCATATTTCAAGAGCGGGTTGCTATCGAGTATGGGTCTCAGCGGTGCAAGAGCTCGACACAGGGGCTGCGACAATTCTTAAGACACACTAAAATATTCCTGCCTGTGCTTCGCCACCTCCATCGCGAAATTGTTCTTACTTGCTTTCGATCAACCGCGCCGTTAGCACGGCCCCATCGCGGTCGTCGTGCAGCTTGATGGGAAAGATCAGCACGTTCCAGGTCCAGTGGGGACTTTTCTGCGGCAAGTGCGACGCACCGCGAAATCCGCGGCGATCGATGTAGGTTTCGCGCGTGTCGACAACGGTGCGAATGATCTCGCGCCACTCGTCGCCCAACTGCGGAAATTGGTCGAACAGGTTCTTACCGGCGAACCAGGCTCGTTTGTGGCCGTTCATGGCGGCGAAATAATCGTTGACGAACAGCCAATTGCCGTCGCGGTCGAGGACCTCCAGCACAATGTCGTCGCCCATCGCCATCGAGATACGCGAATAGTAAAAATCGCGAGCATCCACCACCACCGGACGTCCCCGTTTTTTTGCCTCGAACGAGCGCAGCGCGTTCACTAAGTCGTCAACTGAACTGTATCCCTTCAGCAGGTGCATATCCGCGATGCCACCGAATTTTCGTTCCAGCGTTGCCGACAAAATGATGATGGGTACTTGCGGACGCTTGCGGCGCAGCGTCTCAGCGACATCGGTGCCAAATTTACCAGCGCCCAGGTGATAGTCAAGCACGGCAATATCGATCCCGGCCAATTTGGATTCGGCCTCCTCGATCGAGCTGGAGGTGACGACGCGATAGCCTTTTTGCCGCAAAATTGCGGAGCGCAACACCAGGTTCTCTTCGCGATCGTCGAGCAATAACACGCGGATAGGATTGGTGGGTACTACTTGTGGACCAAGCTCCGACGGCGTTTCCAGATTGGAGACATCTTCGCTCATTAAGGAATTAGAAGCACCCGGGTTGCCTGAGTAACTAAATGTCAGCCCCCGGCCGTCAATTTCTCGCCGAAAGTCGGCATCCAGGGCCCTGGGCCGTTCAGTCTTCTTTCTTCGCCGTTCCGGCGTCAATCGGCTGTCTGGCCGTCAATTGCCGAACCGCCCTCGCCAGTTCTGGCAGCTTATTGAAGATGCCGACGGCGCGCAACCACTGTTTGTGGTCAAAAGCTGGCGAACCGCTCACCATAGTGCCGGGAGGGATGTCTCCATGAGTGCCACTTTGCGCGGTGACAATAACGCCGTCGCCGACGTTGCAATGCCCGGCAACGCCAACTTGTCCAGCCAGAATGACATTCTTGCCAATCACGGTTGAGCCAGCCAGCCCAACTTGAGCGCACAGCAGAGTGTGCTCGCCCACCGCGGAGCCATGGCCGACCTGTACCAGGTTGTCGATCTTGACGCCGCGCCCGATACGGGTCTCGCCTACGCTGGCGCGATCGATGCAGGAATTCGCCTGTACCTCGACGCCGTCCTCCAGCACCGCCGGCCCGGACTGCGTAATCTTTTCCCAGGGGTGGTCCCAGTGTTGGCCGTCGCGCGCAAAGCCAAAGCCGTCGCTGCCGACGATGACTCCATTTTGCAGGATGATGTTGTCGCCCAGGCGACAGTACTCGCGCACCACGGCATGAGCATGGGCGAAAAATTTGTCGCCAATCCGTGCTCCGCGGTAGATAACAACGTGCGGCAGCAGAACCGCGTCATCCCCGATTGCAACCTCGTCGTCAATCACCACGTAGGCGGCGATATGCGCGTTGGCTCCGATCTTCGCAGTTGGTGCAATCACAGCGGTAGGATGCACGCCGGCTTCATATCGCGGCGCCTGGTAAAACAAATTAATCGCGCGCGCAAACGCGAGATACGGATTCTTACTGCGCAACATGCCGGTTGGAATAGCAGGGAAGTCTTCGGAGACGATCACGGCCGAGGCGGAGGTAGTCTTGGCGGCAGCAGCGTACTTGGAATTGGCGACGAAGGTGATCTGCCCGGATCCAGCTTCCTCGATTCCGGCAACGCCAGTGATCTCGGTTCCCGGATTCCCGTTTTCCAGCGTGGCGTCCAGCGCGGACGCGATATCGGAAAGTTTCATGATTGCCGTATTTCGAAATTCAGCAATAATGCGGCTGAAGCCGCTACTCTCACGTGAACATCGGCACCTGGAGAGTGTCTTCCGGTCGTCGGCCGCGCCGCCCGGCCTTCTTGTCGCCGATCACG
The DNA here is from genome assembly GCA_963835125.1 of uncultured Acidobacteriaceae bacterium. Classification (GTDB taxonomy): domain Bacteria; phylum Acidobacteriota; class Terriglobia; order Terriglobales; family Acidobacteriaceae; genus Bog-257. The sequence goes on along the minus strand of CAWIEG010000002.1, from coordinate 1,609,883 downwards.
CCCATGACCGTCATCTCCACTAACGCCGAACGAGGAACAAAAATTCGCTGGGTGTTGGAGTGTGTGTCCGGAGGAATAATCGAGTACCCGTCGCCGCCCTCGTGCAGCAAATCATTGGGCATCATGCCCTCGATGATTTCGTTGTCGCGAAAGCGTAGTCGCACCCACAACCCTTCCATGCGCGGCCGCGAGGTAAAGGTCTTTCGGGTGAGCGACTCGGAGTCGCCGAAATCGCGCACAAAATAGATGCCCTTCACATCGTGCAAGTCGATTGCAACAACGTTGCCGGCTGTATTCATCAGCTCCAGCCTGCCATCGGCAATGAAGGTCGCACCTACATAACCATGCACGCTATCGCGGTCCATCTTGCGGACGATAACCTTCTTGTGCGTTGTAGCCATATTTCTGCGATTAAAGTGACCGCACCAGCCCCGATTGTCGCACTTTTACTGGAAATGTGCTCTTTTGCACCTACGGTGTAGCCAAATTGTCAACCATATGTTATTGTTCGCTGTGCAGCGTTGGAGGTGCAAGCCTCCTGTAAGTGCTGTCTTGATAGCGAGTTACAAATTTATCCGAAAATTAGTTTTCAATTTGGACATAGAAAGCGACTCGTGCCCAGGACAGAAGGCGGGAATTCATCTAGCTGTGGATCATTCCTGCCAGATTCCGTATATCTTCGGTTTTCACCTTTAGAGTCATACATTTAGATGGCAGACTACATCTATAGCATGGAAACCCGGCTCACACCGGATCAGCAAAGTGGTGTGAACCTGGTACAGGAAATTGCCCGCCATGCGGGGCTGAATCTTTATCTCACCGGCGGAACCATCCGTGACCTGATCACGGGCTTCCCGATTCGGGATATCGACCTTAGCATCCAGGGAAATCCGCTGAAACTCCAGAAAGAGTTGGAGAAAGCCGGGGTTTCAGTGCAAGGGGTCGACGAAGACCTGCGGACTCTCCAGCTTCTGATGCCGGGCAACGTGCGCGCCGAACTCAACATGACGCGCGCCGAGGCCTATGACAAGCCTGGCAAGCCGCCTGCCATCACGCCCGCCACCATTAACGAAGACCTGCGGCGTCGCGACTTTACGGTCAACGCCATGGGACTTTCGCTCAATCCTGGATCGCGTGGCCTTCTGCTTGACCCGTTCAACGGCGTGGCCGACATCGAGGCCAAAGTGCTTCGCGTACTGCACAACTATGCCTTTCTGGAAGAGCCGATCCGGCTGATCCGCGCGACCCGCCTGAGCGCGCGTTTCCACTGGCCCCTGGAAGAGCGCACGCAGACGCGCTATGACGCCGCCAAAGAAAACAACTACATCGACTATCTCGGTAAGCGCATGATCGGCTACGAGCTGGAGCAACTGGCCCATGAAGACGACCCGCTGAACATCATGCGCGCGCTGGAAAAAGAAGGCTGGCTCAAGGTCCTGCATCCGCACTGGACAATGGCCAAAATCGATTCCGGCGACCTTGGACAGCTGGTGAAGACGCGCCAGATGATGAACGAGCTCGGCTACTCGGTGGAAACCGGACCCATCGTGATGTACTTCCTTACTTCCCGCATGAACGATAAGGACACATCCGAGATCCAGCGCATGATTCCGCGCCGAGATTTTGTCGATAAATGGAAGCACCTGGAAAGCAATGCTCACGACCTGGCGAAGAAATTGACCGGCAAAGATGCCGCCGTCCCATCGGGGGCATGGAAGATTCTGTCGCAAGCCACGCCGGAGAACATCCTGTTCTTAAGCCTCACTGTGAGGCAACAGGCAGTGGACCAGAAGCTGAAGAACTTCTTTGGAAAATGGCGGCAAGTGAAAGAAAAATTGCCATTCCCGGAGATGGCTGAGCTGCGAATTACGCCCCAGTTGCCGGAGTATCCGGAGATCACGGAGAAGGCTTTTCTGCTACTGATGGATGGCAGGTTGCGGTCGCATTCCGAGATCATGAATTTTCTGAAGCCGTACGAGCCGCCGCCCCCGCCGCCCCCCCCCGCGCCAAAACGCGGTCGTGCGAAAGCGACGGCAGGCGCAGGTTCGGTGGAAGCAGTGGTTCCTGGAAAGCGTGGACGCAAACCGAAAGGCGCTGCGGTGCCAACTCCAGTCCCTGCGCAACCGGTTCCGGCGCAGCCCGTTCAGGAAGCAAAACCTGCACCAGCTGGTAAGCAAGTTGCGTCTGCGGCGGCCGCTGCGAAGGCCTCAACAGCGACGAAGACCGCCAGCCCAGAGAAGCCGACGGCGAAGAAGACCGCCAGACCCAAGAGAAGCCGACGGCGAAGAAGACGGCCAGCCCAGAGAAGCTGGCAGCGAAGAAGGCCGCTCCATCAAAGTCTGGGAAGAAACAGCCGAAGCCGCCGATAAAGAAGTCCGTGAAAAAGGCCGCTCCCGCGAAAAAAGCGCCTCCGAAGAAAGCTTTGGCGAAGAAGGTCTCGGGGAAGAAGCCAACCGCGAAGAAGGCATCCCGTAAGCGGTAGGCGCAGAATCGGCTCGAGTCAGATCACCCCTCGGCTGTTGCCATTTCGGCTGGACAAGGCCTGATTGCGGCCACAGCCCGCGCCTAAATTCCTTGCGTCGGGCATCTTTTGTCCCAATTCCTGAAACCAATCAGATAACCCGGGGTGTGGTCTCCTTCGGAAGCGACAAGGGTGTCCGATGAAAACAATTTTGTTCGTTGACGACCACGAGGTTCTGGCCCGTTTGAGCTGCGAGATCCTTGAGATGCAAGGCTATCGGGCGGTTAGCGCCTACAACGCCAAGGATGCCTTGGAAAAATTCAAGCGCGAAAGGTTCGACATTCTGGTAACCGACTTTCGTATGGAAGGAATGAACGGCTTGGAATTGGCGCGGCAGATACATGCTAGCGATCCCAAGGTTCCGGTGATCATCGTCACCGGTTACGGCCACATCGACGGCGGCAAAGATGTTAAGGTCTGCCTTCCCAAGGAGCAGATGTTTCCGGCGCTGCTGGAGAAAATCAAGACTTACTTAGGTGAAGGCGAACCTGCCAAGGTGCGGACACTAAGGAGCGCATAGCGTCCACCCAGGCCTCCTGCCGAGGCGTGCTGTAGCTATAGGAGGATTGTCCGCGCGTTGTCTTCGTGACCGCAATTTTCGCTTCGTTTTTCTGCGCCTGCTTTCCGCGATTTATTCTTCTTGCTACCGACTCAAGCTGACATCAATCTGAGTTCGTTCTTTGGAATGACCTGCTTGCTACACTGAAGCCGTGCGACGGCTGATCATTAACGCCGACGATTTTGGATTGACCTCGGGCGTCAATCGCGCCATTGCCGAAGCGCAGCAACGAGGCATCGTCACCTCGACGACGCTTATGGCAAACTCGCGCGCTTTTGACGAAGCGGCCAGTATGGCGCGATCGCTGGCCACAAGCGGCGCGCATTTCAGTACCGGCTGTCACGTGGTGCTGCTCGACGGCGAGCCACTGCTGCCAACGAGCCGGGTTGCGAGCTTGCTGCAGCCAAACCCAGGCAACGGTCGCCTTCGGTTTCGCGATGATTTGAGTAACTTCGCGATTGCCTCGTTTCGTCATAAACTCGCTCCTGATGAAATTGAGGCCGAAGCGGCAGCCCAGATCGAGCGCATGCAAGCGGCCGGAGTCCAGCCGTCACACTTCGATACCCACAAACACGCGCATATGTTTCCAGCCGTGCTTCGTCCCCTGCTGCGAGCAGCAAGGGCGTGCAAAGTTGCGGCCGTGCGCAACCCTTTCGGACAGGTTTGGCCGCTGCCAATGAGTAGCGTCGTGCGGACGCGACGGCTGTGGAAGCGGTTCGCTCAACTGAACGTATTGCGCAACTTCGCAACCAGATTCCGGCGGGAGGTCGAGTCGCACGGCCTTCGCACCACGGACGGATCGCTGGGCGTGCTGGTCACGGGGGTGCTCGATCTGAAACTGTTTACCGCGATAGCCGACAACATGCCCGAGGGGACTTGGGAGTTTGTCTGTCATCCGGGCTACAACGACACCGATCTCGACCAGGTGCAGACCAGATTGCGTCAGTCGCGCGACCAGGAACGGCAACTGCTGACGTCGCCCGAGGCGCGAGAGGTCCTGCGCCAACGAAGCATTGACTTGATTAGTTATCGCGAACTCTAGATACTCTCGCGATACAATGAATTTCCCGCCGCCCACGGGCCGAACCGTAAGATGCAATCCTTCTCGCAATTCTTGTCGCAAGCCGACGAAGACTCAATCGTCACGACGGCGCCGTGTCGCGCCGACCTTGCGGGTGGGACAATCGATATTTGGCCGCTTTACCTGTTTCATCCGGGCGCGGTAAGCGTGAACATCGCGCTCAAGGTCCTGACGGCCTGCAAGATCACGCCGCAAGTGGGTCGTGACATCGTACTCAAGTCGCACGACACCGGCCGCGAGGATCGCTTCGCCTGTCTGGAGGACCTGCTGACCGCGACGTCATATGCCCATCCGCTGGCGGCATACCTGGTGCGATTCTTCAGGCCGGGTGCCGGCTTTACTCTGGAAACGCACTCTGAGTCTCCGGCGGGTGCGGGCATCTCCGGCTCCTCGGCGCTGATGATTGCCACCAGCACGGCGCTGGGCCGCTTTGCCGGATGCGAAACCGACATCGAGCAGATGCGGGTGATCGCGCAAAATGTGGAAGCGCAACTGATCGGCGTACCCACTGGCTGCCAGGACTATTATCCGGCGATGTACGGCGGCGTCAGTGCCGTGCATCTGGAAGTCGCGGGCGTCAGATGGGAGCGAATTTCCGTGCCGCTCGATGCGGTAGACGAGCGCTTTGTGTTGTTCTATACGGGAGCGCCGCGGCAGTCGGGCATCAACAACTGGGAAGTTTTCAAGCAGCATATCGATGGCGATAAACGCGTGGTTGGTAACTTTGCCGAGATTTCACGGATCGCGCAAGCCATGCATGGCGCGCTGGCCGGCCAGCAGTGGGACGAGGTTGCAAGGTTGATCGGCGAAGAATGGAAGCTGCGCCGCACAAACGCTCCTGGGATTTCGACCCCGCTCATTGATAGGCTGATCGAAGTTGCTATGCGCAACGGAGCGCGAGCAGCCAAAGTTTGTGGTGCCGGCGGCGGCGGCTGTGTGATTGCGTTTATCGAAAAGGGCAGTCGGCAGCGGGTGGAAGATGCTATTCGCCAGTACGGTGGCGAGCCACTCGATTTTCAGGTCGCGCGCGATGGGTTGCGGTTCCGCGCCGTAAGCAAACGGCAAACGGCCAAGGTATAAGAAATGTTTACTGACAGCAGGGGAAAACTACAACCGATTTGGGCGTTCCTGTTCGCGGTGCTTCTCGGTGCCCTGGCATTTGTTGTCTCCGGCAATATTGCATTCGAAGCCGCGGGCGACCATCCCTTTCGTCGCGAATTGGTTTTTCGCGTGCTGTGGACGCTGCTGCTGTTCGGCATCTTCATCTGGCTCCTTACCGTTGGCGATCACGTCGAGGAGCACCGCATCGCCGCGCAAGGATTGCCTCGCGTAAAGGGCTGTCTGAAGCAGTTTCTGCTGGGTACCGTCCTGGGATGCGTCTTTACTGTCTTGGCCGTTGCTCCTATTTATTTCCTGGGACACTTCAGGACTAAGAACCTGATGAGCTGGCAACTTGCCCCCAATCTGGTTGCGGTCATCCTCACGCTGCTGTGCGGTGCGCTGGCTGAAGAGTTGATGTTCCGTGGCTATCCGTTCCAGCATCTGGAGCAGGCAATCGGCGCTCCGCGGGCAGTCCTGGTCTTTTCGGTTTTCTATGGGTTGCTGCATCTTCTAAACCCTCAGGCCGGCCCTTGGGGAGTTGCCAACACCATCCTCATCGGAGTACTTCTGACGATCGCTTATCTGCGCACCGGGGCACTGTGGTTGCCGTGGGGCATTCACTTCGGCTGGAATGCCACATTAGGGCTTGTGCTCGGCTTGCCCGTCAGTGGCTTCCGCTACTTTAACTTATGGATCTACACCCAGGCGTATGGGCCGAAATGGCTCACCGGCGACTATTACGGGGTGGAAGCAGCCGCAACTGGAACGGCCGCCATACTCATCGGAATCATCGTGGTTTGGACGCTGCCTCTTCAGAAGCTGCCGCAACCGGCCAGACAAGCATCAGCAGAGCCGGCTTTACATAGCCTCTCCGGCATCAAACCGTAGCGTCTGCCGCCGCCGCTCGTGGTTCCAGACATGCGGTTCTTGAGCGCGTTGGGGCCGGACGCCGAATGAGAATATAATCAGGGGCAACTGGGGACCTCTGATGAACCGCGCTTGTTTTTTCCTTCTCGCAACGGCAGTTCTGTTGCTGCCGCTTACGGCATCGGCGAGCGATCCGCAGACGCCCAGCTCCACTGACAAATTGACCCCGCAAACCAGGTTGCTGATCATGCGCGACCTGACCTCGGAGCGTGTGTTTGTGCGCACTCCGCTCCCCATGGGGGAGCGCGGCCTGGCCATCAAGGACGGCAAGGTGAGCCCCAACGAACAGCAGGTGGAGTCGTTGGTCATGCAGCACGGCTTTGCTGCCAAGCCGGGCGACCGTGTTGTCATCACCAACGTTTTGATCAAGGAAAAGTCCATCGTCTTCGAGATCAATGGCGGAGGGAAGAAGCACGAGAAGTGGTATCAGCATGTGGAGCTTGGAGCGAACGGGACAACTACGCCGGTAGGCGGCGCCCCTAAAAGTCTCGAAGCCAAAGGCTCGAGTGTCACGCTGGAGTTCGACAAATACGTGCCCGAGTTGACGGGCGACCAGGTACGCGACATGCTGGCTCCGGTCTTCGACTTTAAGGCGCTGAACCAGGCCGAGGCGTATCAGAAGACCTTGCCCCCGAAAGTGCAGGAGGCGATAAAGAATCATCAGGTGCTGGTGGGCATGGACCGCGACATGGTGATTTACGCCAAGGGACGCCCGCCGAAGAAGATTCGCGACAAGGATGACACCGGCGCGGATTACGAAGAATGGATCTATGGCGATCCGCCGCAGGAAGTGGACTTTGTGCGCTTCCAGGGAATTTTCGTATCGCGCCTGGAAATCATGACCGTGGATGGGCAGAAGATTGTCCGCACCCAGAAGGAAGTGGATTTGCAGTCGCAAGAAACCGAACTGGCGGCAAAGAAGCCCGAACAGAAGCCGGCGGATGCTCCCAGCCTGCTTCGCCCGGGCGAGCAAGCGGCGGGTTCGCCCGATACTCGCAACCCACCGCAGACGCCTTATCCGTCACCCGGGAGCACAACCCCCACCGACCCTCCGGGCGGAGCATCACCGCATTGGCAAGTGGCGGGTCTGTTCTGATTTTGCCCAAGACTGGCTCATTTGGCGCGCTGAACCCCGCGCCTTTACACTGATAGAGTGAGGATTGCACTCGGCCAGATCAACACCGTTGTTGGGGACTTCTCCGGTAATTCCGAAAAGATTATTGAGTACGCGCGACGCGCGCGCAGCGGTGGGCTCGATCTCATCCTTTTCCCGGAGCTTTCGGTCTGCGGTTATCCGCCCCGAGACCTGGTGGAGCGGCCATGGTTTGTGGAGCGCAACCGGCAGGCCGTAGAAGCCATTGCGCGTGAGACGCAAGGGATTGCCGTAGTCTGCGGCCTGGTTACTCCCGCCCGCTCGGCAACCGGCAAGTCGGTGCTGAACTCCGCGGCTTTGCTGCGCGATGGCAAGATCGCGTTTGTGCAGTCGAAGCGATTGCTGCCAACTTACGACGTGTTCGACGAAATGCGCAACTTCGCTCCCGCCGATCGCCAGCAACTCTTCGCTTTCGATGGCCAGCAACTGGCGCTCACCATCTGCGAGGACGCCTGGAACGACAAACACTTTTGGGATCGCCGGCTCTACGGGGTTGATCCGGTGGAAGACTTGATCAGCGCAGGCGGAAAAGTTCTGCTGAACATCTCGTCGTCGCCGTTTTACCTGGGCAAGCGCGAATTGCGGCACGACATGCTGGCCGCGATTGCCACCAACTATCGCGTGCCGGTCGCCATGGTCAACCAGATCGGCGGCAACGACACGCTGGTTTTCGACGGCTCCAGTTTTGCGCTTGGGCCCGATGGGGAAGTGATCGCGCAAGCCAAGTCGTTCGAGGAAGATCTCATCTGCTTCGATACCGAAACGCTGACGGGCGATGTGCGTGCTCGCGATGCGGGGCTGGAATCCAGTGCATATTCCGCGCTGGTACTCGGCACCCGCGATTACGTTCAGAAGTGCGGTTTCCGGCAGGTTGTGCTGGGGTTGAGCGGCGGCATCGATTCCGCACTCACCGCCTGTATTGCCGTCGATGCGTTGGGACGCGAGAATGTGGTCGGCGTAGGCATGCCAGGTCCATACTCTTCACGCGGCAGCATCGACGATGCCGCCGAGCTGGCGCGCAATCTTGGCGTGCGCTTTGAGCAGGTTCCGATTGGCGACATCTTCAATGCCTACGGGAATGCGCTCGCTCCCGTGTTCGCCGGCTGCCAGCCTGACGTCACTGAAGAGAACATTCAGGCCCGTATTCGCGGCTCGCTGATGATGGCCATCTCCAACAAGTTTGGTTGCCTTGTGTTGACTACGGGAAACAAGTCGGAGCTGGGCGTGGGATACTGCACTTTGTATGGCGATATGTGCGGCGGCTTGGCCGTGATCTCCGATGTGCCGAAGACGCTGGTCTATCGGCTGGCTAACTTCGTAAACTCACGCTCGCCGGTTATTCCTCGGTCGACCATCGAAAAGCCTCCGTCAGCCGAGTTGCGAGCGGACCAGAAGGACAGCGACTCCTTGCCTCCGTATGAGGTTCTGGACGCGATTCTTCAGGACTACATTGAGGACAATAAAGCGCCAGCTGCGATCGCAGCGGAGCGCGGCTATGATCCGGACCTGGTCCGCAAGATTGCCTGCATGGTGGACACGAGCGAGTACAAACGCCAGCAGGCTGCCCCAGGATTGAAAATTTCCGAAAAGGCCTTCGGCTTTGGCCGTAGATATCCGATTGCAGCGAAGGTTGAGGTCTGTGGGGGAAGCAGCTAGCTCGAGCTACGAGCCTCGAGCTACTGGCTGCCAAGTTCAAGCAACGGATGTTTGAGGTGCAGATTACTAAGGCCTTGAGTTCAAAGCTAGTAGCTCGAAGCTAGTAGCTATCAGCTGCCTTCCAGAAAGGTTCCATGAATTACATTACGCGAATAGTCTTGCTCGTTGGTCTTTGCGTCGTCAGTTTATATTCCTCCGCCCAGAATGCGGGTGCGGCCAAAGCAACCCCTTCCGCTAAGGCGGAGTCCACTTCCAGTACGCCTGGTGGTTCGCTTCCCAGCGAAGCTACGGTCAATAGCTTTCTAAAAAACATGTTTGGCTGGAACTCGGATCTGACCTGGAAGGTAGCCGACATCAAGCCTTCGGAAGCCGCCGGCGTCGCAGTGGCAACGGTAGTCTTCAATACCCCGAAGGGATCGCAGGTGATACGCCTCTACGTGACGCCCGATCAGAAGTACGCTTTCATGGCAGAGCTTGTGCCTTTCGGCGCCGATCCTTTTGCCGAGGCGCGCCAGATACTGAAGGCGGCTAACGGACCTTCGCACGGTCCCCAGGACGCGGCGATTACCATTGTTGAATTTGGCGACCTGGAGTGTCCGGCCTGCAAGGCAGCTCAACCCAACATCGCCAAACTGATGGAAGAGGAGCCCAAAGCGAAGCTTGTGTTTCAGAACTATCCATTGGAACAAATCCACAAGTGGGCCCTGACGGGCGCGAAATACCTGGATTGCCTGGCGCAGCAGAACAACCAGGCGGTATGGAAGTTCATCGCCACGGTCTATGACCACCAGTCGGAAATTAACCCGCAGAACGTCGATCAGATGCTGAAGGGTTACGTGAAGGATTCGGGGGGCGACCCGGATGGGGTAGCGGCGTGTGTCGCCAAGCCGGACACTGAGAAGCGGGTTCGCGAATCGATGGCGCTGGCAGAAAAGCTGGATGTCACCAGCACCCCGACCTTTTTCGTCAATGGCCGTCGCATCGTTGGATTTTCCGCTAACAGCACTCCCTACGATGCCGTCAAAGCTATGGTGGATTATGATCTTGCAAACACCAAGTAGAAACCCGGTCACCCGAGGCGGAACGTCGTGCTGAATGCATGGCGAAAGCCAATCCTTTGGTTAGTGCTGACGATAGTTGCGGTGTGTGGATTGTGGCTGCTGAACCTTGAGGTCACCTACCGGCGCAACGTGCGGAATTTGCCAACCAACTTCCAACTGCGGCGTCACACAATCAATCGGATTTGGAAGACCTGATTAGTGAGGCTCGTGCATTGCGCCGCCGGCTAAACAGTTTGCTGAAAAAGGAACCAACTTAGTAATTTCGGTCATTTCGACGGATGAAGATTCAATAACTTGCGACGGTTTTTTCGTTCGAAATGATCTAAAAAAGAGTTTTTCAGCAAACTGTAAAGCCGGCTCCGGAAGAAAAATAAAGGGCTTATCGGCACGACTGAGGTCGTGCCCTGTTACAAAGCTTGTTCGGAAGCAGACTTTTTCAGCGGCTTGTGAAGTCGGGCCCACCCGCACGGCTACGTCAGATCTCCGCCAACGCGCTAGACCCTTTCCAGAATCATCGCGACACCCTGTCCCACTCCAATGCACATGGTGCACAGCGCATAACGCCCGCCGGTGCGCTGCAGCTGCAAGACGGCAGCCGTGACCAGGCGCGCACCGCTTGCGCCCAGAGGATGACCGAGAGCGATGGCTCCGCCGTTTGGATTGACGTGGGGAGCATCGTCCGGAACTCCCAGATCGCGGAGCACCGCCAGAGCCTGTGAGGCGAAGGCTTCGTTCAACTCGATGACATCCATGTCAGCGATGGTGAGACCCGCCAACGCCAGCGCCTTGCGCGTTGCCGGAGAAGGTCCCATGCCCATAATGCGCGGCGCAACGCCCGCTGCCGCAGCAGCAACCACGCGCACTTTCGGCTTCAGCCCATGACGCTTGATTGCGTCCTCCGAAGCCAACAGCACTGCGCCAGCGCCATCGTTCACGCCGGACGCGTTGCCGGCTGTGATGCTGCCATTCGCTTTGACGATAGGCTTCAGCGCAGCCAGTGCCTCCAGGGTTGTATCGGGCCGCGGATGTTCGTCTTTATCTACAACGAGCGGTGCTCCCTTGCGGGCCGTAATTGTGACAGGTGTGATCTCTTCTGCCAGCGCGCCGCTTTGCAGGGCGGCTTGCGCACGTTGCTGGCTGCGATAAGCAAAGGCGTCCTGGTCCTGGCGCGAGATCCCGAAGTCCGCGGCGACATTCTCTCCCGTCTCCGGCATCGAGTCCACGCCGTACTGTGCCTTCATGAGGGGATTTACGAATCTCCAGCCAATGGTGGTGTCTTCCATCTTCATGCCGCGCGAAAAAGCAGCATCAGCTTTGCCGATAACGAACGGCGCTCGAGACATGCTCTCCACGCCACCCGCAATTACCAGAGAGTTCTCGCCGCTCTTGATAGCGCGGGCTGCGATGGAGATTGCATCCAGACTGGAACCGCACAACCGGTTGACGGTGGTGCCCGGCACTGTCAGTGGCAGACCAGCCAGCAGTAGCGCCATGCGCGCGACATTGCGGTTGTCTTCGCCGGCCTGATTGGCGCAACCCAAGATTACGTCATCCACCGCGTTCCAATCTACAGAGCGGTTGCGCTCGATCAAGGCTTTGATCGGAATCGCAGCTAGATCGTCGGTGCGAACGGTGGAAAGCGCGCCGCCATAGCGGCCGAAAGGCGTTCGAATTACATCGCAAATGAAAGCGTCGGACATTCGAGAAATCTACCCCAGAAGGTTGTTGACGGAATGAACAGCAGTGAAGTCATGATACCCGACTGCAGAAGAAAAAGAGTGGCAGGCTTAGGACAGATACTGAAGGTGGAATTACTTCGTCAGGAGGTGAACACCAAAACCGACGGCCGTCCAGAAGGGGGTCACGAGCAGGAAGGAAAACAGCAATCCTTGGGCGAACTTCAGGCTGGCGGCATCGCTTTGCGGTCCACGTGGCATCGTTGGAGTGGTAAACCTTATTGAATTCCGGAAACCGGTCGAGACCCCACATAAGTTAGCTACTATACAGTAAGAAGTACAGTCAGCGGCGGGGGTTGCAATCGGAGTCTTGTTTGTTGTCCCAAGCCGGGCGTGATTTCCGATACCTGTTCGCGATCCAGACATTAGCTGGAAGGCATATTTGAAGCCCGCTGGACGCAGGCGTGATGGCCTTTCTATTCGTCAATCAGAGACGCCCGGTACCCTGCGGAATTTCGAAGCGCTTCATTTTGTTATAGAGCGAGCTGCGGGGAATCCCGAGGCGGCGAGAGGCGCGCTCGATGGAACCGCCTTCATCGTGCAAGACGTGGTGAATATACATGGTACGGAACTTATATATGGTGAAGCGGCGGCCTGCCTTGCCGACACGATGCTGGCGGAAGAGCAGTGGCCCTGGAGAAGTCGACTTCACCGCCAAGGCGACGATTGGCGCGAGGATGCCTAGCGGCAGCAGCATAATTGCCGCAGTGAATATGTCGAGGACACGCTTTCCCAAGTCGTACAACATGCGGTTGGTGCCGCGGGAAAGATGGGCGAGCACAATGCCGTCCAGCTCCGCATAGTCCACCCAGTAACCAGGTTCCAGAAAGTCGGCAGGGGCGAAGTAGGTGCTGACACCGGCCTCCGACAATTTTGCGTTGGTCAGCAGCATAGCCTCGCGATCCATTGCCGACGTCGCTATCACCAGCACGGAAGCGTTTAGCTGACGAAAGAGTTCGGGACAGAGCGGGCCCGGCACTACCTTGGTTGAATGTCTGCCGTGATAGGCAGGGTCGTAAATCTCGGTGGTGCCGCTGTGCGGATCGTCGTCGACGAAAGCCACCGGATCGACGCCGAACTTTGGCGAGCGCACCAGGGCTGAATAGATGCGCCGGGCTGGTGGGCCAGTGCCGAGGATCACGGCCCGTCGCGATCCGTAGCCTTTGCCGCGCAGGCGACGCAGAAGTCGGTGCATCTCCCATTTTTCCAGGGTGAGGAAGAGTGGGACCGTGACCACGGCGAGCGAGAAGGCTAGGCGCGAGACCGGGATCGCGCAGAAGTAGGCGGCGAGAAGAGCAATCAGAAAGGCTTGCAGGGTGACGCGCAGAATCCGTTCGGTCTCTCGGATGGCCAGCAGGCTCAGGCTGGGGCGATAGCCGCCGTAACGATCGAGCAGGAAGACGAAGAGCAGGGCAAAGCCGGCGGCGCAGAGGAAGACCGTGGAAGGCGCGCAGACAGCGGCTCGTGCCGGCTCCAGCGCTCGATAGAGGACGTCGGCGACGTGCACTGCGCCGAGTACGGCTGCGAAGTCCAGCAGCTTCTCCGAAGCGGAGAATAATGAGGTGAGCGGAAGTGCCCATTCGGCGCGGCCGGGGAGCGGAACGTCGAGTGCAGATAGTGAGCGGGTAGAGGTACTCATTGCGCGGGGAAAGACTAAGGGCTTCAGGTAACACCGGGAAACCCGGGGAACATTAGATCTAGTCGAGCGATTCCAGGTCGGCGCCGTGAAGGTTCACGGCCACCGATCGCAAGATCTGATCGATGGCAATGACCAGACGGCAGGAGTTTTGTTTTTCCACCAGCGTCCCTTCCCATCCGGCAAAGGGGCCGTGTTTCACTCGAACCCGGTGTCCAATTCTTAGATAGGGATGGGGTTCGACATCGGCCGACCGCAGTGTGCAGGTGCGCAGGCGTTCGACATCTTTGTCCGGCAAAACGGCCGGCTTGCCGGCAGTTGAGACCAGGTAGACGACGCCCGAGGTTTCAAGGACTGGAACGCGCTCGCCATCGGAAACGTGAACGAAGATGTAGCCGGGGAAGAGGGGGGCTTCCGACGTTTTGATGCGGTCGGACCAGCGCGCCACATGCCGATATGTAGGCAGCAGAAACTCAAGTTGCTTTGTTCTTAGCTGATTGGCAACCTGCTGTTCGTGACGCGAACGGGTGTAGGCAGCCAGCCAGCATCGGCGATTTTGTTTATCTAGTTCCATAAGCAGTCGTGACCCGTCAGCACAAGGCTTCGCCACTCTCAGTCCCAGGAAGCGGGTTGAGCCAAGACGCAGCCATGGTTGCGCCAGCAGTAAGGGGTCGCCAGCCGTCGAGTCATTAAGGTGCTACAAAACTACGACTCCAACGTGCCATGTTTCTAATGCAACTGCTCAACCATCCCGGATCGCTCGGGTGTGGAAATCTAAACCTATGCCTGTCTGCAGGTTACAGATCACAGCATTAGCCCAAAGAAATCCGAGGAAGCTAGGATGTCCAAGTCTTGGACGGCCGCGTCCTAAACATGGACAAATCGTTCCGAAACGCCCGACCCATCTCACACCCAATCACGGAACGCTCCCGAAACCGTCATTCACCAGCCTCGCAACCCCCGCAAGTTTGTTCTCACGCTTACAATCGAATCCTGGTTACAGACGTTCGTCGAGGAGGGCAATGCGCGTTCTAGTCACTGGAGGAGCGGGGTACATCGGCGGCGTCGTCGCGGACCGCCTTTTGCGCGACGGCCACTCGGTCACGGTGCTGGACAATCTCAGCAAAGGCCGGCAGCAGGTCGTGCCCAGCCAGGCTGAATTCATCAAGGCCGACACCGGCGACGCCCCGGCGCTCGATCGCATCTTCGAGGCCGGCCGCTTCGACGCGGTCATGCATTTCGCCGCCTTCATCGAGGCCGGAGAGTCGATGCTCTCGCCCGAGCTCTACTTCGAGAACAACTCGGCCAAGACGCTCACTTTGCTGCGCGCGATGCTGCGGCACCACGTCTCGCGGTTGGTGTTCTCCTCCACCGCCGCGGTTTACGGCGACCCCAGGCGGCTGCCCATCGCGGAAGACGATCCGCTGGAGCCGACCAACGCCTATGGGGAATCGAAGCTAATCGTGGAGCGCATGCTGGCCTGGTTCCACTCGGCTCACGGCCTGCGTTATGCCAGCCTGCGCTACTTCAATGCCGCCGGCGCGACGGCCGACCGCGGCGAGATGCACCGCCCGGAGACGCACCTGATTCCGCTGGTGCTGCAAGCGGCGCTGGGCCAGCGCGAGGCCATCTCCATTTACGGCACCGACTATCCCACCAAGGATGGCACCTGCATTCGCGACTACATTCACATCGACGATCTGGCGACGGCGCACCTGCTGGCGCTGGACGCGCTGGCCGAGACCAACGCCCAGCGCAAGGCTCAGACTCAGGCTCAGATTCCGACTCACATTAAAGACTCGCCGCTCATCTTCAATCTGGGAAGCGGCAGCGGCTTCAGTGTGCGCGAGATCATCGACGTGGCTGGCCGCGTCACCAGACGAAAGATTCCGGTGGTGGAAGCGCCGCGACGTCCCGGCGATTCGGCCGTGCTGATTGCCAGCTCGGAGAAGATCAAGCGCGAACTGGGCTGGCAGCCGCAGCACTCCGATATTGAAGCCATCGTCCGCAGCGCGTGGGAGTGGCATAGAACTCATACTGGCACATTGAAATAGTTTTCGCCGGGTGCCCCACTCATTCGCGGGTTTCGAATGAGTGGGACCGCGTGGCGCAATACGTTATTCTTAGCGGCCATTCCTGACAGTTGACCTTTACCAAGCTCTCTTCGCCGGAGGCATAAGCTCGGAAGCTGCTCCATTTCCAGTCTTTGGGTGCGGCTACCAGGCCGCGTTTTACAGGGTTGCGGTGCATATAGCGCAGCTTCTCCATGCGCTTTTCCGTACTGCAGACATTGAAATCGTAGAAACGTTTCTGCCAGATTGGGCCCGTGCGCACGCCGCCGTGGTGAAGCAACTTCGTGAACCGCTCCTTGATGACTTTCATTACGACGGAAGGATCGCCCACATCCGGTTCGGTGATCAAGAGGTGAGAGTGCTCGGGCATGACGACGTAACCGACCACGACAAACCGATACTTTCTGCCGGGCGCCCTCCAAGACGCGCAAGAACAGATCGCGGCGCTCGCCGGTTGCCAAGCTCTGGCCCGCGCCGATAACAACTAGAGGTTATAAAGTGTAGGTCGTGCCCGCCGTACCAACGCTCCAAACCTCTCGTCATGCCCCGAAGGTATCGAGGGTCAAATCTCTCCGTCTGTGATGATTCCGGTTCTCACACAGACTGGCTCGGTGACGGGTGGCCCGGGTCTCGCGGTGTTCGAGACCCGGGAGGACGACATGGAAGTGCGTGAAGGTTGTAGTCTTCAATAGCAGCTTCAGCTTTCCGGCGCTCATTCGGTTGCTCCAACAGCAAGCGGCCAGATCGCATATTGATGATGGGGTTCTCAGGTCTCGAAAAGCGCGAGACCTGGGCCACGCGCCGCAAACTTAGTGCCGCAGGCACGGAATAGTCTAGCCCAGCACGCGGCCGAAGGCGGAGTGCTGGGTGAAGTGGGGAAATGATCCGAGTCCTGCAGGGACGGCATAAGATAGCCCAGCCTTTCAAGGCTGGGTAGGAGGCAACAATCTCCGAGCCCCTCGGGGGCGGCACAACTTAGATACCCCTTCGCACACTTCCCAGAATTCCGACGGCAGCCGAGCCGCACCGTTGTACACTGAGCCGTTCCCATGCAACAACTCAACCTCAAGCCCGCGCACAAGCTGGTGAAGAACTACTACGAGGCGCTGGGCCACTTCGGGCAACTCAACATCGATCACGAGATGGCCGTCCGCAGCGCCTTCCAAAACCTGCTCGCCGGATGCGGCCGCCAGTTCGACTGGACGCTGGTTCCCGAGTGGAAGATCCAACGTCCCAAGGCCGGACTCATCAGCGTCGACGGCGCGCTCATCGACACTTTTCGTCTCGCTCGCGGCTACTGCGGAGGCCAAGGATGAGCACGACGATCTGGAAAAGGAAATCCGCGCCAAGCTAGACAAAGGCTATCCCCGCACCAACATCTCTTCCAGGCGCCCGAGCGCGCGGTGCTCATCCAGAACGGCGTGCGATCGAATTCTCAATGAGGAAGTCTACACTCTATCCTCGCTATTTCCAGACCGCGCGTCCGAGCAACAGAACCGAGTAGTAGCGGTCACTGGACCGGGTTCCGAAAAGCCATTCATGATTATGGCGACTGGCTGCTTACTTGATTTTCACCTTTCGGGCGCTGGGTGTGGAACTCAATGTTTCCCCTTCTACATCTACGATGAGGATGGCTCCAACCGCCGCGAGAACATCACCGACTGGGCGCTCAACGAATTTCGCGCCCACTACAACGACTCGAACATCAGCAAGTGGGACATCTTTCACTACGTCTATGCGGTGCTGCATCATCCTGAGTATCGCGAGCGTTACGCCGCCAACCTTAAGCGCGAGCTGCCGCGGATTCCGTTCGTCGGTGCAGACGCGGGTTCTGTCCTTGAAGGGGCCGGCCTTCAGGCCAGCCGAAAAGACGCCTTGAGTGTCCCTTCCACTCTGCCGAAGGCCAGCGCGCAGCCAACGGCGGAGCGCCATAAAGAAACAGCAGGTCCCTCCACTCGGGCTGAAGCCCTCGGTCGGGATGACAATGTTGTGGGGGATGCTGGACGCGGGGCTGAAGTCCCGCTCTACCCTGACGCGAAGAGTGTTGGTTTGAATAGGGGTCCTTCGACTCCGCTTCGCTCCGCTCAGGATGACACCCAAGTGTTTTGGCGGTTCGTCGAAGCTGGCCGCCAACTCGCCGAGCTTCATGTCAATTACGAACAGCAAACGCCATATCCGCTGGAGCGCGTCGAAAAAGGACAACTCAACTGGCGCGTGGAAAAGATGCGCCTCAGCAAGGACAAGGCTTCGCTCGTCTACAACGATTTTCTGACCTTGAAGGGCATTCCGCTCGAAACCTACGAATACCGGTTGGGCAATCGCTCGGCACTGGAGTGGGTCATCGATCAGTACCAGGTTTCCACCGACAAGCGCAGCGGCATCGTCAACGATCCCAACCGCGGCGACGATCCCGAATACATCGTGCGCCTCGTCGGCCAAGTCATCACCGTCAGCCTGGAGACGATGAAGATCGTCAAGAGCTTGCCAAGGCTGGAAATTGCGATTGGCGATTCAGATGCGATTGCGAAAGGCGGCCCGAGTGATTGAATTCACCTTAGCGGCGAAAGACTTCAAGAAGGCAGTCAATCTCATCCTCGTGGGCCGTGCGGCGCACATTGATAGCGATCTGGCGCATTTTGGAGCAACGGCGGATCGGCTCGAACTCAGCTCATGCTCCCGCGCTACGCCGCCAACATTAAGCGCGGGCTGCCGCGGATTCCGCTCGTTGGAGGAACCGTGGGTCCCTCGACTCCGCCCGAAGCGGGCTCCGCTCGGGATGACAATTCAAAGGAGAGTGCGGGCTGCGCTCGGGATGACAATTCAAAGGAGAGTGCGGGCTGCGCTCGGGATGACAACTCGAAAGAGGTAGAGGTCAACTGTCAGGAGTGGCCGCTGAGGATAACGTATCCCGCCTCGCGGAGCCCACTCATTCGAAACCCGCGAATGAGTGGGGCACCCGGCATCCGCGCGCGCGGTGGAAGGTTCCCCTAGCGTTCGGCAAAGCGCGGCTCACTGATAGGCGCGCCGGCCGGCGATGGTTGTTTTGCCGGGAGGAGTGCAAGCAGCGTGACTCCAATCGCGAGAAAGATCACAATGTCCTGGGGGCTATCCTTCCTGTGCATCCCGTGCGCCACGGCCTGCGCCGACATGATTGTCATCGTGAACCCATGGGCAAGGCTTGACCACGCCCCATAGGCGATCATCAAGCGATGCTTGGCCGGCTGATTAACGGCCAGCAACAGACAGACCCCAAGCGCCGTGTTAAGGCTCAGGAACATCGGCATGACGTCACTATGCCCGCTAAGCCACCTGGAGTGCCACAGATCGTCGAACAGGAGATAGCCCCAAAAGCAATAAAACAAGCCCACCAACACCAACACTACCTGTAAGGCGCGCTCACGTTTCATACCGTCCTCCGTTTTGTGCGATGCAAGGTCATTACCACCTTTTTTACTTCAGATTGTGCGATTGTCAGCTGTGATGCGTCCGATACTGGAACCCTGCGAGCATCCGCAGTGTGAGCAGAATGCTTCTCCCCCTCGAATAGGCTTGCCACAGGAACTGCAAGGCCCAAGGAGAGGCCCTCGGAACAGAAAATAAAGGATGAATCCAATCAAATTGGGTATGAGGAAAGCAGCAATCACCCAGGCCCAAGCAGGCATTTGACGCCTTTTTGCGTCCCCATAAACATATCCGAGGGCAAGGAAAAAAGCCGCGGTGAAGACGCCAAACGTTAAGCCAAAGCAAAGCGCTTCCGGCATGGTACTGAGAAATCCTTGGGAAGCAAGTAAGGAACGGCCCTGGCTGGAAGCAAAATAGACTACCCAAATCGGGATCGCCAGTGCTGCGATGGCCATGGCAGACCTGGGTAGAACATTCCGTCTTGCGGTTCCCAACAAGACAGCCGCAACTACAAGCCCGGCCAAGAACGCTATCAAAAGCACCGCCGATAGCTGTGTCATGCAATACCTCTATTCTCACCAGGCGCCGCGAACAGACATAAGGCCGCGCAAAAAGATGGCAGCAGCCAAAAGACGAGCACGCCTGCCTGGACTTGAGCAGTGTCGAAATGCATTGGGACCGTCAGGAGCTTGGCCACCTGGTAGACAAGTGCCGATCCCAAAAATGACATCGAGAGTGCTACAGCAAATGCAGCCCAGACCCTGAATTGCACGTTCTGCTGTCGCATTGTCCCGGTGTGATGCGCAAGAATCTCACGGACCTGGGCATGCGAATCTGATTCACTGGTAAAGGTGAATTCCCGCAACCCGCGAATCGTACGCGCAGTCAGCTCGAGGTAGCGCTTGCAGCCATCACAGTCGCGGATGTGGTCATGGATGAGCTGTCTTTCGCGCTCTGAAACCTCTTCTACAAAAGACCTGTCGATAAGCTCGCGAAATCTCTTGTCACCCTCCATGCGAATCACCCTCCTCAAATGCGGATCTCAGTGCTGCAAGACCGCGATAGATTCTGGACGTCACCGTTGTAGTGGGGGCGCCCAAGACCTGAGCCATCTCCGCAAGAGACAGGTCTTCTTGAAACCTCAGCAGCAAAGCCTCGCGATACAGCGGTGACAGAATCTGCAGCCGGCCGGCCAGACGCATTGCGTCTTCGCTTCGAGCCGCGGCTTCGAATGGGGAAGGGCCGGAGGAGGGTAACAGCAGCATTGCATCGGGATCATTTGGCAAGGAAGCTGCCTCTACCGCTTTTCGTTTTTTCCGGAGGTAATCTATTGCCAAATTGCGGGCGATCGCGAATAACCATGGATCAAACCGCTGCTGCCCGTTGTACTGGCTGCCCCGTTGTAGCACGCGAACCCAGGTCTCCTGCGCAAGGTCCTCGGCATACTCTCGCCTCCCGGTGAGGTATAGCAGGTAGCGCACCAGTCGATGCTGATAGCGCTGCACCAGATCTGCAAGAAGCTCCATATCTCTCTCACGTAAGCCTCGCGCAATCTTTGCCGTTTCGGTTTCAGCTGTCGTATTCAATGTCATGGGAAGAGCCGACATATATTCTGTATACGATTGGACCGCAGCGGATTACTCAACTTTTGACCGAAAAATCACGCTAAGATTTGCCTCTGACGATATCGGGTCAATGGACGGCAAGGGCCTGACGTGTACAACTCGTTGATTGGCAGACCCCAAATAGGATAGATAGTTGTCGAAACCAGGCGATCACAACTCACGATTCGGGTCTGGCCGGGTGCCCCACGCATTCGCGGGTTTCGAATGAGTGGGTTCCACGAGTCACAGCCTCCGGTACTTCCCATCACAGACGGAAGGATTATTGCCACACACACGATTGAGCGAGCAATTCTGACCAGATTTTGGCAACGGATCGAGGGATACTTCTATTTAGCCGCAGACTAGGCTCCAAACCGAGCCCTTACCTGTTGCAGGCACTCAAGCCTTAAATGGAGTCTCTCGATGAATCTCAATCTGATGGATCCCAAACTGATTGTTCTTGCAGTCGTAGTGCTTCTGGTAATCGTGGTTGGCATTGCCCTGTACGTGCGTAAGCGCAAGAAGACCACGGCAGAACTACGCGACCGCTTCGGCCCGGAGTACGATCGGGCGGTTCGACAGCACGGGTCCGAACGCAAAGCTGAAGCCAAGCTGGCAGATCGCGAAACGCGAGTCGAAATGCTGAAGATCCGCGATCTTGATCTGGCGGAACGTGAACGCTACGTGTCCCAGTGGCAGGCGGTGCAATCCCGCTTTGTCGATTTCCCGAAGGGTGCAGTGACCGAAGCCGACGAGCTGGTGTGTTCGCTGATGCAGGCTCGTGGCTATCCCGTAACCGATTTTGATCAGCGCGCTGCCGATATTTCCGTCGACCATCCCCGCGTGGTGGAGAACTACCGCTCGGCGCATAACATCGCATTGCGGCTGGGCAGAGGCGAAGCCAGTACAGAAGAACTGCGCACCGCGATGATTCACTACCGCTCACTTTTCGACGAGCTGGTGCAGTCGCAAACATCAATAGACAAACGCGTCGCCTGACCCGACAGGCCGGGTATTTCTCGGCTGTAGGCGTCAAGTCACCGCTACTTAGGAAACAGAGAGGACAAATTTATGATGAAACCGAGCACTGACGACCAAACCACAGGCAAGATCCACGAAGTTAAGGGAACCATCAAGGAGAAAGTTGGCAAGCTTACCAACAACCCCGACCTGGAGGCTGACGGCAACGTTGAAAAGAACGCCGGCAAGGTACAAAACTGGGTCGGCAAGGTTGAAAAGAGCGTTGGCCAGTAAGCGAACTAACTAACGAACGCGACAAGAGAGAGGTCAGGATCGAATGATGCAATCAGTGTTGGAACGAACGGGTGAGCAGGTTGCCGAGACGGCGCGCAAGGCTTCGCGGGCAGCCTCCGCCGTCGCGGATGCACTTGAGGATAGCGTAGGCGCAGCGCGGCGCGTCGCAAAACAAGGCGGCGATGCGGCGGAAGAGTTTATCGACGATACGACCAAGCGGCTACAGCGACACCCTGTAGAAACAATTGTGACCACTTTCGCGGTAGGCATCGCAACCGGAGTGTTGATCGGCTGGATGATCAAGCGAAGATAACTGTTACACCAGGCTGAAACTCGAGAGCAGGGTCCAGTTCGCTGGATCCTGCTCTTTGCTATGCGCGGCTACCTTGGCAACTGAGTTTCGCGGCGATCACGTAATGGAACTCGGGTCAGGCGGCGCGACCGATATCGTGCTCATGGCAAGGCCAGGTTGCCCGCCAGCAGCCTATGCGTCTTCATGCCGTCAGCGGACAGGCTCCGTGGTCGCACTGGCATGCAATCTCGACTTCTGCCGATCCGGCTTCCTTACAGGCTTGTCCGCAGTATTTGTTGCCGGGTTGCACCATGCACCTGCATGGTAGGTGCGCACACTTACTCTGCTCGTTTGTCGTCATAATGGTTGTCCTTGTTCCACTTTAATTTTGGATTTCCCGAGATAAGACTATCCGGCGTGCCTGAAAGCCACGCCGGACAATCTCACCTACTTGCTTTCGGCAGTTTCGTGCGTCTGTTTTTCGGCCGCCTTTACAGCTGCGAGAAACGGGTCAGCGGTGGCTGGGGCATGCACTTTGCCTGACAGCGTTTCATGAAAAGACACATCCTTGCCGTACATAGCGATGGTTGAGTCTTTGTCCTGCTGGATCTTAGCGCCATCCACAGCAACTCCTACAAACAAGCCTTTGGTACGCGAGTAGCTCAAGGCTTCCGTGTTCATCTTCCAGTCGGTACCTGCCGAGGCATGCCTTCCAACCGGACCCGCCGTGGCTGAGGCTTCGCCGCTGAGTTCGAACTTACTCGAAAGCAACCCCTGCACGCCTTTGTCATTCATGAACAAGATGACAAGATCAACTGACTGGGCGCCGGCCTGGAAGCCAAAGTTGCCGCCACCGATCGAAATAAATGCCGGGGCGCTCCACCCATGGCCAGTGCGGCAGGTGACTACGCCACGTCCATGCTCGCCGCCCACAATAAAGCCACCTTTCCCCATGCTCGGCACCACGGCGATGCACTTGGCGCCATTCAGCACTTCCTCCGGGATACCCTTGTCAGGTGCAGCCATGATCTCGTTCATGACTGTGCCGGCTGCTTGTAAGCGTGCTGAGGTGTCTTGCTCGCCGGAGCCAGCAAAGGCGAGGGTGGACAGGGATAGAGTCAATAAACCAATTGCGTATTTCTTCATAAAGACATTTTCCTTTTCATTCCACGCTATTTTGTGGACCCAACTTGTGAGAGGGCGATTGTCGCCGTGAAGATCAGGCTGTCCTGCGACCGCTGATCAGGTTGATAACCAGAACGACGACCGCAACGACCAACAAGAGGTGGATTAGACCGCCTGCGATGTGGAGACTGAAGCCGAGAAGCCACAGAATCAGCAGAATAACGAAAATTGTCCAAAGCATGAATGCCTCCCTTTGGCCTGGTTGGGTGTGTTGAGGTGCGACTATGTGGTCAACACAGGTTTGTCTCTACTTCCAACGAAGTCCACGGTGAGGTCACTACGTTGGCAATGGCAGCAGGGCGTGGGGGCGTCGAGCGTTAGCACCGTTCAACTAAATGCGGCCAAGCAACAGCAAAATGACAACGACGACCAGGACCAAACCCAACCCGCCGCTCGGGAAGTAACCCCAGGAACGGCTGTGATTCCACCTTGGGAGAGCGCCCACAAGAAATAACACCAGCAGAACGATCAAAACGGTTCCAATCATACTTTCCTCCTTAAGGTTCTAAGAATCCAGAGTCGCCGGAGAGCGGTTTTCGTAAACACCCTTGCTGGCCTGACTCTCGATCAAGCTTGCGATTACGGTCAACAGATTGTGAGGATGCTGTCCTTTAGGGTAGTAGCGATCAGCGATGATGCCTGCCGGCACGGCATCGCCTTGATAGTCGCCGCTCATCGCCACGATCAAAATCGATGGATAGTGGCTACGAATGTGTGAGATCAACTCCATACCCGACATCTCTGGCATGTTGAGATCGGTGACGATCAAATCCGGAACCCTCTGGTCCAGGTGCGATACAGCGCTAACGCCGTTTGCCGCGATGGCCACGTCGTATCCAACCGACGTAAGCAACATTCCTAAGCTTTCGCGAATACTGGGTTCGTCATCCACGACCAGAATCTGTGCCTTCGAGCCGTTCGGCATGTTTGCTCCTGACCGGGATTACCGGGAGAAAAACTCACATGCTTACTCTCGCATTCTGGGTTCCTTCTGGTCTGAGCAAAAGAGGACACTTCATGCAGCATGTATCTCGAGACTCCTCCAGTCTCGTTCGGAAGGCGGACCTGACAATCACACAAGGTCAAACAGGATGGCCGGACTTTCACTGGTCGGTTTTGAGAAGGGAGTGGCTGCAGCGGGCAGAGACGAACACGAAAACGAGGTATTCTCAATCATGCAACTGCGGGCCGCTTTTCTCTGATGTCAGAGCTCCGGTCCTGAACAAACAGCTCGCCTCGCGCTACTCGGCGCATAGCATCGATGAGAGCGGGCCCATCCATCGAACGATAGACGACGCCCCGCGCTCGCAACCAGCGCACATAGGCAATTCGGTCGTTCTCCTCCGCGAGCAGGAGCAGCGCCGTCTGGCGCCGCTTCAACATCCGCCGGATCTTCGAAAACGCTGGCAGGAAGTTCGTCGATAACATCAATACGTGAGGTTCGACCTTTTTCAGTGTGTCCAACAACTCTTGGGCAGACTGGGCTTGACCGACAATGCGAACGTCGTCCGCAACCGCCAGCACCTCCTGCATCCCGATGCGAAAAAGCTCATGTTGGTCAGCGATGACGACGTCGATGATGATTGCACCTCCGGTGCGATTGCCTAATTGGATGGGCTTCTGAGGTTAGCTTTTTCGCCTTCGAGAAGACTGGTCAAAATTGCACATATAACCACTTTGGTGGTGTAGGGGGAGGGGTGTGGAAATGGGCGACCCGGGTGGCGCCTATTCGTGGAGAAGGAAGGTGAGCAGGGCTCGGTGCACGCGCAAGCTGCCGTTGTAATCGATGAGGCCCAACTTGCGGAACCGGTTCATAAAGAAGCTCACTCGCGACCGGGTGGTGCCAACCATCTCCGCCAAGGTTCCCTGGCTGACGTTAAGGATGGCGGGATCCAGCCTGGGTTTCGTACCGAAGTTCGCCAGCGCCAGGAGAGTTCGCGCCAGTCGCCTCTCGCTCGAATTGAAGAGTTGATCCAGGAAGTCTTCTTCAATTCGGGCAACGCGAGACAGCAAGTGCGCGATAAATAGCCTTGCGAAAACGGGATCGTCATGGATGATTCGAACGATGATCGCCTTTTCCACCCGCGCGATGGTGGTCAAGTGCACCGCTGTCGCCGTGGACATCCGCCGGGACTTCCTTCCTAAACAGCCTTCCCCGAAACAGTCGCCTTGCCGCAGAATAGCGATAACGGCCTTCTTGCCGCCGCTGGATAGCACCGTCAGTTTCACACTTCCTGCTTCGATGTAGAACATCGCATCCGCAGCATCGCCCTGAGAAAAAATGGATTGTTTGTTGCCGTATTCCCGGCTCGTACGCTCGCTGCCGATCCTCTTGAGAAGCGCTCCCGGCTTAAGGGTGAGCGCACGCTTGCTTGGCATCGGTACCTCCAAAAGTTTACATTCTCCGCCTTACCTGCCGAGCCACCGCGGGTAGGTCGGTTTCCCCAGGCTTAACGCCGGCCTTATTAGCTCGAATACACGGAAGACTCGCGGATGAAATTCAGCTTGCCGACCAACCCCCAGCATGATCCGGCCAGCCCAGGGGATGCGATGCCCGTAGTATTGCAGGGCGTCGCCGCCATCAGGCTCGCCATAATGCACTGCCGTTTGCGGGATGGGGAATATAAGCCGTGCGGTCGGAGGGTTGCCGATGAACTGATTCGCTTTAACCTGCTGCTCATCCATCTTTGTGAGCTGCCAAGGTCCCTTCGACAAGCCGTTCTTAGTGGGCGCGAAAAGGTAGCCGGGGTCAAATGGGCGGAATTTCAGCGAAGATCCTTCGTTTGGCGCAAATGGCAACAACTTTCCATAAGCTGGATTGAAACGTATTCCAGCCTCTAGAACCGCCACCGATGGCGGAGCAAGGACTGACACTTGCACTGGAGTCTTGCTCCCGGGTGACATTTCCTGCGACCACGTTACGTGCACAGAAAACATCACAGTGCTAAGTATCACAACGAGGAGAAGACGCAGGGGAGAGAGTCTTTGGCGACGCATTGGAATCCCCTCCCTTAGAGGTGTTGGCACAAGGCCTTCGACAAACCAAGACTAAAACTCAGGAAGGGAGCAGGCTGTGCAAAAGTGCTCACGCAGTCAGCTATTACTAATTGGTTAACTGTGCAATGTTGAACAGGCGCGGCCAACGGACGAATGCTAAAATGTAACATGTGGAAGTGTAAAGATCAGCCCTTCGGAGGCGCGAAATGAGTGCGAGGGGCATTACGGGCAAGGCCTGGTCGCCCACTGGAATTGTTCCAGTTGACTCGATTGGCTCCAAGAAAGTTTTGCCTGGCAAAGTAACCGCCAGTCGTTCCCGGCGTCAAACGCCCGATCCAAAACCAAGAAATGGCGATGTGGCTTTCGATGCCGAGGCCTTTCTCGCGAGAGCTGGATTGGGCAGAAGAGTTGTCAATCTGAAGAAGAATGAAGTCGCCTACGCCCAAGGCGACCCTGCGGACACAATTTTTTATGTGCAATCAGGCCGACTGCAGGTAACGGTGACATCCGCGAACGGAAAAGAAGCAACGATTGCCCTGGTGAGTACCAGAGAATTCCTGGGCGAGAACTGCATGGCTTCAGCTCACCCTCTTCGACTTGAGACTGCCACCGCGATGACCGAGTGCGCACTCCTCAAGATCAGCAAACCGGAAATGGTCCGGGTACTTTATCACGAACCACAACTGGCTGAGATGTTCATGTCTTTTCTTCTCACGCGCAACGCGCGCATACAAGCGGACTTGGTGGACCAGCTTTTCAATTCCAGCGAAAAGCGGCTGGCGAGGATTTTGTTACTGCTCGCTCAGTTTGGCAAGGAAAGCAAACCGGAGACGGTGGTGCCGAAGATCAGCCAGGAGATATTAGCTGAGATGATTGGCACAACCCGATCGCGAGTGAGTTTCTTTATGAACCGCTTCAGGAAACTGGGCTTCATCGAATACAACGGCGAGATTCGGGTTCACAACACCCTTCTCAATATATTTCTTCAAGAATAAGCAGACGGCTGTCGCCACGAGCCAGAAATCCCCACCAGCTACGACTCAAGCGGCTTTGGGAAGAAATCTTTGAAACCTACGAGAATCGAGGTCGGAAGCCGCAGCGTCCGTTTCGCCGGCTCGGCAGTACTTGTGACCTGGACCGAAACTCCATTCCCGTCAGGAACGGGATCGGAAACAATCTCGAATTGTTGGCCATACATGCGAATCTGGTGCGAGGAACCGTAGCCAAGGTCCTTAATCCGGACACAATCTTCGACGGCGGATTTCTTAGTTGCGTGGTTCATGACAGCGCCTAATTTCTTGTGACGGTGAATACTTGAGGTACAGCTTTCCTGAATTGCCTGCGTGGAAGGCGCGTCGCTCAGAGGGACATTAGAACTGGGATTACGAAAACCGGCTGGCGCGTTTCGCTTGCCTAACTGCTTTCAGCTTACTCCACAATTGGCACCTCGTTTGTGAATATCTGATCGCATCATTTCCGCGAGTCACAGCTTCCGGTACTCCCAACACAGACGGAAAGATCAGGCCCCCGCGCTACGCCGCCAACCTTAGGCGCGAGCTGCCGGAGATTCCGCGCGTCGGGGGAATTGCAGATCCCTCGACTCCGCCCGAAGCGGGGCTGCGCTTGGGATGACAATCGCATGGGTAGAGCTGGCCTTCAGGCCAGTGTCAACGCAGCCAAGACGAATGCTTCTGCTCTGCCGAAGGCCAGCGCGGAGCCAACGGCGGAGCGCCATAAAGAAACAGCAGGTCCCTCCGCGCGGGCTGAAGCCCTTGGTCAAAATGACAAATTGTTGGAGGATGCCGGATGCGGGGCTGAAAGTCGCCGGTCGGGGATGACAATTCATAAAGAGAGTCAGCAGCCGGGGCACTACCGGTGTCGTCCGCTGTCGTCTGTCGCCCAGACTTTTTCCAGCATGCCGAACAGGAATGCAGTCGTCAGCCCGAACAGCAGCCAGCCGTTCAGCGCCTCCAGAGCTCCCATCAGTTGCCAGTGCGCTGCGAGATCTATGTTGGTATGCCCGTAGCTGGTGATCGCGTTCAGGGAATAGAGCATCGCGGTCTTGTTATTAGGCAGAGCGCCCAGGGCACGGTAGGCCATGGCCCAGATGCCCGCCTCGAACCCGTGCAGCGCGGTGGCCAGCAAGGTCGCGGAGCCCATGACCAGCACGAAAATACCGATCGGGTGACGGCTTCCTTTCTTGCGCGTGGAAAAACGCAGGCCGCGCTGTCTCACCAGGCCGAGGCCCAGGACGTGGATGAGCACGGTGAGCACAATCAAGGGCAAGCCCCAGGCCCAATCGGCGCTCCAGCCCGCTGGGTTCTCAACCACGAATGTGAAAGCCGCTTGCAAGATTCTCATCGCCACTCTCCCGCAGTCGTTTGCGGGGCTTAGAAGACGAATTGTACCGGAACAGTTACGAAGGCCTGTCCTGGTTGACGGACAATCAATTTGCCGCCAGGATGGCGGGCGGCTTCCACGTGCCGTCACCCGGCGGCAGAATGGATGGCGGCTCCGTCTTCGGCCAATACAGCCGCATCACCAGATAGATGGGACCATTCGGCGCGGGCAGCCAATTTGCTTTCTTGTCCGCTGACGGCGCGTCCTTCTGGATATACATGGTCAGCGAGCCGTCTGGATTTTTCTTCATGGCTGGCAGCATCGGCGAATTGATGAGATAGCGATTGATCGGGTTTTCGATCAGCAACTGCGTCTTACTGTCGTACATGGTCACCGACCAAAAGGCATTGACCGGCGGATACTGGCCTGCGGCAAACGTCAGGGTGTAGTTATGTTTGCTGCCGTCAAGCGGATTTCCAGCGGCGTCGTTTTTGGCCAACGGGTACACGGCCTCCTCAGCGCTGTTGCCGTAGATTCCTGCCAGCGCAGCGGCGGCCCGAAGCAGCCAGTTGCCGTTGAAAAAGGCGCGGTCGCCCAACGCTGACCCTACGAGCCATCCGTTGATGTTCTTACCGATCTCGTCCTTCTGCTTCACAATCGCGTCGTACCCTTCCTTGACGCCAAGAGCCTCCTCCGCCTTCTCTGCCTCGGAGAGCTTGGCGAGGTCAAACGGCTTGCCCGCCTCGATTCCGATGGTCGCGAACTTGGCGCGGAGTGCCTTTTCTTCTTCGACTGGCGGACAGAATTGCAAGACGAAGTTTAGATACTTCGGGAACGGCAGCTTCATGTCGTCCTTGGTGAACGGCGGGAAATCGATTGCTGGCGCAGCCGGGGGAGCTGGCTGGTGCAGGAACGCGGACAGCGGCTGAACTTTGTAACCCGACTGAATCTTTACGACGTTCGGCATGTCCTTCGGGCCAAACAGCTGGGTACGGTAGCCAATCAGCCCAAACTGCGTCTCGGAATGAAATACCTTCTTGATTCCCGTTGGCGTAGCACCTTTCCAGTTTGGTCCAGCGATCATGTAACAGCCGGCATCGTTGCCGGTGGCGCGGCTGCCTATGTATCCATAGTTGAACGTGTACATGTCCACAAGCTGAACGTCGTAGTACCGGGTCTTTTCAATTTTGGGCACGCACAGAACGATGGGCTCCGCCCGTAAGTCCGCTCCAACGAATGAGTACGGGGTGTCGCTGTTCGGAGTGATGATGGCGGTGTCTTTGGGCGTAAAGACCCGCGCTTCGTTGTAAATCTGGTTGAACGGGGCCTTGTATTGGCCCGAGTTCTTGTCAACGAAGTATTCGTACATGACCCCGTAGTTCATCAGCATCGGGAACCCGTAGATGTAGGCCTGCTGATAATCGTCCTTGTGCGAGATGGCCTCGCGCACCGGACCTTGCTGGGTGCTGCAGGAAACGACAGCCAAGGTTCCCATTAGAGTGGCGACTACCATGATCATTCTGCTTGTTTTCATCTTTTATCCCCAGTCCGCGGTGTGACTGCACTGAATCGGGCAGCAACTACAAGCTGCCCTGATTGGTTATTGCACCAGCTACTCGGCCGGCGTGGTTGTTGCCCTGAGACATCTTCCAGCTGCCTGCGAAAAAACGGACGGCAATCGATCCCAATGCTCCTCATCCGCCCGCGGGCTCAAGTTCACCACAATGGCGAAGTGGTGGGAACTGTCGCTTGGGACAGGTGGTCGAGCCAGCGTTCGTGTGGCGGCTATCCTCCCGAGAGCAATTGTGACCAGATTAAGTGGTAGTGGAAGCCATACCATGACGTCTGACCGACGTAATAAGGAGAACCAAATGAAATCCAAGATGCTATTTGCAGTTGTCCTGGGGTCGCTCATCGTGATCGCCCTGTCCCTGCCGGTAATGGCACAGAGCACCACGCAATCTACCACTACGACCTCACATGATCCGGCAGCTCCGACGCAGGCCCAGACCAGTGAGACCACGGATACGACGGTTACGCCGGCGGAACCGCAGACCCAGCAGACTGATACGACGACGACCACAGTCACGCCCCAACCGAAGGTAAAGCAGACCGATACGACCACCACTACGAGCGCGCCGCCACCGGAAGTGAGAAGGGACACCACATCGACCACCACAACCACACCCCAGCAATAGTTGAGGGTGCTGGGTCCTGGTGTCTCGAAATCCGCGCGTTTCCATTCATGCGATCGTGAGCGTTGACCCGTTGCGGCGACCGGATATCAGCAGGCGGGCGACGAGTAAGACCGTTTAAGATTGGCACCCGCACGGGTCCAGGTTATTTGGCTCCCACCCTTTTTAGTTGGCGACAAGAGGGGTGGGGCTGCGTTACCGATGAAGTTCTGGCCGGCGAGAACTGCACTGGCCAAGCATTACCGGAGGGCATGTCGGTTTAACTTGCCCCCGCTACTCGAGCGGCACTGGCTGAGCCGCCTTGCGACAAGGTCTCAATCACCAGGCGGACGTCCTTGCTTTCCGCCTGCTGAATAACCTTTAGACCCTCGCCGCCGACAGGCGGATACAGAATCGCGCGGCCGCCAATCGAGACCGCGAGATCGAGGCCGTCAATCGTGACCCCGTGCAGGAGCGACGGTTCGCCGGCTAGACGCTGGGCGGTCAACCACGCCCCGTCACGTGCCGCGGTCATATCGAAGTTGACCAGCGAAGTCTCGTCGCGCAAGCCAATCTTCTCGAGATCACCAATCAGAGGAGAAACGGCTGCGATCTCCGATGCCACGGTGCCCACCAGATTTGCCAGTACCGCATTGATCGCGTCGAAGTCTGCCTTGAGTTGCGGTAGCTGTTCCCCGGGACTGACCTGCGCAGCGGCAACCCCAAGATCGAGGTTAATGTGCGCGTTCATGCCAACCAGCAGTTGCTGTAGGATGAGCAGGTCGGCGTCGTTGCACCCCTGGAAAGCAAGCATCCAGCTGCGAGTCGCTGTCCCGCCAGCCTGAAAAGTGGCCAGCGCAGCGAGGTATCGCGACGCGAAAACTACATCAAGCTGCTCCATCAGAGGACCATTCTGGAAGCTGCCGCCGGCGATGCCCTGGCGCACCGCGCAAGTCACTCGCCGGTAGAGCGCCGCAAAGTAGCCCAGGCGGCTAGCGTTGTCATAGGACTGCTGAACAATCGTATCCAACGCGGAGACTACCTCGTCGATAGTTTGCACACTCATAGAGTAGCGATAGAAGCTGTAAGTTCCGGCCGTAGCTTGCCACACTATAACCGAATCCTCTCGCCAAATTCTGGCGAGAAGGGTGTATAAGACCCTTACACGGAGATTTTCTAGCCGTTACAGTCCGCGTGCAGGCCCAGTCCCAGTCCGTTAGAGGGGGGTCCGTGTTAACCGCTGACGAAGGGTTCGCGATACTCACCCAGTTGTGTCACAGCCGGATTGTGTTCGTTTTTGATTCCGACGCGGCGGAGTACAAGGGACAAGGACGCATCGCCAATCTCTCCCGGGACGGCTTTCTGGTGAACTGCTCCGACGGCAGGGGGCTTGATCTCCAATTCAATCTGGACGAGCTGCAATTCGACACCATGCCTCCGAGGTTCTTGCCCGCATACATACGAGACCAGCTTCCCGTGGAATCGCAGCTCACACAGGGGTTATGGATTGTTTTCCCCGAGGGCAGCAGCATGTTTCTCGCTAAGACCCGTTAGGGCCAAGCGGGTGCTGCAGCCTACGACCTTACGGGTGCCCCATCCAAGCCGGGGTTGCTTGGGTGGGGTAGTTCGACCCCTTTCGACGGCATTCTCACTGGCTCTCGTTTCTTGCCCATCCACTCCGACTCAATCTCCACGATGTCGGGTGCCATCCCGGTGGGCGACCTTTGCCAGCAGCGCGGGTGCCCCATCCAAGCCTGGGTTGCTTGGGTGGGGTAGTTCGACCCCCTTCGACGGCATTCTCACTGGCTCTCGTTTCTTGCCCGTCCACTCCGACGCAATCTCCACGATGTCGGGGTGCCCAATCCCGGTGGGCGACCTTTGCCAGCAGCGCGGGCGAGTAACCAAACCGTTACGGGATCCCCCTCCCCCTCTTTTGCTCCTAAATTATTGATTCCACACAAAACTCCCCGCAAAAATTTGAGCCCGTAGGACTTACAGCTAAAAATTTGAGCCCCAAGGACTTAGCACGCTAAAACAGACGGCTGAGAAAATTCCGGTTTGAATGCCTTGTATCAGGGCCCGACTTTTACAGCTACTGAAAACTTCGCATTGAACGTTTTGTAACAGGGCACGACTTCAGTCGTGCCGATAAGCCGTTTATTTTTGTCATCTCAAGCCGGCTTCAGCCGGCGGCACACTGCGCTGTTTCCCGACCCTCCCCGCTAAAACCGGGGACAATCCCACCGTAATTAGGGGAAGGCAGACGATTCCTCAAGTTGTCAAAGACCGCGGGTGCCCCATCCAACGCCCTCCCTTGGCGTTGGGTGGGATTCTTGTCCATCCCGCCGACTTACACCCCGGGGCCGGAATATTCCGGTGCCGCAAAGCACGGGTGCCCCACCCTTGTCGGCGTCTTTTTGCCGACAGGGTGGGTCATGATGCACCTTCAGCTTACCTGCCCCACAGACCTGGTCTGAGAAGGAAAGCGGAAGTTTGCAAACGAAGGTAACCACAATTCCCAAAATGGATGGCAACAAAGTGCGGGTCGCCTCATAACTACGATCACCTAACATCGTCGGGTGTCCCAGGTCTCGCGTTTTTCGAGACCTGGGAATCCCAAGCGCGCCCATATGGATGGCGAACAAATAGCGAAACTGCTATGATCGCCAAATGGACGAAGGCCGCAAGCGCGTCATCGGAATTATTGCCGGCATCCTGGTGGCGCGGCACCTGAAGACCACCGAGGATCTGTTCAATTCGCGAGACAGTCCGCGGAGCGACGGCATGGTTGCCGCAGCAGTGCAGTGGGCGGAGCGGATCATGCGGAAGGTTGAGTCGGCGTGCAGCAAGATCGCGTAGCCGATGACAGCCTTTCGGTCGGACGGGTGGCCCACCCTTTCCAACAATAACCACTGTCACCAAACAACCTCGGGTGCCTCATCCTTCTCCCCTTCTTTTGGGGAGAGGGTGGGCCTGGGCCTATTTGCTGCCGCCGGGATTTGTTGCCGCAAACTCCGGCGGATAAGCGAACGTCTTTCCGCTGGCGTCGATCATGATCTTCTGGCGCGGCGCGCCGGCGGGCGCGAACAGATCATGTCCCGCGGTCGTCCATGGAACCTTGATGCCCACGACGGCTGCGATCGTCGGAGTCAGGTCAATCAACTGCGCATCCTGGCCGGAGACCTTGCCTTCGCTCTGGCCCGGCAGCTTGATGAACAGCGGCACCGGGAAAATCATCTCCGCGTTGGCGGCGCTCAGCACGCGGCCCGGAGCCTCGCTCTTCCAGCTGACGCCATGGTCTGACGTCACGACGATCAGCGACCGATCGTAAAGTCCTGCCTGCTTCAGCGTGTCGACAAACCTGCCCAGCTCGCCATCGACAAACTGCACCTGCAATTCGTAATTGTCGCGCAGATGTTGCAGCAGCTTCGTATTGCCGGCAAATGTGGGATCGAATCCGCCCGGCGATTCTTCGTGGATTGCGCCGTCGGGCCGCAACATATAAGGAGCGTGCGGAAGCTCCAGATGCATGAACTCGAACTCCGGCTTGGTGCCTGATGGCGCTGCGATCTCGCCGAGAAATTCCTGGAAGCGCTGCTGCTCGGTGCGCAGGTCGTCAGCCTGAAGTTTCATCACCACCGAGTTGGGCGCGATGCGCAGCAGGTAGAGTTTAGCGACCGCCGTCAGCAGATGGCCGCGCTGCTGCACGCGC
Source organism: uncultured Acidobacteriaceae bacterium (assembly GCA_963835125.1). Lineage (GTDB taxonomy): Bacteria > Acidobacteriota > Terriglobia > Terriglobales > Acidobacteriaceae > Bog-257. Next base: position 1,575,420 of record CAWIEG010000002.1, on the reverse strand, counting down.
GTCGCATCGGGACAGCGATAGTCCGGACTGGCGCAGAAGCGCGTCACCACTTCGTGAATAGTGATGTCGTATGCGGGCGCGAGCAGGCGGAAGATGTTGTCGCGATACGCAGCGTCGGAGGCATCGTTGCCGTCAGGGAAATTGCCGGTGACGATCACCGGAATCGAGCGCGTGGTGTATTCGGCGTTAGCGGTTGCGTTGGTGAACCACGTGCTCTGCCGCGCCAGTTCGGCGAAGTGCGGGAAGCGAGAAGCGTCGATGTTGCCGTTGCTGTCTAGAATCGCCGAGCGTGTGAACTCGTCGAGAATGAGCACGAAAACCGGCGGATGCGGATTGCTGGTATCGCCGGCAGCAAAGTTCGCATGTGCGCTGGTAGCGGGCGCAACCGTTGGCGATACCTCGTGCCACGTGCGCCACAGGAACAGTGCTGGGAAAATCAGAACGATTGGAGACAGCACGAGCAGGAATCGTTCGAATTCGCCGCGGTAGCGAAAGACGATCCACCCTGCGATCGCCAACGGAATCACCGCCAGCATGGTGTTGTGATGAAACTGCAGGAGCGGCGAAAGGTAACGCTTATGAAGCTCCAGCAGAGAAGGGAATCAGCAACAGCCAGAACGCGCCGCTTAGAAGCTTGTCTGCGGCCGCTGGCGCAACCACGCGCACCGCCTGCCACAACAGCGCAAGCACAACCGCCGGCAGCACGTTGAAGCACAGGATAATCAGCCAGAGATCGGCATGCGTAATCTGGTTGAGGATGACGAACTCGGCGTTGCCGGCGATTGCCTGATAGACGGATTGGGCGACGGCGAAGGTCGCGAGCGACAACAGCGCGAGAAGCACAAGCGGAAAGCCGCGTTGGGTTGGCGGAGTTGGCATCAAGTCTCGGCGGTTTACTTCTCTTCACAGAAACAAGTCGAGCACGTTTTCACAGGCCGCGAAAAAAAGTCCGCTTCCGAAAGCTTTGTAACCGGGCACGCCTTCAGAGCTGCGGAAAAGATCCGCTTCCGAAAGCTTTGTAACCGGGCACGACTTCAGAGCTGCGGAAAAGATCCGCTTCCGAAAGCTTTGTAACCGGGCACGACTTCAGAGCTGCGGAAAAGATCCGCTTCCGAAAAGCTTTGTAACAGGGCACGACTTCAGAGCTGCGGAAAAGATCCGCTTCCGAAAAGCTTTGTAACAGGGCACGACTTCAGTCGTGCCGATGAGCCCCTTTTCCTCCCCGAGCCGGCTTTAGCCGGCGGCACATGACAGTTTACAAAGCCTCAGCCAAGCGCCTTGCACTGATACAGAAATCGCGTTCCGCCCGGCAGCTCGGCCCGCGCTTCGATGCGAAACCATCGCTCCAGATATTGCTCGAACCCCTCGCGATGATAGTCCGCGTAAGTATCGTCTTTGTTCAGCAGCAAGCGCTGTACCATGGCGTCGTCCTTGCTGATGAACTCGATCACCAACTCGCGCGTCGTCTCCGCCAGCCACTGTACCAGCGCCGCCAGCGGAACGTTCGCGCTGATGACGAGATGATGCACCAGCGCCAGCGCCAGCGTCAGCTCCGGCTTGCCGCGCTGCATCAGCGATGCGCGCTCGCCGCACGCCCAGCCTTGCGCCGGAGAAGGATTCGCCACATTCATCAGCAGCGGAAGTATGTTACCGCGCTGCTCCCTGCGCAACTCGCGATACAGGCTGTCGATGCTGCCCGCGTCGGAGTCCATCGCGACCACTGTCGCCCGCGGTCGCGGCCACAATCCGGCTGAAGCGCCCATCGTTGCATCCCAGGTCCCAGACCAGCGCGAATTGCCGTCCCGCGACGCACTCGCACACGAACTCTTCCTTGCGGGCCAGCGCGTCATCGCTGTAGTGGCTGCGCGAATAATCGTTCCAGGTTGTTTTCTGCGGCGGCAGGCGCAGGCTCAGCACCAGCTTGCGCAGGCGCTGCACGTTGCGCGCAATCATCTGCGGCGTCATGCCGGCTGACTCAATCTGCTGCCGCACGCTGTGCGTGGCCGAAGCCAGCTTCCGTTGCAGATACGCTTGCGCGGTCACATGGCTCAGCACGCCGCGCCGCCGGTGTTCCAGCCCGCGAAACATGCGGCTGAAAATCACCGGGTCGATGCCCTCCAGCTCGCTGCGCAGCCACGGCTGAAACGGAATCTGCTTGTACGCTTCCAGCATCAGCGGATAAAGCATCATGCGGCAAAACTGGTTGTAGCCGGCCCAGACGTCTCCGCGGCGCAACGGCGCGAACGACAGCACGTCGATGAACACCGGCGTCACTCCGCGAAACTGCACGTTGTACGCAGTGGCATCCTTCAGGATCCAGCTGTCCTTCAGGGCGCGCTCCATGATCTCCAGTTGCAACAGCGCGGCATCGCGCAGCATCTCGAAGGTCCACTCGTAGGGATAGCTGAGGAAGGGAATGCATTCATGTTCCAGGACCAGAGAACCGGCAGGGACCGCGAGCTCCGCGGCCAGCGCCTCGCGCGACACTTCGCGCGTGCCGACCAGCAGGCCCGCGGATTGCAGCTCCGCCGCCAGCTTCGACGATGCGAAGTTCCGCCACCGCTCTACTGCGCCAGGAAGAATGACGCGGAAAATCCGCTCGCCCCGCCGGACAATGTATCCGTCAGGATCGCGAAACGAACCGCGATCGCGCTGGAAGTCTGCGGCCAGCAAATCTGGATGCATCGTGCTTAAACTTGCCGCCCGACCTGGTCTTCTTTAGGAGAAATTCTTGGCAGTTCGGCAGCCGGCTCCGGCGATTCCGTGCGAATCCCGAACAGGCCGAGCATTTTCTGTTTGAACATTCGGAAGATAACGTAGATTCCGCTGACGCCGCCCAGTAGCAGCTGAAGCATCATGCTCCCTGAGCCGGGATCGACGTACATGGCAGGTAAGAAAAGAAAATGCAAAGCCACTCCAATATAGCCAGTTTGATGGCAAAATCGCCAGCAGTAAAGTTTAACATCTGGTTACAGTCGCCTCAAAACGCAAGCAGTTAACGTTGGTGGGACACGCCTCCGCGCGGTCGAAAACAGGCTCGGTGCAAATTTCATCGGTACCCGCAAAGCTGTCGGCGCGCGCCTTTGTTATAATGGCTTTGCTGCTTTTCGAGGCGCCCTTAGCTCAGCTGGATAGAGCGTCTGGCTACGAACCAGAAGGTCGGGAGTTCGAATCTCTCAGGGCGCGCCATCGTTCTTCTTAAACGTCCTCCGATCAACCGGTCACGCACGATCGGATCGCCGGAACATCATTCAATCACGCGAAATGAGTAGATCTTGCCCGACGATGCCGCGTTGGTAGAGGTGAATGCTCCTGGCGGTAGAAAACCGTATTCGCCAGACCCCAGCGAAATATTGACGATATAAGTCCGGGATGCCGTCTTCGTGCTTTCAAACTGGACCAAGTCACGGGCCGCGCCGCCTGAAACGTGGAATACACCGCCGGTAACGGCGCGAAACTCGCGGCTATCCCCATGCGCGTGTAGGTGTAACAGTTGGTATTCTGTAATTGCGTCGCCCTCGGGGGCAACGATGAGAAAGTCAATCGGAGCCGCGAGCCTGTTGCGACTACTGCTTCCATTGACGTGGCCGTTTACATCTCCTTTGACGACGCCGACTGTCGCCACGCTCTTCACCACGCCGCCGGTTTTCCAGTTCACTACTTCTGGGAGCACTTCGATCCACTTACCCTGCTGCTTGGCGTACACGCCGATGTCGGTCGGCAGAACTGCGTTGGGCGGGTAGGCCTGTCTATTCGCTTGTAACGCGAGTTGCGCAGACGGTACAGCCGACGCGGACGGAGCAGTTGAATCAGGTTTCTGCTCCGCAATCAGTGGACTACCACCGTTTGGATTGATCATTACTGCGATGACCCGCTCGCTGACCGAGGCGGCCTTTAGTTGAATCAGTTGGTCAGTGGAGAGATCGAAGCGCTGTCCCTTCTTCTTTATCTGCTCAATGATGAGGTCGTCACCCAACCCCGCTTTGGACAGTTTGATCACGTCATTGACTGTCATCGGCTTACTTTGGTTCGTGGCAGGCGATAGATAGATTTCGTTCGATTGTGCGCCGGCGCAGGCACCCATCCCAAGTAAGATCAGCCACAAAAACAGACGGGAAAGGTGAGCCATAAGCGCGGAATACATCAGAGGAGAAATCCCTGGCGGAGAAGCGGCGCATTTCATGATGAGAGTCCTTATACACCAGGGGCGTTGGACCTGTCAGCGACCTAAATTTGCAAGAGGCTTTAACGAACATTGCCGGGTGCCCCACTCATCCGCGGTTTTCGGATGAGTGGGACTTCTCCGCCGCGCTCCTCCGCCGTGACCGGGCGTGCTGCGCTATCCCGGCAAGCGCTCTTGCAGCGCGATCAACAGCGGCCCTGACCCGTGGGTTACGTCCAGGGAGACGTCGGCAAGCGGCTCTTCTTGTGTCTTGAAATCGTCGACATACACGAAGCAGACAATGCAGTTCGGGCAGCGTCGACGCAATTCGATGATGAGTGCCTTGCGCAACAATACCGGAACCGAATGCCCGATCACGACAGCGTCCACCTTCTGTTTGGCAATCAGCTTTGGTGCTTGTTCCGGTAGCTTGGGCGAAATAATGGAAAAGCCCGCCATTGCCATAGCGTCATTTCTGGACTGTAGCAGACGAGAATTGCTGCTGATCGAAAGAACGCGGTACATACGGTGCGACCTTCGGGATAGTCGAGACTATCCCCAACTGTCAAAGCCTTTGGGTTAGCCGGATACAAATTATAGGTTCGGAGAAGCTTCAGCCTATGTCAAGGCTGGATGAACTGCAAGAAAAAAAGCCAGGAAGGTAACTGGACGAAGATGGTGGATTTCCTGCTTTCCCAGCGGTAACTCGCGTAGGTTACCAGCCATATCCATACTCTAGACCACTATAGTGGCCTAAGACCACGATTAGCTCTTAATACAACGAATGGAGTTATAGCACTAGGGAACCTCTGATTAAGTATTGTTTTGAAAGGGACCGCCTTCAGGCGGTCCGCAAAGTCGAGCAAATAAACCCGGCTTTAGCCGCTGAGGGACTTCGCATGACTTAATCAGAGTCTTCCTAGTGGTTCAGTGCGCTCAACGCAACCGCCTTGCGGTGGTACTCCATTGCCTGGGTGAGATCTCCGAGGTCACGGTACGCGACGGCCATATTCTGATAAGCCCTTGACTTCTGCACAGGGTCTTCCATGTTAACCAGTGACTGCTTATATCGCTGAATCGCCTCTCGCAGATTGCCGCGCTCCTGCTCGTCTATGGCAATTGCGTAGTTACTCCTCCAATCCATTGGATAGATAGCGATAGCGGCCTGAAAGTGACGCATGGCATCTTCGCGATCCCCTCGCTTCAACAGGATGCCGCCGACCATGCCTTCCGCTACCCAGTTCCCGCTGGTGGCCTCCAGGGTATGAGACCAAAGCGTAAGGTCGTCACCCCAATAGCCAATCTGACGATGGGTGACGATGGCCAGCACCAACAACACCGCGACGCTGACCGCCGGCAGCAGCGCTTTCGGCAGATGCCTTTGCCTGACCCAATCAGCCACACCCCAACAGATCAGGATGAACAGACCAAGGAAGGACTGGTACGCGTATCGATCCGCCATCGCCTGCCAACCTACCTGGACAACGCCGATGGTCGGCACCAGTGTCCCTAGAAACCAAAACCAGCCCACCGGCAGATAGCGATAGCGCCGGCCGGCGAGCACCAGTGCTGTGATCGCCAGCAACACTACAGCGGCCGCTGCTGCCGGCCAAAATTTCAGCGTATATCCCGGGTGAAGATATACGACCGCCAGATGCGACGGCCACAGCGCTTTACCAACGTAGCGTACGTACGCGACCGCCGCATTGCCCATCCTGATCCAGATCGAATAGGGCCATCGCTCTGCCCGGCCAACCCGTTGCGCCTGCATCGTGATCCACGCGCTGGCCGCGCAAATGATGAACAGCGGGATTTTCTCCTCGAGCAGCCAGAAAAAATCCCTGGGTGGGAACGCGGCCACCGGATCAGGCGGGCTGGAAGGCAAGCTAGAGGCAAACATTCGTCGCAGTGGCCAGTAGTCCCACAAGAGAAACACGAACGGCAGGGTGATAATCTGCGGCTTCGACATCAGTCCCAGGACGAAGAGAACGGCGACCACGGCGTAGCGAAGGCGGCCGGGACGACTGGCATACCAGCGGTATGCCCCCAAGGCCAGAAGAAAGAAGAACGTGGCCAGCAGGGTCTTGCGTTCCGCCACCCACGCTACGGATTCGACATTAATAGGATGGAAAGCGAACAGCGCCGCTACCATGAAGCTGCGCCCCATGTACCCGGTTGCCAGCAGCAACACCCAAAACAACACCACCGCGTTAAGCGAGTGCCAGACCGCGTTCACCGCATGGTGTCCCGCTGGATCGACATCGAACAGCTCGCAATCCAGCGCATGAGACATCCACGTCAGAGGATGCCAGTTGTTCTCAGCAAACGTCGCCAGCGCCCACTTGACGGTTGGCCAAGTTACGCCGCCCTGCACATGCGAGTTCCCGTACACGTATCCGATGTCGTCCAGGTTGGCGAAGGGATGATGAACCACGGGAAAGTACAGGGCGAGTGTGGCGACCAGCAGAAGAAGACTGAGGCTCAGGGCCAGTTTATGGGTCGCAATGATTTTGCGGATCGCGGCGAGTCGGCCTTCTTTGTTCGTGGATTGGGTTGGCGGCATCCGAACTATACCCACCGAATTCATAGTGCCCACTGCGAGCGCGATTATAGTAGAGCCTGTCCGCGAATACCTCCGTTCTTGCCTCTAAACCACGCCCGGAGTTCTGCGTCGACGCAGCAGAATCAGCGAAGGCCAGGGCTGGGTTGCAAACCCTCCCATAAAACCGCCTTGCAAAGAAAGAAGTTTGACGGCCGCACACTTGGATTACAATTGACCGGGAATTTGTCGTTATCGAGCGGCGTCAGCTAACGGAGGGCCAAAATGATGAAGGCAATTTTAATCACCTTGGTCGTAGCCACTCTTCTGGTCGGGCAGGCGGTCCTCGCTCAGAGCCTCGGAGGAACCTCGCCTGCGGCGATAGCTCCTATGACCGTGCCTGCCATGACGACACCCGGTATCGGTTCAACGACTATGAATGTACCCTCGATGACGGTACCTTCTGCGTCGTCATCCGGCATTCCGACATCGGCAATACCAACTTCCGCAATGCCGGCGTTCTCAATTCCGACGTCCCCAATGCCAGGGTTCTCGATTCCGACCACATCAATCCCGACATCCTCAATACCGGCCGTCTCGATCCCAACATCTTCCATACCGGCTGTCTCGATTCCGAGATCCGCCATCCCGGGCTTCTCTCTGGCGAGCTCTTCTTCCAACGCTGGAAGCGTCGAGTCGGGCGTCGGCCCAACAGCTGCGACTCAAACTCAAGCGCCCTATGGCGTTGACCAGCCCCAGCAAGCACAGCAACCACAGCAGCCCGATCAAGCTCAGCCGCCGCAACAAGCCGAGACGCCCCAGCAAGCCCCACCAGCCGCAGCAAGCCCTCAGCAGCCGCCGCAAGCGCCGCCAACCGCGGCAAGCCCTCAGCAGCCGCAGCAAGCCCAGTCGCCGCAGTAACCCGAGTCCGTTTGCTGCGGATCCCCAGCGCTAATCCCCAGGGCCCAATGCACTCGTCGGTTCCGATAAGTCTTCCGATATCAGCAAATTACACCGTAATGTGAAATTAAGTTGACCTATGCAGCCTGAGGCCGCACAGTGGCCTTGCTACGGGACAATGCCTGTCGGCGACGTCCGCAGGCGGAAGTCTTAGTCTCGGCGTGGTGTTTGAGATTACGCCGTGAACCTCGAAATTGCACTTCGCAAGGGAGAATCGTTATGACGCGCTCAGCAAAGGCTCGGATTAGAGTTTGCGGCATTGCCGCCGCCATGGCGACCGTCACGACATTTGCGTTGGCAACCCTGCCGTCACAATCCGCCTCCGCACAGACGCTCACCGTGCTGCACACCTTTAGCGGCGCCAGTGACGGAGGAGTTCCGCTCGCAGGGCTAACCATGGATGCGGCGGGGAACCTTTATGGCACGTCCAGTCATGGCGCGGACGGCTATGGAGAGGTTTTTAAGCTGGCGCATAAGGGGCAAGGCTGGATCTTTACTCCTCTATATACATTCCGGGGAGCTCCAAACGACGGAGCCAATCCGGTTGCCCGAGTCATTTTCGGGCCTGACGGTACGCTCTACGGCACCACCGAAAATGGAGGAGATTCAACCGGCTTTTGCCACCCCGGCTGCGGCACTGTATTCAACCTGCGGCCTTCGCCTACGGCTTGCACAACTGCACTCTGTCCGTGGCAGGAAACCGTACTCTATGACTTCGCCGTCACCGACCCTACTTACGGAGCTTTGCCCGAGAGCGAAGTGATTTTCGACAGTGCAGGCAATCTCTACGGCACGAGCTATGGAGGTGGCTACTACGATGAGCCGGGCGGCGGCAGCGGTTGCGTGGAGTGCGGTCTGGTTTACAAATTGACGCCCTCCGGCGGTGGCTGGACCGAAAGCGTGCCCTATAGCTTCAGTGGGTATCAATATGGAACTGACGGTGCGTTCCCGGTAGGTGGCGTGACGTTCGACAATGCGGGGAACCTTTACGGCACCAATACCGCTTACGGAAGCTGCGGTGTAGGCACGGTCTTCCAGTTGACGCCTGGCAGCCCGCAGTGGACCGAGAGGATCGTGCAGCAGCTCTGCTCCATGGGAGCTTCCCCCACCGCCAGCATGATCTACGATGCCGCCTCCAATACCTTTTATGGCGACAGCGAAGGCGACACCGAATATGGACCGCAGCCACCTTCTGTATTCACCTTGACCGAGAGCGTGGGAACCTGGTTTTTCACGCCGATTTACACCTTCTCACAAAATGGCGGAGGCCCCGCAGGCTCGCTCCTGATGGATAGCGCCGGCAACCTGTACGGCACGACCATCGCGGGCGGTAGCAATCCTCTCGGACTGTGCTCCAACGGCTGCGGCACCATCTTCAAGCTGACGCCTTCCAATGGCAGCTGGACTTATACCGAGCTCTACGATTTTACCGGCGGCAGCGACGGCGGAGCTCCCTATAGCAACCTGGTGCAGGATGCGAACGGCAATTTCTATGGAACGACGTCTGCCGGAGGCAGCACAGGCTGTTCCCGGTGTGGCGTGGTTTTCGAATTCACCCCGTAGGGCGACCCTGCGGTTGTCCTATGCCGCACGCTATATCCGACAATGTGGGATTAATATCCGGCAGCGAAAATTCCGACAGGAAGGAGAATTCTATGAGGTGCCCAGAGCAAGTCAGCCCGAATCCAGGCTTGAGGTGGCCGTCCGCGATGCTGGTTGTTATCGCCCTGGCAATCGTGTTTCTGGCCGTGGTCGCAACGCCTGAGGCACAGGCCCAGTTCACCGTACTCTACAACTTCACCGGCGGAGCTGATGGGGCGAATCCCCATGCGGGCGTGACGCTGGACAACGGTGGCAACATCTACGGAACCGCCTACGCTGGCGGCATAGGGTACGGCACTGCCTTCAAGTTGACCCATCGCGGCTCAGGCTGGGTGCTAAGTCCGCTGTACAGCTTCAAGGGAAAAGGCGCGAATGACAGCGCTGGTCCCGACGCCAGCCTCGTCATCGCATCCAACGGCATTGTCTACGGCACCGCGATCTCGGGCGGCGGCAACCAGGACCCTTACTGCCACATCTTTGGCGGCTACTATGGCTGCGGTTCGGTCTTCAGCCTCAGACCTCCAGCCACCCGGCAGGAGACCCCTTTGAGTCCCTGGACCGAGACCCTGGACTACCTCTTTACCTTCGATCCCGATGGCGCTTACCCGCGCAATAGCTTCGTCTTCGACAGTGCCGGAAACATGTATGGCACCGGCGCCAATGGTGGCAACGTCTTCGGTGTCGTCTGGAAACTCTCGCCGTCAGGGGGCGGTTGGAGCGAACAGGCCATCTACACGTTTATGGGCCGGGGCGACGGCGGCACGCCGGAGAGCGGCGTCACCTTCGATTCGCTCGGCAACCTGTATGCCACAACATCCGCTTGGGGATACACCGACACCGGGTGTTGCGGTACGGTCGTCCAGCTTGTGAATTCAGGGTCAGGATGGACCGAAAACACTCTTTACCAATTTACTGACGGCAACGACGGCAGCATTCCTTACGGCGGCGTGATCGCCGATGCCGCGGGGAATCTGTACGGCACCACCACCACTGATGGCGCCAACGGCGGCGGCACAGTCTTCGAGCTTTCACCTTCCGGCGGTGGCTACACCTATCAAACTATCTACAGCTTTGCCGGCGAGAAGGGTCTGCAGGTCGGGCCCTATGACGATCTGGCCATGGACAGCGCCGGCAATCTCTATGGCACCACCTACCTGGATGGCCGCTATGGCTGGGGCAACGTCTTCAAGCTGACACCCTCGGGCAGCGGCTGGACCTACACCTCGTTACATGATTTCACCGGCGGCACCGATGGGGCCTCCCCGCGTTGCCACCTGGTGTTTGACAGCAGCGGTGATCTCTACGGCACAACCAGCATCGGCGGCGCAAACGGTTACGGCGTCGTCTTTAAGCTCGCGCCGTAGGAACACTCAGCAAGCCACAGGCACGTGGACATCTGTATTGGGACGATCACGTAGTCCCACAATGTGGGATATTACTTAAACAAGAGCTTCCGCACGATGCGCGCTTTTGGGCAGAGGAGGATGGTTATGAGTGTCCAGAATCAAAATCGCGGCTGGACGGTTGGGATCGACTTGGGGATGACGCTGGCGGCGCTGGCGTTGGCAATGCTGATGATCGTTTTCGCCACGCAACTACAGGCCCAGACCCTCACTGTGCTGCACAACTTCACCGGAGCCAGGGATGGTGCCACTCCGATGGCCGGTCTGACGCAGGACGCCAGCGGCAATCTCTATGGCACTACCTCGAAGGGAGGCGCAGGAAATGGCACGGTCTACAAGCTGAAACACTCGAGTTCCGGCTGGATTCTCAGTCCTCTATATAGTTTCGGAGGCGGTTCGGACGGGTCTAATCCGGTTGCGCGAGTGGTTTTCGGGCCCAACGGCACCCTTTATGGAACCACAGAAAACGGAGGAACCACTGGAGATTGCACTGGCGGCTGCGGTACCCTGTTCAATCTGCAACCTCAGCCTACGGCCTGCACATCCGTGCTCTGTCCCTGGATCGAATCCATACTTCTCCGCTTCGTTTCGGCGGGCGGAGGCGTTTTTCCCGAGAGCGAAGTTACCTTCGACGCTGCCGGTGACCTATACGGGACTGCCTACTGGGGTGGCGGCCTTCTCGAACCGGGCGGCGGCAGCGGCTGCTACCCTTATTGCGGCTTGGTCTACAAGCTGACGCCCTCCGGCGGCAGCTGGACCGAGAGTGTCCCTTATGTCTTCACCGGATATCAGTTCGGAGCCGACGGGGCAAATCCCGTAGGCGGCTTGACGTTCGACAGCGCCGGAAATCTCTACGGCACTACTTCCACCTACGGCGATTGTGGCTTCGGCATAATCTTCCAGTTGACGCCCAACGGCTCCGGCTGGACCGAGAACATTCTGCAACAAGTCTGCGACGGTGGCGCGATGCCCACTGCCACCATGATCACCGACGCCTCAGGAACCTTCTATGGGGATACCCAGGGAGAGAATGCAGGCTATGGAACGCAACACGGCTCGGTCTTCACCCTCGCGCACAGCGGCAGCAGCTGGGTGTACACGCCGATCCACACTTTTCCTCAGTACGGCGGAGGCCCCGCAGGCCAGCTCTTCATGGATGGCGCCGGCAACCTGTACGGCACCACCGTCGCTGGCGGCAGCAATCCTCTCGGACTCTGTTCGAACGGCTGCGGTACCATCTTCAAGCTGTCGCCTTCCAATGGCAGCTGGATCTATACCGAGCTCTATGATTTTACCGGCGGTGACGATGGCTCCGCCCCTTACAGCAATCTGGTGATGGACACGAAGGAAAATTTCTATGGCACCGCCAGTGCAGGCGGAACGGACGGTAAAGGCGTGATTTTCGAATTCACGCCGTAGGGAAGGGAAGCCGACGATAGTCCCACATTGTGGGACATGATCGCGTCAACCACCATTCTTTTTTGCGCAGGAGGATGGCATGACTGGCAGGAAGTGTACCCAAGGTTGGACGGCCGGCATCGATTTGAGAATCACGCTGGCGGCGTTGGCATTGCTGATCAGCGTTTTCGCTAGCCAGTTACCGGCGCAGACGCTTACTGTGCTGCACGCCTTTACCGGCGGGAGGGATGGCGCAATCCCGCTGGCCGGCTTGACGATGGATGCAAGTGGCAATCTCTATGGCACCGCCTCGAAGGGAGGCGCAGGCTATGGCACGGTCTACAAACTGAAGCACGCCGGCGCGGGCTGGACCCTGAGTCCGCTCTACAGCTTTCAAAGCGGAGCAGACGGCGCTCATCCAGTTGCCCGAGTGGTTTTCGGGCCCAACGGCACCCTCTATGGCACCACAGAAAATGGGGGAACTCCCGAGGATTGCACCGACGGCTGCGGCACCGTGTTTAACCTCCAGCCCCAGCCTACGGCTTGCACCTCCGTTCTCTGCCCCTGGATCGAAACCATACTTCAGCGTTTTACTAGCCTTGCGTTTCCGGAGAGCGAGGTCATATTCGATAACACAGGTGATATCTACGGCACGACCTTCGCGGGAGGTTTCGACGCTCCCGGCGGTGGCAACGGCTGCTATCCCGATTGCGGTGCAGTCTACGAGCTGGTCCCATCCAACGGCAGCTGGGTGCTGGATGTTCTCTACAGCTTCCGTGGCGACTCCGGTGAGGACGGGGGAGGTCCCATCGGCGGCCTGATCTTCGACAGCGCAGGCAATCTTTATGGTACGGGTTCGATCTACGGCAATTGCGACTACGGCACTGCCTTCGAGCTGATCCATTCCAGCTCCGGGTGGAGTGAAGAGCAGCTGCACAACTTCTGTGGCCCGGCCGGAAATCCTGCCGCCAGCATGATTGCGGATTCGGCGGGGAATTTTTACGGAACAATGGTGGGCGGCGGATCGTCGGAAAAAGGCGGCGTGTTCACCTTGAAGCCCTCCGGCGGAGGCTGGATGTGGGAATCAGTCTACACTTTTCCCTGGAACGGCGGAGGTTCTGCCGGGGCCCTCTTGATGGACTCTGCCGGCAACCTTTACGGCACAACCATCGAGGGGGGCAGCAATCCGCTGGGACAGTGCTCCAACGGTTGCGGCACCATCTTCAAGCTGACACCTTCCGGCGGCAACTGGACCTATACCGAGCTCTACGACTTTACTGGTGGCAGCGACGGCGCCTATCCGCATAGCAATCTGGTGATGGACACGAAGGAAAATTTCTATGGCACCGCCAGTGCAGGCGGAACGGACGGCAAAGGCGTGATTTTCGAATTCACGCCGTAGGGAAGGGAAGCCGACGATAGTCCCACATTGTGGGACATGATGGCTTTTAAGCATTGCGAGTTTTCGCGCAGGAGGATGGCATGACTGGCAGGAAGTGTACCCAAGGTTGGACGGCTGGCATCGATTTGAGAATCACGCTGGCGGCGTTGGCATTGCTGATCAGCGTTTTCGCAACCCAGTTACCAGCGCAGACGCTAACTGTGCTGCACGCCTTTACCGGCGGGAGGGATGGCGCAATCCCGCTGGCCGGCTTGACGATGGATGCAAGTGGCAATCTCTATGGCACCGCCTCGAAGGGAGGCGCAGGCTATGGCACGGTCTACAAACTGAAGCACGCCGGCGCGGGCTGGACCCTGAGTCCGCTCTACAGCTTTCAAAGCGGAGCAGACGGCGCTCATCCAGTTGCCCGAGTGGTTTTCGGGCCCAACGGCACCCTCTATGGCACAACCGAATATGGAGGAACCATCGGAGATTGCACCAACGGCTGCGGCACGGTGTTCAACCTCCAGCCTCAGCCTACCGCTTGCACCTCCGTTCTCTGCCCCTGGATTGAAAGCATACTTGAGCGTTTTACCACCCTTGCGTTTCCGGAGAGCGAGGTCACCTTCGACAGTGCCGGCAATATTTATGGCACAACGTACACCGGCGGCAGACTTGTCGCCGGAGGCGGCAACGGCTGTTCGGGCGATTGCGGAGCGGTTTATGAGCTCGTTCCATCCGGTGGCAGTTGGACGCTGAATCTGCTGTATAGCTTTTACGGTGCCGAGTACAGCGATGGGGAGGAGCCCGTAGGTGGTGTGACCTTCGACAACGCCGGCAATCTATACGGCGGCACTTCCCAAGGCGGAAGTTGCAACTTCGGCATTATCTATCAGCTGACGCCCAGCAGCTCCGGCTGGGACGAGAACCGTTTGCAGCAACTCTGCAACAGCGGAGCGGATCCCACCGCCAGCTTGATCTACGATTCTTCCTCCAACACCTTCTATGGCGGTAGCCAGGGCCAGACCCCGTATGGACTGCGGCCGCCCTCCATCTTCACCTTGACGCAGAGCGGGGGGAGCTGGGTGTACACGCCGATTTACACTTTCTCACAGAACGGCGGAGGTCCGGCCGGTGCGCTCTTGAAGGATTCTGCCGGTAACCTGTATGGCACCACCGTCACCGGACCCAACGGATCTTGCTGCGGCACCATCTTCAAACTGACGCCTTCCAACGGCAACTGGACCTATACCGACCTGTATGACTTTACTGGCGGCAGCGACGGCTCAACTCCGTACAGCAATCTGGTGATGGACGCGAACGGAAATCTTTATGGCACGGCCAGCACAAGTGGAGCCAACGGTCTCGGTGTGATTTTCGAATTCACACCCTAGCGGCAGCGAAGTTCCCAAAAGTCCCACAATGTGGGATCAGCCTGCACGAACTATCGGCGCTATCATTTTTTCGCATCAGGAGGACGATTAGGATCATCCAGAAACCCAGTCGCGTTTGGACGACCCAGCCAGAATTGCGATTGAAAGGATCAACCTATGGCAGCCCGTCCCCCGCTACCTCCATTCACTCGCGAGAGTGCCATCCAAAAAGTCCGCCTGGCGGAAGATGGTTGGAATTCCCGCGATCCGGAAAAAGTAGCCCTCGCGTATTCGCTCGATTCTCGCTGGCGAAATCGCTCGGAGTTTGTAAATGGAAGACCGGACATCATCGCCTTCCTGACGCGCAAGTGGGCCAAAGAACTGGAATACCGGTTGATCAAAGAGCTTTGGGCCTTCACCGATAATCGCATCGCCGTGCGCTTCGCCTATGAATCGCACGATGACTCCGGCAACTGGTTTCGCTCGTACGGGAACGAAAACTGGGAATTTAACGATGATGGCCTGATGCGAGTAAGGTTCGCCTCCATCAACGATCTTCCCATCAAGGAAGCAGACCGCAAATATCATTGGCCGCTTGGCCGCCGCCCCGACGATCATCCGGGGCTGAGTGACCTTGGTCTGTAACCAGCTTTCCAGCGCAATTTGGGATATCCACTCGCAGCCAGCTGATCTCCCGATCGAGCTGTCGCGGCCTGCCTAAGTCACTTATGTGCCAAGGTGTTGCAGGTCAAAGCACCTGTCGCAACTGACAGTAGACAGCCAAGAGGACGATCAACGATACTGGCGGTAGATTAACAATTCAAATCAGCTTGATGGCTCGACTGCTTTCTGTGGTCGAAGCGGCTGGAGATCTGCGGTCTGCGTGATCGCGGTACGACAGGAGTGTGGGTTCGTGACCGGGCCTGCCATGAAGTCGGCGATCCGGAGATGAAGTGTCGTGAGGAAGGTTTCGGGGAATCGAAACTTCCGTCCCACCTTCGTTCGATCGTCTCATGGACCTTTATTAATGGCTTCCACGTTAGTTAACCATGCGCGCCGTTGAATCGATCTGCATGAACCATCTGCTCGCTGTCGGGTCTGCTGCTCAGATATGGAACCGCCGGCAAGGGAAGTCATGCCTGATCGCAACGGTAGAACCACAACCAACCAGGCCCGCCGATTTCAACCAGCAGTCCGGCCAAGTGGCTATGGACAGCGGGTGAATAAGTCGGCCAATAACCAAAAGTATTGCAGTGTGTGACCCCAATTCCTATAGGAGAACGTCGAGTGAAGCACAGTAAGTTGATTTGCGTTTTGGCATTTCTGTTTCTGGTTACGATTGCTGCAGTTGCCCAGGATGAATACCCGAAATTCGAAGTACCTGTGGGTTTTTCCTTCGTTAACGTTCACCCCAATACGGCGGCCCTCACCAGTTTCAACGTCTTCGGCGGCGGCGGCGGTTTTGTTTATAACTTTTCATCGATCTTCGGCGTCAAGGCCGATTTCATGGGCTACACCCAGGGCACCGGCCAGAGGTTATCTGAAAACGGTCAATTTCTGGGAAACGTAAGCGGCAACCTGTTCACCTACATGTTCGGACCGCAGATCAAGAAGCACTCGGGCAAGTTTCAGCCCTTCGCTGAGGCGCTGTTTGGTGCCGCGCATACCAATCTCGATGCCAACATCTGCAAGTTAGAGACTGGATGTTCCTCCGGCAGCGGGAACAACAACGGTTTCGCCATGGAGTTTGGCGGAGGTCTGGACATCCCAATCACGCAGTCGATTCAGTTCCGTCCGGTTGAAGTGGACTACCTGGGAACTCACTTCGGCTCGAATCACATCGCGAACTACTCCGCCTGGCAAGCCAACTTCAAGTATGTGGTCGGGGTCAATTTCGAGTTTGGAGGGAAGTAGGAGCCTCACACTCCTCCTGACCTGTCGACTGATTGGTGGGTTGGTCATTACGACCAACTCACCGCAACCCTCCGAGGGCGGAGGCCAACGCAAAATTCCAGCGAGGAGAAATCGAATGGATTTGGGAGCAGGCATTCGAAATCTGGCATTGGGGGCCCTGGCCGTTTCAAGTCTGTTCGCGGCCGGCAGAATTGCCGACGCCCAACAAGTCACGGGCACGTTGGGTTCGGCCGACGCCACAACCACCATCAACGGAAAACAACTTCCGCCACCGCCCCCGAAATTCGGCGGCGTGATCAAGCAAGATGCCACGCAGTCCACCCCTTGGTGGCCGCCGCGCATCGTGCCTCCCAAGGGCGCACCTAACGTGCTGCTCATCATGACCGATGATCAGGGCTATGGCGTACCGAGCACCTTTGGTGGCGTCATTCCGACCCCGAATTTGGACCGCATTGCCAAATCGGGGCTGCGCTACATCCAGTTCCACTCCACGGCTCTGTGCTCGCCCACGCGCGCGGCCCTGATTACCGGCCGCAATCACCACTCGGTTGGCTTCGGCGTCATCGGCGAACTGTCTACCGGATACCCAGGTTATGACTCGGTCATCGGTCCGGAAAGCGCCACCGTCGCTGAGATCCTGAAAGAGAACGGCTACGCCACTTCGTGGTTTGGCAAAGACCATAACACTCCAGGCTTCCAATACAGCACCACCGCGGGTCCCTTCGAGCAATGGCCTGTCGGCATGGGCTTCCAGTATTTCTATGGCTTCCTGGGCGGCGAGACCGACCAGTGGACGCCGTACCTGTTCCGCAACACGGAGATGGTCACTCCGTGGGTGGGTCACCCCGGTTACAACCTCACAACCGATCTGGCCGACGATGCCATCAAGTACCTTCACGATTTGAACGCGTCGGCGCCCGACAAGCCGTTCTTCCTGTATTACGTGCCCGGCGGCTCGCACTCGCCCCACCAGCCCACCCAGGAATGGATCGACAAATTCAAGGGCAAGTTCGACATGGGATGGGAAAAACTGCGCGAGCAGATTTTCGAAAACCAGAAGAAGCTGGGCGTGATTCCGGCCAACACTCAGCTCACGGCGTGGCCGGACGGACAGGCGGAGTATGCCGGAGCCAAGCTGCCGAAGTGGGACTCGCTTACTCCGCTGCAAAAAAAGATGTATGCCCGCGAAGCCGAGGTCTTTGCCGCCTACACCGCCTATACCGACTATGAGATTGGCCGGGTGATCGAGGAAGTCCAGAAGCAGGGCAAGCTCGACAATACCCTGATTATCTATATCGACGGCGACAACGGCACCAGTGCTGAAGGCAGCGTCTATGGCACGTTCAATCAGATGACCGCCTACAACGGCATTCTTAATGAGCCGGAAGTCAAGCCCGTCCTGGCGATGAATGCATTGCACTATGAAAACTGGGGCTCGGACAAGACCTATCCGCATATGTCGGTGGCCTGGTCCTGGGCGTTCGATACCCCGTTCAAGTGGACCAAGCAGGTGGCCTCGCACTTCGGCGGTACCCGCCAGGGTCTGGCGATCTCGTGGCCGGGACATATCAAGGACGAGGGCGGCATTCGCACCCAGTTCCACCATGTCATTGACATTGTTCCGACCATCCTGGAAGCCGCCGGCATCCAGGCTCCCGAGGAAGTTAAAGGGATCAAACAGAAGCCGATCGAAGGCGTGAGCATGGCTTACACCTTTGACTCGGCCAACGCCAATGCGCCATCGAAACGCGACACGCAGTACTTCGAGATGGTCGGCAACCGCGCTATCTATCATGACGGATGGGTCGCCGCCACCACGCCACCTGCTCCGCCATGGGAGTTGGGAACGGGTGCGATGCCGGCCCTCGACCAATACAAGTGGGAGCTTTACCACATCGCAGAGGACTATTCGGAATCCAACGACCTTGCGGCCACCAATCCCGACAAGTTGAAGGAACTGCAAGCGCTATTTCTTAGCGAGGCAGGGAAATATCAGGTCTTTCCCCTGGACAACTCGGGCTTCGTACGCTTGCTGACCGCCCGACCAAGCGCGGTCGCCGGGAAGACTGATTTCACATACACCGGTGTGAATCCCGGCATTCCTGTGGGCAATGCGCCCAGCATTCTGAACAAGGACTACACCATCACTGCCGATGTGACGATCCCCAGTGGCGGCGCCGAAGGAGTAATTGCGACCATAGGCGGACGCTTTGGCGGCTACGCGCTCATGCTGAGTCCGGGCGCAAGCTGGTTGCTTAGCAGCAGACTGTTCAAGCACATTGAACTGGGTTTGTTGATTTTCGGATTGCTTCTGATCTTCATTGGTACAGCCGGCAGGTGGAGAAAACGCTTCGGCTACGCATTCGTGCTGGTCGCGATCGTGGGACTGATTCTGTCTTTCGCCGTCGAAATCTTCCACATCGGCCGAGGCAGGCCGGTGTTCGTTTACAATTTGTTGGACTTGGAGCGCTTCCGCTGGGAAGGGCTTTCTTCGCTCGATGAGGGCAAGCACACCATCGTCTTCGACTTCAAATACAACGGCCCCGGTCCTGGCAAGGGCGGCACCGGCGTGCTGAGCGTGGATGGTAAAGAGGTCGCCCGCAAGACGATCGAGCACACCATTCCGTTGCTGATGTCGATCGACGAGACCTTTGACGTCGGGCTCGATACCCGGACGCCGGTGGACTTCAACTATGAGGTTCCGTTCGCATTCACCGGAACGATTGACAAGCTGAACTACAAGCTGGGGCCGTCGCAGTTGTCGGCAGAGGACCAGAAGAAGGTGGACGACGCGATGGCTAGAGTCAATAACTAGGCGCCAAGGCGCGCCGAACCGCTGGGAATGAACCCAAACACGCTGCCGGCCCGGTTCCGGCAGCGGATTGGTTGAACCAAGAAGGTGGTCTAGCGATGCACAAAATCATGTTGCGCAAGTTAGAGAGAATTTCATTCTTGTTCCTGATGGTCCTGTTCGCTGCGGCACTGAGCCCGGCGCAGGACGCGGGCGCATGGCCGCGGCAAATCACCAAGCCAGGCGGGACCATCATTCTCTACCAGCCGCAAGTTGACGACTGGGAAAATTATCAGCAGGTGGACGCGCGCATGGCGTTCAGCCTGACTCCCACCGGCGGCAAAAGCCATGTCGGCGTTATTACCGTGCAGCTGAAGTCCGCCGTCAACATGGACGACCACACCGTCCTCCTCAGCGATCCCCAGATCACCAGCGTTACGTTTCCCTCGCTCGATCCTGCGACCGCTGCCCAGTTGGAGCAAACGGTGAGGACGTTCTTAAACCCAGCGGCCACCATGACCATCTCACTGGATCGTCTGGTGGCGAGCGTGAAGAAGACCAAGGCTCCTCCGGTTGCCGATGTCAAGAACGAACCGCCGACCATCTTCGTAAGCATGCGTCCGGCGATCCTGCTGTTGGTGAATGGCGCGCCCACCATGGCGCCCATCGCGAACTCCAATCTTCAGTTCGTCGTCAACGCCAACTGGCCGGTGTTCGTGGAGCAGGGAAGTTCCACCTACTATCTGTTCGACGGCAAAGGCTGGCTCAGCTGCACCACGTCTGGGAGGCACATGGACGCCGACCAGCCAAGTTGCCCAAGCAGATGTCGAAGGTCCCGGAGAACGCGAATTTCGAAAGCCTGAAAGGGTCCATTCCGCCACCGCCGGGGAGCGCAGCCAGCTCACCGATGGTCTATTACAGTGCCACTCCGGCGGAGATCGTCGTCTTTGGCGGCCGGCCGCAGTGGACGCCGATTCCTGGCACGCAGTTGTCTTATGCGTCGAACACCGACAGCACCGTCTTCAAGTACACGCCGACGGGTGCGTTCTACTACCTGACATCGGGCCGGTGGTTCACCACCACCACGCCGCTACTGGGTGGGTGGACATTTGCCACCTACACCTTGCCGCCCGACTTTGCCCAGATCCCTCCCAGCAGTCCGGCAGGAAAGGTGTTGGCCTCGGTGCCGGGAACGCCAGAAGCTGAAGATGCCGTGCTGATCGCGCAGGTTCCGACCACAGTGACGGTGAACACGGCGCAAGCTCCAGCAGAAGTGAAGGTGTCCTACGTTGGCGCGCCGCAGTTCGCGCCGATTGAAGGTACAACCCTGCTGTATGCCACCAACACGCCCAACAAAGTAATCCAGGTCGGAAACGAATACTACCTGTGCTATCAGGGCGTATGGTTTGTTTCCTTCAGTGCTCAGGGACCTTGGCAGACGGCGCAGACCGTGCCCCAGGTTATCTACACCATTCCGCCGAGTTCTCCGGTGTACAACGTGACCTATGTGACCCAGGTAGTGGCGTCCGGCGGCTATGTGACGGCTAGTTACACGGCAGGATATATGGGAATGTTTGTCGCTGGCGCGGCGGTAGGAGCTATCGTGACCTGCGGCACTGGCTACTACTATCCACCGTATGTTTATGGCGGATTTTACTATCCGTACGCGGCTACTTATGGCTACCACACCTACAATCCTTATACGGGAGCCTATGGCTATGGCGGAGCGGCCTATGGCCCGTACGGCAGCGCCCACTGGGGAACCTCCTACAACCCCAACACCGGAACCTACGCTCGCGGAGCGACAGCATCTACCGCGTACGGTACGCAATCTGTAGGTCAGGCCTATAACCCCTATACCGGCGCCTACGGCGCCACGCACCAGGGCTCAAATGCCTATGGATCCTGGGGACAATCGGTAGTCAGCAAGAACGGCAATACCGCATACACCCAACACGCGACCAACGCCTACGGCTCGGCAGGAACCGTGCAGACGTCGACTGGCGGCAAGGGTGCGGCTACCAGCACTGCGTACGGCAATACCGCGGCCGGAAAAACCTCCAACGGCGACATGTATGCCGGCCATGACGGCAACGTCTACAAGAACACCGGCTCCGGCTGGCAGAAGTACGACAACGGCAGCTGGAACGATGTGCAAAAGCCAACCACAACTTCGGCGCAGAGCTACAACCAGCAACATCCCACCAGCAGCAATCCAAACTACGCGTCGGCCCAGCAAAAGGCGCAAAGCAACCCCAACTACTCGGCTGACCAGCAGAAGGCCCAGAGCAACCCTAATTATTCAGCTGATCAGCAGAAGGCGCAGAGTTACAACCAGCAGCATCCGTCGGGATCGAGCCCGTACAAGCCGAGTAGTGGATCGTCGGATGTGGACAAGGAAGCACAAGACCGGTCTCGCGGCGCTCAGCAAAGCCAGCGCTTCTCGCAGTATCAGCATTCCTCAGGGGGCGGTGACCGCTGGGGTGGCGCCAGTCGCGGCGGCGGTGGGTTTGGCGGCAGACGATAGCTGCTGGAGGCGTCTGGGATAACAGATGAAAACGACAACGCTGGTGAGGGTGTCGGCGGTGATTGAGGTGGCGACGGGAGTCGCTTTAATCGTCGTTCCTGATTTGGTGGCCCAAGTGCTCCTAAGCGCCAGCCTCACCGGCACGGGCGTTGCGGTCGGCCGTTTGTGCGGCATTGGATTGCTTTCGCTGGGGCTGGCGGGTTGGCCGAGCGGGGAGAGCGTCCCTGTACCGGCCATGCGAGGCCTGTTCGCCTACAACCTGCTGGCGGCTTTTTATCTGGGATACCTCAGGGTTGGCGGAGGCTTTGTCAGCTACCTGCTATGGCCGGCATGTATCCTTCATGCCGTGCTGGCGTTGCTGATGGCGCGTCCGGCATGGAAAAAAGCCGGGCAGACTGCTTAGGACGTCCGGACCGTCCCCTTCAAGGCACCTGTCGCAAGCGACAGTTCACAGCTACCCCTGATTGTAGTGAACTGGTAGAGTATGGCAGTGAATTAGGCAATTGGGAGTACTTCGCTGCCTGACGAGGATTTTGGGGTCTGATGCGCCTTTGATGTTGAATAGTCTTCGCTATTTCGTCCGTTGATTGTCGATGTAAACCCATTACATTCTCCTCTGGCGGAGATTAGCCAGAACTATCGCGAATCGAGTGACGTATCAGGAGGAGCACATTTATGAAGAAAACCGGGATTTCAGGAATCACATTTGCCGCAATCGTGTCACTGACAACACTTATGCTTTGTGGTATCGCTATTGCTCAGAGCGTACAGGTTCAGGGAGTGATCGACTCACGCAGCGGCGCCACCATGACGGTCAAGTCGGACTCCGGCAATGTAATCGTGCTGCTTACCGATAGCACCGACGTACAGGAAGTTGAAGGCGGACTCCACATGCGCAAGAAGCAGATGGGCATGACCGCCTTGGTGCCCGGCCTGTCGGTTCAGGTGAAGGGTACCAATAACGCTCAGAATCAGTTAGTAGCCGACAGCGTAAGGTTCAAAGGGTCGGATCTGAAGACTGCGCAAGACATTCAGGCAGGTGTAACCCCGGCGGAGCAGCAACTCGCGG
Organism: uncultured Acidobacteriaceae bacterium; assembly: GCA_963835125.1. Lineage (GTDB taxonomy): Bacteria > Acidobacteriota > Terriglobia > Terriglobales > Acidobacteriaceae > Bog-257. The sequence continues at coordinate 1,552,301 of CAWIEG010000002.1, read as the reverse complement.
CCCAGCAGCAGCAGTTGCAGCAGACCGAACAGCAGATGCAGCAGCAGCAGGCGGCAATGCAGGCCCAACAGGCACAGCTTAACGCCGAGCAGCAGAAGATCGCCGCTAACAAAGCTGCCATCGCAGCTGCCAACAAGCGCTTTGGTGAACTGGGCGAATACAACATCCTGGGTGAAGTGACAGTGCTATTCGCGAACGGCAAGGTCGCCCTCGAACCGCAGTACAAACCCCAACTGCTGGATCTGGCCAAGAAAGCTTTGACCGTCGAGGGTTACGTGATTCAGGTAAAGGGATATGCGTCGGCCGTGGGCTCGGCGGCCTTGAACCAGAAGCTGAGTACGGAGCGGGCCAACAACGTAACCGAGTTCCTGGAGCAGCAGGGTCGCATTCCCCTGACCAATATGCTGGCTCCGGGCGCCATGGGCACCGCCAGGCAGGTAGCTCCTGACAACACAGCCGAAGGTCAGGCCGACAACCGCCGGGTCGTGGTCAGGATTCTGCAGAACAAGGGCATTGCGGGAAATTAGTAGCGTCTGCGGCGTAATGGGCGGCAGACCTTAACGATCGCCCATTCGCCGCAGCCAACCAGATTTAAATCGGCTCTCGCAAGCGACTGGCGGGATGCAAGGAGAATCAATGAGTTTTTGTAGGACTTTTCTTGTGGGGTGCACAGCCCTGTTGTTGGTGATGTTCTGCCTGCCCGCGATTGCTCAAGGCCCGTCGGATTCAGCAGATTTGACTGTACAGGACCAGACACCGAATGCTCCAACACCACCGAAAGCTGCAGCTGCGGCCGACGATGACGGTTGGCACTTCAACGTTACCCCTTACCTTTGGTTTCCCGGGGTCAGTGGGACGTGCCGGTGCACGAGGCCATGATGTGAGCGTGCATGCCAGCCCAGGCGATTTGCTTTCGAATTTCCAGATCGGACTCATGGGGACTGTCGAAGCTCGCAAAGGTCGCCTCGTGATACCGGTTGATGTCATGTGGATCCACCTTACGGACAGTAAGACGCTGCCCTTCGATACGGGCGATACAGGCGTGAATTCGGTCAAGTTGGGGTTAACCGAGACGCTGGTGACCCCCAAGATCGGTTACCGGATCGTAGATAAAGAGAAGGTCAAGATCGACGCGCTGGTCGGTTTTCGTTACTGGTATATCGGACAGAGCCTGGCCTTCCGTCCCCAACTGTTCAATGGTCTTTCGACATCGCAGAGCTGGATTGATGGCATTGCAGGCGGTAAGTTTGAATTCGCGTTGTCGCCGAAGGCCTCTATAACCGTGGCAGGAGACGCGGGCGGAGGCGGTTCGCAACTCGACTATCAGGCCGTCGGTGTGCTCGGTTTCAGGGTCGGAAAGAAGTGTGTCCTGGACTTGGGCTACCGGTATTTGTATGTGAATTATCTCGGCAATCTACCTGCCAGTGTCCTGCTCAACGCGCACACGAGCGGAGCGTTGTTAGGTGTGACGTTCAATCTCAAGTAGTCGACCGAGCAACGACTACGTTGGTATCAACGCCACCAGGAGCGGGTGGCGAACATTAAGACGCGCCGCTGGCTGGGGCGCAGTCTGGAAATTTACTAAGGCGGAGGATGAAATCGTGAAGACAGCAGGTTTGCTATTTCTTACATTGGCGCTGGCTTTTGGCGCTTATGCACAAGACACACCCAAGGTCGAAATACCAGTCGGTTTTTCGATGATCAACGTACACCCTAACCTCGATCCCATCACCAGCTTCAACGTTTTCGGCGGTGGCGGCCAGATCGACTTCAACTTCGGGAACTATTTCGGCATTAAAGGCTGACTTCATGGGTTACACCCAGGGCAGCGGCCTCAGGAATCAGCTGGAAAAACACGGATTCGTCGGGGCAGCGAACGGCAACGTGTTCACCTACATGTTCGGACCTCAGATCAAGAAACACACCGGCGTGTTTCAGCCGTTCGGTGAAGCCCTGTTTGGCGCAGCGCACACCAATGCTTACGCCACCATCCTCACCGATGAGGGCAAAATTCTCTCAGGCAACGGCGACAATAACGGATTTGCCATGGCGTTGGGCGGCGGCCTTGATCTTCAGGTAGCCAAGCACTTCGCCATCCGGCCGGTTGAGGTGGACTACCTCCTGACCCGATTCACCGCCAATCACGTTACCAATTACACGGCCAACCAGAACAACTTCCGCTATTTTGGCGGATTGGAATTCCTGTTGGGCGGCGCGCCGCCGGTTCCGGTAACTGCCAGCTGCTCAACGGCACCGGGTCCGGTTTGGTCGGGTGACCCAGTGACCGTCACCATCACCGGCGCCAACTTCAACCCGAAACACACCATGACCTACGCCTGGACCGGCAATAGTGGCAAGCTGTCGGGCGCTACCTCCCAGACCGCGACCATCGACACCACAGGCCTGGCGCCGGGAAGCTATTCCGCCAGCGGCACAGTCACGGACCCCAAGGAGAAGAAGAACAACACGGCGACGTGCGCCGCCAGCTTCACCATTAAGCAGCCAGCGCCTCCAGTCGTGAGCTGCTCGGCTAGTCCGATCCACCATTGCGATTGGCGAGCCGGCGACCGTCACCATGACGGCCAGCGATCCTCAGGGATGGCCGTCTGACCTATAGCTGGACCAACAGCGGTGGCACCATGAGCGGCAGCGGCACTTCGGTCACCGTGACCGCGACCAACGCCGACGCGGGGAACGCCATCACCGTTACGGGAACTGCGACCGACGCACGCGCCAACCTGAGTGCGAGCTGCTCGGGCAGCGTTAACGTGCCGGCCGTCCAGAAGTGCACCACCATCGAGGATTGGGGCGAGTGTACCTTCGAGAAGAACCCCAAGAAACCGTGGCGCGTGGACAACGACTGCAAGGACACGCTGGACAAACTCTCTCTGCGGTTGCAGCAGATGCCCAATGGCAAGCTGGACGTCGTGGGCTACACCAACCAGGAAGAGTCGGTCAACGTGCAGCAGCTGGGTTCGCAACGCTCGGTCAACGTCAAGTACTACCTGACCACCGATGGCCCCAACAAGGTTGACGCCGGCCGCGTCCAGCCGCGTCAGGGCGAAGCCAAGGGTCAGGCCACTCACTTCTACTTTGTCCCCGAAGGCAACATGTGCGGTGGACAACTGGAAGAGGGAACCGTGGTTGACGAAACCGCAGTGCAGCCGCAATCGCGGAATGCACCTGCACCTGCCAAGAAGAGCCACAAGAAGGCCGCAGCGGCAGACGCACCTGCTCCAGCGGCAGCCCCAGCGCAGCAATAGCTGAGGTGCCGTAGCTCAACCCAAGCCGGTGAGAGGCGTGCCTCTCGCCGGCTTTTTACTGAGCCGTGCCGACGCAGGTCCCTCGCCTGGCTAATCGCCCCTTTGATGGGCTGTCAGTTTATTCGCTGATGTGCGCAGGGAGCTGCGGAGGTATGATCTGCAAGGGACTGCTGATTCATTTCACTTCCACAAAGCAAGGTAGGCGGTCAGTTTCTATGCGTAGTCGAGTCGGGTTTGCGGCAATGTTGTTTCTCTGCGTTGGGTTGCTGTTCAACATTCTCTCCTTGGCGTCCGATTGGCAATTGATCGGGCCGGAAGGCGGCAACGTCCGCAGCCTGGCCTACGATCCCGGCGATCCCAACCGCATTCTGCTGGGCACCAGCGCCGGGCAACTCTTCATTTCCCAGGACGGCGGAAAGTCGTGGGCGATTTATGCCCACATCGGTCTCGGCGACGACTACGTTCTCGATCACATCGTCTTCGACCCCAGCAACCCGGCGACGGTCTATGTGTCGGCGTGGGGACTGTTCAACGACAACGAAGGCGGCGTCTTCCGTTCCGATGACGGTGGCCGTACCTGGCGAGAGCTGATGGGGGCGCACGGCAAGTCGATTCGTGCCCTGGCCATGGCGCCCAGCGACCACAACACGCTGGTGATTGGCGCGCTCGACGGAGTGTTTCGCTCCAGCGACGGCGGCGCAACCTGGGTGCGGATTACGCCCGAGAACCACATGGCGATCGAGAACCACTCCTCGCTGAAGAATTTTGTCTCCGTCGCCATCGATCCGCAGAATCCCGATGTCATCTATGCCGGGACGCGACATCTGCCGTGGAAGACCACGGACGGCGGCGCAAACTGGCACAACCTGAAGGAAGGAATTCTCGACGATTCCGACGTGTTCAGCATCATCGTGGATCCCAAGGTGCCGTCGCGGGTTTATGCCAGTGCCTGCTCGGGCATCTACAAGAGCGACAATGGCGCCGAAGTTTTTCATCGCGTCCAGGGACTGCCGCATTCTGCAATCCGCACCCGGGTGCTGCACCAGGACCCGCAGCGTCCCTCGATCGTCTACGCCGGCACCACGGGCGGACTCTGGAAGACGGCTGACGGCGGCACCAAGTGGTCGCTGGTCTCGTCACCTGACGTCATCGTGAATGATGTGCTGATTGATCCTCGCGATCCGAATCGCGTGCTGGTTGCGACCGATCTCCGCGGAGTGCTGGTCAGCAATGACGGTTTCGCGCACTATACAAGCTCGAACCAGGGATTTTCCCATCGCGTGGTGCGCGCCGTGGTTGTGGACCGCAAAGATCCGAACCGGCTCTATGTGGGAGTAGCCAACGACAAGGAACTGGGCGGCTTATTCCTCTCCGACGATGCCGGCAAAAACTGGCGGCAATCCAGTCGTGGCCTGGCGGGGCGCGATGTGCTAAGCCTCCAACAGTCAGAAAGCGGCTCGCTGTTCGCCGGTACGAATCACGGCATTTTCCAGCTCGCGTCCGTAAACGCGTCGTGGCTGCCGATGAAGATGATTTGGGGTACGGTGCCGGAATGGCAGCCGCAGTCGGCGACGGCCGAGCCAGTGACTTCCGAACCGAGTTCAACGAAGAGTGCCGCGGCGACCAAGCGCAAGAGTACCGTTGCGAAGACAAAGCTCCCAGCCGAGCCGGTGATTCCCGTGGCTACTGCACCCCGAGTGCGATCCTTGCAGATGAGCGAGAAAGCCTGGTTTGCGGCCACCGATGACGGGCTCTTCATCAGCGTGGACCAGGGGCAGAAGTGGTACGGCCAGACGGTTGAGGGCGAGCGCGAGTTCAGTGTCGTCCACTCGCTACGACAACGGGACCGTAACGCTGGCCGGCCCCAAGGGCGCCTACATCTCACAGGACGACGGCAAAACCTGGAAGACCGTGACGCTTCCCAAGTACGTAAGCGGAGTTCACGACCTGACACTGACGCCCGGTCCGACGCTTTGGCTGGCGACCCGTCAGGGTGCATTGCGCTCTACCGACGGCGGACAGAGCTGGCAGTACATGTTGGGCGGCCTTCCCAAGAACGACGTTCTCTCGGTGGAGTATGACGCCGGCGGGCAACGGCTGCTGGCCACCGCGCTCGACTCGCGTGCTGTCTTCGAGAGTCGGGATGACGGAAAGAGCTGGCAGAGCACACCTGACGCCGGAGTCTCGATCCGCACGGCGGTGAACTACAAGGGACACCTGTTGGCCACATCTTTCTTTAACGGCCTGCTGCTTGAATAGCGAGCGACGTCGATTCAACAGCGCGAGAACCGAAATCCTGTTCTTTCTATACTGGATTCTCCGCCTGACACCGCTATCCACCCACAGCGCAGATACGCCTGTTTTGGACCAAAGGCTGCCTGGGGAAGGCTTTTGTTCAAATGGGCGAATTGCGCGACCGAATGCAGTTTCCTGTATCTAATCAAGTCAACCCGCGGAAGTCTGGGATCATCTTTTTTGCCAGCAACCGAAACCGAGTATGGCCAAACCAATTTTGTTAAGCGTTGATGACGACTCCGATGTTTTGCGGGCGATTGAGCGCGATCTTCGGTCGCAGTACGGCGCTACCTATCGGATTATAGGCAGCGATTCTCCATCTGGTGCACTCGACCTGCTAAAGCAGTTGAAGGTGCGTAACGACAGTGTGGCGTTGGTGCTCGCCGACCAGCGTATGCCGGGCATGGATGGCGTCGAATTCCTGCGGGAAGCGATGGAAATCTTTCCTGGCGCGAAGCGAGCCTTGCTAACCGCGTACGCCGATACGAACGCGGCGATCAGCGCTATCAATCAAGCCAACATCAACTACTTTTTCTTGAAACCGTGGGACCCTCCCACCGAGCATTTGTATCCGCAGCTAGACGATTTGCTCGATGACTGGCAGGATTCCCACCATGCCACGTTTGACGGAATCCGCGTGCTGGGCACTCGCTGGTCGGCACGATCCTATGAGTTGCGGAACTTCCTGGCTCGCAACCGCGTGCCCTACCTTTGGATGGACGTCGAGCTTTCCGCCAATGATCCGGAAATCAAGCGGCTTGTGGAAGCTCTGGGGCCTGAGGCGAACAGCCTTCCGGTCGTGCTTTTCCCCGACGGCACAAGGCTTCTTGAGAGTGTACCTGCCGATGTCGCGCAAAAAGTCGGGCTGCGGACTCGCGCCCAAACCAGCTTCTACGATTTGGCAATCGTGGGTGGTGGCCCGGCTGGTTTGGCGGCTGCCGTTTATGGAGCGTCCGAGGGTCTGCATACCGTGATGATTGAACGGGAAGCGCCCGGGGGGCAGGCTGGCATGAGTTCCCGCATCGAGAACTACCTGGGATTCCCAACTGGGCTCAGTGGCGCCGACCTGGCCCGGCGGGCCGTGGTGCAGGCCCAGCGTTTTGGAGTAGAAATCCTGGCGCCGCAGGAAGTTGTTGGCGCCCGAACGGAAGGGCCTTATCGAATCATCAAGTTGGCCGATGGCAACGAGATTTCGTGCCACGCGCTGATGATCGCGACCGGCGTGCAGTGGCGTCGACTGGACGCTCCGGGCATCGACCGGTTGCAGGGCGCGGGTATTTATTATGGCGGCGGCGCCACCGAGGCTCTGTCATGTAAGGGTGAGATCGTTTACGTTGTGGGTGGCGCGAACTCGGCGGGCCAGGCGGCCATGAACTTCGCCCGATTCGCCGAGCGCGTCATCATCCTCGTGCGCGGCCAGTCACTTTCCAGCACTATGTCGCGTTACTTGATCGACCAGGTCCTGGATACTCCTAACATTCAGCTTTGGACAGACGCCTGCGTGGCCGAGGCACATGGTGAGACTCACCTGGAAGAGATTTCCGTGCTCTGTTCCGATACCGGCAAAGTTGAGCGGGTTCCGGCGAGCGCGATGTTTATCTTTATTGGGGCCTTGCCGCGCACAGATTGGCTGGCGGACTTGGTCGAGCGGGACGAGCGCGGCTTCCTGTTGACTGGGCCCGATCTTATTCGTGACGGGCGACGTCCGAAGGGCTGGGCGCACGACCGCGACCCGTTTCTGCTCGAAACCAATGTTCCCGGCATTTTCGCCGTTGGCGATGTGCGGCACGGTTCCATAAAGCGAGTGGCTTCCGGAGTCGGCGAAGGGTCGGTTGCGGTACAGTTCATCCATCAGTATTTGAGCAAGGTGTAAATGGTCGAAAAATCGGAATTACTCCGCGTCCCGGCGTTTGCCGATCTCCCCGAGGATCAGATCGCCTGGTTCCTCAGCAACTCGCAGGAGATGAATCTCAAGGCGGCCGATGTCTACTTACGTCAAGGCGACCCGGCCGACGCGATGTTTGTGATCCTTGAGGGGCAACTGCAAGCGCGGGGCGAGCTGGGAGGCGAAACCTTTGTCTTCAACCTGGGGCCGGGCGATGTTACCGGGGTACTGCCGTTTTCCAGGATGAAGCAGTTTACGGTGAATGGGCGGGCCGAGACGGACAGCCGCGCGCTGCGATTTCCTGCCTCGCTATTTCCAGAGCTTGTTCAGAAAATGCCGGAGCTTACCAAGCGTCTGGTGGGCCTGATGTCCGACCGGATCCGCGAAGCTACCCGGCTCGAACAACAGCGAGACCGGCTGGTTTCTCTGGGTAAGCTCTCGGCGGGACTTGCGCACGAACTCAACAATCCGGCTTCGGCTGCAAAACGCGCTACCAGTCAACTGCGTGTAATTCTGAAGAAAATCAGGGATGCCAGTCTCGAACTTGGAAGGCGCGATCTTACTTCTGCCCAGAAAGCAGAAATCGAACGACTGGAAGCTTCGTTTATCCAGCCGGATATAGTTCCGCCGGACGCGCTGACCATCAGCGACCTGGAAGACCAAATCGATTCTTTGTTGCGCAGTCATGGGCAGAACGACTTGTGGCAATTGGCGGCGGAGCTTGCGCGACGGAACATCAGGCCGGACGCGCTGGAATCGCTGTTTGCGAACTTCGATGAGAGCACGGCTCGAGCCGCTCTGGTCAGGATTGCCGCGTCGGCCGAGATCGCGAGCCTGTTACACGAAATCGAGAGCAGCACCTCGCGAATATCCGATCTGGTCTGCGCCATCAAGGAATACACCTACATGGACCAGTCGCCGGTGCAGAACGTCGACATCGTCAGGGGCCTGGAAACCACACTTACCATCCTGAATCACAAATTGAAACAGGGAGTGACAGTGCAGCGCGATTACCAGCGCGTACCTCTTCTGGTGAACTCGTTTGGAAGCGAGCTCAATCAAGTGTGGACCAACATCATCGACAACGCGATTGCCGCCATGGGCGGAAAGGGCGAGCTTAGGGTTCGAACGTATCGCGAAAATGATTGTGCCGTGGTCGAGATTGGCGACAACGGCCCCGGAATTTCGCCTGAGGTGGAAGCGCACATCTTCGAACCTTTCTTCACTACCAAAGGGGTTGGTGAAGGAACAGGACTTGGCCTGGACACGGTCCAGCGAATTGTGAGGAAGCACAAGGGAAGTGTTCAGGTTCTCTCCGCTCCCGGTGACACGCGTTTTCAAGTATGGCTGCCCTTGGTTGAAACTCAGGACTGACCGAGCCGGAAATTTGGAGATTTGCCTCCTCCGCCCACGCCACCGACGCAACCTATGCTGTATAAAGCCTCTCCTTCTAGTCTCTTACACCGTAATGTGAAATTAAGTTGACTCGACTATAGTGGAGCGCAATAGTTACAGCGCGCGAGGCGGGAGCTATCGTCGCCTCAAAGTTCAGCCTGCGTTTTCGCGGAGGGCTGCGGCCAGTGTTGGGAAGGAGAATCACAATGGAAAGCCAAGAGCGAGACTCGGCTTCGATCTTCGACATCAACTTGCTAACGGGAATCGTTGTGCTCTTTTTAGTGCTGACGTTCGCGACAATTATCCTGGCCGCGCCGGCGGCGCAGGCGCAGACCTTCAACGTGCTGTACACGTTTACCGGCGGCAGCAACGACGGAGGCTACCCCGACGGCGGCTTGACCATAAATGGGGATGGCACTTTCTACGGTTCGACCTTCGGCGGGCCGCCATCGCAGAGTTTCTATGGCAATGTATTTCGGTTCCAGCGGCATGGGTCGGACTGGGTGTTTTCAATTCTCTATAGTTTCGAAGGAGGCAATGACGGTGAATATCCCAGCTCCCCGTTGGCGGTTGGACCGGATGGCGTCCTATACGGGGCAACGACAGGAGGAGGCGACGTCTGCAGAGGCCAAGGCATCGGCTGTGGGACGGTATACGCTGTAAGGCCGCCTGCCGGGCCCTGCAAAGTCGCACTATGCCGTTGGACGGAAACCGTTATCTATAACTTTGGCGATGAGAACACTGGCACTGACCCAGCCCACATGAAACCGGTGTTTGACAGCCAAGGCAATCTTTACGGCACGGCCGAGTACAGCGATGCCAGCGGCGGTTACGGCGTTGTCTTCAAGCTTACACCGCAGCAAGGAGGCTGGACGGAGAGCACGCTTTATAGCTTCGCCGGCGGCACGGACGGCCAGTACCCTGAATCCGGAGTAATCTTCGACACCGCGGGCAATCTTTACGGCGCCGTTTCCACCAGCCATTTTGGCGAGATTTATGAGCTCACACCGTCCGGTTCCGGGTGGGTGAAGAACGCTCTTTACAACTTCTACGGCGGCGGAGACGGTAGCACCCCAGTCGGTGGTCTGATCTTCGATTCGCAGGGCAGTCTTTACGGCTCAACTAGCCTCGACGGCACAGGAGGCGGTACAGTCTTCCACCTCGCTCCTCTGCAGAACGGCACTTGGGCGGAGAACCTCCTCGCTGACCTGCCGGGAACGGGGGTGGGACCGTACAGCAGTTTGACCATGGACTCTGCCGGGAATCTCTATGGCACCACGTATCAAGGCGGAGCTTACGGCTACGGTTCGGTGTTTAAGGTGACCTATTCAAACAGTACCTGGACTTACGCCACGTTGCACGACTTCACCGGAGGAAGCGATGGCGCCTATCCCATCGCTGGTGTGACCCTGGATGCGAACGGCAACCTCTATGGAACAGCGGGCAACGGCGGCTCGGGACAGGGTTACGAAGGCTACGGAGTGATCTGGGAGATCACGCCGTAAGACGATTGCCCGGGTTCGTCGGCGGGCAATGCAAGTCCGCAAGTTGCGGGACTAGCTTCAGGACCTAGCGAGGAGATATTGTGATGACTTCCAAAAACCACGAAGCTGGCAGTTCCCGGTCGCGTCTACGAACACTGATCATGAGCATGTCAGCTACCCTGTTCTTCCTGACAATGTGCGTTGCCACCTCCTTGCAGGCGCAGACGTTTACTGTGCTGCACGAATTCAGCGGCGGCTCCGACGGTTCGAATCCGTATTCCAGCCTGGTTCTGGACCGCAGTGGAAATCTCTATGGCGTCGCGCCCTTCGGCGGCAGCCAGATGTGCGAAACGCAAAACGGGATCGGCTGCGGAACCGTGTTCAAGTTGGCCCACAAAACGGGCGGATGGGTTTTCTCGTCGCTCTACGAATTTACCGGCTACTCCGACGGCAATAATCCAGTGGGAAGTCCCACGATCGCTCCCGACGGCACCATCTACGGAACTACCGATGGAGGCGGCCTCCTGGACTGCCGGGACACTTTTGGCGACGGCTGCGGAACCGTCTACCACTTACAACCTCCTCCTACCTTCTGCAAGTCGTTTTTGTGCTCGTGGGAGCAAACTGTTCTTTATCAGTTCACCGGCAGCGGCAATGGCAACGATCCTTTGGCTGGAGTTGCGTTGGATGCAGCGGGCAACCTCTACGGCACTTTGTACCAGGGCGGAGGGTCGCAGGTGGGCGCGGCGTATGAGGTGTCCCGCTCCGGCTCCGGCTGGACCGAATCGACGATTCACTCTTTTGCCGGTGAAACGGATGGCGCCTATCCCATGTCCGGCCTCATCTTCGATGGCAGCGGCAACCTCTACGGCACGACCGAATTTGGAGGCGGCGCAGGCGGATGCCGCGCTGGGGGATGCGGCACAGTTTTCCAGCTCACGCCTTCAGGCTCCGGATGGGACGCGAACGTCATCTACAACTTTCCCGGTAGTTACAACGTACCCTTGGGAGGATTGATCTTCGATCCGCAAGGCAATTTGTATGGCACCTTCGCCGACGGTGTTAACGGAGTTTTCGAGTTGACACCTGCAAATGGCAATTGGACTTTCACTTCCCTCTATACCCAGGATTACAGTGGGCTGGAGGCTTACCGCAGTACATTGGCCAGAGACTCAGCCGGAAATCTTTACGGTACGGCAGGGTTCGGCGGAAATTTCACTAATTGCGTGTATGGATGCGGCACTGTTTATGAACTGACGCCCTCGGCCAATGGCTGGATCTACACCCAGCTTTACGCTTTCACCGGCCTCGACGATGGATCGCTCCCAGTTGGCGGCGTTGTTATCGATGGCGCTGGAAATATCTACGGCACTACCTATGAGGGCGGAACCCATCAATGCGCCGCCGTCGGCTGCGGCGTCGTTTGGGAGATTACGCCGTCGCCTCACTACGCGGGCTCACCCGAGCAAGCCGACAAGTAGGAACAGCGCATTATCTTTCCGGCCCATTGGCAACGGACTCGGTGATAAGTCCTGCGCGCTCTCACGTCTGCAACTTCCTCATTTACAATGTGTTTTCTGCTTAGACGGTTTTAGATTCTCCGGCAAGGCCGTGTCGGTTCGGCGGAGTGGGTTTGCAGGAGGATTGGGCGGAGAGGAAACCGCGGGGTATCTGCTCGCGTGTCTGGCCTTTCGCGCCCGGGCCTGCACTTAAGATTTGAGTCCTATGCGTCCAGCGCACTTCCGGATGAACGTTGTGGCGGCTTTAATTTGGCTGCTGCTACTCGCGCTGGCGCCAGCGGCTGACGCCCAAAGCCCCGCGATGATCACCCTTGATCAGGCAATTGATTTAGCGCTGGCACACAATCACGCGCTGAAAGCAACTCGAACCTTGATTCTCCAGAACCAGGCACAAGAGATTACGGCGAACCTCCGGCCCAACCCGACCCTCAATTTTGACTCTCAGTTCCTGCCCGTTTTTTCGCCGTCGAATTTTAACTCCGACAATTTGAGCGAGACCCAGCAGTTCGATGCCGGACTCGGATACCTGTTTGAGCGCGGGCGCAAACGACAGCATCGCTTACAAGCTGCCCAGGACCAGACGGCTGTTACCCGCGCCCAGGTTACCGATGCTGAACGCACCCTAACATTCAATGTCGGCCAGCAATTCATCAGCGTCTTGTTGGCCGAGTCCACTCTTCGCTTTGCCCTGCAAAACCTGGAGAGCTTCCAGCAGACGGTGGACATCGGCGAGGCGCAATACAAGTCGGGCTACATCAGCGAAGGTGACTATCTCAAGATCAAGCTGCAGCTGCTGCAGTTTCAAACCGACGTGTCGTCCGCGCGGCTGGCGAGGGTGCAGGCCCTCGTCGACCTGCGCACCATGCTGGGCTACGATGCGGTTCCCGCTAATTACGACGTGGTTGGTGATTTGTCGTATCAGCCTTTCTCAGCGAAGTTAGAGGACTTGCAGACGAAGGCGCTGCAGGACCGTCCCGATTATCGTGCCGCCGCACTGGGGACCACGGCTGCTCAAAGTCAGATCTCGCTGGCTAAAGCGAATGCCAAGGTGGACGTAAATGGCGAAGCTCTTTATTCGCACGCGTCAGACCAGAGCAGCGCTTCCTTTTTTGTGAATTTCCCGATCGCCGTTTTCAACCGCAATCAGGGCGAGATCGCGCGCACCCAGTATGCTCTAACCCAGGCGCAGGAGACGCAGGCCTCGACCGGCGATATCGTGCTTTCCGACGTTAATGATGCCTACGAGGCGCTGTGGAGCAACGATGAAATCGTCAACCTTTACACTTCCGGCTACTTGAAAGAGGCACAGGACTCGCGCGACATCAGTGAGTATGCTTACAAACGTGGGGCAGCCAGCCTGTTGGATTTTCTCGATGCCGAACGCAGCTATCGCGCAGTTCAACTGGCCTATCGCCAGGCGTTGTCCTCTTACATGACCGCATTGGAACAGCTCAAGGAAGCCGTAGGAACGAGGAATCTGCCGTGAAGATGTCGCGCGATCGCCGGCAATACCGAGTTGGGATAACCGTGGTGTCAGCGGTCATGCTGGCGCTTGCCGGCTGCAGCAGTGGGGGATCCGGCAACGCCGCCAAGGAAGAGGCGAACAGCGCCAACACCGCCGAGCTGTTCACCATTCCACCCGACCAGATGGCCCATGTGCAAGTGCTCCAGGTTCAGCCCGCCAGCTTGACGCGAAGCCTGCGGTTAACCGGCGCGGTCGCCTACAACAGCTTTCATACCACGCCGGTGATCACTCAAGTGAGCGGCCCCGTGAGCCGCGTTGTGGTCGTTCCCGGCCAGAGGGTCGAGCGGGGTCAGCCGATGTTGTACGTGGCAAGCCCCGATTACTCCCAGAGCCGCACCAATTACTTGAAAGCCAAGGATGCCTATGCGCTTGCGCAAAAGGCTTACGAGCGAGCGAAAGACTTGTACGAGCACCATGCCATTGCCGAACAGAATGTGGAGCAGGCCGAGTCGGCCGAGGTGCAGGCGGGCGGAGATTTGGCCGCGGCGGAGGCCGCCCTCAAGGTGCTGGGAGTCAGCGATCCGGCCGCGCTGGTGAAAGCCCCGCCCTCTTTCGAGGTCCCGGTGAGAGCTCCTATCAGCGGGGAAGTGGTTGAGCAGGACGTCGCGGTTGGTCAACTCCTCCAGCTCACTACTACTCAGTGCTTCCTGATTTCCGATACCAGCACGGTGTGGGTCTTGGTCAACGTCTATCAGAAAGATCTGCCCTTCGTGAAGGTCGGCGACCCGGTTACGATTCAGACCGAGGCTTATCCCGACGTCTTCCAGGGCCGCATTGCCTATGTGGCTGCATCCCTGGACCCGACCACACGAACGCTGCAAGCGCGCATCGAGACGAGCAATCCTGGAGAGAAGTTGAAGAAGGACATGTTTGTCGCGGCGACGGTAAATGCGGGGACGATTCAGAACGCGATTGCGGTGCCGGATTCCGCGGTTTTGCGCGATAACGAAAATCAGCCATTCGTCTATGTCGAAGCATCGGCCAGCCAGTTTGCCAAACGGCCAGTCACTCTGGGTGAGAGCCTAAAGGGACAAACCGAAATTACCAGTGGATTAAAGGCTGGCGATCGCGTCATCGGCGACGGCAGCTTGTTCCTGCAGTTTGCGAACTCGTTGCAGCGTTAGTCGGCAGCGATTGATATTTGATTAAGGAACCGTGATTAGGACCAGGTCGTCCAGCTCCGAATGATTCATCGAATCGTACAAGCGGCCCTTCGTCAGCGCTTCCTGGTGCTGATGCTGACGGGTTTTATGACGATCGCTGGAATCATCTCGTTCCAGCGCATGCCGGTGGATGCTTATCCCGACCTTTCTCCTCCGCAGGTCGAACTGATCACGCAATGGCCTGACCATGCGGCGGAGGAAGTGGAGCGCCTGGTCACGCTTCCCCTCGAGCTCGAGATGAACGGTGTGCCGCACATGGTGGTAATGCGGTCCATCTCACTCTACGGCCTCTCCGACGTAATCCTCACGTTCGACGAAAAGACAGACGACTATTTTGCGCGGCAGATTGTCTTCCAGCGGATCGCGCAAGCTAACTTGCCTACGGGAGTGACGCCGTCGATGGCGCCGCTGTTCAGCCCGAGCGGACTGGTATACCGCTACGTTCTGGAGAGTCCCGACCGCAGCCCGCAAGAGTTAAAGACCTTTGAGGATTGGGTGGTCGAGCGCGCCTACCGCTCGGTTCCGGGGGTTGCCGATGACTCCGGCTTCGGCGGCACGGTCATGCAGTACCAGGTGTTGCTTGATCCTGCCCGAATCTACGGTTACCACCTGACCGTTCCGCAAGTCGAGGCGGCCCTGGCTGCGAACAATGCCAACGCCGGCGGAGGATTCTTCTCGCAGGGAGGACAGTTTTATTATGTGCGCGGCATTGGATTGGTGCGCGACACCAGCGATGTCGGCAATGTTGTGGTTGGTAGCAACAATGGGGTACCGATTCGAATTAAGGATGTCGGCGATGTGACGATCGGCCACGCGCCCCGGCTGGGCGAGTTCGGCTACGAAAAGAATGACGATGCGGTTGAGGGCGTCATTCTGATGCTGCGCGGCGAGCAGACCCAGAATGTTCTGAAGGGAGTGGAAGCCAAGACAGAGGAACTGAACCGGAGGATCCTGCCGCCAGACGTCAAAATCCATCCGTATTACGATCGCAGCGAGTTGGTAAACCTGACCACGGATACCGTGGAAGCCAACTTGCTTCGCGGCATGATATTGGTGCTGATCGTTCTGATGTTCTTTCTGGTCAGCTTCCGGGCGGCCATCATCGTGGCGCTTACGATTCCGCTGTCGCTGTTGTTCGCGTTTATCGTGCTACACGCCCATGATGGAGCGGCGAACCTGCTCTCGATTGGCGCCATCGATTTCGGCATCATCATCGACGGCACGGTGGTGATGGTGGAGAATATCTACCGCGAGCTTGCCTTGCGGCAGGGCCAGAACTACAAACTGCATGAAGTCATTCTCCTCGCCGCGAAAGACGTCGATCGCCCCATCTTTTACTCCGTCGCCGTTATCCTCGCAGGCTACCTTCCCATCTACGCTCTGAGCGGCCCTTCGGGAAAACTATTCCATCCCATGGCGGAGACTATGTCCTTCGCCCTGGTCGGGGCGCTGATTCTTACCCTCACGCTAGTGCCAGTACTGACTTCGTACTGGTTCAAAAAGGGAATACGAGAACATCAGAATCGTGCTTATGACTGGATGAAGCGCGTGTACGCAACCCAGCTGGACTGGGCATTGGCGCGCCCCAAATTCACGGTTCTGATCGCTGCGCTGATTTTCGGCGCAACCTTATTGCTGGCTCCCTTCATCGGCGGTGAATTTATGCCGCATCTTGATGAGGGCGCGCTCTGGGTACGGGCGACCATGCCCTATACCATCTCCTTTGAAGAGGCGAGCCGCATTGCGCCCCAGATTCGCGAAATCCTGATGTCGTACCCACAAGTCACAACGGTTGCGTCTGAGTTGGGGCGCCCAGACGACGGCACGGATCCCACTGGTTTCTTTAACTGCGAGTTCTATGTGGGATTGAGACCCTATAAGGACAAAGCCTGGAGCGGGAACCTCGATACCAAGGCCAAATTAATTGAAGCTATCAACAATAAGCTGACCGCATTTCCCGGAATCATCTTTAACTACACCCAGCCCGCCGAAGATGCCGTAGACGAGGCTCTAACTGGCCTGAAGAGTTCTTTGGCGGTCAAGGTCTATGGCGACGACTTAACCGTTCTTCAGGACAAGGCTGTACAAATCAAGAACACGCTGGCCAAAATACCCGGCTTTACCGACTTGACCGTGGTGCGCGAGTTGGGTCAGCCAAGCCTGCTGATCGACGTGGATCGCGACAAGATTGCACGCTACGGGATCAATGTTGCCGATGTGGAAGCGGTGATCTCGGCCGCAGTGGGAGGGCAGGCCGTGACCCAGGTAATTCAAGGCGAGAAGCTGTTCGACCTGGTCGTCCGCATGCAGCCTCAATTCCGCAGCAGCGCGCACGAGATTGGCAACCTGCTTGTTGGAACACCAGATGGCAAGCAGATTCCGCTCAGTCAGCTGGCCGCGATCAAACAGGGAAATGGGGCATCGTTCATTTACCGCGAAAACAATTCCCGCTACATCGGCGTGCAGTACAGCATTGAAGGGCGAGACCTGGAACGCGCTGTTAGAGACGGCCAAAAGGCAGTTGATAAAGCTGTCACTTTGCCGCAAGGCTACCGGCTTAATTGGGGCGGCGAGTACAGCCAATTTCTGGAAGCCAAGTCGCAGCTCATTCTGATTGGGCCGTTAGCGGTCGTACTTATTTTCATGATCCTGTTCGCACTTTACGGAAACTTTAAGTTTCCGGTCACTATCGCGCTGGGCGTCATCATGACGGAACCAGTCGGCGCGCTCATAGCATTGAAGCTCACCCATACTCCGTTCAGCGTTTCGTCGGTGTTGGGATTGCTGGCGTTATTAGGCGTATCGGTGGAGACGGCGGTGATTCTGGTTTCCTATATCAACAAGCTTCGCCTGGAAGGAATGGATATTCCCACCGCAACGCGCGAGGCGTCGCTGCTGCGGCTTCGTCCTATCATGATGACGGCGCTCGTTGCCTGCTTGGGACTGCTTCCGGCCGCGCTCTCGACCGGAATCGGCTCAGACACGCAGAAACCCTTCGCGATTGTCATCGTGGCCGGCTTGATCTCCCGCCTCTTTATCGGATTCTTCGTCAATCCGGTTTTGTACCAGATGGTGGCCCGTGAAGGCGATGTACTTCAGGTGTAGCGTCCATTGCGGATGTCCCCCCGAGTTACTATTCAAAGTAGGGTCAGACCGGACACGGCTGTCCAATAACGCACACTGGAGTAGCGGTCGGACAATGTCGTCTGATTAACAAAACGCTGGCGTCTCAATCGCATAGCAGCGCTTTCGGCCTTTGGCCTGGGGATTGCACAGCTTAGGAACGGGTCTTAGCGGATTACACCACGCTCGGGGGGCTCAACATGGCGAACTTTCTTCAGGATGTGCGCTACGCCCTCCGCATGTTGCGCAAATCTCCCAGCTTCACCGTCGTATCCATTGCAACCCTGGCATTGGCCATCGGTGCTACCGCCGTGGTTTTCGGTGTCTTGGACGGACTCGTTCTGCGGCCGCTGCACGTGCCTCAGGCGGAGAGCCTGTGGGCAATCGAGCGCGGCAGCGATAAAGCCATCAATCACTCCTATCCCGATTATCTTGATCTACGCGATCGCAACCGTAGCTTTGACGATCTGGCAGCTTATAACGTCACTGGGGTAGGGGTGGACACGGGCAACAATCCATCCTCTGCCTGGATCCTGGAAGTGACGGGGAACTACTTCGACGTTCTCAGGATTCAGCCGTATCTTGGCCGTTTCTTTCACGCCGCCGACGAGCATGGCCCGAACAGCGCCCCGTATATCGTGCTTACCTACGGGTACTGGCACAGCCATTTTCAGGATGATCGCGCCGTGGTGGGCCGTACTGTCCAACTCAACAAGCATCCCTTCACCGTCCTCGGCGTAGCCCCGCCCGAGTTCCAGGGGACACTGCTGTTCCTCGCGCCCGATTTCTGGGTGCCGCTCGTCGACCAAGAGCAGGTGGAGGGCTCGTACACGCTGAACCAGCGCGGAACGCACCAGCTCGTTATGGTGTTGGGCCACCTTAAAGCGGGCGTCACTCCAGCTCAGGCCATTTCCGACCTGAACTCGATGGGCAGCTATCTGGAAAAGAGCTATCCCAAGGACGATGGCCACATGATCTTTTCGTTGGCGCGCCCAAGTCTTTCCGGCGACTGGCTGGGCGGCCCAATACGGTCGTTTCTTGTGGGTTTGATGGTGCTGGCGGGGTTGATTCTGCTGGCCGCGTGCGCCAACCTGGGCAGCTTGTTTGCGGCACGCGCTGCCGACCGTTCCCGGGAAGTAGCTTTGCGGCTGGCGCTGGGGTCCACACGAAAACGAATTCTGCGGCAGCTCTTTACCGAAGCTATGTTGATTTCGCTCGTCGGGGGCGCCGTCGGGCTATGGGTCAGCGTAGCCCTGTTGCGCGGCCTGAGTGTGTGGCGGCCACTTCCAGCGGCTCCCATTCATGTGCCCGTCAATCCGGACGCAAGTATTGCGTGGTTCGCGCTGCTGCTGGCTTTGGTGAGCGGCTTTCTCTTCGGGATTGTTCCCGTCCATCAGGTTCTCAGGACCAATCCCTACGAGATCGTCAAAGGGGGAGCCAGCCTCAGGGCGGTGCGGCGGATGACCGTTCGAGACATGTTGCTGGTGGTACAGATTGCAATCTGTGCCGTGCTGGTCACCTCTTCCATGGTCGCGGTGCGTGGACTGGTGCGCTCGCTGCATAGCAACTTCGGTTTTGAACCGCATAACGCGATGCTGCTGGAGACGGATTTGAACATGGCAGGCTACCGCGGCGACCAAGTCCCCGCAATGCAAAAGCGCATCATCGACGCTTTGCGGGCAATTCCCGGGGTAAAGTCGGTGGGGTCGGTTGATCGACTACCTTTATATTACGGCGCGAACTCCTCAACGGTATTTAGGGACCAGACGGCGGATCTCAGGTCTTCGAATGCGGCCGCTGAAGCCGCGTTATACAACGTGTCTCCAGGATATTTCGATGCGGCTGGAACAACGTTGCTGTCGGGGCGCGCCTTTACCTGGCATGACGACAAAAACTCGCCGCGCGTAGCCGTGGTCAATCAGGAGTTTGCCCGCAGAATTTTCAGCTCTGCAACCAACGCAATTGGTAAGTACTTCAAGACGCCTGATGGAATGCGCATTCAGGTGATCGGTATTGTGCAGGACGGAAAATATGGAAACCTGACTGAAGATCCTCAACCGGCGATGTTTTTGCCTGTCCAGCAATCGCCTTCCAGTAATACGACGCTGGTGGTGCGTTCCAGCGGCGATCCACAGCAACTGGCAGCCGCAATCAAGAAGACCATGCAGGGCCTGGATGCGGGGCTGCCCTTCGATCTCAAGACGTGGAACCAGGAACTGGACTCGGCTCTCTTCGCTCCGCGGATGGCGACGATTTCCCTGGGGGTGCTGGGCGTGATGGGCGCAATGCTGTCGGTCACCGGCATCTTTGGCATGGCCGCGTATTCGGTGAGTAAGCGGCTGCGGGAGTTGGGCATTCGTATCGCTCTCGGCGCTCAGCGCACTGAAGTGCTGCAGGCAGCGTTGGGTCGGGCTTTCAGATTACTGGCTCTCGGTTCCGCGGCAGGACTGCTCCTGGGACTCCTCGCGAGCAGGGTGCTGGCTTCCATCGTGTATCTGGCAACTCCTCGCGATCCGCTGGTAATGGCCGCCGTCGTTCTGGCCATGTCTATGCTGGGTCTACTGGCCACGTGGATTCCCGCGCAACGCGCCCTGTCCATCGATCCCGTGATCCTGTTGCGCGAGGAGTAAAGCGCTGGCAGAACCGGTTCCGCATTTCCTCTCGATTACGTTAGGGCCAGTCACTTTTGGACCGAGGCAGAAATCCGCGCGAACGTCTGCAACGTGAACAGCTGCCCAGCCTCTCCTTGACACCCGGTAATAGATTCTCTACGGTACCAACACCGATGCAGTGTTACTGATGACCCATGTCAACCCGCATCAAATTCGCCTTGCTGGCTGTGCTCCTCTGTGCTTGGGGCCATTTCGCATGGCCAGACAAGGTCGCGGACATTCGCCCGCAGGGCTATGTCACCGATCTGGCACAGGTCATTGATCCCGCGACCAAGGCCAAACTGGAGACCTTATGTGCCGAAGTCGAGCAGAAGACAGGCGCTCAAATTGCGATAGTGACCGTTAACTCATTTGATGGCCAGAGCAGGGAAGACTACGCGGCCGATCTTTATAAGCACCTCGGTGTCGGATCAAAGAAGGAGAACCGTGGCGTCCTGCTGTTGGTGGCGCCCAAGGAACGTCAGTACAAGATCGAGGTCGGTTACGGGTTAGAGCCCGTGATCAACGACGCTCGCGCTGGAGACATCGGTCGGGACATGGTGCCCGATCTGCGCAGCCAAAACTACAGTGCGGCTGTGCTGGTGGGTACAACGCGGATTGCCCAACTCATAGCAGCCGACAAGGGTGTGCAGTTGACCGGTGTGCCGGCCAATAGGCCCCGTGCGCCGGCGTCGCAGAATTCGCCTTTCACCCCGTTGGTGGTCATGGTCATAGTGTTCATTATTCTCGGCGTTATTTCGCGCGTGCTGAGGGGCCCGCGTGGCGGTCCGCGAGGGGGTGGAGGCGGAAGCTCTGCTCTGCCATGGCTTCTGCTGGGCAACGCCTTGGGCGGACAAGGCGGTAGCTGGGGCGGCGGCTTTGGTGGCAGCTCCGGAGGTTTTTCGGGCGGCGGCGGTGGCGGTGGATTTGGTGGTTTTGGTGGGGGCATGAGCGGCGGCGGTGGCGCCGGCGGTAGTTGGTGATTATGGCGCGGAGTAAAGTGCAATGAAGAAGCCAGAAAGTAAACTGCAGGAACTCGTTAGTCGATTGCAGCAGGCGTGCGGCGAAAACCTGGTGTCCGTCGTTCTATTCGGTTCCGCTGCTCGCGAAGATTTTCATGAGCAATTCTCGGATGTGAACCTGCTGGTCGTTTTGCAACAGTTGAACTCCAGTTCGTTCGCATCGCTCTCGACGGTCCTGCGTTGGTGGAGTCACGAAGAAAAGCTGCGGCCGCCGATGGTCATGACACTCGAAGAACTGCGCGAGGCGGCGGACGTCTTTGCCATCGAATTGCTGGATATCAAGGCTTCGCACAAAACGCTTTTTGGGCAGGATGTGGTGGCGGCCATTGACGTCCCCATGAACCTGCACCGGATCGAGGTGGAACACGAACTGCGAACCACGCTTTTGCGCTTGCGGCACCATCTGCTGCTGAGTCCTGACAATGAGGACGAGCTTCGCGCCGTGCTGGCAAAGTCCATCACCAGCGTTTTGACCTTGTTTCGTCATGCCCTGATCGCGCTGGGAGAGAATCCGCCACATACGAAGCCGCAGTTGCTGGAACGCGCCGGTGAGGTCTTCGGCTTTGAAGCCAAGCCCCTGCAGTCGATTCTGGAGTTGAGGAACAGCGACCGGCATTTGGAGAACTTACGCGAGCTGTACTACTCGTACATGGCTGCAGTTGGGCGAGTGGCTCACGAACTGGATGCGCGGATACCCAAGCGTCACTTGCGGAATTTCGCGTAGGGTGATTTCCACGAACCAAAGATCGCCTTGAAAGGAAGATTGAAATGAAAACCGGAATAATCATATTGATCATTATCGTGTTGCTGGTGTTTTGGGTCGGAGGTACGTTCATCTCGCACCGCAATCAAATGGTCGTTAAGCGCGAGACCGTGAATGCTGCATGGGCGCAGGTGGATGTTGTTCTGCAACGCCGGTCCGACCTTATTCCGAACCTGGTCG
Source organism: uncultured Acidobacteriaceae bacterium (assembly GCA_963835125.1). Taxonomy (GTDB): domain Bacteria; phylum Acidobacteriota; class Terriglobia; order Terriglobales; family Acidobacteriaceae; genus Bog-257. The sequence goes on along the minus strand of CAWIEG010000002.1, from coordinate 1,530,032 downwards.
AGACGGTGAAGGGTTTTGCCACCCACGAGGAAAAAGTTTTTGGCGACATTGCCGCTGCTCGTGCCGCGATGGCGGGAGCAAAATCTCCCCAGGAGAAGATCGCCGCTAATGGTCAGCTGGATTCCGCCCTTAGCCGCCTGTTGGTAGTGGTGGAAAATTATCCGCAGCTGCGATCAAATGAAAATTTCCTGCGCTTACAGGACGAATTGGCGGGGACGGAAAACCGTATAGCCATCGAACGCCGGCGCTACAACGAGACCGTGCAGGATTACAACACGTATATCACTTTGTTCCCGAACAACATTATTGCCGGCTTTTCGGGATTCACCCGCAACGACGCCTACTTCAAGACAGAAGCAGGAGCACGAGAGGTTCCGAAAGTTAACTTTGGCACGCCGACGCAGCAGCCGGCTCCCGCGCCGACGCAATAAGCATGTTTCCGCGAAGCAAACTACGGCGCGAACCCAGTGCTGCAACTATGGGGATGCTGTCGTTTGCGGCTGCTGACGAGTTATGAAGCCACCTGCGTTCGATGAGCGCATCGAGTGAGAACAAGCCCGAGCCAAAGATCAGGACGATCAATGAGGCCATCAGGAATGTGTAGGGGCTTGCACCGTAAAACTTGCCAGGATCGGAAAAGACCGATGCCAGCGCTTGGCGGTCAGCCGTCAGATAAGCCACGATCATGTCGATGGCCAGAGGCAGCGCGATTAGCCGGCCACAAAGTCCCAACGCAAGCAGAATTCCGCCCACCAGCTCCAGCGTAGAGACGAAACACGCGTTGGCAGCGGGCGCGGGTATACCCAGACTGGTGAAGAACTGGGTGACGTGCGCCAAATTGTGAAGCTTGCCCCAACCCGCCTGGGCAAATTGCCATCCCCAATAAAGACGCACCAGTAAAAGGAAGATCGACTGCAGCGAACTGGCGCTGCGTACGAAGAGGAAGTAAGCCTTCTGTACCGGACTAGCAGCAGTTGTCATTTGTTTCTTACCTAACTTGCTTGACAGAACCAGCCCTGCGCAGACCAGTACGCGAACCACCTTTGCACGTCTGCCGAGGCTGCTTCGATTGGCCGGCCGCTCCAGTCCACCGCGTCGACAGCATCGGAAAGGCTCTTGCCGTCCCGCAGAGCGCAAAGAATGGTGAACGCCTCTTTATCGATGCGCTTGAAGTATACCGAGTTGTCGAAGCGATGCACCGCGAGGAAAATGTGTTCCTTCCCGGGCAAACGCCGCCGTCTCGAGGTCAGTCGAGTCCGCTCGCTGACGGCGTTGCTGACGATGTCGGTTTCTGCTTCTTCGCTGCGAACGCGGAGCAGCAGATCGTCCACCGGATAGCTCAACTCGAGCAGGCGAATGTGAGGCTGCAACTCGAACCTGGGATCAGGGCCCAGGGCCAGCAGGTCGTCTTGCGACAGTTTAGGCTTGACGGCCTCGTCAAAGGCCTCAATCTCGGCCCACTCCAGGCGAACCATGTCGAGCGCAACTTGCTCGACCTTCACCAGATGCTCGGGATGAGCGCGCAGCCACCCTTCGAGCCGTGAGCCCAGGTTGCGCAGCGTGAACGACTGCGACGGGCAATCAAGCAAGTAAGCCGTAGCCAGCTTTTCGAAACGGCGGTCCCCGACGATGGCGCGCAGTCCAGGAAAATCTTCGGATAGCGCCGAGAGAATTCGAAACCAATATTGGCGGTTGTAAATCTCCAGACGCTCAAACGAAGTAAGCCGGTCATTCGGCTTGATGATTTCGTTGGCAATGGCACGAAGCGATTTTCCGTCCCGCGTATGCTGGCGCATACCTTCGTCCGCAGTCAGTGGCTGGCGGATGGCGTCGAACATTTTGCGCTGGATATGGTCGAGATGCACTATGCGCTCACCTTGCCAGCCACATAACGATGCGCTTTCAGGGCCTCATCGTGAACTTCGTCGAAGGAGGGGATGCGGTCGTCCCACTCCAGCAGGGTCGCTGTCGGGCCAATTAGCTCGATGGCCCGAGCGTACAAACTCCAAACCGGATCGATTACGGGATGATCGTGGGTGTCGAGAATGTACTTCTCAAACTTGGAATGGCCAGCAATATGGATCTGCGCGACCCGATCGTGCGGGACTCCGTTCACATATTCACACGGATCGAAATTGTGGTTCCGCGACGAAACATAAATATTGTTAACGTCAAGCAGAATTCCGCAGTCGGCGCGCTCCACGACTTCTGTCAGAAACTGCCATTCCGTCATTTCCGACACGTGAAACTCCGCATAGCTGCTTACGTTTTCGACCACTACCGGAACCTCGAGGAAATCGCGGGCGGCGCGAATTTTCTCGGCGGTCTTGGCCGCGGCTTCGAAGGTATAGGGCATGGGCAGCAGGTCATGTGAGTAGGTGCCATCCACGCTGCCCCAGCAAAGATGATCGGAGAGCCAGGGAGTTCCGGTGCGGCGCACCAGGGCCTTCAGCCGCTTCAGGTGCTCACGATTGAGCGGCTCGACCGAACCGAAGTACATCGACACGCCATGCTGCACGACGCGATACTGCTCCAGAATCTGATCCAGCACGTGTAAAGGCCGGCCCCCGTCGGACATGAAATTTTCCGAGATGATTTCGAACCAATCAACAGTCGGCTTTTTTTCCAGAATGTGGTTGTAGTGTGGTATCCGCAACCCGATCCCGACGCCGTATTCCGTGAAACCGTTAAAGCGGTTAGCTGGCATATTCCGTAACGTAAATCTCTTGTCCGGGCAAAACTGCGGTGTGAGCCCGAGCGCTCGACCCGGACTCAGAAGGAAGGGCCACAGCGCGATTCGCTCCGGCCCTTGTTTTGGGATTACCTGCTTACTGAGCGTGTGGCTTGGAGCCGTCGGTAGCGCAGCCGCCCTTGCCTTTGCACGAGTTCTTGCCCTTGCAACCGTTGTCACCCGCTTTGCAACCACCCTGGCCCTTACAGGAATTCTGTCCCTTGCAGGCGTGCTTGTCCTGGAAGAAGTTGCTGCTGGTGCTGCTGGCGAGTTGTCCCTGGTTGCTGGAAACGGAAGTAGCGGAGTTGTTCTGGGCCACAACGGTATGGCCGGCCATGAAACCCGCCAGTGCCGCGCCCATCATCAGTGATTTCATCGATTTTGTCATCGTTACTCTTCTCCTTGAGATAGTTTGGTCGTGTTCGAGTGATCCAGCTTTACTTGCTCGTACTGTTAGAGTGCGAGCCAGCCGTCGTTTAGGATTTCCCCGATCGCGTTTTTTTTCTGTACACGATCCACACCTGCAACCCGATTTGGCCGGACCACAGTCGGATTGGGCAGAATTGTACGAGAACTGGCCCTTTAAGCCAACTGACTGACCTATAAGAGTTGTTTGCCGGTGTAAAGTTACAGTCCGGTGGGAATAATTTCTCGGTGTTGGGATTCTCATTGTGAAGGATGTGAGCCGATGAAGCCGTATGGGCCGAGAAAGCAACCGTCTGCCTGGCAGGTACAGCGGGCGGGCTTACGCCATTCGTGGCTAGTTCCACTGGTGGCAATTGAGTGGGCTTTTGATTGGCTTGCGTTCCTGCTAAGCCGCTGGTCGTTTCTGGAGGTGCTGGACTATTTGGGCAGCTTCTCCATCCTGGTCGCGGTGATTTTTTATTTCAGCGAGTCGGGTGACCGTCTGAAGCAGAAGCACTATCAGGCCTGGCAGGTCATCAACACGGCACAGGGCAAAGGGGGCAGCGGAGGTCGCATCGAGGCGCTGCAGGAACTGGACGAAGACGGCGTACCGCTAGTCGGAGTCGACGTTTCCGGCTCGTTTCTGCAGGGAATTCGCCTGCCCAAAGTGCGCCTATTACGCGCCGATCTTAACTCCGTGGATGCTCGCAATAGCGACTTCCATGAGGGGGACTTTACAGATGCAAACCTGCATTCGGGAAACTTTCGCGGGAGCAACTTCAGTGGCGCCAACTTGCCTGGCGCCGACCTGGGCGACGCGGACTTTTGCTCAGCCAATCTGAGCAATGCCGTTCTGGACGGGGCGACCTTGGATGCAACCGACCTGGGGAAGACCGATCTTAGCGGAATAAGGTGGCAAAACATCAAGAGCATAAGGGGGGCGAACATACGCCAAACTCGTAATCCTCCCGAGGGCTTTATCCAATGGGCCACACAGCACGGTGCGGTGACGACAGACTCGCAGTCGGATTGCCGGTAGCGCGAGTGAATCTCGCTCGGCTAGAGCTTTACTCGGGAAGGTCGAGGCGGCGCATCAAGTCTTTGAAGCGGGGATCGGAGCGAAGCTGATCCAGCGCGGGGAAGCGAATGACGAAGAGCAGTTCGCTGTCTCCGTCAGAATAGGCTTTCTCCAGATATTCGAAGGCCTGATTGCGATCTCCGGCGAGCGCGGCTGCAACGGCCACGGCGGCCGAGCGGTCCGAGTTGCTCATCGCCAGGGTGAGTGCGAGGTAGCCCTTGGCGTCCGGGCCGGCGGGGGGCGGCTTGGAAATTACCTGCCGCATTTCTTCTACCGCATCCGCAAAACGTCCGGTATTGGCGTAGAGCTGCGATAACTTGTAATGGGCCGGGTTAAAGTTTGCGTCCCTTGCAAGGACCTTCTGGAATTGCGCGAGCGACTCGGAATAGCGCCGGGCCTGCATCAACATCAGGGCGTAGTTTGTGTTGACGATTGAGGAAAGCGGGTCGAGCGACAAGGCAATTCGTACCTAACGGCGGAGTCAGGTGCCAACCTTTCTCCGCCGGAATTCCTCGTCAGCTCTGCGCTGACAATCCCCACTCGTTATCGCACCATCCGTTCCGGATGCACGCCCCGCCCAGTGGGGTCACTGTACGTCATTTTCGCCAGGTGCACGGTGTATTCGTACTTCGGCACCAGCGAAGTCAGTGTGAATACCTTGTAGCCGTCTCCGGAACTTTCGGTGCGGCGAAAAAGTCCAGGCTCGGTTTCTATGACTTCGCGGGTCCCCTGCAACTGGTCGAGGAACAGCTGCGCCGACTTCTGGTCGGCCTGGCCGTTGGCGCTGGCACTGGTCAATGAGTCGGCGGCGTAGGAGCGGATCAGCTTCTGCCAATACTTTTCCAGCAGATCGGTGCTGGCGAAGGCGTCAGCCCATGTAATGCGGCCGTTAATGGCCACGACCACACCTTTCGCACCTACCTTGCGCAACTCGCGCAAGAGTCCATCGTAGTCGTCAGCGATGGAGGCAACTTTCTTCTCGACATCGGGATTCTGCATGGCCTTCGCATAAGAGGTGGTTGCGCGCAGCGACGGACTCGCTTGCGGCGCTGCCATGGCCATGCCGCCAACCGCAGACGCCACCGTGTCCCAGACGCTTTGTTGATTGCGCGTGGCCATGGCTGGCATGCGCACGCTGGGCTGCACCATTTGCGACTTCATGCTGCCGAAACGCTCCGACGAAGCTACCCAGCGCCCATGCTCGACGCAGAAGACCGACAGATCGATGGGACCAGACTTGGGAGGGACGATGCGGTCAACCCCAATCACACGGTCCTGTTTGCCGCCAGTCACCACCTCCCCAGCCAGCAGCAACAAGGGCCTGTCGGAGTTGTTGACCAAAACCAGACGATTGACCTCGGCCCCCGAAGCTCGTGGTGAATCCGTGCTGGGACGAATCAGTCCCTGCAACGATCCGGCTTCGGCGACCACGACCATACCCGATCGCACGCCCTCGTCGAGCGTTAGAAGGTCAGTGGTGTTGCCTTCCACGCCTCCGACGATAGGGAAGATGCTGAGGTTTCCCTTGGTTACCGGCGGCAGGACATGGTATTCGTGAGTAGGAGTTCCTCCGCTGACGAATGTCGCGGCCAGGAACATAAAGGCAAATTGCGCCAGCATGCTGTAATGCATAGTCACCTCCGGAGCCGCACTTCTCCGAGCGCTCACCCAGCGCGGCTTTAGCTTGGGTGACACAGGAGGCTGTGGGGCGTCTCTAGGAGAAGAACGCAAGGAAGTATTTTTCTTGCACACGAATTGATAGGATTCGCTCACATGGCTTCAACCTCCGCTGCCGGCCCGCTCGACGCGCAGTTTTCCGCCGTCCTGCGCGATTTTTGTGCCCGGCAGCACGCGGCTAGCGGGGCGCGAAGCTTCGGCATTGATGAGGCGGGGCTCGCCGGGATACTGGCCGAGGTGTGTGGCCAGTGCAGCCCCAAGGCTACAGCCGACCTGAGGACCTTTCTTGCGTCCCTGCATCTGGAGGACCTGGTTCTGGCGCGGGCCTGCGTGACTGGAAATGAATCCGCGTGGGAGATCTTTCTGTTGCGGTACCGGGTTACGCTCTACGACTCGGCATACAAGATGGCGCGGGAAGAATGCGCTGCCCGCGAGCTGGCAGATTCGCTTTACGCTGAGATCTATGGCGTGGATGCCAAGGGGCAGGAGCGAACCTCCAAGCTTCGTTATTACCAGGGACGCGGCTCGTTGCAAGGCTGGCTGCGGACGGTGGTGGCGCAGGAGTATATCAACCGTTACCGCAGCACCAGGCGGGAGACCAGTCTGGATGAGGCGCTCGATGACGGTCAGCAGTTCGAGACCCGCGAAGCAGAGGTCAGCGTTGCCGACCCTCGGGTTGAGGAGGCGGCCGCGGCAGAGCTCGCCGCCCTGGAACCGGAAAGCCGCTTTTTGCTGGCGGCTTACTACCTCGACCGGCGCACGCTGGCTGAGATTGCCAAACTGATGGGCGTACACGAGTCCACGATCAGCCGTAAGCTGGAGCGCGTGACCTCAGCGCTGCGCAAGAGCATTCGCAAGCGGATGATTCAATCAGGCATGTCGCCGCGCCAGGCAGACGAAGCCATGGAGGATGTTGACGTACGCGACTTGCGCATCAAGGTAACGGAGACTTTACAGCAAGAAAGGCCGGAAGGCACGTTCTACAAAGAGAAGGACGAGTGCGGATGAACCAGGAACTCCCCAAGCCGGCACGAAATGCGCTCGCCCGACAGACAGGAGGCGAAGTCCATCCTTCTCCCGACGCGCTGACATCGTTTGTCGAACGCACGCTGCCGCGTGACGAACGTGAACTGGTCGTCAGTCACCTGGCGGCATGCGCAGATTGCCGGGAAGTGGTTTTCCTGGCCAGCAGCGCCGCCGAAGATGCGGTCGTCAGCGAGGAGTTGGTGGCGGTGGCTGCGGCGCCCCAGCTGGTGCCAACTCAGATTTACGGGAGTGCGCACCTACAACCCGCCATTCTGTCTGAGATTCCCAAGCGCCGATGGGCGCTCGGGCTGTCGTGGGGGGCCGCGGCAATGGTGGCATTACTGGTTTGCGGAGTCGTGATATGGCAGCGCTTCAACTCCGGAGATCTGGCCGCCCGCCGAGTGTCGAATATCGCCAGCAATCGTCCGCAGCCAGACGCTGTACAGCTGGCTCCTTCGGTGACGCCCTCTGCGCAGGAGACGCCAGGGATAACAGCAACAGCAAAGACTGCGTCGCCAAGAGTTCCGAACGCCGTCGGAGCCGACGCTCTAGCGCGGAAAGAAGGCGAAAAATATCAATTGGAGCCGAGAATGGCGGCCAGCGCAGCCGACGAGAGCGCCCAAGCGCCGGCTCGTGTCGAGGGAAGTCCCGCCGCCGCGCCGCCTGCCCGGCAGACCGGATCTGTGGAGGCTGGAGCAACCGCCTTGCAACTTCGCCCGAGTCAGGCTCTGGCGAAGTCGATGACGTCGACGCGGTCGCTCAACGCGGCACACGGGCAGTGGCGCATCAGCGGCGATGGTCACCTCGAACGTTGGGTGGCGGCGGAGGACTGGGCGCGCGAACTCGCCGATCAGTCCACAACCTTCCATGTAGTCTCTGTGGTTGGAGCTGACGTTTGGGCCGGAGGCAGTAGTGGCGCGCTATTTCACTCCGGCGACGGTGGGCAGCACTGGAGCCAGGTTCCACTGGCCAACGCTTCCGGCGCTGAAAGCGGCACGATTGTTTCCATACAATTCAACGATGCGCAGCAGGGAACGGTCATTACCGGCAGCGGCTCTCGGTGGAGCACCTCCGACGGCGGAGTCACCTGGACTTCACGGTAGACCGGCCCTATCGCCGCCGGCATCGCGCAAACGCCAAAGCACAGTCGGGCTAGCCTTGAATTTCTTGAGACGGGCGTGCGCCTGTTGCAGACTCCGATTCCATCCTTTGCTGGAGCTTTTGGAAATAGCGGGTGAGGTCTTCAGGAATCGGCCTAAATCCCGGACGTTCGGACATCATCCTATCTAACATGGAAAGCAGCCCCGGGTTGGTTCCAAGCTTGCAGTCGGTGGCCCGGAATCCTTCTTCCAACCCGCTCTGATGATGGGCGGTGGGATGCCGGCCCAGCAAGCATTCCAGCATGACTACGCCAAGAGAAAAAATGTCCGAAGCGCAGGTCACGGCCTCCCCCCTGGCTTGCTCAGGCGAGAAGTAGCCCCACGTTCCAAAGGGTCTGCGTGCGTCAAGCGTGTTGTCTTGCTCGGAATGCTTGGCGGCGCCGAGGTCAATGAGAACGGCGCCCCCGGAATCTCTAAGCATGATGTTTGACGGCTTGATGTCCCCATGAACAATGCGTTGCGACCAAATAGCGGCAATTGCAGCCGAGACATCGCGCCCTATCGGCAACACTTCGGATTCCAGCAGCCGCCCTCCGATTCTCAGCCGACTGCTCAGCGATTGTCCTTCCACGAACTCCCACGCGACGTATCGCGTGTGTCTACCCGCTACTTCACAATAACCATGTTCAATCAGCCGAGCCAGGCTTGGATGCGAGATCTTCTCGGCCGTGGCGATCTCGCGTTTTGCGCGCGTGTCCTGACCGGAATGGAGGCTCAACTTCAGGGCCACAACGTCATCAGCCGCTGTGCCGTCGGTTTTGGAAACGCGGGTAGCCTTGAAGACTGCGCCCTGACCACCGATGGCAATTTCGGGACCAACGACGTACCGCCGACCCAGCGCAGCTTCTACGTCGCCAGGCACAAACGGGTGGTCAGCCATTCTATCTCCGAGGTAAGCGGCAAGTCGGCTTACGTTTCCTCTCCACAGGATGCGAGAGGGATCGTGGGGAGCCCTCTCTGCCCAAACGGACTATGAATCGTGACTATGTGCCTGCAAACGGCCGACTATCCTTGCGAGGCTTTCTTGAATACACGTTCAAGGTAGTCGCGAGCAGGGTTCCTGTACAGACCCACTCAAGAGACCCCTTCCCGTGGCACCGCAGCAAGTGTTGCACTCAATTTACAGCATGTTAGTGCTCCATTGCCAAGCTGGTTCTGCCCACCTCAACTCGCGGGTCATGGCTCACTCATGGCTTTGCGGTTCGTTCCCCTTGAGGCGGTAGACCATGCCCGTCTTGGTAACTCCAAGCGCAAGCCAGTCCGCCACGTCGCGCTGCAGGGTTATATAGAACTGCGCAGCCAGCTTTTTCTGCTTTTCGGCGATGTCTTCCTTGCGATCGAACTGCACCTGGAAGGCAAACTCAGCCACTAGAGATTTGTGCTCGCCGCGAGTGCGCCACAATCCGATGTCGCACTTGCCAACCAGGCCCTTTCCGAAGTCCAGCTGCCCAAGTGGGAGCAGTACCTCTTCCACGATGCCTTCGTTGACCAGAGAAATCTTCTCGCTCTCTTCTCTCTCGATGGCGGCCAGCGCGGGAAAGACTTTCACCAGCGTGCCCATGGAAGCTTGATCTCCCTGGTGCATCTGGCTCAATCCGAACTGGCAATTGTGCGAGTAAAGGATGCGATAGCCGCCCACCTGGTCCTTCAGCGGCAGTATCTCGGCCTTGAACTTGATGCGATACTTCCCGGCGATCTTGGGTCGCACATCCAGGCTGGTTGCTTTCTCCTCATCCGGATGGCGAAACTTGAATACAATCTCCGGGTCCCCGACCGGAAAGCCATCCACGTAGGCAATGCGCCGCCGCAAAATAAAAGCGTTGTTGTAAAGACGAAAGTCGGGCGTATCGCCAAAAATGATCTCTCTGATTTCCGGCCTCAGCCCCGCCTTCTCGTCCTCAATGAAACCTACGCCTGTCTTCTTGGCGGTTTGCCGCACAATCTTGCCGAAGTCGTGAAAGCTCTGCACCGAGGTGAAGCGGTCGGGCTTCAGGATGAGCTTGGCTTCCAGATAGGTGACTCGATCAAGAGGAGCACCATCGGCATAAGTTGCTCCCGATGCCGCAACCGGCGAATCAGACGGTTTGGCTTTCTTGGTGACCTTATCGTGCTTGCCCTTTTTGACTTTCTCGTTCTTCTTCGCCATTCCATTCCTCCAATCAATTGTGAAACCGCCAGATGGTTACGTTTCTCTCGACCGAAAAAGCAAACTGTAAAATTTGTCCTCGCCCAGCACCCGTCGAAATTCCCGGAAGGCAAAGAGAGGAATGAAAACGCAAAATACAATGATACTGCGGCCGAGCAGATCGTCGATGCGTATCTCGTGGTAGGTCCTTGCGATGTTCACTCCATGAAGAAGTCCTTTAATCGCTTCCTCGGCAAAGTGAAAGCCCAACACAAGCAAGCTAAATAGAAAGGCCTTGTAAATGGCTGACAGAAGCATGCGGTCTGGCTTCATACTTCTTGCCGAAGTGTGCGAGTTCTCCGATGAGAATGACCTTGGCAATTACAAGGGCGTTGATCAGAGCAAAGGCGTAGCTCAAATATCTGACGTGAAATTCCCTCAATAGGAGCGTGCTGTAGGTTACGAGGGCACAAAAGAAAAAAGCCAGATAGGCGAAAACCCAGGCAAACTCTACCGCTTCGTGGATCGCCCTGTGCTTCAGGCCTGGCCGAGCGGAGTCGCGGCTATTCATCGATCCCTTCTGAAACGTTCATCATCAAGAGCTTCCGTAGCGGGCATAATACCATCTGCAAGACCTACTCAGATGCCTGGCGTCTGGCGGGCTGGCGTTGAACGAGGCTTGGTTACTGCCTTGTCCAATCGCGATGCGAGCTCGTCAAACGAGGGTGTCGAACCGCTCCAGCGCAACTCATCCACGTCATCGAAAAGCTTGATGTCGGCGCGAAGTGTGGCGAGCGTGCGAAACAGCAGTGCCTGGTCGCGCTCTCGAGCCAGAGTGTCAGCAAGGGTGCTGGCCCTGGCAGTGTTCACATGCCACTCGCGCCAGTCCGCAGGGATAGCTTCCAGATGCCCAAACTTTGCAAGGACGGCTGCCGAAGACTTCGCGCCCCAGCCTGGCAAGCCCGGATAGCCATCAGCGGCATCCCCTACTAATGCGAGATAATCGGGGATTGATTCCGGCGAAACCCCGAACTTCTTAACCACACCGGGCTCGTCTGTAGTGACCCCGGTGCGACGATTCAGTTGGACGATGCGCGAGCCGCGCACACACTGCGCCAGATCTTTGTCGGGGGTACAAATGATGACGCGCTCGACGCGTGAATCACGGGCCGCTGCAAGAGCCGCGGCTGCGAGCGCGTCGTCCGCCTCAAATTCGACCATTGGCCAGACCATGATGCCGGCGGCGGACAGGATTTCTTCAAGTAGTGGGAATTGTGCCAAGAGGTCCGGTTCAACACCTTCGCTGGTCTTATAGCCTGGCCACAAGTCGTTGCGAAAAGACTCGATGACGTGATCGGTTGCTACCGCGATGTACGTGGCTCCGCCTTTGATCATCCCCAGCACCGACGCTATGACGCCTCGGACGGCGGCGACCTCTTTGCCCGTCACATCCTGTGCCGACGGCAGAGCGTAGTAGTGACGGAACAATTCGTATGTGCCGTCGAGTAGATAGATTTCCAAGGCGTTTCTCCCGGTTTGCGCAAAGCACAGGTGACGCGGAAGTGGATTTAGTTGACAAGATGCGCGTGGCCGATCGCAACCTCGTTGCTTCTACGGTTTTGGCTTTTGAAACGAGACATCAGACTCCGCCCCGGGTCGCGGCGCCCAATCGAGGGTGTAGTACTGTCCTCGATTTCGCGCCCACGGATCAAACGAGTTCACCACGTTGCTGAGTTCCGCCTGCAGCTCGGGTATGTTCCGCATCAACACGCGCTTCAAAGGGAGCACCGGCTGCACGTGGCCGTTCGGCGCGCCTTTCTCCATTACCTCCGGTCCCGGCCCGTTATTCATTACCCAATTGACTCCCAAGGTCGTATAGAACTCAGGCCGGAAGGAGGATGTGAAAAAACGATCGCTGAACAGGCGGCGTGACGCGTTCAGGATGAACACAACGAACTGTGTTTCCGAAATCGCATAGCCGTGTGGCCGGGTAAACTCTGCCAGATAGCCAACCACCGTATCCACGTCCTCGATGTTATCCACCAGAGTGCCCGCTGGATGTCCGAGGCAATCGTTGATTGGAGTCCCGTCCTGATTACGCTGGGCGTCGGTGATTACCTTGGACGCGTCACACAGGTGCTGCCCATAGACTTCGCGCAGCGTCTTCACCACTTGCAATTGTCGCGCATGCTCAGCCGGATCTACCGTAGAAGAGCGGTCTAGAAAATCGTCGAAACTCGTCAACTGGCGAAGTCCATACTGCCTGCGGAACTCGTTGAAGCGAGGCACTCCGCGCTCACGATCGCGGATGATGTCGAGGGCAACCACGTCGATTTGCTGGGTCGAGCTGTCGAGGCGTCCAATCTTCAGGTTTTGCAGAAACATGGGAGAGTTGTTCAGCGTCAGCAGACCGAGCCGCTGCCGGCCGAGGGTCAGGCCCCAATTCGCCATACCATTCGAGCGCATGAAAGGCGTGGCTTTTGCCTGGAATGTCTCAACGACCGGGACCTTCTTCGCGATTTGGTTGGGGTCCTTATCGAGCTCCCGGTACTCCAGCAAATCCGGCACCAGCGGGTGCAGACGGTACACCGACACAAATTCTTCCGGGAAGTTAAACGGCGATCCAAAATGATTCACTCCGCCGTTGGTGTACTTAGGGTCGGACATATCGTAGCCGGGCACCTTACTGCCGAGGCCAAAAATTCCCGGGCCTGAGGCAAACACCGAATACCATTGGGAGGCTTTGGCAACGTTCTTCGAGGTTCCGAAGTTCTTGACCACGATGTCGTTCAGTACGGTTGAAACCTCGCCACCGCTTTGCCCCAGAAGTCCATTCCAGTTGGCGTTCATTCCCTTGTAGAGAGGTTCGTCGTAGAGAAGCTGAGGGGTCCATTCCGTGGTGTGAATCTTGGCGATTTCGGCGGCGACCACAAGGCGCGCCACTTCAAAAAGCTCATCCGGGGTCACGTCTTTGTAGCGAATGACTTGTTTCGGGTTAGCAGGATTGCGCAGCCCTGAATCCCCGTCAGGCGTCTGCGCGGCTGCCCGCTCAAATTCGACAACAAACGAGTTATGTTCGCGGGCAAAAAGGTTGTGCAGAAAGCTGAGGCCCACAGTCCAGTTGTCGGGGAATCCCGTTGCTTCCTGACCCACCCATTCCGGATTAATCGGATCTGTCGCCGCGAAGATCGGCAGGTATCCCAGACTGTCGTGTCCGGCAACCGGCTCCAGCAACAACTTCGCACGGTCATTCGGATCGCGCTTAGCGCGCTGCCGCGAACGATCATCGAAGCCGTAGAGTTGCGAAGCATCCCACCACGCCGTGTTGGTGTTGGTCATCGTCTTTGGAGCCCGCGCCAGGTAAGTCCGATCTCCCTGTTTGAACGTGTTTGGTGGCGAGTCCTGCGCGACATATCCTTGGTCGATCCGGTCGTCTGGCCGGCATCCGAGCTGCTGAACTTGTTCGGGTGCCAGCGGTGTCTCGACACCGTTTACCAACTGGGTCTCGCAGCCGACTTTCATGTATTGGGACGCGTTGTGCCCTTCCTCCAGGTGCGAGAACCAGTCATGGGTCATGAACTGGATCCAATAGGCTGCCAGCACGTTGAAGAAAGGCGCTTTCAGATAGTCACAGTTTGCCTGGGGGGAATCGTCGGGCAGGCCATAGCCATTTGCGCAGGCCTTCGGATCCGACTGCAACCGCGTGAATAACTTGCGACTGATGACCTGGGGATCGGGTTGGAGAAGCGCAAGGCGCTTGCCATGCCGGTTGCGCGTCAACTGGTCCCCACCCATTTCCGGGAAGGTAGCTTCAAACTCAACGTTACGCGCGAATAGCGTCCCCGTGGAACCCATCAATGGATTCAGAATGTCATTGCACGTTCCATCGACGGTGCGCCAGCGAATCGCATCGCCCTTGCATACCTGCTGTCCAGCGCCGCCAACATCGTTATAGTGAGGATTTCCCGCCGGGAGCCGCATCTCCGGCCATGTCTTCAGCGCCGGACCACCCACGCCGTCGCGGCCGCCGACAAAATTCTGATAGGTGCCGCTATTGTCGAACAGGTTGAACTTGATCAACTCAATCCGCTGGTATTCGAGATCCAGGAGCGCTCCGGCGACTCCTCGTTGAACGGGCAGAGTGCTGTTAATGAAGCCCGAGGGCAGGGAACTCATATCGCCCGTGCCCCAATAATGCGACCAGTCCACCCATGGCGTATCGCTAAAGAGAAGGGCTTGATGACCTCCGCGGCACAGAGCGGTAGCTTCCGTTACTTTTCCTTCGAAGCGTTGATCGCGCTCCGGGGCGATTTTCCGAAAACCCTGCAACGCTGCCTGGGCGCAGGCCGCCAGGGCTTCAGCTTCTTCCTTTTTGCCTGAGGGCATGGGAGTATCCGACTGCGCGTTTATCGAAAGCGATGGTGCGATGGGAGGCTTTCCATAGTGCGAAGGCGCTTGTGCGCCGGCCATACCGAGCGCAACGAACAGGCACATAGAAAAGCGTAGATATCTCAATCTAACCCTCCAGGTCCTGCGCTGTGTCAATGCTGATAGCGGGCACAGTAGTATGAGGCGGCCAAGATTGCAAGCAATATTGTGCTGTGTCAGGCATCACATCGTGGTTGCAAACTCCAGGTGATGGATAGTCGGAGTTCCGCAGGAATGGGGGCACCTCCGCGGCAATGAGGGAAAGGTTGCCATCCCAGGGGCGGCATGGACAGCGCTCAATCGGCGATGATAAGCTGGCGAACCGTCCGATTGTTTTGTGTCGGAGATATTTCGAAAACGAAATGCTTCCGGTCTTAGGGATGGCAACCGATGGCGTCTGATCCGACTAACATGCCCGTGGCAACCGGCGCCACGGGGGGTATCGCGCAACCGGTAGCCGCACCCCTTGCCCGTTTCGCAATCTTTTTGGTGGTGACCCTAAACACCGGCCCGGAGAATCGCTCCGCCGTTCGATCGTTCTGCGGAGACCTCGCCAAATTGTTGCGAGCGGTTGGATTTCGTGATCTAGAAGGTGGGCTCTCGTGCGTTTTTGGGTTTGGGTCGGAAGCGTGGGACCGGCTGTTTGGAACGCCACGGCCGGCAAAGTTGCATCCCTTCCGTGAGTTTCACGCCGGAGATCGGCATGCTATCGCTACGCCCGGTGACCTGCTGTTTCACATTCGCGCGAGGCGTATGGATCTGTGCTTCGAACTAGCGACACAGATCATGATACGTCTCGGCGATGCGGTGTCGCCGGCAGACGAGGTGCATGGATTCCGCTACTTCGACGACCGAGATCTCGTTGGGTTTGTGGACGGAACCGAGAATCCGACGGGCCAGGCAGCGATCGACGCTGTGGTCGTCGGCGACGAGGACTCCGAGTTCGCGGGCGGCAGCTATGTGATCGTGCAGAAGTATCTTCACGATCTGGCGGGATGGAACGCCTTGTCCACCGAGACCCAGGAAGGCATCATCGGCCGCAAGAAGCTGTCGGACATCGAGCTGGACGATTCGGTTAAGCCGAGCTCGGCGCACAACGCCCTCACAACCATCGTCGAGGATGGGAAAGAGATCAAGATCCTTCGCGACAACATGCCTTTCGGGCGGGCGGCGGAGGGCGAGTTTGGCACCTATTTCATCGGCTACAGCCGTTCGCCCAGCACGATCGAGCAAATGCTGGAGAACATGTTCATTGGCCGGCCGCCCGGCAACTACGATCGGCTGCTCGATTTCAGCCGGGCCGTGACTGGCAACCTGTTTTTTGTGCCTTCGGCGACATTTCTGGAAAGCGTAGGCGAAGATCAGCCTGAAGTTGCAAAGGCTTCCGCTGAGCCAGCGGGCGAAGCCTCTCAGACCGAGGGCGACAACGATGGTTCGCTGGGTATTGGTTCCCTCAAAGGAGATATCTCCCATGAATAACCTGCATCGAGAGCTTGCCCCGATTTCCGATGGCGCGTGGGCACAGATCGAAGAAGAAACATCGCGCACGCTCAAGCGCCATCTCGCGGGACGACGTGTAGTCGACGTGCATGGGCCGGCGGGGACAAGCTTCTCGGCCGTTGGCACCGGACATTTGGCGACGATCTCCCCTCCGAGTGATGGCGTCGTCGCCAGACAGCGCGAGGTAAAAGCGCTGATGGAATTGCGTGTGCCGTTCGAGCTGAGCCGCCAGACCATCGACGACGTCGATCGCGGGGCGAACGACTCAAACTGGCAGCCGGCGAAGGATGCTGCGCGCAAGCTGGCTTATGCCGAGGACGGCGCCATTTTCGAGGGTTATGCCGCCGCCGGAATAGTCGGTGTCAGGCAGGGAACCAGCAACCCGGAGATGACGCTTCCCAGCGATGTGCGCGAGTACCCCGAAGCAATTGCCCATGGCCTGAGCCAGTTGCGGCTGGTTGGTGTCAATGGTCCTTATGCGGTGCTCCTCGACGCCGATGTTTACACCGCCCTTGCTGAAACCAGCGACCACGGTTACCCGGTACTGGAACATGTCAAGCGGTTGGTGGACGACAAAATCATCTGGGCGCCCGCCATTCGCGGCGCCTTTGTGGTGACCACCCGTGGTGGCGATTTCGACCTGCACATCGGCCAGGACATCTCCATCGGCTATTTGAAGCACACCGATGCCACGGTCGGCCTCTACCTGCAGGAGACATTTACCTTCCTCATGCTGACGTCGGAGGCAGCCGTTGCCTTGGCTCCCCCCGTGAAGGCGGCAAAGAAGTGATGGGATGGATGTGGTTTGGCGCAAGCGCCGGGCGTCGAGAGACGCATCCACTTCTGAACCAAACTGTCGACCAAATTCGATAGATTATCCAGCCTGGCCCGTCCCGCCTGAGCGGGTGCCCTTTCACGTCCACAACAAGTGTCGCGGTCAGTTGAGCCGGATTATCTAAGGGTTCCTGCCCGAATTGCAGTGATTTCTACCGCTGATATGTCCTGCTAACCTCCCTGTACTCAATCGCTTAGCCATTGATCTAGAACTGATCTCCAAATGACCTCCCAAGTATTGATCGTGCCGGCAAACTGGCGCATTGTGCGGCATGAAAGCGGGAAGTTGGGCCGATCTGGATGACCCGCTTTTCCAGAGGAGGACGTGATGATGGACAAACCGCATGTCGTGAACTTGAAGCCCAGGTGCCTGGCCGAGGACTTCGTACGCGAGGCTCCAAAGCGCCGCAGCTTGCACTCTTCCAACGCGGTTGGGCGTTTTCTGTCGACGGTGTTCTTGGCTGTTGTCACGGTCTGGGTACTGATGCACGGGTTCGAACGTGTCCCAGACATGTTCAGGCTGCTGAAGCCGTAAGCATTCGACTCGGCCCATTCGCCGAAGGCTACGTGCCAAGGTCTGGTATGAGGAACAGCTTTGCGGTGAGTCGTTCCTACTCTTCAACCGACGCCGCCACAACCCATGACCAAAAAGGAGGTCACCATGAAAGCGCAAATTATCGACCAGTATGCTGAGGAAACGCAGGCCTGCATTGGGAGAACCAGCAACGCCGGCGCACTCCTTCCGTCTCGTTCTGCCAGCCGGACAGCTGCAGTGTTTGGGTGCATGCTGCTGGCAACTTCTTTCTTGTGTCTCGACAAGAATGCCACCGCTCAACAATCTTCTACTATGGCGGCTTCCCGGACCGCCGCTCAGAAAGGGATGAGCGCAGAAATTCCCTTACAGCTGGCCAAATCTATGGACTCCAAGAAGCTGAAGGCAGGTGACGAGGTCGATGGCAAGACCGCTACGATCCTGCACCTGAGTGACGGAACACTGGTTTCGCGAGGGACGAAGGTCGTCGGCCACGTGACGCAGGCGAAGGCGCGTTCCAGCGGGGATGCGGAGTCTGCGTTGGGAATTGTGTTTGACAAGATCAGCCTGCCCAACGGGATGGAACTGGCGATCACATCGGTTATCCAGGCGGTCGCTCCGAACCCCAACGCAGGAGTCGACACTGGTGGGAGCATTAGCGGTGGCGGATTAAACGAAATGACCGAGAAATCTACGATGTCCCAATCGGCGCAGCCGTCGGCGCCGCTGCTGAATGACCGGTCGGTGGGGGTCCTGGGGATCAAGAACCTACGGCTCGGGGCCGATGGCGTGCTTAGTTCGGACCAGAAAGCCGTAAAGCTGGACAGCGGTACGCAGATCCTGGTTCAAGCTCAAATCATCGGCAGCTGAGGCAGGCAGGAACAACCACGCGGTGAGTTGTTCCTGCTTTCAACCAACTTCGCCGGCACGACCCAATGACTACACAGTGGGCAGCCTGAATCACTGGGACGGGCGCGGATACCCGTCACAACAAAAGCCGCCTTGACCACGTTAATTCGTTGAGCCATACTTCTGCGGTCGCCGATTGCACGTCATATCCGGGCGAATTCGGGATTTCAAAGAGGTATTGTTATGGCTCGGCTTTCTTCCCTCCGCAGTGCACTCCTTCGCGGTGTGCCTAATTATTGCCAGTGCGAGTGTGGTCCCGTTGAGCCAGGCGCAGACATTCAGCGTCATCCACACCTTTACCGGCCGGGGTGACGGCTTCGGGCCTGTTGCCGGCGTAACTATTGGGCCCGGAGGTAAGTTGTATGGCACGACGGCTCAGACTCCACTGCCGGGAACGGTGTTTGAGTTGAAGCAGTCGTCCGGCGGCTGGGTTCTAACCACCCTATTTCACTTTGACGGGGAACATGGCCGGGAACCTGATGGCGGAATCGTGTTCGGGCCGGGCGGAGCGTTGTATGGCACCACCAGCGGAGGCGGATCGGGCTCCGGTTGCGGCGGGTGCGGTGTCGTCTACAGCCTGCGGCCCCCTCAGAACCCTTGCCGCAGTATTTCTTGCCCATGGACGCCGACCCTCGCTTACAGTTTCACCGGGCAACCGGATGGAGAATTGCCTTACATTGTGAATCCACTATTTCGACAGTGCGGGTCACATTTACGGAACCACTGATCAGGGCGGTTCGGACGGCCTGGGCGCAGTCTTCGAACTGACGCCTTCCAATGGCGGATGGACAGAAAGCGTGATTCAGAGTTTTACCGGACAGAATGGCGCGAACCCATACAACGGCCTGATCCTGGATAGCGCCGGAAACCTTTACGGCACGGCTACCGCGCAAGGGCCGGTCGGCGATGGAGTCGTGTTCGAACTCTCTCCCTCAGGCTCAGGGTGGACGGAGACGATTCTCTTTGACTTTCCAAACGCGAACACGAATGGAGCCATCCCCGTCGGCGGGTTGATCTTCGATCAGTCCGGCAACCTCTATGGGTCGACGGTGTATGGAGGCACCAGCAATAACGGGACAGTCTTTGAGCTTTCGCCGTCAGGCGGCGGTTGGACCTACACCGTGCTTTACAATTTTGGCCCAGGGGTAATCGGCGGAGGCGGCGGCCCGCAGGGTAGCCTTGCCATGGATGCCGCCGGCAATCTTTACGGCACAACCCACGTTTCGGGCGCCAACGGATACGGTTCGGTTTTTAGGTTGACCAAGAGCGGCAACGGCTGGACGTACACAGCTCTCCATGATTTCACCGGCGGCAGCGACGGGGCGTATCCGTTCGGCGGCCCAGCCGTAGACGCCAACGGCAATGTCTACGGCACAACCATGAACGGCGGCACGTCGGGCCTGTATTGCAGCAGCTGCGGCGTCGTGTGGGAGATCACGCCGTAGCGTGCGGTCGATCATGACGCCGACGTGTCATGCCACGAATTGTCCGAAAACCGGATGAATCCTTCCTCTACTGCACAGTTTCAGTGAAGACCACTTCGGGGTGACCAAGTCCATAAGGGCCTTCGGCGGTGACGTGTACGGTCCCAGGACTTGAAGGCAAGGTCAGCACCACGGGCGCACTGCCGGACGAATTGGTGACCACGGTGCGACTCGACAGCGAACCTGCCGTGGTGGTGAACAGAATCGTCGCGCCGGGCGCACTTCCGCCTGAACTGCCCGGGTTGAGGGTCACGGCAAGATTCAACTGACCGCCCGGCGGTCCCGATTGATTGTCGCCACTCTTGGTCAACGACGCGGGCGGATTTCCCACCACAATCCAACCACTCTGCTTTTGCGTTACGCCCGCATTGTCAGTGCTGGGAACCGTGAAGTGATAAAAGCCCGGAGTCTGGCCGGCGGTCACGGTGATGCTTCCGTTTTGGCCCGAGCTGAGGTGCGCCTGTGTAACCGTGACCACGATTCCGCTGTCCGACTGCGGAGTACCGAGTGTCACCGTTCCTGATCCGGACAAGATCTCCGGCTGAAGTACTACCGTTCCGCCCGCCGCCACCATGGTCGTGTCCGGGTTAAGGTCCCACTCCGCGCTTGGCATCTGGGCGGTGCCGCTCACTACCAGCAAGGTAGCCGTGTAGGGAGCGACCGGTATCACGGAAGTCCATGGCCTCGGGGGTGACGCCACGATCTTTGTTGGGTTGTTGGGAGAAAGAGTATAGGCGGTCACTTGCCGGGGCGTGAATCCGTTGAAGGCGAACTGCGCTTGCACCGAGGCGAGCGGGTTCTTGTTCAATACCATCACGGTGAGGGATGTACCGCTGGAATTCAGCGCCGCATAACTGCTGAACAAACTCGCACTGCCGTTGTTGGTGTCGGATACAGAAGTGGTCGCGAACGCATGGTGCTGACCATCGTAATTGCGGTAGAGCTTCAGCGCCAGATAGTTGGGATTCGTCGGGGCGGGGGCGGTCCAACGCGATGCCAGATAGACGCGCTCGCGTCCTAAAATGCCGTAAGCATCGGCGTCGGCCAAGGCCGTGGAATAATCCGACTCGCCGGCAAAATTAGCACTCCATTCCGTAATGCTCAACGGAGTTCCCGGGTAGATCATGTTCGCGGTTGCCCGCATGCGCGGGATGCGGAACGGAATCGTCCTGTTGGGCTGGATTTGCGTGACCCATTGCTGGTTGATGTCTCCCGATTCGCTCACATACGTCGGGTCCCAGTAATCGCGATAGATGCGCAGTGAAAGCGCCCTTTCTTGTGCCAGAGTCCATCCCGACGTGTCCGGGCCGTCCGGATAAGCGTGAATGTCGAAGACATCCACCGACCGCGTGGCGGCCAGCTCGTCCTGCCAATAGACTTCGTTCAGCCACCAGGGCAGGAAGTCGATTCCCGCATGGGCGCCTTTGTCGTTGTTATTGGCCCCATTCCAGTAGAACCACCAGCAGCAGCTGACCGCGCCGAATCGAATCGCATTTGGGTCCCATCCCTTCAGAGCGCGCGCTTCGGCAATGTAGGTGTCGCGCAGTTCGTTGTAGGCGGAGGGATTGGGATGCACATCACGATGGGTGCTGCCCCAAATGTCGATTTCATTGTCCATGTCGTAGAAATGGGGCGCGCTGCCGAACGCGGTCGCCAGGGCCGCGGCCCACTGGTTGCGATAGACCGTTCCCGGCGGATCACCCGACTGGGGCGAGTCGTTCAGTTCCACATTGGCGTCATTGGGATTGTTGCCGGTGATGTTCGTCTGGCAGTCGGACTCTACGCCGTCGCCGTCGTCAGAGTTGTAGGGATTCACGGCACATTGCGCTCCGTACTTCGCGACGGAAAAGCTGTACGCGCTGCCGTCGGTGACGTCTTTTGCAACCCAGCCCAGCATCACCATCGTCATGAGTGGATCGCTTCCCGCCGCTTTGACGTCGGTAATGAATTGGGTTGAACTGCTGTCGCCGATTTCGGTGTACCCGTAGTCCCCGAAGTACCAGTCGTTGGCCGCGTTGTAGGTGCCCGCCTGCCAGTTGTAACGCGACGTCGCATTGCCTCCCCAGCGCACCACGGTCGTACCGCTGTCGGTGATGGTGGGTGCGTCCTGGGGATAGGCTCCCCCATAAACGTAAGAGCTAAGCACGTGGCGGTTGGCCAGAACATCCACACTGATGGCGATATCGTTGAGCACCAGATTGCCGGGAGGCTGGGCGGGATTCCCAGTCTTGTCCGCCGATCTCACAGGTGAAACTACCGCGCCTTGAGACGCTGCCGTGGATGCAGGTAGCGGCTGCGATCTATCCTGGCTTCTGGACAAACTGCTCGTGGTGAGCAATACAAGGCATAGGGCTGCGATTGGACGAATCAGCGGAGTCATGGGAGAGGGGCCTCCGTTTTCCCAAGTCTGGGATGCCATCCGAGCCATCATAATAACCCCAGATCGCCGGCCAGGCGGAAGTTATTCTTCAGCAGAGGGCGCTCGATAAGCGCTGGGTTTTGTGCTGCCCCTGCGGGGTAGAGCACTGGGTATGCATAACTCAAGTTGCTTTTGGCGGGACAAAAGAGACGCGATTGCGAGCCAATCTTATCGTTGAGTTGCTGGCCGCTTTCTGAATGCGAGAGATTGCTGGCAGCCGTGCGCGCGCTCAGCGATCCTTATGATTTTGGTGTCAGAGCTGGCCGCAATGAAGATACCGCAGGCAGGACAGTAGGACGAGAAGACTTTCGGGGCTTTCAATTGCTCGACTCGGCAGAACGGTACTCGGGCCCCGAATCTCATACCCACAGTTTGATGCGATAAGCGAGTGCCTAGGTCCTGGGAACCGTGATGGCTTCGAGACGGGCTGGCACGTTTGATTCAGCCTTTCGCCCGGCCATGCTGAGCACTGCGCTGCGGCAGATTTCTACGTTATGTTACGGCTGCGTTGGACTTCCGTTCTTTCGGGTTCGAAGATCGTTTCCCTTTGAGTACCTGGTTAGCGAGGGCAAGAAGCTTCTGCTCCTCAGGCGTGAGCTTTCGCGCCAAGGCGAGCTTCAAACAACCCTTCGTTCGACATGCACTCTCACCCCGCTAGCAGAGTTGTGATGCTGCATGCTGGCAACGGCGTTGCCAAGCCCGACACCGTCACTTGTGATATGGGGATATAACGCCATCTAACGCGTGGCCTGCTAGCATTGCGGTATGTTCAACTTTGGGAAACCGAAAACAGCGGGCGACTGGATAGTTCACGTCGCTGGGGCCATCGTCGCGCTATTCCTTGTCTGGTGGATGCTCCGAATCTACGTACTGTGAATGCGCACAAAACTCTTCGAGTGAAGTCAATGAGTGTAATGGCGATTATCAACAGCTATTCTCACTGACGCCTTTTTCGCGCACTCCGAAGTAGGTCTTCGTCACCGTTTTTCTTCACATGGCCAACATAGGGCAGTGATTTCAGGTTGGCTGTTCCAACGGCGATCGGGAAAGTCTCGGGGTGAAGAATGGCCGATCTCGCCACAGGAGCTAACCATCTCCACGCTATGAATCCGATTCGGCCCGTCCGGCGGCCCGCCCATTGGGCCTGAACATGGGCAGGTGCTAGAATCGCTGCCACGCCGAACCAATGAGGGCATTTTCTGGGGAGAGGAGGTCTGCTATGGCAGCGAGTTCTGATTCCGTCCGAAAGCTGGATCTGACGACCGAGAAGACCGCGATCGAGACAATCGTCCACTGTACCGGTAGGATAACGTCGGACACAGCACAGTCGTTAAAGGTGACGGTCAAACCTCTGTTGTCGGAAAGCAAAATCGTTGTGCTGGACATGCAGAATGTAAACTACATGGACAGCACCGGGTTGGGTACGATAGTCGGGCTGGCCGTTTCAGCGAAAACCGCAAGCTGCCAGTTGAAGCTTACCAATCTGAACAAACTCGTCAAGGACCTGTTCAGTATCACAAGATTAGGCGAGGTGATGGCTCAAGGACGCGACGCGAATGATTGGGGGATCCCTTAAGCAGCAATCGCCCGCAGTTTTATTCGGAGTAACGGCAATCGACGCACTATCACGCCAGCTACACAGATGTGATGGATGCACACAGGTTTAATTCAGCGACAAAGGACCGAGGCCATTGGGGCCCGGTCCTGCTAGTTGGCCTTCAGGCCGCTTAGTGACGCCGCCTGGCTTAACGGCTCCCTCTACGACGACCTTGGTGCCCGCACAGCCCCATTGAACGCTCGATTTGTTGATGGCCATCTGGGTCATCACCCAGTCTAGGTGCGGGCGCCCGAGAACCATCCCCCGCACATCAGAATGCACGTTAGAGTCGAAGAAAGCCTCGAACGAAGAAAAGATTTGGGTGGGCATCGCACTTGTCCCGCTAAAGGTTGGGCCTGGAAGCTAAACCGGTACCACTCGGTTGCGGCGAATACCGGTTGCTGCAACCGGAGATCCGTTCGTGCGACTTCGCGATTGCAGAACCTACTCAAACTGCTTGCGGAACGTCGCTAGGTGGTGCTTGAGTTCACTGACCTCGTTCTGCAAGGCAACAATCGCTTCTTCCAAACGGCTGAGGCGACTGTTGTCAGCAGAGGAGCTCGACGGCGAGACCATTCGCGGCAACGCCTGCTTGCCTGCCTCCGCCTCGCCACAAAGCAGATGCCCGTAACGGAACTCCTTTGTGCCCGGCTGCCGGGGCAACACCGCGACCAGCGGAGGTTCGCGTTGCATCAGTTTCTGCAGACTGGACTGCACCGCATCCAAGTCTTCAAAGCGGTGCATGCGCTCGGTCCGCCCGCGCAACTCTCCCGGCGTCTGAGGCCCGCGCAAAAGCAACACGCACAAAACAGCGGTCTCGCCGCGCGAGACGTTGAATGTCTCCTGCAGGCGGTGTTCGTACTTGGTTACACGGCTGTCGGCTCCGCTGAGCGGACTCGCCAGTCCCTGGTCGTGCAACCCATTCAAAGCGTCCCGAACCGCGCCCTCTTCCAGATTCATGATCGGGTCGCGGTTATTCTTCTGGTTGCAGGCGTTGACTAAGGCGTTCAACGACAACGGATAGTAATCCGGTGTCGTGATGTCCTTTTCAACCAGCGCCCCCAACACGCGGGTTTCGATCTCGTTCAGTACGACGTTCATCAGGCTTTAAGATAAAAAACGAAGAATAACACTTGAATAGACGATGCTAGCAATGTTGTCGAGCATGCCCGAAATCTTGAGGTTTTGAGGCGCGCTAGCGTCGTAACTTACGATATGAGGATTTATCAACAGTTACACTAGCAAACACCCACTCGGCGATGCGCCTGAGTGCTGGCAATAGATCAGCGCCCGTCGGCGGTTCTTGCCGACAATCCGGTAAAAATGTGCGGCCTTCGCCATCTTCGCCGTGCAGCTCAACTCAAGAAAGAGGCTGGCCCATGCACAAAACGCTGCGCAGTATTGCACGTTGCATAGTCGCCCTCGCAAGTGTTAGTGGGCAAGTAAAAAGCGCAATTTCTGGGTCACCAATATCAGACACTTAGCGGGGCGTAATTCGCGGGGTTATTGGGCAAGCCGCGCCGCGAACTAACCGGGCCGGAATTGTGGGAAAGTGAAATCCTCGCAGCCTGCCCAAGATTTGGGACTAGCAACTCCCGCATTCTCACTTGTTGGCGATGAGCGACTCCAACCGCGACAGGCGTTGTTGAAGCTGCTCGATCTGTTGCTGCTGGGCCTCCATCTGCTGCCGTTGCGCGTTCACTTGCTCCCGCTGAGTTTGGATCACGTCCTGCTGCGCAGAGACTACAGCGTGCTGCTTCTGCACTTCGTTCAGCAGCATTGTGCTGAGATATTGATAGCGCACGGTGTAGGGTTGGCCGTCCTTGTCGTACGCCACGAGTTCGGGATAGACCTTCGCGACTTCTTCTGCAATCAGGCCATATTGCAGGGTGCGTTCGCCTTTGTCGTACTCAGGCTTGTAGAGGAAGGTCACCGGCCGCAGCTTCATCAGGGCTCTAGTGCTATCGCCCATGTCGGCAACTTGTTCCTTGAAGCGGAGCGAGGAGGTTTGCGTTCCCAGTTGACCGTTGGAATTGATGTACACCGGAATACCTGAGGATGAGGTTGAGCCGTAGATGCCGCCAATGAACGCAGCTGCTTCACCGTCGCCAATACGGATCGCGTTGGATTCGGAACATGGATAACGGCAGCCCCGACTCCCGATGTAGATGTCGTTGTTCCCTGCCGTGTTGTTACTGCCAGCGTAAGCGCCGAAGAAGCTGTTGCCACTGCCCGTCGTGATCGATTGGCCAGCGTAAGCGCCGAAGAAGCTGTTGTCACTGCCCGTCGTGATCAATTCGCCAGCGATCAAGCCGACGAAGGTGTTGTTGTTGCCAGTCGTGCTCTGTTGGCCGGAAGAAGTGCCGACGAAGGTGTTTGCGGAGCCAGAGGTGTTGCTGGTGCCAGCCGATTGCCCGATGAAGGTGTTATCGACCCCCTCGTCCCCTCCGTCACCGGTGTTACTATAGCCGGCGCCCGTGCCGACGAAGGTATTGTAGATGCCATACGTGTTGCTATAGCCGGCGCCCGTGCCGACGAAGGTGTTGTGGTAGCCATAGGTGTTGCTGTAGCCAGCCTGGTAGCCAAAGAAGGCATTACTGTTCCCGTCCCCTTGAGCGTCACCGATGTTACTGTAGCCAGCCTGATAACCATAGAAGGCATTGTTCTGACCAAGGGTGTTACTGTAGCCTGCCTTCCAGCCAGAGAAGGTGTTAAAGCCTCCAGTGGTCGTGCTATAACCCGACTTGTAGCCGGTGAAGACGTTGCAGCATGCGGTGGTGTTGCTGGTGCCGGCAAAAGATCCGTAGAAGGTGTTGCTCCCTCCGCTGGTGTTGCTCAGGCCAGCCTCGTAGCCAAAGAAAGCGTTGTAACTAGCGTTGTTGGCCTCCCCAGCGCCGGTGCCGGAGAAGGTGTTGTAGGACGCAGTGGTGTTGTTGCGGCCGGCGAAATAGCCGGAGAAGCTGTTCGCTTGGCCGCTCGTATTGCCGTAGCCCGCCTGGTAGCCGGAGAAGGTGTTGAGCTGCCCCGATCCCGCAACATTGTGGGAGCCTGCTCCAACCCCGAGAAATACGTCGCCGTCAGCGAGACTGCCAATGCTCAGCACGCTGTTGGTGCCAACCTGGTAGCTGGTAGCGGTGTTTACAACGTTCGCGGCGAGCGTTCCGGCGCTTGTTCCATTGCCGCTGATGTTAAAGCTCGCATTGCTCTGTTGCCCTGTTCCGTTCTGAACGTAATAAGGCGAGCCAGCTACAGGAACGATCCCGGTCAAGTTGGAGCCGTTACCATAGTAGACATTCGACGTGCTTGAGAAGGTGACTGGGTTGCTATAAGCGCCACTGAACTGCGAACTGGCCAAGATACCGCTCAAGTTAGAGAACGGAATGCCAATCAGGCCTGAACCGCTGCCCGTGAAGCTCCCGCTGAAGGAATTGCTGCTGTTCGAGAACATCAGGGCATTGCCGTACGTCCCACTCAGCTGAGAACTAGCCAAGGTGCCGCTCAAGTTAGAGAACATAATGCCAGTCAGACCTGAGCCGCTGCCCGCGAAGCTCCCACTGAAGGAATTACTGCTGTTCGAGAATATGAGGGCATTGCCGTATGTCCCGCTCAGTTGAGAACTGGCCAAGGTGCCGCTCAAGTTGGAGAACGTAATGCCGGTCAGGCCTGAGCCGCTGCCCGTGAACGCCCCGAGCGCATTCACATTCCCGCTGCCATCTACGGAAAACTGCTCCACGCCGTTGTTCTGGCCGCTGAGAATCTTGCCACCCACCGCGTTATTAAACGCTCCCGCAATCCCTGCGGCACTGGCGACATAGCCGCTGACACCGATTGTGACGCCGCTGGTCGCCGTGTTCGTGCCGCGCACACCTGTGCCGGAAGTGCTGACCGAGTTCCCCTTCACGCCCACCGTCAAGCCGGTGGAAGACGTTACATTGCCATACACTCCGTATCCAGTTGTGCTGGAGGCGCTGCCCTCCAGGCCAATCGCTACGCCGCTGGTTGCGGTCGATATTCCGACGAACGCCTTGGACGGAGCCGTAGAGTACACTCCCACTCCCGTTCCGCTCTGGGTTACTCCGACAATCTGGTCGGTGGTTGAGCCGCTGAAGTTCGTCGGCCCATCACTGGCGCCTCCGCTCTTTGTCGCTGGCAAATCATTCACCGTGGGCGATGATGCTTGACCGTTGTTGGGATTGGGTAGATTTGCTGCGGAGCTTGCGCCATTGGCCAGCACAAAGTCGGAAACGCTCTTGCCGCCCAGCGTGTCTGCTTCATGCGCCTTCAAGGCGTAGGGCACGCTCACCAACAGTACACGCGGCTGCTCTTCCGTCCCTGAGCCTGTACGCCCAGCCAGCGCTGCTCCTCTTGCGAGAACAGATCAGTCGGAAGTCCTGCGGGTGTCGCGCTGCCCAAAAGCACGCTGTAATTGCCGCTCGCATCGGACGTGACGGTCTGCGTCTCGACCCAGATCGCCGCACCACCATCCTGCCGATTGTAGATAGCGAAGGTGACACCAACCGGAGTGGCGGGTGCAAGGGCCGCGCCCTGCGCGTCCTTCAGAGTTCCGCTGTAGCGGATGAGGTTGGGAACCGACGTGGTTGGCGTCTGTTGGGCTAAGCAAGTGGAAACGAACAACGACGTCACTAGAACAAGAGCGGCGGTAGTGTGGAAACGGCGCATGGAGTGCTCCTTTCGTGCGGCAAACGGACGCGACTCCAACGCGAACCAGCGTCCGCGCTCGGAGGCGACCCTGAGTCATTTGCGTACAGCTTCGGCGTGATGACACCCAAGGCTAAACGCTGTCGGGAAAATGGCGCGTATGAATAGGAGCCATGAAGCCGGAGATTAGAGGAGGGCCGAGCTACGAATAGAACTCTATGGCGCTAGTCCGCGACTGCGCTAAAGGCAAAATCGTTGATGGCGGGGAGGATGTCACAAGATCGCCACAGCTTCTCACTACTCTGAACGGCAGTCAAGCGCAAAACCAGGTGCGTGCCCCGGCGGAACACGGGGGCAGTCCAATCTTGGACAATCTTAGCAGGACGCCTTCTGCCAGGGACCTCCGATGCGCGAATCAGAAAAGCGCGGTCTGCATCGGCCCTGACACTTCGGTAGACTCTGAACACTCACTGTCGTCGTTCGTGACGCTGTTTACCCGCGTGCTGACAGCATAACGTCGCATTCGCCCGGCATCGTAAGGCTTGAGCATCTCAGTGGTCGCTGCCGAGTCTCGAAATCTCGGATCAAGCCACAGGTCATAACTCGTGGGCGGAAGGATCACCGGCATCCTGTCGTGTACGTCGGCCAGGAGTTGGTTGGGCGTCGTTGTCAGGATTGTGCAAGTCTCCAGAGTTGTGCCATCCGGCGCACGCCATCGGTCCCACAGGCCAGCGAAAGCGAATAGTGAATCGTCTGAGAGGCCGAAGTAAAACGCTTGTTTGGCCTTTATCCTACGCGGCCACTCGTAGAATCCATCTGCAGGAATCAGACAGCGGCAACGTTGAAGTGACTCTCTGAACGCGGGCTTCTCCGCGGCGGTCTCCGAGCGCGCATTAATCATCTTGTCGCCAACGCTTGCGTCCTCCGCCCAGTAGGGGACCAAGCCCCATCGCATGAGAGAAGCACGGCGAACGGGATCACGAGCATCCTGCCGGATGACGGGCACTGTTTGAGTTGGAGCGATGTTATAGCGCGCCTCCCAGCCTATGTTTCTAGTGTCGACACAGGCGAGGTCTGGGTGATCGATACTTCCAACAACACCGTGGTGGACAAAGTACGAGTTGGATCTCTCCCAGTTGGCATAGCCATCACCCCGAACGGACAACGCGCCTATGTGGCGAATTCCGGGGACGGGACGGTCTCGGTAATCTATACCCCCAGCAACATCGTCTTAACCACCATTAAAACGGGGAGTCGTCCCTCTGGGGTAGCCATCACTCCCGACGGAACCCGCGTTTACGTGACGGATCCCAAGAGCAGCACGGTGTCGGTCATCGATGCCTCCAACCTTACTGTGGTAGCCACGATAAGAGTTGAGCCAGACCCCTTTCAACTGGCCATTACTCCGCACGGAGCCCGCGCCTATGTGACGAATAGCAACTCTGTCGTGGATCGACACGTCTAACAACACCGTGGTGGACAAGGTGACGGTTGGAAATCGTGGCCTCAAGAACATAGCCATCACTCCTTAACCGCATGGAGCCGGAGCAACCCTGCTGGCTGCCCACCTTGGCCGGTCCCCGACAAGTGCCGGAATTTGAGGGGACGGCCGGGGCATGGTTTGGAAGATCACGGGAATGAATCGTCGGCGCCGAGGCAATAGCCGAAATTCAGAAGCAGTTCATGGAAGCGCGCCCAGTCAGGCACTCTTGACAGTGGCTCTCCCTACCGCGGCCTGACTGCAAGAGGACGCGAGGCTGAGAACAAGCAGTCTGCATGATTGTATCCGGCCTACAGTTCGAGATTTTGCTCCGGCCTCGGTAATGATCCGCGCCGTGCCAGCCCTTGATAAAGCGATCGGTTTCGGACAACCGAATACGGACGAGAATGTGGTAATCGGTGGAGGAAAAGCCCGGCGGCTAAACCGTCGGGCATCTCAAGAGACTAACCGCAATCGCACTTACCTCACCGCAATTTTGGTGAGAGAGTTCGCATTGTCATTCGCCGTCCAGATGTTATGTCCGTCGAACACCATCCCAGTCGGGTTCCCGCCCAGGTTGTAGGTATTCATGATCGTGCCGTTGCTGACATTGACCTCGTAGGCTGCTGCGAAGGGTGCGGAAGCTCCCCACATATTCACGCCATCGAACAACATGTAGGTGAAGTTGGCGGGCAGCCCGCTATACGTATTCAGGATGACTCCGGTGGGCGTAATCGTCAGCAACTGCTTGCTGCCAATCTCCACCCACAGGTTCGGGTAGTCGAACGCACAGGAGTTGCCCGGCGCGCCCAGCGGAACCGTATTCAGAGTTGTTCCGGTCGGGCTGAGCTTCGTCACGCTTCCACTGCCGTAGTTGACTACCCACAGATCGTTTCCATCCCAGCTCGCATACCGGGGAGCGTTGCCGACGGCGAAGGTCCCCACTGCCGCCCCACTAGGGCTGATTTTCGTGACGTCGTTGGCAGATTGATTGATCGACCAGACATAAGTTCCATCAAAGACCAGCCAAACCGGACCGTTGTCAACTCCAGTGGTGCTGAGTGGTGCGCCGTTCTGGTTGAACCTCATCACCGTGTTTGCACCCTGGTTGGCTACCCATACGTTGGTACCGTCGAAAATCACCGCGCCCGGCTGCGTACCGGCGGGGAACGTGCCCAGAACGTTTCCCGAAGTGTCGACCTTGTTCAGCGTGTTGGAGACAGCATTGGTGATCCAGAAGTTCGTGCCATCCCATGCCAGGCCATTCGGCGAGAACGACAGTGGATAGTTGGTCGAGCTTGTCGAGCCGGAAGTATAGGTGTATTCGTTGTAGTACCACTGACCACCGACCAGCGACCACAGGGTCACATAGATCTGGCTGCCGTCCGCCGGCAGGCTGTATACCGTGGTCGTTAGCACGTTGCCCAGGTTCCCCGACTGATAGTAGTTGTTACCGTTCATCGTGCTGCCTATGTCCACCCAGTACGCCGTGGCCCCGGAGCCCGCGCTCCAGGTGAAGGTGGCGACGTTACCGCTCAGCGTCGATCCCGGAGTTGGCGTTTGCATGACCCCTAGCGCGGTGCCCACGTTGTATGCCGTGTAGGTGTATTGGTTGCTGAGCCACTGATTGTCCACCAGCGAGTACAGAGTGACGTAGACCGTGCTGCCATTGAGCGGAAGTCCGCTGACCGTGGTGGTCAGCACATTGCCCAGGTTGCCAGACTGGAAGTACTGATTGCCGCCCGCACTGCTGCCGGCGTCAATCCAGTAGGCGGTCGCGCCGGCGCCTGCGGTCCAGGTGAAGGCCACACTACTGCCCGTCAGCGTCGTACTTGGAATCGGCGATGTGATGGCACCTTTTTGGGAACTGGCGCCAAAGGCGGTGTAGCTGTATTCGGTGGAGACCCAGTTTCCGTTCAGCAGGTAGTACCAGGTGGCATATACCGTGCTGCCGTCACTGGGCAGCGAATTGACCGTCTGCGAAAAGGTAGAAGCGGACAGGCTTCGCGACTGGTAATAGTTGTTCCCGCCTGGTTCCTTGCCCACATCCAGCCAATAAGCGGTAGCGCCGGGATAGCCGGCCCACCAGAACGTCACGGAGTTGCCGGTCAGCGTAGATCCGTTGATCGGACTGTAGATTCCCGGGGTCGTGGTCGGCGGATACGCGAGAACCCGATTGTTAAGGAGGTCGGCCACGTAGAGATTGCTGCTGCTGTCCAGCGCGACTCCATCCGGATAATTTAAGCTGTTGGCGCTGATCCCACCGTTGTTCGGGGTGCCGGTGGTGAAGCTGCCGCCCTGCCCGTAGGCCCGCGTGGCGGTGGTACTGCCGGAGGGATAGAACAGCACCCGACTGTTATAGGTGTCGCCCACGTAGAGATTGCCGCTGCTGTCCAGCGCGACTCCAAACGGATCATCTAAGCTGTTGGCGCTGATCCCGCCGTTGTTCTGGGTGCCGGTGGTGAAGCTGCCTAATTGCCCGTAGACCCGCGTGGCGGTGGTGCTGCCGGAGGGATAGAACAGCACCCGATTGTTACCGGCGTCTGCCACGTAGAGATTGCCGCTACTGTCCAGCGCGACTCCAGTCGATTGAAATAAGCTGTTGGCGCTGATCCCGCCGTTGTTCGGGGTGTTGGTGGTGAAGCTGCCGCCCTGCCCGTAGACCCGCGTGGCAGTGGTGCTGCCGGAGGGATAGAACAGCACCCGGTTGTTATCGAAGTCGACCACGTAGAGATTGCCGCTGCTGTCCAGCGCGACTCCTGCCGGCCCAAACAAGCTGTTGGCACTGACCCCGCCTTTGTTTGCGGTGCTGGTGGTGAAGCTGCCGCCCTGCCCGTAGACCCGTGCGGCGGTGGTGCTGCCGTAGGGATAGAACAGCACCCGATTGTTACCGAGGTCGGCCACGTAGAGATTGCCGCTGCTGTCCAGGGCGAGCCCAGCCGGAATCTCTAAGCTGTTGGCACTGATCCCGCCGTTGTTCGGGGTGTTGGTGGTGAAGCTGCCCAACTGCCCGTAGACTCGCGTGGCGGTGGTGCTGCCGGAGGGGTAAAACAGCACCCGACTGTTCTGGTAGTCGGGCACGTAGAGATTATTGCTGCTGTCCAGGGCGACTCCATACGGTTGATATAAGCTGTTGGCGCTGACCCCACCGTTGTTCGGAGTGTTGGTAGTGAAGCTGCCGGACTGCCCGTAGACAACGTCCGCAGTAGTGGACTGAGCGGCGGCCGGTTCCGCCCCGACCATACTCAAGCCAACGATCAGGAGAGTACCTACAAAGCGGATACAGCGAATGAACATAAGTGCCTCTTTTGGAAAATTACAGAACCTTATGAGCGGAACAGCGGATTTTCGAGCAGTTTTGGTATGTGACATGAGTCGTTGAGGAAGATTTCAGGACGCGAACGAAAGCGCGGCCTGTTTGTGTTAAGGAAATAAATTGTGGCGGAACTCGATCGGTTGAGTTCCGCCACTGCACCCTGAATCGAAGTTACTGCGAATCGCCGCTGGCTTCAGCGGTGGTCGCGGGTTGAATGTCGGAGGCAGTCTTCATCTGGGTTTGCGACGCTACATAGGATTCCAATTTCGACAAACGCACTTGCAACGACGCGTTTTGCTGTTGCAGTTGCAGTCTCAGGCTTGAGATCTCCTGGCTCTGGGTCTGCATCTGCTGCTGCTGCGCCTTGATCTGCCGAAGCTGGGTTTGTAGTTCATCCTGCTGCGCCATCACTACTGCGTGCTGCTTCTGCAGTTCGTTCAGCAGAAGAGGCGTGAGCATCTGATACTTCACGGTGTAGGGTTGGCCGTCCTTTTGGTACTCGACCAAGTCGGGATAGACCTTAGCCACTTCCTCGGCGATCAAGCCGTGTTGCAGCTGATGAGATCCATCGTCGTACTGCGGCTTATAGAAGAAGGTCACCGGATGCAATTGGAACAGCTTGCTGCTGTTGTCGCCCATATCAGCGATCTGCTCCTTGAAGCGGCGGGAAGATCCGGCGCACATGGAGAGCACCAACGTGGACGAGTTACGACATACCGACTGTGACTGTCCCGAAACAAACGGATCTAATTCGAATATCCGGACGTTTCCTATGGGTTCGTTAACCGAGGTCCCTCCGTTAACGTCGAGAGTAGCAAGGTTGGAGATGGTGTTTATGCCCAAAACTCCTCCGACAGATCCGCCTATCGAAGGGCCGTCGTGGGTAACATTGAGGACATTGTCAAAGACCCCGTGACCGTCTCTCACCTGTGCCGTGAATCTGCCATCGCTCACCCCGGTCCCGTCCCACACAGCGTAGATCCTGGAAACGTCCTCGTTCGCGCTGTTAACGGATGCGTTAAACATAATTCCCGTCTGAGTGAGGTCGGATTGGGTTTGAAACATGTTGATCAACCGAAGGGCGCTTGGAAATGGGTTTTGTGTCGTAACTAGATCGGAGTAGGCAACTTCTAACTTCGCGGAGGGCCCGGTCTGGAAGGTCGCACCGGTGCCGATGCCAACTTGGGGTCCAATGGTGGGTGCCGTGGTGTTTTCGTAAATCGAACTGCACTGGACCGTGGTGGCATTAAACCACTTCGTTATGTAGTTCAATCCAGAGCTGCAAGTACCGGTCACACCACCGGCAGCGGCGATGGTTTGGTATCCCAGTTGCCCGCTGGTATTGTTGATAGTCACCACATAAGGGCTTGTGAGGGTGGTCTGATTGCTGAGGATCGGGGTGACGAAAACTAAATTCTGCTGACCGCTGCCGGTGCCGTTGTCCCCGATGCGGAGGGTATTGTTTTCGGTGTTGGCGCCCGGATTGGCGAGGTAGACGTCGCTGTTACCGCCGGTAGTGTTGTTGCCGGCAAACTGGCCAACAAAGGTATTGTAACTTCCGCTGGTGAAGGAGCCGGCGGTGGAAATACCCAGGAAAGTATTGTAGTTGCCGGTTGTCAGGCTTTGACCCGATTGATCTCCATAGAAACTATTAAAACTTCCCGTGGTGTTGGCGAGGCCGGAATTGTAACCGGAGAAAACGTTCTTACCGCCAGTCGTAGTGGCCGCACCAGCCTGATAACCGAAATAGCTATTGCCGGCCGCGACGTCTCCGCTTCCTCCTTGACCCGCAGCATCGCCCACGATGGTATTGCAGCAGTTACCGCCACCCGAGGCAAAACTGTTAAGGCCGGCGTTGTTGCCGAGAAAGGTATTGCCGGCGCCTGAAACGTTGGCGCTGCCGGCTTCATTGCCGAGGAAGGTGTTACCAGCACCGACGGTGTTCAGATTACCTGAGTTGTAGCCGATGAAGGTATTGTTGCTGGCGCTGCTGCTGTAGCAAGCTCCGTAGCCCACGCAGACATTATTGCTTCC
The DNA here is from genome assembly GCA_963835125.1 of uncultured Acidobacteriaceae bacterium. Classification (GTDB taxonomy): domain Bacteria; phylum Acidobacteriota; class Terriglobia; order Terriglobales; family Acidobacteriaceae; genus Bog-257. Next base: position 1,494,638 of record CAWIEG010000002.1, on the reverse strand, counting down.
GGTAGCCTTGAAGCCAGTGGAGCGACCCACGTAGGTGTTATTGTTTCCGGTGACAGTGTAGAAGCCAGACTGGTAGCCAAGGAAAGTATTCGAGTTGCCGTTGATGTTGTTGTAGCCAGCCCGGTAGCCGAAAAAGGCACTCCAATTCCCGGTACCGTTGTTGAAGCCAGACTCGCGACCCGCAAAGGTGTCGTAGGTTCCGCTGGCATTATTGCTGCCAGCAAAAAAGCCGACAAATAAATTGGTGTTCGCCGCGCTAACCGGATTGCCGACGGTTAACACCGGCTGCTCGAAGATGTCATACCACGTATAGGTGCTGATCGCGCCCTGTACGTCGAGTGGCTCCGAGGGGTTCGTGACCCCAATGCCAATGTTTCCGTTGGCGATCTGCAAGAGGCTGGACGCGCAGAGCGCTCCCGTGCTGTCCCAGTAGGTGAGATAGCCAGATTGAGGGTTGCAGGGTCCAGGTGGATGCTTGGCTGACGGACCAACCCCGCTCGAAGTCCCTCCCACCTTACTCAACGCGTTCACGGCGGTTCCCGCAGCGGTCGCCCCGCTGCCGGAGGCACTTGGGGGTGCCGCCTGGATGAAGGCCGAGGCGGGCAATCCTCCCAGCGTGTCTGCTTCGTGGGCTTTGAAGGCGTAAGGCACGCTCACAAGCAGCACCCGTGCCTGTTCCTCCTGGCCTTGGACCTGCACGCCCAGCCAGCGCTGTTCCTGTTGCGAGAAGAGGTCGCCCGGCAATCCTGCGGCGGTTGTGCTGCCCAGGATTACGCTGTACTGGCCGTGGGCGTCAGCCGATATGTTCTGCGTCTCCTGCCAGACGGCAGCGCCGCCATCCTCTTGGTTGTAAATGGCGAAGCTTACGCCGATGGCAGTCGACGAGGACACCGGCGCGCCTTGGGCATCCTTGAGCGTTCCGCTATAGCGAATTAAGTTGGGAACGGATGTGCTGGCCGTTTGTTGACCAGAAACGATGGAAACCAGCAAAAAAAGGACAAGAACGATGGTGAGATTGAAACGGCGCATAGGATCTCCTTTGGGGCGATTCGCCCGGCATGCTGACCTGTCGTGAAAACGTTTCGAGTAAAAGCCGCCTTGGGTCACCTGAAGACGTTCTTGCTCCGAAGTCCTCGATGGCTCAGGTCGAAAGAGCTGCGCTAGTTGGATTTTCTGCCGCGCCCCACTCTTGAGGGACAAAGTAGGGCAGATTGCCCTCTGATTCAATGTTTTGCCGGTAGATTGCGAGTGGATTGCGGCTGGATTGGCCTAAAGATTCCAGAAGTCTGCTACGTTCGTGGCTAAGTCTTCACTTTGGTGGTTAAGCTTACAGGGCCTCGCCAAACTCTGCTTTGGTCTGGTTGTCCACTGGTGTAGACTCTGTTGCAATTGGATGAATGACTGAGAGTGTGCCATCTCGCGTTCGGTGCGGAGATGTCGTTGTCGATCTGAAGGCTGGAGAAGTGTATGCCTTGGGGCGGAAAATCCGCCTCCAGGAACAGCCCCTTCAGGTACTGCGCATCCTCCTTGAACGTGCCGGCAAAGTAATCACCAGGGAAGAGATCCGGTCGAAACTCTGGCCTAACGACACGGTAGTGGAGTTCGACAATGCCATCAACACTGCCATTCGGAAGCTACGCCTAGCGTTCGCTGATACTAGCGAGCATCCCAAATACATCGAGACTGTGGCCCGCCGGGGTTACCGGTTCATTATGGCGGTGGAGGAATTGGATTCCAGCGCTGGCAATATCCCCGTTGGCACTGTGCCGCCAGCTAGCCCAGATGCCGGGACAGCCTTCGTGGACCTGCCGGGAGATTTGTCCGGCAAGACCGTCTCGCACTATCGGGTGCTGGAAGTCATCGGCGGCGGTGGTATGGGCGTCCTCTACAAGGCGGAAGACCTAAGGTTGAATCGCCCCGTGGCGCTCAAGTTCTTGCCGGAAGAAATGGGCCGCGACCAGCGAGCGGTAGAGCGCTTCGAGCGCGAAGCTCGCGCTGCTTCTACTTTGGACCATCCTAATATCTGTTCCATCTACGAATTTGGCGAGCACGAGGGCCAGCCCTTCATCGTGATGCCTTTGCTACAAGGAGAGACACTGCGTGACCGGCTAGCCGCTGGAAAGCGTGGTGAAAGCGCGCTTCCGCTTGCTCAACTGGTGGAGCTGGCAATTCAAATCGCCCGTGGACTAGCTACAGCACACGAGAAGGGCATCATTCATCGCGATATAAAACCAGCCAATATCTTCATCACTACTACCAGCATGGCAAAGATTCTAGACTTCGGGCTGGCGAAGGTTCTGGAGGAAGCCGGCAATATAACGGCGGTGGCGGCGGGTACGCAAGTGATGTCCGGCTTGGCCCCGCCACCTTCGGCGGTTGGTCTAAACCTGAGTCATGTGGGAGTAGCTATCGGCACCGCGGGATATATGTCTCCCGAGCAGGTGCGCGGCGAGGCATTGGATGCCCGCACCGATTTATTTTCCTTTGGTCTTGTCCTGTATGAGATGGCTGCTGGGCACCGCGCCTTCAGCGGAGAAACAGCGGCTGCGGTACGCGATGCGATCCTAAATCAGACACCAGTCCCGGTGCGCGAACTGAACCCCGTGATTCCGCCGAAGCTCGAAGCGGTTATCGACAAAGCTCTGGCGAAGGACCGCGAGGTGCGGTATCGGAGCGCTACTGAAATCGTCTCGGACCTGGAGAATCTCAGCGGCAGCGCGGGGCGAGAGCGCAGACATCTCCCCCCACGGCGCTTCGGCAAGCTACTGCCTGCCGCTGCCCTGGCGATGGCCGCTGTCATAGCCGGTGGCATCTATTGGCACTCACAAAGCCCCCCCATCCTTTCGGAGAAAAGCACAGTAGTACTGGCCGACTTCACTAATACCACGGGCGACGTCGTGTTTGACGATACCCTGCGCCAGGCGCTTGCGTTCCAGTTAGATCAGTCGCCTTACCTCAACGTTCTCTCCGACCGGAAGATGATAGCGACACTCCGACAGATGGAGCAGGCTCCGGAACAACGTGTAACCCCGGAAATCGCAGCCGAGATTTGTCTGCGCTCCCACGGCAGCGCAGTTTTGGCGGGATCTATTGCGCCCCTAGGATCTTCGTACGAAATTGTAATAAAGGCCTTGAGCTGCCAAACCGGTCACACCTTGGCGACGGTCGACGTACAGCCCCAGACACGGGATGCCGTACTAAAGGCGGTTGGCGACGCCGGCAACGAGATGCGCAAAAGACTGGGCGAATCGCTCACCTCGTTGAAGAATTTTGATCAGCCGCTGTTGGAGGCTACTACCTCATCGCTGGAGGCTTTGCAAGCTTTCTCCAAGTCCAAGAGGTTGGGCGCTCCCACGGAAACCATACCCCATCTCAAGCGTGCCCTGGAACTGGACCAGAATTTCGCTCTCGCCTATGCCAACCTGGGCGCTGCTTATATAAATGTCGGCGAGATAACCTTGGGAATGGAGAACCTCAAGAAAGCCTACGAACTGCGCGCTCGCGTAAGTCAGCGAGAGCGTTTTTATATCGAGGCCTCCTACTATTCTCTAGTCACGCGCGACCTGGATAAGGGCAAACAATCCGCCAAGGAATGGGGGCAGAGTTATCCGGCAGATTGGCGCCCGCATAACGACCTTGCCATCATCTATGCGCAATTGGGCGACGCAGGCGAAGCCGTGCGCGAGATGCGGGAAGCCATTCGACTTTCACCGGACAATCCAGGTGCCTATGCAAATCTAATGGGTGTACTTTGCGCGGCAAATCGACTGAACGAGGCGCAAGCCGTCTATGAAGAAACCCGGTCGCGTAATTTAGGTAGCCCTTATCTACTCCAGTACAAATATGGCCTCGATTTCCTGCGAGGTGATGCCGCCGGCATGCAGGAGCAGCTTCGCCTGGCAACGGGAGTGCCGAGAACAGAAGATGTGCTGCTGTCAGCTCAAGCGGATACCGAGGCCTACTATGGCCGGCTTGAGCAAGCCAGGAACTTTTCACGCCGCGCGGTGGATTCGGCCGAGCGTGCCGACGCTATGGAGGCGGCCGCCACCTGGGAAGGGTGGGGAGCGCTTCGGGAGACGGAGACCGGAAATTTGCTGGAGGCCCGCCGGGACGCCGAGCAAGCTCTTGCGTTGAATCGTGGTCGTGACATAAGGGTCCTCGCCGCCCTTGCACTCGCTCGCGCGGGAGATATCGTTCAGGCACAACAGTTAGCGGAGAGCGCCGACCAAGAGTTTCCTCAGGATACCCTGCTACAAAACTATGCTTTGCCATCAATACGTGCCGCAATACAGTTGCAGCAGAACAAACCGCTAATAGCTATAGAGACTCTGGAAGTCAGCCGGCCCTATGAATTGAGTCAAGGTTCCCTGACCTATATGTATCCTGCTTATCTGCGTGGGGAAGCATACTTAAAGACCGGGCAGGGAGGAAAAGCTGCTGCCGAGTTCAAGAAGATCCTCGACCATCGCGGGATTGTTTTGAACTCACCGATTGCAGCACTCGCATACCTTGACCTCGCCCGTTCCTATGTAATGCATAACGATAAAGCCAAGGCCAAAGCGGCATATCAGGATTTTCTCGCTCTCTGGAACAACGCCAATCCCGACATCCCTATCTACAAGCAAGCTAAAGCTGAGTACGCCACGCTGCAGTAGATCTCGCGCTTAACTGTAAGTTGTTTGAAAATTGGCGGAAGCGTGTGCGAGTCGAATCCGCCCTGAAACGGCAAACAAAGAACTTAACAGAGCACAGTTGGCAAAATTGGTATTTCTAGTATCCGAGTGTGGTCATCCGCCACGAGCACTTGTTCTCGAGTCATTGAGATCCCACCCCTGAGTTTTCGATCAGCTCCTGGCGCTGGAATAGAGCTTTGGCGCGGACGGGCTTCACAGGATTTTATAACTTCGGGCGACTTTATTTTGCTGCGAACGACAACGTTCGCATTCTGCGCGGTATCCAGGAAGGCGTCTATAGGTAGTTCTGACGGTGCGGCGGGAAAACTGGCCGAAGCTGGCTAGAGAATTGTGGTGTCCAGAGACTCCATGAAGAACGCCACCGCGATCAGCCACGGCAGTAGCTGCTTGCTGGAAGCGGGCAGCGAAGGTTGCGCAGAAGGAGCTTCGATCGAATGGGGCAGGCTCACGGTTGACGCGCCCGCAGCACCATCTCTAAAACGGTAAGATTGGGCGCTAACCAGAAAGAATTGCATGGTTGCGGGACGTCGCTCGAAACGTTCTAGTCGATAGGGCTAGATAAGCCATTTGTTTCTCTAAGCTCTTAGGTCTTTGAACTGTGGCATGAAGAATGCCCTTACACCTTATGAGTGGAAGGGTGCTAAAACATTGAACTCAGACCTAGTGGTGCCCATGTGTCCTGTCTGCGGTGGTGACCGAACCTCGGTGGCGCATACGAATAGAGGAGAACTTTACTGCGTTGACTGCAACCGCATTCACCTCGTGCTTGAACCGCACTGGCGAGGAGAGTTGGCGTCTAAGCCCGCAGGTGATTTTCCCGAAGAGGGGCCCGTACCGCGGGCTGCGTAGCCGTCGCCTCCGACATTTAAGATATCCAATGCCCTACCTACGAGTTTACTCGCAAGCTGTACCGATCGAGCAGAAGCGTGTCATAGCGGAGAAGCTCATCGAGATTACGCTACGCACGTTTCACCTTCGCGCTCAGGAGCGAAACCGGATAACAATCCAGTTCCAGGCAATTCCGCGCGGTTCTGATTTCACCCTCGGAGTAATCGGCCATGATCTGACCGAAGAAAGAAGGAAAGCATTCGCCGAAGAAGCCTCTGCTATGCTCACCCGTTTGGTGCCCGTGAAACCGAGGTCTCGAATCGCCCGTCTTCTGGGAATCAAGCGGGCCGCGCCTCTACGAATTGTTCTGGAGTTCGACGAACTAAGTCCGGCGATTAGCGATCCATTTGTCGCGGATCTGGAGCCCGGCTGGGCGGCGTGACCGATCCTCGTAGATCACATCTTTCGGGTTGTTGCCAGGACACCCGCAGCGCCGGGCCCGTATGTTTTCGACTAGTTGGGGAAGGCATCACGGTTCTCTCCTGGCAGTTAAGCAACCTATGTCGGTGGTTGTACACAGCATATGGGTTCCTAGTTTGCCGTTTGAGTTGATCTGCACAGGAATCCCTACGCCTTGGCAACAACCGACCCTGCGTGTTCAATATTGCACAGACCGCCAATGTGCAGTGGCCTACACTCCTACCAAAGCAAAGTCAGGAATACCCCGTGGAGGCATCCCAAATGTTGTCTCTCGATAATTTCCGCGCAAAACAATGCCGCGATACACACCCCATCTCCCAGACAGTTAGCTTTGCGGCTATCTCGTTTCACTTCTCCACGGGCTATGTTCCTGCGCATGCCGACCTGGGGCCAATCTCCACGTAGTGCGGCCAATCTTTGCCGGCCCCAACGAGTTTTCAATATAGTGTGTAATTTTAGACAGACAGCCAAGAGGCGGCGGACTAGCTTTTCTTAGAGATAAAGTGGTGCGGTTCGTGAATAGGCCAGCGGCCCACCACAGGCCCTTTGATTTAGGGGGTTCTAAATGCTAGCCAAACGTGACGCGAGCTCACACACAACAATCTCCCCGGCGCTCAGCTTCGCCCATCGTGCGCTCACTGATGGCTCGGTCGATTCAATCTGCATGAACTGCTTTCTTCCGATCTCCCGCTCTTGGGGTGGTTTCAAGGTGACCGAAAAAAAACTGGTTGAGATCGAAGCCGCTCACCGGTGTGATGAACCGTGTGAGTCGAAACGGTCGTAACAAGGTTGTTCCTGTGGGATGCGATCCGGCCGACCAACATCTCACGACAGGTCGGGGGGATAGGAACATCCCAGTCCGCCTTTCGCCCATCGCTATCCCCGATAGAGTCCACGGAGTTCCACAATTCGCCTGTTAAGACTAGTATGAGCAAGCCGCAATACCTTTAAGGCCAAATGCGGGTTCCTTTTCCACAGCCTGCTAGGCCGCAGGGCATTCGCCACTGGAAATCCGGGGGGTTAGTTCTCGGGCAAGGTATCTTCAAGCCTCTGCGTGAGGGACTCGACCGATGTGTGTTGACTCAACTCGCTTAACTCTTTGTCTTCGACCAGGCGTTTAAGTCCCATGTGCGCGCACATTGCGCCCACCATTTGAAGGAGTTTCGTGACCTCCTTTTCGGCCAAAAGGTCCACCTGTAGATTTAGGTGGTCCCGGCGCTCCGCCCGCTTTGCCATTCGGTTTTGTCGCATAAGTATGAAACTTGAGAGCACCACAGCCTCGACGGCCACAATCATTCCGAGAAGCGAGAACGGAAAAGGGTCGAATGGGCGGATCCATTTCACGCCACCAGTGTTTACGAGGAGCCACGCGAGCAAAAGCAATCCATGCATCAGCACGAACCCCATGCTGCCGGCGAAACCCGCGATGCCGTCCCCCGCTCGCTCAGACAACGTTCTCTGCTCCACGAACTTCTGTTCTTGCCGGGCAATCGCATCAATGTGCGGTTGCGTATGCCTCGAATTCCCGCTCATCCGAATCCTCCAATTTCCACAATCGTTCGACTGTACGTTCTCCGTGAGCAATTAGTCGCTCTCCACGCCAAACGACCTCGACACCGACTTACGGTGTCACAGAGGGTGTTCTGGGTTAATTTGCGAAAGCTATGGGCTCGATGGAAAGAGCCCCTCATTCTGGTGACGCCTAGAACGGTGGGGGAGCCATGCATCGTGCGGGCTTTCGGCTGTACTGGGCATGGCGTTCCAGAGCCAGACCGACGGGAGGCGGAAAGCCGGTGAGCAAAGAGATTCGAGTCTTGATCTTTCAACTTAGTTGCCGCGAATCCAACCTTCCATTTCCTCGAACCGGACGCAGCACCCCTTGAAGAGGTGCGATGTACGGCACGGACTGCCGCGGGCGACCACCGGTCCACTTCAAACAATCAAGTTTCCGCTGAGGCGTGCGACGTGCAATGTTCGCGCTATTCGGACTCTTGAAGTTCCACTCCGTATCGCTTTGCGGCAGACTGTATCCGCTTCCATGCGGCTCGACGTTCCGCTTCCGTAACGTCCTTCACCTGGTGGAAGCGCGCAACGGCGTTGCGTACGTGAGAGGCGTTCTCCAGCGGCTCCTTGCGTTGCCTGGGAAAAGCGAACTTGGTTGTCGCTATCCGATCACGGGCCGGTTTGGTCAGCTTAGCCATTATTTTCCTTCCTCGGGAGCATTCCCTGCGCCCGGACGGCCGGGCTTCTTTGCCACGGATTACGGCAGCTTTTCCAGTTCTTGCAGCGTGGTGTGGCTGACGTCATATTCTTCGCGCGTGGACTCGGCCCTGCGCGGCTCATCCATTTCTTTTTTGACGCGAGCGAGTATCGTTTGGTTGGACTCTTGCTTTGGCTCGTTCTTGTGCATGCGCCCATGATGCCACGAGTCCAATGGGATTACAGGTCATTTTGGACCAGGGCCGAGTTTCAGAATTGTTTTGGTAGCGAGCGGTCTTGCACAGTTTGTACCAATCTACGGCTTTCTTGCCACTACGCGATCCTCTTCCAAAGAAAGTCTCGCTACGGCGACCCAACGTGGGCGCAACAAGCAACATTTCGCAATGGTCAAAAGGAGACAGCTAATCGTCGCTCCTACGCCTACGCTCGGGCCTGAGGCAATACCAATGAAAGCATTTACAACTCTCGGGATCGCGGCCCTGTTGCTATCTGTCGGAACCATCGCTCCTGCTTTCGCGCAGGAGGAGACCCACGAACAAGCGGCCAAGCCCGCACAGCAAGAGAAGGAGGCCAAGCCCGAAGCTCAGACGCAACAAGCCAAGCCCGCACAGCAACAGAAGCAGGCCAAGCCCGAAGCGCAGGCGCAACAAGCCAAGCCCGCACAGCAACAGAAGCAGGCCAAGCCCGAAGCGCAGGCGCAACAGGCCAAGCCCGCACAGCAAGAGAAGCAGGCCAAGCCTCAAGCGCAAGCGCAACAGGCCAAGCAGACAAAACAGGAAGCACCCGGAAAGACCGCAGGGCAGCAACCTCAGCGAAGTGCGGCCGAACAGCAGAAGCAACGCGCTGTGCCGGCACTACGACTCAGTGCCCGAGGCAGCAGTCGCATACCTGACGATCGGTTCCGTGCGAGTTTTGGTGAAGGGCATACGTTCGTGATCAACCAACCGGTGATCGTCGGCGGGTACTCTCGGTTTCAGTACGGCGGCTATTGGTTCGGATTTGTTCAGCCTTGGCCCGTGGGCTGGTATTACACCGATCAGGTTTACGTTAACTACATCGATGGCGGATACTACCTGTGCAACCCGTATTATCCGAGCGGTCGCGTGTTAATCAGTGTCGTGCTGTGATTTACGAGTGCGGCGGGGCTTCGGGAGAGCATGCGCACGCTGCGTAATCGAGCGCGCCAAACGGACCGCGCCGGATCTCCAGCCACTAAGTGTCGTACCCATTAGAAGACAAGTTACTTCGGAGGAACTCGTGCACGCGCCTCGCCTACCGCTTCAGCTCATCGCGCTCGTTGCCGCCCTGGCCTGCCTGCCAGTCGCCGCACAGGTGGTCACAACGACAATCGGCGTTGGCATAGACCCAGCCAGCGCAGCGGTGGACACTACGAGAAACAAGATTTACGTTGCCAACTATTGCGGAAGCGATCCCACTTGCACGCTGGGTGGCGGCAGCGTATCGGTCATCAATGGTGCCACTCTCGGCATCCAGACCGTCACGGTGGGTGCCTATCCCTACAACGTGGCGGTCGATACCGGCCTGGACCAAATCTATACGGCAACCTGCGCCAGCGATCCCAATTGCGCGAGCCTTGGCGCGGTCACGGAGATCAACGGAGGGAGCCTCGCCACGCAAAACATCGCCGCAACAGGGTACCTCACTCATTGGGTGGTGGTTAACCCGGTGACGCACTATCTCTACGCAGTCAACGAGTGCAACGATCCCAACTTTCCCAACTGCACAACCCTCGGAACCGTGACAGTAATCAACGGAAACAACCTTAATGCTGAGCCCGTAAACATTAATGTGGGCGCCTTTCCTTATAGCGCCGCAGTTAATCCCAGCACCAACATGATCTACGTGATGAACCGTTGTGGGACTGATCTCACTTGCAGCAGCCTGGGAACGGTGACCGTGATCAATGGCAACACAAATAAGGTAACGGCCACGATTACCGTTGCTTACTATCCTCAGCTTGCAGCCGTGGACCAAGTCCACAACCTGATCTACGTTGCCAACAACGGAGGGCTCCCAAACGGAAGCGTCAGCGTGATTAACGGCGCCACCAATATGGTTGAAGCGACGATCACGGTCGGGAAGGATCCCTCGCCGGTGGTCTTTAATCCCAATACCAACACGATCTATGTCGGAAATCGCTGTAGCGAACCCACTTGCATCCAACCGCCCTCCGTGAGCGTCATCAACGGCAACACCCTTGCCGTCACGGCGACGGTTTCCATTTGTAGGATGGAAAACTATCCCGCTGACGACAGCGAAATCGACCTCACTACAAACAAGATTTACTTCGCTTGTGAAGGACGCAGCGCTCAGGATACGACCGGGCTGAGCCTTACCGTTCTCGACGGAGCCACCAACACGGTTACACCCGTCGCCGTGGGTGACTATCCCAATGCCGCGGCGGTCAACTCCGCTACCAACCAAATTTATGTTCCGAATCAAGGCGACGACACGGTCTCCATCATTGGTGGGAGTACGAAGCTACAACTGGTGAACGTCACTCCCTGTCGCGTGGTGGACACACGCCAGGCAACTGGTGAATTTGGCGGCCCACCCATTACCGGCGGAACTTCACGCAGCTTCCCTCTCCCGCAGAATACGAATTGTAATATTCCTTCCAGCGCCGCTGCCTATTCGTTGAACGTCACGGTTGTGCCTAAGCACCCGCTAGGGTATTTGACCATCTGGCCCACGCCGGAATACCAGCCTACGGTTTCCACGCTGAACTCGACCGATGGCCGGGTGAAGGCTAACGCGGCCATGGTGCCGGCGGGCGTGGGCGGCGCGGTCAGCGTGTATGCCAGCAATACCACGAACGTCATCCTCGACATCGATGGGTATTATGCGCCAGCTACCTCGCAAAACTATCAGTTCTTTAAGCTGCCGCCCTGCCGCCTGGTCGACACTCGTGGGGCCCAGGGCGAACTAGGGGGACCACGTTTGCCAGCGCAAATGTCGCGCAGCTTCCCGTTGCTCTCGAGCAGTTGCATTCCATCAGGTCTGAACCCGAGTGCCTACTCGCTCAACTTCACAGTGATCCCGAATCCCTCGGGTCAGCCGCTGAACTATCTGACGGTGTGGCCGGCGGGCGAATCACAGCCAACGGTCTCCACGCTCAACAATCCGACGGCGACGGTTGTGGCCAACGCCGCGATCGTGCCGGCGGGAACCAACGGTGCGATTGAGGTCTACGCCTACAACACCACCGATCTGCTGATCGATATTGACGGCTACTTTGCCGCACCTGGAACGGGTGGACTGTCGATGTATCCGCAGGCACCTTGCCGCGTGTTGGACACGCGCCAGAGCGGCGGTTCCTTCATGGGCGAGAAGACCGTGAATGTGGAGGGCAGTGCGTGCGCGCCCGCAAACAATGCGGATGCATACATCTTCAACGCTACCGTTGTGCCGCCGGGTTCCATGCCCTTCCTGACCTTGTGGCCTGACGGCGAGCAACAGCCCACGGTGTCGACGCTGAATGCCTACGATGGCTTCATCACCTCGAACATGGCAATCGTGCCCACTAATGACGGCTCTATCGACGCATACGCCGCCGGATTGACGCAACTGATTCTGGACATCTCGGGGTACTTCGCGCCGTAGAAATTCGGCGCTCGCGGACACCGCCCGCATGGATTTCATGTTGTTGCTCCAAACCGATCCTGGCATTTACCGCGCTACAGCTTTGCGGAAGTCAAAAGGATCTCAGACAAACCCTTGCGTTCGGTACCGACCCCGTTCGCGCTGCCCGTGTTGACTTGCCCAATCACCCTCGCGAATCTGTTCCGCTAAGTGCCTGATTTGAGAGGCTAATTCACAACTAGTCCTGTTCTGAGAGCGTCCTGCGTGCGGCAAAGGGCAAACTAGCGGAACTGGAGAATCGTAAGAACCGGCTCGTAGATTTTCTGCTCGAAGGACGCCTCGATCAACAGACTTATGACGAGCAGACCTTGCGGTTGAGAGCTGAAATCGATGTGGCGGAGCAAGAGTTGCGCGAAGCTGACGTGGAGCACATCGACGTGGAGGCTGTTCTTGCGTTCGCCGAAAAGCTAGTAGAGCGTCCTCGGGAACTATGGTTGGAATCGACGCTGGAGCAAAAGCAGCGGTTGCAGCGGGTGTTCTTCCCCGATGGAGTGAAGTACACGAAGGACGGATTTGGAACCGCTGTAAGCAATTCGTTTTTCAGCGTGTTACGTGATCTTTCGGAGCAGAAAGCAACTTTGGCGTCCCCGGCGGGATTCGAACCCGCGTTACCGCCGTGAAAGGGCGATGTCCTAGGCCGGGCTAGACGACGGGGACGCTGGCATGGCGGGAAATACAACCCATACTAGCAGTCGCTTGGAAACAGTGTCAAAGACACTTCGGAGCGTGCGGGCGACGAGCTAAACGCGATGCCGACGCCTATCATGCGGGAAATTGCGGGCGAATTTGGGCGGTGTTACACTTTGCTCACCACGCGCCGGGCTCGAGGATCTTCGGAGCAGGCCAGGTTCGAGTGGGAGTAACTTGAGCGATTTTGCGGGCGTCTGAGCCCGCGGGCGAAATCCCGAGCAGCAGCGAGGGATCTCGATGACGTTTTCGAGCGGGAGTAACTCAGTGGTAGAGTCACGGCTTCCCAAGCCGTTGGTCGCGGGTTCGATCCCCGTCTCCCGCTCCAAAGCTTCTCAGCACTGACCGCTTACGCAAAACATATTCCGCCCTGACGTGCCGCCTCGCATTGCTAATCACAGGAGTGATTGTGGCGATAGCGTTTTACTTCCGATACGTTCCCGACATTTGCAGTATCACGTCCCCGAGCGGCAGCGGTCACTGACAAACCTCAGTATGCAAGTGTGAAATTCTGGCAGATGCTGCGGAAGCGGATTCCCTGGCTCTTTTCGATCCGGCTTCCGTCGCTTTCGTGCGGCCAGAGGATAAGGCTTCCCGGCCTTTCTTCTTCGCGGCATCCGCGTGCGCCCGTTCGGCAGCTTCACTTGCGCCACAAGGCGAGGAGGGCAAATCCCATGGAATGCAAACAGCAATTTCGCAATTTACCCTTGAACCTCATCGCGCGCGCGGCGGCGGCCGCATTGGCGATAGCATTTGTATTTGCGGTGGTCTTGAGCCAATCTGCGCAAGCGCAGACGCCCGCAACCGGCGGAGGCTGGACGGAGCAGGTAGTGCATAGCTTCGGCAACGGCAGTGACGGAGTCTATCCATCCGGCATGATCCTCGACTCGGCCGGCAATCTGTACGGCACAACCAGCGAAGGCGGCACTTACGGCATAGGTACAGTGTTTGAGTTGACGCCCAACGGCCACGGGGGCCGGATAGAGCAAGTGCTCTTTAGCTTCAATGGGCCTGACGGGGCCGAGCCACTTGGTGGCCTGATCTTCGACGCCGTTGGGAGTCTCTACGGCACAACCCAGGCTGGTTGGGACTCGAATATCGGCACGGTTTTCGAACTTACGCCCACAGGTGGCGGGGGCTGGACCGAGCAGGTGCTGCATAACTTCAACGGCGACGGGTACCTCCCCCCAGGCCGGACTGGTCATGGATGCCGCCGGCAATCTCTACGGCACAACCGGGGGAGGGAACGGGGATTACCTCTACGGAACGGTGTTCGAGTTGTCGCCCACGGCGGGCGGGGGGTGGACAGCGAAGGTCCTCCATGCCTTCAACGGGGCCGACGGAGTCGACCCTTGGTTCGGGAGCCTGGTTCTCGATGGTGCTGGCGATCTATACGGTACGACGCTAAGAGGCGGGACCTATGGCGCCGGTGTCGTTTTCGAGCTGATGCCCACGGTGGACGGGAGCTGGACGGAGACGGTGCTCCACAGCTTCAGCCAAGATGGCACGGACGGGTGCCTTCCCGAGGGGGGCGTGATCCTCGACGATACTGGCAGCCTTTACGGCACGACATGGGTCTGCGGCAGCAATAATGCTGGGGTGGTTTTCAAGCTTACGCCCACAGGGGACGGTAGTTGGGCGGAGACGCTGCTGCACACCTTCGGCGGCGGCACAGACGGGGCTAACCCCGAGGCGGGCCTGATCTTTGATGCTGCCGGCAATCTCTACGGTACGACCAGCGCTGGCGGTAATTACGGCTATGGCTATGGAACGGTTTTCGAGTTGATGCCAGACGGCAGTGGAGGCTGGACAGAGCAGATATTGTGTAGCTTCCGAAATAGCCCAGACGGGTACGAGCCGGATACGCCTCTTGTCCTAGATAGCGCCGGCAATATCTATGGCGCTACCCTCGGAGGCGGCACTTACGGCTACGGTACGGCGTTCGAGTTGACGCACGCTTCCGCTTATCCGTGCGCCAGGTGTAGTCATTAGCGTCCTCGGGTGAGGTTGATCGTGCTCCCCGCCAAGAGGTGAGACGCCGTGTGTGAAACTGTCTACGGCGAGCGGGGTTACGAAAGGACAATCGGGGTATTGTACTTTCGTAACTTGACAGATCGGGCGGGCGCGATAGGCTCGTAGGTTGGGTGACGTTTGCCCGATGGCCGCCGATCAGTCGGACAGGCCTAAAGTTCGTTGAAAACTCGTTGTCGGCGATGCATCGGGCGATCCGCAGAGAGGTTCGACTGCCAACAGCAAATCCGTTATTCCAAGACACCTTGCAAGTCCTCCTTTGTATTGAGTACTTTGGGCTTGTTTCCGCAACCTATTGAAAATATTATACTTATATGATTTTGTAAGTCTTGTGTTTTGAATACTTTAGGAGCCATGTCGTAAGTGACTGACAATATTAGCTTTAGCATGTAGCCTAAGTCATTATTTAACAATACTTTGCGATAAGTCCTTTGTAATCAAGACTGGTTTTGGTGGGGGGTGGGGTACTCCGAAAGGAGTCGGAATAGCAATACGTGTCTCGGCGGCTGGGTTCCGTTATTGTGTCTGTGTCAGTCGTGCCGCCGCTCCGCGGCTCGACTTTTTGCCTGCTTCACCGCGGGCTCACGCCCGCGGCTCACACCAATGTCGCCACTGCGTGGCTACACCATGTCTCTCGCCGAGGCTTGATTCTTCGTTACATCGCTCGATTCATGCTGCCACCTCTTGCGCATCGTGCAGGAAGCTTCGTCCTCGTTTCTCTGGACCGAACGCCAATATCAGCGACAGGGCGGCGATCACGACCAGTTCAAACGCTCCGCGGCTCGACTTTTCGCCTCCTTCACCGCGGGCTCACGCCCGCGGCTCACACCAATGTCGCCACTGCGTGGCTACACCATGTCTCTCGCCGAGGCTTGATTCTTCGTTACATCGCTCGATTCATGCTGCCACCTCTTGCGCATCGTGCAGGAAGCTTCGGCCGCGCTTCTCTGGACCGAACGCCAATATCAGCGACAGGGCGGCGATCACGATCAGTTCAAACGAAGTCAGCGCCCAGGCATATCCCAGATGGTCGCGCAGCATGAACTCGACGGTCGGAGTCGAGGCGGCAAACAGAATTCCGACCTGGTAGGTGAATCCGGGCAAGAGGCCACGCACCGAGGGCGGCGATAGCTCGTTGAGATGTACCGGAATGATTCCCCATGCGCCTTGCACGCCCATCTGCATGATGAACGCGCCCACGGCCAGGATGAGCATGGTGCTGCCGAAAGCCCATACCGGGATGATGGCCAGCGCGACCGCCAAGGCTGCCAGCATGCTGTAGCGGCGGCCGATGCGCTCGGAGAGCAGACCGAAGATGATGGCGCCCGTCACCGCTCCGAGGTTGTAGAAGATGGTGATGTAGGCGACGGTGTTAGGCGCGATGCCGTGGCCGTGCTTGAGGAAATCGGGATAGAGGTCCTGGGTACCGTGCGAGAGGCAGTTCATCAAAAACATCAGCGCGATGAGATACAGCGACAGCCATTTATGCTGCCAGGCGATGCGCGGGCCGTCGATGGTTCGGGCCACGCGATGCAGCGCCCAGGCTTCGGATTCCGGGACCTTGGTGCGGATGTAGAGCGCCAGCAGCGCGGGAATGCCGCCCACCCAGAACATGGCGCGCCAGCCGAAATTCGGCAGCACCAGTCGCGCTGCCATTGCGGCCAGGAGGTAGCCGATGGAATAGCCGCTCTGGAGAATTCCGGAGAGCACGCCGCGCCAGCGAACCGGAGCGTGCTCCATGACGAGCGATGCGCCGACGCCCCACTCGCCGCCCATGCCAATGCCAAACAGCATTCGCAGGATCAGAAAGACGGTGTAGTTGGGCGCGAAGCCGCACAGCACTTCAATGGTCGCGAAGAACACTACGTTGACCATCAGCGGACGACGGCGGCCATAGCGGTCGGCCATCATGCCGAACAGCAGCGCACCGATGGGACGCATGGCCAGCGTCGCAGTGACGCTGAGCACGATGTCGCGCTTGGGAACGTGGAAGTGCGCGGCGAGGGTGTCGAAGAGAAAGATGACAACGAAGAAATCGAAGGCGTCGAGGGTCCAGCCGAGGAAGCCCGCGGACATGGCATGCCAGCGATCGGAGTTGAAGCCGGACTGGGGAGATTCGGCCCGAAGTTCAGCCATGGTTCGAGTGAAAATAACAGACAGGCCGGAGGAGAGCAATAACTTTAACGGGGATCAAGTGAGTTTCGAGTTTCAGGTTTCGAGTTTCAAGCAAGAGCCTGGACTAGACGAATCGGGATCTTGACGGCCGGAGATTGGCATGCGGAACCTGTGGTCGTGCGGGCTCGATCGCTCAAGACGGCAAGACAACCCGAAACTGGAAACCGAAACTCGAAACTTTGTTTCTCAATCCATCTGCTGCTTGACGATGTGGACATCCACGGCGGGCGCATCGCGCAAGAAGCGATGCACCGCGGAGAGGAACAAATATCTACGCCAGCCGCTGGTGGCAGAGTGTCCGAAGATGACCTGCGTGATATGTTTTTCGCGAACAAATTCCGCCATCGCCGAAGCGACATCTTTGCCCTTGAGCCTGACGACCTGCGCACCCAGGTTCTCCGCGAACTGAAAGTTGGCCTGCAAGGAACGCTGGTATTCGGGCTCGCTGTCGCGGCCGATATCGACATAGACGACGAACAATTCACCATTCCCGGCCTGCGCCATGCGAGCCGCGCGCGCCACCAGGTACTGTGCGGCTGGATTGGAGCTGATGCCGACGGCGATGCGTTCGCGCACCTGCAGTTCCCGGTTAGGATCGATTTCGGACTGGATGTACGGTTCCAGGCTGCGGTCAACCACCTGCGCCACCTGGCGCAGGGCTATCTCGCGCAGCGCGATCAGGTTGCTTGGGCGAAAGAAACTGCCCAGCGCGCGGTCCACGCGCTCCAGGGGATAAACATCGCCACGGCGCATGCGGGTTGCGAGCGCCTCCGGCGTCACGTCCGACAAGACGATCTCATCGACGCGTTTCAGCACCCAGTCGGGAACCGTCTCACGCACCACGATGCCGGTGATCTTGTGCACCAAAGGAGTCACGCTTTCCAGATGCTGCACGTTCATGGTGGAGAGAACATCAATGTTGTTGTCCAGCAGCTCGAAGACGTCTTCGTAGCGCTTGTGGTGTTTGCTGCCGTCGATGTTGGTGTGCGCCAGTTCGTCCACCAGCACCACCTGCGGATGGCGCGCCAGAATGGCGTCCACGTCCATCTCTTCGAACAATGTGCCTTTGTAGTCGAGCTGCTTGCGTGGAACGGTCTCCAGACGCCCGGCCAGTTCCTTAGTGGCCTGGCGGCCATGCGATTCGACTACACCGATCACCACATCTTCGCCGCGACTCTTGCGGCGGATGGCTTCGCTCAGCATGGAATAGGTCTTGCCTACGCCAGGCGCGTATCCCAGAAACAGCTTGAAGACACCGCTTTTTTTCTCGGGAGCGGTTACCTCAAGCCATTGCTCGGGTGTCTTTTGCATGAGCCATCCATTCTGCGGCAGCGGACGGGAAAAGTCGATTCTGTACAATCGTGCCGTGAGTGCGCAACACGAATTGGGACGGGAAGGGAAGCAGCGGATGCGGATCGCGATCTCGCCGAAGCGTCTGAAGGTCCTGCTCTACCGCTATGCGGTCGCCCTGGGTACGGTCGCGATCGTGGTCTTTGCCTACACTCGCCTGCCGGTCAACCCGACCACGGTTGCGCTGACCTTTCTTTTGGTCGTGCTGGGCATTGCCAGCCGCTGGGGATTGACCCTTGCCACCACCACCGCGGTCGTGGCTACGCTGGCATTCAATTACTACTTTCTGCCTCCAGTCCACACCTTTACGGTTGCCGATCCGCAGAACTGGATTGCGTTACTGGCTTTTCTGGTGACCGCAATTGTTGCCAGCCGGCTTTCCGAGCGCGCCCGCCGCGAGGCGGAAAACGCCAACCGCCGCCGCAAGGAAGTAGAACGGCTTTACTTCCTGAGCCAGCAGTTGCTGGCTACGGAAAATGTGATGGAGTTGCTCAATAGCATTCCGCAGTTCGTGCGCGATGCCTTTGGACTCAAGGCTGCGGCCATG
The DNA here is from genome assembly GCA_963835125.1 of uncultured Acidobacteriaceae bacterium. Lineage (GTDB taxonomy): Bacteria > Acidobacteriota > Terriglobia > Terriglobales > Acidobacteriaceae > Bog-257. The sequence goes on along the minus strand of CAWIEG010000002.1, from coordinate 1,475,963 downwards.
TATCTACCCAAGCGCCGAGAGGTCTATCGGACCGGGTTCGACCATCCAGAGCTCAGCGAGGAACAACTGGAATCGGTGAGCTGCCGCGGCGAGCTGGTGGTGGATGAGGAACAGCAATTGTGCTTTGTGCCGTTGCGCATCGGCGTAAGACCTGTGGGCAGCCTGGGGCTGGAAGGCGCGGTACTCTCGCGCGAGACCTTGGAAGCAGTCGGCAGCCTGGTCGCCATCTCCATCGAGCGCGCCGGCGCTGTGGAGACGCTGACGCGCAATGAGGCGACGCGCGAGAGCGAGAAGCTGCGCTCGGCTTTGCTCGACAGTGTCACCCACGAATTTCGTACCCCGCTGACCGCGATCAAACTCTCGGTCACGACGCTGCTCTCTCCTGATCCCATCAGTGCTGAAGCCAGGCAGGAATTCCTTACCGTGATTAACGAGGAAAGCGATCGCCTGAACCGGCTGGTGGGCGAAGCGGCGGAAATGGCGCAACTCGACGCGCAGCAGGTGGAACTGCGTCGCGAGTCTCATCCTGTGCGCGACGTGATTGAAGCCGCCCTGGAGCGGGCAAAACAAGTTTTGGCAGCACGCGAGGTCAAGATACAGATCCCCGAAGGCTTGCCGCCCGTGGGAGTGGATCTGGGACGCATTGCCGAGGTGCTGGTGCAGTTGCTGGAAAATGCCGCCAAGTACTCGCCTCCGGGAACACCCATCACCATCACCGCCGAGCCGGCGGGCAAGATGGTGAGCATCAGCGTGGCAGACCGGGGTCCAGGCATCGACGACATGGAGCAGTCGCTGATCTTCGAGAAGTTCTATCGCGGCCGCGATCAGCGCTATCGGATTCAAGGTACTGGAATGGGATTGGCGATCGCCAAAGCCATCGTCGAAGCCCACGGCGGAACTATCGGCGTGACTTCGCAGCCGGGCAGCGGATCGGTGTTTCACTTCACGGTGCCAAGCAGCGGCTAGCAACTAGCAATTAGCAATTAGCTAAGAGCTGAGAGCTAAGGCTAAGAGCTAAAGTAAGCTAAGAGCTAAGAGCTAAAAGCTAAGAGCTAAGAGCTAAAAGCTGAAAGAGCTAAAAGCTAAAAGCGATGGGCGATCTACCGAATCACCAGCACTTCGCGAATATTGTCCCGCCCGAGGAAGAATTTCTTCGAGGCATACTCGCGGAAAAGGTTTTCGACGTGCCGGTTATTAAAGACGCGCTGCAAGCGAAAGCCGCGGACAGGTTGAAGCTCCAGGCTGTCCTTCGACATGATGTTGTAGCGATAGAAAGGTGCGTCGGGTCCGGCATCTTTGGTGTGGAAGAAAGCCAGCATGATGCCTCCCGGCTTCATGGCGACCTGAATGCGCTCAATCACCGGTTTCACCAGCGGCTCAGCCAGGAAATCGGCGAGGTCCCAGAACATTACCGCATCGAATTCCTCGCGCGAAAAACACAGGTTCTCGCGCAGAAATCGCTCTTCATCGATGACGGAACCACCATCACCATTCGGAACCAGCAGGGACTTGTCGCTGGACAGCCGCAAAACATCTTCCTGATGGAAGCGGTGTCCGAGTCCGGTCATGAAGGTGATATTGGCAGGCGAGGTCGAGCCCAGATCCAGAATCTTCAGCCCTTCTTCGCGCGAGATGGCGCGAATGAATTCGCTGAAGCCGGTCGAGCGACGGCTTATTTTCTGGCCGGGGACGATGTCCTCGTCCTCTGACTGCCGGCCAAAGCCGAATAATTTATGAAAGATGCCTGGGGCCACAAGGCACCATTGTAGGGGCTGACCGCCGAAGCGGCAATCTTTCCGAACGAAGGGATTGGGGCTGCCGCAACCGTAAGCTAAGACAGAGCGGCTATTCGGCAATCTTTCTTATATCTTCTTGGACTCCAGCAGAGAGCCTTGGGTTCGAAATCGGTGCGAACCGGGGCTGTGGTCGACCGAAGCTTGCGGCCTGGCTTCGATCCTTGGTACGCCGATTCCGGCTTCTGAATATCGATGCCGCCCTTGAAGAACGCGCCGTCTTCGATAGAGATGCGCGCCGTTGCAATGTCGCCGGTGAGGGAAGCGCTCTTGCGCAGCTCAACCCGCTCAGTGGCGTGGATATCGCCGTCCACTCGGCCATGCACAATCACATTCCGCGCTTCGATATGCGCGCGCACGCGACCATTCGGGCCCACCGTCAGGCTCTGCCCGCGCAGGGTAACGGAGCCTTCTACCTCGCCGTCCACAATCAAATCCTCACTGCCGGAAAGTTCGCCCTTTACCACGACGGATTTCCCTATGGTGGCGACCTCACCGCTCCGCAGACTGTCGCTGCGTACCGGTTCGGCTGGGCGTGACGGCGCAGGGGCGACCGGCATGGATGAGGAGCCGGCAATGTTGGACTCGGGGGGATTTGTGTACTCGTCTTCTTTCCGCTTCCACATATTATTTATTAAGCTCCGTAAGGCGGCCGCGCCCAAGCGTCGGCGGTAACGCCCCAATTATAGTGCAGTAACCTCTTCGGATGAGCATACTCAACCGCCCGCAAGGCCGCAAACGATTTTCTGCAAGAAATGCGGATTTTGAGATTACTTCCGAGGTCACCGCAGAGTGTCCGACGGCCTTGGAACTCGTGACCGCCCGTCACAGATGCCGCCCGCCGCCTCCCGTATAATTGGCTGGTTTCTTATCGCTCGCGCCTCGCATTCGCGAATCCCACAGGCTGGAGAGCAGGACTTTTATGACTGACATTGAACTGATCCTTGGCCGCGAGGTGCTCGACTCTCGCGGAAATCCTACCGTCGAAGCCGACGTCATCCTGTCCAGCGGAGCCCGTGGCCGCGCCGCCGTCCCTAGCGGCGCCTCAACCGGTGAGCACGAGGCCCTGGAGTTGCGCGACGGCGACAAAAGCCGCTATGCCGGCAAAGGCGTGCTCAAAGCGGTCAACAACATCAACGAAGTTATTGCCCCCGAACTCGAGGGCATAGACGCCAGCGAGCAGCGCGAACTGGACAATGCCATGCTTGCCCTCGACGGCACTCCCACCAAGAGCAACCTGGGCGCGAATGCGATCCTGGCCGTTTCCATGGCCGCCGCCCGCGCCATGGCCGACCATCTCGGCATTGAGCTTTATCAGTATCTCGGCGGATTTACCGCCAGCCTGCTGCCTACGCCGATGATGAATATCCTGAACGGCGGCGCACACGCTGACAACAACGTCGACTTCCAGGAATTCATGGTGATGCCCGTGGGCGCGACCTGTTTCAGCGAGGCCCTGCGCTGGGGTGTCGAGACCTTTCATGTGCTGAAGGGCGTGCTGAAGAAGCGCGGCTACAACACTTCCGTTGGCGACGAAGGCGGGTTTGCGCCGTCGCTCAAGTCGAACGTCGAAGCGATCGAAGCAATACTGGAAGCGATCACGCAGGCGGGTTATAAGCCGGGTGAGCAGATCGCGATTGCCCTCGATCCCGCGGCCAGCGAGTTCTACGACAGCGCGAAGAAAAAATACGTTTTCAAGAAGTCCGACAAGAGCGAGCACTCCAGCGAAGAGATGGTGAAATTCTGGGCTGACTGGGTGCGGCAATATCCTATCGTGTCCCTCGAAGACGCCTTCGCGGAAGACGACTGGGACGGCTGGAAGCTACAGACGGATGAGTTGGGTGGCAAGATTCAGCTTGTGGGCGACGACATCTTTGTCACCAACATCGATATCTTCCAGCGCGGCATAGACGCCGGCGTGGCCAATTCGATCCTCATCAAGCTGAACCAGATCGGCTCGGTCAGCGAGACCCTCGACGCCATCAATCTGGCGCGCCAGAACGGTTATACCGCTGTCATCTCGCATCGCTCGGGCGAGACCGAAGATTCGTTTATCGCGGATTTCGCGGTCGCCACCGGCGCAGGCCAGATCAAGACAGGTTCGGCTTCACGCAGCGACCGCATCGCCAAGTACAACCAGTTGCTGCGCATCGAAGAAGAACTTGGCCCGGCGGCAAGATTCCTGGGATTGAAGGCGCTGAACTATCACGGGGAGCTGGCGAAGAAAGCAAAAGCATAATAGGGCTGGGGATTAGGGGTTAGGGACTAGTTTCCAGTCTTGCAGTCGGCGCGCATCTCACTGATGTCATCTGGTGGAATTGTCATCCCGACCGGAGCGAAGCGGAGTGGAGGGACCTGCCGTTCAGACCGCTCCTTGGGAAATCACGACCGGTTTCTCTTGAGAATCCGGTGGGCAGCCGATGCCACAAATGGAGCTTGCGCCTCGCCGATTTCGGAACAGGCACGGTTTGCGGCCTCGGTAACATCCTCAGGCGAGTGGCGCGCCAGGTATTCTCGCATGGCGTCGCTAAAGATCGGGCTGCGCGACGCTTGGTGCGGTGTGCGAGGCGCTCCGCCGTCGTCCAAGACTTCATCAGGAATGGGAACGGCGGTTTTCATACCGCAAGTATAACCAGAAGACTGATGGCCGCTGGGGCTACAGAGAGCATGTGCCGTGCCCGAGGCACTCACATTGGAAAATTCGCTACCCACCGCTGAAGCGGTGGGCTATCATCTTCGGTCCCGCATAGCGGGACTCAGTCGTTCGCCATCTAGGACAGTCGCGAAGCGCGGGAATACTAAAAGCTAATTGCTAATGGCTACTCCTCCCAAACCGCTCATCCTCATCATCCTCGATGGCTGGGGTTATGCTCCGCCGTCCGCGGCCAATGCCATCTCGCTGGCGCGCAAGCCTAACTACGACCGCCTGCTTGCCGAATATCCCAACACGCTGATCCATACCAGCGGCCGATATGTCGGACTGCCAACTGGGCAGATGGGCAACAGCGAAGTTGGCCACCTCAACATCGGCGCCGGGCGCGTGGTCTACATGGACATCACCAAAATCGATCTCACCATCGAAAATGGCGAGTTCTTCACAAACCCGACACTGCTCAATGCCATGACCGCTGCCCGCACCGGCGAACGTCGTCTGCATCTCTTTGGCTTGCTCTCCGACGGCGGCGTGCACTCGCACCAGAACCATCTCTACGCGTTGCTGCGCATGGCCAAGCAGAACGGTGTGGAGCGCGTCTTCGTACATTGCTTCATGGACGGCCGCGACACGTTGCCCACCAATGGCGCCGGCTACATTGAGCAGTTGCAGCAGAAGATGCGCGAGTACGGCGTCGGCAAGATTGCCACCGTGGGCGGGCGTTACTACGCGATGGACCGCGACCGCCGCTGGGAGCGCCAGAAGAAAGCTTTCGACGCAATGGTTTCCGGCGACGCCGAGGGCGGCCGCTATACCGACCCGGTGCAGGGCGTGAAGGACTCCTACAACCGCGGAGTTACCGACGAGTTCATCATTCCGTTCGTGCTGACCGGCGAGCGCGGTGAGCCGCTGGGCAATATTCGCGACGGCGATGTCTGCCTCAACTTCAACTTTCGCGCCGATCGCGCGCGCCAGATCACGCGCTGCCTGGCGCGTAACAGCCACTTCACTTCCCAGGATGGCCGCGAACTGGAAGGCGCCGACGATCTCGACAGCATGATTCCGCGGAGCCGCGCGCCCAAAGATCTCACCTATATCTGCATGACGCAGTACGACAAACATTTCACCCTGCCGGTAGTTTCGCCGCCGGTGTCGCTGACCAACATCCTGGCCAACGTGATGGCCGACCGCAACCTGCGTAACCTGCGCGTGGCCGAGACCGAGAAGTATGCGCATGTGACTTACTTCTTCAATGGCGGCGTGGAGAAGCCGTTTCCCGGGGAAGACCGTGTGCTGGTGCCCTCGCCCAAGGTTGCGACTTACGATCTGAAGCCGGAGATGTCGGCGCAGGGTATTGCCGACGCGGTGGTGAAGGCGATCAGGGAAAACACGTTCGACGTGATGGTGGTGAACTTCGCCAATGCCGACATGGTGGGACACTCCGGCAAGATTCCGCCAACGATCACAGCGGTCGAGACGGTCGATAGCTGTCTGGGTCAGGTCTACAGTGCGTTGCGCCAGAGCGGAGGAGCGATGATCGTTACCGCCGACCACGGCAACGCTGAGCAGATGATCGATCCCGCGACCGGCGGCCCGCAAACCGCGCATACCACGAATCCGGTGCCGTTCATCGTTGCTGCCGAGCACGCCGTGACAGCCCCGAATTTCAAGAGCGATCCGCGGCGCTTCACGCTGCGTCCTGATGGCGCGCTGCAAGACATTGCACCGACCATGCTGGGCATTCTTGGTCTTCCGCAGCCCAAGGATATGACCGGGCACGATCTGCGGATACTGGCAGAGCCGGTGAAAGACTAATTAGCAACTAGTGTCCCGAGTTAGAAATTCGTTATCTATATAGAGCCTCGTATGAGGGCACGGCTCCAGCCGTGCCGAACGATGTCGCAAGAAAAACTGGCCTTTAGGCCCTGAGGCGAAAAGCGAAACTCACAGGAAATTGATGAATGAATTTACGATTCACCACACTAGCAATTAGCGCTATGCACTTAGTATTCGGTCTCGAGCGAAGAGCTAGTTGCTAATTGCTTCCTCCCTCGCCCGTCTCGTCTTGCGAATCACCAGCGGCATCACGCCCGGGAGGCGCAGCAGTTCGAAGGCGGCGGCCTGGGCAAGAGCGGGCAGCGACAACAGTGAGCGCATCCGCGACGCAGCCGACAATAACGGCGCGAATTCCCGCGAGTATTCATCGCTGTACAGTCCGGCCGCTTCGCCTAATTCGGCTTCGCCGGAAAGAAACTTGCCTACGCATTGGGCCGCCAGTCGACCACTACGCAGTGCAATGGAGATGCCGTCGCCGACGAAGGGATCAATGAAGGCAGCAGCATCGCCCGCAAACATGGCATTCCCGCGCGCGGGCTGCGGGTTGCGGTAGATCAATGGAGCGGTGCTGACCGGCTGGCTGACCGCACTCCACGCGGCCGCTCGCTTAGCCAGCGCGGTATGCAGTGCGAACACCTCCGGCAGCGACGTGGCGCGGTCAGACCGTACCATGGCGCAGGCATTGACTGCGTCATTCCCGACGGGCTGTACGCCGCAATATCCGTTTTCGAAAAAATAAAGGTCGGTTGAGGGATTGGCGTTGAGTTCGCGAAAATGACCCTTCACGCCAATCCACCTGGGGCCGCCTGGCATGCTTCGATCGGGGGTAAACTGCGACCAGCGGCCCGCCGCGATGACCAGGGCTTTTGCGGAAAGGTTTCCACAAGACGTCGTCAGATGAAACGGGCCGTTGCCTTCCGCGGCGGTGACTTCGCAGTTGCTTCGCGTCTCGACGCCGGCAGCCTGCGCCGCCATCCATAGCTGTGCGTCGAGATCGTAGCGAGTAATGCTGAGCGCCGCTGGCGAAACTTGCGCCTCGATTATTCTCCTGCCCAGGAACAAGCGTGTACGCTGCACGACCGGCGCCGTGTCGATGATCGCCCGGCCCGTGGGCATGTTCTGCAGCAGGCTCACGAGCACGTCCAGAGCCTCGGCTGATACGAACTCTCCACATACCTTGTGACGTGGAAAGTCCCGAGCTTCAAACAGGGCAACTCTAGCCCCCAGGCGTGCGGCAACAATGGCAGCACAGCTTCCTGCTGGGCCGCCGCCAATGATTGCGAGGTCGAATTGGGGAGCGGCAGTTGGCATTTAGCAACTAGCTTCGAGCCGCGAGCTACGAGCTACGAACAATTACCTGGGGGTGCTCGCAAATTTCGATGATAGCTCGTCACTCGCTTCACGCTCGATTAATGAAGCAAGGAAAGATCGCCGGATCAGCTCGCAGCCCGGGGCTCGTAGCTCGCAGTTAGTCGCTGTCTTTCCACACCAACACTCCCATTCGGTAGAGATAATGCCGGGAAATCGTAATGCGCCGCGCCGGTAATCCTTCCAGCAGACTCCGCATTTCGTCGACCGTGTACGCGTTCTGCACCGAGGCTGGCGCGTCGTGCCAGGTGATTCTGCTGCGAAACAGCGGCAACCCTGCATAGACTAGCCAAAGATGCAGTCGGCTGCGAATCAGGTCGTTGATCAAGAGCGCGCGCCGGCAAACCCGCAACGCTTCCCCGGCGAAGAGACGCAGCGAGTGCGGCTCCAAGTGGTGCGCGAACAGGCAGCAACTCACCACGTCGAAGGCATCGTCTCCAAACGGCAGGTGGAGTGCATCGCCGCAGACAGAAGCCATGTCGTTGCGCGGCAGATGCGACGGTACGCGATCCAGCAGCGTGACGCGCAGCTCGGTACCGTCGCCGGCAAGCGCGCGTTGCGCTGCCCGTGGCAGGTCGCCGGCTCCCGATGCCACTTCCAGCAGAGACAGTTTGCGGCAATTGCTCTCCGCAGCAATGCGCTGCAATAGGGCAATCGTTGCCCCAGTGCCGCCAAACCAGTCATTGATGTGGCGCAGGTCTACCAGCGACGCCGCCACTTCGGCGGGCGTTCCCCGGTCCTGATCAAGCAGTTCAGAAATGACCTTGCGTCGCATAGTGGTTACGCTGCCGCCAGATACCGGTTCGAAGTCTTCCCGTCCTTCGATGGTAGCAACAGGGAGACATGATGCGAAACTTAGGAAGCTTATCAGCAGGAACCTGATTGCTCAGAGGTGGAAGCCGAGGTCTCATAGTTGGAAAGCCGATGTGGTGTGATGCCGGTAGCAATCCCATGCAGGCCTTGAAGATAGGCGCGGTGGGTGGCTCGGACTACGCCATTCGGCGGCTTTACGTTTTGGACGTAAACTTGCAAATGAAACTTCAGGTCGGTCCGGCGGAGTGCCGGCTGGGCGAACGAGACCGGAACCAGGGGAACAGCGGTCTTGCTCGAACGGTATCGGTCAAAAACAATGGGACTGTCTCTTCCGGACCGACACCACCAAGGGAGCAGCTCCAAAAAGCAACGAATAGTGTGCGGCGGTCGTCTAATCTAGGGGTACGTTTAACTCTAGAGGGATTGTGTGGAATTACGTCGTAACCCTATTTCGTTCGTGATGCCTGCAATATTGGCCGCCCTGCTGGCGAATGGGATCGTCCCGGCGCAGCAAAAGTCTGCCGCCACGCTGCCAGCCACGGTTTCCGCCCAACAGAAATTGGACATTGACCCACTCGAGTTGGTGCGGCGCGCATCGAAGAACGAGATCAAGGCCAGCAGTGCCGAGTATTACTGCATATTCAAGGACACTACCGAGTACAAAGACCATTCCATTACAAAAGAAATTGTGCGGACTCCACAAGGTGGATTGTCCAGCACATTGCTAATCAATGGCCATCCCTTGACCGCTGAAGAGCGTCGCAAGGACGACGAAAAGCTTCAGAAGTTCGCAAATAATCCCGACGCCCGTCGCAAACGGCGCGAGGCCAACGCATCTGACGATCAACGTTCCGAGCTGATGTTGTCCAGTCTGCCTGACGCCTTTCTCTATACCTACGCCGGCACCGATCACGGCCCTAAAGGCGAGGAACTGGTTCATCTGAACTTCCGGCCTAATCCCGGCTTCAATCCGCCGAACCATGAGTCCATGGTGTACCTCGGTATGCAGGGCGACATGATCATCGACCGCAAGGCCCTGCGCATTGCCAAGATCGATGGAACCCTCTTTAAGGACGTCGATTTCGGCTGGGGAATTTTGGGCCGGCTGGATAAGGGTGGCAAGTTCATCATCGTGCAGCAGGATGTTGGTAAGGGCGATTGGGAGGAGATCCAGGAAACCCTGCAATTCAATGGCAAGATACTTCTGGTGAAGTCGCTGACCATCTGGTCCACGGAGACCATGACCGATTTTCATCCCGTACCGTCTGACCTCACCACGGCCCAAGCCCTCGACCTCCTGCACAAAAGCGTTGATGTCGTCGCGGCAAACGGCAGCGCCGTGAAGGAAGCGCAGAACAGCCACAAGTAGCCGAAGACTCGATTTCGGTTTGGACGAGTTGGAAGGGGCGCAACTTTAGAGCCAGCCTTGCCGAAGGGGGCGCCCTTAAATTTGTCATCACGAGGAGGCCTTCAGGCCGACGAGGGATCTGCTTTTTTCAGCGGCCTGCTAAGCCCTCCCCTTCGAACCGGATCCAGCGCTTATCTAAGCTCTTCCTTGCGCACGGTCAGGGCCTCGATCAAATCTTTCCTCAGCTCATATCCGCGGCCCGGCTTGTCGCTTACCGCAATCGTCCCCTTGGCTGAGACCTCGACCTCCGGCTCGATAATGTCTTCCTTCCAGTAGCGCTTTGACGCGGAGACGTCGCCGGGCAGCTTGAAATCAGGCAAAGTCGAAAGTGCCACATTGTGGGAGCGGCCAATCCCTGATTCCAGCATTCCTCCGCACCACACAGGAACGCCGAAGCGCTGCGCAACATCGTGAATGGCGATCGCCTCGGAAAAGCCGCCCACGCGCCCGACTTTGACGTTGACGATACGGCACGCGCTCAGTTCCAGCGCGGCTTGGGCATCGCGGGCGCTGCGAATAGCCTCGTCAAGGCAGAGCGCCGTCTGCAAATCTTTCTGCAGGCGCGCATGAAAATAGAAATCGTCGCTCCACAGTGGCTGCTCGATCATCAGCAGCTTGAAGCGGTCGAAGCTCTTCAGATGCTGCTCGTCGGCTAGCGTGTAAGCGGAATTTGCGTCGCAGCTGAGAAGAATGTCGGGCCAGCGCGCCCGGATCTTTTCCAGCACCTCGACATCCCATCCCGGCTTGACCTTGATCTTGATGCGCTGATAACCGGCCGCCAGCTCAGTCTCCACTTTTTGCAATAACTGTTCGTGCGAGTCCTGAATGCCGATGCTGACGCCACACGCGATTTCACGCCTCGTGCCGCCCAGCAGCTTCCACAGCGGAACGCCTTTCTCCTGCGCCTCCGCGTCCCACGCAGCATTCTCCAGCGCCGCCTTGGCCATGCGATGCTCGCGCACCTGCGCCAACAGCGCGGGCACCTCGCGCCCCGATTGCAGGGTCTTGCCCAGCAGCGCCGGTCCCAGGTAGCGCACGATGACGTCCCAGGCGCCGTCGATGTACTCCTCGCTGTAGTACGGATTCTCGCCGGCCACGCACTCGCCCCAGCCCTCCAGGCCGTCACACTGCAATGTGACCAGCAGAACGCGGCGGGTGTAGGTGCGTCCAAAGCTCGTTTCAAAGAAATGGACGAGAGGAATTTTCAGCTCGCGCAGCGTGATGGCGTCGATTCGCATGTGTTCCCCGACCAGTTATACTGCCCTGCATGCATGAACTCCAGCCCGAAATCGAGCGGCTGTACGCGATGGGCGCAGACGCGTCGCAGGACCCCAAGGCCTTCGAAGTTTTTGTGCGCTTTCGCGATGCCCTGACTGCGGGACAAATTCGTGCCGCCGAAAAGATCGACGGCCATTGGCAGACCAACGCGTGGGTGAAACAGGGCATCCTCCTCGGCTTCCGCATCGGCAAACTGGTGGAGAGCGGGGACCGGAAAGTGCTTTCATTCGTCGATAAGGGTACCTATCCGACGCGTCACTTCGCCGCCCGCGAAGAGATACGCGTCATTCCCGGTGGCTCGTCGGTGCGCAGCGGAGCTTATGTCGCGCAATCCGTGGTCTGCATGCCGCCAATGTTCATCAACGTGGGCGCTTATGTGGACGAAGGCACAATGGTCGATTCGCACGCGCTGGTGGGCTCCTGCGCGCAAGTGGGCAAGCGGGTGCATATCAGCGCTGCAGCCCAGGTCGGCGGCGTGCTGGAGCCGATCAACGCCTCCCCAGTCATCATTGAAGATGACGTACTGATCGGCGGAAATTGCGGCGTCTACGAAGGCACGCAGGTAGGCGCGCGCGCTGTGTTGGGCGCTGGCGTGATCCTGACGCGCTCCACGCCATTGTTCGATACCGTCAAGGGCGAGATCTATCGCGCCACGGCAACCGAGGGGCTTCGCGTTCCTGAGAACGCCGTCGTCGTGCCGGGCGCGCGCTCCATCACCAAGGGCAAAACTGTGGATTGGGGGCTGTCGCTGTACACGCCGGTGATCATCAAGTATCGCGACGAGCGGACCGACCGGGGAGTTGAGCTGGAAGACTTGTTGCGGTGAATGGTGCGTGCAGTTAGGCGGGGGAAAAGAGGTGTCATCCCGAGCGAAGTCGAGGGACCTGTTTTTTCTAGATCTACGCGAGCGCTGTCGGAAAGCAGGTCTTTCGACTGCGCGCCCGCCCAACCCGCCAAACCGCGGGTTGGAGAAACTCGGCAGGCGTCCCGCTCAGGATGACAGCAGGTATAGATGCTGGGGGCCATGACCAACCGCCGCCAGAACGCCGCGCTTCTGATGGCCGCCATTGCCGCGGTCGGCGGCGTTGATTTGCTCTCGCTTCGAGGGCGCATCACCGGCGACACTCTTTCCCGCTCTGCGCTGGATTGCGCTGGTCGCCCTCGTCATTTATGGCTGTTTACGACGCACGCTCACGGCATGGATCTTCATCGCCATGCTGCTGGGCGCAGAGATCGGCCACGACTTCCCTAACGCCGCCATCCACCTGCGCGTCCTGGCACTCATCTTCCTGCGGCTGATCAAGACCATCATTGCGCCACTGCTGTTCGGAACGCTGGTGGTCGGCATCGCCGGGCATTCTAACCTGCGCCAAGTTGGCCGGCTTGGGCTGCGTTCCATCATCTTTTTCGAAGTAGTCACCACCATCGCGATCTTCCTCGGTCTAGGGGCCATTAACCTGAGCAAGGCCGGCGTCGGCGTTCAATTGCCTGCGTCGACCGCGGCCGACACTAGCTCCGTCAGCAAACTCAGCGCCGAAGACACCGTCCTGCACGTGTTCCCGGAAAACATTGCCAAGGCTGTTGCCGACGGCGCAGTGCTGCAGGTCGTGGTCTTCAGCCTGATCTTTGCGGTTGCTCTGGCCATGCTGAGCGAGGCCAAGCGCCGCCCCATGCTGGTCTTCTGCGAGAGCCTGAGCGAGGTGATGTTCAAGTTCACCAACATCGTCATGTACATGGCGCCCCTCGGAGTAGGCGCAGCGGTGGCCTACACCGTGGGACATACCGGCCTCGGCGTGCTCGGCAGCCTGCTGAAGTTGTTGCTCACGCTATACGCTGCGCTGATTGTTTTTATTCTCGGCGTCCTGTTGCCGATTGCATTGATGTTTCGTGTGCCGCTGCGGACATTCATTAAAGCTGTGGCCGAGCCAGTGACAATCGCCTTCGGCACGGCCAGCTCCGAGGCGGCGCTGCCACGCGCCATGGAAGCGATGGAAGCTATTGGCGTGCCGCGTCAGATCGTCGCCTTCGTGATCCCCACCGGCTACAGCTTCAACCTGACTGGCAGCTCGTTGTATCTTTCCGTCGCGGCAATTTTCGTCGCGCAAGTCTCCGGCATCCATCTCTCGCTGGGTCAGCAGTTGATGATCATGTTGACGCTGATGCTCACCAGCAAGGGTGTGGCTGGAGTCTCGCGAGCGGCGCTGGTCATCCTGCTGGCGACAGCGAGTTCTACCGGATTGCCCACCGAGCCGGTGTTTCTGCTGCTGGGGGTCGACCAGCTGCTCGACATGGGGCGAACCGCGGTGAATGTCCTGGGGAATTGTCTGGCAGCCGTGGTTATGGCGAAGTGGGAAGGCGACTTTCAGGCGGAAACACCTTCGCCGGTTGTGGCCGACGCACTGCGGTAATGCGGCTTACTGCCGGGCGGCAGGCAGCAGAATCGCGTTCTTTGTCTGGCGGATTTGCAGGTGTCTCTGGCGGAAGTGTCCCAGCGCGCGCTCGCCCCAGATCTTGACGAAGTAGTAGTTCAGGCTGCCGCCGATCACGCCGCTGACAACCGGGATGATGCGCGCGGCCCACTTTTCCACAATTTCGGCGCTGGCGCTGACCGCGATGCGCTGGATCACGCGCGGGACGAACTTCGACACAAACTGTTTCTCCATCAGCTCGCGGCTGATGTCCACCCCGGCGGCAGTGGCGGCGGCGGCCCACAGCTCGGCTTCTTCCTGTTCGGTGTTGTAAGGGAAGCCGTATAACAGGCTCAGCTTCTGGATCATGCGCAGCGTGATGGCGGCCAGGATGCCGAGGTCGGGCAGCATGGTGAACAGCCCTCCCATGCCAAGCCCGGCGCCTTCGGCGGCAGCCATGCGAGTGTGAGCGCGAATTGTCTCCTCGGCGATGTGATCGAGCAGATCAGGATCAACCGAATACACGCCGTCATAGGTGAGCGCCGGAAGATTGTAGGCCATCCGCAGATGCTGGAGATAGTTTTCGGGGTCGACCTTGATGGTGTTATAGGCCTTCAGAAAGGCGTTGCGGACGGCAAGTTCCACGCCGCGGCGGACCCAGGATCTGCTGTTGTTAACTGCCATGATCGCTTTCTCCAGTATAAGCCGAAGCTGCGGAAAATCGGCAGGTAGAGCCGGCCTTCAGGCCGGCGTCCCGTCGTTTGTTTTGATTCCGGTGTGACTTTGGCCCGTGCTGACACGGATCAAAGTCACACCAAATTTCCCTCGCGCCATGACGCGGCGCTGAAGCGCCGCTCTACCACGTTCCCTGTGCTAGCATCGAAATTGCAGATGCCAATAGGAAAGCTCCAGGTAATTCCCCTCGGCGGGCTTGGCGAATTCGGCATGAATTGCATGGCCATTCGCTGGGCTGACGACATCATCGTCATTGACGCCGGATTGATGTTCCCCGAAGCCGAACTTCTCGGCGTAGACATCGTTGTACCCGATCTCAGCTATCTCATCGAGAACCGCGAGCACGTCCGCGCCGTGGTGCTGACGCACGGCCACGAAGACCACATCGGCGCGCTGCCATGGCTCCTGTCGGAATTGAACGTGCCGGTCTACGCCACCGAGTTCACGCTGGCCTATGTAGAAGGCAAGCTGGAAGAGCACGCTCTGCTCGATGATGCTGAGCTCAACGAGATCAGGCCCGGCGAGAGCTTCAAGATCGGCCCCTTCACCATCAATCCCATTCATGTGACGCACAGTCTGGTGGACTGCGTTGCCTTGGCCATTCACACGCCCCTCGGCGTTCTGATTCACACCGGCGATTTCAAGGTCGATCCCACGCCCACCGACAATCGGCTCTTCGACCTGCACGCCTTCGCCGAGTACGGCAAGCAGGGCGTGCTGGCTCTGTTCCAGGATTCGACGAACGTCGAGCGCAAGGGCTACACGCCCAGCGAACGCGCGGTGCGTGCTCGCTTCCAGGAAATCTTTTCCCGCGCCGAACGCAAGCTCTTCATTTCCTGCTTCTCGTCGTCAATCCATCGCATGAAACTGGCGGTGGAACAGGCCTTTGAGAACGGCCGCAAGGTCGCCCTGGTGGGCCGGTCGATGATGGAGTCGTTCGAGATCGCGCAGGACCTCGGCTACATCGACGTTCCCGACGGCCTGCTCATTCATCCGGCGCAGATGCGCGACTTCCCGCCCGAAAAGGTTTGTGTGCTCATCAGCGGCACACAGGGCGAACCGATGTCGGCGCTGTCGCGCGCCGCCGTGGACAATCATAAACACGCGCGCATTCAGCCCGGCGACACCGTGGTGCTGTCCTCACGCATCATTCCCGGGCAACGAGAAGGCAATCTACCGCGTGGTGGACCATCTTTTCCGGCGCGACGCCCACGTAATCTACGATGACGGCTCATCGCCGCCCGTGCATGTCAGCGGACACGCCAGCCAGGAAGAGCTGAAGCTCATCATCAACCTGGTGAAGCCGCAGTACTTCATCCCGATCCACGGCGAATACCGTCAGCTCAAGCTGCACGCGGAGATGGCCGCGGCCATGCACGGCTCGGTCGGCAAAGTCATGATGATCGAGAGCGGCGACATTCTCGAGTTCGACGAGGTGGGCGCGCGCAAGGCCGGCAAGATCAACGTTGGCCGCGTCTGCATCGATTCCAACTCTATGGGCGACGTAGTGGAAGACCTGGTCATTCGCGACCGTCGCCACCTCAGCGAGGATGGCATTGTGCTGCCTATCATTGCCATCAACAAGCTGACCGGGAAGGTAGAGACGTCGCCGGAGATCGTGATGCGCGGCTTCGGCGCCAGCATGAGCGAGGAAGACGGCTTTCTCGACCAGGCGCGGCAGACCGTGATGCGCACCCTGGAAGCGTCCAGCGATGAAGAGAAGGGCGACTACGGCATGATCAAGGAAAAAATCCGCCAGGACCTCAAGCGTTTCATCGTAAAGAACACCTCTCGCCGCCCCCTGATCATGCCGGTGATCCTGGAAGTGTGACCACCGTTGCCTGGCAGGACCGACCGTCGCGCAAAGCACGGCTGCTAGCCTGTTTCCTGCTGTTAATCCCGGTTGTTGTCGTGCTTCTCTATCCCCTCGCGCAGGATTATCTGCGCGCTGCTTCTGTGCTGGATCGGATCTCCGATCCTCATGCCACCGGCTGGATCGCCAACTACGAAGTGCATCCGGTTGACGTGCGCGACACCACCTTTGACTTCCGCGGCAAATCTATTCCCGCCCGCATTTACCTTCCGCGTGGCGTCGGCTTTGCACCTGGCATCGTGGTCGTTCATGGCATGCACCAGCTTGGCATCGACGAGCCGCGACTAGTTGGCTTTGCGCGTTCGCTGGCCGCCAGCGGGTTCTTCGTGATGACGCCGCTGGTCCCCGGCATCGCGGACTATCGCGTCCAGGCGGAGTCGGCAGATCTGATCGGCACGGCAGCTCAGGATTTCGCGCAGCAGATCGGCGTGCCCAAGGTCGGCATCTTCGCCATCAGCTTTTCAGGCGGGCTGGCGTTGCTGGCCGCCAGCGATCCGCAATATTCGCCGTCGATCGCATGGGTAGCGTCCGTTGGCGGGTATTACGAGCTGGCGCACGTGCTGCGCTTCTTCGCTACGGGCGAAGCATTGCATCCGGATGGAGCCGTCCAGCAGTTGTCGCCGCACGAGTATGGTCCGCTGATCGTGGTTTATGACGAGCCTGGAGATTTCTTCTCGCCGCACGATGCGCCCATTGCTCACGACGCCCTTAAGCTGCTGTTGGCTGGGAACGGCAAGGCTTCCGAGGCACTGACCCGAACGATGACACCCGCCGGTCAGCAAATCATGCAGGACATCTACCACAAGCATCGGGACAACCTGAGAGCGGCCATTCTTGCCGAAATCGACAAGCGCAGTGAGGAATTATCCGCAGCCTCGCCGGCAGGCCGTCTTCGCTTCCTGCACGTCCCCGTATTGCTGTTGCACGGCTCCGACGATACAGTCATCCCTCCTAGTGAACTTTTGTGGATCCAGCGCGACGTCCCGAAGGAATCTCTGGTTAGTGCAATTATCAGTCCCGCTATCACCCACGTGGAAGTCGGCAGCAAAGCCGGCCTGCGGGACAAACTGGCGCTTGTACACTGGATGGCGATGTTGATTCGCGAAGCCCGAAGCACCGCTCCAGGCACGGGTTCGAAATTGCCGGCGGGCGAGTGGGTCGTTACGATTGAGAGATAGTTCGGGTAGAGCTGGCCTTCAGGCCAGCGTCTAGGCCGCGCAATATTCTCTCCCAAGCCGGCTTGAGCCGGCGGCACAAGCTTCAGTCGGGAATTTGTTTCGCTGCCACTAATTATGGTGACCCTCGAAGACATCCAGCGCGCCCAGCAACGATTGCGCGGCATCGCCGTCCGCACGCCGCTGATCGCCTACTTCCCGCCTGCCCAGAAAGGCGACGGGAATCCCGCTGATGATGCCGCCCGCACCCAGCTCCGGCTGAAGCCCGAGAACCTGCAACCCATCGGTTCCTTCAAGCTGCGCGGCGCGTACAACAAGATTGCCTCGCTCACCGACGAGGAGCGGCGGCGCGGCGTGATCTCCTACTCCAGCGGCAATCACGCGCAAGGTGTGGCTTACGCGGCGCGAGCGCTGGGGGTGAAGGCGGTGATCGTGATGCCCCGCAACGCGCCCAAGCTCAAGGTTGACAGCACCGCTGCGCTCGGCGCAGAGATCGTGACCGTTGGCCCGGCCTCGACCGAGCGGCTGCAAAAGGCGGAGGAACTTGCACGGCAGCACGGTTACGTTATCGTGCCGCCTTACAACGACGAGCACATTATCGCGGGGCAGGGAACTACTGGCCTTGAAATTCTGGAAGACTGTCCCGACGTCGATCTCGTTCTCGTGCCCAGCGGCGGCGGTGGATTGATCAGCGGGATCTCGGCTGCGCTGAAGCTGAGTGGTTCAAAGGCCAGGATTGTCGGCGTGGAACCTGAGCTGGCCAATGATGCGCAGCAGAGCTTCCGTAAGGGCGAGATCGTCGAGCTCTCGGCCGAGCGCGTCTCCAGTACGCTGGCCGACGGACTGCGCACGCAATCGATTGGGCCCATCAACCTCGAGCACATTCGCCGCTTTGTTGATGACATGATCACCGTTACCGAGGACGAGATCCGTTCCGCCATGCGACACATGGTGACCAATGCCCGCATCGTCGCCGAACCTAGCGGCGCGGTAACTCTTGCGGCGTGGCTGTTTCACGCGAAGGAGTTGCCGGAATCGAAGAAGACGGTTGCGGTAGTGAGCGGCGGCAATGTCGATCCACAGCTGCTGGCGCAGGTACTGAGCGAGCAGGAAGAGCAGTAGGCCTCAGCTTCCACTCGAATTCACGGAGAGTTGCCGACCTCAAAACTTTGCTGCTTACGCTTCTCCTGTGCCGCCATTGCCAGGCACTTTGCCGAATTCGCTTCGTCGCCAATAGCGTCATAGGCCGTGGACATACGTACCAGGGTATCGGCCCGCAGAGCCGACAGCACGCCTCTATCGCTTAGGGTTAGATCAATCACTTTCTGGAACTGCTCGATAGCTCCCTGCAGGTCTCCATGCTGTTGCTCATATACCCCAATGTGGTAGTAGGGATAGGGAAGGAGGGGGTCCGTCGCCGCTGCGGCGCGGAAGTGAAGCATCGCGTCGTCCGCATGGCCTTCCCTCTGCAAGGCTTCGCCGAGGATATTTTCCGCGCCCCCATTGTTCTTCGTGACTTGTACGGTATGCGACCAGAGCGCTACATCATCCGACCAGTAGGTGAGTTGGCGATGAGTGGCGAATGCCAACAGCAACAGCGTCGCGACACTCGCGCCCGCCACCCAGACTTCAGATACGTGCCATTGCCCAGCCCAGTCCGCGATGCCCCAGCAGACAGCGATGAACAGCCCCACGAACGGAAGATACGCATAGCGATCGGCCATGGCCTGGCCGCCAACCTGGAGCAGCCCGATCATCGGTACCAACGTGCCCAGGAACCAAAGCCATCCCACGGCGAGATATCGGCGCTTTCGGCTGGCCACGGCTAGCGTGGTAATCGCCAGCAGAAGAAAAGCTTCCAGCCACACTGGCTGGAAGCGGCTGGCATGAGGATAGAAAAACGCCAGGTGCGCCGGCCAGACGGCCTTGCTCAGGTATTGCGTATAGGCGACGATGGCGTTCTCCACACGCACCGCAAACGAATACGATCTCTGGACGCCGCCCATCGCGCCACCCGCTCGCTGTGCCGCCACGGTGAGGAAGGCGCTAACGGCAGAGAACGCCAGCAGCGGCAGCTTCTCCAGGACAAGCCAGAGGAATCGCACTTCGCTCTTCGCCTTTCGCTCTTCGTTAGAAGACCGCTGTTCGTTACTTACAAGTTGAATTTCGTCAGACACGACGGGCGCGCCCTTCTGGCGAAAAGCGAATGGCGAACGGCGAAAGGCGAGCCTTTCCAGCGGCCAGTAGTCCCACAGCAGGAGAATGAAGGGTAGAGTGATGACCTGCGGTTTGGACATTAGCCCGAACGCAAACAACATCGCAACCACAAGGTAGCGGCCCAGTCGCGGTCTAAGCGCGTACCACTGGTAAGCGCCCAAAGTCAGCAGAAGGAAAAACATGCTCAGCAGGTTCTTGCGTTCCGCGATCCAGGCGACGGACTCGACGTTCATGGGATGCAATGCGAACAGCGCCGCCACCATGAAGCTGCGCCCGGCGCTGGCTGTCGCCCGCCACAGTATCCAGAACAGCAATACGGTGTTCAGCACGTGAAGCACTAGGTTGGAGTCGTGGTGCAGTCCGGGGTCGAGGGAAAACAGTTGGCGGTCCACCGCGTGCGACAGCCAGGTAAGTGGATGCCAGTTAGCGGCATAGAAGCTGGTAAACGACCAGCGCAGCATCTCCCAGTTCAGTTGATTGATGTGGACATTATGGGCTACGTACTCGCCGTCATTGAGAGAGATAAACGGATACCGATTCACCGGGAAATATACTGCGAGGGTTGCAAGCACCAACACCAAGGCGAGGCCCACAAGAACGCCCTGCGTCACGGGCCGGCCAAAAAGGGTGGCGCCGTGCCGGGACTGAACCTCGCGTTCTGCTGCCAGCCGAACCGACATCATCTCTTCCCTCTACGGTGAACAGACACAACGGGTTTGGTGGGTGCATTCCCCATTAGTTGCACTGTAGCATCAATAAAATCTTGACACCCATCGCGCTTGTCGGGTAGCTTCTAAGTATGTTGTCAGTTGCCAACGTAACGACCATGGCCATGTGCACCCTAGGCGGTGCCGTGTCCACGTTCGGAGCCTGATAGCCCAACCAGAAAAACTCCAATCGTGAACGGGCCGCCTGGGATGCAGGGCGGCGTTGCTGTTTCTGGGCAATTCTCGATTGGAGCTTTCGATGACTTTCTCGCCAGAGCAATTTTCCACCACGGCGGTACGCGGCGGCCTTGTTCCCGATCCTGCGACCGGCGCTGTTGTTACCCCGATCTATCAGTCCACCACTTACCATCAGGAAGCGGTCGGCGTGCACAAGGGTTTTACCTATTCGCGCGCCGCGAACCCGACGGTATCTGCCCTCGAGGCCGCCCTGGGCGCGCTGGAAGACACGCCTCCAGCCGTTTGTTTCTCCACCGGCATGGCCGCCATCTCGACGCTGTTTCTGGCGACCCTGAAATCCGGCGATCACGTCGTTGTCTCCGACGTGGTTTATGGCGGCACGGTGCGGTTGTTTCAGCAGGTGCTGGGGAACTTCGGTGTCGAATCTGCGTTTGTCGATACATCCGATCCGGCAGCGGTCGCGGATGCGATTAAGCCCAACACCAAGCTGGTCTTCATCGAGACGCCGGCAAATCCCACGCTGAAACTGACCGACATCGCCGCCATCGCCAAGGTCGCCCACGCGGCTGGCGTGAAGCTTGCAGTTGACAACACGTTTCTCACCCCAGTGTTGCAGCGGCCATTAGAACTCGGAGCGGACATCACGCTGCTCTCGACCACCAAGTACATCGAAGGCCACAACTCCACCGTTGGTGGATCGATTGCAACCCGCGACGAACGTCCTGCTGGAGCGCTTGCGCTTGGTGCGCAAGACGCTCGGCTGCATCCAGTCTCCCCAGGAGTCGTGGCTGACGCTGCGCGGGCTGAAGACGCTTCCGTTGCGGCTGCAACAGCACTCAGTCAATGCCCAGAAGGTCGCCGAATGGCTGGAGCGGCATCCCAAAGTCGCTCGGGTGCATTACCCCGGTCTCGCGAGTTTTCCGCAGTTCGCTCTCGCAGAAAAACAACAATCACTGCCAGGTGGAATGCTGGCCTTTGAGCTGAATGGCGGCGCCGACGCCGGCATTCAGCTGATGAACACGGTCCGCTTGTGCCTGCTGGCCGAAAACCTGGGCGCGGTTGAGACGCTGATCACCCATCCTGTCTCCATGACGCACGGTGATGTGCCGCGCGAGACTCGCGAGCGTACCGGCATCACCGATGGCCTGGTGCGCCTCTCGGTTGGGCTGGAGAACCCGGCGGACATCATCGCCGATCTGGAAAGCGCGCTGGCCGGCATTACACCCCAACTCGCGCAAAACCGGCGCGAGTCGGGGACCCCGTTGAACACAGAGACCAAGCCGGAGGTGGAAACATGTCTCGCCCAGTAATCGTCCTCAAGTTCGGAAGCTCCGTGCTGCGATCGCGCACTGACCTGCCCCATGCCGTGCATGAGATTTATCGCTGGGTTCGTCGGCAGTATGACGTGGTCGCGGTGGTCTCTGCCTTCGCCGGAGAGACTGATCGGTTGCTGGGAACAGTGGAGGGCTATCGCGATGCCAATCCCGAAGCGATCGCCCGTGTGGTCGCCACCGGTGAAGAAGTCGCAACCGCGTTTCTTGCGCTCGAACTTGACCACTTTGGCATTCCGGCTCAGGTGCTCGATCCCAGCCAGATCCAGCTCATCGCCGAGACCGAATCTAACGACACCGAGCCAGTGAGCGCCGATATTGCACCCATCCAGAATGCTTTCCGGCTGGGACGGGTCGCAGTCATTCCCGGCTTCGTCGCCCGCGACCGCCGTGGGCACGTTGCCTTGTTCGGGCGGGGCGGCTCCGATCTGTCGGCGCTGTTTCTGGCCAAGCAACTCGGCGCGCGCTGCCGCCTCATCAAGGACGTTGACGGCATCTACAACATCGATCCCGCGGCCAGCTCTTTCGCGCAGCGCTTCGACGAGATTAGTTTCGCCGACGCTCTGGCCATCGGCGGCAAAATCGTGCAGAAAAAAGCCATCGCTTTCGGAAAGAAGACGGGCGTACCGCTGGAAGTGGCGGCTATCGGCGAAGATTATCAAACCATCGTGGGCAGTCATCGCTCAGTGTTGTCGGCCCGGCACCATGCGGCGGCGCCAATCAGAGTCGGGCTGCTCGGCCTGGGCACCGTCGGTTTGGGCGTGTTTCGGGAACTGTGGAAACACCCGAACCTGTTCGAAGTGACCGGCATCGCCGTGCGGCATCCGGAGCGGCACCTCGACGATGCTCCCAACAATCTGCTGACTCGCGACTGCTGGGCCGCTATCGACGATGTCGATGCTGTAGTCGAGCTGATCGGCGGCACCGATCCAGCCGGCGATCTGGTCCACGCCGCACTTCTGGCAGGCAAGCCGGTCGTCACCGCAAACAAACTTCTGGTTGCCGAGGACGCCCGCCTCGTCGGATATCGGGGATTGCGCTATTCGGCAGCAGTCGGTGGAGCGGTTCCCGCACTGGAAGCGGTGCAGGCGCTGGTCAATTCCCACACCGAAGCCGGACCCATCGTCTCGCTCTCCGGCGTTCTAAACGGAACTTGCAATTACATTCTCGATCGCGTCGCCGCGGGCTGCTCGTGGGAGCAGGCGGTAGCAGAAGCGCAAGCCCGCGGTTTCGCGGAGCAGGATCCCACTGCCGACTTATCCGGCTCCGACACGGTTTGCAAACTGCGGCTGCTTGCCCGCCGTGCATTCCCGGAGATCGAAGGGCATTACGTTCATGCGACCGGGATCAGCGCTGCCGACCTCGATTGGGTGCAGGCGGCGGCGCGGGATGGCAAGCGCGCGCGGTTGGTGGGTAGCGCACAGGTGGTCGACGGAAGAGTCCGTCTCGAAGTCAAGCCGACGCTGGTCGATCTGTCGCATCCCTTCGCACAAATCAAGAACGAAGAGAACTGCCTGCTGATCGACAACGGCCGCTCCGATCCGCAGCACGTCTGGACAGGGCGCGGTGCGGGCCGCTGGCCGACAACGGCCGCCGTTATGGCGGATCTGTTTGACCTTTATCGCGAGCAACGATCACTGGCCAGTGACCAGTGGTCAGCGAACCCCCGGAAACTCGTGCCCGCGCAACTGACAACCGACAACTGGCAACTGACCACTGACCTTGGAGGTGTGGCGTGAAATTCGCTACCAGACTATTGACTTTCGACCCGGCGCCTGGCGATCGCTTCACCCCGGCCAACACACCGATCTACCAGACGGCGACCTTCCGGCAGCAGGACGCCACCGAGTTCGGCGAGTACGACTACTCCCGCAGTGGCAATCCAACTCGCGATGTAGTGCAAAAACACATTGCAGCGCTGGAAAACGGTACTCGCGGCTTTTGTTTCAGCACCGGGCTGGCGGCGATCACTGCGATCACCCGACTTCTGTCGCCCGGCGAAGAGATCCTGGCCTGCAACGATCTCTATGGCGGAACTTATCGGTTGTTCTCCCGCATCCTGGCCAAGCGCGGCATCAACGTTCGCTATGTCGACTTCACCAACCTTGATGCGGTGAGGGAAGCGATCAACGGCAGCACGAAGCTGGTGTATCTCGAATCCCCGACCAACCCGCTGCTTCAGATCATCGACATCGGCGCGATCGTCGACATCGCTCACGGCAACGGCTCGCTGGTCTGCGTCGACAACAGCACTATGTCGCCTTATCTCCAGCGGCCTCTGGAGCTCGGTGCGGACATCGTTCTACATTCGGCGACGAAGTTTTTGTGTGGACACAGCGACGTGATGGCGGGCGCGGCGGTCGTCAACGATGAGGAACTTGCGCAAGAGACTGTACCTCATCCAGAACGGCGAAGGCTCCGGGCTTTCGCCCTTCGACAGCTTTCTCCTGCTGCGTGGGATGAAGACATTGTCGCTGCGGCTCGATCGCCAGCAGTCGAACGCGAAGACAATTGCCGAACTGCTCAACGCGCATCCGGCGATAGAGCGGGTCTATTATCCCGGCCTGGCCGATGAGCGGCAGCTTCGCGTTCATCGCGCGCAAGCGTCGGGCGACGGCGCAGTGCTCAGCTTCGTTACCGGCGATTCCGAATTCTCGCGCGCGGTCGTCGAAGCGACCCGGCTGTTTGCCATCACAGTGAGCTTTGGCAGCGTGAACTCGACCATCAGCTTGCCCAATTACATGTCCCATGCCAGCATTCCGGCGCATCTACGGCAGCAAAAGAGCATTCCCGCGGACCTGGTCCGGATTTCTGTAGGCGTGGAAGATATCGAAGACCTGGTAGACGACCTCAGCCAGGCGTTGGAGTTTGCGTCGAAGCGGAACGCTCTGGCCCTCGCGTTGGCGGCGGATTGAAGTATCGCTCTGCGGGTGGGCCAGTCTAGTGAAAACTCGATTGTAAGCGGCCTTTGCGATTCCTCATCTTTTGTCATCACCGGCGGGCTACAGCCCGCGAGGAATACGCTTGTTCCGATTTCCGGAGCCTCGACCACTGACGCCCCGACTCGCGCCTTTCCGCTATAATCCCGGTAAAAGCCACCGAGTAGGGGATGATGTCGGGAGTCACGGCAGCCAAACTTCAACAGGAGGATGCAACCATTGATTCTCCGATATTGCTCCGCGAACTCGAGCCGTGGCGTCGCGTTTTTTTTCGTAATCTCGCCGATGTAATTCTGCGGCGCGAGCCACCTCCGGTTGAAATCACCGCGGCTCCGGTTCCTCTCCGCCGTGATTACTTCATCAAGACCGGCATCGATGCGACTCGATTCCTGGAATCCTACGGCGGCCATATTGCCCTGATCACGGTGGTGTACCTGGTTTGCACGCTGCCGTTCTTCAATCGCACTCCCCAGCTGAATTCACCGTTTCAGAACACCGAGATCTCGTATTATCCCGTCAGCGACTACCTGCCCCCGATCAATACCGCGGCGAAAGCTGCGATGAAGCCACGCCATGGTGCGCCGAAGCTGGCAAAGCAGGAGATTCTGTCTGTCCCGCCCAATCCGGACAACACGCATCAGACCATCGTTACGCCGCCGAAGATCAAGCTCAACCATGACGTACCGCTGCCCAATATTGTGGCGTGGACGCCCATCCCTTCGGCGCAACCAGTCGCGGCCTCGGCCCGTTCGGTCTCGCAGTTGAAGGTGCCGCAGCTGGACCCTGATGTGGCGGCGCCGACGGCCGATGTTTCGAAGATTCACGCGAAGCTCGACCTGCCGACGTTGCCTCAACCTTCTGTTGTTGAGCCTCCTCTGTCGGCGGACCAGCTGAAGTTGAAGAGCGGCCAGCTAAACATGGCACAGCTTGAGCCGACGGTAGCTGCGCCCAAGCTTCCGGTGCCGGTGCAGCGCGCCAGCGGCGTCGGCGACAACGGCGCGAAGCCAGCCCCGAGCGGAGCCGCGAAGGATGTTCCGCCGTCGCCGAATGTGCAGAACCTTCCTGCGCAAGGGCGGGGTCAGCTGATCGCGCTGGGGCTGAACCCGGCCGATGTCAGCGGGCCGATCAGCATGCCCAACGGCAATCGTAGCGGCGAGTTCCACGCGTCGCCCGGCGGCAAGCCCGACGCCCCGGGGACGCCCAACGTGACCGCCGCGGGTACGGCTGACAATGGAGGAGGTAACGGCAAGGGAAATGGCGCGCCTCCGGGCATCATGGTTGGAGCCCCTCCGCCCGGAGCGACAACATCGGCAGTAGCCGGTACGGCTAACTCTGGTAAGCCGGGCGCGCCCGCTGGCAATCCAGACCAGGAAGCACGTAACCGGATCTTTGCCGCCGCGATGAAGCCGTCGCTGCCCAGCATGCGGGACCGCGTTACGCCGCCGCCGGCGGCAAGCCTTCCCGAGGATCCTGACCGCAGCATCGAGCAGCGCGTGTTTGGCAGGAAGCACTACTACTCACTGATCATGAACATGCCCAACCTGACCTCGGCCAGCGGCAGTTGGATCATTCGCTTCGCTGAATTGAAGGAGAGCAATGACAGCAGCGCGCTGACCGCCCCAGTCGCAACGACCAAAGTCGATCCCGCCTATCCGCCGGAGGTGCTGCGCGATCACGTGGAGGGCACGGTGACGCTCTATGCCATCATCCGCGCTGACGGAGTCGTTGATAGCATTCGCGTGCTCGACAGCCTGGATTCTCGTCTGGACGACAACGCGATGCAGGCATTGTCACATTGGCGCTTTCGCCCCGGCATGAAGAATGGCCAGTTCGTTGCCGTCGAAGCCGTGGTGCAGATTCCATTCCGGATGCGAAAGCTCCAGTAAAACTAAGCTTCTATTATCAGCAGTCCTAGGGTAGGCGCTCGGGTCGGGCGCGCGATTGCGGTACCATCCGCGATCCCGGAATAGCAGGGCGCCTCAGGCTGATATGAGAAACGCTATTTCTGCTCCGTGTTTTCCGCCACAACGGGAGCCTGCTTGGCAGCAGGTTTGGATCGTTGCTCGAACAGAACCACTTCGCCTGGTTTCACCAGTCCCAGCTGTTCACGAGCTTCCTTCTCGATCACGCTGGGGTCGCCGCGTTGTAGCGCCTGGACGCGATAGTCGAGCAGTTCATGCTCAGTCTTGCGGCGATCAATGTCCTGCTCCAGCGCCAGCACTTCGGCCCGCTTGCTCTGCCAGACCTTCATGCCATTGGCGCCAAAAATAACCTTGTATCCAATATGGCCTGCCAGCACCGCGATGCATATCGTCGCCACTACGCGACGCATGCGATAGAGCCAATTTCCGGCGATGCGAACCGTGATCCTCATAAGGAAACTGCTTCCCGGCCGTAAACCCAGCCCAATGCGCCGATCGAGGCGCTGACTGGCGACCCCAGACTTAACCGCCTGTGTCCAGTGAACTTCGCTTCCGGCAGTCAGTCAAGAAAACTTCCTCCGAAAACTGAGAAGGGAACCAACTGTGACACAACGAAGAGATGGCGAAGATGCGATTTTTCGAGGTCGCAGCCCTGTTGGGATTCTTGCAACGCACACCCCGTTTTAAGAGTTGCAGAGCGTGTTACAGTCTCAACAAATTGCTCAGCGGAGGGCTGGATGACAAACGCGCGCCTGGTGCTGACCACAGTTGGCCTGAAGGAAGCGGCGGAAAAGCTGGCTCAGCAATTGGTGGAGCGGCGGCTGGCCGCCTGCGTTAACATCGTTGGTCCCATACGTTCCATTTACCGCTGGAAACATAAGGTCCACAATGAGCAGGAATACTTACTGCTCATTAAGACGACCACCGAGCACGCCGCCCAGTTGCAGTCGGCATTCAAGGTCTTACATCCGTACGACCTGCCGGAGTGCGTACACTTGCCCATTGAGGGTGGCAGCGAGGAATATCTTGCGTGGCTGGCGGCAGAGGTCAGCAGCGGAGAGTGAGAAGTCAGAGGTTGCAAGTCTTCCAGATGCGACAGTACTTTCAACATACCGCCGGGTCGCAGTTTGGTACAATATTTCCACGAACGCCAGTGAGGACAAGACGTTCGCCGCAGAATTGAACCGCAATTTCTACTGAACTTTTTTCGCTCGCCTTATTCGCGCTGTCTGGCAGCGGCATGAGGCGAAACATCGCCCCACAAGCGAAATCCTCGCTTTGCGCGGACGCAACGTTATAGGGAGCCTGTTCTGACGTCGCGATCTGATCGTATCGCTTACAACCCGGCGTACCATCGATTCGCCGTAATCCTGGCTTGGGCTACGCTTCTGCTGATCGTCGCCGGCGCGCTGGTTACCAGCAACGATGCCGGCATGTCTGTACCTGACTGGCCCACTTCCTTCGGGTCACTCTATAAGCTGCCGCCCATGGCGGGCGGCGTAAAGTGGGAGCATAGTCATCGCATGATCGCGGAGTTCATCGGGCTGCTGATCATTGTGTTGGCGGTGTGGACGCAGCGCGTCGAACCCCGCAAGTGGATGCGGGTGCTGGGCTGGACGGCATTGGGCGCGGTCATTGGACAGGGAATCCTCGGCGGCATCACCGTGCTGAATTTCCTGCCGTGGTCCATCTCGACCGCGCACGCCACCCTGGGGCAGATGATCTTTTGCATCATCGTCGCGATGGCGCTGTTCAGCAGTCGCGCCTGGCTGCAGGATTCAGAACCCCTGGCCGAGCCTGAGCTATGGCCAAGCACACCGGCGCTTACTGCGATTGCCGCGGCATGTGTCTGGATCCAGTTGATCCTCGGCGCGGCCTTTCGCCACTATGGTATGAAGCTGTTGCCGCACCTGATTGGGGCCTGCGTGGTGACGGCCGTCGTATGCTGGACCATCGCCCGCGTGCTGACGCGCTATGGCAGCATCGATCACCTGCGCAAACCGGCACAACTGCTGCTGACGCTGCTGATGGTCCAGCTGGGCCTCGGCTTTTGCGCCTACCTCACGCGCATGACCTTTGGACATAACGCGGTGCAACCGTGGCAGATCATGGTGGTCAGCACCGTTTCGCACGTTGCCTGCGGGGCACTGGTGCTGGCGGCGAGCGTCGTGTTGGCCATTCAGTCGCGCCGCATGATTAACGCTCACTCTACTGAACCGGCAGCGCACACGGCCCCCGGAAAGGCCGTCATCGCATGAGCAGCGCCAGCCAGCCGTTGGCTATCCCGCGCGCAGGAATTGCGTCGTTGCTCCGCGACTATGCCACCCTGACCAAGGCGCGCGTCACCACGCTGATTGTAATGACCGCGTGGGCCGGCGCGTATTTTGCGGCAGCCAAATCGGGTGTGTCATCGCTGTCATGGACGCTGTTGCACGCGCTCATCGGCATCGGTTTGGTTAGCGGCGGCACTGCAGCCATCAATGAAGTGGTCGAGCGCGACATCGATGCACTGATGCGACGTACCTCGCGTCGTCCGCTGGTGACCGGAAGCATGAGCCTGCTGCACGCGTCCGTCATTGCCTTTGGCATGACCATCGGCGGCGTACTCTACCTGTGGGCGACCACGAACTGGCTCACCGCCGCGCTGGCGGCATTGACGTCGATTAGCTACCTCACGGTATACACGCCGATGAAGCGCGTGCATCCCATCTGCACGTTCCTCGGCGCATTTCCCGGCGCAATGCCTCCGGTACTTGGCTGGACTGCGATCCGCGGCCGGCTTGACGCCGAAGCTCTGGTGCTGTTTGCCATCGTTTTCTTCTGGCAGTTTCCGCACTTCCATTCCATTGCCTGGCTCTATCGCGAGGACTACGAGAGCGCCCGTATCCGCATGTTGCCCGTCGTTGAAAGCGATGGCCGCTCGACCAAATTTGCCATCGTGATGTACGCCACGGCTTTGGTTCCCGTGTCGCTGGCGCCTACGCTGATGCGCATGTCGGGATGGACGTACTTCGCCGGCGCGCTGGTGCTCGGCCTGGGTATGCTGTGGTTCAGCCTGCGCATGTGGACGATGAAGCTCACGCCGGTCGCTCCCGAATCCAAGCTGCGCGCGCGTCATGTGCTGCAAGCCTCGGTGATCTATCTGCCGCTGCTGTTCGCGCTAATGATGATCAATCGCGTTTGAGCTGTCAGCTATCAGCCGTCAGCAAATCCGCCCTTCGCCCTTCGCTTCTCGCCAGATCTTCTAATAGGATGTGTCATCCTGAGCGGAGGCGCGGCGTCTTTGCGCGCCGGAGTCGAAGGACCCCTACTCCTGTGTGCCAGTTCCTAGAGCACGCGGGTGCCCCGTTCTAGCCTGCTTTTGGCTAGGGCGGGACAGGTCCGGGGTTCGACCTGTTCCTCGCAACGGAATAGAATCATCTGTGGCCCTCATGACCGCTTCCAATACCCTCCATCAGCCGATAGTTGAAAGTTCGGATGCCGCTGAGGCTGCCGTCATTCAGTTGCAGGCGCTGCGTCATCTGTACGGAGATCGGGTAGCACTTGCGGGTGTTTCGTTTGATGTGCGTCCGGCTGAGATTTTTGGCCTGCTCGGTCCTAACGGCAGCGGCAAAACCACTACCTTCCGTATTCTTTCGACGCTGATGCTGCCCTCAGGCGGCCGTGCGCTGATCATGGGGCACGATGTGGCCCGCGAGCCTGCGCTGGTTCGCCGCAACATCGGGGTGGTTTTTCAGGCGCAGAGTATCGACATCAAACTCTCGGCGGAAGAGAACTTGATGCTGATCGGCCACATCTACGGACTGCGCGGCGCCGCGCTGAAGAAGCGCGTCAGTGAGATGCTCAACCGCGTCGGCCTAGCCGATCGCGCGAAGGAAAAGGCTGAAACATTTTCTGGTGGTATGCAGCGCCGGCTGGAATTGGCGAAGGGCTTGCTGCATCACCCGTCCGTGCTGCTGCTGGACGAGCCGACGACAGGGCTCGACCCGGGGGCGCGCCGCGACCTGTGGCAGTATTTGCAAATTCTGCGCGATGAAGAGCGCGTGACCGTGCTGGTGACGACGCACTTGATGGAAGAAGCCGAGCGTTGCGACCGGCTGGCCATTTACGCCAATGGCAGCGTCGTTGCACTGGGAACGCCGGCGGAATTGAAAAGCGAAATCGGCGGTGACGTGATTTTGCTGGAATCGCAAGACCCGGTCTCGCTGGCGCAACGCATTGAACAGCGCTTCGGCCTCCAGCCGACTGTGCTCGATCATCGCGTTCGCCTGGAGATCGAGAGTGGACACCGCTTTGTGACCGATGTAGTCGAGGCATTTCCCGGCGAAATCGAGGGCGTCTCAGTGCATAAGCCTAGCCTGGAAGACGTCTTTATCCGCCGGACGGGGCACCGCTTCTGGACCGAAGAGAACGATGGCGACACGAAGGAGTGATTCACCACGGAGGCATGGGGTTCTTAACCACCGAGGCACAGAGACACAGAGGAGCCCAGGGAAACAGCCGGGAGAGCCAGCGTTTCGGCAGTGAGAGCGAGAGGCCCGGCAGGTGGAACCGAACTTAGGATTTGTTTTTCTCTGTGACTCTGTGCCTCTGTGGTGAACGAATATGGCAACTCAAGTACAAATTTTTACGGCAACCTCGACTCCCGCTCACGCCGGCACTCTGTTGCCTGCGCTTTCGCTGTGGTGGCGTGAGGTCATACGCTTCTACCGGCAGCGCGCGCGTGTCGTCGGAGTCATCGCTTCGCCGTTGTTGTTCTGGATCGTCATCGGCTCCGGCTTTGGCACGTCATTTCGGTCGAGCGGCGCCGGCGGCCAGCATTATCTCGCGTTCTTCTTCCCCGGCGCGCTGATCATGATCGTGCTCTTCACCGCCATCTTCACCATGATGTCGGTCATCGAAGATCGCAACAAGGGCTTCCTGCTTTCGGTGCTGGTGGCTCCGGTCAGCCGGTCGGTCATTGTGTTGGGCAAGGTGCTGGGCGGGGCCACACTGGCAACATTGCAAGGCCTCGTCTTTCTGATATTCGCGCCGTTCGTGGGAGTGCACTTTACGTTCGCCAGCTTTGGCTTGACGGTGCTGACTATCTTCCTCGTATCGTTCTCGCTGACCGGGCTGGGCTTTATCATTGCGTGGCCTATGGATTCGACGCAGGCCTTTCACGCCATCATCAACCTGTTTCTGATTCCACTGTGGCTGCTGTCGGGATCTTTGTTTCCGTTGTCGGGCGCGTCGTTGTGGATTCGCTTGCTGATGCGCATCAATCCCCTGACCTATGGAACCGAGGCGCTGCGGTCGCTGCTGTTCCCCGGAGCGTCGTCGACGGAAATGTCGCTGAATGGCAACTTCGCGGTGCTGGCGCTGTTCGCGTTGGTGATGTTCGCCTTTTCGTTTGTGGTAGCTAACCGCCGCAGCACTAAACCGGCTGCATGATGCAGCTCAGTCCCACATTCTTTCCCGCCCTCGACGCTGTGCTGAACGGCTCCAGCGCAGTGCTGATCGGATCGGGCCTGTACTGCATTAAGCGCGGTCGCGAGCAGGCGCATAAGCGCTTGATGTTGACCGCCTTCGCCACCTCGACGCTCTTCCTGATCTCCTACCTGTACTACCACCTGGTGCTGCGCGCCGGCGTAACGCACTTTGCAGGACAGGGATTTTCGCGGCCGCTATATTTCACCATCCTGATTTCCCACACTATCCTGGCTGTCGTCGTAGTGCCATTCGTGCTGATCACATTGGCTCGCGCGCTGAAAGGGAAGTTCGCGCGGCACAAAGCGATCGCGCCGTACACCTTTGCCATCTGGATGTACGTGTCCGTGACTGGCGTTGTCATTTACTTGATGCTATACAAGATCTTCGCGCCGTAATCGGCGCTTGCCGGAAAAGTAAAGGGCGACCGAGGGAGCGCTCGGTCGCCGTTGAGGTTGAGGAAGTAAGGTTGCTCCAGCGGCTACTGCGGTAAGGCTACGAAGCCGCTGTTGATAGGAGGCGCGCCGTAAAAGCCCACCAGAGCGCCTGCGTCATTGATTCCATTTACTATGGTCGAGCCGACGCCATTGGGTTCGTCGACTGAGGTGTACTGGCCGTTGCTGACCGTGTACACAAAGCCGTGGGTCAAGCCGCCTGAGTCCATGTATGCGCCGACCACCTGCCCCTTGTTATTCAGTCCCAATGCCTGGGTGAAGGTGCTGTTGGGAAAGTCCAACTGCGTGAAGACTCCGAAGTTGAGCAGCCAGCCATGGTTCACCTGATTGGAGTCGATGAAGAATCCGCATACTTCCTGCGAATTGTTGATGCCGGTGGCCTGCGCTCCGCCTACAGCTCCGGGAATCGTGATGACTTGAAACACGCCGCCAAGCTCGTCATACACGTAAGGGAAGTCGGGCGTGGTGTTGTTCTGGCTCAGGCTGTAGTAGCCGGATGCCTGGTTGAAGTCGTTCTGGCTGAGCAGTTGGTTGAAAGCCGTGCCGGAAAAATCAACCGTGGTGTAAGTGCCGTTGCTGGTATGGTAGAAGCCGTGGGTGGTTCCGGCGTCATCCACATAGAAGCCGGAAGTCGTCAGGCTGTTGTTAATGCCGATGACCTGGGTCATAGCGGAGTTAGGATAATTTTCGACGGTGAACTGCCTGGGCAAGGTCAGAGTGAACCCCTGATTGTTGAGGAAATTGTGGTAGCCGGCGATCACCATGCTGTTGTTAATTCCTAGCAACTGGGTAAAAGGACTGTTAGGGTCGGCTTGGTCAACGACCGTGACGAAGCTGTAGCTTTGGGCAAATGCTGAGGTGCACAGCAGCAGCAGCGCGAAGGCCAGGGCGAGGGACAGTGGAAAGCGTTTCATGTGAATTCTCCTCTCAAATTTTGCTGCATGCAGATCGGTTGGCTGGGCGTACCATAGTTCGTCTGAGGCCACGTAAGACCGGTGCTGCAGAGTGGGCTCGCATTTTCCCGCTCATCTAGGAATGCGACGTTGGCGGTCGAATTCCCTCACGTTGGCGAATTTTTTTCCGGCTTCAGCAATGGCAGGCACAATGGTGGCGGAACGGTTTGATGATGTTGAGTCGGGCCAGGAGCCAGTGCGCGGATTCCTGCATCGCGCAGTGGGCGGCAACGCGGATTTCATTGTTCTGACCCACGGAGCGGGTGGAAATTGCAACGCCCCGCTGCTGGTGGCGCTGGGTGATGCGTTTGCGGCGGTTGGGCTGACCACATTGCGCTGCGACCTGCCATTCCGGCAAAGACGGCCTACGGGACCGCCGTCTCCTTCTGACGCGAAGCACGATCAGGATGGGCTGTGCCGGGCGGTGACGCTTATGCGAGAGAGGTTTGCGGGGCGAGCGTTTCTGGGCGGCGTGTCTTATGGCGGACGGCAAGCCAGCATGCTGGTGGCAGCTGAGCCGAAGCTTGTCGAAGGACTGCTTCTTTTGTCATATCCGCTACATCCGCCGGGGCGGCCAGCTCAATTACGCACCGCGCATTTACC
This sequence comes from uncultured Acidobacteriaceae bacterium, assembly GCA_963835125.1. GTDB lineage: Bacteria > Acidobacteriota > Terriglobia > Terriglobales > Acidobacteriaceae > Bog-257. Next base: position 1,441,829 of record CAWIEG010000002.1, on the reverse strand, counting down.
CAGCCTGCGGACGCCCACGCTGGTGGTCAGCGGGACCCGCGACGCCTTCGGCTCGATCGATGAACTGCAGGCGGCGATCAAACTGATTCCAGCATCGGCCAAACTGGTTGCCATTGAAAGCGCTGGACACGGGTTGCTGCAGAAATCGAATCGCGGGGAGTTGCCGGGAAGAATCGTCCGCGAGGTTCAATCTTTCTTCGACCTACACTAAACTGCGCTCCTTAATTACTTTGCGCGCGCCGGTGATCCTCAGTCTCAATCCTTCCGCAACAGCGAGAGTTTACGTTTTCTGCAGTGCCCCCGTTCACATGTGTCCCAACGGCAGCGACGGCTCGAATGTGTTAGGCGCCCTGACGATGGATGGCAACGGCGTTCTGTATGGCACCACCTATGACGGCGGGACCGATTTGTGCGCTTGCGGAGTCGTCTTTGAGATCACTCCGTAGAACAGTGGTCAGCGGTCAGTAGCCAGTTCCCAGTGAATGCAGAGCGTGGATACGAGTGCCCCACCCGAGCTTGACTTGCCTGGGCGGGGCGTCTGTTCAGATTACTGAGGCCTAGAGTTCTTGCCGATCTTACTTCTGCCTCAGGCTTGCGCCGCCAGCCCGGCATTCGAGATCCAGCGCTGCGGTGGTCTGGGCGCTGCTTTCGGAAGTATGTCGAGATAGATGACGGCGTAGCGGAACGCCAGCACTCCGGCAGCAATCACCAGCACACTCGAGGCCAGCTCGCTCCACTTGGGTACATAATGCGTGCCCATCGCGGTTTGCAGCGCGTTGATCGACACGTTGAGCCGGTTGACCATGAATCCCGCCACCACGAAGGCACACGCCCAGTAGAGCCGCTCCGGGTTCTCGCGCACGCTCTCAAAGCTGAGCAGCACGATCGGTATCGCCAGGAACAACAGCACCTCCAGCCAGAAGTATCCTGCTTCGTTGGTGAACTGGAAGGCATAGCCGAGCGCCTGGTTGCCAATCAGATCCAGCAGTTTGAAGAAGGCAAAGACGATCAGCAGCAACTGGATCATGCGGCCGCAGTCGCTGAGGATGCTGAAGTCGACGCGCACGTTCAGCGAGCGCATGCAGAGATAGATTGCCATTACGGTCAGCGCCAGTCCGGCCGGAATTGCCGACAGGTAGAACATCGCATGCATGTAGGGCGAGTACCAGAGCGGATGCAGCTTGCCACGGGTGATCAGGAACAGGCCGCCGAGAAACGATTGATGCATCGACGACAGCAGCACGCCGGCCAGCACTACTCCGATGAGGATCTTGTGATGGTAGTGCAGCACGGTCTCACGAAGGTTCTTCCACGGTAGCTTCTCGATGACTGCAGGCGCAAACTCAAACGTGAGCACGGTGGTGTAGGTCATAATGCAGACACACACATCGAACAGCACGGAGCGATGGTTCCACATCACGATGGGATGCCAGAAGCGCCACGGCAAGCCGATCTCGTAGAGATATCCCACGCAGACCGTCAGGTATCCGAGGAACGAAATGAGAATCGCGGCGCGCAGGATCGGGCGATAGCGCTCCATGCCCAGCAGATAGACCGCGGCGCTGATGCCGAAGCCGGCGGCTGACAATCCTACACCGCAAAGCGTTCCCAGCCCCACCCACAGGCCCCATGGCATCTGGTCGCTGAGATTGGTGCTAGCCCTGAATCCCTGGAAGAACCGGATATAAGTCGCATAAAGACCGGTAACAAAAATGATGGCTACAATGACGCGCCACAAAGTAATTTCTGACTTGATTCGCGCGAGCATGGCTAGCTCCTTTCGCCTTTGATCTTGTTGATGACGGATTTCTCTGCGGCTTCAGCCAGCGCAACTTCGCGCCGCCGTTGCGTAACCCAGTACAGCGCGGAGAGAATGGTGCCGCCCATGATGACGACTTTGGGCGAATCACCCAGCGCGCTGCTGGTAAGGGTCGGCATGGGCTGGTTGCCCGTCGGCGCAGGTTTGAATCCCAGCTTCTCGAAGGGCACGTCCGAGACAAACAGCACGCCGCCGCCGCCGAGCTCCTCCACGCCGTAGATGTGCGGCACATAGGACGAATCGCTGCGGATGCGACTCCAGGCTTCGTTGATCAGCGCATCGCGATTGCCGAAGATCGTCGCCTGCACCGGGCAGGCTTCGGCGCACGCTGTCGACTTGCCGGCACTGATGCGGTCGACGCACATATCGCACTTCTTCACGAACGGCGCCAGTTTGGTCCATTGATAGCGCGGTACCTGATAGGGGCACGCCAGCATGCAATAGCGGCAGCCGATGCACTTGTCGGCGTTGTAGACCACGGGGCCGAGCCGGGTCTTGCTGATGGCTTCCACTGGACACGCCGAGGCGCAGGCTGGATCTTCGCAGTGCATGCAAAGCTTGCGGACAAACTTGTCGCCGCGCGCCTCGACTACGGTGAAAGCCGTGTCGGAAAGAACTGGTTCGGGGTCGGTGCTGAAGCCGTGGAGTTGTTTGCAGGCGGTCTCGCAGCCCAGGCAACCGATGCAGCGCTTGATGTCGATGAGTAATCCTTTTTCTTGTGCCATAACGTCCTCCGGTCTCCTTTACCGGCCTGCTCTAGGTCAGAAAGAATTCAGTCACCAGTTTTTGCTGCACACCGGCGTCAACCTGGAAGAGCAGGCCCTTGACCGGCAGGCCACCGTCTTGCGCCAGGGCGGGAGTAAGTTGCTGCACCATGGCAGCCACGCGCGCCAGGCTGTTCTGCATCCATGGCATCACGATCGGTCCTTGCAAAAGGTTCTTGATGTTGGTCGCCAACTCAGGAGCTTTGATCGCGCACAGCCAGCCGTTGCGATACGGATCTTCGATGGCGAGATTCGGGTTCTTCAGAACTTCGTGGTTCACCGAAACCAGCACGCCTTCAACAGGACACAGCAGATCGACGCTGCGGCCTTCACGCGTGACTGTGACCAGCGGCTGTCCCTGCCGCACCCAGCGGTTCAGGTCGGCCATCTCGATGGAGTCAATCTTGCCTAGCAGATTGCCGGCAAAGGCATCGATGCCGACGCGGGCGTTCTGCCGGCCTTCGTCTACAACCCAGGTGTGGCCGGGATGGAAGCAATATTCCTCTGGAACTTCAAAGCCGCCTTGCTTCAACATCACAGGCGTTGCGAGTCGCTTGGCGGGGGCGACTTGCAGGCCGCTCGCCGCACTTTCCGGACGGCGAAAGTACATTACGGTAAGAATCAATAAGAATGTCAGCAGGACAAATAAGATCGACATAAGGCCTCCTTGCCTGCTCCGCTCGAGGTCAGAAGGAAAGATCGTGGCGCGGAGTGGAGCGCGAGCCGGTGATGATTGTGTGATTCGAACGATGTTGCTGAGTACACCGCCATCGGCATCACGCTCCACGTTTACTCGTGCACGTGGAGGGCAATCGTGTTCCCAATAAAGGCTGCGTTTCTAAAGGAGATAGGGAATTGGTGCCAATAGGGGAGGGCTGAGGTACTGCGTTTTGCAGGGTTACCGTCGCACTTTGCAGTAGTGCAAGACGAATTCAAACCAGTTCGTGGGTCTTCTTTAATCGCCGCAGCAGCGAGGTGGGATGGATGCCGAGGATTCTGGCGGCGTGCGTTTTGTTCTGTCCGGTGGCATTCAACACATCATGAATGTAGCGGTCTTCGAGCTCTCTGAGGCTTACGAATTGATCGCCCGTCGGCGAGAGGTCAAACGAATTCGACATCTCCTCGTGTTCTGGCTCTTCGTGATAGTCGCGAACTTCCTCGGGCAAGCCCTCTTCGTCGATCTCATCTTCCTTCGACAGAATCATGGTGCGCTCAATCACGTTGCGCAGTTCGCGAATGTTTCCCGGCCAGGGATATCTCTGTAGCAACTCGGCGGCGGCCGGAGTGAAGCCGACAAAGCTCTTCTTCAGCTCCTTGTTGAAGAACTGCATGATGTCGAGCGCCAGCGGCAGTATGTCTTCACGCCGTTCGCGCAGCGGGGGAATAAACAATGGCAGAACGTTCAGGCGATAATACAGGTCCTCGCGGAACTCTCCTCGGGCGACCGCTTCTTTCAGAACTTTGTTCGTCGCGACAATAATCCGTACATCGACTTGGATCGGCTTGGTGCCTCCTAAGCGAAGGAAGTTGCGCTCTTCCAGCATGCGCAGCAGCTTGGCTTGCAGGCTGGCAGAGGTATTACCGATCTCGTCGAGGAAGAGTGTGCCGGTGGAAGCTTTTTCGATCAGCCCTTCCTTGCGGCGGCGCGCGTCGGTAAACGCGCCCGGCTCATAGCCAAACAATTCACTTTCCAACAAAGTATCGGGTAGCGCGGCGCAGTTCAGCCCAATCATCGGCGCCTGCGCGCGCGAGCTGTTGTAGTGGATCGCCTTCGCCAGTACTTCCTTGCCCGTGCCGCTCTCGCCCTGAATCAGGATAGTGGTGTGGTCGCTCTCGGCCGCGCGGCGAGCCATCTCCAGCACTTCGCGCATCGCCGGGCTCTGCGTGACCAGGCGACCGAAATCGTAACGGCCCTTGGCCGTTTCCACCGTGTCGTGGACCCGCACGCGCAACGCCAGCATCTCTTCCGCGCGCTGAATCGTGTTGACCATGTCGGCGAGATGGAAGGGCTTGATCAGGTAGTCATAGGCGCCCAGCTTCATGGCTTCCACGGCGCGGTCCACCAGGTGATAAGCGCTCATCATCACCACAATCATCGCGGGCGAAATCTTCTTCGCCTGGCGCAGAACTTCAATGCCGTTGATTCCCGGCAGCACGACGTCGAGCAACGCGAGGTCGGGCTTCTCATCGGCAACGATCTTGAGCGCGTCTTCTCCGCTGGTGGCCGAGAGCACTTCGTAGCCTTCGGTGGTGAGCGCGCGCCCGATGGTTCGCAGCGTCAGCGCCTCGTCATCGACAATCAGGATGGAATGCGGCATGGCTAAACGATGACCTCCTCGCTGTGCTGCACCATCTTGCCGGCCTGCCGAATGGGCAGCGTGACGCGCACCGTAGTGCCGTAGCCGGGAATGCTTTCCAGCTGAATGTCGCCACCGTGGCTGCGCACGTAACTTTGCGAAATGCTCAATCCCAGGCCTGTTCCCCGGCCGCGCTTGGTGGTGAAGAACGGCTCAAAGACATGGGGCAAAATATCGGAGGGAATACCGCTGCCGGTGTCGCACACACGCAGCTCGATCACGTCGGCGAATTTTACTTTGTCGGCCAGAATCGTGATTCTGCCGCCAGGCGCAGTAGCTTGCGCCGCGTTCAACAGCAGGTTCATCACGATTTGCGAGAGCTGGTTGGCGTCGGCAGTAATGCTGGGCAAATCGGCAGGAACGCAGTTCTGCAGCTCGATTTGCCGAAACATCGGCTGATGGGCGACAAACTTCATGGTCTCCTCCACCAGCCTCCACAGGTGGACCCTGCTCAGAGTGAGCGGTCCGGGGCGAGCGTAGTCCAGCAGACCGCGCACGGCCGAGGAGATGCGCTTGGCTCCTTCAATGCACTGCTCGATCTCGTCGCGGCGCTCCTCGTTGGCATCGCGCCACTCCAGCTCCAGGTGCGACATGATGCCGAGCAGTGGATTGTTGATTTCGTGGGCAGCGCCCAAGGCAAGCTGCGCCAGTGAGGCGTACTTTTCGTAGTCCGATAGCTGCGACTCGAACTGCATCTTCTCTTTCGCCAGCTCGCGCTCTTCTTCCAGCCGCCGCACCAACTCCTGCTGCGCAACATCACGTTCGTACTCGCGATGAGTCACCAATTCGTTGAGCCGGGCCAATTCGCGTTCCGTGGACTGGATACGCGCCCGCGAAAACACCACGACTAGAATCACCAGCACCAATGCCAGAACGAAACCACCCCAGAATCCTCCGCTATTGGAACGAGGCGTGGAATCGGCCGCCCTGCAACTGGCACAGAGTAGCAACACGAGGATGCCGGGCAGAAGCAGGACACGCGGAGGTCGCGCCCTTTGTGCGCAACGCCAAGGCGTCCCGATGCAGACCTTCAGGAAAGTTGAGAGGACCATATACCTCTCCTTTATGACCTTCGCGCAGTATGGACAAAGGGGCAGTGACGCGAGTCACGTGAAAAGGTGATGGGTGACTTGGTGGTCTAATTCACGGTCAGAGGCACAATAACGCTGCCGATCCTGCCACTCAGGTTGTCGCGAACCACAAATCGCACCTGGTAATCTCCCGGGGACAGGGCGAGGAAGTTTCTGTACACGATTCCATCCGCCTTCAGCTTGGCCAGCGTCTCAGGTACGATCAATCCCTTCATGGTTTGTGACAAGGTGCCCGCGCTCACGCCTTTGTTGGTAGCTTGAGCGACGATTTCTACGTCGATGCGATTCTTGTCCGCCTCATCGATCAGACCGGTCACAGGTACCTGCAAGACAAAGCCTATTTTTTTCTTGCTCCCGTCGGCCTGAACTCCCTGCCATTGCTCAGTGATGGGAATGCCAGTGCTTTCAAAGGGAGAGATCAAAGCAAACTCGACATCGGCTTTATGTGTCCGTTCAGGGTTGACGGCTACATCGGTGACCAGGTATCCGGCGCGCGCGCGCACTTCGGCATCTTTGCGCGAGACCACAACCTGCAGCTTTCGCCAGCCGGGCTTGTTGTTGCGGTGGTCAAGGTAATAGCTCAGCAGGTAATACGAAGAAGAGTCCTGCACGGCGCGCCCGAAAGCGCTGGCAAGATCGTTGGTGTTGTAATAAGCAATCCCGCCCGTCATATCGGCGAAATTCTTCAGGCTGTTTAAGGAAGCCTGGCGCAGTGCGTCCGGCGCCTCGGGGCCAAGCATTGAACCCTCGGTGTCCGCCGAATACTTCGAATCAGTCACCAAACCTCTTGCATCCAGCGGATAAACCGATATTTGAGCGTCATTCAGCGACTTCAGGGTTCGCTCGTAAAGCGCCCGCAGGTTCGCGTCTCCGGGTACCGAAGAGAAGGAATCAAGGTTAAAAGGGAAGCTGCCGGTGACCCACACCAGCGACTTTCTTCCCGGAACGCCCGATAAGGACCAGGCCAGCGACAGGAAAGAACGTAGCGTGGTCTCGATGGCCCGCGCTTGGGTGTCGGCAGCATTGATGGCGTCCTGATGGAGGACGAACGCGCGGATCTTAGCTTCTGGAGATTCGCCGACGCCGCTTCCACCCATAAAGCTGCTCGGCTGTGCTCCGGCGGTCGCGACAGCTTGCGCGTCGCCGTTATACTGCTCCATATCGGAGGTTTTGCCGCCGGCTTTCTTAAGGATGGCGATGAGCTGCGCCGGGTCAGAGTCGAGGCCACTCAACTCTGATAGCCCTTTACGGCCAATCACCATCAGTCCCAGCGGCTGCGATGCGTCAAGATGATTCGCCAGGTACTTGATCAGCTGTCCGCGCGCATATGCCTGACTGAGAAATGGCGTATTGACTTCGTCGAGGACAATGACCGTGAGCGAACGGGGCTTGGTCTCGTCCGGAGTCAAGTTGGTGAATGTGCCAGCTGGACTGGTATAAGCGGCCAAGACACCCTTGGCAGGAGTGATTTCCTCAAAGCCCGTGATGCTCTGCGGTTTGCCATTTTCCAGGACCTTGAAGTCGTCCTTGGTCAGCCCTTGAATGTGCTTTCCGGCTGTATCCGTCACCACCACCGGCACCTGCACGAGTGTAGTCTGCGACTTAAACTGAATCAGTTTGCCCTGGTCGCCGTTGCCAACCCGTTCGTTATCGGTAGGGCTGTTCGTGGGCTGCAGCCCTGTCGCTCCCGAAGCCGAGCCCGGTCCCCATGGATCGGAACTGCCAATCATCTGAGCGCCAGCGAAGCTCGATACCGCAAGCAGCACAACTGCCTGCAACAGCCATTTGATGCAAGTACGATAGCTCATACGAATACTGGGTCTGGCCTCGAATGCGCGGCACGCCGCTACGATCAGGCGCGCCGGGGCTTGGACGTCCATACCAACAGTAGCATGCAGTTTGTCACGCAAATATGATCTTTTGCGCCAATTCGTGGCAGACGGCAGGAAACCGGGTTCGAGAAACGTTAGAGTAGTGCTATGTCCAATGTTCCCACTGTTGTCGCTCGTTCGGTGGGCAAAATCGCCAACTCCGTCGCACCGTCTGGGGGCACCGATCACTTGCTTAGGACGGTAGGCCTCGACCGCGAAGCGATCGACGATCCCGCCCTCAGAATTCCCTACGCCGACATGATGATGCTGTCCGAGCACGCGGCGAGGATGACCAGGGATGCTGCTTTTGGACTCCACGTAGGTGAGCGCGTCAAAATGCAGGAGTATGGGATTGTCGGGCGCTCGGTTGTTACCAGCGCGACCCTCGGGGAGGGCCTTCGCAACCTGGTCCGCTACTTACCGATCTGGACGAATGTTGGTGTCTTCAGGTTGGATGTTGAAGGCTCGGTAGCGCATTTTCAGTGGCAGTATTCGCACCGTTCGCTGCCTGAACCTCGGCATGATTGCGAGATGTCAATGGCAACTGTGATGGGACTTAGTCGCCTTTCCCGAGGCGCCACGTGGACACCGCGAGAGGTATGGTTCCAACACGCCAAGCCCAAGGACACCTCTGAGCACATGCGTATCTTTCGCGCGCCGGTTCGATTCGGTATGCCGGCCAATGCGCTGCTTCTGAATAGGGAGTCGCTCGACATTCGGTTGAAAACTGCGCACCGCGGTCCGCATCGAGGGATCACCGAGGCAGCGGAACAGTTGTTGCCCACGGCTTGGGGTGAGGCGAGCTTCTCTCAAGGAGTACTCAGCTTCATTCGGCAAAACTTAAGCAGCGGCGCCTTCGATCTGGAGGCTGCCGCCCGTGAGCTAGGCATCAGCCGGCGCTCCCTGCAAAGAAAGCTGGGCCAGGAATCCTGTTCCTACCGGCAATTAGTGCAGCAGGCCCGGAGAGATCTTTCGCAGTACCTTCTTCTCGAGACTCCCGCGACGGCAACGGCCACCGCCTATGCCCTGGGATATTCCGAACCAAGCGTGTTCCAGCGCGTTTTTCTCAAATGGCATGGGGAAACTCCGGGGCGATACCGGCGAGGCTGAACACTTGCCAACACCGATCCGCAAAACCCAAGCCTCGAACGGGGCGGAACTTAAGGGGTGATCTCGTAGACCACGCCGTCGCCATTCGCTCCGCCGGTCTCTGTCGTGCCGTAGAGGTTGCCGTTGGCGCCGAGTATCACGCCGCCAAACGGATCTCCTCCGTCACTGCCTCCGGTGAAGTCGTGCAGGTCGGTGTAGACCCAACTGCTACCTGAGGGCGTTAGTTCGAACACCGTTCCCACTCCATAGGTCCCGTCCTCCACGGTGGTACCGTAGAGATTCCCCGCCGTATCCATCACCAGGCTGTTGGCAGGCCCAGCGCCACCGGTAAAGGAGTAGAGCACGCTAAGCGTCCAGTGGCCGTTTGACGGCGTCAGCTCGAAGACCGTGCCTCCTCCCCCAGAACCCCCGCCGGTAGTAGCGCCGTAGAGATTTCCTGCACTATCGGCGATCAGACCGGCGGCAGGATTGGCGCCGTCGTTGCCGTTTTGAAAACTGTACAAGACGCTTTCGCTCCAACCCGAACCCGCAGGCGTTAGCTGGTAAACTGCCCCATTGCTGTCTGTGCCTCCGTAGTACGTAGTGCCGTTGAGGCTGCCGCCCTGACCGAAGATCATACCCGCGAGTGGATATTGACCGTTGCTGCCGTCGAAGCGCTGCAGAACGCTCTTGGTCCAGCCACCGCCTGAAGGCATCAGCTCGAACACCGTGCCCAACGGGCCGAATTGCAGGTAATCGAAAGTTGTGCCGTAGATATTCCCCGACTGGTCGAACAGAAGCTTGCCAATCGGATAAGCTCCGTCGCTGCCACCGGCGAAACGGTAAAGCACGGCCTCGGTCCACGGGCAAAGTACGGCCTTACAAACCGACGCGCCGGGGTGCAGATTAAAAATTGTGCCGCAGCCGCTGTATTCATAGATCTCGCTGCATGATCCTCCACCTCCGGCTGCGGTCGAGCCATAGAGCGTGCCATTAGGCCCGACGACAGGCGCGGTGACAGGACCGGCCCCATCGTCACCTCCGGAAAAGCTGTACAGCGGTGACAAGATCCAGGCGGAGTTCTTGGATGCCAGCTTAAAGACCGTGCCATAGCCAGCTCCGCCTGCGGAGGCGGTGCCATAGAGGTTTCCTGCTTTATCCGCCGTCAAACCCGCAACCGGTTGCGAGCCGTCTTGCCCGCCAGAGAAGTTATGAATCACGGAGAAGGTCTGGGCGCCTGCGGACGGTACGAGCAAGGCCAGCGCAAAGGCTAATACAGCAGCGGCTGCGCCCAATTCCGGGCGCAAGGCAATTCTCTTATGCTGTGGGCACACCATAAAGGCTCTTCCTCACTGTTGAGCTTGCATGAACGAGCGCAACGGTGCTCGTGCGAAGCGATGCTAATTGTGCCTGTGAATTGGGTGATTAGGCAAGCAAGGCGGCTTGGCTGAGACCCACGCACGAATGCCGCAGCCGAGAAGTGCTTGCGCTCCGTCGAATAACTGGTGTGGGCTTTGGGGTGGGTGGAGGGATTCGAACCCTCGACAGCCGGAGCCACAGTCCGGAGTTCTACCACTGAACTACACCCACCGCAGTCTCGCAAAATTATAACATTCGGATGGGAATACAATTTTCATGGTCCGGATGGCGTCTTCGCTTTGCTGCGCGCCTGATGTAACCTTACAGGTTAAGTTTCTTATGGATAGGAGACCAGGTATCGTGTTTTCGATTCGCGGCGTTTTGCTGGGCTTGGTGTTAGTAGTTGCTGCGCCAGGTTTTCTTTTGGCTCAATTTCCGGTGCCCACCCAGACCACTAAGGAAGACCCAGAGCCTGCACAAATCCATGAGCTGGTCTCAAAATATTGCCGGCTGGACTACGAGGGAGCGCGTCTGGATGCGAAAGCCTGGCCGAAGTTTGAGCCGATAGTCTGGTGGAAGTCCGAACCCCGCCTTCACGCAAATTGACGTTGTGGCCCGCTATACCGTGGATATTCCGCCCGACGCAACGAAGGGCAAGTACGTTGTAACGGTACATTACCGTTTGTTGGGAACTTACGACTTGACGACGGGCTATGTGCGCGAGCTCGAAGTCAGCAACCAGAACGTCGACTTTCTGGTCAGTACCGAGAACCTGGAGTGGCGGATCGCCGACGCCGAGAACACATCTCCTCACTTATCACGAGCTGCCATGCTGAGTTGGCTGAACCAGCAGATAAGTACGACGGAAGACGCAGCGGCAAAGGCGCGCTTGCAGGATGCCCTGAAGCAATTACAGGCGCAATCAGCGTCACCATTCGCGAAGTAATCTGGGACTCTACTGCTGTGGGCCGACTGGCGGTGCTGCGATTCCCTGGGCCGCAGTCGCCGGCGCCTTCACTGCAAAGAAGTCGTGGTCGTAGAGATTGCGATACAGAATACCGGCAAGCTCAGCCGCCTTGGGTCCAAAAGTCGGTCGCCCGCCTTCCAGAAAGACGACTGTCACGATGCGTCCGTGTTGGGTATTGGCGAACGAGCCAAACCAGCCAAAACGAGTGCCGTCCTTGGAGCAGGTTCCGGTCTTGCCGAGGATGGGCTCTTCGATGAAGTTGGTGCGCAGAAGGCGTGCAGTGCCATACTCCACTGCGCCCGACATGCCTTCGGAGATCTCAGGGATGATCGGCCCGATATCCAATTTCCGCTTCGCCTTAGGGGTGAAGCTCGCAACCTCTTCAGGAGTCGTCGGATGCTGCAGGTAGTACAGCGTGCCGCCGTTGGCGATTGCCCCCATCAGAGCTGCCAGTTGCAATGGCGTAAGCGAGATGCTTTCGCCAAACGAACACATCTTGCCCACCCCGCCAAGTTTTTCATCAAGCTCGGTCGAGGGGAAGGTACCAAGGTGTTCGTTGGGAATGTTCCAGCCAGCCAGTTCGCCCAAGCCAAACTGGTGGGCGTAATAGCTGACCTTGTCGAATCCCAGCTTGCGGCCAACCGCCTCAAAATAGGCGTTGTTGGATTTAGCCAGCGCGGTCGTCAGGTCTACCTTCCAGTACTTGCCCAGAGGAACCTGCGTATCTTTCGTGATCACATTTTCGCTGAGCGCCGCCAGCGCTACCGCGACCTTGATGGTCGAACAGGGCTGCGCGCCTGCGGAGAGCGCCAGCTTCTGGTTCACCATCGCCAGAATGCGGCCACTATCGGGATCCATCGCGACAATGGTGCCGTTCATGTTGCCTAATGCTGCAACTGCGGCGGCGCGGACGACGGGGTCCTCGCCCGCCGTAATGTCGCCATCCACCTGGTCATTGGCAAACGAGCTGGCGTAGAACCGCTCGCCGTAGTAATGGTGCTTATGTGAGACGGTTACCAGGCTGGCCTGACTGAGGCGGGCTGTCTTCGCGCTGCTATGCCGCATGCGCGCCATTTTGTTCTGGGCCGCGGTCGACTCCGTTACATGGTGCGAAGACTTGCTATGGGACTTGTGGGTAGCCGTGGAATGAGTGGCTATGGTGGCAGCTGAGGCTCCTAAGCAAGCGAACAGCGCCAATAGCATCACGGCGGCAAAGGGGGAGCGCTTTAGCATGGGAAACCTTGGAAGTCCCTCGAACAAAATAGATTCACTTGCGGAGCCGCTGGCTGCTCCTCCGACGCTCTTTTCTTCGCCGCTTGGAACCCGACACTTCATACTAGGAAGTTTCTCTCCCGAATTCTACTCGAAACTGCTCTCACAGCGGCCTCCTATTTAATTACCACACTTGGAAGCGAATGTGGCCGTAGCAAATGTGGTTCGGGCAGGTTCAGAGCCCCTTTTGAACCCGCTTGGCAGGGCAGCCCAATTTGGGTGTCAGTTGGAATGCGCGAGATAGCTAGTTGTCAGTCGTGTTTGATTCCGAACCTTGGTTTTTGGGAACGCGAGACTTTTCCCGGTAGCTGGAGTTTAGTCAGGTAACAACCCTGAGAATGGTCGTGTAACAGCGACTGCCCCTCCGATGCGCAACTCGCCCCTGTCCATCGGAGGGGACTCTTTTTGTCCGCCGGCTTGGTAGTTGAGTTGCGAATGCGGCTTGCTTGCCTGCGGAGACCATATGCGAGGGGCTAGGGGGCGTTTGTCGCCGGGGTCTGGCTTCGCGACTGAATGTACTCCTCGATCACGCGTTCCAAAATGCCTTGCTCACGCAAGACGTACTCGATGGCATCGCGGACCGCGCCCTTGCCACCTTCATGCGGCGTCACGTAGTGCGACTCGCGAATGACTTGCACGCGCGAATTCTTCACCGCAATCGCCAGCCCGCACAGACGCATCACCGGCAGATCGATTATGTCGTCTCCTACGTAGCAGGCTTGTTCGGGCTGCAGGCCGGCCTTTCCTAGAATTTCATAGAATGCCGACGCCTTGTCCTGCTGGCCCTGATAGACGTAATCGAGCTTCAGATCGCGTGCTCGCAACGCGACTGTTTCCGAGATTCGTTTGGTGATGATGCCGGTCTTCAGTCCGCCGAGTCTCGCCAGCGAGAAAGCTGTGCCGTCATGCGCGTTGAAACCCTTGGCTTCCATGACTTCGTGGCTCGCAATGCCGAATCCGCCTTTGTCGGCCATTTGCTCGCGATGTTCGTGCGTCCCGTGACCGGCACCGCCCGCCGGAGCAGGGAAGAGAAAGATGGTGCCGTCGGTCATCACCCCGTCCACATCGAAGAGCATCAGCTTGATTTTCATCGCGCGGTCGGAGGACATGCCGGAAGTGTAGCAAGAAAGTCTCACCACGGAGGCACGGAGGGCACTGAGGAAGGCTGAAAAGTTGAAGAACCCTCGATCCTTCGTAGCACAAGTCGGCACTGTGCCTCGCATTTCTAAATCGAATCCCTCAGTGTTGTCCGTGCCTCCGTGGTGAAAACTGCCTAGCGAACAATTAGCGAAAATCTGTTAGAATCGTGGGATGTCTGTGGGGGAAATTCCCGCTTCATTATCCTGGGCGCATCCGCTCGTTGCCGAGTGGTTTGTCCAGCGCTTTGGCACACCGACTGAGCCGCAAGAGCAGGGCTGGCCGGAGATCCTCGCCGGTCGCACCACGCTGATCTCCGCTCCCACCGGATCGGGCAAGACACTCGCCGCATTCCTCATCTGTATCGACCGCCTGGTGCGCAAAGCGCTCGCGGGCGATCTGCGCGACTGCACCGAAGTCCTATATGTCTCGCCGCTGAAGGCCCTGGGAAACGATATCCAGAAGAATCTGGAAGTCCCGCTGGGCGAGATTCTCGCGCTCGCCGGCCAGCGTGGCCTGCTGATGCCCGAGATTCGCACCGCTGTCCGCACCGGCGACACGCTGATGAAAGAGCGCCGCGACATGGTGAAGCGTCCGCCCCACATCCTGGTCACTACGCCCGAGTCGCTCTACATCCTGCTAACAGCCAACAGCAGCCGTGCGATTCTGAGCCACGTCAAGACCGTCATCGTCGACGAAATCCACGCCGTGGCCGACGACAAGCGCGGCGCACACCTCACGCTGTCGCTGGAACGTCTTGATCTGCTGGCCGGTCAACCGACGCGCATCGGCCTGTCGGCTACGCAGAAGCCGATTGAGGAAGTCGCGCACTTCCTTACCGGCGCGGACCGTCCGGCACCCGCTATCGTCAACATCGGCCATCGCCGACAACTCGATCTCGCCGTCGAGGTGCCCCCTTCCGAACTTGGCCCTATCGCCAGCAACGAGATGTGGGGCGAGATATACGACCGCCTCGCCGAGCTGGCATTACAACATCGCTCGACGCTGGTCTTCGTCAACACACGTAGGCTGGCCGAGCGCGTGGCGCTGCACTTGGGTGAGCGCATCGGCGAAGACATGGTGGCGGCGCATCACGGCAGCCTGGCACGCAAGCTAAGACTGACTGCCGAGCGCAAACTGAAGAACGGCGAGATTCGTCTGCTGGTGGCGACGGCGTCGCTCGAGCTTGGTATCGACATCGGGACTGTCGATCTCGTCTGCCAGATCAACTCGCCGCGTTCGATTGCTGTGGCTCTGCAACGCGTCGGCCGCGCCGGCCATTGGCGGGGTGCGATCCCGAAGGGGCGCCTGTTTGCCACCACGCGCGACGACTTGTTGGAGTGCGCGGCCACGGTTCGTGCCATCCGGCAAGGGGACTTGGATGTTCTGCAGATTCCCGTATCGCCGCTCGACATCCTGGCGCAGCAGATCGTTGCCATGTGCAGCTGCGAGGATTGGGACGAGGATGCGCTGTTTGCCTGCGTGCGCGGCGCCTATCCTTACCGCGACCTGAAGCGCGAGGACTATGACCGCATCCTGGAGATGCTGTCGCAAGGGATCGCCGCAAAGCGGGGCCGCTATGGATCGTATCTGTTCCGCGATATGGTGAATCGCCGGCTACGCGGGCGGCGTGGAGCGCGGCTGGCGGCGATCACCAGCGGCGGTGCCATTCCCGATACAGCCCTGTTTACGGTCGTCGCTCAGCCGGAAGAAATCGTTGTGGGCACCCTCGACGAAGACTTCGCTGTCGAGAGCAATGCCGGCGACATCATGCTGCTCGGCAATACCTCGTGGCGTATCCGTCGCGTCTCGTCCAATACCGGGCGCGTTCTCGTCGAAGATGCACACGGCGCCGCTCCGACGATTCCTTTCTGGCGCGGCGAGGCCCCGGCACGAACCGACGAGCTGTCGCTGCACGTGGGCGAATTGCGCGAGCGCATAAGTACGTTGCTGCCGAACACCGTGCCTTTGCCGGTTCCGGCGAATCCCGAAGCCGACGAAAACTGGCCCCAACCAAAGCGAACTGCTGTTAGTGAAAATGTTCGGGTAGAGCGGACCTTCAGGTCCGCGTCCCGCCAACCACTTTTCGCCTCCGAGCCGGCTTCAGCCGGCGACACTTCTGTTTCTGGCGAGGAATTGTCCCGCAGGCTGAAGCCTGCTCAAAATGATTTTGCCATGCTGGGACGCGGCGCTGAAGCGCCGCTCTACCTGAACACTCCCCGCATTCGCCTGCGCGGACTCGAATCTAGCCCCGAAGTGCAGAATGCCGTCATCTGGCTGAAGGACGAATGTGGCCTCGACGACTCAGCCGCGGAACAACTCATTGAATACGTCGTCACCGGTCGCGCTGTGCTGGGCGAAGTGCCGACGCAGCAGACCATCATCGCCGAGCGCTTTTTCGACGAAGGTGGTGGGATGCAACTCATCATCCACGCGCCTTTTGGCGGGCGCATCAACAAGGCCTGGGGACTGGCTCTACGCAAGCGCTTCTGCCGCTCCTTCAACTTTGAGTTGCAGGCCGCAGCAACCGACAACGGCCTCAACATAGCGCTCGCCGAACAACACAGCTTCCCGCTCAGTGACGTGTTCCATTATCTGCAAACGGAAACCGTGCAGGAAATTCTGGAGCAAGCAGCGCTGGCATCACCTATCTTCGCCACGCGCTGGCGCTGGGACGCGAACCGCTCGCTGGCGCTGCTGCGTTTCCAGGGCGGCAAGAAAGTTCCACCGCAGATTCAGCGCATTCGTAGCGACGATCTTCTCGCGTCGGTTTTCCCCGATGTCGCCGCCTGTCAGGAGAACATCGAGGGCGATATTAAGATTCCCGATCACCCGCTAGTACAGGAGGTGATGAAGGATGTCCTCACCGAGGCAATGGACATCGACGGCTTGCGGCG
Source organism: uncultured Acidobacteriaceae bacterium (assembly GCA_963835125.1). GTDB lineage: Bacteria > Acidobacteriota > Terriglobia > Terriglobales > Acidobacteriaceae > Bog-257. The sequence goes on along the minus strand of CAWIEG010000002.1, from coordinate 1,425,206 downwards.
TGTGCTGGACGGCATTCGTAGCGGCGCCATTCGCTGCCTCGCGGTTGATACGCCCGTACCGTCACAGTTCTCCCACGAAATTCTGAACGCTAATCCCTATGCTTATCTTGACGACGCTCCCCTGGAGGAACGTCGCGCGCGTGCGGTGCAGATGCGGCGCATGTTGCCTGAGGCCGTGCTGAACGAAGTCGGCCGGCTCGATCAGCAGGCAATTGCGCTGGTGCGCGAAGAGGCGAGGCCCGATGTTCGCGACGCTCATGAACTGCATGACACGTTGCAGACGCTGGTGGCGTTGCCCTTGGAAATCTCGGATGAAGATTGGCAACAGGCGATCGCAAGCTGGATGCCGCTGGCCGCGGAGTTGCTCGAGGGTTGGCGCGCGGCGCGGGTTCAGGTAGGAGAACGTAGATACCTCGTAGCCTCCGAGCGTGCCAAAGATTTCTTGCTGATCTTTCCTGACGCGCAGTTTGAAATCGTGCCGCCAGATCTTCCTTCGAACACGGCTTCGCGCGACGAGGCCGTCCTCGCCATGATCACCGGCTGGATGATGCACGCCGGGCCAATCACCTCGGGCGCACTGGCCTATTGGTTGAGACTGAGCGCCAGCGATGTCGAGAAAGCTTTGCTGCGGTTAGAAGCCTCGGGATCAATTCTGCGCGGGAATTTCACTGGCCAAGTCACTGGCGACAACGTCGAGTGGTGCGAGCGGCGCTTGCTGGCGCGCATTCATCACCTGACGGTCGCGACTCTGCGCAAGCAAGTCGAGCCGGTCACGGCAGCGCAATTCATGCGCTGGCTGCTGCGTTGGCAGCACCTCGCTCCGCAGTCGCAGCTCAGCGGCGAACGTGGCCTGCTGGCCGCCATCCGTCAGTTGCAAGGCTTCGAGATTCCCGCCAATGCGTGGGAGAAGCAGATTCTGGCACGGCGCGTAAACGAATACGATCCGGCCGCGCTCGATCAACTGTGCCTGACCGGTGCGGTCGGCTGGGGCCGGCTGTCGCCGCATCCGGCCACACTGGAAGACTCGGGCGAAGGCCGGCGGCGGGTCGTGCCTACCAGCGTTGCCCCAATCACGTTCTTTGTCCGCGAAGAGTCGGACTGGATGCAGCCACGGCTCAGCGAGGATGAGCAGAACTTCGAACGGGTTCTGAGCCCGGGAGCGCATGCTGTGCTGGAGTTCCTGCGGCGACGAGGAGCGTCGTTCTTTGCCGATATCGTGCGCGGCACCGGCAAGCTGAAGGCCGAGATCGAGACGGCGCTGTGGGAACTGGTGGCAGCCGGAATGGTGACGGCTGACGGTTTCGACAATCTGCGCTCGCTGATCAATCCCAAGCGGCGGCTGGGACCAGGCTCGCCGAAGGCCGCGCGGCCTCGGCACACCCCGGGCCGTTGGTCGTTATTGTATGGCGCGGAAAATTCGGACCACGCGATTCGCGCCGAGGCGACTTGTTGGATGCTGTTACGGCGCTACGGCGTAGTGTTTCGCGAGCTGCTGGCACGTGAGTCGAACCTGCCGAAATGGCGCGAGTTGCTGATCGCTTTCCGTCGCCTGGAAGACCGCGGCGAAGTCCGCGGCGGGCGATTTGTGAATGGGTTTCTGGGCGAGCAGTTCGCGCTGCCGGAGGCGGTCGAGTCGCTGCGCGCCATGCGCAATCTGCCTGCTGGCGGCGACGTGGTAACTGTGTCGGCTGCCGATCCCCTGAACCTGGTGGGCTTCATTGTGCCGGGTGAACGCGTGGCGGCGATTTCCGGAAAGTACGTCAGCTTTCGCGATGGAGTTCCCATAGAAGTGGAAGACCGACTGTCAGTATTGCGTGAGGCGGCGGCGCAATGACGTCCGAGGACTTGGTCGAGGGGGCCGACTATTACATGGAGGATGGCTTCATGGTGTTCACGGCGACATATCTGCGCAGGCGCGGATATTGTTGTGAGTCGGGCTGCCGACATTGCCCTTATGGGTTTGTACGTGATGCAGAGAAACACCGCGATTCATGACGGCGACAAGCGTGTGCCGCCGGCTAAACAGTTTGCTGAAAAAGGAACCAACTTAGTAATTTCGGTCATTTCGACGAATGAAGATTCAATAACTTGCGACGGTTTTTTTGTTCGAAATGACCCAAAAAAGAGTTTTTCAGCAAACTGTAAAGCCGGCTCACGAATCAATAAATGCAGCATACCCAGGGCTCACGCCCTGGGCTAAGCTCAGTTTCGCCCTGGCGGGCTCGATTCACGAGCGGCGAACGTCTTCCGTCTGTGCGGTCAGTGCATCCGCTTCTTAAACCGTCCATTATCACTCCACGTTTATCCGTGGGGGCTCACGTGCTCCGGATCGATCTTGTAGATGACACGCTGTTCGCCGGGCTGCGCGAACGGGTACTTGTCCTTGTCCAGATACTTCTTGGCCAGTTTGTCGATCAACGTATCGGCACCCTCTTGCGTGATCTCGCTGACTTTGCCGCGCACTTCCAGGTAGCGGTAAGGATTGTCGGGATCGATCAACGTAATGGCCACGCGCGGATCGCGACGCAGGTTTTTGTCTTTCTGCCGGCCAAGCGCGGAGTTCACCAACACTTTGCCGTCAACATAATCCACCCATACGGGTGTCGTCTGCGGACTGCCGTCAGGCATGAGAGTGGTGAAGCTGCCAAAGGCCTTCTTGTGGAAGAGGTCAAGATAATTTTCAGGAATCTTAGCGGACATGACGATTCTCCTTGCGGAATTTCAAGCGGGAATACCGAACGAACGATCAACAATTGGATTCCAGAACCATTGTATGGGGTGCAGGCGGCGATGCAAATCATCGTGCTGGAGGCCGGTCGTGCTTGCTGAAAGGCGCAGGTTTGTTCTAACTTGTCACCCCAGGTCTTTAGAACTCCGAACGAAGGTCGAACCATGGATCAAATAGAAGTGGAACGTAATGGCACCGTGATGAGCATCGCCATCAACCGTCCGGAGAAGAAGAATGCTTTGACAGCTGAGATGTACGACGCGCTGTCGAATGCTGTGGAGCAGGCGGAGGCTGACCCCACGGTTCGCGTGATCCTGCTACACGCCAAGGGCGATGCCTTCACTGCCGGCAACGACTTGGAAGATTTCATGAAGAAACCGTGGAAAGGGCAGGCAGTACCGCCGGCAGTGCGTTTCATCCGCGGTGTGGCCGGGGCCGGGAAGCCCATTGTTGCCGCCGTCCACGGATTGGCCGTTGGCGTCGGCACTACGATCCTGTTGCTTTGCGACCTCGTGTATGCGGCGGAGGATACAAAATTCGTGATGCCCTTCATCAACCTTGGTATCGTACCCGAGGCCGCCTCGACGGTGCTGTTGCCATTGCTCATCGGGTACCAGCGCGCCGCGGAGTTGTTCATGCTGGGAGCTCCCTTAACCGCGCAACGGGCGTATGAGATAGGGATGGTGAACGGCGTGCTCCCTCGCGCAGAGTTGCTGGCGACCGCCTCTGCCGTTGCACAGCAGTTAGCGGCTAAACCCGCCGGAGCGTTGCTGGCGTGCAAGGAATTGATGAAGCGTAGCTTTCGATCGGAGGTGGAGCGAGCTTTGCGGGAGGAAGTGGGAGTGATCGCGGAGCGGCTGGAGTCACCCGAAACAAAGGAAGCACTGAGCGCGTTCTTGGAGAAGCGTACCCCTGATTTCTCCCGTTTCTGATGGCCGCTGCATTGGCCTGGGACAGTTGCGGAGCGAATCGACATTCCGGCCATTCATTGCAAAAATTGTCCTGCGCAAGCATTCCCTCCTTGACGCCAGCGCGCAGAAGGATTACCTATGGTGGATAGCGGAAATCGAGTGGGGTAACAACTAAGAATCCAGTGGCCGACGTGGTCATAGCGCGGGAGATATTCGACCGTCTGCGGCAAGCAACCGCAGCCGATCCAGGTGTACTCGCCGAGCTGTGCAAAGAGTATATCGCGGAGGCGCGATCTACTATTGCCAGGCTTCAGAATGCGCTCGCTCAACGAGATGCAGCGGAAGTGCGCGAACGGGCCCACTATCTGAAGGGCAGCAGTCTGATGATTGGAGCCAGAAACCTGGCGCAGTGCTGCGGGAGATTGGAACAGATGGGCCGCAATTCCGAGTTGGAAGCGGCAGAAGCGGTGCTGGACCAGGCCATAGCAGCTCTCAAGGCCGTGGAAGACGAATTGAGCAAGGAAGTTGGACCCGTGGCTCTGCCAGCCGAAGGATCAGCAGCCTAGATAGCCGATATGAAGACCATCCCTCAAAGAGGAAACAAGATGGCAGTGACTGCAATTCGAATACTGATTGCTGATGATCATCCGGTGGTTCGAATCGGGCTGCGAAACATGTTGTTGGCCGACCCCCAGATGAAGGTGGTGGCGGAAGCCAAAGACGGTGTAGAAGCGTTGCACATGGTGCGCACCTTGCGTCCCGATATTCTTCTGCTCGATCTGGCCATGCCCAAAATGCCTGGTATGGAAGCCTTACGCGAGCTGACCGGCGACAACGGTGGAACTCGCACCATTGTTCTGAGCGGCAACGTGGAGAAGCGTCAGATTCTGGAGGCGCTGCAACTCGGAGCCCGGGGAGTGGTGTTGAAAGATGCGGTCGTGGCTCATCTCTCGGCGTGCGTCCGTGCCGTGATGCAAGGCCAGTACTGGCTTGACGGTCGGCCAGTGCATAACCTGGTTCAGGTGCTACGCGATCTGACGGCGCAAACCGCGCCGCCGCCTCGCAAGACGTTCGGCCTTACTGCACGCGAGCTGGAGGTGGTCACGCTGATCACAGAAGGCTCGACCAACAAGCACATTGCGGAGACTTTCGGCATCAGCGAAGAAACGGTCAAACGCCATCTGACAAATATCTTCAACAAAATCGGAGTTGGAAATCGCCTGGAGCTGGCACTGTTCGCCCTGAACCACAATTTGCTCCCACCTGCCGCCAGCCTCGATGTCACGTAGCCAGGGAAGTTGCCAGGCGGGATGAGCCTGAATTTCCCGGTCGCTTCGGCACCTCCACTCTTGTGCCATGACCCGTTACCTTTCCGCTTCCCTCCACAAGTAGGTACTTTCCTGGCGGTCCTAAGACAGCTAGCTTAGGTAAAGAGCCTGCTATGGACGAGAGTCGAAAATGGGACCCGATTCTGAACTCGGTGGCATTGCTGGAAGCCGTGCTTTGCGCCGACTGCGAAATCATCAGTAATAGCGGCGGTGAGAGCTGCGAAGTTTGTGGCAGCCGTTCGCTGTTGAGTTTGGGCCGCGTCCTGGGTGGATGTATTGAAGGCGAACGGGCGACGCTGGTGGATGTGGACCCTGGCCGTTTTCGCAACGGCTTCACTGTGTTAGTGAATCCGGATGCGGCCAGCGTTCTGCGCCAGCGACGACGAAACGGCGGTGGCTAGGATCTCCCGGACCAGACCACGTTTTCGCGTCTCCTGTTGAATCCCTATTTCTTATCGACGACCGACCAATCCAAGACTTTCCCCGGTGAGATTACATCCAGCCCGCCCAGTTTCACATCCATAGCTGTTAACCAAACTCATATGAGGCCTTTATGGAACACGACAAGGAACTTCGCGAACAACTTGCGAAGGTGATGGATTGGAACGAGGCGCACGCTGACTTATCAGCAGCGGTTTCCGGTCTTCCCGCCGAATTGCGCGGGCGAGTGCCGGATGGATTGCCTTATTCCGCCTGGCAGTTGCTGGAGCACATGCGTATCGCGTTATGGGACATCCTGGAATTCAGCCGCGATGCAAAGCACAAGTCCCCCGAATGGCCTGAGGGCTACTGGCCAAAAAAAGCGGCGCCGCCGAGCGAGGCAGCCTGGGAGAGCAGCGTCAATTCAATCCGGGAGAACCTGGAAGCGATGCGCAAACTGGTCGGTGACCCGAAGCAGGACCTGTTTGCGCGGATTCCTCACGGCACGGGGCAGACACTTCTGCGTCAGGCTCTATTGATCGGTGATCACAACGCCTACCACATCGGGCAATTGGTTCTGGTGCGCAAGGCGCTGGGAGCGTGGAAAGGGTGAGAGCTGTGAGCTACGAGCCACGAGCTTTGCTAGTGTGGTTTTATCGTAGCCCGAGGCTCGGAGCTCTTGGCTAGCCGCTCAAATCAACGACAGCGCGTCCACGTCCACCACAACGTGATTGCGTGGAATCTTCTGCGTCGTCAGCGTGTGTGAGCATGGCGCGCAGTACGTCGTTCATGCGTTCGCGACTGGCTGACTTCAGCAGGAAGTGGTAACGGTACTCGGTCTTCAGGCGAACGATAGCCGCGGCGGCCGGGCCCATTACGCGCACACCTTCCACGCGTGTGTTCTCGAACCACTTGCCCAGCACGCCGGACCAAGCCAGGGCATCCTCGAGCTTCGGGCTGCGCACCAGCACGTTGCTGACCGCACTGAACGGCGGATAGTGCATCCAGCTGCGAAAGCGGATTTCTTTCTCGTAGAAGCCGCGATAGTCGTGGGCGGCCGCGAACTGGATGGCATAGTGATCGGGGAAAAAAGTTTGCAAGCACCACCTTGCCCGGTGCGTCGCCGCGGCCGGCGCGTCCCGCAACCTGGGTCAATAGCTGGAACGTCCTCTCGGCGGCGCGAAAGTCGGGAAAGCTGAGCGCGGCATCGGACGCAACGACTCCGACCAGGGTGACATTGGCCACATCGTGGCCCTTGGCGATCATCTGGGTCCCGACCAGCAGATCGATTTCGCCCGCGTGCAGCGCGGTCAGCATGCGCTCGAAGTCATCGCGTCCGCGGACCGTATCGCGGTCGAGCCGCGAGATCCGCGCCTGCGGAAACAGGCCGTGCAAAAGGTGCTCTAATTTTTCCGAGCCGGTGCCGAGGTACTGCACAAATTCGCTGCCGCACTTGGGGCAGGTCTTCGGCGCAGGCCGCATGTAGCCGCAATAGTGGCAGACCAGGCGGTGTTCACGCTTGTGATAGGTCATGGAGATAGCGCAGTTCTTGCAATGCACCGACTCGCCACACTCGCGGCAGAGCACGAAGGCGGAGAAGCCGCGCCGGTTGAGCAGCACCATCACCTGCTCCTGACGGGAAAGGCGTTCGCCGATCTCCTCCACCAGCTTGCGGGACAAAACCTCATCTTTCTTCGAGCGCTGGAATTCCTCGCGCATGTCGAGGATTTCCACTTCCGGCAGCGGGCGTTTCTCGATGCGCTCGGGCAACTCCAGCAGGCGGTACTTGCCGCGTACCCCATTGTGGTAGGTCTCCAGAGAAGGCGTTGCTGAACCCAATACGACTGCCGCGTTGCACATCTTGGCCCGCATGACGGCCACATCGCGCGCATGGTAGCGCGGCATCTCTTCCTGCTTGTAGGAGTGGTCGTGTTCTTCATCCACGACGATGAGCGCGAGATCGGCAACGGGTGCGAAGACCGCCGATCGCGTTCCTACCACAATGTGAGACTCGCCGCTGCGGATGCGCTTCCACTGTTCGGCGCGCTCGTCGTCGCTGAGCCCGGAATGCAGGATGGCGACTTCGTCGCCGAAGATCTGATGGAGATCGGCAGCCATGGCGGGCGTGAGGCCGATTTCAGGCACCAGAAGTATCGCCGAGCGGCCCTTCGCCAGCACGGATTGCATGGCCGACAGGTAGACCGCAGTCTTGCCCGATCCGGTAACGCCGTGCAGCAGCATGGGTAGAAACTTGCGTTCGTCGACCGACTCTATGATCTTTTTCAGGGCGGAGTTCTGTGCGGGAGTAAAGAGAAATTCCAGCTTGCGCGGCTTGAGGCCGGACATGTGAAAACTGGCGGCCTCTTCGATGAGTTCGACAATGCCGCGACGTATCAGGGTTTGCAACGTTGTGCGGGGAACGGCTAGCTCGCGCAGAACCGTGAGCGGCGCGCGTTGGCCCTCTTGCTGGCGCAGGTAGTCGACGATGGTCTGTTGATTGGCATTGAGTTTGCCCTCAACCTGCTTCAAGGTTGCGATCCGTATCGTGCGGCTGGCATCGCGCACATCACTGAGGTCTTCGCGCGCGATCCACTTCTTGCTCAGCAAGGTTTGCAGCACGGCGCGGGAAGCTCCTGACGTCGCACGCAAAGTCGCTTCGCGAACGATTTCCTCGTTGGCAAGCCGATTCAGCACGGCGTATTCCAGCATCTGGTGCTCCGGCTCTTTGCGCGAGCGCAAGGAGGATCCGCTGGTGGAAGCAGCGTGCAATGCGTCGATTCCCTTGTCCGTGATGCGATAGCCCAGCACACGGCGGAATTCGGCCGCCAGCGGCAGCATGGTGCGGAAGACTTCACCGACCGGCGCAATGTAATACTGCGCGATCCAGCGGCCCAGCTGCATCAATTCCGGCGTGAGCGCAGGGGTGGAGTCGAGGACCTGACTCAGGCGGCGCGTGGCAAACTTCGGTTCGCGATCGTGGAGCTCAGTGACAATGCCGCACAGCCGTTGCTCGCGAAAGGGAACAATGACACGACCGCCCACTGCGGGCTCAGGCGAGTTTTCCGGAATGCGATAGGTGAAAGTGGCGTCGAGCGGAACCGGCACAGCCACATCGCAGAATAGCGGCATTTGCGGCCTATTCGGCCTCGGATGGGCGTTGTGGTGGGGTCAGGTCGAGGTAGCGCATCACCATCTGCAAATCCTTCCATGTTTCTTTTTTCTGCCGCGGATCCCGCAGCAGAAACGCAGGATGGTACGTCACCGCGAGCTTGCACTCCAAAGGCTCTCCCGCGTCGGTAAGTGTTCGGGGTGGCGAAAAATCGTAGAAGCGCCCGCGCATGGACGCCATCGAGTCATTTACCCCGAGCAAGTTCTTGGCTGCGGTTGCGCCCAAGGCCACAATAACCTTCGGCCGGATGACCTGAATCTGCCGCATCAGGAAGGGCGAGCAGGTGTCGCACTCATCCCGCTCAGGGGTGCGATTGCCGGGCGGGCGGCACTTCACAATGTTGGCGATGTACACCTGCTCGCGCTTAAGGCCCATGGCGGCGATCATGTTGTTCAGCAGTTGTCCGGCGCGCCCGACAAAGGGCAGGCCTTGCGCGTCCTCGTCAGCGCCTGGGCCCTCGCCGATGAACATCAGTTCGGCGTGCGGATCCCCGGTTCCGAAGACGATTTGCTTGCGGCCAAGCTTGGCCAACTTGCAGCGCTGGCAGTTGGGGCCGATGTCATCGCGGATTATGCGTAACAGAGCGTGATGATCGCGACCTGCCTCGACCGGCGAAGAAGGTGCGGGGTTATCCGCAATCTCGACATCGGTTTCCGCCATCGCCGTTAGTTCATGAAGCGGGGCAGCGCCAGCCTCGCGACGATAAAGTGGGCCGATACCGAGTTCGCGATAGAACTGCAGGCGTTCGCGGACGGCGTTGCGATCAACAGGCATGTATGGAGATTGTAGTCTACGACGAGCGTGCTGGAGATAACGCGGCCTGCTGCCGGCGGAGCCGAAGGGCGGCGTCGAGAATCTTCTGAGCTATGTCCAGCTTGCTGGCTTCAGGTATTAGGATGGTTTCGCCAGCGGTCACGATGGTCACTTCGTTGCGATCGGAGTTGAAGCCGATGTCCGGGCGTGAAACGTCGTTCAGCACGATGGCATCCACGCGCTTCTTAGTCAGCTTTGCGCGAGCGTTATCCAGCAGACTCTCGGTTTCGGCGGCAAAGCCGATCAGCATCGGCGAAACCTTTCCTGCGGCGTGACGCAGGCTGCCGAGATCGGCAAGGATGTCTGCGTTAGGTTCAAGTTGCAGCTCGATGGGACCGCTGCGCTTAATCTTCTCGGACGGCGTGTCCTTAACGTGGTAGTCGGCAACGGCGGCGGCCATGATGATGAAGCCGGCTTGCTCCCAACGATCAAGGACCGCCGTGCGCATCTGTTGCGCGGTTTCAACGAAGATGGTCTCGGCAGCACCTGGCGGCTGCAGGGTGGTTGGGCCGCTGACCAGGATCACCTTCGCGCCGCGGCGCGAGGCCGCTTCGGCAAGCGCATAGCCCATCTTGCCGCTGGAGCGGTTGCCGAGATAGCGGACGGGATCGATGGGTTCGTGCGTGGGGCCGGCGGTGATCAGTACAGTCTCGCCGGCAAAATCCTGCGCAATGCCGAGGCGCTCGAGAGTAGCTGCGACGATCTGTTCGGGGTCAGCCAGGCGTCCCTCGCCGACCATGCCACAGGCGAGATAGCCGCTGCCCGGTTCGACAATGTGGACGCCGCGACGCCGCAGGATCTCCAGGTTCGCCTGTGTCGCAGGATGCCGCCACATGTTCACATTCATGGCTGGCGCGATGATCACCGGCGCGGTGGTTGCGAGATAGAGCGTGCTGAGGAAGTCGTTGGCAATGCCTTGTGCGAACTTGGCAATCACGTCGGCTGTAGCGGGCGCGACCAGAAGGCAGTCGATCGATTGCGCAACGGATATATGTTCGACTGCCGAGTCGAGATTGGGGTGCTCAGTTGCCGACCCGAACATACTGCTGATGACTTTTTCCCCGGAAAGAGCGGCGAATGTAAGAGGGCGCACGAACTCCTGCGCGGCAGCGGTCATGATGACCTGTACCTGCAGACCATGTTCCTGCAACTGGCGAACGATTTCAGCGGCTTTATAGGCGGCGATGCCGCCGCTGACGCCCAAGGCGATTTTCATGGTTTCTCTAGTGAGCTGATGCGCCGCAACGGCAAGGCGATTCTAGTCGTCGGCGTCGCCGCCCACCGGCCCATCGGACATTTCGCCGCCTTCCATCGAACTCGCAGCGGCTGCCTCTGGGATCTCCCACTTCACCCTGCCAGCCTGAATCTCTTCCTCCGCGATGCGGCAGGGCTTGCGAGAGTTTGGCTCGACAACCGGGCGAGCGCCGTTCTGTATCTGACGAGCCCGACGAGCTGCCACCAATACATAACGATAATTGCTATCGAAGCCTTCAACCAGTTTCATGCATCACTCCGTAACCGCGGGAAAGCGGGAAAGATCGAAGGTTGCCAAAATCGATTCGACTTGTGGCATCATCGGCTGCCGCAAGGCGCAGTTCGCAACCGCAAGCACGAGTTGGTCCTTTGAAGTTAAAGCTGCACGGGAGCGCTTCAGTCGCTCGGCTTCAACGATCGACTTGAGGATATCGATAGATTCCCCCAGGCGATCGTTGACCAAAATATAATCGTACTGGCTGAAATTCTCAATCTCCTGCGAGGCGGTCTGCAAGCGGCGTTGGATTATGGCTTCGGTATTAAAGAGGCGCGCGCCGTCCCCCATCAGTTTCCGCTGCAGGTCGTCGTCCGCCTCGGCGCGCCGCCGCAGCCGGCGCTCCAGTTCCTGGCGGGACGGCGGCAGCACAAAAATACTTATCGCCTCGGGGGCCTTGCTCTTTACCTGGGCCGCGCCCTGCACGTCGATGTCGAGCAGCAGATCGTGACCGCGCGCAGCGGCTTCGCTGAGGAAGCGCCTGGCTGTTCCGTAATAGTTGCCAAAGACCTCGGCCCGTTCCAGGAACTCGTCCTCGCGAATCATGCGTTCGAACTCTTCGCGGCTGATGAAGAAGTATTCACGGCCTGATTGTTCGCTGCCCCGCGGCGGCCGTGTGGTGTAGCTGATGGAGAACTCCAGGTCGGGGACGATACGACGCAGCTCGCTGGTGAGCGTGGATTTGCCCGAGCCTGACGGGGCCGAGATGATGAAGATGATTCCGCTCATTCCAGGTTCTGTATCTGCTCGCGGGCTTTCTCGATTTCCGACTTCATGGACAGGCCCAATTCCGTGATGCGTAATGCCTCGCCGGCCACGCCGGTGGTTTTCGACATCAGCGTGTTGGCCTCGCGGTTCATCTCCTGCAGCAGGAAATCAAGTTTCTTGCCGACCTCGCCGCCGGCATCCAGCAACGAAAGAAAATGGTGGATGTGGTTTTTCATCCGCACAATTTCTTCCTGAATGTCGCTGCGCTCGGCGAGCATGGCGGCCTCTTGCAGAATACGATCGTGATCGACATGCGATCCTAGCAACTCCTGCATGCGTCCGTGGAGCTTGTCCTGATAAGCCCTGAGGACCCGTCCACGCAGCAGATCGACCTCATGGGTTGCCGAAGACAAATGCGTCAGACGGTTGCGCAACTCTGCAACTGCTCCCCGGCCCTCTTCTTCCCTCATGTGGTTCAGGCGAGCAATGCATTCTTCCAAGGCCGCAGTCACTTGCTGTTCCAGAGCGCCCATGGCATCGCCGTCCTCGGCTGCGTTCAGCGCGCCGGGCAGCTTGAGCACCGCATTGAGGTCAGGTTCGGCGCTGACCCCGAACTCCTCGGCCACTTCGCGGAAGGTCCGCAGATATCCGCCAACGAGATTGCGATTTACCGCAAAGGCGGCGCCTCCGCTGCGCTCCAGGCTAAGCGTGACCTCGATGTGTCCACGGTGCAGGCGCTCTTTCAACACCCGGCGGACCTTCATCTCCACGGGGTCAAGTTCGCCCGGCAGCCGCAAATGAAGATCGAGGAACCGGTGGTTCACCGATTTCAAGCTGAGAGTCAGCGTGAGCTGGTCGTCCACGTTGACCTTCACCTGCGCGTAGCCTGTCATGGAGCGTATGTTCATGGCGCGCGTCACCCGGTCCCCGAGGTTGTCTCGATGTCATCGAACTGCAAATCATACAACCGGCGATACGTGCCGGTACGTCCCATCAGACACTCATGCGAGCCCTCATCGGTGATCATTCCATTTTCCAACACAAGTATGCGGTCAGCACGGCGTACGGTTGAGAGCCGGTGGGCGATGACGAATACGGTGCGTCCCGCCATCAGGTTCTGCAAAGCGGATTGCACCAGGGACTCGCTCTCCGTATCGAGCGCCGAGGTCGCTTCGTCGAGAACCAGGATGGGAGCATTTTTCAAGATGGCGCGCGCGATGGACAGTCGCTGGCGCTCGCCACCGCTCAGCCGCAAACCACGCTCGCCGATCACGGAATCATATCCGTTGGGCAGGGCCATGACAAAGTCGTGGGCCAGCGCCGCTCGGGCGGCATCTTCCACGGACTGTTGCGAAATCTCAGGCTGGCCGTAGGCGATGTTGTTGCGCACAGTGTCGTTGAACAGGATGGTGTCCTGCGTGACGATGGCGATCTGCGAGCGCAGCGATCCGACCGTGAGATCGCGAACGTCATGGCCGTCGATCAGTAAGCGGCCGCCGCTGACGTCGAAGAAGCGCGGCAACAGGTGGACCAGCGTCGTCTTGCCGGAACCGCTGGAACCTACGATGGCAACGACTTCACCGGGATTTATCTCGAGATTGATGTCGCGCAAGACTTCGCGCTCATCTTCGGATTTGGAATAGATGAAGTGGACGTGCTCGAAGCGGATGCCGCTGTGGAAGGCAGGCAGAGTGATCGCGTCCGGCTTCTGGCGAACTTCGTCCTGCGCGTCGACGAACTTGAATATCTGCTCCGAGGCGCCGAGGGCCTGCTGGAAATTGTTATTGAACTGCCCGAACTTCCGTACTGGCTCATAGAGCTTAAATACCGCAATGATGAACGCGATGAAAAACCCCTCGCTCAAGTAGCCATGCTTGATGTACTCACGGCCGAGGAGGATGAGCAGCGCAATCGCGATGGCTCCGAAAATATCCATCATCGGCGAGTTAATGGCGAAGGCGCTGATGGTGCGCAGATTGGCTTTGAACAGCCGCCTCGCTGCCTCGCGGAAGCGGCGCATCTCCCAGGCTTCCATGCAGAAGGCCTTCACTATGCGAATGCCGGTGATGGTTTCGTGCAGCAGGTTATGGATTTCGGCGAGTTTGTCCTGACCCTTGCGAGTGGTGCGGCGGACCCGGTCTCCTACCCGCCGGGCAGACATGATGATGAAGGGAACGAAAATGATCAAGACCCAGGTCAGGCGGCGGCCTAAGCCCACCACGACGATCGCGGTGAAGAGGAAGGTGAAAAATTGCTGTAGAAATTCGGCCAGCACGCTGGACATGGCGAACTGCACGCGCTCTACATCGTTGACGATGGCCGACAGCAGCGAGCCCGTGGAATGCTTCTGAAAGAAGCCTATGGAACGACGGAGCGTAGCAGCGTAGAGTTCGTTGCGCAGATCGGTAACCATGCCGAAGCCGGCGTAGTTCGCCAGGTAGGTGCCCCCGAAATCCAACAGGCCCTTCAGCAGAGTGGAGGTGACCAAGGCAAACGCGACAATGGTCCAAACGTTATGGAAGTAGTCGGGAACGAACGACTGAAGCTCGATGTGACGTCCCAGGATGGGGATGGGAAGCAGGGGAAGGTTGCGCGACTGCGATGCCGGATTTAGAACCTTATCCAGGACGGGACCGATGAGCAGCAGTCGAAAAGCGTCCAAGAGTCCTACCAGGGCCATCGAAATCACCGAAGCCAACAGGTAGAGCCAATAGGGCTTGAAGTATCGGAGAAGGCGGTTTAGTCGACCCATAATCTGCTGCGAATCTGCGCCAGGGCGCTGGGAGCGCAGCGCAGGCCAGAAGATGCCAGGACCAATCGGATGTCAGGATCAATTCTACTGGATTTAGAGGGGAGCGGAAACCGGCAGCATCTGCAGAGCTACGGGGTTAAGGCAGAGGGTTACGCCTCTGGCGGAAGAAGGTTTGCAGCAGGTCCATACAACGCGCGGCCAGCACACCCGAACTGACTTCAACCTTGTGGTTTAGCTTGGGATGATTGAGGAGTTGAAGCATTGAATGTACCGCGCCCGCTTTGGGATCTTCGGCGCCGTAGATCAGGCGGCGAACGCGCGCGTGTGTGATCGCTCCCGCACACATGGCGCAGGGTTCGACCGTAACGTACAAGTCGCAATCGAGCAGGCGATAATTGCCGATGGCGTGTCCGGCTTCGCGCAGGGCAAGTATTTCGGCGTGAGCGGTGGGATCGTTGGCGCTGAGCGGGCGATTGCATCCCCGGCCGACAATGCTGCCGTCGTGAACGACGATCGCGCCTACGGGGACTTCCCCTAGTGCGAGAGCACGCTGCGCCTCGCGCAAGGCTTCTTCCATCCAGAGCTCGTCGGGTTGAGCCATCAGCTCTCAGCCATCAGCCGTCAGCTTGGACAAGCGCACGGATTTGGCTGACAGCTGAAAGCTAAGGGCTATGCTTCGCGCAGCATAATTCTCTGCACGGAGGTCGCGCGGCCAGTTTCGGCACTGCAATCGATCAGCGTGGCGCACAGGCGCACGTCGCCGGTTGCAGGCTCAAAGCGTGCCGGCATATTGGTAAGGAAGCGGTGCAGGATCAGCTCCTTCTGCACCCCGATAACGCCGTCGTAAGGGCCAGTCATGCCGACGTCGGTTTGCATCGCGGTTCCTCCCGGCAGCACCTGCTCATCAGCGGTAGGCACATGGGTATGCGTGCCGAGCACCGCGGTAACGCGTCCCTCCAGATGCCAGCCCAGCGAGAGTTTTTCGGACGTCGCTTCGGCGTGAATGTCGACCAGGATGACCTTCGCGGTGATCTGTTTCAGCAGGTCGTCGGCCACGCGAAACGGATCGTCGTTGTTAGCCATAAACACGCGGCCTTGCAGGTTGATGACAGCGTAAGGAACGCCGACGCGGGTGCGACCCTGGTACCATCCGAATCCGGGCGAGCCAGCGGGATAGTTCGCCGGTCGAAGCACGCGCCGCGCCAGCGAGGCCTCATTGCCGGTGGCGGAGTTCATGTAGTCAATGATCTCGCGCTTGTCCCAGATGTGATTGCCGGTGGTGATGACATCGATGCCGAGCTCGAACAATTCTTCGGCGATCTGTGGAGTGATACCGAAGCCGCCGGCCGCGTTCTCGCCGTTGGCGATGGTGAGATCGACGGCGTGCTCCTTCTGGAGCTTGGGCAGTCGCTCATGAACTATGCTTCGGCCGGGCCGGCCGAAAATGTCTCCGACGAAGAGTATTCGCAAGTGTTCCGCGGTCCTCGGGTGCTAGTTGGTTTGATGGTAACATGCGGGCGGAAAGGCTTATTCACCACAGAGCCACAGAGGTTACTGAGAAAACTTCACGGATTTGGGGAGTCCCTGACTTATGCGCCCTTCGCTGAGAGTGCCGCTGAGCCGCCAACCCACTCCAGATTCTTGTTGTGGTCGACGCCCATCATGATGCCGCGACCCATGCGAACCAGCGGTAGTACCGGTGTAAGCTCGCCGCCTTCAGGCCAAACGAACATCATGCGAA
This sequence comes from uncultured Acidobacteriaceae bacterium, assembly GCA_963835125.1. Taxonomy (GTDB): domain Bacteria; phylum Acidobacteriota; class Terriglobia; order Terriglobales; family Acidobacteriaceae; genus Bog-257. Next base: position 1,409,108 of record CAWIEG010000002.1, on the reverse strand, counting down.
TCTCCATCTGAGTTGGGCCGTGTGGCGTTTGGATTACCGACTCGAACTGCAGGCGCTCCTGAAGAATGTAGTTATGGCGTTGATCCGGCGGAATCGCGTCGATGTCTGACTGAGTGGGAGCGAACTTGATGCCCACTCCGGCGAAGGAATACAGCGGCTTAAGGAGATAGTTCTCGCGGTCGGGAGGAATTTCGGGAAGCTGATCGAGGAACCAGGTCTTCGGAACGCTGGGATGTTTGAGATAAGGAATCGAGAATTTACTGATTCGGAAATACCAGTTCGGATGGCCCGCCCATTCGACATCGAGCTCCTCGCGGAGATCGAACGGCAGCGTGATTCCTTTGCGTTCTAGCTCGTCGACGATGCAGCGGTTGTAGATGCGGCGCACTTCGATCTCGCGGCCGTCTTCTTTCCTGCGATAGAACAGCCGCAGGCCGCGCTTCTCCAGCGAGAGAATGTCGACGATTGCGATGCCGAGTTTGCGCTGCGTGATGAGGAAATCCGGCAGCGTCTTCTGATGGTCAGGATCAATCTCCATCAGGATTACGTTCTCAGAATCGTGATCGGCGACGATCAGTCGGCGCAGCAGCCGCCAGTAGGAGTCATCGTCGTGACCGCTCAGATAAATCCCAAGCTGCGACGACAAACCATACGACTCGACATACTGGTGCGCTGCAGCAGCCTGATATCCGTAGAGGGAAGGGAAGGCCTGCAACTCGACCAGCTTGGGCTCGATCTCGCCACCGACGTTACGCACCAGGCCAAAATCAACCTGCACGAACATTGGCAGCGGCGATTCGTTGGGCACGTTGTATTCGGGAGGGATGGTGCTGTCCGAAGCGCGACGGTATTGCGGATTGTTCACCAACTGCGCGACTAATTCACGGCCATCTTTCGCCATGCGGTCGAGCAGGCTCGTGGGGACGAAGCACGGCGTCTCGGAGACACGAAATTCAATGTGCGTGCCGGCAGCAACATCGAGTTTCTGTAGAAACTGACGGTACTTTGCTGCCGTGAAGTTGCGGTTGAACTCCTCGCGGAGAGCGGGAACCATGGTCAGGCCTCGATGAGGAAGCGCCCTTTCTCCATGATCTGCCGGCCGTCGACCCAGATATCGAACTTCGTTCCCACGACGTCGATGTGGGTGGAGGAATACCATTTCGCGCCGGTGTGCTCGCCGTAAGGATTGCCGAAGGCGATGTGGATGCCAGGGAATTTTTCGTCTTGCAGAATCTGTCCGATGACGTGCTTGAGCTCGATGTTGGTGCCGATGGCGAATTCGCCGACCAGATCGCTGTTTTCGTCGGTGTGGGTGTAGGCCCAGAACTCCTGTTCCAGTTCTTTGTTGTCGCTGGAGACCTCGGTGATGCGATTGTTCTTCATGCGAATGGTCAGCGGCTGGCGCGCCAGGTCCTGATATTTTTCGCAAAGATAGTCGCCGACCACGCCGTCGACCACGCAAACGCCGTTCACTTCGCCGGGCGTGGTAAAGACTTCGCCGCCGGGAAGATTGCCCCACTTGTCGCGGCTGATGATACCGCTGGTTTTGATCCAGTGGTAGTCGGGATTGAGCCGCGCGGTGAAGTCGCTGCCCGCGGGATTGGTGGCGCGAACTTCTTTCGCGTGCGTGACGATGTCGATGACCTTGCGGCTGAGCGCGTCGACCTTGTTGTAGTCCGCGCGCATGCCTTCCAGCATGATCTGCTTGTTGATGTTGACCATGTGCGCGTGGCGCATCCTGCGGCGGTTGACGATGTCGGTCATCTGCATGCGCGACTTCAGTTCGTTGCGCTGCACGTGCACGGCAAAGATGCTGACGTCGCTGGTCTCCATGTCTTCGGCGATCTCGGAGGGAAGATCGGTCAGCGGGCGCGGCGCCAGATCTTCCAGCACGAAGGCCTTGAAGGGCGAGCCTAGCGTCGCGAGTTCCTGCGCGATGCTGGCGGCGATGTCGCGGCAGGCATTGTCGGTGATGACGGTGACCTTCTCGTTGGGCTGAATGCGCAGGCAGGTACTGACCGCGTTGCGCGCGCCGGGCGTGAGTTCGGGATCGAAGGATGTTTTGGTGAGGTCGGTGAGAACGGGTTGAATCAAGAAATGTCCTTTCAAACGATGACGTCATTGCGTCTTGAATTGTCATCACGAGCGTAGCGAAGTATCTGCTTATTTCCCTCGGACACGAAAGCAGATCCCTCGTCGGCTTGAAAGCCTCCTCGTGATGACAATTCACGAGATCAACAAGACCTTGGACTTCCCGCCTAGTGTTAACGTCGCGCGCCTGTTTCTTCGAAGACGCCTACGCGGGTCTCCTTGACCATGTAATCCACCACCGATTCCAGGTCGCCGGTTTCCTTGAAGACCTGAAGCTGGCGATCGGCGCCGGTACCCATTTTGAGCATCTCGTAAATGTAATTGATCTCCTCGCGCGAGCCAAGCTCATCGACCACATCGTCAATCAGATCGAGATACTCGAGGATCAACTGGCGTAGCGGCACTTCTTCTTCCTTGCCAAAGTCGATCAGGTTGCCGTCAAGCCCGTAACGCGAGGCACGAAACTTGTTTTCCGAAATCAGCGCGCGTCCATAGATGCGATAGCTCTTGTTGGATGCATGCAGCTTGTACAACATTGCCACCGTTGCCTGGATGAGAGCAGCGATGGCCATGGTTTCATCCAGCCGCATGGGAATGTCGCACACCCGCACTTCCAGTGTGTTGAAAAACGGATGCGGCCGGATGTCCCACCAGATTTTCTTGCCGTTGTCGATGCAGTTGGTGCGCACCAGCAAATCGACGAAGTTCTCGTATTCCGACCAGTTGGCAAAGGTGTCGGGAATTCCGGTACGCGGGAAGCGTTCGAAAACTTTCACGCGATACGACTTGAAGCCGGTATTCATGCCCATCCAGAACGGCGAGTTGGTGCTGAGCGCCAGAATGTGCGGTAGAAAGTACCGCATGGAATTCATGATGTGGATGGCAGTGTTACGGTCTTCAATGCCGACATGCACGTGTAATCCGAAAACCAGATTGGCGCGGGCGATGAGTTGCATATCCTCGACCACGCGGGCGTAACGCTCGTCGGGATAAATCTCCTGTAGCTTCCAGTCGGAGAACGGGTGGGTGCTGCCTGCGGCCAGCAACATGCCATTCTGGCTGGCCAGCGTGATCATCTCGCGCCGGAGCGCCTGAATATTCTCTCGCGCCTCCTTGACGTCCCTGCAAACGCGGGTGCCCACTTCGATGACAGATTGATGCATCTCCGCCTTGACGGCCTCGTGCAAGGCCAGCTTGGCTTTAGGGAGGATCTCGGAGGCGATGTGCGAGCGCAGATCGCGGGTCTGCGGATCGATCGTCTGATATTCCTCTTCGATCCCGATGCTGAGGCTTGGACGAGGCATTTGCTTTACCCTTTGCTCGCGCGCTTGCGTAACTGCTTAGATGCTGCATCAAGCATTGTCCCGGGCTTCGAGGAGTCCGGAGCAGGCTCAGGAGCCTTTTCGGTCTTCGGCGCAACCGCGTTCTTCACAGCGGTTTGACTTTTTGGCACGTCGCCTTGGAGAAATGCGCTCCACCGATATTCGGAAATCTTACCAGTATGTTGCTTGGCTTTTCGCACCGCCAGGTCGGCGACCTGGTTGACGATCCAGTCAAAGTTTTCCTGGCCGACGGAATTCACGTCCGCATCAGGAGCGGGATTCATGAAGTCGATAGCGTACGGAATGCCGTCTTCGCAGGCGAATTCGACGGTGTTCAGGTCATAGCCGAGGGCGCGGCATAAGGTGAGGCAATCGCGCTCCACACGCTCAATCAGCTTAGGATCGACCGGCGGCGGATTCTTCACGTAGCGTTCGTGGGAAGGCGCGGACGGATCGTATTGCATGATGTGGACTTTTTCCTGACCCACCACGTAGCAGCGGAAGTACTCCTTGAATTTGACGCCGCGCTGCAAGGTCATGCAGAGATCGCGCGACTGATCATAAGCGTTGAAGAATTCTTCAGGCGAATTGACCTTGTAGACGTCCTTCCAGCCACCGCCGTCGAACGGTTTCAGAAATGCCGGAAAGCCGACATAGCTGAAAATGCTGTCCCAGGGCATGGGATATTGCAGATTACGCATCGAGCGCTCGGTGGTTCCTGGCGGATGTTCCTTGTGTGGAATGAGCACGGTTTCAGGAATCGCAACACCCAACTTGTGGCCGAGCGCGAAGTTGAAGAATTTGTCGTCGGCGCTCCACCAGAAGGGATTGTTGATGACGACAGTTCCCGACAGCGCGGCGTTCTTGAGGTAGGCACGATAGAACGGGATGTCGTGCGAAATACGATCGACGATCACGTGATAGGGCGAAGGCTCCGCCATGCGGACTTCGCCGACCGTCGCCAGTTCAGCGTGAATGCCGGGTTCGCCCAGGGAGTTGATCTTGTCGACCAGCGCCGGTGGAAAGGTCGTCTCCATGCCAAAGATGATTCCAATTTTCTTCACGATGGCTCCTTCGTTGGCAACACTCGTCCCCTCTGTGCGATCTGCAATTGTCTGTGAGAAGCCGGGAAAACGTGCGATTGCGACTCCGAATATTGTAGGCGAAAGTGTCCGCGCTGGGTAGGGAAAGCGCTACTTAGGCGCAGCTGACATCGCGCGACCGCGAACCAACACACTAGTGCAGGTAGTAAACCTTCACCTGATCCGAAAATCTGGTGTGCGCAAAAATTCCCGCGCCGTAAAGTTCCTTCAGCGTGTTTTCATCAGGCTCAATCAGCGCCGACTGCTCCTGGTGCCGCCGCAGATCGTCCAGGGTCCAGAACTGCATGGGATAGTACTGCGAGAGGTTCAGTTCCAGGCGCTGATGCAAATAAGGATCGGGTCCGGCCTTGGCTTGCTGGTTGAAGTCGGAAGGCAACAGCAGCACACACTGTTCTGGATGGGCCGAATACTGTTGTGCCTCGAGAAACAGCAGCGGTCCGGAGAAGACGAGGTAACGCTTGCCTTCGATTTGCAGCGCGCTTTCCACCTGCATGAAGGCCCGGATGCCTGTGGCTTCGACCTTGTCGGGACGGCTTACAAACGTCAACTGTTGTCCCACGCCCCACGCAGCCAGCAGCACAAAGACGCCCATCGACACTTGCGCCGTTCTGCGAAAATGCCGCCAAAGAATAAACGCGAAGGCTACGGCCACGCCGGGAAGCACACCGATAAAATAGCGGCTGTAGAAGGCATTCGTCTTCCACTCGGCCACCACGAAGGCGGCCACCGGAATGCTGAGGAACAACCAGCCTACGGCTTCAGCGGACTGCATCGGCTGAAGAGCGGTATCCTTCTCACCGTCCGAGTCTACGAGCACGATCCAAAGCGCGATCAACGCCAGCAGGAACAATCCGTCAGGGAATAACTGCGAGAAGATGGCGCGCAGCTCGTTGAACGACGGCCGGTTCCAATATCCACCGGAAAATTTTCGCGAAAATGAGAGAATCAGCGGTGAAAGCAGAAGAACCGGAATGATGGAGCCGATCACGCCGGCGATCAGCTTCGTAGATGGCCGACGGCCAGCCTTCCAGCGCAGCAACTCCCAGAACACATACGGAGCCAGACACATTGCGAAGTAGTAGTGAAAGCAGACACCGGCAAAGAACACGGCTCCAAAGAGAATCGCCGGCCACTGCTTGCCGGCTGCGTCATACGTCCACGCCCACAACGACAGCGCCGCCAGCATAAAGTAGATGGCATACGAGCGCGCCTCGTAGCCGTAATAAGGCAGGAAGGAACATGTCGCGACAGAAAGCGCAATCAGTCCGTGAAGCCCGTCAGTCAGACGACGCGCGCAATCGAAGATCAGCAACAGACCGATGACCATCGCGAGCGCAGAAGGCAGCCGCGCCGCGACATCGCCCGGTCCAAACAGCGAATCAAACACCCGCACCAATATGTAATACGGGGGCGGCAGCGCATCGACGCCGTTGCCCAGCGCGGTCCAAATCGCCGTTAGGCTGGGCAAACGCGCGATGTGCAACGTGAACAGTTCGTCGAACCAGAACACCCGATGAGACGCGATGTAAACGCTGGTGACGAAGTAGAAGACAGCCAGCAACGCCGCGACGATAAAGGCCCAAATGCGGGTTACGTGGTCTGCGGCGGCCACGCTGTCCGCGCGCTTGAAGTCATTCGGTGCGGCATCGCGCAAAGTTTTGCTGGTTGAAATCGGCATGGTCCGGTTTGTGGTTGTGATCCCCCCAGAGAATCGCGGCGAGCGCAACGCAGCATGCCTTTTTGGCCGCGAGTTCACCGCGCGGGCTCGTCGGCAATGAACTCTGGCTGCGAGTATGACAGGAAATATGCTTATCGCCAAAATGTCCGGGCCACGTCGCGGTGGCGTCATCGCACGGTAGAATGTCTCTCGTCTATGGAGAAGCTCGATGCCGCGCCCAGCCAGCAACCCTCGCCCGTTCCTGCTGCCGAGCAGCGCCAGTTCCCATGGCTCAAGAAGTATTGGGACTTTCTCGCGGTTTTCCTGCTCGGGCTGGCATCGTTCCCGACTGTTTGGTTGAGGCAGCGCGCGGTTACTCTGGTCCCCAATTACGGACTGATCGACGACCACTGGCACCTCGATAGCACGTTCAAGGCGCTGCGCGGTATCTGCATCGGCCGCGATGTGGCATTCACGCACGGTCCCATCTTTCAGTGGCTGTCGTCGATTCCGGCGCGCTCCATGCCGCTGTCGCTCGGCGCGCTATATGCAACCTGGAACACCGTCCCGCTATGGTGCGCCATAGTTTTTGCCTATCTCGCATTGTTATTGCTTCTTCCCGAACAACCGCCGTGGAAGCGCTTCGTGCTTCTGCTGTTGCTCTCTTCATTCTGGGGAACTTCGCTGCGGACGACGTTTCCTGTGCTGCTGTTTGCGCTCTTTCTCTGTGGCTGGTACGCCGTTAAGGATGGTCGCATCCGCAGCTTGTTCATCGGAATGGGCGGAGCTCTGCTGTGCGCAGTTGCGTTCCTGGTCGCAGGCGATACGGGCATTTATGCGACGGCAGCGTGGTTTATCTGCCTGGCCGCAATTGCCCTGGAGACCCGGCGCGAGCAATTCGCCGCCAAATTGCTCACAGCGCTGCTTGCTTTTGCTATCTCTGCGGTGCTTATGGCGGTTGTGGTCAACTGCTTCCTGGCCAGCCCGCTCGACTTCAAGTTCTGGCACGATTCGCTGGCGCAAGTCGCGGTCTATCGCTGGGCAACGCCTGCTGCGATGACCGACGAAGGGACGTTACACTTCTTCGGCGGATTGCTGATCGGACTCGCGATTTTCCTGGTGCGCTTCGCGACCCGACGCAAGCCCGCGGTCGCAATCACGGAACGCACGGCCTTTCTGCTGGGCGCCTCCGTCTTTGGATTGGCCCAGATGCAGAGCGCGCTGGTTCGCTCCGATGTTGGCCACGTGATTATCGGCGAGTTCGCGATGATCTTCTTCGCCAGCGCCATCCTGTTCTCGTTCCGGGGCAAGCTCTCGGCGCTCGGCGCGCTGGTCGCGATTGCCTGTTCCATGCTGTTTTCGCATCCGGTGTTTCGCCCTTCCAGTGTTGTTCGGCTCTACAGCGAGTTGCGACATCCATCGACAGAATGTCCGCCAGGCCGTGGCGAATTCGACCGCGCCTGCTATATCGAGCCGCTGACACCGCCGATGCTGAGCGCTGCCGCCACCTTTCTCAGCCGGCACAGCGGCCCTAACGACTCCATCTTTGTGTTCCCTTATCAAACCATGTTTGGCCTGGCTGCGCGACGCGATGTCGCGGGCGGTTTGATGCAGGCTTACACTGCGAGCGGGCCTTATCTGTCGCGACTCGAGATCTCCGGCCTCGAAGGCAAATCCATTCCGGCAGCGCTGTACTTGCCCGACGACGATTACAGTCACATGTCGGAAGCCGAAGTGGCGCGCTGGTCGCGCAACTATCTCAGCGTTCCAGTGGATGGCATATCGAACTTCACTCGCATTCCCGAAGTGTGGTTCTGGATGGTGCGACGCTATCGCACGGCGGAGCAGTTGACTCCTGGCGTTGTCGGACTGCAACGCGACGATTCGCGTGCGAGTCGCATTGCCTTGCAAGCGCAACCACTCGGCCTGCCGGCGCGAAGCTATCCCATCGACGAACGCAGTTCTGCTACCGCTCTCGGAGCTCCAAACTGGCCGCAAGGCTTCGACTTCATCCGCCTGCGGATTTCGGTTCACTATCCGTTCTGGTGGAAGCTGCGCAAGCCGGAGCGCTTGCAGTTGGAGATCACGCGGGCCAACGGCACGCGCGACATACAGTGGTTCGTGGTGCAGCCGGATGTTTCGACGGAAGTTTGGTTCTATCCGTGGTCAGGACCCGATCTGGCGCGCTACTTCGAAGCAGATGAGAGCCAATGGCGCTTGTCGCCACGTCCGGCAATTACGGACTTGCGGATTCTCGCCACGCCGCTCGATTGGGTTTCCCAACAACCGGAGTCCATTGTCGTCGAATCGGCAGACGCAGTGCGGCTCGCGATGTCGCCGCAATAAATGCGATTGACGATCATCGCAACAGCTACGACGTGCGTCGAGTGGGGGCCACAACATCCCCTCCGCAGCCGCACTGGAAGCTATCAAGAATGGCTAGTTAGATTGCCTTTTGAGAACCGCCCGTAAGCCATCGAAAGCAACGATTAATCACAAGAACAAGGTAAACTGGAAATCGGCCCCATGCTCATCATCCCAACCTACAACGAACACGACAACATCGGAGTGCTCGTCGGCCGAATCCGCAAGGCTGCGGGCAATGAGCCTATCCTATTTGTGGATGACAACTCGCCCGACGGCACCGCCGACGAGATTCGACGCCTTCAGGCCACGGATCCAGATGTTCATCTGCTGCCGCGGCCCGGCAAGGGCGGATACGGCTCTGCATGCCGCGACGGCATCAAGAAAGTTCTAACTGAGAACCTAGCTGATTATGTGATTCAGTCCGATGCGGACCTGTCGCATCCGCCCGAGTTGTTGCCGCGCATGATCGCACTGCTGAAGACCAACCCGGTTGTGATCGGCTCGCGATACGTGGCCGGCGGCGGCGCGGAAAATTGGGACATCCGCCGGCGCTGCCTCAGCTTTGGCGCGAATTTTTATGCGCGCTGGTTCACCGGCGTGCCGGTGCGCGACATGACCGCCGGCTTTGTGGGCTACCAGACGAACGTCTTGCGCAAGATCAACCTCGATGCCATACGCTCCGAGGGCTACGCTTTTCTGATGGAAATGAAATTCAATTTGCATCGCAGTGGCACCAGCTTTTGCGAGTTTCCAATCGTCTTCTACGAACGCGAAGCCGGCAAATCGAAGTTCAGCCGCAAGATTTTGTACGAGGGCATGCGTTTTCCGCTGAAGGCTCTGGGTACTAGAATTACCGGGGCATGAGCCGGTCCCACCGGAAAGGCCGCTGCGGTGCTGGAACCCGGGCATGCTTTTATTCAACTCAGTATTCGCGTGCGCAACCGCATGCCCGCAAATAAGATGTAGGGCGGAGAAGATGAATGTCCAAAGCTTCGACGTCATGTCGGCAATCTCTTATTCTTGTTTTCTCACTTAGTGCCGCATTTTTACTGATTGCCTGCGGCAAGAAAGCTGAGCCCCCGGTCAATGGCGAAGCGGCAAAGCAGCCGAGCTCTGCGGAAGCCGCAATATCTTCGCCCGACCAGCCGCCTGCGGCCTCCAGCGCCGCCACGTTTCCGCCAGCCTTCGGGCGCCGCACCGGTGACCTCGCCGACATGGTTAAGGCCCGCAACATTCGCGCGCTCGTCATAATGAATCCCATCAGCTTTTTCTACGACAAAGGGCAACCCCGAGGCGTGATGTATGAAGCCTTGGAAGAATTCCAGAAGTTCGCCAATCAGAAACTGAAGACCGGCAAGCTACAGGTGAAAGTCACGTTCCTTCCCATGCGGGTTGACCAGATTGAGGCCGCCCTGACACAAGGTGTAGGAGACGTCATCGCCCACGGAATTGTAATCACGCCCGAGCGTGAACAGCGTGTTGCCTTTTCCACCCCGATACAGAAAGACGTCACCCAGATCATCGTCACCAACAAGGACCTCGGCCCGGTCTCCAGCCTGGCGGACCTGGGTGGAAAAGAGGTGTATGTCAATCCGCTTACCACTTATTATGAAAATCTTCAGAAGGCGAACCAGACCCTCCAGAAGGACGGGAAGACACCGATCGTAATTAAAGCCGCTGACAAGAACTTAATAGACGATGATCTGGTGCAGATGGTGAACGCCGGATTGATCCCGGCGACGGTCACCACCAAACTGCGGGCCAACCTTTGGGCGCAAGTGCTCGATCACATTCAACCGCAGCCTGACCTGGTAATCGCAAGCGGCCAGCAGTTGGCCTGGGTCATGCGCAAGAACAACCCGCAATTCAAGCAATTGGTCGACGAGTTCATTTCGTCCCACGCCGTGGGAACGTCGTTTGGCAGCACCCTGCTGCGCCGCTACCTGCAAAATACCAAGTGGGTCAAGAATTCAACCTCGGCAGAGGAGATGAAGAAGTTCCAGACGAATCTTGAGCTCTTCCAGAAGTACTCCGGAGAGTACAGCTTCGATTATCTGATGATCGCGGCCCAGGGTTATCAGGAATCTCTCCTCGACCAGAGCAAGAAGAACCCCAGCGGCGCGGTCGGCATCATGCAGGTCATTCCCAAATATGCGGCCGCTTCTCCCATCAACATCCCGAATGTGGGGACCGCTGACGGCAACATTCATGCCGCCGTCAAGATGCTGCGCAACATTGATGACACCTATTTCAATGATCCGAAGATCGATTCTCTGAACAAAACGTTATTCGTCTTTGCCAGTTACAATGCCGGACCGAATCGCATTGCCAGGCTGCGCAAAGAAGCAGCTGCTCAGGGCCTTGATCCCAATGTCTGGTTCAATAATGTGGAACTGGTTGCGGCCAAAGACATTGGCCAGGAGACCGTCACCTACGTCGCCAACATCTACAAGTACTACATCGCGTACAAACTGGCGGTAGAGCAGCGGGCCCTCAAGCAAAAGGCGGAAGGATTACCGGCCCGTTAAGGAGAGTCGCTTCCTGCCGCGCTACCCTGGGAAGGTTCTCCGCCAAGGGACAAACAGATGCTTTCGACGATCGAGAACCGACCAAGAGAAAACCAATCAGTTAACTGGCTCTGCACTCTACTCATAACCCTATCCATTTTCCTTTTCGTGGGCTTTCCTGCACGTTCTCACGCCCAGCTTCCGACATCTGCGTCGCCTTCTACGGCGAAAGCTGAGCCTGCGGCCCCGGTCGATCCGCTAGGACGTGAGACACCTCGTAGCGCAGTAATGGGCTTTCTAAGATATGCGGAGCGCGAGGATTTCATGACTGCGGCGCGCTACTTGCAAACGTCTCCGGGGCAAGACGTGGTCCAGCTGGCCAACCAGTTTCAAGCGCTGCGTGGCAGGTTCAAGGGAGATATCGCCCTGTTGAGCGATGATCCCCAGGGCACGGTCGAGGCTGGACTTCCGCCCGGCCGTGTGCGGGCCGGTGTCCTACAAGTAGGTAGCACAACTGCCGATGTCGTCCTGGTGCGGGTGAATGATCCGGAAGCAGGGAAAATTTGGCTGGTTTCGAAAGAGACGCTGGCGCGTATCCCGGAGCTCTACTCCCAGCTGGAAAGCCAAGGGCCAACGGTAGCCGAGCGAATCGTACCTGCCGCTCTGAACTGGCAGGCGGCTGCTGGGCATGTCACTGGCACAATGGCTCGGCTGGTTGCTCTCGATCCCCATCTCCTGGTTGCTGGCTTGGTTGTTGGCGCTTGTGCTTAGTGCGCCCCGGCGAGTCTGGTACAAATTCCGAAAACTTCCTTTCACAACAGTCTGGGAAACGCGAGTGGGCACGCCGCTCAGATGCATCATTGCGATCCTGATCAACGGCGTTCTCGTCTACCTGCTTGAGCTGCCGCTTTTGTATCGCGTCTATTACGCTCGCTTCCTGGCAGCCCTGCTGGTGGGATGCGTGGCATGGCTGGTGAGCAGGATCGCCGACCGTGGCTTCGACCATGTGGTGAACCGGACGCGAGCTCAGCGCCAAGGCGGGGAATCGATCTTGGTAGTTTTACAGCGCCTCACCCGTATCGTGATGCTGCTGGCCGCCTTTATCGCCGCACTGTCCCTGTTCGGATTCAACGTGAAGACTACGCTGGCTGGCTTGGGCATCGGGGGACTGGCGATAGCTCTGGCCGCGCAAAAATCGCTGGAGAACCTCATAGGCGGAGTCTCGTTGCTAATGGACAAAGCTGTGCATGTCGGTGACTTTTGTGAGATTGGCGGCCGGCTTGGTACAGTGGAAGATATCGGGCTCCGCTCGTTGAGGCTGCGGACCCTGGACCAGAATCTGCTGGTCGTTCCTAATGGGCTCTTAGCGCAGATGCAGTTTCAGAACATGATGCGCCGTCCGAAATTGCTCCTCAACCAAACCTTCTCGCTACGAATTGAAACCTCAGCCCAACAACTGCGCCTGGTGCTGGACCGGGTGCAGAGCATGCTGGATAACGACCCAGCGATCGAATCTGGAACTTCAAGAATTCGGTTAAACGATTTTGCTGGCGCTGCCTTCGAATTGGAGCTGTTTGCCTTTGCCAAGACCGGAGACTGGGCAGCCTTCACGCTAATTCGCCAAGGCGTGATACTGAAGATAGCTCAGATTGTCGAAGCTGCGGGCACACGATTTGCAGGGCCAACACAATTGACCTACCTATCGAGCGACACAGGTGTCGGTGCGCAGCGTGACGTTTCCGGGAGAGACCGAGGCGGAACGGAATAGTCGTCCGTCAGGCCTCAGAAATTAAACTGTGAGGGGTGAGTTAGTTTTTCATTCCGAACCGCACCGCGTCGGCCGACTCGATCACAACTGATTCCGGCTTCTGCGAAAACCAATCGAGTGGTGTGATCAGCAAACGAAGATTGGTGACCGCCGGGCGGTACCTGGCGCGCCAGCGGTTTTCGTCTGATTCGAAATAGCGCGCCAGGTCAGATTCATTCCAGGGATAAAACCAAACGTCAGTCGGGACATTCGGCTCGACGACGAACGTTCTGACCGAACGGCTGCCATCAGCCAGAGTGATCTCCAGTTGCAGCCGCTCCGGTTTGCGCAGCTTCCACAGCGGGCTGTAGCGAACCGTCATCCGCAGCCGCAAAAAGTCAGCTCCACCTGTAGGCCAGTCCGGCGCGCCCAGATCGAGGGTCGTGTTGGCCGCATGAATAGGGAAGTCATGCGCGGCCAAAGCCAGCGGATATTCCTGCGTCGAGATGCGTGATGTCCGGGAGTCATCCCGCTGCAAAGCCAGAATTCCAGAAGCAGGCGCTCCATCGCCACGGTAGTGGCGGAAAATCCAGAACCAGAGATCAGGCGTGCGCGTGAAGTTGCTGACGTCGTCGATGGGCAGACTGAAGACGGAACTGGTCAGATCGGTAGGGCCGGCGTCGGGAAAGTAGAGTCCAGCCTGTGCTTTCGCTCGCTCCATCCCCGCAATATCGAATTGCGACAGGTACGCGCCATTCGCCAGGAAGGACTGCTCAACTCCGGCGGCAACATTGCGCTGCGCGGCCACGCCGAACATGTACTGGTACGGGAAGATCAGGACGGAATCCTGCTGGCCGCTGTTGTGTTGAAGATAGCTGGCAGTAGTCTCGAGGGTGTTGGCAAATTCCGCGGGATAGCAGGCGTGATCGAATTCGCGATAGCCGCCGGGACAGGTTGTGATGGGATGGCGCATTCGCGCCAGGCGAAAGCGCAGGCTGGCCGGCTGGAAATGGGGAGCAGGCTGTGAGAACACGGCCGAGCAGACCACGGCGATGAGCGCCGCAACCAGCGATACCGTTAGCGATTGGAACGAGAACAGCACCACGCCGGCAAAGAACACCATGGGATACACACCGAAGACGATGTGGTTGTAATCGGAGCGGACCAATCCGCTCTGCATGGAGAGCAGGGCAAACAGAAATGCGCTGAGCAGAAATCCCGTTCGCGCGGTGATGACCGTGGTGCGATCAGCGGGCACAGCAAGCCGCAGCAGAAACAGGCAAACCGCGATCACGAGGGGCACCAGCAAATGTATCGCGCCTGCGTCGGAGATTGGGAACGGCTCGTTCCATCGGTGCACACCGACCAGCGCCAGCGAAGTCCTCCAGAAACGGAAATCGAGGGGCGCTGCCATGATGGTGTTGATCACCAGGGCGAGCACGCCCAGGCTTACCGCGAAACCTCCTGCGGCAGCTGCATAGCCGGAGAACCTGCGCGACTCGCGGCGGCCTTCCCACGCTACTCCCGCCAGCCCGAGAACCCACGCTGCGACTCCATATACGCCCGTATCGGCGGAATATAAGAACGCGACCGCAGTCAGCAGCGCGGAGGCGCCGGCAAAAACCAGGGGTCTCAGCCGCTCTTCCCGCACCGCGTACCAGCCGCGCAGGAACACAGCAAACAGAAAGATGGCGAAGGCGGTGCGCCCGTCCCAGGGCGCCCAAAAGATCCCCAACAGCAGAAGCAGCAGAAACCGCTTACCGCCGGCTTGTTCCGGCAGCAGCAGACGTAGCGTCCCATAGCCAAACAGAAACGTGCACCATAGCAGCAGCGTGCGATAGCCGACATAGGTTGCGCCCATCGAGTAATGCGGCCAGCGCGCGGGTGCAGCCATCAGCCAATGAAACACCGGTCCATAGACGAAGGCTACGTCGCGGCCGAAAACCATCCCGCGCGAAGCTTTGAAAGCAGAATCCAGCACCCAGTTGTCATCGAAAGTGCCGGGATGTTGCACCAGGATTACAGTGCGCGGCGAGACCCACGACAGGGGCAGCGACGCCGCCATCAGCAGCAGCACCGCCAGAAAATCCCAATATCGTTTGAAGATGGCGATGGGCCGCATGGCGATAGCTGGCGGAACCGGTGAGTTTGGCTTATTCGCCACAGCGTCGAGGTTCGGTCATAGGGCTGCCCCATTCTATCGCAGGCCGGCAATGGCTAAAGCGGGGGAAGCGTGTAGTTCTTCTCCTGAAAAACTTACGATGCCTTGGGCTTGATTCTCGGCAATTTATGCTGTAGCTCCCAGATCAACGGTTCTGGGCCATTGGTTACGTTTAGAGAGACGTCGGCCAGCGGCTCTCCGGTCGTATCAGGAGCAGCATACACGAAGCAAATAACACAATCGGGACACAAGCGCCGCAGTTCTGGGATAAGCACGCCCCGTACCGCGGCGGGGACCGAATGTCCGATGACTACAGCGTCAACCTGCTGTTGGGCCGCAAGCATTGGCGCTTGCTCTGGTTCTCTAGGCGAAACGACGGAAAAACCCGCCATTGCCAGGACGTCGTTTCTGGACAGTAACATGCGAACATTGCGGCTGATGGAAAGAACGCGATACATGGAAGTTTCGTAATCCTAACAGGTATAGATGCTCAAGCAAGACGACGCGCAAGACGGTACTGTCGTAATTGCGAAATGTTCCGCGGCGAGAGGTGTGAAAGAAGAGCACTCAGATTGGAGCACTGCCATGCGGGGTCGTTCGTTCCAGCAGTACCGTCGTCCCATCCTGATATCGGGTCTTCCATCCCGGGGTGTGCATCAGCAGGTAAGCGACGCCGCTCTCCTGTCTATAAACGACGTACCGGATGTCGTACTTGTCCAGGATCTCCAGCGTGTTCTTGACGCCCATCGCATCCAGGTAGTCGGCGAAGACCCCGTTGTATTCGTAGATATCGATGCGGGAGTCGATAAAGACGGGAATATGGCGCACATTCCAGATCAGGTAGCCGCCCCACAGGCAATCATTAAAGACGCGGCCCTGGGGCTGGAACTGCTGCAGATAATTCAAGGCCTTCACCGGATAGTTCTGGATGGTGTCGCGCATCAGCTGATCGCGCGACGGAAACCGCCAGATGCAGAAACCCAGAAGCGCTGCCACGAGAATCGCGTTCAGCCAGGTCTTGTCGATTTCGGGATGGTATGGCGGAAGGAAGTCTAGCTCCCGCGCCAGCATCGGAGTCAACAGGATGGCGGCGAGAAACAGGAAGCGGCTGTAGGTCATGGCCGCATAGAAGCCGAGGAGCAGGAAGGCAAGCTCGTCCAGCGCCCAGCGGCGCTTGCGCACCAGCGCCAGCACGATGGTTGCAGTCAACATGAGGAAGATGATTTTGCCGCGTACGCTATGGAAGTCGAGGCTCATCCATTCGTCAACGTGGTTCACGTTCAGCTTCTGCTGGAAGGCGAAGTTAAACGGGTAGAACACCAGATGGTAGGTATAAGGATTAAGAAATAGTCCAGCGACGCTTAAGCCACCTACCAGAGCAAGCTTTCGCATTTGGGTTGACGTCCATCGCCTGGCCTCAAGACGACCCCAGGTTCCCTGCAACAATCCCGCGGCGCAGAACATTGCAAGCAATACCATGCCTATCAGCCAGGAGCCATGCAGGTTGGTCCATAGAACGAAGAGCGGCGGCAGCAGCCATGTTCGATCATTACCTTGCTTGAACCACGTCAACAGGAAGAGTTCGGCTACCAGGCACATCCAGCCTGCCAGCAAGGTTCGCGGGCCGAAAGAAACCGTTGCCAGCCATACCGCCAGCCAGGAAGCGACAAAGGCGGCTTTCACATTTCTGGAGGTGAGGTAGGCCAGCCCGAAGACGCCGAGCAGTATCAGTTCTACCTCACCCAGCATGACAAGATAGATGCCCCGGATACCAAGCCATCGCCATCCGAAGTAGTAAGGCAGCTCGCTAAGCCAGGCTTCGTTGATCCAGCGCGAGCCCGTCGCTGTGAAGGAATAAAAATCGTGATGGACAACTGAGTGGCCTTGTACCAGCACCTCCGCATTGCGCAGATGCCACCAGATATCGGGATCGGCGATGCTGCCGCTGTCGAGTAAGAAGATCGCTGCGCCTAATCCCAAAGCAAGCAGCACTGGGAAGGAAAAGATCTTCTTCCATAGTGGGGGGCTTACCTTGGGAGTCGCGGCTGGGATGGCCAGTCCGATAGCTTCAAGTTCTGGCGTCGTAGCTAGTTCAGCCTGCACAGATCAGGCTAGCGCGCTCAGACCTCGACTGCCATAAATACCGGCGCCTTTTCGCCGAAGTTATTAGCATAATTGCCCATTCTGACATCGTGCCGAATAGGAAAAACCTTTTGCCTGTTCGCTCTCATAAGACTTGGTGTGGTCATTCGCTTCGCCGTAGCATTTTTACAGGAGAAGTTGGTTGAAGCTATTTCGTAAGTCGACATGTATCAGGGCGGGGCGTTCAGGCGCGTCGTGGACTCACGAAAAGAATTCCGGATTTGGCCGTGTCGGGGGGATTTTGCGGAAGCTAAAGAGTCTGCGTGCGGACCGGTGTCGTCCCCGGGGGACTCGGCTATTTCTCTCACTCCACCCAGCGCTTCCGCGCTGGGCTATTGCAGTTTCGCCCTGCGGGCTCAGATTTGGGTATCTCCGAAACTCCTGCCTCCCACTGCAAGTCCGAAATCCGGGTTCACCCGCGGACTTCGAAGCTCACGTGTTTTGCTGTCGACGGCAACGACTCAAGTGGTGCGCCGATACAAGCCGAAGATATCTACAAGATGAGTCTCCAGCTAATGAGTAGGTCAAGAAGAGCCGCGGGTTTGTTTGCGACAGACAGTGAGGGATCGAGTCTGGTCGAGACCGCGATGGTGGTGCCAATCCTGGTGCTAATGCTTTGCTTCGCCATCGACATGGGCTACTTCTTTATCGTCGCGGCAAACCTGGTGTCGTCCTCGCGAAATGCCGTGCAGTATTCCGGACAGGGTTTCGTATCGCCCGCTCAGCAACAACTGCCCTCGCCCGGGACTTCGGGATCGCTTTCCGACACTGCAGGAGTGGCGGGGTTGGCTGGCGGCGACATGTCCGGCCTGGCCAACATGCTTACGAAGACGACGGTGGAAGTCTGCTCGAAAGAAATCGGCGTGACCCAGACTTCCAATGGCTACATCACGAATTGCAGCACCTATCCTTCGGGTTCACTGACGTTCACTCCCGACCAGGACCCGGAGTCGACGAGTGGAATGCTGACCCAGCGCGTGGATGTGGTCTATACAGTCAGTCTCCCCATTCCACTTAATTTCTTCACCTTCACCATGCCGCCCTTGACCATCCATTGGTCGGCGGAAATGCGGGCGGTCGACTGATGACAAGAGCCACTCGCCATTTACAGCCATGCAGAGAAGATGCTGCTGGACTTGGGGGCGATGAAAGCGGAGCCATGCTGATTGAGTTTGCCCTGTCGGTGTGGACGCTGTTTCTGCTGACCTTCCTGATCTTCGAGTTTTGCATGACGATCTATACCTACAGCGTGTTGAATAACGCCGCGCGTGAAGGAGTTCGTTATGCCATCGCTCATGGAACCGACAACGCGACGTGCAGCGGGCCCAGCAGCGGCTGTAGTGACAGTACTGGCGCCAATGTCATCAATGTAGTTAAGGGCTATGCCAAGGTCAGTTTTCACGACCTCACGGGAATGACCGTGAC
Organism: uncultured Acidobacteriaceae bacterium; assembly: GCA_963835125.1. Classification (GTDB taxonomy): domain Bacteria; phylum Acidobacteriota; class Terriglobia; order Terriglobales; family Acidobacteriaceae; genus Bog-257. The sequence continues at coordinate 1,390,586 of CAWIEG010000002.1, read as the reverse complement.
GCCCAGTTGGCCCGATGGGACATCCACGCCATCCAGTCGCGTGATCGTCACTATCAACTATCCCTACGTGCCCTATCTCAACGTGCCGGGATTTAACGCTCCAACCATGCAGGTCACCGCCGAAGGGCGGATTGTGTTTTGACGAGGTGTGCCATGACATCAGGTGAGAAGCAAAGTGCGGTCAAGCCGAAACGCTCACGCTGTGAGGCCGGCCAGGCCGCCATCCTTGTCGTCCTGATGTTGAGCCTGTTCCTGCTGGCGGTGCTGGCGTTCGCCGTAGACTATACCAACATCTGGTTCCAGCGGCAGCAGATGCAAACCGCAGCCGACGCCGCCTGCCAGGCCGGCGCTATGGATATCTACCAGCTGGCCGCTGGACAGACGCTGCCGAACATGGGCTTCGTTCTGGGTACTGCGGGCAACTGCAATTCCTATAGTTCGAATGGTCCAACGATGTGCTGGTACGCCAACAAAAACGGCTTCAATGGATATAGCGGCGGCGGCGCGACGGTCTCCTGGACCTTCCCCAGTTCGGTGGCAGGCGTCACTGCTCCGCCTTCCTCCATTGCTGCTTATCCTTTTCTGCACGTTTCGGTGTCGTTGCCGGTGAAGACTTACTTCAGCACCCTGCTCACCGCCAGCCAGACCCAATTGGTTGCGGCCAACTCCACTTGCGGGCTGACAGCGATCATGCAAGGCGGGCCCATCATGGTGCTGCATCCCAGCATGTCGGGATCGCTGGCATACTCTGGCGGCGCATCGTTGACTATTGTGGGAGGGCCGCCGCGCAGCATCGTCGTAAACTCCAGCAGCAGTACCGCCGTGCTGTGCGGATCGAGCGGCGTGATCGACACCAGCAACGGTGGCCCAAGTTTTACGGGCTCCGATGTAGGTACCTATGGAGGTCCGCATACGGCTCCGGGTCCCTCGACGGGCTGCAATGGAACCAACGGCAACACCGGGTTAACAGCGGGCTTTGATGGAGGAACCACCGGCCATTGGGACTGGCCTGCCAGCCCCGTTCCCGATCCCTACTGCTGCCGTGCCTGCTGCGGCCGGAATGAAGTCCTACACCCCAGGTACGAAGCGCAGCGATACTGGTGGGACCAATGTGACCTACTACAATCTTGCGGCGCCCGAAATGGATGGATGCCCCGATACCGCGCCGACCAACTATGGAAGCTACAACGACAGCTCCTATTGGACTTGTAATCTCGCTCAATATGGAAGCAAGAGCTGGTATTGCCGTGGCTGCCATGAATACGCTCCCGGATACTATCCCAACGGGATCAGCGAAAACGGTAATGACGTTATTACCTTCTTGCCAGGCGTTTATTACATGGATGGCAATCTGGCGATTGGCGGGAGCGACTCCATCCGCATGGCCAAGGCCTGCGCCAACTCGCAAGGTGTAGTCAATACGAATGCCACCACCGGCAACTGTAGTCCCTATACCCAAACTGCCGGAGCCAACGGCAACGGCGGCGGAGGTCCCTGGACCTGGCATCAGACTGACGGGGTGATGTTTTACTTTCACGGCAGCGCCGTGCCTCTGATCAGCGGCGCATCGGGAGCTCCCGACTCGCCCCGGGTCGACAAGACGCCAGCCACCGATTTGACTTGCAATGGGAGTACGCCGCCTGCCTACCTCAACCTGCCCAGCGCGCTGGATACCAACATCATGCTGGCGCAGTGCACGGCGCAAGGCACGTATTACGACAGCGCGGGCGATACCCCGGATTCGCTGGGGACAATCCGCGGCCTGCTGATGTTTATGGACCACGCCGACACCGGCTCACCCCAGCTGCAAGGCTCGGGATCCTTGGCCTATACCGGTACGCTATATTTTCACTCCACCAGCTATGCCACGATTTTCCAGATACCGGGCGGAACGACTACGGGAACGCTGATCTGGGGCAACGTGATTACGGACCAGATGCAGCTCAGCGGCAGCGGCGCTCTCAAGATGGCATTGAATCCCGCAGCCACGACGTCGATTCTGAAGGTTGGCCTGTTGCAATAGCTGGAGAAAATCTAGTTCGCCAGGAGCGGCTCCGGCAGTTCCGCCGCAGGTTCCGGTGCGTCAGCCTGTGCTCCGGCTTCCACCAACTTGCCAATTTCCTCGATCTTGGACTCTGGCGGGTCCACTTCCTCCGGGACGAGCTCGCGAAGCAACACCACGGACCGGCCAGCCACCTCCAGTGATGTGTCCATACGCTGCTCGTCAAATGGCTTCTCCAGGTCGTATGTGTTCATCAGCAGCTTCCAGCCGCGGCCGTGCGGCGATGCCGGCAAAGTGTAGGTGACGTTTTCGCCATAGGAGTTCAGCAGGATGAGGAAGGAGTCGTCCACTAACGGCTCGCCCATTTCGTCGGCTTCGCCGAGGGTTTGGCCGTTGAACATGACGGCGAGGCTGCGCATCCAGCCGGTGTTCCATTGCTCCTGCGTCATCTCCTGACCGTCGGTGCGATACCAGGCAATATTCTTCGATACAGGATGATAGACATCGCGATCCTGAAAGAACTTGCGACGTCGGAGGTTGGGGTGGGCCTTGCGGAACTGAATGAGCTGCCGGGTAAACTCCAGAAGTCTGGTTCCGCATTCGTCCAGCTTCCAGTCATACCAGCTGATCTCGTTGTCCTGGCAATAGGCGTTGTTGTTGCCCTGTTGCGTGCGCCCAATCTCGTCGCCGCCGCACAGCATGGGAACGCCTTGGGAAAGAAACAGCGTGGCTAGCAGATTGCGCTTCTGGCGCTCGCGCGCGGCCAGAATCTGCGGATCGTTGGTGGGACCTTCGACGCCCATGTTCCAGGAGTGGTTATCGTTGGTCCCGTCCTGGTTATTCTCGCCATTGGCATCGTTGTGCTTTTCGTTGTAGCTGACCAGATCTTCCAGCGTGAAGCCGTCGTGCGCGGTAACGAAGTTGATGCTGGCATATGGCCGGCGACCGTCGTGTTGGTAGAGATCGCTGCTGCCGGTGAGCCGATAGCCCAAGTCGGAGAGCTGCCCCTCATCGCCTTTCCAGTAGCGGCGCACGGTGTCGCGATATTTGCCATTCCACTCCGCCCACAAAACTGGGAAGTTACCGACCTGATAGCCGCCGCTGCCGACGTCCCAGGGTTCGGCGATAAGTTTCACCTGCGAGATGACCGGGTCCTGGTGAATGATGTCGAAGAACGCTGCCAGGCGATCGACATCGTGCAACTCGCGCGCCAGCGCTGCCGCCAGGTCGAAGCGAAAACCATCCACGTGCATTTCCAGCACCCAGTAGCGGAGGCTGTCCATGATGAGCTTCAGCACCTGGGGATGGCGCACATTTAGGCTGTTGCCGGTCCCGGTGTAATCCGTATAGAAGCGCGGATTGTCGGGGACGAGTTTGTAATAGGTGGGATTGTCGATGCCGCGAAAGCTCAGCATGGGTCCAAGCTGATTGCCTTCGGCGGTGTGGTTGTAGACCACGTCGAGGATGACCTCGATGCCCTCGCGATGCAGGGCCTTCACCATCGCCTTGAATTCCGGAACCTGCGTGCCCATGTCTCCAGCGGAGCAATATTGCGATTCCGGGCTGAAATAGTTAACCGTGTTATAGCCCCAATAATTGCGCAGACCACGGTCCACCAGTGCCTTGTCGTAAATGAATTGGTGGACGGGCATCAACTCAACCGCGGTGATACCAAGTTGTTTGAGGTACTTGAGGGCGGGCGGCGATGCCAGTCCGGCATAAGTTCCGCGCAGGTCCTGGCGAACATGCTCGTTCAACTTGCTGAAGCCGCGGACATGCATTTCATAAATGATGGAGCTACTCAGCGGCGTTTGCGGAGAACGGTCGTGCTCCCAATCGAAGTAGGGGCTGACGACGATGCTTTTGGGCATGCCGCTGGCGCTGTCGCGTCGGTCGATGTTCAGGTCGGCGTGGTCGCCCCCGAACCGGTAAGGATAGATGGGCTTCGCCCAGTCAATGCGTCCTGCAATTGCCTTGGCGTAAGGATCGATCAGCAGCTTGGCGGGATTGAAGCGCAGGCCGCGCGCAGGCTCCCATGGCCCGTGCACGCGATAGCCGTAGAGCTGTCCGGGCTGCACGCCCGGAATGTAGCCATGCCAGATGAAAGCGGTTTGCTCGGCCAGCTGAATGCGCTCGCTCTCGCGCCGCCCACGACTGTCGTAGAGACACAGCTCGACTTCGCTGGCGTTTTCCGAATACAGCGCAAAGTTGACTCCCGTCCCGTCCCAGGTGGCGCCCAACGGGTAGGGTTTTCCCGGCAGACAGTGACGTTCCATTCATCCTCCGCAATTCGCCTAGGATTGGATGCCGATTCTCGCCCGAGCAATGGTAGCATCGGCGTGGCGACGCAAGCCTTTTGCCAGCCTGGCGCGCTGTCACGCCAATTTCATCCCGGCAGAATTCTGATTAATCACATTTTCATCTTCGGGAAGGGACTCGCGGTTGCTTTATGGAGCTATACCTTTGGGCGTGAGGGCGCATCCTACTGACCATGCGGGCTTGTGGGCTGAGAAAGTGCGCCAATTCGGATTGCAAAGCCGAGTTCAAGCGGCTTGGCACCGGCGAGATATACACTGCGCCGGTCTCGCATCCTGAAGCCTGGGGCCTTCCGCCGAACGTCAAGCAGAAGGTCGTCTGGTTGTGCTCCCAGTGCGCCTTGACCAAACAGGTCAAGTTCGACCAGCATCACTGCAAGGTGCTGATCGTCAGGCGGTACCAGTCGCACCGGCAATCCGCATAATCGTTGCACAAGGCGGCCTTCACGGTTCACGGACTCGGCTGCCGGTCCAGGGTGCGGATCGCGTTGCGAAAGCCCTCAGGCGCCACCCTCACTGGCCCCTGGTAGGGGCGGTCAACGTTGGCGATGGCCACCAGCACCAGTGAGATGAGGAAGCTCAGCATAAAAACCTGAAGCAAGTGAAGGCGGAAGTTATCCACGCCGAACAAACACGCGGAAACTACCGTGATGATGCCGCCGGTGATCAGCACCGCCCACAGGATGAAGGGCAGAGTTTCGCGGTTCTGGGTGGCCCGAATACGGCGGTATTGCGTCAATCCCCGCAGCTCCTCCATGAGTTGGTAGGCCGCGATGGCGTTGGGCTGAGCGTGCGCCTGGGCTTGTCCGGCGAGCGTCCAGAACTGGTCAATCATCTCGCCCCCTTGGGGCGGCATCTGGCGGTTTAACATCGCAGGCCACTCACGGTCCAGCGCGTTGTCGGCATAACGCGCGCACAATTGCTGGATCGCCTTGGCGTTCGGGTCCTGTAACTGGCTGGCGATGCGGTAAACATTCACCAGCGAGTTAGCCTCCTGCTCTTCATTGTTTTGTGCCTGCTGAAACATGTTCCAGACACCAGCGAGCGTAAAGGCCAGGATCACCGCGTAGGTGGTGCCGATGACCGCGACGACGGCGCCCGTGAAGTCGTTCGATTCCTTGCGGGAGGGCACGGTGGTGCTCCGCGTCACCAGGAACAGAAAGAGCCCGGCCGCGCTGACGCAGGCGATAATAATGAAGATGTTCAGCATCATTGATGTCTGACCTCGGAAAGCGAAGTTGGCGGTCTAACGGCCTATTATTCACTTTGCCGACGTGCCCCGTCGATTGCGTTTTTGGGCTGCAGTTGGCTGGCGGGATGGTAAGAGGCGGGCCTGCGGTGTGCCACCACGGTCGCGACCCGTTATACTTCTGCAACGCCGCCTGAGCGTCGGCATCGAACATCCATGGTTTCGCCGCCACAACCACTCACCCAGCAGGACCTGCGCGACCTTGGTTTCGGTTCGGTCGTCTCGCGGGAGAGCCATCAGCGCCTGCTGAATCGCGATGGCAGCTTCAACGTCGAGCGGCGCGGCCTGGGCTTCCGGGCCTCGCTGAACCTCTATCATGCTTTGCTTACTATGCCCTGGGGACAATTCGCCCTTCTGGGCGTCGGCGGCTACCTGGTGGCGAATGCGATTTTCGCGCTTGCCTACATGGCGTGCGGCCCCCGGTCTCTGATCACCACTGCGCCCGGAATGGATCTGCCTCCTTTTCTGCGCGCTTTCTTTTTCAGTGTTGAGACCATCTCCACCATCGGATACGGCAACGTCGTCCCCATCGGCATCGGCGCTAACCTGGTCGTTACGGTCGAAGCGCTTACCGGGTTGATGGGCTTTGCCATCGCAACCGGGCTGGTGTTCGCTCGCTTTTCCCGTCCCACGGCGAATATTGTGTTCAGCAGCCATGCGGTCGTCGCCCCGTACCAGGGGATCCATGCGCTGGAATTTCGCGTGGCCAACGCCCGCTCCAATGAGCTGATCGAAATCTCCGCCAAGGTGATCTTGAGCCGGTTTGAGCAAGTGGATGGCGTGCATACCCGGCGGTACTATCCTTTGCCGCTGGAGCGCGACGGGGTGGTCTTCCTTCCCTTGACCTGGACGGTGGTGCATCCCATCGACGAACAGAGTCCGCTGCGCGGTGAGAGCCTGGAGTCGCTGCGCAAAGCCGGTGCGGAAATCCTGGTCCTGCTAAAGGCTTTCGACGAAACTTTTTCTACTATCGTCCAGACCCGCACGTCCTACGTTTCCGACGACGTCGTGTGGGGAGCACGGTTTGCCAACGCCTTCATGGCCGACGCGGCCGCGCGTTTCGCCAAAAAATCTCGCCGCACGGGAAAGGTGGCCGTCGATATGCGCTTGTTCGACATTATCGAACCGGTTCCCGAGCGATTAAACGGTTGAATATCGCTGGTCGCTCGCGCACAATATCCAACACGGTCATCTGTGACCTATTGGGGCATTTTACTCACCACGGAGGCACGGAGAGCACGGAGGAAACTTAGAAAATAAAAACTCCGTGGTCTCAGTGTTTCCGTGGTGAAAGGTTTTTCGACATTTTCAGGCCCTGTTATATAGGTTGCGGTTCAGCTTCAGCGCCGGCAATTTGTGTCCGCCTGCGCCCAAACACAAATGGAGGAATTATGGCTGAAGCAATTCTTAGCGGTATAAAAAAAGCCTCGGGCTGGTCCATCGCGCTGGGTGTTCTGATGATCCTCGCGGGTCTTATCGCCATGGTGGAACCCGGTGCTTTCGGAGTGGTGATCGCCTTGGTCATAGGCTGGTCCGCCATTTTCAACGGCTTTGCCCAGATCGTCTATGGTTTTCGCACCCACGGCGGCGCGCACGTTTTCCTGGAAGTCATCCTCGGCGTCATCTACATCATCGCGGGTATTTACCTGCTGATGCATCCGGTGGGGGGATTGCTGGCATTGACGCTGTTCCTGGCTGCGTTCCTGCTGGTATATGGGATCTTCGCACTGGTGCTGGCGTTCCGGATGCGGCCTCACAAGGGCTGGGGATGGGTGCTCTGCGATGGCATCATCACCATCCTGCTGGGCGCGCTGATTTGGAGGCACTGGCCGGCTAACACTGAGTGGGTAGTCGGCACGCTGTTCGGCATCAGCATCTTCATCTCCGGCATAACCCGGCTGATGGTGTCGCTGGCCATCCGGAGCGCGGCGAGCTCGGCGGCCTAGCAGGCCGTGCCGTCCCAGCTGTGCCGCCGCTGCGCGGCTCATTATTTTTCCCACTTCACCGCGGGCTCACGCCCGCGGCTAACGCAAATGCGCCGCTGCGCGGCTCGAAGCCCGCAGCTTCTTATCCGCTTTCCTGCTGTCGTCTGAGCCTTCTGGTTTCGGCCAGCAGGGTCATGCTGTGCATCAGGTTTTGCATGGTGACGATCCCCACCAGTCGCTGCTGATCGACTACGGGAATCATGTTGAGGCCTTGCCGGCCAAGCTTGCGAAAGGCGGACGCCAGCGAGTCCGTGCTCTGCGCAATGTCGAAGGCCCGCACCATGGCTGACTGCACATAGCCGTTGCCGCTCCGGCGCAGCGCTTCCACGATGCGCTGCTTGCTGATGATGCCCACCATATCGCTGCCGCGAACCACGGGGAAGTCATCTTGCAACGTGTGTACGGCTTTGTGCAGCGCGTCCTCCAGCGTGTCGGCAGGCGACAGCGTCGAGAAGCCGGTAAGCATCACGTCTTCCATACGCACGCTTTCCAGCACCGATTGAAAGACGACCGAGCGGTCTTCGAGCTGCGCGCCGACGAAGAGGAAGAAGCCGATCAGCATCAGCCAGGGGTTCCACACGCCGAGAAAGATGAACAGCATGGCGAATCCCTGGCCAATGGTGACGGCCAGGCGGGTAGCGCGAATATATTCCATGCGTTCGGCGAAGAGCGCGCGTAGCACGCGGCCGCCGTCCATGGGATAGGCGGGCAGCAGGTTGAAGCCGCCAAGAAAGACATTGCCCCAGAAGAGCGCGCGCGGCAGGTTAGCGGCGTTGACCAGCGGCCGGCTCCAGAGATTGACCTCGGGCAGAAAGAGAAGGATCGCGACTCCCGAGACGACAGCAATAGCCAGGTTTACCAGCGGGCCGGCAATGGCGATGCGGATATCGCGGGCGGGGTCGGCAGTGCGCTGGCCCGTGTCTTCCATCAGGGTGACGCCGCCGATGGGCAGCAGGATGATGGAGCGCACAGCTACGCCGCTGCGCTGGGCGACCAGCGCGTGTCCCAGTTCATGGAACACAACGCTCAAAAAAATGATGGCGACCAGCGCCATGCCGCGGACTGCGCCGCTGGTGCCCATCGTGACCGATTGCGTAAACCATACAAACGCCAGCAGAAACAGGAAAGTGAGGTGGATGCGGATATCCACGCCGAACAAACGTCCTGCCGGGATTGACCAGCTTCTCATCGTTGCAGACAACCTCAGCATTCATTCTATAGCTATCAGCTGTCAGCAAGACGATCGGTGGAAGCGCCGGGCTTTTAGCCCGGTGAAACTAGACGATACGAGAAATGGCTTCAGCCATGGTGGCCGGGGCTGAAGCCCACCTTGTCGTTACGCGCTTTCGGCACGGCTGAAGCCGTGCCCTTCCACCGTTTCTCACGGACATTTCTTGTGCAGTCATCAACAGCCGCTGTGTCAAACTGTCTCATGCGCGTAATCGCGGGACAGTATCGCAGCCGGCCGTTGCAGTCGCTGCCGGGACTGGATTTGCGGCCCACGAGCGATCGACTGCGCGGAACTCTGTTCGATATTCTGGCGGCGGCGCGCAGCTTGGCAGACAGCGTCTGGCTGGATCTTTATGCCGGGACGGGCGCGGTTGGGATCGAGGCGCTGAGCCGGGGCGCGCGCGAGGTGTACTTCGTGGAGTCGGCAAAGAAGCATGCGCGGTTACTGCGCGAGAATCTTGCTGCGCTGGGAATCGAAAGCGGCTACGAACTGCACGAGCGCGAGGTCTCGAAGGCGCTGCCGCTGCTGGAAACGACGGGCGTGGTTTGCGACTACTGTTTTCTCGATCCGCCCTACCAGATGCGGGGGACATACGAACAGACGCTTGGCTATCTGTCGCAGTCGCGATTGCTGCAGCCCTCCAGCGTGATCATTGCAGAGCATGAAAAGAAGTTCGACCTCGACGAGCGGTTCGGGGCGCTGGTACGGTATCGGCGCCTGGATCAGGGAGACGCGGCGCTGAGTTTTTATAAGCTGGGGTGAGGCGGCAGTGGCTAGTGACTAGTGACCAGTATTCAGTAGTCAGTAGACAGGAACTGCCCCGAGCACCGGCTCAGGATGACAGAACGGGCAACTGGCGGGTCCGCCCTTGTCAGTCGGCAGTTGTTGACGCCGCGGTACGCCCAGGTCAGCCCGACTCAAGGCCAACCTGGGACACCACACATGACTTTCACCAACTCACACCAGTCGAACATTGCGTTCGATCGTCTTGATGACCGTGTCCATGTGCCCAGACAGCGCCTGCTTAGCCATGCTCAACGTGTAGCCCGTAAACGTATGTACGGGCACATGCGACGGTAGCGACAATGCAAACCGATCGACAACAGCATCGACCACCACCGGTCCATCGTTGTAGGCCAGCGCCTCAGCCAGCGCGTCCTTTACGTCGCCAGGCTCTTCCAGACGTATTCCTTTGGCTCCCATAGCTTCGGCCACTTTGGCGAAGTTCGGGTTCTTGAAATCCACCCCGAAGGGCACGAAGCCGGCCTCCTGCTGTTCAATTCTTACGAAGTTGAGCGATTCGTTGTTGAAGACAATGTGCAGCACCTTCGACTTGCGCTCGACCTGCGTCAGCAGATCGCCGAGATTCAACATGGTGAACCCCCCGTCGCCGCAGAGCGCGATGGTCTGCCGTCCAGGGAAGGCCAACTGCGCCCCAAACGCGTTGGGCGCGGCATTGGCCATCGACGCCCAGGTAAATGACCCAAAGAACTTGCGGTTCGTCCCGCCCCGGATGTGCCGCGCAAGCCACATGCAGGGTGTGCCCGTATCGGCGAAAAACATAGCATCCTGCGAAGCCAGATGGCAGAGTGTGGCTGCGAGAAACTCTGGCCTGATGGGCTTGAGGCCCGGCCCCTTGTCGACGTAATGATTCAGCAGATCGTCGAAATCGCGCGTCTTGGCAATATGGTCGTCGAGAAAACCGGTGTCGGTTCGTTCTTTGATCTTTGGCAGCAATTCCGCCAGCGTCGCCTTCACATCGCCCACCAACGGCAGATCGATGTTAGTGCGCCGGCCAATGTTTCCCGGTTTCTTGTCGATCTGAACTTTCTTGACGTTATCGCCCGGCAGGAACTCAGAGAAGGGAAAGTCAGTTCCCAGCAGCAACAAGAGATCGGCACTATTAATGGCGCTGTAAGCGCCGCCGTATCCGAGAAGGCCAGTCATGCCAACCGCAAACGGGTTTTCGTGCTCCAGATACTGCTTTCCCCGAAACGAATAGCCAACCGGCGCCTTCAACCTGTAGGCCAGTGTCTTTACCTCGTCGACCGCGTGGCGGCAGCCGTCGCCCCCGAAAATCGCCACGGTCTTCGCTGCTTCGATCATTTGGGCCAGCTGGTCAATGTCGGCATCAGCGGGACGAAGGACGGGCATGACCGGAATCCTCAGCTCGTCGATGCTGAAATCCGCATCGGCGGCGGCCACATCGCCCGGCATGGAGATGACCGTCGGCCCACGCTGGATTACCGCCGTCATAATCGCTGTGTTGATCACCGCTCGCGCTTGCTCGGGATTGACCACGCGGCCAGTGTAGAGGCTTGCTGTCTCGAAGAATAGGTAAGGGTTCAGCTCTTCGAGGCCGGCGGTGTCGAACAATTTGGTTTCCACGTCACCGGCAATCGCAATGACGGGTGCGCCTTCTTTGAGGGCATCGAGCAAGCCGTTGACGAGGTGGGTGACGCCCGGCCCGGCCGTACCGCACACCACCGCGGGCTTGCCGGTGAAATATGCGTCAGCGACGGCCGCAAAGACGCCATATTCCTCGTGCCGCACATGCACGAAATCGATGTTTCCGTTGCGGCGAAGCGCGTCGATTACAGGATTCAACGCATCTCCAATGATGCCGTAGCAGCGCTTGACACCTGCTTTCTCCAGCATCTTCCACATCAAATCGGCTACATTCTGTGCCATATAAACCTCCAGTCTTTTGGTGGATCAAAGTTGGTGAATCTGTTTCGTCTCGGTGGGACGCCTGCTCAGCCGGAACGCAATTCAGCCCGGCTCATAATTCTCTCCCTCGCATGAGGGATGCCTCGGGGCCTATTTCGGACGGAACCCTACAGCGCGAAGACGAGGGGGACGCGTGTGGTCAGATGCCGGCTTGTAATAACGGGATTCGTCCAGTCAGCTAAAATCGATGGTGCAATTTTGCAAAGGAGCTGCGCATGGCGATACCCGGCCCGCACAAACGATGGAAGTACGATCTGCATCCCAGCGTGCAAATGGCGCACTCGGTCATCGCGGGGATGAAGGAGAAGACCGGGCGTTCGATCGACGAGTGGGTGCGACACGTAAACAAGGCCGGTCCCGCAGGCGAGAAAGAGCGCGGCGCGTGGCTAAAGAAGGAGCACGGCCTGGGCACGAACTACGCTTCATGGATTGCCGGTAAGTCGGTGGGAAACAGCGATGCCTTCGAGGATCCCAGTGAGTATCTGAGGCACGCAGAAGATTTTGTGGAGAAGATGTACGATGGGCCGAAGGCGAATCTGCGGCCGATCTACGACGCGATTCTCACCTTTGCCAAGACGCTGGGCAAGGACGTCGGCGTGTCGCCGTGTTCGACGATGGTTCCGATTTACCGCAATCATGTGATCGCGCAGATCAAGCCGACAACGCGGACGCGGATTGATCTGGGCCTGGCGCTGAAGGACACGAAGACACCGAAACGGCTCATCGACACCGGAGGCTTTGCCAAGAAAGACCGAATCACTCGTCGCATCGAGATCACGAGCATTGAGGAATTCGACGACGAGGCGAAGCGCTGGATGCGAACGGCGTACGAGATGGATGAGTGAGGCAGTTGTCAGTAACCCGCCCTAGCCAAAAGAAGGTGGACAAAAGCAGGTCCCTCGACTCCGCTTCGCTGCGCTCGGGATGACAGAACGGGGCACCCGGCCTGGGCGCGTGTTAATCGAGGCACTGGAAGTTTCTGACCACTAGCCCCCTAGCCGCTTGGTTCACTCTATGGGCGCTCCTACTTTGGGGTTCTCTTGAAGACGTTTAGTTCGGCCGGACCGCCCGGACCTTTCACCAGCAGGACCTTGTCGTTTAGTTTGGCCGGATATTCTTTACCCGGGCTCCAGTCGATGAAAACCGCAGCGGGAGCGCTGGCGTGGCAACCGTAAACCACACCCGCCATGCGCATGAAGATCTTGTATTGGTCGCCGTTTTCGGGATGCTGCGCACTGACCGCGACCTTCTCGATGGATACAACCGTGGCCGGCTGATAGCCTTCGTCCCCGCTTTGCGCATAGGTGAGCATCGCAGCCAGGGCGATGCCGCAGAATAAAGCAACCAGACACTTCTTCATTGGTGGTCCTCTCTGACAGCGAAAGAAAGTATACGACCGAACGCCCGATGCAGGTACGCTCATTTCCACTCATTCGCAAACCGCGGCTGAGTGCGGTACCCGGCGCCGGAACGCGGCGCCCTCGTTATTGCCGTGACTTGGGGCGGATCGCGGCGGGCAGAAAACTGCCGTCGTTGGTGCCCACTTCCTTGGCCATCAGCTGGTTCAGCAACGCGTTCATGCGCAGGATGAGGTCGCGGTTCTTTTCCGGGTCGAGGGCGAGATTGTGCGCCTCGAGCGGGTCGTTCTTCAGGTCGAAGAGCTGGACGTCGTTGTTGCGCAGAATCTGCTCGAGGGTTACCGGCGTGTTGAAGTTGGAGGGGGAGTAGTAACGCGCAAACTTGTACTGTCCGTCGAAAGTAAAACTCAGGAATCCCCGTTTATCGAGTTTGGGTTGAAGCTCGGTCAGTGGCGGCGACGGCTTGTTCTGGAGGAGTTGGGTCATGCTCGCCAGAAGATAGCCCGAATCGATGGTCATGGGTGCGACGTAGTTGAACAGGACACCGGGGCGCACGGCTTGCGGCGGTGCGGTCTCGGCCTTCGCCAGGACGCCGGAAAAATCGCGGCCGGGCAAATCCTTCACTGCCTCGCGACGCTGTGCCTCGGGCACTCCTGCGAGCCCGGGCAGGGTTGGCATCAGGTCCAGGTGGCTGGTGAGAACGAAGGACGATTTGCCACCGGGGTAACCGGGGTGGACGATGATCAACGGCACATGGGCATTGCCTTCATAGGCGAAGGGACCCTTGCCTCGGATGCCACCGTGGTCACCCGCCATCTCACCGTGGTCGGCGGTGAAGATCACGACCGTATCCTTCCAGAGATCCAACTCGTCCAGGCCATCTTCAAGTTGTTGCAGGCTGCGGTCCGTGTCACCAATCAAGTTCAGATAGTAGTTGTTGAACACCTGCCACATATCCGGGCGATTCACCGGAATGAAGCCGAGGGAGCCCGACCAGCCGAGGTGGTAGTCGGTCAGAGCCGCGGGCATTCCCGGGGCCGACAGCGATTCCTGCATCGTCGCTGAGGGAGCGGGATTCCATTGCTTGCTGTACAGTGAATTTTTCGGCGGCGCGGTGAGCACGCCGTTCACGACGGCCTTTTGTGCCTGCTCCGCTCCCGGCAGATTGGCATCGGCATACATGATGTCGTGCGGATTGACGAAACTCACCACCAGAAAGAACGGTTGCCCGGACTCGCGCAGGCGGGGCACATTGCCCCGCAGCCAGCGGACGCTTTCGCTGGCGGTATACACATCGGTCTTGTAGCCCTGGTCGGGCGCACCAGTTTTGTCGCCGTCCGGCTGGTAGATCTCGAAACCGTAGGGCCGGAGTGCCTCGCTATAGTTGACCGTCGGCTTGGGAGGGATGATGTCGGCCTGCATCTCCCATTTACCGAAGAATGCTGTCTGGAAGCCCAGCTTCTTCATCATGGAACCCATGTTGGGGCGGTCGGCTCGCAAGCTCGGCACATAGCCCGCTTCCATCTGGTCGAAGACCCCGTTGACCTGGGGCGGTTGCCCGCTCCAGAGCGCCGCGCGGGAGGGCGTACACATCGCCGAGGCGACATAGTGGTTGCGAAAGGTGAACCCATGTTGCGCCAGCCGTTCGAGCGCCGGCATGTTGTAACCTGCGGCAACCGGCAAGTCATAACGCGTTTGATCGCGCAGCACCAGAATAATGTTCAGGGGGCGGTTCGGCGCCGGGGCCTTCGCCGAAACTTGCGCGTGCGCGAACGGCGCGAATGCGGCTACCGCGAGGAACCACAGCACTGCGCCGGTAAGTCCATATGCGGCGCGGGACAAGTTTGGCCGGCTGAGCGGGGACTTAGTCATGAAGCGTCCTTTTCCTGTCGCAAGAGGGCATGGTTTGAAACCATGTGCCATCGGGGCACAAGATTAGCCCATCGGTGGAAGTCGGGGCAACCAACCGAAACCGAGTCCCGGTCTGGATAGTTTGTCACGCCAAGTGTCGGCTATTCCGCGTGGCGGCGGGGGACGCGTTTGGAGAGATTGCACAGCGTCTCGTAGACCACCGTGTCGGAGCAGCGGGCCATGTCCCAGGCGGTGATTTGCTCCTGGCCGCTGCGGCCAATCAGCACGACTTCATCTTCGATGGCGGCACCGGCAATTCGCGTGACATCGATCAGCGTCAGGTCCATCGAGACGCGGCCCACGATCGGAGCACGCTGGCCGCGAATCAGCACTTCGCCGTGACCGACGGAGGGATGAATGTGGCACAAGGCGGGATCGTGTCCGTTGCGAACAGAAATCTTGCGCGACAATCCGTCGCCATATCCCACTGACACGACCGCAATGCGCGCCGCAGCGGGAGTGACGTAAGCGCCGCCGTATCCCAACGGCTGTCCGGCAGGCACGTCGCGCAGGCCGAGAATATGGGTCTTCCACGAAAGCACCGGCTTGAGCGGCAGGGTGGGAACGTCGGTTACCGGGGAACCGTCGTGGCGCGACGGCGCATAGTCGTATCCATAGAGCAGAAGCCCGGGCCGCACGAAATTGTGCCAGGTGTTGGGCCGCGCGGCGACTGCGCCGCTGTTGGCCAGATGGCGCAGCGGCGGATGCAGTCCATGATTCGCCAGCGTGCGCAATGCCGCTTCGTAACGTTCGATCTGGTGGGCCGTGTCCGCATCATCCAAAACTTCAGAAGAGGCGAGATGACTGAAGACGCCTTCGAGTTCAATCTGCGGCAGACGCTTGACTTCTTCGGCGAACGAATCCAGTTCGGCCAGAGCGGCAGTCCCAGGCGGGCCATGCCGGTATCGATCTTGAGATGGATTGCTACTCGTGTTGCGACACCCAGACGTGCGGCTGCGCGTGCCAGATCTTCGGCCTGCTGCAATCGGAAGACGGCCGGGGTGAGGGAATGGCGAATGGCTTCTTCTTCCTCGCCGGGATAAAGGCCGCACATGATCAGGATGCGACCGTGAACATCGCACTCGCGCAGCACAACGCCTTCGTCGGTTGAGGTGACGCCAAACCACCTGGCGCCGGCCTGTTCCAACGCGGGCGCACATTCTTCCACTCCGTGTCCGTAGGCGTTGCATTTCACGACTGCGCAAATCGTGACGTCATCGCCGACATGCTCTTGCACAACGCGAAAATTGTGGCGCAAGGCGGAGAGGGAAACTTCAGCCCAGTTGGGCCGCGTCTCGATGCGGGAGGATGTGAAGGTGGTCGCCAAGATTCGATGATACAAGCAGCGGAGGATGGATTACGAGAGGATGGATCAGGCGGGAAACTGGTTCGTAAACGAAATATGTTGCCGACGCTGGTGCAGTTCAAAATTGGTTATAACAAACTAACGATGGCTTGCCGCAGCGACATGGGGAAAGTGATCATCATTGGCGGTGACCGAGGTTGGAGCCAGGCAAAATCAGCTCCCGACTAACTGGGGGACGGAAATTTTCTGGATGAACAGCACTAAAGAGCTATTTATGTTTGATCTTCCGTGGTGTAAAACCTTCTCAATACTGGCCAGTCAGGGTTAAGGTTGGTACTCTGTCTGGAACGCGAAGGTCGGTTCTAGAGATACGGAAGCAGTTCTGAAGCTGTTGAGACAAGACAAAACTAAGAAAGCTTCCTAGTACCATGATTAATGTAGTCATTGCAGACAATCAGGCAATTTTTCGCGCCGGAGTTGCCAAGCTTTTAGCGGTGGAAGAGGACCTCCGAATCGTTGGTCAGCCGCCCGCACCGGAGCAGATCCTGAACGCCTTAGAGAAACTGCGCCCAGCAGTAGTGATCTTATCGACCGGCTTCCTGCCTTTCCTCCCTGCGGTCCAGGAAATTGCCAACCGGCGGAGAATTGCCGTGCTGGTGATCTGCGATAACAGCGAGCACGCTTCCGAGTTCATGCGCATGGGCGTACAGGGTGTAATTTACCGCTCAGCCAGCGGCAGCATGGTGGTAGAAGCTGTGCGCCGGCTCGCCCAAGGGCAATCGTTCCTGCAAAGCCCGAATTCTGCCGAAATCGAGGTCAACGATGACCTGGTAGGAGCGCGGGTACGCAAACGGCTGTCGGACCGGGAATTGCGAATCATTGCCGCGATTGTGCAAGGCTACAAGAACCGCGAGATCGCAGCTCAGCTCTACACCAGCGAGCAGGTCGTTAAGAACGCTCTGCGCAGCATCTTCGACAAGATTGGGGTTTCAGACCGCCTGGAACTGGCACTCTTCGTCGTGCATCACCGGATTCTGGCCCAGGCTACCGCGTCGGTGGCCCTCGATCCGCCGCCCTCGCGAATTGCGATGGCAGCCGGGTCGGGCAATCCCCGCGGCAGAATCGCCTTGCCCTCGCCTTCCATTAATTGATTTTCAGCTGGTGCAGTAAGCTCCCGTGACAGGCCTCTTGGCCAGCGATGAAAAGGGAATTATGTTACGGCGTGGTCGCTGGCGGGGTGGTCGCTGGTCTTCAGCAACTCATTCACGATGGTGACCAGCTCTTCGGGATTGACCGGCTTTTCCAGATAGAGGTCGGCCAGCGGCTCAGCCGCCTGAAAAGCTTCGGCGACGTATCCGGACACCACGACCACCGGCATCGTGGAGCGGGTTTTGGCGGCTTGCACAATGGCGCGGCCATTCGCATCTCCCAGGCGCCAGTCGGTGACGACCGCGTCATAGACATTTTGCTCGAGCTTTTGAATGGCATCCTGGGCCGAGGTGGAGGGGGTTACGTCGTGCCCGGCCGCCTGAAGGATCGCACACTTCAGGGTCACAATGCTCGGTTCGTCATCCACACAGAGGATTCTCGCCATACGATTATGTCCTTGGAGCGACAGGGCTGGGATCTCGGCCGGCAAGCAGTTACAGATCCTTGCGGCCCAACCACTTAACACTTAGTGGCCATTGTTGTGCAGGCTCGCACAATTGTCAAATGTCTAAGGTTTGGCTCTTTGCAACTCGCGGTAGGCCGCGCTCTTCGACAGTCCGAATTCCTTGGCTGCCTGTTTCAGCGCCGCCTTTTCTTCCAGCTTTTCCGAGCCCACCAATTCCTTCACGCGCTTGGCGATGGTGTCACTGGAAGCGGGTTGGTGCGCCGTCTCCTCCGCCTTGCCAATCAGCAACGTGATTTCACCGCGAATGTCTTCGCGCTTCTCCAGTTGCGCCAGGACGTCCTCAGCGCGGCCGCGCAGAAACTCCTCATACAGCTTGGTGACTTCGCGTGCCATGACAATGTGACGCTCGGGACCCAGAGTGCTCACTACGTCGCGAACGCTCTCCACGATACGGTGGGGCGCCTCGTAGAAGATTTGCGTGCGCGGAGAATTGCGGATTGCCTCCAGCGCGGTGCGCCTGGCCCCGGACTTGGCGGGCAGGAATCCTCCAAAGTGGAAGGAGTCGGTAGGCAGACCGCTGGCGACCAGCGCCGAGAGTAAGGCGGAAGCCCCCGGAATCGGCACCACGCGAATATGGTGGCGGATGGCCAGCGCCACCAGCCTGTATCCCGGATCGCTGACCCCAGGCATGCCTGCATCGCTGACCACGGCAACGTTATCGCCGCGTTCCAGATGCACCACCACTTCAGCCGCGCGGGTCAGTTCGTTGTGCTCGTGATAGCTGAGCGTGGGCTTTTCGATGCCGTAATGATTCAGCAGCTTGGCCGTTTGCCGCGTGTCCTCACAGGCGATCAGGTCAACATCCTTCAAGGTCTGGAGAGCGCGCAGGGTTATGTCTCCCAGATTGCCGATGGGCGTTCCCACCAGGTAGAGCGTCCCGCGCTCGGCAGGATCGCCGTCGGTGCCGGCAACGGAAGTCGGGATGGCCTTGACCACGTGGTAAGTCTAGCACCGCGGAGCGGCGCCGCGTTGTGACGCCGCGAAGACGTTCTTCGCTGGGCGCTCCTCGCTTTTCGCTCCTCGTTCTATCAGTTGTGTCATCCCGACCGAGGACTTAAGTCCGAGCGGAGGGACCTGCTGTTCTTTCCCAGCTGTCATCCCGAGCGAAGTCGAAGGACCCCTGGCAGTCGAAATCGCTGCACGCAAGGACGAAGAGCGCACGGAGAAAAGCGAAGAGCGAAAAGCGAAAAGCGGCCGGCGCTCTCATGCCGCAACCCGCATTTGCCGATCTGCTATCCAGATTCCTATGTGCTCGCGATCGGAGGCTTCATGCGCTATTTACTATGTGCTCTCTTGTTTAGCTGTTCGCTGTTTGCCCAGAACCCGTCCGAAGCCTCGGCTCCGCCGTCGCCAGGAGCTGCCCGAGGGCACGTTCTACGTCGATGGAATCGTGTATCAGTACGAAAGCGCAACCGACCATACGGTTGTCGCCGCGGCCCATTCGGTCATAAACCATAAATTTCTGGCGGTGAAAGTGCGCGTGTATAACGCAGGCCAGCACTCGGTCACGATCAAGCCGGAAGATATCCTGGTGGAAGACGTCGCCGGACATGCGGTGGCTGCGATCCCGGGCGCAGAACTGGCCAGGAGAATGCGCAAATCGTACAACATGGCGCGCTTTGGCGTGAATGCCATGGCGGGCAGCGATACCCCCGACACCCCCATCACCAGCGAGATGACCAGTCCTCAATTCCTCCAGATGATGCGGGCGATGGCCGCGCGGGCGAACGCTAATAGCGGTGGGGTTGTGGGAAACAATCTGCTCTACACCGATACCCCCGGCGCCTTGGAACCGGGCGAAGATTCGGGCCACGCCGAGGAATGCGACATAGTATGCCGGCTGCGCACCCGTGAGGGCCAGGGTGCGGATGTGCTGGCGCAATTACAGCGGCAAAACTCGCCTGACTTCGTGGAACAATGCGCCCTTCTGTCCAACACCATTCCGCAGCGCGCCAACGTTGCCGGCGTGCTCTATTTTCCGTTGGGCAAGCTCTCCGAGAGCGCAGCCGCGTCGAACCACGGTAAGAAAGCCAGACTGGTGCGGGTGACCGTTCCGGTTGGCAGCGAGAGCTTTCAATTTGTCTTACCGGTCGAGTGATCCGGCAGGGAACCAACGCATTTCCCGAATCGGGAATTAACTCATGGCTGGTCAATGAGTTCCAAATCGAAACTTTGCGTTTAACGGCGATTTCAGGCACCTTGAAACGCTCGGAGGATGTTCACGTCGGCCGTCCGCCTTCTCGTCGATGCCAGGGCTATTTCCGGGCGATCTAGGGCATTGTGTCGCGCCGCTCGTAAGTGGTATTTCGTATGGCACAAATATACTGCGCCAACAATCGCGAGAAATGACGTTGTGAGGCGACTCGCTTGGACAATGTCGCAAGTGCCTGCACAAGTCGCGATTGGATCTCCAGCAAATCCGGCAATCCGATGGACTTAGGCTGGTACAAGGATTGCGAAAGGCAGACGGGGGAGCAAAAATGCGTACTGCTTCGCTATCGCTGCTTGCACTGTTCCTCACGTTGGCCTTTCCGGCGTCGGCTCAAACTGTCTACAGCAATGGTCCGATCAACGGCAACACTGACGCTTGGACCATCAACTTCGGGTTTATCGTCAGCGACACATTCAATGTCGTTAACAACAATGCGACCATCACCGGCGCCAGCTTCGGCATGTGGCTGTTCCCGGGCGACACCCTGACGACGGCTGAACTGTCGATCACCTCCCGCGAAAACGGCGGCACCAGCTACTTCGATCAGACCGTCAACTTCACCACGGGCGCCTGCACTGCCAACCAGTTCGGCTTCAACGTCTGCACGGAGAACACCACGTTCAGTGGCCCGACGCTCAACAGCGGCACCTACTGGCTGAACCTGCAGAACGCCTGCGCACCCTGCGACGACCCGGTTTACTGGGACGAGAACTCTGGTCCGTCTTCGGCTTCTGAAAGCTCCGTCGGTACGATTCCTTCGGAAGCGTTCACGGTTCTCGGCACCACCAGCAGCACCACCACGACCAGCACCAGCACCACCACGACCGGCACGGTTCCTGAGCCCGCCAGCATCATGCTGTTTGGCTCCGGCATCCTCAGTCTGGCTGGCGTAGTCCGGCGCAAGCTGTTCTGACTTCAACTCGCGGGAGGAACTGTCGTGAAAATGGGTATTGCTTCGCTATCACTGCTCGCGTTATGCCTGATGTTGGCGGCTGTTCCGGCTGCATCTCAAATCGCTTACAGCAACGGTCCGATCAACGGGACACGTCGATGCTTGACACATTGACTTCGATGTCATCGTAAGCGATACGTTAACTCCCGTACAACGACACCGAAATCACTGGCGTGCTTTCGGCATATGGCTCTTCCCAGGCGACCCTCTGACCTCGGCTGAACTGTCGATTACCTCGCGCGAAAACGGCGGCACCAGCCCCTTTGATCAGCCGTATACTTCGGCACCGGCAGCTGCACTGCTAACCAGTACGGTTACAACGTTTGCCAAGAGAACACCAGCTTCGCGGTCCGACCTTAACGTCGGCACCTACTGCCTGAACCTGCAGATCGAACAGCGTACGAGCGGCGACCCGTCTACTGGGCATCGAGCCAACTCCAGTCTGTCTTCGGCTTCCCAAAGCTCCGTTTGCACCATCCCTTCGGAAGTCGTTCACGGTTCTCAGCGCCTCGAAGCCCACCAGCACCAGCCGTCCAGACCGGTAACGGTCCTGAGCTCACCGAGCATCATGCTAGTTCGGCTCCGGCATCCGCAGTCTGGTTTTCGTAGTCCGGAGCAAGCTGTTCTGACCACCTTTGGAGTCGTGCGAAAAAATCGTTACGGGGGTTCACCGTGACGGAATCCGCGAAGCCAGATTTTCCTGGCGAGATCTCGTCGATTTCAGTGTGGCGGGGAACCGCCGACGACTTGCCAGCGACCCGGTTCACGTATGGTTAGCTCCCTCGCGCAGCAGTTCACAGCCGTGACGTTCGAGGTGTCGAACGAGTTCACGACGTTTCACGCACCGACCTTCAGCGGTTCGCGAATTACGTCCTTCCCTCCGGTGGCTTCCTGAGCCAGCGTCCGGTTTGCCTCCAGCACCAGGGCGACAGCTTCCTGCAATTGGCGCGGGCCTCCTCGAGGGTTGCGCCTTGTGTGTTGGCGCCCGGCAGCTCCTCGAAGCAAGTTCATGACGTAAGATTCCAGGACCGCCAGCGAACCGCAGATCCCCCGGCGCGTTCGACGCTTCGCGCTCTCACTCCGCTCGGGATGGCAGCATCGGTAGGGCACCACCGCCGGCTAAGGGCGAAAAGCGAAGAGCGAAGAGCGAACAGCGGCCTTCCTCACGCAAACGCCGTCTCCGTGTACTCGCCATAAACCTGGCGCAGCGCGTCGCAAATCTCGCCGACCGTCGCATAAGCCTTCACCGCTTCCACGATGAACGGCATGGTGTTCGCTGGCGAGATCTGGCCGTTATCGCCGGCTTTCGGCTCCTGCGCCGCGGCTTTCTTCAGCGCTTCCAACCGCCGTTGCACGTCGTCATTGGAGCGGCGCGCGCGCAGCGCCTTTAGCTTCTTGCTCTGCGCCTGCGCCACCTCTTCGCCGATATAGAGAATGTGCGGCGAGGGCTCATCCACCACGAACTCATTTGCGCCGACCATGATCTTCTCTCGTGCCTCGGTGGCACGCTGGAACTGGTAGCTGGCTTCGGCAATCTCCTTTTGCGGATAACCCTTCTCGATGGCCGCGACCATGCCGCCCATGGCATCGAGCTTGTTGAAGTAATCGAACGCCCCGTTCTCCATGTCGAGGGTGAAGCGCTCCACAAAGTACGCCCCCCCCAGCGGATCGACGGTCTGCGCCACGCCCGATTCGTAAGCGATGATCTGCTGCGAGCGCAGCGCGATGCGCACCGCTTCTTCGGTCGGCAGCGCTAGGCGCTTCGTCGTAGCTATCGGTGTGCAGCGACTGCGTTCCCCCCAGCACGCCCGCCAGCGCCTGGATGGCGACGCGCGCAATGTTGTTCATCGGCTGCTGCGCGGTCAGCGAGACGCCCGCCGTCTGGGTGTGGAAGCGCATCAGCCAGGTGCGCTGGTTCTTGGCGCCGAAGCGGTCCTTCATCAGGCGATACCAGATTTTGCGCGCCGCGCGATACTTGGCAATCTCCTCAAAGAAATCATTGTGCGCGTTGAAGAAGAAGCTGAGGCGCGGGCCGAATTCGTCGACATCGAGCCCGCGACGGCGCGCCCATTCCACATACTCCACGCCGTCGTAGATGGTGAAGGCCAGCTCTTGCAATGCAGTCGAGCCGGCTTCGCGAATGTGGTAGCCGCTGATGGAGATGGTGTTGAAGCGCGGTGTGAACAACGAGCCGAACTCGAAGGTGTCGATCACCAGCCGCATCGACGGCGCCGGCGGATAGATGTATTCCTTCTGCGCGATGTATTCCTTCAGAATGTCGTTCTGAATCGTGCCGGAAATTTTCTTCCAGTCCGCGCCCTGTTTTTCGGCGACTGCGAGGTACATCGCCCACAAGATCGATGCGGGCGAGTTGATGGTCATCGAGACGGTGGTCTTTTCCAGGTCGATGCCGTCGAAGAGGATCTCCATGTCCTCAAGCGAATCGATGGCGACACCGCACTTGCCCACTTCGCCTTCGCTGAAAGGATGATCGCTGTCGTAACCCATCAGCGTCGGCAGGTCGAACGCGACCGACAGCCCCTGACCGCCGTGTGCCAGCAGATATTTGTAGCGCTGGTTGGTCTCCTCCGGGGAGGCGAAGCCGGAGAACTGGCGCATGGTCCACATCTTGCCGCGATAGCCGGAGGCGTGAATGCCGCGCGTGTACGGCGGCTGGCCGGGATAGTTGAGGTAGCTGTCGTAGTTCCAGTCCTCCGGCAAATCAGCCTTCGTGTAGAGACGGCGAATGGGCACGCCGGAAATCGTGGTGAAGCGCGCGTTGCCGTGCTCGTCGAGGTTGACGCCGGTTGGCTCGCCAATCGGTTTCTCCGGATTCTTGTCCAGCGTTGGCGCGAGGGCCTTCTCAGCCCATTCCTTTTCGGACTCGGAAGGATGGCGCCCGGCCTCAAACAGATCGGTCACCGGCGATTCAGACAGAACTTTCCCGTTAGACTTGCGGCTGCTAGCCATGATCTACCCCACAATTAGGACGAACCTTCCATGCTAGTAGATGCGAAGGATGGGAGCAAGGCGTGACCGAGCCGCGGATGGAATTGGAAACAGCAATCCAGCCTACTCGAAGAACCGATACTTACTGCCGCCGCTTTTTTGCCTCAACGGAAGCAATTTGGACAACTGGAACTGCGTAGACGGCATTTGAGGGTCCCGCGTATCGGTCTCTTCGGTTGGTATTGATTATGTCCACGATGATGTCCTCATACTCGGCATCTACGAAGTCAATCTTCACAGTGGCAATCTCGCCATTCCAGAAACGCAGAACCACAGTCTTGTCCTGATAAGGTTTCAGCTCTGCGACCGTCATACTATTCTGCTGTTCCCATAGCCAGCGATTTCAAACTGAGACACTACCCCGAGCCGCGGATGGAATTGGAAACAGCAATCCAGCCTACTCGAAGAACCGATACTTACTGCCCCCGCTCTTCTTGGCCTCATACATGGCGAGGTCGGCGCGGTTCACCAGCAGTTCTGCAGCTTGCCCGTGGTCGGGATAGATGCTGATTCCTATGCTGGCGCTCACCTGCAGCTCGCGACCCTCGACGATATGCGGCGCTGCCAGTCCGCTGAGGATCTTCCCCGCCACCAGAGCAGCGTCGCTGGTCTCCTCGATCTCCGGCAACAGGATCACAAATTCGTCTCCGCCGTGGCGGCTGACGGTGTCCATGTCGCGCAGCGTCTCGCGCATGCGCGTTGCCGCTGACTTAAGCAGCGCGTCGCCGGCTGCATGACCCAGCGAATCGTTGATCGACTTGAAGTGGTCCAGGTCGACAAATAGCACGGCAAGTTTCTTGTGGTGGCGCTCTCCCATCCTGACCGCCTGGTGCAGCCGGTCATTCAACAGAACGCGGTTGGGCAATTCCGTGAGAGAGTCATGCAGCGCCAGATGAAACATTTTGTGCGCCAGGGCCCGTGCCCTACCCACATCACGAAACACAAGTACCGCGCCCACGATTCGCCCTGCGTGATCGCGGATGGGTGCGGCAGAATCCTCAATGGCCAACTCCGATCCGTCGCGCCGGACGAGCAGGCAGTCGGCCGTAAGCCCCACCATCTGTTCTTGTTCGATCGCGAATTCCAGAGGATTGGCGGCGGACTCGCGAGTTTCCCGGTCGACGATCCGGAAAACCTCATCCAGAGGCCGTCCCAGGGCTTCGGCGAACGTCCAGCCCATCACTCTTTCCGCTACTGCATTCAGATAGGTGATCCTGCCCGCCAGGTCCGTGCTAAGAATCGCATCGCCAATAGAGTTGAGCGTTGCCTCGGCTCGCTCGCGGTCGTCGCCCAGCATCTCGGCTGCGGCTTTCAACGCAATCGCAGTCTGCACGGCGCGGGGAAGCGAGTAGGCATCCAGACGATCTTTGGGAAGGTAATCCTGAGCGCCGCGGCGCACTGCTTCTTTGGCGACTTCTTCCGCGGCCAAGTCGCTCAAAACCAGGATAGGAATTCCCGGTGCGCCGATCGACACTCTGTCGAAGGTTTCAATCCCGTGGCCGTCGGGCAGGGAGAGATCGAGAATGACAGCCTCAACCGCCAGGCGTTTCAGGCGGTCCAGGCCCTCGGCCAGAGTGCTGACCCACTCCACCGGCAACGGCTCCGGGCCTACATCCAGCAGGGAATTCCGGATGGCCCTGGCATCGTCGCGATTGTTCGTGATGACGAGGACGTGGCCTGAGGGTTGCGGCCTCGACCATTCCATCGCCATGATTGACCTCTCGCGAGTGGCTCTCTTTCGCAACCCGATGAGGTGCACTCGAGACGTTTCAAGCGAGCCGCAGGAAGTCTTTTTCCTCAGCAGCTCTCACACCGTGGTCTGAGGCGGACCAAGTTCAACTCGGTCGGGCCTCACTCCAGGGCGCGAATCTTACTGTCCGCTACCAGACATACAGTAAATCACATCTACATCACAGATTGTAATCCGAAGCGTACTTCCTAAACCTCTCGAGCCGACGGCGTAAAGGCAGCCCATCACATCAAGCCGTGTTGGTTGATCGCCGACGTTCGTCCGCCGGTGAGCCAGCCTCACTGTTGGGGCGGCGACGCCGGTTGCTGCGGCGGCGTTTGCGGCTGCGGCGCCATGGTTGGGCCGGTACCGACTCCTCCCGGACCCAGCGGCACAAGATGAGGCGTTGTCAGTTGGTTGGGAGCGTTCGCGGGAACCACGCCTGGCACCGTGGGCGCGTGTTTCAACTGGCTGCCTTCCGCGTCGATTACATCAATGCCCAGCTTGCTCAGCGTTTCTGCGGTGGAAAGATCAAGCTGCACTTTAGACTTTTCGTAGTTGGTGGCGGCGGCCAGCACGCTGGACTCGGCCTGCGTCAAGTTGCTCGACGCCTGCAACACCAGCGTACCGGTGGACGCTCCCATCACCAGCTTTTTCTGCTCCGCGTCCAGGGCTTCGGCGGCATAATCGCGGGCCGAAATCGCCGCTTGCAGCGCGACCCAATTTTGCGTCAAGGCAAACTGCGCCTGGCGCACCTGTAACTGGATGGTGTTCTCGGTTTGCAGCAGACTCAGTTGCGCCTGGTGATACTCCAGATCGTTGCGCACCTGGTCGGCTTGCACCTGGCGGTTGCGCAGCGGGATGCTGAGATTCACGCCCACGCCCTTGTCTGGAGCGCTGCCGTTGAACAGGTTGCTGAACGCGCCGGCGTAGCTCGTTGGGAATCCGGGCAAGGCGCAGCGAGCGGGGTCCGTACATAAAGCACTCGCAGGCCCGGCCAGCGCCGTGGCGCCATAGAAGGCGTACAGATCAAGCGTCGGCAGCAATTCATTGCGAAGCGATTTCTTGGTGATGATGTTGTTGGTCAAGGTCAGACGGGCGGTCGCGATCTCCGGCCGCTCTTTCATGGCTTGCGCGATCAGTTCGTCCACCGTACCTATCTCATATTCCGACGTGGTGTTGAGGGTGTCGGTAGGAATCACCGGCGCGACCGCGAGGATCGGGTCGGCCATATTGCGCGTGACCGCATTCTTCATCAACAACTGTTCCAGCTGAAGGGCCACCTGGGCCGCAATCAGGTTCTGCTTGGCGGTAGCGACCGCACTCTGCGACTGCACGACGGTAAGCGGCGCCAAAGTCCCTTGGGCAACCTGCTTTTGATTATCGGAGAGCGTCTTGTTGGCCAGGTCCAGCGCTCGTTGCTGCACGGTCACGTTTTCGTAGGCGTTGACCAGGTCCCAGTAAATGTTTTCGATCTGCGAGACCGTGGTGATCAGTTGGTCACGAAACGTGATTTCCGTAATCAGCTTGTTATTGCGGGCGATGCGCAAATAGCGCAGGTTGGGATCGTAGCCGAAACCCTGCAGCAGATGCTGCCGCACCTGAAAGCTGAAAGTCGGCGTCAGCGTGGGATTGAGGGTGTTGTTGATGGAGTTTTGCCAAAGCCGGGTGTTGTCGAAGCCTGCGGTAATCAGCGTGCCCGTAGGAAATCCCTGGGTGTAGGTAAAGTTGGCCGTCGTAGTGTTCTCGTACAACTCATTGGTGCCAGTGAATACCGTGTTGGATTCGGGTGTAACCGAGTGACCTATCGAACCCGTTCCGGTGATGACCGGATCGTAGCTGTCGAGCGGCGGTCCTTCGCCCTGGGTTGAGGTGACCAGACCGGCCGCGCCCGCTCCGGCGCCGCCCACACCGATCGTCGTGCCACCCACACCGCCGCCGGTGGCGCCGGTAGTCGAGGTGCCTGTGCCGCCGGCCGCCGTCGTGCCCGTTTGACCGCCGGGCGTTCCCTGCAGCAGGCCGGCATTCACGCCCAACGCTACCGCGCCCGACGACGTGCGCAGGATGTCGGTGTCGGCAATCGACAGGTTGTAGCGCTGAATGCCGATGTCGAGATTGTTCTCCAGAGCCATGGCGACGGCGTCGTTCATCGACAGGTACATCTTGCCGTCACGGATGATCTGATCCACCCGCGGGGAGTTTTGCACGCGCAGGGGGCCGATCTCGCGCGGGGCGTAGATGATGAACGGATTGGGCCACTGCCGGCGCCCCCGCGTGTAGTCACTCTCCGAATACGGATGGGCGTTGCGCTGCGGCGCGGGCGCTTGCGGCAGGGGCGTCAGCGTCGACTCCGGCGCGGCGTTCGGCTGCGCTCCAGTTGTTGCTTGTGCGGTGGCCGGTTGCGGCGCTGCACTTGCGTCGGGCGCGCTCTGCTGCGCCGGCACGGTATTCTGTTGCGGCGCTGCATCCTGGGCGAAACTCGAGATGGCAAGCATCCCAATCAACAGCAGCGGGAATAGGCACGCTGGCACGAATGCACGATTCGAAGTCGGATTAGAAACAGACATTCTTTGCTTCTCCTGGAAGAACGCCAACAGTTCTAGATGCCTTTGCGGCACTTTTCTCTCGCCTGACTTAGGTGGCGGAACAGTTGGCGGCGATTCGGTCTCAAGCTGACGTCGCAGGGGGATGGAAATTGATCTCAACCTCACGTTCGCAGAAAGTTAGTATAGCTGACGCAGAACTGTGACAAGTGGATGCTTTACATACCTTTACACTGCTTAACAGATCGAAAAGCTTAAACAGGAATCGTTAATATTGAGGAGCCTGTGGGCCGCAATCTGAAAATCACGCTGGCATATGACGGTTCCGAATTCCACGGATGGCAGGTGCAGCCGGGATTGCCAACCGTGCAGGGCACGCTCGCCGACTGTCTCAAGCGCCTCACGGGTGAAGACGTCTTGCCGCAAGGGTCGGGACGCACCGACGCAGGAGTTCACGCCCTGGCGCAGGTGGCGTCGGTGCAATTGGAAAGCCCGCATCCCCGAACGCAATCTGGTGATTGCTCTAAACGACATGTTGCCCGCGTCGGTGCGAATAAATTCTGTGGAAGTTGTGCCCGAGGGCTTTCACGCCCGCCACTCCGCAAAAGCCAAGACCTATCGTTACCGCATCTACCGTGGAGATGTTTGTCCGCCGTTTCTGGCGCGATACGTTTACCACGATCCCTATCCCATGGATGAGGATGCCGTGATACGTGCCGCCGATCAGGTTGTCGGCAAGCACGATTTCACTTCATTCGCAGCCTCCGATCCCGACCGCAGTGCACGAATTGCGGAAGCGGCGGAAGAAGAAAAAGAAAAGGCGGGTGCCCGGTTCCGTCATCCCGAGACCGGCGGCGAAGCGGCAGCAATAAAAGAAACGGGTGCCCCATTCTGGCCTTCTTTTGGCCAGGGCGGGGCAGCGGAAGAACGACGACGGCCTTCCCCTTCCGGAATCGTCAGCAACGTTCGCACCATTCATTCCTCGCTGTGGGCCCGCACACGGGAGGAGTTGATCTACACTGTGCGAGGAGACGGATTTCTGCACCACATGGTGCGGAATCTGGTAGGAACATTCCTCCTCGTCGGCAAAGGTTCGCTGCAGGCTAGCGACGTGCCAACCATCCTGGAAGCCCGCAATCGCAGTGCCGCCGGACCCACGGCTGCCGCTTGCGGCCTGTATCTGGTCAGCGTCGAGTACTAGAAGTCGCAAACAGATGAGATAAGCGTACCGGTGGTGCGGTTGTTGAGGTCAGGAAATTCGTGCTCAACCAAAGGGGAAGGCTATGGACGGGCAAACAGCATTTATTCGCAGATTTCCGCCCCGCGTCAGCTCGTGCGTGAACATGTCCGCGATGGCCGGTCGTTTTCGGGTTGACACTCCTCACAACCCACCCCATGCAGGCGCAGACGTTCAGCGTGCTTCACTACTTCACAGGCGGGGCGGACGGGGCAAATCCTCTTGCCGGTGTTACCGTCGGACCCTCGGAGTTCTGTACGGAACGGCGTCAGCCGGCGGAGCCCACAATGCCGGCACAGTTTTCAAGCTGACGCTGCGTGGTTCGAGTTGGGTTTTTAGCCCGCTGAACGAATTTACCGGGGGCAGCGATGGAGGCGCCCCATACGGCGGGGTAGTGATCGGCCCAAATGGCGCCCTATATGGCACGACCTATTCCGGCGGCGGTGCAGACTACGGGACGGTGTTCGAACTGAGACCTCCGGCTACGTTTTGCAGGTCGATACTGTGCTATTGGGACGAAACCGTACTTTACACCTTTACGGGAATGCCGGATGGCGAATACCCGCGCCTACGCGGATCTGATCTTCGATCAAGCGGGCAACATCTACGGCACGACATACCTTGGAGGTATGTATAACGGCGGGACTACGTTCGAACTGACGTCGTCAGGCGCAGGATACACGGAGAGCATCATTCATAATTTCGGCAGCGGTGCTGACGGGCTGGCTCCAATTGCGGGTGTGGTCCTCGATACACCCGGAAATGTGTACGGAACCACGGCCGACGGAGGAACCTTCGGCGACGGCATGGTTTACCGACTGATGCCTTCCGACGGAGGTTGGCTGGAGAATGTCCTGGTTAACTTCGACGGGACGAGTGGGTACTATCTCGCACGGTAACCTAATCATCGGTGCTTCTGGCAACCTCTATGGCACAACGGCTGAGGGCGGACAAAATGGAGGTGGGGCAGTTTTCGAACTGACCCGCTTAGACCCAGGGTGGACGTACTCCACGCTTTACTTCTTCAGCTCCTGTAGCTCCTATGGTGGCGTAACGATGGACGCAGCTGGTGATTTATTTGGGGCGTGTTATGGCGGCGGCGCCCATCAAGACGGCTGGGTATTCGAGCTGACCAATTGCAGCCAAGGGTGCAGCGTGGTCGATCTCCACGACTTCAACGGCAGTGACGGCAGGGAGCCTCTTGGCACTCCGGTGCTCGACGCGAACGGCAATCTCTACGGCACAACGGCTTTCGGAGGTACGGGGAACTGCGAGGACGGTTGCGGCGTGGTGTGGGAGATCGCGGGCGTAGGCGCTCAGCATCAGAATTAAACCAGGCCGGAAGCTGCTCTATTCATGGCAAGCGAAGCAAGAACCATCAGGACCGCAACCCTCGTCAGCACCAACCCCGCAACCGGCGAGGTCCTGGCCGAATTGCCGTGCGCGACTGCCGACGACGTTCGCGCCGCCGTCACCCGCGCCAAATCCGCCCAGCCGCAATGGCAGGCGACGCCGGTATCCGCGCGCATCGCCATCCTGCGAAAGTTTCAGCAACTCCTGAACGAACGCCGCAACGACGTCGCTCAGTTGATTTGCCGCGAGGCCGGCAAGCCCACCGCGGAAGCGCTCGCCACCGAGGTCCTGGTCGTGCTCGACGCCGCCGAGTTCTGCATTCGCAATGCGTATCGATTCCTTCGCGATCAGCCGCTGCCGCACGGCAATCTCGCCATGAAGACCAAGCGCGGCAAGCTGGTTCACGAACCCTATGGCGTCATCGGCATCGTCGCGCCGTGGAACTATCCGTTCTCCATCCCGGCCATCGAGACGCTGGGCGCGCTGGTCACCGGCAATGCTGTCGTGCTGAAGCCTTCGGAATGTACTCCGCTGGTCGCGCTGGAATTGCAGCGCTTGCTGTTAGCGGCCGGCTTGCATCCCGACCTAATGCAGGTGGTCATCGGCGAAGGCCCGGCTGGAGCGGCCCTGGTCGAGTCTGCCATCGACAAGCTGATGTTCACCGGAAGCGTTGCCACCGGAAAACGGGTAGGCGAAGCCGCCGCGCGTCGCCTGTTGCCGGTGGTGCTGGAACTCGGCGGCAAAGATCCCATGATCGTGCTCGACGATGCCGATCTGGAAGTCGCCACCAGCGGCGCTCTTTGGGCAGCCTTCATGAATGCTGGTCAAACCTGCCTGTCGTTGGAACGTTGCTACGTCCATCGCAGCCTCTACGAGCCATTTCTCGCCAGGTGTCGCGAGAAGATTGCCAAGCTGCGCGTCGGAAACGGCATCGATTCCGAAGTCGAAATCGGACCCATGATCCACGAGCGGCAGTTGAAGATTGTCGAGGCACAGGTAGACGACGCCGTGCAGCGCGGCGCGCGCTTACTGGCCGGTGGCAAGCGGCTCAGCGAGGTGGGTCCGAATTTCTACGCCCCCACCTTGCTGGCTGACGTCACCCACGACATGCGCGTTATGCAGGAGGAAACTTTCGGGCCAGTGCTGCCGGTCGCGCCCTTCGACAGCGACGAAGAGGCGATCAGGCTAGCCAATGACAGCGAGTTTGGCCTTGCCGCCAGCGTCTGGACCGGCAGCCGACGGCGCGGCGAGGCGATGGCCGCGAGAATCAAGGCCGGAACCGTGATGCTCAACGACATGATCTCCTGCTTCGGCATCGCCGAAGCGCCGCACGGCGGCTTCAAACAGAGCGGTATCGGTCGCACCCACGGCGAGATGGGACTGCGCGAGCTGGTGCAAACGAAGTACGTGGACGTCGACCTGATTCCCGGGATTCGCAAGGTCTGGTGGTTTGGCTATGGCAAGCAGTACCAACAGCAGATGAACGGATTTATCGACCTGCTGTTTGCCGGGAGCTGGACCTCAAGAATCAAGGGCGCTCTCAGGTCGGCAGGATTGTTTCGGCGCTCAACCCGAATCTGAGGACATTCAAGCCGCTTTTCGGCGACTCGATCTGGTTTTTAAGCGACTCCGCTCAACTCTGTTCTGCACTCGTTTGATGAGCAGGTCGGCCAGATCAAGATACCTGCGAATGAACGCCGGACGTTCGCTCTCCGGTTCCATCTCCTCCGTGGGTGGCCGTATGACTTTTTGCCACCGGCTAGCCGGATGTTCCTCGCTCCCCATATCGGTTCGGCCCCATTTTCCAAGTGAGAACATCGGGCATACCTCCCGCTCTTCAGTTAGATGAGGAGCCTCACGCGCGGTTGGCCCGGCCAGCCGGATTTACGGCCCTGATTCCGAAGCATTCCTCCGATATTGCGATATTCACGACAACAAGGGATACTGCCAAGATGTCCGACGCGCCGCAGAGTGAAGCTCCTCAGCTTCCCAAACACAAGGTGAAGTACAAGAAGGCGTTTCAGCGGGCCTGCAACGAGCTCGACGAAAAAAAGAAGCTGTGCGGCGGCCACCTGAAGCGCTGGTCCTACTGGGTCGACGTGCTGGAGCAGAAGTGTGGCGATGTTCAGAAGGCCTTTGGTGACAAGGCGGAAATCTATCGCTGCGAGCATTGCCGGACGCTGTATCTGCCCAGCGACGAAGAGCCGCGCGGCCGCAATGTTGCCGGTCTGGGACAGCCGTCGGTGTTTGGGCTGACTCTGACATCGAAACCCGGCCAGGAAGAAAAAGACAAGCATTAGGGCGGCTTTCGGCGATAATCGACTCGATACAGGTCCCGGAGCTGATGAGAGTCCCTATGCCTTGTCATCACGAGTGGTCTTTAGACCGCGAGGGATCTGCTGTTCCGATTCTTTGCCCATCCTGTTTATGATATTGGGTGGGCCGGCGCTGTGGGGCGTCGGTTGATGGGGTGCCAATTACGTGACTGCCAATGTTTCTGAGCTGATTTACGACTGGAACACGATCTACGCTCGCTCGATGGTCCCGGCCGGCCGTGTCCTGCTGAATGACGAATCGCTGCGCGACGGCCTGCAGTCGCCGTCGGTGCGCGATCCCTCCATCGAAGAGAAAATCGAGATCCTTCATCTCATGGAAGCCGTCGGCATCAACATGCTCGACATCGGCTTGCCGGGCGCAGGCCCGCGCGCCGTGGCTCACTGTGAGGCCCTGGCCAGCGAGATTGGCCGCGCCAAAATGAAGATCAAGCCTAACTGCGCCGCCCGCACTCATCAGAACGACATTCGCCCCGTTGCCGAAATCGTGGAGCGCACCGGCGTCCCCATTGAAGTGGCCACATTCATCGGCTCGAGCCCCATCCGCCGCTATACCGAAGACTGGACCGACGACTTTCTGCTTCGCACCACGGAGAACGCGGTCAAGTATGCCGTCTCGCTTGGCCTCGACGTGATGTACGTGACCGAGGACACCACGCGCTGTGATCCGGAAACCATCAAGCGCCTCTACAGCACGGCGATCAGTCATGGCGCGAAAGCCATTGTCATTTGCGACACCTGCGGACACGCCACCCCGATGGGCGTGGTCGCGCTCATGCACTTCGTCATTGAAGAGGTGGTGAAGCCGTCCGGCGAGAATATTCGTGTGGAGTGGCACGGCCATTGCGATCGCGGTCTCGCAGTTGCCAACTCGATTGCTGCCCTGGTTGCCGGGGCCGAGGTCGTCCACGCTACTGCATGCGGCATCGGTGAGCGCGTCGGCAACACGCAGATGGACCAGATGCTGGTCAATCTGAAGCTGCTCGGCATTGAACCTTGGAAGAGCCAGGACCTGACCAAGCTGAAGGAGTATTGCGATACGGTCGCAAAAGCGACGGGCGTACCGATTCCCAAGAATTATCCCGTGGTCGGCGATGACGCCTTCCGCACCGGAACTGGAGTTCACGCCGCGGCCGTCATCAAGGCTTATCGCAAGAACGATGTGATGCTGGCCAACAGCATTTACTCAGGCGTGCCGTCGCACTTCTTCGGCATGGAGCAGATCATCGAGGTCGGTCCCATGAGCGGCAAATCCAACGTGCAGTTCTGGCTGGAACGCCACAAGATTCCCGCCACCGACGAGTTAGTCGATCGCATCTACCAGCGCGCCAAAGAATCCGAGCGCATGCTGACCGACGAGGAGATCATGGAGTGCGTTCAGTCGGCGAACGGAGTGCAGTCGGAGCTGGCCTCGTAGCAACCAGGATTCGCGCCGCCTTTTCCCCGCTCCGGAAGCCAATGTCGGGACTGTATCAGCTGACTCTGATGCGGGCTGCGAACTGGATCGCAAACCACTCCTGCGCGCTCAGTACTCGACGGCCCCTGCCCGGCCAGGGATCGCGCACAACCGCCTGTTGCACCTGGCCTTGGCCTTGAAAATTGCGAACGTATACCAGGTCCGTCAAGACCATCGCATGTCCCATGCTTCCAATGATAAGAGGATAGTTGGCCTCAAGGTCCTGCGCCGCCGTCCCCGCGGTCACCGAATAAACGTCGCCCCTCGCGGTGAAGCGACGTCCATTGTCATCCTTCCACTGGCGGTTCAAGTCGCTGACGATTTGCTCCGGTTGCCCCGGCATGTTGACAATCCCGCCCCAGGTCTCCTGCACGATTCGTTCCTGCGACACGGAGTGGCCGTAATATTGGAATACCATGGAAATGCATGCCGCCCAGCACCACTCGGACTGCTTCTGTACAGGGAACGGAAGACGGCTCGAGTCGATTCCTGCTTCGCAGGTTTGTAGCCCCGTCGGGCCGAATGGCGAACAGCGCATATCGGCGAGCAGTGCCGGTGCGAAACCTGCGGCTCCCAAGGCTATGCCGGTGAATTGCGTTGCTTTACGAAGAAAGTGGCGTCTGTTCATAGCTATGACCTCCCAAGTTTTTGAAGCCTTATGACACGAGTCGTATCGCCTACTACGGATTCTTTGCCGACCATACTTCCGTCTTTGGACATCCTTAAGCTGGTGATCCCGTAGACGTACATCCACGGCATCGCCGGCGAAGGCGTCGACTGCACGCCGTTCCACTCAACTTGCATGGCCCCGTCCGCTTGCCGATAGAGTGAGCCAGAATACTTCCTGACTAAGTTGGAGTTCTCGAATATGTCTACGTTGACGGTCGTCGTCTTGGCATCTGGACCGGATACAACCGTGACCACCCCGCTCCTGCCGGATTCGCCGGGATAACTTATGCGCCACTGCCCAGCCAAAGTTGCGTCGCTTGCGGTGTTGGCAGTAGCCGGCGGTTGCTTCGTTCCACCGGCATAACTGATGGCCATGGCTATGTAACTTAGCGCTTGCCGTCGGGCCACCTCATCCTGCCGATCGATCTTCATGGCTGCAGCTTGCGCCTCGGCAAGGTGTTTTTCCCCCTCGGCGGTGTTGCGATCGAGGAATTCTGAATATGCCCAGTCAGAGTGGATAAAGGTTTTACTGGAGAGACTTGCATCGTCCTGATTGTTCCCTGCCAAATTCAGGGCTTGGCGGTAATCCGCCCTGCCTTTTTCAATGTCTTGAAAGCCGGTGTTTGGTTTCATATAGAGCTCGCCCAGGCAGCGCAATATGGAAACGGAACTCAAGGGGTCCAGCTGCTTGCTCCGCAATCCATCCTCGTAATGGCGCTTGGCAGCGCCATACTGGCCGTCCGTACTTTCTTCGTAGGCGAGTTCCACGAGGAGAGCGGGACTGACCTCGGTTTCGATGCCGTCTATGAGCGCGTCTGCGTTTTCGATAAGGATCTGTTTCTTGGTGTTCAACTGCGAGCTGCGTTGAGTCATTTGCATGTTGTTCTGATCCGGCGAGGCAGCGAGCAGTAAGAACTGGTCCCGAATGTCAGCGATTTGCAGCAGAGTCGCCCGCACACTTTCCAATCTCTTCTTCAGCTCTTCTGCCCGGTGCTCCTTTTGCTGTACGTAAGCGGTGTACCCGCTGAAACCGGCAGAAACGAGTAACGAAAGAATGCTGATCCACAGCGGAAGCTGACGGTACCAGGGCTTCCTGGCTTCTGCCTCCTTGACTTCCAGGTTGTCAACCCGGGCGCGGACCAGGTCGAACTCGCTTGGTGAAATCTCGGTTCTCTCAAAGCCTGGCGCAACGCTTGTACTCATTGCCCACCTCCCTAGACCCACGCGACCTGATAACACGGAACCCCTGCACTTCGCCGTTGTGTGCAGTTTTCTTTCCAATTCTTGCGACCCATTGCGGCGATCTGTTCTGCGCTTCAGGTTTGGGGTTAAGTAATTGATGCGCCTTAACTTGCGAGCGCAAGCGCAGGCGGGCGACACAAAACCTGGCTCGCCATTGGCTATCTAAACCGATAGGCGGCTTATGCCAACGGATAGCCTTCGAAGGGTCGACAGCCGCATTACGGTGGCGCGCGGATGAAAAGTATGTGAGTTGTTCATTCCGCTAGCGGAGGTGATCGACGTTCATGCAGACTGACGGATCACCTTGCACGCGCTTTCGTTCCCCCCCCCGCCGTATTACCATGGAACATCCTCATGGGCCCCACTCCTCCAGCTCGCACTGCTTCCACAACGCCGTTTTCGCCAAGTGAATCTCGAAGCGCGCGTTCTGCGCAGCAACAGGTGTCGCGACTGGCTGAGCTTCGCCGAGTGCACGAAGCCTTTGCCTGGTTCCGCGCGCACGCCCGTGAGCTGGAAGAACTTCAGCTCCAGGTAACTGCGATCCCGGCTCCCCCGTGGGGCGAAGCCGAACGCAGCGCGTGGCTGGCCGAGCGCTTCAACGCTCTGGGGCTGGCTGACGTTCATCGTGACGAGTTGGGCAACGTCCTGGCCATCCGTCCCGGCAGCGATCCCGCCGCTCCGTTCATCGCGCTCAGCGCTCACATCGATACGGTTTTTCCTGCCGGCACGCCCATCGAGGTGCGCCGCGACGGCGACAAGCTTTATGGCCCGGGTATCTCCGACAACTCGTCGGGTGTCGTCGCCTTGCTGGCCATTGCCGGTGCGCTCGAAGCCGCCGGAATCGCGAATGTCGCCCCCATCCTGTTCATTGGCGACGTTGGCGAAGAAGGCGAAGGCGACCTGCGCGGCATGAGACACATCTACCAGCAACCGCGCTGGTCGGCGACCATCGCGTCTCTGCTGGTGCTGGACGGCGCCGGCACCGATACCATCATTGCCGAGGGCCTGGGCAGCCGCCGCTATGAGGTCGCGGTCCGCGGACTCGGGGGTCACTCCTGGAGCGACTTTGGCGTAGCCAATCCTATCGTCGCGCTGGCTCGCGTTATCGACCGCTTCAGCCGCACCCCGGTCCCGGTCTCGCCCAAGACCACGTACAACATCGGCATCATCAACGGCGGAACGTCGGTGAACTCCATTCCGGAGTCGGCGACCATGCGCGTGGACACGCGCTCGGCATCGGTGGACGAGCTTGACCGGCTGGAACGCGCCCTGCATGAAGCTCTCGACCACGTCATCCCCGAGATTACCGCGCGCAAAAAGCAGGAGCTGCTGACGGCTGAGGTCCGGGTTATCGGCAACCGCCCGGCGGCCGACCTGCCTGCGGACTCGCAACTGCTGAAAGTGATGCGCGCCGTAGATGCCCAACTCGGTAACACGGCCCGCATTCAGCGCGCTTCCACCGACGCCAACATTCCGCTCTCGTTGGGAAGGGAAGCCGTCGCCATCGGCGCCGGCGGCAGCGGCGGCGGCGCCCATACCATTCACGAGTGGTACGATCCGACCGGCCGCGACCTTGGGCTAAAGCGGATTCTGCTGGTCGCCCTGGCGCTCAGCGGAGTCGCCGACGAGTAACCTCTAGGCGAGAGTGACCCTGACCGCAATTTCCTAAGTTGTCGGCAGGGAATCGGGGCAAAGGGTCGAAGTGTTTCACCGGCAGTAAGAATCGATTGTAACCACCGCACGCCGATCATAGACGCAATCGAGGCAATAAGTGGACGTTCTGCGATCGTCAGCGACGATGCCACGTCAACTATGGCACCACACATCCCCAGAACTCCGCACCTCGGGCCGCGTACAATCGGTTAGCGGAGACGCATCTTCCACTCGGAGCTGACGTATGCAGACTTAAAGGCTTCGTTGACTGCAAGCGCACCGGAACTGGAGCCTGGGTTCTGGGCTGGTGTTCAAAGTCGGTGCCCGCGCATCCATCATGCCGTCAACCACCAATACGTGCTCAGCGACACCGTAAACGCCGAAGCTTAACCGCTAAGACTCGAGTGAAAGGCTGGACAAACTAAGCCGCCATCCACGTAAGGCGAAGAGGGAACATGATCGACCACGACGCAAAAACCGATCCCACGATCATTCCTATAACCGTGCTCACCGGATTTCTCGGCGCCGGCAAGACCAGCCTGCTCAATCGTATCCTCCACGGCGATCACGGACTTCGCATTGCGGTCATGGTGAACGACTTCGGCTCCATCAACATCGACGCCGACCTGGTGGTCGGTGTGGAAGCCTGCGGCGACCTTATCAGCCTGGCCAACGGCTGCATCTGCTGCAGCATGCGTGATGACATGCTTACCGCGGTGGAGCAAATCACGGAACGCCCGGAACAGCCTGACTACATCATTGTTGAAGCCAGCGGTGTGGCCGATCCTTCCAGAATTGCCTTCACCTTCATCAACGCCAGCCTTCGGGGATGTGTCCGTCTGGACAGCATCCTGTGTCTCGTGGACGCGTCGCAGATCTTCGCGGCGCCCGAGCAGATGGAGTTGAAGACTCGCCAGATCGCCTACTCGGACATGCTGATCTTGACTAAGACGGATCTCGTCAGCCGCGAAGAGGTGGGCCGAATCAGGGCGTGGCTCGACGACCGCTTTGGTCGTTACCGTTTGGTCGAAGCGTCGCACGGCGAGGTGCCGATGGAAATCCTGCTCTCCAGCGGACGCTTCGATCCCTCGCAGATGGAGGGTGACCTCGCGCCCGCCGACAAGTGCGCTAGCGGAAACTGCAGTCACGAAAGCCATCAGCACCATAGCTCGACTTTCAGCACCTGGAGCTTCGAGACTGACCGTCCCCTGTCGCTGGAAGCCTTACGCTCCGCTGCCTCGAAACTTCCGGCGAACATTTATCGCGCCAAGGGTGTGGTGTATTCCTCCGACGCTCCCGACCGCCGTGCGGTGTTGCAAGTGGTCGGCAAACGGGTTGATATTTCTTTGCAGGATGAGTGGGGTCAGCGCCTTCCGCTGACCCAGATTGTAGCTATCGGCTCACCCGACGGCATCGATGCAAGTGTGTTGCAAGACAGATTCGAACGGTGCTTTAGCTCCTAGGACCAACGCGGAGGGATCAGTTGTCCGTTGTCAGCTGTCAGTGGCAGCGGTGAGAGTCTGCGGGGGAATCCTGGCAGCCGCTCTGCGGCTCGGTGCAACTTTCCCACTTTACCCGGCACTTGCGGGCCGGGCTAAACCCATCCCGCGTTGCATCTGGGGCCTAGGGGAGATCAGGCTTTGCTGTTTGAACGCGCAACGAACCTCATGAGGAGTTTGTTAACAGTAGCGATGATCTTGTCCCTGGTCACGTCAGGCAAATCCGCAACCGGTAATTCCGAGAGGGGAGCGCCGCCCGACATCATCTTCCTCAACGGCAACATCTACACCCAGGCGACTCCGTCCCGCGCCCAAGCCATGGCTATTCGCGATGGCCGCATCATCGCCGTCGGCTCCAATGACGACATTCGCAAGCTGAAGCGCGAGCACACCCAGGTCGTCGATCTTGGCGGACACTTCGTCATGCCCGGCTTCAACGACGCGCACGTGCATCTCGCCTACGGCGGCCGGGAAATGTTGCAGGTCGATCTCATCGGCGTGAAGTCTCTCGCGGAGATGCAGCAACGCATTGCCGAGCACGCCAAAAACACTGCAGCTGAAGACTGGATCGTTGGCGGCGGCTGGGACCATACGCTCTGGGCCGGCGAAAAGCTGCCAACGCGCCAGGATATCGACGCTGTCACCGGCGACCATCCGGCCGTGTTATCGCGTGTCGATGGCCACATCGCCGTCGCCAACACCGCTGCCCTTAAGGCCGCGGGAATGTTTGCGAAGATTCCCGATCCTCCCGGCGGCAAAATCGATCGCGACCAGAACGGCGAGGCCACCGGCATCGTTCGTGAGACGGCCCGCGCCATGCTGATTGCCAAAGCTCCTCGTCCCTCGCTGTCGCTGCGTCGCCACGGAATCGAGTTGGCCCTCGCCGAGGCCGCTCGCTGGGGCGTGACCTCGGTCCAGGATTATTCCGATTGGGAAGATTTCCTCATCTACGAAGACTTCGAACGGGAAGGGAAGCTGACCCTCCGCATCAGCGAATGGATTGCCTTCAACGATTCGCCTGACCGGCTGCAAAAGCACCGCGCCCAACATCCCGCCGACGATCCCATGCTGCACACCGCAATGCTCAAGGGCTTCATGGACGGCTCGCTGGGCTCGCGCACAGCGGCGTTGCTGGCGCCCTACTCCGACGATCCCGGCAACTCCGGCTTGCCGCAATATGATCAAGCCACGTTGAACCGCATGGCGGTTGAGCGCTCGGCTGCCGGTTTTCAGTTAGGATTCCACGCCATCGGCGATCGTGCCGCGCAGATGGCGCTCGACGCGTTTGCCGAAGCCGAACGCGATGCCCGCGAGAACAATCGCTCGCGCGACTTTCGCTTTCGTATCGAGCACGATCAGGTTATCGCGCCCGATCAGTTCGCTCAGTTCCGCAAGCTTGGCGTCATCGCTTCCGTCCAGCCCAGTCATTTGCTGACCGACATGCATTGGGCGGTGGAACGCATTGGGCCGCAACGCGCCAAGACGTCGTATCCGTGGAAGCAGTTCCTCGACAACGGCGTCCGTCTGGCTTTCGGAACAGATTATCCGGTCGAGCCCATTTCGCCGTTCCGGGGAATCTATGCTGCCGTGACGCGCAAGAATGAAGCCGGGACGAAAGAATATTTTCCGGAGCAGAAAGTAACGATCGAGCAGGCCCTGGCTGCATATACTACGGGCGCGGCCTACGCGCAGTTCGCCGAAAACGAGAAGGGAACTATCGCGCCTGGCATGTTGGCTGATCTTGTGGTTCTGGATCGCGATCTGACGAAAGTCGCTGCGCCGGAGATCCTGAAGACGCAAGTGTTGCGGACGGTGGTCGGTGGGAGGACGGTCTACCAAGCTCAATAACCCACGCCGTCCGATTTTGCTTAAGTCGGCCAGTGTCGCCCCTGAAGGGGCTAAGGATCGAATGGCTGCAGTTTCCCCAGCGCTTCCGCGCTGGGCTAATCACTCTTGACCTTGGGCCCGAGGTGTCCACTGCGCCAATTCCAACATTCCTCCTCAGCGGGTTCAGTCGCGCTCGCAATCGAACCCGGGGGGTTGCTCCGCAAATTCCGGGTCTCTACGCAGGGTTAGTACCTCACTATCGAGTCTGCGCTGTTCCAAAAGTGATTAGCCCAGCGCGGAAGCGCTGGGTCATCGGCAACAAAACAGACCCCGAGCCCCTTCAGGGGCGACACCATCGCGGGCTGGTAACCGATCGCCCTTCCGCGCCGTCTAATGCCCTGAGAACCCTCAGTGATCCCCCTACAACCACAGTCAAGTCGCGGCAACTGTATAATTTCCATTTGGGTTCGTTAGTCCGGAGGACAGGGAATGGATTCGCAAGCTTCAGGTATTGGGCAAAGATTCAAGGCCAATCGCTTTGCCTCAACAATGGTTATCGTGGCCACTCTCACGCTGGGCATTTTGATTGGCACGGTCGTCTCTGGGGCCGTCAAGGGCAATCAGCAGAACTCATCGGCTGACGCTACGCCGCTGAAAGTTCCCAATCCCGTCCAAATGTCGAATCAATTTTCGACCATCGCTCGCGACCTCGAACCGTCGGTGGTCAATATCAGTACCGAGACTACCATCAAGAGCCCGCACCAGCGCATGACGCCAGGGAACCCGCAAGACGAGGGCCCGGGCGCCGGCGGCGGCGGCGACGAAGACAATCCCTTCCAGGACTTCTTCAACCGTTTCTTCGGTGGACAGCCGGGGCAGGGTGGTCAGGGTGGCCGCGGTCAGGGCGGTGATATGCACGAGCGCTCTCTGGGCTCGGGCGTGATCGTCGATTCCAAGGGCTACATCGTTACCAACAACCACGTGGTAGAGAAGGCTGACAAAATTCGCGTCAACCTGATGGGTGATCCCGAGACGGTAACTTACACCGCTACCGTGATCGGCACCGATTCGGAAACCGATCTGGCGGTAATCAAGATCGACGCCAAAAAGTCGTTGCCCGCAGCTAAGCTGGGTAACTCCGAAGCCATGAACGTCGGCGACTGGGTCCTGGCCATCGGCAGTCCTTTCGGCTTGAACGAAACTGTCACTGCCGGCATCGTGTCCGCGATCGGGCGCAATATCGTTCCCGGCCGCCAGTTCGAATCGTTCATCCAGACCGACGCTGCCATCAATCCCGGTAATTCCGGTGGACCGCTGGTCAACATGAACGGTGAGGTCATCGGCATTAACACGGCCATCTACACCAGCGGCGGCGGCTACCAGGGTGTCGGATTTGCCATGCCCTCCAACACTGTCGCTACGGTCTACAATCAGCTGATCAGTCCGGACCACAAGGTTTCGCGCGGCTCCATCGGCGTCTCGTTCAATGCCATACCGAATCCCGCCGTCGCTCGCGTCTATGGTGTCAACACTGGCGTGACCATCGCCAGCATTACTCCGAACGGACCCGCGCAGAAAGCCGGGCTCCAGACCGGAGACACCATCATCTCGGTAAATGGCAAGCCGGTGAAGAACGGCGACGAGCTGGTCGCCAACATCTCCGCGCTTAAGCCGGGAGCTACCGCCAAGATCGGTTACGTGCGTAACGGCAAAGAGGCGACCGCGGAGGTCACCATCGCCGACCGCGCCAAGCTGTTTGCCAATCGTCTGGGCGCCGAGCAGCAAGAGGGTGAAGAAGGCCAGCCGCAGGAGAGCAAGTTTGGCGTCACGGTCCGCGGCATTACCCAGGATTTGGCCAACCGTTATCAGTTGCCAAATACCAAAGGTGTAATTGTGCAGGACGTGAAGCCCGACAGCTTCGGCGACACTGCGGGATTGAGTCGCGGAGACGTTGTCCTCGAGATCAACAAGCAGGCGGTGAACAGCGAGGAAGATTTCCGCCGCATCGAGTCCCAGGTCAAGAGCGGTCAGGACGTGGTCTTCCTGGTGCGTCCGCGGGGCGTCAAGGACAATTCGACGGTCTTCATGGGAGGCACTCTGCCATAACTTGGAGCCCTCCGGGTTCCCCGGAAAGTATTAACTCATCAGCAATCCAGCCGTGGCGCTGGCGCATCACAGACAAACGATGCCCAGCGCCGCCCAGTTTCATTCTGGGAACCTGGCTTGTTTTATTGTTTCCTAATCGGACGGGCCTTAATTACAATAGGGCATTCATTTGCTGTTCATACAGATTTAGAGAGGTGCTTGTTGCCTATCGGACATCGTTCCTCACAAATCGCCGGCGTGCTGTTTGCACTGCTGGCCTTGGCCGGATGGACATCGGCGAGCACAACAACAACCACAACAACGAAGTCGAAAGCCAAACACGCACACGTTTCCAGCACGCATCATAGTTCGACGAGTCATCATTCTTCCCCGCGTGTGACGAAAACCGCAGTGCACTCCCACGGACAGCACGGCATCGATGAGGAGCGGACGTCCGCCATCCAGACTGCCCTGATCCGCGAGCACTACCTTACCGGCGAACCTACCGGCGTCTGGGACCAGTCCTCCAAGGATGCGATGCTGCGCTACCAGGCCGCCAATGGCTGGCAGACGAAAATTACTCCCGATTCGCGCGCCCTTATCAAACTCGGACTTGGTCCCGATCACAAGGGCCTGCTGAACCCCGAGACCGCGAACATTCCGTCGCCGCATGAACTCGGCGTGGGCAGCCCAACCCAACCCGGCGGAGCAGCCGACAGCCAATAGCGTTTAGGCTCGCGCGCCGATCCCCCGAACGCGCCAAATGCCCCTCGGCTTCGCATGGGTTACGAGATGGCCTGTTTGCAACAACAATCGTTCTGCGTTCTCCAGCGAACGCCACAATGAACCGATATGGAACTCAACCTTAACGCTTTGGCTGACGCATACCTCCGCAACCATCGCGATCAGGATAAGAACGTGGACTTCTGGGCATGGGAAGAAGTGCACGACCTCGTCAAAACAGACCTAGATGCCGCTTGGAACGTGACACTCCTGCTGCTTGAGAAAGCAGAGTCGGATGATGAAATAGGATATATCGCCGCTGGGCCGTTGGAAGACCTAATTGACATTCACGGTCATAAAGCCCTTGACCGAATCGAAGAGGCGGCGGACAAAAACAGGCGGCTGCAACTGGCAGTGAGCACCGCTGGCGTACTTTACTACTATGACGAGTTTGAACGCTGGTACGGGTTGCTGTACAGGTATGGCTTCAAGAAGGAGCGCGTA
Organism: uncultured Acidobacteriaceae bacterium; assembly: GCA_963835125.1. Lineage (GTDB taxonomy): Bacteria > Acidobacteriota > Terriglobia > Terriglobales > Acidobacteriaceae > Bog-257. Next base: position 1,345,798 of record CAWIEG010000002.1, on the reverse strand, counting down.
GCTGACACCTCTGTAATCGCCGACGTGATGAAGACGATGAGGGCTTACCTGAATGAAAGCATCAACGTTTACGATTACGGATACCGAATTGCCGAGTTGCTTAACAAGCCGTTCGATGACAAGAAAGCACAGCGGATTCTACGAACAGAGATGTGAGGACGCAGACCTTCTGGATGCCAAACGGCCACCTGAGTATCAAAAACCATATATCACGACGGCAGAGATCAAGCAGCGGACAACACAGGCGCTAAGCGAACTGGAATCGCTCGGTTACCAAGCCTGAGCGTAGCTGTTGATATATCGCCATTGCGCAAGTAATCCAGCGTCCACAGAACTAACTCTGCCTGCCATTCCCATGCTTGCACCTTGCAAAAGGAATGACTCGCCCTGAGGAGCCTGGCTTGAAATGTCACGAGCGTCTCAGTGATATAGGCCACGCGCGCCCTGCTCCCTCCAGCGAGAGCTCAAACGTGGCTTCTCACACGGCTTCCGCCGCGAAGTGCTGCTGATCGGCGGAGCAGGGCAGCAGAACGGTGAACACGGTGCCGTGCAGGCCGTCTCCGCAGCGGGATTCGACCTCGATTCTGCCGCCGTGCCGCTGAGCAATTTCTTTCGCAACCCACAATCCCAACCCCGTGCCCACGTCTTTCTTGGTGGTGAAGAAGGGTTCGAAGATGCGATTTCGATGTTCCGGTGCGATGCCTGGTCCGTCGTCTTCCACTCTGAACCTGACAGCCTGGCCATCTCCCTGTTCAACACAGTGGGCTTCAATTTTGAGAGTGCCCCGCGTATCCACGGCGTCGGCTGCGTTGGAAACCAGGTTCGACATCAGCTGCTTCACCTCGCCGGGCCACCCCAGGATTGGCGGACACTCCTCCAGTTGAAGCACCAGGTTAATGTTCTTGCTCTTGAACTTGTTGGAATACAGTTTCAACACCGAATCCAGAAGCGCGGGAACATCGATCGCCGCGGGCGCCTTCGACTCGCGGTAAAACCCCAGCGTCTGCCGCGTGATGTGCGATACCCGCTCCAGTTCCTGCTCGGCAAGTTCAAGGTCGCAAGCAGCATCGGGCGGAAGGCCGGGCCTGGCTTTCGCCAGATAAATGAGGTTGCCAACCGCTTCCAGGGGATTGTTGATTTCGTGTGCGACGGTCGCTGCCAGGCGAGCGGCAGCAGCCAGCTTCTCGGTCTTGCGGAGAATCTCCTGCGACTTGCGCTCGTGCGTCGCATCGCGGAACACCAGGACCACCCCGACCAGCCGCCCTTCGTCATCGTGAATCGGCGCCGCGCTGTCTTCAATCGCGATCAGCCTCCCATCGGTGTGCTGCAACACCGTGTGGTTTGCCAGCCCGACAATCTGGCCGAGTTCCATTACTTTTCTTACTGGATTGTTCACCGGTTGCCGCGTAACTTCATTGAAGATGGGGAAGACCTCGGCGATCTCTTTTCCTCTGGCTTGCCCCAGGCTTCTGCCGGTGAGCCGTACTGCGACCGGATTGATGAAGGTCACTACGCCGCGTTCGTCGGTAGCGATCACCCCATCGCCAAGACTGGTCAAGGTAACCCGAAACCACTCTTCGCGCTGCCTGATCTGGGCAGCATGTTTCTCCCGCAGGCTCATCTCGCGCAAAATAAAATACGCCAGCAGGATCAGGCCCGCGACCGCCAGAGTGCTGGCCAAGTAGATACAGGCGACGGTGAGGCGAATGCTTCGAATGTATTTCTGCGTGCGGGCAGCGTCCAGCGAGGCTTCTTGCCGCTGCATCTCGCCGACCAGCGCCCGGATCTTTTCCATGGTGAACAATCCGGCGTTGCTCAATACCAGTTGCCGGGCGGCATCGGCGCTGCCCGCCTGGTAGAGCGCAATCGTCTTAGCCAGTTCGTTGAGTTTCTGCTTCGCCAGCACTCCCAGCCGTGTAGCATTGGCCAACTCGTCGGGATTGTCCGCAGTCAGCTCGGCCAGCTTTTGAATGTGGGCTGCCACTTCAGGGATGGCAGTGTTGTAAGGCGTCAGATATCTCAGCTCGCCGGTATAGAGGTAGCCACGCTGACCAGTTTCGGCGTCTTTTAGTAGCGACTGTGTGTCCGACAGCTCTAGTAGGACTTGTTGGGTGTGGGAGACCCATGCCTGGTTCGCCACCTGCACGCCCAGCTGCCGCCGGATCACGATACCGTTGACGACGACAAGGACCAGGAGGACAAAGAAGCCTGTGATGACACTGAAGCGTTTGTAGAAAGGCTGCATGAGGGAGTGGCCCACCGGCGCATACAATCTCAGTGCAGGAATTCTAAACGAAAACGGAATGCTATTTCCCGCTCAAGCCGCTTTCCGCAGAAGAATAGATGTCAGCAACGATGCCAAAGCGTCTGCTCTTTAGTGTCCCTCTCCCGCCTCTGCGCCGGGCATGATGTTCCTCAGGGGCGCTTTCAGCTGCTCTTCCAGTTCCGGACGGGGTAGCGGCTTGCGTGGCAGCATCTGGTCGCGCATGGCGGCGTTGTACACGAAGGTCGCTTCCACCACCGCGGCTTGCGCCAGGTCTCCGGGCGACAACTCCTCATAAACGTCCATATTGGAGTGGTGGGTACGCGATTCGTAGTCGAGCGGGTCCTGGATGAACTGGAATCCGGGAATGCCGATGGCATCGAAGGCTTCGTGATCCGTGCCCCCGGTATTGCGCATAGTGAGAGTGGTGACGCCAAGGTCCTTCAGCGGCTCAATCCACTGCGCGAAGATCGGCGCCATGGCGGCGTTCTCCTGCAGGTACACGCCCCGAACCTTGCCACTGCCGTTGTCGAGGTTGAAATAGGCGGAGATCTTCTGCGACTCGGGTTTGAGCTGCACCGGACCGCCGGGCTTGCGCACCCATTCCGGCAGCTTAAGCTGGTCGGGTGCGGTCGAAAGCGGCACTTGGCCGAAATGCTGCCGGACGTAACCGTACGAGCCGAACTCGCCTTGCTCCTCGCCCGTCCACAGGGCGACGCGAATGGTGCGCCGCGGCTTCACTTGCAGCGTATTGAGAATGCGCATTACTTCCAGGGCGACCACGGTGCCTGCGCCGTTGTCGGTGGCGCCAGTCCCGGAGGCCCACGAATCGAGATGGCCGCCAACCATCACGACTTCATCCTTCAGCTTGGGATCGGTGCCGGGAATCTCGGCTATGGTGTCGTAACCGTGCTCATGGTCGCCGGTGAACTTGGTGTCGACGTTCATCTCCATCGTAACGGGGACATTCGCCTTCAGCAGCCGGTAAACGCGTCCATAGTTTTCGATGGCCATCACCACCACGGGAAGGGGATTGGCGCTCTCGCGTTTGTAGGCTTCCCAGCCAAAGCCGACACTGCTGTCGTCGAAGATGGTGCCGCCGGAGCCTCCGCCGTTCTTGCCGTCGCGGCTGGGCGTGATGACCGCCAGCGCGTGCTCATCGGCCAGAAACTTTCCCACCGCCTGACGCAGTGCCAGACGTTTCATGAATTGCTGCAGGAGGTCCCCACGGTTACGGGGTTTGATTGGCCACTCGGTCAGCTCTTTGAGTTCCTTGTCATCCAGCTGTGTCCAGAATGGTTTATCGACCGGTGGCACTTCGCGCATCGCGCCATAGAGAACGATCTTTCCCGCCAGCTTGCCTTTGTATTTGTCGAGGTCCTTCTCTTCGCTAACATCGATCCACACCGCTGAGCCGGTGACCGCGCCATTGGTCGCCGGCGACCACGGCCCTGCCTGCGCAATGAAAACCGCCATGTCAGGCGAAGTCATGCGGACCCAGGTATTCAGCTGCTGCCAGCCCATGCCGAACTCGCCCCAGTCCTCCAGGTGCGCATTGGTGCAGCCCATGGCGGTGAACTGATCGCGCGTCCACTCGTTGGCATGTTTCAGGTTCTGCGAACCGGTCAGGCGTGGTCCAATGTCATCGAACAGCGCAGAGGCGTATTCCATCGCGTGCGAATGGTTCAGGCCTTCGAGGCGGATACGCTGATACATGTTCAGGTCCAGCGTCTCGACTGGCGGCTGAGGCTGGTCATAGGACGGCTGGTTCGCATTCGCAGAGCTGGTCTTGGACTTGTCGGCTGCGGCAAGCGGAAGAACAAAGCTGATTACCAGCGCGACGAAAGCACGCAAATTTCGGTCTAGCATCAGGGGAGAACTCCGATCGAAGAGAATTGCAATCCAGCAGGGTATCAGAAATGAGGCGCTCCCAGCGGGCCGATGTGATGATCTGCGCCAGGCTTTCTACCAGATGGTCGGGACGACCTGGGCATCGCGAATGCGCGGATCAGCGGTGACGAGATGCGCTCCCTCGACCACCGCGGTTGCGCCAATCAGCCGGTCCATGGGATCTCGCGGATAGGGAGCAGGCAAGCGGGCGGCTAACGCCGCGATCTCCGGCGTAACGGGTTTAACCACGAGCCGGGCAGTAGCCTCGCGTACAAACCCTTCTACCGTTCCCGATATCTGTATTCGCCTGTTCTCCACCACCCACGCCAATTCCCACAAGCTGATGTCTGCAATGGCAATGACGCCATTTCGCCGTGCTTCCTGAATGGCCCGACGCGCGTTCGCCGAGATTTTCGCGGAATCGCTCAGCATCCAGATCAGGACATGCGTATCCAGCACCAACATTAACGCGTCTCCCAATCTTCCAAGGGCACCGTGTTGATGATGTCTCCGGTAACGGTCACTCTCCCTTTCATGGAGTCCAAGAAGTTGTCATCGTCGCGAATTATCGGAACGAGCTTGACCACGGGCTTGCCACGCTTAGTAACAACCAGCGGTTCACCCGTTTGCTGCACCTCGTCCATCAATGCCAGGCATTGATTCTTGAATTGTCCAGCGGCTATTTCCTTCATATGGACATATTAACATGGCCATAGACGTGATGAAATGGATGTCCACCGCCGAACGAGAGGGTTCGGGAGCGGACAGAGGTTGAGCCTGTTGTGACTTCATCACAAACGTGGATAAGGAGTTATCGGTCAGGCGGCCACGGCCCTTCAGGTGCAAGTTATTCAGGGGAATACATGCGTACCTTGCTCCAGGATCTTCAATACGCCGTCCGCCAGATGCGGAAATCACCCGGCTTCGCCATCGTCGCCATTCTGACTCTGGCGTTAGGCATCGGAGCCAACACCACCATCTTCTCCGTGGTCAACGGTGTCTTGCTGAATCCTCTGCCGTATCCCGACGCCGATCGTCTGGTAGTTCTGTTTCATAACAAGCCGAACTTCTTGAAGGGTTCCATCTCCTATCCGAATTTCCTCGACTGGCAGCGCGACAATCGTTGCTTCGAGGCCATGGCGGCCTTTCGCAACGGCGATGCGAAGCTGACCGGAGCAGGCGAGCCCGAGAACCTCAGCGGGCGCATGGTCTCGGCCGGCTTCTTCGAGATGCTTGGTGTCAAACCATTGCTGGGGCGTACCTTCACAGCTGACGAGGATCGGCTGGGCGCCAATCCCACGGTGATGATCTCGGAGGGGCTTTGGAAGCGGAAGTTCGCCTCCAATCCCAACATTCTGGGACAGGCCATCATCCTTGACGGGAGACCGCGCACGATCATCGGCGTCGTTCCCGCCAGCTTTCAATTGCGCCAATGGAACTTCCGCCCGGGCGAGATCTACACACCAGTGGGCGAGTATCCTGTCCCGCACTTTCGCGATCGCCAGGCAGCATGGGGCATGGATGCCATCGCCCGCCTGAAGCCAGGGATGACGCTGGCGCAAGCAGCGCAAGACATGGCGCGCGTGAACCGCGGATTGGAAGCCACTTATCCCGACGTTGACGCCGGCATCAAGACCAACATCGTTCCACTCAAAGACCAGATCGTGGGTGACATGCGTCCAGTGCTCTGGGTGCTGATGGGTGCGGTACTCTTCGTGCTGCTCATCTCGTGCGTTAATGTTGCCAATCTGCAACTGGCGCGAGCCACCGCGCGGCAGCGCGAGTTCGCGGTGCGGGTGGCGCTCGGCGCCCAACAAGGCCGGCTCCTCCGGCAGGTGCTGACCGAAAGCCTCGCGCTTTCATTGGTGGGCGGCGCCCTCGGTCTACTGCTGGCTTACTGGGGAAGCAAGGCTGCGGTAGCGGCGATCCCTGACATGTTGCCGCGGGCGGAGAATGTCGGAGTGGATGGCCATGTTTTGTTCTTCACGCTCTCAATCTCGATACTCGCGGGAGTCATTTTTGGCTTAGCGCCGGCCCTTAGGACCTCGCGCACCGATGTGAGCTCCACGCTCAATCAAAGCGGGCGCTCGTTGGTGGGCACGCGCGCCCGCGCGCAGGCCGTCTTCGTCACCCTCGAGATGGCGATGGCGCTCATTCTGCTGGTGGGCGCGGGACTGATGGTCCGCACCCTGGTGCGACTGTGGAACGTGGATCCCGGCTTCCAGGCCCGCGGCGTGATCTACTTCAACATCGCCCCTTCGATCGCGCTCTCGCGCCAGTCACCCGACGCAGTTCGTGCCGCCTATCGCCAGTTCGAAGCTAGCTTGCGCTCGGTGCCCGGAGTAGAGACCGCGTCGTTCGACTGGGGGTCTCTCCCTATGGAGAGCGATGATGAGGAGCAATTCTGGGCCGATGGCATGACCCGCTCGGAACATGTGGCCGATGCCCCCATGGCGCTGCGCTACTCGATCAATCCCGACTATCTGACGACCATGCGCCTGCCGCTGCTTCAGGGGCGCTTCTTTACCGACGCCGATAACGAACACTCCGCGCGCGTGATGGTCGTCGACGAAGCCTTCGCGCAAAGGTATTTCCCAGGGCAGGATCCGATAGGTAAGCATGTCTATTTCCCGCCGGAGAGCACCGATGGCGAGCGCACGGACGAGATTGTTGGCGTGGTGGGGCACGTCAAACAGTTCGGCCTGGCGCCGGACAAGTCCAACAACGTAGAAGCCGAATTCTATGAGCCCTTCCCCCAGCTTCTGGACCGCATGATGCCGGTGGTCGGCCAGGGCACTGAGGTTTTCGTCCGCGTGCATGAGGGAGTCACTCCGCAATCCGTTTTTCCCGGCATACGGCGTGTCTTGCGCCAACTCGACAGCGACATGGTGGTTGACGGCATGCAACCGATGGAGCGGGCGGTTGCCGATTCCATCGCGCGTCAGCGCTTCGCCATGATGCTGTTCTCCCTCTTCGCGGCGGGCGCGTTGCTGTTGGCAGCCATCGGCATCTACGGCGTGCTGTCTTACATTGTGGGACAACGCACGCGCGAGGTCGGCATCCGCATGGCCCTGGGCGCGCAGAAAGGTGATGTGGTATGGGCGGTACTGCGTGATGGGGCCGGCATGACCCTGCCAGGCGTGGGAATAGGCTTAGTGGTCGCCTTGGGATTGACGCGGTTGATGTCGGCCATACTTTTTGGCGTGAAGCCAACGGATGTAATCACGTTTGCGTCAGTTGCGGTCCTGCTGTGCGTAGTTGCGCTGCTGGCCTGCTACGTCCCGGCACGGCGTGCAGCCAAGCTTGATCCCATGCAGGCGTTGCGGGCGGAATAAGTCTATCTGGCTGACGAAACTGTAACCTCACAGGATGTTCACCGCGCGGGCCGCCAGCAGTGCAATGGTCGTCAGCGATATCACAGACTGCAACATCGTCAGCACCTTGGCCCAGCGCGCCAGCACCGCCGTGTCGGTGGGCGAAAACGCGGTGCTGGTGTTGAACGCCAGGAATAGGTAATCCAAAAACATGGGGGACCACGCTGGGTCTTCCTCGGGATGCCCCGTCCTCTGAGGGAACAGAAACGCGCTCTTGGTGTTGCCCTCCTCCCGTCCGACTGGGCCGCCGGCATCCAGCTTCCAGTACCACAAGGCGAATACCAGAATGTTGGTGAACCAGAGCAAGGAAGCCGAAGCCAGAAGGGTCCGCGGCGGGTCTTTGTGATTCGGCAGACCTTGAATCAGCAGTCCCAACGACCCAATTAAAGCCAGTGTGATAACCCCCAGGGCCGCGAAGGTCAGTATTCGGGAAATGTCGTAACGACCGCGCCGATAACTGAAGACGATCGGGATCACCAGAACAAAAATAACCGCGAGCAAAAGCCATCCGGGACCGAACGAAAGCCGTTCCGGCAGGGCCAGGTAAATCAGGCCATCCGCCAGCATGGCGACCAGCGCCGGCCAGCGCGGCTCGCGGATTTTCTGGATCGTCATATTTCGAGCTGCAACGCCTCGCCTTTGCAACAGCGGAAAGGGGAGAACGCGGCCAATCAGCGTATCACTTTTTGATGGGGGAAGGGCTCAGCCGTTGCTATCACCGATGCGAACGCCATTCGCGAAAGCTAGAATAACGGCGTGCCGCCACTCGCGCATAACGTGCACTCGCTGTTGAGTGGAACGCTGGATGCCACGACGCTGCACGTGTTGGTCGTCGTCTTTGTCGCCACCCTGATTCGGTCTGCATTTGGATTCGGCGAAGCGCTCTTTGCCGTGCCGTTGCTGGTTCTGCGGCTCCCTCTGGAAATTGCCGCTCCGCTGGCCGTGCTGATCTCCATCACCATCGCTACGATTGTCGTTGTCCAGGACTGGCGAAAAATCCACGTCCGCACCATGGGATGGCTGACCTTTGCCACCGTTTTCGGCATTCCCCTCGGCTTGCTGCTGCTAACCAGCAGTCATCAACGCTTTGCCAAAGGGACGATGGGCATTGTGATCATCGCCTTCGCCGTGTACTCGCTCCTTGGCGACAAACCGCCGGAACTCAAGACGGACAGCATGCCGTGGCTTCTTGGCTGCGGATTCGTCGCCGGCGTTCTCGGTGGCGCCTATGGGATGAACGGCCCGCCCCTGGCGATTTATGGCGCCATGCGCCGCTGGTCGGCCAAGCAGTTTCGCGCCACGCTTCAGGGATACTTTCTTCCTGCGAGCATTCTGGGAATGGCCGGATACTGGTGGAAAGGCCTGTGGGTTCCCGCCGTGACCCACTACTACCTTGTCTCGCTGCCGGCCATGCTGCCCGCGCTACTGCTGGGCAAAGTTGTGAATCATCGTCTGCATGGCGAAGGCTTCCTCAAGTACGTTTATGCGGGGCTGGCTGCGATTGGCGCGGTCCTGCTGGTGCAGGCCGTTCGCTAGTTGCTAGTTGCTAATTACTGATTTTTGTGACGCATGTCATTGAATCCCGCCCCGCGCCGGGGTATATTGGCGCGTTCTTCATAATCCGGTCGCGGCGGTGCCGCGGCCAGCGAGACGATTAATTTATGCCGCAAAATTACGTACCCATCTTTATTTTTGCGCTTGTCGCATTCCTTGTGGCCGCCGGAACGGTTGCCATTTGCACCCTGATCCGCCCCAAAAACCCGTTCAAGACCAAGCTGATGCCCTACGAATGCGGCATCACGCCCTTCGATAACGCCCGCGGCCGCTACACTGTCCGCTTCTACATCGTGGCCATTTTGTTTGTCGTGTTCGACGTGGAGACGGTCTTCCTGTTTCCCTGGGCGGTGCAGTTTAAGCTGCTTGGCCTCTTCGGGCTGCTGGAGATGATGATCTTCCTCGGCATCCTGATCGTGGGATACATCTGGATCTGGAAAAAGGGCGCGTTGGAATGGGTGTAGTGTTCGGGTAGTGCGGCGCTTTAGCGCCGCGTCACCGGCTCCCTCTTGATTTTGGGGCTTTAGCCCCAACGCCTTCTGTGACCAAGACATACTTCATCACCGCTTCCGCCTACATGCACCAGAACCTGTTCCAGCGAACAGAAACGGCGGACCTATTGCTGGCAACAATCTGTCGTTACCGCGACGCGAACGAATTCCTCCTCCATGAATTCGTCATAATGCCGAACCATCTGCACCTCCTCACTTCGGTCGATGACGACCATGCCATAGGGAGAGCCGTGCAATTGATCGAAGGCGGATTCTCGCACGCAATGGGTCAGGCAGGGTTGAAATTGAAATCAGTCTGGCAACCCAGTTATTACGAACATCGGGTGCGGGATGTCGAGGAGTACGGTCGGATGCGGGCATATATCCACAACAACCCGGTGCGCCGCAATTTGGTTGAAAGGGCAGAGGATTACCCGTATTCGTCGGCAAGAACATTGTTCCACTTGGACGAGGTACCGGAGAGGCTAAAGCCTGAATTTACGGAGATGGTTCTTACGCGGCGCTGCAGCGCCGCACTACCCAAACGAATGGAATTGAACTGTCATCGCTCACCTATCATTGCCGGTTTTGCGTGACAATGTGACCAACATCACAGCCGGTGGTGATTGCCGTACAAGAAGGTAACCGCCTTAGGCTGCTACAAATAGAACTGCACGGAGCAGGGGTGGGTACAACTTAAAGATATGCCTGAGGAAACCAAAGACCCGAATCCAGTCTTGCCTGAATCGAAGCCCCCATCAGCCCCTCAACCGGGCGTGGAGGCTGCTCCATCCGCTGCAGCAATCGTAAAACCAGCCGGGCCATCGGAACCGTCGGCGTCGCCTGCGGCTGCTCCCGCGGCAAAGCCGGAAGCAGCGACGAAGCCCGCCGAGACGGCCAAGCCCGCGGATGCTGCTCCTGCGACTCCCGCTGCCGCCGCCAAGCCCGCTGCTCCAGTTGCCAAGGCGCCGCCAAAGCCCGAAGGGCCCAAGCCAGAGCCGTGGGATTCGGATCTGGCGCGCAGCTTGAAGAGCCAATACGGATCGGGCATTCGCGAGGCCAACACCTATCTCGGCCAGAAATATCTCGTTGTGGATAGCACGATCGTTCACGACATCCTGCTCCGCATGAGGGATGCCGAGCTTTTCAACTACTGCGTGGACATTACCGCAGTGCACTATCCCAAGCGGGAAGACCAGTTCGACATCATCTACATCCTGTACTCGTTCCATCACAACGAGCGCGTGCGCATCAAGACGCAAATCAAAGACGGCGAGACGCTGCGCAGCGTGACCGGCATCTGGGAGACGGCTAACTGGCTGGAGCGCGAAGTCTTCGACATGTTTGGCATCTCGTTCGACGGACATCCCGACCTGAAGCGCATTCTGCTCCCCGATGGCTGGAAAGGCCATCCCCTGCGCAAGGACTACCCGATTCTTCAGCAGGACCAGGAGTGGGTGAAGATCAACCTCGGCATCGAGAGTGGACAATGAGCGATTTCGAAAACGATTATCGCCACGCTAAGCCGGGACAGAGCGGTCCGGGGGTGACGGACTATCTCGACCTCGATACCAAGGACGAAACTTTTCTTGACGCAAACGAGCTTGTCCTTAACATGGGGCCGCAGCATCCCTCGACCCACGGCGTTCTGCGCGTCATCCTGAAGCTCGACGGCGAGAAGGTCCTGGGCACCGAGTGCGTAATCGGCTACCTGCATCGCGGGGTGGAGAAGATCGCCGAGAATCGCACCTACGCGATGTTCAACCCATACGTCGATCGCATGGATTACGTGGCCTCAGTCTCCAACGGGCTGGGCTATTGCGAGGCGGTCGAGAAGCTTCAGAACGTGGAAGCGCCGCCGCGCGCGCAGTACATTCGCGTCATCCTCACCGAGCTGTGCCGCATTGCCAGCCACCAGGTTTGGCTGGGCACGCACGCCCTCGATATCGGCGCGTTGACGCCGCTGTTCTACTGCTTCCGCGATCGCGAAGAGATCCTGAAGATCTTCGAAAAATATTGCGGCGCGCGCCTGACCACGCACGCATTCCGCATCGGCGGCTGCATCTACGAAGCCTACGACGGCTTCGAGCAGGATTGCCTGAAATTCTGCACCGCCTTCCTTCCCAAGCTTGACGAATACGAAGAGCTGCTGACCACCAACCGCATCTGGGTGCGGCGCACCAAGGGCGTCGGCATTCTGAATCCGGAAGACTGCATCGCGCTGGGCGTGACCGGGCCAGTGCTCAGGGCCAGCGGTGTGAAGTGGGACCTGCGCAAGGCGCAACCGTACGAGTGCTACAAGAACTTCGACTTCGAGATTCCGACCGGGATCAACGGCGACACCTATGACCGGTACCTGGTGCGCATCGAGGAGATGCGCCAGTCGGTGAAGATCATCCGCCAGGCCGTCGAAGGCCTGCCGCAAGGTCCGATCATGGCCAAGATTCCCAAGGTGCTGAAGCCGCCGGTGGGCGAAATTTATCACTCCATCGAAGCGCCCAAAGGCGAGTTGGGATATTTCATCGTGAGCGACGGCTCCACGCAGCCCTATCGGGTGCGGGTGCGGCCTCCGTCGTTCGTGAATCTGCAAGCCCTCGACAAGATGGTGCGCGGCCTGTTGGTGGCTGACGTGGTCGCCGTCATCGGCACGCTCGACATCGTGCTCGGGGAGGTGGACCGGTAATGTTTGACGCCATCACAAAATATCTTGGCTCCAACGCGACCCCCGGCGAAGCCGGCAGCATGCTGTGGGCGACCATCTACATCCTGATCATCACCATCGGCATTTCGCTGTCCGTCATTGCGATGAACTGGCTGGAACGCAAAATCCTCGCCCACATGCAGATCCGCCTTGGTCCCATGCGCGTGGGCCCGCACGGCCTGCTGCAACCTTTCGCCGACGCGCTGAAGCTGCTCATCAAGGAAGACATCATCCCGCAGGAGGCCGACAAGTTTGTCTTCTGGAGCGCGCCCGTCGTCGTGACGATGACCGCATTCACCACCTTCCTGGTCGTGCCCTTTGGCCCCACCCACGCGGTCACCGACATGAACATCGGCATCCTGTTCATGCTGGGCGTGTCGTCGCTGGGCGTGCTGGGCATCATCATGGCGGGCTGGTCGTCGAACTCGCATTACCCGCTGATGGGCTCACTGCGTTCCAGCGCGCAGATGGTTTCGTACGAAATCGCCATGGGCCTGGCCATCATCTGTGCCGTGCTCATGACCAGCCTCGAAACCGGTACCGGCACATTGAGCATGATCGGCATCGTGCAGTCGCAGGCGTCGCAGCATACCTGGTTCATCTTTAAGTTCTTCCCGCTCGGATTCCTGGCGTTCGGCGTCTTCGCGATTGCGATGGTGGCTGAAACCAATCGTGCGCCGTTCGATCTGCCGGAAGCCGAGTCGGAGCTGGTTGCCGGCTTCCACACCGAGTACAGCGGCTTTCGCTGGTCGCTCTTCTTCCTGGCGGAGTACGCGGCGATGCTCGCGGTCTCGTCGATCGCGGTGACGTTGTGGCTCGGCGGCTGGATGCGGCCGTTCCCGAACTGGCTGAGCGGTTCGACGTGGAACATGGCGTTCTCGCTCTTCCCGGCGCTGACCTTGTTCGTCCTCGCCGGACTGTGCCTGCTGGGCACGGTTCGCATGCCCAAGATTCCGCAGATGAAGATCCAGACCGTCGGCCTCGGAATCTTCGGATTGCTGCTCGGCTTCATCGGACTGGTGCTGCTGATCACGCCCGTTCGCGAGCGCGTGCAGGACATTTACTGGTTTGTCGTCAAAGTCGCATTCTTTATGTACATGTACATCTGGTATCGCGGAACGTTTCCGCGCTACCGTTTCGACCAGCTGATGAAAGTGGGCTGGAAGGTACTGCTGCCGACCGGCCTCGGCGTCCTCATCGCAACCGCGGTGTGGGGGCTGCTGCCGCAAATCTCGGCGGCGATCTTTGGAGTGTCGAGAGTCGGGGGGGGACTGCCGTGAGTCTGAAACCGCTGCTTCGCAAGATGTTTCTGGTCGACCTGTTCAAGGGTCTCAAGGTTACGTTTAACTATCAGGCTCCAAGTGAAGCAATCACAGAGCAGTATCCGCTGGAGCGGCCAGTAATCTTTGAGCGCTTTCGCGGCCAGCCGCGGCTGAAGGTAGACCCCGAGAGTGGCGCGTCGATGTGTATTGTTTGCAACCTGTGCGCGCTGGCTTGTCCAGAGCAGCTGATCGTGGTGAAGGGCGAGCGCAACCCGGTGACCAAGCGCAAAGAGCCGGTCTCATATACCTACGACCTGAGCCGCTGCATGTTCTGCGGCCTGTGTGCCGAGGCCTGCTCGACCGACGCGCTGGAGCTGACCCAGGATTACGAGATGGCTCTCTACAGCCGCGAAGGCATGGTGCTGGACCAGGCGGCGCTGGAGCGCGGTCAGGAGCCGGAGAAGTACGTGAAGTAAGTGGCCAGTGGCCGGTTTTCAGTTGAAGGTTTTGAGTTTCAAGTTTCGGGTTTCAAGTGGTACGCAGCGGAGTCTTTGGTGAGATGGCAAAATGCCGCGAAGTTGGCTTGATTTTTGAGCGGCGGATGTAAGAGCCCGAAGGGCGACATTTGAGTTAGCCGTGGGCGTAAGCCCGCGGACGATAGGGAAAAGAGAGAACCGAGCCCCTTCAGGGGCGGCACAAGACGGGCGGCATGATTTGGAAAAGGGGTCCATCGACTCCGGATCGCAAAGGAAGCGATCCTCCGCTCAGGATGACACGTTTTTTGGTTTTGGCTAATTGCTAACGGCTAATTGCTAATTGCTGCTTTTATGACACCTGTTGCCACAACATTCTTCTTCTACTTTCTGGCGATCATGGCCATCGTCTCGGCGATTGCTGTGATCACCCGGCGCAATCCGGTACATGCGGCGCTGGCGCTGATCGTCACGTTGCTGTCGCTGGCCGGCTTCTATCTGATGCTCTACGCGCCGTTCGTCGCGGGCGTCCAGATCGTCCTCTACGCCGGCGGCATCATGGTGCTGTTCCTGTTCGTCATCATGCTTGTGAACCTGGAGCAGAACATCCGCGAGTACCAGTTCAACAAGCAGTGGCTGGTGGGCCTGATCGCGTCCGTTGCGCTGGGCGCTCTGCTGTTGTTCGTATTTCGCGCCGGCCGCGGAACGTTCCCGTCGGTGTTCTACCAGGGCTATCGCGGGCTGGAGGCCGACAACACGCAGCAGATCGGCCTCGCTTTGTACGGACAGTACATGCTGCCGTTCGAGATTGCTTCGTTGCTGCTGCTGGTGGCGATCGTAGGCGCGGTGGTCATGGCGAAGAAGAGGATTTGAAGAGCAGTGGCTAGTGACCAGTGGTCAGTGGCCAGAGCAAGTGATTAGGGATTAGTGGCTGGGGGCTGGCGGGCGGTGTTGAACTCCGAGGTTTCGAGAGCCCGAAGGGCGACATTTGAGTTAGCCGTGGGCGTAAGCCCGCGGCCGAAGAGCGAAAGAAAACTGAGCCCCTTTAGGGGCGGCACACAACGGGCGGAGTAGGCAGGATAGAGGTCCTTCGACTCCGGTGCGCAAAAGACGCGCACCTCCGCTCAGGATGACACAAGATTTGGGTTTGGCTGACTGCTGATTGCTGAGTGCTATTTATGACTGAGATCACCACATTGCATTATCTGGTTGTTGCGGCGGCGCTGTTCATGATCGGCACCATTGGCGTGCTGACGCGCCGCAACGTGGTCATCATCCTGATGTCGATTGAGCTGATCCTGAACGCGGTAAACCTGAACCTGGTGGCGTTCTCGCGGATCTACGGATTGCACGGGCAGGTGTTTGCCATCTTCGTCATCACCGACGCTGCGGCCGAGGCCGCGGTCGGCCTGGGAATCATCATCGCTTTCTTCCGCAATAAGGAGACGGTGAACGTGGACGAGATCGACCTGCTGAAGTGGTGAGAAGCAAGGGATTGGGGACTAGGGATTAGGGATCAGGTTGGCCGATGTGCCAATGCGTTCTTTGAGAATGAAGTGGGGACTCGGAGCTCCAGTCCCACGTAGTGGGACGGAAGATGATAGCCCCGCCCTTCAGGGCGGGGTATGCGAAATAAGAAGGCCGAGTCCCGTAGGGACGACAGAACCGCAGATCCCTCCGCTCGGACTGGAGTCCTCGGTCGGGATGACAAGTTGAAGGTTTTCGTAACGATAGGGGTCCTTCGACTCCGGATCGCAAACGAGGCGATCCTATGCTCAGGATGACACGATTGTTCCGGCGAAGGGCGAAGAGCGAATCGCGATTTTACTGACAGCTGATAGCTGACGGCTGAGAGCTAATAATGTTCTTTCTTGAACACATCTGGTTAATTCCGCTGTTTCCCGCCTTCGGTGCGGCTTGCATGTTTTTCTTCGGACGCAAGCTCTCGAAATCAGCGGTGAACGGCGTCTGCGTCGGCGTGATTGTGCTGGCGTTCGCGTGGGCCTGTCTCGCGGTGTGGCAGTACACCGGGTACTCCGCCGCGAATCCCGGCAAGCCGTTCGAGAAGGTGATGTACACCTGGCTCGGCACCGGCAGCGACTCGCTTATGTACCCGACGCACGGCGGTGCGGCCCAGTTCCGTGCCGATGCCGGCTTCATGCTCGATCCCTTGTCCTCGATCTGGCTGCTCTTCGTCACCGGCGTGGGCATGCTCATCCACATTTATTCGATGGGCTACATGGCGCACGAAGGCGGCTACTACCGCTTCTTCGGCTACCTGAACCTGTTCATGTTTTCCATGCTGACGCTGATCCTGGCCAACAATTACGCGCTGATGTTTGTTGGGTGGGAGGGCGTGGGCTTGTGCTCATACCTGCTGATCGGCTTCTACTTCCAGCGCCACTCTGCGTCGACGGCCGCGAACAAGGCATTCATCGTGAACCGCGTCGGTGACGCCGGATTTCTGTTGGGCATGTTCACCATCGCCTGGTACTTCGGTTCGGTGCAGTACACCGCGGTCAATCATCTGGCGCGCAGCGGACGCTTCGCAATCGGCGATCATGTGATCACCGCCGCCTGCCTGCTGCTGTTCGTCGGCGCTTGCGGCAAGTCAGCACAATTTCCGCTTTACGTCTGGTTGCCCGACGCGATGGAAGGTCCCACTCCGGTCTCCGCCCTGATCCATGCAGCGACGATGGTCACCGCCGGCGTTTACATGGTGGCGCGATCGAATGCACTGTTCGTGCTGGCGCCCAACGCGATGAAGACGGTCGCCATCGTGGGGGCGCTCACCGCGATCTTCGCCGCGACGATTGCCCTGGTGCAGAACGACATCAAGCGGGTGCTGGCGTACTCGACGGTGTCGCAACTTGGCTATATGTTCCTGGCGCTTGGTGTTGGAGCCTTCGCTGCCGGTGTCTTCCACGTCTTCACCCACGCCTTCTTCAAGGCGCTGCTGTTCCTCGGAGCGGGCTCGGTGATCCACGCCATGAGCGGCCAGCAGGAGATGCAGCACATGGGCGCGCTGCACGGCAAAATCAAGACCACCTTCGGCACCATGCTGATCGCGACGCTGGCCATCTCCGGCATTCCGGGCTTCGCCGGCTTCTTCTCCAAGGACGCCATCCTGTGGGAGACGTGGTCGAGAACGGGCAGGGCGTATAGCTATCTGTGGTACATCGCATTCTTCACCGCGCTCATGACCTCGTTCTACATGTTCCGGCTCATCTACCTGACGTTCTTCGGCAAGCCGCGCATGACTCACGAAGTGGAACACCACATCCACGAGTCGCCCAAGACGATGACGGTGCCACTGGTGATTCTCGCCATCTGCTCTGTCGGGGCAGGTTTCCTCGGATTGCCGCACAGCCTCGGTGGATCGAATCGCTTCGAGAAGTTTCTGGAACCGGTGTTCGCTAAAGAAGCCGTGGTGCTGGTGGAAAGCGGAAAGGCAGCACAGGTCGCCGCCGGCGAGCAGCAGGTCGAGCACACCGACCCGCTGGAATATGCGCTCATGTTCGCCTCGGTTGGCGCTGCGGTAGTGGGCTGGTGGCTGGCGCAACGGGCTTACAAGAACGCCGACAAGGGCTACAAGGAACCGATCCAGGTTTACGCGCCGCGATGGTACAAGACGCTCTACCGCAAGTGGTACATCGACGAGATTTACGACTGGGTCTTCACCGGGCGCAAGAAAGTTGGCGATGTGCGTCTGGGTGCGATGGGCCTCGGCGACGCGTTGTGGAAGTTTGACGCCGACGTCATCGACGGCGCGGTGAACGGCGCCGGTTGGACGACTCGCATGAGCGGCACGCTGTCGAACCTATGGGACAAGTGGATCATCGACGGACTGTTCGTGAATGGAGTTGGCATTGTGACGCGGCTGGCTTCCTATCCTGTCCGCCTCGTGCAATGGGGCCTGGTGCAGTGGTACGCGCTGGTGATGGTCGCCGGCCTGGTGGGATTTGTTTGTTATTACGTAGTCAAGTGGTGAAAAAACAGTTGTCAGTTGTCAGTTGCCGGTTGTCAGTCTCAGCCGGCGCGACACGGGTTCTTAGGGATTGATTGGTGATTATAGGGGTCCTTCGACTCGGCGCTGAAGCGCCTCGCTCAGGATGACACACCTGATGAAGTGTTCTGGCGAAGAGCGAAAAGCGAAGAGCGATTTACAGGCTGACGGCTGATAGCTGAAGGCTGAGAGCTATTAAAAATGTACAACCACATACTAAGCATTATCTTATTCACGCCGCTGGTAGGAGCCGCAATCCTGCTGTTGGTGCCCAAGGAAAACAAGGATGCGGTCCGCTGGATCGCCAACATCTTCGCTTTCCTCGGGTTCGCAGTCTCGTTGCCGCTGATTCCCTGGTTCTGGGCACTGAAAGAACGCGCCGGCTTCCAGTTCGTCGAAGGCACACCCAACAACTGGATTCCGACGATCGGCGCGGGCTACGTTATCGGCATCGACGGCATTTCCTTCCTGCTGATCATGCTGACCACGCTGCTGGGCGCCATCTCCATTCTGTCGTCGTGGAACGCCATTCAGGACCGCGTGAAGGAGTATTACATCTGGTTCCTCGCGCTCCAGACCGGCATGCTTGGCGTGTTCATGGCCAACGACATGTTCCTCTTCTTCGTCTTCTGGGAGGCCATGCTGGTGCCGATGTATCTGCTGATCGGCATCTGGGGCGGACCGCGCAAACTTTACGCGGCCATCAAGTTTTTCCTGTACACCCTGTTCGGTTCGGTGCTGATGCTGCTGGGCATCCTGTTCCTGTACTTCCATCACCACACCTTGACCGGCGTGTACACCTTCTACCTGCCCGATCTGTACGCCACTGCGCCGAAGATCGGCGGGCACGCGGCCATCTGGCTGTTCTTCGCATTCTTCCTCGGCTTCGCGATCAAGGTGCCGATGTTCCCGTTCCACACCTGGCTGCCCGACGCGCACGTCGAAGCGCCCACCGCTGGCTCCGTCATCCTGGCTGGCGTTCTGCTGAAGATGGGGACGTACGGGCTGATTCGCTTCTCGCTGCCGTTCTTCCCGGCGGTCGCCATGACGCCCTGGGTGCGCCAGTTCATGATCACGCTGTCGCTGATAGGCATCATTTATGGCGCACTGGTTTCGCTGATGCAGAAGGACATGAAGAAGCTGGTGGCGTATTCCTCGGTCAGCCACCTGGGCTTCTGCACGCTCGGCATCTTCGCGCTAAGCCCGCTGGGCCTGAGCGGCTCGGTAATCCAGCAGATCAATCACGGCATCTCCACCGGCGCCCTGTTCCTGATTGTCGGCATTTTGTACGAACGGCGGCACACACGCGAGATCTCCGAGTACGGCGGCATCTCCAACGTGATGCCGGTGTACGCGACCATCACTCTGATCATGTTTATGTCGTCGATGGGGCTGCCGCTGCTCAACGGCTTTGTCGGCGAGTTCACTATCCTGCAAGGCACCTTCATGGAGAACAAAGCCTGGGCGGCGTGGGCTGTCCCTGGAGTGATTCTTGCCGCGGCGTATCTGCTGTGGCTCTATCAGCGAGTCTTCTTCGGGCCGGTGAACAATCCCAAGAATGAGAAGCTGCTGGATCTTTCGCCGCGCGAGTTGGCGACGTTCATCCCGCTGGTGGCGATTGCCTTCTGGATCGGCCTGTATCCCAAGCCGTTGTTCCAGATACTGTCGACGCCGATCAATAACCTGGTGGCGACGGTTCGCCCGGATTATCCGGGGCTGAACAAGCCGGTGTTGGCAACGCAGCCTGCAAGTACGCCGCAAGCAGGCCCGGCCACAACCTCTTTCGAAAATCGAGAAAGTGTCATCCCGACCGAAGGGCCTCTAGCCCTGAGCGGAGGGACCTGCTGTTTGCCTGCAGCTCATCGAGGCGCGTCGGAAAAGCAGGTCCCTTCGGCAGGGTCAGGGCAGGCTCTTCGACTGCGCGCCCGCGCGGCTCGCGAAAACCGCGAATCGCAAAGGCAAGGCAGGCACTCCGCTCAGGATGACACGGCGATGAAGGTCCACGCCGCAACCGTAACCGCGGCGAACGCTCAACTGGCGCTCGCCACTACGAAGTGAGGAACTTGTGACCACCTCGCTCACACAATACTTTTCCAGCACGGACTACCTGCTCGCTCTGCCGATGCTGCTGCTGGCGCTGTTCGCGCTCGGCATCCTGATGATCGACCTCATGCTGCCCAAGCAGTGGAAGCAGGTCAACGCCTATACCGCGCTCGTCGGCCTGGCATTTTCGGCCGCGGCGGTCGGCAAGCTGCACTGGGCCTATCACGTCGCGCAGCAAAAGGGACTCAGCTATATCGACACCGGCTTCATGGGAACATTGCTGGTTGATCCCTTCGCTCTTTATTTCTTCTACCTGTTCCTGGCCGGCGCGGCGATTGCGGTCCTGATGTCGATGCACTATCTGGAAGTTGAGCACGAGAACCACGGCGAGTTCTACGCTCTGATGTTGTTCTCGGTGGTTGGCATGATGTGCATGGCCGCCGGCTATGACATTGTCCTGATCTTCATTGGTCTGGAGTTGATGGCCATCTCGACCTACGTGCTGGTAGGCTTTCTGCGGCGCGACAAGCGCTCCAACGAAGCTGCGCTGAAGTATTTGCTACTCGGCGCATTCTCGTCGGGCATCTTCGCCTACGGCCTGTCGCTCTTCTACGGACTGACCGGCAGCACCAACCTGGGCAAGATTGCGGAAGGCCTGCAACGGATAATCGCAACCCGGCCGAACGATCCCATCGTCATTTTCGCGCTGTTGGCCACGACAACCGGCCTGCTCTTCAAGATTGCTGCCGTGCCGTTCCATCAGTGGGCGCCGGACGCGTACGAAGGCGCGCCCACCAGCATCACCGGATTCATGTCGGTCGCGGTCAAGTCGGCGGGCTGGGCGATGCTGCTGCGTGTCTTCCTGTTCGGCCTGTATCCGCTGCGCTCGATGTATGTCCCGCTGCTGATCTTCGTCGCCATCGCAACCATGACCGGCGGCAACCTGGCCGCCATGACCCAGACCAACCTGAAGCGGTTGCTGGCGTATTCGTCGATCGCGCACGTTGGATATATGCTGCTCGGCTTGATCGCCAGCGATGGCCAGACAAACTCCACCGGGATCATGGCCATCCTGATTTACCTGCTGGTCTATACGTTCATGAATCTCGGCGCGTTTGCGGTGATCACCTCGCTGCGCCGTCGCAACATCATCGGCGACGAGATCGACGATATCGCCGGGCTCTACTTCAAAGCGCCAACCGAAGCCATCCTGATGCTGGTGTTCCTGCTGTCGCTGGCCGGAATTCCGCCGCTGGCGGGCTTCTGGGGCAAGTACTTCATCTTCCTCAGCCTCATCCAGACCGGGCACTACGCACTGGCATCGGTCGCCGTGCTCTACGCGGTGATCAGCATGTACTACTACATGCGGATTGCCAATGCGATGCTGATGCGGCAGCCGGTGGAAACCGAGCCGGTGCGAATCGGATCTGCGATGCGGCTGGCACTGACCATCACGGCGATCGGGACGGTCGGCATCGGCCTGTTCCCGAACTTCTTCATCAACGCAGTGAACTGGTCGCTGGGCATAACCACGGGCTCGCAACATATGGCGGCGCTGCTGCGGTGAACGCGGGTGATTCCTACATTGGCGCGGGTCTGAGTGTCATCTTGACGCTGCGGCCTGTTAGACTATCCAGTTTTCGGCTTGCTCTCTGATCATCGTCCATCCTCACCGCACTGGAGCGCAGTCGCGCCCGGAGGCCTTCATGCTACGCCGCATTTTCTTGCTTATGATCTGCTGTTCGCTTTGTGGCTTTGCGCAGAACAAGCATCCCTTCACCTTCGAAGACATGATGCAGCTCAAGCGCATCGGCGAGCCCAGCGTCTCGCCCGATGGCAAGTGGGTAGCGTTCAGCGCCGTGGATGTGAATCTCGATGCGAACTCGAAAACGACGCATCTGTGGATCGTGCCCGTCAGCGGTGGGGAATCGCGGCGGCTCACTCCGGGGAGTGGCCCGGGCGAAGATCGCATCCGCTTCGCCCCCAATGGCAGGCGCATCCTCTTTGAATCGTCGAAGGACGGCAGCTCGCAGATCTACGTGCAGGCCTTCGATAGTTCCACCGGCACGCTTACCGGCGAACCGAACAAGTTCACGAGCATCTCGACCGAAGCCTCCGGCGGGCTCTGGTCGCCCGATGGCGACTACATTCTCTTCGTCTCGTCGGTTTATCCCGAGTGCACCAACGACGCCTGCAACAAGGCGAAGGACGAAGAGAAAGCCAGGTCAAAGGTCAAGGCGAAAGTCTTCACCCAGCTGATGTTCCGCCACTGGACGAGCTACTTCGATGGCAAGTACAGCCATCTGTTCATCGTCCCAACGGGCGCCTGTGCCGCCGGGGGTGCAAAAACGGCAACAGCAGATAGTTCGAAGGTCGTTCCGGGTACCTGTGTTCCCCGCGATCTGACTCCAGGCGCGCACGATGTTCCACCGTTCTCGCTCGGCGGGCAGGATCAGTACTCGTTTTCCCCCGATGGCAGGGAAATTGCTTACACCAGCAACATCGACGAGGTGCAAGCAACGAGCACGAACAGCGACATCTTCATCGTGCCGGTGGGGGCAGGCGAGCCGAGGAAGATCACGACCAATCCGGGCAGCGACAGCACGCCAATCTATTCGCCGGATGGCAAGTACATCGCCTATCGCTCGCAACGGCGCGGGGGGTACGAGAGCGACCGCTTCCGCCTGATGCTCTACGAACGGGCCACCGGCAAAATCACCGATGTTTCGCCGAACTTCGATCGCTGGGTCGATTCGATGGCGTGGTCGCCGGATTCGAAGACCATCTACTTCACTGCCGAAAACGAAGGCGACGCGCCGATCTACAAGATCGACGTGACGGCGCAAAATCCCTGGCCGCAGGAACTGGTTGCCGGATTCAACGACAGTCCGACGCCGACATCTGATGGCAAGATGCTGGTGTTCGACCGCATGTCGGTTGAATTCCCCAACGAGATTTACGGCGCAGCGCTCGAATTCCCGCAGTGCCGCATCTATTGGAAGCCGGAAGAGAAGCCTTATACGGTCCCGGATTGCCTTTTGTCGAAGGCGCAGCCAGTGACAAAACTCAACCATCCCGTTCTTTCGCAAGTTGAAATGCAGCCCCTCGAATCCTTCTGGTTCGAAGGCGCGGCAAAGGAAAAGGTCCAGGGCTTCGTGGTCAAGCCTCCGAACTTCGACACGAACAAGAAATATCCCGTGAAGTTCCTCATCCACGGCGGCCCTGAGGGCGCGTGGGGCGACGACTGGTCGTATCGCTGGAATCCGGAGCTGTTTGCGGCCAACGGATACGTGATCGTGATGGTCAACTTCCACGGCTCAACCGGTTACGGCCAGAAGTTCATCGACGCCATCAACGGCGACTGGGGCGGCGCGCCCTACAAGGACCTGATGCTGGGCCTCGATTACGCCGAGAAGACGTACCCCTACATCGACAAGGACCGGGAGTGTGCGCTGGGCGCCAGTTACGGCGGCTACGCCATCAACTGGATTGAGGGCCACACTGCGCGCTTCAAGTGCCTGGTCTCGCACGATGGCATGTTCAACACGCAATCGGCTTACGGCACGACGGAAGAGCTGTGGTTCAACGAGTGGGAGTTCAAGGGTACGCCCTGGACGAATCGCGAGCTTTACAACAAGTGGTCGCCGCACATGTTTGCCACGAACTTCAAGACGCCGATGCTGGTGGTGCATGGCCAGCTTGACTATCGCCTCGATGTCTCCGAAGGCTTCCAGTTATTTACCACTCTTCAGCGGCTGAAGGTTCCGTCGAAAATGCTGTACTTTCCCGATGAAGGCCATTGGGTGCTGAAGCCGCAAAACAGCCGGCTGTGGTATCAGACGGTGAACGGATGGGTGGACGAGTGGACGAGGACAGCCAGGTAGGCGGAGCAGCTTTGCTTCGGCTGGAGGGTCCGTGTGAGGAACCCTGCCGCCGCTCCGCGGCTCAGGTTCAATTACCACCTGACCCGGCGCTTACGCGCCGGGCTAACATCATTTCGCCGCTGTGCGGCTTAATTGCTGTCGGTTTCGATGCTTCGCGTTCCACCGCAATCTGACCTGTCGAGTTCTCAACCCAAGAACGAGTTATGAGATGACCTGTAGTCTGACTAATCCAGGTCAGCGAAGAGCACGGAAAGATCTACAGCAATGGGCGAGTTCTCGACCGCGAACGACATGGTTTCGATCCAGCTTCCGGTCGAACAGTCATAGCCGCGACTGTGCCCAAGTTTTTACAATTCTTAGCTCAGATTTGTGTTGCGCAGAGTTGGAGGGTGATCTACTATCCCCTATAGTTTCGATCAGTTTGAGTCCAAGAGAAACGACCCTCCTAGTGGCCTCGAAACTGCGCCTGTTTGGGGTATTAACAACTAAAAAGTGTTGTCCAGGGGAATTGGCTCTTCCTTCCAGCGAGGAAGGACTTGCTAGACGCCGGTTCGTACACTTGGCGAAAGGCTGATTTTTTGCTACGCGACGTCCGTGTAATCATTCGAGTTGTAATCGTCTTCTTATTTACCGCGAGCTTCTCCGTTGCCGACTGTCTGGCGCAGTCCGCGCCCGGCGGTCCTGCTGAAACATCCTCCAGCTTGGCGTCTGCCTCACCCAACGGCGACCAGTCCCCCAATCAGCGAGTGGTGCTGAAGGTCGGCAACCTGCAAATCACGCAGGAACAGTTCGAGACCTATATTGGCGATCTGGAGGCACAGCAGGGTCCCGCAGACCTCACCCGCAAGAAGTTGGGCGACAACTACGCGTCCTTGCTGGCGCTTTCTCAGCAGGCGATGACTAACCATCTGGATTCCTCGCCCGAGGTGATCCGGCAGCTGGCCATTGATCGCACCCAGATCCTGTCCAATGCGGAGTACGCCAGGTTGAAGGCTGAAGCCAAGCCAACACCCGTACAGATCAGCGAGTATTACAACGCTCATCTGGATGATTACGATGTGGTGCAGTTGCGCCGGGTATTTATTTACAAGAAATCGCAAGGTCACAAGGGAGTCAATCCAGACGAAGTTGCGGCGCTTGCCAGCGCCATTCGTCAGGCTTACGCGACCGGGAGCGATCCCAAGAAGCTGGTGAAGGATCCGGACACGGTGATCTTCGACGCTCAGCCATTGACCTTTCAGCGCGGAGAGATGCCGGCAGCCATGGACAAAGTCGCCTTCGGGATGCAAAAAGAGGGCGAATGGACTGAGTTGGCGAATGAGTCCGACACCCTGGTCCTGGTGCAATTGGTTTCCCGTGGCCGACGGAGTCTGAGCGAAGTGACGCCGCAGATCGAAAAGAAGTTGCAAGCCCAGACATTACGGCAAGAGTTGGACAGTCTCAAGAAGAACACCGGTATCTGGATGGACGAGGAGTACTTTGCTTCGCACGCTCCAATACCAAATCCTAACGCGGAGCCAGAAACTTCGGGCCAAAGCAAGTCAAACAAGTAGAGAGGAAAAAAGATGAAGACGAACGACCGAGGTAAAGCGCTGTGGTACATAGCGCTACCAGCCCTGCTAGTGGCAGTGTGCGTCCTTCAGCCATTAGGCCAGGCCCAAACGACAACCACCGGTGTTCCTTGCTCAGAGATTGGGTCCCGCCATCTGCTGATGCAGGACAACCAGGGCGCCGGCCTGACCTTGATCCAGTGCGGAGTGGTGCAAGGCGGCAAACCAACGACGGAACACGAGGGAGAAGAGTTTGCGCCTCAGCCTCCCAACGTTCTGGTTAGCAACAGAACTTGCAGCGGACCGGACGCTTGCACTCATAGCGAGAGCATGGTGGCGCATAGCACCGCAGCCGGCAATAACACCATGGTCACCAATTACAACGACGACGTGAACGGTAATGGAAGTTGCTATTCGGGTACGTCGTTCTCCACCGATGGAGGAGCGACCTGGACGCAGATTCTGCCGTCGCCGTTCTGCTCGGGACATGGCACGAATTATGGGGACCCCCTGGTGGTCTACAACCAGAAGCTGGGCAAGTTTTTCGCTGGCGACATAGTAACGGGCTGCGGTGGCTTCGGTCTCGGCGTGTGGAGCTCTCCCGACGGTCAGAACTGGACTGTCGCTGGGTGTCCTAGCAGCAACAACAATGATGACCGTCCATCGATTTGGGTGGATAACAACCCGTTCAGCGCAAAGTATGGCCGCATGTACGTGTCCTTTAACAATTTTAATATTGGCAACGGAGATCTCGAGGTCTCTCATTCCGACGATGGCCAGACCTGGAGCACGCCGGTGCAGGTAAGCAACGGTTCCACTTTCGTTCGCGATGTGCAGCTAACAGGCACAGTTCCGGGGCCACCGGCCCCGACCGCCAGCTACACCAGCACGGTGTTCCTGGCTGGCATGGATGAAGGCGGCGGCGGTCTGAGTTCGCGGCAGAACCTCATGTATCGTTCTACCGACGGCGGCGCCACGTGGACCGCTATCACCGTGGGGTCGCGCTTCAGCCCGCCGGGCGATGGCACCTGCGGTTATTTCGCCAAGATGAATCCTATCTGGCGGCACATGGGCTGGGGCCAGCCTGGAGTTGGTCCGAACAACACAGTCCACTACGCCTACGCCACGAAAGGGTCAATTTCGACGGGGGACATCTACTACACCCGTTCCACCGACAACGGTTCAACCTGGTCTACACCGATCCTGCTGAACGACCCGGAGACCAACCAGTATCAAAGCCACTGGATGCCGTCTCTCAGCGTCAACTACAGCCCGGGTGCCTTCTCGCAGCCGCAGGATGTGACGGTCTCCTGGTACGATCGCCGTCAGGCTACCACCGCGTGCAACAATGTTACTGATCCGGGATGCGCCTACCAGCGCTACGGCGTTCAGTCGTCGAACAACGGTAGCTCCTGGGGATCGAACATCGCGGTCAGCGATCAAATCATTCCCCAGCCGGCCCAGGATGACGGCAACATTCAGTCCTGCTATGCCGGTGACTATGACTACTCCACGGCATTGGACGCGAATGCGTTCATTACGTGGACCGACGGGCGCGTGTCCATAGGCGGCGTTCAGGTGCAGAACGTTGAGTTTGAGGCCCTGCCTGAGCCGTAACCTTACGTTTACATAAACCTGTTTTACGGAGGGCAACGCCAGTTGCCCTCCTTTTTATTTGCGGCAAAGGTTGGAGACAAGCGTTCCACGAGTCGGTCAAGGTTCGTATATTCCTTGACAAGTATATACTCTCTGGAGTATACAAAGACGGTGGAATCTGTTTTCGAAATCATTGCCGAGCCGAACCGCCGCGCGATATTGGGCCTTCTGGTCTCATCGCAACAGTCGGTGGGAGAGATCGAGCGTCAGCTTCATATGTCGCAGCCAACCGTGTCCAAGCACTTGCGAGTGCTGCGTGACGCCGGTTTCGTGGAGTCCACGGTGGACGCACAGCGCCGTCTTTACCGGCTGAAGCCGGAACCCTTTCAGGAGGTGGAAGCGTGGCTGGCGCAGTTCCGGCGGTTCTGGTCCGCTCATGTGGATGCTCTCGAACGCCACCTCGACCGCATGAATCCATCGACATTAACAAAAACAAAAAAGGGGAAGACGAAGTGACGCGGCCCAAACCGCGAACGTGATAAAGGAGAAACGAAATGAAGATCAAGGTGACCAGCGTGTACGTGGACGACCAGGAGAAGGCCCTGCGCTTCTATACCGAAGTGTTGGGTTTCGTGAAGAAGGCTGACTTTAGCCAGGGGCCATATCGCTGGCTGACTGTAGTCTCGCCCGAAGAGCCAGACGGCACCGAGCTACAGTTGGCGCTCAACAACAGCCCGGCGGCCAAAGCCTATCAGGAGGCGATTTTTCAGCAAAGCCAGCCCGCGGCCATGTTCTTCACCGACGACGTGCAGGCCGACTACGAGCGCATGAAAGCCCGCGGGGCTCGAGTTCACCATGCCACCAACCGACGTGACGGCCTCCAAGATTGCGATGCTGAACGACACCTGCGGCAACCTTATCCAGCTTACCCAGCTGATGCGCTGGACAGGCTAAGGAGACGAAGGTGATCGATCGAGAGCCATACGCACCGGGTCCAGCCAACGTAGCGCAGGTACGGAAGGATGGAGAGAAGTGGACGCTCATTCTCGTCCGCGAACTGCGCCACGCGCCGGAAAAAGTCTGGCAGGCGATAACCGACCCAGCGCATCTGCACGAGTGGGCACCCTTCGACGCCGATGGCAGCCTGGGCGCGTTCGGAGCCACGGTGAAGCTCACGTGGGTGGGAACGGCGCAGGCCACGGAAACAAAAGTGACGCAGGCCGACCCACCCAGGCTACTTGAGTACGGCGACATCCGATGGGAACTCGAAGCCGTCGGTAGCGGCACGCGCCTGACGCTGTGGCACAGCATCGATCGCCGATTCATCTCGTGGGGCGCCGCAGGCTGGCACATCTGCTTCGACGTTCTGGATCGCCTCCTCGCGGATAAGCCGATTGGCCGCATGGCCGGCGCCGCGGCCATGCACCTCGACGGCTGGCGCCGGCTGACCGCCGAGTATGCCGAGCAGTTCGAAATTGAAACGCCCAACCGGCCGCCTAAGACGGGTCAAAAGTCGTAAGGAGGTCCCATTGAACTGGAACACATGGATTCGGCAGACTCACCGCTGGCTGTCCATTGCGTTTACTGCGGCGGTCATTGTCAATGGCGTCGCCGTGGCAACGGGGAAGTACACCAACAGGCTGGGTCTCATGGCGGTCGCAGTGCTGGCCGTGCTCTTTCTTAGCGGTCTGTACTTATTTGTGCTGCCATATGCCAGCAAGTGGCGTAGTGGACGCACAGAGTGAACGGGCAGCGACGTTTCGTTGCCTTCGGCTGGCGACAGGTTGGGCCTGGATGGACGCCGCCGTTGCGATCTCGCGACTAGAAGCAAAACGCAGCTTCATGTTGAGCCATCCTCTCAGCCGAAGGATGACAGGAATTTGATACTCAACAGAATTCAAAGTCAATGCTGGTTTTTTCTGGTGGGCAGGTGCTTTGGTGCGAAGGTCAATTAGGAACGGCCAGCCAGAACAAGGCCGCCTCCGAGTGATTTATGGCCTCCCACACATTCGAAACCCGCGAATGTGTGGGGCACCCGCTGGGGCGCCCGCATCACTACCGGGTTGCAGGTTACGCTGGACGCATCTAAATTAAGTGCGAGATCTGGAGCTAAATATGAAGAAGTCTGTTCCGGTGGAATCGGCCTCCGCCTTCATCGACGAGAGAATTGTGGAGCTTGGCGACTGGCGCGGGACGATGCTCGCGAAGGTGCGCGCAATCATACACGCGGCAGACCCCGAGATCGTCGAAGAGCGGAAGTGGGTCTCGGCGACTAAGCCCGGGACTCCCGTCTTCTCTCACGGCGGCATTGTCTGTACGGGCGAGACCTACAAGAGCGTCGTCAAAATAACCTTTGCCAAGGGAGCGTCATTGAAGGACCCTGCGGGCCTGTTCAACTCCAGCCTCGACGGGAATGTCAGGCGCGCCATCGACATCCATGAAGGCGAGAAGATCAATGAGGCGGCGTTGAAGGAACTCATCCGCGCTGCCGTGACGCTGAATCTCAACCACCCGAAGAAGTCCGCATCGACTACGCCCAGGGCAGGCTCCGGCGGGACTCGCCGGGCGGCAGGCAAGAGCAAGCCGAAGCTCGTCGAAGCTCAAGCCCCGGCGTCAA
Organism: uncultured Acidobacteriaceae bacterium; assembly: GCA_963835125.1. GTDB lineage: Bacteria > Acidobacteriota > Terriglobia > Terriglobales > Acidobacteriaceae > Bog-257. Next base: position 1,316,094 of record CAWIEG010000002.1, on the reverse strand, counting down.
CCGTAAGAGGTTGCCTACCGTGGAAGGACGTTTAGCTCCGGATCCGTGGCGGAGCCGCTCACATTCTCAAGCGTGCCGAGATCGCGCCAGGTGTATTTGTCAGCCCGGAAGCCCACGATTTTCTCTCCCTGAGCTGCGAGCCGCAGGTATGCGGGGATGATGGGAAAGACACCTTCTTCCGTCAACAAGGGAAAGATACGCGGAGAGATGACGTGGATACCGCAGAAGGCCAGGGGATAGTACTGCGGCACAGCATGGACAATCTCAGGAGCATCGCCTTCGGAGCGGCGGCCGCAGAGCAGGCTGTGATCGTCAAACAGCAATTGCCGGGAGCTTGAGCGCTCTTGCACGGCCAGTGTCGCAAGAGCGTCGCATTCGAGGTGACGCTCGAACATGGGTTGGAAGTCGATGTTGCTGATGACGTCGACATTGTGCAGAAGGAAAGGCTCGCCGGACTTATCGTCGAGAAAAAAGCGGGCTGCCTGCTTTAGCCCGCCGCCGGTATCGAGCAATGTCTCTTCGCGGGAGATCGCGATTCGCATGCCGAAGTTCTTATGGGCGTTCAGGTAGTCGACGACCATATCGGCGAAGTGATGTACGTTGATGATCACGTCGGAGATGCCAAAGCCGCGTAAGCGAGCCAGGGTAATCTCCAGCAGCGTGCGGCCATTGATTTCGACGAGCGCTTTGGGACGGTCGTTGGTGAGCGGGCGCAGCCGAGTTCCCAGACCAGCGGCAAGAATCATGGCTCGCATCAGTCCAGGTTCTCCAGTTCGCGGTGCTTGACCGTAACCGCCAAGCCGTTTCGGGCCCGAAGATGCTTGGCCAATTGCTCGGCCAGATACACGGAACGATGCTGACCGCCGGTGCATCCGAAGGAGACCATCAGGTTCTTGAAGCCGCGCTGCTGGTAGTTGTCCACAGTGGCGTCGATGAGCGACGTCACGCTGGCAAGAAACTGGCGGACGCTCTCCTGCTGATCGAGATATTCGATGACTGGCGCGTCCTTTCCGGTGACCGACTTGAATCGCTCCTCGCGTCCGGGATTGGGCAGGCTGCGAGCGTCGAAGACGAATCCCCCGCCGTGCCCGGTCTCGTCATTAGGAAGGCCGCGATGAAACGAAAAGCTCAGTATTTGCACTGTCAACCTGTCGGCTGCCGTCGCCCCGCCCTGTAGCTTCTGCGAACCCAACATGTTTCTGAAGGTATCCATCAGCGCCGGCAAAGGGATGGGAAGCTCGACGTTGTGCAGCAGCCAGCGCAGGTTCTTCAAGGCATAGGGAACGCTTTGCAGGAAGAAAGTCTTGCGCTCATAGAATCCGCGAAACCCGTAGGCTCCCAGCGCCTGCATGATGCGCACATACACATAGGCGTAGTAATGCTGCATGAAGGCGGCGCGGTCGAGAGGGATGTGTTCGCCCAGTCGCTCCAGATAGCAGTCAAGCAGGTGTTGACGCAGTGGCGGCGGCAGGTCTGCCTTGGCATCGAACAGCAGGGAAGCGATGTCATATTGCAAAGCGCCGCGGCGTCCGCCCTGGTAATCCAGGAAGAACGGACTGCCCTCGCAGAGCATCACATTGCGCGATTGGAAGTCGCGATACAGGAAGTACTCGCGATCGGCGCTGAGCAGGAACGTGGTCAGATGGTCGAAATCATCTTCCAGTGACTGTTCGTTGAAGGGAATGCCGGCCAGCTGGAGAAAGTAGTACTTGAAGTAATTCAGGTCCCAGGCGATGGACTGACGGTCAAAACTGGCGCGAGGGTAGCAGACAGCGTAGTTCAGATCGTGACCGGCCTCGACTTGAAAACGCGGCAGAATAGCAACGACTTTGCGATAGGCTTCGACTGCAGGCTGAGCAATGTTGTCGCCGGAGCGATTCTCGGAGAGAAACTCGAAGAGCGTGGTATCGCCCAGGTCTTGTTCCAGATAGGCGTCGCGCTCGAGAGCCGTGGCGTAGATTTCCGGCACCGGCAGGCCGTGGCGGCGAAAGTGCCGGGAAAATTCCAGGAAGGCGATGTTCTCCTCGCGGCCGGCGTAGAGGATGCCAATCGCACTGTGCTGCCGGTTACTAAGCCTGACGATCTTCCGGCCGGATGCGCCGAGCATGGCGCGCAACGGATGTGCCGTTTCGACGGCAGAGCCGAAGTGCTGTTCGAAGAGTTCCCTCAGGATGTCGGTCAAGATGATGTCCAGCGATACCTGTGACCGCCAGCGAAGCGGCTACGTCTAGCATCGCCGATTCCATCGCTCAAGACAAGAAGGCCCGCGGGTTTATGGCCCGCGGGCCTGTAGGGTTCGCACTCTGCTGGAGGCGACTCTAGTTTACGGTAACGCTGATGGGGTTGGACACGATGCCGTTGGTGACCACGATCAACGTGCTTGCCCCCGTCTCCATACCCGCCGGCACATCGAAGTGAGTGTAGGTGGGGATGTTCTTGGTGGCGACCGCCATGGTGCTATGGTTATGCGTCTTGGCGTAGAAAACGTGTCCGGTGGCGTTGTTGGTGATCCGCACCAGCGGATAGTTGGTGGCGGTTTCGAGCTCATCGCCAAAGTTGGCGGCTTGTGACAAGCCGTTGAACTGGCGTCCGAAGGTTACGTAAGACTGGCCGCGCGTGAGCGACGTGGGACAGTTGGTAATAACCGGGGCCCAGGGCTGCAGCGGACCGCCGGTGGAAGTGTAGACCTGCGATCCGTTGAACAGGACCTGTCCGGTAGGCAAGTCGATCATGCTGCCGCCGAAGGTGCTTAGGGTTGGGGTCAAGGTATTATTCGTGCTGTTGTACTCGTAAAGTCTTCCTGAGCTACCCTCAACCAGCACCCTGCCGTTGGTGAGCAGTACGGCAAAGTTGTCGCCAGCATCGTCGCCATTGGGGAAGATAGGACCAGCAGTCCAGGTGCCAGGAGCGGTTGGGCTGGAGCCAGGTGTGTAGATCGCGGTGTTTCCCTGCTGCGCACCCTGGTGAGTGGCGCCCGTGGCAAACACTTGCCCGTTGGGCATCAGGATGCCAGGTCCGGTTTCTCCCGGAGGACAGTACTGGCCACCACCGTAATTAATGCAGCCTACTTCCGGCGGTCCTTGCAGGTTGGCGACAGTGCTGCCGTCGGTGACCCACATCTGCTCAGAAGGAATGTAGCGCTCGGAGTTGGGATTGTTCAGCACATCCCAGGTAAGGATGGTGCCGTCGGGCATCAGGGTAAAGCCTTCCTCGGCAAACCAGTCGCTCTTGCCGGTCGATCCCATGGCGGTCCAGGTCATGGTAGCGGGATCGAGTTCCGCCATCTGCATGTCGAACTTGCGTCCGATCAGGAAATGTCCATTGGGCAGGATGGACGAAGGCGAGTCGCCAATGTAGTCCCAGCCGGTGGGAGGCGTAAGGTTGGTCCAGGTGTTGGCTGCGGGATCGTAAACCGCGCCCATGTTAGTAAAGGAAAAGGAGCCGAAGTTGTATTCTCCACCTTCGATCAGGACGCGGCCGTCCGCCAAGGTTTGCGAGGCCATGGCATAGGGATCGTAATTGGAGGCCAGGCTGGCGACTTGCGTCCAGGTGCCGTTGACATAACTTCCGGTGATGTCAGGAGTGAGCTTCCACCAGTCCTGGCCTTGGTTGCCTTGCGCCAGAACAGTACCATCGGTGAGCAGGAAGACGATACCCGCCCCGTCAGGGGGCTGGTGGGTAAGGTTGGTGAGCGTCTGAGCTTGCAATAAGCAGCCGGCCAGCGATAGCAGGGCCACAGCAAACAGGGATTTCTTTGTCAAAGCGCAGTCCTTTTCTTCGTGAAATTGTTGAAGTCACGAGCCACAGTCAAATAAAAATTTAGTTGGTGAACCCCGTCCCGAGCGGCGACTCTAAGCGTTGGCGCAGGATGTTAATGCTGGAAACTCTGTTGAGGAGTGACAGCAACCAGTGCAAGCTCGGCGAACCAAGTAACAGGATTGTCCGTCAACTACAAAGCTCGTGTCAATTAGTTTGAGGTGGGGGCGTGCCATGTCGAAAAACAGCACCCGGCATTGGAAGCGCCCGGCGCGGCTCCGACGGCGATGTCAGGTGCCGCGCGGGCAGCAATGCCGGGGGTAATGACAGCTTCTAGACGCTGTCTGCACAGGCGGGATGCTGGCACTGGCAGGCAATTTCCACTTCCTTGGATCCGGCGTCGCGGCAAGCATCGCCACAGTATTTTTCATGAGGGGCAACCGTGCATAGACACGGTTCGTGGGCACAGGTTTTGGCTTCGTTGTTCTGCCATCGTAGTCTCCTTGTTGGTTGGTTATGTTTGCGTGAAAATCATGTCGCCGGCTGAAGCCGGCTGGTAAAGACCCCGGGGTATTGTGCCGCCCCTGAAGGGGCTCAAGTTATAAAACACAGCCTACCCAGCACTCCGCCTCCCCAGTTCGCCCAACAGCGGCGAACCGGGGACCCCGCTGCGTGCTGGGCTATCCTGTCGCCGTCCCGCTTTGCGGGACTCGATTGCCGTTATTTCGAACTTGCTCGCACGCCACGCATTCAAGCGTGATGCAAGGTTGTCAACAGAGCCACACAGACTCCAACGGTGTGACGGGGAAAAAGCACAGGGGGCATTGTGAACGGGGAGTGGTTCAAAGTCAAACCGTGGAGCTTGCGGGGGTATCTCAGTTGACGAAGCGCCAGCTTGCGGATAAGGAGACAGTACCAGCCGGCGATGTCGCGCAGCGATTTCCTGGGTGAGGACTCTATTTGAAGCTTGGGCCTGCCAAGTAAGCGGGTGGCTGAAACGATACTTCCTGCGATTGAAGATGAAGCGTGCTTCGGCCATTTTCAGAGACTGGAAGCTGAACGGTAAAGCGGAAGGTGCTGCCGTGGCCGAGCTTGCTTTCCACCCAGATTTTCCCGTTCATCAGTTCGACCAGGCGAGAGGAGATTGCGAGGCCGAGGCCGGTCCCACCGTAACCGCGAGTGGAACTGCCGTCGCTTTGGGTAAAGCCCTGGAAGATTGCTGTGTGCTTCTCAGGAGACACTCCGATGCCGGTGTCCGATATCTCGAAGAGGATTTCTGCGCGGTCTACGATGAGGGAATTGCAGGTAGCGCGCACTGCCACCTTGCCCTGCTGGGTAAACTTGATGGCGTTCCCCACCAGGTTGACCAGGACTTGCCGCAACCGTTGGGGATCGCCGAAGACCACGTCCGGCAGTTCGGGATCCATCTGACACAGGAACTCCAGACCAACCTGCTGGGCCTGGAAGCGCAAGGGACGCAGAGTTTGCCGCACCGTGTCGTGGAGATTGAACGCGATGTTATCCAGGGCGAGGGTGCCAGATTCGGTTTTAGTAAAGTCAAGAAGATCGTCGATGAGACGAAGCAACGCGGTTCCGGAGGACTGAATCACCAACAGCGACTCACGTTGCTCGGCGTCAAGTTGAGTATCCAGGGCCAACTCCGCCATGCCCAGGATGCCGTTCATGGGGGTGCGAAGTTCGTGGCTCATGTTGGCGAGGAATTGAGTTTTAGCGCGATTGGCTTGTTCGGCCAGATCCTTGGCCTTGATGAGTTCAAGCTCCGTCCTCTTACGAGCTCGCTCCTGGGTGTCACGTTGCAAGCGGGCAGATAAAACGGAGGCCAGGTAGACGGCGACGCGCTCCAGTAGCTGCTTGTCGGTCTCCTGGTAGTCAGTTTCCTTATTGGCCACCACCAGCAAGCCAATGGCGGCATCCTGATAGAGGATGGGGACGGCCATGGCTCGTTCGATGGCGATGTGGCCGCCAGGAACCCAGCTCAATTGATTGCTGAAGAAGGGACATCTATCCGTGAGGGCGCGGCCCCAGATACCGGCCCAGGCCTCGTGAGGGAAACGTGCGTCCTTATTGGCGACCTGGCAAGCTTCCCATACATCGGCGCTCATGGAAGGCACCATCAGAGCGCCATCGTCCGCAATGTAGCCGAACAGGCCATGCCTGCTTTTCGTGGCGTTCAGAACGATCTCCAGGACCTGGTCGTACATTTGTTGATCGGGGGCGGTCAGGAAAACGTTGAAGATCTGGTTGCGCAGGGCCAGGCTTTGCTCGGAGAGGCGTAAAGCGTTCTCCGCTTGTTTGCGAAGAGTGATGTCGTGAGCGATGGTGGAAATACCCAGGACGTGTCCGCCCTTGTCTTTGATAACGGCTACGGCAAGGGAGGCGTCGAAGCGCGTACCGTCTTTTCGCAGACATACGGAATCGAAAAGTTGCATCTGTTCGCCACGCGCGACCCCGGCGAGGATGTCGGGAACCTCATGCAGCCGCTCGGGAGGAACGAGCATGGAGATGTGTTTTCCGATGGCCTCGTCGGCAGAATACCCGTACATTTTTTCCGCCGCGGGGTTCCAGGAGACGATGGTTCCATCAGGGCTGTTACTGATGATGGCGTTGCTGGAGGAGGTCACAATCGCAGCCAGTTGGGAGTCGATTTTTTCGGCCTGCTTGAGCTCGGTGATGTCAGTGAGGATTCCGTCGGCGAAGCGCTTGCCATCCTGCTGGAAGGTGCGCAAGGCGCGATTGCGCACCCAGATCCAGTGGCCATCCTTGTGACGCATGCGATACTCGAGATCAAAGGTCCGGCCATCCACGAAAAGCGCCTGATAATTGTCCGCGACCGCAGCGAAATCGTCGGGGTGTATATGGGAGAGACGGAATTCTCGCCCCGCGGCGAATACCTCCGCTACGGTGAAACCGAACAGCAGTTCCACGTTGGGACTGACATAGATGAGCTGCCGGTCGGAATCCATCGTCCAGGTGACATCGGGAAGGTTGGCCAGCAGCCTGCTGTACTGCTCCTGGCTCTTGCGGAGATCTTCCTCGACTTGCTTGCGGTCGGTCACATCGCTGAGCACGCCGTCGGCGAACAGGACGCCATCCTGTTCATGGGTACGGATGGCGCGATCATGCACCCATCGCCATTGGCCGTCGCCACGCTGGAGACGGTATTCGACATCGAAGACCGCGTCTTCCTGGAAGAGCTTGCGGTAGCTAAGATGCACGGACTCGCGATCGGCAGGGTGGATCCGCTGGATCAGGGCCTCGGTACCGCCCTGGCAAACCTGCTGCGCTGTCTGGCCAAAGACCTCCTGCACGTTGGGGCTGACGTAGGTGATTTGGCCGGTGAGGTTGGAGATCCAGGCGACGTCGGGAAGGTTAGTGAGTAACCTGCGATATTGCTCCTCGCTTTTTCGGAGAGCTTCTTCCGCGCGCTTCTTGTCGCTGATGTCGATGCCGACACTCAGGATGCAGGGCTGACCCTCTACCAGAATGCGCGAGCCGGTCATGTAGCAAGGAATCCGGAGGCCATTCTTGGTGAGCCAGGCGGCTTCCATCTCGGCGTGGCCGGTTTCCCAGGCGCGTCCCATGACTGCCGGAACCAGCTCGCGATAGTCTTCCGCCAGGCCCTGGACCGCGGGCATCTCGCGCAATTCGGCCGCGGAGTAGCCCAGAACATTTTGGAAGCGGGAGTTCCAGCGCAGCAGTTTCTGGTTGGGGGCAACAAGGCAAGCCAGGCCGGGCGTGTGCTCGATCAGTGCGTCAAAATTGTTCTTTTCATACTTCAGCAGATCCGCATCGCGGTGGCGCAGAATCGCCAGTGCTAAGACAAACGCGACAGCCGTGCAGAGCGCGATCTCATCTGCGTACGAGCGGGAGAGACGAGGGAAGGCCGAAGCGATGAGTTCGTACATGGCGGAGGCCGTCATCGCAGCCAGGGCAAACCAAAATGCTTTGACGAAGTTGGAAGGCTTGAGCATGCAGGATCGAGAGAAATTGCACTTGGCGCAAAGCGGAATTCCTCAATCAAGATAGTAAGCAACCCGGGTCTTGAGCCGTGTGACCGTGGTCACAGGGCAGCGGTGCGCGAGTTCACAACTTGTCCAAAATTTGGACAGCGTCGAAAATTTGGACATCGGACGAATTCGCAGTCCGGTCAAGACTTGCAGCTAGGTTTTCAGAAGTCGGGCGAGACCAAACGGGGAGCCGGGAACTGAAGCCCGGCTCCCTGTCGGTCGGCTAAAGGAGGGTTACCTTACCACCTGCAAATTGTTGGTCACCTGAAAGACGTCGCGCACTTGATTGGCGGCGATGGTCGCCAGGTTCTTGTCGCCTTCATTGTTCACGTAGCCATTGAGCGTGACACGCTGATTGGCAACGATGATACGGATGCTGGGCGACGCTGCCCAGAAATACTGCGACAGGCCGCCGGTCCGCAGCAGCGCGCGATAGACTTGTTGCCGGGCCTGCTCGTCAAACGGGTTTGGCGGCAGCACTCGAATGTTGTTGACCACCTTCTCGACGCCCTCGATGCGCTTTACCGCGTGCTCGGCATCCTTGCTGGTCTGCGAGTGAAGGTTGGTAACCGCGCCACTCAACGTCACGGTACGGCCCTGGACGCTGTACTCCAGATCGTCGAACATCGAGTAGTACGGCAGCTTCAGCAACTGGTCGCGAACCTTCCTGGCGACGGCAGCCTCAGCCGGATCGGCCGATTGCGTGGGCAGCGCCTTGTAGTCCAATGTGACGGGACCATTGCTGGTCAAGGCCCGCTCCGCAGCCTGATTGGCCGGCGAGCCCGCGGTGGCCTGCGATGCCGTGGACGTCTGGGCCGCCGCTCCCACACCCATAGCTATTACCAACGTAAATGGCAGCAGCCGTTTGATCATGTTTCTACCTCCAATACTTACTTCTTTAGATGTAGGTAGAAACCCGGCGGCTGCGACGGAGATGCGCTGGCGATAGGCGACTTAACAAAATGTAACGAATGGGTGGGCCGGAGTTCGCGGCCTTCTAGGCCCGGGCATTTCTCTCAGGCTCAGTAGACCGCATATCGAGGATGGAATTCCCAGGTCTCGAAAAACGCGAGACCTGGGCCAACTACTGATTACCCTAAACGGGGAGTAGGCTGCGGATTCCTCGGGGCATTAGGCGGCATCGGTGCTGTAGGCGGCACCACGATAATCGGGGGCGTTACCTGACTCACTAAACGGGGAGTAGGCTGCGGATTCCGCGGCGCATTGGGCGGCATCGGCGCTGTAGGCGGCACCACGATAATCGGGGGCGTTACCTGGCTCACTAAACGGGGAGTAGGCTGCGGATTCCGCGGCGCATTGGGCGGCATCGGCGCTGTAGGCGGCACATGCGTTACATTCCGGCATTGCCATCGGCGCTGTAGGCGGCACCAAAATAATTGGCGGCGTTATCTGACTCACCAGACCGGGCGGCATCCGTCCCGGTACTGGATGAAGGATGGGAGTCGGGCCGGGCGTTGGAATCGGCGGTCCGGTTTGTGCGAAGGCTGAGGTAGAAGCGACCAGGATAAATGCGAGAAGAAAACGGTTAACGTTTTTCATTATCACAACCTTATGTTGTGGAATATAAGAGGAAGGAAACTTCAGATGGGCTGACTTATATTCAGGGAACCTGAAAGAGGAGACGAACATCCTCATTTATGACCTTATCCGATAGTCTCCCACTACGCTGTGACGCAGGTCACCACTGAAGGTGCATTTACCGCGGGTATTTCTCTCGGCCACCCCTCACACCAGGCAATGTTCACTGAATGCACTTCTTGTTCGAAGTGCCGAAGGTGTTGTGATACCAGGTGTTCGGGCAGCCCGCGGGGTTGTCGTCGGCCAGGTCAAGCTTGGAATTGCCGGTGGCGTGGTTCTCATAAATAAGATTCTGGACCGCCCCGGATTGCGCCTCGATGCCGTCGTTGCGCATTCTGGTCGGCAGTGTTGTTGTTCACGAAATTGTTTCGGCCGTCGATCGCGGTCAACACAAAGCCACTGCCTCCGTTCTGGCTGGATTGATTGTGATCGTAATGACTCCACTCGTCGTTAATCACGAATCCGGCCCCGTGGTTCATGGTTGCGATGTTGTCGTGAATCTGGTTGTCCCAGGAATCCTCTCGCAGGTCGACGGTAAAGCCGGTGTTGTTGCCGGTGCAGGTGACCCGGCTCACCTCTCCCGTTTGGGAGTCGACCAATTCGAGACACTTGTCGAAGTTGGTGATGGTAGCCGGTCCATGGATCATCACGTTCCGGGCCAGGCCGCTGGCTCTGGCGACTCGTATGCCGGTGCCTGTGCCGGACCCCGTGATCTGATGATTGCCCAGCTCCAGCGTCACGTGGCCGAAGGTGATGTCAATGCCGTCGCCGGGACAATTCAACAGATCGTTCGCCAAAATGTAAGTTCCTGCCAGCCTGATATTAGTCCCGCAAGTTGTGATCTGGGTTTGCGCCTGAGCAGGAACGGCCAGTTGTGCCAGGAGCAGTAAGACGGTGGCGATGAGGAGATACTTCGGCAGACGAGTGGCGAATACAGACACAGTTGTCCTCCAGTGTTCTTGGGAATGCTATGGTTCTGGGGCCGGGATCTACCGTGGGGTTTTAGCGGATATGACTATACACCGGGCGGCTGCGGCTGTCAACGCGGGCGGGTCGTCCATATCTGCGGGTTTCGAGACCCGGGAGGATGACATAGAAGTGCGTGAAGGCTGTGGTCTTCAGTCATAGCTTCAGCCTTTTGCGACCCGGCTAAAGGACGTGCAGCTTAACGTTGACGGCACCATCCTTGGTCGTTCGTAGCCCTTCCAAGTCCTTCTTTAAGCCCTCTGGATTTGGCACTAGATGAGGCGAGTCGAAGATGATGCACCACAGCGTGTTGCAATCAGGGTGTCGGCGGTAGTGGTCGATGTCTACGATTAATTCATTGCCAATTTTCTTGGCGTGATTCCCGTCCCGCACAAACTTGATTTCCAATACTAGATTGTGCGCGGGAAGCAGGAAATCCATTCGCGTGCTGGAACCAGCGTAGCTTGGCGTGTATTCCTCTGCTCGAATATCAGCAACCCACGGACGCATTAGAGCGTGCAGTAAGTCCTGGACATCGTATTCAGAAGAAAACGAAAGAGCCGTCGAGCCCTTACGCCTGTTGGTGAGCGGGAACGCCGCGCGTCTCAGGCCATTTACCAAAACTAGCAAGAGTTCATCGATGTCACTGGGCTTGACCGGACCACGATGAATGTACGGCGCAACGTCCGGCAGAGGATGTCCTGTCGGAAGGACTCTTCCGCCTCGGTAGTAGCGGAGTCCGTTTTCCTCCAGCGCCTTGAGCACTCCTTCTCGGTCTGCTTCCCATTGCTCACGTTCAGGCGTCCACTCTTGGGGAGAGACGTCCATGCACTCTTCTATAACATTCCCCAGAACCGCTAGGCTATCGACGTCTGGGTTCTGCGCCACTCGAAAAAGCCATTCCTTCCATTTCGTTGCATGTGGTAATTGGGGGGGTGGTCCCGGCGCTCCCGAACTCTCGAAAAGGGCTTCGAGCGTCCCATGCGATCCATGCAGCATCTTGGCAGTTGCCGCGCAAAGCCCTCTTGACAGTCGGAAGCTAGTCATCGGAACGCTATTCGCCGATCATTTCGCTGAGAATAAGAATCTCTATTGCAGTCTTATATTATGCGACAACATGGCCGGGTGCCCTACTCATTCGCGGGTTTCGAATGAGTGGGTTCCGCGCGGGTCACAGGTTCCGGTACCTCCACAGACGGAGAGATCCGATCCCAATACTTTCGGGGCATGACGAGAGGTCTGGAGCGCTGGTATGGCGGGCACGATCTGCACTTCATAACCTGCAGTTGTTATCAGCGTCGTCCAGAGCTTGACAGCGGCGAGCGCCGCGATCTGTTCCTGCGCGTGTTGGAGCGCGCCCGGCAAAAAATGAGCCTCCGCAGGAGGTGGAAGCTGATAGCCCCGCCCTTCAGGGCGGGGTGGTCACCGCCAAGAACCGAGTGCCCCGGGCACGGCAGATTCTCACGCAAAAATATATTTCGGATCGAAATCAATCCTCGAATTTCGTAAGAGCGTTAGAAACTCCTGCTCGAAACTCCACTTGCGATGATGCTGCTCCTGTCCGCCAATGTAATCGATCACAGCCTGCCGCCTCGATTCACTGACACTGAAAGCGCCATAACCTTGCTGCCATGCGAAACCACGGGAGATTTCCCCTAGCCAGCGCGACGAATTGCCCTTGAGATCCTGCATGGCCTTGGCCAATGGCATCGCCGGTGGAAGAGCAAGGAGCAGGTGAATGTGATTACGCGTCCCGCCTATTGCCACCAATGGAATCTTTTTGGTTCGCGCAATGCCCGACATGTATTGCCACGCGCGTTCGGGTTCCGGGATAAGGTTGGCGCGATCTTTGGTACTGAAAACGCAATGAACCAGGTTGGCCGCCAACGTATGCATCACACCGAGGCTATTTCTTGGGACTGGCTTCGTCGGTGATGATCCGCACAGGCGGATGTGCCGTGCCCGGGGCACTCGGGAATCAATTTAATCTTTTCCCCGCCCTGAAGGGCGGGGCTATCAGCTTCCACCTCCTGCGGAGGCTGCGCTGCTTCCTACTCATATCGCAACGCGTTTTCCGACTCGTTCGCGCAGCGTTCGAGAACATTGGTGCCGACCGTAGGAGTTAAATGCGATGAAGCGGAAGTCGTGACTGCCGTGCCAGGCGCGCTCTAAGCCCCAGGGCATGACTACAGAGTAGGAATTGGACGTTGGTTCCTGCGGTGATGTAGGACACCGCAGGATGGTTTTTGGCACGGAGTCCCAGGTCTCGAACCGCGCGAGACCTTCGCCGCGCTCTGGGGCACCCGCTGACAACTGACAACTGACAACCGACAACTGACAACCACTTCACTCGTACCTTAGCGCCTCAATGGGATCCAGGCGCGAGGCTTTGATGGCGGGCAGCATTCCGCTGACCAGTCCCACTAAGATCAAGATGACCGTGGCCACGACCACCGTCGAGGGATCGATGATGAGGCGGATGTCGGCGGCTTCCGCGTTCTTGGCCACCGCGCTGTAGAAGGTAATTCGCCCCACTCCGATCGACACCGCATAAGCCAAAATAATTCCGGCGATGCCGCCGACAAAAGTGATGGCCAGCGCCTCAGCCAGGAACTGGAAGAGGATGTCGCGGCGACGGCCGCCGAGCGCTTTCTCCACGCCAATTTCGCGCGTGCGCTGCGTGACCGAGACCAGCATGATATTCATCAGTCCCACGCCGCCGATGCCCAGCGTCAGCGTCCCGATGAAGCCCAGCAGGACCTTCAGTCCGGCGGTAATAATCTCGAACTGCTTCAGCTGCTTCATCATGTTGTAAACGTGGATCGCGCGCTTGTCGTCGGGTTTGAAGTTGTACTGCTGCGCCAGTGCGCCGCGCACCTGCTTTTCCACCAGCTCGGACTCGTTGCCTTCATACGACATCCAGATACCATCCAGATAGTGGGTATCTTTGAAGTCGCTCATGGTGCTGAACGGGACGTAGATGGTCTTGTTGACGCTGTCATCGCCTTCCTGCATGTGCGGGGCGAGCACGCCGACCACCTGATAGCTGATGCCGCCAATCCGTATCTGCTGGCCAAGGGCATACTCACCCGAGAACAGCTTGAGCTTGGCGTCAGAGCTGATGACGGCAACCCGCCCGCGGGAACCTTCGTCCTCAGGATTCAGCAGCCGGCCTTCGGCGAGGTGCAGGGCAAGAATCTGAAACATGTTGGGGTAGACGCCGTTGATGGGAAGGTCGTAGGTGCGAACGTCGCGCTGCACGCTGACCGTCTTGTCCGCCTCGGGCGTGATGCGATTGACCAGCGGCGCGGCGGCCGTGATGCGGTCAAGGTCCTCAATGGTGAGCTTGATTTGCGTGCCGGCTTTCTGCCCGCCGGCCTGCTGCGAGGTGCGGCCGGGAAAGACGCCGATAATGCGCGTGCCCCAGTTGGCAAAGATGACTTCGATGGCGCGGCCAAATCCAGCGCCGTAGGCCAGCAGAAGAACGACGGTCGCAATTCCCCAGGCCATGCCCAACATGGTGAGAGTGGTGCGGCGGCGGTTGTAACGCATCGCTGCGTAAGCTTGGGTCAGTAGATCGCGCGTCATAATTGATTACCCCGCTCGCTTTTCGCCTTAATCGCTATTCGCTATTGCCTTTCGCTTTTGCCAAATCGCTATTCGCCATTCGCTCTTCGCTTTTCGCCAGATCGCACTCACGGCCTTCTGGCGAATAGCGAATAGCGAACAGCGAACAGCGTTTTCTGCGAAGAGCGAACAGCGGCTTTCTTCACTCCTGCCGCAACGCGTCAACCGGCTGCAACATGGCAGCCTTGCGAGCGGGATAAATACCCGCGACGATACCGGCGGCGGCCAGCGTCCCAATGGCCAGCGTGGCCGACATAAACGACATCGTGGGCGGATCGAAGCCCGGCACTTCGCCAACTCCACGCATCATGAACATCAGCAAGCCCGCGCCCGCCATTCCAATGCTGCCGCTCATCAATGTCAAAAATGCGCCTTCCAGGAAAAACTGCAACAGGATGCTGCGGTTAGTAGCGCCCAGCGCTTTGCGCAGGCCAATCTCGCGGGTGCGCTCGCTCACCGCAACCAGCATGATATTGATGATGCCGATCGCACCCAAAGTCAGCGTTACCAGCCCGACGCCGCCGAGGAAGAGGTCCATGGCGTCGAAAATCTTGCCCACGGTTTCCGAGTTCTTGATGGTGTCCCAATCTTCGAAGGCGTCTTCGTCATGCCAGTCGAAACCATGATTGCGGGCAATGATCTTGCGCACTTCCTCACGCGCCTGCGGCATGTTCCTGGCGAATGCGCGGACGATAGTTGATGAACGAAACCGCGTTCTCCTGACCATCCTTGGTCAAGGGAAAGTATTCCCGCATGGTGCTGAAGGGCATGAAAACCCGGTTGTTGGTGGAGTTGTTGTCGCCGTGGCCCACTCGCTGGACGACTCCGATAACCTCAAAGCGAATTCCGTTGAGCAGAATGGTGGTGCCGACCGCCTGCCGGCCGGAGTAGAGATTCTTCAGCATCTCGTCGCCCAGCACGGCGACCAGCCGCTTCTGCGACTCGTCATCCTGATTGAACCATCGGCCGTCGGACAGCGGCAAATAACGGACGCTGGCGTAGTGTGGAGGAACTCCGCTGACCTCGCCGTTGGTGTTGTTGTAAGCGCTGACCTCGCGGATATCCAGCCGCGACAGAACCGGCGCAGCCGCGCGCACATGCGGCGCTTCCTTCAGGATGTCCTGGTAATCCTCTTCGGTGAGGTTGTAGTTCCGGCCTGAACTCATGTTGCCGGCGACCGCGGGAGCGCGCCCGGGAAAGACGAACATGATGTCTTCGCCCAGCGAGTTCAACTCGCGGCGATTGCCGGAGCGGAAGCCTTCGCCCAACCCGACCAGCAGCAGCAGCGATCCCACGCCCCACGCGATGCCAAACATGGTGAGGAACGAACGCAGCTTGTGCGCCCACAAGGTTCGCAACATCTGGCGGAGAATCTCAAAAAACATCATGGGGCGCGCGGACTCCTGTTCTACTGATTCTTAAGGCCAACTCACCACGGAAGCACGGAGCACACGGAAGAAAAAAAACAAGAAATAAGAAAACAAAAGAAAAAAAGGAAAAGAAAACAATTCCGTGCTCTCCGTGCTTCCGTGGTAACAACCTTCCGTCGAAGCAGCCTGCATCCAGGCTTGCGGGTCGCAATTCCAACTTAGTCTTATCTACGTGGCTGTGCCTAACTTGGTTCCACCAAAGGTGAAATGGACTCTGATTGGACACCTCTAAGTTGCGAAACGATAGCAAGTTAGAGACGAATGCCATTCATGCGATGTAAGGTTGATGAAAATCGTGGGAATCAGCACAGTCGAGTCCCAAAAATCGGCCGAGATTGTTTATAGTAGAAGCAACACCAGCTAGAGAAGGGTGTAAATTCTACAGGGTCTCAGGAGTAAAGAAAGATGCCGAAAGCACCACGGGAAAACGACAGCGCAACGCCCAAGAAACGCGTCCGCAAAACCACTCCGCAGGCTGGCAATGGCGCCCAGGTGGACAACGGAAATGGCGCTTCAGCGCAGTCCGTAACCGTCTCGCCGGAAGTCGCCCACGAAACTCGGGTCGCGTCCAGCCTAGAGGAGCAGATTCGCCAGCGTGCCTACGAGCTTTATCAGCAGCGCCACGGCCACGGGCATGGCGGTTCTCCCGAGCAGGACTGGAATCGTGCGAAAGAAGAAATCTGCGGTCGGGCGGGAGCGGCTCACAATTAGACGGGGACCAGCATTCAAACGCGGCCCCGGTGTCGACTACTTCGAGTACTTCGAACTAGGCGCCGCGATCAGATACTGGAATAGGGTGAGTTAGGGGCAACATGCGGTTGCGATCCTGCATCTTACTGAGATCGCAGTTGTTCCTTGCGCCTAAGCGACGGATGGGCTACCATAACCGCCGTTGAATGCGCCACGGGCTTAAGCAAGCTCGGCTGAAGAACATCAAGGGCCGAATATTTTGAGCCAAGTTCTACTGGTCGACGACAATCCTTCGCAACTGAAAGTCCGCGAAGCCATATTGCGAAATGCGGGCTTCCAGGTCTCTGTTGCGACCACGCCTGAAAGTGCGTTGGCCACCTCCGTGTCTTGAAGGACCGCATCGGAGTGGTTGTGACCGATCACCTGATGCCAGGATGCGGCGGCCTGGGGTTAGTCCAGCAAATCCGCGCCGGCGATAATTGGACCCCGATCATCGTATTGAGCGGTTTGCCGGATGCGGAATCCGAGTACCAGGGCCTGGATGTGGTCTTCCGGGCCAAGCCGTTTCCTCCCCTCGAACTGATTGAGCTGGTGCGGTCCAGCTTAGCCCGCGCCCCCAAGCAGCGCGGCGCTGCCTAGCTCCCGGACTTGGATATTTCCGAGCTTGCATCTCCGGCAGAACCTTGCACCGTCCCTAATGTGACTAAAGTCACATAGCGCGGTGCGCCCATAAGCGGTATGCTTAGTCCAGCCAGTGCGGCTTGGCAGTCGCGCAGATGGAAGATGGAAGGGGTTTTATTAAATGTCTGAGCAGGGACGCCGGTACATGCGTTTTGGCGCGGTGATGGCCGTGATTCTGGTGGCTCTGGGCTATCTGGCTTACACCGGCGTGCAGGACAGCAAGAGCTATTACGTCACCATCAAGGAACTGAATGGGATGGGCAACAGCGCCTACAGCAAGCGCCTGCGAGTTGCCGGCAACGTAGAACCCGGCTCCATCAAGCGCCAGGGCACCCATCTTGAGTTCCAACTGGTGGAACAGGACCGCACCCTGCCCGTGGTTTACGACGGCACTGAGGCTCCGCCCGATACCTTTAAGGACAACGCGCAAGCTTTGGCCGAAGGCCGCTTCGGCCGCGACGGCGTCTTCCACGCGACCAATATTCAAGCCAAATGCGCGTCGAAGTACGCTCCCAAACAGCCCGGCCAGCCAGGAGCTGCGCCGGCCTCGGCGAATGCGCAGAAGGCATCGCTATGAGTACCGGTGGTGCAGGTTGAGTTTTCGATCTGGGAGTAGAATGACCCTTGACGAATACCCAATTCTTTACCGTCTTGGGTCTGCCGTTGATTGTTTTCCTGGTGGGCTTCTATTTTCAGAATACGGGCATTCGCGACTTGCGCTCTGACATGAATTTGCGGTTTGCGCGCTTCGATCAAAGGTTTGACGACCTAACCAGCAAAGTGGTCGACGTCGACAATCGCCTGATTCGTGTCGAGGAGCGGCTCAAGCTCTAAGCTATTTAGCCGCCCTTATTCAAGGAACCGTTGATCGCAACCCCGCCATCCTCTCCGCCTGTCATCGTCCTCGATAATCTGGTGAAATTCTTTGGCCGCTTTGCCGCCATTCGCGGCATCTCGGCGAGCTTCGCGCCCGGGCGGCTCTACGTCGTGCTGGGCGACAACGGAGCAGGGAAGAGCACGCTGCTGCGCGTGGTCGCCGGCCTGATGGAGCCGAGCCAGGGCAGCTTCACCTTGCTGGGCGCCAAGCGCATTCGCGATGTGGCCCACCGCGTCGGCTACATGGGACACGCGCCGCTGCTCTACGACGAGCTCAGCGGCATGGAAAATCTGCGCTACTTCGCCGGGCTATACGGCATTCACGACGACGAGGTTGGCTGCAACGCGATGCGGATGGTCGGCCTCGATCCCGAACTGTCGCGGCGTGTCGGCCAGTACTCGCAGGGCATGCGGCAGCGTCTTGTCGCTGGCACGCGCGGTGCTGCACGATCCCGAGCTGATGCTGCTCGACGAGCCGTTCTCCAACGTCGACGTGCGTTCCGCGCGCGAGATGGCAGCTGTGCTCGGCCGCGTGCGCGATCAGGGTAAGACCATCTTCGTGGTCACTCATCAGGCCGCGCTGATGGAGGGCGTCGCCGACGAGTTTGTGCACATGAGCGCCGGCCAGATTGTCGATCGCCAACCGCGCCTCAGCCAGAAGACGGCTGGAACAGGGCACCCAGATTTCGAGATGAGGACGACGCAATGACCACACTCGCAGTCACCCGCGCGACGCTGATGAAAGACCTCCGCATGGAGTGGCGCTCCAAAGACGCCATCAACTCCATGCTGTTCTTTGCGCTGCTCGTCGTCGTGATCTTCAGCTTCGCCTTCAATCCCACAGCGGAGGAGTCGCGGCACATCGCCGGTGGACTGATCTGGGTGTCGTTTCTGTTCGCCGCGGTGGTCGCGCTGAACCAGACATGGGCTCGCGAGCTTCGCAACCAAGTGCTGGACGCCTACCGCGTCTCTCCCGCGCCACCCAACGCGCTGTTTCTCGCCAAAGCGTTTGGCAACTTTCTCTTCGTGGTTATCCTGGAATGCCTGATGGCGCCGCTGTTCGTTATTTTTTATGAGCTGCGCTCAGTGGGCCCGGTGTGGCAGTTAGTCGTCGTGGCCTTGCTGGGAACATGGGCGCTGGTAGTCAACGGAACATTCTTCGCGGCACTGTCGATTCGCACCCGCAGCCGCGAGATCATGCTGCCGCTGATCCTGTTTCCAATTTCGATTCCGGCGCTGCTGGGGATGGTCGACGCGACCACCGTCGATTTTGACCGGCGAAGCTTCGCCGGCGTTCTGGATCAAGCTGCTGGCGGTTTACGATATCGTGTTCACGATGATCTGCCTGATGTTGTTCGAGGCAGTGTTGAATGCGGAATAGGATGCTATTCGCCTTTCGCTATTCGCTTTTCGCCAGAACGTAGATTGCGGACAGAAGTGAGGAGGACTGATATCGGAGCAGTCTTGTAACAGGGCACGACTTCACAGGCTGCTGAGTCGCCTTTGGGGTGCTTTGTAACAGGGCATGACTTCAGTCGTGCCGCAAGAAGACCGCCGGGAAATGCGGGCTTTAGCCCCTGCGTGCGAACTAAAATTGCGTTTCGGCAGTGGGCTTGGGAAGTCCGAAACTCGAGCGCCGTAGGCGCGAAATAATCTAGCCCAGCACGGAGCCGCAGGCGGAGTGCTGGGTAGAGTGGGAAAATTCGCCGAGTCCCGTAGGGACGGCACAGTTTCCACGCAGACATTTTAACCCCTGTCCTTGCTGATGCAGGGGCTAAAGCCCAGTTCCTTTGTCGAATGTTTCGGCACGACTGAAGTCGTGCCCTGATACAAAGCAATTTAGCAGACAGTATCTGGCGAAAAGCGTCAACGCGAACAGCGTCAACGCGAACAGCGAAAACATGAAAAAACTCGCACTCATTACCGTTCCTCTGGTTCTGGCCCTGCTGGCTTTCACCAGCTATCTGGCGCTGGCGGTTGCCCCCACCGAGCGCACCATGGGCGACGTGCAGCGCATCTTCTACTATCACGTGCCCTCGGGATGGGTCGCCGGCCTCTGCTTCTTCCTCAACTTCGTGGCGTCAGCGATTTATCTGTGGAAGCGCAGCGAGGCCAGCGACGCTATGGCGGCAGCCTCGGCCGAAGTGGGCGTAGTGTTCTGCACTGTCCTGCTCATCACCGGGCCGCTGTGGGCGCGCCCGGTCTGGGGCATCTGGTGGACCTGGGACGCGCGCCTCACCACCACGCTGGTGCTGTGGCTCATCTACGTCAGCTATCTGGTGTTGCGGCGCTTCGCCGCCGGCGGACAGACGCAGGTGCTGGCGGCGGCGTTCGCTATCTTCGGCTTCGCCGATGTGCCCATCGTCTACATGTCGATTCGCTGGTTTCGCACCCAGCATCCCTCGCCGGTGATGGGCGGTGGAGAAAACTCCGGTCTCGATCCCGCGATGCTGCACGTCTTCCTCATCAACCTGGCCGCTGTTCACGGTGATGGGAATCCTGTTCGTCTGGCTGCGCTACAAGTTGCAGATGCAGGAACAGGCGCTGGAGTCAGCTCACGCGCAAGCCGCGCTGAAGGGAGTATCGCAATGAATCCGATTCCGTTCTTGCACGCAGCCTACATTGTGGCGTGGGTGGTTTATGTGGGATATCTGGGACGCATTCTTCTGCGCATGAAGAAGGTAGAAGAAGAGACGAAGGAACTGGAGCGAGGGAAGTGAGCGGGCTTGCAATAGCGCCAGATTTCAGTGGCTATGAGCGGGCTGGCGCCAGGTTGTTTATGCTATCGCCTGGTTACAACAGTCATGCGGAATGTGGTTGACTACTGGGTCGCCGTTGCCTAACAATCCGAGCTAATTGGTACGGCAGAATCACCTAGGGGATGCTAGTGAAAGGTTGGCCGAAGTAGATGATGCTTCGCGTGCTCAGCGCTATCTCGGTCTTTGCGGTGTCAGTTATAAGCTCTGCTGCCGTGTATCATCTAGTCGCTCCCACGAGTCATCATCCGATCACGTCCTACAGCCTAGGCCAAATGTTCGGAAGCATGATTCTGATTTGCGTCTGCGTTCTGGCCTTTGTAGGGGTCTATTTGATACTTCGACCGAGCCGCGCCCGATTGTGAGTGTAATCGCCTGTTCGCGGAAGTAACCGTGCACGGAAAACGTCACGGCGTGATCTCCCACACTACGCCCCAGCCATGGGCCCCGCCGCCGCCAGCAGTTCCGTAGAGATTCCCCTGTGCGTCCAGCACGAGATTGCCGCTCGGGAAATCCCCGCCATCCCCGACTGCGAATTCGTGGAGCACGGTGTAGGTCCAGCCGCCACTCGAGGGGGTGAGCTTGAATACCAAACCTACGTTGTTCGATCCCAACTGGAAGGCAGTGCCGTACAGGTTGCCGGCGCTGTCTCGAACCACCCCGCCAAGGGGACCACCATGCTCCGTGACGCCCGGGAGGGAGTATCCCCCCGTAATCGTCCATCCGCCGCCGGACGGACTCAATTCAAAAACGGTGCCGCCCTCGTTGGGGTATTCACCCCCGAACTCCGTGGTGCCATAAAGATTGCCGGCTGGATCAAAGATCAGCTCACCTCTCGGAAAATATCCGCCGCCGCTGTTCGCTATGAACGAGAGCAGCGTATTTTCGGTCCAACCCGACCCAGAAGGTGTCAGTTCAAAAATTGTGCCGCCGCCGCCCTTGCCGTTGGCCTCCGCTGCGCCGTAGAAATTTCCTGCTGCGTCGGCGGTCAGTCCGGCTATCGGATTCGCCCCATCATTTCCGCCGGTGAAGATGTACGGCACACTTTCCGTCCAGCCACCATTCGAGTGCGTCAACTTGAAGATGGTGCCACACCAGTCATCCCCGTAATAGCAGTTGGGTGTGTAGACACCGCCGGAGTAGGTTGTCCCATAAAGATTTCCTGCCGTGTCGAACGTCACCTGACTTGTGGGTAAGGCGCCATCGTTGGCGCCGCCGGTGAAGCGATAGAGCACGGTTTCCGTCCATGGACAGAGCGCGCTGTTGCAAGCTGTAGGTTGGGGTGTCAGCCTGAAGACGGTTCCACACCCGGTGTCGTACTGTCCGTCGCTGGGGCAGTTCGATCCACCAAAATCCGTTGTGCCATACAGAGCGCCATCCGGGCCGAAGACAACGGCGGCGTAGGGATTTCCGCCATCGTTACCTCCACTGAACTTGTACAGAGGAGTCAAGACCCAGCCATGCCCTGTGGGTTTCATCTTGAAGACCGTGCCACATTGGCTGCCGCAGGGTTGCTCGTAACCGTAGGTGGTTCCATAGAGATTCCCGGCCGCATCCATCATCAATCCACCTTCCGGACCACCCCCGTCCGCTCCGCCGGTGAAAGTGTGGAGGACGGTGTAAGTCTGAGCCTGCGCCAGCGGGACGCCGATGATCACAGTTTGAACTAGAACGGCCAGGACGACCGCCATGGTTCCCGGTCGCAAGTTGATGTCGAGAATCGAAGCTGTACTTTGCCCTTGGCTTGCCATCAAGATCCTCCTTGCGTGGAACCCACTGTTGCACTGCCCCGTCGGGAGGTCAACTTATTTTCGCATTACGGCGCAACAGCCTGACCGCAGAGGCTTTATGAAGCGGAGTTTCGACATTCGTCCGTGTTAGGTGAATGCGGTTTCGCGGATAAGTAACGAAAAATCGCCATAGCACAAGTTACGGAGCCGGGTGTACCGATTCGGGGTAACTTGGGTTATCGCCTGTTATCGACAATCACTTTGAATCGGCAAGCTAAGTGCATTGCTACCAAGCCCTTAAACCGTAATGCAAAATTAAGTTGACGCGCCTCGCCAACGGCGTGATATTCGTGCTGCGACGAAACGGGTAAGGGCGAATGTCAGAACGGTAACCCCGACAGTCGTAAAGGAGGTCGTCATGACAACCCGGCCACGCTTCACTTTTCACCTGCTTTCCGCCTTCGCGCTCGCGATGCTTGGTGTGCTGACCATACTGGCGCCAGCGCCGGGACTGGCGCAGACGTTCAAAGTTCTGCACAACTTCACGGCCGGAGCAAGCGGCGCTCAGCCCTATGCCGGGCTGACCACGAATGCAGCCGGAGACTTTTACGGCACGACGCAGTACGGCGGCGTCGGCGTCGACGGCGGGCACGGAGTCGTTTTCCGCTTGTCGCGGGCGGGATCGGGCTGGATTGAGACGCCGCTCTATGCCTTCGAGGGTGGAAGCGACGGCGAGTATCCCTTGGCCGGGGTGGTGATTGGCAGCGACGGCGCCCTTTATGGCACCACCAGCGGCTACAACGTTTACGGAAGCTACGGCACGGTCTATCGCCTGACGCCCCCGCCTTCGGCTTGCGAATCCTTTCTCTGCCCGTGGCGGGAAAGTGTTCTGTACCGGTTCAGCGGAGGGTTGGATGGTGCCAATCCGGGCTATGGCAACCTGGCCTTCGATCAGGCTGGCAATATCTATGGCACCACACTCTACGGCGGCGGCGCAGGGGACTGCGGTTACGGACCTGGCTGCGGAGTTGCTTACAAGTTGACGCCCTCAGGGTCGGGCTGGACGGAGACGGCGATTTGGGATTTCGGGGTTGGAGGTGGAAATTTCCCGGCGAGCGGCGTGACCGTCGACAGCGCCGGCAATCTCTACGGGACGACCACCTACGGCACTGTCTACGAATTGTCGCCTTCCGGTTCGGGCTGGACGGAGACGACCTTGACAGACGGGCTGGATTACGCTTACGGCGGCCTGGTCTTCGACCCGCACGGGAATCTCTTCGGCACGACTGGCGGCTTCCAGGGAGCGGGCAACGTTTACGAGCTTAGTCCCTCGAATGGCGGTTGGGCACTGAGTACGCTGTACACTTTCTCCGGCTATGAGGGACCTTTGGACACGCTGACGCTAAACGCTGCCGGCGACCTCTACGGCACATCGTACGCGACCGGACCCTACGAGGAAGGCCAAGTGTTCAAGCTGACGCCTTCCAACGGGGAATGGATTTTCACCGACCTCCACGACTTCAGCAGCGGCAGCGGGGGAAGCGAGCCGGTCGGGGGCGTAGTTTTTGACGCCAGTGGGAATATGTACGGCACGACCTCGACAGGCGGCACAGGTGGTTCACAGTGCAACGGAGGCTGCGGCACAGTTTGGGAGATCACGCCTTAGGTGCGCTTCTAGGCCTTCGGCGGGCGTTTCATTGACGAGAAACCCCCATATCGCAAGTGACTCGCCGGACACAGCGTGACGCCGCCATTCGATCCGCCACAATTCAATTCAGATCGGTTATCCTCTGTGCCTCGGTGTCTCTGTGGTGAATGGCTTTGAGCTCTGAACGACGCGGCGTCCTCCAATTCTTCGGCGTGGCCTGCCTCGTGTTCGGCGGGCTGTTCGTTATCCTCAGCCTGCCATTCTTCTTGCAGCAGATTCAGGTGCTGCGCTCGTGGCCGGTGCGGCAGGCGCAGGTCATCAGCAGCAAAGTTGTGACCCAGCCTGCGGCGAAGCATGACCAGCTCTACGCCGCAACTATCCAGATTGTTTACGTGGCTAACGGCCAGCCCGTTACCGCCGAGCTCACCAGCTTCCAGAGCAGCAACTACGAAGAGACCGTTCGCCGTGCCGGCGGAGTTTCCAGTTGGCAGTCGCCATGCCATTCGCTATGATCCCCACAATCCTACGCAGGCGCGTATCGGCGCCGGGTGGAACCGACGTTTTTTTGCGGTGCCGCTGATTACGTTGGGATGCGGACTGGTGTTTGTGGTCGTGGCGGCAGGACTTTTCATCGTGGCAAGAGGCGGTGGGATGACGCCAGAAGCCGTCGCGGGTTGACGACAGCAGATCCCTCGTCGGCCTGAAGGCCTCGTCGGGATGACAAACTAAAAGGGCCGTGACGGCGCAGCTAAAGCTGCGCCCCTTCAAAACATGCCGAAGCCATCCGAGGCTAAAATATTCGCGCCGCGGACAGTTGACGTACATCCAATACGCGCAGGAGTCTCCCCCATGAGGTCTGGCCTGGTTTCCTCTCTGCTGCTAGCTTGCGCTGTTTCCCTGTGTGCGGCCCAGACGTCCCCGCCTGAGAAGCAGAAGTTCAGCCCTCCCTCTCGCAAATTTCTCTTCACCTACGCCTTCACCGTGAAAGACATTCCTGCCGGAAGCAAGCTGGTACGGGTGTGGGTCCCGGTGGCGCATACCGACGAGCACCAGACAGTCCGCCTGGTCAAGGTGAATGCGCCGGTGGAGACGCGCATGAGCGAGGAGCCGGAGTACGGCAATCACATCCTGTATGCGGAGATCCGCAACCCGGCGCAAACATCCGTTGATTTCACGCTGGAGTATGAAGTGACACGGCGCGAGTACTCCCGTGGCGACTACGCGCAACTTGAGAGCAAGGACACCAAGCCCGGCGTTGTCCCGGCGTCGATGAATCGCTACCTCGCTCCCGACAAGCTGATTCCGACGGATGGCAAGATCAAAGAGCTCGCCCTACAGGTAACCGGCAGCCAGACAGGGACGGTCGCCAAAGCCAAAGCTGCTTACGATTATCTTTTCTCGACGATGCGCTATGACAAGACTGGAACCGGATGGGGACGCGGCGACGCCATCTGGGCGTGCGACGCGAAGCACGGCAACTGCACCGACTTCCACTCGCCCTTTATCGGCATGATGCGCGCCGACGACATACCCGCGCGCTTCGATATCGGTTTTCCTCTGCCGGAAAACAAGGACAAGGGCGACATCTCGGGCTATCACTGCTGGGCCGAGTTCTTTGCCCGCAACATCGGTTGGGTCCCGCTCGACATCTCTGAGGCGTGGAAGGCGAAGGAGAAAGCCGGTTATTTCTTCGGCAGCGTAGACGCCAATCGCGTGCAGTTTTCCACTGGCCGCGACATTACCTTGTCGCCCAAGCAGGATGGCCCGGCGCTCAACTACTTCGTGTATCCGTATGTCGAGATCGACGGCAAAGCGTATGAGGGAACCAGCAAGCGGTTCAGCTTCGCCGATATGACCGGCGAGCAGGATACGGCGGACTTCCGGCCCGCGCCCGCGCCGGCGATGTGATAGAGGCAGCAATTAGCAACTAGCTACGAGCCACGGGCCACGGGCCACGAGCTTGCACTCGATAAGTTCCGTCAGGTACGTTCTGCGGGTTGTATCAGGGCACGGCTTCAGCCGTGCCGATAAGCCGTTTATTTTTGTCATCCCGAGCGGCCTTCAGGCCGCGAGGGATCTGCTGTTCCGACTTTTTCCGCAGCCCGTTTGGCCCCTGTTGGACGTATTGTCCAAGGGCTAAAGCCCGGCGCTTTCTTATAGCGTGTTCGGCACGACTCAAAGTCGTGCCCTGACACAAGACGGATTTGGCGTAAGCCTTGTCAGGGTCGGCACTCCGGTCCGCATTCGGGACATCGAAAACAAAAAGTGAAAATCGGCCGCAATTCCGGTTGTTACCGTGCCTGCGGTTGATTAGAATCCTGTCGCAACTTAACAGCGTGGTTCTTTGCGGCGCCTGGAGTGCGGCCCCTGACGTTCTGAGGGTAGCGCTAATGACGATTGCTGTCGGTTAGCTGACTGCTGATTGCTGAGTACTAATTGCTGTTTCTGCCAGCAATGCCGATAGGACGCTCAGGGTCGGCGAGGTAGCTATAGGGTCGCCTTGTGCCTGGTGGGAATCGCAGGCCGCCAGGCGAATAGGCCTGCATCCTTTAGAAAACGCAGGCATCTAAAGGTTGAGTGTAGTTGACTCATGGAGTCATATGTCAAAGGAAACTAAAGATTTAGCTGGCACAGACCCTGAACTTCGCAACGATGCCGAAGGTGCTCGCACGCTTCCGGTTCTGCCTGTTCGTGACACAGTTTTGTTCCCTCATGCGGTGCTGCCGCTGACCGTGGGACGCGAGAGTTCGGTGCAATTGATCAACTCGCTGGGCGAGGACAAGACCATTGTCGTGGTCGCCCAGCGCGAGGCGCGCGTGGACACGCCGCAACCTACCGATCTGTTCTCAGTTGGCAGCCTGGCGGTGGTACACAAGGTCGTGCGCATGCCCAACCAGAGCCTGTTCGTGTTTGCCGAGGGCCTGGAGCGCGTCAAGGTGACCGAATACACCCAGCTGACGCCGTTCATGCACGCGACGGTGGAGTCGATTCCGGAAGTAACGGCGCCGAAGAACTCCGAGATTGAAGCCCTCCAGCGTAACGTGCTGACGCTGTTCCAGCAGATCGTGGCAGGCTCTCCAACGTTGTCCGACGAGTTATCGACCGTCGCCGGCAACATCGAAGATCCCGGCCGTATGGTGGACTTCATCGCGTCCTCGTTGCCCTCGCTATCAACGCGCGACAAGCAGGACGTGCTGGAAACTCCCGACGTCCATGTGCGGTTAGAAAAAATCAACCAGCATCTGGCGAAGGAGCTGGAAGTCCAGCAGCTGCGCAACAAGATTCAGAGCGAAGTGCAGGATCGCGTGCAGCAGACGCAGCGCGAGTACTACCTGCGCGAGCAAATGAAGGCCATCCAGAAGGAACTGGGTGAGCAGGACGAGACCACGCGCGATGCCGAAGAACTGCGGCAGAAGATTGAAGCCGCCGGCATGCCTGACGAGGTGAAGAAAGAGGCCTTGAAGGAGCTCGGCCGGCTGGCGCGGATGTCGCCGATGGCCGCCGACTACGGGCTCACGCGCAACTACATTGAGTGGCTGGCGGTGTTGCCGTGGCAGAAGTCGTCGGGCGTCGAGGTCGATATCCTGAAAGCGAAAGAAATCCTCGACTCCGATCACTACGATCTGGAGAAGGTGAAGAACCGCATTCTGGACTACCTCTCCGTGCGGCGGCTCAAGCCGAACATGAAGGGGCCAATCCTCTGTTTTGTCGGACCTCCCGGAGTGGGTAAGACATCGCTGGGCAAGTCGATTGCTCGCGCCTTGGGACGCAAGTTCGTTCGCCTGTCGTTAGGCGGCGTACACGATGAAGCCGAAGTCCGCGGACATCGGCGCACCTACATCGGCGCATTGCCGGGACAGATCATGCAAGGCATTCGCCGGGCTGAGACTAACGATCCGGTCTTCATGCTGGACGAAATCGACAAGGTGGGCCGCGACTTCCGTGGCGATCCGGGCTCGGCGTTGCTGGAAGCGCTCGATCCGGAACAGAACTTCAGCTTCCGCGATAACTACCTGGACGTGCCGTTCGATCTGTCGAAGGTGCTGTTCATCACCACGGCCAACATGCTCGATCCCATTGCCGAGCCGCTGCGCGACCGCATGGAGATTATCGAGCTGCAAGGCTACACCGAAGAGGAAAAGGTACACATCGCGTTTCAGTATCTGGTCCCGCGGCAGATTGAAGAGAACGGGATCACCGGCGACCAGATCGAGTTTCCGGAGGAAAGTATCCGCTTCCTGATTCGCCATTACACGCGCGAAGCCGGAGTACGTAACCTGGAGCGCACGATCGGCACCATCTGCCGCAAGCAGGCGCGCCGCATTGCCGAAGGCAAGACCGACAAGCTAAAGGTCACGCCTGAACTGATTCAGCACCATGACATGCTGGGCGGGATAAAGATCCGCACTGAAGGCGAAATTGCCGAGCGCACGAAACGCTCGGGCGTGGCCGTGGGCCTGGCGTGGACGCCGACCGGCGGTGACGTGCTCTTCGTCGAGGCCAACAAGATGAAGGGCAAGGGCGGCTTCACCATGACCGGACAGCTCGGCCAGGTGATGCAGGAATCAATGCAGGCCGCGCTGACCTGGGTACGGTCGCATGCGAAAGAGCTTGGCATCGACGAAGGCTTCTTCGCCGACCACGATATCCACATTCACGTGCCGGCGGGTGCCATTCCGAAAGATGGGCCTTCTGCGGGCGTGACCATGGTGACGGCGCTAGTCTCTCTGCTGACCGACAAGCCGGTGCGACCGCTGACCGCGATGACCGGCGAAATCACGTTGAGCGGCAACGTCCTGCCCATCGGCGGCATAAAAGAGAAGGCGCTGGCGGCGAAACGCGCTGGTGTAACCGACATCATCCTGCCGGCTGAAAACCAGCAGAACGTGCAGGAAGACCTGACGCCGGAGCAGCTTCAGGGCTTAAGTCTGCACTACGTCAAGACCATCGAAGAGCTGTTGAACATCGCTCTGCCGAGCACGCACGACGAAGTCAAGCAGGACGCCGAAATCCGCGAGCAGGTGCTGCAGACGGTGTCGGCCTAATCAGACGGCTGCAAGCGCCCCATCGAACCTGATGATCGGCGTAAATGAAAACAAGGGCCATCTGCGGATGGCCCTTTTGTTTTGCGTCATGTCCCCAACTCGGTTATCTCAGTTGGAATCTTGTAGTGCCAGAGCGAGAGCTTCCACTGACGGACCTGGCGCGCCAGGAGGCAACTGCGGTCGCGAGATGAGGATGGTACCGAGCGGGTTTTCAGCGCCTCAGGCTAAAAGGATAATTACCGCAGGAGGCTCAGAAAGGGTATATAGTCCTTATCCACCGGCCCTAAAACGAAAATTCTGATTGAAAAGAGGGCATCCCATGCCTACCCGCCCGATTTGCCCCCCCACCAGAGCAAATTTCGCTAACAGAAAAGACTGGCGCTATTGTGTCCTCGCCCTCGGCGTTTTATGCATCTGGGCGATACCGGTAGTCGCTCAAAGTTGCACGCCGAGTCCGAGCTGCCAGAACCCCCTGTTCAATCTTAGTGCTTACTACGGGGGCCAAAAAATAACCATCAATCAATGTATCGATCCTAATTCACCTTCCTGTGCGTGGGCTGATGCGGTCATGGTGCCTAATGAGTCTGACGCGGAAGACTACTTCCTTGCCTGCAGCCTGCCGGCAAATGGGAAATCAATTGCGCTTTGCTACTATTCCGGAGTTCCGGGTGCCCCAGAGAACACGCTAGGCTGTACCTTGTCGCAGGGCGGGAATGCCGCTGTATGCGGCTGCTACGAAATCAATGTGAACACTCCCGGTGCAACCGGGGAGTACAGCTACTCTTACGTAGAGCTTACCGGCATTCTGAACCAGGATATTTACAACCAAACTCTCGCAGATTGTGTCGGCAGTGACGGCAGTATCAACTGCCTGACTTACGGGGATGTAAGGAATGGGAACACCACGGTAATGCAGGCTCCGCATCTATGCGCGGCGCTCAGCAGCCAACCCAACGGAATGTTCCCTGGTGCAGATCTGATCTCCGACTTCAGCGATATCGGGGACAGCCCAAAGAGTCCCGGGGTACCGCCTCCGCTTAAGAAGCCGTACATGTGTCCCACAAACCCACCACCGACGGGAAACATCTACGCGGGGTGCATGACGGCCCCCTGCACCGACACCGGCAAGATAGACCCGTTTACCGGACTTAATCTCGCCACGTGCACCTGCCCGACTTTCGACGGTCCCAATCAGGTGGGAAATCCGCAAATAGAAGGACCGCCTGTCCTTTCATGCACTCCGAGTGGGCCGCCCTATGGTTCAACTGCCCTCTCCTGGGTGTGGTCTTCGGCTTACATCGAGGTGACCGGAAAGTAGTTCAGATCGTTACTTGGCGGACTTACTGTTGCGATAGTTTGCAGGGGAGTAAGCAAAAGATGAGGTGTTATCTCTAATGCGACGGTTCTAACGCGATTGCCAGGGACGCGGAGAGGCAGTCGAACGGCGCACGCACGACGCAGGGAAGCAGGATGAGGGCCATCGGCGGATGGCCCTTTTGCTTGCCTAATGCAGGTTATTGGTGATCGCCCATTAGGCGATTTGCTTGCCTGCCTCGGGCCCGACCGATTGATCGAACACGGCTTCTACCGTGATCTTCACCACGTGGTGTATGGCAGGCAGGCCTTTCTGCAGGCTTTCGATCTGCTTGCTGGTGGTATCGTAGAGCGGACCGGAGTCGACCACTTCCGCCGTGCCCTTGATCTGATAGCCCTTGGCCGCATTGGTATCGGCTACCGTGACCGCAACTTTGTTGTTCTCGAGCAGGTTCTTTCTGGTCTTTAACGAGAATAGGTCGGCGAAAACCACATGATTTTCGTCGAGCAGCTTGAGGCTGCCTTTGGGGGTAACGTTGGGCAGTCCGTCGCGCGAAGCGGTGGCCACCCAGGCCAGCTTGCCCGGCAGAAAGTCCTGAACTTCCTTAGGAATGCTTACCATTAAAAGTGCCTCCGAGTTACGAGCCCCAGAAACCCTGATGAGCGCTGGGGCAGATACTCTAAATGGTGGACCTTCGATCGTGGCTTGTAAAGGACGTAGCCCACAACGGCATGTTCGCGGCGCGCCACCAAAGCGCAACGGCCGCGAGAGGAGTACCCCGGGTACAACAGCCATGAGCGCAATCGTCAGCCCCGGTCGGTTCCAGTTATTTCTTACGCCCGAGCCTCCGCAGGAGGCGAAAGCTGATAGCCCCGCCCTTCAGGGCGGGGAAAGCGGTTAGTGTTTTCCGAGTGCCTTGGGCACAACAGGTTTGTTCACGCAAATTCGTATCTCGGGTCGAACTCGATTCCCGAGTTCCGCAGCAGCGTCGGAAACTCCTGTTCGAAGCTCCACTTGCGATGATGTTGCTTCTGCGCGGCGATATAGTCGATGACTGCGTGCCTCCGCGACTCGCTGACGCTGAAGGCGCCATAACCCTGCTGCCATCCGAAACCGCGGGAAATCTCCCCTAGCCAGCGGGACGAATTGCCCTTGAGATCCTGCAAGGCCCTGGCCAATGGCATTGCCGGTGGAAGGGCAAGGAGCAGGTGGATGTGGTTATGCGTCCCGCCTATCGCAATCAGTGGAATCTTCTTGGTTCGGGCAATGCCCGAGATGTATTGCCGCGCGTTCGGGATCTGGGATGAGGTTTGCGCGATCTTTGGTGCCAAAAACGCAATGCACCAGGTTGGCCGCCAGGGTGTGCATGGTTTCGAAGTTAATAAGGCTGGATAATTTCGTCGGTGATGACCAGCACAGGCGAATGTGCCGTGCCCGGGGCACTCGGTTCCGGGCGTCGACACCCCCGCCCTGAAGGGCGGGGCTATCAGCTTTCGCCTCCTGCGGAGGCTTGATCTTCGCTAAACCATGCGACCTTCGCTAACGCGACCTCGCTAACCGCGCGACCTTCGCTAACCATGCGACCCTCGCTAACCGTGCGAATCTTCGCTAACCGTGCGAACCTTCGCTAACCATGCGACCTTCGCTAACCATGCGAATCTTCGCTAACCGTGCGAATCGTCGTTCCTCGCGCGATCATGGGTAACGTCGCGATGTGGGTAACCCAGGTTTATTCATGCGCGAGCTGATTGGCGTCGTTGCTCACTCACTACGAAAACCGAATCCTCATTTCTTTTGATCTGCCGTTCGTATCTTCCATAACATCTGCCGCAACATCCCAAGCCACAACTCCGCGTCGCCTGACGACAGGTCCATTCGCCGCACCAAGCGCCGCACGCGTTCTTCGGTTGACGTAACGGCGATCGGTTTCACGTAGCCGCTCCGTTGCAGCGCTTCCAGCAGCCCCTCCGAAATCCGCTCTACTTCACCGGCCGTGGCGCGCTTCTCTTTTGTCTCCTTCGCCGCCGTGGCCTTCTTGGTGTCGCGCACCAGTTCGTACAGGCACACTGCAACGGCCTGCCCCAGGTTCATCGAGATGTGCTGCTCGCGGGTGGGAATGTTCATCAGCCAATGGCAGTAGCTAAGGTCGTCATTGGAAAGCCCCGTCTTTTCCGGTCCGAAGACCAGGGCAACGCGTCCGGTGGCCAATTCCTTGCGGATAAGCCGCGCTCCGTATTCCAGCCGGCGCAACGGGTGTTGCAACTCGCGATGGCGAACCGCGGTAGTCCCGACGACCAACGTGCAGTCCGCGACGGCGTCAGCTACACGCCTGAACTCCTCCGCATCGGTCAGCACCGACGCTGCCCCGACCGCGGACTTCGCCTCGCGAAAAGCGACTTCGTATGCATTCACGACCCGCAGGCGAAGGAAGCCGAAATTGCTCATCGCGCGTGCGGCGGCACCGATGTTGAGGGGGTTGCTCGCGCCGACCAGTACAACGCACAGACTATCCGAGGCGCTGGGCATGAACATGAGTTTAGTGCACCCCGGTTGCTAAGCGTTAGCCGGTCTAAGGTTTCCCGGCAGGCAACATGGTTACCTTGCATTCGCGTCAAACCAACATGCTCGGGTGCGCCCGCCGGGCGAACCCATGACGCTAGAGACGCAAAAGAAATTGAGATTGGGCCTCGCGATTAGTTGCTGGTTGCTGGCGACCGTGGGGGCTATGCGTGCCCAGGACACCAAGCCCGCTCCGGCGACGCCCATCGATGCCAAGAAGGCGGAACTGGGCGGCAAGACGTGGGATCCGGAGTGGGACAAGATTGTCGAACAGGCAATTCCTCTGGAGATGCTTTCTTCACAAGTGCCGCACGATGTGCGCAAATTCTGCCCGCGCTTCTACAGCATGAGCGATACTGACAAGCGCGTGTTCTGGGCATATTTCTTCCAGGCGTTGGCGGGAGCCGAAGCAGGACTGAAGCCGACAACGCGGGTTCGCCACCACCAACCAGAAGTGGCCAAGATTGACGGCGTAACCCACACAGCGTCGCGCAGCGAGGGTCTACTGCAGCTGGCTTACTACGACGAGAAACGTTACAACTGCGATTTTGACTGGGACAAAGACCGCACTTTGAAGGGCGACGATCCGAGCAAGACCATCCTGCAGCCCAGGAACAACCTGGAATGCGGCATCAAAATTCTCGATAACCAGATCATCGTGCAGCACAGACGTTTGGTTACGCGAACGTCGTACTGGTCAACACTGCAGCCAGGCACGATAAGCTATCGCGTCTTTGCCAAGGAAATGACGAACCCTCCCGCCGCCTGCGCGCTGCCAACGCCTCCCACGCCTCTGAAGCAGGCAACAACCGTCTCCGTACATGAAGACGCCGAGCGGACTAGCGCGGCGCGGTAAACGTCGTTAGCAGGCCGCGACCTTAGGCTGCTCCGGCCTAAGTTGCAAACTAACATCTTTGCAAACTCGCGCTTTCGGGCGACAATACTGCAAAAGTCCGAAGCGCGTATTGTTTTGCACTTGCCTCTCGAGGGAACCACGGCATGATACGTCTGATCCGCGAATTGCTTCGTCCCTACCGTGGCCAGTTGGTGATTATCCTGCTCGCCATGCTGGTGGAGACGGCGATGAGCCTGGCCAGTCCGTGGCCGCTGAAAGTCATCATCGACAACGTGGTGGGCAACCATAAACTGCCTCATGGGCTGGACGAACTTGTCCGGCCGATGTTGGACCACGGCAATAAGTTGCGGGTAGCAGGCTTGGCGGCCCTCGCGTTTGTGCTCATCGCTTTGCTGGGCGCGCTGGCCAGCTACATCGACAACTATTACACCGAGAGCGTGGGGCAGTGGGTGGCGAATGACCTGCGCCTGAAAACCTATCATCACCTGCAACGGCTTTCGCTGGGTTACTACAACACCCACGAGACCGGTACGCTGCTCAGTACCATCACCACCGACATTGCGACCATCCAGTCCTTTGCGTCGTCGTCAACCCTCAACATCCTGGTCGACATGCTGACTATCGTCTCAATGCTGGGCCTGATGTTCTGGCTCAATTGGGACTTCACCCTGATCGCGCTGGCGGTGACGCCCTTCCTGCTGTTCTTCATTTCGCGCTTCAAGAAGGCGGTGAAGAAGGCGACCCACGAAGTGCGCAAGGAGCAGGCGGACATTGTCGCGGTGGTGCAGCAGGGATTGGAGTCAATGCAGGCGGTGAAGGCTTTTGGGCGCGAGGAGATGGAGCAGCAGGCGCTGGCCGATGTCAGCCATGCCACCGTCGCCGCCGCATTGAAGGCCCGCAAGGTCAAGTCGATGCTGTCGCCTATCGTGACCATCACGGTTGCGTTTTGCACCGCCATTGTTTTGTGGCGGGGCGCGGCGCTGATTCTGGCGGAAGCGATGACGGTCGGTGCGTTGACGGTCTACTTGTCCTACCTCAGCAAGTTTTTCAAGCCGGTGAAGGACCTGGCCACCACCACCAACGCCATCGCGCAGGCCGGGGTGGGAGTGGAGCGGGTGCAGGCCATATTGCAAACCGATGCCATTCTTCCGGAACGCGAGGACGCATTCGAGCCCGCCTCTGTGAAAGGCGAGATTGCCTTCGAGCACGTGGCCTTCGGATACCTTGAGGACGAACCCGTGCTGAAGGACGTGAGCTTCACCATCGAGGCCGGTCAGCTGGTGGGCGTGGTTGGTCCGACCGGCAGCGGCAAGTCGACGGTCGTCAGCCTGATCCCGCGCTTCTACGATGTGAAGAATGGAACGGTGAAGATCGACGGCCGCGATGTGCGCGATTACAAAGTGAGCCCGCTGCGCGACCAGATTGGTTACGTGTTGCAGGATACGGTGCTGTTTCGCGGGAGCATCCTGGAGAACATTGCCTTCGGGCGTCCCAACGCTACGCGGCAGGAAATTGTCGATGCCGCCAAGCTGGCCAATGCGGACGAGTTCATCGCGCGCATGCCCAAGGGTTACGACACCATGGTTGGCGAGCGTGGTTCCACTCTCTCCGGGGGACAGCGCCAGCGTATCGGGATCGCCCGCGTCATGGTGCGCAACAGCCCGATCCTGCTGCTCGACGAGCCGACGGCCGCGCTGGACAGCGAGTCGGAAAAGCTGGTGATCGAGGCGCTGGAGCGGCTGATGAAGGGACGGACGGTCATCACGATTGCCCATCGTTTGAGCACCATCCGCGACGCCGACAAAATTATTGTGATTGCAGGCGGAGTAGTTGCGGAGAGCGGTAATCACGACCAACTGATGGCGTTGAACGGAATCTACGCCGATCTGCATCGCACCCAGTTTGACGTGGCCGCGGCGAAAGGCTAAAGATTTTTCACCACGGAGGCACGGAGGGCACGGAGAAGAGAAGAAAGAGAAAAAGAGAAAAAGAGAAAAAGAGAAAAAGAGAAAAAGAGAAAAAGAGAAAAAGAGAGACTAACTCCGTGCGCTCCGTGTCTCCGTGGTGAATTCGTTGTTAGCAGTACGGGAGATCCAAATGTCGCGTTACTTGATTGTCATGCCCGATGATTCGTCCGAGCCGATACTTGATGCCATCAACCATGCCAAGAAATCGCTACGCATCAAGATGTTTTTGTTCTCCGACCCGCACCTTCTACATGCGGTGATCTCGGCGCACCGGCGGGGCGTGAAGGTGCGGATCATGCTGAACCCAGCGCGCCGCAGTGGCGAGAAAGAAAATGCCGACGTGCGCAAGCTCCTGACGGACGCGGCCATCGAGGTGATCGACAGCAATCCCGCATTCGACGTGACCCACGAGAAGTCGATGGTAGTCGACGACGAGATCCGCGTTCATCCAGTCGCTGAATTGGGAGACCAAGAACCTGACCGAGACGCGCGACTATGCGGTGGTGACTTCGCACGCCCACGAGGTGGCCGAGGTGATGGAATGCTTCGACGCCGATTGGGAGCGGAAGAGCTGGGACCCAGGCGATCATTGCCACCTGATCTGGTGCATTGGCAATGGACGGCAGCGGATTGGGCAATTCATCGACGAAGCCAAGCATTCCCTGTGGGTGCAGAACGAGCGCTATCAGGACCCGGTGATCATCGAACGGCTGGTGCGGGCCAACGGGCGCGGCGTGAAGGTGCATGTGCTGGCCCGGCCGCCCCACAAGCTGAAGAAGGAGAAGCTGGTGGAAGCGGTAGGCGGCATGCGCATCATGGATGACGTTGGGATCAAGGTACACAAGCTGAAAGGACTGAAGCTCCACGCCAAGCTGCTGTTTGCCGACGGCGTGCGGGCCATCATCGGCTCCATCAATCTGGCGCCGGGAAGTTTCGACAGCCGGCGCGAGCTGGCCATCGAGGTCCGCGACCAGGAGGTAATGGACCGGCTGCATTCGATTGTGCATCAGGATTGGAAGAACTCGCGCCCGCTCGATCTGACCGATTCAGGGTTGCTGGCCGACCTGGAAGATACCGACAAGAACGCTGCTGAAGACTTGGCGCTGGATGCTGGAGCTTGAGGCTTTCACGAGTTTCGTCACGCGACGTCGCCGGAACCAGTCTTGCCCTCCTCGTCTGGCTGATAGCGGGATGCTGGCCAGCCTTGGCGCAGGTTCAGTCCCTACTCGTTGGGGTTCTCGAAGACAATCCGGGACATTTTGCAGGTGAGCCGCGCTCCCGCTCTGTGAGAGCGGTATTTTACAAGGAGGGCGAACAATGGAAGGCCTTCCCCTCCGATTGTTCGGACCAGGACTGTTTGAAGACCATCACCGAGAAATATCCTCGCGAAGTCACCTGGACGCTTACGTTTGACGGACGCCAACTGGGCAGCGTGACAAGCCGCACTCCTGGGACATTCGATTTCTATTCCAGCGTAGGTCAGCAGATCATCACGAGCAAGAATGCCGTTCCGACGGTTGGTCAGCCGTCGCGAGAGTTTGGCGGCTGGCTCGATCAACCTGTGTATCGTCCGTTGATTGCGGTCTCACAACCGAACTATCGCGACCCCGATGGCTGGAAGCCTGCGAAGCTCCCCGAAACCGCGACGGTTGCGGTTCGCCGGCAGTTTCGAAAGCGGTTTCCCGAGGCGACGAATTGCCTGAAGGGCCAGTCCGACAACGAAAAACCATGGCCGTATGACGACAGCAACATCGCGGTGCAGAAGGTATACGGCTCAAAACGCAACTGGATGGTGGCAAGCGTTCTCCTGGCACCATATCGTTGCGATGGGCCGCCGGGTCAGCCTTTCGTAGAGCAGTGGTTTGTGATCACGCCGCAGCAGGAAGTCCGCTGGCTGGATTCCAATATGTGGTTGGTGGACGCAGGCGACTACGATGGCGACGGCAAATCGGAGCTGGTGTTTGCCATCGATGATTACAACCGCGGTGGATACAGATTGTTCTACGACGACTTCCAGCAGCGTGCGGAGTTCGTTTTTAGCTATCACTGAGATCATGGCCGGGTGGCCCAGCCTATCATCGTGAGGGTGCCCCGTCCAAGCTGGGTTTGCTTGGGCGGGGATTTTCATGAGCTGTGCCACGGCTGTATCCCAAATTCAATCACACTCTCCGCTTCGATTGGTGAAGTTCAAAATCCCCACCCAACCAAAAGATGGTTGGATGGGGCACCCTCTTGTCCCTTCACTTATCAAGAGTGCTTGCCTGGGCCACCCGCCACGACGTTCAGAGTGAGTTCCACAATGTGGTATGCCGATTTGGCGCGCCCACCCGCCAAGAGCGGCAGCAGGGTGGGCACCCAGGCGCAACAAGTTTACTCGGTAGGTGGGCCACACCGCTCTAATCAGCTTCCTTGTCTAACGGGTGTTCGGTTACGAAAGTACAATCGCGCATTGTCCTTTCGTAACTTGACAACTTCTTTGCACCCCTTACGCTGTTATGTTGGGCTCAGTGCGCCTGGCAGTCTCTGGGGGACTGACAATCCGGAGATCGAAAGAGTTCTTTGAAAACTGAAGAGACGATCCGCATTTCGCAAGTTATTGAAAAACAAATAGTTGCGCAACTTTGCTAACTCCAATCGGCTCAATACTTTGGCGCCATATCGGCAAAGTATTGAAAATACGTAAGTTAAACGAACGGCCAAGTCGTCTGGAATCAATACTTTGGAGGCAAAGTATTCATTGTAAAGACTTTATTTTTTGGGGGGAGGGGGTATTCCCACATTTCGGAAACTGTTGCTAAACTATTTGGGAAATCCCCATGATCGATGGCTGTTCGTTAGGCCCGTGCCGTCCCTCCGAGTCTGTATCGTAGCTGTGCCGCCGCTCCCCCACCCCAGCAACCGCAAATGCGGCGGTAGCCGGGGACCCCGGTTCCGCGGCTCAATTGTTTTCTCCACTTCACCGCGGGCTCACGCCCGCGGCTAACGCAAATGTCGCCGCTAGCGCGGCTGACGCGAATGTCGAAGCCAGCGCGGCGGACACAAATGTCGAGGCTTGCGCGGCTGGTTCCATCAGTTCCTGAGCGGTTTGTTCCGATGCACTCCACGCCCGCGGCTAACACAAGTGTCGAGGCTTGCGCGGCTGGTTCCATCAGTTCCTGAGCGATCTGTTCCGATGCACTCCACGCCCGCGGCCAACACAAATGTCGCCGCTTGCGCGGCTGACACAAATGTCGAAGCTTGCGGGGCTGGTTCGATCAGTTCCTGAGCGGTTTGTTCCGACGCAACTTCATGCCGCGGTGAACACAAATGCCGGAGACCTCGCAGCCTCGACTTGGCGCGCGGTTCCGGTTATGGTGAAACGGGGGAGCGCAACGGAGTGACAGCGACGGCAACTCGACAACCACCTCGGCTGGTGGTGCAGGCATTCTGGCTGACGGCGTCGAAGTTTGTCGCCGCGGCGCTGAGTATCGCGTTGCCGATATTGCTGGTTCGCCTGATGCCGCAAACCGAATACGGCATCTTCAAAGAGGCGTTCCTGTTCGTCTCCACGACGACGAGCATCGCGACGTTCGGCGTCGGCATGAGCGCGTATTACTTCATGCCGCGGTATCCGGAGCGCGGCGGCCAGATCGCCCTCAACATCCTGGTCTACAACTTTGTGGCGGGATGGATTCCGCTCATCGCGGTCGCGTTTTATCCGCAGGTGCTGCACTTCCTGTTTCGCACCGACGCGCTGACGCCGTTCGCCCTGCTGCTGGGATTTCTGGTGCTGCTGACGTTGACCTCGGGACTGGTGCAGCAGATCCCAGTCGCGATGCAGGATGTGCGTTATTCGACGATCTTCATCGTGGGAACGCAGATTGCGCGCGTGATTCTGTTTGCCGGCGCAGCGCTGTGGTTCCGGTCGGTGAAGAGCATTCTGATTGCGGCCGTGGTGAATCAGTTGCTGTCGGTTGCGGTCCTGATCTGGTATGTGGACGTGAGGTTTCCGCGCTTCTGGATGCACTTTGACTGGCCGTTCTTCAAAGAGCAACTGGCATACGCGCTGCCTTACGGTGCGGTCGGCATGATGTGGGTCATCCAGAAAGATCTGGACAACTACTTCGTCAGCCATTCGCTGGGGCCGAAGGATTTTGCGATCTATGCAGTTGGTTGGGTGGATGTGCCACTGCTGACGCTGGCGCTGGAATCGGTAGTGTCGGTGATGATTGTCCGCATCAGTAGCCTGCAAAAGGAAGATCGCAAGGCGGATATTCGCTACATCACCGCGTCGGCGACTAACCAGTTGGCGGCGATCCAGTTTCCCCTGTTTGCGATGCTGTTTGTCGCAGGACACGACCTCATCGTGCTGCTCTACACCAGGAACTACGAGCAGAGCGCGAACATTTTCCTGGTGAGTCTGGTTTTGCTGCTGCTGGGAGTGTTTCTGCTGGACCCAATCATTCGCGCCTACAAGGAGGTGCGGAACTTCCTGCTGGTGGTCCGCATCGGCGTCTTCATTGCGCTGTTCTGCACGCTGGGACCCGCGATCCGCCATTTTGGAATGATCGGCGCCGCAGTCAGCACTGTCGGATGGCAGGTGATTGAACGCATCCTGATCGCCGTTTGCGCAGTTCGCGTGGTGGAAGCAAAGGTTAGCGACATTCGCCTGTACGATGACCTGTTCAAAGTTACGGGCGTGACGATTGTCGGCGGCGTGCTGGCGCACGTGGTGCGGAATCTGATTCCGCCGGCGCACTTGATCCCGCGCATTCTGGCTGTGGGCGTGTCAGTGTGCGCGGTTTACCTGCCGGCGATGTATGTGCTGCGTCTTCCTGGTTGGGACATGTTGACCAGAGAACGCATCACGGCGTTCGTGAAGAAGACCTTGGGACAACTGCGTAGCGCCAACGCGTAATAGTGCGGTTGGAACTGCTGGCTGCTGGTCGTCATTTCAGAAGCGACTTTGCCGGCAGGGAACTGTTCGTTCCGCGATCGGCGCGAAGCGGCGAGGCTAGGGTTTTTCTGGCTCAGCCTCGGTCGCAAACGTCCCATCAGCTGGAATGTCGGTTTCTCCCATCAGGCTGCTGTCGGCGTTCTGCTCGGGCACAGCTTCGGTGACGGGCTCGGCTTCAGAATCAGATTCAGACGCCGACGTCGCACTCGGCGATGCGCTCTCCGTGGCAGGCGCGCTGAACAGCTCCGCTTGCGGTTCGCCCAGCTTTTCAAACTCCTCGGTGCTGGGCAGCTCGGAGACGTCGTTCAGCCCAAAGCGCATCAGAAATTCCTTTGTCGTCTTGTAGAGGATTGGCCGTCCGATGACCTGCTTGCGTCCGGCAGTAGTGATGAGTTTGCGGTCGAGCAGAGTGGCGATGACGCCGGCCGAATCGACGCCGCGAATCTCGCTGATCTCCGGCACCGTCACCGGCTGCTTGTAGGCGATCACCGAAAGCGTTTCCAGCGCTTGTAACGACAGCCGTACCGGCGGCTTCAGACTCTTGGCGAAGCTGACGACGACATCATGATGCTCCGGCTTGGTCGCCATGCGATAGCCGCCGGCGATCTGGCGAATTTCCATACCGCGATCGCTGGACGCGTAGTCAGTAGTGATCTCGTCGATGATCGCACTCAGCCGAGCCTTAACTACCTTCAGTTGCTCTCGCTCTTCAGTCTGCTTCTGCTGTTTCTTCGTGGGAGCGGCGGCGGATTCCCCGGGCTGAAGCTGATCGGCGACAGGTGCTTCCGTCGTTGAGGACGCCTCGTTAGCAAACTCCGCAGCGGCGTCTTCAAGGGCCTCGGCAAGCTCGATGGACTCGTCCTCTTCGGGAACAGGCGGCCCATCAGAAACGGTCTCATTCAATGCAAGCCGAGCTTCTTCCTCGGCGCGCAAATCCGCCAGCACCGCGTCTTTCAGCAAGGAGGCAAGCTCGTTCAGCGTGACCGGCTCTTCGGTCGCGTAGATAATGGCTTCGACTTTGGCTTTCAGGCTCATGAAATCGGGTAACGCTTGCTGGTGAGATTCATCGGTGCGCCTTTGGCTCTTAGCCTTTAGCTCTTAGCAGGCGTTAGCCCGAATCCGCAGGTTTGCTAAGAGCTAAAGGCTAACAGCTAAGAGCTTGTCACTTCCAATCATCCTTCACCGTCTGGCTCTCGGCCATCAAGGCATCGAAGTTGGTGTGCTTCTTCAGCACAATCTCGCCGAAGACGTTGTCCTGCCGCGCCAGCACCGCTTGCAAGCGTATCAGTTCCAGGATGGCGAGGAACGCGCACACCAGCGCTGAGCGCGACCGCAAGCTGCGCAACAATTGTTTCAGGCGCACCGGTCGTTCTTCCAGCGCCAGCCGCCGCCGGACAAAGTCAATCATCTGCGAAACCGTTACAGACTCCTCGTTCACGTCGAACGAAGGCCGCTTACGCGCGCGGTCCAGAATTTGCTGGAACGTCTTCACCAGGTCAACCACGTCGGCGACCATCTCCGGCTCGGTGCCTTCTGCGTCGCGAAATTCCTTGAGCGCCGGGTTCGACCACACCGCTTCTTCAATCTGCTGCTTCTGCA
Source organism: uncultured Acidobacteriaceae bacterium (assembly GCA_963835125.1). Lineage (GTDB taxonomy): Bacteria > Acidobacteriota > Terriglobia > Terriglobales > Acidobacteriaceae > Bog-257. The sequence continues at coordinate 1,274,030 of CAWIEG010000002.1, read as the reverse complement.
ACAGCATCTGCGCCGCCGTCTTGAAACGCTCATGTTCCAGCAGGCGATTGACCAACTCCAGCCGCGGATCATCTTCTTCCGCTGGTCCGGCCGGATCACGCGGCAACAGCATCTTCGACTTGATATGAATCAGCAACGACGCGGTGTAGATAAACTCAGCCGCAACGTCCACATCGAACCCCTTCATCGTCTCGACATACTTCAGGTATTGCTCGGTGATCTTGGCAATCGGAATGTCATAGATGTCGATGTCCTGCTTGCGAATCAAGTCGAGCAGCAGGTCGAGCGGTCCTTCGTATACCTGGCCAACGAAGATCGAAAACGCGGAGTCGTTCGCGTCCCGGCGTTGCAGGACGTGCGGCGCAGCGCCGTTTTCGGATGGAGCGGATTGTCGGTTCTCGGTCATGAAAGAGGCTTTGCAATCATAGCGGTCCTTCGACTGCGGTGACGCAAAAAGCCGCGTCACCTCCGCTCAGGATGACACCACGAAGGAGTAGATGCTGGGCGCCCCGTTCTAGCCTTCGTTTGGCTAGGGCGGGGCGGTTCCAGCCTAAGCTTTACCGGCGCTCGGCATTGGCGGCTCGTACTCATGCGACAGGTTCGCCGCGTCGCGAGCCTCCACCATCGTTGCTTCAGCAACTTTACGCGCCTTCGCCGATCCCGCTTCCAGAATATCCCACGCCAGCCTGGGATTGGCTTCGTATTTCTGCCGCCGTTCCCGCATAGGCTCCAACACTTGCCACAAACTGTCTGCGGCCCATCCTTTGCACTCGATGCAGCCAATTCCGGCTGTGCGGCAACCCTCGTACACCTTCGCCATCGTTTCCGAGCCGCTGAAGATTTTATGCAGATCGCCGACAGGGCACTTGTCCGGATCGCCAGGATCGCTGCGCCGGATGCGTGCGGGATCGGTCACCATCGTCTTCAACTTCTGCCGCAGCGATGTCTCCGGTTCGCTCATCAGAATCGTGTTGCCGTACGACTTCGACATCTTGCGGCCATCGGTTCCGGGCAATTTCGGCGTCGGAGTCAGTAGCGGCTGCGGCTCGGGGAAAACCACTGCGCGCTTGGGATCATGACATCCCAGCTGCAATTTTCGCGGATAGAACTGATTAAATCGTCGCGCCACTTCGCGCGTCAACTCGACGTGCGGAACTTGGTCTTCGCCTACCGGAACAAAGTTCGCCTGATAGATCAGAATGTCCGCCGACTGCAGCAGCGGATATCCCAGAAATCCGTACGTTCCCAGATCTTTGTCCTTCAGGTTCTCGCGCTGCTCCTTGTAGCTGGGCACGCGCTCCAGCCAGCCTAGCGGCGTAATCATGCTGAACAGCAGATGCAGCTCGGCATGTTGCGGCACATGCGACTGTATGAACAGCGTGCTTCGTTCCGGGTCGAGTCCCGCGGCCAAGTAGTCGAGGATGACCTCCAGCGAATTCTGCTTCACGCTGCGCGTGTCGGCGTAGTCCGTGGTCAGCGCGTGCCAGTCGGCTATGAAAAAGAAGCACTCATAGGCGTCCTGCAAACCAACCCAGTTGCGCAGCGCTCCAACGTAGTTGCCCAGGTGCAGCTTGCCGGTTGGTCGCATGCCGCTCAGGATGCGACCCGTCTTAGCGGTCTTGCTATCAGTCATCGGATCCCTAGAAACAGCGCCAGCAGTATTTGGTAGAACGCCAGGAATGGTTCGATTATCGCTCCGATAATCGAGATTCCCATCATCGGCAGAATGAACATGATCACGACCAGGCCTGCGTAGCCGATCCGGTCGTACACCCGCAGCGCGTTATACGAAAGAAAATGCCGGATTACATGACTGCCATCCAGCGGCGGCAAGGGGATCAGGTTGAAGACCGCCAGAATCACATTGATGTACATCGCATCGTAAAACAGCTTGGCCAGTGGCTCGGCGATATCGGCGCTGCGCGTATGGCTGCCGATCGCCGTATTCGAGCCATGCCAGATGATAGCCAGCGCAATGACTGCCAGAAACGCCGTGATGAAGTTGCTCACCGGCCCGGCAACCGAAGTCAGGATGTCATCCTTCACCAGATTCTTGAAGTTGCGCGTGTCCACCGGCGTCGGCTTGGCCCAGCCGAAAGGCGGAAATCCCAGCACAATAAGGATCAGGGGAAAGATGATCGTCCCGAACGGGTCGATGTGCACCAGCGGGTTCAGGGACACCCGTCCCAGCATCTTCGCCGTAGGATCGCCCAGCCGGTTGGCCATCCAGGCGTGCGCCGACTCATGCACGCAAATGGCGAACAGCAGCACGATTACCTGGAAGAAAATATCAACCGGATTAGCATGGCCGAACATGTCTGTTTTGCCTTCGATACTAACACGGCGAAAACCGAACAGGCCCCGTGACAGATGAACCCGCCCGACGTTTGCCGTCACGGATGGTTCACTATTTCTTACAAGAAAAAGTTGGGGTGTCCGGCTTGCCGAGGGCCTACACATTCGCACCGGCGGAAAAGGGGACAATTGACACGGGAGGCAGAGACGTATTACTTTTTTAAAATAGTAATGGAGGTACCATGGAGTCTGCAATCACCGTCAAAGGCCAGGCAACAATCCCGAAGGCGGTCCGCGATCATCTCCATTTGAAGCCCGGCGACCGAGTCAAGTTCTTTGTGCATCCCGACGGAACCGTAGTTCTTTTGCCCAAGATTCCGGTTTCAGCCTTGCGCGGCATGCTAAAGTCCCGGCGGGCGCCGGTTACCATTGACGAGATGCGCGAAGCCGTCGCTGCCGGTGCTGTCGGTTCCCGCCTGCGCGCGCGCCGAAAATGATCGGGCTCGACACTAACATCCTGGTCCGCTACCTCGTGCAGGACGATCCGGTCCAATCGGCGAAGGCGACCGAACTCATTGAAAGGCGGCTGACGCAACGAAACCCCGGTTTCATCAGCGTCGTGGCCATAGTTGAGACGGTATGGGTGTTGGAGCGCGCGTACCGCCTCCCGGATCATCAAATCGCCGCCGCCATCGAGCGCGTGCTTCAGGCTGACGTCCTTGTCGTGGAAAGCGAACAGGAGGTTTTCTACGCCATGATCGCTCTCAAAGAGCAGCGTGGCTCATTCGCGGATGCGCTCATTGCCGCCCTCGGCGCCAGAGCGGGCTGTTCGCGTACCTTCACCTTCGACCAAAAAGCTCAGCGCCTTCCATGGTTTGAATTGTTGTAACCCTGCAGCCTCTCGGATCAAATGCTAGGGATGCGTGGCCGGTAAAGCAACTCGACCTGCTGCGGCGGTCGCGTGCATTGCAGCACTAAGCGGTGTCGAAGGCTCAGCTTGCCGTCGCGTCTTCGTTCTCGTTCACAACGCGCGTAAATTCGCTGCTCAACGCCTGTTCGACTTCCCTGGAGCTTCTTTCGCCTCGGGCTACCCGGCTGACATAGGAGCGGTCTACGTCTAACTGGCGCGCAACGCGACTGTACAAACCACAGATGGATTGTACGTAGCGATTGAGACGAGATACCTTCTGCTTGCGACTATCGTCGTTATCCATAGTTGTTCCGATGCGTAATACAGGATGAAGCGTTGCGCAGCGACAGGCCCTATATCGAAATACGGCTTTCGTGGCGGCAAACATTGGACTTCTGCCGCGAATAAATTTCCCCAGCCAAAGTCAACGTCGATGACAACCAGCCGCCGTTCGTGAGCATCGGAACTCAAAGCACGGTTCGCTGACTCGGACCTGGACCAGCCGCGGGTTCCTTTCGACCGCTGATCCGTTTCTGCGAACACAGCACAGGGGTTGAGGTCTGTTAATCCACCAGCTGCACAAGTGTCAGAAAAAGATACCGCGCCGGATAGTAAACGGAGCGGAAAGGTGCGCGGAGGTCTGGGTTGATGCCCGGCTTATCTTCCGATGCACAAGAGGCAATCATGGGCCCTTTGGTCGATCGAACGGAGTTTCGCGCAGTGCTCAGAGAAGTGGTCATGTGCATACGGCAAAATCTGGCCGCTCCGGGAATCACACCCCTTACCCCGGAGCAGATTATGTTTTGGCTTCAGAACGTCACCCTTGAGGATCTTCAGATCGTAATTGAGGAGATCGACCGCGGCGCGCCATAGACACGGACAAAATACGCGCTGCTCTTCAGCCAGCATCCGCGAACAGCCAGCGAAGCGGCGGCTGGCCAGCAGTAAGGGAAAAGGTTATGCCGTCGGCATTACAGCGTTATCAACAGGATTTCGCACCAGGCCAGATGGTGCCAATTTCAGGGGTCTACACCGTCGTTCATCAAGGTCACCGCAAAGAGCACGAGGTGATCGCGATTCGCGGCGAGGAGTTCCCCCTTTGCCGCATTTGCAACGACGAGGTTCGATTCCGGGTTGTTCAGGTCGCACCTCATATGACTCACGACTTCGACTTGGCGGGTCCTCGCTTCAAGGTGTCCAGAGGCCGCGCAAGAGCAGCGAAGAACGGGCTCGCTTAACGATTCAGCTGTACCAGCTCGGTCGTGTGCTTCAGTTGTCCGCAGGCGGCGTAGATATCACGGCCTCGCGGACGCCGGACAAACGTTGGAATTCCTGCCCGCGTCAGCACGCTCTGAAATGCCAGCACACGCTCGTCCTGCGGCGTCGCGAAGGGAATCTCCGGACCCGGGTTCAGCGCGATCAGGTTCACCTTGGCCCGCAGACCGCGCATCAGATCAACCACTTCGCGCGCATGTTGCAGCTCATCGTTGACGCCGCCCAGCAGAACGTACTCGAAGGTCAGGCGCTCGCGATTGCGAAGAGGGAAGTCGCGCAGCGCCGCCATCAGCTTCTCGATGGTCCACTTCTTCGTGATCGGCATGATCCGCGTGCGCAGTTCTTCATTCGGGAGCGTTCAGCGACACGGCCAGCTTCGGGCGAATGGCTTCGGCGCCGAAGTCCGCAATGCGTGGCACAATTCCTGAGGTCGATACGGTCATGCGCGACGCGGGAATCCCGACTCCTTCCACCAGCAGCCGCACGGCTTGCATGAAATTGTCGTAGTTCAGAAACGGCTCGCCCTGTCCCATGAAGACCAGGTTCAGACGATCGCGCTCCGCGTCGGCCTGCTGTTCACCGAGCACGGCCAGCACTTGGCCGACAATTTCGCCCGGGGTCAGATTCCGGCGCAGCCCCAGCAGCGCTGTCATGCAGAAAGCGCAATCGACGGCGCAGCCTACCTGGCTGGAGATGCAGATGGTGGCGCGATGCCATCCTTTCTTGTCGGCCAGCTCTTCGTCGCCGCTCGGCGAGCCGTCGCCCGCCTCGCCGCCATCGCCTTCCGGCATCCACACTGTCTCCACGCTCTGACCGTCGGCAAAGCCCAGCAGATAGCGCACGGTGCCATCGCGGGAAACAAATTTCTGCTCAACCCTCGGCCCGCCGACGGCGAAGCCCAACTCGCCCAGCCTGCGGCGAACCCCCAGCGGCAAGGTTGTGAATTTCTCCCACCCAGACCACCTTTGCCGGTACAAACCGTCAAATAGCTGGCGGGCGCGATAGGGCGGCTCTCCAAGCCTCTCGGTAACTACCGTAAGCTCCTGAAGACAAAGGCCTAATAGTTCGGTCTGTTGCGGTTGGTCCATGCATCCAATATGCTATCTGGTTAGATTCCCAGTCGCCCGACGTCGCTTCGGCGTTATTTCGTCCTTACGTTTCACCGTAGGTATTTTATCCTGCCGGCTCCTCAGGCTGTAGATGCGCCAAGGCCGCAGCAGAACGTACGTCCCTCGCAATGATCCGGGGGCGTTCAGGTCGCTTGGAGCAGCAATTATGGTTGAAGAAGCGCGCAATATACAACGGCAGGTACTTCCCAACGGGCTCACCATCCTCACCGAAAAGATGGACCATATTCGCTCGGTGTCGATCGGCATCTGGGTGAAATCCGGGTCGCGTCACGAAGATCCCAACGTTAACGGCATCTCCCATTTTGTCGAACACATGGTGTTCAAGGGAACCAGCAGCCGTTCGGCAGAGGACATTGCCCGCCAGGTGGATTCCATCGGTGGCAATATGGACGCTTTCACCGGCAAGGAAACCATCTGCTTCAACGTTAAAGTATTGGATGAACATTTGCCGGTAGCCATAGATATTATCAGCGACATGGTGCTGCATCCCACCTTCGATGTCAACGAAATCACCCGCGAGCGCGGCGTCATTTTGGAAGAGATCAAGATGGATGAGGACAATCCCGACTACCTGGTCCACGAGATCTTCACCCAGAACTTTTTCAAAGGACATCCACTGGGCAAACCGATCCTGGGTACGAAGGAAACGGTTCGCCGCTTCGACCAGGAAGCCATCTGGGGTTACTACGGCGGCAAGTTTTCTCCCGGAAACATGATCATCTCGGCTGCCGGAAATCTGAATCATCAGGAATTTGTCGACCTGCTTCGTCAGCGCTTCGAGCATTTGCCGGTCGGGTCCAACGGCTGGCACGACACGCCACCAAAGATCAATTCCCGCATCATTCTGCGCAACAAGAAATCGCTCGAGCAGGTGCAGATTTGTGTTGGCGTCCCGTCCTATTCCATCAGCCACGAGCGCCGCTATGTCACCTACATCCTCAACACGCTGCTGGGGGGCGGCATGAGCTCGCGGCTCTTCCAGAACGTGCGCGAAAAGCAGGGTCTGGTCTATTCCATCTTCTCCGAGCTGAATCCCTTTCGCGATGCTGGAATGCTCTCGGTCTACGCCGGCACCTCGCGCGAGTCCGCGCCGAAAGTTGTGCAGTCGATTGTGCATGAGTTCCGCGAGTTGAAGACCGCGGCCATTTCGGAAGAAGAGTTGAAGCGCGCCAAGGACCAGCTAAAGGGCAACCTGATGCTGAGTCTGGAGTCGAGCACGGCGCGCATGTCGAACCTGGCGCGGCAGGAGATGTATTACGACCACTTCTTCACCATGGACGAGATCATCGACCGCATTCAGGCGGTGACTGTCGAAGACCTCCTGCAGACCGCCAATGAGCTGTTTCAGCCGCAACTGATCGCCGTCACCGTGTTAGGCAATCTCAACGGCCTGAAGGTCACGCGCGATTCGCTGGCGTGCTGAAGAAGACCGCTATTCGCCATTCGCTTTGGGCTCTTAGCAATTAGCTCTTAGCTGTTAGCGGACGAGCCGATAGGTTCCGTCCTTAACTGCACCTGCGTCACTTCAAGGTCGGTGCCAGAAGCATATTTGCTTGTTGCAGTGGAATCGGAAGCGCCATGGACGAGCGCCATAGGCGCGAAAGATGATAGCCCCGCCCTTCAGGGCGGGGGGAGCTAAAAGCTAAAGGCTAAAAGCCAAAAGCTCCGAGCGATTTGCGAATAGCGCCCTCTGCACCCCCACCTTTTCCCGCCACATCCGTCCAACCAACACCGGCGCCTTTGACATCGCCGTGCGACTGACGAATAATCGCCTTGTCAGCTCCGGCTTGGCCGCAGTTTCCGTTTTGTCCATGTGTCCCTCCGCCATCGCGACTTCTGCGGACAGCCAGAACATTTGCAGCGCTCACGAGCTGACAATAAAGAGGTCCCATATGCGTAGACGTAACCGCCAGCGGGGATTCACCCTTATCGAACTGTTGATCGTCGTCACGATCATTTTGATTATTGCCGCCTTCACCATCCCCAAGCTCACCAAGTCGACCATCCCGGCGCACGAGGCCTCGGCAATCGCCAGTATCAAGGCCATCAACGAAGCCGAGATGATCTATGCCAGCTCCCATCCCGACGTTGGGTTCACGCCGGACTTGGCCATGCTGGGCGGCACTGCTCAGAGCGGCGGCCAGGAGACGATCGATAACCCGCTGTCCAGCGGCCACAAGAGCGGTTACACCTTTACTTACACTCCCGGCGAGAAGGTGAACGGCGCAATCCGCTCCTACACCATCACCGCCGTACCCGATCAGGTGGGCACCACCGGCCAGCGCCGCTTCTTCTCCGATGAGTCGGGCGACGTTCACCACAATTCCGAGGGAGTCGCTGACGTCAGCAGTCCGGTGATTAGTAACTAGAAGTTGTTCCGCCTCGCGCCTTGTATCAGGGCACGGCTTTCAGCCGTGCCGTTCGGTTGACCAAACAATCTGGGCTTTAGCCCTGGTCGAGCTGATTTTCAGGGGCTAAAGCCCCTTTTCCTTTGGTGTGTCTTCGGCACGACTCGAAGTCGTGCCCTGGCACAAGGCCTTACAGATACGATGAGCTCTGATCTTCAAGATTGTGTTACTCCGGCGCCGCGCCAGTACGTGCGATTCGGATGTCGGGCATTGGCTGTTCTTGGCGTTCTGCTTTGCGCCGTGCAGCTCTTTGCCCAGGTGGACGCCCGTGCCCTGGCTGCGAAAGTAGACCAGCGTTACGACCGCATGCGCACGCTGGAAGCGCGCTTCACGGAAACCTACACTGGCGCCGGCATGTCGCGCACCGAGAGCGGCACGCTGCTGCTGAAGAAGCCCGGCCGCATGCGCTGGGACTACGATCAGCCCCGTCCCAAGCTCTTTCTCACCGACGGACAGACAGCATGGTTCTACGTTCCCGGAGAGCACCAGGCGCGTCGCACGCCGGTCAAGCAGCTCGACGATTTGCGTTCGCCCCTGCGTTATCTGTTGGGCAAGACCAAGCTGGAAAAAGAGCTGGAAGGACTCTCGCTCGCACCCGATCAGAAGCCGGGGGTCGCTGGCGACGTGGTTCTGCGCGGTGTTCCCAAGGGAATGCAAGACCGTGTGGCGCAGACCCTGCTGGAAATCGCGCCCGATGGACTGATCGTGCGCATTTCGGTCGAAGAACTTGACGGATCTGTAACCGAATTCCGCTTTCTTCAGCAGAAGGAAAACGTCGAAGTACCAGACGCGCAGTTTCGCTTCGTGCCTGCCCCTGGCGTCGAGGTAGTAGCGGGTACGGAGTTCATGGAATAGTTGAAGGACGCCCTTCGCCATTCGCTCATCGCTTTTCGCCAGAGCGGATTGAAGGGTATAGGCAAGGGTCGCTTATATGGTGCTCCGGAATGTTCGCAAGTATTGTGAGCCATACTGGGGGCTAGTGTCTGATGGCGCGCGCGTGCGAATGTAGGGTCCACTTTTTGGCAGCGGGGTAGGAAGCCCGAGAAACAAGCGCCAGAGGCGCGACAGAAGATAGCCCAGCGCTTCAGCGCTGGGTAGGCGAGGGAAATGGTCCGAGTGCCTCGGGCACGGCACAACAACAGCGGAGATTTTTGTGTCGTCCCTAATGGACCCTGTTCCCAGAACGCTCTGTGACGATTTGCTCTCCTGCTAAAAGCTAAGAGCTAATGGCTAATAGGCTGGAAGCGAATGGCGAACCGCGAAGAGCGGACGCTCCGAATGTTAGACTATAGTTAACGCCTCTCCCCAAGGGATTCTCTATTTAATGGCCGAATACACCATCAAGATGGCCGACGAGCGGGGCCACGTTCTGGAGCAGATCGAGAACGGCGCCTCGGAGGCGGAGATCCGCGATCGTTTCGCCCAGCAAGGCTATTTTGTCTACTCCATCAAGTCGAAAGGTCTGCTGGCAGGCGAAGTCAACCTTCCCCGGCGCCGCAAGATCAAGCAAGAGCAGTTTGTTATCTTCAACCAGCAGTTCGTTACCTTGATCCATGCTGGCTTACCCATCATCCAGTCGCTGGAACTGCTTATCAAGCGCCAGCGCAATGTCTTTTTCCGTTCCATTTTGCAAAATGTGCGCGACCGCGTACGCGGCGGAGAATTGCTGTCGGACGCCTTCGAGGCGCAAGGGGTCTTTCCCAAGGTTTACACCACCACGATTCTGGCAGGCGAGAAGAGCGGTAATCTTGAGGAAGTAATGGGCCGCTATATTTCTTTTCAGCGCCTGGCCGTTACTTTCCGGAAAAAGCTTATTTCCTCTCTGGTCTATCCCACGCTACTGGTCGGCGTGCTCATTGTAATGATGACGTTCCTCATCACTTTCGTCGTGCCGCAGTTCGCTAACCTTTATCACACGCTGGGCGCGGAGCTGCCGCCGATGACTGCCATCATGTTGTCCATCGGCGTCAATGCCAGGCAATATTCTCTCTATGTGTTGGCGGTACTGGCGGTGGCCGGGTTCTTCCTGTGGCGCTGGATGAAGAGCCCTGGCGGCTCGACCCAGATGGACCGCATCAAGATGGGCATCCCCATGCTGGGCGATATCTGGTTGAAATATCAGGTCGCAGTCTTTTCGAGGATGCTTTCCACCCTGCTCTCGGGTGGATTATCGCTGGTACCTTCGCTGGAAACATCCGAAGAATCTATGGTGAGCCGTCTGATGAGCCAAGGTATCAGCTCGGCAACCCGTGGCGTTCGCGAGGGTCAGACCCTGGCGCGGAGCCTGGAAGAAACCAAGGTGTTTCCCGAAATGTCGGTCGAAATGATCGAGGTCGGCGAGTCCACAGGAGCTTTGCCGGCAATGTTGAATTCGATTGCCGAGTTCTATGAAGAGGACGTGCAGAACGCGCTGGCCACAGCCATGTCGCTGATTGAGCCGGTGATCCTGATTGTGATGGGCGTGGTAGTAGCCTTTGTGCTGATCTCACTATATCTGCCCATCTTCAGTCTCGGCGCCGGCACGATGCATTAGAAGCAGCCTTTAGCACTTAGCATTTGGCATTTAGCACTTGGTTTTCGGCGGTCGCGGTTGGTATTGCGGTTGGGCACTAATATTCGCGCCGCGGAAGATCCGGTCCCGCCTAGCGGGACGGAAGATGATAGCCCACCGCTTCAGCGGTGGGAGGAGAGAAATATGATCCGAGTGCCCCGGGCACGACAGAATCTTGATGCGAGAGCCGGTGCCGTCCCTACGGGACTCCGGATTTTGGGAACGCTTACCCCGCCCTGAAGGGCGGGGCTATCATCTTTCGCGCCTATGGCGCTGGGATGACTAAGCTACTCACGGCGTCACAGCGAGAAGTCAAAACTTAAGAGCGAAAAGCTAAGAGCAAAAAGCGATTTGAGGTACTTATGCCAGAACCCCCAACAGACTTTGGGTTTTCACTAATTGCTACTTGCTAGTTGCTAGTTGCTGATTTGAGGTATTTATGCCAGAAGTACCAAAAGCGATTTTCGTAGGCGGCAACGGCGGCCTGGCCACGGGCGACGAAATTGAACGTGGCAAGGATCTTGCCCGGCGCTATCGCTGCGAATTCCTGGATCTGAAGAACTTCCACATCCAGCACGAGCTGTTCCGCAAGATCCCCGTGGATCTGATGTTCCGTTACAACTTCGTTCCGCTGGAAGACAAGGACGACGGCCGGCTGCTGATTGCCATCGCCGACCCCAGCCAGTTGATGATGATCGATGAGATCGGCCTGCTTTTGGGACGCCGCATTTCCATCAAGGTCGCGTCGCTCTCGCAGATCAACGACATCCTGAAGAAGACCGAGCAATCGCAGCGCGTGCTGGAGGAAGCCAGCGAAGGCTTTGCGCTGGACGTCATCGCGGAAGACGAGAACTCCGACGAGACCATCTCCATCGAGAAGCTGACGGCCGAGACCGACATCAGCCCCATCATCCGCCTGGTCGACACTACGATCTTCACCGCGTTGCAGCGGCGAGCCAGCGATATTCACATCGAAACCCGCGACGACTCGGTAGTCATCAAGTACCGCATCGACGGCGTGCTCCAGCAGGCCATGCAGCCCATCGCCAAGGAGCACCATTCCACCATCATTTCCCGCATCAAGGTCATGAGCGAACTCGACATCTCCGAGCGCCGCGTGCCGCAGGATGGCCGCTTCCGGGTGCGCTACAACGCGCGCTCCATCGACTTCCGCGTCTCCATCATGCCCTCGATCCACGGCGAAGATGCAGTGCTCCGCGTGCTCGACAAAGAATCGATGAGCGAGAAGTTTCACAAACTCACGCTTGATGTGGTCGGCTTCAGCGACGAAGACTTGCGCATGTTCCGCCGCTACATCAAGGAACCATACGGCATGGTGTTGGTGACTGGACCAACCGGCTCCGGCAAGACGACTACGCTGTACGCCGCGCTCAACGAGATCAAGACCGACGAAGACAAACTGATCACCATCGAGGACCCGGTCGAGTACCAGATTCGCGGCATCACCCAGATTCCCGTCAACGAGAAGAAAGGTCTAACCTTTGCTCGCGGACTGCGCTCCATTCTGCGTCACGACCCGGACAAAATCATGGTGGGCGAAATCCGCGACACCGAGACTGCGCAAATCGCCATCAACTCAGCGCTCACCGGCCACCTGGTGTTCACCACCGTCCACGCCAACAACGTGGTCGACGTGCTGGGCCGCTTCCTCAACATGGGCGTCGAGGCCTATAACTTCGTTTCAGCGCTGAACTGCATTCTGGCGCAGCGGCTGGTGCGGTTGATTTGTGAATTCTGCAAGAAAGAAGTTCATTACTCGGTCGAAGAGCTGGAAGCCAGCGGCCTCGATCCGAAAGAGTGGGCGAACATCCCGTTCTACGAAGGCGAGGGCTGCATCGAGTGCGCCGGCACGGGTTTCCGCGGCAGAACTGCGATCCACGAACTACTGGAGCTCACCGACAACGTTCGCGAGATGATTCTGAGCAAAAAGCCGAGCAGCGAAATCCGCCGCACCGCCAAGGAGGAGGGAATGCATTTCCTTCGCGAGTCGGCAATTGATAGAGTGAAACGTGGCCTGACGACGCTGAAGGAGATTAATAAGGTCACGTTCATCGAGACAACGAGATAGAAGCTGTCAGCCGTCAGCAATCAGCCGTCAGCGTGAACCGAGGTTAGTTCAGGCTTTGAAGGTTAGCTGATGGCTGAAAGCTGATGGCCGAAAGCTAACAACTGTGACAACTGCTTCCCACATCTCCCGTCCGCGCATAGCCTGCGAGATCAGCGCTGATCGCATTGTCGTCGCACGGGCAGCCGAGAGCGGCGCTAACCTGGAAGCCGCAGTAACGACGGCGCTGCCTCCAGGCTTGCTCACGCCGGGACTGTTGCAGGCCAACATTCCGGAGCCTGCCAAAGCGGTACCGATTTTGCGCGACTCGCTGGCTGCGGTTGCGGCCCGCTCGCGCGACATCTGCCTCATCATTCCCGATGCCACGACTCGTGTCATGCTGCTCGACTTTGAGACCCTTCCTGAGAAGCATCAGGATGCCGACGCCGTCGTTCGATTTCGTCTGAAGAAGTCGTTGCCATTCGAGGTAGAACACGCCGCCGTGTCGTTCGATCGCCAGGGAACAGCCACTCCCGTGCGCGTGGTAGCTGCGGTCACCCCGCGGAGCGTTTTGGACGAATACGAGTCGCTGGTCCGCGAGGCCGGCTACAACGCAGGAACAGTGCTGCCCTCGATGGTTGCGGCTCTCGGTTTGGCCGACGCCTCGCGCCCCACCATGATCATTAAGGTGGAGCACGGGACTACAACTTTCGCCATTGTCGATCAGGACCAACTGCTGCTGTATCGCGCGCTGGAGAACGGTGGTTCTGCGGTCACTGGTGAGTCACTGGTGGACGACGTCAACACCTCACTCGTCTATTTCGAGGACCGCTACGGTGTCGGTGTCGATCGAGTACTGGTGACCGGCGTGGAATCGGCGCAGGCATTACAGGAGGCGCTGAGCGGCACTTCCAATATTCATGTCGAAGAGCTGGTGTCGAACACCGCGGCTGGCGGGGCGGCGGGTAATGTGGCGCGGGCGTCCCTGGCCGGGGTCGTGGGAGCGTTGCTTTGCTGATGCGGCTTAACATCAATCTCGCCAGTCAGCCCTACGAAGTCGCCCGGGAGTACAAGCGCCGGATGACGGTGCTAATTGCCGGGCTGGCAGTCGTTGCGGTCGCGCTGCTGGGCTACATTCTTTATCAACATGCGCATTCCCGCAGTATCAACCGGCAATTAGCTGACGTGCAGCGGCAGATTGATTCCCTCGATCATGAGGAGTCGCAAGCCCGTGCCATCCTCAACAAGCCGGCCAACCACGTGATCGCCGACCAGTCGGAGTTCCTGAACGAGTTGTTTGCCCGTAAGGCCATGTCCTGGACGCACATCTTCACGGTGATGGAAAAGATTGTCCCGCCGCAACTCCATGTTGTGTCTATGAAGCCGGAGTACAGCAAAACCAACGATCTGGTGCTGCACGTCGTGGTGGCGACCGATTCCCGCGATCGCGCGGTGGAATTGGTGCGCAACATGGAGAAGTCCAGCCATTTCCGCGCGCCGCAAGTGGTGGCGGAGAACGTTGTGGCCAACACCAGCGAACAAAGTGCCAGCTCGGGTGCTATTCAGTTCGACATTGCTGCGATTTATGTTCCGTCCGCGTCCGATACTGACGACAAGCCGGATGCTGGGGCCGCACCTGGCGAGAAGAGTGCTTCACCGCCAGTACCCGCTGCTCCCATGAAGAAAGCAGCTATTGCGCCGGGCGGGAGCCCAGTTCCGAGACCCAACCCTGTCTTGGCGCCTAATGGACCGCCTGGCCTCAATGCGGCGCAGAACCGGCCCGGTCCTCCGGGCAATACGAGGGGACACTGATGGCCAGCATTCGCGAGACGCGTACCAAGCTGATGCCCGTGGTGATTGTGCTGGCGGTGCTCGATCTGGCTTGTGTGGGATATCTGCTGTCGCCGGCAGGACGCTCGCGCCAGGCGCGGCAACGCGACTACTACAAGTTGCACGCTCAGTTGGTGGAGAAGCAGCAGGAAGTGCTGCCCACCCGCGGCATGGACCACAAGCTGAAGCAGGCGTCAGACGACATCACCGTCTTTTACGCCCATCGTTTCCCAGCGGAGTATTCCGACGTTTCGGAGGAACTGGGCAAAGTCGCCGCCGATACCAACGTGCATCTTTCCGGCATCAAGTATGAAGAAAAGCCTGCACCGGTCGAGGACCTGCGCAAGTTGTACATCGACATTGCGCTCTCCGGCGACTACCTGCAGGAAGTCAAGTTCATCAACGGCCTGGAGCGCGACAAAATGTTTTTCCTGATCGACGGCGTCACGCTGGGCGAGCAGCAGGGGAACGTTCGTCTGCAACTGAAGCTGGAAACCTATCTGCGTGCAGGAGCGCCGAAGTCGTGAAGCTGGGAACTGAAAACAAAAGGAAGACCATCATCGCCGGCGTGCTGGTAGTTGTTGCCGCGGTTTTCCTGGTGCGCAACTTTACCGGCGGAAGCGAGGACACCGCCGCTCCCGCTCCCGCGACCCCTGCCCAGCACAACGCGTCGCAGACCGGCCATAAGACGCCGCACGCGCTGCTGGCCCACTCGCTTGACCCCAGCTTGCGCTTCGATTTGCTGAAGTCGAGTGAAGATGTCACCTATAAGGGCACAGGCCGCAATATCTTCCGCTCCGAGGCGCCGCCTCCTGAGATTCCCACGCCTTTGCCGCCAGAGGTACATCCAGGCCCAGCACCTGCGCCGCCTCCGCCACCGATCGATCTGAAGTTTTACGGATTTGCAGGACCCAAGGGTGGCAGCAAGCGCATCTTTCTATTAAAGGGAGAAGATATCTTTCTGGCTAAAGAAGGCGACATTGTCGACCGGCGCTACAAGATTATGCGTATTAGCCCGAATTCGGTGGAAGTGCAGGACGTGTTGACCAACAACACGCAAACCCTTCCACTCAGCGCCGGATGAGGCCATGCCGGTAGCTCTGAGATCCACCGGGATCGATCGGCCAGTAACGTGATGCAGCAGGACCACCACAATCCGCCACAGATCTCGGCCGCGCGCCGCCAGCGCGATGGTGGATACTTGCTGCTCGCCATCCTGCTGATGATGGCCTTCATGGTCATTACTTTGACCTATTATGTGGCGCCCAAAGTGGTGCAGCAGATCAAGCGCGATCGTGAAGAGGAGATGATCCACCGCGGCACCGAGTACGCGCGCGCCATCAAGAAGTTCTACAAGAAGAACGGCCGCTATCCCGCAACCCTTGACGACCTCGACAAGGGTCAGATTCGCTATCTGCGCAAGCGCTTCAAAGACCCGCTCAGCAAAGACGGCAAATGGAAGCTGCTGAACTACGCCGACATTGCAACCTTGTTGAATGCTGCTGCGCCAGGTACGCCCGCTGCCGCGCTGGCTTCGCAGGGGGGTACATTAACGCCTGGCGGCGCGCTCGTTCAAGGCGTGCCTTCTCCCGGCCAGGGAAGCAGCTTCAGTTCCAGCTTTCAACAGCAGTCTCAGCAGCCGGGCTCCATCAGCGGGTTTACGGTTAACTCCCCTCAGGGATACAACCCGCAAAACAACCCGGGCAACATAGTCGGATTTCCCACTAACAGCGATCAGGGTAATAACTCCGAGGGAGTATCCAGCAGCGACTCCGGATCCAATAGCCAGTCGGGGAGCAATCAGGGCTCCGCTTTCGGCAATAACCAGCAGAGCGGTCTTGGCGGCAGCCAGACGGGAAACACTAACCAGCCCGGTAATTCGCCCTTCGGGCAGAACACTACTGGGGGAAATACGCAGTTTGGCGGCGGGGCCATCGTTGGGGTTGCGAGCTTGAACAAAGAAAAGACGATTCGCATTTACAACAAGAAGAAAACCTACAACGAGTGGCAATTCATCTACAACCCGATGATGGACCAGCAGAATGTGCTACTGCGTGGTCCTTACCAGCCGACAACCATAGGCGGAGCGCAGATTGGGACTCCCGCCGGCCAGCTGAACGGCCAACAACAGGGCGCCTTCGGGCAACAGCAGAACGGTCTTGGCCAGCAGAATGGTCTTGGTCAGCAGCCGAACACGCTGCCTCAGTCTCAACCGCAGCAACCGTTGCAACCCGGCAACAATTTCCCACCCGAACAAAGTCAGCCGCAGTAGGATTGCGAAACCGCGGCATCCTCAATAAACTCGATTCGCGGGTGGGGTAATCCCCGTTTTCTACATCACCAGGAACCTCATGAGACTTGTAACTTTCCTGACCAAGTCGGCAGAGCAGCGCATTGGCGCGCTAGGGCCTGACGGTCGCATCGTTGATTTGAATGCCGCGTATAAGTTGCTTCTTCGCGACAAAGCGGGCGGAGGTGCGGATCAGCGTACTGTCGAAACTCACGTTCCAGCCGACATGCGGTTGCTCTTCGAGGGCGGCGATCGCAGCCTTGACGCCGCTCGGGCCGCCCTCGATTACGTCACCGTGCTGAAGCCGGATGCCGGAGTCGACCACGAGCCGATCTTTTATCAGCGCGCGGACGTTCGCATCAAGGCGCCGATCATCCCGAAGAAGTTCTTTCACACCGCCGGCAACTTTCGCGAGCACCACCACGAGGCCGAGAAAGCCGGCTTCTCTCATCCCGTGTTGCCGTGGATTGTTTTCTTCCAGAACGTCGATGCCATTATCGGGCCTGACGAGCCGGTCATCTTCCCGCCTCACCTGACGCAGGAACTGGATTACGAGTTGGAGCTTGCCATCGTCCTCAAGAAGCCCGGCAAACATTTCACCGCGAGAGAAGCGGAACAATATGTCGGCGGCTACGTTATCTTTAACGACATCACCGCGCGCGACATCCAGCGGGAAGAGATGAAATCCGGAGTCTTCAGCTTCTGCAAGGCCATCGACTCCTTCTGTCCGCTTGGCCCGCACATTGTTACTGCCGACGAGATCAAAGATCCGCACAATCTTGCGATGGAGTTGCGCGTGAATGGCGAGGTGCGTCAGCGCTCCCATAGCAGCAAGATGTCGGTCACGATTCCTGAGATCCTCGCCCATTATTCGCCCATGGGCTACAGCGCGGGCGACGTGGTGTCGACCGGAACTGTGTCCGGTGTCGCCGCATTCAGTGCCGATCCCAAAGCATGGTTCCTCAAGCCCGGCGATGTGATGGAGTGTGAGATCGAGGAGATCGGTGTTCTCCGCAACCCGGTAATTTCGTGGGAGCAAGCTTATGGCGAGAAGCCGACCGCGCTGGCAACCGACAAGCAGGGAGCCGTGCGATGAGCGATCTGGCCGGCAAAGTCTGGACGACCGCTCTCAATTCGCGGCCGGAAGTGCTTGCTGATTTTGATCGCTCGCGAGTGATTCGCTTCTACGACACGACGCTGCGCGACGGCGAGCAGACAGTGGGCGTTGTCTTTAGTCCTCAGCAGAAGCTCGAAATCGCGAAAAAGCTTGATCAGCTTGGCGTAGGACGCATCGAGGCCGGCTTCCCGAAAGTATCTGCCGAAGATGCCGAAGCCATTTCGCTGATCCTGCGGGCTGGTCTGAAGCACTCCGAGGTATGGGGATTTGCGAGGGCCACGCGCGGTGATGTCGAGGAGTTGGTTCGCCTGGGTCTGCCGGCATCGGTGATTGAGACGCCTATCAGTGACATCAAGCTGAAGGCGTATGGCATTTCCCGCGAAGAGGCGATCCGTCGCGCCACAGAGGCGATTCGTTTTGCCAGTCAGAATGGAATTCGAGTAGCGTTTTTCGGAGTCGACGGCTCGCGCGCCGAGCTCGAATTTGTCCGGCACATATACTCCGCAGCTATTGATGCTGGCGCGAAAGAGATCGTGCTGGTCGATACCATCGGAGTGTGCACGCCGGAAGCCGCAGAATTTCTGGTGCGATGGGCGAAGGAGTGGGCGGGGAACGACATTCCGATCCACTGGCACGGTCACAACGACTTCGGCCTGGGTACGGCGATTGCGATTGCGGCCGTGCGCGGCGGCGCGAGCTGGATTCAAGGCACCATCAACGGGATGGGCGAGCGCGCCGGCAATGCCGATATCGCCGAGGTCGCGCTCGCGTTGCAATGTCTCTACGAAGTGCCGGTCGAGATGAAGCTGGAGCACATCAGAGAGGTATCGGAACTCGTGCGGAGGGCAGGGAAGTACGAACTGGAAGGCTGGAAGCCCCTGATCGGCGAGAACCTTTTTCTGCGCGAGAGCGGCGCAGTCGCCAGCCAGTTTCACATTCCCGAAGCCATCGAGCCTTATGCCGCCGAGCTGGTCGGAGCCAAACGCGGGATTGTTCTCGGCAAGAAGAGCGGTCTTGATAGCGTTCGTTTGAAGGCGGAGGAACTGGAACTGAGTGTGGCTGAGTCGCAACGCGCCGTTGTATTGGAAAGAGCAAAGCGTAAAGCCATCGCCAACGGCGGGCCTTGTCAGCGACGACGAATTTCGTGCGATTGTGCAGAGTGTAAGTGACAGGAGTACTTGAAACTAAGCGCGTACTCAGGTCCATCGGCTTTTCATGACTCACTGGCCACTAGCCACTGACCACTAGCCACTGCGCTTGATCCTCTCCAGCACCGCGCCCGCGATCAGCGGCAATCCGACCGTTGCATCCAACAAAACTTCGGCGAAACGGCCGCCCTCTTCCGGCGGAACGAACTTGCCCCACGACACAGCTTCGCTGTAGGTGCAGCCTGATAGCCCGCCCCAGTTCACCGGCTCAGGACAGATGCGCACGCCATAATGGAAACGCTTGAGCGGCAGCTCTTCGCCGCCGCGCCGGTGTCGCAGTTCGATGTACGGGCCGAATTGCTGTGCCCAATTTCGCGGAACGCCACCGCCGATGGTGAAGATTCCCAGGCGCTCCTGCTTCAGCAGTGTCTCGGCGTAGTATTCCAGGTCTTCGAAAGGATCGTAGTGCAGTGGCGGAAGGTTGTTCTTGCGCCGCGCGCGGTTGTGCAGCGCCACATCCAGACCGATTTCCGAATCGCTGAAAGCCGGCACGAACACCGGTACATTCTTTTCGAATGCCGATTTCAGAATGCCGCGCTCTTTGACATGCTCGCTCAGGTAGCGCCCAATCTCGCGATTCAGCTTGTAAGAGCACAGTATCTCGGTGTGGTCCCAGGCTTTTAGAATGCGGGCGACAATCGTCTCCACGAAGTCGAGGTTGGTTTCCGGCTCCAGCGTGTCATAGACGCGGTTATAACCCGCCTCGTAGAGCTCGAGGTCGTCCATCCGCGGGTCATACTTGAAGTGCGAGCGGCCGGCGGCTTCTACCAATCCATGCGCCATCAGGGCTCCCGTCGAGATGATCGCCTTGACCACGCCGCGGTCGATGAGTTCGGTAACGATGAGTCCCTGCTTCGCCACAGTCATTGCGCCGGCCAGAGTCATCACAATGAAGCACTCTTTGTCGCGCGCCATCGCTTCCAGGACGTCGGCGCCTTCGCCGACCTGCCGCCCGGTAAAGGCAGTGCGGCCCATCCCACGCACCAGATCGTCGACGCTGTGGATCTGCGACAAGTCCAGCGGCTCCAGGGGCACCAGTTTGTCGGAGATGGGATCGTGCAATACGCGGTCGATGCCCTCGCCGTGACTCTTGTTATGCTCGTCGTTCAACGTTTCACCTCGATGATTTGTGACGGCCGGGGAAAATCGCGTACCCGCGATGATCAGGAAATGTCTGACCAAGGTTGTTGAAGAATTGAAGCTACATGTTCGTCACCGCTTCCGTCAATGAGCCGGGCGAGCATCGCGAATCGGCTTTAATAGTGCCGTAACAATCGCCAGCGCAGCGTAATTTGTGGCCACACGGGATGCTATGCTAGCAATGCATTTCAGCGGAGCGCAGTTTTGATAGAGCGAAACTTCCACATCGGGGTGGTGCAGATGTCGTGTACGCCCGAGCCGGAGCAGAACCTGGAGCGCGCGGTTGAACACGTTCGCGCTGCTGCAAGCCAGGGTGCGGAGATCATCTGCCTGCCTGAGCTTTTCCAGACGCAATACTTCTGCCAGCGCGAAGATGTGGCGCTGTTCGATCTGGCCGAGCCCATCCCCGGCCCGGCAACCAAGCGCCTCGGCGAGCTGGCTCGCGAGCTGAAGGTCACGATCATCGCCTCGTTGTTCGAGCGCCGCGCCCCCGGTCTTTATCACAACACGGCTGCCATCCTGGATACGGGCGGCAAGGTTGCAGGCATCTATCGCAAGATGCATATTCCCGATGACCCGCTCTATTACGAAAAGTTTTACTTCACGCCGGGCGATCTTGGGTTCAAGAGTTTCGAAACTGAATTCGGAAAGGTTGGCACCCTGGTCTGCTGGGACCAGTGGTATCCGGAGGGCGCGCGGCTGACCGCTTTGCAGGGCGCGAACGTGCTGTTCTATCCCACCGCAATCGGCTGGCATCCCGACGAGAAGGCGCAATACGGCGAGGCCCAGCACGACGCCTGGCGAACCATACAGCGGGCACATGCCATCGCCAACGGAGTGTATGTCGCCGTGCCCAATCGCGTCGGCTTCGAGACCGGCAACATCCGGGGCAAGGAGGCGCCTGGCAAAGGGCTGGAGTTCTGGGGCGGCTCATTTATCGCCGATCCCTTTGGCCAGGTTATCGCTGAAGCGTCGCACGACAAGGAAGAAGTTCTGGTCGCCGAGGTCGATCTTCGCCGCATGGAGGATGTGCGGCGCAATTGGCCGTTCTGGCGCGACCGTCGCGTCGATGCTTACGCGCCTATCACCCAGCGGTTCATGGTCTAACCCATGCCTAAGGCTCCCAAGCAAGTGTCGCAGACTCCCGCCGCACTGGGTTATCGTATGCCCGCCGAGTGGGAGCCGCATGAAGCGACCTGGATCGCGTGGCCGCACAACCGCTCCGATTGGCCAGGCAAGTTCGAATCAATCCCATGGATTTATACGGAAATCGTCCGCCATCTGGCACGGGTCGAGCGGGTAAACATCCTGGTGAATGACGAGGCGGCCGAAGCGAAAGCCCGGGAGATCCTGGTGCGCTCGCACGTGCTGCCCGCGAAAGCCGCCGCGTTGGGGAAAGGCGCCGGCACCATTCGCTTCTTCCGTATTCCCACCAATCGCGGGTGGACACGCGACTACGGGCCAATTTTCGTATGCCGGGACTCGCGCAAGGGAGGGCTGGCGGCCGTTGCGGCCACCGTATGGCGTTTCAACGCCTGGGCCAAGTACAGCGATTGGAAGCTCGACACGCTGGCCGGAGCGGACATTGCAACGCGGCTGCGGCTTCCAGCATGGCAGCCGGAGGTCAGGCGAAATGGCGATGCGCGGCGCGTAGTGCTGGAAGGCGGCAGCATCGACGTCAACGGACGCGGAACGCTGATCACGACAGAAGAATGTTTGCTGAGCGAGGTGCAGGAGCGCAATCCTGGGGTTACGCGCGAGCAACTGGAAGAGATCTTCGCCGACTATCTTGGCATCGAGAAGGTCATCTGGCTGGAACGCGGCATCGTTGGCGACGATACCCATGGGCACGTGGACGACATCGCGCGCTTCGTCGGCCCGCGCACGGTGGTTACCGCGTACGAGCCTGATCCTGATGATCCCAACCACGACCCGCTGAGCGAGAATTTCCGTTGGCTTAAGAAAAGCACGGACCAGTCAGGCAAATCGCTGAAGGTGGTCAAGCTGCCCATGCCCAAGCCGGTGTACTTTGAGGGACAGCGACTGCCCGCCAGCTATGCCAATTTCTATATCGCCAACAAGCTGGTGCTGGTACCGGTTTTCGGCGATGCCAACGACCGCATCGCGCTGGATACGCTGGCTGAGTTATTTCCCGAGCGCGAGGTCGTCGGCATCTACTGCCGCGATTTCATCTGGGGACTGGGCGCGCTGCACTGCATGACGCAGCAACAGCCGGCGGGATAAGAATGACTGGCAGGACGTTCGCGGGATAGCGCTACGCTCGGGATTCCTTGGTTTCCAGTTTTTCCAGGCGCTTGTCCACCTCGAACGATGTCTTGAGGCTATCAATCCGGACCAGAATTTCGTTGTGTCGCGCCTCCGCTATTTTGTCCTGAGCATTCAACCGGCGATCGATCGAACTAAGCTGCGCCGTGATGGCACGAAGTTCAGGAGCCAGGGAATCTCGCAGGACCTTGCTAAAGTCGCCGAGAACACTCATGGCGTGGATCATACCCCCATTCCTAATGGCTTCCGCGGTTCGCCAATATAGTGACGACGAAATACCCAACTGCCGCCACGCCGGCATAAAGGAATCCGTTGGCGAAGACGATGGTGCCGACGATCAGCGTTAAGGCGAGGCCGGAGTCGGGTACGGCGCCGACTGGGAAGGACAATATGAACGGCGGACAAACCAGCAACGCAACGGCGCTCAATACACTGTGAAGTCCAGGCGCAATAGCGCCGGATTTCCATGCAAGGTAGACTCCAACCGCAACGCCCATCCCCAGAACAAAGCTGATGGACAGTGTCGTCAACAAGTGTTGTTCTTTGGAGTTGGGCCGCTGCGCCACGCTGGTAGATTCCTCCTTCTCAGTGTAGTGCGCCGGCTTTACGGCTGCACTGACAGGTCTACGGCTCCGTGGTATTCTGCCTCGGAATAATCTGAGGAGGGCATTATGAGCACCAATCCTGCGAGTGCGGGCACTTCGTATTCTTCTACCGTTCCCCATAACATGGTGACCACCGCCTTCACCCTCGATGGCTACCGGATCACCCGCAATCTCGGACTGGTGCGCGGCATCATTGTGCGATCGCGCTCTATCGTGGGCACAATTGGCGCAAGCTTGCAGACGCTCGTCGGCGGAAATATCACCCTGCTGACGAACTTGTGCGAGAAGACTCGCGAGCACGCTTTCGAGCTGATGTTGCAGCACGCGGCCGAGCTAGGGGCGAACGCCGTCGTCGGCATGCGTTATGACGCGACAGAAGTGATGCAGGGGGTTACCGAAGTGCTGGCGTACGGGACGGCCGTGTATGTGGAAAGAAGCAATTAGCAGCTAGCAATTAGCGTTTGGCGCCAAATACTAACGGCTAGTTGCTAATTGCTAGTTACTTCTTTTGGTGAGCCCGGCAGGAATCGAACCTGCGACCCACGCATTAAAAGTGCGTTGCTCTACCAACTGAGCTACGGGCCCACGTGAATTTAATCTAACACAGGAGCCTGACTGATATTGCGCGTCCCGGTTGATAGCCGCAACGCGAATCCCGCTCCTGACCCTCGAATTAGCGAACGCGCGCATTCGCCGACAACAATTCGACTCGCTATACTCTAGAGCTGTGATTCCGACCACCACAGGCCCAGCCAGAGGAGAAGATTTCTCGCTCGAGCGCCGGGTTTTTCTGATTCTCGCCTGCCTGGCACTGATTTATGCCTTTCTGGCCGGACTGCGGACCGTCGCTGACTTTGATACTGGCTGGCAGTTGGCCACCGGACGCTGGGTCGTCCAGCATCATCACATTCCTTCTGCCGATGTCTTGTCGTTTACCGCGCAAGGCGAACACTGGATTTATCCAGTGGGCGCGGGGGTGGTGTTCTACCTCGCGTACCTGCTGGGCGGCTTCGGATTGTTGTCGTGGATTAGTGCGGCGGCCTGTGCCGGGAGCTGTCGCCTTGCTGCTGCGGCGAGGCTCGGCTGTCGGCGCCGCCATCGCCATTCTTGCGGTCCCTCTCATTGCCGAGCGCACTCCGCCGCGCGCCGACATGTTTACCGTGATGCTGTTCGCGGCGTTTCTCTCCATCCTGTGGGAGAACTACCAGACGGGCCGCGCCCATCTGTGGCTGCTGCCGCTGATGATGGTGCTGTGGGTCAATGTTCATTTTGGTTTCGCCGCGGGGCTGGGATTGATCGTCGCCTACGTCGGAACGGAAGCCTTGGAGTTTGTCTTCGGCGCCAAGCGGCGACGAGCTGCTATCGAAAGACTGCGGCGTGCCTTCCCGTGGTTTGCGGGCACGGCCGTAGCCACGTTGGTGAATCCCTGGGGGTGGGGGATCTATCGCGCGCTGCTTTTGCAACAACGCGCCAGCTCTGAACAGCAGACGTGGATTGCGGAGTGGCGAGGAGTTCGCCTGAACTGGCACACCGCCAGCGCAGCCTTCCAGCTGGGAGGCTTAAGAAGCGCCCTGTTTTCGCTGTTGGCCATTGCGGTGGTGGCCGGCGTAATTGCGTTACTGCGTGGCCAGCTGGGTGCGGCCATCCTGCTGTTCGCAGCCGCATACGCTCCGGTGCGCCACATCCGCATGGGAGCAGTTTTCGCGTGCGTGGTGGTCGTGATCGGGGGAGATAATCTTTCCGCGGGGATAGCTCGCGTCAGCTCCTGGATGCGGGTGCCGCGACTGCGCGCGGCGCTGGCCGGCGTCTCAGTCATGTTGCTGGCGATGCTTACTTACGCGCGCTCCGCCGATCTGGTCACCAACCGTCATTACTTCGGCGCCAGTGCGGACCTGGCGACCTTCGGAGCGGGATTGAGCTGGTGGTTTCCGCGGCGGGCGGCGGAGTTCATCGAGCGCGAAAATCTTCCGGGAGAGATGTTCAACACCTACGACGAAGGCGGCTACGTCAGCTGGCGCCTCGGTCCTCAGCGGCTGGATTATATCGACGGCCGGGACACACTCTTCGGTCTGCCACGGGTGGAACGGCACCGGCTGTTGCTCGAGAGCCCGGCGGATTCGGCTGTCTGGGATGAGGAGACGAACCGTTACCACATCAACACCATTCTTCTTTCACGCAGCGACGGCATGGAACACGGGCAATTGAAGGACTTTTGCGCCAGTAGCATCTGGCGTCCGGTTTACCTGGACGAGGTGTCGGCCGTCTTTGTTCGGCGCACGCCGCAGACGGAGGCGCTCATCCAGCGTTTTCCGGTGAGCTGCGCCACCGCACCGTTGCCTGCGGAAACGGAGTTTAGCAGCCGGGCCGATGAATTTGCAGCGTGGGTCAATGCGGCCGGCGTGCTAACCGCGCTCGGCCGCAATCTGGATGCGCTGGAGGCCAGCGACAAGGCGATCGCAATCTTTCCCGGAAGCGCCAGCGCTCACCTGGCTCGGGCCGGCGCGCTCACCGGAATGAGTCGTGGGATCGAAGCCGAAAAGGAGTTGCTGACTGCGATTGCGCTGGGCCCCAGCGAGTATACCTGGTCGGACCTGGCGAATTTCTATCGCCGGCAGGGCCGCGCAAGCGATGCCATCGCAGCCATGAAGAAGGCAACCGAGCTCCAGTCCGACCCACAGGCGTCGCTGGTCCAACTGGGCTATTATGCGCTCAATAGCGGACATCCGGATGATGCTTTGGAAGCCTTCGACGAAGCTCTGCGCAGCGCTTCCGCGAGCGAAAAGAAGTCAAGCGGCAGAGGCTCGTTCGCATATAACGTAGCGACGGGCAAGGCAGAAGCCTGGAGCAAGATTGGCGATACGAAGCAGGCTGCGTTGTTTCAGGAACAGGCGGTGCAGCTTGCTCCCGATGCGCGGCAGTCATGGCTCAACCTGGCAGAGATTTATCAGTCGCAGGGTCGATCGGCCGATGCGGAGCGCGCCAAGGCCCGCGCCGCCAGCCTGACAGAAGATCAGAGCCGGTAGGTTGATTCCGCGGTTCTGCGGGAAAATGGCACCGATGAACTTGCCTGGGCATCTCATTATGTATGGCCAAGAACGAGAAATCCCGACCCCGAGTGGTCATCGTGGGAGGCGGATTTGGCGGCTTGAAGGCTGCTGAAGCGCTGGCCCGGTTGCCTGTCCAGATCACGCTGGTCGACCGCAGCAATCATCACACCTTCCAGCCGCTGTTGTACCAGGTGGCGACCGCCGGTATTTCGCCGGCGGAGATTGCCGCGCCTATTCGCGAGATTCTACGCAAGCATGAAAACGTTGAGGTGCTACTGGGCGAGATACTGAGCTTCGATCTTCAGCGCCGCGTCGTTCAGGCGCACGGCTTCGAGCTAAGTTACGACTACCTCATCGTCGCGGCCGGCGCTACCCATGCCTACTTTGGACACGATGAATGGGAGCCGTTTGCGCCGGGCTTGAAGACCATTGAAGATGCGCTGGAGATGCGCCGGCGGATTCTGCTGGCCTACGAGCTTGCCGAGCGCGAGGCCGCGCTGACTGGAATGCAACGGCCGCTTAACTTCGTCGTCGTAGGAGCGGGGCCAACCGGCGTGGAGCTGGCGGGTACGCTGGCCGAGATCGCGCGCAAGTCGCTGGCCGAGAACTTCCGCAATATCGATCCCACGAAGACGCGGGTGCTGTTGCTGGAGGCTGGGCCGTCGGTGCTCAGCGCCTATCCGGAAGACCTGCGGCGGAGCGCGGTGAAGCAGCTCGAACATCTGGGAGTTGAAGTCCGCACCAACTCGGCGGTGAGCGATGTACGTCCGGGTATGGTCCGCACTGGCGAAGAAACCGTGCCCGCCGAGGTGGTGTTATGGGCCGCAGGAGTTTCCGCTTCGCCACTGGGCCGCGCATTGGGAGTGCCCGTCGATCGTGCAGGGAGGGTGTTTGTCGAGCCTGATCTCAGCATTCCCGGACATCGTGAAGTGTTCGTCATCGGCGATCTGGCGAGCGTGAAGGACGAGCACGGCAAGCTGCTGCCAGGAGTCGCGCCGGTAGCCATGCAGCAAGGCACATTTGTCGCCCATCAAATCGCCGCTGATCTGGGCGGAAATCCGCGCAAGGCATTTCATTACTTCGACAAGGGATCGCTTGCCACCATCGGACGCGCTGCCGCCATCGCGCAGTTTGGGAAAGTGCACATCTCGGGATTCCTCGCCTGGCTCTCGTGGCTGTTTATCCACATCATGTTCCTGATCGGATTCCGCAACCGCATCCTGGTGATGATTCAGTGGGCGTGGAGTTATCTGACATACGAGCGGGGGGCGCGATTGATTACCGGTGAATCGCGCGTGGTGCCGGTGCCCTCAATGGAATACGCCGAGGAAGCGAGAACGTCACGGGACGCAGTGGATGGAGATGTGCGAGAATTGCCGTCGATGGACAAACGTAGGGCGTGAACACAGCACGCTGGTCCCGCGATCCACTGTTCCTGCTGGCCCTGGCTGCGGGTCTGATTGCGTTTGTCGTGCAGTCGGGCGAGCTGGGCACCGCCGACACGCAACATCGGCTGCAATCCGCTCATGCGTTTTGGACCGCGGAGCCCCCGGTATTTCCCAACGAGTATCCTGAGTTCGGCGTGCACGGCCGCGGCGGCAAGCTTCAGAGCTGGTACGGCATTGGACAATCGCTGCTGCTGTTCCCGGCAGACGTGATTGGGACGTATATCGAGCGGCTTCCGATCTTCGCCAACTACAACGGCAACGATCCCAGCGTAAAAAACATCTTCGTCAGCTACACCATGAACATTCTGGTCACTGTGCTGACGGCATTGGTGTGTTTTCGCTTTCTGCGACAGTTGAGCTTTGGCGTGAAGGATGCCGTCGCCGGCGTCTTAGCTCTTCTCTTGTTGACCACGCATCTCCATTACACGCAGAACATGATGGAGAACAACTACATCTTCCTGCTGACGCTCGCCGGGCTGTCCTATCAATACGAGTGGCTGAGCACCGGCAGCCGGCACGCCCTGCTGATTGGCTCCGCGGCCTTCGGTCTTAATCTGCTTACGCGTCTTACAACGGGCATGGATCTGCTGGCGGGCGCGGTTTTTGTACTGCTCGTACTGTGGTTCGAAGGCATCCGCGGCGGCGCGCTGTGGAAACGGTGCCGAAGCTATGTTGCGGTGGCTGTTCCTGTGTACTTGTTGTTCGGCCTGCTGGACAGGCTATATCAGTACTACCGCTTTGGGTCGTTCTTCAACACCTACGTGAGCGCAGTCGCTCGCGAAGCGAGAATGCGAGACCCAAATCTCGCTGTTAACTATCCGTGGGAAACGCCGTTTCACGTGGGATTTTTCGGGGCGCTATTCTCGCCCGAGAAGTCGATCTTTCTGTTCGATCCGCTGCTGGTCCTGATGATTCTGCTGGTGGCCGTAGGGTGGAAGCGGTTTAGTCCAGCCGTCAAGGCGTACATTATCAGCGGATTTCTGCTGTTACTGGCCTACATCAGCTTCTACGCACGCTACACGGTTTGGAGTGGCGACTTCGCCTGGGGAGATCGCTATGTCTCGACCAGCGCCGAACTGGCGGCGCTGCTGGCGGTTCCGCTGCTGCTGCGCTATCGCAACGTCTTGGGGAGCGTGGTGTGGAGTTTAGGAATCGCGCTCTGCATAATCAGCGGTGTGGTCCAGGTCGCGTCGCTCACCTTCTGGCTACCGCTGGAGATTTACCAGATGGAGAGCATTGGCCATCCGACCTTTGTGATCGCCTTGCGCCTGACCAACATGGTCGCGTTCGCGCTGGGAAAGGTGAAGGCCTGGGGCCTGGACACCCACGCCATGCATTGGGACCCGTGGGACTATGTCCACATTACAACGTGGAATTTTCTGCCGTTTTTGCTGAAGCGAGTAGGGGTGGCGCCGCGCTGGGTTGTGCACATCACGCTCATGATGTGGACAGCAGGCCTCGCTGCTTTGGTGGCTGTACTGTCGCAACTCCGCCGCGTTGTTGCGCGACTGGATGCGGCCTGAGCGACACCCACGCAGCGATGCCAATTCTCGTTGCTGCGTCCTACTGGGGTGTGCTGTTCATGCAATAATGGCCGGTCACAGAGGCTGGGGACTGCGGTCACATTCAAGCGGAGGCGCCACAGATATGCTGTTCTGATGGCAAGAATGATTAAGATCTCATGCGGCATGCGGATTGTCTACGCCTTGCTGACGGCGGTGCTGCTGTCTGGATTTATGGCCGCCGACAGCAGGGTGCCGGCGCCACAGTTTACGGCCACCACACTCGATGGCCAAACGTTCAGCAGTTACTCACTGAGAGGCAGCGTCGTCCTGCTGCAGTTCTGGACCACGTGGTGCCCGGTGTGCCGTCAGGATCAGCCAGCGCTGGACAATATTCAGGCTGAGTTCGGCAGCAGCGGATTGGTGGTGCTGGCGGTGGATGATGGCGAGTCAGAGGCAGTGGTCAGGAAATATCTGCAAGCCAACCCGCGATCCTGCCCGGTCGTGGTCAACGATGGCCACGGCCTCGCCGCGCGCTTTGGAGCTCACAGCTATCCCCATTACGTCGTGATCGACCAGAATGGCAATATCACGGCAAGCAAGAGCGGCGGGGGAGGCGAGGCATACCTGCGCTACTTGCTGAGAACCGCTGGACTGCCGGCGAAGTCAGAGACCACAGAAGCCAAGAATCGGCAAGCTCAAGCCGCTCCCGGCAGACCACAGTGGATCAACGTGCCCGCAACCCCGAGCACCCTGACAGCCAAGGTCATTCCGAAAACCATTTTTGTGTTTACCAACGGCGAGCAACTGGAGAGCGACCACTACGTACTACATGCCACCTACTTGCATGTGACCGCGGATGGACAGGACCGCAGTATCCCGCTCAGTGCGGTGGACATTCAGAAGACCATCGCGGCGAATCGAAAGCGCGGAATTAATCTCAAGATACCTGCCAGCGGGAACGAGGTATTCCTGTCTTTCTGACAACGTCTCTTCATCCCTCTTTTACTTGACCTTTCTTATCGACGACAAAAAAGGCGCACCATTGCTGGCGCGCCTGTATTACGACATCGTTAGTTTCTATCCGACGCTGGCAACCGCGGTGGCCAGGCGGGCAGCCTCGGGGACCGCGCTATCCTGAGCATCCACCACAGCAATCGTCGTGATGTTGACGACGTCTTCCACTTCGGCGCCGCGCTGAAGCAGATGGACCGGCTTTGCCATGCCGGCGAGGATCGGGCCTACGGTCTCTGCTCCCCCGATGGAACCGAGCAGCTTGCAAGCGATGTTGCAGGACTGGAGGTCGGGGAAGATCAGCACGTTCGCCCCGTCTTTCAGAGTGGAGAATGGGAACGCCGCTTCCAGCTTCTTGCCGTTGACGGCGACATTGCCTTGCAGTTCGCCATCGATGATCAAGGTGGGATCGGCATAGCGGACCAGCTCGACTGCGCGCCGTACTTTGTCGCACAGCGGATGTTTGGTACTGCCAAAGCTGGAGAATGACAGCATGGCCACGCGGGGTTCGATCTCAAAGCGCCGCGCTTCCTGGGCGGCACAGAGTGCGATCTCCGCCAGGTCTTCCGCGGTCGGTTCGATGTTGACCGTGGCGTCGGCCAGGAAATACAAATCACCAGTGCGAGTGATGATGATGTACATGCCGGAGACTTTGTGGATGCCCTCGCGCGCCCCAATGACTTGCAAGGCGGGACGAATGGTGTCGGGATAATTCTGCGTGACACCCGATACCAGGGCGTCCGCGTCGCCCATGCGGACCATCATGGAGCCGAAGATGTTGCGATCGTTCATCAGCTCGTCGGCCGCGCCGAGAGTGACGCCGCGCCGCTGCCGCAGGCGGAACAGCTCGTTGACGTATTCCTGACGGCGGGGCGCGGTCTCGGGTTCGATAATGGTGATGCCGGTGAGTGAAACTCCCAAGTCAGCCGCCGCCCGCTGGATTTCGTTGGTACGGCCCAGCAGAATGGGAATCGCAATCTTCTCCTCGATCAGCACGTGGCAGGCGCGCAGGATCTTCTGGTGATTGCCCTCAGGGAAGACCACACGCTTGGGGTTGGCCTGGGCCTTGTGGATCATCAGACGCATGAGCTCGTGGGTCTTGCCCAGGCGCTTTTCGAGTTGCTCGCGATAGTCGTCGAGGTTCACCGGGTTTTGCGCGACGCCGGTTTCCATGGCGGCCTTCGCAACGGCCGCCGCTTCCCACACCAGCACGCGGGGATCGAAGGGCTTGGGGATAATGTAGTCCACGCCGAATTTCAGGCACTCTTCGGGATAAATGCGGCGGACCGAGTCGGGAACATCTTCCTTGGC
The DNA here is from genome assembly GCA_963835125.1 of uncultured Acidobacteriaceae bacterium. GTDB lineage: Bacteria > Acidobacteriota > Terriglobia > Terriglobales > Acidobacteriaceae > Bog-257. Next base: position 1,242,598 of record CAWIEG010000002.1, on the reverse strand, counting down.
CAAGGCCGCCAGCGCATAAGTAGCTGCCAGCTTCATTTCCTCATTGATGGTGGTGGCGTGCACATCGAGCGCCCCGCGGAAGATGAAGGGGAATCCGAGGACGTTGTTGACCTGGTTGGGATAGTCGGAGCGGCCGGTCGCCATGATGATGTCTTCGCGGACGGCGCGCGCTTCCTCGTAGGTGATTTCGGGATCGGGATTCGCCATAGCGAATACGACGGGACGCGGCGCCAGCGAAGCAATCATTTCCGGGGTGAAAGCACCTTTCTTGGAAAGACCGAGGAGGCAGTCAGCGCCCTTGACCGCGTCAGCCAGGGTACGCATGGAGGTCTCTTTGGCGAAGCGCTCCTTGTAGGGATTCATGCCTTCCTTGCGGCCCTTGTAGACGACGCCCTTGGTGTCGACCATGGTGATGTTCTCGCGCTTCACGCCCATGCAGATGTAATGCTCGGCGCAGGCGATGCCGGAGGCCCCAGCGCCGTTGACCACAACCTTGATCTGATCGAGGCGCTTGCCGGTGAGCTCTACGGCGTTGGCCAGGGCTGCACCGGAGATGATCGCAGTCCCATGCTGGTCATCGTGGAAGACGGGAATCTTCATCGTCTTCTTTAAGGTTTCCTCGATGTAGAAGCATTCGGGCGCCTTGATGTCTTCCAGGTTGATGCCGCCGAATGTGGGCTCCAGCAGTTGGCAGGCTTTGACGATTTCGTCGGCGTCCTTGGTGTTGAGCTCGATGTCGAAGACATCAATGCCTGCGAATCTTTTGAACAAGACGCCTTTACCTTCCATGACCGGCTTGCCGGCGAGGGCGCCGATATCGCCGAGTCCGAGCACGGCGGTACCGTTTGTCACTACGGCAACCAAGTTGCCCTTCGCGGTGTACTTATAGGCATCTTGTGGGTTCTTCTCGATCTCGAGGCAGGGGTCAGCTACCCCGGGGGTGTAGGCGAGGCTGAGATCGCGCTGGGTGCGACAAGGCTTGGTGGAGACGACTTCCACTTTTCCTGGGCGCGGCTTACTGTGGTAGTCGAGAGCGTCCTGCTTGGTAATGGCCATGATTTTGCCTCCGATGATCTTTAGGTTGCGTGTGGGCACAATCGCCAGGGCGGGGTTACTGCCGCAGCTTATGGGCAAGGCCCGGAGTAAAAAAGTCGGGCAAGAATCGTGCCTTCCTTGCGAACACACGCGAATTTTTGGAAGCCGGAACCGACTTCCTATAATGAGCATCGCCCTTGCCGGGGCGGCATTGAAGTGTGGATGTCACAGGGGATTGTGAGGCTTGTCACTTGCGAGGACGATATAAGCAATAGCCGCCGGGGAAAGAGCGAGGCCGAGATTCCCGGTGAGTCTTGGTGCTGTTGGCTAGAAGCCGCTGCTTCCGGCTCCGGTTCAGGCCCGGCGAGGGCTAAACTCCGGAGCCGGCGCAGGCTTCCGCGCGGAATTTGAAAATAGCGCAGCAACCGCATTGGAATCGTTTTGTATCAGGGCACGGATTCCAGCTGTGCCGTCTGGTCGCCGAAGAACTTGGGTTTTAACCCCGGATAGGGTTTTGCAGGGGCTAAAGCCCGCTCTTCTTCCGGTCCTTCGTTCGGCACGACTTGAAGTCGTGCCCTGATACAAACCCACAGGGCTTATGACATGACCACTCGAAGCTTGAAGCTCGAAATTCGAAACAAAACCCCCAGTCCCTAGTCCCTGCATTTCTCGCACTCGCGGAAGGTCATGTTCATTGCCTTACATTTTGTTTTACGTTTCCAATCGAAGAAAAGTTCAGCATAGGATTTCGTGATGTAGTCCTTGGGCGCAACACTCAGAGCGCGGGCGGTGCGATCGATCCAGCGCGACTTGCCTTCGACTTCGGCGATGTCGCCAATGGGAGTGTGGTCGACGACGACATGGCCTTGATTGTCGCTCCACTCCGAACGGAATTTCTCGTAGATGAAAACGGGTGAGAAACCGAGCGCGCGCAGCAGGGCGTCCGTGGCTTTACCATCAGAAACGGCAGTCTCTAATTCGCCGCGCGACTTGTGCCGGCCAGGCTTGCCCTTCGCTTTGTGCGTAAGCCTCCAGGTGTCGCCGTACTTGCGCAGGCGTAGCAGTTCGCCCTTGCGGCGCAACTTCTGGCCGGGCAGATCGTAAAGTGTGTTGACCTCGTGGGTGGAAGGAGTTTCGCAGCGGAAGCCAAGATCGCGGAGGTTGTTCTCCAGCGCTTTCAGATCGGGGACGAGAAATTTGATTTCAATTTCTTGCGGTGCGGCCATGAGAAGAGTGTAAAGGAATCAGCGGTCAGCCAGGCTTCGGACGAGGATTCTGTCGTGCCCGGGGCACTCTGAGATTTTGGGATACGTCACCCAGCGCTGAAGCGCTGGGCTATCACCTTCCGTCCCGCTGTGCGGGACTCTGCTATAGGTTGGTGATGGTTTTCCGCCCTGGGGGTGAAGGATGGAAGGTGGGCCGGCGATCAGCTTCCGCAAGCCGGGTGAGGCGCACGGATGGGTCAAGGTTGCGGCGCGTGCGAGAGGATGCGGCGCTTCACATCAGGCCAGGATGACGCAGTTTTCTTGTCCTGCTCGATCGTTTCCAGGCGCTTTCGGACGGTTTCTTCAACCTCGTCTGCTACGGGGATTTCGGCATTTTGCTCAGTCGTTTTCATATCTCACCCTTCCTCAATTCGCGCACGCTGCCAACGCGAATGCCAAGGCATTAGCTTAGTTTTCGCGTTCGACGACGAACTCCGGCACCCACAGCAGCACGCGTTTGATCTCGGAGTCAGGGAAGGTGCAGATGGCTTCGCGGGCTTTGTTGGAGAACTCGACGGCGCGCGCGTAGGCGGCATCGATGGAGCCGTGACGGTGCAGGATGGAGACAATATCGGCGGGCGTGATGCCGTTAAAGCCGCCGTTGCTCAGCACCGACTCGATCATCGCGCGCTCCTCGCGCGTGCAATGCTCCAGCGCGTGCAGAACGGCCATGGTGGCTTTGCCCTCGCGGAGATCGCTGGCCACCGGCTTGCCAAGAACTTCTTCGGACGCGGTAAGGTCGAGCACGTCATCGACAATTTGAAAAGCCATGCCGAGATTACGGCCGTACTCCGCGAGGCGATGCAGGTCAGCATCCGTTGCTTCCGCAAGGATTCCACCGAGCTTCATACAAACGGAGAACAGGCACGCGGTCTTGCGATAGATGAGCTCGAAGTGCTCGTCGATGGAGATGGCCTTGCCGAGGCGCTCAATCTGGAGCAACTCGCCTTCGACCATGGCTTGGGTCAGGTCGATGAGCGCGTCGAGAACGGCGAAATTGCGCTCCTGTACCGCGATCTTGAAGGCCTGCATATAGAGCCAGTCGCCGGCCAGCACGCACTTGGCGTTGCCCCATTGGGTGTTGGCGGCGGGACGGCCGCGGCGCGTCTGGGCTTCGTCGATGATGTCGTCGTGGACCAGGGTTGCGGTGTGAATGATCTCGACCACCGCACCCAGCTTGATGGCGCCCTGGCCGCTGTAGTTCATCAGCTTGGCGGAGAGCAGCAGCAGGGCAGGGCGCAGGCGCTTGCCGCCGCCGGCGCGCAGGTATTCGCCGATCTCGGTGATGGCACGCACGCCAGAGACCGTGTCGCGGCCGAACTCGCGCTCGATGGCAGCGAGGTCGTCATGCAGCAGGTCAAAAACTTCTTTGGCGTTGCGGATTACGGTCTTCAAGCGTCGTTGGCCTCTAGCGCAGCAAGTGCTGACTTCAGTCGCCGAAAATCATTTCACCACGGAGGCACGGAGAACACGGAGTTTTCTTTTCAATTGAATTATTCCGTGATCTCAGTGCCTCCGTGGTGAATTGTTTTCGATCGTTTAATTGCTTCGGTAGTTCGTGAACTGCATATCGATGCCGAAATCCTGTTGCTTGAGCAGGGCGATGATTTCCTGAAGTGTATCGCGGTCCTTGCCACTGACGCGAACCAAATCGCCCTGAATTGCGGCCTGGACTTTCTTCTTGGAGTTCTTAATGAGCTTGACGATTTCGCGCGACTTCTCGATGGGAATGCCTTGCTGCATGGTGATTCGCTGGCGGACGGTAGAACCGGCGGCAGCTTCGATAGCGCCGTAAGAGAGCGCCTTCAGCGGGACGCTGCGCTTTACCAGCTTGCTTTGCAGCACATCGTTGACGGCCTTCAGCTTGAATTCGTCGGCCGAGGTGAGCACGAGCGCTTCTTTGTCGTCCATCTGGATGTCGGACTTGGAGTCTTTCAGGTCGTAACGGGTGTGGACTTCCTTCAGCGCCTGCTGGATGGCGTTGGAGACCTCCTGGAGGTCGACCTTGCTGACGATGTCGAATGATTCAGCCATAACCATCAAGTGTAACAAGAGAGGGCGTGGTTGCCGAATGGTGAGATCGGCGATGCTGTCGGGGAGCCCGCAGAGCGCGATTTGTTTAGCCGTGGGCGTAAGCCCGCGGGCCGGTCGACGAAAGCGCCGAGCCGCGCAGCGGCCAAACAGGCATGAAAGCAGGCGCAGAGTATGACGGAGATTTGTCCAGGCTGTGTCATCCCTGAAGGGATTCCGAATTTCTATTGGGGATGCTGACCGCGGGCTAACGCCCACGGCTAAAACAAGTGACGCCCTGCGGGCTCAGCGCGATGGCGATATTTCCGGCAATACCTAGAGTCCCCGCTAGCTAAGATCACTGCTGGGTCACGAGGCCGAAGAATCGGTGAAAATTCGCCGTCGTCTGCGCTCCAATGTCTTCGCGCGAGAGTCCGCGCAGTTCGCCGATCTGGCGGGCGACTTCAACGACGAAGGCCGGCTCGTTACGTTTGCCGCGATGTGGCACAGGCGCGAGATAGGGCGAGTCGGTCTCGATGAAGATGCGGTCAAGCGGGGCCATTGCCGCGGCGTCGCGAATGTTTTGAGCTTTGGGATAGGTGATGTTGCCGGCGAACGACAGAATGAAGCCGAGATCAAGGGCGGCGCGCGCGTGATCCACGGTGCCGGTGAAGCAGTGCAGCACACCGGCGAAGCCGCTGCCGGTCCAGTGCTCACGAATCAGGCGCAAGACATCGTCCCAGGCGTTCTCGCTATTGTCGGATGGGCGACAGTGAATGACGATGGGCAGCTTGGCGGTGCGCGCCATCTCCATTTGCTGAAGGAAGACGCGCTGTTGCACATCGCGGGGCGAGTGATCGTAGAAGTAGTCGAGACCGATTTCGCCCCAGGCAATTACCTTGGGGTCGCGGGCGAGGCGCTCGAGTTCGTCGAAGTCGGCTGGCGTGGCGAGAGCGGCTTCGTGGGGATGAATGCCGACCGTCGCGTAGACGCCTTCGTTTTCATGAGCCAGCTTGATGGCGCAGTCGAGCGTGCCAGTGCCGGGGCCATCGCCATTGCCGATGGCCAGCATTGTCGTGACGCCGGCTATCTTGGCGCGAGCAAAGACATCGGCGCGATCGGCGTCGAAGCGTTTGTTCTCGAGATGGCAGTGCGAGTCAGTGAACATTAGTGGCTAGTGGTCAGTGGCCAGCAAGTATCGTACAGGGTAAGTATGTCATCCCGAGCGGAGGCGGCGCGGTGCTGTCGAAGGCGAGACACCCGCTTTTTCGTCGCTCGCGCAGACAGCAGGTTCCTCCACTCGCAGCCGAACGGCACGGCTGCTCGGTCGGAATGACAGGCCCGATAGGGTGCACTCGCTCACACCGTTTCCAATTCCTCTTCCAGCAACTGCTTGTTGTACAGATCGGTGTAATAGCCGTTGCGCTCGATGAGTTCGTCGTGGGTGCCCAACTCGACAATGTCGCCATCATGCAACACGGCGATGCGGTCGGCGTTGCGCACGGTGGAGACGCGGTGCGAGATGAAGATGGTGGTGCGCCCCTGCATGATTTCGCGCAGATGATTCAGGATGCGGTCTTCGGTCTGGGTGTCGACGCTGGCGAGAGCGTCGTCGAGGATCAGGATTCGCGGATTGCGAATCAGGGCGCGAGCGATGGCGGTACGCTGTTTCTGGCCGCCGGACAGGGTCAAGCCGCGCTCGCCGACCAGCGTGCTGTAGCCGTCGGGAAAGCTCTCGATTTCAGCGGCAATGTTGGCGGCTTCGGCGGCGCGGCGCACCTCTTCGTCCGTGGCGTCTTCTGCGCCGAAGGCAATGTTGTCGCGAATGGTGTCGCTGAACAGGAATGTCTCCTGGGGAACGAAGCCGATGTTGCGGCGCAAGACCGCGAGCGGGAACTCGCGGATGGGGCGGCCATCGATCAGCACCGTTCCCGGGTCGGCATCATAGATACGCGGAATCAGCGAGACCAGGGTGGATTTGCCCGATCCGGTGGGGCCGACGATGGCCAGGCTGCTGCCCGCCGGGACGCGCAGGTTGACGTGCTTCAGCACCTCGTTATCGCCATGCGCCCGGCCATTGCCGCGCTCGGCCGCCAGCAGAGTGTTGCCGTAGCGGAAGCTGAGATTGCGAAACTCGATGTCGCCGCGGATATCCGTGCGAACGTGGTTGGTACCCACGGCGGCGTCGGTGATCTCCGGCTGCTCCGACAGGATGTCGTGGATGCGGCCCATGGAGGCGGTGCCGCGTTGAAAGATGTTGATCACCCAGCCCAGCGCGATGATGGGCCAGGTGAGCTGCATCATGTAGGTGTTGAAGGCCACGAAGCTGCCGACGGTGATGCGATGCATCAGGACTTCGCGCCCGCCCACGAAAAGCACGATGACGACCGCAACACCGAGCAGCGTCTCCAGCGTGGGCCACAACATGCCCATCAGCCGTACCAGCTTCAGACTGCGCCCAATGTACTCGGTATTGTCGCGCTCGAAGTTCTCGATCTCAGCTTCTTCCTGCACGTAGGCGCGAATCAGGCGAGCGCCGGCAAAGTTCTCCTGGGCGCGGGCCGAGATGTCGGAGAACATGGCCTGGATGCGCTCGAAGCGTTCGTGAATCCTGCGCCCGAAATACTGCACCACGATGCTGAAGATGGGCAACGGGGCGAAGGCAAAAATGGTGAGCCTGGGGCTGATGGAGAACATGAACACCAGTGCGCCCGCCGTGAACACGATGGTGTTGGCGGTGTACATGATTCCCGGGCCCAGCAACATGCGGACAGCATTGAGGTCGTTAGTGGCGCGGGCCATGATGTCGCCGGTGCGGGTGCGCTGATAGAAGCTGTAAGAAAGGCGCTCCAGATGGGCGAAGAGGTCGTTGCGCAGATCGAATTCGACTTCGCGCGAGACCCCGATCATGATCCAGCGAGTGAGAAACTGGAAGATGGCCTTGACGCCGGAGATGGCCAGCAGCATGAGGGAGTACGTCAACAGTTTGTGGCGGGTGACGCCCTGGTTGAGATCGTCGATGGCGCGGCGGATGACCAGCGGGAAGAGAATCCAAATCCCGTTGTTGAACAGCACGCAGACCGCGCCAAAGACGTAGGTGGAGCGGTACTTGCGAAGGTACGGAAACAGGGGGCGTAGGTTAGTGAACATCAGTTGTCAGTTGTCAGTTGCCAGCCGAACGGCCAGTGCTCGGGGCGATCCTTTTCGATTGTAACGCGATGTAGATGGTGCGAAGCGCGAGCTGGATTCCGGCCGGGGGTGTCACGGTGTGGATACGCTGCATTCCGCTTGCGAGCGGATCATTGGCGGACCGGGCGGCGGCTCACAAGGAGGTCAGAACAGCTTCCGCCGCACTACATCGACCAGAGTGAGAATGCCAGAACCGAACAGCATCATGGTGGTGGGTTCCGGAACCGTGCCGGGGCCACCGATGGTGGTGGCGGTTACGTTGGGAAAGCCCAGAATCGTAAACGCTTCCGAAGGAATCGTGCCGACAGCGTTCGTCAGAGGTTGAGTCGCGTTGCAGCACTGCAAGGCGTGAGATGGTCCGGAGTTCTCATCCCAATAAATAGGGTCGCCGCTGGGTACGAGGGCATTCTGCAGGGTCAGCCAGTAAGTGCCGGAATTAAGACGTGGGCCGTTGAACGTGGTGCTCTCGTCGCACACGTTGTAACCGAAGTCGTTGGAGATGCAGCCGAGCTGCGTGAAGTTAACGGTCTGGTCGAAGTAGCTGGTGCCGCCGAACGGGAGTGAGGTGATCGATAGCTGTGCGGATGTCAGGGTATCGCCCGGGTAAAGCCACATGGCGAATTCAGCGCCAGTAATGGTGGTGGTGCTGTAACTAACGTTGAAGCTATCGCTGACGACAGCGCGGAAGTTGACGGTCCACGCGTCAGTGTTGCCGTTGGTGGGGCCGTTGCTGTAGACGGCCTGTGCCGTGGCGGGGACAGCCGCCAAAATCAAGTCCAGTGCGAGAAGTGAGAGCGGAGCCAAACGCAGCTTCATGTTGAGCCATCCTCTCAGCTAAACCTTGGCTGGCATTTGATACCCAACAATACTGAAAGTCAATGTTGTTGCTTACCCGTGTCAGTTCGGTACTGGTAGCGCAGACATTGTGGTCTGGGCGGCTGCCCAAATTGGGAAAGAGAGGTTACTTTCGTTCGGAAAAGTGTGCTTCGCTGGATGAGCGCGCGGTGGAACATCCGGTAGGCTTGAAGGTTGGGCGCAAGCGCTCAGACGCGGTTCGTAGGTCTCCAGAAAGGGAGTTACGACAGCGAACGATGTTCTTTGACAATTCGGGCGACGACGGGGAATACGCCGATGGCTTCGGCAGATCGCACGGTTTATGTGTGCCTTAGGGACAGTATGCGATTAAACCCAAAGGATGGAACATGTTGCAGGCTTAGTGTTTGTTTGCAATACTTTAGCAGGAATGCTGCAAGTCATTAAAATAAAACAACTTAGGTTGTAGGCTAAGTCTAGTGTTTTGAATACTTTAATATAAAGCCTTTGGAATCAATACCAGAAATGGTGGGGGGAGGGCCCATGCGGTTGGGAGGCTGGAGGCAGGTGCAGACCTTAGCTGTGTCTGGGTCGTAGCTTTGCCGCCGCTGCGCGGCTCAGGCCAATCTTCCACTCCCACGGCGGGCTCACGCCCGCGGCTAACACAAATGCCGCCGCTGCGCGGCTGGAAGCTGAGGGCTGACAGCAGAGAGCTGACGGCTACGTTGACACTCGCAGCAGCATGTAGCCTCCGGCAGCGGCGAAGATGAAATCGGGCGCCCAGGCGGCCAGCATGGCGGGAAGCTGGTTGGCATTGCCCATGGCTTCGAACAATCCTGCCGTCACCCAATAGACCAGGGCGATGCCCAAGGCCACGGCGACACCCACCAGCGCGCCGCCGCGCCGGCCCGAGGCGGAGAAGGGAATCGCCAGGATTGCCATCACCAGCGTAATCAGTGGGAAAGCAATCTTCTTCTGCAACTGGACTTTCAGGCGGACGGTGTCGAAGCCGCTCTGCTGCAGGTCGTCGATGTAGCGGCGCAGCTCGTCGTAACTCATCTCCGATGACTGCTTCACTTCCTTCTTGAAGTAGCCGGGATTCTCGTGCAGCTCATTGAAAGTGGCCACGTCGAAGGTGCGGAAATCCTGGATAGAGGCCCCATTCAGGGTTCGCACCCATCCTTCCTCAAAGACCCACTTCTGCAGACTGTCTTCCCAGTGGGCATGTTCGGCGTAGATGCGGCGCGTGAGCTGGAAGGTGTCGGGATCGAACTCAAAGATGGAGATGCCGCCGAAATGGTCCTGGTCAGGATCGAAGACGCGGTAGTAGTAGATTTCGTTGTTCTGTCCGAAGATCCATTTGCGATCGGCCTGCAGGTAGGTCTGCGGCGGCTTACCTTTGATTTCGTTGCGCAGAATCTCCTGCTGGCGGTTGGTATGCGGAATGTAGAGCTGATCGAAGAGGAACAAAGCCCCGGCAAAGATTCCGCACAGGACGACGACCGGCAGCGTGGCGCGGTAGACACTGAAGCCGCTGGCTTTCATGGCCACTAATTCGCTGGACTTGTCCATCAGGCCAAAGGTAATGAGGACGCCCAGCAGGACCGCCATCGGCGCCATCAGATAGATCATCGAGGGGCTGAGGTTCCAGAGATACTCGGCAACGGTGACCAGCGGCACCTTGTTGCGAACGATGTCGGTGAGCAACTCGAAGAAGGTAAACACCAGGGCCAGGACAAGAAAGGTCGTGAGGATGAGAGTGAGATACAAGGCGAAGTCGCGCAGGATCATGTCATCCAGAATGAGGGGAAAACGAGCGCTAAAACGATGCCGGTGAAGGGCCGATTCTGTCGCCGCTTTGCGTCCTCGGGCGAGCCTGCGGTCAGCTCCCAGCGACTGCAATTTCTGGAGAAGCAACTTCCAGCCCGCGGTGAGATTTGCAATCTCGATGGGCATGCGGTCGACCCGCCAGAGCAGAAACAGCCCGCAGAGGAAGAAAAAAATGTTGCCCATCCAGGAACCGAGCCAGGGAGACATCTTGCCCTGGCGAGCCATTTGCACGCCGACCATGGAGAAGAAGTAATAAACCACGACCAACAGGATGGTGAGCACGAAGCCGGTGCTCTTGCCGCCTTTGCGCGCCGACAGGCCGAGAGGAATTCCGACCATGGCCAGAACCAGGCAAGCTGTGGGCAAAGCGAACCGGCGTTGGAACTCGATCTCGTAGTAGCGAGCCTTAATCAGGCTGTAGTTGTAGCTGCCGGGATCCCAACTGCGGACGCTCTCCGCGTTCTTCCGCTCACGAGCCGCGTTGCGCAGCAGGCTGCGCAAACCGAGTTCGGCGACCGGCAGCAGATCATGCGGACGAGTTTCGTCGGTGGGCAGGGCGATGGGAATCTCAGTGTTATCGAAGGTGGTGATGGAATACTGGTCCTTGACCTTGGGAACAGTCTCCTGCTGCGTGCCGTCCTCCAGATGGAAGCGCAGCTTGTCGGGAGCGTCGCTCAACAGGGCTCCGCGTTTGGCCAGCGTAATCTTCGGGGACGATGGATCGCTGATGTCGGCCAGAAACACGCCGCGCCACAGCGCCTGACCCTTGGAGGGAACGGCGTCCTGGACGTACAGGACGATGTTCTTGAAGTCCTCGTAAAACACCCGAGGCTCGATCTCAAACGAAGCTTGCGAGGAGCGCAGGCGCTCCTGGAGATGGTCGAGAGCAATGGCCGACTGCGGGGCCAAATAGATGCTGTTGAACATGCCCAGCAGCCACGTCCCGATGGCAAAGATGGCGACGGAGCGGATAAACATTCCCACGCCCATGCCGCTGGCGCGAATGGCCGTGACTTCGCTGTCGGCGGCCATGCGGCTGAGGCCTACCAGGATGCCGACCAGCACGCCCATGGGAAGAGTGATGGTGAAGGTGGCGGGAAGGGTGAACAGGAAGATCTCGGCGACGCTGGGCAAGGGAGCGCTGTTGCGAACAATCAACTCCAGCAAGCGCCCCAGATCGCGCATGAAGATGATGAAGGTGAACAGCGCGACGCCAATGAGAGCGTGCGAGCCAATCTCCTTCAGGATGTAGCGGGTCAGAATGCGCACAACAGAATAGTTTACCGGAAGGACATGTGGGGCCGCGACATCGAAACGCGCCGGACACTGAGCGCCCGTCATGGAAGAGATTCACCACGGAGACACAGAGGACACGGAGCAGACTAGATAAAAAACCCAAGAAAAACTTCGCGATCTCCGTGCTTCCGTGGTGAATCACTGCTTCAGCACCACCATCGCCAGCGGAGGCAGGTTCAGCGGCAGAGAGTTGTCGAAGCCGTGACACGCGACTGCCTCGGTCATTCGGCCTCCGAAGTTGCCTTCATCGGTGCCGCCGTAAACCGCCGCGTTGCTGTTCAGCACCTCGAGCCAATGGCCTTCGTGAGGAACTCCAATGCGGTAACCGCGCCGCGGCACGGGAGTGAAGTTGCAGGCCATCACAACCGGTGCGGTGCCATCTTTGCGCAGCCGCATGTAGGTCAGGACGCTGTTGTCGGAATCGTCGGCATCGATCCAGCGCCAGCCATCCGGGCTGAAGTCGGTCTGGTAAAGCGCCGGCTCGTTGCGATAGAAGTTGTTCAGATCGCGCACCCAACGTTGCACTCCTGAGTGCCCTCCGAAGCCGAGCGCGTGCCAGTCAAGACTGCCGTCGTGGTTCCACTCGCTCCATTGGGCAAACTCGCCGCCCATGAACAGGAGCTTCTTGCCGGGCTGAGTAAACATGTAGCCGAAGAGCAGCCGCAGGTTGGCATACTTCTGCCACTCGTCTCCTGCCATCTTGGCGAACAGCGAGCCCTTGCCGTAGACGACTTCATCATGCGAAAGCGGCAGAACGAAGTTCTCGGTAAACGCGTACAGCCCGCGAAAGGTCAGCTTGGTGTGCTGATACTTGCGATGGATTGGGTCTTTGGACATGTAGAGCAGCGTGTCATGCATCCAGCCCATGTCCCACTTCATGCCGAAGCCGAGTCCGCCGATGTACGGCGGCCGCGAAACCAAGGGCCACGAAGTGGACTCCTCCGCGATGGTTTGAATGTCAGGGAAGTTCTCATAGGCTTCGCGATTGACGGCTTTCAGGAACGACACCGCACCCAGGTTTTCGCGTCCGCCAAACTGATTCGGTATCCACTCGCCGGCCTTGCGCGAGTAGTCGAGGTAGAGCATGGAAGCGATGGCGTCCATGCGCAGGCCGTCGGCGTGATAGCGGTCAAGCCAGAAGATCGCATTGCTGATGAGGAACGCGCGGACCTCGTTGCGGTCGTAGTTGAAGATGTCGGATTTCCAATCGGGATGAAAGCCCTTGCGCGGGTCGGCATGCTCGTACAGATGCGTCCCATCAAAGTAGCCAAGGCCGTGCTCGTCGGTAGGGAAGTGCGACGGGACCCAATCGAGAATGACCCCAATGCCGCGTTGATGGAGGTGGTCGACCAGGTACATGAAGTCCTGCGGCGTACCAAAGCGCGCGCTGGGCGCGTAGTAGCCGGTCACCTGATAGCCCCACGAACCGAAGAAAGGATGCTCCATCACGGGCATGAACTCGACGTGAGTAAAGCCCATTTCAGAAACGTAGTCGGCCAGTTTCACTGCCAGCTCGCGATAGGTGAGCGAGCGGTTGCCCTCTTCCGGGATGCGCATCCAGGAGCCAAGATGGACTTCGTAGATGGAAATCGGCGCCTCGAATTTGTTGTGTTCGTGCCGGGTACGCATCCATTCCCGATCGCCCCATTCGTAGGCGAGGTCCCAGACGATAGAAGCAGTGCGCGGCGGAATCTCGTTGTAAAGCGCGAACGGGTCAGCCTTGTCGACGGTGTACATGTGATAGCGCGAGACGATGTGGAACTTGTAAACCGCACCCTGGCCGAGATCGGGGACGAACGCTTCCCACACGCCCGAACTGGCTTGCGCCTTCATGGGAGTGGAATCCGGGTTCCAACTATTGAACTCGCCGACGACCGAAACCCGCTCCGCGTTGGGCGCCCACACCGCGAAATGCGCGCCGCGGCGGCCATCGATCTCCACAATGTGCGCACCGAATTTCTCGAAGAGCCGCGTGTGCTGACCTTCATTGAACAAATGCAGGTCGAAGGGTGTCAGCAAGGTGGAACCCTGATCCTGGGACGCTAAAAGTGCCATTGGCGCGATCTCCTCATGCGGTTGGATGAAGCTTTGCCGCGTCGCGATAAGCAAAGCCTGACGAAATGCCGCCTGCCCGTCCTAACAAGTGTAGAGGAACGTCGAAGCATAGGAAACCTGCGGCGAACCGATCACGCTTGTTGAGGATTGCCAGAGCCAAGTTTTGACGTCCGGGCGCGGTGGGAGAACCCATCGCAACGGAGTGATCGTACTCGATTCGACGTGCGGCCTCGAAAAAGGATGTGGGATCGAACCAAGCCGCGCAGCGGCGACATTTGTGTTAGCCGCGGGCGTGAGCCCCGCGGTGAAGGCGGAAAAATAATTGAGCCGCGGAGCGGCGGCACGGTGCTCGCGCAGCTCCTGTTGCAGTGTATTGCACTGCCTTTGCAATGAATTCTTTCGCGTCTTCTTGACCCTCTGACGATAGAAAGTGCTAAATGGATAAGTACTCCCATGTTGCAACTCAGTTGCAATTATCATCTAAATGTCATCATCAGAAAGCAAGTCCACAACCCTTGCGTCTGCAAGATTCGGCTCCCCGAGTACGCCTTCAGTCAGCGTGCTGGCCCATCGACGCCGTTTCGCCTTCTTATTCCTGATCGCGCTTTTCGCGATCGATTTGTGGGCCGGAGTCGATGGCACCATCGCGGGCACGGTAAGAGATTCCAGCAGCGCGGTAGTACGAAGTGCCGCCGTCAAGGCAGTCAATGTGCAGACCGGAGTGCAGCAGCAAATCACGACCAATGACTTGGGGTTCTATGCTTTCCCAAACCTTCCCGTCGGCCGCTACGATATTTCGGTCAAAAAAACAGGTTTCAAACTTTATCGGCGCACGGGCATAGCGGTCGATACCAACAGCTCAATCGTTGTCGATGTTGTGCTCGATGTTGGGGAACCAACCGAGGCAATCACGGTCAGCGAGAACGCCGTTCGTGCCGAAATATCCGATACCCAGTTGGGCGATGTAATCCCTGCCGCAAAGATGGTTTCCGTGCCGTTGAATGGCCGAAGTTTCACCGATCTGCTCGCGCTCCAGCCTGGAGTTGTGCCGGCTACGTCGCTAACCTCAAGCACTCAGCAGGACGTCGGAGTAAGCGCGCTGTCGCCCTCCGGGAACCTGAATCCCGGAACCATTTCGATCAACGGACAGCGGGAGTTCTCGAATGCCTTCATCGTCAATGGGAGCGATACCGAGGAGGTCGTCAACGCGGGAACGGCCATCATCCCAAACCTGGATTCTATTGCCGAATTCCGCATCCTGACCAGCAACTTCGATGCCGAATATGGAGGCTACACTGGCGGCCACATCAACGTAGTTACAAAGTCCGGGACAAACAGCTTTCACGGCAATGTATTTGAGTTTCTACGTAACACTGACCTTGACGCCCGCAACTACTTCTCTTCCTCACGTGGAGTCTTCGATCAAAACCAGTTTGGAGGCACTCTAGGCGGGCCAATTGTCAAAAATAAAGTGTTCTTCTTTGCCGACTATCAAGGCACTCGCCTTACCGAAGGAATAGACACCGGGCTTATCCCCGTCCCCTCTACCCAAGATCGCTCCGGCAATTTATCGGACCTTGCGAGTTCGCTAACCGGATCTGTCACCGGGCAGAACCTGGCCAACCTGCTCTCACGCGACCTGGGCTACACCGTGGTTCCTGGCGAGCGCTATTACACGCCCGGGTGTGCGAGCCCCTTGCAGTGCGTCTTTCCCAATGCTGTAATCCCAACATCGGCTTGGTCTGCGCCGGCCAGAAACCTGCTGCAGTACATTCCTCAGCCGAACGCGGGCGCCAACACATTCTTAACATCGGCTTACAATGAAACTCTACGGGACGACAAGGGAGCCTACCGCCTCGATTACAACAGCCGCTGGGGATTGCTCTCTGCCTACTATTTCATCGACGACTACACCCTGAATAACCCTTATCCCGTGGGACAAAGCGGGGCCAGTGTGCCAGGCTTCAATGCGCTCTACTTGGGACGGGCGCAGTTGCTGGGTCTCAGCGACAGCAAGACTATTGGGACCACCGCCGTCAACGAATTCCATTTTAGTTACATGCGCGACAACAACAACCTTGGTGTCCCTATAGGCGGACTGGGGGTTAGCCTGGCTTCGCAAGGCTTCGTAACCGGGACGGGCACGCCCGGTATTGTCGCTCTGAATCCAAAGGGTGAGGGCGTGGAGAATGTCATCTTTAATGCTTTTTCGATTGGAACGAACGCCAACCAGCTCAAGCAAGTTAACAATAGCTTCCAGTGGACCGACACTATTTCGAAAGTTGTGGGACGTCATACCATGAAGTTTGGCGCCGAGTTTCACTACGATCAAGTCAACACTGCAGCGATAGCCCAATTCAATGGTAGCTTTCTGTTTACCGGGAGCCAGACAGGCTCTGACTTTGCCGACTTTCTCCTCGGGGTTCCCAGCCAGTACAACCAAAGCCAGCTGCAACCTTTCTATGGTCGCAACAAATACTGGGGTCTCTACGCGCAGGACAGTTGGCGGGCGCGATCGAATCTGACTTTGAACTATGGTCTCCGCTGGGACCGCATTGAGCCCTGGTACGAAAAGAACAATGAAATCTCGACCTTCGAAGCAGGGAAGTCCTCTGTCGTTTTCCCGGGTGCGCCTGCGGGGATACTCTTTCCGACCGATCCTGGAATATCGAGAACTCTCTCGCCTCCCGGCAATCTGGACTTCGCCCCGCGCGTCGGATTGGCCTATTCACCGAACGCCGATGCAGACACTTTTCTCGGCAAGCTGCTGGGAGGGCCAGGCGAAACCAGTATCCGAGCCGGCTTTGGCATTTACTACGAAGCCATCGAGGCGCTTACACTCGGAATTCTCGCCGGCAATGCGCCCTTCGGGATTACCTACACCAGTCCGGCGCCCCCTCTGTTCGCCACACCGTTCATTAATGCGTCCACCGGACAATTCGTGGGCCAGCCTTTTCCCGTGGCGCTGGCGACGGGGAGTGCCTCCAGCAGCAAGCCCAATGGAAGCGTCAACTGGTCGCAATTCGAGCCGATCGCCGGCATTCCCGGATATGCGGCAACCAACCGTATTCCCTATGTCGAGGAGTACATGCTCTCGATCGAGCGCCAGCTCGGTCCCAACACGGTGCTCAGCGTCGGCTACGTAGGCAATCAGGGGCATCGTCTTCTCGTGATGATTGAAGCCAACCCAGGAAATCCCGGCCTCTGCCTCAGTCTGAGCCAACCAAGCCAGGTAGCGCCGGGCTCTCCGACGTGTGGTCCTTTTGGCGAAAATAATATCTATACGACTGCCTCCGGTCAGATCATCAACGGTACCCGTGCACCCCTGGGCCCTAGTTTCGCCAGTGATACCTTGCAGGCTACGATCGGCAAGTCGAATTACAACGCTCTCCAAGTCAGCGTACGTCACACTAGTGGGAAGTTGGAATTTGCTGCCGGATATACTTATGGCAGAGCGATGGACGATTCTTCCAATCTAGGGGAAGAAGTCAATCCGATTAACCCTGCGCTCAGCTATGCTCCGTCGTCCTTTGATATAAGACACAACTTTGTAGTCAGCTATACCTACCAAATGCCGGTGGAAAGGCTATTCCGCGTTTCCAACCGCTGGACGCAGGGCTGGCAGTTGTCTGGAATCACTCATTTCAGCACTGGTTTTCCAGTGACTCTTGTCAGCTATGGTGACAATTCTCTGCTGGGAACCGAGCCGAACGGTATTAACAACTACAGCGTGGACGTGCCGGACTATGCTGGCGGGCCGCTCACTGTAAATCACAATCCCCGCAATGGACAGCCATATTTCAATACCTCGTTGTTCAGCGAGAATGCTCTCGGCACGCCGGGCAACGTCCCGAGGCGGTTTTTCTACGGCCCCGGGCTGGACAACTATGACATGGCCATTTCGAAGACCATCCCGGTCAGTGAATCCAAGTCTGTGCAACTTCGCCTGGAAGGCTTCAACGTGTTCAACCATGCCCAGTTTTTCGGCTCGCAGACCGTGGACGGCAATATAAGCACGGCAACTTTCGGCCAAGTCGTCAGCGCCGACCCACCGCGGCTCCTTCAGCTGGCAGCCAAGTTTTTCTTCTGAAAGGCAAAGCTGTGCGGGATCCCTACGGTTGTTTGGTCATAGATGCAACCGCGTTGCGTGTGGACGCGGTTCGTTCATCGCATCGCTGCCCGTTCGGCAACAGCAGAAACTTCGGTTGGTCACGGAAGTCTTTCGAGGGCAGGCGCTCGAGAAACAACTTCTTCTTCAGCGGTAGGATATCCATGGTCCGAGCCGCGGCCATTGGCAACAAAAATCGCCTTTGGGATCCGCGGTTGTGAGATTTTTCCGTCCAAAAATACAAAATGCCCACGCGGGGCATCCTGTAAGCCATTGATTTTAATGGCGGGGTCGACGGGACTCGAACCCGCGGCCTCTGCCGTGACAGGGCAGCGTTCTAACCAACTGAACTACGACCCCGCTTTTGTTTGCAGCGGGTTAGCGGAAACCGCTTACGAAAAGACGCGCAAACCTGCCAGTCAAGCGCACACAATTTTCTGCTCAACTGAACGTCATTAATTGTAGCAGATTGTCTTGAGGCCGGAGAAGCCTAGATCACTCTAGACTCGCTGCCGTCCCCGCGCTTTGAAAAACTCAAGGCAAGAACGCCGGGACCAACGTATCACATAACGTCTCGACTCATTGAAGAGACAATTTCATCTCCCGAAGGAGGCATCGAAAATGCGCCAGCTCTCTCTGAATCTCAGGTTCGCATCGAGAGCCCTTGTAGCCGTGCTCGTTTGCCTGACGATTGCTTCCCTCGGAAGGCGCGCGTCAGTTCTAGCTGGAAAATCGCTGCATGGAGACCAGCAGAATGCGGCGGCCGCCGGTATGTCCGGCGGCATGGCGCACATGTACATGACCTCGCTCAGACCGCCAAACCCTGGCGATCAACAGAAGGCCGATGCCATGGTGGCTGCGGCAAAAACAGCCATGGCTCCCTACCAGGATTACCGCAAGGCCCTGGCTGACGGCTTTGTCATCTTTCTGCCGAACATCCCGCAACCCCAATATCACTTCACGAAGAACGAGAATGGGCGCGAGGCGCGGTGGCACTTCGATCCTCTGAAGCCGACCTCGCTGCTCTACAACAAAACGGCCGACGGTGGCTACAAGCTGGTAGGAGTGATGTACACCGATCGGGTCGACGCCAGTGAGGAGGAACTGAACGAGCGGATCCCGCTTAGCATTGCGCGTTGGCATCAGCACGTCAATTTCTGCAAAGCGCCGCTCGGCAAGAAACTCGAGTATTTCGGCCCGCATGCCAAGTTCGGCCTGCTGGGCTCCATCAATACCAGGGAAGCGTGCGAGGCCGAGGGCGGTGAGTTTTATCCTCATGTACTCGGATGGATGGTCCACGTATATCCGTATGAGACTGATCCGAAGAAAATCTGGTCCACGGACGATGACGACCATGGCCACGACAATATGGACCACTCAGCTATGCCGGGAATGAAGATGAACTAAGCTGGCGCTCTTGCGGCCGCGGTTTATTTCTCCCAGGCAAAAATCTGCTTCCAGTCGTTCTTCATGCTGATCACGGTCCAGCCCTTCGCTTTGGCCTCATCGTACAGGGCCTGGCTGAAGGTGCCGACCTTGGTGTCGGGCAGCCCGTCGGCTGGGCCGTAGGCATACTCGCGCGTGGCGTCGTCATGTAGCACCAGCATCTCCAGCGAAGCGCCACCGCTCGCCTGGGTGTACTCCAGCATCTCGCGGTCGCCCTCCGTGTTGCCAAACGCCGCTTTGGGATGCTTCCCGATGAACAGATAGATATCTTCGGCCTTACCTGCACCATTGTTGTTCAGCAGAAGTTTCGGGTCGCGCATCAGGATGCCCTGGCCTTCTTTGTTGTAGGTGTACTGGGTATCCAGGGCTGAGCCGATGATCTGCTCCGGCGGGATGCCATACACCGGCTGCGCATACGCGCGCACAAAGTCCTGCCCACCGCCGGTCACGATGTAGGTTTTGTAGCCGTTGTCGCGCAGATATTTCATCACCTCAATCATGGGCTGGTACACCATCTGCGAATAGAGCTTGTCGAAGCGCGGATGTTTGGCGGTCGCCATCCAGGTTTTCACAATCGGTCCGAAGGCCTCCGCAGTCATGCCCGTGTGGGTCGCCATGGCGATGACTTCGATGTCCTTCATGGTGAACTTCGACATGGCCTCCTTGTCGCCGGTGACGATGGCCTTGAACGGCATTTTGGTCTTCCATTCCGGATGTTGCGGCGCGAGTTCGCCTACGCGGTCGAAAGCGAATAGCACCTGCGAGTAGATGGGCTGCTCGACCCATGTGGTGCCGTCTTGATCGAAAGTGGCGATGCGGTCCTCAGGCGCAACAAATTTCGGACTGCTCTTATCGGTCGTGGTTTTGACGAAGTCGACGATCGCCTGCTTCGCCGGCCCTTCGTTCCACGACGGCAATGGATCACTAGCAGCAGCGGTCGCGGTCGGTTGGCTCGCGGTAGTTGCGTTAGGTGTCGGGCTTGTGGAGCAAGCACTAACGATGAAGAGTAGGCAGCACAATAATGTGGAGAGGAATGTCATGTGCCGTTTCATTTGGGTATCTCCTGGCTGCAGCTCATGCCCGGCTCAAATTGTGGGTTGTACAAACTGGAAAAGACGACAAAAAAGAGTTCGCAGCCAACCAAAACCGCAGTATAATCCCCGCAAGCTCCAACCAGTAACCGGGCTCCGGTTGACCTTGATCGCTGTCATCGTGGGATTCTCAACACGCCGTTCCGGCAGTGACTTGAGCGACGCTCACCCGGTCGGCCCCTCTTCAAAAATCTCGATTCTGGCGCCTTCGATGCGCACACTCTGCAGGAGGAAGCATGAGAACGTCAAGACTGTTTGTCCAGGTCGCGCTGATTGTAGTAGCTGTATGCGCGACGCAAGTTTTCGCCCAAGCCCCTCAACGTCCCCCAAACCCCGGAATCTTTCAGGGAGTCGAGGCTCCGCTCTCTCCCGCGCTTCAGTATCTGGCTTCTGACGCTGGAAAGTATTTCCTGTTGCACTCGACTAATCCCCAAGCGCCGATGCTGCTGCAGCGCTTCCATCCTGAAGCCGTGGGCCAGTATCCGCAGAAACCGCTCTTCAAACAGGGCCCGGCTGCTGCGGTTCGTCCCAGCGTCAACCACGATACCGTTGTCGTGACCGGTTGCGGTAGTGGGTCTGGCACCATCATGAACCTGGAGCCCACAACCAACGCCGTCGGCCAGTATGGGCCTATGGTCGACTTTCTTTTGAGCGCCCTCGGCTCCGGAAAGGACTTGGTTGCCGAATACGGTCAAGACCAGCGCTGGGAGTTCGGAACCTTTGATTCTTATTCGGCGATGTATGTGCATCGCGATCCTACGGTGGCCTGTTACGGCGGGACAGATTTCGAAATGGGCAATCCTCCCATTCCTGACCCATTCAACAACGGCGAGACGATCAACGGCCTTTTGGGCGCGCGCCTATTGGCCGACCCTGGTACCGGTTCGCGCCCCGCGCAGTTCATCCTGGCCGACCTGCGTTTTAATTACATCACTTCAGGCGTTGGTTTGCGGCGAATCCCCGCCACTAACTTGGAATCCACCACCACCTGCCCCGCAGGTACGCTCAACGCAACTCAGGAAGCAAAGTGCGCCGGCTCGACTGCGATTATCGTCGACGCTAGTCAGGATAATATGGCTGACACCCCAGCCCTTGGCCAGGATCCCCGGACCAGCGGAACCGGCGCCGGCGATATTTACATTGTCAGCCCATCGATTCGAGATCTTCGCACCGTGGTCCTCCTCACCGCCTGCAAGGGAGCGTTTAACACCGCTTCCGATTGCTCCAGCCCAGTTCTTCTCAACGGCAGTTTAGATGGGGGATTGCCCAGCGTCACAGTCGTCGGCGGCGGCCCCAATGCCGGCGCAATTGCGATTTCGTTCGTCACCAGCACTGGTTTCCAGTACGTATCGTGTACCCCCGCAGGTGCGCCGAATCCGCCCGTTTGCTCGAACTCCAGCCTCATCTACTACGATCCCAGCGTGTACTACTATCTGACGAATAACCCAGGTTTCATGCCCCCCACTTGGCCCGTGCTTGCGGCCCGGACCGACACTGGCGGGCAGACCCTCTTCCTGGTGTGGTCGAACTGCAAATTGTCGCCAGAGGGACTGTTTGGCTGTCCACAATCGCAGATCGTGATGGCGACGGCCACCGCCGTTACCAGCCCGACGTGGACCTACCGCCATATCAGTGGGGCATCGGGACAGCATTACATGCCATCCATCGCCTTCGACTCGGGTCAGGACATAGTCACTGTTGGCTACTACTCGTCGGGATCGGATGTCTACAAGAACCGTGTGCTGATGGCGATCAACCAGTTTGCTCCCGGCTCGGTCACCCCTGAGAGCACGATATTCCTCACCGGCAACTACGATTCTGTCCAGGGAGATGGAACTGGCTACCCTGGCTATTATGACTACAAAGTCGGAGACTACGTGGGCCTGGCCGCGCACGGAGGCTCCGCCTCGGGTAGCAGCCGCTTGTATATGGGCTTTACCAACAACGCACGTTGGGGCATTTACTCCGGCATCGGCAATTCGCAGGCTGATAACAACATATCTCGGGCTACGTACTAGCCTCTGCATTGCCGCACGATGGGACGTCGGCTCAGTCTTCCCGCGCTATCGGGGAGGCTGGGCCGATCCTGGACGGCTGCCGTAGCAGTCACTGGTAAGCTCTGCGCTTTGCGAGCGGAAGAGTGCTTTTGTCTTGACCCGCCTGCCCAGGTTTCGCATCCCGCTCGGCAGCGCAGCTCCAGTTCGCAAATTGTCCGCACAACGCATCAGATATAAGATAGACGAGCAGCTAATCGTGTCGGCTTGAACGAAGCCGTCAACTCTCCATGAACTTGTTCAGGGGCCGGCACTCGCTGAAGGTTGAACCTCGAGTCCTACCGCGATTCAGGGCGATGGTTCGTACTGAGCAAATAGCGTTCCGTTTGAGAGAAAACCAGGCCATTACCGATTCCGCGGGAACGACCGCAGTCCTTTCATCTGCCGCGACGTCTTCGGCGCTTGGATCTTTGCGCGTTGCCCTGGTCCACGATTGGCTTGTGAACATGCGGGGCGGGGAAAAGGTACTGGAACTCATTTGCCGCCGGTTTCCAGACGCGCCGCTCTGGACTTTGCTATATGTCCCCGGGTCGGTCAGCCGCACCATCGAAAACCGCCGAATCAAAACCAGCCTTCTGCAATCCCTGCCTTTTGCCCGCACGAAATACCGTCACTACCTGCCGCTCTTCCCCTTGTTTGCCGAGCTCACCAAAGTGCGCGATTTCGATGTCGTGATTTCGTCCTCTCACGCCGTGGCCAAAGGCATGGTCAAGAAGGATGGAAATTCACGGCCCCTCCACATCTGCTATATCCATACTCCCATGCGTTATATCTGGGACCGCTTCGATGATTACTTCGGCCCCGATAAGGTAGGCTCCCTGGCCTCACGGTGTTTCTTTCAACCTTTGGCCAGGCTACTTCAGATTTACGATAAAGAAACCGTCGACAGGGTTGACCTATTCATTGCTAATTCTCGGTTTGTAGCGGATCGAGTAAAACGTCTCTATGGCCGCGATGCTGAAGTCTTGCCTCCTCCGGTCGACGTGCAGAGCTTCGCTGCCGCGAAGCGATCGCCTGAGGATTGGTATCTGATGGTTAGTGCTCTGGCGCCTTACAAACGTGTGGATCATGCCATCCGCGCGTGTGCCATGCTGGGCAGGGAACTCAGGATAGTTGGCGCCGGCCCCGAAGAAAGAACCTTACGTCTTCTTGCCCGTGACGTTGGCGCGAACGTCCAATTCATGGGATTTGTCGAAGGGGAGGATCTCGTCGAGTGCTATAGGCGCGCCAAGGGGCTATTGTTTCCCGGTGTGGAGGATTTCGGCATCGTACCTGTGGAGGCTATCGCGACTGGTTGTCCGGTAGTCGCCTTCCGCAAGGGCGGAGTGCTTGACTCTATGACCGACGAAACCGCAGAGCTATATTCTGAGCAGACCGTGGAAGGCTTACGGGAAGCAATAATCAGCTTCGAATCCCGAAAGTTTTCGGAGCAGGAATTACGGAACCACGCGGCCAAATTCGCTTCGGAAGCCTTCCTTAGCCGATTCGAGGAGATTCTTGAGCGCGCTTGGGACGACTGGCCCCCTCGACGGAACGTAAGCTTTGGCTAGTCCATTTGACTTGGAGGGGCCGGTGGCTTCCGATAAAAGGGTCGCCGGAGGTAGGCGTCGAGATGATCCGTTATGAGTACCTTGGTGCTGGATGCACGCTGGTTAAATACTGGACTTGGCACTTACACGCTCAATCTCATTCGAGGTCTACGTCGGTATGGGGATTTTGGCGTGCGCCTCTTGACCCTGCCAAAATATCAGGACTGTCTCCGGCAGTATGACTATGAGATAACCATAACAGATGTCCCAATCTATTCAGTTAGCGAGCAATTCAAAATAGCCTGGGCAGCTCACGGCTCGAATCTTCTGCATGTACCACACTACAACGCCCCCATCGCGCGCAGGGGTACGCTACTAGTCACGATTCATGATTTGACCCACATCCTGGACGCTACCCAGCGGAAAACCCTAAAGAGTTGGGTATATGCTCAGCCGATGTTGAGATTGGCTGCCATTCGGGCCGATCACATCTTCACCGTGTCGGAGTACTCGAAGCGTCAAATTATGGAACATCTCGGTGTGGACGGCGGCAAGGTCACAGTTGTTTATAACGCAATCGGGCCGCACATCTTTCCTGAAGGCCGGGAAGCCGCCCGCGCCACAACACAGCAAGATTTCTCCTTCGACGGACCGTACATCCTGTTTGTAGGCAACCTCAAGCCAAGCAAGAACGTCGCCGGCCTGCTTAAGGCCTTCTCCGTTGTGAAGACAAGCGGTCGAATACCACACCGTCTGTTGGTGATCGGCGATGACACGGCGGGACGGTCTGCGACGATGAAACTCGCTCAACAGTTGGGTGTGGAGGGCGCCGTGACATTTGTACCGCGAGTCAGCGACGACCAGCTGCGCTTCGCCTATTCCGGCGCAGACCTGACTGTGATGCCATCGTTTGAAGAGGGATTTGGATTGCCGATCCTCGAATCGATGGCCTGCGGCACTCCAGTTGCCTGCTCGCATTCCGCATCCCTGCCTGAAGTCGGAGGGGCGGCCGCGGAGTACTTTGATCCCCACGATGTAGAGTCCATTGCGGCTGCCATAGAAACCGTCTTGCTATCTTCGGATCGCTGGCGTGACTTGCAACAGCTGGGCTTCCTGCGCGCGGATCGCTTCACGTGCGCGGATTTTGCGCAGCGTCATTTAGCGGTTTATCGTAAGTTCATGGACGAAACCTGATTAACGCCAAGCTTCACGTTGGCAGTTTGATACACTGTTGACCAACTAAAGAGCTCCCAGAACCCTGCTCGAGGTGATAATTAGCATGAGAAACACTGCATTCGTTTCGTCGCTCGCTACTCTGTTCCTCACAGCCACGATGCTTCTGTCTCACCCCTCTGCGGCAGCGGCTTTTCCGCCTCAGACTGGGCCGACTGCTGCGAAGGTAGTGATCTATCCCGCACCGGCGGGTCAACCACTATCGGGTGCCTACAAGGTGCAGGTCGGCGGCAGGGATGTTCCGGTGTACTTACAGCGGGTTTCGCCGCAGGATAAAACCCTGCGCCTTAGTTCGGTCGACGATAAGTCGCAGTATGGCTTGAAATATGAGGAGGCGGGGTTTGCCTACTTCGATGCAGACGGCCCGGTCGACGTGACCGTGACCTTCAGCGGGCCCGTGACTGCAGCACGGCTGCTGCCGACGTCCCCAGCGATTCCAGTTTCCATCCAGGGCAACACCATGCGGTTCACTGCGAATTCACCCCAGAACCTTACCTTGGAGGTGAATCATCTACTTGTCCGCACGCTGCATATCTTCATGAATCCGATAGAGACTGGTGCGCCGTCTCCCAAAGACGCGAATGTCGTTTACTTGGCTCCCGGAAACCATGCCCTTTCGGCCTATAAGATGCCGCCGGACAAGTCGATTTTGTACTTTGGCCCAGGAATCCATAACATCGATAACCTTGCGCTCAGTGATGGCCAGATGGTCTACATTGCCGGCGGGGCGGTAGTAAGAAGCACGATTCGCGCAGACGAACCTTTCGTCACCGACACGTTAGCCGGTCAAACGTCAAAGGTATACACGAAACCGGCAATTGCTATCTACGGGACGAGGATCAAGATCCGGGGACGCGGAATTCTGGACGGCCTGGAAGCCCCCGGCAAGCGCTTGTTGTCCATCCAGGGACAGGACATCGGCCTATATGATGTCGTCCTGATGAATTCCGGGAACTGGTTTATGCCGATCTTTTTTTCGGACCGGGTAACAGTTTCAAACTTGAAGATACTCGGTTACCGGGCTAACTCGGATGGAATCGATATCTACAGTAGCCGCGATGTAAGCGTGGAAGGATGTTTTATTCGCACCGTCGATGACGTAATCACCGTCAAGTCGAAAACCCAGAAGCCTAATGTAGTTGCACCGACCGATATGGTTAGTAATGTAAACGTGACGGGGAATCGGCTATGGAACGAAACCGGTACTGCGATGGTGATTGGAACGGCGGTGGGAACGGATATCAGCGGGGTTACCTTCTCTAACAACGATGTGATTCACGATCTCGCCCGGGGAGCCTCTGAAGGCATCAACCTTGCCGGCGCGGGCACGGTCAGCAACATCCGTTTCGAAAACAACAGAATTGACCGCTCCAGCAATCAGATCGATGCGGGCGGCGCCAGCAGGGTGATATATGTCTATATCCAGCACTCGCAATGGGAAGCAACTGCGGATAAGAACAAACCTTTAGGTAAGGTTCGCGACATAACCTTCTCCAACACCACGGTACTACTTCCGCCTCAGAGCCCCAAGATGCGTATCGATTTGCAAGGGGCGAGCGACCAGAGTGACATTGAGGGTGTGCAATTCCAGAATATTACTGTCAATGGCAAACCCCTCTCGAAGTCCAACACCCTGGTAAACGAGAAGTTCGCCAGCAAGGTATCGGGCTTGCCTTGATTCACACCGGCAGTCGGCAAGGATGAGTTGGCCGTTCTAGGTCCTACACAGCGCCCCGTTTATCGGGCGCGAATGTTGGGAGCGGCCCCTTTGCTGCCTTGGGGAGGTCCAGGTGACGTGGGCGGCGCATAAGCTGGAACATAACTCCAGTTCAGAATCTCCTGGGTGGCCGTCTCTCCGCCGGTCCCTCCAGTGAAACCAGCATAGGCCGTCGAGCCTCCTACAGTGCTGGGTATATTGATCGTCCAACTGGTGCCGAAACTCTGGAGCGTACTGGCATCGGTAATCTGCATGGTCAGAGTGCTACCCCCGTAGACCATGTGAACGTTAAAGACATCTCCACTGTGCAGGTTCACTCCGCTGCTGGTCATATCCAGAGCCGGGACATAAGGAACCGCTCCGTTAACATACAGCCCTGTTGAGTCCACACCTTCGCCGGCATTGTTGTACAAGTCAAACTTGACCGCCAGACTAGAGGCTATGGGAGCATAGCCCAGCCATCCACCGCTGCCGCCAAGGGCCGTGGATCCGACGTTCTGGATGGTGAAGGTTATTCCATCAGCACTGGGGTTCGTTAGCTGAAAACTAAAGTCCTGCGTGAAGTTCTGGATATTCACAGCCGTGCCGTACCACGCACTGGCAGCTTCGCCCGCCCCGCCATCCGTCAATCGCAAACGCGAATTGTTCACTGCCGCATGGCCATTAAGCGCGAGTCCACTGGAGTTAAAGCCTTCGCTGTAGTTAATGCCAGTAATCGGAACGAAGCTCCAGCTCAGGATTTCCTGGGTGGCCGTCTGGCTCCCAGTGCCCGCGGTGAAGCCGGCATAGGCCGTTGTGCCTCCCACCGTAGCTGGTATGTCGATTGTCCAACTGGTGACGAAACTCTGCTGGGTCGTGGCGTCGGTAATCTGCATGTTCAGCGTAGTTCCGTCATAGACCATATGCACGTTGAAGACATCTCCACTGTGCAGGTCCACTCCGCTGCTGGTCATGTCGAGAGCCGGCACATACGGTATAGCTCCGTTAACGTACAGCCCCGTAGAGTCAACGCCCTCGCCGGCATTGTTGTAGAGGTCAAATTTGACAGCCAGACTAGAGCCTATTGGAGAATATCCAAGCCAGCCGCCGCTGCCGCCAAGTGCAGTTGCACCCGCGTTCTGGATCGTGAAAGTGATTCCGTCAGCATTTGGGTTCGTCAATTGAAAACTGAAGTCTTGCTCGAACGCCTGAGTATTAACCTTCGCGGCATACCACGCGGTGGCAGCTTCACCTTGTCCGCCATCAGTCAAGCGTAGCCGCGAATTGTTCACGGCGGCCTTCCCGTTGAGGACCATTCCACTAGTATTGAAACCGCTGCTATAGTTAACACCTGCAACCGCAGAGTAGCTCCAAGTCAAGATATCCTGAACAGCTGTGTTTCCGCCCGAGCCGCCGGTGAAGCCAATATAGGCTGTTGTGCCCCCCACGGTTCCAGGTATGTTGATCGGCCAACTAGTGACGAAGCTTTGTTGCGTGCTGGCATCTGTAATTTGCATGGTCAGCGTGCTTCCGTCATAGGCCATGTGAACATTAAAGACATCTCCACTGTGCAGATTCACGCCGCTGGCGGTCATATCGACGGCCGGCACGTACGGCACCGCTCCGTTGACATACAGGCCGGTGGAGTCCATGCCCTCGCCATCGTTATTGTATAAGTCAAACTTGACGGCCACGCTGGAGGCGATGGGAGCGTAGCCCAGCCAGCCGCCACTGCCACCAATCGCGGTCGGACCGGCGTTCTGGATGGTAAAGGTAATTCCGTCAGCGTGGGGATTCGTGAGCTGAAAGCTAAAATCCTGAGTGAAGGCTTGGATATTAACCTTCGTGGCATACCACGCGCTGGCCGTTTCACCCTGTCCGCCATCCGTCAGCTGTAGATGGGAGTTGTTTACAGTCGCTTTGCCGTTCAAAACCATACCTGTCGAATAGAAGCCGTTACCATAGCTGATGTCAGCCTGAGGTACAAAACTCCAGCTGAGGATCTCCTGAATGGCGGTGGTGGAACCGCTGCCCCCGGTGAAACCAGCATAGGCAGTGGTCCCTCCCACCGTGCCCGGTATGTCGATAGTCCAACTGGTGGTGAACATCTGCTGCGTGTTGGCATCGGTAATCTGCATGGTCAGGGTGGTTCCGTCGTACACCATGTGGACGTTAAAGACATGCGAACTGTGCAGGTCTATTCCGGTGCCGGTCATGTCAATGGCCGGCACGTAAGGGAGGGCCCCGTCAGTGTATATTCCAGTCGAGTCGATACCTTCACCGGCGTTATTGGCCAGATCGAACTTAATGGCCACGCTGGGGGTCATCGTAGCGTAACCCAGGTAGCCACCGCTGCCACCAAGGGCGGTCGGCCCAGCGTTCTGGATGGTAAAGGTAATTCCGTCAGCATGAGGGCTGCTCAACTGAAAACTAAAGTCCTGCGTAAAGGCCTGGACATTCACCTTCGTCGCGTACCAGGCGGTTCCGGCCTCCCCTGGCCCTCCATCCGTCAGTCGTATACGAGTGCCGTTCATAGTAGCAGTGCCGTTCAAAAGCAGGTCCTTGGAGTTGAGGCCGCTTCCGTAGTTAATCGTCCCACCGGCTCCACTGCTGATGGTATAGGCCCCCGAACCTACAGCGCTTGGTGCTATCCCTGTGGCCACGGCAATTGCATTAATTGTCGTGGTGGTGCTCACGACCAGCGGCGCCGTGTATACGGGGGATGAGGTAGATGGGGCGGATCCGTCGGTCGTGTAGTATATGGTCGCGCCCTGAGTAGAATCCGAGATTACGACTGTTTGCGTTGCAGTATAGGTTCCACCGCCTGGCGCAAAGGTGGGAGTCCCCGTCACCGCAGAAATCTCTCCGTAGACGCTCACTTGTCCCACTGCTCCAACATATACTTTGCCGTTCGCCACCGTCGGCACAGCATATTTCACGGGAAGGCCGACGCTGTCACGCTCCGCATTCAGCGAAGTATTGTATAGCTCTGAGGCCAGGTTCGTAGCATCGTAGGCATGTAATACTGACTCATCTACCTGGCTGGTGTTCAGCCCCCAGAGAATTGCAGCGGAGGTATTGTTCGCTGAAACTCCCAGGCTGGCTCCGGGCCAATAAAAGCTGGTCGGCGACATTGAAGTCGGTGATGACGATAGCAGGCCGTTGCTCACGCTGAACGCTTGCACAGGGGCGTTTACCAATCCGAAATATACGTGTTCGTTCCAGTACGCGGGCGATGCCCACATGCCAGCTGAGCCGGCGAGAGTCTGTATGATTTGGGAATTGTTGTTTGGATTGTAATGCCCCATATTGTCACGGTTCACAACATAGACGTTCCCGTCCTTGCCGCCGCCAATTGCCTCATGAACATAAGGTCCGGGCTGATCGGGCAGAAGCAACACGCCGCCCGCAGCAAGGTCGATATCGTTTTCATCCAGGTAGCTCTGATTGTAGGGAGTGAAGTAGTCGCTCACGGTTAGGCTTGAACCGTTCAGCGCCATTTTCAGGATGCTGTCTCCAAAATCGACCGGACTCCCCGATGTGTCAAATGTCCCATTTCCTGTGGAGAAGATGATGTTGCCAGAAGCATCGGCGGTCAGGCCAGCGCCGCTCATCCATATACCGCCGTCTTCACCGTTAGCAGTGTCGGCCCAGACTGCGGTCTGCTGTAGGGTGCTTTTGTTATAGGCCATCACCCAGCCATGGAAGGGTGTGTTATCGCAATACGACGCCCATGCGAGATAGATCTCGCCGTTGCTCAGCAGTAGGCCAGAACGATGTAACTGCATGACTGGTTCAAAAGTGAGTATGCCATTTACACTGCCGTCCCCGGTTCCCGGATAGGTTGCTCGTATGGCCACAGGCCCACCGAACTTCTCCGCTCCTGTGGTGATATCGAGGGCGTGCAGCCGGTTATAAAAAGTGCCGTTTTCCTTCGTCGCTGCCAGGACATAAAGCGTATTCGTGCTGGTATCGATGACCGGAGTACCGGTGATCCCATATTCGGGCACAACGGCCGAATTGCAATTCACATCGTCAATGGACATCGTTGTGATACCGTCCGCCGGATCGATGAAGCTGGTCTTCCACAGGGGAGAGCCGTTTTCTCCGGTGTTGCTGTCCGCGTCGAACGCATAGACGCTGTCGTGCTCAGTGGCTACGAAAAAAACATTATGAACACCTTTCCCAGGAATAGTTATGTTGGGGACATACAAAGGCTGCGCATATATCTGGCCATCGACAAAGGTAGTCCAAAGCTTTCCAAATTTCCGCACATTTACGTTGGTTGGAGTCAGCAGCGTCTCCTGCAAGTTTTGCCCGGTACGGCCATTGTCGTTGTGCTCGGTGACGACCTGCACTTGTCCAACGGCAAGCTGTGCGAAAAGTATCAGTACCAGCAGTGTTACACCGGCCAAGGCCGAAAGGGCAGGCCGCAACACCGACCCGCGACGAATAGTCAGATTTCGCATGTCTACTCCGAGTTCTGAGTTAAGTGCCCGATAAATCTCAGCTTCTGCCGGACATCCCCGCTTCGACATCGCAGAGTCTGGTAACCGCGTTCAGCGCTACTCCGCCACCAGGACAGCTTCCAGATTGGTCGCGAAGTATCTCAAAGGCGTATAAGCGCAGAGCCATCGATCAAAAGGCTCCAGCATAAAATCGAGAGACAACGGAACCGAATTCTTGGGAAACAGTTGACCATGAGATACGTCAACTACCGCAAATCCTGAGCTCTTAGCCAAGGAGGTGAAGCTCCGTTCCCTATATAAGCGATCATGGTACGTTTCGCCGCGAAGGTGAGCGAGATGCTGTGTCCACGACAAAAAGTAGGGTAGGAATGTGATGTAGAGAACGCCTTTATCTCTTAAAATGCGGCGGATCTCGCCGAGCGATTCGCGATCTGACTCGACGTGCTCAAGGACACCGAAGCTTACGACGCAATCAAAGCTCTTGTCGGCGAAGGGAAGCTTGTAGGCGTGGCGCAGCGGAATCACATCGATGGCTTGCTCATGAATTATCGGGACTGCCTGGCCAAAGGTAGAGTCATCAGCCTCATGATTCTCGATATCGCACGAAGTAACGGCAAACCCGCTCTGCTTAAGGAGATAGGTGATCTGGCCTTTGCCGCAGCCCCAGTCCAGAACGCTGATGTCCCGTGCCGCTTTGTGGGTTGCCTTGCCCAGTATCTCGCCCAGGCAACATACCTGGCGGGTATATACAGCCTGCGTACTATTAGCTAAGAAACGATGCGATTCGCTGCTTGCTCCTATAGCCTCTAAATATAGATTCCGGGGAACTGCTGCTGCCAGCCGTCGCCGTGCGGTGCGTACAATGTTCTTGAGGTCAGGCATGTGCTGGGGCGTGACGCCGTTGGCGACCCCGGTTGGCGAGGGCTCGGGTTTACTGGGTAGAGAATTGGGCATTGTCAGGAGCCGTAGCTTCTAAGCGCCCATAGTGCTGGCGGCGCAGACAGTTAAGCGTTCGTATGCGGAAAGGACCAGCGCGACAAGTAGGAAAACAACCAACTTAGTGTCCAGGAGCGCGTTAGTCCCAAACCAGAATAGGATGCAAAAACCGCACCACGGATATAAGATGATGCCGAAGAGCTCGCCTAGCTTAATCGACCTCCAAATCGACCCGCATAAAAGACCGTAGAAGAAAAGCACTACCGGCGTGAACCATCCGAAATCGGCGAAGATATACCCGAATGCGCCGGACCATATTCTGGTTCCATCCAAGCCTGCCTGCCAAGTCGCAGCGAATTGCGAGTCCCACATGTCGGCGTAAGATGGCCAATGCATGAAGGCAGAAATAGGGAAGACACTATTGAGTGAGGTATTGAAGCTTACAAAGGAACTGAGATACAATCCGCTCCCCGTATAGGGGTAATGTAAGCGGCCGTTGACCAACGCAGCCAGACGGTTGTAGGACGATACGCTGTAGCCTAGCAAAGCGCCCATAAAGGAATCCAGGTCTTCGCTTCCTCTGGCGAGCGACATCAGAGTAAACAGAGCTACAATCCCTACCGTCAGAGCAGCTGTGGCTTTCACGACGGTCCGGGCGCTCCACCGTCCTTCACTTATGCGCTGGACCAGATAGAGTAGCGCGCAGCCCGCCACCACGGGCATCAACTCACCCCGAGCGAGTTTGAGAGACGCCGATACCGTCACCAACAAAATACCGATGGCAATGCTGAAGTTAACAATCCAGCGTGACCAACGGGACCGAAGCTCAACCTGGTGAGAACGCCACATGGCCCACCAGCAAATGCCCAACAACCACATGCTTGACAACCCCAGCGGTTGACGTACATCGAGAGTATCTTTTATCTGAGAACCTTGCTGCAACAGAATCAGGCCAACTAACGCAGGATTGCCCTGCACTAGCAAGCCAATCGACGCGAGGGTAAAAGCAGATCCGATTACTATCGGCAGCAATAGAAATGCCGGCCCGGGAAGCCGGGTCCTGATTCTAGCGAGCGGAGCAATGACGGAAGGAAAGAAAATGTCGACGAGTTTAAGTCCCGCCACGAAAGCGCCAACACACAATGTGTAAAGCAGCATCGACGCCGGGTCGAGAAACAATAAGTCACGTTCCTCCAGATAGGTGGTGTATATCCTGGGCGGAAGTATCCAGACCAACACAAAGAACGTGAAGGACACAAGCGCGAGGCCATACGGAGAGAGGAGTGTGGCGCGCGCTGCCCGGGTTGGAATTAAGTTGGCCGTCACTAGCAAGCGTTCGGTACAGTTGTCTGCAGCCTTAGCTGCCATGCTGATGTGTTAACACCGTTGATTCGAGCGGAGTCGGCAGTTGCAAGCCTGGTACTTACCAAGCGTCGGTCCCCACAGACGTGTGCCGCCGGTCGGCGCGCAGCGGGCTATCCTTCCGGGCAAAGACCAGGTCGACAATCTCCAGAGCCTTATCCAACGGACGATAGCCGCCGTCTAGAATGTCATAGAGGCTGAAGTTTTCGTTAGTCATGTATTCCATAATATCGGCGATTTCGGGAAGACCGTCGACATAGGAAATGAGCCGCGTTTCAAGAATTACTAGATCAACCTTATGAAGGGTCTCAATTGCGCCCTGCAGGACCGACAACTCCTGACCTTCGGTGTCGATTTTCAGCAAAACCGGAGGCCGCAGCTCGCGGCCTGCCAGGACTTGATCGACGGTTACGACAGGCACCACACGCTGGTCGATGGCGGCCCGAGCCAGAGACGTCGTTTGCCGGGGATCGGCATGTATGTTCAGCGTGACCTCGCCTTTTGCGGCGCCCGCGGCCGCAAGCACGTATTCGGTATCGTAGGTGGACTGCAGCCGCTGCAAGTCAGGCTCGAACTCCTTCAGGGGCTCGACTAAATAGAATTTGCTGGTGGGAAACGCTGCATACAGATCAGGAGTGCCATATGCCACACCGACATCTATTACAGTGCCTGGGATGAATTGGAGTCTTTTCAGGTGGGAAAAGAACTCCACGAAGTTCCTTGTAGGTCGTCCCGAATTTACGAGTTTGACCCCCATGGGAGCGAGCACCAGGTCATTGAACTTTTGGACCGCAGTCTTCAGGATCTCTCGGGCCCGCACAGTGGTAGGTTTGCTCATAGGGGAGCCGCTATACCATGCCTGACTGACCGAGTCGGCCGAACTGCGGGCTGCGTCCAAGGTGGCCTCGGACGACTCTGGTGAGCCCGTCAAACGATTTCTGTCCCAGGGCGTAGGCAGCGAGACAATAGAAATGGAACATAGGATATCTGGCAAATCCCATTCGTCCATAGGCACGGTAAAACGCCATAAACTCCCCGAAAGGAAGTCGCAGTTGACTCCTGATGTAAGGATAGAAGTAGTTGGCGTAGTCGCGAGTCACTGCGTCCACGACATCGATGTCCTTAGTGGCCTTCAGGTCCTTAATGATCGAGAGCGCTCCGGAAACCATGGTCAGCAGGGCTTCAGGCGTATAGGAGCCGGGCATGTAAGTCCCGCGTTCGTTGCTGCTGTTGCCGAACTCGGGCGGTTCATTGTTACGACAGAGCACCAGAATCTCTGGGGTGCATACAGCGCACCGCGATGCGAGTACGCTCGCGGTCAAATGCAATTGATAGAAGAGAGTGCCGTCGAACTTGGCGGTTGCCGCAGCGTGAGCGCTGTCGCGGTGGACTATGTAGCCGGAGATAACTCCAGAGCGCCGAAAGCAGACGGTGATGGCTTCGCGCCCCTCTGCAAAGCGCCGCTCTTCGTTAAAGTACCGGACCGCCTGGTTGATTTGCTCCGGCACTTCGTCAAACCATGCATAGCCGCGAAGCACCAGGCCGACGTTATCGTAGCGTCGCAGGATGCCGGCGGCGGTGCCGAGAGCACCGGGGCATAGCAGGTCGTCATTCCCCATGAAGAAGCAGAATTCGCCAGTGGCTTTCTCCACCAAGTTCCGTATATTGGCGTCGTATCCAAGATTCCTGGTGTTTTCGTAGTACCGCAACTGTCCAGGATATCGCTCGGCATACTCGCGAACGATGGCGGCAATCTGTGCACGCTCCGATGACGCATCCTCACAAATGACCACATTGAAGTTCTTATAGTCCTGCGAAAAGATGGAATCCAGCAGGGCAGGCAAGTGCCGCGCGCGATTAAATGCGGGAATACAGATGGAAAAAGTTGATCTCATGCCTGGTGGCTGGACTCCGCGGTACCAGATAGAACGCCTGCCATCATCGCTTGCTCCGCTTCGGTATACTCAAAATCGTCCCCCGATGACGACTCGCCGGCTGTTTATCAAGAACGCAATTGCCAACCTTGGACGAGGTGGCGCGACTGCGCTGGTGGCTGTGTTCCTGCCGCCGTTGCTGGTGCGCCATATGACGGCGGTCAGCTACGGCGTCTGGGTCCTGGTGCTGCAAGTTGCTGCCTATGTCGGCTACCTGGACTTTGGCCTGCAAACAGCGATAGGCCGGTATATAGCATATGCCACCGAGAGCCGTGATTACCAACAGCGTAGTTCTGTTTTCAGCACTGCGCTGGCCGGCCTGGTAGCCGCCGCCTTTGTGGGCCTGCTTCTCCTGCTCGCCGCCGCGGCGGCCATTCCAGTCGTCTTCCCGAGTATCCCAAGCGAGAGCGTTCCGATGATGCGGTGGGCGCTGCTGATCCTGGGAGCGTCTGTCGCGGGTGGTCTGCCGGCGTCGGCGTGGTCTGGAGTCTGCATCGGCCTACAGCGTTACGAGATTCCCGCGGTGGTGATAGGCGGAGCCAGGCTGCTGTCGGCTGTCGGCGTCGTGATCGCAGCCTTTGCTGGTCGTTCCGTGGTGACGATGGCGGCCATCATGGCGATCACGAATGTTGTGTCGTACGGAGTGCTATATGCCGCAGCCAAACGGATCGTACCCGACATCAAGTTTGTGGCCACTCTGGTGCGGCGCGCTACTGCCAACGAGCTACTAGGTTACTGTTTCGGCCTGACGGTCATGTCGTTTTCCATGCTGCTGGTCACCGGGTTCGACCTTATCCTGGTGGGCCGCTTCCAGTTCAATGCCGTCACGGCCTATTCGGTGTCGGCTGCCATGATCACGTTCGTTGCCGGAGTGTTGTCTGCCGTCCTGAACGTCATGATGCCTCATGCCGCAGCACTGCACGCTCGTCAGAATCCAGAGGAGTTGGGACGGCTGGTCATACTCTCCACCCAAGTAGGAGTCATTCTACTGATCTTCACAGGCATTCCACCACTGATTTATGCCGCGCCGATATTAAAGCTATGGATCGGGCAGCAGTATGTTCAGATGGGACAACCGATCCTTGAGGTCTTATTGATTGCCAACATGATCCGGCTAGTTGGACTGCCCTATGCAGTCGTACTTATTTCCGCCGGACAGCAGCGATTAATTAAGATCAGTCCATTGACGGAGGGAATCACCAATCTAATAGCCAGCGTGATACTAGGAGCGACAATGGGCGCAATCGGCGTAGCATTGGGAACTTTGATTGGGTCGGTGTTCAGTGTTACCACCCACCTGTTCTATAGTATGCCGCGGACTTACCCGGAAATTAGGTTTTCGAGAAAAAAGTACATCGTATCCGGCGTCTTGACGCCCCTGGTATGTGTTGCGCCGCTCTTGTTGGCCGCGGCGTTCTCTGTATCCGGGAGGCTGAACCTGTCGTACCGCAACGCGTTGTTCTTCTCGTGCGTGGCCTTCTCCCTGATTGGGTGTGCAATCTTGCTGAGGCACTCGAAGATGTTGCGACTCGGAAAAATCCAACCCTAGCAGGATTCGATGCTCGAATAACAGTTTGCTGAGAGCCCTTGCTAAAGCAGTCTCACCGACTGATGTCGGCTCGTGATGACAACTCTTAAAGATTAGCATCGAGCGAGCGCGAAGAGATGGGGTCGATTAGTCGATCCATCAGAAGCCGCCGGGGATCACGGGAATCCAGATTCTGATAACCAGCCGCGGCCATTATCCATATGCATCCGAAAGCAAAAGCTACGAAGGTGCCGAACAGGATAATAAAAAGTCGCGGGGGCCAGATTTTGGTCTCGGGCACAACCGGCTCATCCAACACTTTGATGGAAGGAATTTCCTTGGCTTCCTGGACCTTTGCCAGCTCGTACTGTTTGGTGAGAACTTCGAAGACAGCCTCATCGATCTTGGCGCGACGGGCGAGATCGTAATAGGTATTCCCGAGCAGTGGGAGTTGTTCCAGCGAAGGATAGAGTTCGCCGCTGTTTAGGGAAGTGTTGTCAGCAGCAGGGGCGCCAGGATCTCCACTCATGCCGTGCAACTTGTTGCGTAACTCCGCGACTCGGGCTGAAGACGCGCGCACCCGGGAGTTCTCAGGACCATAGATCTGCTCCAACCCTTTCAGCTCAGTTTCGGCGGCAATCAGCTGGCCCTGCAAGCTGGAAGCGGCCTCCAGCATGGCTTTGCCTTCAATCTGCGGATCGAATGTCTTGTTCTGGCTGGAGAATCGGCTCAGCTTCAGGGTCGCAGTATCAAGCTCCTGCTTGACGGACTGGAGCCGCCCCTCGAGAAAAACGCGCTCGCGATGGGCGGAGGAAGTAGTGAGCTGGGAAATACGGGTGTTCAGGTCGGTAACATACGCCTTAGCCAAGGCGGCTGCCCGGTCGGGATCCGAGTCCTCCACGGCAATCGTGATGATGCCGCTCTTCTTGTCCTCAGAAATGTTGGTTCGCTTCTCGAGGATCTTGCGCGCGTCGTTGTATCGTTTTTCGGAATAGACTTTGCGCAGGTCAAACTGATTGATGAGGTCGTCCTGGATGGTCCTGCTTTCCAGGATGCCCACCATGGTAGCTCCACTGGTGCGCAGACCGAGCACATTACTTGCCACGGCCCCGATCGCGTCCCCGGCCTTCGCTGTCAGGGCTCCGAGCATCGCGGTGTTCATGTCGGACTGATCGGGCGGCATCAGTCGGGCAACCGCTTCATATCGCTTAGGAATCAGGAAGGCTATGGCTGCCGAAATCACCAACCCAGCAATCACCACCCGAATCAGGGTGCGCCGGTTATGCCGGATGAGATCCAGGCCAAGAAGCATTCTTTCCGCAGCAGTCTGCGGAGGCAGAACATCGAGGTCGTGGCCTGATGTCGGAGAACTCTGCAGCGTATAGGGCGAGGACTCATTCACAAAAGTATCTGCGGGCCTTGGAATAACGAGTTTAGTCGTGATCGTATACCGGACGGAACAGCAATTGCAATAAACGGGGAGGGGGAGACAAAGCTTCGCCATCCTCGCTTAGCAAGGCGTCCCGCTCAAATAGTTCAAAGAGTCTACGCGTTCGGAGATCGTTTCAGATTTAAGCCAGCACGCCCCGCAAACACGTGCAAACCATTACTTGCACCGGCTGGAGTGGCGGGAATGCACTAACTGTTTTCGGTTCATCATCTTGGCACAGGCTCCCAGTTGGGTCAAGCGAAAAGTGGCACCCATCGAGGTCGGTTTTCATCCGATTCTTGCTGGCTCGCGAGTACTATCAGCATAGTTTTTTCGTGATGCTCTAAGTCGCGACGAGGTCGCCGCTCTAATAGCACTTACGGCTTACCGTCTGACTATCTTTTACTGCTTTCGAGACGGGGTATGGACTGGCCAGAAGGTGAGCTGCAGGCCGACAGCGACGTTGGTCTGCGGGGTAGGACTCACCAGGGGAAAATTGAAGCGCTCATACTGGATGGTCGGCGAGATCTGGATGTCACGCTTCAGCAACCAATCGACCGAAGCGGAGACGTCGTTCAATCCGCCTCCACCCAGAAAAATGGGATCGTTGTACTGTCTGCGATAACTGACCTGAATCTTCTTCTCGCCCGAAAACCAATACGTGCTCCAAGCCTGTATGGCATCTCCCAGCCGGCCGATCCAGCTGCCGATAATGATGCCGTCGTTGCGGTAGCCTTCAGCGTAGTGCTCGTTGGCGTAGTAGCGGCCGACGCCGGGATAGTCTGGAATATTGGTGTAGAGTCCTTCGACGCGGAGATCGAGATTGTGCAGCTTGGGAATCTGCGGCAAATAGAGTCCGGGATTCCACGCCGACTGCGTGTGATAGGCAATAGGATTAGGCTCGTCGTTTGCCATACCATCCGCATAGAGGAGCAGCCAGTTACGCAGGCCGGGAATTCGATAAGAAAAGTTAAAGCCGTTAAAGCGCTTTCCGGGATCGACCGGCTGATCGTTGCCCGTGGCTCGACCAGGTGTGCAACCAGGTGGACAATGTGGCGGGTCGCGTTAGCCCGCCCACATGACCGTGATGGTAACGCCGATTTCGAAATTCGGAGTCATTTTTAGACCAAGCTTATCTCCCCACATGTAAGGTTGAGGATTAATCAGCTGAACTCCATTGCCGACGAGCGGAAACTCCGGAAATGGTCCACGGAAGTAGTATTGGCCACCCACGCGTCCGACAAAGGCCTCATTGCGGATCATGCCCAGCCAGGCGAGCGGACCCGGAAGCTGGTAGGGAGTAGTACGTCCGAGGCTCAGCATGGGCATGGCCTGAGCATTGTTGGAGAGCATGAGCGAACCACCGGTATCTGGTCCCCAGGACAGGCTTTGCTGACCGAATGTCATTTGCCAATTGGCCATATTGAGGGCTACGTAGGCCTCAATCGTGTTGAACTGATTTTCGCCGTAAAAGGTTGGAACGGAATTCAGCGGCATTGCGTCAATGTTGGCAATGGCTTGTGCAGTCGACGGGCTGTAGGGCGCGATCGAAGCGGAGTGCTGGTACTCTCCGCGAATGTAAAACGCCATCGGTCCGGCCTCGGTACGCATGGAAGCTCCAACTATGGAGTTGAATCCTTGCCCGTAGGGCCGGCCATAGTTGTTATAGATGGTCTGCGCAAAGTGGTAGCTATCAGCCAGAGGCATGCCCATGATCTGGGTGGCGCCGACATAGGCAGACTCCAGTTGAAGACCAACGTTGGAAGCACCTTCCAGATTCGCCAATTCAACGGCGAATTCGCGGCGGAGTTCGGCCACCACTTGACCTGACTCACTCTTCATCTCGGGATAGCCGGTTTCTTCCTGAGCTCGTAGAGTGATCCTGGCGCACTTCCAGACGCGTTATCGGACGAATTGCCTGCACGTATTTCGGCAAGTAGCCCAAAGCGCGGCGAGCCGATCCAGGGCCGGGTAGACCCAGCTATCGAGCGGGACGTAGGTTGAACCCATGAAATTGGGATCGGGGACCGTGGCGTCGGGATTTTTCACGAAGGTGCCCCAGTTTGAGGACTCGATATCGTTAGCCGCCCGGGCGCGGTAAATCTGGCGTCCCATGTACCAGCCGAGTGCGCTGCCAAGCATCGCGTCGGCCATCCAATGCTTCTGGCCAACCACGCGGGCGGCGCTGACGCCCGCCGCGGTCCCGTAAGCCACCACCTGCGTTGCCCAGCCGGGATACTCGCGAGCGATGACGCTGGCCGCGGCCCAACTGACGGCGGAGGTGTCGGAAGGGAAGGAATCGCCGCCGGAAAAGAAGTTGCCGCGGTTGTTGCCGGTGTCGGGGCGCTCGCGTCCGGCGATGTATTTGAAAGCGGTGACGTCGAGATAAGCGTCGAGCGCAGCTTCGCCGGCGAGAAGTGCCGGTCTCGCGCTCGTGATCGTCGTGATGCTTTTCACCCAACAGAAACAGTCCTGCGCCTGCGCCCAATAAAGGCCCATTCCTGCGTTTGAAGCGTTTGCCGCCAGATTGATGGTGCTGGTGCCCTTGGGAAGCTTGAGCTTCGATCCTGGTATCACTGCCGACCAGAACAGAGGTAGCGAAGATGGCGGGAACGACGAAGAAGAGATTCTGCGACTGCATGCGAAAGCGGAGTGGTGAAGAAGGCCTGCTGGTCCTGGAGAATGTTCTTGGGCAGCGAGCGAAGGCTCACCTGGGGCTCGTCATCGGCGTCAGATATGGGCTTGGCCGCTTGACTTGCGGGCGCAGGGGCAGGCACGGCTGACTGCGCTCGCGCATAGCCCGCGAGCAAGCAGCAAAGCAGCGCGCCCGCTACTCTGGATGGACAGCGGAAGACCATTTAGAAGTGCACAGCAACTGAGGCAGCGAGAGCCAAATTAGCAACCAGCTGCGCTGTTTCCAAAGTAGTCTTCCAGGCGCTGGATCCACCCAGCGCCTTTTCCGGAACTACCAGAACATCTCCCGGCCGCAACTTCGCATTCAACACGCCGCCCTTGAACCAGCCGCTACCCTGGGAAGACACCACGGAGCCATTGGCGCGGATCACGTAGATCGCCTTCTTCAGGGCCAGCTCCGTGGGACCGCCCGCCTGCTGCAAATACCACTCGGCAGTCTTGCCGGGAACGTAGGTGATGGCCGTGGGA
The DNA here is from genome assembly GCA_963835125.1 of uncultured Acidobacteriaceae bacterium. GTDB lineage: Bacteria > Acidobacteriota > Terriglobia > Terriglobales > Acidobacteriaceae > Bog-257. The sequence continues at coordinate 1,201,128 of CAWIEG010000002.1, read as the reverse complement.
TTGTAGACCTGGCCGTAGGCGAGCACGAAGTTCGGTTTGCGCGGAATGGTGACGACATCGCCGGCGCGCAGGTAGACGTCCGCCGGAGTACCTTCCCATTCCTTGACATCGGCGGAGATGGTTGATCACCAGCCGTCCGGCGGCCGGTTCGGAACGCAGGCGGTTGAGGGTTTGGGTTTGCTGCTGCTGCACGGCCTGCAGAGATGGCGGCCTGATCCTGCCCGGTGCTGCCGGGAGTGAAGTGCACGTTAGAAGTAGACGCTTCGATGCGGCGAATCAGCTCCTGCCGGCCTTTCTCTTCCATCTGCCGGACCTCGACGCGCTCCAGCACCGCGCCCGCAGGAAAGGCAGTGTCGCGGAAGCCGCCGGCGCGCTTGATGAGGGAACTCAGGCGCTCGCCTTCGTTGATGCCGTAGCTGCCGGGAAACTGCACTTCGCCCTTCACGGTGGCAGAGCGTCCGATGTCGCTCCATCCCGGAATCTGCAGAATGGTGAGAACATCGCCCGGTTTGAGGGCCGCGTCAGCCGAAGAATCGCCGGCGACAGCGGCGCCAATCTTGATTGTCCTGCTGGTTGGTGACGACCTGCTCGCCATTTTCGACCTTGTAGCTGGCCAGATCGGCGGACTGGAGATAGGCGCTCCGTCGGAAGCCGCCCGCCATTCGGACCAGGTCGCCCGCTGTCATGCCGCCACTCATCGGGTATTCGCCAGGTCGCAGCACGTCGCCGTAGATCCTGACCTTCGGAGGATCGATTTCATATCGGCCGAAGACCCACATGGTGTCGAACTGCTGGAGGGTGACGGTTTCGTCTCCGGCGAGGGCGCCGGCCAGGTCGACCTGCAATGGTCTGGGGACGAAAATCAGGCGGCGCCAGACGAATGATCTCCGCATGATTAGACGGCTCCGGCAAAACCTCCTGGTAGGAATGGATCACGTCGGTGATCTTCATGCCAACCTTGAAGGCATAGGTGCCCGGACGATAAACGTGGCCTTGCAGGTACACAGCCTTGTCGCTGTAGGGAAGGATGGGAGCAACCGAGATGCGATCGCCATCCTGCACGGCGAAGGGTTGCACCACGGCGATCTGGGACTTTGGATCGGGGGATGCGGCCAGCTTGGCCTCGAGGACCACGCGCTTCTCATGGGCATCGATGCGTTCGACCTTGATCTCACCCAGGGCAGCGGCGACCGACACGCCGCCAGCCATGGCAAGCAGATCGGAGAGCTGGGTCTCGCCTTTGAGTTCGTAGACGGCCGGACGGCGTACCATTCCCGTGACCGCGACCAGCGGTCCGACCGGCGGGACCATGATGGTATCGCCGGGCTCCAGGTGCTCGATGGCTTTGCGCACGCCGTGAAGCAGCAGATCGTAGAGATCCATCTCGCTGATGAGTTGCTCGCCGCGGTAGTGCTTGACAACGCGCAGCGAACCCGTAGAGGTAGGTCCTCCGGCGGCATACAAAGCATTTAATGGCGTGGAGAGCGAGCTGATGTCGTAAGCTCCGGGACGCTGCACATCTCCCACAACATAGACCCTGACGGTATGCAGACGGGTAACGGACAGATCGACATGGGCGTCGTGATATTGCGGCGCCAGGGCAGCTTGTACGACTTGCTGGGCCTGGGCCAAGGTCAGGCCAGACACCACGACCGGCCCGGCTTCCGGCAAGGAAATACGGCCTTCGCGATCCACGACGCGCGTAATCCGCTGGGTTACCCCTCCCCAGGTGTTGATGGTCAGGTTATCGCCGGGTCCGAGAACGTAATCCGGTCCAGCGGGCATGTCCATGGGGAAGTTGCGCATGCCGATAACGTCGGGGCGGAAGATATCCGCGCCAAAGCGCTTGAGGGTTTGAGGTTGCTGGGGAAACTGCGTATACAGATCGCGGGCGGAAGGAAGGCTGGGATATGGGTTCTTCTGGCGCAGGGTCTTGGGATTCAGGGTTGAATCGTCATAGCGCGGCTGGGGAGGTTGCGAACCTAAAGTGCCGGTGGCTCTTTGAGTCTGCCGAGACCCAGATATCCCCGATTCCGTTGCTCCAGACGCGGCTCCTTCCGGATAACCCTGGGCAGATGCGCCCTGAGCCGAGCTTTCCGGAGACATCATTTCCGGGTTGATGTTCTCGCGCTCTGCCGCTCCCTGCGGCAAGGCGGCGTTCGTCCCGGTACCTCGCAGCATTCTCGCGTCATCTTCCGAAATGTACCCCAGCTCCACCAGCGAGCGAATCGCTTCGCTTCGGAAAGCGGGGTCAGTCTGCAACCGCTGGTACACGACGTCGTCGGTGACCGTTTGCTCGTCAACCAGGCTGCCCTCGTCGCTCATGCGCTGGATCAGGAGAAGCTTCAACTGGTCCATGACCTCGGGCCGGTTCTGCAGGAAATTCCGCAGCGCGGCATTCGAGCCAGCGGCGCTGGAAGTCATTGGATTGGCAGAAGATAACCCTTGCTGACCCTGCTGGCTGGGACTCTGGCTATCGGTGATATTGGGCGCGGTCAGCCCGCCGGAAGCGCCGGGAATAGTGGAGGAATCCTGATCGGTGCTTTGTCCGTAGGTTGCGCCTGCTGCCAGGCACAAAACGGCAACCATGACAGCGATACGGTATGTGTGCAAAATTCTCATTTCCGATGTTTCCTCGCGTCGCAGCTCCGCCAAGGTGCGCTCGCCGTCGCCACAAGAAAACAGCTTCCGGCGACCCAGTGCCAAGCAGGAGATATCGCGACGGCCGATGAATGGTGGCTAGATTAGTGTGCTCGAAAGCTTATGGTAACAAAATGGTGATCGTCAAGAAAAAAGCTGGCGCGGCGACCTGCCGCTGAGCGCGCGCAGCTGCCGTTACTGTGTGGGTCTCTCGAAGAGCTTGCGATCGACCGCGGAGTTTACTTCCATCGCGGTCAGGGTCATGGACAGCCGCGGCTGGCCCGCTTCGCTAAACAGTTCATACCGTGTGGGATAGTTCAGCCCGCCGAAACTTTTCCAGTCCGCGTAGGTCATGACCTGAATTGTCCCCCCGGCTTGCGAGACGTCGGAGTAGCGTTCCTGCAGAAGTTTGCCGTCGGCCGCGATCCACCAGCGCGTGGGCACGCCATCGGCCTCAACATCAACCACAGTTGCTTCGGTGCCGCCAACCTTTTCCCGGCCGGTGGCGACGAAGACGTATTTCGGGTTATTGATCCGCTGCAGGATATTGATGAAATCATGCTTCAGCGTCTGGTCGAACGCGGCCCGCTGAGTTGGAGAAACATTGTGCAGCCGGCCGTCCACAATCGAGAACGCGTCGCGAGGAGTTACCACCATTAGAGCCAACCCTTGGGGCGTCTTCATTTTCTGCGCCTGCATGTCAGGGTAGACAATGCTCTGCTCAACTTCGAGGTGCTGTCCCTGGCGTACTGCTGCCACGGTCTGCTGCAGAGTTTTGACCGAGTTTACCTTGGCCGGCCCTCCCATCGCCTGCAAGAATCTGTTGGCAGCGGCCTTGCCTTCAGCATTGCTGACGGCGGGCCCAAAGTTCAGATTCAGTTGCGAACCAGATCCCTGCGGTGCTGGATTCTGCGGCTTGGCAGATGTTTGCTGACAGAACAGGGAACCCAGGGGTAGGAGCGTGAGTGCAATGAAAGCGACGATTCGGCGAATAGTGGTCATGGGTTGGGCCTCAGCCTGGGGCTGTGTCGCAAATCTTACGGAGTGATCTCGAAGATGACTCCGCATCCTTCGTATTGCTCGCACTGTTGATCTCCGCCTAGGCTTGTAGTCCCGTACAAGTTACCGCTGGCATCCAACAGCAAACCACCGAGTGGCGAGTAGCCACCGCTGCCGCCGCTGAAATCGTAAAGGTCCGTGTAGATCCAGCCGCCATTTTCGGGCGTCAACTCAAATACAGAACCTGAACCGGTTTCTCCGCTGGTGTTCCCGTACAGGCTTCCGTTAGATCCCATGGCGAGAGGACCCGTGGGCCCGTTGCCGACACTAGTAAAACTCTTAAGTACGATTTCTGTCCAACTCCCGTTCGATGGTGTTAGCTCGAATGCGGTGCCGCCGTAGTAGGCTCCGCCCCCTGCAGTATCACTGTATAGGTTGCCTGCCGCATCGAAGATGACGCTTGCTAGAGGGCCACCGCCGTCGCTCTCTCCGGTGAACTCATGGATAGCGCCGCCGACCCAGCCTGACCCCGAAGGCGATAACCGGAAAACTATCCCTTGGTCATACGTACCGCCCTGTGCGGTCGTACCATAGAGATTGCCGGTTGCATCAAAGGTCAGACCAGCTTCAGGACCCGCTCCATTGGATCCGCTAAAGGTGTAGAGGACAGTCTGTAGCCAATTGCCGTTGGCAGGTGAAAGCTTATAGACGATACCGCAGGCGTGGGTATCGCAGTCCGCCTGTACGCCTCCCTCGTACGTGGTTCCGTAGATGTTTCCCGCCGGATCGAAGATGACTCCACCATAGGGAAACAGGCCCGTGGCCCCGCCGCCAAAGGAAACGATCAGGGTTTCATCCCAAGGGCAACTCGCGGCGTGGCAGACGGTCGCCGGAGGCGCCAGGCGAAATACTGTGCCGCAGCCGTAGCTCTCGCAGCCATTGCTACCACCATAAACAGTTGTGCCATAGAGGGCGCCATCCGGGCCAAAAGACAACGGACCAGCGGGCGACTCTCCATCGTTGCCACCGGTAAAGCTGTAGAGGGGCTTCAGGATCCAGCCTGATCCCGAGCGCGCGAGCTCAAAAACCGTGCCACAGCCGAGGGGGCTGCAGTTCCCGCCATAATATCCGCCATAGCGAGCTGTTCCGTAAAAGTTTCCAGCCCGATCCATTACGAGTCCGGCCTGGGGCTGTGCCCCGTCGGATCCGCCTGTGAAGATGTGAAGGAGTTTCTCGGTTTGGGCCTGGGCAGATTGGCCCACGACTGCCAAGGTAACAGCCCATAGAATCATCATCCGACCGATGCTCTTAGCAGCGCTAGCGGCGTGGAGTCTTGAAGTTCGGCATCGAGGTTTCACGGCGGCCCTCCGAGGTCGGGAACGGGCTTTCAGGACAGGAGTAGTCTAACCCCGGGCAATCGGCAGTCAATAAGAATTTGAGCGAAGATGCGCGCGCTGTGCAACTTTGGGAAGCCGGAAACGCACCTTGCGCCTGTGGCGATGGATTGTATTGGTGGGCGGTGCAGGACTCGAACCTGCGACCTTCTGGGTGTAAACCAGACGCTCTAACCAACTGAGCTAACCGCCCTTGGACGCAACGTAAGAGAAGGAATGAGACCTTTCGAGTGTACATCGGGCGCGCGAGCGCGGTAAATGAGCCGCCGTCTAACCCTTAGCCGTGAACTCGACCAGCAATTGCAGACGCTGGCGGGCGTGCCCGCTGTCGATGGCATAGGCGGCCAGAGGAACGGCATCGCTGATGCGATCGGCGTGGCCTGCAGCCACCAGCGCGGCGGCAGCGTTCAGCAGGACAACATCGCGCCGCGGGGAGCGCTCGCCGTCAAGAATGGCGCGGATGATGGCAGCATTCTGCGCGGCATCGCCGCCGGCTATCTCCTCGAGAGGCGCGCGTCGCAGGCCAAAGTCTTCCGGCGCGACCTCGTAGACACGCACTTGGCCGTTGCGCACCTCGGCAATTTTGCTTGGCCCGGTGATAGTGATTTCATCGAGCCCATCGCGTCCGTGGACTACGAGCGCGCGGCGCACCCCCAACTCGCTCAGCGCCTCAGCCAGTTTTTCGACCAGATCGGCGGAATAGACTCCGACTACCTGTGCCGACGCCTTTGCTGGATTGGTGAGCGGGCCAAGCAGGTTGAAGACCGTGCGCAGGCGCAATTCGCGCCGGGCGGGCTGGACATACTTCATTGCCGAGTGCATGGCCGGAGCATAGAGAAACGCGATTCCTGTTTGTTGCAGGCAGGCGGCAATCCGCGCGGGCGGCAAGCCGATGTTGACGCCGAGCGCCTCCATGACATCGGCTGAGCCGCATTTGGAGCTGATGCTGCGGTTGCCATGCTTGGCCACACGAACACCGGCGCCGGCAATCGTCAGGGCGGTCGCAGTCGAGATGTTGAAGGTGCCGCTGGTATCGCCGCCGGTGCCGCAAGTGTCGACCAGCGCATCCCGCCCCGTGCCGCTCAGGTCGAGGGCTTCGCCATCGTCGGACTGCAACGGCGTGGCTTCGGTGCGAATGGCTTGCGCGAAGCCCACAATCTCCTCCACCGTTTCGCCCTTCATGTGCAGAGCGACCAGCAGCGCTCCGATCTGCGCGTCGGTGGCTTCGCCGCGCAGGATTTGGGCCATCACCTCGCGAGCCTCCTCGCGGGTGAGGGAAGCGCGATGGTTGGCGACTTTGTGGAGAGCGTCGAGGATCATGGAGGGCCTCAGTTAGCTTAGCATTCGGCGGGATGCGCTTTTCGCTGTTCGCTCTACGCTTTTCGCCAGACGCGGACGCCGCTCGCAGGGCAAACAACATGTTGCTGTCGATGCCAGGGTCCTAGGTAGGATTTGCTGTTCCGCTTTTCCGGTGCATTTTCACCGCGAGCTTGATGCCAAGGTAGGTGGCCAGTCACATCTGGACGATTGTGGAACTGTTAGCTGCCGAATAGAATCGCATTACTATGGAAACAAAGTGTTACATGGCACATTCCCCGAATTCAGACGTGCCAATCTGCGGATTGCATCAAAAGCCGCTGATTGAACAGAACTTCCCGACCGCCGATCAGGAGCCTCAGGGCTTAGGTAAAGGTGTATTGCGATACCGTCCTACTGTGCTTGTTTGCCCAGTAACTGAGGAAATTGTAAGGCGACCGTGATTGCTCTAGTCGTATTTGCCTTTGTTTTCTGCCAGCAACATTAAGCTCCCAGTGACCCCACAAGAGCCAGCAACATAACTTTAGAACACTACCTCGCCGAGTCTCGTGTTTGTCGCTGAACGTGCGATATTGGTATCGTGCGATTCCGCATCACATTCGCGATGGTGCTGATGGTGTTCACCCTAGTGAATGTGAGTTTGCAGGCGCAGCGCACCTATCTCGGCATGGATCGCAATGACTATCCCGGCGACGCCAACATGGTGGCTTTGCACAAGACGTTCGCGTTCACGGGATATTGGCTCAACAATCCTCCCGGCGCAAATCGCAACACGTGGCGGGACAAGCGCAAGACGATTGACTCGATGGGCTATGGCTTCCTGCTGCTCTTCAACGGTCGCGAATATGCGCAACTGAAGGCTTCGGGCAATGCTGCGCGCGTGGGAACGAACGATGCGGCGGCGGCCGTGCGTTCTGCGCAGCAGGAAGGCTTTGCGAAGGGCGCGATCATTTTTCTCGACCAAGAGCAGGGCGGGCGCATGTTGGCAGAGCAGCGCGCCTATATCCATGCCTGGGTGGATGGTGTGACGCGCGCGGGATATGGCGCCGGGGTTTACTGCTCTGGAATCGCGTTTCGCGAATCGGCAGGCGTTTCGGTGGTGACGGCCAACGATATTCGCGACCACGCGGGCAAACGAGAGATACATTTCTTCATCAGCAACGATCAGTGCCCGCCGTCCGCGGGCTGCGCTTTTGGCCGGACGCGTGTGAGTCCAGCCGATAGCGGAGTGCCATTCGCCGACGCGTGGCAGTTTGCGCAGTCGCCGCAGCGTCCGGAGATGACAGCGGCCTGCCGCCAAACCTACGCGCCAGACGGCAATTGCTATTCGCCGGGCTCCAGTGTGTACGTGGATGTTGATACGGCGAACTCGGGCGATCCCTCGCGCGCGAGGAGCCGGTAGGCAGTTTGAGTTCGGGTAGAGCTGGCCTTCAGGCCAGCGTCTCTATTGTTTCTTTGCTCTTCGAAGCCGGCTTCAGCCGGCGGCAGGCTCGTCATCCAGCCGGCTGAAGCCGGCCAGTAATGAAGAAACAAGGAGCTGAACGCGGCGCTGAAGCGATGCTCTACCCGATCAAAGAAATGCAGAATCGATCGCTTCCATCGCGGGCCGAGATCGAACACGCCGCAGCCCTGCTGCGTGCCGGCAAGCTTGTTGCCTTCCCCACGGAAACGGTTTACGGACTGGGCGCCAACGCGCTCGACGCCGCGGCCGTAGCGCGCATCTTCGAAGCCAAGGGCAGGCCGCCGACCAGCCCCATCATCGTGCACGTTAGCAACATGGAGATGGCGCGTGAAGTTGTCTCCGAATGGCCGGCGGCCGCGCAGGCCCTCGCGCAAACGGTTTGGCCAGGTCCGCTGACGCTGGTGTTGAAGAAGCAGTATTCCATCCCCGCGCTCGTTACCGCTGGATTGGAAACGGTTGGCGTGCGCATGCCGTCGCATCCGGTGGCACTGGCGCTGATTGCAGCCGCGCAGGTTCCCATCGCCGCACCCAGCGCTAACCGGTTCACGCAGCTCTCGCCAACCACGGCGGAGCACGTGCGAAAGGCGCTGGGTGATCGCGTGGATTACATCCTTGACGGTGGTCCGTGCACGGTCGGCATTGAGTCGACGGTACTGTCGTTGGCCGACGGCGTTCCGGTCTTGCTGCGCCCAGGCGGAGTGTCGCGGCAGCAGATCGAAGAGGTGACTGGGCCTATCTCGCAGCAGACAAGTGCGACGGCTGGGGCACATCCGTCGCCGGGAATGCATCCCCGCCATTACAGTCCGCAGACGAAGTTGTTGCTGGTGCACGATGGCGATTTGCCGCAGGAAGGAACTGGAGCGTATCTGCAGTTGCATCAGCCACCTCGCAGGGAAGTGCGCGAGATTGTTGCGATGCCGCTCGATGCTTCGGAATATGCGTCGAAGCTGTATCGCACGTTGCACGAACTGGATTCGCGAGGCTTTGACTGGATCGCCGTGGATGCTCCTGATGAGACGCCGGCGTGGGAGGCGATTCGCGATCGGCTAAAACGGGCGGCAGCGCAACCCATTAATTAATTTGGAGTAGAAAGAGGTGTCATCCCGACCGAGAGCTTCAGCTCGAGTGGAGGGACCTGCTGTGCGTTCGCACTGCCTGGTAGCCCGAAGCGGAAAGCAGGTCCCTCGACTGCGTTCGATCACTCCGCGATCTCACTCCGCTCGGGATGACACCTTAAAATGTAGTCCCGCTGAATCGCGCGCCTGGAGCCGTGCTCCACGCCGCGCCTCATGCTACAGTCGAGAACTCGATTTCACGACTGCCTTGACGCCTCCGCCCACCAATTCGCATCAACCCGATTCCTCGCCGGGCCTTCTGCGGCAAGTTGGCCTGTTTGACGCCACCATGATCGTGATGGGCGGCATTGTCGGCGCCGGCATCTTCATCAACCCATACGTTGTGGCGCAGCAACTGCACACTCCCGCACTCATTCTGGGCGTGTGGGTGGCAGGCGGCGTTGTGGCCATGCTGGGCGCCTTTGTCTATGCCGAACTGGCGGCGCGCAGGCCGGCGGTCGGCGGCCAGTACGCTTATCTCCGCGAGGCCTTTCATCCCGCCGTCGGCTTCCTCTATGGATGGGCGTTGCTGCTGGTGATCCAAACCGGCGGGATGGCTGCGGTCACCGTGACCTTCGCGCGGTACCTGCTGGAGCTGACGGCGTGGCACGTTTCGGAGCGCCTGATAGTCGTGGTTACCATCGTGGCGCTCACCATCATCAACTGCCTGGGAGTGAAGCTGGGCAGCCGCATGCAGAGCGTGCTGATGGTGCTGAAGATTGCGGCCATCGCAGGGCTGATTGCCGCGGGCCTGTTTCTGGTGCGCTCGCCGCATCCGTTGCTGCATCCGCTGCTCGATCGCGCACCGTCATTCGATCTGCTGACTGCGATTGGTGCGGCGATGGTGCCCGTGCTGTTTGCCTTCGGCGGATGGCAGACCACGAACTTCATTGCGGAAGAGATCAAAGAGCCGCGGAGGAATCTTTCGCGGGCGCTGGTGCTGGGTGTGGCAGGCGTGATCGTGCTCTACGTCGGCGTGAACTTCGTTTGCGTGCGGACGCTGGGACCGCAGGCTCTGGCGGAAACGCATGTCCCCGCGACGGCAGTCATGCGAGTCACGATGGGCGACACTGGTGCGCGGCTGATCGCGCTGGGGATCACGATCTCGACCCTGGGATTCCTCAGCCAGTCGGTGCTGACGGCCCCGCGAGTTTACTTTGCGATGGCGCGGGATAAGCTGTTCTTTCGCAGCGTTGCCAGCGTCACGCGCCATACGCACGTTCCGGCGGTGGCGATCGTCGTGCAGAGCGTGTGGACCATCGTCATCGCGTTTTCCGGCCATTACGATCAGATACTCAACTACGTGGTATCGATGGACTTCATCTTCTTTGGGCTGACGGGCCTTAGCCTGTTCGTGTTTCGCAGCCGGGAAGCCAAAGCTGTGGCGGACGGGAAGGTTGGGTATCGCGCGCCGGGTCATCCATTCACCACCGGCGTATTCGTGCTGGTATCGTGGCTGGTGGTGATCAATACGCTTTATAAGTATCCGAAGAACAGCTTGCTGGGCATGTTCATTTTGCTGCTGGGCTTGCCGGTGTATGCCTTCTGGGCGGCGAAGCAGAAGACTGGAGAAGAGAAAGCCTGATGCCATCTCGCACCCACATCGGCTCGCCGTACATGCAGTATGCCAAGCTGCGCTCGGAGGCGAAGTACAACCTGGCGAGCAGCGGCATCATGAGCTACCCGCTGAAAGACTTGCCGGTGAAGCTGGACGATCTGGAGATCTGCGGGCCCACGCTTTACGGCTATGCTCCGCTGGTAGAGCGGCTGGCGAAGAAGAACGGCGTCACGCTGGATTGCGTGGTGACGGCGGCGGGAACCTCGATGGCGAACCATCTGGCGATGGCGGCGACGTTGGAGCCCGGCGAAGAAGCGCTGGTGGAGTGGCCAACCTACGAACTGGTGGTCACCACGCTGGAATATCTTGGCGTGACGGTGCGACATTTTGAGCGCCGGATGGAAGACGGATTTCGTGTTGATCCAGCGGAAGTCGAGCGGAAGATCACGCCGCAGACCCGGCTGATCGTGCTTACCAATCTGCACAATCCTACCGGAGCCATGATTGAGGAGGCCACGCTGCGTGCGGTGGGCGAGATCGCGCGGAAGAATAACGCGCGCGTGCTGGTCGATGAGGTTTACCTGGAATCGCTGTATGACCAGAGGCCGCGTCCCGCGGTGCACCTGGGCGATCACTTTCTGGTGACCAGTAGTTTGACCAAGGCTTATGGCCTGAGCGGGCTGCGTTGCGGATGGGTGCTGGCCAATCCGGAGCTCACGCAGCGCATGTGGCACATTAACGATCTGTATGGCGTGAACGCAGCATATCCCGCGGAGCTGATGAGCGTGATTGCACTCGACAACCTGGAGCGCGTGGCGGCTCGCGCCAAGAAGCTGCTGGAGGCGAATCGCCCGGTGCTGGATTCGTTCTTGCGATCGCGCGATGACATTGAATACGTGCGGCCGGAGTTCGGCACGATCATCTTTCCCAAGTTGCGGCATGGAACCGTCGAACAATTGGATCGTCTGTTGCGACAGGAGTACGAGACCGGCATCGTTCCCGGCAGTTACTTCGGCATGCCCCAACATTTTCGAGTCGGCATTGGCGGCGATCCCGAGATGACGCGTGTGGGTTTCGAGCGGTTAGGGTTGGCGCTCGATAAGGTGCGGGGAAACTCAAGGATTAGCGCGGAGTGATTTGTTGATATTTTGGAGTGGAAGGGCACGGCTTTAGCCGCGCCGAACAGCGCGTAATTAAAGTGGGCTTTAGCCCTGGTTACCGTGGCTAAAGCCGTCTCCAGTAGGGTCTGAGTTCGCCGGGCTAAAGCCCGGCGCTTCCACCTTAGAGCCGTTATGTCTCTCGCAGTCGGAATTGGCGCCAGCGCTTACCTGCGTCGCCAGTAATGCCTGTCCGCGAAGTCGCGATATTGCCGCTGCTGCCGACTTCCTGCGTCCCAGGTGAACGCGCCTTTCTGCAGCGTAAATCGCGGCTGCTCTCCGTTATCCGAGACGACAATGCTGAGGATGTCGAAGCGGCAGGATGGCGGCTGATCGCCCGGCAAGCGGCGGAGATATCGCCGTGCGACCGAAATAATGTTGCGGCGTTTGTTGATCGTGACGGCGGTTGAGGGCGGGGCAAAGCTGTCGTCGCTACGCGTCTTCACCTCGACAAAGCAGAGTGTGCCGTTGTCCCAGCCAATCAGGTCGATCTCGCCGCGATTATGCGGGACCCGGAAGTTGCTTGCCACAAACTGGTAGCCGAGTTTCTTTAGATAGAAGTACGCTGCGGTTTCGCCGCGCTGGCCAAGTACAAGATGACTTGGCTGGCGCGAGCCGATTTTCTGTAGAGCGCGGATGACGAATTGGAGCCAGGCCATGAGCTAAGCGATCAATCGACGATTGCTGCCCCAACTGTAATTCGACGGTTGTGGGCGGATTGTGATCGGCATCACGTGGCATTAGTGCAACCAACTGAGAAAAGCAGATCCCTCGTCGACTAAAGTCGACTCGTGATGACAAAAGGAAGAACTCTCACGGCGCAGCTAAAGCTGCGCCCATTCAAAACCCGCTCTAGAATGTCAGGGTGGGGATTCCGGATAAGCAAGAGAAAGACATACTGAAGCTGTTGCCGGCGCCGAAGCGGCCGCCAAAGCTCACTGCGCGGCGCATCGGCATTCACACTTCGACTGCGGGCGGCGTGGCGAACGCCGCGGAGCGCGCCTACCGCCTGGGCTGCAATGCGTTTCAGATTTTCTCGTCCAGCCCGCGGCAATGGAAGCCGTACGAGCTGGCGCGCGCGCAGTGCGAAGAGATGGGCCGGCTGCGCCAGCGCTACGACCTGAAGCCGCTGGCCATTCACGCCAATTACCTGGTCAACCTCGCAGGCGGCAATTCGGAGTTTCATGCCAAGTCGATTATGGCCTTTCGCGGCGAAGTGGAGCGCGCGCTAGCTCTGGGCGCGGAGTTCCTGGTGCTGCATCCCGGCTCATTTCGCGGCAGCAGTCGCGAAGAAGGTTTGCGGCGGGTTGCATTGGCGATTGAGCAGGCGGTCGAAGGCCTGGACCTGGTGGCCGGCAATTTGCGTGTCATCATCGAGAACACGGCGGGCTCGGAGTTTTCCCTCGGCGGCAACTTCGAGCAGGTTGCCGAGTTGCTGTATTTGCTGGCGAAGTTCGTGCCGTCGGGAGCTTGCATCGATACTTGCCACACGCACGTCGCCGGCTATGACATTGTGAGCGACGAGGGACTTGCTGAGACGCTCGATCAACTCGATCGCACCGTCGGCCTGAAGAATGTGTACGTGTGGCATTGCAACGATGCCAAGGCCGCGCGCGGATCGAAGCTGGACCGGCATCAGCACATCGGGAAGGGAAGCATCGGATTGAAGACGTTCCGGCGATTGTTGAACGATCCGCGGCTGGCACACGCGGCCTTCATTGCGGAGACGCCGATAGACGAACCGCTGGACGATCTGGCGAATGTAAATGCTCTGAAGCGGCTGGTGGGACGCGGTGAGCCGTCCCGTTCCGGAGCGGCCGCGAAGAAAATGTGATCGTTCTATCTGCTAGGAGCCTAGAATGACTTTGGGGCCCGCATCGGCGAACGGAAAGCCGTGTCGAATTCAGGAGGGCTGCGATGAAGGAACGATTCGCGCTCTGGTTTGTCCCCGTATTGATCGCTATCGGCCTGCTTACAAGTTGCGGCGGCGGTGGTTCGACTGGGATCGCGAATTTGCAAATACAGTTAACGCCTCCAGCACCGAGTTTAGCGGTGAACTCGTCGGTTTTGATCAGCGCGCAAACTGAGCCGTCTAAGACGGGGTATTTTGAAACGCTGACATGGACTGTCCAGGGCTTCCCTACCAGCTGTGTCGAGGTTGTGGAGAATCCACAGTCCGCTCCACCGCTATCCCCCTGCCCCAATGGCTGGCTCGCGGAAAACTCAACGCCCCCACCACAGCTTTTCCTTGGCGTGTATTACTACGCGCCTTCAACCCCAGGAACATACCAAGTCAACGTACAGGGGCAAATCACGAACGATTCGGGAACGATGATCGTAAACCAGGGAAGCGCGTCGGCGACGGTCACGGTGACCTCGCAGTAATTACCGTCGGCGCCAAAACAAATGCCGCCCTTCGGGCTGAGCCCAACCCTCCAGTTGTAGAATCATGGTTTATCTCTAAGTACTGATCCGAACAACATATGGCCAAGTCATCGAAACAAGATAGCGCTCCGAATCCCCCCGCGAGTGGCGCGCAAACCCAAGTCGCCAACGGCGAGACCACTGAAACCCGTCCCGACCGTTACGATCCGCAGGCAATCGAGCAGAAGTGGTTCGAGCGCTGGGCGCAGAATCCCGATCTCTACAAGTCCGAACCCTCAACATCTTCGCGCAAGAAGTATTACGTGCTGGAGATGCTGCCGTATCCCTCGGGCGCGCTGCACATGGGACACGTGCGCAACTACGCCATTGGCGACGCGTTGGCGCGCTACATGTGGATGCAGGGCCACAACGTGCTTCATCCCATGGGCTGGGATTCGTTTGGGCTGCCGGCGGAGAACGCGGCCATCGCCAACCAGACGCCGCCGCGCGATTGGACGCTGGGCAACATCGCCAAGATGAAGCGGCAGATGAATCGCCTGGGCTTCGCCTACGACTGGTCGAAGGAAGTGACCACATGCCTGCCGGAATACTACCGCTGGAACCAGTGGTTCTTTCTGAAGTTCCTGGAGCGCGGGCTGGCGTATCGCAAGAAGAGCAAAGTGAACTGGTGTCCGAAGTGCGCCACCGTGCTGGCCAATGAGCAGGTGCTGCCCAACGGCTGCTGCTGGCGCCACGAAGACACGCTGGTGGAGCAGCGCGAGCTGAAGCAGTGGTTCCTGCGCATCACCAATTACGCCGACGAACTGCTGAAGGGTCTGGACAGCTTGCCGGGCTGGCCGGAAAAAGTTCGCACCATGCAGCGCAACTGGATTGGGCGCAGCGAAGGCGCGCTGGTGGACTTCAAACTGGACGGCGCAGCTGGACCGGGGGGCGAGAAGATATCGGTCTTCACCACGCGGATCGACACCATCTACGGCGCGACCTCATTGCAGCTTGCGCCCGAGCATCCTGTCGTCACCGATCTGATCGCTAACGATCCTTCGCTGTTGGCCAAGGTGGAGGATCTCGTCGCCGAGCAGCGCAAGGCCAAGGAGGCCGGCGATATCGGCGCCATCGAAAAGCACGGCGTCGCGACCGACCGCTTCGCCCTGAATCCGTTCAACGGCGAGCGCGTGCCTATCTGGGTGGCCAACTACGTTCTGCTGGATTACGGGACGGGCGCGATCATGTCGGTGCCGGCGCACGACGAGCGCGACTACGAGTTCGCGAAGAAGTACGGTCTCGACATCAAAATTGTGATCTTGCCGCGACGCGAGGGCGATGCTCCCGATGGCGGACCGAACGAACCGATTTTGCCCTTCGTCGAAACCAATAGCCTGCTGATCAATTCCGGCGATTACAACGGAATGCCGTCGGACGAAGCGATTGCGAAGATGTCTGATTTCGCCGAGGAACACGGCTTCGGCAAAGCGACGGTAACGTTTCGCCTGAAGGATTGGGGCATCAGCCGGCAACGCTACTGGGGCACGCCGATTCCCGTGATTTATTGCGAGGGGTGCGGCATTGTGCCGGTGCCGGAGAAAGACTTGCCCGTGCTGTTGCCGGAGAATGTCGAGATCACGCTGGCCGGTGGCTCGCCGCTGGGCAACGTGCCGGAGTTCGCGAACGTGGCCTGTCCCAAGTGCGGTGCTCCGGCGCGGCGCGAAACCGATACCATGGACACCTTCGTCGATTCGTCCTGGTACTTCTATCGCTATACCGATCCTACATTGTCCGACAAGCCGCTGGACTCTGACGCTGTGGGATATTGGTTTCCCATCGATCAATATATTGGCGGCGTGGAACATGCCATCCTGCACCTGATCTATTCGCGCTTCTGGACCAAGGTAATGCGCGACATGGGGCTGGTGAAGAATTCTGAGCCGGCGGAACGATTGTTCACCCAGGGCATGGTGATCAAGGGCGGCGCCAAGATGTCGAAGAGCCTGGGCAACGTGGTCTCGCCCGACGACATGGTGGCGCGATACGGCGCCGACGCGACGCGTATGTACACGTTGTTCGGCGGACCTCCCGACCGAGACCTGGATTGGCAGGACGCAGGAGTTGAGGGCATCAGCCGGTTTCTGTCGAAGGTGTACCGGTTTGTGGTGCGCAATGCCAAACCGGACGATCCGGCGTGGAATGGCGATCATGATGGCCAGCTCTCACCGGCGGCGCGCAAGATGCAGCGGAAGCTGCACCAGACGATCCAGCGCATCACCGAGGACTTCTCGGGACGTTGGCACTTCAATACATCGATCTCTGCGCTGATGGAGTTGGTGAACGAGATGCACGACTACGAAGTCAGTGTGCAACGCGAGAAAAATCCCCACCCAAGCGAGACCGGCTTGGATGGGGCACCCGCGGCAGCATTGCCACTGGTGGCCGACGCCCAGCGCACGTTGGCGCTGATGCTGGCGCCGTTTGCTCCGTATCTGGCGCACGAGTTGTGGGAGATGCTGGGCGAGACGTCTGACCTGCTGCGCGCGCCCTGGCCAAAGTACGATCCCGCACTGGCGAAAGAGGAAGAAGTTGAGATCGGCATCCAGGTGAATGGAAAGATTCGCAGCCGCATCGTTGTGGCGGCCGATGCCACGGACGATCACGTGCGCGAACTGGCCCTGGCCGACGAAAAGGTCAAAGCAGCAATCGAAGGCAAGGAGATCGTGAAGGTGCTGGTGGTGAAGGGACGGCTGGTGAATATTGCAGTGAAGGACAAGTAACTAGAAGTTAGGTATGCCGACTCTCAATTTGATCGCGCCGACGTTTCTGGTGCCCGACGTGGCGAGCACCGCGCATTGGTATGAAACCAATCTGGGGTTCACCGCGACCTTCCATCCCAAGGAGCCGCCTTACGTCTACGCCAGCCTTCAGCGCGATGGAATCGAGATCATGCTGCTGCGACAGGAGGGATACCTCAAGCCGCAAGTCGAGCGGGTGGGCGGCGTGTGGGACGCCTACATTCGCATCACTGGACTGCGGGAATTTCACGACGAAGTCCGCAGCCGGATTCCCCTGAAGAGCGAGCTGACGAAACGGTCGTATGGCGATTCGGAGTTCGAGGTGGAAGACCCGAATGGATACGTGCTGGTGTTCGGCGAAATTCTTGCGGAGTGATTTAGTCGACGGTGACGCCGCCCAGGACGTATACATCCGGCCGCCGAACACCGCATAGGTACTGGCCATCAGCCGATGCCGAGGTCCTCGGGCATTTCCAGCGGCGTGCCGCAGACGCGGCAGATCACGGCCGAGCAGTCGCCGCAGGTGAGCGGATCGTCGACCTCGCGCGCGCAGACGGGGCAGTAGAGCAGGGGATGGTTCTCGCCGTTCGTCCGGGACGGAGGAGTTTGGGTCATGAGTTTCCGCGACTGTACCATAAACTGGCTGTTAGCTCTTAGCCTTTAGCTTTTGGCAATCGTCCCAACAAGCATTTGCCGAAACAGAACCGACCTCTGTAAGAGGCAATCGGAACTGCGTGCTAAGAGCTGATGGCTGAACGAGCTAATGCGCTAAAGCGACGAGGAGAGGATGACCGATAACAAAACAATTTCCGTCGACGAGCAGATGCGGCGCGAGTTCAACCAGTGGGCCGAGGCCGGCCGCGGCGAGGAGATGGAGCATCACCACATCAGCATCACCCAGCAGACGCTGGCGCTGATGGGGCTGAAGCCGGGCGAGCGCGTGCTCGACCTGGGTTGCGGTGCGGGATGGGCCAGCCGGCTGCTGGCGCAACTGGTCGGCGGCGGCGAGCGTGTCGGGGCAGGTGGTCGGCCTCGACGTGTCGGACGAGATGGTCCGGCGGGCGCGCGCGCGACTTCCACTGCGTACGACAATCTGCTGTTCGTGGTCGGCTCGGCGCAGCAGATTCCGTGGGAAGAGAATTTCTTCGACAAGGTGTTGTCGGTGGAATCGTTTTATTACTACGGCGATCAGGAGCGCGCGCTGGGCGAGCTGTTTCGCGTGCTCGCGCCCAAGGGCGAGCTGTATATCCTGATCAATCTTTATCGCGACAATCACTACTCGCTGCGCTGGGTGGACGAGCTGAAGGTCCCGGTGCAGGTGCGCTCGGAGCAGGAGTACGTCGAGTTGCTGAAGGAGAACGGGTACGAAGACGTGCGTGCCATGCGCATTCCCGACCTGACGCCGACGCCGGAGGAATACAGCGGCAAGTGGTTCAAGAATGCCGACGAGCTGCGCGACTTCAAGAAGTATTGGCGCGCTGCTGCTGATCGCGCGCAAGCCGGATGTGGTCAGCCCGCCGAGAAGTTTCGAGCTCTCTTGAGGATCGTTTTCACCACGGAAGCACGGAAAGCACGGAGTAAGAAGAATTCATCAATCGTGACGGAACACTTCGAAGTCTGACGCGCAAAATCGGATTCCCATCCACTGTTGAATCCCAAAAACTCCGTGCTTTCCGTGCTTCCGTGGTGAAAAAACCGCAGCTACAAACTCCCTCGTCCCGGCCCGACGTGGATGCTGCCATTCACATTGTTCGAGTTCGATGTGGACGCCGCCGCTGCCCAGCGTGCCGCTCATGTTCTTGCCGACCCAGTGGCCCTTCACCGTCAGCGGAAAATCGGTTGAGAGGCTGCCGTTGACGGTGCTGGCTTCTACCTCGGCATTGGGCGATTGCGGCAGCAGCAGGTCGACGCTGCCGTTCACCGACTTCAGCTTTATCTCGTGGACATTATTCAGCGACGTGTAGTTCGCTTCGACGGTGCCGTTCACAGTTGCGAGGTCGGCCGTGCCCGCCAGATCGGAGGCGCGCACTTGCCGTTCACCAGGTCGGCCTTGACCTCGCCGCTGACCCGCTGGACATTGAGCGATCCATTGACCAGATCGATCTTGTCGAGGCGCGCGTTCTGCGGCACATGCAGCGTGTAGTGCACCGACGCCGGATTATTGTTCGTAATGTGAGACGGATAGTGGGTCTCGATTTTCACCGAATTGCTGCCGGTGTTGACCTCGATGCGGCGCTTCGTCCAGGCGCTGCTGGTCGCGCGCAGTCTTCACCGCGTCGATCTGCACTTCGCTCTTGTTCCAGCCGGTGATCTCGACGTCGCCATTGATGTTGCTGAGCGACACGCGGCCGTCGGCGGAGAGCGGAACGGTCTTGTGAAATTCCTGGGTTACTTCGGCGTGGACGGGGATGGACATCAGCAGGGCGAGAATTGCCGCTGCCAGGACGCCTGCCAGTGTGCTGGGTCTGTGATGTTGAGCCATAGTGCCTCCTGTCGCGCTGGGACGCGAGTTCGCAGAAAAAGTTTGGCCGGTGGTAGATACGGCAGGGAAGGCGCGGCGGTTCCGAAAATCGGGACGAAATGCAGAACCGGCTTGGCCCGGTCGCAATGTTTTTGGGGATTGTGAGCGTAATGGGCGAGCCACCATCCGTCGACGACGCAAAATCCGTCGCTCCAAAGCGCGTCAGTTATCTCCTGAAAATCGCCTCACCACCGACGACTCAGGCGCTTAATAGCTCCCACCTCCCGTGTATACTCCGTGGCAGTCTTACGAGTGAGGCTTCGGCGAAATGCCCCCCTTCAACGTACGCGCCTTGCCTGCTTTTGTTCTCATTCTTGCAATTATCGTTGGCATCTTCGCGGTTGCCGTCCCCGTGATGGGAAAGCTCGCTATGGCCAAGGAAGGCGATCTCAAGTTTGTCGCCGGATCAGTCCAGCAAGCGCCTGGATGGGTAACCGGCAGGCACGGCAACAAATTCCCAATAATAGTCATTCGCGTCAAAACGGATGACGGTGTGTACGACCTTGATGAGCAAGACTTAAGTCACTCCGGGGAAATCATGAACTTGAGACCCGGCGATCGCATCACCGCGCGCGTGATGCCCTTTGTTGGCTACCATAATGTATGGGAGCTGAAACGCGAGGGAGTGACGATTCAGAGCTACCAGGAGACTTATCTATTTCAGGTCGCGACGAATGAACGGGGGGTAACAGGCTCGCTTGCGGCCGGGTTAATCGCTCTAATGCTTCTGATGGTGGCCTTCGTTCTAAGAATGTATTTCGGTGCGTGGCGGGATCCAACCCCCTCGGTTTCAGCCGACGCAGCAGACTACGTCGAGGGCTCCTGAAACTCCCGTCGAGGAACCATTCTCGCAACTGAATCACGCCAACGAGTCCCACTCTTTCCGCTCGAAGTCGCCAGGCCCGACACTTATTAGGTCATAAAATGACCATAAAGTTGTAGCCGCCTTCAAAATAATTTTCTTTACACACTTACTAGGGAGATAGTACACAGGTACCTGCTTCCCAGTTACTCAAAGATGTGACCGTGATCAGAGCCCGCCCTTGCAAGTCACCGGATTCGCTCTGGAACCCGGAAACCTCCTCGGAGACAAATGATGAATCGTCGCCTACCTCGTCGTCACGATGTTGTCTTTCTTTGTATCCTGGCCACAATCCTCGTTCTCTCACCCATTGCCGGTGCGCAGAGGACCGACGGCCCCGCCGCAGAAAAACCGACGCTGATCGCCGATAAGATCAGCTACTTGCCGGGCGAGACCATCGCCTTTAGCGGTGGAAGTTGGGAGCCGGGAGAGGGTGTCACGATCGTCATTAAAACCGATTCCACGGGCATCGTCGCCACCATCCAAGGCAGGGCCGACGAAAATGGCCTCTTAAACATCTCCGCAACTATGCCGAAGCTGGGCAGTGAGAATGCTGGCGGCAAGAACACGCCGATTCTCACAGCTACCGCGATAGGTTCCTCGGGGGGATCCATCTCCACGCGGTTCACCCTCGGCCACGCTCCCACCGATGCCGAGCGTCTCATCACCGAGGAAGAATTCTGGAACCACCGACTGACGTATCCGACGGGACGCTACTCGCCCGCCTGGGTACGTAAGGCTGCCGAACAAGACCAAGCGATCAAGCGTGGGGTTCCGGCTGGACACAAGGGCCTGGTGCTGAATCCCGCACTCGGCCTCAAACCAATGAACAGCAATGCCTTCACTGCCCTGGGCCCGATGCCCGAGCACATGACGGGTTGTTCCGGCTGCTATGACTACGGAACCACCGAGGGACGTGTCAATGCTATCGTGACCGATCCGACGACCACCACGAATGGCAGTATCGTCGCCTACATGGGCAGCGTCGGCGGCGGCGTTTGGAAAACAACCAACTGCTGCACCGCCAACACCACCTGGACCGTCACCACCGATAGCCCGCTGCTGACATCAATCAGCATCGACACGCTGGCCATCGATCCCAACAATCACCTCACCATCTATGCCGGCACGGGCGATTTGAATTACGGTTCATTTTCCATGGGCAGCCAGGGCATCCTCATGTCAACCGACGGCGGCAACACCTGGACCGTGCTGGGCGCCAGCATCTTCGGCCCCGACTATACCCAGCCGGCGGGCAACTACCCGCAGTACGACGCGGTCGGCAAGGTTCGAGTTGATCCCAATAACAGCAATAACATCGTAGCCGGAACCAAGAAGGGTCTTTGGTTCTCCTACGACCAGGGCCAGACCTGGACCAATTGTCTTACCAACAGCTTCACCAGCCAGCGCCAGGACATCACCGGCCTGGAACTCACGAACATGGGCGGCGGAGTGACGCGCGTTCTGGCAGCCGTGGGCGCACGCGGTTTCCCCACCTATGTGCAGTACGATCTGGGGAATAATGGTGCCAATGGCGTCTATACGGCCAATATGCAAGCCAGTGGCTGCCCTGCGTTTACGTCCATAGCGACCAACAGCAACGGATTTGTTTTTGGCACCCAGGTGACCGGCAGCCCTTACCTTACGGGCGCACTGATGAATGCCGGCAGCGGTAGTGCGTGCAACTATCCACTAACCGGTGGCAACGCGACTTATTGCGGCAATGGCGCCGCCGGCGGCACTACGACGAACGGTGGCACGGTCAATAATCTTGGCCGCCTCGACATCGCCGTGGCCCCCAGCAATCCCCTAACGATTTACGTCCAGGCGCAATCCATTAATTGGAATAACAACAGCCAGTGCGGCAACACCAACGGCTGCCAACTCGGCGCGTGGGCCAGTACTGACGGCGGCAATACCTGGACCTTTATGACGGGCTCGGCCGGCGGCTCACTGACGGGATGCGCCAGCAGCGGTGGCGGCTCGTCTGGCGTGGCCGACTATCCGCAGAACTGGTACGACCAGGGCATCGCGGTCGATCCCAATAATCCGGATCGCGCCTTCTTCGATACGTTCGAAGTCTGGCTGGTCAGTCGTACCGGCACACAGTGGTACGACACCACGTGCGGATACAACGGCACCCCCGTGGCCAACCACGTGGTGCATGTGGACCAGCACGCTCTCGCTTTCGTTAACGGCTCATCTGACATTCTTCTGGTGGGCAACGACGGTGGCGTTCACGCCACGCTCAACGCCAGCACCGCGGTCCTTAACACCACTCGCCCCACGTGGATGAATCAGGATGGCGGCATCAATGCTATCGAGTTCTACTCCGGCGACATCAGCGGGAATTTCGCCACCTCAGCGAATCCTTCTGCGGTGGGAGGAGCGCAGGACAACGGACCTAGCTCGGCGATGTTCTCCGGCCAGCCCACAGGCGGCGTGCAGTGGCAGATGGGCCTGGGCGGCGACGGTTTCTCCGGGTTGATCGATCCGATGGGCACGGGTTCCACCCAGGCTCAAGGAACGATCACATTGACAACGGGTGGTGCGCAGGCCGGTCAGCAATTCCAGATCAGTACGCAGGTCTTCACCTTCGTCGCCTCGGGGACTAACACCGGCGGCAATGTAGTGTTGAGCTCAAGCACCACGACGGAAGGCAACAACATCGTGACCGCGATCGCCAACACAATCCCGACCATAGTCACGTCCGCACGCAGCGGAGCCACGGTAGTTGTAACCGCCGTCACCGGCGGCAGCAGCGGCAACTCGATTGTCTTTAACAACATCAATGCTGCCAACTTCTCCATGAACGGGGGCGGGTTCCTCGGCGGCACCACGATGGGCGACAATACCGGTAGTCTTCGCTACTGGGAAGGCAATAACAGCGGTGGCTTCAGCCGTTGTATCCACAACTGCACCCAGCCGGGCGCGACCTGGACATCCTGGTCAGGCAGCTGGACCAGCGACACCCAATCTTTCGTCCTGCCGGTTAGCCTCTTCCACGGTGGCATCGCTGGAGGCGATGACTGCCAACCTGCGGGCCAGACCACCGGCTGCGGACATCTGCTTGCCGGCACCACCCGCGTTTGGGAAACGGTCACCGGTACGGCGGCGACCAAATCGTGGTACGTCACCAATAACCCGATCACGGCAAACCTGACGAAAGGTACTCTGGGCAACCGCTCGTACATCAATGAGGTGAAGTACTCGCCCAAGTACCAGAGCGTGGCTATCGCTGGAACCAACGACGGCAACGTGCAGATTGGCTTCAATCTGGGTAGTGGCACGCAAGCTCAAGCCACCTGGGTCAACGTGACCGGCGGCAACGCCGTGCTGCCCAACCGTCCGATCATGGGCATCGCCCTGGATCCCAGTGCTGCGGCAGTGGGCACTCCAATTGGATACGCCGCGGTCGGTGGCTTCAACGCCAACAGTCCCAGCACTCCCGGCCACGTGTTCCGCGTTGTCTGCACCATGGTCTCGACCCCATGTGACGGCTTTACCTGGATAAACGAGACCGGCAACCTGCCCGACATACCGGTCGATTCCATCATCGTCAACCCCAACTACCCCAGCCAAGTCTATGTCGGCACTGACTTCGGCTTGTACTACACCGATGACATCACCGCGAATCCTCCGGTGTGGAACCGCTTCAACAACGGCCTGCCCAACGTAATGATTTGGGACATGTCGGTTGATCGTGGCTCAACCACTCTGGCATTGTGGACCCGCAGCCGCGGCGCTTATGTTTGGCCGCTGCCCACCGGGCCGGAGGGCGGTCCGGCCGGTCCGGCGACGATGTCCACTCCGGCGGCGAATTCGACCTTAACGGGGAGCTCGACGAGCTTCACCTGGTACCCAAGCGCCGCGGCCCAGGCCTACTGGATCGACATAGGCAGCACCCCACTCGGTAACAACTACTATCAGTCGGGCAGCCTGCCAACCACCACACTTTCGCAAACCGTAACTGGCTTGCCCACTGATGGCAGCACCATCTACGTTACGCTCTGGACCCTGATCAACGGCTCCTGGGCCAACAATCAGTACACCTACACCGCCTTCAATCCAGGGGGGCTGAAAG
The DNA here is from genome assembly GCA_963835125.1 of uncultured Acidobacteriaceae bacterium. Classification (GTDB taxonomy): domain Bacteria; phylum Acidobacteriota; class Terriglobia; order Terriglobales; family Acidobacteriaceae; genus Bog-257. Next base: position 1,176,854 of record CAWIEG010000002.1, on the reverse strand, counting down.
GCGTAATCACCTCGCCGACTCCGGGCTCGACCCTGACCGGCAGCAGTCAGCTCTTCGCCTGGACTGCGGGCGCGGGCGCGTCCGCTTACTGGATCGATGCCGGCAGCACGCTTGGTGGTAGTCAGTACTTCCAGTCGGGCAACATCGGCAACGTAACCAGCTACACCGTGACTGGTCTGCCAACCAACGGCAGTCAGGTGTATATCACGCTGTGGTCGCTGGTGAATGGACAGTGGGTCAACAATCAGTACACCTACACCGCGTTCAACAGCAGTGGATCGCAGGGCGTACTGACGACCCCAACCCCGGGCTCGATGTTCACCGGCACCACCGTTACGTTTGACTGGACGGCGGGTGCAGGTGCGACAGCCTACTGGATGGATATTGGCAGCACTTCCGGAGGCAACCAGTACTATCAGTCTGGCAACCTGGGCAACGTTCTCACGGTCACGGTCAACGGTCTGCCGGAGAACGGCAGCACCGTCTATGTGACGCTGTACTCGCTGATTGGAGGACAGTGGCAGAGCACGGTTTACACCTACACGGCCTTCAACCCGGCGGGACAGTTGGGGGTAATGCAGACGCCAGTACCAGGCTCGACGCTGAGCGGCTATCAGGCTACCTTCACGTGGAGCGCAGGCTCTGGTTCCACAGCCTACTGGATGGATATCGGAAGCACTGCTGGAGGCAACGATATCTATCAATCCGGCAACCTGGGCAACGTACTGACGACCACGGTGTACAGTTTGCCGGCTAATGGCAACACGATCTATGTGACCCTGTACTCGCTAGTGGGAGGCCAGTGGTTGAGCAACGCTTACACCTACATATCGGGTCCGTAAGACTTGAGTGATTCACCGCCGCTAACCGGCGACGGCTTTAGCAGGGCGCGGATGTACATCGCGCCCTGTTTTCTTGTGAGCCCGCGTACAGTCTTACGAGGGGATGGTGAAATGCGATTTGTGGCCGTAGTACTGATCGCCGCGTGTGTCGGTCTATCCTGCGCCGGCCAGATGAAGGCTTCGCGCCCGGCGCAATCCGGCCCCGCTCCTCCGACCAAAGCGGTTCCGAACGGCGTGTGGGGCGGTGAGCACATTCGCATGGAAGTAAACGACAGCGGCGCAGACATTGAATTCGACTGCGCCAGGGGAAGTATTTCGCAACGCCTGGAGTTTGACGATAAGGGACGTTTCAAGGTCCAGGGTATCTATATCGCTGAGACACCGGCGCCTGCCGCCGCTGGTGGCGGCTTGCCTGCTTCAGGGGTCAAGGCGACCTATGCCGGGACCCTCAGCGGGTCGAGCTTGCGGCTCGAGGTTTTTATCGAGGGGCAGGACATGCCGCGGATTTTTGATCTGGTGCAGGGCGATCAGGGTCATCTGGCGAAGTGCGCCTAATCAGGATAGAGGTGCAGGAGAGGCAGCCGCCAGGCAGTATGCCGGCACTGCGCAATGCAGCATAGAGTCGAGTGCCGGCAAGGCGAGCTTGCTCAGCCGCTCAGCAATGCTCTTGTTGCCGGCGGCGTCCCACTGATACGTTGAGTGGCTGGGCCGCATCCGGTTCAGCTCATCCCCTAAGCTAGTCTGGCAGTAGTTTTCTGATTAATTGTCATGGTATCGCCGCTGCGCTCATTGACCCGCAGCCGGGCCTCAATTGGCGTAACATCGCCAGTTCATCGGCAATCGCCGGAAACTACCCACCGCTATAATCGTAGATGGCCCTCACATAAACGCATTTCGATCCGATGCGGACTTTTGCACTACGTGACCGACAACTCTGTGAACAGCACCGCAAAGTCATTGGCAGCCATCGCAGCCGTCAGCGTGACCACGACCGTTCTCAACGAGGTTGAGGACATCGACGGGCTCGTCTCGACTCTGGCGACGCAAAGCCCGCCGCCCAGGGAACTGATCGTGGTCGATGGTGGCTCGACCGACGGCACTTGGGAGCATCTCCAGGCTGCGCAATCGAAGTATCCGAACCTGATCGCCATCCGCGACGACAGCTGCAATCTGAAGGCTTCTGCCGGGCCGATCGGCCGCGGACGCAACGTTGGCATTACGGTGGCCACGTCGGAGGTCATCGCCTGCGCCGATGCCGGCTGCATCTACGACCCCGAATGGCTGGCGCGGCTGACCGCGCCGATTGTCAACGGGAGCGCCGAATATTCGCTGGGTGGCTCGCGTATCGATCCGCAGGAGCAGACCATCTGGGACGTTGCCTCGGCCCCGTTCTTCGGGCTGAAGCAGCGCGCCGATGGGACCACGAAGTCGTGTACCGCGCGTTCGATGGCGTTTCGCAAGGAGCTGTGGAAACGGGTGGGCGGATTTCCCGAGACCAGCCTGATGGGCGAGGACACGATGTTCGATCTGCTGGCGCGCAAGCTGGTGACGCCGGCCTATGCGGAGCACGCGCAGGCGCTCTACCGGCCTCGGCACACGCTGAAGACTGCGCTGCGGATGATGGCGCGCTACGGCGTCGCCGATGGCGTGCTGGGGACGCGGCGCGGGCGCCTGGCGCGGAATGTTCTGCGCTGCCTGGCGGAGGTGATTGCGATCGTGCTGGTGCCGCGCACCGTGATTCCGCTGGCCTGCGTGCTGCTGCTGGAGATTTACTTCGCGTTTCGTCTGGATTGGAAGACCCTTCGCCAGCGTGCGACGCTGCCCCAGATGGGAGCGAGGCTGCTGTACTCGCTGCTGGTGCCGTGGGTTGCCGCGTGGAATCAGGCCGCCGGGGAGTTTACCAAGACGAACCAGCCGAATCGGCAGAATGCGTAAGAGCAGCAATTAGCAGTTGGCAATTAGCCAAACCCAAAACCTGCGGGGCATGACGCAGTTCGCTATCAGCTCCAAGCTACCAGCGCGCCGGTTTGTAACAGGGCATGGCTTTAGCCATGCCGTACGGTGCCTCGGTAATACTTCGGCCGCGAGTTCCTGCAAGTCTGCAGGAACTCGCGGCCGTCTTCTTCTGCGCTTGCTTCGGCACGGCTAAAGCCGTGCCCTGTTACAAGGCGACTGGACCACTCAATAGCCGCCTTGTTATCGGTTTGCCAATTACTAATTGCTAATCACTAACTGCTAATCACTTCTTAAACCTGTACTTCACCAGATCCACCACCGCCATCACGCCGTCGCTCCAGCTGATCTTTTTACCCTCCGCATACGTTCGTCCGTGGTAGACGATCGGCACTTCGTAAATCCGCACGCCCAGCTTCGCCAGCTTCACCGTCATCTCGGTTTCCACGCTGAAGCGGTCGGAGTGCAGATCGAGCCGCACCAGCAGCTCGCTGCGGAATACTTTGTAGCAGGCGGTGACGTCGTGGATGCTGACTCCGGTCAGCACATTGCATACGAAGGAGAATATGCGATTCATCACGTAGCGGCCGAAGCGCGGCACGCGGTGCGGGCCGTAGTGGAAGCGATTGCCGAAGACCGCGTCGGCGTGGCCCTCGACGATGGGCGCGATCAGCGCAGGATAATCGCGGGGATCGTACTCCAAGTCCGCATCCTGAATGAGGACCAGCTCCCCGGTAGCATGCTCCAGGCCGGTGCGCACTCCCGCGCCCTTGCCGCGGTTCTTCTCGTGCAGCACCAGCTTTACGGTGTTGGCGCCGTTGCCGCCCAGCAGCTCCTGGAGATCGGTGTCGCGCAGGAACTCGCGGGTCCCGTCAGTGGAGCAGTCGTCAATGATGATCAGCTCCTTGTGCAGACTGAGCGGCTGGCGCGCGACCTGGCGCAGCAGCGTCATCACCGTGCGGCGCTCGTTGTACACGGGGATGATGACCGACAAGGTGTGGAACTGCGGCAGAACGTCGTCCTGCTCGAGCTCGGCGAGTTCCTGTTCGTCGTTGCCGCTGCCTGCGGCGCCTGTGCGAGACCGGGTTTCAGAGACCAAGTACACTCCCAGGATCAGCAGCTGAGGATCAATCGGATGTCGGTAGCGTGGTTCAGGAAAGCAAATATAGTAGACCAGCGGATAGAACGCCAGCAGGCTGGCAAACAGGAACACGCCGTGGACGCGCCGCTTCAGGGCCAGCAGCAATCCCCAGATGCCGAGCACGGACAGCAGCAGGGTGTGCGTGTTCTTCAGTTCGGCCAGGTTCTGGTTTTTGGCCAGTCGCGGGATGCCATTCCAGTAATAGTAGAAGCGGCGGAGCGTGATCTGGGCGAATTTGCGCGGGATTCTGCGCAATCCATTGCTTCGCCAGCCGTCCCTGGTCGACGCAGAATGCGACCTCGCCCATGCGCGCATACTTGGCCAGCACCAGATTGTTTTGGCTGGGATGATAGGCGATCACGTACTGGCCTTCGGCCAGCGGATTGTTGCCCAGACGCAGCTCGTTGCCGAAGTTGTCGCGGATGAAAACGACCTGACCCATCACTGCGTAATTCCGCGCCAGCCAGGGCATGATCGTCATCCAGAAAACGACCGCGCTGAGCAGCGCGGGAACCACATAGCGTTTGCCGCGACGATGCAGCTGATACACCAGCCAGCATCCGGCGAACGGCAGAAACGACAGCGCGGCAGGATTGCTGAGTGCGGCGACGCCCCACAGCAATCCGTAGCCGATCCACGACGAGGAGCGATCATCGCCCTCCATCTCCACCGTCAGCATGAACAGCAGGCTCAAGCAGGAACGCCGACAGGCTGGTCTCCCAAATCCACCGCACCGCCCAGAAGATGGTGTCGGGATAGAGCGCCCAGATCCAGCCCGACCATAGCGCGACGGTGCGATTGAAGATGCGCAAAGCGGTGCGATAGATGGTCCAGCTGGTGAGAGCAGCGAACAGGCTGTTGAAACTCAGCATCACGAAGGCCGAAGCGGGCGAGTAGCTGCCGAACACTCGGAAGGCCAGCGAGACAATCCAGGGATAGATAGGAGCGGTCCACGCCGATGGTCCGGTGTTGCCGCCGAAGGGCGAGCTGAAACCCATCCCGTTGGCCAGCGAATACGCGATCTGGCCGGTCTCAAAGCCGAAGCCGAAATTGTGCTCGGTGGTACGGATGCGATAGGTATGCGCGATGACGATCCACAGCACGCGTACCGCGAAGGCGATCACGACCATCCACCGCGGCGAACCCAGGATCTCCTGCCATCGCGACTGCGGCGCGGTTGCAATTGGGATGGAATTGGGCGTCTGGCGCGCCGATGAGATTGGCAAAGGCATTGCGGATAACGGAAATTGTATCGTAAGGGAGCTTTGAGCTCTTAGCTGCGAGCTAGCTATTAGCCATCGCCTTTTAGCTCAGCCATGCTGCGAAGAGCAGCAACTTCACGCGTTGAAATTGCGGTCCATGTCGATGGGTGGAGCAGTGCGCACCAGCCGGAAGCGCACATTACTGCCGCATTCCGAGCATAGCGGAAAGGCCGCGTCGCGAAGAATCGTCACCTCATGGTAAAGCCGGTGACGATAGTGTTGCACCCGGTAGACACCGGATTCCGGAACCGGATCGGCTGGCTGGAACACTGCATCCGTCATGTCGCCCTGCCTTAGTCGAGATGCTTGCCTGAGGCGAGACCACACGTGCCCAGGACAGCAGGGCGGGGAACGGGGGCGTAGCCGCGCTTACTCACTCGACGCACCTTCATTCCAGGAGGTTGCCCAACGGACCAAGTTTCAGGTTCAGGTCCTCGGGCCGCAGACCGAACTGATCGGCCAGCTGTTTGATCTTCTCTTCCAACTTCATCAATGCGAGTCCCATTTCTTCCACTTGCTGATCGCTGAGCGTGCCGCCTTCCATGCGGCGGATGGCCTGCCGCTCCAGCAGTTGCCGCAGCAACTCGATGAGCCCGAGCACCAGCTTGGCCAGGCCCTGCTCGATGGTCTCCTGCGAGCAGTCGATGTGCTCTACGCGCTGCTGGCCCAGGTCCTGTAACTGCCGTTGCAACTCCGCAACTGCTTCTTCCACTTTTTGCGGCGTCAGTTGGGTAGGTTTATCCATGGTTGTTGTGCGTAGTCACGAACTCACTGGGCGGCCATGGCCCGCTCAGGCGCAAACGAACGCCTTGCGACCCTCCGGCGCCTCGCAGCGAGGCGATGAAACGCTCGCGATTATCGCGCGGCACCAGCGCGAACCAGCGATGGTTCTTGCGCTCCTGACGCGCCCGCCACTCGCGAACCGAATCCGCAGTGACGGTCTTGAGCTTGCTCTCGACGGCGGCGACCCGCCCGAGGGCCTCCTGCCGCCGCTTGAGATATTCGCGGCCGCTCACGGGAGTGGCTAAGTCGGCCTGTTGCTCGTCCGCCCAGGTCCCCACGATCTCATATTGCACCGCGTTGCCGATCCGCTCCAGTGCCTGGCTATAGGATTCCCGCTCGGGCGCGAGGTGCTGCTCGAAAACTTCTGCGCTCTCCAGCAAAGTAGGGAAGCGAAAAGGTATGGGCGTAGTCACCGCCAGGATCTCGCGCAACACCTGATGAAATTGCAGCGCCGCCTTCTTCAGCGCCTCAGGCTCTCCCAAGGCGGCTTCTGGACTGTCGATATCGCTCCAATACACGCGGACGCCCAGCAGCTCGCGCGACGAGACCGCGGCCTCCAAAACGCCGGCGGCAACGTTGACGGTGGGACTCGGCTGCGTAACGCAATAGAGCAGGCTGGGCATGGGACTATCGACAGAGTAACTGAAATTCAGCTCCAGGTGGAACGCACCGTGAGCGGGGAGGGCACGATAGCTAGGAATGGGTGTACCGGGATTCGAAAAGGCATGGCACGACTTTGGAATGGCCCAGTTTTGACTCAGGCGCGCCTTTTAGGCAAGAACGGAGGAGTTAGGGTGTATAGTGCAGACCATCTGGTATGCGAAGACTGGAAATTCCGGCTGATTTTAGATGAACATCAATTATTCAGCCGGGAAGTTTGGGAGCGACTCCGATGCCGGCAAAATTCCTTATCTCGCTGACAACCGCGTTCTTGATGGTCTGTCCGATAGTGTCTTACGCCCAATACTGCACGGTCGACAATCAAGTTGCCTGTGAAAGAATGGGTGACGCGAACCCTTGCATGCGTTACATGTGCGTCCCCGGTCCCGCACCAAGCAAAATGAAAAAACCCACCACTGGGGGGGCGGCTGCGGCTGCGCATGGCGACGGAGCGCAACATGGGGGACCTCCAGTAGGCCAAATCTACCATTGCGTGCAGGTTCAGCGAGACATCGGCGAGGCGTGCTTTGCCGGCGAGTCGTGCATCCCGCGAGGAACGTGTGACGCGAACGCAATCTGCAACGGCCCTCAGATAAAGTGCAATGCCACCAGCAGCGCAATGGCCGAAGGCGTGCAATGCTCATGTTCGAGCTTCCAGTGCGCTGCGTTTTGCACCACTAACAGTTGCTGGAACGATTACAAGAGCAATCACTCGCTCTTGGACTCTACCAAAGTCTGTTCCGTCGCTCCTGGCAGCCCGGCGCCGTATGTGCCGGCGCTATAGAGGAAAGCGCTAGAGTTTCGGATCACGTGCGGTGGTTCTCCACCGCGCGTTTCTGCAGGTTCCGCTCGCTGGTATACCGAAAGCGAGGCGCTCCCCGACGGGCCTTCAGGCCGGGGCCTTGACCTTTCGAAAGCCAGCTTCGTAGCTCCGCAAGACGCGCCCCAGCAATTGCCCCTATCGCGACGATTGCTCGCGGTCGATATTCCGCAGCGCCGTCTCCACCGAGGTGAGGATCACATTCAATCCCACATAGACCAGGTCAACCCCGGCCAGCGAGATGACCAGGCTGCCATGTATCACCGCGCCGGAATTCAGCACGCGGTCGAGGATCTCGAGCAGCGAAATGTCGCTCTCGCCCTCGATCGAAACCGTCGAGATGGAATCGCCGTCAGTGGACATGCTCCCCCACAAACGAATAGGGCGGCCACGGCCCGCTGCAATCGACGCGCCGGACATCCTTCCACCGCGTCGCGTATTTTGCCAGCGCCGAGTCCAGCTTCTTGCGGTCCTTTCTAGGGACGAGAAACGATCCGTGCCACAGCAGTCCGGGCTGCCCAGCGCTGGCCTTGCCGCCGGGACTGGCTGCAACCGCCAGCTTCGTTAGGTCCGAGATGAAGCGCCGCACTTCTTCGTCGAGCTGGCCCGCACGGGGCTGCAACAATTCGGCTTTGCGCTTCAGGTAATCGGCGCCGCTGACGGCTTTGGTTGCGACCGGACTTTTCGGCTTGGCAAGCGCAAATATTTTGATGCCCCACTCGTCGGCGCCGGCCACGCGCTCGAAAGCCTGGCGCAGGGCGCGCTTGCGCTCCTTCACATGCTGGACCAGCGATTCTTCGGTCAAGAACACCGTGCCAAAGCGCGCGGGAAGAGCTGAAGTATTACTTGAGATTTCCGCTACAACCCGCTGATGTCGCAATCCAGATGTCGCCAGCCATTCCAGGTCCTGCATGTGCTCCGACAGGTGATCGGCAAAGTCGGTTTTCGACACCCGGCTGATCCAGCACAGGTAATTATGGCAGCGCAGTGCCTCAACTTTCGCGGAGCCGTCGATGGCTTCGGCGGCAATCGCAGCCGAGACGCCGTCCGGGACGTGCGAGATCGCGTACAGGTATAGCACGCGCGCCGGAGGACGAGTCGTCTTGACGGGGCGCAGCTTTAGCCCATGCCCTGAGCTCGCCGGGCGGGGCGCCGTCGCTGTTCCTTTTCTTTTTGCCATCACGATCCGACTTCCGTCGGCGAGGGATCTGCTGTTCTGCTCGAGTTCATGGCCAGGAGAAAACTGCTTCTGGTTTGTAACAGGGCACGACTTTAGTCGTGCCGACAGACGTAAGTAAAAGGGGCGGGCTTAAGCCCCTGCAAAACCAGGTGCCTCAGGGGCTAAAGCCCAGATTCCCTGGTGATCGGATCGGCACGACTAAAGTCGTGCCCTGTTACAAATCCTTTCTTACAAATCCATCCCTGCGGGAGGCCCTCATTACGTCTTCATCCGCCACAGCTCGCTCGTAAATTCCCGCAACCCTTTCGCACCTGCGATCGGCGTTTCGAACTCGCGCGCCACAAAGATGTCAGCGTCCCGAATTTGCCGGCGCAAACCTGCCAGCGATGCCGCCTGCCACCGCGTCGCCAGCTTGCATCGCGCACAGCGCCCGCCGTCCGTCAGAACCCGATTGACGAACACCGCGCCCAGTGGCGCTTGCAACTCGCGCAGTGCATGCAGCAGGCGGCGCGTTTCGTAGTCCGGCAGCGGTTCGGGCAATGTGACCACCACCAGCCGGCAGCTCGTCTCGTCGCGCAAAATCGCCGCCAGCTCACGCACATTTTGCGACAGCGTCGCAATCTCCACGGCCGCGTCGCGAGCGATGGGTAGTGTACGGTGTGCGGCCAGGGTTTTCAACAACAGGCGCGCCCAGCTCAACAATCGCTCCGGCGTTCGCAACACTTCCAGAGCATGTCCCGTGGGCGCCATGTCGATCACTACGCGCCCGCCACTGCGCAGCAGATCAAGAATGCGGAAGATCGCGAAGATCTCGTCCACGCCTGGCGGCACCACGTCGAGCAGAGCCAGAAGGAATTTGCGGTCGAGGCTGAGATCGAGATGTATGCCGCGCTCTTCGCCGGTCATCGCCTGATTGAGCCGATCGCGCAACTGCGACGCCCATTGCTGAAATTGCCGCATAGCGTCGAACTCGGCGGCCAGGAATTTGGGATCGCGCAGCACTGGGCGCAATTCGTCGCCAATCTTTACGGCGAAAACATCGTCGAGCGACGGGGCCGGATCAATCGAACAGACGATCACGGCTTCGTGCTTCACCAGCTTGCGATGACGATAAGCCAGCGCCGCCGAAAGCGTCGTTTTCCCAACGCCGCCCTTGCCGAGCGTGAGCGTCAGCGGAGTGGCGAGCCGCGGCCATATTGCGGGCTCCAATTGCAGGCGAGCAGCCTTCGCGGGCTTCGCCTTTGCCGACGCCGCCAGCTTTTTTCCGGCGAAGATGTGTGCGCCGAAGGAACGCAATGCAACGATTCCCAGAATCGGGCAGCCCGGATCCTCCGCCGTTCGAATCTTCACCCGCACAAGGTGTTTGTGCAGGAACGTGCGCCCCGATGCGGCTTGGCTTGCCCGATGCCGACATCGTGGGCAGCCAGTCCTGCCTTCCACCACGCGATTCAGGACGATCTCCCCAATCTGATTTTGCTGCCCGGCAGTTTGAAAAGCCGAAGTCGAGCGCACGGCTTCGTTCAGCGAGAACGGCTCCGGAGTCGTCACCAGCACCAGCTTGGATTCTCTCGCCGAAAGAGCTTGGTGCACGTTTTCCACCATGCGGGTCCAGCGATCAAGCGCCGGCTCGCGCCGTACATGTCCGCCGAAGTGCTGCGCCAGGACGATATCGCGCGAGGCCGCAGTTTCCAGGACGTCGAGAAAGCGCGCGAAGTGCTCCGGCATCTGGAACAGCCGGATGGCATGGCCCATGGGAGCTGTGTCCACCACAACTTCGTCGAAGTCGCTGGCGAGCAACTCGTGGATCGCCAGCAGCGCGGCCACTTCGGCCATGCCCGGCAGACTGGTATCGAGTAGTGGCTCCAGTTCGTCGCGCGTGAACAGGCTGCCTTTGTTCAGCAGAGCGAGAATATCTTCGCGCTCCCGTCCTAGAAACTTCTTGATCTGGCGGTCGGGATCGATCTGCCGGGCCCAAACGCGGCCAGGGGTTGGGAGGCGCTTGACGGCATCGGTCAGCTTGATCTGGAGCACGTCGGCTAGAGAATGAGCGGGATCGGTGGAGAGCAGCAGGATTCGCGCTTGCCGGTGACTGGCAGCGCGATTCAGCGCGTAGGCGGACGAGACAGTCGTCTTGCCGACACCGCCTTTGCCGATGAAGAAGGTGAAGCGAGGCACGCGTTACTGTCGCATAGGCGCGCGGCGCGAGCAACCGACGACACGGTCTCGCCCTAGCCAGAGGACGTTTGGAGTTACCCCTGTCACTCGCGTACCATGGACATTCGACCAGCCATCAACCATGAAATCAGTTCTCGCCGCAGTTTTCCTTCTGTTGTTATCGTTTGGAACGGCTTTGGCGCAGCAAGCGCCTGGCCAGGCTCCTGCCCCATCAGCGCCTGCCAAGGACGCCGCACCCGCGCCGAGCCAGAGTCCGGCGGTGCCATCGTCCGCGGTAGCGCCCCAAAGCTCGGGAAAAGAAACTGCCCCGGCGGCCACGCCGCAAGCGGGAACGGTACAGACGGGGCCGCCTCCTGACTACTCGCAGGAAGCCTACGTCGTCGAGCATTCCAGCAAGACGATGCGCTTTGAAAACGACGGCACCGGGCGTGGAGCAGACCGACGCGCAAATCAAGATCATCAGCGAGAGCGGCGTGCAGGCCTTCGGGCAAATCAAAGTTGGCTACAGCGCGCTAAGCGAAAAGCTGGACATCGCCTACGTGCGCATCCGCAAGCCCGACGGCACGGTGGTTACGGCGCAGGAGTCGGCGGTGCAGGACCTGACCTTTGCCGACGCCCCGGTCTATACCGACTATCACGAGAAGCACATCAGCGTGCCCTCGTTGCGGCCCGGCGATGTGCTGGAATACCGCTTCATCCAGACCATCGCCAGCCCGCTTGCACCGGGACAATTCTGGACCAGCTACAACTTCGCCGAGCACGGCATCGTTCTCGAAGAGCATTTGGAGATCAATGTCCCCAAGGACCGGCAGATCAAGCTGAAGACCAAGCCCGGCTACGAGGCCAAGATCACCGAAGAGGGCGACCGCCGCATCTATCGCTGGACCCACTCGCGCCTCAAGAACGAGTACGACAACGACAAGAAGAAGAAAAAGAAGAAGGCCGACGACGAAGTCCCGTCCGTGCAATTGACCACCTTCAAGAGCTGGGAAGAGCTGGGCGCATGGTATGCCGGTCTGGAGCGCGAGCGTCGCATCCCGGACGAGAGCGTGAAGAAGCCGAAGCTGCGGCGCTGGTCAAAGGCAAGACCGACGACATGGCGAAGGTGAAGGCGCTGTACGAATACGTATCGCGCAACATTCGCTACGTGAGCTTGTCATTCGGGCTGGGCCGCATTCAGCCGCACGCCGCCAGCGAAGTACTGGCCAACGGCTATGGCGATTGCAAGGACAAGAACACTCTGCTGGCCGCCTTGCTCGAGCGCCGAAGGATTTCACTCCACGTCGGTGCTGATCGGCTCGAAGATCAAGCTCGATCCCGACATTCCTTCGCCGTCGCAATTCGATCACGTCATCACCCGCGTGCCGGTCGACGGCAAGGAAATCTGGCTGGACAGCACGCCCGGTGTGGCGCCGTTTCGCATGTTGTCATCGAACTTGCGCGACAAGCAGGCGCTGGCCATTCCGCCCGACGGCAACGCCGTCCTGGTCTGGACGCCGACCGATCTGCCCTTTCAGGCCTTCGATCGCACCAACCTGGTTGGCAGCGTCAGCGACACCGGCGAGCTTGACGGCGCATGTCACCACCGCGTCGCGCGGCGATACCGAGATCATTCTGCGTTACGCCATGCGCCGGATGCCCAGCAGCCACTGGAAAGACATCTTCGACTACATGCTGCAACGCGCCAACATGCGCGGCGCGGAGATCACCAACCTGAAGGCCAGCGATCCCAGCGATACGGAACAGCCGTTGACCGTCGATTTCGATGTCACGGTGAACAACTACTTTGACTGGTCGGCTGCGGAGTCGAAATTCCCTGCTGCCACTGGCGTCGATTCATCTGCCTGAGAGGCGACGAGGATGACGACAGCGCATCAACCGAGCCCATCAAACTGGGAGCGATGCGCGACGACCAGGCGGATGTGAAGATCGCTTTTCCGCCAAAGTACAAAGTGCACCCGCCGCTGAATGTCGATGTGAAGCGCGATTATGCCGAGTACCACGCGGCCTACAAGGCCGATGCCGGAGTATTTACCAGCCAGCGGACGCTGAAGGTGATGCTGGCGGAAATTCCCCAGGACCGGAGCGAAGACCTTGCTGCATTCCGGCGTGTCGTCAGGTCAGACGAGGCGCAGGAAGTCACGCTGGACCAATGAGTCGCCGGGCGCAGGAGGCGTGTCCGCCGGCAACCAATCCGCCGACGATCTTTTTGATGCCGCGGTGCAGGCCCTGAAGAACGAGCACTACGAAGCCGCCATCGACTTGCTCCAGCGCGTGGTCAAGCTGGAGCCCAAGCACAAGGATGCCTGGAACGACCTGGGTAAAGCCTACATGCAGCTGGGCCAGACCGATCAGGCGATCGCGGCGTTCAAGAAGCAGATCGAGAACAATGCCTACGATCCTTTCGCCTACAACGCCATGGGACTGGCATACGAACGGCAGGGCAAGTACGACGAGGCCATCGCCGCCTTCAAAAAGCAGATTGAAATTAATCCGCTCGATCCGTATGCGCACGGTAACCTGGGCCGCCTGTACGTAGGCCAGAAGAAATTTGCCGAAGCCGTTCCGGAGCTGGAAAAAGCCGTCGACATCCAGCCGAAGAACCAGATACTGCAGATTTCGCTAGGGCAGGCCTACATCGCCACCAATCAGACGGAGAAGGGAATGGCGGCGTTCGAGAAAGCCATCAGCATCTCGGCCGACGCCGCTGACCTGGAACAACATTGCCTACTCGCTGACTGAGCAGAATGTCCAGCTGGACCGTGCCAGCGGCTATGCCGACTCGGCCATTAATGCCCTGGAAACGCAGCTGCGCGATGTGAGCCTGGACAATCTGCGCATGTCAGGACCTGGGCACGACTCAGTTGATGTTCGACGTGTGGGACACGCGCGGCTGGGTCGACTTCAAGCGCGGCAATCTGGATAACGCGGAAAAGTATATTGCGCCGGCGTGGCAGGCCGGCAACAGCGGCGATGAAGCCGAACATATGGCGCGAGATCTACGAGAAGCGAGGCAATCGCGACCAGGCCATTCGGTATTACGTGCTCTCGCTGGTGGCGGAAGGCGCAAGCCCCAATGCCCGAGCCAGGCTGACGGCGCTGGGCGTAAAGGACATCGATCGCCGCATGCCGGACGCACGCGCGGACCTGGCGAAGCGCCAAACCGTGCCCCTCAACAAGTCCGACAAAGGCACGGCGGAGTTTTACCTGTTGCTGTCTCCCGGTAAGGTGGAGCAGGTGAAGTTCATCAAGGGCCCTGACAATCTGAAGAGCTTCGCCGACATTTTGCAGAAGACCGACGTGGGGATGAAGTTCCCGCCGCAATCGCAAGCTCATGTGGTGCGCCGCGCGGTGGTTCGCTGTGGAACTGCGGCGCCCGGGCCGTGCACAGTTGAGCTAGTGCCGTCGTCGGAGGTGCGGTCGCTGGAGTAGGGCTAGGGGCCAGGAGCTGGTGAGCAGTTGGCTGAAAGACTCCGATATTGCGCGCTTTGAAGGGGTGCACCTTTAGGTGCGCCGTCACAAGCCCCTTAAATTTGTCATCCCGAGGAGGCCTTTAGGCCGACGAGGGATCTGCTTTTGAGTTATTCAGACGCCTGTCAGGTCATGCCCTGATACAGGCCCATCACCGATCCAGGCAGCTTTGAAACCTGCAACCCTTCTAAGCGGCGCGCCTCTGCCGCGTTCGGGCCGCCTTCTTGGCTGCCTGTTTCCGTGCTGCACTGCCGCGCTGGCTAGCGGTTCGACGCGCCTGCTTCGACAACGCCGCGTGCGATGCGGCGCTATGGCCTTCGCGCTTCAGCGCGGCACTGACGGCCCGGGAGCGCGTTGCCGAGGTCTTCTTTTTCGCTGACGACTGCCCCTTGCGCTCATCACTGGCGGCCTTAGCGCGGGTCGCGTCGGAGGTCGATCCCTTCTTCGGAGGCGGCAGCTTCACGCCGGCCCGGCGCGCCTCCGACAGGCCAATCGCGATTGCCTGCTGCGGCGAGCTGGCACCGTGTTTGCCTTCGCGAATGTGGTCAATTTCCTGTTTGACGAACTCTCCAGCCTGCGTGCTCGGCGATTTGCCTTCGCGAGCATCTTCCTGCGCGCGTTCCAATGTTTCCTTATCGGGCATCGTTTGTCCTCCTGAAGAGTTTGGTTGGGCAGCTAATGCGAAGCTATCCCATGCCTGTTTTATTCAGGATGCAGGACGCATCTTGCGGGATGGACTGACAGCCCGTGGAGTAAGAATTTCATGAAAAAGTTGCTTGGCCTCAGCGGCGTCCGCAGTATGATGGGCCGATCATTGTTGCCTGCTTGAAAGTTTGAGCACGTTGCCAGCACAACGCGCGCGTGGAACGACAACTACAAGAGACTTCGCGAGAGGAGATTTCATGCCCCGCACAGAACAGAAAACCGATTTCTCCATTTGCCGCTACGCTACAGCGGCCTTTCTTTTCTTCGTACTGCTGACGGCTGTTGCCGCGCAGGCGCAGATCTTCGAGGTGCTGCACACCTTTGCCGGCAGGGGTGATGGGGAAAATCCCTATGCCGGCCTGACTCTGGTCTCAAGGAAAATACTACGGCACCACCTCCGGGTTGTTCGCCTATGGGTCGGTCTTCAACTTGAAGAACACGGGAAGCGGCTTTGAGCTTAGTCCGATGTTCAACTTCAACAATCCGGACAACGATGGGAGCGATCTGTACAGCAAGGTAACGGTAGGACCAGACGGCGCGCTTTACGGTACGGCTGCCGAAGGAGGAGGAGGGACGTGCGCCGAAGGCGGAGGCTGTGGCCTGGTTTACAAGTTGCAACCGCCTGCTTCTGCTTGCCGCGCCGTTATGTGTCTGTGGACGGAGACCGTACTTTATCGTTTCGCGCGCACCGACGATGGCGCCACCCCCTATAGCGAGGTTATCTTCGACAGCGCAGGCAATCTCTATGGCACCACGGCCTTTGGTGGAGGCGGATCCTGCGACGGCGGCCTGGGCTGCGGAGTGGTGTATGAGTTAACCCCCGCCAACGGCGGCTGGACCGAGACCGTGCTCTACACCTTTACCGGCGGCAACGATGGGGCAGAGCCGATTGGCGGGCTGATCTTCGACCAGGCTGGGAATTTGTACGGGACAGCCGAGTCCGGGGGCAGCGGCCAGGTCGGCGTCATTTTTGAGCTGAGCCCCTCGAATGGTGGCTGGGCACAGAAGGTGGTGTATAACTTCCAGCTTGCGACCGACGGCGCCAATCCTGATGCCACCCTAATGGCGGATCATTCAGGAAATCTGTACGGAGTCACAGCTGACGGTGGCCCGAATAGCGGAGGGACCGCATTCGAGTGGTCGCCTTCGGGCGGCGGAACCTTCACCGTGCTCTACAGCTTTCCTGTCAACAGCGAGCCCACCGGGGGTTTGGTGATGGATGTTGCGGGAAATCTCTACGGCAACACGGCACTGGGGGGCGCCAACCACATCGGCTCCATCTTCAAACTCCATCCCAACGGTAGTGGGTGGACTGAAACAGACATCCACACCTTTGGCGGCCTCGGTGACGGCGCCAATCCTTACGGCGGTGTGACCATGGACTCGGAGGGCAGACTCTACGGCACCGCGCTGAACGGCGGCGCCAATCTGCAAATCTGCGCTAATGGCTGCGGCACGGTTTGGGAGATCACGCCCTGACTTGCACTTCGCAGAGGGCTCGAAATGTCTCGCGCTTAACCGGAGAATTCTGAGAAGGAGGAGCTATGGACGGACAAACAATATTTCTTTGCAAGTTCGGCTTCAAGGTCAGCTCGCGCCTGAACACGATCGCGCTGATCGTCGCGATGGCTTTCGCGCTCACGCTCCTTACAACCCACCCCGCGCAAGCGCAGACGTTCAGCGTGCTTCACAACTTCACCGCGGGAGCGGACGGGGCAAATCCCCGGGCCGGGCTTACCCTCGGACCTTCAGGCGTCGTGTACGGAACTGCGCCATACGGCGGAACTGGCAACGCGGGCACCGTTTTCAAGCTAAGCCAGACGAATTCCACCTGGATCTTCAGTCTCTTGTACGAATTTACCGGGAAAAGCGATGGAAGCTACCCAATCGGCGGGGTGGTGATTGGCCCGGATGGTGCTTTATATGGCACGGCCCAACAGGGTGGTTCTGAAAACAACGGGACAGTCTACGCATTGCGACCTCCGTCTACATTTTGCCGGTCGATAACGTGCTATTGGAACGAAACCGTACTTCACGCCTTTACGGGAGTCCCGGATGGGATAAACCCCGGGGTCGTGAACTTAGTCTTCGATGCAGCGGGAAACATCTACGGCACGACTACGAACGGGGGTACGTATGACAACGGGACTACGTTCGAACTGACGCCGTCAAGCGGCGGATACACGGAGAGCATCCTTCATAGCTTCGGCAGCGATCACGATGGGGTGTATCCGGCTGCGGGCGTGGTCCTTGATACCGCCGGAAATGTGTACGGAACCACAGGCGCCGGAGGAACCGGGCGCGGATGCGACTACGGCTGCGGGACGGCTTACCAACTGGTGCCGTCAGGCGGAAGCTGGCTGGAGAATGTCCTGATCAACTTTGACTTGGGGCAGGCCGGCCTGGCGGGTGCGTATTACCCTAATAGCGCCCTGGTCAAGGATGCCTCCGGCAACCTGTACGGCACCACGATTGCCGCCACGCTCTATGGCAATGGCGTACTTTTCAAACTTGCGCCCTCAGACGGAGGGTTCACTCCCTCTGTGTTTTACAACTTCCTCACCGCCTGCGAACCCTATGATGGCGTCACCATGGACTCAGCCGGTAATTTCTTTGGGGCGTGTCTTTATGGCGTCGCCGGAGCCGGCTGGATATTCGAGCTGGCCAATTGCAGCCAAAGCTGCACCTTGATCGATCTCCACGACTTCAGAGGTTTCGACGGCAACATGCCTTACGGCGTCCCGGTGCTCGACGCGAACGGCAATCTGTACGGCACAACCCAGTACGGAGGTACGGGCGGAGACTGCAACATGGGCTGCGGCGTAGTGTGGGAGATCGCGGGTGTAGGTGCTCCGCTTAAGAAGTAAATCGCTACACGAGAGCGCTGGCTGGCGTTCAAGATGACAGCTTTGTAGTCGAAGGTCTAAACTCGAAACCGGCCACCGACAACGGCTTCTCACGCCCCGCGCAGCGGGATGGCAGGAACGGCTGCGGCCCTTATCAGCGACTTGGAAAAGCAGCCGGTCAGGAATGCCAGGCATTCGAACGCCAGGAACTGGGGAGCGCTGCGATCGAACAGGATCTGAATGTCCGCCGGAAACTCCTCATCCGCTTCGTAGAAAACCAGACGCAGAGGAATCTTGGGCAGGACCTGAAACGTCCAGCAATGTCCGCCGTCCGGTGAGGAATTCTCCGGAACTCCGCCGATTTTACCGGCAGCAGATTGGAACTTGTCATAATCGTCGCCGAATTCCCTCAGCAGAGGGGTGCTCAGAATTCCTTTGTCGTGGAGCTTCTGGCCATCAATGATGCCTGCGGTGCGGAACAGAGGGACGTAGGAATGTTCCGGCTCTCCGCGTCCAGGCGACAGAATGTAGTAGGCCAAAACGCTGCGGTAAATGACGTCGTCCGGCTGGCCATCCGCAGGCTGGACGCCCGCGGCGTTGATGCGGTATTCCCGCCCGCAAAATTTGACGGTCACATCGCCGTTGGCAGTCAGCTCAAGACCGAGACGGCCGGCACTTTCCGCGAAGTCGCATTGCGCCAGCCTGGGTAACAGCCCACGATAAATCTGCCCATAGCCAGTGCTCATGATTGCCAGTTGCCAGTGGCCAGTTGTCAGTGGTCAGTTTTGAGTCACATGATAAGCGCGGAATACTTGCGGCCGGCGATTAGGCGGGGGCAATTCGTCGAGACGCCGAACGTCGAAACTGGCCACTGACAACTGCTTTCTACGCTTCTCTCAGCGCCCGCGTAATCGGCATTCTTGCGGCGCGGAAGGCCGGCAGCAGTCCGCCGACAAAGCCCATGATGACGGCGAAGAGCATGCCGGTCACCAGCAGGCTGGGCGTAATCTTGAAGGCAAACGCGAGCTCGCTGAACGAGTTGGTTCCGGTCACGGCGGTGAAGCCGTTCATGGGCAGCGCTATCAGGCAGCCGACCAGGCCGCCGACGATGGCCAGCAGCACCGACTCCATCACAAATGAAATCAGGATGCTGAAGCGCGAGAAGCCCAGCGCGCGCAACGTGCCGATCTCGCGCGTGCGCTGCGAGACGATGGCGTACATGGTGTTCATGGCGCCGAAGACCGCGCCAATGCCCATCACGATGGCGACGAACGACGCCAGAATAATGAGCGCCGCGCCCGTACTTCCGGCCAGGTTCTCGTAATACTTCCGCTCCGAGTCAGCCTGCACCTGGATCTGCGGATTACCGCGAATGTCTTTATCGAATGCGGCCAGCACCAGCGGGCTGGTCAGCCGCACAGTGAGCGATTCACATCCGCCATTGCGGTCAATCGCCGGAGCCATGGCGTCATAGTCGCCCCAGATCTCGCTCTCGAACGAACTGTCATCGGCGGTGAACAGGCCGACAACCTTCCAGTTCTTGCGCTGGATGCTGATGGTTGAGCCGATGTCCACGCCGCTCACCCGGTCGGCAATCTTCTTGCCCACAATCACTTCGTACAAGCCAGGAGTGAACTTCCTGCCGTCGACAATCTTGATGTTGTTACGGACATTGAAAGCGGTGGGCGTCACCCCGCGGAAGGTGATGTTAAACGGGATGTTGGTGTCCTTCTTGGGACGCGTAGTGATGACCACCACTTCGCATGACGCCATGGGCTTGCCGTCGGCGCCGCGCGCCACGCGGGGATCGACGGCGATCAGGTTGGCATGACCGATGTCGATCCACGAAGTCAGCTCCGACATGGAGCCACGCTGGGTCACGATGGCGTTGTTGTCGGATCCGGTGGAACTGAGGGCGATGTTGAATCCGCGGGCCATGGACAGGATGGTGACGAAGGCTGCCACCACCAAAGCAATGCCGAAGATCGCCAGCAGCGTGACCTTCCAGCGCGAGCGCAGGTTGCGAACGTTATAAGAGATGGGCAGAGCCATGGTTTCGCTGTTCGCCTTTCGCTATTCGCTGTTCGCCAAAACGTTTCCCCATCCTTCAGAAATTGACCCTCGAAGCACACCGCGAACCTCTGGGCCGGTCGTTGCTCGCGTCTTTAGGCGAAGAGCGAGAAGCGAACAGCGAAGAGCTGCTTCTTTCACACCTGCCGCAACACCTCCGTAATCCTGGCCCGATACGCCAGCAGCGAGGGGACAAACCCAGCCAGCAGTCCCAGCAGCAATGCCGTACTTAACCCATAAGTAACGATCCCGGGCGAGAGCCCCAGTCCGGGGAATTGCCGCACCACATCGCCGACGAACGGAACGCCGGGCAGGGCCATAATTGCGGCGCTCGCCAACAGCAGGCCCAGGGCGCCACCCATGATGCCCAGCAGCAGCGATTCGACCAGGATCAGCGCCATGACCAGGCCGCTGGAGAAGCCGAGCGTCTTCAGCACACCGATTTCCTGCTGCCGCTCGCGCACGGCGATGGACATGGTGTTGGCGGTCACCAGCAGGATGGTGAACGCGACCGCCAGACCGATGCCGTTCAGCAGCAACGCCAGGTTTCCCGCCATGGCGATGAAGCTGGCGCGAAACGCCTGCTCGGTTTCGGTCTTGGTCTGCACATCGCTGTTTTCAAATTCCGCGTCGATCGCTTTGCTGATGCGGCCAGCATTCTTGGGATCGTCGATGAGTAACGTGATGGTCCCGATGCCGGCCTTCTGTCCCGTAGCCTCGTAGAGATACTTGTAGTTGAAGTACATCGCCTCCAGATCGGTGCCGGGGTACTTGGCCAGGTCGGTGTCGAAGATTCCGTCAACCACGAAGTCGAAGGGCTTACCGACCCGGTAGGGAGGGATGAAACTCTCCAGTTCGAA
The DNA here is from genome assembly GCA_963835125.1 of uncultured Acidobacteriaceae bacterium. Lineage (GTDB taxonomy): Bacteria > Acidobacteriota > Terriglobia > Terriglobales > Acidobacteriaceae > Bog-257. The sequence continues at coordinate 1,156,086 of CAWIEG010000002.1, read as the reverse complement.
ATGGTCGCCGATCTTCCAGCCGAACTTTTGCGCCAGCTTGGTACCGATGATGCATCCCCGGCCGTCGTGAAACCACGCCTGCTTCTGGTCTTCGGGAAGCCTCATTTCGGGATAAATCTCCAGAAAGGGCTCGGGCTCGACCGCCATGTTGGTGAAAAAGTTCTTGGGATCGCGGTAGACGCCGCCGAACCAGTTCATGATGGCGGTGTTGGTGACTCCGGGAATGGCGGCGATTTTGTTCTTGTAGGAATTGGGCAGATTGAAGACCAGACTTACGTAGTCGCGGGTTACCAGTCGCGAGGCGTTGCCGGTGTGCAAGCCATAGTTCACCGCGTCCACCACCGTCTGCAAGGTGCAGATGAGGAAGATGCACACCGCCATCGCCAGCACGGTGCTGAGCGTGCGAATCCAGTTCTTGCGCAGATGCTTGAGGACCAGCGGTGCAAATTTCATAAGTCGAATTCTTGTTCACCACGGAGGCACGGAGATCACGGAGTTTCTTTTCCTAAATCTTCTCCGTGTCCTCCGTGCTTCCGTGGTGAAACATTTCTTTCAATTGCTCAGCACTCCCTTATCCAGATGATGCTGAATATGCGCTCGCGTGGCGGCGCGCGGATCGTGCGTCACCATCAGGATGGTCTTATGGAAATCCTTGTTGAAGGTTTCCATCAGCGTCAGGATTTCTTCCGCGCTCTGGTGGTCAAGATCGCCGGTGGGCTCGTCCGCAACCAGCACGGTCGGATCGGTGACCACGGCGCGCGCGATGGCGACGCGCTGCTCCTGTCCGCCGGACAGCTGGCGCGGGTAATGCTTGGAACGGTCTGCCAGGCCAACGATGCGCAGTGCGGTCATGGCGCGCTCGCGGCGCTCGCGCTTGGAAAGCGAAGTCAGCAGCAGCGGCAGCTCGACGTTCTCCACCGCGCTGAGCACGGGAATCAGATTGTAGAACTGGAAGATGAAGCCGATGTTACGGCTGCGCCACTTGGCCAGTTCCCCTTCCGACAGCGGCCCCAGGTCGGTGCCCGCCACCACGACCCGGCCCGACGTTACGCGGTCGATGCCGGCAATCAGGTTCAGCAGCGTGGTCTTGCCCGAGCCCGACGGCCCCATCAGCGCTACGAATTCGCCCTGCGGCACATCAAGATTGATGCCGTCGAGCACCTTGATCTGCAGGCTATCGCGCTGGTAAACCTTGCGAACGTTTTGCACGCTGACGGCGGTGGTTGCTGCCGCTGCTCCGCTTGTACTCATCAAATCTCCTAAATTCTACGCAACGGAACCCATGAGGTTGTCATTACGAGCGCCCGCTTCTGGCGCGAGGAATCCGCTTTTTCCGTCAACAGCGAAAAGCAGATCCCTCGCTTCGCTCGTGATGACAATTCAAATGATTTCTCTCCGGCGTGGCCGTCCACTATTGCAGGCCGGCGGCGCGCTGGTTCCAGTGCATGCGCTCGCGCAAAGACGTAATGTGCGCCAGGTGATGCGAGCAATGCCACGCATACAGTGCCAGCATCTGGTCCAGCGTGAGCACGCCGCGTTCAGGATGGTACAGGGTGCGTCCAAAATCCGCCGGCCGCATTGCCTGCAGGGTATCCACCCAACGCGAATGCAACGCCGCCAGCAGTTGCAGCGACACTTCTATGGGAGTGATCTTGTTGTCCGGAAGCTCGGCCCACGCGGCTTCGTCGTAGGGCTTGATTTGGGGTTGCTCTTCCGTCAGCGCCAGCTTGTTGCGGATGTAGGCATTCATGTGACTCTCAGGCACATGATGCACCACCTGCCGCACCGTCCAGCCCTCGGGGCGATAGCGGGTATCCAGTTGCTCCGGGCCCAGGCCTTGCACGGCGGTTCGCATCTGAATCGGCAGTTTGGAAAGCGTCTGGATGTAGCGCTCACGGTCACTGGCGCTTTGTTCTTCGCTGTCCGGCTCAACCCACTGAAACTTCCCGATTGGATATCGCAGATCCGTCATCGCAAACTCCACTCCGAATTTTACCGCAGAATGGGGGCACTGGTCGGCACGCAAATCGAGTCGTGAGTTATTCGCCAACTTCGATCGCACAAGATAAGGCGCGTGTTATCAATCTGCTGGACCGTAATATGAAATTAAGTTGACTCCAACCCATCATGGCGCGATAGTTTGCAGCGTTGTCGCGGAAGTCCGCCTCGATCGGCGAAGGGAGCCACAATGATCTATCAACAGAAACGTGCGACCTCGAATTTCAACCTGAGCCCGCGAATGATGACTAAGCTGTTCTGTGCGGCGATCTTCGCGGTAACAGTTTCGGCACAGGCGCAGACGCTTACGGTGCTATACACGCTGAACGGTACGACGGACGGCAGCGGTCTAGTAAGCGGATTGGTCGCCGATCGGCAAGGGAACCTATATGGCGCCGCCGCCGGCGGTGGAATCAACAACTGCGATGGCGCAGGCTGCGGCACGGTCTTCAAGTTGTCGCGGCACGGCTCCGGGTGGATTTTCAGTGTCCTCTACCGCTTTACCGGCCTCGCCGATGGATCGGGTCCCGATGCGCCCCTGGGGATCGCGCCGGACGGGACTCTCTACGGTACAACGTACTACGGCGGGACTGACGGCTGCCTGAATGGATGGGGGTGCGGCACGGTGTTCAAATTGTCTCCGCCACCTACCTTCTGCCAGACGGTATCCTGTGAGTGGATAAAGACCACTCTGTATAAGTTCACCGGCCAGGTCGACGGAGAATACCCCCTCGGCCAGATAACGTTTGACCAGGCAGGAAACGCTTACGGCACCGCAAGTAACTCGTTGCTCGACCAGTATGAGGGCAGCGTCTTTGAGCTGTCGCCGTCAGGCGGCGGCTGGACGTTTAACCTGTTGTATGCGTTTCCCGCGCCCCCCGGCGCCGGTTATCCGGACGGCGGCGTGATTTTCGATAGCCAGGGAAACCTCTGGGGCGTGGACGGCTACGGTGGGACAGACAACTGTAGCAGTGACGCTTATAACTGCGGCAGTATCTTCGAATTGAGCCCCTCATCCTCGGGATGGATAGACAATACTGTGTTCCGGTTCAACACCAGCACGGGAGGGCATCCGATTGGGACTTTGGTCGCCGATCAGTTCGGCAATTTCTATGACACTCTCGATACCAACGGGCCATATGGCGGCGGCAGCGTCTTTCAGTTCGTTCCCTCCAGCGGTCAACTCAACGTGCTTTATGCCGGCACCGGATACCCCGGGGACAATCCCGGTCCGTACGGCGGCGTAGTCATGGATCAGGCCGGAAATCTTTACGCCGCCGACGAAGCGCTTGTACGCTATGGTTCCGTCTTCGAGCTGTCTCCCTTAAACGGTCACTGGATTTATACCGATCTCCACAGCTTCACGGACGGTAGCGACGGGGCTACCCCAATTGGGCCTTTGGTGGTGGACGCCGAAGGCAACGTGTATGGGGCCGATCTGAGCAATGTCATCTTTGAGATTACGCCGTGACATACAAGACCGGGGCCACGATCGTTTGAGGACTACGTTGCGGGTGGGCGCGATCTGGTTCCCAATGGCAGGGAAGTCCCAACAGCAGGACTTCCACTGGCGATCCCAAACGGCATTAGTTGAATTGTTACTGCTGGGGGTTCGCGGGCGGAGTCTGCGATGAATCCGGCGCCGATTGTTGCACGGTGATCGGAGTCCGCAGCTTGAAGGTGACTACGGATTCGGCTTGCACAGTCAGTTCCTTGTTGCCCGTAAAGGCTGCGCCCGCAGTACCTGCACCCGCGCCCACCAAGCCGCCGATCAGCGCGCCTTTGCCGCCGCCGGCCAGCCCGCCTATCAGAGCTCCGCCGCCCGCTCCGCCGCCCACCATGACGCCAGTCCGCTTGCCCTTACCCTTTATCGTCTGGGCGTATTCGGAGGTCTGGATATGGGTCGGCACGCCCTTCACATTGATGGAGGTCAAAGCGATCGCCAAAGTGCCTTCGCCCTTGAACTTGCCGGGCGACTTAGATTGCACCACGGTGCCTGCCACTCCTGCACCCGCGCGGACCGCTACTATGCCATTGACTGCGAGCGATTGCGCCAGCGTTCCCGTAAAGGAGTCGCCCGGACTCGCTGTCTTAGTGTTGATGGTGTTGCCCATGCGGACCATGACGCTGGCTCCGGCCGGAATCACCAGCGGCGGCGGTGGTGGGGGCGGAGGCGGCGGAGTCGCGCGCAGGTGCGGGCGCCTGTGCCGTCTGCTGCTGCTGCGCGGGCGCGGACTGGCTCATATTGCCGGAAGGCTGAGACTGGCTCATGTTGCCGCCGGGTTGCGATGGACTCATGTTGCCTGCGGGCTGGTTGCTTTGCGCTGATGAGGTATCGCTGGCCGTCGTTGCTGGTGGTTGGTTTTGACTTTGATCTTTCTTGCTGCAGGCCATGAAGCTTGCAGCCAGCACCAGACTGAGTACGAAAGCCGACGTTGAGGAACGCATGATTTTTCCCTTTCGTTGCATGGTTGGACGCAAGACGTCCAGACTGCTACGGAACCACTCGACTGCGTTGCCGGAATGTGATTCCTGGCCAGGAAATAAAGACGAATGCGCCAGGGGTAACTTGCCGTGAAATTCGGAACTCACAGATTGTAACGTGTCCGTTGCGCTCGGCGACCCTCCTTAGTTCGAATCCTGCAGCGGCTACTTCGAAGAACCGGGCTTTTTCCGAAGCGACAATGCCGCCAGCACACCGAACAGTGCCCAGCAGATAATCCCCACCCACCATGGGCTAAATGGAATCGGAAGGAGGAAGAGAAGTATGAGCAACCAAAGGCGCCATCCGGATGGCATGTCCCTACCCGCCTTTGCAAAGGGTTCCATTTTCAATTTACTCACGCCGATATTCAAGATAACGCACTACCCCGAATACCGCTGACGGCGTGCGCGCGAACCTACCCTGTGGCCTTCGCGGGTTCTTCAACCTTGCTATCTCGCAAGCCTAAGTAGCCCACTATGCCAGCCACCAGCGAGGCTGCCAGTATGGCAATCTTGGCCTCCATCAGATAGGCATGATCGTCGAACGCCAGCGAGCCAATGAAGATGGAAACCGTGAAGCCAATTCCAGCCAGGACTCCGACCGCGCTCAGTTGCCTCCAACTAACCCCATCCGGCACGCGCGCCAGACCCACCAGCTCCGCCAGCTTGGCAAAACCGACGATGCCCAGCGGCTTTCCCACTACCAGTCCCAGGATAATTCCCCAGGCAATGCGGCTGCTCAGTAACTCGCCCCAGGCGCCACTGGAAAACGTCACTCCGGCATTGGCCAGCGCAAACAGCGGCAGCACCAGAAACGAGACCCAATCGTTCAGCAATCGCGTCAGCCGTTCCGACGCCGACTCGGTAGTGCCCAGCACCGCGTCGAAACGACCCAGGACGCTCTTCGCCATCGGCACGTCGCCGCTCGCCATGGCATCGCGGAAACGTTTCGACATGTCCGCAGCAATGTCCTGAAACTCTTTCAGCGATAACGGCGCCGTCGTGGGCACCATGAATCCCAGGATGACGCCTGCGATGGTCGCGTGAATTCCGGAGCGCAGGATCGCAATCCAGAAGGCAACGGCGAGTACGAAATACATCACGGGTTGAGAGATCCCGAGCTTCAGAGTCAGCGCAATGAGAGCCAGAATCACCAGGCCGGTAAATAACGCCACCCGATCGAGCGAGCCGCTGTAGAAAACCGCGATCACGACGATGGCGCCAATATCGTCGGCAATGGCCAGGGTCAGCAGGAAAACCTTCAAGTCCGAAGGAATGCCTTTGATCATGCCCAGCACACCGAGCGAAAATGCGATATCGGTCGCCATGGGAATGCCCCAGCCATGCTGCCCGCCACGTCCGCGGTTGATGACGGCATACAGCACCGCCGGAACCACCATTCCGCCCAGGGCGCCAAACACCGGCAGCGCCGCCCGGCGCATATCCGACAGTTCGCCGTGCACGATCTCGTGCTTGATTTCCATGCCGACCAGGAAGAAGAAGATTGCCATCAGGGCGTCGTTGATCCAGGCATGTACCGGCAACTCCAGCCGCGAGAGCTGCAACTCCATCTCCCAGAGATGGTGATACGACGCCTGCCAGGGCGAATTCGCCCAGATCAAGGCAATCACCGCCGCGGCCAGCAGGAAGATGCTGCTGATCCCCTGAATGTGAATGAACTGCTGAATAGGCAAGACCAAGGCGCGGGTCACCAGCGACTCGCGTTGCTGAGCCTGAAGCGCTCCGAAGGTGCGTGGCGGAATTCCCATGGTTGACGAGGCTCAGATCTATGACAGAGCTGATCCTCCATTGAACCCGCTGGATGCAACTGCCGTCAACCGGGCGCGGGAGCGATTGGCAAGCTCTCGGCCCGGGAGCTATGCTGGGAGACTCTCATGCCTGAGATCACCCGCAACGTGCTGCTGATTTTCGCCGCGCTTCTGCCCATTGTGAATCCGCTGGGCATGGCGCCCATCTTCGCCGAAATGACCTTGGGATACCCGGACGCAGTGCGTCGCATCGTAGCCTTTCGCGTGGCCGTCAACGGCGTCGCGCTGCTAATGGCCTCGTTGTTCGCCGGCTCCTACGTTCTGCAATTTTTCGGTATCAGCCTGGCGGCTGTGCAGCTGGGCGGCGGGTTGGTGGTGACGGTCGCGGGATGGCAGATCCTCAACAAGAAAGGCGATATGAGCGATCGCCAGGTCTCGGCCCCCGACAGGCAGGAACTTCTCTCGCAAGCTTTCTACCCGCTAACCATGCCGCTTACGGTTGGACCCGGGTCGATTGCGGTCGCCCTTACGTTGGGCAGCAATCTTCACGAGGAGCGTCGCCTGCAACTCATCTTCGGCGTGCTGACCGCGGTGGTTGGCATTCTTCTGATCGGCATAACCATTTACCTGTGCTATCGATTTTCTGAAGGCTTACAGCGGCTGCTCGGGCCCAACGGCACCAGCATTCTGATTCGCCTGTCGGCTTTCATCCTGGTCTGCATCGGCATACAAATCATGTTCAACGGCCTGGGAAGCTTTTATCGACTGCTGAAGGGGGTTGGGCATTGAACAGGCTGCGGAAAAGGTCGCTGGGTTGCGTCTTGAAGCAGCGGCGGCTGCGGCCGGTTTCTGCAGATCGCCCCGTGTATAATTTTTGTTAGCGCGCCCGTAGCTCAGCTGGATAGAGCGAATGCCTCCGGAGCATTAGGTCGGGAGTTCGAATCTCTCCGGGCGCGCCAGAAACCGTCATACGATGTGCCGCGTTTATAGCGTTGGCCTCAGGGACGATCTGTGGACGATGATGGTGGGAACTTCTCCAGGTATGCCTTTAAGACATCGTCCGGCTCAGCAAAATAGAACAGCATAACGATGAGCCGGTTTCCGCTCGCCCAAATGTAGGAGCCATTCTGGCCCGAAGTGTAAGAGCCATTCTGCCCAGCGTTCCCCGTCGCCTCTGTTGCTTGACCATAGATGCGACTACCAAACTTAACCGGTCTGGCAGGGTTGGCCAAATCTAGTTGCCCCCCGCGTTCGAAAATCTCATATTGTGCCCAGGCGGCAGTTGGATACTCATAGAGTTGCACATCGACAGCAGGGTTGTTTCTGCCTGCCATGGGGGGTGCGCCCGGAAGGGCATATCTGACGCTGTAGTACTTAGCAACCGGAGCTTGCACCGTCGTACTCAGGTGCGGGCGCTGCGGTACGTAGTCGCCAAGTGCACGCAGGACCAGCACCTGTTCGGGCGTTCCCCGCTGAGCCTCTAGCTGGTCTTCCAGCGGCGCCTTTTCCGGCGGCGGAAACTTCTTCAGGTAAGCCTTTAGAATCTCGTCCGGCTCAGCCGATGAGAACGAGACAAAGATGAGCCGATTCTTGCTCGCCCAAGTGTAAAAGCCATTCTCTCCTTGGGCCGCCTCCGTTGCTTCGCCATAGATGCGAAAGCCAAACTTAATCGGTCTTGTCGAGTTGGCCAAGTTTACGCCGCTCGCGTGCTGGAAAATCTGGTAGTGTGCCCAGGCAGCATTGGGATACTCCTCGACGTGCACTTCGACGGTAGGCCTGAATCTCCCTGCAAAGAGCGGTGCGCCAGGAATTGTATAGGTCGCGTTATAGAACTCAATCGCCGGACGCTTGGGGAATGGCCTCCTTACGTCCACGGGCGGAAGACTCTTTCCCGAGTGTGCATCGCCCGGGACGTATTCTCCGACGGGATGCAGGATCAGCATTTCCTGGGGCGCTACCAGCGGAACCTCACGCAGATTTTCCAGCGACGGCGCCTCGGGAATTGGGTTCTGCGCATTTTCCGCCGCCGGCTTTTCTGAGGATGGAAACTTCTCCAGGTATGCCTTTAGAATCTCGTCCGGGTCAGCAGAAAAAAAGAACTGCACAATGACGAGCCGATTTTCGCTCCGCCAAATGTAAAAGCCATCCTGCCGAGTGGTCCCCGCCTTTAATAGACCATAGAGGCCACTGCCAAACTTAAGGAGTCTTACGGGGTTCACTGAATACAGGCTGAACGCTCGGTCTCGAATCACATATTCTGCCCAGGCGGCGTTGGGGTATTCCTGCACTTGCACGTCGACAGTTGGGCCGGCAATCCCTCTGCTGGTGGATGCGTTCGGAAGGGCATATCTGAGGCTATAGATCTTAGCTGCCGGACCTTCCGGGACTTGCGTCTTCAGATTCACCGGCGGCACTATCGCTCCCTGGCGCGGGTAGCCGGGGGCGTATTCGCCGAATGGATGCACGATCATCATCTGCTCGGGCCGTACCGGCTGGACCTCTCGCAGATTTTCCAGCGACGGCTTCTCGGCTGGTTGGTTCAGCGCATTTTCCGCCATCGGGTTTTCGGCTGGTTGGTTCGGCATCGGCGGCCGTTCGGCAAGATGCTTCTTGTACGCTTGCTGCCACCGGGCACTCTGATATTGCTGAGGAAACTCCATGCGGGCAATAGACACGAATAGGAGCGCAGTGGCTGCGAAGAGGGCGTTTTTGGCGATGAGCGTGGCCCGTTTGGAGGCAAGCACCGGCGGTACATCGGAAGCGACCGTCACCTCCACCTGCTCGCGAGAGAACAGCCATCCTATGGCCAGCCCCATCCCAGCCTGCCAAACCAGGAAGATCGAATAGTAATAGCCCGTATCGGCAGTGCCAGGAGCAGATAGAAGTTCCTTCTGGCCCATGGCGGTAACAATCCGTACGCCAAGCGACGGACCAGTTGCCCACCCAATGGCACCGAGAGCACCGCCTGCTGGGGACCAGATCAGGGCCTGCAAGAAGTTGCGAAATACACTCTCTTCGGTAGAAAAGAAGAGAAGAGCCGCCAGCAATACGATAAACGCGCCGACCGTGCCGCCCCAAACAAACGCTAACACCGGGGCTCCCGCAATAGGATCCGTTTCCATGTGCCGACCAAAAGGGATAAACATGGCCGCGCCCCACGTCGCTTGGAACGCGAGAATGTAAGCGGCGGTAGAGGCGAGGACGAATCCGATCGATCCAAAGACAGGTCTGCGGCGGGGAAAACCCCAGAAGTAAACGCAGAGGACAATCCCAAAAATGGCGCCCGTGCTAAAAAAGCTTCGGAACAGCGCACCAATGAAGGGCGAGTCCAGCTGATGGACGAATGGCGGGACAACTATCGACAACAAGCCCGCAATAAGCCCAGCCAAAAGCCCTGCCAAAACGATGGTGAGGCGCTTATCGCTGTCCGTCATGTTTGCAGTCTATAAGAGGAACGCGCGAACTGTTTACTGGCAATGTTTTGTATCCAACAACCCACATTATTGCCCGGAGGGTCTTGTAAACCGCGCCGACTTGCGACAAAATCTCCGAAGTTTTGTCGGGAGGGACATTATGAGTCATGCCAAAGATTCTCTCCGCCGGGTAATACTCAACGTGACGGTCATGACCCTGGCCATCGGCTGCGTGCTTGCGATCGGATGGCTGCCGGTACAGGCACAGACATTCAGCGTGCTGCATACTTTCACCGGCGGTAGTGACGGGGCGAATCCGAGAGCAGGATTGACCATCGATCAGGCTGGCAATCTCTTGGGAACTGCTTTCAGTGGCGGGGGTTCGAACAACGCCGGGGTAGCGTTCAAGTTCGTTCAATCGAACGGCGGCTGGGTCCTCATTCCCCTGTATGAGTTCCCCAATTCACATCTTGGTGGATCTCCGGACTCCTTGTTGTTGCAAACGGACAACGGAATTTATGGCACCACGTATCACGACGGCATTGGGGACAATGGCAGCGTTTTTCGGTTGCAGCCGGCAGCGAGCGCCTGCAAGGCGGCTCTTTGCTACTGGTCGGCGGCAGCTCTTTACAAGTTCACCGGCAGTCCGGACGGGTCCGTGCCCATCGGCGGAGTATCGTTTGACCAGGCCGGCAACCTCTTTGGATCAACTCAGTATGGCGGCATCGGCAGCTACAATCCCGGGACAATTTATGAGCTGACTCCGGCCAGCGGAAGCTGGATCGAAACCCAGCTCTACAGCTTCACGGGCGGTGCGGACGGCTCCTACATCAACGGCGTGATCATGGGTACAGACGGAAATTTATACGGCACGGCGCTCTACGGCGGCTTCAATGACCAGGGTACGGTTTTCGAGTTGGTGAACTCCGGGTCCGGCTGGACTCTCAAAGTCCTCCACACATTTCAAGGAGTCACTGACGGGAAAAATCCCGCCGGGGGTCTGACCTTCGACCAGGCAGGCAATCTTTACGGCACCACCGCCGCCGGAGGCAAGGCTGGCGGCGGCACCGTCTTTGAGCTGACGCCTTCTTCCAACGGCGAGTGGACGCTAAGTACGCTTTTCGGCTTTGCCGGCCTCGAGGAATGCGGGCCCTATGCCGCCGTCACCCTGGATTCAGCCGGCAACATCTGGGGGACAACTTACTGTAGTGGCGCCTATACCGCCGGCACCGTCTTCAAGTTGACCTATTCGAACGGCACGTGGACAAATAACCAGATGCACGTTTTCACCGACGGCAGCGACGGCGGCTATCCTTTCAGCACGGTGACCCTCGATGCCAACGGAAACGCCTACGGCACCACCCTCCAGGGCGGCATCCGCGGTGCAGATTGCGATCAAACCTGCGGTGTCCTCTGGCAGATCAGCCCATAGAATTCCCGCGGTACCGGCACTCGACCCCAGGGCGCGATCGGACGCCTGAGAATCTGAGTAGAGTAAGATCGGTATCACAGGGGATCGCCGGATTCAACGATTCAACCAGGACATGATCGGGCTCGAGGAGCCGGGAAGCGTCCGGTTGCCGCCGGGCGACTGCCTGTCAACGTGGAGTGTACGTTTTCTGTTGCGCTTTAAGGTTTATCTAGCGGAGGGCCAATGAATAGCGCGATTCGCACCGTGGCGGTTTTGGGATTCCCGGTTTTACTCTTGCTGGCCAGTGTCGGCTGCGCCAGCCAGCAGAGCGTAGATGACCTGAATAAACAATTGGCGGATATGAATGCCAGATTGACGAAGCTGGAGCAAGCCGAGAGCCAGAAGTCTCAGAGTACCGCTGAACAGGAAGCTACCAAAGACTTGAATAAGACCCTTCTGGACAAAGCCCTAGCGGACGCCACGAAACGTAGACAGGATTGCAAAGCGGCGGCGGAATCGGAATTCAACAACTGGGTGCGGCTTAACGGAACTCCGGTGCCGGGCAGTAAGACGGAACAGTACTCGGCGCCTCCTGAGGGCATCAAGCAAGCCCAGGCCAAACAGGACAAAGCCGAAGCGGACTGCCAGAGCGATTACGAGAATGCCTTGCAGGCAGCACAACTCAAGTACCCGCATTGAGCTGCTCGCTTCGCGCTGTAGAGTGGTTGCGAGTTTCCGATGACGCGCCTGGCCAGGCCGCTCGCGAGGTTATCTTGATTTCTCCAGCCTCAGATTAGCAATTCCTCATGTTTTCACCCCACGACAGGCTTACTCTCGCACTTAACCGCTGCGATTAGTTACTTATGCGAAATATGTAGTTTAGTTCCCATACATCAAGTGTAGCTTTAACTATTATTGTAGGGCGGAAGCCTGGTCTGAATTGGTTCCCGATTTGCCTTAAGAAAATCGTGCGAATCGCCGATGAGTTAGCAGGCGCGCATTCTGTTCTTACCGCTGCAATCGGAGGACATCTGATGGATCCGAGCCAGCCGGCCTGCGATCCGGGCCAACTGTCCAGTGAAATGGACGAGGTAATCAAGGAGTTTCTGGTCGAGTGCAATGAAGGGCTCGACCGCTTCGATCGCGACTTGGTCGCGTTGGAGAAAGACCGGACCTCGCGCGAGCTGCTGGACAGCATCTTTCGCGCCATTCATACCATTAAGGGCACCGGCGGAGTGCTGGGATACGAGAAGCTGGTTTCGATCTCGCACATTGGCGAGAGTGTGCTCAGCCGAATGCGGGACGGTCTCCTCGCCCTTTCCCCCGCGATTACCACGGCATTGCTGGCCATGGCAGATGCCTTGCGGGCGATCCTGCAGGACATTGCCGCCAGCGGAGGCGAAGGCAATGGCGATTACTCCTTCGTAATACGGCAACTATCCGCAGTGCTCGAGCAGGCACAGGCGACGGCTCCGCCGAAAATGCGGCAGCCCATCATCAGCCCTCCACCGGCGGAAAGCGCCGCTTTGCCGCTGCTGGGCGAAATTCTGGTGAGCGCGGAAACCTGCAAGCCGGAGGATGTTGTGGCTGCAGTCGGATTGCAGCAGGAAGGCGATCCCCGCCGCCTGGGCCAGATATTGGTCGAGAACCGCGCTGCCGATCCCGCCGCAGTGGCCGAAGGGCTCAAGACGCAAAACGACTACCGCGAGATCGTGAGTAATACCATTCGCGTCGATGTCGCGCTGCTGGACAAGGTGATGAACCTGGTGGGCGAGCTGGTGCTGGCCCGCAACCAGGTGCTGCAGTTTACCGGGACGCAGAAGGACAGCAGCTTCCTCAGCACCGCGCAGCGCCTCAACCTGATTACCACCGAGCTGCAGGAAGGGGTGATGAAAACCCGCATGCAGCCCATCGGCAACGTGTGGAACAAGCTTCCCCGCGTGGTCCGCGACCTGGCGGTGGGGTGCGGCAAACAAGTCGAAATCCAGATGGAAGGGGCGGAGACGGAGCTGGACAAGACCATCATTGAAGCCATCAAGGACCCGCTCACCCACATCATCCGCAACGCCGTGGACCACGGCATCGAATTGCCGGAGGTACGCATGGCTGCCGGCAAGCCGCGCGCCGGCCGTCTTCTGCTGCGCGCCTTCCACGAGGGCGGGCAGGTCAACATCGAGATCTCCGACGACGGCGCCGGCATCGCCACGGAGAAGCTGAAAGCGCGGGCCATCGCCAAAGGCATCGTCGCCGCCGAACATGCGGCCCGCATGTCGGAGCGTGAGCTGCTCAACCTGGCCTTTGCCCCAGGTGTCTCCACCGTTGAGCAGGTCAGCAACATCTCCGGGCGCGGCGTCGGCATGGACGTGGTGAAGACGAACATCGAGAAGATCGGAGGCATGGTCGACTTGCAAAGCGCCAGCGGAAAGGGAACGCTGCTGAAGATCAAAATTCCCCTGACCCTGGCGATTATTCCCGCGCTTATCGTTACCAGCGGCGGCGAGCGCTTCGCCATTCCACAGGTCAGCCTGATCGAGCTGGTGCGCTCCGAGGGCCAGGAGGCCGGTCGCGGCATCGAGAACCTGCATGGCGCTTCGGTGTATCGCCTGCGCGGGAACCTGTTGCCGCTGATCTATCTAAACCGCGAGCTACAGCTGGGAGGAGAGGCCGTATCCGGCTCCATCAACATCGTCGTCTTGCAGGCCGGCGACCGGCAGTTCGGGCTGGTGGTCGACGAGATCAACGATACCGAGGAGATCGTCGTCAAACCGCTTTCCAAGCAGTTGAAGTCGGTTTCCTGTTTCGCGGGCGCCACCATCATGGGTGATGGGCGGGTGGCGCTTATCCTCGACGTGCTCGGCCTGGCGCAAATGACCCGAGTGGTAAGCGAGCTGCGTGAGCAGAACGTCGCCAAGTCAGGCCAGCAGTCGGCGGAGAACACCGCGCAGCGCGAGTCATGGCTGCTGTTCCGCATAGGCGAGGCCGGGCGCATGGCGATTCCACTGTCACTGGTGTCACGCCTGGAGGAGTTTCCGGCCACCCAGGTGGAACGCTACGCCGGCCACGAAGTCATTCAATATCGCGAACAAATTATGCCGCTGGTGAGGCTGGCCGGGACTTTGGGCTACGCCGGCGCCTCCGACAGCGAGCTGTTGCAGGTCATCGTGTACTCCAGCAACGGGCGCAGCGTTGGCCTGGTGGTGGACGAGATCCTGGACATCGCCGATCAGTCAGCGGCGGTGCAGCAGATTCGCCAGGTAGGAACGCTCAAGGGGGCGGCGGTCATTCAGCAACGGGTGACCGACCTGCTGGATGTTCCCGCGCTGCTGGTGGCCCAGCAACTGGCGGGCGGCGAGGGGGCAGAGGCATGAAGCAACGTCGGCAACTATGCACCTTCTACCTCCAGAAATTGTTGTTTGGAGTGGAAGTGGAGAAAGTTCAGGAAGTCATCCGCTACCAGGAAATGACCCGCATCCCGCTATCGCCGGCGGTCATTGGCGGGCTGATCAATCTGCGCGGCCAGATCGTTACCGCGGTCGACCTCCGCCGGCAGCTCGAACTGGCAGCCCGGGGCGCAGGCGAGTTGCCCATGAACGTCGTCATCCGCCGCGACGATGGCCCCATCAGCCTGCTGGTGGACGAGATTGGCGACGTGGTCGAAGTTGACGAGCAGTTGTTCGAGCCGGCGCCCGATACGCTGGACTCCCACGGCCGGGAATTCATTCGCGGCGTTTACAAACTGAAGCAACAGCTGCTGCTTTTGCTGGATACCGAGAAAGCCATGTCGGTGGTGGGCACCCACCCGGCCTAGCACGATCAGGATTCATCCCCGCAGAACAGCCATAAGGAGCGTACATGCTACAGGCGCACAGCAAAGCAAACGGTAATCACAAACCCCGGCTGAACGGGGAAGACCATTCGCACCCGGCCGCCCTGCTCGATCAGCCTCAACTGGCCGACGAGATTCGCCGCCTCACCGCGGCCCTGCGTTCGGGAAACCTCCATGAGCGGGCGCAGTTGGATGATTTCGACCCGCAGGACTGCGACGTCCTGCGCGACCTCAATGAAGGGCTCGACACACTGACCACGCCGCTGACGGTGGTGACCGAATTCCTGGGCTGCCTCGGCCAGGGCAGGATTCCGGAAAAGATCGCGGCCAACTTTGCCGGCGAGCTTGACCTCACCAGGACCAACCTGAATGCCTGCGTCGACGCGCTGGGCGGAGTGCTGGAAGCCAACCGGGTACAGGAACGCATGGCAGTGAACGATATGTCGGTACACGCCGCCGAGACCTATCCTGGAATTTTCGGGGAGTTATGCCGATCGACGAATATAGCCCAGGACCGTATTCTCAATACCGTCCGAATCACAAAACAGATTGCCATCGGCGACTTCAAGCAGGAGTTGGAGGGTTTGGAAAAAGTCGGCAAGCGTTCCGAGAGGGATGAGCTGGTTCCGGCTTTCATTGCGATGATGCATTCCATTGCGGACGTGGTCGCCGATGTGGAGATGCTGGAGAAGGCCGCAGTCGAAGGCAAGTTGGCCACCCGGGCCGACGATGCCAAACACCGCGGCGAGTTCCGCAAGATCGTCGCTGGATTCAATGCCACTCTGGACGCCGTTGTCGGGCCCTTGAATTTCTCGGCTGACTACGTGGACAGAATCAGTAAGGGCGACATTCCCCCCAAGATCACCGATAACTACAACGGCGACTTCAACACCATCAAGAACAACCTGAATCAGTGCATCGACGCTCTCAGCGGCTTGACCGAGGAGATGGCGCGGATGTCGGAGGCGCACAACGCCGGCGATATCGATGCCATGATTCCGCCGGAGAAGTTCGCCGGCGCATACCGCACGATGGCCAAAGGTGTAGACGACATGGTCTTCGGCCACATCGCGGTCAAGAAGAAGGCCATGGCCTGTATCGCCGAGTTCGGCAAAGGTAACTACGACGCGCCGCTGGAGCAGTTCCCGGGCAAGAAGGCCTTCATCAACGAAAACATCGAGCGGCTGCGCTCCAACGTCAAGAAATTCATTGCCGATATGGCCCGCATGTCGGAGGCGCACAATGCCGGCGACATCGATGCCACGATTCCGCTGGAGGAGTTCGAAGGGGCCTATCGCACCATGGCGCAAGGCGTAAACGACATGGTCCAGGGTCACATCACGGTCAAGAAAAAGGCCATGGCCTGTATCGCCGAGTTCGGCAAAGGCAACTTCGAAGCGCCGCTGGAGAAGTTTCCCGGCAAGAAAGCTTTCATCAACGACACCATCGAACAGGTGCGTACTCATCTCAAGGCGCTTATCTCGGACACCAACTTGCTGGTGGAAGCCGCCGTGGCCGGCAAGCTCTCCACCCGTGCGGACGCCGCCAAGCATGGCGGCGACTTCCGCAAGATCGTGGACGGCGTCAACGCCACCCTCGATGCCGTGATCGGACCGTTGCAGGACGTCAGTCAAGTACTCGACAAACTGGCTGGAGGAGATCTTACGGCGCAGGTGATCAGCGAATATGCCGGCGACTTCGGGCAGCTGCGAACCGCGGTGAATGCCCTGGCCACTCAGGTGCGCACGGCCATCCAGCAGATCGGGGCCAACGCCACCACCCTGGTTTCGGCGGCCGAGGAGCTTAACAAAGTCAGCCAGCAGATGAGCGCCAGCGCCGACGAGACCGCAACCCAGGCCAACGTGGTTTCGGCCGCGTGCGAGCAGGTTGCCAACAACGTTCAGACCGTTGCCACCGGGGCCGACGAGATGGGCGCCAGCATCAAGGAGATTGCCAAGAACACCGCCGACGCGACCCGGGTCGCAACCACGGCAGTCAAGTCGGCGGAGTCCACCAATGTCACCATCGGCAAGCTTGGAGTGAGCAGCGCCGAGATCGGGCAGGTGATCAAAGTGATCACCTCCATTGCCCAGCAGACCAACCTGCTGGCGCTGAACGCCACCATTGAAGCCGCCCGCGCCGGGGAGGCCGGCAAGGGCTTTGCCGTGGTCGCCAACGAAGTCAAGGAGCTGGCCAAGGAGACAGCGAAGGCCACCGAAGACATCAGCCGCAAGATCGAGGCTATCCAGACCGACACCAAGGGCGCGGTCGAGGCCATCGGTCAGATCGGCACGGTGATCGTGCAGATCAACGACATCCAGAACACCATCGCCAGCGCAGTTGAGGAGCAAAGCGCCACTACCAATGAGATCAGCCGCAATCTGGCGGAAGCGGCGCGCGGCAGCTCCGAGATAACCAAGAACATCAGCGGGGTGGCGGAGGCGGCGCACAGTACCACCGCCGGGGCCAACGATACGCAAAAGTCGGCGCAATCGCTGGAACGCATGGCTGCCGAACTGCAAGGCCTCATCGCGCAGTTCAAGTACTGACGCCTTTTGCCGATGGTGGCTGCGGGAGATTCTTCCTGCAGCCGCCATCGGTATTACGCCCGCGACGGCCCGTGCAAGAGAGGAGCTGGAATGCGCGCTTTGATCGTAGATGACTCGTCAGCGATGCGGGCAATTCTCGGCATGACGCTCAAGCGGCAGGGCTTCGAGATTGTTCAGGCCAAGGATGGCATGGACGCGCTGACATTGCTGGCAAAGGTGGAAGCGGTGGATGTCATTCTGATCGACTGGAACATGCCGGTGATGAATGGCTTGCAATTACTGGAGCGCATCCGGCAGCAGCCCCAGTTCGACCGTACCCAGATCCTGATGGTCACCACGGAAACCGGGTTGGGCCAGATGTCCGAGGCCCTGTCGGCGGGAGCCAATGAGTACATCATGAAGCCGTTTACCGCCGACATGGTCACCGACAAGCTGCGGCTGGTTGGCTTATGAGTTCGCCTGTGCGCAAGATCCGCGTGCTGGTAGTGGACGATTCCGTGGTGATGCGGCGGCTGCTGTCGGAGGTGATCGCCTCCGATCCGGAATTGGAAGTGGCCGGCTATGCGGCCAACGGGCAGATCGCCCTGGCGCTGTTCGACCAGGTTTGCCCCGATATCGTTACCCTCGATGTCGAGATGCCGGTGATGAATGGCATGGAAACATTGCGGGCCATGCGCAGTGCGCGCCGCATGCTTCCGGTCATCATGTTCAGCACCCTGACGGAGCGCGGAGCCGAGGCCACCATCGACGCGCTGGCCCTGGGCGCAAGCGACTATGTTGCCAAGCCGGTGGATTCCGGCTACAACTCTGCCCGCGAGCGGATTCGCGAGGCTTTGCTTCCCAGAATCAAGGCGCTTTGCCAACCATCGCCTGCGCCGCAACCAGCGCAACTCGTCACCCGCCCGCCGTCGCCCCGGCGGATTACGCTTCCGAATCGCATCCAGGTGGTTGCCATCGGGTGTTCCACGGGTGGGCCAAACGCCCTGGCGCAAGTACTACCCGGCATCCCCGCGGACTTCCCGGTGCCATTGCTTATCGTGCAGCACATGCCTGCCGCGTTCACCCGTTTTCTGGCCCAGCGCTTGACGGCCCTCTGTCAGATTGGAGTCTCCGAAGCGGGAGACGGCGAGGTGCTGAAGCCGGGGCGAATGTGGATAGCCCCTGGCGGCTATCACCTGGCGGTGGTTCGCCAGGGTCAGGACACACGATTGCGAATCAACCAGGAGGCGCCGGAAAACTCCTGCCGCCCTTCGGTGGATGTACTGTTCCGTTCGGTGGCCCAGGTTTTTTCCAGCCGCGCTCTCGCCGTAGTGCTGACGGGGATGGGACAGGATGGACTGCGGGGTTGTGAGATGCTGACCCAGGCTGGGGCTGAGATCGTAGCTCAGGACGAGCTGACCTCGGTGGTGTGGGGCATGCCCGGCTTTGTGGCCAAGGCTGGACTCGCCCATGCCGTTCTGCCGCTTTCTGAGATTGCCGCGCACATCGTCCGGCAGGTCACCGCTTTTCGTCCCCTGACCTGCGCCTCGGCCCGGCCGCTGGGAGTGGCCTCATGAGCCTGGCGGCTATCGACTTCGATTATCTGCGGACGCTGCTGAAGAACCACACGGCCATCGTGCTTGATCCCGGCAAGGAGTATCTGGCTGAGACGCGCCTGGCCCCCCTCGTCAGCGAGCACGGGTGTTCCTCGGTGCAGGAGCTGCTTGGTGTATTGCGGCGCCAGAGCTTCAATGGTCTTCATCGCAAAGTCCTGGATGCCATGACCAACAACGAAACCTGGTTCTTCCGCGATTGCAATTGCTTTGCGGCGCTCACTGAGGTTGTTCTTCCCGAGGTGATGAAACGTCGCGCCGCCGAGCGCAAAATTTCCATCTGGAGCGCCGCCTGTTCGAGCGGTCAGGAGCCTTACAGCATAGCCATTGCGATTCGCGAGCAGTTCAACCTGCCCGGCTGGACCTTCTCCATACTGGGTACCGATTTTTGCAGCACCATCCTGGAACGCGCGCGCGGCGGCCTCTACCGCCAATTGGAGGTAAACCGTGGGCTGCCGGCCAAGCTATTGACCCGCTACTTCACCCAGCAGGGTTTGCACTGGCAACTGAAGCCCGAAATCCTCGCCATGGTGACGTTGCAATTCATGAACCTGAGCGAGCCCTGGAGCGCTGCCATTCCGCCGGCGGACATTATTTTTCTTCGCAATGTCCTGATTTATTTCGACGTACAGACCCGCAGGGAAATTCTCGCCCGGGTGCGCCGCATCCTGCGTCCCGATGGATTTCTGTTCCTGGGTTGTGCGGAGACCACGTTGAACCTGGACGCGGAATTTCAACTATTTCAAGCGAAGAATTATGTTTGCTACAAGCTAAAGGACCGGTAAGTTCATGGTTGCGGAAATCAGCAGCATCGACTTGGTAACGGTGGTGGACGAAATCTTTGGTTCCATGGCAGGCATGCAGCTGGCGCCCAGCGCGGCGCTGATCGGCTTCGATACTCACAAAGGATATCTGGTATCAACCGTGCAGATCGTCGGAGATTGGCAGGGAGCCGTGCGTCTGGACATCGATCTGGAGCTGGCCCGCCAAGTCTGCGCCAATCTGCTTGGAGTCGATTCCGCCGACTTGTCTCCGCAGGACATCAGCGATGCTGCCGGCGAGCTGGCGAACATGACCGGGGGAAGCGTGAAGACGCTTTGTGCGCCTACCTCACGATTGTCACTGCCCTCGGTTGCGATGGGGCGAGACTTTGAATTCACCGTCTCGCAGGGTACGGTGATTCAGGCAATCTCCTTTTTGCATCCCTGCGGAGCGCTGACTGTCAGCGTAATCCAGAAAGAAGCGCCGGCGCAGAATTGATGCCGACGGGCCGCCGGCTTAAAGCCGGCTCGGGAAGAAAAATAATAGGCTTATCGGCACGACTGAAGTCGTGCCCTGTTACAAAGCAGTCCAAGGGCGACTTTCTGCCACTGTTCTGTACATATAAATACTACGAGCACATGCGTCTAGCGGCCTGTCAGGTCGTACCCTGACACAAACCGCGATTTATGTAACGATCTTCTGATTCAGGACGCTAATGCGACATCGGAGGCTCGACCCATTTCGCGCCCAGCTGGTCATATAGAAATTCCAATTCATAAGCTGCCATGGAGATTTGCTGGTCCGCGGACGAGCCGATGCCGCCATGTCCGGCATTGGAGAAGCTGAGGAGCAGCACCGGATACTTCGAAGCCGTTGCCGCCTGCAGTGCCGCGGCAAACTTGCGCGAATGCCACGGATCGACGCGTGGATCGTTCTCGCCCACCGTCAACAGTACCGCGGGATATTTGATCCCATCCTGCACGTGGTGATAAGGCGAGTAAGCATACAGCGCTTTGAACTGTTCGGGATCCTTCACCGATCCATACTCGGTTGCGTTGTACTGGCCGTTTTGCGTCATCTCAAAGCGCAGCATGTCATAAAGTCCTGCGCCAGAGACAACGGCGCGGAACAGGTCCGGCCGCTGCGTCAGCACCGCGCCCATCAGCAGGCCGCCGTTACTGCCGCCCTGAATGCCAAGCCGGGAAGGATTCGTATATCCCTTAGTGATGAGGTGTTCGGCACACGCGATGAAGTCGTCAAAGACATTCTGCTTGTGAGTCTGAGCCCCCTGCTGATGCCAGTCCTCGCCAAACTCGCCGCCGCCGCGCAGATTGGCGATCGCGATAACGCCACCGGCATCCAGCCACGGTAAGAGTCCGGGATCAAAGTAAGGAGTCAAGCTGAAGTCGAATCCGCCGTAGCCAGTGAGGATGGCCGGATTCTGCCCGTTGAGTTTGGTTTCCTTGCGCCGGAAGATGGTCAGCGGGACCTTTGTGCCGTCCTTTGAGATGGCGAGTTCCCGCACCACGTCGACGCCGTCAAAATTATAGGGCGAGGTTTCGCGTATGGCGGTAACCGTCACCTTCTTCGACGCGGGATCGTAGCGGTACCGGGCCATCGGCTCGACATAGCTGACGTTGCCGAACAAAATCGCGTCGCCACCAAGCGGCAGAATCGAGGTGATCGTCGAAACCGGCCTCGAAGGGACGGTGCCGAGGTCATGTCCGGTCTGATCGTAGATACGAATCTCGGTGGGCCCGCCGACGGACTCGGTTACATACAGCCGGGTCGCTGTGGGAACGAAAGTCGGCTGCATGCCGGCCAGCGTGTATTGAAAATCCTGGATGACCTTCGAACTCTCGGGCACAATCACCTTCGCGTTTTTCAGCTCGGGCGAACTCAGCGGCGAGCGCAGCAGCTTGCCGCGTGGCGCATGGTCGCGCGACAGCATGTAGAGGGCATCGCTGCCCACAACCACCGCCTTGATGCCATCGGAGAATTGCGTGATCTGCATCCACTTGCCATCGGGCCCACACAGGAAGTGCTCGTAGTTGCCGCCGTCGCCGTTGCCCACCGTGGCCAGCAGATACTTGCCGTCCTCGCTCGCGGTCAATACGGTCTCGGCAATCCGCGGAAAATCCTTGCCCAGGACGTAGGCATCTTCGCTGGACGGTGTGCCCAGCTTGTGAAAATAGATCTGCTGGTAGAAATTTGAGTCCTCTTTGGGACGCTCGCCTTCGCGGGGAAAGTGCGTGTAGTAGAAGCCGCTGCCGTCGTCTTTCCAAATGACGCTGCCCCCGCCAATGGCCGTGGTATGCGGAACTACATCGCCCAGCGGCTTGCCGGTCGCCGCGTCGTAGACGTATACGGATCCCATCTCGCTGCCGCCTTGAGCCAGCGATACCGCAACCTTGCTGCCGTCTTGTGACGGTACATAGAACTGAATTGCCGTGGAGCCCGTGGCATCGATCTGCGCCGGATCCAGTACGACATGCTTGGACGCCAGGTCGTCCGGCGATCGCAACGTGACCAGGATGCCCTGTTGTTTGCCGGGCTCGTAGTAGAAGGCGAACAGCACGCCGCCGCGAATCGCCAGGCCGCCGAACCCAGGCGAACTGGTCTCGTCCAGCTTCTTCAAGAAAGCCTGAATCTGATTGCGTATCGGCAGAGCGTCGAGAATGGCGCGGGCATGCGCATTCTCAGCTTGCGTCCAGGCAACGACTGCCGGACTCTTGCTGTCTTCCAGCCAGCGATAATCGTCGGTAACTTTGACGCCATTGTAGTCATCGACCACCGGATGCTTGGGCGTGCTGGGCAGGGGAGGAATTGTTTGCCACGCAAGAGCAAACGCAGGAAGAAAAAGCAGAGCAGCTAATAAAACGCGACGACGAAACATCATGTCCCTTCTGCGACGTGGTTCCACGGCTCGAACCAGCCGAACCTGGCAACCAGCGCCAAAACGAATAAGTATAGCGAATCGGAATTTCCGGGCCTCCTTTACATACGCAAACCGGCTCGTCGAAGTTCTAGAATGGAAGCCTGGTCTTAGCCATCGCAGGTTCAAGGAATCATCATGCTGACGCAAGCTGAAAAAGGACAGGCCCTTCGCGCGCTCCATCAACGCGACCACGCTTTTATCATTCCCAACCCATGGGACATAGGGACGGCCCGACTGCTGGCGCACTTGGGCTTTGAGGCGCTGGCTACTACAAGCATGGGCTATGCCTTCTCGGCCGGACAGCTGGACAACACCGTTGATCGTGACAGGATACTGAAGCATATATCCGAAATCGCCTCTGCCACCGATCTGCCCGTAAGCGCCGATCTGGAGAACGGCTTCGGTGACGACCCCAAGACCGCTGCGGAGACCATCAGCCTGGCAGCCGCGGCGGGCGTTGTTGGCGGCTCAATTGAAGATGCGACCGGACGCCCGGAGAATCCTATCTACGACAAGGAACTTGCCGCCGACAGAGTTCGCGGGGCGGCCGAGGCAGCGCGCTCGTTGCCTTTCACCTTTACTCTGACGGGACGAGCCGAGAACTACCTGCACGGGCGGCCTGACTTGAAAGATACGATTGCGCGTCTGCAGGCCTATCAAGAAGCGGGCGCCGACGTTCTTTATGCCCCGGGTCTGGCCAGCAAGGACGACATTGCCGTCGTGGTCAGCTCGGTCGATCGTCCGGTGAACGTCGTCATGGGACTGCAAGGCGTGCAACTGAGCTTGGCTGAGTTGTCGGCAATGGGAGTGAAGCGCGTCAGCGTCGGAAGTTCGCTGAACCGAACGGCTCTGGGCGCTTTTCTTCGGGGCGCTCGCGAGATGCGCGATCACGGTACCTTTACGTTTGCCAAGGATGCCGCCAGCGCACGCGAGATCAGCGCGATGTTGAAGGCATAGGGCTTGCGAGTAATGGCGGGTGCAGGGCTCAGACGGTTTGTAACAGGGCATGACTTTAGTCATGCCGCAAGAGGATGCGTACTTATCAGGGATTCAGCCCCGGCAGAGAGGCGTCAGCGGCTGAAGAGAATGTGCCGCAACCGGTGTCGCCGCTCCGCGGCTCAGTTCAATTTCCCACTTTACCCGGCTCTCAGGAGGCTGTTACGAAACTATGCCGTCCCTACGGGACTCGGCAACCTTTCCCCACTCTACCCCCAGCACTCCGGCTACGCCTGCGTGCTGGGCTAGACTATGTCGCGCCTACGGCGCTCTTTTCGTTGCGGTTTGTTCCACCGACGCGACCGCGAACAGAGTTTCGTAACAGCCGCTCACGCGCCGGGGTAAACTGCGCTGCCGCCGCTTCGCGGCTAGTTTGATCGGCTTTCGGGCGGTTTACCCCACCGCAAAATTCTTCTGCCGGTGGCGACACAGTATCTAAAGCCCAGATTCTGGAACAACCGAACGGTACAGCTGAAGCCATGCCCTGATACGAAGCGTTAGTCCTTCGACGCAAGGTTTGAGAACTTGCCGGCTGTCGCTCCCTCTATAATCTTCCCGAACTCAAATCCCTCGTATCCCGAGAGAGGCAAGCTTGGCCTACTACGATCTTCGCGAATGGATTTCCGCGCTGGAAAAGGCCGGAGAACTGAAGCGCATCAAAGCCGAAGCCGATCCCATCCTGGAGATCGCCGAGATCACTGACCGCGTCTCCAAGTGGGGACCACGCGGTTCGCACGGCCCGGGCGGGCCGGCGTTGCTCTTTGAGAACGTCAAAGGCCATCCTGGCGCGAAGGTTCTCATCAACCAGTTCGGCTCCGAGCGCCGCATGACCATGGCGCTCGACGTCGATTCGCTCGACGAAATTGCCGACCGCATCAAGATGTTTATGGATGTGAAGTCGCCGCAAGGACTGCTCGACAAAATCAAGATGCTGCCCATGCTGGCCGAGATGGGCAAATTCTTTCCCAAGGAAGTTTCCACCGGCCCGTGCAAGGAAGTCATCAAGCGCGACAAATTCTCGTTGCACGACTATCCCATCCTGCAATGCTGGCCGCTCGACGGCGGTCGCTTCATCACGCTGCCGTCGGTCATCACCAAAGATCCCCGGACCGGCAAGCGCAACGCCGGCACCTACCGTATGCAGGTTTACGACGCGCAGAGCACCGGCATGCACTGGCAGCGTCAGAAGCAGGGAGCGGAGCATTATCGCGAGCAGATGCGGCGGGCTGCCGCAACTGGCGAGGCACATCCCGTGAGCGCGGCGCTCGACATGATGGCGCGCTCCGGCGGTGGTTCGCGGGTTGCGGAAGGGAAGCAGGTTGCCGGAAGAATGGAAGTCGCCGTCGCCATCGGAACTGAGCCGGCGGTAATGTTTTCGTCCATCGTTCCTGCTCCGCCGGATGTCGAGGAGTACCTGATCGCTGGCTTCCTCCGCCAGAAGTCGCTGGAACTGGTGAAGTGCGAGACCGTCGATCTGGAAGTTCCCGCAACGTCGGAGATCGTGCTCGAAGGCTATGTCCAACTCGACGAACTCCGCATGGAAGGTCCATTCGGCGACCACACTGGCTTCTACACCCCGGAAGATCTCTACCCCGTCTTCCACGTCACTTGCGTCACGCACCGCAAGAACCCGATTTACTCGACCACGATCGTCGGCAAGCCGCCGATGGAAGACGCTTACATGGGTAAGGCCGTCGAGCGAATTTTCCTGCCGCTGATGCGCCTCACCATTCCCGAGATAGTCGACGTGAACCTGCCCATCGAAGGCATCTTCCACAACCTGATGATTGTGTCGATCAGGAAGTCGTATCCCGGCCAGGCGCGCAAGGTGATGAACGGCATCTGGGCGCTGGGTCAGGCGATGTCGACGAAGTGCATTCTGGTGGTCGATGAAGATGTCGACGTGCAGGACATTGGCGACGTGACGCTGAAGGTGTTGAACAACATCGATCCCGAGCGCGACATTCAGTTCACGCTGGGCCCGGTCGATTCGCTGGATCACGCCTCACGGCTGCCGGATTACGGATCGAAGATGGGCGTTGACGCTACGCGCAAATGGCCCAGCGAAGGCTTTACCCGCCCGTGGCCCGACGAGATTCGCATGGATGAGAAGACCAAAGCGCAGGTGGCGAAGCGGTGGAAGGAGTTTGGGCTGGAGTGAAACCTACACGAAAATCGTGTACACTATTTCTGTGAAAAACATTACACTGAGTGCCGATGAAAGCTTAATCGAGCAAGCGCGTCTGGTGGCACGCTCGCAACATAAGACCCTGAACACAGCCTTTCGGGAGTGGCTGGTGAACTTTACTCGTCAGTCCGGCAACGTGCAGGAATTTGACGCTTTAATGAGGCGACTGCGGCACATCCGCTCCGGCGGCCCCTACACTCGGGACGAGATGAATGAACGCTAGGTTTTTCCTCGACACCAATATCTTCATCTACTCCCTGGGCGGAACTCCGACAGGCAAGGCCCAGCGCGCAGCGCAGTTGGTTCAGGAGGGCGTCGGCAGCCGTAATGGAATCATCAGCTACCAGGTGGCGCAGGAATTCTTTAATGTTGCGTTCCGCCGCTTCGCGCCGCCCATGACCTTGGCGGAGGCGGAACAATACCTGGCCTCTGTTTTTCGTCCTATGTTGGCCGTCCAGTCATCACAAGCCTTACTTGCTGAAGCCTTGCGGCTGTACGAACGGTACCGATTGTCCTGGTACGACGCTTTGATTATTGCCGCTGCCCTAGAGGCGCAGTGTGGCGTGCTTTACAGCGAAGACATGCGTCACGGGCAAACGTTTGGCGACTTGCGGATTGACAATCCTTTTCGATAAGCCGAGCAGATCAGCCTCTGCGTGAGCGCCCATGGCTGAGGAAACCCACATAGACGAAAGACCAAGGCGCAGGTGACGAAGGGGTGGAAGGAGTTTGGACTGGAGTAGCGCCAAGTCCCAGGTCTCGAACACCGCGAGACCTGGGGCACCCGGCGTGGACGAGAAGACCAAGGAGCAGGTGGCGAAGCGGTGGAAGGAGTTTGGGCTGGAATAGATACAGGGAAATCCTGCCACCGCGCCGGACAGCAGGTCCCTCCACTCCGCGTCCGCCCGACTCGCAAAAGATGCGAGTCGGGAAGAGCGCGGACGCTCCGGTCGGGATGACACATCGGTGAGAGGGCAAAAGATGCGGGCGGAAAAAAGCCGGACGCTCCGGTCGGGATGACACGCGCAATACTAGCGGACGATTGCCTGCTAGTGCTCGCCCACGCCATGGTCCCTGTAATGTGTCATCCCGACCAAGGGCTTCAGCCCGCGTGGAGGGACCTGCTGTCCGTCGTGTGACGCAGCTCACCGACGTGTACAACGATCTGGCTCCAACATGAAATAGTGGAGCACCGCTACTACGTTTACATCCTCGCCAGCAAGTCGCGAACGCTGTACATTGGCGTGACTAACAACCTTCGAGCACGAGTTTTCCAACACCGCAGAGGCGAGATTGGCGGTTTTACCAATGACTACAAAGTTCATCGCCTGGTGTACTACGAACAACATGCCTGGATCCAGAACGTGATCGGCCGGGAGAAGCAACTGAAGCGGTGGCGTCGTGAAAAGAAGGTATGGCTGATCGAGCGCGAGAACCCGACGTGGGAAGACCTGGCCGCGGACTGGGGCAAACCGGTCAAGCTGATAAATCGAAATCCTGCCAACACCGGAGGACAGCAGGTCCCTCCACTCACCCGCTGAAGCGGGTTCGGTCGGGATGACACATCGATGAGAGGGCAAAAGATGTCGGTGGAAAAAAGCCGGAGGCTCCGGTCGGGATGACCCACTAGATTGATGACACACTAGATTAAGGAACACCCCCACCTAACTGCCATCCATTTTGGGAATTGTGGTTACCTTCGTTTCGTGCGGCGCATTTTGTCGCTTAGCGCGAATCCAGACGCCGGATAAACTCTAGTGTGCCGGAGCCAGTTTCCGGTGCTGCCGAGGTTTGCAGCGTAGTTCTTTGAAAATCTGCGATAAGGATGTGAGCAATCGGGGAAAGCTCTTCTGGGCGAATTTCGTTACCCTAAGTCCTTGTGGCTCAAATTTTTACGTGTAAGTCCTACGGGCTCAAATTGTTGCGGGGATTTTTGCGTAGAATCAATAACTTACGAGCTAATAAGGGGAGGGGGTACCCATCCGCTCGCATACCTGGAAAGAAGCCGGCTGGACGGATTGCAACGGCCGCCGACCCCATGCGGCGAAATTACCGGGATCCCCCATTGCCGCGGCGATTGTCTTCAGCTGAACCGTGGCGTCCTTCCGCCAGCTTGGCAATCGCGGCGAGGAACTCCGGAGGAGCGATACCCTTGATGAGAACCAGATCAGCCATTTCTGCACCTGGAGGCAGCACCGGCGTCGCGGTTAGCAGAACGACGAGGATCGCTGGTTTCGTTCGTTTTATCGACGCCAAGATTTCAACGCCTTCGAAGCCCGAAAGAAAATGATCGGTGATGACCATATCCACGTGGCTGGTGCGAAGAATCCACAACGCTGCCTCGCCGGAAGTTGCGGTCAGGACATCGTATCCGGCGATGGAAAGGACCAGGCGGCGGGCCATCAGTCCTGCGGGGTCGTCATCCACACACAAAACAACCATGGGGTTTGCTTTAGACACGCACTTCTCCAACTACCGCAGCGCAACCATCTTGCTGCGTCTCTAGACAAAGGGATTGTTCAGCTTCTGGTTCGAGCAATTGATCTGTAGGAGGTCACATGGGTGAACGCCGGTACCTTGCTGGCAAACGCAGAGGACCACCGGTTCGGAGTGGCCCTCTGTCTTCCAACCGGCTCGTCCATAGCATTCTGCGATTGTTCGCAAATCCGGTTGGATACAAACTAACGCAATCATCGCATGCCTGGATTGGTTCGGTCGTTGTCCAATGGCAAGATTAAGATTGCGCTGGAGCAATGTGGGGGCGGTAGAAGAAATTCCTGGAGGTGGGAAGCCGATCAGAGGTCCTCGAGCAGGAGCCGTTCAGGAGCGGGAAGCAGCACCTTGCCTCGCCTCTTTGCCAGGACGCCGTCGCGCTGCCACTCGCTCATGACTCGGCTGACAGTAAATGGTGTGATGTTGGCGGCGGCGGCCAATTCCTCGTTGCGCACCATGAGTTCGATCCCTCCGGCAACGCGGTGGCCGATTCCACTGGCCAGATTGACCAGCACTTCTGCCAGCCGCTGTCGCGCCGTGTGGCAGCTTAGCGCGACTTGAGCGGCGATCGACACATTCAGGTAGTCCGACGCAATCGAGAGGGCATTGTCGAGCAAGCGGGGATATCGCTCCGTCAGGCTGCGTATCTTACCGTGCTCCCATACCAGCGTGTGACTGTCTTTGACGGCTTCCGTACTCAAGAGATAATCGGAGGCTCTCGACAGTAATGCCATGCCGCCAAACATCTCCCCTGCCGGGTATGAGTGCATCTGCAATTTCTGCCCGCCCGGGGTAAGGAAAAAACTTCTGGCGCTGCCGCTGAGGATCATGAATATGTGACTGGCAGGGTGGCCCTGGTTGGTGATCACAGAGTTTGCCAGGAACCGCCGCTGGCGTGAAGCGGCCAGAACGGTGTTGATTTCGAGCGGCGCAAGATCGGCAAGAAATGGCGGGTCCAGATCTCTTATCAGCGCGGTCAGATCAGATGTAGTCAAAGTGTCGCCCCCGGGGTATAGGTGCGGAATCAGGCCGTGATTGTATCCCGGATTGAGTTACCGATGCCTGACAAAATCCCCGAGCGGCTCATCGTGCTTGACGGACTGGTCGAATTCGTCATCGGCCTTGTTCAGGATCAGCTTGACGCCCGGCGAGCTGAATTTCACAAGGCGCAACATACCGGCGGACTGTTGGGCCTCGTCGGCTGCGTTCAGACCGATGCGGCGTGCTTGGTCCCGGTCGACACCGTAGGCCAGCAGGATTGCCGTTATGTCCATCGCGACTAACTTCTTCAGCCGTGCCTGTGCCGCTTGTTGCGCTTCAGTCATGGAACGGCCGATCTGGTTTGCCAGCGTGATCAAGAGGGCTGTGAGAGTCGTTACTCCGAGGGGAGTTCGGATCGTGGAACGCAAAGCGGCTGCACACAAACTGCTTGCCCGCTATGACCGCTTCCAGGGCGGGCAACAGGTCATGGGCTGCATCGGATTTCAGGACGTAACCCTGCGCGCCCGCACACAACCCCTCCTGGATCACGTCCGAATCCAGAATTGCACTGAGAAACAGTATTTTTAGGTATGGAGCGATCGCGTGGATTTGGCGAGCAGCCTCGATGCCATTCAGGTTGGGAAGCCCGATATCCAGCAAAACCAGGTCGGGTTGCAGCTCTTTCGTCTTCTGAACGGCTTCGAACCCATCCGAAGCTTCGCAGATAATCTGCCAGTCCGCGCAGTCCTGCAGCAGCTTGATAACCTTACAACGCCAGGCTTCGCAGTCGTCAACAATGAGAATACGAGTTAATGCCAATTCCTAACAGCCTCCCGCCAGTCAAAGTTCAAAACCTACGCCAGTGACTGGGCGGTGCTGAACTGTTACTAAAAAGACTATGTGAGAAAGCATTACATGAGACAGACGTTCGGTCGTTGCGCAATGACAATTCCTAGCTTGCTTTGCAGCAGCGAGCGCGCCGGAAGGGAACCAGCGCGAACCCGGAAATACTGGGCATATCTCTGCGCGCGAGTCACTGGCGCGCGGCCATCTGAAATCGGAGCGAGCAGGATGACAGTCGCAAAAAAAGTAAGGCATCCGGCCGGGAACTTGTCCCACCCGGAATGCCTTCATGAAATCAATCCAACGACACTACCGGGGAAGTGTTTCTCTATGTCTCTGGGGTTACGCCTTCGCCGCCCACTCTCTCCGCTTCACGGCTTCAGCCCTAGCGAACACGCCAGCGATGCGCGTGCCGCATTCCACGCAACAACCGTTCTTCAACTTGTTCGACATCACGGAGTGCCACGACCGCGTGATCACCGTCTGCTTGCAGCCAGGACAGATCGTGTTTGCGCCGTCGGAGTAGATGTTGCCCTCGTAGACATATTTAAGGCCCATCTGGAGCGCGATGTGCCGCGCGCGGTGCAGCGTCGCCGGCGGAGTCGCCGGCTTGTCCTGCAACTTGAAGTCAGGATGAAACGCAGTGAAGTGCAGCGGAACATCGTCGCCCAGATTTTCCAGCACCCAGTTGCAAAGCTCTTTGAATTCCGAGTCACCATCGTTCAGCGTGGGGATGATGAGGTTGGTGAGCTCGAACCAGACGCCGGTCTCGTGCCGCAGCCACTTCAGGACATCGAGCACCGGCTGCAGGTGAGTCATGGTGATCTTGCCGTAGAAGCCTTCAGTGAAGGCCTTCAGGTCGATGTTGGCGGCGTCGATATGGCGGTAGATGTCGAAGAACGCCTCGCGCGTGATGTAGCCGTTGGAGACCATCACGTTGTTCAGGCCCGCGCTGTGCGCCTCGCGCGCGATGTCGATGACGTACTCGCCCCAGATGGTCGGCTCGTTGTAGGTGAAGGCGAGGTGCGGTGCGCGATGTTCGAGCGCGATCTCGACCACCTGCTCTGGGCTCAGCGCCAGGGAGTTGACCTGGTCCGACTTTGCCTTCGAGATGTCCCAGTTCTGGCAGAACAGGCAGCCCATGTTGCAGCCGGCTGTGCCCATGGAGAGAATCTTCGTTCCCGGGAAAAAATGATTGAGC
Organism: uncultured Acidobacteriaceae bacterium; assembly: GCA_963835125.1. Taxonomy (GTDB): domain Bacteria; phylum Acidobacteriota; class Terriglobia; order Terriglobales; family Acidobacteriaceae; genus Bog-257. The sequence goes on along the minus strand of CAWIEG010000002.1, from coordinate 1,124,642 downwards.
GGCTTCTTCTCGACCGGATCCATCGCCAGCGCCGCAGGCCGTCCGTAACCAAGCTGAATCAGCCGTCCCGCCTTCATTCTTGCGGATGAAGCAGAAGCCGTGCTGACCTTCTCCAATATGGCAATGACGCGGGCAAAGATAGCAGTGGAGACGGCCGTCGGCCATCGTCTCCCACCAGCGGGCCTCGTGAACTTCAGGCTGCAAGACTGTTAACTGCATGGTAACTGCTTCTAAGTCTATTGTAACGCCGGTGGGATGGGGTCGCTATTCGCTTTTCGCCATTCGCTCTTCGCGTCTGGATTTCCGGTTGTGGCGCTATTGGCCAGTCGAGTACGGCATCGGCAACTGCGGCCTATGAGCCAAGTCTGGAGGCATCTGGCGAGAAGCGAAGAGCGAAGAGCGAGAAGCGAACAGCGCGTCCCAACGTCTCAGTCGTCTTCATTTCCGGCTTTGCGCAAGGAATCGAACTTCCGCCACAACGCGTAGGCAACAAATGCGCAGAGCGCTGCTCCTGCGAAACAGACACCCTTCCAGGCGCTTCGAGGCTCATCGAGAGCCAACAGGACACATCTGACGCCCTGAACGCCCAACAGTACGGCGAACAGCAGCGCCAACCACATGCTGAATTGTTCTTTCACGCTAGAGCCATTGTGCAAGGGACGCACTTGCCATCTCCGCTCGGTTAACCGCGCGATTTCTTCGCCGCTGCCAGCGGGATCGGGGCCGTGCAGCGGAAATTGCCGGAGAAATGCGCACGTTACTTGTGGATTCTGGCGAGATTGTAACGCATGAAGTGCAACTCTATTCGAAATTCGCTAGTAGTACAGTTTGGTTCCTTTGCCATCCTGAAAAGAGTCCACCGCGGCGGGCGAAGCAAGGCAACCGGGTGTCGACTCCCGCCCAGGCGTGAAAGGCGCCCATCGGTAGTCAAACTAAAATTCGCGGCACTTGACTGCGGCGTCGCACTCAAGCAGTCTTGCTCGTTGGTCATTTGCTCGCCGCAGCCAGGAGACAGCTCATGCCATTTCGAACTCTTAAGGGTTATTTTCTGATCGCCTCCACAACGCTCGCATTGTCCGCCGCCCACGCAGTCAATCCTCCCACTATGCGCCTCGACTACTATCACACCGGCAATGCTACGCAGGAGATGTTCAGCTTCGATCGCGTCGTCTACGAGCCGCTGCCGTGGCCGGGCGACATGGCGAAGACCATCGATGACACCAACCTGGGCAATTACTTCTTCGAGGTCCACGACCAGGCGAGCGGCAAGCTGCTGTACTCGCGCGGCTTTGGCACGCTCTTCAGCGAGTGGGCAGACACCGACGAAGCCAAGAAACTCAATCGCACCTTCTCCGAGTCCCTGCGCTTTCCCGCTCCCACCGCGCCGGTGAAGATCGTGCTCAAGGAGCGCAGGGAAGGCAAAGACATTGATTTCCATGATGTCTGGACGACCACCATCGATCCCAAAGACCAATTCATTGACCGGACGAACCCGCCTTCGCCAGGGCCGCTGCTGACCATCCAGAAGATGGGCGAGCCGGAGACTAAAGTCGATCTTTTGATCCTAGGCGATGGCTACACCGACGCCGAGCGCGGCAAGTTCGAGGCGGACGCCAAGCGCGCCACCGAAATCCTGTTCTCGCGCTCGCCGTTCAAGGAGCATCGCAAGGACTTCAACGTGTGGGGCCTATGTCCGCCCGCGCATGAGCCTGGTATCTCGCGGCCTTCCACAGGTTTGTATCGGCATCCGCCGCTGGGCACTTCGTATGACACCTTCGGCAGCGAGCGCTACATCATGACTACCGACAATCGCGCGCTGCGCGATGTGGCCTCCTACGCGCCCTATGAGTTCATCGAGATCCTGACCAACTCGCAAACCTACGGCGGCGGCGGAATCTTCAACCTCTACGCCACCGTCGCCATCAACAGCGAGTGGGGGCCGTATGTCTTTGTCCACGAGTTCGGCCACCACTTTGCCGGATTGGCCGATGAGTACTTCACCTCCGACGTAGCCGTCGAATCGGCAGAGAAGCGCATTGAGCCGTGGGAGCCGAATGTGACCGCGCTGCTGGACCCGGCGATGCTGAAATGGAAAGACCTGGTCGTCGCCGGGACGCCTGTTCCGACGCCGTGGCGTAAGGCGGAGTTCGAGGCGTACGAGAAAGACATCCAGGCGGAACGGCGACAAATCCGCAAAGAAAATCGTTCGGAAGCGGAGATGAACGCGCTTTTCGAAAAAGAGAAGAAGCACGAGGACGAACTGCTGGGGACTGATAAGTATTCCGATCGAGTGGGAGCTTTTGAGGGCGCGAACTACGAGGCGCACGGCTTCTATCGTCCGCAGGAGAACTGCATCATGTTCAGCCGCTACGACAGATTTTGCGCAGTCTGCCGGCGCGCCATCGAGCGGATTGTTGGCATGTACGCCGTGGAGTAAGGGGGATGGTGTGTGACCGTTGCGGTCCCGCCGGCCAGCGGAAGTTATCTCAGAGATCGCTTTGTGTCAGGGCGCGGCTTCAGCCGTGCCGCCAAGTCGTCGAGGAACGGCTTTAGCCCCTGACTGGTCTGTTGCCGTCACGAGCGAGCAGCCAAGGATTGAGACCGTAGAGCTCGTGCTCCACTATCGCGTGGATACGCTGATGCCCGGAAAAGCTTGCGCGGTGGGCGCCCGATTCGTACTGTTGGGGTTCGAGCGCCCACCTTGGATTTGGGTTACAGCTATAGACGTGGAGCGAGAAAAAAAGTTCAGCCCGGATCGCGAACTTCGCGCGATTTTACAATTCTTCACAGACTGTGACCCATTACCGCGCTCCATCAGCCGAATCGGACAAGAGGATGTCGCTTGGGGCCAACTCGCCGATCTTTAAGGGGCACGACTTCACCGGCTGCTAAGAAGCTCGGTTCGCGGCTCGCCAACGCGAGGTCAAGGAGGGCAAGCGTGTGCTGTTTCCGATCCGCCTAGTCTCTATGAGGTGTTGTGCGTTGAGTGCTTGGAACAGGGCACGACTTGGCGTGCCGATAAGCCGTTTATTTTTTCCCGACTTCAGCCGACGGCACAACTGGTTGTCTTCCGGCCTGTTCAGGCGTACCGTTAGCGGCCGATCAACGACCCGGCTTTAGCCGCTGAGGGACTCGCCCTCAGGCCTGAAAGCCCAATTCCTTTGCTCGCCCTGATGGCACGGCTGAAGCCGTGCCCTTTCAAAACCCAATTGCAACGACATTAGCGCCGCGGCTCCACTCATCCAACTCGCCCTAGCACGCTTCCGTCCCCAAACGAAATAGCAGAGACTGAGCACCACCAGCCACGGGATACCGGACTCCAGCGTCACCCTCATGCCCTCAACCCACCACGTCGAGACGATGATCGCCAGCACCGCCGCTCCCCCGAGGATCGTGGTGAATGGGAACCCAGGCATTCTTACTGGCAAGATGCGCGGTGTTGTTTTCACGGGTAAGACGACAGGCCCCGATCTTACCGGCAAGATTCCTTGCGCGTCCCAGTGCCGGCGGAAGCTGAGGTGGGTGACGAAGATCATCAGCCAGACGAACAGCCCGCCGAACAGCGCAATTCCGAACATGTACACGTAGGCCGAGTGCGGGAAACAGGATGGCGAACAGCGTGGCCAGGCCCAGGCCGCCGGCCGACACCACCAGCGCCGGAATTGGCGCGCCATTCTTCGACACGCTGCCCAGAGCTGCGGGGGCGTAGCCGCCGCGTGCCAGCGAGAAGACCATGCGGGTGCATAAATAGAGACAACAATTCATGCCGGAGAGCGCCGCAGTCAAGACAACAAAGTTGAGGATGTCGGCTGCAATCGGCACATGCATCAACTCAAAGACGCGCACAAAGGGGCTGACGGTGATGCTTTGGCCGGGCTCGATCTCGGTCCACGGGATGACGCCAACTAGGATGGTAATTGCGCCTACATAGAAAATGACCAGGCGCAGGAGCATAGTGCGCAGGGCTCGCGGGACCGATCTCTCCGGATCTTTAGCCTCGCCGGCGGTCACCGCGACGACCTCGGTGCCGATGAAGCTGAAGATAACGAAGGCCATCGCCAGCCACACGCCAGTCCAGCCGCGCGGCAGAAATCCGCCGTTAGCGTGAAAGTTCTCCAGTCCAATGGGCCGCTTTTGATGTATGCCCAGCAGAATGCTCGCCCCAAGCAGGATGAACACCACGATGGCGCTCACCTTGATCATGGAGAACCAGTATTCGAAACTGCCGAAGGCGCCGACACTGCGCGCATTCACATAGATTAGAAGCGCGGAGTAGAAGATCACCCAGGCCCAGACGGGCGTGTTGGGAAACCACCATCGGGTGTAGATGGCGGCGGCGACCGCTTCGCCGCCGGCGGCGATCGATTGCGCCGCCCAATACGTGTAGCGCACCACGAAACCCGCCCACGGCGAAAGATACAGGTCGGCGTAGACGCCGAAGGAGCCGGCCGTGGGATGCGCGACCGCCATCTCCGACAGGCAGTACATCAGCAGCAGCGCAATTCCAGAGACGAAGATGTAGCTGAGAATGACGCCCGGTCCTGCAGTGCGAACGGCCAGCGCGCTGCCCAGAAATAATCCCGTCCCAATCGCGCCGCCGATGGCAATCATGCCCAGTTGGCGCTCGCTGAGCTGGCGCGCCAGACCTTGTTCGTTGGCGATAGCCTGTGCGTGATGGTCGAGTACGGGAAGGGGATCGGCGGCCATCAGGCGGTAGCCTTTGCGTGGCGGCGAACAAATTCGCCGGTCACTTCAACCAGGCGGCCAATGTCCTCGCGATTGTTGAACAGGTGGCACGCGACCCGCACTCCGCCAACGCCCGACGTATAGCGCAAGGAAACCAGGACCTTGTGCTCCTGAAGATAATCCACCAGCGCAACGTTCTGTTCGACGTCGCCAAGCGTGAAGGTGACGATGCTGGAGCGATTGCGGCGATCGAGCGGCGTGACGATCTCGAGCCCTTGCTGTTGCAAGTTATCAATCAGATAGTCGGTGAGGCACAGCACGTGCTCGCCGACATTGCCGATTCCGATCTCATTGATGAGCTCCACTGACTCCGCCAAGGCAATTGCGCCGGGATAGTTTGCGGTGCCGCCGGTTTCCCAGCGACGGGCGGCGTCAACGAAATCGTAATCGCGGACCGGCTTGATCGTCGGCGTCTGGAAGTATGCTCCCCAACCGCCTTCCGGTTCGACCTCCGAAAGATAGCCGGCCAGCGGCGGTTTGACCTTGGCGCGAAACTCCTTGCTGAGGTACAGAAAGCCGCAGCCGAAGGGCGCCAGCAGCCACTTGTGGCCGCCGCAGGCGAGGGCATCAATCGGAGTTTTCCGCACATCGAGCGGAATGGCGCCAATCTGCTGGATAGCATCGACAATCAGAAACACGCCGCGCTCGCGGCAGAGACGCGACAGCGCATCCAGATCGCAAAGGAAGCCGTTGCTCCACTGCACCGAGCTGATCGCGACGACGCGGGTTTTGGCGGTGATCGCCGCCTCGATGTCTTCGATCAGGATCTGGCCATCGCGATTGGGCACAATGTCGATCTCGATGCCGATGTCCCGCTGCTTCTGAACCCACGGAAGCGCAACCGCAACAAATTCTAGATCGCAGACCACAACCCGATCGCCGCGCTTGAGAGCAATCGCGTCCGCCACCACGTTCAGACCGTGGGTCGTGCTCTCCATCAGCGCGATGTCGTCCTCGCTGGCATTGATCAGCTTGGCCAGCGGAAGACGCGCAGCGCTTCGCATCGCGTCCATATCCAGATGCTGCTGCGAGGCGTTGCCCGAGGGGCAAGATGCAGCCATATCGAGAAAGGCGCGCAGCTTCTCAACTGAGCGCTGGGGAGCGAGGCTGACGCAGGCCGAGTCGAGAAAGACTTGCCGCTCCAGCGCGGGAAATTCCTTACGGGCTTCGTCAATGGTCATAGCGCATCTCTTTACGAGGTTCGGCCATTGTACTGCGAAGCCGGACTATCACGCGCCGGCGACGATCTCGTAGGGCCGCATCATCTCGTTGTCCTCGTGCTCCAGAATGTGGCAGTGCCAGACATACTTGCCCGCATAGGCGTTGAAGGGCACGATAATGCGGGTAACCATTTTGGAGTGAGCGGCAGCGGTATCCTTCCATCCGGCTTCATAAGGCTCGGGTGGAACGCGCGGTCCAAGCCAGCGGAATTCCTTCTTGGTCTGGTAGGTAAAGGGTTCGTAGTGCTGGCGATCGAGGATCTGGAAGCGCACGGCATGCAGATGGATGGGGTGAGTGTCGTCGGTTGGATTGATGAAGCTCCAGATCTCGGTGCTGTTGAGGGCCGGCTTCTCGCTGATGGGATCGTGCCAATACTTTTCGTTCAGCAATAGCAGGGTCGATTCGCCGGTGAAGCTTCGGTATTCGTCAAGGGTGAGGAGGCGGGTGTTCACCGCCGCCGATTCCGCGATCTTGGGAACGGGACGCAGCTGCTTCGGCAGGGAACTGCTGTCGCTGACCTTGTTGGCCGAGACCCGGAATTGCAGGATGCCGATCGCGTCGTTCTTCAGCACAATCTGCTCGCCCCGGCTGTCGCTAAAGTCGATGACAATGTCAGCCCGCTCGCCTGGCGCCAGCTGAGTGCCCTTGAGCGAAACCGGCTCCGGCAGTAGCCCCTGGTCCGTCCCGATCTGATGAAGCGGAAGCCCGTTCTGCAGAGCCAGAGAATAGAAACGCGAATTCGAGGCATTGAGTACGCGGAAGCGATACTTGCGGGGCTCGACTTCGAGATAAGGAAACAGTTTGCCATTGATCAGGACCGCATCGCCAAAAACCTCGGGGACCCAGGGCGCGCGTGGCTTGTCGGAAATTGGGTAGTAGAGCTGGCCTTCGGGCGTGATCAGCCGGTCGAAGATGGTCAGCGGAATTTCATACTTTCCACTGGGTAGATTCAGCCCGTCTTCAAACTGGTCCCGCAAGATGGAGACACCAAACAGTCCTGCATAAATATTCAGCCGATTGATGCCCATGGCGTGATCGTGATACCAGAGCATCGCCGGGTCCTGCTGGTTGGGATAGTGGTAGAGGACGGATTTGCCGGGCACGAACCAGTCTTCGGGATAACCATCGCTGTCAGGCGGAACGCGCGCGCCATGCAGGTGGGAGACGGTTCGCACCTGGGGATTGCCCTCGGCTCCGTGCAAACGATAGTCGATTGGCAGGAAATGCTGTTGCGGCAGTTCGTTGGCCCACTCCACCAGCACGTCTTCGTTGCTGCGCATTTCCAACGTTGGCCCAGGAACCGATGGGCCGAAAGACCAGAATCGCGTCGCTTTAAGATCGCGGTGAATCTTCATCTCCACCGGCTGCGCCGCAAATCGGTAATAAGGGACTTTTGTCTTGGGCGAAGAAGGTAGCGACCGCGTTCCGCTGGGCTTGGCCACCGTGGGAATGGGAAGGGGATCGACGAAGTTCGCCAGCGTGCTGGCGTTGAGGGTGTTGGGCTGCGCCGGCATGGCATGCATCATGGCCGACGCCGCTCTGGATCCATCCAGCAATACACCGCCTGCAATCATGGAGGATTGCCGCAAGAAAGTTCGACGTGAGGTCACCGGGGGCCTTTCGGAAAACACAAGAGATCATAAAACAGCAATGGATGCAGGCGGTGCCGCATCCATTGCCGAGTTTAATACATGGTTACAAAGTGTCACAGCCGGTCCTACGGAGCGGCACAGCCTCTCGCCGTGACCTCGCCCGTCTGGTCGTTAAGTAATACGTAACGGGCGCAGGTGTTCGGCTGAATTTGCAGCAGGGAGGCGACGGAATTGGTGACGGCGTCGAACGAGCCACCTCCAATTCGCTGCCCGTTGAGCCAGTTATCCTCGATGAATCGAATCATCGAAGACTGATCCAACAGGGTGTGATCAACCTGATTCTGGCGAGCGTACGGCGAAATCACCAGAATCGGAATGCGCGGACCGTAGCCGCAGCGTCCCTGGACGCTGGCGCCGTTGGGGCCTCCCAACACCGGGGGCACGATGCCGCAGTTGCCCGCGCCGGTAAGGGCATCGGCGGAAGTCTGCGAAGTTTCGAGGATGGGGCCGATCTGGTGATCGTACCAGCCGTCGGAATCGTCATAGTTGATGACGACCATGGTGCTGGGCCAGTAGCTGGTCTGCATCAGGAAGTTGATGGTGTCGACCACAAAAGTCTGCTCGTCTAGCGGATCGGAGTAGCCTGGGTGCGCATTCTGATATCCCGGCGCCTTTAGGAAATTTACCGCCGGAAAGTTGCCGGCGTTGATGGCGTCGAAGAAGTCGTGAATGTCGTAGTTGTGGTTGCCGGCATCGCCATTCTGGCCAATGGTCGACACGGACGTCGGACGGGTGTGCGGCCAATTAGCCGTCGAGGCGTAGTAGTTGAAGGGAGAGTGATGGGGAATGTAGTCTTTCTCGGTCACGCCGGTAACCGTCGAAGTGTGCGAACGGTTGCAACCGGTGGTGCCGTTCGGGTTGGTAATGGTGAGGTCAAAACCACCCTGGAACCAGCCCCAACTGACGCCCGCGGTGCTGAGCAGGTTGCCGATGTTGGTTCCGCTCATGTCGAGATTTTCGCCTGACGAGGTAGAGCACATATCGCCGTTGGGATCGGAATCGCCAATCAGCGTCAGGCCGCCAGTGCCGTCGCCAATAACCGCGCCGGTGCCACGAATGTTGTTGATGACCCCATTGGTCTGACCGGAGACCAGATTGATGGCGCCCACCGTGGAAGGACCAAAGTTGGTGCCATAAGCGTTGTCATTCAACGCAAAGTACTGAGCATAGTTCCACAATGCGGTGACCGTGTTGCCATCGTAGTAGCCCATGGTTAGGCCCGTGGTGTCCACGATGCCGCCGCCACCAGGAGGAGGTCCGGCAACGCCGACGTTAGCCGGGAACAGATCCATCAACCCTTTATCGAAGGCCGCCTGTTCGGGCGTGTAGTCGTGATTCTGGTCGGCGGTCGCTGCCTGCGAGCGGTCCAGGCGGAACGGATTGGTTGCACCGCTTCCGTTAGCCGGATTCAGATTCGGATTGAGGAGGCTGAGCTCGCCCTGAATTCCGTTAACGGTGGGCGTTCCGCCTAGGGGTGTGAAAACCGGCTCACCTGAAGGATTGGTCGCGTTGGGATAGGTGCCGAAGTAGTGATCGAAGGAGATGTTCTCGCCGAAGATCACCACGATGTGCTGAATGGGAGTTGCCGTGGGCACATGAACGGCTATCGATTTGGTAGCCGGTTTAGCCGATGTGGCGTTCGCCTCCGCAGCGTTCGCGTTTACCAGCGGTCCGAAGGTTATGGCCGCCATCAACGTTGTTGCAAGTACTTGACGCATATTTCTCCTCACCCTTTCCACTCCTCAGACATGGATTCCGAGGTTGTACCTTCATAGCCTCTACACATCAATTCCAGTTGAACCGCGCATGAATAGTTGATGAATGGCAAAAAGGAAACCGGAATTGGACAGCGCGTACCGGAGACGGCCGACTCCCCTCGCCCTGTCGCCGGTTGCCGGACGTTAACATAGGACACATGCCACAGCCCGCTTCCACGATGAGAAGGGCGACGCCTCTTGCGCTGGCGTTGGCCGCCGTCGCTGTGGTCGCGCCGTTTAGCGTTCGCGGCATCGCGTGCGGCCACGATCTCACCTTCCATATGAATAGCTGGATGGAAGTAGCCCAGCAGTGGCGCGAGGGAATCGTCTACCCGCGATGGGCCGCTTATGCCAATTACGGCAGCGGCGAACCGCGCTTCCTCTTCTATCCGCCCCTTTCGTGGATTCTGGGAGCTGCGCTCGGCACCGTCCTCCCGTGGAGCGTCGTCCCAGCTGCATTCGTGTACTGTGCCGTTTTTCTTGCCGGGCTGGCGATGCACCGGATGGCGCGAGAATGGTTCGACGAGCCGGACGCGACTCTGATCGCCGTGGCTTATGCAGTGAACCCTTACATGCTGTTGACCATCTACGTTCGCAGTGCCTTCGCTGAACTGCTCGCAGCTTCATTCTTGCCGCTGCTGGTGCTGTGGATTGTTCGCGACCGCCCCCCGCGCGCGATGTTTGTACCGTTGGCACTGACCATCGCCGCCGTCTGGCTAACCAACGTTCCGGCGGCAATTATCGCCTCGTATCTCGCGGTATTGCTGCTGGCAGTCATCACCGCCTTCCGGCGGAACTCTCGTGTGTTTTTCTATGGCGCGGCGGCGATGGCAATGGGGATGCTGCTGGCCGCCTTCTACATTGTGCCGGTTCTCTATGAGAAGAACTGGATAACGCCGGGACAAGTCCTGTCGGCAGGCGTGCGGCCGGTGGAGAATTTCCTCTTTACCCGCATCGGAGAGCCCGAACATGATGCATTTCTGCGGACCCTGTCATGGCTTGCTGTAGGTGAGTTGGCGATCGCCGGTGCGGCCATGTTTGTCGCCCGAAAATGGCGCAGGAGCAGTCCCACGCTTTGGTGGTCGCTTGTCCTGGTGGCCGGTGCATCGCTCGTCTTGATGTTGCCCATTGCCAGCCTGGCTTATCGCTTCATGCCCGATCTCCGCTTCCTGCAGTTTCCCTGGCGTTGGCTGATGGTGACGGGCATCGCCTACGCCGTGTTCGTGGTGATCGCTGGACCAAGCTTTCGGCGCAAGGCAGCGCTCTACGTCGTCCTGTTTGTCGCCCTGATCGCGATCTGCAATTTAGCGCTGCAACCGCAATGCGATCCTGAGGACAAGCCCTCCATGCTCGCGAGTGTGTTCCACGCAGGCTACGGCTACATGGGGACCGACGAATACACCCCCGCAGGCGCTGACAATTACGAAATCAAGCCGGACTTTCCCGAGTTTATGATTCGCGGCCAGGATAGCCGCTCGCTGGCCGGAAACGCTCAGGTCACCAAATTCCATGCCGGCCCGTATCGCAAGGAGTTCACCGTTGCGTCATCGCAGCCAGTCGAGCTTGTGCTTCGCCTCATGAACTATCCCGCCTGGCGAGTCGAAGTGAATGGCAAGCGAATTTCGCCGCAGTCGGACGATTCCACGGGTCGCATGATGATCGCTGTTCCAGCCGGCCACAGCGACGTTGATGTTCGCTTCGTTCGCACCGTAGACCGCTGGCTCGGCGACAGCCTCAGCCTTGGCGCGATTATTTTCTTGGGCGCATTCTGGTACGTTGAACGAAGAAAGTGAATTTTCACCACAGAGGCACAGAGAGCACGGAGGAAGAAACAGGTTGGATGTTAAAACCGTGTCGATCCCTGGTCAGGGCATTGGATCAAGTCTTCAGGAATATTCGAATTCTTGAATTCTTGTCGCACAGTTCCGAGGGGAAGACCAAAAACCAAGAAATAAACTCCGTGATCTCCGTGTCCTCCGTGGTGAAAAGGCCTTTTGGCAAAATAGGATTTCCATGAAGCGCATACTCGTAGCCACCTCAAATCCCGGCAAGATTCGCGACCTGGTCGGCGCGGCCGTCGCTCACAACGTTCAGATCGAGATGCTGCCCGGATTCGCTTCGCTGCCCTCTGTCGTCGAAGACGGCGCCACCTTCGAAGCTAATGCCCGCAAGAAAGCCGAGTACTACAGCAAGTACGCGGAAGGCGAGATTGTCATCGCCGATGACTCTGGGCTGGAAGTCGATGCCCTCGGCGGAGCGCCTGGGGTGCGCTCGGCGCGTTACGCTGCCGACGAGCACCGTCCGTCCGGACCCCCTGCGCCCGAGCCCGCGGGCAACTCCGACGACGAGGCCAACAATGCGCGCCTGCTACGTGAGTTGCACGACGTTCCCGATGAGTTCCGCACGGGCCGGTTCGTTTGCGTGATTGCCGCCGCTCGCAACGGACATACGCTGGCGAGCTTTCACGGCAAAGCGGAGGGAATCATTCTGCATGCGCGGCGTGGCTCCAATGGCTTTGGCTACGATCCCCTGTTTTACTTTCCGGAAGTCGGCATGACGTTCGCGGAGCTTTCAGCCGAAGAGAAGGCGGGCTACAGTCATCGCGGTGCAGCGTTCCGAGCGTTTTTGCAGTGGGAAGACGAGAGCGCCGATCGCCATCCCCACGTCAAAGACTGAAACTAGCGCAGAGCAGCATCGCTTCGCCATATCGGTGCTGTCATCCTGAACAAGGCGCGAAGCCTCATAGCAACTGTACCAATCGAATCACGCCCATCAAGACGGATAGAAGTATGGATACCAGAAGGCAAACGCGGATGGTGAACGCCGAGGGATGCTCGCTAAAAATGATCCTTCGGACAACATACAGGCCGAACGCAAGCAAGAACCATTCCCACCACAATAGGGCCCACGGCGACATAAGTAGACTGATTATACCTTGCGAAACTCTAAATGCCGCCCGCAAATAGGTGGCGCTACCAGGCTACAAGTATGTGTTACTCCGCGACCTATAGTGTTTCACCTAGATGCTATAAAGGATGCGCACCGGCATTTGTCGATTTTGGTCTAGAGCAGTCTGGCTATACAGTGTTCTACCGCGTAGAGAAACTTCAAGCGCAAGCTTCAACTATGCGTCCGGCTCAATCTCGGCCAGCATCGGCGGCACGTGGCCCTCGTGCACTTTAGCTGTGGTTACCAGCGCCACTCCGGCAACGATGATGACAGTTCCAGCCAGGACGAATGCATCCAGCCGTTCGTTAAGGACCAGCCATCCTAGAAAAAGCGCGACCAACGGATTGACATACGCGTAAGTTGCAACTTTCGGGGTCGGCACGTGCTTTAACAACCAGATGTATGCCGTGTACCCCACCCATGACCCGAAAACTACGAGATAGAGCACGGCCAACATTCCGCGACGGGTGATCGCGACGCGATGCACTTCGCCGGTGAGGACAGCGACAAGCGCATTGCCGATGGCGGCAAACAGCATTTCCCAACCTGTAGCCGTAAAGGGATCAACCTTCATCTGCCACTTGCGGGACAGCACCGAACCCAGCGACCAACTGAACGACGACAACAGCAGCGTGCCGGCTCCCACCAGTGGCATGATGCCCGATGTGGCACGCTGCTCGAACCTCGGCCAGAACAATACCGCGACACCCGCGATGCCCAGCGCTACGCCGAACACGCCGCGGCCGGAGAGGCGGTCTCCGCGAAAGACAAACGTCTCCAGCAACAGGAACCAGATGGGTGTTACCGCGATGATCAGTGCGGCAAAGCCGGTTGGCACCCACTGCTCGGCCCATGCCAGGCCGAAGTTCCCGCCCACCAGGAGCAGGCAACCGATGGTCGCCAGGCGCACGGCCTCATCCAGGGTGATCCGTATACTGCGGCCGATGAGGGCGCGGACCGCCAGCATCAGCGACCCGGCGATGGCAAATCGCATGGCGCACATCACCGCCGGCGGAAGCTGTTCCTGATCGGCAATCCCGATGGCCAGATAGGTCGAGCCCCAGAAAATGTATACCAGGGCGAACGCAATAATCACTTGCAGGCGATGATGACGGTCAGAGGACATGAAGAAGCTGTCGATTGTTAGTTGTCAGCATACCTGAGGCGAGGTTGCTCTAACTGACAACCGGCGACTGACAACTGACCTGACCACTAGCCACTGGCCACTGATGTTTTCCGGAGCCGGTGTCCCGTTATCAGGACGTAGTGCACTCCGGAAACGGTAGCGAAGGTAAAGGTCGCATAAAGAAAAAACTTGATCAGCAACCGGACCCAGTGCGCGTCCACCACTTGCGACAGGACGACGAAGAACACGGCCGAGATCTGGCACGCGGTATTCAGCTTGCCCCAGATGCTGGGACGGAAGTCGCGAAAGCCCACCGTGGCATACAACACAACCGCGGTGGCTACAATGCACAGGTCGCGGCTGAAAACTACGATGGTGAACTTCCACGGAATCTTCTTCACGAACGAGAGCACCAGGAACAGAGAACTCAGCAGCAGCTTGTCGGCCAGCGGATCCAGATACTGTCCCAGCAGCGTCTGCTGATGCAACGCGCGAGCCAGGAGTCCATCAAGAGCGTCGCTCAGCGCGGCGGCAAGCAACAACCCGAGCGCCCACGGCCAATGGCCATCGAACACCGCGATGATCACGAAGGGAATGAAGATCAGCCGCAGCAGTGTGATTTGGTTGGGCGCGGTCCAGAACGGATTTTTGACTCGCGTGTTGTCAAGAAGTGGCATGTCGTTCGCGTCAGCAATTCCATTGCGCAACCCAGCTACAGATTATGACAATCGCGCTCCTTCTGATTGTGACGGGTTTGTTACCGACTTGCAATTCTTTGATATTCTTTGGCGGTGCTGAGGATCGCCAAGCTCGCAGGGATGGCCATTTTCGTTGTCGCCGTCCTGTTGGGCGTCCTCCAGCTCTGTCCTTCGCGGGGCTGGGCGCAGGACTTCGGGCAAGCCGGGCGCATCTCAGGCGACTGGTGTGCCCAGGGCGATAAAACCAAGCACTGCTCGATCAGCAGCAAGGGCCCGGTCTTGACCTTCACCAACGAAACGGACAGCACGTCGACAGGCCACTTCGTGAATACGCAACAGACGGTTTTCAGTGCCGACGAATGGCGATTTGTGCAGGGAACGCTTAGCCCCGACGGGCTGCGCATCGACTGGTCCAATGGCACGTATTGGTTGCGATGCGGCTCCGGCGGCGGAAGTGGACACCGCCCCAACCTTGATGGCACCTGGTATCGGGACGGCAATCGTGCCCAAGTCTGCTCCATCCGCCAAAAGAAAGGCGGTTTGCGCTTGAAGAACGAAAGCGGCCAGACTGCCACGGGCTCCTTCAACGACTCGCGTCACATCACCACCAACTGGCCTGAGGGTCAGATTGACGGAACCATCAGTCCGGATGGCAACACCATCAATTGGGACAACGGCACATCGTGGAGCAGATAAGGCCTTACGTCGCGTTGCTGCGCGGCATCAACGTCGGCGGCAAGCACATCGTTCCCATGAAGCAGTTGGCCGAGATTTTCACGGGTGCCAAGTGCGGCAACGTGCAGACCTATATCCAGAGCGGCAACGTCATCTTCAGCGCCTCGCCCAAGGCCGTCAAAGCTCTCCCCGCGCTCCTGGCAAAGAAGATCGAAGAGAGCTTTGGATTCTCCGTTCCGATTGTCCTGCGCAACCGCGAAGAGCTAGCCAAAGCGGCCAGCAACAACCCGTTTCTGAAGGCAGGCCTGCCGCAGCCGACGCTGCACGTCTACTTTCTCGCCGACCTGCCCACCGCCGATGCCGTCAAGACACTCGATCCGCAACGGTCTGCGCCAGACGCCTTTCATGTCTCCGGCCGCGAAATCTACCTGCATGTGCCCAACGGTATGGGGCGTACGAAATTGACTTGTGCCTACTTTGATTCCAGGCTTTCCACCGTCGCCACCGCCAGAAACTGGGCGACCGTGCTCAAGCTGCTGGAGATGATGAGCTAAGCTTCGAGCGACGAGCCCCGAGCTCGACCGCAGGCGTGTACATAGAGAAGTCGCTATAGAATTCATCGCGCCTTCAGCCTCATGGCTCGTTCGCTCGCGGCTCGTGGCTTCACGAATTGCCGCCGCCCGTCCGCGAACGGTACACTAGAGCACTACAAGGGGTCTCCCAATGCTTATTGTCATGAAGGCGCACGCTACCGAAGAGGATGTGCGGCGCGTTTGCGAACGAATCGAAACTCTGGGCTTTCGCGCTCACTCCATGCCCGGAGCGCAGCGCACTGCCATCGGCATCACCGGCAACGAGACCGAACTCGATCCCGGCACCTTCGACGAGATGGTGGGCGTGCAGGAGGTCATCCGCGTCAGCAAGCCTTACAAGCTGGTTAGCCGCGACCTTAAAGAAGATGACACCGTTTTGCGCTTTCCGAACTCCGATGCCACCATCGGCGGCGACTGAAGTAGCCGTGATGGCTGGCCCTTGTGCCGTCGAGAGCCGCCAGCAGGCCTTCACCACAGCCGGACATGTCGCCCGCGCCGGCGCGCGTTTCTTCCGTGGCGGCGCTTATAAGCCTCGCACTTCGCCATACGCCTTTCAGGGTCTGGCGGAAGACGGCCTGAAGATCCTGGCCGACATTCGCGACCAGTTTGGCCTGCTGATCGTTACCGAGGCGGTGGACAACGAATCGCTCGACCTGGTGGAAAAGTATGCCGACATGATCCAGATCGGCGCGCGCAACATGCAGAACTTCTCACTGCTGAAGCGCGCCGGACGGGCCCGCAAGCCGGTGATGCTGAAGCGCGGCATGTCCGCCACGCTGGAAGAATTCCTGATGGCGGCCGAGTACATCATGAGCGAAGGCAACTACAATGTCGTGCTCTGCGAGCGCGGGGTGCGCACCTTCGCCGATCACACCCGCAACACCCTCGACCTCAGCGTAGTGCCGGCAGTGCAGCGCCTCAGCCATCTGCCCATCATCGTCGATCCCAGCCACGGTACCGGCAAGCGCAACAAGGTCACACCGCTCTCGCGTGCCGCGGTCGCGGTTGGCGCCGATGGCCTGATCATCGAAGTCCACCCCGATCCTGATCGCGCGCTGAGCGATGGTAAACAGTCGCTCTATCCCGATCAGTTCGACCAGTTGATGGTCGAGATTCGCCAGATCGCCAACGTGCTCGGCCGCTCCGTGGCCGAGCCTGTAGCTAACCCCGAAGCTGGCCGTCCCAACACGGTTGGAGCAAGCGCCGGAACCGCCGCTCGATAATGCCTGAGCCAACGCCGTGGCGCAGCAGTGCCCGCTTGATCGCACGGCTGTCGCTACTGCTGGCAGTTGCGACCATCGCCGGCTGCCACCCCAGCAGGACCGTCGCTCCCGGCTATCACGAATATGCTTACGTCAGTAACGGCAAGAGCAACTCCGTCAGCGTCATCGATCTGTTGCAGCTTCGCAATGTGAAGACGATCGCTGTGGGCGCCGCTCCTACCGGTCTCGCGGCCAGTCTTACGCGCAACGAAATCTACGTTGCTAACGCCGACTCCAGCAACGTCAGCATCATCGACGCCGAACGCAATCAGGTGATCGCGACCATCGGTGTCCACGCCAAGCCCTATTCCGTCTCAGTCCCGTCCGATGGCAAGCGCGCCTATGTCGCCAACTCGGGCTCGGCAAATGTTTCCGTAATCGACCTGGCGAAACGAGTGGTCATCGCGACCATTCGCGTCGGTGGCGCGCCCGGACTGGCCAAGGTTTCGACGGACGGTAAGCTGGTGGTCGCGAGCAATCGCGCCGACGACTCGATTTCCATCATCGACACGGATAAGCTGGCCGTGCGCACTACCGTTAAGGTTTGTAGCCAGCCCCAGGACCTGGCCATTGTTCCCGACAACAGCAAGGTCTTCGTGGCTTGCCCGGGCTCGAATCAGGTTGCGGCCGTCGATCTTAAGTCCGGCCGACTGCTGACGTATCTTGATGTCGGCCAACTGCCGGTCCAACTCGCTCTCAAGCCCGATGGGGGCGAGCTGTTCGTCAGCAATTTCAACAGCGACAACTTTTCGATTATCGAGACCAGCACGAACGAGGTCGGTGGCAGCTACCTCATCGGCAATAATCCTTCACACGGCATCGTCAGCTCCGACAACAGTCTGCTCTACATGAGCAACTTCGGATCCGGTACGGTGAGTGTCTATGCCATCGATGAAGGCCGCGTTATTGGCGCCGTCCAGGTGGGCAACCATCCTGACGCGCTGGCGCTTACGCCCGATGAAGCGCATCTCCTGGTTGTGGATTCGGGCTCGGGCGATGTCGCCGTGGTGCGCACGGTGAAGACCTCCGACAACTCGAAGATCAGCGCCGATCGCGCCCTGGTAACGCTGATTCCCGTCGGCAACCAACCCAACGACATCGTGATCAAGGCGTTTAAGACCAGTGGCCAGTGATCAGTGGACAGTTGTCAGTTGGCTAACCCGCAAAGTCGCCTTCGTCTCTTGCTTGACCCCGCTTGTATCAGCGCGCGGTTTAGAGTCTGCATGAGAACCAGGCTTAATATTCGCCTGTGGAGCGCGACTCATCAAGAAAGAACCCCGAAGGGGTGGAAGTGCCGTTAGCCCAGGACGGAGCGAAACCGGGGCCTCGATGCGGCTATCGGCGTGATTCCAGCCTCCTTACCGTCTATGCTTAGCTTGGCTCCCGATGGCACCGAGTAAACAGTAACCGCAATCAATTTTGGAGGCGCAGCGCCTGCTAGCTCCGGAGGTAGTCGCTGCGGAATGACGGTGAAAGACGCTGGCGATCCTACCGCCTGAGCATTTACCTGCATCTTTACCGTTTCGTTTGGCGACACATTCGCCAGATCGATGTAGCCTTGTCCAACTCGCACCTGCTGCTTGTCGAAGAGGTAGAACGTAAACGCTGCCTGCGGAATCCGCTTGGTCGAGAGGTTGGTGACAGCCAGATCAAGGATATAGGTCTGCTGCCCCTGATAGCCGCCGACATGGTTTATTTTACTGATTGTGAATTGCAGAAGCGGTTTGTCGGTCGGCCAGCTTACGGGTGGCAGTGCATCCTTGCCATAAACGAAGGCTCCGAGCGCCAGGCAGACCAAGGCGGTTGATACGAAGTTTCGCATGCATCGTATTTAACACGCCACTGAATCGCTGACAACCGACAACCGGCTCTTCACTTCCTCCTCCACCGCACGCCGTCTTTGGTGTTCTCCAGAATGACGCCGTTCTCGCCAAGTTCCGCGCGGATCGCATCCGACCGCGCGAAGTCACGCGTCTTGCGCGCCTGCGAGTGCTCGGCAACCAGCTTCTCGATCTCCTCATCCGACAGCGTCGCCGCCTTGGCCAGCTCCGTCGTCTGCGGGCTGATCTTGTCCTCCAGTCCCTCTGCCTTTGCCCACGCAACGGTCGCCCGCACCTTCGCGGCATCGTCGTCCTTCAGCACCGCAAAGATCTCTTCGAACTGTTCCAGCGTCCTGAGCAAAGCCGGCACATCGTCTTTGTGGACATCGCCTGCATCCGCCGCCGCATTCACATCGCGCACCATATCGAACAGCGGTCCCAGGGCGCGCGCCGTGTTCAGATCGTCGTTCAGCCCAGCCCGCATTTCGTCGGAAGTCTTCTTCGCAATCTCTGCAATCGCAGCATTCGCACCCTCTGGGAACTGCGAAGTCTCGATCCGCAACTTGAAGTTGCGCAGCCGCTCTACCGAATTCGCCGCCTGGGTCAGGCCATCGAAGGTGAAGTTGAGCTGCTTGGTGTAGGGGACCGACATCAGCAGAAAGCGGATCGACGACGGCTTGTGTCCCATCAGGATCAGATCGCGCACGGTGAAGAAGTTTCCCGCGCTCTTGGCCATCTTCTCGCCTTCCACCAGCAGGAAGCGCGAGTGCACCCATACCTTCACGAATTGCTTGCCGGTCTCCGCCTCCGACTGAGCAATCTCGTTTTCGTGATGCGGGAAGATCAGGTCCTCGCCGCCGAGATGGATGTCGAAAGTCTCGCCCAGATACTTCATCGACATGGTCGAGCACTCGATGTGCCAGCCCGGGCGTCCCGGTCCAATCTCGGTCTCCCACATCGCTTCGCCCGGCTTGGGCGCCTTCCAAAGCGCGAAGTCGCGAGCGTTGTCCTTGTCGTATTCGTCTACGTCCACGCGCGCGCCGTCCGCCATTCCAGCGAAGTCCTTCTTCGACAACTTGCCGTATTCAGGAAACTTGGCGATGCGGAAATAGTAGGAGCCGTCATCGGTGCGGTAGGCGTAGCCCTTGTCCACCAGCACCGCAATGAAGTGTGCCATCTCCTGTATGTGGTCGGTGGCGTTCACGATCAGCTCAGGATGCTGGATGTTCAAGCGCGTCAGCGTCCTCCAGAAAAGCCTGGCGATACTTCTTCGTATATTCCTGCACGGTGACGCCATCGCGCGCCGCGTTGCGGATGATCTTGTCATCCACATCGGTGATGTTCATCACGTGCTTTAGCTGGAAGCCGCTCTGCCTGAGAAAGCGCCGCAAAGTGTCGACCACAATGAAAGTGCGAAAGTTGCCGATGTGGCCGTAGTCGTAGACCGTTGGCCCGCAGGCGTACATGCGCACCAGGTTGTCTTCCAGAGGGTGAAACTCTTCGACCTTGCCGGACAGGGTATTGAAAAGCTCAAGCGCCATGAATGGGTTCCTGTATGAGTACGGAATCCTCGATTGTAGGGAAGTGCCAGAATGGGGGTCAACCGCGCACCAGACCTGTCTTCCGACCAGAATGCTGATCCGGCTGCCGCGGCCGCGTAGGGAATCTTCGCTCGAAATCGTTTCCGTGCACGGTAACCCAGGGTTCCGTGGAACAACTTGTCCCGTCCTAAACTCCTGATTTCCCCAATATTTACGCGAATAGGTTCCTCCCGGGCCGAAGCACGATGCCTCGCGCATACATCTGCTCGCCGGGTGGGCAGCATCTCACGTACTGATTGCCGTTAAGAAGTGGGCATCACGTTGAGAAAAAAGGGGGACCTCACATGTCATTCAAGAAACTCAGATTGCTCGTAACCGGAGCAGCGTTTGTACTCGCTCTGTCGCTTTCGGCAATGGCCCAGACACAGTCAACCACCACTACGACGACTCAGGACAACACCATGGCGCCGCAGTCGCAGAGCACCACCACGACCACGTCGCAGGACCAGCCCCAGACGACCCAGACCACGCACAGCACCACCAAGACCAAGCACCATCACCAGAAGACGACGACAGACTCGACAACTACCACGACCACGCCACCGCCGCAGTCCAGTTCGACTACAACTACGACCACTCCGGTGCCGCAGTCGAATTCCACGACCACCACGACTACCACCAATCCTCAGTGATCGAGCGGTCAGTCCCACTCTGTCGTGACCAGGCTTCGCGACAGAGATGGGATTTTCGAATCGCCGCCAGCTGCGCCCGGGAGTTGTACCTCGGCGTTGGGAGCGCCGACGGGCCAGTTGGTATTTCGGGAAACGGTGGTTTGCCAAAATCAACTACGGACTTACCTCGTACACCACTCCCCAATCTTTATATTGGCCGCCGTTAATGGTGGTACCGTAGAGATTCCCGGCCTGGTCGCGAAGCACTCCACTGGAAGGATTGGCGCCGTCCGCTCCTCCCGAAAATGTATAGAGAATCGTCTCGCTCCACTGTCCTCCGCTTGCCGGCGTCAATTCAAAAACAATTCCCCAGTTCTTCTCGCCGCCGCCTCCCGTCGCGCCATAGATATTACCGGCGGAGTCGAACGCGAGCGGTCCCTGGGGAATGCCGCCATCCTTGGGCGGCCCGAGGAAGTTATAGATTGTGCTCTCGGTCCAGCTACCATCCGAGTCGGGAGTCAGCTTGAAGATTGCGCCATATTGATAGGCTCCGCCGCCCGCTGTCCCATAAAGGCTGCCATCCGGCCCGAAGGCAAGTGACGAGGGATTGTTGGGGCCGCTGACGTTGGTGAAGGAATACAAAGTGGTTTTGGTCCAGCCGGCGCTTCCTTGCGTGCGGGACAACTCAAAGACAATTCCGCCGTCATCGGGTCCGCCCTGTGCCGTCCCGTAGAGATTGCCGTTGGCGTCTGCGGTCAGCGTTGCCAGGGGATTGCTTCCGTCAGTTCGACCACCGAAAGAGTAAAGAACGATGGCTCCGTTCCCCGCGCCATTCCCGATGCTGAAGGCCACACCGCTATCGTCAGCGCCGCCCGATGCCGCGGTGCCGTAAATATGACCGGCATTGTCCTGGGCAAGTCCGGTGTCGGGTCCGGCTCCATTGGCTCCGTTAAAAGTTGCCACCAGCGACTCCGGCCATGGGGTGCCGGAGCCCGGCGACAATTCGAAGACCACACCGTCGCCGTAACCGTTGCCGCTGGTTTCCGCAACTCCATAGAGGTTTCCCTGGCTGTCGAAGACGACAGGCGCAATCGGATGTGCCCCGAACGCGCCGAGATTGAAGCTGCGAAGGAGACTTTCAGTCCAGCTGCCATCGCCATTGGGTTGCAGCTGGAAGACCGTTCCGCAACGGCACTCCGCCGCTGAGTGATTGGTCCCGCCCCAATACGTAGTGCCGTAGAGATTTCCGTTGTGAAGAACAAGTAGACCCTGAGGGTTGTAGCCGTCGCCCTGGGCGTAGTTGAAGCTGTGTAGCACCTTCTCGGTCTGTGCTGCCGCGCTCGTGCATAGCACAACCACGGTCAAGCCCAGCAGGGCGATGGTTGCAAGTATTGATTTTTCTTGAGTCAATGTTCCCTCCTTGCTGAATGGGCCAGGGGCCTCCCGAGGGACCACGAAGGGGCGATGGAATTTTACACCTGGTTTGCCGTGCTCCCAAACCATGTTGGACCGATCGTCCAGGTTTGGCGTCGTTGCCCGTGGAACTGGGGCGGACCACGAGCCTGCGGAGATGCTGCCGGTCACAAAACATCACAAACGAAGGTACGTCGCGAGATTTACAATACCCCCATGGACTCGTTCACTATCGCAGGCAGGCAGTTCCGCTCGCGCCTTATTGTCGGCACGGGCAAGTACAAATCGGGACAGGAGACCGCGCGCGCTATCGCCGCCAGCGGAGCAGAGATGGTTACCGTCGCCGTCCGCCGCGTGAACCTCGACCGCAGCAAGGAGTCGCTGCTCGACTTCATCGATCCGCAGCAATATTTCCTGCTGCCCAACACCGCCGGCTGCTACACCGCCGACGAGGCCATCCGCGCCGCGCGGCTGGGCCGTGAAGTCGGCCTGTCGGATTGGGTGAAGGTCGAAGTCATCGGCGATCAGCAGACGCTGTTTCCCGACGTGCAGGCGACCATCGAAGCCACTCGCGTACTGGTGAAGGAAGGCTTCACTGTTTTGCCGTATACTTCTGACGATATTGTGGTTGCCAAGCGGCTGATTGACGCCGGAGCAGCCGCTGTCATGCCCCTGGGCGCGCCCATCGGCAGCGGCATGGGCATCCAGAACCGCGCTGGGATTCGCATTCTGCGCGAGATGATCACGGATGTGCCGCTCATCGTTGACGCCGGTGTCGGCACCGCGTCCGATGCAGCCATCGCAATGGAACTGGGGGTCGATGGCGTGCTGATGAACACCGGCATCGCAGGAGCGCAAGATCCCGTGCTGATGGCCGAGGCGATGAAGAACGCGGTCATCGCCGGACGTCAGGCTTACCTTGCTGGTCGCATGACGAAGAAGCTCTACGCAACAGCCAGTTCGCCTCTGGAAGGCGTAGTGCGGTAGGAGGGTCTGAAGGGGCGCACATTTAGTGCGCCGATCAGCCTCCAGTGTGGTTTTGAAGGTGGCGCAGCTTTAGCTGCGCCGAATAACTCTGCCATTCAATCCGAGCCGGCTTCAGCCGGCGGCAGTTCTTCTTTACGGCACAGTCACCTTAACCTGCCCGGTGGTCTGCCCGTATTGATTGGTGGCGTAAAGCGTGTACGTGGTCGTCACCGTTGGATAAACGGTCACGCTATTACCGCGAATCGCTCCCACTGCGGGTGACACAACGTAGTACTCCCCGTTTGTCACGGTCCAACTCAACGTGACTGGTTGCCCCGACCCGCCGGACGAGGTCGCCGTGAAACTGTTGATCGTCGGATTCGGTCCTGTCGGAACATTTTGCGATGTGTATAGCGGTGAAATCAGCACCACCTCGAAGTCGGATGCGGTCACTCCATGCAGATTGCCAAGATCATTGTTATTCCAGCGCATGTCGGTCGTGCCGGTCAGAAACATTGACGAGCCGTTATCGGCCATGATCGCGCCGTACTGCTTCAGTGCGGTCAGGATCACTTGATTTACCTTCGAGAAACCGGAGATATCGAAGCTCGCCTTCAGCCGCAGCCGCATGCCCATTGGGGCGGCATACTGATTGCTGGAATTAGCCGCCCAGTGTGACGCCGGCGGCGTGAAGGCCTGCTGGCTATTCTGCAATGTCACACGAATAGCATGGTTGATGGCGCCGGCCTGCACCTCGTCATAGCGAACCAGGCCCGGTAGAATCGGCAGCCCCGCTGCATCGGCCGAGGTCCACGTATACGGCCGCATCTCATTCGCTTCCAAGTCCCACACCGCACCTGAGCCGGCGTTCCATCCCAGCGGGCCGGCATTGAACGCGTAGTACAGCTCGTACAGCCAACAGTTACCCTTGTCCACGATCAGCACATGGCGGTCGCCGTTGCCGGGGTTGGGAAAGCCCTCAATCAGCGCGTTGGATGGGATCGGCATGGGGCCAGGATCGCTCTCGTCCCCGTACAGGGTGTAGACGATACTCAGGAGCGACTGGGTGCTGGGTACCACAATGTAGGGGATGCCGATGGTCTGTCCATCGTACAGCCCCGCGCCAAAATCCGGATGCAGCGGCGTGCCGTTACCGATCTCGCTGATGTAGTTGGCGGAATTCGGGTCGACCTGCGAGTTCGAGATATTAGTGTTCCATAGGCTGTTGGAAGGGAAGGGAACGAACCCGTTAAAGCTGCCCATCGGCCCCAATGACATTACGTTGCAGGGATCGTTCTGCGCGAATGCCAGGCTGGTGACGAGCAGCAAGCCGGCGGTCAGCAGCAGATAGCAAAATGGTTTGCGATGCATGGCGGTTCTCCTTTGTTTTTCGTTCCCCACAGAGTAGGAGACGCTGTTCGTGCGAAGCATATCATTGGTAGCCCGACTTTAGCGCAGATTATGTGGGAAAAAAGTGAGAGAGATTATCGCGCAGTACGGTCTCTTAAGTGGTGTAAGGCAAGGGAGTGTTGGGAGGTGAACGGCTGCGCGAGGGCCCGACTCAAGCTGATTTTGCTTGGGTACGATTTTTAGGTCGTTTGTCGGGCAGGGATTGTCATTCATTAGACTCGTGGGCTGTTACGGAAGATAAAGCGCCGCTGGAGCGGAAATCTTTATGTCCTTCGTCATGCTTCTTATCTGAAGGCCGTGCAGCTTCCGATTGGCAGTTGAAGCCGGAACGAGGCTTATTACCCACTGCTCGTCGACGGCAGAAAGGAGGGATTGGATGGCGCCGGGAATCGTGTCTGCTTCAACGAGGCGACCGCCTGTTGCTCGACTAAAGTCGTTCATCCTCTCGGGACCACGGCGAACGGGCCCCGCGAATGTGCTGGGAATCAGCACAGGAAAAATCGCCACATGCGCTTCCTGTGCTGCCTCTTGTGCCTTCACGTGATTTATGTGACTTGAGTTGTCTTCGCCATCGGAAATCAACACAATCGCGCGACGCGGATTCGTCGCATTCTCTGCGCTGCCGAACTTGTACGTGGCAGTTTGTGCAATCGCGTCATAAATCGCTGTTCCTCTGTCAAATTTGACCGCATTCAGGTTGAGCTCCGCTTGCTCTGGCGACATCGGCGTCTGACTCATCGCGGCCTTGTCGTTGAAAAGCACGAGATATCCCCGATTGCTGCCAACCGCCAAGCGTCGAAAGATCTGCACGGCCAGCTCTCGTATCATCTTCGCCTCCTCCCCATCGGACTTGCTCACGTCGACCAACAAGGCGAAAAGCAGCGGGTCTCCCTTCGCCGAGCGGATGTCAACCACACGTACAGGCCTTTTATCGACGAAAAGCGTAAGGTCTGATGAAGACAGAGTTAAGGGGGAACCGTTCTTGTGAGAGGCAGTTACGAAAACCTGCGATTGATTCCCGTCCGACTGAGTCGATTGTGAATCCTGAGCGGCGAACAACTGCGGCAGACAGCCAAGAAGAATGGCGTAATAAAACACCCTCCTAAATATCAGTTGCATTCTGCCCCCGTGCCGATTTTCACTTCCCCATCACGAGCTTGGCAATGGTTTGCAGCTGCATGTTCGACGTGCCTTCGTAGATCTTGCCGATCTTGGAGTCGCGGAAGAATTTCTCGACCGGATAATCCTTGGTGAAGCCGTAGCCGCCGTAAATCTCGACGGACAGCGAAGCCACGCGCTCGGCCACCTGTGAACAGTAGAGCTTGGTCATCGCCGCTTCCTTCAGGAAACTCATGCCGGCATCTTTCATGCGGGCGCAGTTGTAGAGCAGCATGCGGGCGGCTTCAATCTCGGTTGCCATCTGCGCTATCTGGAACTGAATGCCCTGGAACTCACCGATGGCGCGGCCGAACTGCTTGCGCTCCTGAGCGTATTTCACGGCGAACTCCCAGGCACCGCGTGCCAGGCCCAGCATCTGCGCGCCAATGCCGATGCGGCCTTCGTTCAGCGTCTCAATCGCGATCTTGTAGCCTTTGCCGACCTCGCCCAGCACGTTGTCCTTGGGCACGCGGCAATCTTCCAGGATCAGCTCGCAGGTACTGGAGGCGCGGATGCCGAGCTTGTCTTCCTTCTTGCCGACGGTGAAACCAGGGAAACTCTTCTCGACGATGAACGCCGTGATGCCCTTGTACCCCGCTGTGGGATCGACCGTCGCCAGCAGGATGAAGACGCCGGCTTCTTTGGCGTTGGTGATCCACAGCTTCTGGCCATTCAGCACGTACTCGCTGCCTTTTAGTTCGGCGCGCGTCTGTAGCGCGAAAGCATCCGAGCCAGACCCAGCTTCGCTCAACGCATAGGCGCCGACAGTGTCTTTGCACATTCGCGGCAGGTAGCGCTTCTTCTGTTCAGCGGTAGTCCAGCGCAGCAGGGCATTATTGACCAGCGTGTTTTGCACATCGACGACCACCCCAGCCGAGGGATCGACCCGCGACAACTCCTCGACCGCAAGGATCGCCTCAAAGAACGTGCCCGCTCCGCCACCGTATTCCTCGGGCACTTCGATTCCCATCAAGCCAAGCTCGAAGAACTGATCGATAAGGGAATGCTCGAAGACACCTTTCTCGTCCATCTCCTTCACATGGGGCCGAATGCTCTCGTCGGCAAACTGGCGAACGGTGTCACGGAACAGCACTTCGTCTTCGGTGAGTGCGACTAAAGGAGCAGGTGCAGCCGTGGTTTGCGCAGTAGCTTCAGGCATGATGGCAATCCTTGTTGGTGGAATAGGAAACCTCTGATTTTAGCACTTGCGGAGAGGCATCGGCTCATCGCCAGAGCGTCAGGCCCTGATTGCGGCCCGCAGCTTGGGCGACCCCGTGACGGCTGCTTTCAACTCCGCATCGCCGGCAATTGCGTCCATCAGCTTGCGAGTAATTTTGTCGTCAATTTCAGCAGCGCGAGGAATCTCCACTGGATAGCGCACGGTAAATTCCGGCCCAGTGTCTCCAAAAGACAGCTGCGCATTCGGAGTGGGGGCGGCGAGTTGGGCGTCGAGAAGCCGCTCCACAAGAGCATGCTGCCGGTCGATGCTGTGCTGGTATTCCGAATACACCGACTGGACCGTCTCCAGCAGTTTCTGCTCGACAGCCGTGTGGTTGCCTTCAGGCGCGAGCGTCACAGCCACCTCATGCCACGCGTAAGCCGTTCCGGGGAGCTGCTTGAAGAACGGTGCTGCCTGAAACATCACCGAGTTCGAGAACACGACCACGCGGCCCGTGGGATACAAGTCGATTCCAGTGCCTGACAATTCCATCAGATACAGCCGCACCAGGCCAACCTCGATGACGTCGCCGGTGACGCCGCCGACAGAAAGGCGGTCGCCCACGCGGACGCCGTAGCGCCCAATGAGAAAAAAGTACGCTGCCACGGAGAGAATGACCGTTTGCAAGGCCACGGCAATGCCCGCGGTGATGAATCCCGCGAAGGTGGCCAGGGAGCTGAACTCGCTGATGAAGCCGAGAGCGACGACCACGGCCATCAGAAAGAAGGTCACGAAGCGACGCATCAGCAATAGCTGACGACGCCGCCGGGTATCGTGGATGTAGCGATAAGTGGCGCGCCGCCATACCTCCGACAGAATGAAGACAAAGGCCAGGGCAACAAGAATGGCTGTCACTCGTTCCAGCAGCGAGCGCAGCACGCCTTCGTACTCGGTTTCAATGGAACGGCGCCACTCCAACAGGTCGCCGCGACATTCGTCGAGCAAAATCATTTCCTCT
Organism: uncultured Acidobacteriaceae bacterium; assembly: GCA_963835125.1. Taxonomy (GTDB): domain Bacteria; phylum Acidobacteriota; class Terriglobia; order Terriglobales; family Acidobacteriaceae; genus Bog-257. The sequence continues at coordinate 1,096,807 of CAWIEG010000002.1, read as the reverse complement.
CGGAGGGGCACGGTTATGGCAGTGAGCCGCTTGAATTGCGTCGTCAGCGTTTCGAACTTCTGCCGCGTTGCGGCGATCTGTGCAGGATCTGACGTCGCGGGCTGGTTGACGATTTCGCGTCCCTGCTGGATCAGGCTTTTCAGCGAATCGCGTAGTGGGGCGTCGAGCTGGTCGGCAGTGCTATGCAATTGCGCGGTCTCTGCCACCAGTTGATCGATGTCACGCACATCGCTCATTTGTCCGAAGAGGATCGTCGCCTGTCCGAATAAACCGGAGCCTTGCGCGCGGTTGGACTTCGAAGCCTGGACCGCGACTGCGGGCGTGCCCTTGGCGGTCGCAAATACCTCCGGCACCGACTGCTTCAATTGATTTATCTGGCCCGCCAGGCCCGTGGCGCCATTCTCATTTATCCCGACACTGGAAATTTTCTGCAGAGCGTCGAGGATCATTTTGTCGAGATCGAGTTCGCCCTGCAGTGCGTCCCGTTGCGAGAGCAATTGCTGCCGCTTTGCTGCCCGCGTCTGGTCAACTTGTTTGTTTATGTCGTCCAGTTGCGATTGCGCCTGGCTGATGCGATCGTTGGTGCTGATAATGGCGCTTGCGATGCTTTCCTGCCGATCAGGGGCGGCACTTGGGTTCGCCCCTGCTGTGCCGGTGGAGGCGGAGTTTCGATCCTGCTTCAGCAGCGCGGCTTGGGCTTGCGCAGCCTGAAAAGCCAGCTGTAACGCTTGCGTGGCCGAATTGCGCGCGTTTTGCAGGTATAAGGTATCGCTCGGTTGTCCTGCGGTTATGTCCAAACCGGCAACGTGCCGATACCAGGTAATTGCGGCGTTCAGATGACCGAGGACGGCATCGCCGTCGGGAGTTGGCGACGGTGGCGTAGCCGCGCCGATACGCGCTAAGGGCGTGATCAGAGCCAGGGCAAACAATAAGTGAACAAGTTGCTGCCAGCGTGAACGAGCTCGTTGTGCGGGTTTTGGCAAAGCATTCCTCATTATTCATTTTAGGGGTCAACATGTGAGATGCGGAAATGACCGTTCGCGTCGGCTGGCGAATGTCGGGGAATCCAGCAGGAAGAAGAAACGAACAGCCACGGCAGAAGGGGGCCTGCACTTATTGCTAAACCAAGTGGTTGACAATCTGTTTCTGCTGGGATATATTCAACCATATGGTTGCACAAGAGACGGCCTCGCTCGACAATGTCTTTCATGCACTGGCCGATCCCACCCGGCGTGCGATGCTTCGCTCCCTGGCCGCAGGCGAGCGCAATATCGGGGAACTCGCTGCGCCCTGCAAGATGTCATTCGCCGCAGCGTCCAAGCACGTCAAGGTATTGGAGTCGGCGGGGTTGGTACGTCGCCGGGTGGAAGGACGAAGGCACATCTGCCGCATCGAGACATCGCCTCTGGCCGCTGCCGACAGATGGCTACGTTATTACGAACGCTTCTGGAACAAGCGGCTGGACGCGTTGGAAGCCCTGCTGAAGGCCCAAGACGAAGAGATGAAAGGACGTTTGAAATGACCGTTGATTCTGAGCGTGTGCTGCGCATTACCCGGCACTTCGATGCTGCGCCCGAGCGTGTGTTTGACGCCTGGCTCGATCCTGAAACCGCAGGGAAGTGGTTGTTCGCTACGCCTACGGGACAAATAACCTGCGTACAAATTGACGCGCGGGTGGGCGGCAAGTTTCTGCTGATTCGTCGTGAGGGAGACGACGTCGAGCACATGGGCGAATATCTAGAGCTTGATCGGCCGCGACGGCTGGCATTCATCTTCAAGGTCCCGAAGTACTCTTCCGAAGACACGCGAGTGATAATCGACATTGTTCCCGCAGCGGGCGGCTGCGATCTCACCTTGACGCATGAGGCCGTGCTGCCCGAGTGGGGTGATCGCACGCGTCAGGGTTGGACCATGATCCTCGACGGGCTGGCTAACTCGTTGCAGCAATCAAGTGCTGGCTATGCCATGCTTGTCGAGCCGGGCACGCTGCGCTTTGAGAGACTGTTGCCCGGTCCTATCGAGCGTGTCTGGTCTTATCTAGCAGAGTCGGACAAGCGCGCAAAGTGGCTTGCGTCGGGCGAGATGGAACAGCGCGAGGGCGGGACGGTCGAGTTGACGTTCCGTCATTCCAGCCTGTCGCGAAACACCGCGCCGGTCCCCGAGCAGTTCAAAGGCGCCGAGGAGGGTCAGACTACTCAACACACCGTGACCCGTTTCGAACCGCCGCGGCTCTTGAGTCTTACCTGGGGAAGCGGCAAGGACGGGCCTTCGGAAGTCACTTTCGAATTGACTCCGCAAGGTGACAAGGTTCGGCTGGTCCTCACTCATCGCCGCTTGCGCGATCGCAAAGCGATGCTTGCAGTCGGTCCTGGCTGGCACTCTCATCTTTCGGTGCTGGTAGACCGATTGGAGGGCAGGGAACCGGAAGCCTTCTGGACGGTCTTTAGCAACGCCAAGGGCGAGTACGAAAAACGTCTTCCAGCCGAGTAATTGGCCCAGAGCAGCGTCAAGAGGTTTTCGAAGGCGGCAAATTCAAGTGTTTCAAATCGACTTTGCAGGGTTAAGATGAGGAGCCGCTCGGAGGAAACTAAATGGACCTGTCCTTGATTGTGTTGTTGGTTGTGGCCTTCATCGTCCTCTGCCTGATTCTGTCCAGCTTCTTCACGGTGAACACGGCCGAGGTCGCCGTGATCACACGATTCGGCAGGTTCCTCAGGGTCGCCGAGCCGGGGTTGAACTGGAAGCGACCGTTCTTCGATTCCGTGGCCGGCATAGTAAGTCTGCGGGTGAATCAGATCACCCTGACCATGGAGACAAAGACCAAAGACAACGTGTTCGTCACCATTCCTATTTCAGTGCAGAACCGCGTTTGTCCCGAAAAAGTCTACGACGCTTTCTATAAATTGTCCGATCCGGTGGCGCAGATCAAATCCTACGTCGAGCAGGTAATCCTGGGGCATGTTCCAGGAATGACCTTGGACGAAGTGTTCGCCTCGCAGTCCAGTATCGCAGCGGCGGTCAAGCAGGAGTTGGACGCGGACATGGCGTTATTCGGATACGAAATTGTTAACGTGCTGGTGACCGATATCGTGCCCGACGCCAAGGTGAAGTCGGCGATGAACGACATCAACGCGGCCCAACGCGAACAGGTGGCGGCCAATGCCAGGGGCGAAGCGGAGAAGATTCTGGTAGTCAAGAAGGCCGAAGCCGAAGCAGAGAGCAAGGCGCTCCAGGGACAGGGGATCGCGAACCAGAGGAAAGCCATCATCGAGGGGCTGCAGAACTCGATCGAACAGTTCCAGAAGGTGGTGGAGGGGGCGTCCGCGAAAGAAGTCATGCAGCTGGTGCTGGTCACGCAGTATTTCGACACGCTGAAGTCCATTGGCGAGAATGACAAAAGCAGCACGTTATTTCTGAGTCACTCACCCGCCGCTGTCAGGGATGTTTCCGACCAGATCCTGCAGTCCATGCTGGTGGCGGAGAGGGCGAACGGCTAGCGTTGATGCCGCTTGGAATGGAAGTTACTTCTGTCTCTTGTAGACGATCTTCAGGGGATCGGTTTCCAGGATGCGCGCGACCTGATTCCTGGCATGTACTGCCCAAGGGCCGGTGCTGTCGAGCTTGAGGTAAGCCTCCCAATGGAGCAGGGCGCGCCGGGCTTGTCCCAGGCGTTCGTAAGCCAAGGCCAGGTTGTAATGCGCATCGGCGTAGGTCGGCGCTAACTGGATTGCGGTTCGATAGGCAGTCACGGCATCCTGGATCCGTTCTGTCTCGTCCAGCACATTGCCCAGGTCGAAGTATGCTAGCGCGTAGCGCGCGTCCGCTGCGACCGCAGCCCGATAGTGTTTTTCGGCGGACACAAAATCCTGCCGGTTGTAATAAAGAGTACCCAGATTGATGTGGGTGGCGGCGTGATCAGGCTCAATTTCCAGTATGCGCAGATAGGTATGAATAGCTTCGTCGTGGGTGCTGGGATGCTCCTCCATTGCAACCCCACGGGTGAATAGCTCAATTACATCGTCGTAGTTGGCGATCGGCTTTATTTTGCCGTTTGAAACCACCGAATTCGTGGATACAAGCGTTCCGACCGGACCAAATTCGAGAACAAACTGTCCCGCGATCGGCTCGACTACGCGGCCTTGATGGCGATAAGCGACCCGAGAACCAACACTGAAAGCGCTGGCCTCGATCAGAGGGTTCTCCATACCGGCCACCTGCTTCTGCATGGCTTGCAGCGATTCGCGAATCACCGCCGGACGCACCCGCTTGGCGCGCAGGTCGCGAATCTTCTTAAGCTGGAGGAGGTCGTAGAAGGTAAACGTCTCGGAAATGGGAACAAGTCCGGCACGTTGCCAGCCTACGAGCTGCTTGGCCGTGATGTGCAGGATCCGAAGGACGTCCGCTCGACAATATCGATTCATGTAAGCTCGGAGTCGCCAGCTGAGCTTGCATTAATTATCCGGGGACAACAGTTGCGAAGCAAGTGGAAATCCCGGAAAACAGTGGAAAACAGGGTCCCTGTGTCCCTTTACGGTAACCTCTCGCCACATTTACAATCGAGCCAAGCCGACGTAGCTCAGTTGGTAGAGCAGTCGATTCGTAATCGACAGGTCATCGGTTCAAGTCCGATCGTCGGCTCCAGTAAGCTCCTCCACATCCTCTACTTGGGTCTTCCTATCGACTCTGCGGTGACCAGATTTTTTGTCCGCACCCCAGGTTATTCGCAAGAAGCGGCCGCTGATCTTGCCGTTTGGGACAACGCGAGGAATCTACTTTGTCTTTGCGGGATTGGCGGTGGTGGCGGCATTGACCACCAGGAGCCAACCGCTGCCATCGCGGACTAGGATCTCCTTCGCCGATTCGAACGTGACTTGTCCGATGGGCGGCGTGCTTCCTGCCTGAGTAAGCTTCAAGTTCTCAAATCCGTAGATCCCGCACGCGGTAGTGGAAAACACCCACAGCGCCTGCTCTTGAGGGTTGACATCGTTAGGCGGGCAATCGCCGGCTGGGGTTAAGATCCCCCAGGCTCCGCTACCGGTCCAGCGTCCGACTTTCCCCTGGGGCGAGGCGATGTACCCGCGACCGCGAAAGACCACATCGCCGCCCACTTGTTTGGTCGTCCACCCGTAGGACGATTCGTAGGTCGAGATGGCATCGATGGGAGTCTTCGCCTGGAAAACGCTCTCCGTGGCAGCGATGGCAAGCACGCCGACATTCAACGGAATCGTGCGTCCCTGGTCCTGGAGACTGTCAAACATCACGGTAACGTGCGACACCGATCCGCTCAGGCCGGCCGAAACCACGTGTCCGGTCACATGCGATCCCGACTTGATTTTCGCGCCGGATGGCAACAACACCTGCTGCATGAGCTTTCCTTCGATCCTTTCACCTGCCTTGGCGCTGTTAGATTTCAAGGTGGAATTCAGCATGATGGGAAGCGCTGTCCCAGCAGGAAGACTCTGGGCGGCCAGCAGGGTCGAGGAGCAGAGCAAGACGGCAGCGAGTTTGGTCAAGAGCATAAGGGTAATTTCTAACCTACCTCATAAATCGATTTGTATCAGGGCACGGCTTCAGCCGTGCCCTAATTGGCTCAATAATGCTTGGGGCTTTAGCCCCTGAGGGCGGATTTTGCAGGGGCTAAAGCCCGACGTCTCATTGCGGTTTCTTGCGGCACGACTGAAAGTCGTGCCCTGATACAAGGCATGACCAGTTATGAGAGGGCTTCGGGGATGAATTTAGACCGCGTCCTACCCGCAGAGCTTCAATCCGTCCACTTGATGCCTTCCGGCGCGATCCAAGCATATACAGGAAGTATGACAATCTAGTAACAATGCCCGTTTCTTCCTCATTGCATGCCTTGCTCACACGATATATGGCACCAGCGCCGCCACTTGTCGAGAGTAGGTTTCATACGAGTCGCCGAACTGCACGCGCATCCATTTTTCCTCAAGCCGTAGTTTGCGCCATAGGGCGACAAAAACGAGGGCAACCGCCAGCAGTCCGCGCCATTCGCCACGGGCTACCGCACAGCCAATAAATCCCAGCAGAAGCCCAGTGTAGATAGGGTGGCGAACCAGTGCGTAAGGGCCAGTTCTGATGAGTTCGTGATCCTCCTTCAGGGTAACGGCCTGGCTCCAGTTTTTCCCAAGGTGACGACGCGCCCAGACCGAAAAGAGTAGACCACTCGCGGTAACTGCCGCGCCGCTCCAGAAGCACCAGACCCCCGGCGGAAGAAATCGCTCGTTCAGCAATGGAAGGGGAACGCTCGGCAGCCAGAGAAGCGCGAAGGCACAAATAATCAAAACCAGGCGCGCAATTCGCGACGACGCCGGCTCCTGGCGCTCAGTTTCTTTGACATCCCGCGACATCGCCCACCAATAGGCCGAATACTCAACCCACATTGCAGGGAAAAGATAGCTATATAGGAGTGACATGAGCATTCCTGATTATCCTCCTCAGTTTGCTCCACAGGTCCAGCCCTCGACCAGTTGCCCCGCTTTCGGTTGCGCAGCGCCAAATGCATTGCAGACGTGAGTACGCCGCCGCACCGTGGGCGCTCATCGAAGGCAACGACAAGTACTGGGCGCGAACCAAGGTGCTGGCGAAGCTGGTAAAGATTCTGTCGTCCGAAATGGGGTTACGAGCCGGCCGATCCTCTGCCTAAAGCGGAGGCAGGGAAGAGCCGTAAGCGCACCAGCCGAAGCTGACCTTTCGTCAGAACATACTCGTCAGAACCATGTCTTGCTCCGGTACTGGCGATAAGGCTCGCCAAAGGCAGCTTCCAGAACTTGAGCTTCACGCCGGGCGCGGATCGTCTGAACGACGATCAAGATCGCGAGGATGATCCACAGAACAGGCCGCTGCAAGACCAACAATAGCCCTGCCACCATTAAGTTCCCGAAAACATAAATAGGATTGCGTATTTTCGAGTACAGGCCGCGGGTGACGAGTTTGTGGGCCTCCGCCCTCGCCGAAAACGACTTGCCCAGTTGATAGCGGGCGACCCCAATCAGGCTTGCGCCTGCCGCCGTCAGCACTGTCCCGAGATATCGCGTGGCGTTCCAGGGGGTTTTCCACGTGACCAACATCCACAAGACAACGGCGGCCGTCAGAATCTGAAGTGCGTTCAAGATGTAGAGCGGACGGCCTTCCATTGCGACTACCTCATCTTGATCTGGCGTTGGAGCAATATGACCGCCCGTCCTCTACCGGTCAGTATTGATAAAACCCGCGGCCCGATTTACGGCCCAGCCATCCCGCGTCGACCATCTTGATAAGCAGCGGACATGGCCGGTACTTGGGATCGCCGAGCCCGGACTGCATCACGCGCATGATGTCGAGGCAGACATCGAGCCCGATGAAATCGGCCAGCGTGAGCGGGCCCATGGGGTGCGCCATCCCCAGCTTAAAGACTTCATCCACTGCTTCGGGCGTGGCCACGCCTTCCATCACGGCGTACATAGCTTCGTTCAACAACGGCATCAGGACGCGGTTCGAGACGAATCCCGGAGCGTCGTTCACTTCAACCGGAGTTTTTTCCAGCTTCTCGGCCAGGGCTTTGACCGTGGCGTAGGTATCATTTGAGGTCGCCAGTCCACGGATCACCTCAACCAGCTTCATCACCGGCACAGGATTGAAGAAGTGCATTCCGATGACCTTGTCGGGCCGCTTGGTCACTGCTGCCAACTTGGTGATTGAAATGGATGAGGTGTTGGAGCTGAGGATGACTTCCGGGCGGCACATGGCATCGAGATCGCGGAATAGCTCGGCTTTGATCTCGAAGCGCTCGCTGGCGGCCTCGACGATGAAGTCGCAATTTGCCAGCTGCTTGCGGTCGGTCACGGCGGTGATGCGGCCCAGCGCCTGATCGCGTCGCTCGGCGGTTAGTTTCGCCTTCGTCACTTCGCGCTCCAGGTTCTTGCGGATGGTTTCCACTCCGCGATCGAGGAAGCGTTCCTCCACATCAACCAAAACGACGTTGTACGCACTCTTGGCGAAGACATGGGCGATACCGTTGCCCATCGTGCCCGCTCCGATTACCCCTACGGTCTTTATGTCCATGATTGCCTCAGATTATTGAATGGTCGAGAACAGCCTAGATTCCTTTGACGCACTGCGTCAGGACTTGCGGCGAGATTTCGGTTTCGGCGCACTCTTAAGAGCGCGTTGTTTCTTTGGCGTGCGCTTGGCCAGCGACGACTCCAGCTCTTCAATGCGGCGCTTCAGGTCGTCCACCTCGTCAGCTTTCGAGGGGGTTGCTCCCAGAGCCGGCGGTTGCTCTCCTGCATCTCGATTCGCGCCGGGCTGGCCCCAGTGCCCTTGCAGAAACTCGAACGGGCTCACCGCCGGCGGCAGGGCACGATAGGCATTCTGATACATGTCCATCATGCCTTTCATGTACCGCAGAGCGTTTTCCTGGGTTGCCCGGCCCGAGGCCAGGATCATGTGGCGCAGGACATCGAGGGGGAAAATCGAGTCCGGGGTCTTGGCGTCTTCCACCACAATCTGCGCCAGGACCAGGCGGGTCACATCCTCCCCGGTGGTAGCGTCCACCACGCGCAGGTCGCGGCCATCGCGCACCAGTTGCGCCACCTGCTCCTGATTGATGTACTGGCTGGTCAAGGTGTTGTAAAGACGCCGGTTCTCGTATTTCTTGATGATCAGGGGCTCAGCACCAGTTTTTTTCATTTTGTTCTTGACAGGCCGCCAAAGCAAGGTATGATTAAGTTATGTTGCAGTGCAGCATTACCTGCAACATGATCCTGTAAGCCGCCGTCATCAAAGGAGCAGACCATGCCAAATACCTCCAAGTCAAGCAAGCCGACTACGACCACCGCCGCCACCCAGGCCGAGATCGTGGACGTTTTTTCACCCGTAATCATCAACAGTGTTGAGCAAGTTGCCAAGCTGCAAAAGCAGACCCTGGACCTCGCCGCCGAGCAGACCGCCGAGTGGCTGGGAGCCTGGAAGCAGGCCTTCAGCTTTTTCCCGGTCACCCCTCCGGCCTTCGTCTTCGACGTTGCCAGCCAGGCAGTGCAGACCGCCATTGAAAACCAGAAGAACGCCATCGACCTGGTAGTGGAGCAGACCAAGTCGGCTGCCGACATTACCACGGTGCGCGCCGAAGCTTACGGCAAGATCGCCAGCGGCGTCACCGCGACCATCCAGAAGTCGGTGCAGCGCACGGTGGAAGCCCAGAAGAAGGTCCTGGACTTCGCCGGCGAGCAGAACAAGGCCGTCTTTGCAGCCGCCAAGAAGCAGTTGGGCGGAGCCGCCGGCCCGGCAACCGTGGTTTTCGATGCCTTCCAGCGCGGTACGGATGCGGTGATCGAAGCGCAGAAGTCGGTCCTGAACATCGCCTCGCAGCCCTTCCTCACCAACGCGAAGAACTAACACCGATCGAATTCGCGGCGGCGAGCCGCGAAGCAGCCTCAGTCGCCAGAGCCAGGACCGATGCTGCATAGAATCAAGCCAGTCTGACAAACGCGGCGCGTGCCTGACATTTTCAAGCTCAGCACGGCCGCGTGAAGTCTCCCCAATCCTCCCTGACCCCGGTGGCACCCCTTTTACTCTGACCGTTCGTGACATCCTGTAGTGTGATCACCGTCACCGCCGCCTAGAGACGCAAGTGCTAAAACCGAACCGTATCTCCCCGTTCGGGGGTTTCTCGTTGGGTACATCAATCCTCCATCTTAAGGCCCGCAAAGCGCCATTCTCGAGGTGTTTGCATGAACGCTCGACTGGTAAATGAATTTCGTTCCATCGTTGGAGATGCCGGCCTGGTGAGCGGGCCCGAGCAGCTCCGGACCTACGAATGCGACGGCTTGACCCTGTTCCGGGTCGTTCCTGATCTGGTTCTGCTGCCGGCAACCGCGGAAGAGCTGCAGGCCATCGTGAAGCTGTGCTACCGCGAGAAAGTCCCGATGGTCGCGCGCGGCTCGGGCACGGGGCTGAGCGGGGGAGCGCTGCCGGTGAAGGGAGGCGTGGTGATCGGCGTCACCCGGATGAATCGCATCCTTGAGGTTGATCTGCCCAACGCCCGGGTGGTGGTCGAGCCGGGCGTGACGAATTCCGCCATAACCGCCGCGGTTTCCGGTTATGGCTATTTTTATGCCCCGGATCCATCCTCGCAGGTGGTCTGCACGGTAGCCGGCAATGTGGCGGAGAATTCCGGCGGCGCCCACTGTTTCAAGTACGGAGTGACGACGACCTACATTCTCGGGCTCGAGGTTGTGCTCTCTGACGGTACGCTGCTTCATCTGGGTGGCACGACAATGGACCAGCCGGGCTACGACCTGGTGGGAGCTTTCGTCGGTTCGGAAGGAACATTCGGGATCATTACTAAGATCACCCTGCGGGTCATTAAGAAGCCTGAAACCACACAGGTATTGATGGCAGCATTCAACTCCAGCAGCGAGGCGGGTGCTGCGGTCAGCAACATCATCGCTTCCGGAATGTTTCCCGCGGCCATGGAGATCATGGACCGGCTGGCCCTGGAGGCTGCTGAAGCGGCGGTTCATGCCAACTACCCCAACTGCCAGGCGCTGCTGCTGGTGGAACTCGACGGCTCCGCGCGCGAAGTCGAGCTGCTGATGGAGCAAGTCGGCCCGATCTGCCAATCGTGCGGAGCCTGGGAGATGCGGCTGGCGAAGTCCGAACCGGAAAGAATGGCTGTGTGGAAAGGTCGCAAAGCTGCATTTGCGGCGGTAGGGCGGATCTCACCAAATTACCTGGTGCAGGACGGCGTCATCCCGCGTACTGCATTGCCGAGAGTGCTGGGAGAGATCGATCGTCTCAGCGCCGATGCCGGCTTGCGTGTGGCGAACGTCTTTCATGCCGGAGACGGCAACCTTCATCCGCTGGTGCTGTACGATCGCCGCATCGCCGGACAGGAAGAACGCGCCATGACCCTGGCAGAAGATATTTTGCGGTTATGCGTGGAAGCGGGTGGATCGATTACCGGGGAGCATGGGATCGGGGAAGAGAAGAAGATGTTCATGCCAGTCATGTTTTCCCCCGCCGACTTGGACGCCATGCAGCGCCTGCGCTCGGCTTTCGATCCATATGACCTTTGCAATCCGACGAAGATGTTTCCCGGCACCGACGCGAAGCTGCAAAGGCCGGTCGCCTATGAGCCACATCCGATCGAGCTAGCGGGGCTGGCGCAGCGCTACTAGCTGGAATCAGCGATCCAAGATAGGCCTGGGCATCGCGTGCGCGCGATGACGAAGGCCACGGGGAGTCAAATCATGAGCCAAGCTCGAGAACAGAAAAGCGAAGCGTGGATCGAACTAAGGGCGATCGTCGGTTCGGAACATCTGCGTCCGGCGACGCCAGAGGATGCGGTGGACGCAGTTCAACCCGTCGGCGTAATTGCACCTGGCAACGCGCAGGAAGTCGCGCAAGTACTGCGGTATTGCGATTCCGTGGGCCTGACCATCATACCGCGTGGCGGAGGCACCCAGCTGGGGTTAGGAAATCGCCCGCGTAAGGCGGACTTCGTCCTCTCGCTGGAGCGGCTCAACCGCATCATCGAACATGCCTGGGGCGATATGACGGTTGCGGTGGAGGCCGGCTGCACCATCGACAAGTTGCAGAGTGTGGTTCGCGAGCACGGTCAGCAGTTGGGTGCCGACCCCATGCAACCGGAGCACGCCACAGTTGGCGGCGTACTGGCAACAGCGGAGAGTGGAACCTTACGTATTCGCTACGGCGCCATTCGCGACCTGGTCCTCGGCGTGGAAATTGCTCTGCCGGACGGCAGCGTCATTAAGGCCGGAGGTAAGGTCGTCAAGAACGTTGCGGGGTACGACCTCACCAAGCTAGCCATCGGTTCGCTGGGAACGCTGGGCGTGATTACCCGGGCCGTGTTCCGCCTGCACCCCGTGCCGGTGGCGACGGCTACCTTCGCCGCCATATTGCCTACAGCGTCGGAAGCGCAAAAACTGGTGCTCGCCATTCTGGATTCACACCTGGTTTACACCGGGCTTCAGATTCGCGCGCGCCTCGCCGATCAGATCTTCATCCACATACGATTCGAGGGTATCCCCGAATCGTTACAGGACCAATATGCCAAGCTGGGCCGCATTGCGGGCGCTCATCAGTTTGTGGATTGTGCCGGCGATGTCTGGATGGAGCGGCAAAAGCTGTTCGTCAATGCCGGTAACTCGGCGATCTGCAAATGCTGTGTCCTGCCTTCGCAGATTGGATCGCTTTGCGATGCTCTTTTCCGGCACACGAACGCCGCCGGCCTTGCGGTTACCGTGGTTGCACAAGCCACGGGAATCGCCGAGGTGCGATTGGATGCCGCCGATCCGCAGCTGCTGACAACCGTGCTGCCAGCCGTGCGCGGTGAGGTCGAACGCCTCGCCGGGACGATGACTGTGGCGCAGTGCCCGGTGGCAATGAAGAGCGAATTGGATGTGTGGGGCACTGTAAGAGATGCGCTTCCGCTGATGCAACGTATCAAGCAGAAATTCGATCCGGGTCAGGTCCTGAATCCGGGTCGGTTTGTGGGGGGCATATGACACCGCAGCTCGTAACGCCGGCCGACGCCAGCAGAAATAGACTCGATGAACATCCTTCTCCGGACGCGGAGCTCTTGAATGCCTGCGTCCATTGTGGCTTTTGCCTGCAAACCTGCTCGACCTACACGCTATGGGGAAAGGAGCAGGATTCCCCGCGTGGCCGCATTCATCTGATGAACATGGCAAACGCGGGCGAGGTGGGGTTGACGGAGCTTTACGTCTCACACTTCGACCATTGCCTGGGATGTCTGGCGTGTGTGACTGCATGTCCATCCGGGGTGAAGTACGGCAGAGTGATTGAAGCCATGCGTGCCCAGGTAGAGCAGCAATACCGCCGTCCACTGCACGAGCGGGTGCTGCGGCGAATGATTGCTGCGGTCTTCAGTCAGCCCAAACGCATGCGTAAGCTGGTGTTGCCGCTGCGCGCTTATCAGAAGCTGGGAATACAACGGTTTGCGCGGACCATGGGCCTGACCTCACTGCTGCCGCGGAGCCTGCGTACGATGGAGCAGATGCTGCCTGACTTGCGTCATCGCGACACGTCGGTGATCCTGCCGCCGCGCATCGCTGCGCAAGGCGAGAAGCGTCGTACTGTCGCCCTGCTGACCGGATGTGTGCAGAGCGTCTTCCTTGGCCAGGTAAACGCCGCCACCGCGCGCGTGCTGGCAGCCGAGGGCTGTGAAGTGCTGATTCCGCCGGACCAGGGCTGTTGCGGAGCGCTGCAGAAAGACCTGGGCCGGGAACACGACGCGATGAACGACGCACGCAATTTGATCGACCTGTTCGAACCTCTGGCCGTCGATACCATCGTGGTCAACGCTGCCGGTTGCGGAGCGGCGCTCAAAGACTATGGATACCTGCTACGCGATGATCCTACCTACCGTGATCGCGCCATCGCATTTTCCGCCAAGTGCAAAGACGTATCGGAGGTGCTGGCGGAATTGAAACCCCGCGCGCCACGGCACCCGATAGCCTTAAAGGTCGCTTTTCACGATCCCTGTCACCTGCAGCACGCTCAGGGCCTGCGCGAACAGCCGCGCGCCATGCTGCGCACCATCCCTGGGCTTGAGCTTCTGGAAATTTCCGATGCCGCACGCTGCTGCGGCTCAGCTGGTCTCTACGGTCTGGTTCAGCCGGAAACAGCCCACCACCTGGGCCAGAGCAAGGTAGAGAAGATTATCGCGACGTCAGCTGAGGCGGTGGCGACGGGCAATCCAGGATGCCAGTTGCAAATCGGCGCGCTGTTGAATGAAATGGGACGTCCGTTGCCAGTGATGCATTACATGGAACTGCTTGACGCTTCCATCTCCGGAGCGCAACTACCCGGCAAACGCCACTAGCGGCGCGATTGCCGGTCGAGCAGTTTGTGAAAAAAGAAGTCGCTCACAAATGTCTGCCGGGGGTCTGCTGACAGCGTACACCGACGTATCCTGGATGCCGGCGGTTGGGGCTTAGTGCGCCCGGGACACCGTGCTGGCTGGTTGGGGGAATGATGTCTTTAACGGCGGTTCTGCTCGGAGCGATTCTGCTGATTCTTATCTGCGGTGGAATACTCCTGTACCGGGTGCTCCTGGCGATGATAAGAATGCTCGATTCGATAATAAAACTACTTGACGAGATTGACCGCAAACTGCCGTCATCTGGATTACTTACGACGCTCCTGTCATTCTGACAGGGCGCTCACTCAGCACCGGGTGTCACTTCCGCGAAGCGTTGATGGCGGGCGGATTCTGCGGCGAGGCAGGACCTTCTCCCGCTCTCAATTTGCGGCAGCACCCGCCTAGGATGTCGCCGTTTGGTAAATAGACCGTGGCTGCGTAGGGGAGCGTCGGCTTCTCACCGGGTTCGGTGCACTCGGCCTTCCGGATTTTGGCCGACAGTATATTCCCGCTGTTCATCTGCCACACCCAGGCCTTTTCGTCCGCTAACCAGAAAAAGCCACCCAGCAAGTCCTGGTCCGGCTGATTGGCGCCGCCAACATATCGCGCGCCCCAAGAAATGAACTGTATGTTCCACTTAGGCCCGTCGCCGAAGCAGGCCATGTAAGGTGGCACTTGCGTAGTCGCCTTTTTCGCAGGTCTACGAGCCTGCGCTTGCTCCGTGGGGTCGGCGGTGTCTTGCGCTTCAACCGAGATCACCGCAGCCATAACGAAAAGAATCGCGATACAGCGAACAAGTATGCGTCTCATCAGAACCTCTCGAAGGCAAATCGTCTCTGCCGAAAGGCGATACAGCCGCTACTTCAGGCCCTGCTTATCGGTTAGAACTCAGAATACAAGAAAAGGTACCACAAGGCACTTTGGAGTTGCTCGCGGTTACTCGTGCCCGAACCAGCTAAGCTAAGGCATAGCATCCGGCAAATTCAATTTATGTGGGTGAGGAATTTGGTGGACCTGGTCGGGATCGAACCGACGACCTCTTCCATGCCATGGAAGCGCGCTCCCAGCTGCGCCACAGGCCCACTTGCGAAAGGATGGCGCTGAGAATTCAGCGCCTCTTGTATTTTCTCCCACCCAGACATCCTAGTCAAACCGGACAGAACCAACAGACCCGCCATCGCTTGGCAGCGGTTGCGGCTCGCTCGTCAAGCAGCCGGCGGTGAGCTTCCTTCGTATGTCCTCCTCTACAATCGAAGAGTGAAGACCTGGGACGTTGTCATCATTGGTGGAGGGGTGATTGGTCTGTCGCTGGCGCGGCGCCTGCGGCAACAGCGGGGCTAGCGTACTCGTCGTGGAAAAGTCTGAACCTGCTCGCGAGGCCACGCATGCTGCCGGCGGCATGATCGCGCACTGCGATCCGACAAATCCCCCGGCAATGGCCAAAATGATAGCGGCCAGTGGGCGTATGTATCCGCAGTTTATCGCCGAGCTGCGGGCAGAAGCATTCGAGTCCCCTGACTTGCGTGTGGACGGGACGATCGCGTTCCTGGGAGACGACGAACCGCCAGGGTGCGAAGGCGCGCGACCGCTCCACGACGATGCAGAGCTGACGCATCTGGAGCCCCTGATCGCGTTGCGTGGACGCGCTTACTTGTTGCCCGAATGTAGTGTCGATCCGCGCAAGCTGGCCAGCGCGCTGGAAAAAGCCGCACGAAAGTTGGGTGTGGACTTCGTGACCGGCTCGCCCGTGACTGAAGTTGCCGTGCTGGGTGGGCGGACTACGGGAGCGCGTACGGCGAAGTCGTTCTATGCGGCGGCGGCCGTGGTGAACTGCGCGGGAGCATGGGCATCGCTAGTCAAGCCATTCGGAATGCCGACCCGTCCGGTGAAAGGGCAGATGGTTTGTCTGGTGCCTCCAGCGGGCGCGCACGCACCAGGCCCACTGATTCGACATGTTGTGCGCACGCCTGAGGTGTACATTATTCCGCGCAGTGACGGACGCTTGCTGTTGGGGGCAACAGTCGAGGAAGCGGGATTCGACAAGCGCGTCGATCCTGATACCGTGCAGCGCTTGCATCGAGCTGCGGCCGATGTTGTGCCGGACATCGGTCAGATGCGCATCCATGATGCGTGGGCAGGACTGCGTCCGGGATCGCCGGACGGACTTCCGATCCTGGGCGCAACCTCTCTGTCGGGATACTACGCAGCCACCGGACACTACCGCGACGGCATCATGCTGGCGCCGGCGACGGCGGAGGTCATGACACAACTGCTGAAAGGGCGTTTGCCAGATTTCGACATGAAGCCATTTTCGCCGCTGCGGTTTTCGTAAAGCGCCGAAGAAATCCGAGCACGATTTTGAAGGTGAGATGCCAATTATTGTGAACGGATGTGAATTACTGTGAATGCAAGACTGGTACCGCTTACGTCGCCAGAGACAATTCGTCCAAATTACGACGCGACAAAGTTTCCAACGTTGTGAACTTTTCGCTCGCGTTCGCCGTATATACGAATAGGAATCCGGAAGGCAGGAGTGTGGCACAAGCTGGCACTCCAGTTGCAGACAAGATGGGGTCAAACAGAGTGTTTCGCCAGCGGTTTGGCGGCCCAGGCGGAACGAACTCGAGGGAAACTTGAAGGCGTCCCCGTGCTGTTTAACCCCGGCCTCACATTCTATGCGAAGGGGCGGGAAATGCAAGTGACTCCCGCAGCCGGCCAAACTGAAGCTTGGGGCATTGCAAGCGCCGCATGGGCCGCCAGAACGATAGTCAAAAAAAGTAAGGAGACACTAGAAATGACTCGTACACTGGCTCGCGTAACTCTATTTATCTTCGCGCTCACCATGTCTATCGGTGCTTTTGCCGCCTCCAAATCTCAGGAGGTCACGCTGCTTCACGATGCGCAACTTAACGGCAAGACGCTTCCCGCCGGCGACTACACCGTGAAGTGCGACACCACTGGTTCTACCGCACAGGTGAAGTTCGTTAAAAACGGCAAAGAAGTAGCTTCCGCAACCGGCCAAGTCAAACAGCTAGCCAACGCACCTGATCACAATCAGGTCATCACACAGGACGGTAACGGCAGCTCGAGCATCAGCGAGATCGATTTCAGCAACGACAAAACTGGCGTGACGTTCGATTCTGGAACAAGCATGTCCAGTGCCGGACAGTAGCAACAGCTAACAATTTTCGGAGGACGAGAAGGGAGCGTAAAGCTCCCTTTTTCTTGAGGGTCTTCTTGCCCGCTCCGGTAAACGCCTTTATTTTTTGTCATCACGAGCCGACTTTGGTCGGCGAGCGATCCGCTTTCTCGCGAATTCCCGCAACAGCAGATCCCTCGCTTCGCTCGTGATGACAACTTCAATATCTGCGAGTGATCACAACTTCAATGTTTGCCAGATTGTTTGCTGCTAAGTCCTAAACCAATTTCCGCAGCTCACGCCGTAGGATCTTGCCTGACGCCGTGCGTGGCAGCTTCTGCACAAAATAAATTTCGCGCGGCATCTTGTAATGCGTAAGCCGTTCGGCCACGAATGCCTGCAGCTCCTCCGCGGTCTGTTGATTGGCCGGCTTCTCCTCGCTCACGACAACAAAGGCGCAGGGGATTTCTTCTCCGGCGGCATCGATACGTGAGACCACGCCGCAATCGCGCACGGCAGGGTGTTCCAGCAGCACGCTTTCCACCTCAGCAGGCGCAATGGAGAAACCCTTGTACTTCATCATCTCCTTGCGGCGATCGACCACGTAGTACAGTCCGTCCTCATCGACGCGCACAATGTCGCCTGTCCAATACCAGCCGTCGCGCAGGACCGCGGCGGTGGCGTCGGGCGATTTCCAGTAGCCCAGCATGAACTGCGGCCCGCGCATGACTAACTCGCCGATTTCGCCGGGCACAACATCCTGCTCCTTCTCATCCACCACCCGGCAGTCAGTCTGAGCCACGGGCATTCCCACGGACTCCGGCTTGTATAGCTCCTTCTCCAGGAAGCCGAGATGCGTCACCGGCGACGCTTCCGTCATTCCGTAGCCTTGGCGAATTGGGACCCCGGTGCTGGCAGTGAAGCGCCGCGCCAGCTCCGGCGCCAGCGGCGCGGCCCCCGACTTTACCCAGCTTAGATGATGTTCGCTTGGAAACTTTCCCTGCTCCGCGGCCTGGCAGTAGGCCAGCAGCGTGGGCGGCACGCACAAGACAATGGTGACGCCTTCGTCGGCGATAAGCTGCAACGAAGCATCGCAGTCGAAGCGCGGCATCAGTACCAGGGTGCTGCCCCGCATCAGAGCCAGGTTGAGGCCGACCGTCAGTCCATAAATGTGATACAGCGGGAGGAAGCACAACATGACATCGGCTTCGCTGACCGCGCCGGACTCGCCCGGAATCAGAGTCTGATAGACATTTGCCACGAGGTTGTAGTGCGACAGCATCACGCCCTTGGGAAGCCCCGTGGTGCCGCTGGAATAGGGAAGGGTAGCCAGCGTCAGTCGAGAGTCGCGCTCGGGTGTTGGCAACTGCACGCCTTCCGCTGCTTCGAATAGCGAGTCGAAGGCCTGCGAACCGCCGGGTCCCGGCGCACGCACGGTATATACCCGCCGCAACGCAGGCAGGCCGCTAAGGTTGATTCCGGTAAGCAGCGAGCCATCGCTGATGAGGGCAACTGCCTCGGAATTGTCCAGTTGGTAGCGGACCTCGCGCTCGCGGTAGGTGGGGTTCAGGGTGGTCGGAACCGCGCCCGCCAGAGTCGCAGCGTGATAGGCCACGCCGAACTCCCAGCAGTTGGGCAGAAAGATGCCAATCACCTCGCCCGGACGAATGCCGGAGGCCACCAGCCCTCGCGCGGCACTCTCCACCATTGCTCCGTAAGCGGCGTAAGTAATGCGTTGCGCCGGTATGCAGGAGATGTCGACCATCGCGATCTTCGCTGCATGACGCCGGCAGGACTCCAATACCACGTCGTGCACGAATCTGCCTTCGGGATCGGCGAAGAGCTGTGTCCGCAATGGTGCAGGTGAACGTCCCATAACTCTTTGTCGCCAAAGTTTATCAGGTTAGAGCGGTCACAATGCTGACTTGTGTTGATGGCTGAAGCGATTGCTTTGTTATGCTGTGGGGCGGACTCATACCACCATGCGAGGACTGAACAGCAAGCGCGTTGTCATCACCGGCGGCGCCAGCGGCATCGGCGCGGCGACAGCTGCCCGTTTCCTGGAAGAAGGCGCGAAGGTCGCGATTCTGGATCGCGATGTGGACGCCTGTGACAGGATTTGCCGTGAACTGCCAGGACTTGCGGGCGCCTTTCGCGCCGATGTTGCTGATCTTACGCAGGTGCAGCACGCCTTCGGCAACATCATTGTTGGGTTGGGCGGCCTGGACGTTGTGATCAACAACGCCGGCATCAGCCTTCGCCACAAGTTTCTCGACATCACGCCGGAGGAGTGGAGCAAAGTCCTTGCCGTCAACCTGACTGGCGTTTTCTATGTTGCGCAGACTGCCGCACGTTACATGATGGAGCGCTCCGGCGGCGTCATCCTGAACATGGCTTCGACCAACGGGATGGTCGGACATCCCTACTACGCCGATTACAACGCCACCAAGGCCGGCGTGATCGAGTTGACGCGCTCGATGGCGTTGGAACTGGCTCCCAAGGTGCGCGTGAATGCTGTTGCCCCAGGCTACGTCCTCACGCCGATGCAGCGCGCCGAGTACTCCGAGGAGATGCTGGAGGCCGTCAACCGGAAGATTCCGCTGGGCCGCCATGCCCAGCCCGAGGACGTTGCAGCGCTATTCGCGTTTCTCGCCTCCGACGATGCCGCCTATCTCACCGGCCAGGTGTATGTTATCGACGGTGGTGAGACGGCCGGAGGGCTGGCCAGCCGCTGACCAAATCCCGCTGAGGGCGCCAACGGATATGCATTGTTCGGCATATGCATCAGGAGGTATACTTGGAGTCGACATGGATCGTTGAAATCGGCGACGAGCTTGAGCCGGAATTTAACCATCTACATGAGGATGTACGTACGGAAATCCTCGCTCTCGCGCGCCTTTTACAACGATTCGGGCCGCAATTGGGGAGGCCTCGCGCTGACACTCTATACGGCTCCCGCCACGCCAATATGAAAGAGCTGCGTTTTAGTGCGGCTGACGGCGAATGGAGGGTTGCATTTGCCTTCGATCCAGCACGCAAGGCCATCTTTCTTGCGGCAGGCGACAAGTCCGGCGTGAGCGAGAAGAGATTCTACAAGCGTCTTGTCGCTAAGGCCGATAAACGCTTTCAGGCGCATCTAGACCGCCTGAAGGCGAAGAAAGGGAAGTAATATGCCTCGCAATGTGAATGACGTTATTCGAGAGCTTAGCCCCGGGCAACGGAGGAAGGTCGAGTCCCGCGCCGCGCTGCTCATCGCGGAGGAACTGACGCTCCAGCAACTCCGGCAAGCATGCAGGCTTACGCAACAAAGGGTGGCAAGGTCACTGCGCATAGGGCAGGAAGGCGTGTCAAAGATTGAGAAGCGCAGCGACCTACTGATCTCCACTTTGCGGGACTATATCGAGGCTATGGGCGGGCAACTCTCGCTTGTCGTGCAGTTTTCCGACCGCAAACCCGTCGTTCTGTCGGGCCTTGCTGAGGTAGCTCCAAGCCACAAGTCAAACCGAAAACGCACTCAGGTGCTAGCGTAGGAGGTGGTGCGATGGCGCTTGTACAATTGGTGTCGGCCACTGCCTCTAAATTCCCAGCCCCGTCACCCGCCATCCCGCTCCATGCACCTTGTGCCGAATGTTCAGGGTGATCAGCAGCGCGGTCATGGCTTCCACGATGCGCGCGTTTTCCAACTTGCCGCCATCGACGGCCCGCACGCCCGGAATCTTACCTGCCAGCTGAGACGCAACCTGACGAGCACGGTCATCGTCGCTGCACACGATGACATCGCAATCGACTTCGCCATCGCCCGCCAGCACCGTAGCAGACAGGCTGTGAAACGCCGCCGCTACCACGACATTCTTGCCCACGATCTCCTGCGCTTGCTCGGCCGCCGATCCCTGCCACACGCCCAGCACGCGGGTCGGGCGGCCGCCCACCGCAGCCGCCAGCGGGACCGGTCGCGTCGATCAGCACCGTGCCTGGGCGAAACGAAGGCTTCAGCTGCTTCAGCAACTCGGCTTGGCCGGCGAAGGGAACGGTCAGTACCACAATGTCGCACATCTTTACGGCGACTGTGTTCTCCATGCCTTCCACGCTGCCCAGCACGCCGGCTTTCTCGGCGATCTGTGCGGCCGCGGCCTTGGCACGCTCGCCATCGCGCGAACCGATAACCACCGACTCGCCTGCTCGCGCCCAGCGCTGTGCCAGTCCCGAGCCTTCAGGACCAGTGCCTCCGACCACCGCGATCATGCGTTGCCACCCGTCGCACAGGCGCTTTGAAGAGTGGCCGCTTCAGCCGTGTCGAATGGGGTTGAAAATCGGCCAGCCTTCAGCCGCCGAGCTAGCGAGCTTGCCGGCGGAATGTTGTCGATGTATTGCGTGTACAGCGTGTTCCGTTGTGCCGGAATGCGGCCCAACTCCACGATTCTCTCCTGGAACTCCGCCGCTGACGTGTACTGCCCTGCCGTCGATCCAGCAAGGCGCGAGATGTTTTCTTCAAACAGCGTGCCCCCGTAATCGTCGGCCCCGGCCAGCAGCGAGAGCTGCGAAGCCTCGCGGCCAAGCTTCACCCACGAAACCTGAATGTGATTGATGGATCCGGCAAGCACGAGCCGCGCTAGCGCATGAACTTTCATGTGCTCTGCCATCGTGCCGCCGTCGCGCGCCAGCCCTTGCGCGAATAGCAAGGTGTTCTCATGAATGAAGCCCAATGGCACAAACTCAGTAAAGCCGCCAGTGCGCGACTGGATCTCGCGGAACAGCAGCATCTGGTTCACCCAGTGTTCCGGCGTCTCGCTGTGGCCGTACATCATGGTCGAGGTGCTGCGGATACCGCATTCGTGCGCTGTCTCGATTACCTCGCGCCATTGCGCACTGGTCAGCTTGTTGCGCGACAACACCTGCCGCACACTGTCGTCCAGGATCTCCGCAGCCGTGCCGGGCAACGTATCAAGACCGTTGTCCTTAAGCATCAGCAGATATTCGCGGACCGGCATGCCCGTCAGCTCGACGCCATACATCATTTCCATCGGAGAAAAGGCATGCGCGTGCATCTTCGGCGTCGCTGACTTCACCGCGCGCAGAATGTCGCGATAGTAAAGCGGCGGCAAATTACGCGGCAGTCCGCCCTGGATGCAAACTTCGGTCGCGCCCCACTCTTCCGCTTCGCGGCATTTGTGCGCAACCTCATCGAGCGAAAGAAAATACGCAGTCTCATCGCGCGGCCCCACGCTGAACGCGCAAAACTTGCATCCCACGAAGCACACATTGGTGAAATTGATATTGCGGGTGATGACGTAGGTGACCGTATCGCCCACCAGCCGCTGCCGCAATTGATTTGCTGCCACAACCAAGCCGAAGAGATCGTCGCCCTCAGCAGTTGGCCAGCTTGAGGCATTCCTCGCGGCTGAGGCCGCCCCCGTCGAGCGCGGTCATCACCTTCTCGATCGCAGCCCGCACTGGAGGAGAAACACGGCGCTCTACATCATCCCAGGTTGTGCCTTGAAGCGTCTGCGGATTGCACCAACTTAGCCCTTGCATCACTCTCTCCCAATGTCATCGCCACCCTTTTGATTTGACGACGCATTCCCGGCCGCATCGATCCACTTCATTTGTAAGTGTCATCCTGAGCGAGTCCGCCGCGGCGGACGAGTCGAAGGATCCCTATAGTTACATCAATCTGGGATCACCCTCGTAAGCAACTATCGAAACAAATCCTTTTCTGCCGGTCGCACCAGTTGCCGCGCATTACCACTTCCGCGGCGATACGGATAACCCCGGATTATACAAGCTGGAACACGCGAATCTTTTCCGCACACCAGGCCTGCGACACAAGCCAATTCATCGGCTACGGCTTCTTCTGTCGAATGCATTTTGTAGCCGTAAGAATCAGCTCCTCCGCGATAATCATGAATTACCTTCATTCCAGCGACGCCGATTGCCACTTCGCACAAACCCTCGCGCCAGGCCCGACCAAAGCTGTCGGCGATGATCACGGGAATGTGCAGTCCAGTCCGCTTTTTCAATTTTCGATGAATTTGCGCAGCAGATCGATCAGGATCGAGAGGCAGCAACACGGCGCTTTTTCCGCCATCAACATTGGAGACATCGACGCCGTTGTTGGCGCAGACAAATCCGTGCTGCGTTTCGGTAATCAAAACATGTTTCTTGCGGACAACGCGTTTAGCTTCGCGCAACGCCAGCTCCACTACGCGCGCATCAGCGTCATTCGCGGCGGCGAATCTTCGGGCGGGGGCGGAAGGCGTCACCGAATCCAGTGCCACTCGGCGATCCTCCGCCTTGGAAACAATCTTGTGCTTGATCACCAGAATGTCGTCCTCGTGCAGTCGCAAGCCGCCCAATGCCAGCGCATCGACCACGAGATCGGCAACGGAGTCGCCGGTGAAGACGTCGCGAATTCCGCGAACTGGAATCGCGCGCAGCTCGCCTGTCGCGGTTATGGCAGCAACCTGTGGGCGTCTCCTCACACCGCCGCTTCCCAGGCGTCGAGGCTACCCTGACCAAAGCCCCATGATCGCAGCAAGCGCTGCGCATTGGTTTCACCTTCGCGCTGCACAAGCAGTTCCAGTTCGTGCGGGTTATCGACGTCCAAGCCGATCCCCGGCAGCTCGAGAATGATCAACTCCTTGCCGGTTCGTCGCATCGCAGCGCAGTGCGGCAGAAAACTGTCGTTGCCGAAGCGCAGTGGAATGACCGCGGCCGGTCGCCGCAGAATGCAGTTACTGCCGCGGCGATCATAAGCGGGCACGAACACCGCGCCCTCCTCCGGCGCTGCGTCCAGCACCCGGAGCAATTCGTCTCTGGTGATGAGCGGAATGTCCGCCGGGACAACAATCGTCGTATCGTAACCGCGCTGTTCGCACCACGCAGTTGCCATCTCGATCGCCGCTGTCTCACTCGCGTTGTGTGTGTCTTCGATCACCAGGAAGCCGAATTCGTCAGCCATTTCCCGGGCCCGCGCATCGCCAGTGACGACGGCGACGTCGATCCTGTCGGTGACGCCGGCCGCAGCGCTTAGCACATCGCGCAGCATGGCCTCGGCCAGCTGCGAACGCTGCTGCTGGCTCAAAGCTTCGGCAAGGCGTTGCTTAGCGGTGGCCAGACTCTTGAAGGGAACGAGAAGGATTTCGTTCATGGTTATGCCTTCGCGCCTTGCGGGGCCGTGCACAGGTTGAGCACGAACTCCGCCAGTTCGCGCTTGTCGGCAGCCGAGCGCATGATGGTGTTGGTGTACGCGACGCGCAGTGCCCCGCTGGACATGTCCCGCAGCCTCGCCTTCATCAGCCCTCGTCGGCAACCAGAATATCGAGAAAATCCTTGTAGGCTGTTGTGAGGCCGGCAATCGTGCTTGGCCATCCCATCATCTCCATCAGCTCTCCCGCGGGGCCCGAGACGGCCGCTCCTCCCACAATCGGGCTGACCGCGACCACCGGCGCCGCGTTCGTCGTAGAGCATCGCGAATGCCGGGGACCGCCAGAATCGGGCCGATGCTGGTCACAGGATTGCTCGGAGCAAAGATGATCGCTTCGGCTCTTTCGATGCTCTCGATTACACCTGGTGCGGGACGAGATTGCTCTGCACCTTCGAATCGCACCGCGCGGACTTCCACTTGATGCCGCTCGCGGACAAAGTACTCCTGAAAAGTCAGGGTGCCTTTCGCCGTATCGAGCATGGTTGAAACCCGATCGTCCGACATCGGCAGCACGCGCGCGCGAATGCCGAACTTCGCCGCCAACTCAGCGGTGGCCTCGGTCAGCGTCTTGCCCGCCCGCAGCATCGCCGTGCGCGTCAAATGCGTCGCCAGATCCAGATCGCCCAGGCTGAACCACGACGGCTGCCCAAGCTGCTTCATACGCTCCAGGCAGCGAAAGCTGTCGCCCTCGACGCCCCATCCACGATCCTTACTCAGCAGGTGGGCCAGTCCATACAGCACCGAATCGATATCCGGCGAAACATGCAGCCCCCACCACTCCAAGTCATCGCCGGTGTTGACGATCACCGTCAGCTCCTCGGGGTTGAGGACCTGTTGCAAGCCTTGCACCAGCTTGCTGCCGCCAGTCCCGCCTGTGAAGACAACGACCATCTACGCGGCCCTCGCATATCCATCGCGATCCGATATATTTTGCAGTCGCTCCGCCAGTACTCCACCACGCGTCACTACGCTTGCCACAAATTCTGGATAGACCGGTAGACGCTGCGCCAGCTTCTGTCCCGCGGCTTCTGTCCGAGTCTGCAATTCCAGAAGATGCGGCCAGGGCGCCTCAGGATTGATGTAATCGGGCGTCAGCGGCGAGACCCCGCCCCAATCGTTTATTCCGGCCGTCAACAGCCGCTCGTAGCCATTCTCGGTGAGATTCGGCGGCGCCTGAATATTCATATCGCGCAGGAGCAGGCGGGCGACGGCTACGGTGCGCAGCATGTCACCGGTATCAGGCTCGGGCCACGCCGCCATGGGAATGCGCGCCTTCGCGCGAAAGTTTTGGATGATGACTTCCTGGATGTGTCCGTACTGCCGGTGCAAGCGCTTGATCGTCAGCAGCGATTCGACGCGGTCCTCCATCGTCTCGCCAATGCCAATGAGAATTCCGGTGGTGAAGGGCACGCCTAGTTTTCCCGCGTCTTCGATCGTCCGCAAACGCAGCGCGGGAACTTTGTCGGGCGTTCGTCCGTCGGGATGCGCCGCGAAAAGCTTGGTACTCGTGCTCTCCAGCATAAGTCCCAGGCTGGGATTACTCGCGCGCAAGCGCTCGATCCAATTCGCGCTCAGCAGCCCGGGATTGGCATGGGGCAGCAATCGCGTTTCGCCCAGCACCATCTCACACATGGCTTCCAGATAATGCAGCGTGCTGCGGTAGCCCAGCCGCCGCAGCGTCTCGCGCATCTCTGGGAAGATCGCTTCCGGCCGGTCGCCCAGGGAAAACAGTGCCTCAGTGCACCCCAGCTTCTCACCTTGCTTTGCGACGGACAGAATTTCATCAGGCGTCATCGTATGTGCGCCCAGCTCGCCAGGATCGCGGCGGTAGGTGCAATAACCGCAGTAGTCGCGGCAAAGATTTGTCAGTGGGATAAATACCTTGCGCGAGTAGGTGATGATGCCGGGATGGTACTGCTCTTTCAGCGCTCGGGCCGCAGCCAGCAGCCCGGGAAGAACGTCGTCACCGCAACGCAACAACCGCACCGCAACATCAGGAGAGAGTTCCGCGCCGTCGTGGACTTCGCGTACATGACCCAGAAGATGTTCGGCAGACGCGTCCGCAACCCTGCTGCACTGGCCTATGAATGTCGTGGACGAAGACATGTCGGACCCAAGGCGCGCCAAGTTTGTATCGGCGCCATCACAGAAGAATATCGTAACCAGCCGGGCGCTGCATCAGGCGCTCACTCCGGCGCTACGCCCGACATGCCATACCGCCCGCGAAAGTACAGTAGAGGAGTCCCCTCGCTCAACGTGACCTCCCTCACCTCACCGACAAAGATGGTGTGGTCGCCGCCCACGTGGGCGCCGACTACGTGGCAGTCCAGATTGGCCAGAGCCGTTTCCAACACCGGCGTGCCGCTCTTCATCTTGCGAAACCGAACCCCTAGCCGGTAAGCCGCGTCGGGATTCCGCTCCGGATCCGCGAAGAACTCCGAGAGCGCTTCCTGCTCCTCTTTCAACACACTGACGCCGAACTCTCCACGCTCGCGAACCCGAAGGTAGGTCTCGGCCAGATGGTCGATGCAGACGAGAACCAGCGGCGGCTGAAGTGACACCGAGCAGAACGCATTGGCCGTCATGCCGTGAACATCGCCTTCTGCTGTTTCGACGGTGATGACCGTCACGCCACTGGCGAAGCGGCCTAGCGCAGCGCGGAATTCATCGGGTGTGACTAGCTGGTCCATGCTCAGCGCCGGTACGGCGACCGACAACTCACCAACTATACCGGATCGCCGGCACCGCCTTGCTACCGCGAATTGGCGTCACCGGTGGATTGCTGATCAATGCGAGATCCGGTGTTTTTCAAAGTGCCTCAATTTGCGATACTCTTCAAACCGCAAGCAATTCCGTGTGGGCAGCCAACAAGTGTCGCTGTTGTGCCTGTTGGAACAGGTCGTGGGGGCGGGATGTATCCTCGAACGTTTGCGTACCATCGCGCGCAGTCTTATCCGGAAGCCGTCTCGCTGTTGAGCGAGTTGGGAGAAGACGCCAAGTTTCTCGCCGGCGGACAGAGCCTGATCCCCCTGATGAAGCTTCGCCTCTCCGCTCCTCGTCACCTCGTCGACCTCAACTTCATTCCCGAGACGTCTTACATCCGCAGCAACGGGGCAGTGCGTTTCGGAGCGATGACGCGCCATGCCGAGATTGCGGATTCTGCTGAGGCTGCCCGAATTCCCATCCTCCGCGACTGCGCCGCCGGCATCGCCGATCCGCAGGTGCGCCATATGGGAACCATCGGCGGCTCGATCGCCGAAGCCGATCCCACCGGCGACTGGGCTCCGGTCCTGCTGGCAACGGGAGCTACTGTGAAGACGCTCGGTCCGAACGGCGAGCGCAGCATCGACATTGCCGACTTTATCCTCGACGCTTACACCACGGCGCTGCAGCCTGGCGAAGTCATCACCGAGATAGAGGTGCCTCTGCCCGCGAACCGAAGCGGCGGAGCCTACATCGCCCTGAAGCGTTGCGCTCCAGTCTATGCCAGCGCCAGCATTGCGGTGCAACTCACCATGCATGACGATCACACCTGTCGGGACGCCCGCGTCTATCTGGGAGTACTTGGCCTGACCGCAACTCGTGTGCCCGCGGCCGAAGAGGCGCTGCATGGCCAGGAGATTACTCCCCAGCAAATCAAAAAGGTTGGCGAGGCGGTGATGGACATCGCCGAACCTGCCTCCGATATGCGAGGGTCGGCCGATTACAAACGCCAGGCTGCGGGAGCGCTGGCGAAGGTGGCTGTGGAAACTGCGGTGAAGCGGGCTCGCGGAGAACACGTGGAGGGCGCGCATCTTTATGCCTGAAGAGATTGCTCGCGTGCGGGTTAGCGTCAGGGTCAACGGTAAGCAGCACACGCGCGATGTCGAGCCGCGTATGCTGCTGGTCCAGTTTCTTCGCGAAGAACTGAACCTGACGGGCACGCACATCGGTTGCGACACCAGCTACTGCGGCGCCTGCACGGTCCTGCTGAATGGCAGGAGCGTGAAGTCATGCACCGTGTTTGCATTTCAGGCTGACGGTGGTGACGTGCTCACCGTCGAAGGTCTGGCGAGCGGCCAAGAGCTGCATCCCGTGCAGCAGGCCTTCAGCGACTGCCACGGTTTCCAGTGCGGATATTGCACGCCCGGCTTCCTCATGAGCACGTTGCAGTTGCTGGAGGAACATCCCCATCCCACAGAGTCGGACATTCGTAAGGGAATCGCCGGCAACACCTGCCGCTGTACCGGATATCAAAACATCTTCAAGGCTATCTACGCCGCAGCTGCTGCGGGCGAAGGAGCAGAGAGTGGCCATTAATTTTTCCGGCGAGTTCGCTACGCCGCGCAGTCCGGAAGAGGTTTTCGATTTTCTTTCCGATCCTCGAAAATTTGCGCCGCTGCTCCCTGACTTCCAAAGCATGAGCATGCTGGATCCAACTCACTTTGCAGTGAAAGTGAAAGTCGGAGTAGGGAACATTCGCGGCTCAGCAGAGATCAAGATGGAGCTGAGCGAAACCGTGAGGCCGTTGCGCGCGCTGTACAAGGGGCAGGGAACTGCTGTGGGCAGCCAGGTGACGGTGAGTGCAGGCTTCGATCTTTCGCCGCTTTCCGAGGGGACCCGGGTTGTCTGGCAGGGTGAAGCCGGCGTCTTCGGAAAGCTGGCCTCAATGGCCGGCGGGATGCTTGAGCCGTTGGGCCGCAAGAATATTCAGAAGCTGATCGACGGACTGCAGAAGGCGCTGTCGGAGCCGGTCGGAGCAGCCGTGGACGCGCCAGCCATGGGCCCGGCAGTTTCGCCAGCCGTGCACAACGGAGTTTCCGCCCCGGTAGAGGCTTCGGCGTCGAATCCACCGACTAGTGAGAAAGCGTCGCAGGAAGCGCCAATTCCGGCCGGTACGACGCAGCCTCAGGTGGAAGCGCCGGTCTTGAGTCCCAGGTTCCCAGACGTGCCCGAAACCGATTCTCCGGCGCAGAATCATCCGGCCGAAGGAGATCATGGCGACCGTAACTCATAACCGAACCGGCGACTGGGTTGGCCAATCGATCCGGCGCAAGGAAGATGCCCGCCTGGTCCGCGGCAAGGGCAAATTTGTCGATGACATCAAGATGCTCGGCATGTTGCACCTGGCCTTTGTGCGCTCACCCTTCGCGCACGCAAAGATCACCGGCATTGATGTCTCCGAGGCTGAAGCGCTGGCAGGCGTCGTTTGTACGTTGACCGGGCCGGAGATCACCAAGCTCATCGATCCATTCTTCGAAATTGGTCCTGCGCCCAGCAATCAGATTCTCGACTATCCCATGGCTGTCGATCGCGCACGCTACCAGGGTGAGCCGGTCGCTGCCGTGATCGCCGAAACGCCCGCCATTGCTGAAGATGGCGCCGAACTCGTGCACGTTGATTACGAACCGCTTGAAGCCGTGATCGAGGCGGAGGTTGCCGCTACTGACAAAACGATTCTGCACTCTGCGATGGGTACCAACGTAGTCTGGAATGGTGTCTACGAATACGGCGATATCGCAAAGGCCTTCGCCGACGCGGCCCACGTCATCCATATTGATCATCTGCACATGCATCGCTTCTCCAGTACTCCGCTGGAAAACAACGCGGTGATTGCGCAGTGGGACGACAACGACCAACGCCTGTACTTCTGGAGTAACAATTCTTTTCCCACGATTGGCATCCAGTTGCTGGCGCCCGCGCTGCATCTGCGCATGGACCAGGTGCGGGTGCAAACCCACGACATCGGCGGCAGCTTTGGCATCAAGATCACCAACTATCCGCAGATGGCGGTGTGCGCGCTGGCCTCGCGCAAAGCCGATGGCGCGCCTATCAAGTGGAGCGAGACGCGCTCTGAGCACATGACCGCAAGCGCGCATGGCAACGAGCGCACATTTCGCGATACGCGCGTCGCGTTGGATAAAGACGGCGTGATTCTCGCCGTAGACTCGCGTCACATCGACGACTGCGGCGCCTATCCGCGCTACGAGCCGCTGGGCTGTGTGATCTGGTCGCAAGTGGCGCCCGCAACGTATCGCCTGCGCAACCTGCGCATCGATTTCACCCAGGTAGTCACGAATAAGTGTCCGGTCGGCCCTAATCGTGGCTATTCCCGCATGCAGCACTTGTGGTTTCTGGAGCGTGTGCTCGACATCTGCGCCCATGAACTGCGAATTCCCGCCGACGAGATGCGGCTGCGTAATTACATTCGCCCGGAAGAGTTTCCTTACACCACGCCCAATGGGTGCATCTACGATTCGGGAAACTACCCACGCATGCTCGAAGTAGCAAAAGATCTCGTCGGCTGGGAAAAGTGGCAGGCCGAGCGAACGACGGCCCAGGCAGAGGGCCGCTGGTTGGGCATTGGCATCGGCACCACGCTCGATTCCGGCACCAATAATTTTGGGCAGTCGCAGATCGTGAATCCGCAAGCGCCGTTTTCCGGCAACTCACAGGCGGCCAATGCCAAGCTGGATATCTATGGCGAGGTCATCGTCGCCGTTGGTTCGGTGCCGCAAGGACAGGGACATGAAACCACGGTCTCGCAAGTTGTCGCCGACATCCTCAACATCCCGCCGGACATGGTGAATGTGCGCGTCGGTTTCGACACCGAGCGCAACGTGCACACGGGGCACAGCGGCACTTATGCCAGTCAGTTCGCGGTGTCGGGGCTCTCGGCGGTAAACGGCGCAGTGCAGTTGCTGAAAGCCGAGATCAAGAAACTCGCAGCCTTTGCGCTACAAGCAGACGAAGATGACCTGGAACTCGGCATGGGCAAGCAAGGAGCAGAGGTGCGGGTTCGCGGCGCGGAAAAGGCCATTCCATACATCGGGCTCGCAAATCTGGCGAACGTGAATACTGCTGTCGTCCCTGAGGCTCTGCGCTCCATCACCCTGAACTGCCGCTACACCTGGCGTGCACCCTTCCAAGTGCCCGACGTGCAGAGGAAGTACGGCAATCTCACGCTGACCTACTCGTCGCAACTGCACATTGCGGTAATCGAGATTGACAAGGACACATACATTCCCAAGATTCTCGATTACGCCGCGGTTGACGACTGCGGCACCGTGATCAATCCCATGATTGTCGAAGGACAGGTACACGGCGCAACGGCGCATGGTATTGGCGCAGCCTTGATGGAGAATTGCGCCTACGACGAAAGCGGGAACATGCTGGCCTCGACCTTCAGCGATTACACGCCCATCACGGCGGTTAATATGCCCATCCTCAAGTACGGCCATATTGCAACGCCTTCGCCGCACAGCTATAGCGGAGCGAAAGGCATGGGCGAAGGCGGAGGAGCGCCGCTGCACGCCATCAGCGCGGCATTGCAGGATGCCCTGTTTCGCGAAGGCATCATCATCGACGAGTCGCATAATAATGCGAGCACGTTGTACGAGTTGATTGAGAAGAGCCGTCGCGGGGAGCTGAAGCCGAATGTGACGGTCGAGCGGGGATAAGGGCAACCGGATTTTGGCTACTAGCCCTTAGCTATTAGCTTTTAGCAAGCAATTCTGATGCAACCTGCTCATCTTGCTAAGAGCTAAAGGCTAATAGCTAAGAGCTTGCATGAAGCGAATCCTAATCATCGGAGCCGGAGCCATCGGCAGCCTTTACGCCGCGCACCTCGCGCGCGTTGCCGAGGTGTGGGTGTTTGTCCGCCGCCCGGAGCACGTTCGCAGCCTCAACGAGCGTGGCATTCAGGTCACGGGGCACAATGAGTTCCACGCCCGGTTGCGGGCTTCCTCGGATGCACGCGACCTACCGCACTTTGACTTTGGTATCGTGGCGACCAAGGCGAACCAGACGCGCGAGGCTTTTGCTCCCGTCGCACATCTGTTCGCCGGCGGTGCCGTGCTCTCGGCGCAAAACGGTCTCGGCGGCGAAGAGGTAATTGCCGAACTGATGCCGTCGGGCTACGTGATTCGCGGGACGACGTTTATGAGCGGCACACGTTTTGCCGACGATCACGTGCATTACGAACTGAACACGGCCACCTGGATGGGACCGTTTGAGCCGACGAATACGCCGTTCGAGCTAGTGGAAGAGTTGGCGGCGCTGATAAACGCATCGGGATTGAAGGCTGAGGCGCTGCGGGATGCGCGGCCGGCACAGTGGTCGAAGTTGATCTTCAACGCTTCGGTGAACAGCGTTTCGGCCCTGACCGAGCTGCCGCATTCGCCGCACTTTGCAGCGGAGATTCGCTTCAGCGACCTCGGGCACCTCCTGCACGATCTGATCGAGGAAGGCAAAACCGTGGCCGCGGCGGTTGGTGTCGACCTGCATGAAGATCCGTGGGCGATGAACTGTATCGGGGCGCGCACCAACCATCCACCGTCCATGCTCTACGATATTCGACATCAGCAGCCTACGGAAGTCGATTTTCTCGGCGGCGCCATCGCCAGTCAGGCGCAGCGCATCGGCGTCGCGGCGCCGTTGCATACGGCTCTGTATCGGCTGATCAAGGCCAAAGAGGCGAGCTGGGAGTGGAAAAATGAGAACGTGCATGAAGACGTCGTCAGCGAGAAATAGGGACGAAAGCGAATGACGTATCCCGTCGATACTCTAAAACTCCAACGCGTTCGCGAGTTGATGAAGGAGCGTGACCTTGACGTCCTGGTGGTGCGCGCGCCGGACAACATTGTGTACCTGACTAACTATTGGTGCATGAAAGGCTACGACATCGCGATCTTTCCACGAGAAGGAGAGCCGACACTTATCGCTATCGAGCCGCAGGAAGAGGACGCGCGCCGCACCTCGTGGACCCAGGACATCCGGCTGTTCAAGAGCTATGACGAACGCGATCCGCGCCCGCCGACGTTTCGCTCACTTGAAGTTGCCATGCGAGTCTTAAAGGAGCGCGACCTGACGGGCCGCGTCGGGCTGGAGCTTTCGCAGGGAACGCAGAGTGCTGATCGCATGGTGGGTGAGCCGACGACGTGGTCCCAGCCGTGGTTCGACGCGTTCAAACCGGTTGCTCGGGAGGTTATCGACGCTACCGGCCTGCTGGCCGAGGCGCGGGCCATCAAGACAGGTCAGGAAATCGAGCGCATGAAGCTGGCGAATGAGCTGGCCGCACTTGCCATGGAACATACCTTCGAGCGCCTGCGCCCAGGAATGAAAGAGAGCGAGGTTGCAGCCATCTTCGAGGGGTTCGTGCACGCCACCGGCATTGGGTTCAAAGGCAAGGTTGAGATGGCGCGCGCCTTCACCCTGGTGTGGTCGGGCAAAGGCATTCGGACATTTACCGCGACTGGCGACCGTCCTGTACAGGAGCACGAGCCTACGCTGTTTGAGATCTGGGTTTGTGTCGACGGCTACTGGAATGACCTAACCAAGAACCTCTGTCCGGGCGAGTTGTCGCCCGAGTATCACAAGCTATTGGACCTGCTGCTGGGGGTCTTTAACCAGGCAGCAGCGTTTGCCAAAGACGGTGCAAGCCTGCCGGAGTTGGATCGCCTGATTCGCGCGCGCATTGCTGAGGGCGGCTATCCGGGACAACCATCGCATGCCGTGTGCCACGGTGTGGGAGCTCGTGCGCATGAGCCTCCCTTCGCCCACCAGGCGGGGACGGGGACCATTCGCAAAGGTATGGTGCTGGCTATTGAGCCAGGAGTCTACTGGCCGGGCGGCGGCGGCTTGCGTCTGGAAGACAATTTCTGGATCACGGCCGATGGCAACGAGAAGCTCTGCTCGTTTCCTGACGATTTCCGCCTGGTGAATGCCGCTAACGCGGGAAAGGCCGGACGCTGATGGCTACTGCCGGCAAAGCTGCTCTGTCTGACAATGTCAGAGATGATATCCTCAGCCGAATTCGCGAAGACGAGCTTGTCTCCATGTGCTGCGACGTCATCGACATCCCTAGTCCCACAGGCGGGGAGCTGGCGATGGCCCAGTATATGCGCGAGGCATTTCGACGCCTGGGGCTCACGATTACCTGGCAGCAGGTGGAAGACGGTCGTGCCAACGTCATCGGGCGCTTGGAGGGAAACGGCAATGGTCAATGCCTGATGTTTAACGGGCACATGGACACCTCGAACACTGGCGAGGAAGAATTCCTCACCGGCATTGGCTACAAGCCACACGCCATTGTGAAGGACGGCATGATCTACGGCCTGGGCATTTACAACATGAAGGGCGCATTGGCTTGCTACGTCCATGCGGTGAAGGCCCTGCTGGAAGCGGGGATCAAGCTGCAAGGCGACGTTATCCTGGGTGCGGTGTGCGGTGAAATCGAGAAGACGCAGTGGGGCGAGTTCCAGGGCAAAGAATATCGCGGCTACGGCGCAGGTACGCACTACCTGGTGAACCATGGCGTTCTGCCGGACATGTGCATTCTCGGCGAGCCCACAGACATGCATCTTGTGCTGGAGCACGCGGGCTCAATGTGGGTGCGCTTCGGGCTGACCGGGAACTACGTTCACTCGGCGTTCGCGCCCGGCAAGGAAGACCAGAACGCGATTCGCCGGATGTACCACGTTGTGGGAGAGGTAATGTCATGGATTCCTGAGTGGCAGGAGCAGGCGCGCTGGGCCGGGCGTCCGGGATTCGTCAACCTCGGGTGCGTGCAAGCCGGACATCCCTGGCGCGCCAGCCGCACGCCGGAACGCGCGGACCTGTTTCTCGATGTACGGGTGCCGCCGACCATCGGCATGACCGATGCCCGCCGCACCGTTAAGAAGCTGTATCTGACAATGAGGGACAGGCATCCGGAATACGGACTTGAGTTCGAAACCTATGTATCAGTTCCGGGTGCGACCGTGGATGAGAACCATGCGATGGTACAAGCGGTCGAGCGAAACCATCAGCATGTGGTGGGCAAACCGGCAGTGCGCGATACGGTACTGTGGTGTTCTGATGCATCGGTGTTGTCTCGCTTTGGATGCCCGACCGTGAACTACGGGCCGTCGAGCGGGCCGCGCGATCATGAAGGAGAGAAGGTTGCGATCAAGACCCTGGTAGACATAACGAAGGTCTATGCGCTGACCGCAGCGGAAATATGCGGGTAAGAGAGCTATTGGCTTTCAGCTGTGGGCTCTCAGCCATTGAAATAGACGAATTGGACAAACGTCATCACGAGGAGGACTCCGATCCGACGAGGGATGTGCTTTCAGGGCCGAGCGAAGACGGTTGCTGGGCGAAGGGACAGCAGGTCCCTCCACTCGCCCGCTGAAGCGGGGTCGGTCGGGATGACACACTTTAAGTCTAAGAGGGCCCGCCACAAAGAGTTGATGGAATAACTGAGACTGACAGCCGATAGCTGACGGCTGTCAGCCAAAAGGCTGCCTGCCAAATCACAGGAGAACATGCCGAGCCAGTCCGAAATCCAACGTCGCTACGACAACATTCGCGCAGCCATGCGCGAGCAGAACGTCGAGGCGCTCATCGTGTGCGGCAATCAGTATGCGGGGTTTGAGGGCGCGGTGTTTTACACCTCGGGCTTTGAGATTGTTCATCGCTATGTCTATGTGCTGATTCCGCTGAAAGGTGAGCCCACGCTGCTGTTTCCCCAGGAGGCGCGCTGGATTGGCGACAAGAACAAGCCATTCGTCAAAGAAAAAGTCTGGGCCGAGGTTCCCGGCCGCTGGCTACGCGAGCGCGCGCAAGATGAAGGCTGGAAGCGTGTCGCGGTCTATGGTCTCGACTACATCATGGCAGTGCGCGATTATCGCGAGCTGCAGCAAGGCGCATTCGAACTCGTGCCCTTCGACTTTCACTTCGATATGGCGCGCGCGGTCAAAAGCGAAGAAGAATTGGTTGAGATTCGCGACTCCATGGGCATCATCCACGAGGGATTTTTGGCGCTGCTGGATGGCTTCGCGCCGGGCAAAACGGAAGCTGAGATCATGGCGCCTGCGGTTGAGGTTTTCTTCGCCCGTGGTGCCGGGCCTCGCATGATGAACATCGTGCTATCCGGCGAAAACGGCGAGGCCGAGGCGCACTTCAAAGTACCGGGGCATCGCCGCGTCGGCATACGTGACCTGATGCTGTATTCGTTGGAGATTGCCGGCGCGGGCGGCTATTGGGTTGAGTTTTCCCGCGCGCTCATCGAGGGTGAGCCCAGCAAGCGGACGCGGCAAATGGCAGATGTCTATCCCGAGGCGATGGAAGCAGCGCGCAAACTGATGCGCGAAGGCGTGCTCGCCCGCGAGGTCCATCGGATGGTTGCCGACACGTTTGCGCGCCACGGATTCGCGCTGGGACATCTCTCCGGGCACTCCATTGGAACCACGATGATCGAGCATCCGGCAATCGGCGCCAAGAGTGAGATTACATTAAAGCAAAACATGATATTTTCTCTCCATCCGCAAGTTATAGATAAGGATGGAAGTATCTGCCTATACACGCAAGACACCTTCCGCGTCGGCAAGAACGAGGGCGAGAATCTCAGCAACATTCCGTGGAAGTTCTATTCCAAAGCTGACGCACAGCACTGTGGCGGGCAAAGCATGAAGAAAGTGCTGATCGTGGGCTGCGGCGCGATCGGAAGCCTTTTTGCTGCCCATTTGGCGAACGATGGTGAGGTCGAAGTTTACGCCTTCGACGTATCGCAGCCGCACGTGGATGCGATCAATCGCCAGGGATTGCGGCTCTCGGGTGCAGCGCAAATACACGCAAGGCTGGCAAGGGCAAGCACCGATCCGGCTGAGCTGCCGATCTGCGACTACGGGGTGGTGGCTACGAAAGCGATTCACACCGGCAGTGCGATCCGGGCAGCGGCACGATGCTTCGACTCCCACAGCGTGGTATGTTCCGTGCAAAATGGCGTAGGCAACGAGGAGATCATCGCTGAACATGTGAAGTACGTAATTCGCGGAACGACGTTTCCTGCCGGTCACATCGTCGAGCCAGGACACGTCGAGTTCGACATTAAGGGCGATACGTGGATTGGGCCTTTCGAGCCGACGAACACCGCGATGGCCCACGTTAACGAACTGGCGGGCTACCTGACCCGAAGCGGCATGAACACGATCGCGCTGGCCGATGCGCGAGGCGCGCAGTGGACAAAGCTGATCTTCAATGCCGCGACGAATCCGGTGGGAGCGCTGACGCGATTACATCATGGCGCTGCCACGCGCTTTCCACCGACCGGCGAATTGTTCGAGGCGCTCATCGAGGAAGGTGAGGCGGTAGCCAAGGCGATGGGGATCGAGCTGCATGGGGATCCGAGAGATTTGGTCTCCAAAGGAGCGAACGCGCCCGGCAAACATAAGGCCAGCATGTTGCAGGATGTGATCGCCGAGCGCACGACGGAAGTCGATTTCATGAATGGCGCAATTGTGAAGTGGGGCGAAAAGTGCGGGGTGCCGACGCCTCTGAATACAGCCATGTGGGCGCTGATGAAGGGACTTGAGCATTCGCGGACAGAGGAAGGTGGGTGAAGCGCTTTTCGCCTTTCGCGAAAAAGGGGTTGGCCGCCGTGGCAGTTAATTTGCGGAGGAGATCGAAAAATCGGTGTCGTCCCTACGGTGTCTTTGTCGTAGCTGTGGCGCCGCTCCGCGGCTCAGTTGTTTTTCCCGCTTCACCGCGGGCTCACGCCCGCGGCTAACACAAATGTCGCCGCTGCGCGGCTGGTTCGTCCGAAATGCGATGGTTTGTTCCACCTCCCAGCGCGAATTGCAGCTACGACACACACAGCTACGGGACAGCGTGGTTTTGTCTGCCTTGCCCGGGGCTTACGAGTCTGAGTGAGAACCGTGGCGCCACCAAGGGGCTCGGAATTTTCCCCGCTTTACGCAGCACTCCGCCGTCGGCCGGGTGCTGGGCTATGATATATAGCGCCTACGGCGCTTGATTTTCGCGGGTCATGCTCAACCGGCAAAGGTGAAACTTAGTACTCATACAGACTCTTAAGCCCTGGGCTAAAACAGATTCCGCCCTTCGGGCTCGGCTGCAGGAGTTTTGTGCACTGATTCGAGCAAGTGCAAATCTAGAAGGCAAGGTTTATAGCCGACTGGCAAGTGCTAACTGCCAAGTGCTAAGTACTTCTGGTGAAACCTTAATGGCGAAGAGCGAACTGCGATACTAACAACCGACGAAAGGCAATTCCTGACTTATGTCTGTCCCGTTCCGAATTGGCGTACTGCAATTGAGCATGGAGCCACTCCAGCAGACGGTGCGTATGGCACAGGCGTGCGAGCGCGCGGGCTTCGATATCTTCTGGCTGGCCGAGGCCTATCCCTGGTGGCGCAAGCATGGCTTTGAAGCGCGCTCCTCGACCGCCATGACGGCGGTGATTGCCTCGCAGACACAGCGCATCGTTATCGGCTGGGGGATCATATCGCCCTACACTCGGCATCCGGTGCAGATCGCTATGGAAGCGCGAGTGCTGCAGGACGCGGCCGGCGATGGCCGCTTTCTGCTGGGACTCGGTGCTTCGAAGATTTTCATGAAAGAAATCGGTGAAGGCGAGAAGGGAAGGGACGCAGGCCCGGCGGTCGTTATGCGCGAGAGCATCGAGATCATCGAGGCGATGCTAGCCGGCGATGCTGTCGAGTATCACGGCAAGGCATTTGACGCTTCGGCCCCTGCGCTTAAGGCCGATGCACACGTCGCCCGAGGGCGCGTGCCTATCTATGTTGGTGCGACGGGCCCGGTGCTGCAGAGGCTTGCGGGATCGCATTCAGACGGCCTGCTGACAGCCAGCATTACCACTCCGGACTTCGTACGCTACGCCCGCGGCAACATGGAGGAAGGCGCGAGGAAGGCAGGCAAAGATCCATCGTCGCTCGATCTGGGTGCGGTGATTGTAGGCAGCATCAACAAAGACTCGAAGAAAGGCAGGGAGGGCGCGCGAGAAATGGCGGCGATGTATCTCGCCAACAAGGTGCAAAACATCCGCGGTTCAGCCGATGTACTCCTGCAAAAAGCCGGGCTCGCCTTCGAGGAAATTGCTCCAATTGCCGACGGGATGGAGAAAGGCGGCCGCAAAGCTGCCGCGCAGGCCGTGACCGACGACGTGCTGCAGAAAGTCTTCGCGATTGCCGGGACGCCCGACGAATGCTGCGAGCGCATCGAGGCATATCGCCAGGCAGGCTGCACCAACATCATGTTGGAGATCTGGGGCGACGACCGCGAGGAGCAGGCGAAGCTGTTCGGCGAGGCAGTGCTGCCGCACTTCCGCTAAGTCCAGAGACCTCGCCCGCAACCTGCACGGGCGAGGTCCCAAGATCAGTTCAGCAACCCGTACATGTCTACCTGGCCGACCGTGCCGACAAAAACATGCCCGTCAGCCACGGTGGGAACAGCAAACTTGACAGCCAGCCCCGCCCCGTCGCGCACGGAATTCTGCTGGGAGTTATAAAGTTCAGAGCCTAAGTTGTCTGCGTTGTAGGCTCGCAGAATAGCGTTCCCGCCGTTGCTGTAATTGTCGGTCTCGATTATCCACACAACTCCATTGCTGGTGCCGTTGGATGAGACTGCCGGCGTCGGGCCGGGAAAGCCGAAGCTTTCCGGCGAGTCAGAGCCCCGGGTGGTAGAAAAAAGCTCAGTCTGCGGGTTAAAAGCGAAGGTAGTGAGATGGTCGTACTGGCCACCGAAATAACCATTGTTGTTCCAGAACGCCGGGGCACCCCAAATCCCGCCAATGGTAAACGGCAGAGTCTGCACGATCTGGTCGTCATTTCCGGAGTGGAAGTGGCCCATATTGTCACGATTGATGAGATCGATAGTGCCTTCTTTGCCGACCTGCACCAACAGATGAGGGTAGGAGCCGGACTGGTCGGGCAACAAAACAACGCCGCCGGAGTTGACGTCGGTGTCGTTGTCATCCAAGGACTGTTGGTCCCAGGGCGTGAAATAATCGGCGACCGAGATGCCCGAGGTGGACCAATTCAGCCGAACAACGCTGTCCCCGTAGTCGATGCCTCCGTTATTGACGTCGAAATACCCATTGCCGGTCGCCGTATAGATGGAGCCGGCCGCATCGGCCGTGGGCCCGGCCCCGCCGCCCCAGAAGCCCCCCTCGTAGCCATTTGGTGTATCGATCAGGACGCCGGTAGCAGCCAGACTCGTTTTGTCGAATGACATGAACCAGCCGTGGTAGTTGCCCAGGTCACAATGCGAGGAAAAAGAGACGAAGACCTGCCCGTCGGCCAGGAGTAAACTGGCACGCTGGTTCGCCAGAAAGGCGCTGAAAGTGATGAACCCGCCGAGAGAACCACTGCCCACTCCTCGTACCACCGCGTTGATGTTGCGAGCAGGTACTTTGTCGAGGCCGGTCGTTATGTCCAGCGCATGCAACCGGTGACGGAAGTTGGTAGCGTGGGTTTGCGGGCTATACTCCTTGGTTTCCGCGGACACGTAGAGGGTGTTGGTTGTGGTATCGATCACGGGGGTACCTGTGATCCCGATCTCGGGAACGAGGTCGCCGCAGTTCACATCGCTGCTGGAGACTGTGTTGACCACGAGCAGCGGTCCCGAACTATTCAAGAAATTGGTATGCCAAAGCTGCTGTCCGCTGTTTACGTCGAAGGCGTAAACCTGGTCGTGCTCAGTTGCCACGAACAGCACATTGTGGGACTTACCAGCGATAGTGAGGTTGGGCAAATACAAGGGCTGCGCGTACACGTAGCCTGCTACGTTGAAGACCCCTACGCGGCCGAACTGCCCAACGGTAACATTTTCCGGGGTGAGGATGGTTTCGTTCGTGTTGGCGCCGGAGTGGTTGTTGTCGTACTGATAGGTTGTAACCGGCACCTGCGCTGTCATCAGGCAGCTACACAAAACCACGAGACAGGGAACGGCAAAGCCATAAACCTTTTTCATCTTCATGGAAGGGTGATCGTCCTTTGCGGTCTGGATCTCTCTAGCAGAGCCGGACGGCGCTCTAAGTTGTTGGTAAAGAGAAACCAAAAAATTATGCTATGAAATCGCCGCGCACACAATGAAAATCGTGCGTGAGGAATGCAGCAGCCGTTGCGCAGATGTTGCAACAACAGTTGCAGCGGCGGCGATGGTGCATGTTGCGAAAACGTGCGTTCCCAACTCGTATAACCTGTCGAGGAACATATGCCCGAATCAGATATCACTCCTACTCCACCTCCAGATAGCCAAGTCCCGAGCGTCTTTATGAGCCCGCAGGGCCTCCGCGCGGGCTGGCGTCTGCTGATTTTTTTCGCGCTGGTGGCGCTCTTGTCCGGCGCAGCCTATCTGCTGCAGAAAACCGTCGTGCATAATTTCGGCACGGATTTTTCAGCCACGAACGTAATCCTGAGCGAGACATTTACCTTCGGTATCGTGCTGATCGCTACGGCCATCATGGGCAAGTTTGAGCATCGGCGTTTTGCCGACTACGGCCTTCCCCCGCGTAAGGCGCTGGGTAAGCAGTTCTGGGCGGGAGCGCTGTGGGGCTTCGTCATGCTCTCATTCATTGTTGCCATGATGGCAGCCACCCACGCATATTCCCCCGGAGGGCTTGCGCTTTCGCCCTTGGGTGTCGCGAAGTTTGGGTTGCTGTGGGCGCTGGGCTTCCTGTTGGTGGGACTTTTTGAGGAGTTTACCTTTCGCGGCTATATGCAGTTCACCTTGACCACGGGACTCGGCTTCTGGCCGGCCGCGGCCATCACCTGTCTCATTTTTGCCGGACTTCACCTGGGCAACCCGGGAGAAAACTGGATCGGGGCGGTCGAAATCGTATTGATTGCATTGTTCCTTTGCCTGGCGCTGCGGCGTACGGGCAATCTCTGGTTTGCCATCGGTTGGCACATGGCCTTCGATTGGGGTGAAAGCTTTTTCTACTCCACGCCAAACAGCGGCCTCCGCGCCACCGGCCACATGTTGAACGCGTCGCTGATGGGATCGAAATGGTTTAGTGGCGGCAGTGTTGGACCAGAGGCGAGTGTCTTCGATCTGGTAGTGACGATTGCGGGCATTCTGCTGTTGGCCAGGATTTATCCCGAGGCGAAATATCCGGTACTGATGCCGGCGGGCCTGCCTCCAGATGAGTTGACGGCAGCTTCGGCGGGGACGGCGGCGGCGGTTAGCGGGAACTGAAGATTTGTTGTGGATTAAGTCGTTACGAAGTCCCTCAATGATTTTGCGGCTGTGCGGACAGCCTGAGTGGGTGCGTGAGAACCGTGCTGTCCCTACGGTGTCTGTGTTCATAGCTGTGCCGCCGCTCCGCGGCTTAATTATTTTTCCCACTTCACCCGCGGGCTTACGCCCACGGCTAACACAAATGTCGCCGCTGCGCGGCTGGTTCGATCCCAGATGCATGGTTTGTTCCACCGCTCATCGCGAATTGCAGCACTGACACAGACACCTACGGGACTCGATTCCTGTCTTCACTCTACCCAGGACTCCGCTACGCTGCGTCCTGGGCTAACTGCATGTCCGCCCCTTCGGGGTTCTATTTTCGCGAGTCAGACTCCCCTGGCGAAGATCAAACCTGGTTCTCACGCGGACACTGCACGTCCGCTCCTTCGGGGTTCTATTCTCGCGAGTCAGACTCCCCTGGCGAAGATCAAACCTGGTTCTCACGCAGACACTGAAGGCCGTCCTCTTCAAATAACAGACTTAATGGGGGTCTCCGTAACAGCTAATGTTCGTGTTCGGAATGCGAATGAATGTGTGGGTGCGAATGGACTACGCCGCCGTGCGCATGGCGGTGCGCGTGTACCAGGTTCACGCGGAGCAATAAGTCGTGATTGGCCAGGATCTCCGCCGGCGTGCCGCTGGCAGCAACTCCTCCGGCCTCCAGCACGAGGACCCGATCAGCAATGTCTTCCACAATCTCCAGTTGATGGGTCGCGGT
This sequence comes from uncultured Acidobacteriaceae bacterium, assembly GCA_963835125.1. GTDB lineage: Bacteria > Acidobacteriota > Terriglobia > Terriglobales > Acidobacteriaceae > Bog-257. The sequence continues at coordinate 1,053,825 of CAWIEG010000002.1, read as the reverse complement.
GATGATCGTCTTGGACGAACCCTTCCACTCCTGGATCAGATCGATGACCTGGCTCTGGCTGCGGGGATCAAGCGTTGCCGTCGGCTCATCCAAGAGCAGCACTTCGGGATCGGTCACAATCACCGAAGCCAAGGCCACTCGTTTCTTCTCGCCGCCCGAGAGACGATACGGCGGGCGTTCGCGAAGATGAGCGACGTTCATCAGGTCCAACGCTTCCGTCACCCTGGCCAGGATTTTTTCCTTCGGCCATTGCAACTGCAAGGGCGCGAACGCCACTTCGTCGAAGACGGTGGGATTGAAGAGCTGTACGTCCGGATTCTGAAAAACCAGGGCAACCCGCCGGCGAAAGGGAAAGGCAAAGTGATCGTCGGCGAGATGTTCGGCAGTCAACGGTTGTCCGTCGAAGCTGACCGTGCCCCGCGATGCAAAGCACAAACCATCCAGAAGCCGCAGCAGAGTGGATTTGCCCGACCCGTTCGCGCCGACCAGTGCGACGCGTTCGCCTTGCATCATCTGCAGCGACAGTCCCCGGAGCGCGGGAACGCCGTCGTAGTTAAAACTCACGTCTCGCAGCTCGAAGAGAGGCGGCATTGGTTCATTTTCCCTCGGGGGCTAAAGCCCGAGCGCTTATACAGATCGGACGGCACGGCTGAAGCGGCCGCTGAAAAAAGTTAAAAGCAGATCCCTCGTCGGCCTGAAGGTGGGTGCGTGAGAACCCGGCCGTCCCTACGGTGTCTATGTCGTAGCTGTGCCGCCGCTCCGCGGCTCAGTTATTATTTCCAGTTGACCGCGGGCTCACGCCCGCGGCTAACACAAATGTCGCCGCTGCGCGGCTGGTGCGATCCAAAATGCGATGGATTATTCCACCGCTCAGCGAGAGTTGCAGCTACGACAAAGACACCTACGGGACTCGGTTATTTTTTCCCACCTACCCAGGACTCCGCATCCCACCCCGGCTGCGCTCCGTCCTGGGCTAACTGCGCTTCCACCCCTCCTCCACCCCAATTCGCGCAAAGGCGGCTCGAACCGGGGGCCCCGGCTTCGGGGTTTTTTTCGTGAGTCATACTCCACTCCCGAAATCAAACTCAGTTCTCACGTAGACACTAAAGCCCTCCGCGGGATGACAAATATAAAAGGACCTGTGACAGCGCACCCTTCGGCAAACTCAGGGCAGACTCTAAAGGTACGCCCCTTCAAAACCAAGGGCTCTATCTTCCCATCCAGACGGCAATGCCCCCGGCCAAGAGGAACGCCAGTAGTCCACAGAAATCCCACATGGTCAGCTGGAAATCGGAGAGGATTTGAACATCGCCGCGAAATCCTCGTGACTGCATGGCCAGATAGACTTCATTGCTCAGGCCAACGCTCTTGCTCAGTAACACGCCCAGCGTGCGGGCCGCCATGTGTCGCTGCTGCGCGGGGCTGAGGATGCCAACCGTTCTGCTCCGCCGCGATTCGACCATCTGGCTCGCCGTCTCGACCAGAAGGAAGACATAGCGATGGGTCATCGCCAGCATGGTGATTGCTTCCTTCGGCAACCGGAGAGCGCGTAGCGCTTTCAGCACATGTGTCCACGGGGTGCACAGAACCAGCAAGGTGGTGAAGGTGACGGCGGTTTCCACTCGCAGGATGAGGAGCGCGGCCGTATGCAGGCCCTGCTCCGTGATCGTAAGCGATCCCAGGGCGGCGACGGGGTTGCCAGGCGTCACGAAGATGGCGGGAAGGGCAATCACTCCAGTAAACGCAAGCACCATGAGCCAGACGCGGGTGGCCAGCGTTGCGACACTGACTCTAGAAAGAATTGCAATCGCCAGGGCGAGGGCAAACAACCCTGCGACGACCGTGATCTTGCGAGAGAAGGTGACCGCCAAGACGAGCATGAACAGTCCCACAACTCGTACACGCGGATCGAGGGATTGCAGCAGCCCCCGCTGGCGAGCAGTCTGCTCGGAGAGCATGGCCCGCGTGAGAGCGCGACCGAATCCCATGGTGGTGGCCTCGATGAATCCGCGCTTCATGCCGTGTATTCCCTTCGTCGATACCGCTGCAGCACGAGGCGCAGGACGAGCGAAACCGCAAGTAAAAAGCCGACGCCGAACATCGCCGACAGCAGATAACCGAAGCTGCGACTCCTGACGAATGAAGGCGCATAAGCAGGGAAGGGAGCGGTCCAAAGATTCGATAGCCGCTGCAAGCCGGTGGGGACGGACCGTGGCGAGTCGACGTCCTGCACAATCGCTGGCGCCTTTGCCAGCTGCGTGGGTGACCATTCGCCCCACGCGGTCCCGGCTGCAAGGATTCCCAGCGGCGTCGCCAACATGAGGGCGGCGATAGCGATCCACAGGGTCTGGAGCGAACGGTCTGGCGGGCCGGTGGTTGCGTCGGGCGTATCGTCGGGAATTCCGGAGGTGCTCCGCAGCAACCCCGGGTCGGCAACCTGCAAGTAGGCAACGAGGCCGGCCGAGATGGCGGCTTCAGCCAATCCTGCGAGGGTCAGGTGGCCAATCATCATCGCGGGAATGGCGATGCCCAAACGATATGGCGCGTAGAGTGGCGTTCCGTTGGCATCATGGAAGAGCATCGGCTGAATACCGAGTTCGACCGCTGCCAGCAGGGCGGCAGCATTGACAGCCAGATAGCCGGCTATGGCTGCGGCGGCGACTCGTCGGCGGGAGGTGAGAGCAGCACCGGTGGCGATCAGTCTGTAGCTCGCATATGCCACCAATGAGCCCACGATGGCCATGTTGAAGCAGTTGGCGCCGAGCGTGCTGATCCCGCCGTCACCAAAAAAGAGCGCCTGTATGGCGATAGCGATCGACAGAGCGAGGATTGCTCCGGATGGGCCAAGCACAATGGCGGCGATGGCCACTCCCAAGGCATGTCCAGTGGTGCCGCCGGGCAGCGGGAGGTTGAACATCATGACCACGAACGAGAATGCGGCAAACACCGAGATCAGGGGAATGACGCGACCAAGCAGGACGCGCTTCAGGCGCTTCAGAGCGGAGTACCATCCAGTGGCTGCGCCTGCGTAGAACACCGCGCAGGTTGATGGACTGAGGTAGCCGTCAGGAATGTGCATTGCGACAAGTCGTCTCGCGTGTGGCGATTCCCATCGTAACTCATGAGGGGTTGTGGCGATGTGCGGTTTGAAGGGCAAGTTGGCGTTGCAGGGGGCACGGCGGTGCCGAAAGGGCGCGAGTAGAAGTTCTCGGGAGCAGTCTCTGCAAGCAGCAGATCCCTCGTCGGCCTAAAGGCCTCCTCGGGATGACAAAAATAAAGCGGCTGAGCGGCACGACTGAAGTCGTGCGCTGTTACAAAGCGCTCCAAAGGCAATTTTTCGGCAACCTGTGAAAGCCGTGCCCTGATGCGGAGCTAAGCATTACGGCTTATGCGCTTGCGCAAGGCATATTCCCGCCAGCGATGCGCCATCTTAAATCCGCTTCACCGCTTATCCATCGGCACGTATGGATTGGGGTAGGCGGGGCCGTGATAGTCGGCACGCGGGCGGATCAGCCGGTTGTCGTTGAGCTGTTCGATCACGTGCGCGGTCCAGCCGGAAACGCGCGACACCGCAAACACCGGCGTAAACAGGTCGATGTCGATGCCGAGGGTGTGATACGTGGAGGCGGAATAAAAGTCCACGTTGGCGTTGAGCTTGCGGTCGGCAACGATGAATTCCTCAATTTTGTGCGAGATCTCAAACCACTTGGCGTTGCCGCTGGACTGCCCAAGGTCCTGCGACATCTTGCGCAGGTGGGTGGCGCGCGGGTCTTCAGTGTGATAGACCCGGTGCCCGAAGCCGGGAACCTTTTTCTTCTGCGCCAGCATGCCTTTGATGTAGTCGACGGGATCGGCGCCCGACATATCGATGGCTTTCAGGATCTGAAAGACGGCTTCGTTGGCGCCACCGTGCAGCGGCCCTTTGAGCGCGCCGATGGCCGCGGTGACGGCGGAGTGCATGTCGCTGAGAGTGGCCGCCACCACGCGGGCGGCGAAAGTCGAGGCGTTGAGCTCGTGATCGGCGTGGAGGACCAGCGCGACGTCCAGAGCGTGTTCCGCCGTGTCGCTGGGAATCTCGCCGTTCAGCATGTAGAGGAAGTTGCCGGCATGGGACAGCGAGCGGTCCGGCTCAACCAGCGGCTTACCTTTGCGGATGCGATCGTAAGCGGCGACAACGTAGGCCAGTTGCGCGGTAATGCGAATTGCCTTGCGGACGTTGGCTTCGTGGTCGTTGACCTTCTCTTCCGGATCGTAGTACGACAAGGCCGAGACGATGGTGCGCAGCACGTCCATGGGGAGCGCGTGCTTCGGGGCTTGGCGCAGCAGGCTGATGATGGAGGCGTCCAGCTTGCGTTCGCGCGCCAGACTCAGTTTGAGCTCATTGAGTTCGGCGCGGCTGGGCAAACGCCCAAACCAGAGCAGGTAGCAAACTTCTTCGAAGGTGGAATGGTCGGCTAGTTCGTGGATATCGATGCCGCGATAGGCGAGCACGCCGAGGTCGCCATCGATGTAGCAGATGCCGGAATTTGCTGCGGTAATGCCTTCGAGTCCCTTTGGGCCTTGCACCGTGGTCGACATGAGTACCCCTCGCGGTCCCCGACCGCCGTGGTTGATAGTGGTTACACTTGGCGTGTAGCCGTCACTGTGAACTGTAACCTACTTTTATACTCCGCGGGTTTCGTGCGCGTCTATTGCAAGGGGGGCGACGGCAGTGGCGTTCTGCCTCCGTGACACAGGGTAGTTGTGCAGCGACACGTTGTGTCGCCGGCTGAAGCCGGCTCCGGAAGAAAAACCGGCGTATCGGCACGACTGAAGTCGTGCCCTGTTACAAGGCTTTCGGAGGCGGAGTTTTTCCGCGGCCTGCGAAGTCGGCTCAGAGAAAAGAGACGGCTTTGCGGCACGACTAAAGTCGTGCCCTGTTACAAGGCTTTCGGAGGCGGAGTTTTTCCGCGGCCTGCGAAGTCGGCTCAGAGAGAAAAGAGACGGCTTTGCGGCACGACTAAAGTCGTGCCCTGTTACAGGGCTTTCGGAGGCGGAGTTTTTCCGCGGCCTGCGAAGTCGGCTCAGAGAAAAAGAGACGGCTTTGCGGCACGACTGAAGTCGTGTCCGGTTACAAAAGCGTCTGCTTGCGGCCGCGGCTGAAACGGGCTGCTAATGGCTACGACAGGGAAACCCTGGGTTCGCTGGCAAGCGGAGCGCGCTAACCGCATCTCGTTTTTCCGTCACGCCCAGACATGCATCCGTAGGACCGCTCCTAGCATTTCGTCACTCGCCTGCTCACCGCCGCGCCTGTGCTACAGTCCAAGTTCTCCGAAGAATCCGTGGGGCGAGCCACGATTTCTGCGGGCGGATTCGCCGCCGGAATTACTCCATATAAAGAAGAGGTACTTCGATGAGCAAGCTACGCTTCGTGATGTTGCTTCCCTGTGTGTTGTGGCTGGCCGTGATCGGCAGCGCGCAGTCGACGCAGTTAGATCTTCCTTTGCAAAGCCAGGCTGCGCGGGTGACACAAACCATCGGTATCACCGACATCACCGTCAACTATCATCGTCCCCTGGTAAACGGCCGCAAGGTCTGGGGCGACCTGGTGCCTTATGGACAGCCCTGGCGAGCCGGCGCCAACCTCAACACCACGATTACGTTTGCCAACGACGTCACGGTGGAAGGCCAGCCGCTGGCGGCCGGGACCTATGGGCTGCACATGATCCCCAACCAGGACCAGTGGACAATCATCTTCTCGAAGATGCATAGCGCGTGGGGCAGCTTCAGCTACAAGGAATCCGAAGACGCGCTGCGCGTCACGGTGAAGCCGCAACCAGCGGAGTTTCATAATGCGCTGGCCTACGACTTCGACGAACTCAAGCCCGATTCCGCCGTGGTGGTCATGAGCTGGGACAAAGTCGCAGTGCCGTTCAAGGTGTCGGTCAACGTCAACCAGATTGTGCAAGCCAGCCTGAACAACCAGCTCCGCGGGCTGTCGCAATACACGTGGGACGGCTGGGACGATGCGGCGACCTACATGGTCGATAACAAGATGGACCTGAAGGAAGCGCTGAAGTATGAAGACAATTCCATTGGCAACGAGGACCGCTTCGAGAACGAGATGACGAAGTCCAAGATTCTGGCAGCTATGGGCCAGAAATCCGAGGCGGAGCAGGCCAAGGAAAAGGCGCTGTCTCTGGGCAATGCGCAGCAACTGTACGGCTATGGACGGCAGTTGCAGCGCGAGAAGAAGCAAGAGGAAGCTTTCGCGGTGTTCAAGCAGGCGGCGGCGAAAGATCCTAACAACTGGCTCTCACACGCCGGCCTGGCTCGCATCGCGTGCGGGGCGGGGAATTATCCTGAGGCCACCAAACAGATGCAGCTGGCGCTGGCCGCGGCTCCCGATCCGGCGAAGTCCGGAGTGGAAGGTCTGGTGAAGAAGCTGCAAGCGCAGCAGGACATCAACAAGTAAGGTGGGTCGTTGATTGTGAATCGTGAGTTGTTGCCCAACTTGTGGTGGCAACCGCGCCGCTGAGTCCCACTCATTCGAAACCCGCGAATGAGTGGGGCACCCGGCTGCGATATGAAAACCGTGATGGGAAATCCCGATCCCAAGCTCAGCACCAGCTTTGTGGAGCGCAGAATCTCAGCGATGACGAATGGGTATCCGGCGCTTCACGCGTCTAACCAATGCATTCTCCAAGAAGTCGAGAATCACGCGGCGTCGGTCGTGATTTGGTTCATGTACTACAACTTCGTCCGCGTGCACTCAACGTTGCGCGTGACACCCGCGATGGAAGCCGGACTCAGCGACCACGTCTGGAGATCCGGAAATGTGCTCCCTGTTGCCCGAAGCCGAATCCGCCGCCAAGCGGATTGACAAGGGGATTATCCTGAAAGCACTCGGAGGACACGTTTAAGGATGCGGGCCATACTCTCCCTTTTGCTCATTTTCCTAACGGTGTCCCCACCGCCGCTTCCGATCGAAGACGTGCCGGATGCGGTCGTGTCGGCCTTTGCCCAAGCTCGGCAGGAGCCCACCTACCGAAGCTGGAAAGGATGGGTAGGAACAAATCTTCGCGAAAAGGTATGTACACCGGGATATGCGCTTCGCCTCCGGCATAATCCGGAACTGTTCCCTGTCCTCATACGCCCACAGAAGCTCCGGTGCTGGCGTTCAAGCGTAGCCTGTCGGCCACCATGTACACCACGCCGGTTAGCCACTCGCTGGTGACGTACAACGAAGTCGTTTGCAGTCGCCCATCAGGCTACGTTCCACGACAAGCTGCTCCGGTCTTCGCGTAACCGACAGACTTACTGGTTTTGGGTCCAACTGCGCGAAGTACACAACACCGTTCGATATTGACGGCGAAGAACCCATATCCCCCGGTGCGTAGGTCCACCGTTGAACTCCCGTGCGGCATTCAAGGCTACAGCGTGTAGGTGCCACGTTCCAATTCCGCAGCCGCACAACCTGAAAGAGAAAGCCCGCGAGGAGTTCAAACGCTTTGTCGCAATCTTCCTGTACCTTTGGGTCGTCTTTGGGCTGCTTTCGATCCATAAAAGCCTCGTCTTGTCGCAGCAACATTTGGACCATGAGGAACACACTTTTGCGATTATCAACGCGCTCGTGTTCGCCAAGGTCCTGCTGGTAGGGGAGGAGCTTCACCTTGGAAGGCGCTTTCAAAACAGGCCACTCATCTACCCGGTTCTATACAAATGCCTAGTCTTCAGCGTAGTGCTCATCTTCTTTCACGCCGTCGAGAGCACGGCGGTGGGAATGTGGCATGGAAATACCCTGACGGCGAGCATTCCACCTATTCTCGGATGGAACCCGAAGGGCCTCTTGGCGGTGGGCTTCTCATGTTTTGTGTTGCTAATACCGTTTTTCGGATTCAGAGAAATGGCGCGGGTGCTAGGCCGCGGGGAGATGCGGAATCTGCTTTTTGGAAAGAAATGAGCATCCTGCAAAGGTGCGAGATGGCCTGCTATCGACAGCTGGAGCAATTCGTTCTTTAGGTCCACAGTAAAGAATCCGACCGTAGGTGGCGATAAATTCCATAGCACAAGTAAATCCTATAGGCGGTTTTCCCAGGATGGGAATTGTCACGCAGATTTCTCCTTTTTTTGTTGCTTCCGGTTTGAATGGAAATTAATACTGATTGGTTAGGGTAGGATCCGCCTTCACCCCGGCGCTCCTGCCCTATTTTTGTTTGAAGGGTAATGAAGCCGTTGTCGTTACGAGCTGTCGGCGATCAAGCTGACGGCTAGAAGTCGGAAAACCGGAGTACCAGGACGCTCGTCCTGGGGTTTTCCCGCCCTAAGTCCTTGCCGCTCAAATTTTTCCATGCAAGTCCTACGGGCTCAAACTTTTACAAGGAGTTTTGTGTGGAATCAGTGAGTTACGGGCGGGAAGAGGGAGGGGGTGGTGTTGGTGGGGAGGATGCTTCTCCCGGCCGGAACAGCAGGTCCCTCCGCTCGGGCTGGAAGCCCTCGGTCGGGATGACACATCATTCGCCAGTTGTTGGAAACCCGTTGTCGGTTGTCAGGTGTTGGAAAACCCGTTGTCGGTTGTCAGTTGTCAGTTGTCGGAAAGGCCAAATGCACGAGCAAAATGCTAAGTGCTAATTGCTAAATGCTTAACTAAGGACACAACTATGAATCAACCTAGTTCGAAGAAGCAAGCCAAATCGAAGCAGACGAAAAGACCGGAGGACCCGGAAATTATTGCGCAGGAAGGCTGCACTATTCGCGTGAAGGGCAAGATCGTTGAGCCGCAAGCGAAGGACGCCAGGATTGCGCGGCAATGCGAACACGTCATGACCAACGGCGAATTCTGCCGCGCGGTGGCCTTGCGGGGCCGCAAGCATTGCTTCTTTCACCTGATTCACATTGGCCGGCGGCTGCGGGCCGAGCGGGTACATGAGCTGGCGCTGGCGAGCCACTGCGACCCGAGTGTGCTACCGATGGAGTTGCCCTTGCTGGAAGACGCCAACGCCATACAGTTGGCGCTGTCGCATGTGATTGACGATGTGATGCACAGCCGGCTGGACAACAAGCGCGCCGGACTTGTCCTGTATGCGCTGCAGACGGCCAGCGCGAACCTGGCCAACGGCGTGAATTTGAAGCAAAGGGACGACGCGACGGTCGCGAGCAGTTATGACGATTTCGAAGAAGACTATCAGTTGGGCGACACGGCGCCGGAGTTGAAGGTTGAGGAGGAGAAAGTTGGGGAAGACCCACACCAGCCAGAGGAAGGAATGTGTGGGGCACCCAGTGCAGAAGACCCACACAAGCCAGAAGAAGGCTTGTATGGGGCACCCGCTGCCGCGCGAAACGCTGGAGTCGAGAAAAGACCCAGGTCTCGAACGACGCGAGACCTGGGGCACCCCAGAGCACCCGCCAGAGTGGAGCGAGACGCGCCGAGTCAGCGGCTGGAGATTGTTCCTGCGGCGCATTTGCAGGGAAGGAAGCCGCCGGTGTTTGCGCTTGTGCAGAGGGACGTCGTGAATGGTGGAGCGTGAATCGAGGATGGTGAATCGTGGATCGTAAGCGGCGGAGCGGTGACGCGCGGCATATCCCACACAAGCCAACTGAAGGCTTGTGTGGGGCACCCGGCTGGAGGCTAAATGCCAAGTGCTAACTGCAAACTCGGCGTTGAAGCGGTGCTCGACCCGATTTCCCGCGATATACTGATCGTAACGAGGATGGTGTGAGCGCTCAGCAAAAAACGTTTTACATTGAGACCTTCGGCTGCCAGATGAATTTCCACGACTCGGAAAAAGTCGTGGGAACGCTGATCTCCGAGGGTTATCAGCAAGTGCAGCGCGAAGAAGATGCCGACCTCATCTTCTACAACACCTGCTCGATCCGAGATAAGGCCGAGCAGAAGGTATTCCACCGCCTCAACGATTTCAAGAAGCTGCACAAGGAAGGGAAGCGCTTCGGCGTTCTGGGCTGTGTTGCGCAGCAGGAGGGCGAGAAGATATTCGAGCGCGCTCCCTATGTTTCGCTGGTGGCCGGCTCAGCGTCATATCGCAACCTACCCGAGATGCTGATACAGATTGAGGCGGGTGCCGATCGCGTGACCGGCCTCGACGATCGCGAGACCGATCAGGCCTTCGAGACAGAGTTCACCGCACGCACCAATCCGCATCGCGGCTACATCACCATCATCGAGGGTTGCGACAAGTTTTGCGCTTACTGCGTTGTGCCCTACACGCGCGGCAAGGAGCGCAGCCGCACCTCGCAGTCAGTGCTGGACGAAGCCCGGCGCATGGCTGACGACGGCTACACCGACATTCAACTGCTGGGGCAAAACGTCAATTCGTACCGCGATCCGGCGGGCAAGATGACTTTCGCGGAATTGCTCTCGGCTATCGGCGAGTTGGCTGGAATTCGCAGGGTGCGGTTTACTACCTCCCATCCACGAGACTTTACCAAGGACATCGTAGATGCGATTGACGCAGTGCCTGCGCTATGCGATCACGTTCACCTGCCGGTGCAGAGCGGATCGTCGCGGCTGCTAAGCTCGATGTTCCGCGAATACACCCGCGAGCAGTACCTGGAACGCATCGCCTGGATAAAGTCGGCACGCAACAAAGAAATCAGCATCACGACCGACGTGATTGTGGGATTCCCCGGGGAAACCGAAGCCGAGTTTGGAGAGACGCTCTCGCTGCTCGATGAGGTCGGCTACGACGGCGTTTTCTCGTTCAAGTACTCGCCCCGTCCCAACACGCCGTCGCTGCAATACATCGACTCGATCTCCGAGGCCGAGAAGTCGCGCCGTCTGCAGGTGCTGCAGGAGCGGCAACGCGAGATCCAGCGCGCCAACTATGGCAGGCATTTAGGCCAAGTCCTTGAAGTGATGGTAGAAGGTAAGAATGCTGCTCGCGGGCAGGTAATTGGCCGCACCTCGCAGAACAAGACGCTGAACTTCGTCGTCAATGGCGACCATGAGCTAGAGACTGGTCAGTACGTCGACGTGGAAGTTACACAGATATTCCCCAATAGTCTGCTGGGCAAGATGGTAGGCTGAACATCCACAAACCGCTTGCGCGGCGTACTCGATAGGGAGTATCAAGGGGAAAGGAACACGGGAGGGCCACGATGGAAGTCGAGATGAAGATTCGCGGGTTGATGATGGATCCCGTCACCAACATGCCCATCGTGGTGCTGAAGGACCAGGGTAGCGAGACGGTGTTGCCCATCTGGGTGGGCGTGTACGAAGCCAACGCCATCGCGCTGGAGATCGAGAAGATCACCACGCCGCGCCCCATGACTCATGACCTGCTGAGGAACCTGCTGATCGGGCTGGAAACCATGGTGCGCAAAGTAGTGGTCACCGAACTGAAGGACGATACCTTCTTTGCCGTGATCTGGCTGGAGCGCGAGGGGCAGAGCATCAGCATCGACTCGCGGCCGTCGGACGCGCTGGCGCTGGCCCTGCGCATGGATTGCCCAATCTTCGTCGAGGATGAAGTGCTGAAGAGCAGCAAGGCCGCCGGAAATGTCAGCGATAAGGTATCCAGCGATGAACTGCGCAAGTGGCTTGAGAACCTGGGCGAGGATGACCTGGGAAGGTACAAGATGTAGAAAGGCGGCAACTCGCAGCTGGCTTGTTTGTGACGCGTTGGGAACTGAAAGCCACAGCGGCGAATTCTCGAAGGAATTCATGCAGCGGAAATTCGGGAGAGATAGATGCGATGTCTCACTTCACAGGAAGTGGAACGTATGTTTGGAACACTCGGATTCAAGGTTTCGCCGGAGCATGCCTGGTATCGACGTGAGCTGGTGCTGGACCATGCGATCGCGGACCGGCAGACCCGAATAGCCGCAAGACCAACCCTCAACGTCGAGCGTCTTAACTATTTCATCGTAGCGCTTATCCGCTGGCTTCCGACCAATCGGGGACGATTATTGTGGGTGGAACACTATGAGACCTATTATCCAAGCCTTCATGATAGTTTCGTAGCGGTTCGCGCTGGCTTGGGGGAGAAACGGTCTCTCGATGACGCCCCGGGCCACTATTTCGAGCCCCACGATTATGAGCAGGAAGATCAGACGGAAATTTTGCCGGCTCACGCGGCAGATGTCGACATCATGGTCGGTCTTATTTCACTGCTCATGGCCGGAGACTGGGATGCGTGGGTCATCGCCGATAGTTGTGTCGATCGAATAGAGTTCTGGGAGGGAAACATCTTTTTCTATTCTGAGGACCAATCGCGTATCGCCCGCGCGGAGGCGTTGCTGCAAACTTTCAATTGTTCGCGCGAGTTGGCTTGACGGCTAACCCAGAGATGAGAGAGAGACCGGCATGTTGGTCGCCATCATCCCGACTAAACGACAACTCATGGCCACTTTATTGTTCGTTGCAAGTTGCTAGGTGCCTCGCCCTATGCCCGATCCTGCCGAAGAACTGCAGCGCATCTATCTCGCCGGCTTCGAGCTACAAACCTTCGAGCGCTACCCCCAGAGTGTTGGCGTGATTCGTGACGGCTGTATTGCCTTGCTGCGAGCCACTCCTGCGGGACTTGCAAATGATCGGAGCGCCCGGCTGGCGGATCGGTGAAGTTATGGGCGTGCTCGTCGAGAAAGACGGCAGGGAAGTTTTCCAGGCGAAAAGCGAGATCGTCGAAGCGACTCCTGAGCGACTGGAGGCGCTGCGCAAATTCAAGCGGGATCTGGAGCAACTGCTGACGGCGACAGCATGAACCTGCGGCCAAACTATGTCGACAAACCCGAACGCGCCGAAGTTGCGGATACCTTCCTCGATGAACCTGGAGCAGGCGATGGCCGAGGTGCGCCGATACCTCGCGGCCAAGAATCGCGCCGGCTCAGGGTCCAGCTTCGGCTCCGGCAAGGCTGATTCGGGCGCAGCCCCCTCTTCGCAGTTCAACATGCAAGCCGTGAACCTTGCTGGATTGACGGAGATCGCGGCGCGACTAGGGCAGGTTGAGCCGCACAGTGAGATGGGCGCGGCCGGCGTGTTTTTGAAGCGCGCCGTGCGCAAAGCCGTTGGCTGGTATTTGCGACCGGTGCACGATTTCGATCGTGCGACCATTGAAGCGTTGCAGCAAGTTCGCCACGACATGCTTGGACTACAACAGCAAATCGCCACGCTTCGCGAGGAGATGGCCAACTCCACGTGGGCAGCGGCGCAGTCGGCAGGCGAACCTGTTTTCGTGAAGAGCTCATCCTCGGAACATGACGAACTTCTGCTATTGACGATTGAGTTGTTTAAGAACCTGGTTGCGGTTCAAGCGCTACGTCAGGCATTGCTAGAGGAAAACCCCCACCTTCTTCAGCGGGTTGAGGCGCTGCTCACCAAGGTCGAAGGCGAATCCAACGACCTGAAGGATGCGCTCGTAACGCAACTAATGCAGGGAGGTTCCAGTTAGTTTCCTATGGCGGCATCTTCTTCGGTTTTGGCTCTAGCCTCTTTACGTTATGTTAGGTGCGCTAAGATCGACGGGCGTTTTTCGCAGCGCGCCGAGGCTTGTATAATTGAAGACGCAGGTAGCAACCTGCAAATCACCTCCGTTATCGGTTGTGGGGCTATAGCTCAGCTGGGAGAGCGCATCGTTCGCAACGATGAGGTCGTCGGTTCGATCCCGACTAGCTCCACCAAAGAATCAATAAGGTACAGAGCTTCAAATCCCTGTTTCTGCAATCCCATTTGCCTCGTGAGCTTACGGACTGGCCGGAGCTTTGTGGGCGCGCTAACGCTTAGGCGGGTTAGTCAGCGACACTCTGGCTTCCTTCGCGTAAGACACGAACCTGCAGCGCAAGAACCCGTCAAAATGTCCGGCTTCGCGTTACGGCGCGAAGTAGCCGGAGATGTCGAGGATCAATTGCGTCAGAGCAGCAGCATAGGCGTCGATAGAGCCGTTGTTCGTCGGCACGATTGCCATGTTGGAGGTGATGAAGCCGTCCTCGGCATTCAGCGTCGACACGGTCGGCTGTTGCTCGCCGTCAGGCCACAAAGTCAGGTAAAGCATAGGCCCCGGCGGCACCACCGTGGCGTTGAAGATGTATGCCAGCGCGCTGCTGGGAGGCGTGCAGGCGCTGCCAACCACATTCACCGTGAGCTCACCACTGAACTGACCGCCGGTCTGGCGCGTGTCCAGCACCCGGCAAGGCGGCACCGAGTACATGGACAACCCGCCTGCTCCTGGCGCCGCAAAGTAGCCGTCAACATCGAGCAGCAGGTCGGTGTCGTTGTTGTGGGCATAGAAAGCGGTTGCATTCTCGCTACCAGCAGGCACGATGGCCGCATTGGCCACCACGGTTCCCGTGTTGTCGTTGAGGGTTGAGACGACAGGTTGCGACTCACCTTTCGGCCACACGGTCAGATAATCCAGGCTACCAGCGGTCGGAAGCACCGTGACGTTGAAGGAATAGGCCGTGGCGTTGCTCGGAACACCGCAATTAGGTGGAATCGCGTAATCGCGTTCCACCCCTGCCTGCAGCGTCCCTTGATCCTTGTTGTTACGGGTATCCACGATGCGGCAGGGCGTCAGCGGATAGAACTGAAAGGTTCCGGAGGCAGGCGGCTCGAAGTAGCCATCGATGTCCAGGATTACGTCGGCGGTATTGCTGACGTACACGCTCACCGACCCCTGAAAGCCGGCAGGCACGATAGCTGCATTGGCCTTAATCCGTCCATCCGGCGAGTTCATAGTCGAAACGAAGGGCTGGTCTTCACCCGTCGGCCAGATCGTCAAATAGCCTAACGGGACAATCGGAACTACCGTGACATTCAGCGAATAGGCAGCCGCCGAGGCAAGATTTGCACAGGCGGGAGAAGCCGATTGCGCTAATTGCGGAAGGTTGAATACGCGGGAAGTCTGGCCTTGTATCGGGCCGCCGTTACTGCGGGTGTCGACCACGCGGCAAGGGGTGACTGGAAAGAGCTGTAGCGGAGTTGGGCTGCCGGTTCCTGCGATGACGGAAACTGTACCGTCGGCGTAATTGTCAACATACACCCGGTTGGTCAAGGTGTTCATTGCGGCTGCATTGGGTTGGTTTCCGACGTCAACGAGGGTGGTAGTGTTGGAAGCCCCATCGATGTCGGTGACCGTCGCATCATCGGAATTGGGAACATAGATCTGGTTGGTCACCGCGTCAATCGCTGCGTTCGAGTAGACGCTGGTTGCGTTGTTCCCAATCGGTACCGTCTGAATGTTATTGGTGCCTCCAGCGATTACCGAGACCGTGCCAGGGCTGCCGCAAGTGGTATCATTGCCGCAATTATTCACAACATAAATGTTGTTGGTAACAGCATTGACCGCGACGCCATAAGGGAAAGCTCCCACGGTGAGCGTGCTGGTGTTGTTGGTAGCCCCGTTAATTACGGTCACTGTCCCCAGGCTCTGGCAGCTAAGATCGTTGCCACAATTATTGGGGACGTAGATCATGTTGGTCACTGAGTTGATCGCTGCGACATTGGGATAGACCCCAACATTCACGTTTGTAGTGTTATCGGTGGTCCCGTTGATCACCGTCACGGTCCCGGCGCTCCCACAACTGCCATCGTTGCCGCAATAATTCACCACGTAGATAAAGTTGGTTGCCGTGTTAACTTCGACGTCGGTGGGCAGGTACTCCACCTGCACGGACCCAACGTTGTTGCTGCCCCCGGCGATGACCGATACCGTCCCCGGACTGGCGCAGCTGAGATCGTTGCCGCACTCATTTGCAACGTAGATCTGGTTGGTAATCTGATTCACCGCAACCGCCAGGGGATACGCTCCCACGCCCACGCTCGTGGTGTTATTCGTAGCCCCATCGATCACCGTCACCGTCCCGGCACTGAAACACGTAAGATCGTTGCCGCAGAAGTTTGCCACGTAGATCTTGTTGGTTTGCACGTCCACTGCGACCGCATAGGGAGACACCCCCACATTCACCGTCGTCGGATTATTGGTGGCCCCATTGATCACCGTCACCGTTCCATTACTGGCGCAGGGAAAGCTCGGGCAGTTGGCGTTCACGACGTAAATATTATTGGTGGCCGGATTGACCGCCGTTGCCAAAGGCTCTACGCCTGCGGGTACCGTCGCGATCACGGTTTGTGCGACGGCCGAGGGCAGCAGCAATGCAAAACTCAACACCAGAAGAACAACCTGAAAAAGGCGGGTGCGTGTCATAGGATTCCTTCGTGAGAAACTTTTTACGGGCCACTCCGGCGGTTCCGACCCTCGGGAGCAGCGTTGCTTGTGGTATGGCCGTGTACCGAAAATTACGGTGTGATTTCCCGGACGACGCCGCAACCGCCGCTAAAGCAGTTGTCCGTACCTCCAAGAGCCGTTTCGCCATACAGATTGCCGTTCGCGTCCAGCACCGAAGCAGCTAGCTTCGGCTATTCGAATTGCGAGATTGTGACTGTATTTCCGCTGGTTGTGCATACCCAAAGCTTGCCTGACGCAACGCCGCGTCTGGTGAGCTGCATTCTTTCTCCTGGGATTCTGAGTTGGGCAAGCATAGTAGCGCGATTCCCGTCATTTTTGCAAACAACAGCAGCGAGGCCTCTGTGACGTAACTTCGATTTTGTACGACACGCTGTAGATCGCAAGAAAGGGTAGGGCGTTTTCTGGCAACATGAAAGGAAAGCATTCGTAAACACCGGCCGACTAGCAATGCAAATCAAACGATAATGAGGGTTGGCTAACTTCCGGATGGCCGACTACACACCCGCAATCAGCGATGAGCCTTACGGAAGCGCCTCTTTCTTAAGGACAAGCAGTTTCTCATTCAGCATCCCCGGAGGCCAACCACTCTTCGAGTCGATCAGCATACGTCCGGCTGGAGCGGTGTTCCGATCCGTCGGAGAGCTTCACTATGTATTCCCGGTTATCAATGCCGCGCAACTCCACAATGCAGCCCGTTCGTATCATCCGAGACCGGTGTATACGCAGAAACTTGGCCGGGTCGAGCTTCTGTTGGAGTGAATTCATGGTTTCGCGCAAGAGATGGGCCCGGCCGCGAACATGCAGTTCCGCGTAGTCTCCGGCTGCGCTGATCCAGTCGGTATCCTCCACCAGCACGATCTGAATTCGTGAACCCATCCGCACTACAAAGCGTGACGTGTATCTTTCCGAGCTCCGTCCAAGCATCGCCAGGATACGCTCGGCCATTCGCGTCTTCGACGCCGAATCCATAAGCCTTCGAGCCCGATCTATGGCGGTGGCAAAGCGCTCGTCATCTACAGGTTTGAGCAGATAATCCAGGGCATGAACCTCGAATGCCTGCAAGGCATGTTGTTCGTAAGCCGTCAGGAAGATCACACCGGGCAGATTCTCCTCGGGCAAAGACCGAAGAACCTCGAACCCGTTCATGCCGGGCATTTGAACATCGAGGAACACAACGTCGGGCGAGAGTTTGAGGATTTTCTCCATCGCGGAGAAACCATCCCCGCATTCACCGACGATCTCGATGTCCACGAACTTCTGTAACCGTAGAGACACGCCGCGCCTGGCCAATGGCTCATCATCGACAATCAGCGCGCGCACGCTGTTACCTCTCGCTGCTGCTCCGTTTTTCGGAAAGGTAGTTCCGCAATGACCTGGCAACCCCCTGCTGACTGGTATTGCAGCACAAACTTATAGTCAGTGCCGTAGAGGGTCCTTAGACGTTCCTCGGTATTGGTGAGCCCGATACCGTGGGCCGCTTTATCGACAGGTTCGGCCCGAGCTCCGGAAGTTGCGGAGTTCTGAACGATGATCTGCAATTGACCGCCGTGCAGTTTGCTCTGTATTCGAATCGTTCCACCCTCCACTAGTGGAGCCACGCCGTGTCTAACGGCATTCTCCACCAATGGCTGCAGCAACATGCTCGGCACCAGAGCGTCCAGGGTTTCTGGAGAGATGCTCAACTCAATCAGCAGCCGGCCTCCGAGTCTGGTCTGCTCGATAGCTAGGTACTGCTTGGTAAAGGCAATCTCCTGCGAAAGCGGCGTCACCAGTATGGCGTCACGGTCCAAGATGGTTCTCAGAAACTCGCCAATCTGCGCCAGCATGCGGGTGGCGGCCGGAGCATTCCCGTCCAGGACAAGCGTGGACACGGCATTCAGAGAATTAAATAGGAAATGTGGATTGAGCTGGTAGCGCAGAGCGTTCAACCGCGCGTCGCGAACTTCAGACTCGGCCCGTAGCAGTGTTTCTCTTTCCCGTACTGACTGCTGCCATAGCTTGATGCTGAAGTAAAGACTACACCACAAGAAGAGAATGAACGTGGCCCCGGTATACGTCACGAGCCAATCTGCCCAATCGAGTGGGCGAATACCGAATGCCAACAGTTCAGCAACGTAAGCGGTAATTGCTCCCGCTATCACACATGTGACCAAGGCCCGGATCTCCAAAGCGATCCAGGAGAACGCACGACTGACCAGGGAGCGGCAAACCGGACGCAGCAGGCAACTGGTCGCGAACATCGAGAGAACAAAAACGCTACTGCCGCGCAGCGTTCCCGGCCGCTTGAGGGAGGGGAGGATGGAGAGAAAGGTCCACACATACATACAGCTCCATCCCGCGATCTGCAGCGGCCAGAAGGTGGGAAACCCGAGGTCGTCGCGCTTCAGCACGATCCGTATTCTAGCCCACGAGTGCGATCGCACGGCTTCAGTCTGGCGCTCAAAACCTGCGGCTCATCGCAAAAGCCACTCTTCTTGCAGATCAGGCCAACCCGCCTAAGCCCACTCGGGTTACTTTCTTGGATAGTTTTTGCACGAAAATCAGGAGGATTCCGTGAACAAAGTACTTCGATTTCTGGCAATGTATGCAATCAGTACTGCATTTGCAACATTGTCCATAGCGTGGGCGCAAACCTATAAGACGGTCGATTTTCCGGGTGCAAGCGCAACCCTTCTAATCGGCGGACCCAATCCGCAGGGCACCAGTGTCGGTATCGAGATCACAGCTGGTTTTCAACATGGTTTCACCTTAACAGCAGCGGGCCAGTTTACAGTGATCGATCCGCCGGGCTCTACCTTGACCTCTCCCAATTACATCGACGCGCAGGACGTGATCGTAGGCAATTTCCTCGACAGCAGCGGTGTGACCCATGGCTTCATTTTGTATAGGGGCCACTACACTACATTTGACGTTCCCGGCGCGCTGGCCACGGCCCTCTCCAGTATCAATTCCTGGGGCGAAATGACAGGATTTACCTGTCTGGTAGACCCTACATGCGAAACACCCCCTTACGAGAGCTTTACTGTCTCCCCGCGCGGCGAGATCACCCAGTTCAATCCATTCGAGGCGCCCAGCAGCTTCGCCGCCGGAGTAAACCTGTTCGGCACCGTGGTTGGCACCTACACAGATAGCGGTGGAGTGACTCACGGCTACGAGCTCCGCGATGGAAACTTCACCTCGAATGACTTTCCGGGCTCGACACTTACCTTCAATGGAGGAATTAATCCCCAGGGAGACATCGTCGGTTTCTATACGGATACTTCCAATGTCACCCACTCGTTTCTGCGGAGCCACGGCACGTACACGGGCTTCGACCCGCCCGGCGCCACTTATAGCAACGCAGGTGGGATAAATCCGAGCGGCATTATCGCTGGATTCTATGTAGACTCCGCGAGTGTTGCGCACGGATATATCCGGACGCCGCGTCGATGAGGTCGGACTCAACTGTCGGTTCCGGCTGCTCGATCCTGACTGGCGGCTCTCATGTCGGCACGATTCCCGCGTTGACGTGAGGGCCGCACGCTTGTGATCGCTGGCCCAACCATACCGATTACCCCTTCTGAACACGAAATATTAAGACGGGCGCTTGATGTGCGGCTGGGTCAGCTTGAGGCCTTCAAGAATCTTGAGACCGATTGCGATGCAGTAGGAGTTCGGGGTCGATCGACAGTCGCCCCGTGTCGCTGTAGCTATCTTTCAGCCGCTCGCGGACAAAGGCGATGACGTGCTCATCGATGAGCCGCAGCAGGTGGTTCTTAGGAACGTAATCGTCGAGTTTGAAGTAATAGAACAGCGGTTCGGAACGGGCGTGTCGTCCCATCATGATCAGCAGGCCTCCGCGAGTGAAGATCACGCAGTGCATGGAACCAAGTGGTTCCTTGTACCGCGCTTTACCTGCTCATCAGGGGTGACTTTTTCAACGCCTGATTTCGAAAGTTGTCTTGAAACGATCAGCTAAGTCTTTTCGTGTATGTCTATTAGACCGTAATGCAAAATTAAGATGCGCTGCCGAAAGGGCGATGCTAATCTTCAGCGTCAGATAGCCGCAAGGAGAATCTGTATGGCGCAGCAGATCGCAATCCGGATCGTCAACATTAAGTTACGAGCAAGAGCAGCGGCGCTTGTCTCATTGGCCATTTTGGCGGCAATTCTCTTGACTATTCCAACCGCACAGGCCCAGACCTTCACCGTCCTGCACACCTTCACGGGTGGAGGCGACGGAGCCGACTCGCTTGCCGGCCTGACCTTTGATCGCGCCGGAAACCTGTACGGCACCACCCACAGCGGCGGTACCGGCTCTGGCGGCACCGTGTTCAAGCTGAAAAAGAACGGTTCAGGCTGGCTGCTGACCCCGCTGTATGAGTTTTCCTACCAGAGCAGCGGCGGAGCAAATCCTAGCGGCGGAGTTATCTTCGGACCCGATGGGAGCCTGTACGGCACCGCGTCGACCAGCAACTCCGGCTTCGGCACAGTCTACAAGCTGCAGCCGTCTGCAAGCGCGTGCAAGACCTCCATCTGCTACTGGACGGAGAACGTGCTCCATGGCTTCGCGGCGGGCTCGGACGGGCACCAGCCGACCGGCAACCTCATCTTCGACCAGGCCGGCAACATTTACGGCACCACTCAAGCCGGAGGCACATTCGGTTATGGCACGGTGTTCAAGCTGACAAACTCCGGCGGCGACTGGACCGAGAGCGTCCTGTATAGCTTTGCGGCCGGGCAGGATGGCAACCAGCCAACCGATGGCGTAGTGATGGACAGTGCCGGCAACCTCTTCGGTACGACTCCGTATGGAGGAATCAACAACTGCCAGGGAGGCTGCGGTACGGTTTTCGAGTTGACACCGTCGGGATCGGGCTGGAGCGAGCAGATCATCTACCGCTTCCAGGGAGTGCCCGATGCGCAGAGGCCGTATGCAGGACTGATTATCGATTCCGCGGGAAATCTCTACGGCGCCAGCTACGAAGGCGGAGAAAACGGAGGCGGAACGGTTTTCGAACTTAGCCCCGCAGCCGGCTCGTGGAACTACACCGTGCTCTACAACCTAACCGGCAGCGATAACGGCCCGTTTGCGAGATTGACCATGGACTCGTCTGGAAATCTCTATGACACCACGATCAGCCCCAGTACCATTTTCGAATTGAGTCCATCGGGTGGCGGCTGGACTTATACCGATCTGCACGATTTCAGCGGCAACGATGGAAGCTATCCGCGCGGCAGTCTGACACTCGACGGTGAGGGGAACCTGTACGGCACAACATCCGTGGACGGCGCAGATGGGCAAGGCACGGCTTGGGAGCTCACGCCGTAAACTTCGGAAGCTGCTCGGCGCTATTGATAAGTAACGAAGGAAGATCAAAGCCTGGGACGGAGACGGCAAGCTGCCGCTCCTAAAGGGGGAGGGGTGATGAGTATTTACGTGGAGGTCACAACCCGCGTCTACGCATGGGCAGGCCGTTATTACAAGTTGCTCTCGGCGCCGTTCCGATGTGGATCTCATAGCCACCCGGAAACCAACGCATTGGTCGTCATGATGTTACTGCTCATAACGGCGCCGGCCATTGGTCAGAACCTGGGTCCATACACGTTTACCCCGATCGATACCAGTCCCACCATCGGCGCCTACTACATCGGAAACTTGAATGATGCAGGCGTTGTAACGTTTAACCGCTTCGACCCCGGCGCTGAAGTCGTCTACGTCGGAAGCGGCGGCCCGTTGACGAAAATAGCGGATCTCAACTCCAATCCCGGCTTCGAATTCATTAATGGTCCCACGATCGAGCGTAACAATATAACCCCGACTGTGGTATTTCGGGGCGTTTTGAGCGGCGGCGCGGGTGAGGGCCTTTACGTGGGTACCGGTGGCGCGCTGCTACCAATCATCCAGGGTCTAGACGATGTTAACAATGGAGGAATCAACGACTGCGGTGTCGTCGCTTATACCAAGAATGCCAATTTTAGCGTCTGGAAATATGACGGAACCAGCTCGGGCGGCCCGCAGCTGATTGACAGCATCGGCGGAAACACGCTCGGCTTTGGCTCGTTTCCTATGATCAACGACGACACTTTTGGGTCAGGCATTCTGAGCGGAACAGTTTCGTACATGAGGGTGACTTCATCGGACACTGAAATTGAACTGGACTCGAACCTCATCAAGTCTACGCTGGCTACGTCGTGCTCCGGAGCTCCGGATATTAACGCTCAACAGCCCACGATTAACAACGCCGGTGTCGTTGTCTATAGTGCGAACACCAGCGGCAGCCAGAATCTCTGCACGAAAAGCCTCAGCACTGTCGAAAATATGATCGCCAACATCCCCGGAATTTATAACTACGACATCAATGTCCAGGGGATCGTTGCCTTTAAGGCGGCTACTGGCGGACCAAATTACGGAATTTACACCGGCAACAATCTTGTGACCGACAAAGTTGTTGCGACCGGCGACATCCTGCCGGACGGCAGTACCGTCACCGACGTTTATTTTGGAGGCATTAATGACGACTGCCAAATCGCCTTTTATGTCTATTTTCAGAACGGCAGCACTACCGGCAGCAAAGTCTGGCGTGCCAACCCAAGTAAATGCTCAGGCACTCCCACCAATACGGTGGGGATACCGTACAGATATGGAGATGTGATGGCATCCATTGGTGTGAATGCACAGGGCAAAGCTGGTGCAGTGGACGAGTTCCAGCCCAATGGTAGCTTAGTTCAAACCCTTATCAACGGCAGCGGCGCTCCGATTACCAAGGGTGTGACATTCGATGTCGCCGGAAACCTTTACGTCGCCAACTTCGGGACAGGCACAGTTAGCAAATTCAATGCGTCCGGTCAGCTTCTTACTGCTACATTCTTGAAGCCCTCAAGCCATGGCCAGAATTCCGTCGAATCGATACGGGCTGTGGGCGTTAATCCGAGCCTGTCGGATTTGAAACTTTATACCGGAGGACCATCTGCCCCGATTGTCATTGAGTGGGACTCGAGCGGCAATTTCTTGAGGGCGATTTCTGTCGCCCCCGGCGGGCCGACTGGCGGTACTGACTGGATCGATTTCATACAGCCGGGCATCCTCGTTTACTCGGGAGAGGGCCATGCGATCAAAGCCTACGACATCGTTGCGAACAAGCAACTCACTGATGTCATCAGCAATCTTCCCGGTTCCTCTGACTATCAATTCCGCATAGTCCACCCCCCAGACTATTGCGGCACGCCTGGATGCACCCTTCCAGATCCTTACATTCTGGTGGCGAACACTAATCAAGCTGTATTGGTGGACGCTTCGTCTTGGCCAGGCTCACCAGGAACTGTTACGAAGACTTATGCACTGAGCGGGGTTACGCAGGATTTTGCCCTGGCCGTTGACCCGGACGGTAAGGGTTTTTGGACCGGTGACCTGCAGAGCAACAAAGTCTGGCACGTCAATATCTGCACTGGGAAGACTGATGTGTCATGGTTAACCAATGGTCATCAGGTCCTGGGTGGTCTGTCGGTCTGGGGCGGTGTGGGGCATATCTGGTAAGTACATCCCTGCGCTCGCCATTCAGAGGATAGGCGGTGCTGCTCGCGTGCGTGCGCTCGCTGCATACAAAGACTTCCTCGCGCTCTGGAAGGACGCCGATCCGGACATTCCCATCTACCGGGAAGCCAGAGCGGAATACGCGAAGCTGCAATAGCTGGTCAACGAGCGAGTTGCGGCCTATCACCAGCTATTTGCTTTACGACGGGTGCCCCTTAGACTGACGGCCGTGTTTCTTTCAAAACTCTCACGATGGTCAGGATAGTGTTCCAATTTCGCGTCGTAACCTTCGAACCCGCGAGCTTATCGATCTCGCCCAGGTAGCCGATCGTCTTCATATGGCGACGGTACTCGCCAAGGATGAAATCACCGTCTGCGGCCAGGAGTCGCACAAACCACTCGCCATCCGGCGGGAACGTTATCGGCATGGCTGGCAGAACACGGGCGCATTTCTGCAGGATGCTTACGAAGCGGACAACATCATGGCGTGGCGGCTCAGTTCCGAATGGATTGCGATTCGCCAGGCGGATCAGGTCCCGACCTTCGCAGATAACAACCTCTGTCTCAAACGGAAGCTTCCTAAGTAATTCAGCGCGGAATTTTGCTACGGACCCGGGCTTCCAGATAACAAAAGTGCCTGTGGCGCCGATGTTCACGACTTCATAAGCGCTCAGTTCTCGCGCCAGCACAGTTGGGCGGAACCTTCTATGTCCACCAACATTGACACCACGGAGAAGAACGACGGCTGCCATAAATAGAGGATTAACTTTACACCGTCCCCCGCGGAGTCTGAGCGGCTGCCCCAAAGAGATTTCCATGCCAGTCTGGAAGGGCGGCCGGCAGGCCCGACGGGAAGGGTCAACTTCGTTCCGCATTACGGCACAACCGCCCGAACATAAATTCCAATGCTGACATGCACAAGCCGTCATTGGATCAACCAAGGCTATTGGTTTTTAGTTCGCAGCGTTTTATTTTCTGGCCTGCCTGCGCTACCATCGGGTTCGCAGTCAGAAGGGAGCTAGATGCGCTGGTACCACTACGTGTCCTACTTTTTCGGGGGCGCATTCCTCGCGAACGCCGTGCCCCATCTCGGCAACGGGGTCTCAGGAAACGCCTTCCAGAGCCCCTTTGCGTCACCGCCCGGAGTAGGCTTGTCCTCCTCGACGGTCAATGTCCTATGGGGCCTCTTCAACCTTGCCCTCGGCTACCTGCTTGTCTGTCGTGTGGGCAGCTTTAACCTGCGCAAGACCCAGCACGCGCTCGTCCTCGGGGCGGGCATCCTTATCATGTCGCTCATGCTTGCCCACACGTTCGGACGGCTACATGGGGGCCTGTGATCCTGCCTTTCTCACGTCCGCGTATTTGGCTAACTAGGAAGGGTCGAGCCCGCTAACTCGTAGCGCTTTGCGAACCGATACGCAAACAGTGTGGAATCTGGGAAAACTCTGATTAAGTCTGCTATTTGAAGGGGACGGCCTTCAGTGTCTGCGTGACAACTACATTTCGTTTTCGCCAGTGGAACAGGAAGCCTGAAAATCGAGCGCCGTAGGCGCGAAATAATCTAGCCCAGCACGCAGCCGCAGGCGGAGTGCTGGGTAGAATGGGAAAAATTCACCAAGTCCCGTAGGGACGGCACAGCTCTCACGCAGACACTTCAGGCCGTCCGTAACTGCCGCAATACCAATGCGGCTTTAGCCGCTGCGGGACTTCGCCTCAACTGGATCAGGGTTTCCTTAGGAATCGGCTGGAGGCAGTTCGGCCTCAAGCATTCCCATCTCGTGCAGAAGTTCGTAGGTGCGCTCAGCTTCAATCCGATCGACGATGCTCATGGCAAACCCGACGTGGACCATCACGTATTCACCGGCGCAGGCCTCAGGTACAAAGTCGAGGCAAACCTGGCGCACGATGCCGCCAAACTGCACGCGGGCGATTCTTGGAGTGCCCGGCGCTTGAATTTCGAGGATTTTACCCGGTATTGCGAGGCACACGACAGGCCTCCTCAAAAGCCAGTAGACCATCGCTTGGTTATGTCAGACTGTGATTAGCGGCACAGCGCAGGGTGATGGTCGAAGCGGCATCGCTTGTGCTCAAGGTAGCGTCCCCGGTGGGCTAGAGCCATAGCGCGGACCGGAGCGTGCTGGTTGCGGAGAGCCCAGGACACTCAATCGACTCTATTGTTGGCGCTATAAAAGCCCATCATAAGAAATGCTGGAAAGCCATTTGATTTCTAACATCTCTGATGACGCCAGGTATGGGGGGCACATCATTTCACGGGAAGAATAGAAATGTCGCGCAGGTGGAGTAAGGCAACCATGCCTGAAGTAGACCAAAGAGTGATAGAGCGCTGCGCCCCTGCGAAACCCCGACGGCTTGTGAGTAACAGAGAAGACTTATTCCCGAAAGACCGTTTACAATCGGGCTGTGGGGCTTAAGATCGAAAAGTCAAAGAAGGGATAGATATGGATACTACAATCATCGTGGCACAACTTAGACAGGAAGTTAGCCGTATCGAAAGTGCGATTGCAGCGCTCGCAGGAACCAGTTCGCCAACAACCCGGCAGGGTCGTCCGTCCAAGGGGACTCAAGCCAAATCAACCGGAGGCCAGAAACGCGGTCATATGAGCGCCGCCGCACGCGCCAGAATTGGCGCGGCAAAGAAGGCGTGGTGGGCAAAGCAGAAGGGCAAGGCGGGACCAAAAGCAGCCAAGTCTGTTGCCAGGAAATCCGCCGCTCGGAAGCCCATGAGCCCAGCCATGAAAAGAAATTGTCGGCGATGATGAAAGCGCGCTGGGCAGACAGGAAGAAAGCGGCGTAGGTAAATCGCGGCCTACCAACATTGCCGCCATAAGTTCCCCAAGTGTCCTCGGAGACAAAGGCGAAGACGGGGAACATAGGCAAGCCCAAGTCAATTGTTCCGGGCAGCATTGGCTGCCCTTACCGTTTGTGACTGGCACAGATTCGAAGGTTCAGTACGAATAGCTCGCAAGGTAGTCGAAGGCGCGCTTTGGTTCCTATCGGGCGAGCTACCTGCTTAGTCGCAGGCCTCATCGTGAATTTGGATCCCTCCAGCTTTCTTCCGAGTTGAACGCCGTGACTGTCCGTCTATGCTTCCATGGGAAGTCTGCAAGGATGGCAACGTGCCGGCAGTTGCGGCCTCCAATTTGCAGCCGGTCATCAAGCTCGCAACCGATCAGACAGGCCATGCAGGAGCACACCTGCTGCTTTCATTTCGTGGTTAATTTCGCGAGCGATGGCGACGCTGCCCGGCGTGTCGGAATGAACGCAGATGGTGTCGGCTTCAACCGTTAGCTTGGAGCTGTCGCTGGCGATGACTTTATGTTGAACCACGATTTCGACGGCTTGCTGTGCGGCGCGCTTAGGATCGGAAAGTAGCGCCCCGGAACGGGTGCGTTTGCGGAGGGTGCCGTCCGGCTCGTAAGCGCGGTCAGCGAAGGCCTCGGCAGCGAATCGCAATCCCATCGAGTGCCAGACTTCCAGCACTGGCGAGCCGGCTTGGCCGACCATGACGAGCCCTGGATCGATGGCCTTCGCGGCGCGGCCTAGCGCCAGCGCAACTTCGCGATTCGTGTTGGCCGCGTGATAAAGCGCTCCGTGCGGTTTAACATGCACGAGTCGCATCTCGAGGGAATGCGCAATTTTCGCCAGCGCTCTGATCTGCCCGCTCACGGAAGCCTCGAGTTCCCTCGCAGAAAGCGGCGATGCGACGCGTCCAAAGTTCGCCCGGTCAGGATAGCCGGGGTGTGCGCCCACCGCGATGTTGAGCCGGTGAGCGGCAGACAGCGTTTGTCGCATAGTTTCTTCATTGCCGGCGTGTCCCCCGCACGCGATGTTGGCGGAGGTGATGTAGCGCATCAGCTCGAAGTCAGTTCCATTGGCCAGAGACGCTTCAAACTCACCTAAGTCGGCGTTGAGATCGATAGAAATATCGGTCATCTTGAATTGCCTGAACCCACAAACGTTGGCTTCATACTAACTTTTCCGATCAAGAAGCAAACATCTCTCTCAGCCAGTGTTCCTGCTCGCGTAACGTTTGGATTGCTTCGGCAATGGAAACCTCCACCAGTCGCACTTCGTCGCGGGGCCGTAACTGACCGACCCAGTGGATATCGGCGGCAATAACACTCGCGATCTTTGGATACCCACCGGTGGTCTGCTGATCGACGAACAGAATAATGGGCTGGCCGTCCTGCGGAACCTGAATAGCGCCCAGGGGGATACCGTCGGTAAGCAGCTCGGAAGGTTCACGCAGGCGCAAAGCCTCTCCCTGTAAGCGCAGGCCGGTGCGGTCCGACTGCTCGCTGACGATGTATGGGGTGGAGAACAACTTCTCGAATGCATCGGGCCCGGACCAATCTTGTTGTGGGCCTTTAGTGACCCGCAACGCCCCATGCGCGCGCAACCAGTCAAGTGACCGCGCGCGGAGTGAGCGGACGGGTAGCGGGTCATGCTGTTGAACCTCCAACTCGTCGCCCTTCTGCAATCTGCGCCCCCGGAATCCTCCAAAGTGCCCTGGGACGAATGTTGATGCGCTGCCCATGACCAGCGGAACGTCAAATCCGCCTTGAATCGAGAGATAGCATCGCGCGCCTCGGGTCATACTCCCACATTGCAGGACTGACCCTGCGGCGAGGGCGAACGCTTTATTGGGCGGCACTTGCACGGAGCCGGTATTGCAATCGCAATCGGCGCCGGCGATCGCGACCATGGCGCTCTCCTCGAATTCCAAGGTCGCGCCCAGCAACGTCATTTCCAGAGCGGGGACGTTCTCATTGTTGCCCACCAGAAGATTGGCAATACGAAATGACAACGAATCGGCAGCCCCGCCCGGCGAGATCCCGAGGTGCGTATGGCCGTATCGGCCCAAGTCCTGGACGGTGGTGAACAGTCCGGGATGGGCAACCCGAATCGTCATGTGAGCCGGGCTCCAGTCCTACGCTGCATCTCTTCAAATGTCGGGCGATCGATGGGTGAGAATTTCAGCCTGTCGCCGGGTTGCAGCCGGGTTGGAGGCGCTACTTCCGGATCGAACATACGCACAGGCGTCCGTCCAATCAGGCGCCATCCTCCGGGAGAATCAACCGGATAGATTCCCGTTTGAAGGCCGGCAATCCCCACACTTCCGGCACTAATGGATGCCCGGGGAGTCGCGAGGCGGGGCGTATGCAAAGACTGAGGCAACCCGCCCAGGTAGGCGAAACCCGGAGAGAATCCGAGGAAGTATACGAGATACGTTGGAGAGGAATGCTGTCGGACAACCTCATCCATCGTCAACTCGGCGTGCTTCGCAACATCGGCCAGATCCGGGCCAAACTCCACGTCATAACACACCGGAACGCTGACCACGCTGGCGCGTGTATCGGCTACGATGGCAGCCGGTGCCAGTTGTTGAACAAGCGAGCTCAGTTGGTCGTGACTCAACCGCAGCGGATCGAAATCGATGAGCAACGACGCGTAGCCCGGGTGCAGATTGCGAATCCGGGGATCATGCCACGACAGTAACGCATGCAACAGCGCCATCACGCGCTCGTGAATTGCGGGCGAGATGGCGTCGCCGAAGACAACCAACAAAGACGAGTCGCTTGCCGGAGCGATCTTCACCATGGTTTCCATCTTCGGCAAGCATAGACGATGTCGGGCCCGCGAGCGCCAAGATAAAAGCCCCTTACCATCGAGTCAGATGCAGAATCGCAGTTGCATCTTCAGTACTCACGTGTCCCGCCTCATGTTCATCACCGGCGTTCAACGCGGATGTGTTAAATTGAATCTAGTGGCAGAGAATTTGCTCTAATAAGTAGAACAACTATGGCAGGAAGCTCTCGTACAACCTTTACTAAGCGACAGAAAGAGCGGGCGCGGCAGGAGAAGCGGGCTGAAAAAGCGCAGCGTAAAGCGCAGCGTAAACAGCCTGGCGACCCCGAAAGCGTCCCGGTGGAAACTCAATCCGTCGCTGACTTGATCGTCACGCACGATGAAGACGGCCAGCCACAGGGTTTCGATTTCCACGATTTTGGGAAATAACGCATAGTATCCAAGTTGGTGCATCGGCAACATTTCCCGGCGCACTGTGATAGAGTACTAAGTAGACGCTCATTGGCTACGGCCGCTTGCAAGCGACATCCGATCCGCAGTTTGATCCGATTTCCCGCCTTTCCTGCTTCCGTTTCATTTTCAGCGCCGAATAAAATTAGAGTGGCTTCAGTTGTATCTTCGCGACTCGCATCGCGTATGCCTCCTCGCGAGACGCCTCTCCAAGAAAGAAAAAATCGTTTTGACACAATTTAAAGATATGCCCCTGTCTGCTGGGCTCCAGCAGAAGCTGGCACAGTTCCATTTCACTACCCCGACGCCGGTCCAGGCGTCCGCTATACCTCCCGCGCTGGAAGGGAAAGACGTACTCGCCACGGCGCAAACCGGCACCGGCAAGACGCTGGCGTTTCTGATCCCGATCATCGAGCGCCTGGCGGCCCAAGCTCCGCAGCGCGCCAGATCTCGGCGCTGATCCTGGTGCCGACGCGCGAGCTGGCGATGCAGGTCCACGAGCAGTACGAAAAGCTGCGCGAACGCAAATCCGCTCCCGCCGCGCTGGTCATCGGCGGCATGAGCGAGCAGCGCCAGATCCAGGCAGTTCGCAAGGGCGCCAGCGTCGTCGTCGCCACCCCCGGACGGCTGGAAGATTATCTCCGCCGCAAGCTGGTCGACCTGCGCCAGGTGACAGATACTGGTTCTGGACGAATCCGACCGCATGCTCGACATGGGCTTTCTGCCGGCG
The DNA here is from genome assembly GCA_963835125.1 of uncultured Acidobacteriaceae bacterium. GTDB lineage: Bacteria > Acidobacteriota > Terriglobia > Terriglobales > Acidobacteriaceae > Bog-257. Next base: position 1,023,344 of record CAWIEG010000002.1, on the reverse strand, counting down.
ATTCGCCGCATTGTGGCGAGCGTTGCCGCGCGAGCGTCAGACCCTGTGCTTCTCGGCGACGCTGGAAGCTTCGGTGGCCCACCTGGTGAACGACTACATGAACAATCCGGTGCGCGTGGCGCTGGGTTCCACCTCCAAGCCGGCCGACACCGTCGAGCTACAAGCCTTCGAAGTGCCGCAGGCGGAAAAGTCCGAAGTGCTGCGCCAGCTTCTCTACGCCGAGAAGGGACAGACGCTGATCTTCGCGCGCACCAAGCACGGGACCGAGCGCCTGGCCAAGAACCTGGTGCGCGACGGATTCACCGCGGCGATGATCCACGGCGATCGCAGCCAATCGCAGCGCACCGGTGCGCTGAACGGATTCGAAGAAGGCAAGTTCCAGGTGCTGGTGGCCACCGACGTCGCCTCGCGCGGTATCCACGTCAACAATGTGGCGCACGTCATCAACTACGACCTGCCGCAGATTCCCGAAGACTTCATTCATCGCGTGGGCCGCACCGGCCGCATGGGCTCGGCCGGCCGTGCCTCGACCCTGGTCTCAGGCGCGGAGATTGGCGAGTTGCGTTCGATTGAACGCGCCCTCAAGCTGAAGATCGCGCGCAAGCAGGTCAATGCCAGCGGACGAATTGCGGGACCCGCAATACAGAACACGCTTGCAGACGCGCACGCTCTCCCGCATGACGGGCGAAGTGTTCTCGTAACCGCCCAGGTTCAATAACACGTATAATGGAGTCATCTCGCCATTTTCGAGACGGCTCCATTTACCCTTCTTGCCGGCGGCAAGAGGCAAATCTTCAGCCCCACTCACCCGTACTCTCCTCTGATAGCACAGAGAGTTTCTCTTGAGGACGGCAGCTCGTTGCGAGAGCTGCTTTTCCTGCGAGGTCACCGAGATGAACGTGGGCCATCCGCCGTCGCCAACAAAACCACCGGGCAGGACAACCGTACTTTTGATGGACACAAATTCTGAAAGGCGGGCCTTACGCCGGAAGATATTTGCATTGCATGGGGTGGAAGTCGTAGGCGCATGCGATCTGCTTGAGGCCAGTTCCATCTGGCACCGCGACCGCTACCATATGGTGCTCATGGACATTCGGGCAGATCATTATGGCTGCCTATCGTGGCGCGATGAGATTAAGAAGGAAAAGCCTGAACAGATGGTGGCTTTCCTGGTGGGCGGACCAAGATATGTCGATATCGAGCCCCTCCCAAGCTCTTATGTAACCGAAGAACATGGTTTGCGGTGGGGAGATTCCATGCGCAGCGCAATCCGCAAGAGTTGTGACCTGCTACCCCAGCGAAACGGTTTCGTAGAAGCAGGGTGGCGCATCGCGGCGGCAAGGAAGATAAACAATGCGCCGGAGAGGACCTCGGAACGACCGTCCCCCGCGGACATTGGACTTGAAGTCGCTCTGGTTGGCGCCGCCGCCCCAGATCACCAACCGCTGGCGCCCCTCGTGGAGTGACCAGGAATTAGAGGTCTCTGGTAACATGCGCGATCAACACCCCGCCGTAAGAAGAATGGAGAAAGCATGAAGGACGAGACACCAGCCAAGGTCTGCAACCCGGTTCCACTCGACGATATTCTTACCAGTGCAGTAGTGCTTAACTGGGATGCTCTGGCGCCTGGATCGACTGGCGCCATCGTCAAGGTGGACTATCACATTGGAATGGATGGCGCCGTGGAGTCCCTGAAGCTGTGGGCCAGCGCACGCGAATACTGGAGCCTGGTCTGCGACTACTCGACTAATCTCGGCTGGTCGGACGGACCACGCTTCTCCAACGGCTATCACTCGCACCGTCTGAGCAGGTTGTTGCAGTCAATCATGCTGAACCAAAACCTGTTCTGTCATGAGGGCGGTTCCAACACCAATGGCACAATTGAGATCCGAACCCCGACCGCGGGCCAGATCACATCTGCGACCCTGCTTCTTACCGAGGCATTCCCGCCGCCGGTGCCGAAAAGAGAGACTGCTGCCGCACGAAATGCGGCCGCTGTAGAAGCCAAAACGGAGCAAGCTCCGGCGATTTGAGAGCGTTGTCGCAGGCCTTACCCATGCTGAAAACCCACCAACGCGCGATGTCCGATATCAAGTCCGCTCAACAACGGGTGAAAAAAGCAACCGAGGAGCGCGACAAGCTGAAAGCGAAGTTGAAGAAGGCGCAGGAGCGGCTTGCACTGGAGAAAGAACGCCTCAGAAAAAGCCAGGAGCAGCTGGAAAGCTAAACTCGCCAGCCAACGGGCCTGTGCTGCGGTTCGGCCGTAGTCGCGTCATCGGATATTAGCTAAAACGTCCGAAGTTCTTTCTGCTAGCATTTCTGCGTTATGTCACCCCTTAAGGTTGGTTCAGTTGTAATCCTCAGCATCCTGCTGACTACCTCCGCACTTGCACAAACACAGTCACAAGTCATCGTGCTGCACGCAGCACGAATGCTCGACGTCGAAAGTGGAAGGATCGTTACTCCGGGCGAAGTGCTGGTACAAGGCGAGCGCATTGCCGAGGCTGGCTCGAGGGTCAGTCGTCCGGCTGGGGCGGAGGTCGTTGACCTGGGTGACGTAACACTCATGCCGGGGTTGATTGATGCGCATGTTCACTTGTTTCTGCATCCCGGTGCAGAGGACTTGCAGACTGTCGAAGAATCAGTGCCGCAGCGAACAATTCTGGCGACCCTGGCGGCGAAGGCCGACCTCATGGCGGGTTTCACTGCCGAACGCGACATGGGGACGGAGGGTGCTGGATCCGCCGACACCGCCGTGCGCAACGCCATCAATGCTGGACTGATTCCAGGTCCAAGGCTGCGCATCAGCGGTAATGCCATCGACATTCTCGGCGGCCACGAAGACGCTAACACCTTCAATCCCGCCCAGCATGTGCTGTCGAATGCCGATTATGCCAACAGTCCCGAACAAATCGTGGAGGTGATGCGCGAGCAGATCAAGCAAGGCGCAGACTTCACGAAGATGTACGAGACGGGAAGAGACACGCTGGTTAATGGCAGGCTGTCGACGCCGTACCAGTACACCGAAGCGGAACTCGCAGCGGCCGTCGCCGAAGCGGCGCGAACGGGAAGACGGGTTGCGGTCCACGCAACTGGCGATCCGGGAGCACTCTATGCGGCGCAAGCGGGAGTAGCATCCGTGGATCATGCATTTCAGCTGAGCGATGAGACGATGCGCATCATGCACGAGAAGGGCATTCCAGCCGTTCCGACGTTCACCATCGTAGAGTATTTCGCGGAGCATGCGTCCAGCCCGGCCGCTGCCGAGCGCGAACGCAAAATGCAGGAGCTGCATGCCGCGGAGTTCAAGAAACAGTTAGCGGCGGGTGTGCCGATGGCGGTCGGCTCCGATGTTGGCCCGTTTCCGCACGGCACACAGGCGCGGGAATTCGCACTGATGGTGCAGTACGGAATGAGCCCGGTCGCAACTTTGCAGGCGGACCTGATCAACGGAGCGAAACTGCTTGGCTGGGAAGGTCAGATCGGCGTGCTCAAGCCGGGGTACTTTGCAGACGTGATCGCGGTACCGGGCGATCCGACAAAGGATATATCTGTGCTGACGCAGGTGAGCTTCGTGATGAAGGGCGGAGTGGTATATCGGAAGTAAGGGAGGTCGAGCACTTGTAAGTGTTCCCGCTTGTCATCGCGAGCGTGCTTTTGCGCGAGGGATCTGCTGTTCTGCGGGTGTGGAAGAAAAGCAGATCCCTCGTCGGCCTGAAGGCCTCCTCGTGATGACAATTTTCAGATGGGCGCTAGGGCAGCGTTAGCGTTAGGAACTGCTCTTGACCGTCTCGCTAGCGGATTTGGTGAAGACGATCTCCGCAACCAATAGGATCGCGCCTACAACGATGGCACTATCGGCCACGTTGAAGGCGGGCCAGTGATAGCTGCCGACATAGAAGTCGAGGAAATCCACTACGTGGCCGCTGACCATCCGGTCCCACAGATTGCCCATCGCCCCGCCGAGGATCAGCGACAAGCCAATGGTGGTGGTGCTTAGCGAGTGGCTGTTCTTCCAGAGCAAAGCAGAGACGACGACCAGTGCCAGGATAGAAAAGCTCACTAAGGCGCCGACCTTCCACTGAGCCGAGGATTCGGCAAACAAGCCAAAAGCGGCGCCGGTATTCTGCACATGGGTCAGGCGCAGGAAACCAGGAATGACAACAACGCTGTCGTGCAAGGCAATATTGCTGGCAATCGCCCGTTTGGCGAGGCGATCCAGCAGCAAAACGATGACCGCGATAAGGAAAAAATACTTTCGCAAGGCGTGCTTTGGTATGTCCTGTGTCATGCCCCGAAGTGGAACCACCTCTTATGTTAGACGCTGTCGAGCGCGGAAGGAAGCGGCGGAGCTTTCAGGCCGTCCCAACGCTGCCTGCGTCGTAGCTGCAACCCTGGCTAAGCGCTGGAATAAACCAGCGCATGTGGAATCGAACCCAGGCGCGGAGCGGCGACATTTGTGTTAGCCGCGGGCGTGAGCCCGCGGTGAAGTTGGAAAAATAATTGAGCCGCGCAGCGGCGGCACGGCAGTTTGATCTGATCGGTCAATAAGATGCAACTTTGGCGCTCCCTGATCGTCGCGCATCACGCTTTCGCCGTGGCTTCGATTTCTGCCAGCACGGCGCTGCAACGCTCGCACACTGTGGGATACGATTTGTCCTCGCCCACATGGATCGAATAGTTCCAGCAGCGTTCGCACTTTTGTCCTGGGGCCTTGCTCACCTCGATCGTCAGCCCAGCGTCGCCATTGCTTCCAGGCGCTTTCTCCAGCACCACATCCGAGACGATGAACAAGTAACGTAACTGATCGCGGTAACGCTCCAGCAGGGGATAAATACGCTCCGGCGCAACCAAGCGAACCTGCGCTTCCAGGCTGCTGCCGATGCGCTTTTCCGCGCGCGCGGCCTCCAGGACTTTCAGCGCCTCGTCGCGAATCGAAAGCAGCGATTGCCAGTCGCGCCCCATTGCCCCGACATCGAAGCCGTCAACCAGCTCGCCGGTCAAATCTTGCGGGGCAGGGAAGAGCTCGAGGTGAACACTCTCCGGGCGATTCGGCATCGACGGCAGGAAACCCCACACCTCTTCGGCAGTGAAGCTCATCACAGGAGCGAGCAGACGTACCAGCGCCTCGCCCATTCGCCACAGCGCAGTTTGTGCCGAGCGCCGCTTCAGCGACTTTGGCGCCGAGGTGTAGAGCCGGTCCTTAAGTACATCGAAATAGATCGCGCTCAGGTCGACGATGCAGAAGTCCTTCAAGCGCTGATAGAGCCGGTGGAAGGTGAAGCTGTCGTAGTGCTCCCGAACATCCTTCGTGACGTTCGCGGCGCGCAGCAGGAAGTACTGATCGAGCGAATGCATCTCGGCAAACGTTACAACATCGCGCTCGGGATCGAAGTCGGCAAGATTGCCGAGAATGTAACGAAAGGTGTTGCGGATCTTGCGGTAGCTCTCGGCGATACGCTGCATCAGCTCGTCGGAGCTCATCACGTCCTCGCGGAAGTCGACGGAAGCGACCCACAGGCGGATGATCTCCGCGCCCAGCTTGTCGGCGATCTCGACGGGATCGACGACGTTGCCCAGCGATTTGGACTGAGCGCGGCCTTGCGGATCGAGCGTCCAGCCGGCCGTGACCGCACTGCGATACGGCGCCGCACCTTTGGCTGCGACCGCACAGAGCAGGGAAGACTGGAACCAGCCGCGGTGCTGATCGCCGCCTTCGAGATACATGTCGGCTGGCCAGGGAAGTCCCGGCTCACGGCCCAGAACAGCAGCCTGGCTCGATCCCGACTCGAACCACACATCGACGATGTCCATCTCCTTGCGGAATTTTGTGCTGCCGCATTTGGCGCATTTGGTCCCGGCAGGAAGGATTTCCTCGGCGGAATAGCGATACCAGGCGTCTGCACCTTCGCGCGCAAAAAGCTCTACTACTGAACCATTTACAGCGCGATCATTCAAGAACTCGTTGCACTGTTCGCATTGGAACACGGCGATGGGCACACCCCAGATGCGCTGGCGTGAGATGCACCAGTCGGGGCGGCTGGACACCATGTTTGAGATGCGCTCTTCGCCCCACGCCGGGTCCCATTTCACCTTCTTGATTTCTTCCAGCGCGCGAGTTCGCAGCGTGCGGGCGCCATCGTCCTGACTGCGTTCGTCAGGTCCGAGCCGCAGTTTTCCCTCCATCGAGATGAACCACTGCTCGGTGGCGCGAAAGATGATGGGATTGTGGCAGCGCCAGCAATGCGGATAGGAGTGCTCGATCTTCTCGAAGCCCAGCAACACGCCGCGCGATTTCAGTAGATCGACAATCAGCGGATTCGCCTTGAAGACCTGCTGACCTTGATACTCGGGAAGGCCGTGACGAATGATGCCGGCAGCGTCCACATCGCAACGTAAATCGATGCCGTACTTGACGCCCGTGTTGAAGTCGTCGGCGCCGTGCGCCGGAGCAGTGTGGACCGCGCCAGTTCCGGTATCCATCGTTACGTAGTCACCGAGCACACCCAGGACACTGCGATCCAAAAAGGGATGTGCAAACGTCGCGTATTCCAGCTTCGATCCCGGGAACGAGGCGATTTCCTTCGCCTCGCCAAGATTGCACTTCTCGATGGTCTGCTGGGCAAGCGCCTTGGCGACGATGTAGATCCACTCGCCGGTATCGAGCGCGACATACTCGGCCTCGGGGGCGAAGGTCACCGCCATCGAAGCAGGCAGAGTCCAAGGCGTCGTGGTCCAGATGATGGTGGCGAGCTTCTTTTTGCCTGCCAGTGCAGAATCGATCTTCACCGGATCGCTGGTCAGAGGGTAGCGCACCCAGATGCTGGGACTGGTGTGCATCTCGTATTCCACCTCGGCCTCGGCCAGCGCGGTCTTGTCGTGGATGCACCAATAGACCGACTTCAACCCCTTGTAGACCAGGCCTTGCTCATAGCAACGGTAAAACGTTTCCAGGACCACACTTTCGTATTGCGGATCCATGGTTGAATACGGGCGTTCCCAGCGGCCAAGACCGCCCAAGCGCTTGAACTGCTCGCGCTGCAGATCGAGGTACTTGGTCGCATATTTGCGGCACTCTTCACGCACCGCCAGCGGGTCCATGTCGAGCTTCTTGCGGCCCAACTGGTTGTCCACCTTGATTTCGATGGGCAGGCCGTGGCAATCCCAGCCGGGAACGTAGGGCGCGTCGAAGCCGCTCATGCTGCGCGACTTGACGACGAAATCCTTCAGCGTCTTGTTCATGGCCGTGCCCAGATGAATCGGCCCGTTCGCGTACGGTGGCCCATCGTGCAAAACGTAGATCGGCTGACCCTTGTGGGCCTCGCGAATGCGGTCGTAAAGCCGCATTTCGTCCCACCGCGCGAGCATCTTGGGCTCATTCTTCGGCAGGCTCGCCTTCATTGCGAAGTCGGTCCTGGGCAGGTTCAGTGTTGCTTTAAGGTCGAGCGGCACTCCGGGATTCTCCCCGCCTGTGGATTACTGTGTTGTGAAATTGGTCAGGCTATCTCTTCATTATAATAGGGCACCGAAAAATGCCCGTCTATTCCAGGTGCAGCAGTTGATCGCCTTTACTCCCCAGGCGCGTCTCAAGTATTGTTACTTAAACCGCACAACGATGTAGGCAGCTTCGCATCTAAGAAAATTGTAAAAGCCGAGTCACACCTTGAAGGGGTGTGCCGGGGTTAGTCGCAACCTCAATTGGAAACAGCAGGTTTCAGAGAGGGGTGACTTGGCTTCGCAGTGCCGGCAGTGCCACCCATAGCCGCCGGCAACGACACAAAGGCCGACCCAGGATCCAAGGACCGATACGAGTATGGCTAATGCGACACTGATTCCCCCATCTGAGCAGGAATTGAATCTTCTGCCGCGAACCAGCGTGGAAGAATCCCTGTGGAGTTCGTTAAAGAGCAACGTCCGTGCTGCGCTATTCCCGGAGAAATTGCCGCCCCTGGTATTGACCTCTCGCCCCGTGCAGGTCCGCGATATCTGGGGTGAATACAACTATAAGAAGCAGAGCGCAGGCGTTTCGCTGGTGGTTCACGTTGCCATGGTGGCAGGACTGATCGCCATTTCCATCGCGGGCGCCAGGGCCGTAAAGGATGCGGTGAAGCCGAGGGAGACGATAACCCTGATCGCTCCCGACCTTACGCCGCAGCTGCCGATCACGCAGAAGAAGGAACAGAGTGCCGGCGGCGGCGGTGGTGGCGGCGACCGCGACAAACTGCAGGCGCCTAAAGGCAAGCTTCCCAAGACAGCAATGGAGCAGATCACGCCTCCGGCTATGGTCATCCGCAACGATCATCCTAAGTTGCCGGTCGAGCCGACAGTGGTGGTGCCTCCGCAGATCAAGCTGGCCTCGAACATGCCAAATCTCGGTAATCCGATGTCGGCGGTTCCGTCCGGGCCTCCATCAAACGGCACAGGCAGTGGAGGCGGTATCGGTTCTGGTTCGGGCGGCGGTGTAGGCTCCGGGAGCGGTCCGGGCGTTGGGCCAGGTCGCGGCGGCGGTATTGGCGGCGGCGTATTTCGGGTTGGCGGCGGTGTTTCCGCGCCGCGGGCACTGGACACTCCCGATCCGGAATACTCCGAGGAAGCGCGCAAAGCAAAATATCAGGGAACTTGCGTGTTATGGCTGATTGTCGGGCCTGATGGCAAGCCGCGCGACGTTAAGGTAGCTCGCTCGCTGGGCATGGGCCTGGACGAGAAAGCGATCGAGGCAGTTCGTAATTGGAAGTTTGAGCCCGCCATGAAGGACGGCAAGCCGGTAGCCGTACAGATCAACGTTGAGGTAAGCTTCCGGCTGTACTAGCTTCAAACAGCTGGGTTTACCGGGAGAGGCACAAGTCGGCCTCTCCTTTGCCTTTCTGTGGGTAAATCTGTCGTGAAAGTGGCAACTACAGTTTGTTGAAGTAGGCCACGAGGTCCGGTGAAGTCCAGTCGGTGGCGCCGATGAACTTCCGCAGGATCTTGCCGTCACGGTCGATCACATAGGTCTCTGGAAACTTGAAGGTGCCGTAAACTTCGTTGGTGTTCCGGTGGATGTCGCGTACGGTCAGCAGGTCGACATTGTGGTCGCGTACGAACTGCCTGTAAGCGCCGTCATCGGCATCTTCGCTGACGGCAAGAATAGTCACCTTGCCGCCAAGCTGCTTTTGCAATTCGACCAGCGACGGCATCTCTTGCACGCAGGGAGGACACCAGGTGGCCCAGAAGTTGAGCAACACCGGCTTGCCTCGGAGCTGGCTAAGCGCGACCGTGTGCTGTGAGTCAGTGATGGTGAAATCGGGAGCGGCATTGCCGATGCGCGGCGGGTGCGCGCTGTTGCAGCCAGCCAGCAGCAGCAAACCTCCGACCAGAAGGAATGAAACGAAGCGCCTCACCCTCTTATAATAATCCATCGAAATGTTGATTGGAGCCGGTCTGAGTGACCCTTTCCGGGTAGATCACCGTCGCAGTTCGCTGGGCTAAAGATGGTTTCAGCCACGGCCAGCTCCTGTCAGCTATTTCGATTGCCAATGGATAACACCGCGAAAGCTCCGGAGATTTCGGTCATTGTCCCTGCGCGGAACGAAGAAGATTGCCTCGCCGACTGCCTCCGGACACTGGCCGAGCAGCAGGGTGCGAGCTACGAAATCATCGTGGTAGATGACCATTCGACGGATTCAACGGGCGCCATTGCCGCGAAATTTCCGGTGCGCACGATCACGGCCGATCCGTTGCCCGCAGGCTGGAGCGGCAAGTGCAATGCAGCCTGGACTGGCGCCAGAATCGCGAAAGGGAAGTGGCTGCTATTCACTGACGCCGATACAAAACATACCCAGAATTCGCTCGCGACGGGCTTGCAAGAGGCACGCGAATGCGACGCCGGCCTGCTGTCGTATTCGCCGAAGCAGGAAGTCCGCGGCCTCGCTCAGCGAGCTCTGATGCCGTTGATCTTTGCCGAACTCGCGGCAACCTATCGCCCAGACGACGTCTGCGATCCGAAGTCGCCGGTGGCCGCGGCCAATGGTCAGTATCTGCTCGTCCGGCGCGAGGTTTACGACGCCATCGGCGGACACGCTGCCGTAGCGGGTGCCATCCTTGAAGATGTGGAGCTCGCCACGCGGGTGAAACAAGCCGGCTACAAGCTGCGCTTTCGCACTGCCGATGTGGTCAGCACTCGCATGTATCGCAGCTTTGCGCAGATGTGGGAAGGCTGGACGAAAAACCTGGCGCTGCTGTTTCCGCATCCGCGGCGGCTGGCCCTCAGAAGCCTGCTGGAGTTTGCTGCGTTTGTGGGGTGCGCCACGTTCGCTCTGGTGAATTGGGCGAGCATGAAAATCGCCCCCGCATTCATCGCAACAGTGCCGCTGATAGCGTTTCTCGTGCCATTTGAGAATCGGATTCGGCGCGCGCATTTCGATTGGTTCTCCAATATTCTGGCGATTTTCGGTCTGCCGCTGTTCGCGATCATCCTGCTGAACTCCGACCGCGCACATAAGCGCGGCGCGGTGCGTTGGAAGGGACGGGTGTATGGCGCTGCCGGCGGTCGCGCCTAAGAGATCAGTTTCCAGCGAGCCTAAGGGCGCATCGACCAGCTTTAGGCCGATGTTGTCCTGGCGAGATCAAGGGCGCTTGGCACGCCTGCGATACCCGAGGATTGTCGGAAAGAGGCATTAGGCATTTACGAAAAGCAGATTTAACTGGCGTTTTAGTGTACTTAACATAATATATGTTATCGGACATTGCGTTAGCGGCCACTTATTGCCCCTTCACTTGGCAGCCGGCAAACGTAACCACCAACGGCAGTTGCCCGCCGCCCGGCACGCGCACCATGGAATTCACAACTCGCGGCAGTTGATATCCTCCCACCGTCTGGTAACTGATCTTGCCGGACGTATCCCACACCCGGTCCAACATGCTTACCTTGCCGTCATAGTTCGTCAGCAACAAACCCTCTTTGGTGGCCATAAAGATCGGATCCATGCTCGCGCTTGCTTTGGACGACTCGACATTCGCGTGCTCGATGGTTAGATCTTTATTCATTACGATAAGGACGTCGGTCGAGGCGCCCTTGTGCGTCAGCCGGTACTTCTCGCCAACCTGTTCTATTTGCAAACCACCGCTATCCTCGGGAAAAAGTGAACCAAAAGCGAACGATGACCAGGTTTGGAAAAACCCTGTCACCAACTGCTCGATGCCGCGACTCGACTCCCGCACGCGTGCAGCGACAGCCTGGCTGGGCGCGGCCACATCCGACTGATGGGACACGCTGGCGGCTCCGCTGGCGCCCACAAGCACCCGAAATCTTACCTTTTTCAAAACCGGCAAAAACTGATCGCGTTCCACGCCGTCCACTTTCTGGCGTTTGCTGTTGTACATTACGTCCCACGCGGGCTGCACCTGACAGCTGAACTCCTTCAAGCCACGACTGGGCAAGTTGTAATAGGACTGCCGCGCTTCGCGCATAAGCTTGTCCCGGGCGGCCGAGTCTAACCGGGTTCCGGCGACGCTCGCTGGCCCGGATATGGCTGGGCAGCCCGGGACATTTCCCGACCCGCCTCCCGTGATGCACATCTGCATCCCCTGTTGTGGTGTGGGCGCGGTTTGGCAGGGCGAGATCAACGGCAGGAAACTAAGGCCGCACGCGAACGCCGCAGCCCGAAGCTTTTGCATAGGTCCAACCTTCTTTCTGGACTGCCTATGCCAAGCAACATAACACCTGGAGTGCGCTCGCCCGTAAACAATATTCCTGCACTCCCAAGGGTGCGCTTCAGCGCAACACCGTCACGTATTGTGCAAACTCCTTGCCAGCCAGTGCTTCGATGCCGCTGTCTAATGTAACCAGACGGCCTTTGTTCTTGATCGCGAGACCGAGCAGATATGCGTCGGTCACCTGCTGATGACCGAAGAGTCTTTCCTGGAACGGCTGTACTGCCTCCGTGAAGCTGATGTCCATCGGCCAGAAGCGATGGCCGGGACGTTGGGTGATGTCGGTCAGCAATTTCAATGCTTCAGCAACTTCCACTCGATTGGGATGGAAATTCGGATTCGAGATGATCCTGACGAAGCCGGATTGGGTTAACGGGCACGTGGCCCACGGCTTACCCGGCGATTCGTGCCACCAGGCGTACGTTATCTTTTGGGCAACGTGCCACTCATAAACCGATGCAATCAGGACATTGACATCGAGCAAAGAGGTAAAGCTCACCAGCCTTCGTCCTCCAGCTGTTTTACCCGCTCGGTTGTAAGCAGCCTTTTCGGCTTGGGTAGATCCAGCATCGGCCATCCGTCAACGTATTTAATGCGGGGCCGAGTGCGCGTACCGCGCTGAATCAGCTCGGAGATGGCTTTGCTCAGCGACAGGCCCCGGCCACGCGCGTATTGCGTAGCGACTTCAGCCGTTTCATCGTCCAGGGTGATTGTGGTTCGCATGAGATCATTGTACATCATGTACTTAGATGTGATGCACTCCATGCGGAGTGCACCACATCTTTCAAATCAGCACCACCTTGGGGTGGAACAGCGTCCCCGCTACCCGGCTGGCGAGGCACACCAGTTCTGACTGTCCAGCAAAGACCTTCACCCACCTTGAGCGCGACATCTCGGGCAGGTTGACCGTCCGGCCGTGACGAATTTTGGCGATATCCTCGTCGGTCGCGGTGACCGACGGAATCTCCGGCAGGACTCGGCGCGGGTGCACGCAGACCTCGTCGAGTCTTCCCTGCCCGGCGGCATCGGCAATATCCTCCAGCGTGTGACTCTGTTCGATGGTGAACTCGCCCACCGCCGTCCGGCGCAGGGTTGCCAAATGGGCGCCAATACTCAGCTTTTGCCCAAGTTCGTGCGCCAGGCTGCGGACGTAAGTCCCTGACGAAACCCGGCAGCGAAAGTCGACCAGGTCTCCATTCAGGCCGGAGATGGTGAACTCCCTGACCTCGACCTCGACCGGCTTCAACTCGACCGGCTCTTTGCGACGGGCCAGCTTGTAGGCCGGAACCCCCTGAATCTTTTTAGCCGAAAACGGCGGGGGAATCTGCTGAATCAGGCCGCAAAACGCCAAGCTGGCAGCGACTATTTCTTCAAGTGTTACATTAACCCTGTGGGATTCCCCGGCCGGGTCCCCGTCGGCATCGTAGGTATCGGTCGCCACGCCGAGCCGGATTTTTCCCTCATACGTCTTTTCCGAGCCACTGTAAAACTGGCAAATCCGCGTCATCCGCCCCAGAACGAGCGGAAGCACGCCCGTCGCCATGGGGTCGAGAGTCCCCAGGTGGCCAATGGAGCGCTCTCCCAGAATGCGTCGGGCCTTGGCTACCACATCGTGGGAGGTCCATCCTGCGGGTTTATCCACTACCATCACGGCATTGAGCGGCATCCTTCTGCTATCGTGGAGGTTGAAAGGCTAGTTGGTCAAATCGCCAGCCATAGCTTTGGCACGAGCAACGAAAGTAGCCGCTCCCTGCCGCACTCAGGCGTGACCCAGATATGATCCCCCTGAAAGACGATGCACCTCGGATCGGCACGCCCGTCATCAACTACCTGCTGATTGGTTTCAACATACTTGTTTTTCTTTTCTCGCTGGATTGGCGTTATTTGCCGCCGGAGCCTCGGCCAGAATTTCTTACTCTCTTCGGCCTGATCCCGGCGCGATTGACCGTCGTCTTATTCAATCACGGTTATGTGCCTTGGGACCTCATCTCCGGGCTCGGCATGCGTTATGTTCCGACGACCGAAGCCATACTGCCATTCTTCACCTCGATGTTTCTTCACGGCGGATGGCTTCACCTCATCTTCAACATGTGGGCGCTTTGGATCTTCGGCGACAACGTGGAAGACTATCTAGGACATTCGCTCTATCTGGCGGTGTATGTGGTCTGCGGGGTAGCTGCGGGATTGCTGCACAGCCTGTTCAACATTGCCTCGACCGTCCCCAGCGTGGGCGCCAGCGGGGCCATTGCCGGCGTCATGGGCGCATACTTCGTCCTCTATCCGCGCGCCCGGGTGCTGACCCTGGTGCCCTTCTTCTTCATATTTTTTATGTGGCTGCCGGCGTGGATCGTGCTCGGCTACTGGTTTATCGCGCAATTCCTGAGCGGCGCTGCGACTTCAATCGCTGCGCATGGCAGCAACTCCAGCGGCATCGCCTTCTGGGCGCACGTGGGAGGCTTCGTCGCCGGAATTCTTCTCATCAAGCTCTTCCCTGCCCGCACCCGGCGCTATCACTACGGACTGTAATTCTTTTCACCACGGAAACACGGAGAGCACGGAGAAGTCTCGTTTTTGCTAGTTTTCCGAGTGATAAGTTCGTTGCTTAAGCTGGGCTTTGTAACAGGGCACGGCTTCAGCCGTGCCGAACCATGCGCCAAGAAGACATGGCCTTTAGGCCCTGAGGCGAATCGAAACCCGCAGCAAACTTGCCAAACGAGTTTCTAGTTCAACACACTAATTTCGATCTCGTCCAGGTCGCCGCCAGTGTGATCTCATCCAGGCGATACTGGCCGACCGCACAGTCCTCAAGCGAAAACTGCGGACATCAAACCAAAAAGAAAAACTCCGTGACCTCCGTGCTTCCGTGGTGAACACCACAGCTACAACGCTCCGCCGGCCGGGTCCAAACTGATCTCCGAAGGATTCACGCTGGGCGGCAGCAGCACTGCATAGAGGACGGCTTGCGCAACGCTTTCAGTGTCCATCATGTGATGGAACGGCGCGTTGGGCATAATCTGCTGCCAGATGTCGGTCTTGGTGGCGCCAGGCAGTAGCGCCATAACGCGAATGCCGCGTGGCATCATCTCCGCCCGCAGCGACAGCGTGAAACCCAACGCACCAGTCTTCGCCGCCGTGTACCCATAGAAGTTTGGAAAAACTTGTTTCGCCGCCGCCGACAGGTTATTGATGATGATTGCGCCCCGTTTCATCAGCGGGACGGCTGCGCGCGTGCATAGAAACACGCCGGTCAGGTTGGTGTCGATCTGTGCGCGCCACATCTCCAGTGAAGTCTGCTCCAGCGGGGTGGGGGGCTGGCTTATGCCGGCGTTGTTGACCAGGATGTCGAGCCGGCCGAACATTGCCTCGACGGTTGCAAACACTTCCTCAACCGCCCGGGGATCGCGTACATCGCAACCTTTGGGCACGATCAGTGCGGAGTTCTGTTGGGTTGCTGAGGAAATCCTAAGTGCGGCTGCCCCCAATTTCTCTTTCGTCGCGGCCCGTGATGACAACATTACAGTTCTCAGCTGCAAGCGCCTGCGCGATGGCGAAGCCGATACCGCTGCTCCCCCCGGTCACGACTGCGACCTTGCCGTCGAGGCGTCGTTCATGCGGCTGCGGCTTCGCCGACGCAACTTTCAGCTTGGATTTTCCTTGGGACTGCGTTTTCTTCGCAGCCATCGCTTAGACCTCGTTGGTGTTCCTGGTCTGGATCAGCGAGAGAAATTCCTGGCGCGTCTGCTGCGCCCGGAAAGCGCCCAGCATCGACGAGGTGACCGTTGCGGAGTGCTGCTTCTCGACGCCGCGCATCATCATGCATAGGTGCCGTGCCTCAATGACCACGCCAACTCCCAGCGGCTGGATGACCTTCTGGATGGTTTCGGCGATCTGCACCGTCAGCCGCTCCTGCACTTGCAGGCGGCGCGCGAATACTTCAACCAGACGGGCCACTTTGCTCAGGCCAATCACGCGTCCTTTAGGGATGTAGGCGACGTGTACCTTGCCGAAGAACGGCAGCAGATGATGCTCGCACAGGCTGAACATCTCAATGTCTTTCACGATGACCATCTCGTCGTAATCGACGCTGAACAGCGCGCCTTCCAGCACCTGCTCGGGATCTTCGCGATAGCCCTTAGTCAAGTCGCGCAGCGCCTTGGCATAGCGCTGGGGAGTGTCGAGCAGGCCTTCGCGGTTGGGGTCTTCACCCAAGCGGACTAGCATCTCGCGCGCCAGCTCTTCAAAGCTGGCGCTGGTCAGGGTCGGAGTCTCGATAGTCTCTTTCATAAGTAGCAATTAGCTACTTAGCCTTTAGCTCTTAGCCTTTAGCTCTTAGCCTTTAGCCTTGCATTCAGCATCAGTGAACACGATTTAGCCCGAAGGGCGTCATTTGTTTTAGCCGTGGGCGTCAGCCCGCGGTCAGAGTCCGCAAGAAAACTCCAGAGTCCCTTAGGGACGACACTTCTTTGAATTGGCGAATATTACGCTCGCAACTCTGCGCCGCCGCAGTATTCAAAGCTGTTCATCAGCGTCTCTTCCAGCCGTACCTTCTCCAGATGAGCGGCCTTAAAGTTTTGCTTCAAAATATGGAAGATCGCCTCGCTCAGGTTCTCCGTCGTCGGTACCGCCGACTTGAATTCAGCGCAGAAATTCAGATTAGCGTGATCGAACCGCTCCAGCACTTCGCGCCGCACGGCTTCATCCAACTCGACCAAATTGCAGATCATTCCCGTCTTCGCGTCCACCTGGCCGCTGACCGTCACTTCGAGCGCGTAGTTGTGGCCGTGCCCATGCGGGTTGTTGCACTTGCCGTAGACCTCGCGGTTCTGCTCCTCCGACAGCTCATCGCAATGCAGCCGGTGCGATGCCGACAAAATGTAGCGCCGCGTCAGATGGGCCTTCATGCTTCTCCGTAGAAATCGACGAAAAGGTCGGGCATCTCGTACACCCGCACCCGATGCAGCTTTGCCACTTTCAACTTGCCTTGTAAACGATTCCAGATGGCGATGGCCAGGTTCTCGGTTGTCGGGATCTGGCGCACAAACTCAGGCACCTCTTTATTCAGATGGCGATGGTCGAGTGCCTCGAGCACTTCGCGGTTCAAGATTTCCTTTAAGTCTTTCAGGTCGACGACAAACCCGGTCCTGGGATCGATGTCGCCTTTCACCGTGACTTCCAGAGTGTAGTTGTGGCCATGTCCGTTGAGGTTGGCGCACTTGCCGAAGACGCGCCGGTTCTCTTCTTCCGTGAAATCCGGATTGTGATAGTAATGCGACGCAGAGAATTCGCACTTACGGGTTAGGTAGACCATACGATGTTCCAATTAGAATTTCAGATGTTGCCGCTTAAGGCAAACCGCAGATCGTCGGCCCACCATTCCCGTGGCTTTCACCGGCAACGGCCGGATGCAAAAAACTCCTGCCGCAGACTTGCTACGGCAGGAGTGATGTAAATAGCCTTGGGCCCGGCGTCTGTAATGACGCCCGTTTGCGACTAAATGTCGTAATACATCTGGAACTCGTAAGGATGCGGACGCAAACGCATGGCGTTCACTTCCTTCTCCCGCTTGTAGTCGATGTAGGTGTTCAGCATCTCCTCCGTGAACACATCGCCTCTCAGCAGGAACTGGTAATCGCGGGCCAGGGCATCCAGAGCATTCTCCAGCGAACCTGGCATCGATGGAACCTTCGCCAGCTCCTCCGGACCCAGATCGTAAATGTCCTTGTCCAGCGGCTGGCCGGGATCGATCTTGTTCTCGATGCCGTCGAGTCCTGCCATCAGCATCGCCGAAAACGCCAGATACGGATTGCAGCTCGGATCGGGCGGCCGGAACTCTACGCGCTTCGCCTTGGGCGAGGCCGAATACATCGGGATGCGGCAGGCTGCCGAACGATTGCGGCGCGAGTACGCCAGGTTCACCGGAGCTTCAAAGCCCGGAACCAGGCGCTTGTAAGAGTTCGTGGTGGGAGCGATGATCGCCGACAGCGCCGGGCCGTGCTTGATCAGCCCGCCGATATACCACAGCGCCATCTGCGACAGACCTGCATAGCCGTCGCCGGCGAACAGCGGCTTGCCATCTTTCCATAGCGACTGGTGAGTATGCATGCCGCTGCCGTTGTCCTGGAAGAGCGGCTTGGGCATGAAGGTCACGGTCTTGCCGTACTGGTTGGCGACGTTCTTCACGATGTACTTGTAGAGCATCATCGCGTCAGCCGAGCGGATCAGCGAATCGAACTTCAGGTCGATCTCGGTCTGGCCGCCGGTGGCGACCTCGTGATGATGGCACTCGACCACCAGCCCGCAATTCTGCATGGTCATGGTCATCTCGGTGCGCAGGTCCTGGTAGTGATCGGTGGGCGCCACCGGGAAGTAGCCTTCTTTATAGCGGGGACGATAGCCCAGATTGTTCTCCACGCGGCCTGAGTTCCAGCGGCCCTCCTCGGCGTCGATGAAGTAGAAGCCCTCGTGCTCGTTCTGGTCGAAGCGCACGTTGTCGAAGATGAAAAACTCGGCTTCGGCGCCGAAATACGCCGTGTCGGCCAGACCGGTCGACAACAGAAACATCTCGGCTTTCTTCGCGATGTAGCGAGGATCGCGATCATAACGCTGCTTGGTGACGGGATCGATCACGTCGCAGACCATCACCATGGTTGGAACTTCGGTGAAGGGATCGAGCATGTACTTGTTGGCGTCGGGAATCAGCAGCATGTCGCTCTCGTGAATGGCAGCCCAGCCGCGGATGGACGAGCCGTCCATGCCGAAGCCTTCTTCGAACGACGCTTCACTGAGCATGGCGATGGGATAAGAAACGTGGTGCCACAGTCCGGGAAGATCGGTGAAGCGCAAGTCGAGGACCTGCACGTTGTGCTCCTTCACGAAATCCAGGACCTTCTTCGGATCAGGCTTGGTGTCAGCCATTCAAAACTCTCCTTTATGAGCCTCGCCGGTCGGAGGCCGATGGTTATGTCTTGCGTTAGGGACACTGCGGAATATCTGCCCCGGCATTCGCCATCGTCGATGCGCGAAGCCGGACAGCATTCCGGGGTAAGAAGTCGGGACTGCAACCCACATTAGATTGGGGAGTACGTGTGGCGTTGGACGCTCGCCTTGAACCACATGTCAGGATAAGGCGCGCGGCGAAGGCGGGGAAATCCAATGTTTTTATGACCGCGATAACCGCAGCTTATAGTGGCTAACTGACTGATTCGCAGGTAGAAGGCAGCGTTGTTCGGTGAATCCTGCACAACTCTTAGGGCCGCGCTTCTGGTATTCGCCCAAACGCAAATGCGGAGATCGCCGGCGGCAGGAAGACGCTTTCGACTTATTTTGTTCGCGTGTTCTTGATCAGCTTGATGGCCGTACCGGCGTTCTTGCAGCCCAGGAGTTTGAACTTCTTGCCTCTCGCTTTGTTGTAGGCGACGAAGAAGTCCTCTAATTCCGCGATCATCCGGCTGTTCAGATCGCCCGGCTCCTTGATGTCGGCGTGGACGTGGGAACTGGTGGCGACGGCCAGCACGCGATCGTTGCGAAACGTCTTGCCGTCTTCCGTTTGCTCCGCCTGAATCACGCCGACAATCCGCGATTCAACCACACAACCGGTGAAGGCCGGCTCATCCATCAGCAACAGGACGTCGGTAGGATCGCCATCTTCGTCTTTGGTCTGCGGCACAAAGCCGAAGTCGTAGGGAAACACCATGCCTTCAGCCAGCACGCTGCTCAGAGCAAAGGCGCCGATTTCCGGATCGTACTTGAATTTATTGCGGCTGCCTTTGGGAGTCTCAATAACCACTCGCAGGCTTTTCTTTCCGGTGGCAAAGGGATCGATCTGATCGGGGGACTTGAGCTTGCTTGCTTTTGCCATTTTCTTCCAGATCACGCCTCAGGCGGTACAGCGTTAATAGGATGCGCAGAAACCGCCGCAGGGATGCCGCCGGCTTCTGTAGACTCCAGGTAGAGGTGGCGGCGCCCGACTCGACGCATGATTCAACTGTCAGCAAAACAACTGCGTGCGACAACCCGACTTTTCGCTTTTTTGTGGGCCGCCGTGTATGCCTTATGGCTGCATAGCAAGCTGCCGCGGAATGCGTCGCGGGCGCAATGCGCCCAGTGGCTGCACCAAGTCTGCGCGCGGGGATTGCGCGCCCTCGACGTTCGGTTGCAGGTCGAAGGACCGCTGCCGACGCGTGGGCTCATCGTCAGCAATCATCTGAGCTATCTCGACATTCTCGTCTACAGCACTGCCCTGCCGTGCGTCTTCGTTTCCAAGGCAGAGGTGGAGGATTGGCCCATCTTCGGCCCGTATGCGCGCTGGTCAGGAAGTGTCTTCGTCCAACGTCACGATCGAGGCGACGCCGCACGCGCGAATGTCAGCGTCGGCGAGAGTCTGAAGGACGGCGTTCCGGTAGTTCTCTTTCCCGAGGGCACAACCACGGATGGGCAGCGCGTGTTGCGCTTTCATTCCACCATGCTGCAGCCCGCCATCGACAACGCTGCGACAATCACGCCCTGCGCAATCCGTTACGAACTTGAAGACGGCGATGCCGCGCGCGAGGTCAGCTGGTGGGGCGACATGACACTGCTGCCGCACGTATGGAATCTTCTGGGGAAAAAGTCGGTGCAGGCAAGAATCGTTTTTGGCGAGCCGATAACCGCAACCGGCGATCGCAAACGACTCAGCGCAGTTCTGCATGAGGAAGTCGTGCAGTTGCACGACGAGTTGCATACGAGGAGCCAGGTTCTAGCTTAATTACATTGGCCCCACGTTGTATCGGTGTAGAACAGAACGGAGTACCAATGGCTCTCCAAACGACGGACGCGAGGGACCTTGCAAGGTATGCCGCTGAACTTGCCGGATGAATGACTCTTAGCCGGGACCGAAAGCGAGTCGGCGGGATCGTAAACGAGATAGACGGTTGTGTCGCTACCGGCCCATCCCCAGCCATCCCACGCAATATGCCTCAGTTCCCCGTTGGGTGATTCCGGTTGTGCCAGGACCACGGCCTTGTAGTCCTTCGACCATAACAACCATCGGCCGGCGCTGCGCAGGTCAAAAGAGTTCCGAAATAAGACCAAAGTCACTGCCCAATACACAATCAGCATTGAAAAAACGGCGAGCCTTCGTTTCCCGAAGACAAGCACTATTAGCAAAGCCAAGCTAACGATTGGTACGCCGATGACGAGATAAAGAATTTCGCCAATGTCGTAAGCGTAAGTTATGAAAGGAAGAAAGACGATCACCGCACCGACCGCGGCATACAGCGGCAACCGCCAATTAAACCGATTTGCTGCAGCCGCTGTCTCGGCCATAAGGAGTTCCTAGCAGAATGAAGCTACGCTTTCGCCCGGTCGGCCTGCTCTTCTTCGAACGGGAGTTTGGCGTGCTCGACGGGCTCCTGCCAGTCCTGGGCTTGCAGCTCGCGCGGCGTCTTCTCCACTTGCTCCAGCTCCGGCAGTCGATCGGCTTCCAGCGAACGATCCAGATCCGGAAACTTGCGCGCCTCGGGCAGCACACGCTTCTCCAGCGACGCTACCATCTCGTTGTACGATCCCACGGCACCGCCCAGCTTCTTGCCGAGGTCCTCCAGATATCCGGTCATGGTACACAGCCGCTCGTACAGCGTCTTCCCTGCTTCACTGATCCGGTGCGCGCTTTCGGCGAGGTTCTTCTGGTTCCAGCCGTAGGCCACGGCCTTCAGCAGCGCGATCAGCGTGGTGGGTGAGGCGACAATGACTTTCTGGCTGACGCCATATTCAATCAGCTCGAAGTCCGCATCCATTGCCGCGCGAAAAAAGACTTCGCCCGGCAGAAACAGCACCACGAACTCCGGCGTACAGGGCAAGTGCGTCCAGTAAGCTTTGCTGGCCAGCGAGTCGATGTGCTGCCGCACTTGCCGCGCGTGGTCGTCGAGACGCATGCTGCGGGTAAGGTCGTCGGGCGCCTCCAGCGCCGACAGGTACGCCGTCAGCGGGACTTTGGCGTCTACAACAACCTGCTTGCCGCCTGGGAGATCGACGATCACGTCCGGCCGGAAGCGCCGCTCGTCGTCATTGAACGACAGTTGCTCCTTGAAGTCGCAGTATTCCAACATTCCCGATAGCTCAAGCACGCGATGCAGCTGCAGTTCCCCCCAGCGTCCGCGGGCCTGCGGTTCCCGCAGCGCCTTCACCAAATTGCCGGTCTCAACCTGCAACGCCTTCTGGGTGTCAAGTAGCGATGCCACCTGCGTCGTGAGTGTGCCGTACGCCTGACTGCGCGTTTGCTCCAGCGCCTGGATTTGCTGATTCATTCCGGAGAGCGATTGCGCGATCGGCTCGACCAGGTTCTTGACCGCCAGTTCTTTTTGGGCGAGATCGCCAGCCGCCTGCGTCTGCTGGTTCTGTAGAACGCTCCGAGCAAGTTGCAGGAAATTCGCGTTGTTGGTTTCGAGTGCGGCAGCCGCGAGAGACTTGAACTGTATCTTTAGTTGTTCGCTTGCATCTTGTAGTAATTTAAGCTTTTCTTCTGTGTTGCGGCGCTCGCTCATCAGCGTGGCATCCAGTGCCGCGCGGGCTTCGCTGAGGGAGCGGATCTGCTCGGCCTGACGCTCGGCCGCAGCCTTGGCGGCGTCGAGATCCTGCTCCAGGTTATTCTTCCGCTCGCCCAATGCGACGGTCTTCGAGCGGAACAAAAGCCACGCAAAGGCGGCGCCGACCAGAAGAGAGACTACGGCGAGAAGAACCACTGGGAATGCGGTCATCGATGGGCCCCGATGTGAATGTGGCCATTGTATGGCGGCGGAAGGCGGAACGGGAAGCTCCGCACCTGTTCAGTTACGGTCTCAGAGCAGTCGATTCCCTGCCCTTCCGCCTTTCCGCCCGCTCCCGGTATAGTTATGGCTGAACAATTCCCAGTACAGGAGATGGGATGGCACTGTCGGCAGTCATAGTTGACGACGAACAGCTTGCGCGCGACGAGCTTGCCTACCTGTTGCGCGAACTCGATGTCGACATCCTGGCGCAAGGCAAGAACGGCGTCGAAGCGGTGAGCCTGGTAAAGGAGTTCTCGCCCGACCTTGTTTTCCTCGACGTGCAGATGCCGGGGCTGGACGGCTTCGGCGTTATCAAGAAGCTGCTGGATCGCAAGGTCCCGTTGCCGCAAATTGTCTTTGCCACCGCCTACGATCAATATGCGGTGAAGGCGTTCGAGGTCAACGCCATCGATTACCTGCTGAAGCCGTTCGATCGCAAGCGCGTCGCGCAAGCGGTGGAGAAGGTCCGGCACAAGTTGGAGAGCGCCGGCTCCCCTGGCGATCAGATTGGCACCATCGTCAAGATGCTGGAACAGCAGCAGCGTCCGCCGGCTACCAAGGTCCTGCTGAAGGCCGCGGGGCGACTTTTTCTGGTCGATCAGAAAGACATCTGCTACGCCTCGATTGAAGACGGCATCATTACCGTCGTCGCCACCGTAATGGAAGGCCAGTCGAATTGCCGCACGCTGGAAGAGTTGCTCGACTCGCTCGATCCCAATATGTTCTGGCGCGCCCACCGCTCGTACCTGGTGAATATCAATCGCATCAAGGAAGTCGTGCCCTGGTTTAAGAGCTCGTACCAAATCCGCATGGAAGACAAGAAACAGACAGAGATTCCAGTGAGCCGCGCACAGACGAAGCGATTGCGGGAATTGTTTGGGCTGTGACAAGCGGCATTTAGCATTTAGCACTTGGCAATTAGCCAATGCGGAGACTCTGAGTTTGAGAACTACAACTTGCCCTCTGCCTATGGAGTATCACGCGCGAAAGTAGAACCCAGGAGGGGTGGAGTTGAAGTTAGCCCAGGACGGAGCGAAGCGGAGTCCTGGGTAGGCCGAGAAAGAGGATACGAGTCCCGTAGGGACCGCAGATGCACGCGTTTGTCCTCGACCAGCGTCGCGTTAACTTGTGTGATGGGGATTTCACGCCAACCTATCCGCCCACCTGCAGGCACCTAAGAAAACTACGCCTCATAAAGCCTCTGTTTTTATGCCATTGCCCCGTAATGTAAAATTAAGTTGATTTCTTCCCCAGAAGCGCACACCATCACCACCCAGACGGTACTTTGCGGACCGCATGTAAAGGAGAATGGTTATGATGCGCTCGGAGCAACGTCGGAGTTCAGCACTCGCTCAGCTGTCAGGAATGGCTGGCCTTTTCATCCTGCTGGTAGCGGCTACAGCGGTCCAGGCGCAGACGTTCACCGTGCTCCACAGCTTCAGTGGTCCCGACGGGGCAAATCCGGCTGCCGGTCTGATCCTCGACGGCGCCGGGAATCTCTATGGCACGACCGAGTTCGGGGGGAACATGGCTTGCACCATCCAGTATGGTTGCGGAACTGTTTTTAAGCTGGCGCACACAGGCTCAGGCTGGGTGCTCGACCAGCTGTATAAGTTCAGTGGTAGCGATGGCGATTATCCCGAGGCAAGGGTAATCTTTGGCGCGGATGGAACCCTCTATGGCACCACCTATGGAGGAGGCTCAGGTGGCGGTGGCACTTTGTTCAACCTGCGGCCTCGCCCTACCGTTTGCAGGTCTGTATCCTGCCCCTGGATCGAAGCGGTGCTGTTTCCGTTCGACTTCGGCACCGGATACTCACCCCAAGGCGACATCACCTTCGATGCCGCCGGCAATATTTATGGGACCGCGCCGCAGGGTGGAATGTTGCACAACTGCAATAGCCAGGGATGCGGCGTGGCTTACGAGCTAACGCAATCCGGCGGCGTCTGGACGGAAGACATTCTTTACAATTTCGTCGGGGGAAATGAAGGCAGCAATCCTAATAGCGGCGTGATCTTTGATCAAGCCGGTAATCTGTACGGTACCGCAGTTGCGGATCTCTACGGGGGCAGCTCCAACGGATTGGTCTTTGAATTGAGCCCGTCGGGCTCCGCCTGGACGCAGACGGTTCTTTACCGCTTTCCGGGCGGCGAGGACGGCCGCAACCCATTTGCCGGCCTTGTCTTCGATCCAGCGGGCAATCTCTTCGGCGCAACCTCCTTCGATGGCTCTGGTAATGGCGGCACTGTGTATGAGTTGTCGCCCTCCGCTGGTGGCTGGAACTTCAATCTGCTGTACAGCCTCTCCGGTGGCTCCGATCCCGAGGGTCCATACGCAACCTTGGTCAGGGACAGCGCGGGCAACCTCTACGGCACCACCTTACAGGACGGCGCCTATGGATATGGCAGCGTCTTCCGGCTGAGTCCGTCCAACGGCAGTTGGACATATACCTCGCTCCACGATTTCACGCACACCAGCGATGGCGCGTATCCCTACGGAGGCCTTGTGCTGGACACGAACGGCAACATCTTCGGCACGGCCTGGGGAGCCGGCAATACCGGATCGGAATGCGCCGCCGGCTGCGGCGTCATCTTCGAGGTCACGCCGTAGCTGAATATGACCATATGCTTTGCAGGGGAGACGATAGCTGTCGCAAACAGGCCATTGCGCAACTTAAACAAAGCCTGCCGTTCCGGAGGGATTTTGGTCGCGTTCTGTTGGTCGACCCGCATTTGCGCCTGCAAGTCTCTTTCACAGGCTCCGAGTGCGGCTGTTTGCTCACGGCTCGTTGGCTAATGGCTGCCCTTCTTGCCTGCATGCATTTTGCTGATGGCCTTAGTCACCAGGCTGCGCGGCGATAACCGCAGTCCCTGCGTCAGCAAACGGTTTTTCCATCCCGGAATCACCACCCGCTTGCCCTGCTTCATGCCTTCATAGCCTGCGCGCGCGACCTCGCGCACATCCACCAATAGCGGACTCTTGGTGTGGCTTTCGCCAAGGTGGGCACGCTGCTGAAAATTGGTGATCACCGGTCCCGGACAAAGACAAGTAACGGTTGTGCCGGTGCCGCTCAATTCCTCGGCCACGGCTTCCGTGAAATGGAGAACGAAGGCCTTGCTGGCGTAGTAAATCGCCATGTAGGGGCCGGCGGCGAAAGCCGCGACACTGGCGACGTTGAGCAACTTTCCCTCGCGGGCGCGAATCTGCGGTAGGAAAAGTTTCGTGAGATGGGTCAGCGCAACGATATTCACCTGAATCATCTCGGCTTCGTTGTCCCAGCCGGTATCGAGGAACGCTCCACTGCCGCCGAAGCCCGCATTGTTGACCAGCACATCAAGCACGATGCCGGCCTCCTGTAGTTCCTGGTAGAGTTCGACGGGTGCGGCGGGATGGGCCAGGTCCTTGGGCGAAATCCGCACTTCCACGCTGTAGCGGGATTGCAACTGGTCGCCAAGTTGGCGCAGGGCGGCGCGATTGCGTGCCACCAGTACCAGGCGGTAACCATCGGCGGCGAAAAGATCCGCCAATTCAAGGCCGATGCCACTGGAGGCGCCCGTGATCAGCACCGTCTTGGGAGAGAGAAAGGGATTACTTGCGCTCACCCTTCTGTTATAGCGGATTTCCCCGGCATCAGGCGGAGACAAGGGTAAATTTCCGGCTATACCCGCGGCAGGGAGTTATTTCGCGGCTGTCTTCTGGTTCGGTTGCGATTGCAGGAAGGTCACAATCTGCCAGCGCTCCTGCTTAGGCAGGCTCGACCACGACGGCATCCCCGACGTCAGCTTTCCGGTGGTGATAAACCAGAACAGCTCACCGGGTTTGGCTTTATGGACCCCGACAGTGCTGAGCGACGGAGCGGGTCCCATTCCCTGCCGATTGTTGCCGTGACATTGCGCGCAGTTCTGGGCGTACAGTTTCGCGCCGGCGGCAGACGCCGCAGAATTGCTTGCATACGGGTTCGTAGCCGCCGCAGCGGATGCGGGGGCATTGCGAAAGCTTCCCGGCTGAGCAAAAGACGGCGTAATCAGGAAGACTAATACAGCCCCAAAAATGAGTACCAGAGAAGAAAAGATCGAATTGCGGGCCCTGATTTGCAAGATTTCCCTCCCGAAAACATTTTACAGGGATGAGGGATGGAACCATCGCCTTAGCGGAGGATTGCGGACTCACCTTGCGTAGTCGCGCGAATCCATATGCATCCTCGCCTCGCTTGAATTGGCGGGGTATTCGTTGACCACATCCGGTCACGGAGCTATAATTACTTTTTAATTACAGATGCAACTAAGTTGCATCTGTGTCTAGAGGTGGGGTGATTAGAAGTTAGTCTAATCCAAACACCCCAATTAAGTTGCAACACGGTTGCAATAGTTTAAACCAGGTAGACCTTTAATGCCGCTCCCAGAGACTGAAGCTCCCGGCGCTCTGCAAACCGCGTTACTAAGCCGGGGAATCCGCATGACGCGCCAGCGCCGCGTCATCCTTGAAATCATCGAGACCGCGACCCAACACCTGGACGCCGCACAGATTCTCCGCAAAGCCGTGCGCGTCGATCCCAACATCAACCGGGTGACGGTTTACCGCACCTTGGGCCTGCTGAAGCGGCACGGTTTGGTTGACGAGCTTGATCTTCTACACGTCAAGGGAGACGGGCACTTTTACGAACGGCGGCCGCAGCGTGACCACATGCACATGACCTGCCTTCGGTGCGGCAAGGTGCAGGAGTTCGAGAGCGACTTATTCGACCGGGTCAAGGGCCAGGTCGAACGTGACTGCCACTTTCATATTCTGGTCGCACGCTTCGAGATCGGCGGGTATTGTGCCGGCTGCAGGAAATGACAGGCTGCGCTCTGACTATTAGTGCTTAGCCGACGATTTCCGCATTAACTTGCTCTGCTTCACCAGCGCCGCCACCAGACCGGGGACGGTGTATTCCTTAGCCTCAACGTCTACCGGCAAACCAAGTTCGCGCAGCGTTGCCGAGGTCACGGGCCCAATCGAGGCGCTGTGGACTCCCTGATACGGTCCAGGTTTCTTCAATGCGGCACGGGCTCCCTGCAAGCCGAGCAGGGCCACAAAGTTCTTCACGGTCGAAGAACTGGTGAAGGTGATGGCGTGGGGCCTTCGGGTTTTGCTAGCGAGAACGGCGCGCAATCGCTTCTCAGACGACTTCGGAGTTATCGTCTCGTAGGCTTCGACCACATCGACTTCAGCGCCGGCTTTGCGCAGCTCGCGTGGAATCACGTCGCGAGCAACTTTGGCGCGTACCAGCAATACGTGTTGTCCATTCACTCGGCGGCGCAAAGCACTCACCACTGACTCCGCGACGTACTGCTTTGGCGTGACGGTTACCGGTAATCCCTGCTGCTCAATGGCCTTCTTTGTGGCAGGTCCTATGGCCGCGATCTTCCAAGTGGGTGAGGGCCGATGCATCCAACTTCTTTTTTGCCATGCGCTCGAACAGCGCTTCCACGCCGTTCACGCTGGTCAGAATGAGCCAGTCGTATGTAGCGAGCTTCTGCAAAGCGGCGTCGAGCGGCTGGTATGACGTGGGCTTACGGATCTCGATGAAAGGAATTTCGACAACCTCGCAACCCAGATCGCGCAGGGCGGAGGAGAGCGCGCCAGCCTGTTTCCTGGCGCGTGAAACCAGCACGCGACAGCCGGTTAGGGGCGCGCGGTTTCGATCGGCAGCGAGTTTGCGGGGTGTAGGCATTAGATTGGGGGACAATTCTGCCGTCCCTACGGGACTCGGACATTTTTCACACTCTACCCAGGACTTACGTCCTGGGCTAAGTTATGCCGCCCTTCGGGCTGCCGCGTAATGATTCGGAGCGGCCATGCGTCCACACGAACAGACCGGCTTCAGCGCGCCCTGCGTCACCTCTACCCAGGACTCCGCTGCGCTCCGTCCTGGGCTAAGCTGAGTCGTCCCGCACAGCGGGGCGGGAGCATCGTTGCCAACACAGCGTCGCGAGTGTAGGCATTCGCGCTAGCACGTGCCGTCCCTACGGTGGCTGTGCCGCCGCTCCGCGGCTCAGTTATTTTTTCCACTTCACCGCGGGCTTACGCCCGCGGCTAACGCAAATGGCGCCACTCCGCGGCTTTGATCCATTGTTTTTTCACGGCTGTTGCGGGGTGGCAGCGTTCGCTCCGTAGACGTCTTCCAGAATTCTCGTCGCGCCTCGTTGCAGCAGGTTGTCGCCCACCGCCTCGCCCAAGGCAACGGCCTGGCTGCCACTCTGCGTCTCGCGCAGGATCGTCGATCCATCGGGCTGCGCAACGATTGCAGTCAGATGCAGCAAGCCTTCCCGCATCTCGGCAAATGCACCGATGGGAACCTGGCACCCACCGCCCAACTTATGCAGCAAAGCTCGCTCGCAGGTTGTAGTCGCCCGCGCGGCCGGATCGTCGAGGAACGTCAGGTGCTTGCGCATTTCCTCATCGCCGGCGCGAATCTCGATGCCCAGCGCGCCCTGCCCCGCGGCTGGACACATGAAGTCTTCCGACAGCATTTCCTTCACCAGCTGCATCTTGCCCAGCCTGGTAAGACCTGCGGCGGCAAGAATGATCGCATCGTACTCGCCTTCTTCAAGCTTGCGTACGCGGGTATCAACGTTGCCGCGCAGCGCATGTATCACCAGATCTGGTCTCGCCACTTTAAGCTGCGCCTGCCGGCGCAAGCTACTGGTCCCGACACGGGCGCCCTTGGGCAACGAGGCAACCCCGTCGTAATTGACCGAAAGCAAGACGTCGCGCGGATTCACCCGGGTAGTGATCGCGACCAGCTCGAATCCTGGCGGCAACTCGGTCGGAAGATCTTTCAGACTGTGCACTGCGACATCGACGCGGCCCTCGGCCAGAGCCTCTTCAATCTCCTTGGTGAACATCCCCTTGGTGCCGACCTGGGCGAGCGAGACGTCGGTGATCTTGTCGCCTGTGGTCTTGATGATCTCGATCTCGACCTCATGCCCGCGCTCGCGCAGGAGTGAGGAAATGTGATTAGCCTGCCAAAGTGCAAGTTGTGAACCGCGAGAACCGATCCTTAGGCGGGCCATCAGTTGCGCGCTCCTGGTTTTCCACTGGTAGCGGCAGCGGCTTCATCCTGCGCCGCGGCGGCTTTCGCATCGCGCAACCCGAAGAGCTTGCGCACCAGGTCGATGACGGTCGTCGCTTCGGAAGATTCGCGGGCCGCGCTTTTGAGGGTAGTAATGGGTGTGTGCATGATTTTGTTGATGATGCCTCGGCTCAGTGCTTCTACTGCGAGCTCCTGCTCAGGAGTGAGCGCGCCCAGCCGGCCGCGTACTCGATCGATCTCAGCCTGCCGGACGGTCTCAAGATGTTCCTGCAGGGATACGATGGTCGGCACAACGTCGAGGGTCTGTAACCGCGCCTGAAACTTGTCGACCTCCATCTGGACGATGGATTCGGCGTGGTCGGCTTCGACGCGGCGATCAGCCACATGCGAGGAGACCACCTGCTGCAAATCGTCAATGTCGTAGACGAAGATGCCGTCCAGCTTGTTCATCTCCGGATCAATATCGCGCGGCACCGCAATATCGACGAAGAACATGGGACGATTGCGGCGCCGGCTCAAGAAGCGCTCGCCATGCTCTTTGCGGAAGATGGCATGGGGCGCGCCCGTGGAGCTGATCACAATGTCGGCGCGAGAAACGGTCTCGTACAACTGGTCGAAGGGGATGGCTTCACCGTTGAACTTACTCGCCAAAGCTACCGCGCGCTCATAGGTACGGTTGGCCACGTAAATCTGCTTTGCGCCGTGGGCCACCAGGTGACGCGCCGCCAATTCGCACATCTTGCCCGCACCCACCAGGTAAACACTCTTGCCTTCCAGGTTGCCGAAAATCTTCTTTGCCAGATCGACTGCGACCGAGGCGATGGACACAGCCGAGGTGGCGACGGCAGTCTCATTGCGCACTCGTTTAGCAACCGCGAAGGCGCGACTCAGCAGAGCGTCCAACTGGGAATTGATTGCTCCCACAGCTCGAGCCGTGGCATAAGCCTCTTTCACCTGGCCCAGGATCTGGGGCTCGCCAACCACCATCGAATCCAGACTGGAGGCCACGCGGAAGACGTGCTGCACGGCTTCGCGCTCGCGATATTCGTACAGGTATTGGCGGTAGG
This sequence comes from uncultured Acidobacteriaceae bacterium, assembly GCA_963835125.1. Taxonomy (GTDB): domain Bacteria; phylum Acidobacteriota; class Terriglobia; order Terriglobales; family Acidobacteriaceae; genus Bog-257. Next base: position 992,727 of record CAWIEG010000002.1, on the reverse strand, counting down.
GCTGGGGATCGAAGCCATATAACTGACGCATGAATCCGTCGAGGTCGGCGGTCCCATTTACGGTGCGGGCCAACAACTCCACTCGATTGCAAGTGGAGACGATCATCCCCTCCTCGATTCCAGGGTACGATGCCAACTCCTTGACGGCTTCAGGCAGGCGCGCCTCGGAAATGGCGAACCGCTCCCGCACCTCGACCGGTGCAGTCCGATGATTCACGCCAATGAGGACGAAGTTCATGAGGCTATAAACTTGTGCACACGGCTGAAATTATTCGCCGCCCATGCGCAAATCGCGATGACGAAAGCGAAGGTCGCCAGAAACGCAGCGCGGCGGCCGCGCCATCCTGAACTCCAGCGGGTATACAACAACAACAGATATACGGCCCACATGGCGAAGGACAATACGATCTTGGGATCGGCGAAAAACATTGGCCCGATATTTCTCGATCAACAACACCGAGCCGGTCAAGATGCCGAAGGTCATGAACGGGAAACCGAAAAGCAACGCGCGATAGCCGATGTCGTCGATGGTCTGCAACGGCGGCAGCCAGGTCATGAGGGAGGTTTGGCGCTTCGATTTCAAGAGCACGTTCCTGCGCCAGGTAGAGCAGGCTGGCGCCGAAACTGAGAAATAGTCCGGCATAGCCGGTGAAGATAAGAACGATGTGGACGAAGATCCATCCGTTGCGCAATAGCGGCGAGGTGATGCTGACCGGCTTCTGTCCCAGGGCAGAGGCAAAAGTCAAGAGAAAGGCAATGGGGAAGATGACGATGCCGGGCGAGGTGGTGCGGTATGCCACAAAGAAGACGAAAAATACCACTACCGCCAGGAAAGCTAATAGGGACTCGGAGAACTGAATGGAGGCCAGCGAAATGTGGCCTATCAGAATGGTGGATTCAACCAGCGAGACGAAGTGGAAGATAAGGCCGAGTCCCACTGCGGGCTCCACGATCTTGCCCAGCAGGTTGCCCCGCTTGCTAAGCAACAGCAGGGAGTAGAGCAGCCCCACGCCGTAGCACACCACCGCGACTCGAAGCCAGATTAACGGCATAAACCCCATTGACGGTCACGCTAACCCGTCGTTCTGAGATAAGTATAGCGGCAAGAGCGCAGAGACCGAGTATGGACATCACTCGGCCCTGTGATCTATGTCACATGGAGTTGGGTGGCTTTGAAAAGGAGGTGTTGATCGAATCCGGTATCAGCTGGGGTAGTGGAAGTGCACGATATGCTGGGAGGCAATGGTGACCCCATCGCGCATGGCGGGATGAAAGTGCCAGCGCTGTAACACTTGCAGCACCTTCTGCTCAACGCCATAGCCGATTCCTTGGAGCAGCCTGGTCTCGACCACGTCGCCGCGAGGGTCGATCGTGACCTCTACGATCACGTCGCCCTGTATCCCAGCGGGCAGATCGGCGCGGGAAATTGGAGGATCGGGATAGACGTCGGGAAAAGCAGGGACAACCTCGTCACCGGTCAGCGGCGAACCAGGTACCCGGCCAAATGGCGATCCACCACGGGCAGTCTCCTCTGGCGCGTTGTCGGCGGTGGCAGCGGATTCTTCGCGCTTGGGTTCAGTTTTGGGCGGCTTCGGTTTCGCAGGAAGCGAAGTTTTTAAGGTTAGCCGCGGTTCGTTGGCCGAGGGCCTGGCCTGCTCCGGCCCAACCGGTGCCAAATAGACGATGGAGCGTGAACCAGAGGAATGCGGGATGCCGAACTCGACGTCCGATGGCGTTACGAAACTTGGTGCAGCGGTGTACAGAAGCGCCAGGAGCAATACGAGCTGTACCGCGAACGACAATAGCATCGAAATGCTCTGTCGCTTGCGTTCCGGCTGCGGCATTTGCTCAAACATCGCCATCTCACCCTCGTAGCTGAGTAGATTATGGGCCGGATTCGCCTGCCATGTACAGCAACTAGGCTGGCACTCGTCCCAAAATTATTGCCACTTCAGGTTTAGACGCCCATTGCGGAGCAGCGTTAGGTTCGCCATCTCTTAACTAACCAGTTAGTTAACGCCGATCGATTCCAGCAGGGCGAGCAGCAACCCGGCATCCAAGCGCAGGCGACGTCCGTCATGCAACATGTCAGGAATTTCGTCGAGGGCCTGCATCAGCCGGAGCTTCGCCGCGGCATATTGTTCGGGCTCGCTCAGACTGCGGCCTCGGGTCTCGGCCCACTCCGCCAGCGCCTGCGGCTTCAGGAATATGCTCACGGCGAAAGTTGTCTTGCGGTCGGCACTAACATCGAAGATGTATTCCGTCGACGGCGCCTCGGCATCGTTCGTCAACGCCGCCCGCTTGCCGACGAAGTAGTACTGATAGACGTAGCCAGTCTGCCCGGTATAGGTTTTGAGGCGGCGGATGGTCATGTTAGCTACGAGCAATGAGCTTCCGAGCCGTGAGCTAAAAGCAAGCCCCTTAATTGAACCGCGTCATCGTCGCTGAAACCGGAGGTGCCAAGCATCTCCTGATAATACCGGGACGGCTCGTCGCTCGTGGCTAAGCTCGTCGCTCCCTATTCCGTCGGCCTTTCCCGCAGGATCGCCGCTGCGGTCTCAGAGCTGACCGGCGAGTAGTACACCTCTTTGAAAGTGTACGACTTCGCCTTCGTGCCGAGAATAGGCAGGATCTCCAGGTGCCAGTGGTAGTCGTCCTCGATGGTCTTCCAGAAGCCCAGCGTCTCCGAGCGATGCACGGTGTTAGGCGAGGTGTGCAGCACCATGTGGAAGCCGTCGGCGATGGTGCGGATGCGAAACAGCGTCCGCCGCAGCAGCGCGGCAAAATCGCGCATGGCGCCCGACTTCATGGCAGTGCGCTCGAAGTAGGCTTCATGATTGCGGGGCGCAATCCAGGTTTCGTAGGGAACTCGCGGCGCGTAAGGGCAGCTCGCCATGTATTCTCCGCGAACTTCCACCATGCGCAGTTTCTGCTCCTGCTCCTGATGCAGAATGTCGCAAAAGACGCAGCGCTCTTTCACTCGATAATGTTCCCGTGCCGCCCGCAACTCATACAGCACGCGCCGCGGAACAAACGTAGTGGCCACGATCTCCGATGTCGGATGATCGAACTCCTGCCCCGACATGCTGCCATAATTCTTGAACACGCTGATGTACTTGAAACGCAAATCGCCCTTCAGGTCCTGAATGCGCTGTCCGCAAAGGGCCAGATACTCCTCGATCTCGCGGTCATCGGCGTTCCACAAATGCCGGTCGTGGCGGGCATTTTCCACAACGACTTCGTGCGCGCCTACTGGCCGCATGGTGTCGTAGAGGCCATTGCCTGACCGTCCGGGCTCGCCATCGATGCCATAGAGCGGACGCGGATGCACCACGGCGCGCGCCGACCACGGACTGCCGTTCACCGTCGGCGACGTCGCCACCACTTGTAGCGGCAAGCCAGACTCCGGACAAAATGGGCAGAAAGAACGCGGCCGAGCCGCCCGGTTCGGGCTCGTCGCCGCAGATGACCCACGAGCGCGTGATGGGATCTTTTCGCAGTTCCATCGTGTTTACTCTACGTCGGGGGATGGCATGGTGGGAAGAGCCTTGTCGCTCGCGCTGCCTATTCGATGGCCCCGGCTCCCGCTTTGGGCCGCCTTCGCAGAATGGGCTGCAGGCCGTCAGCCGTCAATCGTGAACGCTTCATCCTAAGCAACCGCGGCGCGGAGGATTCGAAGGGCTCTATTTCTTGGAGTCATTGGCGCCACTCGCCGTCGACGGTCGCTCTGGCCGATAGCTGAGAGCCGACGGCTGATGGCTGCTTCTCCGCCTGCTAGAATGAGACATATTGACCCGCTCCGTCCGCCTGATCGCCATCGATATTGATGGCACGTTGCTCGACTCCAAGGCCCAGATTTCACCTGCCAATCTGGAAGCGCTGCGGCGTGCCCGAGAAGCCGGCGTTGAAATCGCCCTGGTCACCGGGCGCAGACACAGGTTCGCACTTCCCGTCGCCGAGTTACTGGGCTTCGACCTGTGGATCATCAGCTCCAACGGCGCCGTCACCCGGTCAACAAGTGGTGAGTCGTTTCATCGCGACCTGATGCCGCAAGCCACCGCCATTAAGATTTGCCGGCACATGCCCGAGTTCCGCGATCACCTGGTCATCACCTTCGATCGCGAAGGCATGGGCGCCATCGTCTGCGAAAATCACGAACGTCTCTACGGCGTCATCCAGCGCTGGATGGAAAAGAATGCGCCCTACATCGAATACGTTAGCCCTATCGAGAAGGCGCTCACCGAAGATCCCATCCAGGCCATGTTCTGCGGCCCGGTTGAGATGATGCAGCGCGTCCAGCAGCGTCTCCTGGATTGCGACTTCGCCCATGAGTTCACGGTCCTGCGGACCCAATACGATCATCGCGATCTGACGATTGTCGATATCCTGAACGCTGGCTGCTCCAAGGGTCACGCCCTGGAGCGCTGGGCCAGCCATCGTGGCATAAGCCGCTCCGAGGTCATGGCCATCGGCGACAATTACAATGACGTCGAGATGTTGACCTTTGCCGGACATCCGGTGATCATGGGCAATGCGTCTGACGATTTGAAGCAGAACGGCTGGACCATCACTCTGCACAACGATGAGAGTGGCGTGGCCGCAGCCATCGAGCAGGTGCTGGATGCTAAGGTGGCGAGAGTGAATGCGTAGACACCTTATTAAAGTGTCATCCCGAGCGAGCGCAGCGAGTCGAGGGACCTGCGACGTGTCATCCCGAGCGGAGTGCGGCGGCGTGTCACTGCGTGCACCCCTCGGACTACCGCGCCCCATCAGAGTGTCATCCCGAGCGGAGGCGGCGCTTCGCCGCCGGAGTCGAGGGACCTGCTTTTTGCTGCTGGCGCTATTGTTCGTCGTTCAGCTCCACGCCGCCGAACTGGCAAACCTTCGCAACGGATTCAGCCTGCGCCACGAGCATCATGAAACATTCGGCGAAAAAACACGGCTTTACATGAGCGCCGATCCCGCGGGCGGATACGTCGATGTCCCCACCGCCGAGATCGAGAGCTTCGAACCCGCTCCGCCCGACCCGCAAGACCTAGCCTCGCAACCGGCGAAGTCGCAGGACCTGAAGTCCATCGTCAGTGCCGCCAGCAATCAGCACCAGGTGGATGCCGACTTCATCGCCAGCGTGATTAAAGCCGAAAGCGCCGGCAATCCGCGCGCGGTTTCGCCCAAGGGCGCACAAGGGCTGATGCAGCTGATGCCCGGCACCGCCAGCCAATTGGGCGTGAAGAACAGTTTCGATCCGGCGGACAATGTGGACGGCGGCGTGCGTTATCTGCGCGCACTGCTGTTGCTGTACAACAACGACATGGTTAAGGCTCTGGCCGCTTACAACGCCGGCCCGCAGCGCGTCCAGCAATACAAGGGCGTGCCGCCCTATCGCGAGACCCACGCCTACGTGGCCCGCGTCATTAAGGACTACAACCGCAAGAAGCTCGCCGAGCGCAACCAGCAATCGCCGGCCAAGACCAATCGCGCCCCAAATCAAGCCCAAGCCAAGAATCCCGCGATGGATCGAACCAGCCGCGCAGCGGCGACATTCGGGTTAGCCGCGGGCGTGAGCCCGCGGTGAAGTGGGAAAAATAACTTGAGCCGCGAGCCGGGGTCCCCAGCTACCGCCGCATTTGCGGTTGCTGGGGTGGAGGAGCGGCGGCATTTGGGTTAGCCGCGGGCGTGAGCCCGCGGTGAAGTGGGAAAGATAATTGAGCCGCGGAGCAGCGGCACAGCTACAACACAGACACCGTAGGGACGGCACGGTTCTCACGCACCTCCTGAAGGCCGTCCCCTTCAAATCGTCTTTCATGAATAAGAAACGCATTCTGGTCTTCGGCGTTGTTCTGCTCGCGCTCTGCCTGCTGATCTACCTGCAGATCCGGGCGTGGAAGACCTTCGATTGGGCCATGTTCTGGAGTCGCACCGAACACGTGAACTGGCTCTACATTTTCTACGGCCTCGCGCTCACCTATCTCGCCTACATTCTGCGCGCCGTGCGCTGGCGCATCTTTCTGAAGCCGGTTCGCCAGACGACCACGGCGCGCCTGCTGGCGCCGCAGTTCGTCGGCTTCGCTGCGCTGGCCCTGCTGGGCCGCGCCGGTGAGATGATCCGTCCCTACATCATCGCCAAGAAAGAACGTCTCACCTTCACCTCGCAGGTCGCGGTGTGGGGAGTGGAGCGCATCTTCGATATGGGCGCGTTTGCGGTGATGCTGGCCGTCAGCTTCCTCTCGCCCGATTTGCGCGCGCTTCATTTCTATCGCCAGCTGCGCGAGTTTTCCTTTCTGCTGATGGTCTTGATCCTGGTGCTCATCATTGGCATCGTTATTGTGCGCCGCTCCGGCGAACGCGTCGCGCAATTCATGCACGACCGATTCGTCGGCTTCGCTCCCAAACTTGCGTACCATCTGCGCGAGAAGGTGCTTTCCTTCAGCCATGGACTGGAGACCATCCAGGACCTCAGCTCCGCGCTGCAGTTGGTCGGCGTCTCGCTGTTCATGTGGGTGCTGATCGCCTACGCCTACTACGCGGTCACCCACGCCTACCCTGGCGAGCTGCAGACGCTCACGTTGCCGCACGAAGTCGTGCTGATGGGCTCCAGCATGGTCGGCTCGATGTTGCAGTTGCCGGCCGTCGGCGGCGGCTCGCAGCTGGCCACCATCAGCATGTTGAGCTCGGGCTTCCACATCGAGCACGAACTCGCCGTGAGCTGCGGCATGATGCTGTGGGCCGTGACCTTCATGTCGGTGATCCCGACTGGCCTGGCGATTGCCCGCCACGAGCACGTGTCCATCCGCGCCGTCGCCGAAGCCGAAGAGAAAGCCGCCGCGCTGGCGGAGTAGCAACCCGTCGTTCTAGGCGACCTCAGTGTTCTTAGTGGATCAACTTCTCCGTGCTCCTCCGTGCCTCCGTGCAGTGAACCTGTTTGCCCCTGTTACAATCGAACGTCACGGGCACATCGCCGCGCTTCTCTCATCCATGAAGTGCCCGTTTTGCGGCTTTGAAAACGACAAAGTAGTCGATTCGCGCGAAAGCAAGGAAGGCGAATCCATCCGCCGCCGCCGCGAGTGTCTGAAGTGCGAGAAGCGCTTCACCACCTACGAACGCATCGACGAAATCCCCTACATGGTGGTGAAGAAAGACGGCCGCCGGGAGAAGTTCGAGCGGCAAAAAGTGCTCAACGGCCTGCTGCGGGCGTGCGAAAAGCGGCCGGTCTCGATGGGCAAGCTGGAGCAGATTGTCAATGACGCCGAAGGCTTTTGTAGTCGACTCGGCCGAGCGCGAGCGCAAGACCAGCGAGGTCGGCGAGCTGATCATGAACCGCCTGCGGCGCATCGACAAGGTCGCCTACGTGCGTTTCGCTTCGGTCTATCTCGATTTCAAAGACGTTCGCGAGTTCATGGAAGAGTTGAAGGAACTGCTGGACACCAAGGAGAACGCCTCCACGAAAGGCAAAGCCGGAGACTAATCTTGCTGGAAGCCCGCATCATAAGTGCGGTGTATCGGAACACGAACTTCAGCCGCGGAGCCGAGGTCCCCAGCTGCCGCCGCATTTGCGGTTGCTGGGGTGGAGGAGCGGCGGCACAGCTACGACGCTGACCCCCGGGACGACGACGCTACTCACGACAGCCTCTGTAAGCCGTGCCATGACACAAAGCATTTTCGACATGGCTCCGAAACAACTCAAGACGAGACCTTATCGTCTGAGAGAAAAAATATCCTAATGTCATCATCACACAGAGTCACCTTAATTCCCGGCGATGGTATCGGCCCTGAGGTCGTCAACGCCAGCGTTCGCATCCTGGAAGCCACCGGCGTCAAGTTCGAGTGGGAAACCTTCGCCGCCGGCGCCGAAGCCTTCGAGAAGTATCACGAGTACATCCCGAAAGAGCTGACCGAGTCCATCGAGCGCACGCGCATCGGGCTGAAAGGTCCGGTGACAACGCCCATCGGCGGCGGCTTCTCCAGCATCAACGTCGCGCTGCGCAAGCAGTTCGAGCTGTTCGCCAACTTTCGCCCGATCCGCAATCTGCCCGCAGTCCCCACTCGCTATCCCGGCGTCGATCTCGTCGTCGTTCGCGAAAACACCGAAGGCCTGTACTCCGGCATCGAGCACGAAGTAGTGCCCGGCGTGGTGGAAAGCCTGAAGATCATCACCGAGAAAGCTTCCACCCGCATCGCCAAGTTCGCCTTCGAGTACGCGCGCCGCGCTGGCCGCAAGAAGATCCATGCCATCCACAAAGCCAACATCATGAAGCTGTCGGATGGGCTGTTTATCCGCTGCTCGCGCGACGTTTCCAAGGAGCTATCCCGAGATCACTTACGGCGAGCACATTGTCGACAACACCTGCATGCAGCTCGTCATGAATCCTTATCAGTACGACATGCTGCTGCTGGAGAACCTCTACGGCGACATCATCTCCGACCTGTGCGCGGCGTTTGTTGGCGGACTTGGGCCTGGTGCCGGGAGCAAACTTCGGACACGAGTGCGCTATCTTCGAAGCCGTCCACGGCTCGGCGCCTGACATTGCGGGAAAAGATATCGCCAATCCCACGGCGGTGCTGCGCTCTGGGATTCTGATGCTGCGTCACCTCGGCGAAGAGAACGCCGCGAACCACATCCGGCTCGCGCTGGAAAAGGTCTACGGCGAGAGAAAGCACGTCACGCGCGACGTAGGCGGCACGGCCGGAACCAGCGAGTTCGCCGACGCCATGGTCGAGGCGTTGCACACCATCCCCCCGCCGCAGCCGGTGTTACAGGAAGTAGAGCTGTAGCGAGTTACGGTTTCCAGCGTTGCCGCCCGTGGAAAACCGCAATCAGTTCAACCCGGCTGCCTCGAATGCGATATGGAATGAGGTAGGGTGTATCCGGCACAACCAGCTCACGCGTACCGATGATGTGCCCTGGGCGGCCAAGATTGGGATAGAGTGCCAGCCGTTCCACTGCTTCGACGATTCGAGCAGCGATATCTGCTGCCGAGTCTGGACTATCCTGGGCGATATAGTCGCGAACCTGCCCCAAATGCCGGATAGCGCGTCGCGACCAGACAATAGTCATCGCGGCGGCTTACTCTCGCGCTTCTTTCCCCAAGACTGAAGCCAGCGTCGCACCTCGCCGTGATCTACAGTCCGGTTGGCATCCAGGTCCTTGAGTCCGATATCAATCTCGCTCAGTTGCCAGCTCTCGAGTGCGACGAAATTTTCGATCGCCTCAGCCGCCAGAAAAGACTTGGAGCGACGCGAGACCTTCGCCAGCGCCTCAAGCTTGGCTTTGGTTTGCGGATTCAAGCGAATCGACAAAGTACTCGATGACATTGTGCTTACCTGTATACATTATAAGACATTGCAAATGTATCAGTCGCAGCCCAAATTGCCGTACCATCCTGAATGGCCATGAACTTCTCTCGATCCAGTGGAATCCTGCTGCATCCCACTTCCCTTCCCGGAAGCTACGGCATTGGGGAGCTTGGCCCCGAAGCGTATGCCTTCGCCGATTTTCTGCGCGATTCCGGGCAGCGCATCTGGCAGGTCCTGCCGCTTGGTCCCACCGGCTACGGCGATTCTCCCTACCAATGCTTTTCTGCGTTCGCCGGCAATCCATTGCTGATCAGCCTCGACCGCCTGGTGGAACGCGGGTACCTTGACCCGCGTGATCTGGCCGCCCCGCCCATGTTTCCCGCCGATACTGTTGACTACGGCGCAGTGATCGCATGGAAGCTGCCGCTGTTGCGCAAGGCGTTCGCGACCTTCCAGCAGGCTTTGCCCGGCGATCATGCCGCCTTCGAAGACTTTTGTCAGCGTCACGCCTCCTGGCTCGACGACTTTGGACTGTTCATGGCCCTGAAGCAAGTGCACGACCAAGTCGGCTGGATGGAGTGGCCGCGAGAGTTAGCTCTGCGCGAACCTGTCGCGCTCGAGCGCGCGCACGACCAGTTGCGCGATGAGATCGAGTGCCACAAATTTATCCAGTTTGAATTCGAGCGCCAATGGTGTGATCTGAAGGCGCATTGCACGTGCAACGACATTCGCATCCTCGGCGACATGCCGATCTACGTCGCGCTCGACAGCGCTGACGTGTGGGTCAATCGCGAGCTGTTCGAACTGGAGGAGGACGGCAGGCCGCGCGTGGTGGCCGGCGTTCCGCCCGATTACTTCAGCGCCACCGGTCAACTGTGGGGTAATCCGATTTACCGCTGGGAGGCGCACGCGCAGACCGGGTATGCGTGGTGGATCGCGCGCTTCCGGCGGGCGCTGGAAATGCTCGACATGATCCGCCTGGACCACTTCCGCGGCTTCGAGGCCTATTACGAAATTCCCGCAGGCGAGGTCACGGCGGTTAACGGGGCGTGGGTGAAAGGGCCGGGCGCTGCTCTCTTTGAGGCGCTTAAGGTGGCCTTGGGAAATCTTCCCATCGTCGCGGAAAACCTGGGGGTCATCACGCCCGAGGTCGAAGCCCTGCGCGAGCAATTTGATTTTCCCGGCATGGCGATTCTGCAATTCGCTTTCGGCAACGATCCCCAGGCGATCAGTTTCAGGCCGCACAACTATCCGCACCATCTGGTTGCCTACACTGGCACGCATGACAACGACACGGTTGTGGGATGGTGGAACAGCAGGCCTGGCGCGGGAAGCGTTCGCACTGCAGCCGACGTGGAAGAAGAAATGGCCTACGCGCGGCTTTACCTGAATACCGACGGCAGCGAAATCAACTGGACGATGATTCGCACGCTCATGGCATCCGTTGCCAATACCGTGCTGTTTCCGTTGCAGGATGTACTCGGTGTTGGCAGTGAAGGACGAATGAACCTGCCGGGCAGCTCGTCGGGAAATTGGCGCTGGCGCTTTCGCCGCAGAGCAGCTAACCGCCAGCGGCGAGCACAAGACTGAAGCAATGGGTTGAGACATACGAGAGGTAGCTGCGCACCCCAACTAACCCTATCCAATTTGTGCCTCCCCACGTATCATGGCTCGCGGAGTGGAGGAAGCATGTACTTCGAACAGTTCTATCTGGGATGCCTGGCGCACGCCTCGTACCTATTCGGCTCAAATGGCGATGCGGCAGTCGTCGACCCGCAGCGCGATGTTGAGATCTATATCGACGCTGCGAAGAAGCAGGGGCTGCGAATTCGCCACATCTTTGAAACTCATCTTCATGCCGACTTTGTCTCCGGCCACAAAGAGTTGGCGGCGCGAACCGGGGCGACCATCTACATCGGCAAAGCTGCGGGCGCGACGTTTCCTCATGTCGCGGTGAGCGACGGCTCCGAAGTGCAGGTAGGCGCCGTGCGCGTGAAAGTGCTCGAGACCCCCGGCCATACTCCGGAAAGCCTATGTTTCGTCCTCACTGACGAAGAGAAATCGCCAGCGCCTTGGGCGGTCCTGACTGGCGACACACTCTTTATTGGCGATATCGGCCGCCCCGATCTGTCGCCGGCGCACACCCCACAGCAGCTCGCAGCAATGCTGTACGACTCGCTCCATCAGAAGCTGCTGACGCTACCCAATGACGTATCGGTGTATCCCGCCCACGGAGCAGGATCGCTTTGTGGCCGCAACATGCGCGCCGAGCGCTCATCCACCATCGGCACCGAGCGGCTCACCAACTATGCGCTACAGATCAAGGACCGCGACGAGTTTGTCCAACAGATGACTTCGAACCTGCCTGCTCGCCCTGACTACTTCCTTGAAGACGCGGCGATCAACCGCGCCGGAGCGCCGACTTTGGCAGAATTGCCGGAGCTGCGGCCGATCGCGCCCACGTGAGTTGACCGCCATGTTGCAGAGCGGTGAGGTTGCTCTCGATGTTCGTCCGTCCGAGCAGTTTACCGCCGGGCACATTCCCGGATCGATCAACATTGCGCTGTCGGGCCAGTTCGCATCGTGGGCGGGCGCGGTGCTTGGCCTATCGTCGCGGCCGGTACTGATCGCCGACACCAAAGAGCAGTTGTCGGAAGCGCGCATGCGGCTGGCGCGGGTTGGAATCGAAGAAGTGGCGGGCTATCTCGACGGCGGCGTGGAAGGCATGGAAGCGCGCGGGATTCGACGATGGCGCAGTTGCCCCAGATGACGGTGCAGGAATTGGCCGCAGGACGATCACACTTTGCTGGTGCTGGATGTCCGCCGGCAGGCTGAGTGGGACGCAGGGCACATTGCCGGCGCAGACTGGTATCCGCTGGACCGCTTCAAGGCCGCACTGCCGAAGCTTGATCCGAACGCGACGGTCGCGGTGCATTGCAAAGGCGGCTATCGCAGCATGATCGCCGCCAGCATGCTGCAACGTGCCGGCTACAAGGTGATCAATGTGGTAGGCGGCTTCGATGCCTGGGAGCAGGCGCAACTGCCGACCTTGTCCGCCGCCGGCGTGGGCGCGTGAAGATAGCGGCCGCCCTGCCCCTAACTATCCTCTGATGATTAAGTCTGCTATTTGAAGGGGACGGCCTTCAGTCTCTGCGTGAGAACTAGGTTTGATCTTCGTCGGTGGAGTACTACCCGCCAAAATAGAACCCCGAAGGGGTGGAAATGCAGTTAGCCCAGGACGGAGCGCAGCGGAGTCCTGGGTTAAGTGGGAAAAGCACCCGAGTCCCCTGGGGACGACACGGTTCTCATGCAGGCTCTTCACGCCGTCCATAAGATCCGCAAAATCATTGCCGCTGAGGGACTTCGTAATGACTCAGAGTTCCCCTAACTATCCTCTGTGACTTAGGTCATTTCGCAGATCGCCCGCCTATGTTTGGATATATCCGGAGGCAATGGAATCATGGCGGTGTTGCGATGTCCGGGACAAGATACGCAGTACTGGAAGCTGGACGACATTTACGAGATTGTTTGCGTGCATTGCGGCGCCCTGATTGAGTTCTTCAAGGACGACCCGAGACGCCTTTGCAAAGCTTGCGGCGTACGCATGCTGAACCCTCGCAATGACATGTCGTGTGCGCAATGGTGCAAGCACGCGAAAGAATGTTTGGAGAGCCTTGGGGCGGACCCTCCGGAAACGCACTGAGAGCTAAAGGCCTGTTGATCTTCCGAAGCTTGCGGCATGGCTGAGACAGGGCGCTGAAAGAGTCCTTTTTCGAGTGCTTTGTAACGGGGCACGACTTCACAGGCGGCTGAAGAAGTCGTTATGCGAGTGCTTTGTAACAGGGCACGACTTCAGTCGTGCCGATCAGCTGTTTATTTTTGTCATCCCGAGGAGGCCTTCAGGCCGACGAGGGATCTGCTTTTCCGACTTCTTAAGCGGCCTCTGAAAGCCTTGCCCTTTCCCAATCCGGAGGCCCTAGTAGCCGTGTCCGCTGCCTTCTTCCAACCGCACTTTCCCACGAAACATGCGATAGACGAAGATGAAATATACCAGCCGCAAGGGCCATCGCGATACCCCACCACACGAAGCCCACGCTCAGCCCGTGTGCGCCGGCCGCGCTGTTATAGATCGTCAGGTTGTACTGCGAGCCAGTGCTTGCGGGCAGCACGTTGGGATAGAGCGCGAAGACCGCTCCCACCAGCATCGCGATGATGTAGACGCAGGATGCCAGGAATGCGCCTTTCTCTTGCCGTTTGGAGTGCGCGTAGTACATGTAAACCAGGCTGTTGATGACGATGAGGGGCACCAGAAATCCGATCGGCCAGCGCGTGTAGTTCTCCAGGATGTGCGGCACGGCATACACCGTCGCGATCAAGCTGAAGATGGTCAGCAGCACTTGCACCGGCCAGAACCACGACGCCACTTTGCGCGCGCGATAATTCAACGTGCCCTCGGTCTTGGTCGCCAGATATAGCGATCCGTGTACCACCAGCGTCACCAGCGCCACTACCCCGCACATCACGGTGTACCAATCGAGGATGCCGTTTTGCGCGCCCACCCGCCAGTTGGTCCACAGCGGCTCAAAGAAGTAGCCTTCGGGATTTAGCGGCACGCCGCGAACTACGTTGCCGAGCGCTGCGCCGAAGAAAATCGCCAGCAAGATGCTGGAGACGCCGAAGATGGTGTCGAAGAAGCCTCGCCACACCTGCTCTTGTACGTGAGCGCGGAATTCGATTCCGATGGCACGCAGCATCAGCAGCCACAGCACCATCATCAGCGGCAGGTAGAAGCCGCTGAAGCCTGAGGCATACAGCTGCGGGAAAGCGAAATACAGTGTGCCGCCAGCGGCCAGCAGCCATACCTCGTTGCCGTCCCACACCGGGCCGATAGCACGAATCACTGTGCGCCGGTCTAAATCATCCTTGGCGATGAACAGATGTACTGCGCCCGCTCCCAGATCGAAGCCGTCGAGCACAACATAAATGGCGACCATTACCGCTACGATCATGAACCAGATGGTTGACATGGCTACCGCACCTCCAGAGGATTCAAACGCGCCGCGTCGATTTGTTCACGCAACTGCGGCGGCACAACCGGCTCCGGACCGTGCTCGATCTCGCGCCGCACCAGGAAAAGAAAGAGGATGGACAGCACCGTATACATCCCCAGGAATCCCAGGAAGCTGAACCAGGCATTACCGGCCGAGACCATCTTGGAGTAGCCATCCACGGTGCGCATCAGGCCATATACCAGCCACGGCTGGCGGCCGAACTCGGCAGTCATCCATCCCGCCGTGTTGGCAATGTAGGGAAATGGAAAGCTCAGCAGCAGAATCCATAACATCCAGCGCGCGCTGTACAGCTTTCTGCGCCACAGCAGAAACGTCGCCAGCGCTGTCACTGCAATGAAGATTGTCCCCAGCCCTACCATGATGTGATAGGTGTAATAGAGCAGTGGAATGTTCTCTGGCCAGTCTTGCTTGGGCACGGAGTTGAGACCCTTGACCTCGGCGCCCCAGCTACGCCAGGTGAGAAAGCTCAGCATCTTGGGAATGACGATGGGGTTGTCGATCTTTTGCGCCGTGACATCCGGCTGACCCAGGATAACCAGCGGTGCTCCGGGTTGCGTGTCCCAGAGAGCTTCCATCGCCGCCAGCGTTACTGGCTGATTGCGCGCCAGCATGCGGCCCTGGGCGTCGCCCGTGGGCACAATCTGAAACAGGCTGACGAAGAGCGCGGCGATTACGCCCACCCGCAAGAAAATCTGTCCCTGCTCGACATGCTTCTCGCTGAGCACATAGAACGCGCCGACTGCGGCCATCACAAACGCTCCCGTAATAGCGGCGCCGCTCATGTTATGCGCGTACTGCCACCAGGCCCAGGGATTCAGCACCAGTTGCCAGAAGCTGGTCAGCTGCACTGAGCCATCGGCGACACGCTCATAACCTACCGGGTGCTGCATCCACGCATCGGTCGCAACGATGAAGTAGCCCGACATCCACGAGCCGAGAAAGACCATCAGCGCCGAAAACCAGTGCATGCCTTTGCTCAGGCGCTTCTCGCCATAGAGAAAAAGCCCGAGGAAGGTGGATTCCAGGAAAAACGCGAAACAGCCTTCCATGGCCAGGGTCTGCCCGATGACCCCGCCGGCAAAGCGCGAGAAGTGCGACCAGTTGGTGCCGAACTGAAATTCCATTGGGATTCCAGTCACCACGCCAATGACGAAGTTGATGCCGAAGATCTTGGCCCAAAAGCGGGCGGCCTGGTCGTAGCGTTCATCGCCGGTCTTGAGCGCGATGGTTTTCAGGATCACGATCAGCGGCGCCAGTCCCATGGTCAACTGCGGGAACAGGTAGTGATAGGTAACCGTGAAGGCAAACTGCAGGCGGTGAATCAGGAGTGCGCTATCCATGCATAGACCTCGGAAAAAGTGTTGGCGCGAACGGATGCGGCAGCCTGCCGCAAACAACGGCTGGAGTACTGCACATGGAAGTAGTTTCGATTATGGGGAGCACGAGAGGCTGTGAAAGAGATCACAACGATGTGTGATTGGCGTGATCGTTGGCCCGAATCCGCACAACCGGCTCCGTGCTGGAACCAGGCGGCGATTTGCCGCTGCTGTGGACAGCAAATATGATTCAGATTAGGCCGGGATGGCGAAACTGGCAGACGCAGCGGACTTAAAATCCGCAGACCCGAAAGGGTTGTGGGGGTTCGAGTCCCCCTCCCGGCACCAACTTAAATCCCCGTTCGGCTCCAACTCACTGGCAGTAGCTTGCGCTGGGCCTGCCCAAGCGAATGACTGTGTCGCCGGCGTGACTCCCTGCACTGTAGGTTGTCGCGTACGAGTTTCGATCGCTCTTACCCCCTGCTGAAATGAAAAGGCCGCTCGCTGTGCGCGAACGGCCTTTGCCGCGCTTGTAGCCTGGAGACTACAACGAGCGCAGAAAGTTCAGCAGGTCCTGCTGGTCGGAGGTGGAGAGATGAGTGTAGTTTCCGACCACCGCATTAGCCTCCGAGCTGGGGTATTGTTGATTGCCTTGGCTGGAGTGCGCGTAGATGGCCTGTACCAGGTCAGCGGTGCGGCCGTCATGCATGAAGAAGATTCGCTGGCCCAGTCCCCAAAGCGGCGGCGTGCGGAATTCGTCGCCGTTCGCGATGCCCTGACTGATGTTGTCCGCAAGGTTCGGGCCCATGTGGTGCAGCACGAGATCGGAATACAGGTTCGCCTGGATATTGCTGAGCGCGCTGATGGTCGATTGTCCGGTTTGCATGGACGGTGTGTGGCACAGCGAGCAGCCGATCTGGGCGAAGACCTGGGATCCGTGCTTGGTTGACCCTGAGCTCTGGCCCGGCGTTGGCTGGTCCAGCATCTTCATGAACATGGTGGCAACCACGACGTTACTGGGCAACGCTGTGCCGCTGGCATCGAAGTTGGTGCTGTCCTCCGGCGTGGTATTGAACTGGCAGCCTATCGTCTGATCGCGTTCGGTGTTGAACATCTCATTCGTAACCCCGATTTCCACGTTGAAGGCCTCGCCGGCAAACACTTCCAGCGATTTGTTCTGCGCCTTCCATCCAAAGCGCGTGATGGTGCCATCGTTAGCGCTGATGTTAGGCCGCCCGGCAATCCCCAGAAGATGCTTCTGCGCCTGATTGCTGCTCAACCCGGTCAGGATGGTAGCGTCGGGGATCTCCTCGATGAGGCCGCCGCCGAACACAGGAGAGGGGATGCGGAAGATCAAGTCGCCAAGATTCTGGGCTTCGGTGAAGTTGGGCTGCTGAATGTTGCAGCCCGGGGCATCGGTGCGTCCGGTGATGGTGAAAACACCATGCACGCTACCGTCAACCTGCCCGGTAAACGTATACGGGAAGCGCGCCTCGCGCACCGGCCCTCCCTGTGTGATGAAGGATGGAATCTGATTGGTCGCGCCCTGGTCGTTGGCGACCTCGACTTGCGGATTGGGGACCGGGCTGGTGCCGCCGTTGGCGGGCTGAGCATGGCATTGCCCGCAACCTTCGGCATCGAACCTCGGTCCCAGACCTTTGCTGGTATTGTCTATCGATCCGGTAACCGACTGTATGGCCTGAAAGCTGGTCGGCCCCCGCATTGAAGAATGCAAGTTGGTTGGTGGTGAGTCCGGCAATCGGCGAACCAGCGCCCGGAGGTCCAAGGCGCACGCCGGGATCATGGGCACCAGGGTTGCTTGATCCTTTAAGTCCGATGACCAGCGCAAAAACAAGCACGGGCAAGACGAGAAAGATGGCGGCATGACGATGATGCGACGAGTGAGCAACTGCTTTGGCCTTCCGATACATAACCCCCCTTTGGATCGGTGACGAGTCAGGTTGTCGCCAAGGCCAACGGCAGCACCGCGCAGGCGCAAGGGCACTCACGCAGGCCTAATGTCCACATCAGGAAATTTCGAACGCTACAGGCTATCGCTGCTGTCACCTTGGCTGTGACGATGTCAACAAACTCTACCAGCTTTCGCTGGCCAGTCAATCGAAATTCGCTTGGCAAAACCAGCTACGACTTGGCTGAGCCTCAAGGGAGCGAATATAGGTGGGTAATTTCATTACGGATGTTCTTGTAATACTTATTCCGGCACAACCAACTAGAGCTCCGGGGTGCATGGCGCAGGGCGATATTCCCCGGCTGCACCGGCCGGCCTTCTCCATCTGTTCCCAGGTTCGATCACGTAACTGGCCACGACATAGGGCCAGGGAATGGCGATGAGATCCACAAAAATCCCGATCACCATGGCATGGGCGATTTCGGTTGAGCGAACAGCGGACCACATGGGAAGCCCAACCGCCAATAGCCACACCGCCTTGTAGAACATTTGCAGGAGAAGCAAAGGCACCATCTTCAGCGGATACCGCAATCCCAACCCCGATAACGCCGACAACGCAGCCCAAAAGCTGAAAGCGACCCCTTTCGTCGGGTCCCAGGCTCCCTGATGCCTGAAAATCGCGGGCCAGACATCCAATCCCAGCAACACGAAGTTAAGCAGATAAACAAATCTCATCAGGTACAGACGAAATGTCGATACTTCTTTAGAGATCGTCATTCGACTCTCCTCGCCCCGGCAGACTTGCGCCGTACAAGAGCGTCGGGCAACCATATTTTGAAGACGCTGGCTATTGCGCGCGCTCCCCAACTGACCAAGCCTGCTGCTTCCATCGTTGAACGTTCACTCCGGCCACCAGCAGCCACACGGTCAGCACGCCTTCGCCGAGAACGCCGGGCGCCATATTGTAAGGGGACAGATAGTTGGCCAGCGGCGGCCACAGAAACGTCAGCCAACCCAAACCGCCAAATGCCATCAGCACACCCAGAATTCGCGGCAGGAAGCTCGACCTGAAAATGAGGTAGCCGATCAGCAGGCAGTAGACCCCGAAAAATACCAGGTTGTTGATGTGCGAAGGCGCAAGGTGAAAGAGTCCGAGGACCCCAATGGCGCATCCCACCAGGCTGAAGCCCGCCGCGAGCAAAGAAAGGCCACGGTTCACCGGCTTAAACAGATGATAAAAGAGCAGTGTCACAACCAGATAGCAGGCGGTCGCGATCAGGAGGGCTGCGACGCTCAACCTGCCGCCAACCATGAGGGCGAGCGCTCCCGTCGCTATGTTGAGTAGGTAAAATACCCCGGCAATCCTCGCCGTGAGACCAGGCGATCTTGCAATCCCATCCGTCCTGGAGCTAGCGGAATCCACAAAGTCATACCTCTTCCGGCTGGACAGAAAGCGCAGGGCTCCGGCGTAGCGACTAACTATGCCCGACCGGGCACTTGTCACCGCTCAGTCGGTGGGCCCTGATCCGGCGGCCGCTCTTGAGCGTGAGGTAAAGGTCTTTGCCCTTCTCGACGACCGAGACCACCTGGCCACTGCTGTCGAGCAGGTCGTGGGCCTCAGTGGCATCGGTGGTGGTGATCTCGCCGCAATACGTTACTGAGTCTCGAACCGCAAACTCCACGGTAAACTCGCGCACCAGGAACCAGCGCCCGTTCTGCACCACGCGCTTGTCGGAATGCAAATTGGACAAGGTACCGGTCTTGGCTTGATCCGCGGGCGGGGCTGCTGTCTGCCCAGGAAGGCGTACGGATAGAAGCAGAAAGACGAGCATCGAGGCGGCGAGAATCCGGCTCAGCCTCACTCGCCTCCATGCGGCAGGGATGTCGTCACCAGGCATCAAGACGCCTCTACTCTAACTCATGGGACGCCATTGCCCATCTATGGACGCATTAATTTACGTTCTTGTCAAACAATGACCGATTTGCAGCGGACTTCCGCGGTAAGGAATTCCGATGCCCGATGGACTTGTGGAATGCAGCCGCGGCGTTTCATATCGCCTGCGGCCCGGCGGTAAGAGCGGCGGGATCGGCGCGCCATCTCGGTTGCAAGAGTAAACAAATCGTACTGATCGTCATCAGCGAGGTCACACTCATCATTGAAGAAAAACACCTACACGTCTCATTTCTCTAGCCTCTGCGTGACTCCCTTGCTGCAACCGTCTTGACGCTATTCTATCCACAAACGATTCGTTCCGTCCTGGGGCTCTTCCGAAAGACGAAAGACCGCCCTGCGGCCCGCATCCTTCTATATTCGGTCGCGCCCGTTTACTTCCCGGTCAGGCAATACTCACCGATCTTGTCGGCGGTCGCCGGATCCGCCCCTGACGGATACAGATCGACATTGGCGCAGTCGTACATTCCCCAGTTCTTAGGGAGTCGAACCATCACGTAGGTCCCGGCTTCGGGCGCCATACAGGCGGTCGCTCCCTTGTTGCAGTTCAGCTCGAAGGACGCTCTTGCCTGCCCCTGCGTTGCCTCCAGGGCGACTGTGACGATGACGACACCGTTGCTGACTTCGCTCTTCTTGACCGTGACCGTCGATTTGTCCTGGGCCACCAGTTGGACGGCAACCATAACGACGAGGAGAATGATTGCTCTTTTCATGACCTAAGCCTCCTCACTTGAAAACCCTTGTTCAGACAGCCTTAGCAGGTTGACATCGGGGACCGCCGCTTCGCTGCGCCAGTTCCCTTTGACTGCCGAAAGCTGCCGACAAACTAATGATCCTCCGGCAAAAGATAGATTGTCTGTGATGGATAACCCATTGATGAGTGTGGTTGAGCGAGTTGTCCAATGTGAAAAGGGCCGCCCAAATCGCGAATTCCCAAAATGGTAAGATTTTGGGCTTGA
The DNA here is from genome assembly GCA_963835125.1 of uncultured Acidobacteriaceae bacterium. GTDB lineage: Bacteria > Acidobacteriota > Terriglobia > Terriglobales > Acidobacteriaceae > Bog-257. Next base: position 972,226 of record CAWIEG010000002.1, on the reverse strand, counting down.
GCTTGCCCTCGTTACCGCTCCGTCCTTGCTAACCGAGCGTGTGGCAGGGCGTCTTATTTCCATTTAGGTGAGCGCATAGGAGAAAAGAACATATGGCAAGTCCGAAGGATGAAACCGGCACTAATGACGCCATAGCTTCGCGAGTCGACATGAAGTTCGAGATCGTCGTCATCCCGGTCTCGGACATCGATCGCGCGAAGGAGTTCTACGGGAGGCTCGGGTGGAGGCTCGACGCCGACTACGACAACGGCAGCGACTTCCGTGTGATCCAGTTCACGCCGCCCGGCTCTGGGTGCTCAGTCATCTTCGGGAGGAACGTCACTGCGGCGGCGCCAGGCTCCGCCCAAGGCATGTACCTGGTCGTCTCCGACATCGCAACTGCCCGCGGCGAACTGCTAGGTCGCGGCGTCGGAATCAGCGAAGTGTTCCATGATGGCTCCGGCGTATACGCAGGCCCGGACGAGCCTTACCTGTTTGGGAGGCTCCGGGTCAGCGGTCGGGACCCTGAGCATCACAGCTACCGGTCTTTCGCCTCGTTCCAGGATCCGGACGGCAACGGCTGGCTGTTGCAGGAGATTACGACCCGGCTGCCCGGGCGCATCGCCGGTGATACGACATACTCGTCGGCCGGCGACCTGGCGAGCGCGCTTCGGCGGGCGGAGGCTGCCCACGGCGAGCATGAGAAGCGCCTCGGCAAGCGAGACGACAACTGGCCCGACTGGTACGCCGCGTACATGGTGGCGGAGCAGTCCGGGACGGGGCTGCCGGAATGAACGACTACGCCGTGATCGTCATCGGCCCGGGTAGAGTACGGCATGTGACACGACATCGGTTCCCGGCGAGCGTCGAACCCCTCGATCACGGATTCTTGGAGAAATCATGAGCAACGCAGCAGCCAATCCTCCCCTCCAGCGCGCACCGGAACTCCGCGGGCAAACGGTCGTCGTAATCGGCGGCAGCGCCGGCATCGGGCTCGAAACGGCCCGACGAGCGCGGGCTGAGGGAGCCGACCTGATTCTCATCGCGCGCGACCCGGATCGGCTGCGCCGCGTCGGCCTTGAGCTCGGAGCTAGCACTGCCGCCTTCGATGCCACTAACTTCGAAGAGCTGGGGAAATTCTTCAACGGGCTCTCCAAGCCGATCGACCACGTGCTGGTCACGGGTCCCGGACCCTACTACGCGCCGCTGGCGCAGGTCGACATCGAAGCGGCACGCCGTAGCCTGGACGCCCATATCTTGCTGCCGCTGGTGGTCGCTCGGGACGCCGCGAGCAAGGTTCGCCCGGGAGGGACCCTGCTCTTCATAGGCGGCACCGGTGGCCGTCGCACGGCGCCGGGACTCGCGCTCATATCGGCGGGCACCGCCGCACTTCCGGCTCTGATCAAGAATCTCGCGCTCGAAATCGCCCCCGTGCGAGTCAACCTCATCGCCGCCGGCTTCGTAGACACACCGTTATCGGCATCGCTGCTCGGCGATCAACTCGAAAACCGCCGCAATCACCTTCGCGCCACCCTTCCCATCCGGCGCGTGGTTAGCCCGGTCGACGTGGCCGCGCTCGCCGTACACCTCATGACCAACACGGCCCTCACGGGCGGGACCTATGACATCGATGGCGGGCAGCAGCTCGTTGAGGGCTAAGACAAAGAGCTGCCGCATTTGAGGACCATCGCGGCAGGCGCGAGACAATCGCAGGCCGAACGGGTTTACTGGTTAAGAATGACTTCGACTTTCGGAAGAATCAGGATAGGTAACGTGCAACGACTTTTGTGGTGCGGCAAGTTTGCAGCTGGCATTTTGACCGTTCTTCTGCTTAGCAGTTGTGGTGGGGGATTCTTCCCCTCATCGACCGAGATTACCGCCATCTCTTTGTCGCCGGCCAGCGCCTTTCTTACTCCCACTACGACGCAGCAGTTCACGGCGACTGCCACCTTCGGCAATAACACAAACGGCGATGTCACCTCGCAAGTTACCTGGACGTCTTCTTCCCCGGGTGTTGCCACCATCAATAGTTCTGGCCTGGCGACGGGAGTGGCGCTGGGAAGCACGACCATTACGGCCAAATCGAACAACAGCAGCGTGACCGCGACCGCTCCGGTAACGGTCAGCAGCAAGACCATTACCTCAATCGCAGTAACGCCGGCGGACCCCTCGATAAGCCTTTCCGAGGGTCAGCAGCAGCAATTCACGGCAATGGCAACCTACTCTGACGGTTCGATGGGAAACATCACGACTACCGCGACCTGGACTTCCAGTGCCACCACGGTGGCAACCATCAGCAGCACAGGCTTGGCCAGCCCAGTCTCCATTGGAAGCGTCACCATCAGCGCCTCGCTTGGAGGCGCCCTTGGCGACACGTCGCTGACGGTCACACAGTAGAACGATCCTGGCAAAAAGCAAGCGGCGAATTACCCGCGCGCGGTCTTCTGATCGCTGAAGACTTGCCCATCGCGAATATGGATGACGCGATGCGCGTACTCTGCGATGTCGTGCTCGTGGGTAACCAGCACGATGGTATTGCCCTGCGCGTGCAGGCGGTCGAAGAGTGCCATGATTTCGATGCCCGTCTGGGAGTCGAGATTGCCGGTGGGTTCGTCGGCGAGAATGATGGAGGGATTATTCACGAGGGCGCGAGCAATGGCGACACGTTGCCGCTGGCCGCCGGACAGCTCGTTGGGTTTGTGGTTCATGCGCGCTTCCATGCCCACCGAAGCCAGCACTTTCTTGGCACGATCGAGGCGCTCTTCGGCGGGAAGCCCGGCGTAAATCAGCGGCAGCTCGACGTTGTGCAACGAAGTCGCGCGCGCCAGCAGGTTGAAAGTCTGGAAGACGAATCCGATTTCCTTGTTGCGAATGCGGGCCAATTCGTCGTCGTCCAACTCGCTGACCAGTTGCCCATTCAACCAATAGTTGCCCTTGCTGGGCGTGTCCAGGCAGCCGATCAGGTTCATCAGGGTGGACTTGCCGGAGCCTGAAGGACCCATGATGGCGACGTATTCACCACGCTGGATGCGGATATTCAAGCCGCGCAGGGCCTGCACCTGCTGCTCCGAACCCATGTCGTAGGTCTTCCACAGATCTTCCGTGCAGATAATGCAGCTATCCGGCACTGCTGCGACCTTCGCTTCCGCCAGACTCGCTAAATCCGTTGCCATCTTGTCCTTTTCCTCCGGCGTTCGCTGGTTCATAGGAGTCGGCATTTCGGCCCCGGCTTTTAGCTTTTAGCCTTTAGCGATTAGCAGGCACGAGCCGCCGCTGGCTTGCTAAAAGCTAAAGGCTAAGAGCTAACTGCTTTCCTCACGATTCTTCGTCCTTAGGCTTGACCGAGTTGTCGACCTTCACGCTGGCCCCGTTACGCAGGGTGCGAAGCACCTTGTAGCTTCCGGTAACGATCTCATCGCCTTCCTTAAGCCCTCCAGTAACTTCGATATCTGTAGTGCCGCTGATACCGGTTGTCACTGGTACGAAGACCGCTTCCTTCTTGTTCCGAAGAACGAAAACCCCTTGCAGCTCTTCCTTGGGATTTCCTGCCGGAACCGCTGCCTGCACGGAACCCTTCTTGTCCTTGTCAGGTGTCAGATCGCCGCGCTCGCGAATGGTTAGCGCCTGAATCGGAATCGCCAGCACGCCGCCGCGATTGGCGGTGGTAATCCGCGCTGTGGCGGACAACCCCGGATGCACGTTTGCCGGCGGGTTCTGCAGCGCTATCACCACCTTGAAATCCTTGGCTTCCTGTCCACTGGAAACCGTTTGTGCCGTGGAGACTCCAGTGGAGCGCAGCACCGCATTTCCGCCGATCTCGGTGACAATGCCCTTAAACTTTTGCTTGGGGATGGCATCGATTGAGACTTCCGCCGACTGCCCCACTTGCACGTTGACGACGTCGCTCTCGTCTACTTTCACTTCTGCGGTGATTAACGACGTGTCCGCAACCGTCATCAGAGTGCTGCCGGGCGAGTTTTGGATGCCGGGTACCACCGTCTCGCCCTCGCGTACCGGGAGGTTGGTAATAACGCCGTCGAAGGGGGCGCGGTATTCGGTCTTGCTCAACACGTCGCTCACGCGACGCACAGTCGCGACATTCTGTCCGATGTGTCCCTGCGCAGAATCGAGGTTCGCCTTCGCCTGGGCCAACTTTGCTTTGGCTTGCCCTATCTGAGCGGTGGCCGTATCGTAGGCCGCCTTCTTGGTATCGTAATCCGACTTGGCGATGAGTTGGGCGTCGTACAGAGCTTTGTTGCGGTTGTAGTCGAGCGTCGCGCGTTCATACTCCGCCTTGGCCTGGTTCAGATCGGCTTCAGAGGTGTTCACTGCGGCCTTCGCGGCGTTGGCGTCCATACGCGATGCATTCAGCATCGAATTGCTGGCGGCAACGTCGGCGGCGTACTGAATATTGTCCAATGACGCCAGCAGCTGCCCCGCCTTCACCCGATCGCCTTCTTTCACATAGAGGTGGGTAATCTTCGCCTGAAGAATGGCGCCGACGTTCACATACACCTTCGGCTTGATTTCGCCGGAGGCAGTTACCACCGAGGTCAAATCTTCGTGCACGACCTTCCCCGTCTGAACGGCGACCACCCCTTTACGGCTCTGCTGCACCGTGAACCCCACGATGGCCAGCAGCACCACCACACCTGCGGCTATCAGCGCGATTTTTTTCCAGCCCTTCATTGGACCTCGAACAGAAATTCAGTTACGTATTGCGTGGTTTCAACCTATCAGATGTACGTAGTGAGACGACCTAAGGTTCCCGGTCGCAGCCTTTGCCGTCCCAAATATCGGCAACCGGACGAGTTTCCGACTGCGCCGCGGTTCAGACGAAAGCCGGCTGTCATTTCGGCGCAGGTTTTCGATACAACGATTATACCCGCTAATCCTGGATGGGAATTGGCGAGAATTGTGACAGGAGGAACTTCGGGCGTCAACCCGGGCAGGTCTGCAATAAACCGTCAGGGAACCTATATTCTTGAAGAACTTGGGTCAGAAACCGGGGTTATAAACTGGTGACGGCATTCAGTCACCGTAACCACGCATTTCGCACCAGAAACCTTGCTTTCAGGGTGGCGAGAACTTACAATTTTAGAAGCCGTTAGTGTTTGTTTAGGAGTAGTTTGATAACCATAATGAAGTCGCGGATGTGGTCGTTTTCATTACTGTTCGTCGTTGCGCTTTCTACTGTTTTAGCCGTGGCCCAGAATACGGCTGCTCCGTCCGCTGCCCCTGCGGACAACAAGTCCAGCCAAGCCGCCGCTCCGGCCGCGAACAGCGCCCCTGCTGCGGCCCCGGGAGACGCTTCCAACGATGCCACCGATCCTCTAAAGCGCCCCTTGACTGACAAGCAGAAGAAAGCCAGTTCCAAGGCCCTGAAGCAGGAGTTGAGCAGCACCTACAAGAAGTGGCTCAATGAGGATGTGGTTTACATCATCACGCCGGAGGAGAAGTCGGCTTTTAAGCAGCTCTCCAACGACGAGGAGCGCGATCAATTTATTGAACAGTTCTGGCTGCGGCGCGATCCGACTCCCGATACCCCGGAGAATGAGTACAAGGAAGAGCACTACCGTCGCATCGCCTACGCCAATGAGCACTATGCTGCCGGCAAACCCGGCTGGAAGACGGACCGCGGCCGCACTTACATCATGTGGGGCCCGCCGGACCAGATCACGGCGCACGACGCCGGTGGCACATATGACCGCCCCCAGGAAGAGGGCGGCGGCACCACCAGCACCTATCCTTTCGAGGACTGGCGGTATCGTTATCTCGAAGGAGTCGGCCAGGAAGTCAATCTGGAGTTCGTTGATCCCTGCATGTGCGGCGACTTCCATCTGACCAGCAACCCCAACGAGAAAGATGCGCTGTTAAACACTCCGGGTGGCGCTACGCAATACGAGCAAATGGGGCTGAGTAGCAAGACCGACCGCATGGATCCGTTCGCTGCGAATCCTGGCACGATGCAAGCCATGCAGAATAGCAAACAGTTCGACAAGATGGAGATGATGGCCAAGATACAGAGCCCACCTCCGGTTAAGTTCAAAGATCTGGAGGAGGTTGTCAGCCACAAGATCAATGTCAGCTTGATGCCCTTTGAAGTCCGCACCGATTACGTGAAGATCACCGGCGACACCGTGCTGGTTCCAGTGACCCTGCAAGTAAAGAACAAAGACATCACCTTCGTTTCCAAGGACGGCATCCAGCGCGGCACGGTCAACATCTTCGGTCGCGTGACGGGCATCACCGGCCACGTCGCGCAGACCTTTGAGGACACCGTACAAGTGGATGTGCCGCAAGAGCTGCTGGAAAAGACGATGAATCATTCCTCGCTCTATTGGAAGGCGGTTCCGCTGCGCCCCGGCCGCTATCGCATTGACGTCGTGGTAAAGGACGTAAACGGTGATCGCGTCGGCACCTGGACCCGCGGCATCCTCGTTCCCGAATATAGTGACGACAAGCTGTCAGCTTCGTCTCTGATCCTGGTCGATCAAATGGAGAAGGTTCCGACGAAGAGCGTGGGCGCAGGCGCCTTCGTGATTGGCGAAACCAAGTTGACGTACCCCCATTTGGATGGCGCCGACGGCAAGCCGGAGACCTTCAAACACGATCAGCGCATGAGCCTATGGATGCAGGTTTATAATCTTCAGCAGGACGATAAAACCAAAAAGTCGTCGGCCAAGATCGACTATGAGATTGTGAACCTGGCCAACAACCAGCCGGTATTGCACTCTTCCGAGTCGACCGAAAGCCTGGGCAGTGTGGGAGACCAAGTCACGCTGGAGAAAAGTTTGAGCCTGAACAGCTTTCAGCCCGGCGTGTACAAGCTAACGGTTAAAGTTGACGACAACGTCTCAAAACAGCAGATCGCGCCGACGGTGCGCTTTGCGGTTGAGTAGCTTAACAACTGGGAACTGCGGATGGCGATTTCGGTCCGCAGTACTTTTGATCCCGAAACCTCTGACAGGAGGCGTTACACAATGACCCGAATCATGGCATATTGTGTGGTGATGGCCTCGCTGTGCATAGCGGCGTCGGCCGGGGTTAACGCGAGTTCGATTTCGGGATACGTCAGAAATTCAGCCGGTGTGCCGCAAATGGGCGCCACCGTTGAACTGCTTGGTTCGGTGGGACAACCCCGGATGGCGTACACCGATGCCAAGGGGTTCTTCAGCGTCTCCGGGCTGGCTGCCGGCAGCTACGACGTAGACGTTTCCGCTCCTTCCTTCCTCAGTACCCTGCGTCAGGACGTTGTGCTCGCCGCCGGTTCCAGCAAGGTCATCAATGTCACGCTGAAAACTTTGTTTGAAGCGGTGAGTATGCTGCCGCCGCTGAAGAAGGGCGACACTGACGACGACAGTTGGAAGTGGACGTTACGCTCGACCGCAAATCGTCCCGTGCTTCGCTTTGATGGAGACACCGCCCTCATCGTAGAGACCGAGCGGGAGGGACAGCCGCTGAAGGGCACATTGGCTCTTATGGCAGGCGCCGCCGGCGAGGGCTATGGCAGTGCCGCGGACCTTGGTACCGCCTTCAACATCGAGCAGTCGCTCTTCCACACCGGAACGCTGGGATTAGCCGGTGACGTGGGATACGGGAGCGGTGTCCCCGACGGCGTGGTTCGTGCTTCCTACGCTCGCAACACCGCTAACGGAGACCAGTCTGTTGCTTTGATCGTGCGCCGCTTCTCTGCCCCCGATACGGTCCCGCATGACGGTGCGCTGCAGGCGATCGCTATGTCCTACGCGGACACCTACTCGGTCGGCAACCTGATGGATGTGCAAATCGGCGCTGAGGGCCAGGCGATCGAGTTCCTGGGACGCGAGGCGAACGCCTTTCGGCCCTCGGCTACCATGGATCTCCACCTGGGCGCCAACACCATTTTGGAGTATCGCTACGCAACATCCGAGCCCAATACCCGGGCCAGCAAGGGTTTCGACTCGGCTCCCGCAGACCTTAGCGAAACCGGTCCTCGCATGACCATGGTAAACGGCCAGCCGCTGCTGGAGAATGCCCACCATCACGAGGTCTCGCTCTCGGAGCGGATGGGCGCGAATAAGCTGCAGCTTGCCTACTACAATGACCGCATCAAAGATCCGGCCTTGCTTGGCGTCGGCGAGATCGATGTCACGAACGGCGACATTCTGCCCGACCCTTACTCTGGAAGTTTCAGCTACAACGGTGGGGAGCTGCAGGCGCAGGGCGTTCGCTTTGTCTTCCAACGCAGGCTGTCGAACAGTATCACGGCAACGTTGGATTACGCCTACGGCGGCGTGCTTGAGTTGCAGCAGCCCAACATTAATTGGAGTGCCGTACCGGAGAATCTTGAACACGGCTGGCGGCACTCCGCCGCCCTCAAGCTGAACGGCACCTTGCCGCGTTGCAAGACGAAATGGATCGCCTCCTACCGCTGGACCAGCGGTCAGACTCTGGTTCCAGTCGACATTTTCAACGCGTCAGCGGGACAGACCGATCCTTTCTTCAATCTTTTCGTCCGGCAGCCGCTACCCCACTTCCATATGATTCCGGGAAACATGGAAGCGCTGGTCGATGTCCGCAATCTTCTGGCGCAGGGCTATGTGCCCGTGGTTGGGCCCGACGGCAGCACCGTTTATCTGGTGCAGTCAGCTCGCAGCGTCCGCGGCGGCCTGGCCTTTACCTTCTAGAGATTGATTCCCCCAAACTAGCCCGCCGAAGCTCGGCGGGTATTTTTTGCTTTGCGCCGTCTCACGGCTTGCTCAAATCGGCGGGAAAGGACTTGAACTCGACCTGCCGTTGCATGGCTTTGTCCACGCCCTTGGCATCGCTGGTGTGCTGAATCAAGGTGCCTTTGATGACCCTATAGCCTTCTTCTGGCGGTTTCCTGCCCGACGTGGTCATAATCGTCCCGCTGAAGTCGTACCACATGCCGTGGACAGTCTTTGTGGTGAAGCTGAGGCGGTCGCCTTGCAACGACGTCTTGTCGAAGAACTGGTCGATGAACTGCCCCTTGTCGCTGTCGGAATCTCCGAAGCGGGAGATATAGCCGGAGAGCTTGCCGTCGTCGACAGTGAGCTGCACAAACTCACCGTCGCGCAGAAACGTGTACATTCCGGAAAGATCGCTGGCTGCGTCTCGAGCTTTGGCAGATTCCTGAGTTGCGTGAGCGAGGGGCGCGTGGACAACAGCCAAAATCAGCAGGCCAGCGGTGAGCACGATCAAGAAATGGCTTCGCATGCTCTTTCAATAGTACTGCACGCAGCATAATGGCATGCCGCCGGATTACGAAGCGCTATTTTAGGCCGGTCACGCAGGAGGCGGGCGATGGCAGACATCTTGTCAGCGAAAGCACAAAAAATAGGGAGCCGAATCGGCTCCCTATTGCTGGTTGTCGCTGCCTTACTGTTGCGGCGGCGATGCCGTCGAACTGCCTTGAGGAGAAGCGCTTCCCGCCCCCGGGTTTGCATCCGGCGGGGGAGTTGTTCCCGTGTTCGGAGACGCGGTTGGCGCATTAGGAGCCGCGCTGGGCTGGTTTGGCGCTGTAGTTGGCGTGTTGGTGTTGGCTCCGGGCGTGGGGCTCGGAGTTCCAGGCGTCTGAGTGTTGGCTCCGGGCATATTATTTTGCTGACCCGACGTGCCTGGCGTTGTGCTCTGCGCGCCCGGCGTGCTCTGAGAGCCGGTTGTAGTGCCATGGCTGCCAGCCCCTGCGCCCGTTCCCGCTCCTGACGATTGGGCCAATGCCCAGCACCCGCACAGTAGCAGCGTTCCGGTTAGAAGTAGCAATCTCCGCTTCATAGTGTCGTTTGTTCTCCCCCTGCTCTTAGAAATCGAAGTGGCCGCTTTCCTTGTTCCGATGGGGCGAAAGCGGATTGAGATGCCTGCGGGAAAATATGGCCCGCGATTGCATGCCTTCGGTATGGCAACGCCGCTGCCGGGGAGCGCCAGCACCATGTACAATGTGCTGTTTTCCTGTGAGGCAGCATGTCCTTCATACGGTTCCTGATGTTGTTGTCCCTGGTGGTCTGGATTGGCGGCCTGATCTTCTTTGCCTTCGTGATGGCCCCGGCCTTGTTCAACCCAGCCATCCTGCCCACGCGCCAGTTGGCGGGCAATGTCGTCAGTCGCACGCTGGGCACCCTGCATGGGATGGCGATCTGGGCTGCGGCATCGTGTTCGCGATCACGTCGATGATCGATTCGCATGTCACCAATGGCACCGCCGAGCCGTTCGCCGCACGCCATCTCCTCATCTACCTGATGATTATCCTGACGCTGGTTAGCATGTTCGGAGTGGCTGCCAGGATGGAGGACCTTAAGCGGCAGATGGTGGTCATTGACAACGTGCCGCACGACGATCCGCGCCGCGTGGAGTTTAACCAGTTGCACGCCTGGTCCACGCGTCTCGAAGGCACGGTGCTGATACTGGGACTGGCTTTGCTGTTTCTAACTGCCCGGCGATTATCATAGAAGCTGCTTCGAGTTTCCAGTTTCAAGTTCGGGCTTCGAGCTGCGGCGGAGAATCCCACGCACGCTCTTGTCACGATTCAGATTTATTCTTATTGCTAAGAGCTAAAAGCTAACAGCTAAGAGCCTCGCGAAAAGCGAACAGCGAAAGGCGAAAAGCGTACTCATGAAAACCGGCATCATAGGTCTCCCGCAAGTAGGCAAGACTTCCCTCTTCGTTATGTTGACCAAGCAGCAGGTAACGCAGCGCTCGGGCAATCCGCGCGAGGCGCATCTGGGCGTCGCCAAAGTTCCCGACGACCGTCTCGACCGCCTGGCCGCGCTTTACAACCCCAAGAAGCTGGTCCACGCCAGCGTGGAATACGCCGACGTGGCGGCGCTCAGCAAGGAAGCGCTGAACGAGACTGCTTTTGCAGCCAACCTGCGCAACGTTGATGCGCTGGCCCACGTCGTGCGTGTTTTCGAGGACGACTCGATTCCGCACGTCGGTCCTGTCGATCCGCTGCGCGACATCAAAAACATCGACTTCGACCTGATCGTCAATGATCTGGGACAGGTCGAGAAGCGGCTGGAGCGCGTGGCGAAAGATTTGAAAAAGTTGAAGTCTCTGGAGTCCGAGCGCGAGCAGGAGTTGCTGTTGCGCGCCAAAGCCCATCTGGAGACGGAACGCCCGCTGCGCGAGATGGAGATGACTCCGGACGATAAGAAGCGGGTTCGCGGCTTCATGTTCCTCAGCGAGAAACCGATTCTCTATGTCCTCAACATTGGCGAAAGCCCGACGCTCGGCAAGGATCTGGAAGATGCAGTTGCGAAGTACGGCATTGGCGAGGTCGCATCACGGCCAAACACCGGCGCGCTTGCGGTCTGCGCCAAAGTGGAGGCCGAGCTTGCCGAAATGAGCGAAGAGGACGCCGCCGAATTTCTTTCCAGTTATGAACTCACAGAGAGTGGCCTGGTGCGCCTCATCCGCAAGAGCTACGAGTTGCTTGGCCTGATCTCATTCTTCACCGTCGGCGAAGATGAGTGCCGGGCCTGGACAGTCGAGCGCGGCTCGAAGGCCGTGAATGCGGCAGGAGCGATCCACACCGATCTGGAGCATCATTTCATCCGCGCCGAGACGATCCATTGGGACCAGTTGCTGGAAGCCGGCTCCGAGGCCGAAGCCCGCGCCCGCGGCACGCTGCGACTCGAAGGCAAAGAGTACATCGTGAAGGACGGCGACGTGATGCATATCAGGCACAGCGGATAGGGATTGGGGGTAGGGGGTTGGGGACTAGGGATTAGGGTCTGGTCCTGAGTCAGGCGCGTCGAATTGACCCGGAAACTCGGGTGCCCCATTCAAGGCCCTCTTTTGGCCTTGAGTGGGGATTTTGACTGAACAACCGAAAAGACCCGCGCCCAAGCTTCGCTTGAACGGGGCACCCGGCTCCCAGTCCCTATTCCCCAATCCAAAACCCTCTCTATGGAACCACGACAAACCGTCGTCCGTGCTGGTCGCGCTGCCAGGCTGCTTCGATATCGGCGAGCGGAATTCGCTCGGTTTCGACTTGTAGATCTCCACTTGCGGCATGTGCGATGACTTGCTGCAAGGCGTCAGCCAACACTTCGCGAGGGGGCATTCCGGCGGTCCCCATAATTGTCAGTGGAGTGCTACGCAGTACAGCGGCGGGAAGCGAGATCGTGGCTCCAGCGCTCTCCCCAACCTGGACATATCGAATCTCCGAGCCAATCGTCGCGAATTCCTTGCGCGTGATCGCAGCCATAAACGCCTCCGCCGGCTGGCCCCACACGTAATCGATGACGACCTGAAAGCCTGACGAACCGGCTTCCCGGACGAATGCCTCGCTGAGCTCACTGGCGGGTGCATCGAGTTGAATGGTTGCGTCAGCGCCGTGCTTCTGCAATTCCGCTAACGCTTCGGGATTGCGCCCTGCAGCAACCACACGAGCCGCGCCCAGAAGCTTGGCAATCTTAGTGGCCAGCTTACCTGTTACTCCGGTCGCACCGAGGATCAGGACATTTTCGCCGCGCGCCAGTTTTGCGCGGGCTGCAAGCGTAAGCCAGGCAGAGACGCCTGGATTAACGATGGCGGCGGCGGTCTCGTCGCTCAAGGCATCCGGTATCGCAAAGGCGAAAACGCGCCGCACAACAGTGCGTTCGGCCATTGCGCCGTAGGGCGGGCGGGGTCCGCCGAAGAACACACGGCTCCCATCGTCCAGATGCCCCACTCCATCGATACCGCAGACGCTCGGCAGCGCGCGCGTGCTGGCGTAGTGCGAGCCGCTGGCCATCTGCTTGTCAACCGGCTTCAGGGCGGCAGCATGAACATGTACGATCACCTCACCGTCGCCCGCGACCGGCTCTTCAAACGAGCCATATTGCGGCGGATTGCCCAGCGTGTGCAGAACGGCAGCATTCATAATTGGACGATTGTACAACCGGTTCGGTTCCTCCGAGCGTTCTGTTCAGGGGGCTGCGTCATTCTTGAGTCATGCCCTTTCTGGCCACTGACCACTAGCCACTAACCTGCTATCCTGCTCGCTTGATGTCTCCCATTCTGACCAGCATCTTACTTGGCCTGACCGCGGCGGCCGCGAATGTCTTCGGCGGCGCGGTGATCGTGCAGAAGCATTGGGAGCGCAGCTATCTGCGCTACTTTGTGGCGCTGGGCGCGGGATTCATGCTGGCCACCGCGCTGGTCGAGATGGTTCCCGAGAGTCTGGCGCTGGCCCAACGCAACGGCGCACTGCTGGTGCTTGCCGGGTATCTGCTGGTCCACTTCTTCGAGCACACCATCACACCGCACTTTCATTACGGCGAGGAGACGCACTCCGACGAGTATGTACACTCACACCGGCGCGTATCGGTGCTGTTTGGGCTGATGATCCACACCTTCTTCGACGGCATCGCCATCACCGCCGGATTTCTGGTTTCCCCGTTTCTGGGCTGGATCATCTTTATCGCGATTTTCCTGCACAAAATTCCAGAGGGCTTCACCGTGACCTCGGTGATGCTGGCGAGCGGACTGAGCAACCGGCGGTCATGGTTCGCCTCGGTGCTGTTGGGACTGTCGACGCTGGCGGGGGTGTTTACCATGGCGATTGGCCAGCATGCGGTGAGCTACGGATTGCCGATCGCCGCCGGCGTCACCATTTACGTTGCGGCCTCGGACCTGATTCCGGAGGTCAATCGCGAGCCCGGCGTGAAAATGGCGCTGGTAGTGTTCATCGGCGTCGCCGCAATGTTCCTGCTGGATCGCCTGGTGCACGCCTTGCACTAGAGGGCTGCGGCTAGTGCGCTTCCTCCTGGCAACCATCCCGTCCTGCTCTGCCAAGAGCGGTTTTTCAAGCTTGTGACGAGTGTCATTGAAGCTCTGCGTCGGATAAGCTTAACCTGTACTCATTCGAGGTCATCATCATGTTTACCGGATTAGTAGAAGAAGTTGGAACCATTGCCAGCATCGCCGAGAGCGGCGGCAATCACCGCATCACCATCAACGCTCCCAACAGCGCGAAGGAGTTGAAAGAGGGCAACAGCGTGGCCGTCAGCGGAGTTTGCCTGACCGCGCTCAACATCAAGCCGGAATCCTTTTGCGCGGACCTGGCTGCCGAGACCTGGATGCGGACATCGCTTTCCCGCATCACCCACGGCGCGCAAGTAAATCTGGAACTGCCACTGAAGGCCGACGGACGCATGGGCGGCCACATGGTGCAGGGACACGTGGACGGCACTGCACGTTTTGTGGCTCTTGAGCCGATCGCCAACGCCGACGACTTCTGGCTGCTTCTCGACATTCCCGAGGAGCTGGAAAAGTATGTCGTCTTCAAAGGATCCATCGCGGTAGAAGGCATCAGCCTGACGGTGGCGAAGCTCGAAGGCCTGCGGCTCACCATTGCCATCATTCCGCACACCATTAAAATGACGAACCTGGGATCGTTGAAGGCAGGCGATCCGGTGAACATCGAGACCGACATCGTGGCCAAGTATCTGGAGAAGTGGACGCACCGCGACGAACAAAGCGGAGCGCTGACCGTCGATCGGCTGGTGGCGCAGGGGTTCTAGCTCCAAGCTGCGAGCTTCGAGCTAAAGCAAGTTGCGTCAGCTAGCCTGTTGGCCGCAGGACATGCAAAACCTGCTTCCTGGAACCAGCCCTGTTCCGCATCTTGTGCAGAAGCCCTGGAAGGCCTTAATGGCCGGCTGCGTTGCCGTTGCGTTGGCAGCGGCTTGAGCCATGGCCAGCGTTTCATAAGCTCCGTACTGGCCTGCGGACGACGCAACGCCCTTCGGATTCGGTCCGTATCGGTTGGGGCCGGGGGTGCCATCCATCACATGGAAGACAAATACGACGATGCCACCCATGGGCACAAGGGAAATGAGCAGCCACCATCCGCTGAGATCGGCGTCGTGCAACCGCCGGATCGATACAGCCAGGCTTGGGACGACCGTCGCCAGGCTATAGACAAAGATGATTAGAAAAAGTGGGATGACCCACACCAGCCTCTGAGTCCGGGGCTGCATGACTATGCCAGCAATCCCCACGGCCATGATTGGGAACAGGATGACGAAGTTGACCAACTGAAACATCCAGTACTCTTTCCGCCTTGCCCTGCCCTCGAACACGGCATACTTCTTCATCACCTCCAGGTACCAGTACATGATTTCTCCTGTGGCGCTTTGTGGCTTATGTCGGCATTGTGGGCTGCAGGCGAGCGCGAAGGCAACAGAAAACGGCGGCAGTCGCGGTACTGTGGCTTTACGGCGCTTCGAAGAGCGGATGGTGCTCCGGCCTTTGCGCGCCGAAGTAGTGCTCGTAGTCCATGGAGTCGAGCTCCAGGAACTCCTGCACGATGGGCTCCTGGCATTTGGCCATATCGGGGAAGGTGCCGAAGAAGATGGCCTTCGCTTCGTAGAGAAATAACAGGCGGTCAGCCAGCTTCTTCGCCAAGGCCATGTCGTGGGTGACGACGATGCTGGTCAGCTTCAACTGTTTCTTTAACTTTTTGATCAAATCGCCTAACAGATGGGCCATTAGCGGATCGACCATTGTGGTCGGTTCATCATAGAGCACGGCATCGGGTTGGGCCGCCAGGGCGCGGGCGATAGCCACCGAACGCTTCATACCGGTCGACAGATCGGACGGCAACAGATCGCGAAACTCGCGCACACCCACCATGTCGAGCAGGCCGTCGATGATCTGATAGATCTGCTCTTCTTCCAGGCCCCCACGCTCGCGCAGCGGGAAGGCAACATTTTCGCCCACGGTAAGCGAGTCGAAGAGCGCGCCATTCTGAAAGACCATGGTCACTTTCTTGCGGATGCGCTCCATGTCCTTTTCGCCGAAGTCGGTAATGTCTTCGTAGGCCACCCAGATTCGCCCGCTGTCGGGTTTGAGGAAGCCCATGATCTCGTGCAGCGAGACCGATTTGCCGACACCGCTTCGTCCCAGAATGCAGACTGTCTCGCCGGGCATGACGTCAAAGCTAACGCCATCGAGCACCACATTGCTGCCGAATGCCTTGTGCACGTCCTGGAACTCGATGTAGGGCTTTTGATCGCTCATCTGGGTTCGCTCTTCCCGTTACGCCTTTCGCTGTCGCTCTTCGCTCATTGCTGCCGACCGGTCGCCCTTGCCTTTCTTTTCAACTTCGCTCGAGGGGCGCGACGCAGTTAGTTCATCATAGTCCTGACGCGTGTTGAGGTTGCGGAAAATGTCCGTGCTGAATCCGCTGGAAACGATTTCGTGCTCCATGATATAGCGCGTTGGAACACGCGCGAACAGATCGTCCGATCTTGTAGTCTCCATTTTGCAACGCCTGCTCGGCAAAGCTTCGCACCTCGCGGCGGTAGACTGCACACAGCGGTTGCGGGCCTCCCAGAGCGTCCGGAACAACAATCATCTCGTCGGCCGTGTTCGCTTGCTGCGCGAGCCAGCGCAGGAAGTCCGCTGTCATAAGGGGCATATCGACGGAAAGCATCAGGTTCAAATCAGTATTGGATGCAGCAAGGGCTGCATGAATTCCACCCAGCGGCCCGCAACCGGTATAGGCATCTTCTATGACGTCTCCGAAGGCCGCATATCGATCCTTAGGCCCGACGATGGCGATTCTCTCCGCGACCGCAGCAGCGGTTTGCAGTGCGCGTTCCAGCAGCGTCTGACCGCCGAACGAAAGCAGCGCCTTGTCGGAGCCCATTCGCGAGCTGCGGCCACCTGCCAGGATAAATACGGTCACGCCGTCCACGACAGCATGATACCGGATGAAAGGACGCTGTTCGCTATTCGCTATTCGCTTTTCGCCAGAGTTGCGACCATGCCCGCGGATCCAAAGTCTAGCCCCCCATTAGAGCATCTCGCGGAAGCCACAAAGTGCATTGGCTGTATATTCTCCCAGCCTCGCCCTCTGGCGAAGAGCGAAGAGCGAGAAGCGAAAGGCGAGGAGCGACCTACGCACGCGCGGGAGTGAAGGTGCTGGTCTTGGGAATGCAGCCGTTGATTTCGATGGCGACGATGCGGCCGGAGTGGTCCAGCTCGAGGGTGGCGGGTGCGGCGAGGACAGCATCGCCGTTCAAGCCCGGCAGCGCGATAAAGACGCGGTTTTCGACGCAGTTGGCGTTGGGATCGCGCTTGAGGAAGGAAAGCGCGTAATCGTTGCGGCACATTTTCGGCAACAGGAAGCTGAGGTCGGCGATGTCGCCGGTCTCCGAGATGGACAGCGCCACCTCGATCGAAATCCGCGATTCTACCTCGTCTCCTTCGACTTCCGTCTTCGGCTTGAAGCAGATGTAATACTCAAAACCGGACTCGGGATCGAAGGGACTGCGATCCACCTGAAACGACATAGGCGCGTCTCCCTTGTCGCGCAGCTTGGGAGAGGATATTAAATCAAGGCAGCCCTCCCTGCAACGTTTGCGGGCGCGAAGCGTGACTGTCAGTAACGCCTTCGATATTACTCGCTTTCGCCATCTGACGACGCAGCGTGGCGGCGCGGCGCCTACAGTGTCGCCGCGCTCTGGTATATTTCGTTGATAGCTATTTCGGCTCACTTCATGCCAATTTTCTCGCCCACGTGATTTCGCGAAGGAGCAGGTGCAGGCGGTGCAGGACTATTCCCTGCTCGCCGGCCGCTCCATCAGCAATATCTTTGCACGTCCGCGCTACCTGGCCGACACACTGTTGCAGGCTGACCAGATCGGTGTGGGCTCGCTGCCCATCGTGGTGCTCACGGGCTTCTTCACCGGCGCCGTGCTGGCGCTGCAGACCTCCAGCACGTTGCAGCAGTTTGGGTCGCTTTCGCTGACCGGCAAGCTGGTATCGCTTTCCATGGTTCGCGAGCTCGGTCCGGTGCTGACCGGCCTGATGGTGGCCGGCCGCAATTCCAGCGGCATGGCCAGCGAACTGGGCTCCATGAAGGTGACCGAGCAGATCGATGCCATGCGGGCCATGGGCGTCGATCCTTCCAAGAAGCTGGTAACGCCGCGGGTGATGGCCACCGTGGTCATGTTGTTTTTTCTCAGCATCATCTCCGACCTGGTGGGACTGACCGGCGGCTTCGTGATTTCCTATCTGCTGCTGGGGCTCGATGCCAACCAGTACTGGACCACGGCTTACCAGGCCCTGCGCTTTGGCGACGTTTTCATGGGACTGCACTAAGCCGATGATGTTCGGCTTTATCATCGCCAGTGTTGGCTGCTACTACGGCTTATCGGCCAAGGGCGGGACGCAGGGCGTGGGCCGCGCCACCACGCAGGCTGTGGTGGCCGCTTCGGTCCTGATCCTGGTCAGCGACTTTTTCATGACCCGCCTGCTGATGGGATTCTTTCAATACTGACGATGCCAATACTCGCCCCGCCACAAGAGCAACGCGCGCCGCTCAGCTCCCGACCGGGAGAACCGGTTCATACGCTTTGAAGATGTCGCCATCGCTTTCGATCATCCCGTGCTGGAGGGAATTTCATTTCAGCTTCCCCGGGGCGAAACCAAAATCCTGATGGGCGTGGCCGGTACCGGAAAAACTCTGATCCTGAAACTGGCGCTGGGCCTGCTGAAGCCCGATTCCGGCCGCATCAAGGTGCTGGACGACGAAATCACGCAGATGCGGGAGGAGGAGCTTTTCGCGCTGCGCCGCAAGATCGGAATGGTGTTTCAGGAGAGCGCGCTGTTCGACTCGCTGACGGTGGAGGAAAACGTAGCCTATCGTCTGATCGAAGAAACCGGAAGAGTCACCGACGAGATCCATGCCCGGGTGCTGGAGGCGCTACGTTTCGTGGAGCTGGAGCACACCGTCGCGTTGTTTCCCTCGGAGCTCTCGGGCGGTATGCGGCGGCGCGTGGCGATTGCGCGCGCCATCATTACGCAGCCCGAAGTCCTGCTGTACGACTCGCCCACCGGAGGGCTCGATCCGGTCACGTCCAACACCATCATCGAGCTGATTGTGAAGCAACGCGATGTCTATCAGACCAGTTCCCTGCTGGTGACCCATCGTCTGCAGGACGCCTTCACCATGGCCAGCCACTACTTCGATCGCGCAGCAGAACAAAATGGTGCCCGTCCAGGACGGCGCACAGCAGCGACCTTCACACCAAGTTCCTGATTCTTCGCGACGGCCAGATCATCTTCGAAGGGACCGCGGCAGAACTGTTGCGCTGCAACGATCCCTATATTCGCGAGTATTTGAGCTAGAAGTGATGCGCGGCTGGCGGATCCCTCGCGGCCTGAAGGCCGCTCGGGAGGACAAAAATAAACGGCTCATCGGCACGACTGAAGTCGTGCCCTGTTACAAAGCATGCCAAAAGCGAGTTTTCCCGCAGTCTGCTGAAGTCGTGTCCTGATACAAACCTTGGGGCGCGGCTGAGACCGCGCCCCTTCAAACAACAAGGTCTGGATTGGCGCCCTTGTCGCTCCTACTTGGTGGCAGCGGCGGCGCGCATCTTGGCGAACTCGGCCATGCGCTCCTGCATGCGCTCCAGGCGCTCACGGTTCTTCTGGCGTACCCTCCACAACCTTTTCCAGGTTCTGCAGGAACTCCGGCGACTTCATCATCTGCCGCATCTGCTTAACGAAGGGCTGTACCTTGGCGTACACGAAGTACATCTCGCCCAAGCGTGTCCTCCGCCAGCGCGGCATTCAGAGTGCCGTGGACGATGAGGGACGCAACCATCTCCCAGTAGCCCAGGACCTGGCGCACATAGGCGTTTTCCTTGGTGCCGAACGCGCCCACGACTGCCATCAACTCTTCAAACGGTCGCGGGTGAGAACATGGCGACAAAATCACGCGCCTGCCGCATAACGGCTTCGCGCCGCAGATCGTAAAGTTTCAGAACGAGTTCGGCATCTTCGATAAGTGGGCTGTGAACTGCTCATGATTCCTCCAGGCGAGATTAAGGTTGGAAAAGCCGTCATGACGACGGCTTCTCCTGTGGTTAGATGATGAGATTCCTGCGCAGGCTTCAGCGCAGCTACTTCTGAGCGCAGTCTGCCATCTTGGAGAAGGCCTCTTTAGCGCGGCGCTCCATCTCTTCGGGGGCAACATCTTCGACGTGCTGGCCCAAGGCCCAGCGATGGCCAAAGGGATCGGTGATCTGGCCGTAGCGATCGCCCCAGAACTGATCTCCCAACGGCATCGTGACCTTCGCGCCCGCGGCGACAGCCTGATTGAACAAGCTGTCGACATCTTCTTTGACGTAGAGATTCAGCACCACCGGGCTGCCGCCCAGGGTCATGCGGCGAGCCGCAGCCAAATCCGGGGAATACGTCAGCCAGCATCAGCCTGGCGCCGCCGATATTCAGCTCGGCGTGCATGACCTTGCCATCGGGCGTTTTATGGATTCCGAGAATCTCCCCGCCAAACGCATCTCTGTAAAACTCCGCAGCCTTGACGCTGTCGTCGACGACCAGGTGTGCAATGATGGTCGCGTCTTTCAGTTGTCCTGCCATGTTCTCACCCCTTTCTCATATAAATGCCCGGCTCGACGGCCGGGCGGTTTGGATTGACAATCCGACTATTATGCAACAGCCTCGGGCTTCAATTCGCGCGAGTAGTCACATTTAACCGTGCTTTCATCCTCGGCTTTCTTCTTCCCGCGGCGCTTGGGTTGGTCGGCATCGGCGGTGTCAGTCCGCTTGTTGTTCGGACAGACCATGAAGGTTCCCGACTTCAGGTTCTTCTCCAGCAGATACGGGCTGCCGCACTCCGGACAGGCCTCGTCTACCAGCTTGTAGGCCGAGGTGAACTTGCACTTGGGATAATTCGAGCAGCCGTAGAACAGATTGCCACGGCGCGCCTTCTTCTCCGCCAGGTCGCCGGTCTTGCACTCCGGACACTTCACGCCAATGTAGTTCTGCTTCACCCACTTGCAGTCGGGATAGCCGCTGCACGAGATGAACTCGCCGAAGCGGCCGTGACGCAGCAGGAGATTCCGCCCGCACTGCGGACACTTCTCGTCCAACGGAATGTCGGGGACCTTCTTGCCCTGATCGAGCCGGCGCGTGGTCTTGCAGTCCGGATATCCGGTGCAGGCCATGAACTGTCCGAAGCGGCCGCGCTTCAGCACCATCGGCACGGCCGCAGTTTTCGCAATACTCTTCCTGCGTGGTCTCCTGTACGTCGGCTGAATCCAGGTCAGGCAGATCGATAGGATTTTCTTTGGTGAAGGTGCAGCTGTTGGGATCGGTCTTGTCATACGCACTGCAGGCGTAGAACGAGCCGTGCTTGCCCCACTTGATGACCAGCGGCGAGCCGCACCGTTCGCACTTCTCGTCGGTGGGCTTCTCCATCCGCTTGACGTTCTCCATGTGCTTTTCGGCGTAATGGAGTTCCTTCTCGAACTTCTTGTAGAAGCCCTTCAGCGCGTCGGTCCAGGTTTCCTTGCCCTCTTCGATCTCGTCGAGTTCCTCTTCCAGACGTGCCGTGTACTGCGGATCGAAGATGTCTTTGAAGTTTGCCACCAGCAGATCGGTAACCACCAAGCCGATTTCGGTGGGAATGAACTTCCCTCCCACCTTCTGCACGTACTGGCGCTCCTGGATGGTGCTGATGATCGCCGAGTAGGTCGAAGGCCGGCCGATGCCACGCTCTTCCAGTTCCTTTACCAGAGACGCCTCGTTGAAGCGCGGCGGCGGCTCGGTAAAGTGCTGCTCCGGATTGAGGCCTTTCAGCGTGAGCTTCTGACCTTCCACCAGCAGCGGCAGCTTGTGCTTGAGCGCCTCGTCTTCTTCGTCCTTGCTGTCCTTCGACTCCTCGTAGACCTTGAGGAAGCCTTCGAACTTCAGCACGGAACCGGTCACGCGGAAGCGGTAAACGGTGTCACCCGTCTTCGGTTTGGCGTCGATGTCGACGGTCGTCTGGTCGAAGATCGCGGGATTCATCTGCGAGGCGACGAAGCGCTGCCAGATCAGCTTGTAAACCTTGTACTCGTCTTCCTGCAAGATACTGCTTCATCTGATCCGGATGACGCGCCACCGACGTTGGACGTATAGCTTCGTGGGCCTCCTGCGCGGCCTTCTTCGACTTGTAGGTGTTCGGCGACTCGGGCAGGAACTCCTTGCCAAAGTCTTTGCCGATGTACTCGCGCACTTCGGCCAGCGCATCGTTCGACACCTGGGGCGAGTCGGTACGCATGTAGGTGATGAGACCGACCGTGCCTTCTTCGCCTCCCAGATCGATGCCTTCATACAGGCGCTGGGCGATCATCATGGCGCGCTTCACGCTGAAGCGCAGCTTGCGCGAGGCGTCCTGCTGGAACTTGCTGGTGGTGAATGGAGCGGCGGGACTGCGGCGCCGCTCGCGCGTATCGACCGAGCGAACAGCCCAATCCGCGTTCTCCAGCGCAGCTTTAATCTTTTCGGCTTCTTCGCCGTTGGAGATTGGCGTCTTCTCTTCACCGATGCCGAGGAAGCGAGCATCGAACGCCGGCGGCTTCTGGCCCTGCAAATGGGCGTCGATGGTCCAGTACTCTTCCTTGACGAAGGCCTTGATCTCGCGTTCGCGCTCGACGATCAGGCGCAGGGCGACGGTCTGCACGCGGCCGGCGGAAAGGCCGCGGCGCACTTTGTCCCACAGCAAGCGGCGAAATCTGGTAGCCGACGAGGCGGTCAAGGACGCGACGGGTCTGCTGCGCGTCGACCAGGTTGGCGTCGATGTCGCGAGGATGGAGGAATGCCTCCTGCACGGCGCGCTTGGTGATCTCGTTGAAGGTCACGCGGCGGATGGGGATGATCGCGCTCTTCTTCGCTTTCTTGCCGTCGACCCGATCTCCGCCCAACTCTTCAGCCAGGTGAGCGGCAATGGCCTCGCCCTCGCGGTCGGGATCAGGCGCCAGGTAGATGGCGTTCGCCGTCTTGGCCAGCTTCTTCAGCTTGGCGACGACTTTTTCCTTGCCGGGAATGACGACGTACTCGGTGGAGAAGTCGTTGTCCAAGTCGACGCCGAGCGACTTCTTGGGCAAGTCTTTGATGTGCCCGAGCGAGGCTTCCACGTCGTAGCCCGAGCCGAGATATTTTTGGATCGTCTTCGCCTTAGCGGGCGACTCGACGATGACTAAACCTTTTGCCAATAGAACCTCTGGATTGCAGATTACGTGTATGAAGCTAGCACGGCTGGCCCGTTTGCGGCAAAGCCGCGAGCGGGCCGGCTCTTAGCCCTTAGCTGTTAGCTCTTAGCAAACTGCGGACTAGTACGTCCTTCTGCAGGACGCCGGACGCGCTTATAAAAGCTTGTCAACATTCGCCTTATCTCGCTCAACTCGGCGGCCAACTGCTGGTATTCGGAGGCTGGAAAATAATCCAAGTCCTTTCCAAGTCGCAACAGGTAGTCCAGTTCGCTCGCTGATCCCATTGCGATCTGCAAGAAGCGGCCCATATCGCCGTCGCCCCACCTGCCGCAGCCTTCAGCCAGATTGGTCGGAATCGATGCTCCGGCGCGACGAATCTGACTCGTCAAGCCAAACATCTCAGATTTCGGAAAATGATCTGTGGCTCGGTATAGAGCAAGCGTCAATCGGTGCGATCGCTCCCAGACAAGCAGGTCGTTGAAGTCTCTCATTCATCCCTCCGATTATGTGGGCGCAATTGGAACCAACTCACGTTTTGCTAAGAGCTAAAGGCCAAGAGCTAAGAGCCCCGAAGCTGACAGCTCAAGCGGCGCTTCCGCGTCGCCCTACATCGTCCGCACATAGTACTTCCCCGGAAGCTGCCGGATGTTACCACTCATTTCCAGCTCAAACAGGGCGGCGAAGATCTCCGATGACGACAGATGCGAGGAGAGGCGTTCAACCAGTTGATCGATGTGGGTGGATTCGTCGGACCGCAGCAACCCTAGCACTCTCTTTTCGTGGGGCGACAGCTGCGCCCCCTGAAACAATGATGCTGAAGCCCCTGTTTCCGATGCAGGCTGAGCCGGAGGGGTCAGCGCCAGGCGGGTGTCCGCGGGGAGCTCTTCCCAGACGTCTTCCCAGGTGGCGACCAGCGCGGCCCCTTGCTTTATCAAGGTGTTAGGACCCCATGACATCTTGTTGGTCACGTTGCCGGGGACCGCGAGGACGTCCCGTCCCTGCTCCAGGGCGCAACGGGCGGTCACCCGCGTTCCGCTATATTCACCTGCTTCGATGACCAGCACGCCGACCGAAATGCCGCTGATGAGGCGATTGCGGATGGGAAAGTTCTGCGGCGCGGGAAATGTGCCCAGAGGGAATTCGGACAAAATTGCTCCACCGGTGTCCAAAATTTGGTCACTGAGCTTCCGGTTCTCCTTGGGGTACACCTCATCGATTCCGGTGCCCCAGATGGCGACCGTATACCCGTGAGCGTTCAGAGCACCACGATGGGCGGCGCTATCGACTCCGCGCGCCATTCCGCTGAAGATCACCAGGCCCCGAGCCGCCAGGTCGCAAGCCAGCCGCTCAGCCATGCCTAATCCATAGGGAGTTGGGTGCCTCGTGCCGACCACAGCAATCCCAGGCTTATCAATGACTTCCGCATTACCCTTAAGGTATAGTGCGAGAGGAGGATCATAGATCTCCAGCAGCTGTCGGGGAAATTCCGCGTCGCCCGGAACGATGATGGAGACACCAGCCTCGCGCACCTGATCATATTCGGCCGAGGCAAGTTCCAGCGACTTCCCCAGGGCGATACTCTGCGCTGCGGCCGCAGGTAGTCCAGCGGCTTCAAGTTCGGTCAACGATGCCGTGAAAAGCCGATCCGTTCCGCCGAAGCGCTCAACCAGCTTTCGTCCTCGTCCCGCGCCCACGCCAGGGGTCAGGGAAATCGCCAACCACTGCAGTTTGCGGGTCAGGGCGAAGTCTTGTGCCCGGATCGATACTTCCACGTCCATAGAAACTCCGGCGTCCGGCTGGGCCCAGATGAGCGCAGGGTAACCTTCGCGCAGGTTACCGTCAAGGACGCCGGTCACGCCGTCGAGTGAAGAGCGTTTTCACCACGGAGACACGGAGCACACGGAGGCTTCTCTTCTCTCCGACTTCTCTTCCCTTTCCTTTGACCCTTTTTTCTTTGATCTTTCTTTTGACTTTTCTTCCTTCTCCGTGCCCTCCGTGTCTCCGTGGTGAAACGGCGTTCGACGGAAACGAGAGCGCAACGTTGCGCACTCCGTTTTGTTAGACTCAATCCTTCATGTCCCGCCTGCGTATTTCTGCTATTTCCTTCCTGAACACTGCGCCTCTGATGTGGGACTTGGAACGCGGCGACGCCGGCCGGGACTTCGAAATCAGCTACACCATCCCATCTGCCTGCGCGGCTGCCCTGGCAGCTGGCCGCGCCGACATTGGCATCATTCCGGCCTTCACGTATGCGGAAATTCCAGAGCTGGTTATCCTGCCCAACGTTGCCATCGCCGCCAAAGATTGCGTCCGCTCCATCTTGCTGGTCAGCACAAAACCCATCGACCACGTGCGCACCGTCGCCGCCGACACCTCCTCGCGCACTTCCGTTGCTCTATTGCAGGTCCTATTCGCGAAGTTCTTCGGCGGTCCGCGCGATCTCACGCCCCATCCGCCCAAGCTCGATGAAATGCTGCACCGTCACGACGCAGCCCTGCTCATCGGCGATGCTGCTTTGCAGGTTCCGCTGAATGCCGGATATCATCTCTACGACCTGGCGCACCTCTGGCACCGGGCGACCGGGAAGCCATTCGTTTTTGCGTTCTGGGCGGTCCGGCTTGACGCCCTGAATCGCCAACCCAAAGGCATGAATCTGGCGAAGGTGTTTCAGGAGTCACGCGACCACGGGCTCGAAGCGCACAACGTCAATATCATCGCCCGCGAATGGTCTCCAAAGCTGGGGCTGAGTGAGGACGACATTCGCAGTTACCTCACGGAAAATATCCACTATTATCTGGATCGCGAGAGCCACGGCGGCCTCAAGCTCTTTCTGCAATATTCGCAGGAGATCGGACTCATTCCGGCGATTCCGGACCTGCGATTCCTTGGGCCAGTAGCGTTTGGCGGCACGCGAAAGTAGGCTGCAGTGCAGGCACGATTCTCCCCGGGCGGGCTATTCCCTGCTTGACCTGCTCCATTTGCCTCTGTTCTGCTTCTAATCCTTAGGGGTCGGCGATTCCAGGCGATCCGTTCCACGGAAAGGGCCAATGCATTTGCTCGCAACCGTTGTCGTGAAGAAGACGCTCATGCACCTGGTCAGGCGCCTGGGCGGCCCTGGGCTCATCGCCCTTGGGCTGATCGACAACTCCTTCATCCCTCTGCCCGGCGGTATGGATGCGGCCACAATTCTGTTGGCTGCGGCGCGGCATGAGCCCTGGTGGTATTACGCCCTCATGGCGCTCATCGGATCTCTCATTGGCGGTTACCTGACCTACCGCATCGGGCTGAAAGGCGGGGAGCAGACGCTGGATAAGAAGCTATCCAAGAAACGTGCCCGGACAGGCCAACCACCTTTTTAGGCGCTACGGATTCTGGTCGGTTGTGGTGACTGCCGTCAGCCCGCCGCCAGTGCCCATTGTCCCTACCCTGATTGTTGCGGGAGCGCTCAAGTATCCGCCGCAAAAGTTCTTGACTGCGCTGGCGCTTGGGACGAGCGGCACGCTACACCCTGCTCGCCTACCTGGGCCACCGCTATGGACGCCATATCGTTGGCTGGCTTAGCCGCTATTACCAGCCTCTGCTGTATACCTTAATTGCGCTGGCGGTAGCAGGCGCGCTGGTGGCACTTTACTATTGGCGACGCCAGCGGCAAAAGCCGCAGTCGGATGACGGTACCAGTCCGGTTAAGACCGTGGCCTAGCAACATCAGCTCGCATCCGAACCCGTCGCAACTATTGAAACTTCCAGCGCGTTAGTGCTGTCGCGAACTGCTTCTCCGGAAGGGCAAACACTATCCTCGGTTCTACTTTGAACAAGACGCCATCCGCCCCCGGGTCTACCGGCCAGCCGTATTTCTGCTTGCTCGCATCCGACAGCCGCTGCGGCACCGTATCATGTCGAACCGTCTTCGCGGTTCCTTCGACGATGATCAGCTCGTCCAGTTGCTCAGTGATGATGATGCAATTCGAGTTGGCTGCCAGGTTTTTCGCCTTTCGAGTCGTATCGCCGGTACCGAAGTAGAAATTATCTTCGAACCATAATCCGTGCATGCCCATGGCATGCGGCCGCCCATCCGGACGGACGGTGACAATCACGTAGTTATGTGACTTGGTGAGACGTTCCCGCGCCCAAGTCCAGTTGAGCAGGCCCTTGCGAGAGTTGCGCGTCCCGTATCCTGCCGGCATTACGGGCCGGCTGGCGATCGGCACTTTTTCGGTGTCTTTGGTTTTGGCTTTGGGAGAACGCTGCTTCTTGGCTGCGGCAGGCTTTTGCTTGGTGGACTTGCCCGGCATTCGACAATTGAAACGCCGAACAAAGGACGAGTCAAGCTCTCGGTGCACAGCCCTTCGACAGGTAGAACTGGCCTTCAGGCCAGCGTCTTGGACTTGTTTCTCATCCTGAGCCAGCTTCAGCCGGCGACACCGGGCTCGGCACATTCCCCATTGAGCCGATCAGGACAAGAAATGGAAGGACCGGAGCGGCGTCCGAGGGTGTTGTCACTTGGGGCCCGGTTCCCGCTTCTTAACTAGTTTTGATGTGGCGAGATCGATCTGAAATTGCTCATGCAGTTCCCGGAGCGACTTGCTGGCATGCTCTTCCGCCAAATGCAACTCAAGAAGTTGCTGACCACGGCCCGCTACCATGCCAACCCGCGTGAATTTACTTCCGGCTTGCTTCAGGTCCACTGCCTTTGAAATGGCAAGGATGCGGCCGTCCTGATCGTGCAAAAAAGTTGCCTTCATGCGACTCACCTCACAAATCAGCTTCCACGAAAGCGTACTCGACGGTTTGATTACCGAAATTCATGACCAGCAAATAGTAGATATTGTCGGTGAGGTCATCGCTCATCTGGGACCAAATCGTACTGACGCCCAAATGAGTCCACACAGGAAAGCTAATTCCCTCGAGGCCTAGATCCCCAGCGCCCACGTACGACCACTGGGGAGGTGAGAAATCTGGAGTGAGCGGCCTCACGGAAATGACCGGAAGGAATCCAGGTTGTGCGGGCCTGGTGAAAGACCAACCGGCTGCCTGCCCCGCGGCCAAGCTGTTAACACCCCATTCAGTAGCCATATTTTCGTCTCCTCGTCTAGAACCATCTTCGCGGAAACGGCTTGCCACGCATCAATAGGCAAAATACGGCGGGTTTCCTGGCGCACTTGAGCCATCAATCGCCGTGAACACATTCTTCCCATAGAAGAACGACAGCCCCCAATCGAATGCGGCCGGCGTACTTATATAGGGGCCTCCCAAAGTGCTGAAGGCGCTGTTGGCACCCTGGAAAAGAGCGCCTGCGTTTTCAATGCTGAAGTTAACTTGCACCCCGGTGTTCATACTTGTGCCCTGGTTGCTGGCGGTCAGGTTGTCAGGCGATGGGCTCGGGCAATACCAGCTCTTCAAAGCACCCGTACAAAGCGTGATGCTGGAATCATTGAAGAAAAACCCGTTCGAGCCGCTATCCAGGAACCCTGGCATGCTGTTTCCGTTGAAGGTGGTAGTGAGAGTGCCGGCGCCGTTGCCGCTGTCAGGCACGTTGTACACCTGTGCGCTGCCCAGGCCATTGTTCGATTGCGTGCCGATGCCGAAGATCATCGCGCCGCTCACCGTCGGTGAGCCGCCGTCGGGCACTGAAGGCAGCTCGATGACTACTCCGTTGTTGTCGACCGGAAACTTTGTTACCGGATTCGGCACTTGCTGCGCCAGAGTCGCCGTAGTCGGATTGCATCCGGAGGAAGGACAGTCGTAATAGACCGTTGGATTCGTCGAGTTGCTTACGCAAAACCCTCCGCAGTCTTGTGGGAACAGTCCTACACCGATTAAGCCGTTGGCGCCAAAGGCGTTCAGGCTGTCGCCCTCGTTGCCTGCTCCTCCCGAAGGATTCTGGCTGGAGCATGTACTCGGGACCCCCGGCGAGCTGGTCGACGGAAGAATGACCTGCACCGGAACTGACGACGCCTGTTTCACCCAGCATGACTACGTCTGCTGTGTTGACGGTCCCCCAGACATAGCCATCCAGGAAGACCTGACACTCGCCAAGAGGGTTTCCATTGGAATCGTTTTCCGGAGGCAACGAGAGATTGAACTCGCCGCCGGCGGCGGCCGACAGCAATCTCAGGCCCGAGGAGCCGGTGTCCACCATCACGTGATCGATGGTTTGACACGTGGTCGTATTCGGAATGCAAACTAGAACGGTGGTGAATGCCACGTTGGTCGAGACGTAGCCTAGCCCTGCTGGCCCAGCGTCAACCGTGAGGGGTGCAACGTTACCTCCTGACGCAGTCGGGTTCACTGTGACGACCGCCGTTCCTGCGATGGTGGTGTTTTGTACTGACGTCGCTGTGACGGTATCCACCAGGCTGGTAGTGACAACAGGTGCAGTCAACAAACCGGTCGTAGAAATTGAGCCGGCGCTCGCGCTCCACGTAACCGATGTACTGAAGTTGCCGGTGCCGCTCACCGTCGCCGTGCACTGGCTGCTTCCCCCGGAGGTGACCGTAGTCGGCGAACAACTCACGCTCACGGAAGTGACCGTTGACCCTGAGGAACCGCCGCTGCCACCGCAGGCAGCCATCACGATAATGCTTCCCAACACAAGCAACAGCCCAAATCTGCGCACTATCACGAGATTGTCTCCTTCAGCGGATATCGCTGGATTGAACGCCCTGCGGCACTAATTGTGGAATGTAGGCTACGCCGTGGAAGCTGCGCATGTGTCCCACTTGCGAGAACACGATACCGGGCGTGTCGATCACGACTGGACCGCGCCGCCGTCGTGTCGTGACGCCGCCTTGCTGCTCACTCGCCTGCTCTGCGGCTTTCTGGTCTGCAATGGCTTGCTGCACCTGCTGATAATAAGGACCCAGCAGTTGCGCAAAGTTGGGTGGGAATTGGCCATCCCACGCGACACCGAACACCGCTCCCGCGGGCGAGACGAACTCGCGCACCTTGGCGCCCGATGGCAGGGTAATTTCGTGCACAATGTACGTGCCGTTGTCCACGCTGGTGAGCGTGCCCTTCCATTGCGCCTGATCGTTAAGCACCGAGCCTGCCGTGTCACCCAGGCTCGCCCACGTGGGAATCGCCAGTAACATCAGGAGTGCAGGCCCCAGCATTCTGAGGACCGGCCTCGCGGTCGAAGTAAAAAGCTTCATTCTTTCGCCTTCTTTCCCAGCGGCCCGGAATGTTGCCGGACGAAACTGGAACCTGAAAGTTAATGTTACCTGAAACTTTACGTTGTGCTGCGGCTGGCCAAGACTATCGCCGCAGATATAAACGCGGGTCTTGCGGCATTGTTTCGCTGATGTGTGTTCAATTCTGGTTGCACAAAATGCTCGTGGGCGGCGAAGACCAAGCTTGAAGCGCCCGCCACAATCTGGACGCACCCCCAGGACGCAACCTATCAGCCGCTTCCCTACTTTCTCTCAGACAGCTAAAATGTCAGGTGGGGTTGCATAGCTTGCATTTCTTATGTCTTTGACCAAAGCTCAAGCGCTGGAGATGTATCGCTCCGATGATCTGATCGGCATCGGCATGGAGGCTGACGCACTGCGCCGCAAGCTGCATCCCGACGGCGTGGTCACCTACATCATCGACCGCAACATTAACTACACCAACTTCTGCACCGAGTATTGCACCTTCTGCGCCTTCTACCGTCCGCTCAAGGGCAAGCTGGCCAAGGAAGGTTACATCCTTGATTTCGAGACGATCTACGACAAGGTGCAGGAGACGGTCGAGTTGGGCGGCACCGGCGTGCTGCTGCAAGGCGGCTTGCATCCCGACCTGAAGATTGAGTGGTTCGAAGCCTTGCTGAGCGGAATGAAGCAGCGCTTCCCGCAGGTCCACCTGCACTGCTTCTCGGCATCGGAGATCATCTGCATTGCCGAGGTCAGCTCTCTGAGCATCGAAGACACGATCCGCCGCTTGCGCGATGCCGGTCTGGACTCCATTCCCGGCGGCGGCGCCGAGATCCTCGACGACGAAGTGCGCTACAAGATCGCTCGCCTCAAGTGCCTGACCAACGACTGGCTCAATGTTCATCGCACCGCGCACAAGCTCGGCATGAGGACCACGGCGACCATGATGTTCGGCGTCGGCGAGACCTACGAGCATCGCATCAATCACTTTCAGGCAGTCTACGATTTGCAGGAAGAGACCGGCGGCTTCACCGCATTTATTCCCTGGTCGTTCCAGCCGCAAAATACCGCGCTCGGCGGCCGCGGATGGGATGAGGCTACAGCCGTCGAATATCTAAAGACATTGGCGCTCGCGCGCCTCTTCCTCAGCAACTTTGAAAATGTTCAGTCGAGTTGGGTGACGCAGGGGCTGAAAGTCTGCCAGACCGGCCTGCGCTTCGGCGGCAACGATGTGGGCTCAGTGATGATCGAGGAGAATGTGGTGCGCGCCGCCGGCGTTCGCAACTGCACCACCGAAGAAGAACTGCGGCGCATCATTCGCGACGCAGGCTTCCGTCCCGCACAACGCGACACGCTCTATACCAAATTTTTCCTGAATTAACTTGTGCTTGTTGCGATGTCTTTCGGTGTGGGCTGAATCGTACCGCTCCCGTTGCTTTTGGATTGTCTTGATTGGAGCAGTGCGTCGCTTCTCGCCGCGAGGGCAGTCGGCCTCCTCTGCTATAATGAAGCTGGCACGTTCGCACTGACCCAGCAGATTTCAAACAGCGTGCCGATACTGCGAATCCCGCAGTTCCTGCCTTAGTCGGGGAGTGGCTCAGCCTGGTAGAGCACCTGGTTCGGGACCAGGGGGTCGGAGGTTCAAATCCTCTCTCCCCGACCAATCTTTATCCGTGTGATCGTCATCAGTATCGTTGGCTGAAGGAAGTGGCTTCGTGCCACTGACCGACCCCGCCCCGCGAGTGAATCATCAATGACTCCGGGAAACACTTCTTGCTCTGATGAGATTTTCTGTTGCAGCACAGGAGATTGGGTTATGAAGAAACAACGCCATTCGGTTGACCCCTGTCTGACGGACAATGTTGCCGTAACAGACTCGGGGCCGACTTTGTCGCGCCTCCAACGTTCACCAGATTTTGCTAGCTTTCAACAAGGCGACGCCAAGCCACACATCACAAATGACTTCGAATCACCGACTTTCACCAGATTTCATTAAGGACTTTCAATAGGGTACAGCCAATCTGAAATCTCACAGAGTCTCACTGTAGGCAGATTTGTAATAGAGAGTTCGACAAGAAGCTCTGCCCTCACTCTTTACGGCGCGCCTGAGTACTTCACAAAGACAAGTGGTGGTCACTAGATTGTGATAAGCTCCCAGCCGCCAGTCCGGTTATTCGGAGGCGATCATGAGTTCCAAGAAAACAGCTACCATCGCCAGCAGTCTGCTATGCGGGGTTGCGATTGCCGCGTTGCTGCTGTGCGTCGAAGTGTCCGCCAGCGCGCAGACCTGGACGGTAATTCATAGCTTCACGCAGCTGGACGGAGCGGGTCCTGTAGCGGGACTGACGAGGGACGCCGCTGGCAACTTCTACGGCACCACCTCCGGAGGAGGATGGCGTGGACGACCGACTAGTCATGGCACTGTCTTTAAACTGACGCATACCGAGACGGGATGGGTCCTCACAACGCTTCACCTCTTCAACGGTTTAGATGGCGACGGTCCTGAGTCGCGGGCGATATTTGGTCCGGACGGCGCCCTGTACGGAACCACGTATGACGGCGGCAGCGGCTATGGCACCGTGTACCGCTTACAGCCGCCGCCGGGATTCTGCCATTCGGGTAGTTGTCCGTGGACGGCGACGATGCTGCATGCCTTCCAGGGCGGCAACGATGGCGCTTACCCGGGCAGTGGCGACCTGGCGTTCGATCAGCAGGGGAACATCTACGGCACTGCGGTGCTCGGTGGCAATGGCGTCGGCTGCAATGGGTACTGCGGTTTGGTGTTCAAGCTTACCCGCTCCGGCGGAAGCTGGAGCTACAGCGTGATCTACTCGTTTAAGGGAGGCGATGACGGGGAGAACCCCGACGGCGGCGTGGTTCGGGATGCTTCCGGCAATCTTTATGGAACAACCGTCCATGGCGGAGGGGGCGACAATGGCGTGATTTTTGAGTTGACGCCGTCGGGTTCGGGCTGGACGGAGAGCGTGCTCTACACCTTTACTGACCCCAGCGATGGGGCTCTTCCGGACGCAGGACTCATCTTCGACTGCTGTGGCAATCTCTACGGCACAACCCCGACAGACGGCGAGTACAACGCCGGCACGGTTTATGAGCTGAGTCCCTCGAATGGAGGGTGGAATTTTACGGTGCTGGCCTCGGTGCCTACTCTGGCCGGTAGCGGATCGGAAGCCAAGCTGGCCATGGACGACAACGGGAATTTGTATGGCACCGCCTGGTCTGGGCTCGTCTTCAAGCTCACGCCTTCCGGCAACAACTGGGTTCTGACACAGTTGGGTAACGGCGACCTCGGAATCAGCTGCAGTCTCGTCGTGGACAGCAACGGGGTGGTATACGGCACCGATCCCGTCGGCGGGGACTACAACTTGGGTTCGGTCTTTGAAATCATGCAATAACAGCGGTGCAAGTCCGGTTATTCGGAGGCGATCATGAGTTCCAAGAAAACAGCTGCCATCGCCAGCGGTTTGCTATGCGGGGTTGCGATTGCCGCTTTGCTGCTGTGTGTGGAATTGCCTGCCAGAGCCCAGACCTGGACAACGATTCATAGCTTCAACGGGCTGGACGGAAGCTTTCCAATGGCGGGAGTGACGAGAGACGCCGCCGGCAATCTCTACGGCACCACCCTCGGCGGAGCAAGGGGCGGAGGAAGGGGTGGAGTAGCCGGTAACCTTGGCACTGTGTACAAGCTGACGCATGAGGATACGGGATGGGTCATCACACAGCTTCACCTCTTCACCCCTTTCGATGGCAACGATCCTGCGTCGCGTGTGATATTTGGTCCGGACGGCGCCCTGTACGGAACCACGTCGACCGGCGGCAACGGCTATGGCATCGTGTACCGGTTACAGCCGCCGGCATCCTGCCGCCCGGGGAATTGTCCGTGGACGGAGACGATCTTGCATGCCTTCCAAGGTGGCAGTGATGGCGGTGACCCGAGCAGTGGTGACCTGCTGGTCGATCAGCAGGGGAACATCTACGGCGGCGCCGGCAGTAGCTGCAACCCGGCCTGCAGTGTGGTGTACAAGCTTACCCGCTCCGGCCAAAGCTGGAGCTACAGCGTGATCTACAGGTTTCAGTCTGTGGATGACGGGGCCGGCCCCGTAAGCGTGGTCCAGGATGCTTCCGGCAATCTCTATGGAACGACCACCGGTGGCGGAGGGTACGGCTCCGGGACGGTGTTTAAGTTAACGCCGTCGGGCGGGGGCTGGACGGAGAGCGTCATCTATAACTTCACTGGCTCCGGTGACGGTGCTAATCCAGGGGGACTGATCATGGAGAACTTCATTCTTTACGGCGCGACCCGGAGCGGTGGCCAATACGGCGCTGGCACGGTTTATGCGCTGACTCCTGCGAATGGAGGGTGGGATTTTGCGGTGCTGGCCTCGCTGCCCTTGGCTGGTAACGGATCGTCTGCCGCGCTTGCCATGGACGACGCCGGAAATTTGTACGGCACCACGTGGCAAGGGGTGGTTTTCAAGCTCACGCCTTCCGGTAACAACTGGATTCTGACTCAATTGGGCCAAGGCGACACCGGAATGATCAGCAGCGTCGTCGTGGACAGCCACGGGGTTGTATATGGCACCGATCCCGGCGGCGCGGATTACACCTACGGTGCGGTATTTGAAATCACGCAATAACAGATTAAGCCTTCTGATACGACCGCGGATGTAATTTTGTGGATCTTATTGCCGTATAGCGCAACAGAGGTCCTTCGCCAGGGCTCAGGATTTCGGCAGCGGGCTCCCGCTTCGCTCACGCCTGCATCACCTCAATTTCAAATCCCAATCACGGCGTGATCTGCCAGACGACGCCGCAACCGTCTGTGATAAGGCACTGGCCGGTGGCTGAGCCGCCGCTTACCGTAGTTCCATAGAGGTTGCCGACTGCGTCCAGCGCGACCTCGCCGTAGGGCTGGCCTCCGTCGTTGCCGCCGGTAAAGTCATACAACGAGGTATAAGTCCAGGAATCGCCCGCTGAGGTAAGTTTGAAAACGTTGCCATGTCGAAAAATACCACCGCTGACCGTGGTGCCGAACAAATTTCCCGCTGCGTCCATGGTGAGGTTCGCAAACGGGTGGGCGGGGGAATCGACGCTATAGAGCAGCGTGAAGTTCCAGTTCAGTCCCATGGGCGACAGCTCGAAAACCGTGCCTCCGCCATCGGGACCGCCTGTACCTGTCGCGCCGTAAAGATTTCCCGCATTGTCCGGCACCAAACCGGCGCTGGGCACGCCACCATCATTCTCCAGGGAGAAGTTGTGGAGAATCGTCGGCGACCATGAGCCATTCAAAGACGTCAGCTCGTAAGCCAAGCCCGACTCGCCGGAGCCTCCATAAGGAGTGGTGCCATACAGATTGCCGTTGCCATCGAAAGCGACGCCGGCGTAAGGATGATACCCGGGACCATTTCCAAACTGGTAGATCAGAGTCTCGCTCCATAATCCTTGCGAGCGCGACAGCATGTACACCGTGCCGCAGCCGGGACCGCAAGCCGGTTGCGTTGTCCCGCCTTCCTCGGTCGTGCCATAGATATCACCTGCCGCATCAAAGACCAGGTCGCCGTAGCCGGGGTTGTGCCCATCGCCGTTATTCTGACCGAACAACCATAGTGTCGTCTTGACCCAATAGCAGGAGGCTCGGCAGACGGTCGGCGGCGGAGTGAGAGTGAAAACCGTACCCCCGTTTACCGTGGTGTTGCCGCCTACTAAGGTCGTGCCGTAGAGTCGGCCGTCGGGCCCGAAGACGATGCGAGCAATAGGTGACTTGCCGTCACTTGGGCCAGAGAACTTGTAGAGCGGCGTGAAGTTCCATCCCGAGCCTTGTGGCGCGAGCTTGAACAAGACCCCGCACCCCAAGTCACAGTTCGCCACCCCTCCATACTTGGTCGTGCCGTAAAGATTGCCGGCGCGATCGACGGTCACTCCGGCATAGGGCGAAGATCCGTCGTCACCCATAAATGTGTGTAAAACCGTGAATGTTTGCGCCAGCGATGATGCGGAAATGGTTAGAACGAGCGGCACTGCGATCAGAAACCATCGCGCCATGCGGCAGCAGAGATTCCTGACGCTATCAGCGTTGAGCATGCATGGCCTCACTCAGAGGAAACAAAGTAGCACGCTGCCTGCAAGTCACACTTAGTCGACTCGGGCAGAGGCGTGGCGGATTCTGACAAAGTGCCTGAACAATGTCAATTGCAAAGAAGCTGAAGAAAAGGTCGGGAGTCGAGAAAAGACTTGTGCACGCGAAGAGGCGCAGGAAGCCGGCAAACGCACAGAGTCGCATGTGGTTTCGCTTTCCATTTGCCGCTCAAGCGGTGGACGATTGTGATGGGGGCGTTGTTCACTTCTGCAGGAACATCTTTACCGCTATTCCCACCAGGCACACCGCGAAAACACGCCGCAGCTGCAGGGCCGTCGCGAGTTGTGCCAAAGACCCTCCGAAATAACCCCCAACAAAGAAGCCGAGGGCCAGCAACGCCGCCAGCTTCAGGTTGACGTGGCCGGCACTATAGTATTTCCAGAAAGCCAGGGCGCCGATAGGGAGTAGCAGCGTCGCCAGCGAGGTCCCTTGCGCGCTCTTCTGGTCCATGCCATAGCCGTACACCAGGATGGGGATGATGAAGATGGCGCCTCCCAATCCGATCATCCCGGAAATAATTCCGATCAGGACCCCGATAGCGAGGGAAATCAGCAGATTCATGGACTTCTCCATTTTTTTCTTGACTCAGCCCGCCCACGAGCATATAAGTCGTATAACGTACTACTACACTGTATTACATATGAATGCAACGGTAATATGACGAGTACGCGGGATAACGATGCAGCCAATCCCGCAAGCGGAAATGAAGGGGCTATCCATTGGGCAAGAAACCATCGATCGAATCCTATTTGCCGCTGACTCCGGCGCTGTTCCACGTTCTGCTGGCTCTCGCCGACGGCGAAAAGCACGGGTACGTCATCAGCAAGGAGATTGCGCGCAGGACCAACAACGAAGTCAAGTTGAGCACTGGCACCCTGTACGGCATCATCAAGCGCTTGCTGGACGACTCCATGATTGAAGAGTCGGAAGAGCGTCCGGACTTTAGCCTGGATGACCAGCGCCGCCGTTACTATCGCCTGACCAAGCTGGGCAAGGCTGTGGCCGAAGCCGAAGCCGAGCGGATGGAACGGGTATTGGCCTTGGCGCGCGCCAAGCACGTACTGGGTCCGCAAAACGCCTGAGGTGCGCATGGCAGCCACAATTGAGCCGGGGCCGGGATTACACGAGCGTCTGTTTGACGCCCTCCTGCGCCTGTTTCCAGCGGACTTCCGGGAGCGTTTCGCGGGCGAGATGCGGGCAGTCTTCCGTGACCAGCAGAACGACGCGCGAGCCGCGGGCCGTCTGGCGTACATCCAGTTCTGCTGGGACACTTGCCGTGGCTTGTTTGCCGCGGCCTTCCGGGAGCATGGGGAGATATTGTTCCAGGACGCTGACTATGCCCTTCGCCTGATGCGGAAGGACCTGTCGTTTACGGTGGTGGTGATCGCAATTCTCGGAATGGCGATTGGGGCGAGTACGGCGGCCTTTATGGCGGCGAACGCAATTCTCATCCAGCCTCTGCCGTTTTCCGGCGGCAATCACCTGATTCATCTGCAACAGCGGAGGCCCGCGATTGGCGTCGAGAACATGGCGTTCTCCGTGAAAGAAATCGAAGACTACCGTTCGCAGAACCACACCCTGGATTCGGTTGTTGAGTTCCACGAGATGACGTTCAGCTTGCTGGGCGGCCGGGAGCCGGCGCGCGTCGAGACGGGAGTGGTCTCCGCCAACTTCTTCCGCGTCCTGGGAGTGACCCCACTCTATGGCCGCACCTTTATGGATGAGGACGACAGAGCCAACGCCCGTCCGGTCCTGGTCCTCAGCTACAACTTCTGGCAAAAGGGTTTCGGCGGGCGATCCCAACGTCGTCGGCCGCAAGTATTCCATGAACGACAAGGAACACGTGGTGGTAGGCATCTTGCCTCCCATCCCGCAATTTCCGTCAGAAGTTGATGTCTACATGCCCACGGTTGCATGTCCTACGCGTTCAGGCGAGCACGCCCTTCATGAGCGCTCATGGCACATGATGAACGTGTATGCGACGCTCAAACCCGGAGTAACGCTGGCGGAAGCGCAAGTTGACCTTAACCGGATTGCGGAGCGCCTGCGAACCGCCTACCCGGAAGAGTACCCGAGCGCGAAGGGTTACGAGATCGGGTTGCGGCCGGTGCATGAAGAGCTCTCCCGCGACATCAGGCCCGTATTGATCATCCTCGCGGCGGCCGTAGGCCTGCTGCTGATGCTGGCATGCGCCAACGTAACCGGAATCATGGTTTCACGAATGCTGGCGCGCAGCCGCGAGCTGACGGTGCGGACCATCCTCGGCGCAAGTCGAAGCCGCATCCTGCGCGGCTTGATTACCGAGGGGATCATGCTGGCAATCTTAGGCGGCATCATCGGATTAATCCTTGCGTACTGGAGCGTGGGGCTGCTGGTGAGCTTTACCTCCAAGTTCACCAGCCTCGCCTCGCAACTCGCCTTCACGCCGCAGGTAATCGTTTTCTGTCTTGTGCTGTCCGTTGCCTGTGGCGTTGTAATCGGAATGGTGCCGGCAATCGGCGTGCGCTATACACCGCTGTTCACCACGGAGCCGGGCGCAGCCAGCAGGCCCAGGCGAGTCAGTTCGAAGACTCGCGGCATGCTGGTTACCGCGCAGCTCGCCCTTTGCGTAGTCCTGCTGGTCGGGGCCGGGTTGACGTTGCGTACGGTGCTCTATCTGG
Source organism: uncultured Acidobacteriaceae bacterium (assembly GCA_963835125.1). Classification (GTDB taxonomy): domain Bacteria; phylum Acidobacteriota; class Terriglobia; order Terriglobales; family Acidobacteriaceae; genus Bog-257. Next base: position 933,309 of record CAWIEG010000002.1, on the reverse strand, counting down.
AGCGGGTTGACCCAGGCTTCCGGCCGAACGGAGTCCTCACGGCCTGCATTTACAGTCTGAATGGAAAATACCGGGAATTCTTTACGGAATTGCTGGAGCGCACCCGACGCCTTCCCGGAGTCGAGTCTGCTGGGCTGGCAAGCACGATTCCTCTGTCCGACGCGGCCTCGGACGGGCCGGTGCCGATTGAAGTTCGTGAGGCGCAGGCTATCGATCGCGGGAAACCCACTCCACCCGTCATTCGAATCGTGACGCCGGATTACTTTCGCACCATGGGCGCCAGCATCCTGGCAGGCCGCGATTTCAACGAGCAGGACAAGAACGAATCGCTGCCGGCCGTAATCATCAACCAGCACATGGCCAGCCACTACTGGCCAGATGGCCGTGCAGTGGGTAAGCAGATTGCCGTGTCATCGGAGAAGTGGCTTCCTATTGTCGGTGTGGTGAGTGACATCCGGCATCTCGGCCTGGACAAGGATCCCGTCGATGAAGTGTACGGATCGTTTGCCCAGGCACCTCAAGCCGCGATGAACGTGGTTATCCGGAGTTCGCAGACCTCCCCGGAACTCGGACAGCAGGTTGCATGGATCGCGCATGACATCGATCCGACTGCCGTGGTAGCGGACGTGCGTCCCATGATGGAAGTACGCGATGAATGGCTGGCCTCGCGACGCACCACCGCGATGTTCCTGAGTGTCTTCGCCGTGGTGGCGTTGTGCATCACCGCATCGGGCATCAGCGGCATGATGGCGCTCGCCGTGGGTGAGCGGAAACATGAGATCGGTGTGCGGCTGGCACTGGGCGCGAGTCCGGGCACCGTTATCCGGTCAATGATGAAACAAGTCCTGGTACTCATGACGGCGGGATTGGGCGCGGGATTTGGCGGCTGCCTGGCTGATGTCGACGTCGATGTCACACGTCATCGTCGGCATTGCGCCCCGCGACGCTGACGACCTTCGCGGTCTCGTCGGTGCTGCTGGTTGCGGTGGCGACGGCTTCGTCATTCGTCCCGCTAACCCGAGTCGCAAGGCTCGACCCAGTCGTGCTGCTGAGGGCCGAGTGAACTCATGCCGGAAAAGGACATGATGCTGAAAGATGTGACACAACAAGGCCGCGCTGGCGTTAATTGGGGCCGCAGTCCTGAGCCCGGCGTTTCAATGCATTCCCGCGCAAGAGCGCAGCCGCCCTGCCCTGCGCCCCGAAATGCTGGTGTCCTCGGCCTGGCTGGAACAACACCTGCATGACCGCGATCTCGTTGTCCTTTACGTTGGCCGCGATCGTGGACAGTTTGATTCTGGACACATACCGGACTCGCGGTTTGTCCGGCTCGACGAACTAGTCGAACAGCACAAGGACTCGTTGAACGAGCTTGCCACCGGTCGCGGATTTGCAGGCGACGTTCGAGAGCCTGGGAGTAGGCGATCAATCACGCGTGGTGCTGACCGGCGATGCCGGGGGTGTCCTGGCAGCCCGCGCTTACTTCACGCTCGACTATCTGGGACACGGCGATCAGGTGGCATTGCTGGACGGAGGCCTGGAGACGTGGATTGCAGAATCGAGAAAAACGTCGACGGAAGAGGTGCGCCCGGTGCATGCACACTTCACTCCACATGTTCAGCCAGAGATTCTGGTGAGCACGGCACAAATGCGAGAACTGAGCCTGCGAGCCAGCAAGGGCGTCAGCCGATTACGTGCTGCTCGATGCCAGGCCCGTAGCGGAATACGACGGCATCGTAAATTCAGAAGCTGTACCCAAAGCCGGACACATCGCCGGCTCGCAAAGCCTGTATTGGAAGAAGCTGATTCGCTCCGACGCGAGTCCGCAGATGCTCGATCTGGAGCAACTGCGACAGCAATTCTGCAAACGCCGGCGCTGAGCCGGGCAAGTCGGTAATCACCTATTGCCGCACCGGCATGCAGTCGTCATTTACGTATTTCGTCGCAAAGTATCTGGGATACCAGGCTGCCATGTACGACGGCTCGGTCTACGAATGGGTACACGCCGGCGGACAACGAACTGGTGGTATCGCCGAGCTCGGAGCGCGCGAATACGGCACAACGATAAAAGAATGATCTCGCCCGATTGGCGGAGGTAACGATGAAACGCAATTGCATCTGTTCGATACTCACCGCATGCTTGCTGATGAGCCTTGGCCGGTTCGGCTGCGAGTGGCGCGCCCACGAGTTCCGCGGGAGGCGGTGCTGCCCATCCGGAACTGGTCGTTTCCACGCAATGGCTGGCTGACCACCTGAATGATCCAAATCTGGTGATCGTGCACATCGGCCATGACGAAAGCGACTATCGCGCGGCCCACATCCCGGGTGCTCGATATCTGGCGATGGACAAGTTCGCCACCGGTCACGTACTCCGCCGGGAACCGAGCTGCTGCCCCCAGACCAGCTAAAGAAGAACCTGGAAGCCATCGGCATTGGCGATGACTCCCGCGTGGTGTATTACGCGCCGGATTGGGACCCGATGGCGACCCGTCTCTTCTTCACCATGGACTACCTGGGACACGGCAACCAGGCGGCGCTGCTCGACGGCGGCCTGGACCAGTGGACTCGCGAGAAGCGACCTACCTCGACGCAAGCTGCGACTGGAAAGCCCGGCACCCTGACAGTCCATCTGCATCCCGAGATCGTCGCCAAGATGGACTACATGAAGAAGCTGGTTGACCATCCGGAGAAAGACATTGTGATTGTCGACGCCCGCCCGTCGAAGCGATATCGCAACGGGCACTTGCGGGGAGCTGAATCGCTCTATTGGGAGAACGCGCTGGTCAGCGAGAAAGCAACCGTTGCTGAAATCGCCGGAGCAAATTCGGCAGCTCTTTACCGCAGCTGGGGTCACCGGCAACAAGAAGGCTGTCTCTTATTGCGAGGTCGGCCTGCAAGCTTCCTACGTCTATTTGCTGGCGCGCTATCTGGGCTTCGACGCCGCTATGTACGACGGCTCCTATAGCGAATGGAGCGATGCCAAGCAACCGGTGGTTCGCGGAGACTCCCCGCAGTAGCGCTCAAGCGTGCCTGGACCACAAGCTTCGCGTGGGATGTGCTTGTAGTCCATCGCGTGTAGGTCGTAGGAAACTCTGATCGAGTCATGGCGAATTCCCTCAGCCGCTAAAGCCGCAGTGATTTTGCGGCTCTTACGGATGGCCTGAACGTCCCCTTCAAATGGCAGTCTTAACCAGAGTCTCCCTATCTGGTTGAGTCGCGGGCGACGCTGAATGTATGCGCCAGAAGGGACCCAGAGGCCGTCAGGGAAACGACAGCTTGAGCGCGTAGGCGTCATAGCGGCCATGTTCGCGGTCCACAATCAGGGAGCCATCCGGCGTGATCGTGAACGGCCAAAAAATCGTGCGGAAGGGTATCTCTACAACCTTTTCCTCTTTCCCATCCGGAACAGACACCCGGAGGATCCACTTGATTCCGTCTCTAATGTAATAGATGTATTGCGAGTCAGCCGACCAGGATGGCCACCTCGCCACCGCGCCGGCGATCTGGGTCCGTTTGCCGGACTTGAGGTCGACGAGTAACAACTTGTCGGTGGCAGCCTCAACCGTGAGGAGGAAACGTCCATCCGGCGACCATCTCGGATCAAACAAGCCTTCGGTTCCCGGAATCTTCTCGATCTGCCCTGAGCGCAGATCAAAGCGGTACAACTCGGGACGCTCTGATCCGTACGAGCGACTGTAAATGATTGCGTCACCGGCGGGCATCCACTCTGGACATGCCTGGGAGAATGGTTGCGAAGGCAAAGGTTCCGGGCTGCCGCCGTCTGCCGAAATCACGAAGGCCTTGTACAAACAACCTGGGCAGGTTGCCTGAAAAGCAATCCGCTTGCCGTCCGGAGACCAGCGCGGGAGCCCGACCCGCAAAGGCGAGAACGTAAGCTGGAGTCGCTGCGTGCCGTCGCTGCGGGCCCGCCATAGCGTCCCGTCCGGATAGTCAACATAGGCCATCCACTGGCCGTCGCGGCTAAACTCCACGGTATCGATGGACTGTCCGCCGAGAAAAGCCACGAAATCCTTGCGTCCGGGGTCATAGCGCAAGAGTTCGGCGGACTGCTGGACGCCGATGGCAAAAATGCTTTTGCCGTCACGGCTGGGAATGGGCTGGTAATAGTTCACGGGACCGGACGTCAGTTGCACGGGATCGCGATTGGCACGGTGCCACCAGTCAGCCTTTTCTTCCACCACCCAAAGGTTGGACATCCCCTCGCGACGCGAGCTGAACACAAAGTAGCGTCCGTCCCGTGTCCACTCGCCGCAACATTCCATCTGATCGCCCGGCCAAAAGCGCAGTTCGCGGAGATTGCGTCCATCCGCGCCAACCTCCCAGATGGCTTGCGTTCCGCGCTCGAAGATCAGGCCATTCAGGGTGAAGCGAAGTTGGCGATCGTCCGGCGACCAGCGCACGTGGTCAATTGCTTCGGAAGCATCAGGCACGGTAGCCAGCAAGCGCGACGATGTGCCATCAGACTTAGCCACGAAAAGCTGATTGCCCTGGGCATAAGCAAACCAGCTGCCATCATGGGACCACGCAATGTCCTTAGCCACCAGGTTGCCGATGCGCTGTGGCGATCCATTCGCGACAGGTATCGTCCACACCGTCGACTGGTCGTCGTGAGAGAGGGCCAGAAACTCGGTGTCATCGGGCGAAAGACCCCGAATGCGAAAACGCCCGGCCGGGATGTCGGCCGGCGTGTCTTCATTGCCGTTCAGCAGTACCTGCCTGAGCTGCCAGTCCGCCGCCAGCGGGCCGGTCGACTGGTAATACAGCCGCGGACCATCGGTATAGAGAGGCTCCTTACGCTCGGCTCCGCCCGATTTTGTGAGTTGTACGACGCGGATGACCCGAGGCAACGGCATCACCGGGCGATAAAGATAGGCAAGCAGCAAAATAACGATGGCGCTTACAGCGATCGCCAGGATCAGCACTCGGCGGCCGAAGTGGGTTTTTCTGGTTTCACCAGACGCCAGCTCTGCCGCGACCACAATCTCTTGCGCCTGATTTTGCGCCTCCGGCGGAGGCATGCCGGGCACAGTTTCCGGGATTTCGGTCATGATCCGCTCTGGGAGCACACGGGTTTCTTGTTCCACCAGACCCAGAAAGCGGTAGCCGCGACGGCCGACAGTTCCGATAAAACGGGGCTCGCTGGCACGATCATTGAGCGCCAGCCTGATCTTTCTTATTGCCGTATTCAGCCCGTGATCGAAGTCGACGAAGGTATCGGATGACCAGAGCTGTTTTTGGAGTTCCTCGCGCGTGACTAACTCATTCGCGCCGCTTAAGCAGGATTAGCAACGCCCGAAACGGACGTTCCTCCAGCGGGATCCGAACGCCGTGTTTGTACAGTTCCCCAGAGCGAGGGTCGGCTTCATAAGCGTCGAACCGCAGCTTGCCGTCGGTCCTTGCGGCTTCTGGAACTATCGATGCCATGGGGATTTGTTGCCGCGATTCTACTCTACAGACCCTCCTCGCTTACCAGGTTTCGCCAATCTTTATTCGTTTTAAGAGGTTACAGCGTTACCCAACCTTTACCCAATCTCGCGTGAAACCTTACCCGGCCACCATTGCCTTCCGAGGATTATCGAGCACAAAGTAGCCCAACAAACCGGACGTCTGACCGCAACCAAAGATGAAAAGGAAGGGATGTGGCATGAAAACAGCAATGGTTCGAACCTGGAAAATGGCTCTTAGGTCACTGGGATACGGCGAAGTATCACGCCAGTTCGGGGCTGACGCCCCCACTCTAACCGCCGTCGTAATCAGCAGCGCAGCTCCGACCGCCGAAGCGCGCCCCAGCAAACCGGTTCTGCCGCTGGGATGTGTCTTCGCTGTGCGCTACAGCTCGCGGTAAGAAATAAGGCAGAAAACTTCATACCGGCATCATGGGCCCCCAAGAATTTCAGCGAAAGAGAAGAGGATAAATTCAGTGAAGAAGGTACTTCGATTCTTACCAACTTGCACGATCAGTGCAGCTTTGGCCATCTCAGCCAGCTTGCTGGCTTCGGTTCCATTGCTCGGTCAAAGCCCTCCGCAGAGCGTGACCCAGCCGGTCGTGGTGGTGAACACGCCCAACGTCAACGTCGCCAACACGCCCAGCGTGAGCGTTACCAACACACCTAATGTAACTGTCACCAATACGCCCAACGTGAATGTTGCCAACACTCCGACCGTCACCCTGGAAGCAGGAGCTGGCGTCAGCGTTACCAGCCCACTCGACGGCGAGGGCAATCCCACTCCGCTGGCGGTGCTGGACGCCTTTCAGCCCTACGAGGACGCCTGCGAGATGGGGTTTGGTGGAACAGGCGCCGCGAACTGTACCTTCCAGCCCATTCCATCCGGAAAACGGCTGGTGATTCAGGAATTCGATGCAACGGGGACGCTGGAAACAGGATTGAAGCCGGAATTCATAGGTCTCATCCCGTCTGACCTAGCGCATTGGTTCACTGCGACATTCATGGGTACGGAAAACGGCAATGACTTCTTCGACACGCATCAGGAAACGCGCCTGTATGCGCCCGCAACCGCGACGCCATACTGCTTCGTTGGCGTGACCTCCAATTCGAATGGAGTCTATGAGTGCGTCCTCTCCGGATTCCTGGTGGACGTTCCCTTGGGGAGCTCCAGCAGCGTGCAACCGCACCGGACTCCGAGGCTGCAAAACGGGCGCAACCCTTTGCCTGGACGGCAACCTAACAACGCCGGGCGCTGAATTCGCCGAAGGAGTCCTGAAAGCGAATTCTGCACCCTTAACCAAGCCTTACCTCGGGGTAGTCGCGTGTCCGAGCCAGGCAATCCCCAAGGCACGCGCACTACACCACAAACACAAGAAAGAGAAAACACAATGAAAACAAGAATGACTCAGATGATGAAACTTACTGCGGAAATGGCGCTGTTGGCCTGCCTGGCCGCTTCCATCGCCTTCGCCCAAATCGATCCAGGCTCCCGTACCATGATGCGCCACAACGACGGCCAAACAGGCGAGCAGGCCAATCGGCCCAACGCGCGCCTGGACCTTACCGATCCGTTTGGTCTTCTTCACCGCCAACATCTCGCGTTGCCGGAGTCGGAAAGCGACGCCCCGGATGCTATGAAACTGGGCCTCGCCAAGAAAAAGACCTACACATTTTCCACTGCTGACTACCCTGGTGGGGACTTCTCAGCCCTCACCGACACCAACGGCTCTACCGCGGTGGGATATTTCGCATTCACGGTGAAGAACCTCACCTTCACCGCCTTCACTCTAACCGGCAACGATTACAAAATTCTCTCTATTCCCGGTTCGATCGGGGGAGTCAAGCCCTGGCGATTAATACCGCTGGCCAGATTGTGGGCGGATTTGAGGACGCGGCTTATGTCAATCACGGATTTCTCGACACCGCCGGGACCATCACAACCATCGACTTCCCCGGCTCTTACGGCACAACCATATACGACGTAAACGACAGCGGCGAAATGGTGGGAGTTTATATCGACGCAGCCAGCAACTCTCATGGCTTCCTCGATAACGGGGGCGTTTTTACCAGCATCAACTATCCCGGCTCCCTCGGTTCGGCTCCATTAGCTATCAATACCGCCGGAGCGATAGTCGGTATTTGGGTGGATGCCGCTAACATTGTGCACGGTTTTCTTGACAGCGGTGGAGTCTATACCTCGCTCGACTTTCCCTTGTCTACCGGCACTGAGCCGGCGGGCATTAACGACTCGAGCGAAATTGCCGGGACTTATATCGACGCAGCGAATGTCGGTCACGGATTCATCTATTCCAATGGCGCCTGGAGTAGCGTCGATGTTGCGGGAGCCACGGATACGACGCTGCTCCGCATCAAGAACAACGGCAACGTCATCGGAAACTATACTGACGACCTGACCGAAGAGCACGGAATCAAAGGTCACTAGCCACTGACGTCTAGCCGTAGTTGTAACCCCACTTTCCGCAAAGCTGCGCGGGAAGTGGGGATTTTTCTCGCCTCGTCTGTACTTTGTGCTCCACTCTCTCGCCATGGCGACCGACGCCGGGACTTGTTCGTGGGAAAACTTTCCGTTGCCTTGCCCAAGTACTTGGCGATAAAGTGTTCGGACTCGTTTCTCCAGACATCTCAATCAAGCTGCAATGGCGCATACGTTCACAGTAGCGCCAGACAGGAGACTTCGTGTTCTCACTCACCATTCCCATCAGTTCTGAAGGCGGTCACAACAGCTTTCAGAACAACGTTCCAGATCCGGCAACCTCCGGGAAAGAGCTCCCAACCTTCAAGTTTGAGCTGGAAAAATCTGTAGGACGCGTGCAGGGCGGCAGCTACGGCAAAGAGGCCACGGTGGAGCAGTTGCCGATATCCAAGGGGCTGGCCGGCGTCTCCATGCGCATGGAGCCGGGCGTGATGCGGGAGCTTCACTGGCACGCAACCGCGGCGGAGTGGGCTTATGTTACCGAAGGGTGGGTGCGCACCACGGTCATCGATCCGCAGGGCTGCTGCGAGACCAATGAGTTCTATCCGGGCGATGTATGGTATTTCCCGCGCGGCCACGGACATGTTATCGAAACCGTGGGCGACAAGCCGTGCCACTTCATCCTGGTCTTCGACAACGGCTACTTTTCCGAGTTCGGCACCTTTAGCATTACTGACTGGATAGGCCACGCTCCAAAAGCGCTGCTGGCCAAGAATTTTGGCCTGCCGGCCGCGACCTTCGATAATTTTCCCAAGACCGAAGTCTATTTCGCCAAGGGCAAGATTCCTCCGCCTGTCGCCGCTGCGCCCCTACAGGGATGGAAGACACCCCCGCTCACTCACAAGTACAGTCTGCTTTCCCAAAAACCCTACGAAACGTTCAGCGGCGGCATCGAGTGGCGAGTGGATGGGACGCAATTCCCTATTTCAACGACGATGACGGGCGTCGTGCTGGAGATGGAGGCGGGCGCGCTTCGCGAATTACATTGGCACCCTAATGCCGCCGAGTGGCAATACATCCTGAGTGGTGAATTCAACGTGACCCTTTTCGGATCTAAAGGCCGCTGGCGTGAAGAGAAGCTTAGCAAGGGCGATGTTGGCTACATCCCGCAAGGCTTCGGTCACTCGATCGAAAACGTTGGAAGCGACAAGGCGCGAATCCTCATCGTCTTTAACAACGGCCACTACCAGACTATCGACCTATCGCAGTGGATAGCTGGGAACCCGGCCGATATCCTTGCCACTAACTTTTCGCAGGATGCTTCACTGTTTGAGAAGTTCCCGCGCAAGGACGTGTTTCTGACCAAATAGGGGGCGAAAAGCCCACATCGACATTTGCAATGTCAACTTTGGCGAGAACTCAGCAGCGGTCGCTTCTAGTCCTGGGATGCCGCAGATTCTGGCGACGAAAGCCGGTTTCCCGATCCGTTCCGCACCGATAACAAGGCCAGTGCGCATGAACCCAGACGCGCCATCTTATGTTCGGTTCTGGCGCTCATGATGATCGGCACGCGCGCCCCAATGACTATGCTGGCGCTGTGGGCATCAGCCATATACTCCAGTTGTTTGACCAGCATACTGCCCGCTTCGAGGTCCGGCATAACAAGGATGTCCGCTTTGCCCGCAACCGGCGAGACGACTTTCTTGTGCTTCGCCGCTATTTCGGAGACCGCAACGTCGTACCCCAAGGGTCCGTCGAGAATGCCCCCTGTGATTTGGCCTCTATCGGCCATTTTGCATAGAACGGCGGCGTCGAAGGAAGACGGCAATCTTGGGGTCACGGCTTCCTGGGCCGACAGGATCGCCACCTTGGGCTCCAAAAGGCCAACTGAATGGGCCAGGTCGATCGCATTCTGGACGATATCGCGCTTGTCCATGACTGTTGGCGAAACATTCAGGGCGGTATCGGTAATGAACAGAGGACGCGGGAATCCCGGAACTTCCATGTCGGAGACGTGGCTTATGCGTCGGGCTGTGCGTAAGCCCTGCGCGGCGTCAACAAAGTGCATGAGCTCGTCGGACGGCAGGCTGCCTTTCATGAGCGCCTCCACCTTGCGCTCGCGCGCCATGGTTACGGCACGCTCGGCAGCTTGATGGCTGTGCTCGGTATATTCCTTATCGAACTGTGAAATATCGATCTGCGCCTGTTCGGCGGCGGCGCGGATCTTATGCTCAGGTCCCACCAACACAGGAATGATCAAGTCTTCGTCGGCGGCTTCGAAGGCCGCGAGCAACGAAGTCGCATCGACTGGGTGCACAACGGCGGTCAGAATTGGGTAAAGCCCTCGGCTCATGTCGATCAGTTGACGATAATGTCTGCCCTTTTCGAGAAGCTTCACCTCGGGCAGGGACACCCGCTCACGCGAGATCTTCTCCAGCGGCGCAATCACCTCGGCGGTGCCGCTGATCACCACTTCGCCGCGTTGATTTACGGCCTGGCAGTCCAGCGTCACGCGATGTTTCTCCGCGTCCATCTCGGCAACCTTCACGCTCACCAGGATGGTGTCTCCCAGGCCTACTGGGCGACGGAAGCGCAACGACTGGCCTAAATAGATCGCGCCAGGGCCGGGTAACTGTGTTCCAAGTACTGTCGAAATGAGTGCACCGCCCCACATGCCGTGCGCGATGATCTTATGGAACATGTCGCTCTTGGCAAAGTCCTCGTCAACATGGGCCGGGTTCACGTCGCCTGACATGATGGCAAACAGCTCGACATCTTTTTCGGTAAGCGTGCGGGAAATACTGGCGGTGTCACCGACCTTGAGTTCGTCGAATGTGCGGTTCTCAATCCGATCAACAAGCGTGGGAAAGGCCATTTTGTCTCCTGAATCCCAGCGCGCGCCAGAAGAAAGTTGCCGGCGATGTTGCACGAATGCGCTGTGGGTAGCGGCGTTGGGGTGAGTTTGCGGGAATGAGTCTGCGCCTTCTGTGCACCTTAGATTATAGCCGCCAGCAAACAGGCGTCCGAGCGCCGGGCGCCGATTATCACCGCCTGCCGTGGCCGCGGTCACTGACAAAAGTACCCCGCCAGTAGTCCACGCTCAGCGCGACATCGCCAGGAGGCTTCTTCAAGTACAATGGCTGCCACTCCACGGAGGACCTTCATGGCATTGCGCTTCCTGTCGCGCGTTCTTGTTCTTTTTTTGCTTTCGCTAACCGCATGGGGCCAGAATCCTGAGCTATCAAAGACAGTGAAGGAATTCGTGCGGGTGCAGGCGCCCAAGACTGTTCTCACGCATGTTCGGATTGTCGACGGCACGGGAGCGCCCGCCGTCGAAGATCAGAATATTGTGATCGAAGGCGGAAAAATCACGACGATCCACAACGGTGCTGATGTAGCAGCCGCCGAAGGCATAACCGTTCTGGATCTTCGCGGCTACACGGTGATGCCGGGAATCGTCGGCATGCACAATCATCTCTTCTACATCGCGCGGCCAAATCTCAACGCGAACTGGCATTACGAGCAGCCGGTAGTCGTTCCCCAGATGACGTTCTCCGCGCCGCGCCTGTATCTGGCCGGCGGCGTGACCACGATGCGGACGACGGGCAGCGTCGAGACCTACGCCGATCTGAATCTCAAACGTGACATCGACGACGGCAAGCTTCCCGGCCCGCACATCGATGTCACCGGGCCGTATCTCGAAGGCGCCACAAGCTACTTCATCCAGATGCCGCACCTGACGAGCCCCGAACAGGCACGCGCGACGGTGGATTACTGGGCCGATATGGGCGTGACGTCGTTCAAAGCGTACATGACCATCACGCGGGCCGAGCTGAAGGCCGCCATCGACGAGGCCCATAAGCGTGGGATCAAGATCACCGGCCACCTCTGCTCGGTGACGTACAAAGAAGCGGCCGAACTTGGAATCGATGACCTGGAGCACGGCTTCTCCGTGAATACGGAGTTCGATTCGGGCAAGAAACCGGATGTGTGCAGCGCCAGCGACGGCGAGGAGACAATCGCGCACATGGACCCGAATGGGCCGGAGGCGAAAGATCTCATTCAGATACTTGTCTCGCACCACGTTGCGGTGACCTCGACATTGCCGGTATTCGAATCAGAGGCCGAACCGGGCAGGCCGCCGGCGCGCCAGCAGATGCTGGATGCGATGACGCCGCAAGCGCGCGAAGACTTTTTCCTGTTGCGGCAGCGGCCGGCGTCCAAGCCGGCGCCGAAGCTGGATACAGCCTTAGCGTGGAAACATGAGCTCGCGATGGAGCGCGCCTTCGTTGCTGCCGGAGGGTTGCTGCTCTCTGGTCCCGACCCCACCGGCGGCGGCGACGTGCTTCCTGGATTCGGCGATCAGCGTGGAATCGAACTGCTGGTCGAAGCTGGATTCTCGCCGGTCGAGGCCATCAAGATTGCTACTCTGAATGGCGCCGTCTATCTGGGCCGCGAAAAACAAATCGGCTCCTTGGCTCCGGGAAAGAACGCGGACCTCGTCGTGATCAAGGGAGATCCCTCGAAACAGATTTCCGATGTCGAAAATGTCGAAATTGTGTTCAAGGACGGAGTCGGCTATGACCCGCAGAAATTGCTGAATTCCGTGCGCGGAAAATACGGACTGTATTAATAACCGCGCTCCCCTGCTGCAAGCCCCGATTCCTTGGGGAACATCCTGCCTCAATTGCTCGTATCTGGCGAGAGAGGTTCGTGATGCAAACCGTGCGGCAAGATATAGCCTACGCATTCCGCCAGATGCGTCAGTCACCTGTTTTTACGCTGACGGCGATGCTGACGCTGGCGCTGGGCATCGGCGCGACCACTGCCATCTTTTCCCTCATTCACACAGTAATGCTCAAGTCTCTGCCCGTAGTCGATCCGGCCAGCCTGTATCGCATTGGCGATGGCGGGGATTGCTGCGTAGAAGGCAGTCCGCAGGGAAATTGGGGGATGTTCTCTTATCCTTTCTACCTGCGTCTGAAGGAGTCGACGCCGGAGTTTGCCGAGCTGGCTGCATTTCAGGCAGGGGGATGGCAGTTCAGCGCGCGGCGCGGAGAAAGCGATCGCATCGCCAAACCTTTGCACGGCGAATTTGTCAGCGGTAATTATTTTCAGACCTTCGGTTTGGGAGCCTTTGAAGGACGCGCCATCATTCCCTCGGATGACCAGGTGTCGGCGCCTCCGGTCGCCATGCTGAGTTATCGCACCTGGCAGCAGCAGTACGGGGCCGATCCCCGCATCGTAGGTTCGTCGTTCATTCTCGATGGCCATGTGGTCACGATTATTGGGATCGCGCCTCCAGGCTTTTTCGGTGAGACGCTGCGTAGCGATCCTCCCGAGATTTGGGTTCCCATCCAGCAGGAGCAGTTGTTTCGAGGGGCAAGTTCTCTTCTGCATACCTTCCCGGCATGGGTACGAGTGATTGGACGGCTTCGGCCGGGAGCCTCACCGAACGCCATGCCGGCACGCCTGACTGAGCTTCTGCGGGTGTGGCTAGTGACCGACAGCGGGATGCCACCTGAGTGGCTGGCAGGGCTTAAACAGGCACTGCCCAAACAACTCATTCACGTGGTTCCCGCGGGAACCGGGGTTGGCGCAATGAAGGCCGATTATGCCGACAGCCTGCACATTCTGCTTGCGGTGTGCTGCCTGGTGCTGCTGATCGCCTGTGCCAATATTGCCAACCTGCTGCTTGCCCGCGGAGCGTCGCGCCGCGCGCAAACCTCCATCCGGCTGGCGCTGGGTGCTTCCCGCAAGCGACTCATCCGGCAATCGCTGACGGAGAGCCTGGTGCTTTCCCTTCTGGGTGGCATCGCTGGGCTGGTAGTGGCATACATGGGAGTGAAGACCATCGTGGTTCTGGCCTTCCATAGCGCGCGATTTGTTCCTATCGACGCGACGCCCTCGCTGCCGGTGTTGGCATTTGCTTTCGTTCTATCGCTGCTGACGGGTGTAATTTTCGGGACCGCTCCGGCGTGGCTGACCTCGCACGCCGATCCCGCCGAGGCCCTACGGGGAGTGAATCGCAGCACTCGCGATACCTCTTCGTTGTCGCAAAAAACTCTGGTCGTGGTGCAAGCCACGCTGTCCGTGGTTTTGCTGGCTGGAGCGGGGTTACTAACGCGGAGCTTGCAGAAGCTACAACACCAGGATTTCGGTTATCAGACGGACCACCGCGTCACTATCAGCTTGACCGGACCCTATTCCTCTTATTCGCAGCCCAAGCTGGACGCGATGTATCGCGAGTTGCAGGACCGGCTTTCGCATCTTCCGGGTGTCCAGCATGCGGCGCTCGCTCTCTATACGCCGTTGCAGGACAACTGGGGCGAAATCGTCATTCGTCAGGGTCATGGAATGCCCAATGTAAATGAGGACCACATCGGCTCCTCGTGGGACCATGTAACCCCTGGCTATCTCGAAGCTCTGGGTCAGCAGATTGTCCGGGGACGGGGCATCACTGAACAGGATACGGCGGCAACGGAAGCCGTCGCTGTGGTCGATGAAACCTTTGTGCGCCGATTCTTCAAGCCGGGAGAAGAGCCCTTAGGCTCACATTTCGGTCTGGACTTGCCGAAATACAGCGCTACTTACGAGATTGTGGGGATCGTGCGCAACGCGAAATATACCGACGCGGCAAACACCGAGGCGCCTCAGCCCATCTTTTTTGTACCTCTTGCTCAGCGCGTCCACTATGACGAGCCCCTGATGCAGTCGATTGACGATGAGACCCACTTCATCGAAGGAGCGGTCTTGCAATTGCATGGGAGCATGGAAGGGCTGGAGCCGCAGGTGCGCCAGGTGCTCAGCGACGTCGACCCTAATTTGACGCTGCTGAAGATCCGAACCTTGCAGGAACAAGTCGATGCGGAATTCGACCAGCAGCGCGTGGTGGCACAGATGACGGGGCTGTTTGGCATCCTCGCGCTGATTCTGGCCGCTGTCGGATTGTACGGCGTTACGGCCTACACCGTGGAGCGGCGCACCGGCGAAATTGGCGTGCGCATGGCGTTGGGCGCAGACCGGGGCAGCGTGATTCGACTGGTCCTGCGTGGAGCTTTTCTGCAGATTCTCATCGGGCTCGCGATCGGCATCCCGATTTCCATTGGGTGTTCGCGCCTGATCGCCGCGCAGCTCTACCAGGTTAAAGGTTGGGACCCGATTGTGCTGGCCGGATCTATCGCCGCGCTGGGAGTGTGCGCGCTCGTCGCCAGCATCATTCCGGCACAGAGAGCTGCGTCGATTAATCCGGTGAACGCACTCCGTGCCGAATAGGTCGACATCCTGATTCTCAATTCACGAAAGGCCGTGGGATTTGCTTCGTCCGTGTGCTGAAACCCGCATGAGCACGCGGGAAGTTTCCAGCCTCATGCATAAAGCGTTGCAGTGATTATAGAGGCGAAACAGGAATACGAAGGCGATGGGCGCGAAACTTCCGCGCCCTTGTCGTGGATTAAACTCCCGAATTCCGCTACTGGCCGCGGCTGGCAGGCGGAACGATGTTGTTCATGCGCAAGTATTCCACCATCTGGCCGTAGTGATCGAAGGGATGGCCCAGCGCAATAATCGTCAGACTCAGCCGCGTGATCTTGTTGGGGCCGAACGGGCTCTGCACTTTTTCCAGAACGTTCTTCTCGTCGATGCTGTTCAGCGCCTTGTGAAGATAGGCGAACGAGTCCTTCAGGAACTTCACGATATCCGCTTTTGACGTGAGGTTGTCGGGGCCATTTTCGCTGCCCACATTCACCGGCGGCTTTTCGCTCAAGATAGCGGCTCCGAACATGTAATTGACGGCAGCGACATGCTTGACCTGCTGCGCGAAGGTGCGCACGCCTTTGAACTCGCCCTGGGTGGGAGCGAAGTTGAACTTGTCGTCGGGCATGGCTTCGGCGCCGGAGACGAATTCCTTCTCCACTCCGCTGAGCGAGTGATCGAACACCGCGGCGAACGTCGCTTTCTGGTCCATCTTGCCTTGCGCATGGGCTGCCGGCAAGTTCCCTGCCGCACCCAATGCCAACAGCACAATTGCCATCACAACTTCTTTCCTCATCAAAAAGCCTCCACAGAGAATTGTCGTGTAAAGCGGGCCGCGCCCCGGCCGTTTGCCGGAGCGAATGACGTATCAGAATTCTAGTCCATCCCCACGATGGTTGGTTGCAAATCGCCGGGATGGAGCTTGAACCACGCCGCCGCAAGCATCCCGATCAGCAGGCCAATTGCTGCGTACGACAACGAGCGCGACATTCCCGCCCGTTCCGCAATTTCTCCCCACAGCGCCGCGCCGGCGGCAAGGCCGCCTTGCAGGACGAGCAGGTACATCGAAATGGCGCGCGCCCGCATGTGACCGGGACACATGGTCTGGGCGGAAACGTTGAGGCTGGCGAGAATCTGGATCCATGCCACGCCGGCCACCAACATCGTAACCGACAACACCGAAAAACTCTGCCAACGCGCGGCCGGCGAACGTAGTGAAGGCGAAGACCGCGGTCGCAATCGACACCAGCGCATCGGTAGATAGCCTGCGCCGGAAGAACGGCATGGAGGCCGCGCCGGCGAATGCGCCCAGCCCGAAGAAGCCCAGCAGCAGCCCGTAGCCTTGCGAGCCGAAGGGATGAGCCAGCAGCGGCAGCAGCGCCGGCAAGGCGCTGGCGGAAATGCTGAAAACCGCGCTGCGCACCAGAACCGCCTTCACCGATTGCGAGCCCCGCATGTGGCGGACGCCGTCGAACATGGCGCGCATCATGTGGGCGGCGCGAAGCGAAGTTCGGCCCGGTTGCCGTCGCCAGCGATACAAGAAGTAAATCACGCCGAAGAACGAAAGCGCGTTCAGCAGAAACGCAATGCCCGAGCCGGCAGCGGCAATCACCAGGCCGCCCAGCGCTGGGCCAATCGCGCGCGCCACGTTGAATCCCGCGGAATTCAGGGCAATGCCCGCGGCGAAGTTCTGATGCGAGACGATCTCCGGCGTAATCGCCTGCCAGGCAGGATCGTTCAG
Source organism: uncultured Acidobacteriaceae bacterium (assembly GCA_963835125.1). GTDB lineage: Bacteria > Acidobacteriota > Terriglobia > Terriglobales > Acidobacteriaceae > Bog-257. The sequence continues at coordinate 916,415 of CAWIEG010000002.1, read as the reverse complement.
CACCGCGCCGAATCCCATCAGCAGCGTCAGCAATAAGAGCAGGGTTGGAGTTATTTTTCCGGCCAGCGTCAGCACGCCCAGAGCGACCGCGGCCAGCACCATCCAGCTCTGCGTGAACAGCAGCAGCTTGCGGCGATCAACCATGTCGGCGATAGCGCCCGCCGGCAGCACGACGAGGAAGACCGCGATGCTGCCGGCCGCCTGCACCAGTCCCACCATCAGCGGCGACATGGTGAGCGAGGTCATCAGCCATGCCGCGCCGACGTTTTGCATCCAGGTACCGGTATAGCTGACGACGGCGGCGATCCAAAGCGTACGAAACAGCGGCTCGTGCAATGGCCCCAGCACACTGCGCTGCGGAGCGCGGGGGCATCTCTGGAATCGTGCGCAGCTCGGCCGTGGTGTCACGTCCTGCCGCGCGATCTGGCTGGCGCGGGTCTTGCGCTGCTGGTGGGGAAACACTCGGCTGGTGCCATGCTCCGCTGGTCGCCATTGCTCGTCAGACTCTGACGATAGTCAAAAGTTAGCGGGCCGAAGGCGGGTTCGGTGGCGGACGTTCCAAGGAGCGCTGAATTCGTGACCAATCGCGGCGAGGCGTAAAAACAATGGCATGTAACGGTGGAAGCGCCGGGCTTTAATCCCGGCGAAATCAGACGATCTTAGAAATGGCTTCAGCCACGGCGGCCGGGGCTAAAGCCCCATTCATATTTTAGGTATTGCCGGCACGGCTGAAGCCGTGCCCTTCCACCTGTTCCACCAGTCGGTTCAGGCGCGCTCTCCCTGAGCGAACGGCCATTCGTGCCGCCGCCACGAGCGGACCAGGTAAATCGTCAATCCCGCCACCAAAATTGCCACTGCGTACCGAATCTCGCGCAGAAAGTTCTTGCGCGCCAGCAGAATGAAGGTGAATCCCGCGATCGCCATCAGGGCAGGCACCGGGTACAGCCACATACGAAATGGCCGCGGCATATCCGGACGGCGATGCCGCAGCACCATCACTCCCACCGCCTGCACGATGAATTGCAACAGAATCCGGATGACCACTAGCGCGGCAATCACGTCAGCCAGCCGCAGGAAACAGAACAGCATGGCAACGCCGCCCAGCGCCAGCAGCGAGACGGTGGGAAAGCGCCGCTTGGGATCGACGCGGGCGAAAGCGCGGAAGTAGTTGCCGTCGAGTGCCGCGGCATAAGGCACGCGCGAATATCCCAGCAGCGTGGAAAACACCGAGGCGAACGCCGTCCACATGATGAGCCCGGTGATCAGCCGTCCCGCCCATGTGCCGTAAATGCGCTGCATAAAGACCGAGATGATGTGGTTGTTCTCGCCGCCGGAATGCGACACCATCTCCCGCCACGGAATGACGCCGAGCACGGCGACATTCATCGTCAGGTAGAGCACGGCAACGACGAGGATGGAGATAATCAGCGCGCGCGGGATCGTCCGGCCAGGGTCCTTCACTTCCCCGCCCAGAAAGCACACGTTGTAGTAGCCCCAATAGTCGTAGGTAGCGATCAGCATTGCCGATCCCATGCCCATGAAGAACGCCGGCGACAACGTGAACGCGCCGGGCGGAAAGTCGAAGGCGCGCGCGGCGCTGAAGTGCGTCAGTCCGGCAACGATGACCCAGCCGACCGCCAGCGCGACGCCGACCCACAGCAGCTCCGCCAGCTTGCCAAGCACAGTGATGCGGCGATAGAGCAGGAAGACCACGACCGCAGCGGTTGCAATCGCAACCCACGTCGCGGGCATCACCAGGATACTGACCTCCAGCGTGCCGAAGTGAATTGTGTGGGCCAGGATGACGCGCTCAAGGCTCGGCCAGAGATATCCCGCATAGTGCGCCAGACCGATGCAGCCCGATGCGATGGACAACGGCGCGCTAAACGAGAGCTGCCAGATGAATAGAAACGAGAGCAGGCGGCCCAGCGATTCCGGGCCGTAGATTTCCTTGAGATAACGATAGGAGCCGCCGGCGTTGGGCATGGCCGCGCCTAACTCGGCCCAGACCAGCCCATCGCACAGCGCGAAGACGGCGCCGAGAATCCAGCCGAGCATCGCTTGTGGGCCGCCGGCGGCGGCTATGACCAGCGGCAGAGTGATGAACGGCCCCACGCCGATCATGTCGATCATGTTCAGCGAGGTAGCTTCGGTCAGGCCGATGCCGCGGACCAGCTCCGGTTGCTTTGAGCTATCGGAATTCGTCATCGCGAATGGACATTTTGCCGAACGCCAAACCGAAATCGCGGCTCTTAGAAGGGTCCAACGCTAACTGGGGAAGTTTTCGATTTCGCGCCTCAGCGATTCTGACCGGTTTCCGCCCTTCCACAAATGTCTAATACCCTTTTTGTCGCAGTGCCTTCTCGGCAAGGGGAGCTAGCTCCAACAGCATCTCTCGCATTACCTGATCGGCAAAAATGCTCAAGCGGATCTGCAGCGACCCTGAAGACACCGGTACTATCTCGTCAACCCGGGCTGAAAATTTCTGGGGTCCCTGAAGTGGTTTGCAGCAGGACATCGTCCTCGCCAGCGGCAGCCTTCGGCACCCACAGCTGAAAAACACGGCTCACCGAGGCATCGGCAGGGGGCTTGGTACCCAATGTGATGGTCACCTGCCTTCCAGCGCCGCCAGGGGGAAGGCGATAGGCCGGATCTGAGATGCCGTAACTCGTCGCTGTGACAGTCGCGTTACCCTGAAGCCTGGGTGAGTCATAGTTCCTTCGGGCCTTCTTCAACTCTTCCGCGAATGCCTGTGCCAATTGAAAGCCCGCCTTGTCAACTTCTTCATGGGTATAACCGCCGCTTGTAACGTACAGCGCGCCGATTGCTGCAAGGCTTTGATCTGCAGACGGGACCGTAGCGGCAGTAACGCTCTGATCGACAAGTTTGATCGTATCCAGCGATCGTGCCAGCATGAAATCTACAAAGATCTGATAATCGCTAGCGTCGGCACTCTCCAGCGCATTCAGATAAGCATTTTTATGCTCAGAGAGAATAACAATAGGCATTGAAATTGCTCGATAGGTGAAAGTCGATGCCAAGGCTCGGGCCACGCGACCGTTTCCGTCGGCGAAAGGGTGAATGACGACTAAGCCATAGTGTGCGTACGCTGCCTGCAAAACTGGGTGCGCAGCAAGGAAGGCGTCGCTGCGCAGTTCGCCTACAAGCCGTGCCATTTCTGCTGGCGTGGCGTCTACTGGCGCGTACGAGTGATTAGTTCCTTTCCTCGTCCGAACATGGTTCGGGAGTGCCTTGTACTGTCCTTTCGGGAGGGGCTGTTCCTGTGGACCAACTGCGGTGTTCACGAGGTAGGTCGCCTGAGCACGCGTGACCTCCTCCTGCAAAGTTCGAATCGCCGCCTCGGAGATTGGCTCGGCCTTGGTCGCGAGGTCGAGAACATAATCATAGGCGTGCAGTTGGGCCTCAAACAGCGGCCGTACGTGGTCCCCCTTAAGCGCCAGAGCAGCCTCCCATGCCGCGGTTTCAAGGGCGACCGTAAATGTGAAGCCTCTGTCGACCTCGTACAGTCCCTCTAGCGCTCCAGTGTCTAGCGCAGCCGCACGCTTAACAATCTCGCGCGCCCTGCCCAATACATCCGGAGGGATAGACGCATGACCCCGCAGAGACGAGATATACCGTTCATAACGTGCAGTGTCTACGATGGTTTCCGAAGCCCATTTCTCGAAGCTTGGAAACGGCTCGTAGGCAGCATCGAGGGCATAAACGTTTACGTCTGGGTCGCTCATTGTGAGCCAATCATAGCTCAGGGACGCCTTCGCTGCTTCATCAAGCTACTAGTGGGGCTCATGTCCTACGCTCAGCAGGTTCACGTAGAGACGAATAGCGCCAGGGACGCCGAAGGGCAATTGTCGGAAGAACGCATATCCGGTGTAGATGTAGTAGCCCTTGCCATACTGAGCCAGCAGCAGTCCGCCCTTTTGCGGCTGCTCGCCAGGATCGTTTGATGCCAGAAGCGGTGTGAAGTGCTGGTCCCACTGATCCATGAAGTACAGCCCGCGCTCCTGTACCCAGCCATCGAAGTCGTGGTCGGCGATGGGATTGGGATAATGAAAAATCGCATTCTGCGGATCGAGAATCGTGACCGGCGCCTGTTCAACGGTCACGCGATCGCGGCTTAGCTGCGCAGGATAAGGCGTGTAATGGCCGTCGTTGAAGTCGCTGGGTGAGGTATTGTATTGCACCACCAGCGTCCCGCCGTTGCGCGCGTAGTCCAGAAGACGCTGATTATTCTTCTTCAGATCGTCGCGGGTATCGTAGGCGCGAATACCGAGCACGATGGTCCCAAAGCGGTTGAGATCGCCGCTTGCGAGATCGCCGGGAGTGATCAGCGTGACGTCGAGTCCCAACTCGCGCAGCACGTCGGGAATATCGTCGCCTGCGCCCATGACGTAACCGATCTTGAGACCTTGCGGAACTTTGACCTGGACGACGCTGGCGCGCTGTAGCGCAGGCTGATAGTAGAAGAAGCCGCCAATGTCAGGCCGCGCGACCAGGCTGTAGCCTTCGCTGTAGTCGCGACTGCCGGCATTCAGGAGGGCGCGAACTTCGTAACGCGATTCCTTTGCGCCATCGGGAGACTCTTTGAAGTCGGCCGCGTGCTGGCCGGGTTCTGTGAACGCGACATTTTCTGAGCCGGGTTCGATTTTCCAACCCTGCGGAACTTCGGGATGCACCGTACCGCTCTCGCGGTCCGCAGTGGTACGGACCACCACACTGAGTCCCGCGGAAGGATTTTTCCCTGCCGGAATGATCTGGGTGGCGGGCGCGGCTTCGACCGAAAACGGAGGCACGACCGCCAGCGGCATCGACCATTTATCGCCTTTGTCATCGTGTATGGGGGTGCGGGCGACGCTGCGAATCACACCGTCCGCGCCGTTGATGCTGTACTCCACGCGCGCCGAAACCGGCGGCGGTGGCAGCGCCAGCGTGATGTACCTGGGATTGTCGATTTTGTAGATGGTGTCGGTGTCAGGATCGTCGCGATGGAAGTAGGCTTTCGTCACCTGCGCGTCGATGGGTGGCGTCACGCGAAAGGTCAACGCGCAGCCATTGCCGGGAGCGATCTTCGCGGGCACCTTGTCCATGAAGAGTTCGGACTTCCAGCCTTCAGGAACGTCGAGGGCAAACTGCTTCACAACCATGGGCGCTGCGCTGCCGTTGTGCAGCGTTGCCCGCAGCAGAAACGTCTTGCCCGCGGTTATCACGGCCGCAAGGACCTCGCCCTCGCCCGTGGGAAAGCTGGCCGCCATGGGCCTGCCGTCGGGAGTGCCCGGACCAAGCTCCAGATCCATTCCCAAGGCCAAGTTGGCGGCTTGCTCGAACTGCTGCTGCTTGGTGCGCAGGCTGGCCAGCAGGTCGGCTTTCTCCGCGCCGGACAAGTTCGACGCGTCAACCTTGCTGATCAACGCGCGCGTGAGATCCAATCCGCGCAGCAGCGGCGCACCGGCCGATTGCGTATCTTTGTCGGTGGCTGCCGTCGCCTCATCAACCGTCTTGGCAATCGCCTCCAGCTGCGAGACGCAGCCACGGGACCTTCGATTGATCCGCTCCCAACCGCGCCGCCAGACCCGGCAGCGAGGTGTCGATGCCGTCGAAGAAATCTGTCTCGTGTGCGCCCGCGGCCGGCTTGTTGGGCAGCGCCGAGTCGATCAGCGTGTAGTAACTGAAGCGCTGGCCTTCGGGAGGATTCCACGCACCCGCGCCCTGCGATAGCTGATGCTTCAAACCCTTCCAGCCAAACTGCACATAGGTCTCGCCCAGCAAAGGATCGGATTGCGAGGTCTCCAGCTTGATGTTCCAGTCTTCCGTGCTGCGCACGTTGTCCATGTACAGCTTCTTCGCTTGCCAGGGCTGCAGGCCTTCGCGTATCTGCTCAGGAAAGCGGGTGGGATCAGCGGCGGCGCGAAAGGCCTCGCGGGTCAGGATTCCCGATGCCTGATGATGCCCGTGTCCGTCGCGCGAATTGCCCTGGAAGCGCGTGCAGATGACATCGGGACGAAAAGTACGGATTACCCGCACCATGTCGCCGAGCGGAATGTCGTGCCCACCCCACTTCTCGAATGTTTCCTCGGGCGTCTTGGAAAATCCGAAATCGGCGACGCGGGTGAAGCGCTGCTCCACGCCGTAGTAGCGATCGGCGGCCAGCAACTCCAGGGTGCGAATGATGCCCAGTTCATCGAAGAGATTGCTGCCAACTTTGTTCTGCCCGCCCTCGCCGCGATTCAGCGTGAGCTGCAACACGGTGACGCCGTGGCCGCGCGACTCCAGCGTCAGCATGCCGCCGTCTTCGTCGTCGGGATGGGCGACGGTGTGCATCAGCCGCGCCGTGGTGTGCAGGCGGCGCAGCATCAGCTTCAGGCCGGTGGTTCCGGTGTCGACCGAGAGCGGCTTGGTATCGACCCACGGCGACGCGATTTGCGCCCAGGCTGAAGCGCACAGCAGCGCCAGCAACAGAGAGAGGCTTAAGACGATGCGACGGTTCAGTCGTTGGCGTGCAGTGCGTTTATCGAGGAACATTCGTTGTCGGAGTATGGCCAATTAATACAGAGTACACAAAAAGCAGCGGTAAGGACGCTCTTCGCGGTTCGCTCTTCGCATTTTGCCAGAGTGCGGGTCGTACAAGCCGGCAAAACTTAGCGTCGCGAGAGCTTCCCTTTTATTTGTCCTCATCAGGTCCGGTCGCACGCTTATGGGTAGCTCCGGCGAAAAGCGAAAGGCGAAGAGCGAAAAGCGCTCCTCAAACGTACGCCTCGTGTACGTAGCACCACTTCCAGGTGCCCGACTGGAACGCCTGCATCACCGGATGTCCAGTCTCGCGGAAGTGCTGATTGGCGTGCTGACCGGGCGAGGAATCGCAGCAACCAACGTGCCCGCACACAAGACATTTGCGCAACTGCACCCAACGCTGGCCGGCTTGGAGACATTTCTCACAGCCCTCATGACTGGCCTGGACATTAGTATCGGCCAACTTTACATGCTCACAACTTGCCATTCGACCTCCTATGAATAAGTTGTTTGGATGAAATGGATCGCGCAGGGGATTCTCCGCGAACAGCGCGACAGGTCTGCTCGAATCACGTGCTGCCGCAAGTGTCTATAATCGTCGTGTGTACGGAAATGCTAGCGAAAAAGCGCTATTTCCGGCTCGCATCGCGTGGGCTGTTAGCTGATAGCTTCCAGCTGTTTTAGGAAGCTAAACGGGAGCCGCGTTTTCTAGAGCTAAAGGCCAAAAGCCAGGAGCAAGAGCCGCCCTTATCATGATTCAGACCCTGTTCGGCAGCACCGAAGAAAAACCCAGCTTCTTGAAACGCATGAAAGAGGCGGTCACGCGCACGCGCGAGAGCCTCAGCGAGCGGATTGAGGATGTGGTCGCCTTCCGCAAGGAGATCGATCGCGAGACCCTCGACGATCTCGAAGGTACGCTCATCTCGGCTGACCTGGGCACGGCGACCACCGCGACTATTTTGGCGGCCCTGCGCGAGAAGGTCGATCGCAAGCAGGTGGCCAACGTCGACGAGCTCAAACGTGTGTTGAAAGAAGAGCTGCTGGCAATCCTGAACGCCGCGGAGCAGACGCCAATACAGAAAGTTGACGGCGAGCCGGAGGTAATCCTGGTGGTCGGCGTCAATGGAACTGGCAAGACCACTTCGATCGGCAAGCTGACTCACCTGCTGCGTTCGCAGGGCAAGACTGTGTTGCTGGCTGCAGCCGACACATTTCGCGCTGCAGCCATTGAGCAATTAGAGATCTGGGGCGACCGCACCGGAACGGAAGTGATCAAGAACAAGCCGGGGGGCGATCCCGCGGCCGTGTTGTTCGACGCCATGCAGGCCGCGAAGGCGCGCAATACGGATTACGTTATCGTGGACACCGCCGGCCGCCTGCATACTAAAACCAGTCTGATGGCCGAGCTCGAAAAGATGCGCCGTACCGCACAGCGCTTCAGCGCCAAGGCGCCACATGAAACCCTGTTGGTGATGGACGCGACCACCGGCCAAAACGGCCTTCAGCAAGCGCGGCTGTTCACGCAGTCGGCGGGCGTCACCGGCATCGTATTGACTAAGCTGGACGGCACAGCCAAAGGCGGCGTGGTGGTGGCCATCTGCAAAGAGCTGGGTCTGCCCGTACGCTATGTCGGCGTGGGCGAGAAGGCCGGCGATTTGCTGCCGTTCAATCCCCAGGATTTTGTGAATTCACTGTTCGATTGATGAGCGCTCGGCCTAACAACGAGAAGTTCATGCAGCAGGCGCTGGAGCTCGCTCGCCAGGGCGTAGCGCTGGCTTCGCCGAACCCTTGTGTGGGCGCGGTGCTGGTGGCTCCCGTCGGCCAGATTGTTGGCTGCGGCACGCACACCTATGAAGGCCGCAAACACGCCGAGGCGCTGGCGATCGAGCAGGCCGGAGAGCGCGCGCGTGGCGCCGATCTCTACCTGAACCTGGAGCCGTGCTGTCATGTGGGACGCACCGGCCCTTGCACCGACGCCATCATTGCAGCCGGAATCAAACGCGTCTACGCCGCCATGCGCGATCCCAATCCGCTGGTAGCCGGTCGCGGCTTCGCTAAACTGCGTGCTGCCGGCACCGAGGTTCATGAAGGCCTCTGCGAGTCAGAAGCCAAAAAGCTGAATGAAGCTTTCGCCAAATACATTCGCGATAAGACTCCGTTTGTCACACTGAAAACAGCGATGACGCTAGATGGCAAGATCGCGCCGCCTCCGGGCGAGGCCGAGACTGAGTCCGGCTTGGCCCCCAGCGGCGGCTGGATCACCAGCGAAGTGGCGCGCGCGCATGTGCACGAGATGCGTCACGCGAATGACGCCATCATGGTCGGGGTGGGCACGGTGATTGCCGACGATCCTCTGCTGACCGACCGGACCGGACTGGCGCGCCGCCGCCCGCTGCTGCGTGTGATTCTCGACTCGCGCTTACGCCTGCCGCTGGACTCGCGCGTGGTGAAGACGGCGCGGGAAGATCTCATCGTCTACTGCTGCTTTGCCGAGGAAAACAAGCGCCGCGAACTGGAGGCGCGTGGAGTGGTGGTTGAGCAGGTGCCCATGCGACGCTCGCCCGACGACGGCACCCTGCTTTTCCCCAGCGCCTCGGCTACGGTCGATGGCCGCCCTGAACTTGACCGCGTGATGCGTAACCTGGGCGAGCGTGAGGTCACCAGCCTGATCATTGAAGGCGGGGCCATGGTGAACTGGGCCGCGCTGGCAGCGGGCATCGTGGACAAGATTTTTTTCTACTATGCGCCGAAAATTCTGGCTGGCACCGGTTCAATTCCATTTGCCCTGGGCGCCGGCTACCAGCGCTTGAGCGAAGCTGCCTGGGTGCAGTCGCTCACCTTGCATCGTTTCGGAGAAGACTTCGCCGTGGAGGGCTACCTGCGCGATCCGTACGAAGAAGTAATTCGTAGCTAGTAATTAGCGACTGACGTCGCTGCAAGAAAAATGGTAGGCCCGGCTGGAATCGAACCAGCAACCCTCAGCTTAGAAGGCTGATGCTCTATCCACTTGAGCTACGGGCCCCCGCGCGAGCGCAGCAAGTGCGCTGCACCATTATCGCAAAACCGCAGTCGATTGCCGAGACGGAAGAACGCCAGCGATTGTGCCGCCGGCTGAAGCCGGCTCCGGAAGGAAAATAAAGGGCCTATCGGCACGACTGAAGTCGTGCCCTGTTACAAAGCTTTCGGAAGTGGACTTTTTCAGCGGCCGGTAAAAGTCGTGCCCCGACACGAAGCGATATGGGCGGTCACAACCGACAACTGGCAACTGCCCTTCACGGTTGGATCTTCAGCGGCGCCAGTTCCTCGGCCTCGAATTGGTTCCATTGCTCGAGCAGTGACGTGGTTGATTGATGCAGCTTCGGGAGCGCCTCCGTCGCCTGGCTGGTAGGCGCCAGATCGACTTCCTGAAGCGTGGCGAGCATTTGCAGCAAGGAATCGCGGACGCCGGTCAGGCTGTCGGTGTGCGGTCCACGCCGGCGTCTCCCCTCACCGCCCGCAACCGCGTCCAGCTTCTTGCTCACTTCGTCGAGTTTCGCCCCCTGCGCTCCGGACGCCTTGCCGCGCATCTCCTTCAGTTGTGCGCGGGCAGCGTTAGCCTTTATCACAACGGGCTGAAGCGCCAACAGGTCCTGGTAAACCGCATACGACGCATCGAACTGCTTGCGCAGATCCTCCGGCGACGTCTTCACCCGCGGATCCACCTCGATCCGGAAAGGCACGCCGTAATGGCGACCGTCGACCGTCAAGATCATGCTGTACCATCCGGGCATAATCCAGGGCGAGGTCGGCTGGGGCGGGGTGTTACCCGGCACCGCTGCGATGGGATACTCCGGCTTGATCCCCGGAACCGGCGCCCAATGCAGGTCGAAGATGAAGCGATGGAATCCCGCAGCGGTGGACAACGGTTGCAGGGGACGGAGCCAATAGGACGGGATGGCAAGTTGCGGATCGGAAGGCGGCAGCGGGTCGGCGCTGGAGATGCGCCGCTGCAAAACACCCTTGCTGGTCATGATCTCCAGCGTCACTGGCCCGCTTGCGGGCGTCTTCAGGTAGTAGTCGACGATCGCACCATCCGGAGGATTCTGCCCCGCCGGATAATCCGGCGGCAGCGGCGTGTCGGTGTTCGAGTCCCAATGAATGCGCAGGGCCGGCTCAGGAGCAAACAGGTAGGCATTTTGAGCCAGAACCCTGTCTTCCAGCTGGCGCAGAGGCGTGATGTCGTCAAGAATCCAGAAGCCGCGACCGTGGGTTGCGACTGCCAAGTCGTTGTCCTTGATGAGTAGATCGCGAATTGATGTGGCGGGCATGTTGAGCCGCAGCGACTGCCAGTGATCGCCATCGTCGAATGAAATGTACACGGCGCGCTCGGTCCCGGCGAACAGCAGACCCTTGCGCCTGGTATCCTCGCGGACCGAGTTCACATTCTCGTTTGGTGGAATGCCGTTGACGATCTCCGTCCAAGTCTTACCCGAATCGTGGGTGCGATAGATGTGCGGGCCCAGGTCGTCGAGACGTAGGGTATTGACGGCCGCGTAGGCCTCTTTGGCATCGGTGTGGCTCGCCTCCAGCACGGAAACTTTTTGCCAGGCGGAGAGCTCCGGCGGCGTGACGTTGGCCCAATTCGCCCCTGCGTCGCCGGTGAACCAGATCAGGCCATCATCTGTTCCCGCCCACATAAGGTTTCTGTCCATTTCCGAGAGCGCAAGAGCGTAGATCACCCCTCGCTGTTTGGGCTGAGCAGCTGGATCGGAGCTATAGATACCGACTGTCGCGGGCACCGGGAATGTTTTGCGGGTCAGGTCGGGGCTGACCTGCTTCCAGCTTTGGCCGCCGTCAGAAGTCGCCCATAGCGTGTTGGCGGCAAAGTACATGAGGTGGGGATCGAACGGCGAGAAGGCGATAGGCTCGGTGCGTATGACGCGAAAATCAGGCCCGCCCAGCGGCACGGGCAAGATGTTCTGCGCCTGCGCCGTGCGCCGGTCATAGCGCGTGAGTTTGCCCCCGTAGACGATGTCAGCATTGAGCGGATCGGGCACCACGTAGCCGTACTCTTCCGCGGCCACGGGATGCCAGTCGCGGAAGGTGATCTCGCCGTCATTGCCGCGGCTGGCAATGCAAACCGAGCCGCTCTCCTGCTGCCCGCTGCACAGGCGGTACGGAAACGCATTGTCGGCGTTAACGTGGTAGAGCTGCGCCGTTGGCTGGTTGTACCACGAGCTCCAGGTCTGCCCGCCATTGACGGTGACAATCGCGCCTTGATCACTACCCAGGATGATGGTCTGGGGATCGTTGGGATTAATCCAGATGTTCTGGTAGTCGTCGCCGCCGGGCGCGCCGCGAAATCCGGTCCACGTCTTGCCGCCGTCGCTGGACTTCCAGGTCACGGTGCTGGTCACATACACCACGCCGGGATTCTTGGGATCCATTGCGGCGATCGGCAGGTCGCCGCCACCAATGCGCATCCTGGGACGCGGATCGGAGGTCACCGTCGACCAGGTCGCGCCCGCGTCGGCGGAGCGGTAGAATTCCACGCTGCCCTTGATCGCGACCACCGCAAACACCTGCTTCGGATCGCTGCGCGCGATAGTGACGTACGCCTGGATGACGTCCTTGGGCAGGCCGCCCGCTAGCTGGTGCCAGGTCTGGCCGCCGTCGGTGGATTTGAAGATTCCGGCATTCGTGCCACTGAATTCGCCGTTCTCCCACGGGCCTTCACGCGCCTCCCACAATGTGGCATAAACGATACTAGAGTTGGAGGGATCGATTTCGACATCGTTGCCGCCGATGTTTTCGTCCTTGTACAGGACCTTCTCGAAGCTCTGGCCTCCGTCAGTGGAACGGTAGATACCGCGCTCGGGATTCGGCCCATAGGGATGTCCGGCCACGGCAACGAAGAGCCGGTTAGGATCGTGCGGGTCGACTGCCAAGGTCGATATCTGCTGGCCATCGCGCAGCCCAAGATGCGTCCAGGTCGCCCCAGCGTCGGTGGACTTGTAGATTCCATCGCCGACCGAGAGATCGGGGCGATGCAGTCCTTCGCCGCTGCCGACGTAGACGATGTTGGGGTCCGAGGGCGCGACCGCAATCGCGCCTATGGAGCCAGTCGGCTCGCGATCGAAGATGGGATTCCAGGTGCGGCCGTAGTCCGTAGACTTCCACACGCCGCCGTTCACCGCGCCAGCATAGAAAACATTCGGCTGGCTGGCGACTCCGCAAACGGCGCGAGTGCGGCCACCGCGAAATGGGCCCACATTGCGCCAGCGCATCTCGGCAAGGAGCGAGTTGTTGTCGAGTTGCTGGGCAAGGAGGTGCGGGGTGTAGTCAGAAGTAACAAGAATGGCGAAGCAGAGGATCGTCAAAATTCGCTTCATCGACATTAATAAGTCACCTGCATTTTTCGCGGATCGCTCATGATTCAAATTCGGGTATCTGGTAGAGCAGTCAACAAAAGACTGCCAGTGCGACTTGTCCTGCGAGACGCTTGCACCGCGTCAGTGTAATGTAATCTATTTGCACAGAACTTTGCAGGGTAGAGGACCTTCTATTGAGTCACCGTGTAAGACGTGTTAGCCGTTCCACCGTTATTGTTTCCGCTATTTTATTTGTTGCCATCAGCGCCGCTGCTCAGACGGTCTCTCCGGAGCGGCTCGGCGGCTTGCAGTGGCGATTGATCGGCCCGTTTCGCGGCGGACGTGCGGCCGCCGTCACGGGCGTTCCCGGCGGCGGAGTTACGTTTTATTTCGGCGCGGTCGATGGCGGCGTGTGGAAGACGACCGACGCGGGCGTGACCTGGAATCCCATGTTCGATGGCCAATCCGTGGCCTCGATTGGCGCACTGGAAGTCGCGCCTTCGAATCCTGGCGTTCTGTATGCCGGCACGGGCGAGTCTGACATCCGTTCCGCGCTCAGCTCCGGCGATGGTGTCTACAAGTCCACTGACGGTGGACAGAGCTGGAAGAATATCGGATTACGGGAGTCGCGGCAGATCAGCCGCATCGTCATTGATCCGCGCAACCCCGATGTCGTTTACATTGGCGTGTTGGGTCACGCCTATGGGCCCAATACCGAGCGCGGTGTCTTCAAATCAATCGACGGCGGCGCCACCTGGACGCACGTGCTGGATAAGGGTGCGAACATCGGCGTCTCCGATCTCGCTATCGCCGCCGCGAATCCGAACATTCTTTTCGCAGGCACGTGGAACACCCATCGTCCGCCGTGGAGCACGTACGCTCCACTTGATGGCCCTGGCGGCGGAATCTATCGCTCCACCGACAGCGGCGCGAGCTGGACGCAACTGACCGGCAGCGGACTTCCTGAGGGCGACTGGGGCCGTGTGGGCGTGGCCGTCGCACCCGATGGCAAACGAGTGTATGCGTTGATCGATGCGGGGAAAAAGTCTGGGCTTTACCGCTCCGACGATGGCGGCAACACCTGGACGCTGGCCAATGGCGATCCTCGCATCACCAGCCGCAGCTGGTACTTCATGGGCATCACCGTCGATCCCAACCATCCTGACGTCGTCTACATGCCGAACGTCGCGCTGTATAAGTCGGAGGACAGCGGCAAGACCATCTCGATTGTGCGCGGGGCGCCGGGCGGGGACGACTATCACCAGCTGTGGGTCGATCCCAAGGATTCGTCGCACCTGATCGTCGGCACCGACCAGGGTACGACCATCAGCGTCAACCGCGGCCTGACGTGGTCATGTTGGTACAACCAGCCGACGGCGCAGCTCTATCACGTGGTTACCGACAACGAATTTCCCTACCATGTTTATGGCGCGCAGCAGGACACCGGCTCCGTCGCCGTCCCCAACCGCACCGATCACGGCAACATCACCGGGCGCGACTGGTTCATGGTGGGCGGAGGCGAAAGCGGCTGGATTGCTCCCGATCCCAGCGATTCCAACATTCTTTATGCCAGCGGCGTTTATGGAAGCGCCGTGCGTTTTGACCGCCGGACTTCGTTCAGCCAGGACATTACGCCCTGGCCGATGCAGAGCTTCGGCAGCGAAATCAACCAGCGCAAGTACCGCGACCCGTGGACGCCGGTGCTGGTGCTGTCGGCGGCAGAGAAGAATGCGCTGTATCTCGGAACGCAGTACGTGATGAAGACCACCGACGCCGGACTGCATTGGCAGCAGATCAGTCCCGATCTCACCGGAGCGGAGCCGGCTGCAGCCGAAAGACCATCGGGACCAGCGACGGTGCAGAACGCCAAGCCGCGCGGCTATGGCGTGGTCTTCAGCATCGCACCATCGCCGCTGAAGGCCGATGAAATCTGGGCGGGCAGCGATACCGGGCTGCTGCATCTGACGCGCGATGGCGGCAAAAGCTGGCAGGACGTGACGCCGCCAGGACTTGAGCGAATGGAGCAAGATCGCGATGATCGAGGCTTCGCGATTCGATCCTGCCGTGGCTTACGTCGCGGTTGATCGTCACCGGCTCGACGACCAGACGCCCTACATCTATCGCACGCGCGATTACGGAAAGAGCTGGCAGCCGATCGTGAATGGAATTGCGGCCAATTCGTTCGTGAACGCAATTCGCGAGGACACCGAGAAGAAGGGACTGCTGTTTGCCGGAACGGAGCTGGGAATCTACGTCTCCTTCGACGACGGCGACCACTGGCAGCGGCTGCAATTGAACCTGCCGGTCACTTCGGTCCGTGACATCACGATTCATGGTGACGATCTGATCTATCGCGACGTACGGACGCTCGTTCTGGATCCTGGACGACATCACGCTGCTGCGGCAGGTGAATCCGCAATCGCAGGTCGCGAGTGCTCAGCTCTACAAACCTGGCACGGCAATTCGCGTCGACAATGACGTTTTCCTGGGCAGTCCGCTGCCGCCGGAAGAACCGACGGCGAAGAATCCTCCCGATGGCGCGATCGTCGACTACTACTTGCCGTCGGCTGCAAAGTCGGTGACGCTGGAGATTTCCGATTCGAATGGCAAGCTGGTGCGCCGATACAGCTCGCGGGCAAAAGAAGGAGCAGCCTCATCCTCCCATGGCCATCGCCGAGCGCTGGCTGCCGAAGCCCGTGGTGCTGGAGAACGCTGCCGGCGCGCATCGCTTTGTCTGGGACCTGCGCTGGGGCAGCTCAGGCGCGAATCCCGAAGTGGATGAGGAAGGCTTCGGCGCGCCGCGTGGGCCGCGCGCAACACCGGGAAATTATCAGCTGAAGCTGACGGTGGATGGCAACGCGCTGACGCAGCCGTTGAAGGTGGAGATGGACCCGCGCTCGCAGGCGACACGAGCAGAGTTGGAGGAGCAGCTTCGTCTGGGGTTGGAGTTTTTCGCCGAAGTACGAAGCGCTCGCAAGGCACGTGGCTGAAATCGGTGCAGTCAAGAAGCATCTGAGCGAGATCGATACCGCGAGCCTGAAACGGCATCCCGAGTTGCTCGCGCAGGTGACGGAGCTGAACCTGGCGCATCGGGAAGATTGAGAAGGGCGACAAGAACGAGCCCGGGGGCGATCAGCGGGCTGGCTTCGGCGAGCTCAGGTCTGGGGTCTGCGTTGCGCGTGGTGGAAAGCAGCAATCGTGCCGTGCCGTCGCAGGCGGTCGAGCTCTATCGCGAGGCAGACCAGGTTGCGAAGGCCGGCATCGCCGCATGGACGCAACTGAAGAGCGCGCAACTGGCGAAGCTGAATGAAGCGCTGCAGAAGGCTGGGGTTGCGGCCATACAGGTTTCGGAGGTGGAGCGCGAGGAGGAGTATCTGACGTCGGAGTAACTTCTCTGGTGTCATCCCGACCGAGGACTTCGTCCGAGTGGAGGGACCTGCTGTTCTGCTGTGCAGGGCCGAACTCAATCCAGATGATCACGAGGGCTTAGCCTGCAAGGACTGCTGTTTTCGCACCGACCAGAAAGCAGGTCCCTCCGCTCGGACTGAAGTCCTCGGTCGGGATGACACAAATTTAACGGTTCACCGCTCGACCAGGCCTTCCAGGTCCTGGAAGAAGCTGGGATAGGAAATCGCGACGCAGTCGGCGTTGTGGATGAGCGTCTCGCCATCGGCCCGCAGCGCCGCGACGGCGAATGCCATGGCGATGCGGTGATCGTGGTAGCTTTCGATCTCGGCGCCGTGCAGGCGCTGGCCACCGGGAATGCGCCATCCATCGTCCGTCTGCTCCACCTGCGCGCCCATCGCCTGAAGATTGCGGGTCACCGCACTCAGGCGGTCGGATTCTTTCACACGCAACTCGCCTGCATCGCAAACCTCTAACCCTCCGGCAGTAAATGGAGCGATAGCTGCGAGCACGGGAAGTTCGTCGATCAGCAGCGCAGTCAGAGAGCCTTCGATGCTCACATGTCTTCCCTGCCCCGGCACCAGCGCGATGGTTCCCACGAGCTCACCATGGCTCTCCTCGACGCGCACCATGGAAATCCGGCTGCCCATCGCGGCGAGCACGTCCAGCAACGCCGAACGCGTGGGGTTCAGCAGTACGCCGTCGATTACCAGGTTGGACTCGGGGAAAATCGCCGCGGCGCACAGGAAGAATGCCGCGGAAGAAATATCTCCCGGCACAAGCGCTTCCAGGGGATGCAGCGTCTGACCGCCGACGATGCTGACGGCGTTCTGCGTCCGCTGCAACCTCTGCGCCGAACGCGCGCAGCGCCAGCTCGCCGTGGTCGCGGGTGCGGGCCGGTTCGGCTACCGTGGTCTTACCTTCCGCCAGTAGTCCGGCGAACAACACGGAAGTCTTTACCTGCGCGCTGGCCACCGGTGGCGCATAGTCGATGCCATGCAGCTTCGCGCCGTTGATGTGCAGTGGCGCACGATCGCCCTCGGCGCCATGAATGCTGGCTCCCATTTGTGTCAGCGGCTCCATGACGCGCTTCATCGGGCGACGCGACAGGGATTCGTCGCCGATCAGCTCGCTGGTGAAGGGCTGGCCAGCCAGAATACCGGAGAGCATGCGCATGGTGGAACCGGAGTTGCCACAATCCAGCGGCGCTGCCGGGGCACGGAGCGGCGCGCCGAGGCCATCGATGGCGACCACACCTTTTTCATCGCGCTCGACCTTGCAACCGAGAGCGCGCACACATCCCAGAGTGCTCGCGCAGTCGGCGCCCGGCGCAAAGTTGTCGAAGCGCGAGTGCCCCGGGGCAAGCGCCGCCAGCATGGCATAGCGATGGGAGATGGATTTGTCGCCCGGCACGCGCAGGCTTCCCAGAATGTTGCGCGCGGGCCGAACGGGGACCGTACTGGCTTTCGGGCACATCAGGACACCCATTCGACTGTACAACATTCCGCCGAACCAGAGGCCGCGCACGAAGCGCGCGCACAAGTTACAATTCCGCTCGGGTACTTCCGCTTGGACAATAAGGCCATCGCCCACATCTTTTACGAGACCGCCGACCTGATGGAGGTCAACGGCGACGACTCCTTTCGCATTCGTTCCTATCGCCGCGCCGCCGAAGCGCTGGAAGGACATCCGCAACAGGTTTCTGACCTGCTTGGCGAGCCGAAGCTGCTGCTGGAGATTCCCGGCATCGGCAAAGGTATGGCCGCAAATATCCAGGAGCTGAGTCGTGAAGGCAAGCTTTCTTCCCATCAAGAACTACTTCAGAAATATCGTCCTAGCATGTTGGAATTGCTGAAGATACAGGGACTCGGCCCGAAGACCATTGCGCTGCTGTGGAGCGCCTTTCAGGTGAGCGATCTGGCCGGTGTGGAGAAGCTGGCGCGCGAGGGCAAGCTGCGCGAGTTGCCGCGGCTGAGCGAAAAGAGCGAGCAGAAAATCCTGAAGGCAATTGAGGATTACCGCCGCATCTCAGGCCGCTTCCTGCTGGACGAAGCCGATCGCACAGCGGATAAGCTCACCGAGCACCTCAAGCACATCAAGGGGATCGAGAAGATCACGCCCGCGGGATCGCTGCGGCGCGGCCGCGAGACCGTCGGCGATCTTGACATGCTCATCACCGGGCCGTGTTGCGTTAACGACGAGCAGCGCGCCGAGCTGATCGAAGAGATTCTGCGCTTCCCCGGCATCGTGGACGTTCTGGCCAAAGGTGAAAACAAAGTCAGCTTCAAGCTGCGCAACGGAATGCAGGTGGATGTGCGGCTGTTGCCGCCAGAGTCGTATGGCGCGGCGATGCAATACTTCACCGGCTCGAAGAACCACAATGTGAGCCTGCGCCAGCGCGCGCTGAAGATGGGCTACACGCTGAATGAGTATGGGCTGTTTCGTCTGGACAACCAGAAGCTGGTGGCGAGCGCGACGGAGGAAGAGATCTATGGCGCGCTCAAGTTGGATTGCATTCCGCCGGAGATGCGCGAGAGCAGCGGCGAAATTGAAGCCGCGGCTGAACACCGGCTGCCCAGGCTGATCACCGTTGAACGATATTCGCGGCGAGGTCCACATGCATACCGTCGAGACCGACGGCAAGTGCACCATCGACGAGATGGCCGAGGCGGCCAAGCTGCGCGGCTACCAGTACATCGCCATCACCGACCACTCGAAGAACCTGGCCTTCGCCAACGGACTGGACGACAAGCGCGCGGTGGAGCACATCGCGCGCATTCGCGCCGCCAACGAGCAGATTGACGGTATCAGCATCATGGCTGGAATCGAGGTCGATATTCTCGCTGACGGCGAGCTCGACCTGTCGGATGAAGTGCTGGAGCAGATGGATGTCGTCGTCGCCAGCGTACATTCGGCCTTCAATCAGGAACCGCAGCAGATGACGGACCGCCTGCTGCGGGCGTTGGACAATAAGAACGTGTCGATCCTGGGGCATCCTACGGGAAGGCTGTTGCTGCGGCGCGATGCCTACAGCTTCGACATGAATGCCATCCTGAACTCCGCGCTGAAGAACAAAATTGCGATGGAGCTGAATGCTTATCCGGACCGCCTGGATCTGAACGATGTGCATCTACGGATGGCGCGCGAGCGCGGCGTGAAGATCGTGATCAACACCGACGCACACCATACGTCGCACTTCGAGAAGATCAAATACGGTATTCTTCAGGCGCGGCGCGCGTGGCTGACGCCGGCGGACGTGCTGAATACGCTGCCGGAGAAGGAATTTCGCAGGGCGATGAAGAAGCAGTGGCCAGTGGCTAGGGGTCAGTAGCCAGTTAGTCTAGTTGTCAGTTGTCAGTTTGAGTTATTGGGCTTGGTCGTCGGGAGATTGAGACCTTGGCAGCAAACGAGGCGATCTATGGCTGAAAACGAAATCCCACCGAAGCCGGAGCAGGACATTCCGCCGACGCTCGAGGACGAAGCTCCGTCTGGGCCCACCACACCAGAAGTCGCGCCGGAGCAAGGTCCTGGTTACGTGGAGTTCGGCACCGCGAAGCGCAGCCTTCCAGCGATGACTCCGGTTGCGATCGCCATTGTGTCAGTCGCCATTGCCGTCGCGATCATCGCCTATACCCAGCGAGCCAAGCCGGTCGCGCAAGGCAGTATCGACGGCGTCTGGTTCAGCCAGCCCGCCAACATGCCCAGCCCGATGATTCTGGTGGCCTTCACCTTGCGAAACGTAACCGGCAAGGTGCTGTACGTTAAAGAAATCCACGCAGCGGTGAAGACGGACCAGGGCGATCAGTCGGACGACGCTGCCTCGACCAGCGATTACGACCGCTATCTCACGGCGTATCCCGATCTGGCGGGACATGGCCGGCCGTTGCAGGTCGAGACCAAGATCCAGCCTGGCGCGGAGCAGAAAGGGACGGTGATGGTGTCACTCCCTATCACGCAGCAGCAGTTCGATTCGCGCAAAGACCTGTCGGTGACCATCGACTTGTATGACCAGAGGCCCATCGTGCTGCACGACCAGAGCGGCGCCGCGAAGTAGCAGCGTGGGACCGCCCGCAGCCGCTTGTGTGAGGCTCTCAGGCATAGTATCGTTTGCACCGTGCACGCGTGGTAGCCTCAAAGTGCAGCAATCAATCCCAATCTGTTTGGAGCGGAATTATATGAAGACGCGAGTATTGGCGGCCGCCGCCTTGTGCCTGCTGGTTTCCACGATGGCTTTCGCGCAGAAGGTCAACATCAATGCGGACCGCAGCGCAAATTTTGCCAGCTATCACACCTACATGTGGGAAGCGAGCCCGAATCCTGCCCACGGTCTTTGGGACCAGCGCATTGTGGAAGCGGTCGACAAGCAGTTGCAAGCCAAAGGCCTGACCAAAGTCACTTCCAACCCTGACCTGTGGGTGGTCTACAGCAACAGCATTAAGGATGAAAAGACCGTGGCGGGCGCGGGCTATGGCCTGGGGCCGACCTGGGGATGGGGTAACTCGGGAACAAATGCTGCCGTCAATACTACGTTTGTTTTCCAAGTTGGCACCCTGGTAGTGGAGATGGCGGACACCAAAGATAAGCAGCTGGTCTGGCGCGGTTCGGTAAGCGACACCATCAACGACAATTCCGACAAGAACATTAAGACCCTCGACAAAGCTGTCGCCAAACTGTTTAAGGGATATCCGCCGAAAGAGAAGAAGTAGTCGCGCGCTTACCCAGGTCTCGAAGAGTGCGAGGCCTTCGACAAGCTCAGGGCGGGCTCTGGACCACCCGCCCCGACCTGAACCCGTGTCTACCTCGCGAAGAAGCCGAGCATGCCGCCGAGGGCATCTTGCAGCCCGTGGGCCAGCATTCCGGGACGCAGGCTCTTGCGCCAGTAGGCAAGCAATCCCAACAGCCATCCATGGACCATGATGGCCAGCATGGCTATGCCGTAGTATCCGTGGCCTAACCCAAAGGCCACTCCTTGCAGGACGATGCCCCAGGCGCGGCTGCTCGTCCACGCGCTGAATTGGCGCGTGAGATATCCCCGAAAGATCAGCTCTTCGCAAAAACCGCCAGTCACAGAGAGTCCCATCCAGACCACAAGCTCGAAGACGGTGTGGGGAATAATCGTGGCCAAAGTGCTATCGGTGTGGACGCGCAGAAGATGAATCAGGCCGTTGCTGACCGGAACGGCGACAACGATGAGTCCGACGCCAAATCCCAGATCACGGAAGACGCTCTTCAGCGACTGCCAACGGCCCCCAACCAGGCTGCCGAGCGAGAGCCCGCGGCGCTTGAGTGCGAGCCAGATCACGAGAACCATGAGCCACTCAACAACGATCACCGTGAAGTAGCCCGATAGCCGGGAACTCATGCCCGGCAGATTGGCGTTGGGAAGCCCATGCTGGTAGGCGCCGGCGACCGACATGATCGCGATCGGCAACAGCACCAGAACGGTATGCCACCAGGGCGCGATGGGCTGTGTTGGAGTATCGGCGAGCGTGGATTGGGAAAGTTGCTGGGAAGGTTCAGCCGCAGTCAGTGTCGCGTGCATGTTTTCTCTCCGCGTCTGATACGGGCGGCTAGAGAAAAAGGTTTCAGCAGCGGCGGCTGGATTGGATGGCTAAGGAAACTCTGGCTAAGTCACAGCGAAGTTCCTCAGCGGCTAAAAAGCCGCAGTGATGTTGCAGCTCTTACGGACGGCCTGAAGAGTGTGCGTGAGGACCGGGTCGTCCCCGGGGGACTCAGGTACTTTTTCCCACCTACCCAGGACTCCGCTTCCCACCCCAACCAGCGCAACCCCGGCGCTCGTCGGGGACCCCGGTTTCGTTCCGTCCTGGGCTAACTGCGCTTCCACCCCTCCTCCACCCCAGTTCGCGCAAAGGCGGCGCGAACCGGGGACCTCGGCTTCGGGGTTCTTTTTTCGTGCGTCATACTCCGCCGCCGACGATCAAACTTAGTTATCATGCAGACACTGAAGGCGGTCCCCTTCAAGGCCAGAACTGAATCCAGAATTGAATCAAGTACAGAATCTAATCAAGGCCATAGCTGAATCAAGGCCAGAACTTAATCGGAGTTTCTCTATCCCATCCGGATATTGTTTTCGCCGATGATGGTCAGCACCGATATGAGATGAGTAACGCCAAGAAGGTAGCGAACTGGTTTGCCGATGTTGGCGAGTTCCAAAGCGCAGCCCGCCGACTTGGCCGAAGCGTACAAACGAACTACCGTCCCCAGGCCGCGTGCTGTCCATGTGGGTGGTCTCCTGCAGGTCCAGCACAATCCGTTTGCAGTCGGGAATCAGCTGCTTGACCTGAACGTAGAGAAGATCGTTCACGCCTGACACCAACCTGCCGCTGCAGCGCACCACGGCGGCGTCGCCGCTGCGATCAACTGCCAGCGTCAGAGGGCTCGCGGCTGAGTTGTCAGACATCAGAATCTACCTTGTCGAAACCAGCACCCAGGAACGCGTGTTGAACCGAAGTCAGGATGCGCGCGACCGCGCGAGCTTCACGTTAGCCGGCAAACGGAGCATGATGAAATAATCCGCGGGATAGAGGTAGTCCTTGCCCGATTCGTCGATGATCCGTACCAGGCTGTGCCTGGCAGCGGATGCATCCGGAAGCATGGGATACAGCTTTCTCCGCTCCAGAGACGCTGCGTAGCCTTCATTGCGGAGGCAAAGCACGAATGCCTCGCCTTTAGTCTGCTTGCGCGAGGAGCCGTTTGATTTTGAATTCTTTCTTACCGATGCCATGGGCTTCATAGCAATGTAACTCCGCTATCACTTGTACGCCACCTGTAATTGTTACGCTTGCGATACCCTCAACTTTCGCCAGGAGCCTCGACCATAGGCCTTCCACAATCGCTTGCGCTCGCGGACTTGCAGACCCGCCGCAATGACTTCGATTTGCCTGATCTCGCCGACGACTTCAAAATACATTGCCGCAATTGTATTCGCCCGCAAGGCTCGGGTTCGCCCTTCTGTTTTCCCGTGAGCGTCCAAATCTCAAGCCATGCATCTGATTAGGTGACAAGGAGCGAGACATGCGCGCATTCGCAGTGCGGGGCTTCGGCGAAGCTCCGGCAATTCAGGATCTACCAGTTCCCGCCGCCGATGGCGCGTTGCTCATACGCGTCAAGTGTGCGGGGGTTAATCCCATCGACTACAAACTTATCGACAGGCTGACCGCCAACTCGACCTATCCCTTTGTCGTAGGTGTCGATTTCGCAGGCGTCGTGGAACGTGTTCCGGCGGGCGAGCGCAACTTCAGCGCGGGCGACCGTATCTTCGGCATGGCGCCGCACGGCGCGTACACCGAATACATCGCGGTCGCGCCCGCGGTGCAGAAAGAACCGCTGGCCCGCATCCCCGACGGCGTCAGCGACGAACAGGCAGCCGCTTTGCCGGTTGCAGCCATAACTGCGCTGGGGTCGCTGGAATTGCTGAAGGTGGCCGCGGGCCAGCGTCTGGTAGTGATGGGCGCCACCGGCGGCGTCGGCGGTTACGCGGTGCAGATGGCCCGGGCCCGTGGCGCGCATGTCCTGGCGACCGTACGCGGCGATGCCGACGAAGCTCGCCGTCTCGGCGCCGAGGAAGTCTACGACACCAAGGCGGTCGACGTTATCGACGCGCTGCATGCCGCCCACCCCGACGGCGTCGACGCCATACTCGATCTCGTCAACGGTAAAGACGCCATCCCACGCGACGCTGAGATTCTGAAGCCGGGAGGCAGTGTGGTCTCGACCATTGGCGCGGCGGACGAAAAGTGGTTCGCGGGACGTCAAATCACGGCGTACAACATTAACGCAGACTTGAATCCCGCAGAATCGTCGCAAGGGCTGGACCAGGTTGCGCGCATGTTGGCCGAGGGCAAGATCACCGTACGTATCAGCGCCACGGTTGACCTCGACGGCGCAGCCCAGATCCTCGAGAAGCTTCGCAGCGGCGGCCTGCGGGGCAAGGCCGTCATCCGGGTTCAGGAGTGACGTTCCAGGACAAGATTTGCTGATAGCATTAACGTGCTATAGCGATGATCGCATACGCACCTGTTAATGTGCAATGTTTTGCGCAATTCGCCCCAGGGCGGGCAAGGATTTTCTGGATGACCTCAGGCATGTCCGGCGAGGTAACGCCGTTACCACAGGCCAGGGCTAGCGATTACCGCGCGGTCTACAGAGCGACCACATGCTCCAAATTCGGGTTACTTTCAGCTGAGCGGACTATATAGCATTAACGTGCCATATATGACGAGGTTGTTTTCCCGTTTTGGAATCCTCGGCCTGTTCCTTTCAAACCCTACGGCGTCACCGGTACCGGCGCATTCTTCGGGGCTGCCAGATACCCGCTGATGCTGTTCTTGCCCGCTGTAAAGACGACCAGCTCATACAGCAAATGATCACGCCCGGTGTAGAACTGAAGCGGCTCGGCCACGGTCTTGTCTTTCTTCTCGATGGTCCTGTCGTCAGCTAATACGTCGAGCGTAAACCGGCTCTTCTTTGCGTCCACCTTCTTCAATTGCAGGCTCACGGTTCCCACTGGGGTGCGGGCGTTCTTCTGCAGGGTGAAGTTGTAGTAATTGCGTTCGCCCTTGCGCTTCAACTCCTCCAGCTCGGAAGCGTTGTGGGCCACCAGACCGCTCTGTATGCCGAGATCGCCAATGGTCTTTTCCAGCTTCGCGTTGGTTGCAGCCAGATCAGTCTGGGTTTTCTGGATGTCGGTCTTGGCCGCACCCACGTCGGTCTTGACTCCGCTGACCTCGCCATTGACGGCGGCGATCTGCTGGCTCTGCCGGCTCTGTTGGGCGGCGAGCTTGGCGGCCGCCGCGGCCGTCGCCTGCTGCTCCTTTTGCAGCTCGGCGGCGCGCGCCGCCAGCTCCTGCTTGGTTACGCCGACCTCGGCGGTAAGGGTCTGCTTCAACTCTGAAGACGTGGTATGGATGCGCTTGACCAGATCGGCCTGCGAGGTTTCCAGTGCGGCCTGTTTCTGCTGCAGCGCCGTGAGCTGTGTCTTCAGGCCGAACATCAGGTAAAGAGTCGCGATCACATAGATTGCAGCCGCTGCCAGCAATACGTATCTCAGCACGGCGCTCATTTCGGATCCGGACTGCGATTGGTAAGGAACGCTCTTCTCTTCTTCGAACATTATGAGTCCTCTCCTGCTACCCTCGATTCTCCGGTAGTGAAAAACCCCTGTCAATGAACATATTGTGGGGGAAGGCCCAATAGTCACCCGTGGCGCCGTTACCGCAGGCCACAGCTTTGCTCGGGTAGTGCGGCGCTCGAGCGCCGCGTCCAAGCCCGGTATTTTGTCATCACGAGCCGACTTCAGTCGGCGAGGGACCTGCTTTTCGGTCGTGCCTTGATACAAATTGAGGTAGTCGAATCCGGATTCCACTTCAGAGCTATAATCGTCGGATTATGGACAGGGAACGGCGCACCGAATTCTTTTGCGGAATTTTAGAGTGCTTGACGGAGGTCGAGGAACTCTTCGTCTATGTCTTAGTTCCAGTTCTGTGCCTTGTGGCTGTCGGAATCATAGGAATAGTCCTCTACCAGACTATTTTTGATCCGCACGCGATCGCCGCGGCGTCGACGACCGATTGCCTCTCGATCAATCCCGACAAATGGTTTCCGCGCTCCTGAATTGCCTAGCTGCCCAGGAATCCCCGAATCGGCGAGAGCGCAAACGTCAGCACCAGCATCAACACTGCCACCAGCGCGAGGGCGCGGCGATTTCTGTCGAGCGGTGGCCACTTGGGAACATTGGGGTGCCGCAGGCCGGTAAATCCCAGGATCACCGCCCAGACCAGCCAGCCTGGCCAATAGTGAATGCCCAACGGGATCAGCACAGCAATGCTGGTCCACGTCACCCAGCGATGAGCTCGCGGCGCGATGGCGTAAGTAATATGACCGCCGTCGAGTTGGCCGCCAGGCAACAGGTTCAGCGCCGTGGCCAGCATCCCGACCCAGGCTGCGACTCCCACCGGATGCAGATACAGGCTGGCCAGTGGCACCGCGTGCGGCATCAGTGGCGCGACAGCGCGATAGACGAGATTGAAAATCAGCGGATAGCCGAGATATAGCGAAGAGTCGACTGCGGTCGGAGGCATGGGCTTCGAAAGCGCCAGTCCCCAGAAGAGCACAGGAACGCGCGACCAGAAATCCCGCGATCGGACCCGCGATGCCGATGTCGAACAACGCCTGCGCGAGCGGATTGGCGACTTGATGCGAATCACCGCGCCAAACGTGCCGATCAACGTTGGAGCTGGGATGAAGAACGGGAGCGTCGCGTAAACGCCGTTCCGCTCGGCAACGATGAAATGTCCGAGCTCATGCGCCAGCAAAATCCCCATCAGAGTCAGCGAGAATGGCATGCCCATCAGCAGGCGTGCCGGATCTGCCAGATCCAGCCATTTCAGGTGAAACAGCGGCAGCACTAGGAATCGTCGGTGGTAAACGCCGGCTGATCGTGGAGAAAATTGAATTGCCAGGCGCGCTCCGACGACCAGAGTTGTGAACAGCGTCAACAGCAACAGAAGAAAATGCAGCCAGTAGGGCGGCGGCTCGTGGGCGCCGCAACAAAGACCTGTGGATAGGAAGAAACTTCGAAGGTGTAGGAAACGGGCCGCGTGGGATCAGACATCGTGGAAAACAGTGGTCAGTGATTAGTGATCAGTGGCCAGTACGAACCCTCGAGCGGCGGCTTCCAAGCTCCGATCCTTGGCTACGCACAGATCGAGCGACTGCCGGTGGCGAGTCTCTGGCCATCGGAGGCTGACCACTAGCCACTAGCCACTGACAACTGCCTACTCGATCGACTGCAACTCCTTGCCGGGCTTGAAGCGGACGGCCTTGCCGGGCGGAATGTTGACCTCAGCGCCGGTGCGCGGGTTGCGGCCGATGCCGGTCTTGCGCGGCCGCACGGTGAAGACGCCGAAGCCGCGCAGCTCGATGCGATCGCCCTTGGCCAGCGACTTCTTCATGCTTTCGAACACGGTTTCGACCGCCATCTCCGCCTTGGTCTTGGTGACGCCGGTCTTGGTGACAACTTCGTTAATCAGATCGAGTTTGATCACGAGTGGCTCCGCAGATTGACGCTCACCGGGCGCAATGGCCCGCACCGCAGACACTGCTGTGATTCTAGCCGACTTCCTACGGGAGCGGTAAGTTACTTTTGGACTTCGACTTCCGAACCGATGGGCGAATCCTACTGAAGCCGGTGAGCCTTTGTCAACTCGACCGCCATTCCGTAAGATGACGTTTCGCAGTAGCGCAGGTTTGTGTCGGGGCACGGCTTCAGGCTGCAGGAAATTCGTTATCACCAGGTTTTGAAGGGGCGCAGCTTTAGCCGCGCCGGTGCAGCTCTTTACTTGATGTGTCATCCCGAACGAAGTCGAGGGACCTGCCTTTCGCAGGCCTGCGCCGAGACCCGACAGACAACAGGTCCCTCGACTCCTCGCCCAAAGCGGCTCGTCGCTCGGGATGACACGTCACAGAGGGCAATCCGTATTCTAAGGAGAACGATGGCAATTAAGAGCGACCGCTGGATCCGCAAAATGGCCAACGAGCACGATATGATCAATCCCTTCTCGGAGAAGCAGGTCCGCGAAGGCGTCATCTCCTACGGTCTGTCTTCCTACGGATACGATCTGCGCGTCGCCGACGAGTTCAAGATCTTCACCAACGTCAACAGCACCATCGTCGATCCCAAGAAATTCGACGAGCGCTCCTTCGTCAGCCTGCAAACCGATGTCTGCATCGTGCCGCCCAACTCGTTTGCCCTGGCGCGCTCGGTGGAGTACTTCAAGATTCCGCGCGACGTGCTGACCATCTGCGTCGGCAAGTCGACCTACGCGCGCTGCGGCATCATCGTCAACGTCACGCCGTTTGAGCCGGAGTGGGAAGGCTTCGTCACGCTCGAAATCTCCAACACCACGCCGCTGCCCGCGCGCATCTACGCCAACGAAGGCCTCTGCCAGATCCTGTTCTTCCAGTCCGACGAGATCTGCGAAACCAGCTACAAGGACAAACACGGCAAGTATCAGGGGCAGAAAGGGATCGTGCTGCCGAAGCTGTGAGAGGCAGTGCGCAGCGGCAACCAAATATACTTAACACGGCTTAGGGGTGTCTTCGGGTGAGAGCGAAGCCGGACGGCAAAGCAGGGAGACCGATCCGGCTACTTTACTTTTCTCGCAAGCGCTGCGCTTCACGAACCCTACGGCGCAGTTTTAACGCGCCCAAGAAACCTCCGATCGGCCTAAGTTTACGCACAACTTGTTGTACCCGCGGAATGATTTCCTGGTACTCCTTTCGTTTTGCCAGCCGCTTCATTCGTGTATCGAGCTTAGCGTCCAACTGAAGCTGCTGGCTCTCGTATGTCTCGGTAAACGACTGTTGGAACTCCAGTTCGCCACGTCGGATCTTGTGCAGCCATTCTTCTACCAAATTCTCCGAAATGATCTCTTCTTGAATGGGCGGTTTCCACCCCAGATACGCGTTTAACATCGAAGGACACTGCACGATGTTCTGCGCTAGCGCGGACTCACGCATGAGAGTCTTCTTGATCTCAGTTCTCCTGCGCCTACGCTTTCTTGTATTTTTTCCCTCCGCGATGTTTGCCGCAAACAACTTCTTAGCGCTTTCCAGATCACCACCGACATTGGAAAGAAAAGACGGATCGGCACGAGCCTTGCGTTCTATTGCCCTGTACATAAAGCTCAATACTGTGGGCTCGACTCGTGCATTAAATCGGCGTAATCTTTCTTCCCAACGGTACCACTGCTCTAGTCTGCGCGAGCGATCGTGAAGTATTCGGTCAAGCATCTTCTCGAACCGAAACTGGAAGTCGTTCAACTGGCAGGAGGCGTTGCAGTGAATTACGGTTGTTCCTCGGAGGTCTGAAGATCTACTCCTACCCTGTTCTTGGCTGATTACTATGATGGCCGGTTTGAAGACAGCAGCCCGGCTGCGGACCATGTCGAAGTTAGTTTCCAAGGCCGGCGCATTGCCTTTCTGAACAACGCTCCTCGAATAGTCCAGCTCGAACGCCATTTGCGGAGTGCTTCCGAATTCAAAGAAAACATGAATGTCGGAAAGCTCCAGGATGATCTTCATTTTGTTCATCCAGAATTCCTCGCTTTGAGCTTCATCCGAAGCCCATGAGCACTCAAGCACAGCCCCCTCTCGCTTAACAGCGGACGAACAACCTCTTCTAAGATCTGCTCGACGACGGGAACGCGGAACTTGCGAGAAATGGCGAATCGCCAGCAAGCGTCGGGCGCGAATGGGTGCTGTGTCATAGATCCACCCAGCTTGGAACCAATTCCGGAACGAGATTGGTGGCCGCTCGCCAGCTACTTCCGCGGCATCTCTTCGCTTTCCTTGTACAGATACTTGATGCTGGGCTTGTAGATCAGCAGGTTCGACGCGCCGGTGCGGTTCACCTTCAGGCAGTACTTGTCGTACCACTCGATCATGCCGTGAATCTCTTCGCCGTCCTGCAGCACCAGCACCATCGGCGTCTTGGCCTGCATTTGCTTCTGGTAATAGAAATTCTCGGCGTGGGTCTGTTCCGGCGGCGGCGTCTTCTTGCCGTTGGAGCTGGAGCGGTCGGTGCGATCAGGGCGATCGATCCGTTCGCGGCGTTCGACCATCCGGACGCGGGATGGTCGGCGCGGTTCAGTGCGGGGCGGATCAGCTTGCGGTTGGCAAACGCTTCCGGGTCAACAGCTCGCCCTACGGCGGTGGCATCCATGGACTCTTTCATGGTGATTAGCTCCTGTGGTCTGCACACCAGCCTTTCGGCGATCGTGAACTCGGGACACCGTAACTGGCACGGTAAGCGTGGCGAGCCTTGGCGTTGGTTGACCCCGAGGTTTTTCCTAGGTGTGAACTTAGCGATACCCTACCACAGCCGTTCGGCTAAGACAATCATTTGAATGCTACTTTGGTGTCATGTCCAGGGAGGTGGCGAAGGTGTCCAGGGCCAACGATCGCAGCAGGTTACGGCGCATTCCGCTCTCCAGCTCTCCCAGCCGCTGGACGGCGGTTACGATCCAGGAAAAATCCACGCTCTCGGCCATGCGCGCCAGCTCCGGCTGGATGTCCTGATTGCGCACCAGCTCCGGCGTTCCTGACCGCAGGAACAGCATGTCTTCGAGCAGCGAATACGTTGTCCGGATCAGTTGCTCGGTCTTGGCCTTGCCATCGGCGCCCGAGCGATAGGTGTCGGTCATGCGAAACAGGTCGCTGTGCTCGCGCGCACCCATCGCCGGCCCCAACACCTTCAGCGCATCCTGCCGCGCCGCCAGATATCCTGCCAGATCGAAGCTGCGCGCCCGTCCCAGTCCTCCGCCGCAGACTCGCGCCACCACTGTCCGCTCGCGCGGCTTCCACTCCGGGCGCGCTTCGGCCAGGTACTGCTCAACCTCGTTCGCCGGAACCGGCGACAACCGCAAGTGCATGCAGCGCGAGCGAATTGTCGGCAGCAGCGCCGAAGGATTGTCGGTCAGAAGGAAAATCGTCGCGAACTCCGGCGGCTCTTCCAGGATCTTCAGCAGCGAGTTGGCCGCCTCTTTCATAAAGTCAGCATCGCTGAAGATGTAGACCCGCTCGCGGCCTTCGACCGGCTTGTAGTAAATCTCGTGAATGACGTGGCGCACCTGGTCCACCTTCACCAGCATCTGTGGCGGATCGGGCGGAATGATCAGCACGTCGGGATGCGTCTGGACGAGGATGCGGGTCTCGCGCTTGTCGGTGTCGCGCAGGTTTTCGCGCGCCTCTACCGCCTCGGCGAAGCGATCTTCCAAGGCATCGGCTTCGGCAATGCGAACGCAGTTGCTGCAATGGCCGCAGAAGTCCGGGAGGCCGTCCGCCATTGGGCGCTCGAGGCAGTTCATCGCTTTGGCCACCATTTGAGCGAGCGTGAACTTGCCTGCTCCTTGCGGCCCGGAAAGAATCAGCGCATGAGGAAAGTGCTCGTGCGCCAGCATCTCGCGCAGCGTGTGCACCGTCTCGGCATTGCCATGAAAATCAGAAAAAGGCATTGTTGTTTCGCTTTGCAGAATATGTGTCGACGAACCACTGAAATTGTCATCACGAGCGAAGCGAGGGATCTGCTTTTCTTGGCCATCACAGAAAAGCAGATTCCTCGCGCCGAAACCGGCGCTCGTAATGACATCCACAATTCTTTGTTCCTGCGGGTGCCGATTGAGGCACCATTCACTCAGGTGTTCCCTCTTCCTCCGATCAATCGCTCCCTCACCACCCGCACAATTTCCTGATGCACTACCTCGATCGGAGGTCTCGCGTCGATCAAAGCTACCCGTTGGGGCTCGCGCCGCGCAATCTCCAGAAACGCCTCATGCACCCTAGTAAAGAATGCGCCACTCTCTTTCTCGAAGCGGTTTTCATCTTGCTCGGCGGATTTATTGCGCCGCCGCGCCCGGCTCACGCTGGAGCTCACATCCGAGTCCATCAGGATGGTCAGGTCGGGCCAAACGCCGCGGCACAGAAGCTTCATGCAAACGCAGCACCGGCTCGGTTCCAAGCTGCCGCCCGCCTCCCTGATACGCCTCGGTGGAATCGGTGAAGCGGTCGCATACCACCCACTTCCCTGCTTCCAGCGCAGGCACGATCACCTCGGCGATCAACTGCGCCCGCGAGGCAAACATCAGCGCCATCTCGGCGTGGGCATCGAGTCCGGCGGTGCGCGAACTCAGCAGCACGGCGCGAATGCGCTCGCCAATCTCGGTCCCGCCGGGCTCGCGCGTGGTCACGACGTCGATTCCCTGCCCGCGCAGCGCCTCGGCAAGCTTCTCCAGTTGCGTGCTCTTGCCGCAACCGTCAAGCCCTTCGAAGGTGACGAACTTCCCCCGCGCCGCTCGCCTGCTCACGGAAGAAATCATAACAGCGACCTGCCGCAGGCTTGCGCATCTCCACGAGCGTCACCCCACAGGCCGATTATCCCGAACATTCCCATCTTCGAAACCAATTGCTAATAGCGGCGAATTTCACCCGCGGACAACATAAATTTTCACGCCACTTTCCGTCAGTTGCCATAGAATAGGCCGCAAGATTGGGGTTCGGCTTGCTTCCCAAAAGGAGAGTAGTATGCAGCCCACCGTGAATCCGCAGAATTTCCGCTCAGCCCTGGCTACCACAACGATGCTCGCTGTCCTGACGTTTGCGTTAGCGCTGACGTTGGCGCCTCAGAGCGCCTCCGCGCAAACCTATAAAGTGCTTTACAACTTCACCGGCCAGAGCGACGGCGCCAGCCCCGAAGCGGGAGTGACCCTCGACGCCGCCGGCAACTTGTACGGAACTACCTATGCCGGAGGATCGCTCGCCAACTGCATCTACTACGGCTACGTGGGATGCGGTACGGTCTTCAAGTTGTCGCATAAGGGAAGCGGATGGGTATTCGCACCCCTGTACAAGTTCGTCGGCCAGGACGGAGCCAATCCGGAGGCGAGAGTGGTCTTCGGGCCGAACGGAGCGCTGTACGGAACCACATCGAGTGGCGGAAACCAGCAGAGTGGAACCGTATTCGAGTTGCAACCGCCCGCCAACGTCTGTCCCACGCCGTCGTGTCCCTGGTCGCAGACACAACTGTATAGCTTCGCCGGTGGCTACTCCGCGGGCGCCCCCGGTGGAGGCGATCTGATCTTCGATCCGCAGGGAAACATCTGGGGTACTGCGGTCAGCGGCAATGGATATCTGTGCGACGACGGAGAATGTGGCGGGGTCTTTGAGCTGTCTCGCAGCGGCAGCGGCTGGAACGAGCAGGATTTCAACCCCTTCGAAGGGATAAGCCGCAATCCCTATGGCGGCCTCGTCTCCGACAACGCTGGCCACTTCTATGGCACGACCAGCGCGGGGCCCGGTGGTCTCTTTTCAATGACCAGTTCCGGCTCAGGCGGTACCTTTTACCTGTTTAACGAGCAGAGCAGCGCCCTCGGCGGACTGCTTCTCGTGGGGAACGATCTGTTCGGCACCACCTCCCAGGGCGGCACGCATGAAGGCGGCACAGTATTTGAGTACTCCCTTGCCGGCGCCAGCCTCACCACGCTCTACAATTTCGCCGGACCGTATCAGGACGGAGCCGGCCCCACCGCCACGCTGCTGATGGACGCCTCCGGCAATCTCTACGGCACTACACAAATCGATGGAGCGGACCTGCATGGCTCGGTATTCAAGCTCAGCCAGTCCAACGGCGTTTGGACCTGGACGACGTTGTACAACTTTCACCGGCGGCGCCGATGGAGGCCTGCCCTTCGGACAGCTCACCATGGACGCCAGCGGCAACATCTACGGCACGACCCAGACGGGCGGCAACAGCGTCGGCAATTGCTACGAGAATCTCGGCTGCGGAGTGGTGTTCGAAATCACGCCCTAGCGAGTGCCCTTGTCATGAAATGATCGAGATGCGGCATTTTTCGTAACAGGAGAGTAGTATGCAGCCCACGGCGAATCCGCAGAATTTCCGTTCGCCCCTGGCAACCAGAACAATGCTCGCCGCCCTCGCGTTTGCGTTAGCGCTGACTGTGGCGAACACGGCCGCTTCCGCACAAACCTACCGCGTCCTGTACAACTTCACCGGCCAGAGCGACGGTGGAAATCCCATGGCTGGCGTGACCCTCGATCAGGCCGGCAATCTGTATGGAACCACGTATGACGGCGGCTCGACCAATTGCAACGCCTACCACTACGTGGGATGCGGCACGGTGTTCAAGCTATCGCATCGAGGAGGTGGATGGACGTTCGCGCTCCTTCACGAGTTCGCCAGCAATCCCGACGGCGCTAATCCTGTAGCGAGGGTGGTCTTTGGACCGAACGGTGCCCTGTTTGGAACATCTGATACGGGAGGACTCGACTACGGAACTGTTTTCCAGCTGCAGCCCCCTCCTAACTTTTGCCCCACGCCGTCCTGTCCATGGACTGAGACCCAACTGTATAGCTTTCAAGGCGGGTACGGCGACGGAGATGGACCCGGTGGTGGTGATCTGATCTTTGATTCGCAAGGGAATATTTATGGTACGACGGGAGGAGGGAACGGCTATCTTTGCGACGATGGCCCTTGTGGCTCGGTCTACGAGTTGTCTCCGAACGATGGGGGATGGCACGAAACAAACTTCGCGATCTTCGGAGGGGCTGCTTGCTGCCCGTATGCGGGCCTCGTCGCGGACGGCTCCGGTAACTTCTATGGCACACTGCCCTCCATTGGGGGAGGAATTTACGGGCTACATGATGGCCACGGAGTTTACCTCTACATCTATCCTTTCTTTCCGTTCGCGAGCGCCGCTATTGGTGGGTTGATTCTGGATTCGGCGGGAGATCTCTACGGCACCACTTCGCAGGGTGGTTCTGGCGGGGGAGGCACGGTGTTTAAATTTGTCCCCTCCACCACGACCTTGATCACTCTCTACAGTTTCTCCGGATCAGGTTTTTCCGAGGGCCCCACAGCCACGCTGCTGATGGATGCGTCCGGCAATCTCTACGGCACCACGCAGATCGACGGAGCACACCAGCAGGGTTCAGTTTTCAAACTAAGTGAGTCCAACGGCGTTTGGACCCTGACGACATTGCACGATTTCACCGGCGGCGCCGATGGAGGCCTGCCTTTCGGACAGCTCACCATGGACGCCAGCGGCAATATCTACGGCACGGCTCAGGCGGGCGGCAACAGCGTCGGCAATTGCTATGAGGGCCTCGGCTGCGGAGTGGTCTTCGAGATCACGCCTTAGCGGCGCGTGGGTTCCGCGTCTTTCGGGTAGTGCGGCGCTTTGGCGCCGAACAAGGGCGAAGAGCGAAAAGCGGCTTTTCCTACCTCGACGTGATGGAGTACCGCACCACCACGCCATCCACATAGGTCATTTCCACGCGATAGTCGTTGGGAAGGTACTCGAAGATCTGCGTCTTCAATCCCTCTTCGGACGTGGACTGCGATAGCTGCCGTCCCAGCCCCAGCAGCTCGCTGATCTCGCCGATCTGCATGCCGCGCTTCAGCTGGGTGATGGGCGAAGCCGGCGCGTTGGCTGGCGTGTTGGGATTGACCTGAGGGTTCTGCGCTGTCGGCTGCAGGATCGGCTTCTCCCCACGCAGATCGCCGAAGCTGATGTAGCCATCGAGGAGCTTCATCACCGCCTCCGGGGTGAGCTGCTCCTGCGGAATGCTGCCCGCCCAGCGCAGGTTAAAGCGCGAGCCGCCGCGGATGCGCTTGTCCGCGACCTGCTGCGCCTTCAGTTGGCTGGCGATTTGAGCGGCGCGGTCGTCGGCGCGCTGCTCCCGTTCGCGGCGTTGCCGGACGCGGTCCAACTCGCGTTGCAAGTCACGTCTCTTCTGCGGATCGGTGGTGTTGCTGATGTCGCGTTCCAACTGCCTTTCGTAGCTGCTCTTGTCGACACGATAGGGCGCGACCGTCGTGCTGCTGTCGTCCCAGAATGTGCCAAACCCGCCGCCGTCGAGGTGAAACTCGATCAGGTTCTTCTTCACCACCAGGGTTGTGACGGTGGCGCGGTCGCCGCTGCGGATGGCCGGGCCAAACTGCTTCAGCCGGCTGGAGTAGGCCCTCCAGTCCATGGGATCGTCGTGCTCCACGCGCAAGTCGACGCCCTGCTGCGTGCCGGGCATGTCGATCTCGATCCTCACCTGCCGGCCAACGAAGTAGTCCTGCAAGCCGGATTGGCCACCCTGCGCGCCGCAAGGCAAACTGGCGATGGCTATAGCGAAAATTGTTGGAATGACCGTGAAAAAAATAACGCTGCAAGCACGTCGAAGCATTCCGATGCGCTCCTTAGAATTATGTGGTGTGAACGACGATCAGGCGCAGCGAGTCTAGCACAGGGCTGGCGCCAGCCGCGGAGCGGCGCCAGAAATGTCCGTGGTCTTTAGTTTTGTAACAGGGCACGACTTCAGTCGTGCCGAATGAGGCATAAGAAAAACGGGGCTTTAGCCCCTGAGGGACGCATCATGGGGGCGTCCTATTCGCCACGAGTAAGCAGGCTGCTGGAAGGTGCGGTTTGTTACTCATGTGTCGCCGGCTAAAGCCGGCTCGGGAAAAGAAATAAAAGGCTTATCGGCACGACTGAAGTCGTGCCCTGTTACAAAGCGCTCGGAAGCGGAATTTTTCAGCTGCCCGCGCAGTCGCGCCCTGACACAAACCGATTTATTCTTACTCCGTCACTCTCACCTTCGCCGCCCGCGACGCCGACACATCATACGTCCTATCTCCCGCGTACGTCGCGGTAATTTCGTGCAAGCCGCCGGCCTCGAACGACGTCGTGAAAGCCGCCTTCCCGTCAACAACTGCCACTGGCTTGCCGGTCGAGATACCATCCACCGCGAACTGCACTGTGCCGCCCGGCGCGACTTGGCCCGCATCTTTCCCTTCGACCGTAGCGACAATGCTCACCGAAGTTGCGATTCCCACTTTCGCCGGAGCCTTTAGCGCCGTGACCGTCGGCAGTCCCGGCGGCAGCACCTGGATCACGCCCATCATGCCCATGTCTTCGTGCTTCAGGATGTGGCAGTGAAACAGAAACGTTCCCACAATGTCAGGATCGCGAAAATCCATCCGCAACTTGACGCTGGGATACGGCCCCGAGCCCGGCCAATACGGTATCTCGACGGTGTCGCGCAGCGCCGGGTCGTTGACCGGCTTGCCGTCGACTTCGAGCACCCGAAAATGGATCTGGTGAATGTGGAAGGTATGGTCCTCGGGCGCGCGGTTTTCCACCACCCAGTCTTCCACATTGCCTTCATGGACCACGATGTTCGGCGCCTGACCCATGCGATATGCCGCCGGCGTCTGCCCTGATACCGTCACGAAGTAGAAGACCGAGGTGTCGCCCTCTTTCGGGTTAGGAGTGAGTTGGGAAAAATACAGGCGGCGTTGCACAATCGCGGTTCCATCCGCTCGCGGCCGCCAGGCCTTCGTCGCATCGGACCTGTTCGCGTGCTGGCCTGCCTCGTTTGCCACCTGCTCGGTGCTGACAAGGTTTGCCAATGGCCGGCTCGGGTCTCTGTCTCCCTCCGGCCCGGTGTCCCAGTTCCTGGTGACGAGTTGCGCCTGCTCGCCAACCTTGGGCGTCTCGACCACGAACTCCGCCCGTGCGCCCGGCGGCAACAGGATGCTGCTCTCGCGCGAATCGCCGGTCACTGGCACGCCGTCGAGGGCAACCATCTTCACCGACCGCGGCACACCCTGTACCACAACTTGCAAATCCAGGATCGTGTTCGCACCCGCATTCAGCACGCGCCACAACTCTTTCCGCGAAGGCGCGGTCGCTATCGTTGCCGGCAGATAGGCTGGAAAGATCACCGGCACATAGTTGATGGAAACGTCCCAGGCCGGTATGTGCGAGTCGATGAAGCCAGGATTGCTCAGCGGCTGGTCGCGCAGCACGATCACGCGCTCGCGCAACCCTGCCAACGACGGATAGACATTCTCCAATCCCTCGACAATCAGCGCGCCTGACGCGCCGCCCTGCACTTGCCGCTCGCTGTAGCCGTGGGGATGCGGATGGTACCAGTAGAGTCCCGGCGGCTCATCCTTCGGGATGGTCACCCGATACTCAAAGCCCTCGCCTGGCAGCACGGCTGTCCGGATCACGTCATCCTGATGGCAGGTTGGCGGCACACTCAACCCGTGGAAGTGCAGATTGGTTATCGCTGCGTCCATCGCCTCAGCCTTGCAATCCGTCTGCTCCGAGGACTGCGTTGCGGCGGCTGGCGGCATAGTCATGGGCGCTTTCATCGGCTGCATCTGCGCCGCCGGCAGGTCGTTGTGGAAGTGAATGATCAGCTGATCGCCGGGATGCACTCGCAACGTAGGAGATTCCATGCCCGTGTCGGTGATGTAGCAATAGCGTGGCGGACCCTGCCCCACGGTCGTCGCCTGATATCTGAAATGAAAGCTGACCTCGAGGACGCCGTTCTGACTGCGCAACTCCGGCGGATTCTGCAGAGTTGAACCTGCAGCCGAACGAGGACAAGCCTGCTCGCCGGGCGGTGCTGAAGCGAACGCGGCCCTGGCATAGAGCAGGCATGCCAGGGGCAACACCAGCAGAGCACACTTCTGCCGCATGTTGGGAAAACTCGTCATGGCTTATGGATCAGGCGCTGGATTCGGCCGGGGTTCGAAATCATACTTCGACTGCCATCCAGAACAAAAAGAAATTCGAACAAGGTTAGTTGGATGCGCAATTTGCGGAAAACAGCTAGTCAGAACAGCTTGGGCACAATCGCGCCCGTACTGCGGCTGTAGTCGACGTATTCCGCGCCGAAGGTGTTGGTCATGGCTTGCTCTTCAATCTTGCTCTTCATCTTGAAGCCGGCATATACCAGGACCACAGCAATCAGCCCGCGTACCTGCCGGCGCTCCAGGGCCGTGCCCAGCAGTGCCAGAATTAATCCCGTATAGATGGGATGCCGCACCCAGCGGTATGGGCCGGTGCGCACCAGTTCATGTCCGACCTTCACCGTAACCGTGCCGCTCCAGTTGCCGCCGAGGTAAATGCGGGCCCAAAAGGCAAAGCCTATTCCAGCGGCGGTGAGAACCACTCCAAGTATCTCGACAGCCCGGCTGGCGGGAAACAGATGGAAACGCATCCAAGGCTGAACCGCACCCACCGAGAAGACGACATAGAACCCGACAACGACTAACACCGTATAGGAGAGCCGCGACGATACGCTCTCCCGCTGCTGTACCGGCTTGGTCTTGATCGCCCAGATCAGCCATACCACGCAAAACGCTATCCACAGCCAGCCGCAAACCCACATTCCATCCATGGCCATCTCCCGAGCAGCTTACGTTAGAGTAGCCGAAATGGTTCCCGGAAGCACGGCGACTTCGGGTGCCGCGTCTTGCAGGGGCGCAGCTTTAGCCATGCCCTGAGCTTGCCGAACGGGTGCGCCGCTGCAAGGCTTTATTTTTGTCATCACGAGGAGGGCTTTAGCCCGACGAGGGATCTGCTTTTCGTGCTTCTCCCGCAGCTTGCTCCGCTCCGCTATCGCTCCCACTGGACGCCCGCCAACCTGGAATAGTATCTTTGGCGATGCTACGATGCCTCGGCGCATCGCGCAGCAATCCATCCAAAGGGAGCCGTTTTCCATGATGAAACGCGTATTCTCGGTTGTAGTTCTCAGCCTTTTGCTTTCCACGCTGGCCCTGGCGCAAAAAGTCGACATCGATTGGGACCGCAGCGCTAACTTCTCCAACTTCCACACTTACATGTGGGAGACCAGTCCTCGTCCCGCCCGTGGTCTTTGGCACCAGCGCATAACGGACGCGATCGACCAGCAGTTGCAGGCCAAGGGACTCACCAAAGTCGATTCCAATCCCGACATGTGGGTGGTTTACAGCAACAGCATTCACGATCAGAAGGAAGTGGTCGGCAACAACTACGGATTCGGTCCCGCCTGGGGTTGGGGTTACTGGGGAGCGCCAACTCAGACCACTTATAACACCTACGTCACCAAGATTGGAACGCTGGTAGTAGAACTGGCCGACGCCAAGAACAAGCAAATCCTCTGGCGCGGCAACGCCACCGACACGATTTCCGACAACAGCAACAAGAACATCAGCAATTTGGATAAGGCAGTCGCCAAGTTGTTCAAAGGCTATCCGCCAAAGGAAAAGAAGTAAGTCGCGGACGTCGTGAAGGGGCGCAGCTTTAGCTGCGCCGTACAGCTTCACTACTGACTGATTTTGTTGTTGCTTTGTAACAGGGCACGGCTTCAGCCGTGCCGAACGCCGGCGCAATAAAGGAACTGGGCTTTAGCCCCTGGGGAAGGCAGGGGCTAAAGCCCAATAATCTTTGCGACCCTTGCGGCACGACTGAAGTCGTGCCCTGTTACAAAGCTTTCGGAAACGGACTTTTTCAGCGCCCGTGAAGTTGTACCCTGACACAAAGCGATTTTTGAAACACCATTCGTCCTGGACGGCTGCTAATCAACCCGAATTGCTACCCCTTCACCTTCACCACATCGCCATCCTTCAGCTTTTGCGGCGGGTTGCTTACGATCGTCTCTCCGCCCGCCAATCCCTGCTTCACGATGATCTGGCCATGCAGATCGGCGCCAGTCGTGATCGGCAGGGCGCGCGCCTTGTTGTCCTCGATAGCGAAGACCGTTGGCTTGCCGTCTCGCATGATCACCGCATCCTTAGGGACGGTAATGACGCGCTGCGGCGTTGCCTCCGCGCTTTGCATCTTCTTCTGCGGCTCCAGGAAGGTCACGTTGCAGCTCATCTCCGGCCGCAGGTATTTGTCTTTGTCGAGGATCGAGACCTTCACGGTCACCGTCGCTTTGGTCCGGTCGGCGGTGGGAATGATCTGCCGCAGCACGCCTTTGTAGGTGTGGTTCGGAATCGCCTGCACGGTAATGTCCGCCGGTTGATTGGGCCCGAGTTGCGAGACGTTGGCCTCGTTCACGTCAACCTCAGCCTCCAGCGAACTCATGTCAGCGATGGCCACAATCGCTCCCGACGATGTGGAGATGTTCACGCCGGGCGGAATTGGCGCGACGCTCTCGCCCATCTCGGTCATCTTCTTCACCACAATTCCCCCGAACGGGGCGCGCACCGTCGTGAAGTCCAAATACGCCTGCTGGAGTTGTAGCGTGGCTTTGTCCTGTTCGATGGCCGCGGCTGCCAGGTTCACCTTGGCCTTGGCCGCGTCCAAAGCATCCTGCGAGGTCACCTTGTTGCGATAAAGATCTTCCTGCAAGCGCTGCTGGCGTTGCGCTTCGGCCAGATCGGCCTTGGCGTATTCAATGTCGGCCTTGGCTTTGGTGATCGCGGCCAGAGCGTCGGCATTATCCAGGGTCGCCAGAACATCGCCTTCTTTCACCACGCTTCCCTCTTCCACCCGCAGCGAAGAGATGCGGCCCTGGATCTTCGACGACACCACTGATTGCCGTCGCGCCACCAGATAGCCGGACGCGGTCAGGATCGGCGTGCCTGCGTTGGGGCCACTGCCGCTTTCGACCTTCGCCTCTGCGGTTTCGACCTCAACAACGCCAAAAACCGGA
This sequence comes from uncultured Acidobacteriaceae bacterium, assembly GCA_963835125.1. Lineage (GTDB taxonomy): Bacteria > Acidobacteriota > Terriglobia > Terriglobales > Acidobacteriaceae > Bog-257. The sequence continues at coordinate 875,115 of CAWIEG010000002.1, read as the reverse complement.
TGCGCCCTGGCAAAGTACCACCCTCCCGCGACGGCAGCGGCGAGCAGCACCAGCAGGACAAGCGGGAGCCGCCATCGTGCAGGGCGCGGCGTGTCGCGATCGATGCGCAGCGACGCTAAGTCATCCTTCAATTCGGGCATAAGAGCAGCCTGGGGTCTCTACGATCAACGCCTGTAGTAGCATCGCATTCTTGCCGCAAGTTTGAAAGAGGGCGACGAGGATTGCTGCATTCGCCGTCCTCCATCACTAATCCACAAATGAAATTTAACCGGATCGCGGCCAGCCCCAGTAGTGTGGCCTGTCAGCCTCAGGGAATGACATTTGTCATGGAGGTGTTTCTTATTGATTTACCGGCTGGCGTACTGGCCGAAGGCAGTGTTGTTCCACTTCTCGTGCAAGCGATGAATTGGCGCCGGCTCGTGGCGGGTCATGAAGGTCACGATGTCGGGCCAGAACTCGGTCAGGATGCGGGCCTGCGCCACCGAACCCAAACCGGTAAGCGCATTCTCAATCGTTCCCGGCACGGTCTCCCGGCGGTAAGGAATGTAAGCGTTCGATACTGCGGCCTGCACGAACTCGCTGAGGATCAGAGAGGTGTTGATGACGCTGCGGCCGCTGTCGCTGCGCCCAATGATTACGCGGCTGGCGGCATAGGCCAGACGCTGCGAGATCTCCGTCTGCTGCGACCGGAAATATCTGGGGTCCTGATGCAGCAGCGCGGGCAAAGCGAACGTCCCGAAGAACGATGCACTTTCTGCCCCGGCGGTGGCGGCTGCCAGCCGCTTTCCATAGCCAGCCATTCCTCCGCCAAAGCTGGGATAAGCCCCGGTGATTTGGGCGGTGACGGAGTCGATGAAGGCGCCGCTGAGCGTATCGAACGAGTGACTGCGCTGTAGGAACAAGTCGAATTTCTGCCGGGTGCTGAGTGGAACGTAAAAAGGTGCGCTGGGAAACGGCTGGCCGGGAATAAAGTTGTGCGCCATCCTTACCAGATTGTCATGGGTAAAAGCGCTCTTGAGTGCGGCAGCGGTGAATTGCAGGTGGTCGAAGGCATTATCGCTGAGAGGCGCAGCCAGTACCGGCGGGAGCGCTTGCGTGCACACGGTCTCCGGCATGCGCGGCAGAGCAGCTTCGTAGGGTGTAGTATCGGCCGGCAGTCCCAGGGCAGCGGATGATAACTCAAGATCAGCCGGGATAGCAGACTTGGTGGCTAGCGGAAGCGACGGGGCAGGCGACCGGGCAGCGATGGCGGACAACGGCGCCGGCGCCCCCCCACTGGCAATCACTGCCTGCTGCGCGACCAGCGGCGAGCCCCATAATCCCACTGCTAAGCAAAACACGGCGCCCGCGTTCATTCCCCACCCATGGTCCGTAGTTCGGTGCCTGCATTATGTATGAAGACTTCCGATTAGAAAAGGGTGTTCTGTTTATCTGTGATGAAATTTTTTTCTCGCCGGCAACCTGTGGCGGCGGGTTATCGTCGCATTCCAGCCGGCAATTCCTCTTTCATCCTGCAAAACCTGCCTGCTCCAGATATTATGTCGGAATGGCACAACGACTGAAATTGGCAGTCGCACTCTCCCTGATCCTGCTTTGCGCGCTGTTTAGCGGCTGCAAACCGAGGAAGCCCAAGACTTCCACGGTTGTAGTACACCTGCTACGAAACCTCAACTCAGTCTATGGCAGTAATCTCGACCGCAGAATTCTCGATTTTGAGGGCAGTAATCCCCGGGTGAAGTCGGGCCAGCACATTGACATCCAGAGCGAGACCAGCGACTACAAAGAAATGCTGCGCAAGCAAAGCAGCAACAGCGATGACGTCAGTCTGATCATTCTGGATTCGCCCGACGATGCCGGGTCCAATCCCGCGCTGGCAACGGCTTTGCCGCAAGCTACGAATGTGTGTGCCGGATTGCAGGGATGCCCCGCAGTTATCCCAGCCATCATTCCGGCTCAGATGTCCGGCAACGACCGGGAAGCGGCGCAGGCCTTCGTCGACTTCCTGCAAAAGGCGCCATAGGGATTACTCCTTCACGTAGCGCATGGGATCTTTGGGGCCCCAATGCGTCATCGTCAGCGTAGTTCCGTCGATAGCCAGCTTCTCATCCTTGAACAGCACCTGGGTGATGGCATCGCCGTTGATCTCGAAATAGAAGTACTTTTTGCTGGGATCGATTTCGTAAGGCTTGGTTGCGATTTGGTAGACAGGCACCTCGAAGGCTACGGCGTGCGCCTTGGGATCGTCGGGAAATACGGCGGCTCCGTCGGAATCGGTCCTCCCATCGAGCGCCTTGCCCGAGGTCAGCAGATGGACGTCGATGTTCTCCACACCCTTGCCCTGCTGTCCAAGCACGAACACGCGAATCTGGCCCGGCTTGCCTGCTTCACTGCGCACCAGGCGGAACGGAGCTTCTTCCTTGCCGGCGCTGTGCAACACGACGGCATTACCATCACGGCTCCAAGTGCCTTTAGCCCAGTAGTCAGCCGCGCCATAGGCGAGCATGAATTCGAACTTGCCGTCGGGCTTCAGCAATAGCTCCGAGCCCATCTCCATCACTCCGTGCAAAACGTAGTGTCCGGCCATGTCCTGGCCCCACGCAGTAAGGGCAGCAAAGCTCAGCAGTAGAACGGCGACGATTTTCATTTTGCGGCTCGCTTTCGAGTGGTGACCCTTGTTGCCTTTGGCTTGGCGGCCGAAGCTGCCTTGACCGCTGCTCTCTTCGCCGCCGCCGCTGCTGCCAGCGGCAAATCCTTCATCTCGGCGGCGCGCCACAGGTACCAACTGGCCACGCTGCGATACGGACGCCAGCGTTCACCATACGCCATCAGCTCCTTGGGCTTGGGAAGCTCGGCCAGCTTGCGCATTTTGGCGAAGCCTTTGCGCACACCATAATCGTCCACCGGCAGCACGTCCGGGCGGCCCAGCCGGAAGATCAGAAGCATCTCGACCGTCCAGCGTCCGATGCCGCGCACCGTGTCCAGCCGCTCGATCAAGTCTTCATCGCTCATCTTGTGCGCCTGCTTCACCGTAGGCACGGTGCCGTCGAGCGCCTTGGCCGCCAGATCGCGGATCGCCAGCATCTTCGCCCGCGACAATCCTGCCGAGCGCAGACGCTCCTCCGACGCGGCCAGAATCTGCTCCGGCGTCGGAAAGCCATCGACCAGGCCGCGGCGAGTGCGAATGCGTTTGGTGTTCTCGGGAAACAGCGCCTTCACGCGCGCGGTGATGGTGGCAGCGACCTTGCCATTGAGCTGCTGGTAGATGATCGACTCCAACAGCGCCTCAAAGATGCTCTGCGTCGTCTCCTGCTGCAGGCTGCACGGCCCCGAGCGCGCGATGATGCGCGCCAGTTGGCGGTCCACTCGCGTCAGATGTTCGCACGCCGAGCGTGTGGTCAAGTTTCTTGGGCATGGGGAAAACCAGTTGTCAGTTGTCAGTTGTCAGTTGGCAAGAGCTGCGAGCCGCGAGCTACGAGCCCGGAGCTGGATGCGAATCGTCAGATGGCAACATGAACCTCCAACAGGCAGGTCGCGGATCGATGCTAGCCAGAATACCAGCCGAGCAAATGCCAACTGAAACCGACAACGGAGCGCGCTCCATTCGCCCGTTGCTCGTAGCTCGCGGCCCGTGGCTACTAGCTACTGTCTTCCTCCTCCAGCGCCGCAATCGTCTCGTCATCGACGTCCCACTTCTTCAGTATGCGAAAGATGATACGGCTTGCGAAGCCGGCGCGCACCAGGGTGCGAAAAGCGCGGGCCGCCTGCTTCTGTCCGTCAGGCTTCGTAATGCGCTTGCGCCGCAGAAACTCGCGCGCCAATTGTTCCTCGTTGACGTCGTTGTAAGCGGCGGGAACTACCTTCTCGATGATGTCCGCGTGCACTCCCTTGATCTTGAGGTCCTGGATAACGCGCAGCCGCCCGAACTTCTCGTTCTCCTTGCGAAAGCGCGAGTAGCTCTCCGCGTAACTGGTGTCGTTGAGATATTTCTGCGCCTTCAGCCGGGCGACCACCGCTTCGATAAGCACGTCTCCGTCAGGCTTGTTTGGCGACCCGATTGCGCATCAGGCGTTTGATTTCGGCGACTGTCCGCATCTGCCGTCCCAGCGCTCCCACGGCATATTCGTAGAGCGACTCCTCGTCATACGTCTTCGCCGTGCGCTTGAAAGGCATGGCAGGATTATAGGTGGTGCGAGACTTGTTTCTTCGGCGAGGGTGGAAGGGCGGGCCTTTAGGGCCGCGTTGCGCAGAAAAGCAATTCTGAGGCGGGCTTTAGCGCGGCGAAACTCTTGGCTCCCACTTCAGGCTGGTAGCCGTAGGCCTCAGCGCCTCGCAGGGCTACTCTGGTCGAAGGACCGAGCCCGCAGGGCGGAACTGACGTTAGCCCATGGGCGGAAGCCCTGGGTAGACTAATTTTATGAAACCTGAGCCGGCTTCAACCGGCGGCACTCTTCCGGATGATAGGGGTCCTTCGACTGCGTTCGGCTGCGCCTCACTTCGCTCAGGATGACACAGATATATCGCTCTATGCGGAATACAAACCGCCCTTCCACCGCTCATGCCAGATCGAACACCAGAAACTCCGCCGCGCCATCATCTCCGTTGCTGGCAATCCGCAACTTGCTTTCCCCGCTGATCGCAGCGCCATCGCCCTTCGCCAACTTCGTGCCGTTGACGTCAAGCTCCCCGCTAATCAACTGCACCCAGGCATGACGCCCTTTATTCAGCTCCAGGTCCACCGACTTGCCGCTGTCGAGCAGCGACGCATAAACACTCGCATCCTGATTGATCGTCGTCGAGCCATCACGCCCATCATGCGACGCGATCAGCCGCAACTGGTTCTGCTTCTCTTCCCGCGAGAACGTCCGGTCCTCGTAGCTCGGCTTCAGTCCCTCAGCCTCGGGCAGAATCCAGATCTGCAGCAGGTGCACCGGCGCCTTCGACTGATTGACTTCGCTGTGCATCACGCCCGTGCCTGCCGACATGCGCTGCACATCGTTCTGCTTGATGGTCGCGCCGCGCCCCATGCTGTCGCGATGGCTTAGCTCGCCGTCAATGATGTAGGTGAGGATCTCCATATCGCGATGGGGATGCTTGCCGAAGCCGCGCCCCGCGCTCACCCGGTCCTCGTTGATGACCCGCAAGTCGCGGAATCCCATGTGCCTGGGATCGTGGTAGTCGGAAAACGAAAAGCTGTAGTGGGTGTCCAGCCAGCCGTGGTTGGCGTGTCCCCGTTCGTCTGATGGCCTGAGAGTAATCATTTTCTTGCTCCAGGCGATTAGATGGCGGCAGGACCAAAAAGTAGCAAGCGTGTTGTAACACACACTCTATTTGAGCCCGGCGTCCTCCGCCGCCAGCTGTCCCAGCACGCTCCAGTCGTGCTTCTCCCGGCCTCGCCCGATCCCCGCCAGCATGTGGTCGTGAACCAGGCTGGCAACCGGCATGGGAGCATTGACGCTATCGGCCGCCGCCAGCGCCAGCCGGATGTCCTTCAGCCCCAGCCGCAAGGCGAAGCCGGCATTTTCAGGCTTGGCGTCGGCGATCAGGCCGCCGTAGGTTTTGTACACTGGCGCCGCAAACAGCGAATTGGTCAGAAATTCGACGTACTCATGCGGATCGATGCCGTACTTGCGCACCAGCGCGATCGCCTCGCCCAGCGACTCGATCACCGAAGCGATCAGGAAGTTGCCGCTCAGCTTGACCACGTTGGCCATCTCCGGCTTGTCGCCGATCACAAACACCCGCTGCCCAACCGCCTTCAGAATGGATATGCAGCGTTCCAGCGCAGCCTCCTCGCCGGCCGCCGCGACGAACAGCTTCCCTGCCTCGGCGGCTTGGGGACGGCCAAAGACCGGAGCGGTAATGTAATGCTGGCCGCGCTTGCCATGCTCCTCGGCCAGTCGCTTGGAGAGCACGACGCTGATGGTGCTCATCGAGATGTGAGTTCCGCCTCGCGGCAGGCTCTCCAGCACGCCTCCCGAATCCAGCACAGCCGACATGACCGCGGAGTCATCAGCCAACATGGTGATGACCACTTCCGCAGCCTTGGCCGCTTCGCCCGCGGACTGCGCGACCTTTGCGCCTTCCGACTTGAGCGGCTCAGCCTTCGCCAGAGTGCGGTTCCACACCGTTAATTCGTGCCCGGCGCGGACCAGGTTCCGGGCCATCGGCATTCCCATATTTCCTAAACCGATAAAAGCGATTTTCATCTTTGCCTCCATATGGACTCGCTCTTCCACTGTTCGCTGTTCGCTTTTCGCCAGAAGCGTGACACCGGTACGAGTTCTACGAGTATCAGGACATCTAGCGAGAAGCGAATAGCGAGAGCGCGAACCTTGTTTGAACTTGGCCGCCGCCAAGGTATGATGCTTTCTGTTTTGTCAATTATGTCTGCCGACCAATCATCCCGCAAGACGCGCGAAGAGCGCCGCAAATACGGGCGTTCGCTGCGCAACCAGATCGCGCGCATCGGCCAGGGGGATTGGGACCCCAAGCAGCGCAAGTTCGAAGTTATCCCGCTGCTTATCGACGCGAATCGCTCGCGCATTTCACGGTTGCTGCCCATCAAGTACGCGCACATGGCGTGCTTCCCCATTCGGCTTCTTTCGCGGCGCTGTGCCGCTGATGGCGGCCGATCTCGCTCCCCTGCCCTGTTCCACCTTGCATACCCAGATCTGCGGCGATGCCCATGTGCAGAACCTCGGCGCCTTCGAGGCTCCCGATGGCCGCCTCATCTTCGACATCAACGATTTCGACGAGACCATCGTTGGTCCCTGGGAGTGGGACGTCAAGCGTATGGCCGCCAGCCTGGTGCTCGCCGGGCGCGAGGCCGGCAACTCCGACAAGCAATGCAAACTGGCGGTGCTGGCTTTCGTGGAACGCTACCGTGAATACATGCGCAGGTTCTCGGAGATGGATGTCATCGAACTGGCGCGCTTTCAGATCTATCGCGTCGTTCCTCCGGTGAAATTTGTGCTGCGCAAGGCAGAGCGGGCCACGCCCCTGCACAATCTTCAGAAGCTGACCGTCTTCGAGAAAGAGAAACACCGCTTCCGCGAACAGAAGCCGATTCACTTCCGCATCCCGCGTGCCGAAGCCAGCGCGGTGCTTGGGTCGCTGCCGGCCTATGCGAAAACGCTCTTACCGGAGCGGGCCTTTTTCTTCTCGCAATATTTTCCTGAGGACGTCATCTTCCGCGTCGTGGGAACCGGTAGCGTGGGTACGCGCGATTACGTGGTGCTCATGTTCGCCGGCGCTATCTCTGACCCTCTCTTCCTTCAGATCAAGGAAGAGCCGCCTTCTTCCTATGCGCCTTACCTGCCCGCGGCCCGCACTCCCGTGCATCAGGGAAAGCGCACGGCGGACGGGGGGCGCGCCATGCAGATGCAATCCGACATATTCCTGGGGTGGACATCGATTGGCGGACGCGACTACGTGGTTCGGCAGTTGCGCGACCACAAGGCGAGTATCGAAGACGACGACCTGATAGGCAACGGGCTGGTGCAGTACGCGCACATGGCGGGCGAGCTGCTCGCCAAGGGGCACGCCCGCTCCGGCGATGCCTGCGCTTTGTCCGGCTATCTGGGTAACGGCGACCGGTTCGATACCGCAATGGCGCGCTTCGCCATCGCCTACGCGAACCAGACAGTGAAGGATTGGGAAGCGCTGCGCCGCGCCATCCGCCAAGGCAAGATCAAAGCCGCGAAGCTCGAGGCGGCGGTTCCATCAAAACCCGCAAAGAATGCAAAGAAGAAGTGACGCCGCGCCTTGAAGGGACGCGACGTTTTGTTGCGCCGTCACAAGTTCTTTAGATTTGTCATCACGAGGAGGCCTTTAGGCCGAGCCGACGAGGGATCTGCTTTTGAGTTTTCAGCAGCCAGTTCTGCCGGCGAGGGATCGGCTGATCGACCTCGCCTCGTTTGAATCTACGAAACCCTTCTCCGCTTCCCGCATCTATAGCATTGGAGCGATAATAGCGGTATGCAGCGGTGGGTTCTGAGTGCGGCTCTATGCGCTCTGCTCACGCTCCCGGTCTGGGGACAGCGCGGCGGCGGCGGACACGGTGGCATGGGTGGCGGCGGTGCTCGCGGCTTCTCCGGAGGCGGGTACCATGGTGGCGGCTACGCTGGTGGCTCCAGCTATCGCGGAGCTGGTGGCTATTCCGGCGCCCCAGGTTATGCGGGCGCTTACCGCGGCGGGAATTGGAACGGCTATCGCGGCGGTTACGCCTGGCATGGTTATCCATACCGCGGCGGCTATCCCTATCGAGGTTACGGCTGGCGCTGGGGATATCCCTGGTGGGGATTCGGCTACGCGGGCTGGGGATGGGGTTATCCCTGGTGGGGATGGGGCGGCAGCTACTACGACAATTCCTATTACAACTACAATCCGTCTGACGCCAACGCGGCGCCGGCTTACCCTTATCCATCCAATCCTGACTACTCACAGGACAGCCAGACACAGGACCAGATCGATCGCCTGACCGGTGAAGTCAATCAGCTGCGCTCTCAGCAACAATCGCAAAATTCAGGCCAGTCGAAAACCGCCGAGATTCATGCCGAGACCGTGCTGGTCTACCGCGACGGACATAGCGAGGAAGTGCAAAACTACGCTATCGTCGGCAAGACCATCTGGATCTTCAACGAATCGCGCGCCCGCAAAGTCGCCATCTCCGAACTCGATCTGCCGGCTACCAAACGCGACAACGAAGACCGCGGCATCGACTTTGTCCTTCCCGGCTCCTCACGCTGAGGATCTTCCCTCACCCGTGTACGTCTCTGTCCCCTTGGCGACTGGCGGTAAGATTGTCTTACCATGCAGACCAAGATTTCCACCAAAGGCCAGGTTGTGCTCCCCAGCCCCATCCGTCGGCGGCTCGGGCTACAAGCGGGCGACCCTCTGGACGCCAAGGTTGAGGGGAAACGTATCGTCCTGACTCCTCGAAAGAAGCGGGCCAGGAAAGCCAAAATTGTGATTGACCCGGTTTCCGGTTTTCCTGCAGTAACTTTGGGTCCAGGTGCTCCAGTCCTTAGCCACAAGGAAGTGAAGGAGATGCTGTCGGATTTCCCATGAAATATCTCCTCGATGTAAGTGCGCTCGTCGCTTTTGGCGTTACGGAGCACGAGTTTCACGATCGCGTTACAACCTGGGTCCGCGCTCTACGTTCGAGAGGAGTTTTGAACTTGGCCACATGTTCCATTACTGAGCTTGGCTTTGTGCGCATTCTGGCCCAGACAGTACGCTATGGGTTCACAGTGCCTACGGCGCGCGCCCTGCTGCTCCAGATAAAAGCGCGCCACCCGGAAACCTTCACCTTTTTCCCGGACGATCAGGACATTTCCCAAATCCCCGGATGGGTCAGGCATCCTAAGCAAGTCACCAATGGTCATCTCGTGCAATTAGCCAAGGCGAACGGCGCGCTCTTTGCAACTCTCGATGCCGGGATTCCGGGGGCCTTCCTGATCCCTGCTAAACGCTAGACCCGCGACCGAAAGTAACCAAAGTAGTTATCCCCGCTGCTCTTTCCTTCGCAACAGCAAATATCCCCGAATCAGCTCATTCAAGTCGCCGTCCAGCACGCGGTCCACGTCGCCGATCTCGACGCGCGTGCGCAGGTCTTTCACCATGCGATACGGTTGCAGCACGTACGACCGAATCTGCGAGCCGAAGTCGATGTCCAGCTTCGAATCTTCGACGATCTTGGTCTCCGCCCGCTTCTTCTCCAGTTCATACTCGTAGAGGCGCGAGCGCAGAATGCTCATCGCCTTCTCGCGGTTCTTGTGTTGCGAGCGCTCGTTCTGGCAGGCAACAACGATCCCGGTAGGAATGTGCGTAATGCGCACCGCGGAATCGGTGGTGTTCACGTGCTGCCCGCCCTTGCCGCCCGAGCGATAGGTGTCGGTGCGAATTTCGTCCGGCTTGATATCGATCTCGATGCTCTCATCGATCTCCGGCGAAACATACACGCTGGCAAATGAGGTGTGCCGCCGCTTGGCCTGATCGAAGGGCGAGATGCGCACCAGCCGATGCACGCCGATCTCGCTGGTCAGCAAACCGTAGGCATACTCGCCGTTCACACCGAAGGTTGCCGACTTGATGCCGGCTTCGTCGCCGGGCTGGTATTCGTACAGCGAGGTCGAGAAGCCCTGCCGCTCCGCCCATCTCATGTACATACGCATCAGCATCTCGGCCCAGTCCTGCGACTCGGTGCCGCCCGCGCCAGGATGAATGGTCACGATGGCGCTGCGATCGTCGTTGTCGCCGGAGAGCAGCGTCGCCGTTTCCAGCTTCTCCACCAGCTCGCGCAGGCTATTTACCTCGCGGCGCAGCTCCGTTGAAACATCCTCGCCCTCATGCGCCAGATCGAAGTAGGCGCCGATATCGCCGGTGCGGCGGACCAGTTCGTCATGCGTAGCCAGCGCGCTTTCCAGCCGCTTCTTCTCGCGCATTACATGTTGAGATTTTTCGGGATTCGACCAGAGCGTGGGATCGGCAGCCTGCTTGTCGGTCTCGCTCAGCTTTTCGCGCAGTTGGGGCGCGTCAAAGATACTCCTGTAGATCGTGTACCTTCTCGCGAAGTGCCGCGTATTCCTGTTCTAGTTCCTCGACCATTTCGCCTCAAATAAAGTTCTCACCACGGAAGCACGGAGAACACGGAGAGGAGAATGCATTTGATTCTGCCTTCACACAGACTGCGTTCTGCCAGAAATCGTTTCCCTTGAATACGAAAAGCAAGAAAATCTTTTCTCTTTTCAGCGTGCTCCGTGTTTCCGTGGTGAATAAGATCTTTATGCCATCTGCGGTTGTAACATCTCCGCCGGTTCAACGTAGTGCAGCAGCAACCCCGCCAACGTGATTATCGCACACAGAAACGGGAACCAATCGCCGTGCCGCGTATAGAAAGTAGTGGACTCCTCCAGCGCAAAACTGCCTTGTAGCGCCACCCGCTGGTTACGCGGCGCCTCGGCCACGACGCGCCCGTAAGGGTCGATTACCGCCGTCACGCCGGTGTTGGTATCGCGCAGCAGCCAGCGATTATTTTCCACCGCGCGCATGCGGGCCATGTTCAAGTGCTGCCGCGGCGCGCCGCCTTCGCCATACCAGCCGTCGTTGGAGATGTTCACAAACACTTCAGCGCCGTTTCGGGCGAACTGCCGCACTTCATTGGGAAAGATCGACTCGTAACAAATAAACACTCCCGCTCTCATATTGCCTACATCCAGCGGAAACCGCGATCGACCGCGCGCAAAGGTCCCAATCTGTCGCGTCAGCCCGCTGGCGAAACTAAACGCTTTCTCGAACGGCACGTACTCGCCGAACGGCACCAGATGAATCTTGTCGTAGCGTTCGGTCCACGCCCCTGTCGGCGTCACCACGGCAGCAGAGTTGTACACCGCGGGACGCCGGTTGGGATCGCCCGTATGCTCAATCCCAATCGATCCCGCGATGATGTAGGAATCAGTCTCACGAGCGACATTCGCCAGAGTGCTTCGCAGGTGCAGGTCAGTCGTCCAGAACGGCGCGGGCGATTCCGGCCAGACGATCAGCCCGTGCGAGTCGGGCTTTTCATTCTGCGGCCGCACGCTCAGTGCCTGTAGCGAGCTCAGCGTCTGCTCCAGGTAGTCCAGCGACCAGTCTGCTTCAAGAATAGGAATGTTGGCCTGCACCAGGGTTGCGGCGTGATCGGCCGGCAGCGCTCCAGGCTTTTGCAGCTTGCCGGCGTGCAGCACCAGGGCCGCCACCAGCGCAGCCGTCAGTAACAATTTGCGGCGTGCATACGGCACCAGAAACGCCGCCGCCACCGCGGTATTCACCAGCGCGATCTCAAACGAGATTCCATAGACGCCGGTGACCGTCGCAAGGCGCGAGAGCGGGATGTTGTCGATCTGTGTGGTGCCCAGCAGGTCCCAGGGGAATCCGGTGATGTACGTCCGCGCCATCTCGACGGCGACCCAGAGAAATGGCGTGAATACCAGAGCGCGCAGGCTGAAGCCATTGCGCCGCGCGGCGATCAGAGCGAGCAGCAATCCGAACAGGCCGTGATACAGCGCCAGGTACAGCGCAAACAGCACCAGCAGCAGAATCGACATCGCGGTGCCGATCCCGCCGTAGAAGTGCATAACATGAAAAATCCACGAGCAGCTTCCCAAATACCAGATGACGCCGCACACATAACCCAGCAGAAATCCCTGCCACGGTGTCGCCGGCGCCAGGAATTGTCCGCCGTCAGCCAGCACCATCATCACATCCTGCTCGCGGCATTTGAGGATGGCGTAGATCAGCGGCGCAAGCGCGACCCAGCCGAGCAGATAAATAGAAAAGTTGGGGAAAATCAGCACCTGAAAAACGCCCGAGAGGCAGGCGAAAATCCAAGCATTCGGGCGGATGCGTCTCACGTTGCGAGTGTAGCAAACAGAGGCGTGCGCAAGGCCGCGATAAGATTACGAGTTGATGACAACCGACGAAATAAGCGCCTTGCAGACTACGCGGGAGCTTCCCACTCATCGGAATCGATATGGGCTTGACTCAAAATGCTGCGCAACGTGCCAATTGGAATCTCATGTTTTCGAGGGACGATCGCGATGTCTGTTGCTGCACCGACGTGGCGGACAAACTTGACGTGGCTGCCCTTTTGTGTGGTCTCGACAAAACCGGCCGCCTCCAGTCGGCGCTTGACCTCCCGGAATGGCAGAGGCCTAAGCCGCCCCAACCTCGACCTCGATTGTTCGGATCTTGGGTGGCCGAGTCGCGTGCGGAGGCTCGAAATAAAGCTCCAACGCCTCCCTCAAGTTATCGAGTGCTTCTTCCTCGGTTTCGCCTTGGCTGGCGACATCAACTTCGAGACACTGCGAGACGTACCAGTCGCCTTCGCGCCAAACCGATGCTGAAAACGAACGCTTCATGAGCCTATTGTTGCACAGGACAGCGGCCGAACCACGCAGAATTTCTCATGAGCGCGCATGCCAACAGCTATCCATTAAGGCTCGGTGCTAGCCAAGCGAACGCTCTTTTGTTAAGAACAAAAAAGCCGCGCCCGGCGCGGCCTCACTAATTGCTGGTTGCTGACACTGCTTTACTTGATCCCCACCAGCTTGTTCACCAGCTCCGAGTAATCCTTCTTCTCCACGCCATGCACTTGCTTGTTGTACTCATCGACCTTCGCCGAGTAGTTCATGGAGCAGAACTTCGGGCCGCACATCGAGCAGAATGCCGCCTCTTTGTAATACGCGTCGGGCAGCGTCTCGTCGTGCATTGAGCGCGCGGTTTCGGGATCGAGCGACAGTGCAAACTGCTTGTCCCAATCGAACGTGTAGCGCGCGTAGCTGATGGCGTTGTCGCGGTCCTGCGCTCCCGGACGATGCCTCGCCACGTCGGCCGCATGCGCCGCAATCTTGTACGCGATGATGCCGTCCTTAACGTCCTTATCATTCGGCAGCCCGAGATGCTCTTTCGGCGTGACGTAGCAGAGCATGGCAGCACCATACCAGCCAATCATCGCCGCGCCAATCGCCGACGTGATGTGGTCGTAGCCCGGCGCGATGTCGATGACCAGCGGCCCCAGCGTGTAGAACGGCGCTCCGTAGCACAGCTCGACTTCCTTCTCCACCTGCTCTTTGATCTTGTCGAGCGGCACGTGGCCCGGCCCCTCGATCATGACCTGTACATCGCGTTCCCATGATTTTTTCGTCAACTCGCCCAGCGTCTTCAGCTCGGCAAACTGCGCCTCGTCGCTGGCGTCGGCAATACAGCCGGGCCGCAGCCCGTCGCCGAGCGAGTAGCTGACATCGTGCTTGGCAAGGATCTTGGTGATGTCGTCGAAGCGCTCATACAGGAAATTCTGTTTGTGATGGTGCGCCATCCACTGCGCCAGGATGGCGCCGCCGCGGCTGACAATGCCGGTGATGCGCTTGGTGATCAGCGGCAGATACTCGATGAGCACGCCCGCGTGGATGGTCATGTAGTCCACGCCCTGCTCGGCCTGCTCCTCGATGACCTCCAGCATGACGTCGGCGTTGAGGTCTTCGATGCGCTTCACGCGCGAGACCGCCTCGTAAATCGGCACCGTCCCGATCGGCACCGGCGAGTGCCGCAGAATGGCTTCGCGGATCTCGTGGATGCCGCCGCCTGTCGACAGATCCATCACCGTGTCCGCGCCATAGTGCACCGAGGTGTGCAGCTTCTTCAGCTCCTCATCCACATTGCTAGTGACAGACGAGTTGCCGATGTTGGAGTTGATCTTGCACGCCGACGCCACTCCGATACACATTGGCTCCAGCTCGGGATGATTCACGTTGGCCGGAATGATCATGTGGCCGGCGGCAACTTCGTCGCGGACCAGCTCAGGAGCCAGCTTCTCGCGCTCGGCGATGAAGAGCATCTCTTCCGTCACCAGACCCTTGCGAGCGAAATGCATTTGCGACATGTTGGTGTCGCCCGTGCGCGTAGCTTCCTCTCGCCGCTTGGCGATCCATTCGGCGCGCGGCTTCAGCGTGCTCTTGCCATTGCTGCCATTGGTTCCACTCATAATCTTTAGGTGCTCCTGATCGATCTTTGATTATACGTCGCCGGCTGTATGAAAATCTTAAACTGAGCCGAGCGGGGACTGTGATCAGAATTGGGCCTGGACCTATCCGATGTAGAACCGCTCGCCGCCGCGGAGTTTGGGGTTTCGGTGGCTAAATCGAGCCTGGAGCAGAAATCGAGGCGCTCCCGCAACAGTATCCCATGGCAGTGATAACCTGATTGGCGGACAAGAAAAAGGGGGAGCCGTAGCTCCCCGAAGCGACAGAGGCGATATCGTTGGGGTAGATTCGAACTGAGACCATTTGGTTGCCATGACGAAGACCTTGCAGGCGGAGCGGCTCGCGAGCGGTCCGCAAATTGCCCAGATAGCCGGTGCCGAAGAGCGCAGCGTCAGCCTCGATGGCGTAACGTGGCGCTACTGGTTTGCCGGCTCCGGTCCTCCGCTGCTACTCATACACGGCTTCATGGGCTACTCGTTTTCCTGGCGATTCAACGTCGAGCCGCTATCGCGATATTTTTCTGTCTATGCCATAGATCTGCCCGGCAGCGGTTTCTCGGAGCGCACCACCGGCAACGGATGCTCGCTGGCCGGCGACGCTCAAGGCGTCCTGCGCTTCATGCAGCACTTCGGCATTGAAAACGCTGATGTCGTGGGATCGTCGCGGGGAGGCGGATTAGCCATTGTCCTGGCAGCCCTCGCCGCCGAAAAGGACCAGTTACACCGGCTCCGCCGGATGGTGCTGGTCTCGCCCATCAACCCCTGGTCGAGTTTCGGAAAAGTTCTGGCCCGCTTGTTCGCTACCACCCTCGGCGGCCTCTATATCGTCCATGTGCAGCCACGCCTGCACGTTATCGCCAGGCGTTACATCAAGACCCTTTATGGCGATGCCACGCGAATCTCTCCCGGTACGTTCGAAGGCTACCGGGCAGGACTCGACCCACCCGGCAGCTTCGAGCACCTGGTACGAATCCTGCGCTCCTGGCATGACGATCTGGAGGCCATCGAGCAGGCAATCAACGAAATCAGCGGCTTGCCCACTCTGCTGCTTTGGGGCTCGCGCGACCGCGCGGTCTATCCCTCGTCTATTCATCAGCTACAGCGGCACCTGAAAAATAGTGCGCTGGTGATTTTTCATGGAGCCGGCCACATGCCTTACGAGGAAGTGCCCGACGAATTCAATCGTGTCTTGTGCGACTTCCTGCTGCACGACGCGCCGCGCACACCCTTCGAAATTGCCGCCGACAAGTAGGGAGCAATTAGCTGTTTAGCTTCGAGCCGCGTGCCTTGAGCCAAGAACTCCCCTGGCAAGCGACTCAACTAGCAGATTCCAGAGCGATCGCTTCAGAGAGGTTGGGTTCTGTTTGCTCGTAGCTCGTAGCTAATCGCTAATTACTTCCTTCAATCCGCCGCGGTGTCGTTCGGCTCGTACACTTGCGCCGCCAGATGGCGCACCGGCAGCCACGCCGCCAGCGCCGCGCCAAGGTACATGGCTCCCACCATCCAGAAGCCATAGATCAGGCCATCCCGATGCGCAGCTTCGCCCACCAGCAGCGCGGTACATATCTGCAGTGCACTGGCCATGAAGGAGAACGTGTTCTGCACCCGTCCCATGAAATGCCGGGGCACCAGCTGCATCATCTCGCTGGAAAGCGAGATACCGCCCACGCCGCGGCTGGATCCCATGATGAAATAAATGGTCACGGCCAGCGCCAGCCAGTGCGCAAGCGGCAGCAGAAACAAACATGCAGCGATGATCCCCATGGTCAGCGTCACCGTGCGGTTGGCGCCATGGCGGCGGACAAAACCTGACGCATAGAACACGCTTACAAACGCGCCCACCGCCCAGCCGGCATTCAGCCAGCCGTAGCCTACGGCGCCTCCATGCAGGATGCGCTCGCTGAGCGGCGCCGAGAGCACGCCTTGTGTCATCATCGCGGCAACAAACAGCGCCCACGCCACGCCGATCAGCAGCACGCGCCGGTTCTCCTGCACGTAGCGGTATCCTTCGCCGAGTTCGTGAAGGTAGCGCGCGACCGCGCTGGAAGCAGGAGGCCTCTCCGCGATCGCAGGCTCCGGCCGCGAAACCGTGACTCGGCCCTTACGCACCTGGAATACACACGCCATCGACACCGCATAGCTGGCGCAGTCAATCAACAGCACGCCACCCAAGCCGATATGGTTGTAGAGGAAGCCGACAACCGCGCCCGCCATCAGCCAGCCGCCCTGCAGCGCCGCCAGCAGCAGCGAGTTCGAGTCGAGCATCTTATCGTCCGGCGTCAGCTCCTGAATGAGCGCGTTCACTGTGGGGAAAAACATCCAGAAGCCGATCGCCACCAGGACGTTCATCAGGTAGAGGTACCAGAGCCGCACCTGATGAGTGAACACCAGCATGGCCACCAGAAAGATGATCCCGCCGCGCGCTCCGTCCAGCCACATCATCAGATGACGCCGGTCTTCGCGGTCGATCAACACACCGGTGAACGGCAGCAACAGCATCGACGGCAGCGTCTGCAAAGCAATCAGCGTGCCGAGTGAGACCTCAGAATGAGTGGCCTGCAGGATGTACCAGATCACGGCGGCGGAATTCATCCCGCTGCCGATCATGGAGATGAGATTGGCGACGAAAATCAGCCTCACGCCGCGGTGCCGCCACATCTCGCGCATACTGTTTCCATCGTAACCCAGTGGCTCCGCGATGAAGTTCAAGGCGACAAGGGTTCGACGCCAAATCCACAACTCGGCAACTGGCATTCATACGCGATTCATCAATATGATGGGGGGCGTGATGCAAAAGAGCCAGTCAGCCATCAGCAGAAAATTGAGGACACCATCGCCATACGCATCGCTCTAATCGGGGACTACGACGCCGGCGTTATCGCGCACCAAGCCATTCCGAAGGCGTTGGCATTGGCTGCTGATGGCCCGCCTGTGCAGCCGGAATGGCTCGATACCGAATCTGCGATGACTGTGCCGCTGGATTCCTACGCTGGATTCTGGTGTGTCCCGGCCAGTCCCTACCGGTCAATGGAAGGCGCACTTCGCGTCATTCGCTTCGCCCGCGAGCAGGGTCGCCCGTTTCTGGGAACCTGCGGCGGATGCCAGCACGCGGTGCTGGAATTTGCCCGCAACGTCCTGCACATATCCGGCGCCGGACACACGGAGGTCGATCCTTCAACTCCCGAGCCGGTGATAACTGGTCTCGCCTGCTCCCTCATTGAAGCCGGCGAAGTTCTGCACCCAGTCCCGGGAACTCGCCTGCATGAGATTTATGGGGCCGACGAGATTCGTGAAACGTATCACTGTAGCTATGGCTTGAATCCCGAATACGTCCCACGTCTGGTCGCTGGCGGAATGAGGATAGGAGTGACGGGCCCTGCCGGCGAAGCGCGGGCGATGGAGTTGCCCGCCCATCCCTTCTTCTTCGTCACGCTTTTCCAGCCTGAGCGCTCAGCGCTATCGGGCAAAAGGCACCCGCTGGTGAAAGCGTTTGTTGCCGCAGCCTCCGGGCCTACTTCTTAATTAACGCGGCGGATAACAAATGGGCTTTATTGGCAAGATTGTAGGCACGTTCGAAATCGCCATCTTTGGTCGCGTTGCGCGACTGCGCTACATAGGACCGAATCTGGACAACGATCTCTTCGTCTTCCTTTGATAGCCCGCGATTTAAGCTGCTTACGGTCTTCTCGGTTTCGTCCAGCAACTGCGCGGTCGTTTGCTTTTGTTGCGATAACTGCGCGCTACTCACATCGGCGGCGATCGCGGTGTTGGGTGGGTTGGTTCCTGCCGGATTCGCCGGCGGATGGACCGCGGCAATTGTCGTAGTTCCCGTACTGGCAGCTGGGACCGGAGCCGTTGCAGCGCTCTGGGCCGGGGTTGTAGGCTGCGTGGTCTTACGCTTGCGATGGGTCGAAGTCTTGGGCTTTTCTTCCTGGGGAGGAGGTTTCTGCGGCTGCGGTTCAGCCTGCGGGGGTGGGGGCGGAGCCTCCTCCGAAATCTCGACCGGCAAGGGCGATGGAACTACTTCGGCCGGCGCTTGCGCCTGGGTTGAAAGCTGCGGCGTTTTCTTCTGACAGCCTACCGCGAAAAGCATTGCTAACAGCGGCAAGGCGACGAGTTGACGGCTACGCTTCATGTGCAGGTCGGCCAAGCTGCGCGCGTCCTTCCCCAGACTCGAATGGTGGAGCAAGCCAGCCCGGATATGGCTTCCATCATAAACACAGAAAGCCAAAACCGCAGTGACCACGGTTGGGCCGCGGGTTTGCCATACATAAGTCTTACATTCGTGTGATCGCCTCCGCGCCTTCGTGCTGCTGCGCTCCGGCCAGAGGCAGTATCAAGCGGAATGTTGTTCCCCGACCCATTTCCGTAACAAAATCCAGCGCTCCGTTGTGCAGTTGCAGCACCCGGTAGCTCATGGCCAGCCCAATACCGCTGCCGGCTTTCTTGGTGGTGAAGTATAGGTTAAAAACCTTATCACGCACCTCCGGGGGTATTCCCTTGCCCTGGTCACGTACTTCGACGGTTGCCGCCGTGTCAAGCTGCCCCGACGTAACCGTGAGCACGCCGCCGCCATCCATGGCCTGCACCCCATTAAGGACCACGTTTAACAAAGCCTGCTTGATCAAGTCGGCGTCCGCCCGCACCGGCAGCGGCGCGTCGCTCAGTTGGGTCTGGACCCGCACGCCTTGCTGGGCGGCTTCGGGAGATGCCAGCAAGACCACGTCCTCGATAGTGCGCCGCAGATCGAAATCGACCAGTCGCAACTCTACTGGACGATTGAAGTCCACCAGCATTTGCACCACCCGGTCGAGGCGATGGATTTCGCTTCCGATGATGTCCATGTGGCGCCGCGTGTCGGGATCGATTTCCCGCATTTTTTCGCGCAACAATTCCAGGTGCACCACGATCGCATTAATCGGGTTCTTGACCTCGTGGGCCACGCCGGAGGTAAGCCTGCCAATGGCCGCCAGGCGGCGGGACAGTCCGATCTCGTTTTCGATGCGGTGTACCGACTCGGTATCGCGCATGGTCAAAAGCGCACCGATGCGCTCGCCGCGCTCCGCAATGAAATCGAGCGCGATCTGGATGCGGCGCCCGTTCTCCAACTCGATTTCGCGTTGCGGTATCGGCTGGTGCAGGGCAAACGCGTCCAGCACAATCCGTCCTAGCTTGTTCGCGTCGGTGAACACACTCTCAACCGCATTCCCCAGGATCTCTCCTCGCGGCCGGCCAATGAAGCGTTCGGCAGAGGCGCTGACCAGTACTACCCGGGTGTCGCGCGTGAACAACACCAGACCGTCCTGCAGCGTCCCCATGATCTGATCGAGATTTTCCTTCAGGGCGCTGAAGACTTCTTTCACGTCGCGGATCTGACGTCCCAGGCGGTCGATCTTTGTGTTTACCACGCCATACTCGTCCGTCCTCCCCAGATCGGGGTCGGGCGCGCTGTCGGGAACTCCCGCAGTCATCTGGTCAAGCCGCCGCCCAATCGCTTCCAGTGGACGCAGCGCAATGTTTGACACGCTGGCCGCCAGCGCCATCGCTATCAGGATTGCGAAGATGGAAAAGTAGAGAGCGCGGTGCAACTCGGGCTGGACTTTAGTCTCCAGGAACACCGTCGAAATTCCCACCCGAATGTCGCCAAACGGCTGGCCCTCCCGCTGGATAGGGAGATGAATGTCGTAGACGCGGGGCGCGCCGAACACGACTCTCAGCTGCTCCAGGAAGCTGCCGTTGCGGACCTCCTGAAAATCCCTTCGCTCTTCCAGGTTCAGATTGGTGCCAATCGCGTTGGGATCGGTGTGTACGATCGCGCGGCCGTTTACGTCCGCAATGGCCGCCTCGGAAATCGTGGGAGAATATCCGACCACCGATTGCAATAAGGTGTTCAAGCCCTTGTTGAGCTTGAGTTCCTGCTCCAGCACGGCGTCTACCTGTTGCGGATCATTCTCGGCGGCAAATGCGCTTCCCAGGTTGGCCAGGCTCGCCGCGCGAGCGCTTTCGCGGATCTCTTTGGCGACGAAGTCGGCGCTGTCATAAGCTTCGTAGATGCGCTGCCGCACCAAACGCGAGACATAAAAGTAGGAGAATATGGCGACCAGCGCAACCACCATGCCACTGATGGCAAGCACCAGTTTTGTCTTCAGACGCATATGATCCACAAGCAGAAGATTCGGTGGCGCGGGCTGTTCCCGGTATCATATCAGCCCGCACTCGCGGCGAAAATGGCCGCAGGTCCCTCCCGCGCCGGTGGGATGCTTCGTGGCGTCGGATATGTTAAGGTTCTCGACGGCGTTTTTATGTCTGGAAACAACGCCAAACGCATAATCAGCGTCTAACCTGAAGGCGACTCCGGTCAGTGCGGAGCGCCGTGGCAGCAGAAGCAGGAGAACAAACCGTGGGCCATACCACAGCGGAAGAGGGCAAGAACTTGCAAAGCGAGACAGTTGCTAGGTTGCGCACCTTGTCCCATGATCTCAGCAATTACATCGAAACTATCATGCAGGCCTCGTATCTGTTGGCCCAGGCCAAGCTCGACGACAACAACAAGAAGTGGCTGGAGCTGGTCGACAAGGCTTCGCAGGATGCGGCCCGGGTCAATCGCGAGATCCGTGAGATCCTGCGTTCTCAAACTGAGCCGGGCCCCTAGCTGCCTGGAATTCAATGTCTCCGCCTGGCTGCGCCGCCCGCAACGGAGCAGCCATTCCGGGATTACTTACGCGACGAGCTGAGCTTCCATGGTGATCTTCGCATTCAGTACGC
This sequence comes from uncultured Acidobacteriaceae bacterium, assembly GCA_963835125.1. Lineage (GTDB taxonomy): Bacteria > Acidobacteriota > Terriglobia > Terriglobales > Acidobacteriaceae > Bog-257. The sequence goes on along the minus strand of CAWIEG010000002.1, from coordinate 853,832 downwards.
GGGACACCGGACAGCCCTTCTCCGCATTCTGAGCAGCTTCCTCAAACTTCGCTTTGTCTGCCCCAGGGATTTTCGCTTTCACTTCCAAATGACTCGCCGTGATGCTGAAGCCGGCATCTGTTTTCTCCAGAGTCAAGGTCGCGGTTGTGTCGATGCTTTCGGCGGTCATCCCGGCATTTCCTAGTTGCGCCGACAGCGCCATGGTGAAGCACCCGGCATGCGCCGCGGCAATCAGCTCTTCCGGATTCGTTCCCACACCGTTTTCGAAGCGCGTACTAAAGGAATATTGCGTCTGCTTCAGCACCCCGCTCTGCGTGGATACCGTTCCCTTGCCATCTTTCAACCCGCCTGACCAATGAGCACTGGCTGTTCGTTGCATATCGCCCTCCCAAAAATAATTTTTGTTTCCCTGATTACGTTACACGAACGCCACGAATTCTGGAGGACATCGCAGCCTGGCGCGAAATTTGTGAACGGAAAGGCTGTCGCGGTGCCCGCCGCTGCTCGGCGTCTAATAGAAATCGGAACAGCTCAAGAAGTACCCACATCGTGGACACGCCAGCTTACAGTGATTTTCGCGAAGCTGTTCGGAGCAGTTGGGACAGACCTGCATGCTGAATATCTCGCCCTTTCGCCTGGCCTCAGAAAGCGGCTTGTCCGGTCGTTCAACTCGGGAATTCGCGGATGGAATGTCGTTCATGATTCGCCGTCAAGGAACCGTCTTAATGCCAGCAGAATACACGAAGCGGATCATCTTAATTTAGTGGAACCACCGGTCTGGGAAGAGGTGAGCCCCTTCCAGGGCTTCGATTCATAATCCCCCATTGGTACATGTACTTCAGTGCTTACTGTCCAAAAATAATTCCCACAGGATTTCGCATGGCACTGTCCTATAATGCCAAATGGGTGCGTGTATCTGCGATTGATATGCATCACCCTGCTGAATTTTTTGCCTCCAACCAACAACAGTGATGGGTGTATGGAGTGTGATTACCAACTAGTAACTGGCACAAACATAAGAAAATGCTCGCCCGGAATGGCGGCGTGATTGGGGCCTTGGCCGCATTTAAGTTGTATATCAAACTGGGAATTTAGTGCTTTAAGCTTTAGGAAACGCCGTCGCTGGGTAGGCAAGCGTGATTCGCACCTGCCTCGCCGAATGTTCCGTAGATCGCAAAACGCATGGAGGTTGTACCGTGAAAAATGCAAAGAAACTGATGTTCGCCGCCCTCGCCGCCCTCATGATCGCAGGCTCTCTGAGCGCTGTTAGCGGTGCAACCTCGATTAGCTCGTTCGGTCCCGTCGCCGTCATTGGCGAAGGCCCCTCGCCCATGCCTGTCGTCCTGTCTTCGGTTCCTGATAACGACACCACTTCGTTCGGCCAACACTTCTAAGAATGATTTCGGGTCGGAGACGACCAAGGAGAATGTAATGAAGAACACTCTCGTCGTTACCCTTGCTACCCTGATGTCGGTCGGTATCGCTGGCGCCGGCACAAACTCGCTCCCAACGCCGAACATCGCGCCGCAGAGAATCGCCGCAGCTTCGTCGTCCTATTCGCTTTGTAATGGCCATGATGTCTGTGGCTCCGATCGTGCCGCGATATCTCCGGGCGAAGGCTCGCCTATGCCACTCTGCCCCCCAGGACAAAACTGTACCGGCCAGCTTCGCCAGATCGCCGGCGAAGGTTCGCCTATGCCGCTCTGCCCCCCAGGACAGAATTGCTCGGGCATGCTTCGCCAGATCGCCGGTGAAGGTTCGCCTATGCCGCTCTGCCCCCCAGGACAGAATTGCTCGGGCATGCTTCGCCAGATCGCCGGTGAAGGCTCGCCTATGCCGCTCTGCCCCCCAGGACAGAATTGCTCGGGCATGCTTCGCCAGATCGCCGGTGAAGGCTCGCCTATGCCGCTCTGCCCCCCAGGACAGAATTGCTCGGGCATGCTTCGCCAGATCGCCGGTGAAGGCTCGCCTATGCCGCTCTGCCCCCCAGGACAGAATTGCTCGGGCATGCTTCGCCAGATCGCCGGTGAGGGCTCGCCTATGCCACTCTGCCCCCCAGGACAGAATTGCTCGGGCATGCTTCGCCAGATCGCCGGTGAAGGCTCGCCTATGCCACTCTGCCCCCCAGGACAGAATTGCTCGGGCATGCTTCGCCAGATCGCCGGCGAAGGCTCGCCTGCTGAGCCGGACTTTACTTTGGGGAAAGTTACGGCCTAGTCGGAGCTTGTTCCAAATTACGGATTACCAGGCCGTTAAGTTGACCGGAAGTAACTTCGAAGCCGGTTACTAACCCTGGAAAAATATCTTGCTTGTATTCTGCAGCCTCCCCGAATATCATTTCGGAGAAGTCATGCAGCTACACCTCATCGACTACGTCTTCTGGTTTGCTGCACCCCTGCTCCAGGCAGGGGTTTTGGTCTGCATGTTCAGGCGAGGCCTCCACCGCGATTACCCATTCTTCTTCAATTACACAATACTGCAAGTGATCTCGGTTCCGATTCTGGCCCTGATCAATCTCTATTTGTCCTACAAGGTCTACTACTACGCTTATTACGTGAACGTCGGCCTTAGCGTTTTGCTTTCGTTCGCAGTTCTTCAGGAAATCTTTCAGGATGCTTTCCGCCCCTACGAAGCGTTGCGTGACTTGGGCGTCATCCTCTTCCGCTGGTCGGCGTTGGTGGTCCTGCTGGTAGGAGTGATGTGGGCGATAAGCGCCGCGCACAAGCCCGACTACGATCGTGTTCAGGATGTGATCCTGCTGGCTGACCGCGGCTTGCGCTTAATGCAGTGCGGCCTGGTCTTTTTCCTGCTTCTCTTCAGCGAATACCTCGGCATCCCTCACCGCAGCCTGTTGTTTGGAATCTCCCTGGGATTTGGCTTCTTCGCAGCCGTAGACATGCTGGTTGTTACCGGTGCGAGCCATCATAGCTTCTTGCGTCACGCCACACTCAGTCAGATCAACAGCGCCGCGTACCTGATTGCGGTGATGATCTGGTTCGGCTATACCCTGGCTGCCGCGCCCTCCAGAAGTACGGTTGCCGAAGCCGTCCTTCTGCGCTCCAAGGACTGGAACTCAGCTCTGCAGGATGCTCGCGTGCCGCTTACCGAAGATAGCCTGTTGGACAACATGGACCGTACGGTCGAGCGACTTCTCTACCCGCCCGAAGAGTCGACGGGCAATGTTTCAGGCTGACTCGGATAAACAGCGCCTACACCTGACCTCTCTGCCCTGCCGCCACTCGAGGCGGTTTTCTTTTGCTTGGAATGCGCGGCCATCAGACCTCGTATTCAGACTGGTGTCTTGGTTTTGCGAGGTGGATTGAAAAAGGGTAGTTGTCGAACCGTAGCCGCCACCTTATGCCGCATTGATTCCACCGTCATCTCCACCTGCAGTGTTGACCCGGGCTCAGAATGTCGCGCTTCTACGCTGGCCAGCGCAATTAACTGCTTCAGCAGCGGCGACCAGGTAGTCGACGTCGCCTTACCCACCTGCTCCCGCCCTTTATAGACCGGCACGTGGACCCGCGAAGCGGTGGCTGGCGTCTGGGGAGCCAGGCCCATACGGTCGAACAGTGCCTCAAATTCGCTCCAGTCAATTTCGAGTCCGACCAGTTGCCGCTTCGGCCCGGTCTTCTGTTCAGCCAGCAGGGCCTGGCGGCCTATGAAGTTTTCTTTGCCGTAGTGCACCAACTTGGTTAACCCAACTTCGGCCGGGCTGTATTTCTGCGAGGCAATCAGTGCCTTCTTGCTGCTGATGTAATCCACATCGGCCAGAATCAGTCCCGCCTCGATGCGCGCGACGTCCAACGCCAGCATGCCGGTGGGATGAATATCGAACCGCCTGCCGGCATCCATCAGCGCATCCCAGACCCTGACGGCATCTGGCCACGGAATCCAGATTTCGTAGCCCAGATCCCCTGTGTAGCCGGTCCGCGAAATGTCCACCGCAACGCCGCCAATCTTCCCGCTGGTCTTGCGAAAGTACTTCAGATTTTCGATGTCGGCCTCAGCGACGCTCTTCAGCAGCTTCCCTGACGTCGGCCCTTGCAGCGCCAGCGCAGCAATCTGCTCGGTTATGTCTTCGATCTGCACGTCAAGCCCGATGGCGTTCTGCCGGAACCAGCGCAGGTTAGGGTCGGCCGCCGTCCAGCGATAGCAGTTCTCTTCCAGCCGGGTGATGGTGCCGTCGTCGATGATCTTGCCCTCCTCGTCGCACCAGCAGCAGTAGATCACCTGATTGACGGCGACTTTGTTGATGTCGCGAGTGATGACGCGATTGACGAAGCGCGTGGCATCGCGCCCGCTAACCATGTACTTGTAGAGTGGAGTGACGTCGATGAGCGCGGCTGCATTGCGGATGGCGTTGTACTCGTGCTCATGGTGCGTCTCATACACGCTGACCGCATAGAAGCCGGACCATTCGCGGTAATTCAAGCTCTGGCAAAGAGCGAACGTTCTGTCGTGGACTGCTGTTCCTACCGGCACGATGTATTCCTCGCGATTTCTTACGGTGCGCGGATTATAGCCACCACAAAAGGCAGCGGCAAGTTCCCGGCGACTCACTTCAGAGCCAACCCCTCTCTCTGGACAGCCCACTACGCTAGAATGTGGACGCAGTTCCACACCAGGGAAATATGGCCGCTGAAAATTCATCACGATACGACGTCATCGTCATTGGTGGCGGGCACAACGGGCTGGTCAACGCCGCCTATCTGGCTCGTGCCGGCAAGAAAGTTCTGGTGCTGGAGCGCCGTCACTTGGTCGGCGGCGCCGCCGTAACGGAAGAGATCATTCCCGGCTTCAAGTTTTCCGTGTGTTCGTACGTGGTGTCGCTGCTGCGCCCGGAAATCATTCGCGACCTCGATCTTCCCCGCCACGGCCTGGAAATTCTTCCTCTCGACGGCACCTTCACCCCGATGCCCAATGGCGACTATCTGTGGCGAGTGAACGATCATGGCAAGACCATGCGTGAGATCCGGCGTCACTCCCGCTTCGATGCTGAGGCCTACGAAGAGTTCGGCAAGGCGATGCTGCAGATGTGCCGCTTCGTGAAGCCGATCCTCTCCATGGTCCCGCCTGACCCGACGACCCTGAATCCCAAAGACCTGTTCAAGCTGCTGTTCCTGGGCCGGCGCTTCCAGGACCTCAGCGGTGAAGACCGTTACAACCAGGTGCAGCTCATGACCATGAGCGCTATCGACTTTCTCGATCAGTGGTTCGAAACCGACGTGCTCAAGGCCACGATGTCGGCATCGGGAATTATCGGAACGTTTCTGGGCGTCCGCTCTCCGGGCACAGCTTATGTCCTGCTGCACCACTACATGGGCGAGATCGACGGCGCATTCCGGGCGTGGGGCTTCGCCCGCGGCGGTACTGGGGCCATCTCCAATGCCATCGCCGATGCGGCGCGCGAAGCTGGGGTCGAAATCAAGACGCAGGTCGGCGTCGCGCAGATTCTTATCAAGGACGGTAAGGCGGTGGGCGTTGTGACAACTGCCGGCGATGAGTACCATGCGCCCATCGTCTCCTCCAGCGTCGATCCCAATCTCACATTCCTGAAGATGATCGAGGCCAAACATCTGGGGGACGACTTCCGCGATGAGGTGAAGCGCTACAAATATCGCGGCTCGTCGGGCAAGGTCAATCTGGCGCTCGACGCTCTCCCGAATTTCACCTGCCTGCCCGGCGAGGGCCATCATTTGCGCGGCGCCATCTCGATTTCGCCCAGCGTCGATTACATGGAGCGTGCCTACGACGATGCTAAGTACGGCGATTACTCGCGACGGCCCTACATCGACATCGTGATTCCCAGCCTCACCGATCCGTCCCTGGCGCCACCGGGCAAGCATGTGATGTCGTGCTTTGTGCAGTACGCGCCCTACAAGCTGAAACAGGGCACCTGGGATGAGAAGCGCGAGGCCTTTGGCGACAACGTCATCGATACCATCGCCGAACACGCTCCGAACCTGAAGAACATCATCGTCGGGCGCCAGGTAGTCACGCCGCTCGATCTTGAACGCGAGTGGGGACTGACCGAGGGCAACATTTTTCAGGGTGAGCTTTCGCTGGAGCAGTTGTTTTTCCTGCGTCCTGTGCCGGGCTGGGCGCAATACAAAACACCAATCAGGAATTTGTGGATGTGCGGCTCGGCCACGCATCCCGGCGGTGGCATCATGGGCGCGCCCGGCCGTCTGGCAGCGCTGGAGATCCTGAAGCACCTATGACGCGGCTTTGAAGGGGCGCAGCTTTAGCTGCGCCGTGAGAGGTTTTTCTTTTGTCATCACGAGGCGGCTTTCAAGCCGCCGAGGGATCTGCTTTTATTCGGAGACCAAGAAACTTCGATTCCCATGCCTGAAGCTCGCGACATCGTTATCCTCGGCGCAGGACACAACGGGCTGGTCACCGCCTTCTACCTTGCCAAAGCCGGATTCAAGCCGCTGGTACTGGAACGACGGCCCATTGTCGGCGGCTGCGCCATCACCGAAGAATTTCATCCCGGTTTCCGCTGCTCCCGCCTCGCTCACGCCACCGGACCGATCAGCTCCGGCATTGTGGCAGACATGGATCTGCCCAAGCATGGGCTGAAGACGTATACGCCCACCGTCCGCGTGCTGTCGCTGGCTCACGACGGCAATCTAGCGCTTTATGGCGACACCTCAAGATCGCAACAGGAGATCGCCAGATTTTCTCCGAAAGATGCAGCGAATTACGCCGAGTTTCAGCAGTCGTTGACTCGCATTGGCGAGATTGCAGCATTGCTGATGAGCATTACCCCGCCCGATATCGACGACCCAGGCGCAAACAATCTTTGGGAACTGCTGAAGACGGGGCATAAGATTCGCGGCCTCGGCGAAAAAGACCTTTACCGTGTCCTGCGCTGGGCGCCGATGGCAGTGGCCGACCTCGTCGCCGAGTGGTTCGAAACAGAGTTGCTGCGCGGGAACGATTGCGGCGCAAGGAATTTTCGGGACATTCCTCGGGCCCTGGTCAGCCGGATCCAGCGCCACGCTGCTGCTGCGCGCTGCGTCGGACAGCAACCTGGCGGGTCCGGCCTCCTACGTTGCGGGAGGTGCAGGCGCTTTGACCGAAGCAATGGCTGCGGCGGCCCAGGCTGCGGGCGCCGAAATTCGCAATTCCTGCGAAGTCGTCGGGATCAAGATAAACAACGGCGCGGCGACCGGCATCGTTCTCGTGAATGGCGACGAAATCGAAGCGCGCACTGTCATTTCGAATGCCGATCCCAAGCGGACTTTACTCGGGCTGGTCGAGCCGCAACATTTGCAACCCAGCTTCCTGCAAAAGCTTCTCCACTACCGCATGAACGGCACCGTCGCCAAGATCAATCTCGCGCTTGGTGGCCTGCCGACTTTCCAAGGCGTCGATGGCGACGTGGCTGCCCGTTTGTCGGGCAGAATCCAGATTTCGCCCGAGATCGATTACCTGGAGCGAGCTTTCGATGCTTCGAAGTATGGAGAATTCTCGCAGCATCCGTATATTGAGGCGACGATTCCCACATTGTGGGATACATCCCTCGCACCGGCCGGCAAGCATGTCATGTCGATCTACATGCAGTACGCGCCGTACAAATTGCGCAATGCGGATTGGGATTCGCAGCGCGATGCGCTCGGCGATACAGTCGTGAAGACGCTTGCCGAGTATGCTCCCGACCTGCCATCACTGATCGAAGCCCGCGAAGTGATCACTCCGAAAGACCTGGAGCAAACCTACGGACTGACAGGTGGCCATATCTTCCACGGCGAGCTGGCTCTGGATCAGTTGTTCACCATGCGCCCGCTGCTGGATTGGGCACAATACCGGACACCCATCAAGGGCCTGTATTTATGCGGCTCCGGAACGCACCCCGGAAGCGGACTGAATGGAATGTCTGGTGCGAACGCGGCGAAGGAGATCGTCAAAGACCTGCGGGATAAGCGCTAGGAGCCCGTCGAATGGAGACCGCCGGGTTCGATGCTTCGCTCATCCTCGTTTCAAGTCCCCGGCCAGCAGCCGGTGGAACAAATGCTCTCCAGCCTCGCGACGGACAGACAGCCGTCCTGCGCTATATGCCCGAGAATGTAATCCGCGCTGCACGGCTTCGCAGATTCCGACGTCCTCATCGTTGACACGCTCTCCAACCGCGATGCTCTCGCGATTGCGTTCTGCAGCGGACTCACCGACATCGTCGAAATAGAAGTCGAAGATCACGGTGCAGCGGTCGACGCCGTCGGGCAACACCAGGTTGGTGTCCATGTATCCGCGGTACAGATTGATCATGAAGTTGGGATACTGCCAGAAGTACCACGCGCGATCGCCGGTGCGCGTCGCCGCAGTCGCAGCATCCTCGCCCGACGCGACCATCGGACTTGATTGCAGGCAGTAACGGTCTTCGGTCTCGATGGTGTACTGCTTGTAGTCTAGAACGCTGTTCAGGCCCTTGTGCAGATGAGGAACGTGATAGCCGCCGTCGAGATAGTTGTCGACAAACACCTTCCAGTTGCACTTGAGGCTGTACGAGCGTCGCTCGAAGAAGTGCAGCGCGCCGATGTTCAGCGGTGTGACGCGCTCCACAAGCCTGCCGAGAAAATCGGCCAGGGGCGCGGCTTTCGAGTCAAGATTCACGAACACGAACTGCTCCCAAGTCTCCACTCGTACGGGAACCAGGCCGTTCTGCGAACGATCGAATCCGCAGACGCCCTCGAACTCCGGTGCACCCTTTAGCGAGCCATCAAGGGCGTAGCTCCAGCCGTGATAGGGGCAGCGAAAGATGCTCGCCGTTCCCTGTTCCTCGGTCACGACAGCGGCGGCGTGATGCCGGCAGACGTTATAGAAGGCACGAAGCTGCCCGTCGCTGCCGCGAACCATGACCAGAGGCTCGCCCGCCAGATCTGCGGTAACGAATTCTCCCGGGCTGACAAGCTGGTCGGCGCGAGCGACGACTTGCCACGTCCGTCCGAAAACATTCCGCCTCTCCAAATCAGCGATGCGCTCGTCGACATACCAGGAAGCAGGAATTGTGGAGGCCTGCTCCAGGGGAGCCAGATCGTCATAGGCGGCGAGAATATCGTGCAGAGAGGAATCCATAAGCCGAGTTTCGGAGGTGGGGCCAATCATAACAGCCACAGCTGCGAAAACAGTTGACGCCCAGCCGCCGCCGTGTTCCCTTGTCGTCATGCCTACTGTGGAACGCGCTCTGGAAATTGTGCACGCCACGCCGGCCGACGTCGGCGAGATAGCGCCGCTCTTCGATGCTTACCGCCAGTTCTATCACAAGCCCGCTGACACCGAAGCTGCCCGGCGCTTCCTCTTTGCGCGCCTCAGCAAAGGCGAGTCGGTGCTGTTCCTGGCGCGGCGCGACGGGCAAGCGGTAGGCTTCGTTCATCTCTATCCGGCGTTCTCGTCGGTAGAGTTGCGGCGGGTATGGATTCTGAATGATCTGTACGTGGTTCCTGAGGCGCGCAAGCTGGGCGTGGGACGAGCGTCTGATGGAACGCGCTCGTGAATTGGCGGAAGCAACCCGCGCCAACTGCCTGACCCTGGAGACGGCCACTGATAACATCCCTGCGCAGCGACTTTACGAGAGTCTGGGGTGGAAGCGGGAGCAGGAGTTCTATCGCTACTTTCTGCCGTTGTAAGTCGATTGCTTTATGCAACCCATCCGCGTCGATTCCACGTCCCAAAACGTCGAAGTCGCCGCTCAGCCGCAGCCCAAGCGCGCGCTGGGACTACGCGACCTCGTGCTGTTCTACATTGTCACGACGTTGAGCCTGCGCTGGGTTGCGCTGGCGGCCGCCGCGGGACCAAGTTCCATTGTGATATGGCTGGTCGGCCTAGCCGTGATCTTTCTGCCGCTGGCCCTGTGCGTGATGGAGCTTTCCTCGCGCTATCCCGAAGAAGGCGGCATGTATGTCTGGAGCAAGCACGCCTTCGGCGATTTCAGTGGATTTCTCACCGGCTGGGTTTATTGGATGAGCAACCTGCCGTACTTCCCAGCGGTGCTGTATTTCGCGGCCAGTAACGCGCTCTACGTTGCGGGCAACAAAGGCAAGGCGCTCCAGGGTAACGCAACGTTCTTCCTCATATTTTCCTGCTGCGGACTGGCGCTGGCGCTGGTGCTGAATATCGTCGGACTCGACATCGGCAAGTGGCTGAACAACCTGGGCGCCATCGGAGGATGGCTGCCGGTAGGCTTGCTGTGCGTCATCGGCGTAATCGCGGTGCGGAAGTTCGGCTCAGCGACCAGCTTCAACCCAGTCTCCATGAAGCCGTCTTTGAACCTAGGCAACGCCGCCATCTGGGCGACGCTGATGTCGGCCTTCATCGGCGCCGAGTCGGCATCCTGCATGGGCAGCGAGATCAAAGAAGCGCGACGCACCATTCCGCGCGCACTGCTGATTGCGGGCGTTCTGATCACCGCGGGTTACATGCTGGGGACAATCGCCATGCTGGTCGTGCTGCCGCAGCAGCAACTCAACAGCCTCGAGGGCATCATGCAGGCGATCTCCACCAGCGCCGAGCGGATCGGCTGGCACGGATTAGGGCCGGCGGTAGCGCTGCTGATCTGCGTCGCCAATCTGGGCGGTGTGGGCGCTTATCTGGCGGCTATGTCGCGTCTGCCCTTTGTCGCCGGCATCGATCGCTATCTGCCGCCGGCATTTGGACGGCTTCATCCCCGTTGGCAAACGCCGCACGTCGCACTGATCGTGCAAGGCCTGTGCTCACTGCTATTCGTTCTCTTGGGACAGTTGGGCAGCACGGTCCACGGCGCCTACCAGGTGCTGGTCGCTATGACTATCATCACCAGCTTCGTGCCGTACCTGTTCATGTTCGCGGCATTGATCCGGCTGCAGCGTGAGCCGGTGGGGCCGGAAGTCATTCGTGTGCCGGGAGGCAAGCCCGTGGCGATCGCAATCGCGATTGTTGGCTTTCTTGGGACGTGCGGGGCGATCATCGGCTCGATGATTCCAGACCCCAGCGAGCCGCACAAAGCCCTGGTGGTCGCGAAGCTCGTCCTCCTGAGCGCAACGGTGATCGGTGGAGGCGTCGCGCTCTACGCCATCGGTAGGCGCCAGCAACAACGCCCCGCCGATTCACTCCCCAGAAGTTAGTCCGCTGGGGAGTAGGATCTCAGATGGTTTTCGCAACATTGGTGCGGCCGCGTGAGCCAACTATTCGCTCCACACTGCCAGTTCGTTGCCGTTGGGATCGGCGAAGTGGAAGCGGCGGCCACCGGGAAAACCGAAGATCTCGCGCACAATCTTGCCGCCCGCTGCCGTGACCTTGGCGTAAGTGTCTTCCAGCGACACAGCATAGATCACGATCAGCGGGCCACAGGTTTGCTCGCTGGAGGCCCCAGCGGGTTTAGCGGCCTTGTTGAATCCACCCGCCAGCCGTCCATCGTGGAAGCTCGTATAGTCCGGGCCGTAGTCCTGAAAATTCCACCCAAAAACGCCGTTGTAAAAGCGCTTCGTCGCTTCGATATCAGTAGCGGGAAACTCGATGTAGTCAACCTTCAGATTCTGATCTTGCTGCGCCATGATTGCCTCCTGCGAAACGGGAATATGAGATCAAGTGCCTTCGCGAGACACCGCCAACTCCGGCGACGTTGTCCCGCGGGATTATACCAGTCACGGCCTTATTGGGAGTTTCCGTGGCAGCGCATGGTAGGCTGTCACCATGGCTGGAGACGATCCTAACGACAAACAGAGTGCTGCCATACAGTGGGCGCGCTATTCGCAGATCGCGTTTATCATCCCTGCTGCGGTGGTGGTCGGCCTCTTGCTCGGCAAGCTGCTCGACTATTGGCTGCATACTCACTGGCTGTTTCTTGTCGGTATCATCGTGGGATCGATCGCGGGCTTCGTCGACGTGATCCGGACCGTCACGCGGCAGAAGAGTTGATCTGCGGTACAGTGATCTGGTGTCCACGCCGCCGCCCGAACCGACGCCCGCTTTCGCGGAAGCCTTTCTCGACCGGGCCCTGCCCAGAATCCGCAAATTACTGCTTGCTCTCGCCGGGCTGGGAACCCTGGGTTGCGTGACATTCTTTCGCTGGCCGGTGACCGCCGGATTCGTCGTGGGAGCGGTTGTCTCCTACGTCAACCACGTCTGGCTGGAGCGCGCAATCGAGGCGTTGGGCGAGAGAATCGCCACCCAGCAAAGTCGCGAGCGCGGTGGCCTCATCGTCCTGCGGGCATTGCTGCGATACGTGCTGATTGCGGGCGGCGCATATGTTATATTTAATGTTTCCCTCGCGGGCTTATACGGCTTTCTGGGAGGCGTCTGCCTTCCTATCGCCGCCATCGCCTGCGAAGTCGCAGTTGAAGTATTCGTTGCCCTGCGACACGGATTCTGATTTTCTGATTCGTAAAATCTCATTCTTAGAAGTGCGCCTGCGTCGCTCTTCGTCATTCGCTCTTCGCTTTTCGCCAGATTGCTGGAAGCAAAGGGATTAGCGATTACCGAAAAGCGAACGGCGAAAAGCGATCTTTATTCATGCCTGAACAACTCTGGTTGACCGCCCTACTAAACAAATACTTGGCTGGCGTAGCCAATGCCATTCTTGGCGTCGTTCACGTTCAGCCCGCGTACCCGCAAGCCCCAATCACCAATTACGTGGCCATGCAGCTGCTGGTATTCGTGCTGCTGCTTCTGTTCTTCGCTATCGTGCGGGCGCGGCTCTCGGTCGATAATCCCGGGCCGCTGCAGCATGTGGCAGAGAGCCTCAACTCGTTTATCGTTAACCAAAGCCAGGAGGTAATTGGCCACGGTTATGAACGCTACGTCGGCTACCTGACGGTATTGGGCCTCTTCATCCTCGTTGGCTGCCTCATCGGGCTGATTCCCGGCTTCGAGACCGCGACGGCCTCGCCCTCGGTGCCGCTGGGATGCGCCTTGGTCACCTGGTTCTACTACCATTTTCAGGGCGTCCGGCTGAATGGATTCGGATACATAAAAAACTTCATCGGACCGGTCTGGTGGCTGGCGCCCCTCATGTTTGTCATTGAAGTGTGCAGCCATCTGGCGCGGGTCCTGTCGCTCACCATCCGTCTGTTTGCCAACATGTTTGCCAGCGACATGGTAACGCTTGTGTTCTTCACCCTGTTTCCGATTGGGATTCCGATAGTCTTCATGCTGCTGCACGCCGGCGTCGCTGTGATCCAGACCTATATTTTCGTGCTGCTGGCGACGGTGTACATCGGCGAAGCGGTGGCGCACGAACACTAAAAGAAGCCACGAGCAACTAGCCTCGAGCGACGAGCTAATTGCTTTCGGATTTGGAGTCTGCGACAAGTTTTCCAGGACTGCATTGGGGAAAGATCGAAGCCAAAGAGCAAGAGCTAGTGGCTCGCAGCTCGCGGCTAGTTGCTATACCGCTGTCAGTGTGAGGGCGTCAGCACGGTGAACGTCAACCACCTCCTGGCAGCGATTCATAAGGAGAAACAAGAATGCGGAAAATGATGATGATTATCTTTGCGCTGATGGCCCTCGCGATGATGGCCATGCCGGCGTACGCGCAGGGCGGTAAGCACCGCCGCTGCAGGAGGCACCAACTGGGTCGCCATTGCTTCGGGCTTCGGTATCGCCATCGCGGCGGGCCTGGCTGGCCTGGGACAGGGCCGCGTCGGCGCTGCGGCTTGCGAAGCCATGGCCCGGAATCCAGCCGCTCGTCCGGCCATTCAGCTGGCACTGATTCTTGGCCTGGCGTTCATCGAGTCCCTGGTGCTGTTCACCCTGGTTATCATCTTCGCCAAGGTCGTCTAGTTTTCAGCTTCGACTGAAAAGCCCCATCGCATGATGGGGCTTTTCTTTTGCGCGGTCCTGTTACTGATCCCTAGGGATTATTGGTTGCGATCGTGTTCCCTTCTGCCGGCGGATTAGTCTTGCCAGGCTGATCATCGGCCGCGTTCTGCATTTGTCGCGTCAGTAAGGCAATCTCCGACTGGGCGAGGGTCACATGGTAGCGGGCATCTGTCGGTACCGCAGGATCCCGGCTCAAGAGATATAACAACTGCATTAGCTCCTGCAGTTTGTTATTCGTAGCATCCAGCATGCCGACTGCTTCTCCCGGCCTGAATGGCGAACGCTTGTTGGCGCGGGCACGGTTGTTCTCTGTGCCGCGACACGCTGACTCGCGCGGCTGTTGTCCAGTTGAGTTGATTCGAGTGCAAGCTTCCGGTTTCTTATATTGCGGCTGGTTCAAGAGTCTTCCCTCTTCGAAGTACATCTGTACATTCCTTCCGTTGAAAAGGACGGCCAGTTCCGAAAGCGAGAGAGGTTAACAAATCGTAACGTGATAATTGGAATATCATCGAAGACCAGAGAAAAAGGTGGCTCCAGGGATGCAACTAGTGTGCACCTGAACTCCTAACGCTGTTGTGATTGGTTTTCGCAGGCCGCTTACTTCATCAGATCCTGCGCACTCTGCATAGCGTAGTCAAGTATGCGACCCGGCAGGACGCCGAGGTAGATCGTCGCAATCAAACTGATCGCCAATCCAATCCCCAATCCGGCCGGGATGCGAGCCACGGGAATGTCTCCGCGCTCGTCCCGCATATACATATAGACGATCACGCGCAGGTAATAGTAAGCAGCGATCGCGCTATTCATGACGCCGATGATCGTCAGTCCAACCAGATGCGATTGCAGAGCGGCGGAGAAGACGTAGAACTTTGCGAAGAAGCCCCCGGTAACAGGAATGCCGATCAGCGATAGCAGGAATATGGTAAGGATGGCAGCCAGCAGCGGAGAGCGGCGGCCAAGCCCGGCGTAATCGTCGAGGGTGACGTATTTTTCGCCGGTGGAGGCGAAGTGGCTGATGACAGCGAAGGCGCCGACATTCATGGCGGCGTAAGAAGCTGCGTAGAAGATTGCGGACGAGATTCCGATTTGACTAGCAGCTGCGAAGGCAACCAGGATGTATCCTGCGTGGGCAATCGAGGAGTAGGCCAGCAAGCGCTTCACGTTCTGCTGCACCAGCGCTCCGATGTTGCCCAGCGTCATGGAGAGAACGGCTGAGACCCAGACCATCCAGAACCAGCCGGGCGCGCCGGTAGCGAAAAGCACGCGCAGAAGCACCGCAAACGCAGCCGCCTTTGGCCCAGTGGACATAAAGGCGACCACCGGCGCGGGAGAGCCTTCATAGACATCGGGCGTCCACACATGGAATGGTGCGGATGCGACCTTGAAGCCCAGACCCACGAACATCAGCCCCACCGCAAGGTACGCCAGCAGCGATGATTGCGTCTGAAGATATTGTGCGATGCCGTAAACGTTGGTCGTACCGGTAGCGCCAAAAACCAGAGCGACGCCGTAAAGGAAGAACGCGGTGGCGAACGAGCCCAGCAGAAAATACTTCAGTGACGCTTCAGCGCTCTCCGCGGCGCGGCGTCTCATTCCGGCGAGAATGTAGGTCGAGATCGACGAGATTTCCAGTGCGATGAAGATAAGCACGAGTTCCACGGCCGACGACATCAGCATCATCCCGACCGTGCCGAACAGGACCAGAGCGTAATACTCGCCGGAGCGGATGCGCTGAACTTCGAGATATTCCAACGAGGTCAGGCCAACGACCAGTGCTATCAACAGCACCACGACGTGAAAAAAGACACTGAAGGTGTCGACCCGGATCGTGTTGTAGAACGCGTTGCCATAAAACCCGCTCTGAAACGCCGTGGCGGCAAGACCAGCCAGGGTGCCGACGATGGCAATCATGCCCAGCGGCTTTTTGGAGCCTTGTTCAGGGATCACCGCATCGATCATCATCACGATGATGCCGAAGACGCTGAGCACCAATTCGGGCAGGATGCGAATGTAGTCGATGGCCGGGATCATCGTCCGATCACCTGCGAAACCACCTGGGTCATGTGCGTTGTAGCGGGGGCCGCGGCCTGCGTGATTGCCGAGAACTGCTTGAGCGCGGCAGAAACCGCGGGGTCAATCGAGTGCAGCCACAGCATCGGGGCAACTCCCATCACCAGAGCGGCGATCACGAGCGGCCATAGCGAAACCCGCTCGCGTGCGTCCAGGTCGCGCAACGAGCTATTGGCTGGCACCGTCACATTGCCGTAAAAAACGCGCTGATACATCCACAGCAGGTAACAAGCGCTCCAGATCACGCCCGTCGCCGCCAGAATTCCATAAAGCTGCTTTGCCTGAAATGCGCCGCTCAGCACCAGAAACTCACCGATGAAGCCATTCAGCAGCGGCAGGCCGACCGACGACAGCATGATGAACGCGAAAAACGTCGCGAACACAGGCATGGGCGTCGCCAGCCCGCCGTACTCAGTGATGTCGTAGGTGTGACGGCGATCGTAGATCATCCCCAGCAGCATGAACAGCGCGCCTGTGGAGACACCATGGCTCAGCATCTGATAGACGGCGCCGTCGACTCCGAGCTGTGTAAAGCTGAAGATACCCAGCACGACAAAGCCCAGGTGGCTGACCGAGGTGTAGGCTATCAGTCGCTTGATGTTGGGCTGAATCATCGCCACCAGTGAGCCGTAGATAATGCCGATGATAGCCAGCGCGATGATCCAGGGAGCATTGCGTCGCGCCTGTTCCGGAAACAGTCCAAGGTTGAAGCGCAGCAGGCCATACGTGCCCATCTTGAGCAGCACGCCCGCCAGCAGCACCGAGCCTGCGGTCGGCGCTTCCACGTGCGCATCGGGCAGCCAGGTGTGAACGGGAAACAGCGGCACTTTAACGGCAAAGGCTACGAAGAACCCCAGGAACAGCCATATCGCTGCCTGACTGAATCCAGCGACTTGGCCATTCTGGATCGCGCTCTGAATGGTCACGAAGTCAAAGCTACCGGTGCGCGCGTACAGCCAGATGATCGCCGCCAGCATGAACATCGACGCAATCATGGTGTACAGGAAAAACTTCACCGCCGCATAGATCTTGCGCCCGTGGCCGTACATGCCGATCAGCAGCGCCATCGGGATCAACGTCGCTTCCCAGAAGAAGTAGAAGAGGAACAGGTCCAGCGCGACGAAGACGCCGATCATCGCCGTCTCGAGTATCAGCATCAGGATGAAGAATTCCTTCACCCGATCGCCGATCGATTTCCACGAGATCAGCACGCACAACGGCATCAGGAACGTGGTCAGGACGACCAGCCACAACGAGATGCCGTCCACGCCCAGGTGGTAATGGATGTTCGGGTGGGAAACCCACTGCGAATCGGCTTCGAACTGGAAGCCGCTCTGGCCGCGCACAAAGTACCAGGGCAGATGCAGAGACGCCAGCAAGGTGAGCAGCGAAACGGCCAGCGCAAAGTAGCGAATGTCGCGATCGCGGCGCGGGAAAAACGCCAGCAGGATCGCCCCCACCAGCGGCAGAAAAACCACGATGCTGAGGATGTTGTCGTTAATAAACTTCATCGCAACCCCCTCCACACCATGAAGGCGATCACCGCGGTAGCGCCCACCGCGACCCATCCCGCGTAGGAGCGGATGTTGCCCGATTGCATGTGCCGCATCGCGTCCGACGTTTCCAGAGCACCTTCGGCGCCTTCGTCGACGGCCCGATCGATCAGCCCCAGGTCGATTCCCTTCCAGAAAACGTTGGTGGAGAGCGCAATGAGCGGCTGAATGATGACCGCGCCATAAAGCTCATCAATTTTGTACTTGTCCAGCACGAACGTATAAAGCCCGCCAGCGGCTCTGGCCATTCGAGCCGGCAGTTCCGGCCGCTTGTAGTAGAGATACCAGGCGAACAGGAACCCGACTATGACGATCCCAAGCGCGACGCCGCTGAACATAAGCTCGGTGCTCGAACTCTCAGGTTCGGCGGGAACCGTGTTCTCAGCCACCGGCGCGGCTACCGCGGAATGAAAGACGGGCGAGAGGAAGGTATCGAAGCGATCGGAACCATGGAGCGAATGCGGAACTCCAACCCATCCGCCAGCAAAGGACAGCAAGGCGAGAATCATCAGCGGGACAACCATCACCCACGGACTCTCATGCGGAGCGCCGTGGCCATGGCCGCCGGCATGTTGTGCATCGGCGTCGTGTCCATGCCCCGCGGTTTCAGGATTCGTCCCCCGATACTCACCGAAGAAGGTAAGGAACCACAAGCGAAACATGTAGAACGAGGTCATGCCTGCGGTGATGACGCCAATCAACCAGATAATGTGATTACCGCTGCTCCACGCCGACCATAGGATCCGATCCTTCGAAAAGAAGCCGGCAAACGGCGGCAGGCCGGCAATGGCGAAGGTCGCAATCGTCATGCACCAGAAGGTATAGGGCAGATACTTTCGCAAACCACCCATGTGGCGCATGTCCTGTTCGCCGCCGAGTCCGTGAATCACCGATCCCGCCGACAGGAACAGCAGCGCCTTGAAGAAGGCATGGGTCATCAGATGGAAAATGCCCCCGACGTAATCCGCCACGCCGCAGGCCATAAACATGTAGCCCAGTTGCGAGATGGTCGAGTAGGCCAGCACCTTCTTGATGTCGGTCTGCACGATGCCGATGGAAGCGGCGAAAATCGCGGTCAGCGTGCCGATGATGGCAACCGCTAATCGGGCATCGGGCGCGCGGTTGAAGATGGGACTGGAGCGCGCAACCATGTACACCCCAGCCGTCACCATGGTCGCGGCGTGGATCAATGCCGACACCGGCGTCGGACCTTCCATCGCGTCGGGCAGCCAGACGTAGAGAGGTATCTGCGCGGACTTGCCGGTTGCTCCCACCAGCATCAGCAGGCCAATGGCGGTCAGCAATCCAGCGCCGGCGGATTCAACCGGGTATTGAGAGACGAGCTTCCACAGGCTGTCGTATTGCAAAGTGCCGAAGTGCTTGATGAGGAGAAATAACGCAATGAGAAATCCGAAATCGCCAACGCGGTTGGTGATGAACGCTTTCTTGCCCGCGTCGGCTGCGCTCTTCTTGAGAAACCAGAAACCAATCAGTAGATATGACGCCAGACCCACGCCTTCCCATCCGACGAACATCAGCAGGTAGTTGTTGGCCAGCACCAGCGTGAGCATGAAGAACATGAAGATGTTCAGGTAAGCAAAATAGCGGTAATAGCCGCCTTCATGCTCCATGTAGCCGACGGAATAGACATGGATCAGGAAGCCGACACCAGTAACGACCAGCAACATGATCAGCGATAGCTGGTCGAGATAAATGCCGTATTCGACGGAGAACGTTCCCACGCCTAACCAGATTGCGTAACGCTCGATGTGCGGGATCTGGTCCGGCGACAAGCCGGCAAACTGCGCCGCGACCCAGAGCGCCATGGCAAACGACGCCGCCGTAAATCCCAGCGCAATGGCGTTCACCAGCGCCTTAGGAAATCGCTTGCCCAGCAGACCGTTGATGGCGGCGCCGGCCAAGGGAAGCAGCGGAATGATCCAAAGGTGCATGCTCATAGTCGGAGGAGGTTCACGCGATCGACGTTCAACGTTTCGCGCGTGCGGAATACGGCGATAATGATGGCCAAACCTACGGCGGCCTCAGCGGCAGCCACGACCATCACGAAGAAGACAAAGATGTGCCCCTCAAGCTTGTTGAGCTGCGCCGCAAAGGCGACGAACGAAAGGTTCACACCGTTCAGCATCAGCTCGATGGATAGAAATATGGTGATGATGTTGCGCTTAATCAGAAATCCGGCGACGCCACAGGCGAACAGTATCGCGCTCAGCACCAGGTAATAGGAAAGAGGAACCATCTATCTCCCCCTCCTGCGCTCTTCGCTTTTCGCTATTCGCTTTTCGCCAGAAATCGCTTCATCGCTACCTCTGGCGAAGAGCGAAGAGCCAAGAGCGAAAGGCGAGTTAAGAGGCACCATCTATTCTCCCTCCCGGCGCGCCAGCACCACGGCGCCCATGATCGCTACCAGGATCAGGATTGAAGTCACTTCGAAAGGCAGCAGGAATTCACGGAAAAGCAGGTGTCCGACGGCCTGCGGATTCCCGAAGACATTCTCGCCATTCATGACGGTTGGACCGCCAATGGCGATCCGATCCAGCCCGGCGAGATGGCTGACAACTGCGGCGGCAATGCCCAGGCCGATGATCAGGGCGGGCACGCCGAGCATGGTGGCCACGCGGCTGCCATGCGACAAACGCTGTTCCTCTCCCGCGTTAAGCAGCATGATCACGAAGACGAACAGCACCATCACCGCGCCGGCATACACAATCACCTGCACCGCGGCGACGAACTCGGCGCCCAGCAGCAGGTAGATCATCGCCAGCGAACCCATCACCACGATCAGCGACAGGGCGCTATTGATGGGGTGCTTCTGCACCAGGAGGTTGATTGCTCCTCCGACGCACAGCACCGCGAAGATGAAGAACAAAATAAGAGCGAACATGATATTTAGCCACGAGCCGCGAGCCCTGAGCTAACAGCTAGCCGTACCAGCGGTTTACCAAAAAATTACCGGCTGCGATTTGCAAATTGCAGGTTGCCAAATGCAAGTTGCTGATTTGCTCGTAGCTCGAAGCTCGTAGCTCGCAGCTTACTTCACCGCTACCACAAACGCGGTCACCACAATATTCGCAATGGCCAGGGGCAGCAGGAACTTCCAGCCGAAGGCCATGAGCTGGTCATAACGGAAACGCGGCAACGTGCCGCGGACCCAGATATAGACAAAAATGAAAGCAAACACCCGCACAGCGAACCAAGCGACAGGCAAAAGCGACTGGAGGATCGGCGGCCCGAACACAGGTCCTGACCATCCCCCCAGGAACATAATGGAAGCCAGGCACGCCACTGTGAACATGTTGGCGTACTCGGCCATAAAGAACATGGCAAACTTCATCGAGCTGTACTCGGTGTGGTAACCGCCGACCAACTCTGTTTCCGCTTCGGCAAGATCGAAGGGAATGCGATTGGTTTCGGCATAGGCTGCCATGATGTAAATGAAGAACGCGACGAACTGGCCCTGGAAGATGTTCCACTTGGGAATGAATCCCAGCCACGTACCCGACTGCGCATCTACGATGTCACGCAAGCTGAAGCTGCCCGAAAGAATCAGCACTCCCACCAGCGAAAGGCCGAGCGCCACTTCGTAGCTGATCATTTGCGCCGAGGCGCGCAGGCTGGCCAGCATGGAATACTTGCTGTTCGAGGCCCATCCGGCAAGTGCGCCGCCGTAAACTCCGACAGACGTGATTCCCAGGATGATGAGCAGACCGATGTTCACATCGGTAATCTGTAGCGGCGTATGGATTGAACCCAACGAGATCCATGGACCGATGGGAATGACCGCCACAGAAGTCAGCGCCGTCACCAGCGCAATGACTGGCGCCAATAGATACAAGGGCTTGTTGGCGAAGGGAGGTGTGACATCTTCCTTAAAGATAAACTTTAAGCCATCCGCCAACGGCTGCCAGATGCCGAACGGTCCCACACGCGTCGGCCCCCAGCGGTTTTGCAGGTGGGCCACGACCTTGCGTTCCAACAACGTCGTGTAGGCGACCGCAGTCATCAGAACGAAGACCGCCAGCAGGATCTTGACGATCGATACCAGGATGTAGATGCCAATGGTCATTTGGTTATCAGCGGTCAGCCTTCAGTCGGATCGCCCATCGCTCTTCGCTTTTCGCTCTTCGCCAGAAAATAAAATCTGTTGAGCGGAGGCGGGTGAAACTTGAAACTGAACTGACCACGCGCCACTGACTATTCCTCCGTCCTGACCATGGGGTCGTAACCGGCGGGCATCTCCAAGTCGGACGGCGCGTTGTAACGCTCCATGACAGTGCTCAGCGTCTGCGAGAATCGCCCCAAGGTACCGGAGGTGAACAACGAATCGTTCGCCGGCATCACCAGCGCTGGATCGCCCTTCCCCGTTGTGCCCGTGATCTGGACCAACTGCGTGTGTTCGTCACGGCCAGCCAGCAGCTCCAGCCGCGAAATGCCATACCCCGGCACCAGCCGCTGAATTTCGTCGAGCATCGCCGTCGGATCGTAAGGACTCATTTTCGGTTCCAGGTTGTGTTCGGCCAGCCAAACTGCATGACGGTCGGCCTCGCCCGATTGCGCGCCGCGCGTCTGGCCCATGTCGGCGCGCGTGCCGCCGCCGCCAAAAGGCACGAGCTTATGAACGTCATATCCCATGCGAGCGGCGATGCGGACAATGCACTCGAAGTCATTACGCACGCCCGAAAACTCCCCCGCTTTTTTCAGCATTTGCACGTCGCCACAGGTGTTGGTGCAGGTGCCGCCTTTTTCATAGGCGTTGGCAACCGGAAGAACAACGTCTGCGATGGCCGCCGTCTCGGTCAGGAACATGTCCTGCACGATGACGAAGGTCTTCGAAAGCGCAAAGGGATCGACGTTGTAGCGCGCGATGGGGTTCGAGCCAACGACGTAGAGCGCCTTAAGCTTCCCTTCCTTCGCAGCTTGCATCATCTGAAGCAGGTTCAACCCGGGCGCTGTGGGAATCTCGTCCAACCACTCTTCATGAAAGCGCGTCGCGCTGGCCACGGGAGCGTAGCCGGGCAGCATATCGGGATAGAGACCCATGTCGGCTGAACCGCGGGAGTTGGCATAATCGCCGAGACAGATGAACTTCGCGCCCTGCACAAGGCCGAAATCGACCAGAGTTTTTACATCGCTGCCGCGCAGCTCCGAACCAAAGATCACAACTAGTCCGGATTCTTTCGTCAGCCCGGTACGAAATTCACCCAGAGCTTCGCGCGTTAGTTGTGGCGACACAACCGCGTCCGCCGATGCCATCTGTTACCCGCAAGAAACTGCACCAAGCTGCCCTCAGATCCTGGAGCGATCTGTGCGAAAACCGTGGCCTGACGGTGCAGCTTGATGGGAGACGAATTCGCCACATACAACTTGGCGCGATGCAGGCGAACATTGCTGCGAATCTGCCAAGCCAGCAGCGGATGCTGTTCGGTGGGATCGTTGCCGATCAGCAAGATCGCAGGTGCGCTCAAAACGTCGCGCATTGATGCTGTCGCGTTCGCCTTGCCCGCCAGCGCTGAAGCGAAGCCGGGAAAGTCGGCTGTGCGGTGATGATCGATATTGTTCGTGCCGAGCACCAGGCGGGCAAACTTCTGCAGCAGATAGTTCTCCTCGTTGCTGGTGCGATTCGAGCCAATCACGCCAATCGCGGCGGGGCCGTCGGTCGTCAGGACTTCCTGGAACTTCGTCGCGATCAGATCGAAGGCTTGCTCCCAACTGGCGGAGACAAACTTGCCGTCGCGTTTGATCAGCGGCTGCTGCAGGCGCTCGGGATTGTTCGCAAAGTCGAATGCATAACGCCCCTTGATGCAGAGGAAGTCACCGTTGATCCCGCTCTTGTCGCGATTGTCGCCGCGCACAATCTGCATGCCGGTATCGGCGCGGCGCACGCCCAGCGTGGTTTTGCAGCCGTCACCGCAGTGGGTGCAGACCGTTCCGGTGTGCTTCATCTCCCAGGGGCGCGTCTTATAGCGATAGGCACCAGAGGTGAGTGCGCCGACGGGACAGATGTCGATGCACATGCCGCACTCTTCGCATTCCAGATGATCTTCTTTATTGGGCGCGATGATGGAGCCGGAGCCGCGGTTCTGCACGCCAAGCGCCCACACGTCCATACCCTCGCCGCAGACGCGAACGCAGCGATAGCAGAGAATGCAGCGCGGACGGTCGAAGTACACCACCGGCGACCACTGTTGCTCGTCGCGATGGTTCTTCAAGTCCATGAACTTCGATTCGGCAGCGCCGTACTTGAAGGTCATGTCCTGCAACTCGCACTCGCCGCCGGCATCGCAGACGGGGCAGTCGAGCGGATGATTGGCCAGCAGCAGCTCCAGCATCGACTTGCGCGCCTGCTTGATCTTGTCGCTCTCGGTGGCGACGACCATGCCTTCGGTGACCGGCGTGGTACACGCGGTCTGGAGCTTGGGCATCTTCTCGATTTCCACCAGGCACATGCGGCACGCGCCTTGGAGCGACAGGTTCGGGTAATAGCAGAAAGACGGCACCTCGATGCCCGTGCTCTTGCAGGCTTCAATGAGGAGCGTCCCCGCGGGAACGGTGAGTTTCTTGCCGTCGACAGTGAGAGTTACGTTTGACATGGATACCCGTATTGCTTGATGCTCTTCGCCTTTCGCTATTGGCTCTTAGCCTTTAGCCTTTAGCAAACAACTTTGATCCGGCTCGTTTGCTAAAAGCCAAGAGCTAATGGCTAAGAGCTACTTCACACCAACGCCGCTTCTGCCGCCTTCTCATACGGACACGGCTTGCCGTCGAGGTGGTCCTCGAACTCTCGCCGGTATTTCTGTATGTAGGAGATGATCGGCATCGCCGCCGCATCGCCCAACGGACAGAAGGTGCGCCCCAGCATGTTTTCCGCCAGGTATTTCAGATTGTCGATGTCCTTCGCAACTCCGCCACCGCTATGCATACGGACCAGTGTCTTCTTCATCCAGTCGGTGCCTTCGCGGCAAGGAATGCACCAGCCACAACTCTCATGCTGATAGAACTGCGTTACGCGCAGCGCGAATTTCACGATGCACATCCGATCGTCGATCACGATCACACCGCCGGAGCCCAGCATCGAGCCGGCTTTGGCTACGGAGTCGAAATCCATGGCGACGTCGATCTCCTCCGGCGTAAGGATTTGCACCGACGAGCCGCCCGGCACCACGGCCTTCAGCTTCTTGCCCTTCGCCATGCCGCCGGAGACGTCGAAGATCATCTTCTTCAGGTTGTAACCCATCGGCAGCTCGTAGACGCCGGGTCGCTCCAGTTCGCCGCTCATGCAGAACAGTCGCGTACCACCGTTGCGCGGAGTGCCCAGGCCGGCAAACCACTCGCCGCCGCCAAGAATGATGGGTGGCACGCTGGCCAGCGTTTCTGCGTTGTTGATGACCGTAGGGCCACCCCACAAGCCGACCACCGCCGGAAATGGAGGACGGATGCGCGGTATGCCGCGCTTCCCTTCCAGCGACTCCATCAAAGCCGATTCTTCGCCGACCTCGTAAGCGCCAGCGCCCGAATGCACGAAGATATCGAGATCGACGCCTGAGCCGAAAATGTTCTTGCCGATAAAGCCGCGCGCGTAGGCATCGGCGACGGCCTTCTCCATAATCTGGATCAGGTAACGATATTCGCCGCGCAGATAGATGTAGCCGGTTTTCGATCCTACGGCGAGCGCAGCGATCATCACACCTTCGATGACGGAATGTGGATCGTGCTCGAAGATCAAGCGGTCTTTGCAGGTGCCGGGCTCACTCTCGTCGCCGTTGCACAGCACATACTTGGGCTTGGGCGACTGCTTGGGCACGAAAGACCACTTCATCCCCGTGGGAAATCCTGCACCACCCCGGCCACGCAGGTTCGACGCTTTGACCTCATTGATGATGGCATCCGGCTCCATCGTCAAAGCCTTCTGCAAGGCCTTATAGCCGTCAAGCTCCAGATAGCGATCGAGGTTGGTCGCGCCCAAGCCAAAGCGCTTGGAGACGACCTTGACTTCGTCGGGATGGGAGACTAGATAGGCCATTCTGCTCGCTGTCGCTCGCGGCTCTTAGCCTTTAGCTGTTAGCTCTTAGCAGGCAGATGCCTGAAGTGTCTTGCTAAGAGCTAAAAGCTAAGGGCTAATAGCTAATTCTTACTGCTGTTCCTTCTTCTTCAAACCGTCAATCATCTCGTCAATCTTTTCCGGCGTCAGGTTCTCGTGGAAATCGTAATTCATCATCAACGCTGGCGCCCACGAGCAGGCGCCGATGCATTCCACTTCTTCCAGGTAGAACAGCCCATCGGGTGTCGTCTGCTTATTGCCGACACCCAGCTTTTTCTTGCAATGCTCAAAGATGTCGTCAGCGCCACGCAGCAGACAGCTCACATTGGTGCAAACCTGCAAGTTGTACTTACCGACCGGATGCGTGCGCAGCATGGAGTAGTAGCTGATAACGTTACGCACTTCGAGTTCCGACAATTCGGTCCGCTTCGCAATCTCGTCGATGGCCTCGTCTGTCAGCGCGCCCAGTTCATCCTGAATGTAGAGCAACATCGGGACCAGCACGGAGCGCTTGGTTGGATAATGGCCAACCATGGTGGCGAAACGCTGTTCGAGTTGGTCGGAAAATTTCATGAAAGCAGTAATTAGTAATTAGCCGTTAGCAATCAGCCCCGCACATCCGAACGAAATCAGAACTCACGCTTCGGCGGGGTCTGTTCCGGACCAACACGTCCGGCTACAACTTCAGCCTTCGCATAATTCTCGGCTTTGACTGGCGAGCCCGCGATGCGCCGCAGCATTGCGATTTGTCCCACATGGGCAAACGCGTCGGCAATCGGCCCCTGCACCAGCTTCTCGGGACTTACCCCAAGCGGCTGCCCGGATGCCAGGTAATCCTCCAGTGCCTGCAATGCCGCAAAAAAGCGATGCTCTTCCTCATGCCACGGCAGCGGAATCGAATCATTCCATCGCTGATTGCTCTGGACCATGGAAAGCGCCCAATCCAGCAGGTCTCCGATGTGTGCCAGAATCTGTCCTGGAGTGCGCGAGCTTTCAGCAACGTGGAAGTCCGCAAAACCGGCGGGCGCACCGCGCAGCGCCTTGCCTCCGCGATAGGCAAGGGTTGCGAGTGCATGGCGCAGCAGTTCGCGCTTCTCATCTATGGAAATCGTTTGTGCCGAGGTACTCATATTTTTCGCAACGCCAACCTGAAGGCCGGCTCCGCCTTATGTCGTCCCTGAAGGTGCCTGTGTTGTAGCTGTGCCGCCGCTCCGCGGCTCAATTATTTTTCCCACTTCACCGCGGGCTCACGCCCGCGGCTAACACACCTAATTAAGGCTTCCCTAAGTGCTAAAACTTCTTATCTGTCGCAATCCCCCAGCACGATGTCGATGCTGCCAATGGCAGCCACCACGTCGGCAATCAGGCGGCCTTCGCACATCTTGCGCAGTGACTGAAGATTGGCGAACGAAGGCGAGCGCATGTGCACGCGATACGGTTTCGCCGTGCCGTCGCTCACTACGTAATAGCCCATTTCGCCGCGCGGCGACTCGATCGGCATATACACTTCGCCTTCAGGGACCGTGAAGCCTTCAGTGACGATCTTGAAGTGATAGATGAGCGCCTCCATCTGCGTCTTCATCTTCTCGCGATCGGGCAAAACAACTTTCGGCGCATCGGCCTTCACCGGACCTTCGGGCATGCCCTCCAGCGCCTGCATGGCAATCTTCTGCGACTCGCGCAGCTCGGCGACACGCACCAGGTATCGCGCATAAACGTCACCCGCGGTCGAAGTCGGCACCTTAAACTTGAAGTTTTCGTAACCCGTGTACGGCAGATCGCGACGCAAATCGACATCGATACCGCTGGCGCGCAAGGTCGGACCCGTCGCGCACAAGGCGACGGCATCTTCGGCCGAGAGGTAGGCAACACCCTTGAGGCGGTTCACAAAGATCGGGTTGTTGGTCAGCAGGCTCTCGTACTCGTCGATGTCCGCCGGAAAGCGCAGGAGGAATTTCTTGACGCGATCCATGAAGCCCAGCGGCGGCTCCAGCGCCAGCCCGCCGATGCGGAAATACGAGGTCATCATGCGCTGTCCCGATACCGCTTCAAACAGGCGCAGGACGTCTTCGCGCTCGCGGAAGCAATAGAGGAAGACGGTCATGGCGCCAATGTCCATGGCATGCGTACCCAGCCACACCAGGTGCGAGTTGATGCGAGTCAGCTCGTTCATCAGGACGCGAATCCATTGCGCACGCGGCGGAATCTCGACCCCCAGCAACTTTTCTACTGCCAGACAGTACGCCAGGTTGTTGGTCATGGGGCAGAGATAGTCGATGCGGTCGGTCATGGGCACGACCTGCTGGTAGAACTTGGCCTCGCAGGTCTTCTCGATGCCGGTGTGCAGGAAGCCGATGTCGGGCATGATGCGCACGATGGTCTCGCCGTCGATCTCGAGCAGCAATCGCAGCACGCCGTGCGTCGAGGGATGCTGCGGGCCCATATTCAGGACCATCGTCTTGTCTTGCGATGGGTCCAGCACCGGGGTGGGAGTCATGTGCGCCATTAGCGGTAGCCCTCGACGGGATAGTCCTTGCGCAGCGGGTGACCTTCCCAATTCTCCGGCATCATGATGCGGGTGAGGTCGGGATGGCCGTCGAAACGCACTCCGAAGAGGTCGAAGACCTCGCGTTCGAAGAAGTTGGCGCCCGGCCAGATTGGCGTCAGCGAATCGATGTTGGCATCCTCGCCGGACAGCTTCACTTTCAGCCGCAGGTATTTCTTGTTGGGGATGGAAAACAGATGGTAGACGACCTCAAAGCGCGGCTCGCGCGGATACCAGTCGACACAGGTGAGGTCGGCGAGAGCGTTGTACTGAAGCTGGGGATCGTTTTTCAGCGCGAGACAGGCGTCGCGCAGGGCGATGCGATCGACCCAGATCGTCAGCTCATTGCGGTCAAACTTTGCGCCCGTGATTGCAGGAGCCTTGAAGGCCAGCAACGCTGCCACTTCGGGGCGGTCTTTCAGTTGTTCAATGTCGGTGATGGCGGGCTGGAGTCCCATTAGATTTTCTCCGCCTTACCCTGCTTGTTCCAGTCAAGCACGCCCTTTTTCCATACGTACCAGTAACCGGCGAGCAGGATGCCGATGTACACCAGCATCTCCCAAAACCAGAACATGCCAAAGCCAGAGGCTTTGAGCGAGCGCTGGACAATGGCCCAGGGATAGAGGAAAACGGCTTCAACGTCGAACAGGATGAACAGCATGGCGACTAGATAAAACTTGACGGTAAAGCGCTGGCGGGCATCGCCTACGGGCTCCATGCCGCACTCGTACGGCGACATCTTGGCGCGATTGTATTTGTGCTGACCGATGAAATAGGAGAGCGTCACCATCGCGCAAGCGATCACCCCGGCGACCAGGATGTGTATCAGCAGCGGAAGGTAGCGATCAAAATAAAAGTCCGGCATGATTGCGCTAAGAGCAGAAAACCTTGCACAACAACAGGCAAACATTCGAGTTTAGAGTTTGATGGCGAGCGGTGTCAACCGCGCGCGGAACGGTTCATCGACAGTTAACGAAGCAGAAATCCGGCGATGAAAGTCGTTGTACGAACGGGCACCATCGGGCGAGAATTTCCAGCAGTCTACTATAGCGTTATGCGTAAAGCCGGATGGTTGATGTTGCTATTCTCGATGGCGTTCACGGCGGCCGCCCAACAAAAGAACCCGATGGACAACAAGGCATGCAAGCAGGACCCGGTGTGCGGCATCGTTGTCAGCTTTGATCCGCCATTCGACGGCGCGGCCGGAGTGTTGTTGGTGCCGAACAAAATCACAGTCGATGTCCCCTTGGAACTCCAGCCGGCCGAAGTGCGGGTAACAACTTATCCGTTGGGAACTGAAGTGGCAGACCAACCCTCCGAAGGTCTTGCGGAAACGTCTCGCTTTCAGAAAATCGGCAACCACGCACGGTTCCAGGTCGTCGTAGAAAAATGTCCACAGGAAGAAACAGCGGGCGGTCTCGAGATCTCTGTATGGCGTAAGACGTTTAAGCAGTATCCGTTAAGTCCGTGGGGAGGGGCATATGAATGCAGACAAATCGCTCCCGGGAAAACGCCCTAGCCTCCGCCGACGAAGTGAACGATCTCCAGATGATCGCCATCGTTGAGGGCTGTTTCCGGCCACTGCGCGCGGGAGACGATCTCGCGATTGAGTTCGACCGCGACTCGATCTCCTTTCATGCCGAGTTGCTCGACGAGCTGGGCGAGGGTGACGGATTCGTCGAGGGTCTGGTCTTTGCCGTTGATAGTCAGGCGCATAAAGACAGTTTCAGGTTTCGAGTTCCAAGTTTCAAGCGGAGCGCGTTGCAGATGCTCGAAGATCAGGGCTTCGCATCCAGGCCGTAAAGCTTAATGGCGTTGTCGCGCATCACCTTGCGCGCGATGTCGCTGGCTTGAGCACGCGTGATTTCTCCATCCTGCATCATTCCCGTCAGGGCGATGGCCAGCGCGGTCCTTCCAGCGGTTGCCGTCTGATATCCGGTTTCTTCCCAGTTTACTTGCGGTGTGAGCGGATAAAGGTCGGTGCCGAACAGCACTTTGTCCGGGTAGAACTCCAGCATGAATCGAATACTCGCAGCGATATGCCGTGGCGAGGTCATCCAGGTTTGCTCGGAGAAGTCGGCATAGACGTTGGGCTTCATCAGCAGATAGGGCACGAACTGCTCAAAGCCGCCGGAGCCTCCGTGAAGCATGACGAAATTCGTCTTGCGTAGCGTCGGGTCGTTGAATACCGAGTCCAGCAGCAGAGGATTGCTGCCCTCCATCCGGAAATAACCGCCGCATCCGCCGCCGGTGTGGAGATGTACAGCCATCCCAAGCCGTCCGGCCTCGCCGGCGATGTAGCGGAAGAGATAATCCTGCAAAACCTTATAGTCGGCGTCGCTGGGGATTCCGCCCTTCACGTAACGCGCATAGATTCGGGCAGCGTCCACCTCTTTCGCGGGAGCAAACTCGAGCGTGCGCAGGTAGGCGGCCTCAAACTTGATGGCCACGGCCCCGTTTCTACGTTGCCACTCCAGCAACGGCGTCACGACTTTGGCCGTGTATTGAGCCAGGGTCGGCGGCACGCCGTTAATTTCGAGCTGATTCAGGTATCGCGCAAACAGTAGTTCCTCGCGGCTGTAGAAGATCTTGCGATCGGGCGACTGCGCCGCCAGCGACGAGTTGTTCAAGGGAAAGAGCAAGGTGTCGTCGAACGCCACCCAGCGGAAGTAGGGCGGCTGGAGTCCGCGGCCCAGAGCGACGCGGTTCGCCAGCTCCGTCTCGATTCCCAGTTGATCGAGGACCCAATTGGGATAGTTGTCGCCTTCCCGCTGCTTCACCTTTTCCTTGGCGGCCAGCAGCTCCTTCACGTGCTCGGGCGCAAAGTCGTCATACTTGTAGCCGAACATCGTCTGCCACGCCTTGATGTAAACAGGGTTGTCGTCGCGGAACATCAGCCCGGAATCGGTCGGCTCCAGCGGATCACAGGGCAGCGCATCGAAGTCTTCATCTTTCTCGCCATTAGGGCCGTTGAGAGCGGGGGGATGCGAGTGGTTGTCGATGGCTTTGATCTGATTGATCTCGGTCATCAGGCTGGGATCGGGTTGTAGCTGCTGATTCGTCTGGGCAAACAGCACAGACGTCACTGTCAGCGCGAAAGCGAGGAAAAGCGGCTTCATCGGATACCTGACGAGTTTCGCCAACTGGTTTCCAACCTCCCAGGATCGCCTAAACCACTCTAACGGGCACGATCCGCAGCAGTCTATCGCGTACGAAAGCGCGTCTCAACATTTCCTTTTGCGCGCAGCCAATTCCGAACCCAAAGAAGGCCCTTGCGAATCTAAGTAACTTGCACTACATGATGGCCTCCGGTCCCTCGACACCGGGAAAGAAAACCGAAATCTTCAAGGCTCTGCCGGAGATCTGGCAGCTGATCCGGCCGCGCCGGGTGCTGCTCGCGCTCGGGCTAATGCTGATGGTGATCAACCGGGTCTCCGGGTTGGTGCTGCCGGCCTCTACCAAGTATCTGGTTGACGACGTCATCGGCAAGCGGCATTTCAAGCTGCTCTACCCCCTGGTGGGAGTCGTGCTGGTGGCGACTCTCATTCAAGGCATCACCTCATTTGCCCTGACCCAAACGCTCTCCAAGGCCGCACAGAAGCTGATCGCGGAGTTGCGGCGGCGCGTGCAGGAGCATGTTGGCCGGCTTTCGGTTTCCTATTACGACGCCAACAAGACCGGCATGCTGGTGTCGCGCATCATGAGCGACGTCGAGGGCGTCCGCAACCTGCTCGGCACCGGACTGGTGGACTTCGTCGGCGGCCTGCTGACGGCGGTCATCGCCTTCGCGGTGTTGATCCGCCTCAGCCCGGTGATGACCGGCATTGCCTTCACCTTTCTCCTGGTGTTCGGTA
Organism: uncultured Acidobacteriaceae bacterium; assembly: GCA_963835125.1. GTDB lineage: Bacteria > Acidobacteriota > Terriglobia > Terriglobales > Acidobacteriaceae > Bog-257. Next base: position 821,954 of record CAWIEG010000002.1, on the reverse strand, counting down.
TTGGGCTGCGGAAGGCGTTTCGCGTCATACGTCCCATCTTTCGCGAACGCGCGAAGATCAATGCCGAAGTGACCGGCCGGCTTACGGAGTCGCTGGGCGGAGTGCGCGTGGTGAAGGGTTATCACGCCGAAGCGCGCGAGCACGAGGTATTCAGTGCGGGAGTAGAACGGCTGCTGCAAAACGTCGTCAAGACGCTGACGGCGACGTCCGTGATGAGCCTTTCGTCGTCGACCCTGATGGGCGTCATCGGCGCGATCGTCATGTTTATGGGGACGCGGCAGATCCTCGCCGGCAAACTCACACTCGGCGGCTTCTTCACCTACACGATGTTCTTAGGGTATCTGGCAGCGCCGCTGATCCAGGTTGTCGGGATCGGCACGCAGATCACGGAAGCGATTGCCGGCCTGGAGCGCACGCGCGAAGTCCTCGATGAAACGCCGGAGAACGAGGATCCGGATCGCACTGTAACGCTCGGCCCCATCCGTGGCGACATCGCTTTCCAGCACGTCAACTTCGCTTATGAACTGCAGAAGACGGTTCTGCACGACGTCTCATTCCACGCGTGGCCGGGAACGGTGACCGCGCTGGTGGGATCGTCGGGCTCGGGCAAGTCGACGATCATCGGCTTGATTGCCGCCTTCCACAAGCCAAACGAAGGCCAGGTGCTGGTCGATGGCGTCGATCTCTCCACGATTCGTCTGGAGTCCTATCGCACCCAGTTGGGAATGGTTCTACAGGACTCGTTTCTCTTCGATGGCAGCATTCGCGAGAATGTGGCGTTCTCGAAACCCGATGCCACCGAGGCGGAAATCCTTCGCGCCTGCACCATTGCGCGCGTGGACGAGTTCGCGGAAAAGTACGATTTGAAATACGACACCATCATTGGCGAACGCGGAGTGAAGCTCTCCGGCGGCCAGCGGCAGAGAGTGTCGATCGCTCGCGCCATCCTGGCCAATCCCCGCATTCTGATCCTGGACGAGGCGACTTCTAGCCTCGATTCCGAATCGGAGGCCCTGATTCAGGAGGGCCTCGGTTACCTGATGCAGGGGCGGACGACTTTCGTCATCGCGCACCGTCTCTCCACCATACGCCGGGCCGACCAGATCCTCGTGGTGGAAGCTGGAAGTGTGGTGGAGCGCGGCACCCATCGCGAGCTGTTCGACCTGGGCGGCCGTTATTACGAGCTCTATACCAAACAGCATGGCATCGAGGAGAACCTATTTCTTGCGCCGGGCGAGGGCGACACCGTGGAAGAAGACGAAATCGTCGCGGCTAATCCAGCCGCTGCCGATCCCGATCCGACGTCTCTGCTGCGATAGAACGTGCTTTCGTTTTCGATCCTTAGCCGAATGCCAGATCGATCGCTGCATTGAGCGGCAACGCCGAAGAGAGTATTCTGCGACTACCTGACAAAACAAAGTCCAACATTGATGTGGAGGTATTCAAATTGCGCCGTAGTCTGCCAGCGCCTGGCATTTTTCTTTTGATTGCCATTTTGATAACCGGGATTTCCCAGCCGCTTTGGGCACACGCAATCCTTATGGAGTCGAAACCTGCCGCAAACTCGGCGGTGCAAGGCTCCGAACTCCCAATCTGGTTGCGGTTCAACGTTCGCGTGGACGGCAGCCGCTCGCGCCTGCAACTGATCGGGCCCGATGGCTCGAGCATTCCATTGCAAGCCGCCAAACAGACAGCTCCCAACATATTGGAGTCACGCGCCGCCGGACTGAAGTCAGGAGGCTACAAACTGCACTGGCAGGTTCTTGCCTCTGACGGTCACATCAGCCGGGGCGAGGTTGACTTCACGGTGAACTAGCCGCCCACAATGCTGAAGCTCGTCGATATTTTTGGATATCTTTCGGTGCTGTTGCGCGCCGGAACGCTCATCGGCCAGTCTCTGCTGCTGGGCGGCGTGCTGTTCCTCTACTGGATATCCCGCCCCGCTCCAGAAATCTCCGCTGCCAGCCTGCAACGAGTTCGGTCATCCGCACTGCGAATGTTTCGCTTTGCCGCCATCGGCTTGGCGGTCGTGCAAATGCTGTACCTTTACGTAAACACGGCCGTTCTGATGGCTACGGCTGAAATTGGACTACGGGACGTAGCGGGAGCGAACTTTTTTCTGGCTGGCAGTGTGATGCTTGTGGCCTCACTGCTCGCGGCCCTCATTGCTGGGCTGCGGGGCCGCTATGTCCCACATTGTCTGAGCCTGCTGGTAGTGATTGTGCTGGCCGCCTCGGTAATGACCAATCACGCAGCCGCGCGCATTGATGGCCGGGCATGGCTAATCACGCTGACTTTGTTGCACGAGGCATCCACTGGCTTCTGGATCGGCGGCCTGCCTTTCCTGTTACTGGGGCTTTACGTGGCAGGCGAGCGTTCCACACAGTGGTACCTGACCCAGCGGTTCTCGCGGTTGGCGCTGGCGAGTGTTGCGGTGCTGGTGCTAAGCGGTTTTGGCTTGAGCCTCACTTACATTGGCTCATGGCATTCGCTGTTCGGGACCTCGTACGGAGTAATGGTGATGGCCAAAGTCGCGATGCTGGCCGCGATGGTGGCCCTGGGCGGTATCAACTTCCTGATGCTGCGCAAGTACAGCCCCGACAATGTGGTACCTCGTCTGCGCCGCCTGGTGGAAGCTGAAGTAGGGATTGGCATTACCATCGTGCTCGCCGCCGCCTCGCTGACATCGCAACCCCCGGCGGTCGACCTGGTCAACGACACCGTCGAAGCTTCCCATATCTGGGCGCGCTTCAAGCCGGAGTGGCCGCGCCTGCGCAGTCCTGACGCTGCCGCCCTCTCCACTCGTATTCCGGGACAGGTCATTTCTCCCCTCGACCCCTCGCGGCGCGTCATCGCTTACACCAGCGAAGGTTCGCCGCTCTCGGTGCGAGGTCTGAATGACAGGAAATGGTCAGAGTACAACCATCATTGGATGGGCCTGATCGTGATAGCGATGGGTGCGCTCGCCGTGCTGGCGCGCACCGGCCATGCGAAATGGGCGGAGAATTGGCCACTGCTGATGATTGGCATCGCCATTTTCATTTTCCTGCGCGGCGATCCTGAGTGCTGGCCGCTGGGCCCAAAGAGTTTCTGGACCACCTGGGCCGACCCTGAGATCTTTCAGCATCGCGCGGCAGCACTGCTTTGCCTGGCTTTTGCTGTTTTCGAGCTGCGGGTCCGACGAATGACTTCTCAGGGTGGAATACTGCCCTTGATTTTTCCCGTCATATGCGCGGCGGGAGCGGCGTTACTGCTGACACACTCCCATGGCAGCGCTAATCTCAAAGAAGAGATGCTAGCGGAATTGAGCCACACGCCGATGGCGGTTCTGGGCGTCATCGCGGGTTGGTCGCGCTGGCTGGAGCTGCGCCTGCCCCCTGAAGATCGTACGATTCCATCGTGGATTTGGCCAATGTGCTTTGTCTTGATCGGCGCAGGCCTGCTGAACTACCGGGAAATCTGACCTCCCGCAGCTCTTACTTTCAAGGTTCTCTACCCATTGATCGGCGTAGCCGAAAGGGCGTCTGATAGTTACGAAGCGGTATAATCCCTTCAGCTTGAAAACGCGGCACTGACCAGGCAACCTGGCTGTTATCGTGTGGCAGCTCCCGTATTTCGTGCATGGAGGTTCGGCGATCCTGCAAGTCGCAGCAACCAAAACGACGACTCCCGGCTTCGGACTGCCACCGTCCAAGTTCCTTCCACGCCGCTACAAGCCCCGAAATGTAGGCGGCTGGTCAGGTCACCTTGCCTTTGCAAGCGATCTTGTTGCGGCTATCCGACCCGGCCTAATCGTCGAGTTGGGCACTCACTGGGGCGAATCCTACTTCACCTTCTGCCAGACCGTAGAGGATTGTGGGCTTAATTGTCTGTGCTATGCGGTAGATCATTGGCAAGGCGATGAGCATGCCGGACAATATGGGGAAGAGGTCTTTGATGAGGTAAGCCAGTACAACGAGCGCTACTATAGGCAGTTCTCGTATCTACTCCGAAGAAGCTTTGACGATGCTATTCCTCAGTTTGCCGATGACTCTATCGATCTTCTGCACATTGATGGACTCCACACTTATGAGGCTGTGCGTCACGATTTCAATTCCTGGCTGCCGAAAGTAAAGCAGGGCGGAATAATTCTGCTGCATGATATCTGCCCTAGACACCAGGACTTTGGCGTCTGGCGTTTGTGGGATGAGATTAAGGCAGAGTTTCCAGATACCTTCGAGTTTCATCACAGTTGGGGACTAGGCGTAGTAGGCAAGGGACATGTAGCGAGGGAATCACTTTTATCTGAGCTTCTTTTTGACGGTTCGCAGCAGGTTCGCGAAGAACTTCGCCGTCACTATGTCATCTATGCATCGCATTTGGAGAACCTTTTGGGGCGTTTCCCTGTCTCCGGTGGGCGTCCCCTGCTCAACAGCGCGCCAGAGGTCAGAGTGCAGGTGTTTCCGTTCGGCCAGCACGGCTATTCGGAAGAGAGCGCTCAGGTCCGAAAAATCGAGGCGGGCGCATGGGACACCCTGGTGTTCGATCTGCGAGATCCCGAGGCGCGAGGACCACTAAGAGTTGATCCGGGATCTGGCCCAGCGTTTATCGAGGTGGGCGACATCCTGATACATTCTGGCGACTCCGGTGAATTGGTTTGGGATTCTCAAGCTTCGCAGGCTGCGCCCGGCTTCAGTGTCGGCGGCACAGCGGAAACGCCGTTTACGGATAACCAGTCCTTGATGATCAGCACTGGCGACGATCCGCAAATTCTGCTGGCCGCGCCTGCCGACTTAAAGGGTCCAGTGAAACTAACTATCTCTCTTAAGATTAACCCCGCTTCCCGGGAGGCCATGCAGATATTTGCCGCCCGATTTAAGGGACTACAACAGCACCTGGGTGGAGTAGAAGCACAGAAGAAATCCCTTGCAGCCCAATTAGCCGATGCGGCAGCTAAGACTTTCGAGACAGCTGCACAAAGAGATGCCGCACAGCGATCACTAGATCAAACCGAGCAGCGCCTGGCTGCCGCCGAAAGTACTCTCTATGGAATGAAGCACTCCCTATCTTGGAAGGTGACCGATCCTATCCGGAAGATAATGGCCTTCCTAAGACCGAGACCCCGGACAGCGCCATGATGCAATGTGAGTAGTCGCGCCGGATTAATAATGTTCTATCGACCCTCAGGACACTTGCAGGATTCCAGGAAACTCAATGGAAGAGCAGGAAATATTATCGAGTCTACGCGCGCACTTAGCTCGCTACCAGGAGGCGGCTTCGACCAGGCCAGGCACTGCGGATGTTGGTGTCGATCCTTCCCGAATAGACATGCTGTCCGCGGAAGTATGGAACTCGAACAACGCCGTCGGAAGACTCAATCCAAGAAATCCTGGCGTAATGAACCGGGCAATTCAAGCGCTGAAGAAGACCATGCAGCGTTCGTTAAGTTGGTACACGCGTCCTCTTCAGGACTTTCACGTTAACGTTGCACGTGCCATCGAAGAACATGGGCGCGCCATAAACGCTTTCCAACCGACAATCGTAGCCCTGCAGGAAGCGGTCAGGACAGTCGAGCTTGCTACGCAGGAACAACAAAGTCCGTATGTTCAGCTTTTCCGTGGCCTGTCGCCAGTCGTGGATATTGGCTGCGGAAGGGGGGAATTTCTCGATTTACTGAAGCACGCTGGAGTTGACGCTTACGGCGTTGACTCCGATCCTGTAGCTTGCAATGCCGCCCGTTGCAAGGGCCTCACGGTTCTCCAGTCCGATCTGCTTGATCATCTTCGGCAATTGCCCGAACGCTCTCTCGGGGGAATCTTTTCAGCGCGGGTCATCGAATATCAGCCTTCGAACGTCGCTCTCGAATTCATAAGCCTTTGCGCCAAGAGACTTAAGCCCGATGGATTGATCATCATCGAAACCATCAATCCGGAATCAGAGTTCCCGGTTGGTCGAAACTCTCGCATAGATCCAAGCCACCTCCGTCCCGTGTATCCCGAAATTATGAAGTCCATGCTGGATAGCAATGGCTTTCGGGAAACACGCATCTGTGTTCTCGCTCCCCGTGTGGCTGAGGCTTCGGATGCCGTAGGAGAAGATGGCACATTGGCTGGCGCTGATGACAGGGGAGATATATTTTCTACTGCTATCAGCGTGTCGCGTGCGCAGGCCTATGCAGCGATCGCCAGGCGTGCCTGAAGCCTTATCCGCACCTCATCTTGCACGAACATGAATCGCTCACGAATAGAATTCGCAGCCTGCACTATCATCGCCAAGAACTATCTTCCCATGGCGCGTGTCTTGGCTGACTCCTGGCACGCATTGTGTCCGGGCTACCCATTTTTTGTGCTTCTCCTCGATTCACCTCAGGGGTTCTTTGATCCGGAAGGCGAAGATTTCGAGATCATTGATGTTTCACAACTCTCACATATCCGAATCTTCCTGGTTTTCTATTTAAGTACACCGTTCTGGAAGCAAGCACTGCAGTTAAGCCTTACTTGATGAGTCTATCTATTTCGTCGCTATCGCGATGGATAAGCTTCTTTATCTCGATCCCGACATTCTTATCCTTAATTCTCTTGATGGGCTGCAAGGCGCCCTGGAAGAAGCGAACGTACTTCTCACACCACATCTCCTGTCGCCCCTTCCGGCGGACGGTTGCAAACAAAACGATCACGACATACTTCAAGCCGGAACCTACAATCTAGGCTTCCTGGGTCTGCGGAATAGCCTTGAGTCCAGGCGATCTGCTGCGCTGGTGGTCCGATAAGCTGTATCACCACTGCATCGTTTCATTCGAAAATAACCTATTTGTGGATCAGCGATGGATGGACCTGACACCAGGCCTCTTTGAAGGGGTTCGGGTGCTTCGGGATCCAGGCTACAACGTAGCGTATTGGAACCTTCATGAACGCGCGATATCGCTGGAGGGCGGCCCACACGTTAACGGCCTGCCCTTGCATTTTTTCCACTTCAGCGGCTTCGATCCTGACCAGCCGTCGGTCTTATCCAAGTATCAGGACCGGTATGCCATGGCAGACATTGGCGTGGCTCGCAAACTCTACAGCAAGTACCGTGAATCTGCTGCTGGCGAGTGGCTGGAGCGAGAGCAAGAGCTGGCCTTACGGTCACGCGATTCTTCCTAAACGGAGTGAGGATTCCTTCGTCCGCGCGGCGGTATTATTGGAGTCTTGGCCCTGATAGTAGCACACTTGGGCAACCCATTTACATGGTTGAACAACGCTTCTCACGGACCTCCAGTTGATCGCTTTGATCCCGCACAACCCAGCTCCTTTGTCCTCGGTGTCAACCTTCTGGGCTACTTCGAATCGGAAAAGGGTGTCGGCGAGGGCACCAGAAGCAATATGCGGATTGTTCAGGCCAGTGGAATTCCCTACACCCTGAACAATTGCGTGGACCGGGGTTCCAGCAACATCGAACGCGCACCCGGCGTACTACAGGACGACAATCCTTATCTTCGTTAACTTGCTGACCCTGAATGCGGATGGTCTACAATCTTTTGGGCGAGAGAATCCTTCCTACTTAAGGGGTCATTTTAATATTGGCTATTGGGCTTGGGAACTGTCTGATTTTCCCGACGAATGGGCGACTGCCTTTGGATATGCTGACGAAGTTTGGACACCAAGCGAATTCACCCGAGCTTCTGTTGCCAGCGCATCTCCGGTTCCCGTAAGAGTTGTTCCTCACTCACTGGATTTTGCGGATTTTGACATTCAAGGTGACCGCGCCAGGTTTGACCTTGATCCGGACCTTTCGTGTTTCTGTTTTTGTTTGATTTTCATAGCTTTCCTGGAGAGAAAGAATCCGCTCGGCTTGATTGAGGCATACAAGAATGCCTTTGGCGATCGCAAAGATGTTCAGCTATTAATTAAGTCCTCGCATAGTGCCGAGCACAAGGAAGAGTTGCTGTGGTTGCAGCAAGCGTCGAGCGGGGCGAACGTGAGAATACTGGATAGTGTGCTGACCCGAGACAGGAAAAGCAGCAATTAATGATGACCGCAGATTGCTATGTTTCGCTTCACCGATCGGAAGGCTTCGGGCTGACGATGGCGGAAGCGATGATGTGCGGTAAGCCGGTGATCGCCACAGGGTATTCCGGAAATGTAGATTTCATGTCGGATGCCGATAGCTTTCTAGTTCCCTACAGGATGGTTACGATCGACCGGACCCACGGACCTTATAAAGCGGGCTATCGCTGGGCTGATCCTGATCTGGACTACGCATGCGATCTTATGCGACAGGTTGAGAGTAACCGCGAGGCTGCCGCAGAAGTGGGTGCAACGGCCAAAGCTAAGGTTCGCCATGTTCTGGATCCGGCAGTGATCGGCGTTTCAGTTCGGGCTCGTCTGGGACTGGACTGGGCCTGTTGGGAGAACGCGGTAGGCACTCGACCGCCTTCGGCGGCAGGTCGAGACTAGGATCTTATCATCGACAGCCTCAGCGGCTAAGCGCTTCGCATTGCCAGGCTCAGACTCAACATTGGGCGGTTTCATTACTTCGGTCGGAGTGCCGGATACCGCCCAGCAAGGTCTCGCAACAGCGGTTCACACCGAACCAATAAGCCAGTTCACGATAGTCTGAGGCGTCGAAGATCGCGATGTCGGCATCTTTGCCAGGCTCGAGACTTCCCTTGTGCGCCGCCAACCGAAGCGCACACGCGCCATTGAAAGTGGTGGCCGTGATTGCCTCGGCGGGCGACATCTTCATGTGAGTACAGGCTGCCGAAAGCACGAACGGCATCGACGGCGTGGGCGCGGTGCCGGGATTGTAGTCCGTGGCGAGCGCGACGGCGACACCGGAATCGATCAGCTTGCGCGCGGGCGGAAAGGACCGAAGACCGAGGAAGTAGTTCGCTGCGGGAAGCAACGTCGCAACCGTGTCGACCTTGGCTAACGCAGAAATATCGTCGTCGGTGACGAAATCCATGTGATCGAGTGACGCGGGACGAAGCCCGATCAGCGGCGCAAGACTTGTCAACGTGAGCTGGCAGACATGCGCGCGCACTCCGAGCCCGTTATTGACGGCCGCGCGCAGGATGCGCTCCGACCGTTGCATATTGAAGGCGCCGCGCTCGCAGAAGACATCGACGAATTCCGCCAGCTTGCGCTTTGACACCGCAGGAATCATTTCGTCGCAGATGAGGCGCACATACTCATCATGATTCTCCCGATACTCTGGCGGGAACACGTGGGCGGCCAGGAGCGTCGAAACCACTGTTCCCGGCCACTGCCCTGACGCCTCGCGAATTGCCTCCAGCGATTTCATCTCGGCTTCGAAGCTCAGACCGTAGCCAGACTTTGCTTCGACCGTGGTAGTGCCTTGTGCGGCCATCTCGTCGAGAGCGCGGAGGACATGGGCCGCCAACGTCTCCTTCGACGATTCGCGAACTCCGCGGAGGCTGGCGCGAATGCCTCCGCCAGACGTGGCAATCTCCTCGTAGCTCGCGCCGGCAATGCGCTTCTCGAAATCAATCAGGCGTGGGGCTGTGAAGACGGGATGAGTGTGGGAGTCGACAAAGCCGGGCAGGACGACCTTGCCGGAGCAGTCGATCTCGTCGGCTTGTTTTGCAAGCTCGTGTTTTCCGACCTCGTCGGTCGTTCCGACGGCGACATCTTTTTGTTCGCAATGAGGCACCGCGCCGTCTTCGATGATGGCGAGGTCGCGCATCTGCGTCCCGCGACGAGGACCCGCGATCGCCGCCGCGCAGAGTCAGCAGTTGGGAGGCGTGGGTGAGAAGGATTGCACCGTGATGTTGGTTGTGGGAATGCAACGCGTTATTGTGTCGCCGCTCCGCGGCTCGAATCCTATTCTGCACGCCACCCCGGGCTCACGCCCTGGGCTATCATTGCTTCGCCCTGCGGGCTTGCGGACGCTGGCAACTCTCGCGGCCTACCCACGATAGGGGTCCTTCGACTCCGGCGGCCAACGGCTGGCCGCCTCCGCTCAGGATGACAGACCGAAAAATCAAATTCTGTTAGCTAACGGGCTGACGGATCGCAGGATCTCCGATAGAACGGCTACTGCATCGGTACCTTGATTCCCTTCTCTTTCGCGAAGGTCTTGGCCTCGTCGTAGCCGGCGTCCACGTGGCGGGCGACACCGATGCCGGGATCGTTCGTCAGCACGCGCTCGATGCGTTTGGCCATCTCGTCGCTGCCGTCGGCGACTGTGACCTGTCCCGCATGCTGCGAATAGCCAATGCCCACGCCGCCGCCGTTATGGATCGAGACCCAGGACGCACCGCTGGCGGTGTTCAGCAACGCGTTGAGGAGCGGCCAGTCGGCGATGGCGTCGCTGCCATCCTTCATCGACTCAGTCTCGCGGAATGGCGATGCCACCGAGCCGCAATCGAGATGATCGCGGCCCATAACGATCGGCGCCTTGAGCTTGCCGTTCTTCACCAGGTCGTTCAGGGCAAGGCCGAACTCCGCGCGCTCGCCATAGCCCAGCCAGCAGATACGGCACGGCAGTCCCTGGAACTTGATTCGCTTGCGCGCGAGATCGATCCAGCGACTGAGAATTTTGTTGCCGGGAAACATCTGGAGCACGAGATCGTCGGTGGTGTGAATGTCCGCGGGATCGCCCGAAAGCGCTGCCCAGCGGAACGGTCCGCGGCCTTCGCAGAAAAGCGGACGAATGTATTCCGGCACGAATCCCGGAAAGTCGTAGGCGTTCTTCACACCGTGCTCGAAGGCGAAGGTGCGAATGTTGTTGCCGTAGTCGAAGGTGACCGAACCCATTTTCTGCAGCTTGAGCATGCCTTCGACGTGGCGCGCCATGGTGTCCAACGAACGCTCGACGTATGCCTTGGGATCGCGCTTGCGTAGCTCCAGCGCGTCCTCCAGCGACATGCCATTGGGCACGTAGCCGTTCAGCGGATCGTGGGCTGAGGTCTGGTCGGTGAGGATGTCGGGAACAACGCCACGCTCGGCCAGCTCGGGAATGATGTCACCGCAATTGCCGACCAGGCCGACGGAGATGCTCTCCTTCTTGCGGACGGCGTTCTGGATAATGCGCAGGGCCTCGTCGAGGTCGAATTGACCATGTGGTCGCAATAGCCGGTGCGCAGGCGCTTCTTGATGCGCTCGGGATCGACCTCGATGCCGAGATAACATGCGCCAGTCATGGTCGCAGCCAGGGGCTGCGCGCCGCTCATGCCGCCCATACCGCCGGAGACGATCAGCTTGCCTTCCAGTTCCCCGCCGAGATGCTTTTGTCCAGCGGCGGAAAAAGTTTCGAAGGTGCCCTGGACGATGCCCTGCGAGCCGATGTAGATCCAGGAGCCGGCAGTCATCTGTCCGTACATGATGAGGCCGAGCTTTTCGAGCTCGTTAAACTTCTCCCAGTTCGACCAGTGGCCGACCAGGTTGGAGTTGCAGATGAGCACGCGCGGCGCGTAGTCGTGGGTGCGGAAAATGCCCACCGGCTTGCCCGACTGCACCAGCAGCGTCTCGTCGTTGTCGAGCGACTGCAGCGAACGGACGATGGCGTGGTAGCACTCCCAATTGCGCGCAGCCCGGCCAGTACCGCCGTAGACGACGAGGTCCTGCGGACGCTCGGCGACGTCGGGGTCGAGGTTGTTCATCAGCATGCGCATGGCGGCTTCCTGTGCCCAGCCTTTGCAGGACAAGCTGGTTGCCACGCGGCGCCCGTACCGGCGTGTAGGAAGAAGTGGAAGAATCTGTCAGGACTGGCATAACAGAAGAATGGTAGTGCGGCGGGCGGGAAAACGCCAGTTGCCAAGTGCAGCCGTCAGTTGTCAGCTGTCAGCTGTCAGCGTCGTGCAGCACGCGGAACGATCATAGGGAGTTGCACCGCGAGCGCCCTTAGTTGGCGCCGAGAGATGCAGTCGTTGCGTAGGGGACGAAAAGCAGATCCCTCGCTGCGCTCGTGATGACAATTCCTGGGGCAATCGGCGTGAGGCACGAACTGGCAGATGGGATCTGACGGCTGACAGCCGATGGCTGATAGCTGATGGCTGATGGGGGATGGCCAAGAAAAACGGGGAGCGGCTGTTTGGCCATCTCCCCTCTCTCTCCGATCAGGTTTGCAATTGAAGGTAGCTTACGCGAACTGAGGGATTGTCAACATCAAAACCCGATGAAAATATTGTAAAAGCTTCTTTGGAGCGTTCGGGCTCTCATAACGTCGGTTATGCCACATTGTGGGATACACATTGTGGGATGCCACTCCGAGTGGTTGAGCCTATACCACGGAGTAGGACTCTATTCCGCGTATGGCTTCCAGGTGCCATCGTTGGCTTCCATGAGAACAATGCTGGACCTGGTTGGGCCGGCACCAAAGAAGTCCACACCGTAGGACTTGATCAAGGTCGCGCGGTCCCACGTGCTGAAGCTCTTGACCAGGGAACCGGAAGCATCAAATTCGGCGCCCAGGCGGTTGGGGATCCATTTCCAGGTGTAATCAACCTGCGCCAGATGCGGCTTTACCATAGTGACCTTGTCAACGGAGACCAGCGTACGCCCGGCCAACGGGACCAGATAGCTGGTGGTGCCATCAGGATGCTTCCCCTTCTGCACGCCGTTGATGTCGCTGAGCAGTTTCTCGCCGGGGCCGGTCAAAGCGACAACAAGCGAAGTCGCGCCCTTGGCTTTGGCCGTAGTGACGACGCCAGCTTTGGCCAGCAGCTTGTAGTGGGGATCATCCGGCTTCTCGTTAACGCTTGACACCACGGTTCCGGTGCTGAAGCGAACGGTTGCCGGAGCTTGCGCTTTCAAGATGCTGTTGACGGTAGTGGTGGCTACGGGGACGGTCAACACGTCGCGTGCGCCCTTTACGAAGTAGAAAATAGTTCCGCCAACCACCAGCACCAATCCTGCGATCAGCAACAAGGGCAGGAAATTGTGTGACCGGTTCTCCATCGCCAGTTCGGCAGCAAAAATATCAGGCTCGGCTGAAGCTTGGTAGACAGGTTGCGGCTGGGTTTCTTTCTGGGTTTCAGGTTCGATGACGGTCGCCATAGCACACCTCCAGACGCGACGCTGCCCCGCGCTAAATGCCGCGAACGGCAAAGAGAGGCAGTCGTCAACGATTCCAGTATGGACCTTATGTACGAAGTCGCAGTGAGGGCGGTCACCCGACCCTGTGAGGGTTGAACGCAGGGGCGACGGCCGAAGCCACATTTTGGATAGGCGCGGCTGCCGGAAAATTGGAACAGGGGGTGTCGCCGGCTGCCGGCTCAGAATCTTTAGGCGTGCACTTGCGGCACGACTGAAGTCGTGCCCTGTTACAAAGCATTTTGCTCGCGGGCACGACAACTTGCAGGCACGGCAAAAGGTCATGCCCTGACGCAAAGCGATTGCCTGAAGGTCGGCTTCAGGCCGGCTTGGACTGAGAGAGGAAGAGCTTTGGCGCTGGCCTGAAGGCCAGCTCTACCCACCGCTAGGGCGCGCTTTTCACGAACTCGGGCTGCCGGCCCTCGGCCCATGGGTCGTAGGTCTGCACGAAGATCATGCGATCGCGAATGGTGGGGTGGGTCCACGCCCAGAACTCCCAGAACTTGTTCACATAGGGATAATCGAGGGACAGCTCGCCGAGTTTCTGAAACGCCTGCGCAGCCGTACGCGGTGCATCCGGAACTAATCCATGAATCAACTCCAGCCCGTACTGATCGGCCTGGTGCTCGTAATGACGGGAGACAGCGTTGAAGGCGGGAGTAGCCAGAAAAGCGATCAGCGAGAGAATCAGGACCAGCAGCGGAAGCGACGCCCAGTCGCTGAGATCGCGAATTCCCCATCGTGCGCCAAAGCGAGCCACCAGCCAGGTCGCCAGCCGGTACGCGATGTAAAGCAACGCGAGCAGGAGCAGCAGGTCGATGGCGGCTTCTTTTGGGATGTGACCGAGAGCGTAATGCCCCATTTCGTGCCCGAAGACGAACAGCGTTTCGGGAGTGGTCATCTGCTGCATGGTGGTGTCCCAGACCACCACGCGCTTGGTGGCTCCGAAGCCGGTGACGTAGGCGTTCAGCGTGGTGTGCTTCTCGCTGGCCTTCATCTCGAACATGCGCTGCGGGGGAATGTCCATTCCCGCGCGATGGACCACGCGCTCGATCTGGGCGACCAGATCGGGGTGGTGATCGGTGAGCGGCTCGAAGGTGTTGAACATCGGCTCAATCCAAATCGGCGTGATGAAGACAACGAAAACGACGATGGGAATGAGGGCCAGCCAGAAGTAAAGCCACCAACGCCTGGGACTGAGGCGCAGCATGCGATAGAGAACCCGGCCCAGAAGGGTGGCAAAGAGGCAACCGAGCAGGAGGTCTTTGCCCCAATCGCCGAACCACGATGCCCAAGGTTGCACCGAGAGCCCGTACTTGAGGCCGAGATGGTGCTGGTAGAGAGCGAATGGAAGCTGGGTGAGTTCCAGGGTGAGGAAGAACAGCGACATCACGATGACGGCTTGTACGAGGCGGCGCCGTGATGTGCGCTGCGCAAAGTCGCCCAGGCGCTGGCCAAACCGCGTCCGCAACATCAGCCAGAGAACCAGAAAGCCCCAGATAGTGGCGACGAAGTAAAGGGCGCCGTCGAGGAGGTAAAGAGCGTAGGCCTGGGAGAGCTTGTCTGCCGGCAAAGAATACTGCAAAAGAGGCGTCATGTGCATTTACTTGCACCTATGATCAGTAGTTGGACAATCTGACCACAGGTTGGACAGTGGAAAGTTCTTGTGCTGCAGCCCAATTTGCAACCGTCCACCACCTAAGCGAACGGACTCATCTCTACTGTTTTCAGGGACTTGAAACAGCTCCAGAAATTGTACAACTACTGAGAATTCAGTAGCTTATCGCGATTTGTTCTTGACTTTTGCACATCCTGGAGTAGCATAACAGTATCACCTCCGATCCATTTCAGGATCGAATGGGCTCGGAGCCAAGGAAATCGTCACCGCTCCTTGGCATCGGGCCCATTTTATTGCTCGATTTTGGTACCGTCACCGCCGGGGTGGCGATCGACGCACCGTTAACTAGCCGTTCCCTAGCTCGATGAATTCAAAGATACTGTTTGCCATTGGGCTTTTGTTCTGCCTCACTCCGTGGGCATCGCCGCCGTTGGCCCTCCTGGCCGGCCTCGCTCTTCGGCGCGATCACGACCCATCCTTATCCGGGACGAATCCCAGCGTGCTTCAAAGTTTCTACTGAAGGCCGCCGTGGTGTGCCTGGGGTTTGGGATGAACCTGCAGGAAGTTCTTAAGGCCGGGAAAAGCGGCTTTCTCTACACCGCCCTCAGCATCACGTTTGCGATGGCCTTGGGTACCCTGCTGGGCAAGCTGCTGGCGGTGCGTCCGCGCCCCGCGTTCTTGATCTCCACCGGGACCGCGATCTGCGGGGGCAGCGCCATTGCCGCGGTAGGTCCAATTACCGGCGCCACATCGGACGAAATGTCAGTCTCGCTGGGGACGATTTTCGTGTTGAACTCGGTGGCCTTGCTGACGTTCCCGGCAATCGGACTTTGGCTGAAGCTGTCGCAAAGCCAGTTCGGATTGTGGGCCGCGCTGGCCATCCACGACACCAGCTCGGTAGTGGGAGCCTCGGCCAAGTATGGCGCCGTTGCCCTGGCCGTCGGGACCACGGTGAAGCTGGCGCGCGCCCTTTGGATTGTCCCACTGTCGGTGGGCACGGCTGCCGTCAAAGGCAGCAAGACGCGAATCCAGTGGCCGTGGTTCATCCTGTTCTTTTGTCTGGCGGCGGTGGCCAACACGTACTTTTTTCCGGGGGCGCGGGCGTATCACTATCTGAGCAGCTTCGGCAGGCTGATGCTGGTGGTGACGTTGTTCCTGATCGGAGCCAGCCTGTCGCCGGCGGCGCTGCGGAAGGTTGGTCCGCGTCCGCTGCTGCAAGGCGTCCTGCTGTGGATTGTGGTCGCGGTTTGCAGCCTGCTGGCGATTCGCGCCGGGTGGATAAGGATCTGATGAGCATCGCGCATTGTAGTGAAACGTTTCGGGAGCAAGAAGTGGGCAAGCACAATGAATTGTCGTGTCGAGCATCCATTTAGGCGAGAGGAATCTGCCTTTCGATGGACAGGCAAAAAGCAGATCCCTCGCTACGCTCGTGATGACAATTCCAAGACTGTACGTCATTGTGATTGTGCAACTCTCAGCAGAATGAGCTAGCGGGCGAGTGGGGTCCCAACGTCTTGAAACACTTTCGGATGCGACAAACATTTCTCATTCTGCCGTTACTACTTCTGGCGCTAACACTGACGGCCGCAGGGCAAGCCGGCGATTCGACTTCGGCTGCCGTTTGCGCCTCGTGCATCCGCGGCAATTTGGAATATCTTGCAGGACCCGCGCTGCATGGCCGCGGTAGCGGAACCATCGACGAGTATCACGCCGCGCAATACATCGCCGGCAAGCTCAAGGCCTATGGCCTGACTCCGGCAGCCGAAAATGACGGGTTCATCCAGACGGGGACCATCAAGTCTCGGGCCGTGACGACTGCGCCGGTGCTCACTTTCGACGTGGGCAAGCCTGTTTCCTGGAAGCATGGGACGGAGTTTGCTGCCTTTCAATTTTCGCAGCCCGACATTGCAGCGCCGTTGCAGAAGTTAGACCTGAACGATACCCAGGTGTCGCCAAAGTCTGTGAAGGAGGGAGCAGCAGTCCTGCTGAAGCTGAAGCCCGGCACAGGCGTCCAAGACATTCAGAATGTCTTTGGTCCTTATCTGGAGAGTAAGGCCGCGGTGATCATTGTGCCGGAGCCGGCTGACGGAGAAGCCAGGTTTCAGCGGCTGGCAAGCCGTCTGCCGCGAGCCGATAAGAGAATCGGCGATGCGCCGGCCGGCCCGGACGGCATCATCCTGAATGGCTGATCAGGCGCAGCAACTGTGGGGCGCGGCTGACGGCACGTTGATCAAGCTGCACGCCGAGGTCACGCCGTGGCAGGTCTCGCATACCTGGAACGTGCTGGGGAAAATTGCGGGCAAGAAAGCGGACCAGATCGTCCTGCTGAGCGCTCATCTCGATCATCTGGGCGTCGAAGGACGGCAAAACCTATCCCGGAGCCGACGACGATGCCTCGGGAACGGTCGCGGTGATGGAGCTGGCGCGAGCGCTGGCGAAGGAGCCTCGACCGCAGCGGACGATTGTCTTTGCGCTTGTGGGGCAGCGAAGAGGCGGGATTGGTGGGGGCGCGATACTTCCTGAAACATCCGACCTTCGAGTTGAAAAACATCATAACCAATCTCGAATTCGAGATGATTGCCCGGCCCGATCCCAAGGTGCAGCCCAATCAACTGTGGCTGACAGGATGGGAGCGCACCGACCTTGGACCAGTGCTGGCGCAACACGGCGCGCAGTTGGTGGGCGATCCACATCCGGACCAGAGCTTCTTTATGCGCTCTGACAATTACGCATTGGCGAAGACTGGCATCATCGCGCAGACCGTCTCCAGCTACGGCTTGCACAAGGATTACCATGAGCCGACGGATACTTTGGACAAAGTAGACTGGCAACATCTGGACAGTGCGGTGGGATCGATGATTGCGCCGGTGAGTTGGCTGGCGAATAGCGAGTTCACGCCGAAGTGGAATGCGGGCAGAAAACCTTAAAAGGCAGTTGTCGGTTGTCAGTTCTCAGTTGTCGGTTATCAGTCGTTGGAAAGGGCGCGCTTTAGCTGCCTGGAAGGAGCGCTGCTTTAGTCGGGCTGTTAGTCTTACTTTATTGCCGACACGAGGCGGGCTTCAGCGCTGAGCGATCTGCTCTTAATTGCTCGACAAGACGAACCTGTTGGCAGCTGAGAGACACGAGTCCCGCAAACGCGGGACGGAAGATGATAGCCCAGCGCTTTAGCGCTGGGTAGCGCCGTCTTTTATATCTGAGTCCCGTAGGGACGGCACAATGGCTGTAGGGGTCCTTCGACTCGTGTGCCAAAAGCGGGCGCACTCACTCAGGATGACAACTTAGGCGAATCTTCCGCCTTCGCCGAGGGCCGACAACTCGCCCATCGGCAACTGACAACTGCTTTTACGCCTTGGCTTCTTCCAGCTCCTGCGACAGACCTTCCCACTCGCCCATCAGCCCTTCCAGCTCGACTCGCCGCGCGGCCAGCAGTTCGGTCCAGCGCGCGGTTTCTTCTGCGCTGACGAAGGACTGTAACTCGCGCTCGCATTCGGCGATGCCGTCCTCCAGCCGCGCGATTCCCTGCTCCACCTGTTGATGACGTTCCTGCATTTGCTTCAGCTTGATGGGATTGATGCGCTTCTTCGATTGCGATTGCGAGTTCTGACCGTTGTAGCCGGGTACGTCTGACAATGTGGGAGCCCAGGCGGTTTGCTCAGCCTCGGTCTCGCCGGAGTCCTGGCGCTGCTTGCGCCATAAGTAGTCTTCGTAATTTCCGGGAAAGACTTCGACCCGGCCATCGCCGATCTCGAATATGCGCGTGGCCAGCTTGTCGATGAAATAGCGATCGTGCGAGACGAAGACCACCGTGCCGTTATATTTTTCGAGCGACTCCAGCAAGACGTCTTTGGCGCGCATGTCGAGGTGGTTGGTAGGCTCGTCAAGCAGCAGGAAATTCGACGGATGCAACAACATTCTTGCCAGTGCGTAGCGGTTGCGCTCGCCGCCGGAGAGCACACCAATCGGTTTGAAGACGTCGTCTTCGGAGAATAGAAAACATCCCAGCACGCCGCGCAATTCGGTGATGGACTTCTGCGGCGCGACGTCAGACAAGTCGTCGAGCAGACGGCGCGAGGAATCGAGTTCCTTGTACTGGTCCTGCGCGAAGTAGTCGGGCTCGACGTTATGGCCGAGCTTCAAAGTACCTTCGGTTAGCGGCTCAATGCCGGTCAGCAGCTTGATCAGCGTTGACTTCCCTGCCCCGTTTACGCCCACCAGGGCGATGCGATCGCCGCGCTGGATGGTGAAATTCACGTCGCGAAAAACTTCTTTCGGTCCGTAGCTCTTGGCGACATCGGTCGATTCGACCACCGTCCGTCCGCTGGGATTGGGCTGCGGAAAGGTGAAGTGGATGGTCTTCTCGTCGGGCGGAATCTCGATGCGCTCGATCTTTTCCAGCTCCTTGATGCGGCTCTGCACCTGCTTGGCCTTGGTCGCCTGGGCACGAAAGCGATTGATGAACGCCTCCAGCTGCTCGATCCGGTCGCGCTGGTTCTTGTAGGCCGACACCAGAGAGTCGCGACGTTCCTGTTTCTCCGCCAGATATTTTTCGTAGTTGCCGCTGTAGAACTGAACGCGCTTGTTCCAGATTTCCGCGGTGCGATTCACCGTGACATCCAGGAAATAGCGGTCGTGCGAGATCAGGACGTAGGCAAACGGATACTGGAGCAGGTATTGCTCCAGCCAGTTGCGGGTTTCCAGATCGAGGTGATTGGTAGGCTCGTCGAGCAGCAATAGGTTCGGTCGGGAGAGCAGCAGCTTGCCCAAGGCGATGCGCATCTGCCAGCCGCCGGAGAATTCTTCGGTATAGCGCGTCCAATCTTCTTTGCGGAAGCCGAGGCCGTCGAGCACGGTGCCGACCTGCGAATCAAGTGCGTAGCCGTCTTTCACGCGGAATTCGGTCAAGATGCGCTGATAGCGGTCGGCCACTTGCGCGTACTCGTTCGAGGTGTGATCCAGTTCGGCGATTTTGTGAGTTAGGTCTTCCATCTCCTGCTCCAGCGCTCGCAGGTTGGAGAAAACCGACATACATTCGTCGAAGACAGTGCGGCCGGAAAGCTGCAGGCCGTCCTGCGGGAGGTAGCCGAAGGTTGTGTTTTTGGCGGGACGATGCTGCCGTAGTCGAGCGATTCGATGCCGCAAAGCACTTTCAGCAAGGTCGATTTGCCGGTGCCGTTGGCGCCCACCAGGCCGACACGGGCATCGGAGGTGATGAGCCAGTCCAGATTGTCGAAGAGAAGCTTGGGGCCGAAGCGTTTGCCGGCGGAGGAGAGCTGGATCATGATGAAAGGTCAGAAGCGATTATAGATTTTATTGGGATAAAAGGTTTGTATCGGATGCACAGCTTCGACGCACTCACAATTTCTTAGTGGCAGCAAGCCTGCGGCCTTGTGTCGAGGCATGTCTTTAGACGTGCCGCAACTTGAAGCCAAGAAAACTTTGGCTTCGGCCCCTGAGAATTCGTACCGCAGGGGCTAAAGCCCTGACTTGTTACGTGCTGATTGGCACGACTCAAAGTCGTGCCCTGACACAAGGCAACTGGCCAGCACGACTTGCAGACCTGGCAGGAAGCCGAGAAGCAGGTCCCTCGACTCCTCGCCCGAAGCGGGCTCGTCGCTCGGGATGACACATCATAATAAGGAAAGATTGGCGCGAACCCAATGGGACATCATAAGGAAAGATTGGCGCGAACCTAATGGGACATCATGAGGAAAGACTGGCGCGAACCCAAAGGGCCGCTCTACAAGGGCCGCTCTACCTGCTTGTCCGCTACAACTCAAAAGCAGATCCCTCGTCGGCCTGAAGGCCTCCTCGGGATGACAAACTCATGACCTGCACCGGCGCAACTAAAGCTACGCCCCTTCAAAATCTCACAGGTCCAAAACTTATTGGCTTGAAGTGCCGCGTCGATCACTCCCCAGCTAATTCAGCTCGTAGCTCGTGGCCCGAAGCCCGCAGCTAATTGCTTTTCTTCTGGCTGCGCAGGATGCGGTCGTCGATGGGCTTGCGGCCGGCGAAGCCTTCCTGGGTGCCGTGCCAGTGAGTGATTTTCGTTTCGCCGAGCTTCCAGCAGAGCAGGATGACATCGTCGCCGACGACGCAGGGAAAATCGAGCAGGCCGATGTCGAGGTCTTTCACTTGAACGCCGGTAGCGTCGATTTCGGCCACGGCGTCCTTGGCGCGCTGCAGCGCCTTCTCGCGCTCGGCTTTACGCCGCGCCACCGAGACAATGTCCACTTGCGTGCCGCCGTTCACGAAGATGCGGTTGGCCAGCGCCTGCTGCTCGGCGTCCACTTCCTCAATCAGCGTCTTCGCCTGAATGGCGGAGCGCAGCAACGACTCCAGCACGGGTAGCAAGGTCTCAGCTTCAGCAACGGTAAAGGTACGCGACATATCGATGTTTTCCAACGCGGCCAGGGTTTGCGCCCCGTGGCGCGCCATCACGCGACGGCGGTGCTCACGCAGGTCGGACCAATAGCGTGGGACCCGCCGTAAGAATTTTTCCCGAGGACGCTTACGAATAATCACTGGATCTCTAACATCCTATCAAGTGCAACGCGCGCCCACCTCTTAACATTATCTTTCACTGTTATCTGATTGACGACATTGCCGTCCACCAGGTTCTCCAAGGCCCAGCACAAATGCTGCGGCGAAATGCGAAACATGGTGGTACACAGGCAGCCTGAGTTATCCAGGGTGACGACGCGCTTGCCGGGATTTTCCTTTGCCAGGCGATTGACCAGGTGAATTTCCGTACCGATGGCAAACGACGAACCCGCCGGCGCTTGCTGCACCAATTTGATGATGCGATCGGTCGAACCGATTCCGTCGGCTTTCTGGCAGACCTCCCAGCGGCATTCGGGATGAACCAGGACCTGCATGTCGGGATAGCTGGCGCGGATCTTGTCCACGTGCTCCGGCAGAAAGCGCTGGTGCACCGAACAGTGTCCCTTCCACAGGATGGCTTTGGCTTTGCGGAGGCGTTCGACGCTCAGCCCGCCTTGCAGCTGGTATGGGTCCCACACCACCATGTCTTCCATCGGGATGCCGCGGGCGAATCCGGTGTTGCGGCCCAGGTGCTGATCGGGAAGGAAGAAGATTTTTTCATTGCGGCTGAAGCCCCAGTCGAACGCGCCTTTGGCATTCGATGAGGTGCAGACCATCCCACCGCGCTCGCCGCAGAATGCCTTGATCGCGGCGGTCGAGTTCATATAGGTGATGGGCGTGATTCCGTTGCCGGCGTCGTCGGTGAGGCCGAGGCCCACGAACTGCTCCCAGGCGTCTTCCACCTGCGAGATCTCAGCCATGTCGGCCATAGAACAGCCGGCATTGAGATCGGGGAGCACAACCGCCTGGCCGGGGCGCGCCATGATGTCGGCGCTCTCCGCCATGAAGTGGACGCCGCAGAAGACGATGTAGCTGGCCTTGGTCTGCGCGGCAATTTGCGAAAGACGGTAGGAATCGCCACGACAATCGGCGAAACGTATGACTTCGTCACGTTGATAGTGGTGGCCGAGGATGACGCACTCGTCGCCCAGAGTCTGCCTGGCCACGGCAATGCTGTGGTCCATGGAGTCGTCAGGGAGAACGAGGTAATTTTCGAGCGAGCAAGATACCGCTTCTGTAACCGGTGCTGTAGCCATCTCTTTGTCTCTGCCTTCAGTCCCGGCGACGTGAGGACACGGCCCGGAACGGGGATGTTGAAAGCTGACTCGCGGCTCCAGTAGATCCACTACGCTTGCGCGCCCGACCTACGGGGATGTTGAAGCTGCCAGTTGACGCTTCGTTACAACTCACTATGTTTGATGACCTGGGCGGCGGGTTCGTTACAAAATTGAAAATCGCGTCCATTCTCGACGCGGTCCAAAAGTGTGACACCCGGCGCGACAAGCATCGAACAAGATTATTGTTACGCGCTCATGAAGAATAAGCAAGCGAAAGCGCTGCCACCAGCCGTAAGCCGCCCCCCCCGACTTTTTCAACGGCCTGTAAAAATCGCGCCCTGATACAAAGCGTTCAAAGAATTTATGAGATGAGGTCTAGCACCTTCGTAATCTTGACCCGGATTGTCTTCAGGGCCGGTAACAATTGTTGCGACGGTGGCGCAGACACGTCGTATGCCTACGGCGCGAAGTAGCCTGAGATGTCGAGGATGAGCTGCGTCAACGCGTCGGCGTAGGCGTCGATGGAGCCGTTGTTGGTGGGCACTACCGCCATGTTGGAGGTGATGAAGCCGTCGTAGGCGTTCAGCGTCGAGACTACAGGCTGCTGCTCGCCATCAGGCCATAACGTGAGATAAGGCATTGATCCTGGCGGAACGACCGTCGCATTGAAGATATAGGCTGCTGCGTTGCTGGGTGGAGCGCAGGCGCTGCCCTCGACATTCACAGTTTTCTCACCGCTGAAGGGCTTGCCGTTGTTCTGGCGGGTGTCGAGCACGCGGCACGGCGCCACGGGATATAGTGACAGACCTCCGGTTCCGGGCGCGGCGAAGTAACCATCGATATCAACCAAGAGATTAGTGCTGTTGCTGTGGGCGTAAAAGGCGGTTGCGTTCTCGCTGCCCGCAGGGACGATGGCAGCGTTGGCTACGACCGTCCCAGTGTTGTCGTTAAGGGTGGAGACAACTGGTTGCGTCTTGCCTTTGGGCCACACCGTCAGATAATCCAGACCACCAGCGGCTGGAAGGACAGTGACGTTGAACGAATACGCCGTCGCGCTGCTGGGAACGGCGCAAGTGGGCGGAATCGTGTAATCACGTTCCACTCCCGCCTTCAGCATGCCTCCATCCTGGTTGTTACGGGTGTCAACGATGCGGCACGGCGTCAGCGGATAGAACTGAAAGGTTCCGGAGCCGGGCGGTGCAAAGTAGCCGTCGATGTCGAGAATGACGTTGGTTGTATCGGTGACATATACGCTGACTGCACCGCCATTGCCACCCGACGGTACGATCGCGGCGTTGGCTTTGACCCGGCCATCAGGCGAGTTCATGGTGGAAACGACAGGACGGGATTCGCCGGATGGCCAGATGGTCAGATAGCCCAGAGTCGTAATCGGGACTACGGTGACATTCAGCGAATAGGCAGCGGCGCTGATAGGGATGTTGCACGTCGTATTTTGCGGAATGGGGAAGCTGCGGGAGGTGCCGCCGACAATCGCCGGCCCACCGAACTCGCCGTTCGCCTGACGCGTATCCACTACGCGGCAAGGCGTAACTGGAATGAATTGGAGGGGAGTGGGAGTGATTGCCAGGCTGAATACTGTCCCACAGACACCGTAAGGGCTACAAGGAGGGCTCCCTGCAGACGCTGCCCCGTACAGATCTCCGTTGCGTGCTTGAAGCAGACTGGCCTGCAGAAAACCTCCGTCAGTGAGATCAAAACTGTGAAGCGTGTTCAGCACCCCCGTTGGAGTGAACTGGAACACTGTGCCAAACCCGTTGGCGCCGCCTGACAACGTTGTCCCGTAGAAGTTCCCGTCGGTAGCTTGTATCAGCCCCGCCTCGGGACTGCTTCCGTCTGTGCCCGCAAAGTTGTACAGCACCGTTAAAGTACCGTTTGGAGTCATTTCGAAGATCGTACCGTTGCCGCCTTGACTTCCGCCCCAGGACGCAGTCCCATAAAAGTTTCCATTGGTCGCTTGCATCAGAGGTGCCTTGGGATTACCGCCGTCTGC
This sequence comes from uncultured Acidobacteriaceae bacterium, assembly GCA_963835125.1. Classification (GTDB taxonomy): domain Bacteria; phylum Acidobacteriota; class Terriglobia; order Terriglobales; family Acidobacteriaceae; genus Bog-257. Next base: position 797,648 of record CAWIEG010000002.1, on the reverse strand, counting down.
CCCACCGGGTTCGAAGCTGTACAGGGTGGTAAGTGTGCCGCCAAGCGTGATTCTGAACACCGTACCAAGATTATCGGTGCCACCGTAGGCAGTGGTTCCGTAGAGATTGCCGTCGGTGGCCTGCACCAACCCGGCCTCAGGACCGGCACCGTCAGTGCCGTCAAAGCTGTGAAGCGTCGTCAGCGTGCCCGAGGGGGTAACTCTGAAAACTATGCCGTCGCTGTAAGTCCCGCCGCCTGCTGTCCCATAGAAGTTCCCGTCGGACGCCTGGATCAACCCTCCGGGACCGCTGCCCACGATGCCGCCCTGGAAACTCTGAAGCGTAGTCAGCGTGCCAGTGGGCGTCATTCTAAAGAATGTGCCGGTATTGTATTCTCCGCCGTTCGTGGTAGTTCCATAGAAGCTTCCATCAGTACTCAGCACCAGAGAGCCCCTGGGTGCATATCCATCCAGGCAGTTCGTCTGGGAGCAGAAGCTATATAGGGTAGTTAAATTGCCGTCTGGGGTAATTTTGTAAATGGTTCCACACCCGGAACCCGGATCCCCGCAAGGCCCATTGCCCGAGCCTCCATAGAGCGTCGTCCCATAAAAGTTGCCATCGCCCCCTTCGATCAGAGACGCGACGGGATTTGCTCCATTTGGACCGGTCAAAGTTACTAGAGTGGTGAACGTTTGCGCCGGCGAGGGGGTCGCCATGGTGGCACAAAACACAACGACGACGCAGACCATTTTTGACAAGCTGAATCTCCTCGACGGCGGATAGCGTCCGGTCGATCCAGCTTCACCAAAAAGACTCTTCCTTGGGATCAGTTGCAATGGGACGGTGAGATGCACTTTCATTCCTTGGATTGGCGAGCCACGTCGCTGGAGCAGGCGATGCTTAGTTCGGGATTGGCCCGTACTGGACGAGATTGGATACAAGCCGAATATTAGCACCGCCTCTGCTGCATGCAGCACTTTTCTGCACAACTGGCGAACTCCTCTTCCGGGAATGGGAGAGAGGTATAGAGGTCATCTCATAAATCGTTCTGAGGGTTGTATCAGGGCACAATCTTTGGTCGTGTCGAAGCAATGCCTTGAGACTGGGGGCAGCGGACAAATCAGAGCCTTCAGGGCTAGAGCCCAGGGTCTTTCATGATCTGCATTCGGCACGGCTGAACAGGTTGCGGAAAAAACCAAAGCATGGTGCCGCCGGCTGAAGCCGGCTCGGGATGACAAAAACAAACGGCTTGTCGGCACGACTGAAAGTCGTGCCCTGTTACAAAGCACTCCAAAGCCGACTTTTTCAACGCCTGTAAAAATCGCGCCCTGATACAAAGCGTTCAAAGAATTTATGAGATGAGGTCTAGCACCTTCGTAATCTTGACCCGGATTGTCTTCAGGGCCGGTAACAATTGTTGCGACGGTGGCGCAGACACGTCGTATGCCTACGGCGCGAAGTAGCCTGAGATGTCGAGGATGAGCTGCGTCAACGCGTCGGCGTAGGCGTCGATGGAGCCGTTGTTGGTGGGCACTACCGCCATGTTGGAGGTGATGAAGCCGTCGTAGGCGTTCAGCGTCGAGACTACAGGCTGCTGCTCGCCATCCGGCCACAGCGAGAGGTACGGCATGGAGCCCGGCGGCACGACGGTTGCGTTGAAGATATATTCCGCCGCGTTGGCCGGAGGCGCACAGGAGCTGCCGACGACGTTCACAGTTTTCTCGCCGGTAAACGAGCCGCCGCTCTGGCGTGTGTCGAGCACGCGGCACGGCGCCGCTGGATACATCGACAGCCCGCCGGTGCCGGCCGCGGCAAAGTAGCCATCAATATCGATCAGCAGGTCAGTGGTGTCGTAGGCGTAGACATCGATGTCGCCGTTGGTCCCCGCAGGCACGATGGCGGCGTTGGCCACCACCGTCGCGGTGGGATTGTTGAGCGTCGAGACTACCGGCTGGTTCTCGCCCGCCGGCCACACCGACAGATATCCCAACGGTTGTCCCGAAGGATTGGGCACCACGGTAAAGTTGAGCGAGTACGCCAGCGGATGAAGGCCGGACGGAATGCAAGGGCTTGATAGCAGCGGGAAGTCGCGCGGCGTTTGCGCCAGCAGGGCCGGGCCGGCGAGATTTCCGTCGGCCTGGCGGGTGTCAACCAGACGGCACGGCGTCAGGGGATAGAACTGATACGTGCCCGAGCCGGGCGACGCAAAGTAGCCGTCGATGTCGAGGATGACGTCGGTGGTGTCGGTGACATACACGCTGACAGACCCGGAGGGCGTGCCGGCCGGTACCACGGCAGCGTTGGCTTTGATCCGTCCGTCAGGGGAGTTCATTGTGGAAACGTAAGGCTGGGCCTCACCGCTGGGCCAGATGGTCAAATAACCCAAAGGTCCATGGGGCACGACCGTGACGTTGAGCGAATAGGCTGCCGCGCTGGTTGGGATGCCGCAATTTCCCAGCTGCGGGAGAGCGAAGTTTTGCGAAGTACCACCCAGAATGGGATTGTGGGTCTGGCGCGTGTCTACCAGACGGCAGGGCGTGGCCTTGACGAACTGCAGGCCATTACCGGGCTCAAGGAAGATGGCCGTGACGAACAGGTTCTGCGGCATGTTTACGTTGCAGGAACCGACGCCGCTGCAAGCACCTGTCCATCCGCTGAAGATCCAGTTCTGTGCGGGGAACGCATTCAGCGTCACCGGAGTGAGGGAAAGATAAGTGTGGCTGCACGTTCCGGGACAGTTGATGAAACCGTCCGTGCTGGTCACAGAGCCATTGCCGCTGGTTGATACGGTCAGCGTGTAATAGTTTTGCGTGAAGGTGGCCGTCACGGAGAGGTTCTTTGTCATGGTGAGATTGCAGGCGCCGCTACCGGTGCAAGCCCCGCTCCATGCAGACAAACTCCAGCCCAGGGCCGGCGATGCGTTCAGCATCACACGAGCATTCGGGGGATAAACATGGGTGCAGGTTCCAGGGCAGTTGATAAAGCCGTCGGTGCTGGTAACCGTGCCGTTACCGCTGGTCGATACTGTCAGGGTGTAAATGTTCTGCAGGAAGGTAGCGGTCACCGATTGGCTCTTGTTCATGGTGACGACACACGAACCAGTGCCACTGCAGGCGCCGCTCCAGCCCGTAAATGTCCATCCTGAAGCCGCGGTTGCGTTCAGCGTGACGTGTGTATTGCCGGGATAGGAATGGCTGCAAGCGCCCGGACAGTTGATGAAGCCGTCGGTGCTGGTCACGGTACCGCTGCCACTAACCGACACCGTCAGCGGATAGCCCGTCAGGGTGGTCATCAGGGACTGACCGTTCATGCTGCCCCATCCGGTCACCAGGTCGTAGCCAGTCACGGCATAGTAAAACTTCGATTGGCCGTCGGTGTCGTTATTCCCGCTGGTGACGTCGTGGAAGTCGCTGTTGTAGTTGGAACTCTGACCGATGGTGTAGAGCATGGGATTGATGAAGCCCAGACCTGCGGGTGAGCCATTGGCCACGAGTTCCTGGTTGACGAGAGCGAACCACGCAGCCCAGCGCGGGGAGGCAAAGCTGGTCCCGCCCCAATCGGTATTGCATACCCCATGGTTGTAGCAGAGGTAATTGACGTAGTCGGCTTGCAGGGCAACGTCAGGGGAATTACGCAGGGTGGTGGAACCGCCATTGGACGAGTTGATGACCGGCACTTGCCAGCTCTGGATGGAGAAATATCCTGTGCCATCGTCGGCCGGGCCGCCGCCACTGCCACCGCCAAAGTCGTTCCACGCCACTTCCGATTGCCATGGGCCGCCGGGGCCGCTGGTGGCCAACGCGGTTCCACCTACCACGGTGAGATGTGTGTCCTCCGCCGGATAACCTTCATCGTCGCGGTCGTTCCCGGTGTAGGCTCCATTGTCCCCGGAAATGTTGAAAAGAGTCTGACCCTGGATCGCCATTTCCTCGAAATAGGGATCGTCGGTTGCCGGATCGTCGGGAGACCACCACCAGGAGTTGCTGAGTTGCTTGGCATCGTTGTCCGTGGCCATCCGATTGAATATGTAGCCGTCGACGCCGCTGCCGAAACTGGTGGGACCAATATAGACGCGGAGCTGCGCCAGGCCCGGCGCCACCGAAACCGCCTGGTCGATATCGAGGCAGACTTCGCCTTCGTCGTCGGCGTTGCTCCAGCTGGAGGCCGAGCCGCCATCTACCACGATGTTGGCGATGGGGACGTTGTTGGTCTGATGGATACTCGAGAAGTACAAGCTGACGTCGCTGGCGGTGTAGCCGGAAAACTCGGCCAGCCCGACGATTTGCCCGGCGCCGGTGTTGGAGCCCATGTTGTAAGCGGGCCGCATGTCACTGCCGAGGAACGAGGAATCCGGACCAGAGCCCGTGCCCTGAAGGCCCGGACCTCCAGAGCCGAGTTCCGGTGGACGTCGCCGTGCGCCGGGATGCGGATAGGAGTAATTGTTCAGGCCGGAGATGTGCGATACGGGGACATCCAGAGCGAGTGAGGGCTCACGATCCGGCGAATAGAAGATGCGGTTTTCCGCCGGAAGCTGATAGGTCCGCATCGTCACGTTGAAGGTCTTTTCGATTTGCGCCACCGAGCCGCGGACAACCAACATCAGGCGGTTCGGCGACTGATAGGTTACGGCCAAGCTATTGGCTTCGGCGAAGTCGGACACCTTCTGGTACTCGGCTTCGGTGCGTCCGAATCTTTCGGTGAACTCAGCCACGCTGAGCCAGTGACGATAGTCAGGGCTGGCCGGATCGGAGAGCCGATCGATGAGACTGGTCAGTTCCTCCTGGTTGCGCACCGGCAGGTGGATGATGAGATTCAAAGACTGAGTGGATGGAAGTAAGCCGACCGGCACTGCGCGCCCGTCGGTAACTACGGGGCGAACGTGATTGTGCAATACCTGCAGCGATTGCTGGGCTTGCGCTGAGATAGCAAATAACAAAAATGAAGCGGCGCAGACCATGAGCGCGGACGACTGCCAATGTTTGCCAAAGCGCAGGATCTTACGCATATTGCCTCTGCTTCCAGGTTTGGGTCGGAAAGGCAATGTTAGCACCGCCGGCGGTTGGGTAGGGATGGTTTTCTGTTTGGTGAAGAATGGTTTGGCCCTGGTGGCATCCCGATGTGCCGCCCCTGAAGGGGCTCAAATTTCAAGAGAGCCCACCCAGCACTCCGCTTCCCCAGTTCGCCCAAAAACGGCGAACCGGGGACCCCGCTGCGTGCTGGGCTATCCTGTCACCGTCCCGCTTTGCGGGACTCGATTGCCGGCACTGCGCACTTGTTCGTCAACCCCAGCGGTTGCAGATCGACGATGCGAAGCCAACAGAGCCACACAGACTCTGAGGTCCTATCTTGTCGCCGTCCCGCTTTGCGGGACTCGATTGCTGGCTCTCCAGGTTCATCCGCCGACCCTGCGGTTGCGTTGGGGTCAGAAAGTCAACAGAGGCAAGCCAGCCCAGGAATCGTTCTGGATGGTGCGAAGGGGCGACCTTCACAGGCCGCTGAAAAGTCGGAACAGAGTACCGGTATCGCCGGCTGAAGGCGGCTCAGGATAAGAAACAAAAAGCTTAGACGCTGGCCCGAAGCGTCTGCGTGAGAACCAGTGCCGTCCCCGGGGGACTCGGTCATATTTCCCTCCACCCAGCGCTCCCGCGCTGGGCTATTGTAGTTTCGCCCTTCGGGCTCGGATCTGGGTATCTCCCAGACTCTAGCCTCTGAAAATTGAGTTCTCAGACTCTGAAGGCCAGCTCTACTCGAATTCTCCTTTCCCTTGAGATGCGGCCCTGATTCTAATCCTCTTTACGGTGCGAAGTAGCCGGAGATATCGAGGATCAATTGCGTCAACGCAGCGGCGTAGGCGTCGATGGAACCGTTGGTCGTGGGCACGATGGCCATGTTGGAGGTGATGAAGCCATCTGCGGCATTCAACGTTGAGACTGTCGGCTGTTGCTCGCCGTCAGGCCACAGAGTGAGGTAAAGCATGGGGCCCGGCGGCACCACCGTCGCGTTGAAGACGTAGGCCGCGGCGTTGCTGGGAGGAGCACAGGCGCTGCCGACGACGTTGACAGTTTTCTCGCCGCTGAACGGCTTGCCGTTGTTCTGGCGGGTGTCCAGCACGCGGCAAGGCGTTACGGGATACAGCGACAAGCCACCGGTTCCCGGCGCGGCGAAGTAGCCGTTGACGTCAACTAACAGGTTGGTGCTGTTGCTGTGGGCGTAGAAGGCAGTTGCGTTCTGGCTGCCCGCGGGCACGATGGCTGCGTTGGCTACGATCGTCCCGGTGTTGTCGTTAAGAGTGGAGACGACGGGTTGGGTCTCACCCTTCGGCCACACGGTCAGATAATCCAATCCGCCGGCCGAGCGGCAGGACGGTGACGTTGAACGAATAAGCCGTCGCACTGCTGGGAACACCGCAATTTCCCGGAATCGTATAGTCACGCTCCACTCCAGCTTGCAGCATCCCTCCATCCTGGCCGTTGCGGGTGTCCACAATGCGGCAGGGCGTCAGCGGATAGAACTGATAGGTTCCGGAGGCAGGCGGGCGTGAAGTAGCCGTCGATGTCGAGAATGACGTCGGTGGTGTCGGTGACGTAGACGCTGACTGCGCCGTCGGCTCCTGCGGGCACAATCGCCGCGTTTGCCTTGATCCGGCCATCCGGCGAGTTCATCGTGGAAACCGTCGGCTGGCTCTGCCCGCGGGCCAGATCGTCAAATAGCCCAATCCCCGCTCTTGTGGGACAACGGTGACGTTCAGCGAGTAGGCCGCAGTTGTGGGGATGTTGCAACCGCCAAGCTGTGGAATGACGAAGAATTGGAACGTGCCGCCTTGAATGGGATCGTGCGTTTGCCGCGTATCCACCAACCGGCACGGCGTTACGGGGACGAATTGCACGGGGCTGGGGCTGGGCCCGGACAGACGGAACACCGTGCCGCATTGGCCATTCTGAGGGCAGTTGGCACCGAAACCCTCGGTCGTGCCGTAGAAATTCCCGTCGGCGGCTTGCACCAGTCCCGCGCCAGGGGAGCCACCGTCCGCGCAGTTTGGCAGAGAGCAAAAGTTGTAAAGCGTGGTCAGCGAGCCGCTCAGCGTGATTTTGAAGACCGTGCCGTAGGGGCCGCCGTTGCCCCCCCCTTCACTGGTTGTCCCGTAGAGGCTGCCGTCGGTGGCTTGCATCAGGCCGGTGGGGCCAATGCCGTCAGTGCTGTCAAAGCTGTGCAGCGTGGTCAGCGTGCCGCCTGGGGTGATTTTGAAAACCGTGCCAGCGTCGATGGCCCCGCCCCGCACGGTTATCCCATAGAAGTTTCCGTCGGTGGCTTGCACCAGCGCGGCTTCAGAGTAACTACCATCCGCGCCGCTGAAGCTGTGCAGCGTGGTAAGCGTGCCGCTGGGGTGATTTTGAAGACCGTGCCACAGCCATTGCTACAGTTATTGTTCGCCCCGCCCTCGAAGGTTGTCGCCGTAGAAGTTTCCGTCGGTGGCTTGCACCAGCCCTGCGCGAGGCTGGGCGCCGTCAGCGCCGTTGAAGCTGTGCAGCGTGGTCAGCGTGCCGCTTGGGGTGATTTTGAAGACCGTGCCACAGCCACCGCTGCAACTGCCGCCGGTCCCGCCGTTATCGGTTGTGCCGTAGAAGTTCCCGTCGGTGGCTTGCACCAGCGCGGCGGCGGGGTCTGTGCCGTCAGTACAGTTTGGCTGGGAGCAAAAGTTGTGCAGCGTGGTCAGTTTGCCCGACGGAGTGATTTTGAAGACCGTGCCTCCCCCATAGGCCCCGAATGACGATGTTGTCCCGTAGAAGTTCCCGTCGGTGCCTTGCACCAGCCCCGCGTAAGGTTGGTCGCCGTCAGGGCCGTCAACGGCGAAGCTGTAAAGGGTGGTCAGGGTTCCGTCCGGGGCCATTGTGAAAACCGTGCCGGAGTCAGGACCGGTGCCGCCTTCGTAGGTTGTCCCATAGAAGTTTCCATCGGCGGCTTGCACCAGCACGGCTAAAGGGACAGCGCCGTCCGTGCAATGCGGTTGAGAGCAAAAGCTGTATAGCGTGGTTAAGGTTTGTGCATGTGAGGTCATCGCCGTCGCGGCGCACAACGTAACGATGATGCAGGCCATTTTCGCCAGGCTGAAGCTCCCCAACTGCGAACGGCGTAAGGTGTGCATGGCTTCCTCCCGAGGATCTTCGTTGGGATCGGCTGCGGTCGGCTGCGTCGTTCCTGCGCCAGAAAGCCCCCCACACAAGCAAAACCGGCTTGTGTGGGGCACCCGCACGACGATGGTTATCTCGTCGTCGCGCCGGGATTCGCACGACGATCGGATCGAAGCCGAATCTTAGCACCGCTCGGGCTGGGTTCAAGGATTTTCTGGAGACGTTGGCGAATTCCCGTTGTGGGAATGGAGACGCATTTTGGTGGCGTATTTTCTTGACCTAATAGTGGTGCAGATTAATACTTGAGTTGGCTAAAGGGACAGGAGCTAACGAGTGCTCCTGTCCCTTCTGTGTTTGGGGAGGGACGGGTGGTCAGTAGCCGGAACCCGCGGTCAGTAGTCAGCAGTCAGTAGCCAGCTGTCGGTTGTCAGTTGTCGGTTGTGCGGAGTACGAACTGCAAGTGCTTGTTCCGCAGTGGTTTGCGGGGAAATCCAATCGAATGAATACTTTGGGAGGGAACGCGTAAGCCGTTAAGAATCATACACTTATACGGCAGCGTAACTTCAATGGAATCAATACTTTGATATAAAGCCTTTATTTGCAACACAAATTCTTAAGGGGGTTTACCGATATGAGTCTTGCAATCTGTCAGCATGTGAAGCCGGGTGGGGAAGCCTGCGGATCGCCGGCACTACGAGATCATAATTACTGCTATTACCACGTGGGCCTGCGGAAAGCGGTGCCTACTACGACCATGTTTGTCAGGGCCAATCCGTACCGCAAGGATAGCGATCCCTACGCGATCTTCGACCTGCCGTTTCTGGAAGACGCGGCGGCGATCCAGATCGGGTTCATGCAGCTGATTCAGGCGGTGGCTGGGGAAGAGATCGACGTTCGACGGGCGAAGCTGATCTTGTCGGCACTGCACGGCGCAGCGGCCAACCTGCGGAAGATGGATGCTGCGCTGGCGAAGTGCGAGGCTGCGGCGAAAGGCAACCGTGATGAAGCAGACGGCGCCGAGGCTGGCCCTAGCGCACCTGGGCGGAGAAACGCAGCTCCCCTTCGGCAAGCTCAGGGCGACAGAAATGGGCGATTCGTAGAGGATGGGGCACCTGCGCACCCGAACGACAATGATGGGGCAAGAAGAAGCAGCCGACGAGCGTGGGAGCTGGTGCGGCGACGGAGCGAAGAACCGGGTAGATAGCCGGGAGAGAACAGCAGGTCCCTCCACTCGGGCTGAAGCCCTCGGTCGGGATGACACATCAAGTCGGGATGACGAGGAGGAGTTGTCAGTGGTCAGTGGTCAGTTGTCAGTTGTCAGTGGTCAGTTGTCGGTTGTCAGTTGTCGGTTGTCAGTTGTCGGTTGTCAGTTGTCGGTTGTCAGTTGTCGGTTGGCGGAAGCCACCCTCAGTCCTGGGGTGAGAAGCTGTAGAGGTTGGTTTCCAGCTCTTCTTCGGTGAGGGCGTGGAGGTCGATCCAGCCTTCGAGCGGAAGCGAGTCGACGGGCAGGTGCTCGCGCCAGATGGCGAAGCGAAGACGGATGCGGCTTCCCGGCTGCGCGCCGATCAGATCGAAGGGCACGCGCATCTCAAAAATTTTCTCCAGCGCAACCTCGACGCCGTTGGGATTCGAGTTTCTGTTGTCCGCCGAGAAGGTCGCGAGCTGATTGCGCTCTTCGCCGTTGGTCAGCACCCATCGCTGCACGTTGCGGCCTTGCGCATCGACAGTTAGGCGATAGGAATCCGGCGCAGCCTTCAGGTTTCCCTGCTCGCGCCAGACCTCAAGGTTGATCACCAAGCGATATGCGTCTTCGGGAATGTCGTGATGAAAGTCGAGGCGGCCAGAAACGGAATCGGCGTCGAGACCCGCGTAAACCGCGTCGAGGAGAAACTGCTTGCCATGCATCGCGCTGGTGCGCTGATCGGAGGTGTAACTCGCCGCACCCATCCACTCGAAGTATCCGCTGACCAGACCGTCGACGCGGGCGCGCACATACGCAGTCTGCGGAATGTAGCTTGGCCGCGGAACGCCGCTGATGATCGGCGTGTTCAGCTCCTCCGGCGGAATGCCTTCCAGCGCGTGATAGACGTTGGAGAGATGCTTGCGGTAAAGCTCATCAAAGTCGCGGTCGTTGGCCGAGTGATGTTCCGGACCGTACCACCAATTCCAGTCGCTACCCTCGGCGATCAGCAACTCTTCCCAGGCGATCTGCCGTTGCGCCTCGGAGACACGATTGGAGTGATGATCGTAATAGTCGCGCGCTTCGGCCAGCAAGTCCCAAGCGTGATTGTCTTCGGGAGCGCCGATCCAGACGTTGAAGTTGGCGTCGATCCACGAGCCCGGAACCAGACGATGCAATTCGCCGAAGTCGGCTTCGTTGTGCCGCGCAATGGCCTCGCTGATCGTGACCGGCTCGATCTGCTCATCGCGTTGCAGCGCGTCATAAAAGCGGCGCAGAAATTCGCGGCCCGATTGCGGATAGTATTCCCAGGCATTCTCGCCATCGAGGATGATCGACACGACGGCGTTCTTGCCCTGGTCGAGCAGCGGCTGCGCCGAGTCCTTGATGTTGCGGATGAGATGATTGGCGGCGTCCTGCGCGGGCATTCCGGAATAGACGAAGCCGATGAGGTCGGAGAGACGATGGTCGCGGAAGAGCAGATGCATGCGCGTCTCGTCCTTCTCATAGCGATAGATGTTGTAAAGGCGCTCAGCGCCGTCGACTGTCAGGTGATCGCTGTTATGGCGGGCGAAGTTGAAGTCGAGCGAGCGGCCGAGCACGCCTTCATCGGTCGCCATCCACTCAATGCCTTCGCGGCACGCCAGCTTCAACGCTTCCTCGGAGACGCTGCCCTCCGACGGCCACAAGCCTTTCGGCCGCACGCCGAAGAGCGCCTGGTGCGAGTCGAGCGCGCGCTGGATCTGGAGCGAAGCGTCGTCAGGATGGCGGAAGCGCCGCGTCGGCAGCGGCAAGCCCGGCGACGACTCCGCGCCGACATTGGTATCGCACAGCAGCGGCAGAATGGGATGGTAAAACGGCGTCGCCGAAAGCTCGATGCCACCGCGCTGTACGGCGTCAGCGTAAGCCGGCAGAACCTTGGCGAGAATCTCGCGCTCCCTGGCGGTAACCAGTTGCTGATCGTCGCGCGTGAAGTCTTCGCCCTTCTGCACCAGCGCCGCAATGTCAGAGTCGGCGAGAAAGAACTCGTCAAACCAGGCGAGCTGCGACAGCACTTGCAGATCGGCGTAATCGCGCGTGGCAAAGTACGATTCGGCGACCTTCGGGCCGCTCGCTGGTCGAGCGGTACTTCTCCCACAATTCACGATAGCGCGGATAGCGGCCGATCATGTTGACCGGATTTGCCTGGAACAGATATTGCAACGCGAAGCGGCGATCGGCGGCGGTGAGCTCAGCGGCCGGCTTGGAGACGAGATCGAAGAAGGGATCGTGCGCCTGACCGGAAGCGTAATCCTGAATCTGGGCAACGAGCGATGGAACCAAGATTGAAGTTCTGATGCACGTCGGGAAATTCGTCGAGCAGCTTCACCATCCCGAAGTAATCCTTCAGCGCGTGCAGCCGCACCCAAGGAAGGCGATACTCGCCCGTGACCATGTCTTTGTAAAACGGCTGGTGCATGTGCCAAAGCAGCACCAGCCGAATCTTCGGAGAACCTGCGGAGGAAACTGCGTCACTCATGGAAGGAATTTTTGCGAGCAGCAAGTGTATCAGGCGAGATCGGGTTGGGGAAACTGGAGAAGAAGCTGCGAGCTTCGAGCTACGGGCCGCGAGCTACGAGCCGATTAGGGCAGAATGACCCACAATGCACATTTGGCAAAAAGATCATCTTGTTCTCCTCGATGCCCCTTGGGAACAATTGGGATTATGTGTCGATGCTGACGGCGTATTGACCTGCGGCAGAAGGTCGCAGTAGGAGTAGTAGGCTCGAAGCTCGGAGCTTGCAGCCCGTAGCTCGAAGCTCGAAGCTCGTGGCTCGCTAATCGCTCGCGGCTAGCCGCTCGCTGCTTTCTTCGCGTGAGGATGAGTTTTGTCGTACACCTCCATCACGTGCTTTACCGTGAGCTGGGTGTAGCGCTGCGTGGTGGAAAGACGTTCGTGGCCGAGCATCTCCTGGATGGCGCGAAGGTCAGCGCCCTCTTCCAGCATGTGCGTCCCGAAAGCGTGACGAAGCGTATGAGGATGAACGTCGGGAGAAAGTCCGCGCGCGACCGCAATCTGTTTGACGATGCGGCCAACGCTGCGCGTAGTAAGCCGCGCGCCGCGCAGGTTGATGAGCAGCGCCCGCTCGGTGGTGCGCTTGGTTTCGCCCAGCACACGCTGGCGCGCCGGCAGATAAGCCTGCACCGCCGCCTTCGCCGACTCGCCAAACGGCACATAGCGCTCTTTGCGGCCCTTGCCGCGCACCAGCACCACTTCGTTCGACCAGCGAATGTCGTCGAGGTTGATGCCGATCAGCTCAGAATTGCGGATCCCGCAGCCGTAGAGCAACTCCAGGATCACCTGATCGCGCTCGTTGAAGGCCGAGCATTCCGGCATCCCGGAATCGAGAACGGTGTTGACCTCTTCGATGGTCGGCACGCGCGGCAACTTCTTCGGCAGCTTTGGTGTGGCCACCAGCGCTGCGGGATTCTGTTCGACTTCGCCCTCCTGCGCCAGCCATCGGTAGAGCGAACGCAGCGCCGCCAGCGCCCGCGCGACCGAGGTCTTGCTGAGTCCGCGCTCGTAGAGGTTCGCCAGGTAGCCGCGAATGAGCACGTGATCGATGTCGCTCCAACTCTGCGGGCCAATGTAGTCGGCGAACTGCGCCAGATCGGTGCGATAAGCCTTGATGGTGTGCGCGGAAGCGTTGCGTTCCTGGAGCGCGCGAATGAATTTCGCGATTGCCTTTTCGACGATGCTTGCGCCGCTCTTGGTCATAGTTTTGATCGGGTAGTGCGGACCTTCAGGTCCGCGTTGCCGGACGACTTCAACCTTCTTCAGCCGGCTTTAGCCGGCGGCAGATTCGCCGTGGCTGAAGCCACTAACACCTACCGCTGTCTCGCCGGACTAAAGTCCGGCGCTTCCACCATCGCGCTTCTCACTCGCCGTCTGCTCCCGCCGCTTGCTGCGCGGATGATGTTCCTTGTACACGCGGCTCAGCCGATCGAGCGCCAAATGTGTATACACCTGCGTGGTCGAGATATCGGCGTGTCCAAGAATAGTCTGCACGGTGCGCAAGTCCGCGCCATTCTCCACCATGTGCGTCGCGCAACTATGACGCAACATGTGCGGACTGGCATGTCGCGACTGCGCCGATGCGTCGTTCACCATCTGCCACACCCGCTGCCGGGTGATGCCGCGCGCGCCGCGAGCGATGAACAGAAACGGCGACGACTTCCCTGCCGCCAGCACCGGACGCGCGTCGCGCAAATACTGCTGCACCACTTCCTGCGCCGCGCGGCCAAGCGGGACAATGCGTTCCTTGTCGCCCTTGCCTCGCACCAGCACGTAGCCCAACTCCAGCTTCAGATCTTCGAGCTTCAAGTTGACGACCTCCGACACGCGCAGCGCCCCGGCGTAAAACACCTCCAGCATGGCGCGGTCGCGACCGGCAAGCGCCTGCGACTGGCGATCATCTTTCGCGCGCGGCGGCCCGTGCAGCACACTCTCAAGCTCGTCGGCCGCCAGCGCCTTGGGCAACACCTTCCATTGTCGCGGCGTGTCGATGTTCAGCGTGGGATCGGCGGTGATATAGCGATCAAGCAGCAGGTACTTGTAGAAATGCCGCATCGCCGAAAGTTTTCGCGCCACACTGCGACCGTCAACGCCATTCGACAGCAGCGCGTTGAGGAAGTCGCGCACATCCTGCCGCCGCGCCTCGCGCAGGCCGCGCTTGCGCTTTCAGCAGAAACTCGGAGTACTGCTCCAGGTCGCTGCGATACGCCGCGACACTCAACGGCGCGAGCCCTTTTTCGACCTTGAGATAGTCGAGAAACGAGATCAGCAGCCGCAGACTGGGATCGGCACTCTGCACCAGTTAAGTATGACGGCGAGCAAGCCGCATTGGAATAACGAGAGAGGTGCGCCCCACTGCGACTGTGTCATTCTGAGCGCAGCGGCGCCGCTTTTCAGGCGCTGCGGAGTCGAAGAACCCCTATCGCCGCGACACTTTACTTCGCACCGAATTCAGCAGTCCCACCGCGTTGTGCGGCGAGCGCGGATCTTCTTCGTGCTTGAAGAACGCGTAGGTCTCCAGTCCATCGGCAACACACTTCTCTATGCGCTCCTCCAGCTTCTTCAAATCGTCAACCGAATAGCTGGGCTGGCGAAAACGAAAGTAGATATAACTGGCCGTGCGGATTTCAGGCGTGTTGAGCTTCTCCGTTTCGGCAATGCACAGGGTCGCATTGTGATCGTGCAGCGTCTGATAGACCTCGTCGGCGAACCACGATTCGTGGCGGAACTCGAACGCCGCTTTGAAATTTCGCGGCAGCAGCGCCAGAAAGTCACGCAGCACGGCGATGTCCGCTTTGGCGTTGGGCGGCAACTGGAAGAGCACTGGCCCCAGTTGCGCGGCCAACGGTTGCAGCGTGGGCAGGAATCGCTGGATCGCCTCTTCGACGTTTTGCAGCCGCTTGATATGGGTGATGTACTGGTTCGCTTTCAGGGCAAAACGGAAGTTCGGCCCAACGTCGGCCATCCATCCGGTCGCAGCTTTTTCCGACAGGCTTCGGCGGAAGGTGTAGTTCACCTCCACCGCGGTCAGCTGGGTCGCGTAGTACTTCAGAAAGTTCTTCGAAGCAACTTCCTTGGGATAGAAATCCGGCTTCCAGATGGTGTAGGCCCAGCCGGAGGTGCCGACGTACAGCGGCAGTTGCGCGGCTTCCGATCCGGCAGCTTTCACAGAAACATCATTCGTTGGCACACGGGTTCCTCATTTATGAAACTACTCTTCAAGAAGAGACGACCGCCGTCGCATAATTGTATGATTTTACAGACGCCCGCAGCCCTCATTCCTGTTTGTCGCAATGTTAAGATTTCCTCGCAAGCTTTCAGCGCGCAATTCATGGCTCACGTTGCTTTGCCAGCGCCATGCCTCCTGGGCCAGATGAACAACCCCCGCAAACCCGCCCAACCCGACTCGGCCCCGCCCATCGTCGCCCTCACCGGCTTCATGGCCGCCGGCAAAAGTACCGTCGGCCGCGTGCTCGCGTCGATTCTCCGCTGGCGCTTCATCGACCTCGACTGCGAAATCGAGTGCCGCTCGCAGCTGCGCATCAGCGAGCTCTTTGCCACCTATGGCGAGCCGCACTTTCGCCAGGTTGAAGCTGACGCTTTGCGGAAGGTACTTGAGCAGGCCTCAGCTCCAACGATTCTTGCCCTCGGCGGCGGAACTTTTATCCAGCCGCAGAATGCGGATGTTCTGCACGAATACGGCGCACAGGTGGCCTTCCTGGAACTTGACATCGACGAGCTGTTACAGCGCTGCCGGGCTGCCGGCGAACGATCCGGGCAAGACCCGCGGCCCCTGGCGGCCGATATCGATGCGTTTTGCGCGCTTTACGCCCGGCGGCTGCCCTTTTATCGCCGTGCAGATCTGGTCGTGAACACCGCGGGAAAGGCGGCCGAGCAGGTTGCGCGGGAAATTGAGGCGGCCTTGCATCTGGCTGCTGGCAAGCTCGGTACATAGTACTTTCTCGGCATGTCGGGCCCGTCCGCTAACGTGATATAACTTGAATTTTCTACAACACAATGTCGCAACAGAAAATCCCAATCGGAATTCTTGGCGCTACCGGAGTTGTTGGCCAGCGCTTCATTCAGCTTCTCGAAAACCATCCCTGGTTCGAAGTGGCATGGTTGGCTGCGTCCGACCGCTCCGCCGGACAACAATACGGCGACGCAGCGAAATGGCGCCTGAAGACGCCGGTCCCCGATCGGGTGCGCCGAATGAAGGTGTCGAACGCTGTACCCGACGGCGCGCCGCGCGTCATCTTTGCCGCGCTCGATGCCGGCATCGCTCGCGAGATGGAGCCGCAATTCGCTGCCGCTGGCTGCGCCGTGGTCAGCAACTCCAGCGCCTTTCGTATGCAAAGCGACGTCCCTCTCGTGATCCCCGAGGTGAACGCCGATCATGTGGCACTGATTGAAAAGCAGCTCTGGCGCAAGCAATCCGGAGGCTACATCGTCACCAATTCCAACTGCTCGGCCATGGGACTGGTGCTCGCACTCGCTCCCTTGCATCGCAAATTTGAAATCGAGTCCGTCTTTGTAGTCACCATGCAGGCGGTCAGCGGCGCGGGATATCCCGGCGTCGCCTCGCTCGACATTCTGGGCAACGTGATCCCCTACATCGCCAAGGAAGAAGAAAAGATGGAAGAGGAGACGCGCAAGCTCCTCGGACGTCTGGACGGCGATCATGTGGAGCAGGCGCCATTCACCATGACGGCGCATTGCAACCGCGTCGCGGTCGAGGATGGTCACACCGAATCGGTTTCGGTGAAGCTGAAGAAGAAGGCGACGCCGGAGGAAATGATCGCGGCATTTAATGACTTTCGTTCCACGCCACAGGAGATGAAGCTGCCTTTAGCTCCGGCGCAGCCCGTGGTTTATGATGCTGCGCCCGATCGTCCGCAGCCGCGCTTTGATGTGGACCGCGGCAACGGCATGACGGTTAGCGTCGGACGCCTGCGTCCCTGCGGCGTGCTCGATTACAAGTTCACCGTCCTGTCGCACAACACCATCCGTGGAGCGGCTGGCGCGGCCCTGCTCAATGCCGAACTGCTGAAAGTCCAGGGCCTGCTCCCGTGACCCGCAAGTTTCTGCCGGCGGTGCGACCTTGATCGTCATGAAATTTGGTGGCACCTCGGTCGAGAACGCCACCGCGATCGATCGCGTTGCCGGCATCGTGAAAGCCCGCTTGGCCGAGCGCCCATTCGTTGTGGTCAGCGCCATGGCGAAGGTCACCGACCAGTTGCTGGCCATGGCTGCGGCTGCCGGGCGCGGCGAACGCGATCAGGCGTTGGAGATCTGCCACGCTCTTCGCGAGCGCCATTACCTGACCGTTGGCGAACTGCTGGACACCGGACTCCACACGGAATTGCACCGCGAACTCGGCTCCGAATTCGACTCCCTCGATGAATTGCTCCGCGGCATCTCCGCCGTGGGCGAGCTGACGCCTCGCACCTCCGACTACGTTGTCTCGTTTGGCGAGCGGCTGTCGAGCATGATCGCCACTGCCGCATTTCTTGCGCGCGATATTCCGGCAACCCTGGTCGATCCCCGGCAAGTCATCGTCACCGACGCGCAGCACACCCGCGCTGTACCGCAAGTGGACGAGATCAACGACCGCCTGCACGACCGCGTTCAGCCGCTGATCGAGCAGCAACGCGTGCCTATCATGGGCGGTTTTGTCGGTGCGACGCGCGAAGGCGTCACCACCACCATTGGCCGCGGCGGTTCGGATTTCTCGGCAGCCCTGGTCGGCGCGGGACTGAACGCCGAGCGCATCGAGATCTGGACCGATGTCGACGGCATGAAGACCACCGACCCGCGCATCTGCGCCGAGGCGCGCCGCATCAAGTTGATCAGCTTTGAAGAGGCTGCCGAGCTGGCCTATTTCGGCGCGAAGGTTTTGCATCCCGCCACAGTTCTGCCCGCGGTCGAAAAGAACATTCCAGTACTCGTGCTGAATTCGCGCAATCCGGCGAATGCCGGCACTCGCATTCTGGCGCGCACACCGCGCTCGCGCTCGCTGTTCAAAGCCATCGCCGCCAAGAGCCGCATCACGGTGATTGATATCGTCGCGGCCCGCATGTTGATGGCGCATGGATTTCTGGCGCAGGTATTCGAGGTCTTTGCCCGGCATCACTGCGCCGTCGACGTCGTCTCCACCTCTGAGGTCAGCATCTCGCTCACCGTCGATTCCAACGAAGCCATTCCGCAGATTGCCGCCGACCTGGAGAAACTTGCCTTCGTAAAATATTCGGGACGCAAGGCGATCGTCTGCCTGGTGGGCGAGAATTTGCGCGACACGCCCGGTGTGGCGGCGCAAATCTTCGACGCCGTCCGCGACATCAACGTGCGCATGATTTCGCAGGGCGCATCGGAGATCAACCTGACGTTCGTTATCGACGAGGCCGACGTGCCCGAAGCCGTTCGGCGGCTGCATGCACGGTTCTTCACCGACGTCGATCCCGAGGTGTTCGATTGAGCAATTCCTCGCTGAGATTGCTGGTGCTGGGCCCGGGCAAGACCGGCTCGCTGGTTGCCGAAGTCGCACGCGAGCGCGGACATCAGGCCCGGACCATCGACGTCGATGTGAATCGTGGCGGCGCGTGGCTGACGCCTGAAAATCTACGCGACCTCGATGTCGTTATCGATTTCACTTCGCCAGAAGCCGTGCTGGCCAACATCGAAGCCTGCTTGCGCGCGCATAAAGCGATGGTGGTCGGCACCACCGGCTGGTACGGCGAAATGGCGCGCATCCGCAGTGCAGTTGAGCAGGCAGAAACGGGCTTTGTCTTTGGCGCCAATTTTTCATACGGCGTAAATCTCTTCTTCGAGATGGTGAAGGCCGCGGCGCCTGCCCTGACGCATGGATATAGCGGGCAGATTACGGAGATTCATCACATCCACAAGAAAGACGCGCCGTCAGGGACAGCCGCTGCCATGCAGCGCGTGTTGGAGCAAGCGGCCGATGTGCGCGTCGACATCACCTCCGAACGCGAGGGCGAAGTGACGGGCACGCACACGCTGGAGTTGAGTTCAGCAGGCGACCGCATCGTGCTGACCCACGAAGCCAAGTCACGCCGGACGTTCGCCGAGGGCGCCGTGCTCGCCGCCGAGTGGATCGTCGGCAAGACCGGTTTCTACGACTTCAAAGACATCTTCGGCCAACTGTGAATGATTTTTCGCCAACGATTTTTCACCACGGAGGCACGGAGATCACGGAGTAGTTTTTCATTGGGACATTGCGGCTCTTCCGGTTGAAAAGAACTTCTCCGTGCTCTCCGTGCCTCCGTGGTGAAAACGCCTTTTGAGATTCCTGCCAATGAGGATTATCCTTTCCCAATGAAACTGCGTGGTTGTGGTACCGCTCTTGTCACTCCCTTCAAGCAAGATGGCAGCGTCGACGAAGCTGCGCTCCGCGAACTGGTGCGCTGGCAAGTTGAGTCGGGCATCGACTTCCTTGTTCCCTGCGGCACGACAGGTGAGACGCCAACCCTTTCGCACGACGAATGGTTGCGCGTTGTCGACCTGACCATCGAGGCCGCCGGCGGGCGCGTGCCTATCATGGCGGGCGCGACCTCGAACAACACTCGCGAGGCCGTCGCGAAGGCAAAGGAAATTTCGTCGCGCCCAGGGCGTTGACTACGTCCTCACCGCGACGCCCTACTACAACAAGCCCACGCAGGAAGGCATTTATCAGCACTTCAAGGCAATTGCCGAGGCTTCCACCAAGCCGCTGGTGCTCTACAACATCGCCGGGCGAACCGGCACCAATATCGAAACGCCCACGCTGCTCCGTCTGGCCGAGATTCCCAACATCATCGCGGTCAAGGAAGCCAGCGGCAATATTGCGCAGATCGCCGAGGTATGCGCTACGGTGCCGGAAGATTTCCTCGTCTTTTCCGGCGACGACGCCATCACCCTGGCGGTGATCGGCCTGGGCGGCGTCGGGATTATCTCGGTCGTGTCCAACGAAATTCCCGCCGAGATGACGCGCATGACCGCAGCAGCGCTCGCCAACAAGTGGGACACCGCGCGGCTGCTCCTTCGCAAGTACCTGCCGCTGATGCAGGCGAACTTCATCGAATCGAATCCCGGCCCCGCGAAAGCCGTGCTGGCGATGATGGGCCGCATCGAAGAGATCTATCGTCTACCGATCGTGCCGATGAAGAAGGAAACTCGCGCCAGGCTGGAAAAAATCGCAGCCGAGGTGGGATTGCTGCAGACGCAGCCAGCCGCGAGCCGCTAATGGCTGCCGTACGACCAGTCTTCATCCCAGTGGCCTAATACAAATACGCCGCTGCCGTTCTCGTCGCGCCCATAGCGCAGGCAAGCCAAGCCTCGCGAGAACGCTTTCAGGAACTGCTCCCGATTGCGCAACTGCACATCCGCGGCTTTCTGTCGCGTTTCGGGCTGCGCCTTCCAGGCGTAGATTTCGGCCGGAACCTCGATTCGCATCTCTTCGCTAAAGGCCGGCCGCTCTCCTCTTGCGAGCAGCGACTCAACTCGCTTCGACGTCAGCCACCATTCCGCAACCAGGCGATCGGTGGGAAGAAATCCCTGCAACGGCGACGCCGTGATGCCGTACTGATTGATGTTGTAGCGTCGCGCAATCGCGCCCAGCCGTTCCAGGTTGAAGTATGCGTTCTTGATTTCCAGCGGGTCGAAGGTCCACTCGATCAGCTCGTACCCGTGAGCGATTGCGTCCTCACGCTGAAACAGCTTCAGCTTCCGCCCCAGTCCGCTGTTGCGATAGTCAGCCTTCACGGCCAGCATGTGGGAATGCAGATAATACCGCCGGTTGCGAATCCCAGGAATCGAGAACGCGAAGCCTACCAGCGCTGGCCCGTCCCAGGCGCAAATGACTTGTCCACCGATCTTGGGCGCGAGCGAGAATATCCGCAGTGGCACCAGTTCGTTGTCGGCGAATCCCCAAACTTCTTTTTGCAGGGCCACGCAGGCGCGAAACTCCTCCACGTCAGTCGAATTTCGCAACTGGATCTTATCGCCGCTCACCGCTTTTCCTGTTGCTTGGATTCCTGCCACAGCGACTCCATCTCGTCCAGCGAAGCTTCCGCCGGCTTGCGGCCCTGTTCGCGAAGCCGCTCCTCCAGATACTGAAACCGGCGGCGGAATTTGCGATTCGTTTTGCGCAACGCCGACTCCGGATCGAGCGAGAGATACCGCGCGATGTTCACCAGCACAAAGAAAAGATCGCCGACTTCGTCTTCCAGACGCGACCGCAACTCCGGAGAAATTTTCGCCCCGCGCGCGCCCGCTACGCCAGCCGCCGATTCCGGCTGCGGACCAGGCGCCGGATACTCTGCAAGATTCTCTCGTAGCTCTTCGGTTTCCTCGTTCAACTTGTCGAAGAGGGCTTCAATATTGGGCCAGTCGAAGCCGACGTGCGCCACGCGCGAGCTGATCTTGTAAGCCTCCATCAGCGATGGCATCGCCGAAGACACGCCGGCAAGCACTGACTCGGGATGATCTTCTTTCTTCGCGCCGTCATCTCCAGCTTCCCGCTGGCGCTTCTTCTTTTCTTCGGCCTTCAGCGCCTGCCAATTGCGCAGGACCTCGCCGGGCGTATCGGCCTTAACATCGCCGAAGACGTGAGGATGACGATCAACCAGCTTGTTGGAGAGACGCTCAAGGACATCATCAATAGAAAAGCGCTTTTCCTCGGCGGCCATCTCCGAGTAGAAGAGCACTTGCAGCAGCAGGTCGCCCAACTCGCCGGTCAGCTCATGCCAGTCGCGCGCGTCGATGGCTTCCACCACCTCATACGCTTCTTCCAGCGTGTACGGCTTGATGGTGTCGAAGGTCTGCTCGCGGTCCCATGGGCATCCGCCGGGGCCGCGCAGCCGCGCCATGATCGACACCGCCCGCTCAAATCGTTCGCCTGTGGTGGGAACAGACATGCTACTCGCTTTTCGCTCTTCGCTCTCGACGGGCTGCGGCTCCGGTATTACCAAAGCATAATGCCACGTACGGGCAACGTCACTGCTGGATTCCTGGAGGCGGTCGGGCCTTCGGCATCGGACCCTTCCGAATTGCGAAAGCGAAAGGCGAAGAGCGGCCTTCCTAGTCCAGATCGAAGTCCCGCAGCGGCTTGCCGGTGTCCGGAGTTTCCTTGGCTCGCTTCAGCGCTTCCTGGAATTTCTTCTCCAGCAGATCGCCCTGGTGCTTCTGCGCCTCCACCGACTGCCGGAAAATGGACTCTTTGCGGCTGTCCTGGTCCTTCATGGCACGCGCGGCGGCTTCCAGGTCTTCGAATGTCTTGGGCACGGCCTTCGCCGTGTGAGCAATAACTGCTTTAACTTCAGGATCGATCTTCAGGGTTGCACCGCAGCAGGGGCACGCAACTTCGAATTGGGGCGACGACTTAGCCATGCAGGAATCTTACCCCAGCCAGCAGAAACCAGCTATCTTTAGGCAGGGATGGTGCTCCGCTCAGGATGACACGTGAGAGCGTGGCTCTACCAGTCACTTCGCCGCGACCGGCTCTGCCTCAACCAACTTCGGGCTCTGCTTCAACCGTTCTTTCTCCACCACAAAATTCCCCAGAAACAGCATGTCCATCTCGCTGGCGCGGAAGGTGCTGAAGGCGTTGGCGGGAGTATTCACGATGGGCTCGCCCTTCAGGTTGAACGACGTGTTGAGCACCGCCGGAATTCCCGTCGCTTGCGAGAAGCGTTTGATCAGCCCGTGATATCGAGGATTGGCGTCCTCAAACACCGTCTGCAAGCGCCCGGTGCCGTCCACGTGGGTAATGGCCGGCAGCACGCTGTACTTCGACGGCCGCACCGGCACAACGTACAGCATGTAACGCGCCGGATAATGCTCCATCGCATTGGGCAGCTCGAAGAATTCTTCGGTGCGTTCGGCCAGCACCGAGGGAGCGAACGGCCGGTACGGCTCGCGAAACTTGATCTTGGTGTTGACGATGTCCTTCATATTACGGATTGCGGGCATCGGCCAGAATGCTGCGATTACCTAGCGCACGCGGTCCCCACTCGAAGCGTCCCTGGAACCAGCCAATTACGTTGCCCTGCTGCAGGCGCTCGACCGCCAGGTCGAGCAGCTTGTCGTCATCGTCCACTCGCTGATACGGAATCCCGTTCTCTGTCAGGAACTGCTGCACTTCGCGCGTCAGAGTATCCCCTGCCCCAATAGGCATGGTCCATGCGGAAGCGCCGCTTGTTGCCCAGCAGCATGTTGTCGGCCCACAGAGCGGCTCCCAGCGCACCGCCACCATCCCCGGCGGCCGGCTGGATAAAGATGTCGTCGAACGGCGTCTCGCGCAGGATGCGATGATTGGCAACGCTGTTCAGCCCCACACCGCCGGCGATGCACAGCTTCGTCAGGCCCGTCTCTTTTTGCAGTTGCCGCGCCATGCAGATCAGGACTTCTTCCGTCACCTGCTGGATGCTGGCGGCGATGTCGGCGTAGTGCTGGTTCTGCTTGCAAAGCTCGTTGAAGTTCGACGGCGGCATCGCCGAAGTATGTCGGGAAACCTGAATCGGCCGTGAAGAACAGTGTCTTGGGCGCGCGCGGCTCGCCGAAAAGCTGCTCGAACTTCTTGTTGAAGGTCCGCGTGGTCGAGTGCTGGAAGCAGAAATAATCCATGTCCAGCGAGAACGATCCGTCCGACTCCTGCCGGATCACCTTCCATACCTTTTCGACGTAGCGCGGCTGGCCGTAGGGCGCCATGCCCATCACCTTGTACTCGCCCTCGTTCACCTCGAAGCCGAGAAACGCGGTGAACGCGCTGTACAGCAGTCCCAGCGAATGCGGGAACATCATCTGCTTCTTAATGTCGATCTGATTGCCCTTGCCCACGCCCCACGTTCCCGTCACCCACTCGCCCACGCCATCCACGGTCAGGATCGCGGCCTCTTCGAACGGCGAGCACAGAAACGCGCTGGCGGCGTGCGACATGTGGTGCTCGCTGTACAGGATCTTCTCCGTCGGAATGCCCAGCTCCGCCGAGATCTTCGAGCCCACCCACAGCTTGTCGATCATCCACGTGATCATCGACTCGCGAAAAACTTTGTACGACTGCGGATAGGTCTGCAGCACGCTCATCAGGATGCGGTCGAACTTGCGGAACGGCTTCTCGTAGAAGACCACGTAGTCCAGATCTCCAGCCTGAATTCCGCCGCTCTCCAGACAGAACTTGATGGCAAGATGCGGGAAGCCGAAGTCATGCTTGATGCGGCTGAAGCGCTCTTCTTCGGAGGCGGCAATCAGCTTGCCGTCCTGCAGGAGCGCAGCTGCGGCGTCGTGGTAATAACAGGAGATTCCCAGGATATTCATGTCAGCCTTGGCGCCGCGCCTCTTCCAGGGTATTGGGGATGGGGGGATGGTCAAACCACTTCTCAGGGCGCTTCTTCATGTGCATCGAGTCGGCGAAGGCGCGCACCGCCAGGCCGAAGGGCAGGATCAGCACTGAATAAATCACCGTCAGCAGAATGCGGGCCTGGAAGTTGCCGATCGCATGCCCAATCTTCTTCCAGCGTCCTGATATCTTCGCCCTCAACCCAGCAGGCAAGCAAAACCAGAGCGCGACGGCGAAAACGACAACGGCCAGAACGGTCCGCCAATGCAGCTTTATGAAATGAAGCAACATCCTGCGTTTTCCCCTAGAAGAACGAGTAGATAAACGGTGCGATGGCCGAGCTCTGGGCCAAAATCAGCAGCACCGCAAAAACCGCCAGAGTTATGAGGATGGGCGTCAGCCACCAGCGTTTGTTGCTCCAAAAGAAAGAAAACAGTTGTCCCGCGGTGCTGAAACGCTGACCCGTCGTCCTGAAGATACCCATGTCCCTCTCCCCAACGTGTAAAGCGGCAGTCGCAGCCCAAAAGAGGCCTAAGGCATGCAAAAGACCGTCCCTGATTTTACCCTAGATTGTAGCGGATTCACCAAGCCGAACCGCGAAGGCTATGCCCTGATGTTGCAACTTTGGGACGCGCCCAATTGCAAGACACTTTTCACCCACCGTCCGATAGTCAAGGCGAAGGGGATAGCATGAAGACTACTTTCTTCCCCGGTACCCCATTTGACATCTCCTTTTCCCCATGAGATACAAGTATTGCGCTAACGCCACAAGTGCTTCACGGAGGTTTTGACTTCATGACAGCCGTTTCCCTTCGCCTCCCGGATGAGGTCTCCAAAAGGCTGGACAAGCTGGCCAAGCGAACTGGCCGCAGCAAGACGTTCTACATGATCGAGGCCATCAGTGAGCACCTGGATGAGTTAGAGGATTTATATCTGGCCGAACAGCGCCTGACCGCCCTGCGCGCGGGTCGAAGCAGGACCTATACGCTGGAGGAAGTGGAGCGCGACCTTGGCCTGGCGCGTTGAGTTTGACGACGGCGCCAGAAGAGACCTGGAGAAGCTGGACAAGCCCATCGCGTTGCGGATCACAAGGTTTCTTCGCGAACGGGTCGGACAGTTAGATGATCCGCGCAGCATCGGCGACGCCCTTAAAGGTTCGCGGCTGGGCGACTTCTGGCGATACCGCGTCGGCGACTACCGGATTATCTGCGACCTGGAGAATCAGCGATTGCTTGTCCTCGTCCTCCGCGTCGGTCATCGGCGCGAGATTTACCGGTGAGTCCCAGGGGAGGCGCCTCTGTTTCCCCTGCCCTTGCCAACTGCCCTATAATGAAACGTTAGTCCCTCCGTTCTCATCCACTTAGTAAGGGGTATTGATGGCCACAACTGAATTTGCCGTACACGGCGCCGAGCAAGGCGCCGTGCGTGAACCTGTCGTCAACGACTTCAGCATCCAGGTTGCAACCGTAAACGGTTCGGGTTCGCAGAGCGCGAACACCGTTCTGCTGCGCACCATCTTCCAGATGGGTGTTCCCGTCTCCGGCAAGAACATGTTCCCGTCGAACATTGCCGGACTGCCGACCTGGTACACCATTCGCGCCAGCAAGAAGGGCTACATCGCGCGCAAGAAGGAAATCGATTTCCTGGTCGCGATGAATCCGGAGACCGCGCGCGAAGACGTGATGTCGCTTGCGCCCGGCGCGGTCGCGCTCTACGACGAGCCGCTGAAGCTCAACGAGCTGCGCTCCGACCTCATCTTCTACGCCGTGCCCTACGACAAGATCACCGCTGCGGCCTGTCCCGAGTCGAAGCTGCGCAAGCTGGTCAAGAACATGGTGTACGTCGGCGTGGTGGCGCGGCTGCTCAACCTCGACATGACCGAAGTGGAGAAGGCGCTGCGCAAGCAGTTCGCCAAGAAGGTCAAGGCGGCCGAACTCAACTGGGGCGCAGCCAAGGCCGGCTACGATTACGCTGCCGCGTCGCTCACCAAGGCCGACCCGTTCACCATCGAGCGCATGAACAAAACCAGCGGGATGATCATCATCGACGGCAACTCGGCGGCGGCCATCGGCTCCATGTTCGCCGGTGTCACGGTGGTGACCTGGTATCCGATCACGCCTTCGTCGTCGCTCGTCGAGAGCCTCATCGAGTACATGAAGGAATACCGTATTGGCGCTGATGGCAAAGCTACTTTTGCCATCGTTCAGGCCGAGGACGAACTCGCCGCCATCGGCATGGTTCTGGGCGCAGGATGGGCGGGAGCTCGCTCCATGACGGCCACCGCCGGTCCCGGTATCTCGCTGATGGCCGAGTTTGCCGGACTGGGATACTACGTCGAGATTCCCGGAGTTATCTGGGACATCCAGCGCGTTGGCCCGTCAACCGGGATTGCCGACGCGCACCTCCCAAGGCGACATCTCCTTCGTCGCCAGACTCTCGCACGGCGACACCCAACATCCCATGCTGATTCCCAGCGATCCGAGTGAATGTTTCAGCATGGCCAGCGAGGCCTTCGATCTTGGCAGAGCAACTTCAGACGCCGGTGTTTGTCATGTCGGACCTCGATCTCGGCATGAACAACTGGATGTCGGAGCCATTCCACTATCCCGAGAAGCCGCAGAATCGCGGCAAGGTGCTGACCGCCGAAGATCTCGATCGCCTGGGCGGCTTCGCGCGCTACAAGGACGTCGACGGCGACGCCATCGGCTATCGCACATTGCCGGGCACCGACCATCCGGGCGCGGCGTGGTTCGCGCGCGGCAGCGGTCACAACGACAAGTCGCAATACAGCGAGCGTCCCGACGACTACGCCAACAACATGGATCGCCTGGCGAAGAAGTTCGAGACCGCGCGCACGCTGGTTCCCCGCCCCGAGATCGTGCGTAACGACGGCAACGAGGTCGGCATCATCGCTTACGGTACATCGCATCACGCGCTGGTGGAAACTCTGGACCAGCTGCAGGCCGAGTACGGCGTGAAGGCCGACTACCTGCGGCTGCGCGCCTATCCGTTCACGCGCGAGACGCATGAGTTCATCGCCGGACACAAGCGCGTCTACATTGTCGACCAGAATCGCGACGGACAGATGCTGGAGTTGCTGAAGCTCGACATCGCTATCCCGGACATCAGCAAGCTGCGCAGCGTCCGCCACTACAACGGACTGCCCATCGACGCGCGCTCCGTCACCGACGAAATCATCTCCCAGGAGGGCAAGTAAATGGCAGCCACAGCTACACCGCCGCCCCCGGCCAAAACCAATCGCATCGGCCTCACCGTGCTCGATTATCGCGGAGGCAAGACCACGCTCTGCGCCGGCTGCGGCCACAATGCCATCTCCGAGCGCATCATCGACGCGTTCTACGAGATGGGCATCGCGCCCGAGCGCGTCATCAAGATGTCGGGCATCGGCTGCTCCTCGAAGACCCCGGCGTACTTCATGGGCCGCTCGCACAGCTTCAACTCCGTTCACGGGCGCATGCCGTCGGTCACCACCGGCGCGGTGCTGGCGAATTCGAAGAGTCGTCGCGCTGGGCGTCAGCGGCGACGGCGACACTGCCTCCATCGGCATCGGGCAGTTCGTTCACCTGATGCGGCGCAATCTGCCGATGATCTACATCATCGAAGACAACGGCGTGTACGGGCTGACCAAGGGGCAGTTTTCCGCGACCGCCGATCTCGGCTCGAAGCTGAAGACCGGCGTCATCAACGATCTGCCGCCGATCGACACCTGCGCGCTGGCGATCATGCTGGGCGCGACCTTCGTCGGCCGCTCGTTCTCCGGCGACAAGCGGCAGCTGCACACCATGTTGAAGGCAGCGCTGTCGCATCGCGGCTCGGTGATGCTCGATGTGATCTCGCCTTGCACCACCTTCAACGATCACGAAGGCTCGACCAAGTCCTACAAGTTCGTCAAGGACCACGAAGAACCGCTGCACGATGTGGATTTCGTGCCCCACTTCCACGACATCGCGGTGGATTACGAAGAGGGCTCGAGCCTCAACGTCACCATGCACGACGGCTCGTCGCTGCGGCTGCGCAAGCTGGAGCACGATTACGATCCCACCAACAAGGTTGAGGCCGTAAAGCGCCTGATGCAGTCGCACGACGCCGAAGAAGTGCTGACCGGCGTGCTGTATGTGAACACCACCGCGCCCAACTTCATCGACATGATCAACATGACCGAGGAGCCGCTGGCAACCCTGCCGGAGAGCGTCACCCGGCCCTCGCGCCAGGCGCTGGAGGAGTGCATGGAGGAGCTGCGATAGTTGTCATCCTGAGCGGAGGCGGCGCTGGTTTTGCGCCGCCGGAGTCGAAGGACCCCTATTAACTTAGGGACGGCACAGTTTGCCCAAGCTACTTCTCCCCTGTAATCTAAATTCGCAGGCGCAGGTTACGGAGGACTCTTTTTTGGAATCCGGCGCGGTGGAGTCGAACCAGACTAACCCCATCCCTGAACAGCCGCATCTGCAGACGCGCCAACAGCGCGCTTTCCTGCTTTTATTTTCCTTTGCGTTCTGCCTGGTCCTTTTCCTGCTCCTGGACGCGGCCTACAGCGCATTCGTTGTGCGCCGCGCTCCGGCCATCAGCACGCAGGGTACCTGCTTCAAGTCTGACCCGCTTCGGCATCATTCGCTGCAGGCCGACTGCACC
This sequence comes from uncultured Acidobacteriaceae bacterium, assembly GCA_963835125.1. Lineage (GTDB taxonomy): Bacteria > Acidobacteriota > Terriglobia > Terriglobales > Acidobacteriaceae > Bog-257. Next base: position 768,821 of record CAWIEG010000002.1, on the reverse strand, counting down.
TGTGTCCGCCATTGGGGCAAGAATTCTTATCCCTTCGTAACCAACAACCTCGGATTTCGTGACCAGACGGTCCGCCAGGTTCCCCTTACCACGGCGCAGCCACGGGTTCTGTTGCTGGGCGATTCCTTCACAGAAGGCATGAGCGCATGGCCTGACACTTACGTCGGACAGATCACCGCACGCTTTCCGCAATACGAATTCCTCAACGGCGGCGTTGAGAGCTATGCTCCGTCAAACTATCTCAACGTCGCACGCCAGCTGATCGAGCAAAGGCGTGAAGTTCGACGAGGTCATCGTCTTCATCGACATGTCTGACGCTCAGGATGAAGCCGCGTTTTATCGCGACAAGAATCCAACCGGGGCGGTTGACGGCCCGGAACAGATCGTTCACAACGACAGTTGGTATGCCAGCCTGCGAGCCTTCATCAGCGAGCATCTGCTGATCACCAACAGCATCTTCGACCGGCTGGAGCGGCTGGCGGTCAAGCATGGCTTCTACTATCTGAATGTAGGGCACGGACAGCTATTCGATCTGCCACGTTCGGCGTGGACCTATCGCGCCGTCTCTGACACCGAGCCTTACGAGATTGGCTATGCGCCGCTCGGTCTGGAAGCCGGTCTTCGCAAAGAAGAGTCGAAAATGACGGCGCTATGGACAGAGCTTCAGCAGCGCGGCATCCCCATCAGCGTGGTGGTTTATCCCTGGCCGGCGCAAGTTGCGCACGACACGGCAGAGTCGCGGCAGGTAACCATGTGGCGCGACTGGTGCTCGGGCAAATGCAAGCGCTTCATCTCAGTTTTCCCCGAGTTTATCGCGGCAAAGAACTCATGCCCGCCAGGCCAGCCCGGCTGCTGGTACCTGAAAGATTTCATCTTTGGCGACGAACATTATTCCCGTGAGGGCAACGCTCTGGTGGCCGATACCGTGGCAGGCAGTCTGGAAGAGAATCCTCCCGCGAAAGTTCAATGAACGCCCGGTGGAAGGTTGGGATTGAGTTGGCTGGAGCAATTCCGGAATGAGCATCAGCCTGCCTTGAAAGGGCACGCCGTCACATGCCGCTGAAAAAGTCGGGGTACGGAAGGCTTCGTGTCAGGGCACGACCTCGGTCGTGCCGATAAGCCCTTTATTTTTGTCATCCCGAGGAGGCCTTTAGGCCGACGAGGGATCTGCTTTTCGACTTTTTCACCGGCCTGTAAAGCCGTGCCCTTCAACGCTCGAAGACCGGCCAACCTACGCTGGTGTTCCTACCACCGTGAAGTATTGCGCCATCTTGCGGAATTTGTTGTAACGCGCGTTCAGCAGCTCAGCCGTCGGACAGCTTCTCCAGCTCGGACAGCTGCCTGTCCAGGACGTCGGCCAACGCATTGGCCGCGGCGTCGTAGTCATGCTGAGCTCCGCCGGGCGGCTCGGGAATGACTTCGTCGCAGATGCCCAGCTCCAGGTTGTCTTTGGCCGTGATGCGCAGAGCCGCAGCTGCTACATCTTTCTTGCTCGAGTCGCGCCACATGATCGAGGCGCAGCCTTCCGGCGAGATCACCGAGTAAATGCTGTTCTCCATCATCAGCACGCGATCGGCGACGGCAATCGCCAGCGCGCCGCCGCTGCCGCCTTCGCCGGTGATGACGGCGATGAACGGAACCTGCAGGCGCGCCATCTCGCGCAAATTATGCGCGATGGCTTCCGCTTGTCCGCGCTCTTCTGCGCCCAGTCCGGGATACGCGCCGACGACGTCGATGAGCGAGATGACCGGCCGTCCCCACTTCTCGGCGAACTTCATCGCCCGCAGCGCTTTGCGATAGCCTTCGGGATTGGGCTGGCCGAAGTTGCGATAGACGCGCTGCTTGGTGTCGCGACCCTTCTGCGTTCCCAGCACCAGCACTTCCCTGCCGCGAAAGCGGGCCATGCCGCAGACCATGGCGGCATCGTCGCCAAAAGCACGGTCGCCGTGGATCTCGCTGAAGTCGGGAAAAATTCGCTCGATGTAATCCAGCGGATAGGGACGATTGGGATGGCGCGCCAGCTCGGTGCGCTCCCAGGGCGTCAGTTGTCCGGACATCTGCCGCCGCAGAGATTCCACGCGCGCGTGCAGCCCCTGCAACTGCTTCTGGGCCTCCTGATTGTTTCCGGCCACACCTTGCAATTGCTGAATCTGCTCTTCGATCTGCTAGCAGTTCTTCTTGCGCTTTTGAAGCAGCTTCCATATTGGGGTCGTTTCGCTTGGTGGCGGCCCAGTACATCGCTTCCGCCGCGTACATCCAGAAGTCCAGCGCGGACAACATTCCGGATTGCGCAGGCGTCAGCTGGGTTTCCTCGGCCACGACGGTTCAGTTGGCGAAAGACGGGCTTCACCACGGAAGCACTGAGATCACGGAACTTGATTGCTCCGTGTCTCAGTGTTTCCGTGGTGAATCAAGGCCTGACGCTGCTCTACCGTCAATCAATGACGCGCACGCTGCCGCGGCCACACAACTCTTCCACACGGCTAATGAATGCCCGGTCCGGCAACACATTATAGCCTTCCGCCTCCATCACCACGGTAAAGTCGCCCTTGCGCTCCAGATCGAAGAGCACGCGGGCCTCGCCCTTGCGCTCGCGGCACAAGCGTCTGCAACTCGTCAATGGTGGTGGCCGACGCCGTTTCCAGCGCGACCTTGATGCGCAAGTGCGTGGGCAGCTTCGGCCGCGCGTCTTCCAGCGGCGTGATGTCGCCGATCATGACCTTGGGATTCGAGCCTTCCTCCACCCGCACGCCGCCCTTGACCAGCACCGGGACGGTGAGCTTCAGTCGTTCCGCCAGCCGGCGATACGGCTCGGCAAAGCACAGCACATCGACCGAGCCGTTCATGTCTTCGAGCTGTCCCTGCGCGTAGAGATCGCCCTTCTTCGACTTGGCGACGCGGATGCCCTTCAGAATTCCGCCGACCAGGATTTCGTCCTTGCCGGTGGACGACTTCAGCTCGCCGATGTCGGTAGTCGAGAGCGCGTGGAAGTCGAGCAGCTTGTCCTGATACTTCTCCAGCGGATGGCCGGTGATGAAGAAGCCCAGGATCTCTTTCTCGAAGCCGAGCCGCTGGTGCTCGTCCCAGTCGGGAGTGTTGGGCAGTGGCTTCTCGTCGACGCGCGTCTCCTCATCCTGCTGAAAGACGCCGAAGAGGCCATGCTGTCCGAGTGCGGCGTCCTTCTGCGCCTTCTGCGCGTTGTCCATGGCGCTGTCGACCACCGCCATCAGCTGCGCGCGGCGGCCCAGCGGGTCCATGGCGCCGCTCTTGATCAGCGACTCGACAACGCGCTTGTTCAGCAGATGAAGATCGACGTTCTCGCAGAATTGATAGAACGACTTGAAATGTGCCGTCCTTCTTGCGCGCCGCCACGATCGATTCGATGGCGTTGTGGCCGACGTTCTTCACCGCCGCCAGACCGAAGCGAATCGCCTCGCCGTGCGGCGTGAAGTAGGCGTCGCTGACGTTGATGTCGGGCGGCTCGACGGGAATGCCCATCTCGCGACACTCGTTGATGTACTTCACCACATCGTCGGTGCTGCCGGAAACCGAGGTCAGCAGCGCGGCCATGAACTCGACCGGATAGTGCGTCTTGAGATACGCCGTCTGATAGGCGAGCAGCGCATACGCAGCCGAGTGCGACTTGTTGAAGCCGTAGCCGGCGAACTGCTCCATCAGGTCGAAGATCTTCTCGACCTTCTTGGGCTGAAAGCCGCGCTCGGTAGCGCCGCGCACGAAGCGCTCGCGCTGCTTGGCCATGGCTTCGGGATCTTTCTTGCCCATGGCGCGGCGCAGCAGATCGGCTTCACCCAGCGAGTAGCCCGCCAGCCGGTTGGCGATCTGCATCACCTGCTCCTGATAGACGATGACGCCCAGCGTCTCCTTCAGGATCGTCTCCAGCTCCGGCAGTTCGTATTCGATTTTCTTGCGGCCCCACTTGCGCTCGATGAAGTCTTCAATCATGCCGCCCTGGATCGGGCCCGGGCGATAGAGCGCGTTCAATGCCGTGAGGTCTTCGACCGCGGTCGGCTTGTAGCGCCGCAGCACGTCGCGCATGCCGTGCGATTCAAACTGGAAGACGCCCGAGGTCAATCCGGTGTGGAAGACTTTTTCGTAGGTCACCTGATCGTCGAGCGCGAGCGTCTGCAAGTCGAGCTGCTCGTCGCGCGTCTGCTCGATCAGCCGCAGCGCAGCATCGATGATGGTGAGCGTGGTGAGCCCGAGGAAGTCCATCTTCAGCAGGCCCAGCTTCTCCACCGCCTTCATGTCGTAGGCGGTGACGATTTCGTCGTTCTTGGTGCGATGCAGCGGAACCAGCTCCGTCAGCGGCTGCGGCGCAATCACCACGCCCGCGGCGTGAACACCGGCATTGCGCACCAGGCCTTCCAGCTTCTTGGCAGTGTCGATCAGCTCTTTCGTCTGCGGCTCGGTTTCGTAAGCGGTAGCCAGCGGTGGCGAGTCCTTCAACGCCTGACTGAGCGTGATGTTCAGCGTCGTCGGAATCATCTTGCCGATGCGCTCAACTTCGGCGTAAGGAATATCCATGGCGCGGCCGGAATCCTTGATGGCGGCCTTGGCTGCCATGGTGCCGAAGGTGATGATCTGCGCCACCTGATCGCGCCCGTACTTCTGGGTGACGTATTCGATGACTTCGCCGCGCCGGTTCATGCAGAAGTCGATGTCGATGTCGGGCAGGCTGATGCGCTCGGGATTGAGGAAGCGCTCGAACAGCAACTCGTTCTGCGAGCGGATCGATGTCGGTGATGCTCAGCGCATAGGCGACCAGCGATCCCGCCGCTGATCCGCGGCCCGGCCCAACCGGAATGTTGCGCTCCTTGGCGTAGCGGATGAAGTCCCAGACGATGAGGAAGTATCCCGAGAACTGCATCTGGCGGATCATCTCGATCTCGCGCGACAGACGCTGCTCGTAATCCTCCAGCGAGCTGCTTCAGCCGGCCCATGGTCTGCAGCTCGCGCAGGATGTTCAGCCGCTTGCCGAAGCCTTCGCGAGTGACATGCTCGAAATAGTCCGGCAGCGAATAGCCCGCAGGCACTTCGAACTGCGGAAACGGGTCGTGAACTTTTTCCAGCCGCACGTTGCAGCGCTCAGCGATCTCCAGCGTGCGCGCCAGCACCCGCTCATATCCGTTGAAGACCTTCCCCATCTCGGCTGCGCTCTTCACAAAGAACTGGTTGCCGTGGAACTTCAGCCGGTTGGTGTCGTGGATCGACTTGCCGGTCTGGATGCAGACCATCACGTCCTGGGCGTGCGAATCATCCTCGCAGAGATAGTGGCTGTCGTTGGTGGCGACCAGCGGCAGGCCGAGATCCTGCTCCAGCTTCAGCAGGTCTGCCTGAATTCGCTGCTCATCGGGAACGCCCTGGTCCTGAATCTCGAGATAGAAATTGCCCCTTGCCGAAAATGTCCGTGTAGGTTGACGGCGGCTTCGCGCGCAGCGTTGTACTTGCCTTCGGACAGGTTCTCGGCAACTTCGCCCTTCAGACACGCCGACAGGCCGATCAATCCCTGCGCGTGCTCGGCAAGAAATTTCTTGCTGACGCGCGGCTTGTAGTAGAAGCCGTGCAGCGATGCCTCGGAGACGATCCTGACCAGATTGCGATAGCCCTGGTCGTTCTCGGCCAGCACGATGAGATGGTTGTAGCTGTCGCCCTCGGGCGAGGCGCGATGGTCTTCCTTCTTGCAGATGTAGAGCTCGCAACCCAGGATCGGCTTGACGCCCGCTTCTTTGGCGGCGTTGACGAACCTGACCGCGCCGAAGATGTTGCCGTGGTCGGTCATGGCGACCGCGGGCATGTCGAGTTCCTTGACGCGCTCGACCAGGCGCTCGATCTCGCAGGCGCCGTCGAGCATGGAGTAGTCGGTGTGAAGATGAAGATGAACGAATTCGGATTGGGGCATCGCTACTCCTATTTTATGCGTTCGCGGCAGCGTGCTGCAGTCTGAGGAAGATGTGGAAAAGAGGGCTGATTTGCGCCGTGAAGATTTTGGGTGTCCCTGCAAGGGCTCGGATTTATTATTGCCACCCGGGCTGACACGTCGCTGCATAGGGGCTATCATCTTTTATCCCGTCGTTGCCGGGGCTGGATTCATTGTGAACCATAACCAGCTTCTGCTCACGTTCGCGGGAATCGTCGCGGGCGCCATTGCCGCGATCTCGGGCTTCGGCATCGGCAGCATTCTGACGCCGCTGCTGGCCGCCTGGATCGGCACCAAGCTGGCGGTCGCCGTTGTCTCCATTCCGCATTTCATCGGGACGGCGCTGCGCTTCGCCGTGATTCGTGAGCACGTCGACCGGCGAGTGTTGTGGAGCTTCGGCGTCACCAGCGCCGTTGGTGGGTTGGCGGGCGCAGTGCTGCACATCTGGCTGCGCAGCGCTGGTCCTTGGCTATGTGCTGGGAGCGCTGCTGGTGTTCGCGGGAATCACTGGCGTCACTGGCCTGGCTTCGCGGATGAGGTTCGGCCGACGAACTGGATGGATTGCAGGAGCGCTGTCTGGCATGTTTGGTGGACTGGTCGGCAACCAGGGCGGAATACGCTCGGCGGCGCTGCTGGGCTTCGGACTGCAACGCGATGCCTTCGTCGCTACGGCGACCGCGATCGCGTTGCTGGTGGATGTCTTTCGCATGCCGGTGTATGCTGCGCTGCAATTCCGCGAAATTGTCGCGCAATGGCCGATGGCGGCGATCGCGACGATTGGAGTCGTCGTGGGAACGCTGTCGGGAAAGTGGATGCTGCAACGCATTCCGCAGAACGTCTTCCGGCTGATCGTGTCGAGCATTATTCTGGCGCTCGGAATTTGGATGTTGGTGCATCCGGGAGCGTGAAGGGCTGGTGGAAGGCATGCCTTTAGCCATGCCGCACCGGCTGATCGTAAGGTCGGCTCTACGCCGTGGTATTCCGAGGCCTTGTTCGCTGGCGTCAGATCTCTGCCGGCTTGAGGCCGGTCGTCTCCACCGCAGAAACTGATTGCCCTCCTCGATGACACGTCAGCGCTGAAGGTCGATACTGCCTTTCCATATGAGAAAGAATCCTGCCTATATCGCTGCTCACATTCGCCGGGTGCTGGTGGATGGTGCGTCCGCGCCGCACACCGAAGAAGTGCAGCGCTTCTTCAAACACGAAATCAAGTCGCGCGGCTGGTATACGCACGAGTTGCGCAAAGTCGCGGTGCGTTTTCGGCGCACGATTCTCGCGGAACACGATATGCCGTATCTGTTGCAGGTCGCTGATCAACTCTTTCGCGGCAAGGTGCTGGAAGAAAAAGTATTCGCCGTCCTGATGCTGCAGGGGATTGTCGGCGATTTCGGCAAGCCGGAGTTCAAGATGTTCGAGAGCTGGCTGGACCGCGTCAGCACCTGGGCCGATCACGATGGGCTGGTGCAATACCTGATCGGGCCGATGATCGCGCCGATGAGTACGTTGTTGACCCGGCCGCCGCGCTGGGCGAAGTCGAAGAAGCGCTGGCATCAGCGGGCCGCCGCCGTCAGCCTGATTCACAGCACGCGTCAGCACAAGAATTTCGATCACATTCAGCGCATCACCGAGATGCTGCTACCCAGCGACGATGACATGGTGCAGAAGGGACTGGGCTGGCTGCTGCGCGAGGCGGCGAAGTCCAATCCGGAGCAGACGGTCGAGTACCTGATGACGATCCGCGAGCGCACGCCGCGACTGGTGCTGCGGACCGCGTGCGAGACGCTGCCGGCGGCGACGCGGGAGAAGGTATTGCTGAAGTAGGCAATAGCAAGATTTAGCTAACGAATGTCGAGCGCGCGAATCTAAAGACACCAAGCGACATGAACATTGCAGCTCAGCGAGGTTTCGCGCTATGGGATTTATTGGCTTCGATTTGCTTTACGATAGCGATCCCGAGTGCGTTGCGACCAGCGAGGATGGCTAGAGTAGGCGTTGCTGGCTACACCCTGGCTGGGCTCAGGACTGATTATTGGCGTGACGTGTGTCGTTTTGCAGTACATGGCCGCTTACAAGGTTCAAAGCTCGCCGCCAACATAGCTTCAGAAACCAGAAAAGAATGGCTGTTCAGGATGTTGTATCTGGCAGCCGTCGTTTGGATCTTTGTCTCAGCGGTGGCGGCTGACCGCTTGAGTTCTTGGTTGCTGCGGGCGATCGCCTAGTTGCTGAGACTTTGTAAGCTCGCAAGGCCTGCTCCTCCGTGTCTCCGTGGTGAAAACGCCTTGGCCGCACTCTCATTTACAATGGTTCACGCAATGAATCTTCCTGAAATCCAGGCTGCGCTGCGCGACGGCGGCCACGAGTGCTGGCTCTTCTACGATCATCATCATCGCGATCCTATCGCGTACCGCGTGCTCGGCCTGCCGGCCAACATGCTGGTCACGCGCCGCTGGTTCTACCTGATTCCGGCTAGCGGCGAGCCGGTGAAGCTCGTACACCGCATCGAGAGCCATCATCTCGACTCGCTGCCCGGCAGCAAGATGGAGTACTCGGCGTGGCAGGAGCTGTGGCAGAACCTGGAGACCATGCTCAAGCCGTACACAAGCGTCACCATGCAGTACTCGCCCAACAACCAGATTCCGTACATCTCGCTGGTCGATGCGGGCACGCTGGAGTTGATGCGCAGGCTTCGGCAAGGAGATTGTCAGCTCGGCGAACCTGGTGGCGCGCTTCGAAGCGACGCTCACCGACGCGCAGATGGCATCGCACTTCAAAGCTCGCGACGCCGTCGACAAGATCACCGCGGCGTTCTTCCAGGAAGTCGGACAGCGCGCGCGCAATGGCGGCACGCACGAGTTCGAGATGCAGCAGTGGATCATGGAAGCGTTCAAGCGCGAAGGCCTGGAGACCTGCGATCCGCCGAATGTCAGCGTCAACGCGCACAGCGGCGATCCGCACTACGAGCCGACTTCGGCAACGTCCGCACCGATCAAGCAGGGCGACTTCGTGCTGCTCGACATCTGGGCCAGGTGCGCCAAACCCGAAAACTCCGTCTATTACGACATCACCTGGACGGGCGTGGTCGGCACGCCGAGCGACAAGCAGCGCGAGATCTTCGAGATCGTTCGCGACGCGCGCGACGTAGGCATTCAGACCGTGCAGCAGGCGTTCGACGCCAAGCGCAAGGTCCGCGGCTGGGAAGTGGACAAGGCGGTGCGCGAGTTCATCGACGCGCAAAGGCTGGGGCAAGTACTTCATCCATCGCACCGGGCACTCCATCACCAGCGACATTCACGGCAACGGCGCGAACCTTGATAATCTGGAGACCAAGGACGATCGCGAGATCCTGCCCAACACCTGCTTCTCGGTCGAGCCGGGCATTTACCTGCCGGAGTTCGGCGTGCGCAGCGAGATCAACATGATGACGCGCAACGGCAAAGGCGAAGTGACCGGACGGATCCAGAACGAGTTGGTGCTCATCTGATGGCGAACCCGCAAAACACAGCAACCATGCCGCGCAACGCGAAGGCCGCGCGCGCAGACCAACTCCATGGCAATCATCGCGCCGCTGGCGGGATGGCTCCTTCCCGGCCTCGGACACTTCATTCAGCGCCGCTGGATTCGCGGGCTGCTGCTGATGGTGGCGATTTTCACCATGTTCTTCGCCGGGCTGGGCATGCAGGGCAAGGTGTACTCGTTTAATACCGGCGACCTGCTCGACATCCTGGGATTCATCGGCGACATCGGCGCGGGCGCGCTGTACTTTGTGGCGCGCATGATGGATTGGGGAATCGGCAACATTCATCGCGCCGTGGCCGACTATGGCACCAAGTACATCGTAGTGGCGGGATTGCTGAACATTATCGCCGCCGTCGACGCCCACCACATCGCGATCGGCAAGAAACCATGACCCTCGAACTTTCTCACTTCAATGCCGCCCTGCTGTTTGCGCTGTGCGCGTCCACCGTCTTTGGCATCTCGCAACGCAACACCCCGCGCGATATGTTCCGCTACGGCGCATATTGCTTCGCGCTGTTCATCGGCGGCGTGCTCGTCGCCGCCTGGGTGATGTGGGCGATCAAGCACTGACAGCAGTTGTCAGTTGTCAGTTGTCAGTTGTCAGCAAAGAAAACACCCTGCCAACAGATCAATGGCTACGATTCCAACTAATCCCCGTCGTCGGAATACAATTCCTCTTTGGACAAGACCCTCCGCATCTACGCCTGGTTTCTGCTGGTAGTCACCGCGCTCCCGGCAACGGCACGTCTGGCTAAGCCACGCGAGCTCGCTCGCATCGTGATGCTGCGCTATCAAGATCCCAGGCGGCGCAAGCGCGCGCGCATCACCGGCTTCATCTATCTGGGACTGGCGGTAGTTGGCATTCCCTTCCTGCTGCGCGCCCAGGCGCGGCAGGCGCGCTGGCTTATCGTTCTCCTGTTGCTGGTCATGCTGTCTGCAGTGGAGTCGTTGTCCAACTGCCGCGCCTCCAGCGAAGAGGTCCTGGCCACGCAGAACCGCTTGTTCGGCGGCGTCTACGCCGCCATCGCTATTGCGACGGTTCTGTTACTCTTCACCCGATGACCCGCCGCCGCTGGATTGCCGACGAGTTTTCCTCTGACCGGGCAGCCCTTACCGGAGACCATGCCGCTCACCTCTCGCGAACCTTGCGCGCCCGCGTGGGACAGGAGTTCGAAGTGGCTTGCGGTGATCAGGTGCGGCGCGCCACGGTCGCTCGCGTCGCAGATGACCGAGTGGAATTTGCACTCGGCGAGGAGATCGCCGCTAGTTCCGTCATCCCGATTACGCTTCTGCTGGCCGTCTTCAAGTTCGATCGCATGGAGTGGGCGATAGAAAAGTGTACCGAACTGAACGTTACCCACATCATTCCGGTGATTGCGCGCCGCACCGAGAAACACCTTGCTGCTGCCGCGGACAAGCGAGTGGAACGCTGGCGGCGAATCGCCCGCGAAGCCTCGGAACAGTCCCGCCGCACCGCGCCCCCGGATATTGCTGACCCGGTTAAACTCGGCCAAGCTCTGAAGCTTCTCATGTTCTCCAGCGCGCCAGATCAAGGCTCAGACCAATCCAACGACACCGGCGCTTCTCCCGCGCCCCGCATCGTGCTCGACGAAAGCGAACGCGAAGCATCGCTTGCGGACATCTTGCAGGCACAGGACAATCTGGGATCTCTGGCGCTTGCTGTAGGTCCGGAAGGCGGCTGGACCGCCGAGGAGTCAGGCTCGTTCTCAACTTCACAGTGGATATCAGCCTCGTTGGGCGAGACCATCCTCCGCGCCGAAACCGCCGCGATCACGGCCTTGGCTATCGCACGAGCGGCAACTTGAGACTCTCGTTAGCGCAGCTTATCTGCGGCTTCCAAACATTGTCTGGCACGCGCGGTATCGCCAAGCGCATTGTAGGCATCAGCCATGTTCATCAAAGCCCTGCGCCTGACGGCGGGGTTGTTAGTGTTGCGTAGCACCCGGTTATATTGAGCGATGGCTGAGGGAAAATTCTGCCGCACCTGCTCGTAGGCGCCGATGTTCAAATTGCTGGTTGGATCGGCGGGAAATATCGCTTCTGCTCTGAAGAAGTGCGGCATGGCCTCCTCCATTTTGCCCTGTGCCACCAGCGCCTCTCCCAGATTGTCTTCTGCCACGAAGTTGCTGTTAGTGACCTTTACGGTGTGCGACCACAACGTCACATCGTCTTTCCAGTACCCGACCTGGCGATAAGCAACAATCATCAGGGCAAACAGGACTGCAATGCTGGTAGCCGGCAGCACGGCGGGAGGGAGATGTCAGTTGCTGAGCCAGTTCAGCAACGCCCCAGCAGATCATCAGGTAGAGGCCCACAAATGACAGATACGCGTAGCGGTCAGCCATAGCCTGTGTGCCCACTTGCACCAGACCGATCATGGGCACCAGTGTCCCCAGAAACCAGAACCATCCCACCAGCAGATAGCGATGGCGGCGCGCCTGGACTACGCGAACCGTTATGACGAGCAGCAAAAGGAAGGCTGCCAAGGCCTGCCATCCCACGGCATACCTGAGAGGATGAGGGTAGAAAACCGCGAGCCGTGACGGCCAGAAGGCTTTTACCAGATAGCGGACATAAGAGAGTGCGGCGTTTGCCAGCCGAATGTCGAGGGGAATCCTGAACGAGGCGATGGCGCCACCGGCCTGTTGCGCCTTCACCGTGATGACGGCGCTGGCCGCGGAGAGCGCCAGCAGCGGGAGCTTCTCCAGGATCAACCAGAGGAATCGCTCTTCGCTCTTCGCCTTTGGCGCTTCGTCAGAAGGTCGTTGTTCGTTCTTTGCAAGTTGAATTTCGTCAGACGCGAGGGGCGCGTCTTTCTGGCGAAAAGCGAATAGCGAAGGGCGAAAAGCGATCCGCTGCAGCGGCCAGTAATCCCACAACAACAGAACAAACGGCAGCGTGATGACTTGAGGCTTGGACATCAATCCCAGCACGAACAGGAACGCGCAGAGGCGATAGCGGAGGATTTCTGGTTTTTGCGCGTACCAGCGATAGGCCGCGAGCGCGAGCAGGAAAAACAGCATGCTGAGGAGGTTCTTGCGCTCCGCCACCCAGGCTACGGATTCGACATTGATGGGATGCAATGCGAACAGCGCAGCCACCATGGCACTGCGTCCAACAAAACCGGTCGCCGTCAGCAACACCCAGAACAGCAACAGCACGTTGACGATATGCAGCACCACGTTAACGCCGTGATGGCCGCTGGATCGAGACGAAAGAACTCGTAATCGAGCGAGTGCGAAAGCCAGGTGACGGGATGCCAGTTGGCCGCGTCATAGGTGGAAAATGCCCATTTGACGGTTTCCCACGTAAGGCCGCTTTGGACGTGAGCGTTCGCGGTGACGTAAACGGTGTCGTCAAAGTCGCAAAAAGGGTAGCCGATAACAGCAAAGTACAGTGCGGCGGTTGCCAGAACAAGAAGGGTTCCGAGGACCAATGCCCGCGTTTTCGGAGAAGAAAGTGGGCCCTTGCCGGGCGCGGACTCGCTGTCCGGCCCCGGTCTCAACTGCGATGGCTGGCTCTGATCGTCAACCACTTCGTGAACTCCGGAGGCCCCTGGGTCATGCTGAAGGCGCTGGAATCAAGTGATCCAAGGCATCATAGCTTAATCAGGCGAAAGGGCTTTAGGGATTGGCCTCCGCAGGTAGTGTCCTACAGTTGCGTAGCTGTTAAACAGCAAGCGGTTGCAATCGCATCTCTGAACATCTGGTCGATTCAGGAGTTGCTCTCAGACGGCACCTTAATCCGATTGTCACCACTGTTGCCAACCTATTGATTTTATTGTGTTGAGTCGCGCTTCACGTTATACACTTGCGGGTCTCTCCCGCAACCGTCTCAGATCAGTTACTCGGCCACTCTGCGCTAGATGACACGGAGGTGTCTGTGTCCACGGAGCAAGACTTCCGGCCCATATCTGATACTCAAAGCATCTGTATGTTCTGCTTCCTCACCGTGAGATCCAAAGAGGCGGAAACTCTGAAAGTGGCAGAGAACTTACATAGGCAAATCTGTCCAGCCAACCCGCGAACAATGCAAGTTTAGGACACCACTTCTCAACTCCCCCAGCTGGACACCTGTGCTACATTAGCGGCCAGAGGGCCACGTCAAATGCTGCGGAGTCCACGATCGATCTTTCGGACTTGCGCCGTTTCGGTTGGGGCAAACCGCATGCTTGCAGCCGGGGCGATGGCAATCGCATTGGTGCTCCTTTTGAGCTGCGGTGCCGCAGCTCAGGCGGCTGTCGAATATGGTCACGCGGTGACGGGCAATGGCAGCGGCTTAGCCGCACTCGGCAATAAGATAGATTCCACGCTGTCGCCGAGCAAGAAGTCAGCTTCCGTACAAACGCTTGACAAGCCGGGAGTCGTGACCAGTGCCGAGAACAATCTGCAAAATGCGAACCGGCGGGCGCTTGAGCAACGTGCAGGAAAAGACGCAGCAAAAATCAGTTTGAAGTCTGCGCCGGCGAAAGCCATAGTGCGGATTGATGGCAAGCCGGTGGGACAGACGCCGCTGCTGATCTCGCTGGCTCCCGGCGACTACAAAATCGAAATGGAAGGGCCGCGGATGGAGTCCGGAAAGCAGCAGCTTAAAGTGAGTCCCAACGAGACGCGCGAGATCGAGCTGCCGCTGTCGGCTGCGCCCCGCTACCCCAGCCACATTGAGTTGCAGTAAGTATCGCTTAAGGGCTCAGCACTAACCGCGTGCCGAGAAAGTCAACGAAGGGACTTGTGCCGCCGGCTGAAGCCGGCTCCGGAAGAAAATAAACGGCTTTTCGGCACGACTGAAGTCGTGCCCTGTTACAAAGCGTTCAAAGCGGAGTTTCTCAGCAGCCATGTGAAGCCGGCTCAGGATGAGAAAGGAGGGGCCTGGACGCTGGCCTGAAGGCCAGCTCTACCTGAATTTTCCTCCACGATGACTTTTTCAGCAGCCTGCTAGGCCCGGCAAAGTTCAGCAATCAACATTTCCTGGTGCTGTCTTCGCCACACGGTCGATGCGGCCAAGAACGGCCCTATACGCGGCAAGCGAAATTACCGCCAACAGCAGCAAAATCAGGTCTGCAATCTGGGAATTCCCATAGCGCCGAGCTATCCAGAACGCGCTCCCCGCGATTACCACCACCAACACCTGCACTCCCATGCTGATCAGTACGGTGATCTGGGAAGCTCGTTGTCTTCCGAATGTCGAATAATCGAATTTCTTCGGCGAGTAGATCGACAGCATATTGCCGACGGAAAAATTCACCGCCGCGGCGAATAACAAAGCGATGAGTGTCGCGATGGTCATGTTGACGGTCGGCCGGCCAAAGAGGCTTATGACCGCGACCCACACCACAGTTGTTTCCAGCACCAGGACCCCGGCATGGGTGACATTCTTCCCCAAGCACAATGTCGCGAAACTTCACTGGACATGCATAGAAGAACTGGACACCACTGCCGTCTCCACCAAAGTTGTTGTAGATGAGATTGGTCAATGTCAGGAGCGCAAAGCCGGCCGCCGCGGGAAACGCCAAGCCGGGGGTTGCTGCAGGCAACGCTGTCCCCGCCTGCCGGGCGTAGTTCAGAGGCCCAAACCGGAAGATAACCAGCATAACAATGGGCATGAGCAAGGTAAGCAACATGGGACCACTGCGGAGCAGAGAGCGAATCTCTTTCTCGAAAACCGCTGCCACCGGGGCCGCGAGTCCGGGCAAATTCCATCCCAATCGCCGCTGACGTTCTTTCGCGAGAACACGCACTGGCGCGGGTTTCGCTGAGTGCTCTCACCGCGATACTGTGCCAGCAATCGCACGTGCAGGCAGTAGCCAATGGCCCACACAAAAACGCACAGCAGAGCCAACGAATAGCAGCCCGCCAGAAACTGCGAACCTGCAACCTGTGCGATGGCGCGGGCGGCAAGTCCCGGCGGAAGAATCTTCTGTCCCTGTAGGAATAAATCCACGAATAGCCGCACTTCCGGTCGAGACCGTTGGGTGAAATATCCCGTCAGCGGCGCGATCACCTGAACACTCAGCAGCAAGAAGAAGAAACAGAACGCCCATGATCTCCCGCGTGCGGCGCCGCGCCAGCCAGCGTTCCACCCAGGCGAATATCATTTGCATGAACACAAGATTGAAGGCGGCGAACGGCAAGCAGCACCAGCAACGTCCACGGCAGCAACCTGGGTCTCGCAAGCCCCACCCCCAGCAGAATTCCGAACGACCAGAGGCTGCCCAGAGCGGTTGCCGGATCGGCTGCGCCGTACGCCAGCCGCACTAAGAAATACGAACTATAGTTCAGTGGGAAGCGCAGCAGGTTGGAAGAGTCGGGATTGTTCGTGAAGGCTGTCGCCATGATGGGAAAGACTTGCCAGAAGAAAAGGATCGGCCACAACAGGACCGCGAGCATTTCTGGCTTGCCTTGCGAAACGAAGAAAAACGCCGCCGTGCCCATGCCGGCGGCACCACCGAATCCAACGATTGCGAAGGCGAGCCACACGACGCCTCGCGAAACCAGTTCCAGTTTGCCGCGCGTGGTGCGCAGCGAATTAACGAAGAGCCGCCAACGCATCCACGCAACTGCCCTCAGGTGACTGCTGCTTGCGGTGAAGCCGGCTTTAGTCAATGATCGATCCCCGAGTCTTTCTCTTGTCGATGAGTCGCTGCCAAGGTCCGCCTATCGACCGATCTATCCCAGCCATGAAAGTTCCTGGTCGGTGCGGTGCATGCCATCCACGGTACGCAAAAAAATCTGTTCCAGAGTCATCCTTTCGCCGGAGAGCCCCAATCCGTCGCCAGGCACCACCGGACGTCTGCGCCTCCACGCCGGCGCGAAGCTCGTCCAGCGCTCCCTGCGCCACCAGACGACCCTGATGAATGATGGCCACATGACTGCACAGCCGCTCCACGATTTCCAGCACATGCGATGTGAGAAAAATCGTAGCGCCGCGCGCAATCATGCCTTGCAGCATCGCCTTCAAGGTCCCGGCGGCGATGGCGTCCACCCCTTCGAACGGTTCGTCCAGGAAGAGCACCTTGGGCCCGTGAATCACCGCTGCTGCCATCGCCAGCTTCTTCTGCATGCCGTGGGAATAATCCGTGACCAGCTTCCTGGGCTGGTCGGCCAGCTGCATGAAATCAAGCAGTTCGACCGTGCGCTGAGCCGCGGTCTCCCGGTCGAGTCCGTACATCCGTCCAGCAAAGTTCAGAAACTCTGATCCAGTCAGTCTCCCGAACAACGCCATCCCCTCAGGAACCACCCCAATCTGCTGCTTCACCTCCACCGGGTGGGCAGCGAGATCCAGACCAAGGATTTCGATCCTCCCCGAGCTGGGGGCCAGCAGACCAGTCAGCATCTTGATGGTGGTCGACTTCCCTGCCCCGTTCGGGCCCAGAAAGCCGAAGAACTGCCCGCGCGACACGCGCAGATCGATGCCGTCCACCGCAACGAACTCTCCGAAACGACGGGTCAGGCTCCGGGTACAAATTGTGGGCGCAGTGTCCATAAACTGTCCGAATCTAGCACACTCCCATGTATCCGTCGTATCCGTCGGAACCGTTTCCTGCCGTGCCTTCCCCTTTCGTCACTTTCTTGACTGACCGTGTAAGATCAACACCTGTTCCCACTCGTGCCTGGCCTCTCTTCACGTGAGCTGACTGTATTACCCTGGTCAGCCCTCACTTGCCACGCGCGATTCGGTCACCGCGCGCTGGAGGTTGATCAACCATGCCGAGGAATATTGTCGTGTGCTGTGACGGAACCGGAAATCAGTATGGCTCCGCCAACTCCAACGTCGTAAAGCTCTATTGGGCGTTGTCAGAACAAGACAAGCAAACCGCCTACTATCACCCCGGCGTCGGAACCATGGGAGCGAGAAACGCCCTCAGCGCGCTTGGAAAGTGGTGGACCCAGGTAAGGGGGCTGGCCTTCGGGTATAGCTTCTCCGACCATATCGCCGATGTTTATTCATTCCTGATGGGAGAGTTCAACCCCGGCGACCAGATCTACATCTTCGGCTTTAGTCGCGGCGCTTACACGGCTCGCGCCCTCTGCGGATTGCTGCACATGTTTGGATTGCTGACGCCGGGAAATGAGGCGTTGATTCCCTATGCTCTGCGGCTTTACAAGAGCAACGATCCCTGCAAATTCGAAATCGCCGCCGGTTTCAGAACCACCTTCAGCATCCCCTGCACACCACACTTCCTGGGATTGTGGGACACCGTAAGTTCAGTGGGGTGGATTCTCGATCCCATTCACACCAGGGGCGGCCACTTACCCTACACCGCAACCTTGCCCGGCATCCCGGTCCTGCGGCACGCGATATCGATTGACGAGCGCCGCGCGTTTTTCCGTCAGAACCTGATCCATGAGCCAGCTGCCGCAGGCCAAAATGTAAAACAAGTGTGGTTCGCAGGGGTTCACTCCGACGTCGGTGGCAGCTACTTGGAAGCTGAGAGCGGGTTATCGAAAATTGCGCTGCGCTGGATGGTGTGCGAGGCGCAATCCGCGGGATTGCAACTGAATCCCCAGAAAGTAATTGATGTGCTGGGAGCCGCGGTTCCATATGTCTCGCCGGACCACAAGGGAAACCTGCATAAATCGCTGGGTGGATTCTGGTGGCTGGGCGAATTCTGGCCTAAGCTCTTTTTCCATCCCGTGACCGTGCCGGGGCAAGCTGAGCCTAAGTGGAAGCGCGGTATCAGGCTCAATCTCGCACAGGCCAGATTTATCCCTGACGGCGTCCACATTCATGAAAGCGTTCTTCATCGGATGCGCGACGTTGCGGACTACAAGCCGAAGAACCTGCCGCAGCAATACGTCACGGAGGCGGAGAACGCCTGCGAACTGGCGCCCAGACCGATGCGTCAGCAGCCGGCCACCGCTCCGGCAAAGACACCCTGGCTCAAGCGTCCCACGGTTGCCGGCGCACTGGCGTTGCTGGTTGTGTTGGCCTTATGCGCGGCAGTAATTGCGATTTTCACCATACACAACAGTCTGGAAGTGCCGCAGATCGAACGGCCAGGGGATGTCGCCTGGCTTCCTCAGAATTGGACGGAAGACCAGCGTCGCGGTTATTACCACATGGCGCAAGGCAGCAACCTCTTACCTTATGCATGGTTTCTTGCGCTGGAGCAGCCGCGTTTCACCGTCACGGGAGCGCCTCTATTCCGGGAAAACTCCTACTTGCAGGGTTTCGGCTTTATTCCCGACCCTGCCTACCAGCAGAATCCGGACGGCTTGCCGGTTGGTTTCGCGCGCGATGATCGTTTCGTTGATCCCTACAGTGGACAGAAAAGCGTAGTGCTCGGCATTACCTGCTCGGCCTGCCACACCGGCGAATTGTTCTACAACCAAAAGGCGATTCGCATCGACGCCGGCCCATCGCTGATCGATCTCCAGAAATTCACTGAGGCCCTGGGTCTCGCCATAACCTGGACTTACTATGATCCGGTGCGCTTCCACCGATTTGCTAACCGGGTACTCGGACCCAACCACTCGCACGCCGACCAAGTACTCCTGCGGAAGGCGCTCAAGTACTATCTGGACACTAGTTTTACTGAGTTCAAAGCGACGCAGCATCTCTTCCCGACCCCCGAAGGTTATGGCCGCACCGACGCACTGGCCCGCATCGGCAATTTCGTCTTTGGAACCGAACTGAACAATAACAAGAACCTGGTGGTCGGCGACGGCCCTGTGAACTTCCCGCCGGTCTGGGATGCCTCCTGGATGAACTGGGTGCAATACAACGGATCCATTCAGCAGCCTATGGGGCGAAACGTTGGCGAGGCGCTGGGCGTACGGGCGCGCATCAACCTTCTAGGCTATCCGGGAGTGCAGTTCCAGAACACCATTCACGTCGACGATCTCCACCAGATCGAGTTGTTGCTCGGCGGCGCCGAGCTTGGAGCGGGCGTCTGGTCGCCTAAGTGGCCGGAAGACATCCTCGGGAAGATTGATGCCGACAAGGCGGCCAAAGGCGAAAAACTCTATAACGAACTATGTCTGCACTGCCATCAGCCGCCTATGCTTTCCGAGGAAGGCCGCAAGCCCGAGCATTGGACCACCACTGCCAACAGTCAAGGAAAACAATTCTTCAAGGTAACCATGATTCCTCTGGGCGAGATCGGAACTGATCCCAAGGAGGCGCAGAATTTCTACAACCGGACCGCCGACAGTGGGCCGCTGGGACAAGGGATCATATCTGCCCGCGTCGGGCTCAAGTACATTACGCAAAAGCTGATCGATCAGTCCTACGCCGAACTCAAGCTTTCGCCGGAACAGCAGGAGGAGTGGAACGGCTATCGGGACAACGAACTCCTGGCGCCGCTGGCCTACAAGGCGCGCCCCCACAACGGCGTCTGGGCCACGCCTCCGTACCTTCACAACGGCTCCGTTCCCAACCTGTTTGCATTGCTGTCGCCGGTTTCGGAGCGGCCGAAAGTCTTTTATCTCGGAAACAAGCAATACGATCCCGTCAAACTCGGCCTCAATACCGATCCCCTCCCGGGCGCCAGTGAGTTCCGTACCGACCTGCCTGGCAACTCGAACGCGGGTCATGAATTCAATGACGGCCCAAAGGGCAATGGAGTGATTGGCCGCAAGCTGTCGGAAGAAGAGCGAATGCAGATTATCGAGTATCTGAAAACGCTGTAGGCGGAACGTCCCGGTGCTTTAGCGAAACTCTGATTAAGTCTGATCTCTCGAAGGGGACGGCCTTCAGAGACTGTCTCGCAACCGGCAGAAGAATGTTTCGCTGGGATGAGCCGCCGGAAAGCCGATCGAACCAGCCGCGCAGCCGGGGTCCCCAGCTACCGCCGCATTTGCGGTTGCTGGGGTGGAGGAGCGGCGACATTTGTGTTAGCCGCGGGCGTGAGCCCGCGGTGAAGTGGGAAAAATGATTGAGCCGCGGAGCCGGGGTCCCCATCGAGCGCCTTTTTTGCGCTTGATGGGGTGGCGGAGCGGCGGCACAGCTACGACACAGACACCGTAGGGACGCCAGAGTTTCGCGATCGCCACTTTACTGCTTGAACCCGGGGAGCTCCACCCGTTTTGCAATGTGGTCCTTGATCCAATGGCTGTCCCACCATTCCTTCGGGTCAATCTGGACGCCATCCAGTTGCATGGCAAAGTGAATGTGATCGCCTCCGGCCATGCCGGTCATGCCGCTCAGGCCCATGATCTGCCCTCGTTTGACCATGTCGCCTTCGTGTACATCAATTTTGCTGAGATGGCCGTAGATCGTCTGCAATCCGTAACCGTGGTCCACCACAATGCAGTTGCCATAAATGCCTAGCGGGGCCGCATACACGACTTTGCCGTCGTTCGAGGCTTCGACGCCGACATGCTGGGTGACCGCCAGGTCATATCCCAGGTGGACCTGCTGATCGATCTTCTTGCCGTGATACATGTAGTTCCGCACGTCGGCAAAGGTCGCCTCCGCCTGCGAGTGAGGCTGCCGCGCAAAAGGTTGCGACCACAGGAATTTGTCTACCGTCTTCAGGCGCAGGTCGGAAAGCGTTTTGTTGTTGGCGCGGCGCATTTCGCTATTGATCTTCACGAAGCGCGCCACTGGATCGCCCGTGCCATTCGGGTCGAGCTCGTTGATTACCTTCTGCATGAATGCGTCGCTCACCTGCAAGTCATGCGTGGTGTACTTCGGCTGCTCTTTCTTTGGGAACACGACAACCAGCGGACTGGTCACGTCGTTCCCTGCTCCATTGGAGGCGTAAACCAACGGCGCAGTTCCCGGCGGCATGTTCCAGGCAAACGCGAAGAGCGAAAAAAGGCCTGGCTTGCCGCCAGGCATTGGCCACGCGCGAAATGTCTCATCGCCGACGCGCACACCCGCTTCGGTCCAGCTTCCGGAGACACTGAACGTTGCCAGATCAGCCATGCCCAGATAAAGGTAGTGCTGCTCTGAATCCACGCTTACGCTGGGCGGCTGCGTCACCACCGTCACTTCGCGTTCCAGGCGGGCTGTCTTGTGAAGCAGATCGTTCGAGGTAGCTTCCAGGATCAACTTCGCCTTGCCGTCCTTCAGCTGCGGCGTAGTCTTGACGCCTGCCGTAAAGTTGGCCGTGGTGTCCGCCAGGTTGGAAGGTTGCGCCAGCTCAAACACTTGGTAACGGGCGCCATTCTGCTCGACAAAAGCCGCCAGCCTGCGGACTCCATGCGGATCGTGTATGTCGACGGTAATGGGCGTAGCCTGGCCGAGGGAGGTGACTGATGAGGGAAGGTTAATAACGGGCGTCGCCGATCGCGCTACCACGAACGCAATCGGCGCCAGCACCACCAGCACAACTACGATGACAATGACTTTTCGCACAAGTCATTGTAGCTCCCGTTAAATCGGTTGGGCTGCAGCCATGAACCACGGAACTACCGAGCCACTGCTCGCGTACAAAGCACAAGCAGCGTTGCTTCAGCTCAAGCAAAGCCGCAGTAGCCTGCATATCCGGACCGCCCTGAGGCTTGGAACATGGCAATGTTTAGCGATCAGCTCCGACAGGTTCTGCGCAGGCTCGGTCGAGCCCCGCTGTTTACGGCGATCACGCTGCTCACCCTCGCCATCGGCATTGGAGCGAACACGGTAATTTTCAGCGTCGTGGAGGGCGTTCTTCTGAAGCCTCTGCCGTATCGCCATCCGGAGCAACTGATTGGGGTATGGCACACGGCGCCTGGAATCGGGATCAAAGATCTCAACATGGCGCCGTCCATTTACTTTATCGATCGCGAGCAGAACACCACGCTACAAGATATTGGCGTCTATGATGGCGATTCGCTGAGCGTCACCGGCATTGGCGACCCGGAACACGTCCGCGGACTCGATGTCACCGATGGTACGTTACCGATTCTGGAAGTGACGCCCGCGCTCGGACGTCTGTTCACGCGCCAGGATGATTCGCCGGGCGCACCTCAAACTGTGCTGCTTTCCTACGAATACTGGCAAAAGAAGTTTGGCGGCGCATCTTCCGTCGTTGGACGCTCGATCACCGTCGACGGCAAGCCGAGAGAAATCATTGGCGTTCTGCCGCAGGGATTTCATTTTCTGGACCTGCAGGACGCCGCGCTCATCCTGCCCTTCCAGTGGGACCGCAGCAAGACAAAACTCGGCAACTTCAGTCAACGTGCCCTGGCGCGTTTGAAGCCTGGTGTCAGTATGGTCCAGGCGGATGCCGACATGGCTCGTCTGCTTCCTGTCGTGTGGCGGAGTTTCCCAGCGCCCGAGGGCTTCAGTGCAAGCCTCTTTGAAAAAGCGCACGTGGCGCCAAACCTGCGCCTGTTGAAGAAAGACGTTGTCGGCGACGTGGGCAACGTGTTGTGGGTGTTGATGGGTTCCATCGTTCTGGTGCTGCTGGTGGCCTGCGCGAATGTTGCGAATCTGCTGCTGGTGCGGGTGGAAGGACGCCGTCAGGAACTCGCCATCCGCTCGGCCCTGGGCGCTGGATGGGGGCGAATAGCGAAGGAACTGCTCTTCGAGAGTTTGGTTCTTGGGGTTGCGGGCAGCCTGATTGGTCTCGCTTTGGCCTACGGAGCGCTCCGCATTCTGGTTGCAATCGCGCCCACCGGTCTTCCCCGCCTTCACGAAATCGGCATCGACCTTCCTGTGTTGGGGTTCACACTTTCACTGGCGCTCTTCACCAGTCTTTTGATTGGCGCCATTCCGGTCATCAAGTATGCCAGCGCGAACTTGAACAGCGCTCTCCGGGAAGGCGGACGCGCCCTCAGCCAGAGCCGCGAGAGACATCGCGCGCGCAAGGCGCTGGTGGTGGTGCAGGTAGCACTCGCCCTGGTCCTTCTAATTTGCTCGGGCCTTATGATCCGGACATTTCGGGCTTTGCTTCACGTGTCTCCTGGCTTCACCGCGCCAGATGAAATAGAGACATTCCGTTTCTACATTCCCGAAACCCAGATCCCCGATTCGCAGGCCGAGCGGGTGGTCCGGATGCAAGAAGACATTCTGGACAAACTCAAGGCCATTCCCGGCGTTTCTTCGGTCAGCTTTTCAAGCGCCGTGCCCATGGACGGATACGATTCGAACGATGTGCTGTTTGCGCAGGATCATGCCTCCACGGAGGGCGAACTTCCCCCCATCCGTCGGTTTAAGTTTATCTCGCCTGGAACCTTCGCGACGCTGGGCACACCGATGGTTGCCGGCCGCGATCTCACCTGGACGGATACCTATGGAAAGAGGCCGGTCGCAATCATCTCGGAGAATTTCGCGCGCGAGTATTGGAATGATCCCGGCACCGCACTGGGAAAGAGAATTCGCGTAGCAAGTACGGACGACTGGTTTGAGATTGTGGGAGTAGTTCAAGACGTACACGATGATGGCGTCGACCAGAAAGCGCCAACCTCCGTCTATTGGCCGGTCATGCCGGACCAGTTTGAGGGGCAAAAGACAAAGCCCCGGCGGGGAGTGGCTTTTGTCATTCGCAGTCCGCGCGCCGGCTCGGAAGCCTTTGTGAAGGAAGTCCAGCACAGCGTCTGGGCGATCAATCCGAACGTGCCCCTGGCGGACGTTTCAACGCTCGGCGAACTCTATACCAAGTCCATGGCGCGGACTTCGTTCACGCTAGTCATGCTTTGCGTTGCAGGCGGCATGGCATTGCTGCTTGGGATTATCGGAATTTATGGTGTCATCTCGTATTCGGTTTCGCAGCGCACTCGCGAGATCGGCATTCGCATGGCGCTCGGCGCACAACAGGGCACGCTGACCGCGATGTTCGTCCGGCAAGGGTTGTGGCTCACGAGTATCGGTGTGGGATGCGGCCTGGTGGTCGCTTTCCTTGTGATGCGCCTCATGTCGTCACTTCTGTTCAACGTGAGTCCCATCGATCCCCTCACCTACGCCACTATCACCGCCTGTGTCATCGTAAGCGCGTATTTTGCCTGCTATCTGCCCTCCAGGCGAGCTGCTGCAGTTGATCCGGTGAACGCATTGCGGTCGGAGTAGTTTGAGAGGATTGACATCGAGCGTCGGAACCGCGTTGACTTCCCTTCCGTCGCACTGGCAGGCGTGGGAAACGCCGTCAGATTTCCACTTCGCCTTCCAGGTAGAAAACGCAGGCGCCTTCCAGTTCAACGCGATCTCCAGCCAGACGGCAGATAATTTCTCCGCCGCGTCGCGAGGCTTGGAAGGCGCGAAACTCTGCCTTCTTTAGTCGTTGGGCCCAATAGGGTGTGAGCATGCAGTGGGCGGCTCCGGTCACAGGATCTTCCGGGATGCCCTTCGCTGGGGCGAAGTAACGGCTGATGAAGTCGTAGGTCCCGTCCCCTGGCGCGGTCACGATCATCCCCGGCCGGTCAATGCGGGCGAGCGCCGTCATGTCGGGAGCAAGCTGGCGCAAGACCTCCGCACTCTCCAGCAAAACCATGTAGTTGAACGTATTGGCGAGAGCCTCGACTGGCACGACGCCAAGGGCTTGGACGAGGCCCGGCGGCGTCGGAACTGGCTCGGACAATCGGGCCGGAAAGTCCATCACGTAACCTGCTCCCGCACGGTTCACCGTCAGAGGCCCGCTTGCCGAGTGAAAGACCACACTGCTGCGTGCGGGGTCCAGGCGCTCCATGACCACCGCGGCACTGGCCAGCGTGGCGTGACCGCAAAGCGGCACTTCGATTAGGGGAGTGAACCAGCGCAGGCGGTAGTCGCCGCCTTCACGAATCAGAAAAGCCGTCTCGGAGAGGTTGTTTTCCGCGGCGATGGCCTGCAGCACAGCGTCATCCGGAAAGCTCTCCATTGGCATCACTGCGGCAGGATTGCCTGTGAACCGCCGAGTGGCAAAGGCGTCAACCTGGAATATCCGCACGCGCATTGGGAATGGCCTACGAGATCCGAAGCCGCGGCAAACCAAGCCATCCCGCTGGCTATACCTGTCCAACGCCTGAATGCAATCTTAGGATTTCGGCCAAGCCAGCCTAACCGGGAAACCTGATGAGCGCTGAGTTTACTTCACGGCGTCAACAGTCTTGTCGGTGCCCGTTTTGACGGCTTTTCCGGTGTCCTTGCCGGCCGTGCCTACGGCCTTGCCTGTCGTCTTAGCTGCTTTCGTAGTTCCGTGAGCAACATCTTTGCTGGTGTCCTTGGTCACGTCAGCCGTTTTGTCGGCGGCCTTCGTGGTTCCGTGGGCGACATCTTTGCTGGCGTCTTTGGTTGCGTCGGCAGTTTTATCAGCGCCTTTCTTGACGTCCTGCGTTAGGTCTTGCGCACAGACTGCCGTCCCGACTACGAGAATGGCTGCCATCGCAGCGATCAACATTGCCTTCATCGTTACTCTCCTTGGCTCAAGAACTTAGATCCTGTGGCGGAAAGCGCTGGCGCAGCTCCGTCCAGCTAAGCTTGAGAATTTACCCCACACTTACCCAGGGACATTCATGAGGATACCACGCGAAAAACATTGCCTCATCGGCCTTCGATGCCAAGCGTGCAATCAGGATTAACGTTCTGGATATAGATGTCTGAATTGCCGGTGCGGTAATCCTGGAAAGCGACGGTGCTAAGTCCAGACGGAGCGAGACCAGCCCAGAGCCTTGCCTTTTGCGACAGCGCCGACGAGACCGGAAATTCCGGGCAGACAAAGTTGCCGTTGCCATCGAGTTTGACTGCTTCAACGGTGCCATTGCCGGTTGCCTGCTGGTCCACCCAATAAGCCAGCGCGCCGGTGCCAACCTGGACGTTCTGCGGGTTGATCTGGGCGTCGTTACCTAAGGGCACGATCACCAGTCCGCTGTTACCCCACTCCAGCGCACCGGCAGAATTGAATTTCTGCGCCGAGATTCCCTGAACGCTTTGCAGAGAATCTTCTTCAGTCCAGAACAAGAACGTTTCCTGGGTACTCGGATTGTAGGAAACGCTCGGGCTGACCCTTACATCCGTGCCACCGATGGCGCCCTGCGAGCCGTTATGTCCAAACGCCTCCGTACCGTCGGTGAGAATATGCTGCGCAAAGACCTGCAGCGTAGGCCCGTTGGTGTACCAGGAGAATACGCCGCCACCATTGCCGTCGGGAACGAAGTAGGGAAACTCACCGAACTGCAACGAACCGCCGTCGTAAACGTGAACGTTCCCTGAGCCCCACATCAGTTGGCCGCTGGGCGAAATTTTATTGGCGTAAAGATAATTATTGCTGCCGAAGCCTTGATTCACAACCCAGGAAACCACCACGGACCCGTTGTCGCCCGCGTGCAGGTCGGCCAGCAAATAATCGTAACCGGACTGCTGCAGCACAACACCGTAGTTCGATGCCGGCGATCCGACCCATACTGGGCTGCCACTGGGAGTGAGCTTCTGTAGCACAGTTTGATTGTTCGATACCCAGCCGACCACGATGTAACCATCGGTGGTGACCGTCACTTTGGGAATATTGTAGCTGTTCTGGCCGAAGGTCAGAGCTACGCCCAAAGGCCCCCACAGCGGCTGGCCCGAGGGGCTCATCTTGGCAACGGTAATCTGTGGGTTATTGGGATCGCGACGCAGGTCTTGAAAAGCCACTATGGCGTTGCCGTCGTTGTCGATGGCAAATCCGTAGTCCTGCGTGGAGCTCAGGCCAGTCTCCCGCGCCACCTGGATGCCGTTGTGCGGAAACTGCTCGACGCCGTTGGGACTTAGAAGCTGATAGTAGACGTTGTATCCGGAGTTGGGAATGGCGCCATTATTATTGAACCAGCTTACATACCAATTGTTGTTAGGAAGAGCCAGAGCCTTGGGTTGTACCTGGTCTGCGTTAGGCATGGTAGACAGAGCGAGATTTTGATTCGGGTCCGATGACCATTGGGCCCATGCACAGCCGGTTATGGTGAATGCCAGCCCCACTATCACTGCACGTATGGAATGTTTCAATTCATCCTCCTGATTCCGGATTCTTATCGGCTTGCAACAGTGCGCCCTGAGATGGAATAACGATGCTTTCGCGAAGTGACCAGCCTCAGTTTACATTGAAAAGCTTATGTCTCTTCTGAGGTAGTCGCACGGCGAGAATGACCGGGCCCATTCTCATGGACCTGAACCCGTTACCGGATTATTTGTGAATCTCATCACATCGACCCGTGACGGCAATCATTGGACGACGCAGCAGGAGCGGGTAGCTTTAGGCTGAGGTTCCGAATCCTCCTTTCCTTGTGGGTCGCTTCAGGAATGAGGATCTCGTCTGCCGAACCTGAGCAGCTTGATTGAAGGAGCATTCCTATGCCAGCAACCATGGTCGAGCCTGAAGTAGAGGTCCCTGTCGAACCGAGCGCCAAGCCGATGTACGAGCCAGCATACGAGCCAGGACCAGCAAGTCTGAAACAACGGATCCGCCATCTGCTGGTTACGATTTTCGAGGGACACGAAGAGTTTCTTGGCTACACTCCTGATTAGCTCTGCTCCGTTCCGCAGCGCGAGACTTCAGGACCCTCGGCAGCTTCCAAGCAGACCAGATTCCCTTGAACCGGGCTGCCATTGCCCGCTGAGAATCCCCTTCCTACACCTTGTATCGTTCCAATGACTTGTGGAAAGATGTTGTCGGGCGATTTCGCCCGACATTCCTGCTTTTCCGGGGTGATCTATCGACACCGTCTCAACGGAACACTCCAGATCGCTTGATCGTCGTAGATTCTTGTCGATTTTGGCATCGTTCGGTGGATTGGCCGCAGCCAGCCGCACCTTCACGTACGGCTTAGAGTCTTGGTCGGCCCTGGGCTCTACAACGGCGCCCGCGGAAACTGCGCCTCGCCAGTTGGCCCGGTATCCGCAGAAAACCGACCTTATTCTGCTCACCGACCGGCCGCCGCAGTTGGAAACGCCACTACATTACTTCCAGACAGATCTGACTCCCAACGATGCCTTCTTCGTGCGCTGGCACCTCTCGGGAATACCCACCACCGTCGACTTACACACATTCCGGCTGGAGGTGGGCGGACACGTCCGCAAACCCTTAAGCCTGTCGATCAAGGATTTGCAATCGACGTTCGAGGCGGTCTCGCTGGTCGCACTGTGCCAGTGCGCCGGAAACTCTCGCAGCTTGTTCGAGCCGAAAGTTCCTGGCGGGCAATGGGGCAACGGAGCCATGGGCAATGCTCGCTGGAAAGGCGTGCGATTGAAGGACGTTCTGGATGCGGCAGAGGTACTTCCCGGGACTATCCAAGTGGGTCTGCACGGACTCGACGTACCTCCGCTTGAGAAGACGCCGCGTTTCGAAAAGTCTTTGCAGATTGACCATGCTCGGGACGGCGAAGTGATGATCGCATACGAAATGAACGGCAAACCACTACCGATGCTGAACGGCTTCCCCATTCGTCTTGTGGTCCCAGGCTGGTACTCCACCTACTGGGTCAAGGCCCTCTCATCCATTACGGCCCTTGATCAGCCGTTAAAGACCTTCTGGATGGATAAGGCGTATCGCATTCCCGATAACGCCGATGCCAATGAAGCTCCCCAACACCTCTCACCGGCGACGGTTCCCATCAGCCGTATGCCAGTCCATTCGATCTTCGTATCGCCTGAGCCGGACGCGCAACTGCGGGCGGGACGAAGATATGATCTGGCAGGAGTCGCGAACGACGGAGGTAATGGGATTCGCCGCGTGGAGATATCGCAAGATGGTGGAAAGACCTGGAGCGACACAATTCTCAACGCGGACCTGGGGAAATATTCCTGGCGCAGATGGCAGGCATCGTGGACGCCGCCGGCGAAAGGGTCTTATCGCTTGATGGTGCGCGCGACTGACGGCGCAGGCGAAACTCAACCCGCCACGCAGTGGAACCGAAGCGGCTATCAGCGTGACGTCATCGAGCACCTCGATGTGGTCGTTCAGTGATGCCATCCACGAACCAGCGCAGAATCGTTCTTGCTGCGGCCCTCACGATGGCCCTGGCGGGTTCCGTCGCGGTGTACGCACAACAGCCCTCAACCAGTCCATCGAATCCAGCCGCAAAGGGGGATGCGAGCCAAGTGCACAGTATCGTCCTGCCACAGTATCCCGGCGAGATAGCAAACGGACCGAACGTGGATACCTATCGCAAAGACTGCCTTCTTTGTCATTCAGCTCGATATGTTTCGATGCAGCCGCACTTATCCAAAACCGTCTGGCAAAACGAGGTCAAGAAAATGGTCGACGCCTATGGTGCCCCGATCTCCGAAGCGGACCAGGCGCTGATCGTCGACTACCTGGTCGCGGTGAAAGGTGCGGCCTCGCCGGACACTGTGTCTGCGTCTCCAAAATAAGCAGGATCGCCGGGCGGTGCCGGACTTCACCGCACCACGGACGACGGAAGTCGGCGGCGCTTGAAAGGGCGATCTGGATGAATCCACGAGATGGTGCAGAGCTGATCGCCGCAGCGCTGCACTTGCACTTCAGCCAGGCCATCTTCCTATTCTTTGCGGCAACAATTGCGGGAACATTGAACGCGGTGGCCGGTGGCGGCACTTTTATCTCGTTCCCCGCGCTGTTGGCTACAGGTATGCCGGCGGTAGAGGCCAACGCGACGAACACGGTCGCGCTGTGGCCTGGGTTGGTAGCCAGCACCGGTGCCTACCTGAAACGCCTGGACGTACCGCGACGATTGTTGGTCCCTCTGGTGCTAACCAGCGTTGTCGGAGGACTGGCAGGCTCGTTGCTCCTGCTCAAGACGCCCCAACACGTCTTCCTGCACCTCGTTCCCTGGCTGCTGCTGAGCGGCACGTTGCTGTTCGCTTTCGGCAACCAGATCCGGACTGTCGCCGGCAAGACCGCGGTCATGGATGATTGGCGAAAGGCGACATGGCAAGTGGTCACTGTGATCTCATTTGTTGAGTTGCTGATCGCAATTTATGGCGGCTATTTCGGCGCAGGAATCGGGTTCATCACGCTGGGAATGCTGGCGGCATTGGGCATGCGTGATGTCCATGCCATGGGTGCGATCCGAACGTTACTGGCAGTTGTGATTAATGCGGCCGCAGTGCTGATGTTCATTCTGGCGCGGGCCGTGTTCTGGCCCCACTGCCTGGTGATGATTGCGGGTTCTTTGGCCGGTGGCTGGTTCGGCGCGCGCTTCGCGCAAAGAGCCGACCCAGTGAAGGTGCGGCGCGTCGTGATTGCTATCGGGCTTGCGATGAGCGCGTATTACTTCATCACGGTACGGTAGGCAGAACGCGCGAACCGGCCAGGGCCTCCCTGGACCCGCCGCAAGCAGCCATCCCTGCGTTTTCCGAGGCTTGCCGTGGCGATAATCAGGTAAACTAATTGGATGGCAGGGAGTGCATCGTTGAGCCTTATCTCCCACGATCGCCTTCAGCCTGCGCGACTCCGAAACCCCCATGAGACTGAGTTGCTGAACCTGGGCGCAGCCTCGGGTTAACTGGCAGACAAGCCTTTCTGCATTCGTCGAACATGATCGGCAAGAGGTAGTTCAATCCACGCTTTCTTCTATGGAGAAATATTTAGCATGGCCACCACGACGATAGAAGTTGATGCAGCCGCGAATAACTGCAGAAATACTAAGCTCGAGCGCTGGGTCGAAGAAGTGGCGCGAATGTGCAAACCCGATCGCATTCACTGGTGCGATGGTTCACCGCGAGAGTACCAGGATGCGCTGCGGCTGCTGGTGCTTACCGGGACCGCCATTCCGCTGGATTCTGCGAAGCGGCCCAACAGCTTCCTGGTCCGCTCCGACCCCGCTGACGTGGCCCGGGTCGAAGAGCTGACTTTTATCTGCTCGCGAACCAAGGAGGAGGCTGGTCCGACCAACAACTGGGAAGATCCGGCGAAGATGAAGCAAAAGCTGGCGGGATTGTTCGCGGGCTCGATGGTAGGACGCACGATGTACGTCGTCCCCTACAGCCTGGGGCCGATGGGCTCGCCCAGCGCAAAGATCGGAGTGGAGATTACCGACTCTGCCTATGTCCTCGTCAGCATGCACATCATGACCCGGGTGGGTAGCCGCGTGCTTGAAGCTCTAGGAGAGAATGGCGAGTTTGTGCGCGGACTGCATTCGGTCGGCGCCCCGCTTGGACCGAATCAGCCGGACTCGACCTGGCGCTGTAACCCCAAGGAAAAGTACATCTGCCATTTTCCTGAAACGCGCGAGATCTGGTCGTATGGCTCCGGCTACGGTGGCAACGCCTTGCTGGCGAAGAAGTGCCACGCACTGCGCATCGCATCCGTGCAGGCGCGCGACGAAGGTTGGATGGCGGAACATATGCTGATCCTCAAGCTGATCAGCCCGTCCGGTCAGGTGAAGTACATGACGGGCGCCTTCCCTTCGGCTTGCGGCAAGACCAACCTATCGATGATGATCCCTACGCTTCCCGGTTGGAAGGTGGAGACCATCGGCGATGACATTGCCTGGATGAAAATTGGCAGCGATGGCCGGCTTTACGCCATCAATCCGGAATACGGCTTCTTCGGTGTGGCGCCGGGCACGAGCATGAAGTCGAATGCCAACGCCATGCTCTCGGTGACCGAGAACTCTATCTTCACGAATTGCGCCATGACGCTCGACGGCGACGTGTGGTGGGAGGGAATGACCGATCAGCAGCCGCCAGAGTTGGTGGATTGGCTGCGCCGACGGTGGACACCGGACTCAGGACGGAAGGCGGCGCATCCCAATGCCCGGTTTACCGTCGCCGCCAGGCAGTGCCCGGTGATCGCCCCCGAATGGGAGGATCCGAACGGCGTGCCCATCGATGCAATCCTGTTCGGCGGACGACGCGCTGGAATTGTTCCGCTGGTCACGGAGGCATTCAATTGGCAGCACGGTACCTTCCTGGGAGCAACCGTCAGCAGCGAGACAACAGCCGCGATAGCCGGAAAAGTAGGACAGTTGCGTCGTGATCCCATGGCGATGCTTGCTTTTTGCGGCTATAACATGGGCGACTACTTTGGGCATTGGCTCAGAATGGCGGAACTCTCTGAGACATCCAAGCTACCCAAGATTTTCTACGTCAATTGGTTTCGCCGGGACCAGAACGGTAAGTTCCTTTGGCCCGGTTACGGCGAAAATAGCCGCGTGCTGAAATGGATTTTTGAGCGCTGCGACGGTAAAGTGCACGCGAAGGAAACACCGATCGGGCGGATTCCAGACACGGCTGATATTGATACCAGCGGACTGGAGGTCTCTGCGGCAAACCTGGCGGAACTTCTGGGCGTTGATATCGAGGGCTGGCAGGCCGAGGTGCCGTTAGTCAAGGAGCACTTTGCCCACTTCGGCAGCCACTTACCTGAAGGACTCAACCTTGAACTGAAGGCTTTGGAAGAGCGTCTGCTGGCGGCGAAGAGATAGTCACCCAATCAGCGGCCACCAAGACAACACCGCACTGCGCAGTGAGATTACTTCACGCACAGTGCGGTTTAGAGTATGGGAAGAGCAACGTCGTCGCGCAGCTAACCTGCCTACGCCGTTCTGAGACGATCGGCTTTGGACAGGCCTGCGACATCCACTTTTTCCGAATCTCTGCACCACCCGAGCGGCCAGAGGCTTCAGCCATAGCAAAGCCATAAACGCGGCCAGCACATCGCAGATAATCATTGCCCAGAAGACCTTTTCCCAGGAGCCGGTCCGGCCATAGATCCAGGCAGCACCGGGCCCGGCGAAGGCCGCTGCCACTCCTTTCGCGGTGTAGACAACTCCATAATTCGTGGTTGCCCATTTACTTCCGTACAGGTCGGCCGTGAGCGACGGGAACAGCGAGAAGATGTTCCCCCACGCGAAGAAGCAGAGGCCGGACAGCACAACAAACCAGATAGGGTGAGCGATTAATTGAAGTAGGGCATACACCGCAATCGCTTCCAGAATGAAAGCGATGAAGATGGCATTCTCGCGGCCGATATGATCGGAGACCCATCCCCAGAAGGGGCGGGTAAGCCCATTGAGCAACCGGTCGACTGTAATCGCCAGCACTACTGCGGTCATTCCGAAGGCCACCACGATTTTGTCTACATGATACGAAGAAGCCATGGGGTTCAGTTGCGCGGTAACCACCAGACCACCGAAGGCCAGCATTGTCATCATCAGGTAGATGACGTAGAAGGTTGGCTGCCGCAGCATCTCCCACGGCGTCATGTCGGCAACCGCAGTGTTCACCTTGGACTTGATCTTCGCTATCTTGGCGTCCCAATTTGGCGGCTTCCATCCCACCGGAGGCCTGGCCAGGAACAAGGCAGCCACCAACACAACGAATCCCTGGACAATTCCCCACACGATGAAGGTGTGCTGGTAGCCCGAGGTTTTCATCATGGAAGCGATGGGAGCGATCGTCGTAGCTGTACCGATGCCGTAAGCTCCGGCAGTCAGGCCGACGCACAAACCGCGATGGTCCGGAAACCACTTCAGCGCATTGCCAACCGTCCCTCCGTAGACGATGCCAGCGCCGATACCACCTAGTCCGTACCAAAAATACAAGCCGCTGATCGTCTCAGCGTAGCCAGAACCGATCCATCCCAGAGCGACCATGATCGAGCCCGCACCCAACATTAATCGTGGTCCGATGCGGTCTACCATGTACCCTTCAAAGGGCACAAGCCACGTCTCCAAAGCGATGAACAAGGTAAAAGTCCATTGCACCGCGACCAGCGATACGTGGAGATGTGCTTGTATGGGCTTGGTGAAGAGCGTCCAGGCATATTGCAGGTTCGCGATAGCCATCATCGCGACGATGCCGGCTATGAGCTGGATCCAACGATTGGGAATACGCGAGGGGTGAATCAGGGCGGCCGGAGCTTCAGCCATGGTTTAGCCTCCGTGTCAGCGCGTTGAACATGAACAGACTCGAAGTCCCATTTGCAAAATCTTGTTTGTCTACTAAATTACGGTCAAGCTGCTATCGGAATCCGACGACCATGCCTTCACTTCGGCCAAGCCATCAGCACAGGTCGTGCTATACTGGTCCAGTGACCGAACCACTTTCGGCAGCATGAAACCTAACACGCTCACCACACTCTGTCAAGCCATTCCTCTAACGCTCACAAATTCGAGTGGCAAGGCTCGTCATGATCCGTGCGCTTTCCCGTGGCGCCAGCCTATCGACACAACACGCGACCTATGAACGAGAGCTTGAGAGCGCAGATCGCGACATACCAATCCCACCTCCATGCCCTGATCCGTCGCGGGCGCGAGGTTGGCGACGCTTTGGCGAGTGATCCGTCCAGCAGTTCAGCGATCGCCGCCACCCGCGTGTGGCAGGAAGACTGCGGTGTAACGATTAATCAATTGTCTGGAGGCAGCAAGGCCCATTGGCTTGCGCGGTCGTTTAGCGATGCCTTCCTGATGCGGTCAACGGACGGCCATGCGATCGAAGGAGCGTTACCGGCTGAGATTGTCAACCGGCTGCTCGGCGTTCTTCAACAAGCTGTTGGCTCGCTCTCCGGAATGGAGGATGGTGCAGCCGCTTCCGCACCACTGGAAGCGCCTGCGCCTCGCCAATTCGATTTCGTTCACAACCCGCAGCTCCGTCCGGTTCTGGAGCAAGCCTACGCCAATGGCCGGCGTGCCTTCGAGCAAGGCGAGTATGACCTGGCGCTGCTCACCGCTTGTGGGGTATTGGAAGCCATTGTTACCGACGCGCTCGAACACAAGGGTCTCAGTGCCCTGGCGGCAGAGGATGCGCCGGCAGGCAAAATTGCCGGTTGGTCATTCGAGACGCGCCTCGCCTTCGCAGAGAAGATTGGACTCATTCGCGGAGGATGCGCCCGGCTGCCGGCATTAGCGCGGGCATATCGGGACCTCACTTATACCGATGGTGAGAAAGGATCAAAAGCGGCAATTTCCGAGCACGATGCAAAAGTGACCAAACAAGTGCTTCACGTGGTGATGCGAGATCTGAATCCGGGACGGTAGGAAGCGGCGATTGTGCAGGGTCAGTCTTCCAGGTCTTGCCGGAAGACGGGTTGCGTGGGATCGAGGCTGCCGTCGATGACCCCCATCAACAGCTCCTGGTATGCATCCGTCGCATCTAACAGCGAGGCATAGCCGCGTTCGCGTTGCAGGCCACCGCTTGCCGAATAGACAAGGGTGAAATACCGGCCTGAGGCGTACTGGATTTCCAGCAGCTTGCTGGGCATCTCGGGATCGCCCTTCTGCCCTAGCACGTCCATCAGCGCCACCGTCCACTGCTTACCTTTCGGGTCGGTGACGACCTCGCGCTCCACGTATTGCCAGTCGTCCATGCTCCACATTGGCATAGTTATTCCAGCAACTGAGCCAGCGCACTGGCAACCTGCGACCCGCTGAACGGTTTTCCCATCAGCAAGACCCGGCGCGCGTTTCGCGAACTGAGGCTGGCGTCAGCCGCCCCCAGAGTGTCGCTGATAATGAGGATGGGAAGCTCGGCGTGATCGGGATGGTAGCGCACGCTGTCGAAGAGCGCTTCGCTCATGTCGAAGCTGGTGCAGTCGAGCACGAGCGCATCGGCGCGGTGCTCCACAAGCAGCTCATTAACCGTGGTGG
The DNA here is from genome assembly GCA_963835125.1 of uncultured Acidobacteriaceae bacterium. Taxonomy (GTDB): domain Bacteria; phylum Acidobacteriota; class Terriglobia; order Terriglobales; family Acidobacteriaceae; genus Bog-257. The sequence goes on along the minus strand of CAWIEG010000002.1, from coordinate 732,965 downwards.
TATATCCGGTTGCGAAGACCTCGTAGCCATGATCGCGCAGGGAGAACGTCAGAAGCTCGGCGATCTCCGGCGTGTCGTCGATGAGCAGGACGCGCGGCAAGGACACCTACTTCTTGCCGATTCCGGCGCCAGGCAGCCGCGGCTTCTTGCCTTCGCACGGCTCCAGATCCATGACCCACACGCGCCCGCCGGCGGTGTAGTAGGCACGCTGATTGTTCTCCACCGTCGCTCCCCAGGCCTCCAGCGTGCGCATCGCGAAGGTGTATCCCTCGAAGTTGTTGCGCGCGTGGTTCAGCACTTCATTGGTGTGCCAGTTGTCGGTGAGAATAGCGTCGCCGGCGTGCACCCGCAGCACGGTATAGTAGCGATCATAGGCCGCCTCGGGTCGAACGTCTCGCGTCGAACCGCGCTTCTTGCCTTCGCTGACGATATAGCTTTCCTGGCCCTCAGGTTCGACTTCCGGTTCCTTCGCTTTGGTGTTCATAGAGTTTGCGCCACCGCCTCAGCCGCAACCGCAGACGCCATATCAGCCAGGTTTCTCGCATCGGCGGCCTGGATCAGGGCCTCCGGCAGTTCGACGCCCATCATGCGCCATTGCTGATTGGCGAACTTCTGCAAGGTTGCGATGTGTTCGGCGTGCAAGTGGCCGAAGCGTCCTTGCAATTTCAAGTACTCAGATACCGGCCGCATGCTCTGCGGGCGGAAGCTGTAATCAAACTCACGCTGCTCGGGGTTCCACTCCCACATCGGGTAGAGCCCGCATTCGACGACAAGCCGGCCGAGGTCGATCGAGCGCGGCGTCTCGTATACAAAACCTTTCTGGCACGGCGTGTAGATCATCAGATACGCGGCGCCGCGGTGGTTCAGTCCTTTGCGGACTTTGTTCATCAAGTCGATGGGATAGCCCACGCTGGCGGTCGCCACATAGCAGTGCGGATGGCCTGCGGCCATCATGCGGGCGAGGTCCTTGGGAAACAGCTTCTTTGCTTCCGGAACTTTCGGGCCGGGAGGCGAAAACGTTGTCATACCGCCGTAGGGCGTTCGCGACGACGCCTGGATGCCCGTGTTGGCGTACTGCTCATTGTCGTAGCAGATGATCAGGCAGTCGTGATTGCGATAGAGCGCACCGGAAATCGAGGCTAGCCCGATGTCGGAGGCACTGCCGTCACCTGCTTCGCAGATGATATTGGGAAATGTGCCCTTCCACTTGCCCTTGCGGATCATGGCCTCATAGGCGGCAGCGACGCCGGCGGTGAAGCTACCGGCGCTGCCAATCTGGGTGTGCGCCCAGGGCACATTGTAGGGTGTACACAGATACGAACTGTTGGCGACATACATACAACCGGTTGGCCCCACCAGGATCGTATTGTCGCCCGCCGCCTTGCTCGTCATCCGGTATTGGATGGAAGGCCCGCAGCCCGCGCAAGTGCGATGACCGGGGACGAACGGCTCCGTCGAAGGTAATTCCGGGTTGTAAAAACGCGCGCCCTGGTTGGGGCTGTCGAGAATTTGCAGCAGTTGCCGCTCAACCTCAATTGTCGCCATAACAATTCCTCCTACAATGCTGTAACGCTATTCTTCGAATCCGACCCAGTGCGTCCGTTTTTCGATTTTCCCGCGTTTCATCGCTTCCGTCATCTTCTGCGCCATCCAGTAAAATTCCTTCAGCACGATGGCCTCGCCGCCCATGCCAGCCATGAATGAGAGAACCAACGGCCGCGATGAGCTTTCATAGAGGGCCGCACAAACTTCTGCATACAGCGAGCCTCCGCTACTGACGCTGCCCAGGCCCATGTTGGTTTCGATCACGCCTACCACTTTGAACCTGCTCAGGGTCTGGCTCACGCGATCGGTGGGGTAGGGCCGGATGGTCCGCAAGCGCACCATTCCGACCTTTATGCCGTTGTCGCGCATGTGTTGAATAGCGAATCGCGCCGTTACCGCGTGTCCGCCTTGTATGAAGAAGACTACCTCGGCGTCATCGGTCATGAACTCTTCAACCCAGGGGTCGTAACGCCGCCCGAAGATCTTCGCAAACTGGTCGTGAACTTCCTCGATGACCGCCATCGACTCTTCCATGGCGCGCGCGCGCTCCAACTGAAGTGGCGGGCCCTGCTCGGGCATAATCTGCGGGCCGTGCGATACCGGGTGCCGAGGATCGAGCGGATATGGATGTTTGTACGGCGGCAGGAATTCCTTTACCTGGCCGGGATCCGGTAACTCGACGTCGGAGGTGATGTGAGAGACGAAGAAACCATCCTGACAAACCATTTGCGGCAAGAGCACGCGCGGGTCTTCACCGATGCGATAGGCCATCAGGTGATTGTCGAATGCCTCTTGCGCGTCGCATGACCAGCCCATCAGCCAACCCATATCGCGTGTCGACAGAGCGTCCGTGTGCTCGGAACCAAAATCGCCGGGCGGATCGAGCGTGCGATCGGCAATCATCATCTGCACCGGCATACGGCTGCCGGAGATCGGCGAATAAAGCTCGTAGGCAAACTGCACTCCAACGCCTGAGCTACCGGTGAAGACGCGCGCACCGCTCGACGAGGCGCCGTGCGCGATGCTCAATTGCGAGTGCTCACTGTCGGCCACGATGTATTCGGCATCGAGTTCTCCGTTGGCCACCATTTGCGCCAGTGCCATCATCGTCGCGGTGTAAGGCCGGATAGGATAGGCCGTAATCACATCCACATCCGCATACTTGGCGGCTTGCGCCGACGCGACGCAGCCGTTGATCCGTACCGTCTTCTTCTTGAGCGTCTGACTAGCCGTTGCCATGTTTCACTCCCTACACAGCTAAATATTCTTCGCCGGCCGTTCCGCCAAATGCCGCAACTCCTCCGCCTGCCGTCCGTGCAGCCCGGGCGTGATGGCGAAGGCCGTATCCATCCGTACTACGCCGGTGTCAAAGTCCAGTTCGGGCACGCCCTCAAGACAACCCGTCGGACATTCCTCAATGCATACGCGGCACCCTTTGCAGTAGTCGACCAGAATCTTATAGAGGCCGTTCGACCGCTCGGGGCGTACGATGCACGGCTCAGGGCAGACCAGATAACAGTTGTCGCAGGCGTTACAGGTGCCGCAACTGAAACAGCGACTGGCCTCCTCGATCGCCTGTTCTTCTGAGAACGCCTGAATCACTTCTTCCTGCGTTCTTTTCCGGCTGGCCGGCGGCAGCAGCGTCTGCTGAACCCGCGGGAAGTGCGGGAAATACGTCATGTTCATGCGGTTCAAATCGAAGATAACGTCGACAGGAGTCGTACGCGGCTGCAACGCCTCGCCACGCAAAACCTTGTCCAGATTGAACGCAACGCGCTTGCCGTCGCCAACGGCATTCACCACCATCAGCGGCTGACCGGTACCCAGCTGCACCACGTCGCCTGCGGCAAAAAAGTTGGTGTCGCCGAGCCGCCCGAAACGGTCGATCTTGATCGTCCCGCGTTCGTTCTTGAACTCGTCGGGCAACCAGGCGAGCGATGCCCGCTGTCCCACTGCGATAATCACATTGTCGACGACGAAACGCTCAGAAGCGGCTTCTCGATCGATGGTGATCGGTGAAGCGTTGATGGCACCGGAGAATCGCGCAGGATGCAATTGCAAGGCTTCGACCTTGCCATTGCCGTGGACCGCGGTCACCGCCCGCCCATGCATCAGTTCGACGCCTTCTTCCACCATGTCGTGCAGATCTTCAGGTACGGCCGGCATTTCGTCGCGATTGCACTCCACCGTGATCATGGTTACTTCCACGGCGCCTTGCCGCAACGCTTCTCGGGCGCAGTCGATCGCGGTATTCCCGCCCCCGATCACAGCGACACGAGCGCCAAGCTTGACCTTCGACGTGCCCATGCCGATGTCGCGGAGAAACGGCAGCCCATAGATGCACGCCGTCCTTGTCCTCGCCCTCGGCTCGCACGCTGTTGGGATCGATGAGGCCGACGGCCAGCACACAAGCGTCGTAGTTCTTCTTCAAGTCGTCCCAACTTACGTCCTTGCCGACTTCGACATTGGTCTTTATTGTCACGCCGAGCTCGACGAGGCGCTCGATCTCGCGATCGAGCACATCCTGCGGCAGCACCCAATCCGGAATGCCGCCACGATTGAGTCCGCCGGCTTTCGGCGATTTTTCAAGGATCGTCACTTCATAGCCGAGGCGGGCAAGCTGGTAGGCAGCGCTGTGACCGGCCGGACCCGAGCCGACCACGGCTACTTTTTTGCCGTTGGGTTTCCCAGCTTTGACTACGTCGTGCGTTAACGCCTGTCCCAGATCGCCGAGAAAGCGCTCGACCGCGCGAATTGAGATGGCCTCATCGTACTGTCCACGGTTGCAGGCCTGCTCGCAAGGGTGATAGCACACGCGCCCGGTGACTGACGGGAAGGGCATGTCTTCTTTGATGAGCGCATAAGCGTCCAGATATTTGCCGCGCTTCACCAGGTCGAGGTAGCCCTGGATCTTCTCGTTGGTTCCGCAAGCGTTGTTACAAGGTGGCAACTTGTCTCGGTAGACTGGCCTGATCGATCGCCAGTTGCCAGTGGGAAACAGGTCTTGACCTTTTTCCTGCGAGGGTGCGGGCGTAATGCCGGCAAACGTGATCTTGAGCCGGTCAGGGATGTGAGTGCCTTTAGTCGACATTGGTCCTTTGGTCCTTCCCTACACCGCAACCGCGTTCAGCGGCATGATGTGCAATTCATTGAGCGCCATCTCGAATGCTTTTTTGTTCGCGATCATCGGCTTAATCGTTTCCATTTTGACGATGCCTGTAGTCTTGACGACCGCGGCAATGAGCGGCGCCGCAATGTCGGGCGCAATCGATTTGTTACGCTCGGCTGCGCCTTCCGTCGAAAGACGATCCAGGCCTAACTCGCCCAGCCGGTAATAGAGCCATTTGTGGTCGGCCAGCTTAGCGGCATCGACGCAAACCAGTTGGGCCAGCCGCTCTGGACCCGGCACAAAACGAATCATGTAGTCCGGCGTGTAGTGAGTGTTGATCACCAGCGTGCCGCCGGGCGGCATCCCGCGCATGTAGTCCCAGCCCTTTACCATCGTGCCCTCGACCAACACCACGATGTTAGGGTTGTCGTTTTCATAGGTGAGCTCGTTTTCGATGACGCTGTCGCTCACCCGGCAATACTTGCGGGTGGGGCAGTTGGTGCGATCGGGATTGTCAACGTAGTTTTCCATCGCCTGGGCGAACTTGCCCTCAAGGCGAGCCGCAGCCGAGATGGAATTGACGATGTCGCGGCCCTCTTTGTCCATGATGATGCCGCGCGTCCAAACTGTGAGTTCCGTGTAGCTCATGATCGACCTCGTAAGCGCTTTCACAGATGCGTTGGGGCACAAGTCCCGGCGCTGCCGCTCAGTGCTTTTGCCTGTTCCACTTGTTTGGGACTGCCCCGATCGGATTCGAGAACCGTCAGGAAGTCGCTCCGCGAAACGACGAAAGGCGCCAGGCGAGCGCTGCCCTGAAATTCCACAATCGCCAATAGCGCAGCCTTCTTGCACAAACTTTCAATATCGGCGCCCGTGCAGCCCTCCATCCGACCGGCCAGTTCCACGAAATCCACGTCGGGCGCAAGCGGCGCCTGCTTGCAGCAAAGCCGGATGATAGCGGCGCGTTCGGCCGCATCGGGATTGGAGAACGGAACGATATAGTCGAAGCGCCCGCTCCGCAACAGCGCCGGCTCGATCCGCTCAGGGCGATTGCTCGCAGCCACCAGGATCACCCCTCTAACGTCGCGGAGATTGTCGATTTCGCGTAGAAGCTGGCTCAGGATTCGCTGATAGACGTCGGTGCCGAACTGATCGGCGCCCAGCCTGGGCGCAACCGCGTCAATGGTGTCGAAGAACAGGATGCACGGCGCTGCCCGTCTCGCCTTCTTGAAAACTTCACGCAGCGCCCGCTCGGATTCGCCCAGCCACTTCGAGTACAGCTGCGGGCCGTCAACGGCGATAAGCGGGAGTTGCTTTTCACCCGACAGGGCGCGCGCCATGGCAGTCTTTCCCGTACCCGAGGGTCCGGTCAGCAGAATGCCGCGCGGCGGAGCCAGCCCAACCTTTTCGTACAGCTCGTCATGCATGTGCGAATGCTCGATTACCGCATCGAGCAACCGCTTTACTTGGTCGAGGCCGCCCAGAGAGGCAAACGTCGAAGCGCTCTTTTCGATGAAAAACTCGCGCGTGGCACTGGGCTCAACTTCCTTCAACCCGGCGAGAAAGTCGTCGTGGGTAACCTGTAGCGCTGCGACGTCCGCGGATGCGACTCCCTCGATCTCTGGCGGAAAAGCGGCAAGGAAGCGGCGCAACGCAATCATGCCAACTTCCTGTCCCAGAGCTTCCAGGTCAGCGCCCACGAAACCGTGGGAATGCTCGGCGATCTCGCGCAGGTCCACATCGGGCGCGAGCGGCATGGCGCGGGTATGGATTTTGAGGATTTGCAGCCGTGCCTGAGTGTTGGGAACACCAATTTCAATTTCGCGATCGAAGCGGCCTGGACGCCGCAGGGCCGGGTCAAGCACCTCGGGAATGTTGGTGGCGCCAATGACGATGACCTGGCCGCGCGCGATAAAGCCGTCCATCAAACTGAGAAGCTGCGCCACGACGCGCTTCTCCACCTCGCCAATCACTTCCGTACGCTTGGGCGCCACAGCGTCGATTTCGTCGATGAACAGGATCGCGGGCGCATGGCGCGCCGCCTCCTCGAAAACCTCGCGTAGCTTGGCTTCGCTCTCGCCGTAGAACTTCCGCATGATTTCGGGACCGTTGAGGTGAATGAAGTGCACGCGGCTCTCAGCCGCTACGGCCCGCGCCAGCAGGGTCTTGCCCGTGCCTGGAGCGCCATACAGCAGCACGCCCTTCGGAGCGAGAATGCCCAGGCGCTCAAAAAGACGCGAGTACCGGAGGGGCAGCTCCACCATTTCACGCACCCTGGCTACTTCCCGCTCCAGGCCGCCAATGTCTTCGTAAGATACCGCCGGAGCGCGGGCCGCCGTCGATTCGCCTTCCACGATCCGGATGTCGGTGCGTTTCCCGATGACCACAGGGCCGGACGGGATGGTACGCACAACCTGGAAGTTCACCGCCTTGGCAAACGTGGGGACGCGTACGACGCAGCCTGCGATGACAGGGATGCCCAGCAGGTCCTCGAGCATGCGGTCGGGTGCGATCGTGGCGGGCGCAGCTCCCACCCACAACGGCGAGAAGCGAACCGCAACCGCCTGGTCAGGCTCGATTCGCGATACTGTCACCTGCTCCTGCAATCCCGCGCCGCTATTGCTGCGGCTGGTGCCGTCGATCTGGATCATGCCTTCCTGTCCATCGCTGGAAAGATCGGCACGTGCCACCGCGGTCGTATTTCCTGTGATCTTCAGAACGTCGCCTACCTGGACACCGATCCTTTGCAGGTCGGCTGGCGCCAGTCGAGCAACGGCGTGGCCAATGTCCTCGACACATGCCTCGGTGACACGCAACGTGAGGGTTGCGGTGTGAGGCGGCGAGTTATTTTCCGTCACAGCGTGGCGCGCATCCTGGGGCATGAGTCGACTGTTCGCAAGGTCCTTTGTTGGTCAAAAATTGTTAAGTACGATTTCTTCGATGTCCTCAATGTGCCGGCGCATGGCAGACTTTGCGGCTTCACCATCCCGGCGCTTGATGGCGGCCAAAATCCTGCGGTGACCGGCCAGCGATTTCTGCTGACGGCCAGGCACCTGTAACGAACGCTGACGCGTATCACGCAGCAAGTCCATGAGGAGATCGAGCACCTTCAACACCACACTGTTGCCGGACGCCAACGCGACGCTGTAGTGGAATTCCGCGTCTTCTTCAATGGCGGATTCCCCAAGCGACAGCTTCGCTTCCTGCCGTTGCAAAATTTCTTCCATCTCCAAAATTTCTTCCGGGGAAACGTGAGTGGCTGCTCGTGCAGCCAACGGCGGTTCGAGCATCTTGCGAAAATCCAGCAGCTCGCCAACCAACTCCTGGCGGCGCTTCAGCGCGTCGGCAAAAGGATTGACGGCTGAGTCGGCGGGCCGTTCGCAAACGATGGTCCCAGCTCCCTGGCGCGGTTCCACCAGGCCCATTAGCTCCATGCTGCGAATCGCATCGCGAATTGAGCTGCGACTGACTTGCAGCAACTCCGCAAGCTCGCGCTCGGAAGGCAGCTTGTCGCCAGGCTTCAGTTTTTTCAGGATGAGACGCTCGATCTGCTCCGCAACCGCTTCGTAGACTTTTTGTCTGCGAACGACTTCAAAGTCGGGTTGAACCGGTTCTGGCATCGGCATGTGGTCTGGTAAGTGGACCACCCTCATTGGCGCAGTATAGCTCTATTATCACGCCCTCAGCAACTACTTTGTTGAGGTATTTTGTCCGGCGGACAAACCAGGAGCTCCGGCCTAAGTCTGAAACGAGGAAATTGAGGCCGCTCCAAATTCCAGCTTGCAGCTTCAGTAGAGCGCTATATGGCTGCTCATTGCGGATGCTGCCGGGATGCACACTCCGCCAGCAGCTTCGCACAGCCGTACACGGTTCGCGTGTAAGGCATGGGAAGACCGACCCGCTCGCCCAGTTCGACGACCGCGCCTACCAACGCTTCCAGTTCCATCGACCGACCCGCTTCCAAGTCTTGCAGCATCGATGTCTTGTGCTCGCCAACTTTCTCCGCGCCGGCAATTCGCTGATCGATTGACACCGGCAAGTCCAGGCCGAGTTTGCGCGAGACAGCCTCCACTTCCTGCATGATGTTTCGGATGAGCGAACATACTTCGGGATCGCGCACCATCTGAACCAGTGTGGCGCGGGTGAGGGCGCTGACTGGATTGAACGAGGCATTACCCAGCACTTTGACCCAGATCTCGTGCCGGATACGAGCGGTAATGGGGCAGCGCAGGCCGGAGGCGATCAGCGCCTCAGCAATTCGGCGGCAGCGATCGGAACGCGAGCCATCGGGCTCGCCCAGAGAAATACGGTTTCCCTCGATGTGCTGAACGACTCCCGGAGCTGTAATCTCCGTCGAAAAATAAACGATGGAGCCAACCACTCGACGCGCTTCGATGGTCGAGGAAATCACTCCGCCGGGATCGACGCGCTCCAGGCGCAATCCATCCCATTCGCCGCCAAAGCCCTGGAAGTACCACCATGGAATTCCATTCTGCGTGCTGACGACCGTCGTTTCCGGTCCCAATACCGGCTTCAACTGGGGTACGAGTAGGGGCAGGCCGTGCGCCTTGACCCCGAGAAAGAGCACATCAGGCGGTTCCAATTCTTCGAGAGAGCCGGCAATTTTAGGCCGCGCTACGAACTCTCCCTCAACACTTTTCACCAGCACGCCATGTTCCTGCATGGCGCGAAGATGCGGTCCGCGGGCGAAGAGCGTAACATCGAAACCCGCCTGCGCCATGCGGGCGCCAATATAGGCTCCGATTGCGCCCGCTCCAGCGACGAGAAATTTCATTGCTGATTACCCACGAGAGCGTCGGCAACGGCGCGCCGCCGGATTTTTCCGGTTGCGGTGGTGGGGATACTTTCCACTAAGTAGATTTTCTTCGGACATTTGAATTCCGCCAAAGATTCGCGGCAGTGCTTGATCAGCGACGCTTCGGTGGCGCCCTGCTGCTCGTGCAGCACCACCGCGGCAGCCACTTCTTCACCCAGGGTCGGATGGGTAAAACCAAACGTCACTGCGGCGGCGACCGCAGGATGCTTCTTCAGAATCTCGTCGACTTCATGGGGCGCGACATTCTCCCCGCCGCGGATGATGATGTCCTTGATGCGTCCGGTCAGGTGCAGGTAGCAGTCGGGGTCGAGCCAGCCTTCGTCGCCAGTGCGAAACCATCCATTGACAAAAGCTTTTGCATTCGCTTCGGGATTGTTTGCATATCCGTTAAACACATTCGCTCCCTGGATAGCAACTTCGCCGCGCCGCCCGGTGCCGAGATCATTGCCTTGTTTATCCATGATCCTGACGCGCAGCCCGGTTCCCACTCCGACCGACCCGACTTTCCGGTGCCGCGGCGGCAGAGGGTTGGAAGTCATCTGGTGGGCCGCTTCGGTCATTCCATAGGCTTCGACGAAAGGCACGCCAAACAGGTCTTCGATCTTGTCGATGAGTTCCGGCGGAAAATGGTGCGCTGCAGGAACGGATGAAGCGCAGCGTCGCAGCTTCTACCGGCTTGTGGTGAGCCCGCGCCAGCAGGAGTTGATGCATCGTCGGTACGCCGGAATACCAGGTAACCCGGTTCTCGCGTACCGTCCGCCAGAAATTCAGTGCGTTGAACTTGGTGGGAACCACGACGGTCCCGCCAGAAACCAGGGTCGACAGGGTCGAGCCAATCAACCCGTGAACATGGAATAGCGGCATGACGCAAAGCGAGATGTCATCGCCGGTGAGACCGTAGGTATTGGCAATATTGGCCGACGAAACCGCCAGATTGAAATGCGGCAAGGGAACGCGCTTGGGCCGTCCTGTGCTTCCGCTGGTGTGCAGGACTAAAGCGATGTCTTCCGGACCAGGCTGGGGAGCTGGAGCGGTGCCGCTGGCGCCTTTCATGCTGACACTGCCCTGTTCGCTCATCTCCACCGAAAAAACCGGGATGTTGCAATCGGCGGCTGCGCTGCGCGCGAATTCGGCGCCGACAGGAGGACAAAGGAGAATTCGGGCATTCGTATCACGCAGGAAAAACAGAAACTCCTCGTACGGATAAGCAGGATTCAGGGGTGCAGCCGTGCCGGCAACCGAGGCGGCCAGAAAACTGACGATCGCAGGCAAACCATTTGGCAAGGCGATGGCCACCGCATCGCCGCGGCTGATCCCAACCGAAGCCAACGCGCTCGCCATGGTCAGCACCTGCTGTCGCAGCGAGTCGTAGGTCACGTGCATCCCAATTTCGGGAATCACTACTGCAATGTGACTATCGGCGAAATGTAGAACGTCGAGAAGCGTATCTACCGACTTCAGTGTCATTCGTTTTCCTTGGGCACGGGTACTTCGATCCTCGGTCGACTTTGCCGGTTGCCGGAGACAAGAAAAATGGGCCAGCGCTCTTCAGGCCTTCTGGTGCGCAATCAAGACGGCAAATGCCGCCCTGGCACGATCATCTCCTCTGCGATACGGCACGCCTCGGGGAGAGTTGCTGAAGCATTGCAAGTCAATCCCGGTGTGCAAGTTGGGTTGAACTTCCCAGACCTCCTGGTCAGGAATCCACGCTGTCAAAGCGCGAGCATCTCTCAAAAAATACGGGGGTTCGGGGGCGCTTCCGGGGTTTGGCTATTTTGGCCTGCCACTCGGTAACAGGACATCATTGCAGGCCGAGTATACGGAGTCAAATCTCTTTAGCACTCGGCAATGAACTATTAGAAACATAGCCCTGGCAAGGCCCCCGAAGCAGCCTTTTCTCCCGAGCGTGGAAAGTCCGATACCGGACGCTAAAGATCTCCCAGCGGGTTCGAGAAACGCTGATAAGCGCCGCTCCCAGCAAAGTTTTCTTGACAATGGAAAGTAGACATGGTAAACCGCCTAACTGGTCGGCTTTCCAGACCAGTTGTAGTTTCGAACTGTCAAGGCAGCACACCCGACGTTTTGGATGCCTTGCGGCCAGGCCCTTTGGCAAATCATCCCGGGAGAGGAAAGACATGCGGTCGCTAACAGCGTGTTTCGCACTTCTGGTCGGTTTCATAGCGTCAGGTTTGCTCGCCCCGGCTCAAAACTCCGGACCAGCAAGCAAAACTGGCGGATCAGCCTCCGTGAGCGCGTCCGAGGCAGAAGTCAACGAGCTGCGGAACCAGGTCGCAGCCCAGCAAAAGACCATCGAGGAACTGAAGACGATGGTCGGAAAGCTGGTGGATGCGAAGGCCGGAGCAACCGACAACGGGTCGCCGTCAGTTCACGTGGTGGCCGACTCGGTAAGCAGCCCACAGCTGATTAACGCTGTTATGGTGCAGCCCGACCCTTCGGGAGAAGCGGTGGTGGTGGAACAGACTCCGGCTGCTCCTAAGAAAGAGGCTCCCCTCACCGCGGGATGGAACGGAGAACATTTTTACATCAGGAGCCCGGACGGACAGTTCAATCTGAACCCGTACGGGTATGTTGACGTCGACTATCGCGCCTACACCGGCGACGCGGTGCCGGCGAATACATTTGTCCTGCGGCGCGCCCGCTTCGGTTTCCAGGGAAATTACGGAAAGCGCTTTGACTTCGCTATCCTGACCGACGCGAACTCCACTTCGGGCGCGATTGTTCGGGACGTCTATCTGAACGTGAAAATCAAGCCCGAGTTCCAATTCCAGGCAGGGCAATTCAAGGAGCCGTTCGCGCAGGAACTCGCGACCGGCGCCACCAATCTGGACTTTGTCGAACGCGGCTTGCAGGCGCTGCTGTATCCGTCAGTCGTGACCGCGTTTCGTAGTCCCGGCATAACGTTTCACGGCGATATTGACCATGGCGTCCTGCAGTACTTCGCGGGAGCATTCAACGGCCGCGGTGGCGTTACAGCGGCTGTCGTCAATGAACCGGAGATCGTGGGCCGGGTCCGCCTCTATCCGTGGCGTAACACCACCAGCAAGTGGTTCAGGGAATTTGCCTTTGGCGGGTCGCTCGCTCGTGCCGATTCCCGAGGCCTTTCCAATGACGTAAGCTTCAGCGCGACGCTTCCGGACCAGGCGTACACGTTCTTCCCGCAATTGCACATCAACGGCCCGCTCACCAGGTACGAGGGCGAGTTCACCTACATCAAGACTTCGTTCGCGCTAAAGGGAGAGTACGATCAGCTGCAAGATCAGCGCTACGGCGTGGGTTCCGAGACGCCTGGCGGCCTGGCGTTCTTCACCTATCCGGGTGTAGGCGCCAAGGCTTGGAACTTCAGCTCAACCTATCTGCTGACCGGCGAAAAGCAGCCTGAAAACGGCACTCCCCGGGTAAAACATCCACTGTTTGGTCCCGATACACCGGAAGGCAACGGGGCACGCGGCTGGGGAGCCTGGGGAGTGGGCTTCCGGTACTCGGCCATCCAGGCCATCGCGCCCGGCGCCAACGGACCTGACCCTGTACACTCCGGGATTCGTGCCAAGCTACAGCTATCGCACCGACCAGTTCACCTTCGGCCTCAACTGGTATCTGAATTACTGGGTGAAGTATCAATTCAACGTCAACGTCGATCGGCTGAAGCAGCCTAGCGTCACGGGGCAAGAGCCGCAGAACATCGTCGTCTTTTTGCAGGAACTGCAATACCGCTTCTAAGGGTGCGCCGTGGCGTGCAAGGCGAATGTGGAGGAGATTCGATGAAATCGAAATTTCTGCTGACCATCCTTTTCACCGCTTCGTTATTGATCCTCAGCGGCTGCGGAGGAGTAGCCAACTGTCCGACCTGCGGGAGTACACCAACCGGTTCGGGTTATGCCGACATTCTCAACATCCCGGTGCCGGAACACAACCCGACCGGCGAGCCCGGCGGCCCGTTCAACTCGTTCGACATCAGCTGGATCAATTCGGCGACGCATCTGGATTACGTTTCCGACCGCATCGGCCTGGCCGTGGTGGTGATCGATACCAACAGCAATCTCGCTGTAAACGCCCTGCAAGGCTCCAATGCCGTAACCGGCGCGGGGAACCAGGCCAGCCCCTGCGATCCCAGCATTCCTCCGCTCATCTCGGTGTTCGGCAATTTCACCCGCTTCGGGTGTAGAAATGCGCCCTTCCACCTGTCTTCGGGCTTCGGCGCCAACGGTAACTTCGGAGGATTTCCGGGAGCCCAATGTTGCGCTTCACGCGGCAACGGCGTGAACCCGATGTCAGGCCCCGACGGCGAAGAGGTAACCCCAGACGGCAAAGTCCTATTCAGCGGGAATGGCAGCTCCTCCGTGGTGGTTTGGGACCTGAGCACAATGGACTTGTCCAAGAATCCGCCCACTCCGCCGAATGTGCTGGCGGTCATACCGACCGGCGTCGCCGCTGACTACGACGGTGTACTGGGCCTGGCTGCCTGCATCGCCTCGTGGAATGGAGAAGCGGGGTCCAGCGCCAGTTGCGGCGATGACCGGGCCGACGAAATGGCCTACGATCCTACGAGCCAGGTCCTCGCGGTCATCGACGGCGATCCAGGATTGCCGTTCGTTACGCTCATCGACATGTCGCACATCGTGAATAAGAGCGGCACTCCGTCGCAGCAGCATTGCCTGCCCATCGACGCTGCGTCCCCTTACGGTCCCTACCCGGCCCCGCCACTGCCTAGCCCTTACCCTCAACAGGGAGCGTCGACAGCACCCGGTGGCGCCGGCTCCGGGAGCTTCCTTCAATCCGCCCAGTTGCATCATCGGGCAAATTTATTATGACGGCGCAGGCGGTACGGCGTCGGGTGGGATGGGATTGAGTTCGAGCGTTCCGGTAGACACGGTTGGCGGCAGCTTCCCCTGTCCGGATCCATCCAATCCTCAGACTTTCGGTGGCGTGTCCGGCTCGGTAAACTCGGGCATCCCTGGCGTAGGCATGACTCCCAGCGGCACGCCTTACACCATTCCGTGCCATCACGGTCCCATACTCGACACGACAATGGGGACTTTTTGTAATCAATCTTCCCCCGCCGCCAGCTGTGCCGGCGCCATATCGCCGGCCGGCTTGGGAGGCATGGTCTGGAATCCCAACACGGGCCACTTGTTGCTGTCGAATTCCAATTCCATTGGTATCACCAGCGTCGGAGCCATCGATGAAATCGATCCCCGGCTGGGAAATCCCAACGGGCCAGTCGTAGTTAATACCTTCGTAATGACGGATTGCATGCCGACGAGCGTGGTCCAGGGGCCAGGTAACAACTTCCTGGTAGGTTGCGCGGACCATGATGGCCAGGCATTTCCGCCCAATGAATACATCATCGATGGAACTTCCGGAAACATCCTCACTACCATCGAAAATGTCGGCGGCGTTGACGAGGTGTGGTTCAACCCGGGCGACAATAGATACTATGTGGCGGCGCGCGATATGCCTAACGGACCAGTGCTGGGCGTAATCGATGCGATCAAGAATCTCTGGTTGCAAAACGTTGCCACCAATACGAACTCGCATAGCGTTGCGGTTGATCCCGCCACGAACCATGCGTTCGTACCCATGCAGGCTGGTGGCCCATGCGGCACGCAGAGCGGCAACGGATGTGTCGGCGTCTTTGCCGAACAATGAGTGGAACATCTAACTTGATTGCGATCAGGTAACGGTACGAGCTGTACCCTTAGCACGAATGCGGTGATATAGTCAGCGAGAGGATCAGACCCTGAAGTTGGTGTCCCAGATGACGAGAGCTAAAGGAACGGTCGTACCGGTTGCAATGGCGGCGCTGGCGTTACTTCTGGCCGCGCTGGCGCCTGCCCAGGATGAAGCTCATAAAAAGTCCACAGATGTGCCCGCCACGGTGATTGCTCACCTGCCGCTCCCGCAAGCGACCGGCAGTCAGATGTTCCTGCAGAAGGACAACGGAAAGAGCTACCTCTATGTCCAGCAGGCTTCCAAGCAAGGCTTCATGATTGTGGACGTGACCAAGCCGGACCTGCCGAGCTTGTTGAAACATAGCGCAGAAGTGAGCCAGGCCACCGCCGGAAATCTGGAGATGGTCAGCCCGGACTTTGCCATTGCTTCAGCCCCCGAGAAGAAATCGAACACTCTCACCAGCAGCAAATATCCCACGCAGACGATTCGGTTGCTGGACTTGAGCGACCCGCGCAAACCGGCAGTTGTGGAAGAATTCAACGGCGTAACCAGCGTGCTTCCCGATGGCGGGCACAACTTGATTTATCTGACCAATAACGAGGGATTGTGGATTCTGAGCTACCGCCGATCGGCTTTGCTGGAACCGTCCAAGCACAAAAAACCTTGTACCTCCGAGTCGGAGATTCAGGCCATGCCCCCGGATTGCGGGTAGTGCAGCCGCGGTAATTAGGTTTTTACATCCAGTGTTGCGAAAGGAAATCCCATGAGAAGGTTGTTATTGTTTCTACTGCTCTCGAGCGGCTTTCTCCTGGCGCAAAATAACAGTTCCGGCGCTACGGACCAGAACAACGCCAAAGATTCCAAAGGGCAGATCACCGTGCAGGGCTGCGTCGACAGGGAGCGTGGCGATTACATCCTGGTCAAGCAGAATCCAGCGGTGACTTACGAGCTTCAGGGCGCCGACAAGATAAAAGTCAGCAAGTACTTCGGACAACGGGTGGAAGTAACCGGCACGAAGTTAACGTCGATGGAAACCAGCTCCGACGCACTTGCAACCGGGGGCCCTCCGTCCCCAGTGACAATAAGAGTTACCTCGATCAAGACCATATCGAAGCAGTGCACCGAGACGGGCGCTAAGTAGGGAAAGCTTTACATTTGCTGCCGGAGGACCTCACTTGACGTGAGTCTCCTGGTAATGCACTTCTTTCCATTGCCCGTCGCGTTTCACCCAGAGTTCACCGATATACACCCGTGAATAGCGCAACCCGGCTTTCGGCGGAAACTGCATAGTGACTTCGTAGATGACGAAGGCAGCATCCGGCCCCAGCGGAATGACCTTCAATCGTTCCAGCGTGTAGTTGAAAGCATTGGTGTCCGCCAGATCGTTTACACTCTGAATCTTATTGCGCTCGCCTCTGCCGTCAACTTCGACGCCCTGATAGTCATCGGCTAACAGGTCGGCGTATGCCTTCCTGTCCTTGTTCTTGAGCGCTTCCCATTCGGCTTTAACTTTCGCCTCGAACATATTCTTCAGAGCCGGGTCGTTGGTGACGCTGCCGAATGGCTGCGGGACGCCTGACTTGGGAGGCGTTGCCGGCTCCTGCGCCCAAGCCAGAGCCGCCAGCGCTACCAGGCCAGCCAGGACAAAACCACTACGCATGATTCCTCCCAACAAACATCGGCAAAAATTGAACTCCCGCCCACACGACGCAATAACGCGGTGCGGCTGACGATTGTAAATTACCAGCGGGTGTTAGGATACTGGGCGTCTGGATTCTCCGCGCCATAGTTTGTGTTGTGCGCATGTTCGTTAAGACAGACGCGCGGAATATGGACCATCCTATGTCACATAATGACGATGTCGAAACGCTGGCGCGTGAACTGCTCTCCGCGTATGAGACGGGCGAGACGGTGACTTCCCTTCCCTCCTCGCGGCCCGACTTTGGTCTCGACACCGCTTATGAAGTTGAGGCGGCCCTCAAGCGCTTTCGCGAGGCAGGTGGCGCCAGAGCCGTCGGCCGCAAGGTTGGCTATGCCAATAAGGCCATGTGGCGCGTCTTCAAACTTCCAACCCTGGTTTGGGCCCACATGTACGACGATACGGTGCAGTACAGCAACGGCAACCCGGCGACCCTGACACTGGCTCATCCTCATGCTCTTAAGATTGAGCCGGAAATTGTTTTCGGTTTGAAACAGCCGATCACGGCTGAAGGAACGAATGCGACCGTCGCGCTCGAGTCAACCGAGTGGCTGGCGATCGGCTTCGAAGTCATCGATTGTCCCTTTCCTGACTGGAAGTTTCAGCCTAGTGATTTCGTGGCATACTTTGGGCTTCATGCTGCGCTGGTCGTCGGAGAGCGAGTGCCAGTGCGGCCCGCTTCGATTCCCACGCTCCTGGAGGAACTCCCGCGATTCAAAGTGCGGGTGTCGAAGCAGGGAGAGTTCGTGGAAGAAGGGTCGGGCAAGAACTGCTTGACGAGTCCCGCGTTGTGCCTGGCGGAACTGAGCTCGGCCATCCTGCGGCGGTTTCCCAGCGAGCCATTGAGCGCTGGTGAAATCGTCAGTTCCGGAACGCTCACCGCTGGGCATCCGACCGACAGAGGCGATCGGTGGACAGTTGAGGTCGAAGGACTGGCGCTGCCGCCGCTGACGCTGCACACCAGCTAACCTAGGTAATCTTCGCAAAGGAGAAAACGATCCGTGTGTTTTTCAGCGACAGCGAACTTTGTGGGCAGTGGGGTCCTGGGCGCCGTCGGCGCAGTCACATTGACGAAGGTGAAGCACCGGCGCGAGCTGCTCTTCGCATCGCTGCCCATCCTTTTCGCCGTTCATCAGTTCATCGAGGGATTCGTTTGGCTGGGATTGGACGGCATTCTCTCGCCTGCGGTGACCCACGACATGGGCGCGGCGTTCATGCTGTATGCGCAGGGACTCCTGCCATTCCTGCTGCCGCTCAGCGTGCTGCTGTTCGAGTCCGACCTGAAGAGCCGCAGGCGCATGCTGCCCTTCCTGGTGCTGGGCGGAGCAACGACGCTGTACATACTGTGGGCCTTAACGGCGTACCCAACGCAGGTCTATGTGATGGGAAACAGTATCGTGTACATGAATCAGGCGACCAACAACACCGCGGTCGCGGTGCTGTATGTGATCGCAACCTGCGGCTCGCTGTTTTTCTCGAAGGTACGGGCCATGGTAATGTTCGGCGCGGCCAACCTGGCGATTCTTCTGGTCGTAATGGAGGTCAAGCGGTACGCGTTCACTTCTCTGTGGTGTGCCTACGCGGCAGTTGCAAGCGTGATCATCCTCGCCTACTTCTGGAGAAGTAGCGGAGACCGGCCATTCCTCTATGCCTGATAAGCCGACAGCAGATTTCTATCGCGGCAGGCCCTGGATACTTAGGGCTCATCCCTTATTGTGTTTGACGCTGGAATGATCACAGCCGCAATGCAAACAAAAAAGGGCACGGACCGAAGTCCGTGCCCAGATAGAGTCAGATTTTCGTGCCCAGCGTACCTCGCCGAGAATCAGAGAAGGTCGGCGCGGGCGGCATCAAGGGCGAGTACGTCACTTGCCCCTGCGGCCGGCCAGCCATCCGCCCAGACCGTAATCCAGACATAGCCAGGGCCTTCCAAGTTCTGACTTTGCAGCGGCCCGTCCGTCGAAGGCGAATTGGAGAGCACCTGCGTCGTTCCGATGAGGTTACCGTTCGGATCGAATATGTTCATGTTGGTAGTGACCAAGTCGGTAGGTAGCGATCCCTTTTGGTACGTCATCTGGAAGTTGTACCAACCGGAGGTAGTGATGGTGGCGATGGGGGTACCTTGGCCGTCCACGGAGACGGCTACCGCAGTTCCGGAGGGAGTGAAGCGGAAATTGTGCTCTGCCCCAGAGTTGTTGGGGTCCGGGTTACCTGGTTGCATGTCAAGCCAGAAGCCTTGGCCGTTGTTATCGGGCGAGGCCACGGGCCAGTTCGCGAATATGTACACGCTGACCGATTGCGAGAAATTGCCGGGATACGGTGGCTGAGTGGCATACCCGAAGTAGCTGTACTCGCCAAATCCGTAGCCCGGCGAATAAGTGTCGTACTCGTTGGTGATCTCGGCGTGATAAGCGCCCGAAGCGGACGAGACGCCAAGAACACCGCCGCCGGAGGCCACACGAGCGATACCCGCGCCGGGGGTTCCCGTGATATCAGTCCAATCTCCTGTGTTGGTTTCAAAACCCTGATAGGCCATGGAAGAGTTGTAGGTGTAGGCGTTGCTGAGCCAGTTCCCTCCAACCAGTGAGTACAGGGTGACGTAGATAGTGCTGCCATTCTGCGGCAGAGTATTTACCGTGGTGCTGAGCACATTGCCCAGGTTGCCGGATTGGTAGATCTGATTGCCACCCGGCACGGTACCGATGTCCATCCAGTAGGCGGTAGCACTGGAGCCAGCGCTCCAGGTGAAAATCTGAGTGGGGCCAACCAGCGTCGTTCCGGGCACCGGCGTCTGCATCACTCCGAGAGCTCCCGACGGGTTGAAGGCGGTGTAGGTATAGGGGTTACTTTGCCACTGCCCTGCAATCAGCGAGTACAGGGTTACGTAGACCGTGCTGCCGTCTGTCGGCAATCCGGACGCCGTGGTGGTAAGCACATTGCCGAGATTGCCCGACTGGTAGTACTGGTTGCCGCCGGCTACGTTCCCAATATCCAGCCAGTAGGCCGTAGCGCCGCTGCCCGCCGTCCAGTTGAACGTAACTGTGCTGCCGGGCAGAGTTGAATTTGGAACCGGCGAAGTGATCACGCCCTTGGACCCACTCCCGCCAATAGCAGTGTAGGTGTAAGCGTTGCTTTGCCACTGCCCTGCAATCAGCGAATACAGGGTTACGTACACGGTGCTGCCGTTCGTTGGCAATCCGGTCGCCGTAGTGGTAAGCACATTGCCGAGGTTGCCGGACTGATAGTACTGATTACCGTTCGGCACATTCCCGACATCGAGCCAGTAGGCCGTTGCTCCGGAGCCAGCCGTCCAAGTGAAGGTCACGCGTGCTGCCGGTCAGGGTCGAGCCCGGAACCGGCGACGTGATCACACCCTTGGACGACGCGCCTCCGGACGCCGTATAGCTGTAGTCACTGTGCTGCCATGAGCCGCTGATGAGGTAGTACCAGCGCGCATACACCGTGCTCCCGTCCGTGGGCAGGCTGTTGACTGAGTACGACAGCGTCGAACTGCTGAGGCTGCCGGACTGCGCATAGGTGTTGCCACCTGGCGTCGCTCCTACGTCCAACCAATACGCGGTTGCGCCAGGGTATTCGGTCCAATAGAAGGTAACGGCGTTGCCTGGCAGCGTCGAGCCATTCACCGGGCTGTAGAGCGCTGGCGCAATCACGCTAAACGAGGCCGTGTTCGAAGCAAACGTGTCGATGTTTGCGGTTAGGTTCACAGAGCCAATACTTCCGCCCGTCGCGTCGAAGGAGAACGTCCCATTGTTCGGCTGTGTGCCGCTGGGGACAACCGTGACCGAGCCCGTACCGCCCTGCGTGAACGCGACGTTCGCCGTAGTGAGGCCGGGAGTAAGCGGGTCGGCTACTCCGAACAAGCTGGCCGAGAGCGTAAATGTCTGTACTGTTCCCGCCCCCAACGGGCTGGGATTGCCGGGAGATAACGTGAGCGTGTCGAAGTCCTTCAGCAGCGTATTGTCGATGGCCAGCTGTGGGATCTCCTGGTTTGCGAACCAGCCGTATGCCGGCGAAATGCCGCTGGCTGGCGCTTGCGCGTTACCCTGCCATCCGTAGATGGTTTGGTCCACCACCGGACTTCCGCCAGCTTGAGGCACAACCTGAAATTCAATCGAAAGGTTGTGCGTATTGGGATCGATCCGATAGATGTGGCGGAAGGTATACCAGCCGCTGGTCGTGATCTTGAAAGGCGAGCGGCAATAGTTTCCAATACCACTACCAGGGCTGGGGCACGGGTTCTCCGGGTAGGTATTGTCGCGGCCCGTATTAGTGCTCGTGCTTACCCAAAAGCCAGGGGTACCGTCGCCGGAGAGCTGCGTTCCTACGTTGAACACATAGTCCGAGAGGAAGAGATCATCACCGTTGTCTTCTGCTGCGCTGTCCCAGTCGAAACGCCAATCGGGATTGCCGGCGGCCCAACTTGTATCGAGGTAGATATCGGCCTGGGTGATGTAGCCAAGCGCAAATACCGGCACGATATTAAACGCCGCTCCGGTAAAGTCATCGAGCGCGCCGGCACTGACAACAGCCGTCGTCGAGTTGGTGACGCTGGTGATCGTGGTTCCGGGGGGAAAGAGCGGTTCGCTGCTGTTAACGCCATAGCCCTGGATAGAAAATCCAACATTAGCGGCGGTGAAGTTCGCCGTGGCTGACGTGATTATGTTTGACCCTTGCGAAGTCACCCCGTCCAGCACATAGATTGCGTTCCAGTATGTGTAGGCTCCGAAGCAGTCATTATTGGGTGGTGGAGAGCCGGACCCGTCGTCGAGGCATTGAGTCGGGTCGACCACCAGCCGGGCGTGGTAGTTCCCTGTCGCCGATGCGATGCCGCTGGCATACCCGCCGTCATCGGTGTATCCCGACGGCTCTTGAACGATTTCCTGGGCGCTGCCGGAGTTGAACCAGTAGCTGGTGTCAGTTTCGAATCCCTGGAAGAAGATTCCGAACCCTGTTGCCAGGGCTCCCACTGCCAGAACAAGAATGAGAGCGAGGCAGAACCCCGGCCTTCTGGAAGAAACGATAAATTTTCTTAGTGACATAATGACTCTCCTCAGTCGTTACGACGACCCGCTGGTACCTGGGCGTTTCTAAGTTGTAAATTTACGGACAGGTAGCGGAGATCATCTTGATCGCCGTCACGTTCATATAATGGATAGCCTTAGGGACCTTCGGATCGACCTCAGCTTCCTTGGCCGGGACCAGCGTGCCCGTGATCTCGACCTTGTGTCCGAGCTGAGCGGCCAGGTCCAGATCGGCGCTGGAGGACACAATGGACATTGTCCTCGGAGCACCGTGCTCGCGGTTGCTAAGCACATAGGTATTCGGGGCGCCGCCGTTGCGCAGGCATCCGGTTACGCTGCGTGCCGTCGATGTATCCTGGGCCCGGCCGGCCGGCGCGAATGCAAGTACGCATGCGACAACGACAACCACTGAGATTGCAAGGCTGGTAGAGCGGGTGAACATGGGTATTGATCCTCTCTGGAAAGCGCAGAAGGGTGTGGAGGTCCCGCCTCCAATTCCTTCCCGTGGGATTAATTAAGGCGACTAAGACTTGATCTCTGGTGGAGATGTCCGAGGACGCCGAGTCCGACCATAGTGAACCTACGCACGCAATTGGCTTGCGGCTTTAGGGTGAAAATCGGAGCGATTCAGTCGGACCAAAGATTGGGAGCGGGGAGCGAGCGAAGTGGTCGCCCGGCTGATGGGGCAATTGTATCTAATTGCCGCCGCGTGTCAACAAAGATGAGACATTAATTAAGCGATATTTAAATTAATAACACGATATTACTAAGATGGGTAACTACCCAAAGCAGCAGGACGGCACAAGCTTCGCTAATTCGCAGCTTGCTGTTGCGAAATGCCGCTTATGGTTAGCTCATAGCTCTTGCTGTCTGATCGATCTCACCGCGTTTGACGGCTGCGACGGAATCATAGCTGCCATGCAAACAAAAAGGGGCACAGACCGAAGTCCGTGCCCTGCTGTCATGCTAAGTTTCTGCCCGGTTGAGCCTCAGTGCTTAATCGTCTTCCGCACTGGGCCGCCGTTTCTGGCACCGCCGTCTGAGGCACATGCCGGATAGCCAGAGGAGCCAAACCCGCAGTAGCCCACTTCGGGGCTGGCAACCCAGGATCCACCGATCAAGTTCCACAGAGTCATTTGGACTTCATTGTTGGGCGGCTGTTGTCCCCCGCCATAGCCTGGCGGCAGATTCTGCGCCGTGTTACTGAATACCAGTCCGAGGTTTCCGGACTGATAGAAGAAGTTCTCGCTCAACGTGTCGCCCGCGTCCAGCCAGTAACTGGTAACCACGCCTGAACAGTTCGGGTTGCTGCTTGCCGTCCAGCTGAAGAGTTGGGTATAGGCGTTCAGCGTCGAACCCTGGGCCGGCGAGTTTATGGTGGACACGCAACTGCCCGGACTAAACGCCGTGTAGGTGTACTCGTTGTAGAGCCAGCTTCCATCCACCAGCGACCATAGCGTGATGTACACCGTGCTGCCATCCAGCGGCAGATTGGACACGGTCTTGGTGAGAACGTTGCCCAGGTTGCCGGACTGGAAGTACTGGTTGCCCTTAGGCGTGCTGCCGGCATCGATCCAGTAGGCGGTCGAGAGCGTGCCAGCGGTCCAGTGGAAGGCGACGCTGCTGCCGGTGAGGGTTGAGCCCGGAGCCGGTGAAGTAATCACGCCGATCTGGCTGCCGCCGCCATACGCCGTGTATTGATACTGGTCGTACAACCACGTGCCGCCAGACAGGTACCACAAGGTCACATAGATCGTGCTGCCGTCGGTGGGCAGGCGCGAATTGACCGTCAGCGAGCATGCGTTAGCACCGAGCGGACCGGATTGCGTGTAGGTGTTCCCGAACGGGGCGGAACCTATGTCCACCCAGTAGTTGGTTGCGCCGGCAATGGGACCCCACTGGAAGACAGCGCTGCTTCCACCCAGCGTCGACCCATTAACCGGGCTGAAGATTCCCGGCGCTGCGGACGGGTACCACAAGCACGAACTCACCAGGTTCGTCGCGTTGGGAGCTGCCGAGTCCGGTTGCCAGGTCATAGCCGGGAGCTGCGCCGTAGGCCGGCTGGTAGGACTGCGGCGGCCGTTCCAGGGGTGGTGTTGGCTACGGCGATTGCGCCGCTGCCTCCGCCACCGGTCAGGTGATCGGAGTCTCCGGCTGATAGCCCGAGCCGGCGGTCCGTATCGTGATGCCGCTGACGTAATTCGGGCCCTGGCCCTTGGTGGTGTTGGTGATGTTGACGTAGAAGGCGTTGAACTAGCGTTGCCGTGCCGAACTCCGTGATGAAGTTGCCGGCAGTAGCCCGCCGTCTTCGCGGTAATCGTGACCGTGCGTGCTCGGCAGCGCGTTGCCGTTGCCAGTGAGCACCCGGTCCCGATCGACGTCACCAGGTTCGGTGCCATGGCTGTCGTGCGTCGCTCCAGTCAGCGTGTAGGGTCCGCAGGTGGTCGATCCGCCAGAGTGAGTTCGTCAGGACGATCGTGTCGCCCACTGCCGCTGGTGCTCGCCATCGCGACCGTCCATACGGCGGTGGTTGAGCCGGCGTTGACCGCTGCCGTGCAAGTCGCCTGCGTACCGCCCGCCCAGAGGGTGGTACCGGTCGGCGACTTGTAGGGGTTGACTGTTGGTTGGCCCAGCGATGGTGCAGGTCGGCGCGGTGGTATAACCCGTGCCTCCGTTAGATGACGGTCGCAGCCGGTGACATTGTCCGTGCTGTCCACGCCGTAGGTACCGCTGGTCGGTCTTGTAGCAGTGGTGCTTCTGTCAGTGGTGCCGTTATACTCGCAGGCCAGGTCGATGTCGCCCTGGGTTACGTCGTTGAAGGCGCATCCGGCTGCCGGGCCGCCGCTGCCGCTGGAGTTGCAGGAGGCTGCCCTGGAAGCGTTCCACCAGCCGTGCCGTACTCGTTCTGCGCGATCTGGTAGTAGATGGGATTGGGATTGCCCCAGGTTGTGCCGGTCTCTTGATTGATCAGGGCCTGGATGGCCGCCATGGTGGGAGTGGCAACCGAAGTTCCGCCAAATCCTGACCAGGTGCTGGGTGCGCCGGAGCAGGACGTCGCTCCACCCGAGGTCTGGGTTGGGTCGGACCAGCAAACTGATTTCGAAGTGTCCCCAGACGCCGTTGGCGGCAAACATGGAAACGTCGGGAATATCGCGCACGCCGTCGGAGGGCTGCCATAAACAGCCTTGCCGCCGCTCAGCGCCGCGCCCGACTGGTAGGAGGGCTTGGCCAACCCTTGGCACTGCGGCTGTGATACGCCGTACTGCCCGTGATTTGTGCCGCCGGCTCCGGTGGCAGCAATTGCTCGCGCCTCCGCTGCCGGCGCCGGCAATCAGGTAGCTGGTGGTGGTGTTGAACGGGCTGGTGTTGCAGGTGCCGCTGGCTGCCGTAGGTTGTGAAGCTGCCGTGAGCGATCTCGGAGATCAGAACGCTGGCGCAGGAATCGTTCCAGGGAATCTCCGGAATGTACGACTTGGCGGAGCCGTAGTCCGTAGTGTTCGTCGAATTCCAGTAGGTGCTGAGCGGGGCTCCGCCCGTCTTCGAGTTGTACGTATCCTCGAAATCGGTTCCACCCACGGATACGTTGTAGGGCGTGCTAGCCCATCCGGTAACGCCCAGGCTGGTAACGTCATACTCGGCGCCTACCGAGAAGTCAGCGGAGCAACTGGACGGACCTTCATCGCCGGAGGAGACGAAGACCGAGATGCCCTGCGGCGGCCGCCTGCTGGTAGGTGTTGTAGAAGGCTGCGTTGCCGCCGTTGCCGTTGAAGGCTTCGCACACGCCGTAGCTGACGCTCACGACGCCGGGATACGGTCCGGCTCCGTTAATCAGGTTCTGCATGGCGATCAGGCCGCCGAAGGTGTCACCGTGCCCGCCGCGCACGAGATCAGCTCGATGGCGGCGCTGGGCGCGATCGCGGTGGCCACTTCCACGTCGATGGCCGCTTCGCCGTCATCCGCGTTGGTGCCGGGATCGGTACAGCCGCCGGGATGCACCTGGGTGTAAGTGCCCAGCGGGAAGGCGGTGGCCAAGCCGAAGGTCGATGCGGTAGGTGTTCCAGTCGCCGGCGCCGCCATAGGTGTCGGTGTCCTCGACCAGGACGATGGTCTGGCCCTGTCCCGAGATACCGGCGCCGTAGAGCGGATTCAGGTTGTAGATGGTCTGGTTGTCCTGCGGCGTCATCGCGTAGCAGGTGCCGGGCTCGGTTGGGAGGTCGTGGAAGCGGTGCAACCGGCAAAGGTGTACTGCGGCACCGGCTTGTACATGGCGTGGGGCTTGAAGTCGTTCAGGGAGAAAATCCCCTTGATCACGGGCGCCAGCGCCGCCGGAATCTGCGGATCGCTCATGTTGGCGATATGCGCCTCGCCGTTGACCTCAAGCTGCCCGATCTGAGTGTGGAAGGCCTCGCCGACCTGGCCCGCCGTACCCGAGAAGTCGATCAGCATGCTGGTTGGGATAGACCTGGTTGATGCGAAAGCCCTGCGACTGGAGCCAGTTGGTGACCTGTTGGATGTCTTCCTCGGCCACGCCGTACCGCTCGCCAAATTGCTCGGCGGTCAGCCACTTGTGGAAGTTGGGCGACTTCCGGTCGTTGAGCTAGTCGATCAGCTTGTCGAGCGCCTGTTCCTGCTCGGGAGAGCGCTGGAGAAAGAGGAACATGTGCTCGATCGGCCATGTTGGCCGCGACCGGGCCGCGATAGTTGACGGCGTTCGTCGCCTCCGGGCGCGTGTTGCCGGACAACGGCACATAGGCGCGTCTCGTCAATATTCTGGGTAATCCGCTGGGTCGGCTGCACCGGCGCATGGACGGACGCATTGATCTTCTGGGCGACGAGATTGTGCGCCTGAGCAAAAGCGCAAAGGCTGGACGCGGTGACGAATGCGAACACCAGCACACACCACAAGGCAAGCAGGGTCTTTTTGGTCATTGAACTCCACCTTCGGCACCTGTTCGAGGTGCGATTGACAGTAGTCAAGAGTCGAACGAATGCAAGCTACTCCGAACCCGTAGCGAAACCTGGAAGTCTTAGACTGTCAGGACTGCGGTGGTTGACCGGCGGAGACGAAGTGGCGCCAGACAGATCGCGCAATCTAAACAGAGTGTTGCTGCGCACTCAATTACGGCCAGCGAATGGCAAGAACCTTCGTTACACCGAAACGTGCAGAGCGCGAATCCTCGAAGGGCGCGAAACGACACACAGCAATCTTGCCGACGAGAAGCGACGGGAAAATCTCAAGCCAGAATTACGCCGTCGCTCTTCAGTGAGCAGACCTAGGATACGTAAACCGCATTGATTCGAGAATGCCGCAAAAATACTACGTCTTAGTGGGCTATGCAAGATGATTTTTGCCTGAATGGGGACAATATGCCTTCGTGGTGGACACTAAGGTGGTAGGGCCAGCGCGCCTAAATTAGAAAGGGCGCGGACCGAAGTCCGCGCCCGGATGAGCTAACCGCAGGCCATGCGTCGGTTACGGGCCTGAGATGTAGGTGTAGGAGTTGTAGAGCCACTGTCCTCCAACGAGGGAGTACAGGGTCACATAGATCGTGTTGCCATTAGCCGGCAAACTGTACACCGTGGTCGTCAGCACGTTGCCCAGGTTGCCGGATTGATAGATATCGTTGCCTCCAGCAGTGCTTCCGATATCCATCCAGTAGGCTGTGGAACCAGAGCCTGCGCTCCACACGAAGGTAGCCTGGTTGCCGCTCAGCGTCGAGCCGGGGGTTGGCGTCGTCATTACCCCCAGCTGTCCAGCCGGGTTGAACGCCGTGTAGGTGTAAACCGTGCTCTGCCACTGTCCTCCAATCAGCGAGTACAGCGTCACGTAGACGGTGCTGCCATCCGTCGGCAGACCGTTGACCGTGACGGTGAGAACGTTGCCCAGGTTGCCAGACTGATAGTACTGGTTGCCGCCGGAAGTGCTGCCAATGTCCATCCAGTAGGCTGTCGCACCTGCGCCCGCCGTCCAGTCGAAGGTAACGGTGCTGCCGGTGAACTGCGAACCCGGGGTTGGAGTCGTCAGTATGCCCTGCGATCCACTGGCGTTGTACGCGGTGTAGGTGTAGGCGTTGCTTTCCCAAATACCGCCAATGAGAGAGTACAGAGTCACGTAGACCGTGCTCCCGTCGGTGGGCAGAGTGTGGACCGTGGTGGTCAGCACATTGCCCAGGTTTCCGGACTGATAGTACTGATTGCCTCCGGGAACGTTGCCAATGTCGAGCCAGTACGCGGTAGCGCCTGTGCCCGCCGTCCAGACAAAGGTAGCGCTGCTGCCGGTGAAGGTCGAACCCGGAGTCGGGCTGGTAATCACACCTTTGCTGGGAGCCGTGTTGTAGCTGTTGTCGGCGAAGAGCCAGGTGTTGTTTTGCAGATACCACAGCCGGGCCCATATCACGCTGCCATTGGTGGGCAGGCCGCTGACGGGTTGGGAAAGGACCGTGCCCAGGTTGCCCGATTGATAGTAGGTGTTGCTGCCCTGGGTTGGACCGATGTCCAGCCAGTACTGCGCGCCGGCGACCGGGAACCAGCGGAAGGTTACCGAGCTGGTGGTCAGGTTGGAGTTGTTCACCGGAGAGTAGATTCCGATGGACTGGTTGGGATTTCCATTGCCCACGTAGACGGTCTGGATGTCGTTGGGTGAAGTCCCAGTGGTGTAGTTGATGTCGTTGTAGGTGGCCGTGATGGTATGGGTCCCGGGAGCGAGCGCAACGGTTCCCATCGTCGCCGTCCACAGACCGTAACCGCCTTGCGCGGTAGTGACGATCTGCGGTTGACCCGTGCCGATCGGAGTTGCGCCGTCGTAGAAGGTCACGACGCCCTGGTTCGGCGCGAAGGTCGCGTTGGTTGTAGCTAGGCGTCAGGACCGCAGCGAAGGTGTAGTTCTGGCCGGAATTGCCGACCGTCTTGCCGGTGAGCGACGATGGTGACGGTTCCCTGGGTCACGTTCTCCACGAACACCGGCGAGGTGCTGGCCATGAAGGTAGCATTGCCGCCGAAAGTTGCGGTGATGTTATGCGCACCACCCCAGAATCCATAACCTGAAGCCGGTCTGAAGGTAGCGGTGTGACCGCTGCCTACGGTGCCGGTTCCCAGTGTGATGGTTCCGTCATAGAAGGTGACGGTGCCGGCCGTTGGTGCGCCGGTCATGGTCGCGGTAAAGGTCGGCCGTCCGTTCAGGGTTGTGGGATTGCCATTGGACGTCACCGTGGTTGTGGTGGCCGTACCCGTGCCGACGGTGACTGCGACCGCGGTGCTGGTAACGGTGTTGTAGTTGGAATCACCCAAGTAGATTGCGACGATGGAGTTCGCACCGGTTGTGGTGATCCCCGTCGTATTCAGCACCGCGGTAGCGCCGTAGGTGTAGATGTTTCCGCTGAAGGAAATGGTCGGAACAACGGTCCCCGTTCCCGAGCAAGGTGGACGTGGTGTTGTCGTAGAAGTTCACCGTCCCAGTTGGGCCGGAGCTCTGCGATCCCGAGCCAGTAAGGCTGGTGAGTCCGCCGAAGGTCGCCGTAAGCGTGTCGGCGAAGCCGGAAGTGATCAGCGTCGCACCGGCAGTCAGCGTAACGGTTGGAGTCAAAGGCGCGACCGTGATGCCAACCGGTGTGGCCGTATTCGCCTGGAAGGTCGCATCTCCGGAGTAGGATGCTCCGATGGTGTGGCTACCTCCGCTCAGCGTCGGGCCTTGAGCGAAGATGTAGTCATAGATGCAGGAGCTGCTGGGAACCGTTCCGGCCACAAGATAAGCGTTGCCGTTGGAATCCAGCGGCGGCGTCGAATAGGTATTGCCGTCCACCGTGATGGTCACCGTGCCGGTGGGAACGCCAACTCCATACCGGAGTTGCCGGTAACCTGGACCTGAATCCAAACCAGCTGGCCATAGCTGAACGTGTTGTGTTGGTAGATGGTGCAGGCGGTTTGGTTGATGAACTTGTGGAGTGATGGTGACTACGGTCTGCCTTCCGAATTCACCGTCACCTGCACTGGAGCGGACATGCTGGAGGCGAAGTTGGCTGTCACCACCGTAGCGTGCGGTGACGTTGTAGGTGCCGCCCGGAAGGTTGTTCAGATTAGTGGAATACGATCCTCCGCTGAGCGTGGCGAATGCACGTGACCGGCGGCGCGCCTGTGGTCTGGCTCGACGCCCCAGCCGATCGCTCCCTGGCTGACGATGAAGGCAACATCACCAGTCGGCGTTCCCGAGCCGGAGCCAGGCGACACTGTGCCGTTCAAGGTGACGCCAGTCCCGTGATTGATTCCGCTGGTCTGCGAGAGGTTCAACGTGGTGTTGGAACTGTTGAAGACAACGTTCTTCCACTGATTGGCCAGGTTCGCGGCATTGGGTGAGCCGAGGCCTGTCGCCATGTCATAGCCCGTCCCTGCGTTGAAGCCAATCTTGGCCTGGGTTAATGTGGCCGAGCAACTTGCCCCGGAGAGACCGCAGATCAGGTTGTTCCCCAGCGTGACGTCCTGGAAGGCGCAATTCGATCCGCCTCCGGGAGGTCCCGACGAATTGCAGTTGGTGTCGTTCTGGGCTGCTGCCAACGAATAGTAGATGTAGCCGGGCATGCCCTGGCGTCCACCGTTGGCCTGGTTGATCAGCGCCTGCACGCCGGCCATGCTGGGAGCGGCGACCGATGTGCCGCCGACAAGTCCGGCATCCAGCAAACCTCCGGTGCTGTTGAATTCACAGACGCCTTCGCTACAGAAGAACGTAGCATCGTGGCCGGAGGCTGCATTCAAGGAGAGGTCAGGGTTTAAGCGATGCGGCACGCCGGGAATGAGCGAGCGGCGGATACTGCATCGGCCCGACGTTGGCGGTTGCAGTTGCGGTTGTGCCACCTCCGGGCGCCGCGCCGAATGTGACGGTGGGTGCCGAAGTGCAGCCGAAACCTTCGAAGTGGGAGGTATAGCCGGTGAAGACGATCCCGGTGACTTGTCCACCGCTGATCACCGACGTTGCTACTGGCTCAGCCGTGCAGCCGCCGCCAGCGAAAGTTACCGTCGGCGCGCTGGTGTAGCCGCTGCCGCCGCCATTGGTGAGGGTAATGCTGCTGACCCACAGGCCAGTGGCGCCGTTACCCAGGGTTAGAGTCGGGTCGGCCAAGTTATTTATCCCGGACCCTTGCTGCCAGGAAGGCCGGAGGTAGTAAGCGCTGATGCCGCCGCTGCCCGACCACAAATCGCTGCCCGTGTCGCCGCTCGGAATGGGGCTGGCAACGCGGGATTCGTTCCAGGGATACTCGGGAATGTAGGTGAGGGCAGAGCTCAGGTAAGTGCTGTTGTTAGTCGGGCTCCAGTATGTGGTAGGGGTCGATACGTCACCGTAAAACTCTGTACCACCGACCGAAACGCTGTATGGCGTGGAAGCCTCCGCGCCCGTGGCATAGCCAAGAACTTCGTAGGTTTGACTTCCCTGCAGATCACAACCCGCCGGGCCGCCGTCACCGGCCGCCACGAACACGCTGATGCCCTGCGCGGCTGCCTGCTCGAAAGCCTGAAGGTTGAACGCGTTTCCGCCAGCCCCTTCGATCTCTTCGCATGAGCCGTAACTGATGCTCATGATATCGGCAAGATTGTTCTCGACGATGTATTCGATGGAGTTGGTAATGCCGTCCACCAGGAATGTCGGGGTACCAATGACAAACTTGACGGTCGCGTTGGGAGCGACGCCGCCGGAAATCTCGACGTCAAGATCGGATTCGCCATCGTCGCCGGGCTGAGTTCCGTTGTCCTGACCGGCATGGATGAAGATGGGATCGTTGACCGGAAGATTAAACAACTGGCGATAGGTCTGGACATCGCTCATCAGAATGTCGGAACGCCCGACGATAGCGATGGTCTGGCCGGTTCCGTTGATCCCCGCTGCGAGCAGCGGGGCCGTATTGTAGATGGTCGCGAAATCGGACGGTGCGACATAGTGAACCGAGCTGCTTGATGTATACGCTGGTCCGAGCCTGAGGTAATTCTGGAGGTTCTCCAGCCGCGGGTCGCTAAGTCTCTGGTCGGACAGTCTCTGGACATCAACCATGTGACTCTTGCGGAAGAAGTTGTGCAGGCCATTGACGCCGGCGATCACGGGAGCCAGAGCCGCGGGCACGGAGATATCGGTGCTGGCGGAGACGTGGGTTTCGCCATTTACCTGGTAGCTGTGCAGCGAGGTCTGGAAGGCGTGTTCCACCTGGGCAGAGGTTCCGCTGAACTGGATGACGCGCTTGCTCTTGGTGACATTGTCTACCGTGAAACCTTGTTTTGTGAGCCACTGAGCAACCTTCTGGATGTCGTCGTCATGAACACCGAAGGCGTTGCCAAACTCTTCGGGCGTGACCCACTGATGGAAGTTGCCGGTGCGTTTGTCCTGCTGCTCATCGAGGATGCGGCGCAACTCGCGCGCCTGCTCCGGACTCGCCTGCAATACGATTCGCATCCCTTGCAGCGGAGTGTTGGGATCGATGGGGCCCATATCGATGGCCTTGCCGGTAATCGATCCATTGGCAATCACGTGGGGTACGTGGCCGGGAAGCACGACGCGTTTGGCGTCATTCACCGGCTTGGTAACACGGGGTACGGGGTGCGCATTGGTGTTGATGTTCGCGGCGAACAAAGCCTGCGAGCATAAAGAAAGGGCCAGAGAAAACATGGCGATACACAGAGCTGTGTGGGAGCGGCGGACAGTGGTCATCAGTATTCCTCTTTTTTGTGGCGCTACTTCTCGCTAGTACGGAGACAAAGGCTGGGCCAGACAAACGCGGGCTTTAGAAGACCTTTGGAAGGACTTAGAACCGACAGGGGGCGCAAAGCAGCTCTAAATTCGACATAGCAATATCAGCGTGGGAAAGATTGCGTGTCAAGGGCAATATACGGCTCTGCGACGTTAGTTGTATGCGAATAGAGTGGCGCGGCAATGCACTCAAAGAAGTGCTGCGTGATCCGACACTTACTCATATAGCGCAAACTAAAGGGGCGCAGACCTATTCCGCACCCCTTTGTTGAACCGCGCTAGTCTACGACGGCGATAGTTTCAGGTCTTTAAGGACCTGAAACGTAGCTGTATTCGTTGTAGAACCACTGCCCTCCGACCAGCGACCACAGGGTCACATAGATTGGGCTGTTGTTGGCCGGCAAACTATACACCGTAGTAGTTAGCGCGCTACCCAGATTGCCGGATTGATAGATGTCGTTTCCTTCCGGAGCACTGCCGACGTCCAGCCAGTAGGCGGTCGCGCCACTTCCCGCAGTCCAGATAAACGTCTGAACGTAGCCGCTCAGCGTGGTCCCCGGAGTTGGTGACGACATCTGCGCCAGGGCGCTGCCGGCATTCAATGCGGTGTAGGTATAACCATTGGCTACCCATTGTCCTCCCACCAGCGAGTACAGCGTCACATACACTGTGCTGCCATTGGTCGGCAGACCGTTGACCGTGGCTGTTAGCACGTTGCCGAGATTCCCCGACTGATAGTAATTGTTGCCGCCGGGATTGCTTCCTACGTCCAGCCAGTAGGCTGACGCGCCCGCACCCGCGGTCCAGTCGAAGGTCACGTTGCTGCTGGTGAAGCTCGACCCCGGAGGAGGCGTGGTTAAGACTCCCGCCCCACCCGAAGCGTTGAGCGCCGTGAAGGTATATGGATTGCTGACCCAGGAACCGTTGATCAGCCAGTAGAGAGTCACATAGACGGTGCTGCCGTTGGTCGGCAGACCGGTGACTGTGGCCGAGAGCGTCGTGGTGGGAAGGGCTCCAGACTGATAGTAGTTGTTGCCGCCCGCAGTGCTGCCGACGTCGATCCAGAACGCGGTGGTTTGCGGCGGACCGAACCACTGGAAGGTAGCGCTGCTGCTGGTCAGTGTCGACCCCGGCGCCGGACTATACAATCCGCCAGTTGTGGTGTTGAAGTTGGCGGTATAAACCGCGGTGGTTGCAGGAGCCGTCACCGTATCCGACGTGGAGGTGGTGCCGTCAGCCCATTTTGTGAAGACGTACTGCGTGCCCGACACAACTTGCGTCCCCACGACACTCAACGTGCACGAACTTCCCGGCGTCCAGCTCAGCGTTACCGGCGCTACATACGTTCCAGGAGCGCAACCGGTGCCGGAGGTGGTGACGGTAAGGCCCGAGGGTGTAGTAGTGACTTCGACGCTGCCGGTAGGGATCGACGGCGCAAACGACACTCCCTTGAAGTTGGAATCCGATGGCGCTGCCGTAAGCTGCGTAAAGGTTGTCTGCCCCGTCGTGCATGAGCCAGAGCTTCCTCCCGCCGTGGTCGCCGCCAGGCAGTCGGTGATTCCATAAAGAAAAGTCGGATCAAGATCGGCGATCGTGAAATTCGTCGCGTAAAGGTTGACGCTGCCATCACCGTTTACAACGCCGGTCAGACCATATAAGCCAGTCGTGCCGTCGGTGTTGGTGGAGCAGGTTGTGTCGCCTGACTTTGAGTTAGCGTTTTTCACCAGGTTCAAACCCTGGTAAAGGGTGTACTCCCAAGTCCAGGTTCCGCTTACCTTCACCCACTTCTGCAGCCCGCCAGCGCCGCACAGGCTGTAAGGCGAGTCGTTGTCTGCCGAAGTATTTTTCGGGGTGCCGGTGTCCGCCACATACAAAACTGTCGAGCTGGCAAAGAAGTAATTCGACGGGCTTAGGTTGATGTATTCGCCCGAGACGTTGATGCCGTTAGTTTCCGCTGCGGTCAATTTCACCCTGCCTGTTCCGCCGGTGTTGCCTAAACCGGGTAACAGAGACGGGCCGTTTGGAACACCAGTTGGACAAATGCCACCGGGAGCGGTTGCGCACGAGTACGTGGTGGTGTACGGAGGCGAGCCCATCGTGCCGACGTAGCTTCGATTGTATGACCCTGTCTTGCTGTCCATCGAAACGTACAACGCGTCGTTGGCGATCTGGACGGTCCGCGTGTCCTGGGACTCGCCGGTTCCGCCGTCATCGCCGGTAATGGATGCGATGACAGAGCTGCTGCCCAACGTGGTAAAGAAAACTCCGCCGGTGGCATCACCGCTGGTACCCTGGCCGGAAACGTAGATGTTTACTCCATCGGCAGTGTAGGTGCTGCGCGGATTGTTGGCGTTGAAGATGTTGTAAAGTGCGGTCGTGGTATTGATGTTACCGTTGGCATCAACCAACGCTACGACTCGCGGTACCGCCGTGTAGCTTTGCCCCGTCAGGCTGCCCGACTGGCCCAGTTCGCCGCCGGGAATGCCGTATTCGGTGGGATTAGCGTTGAAGCCGCCGGCATTCACACCATATCCCATGACTGTGAGGTATTGGCCAGCTCCCGAAAGTTGCAGCGTACCCTCCGACGAAGAACCATACTCGCCAGAGACGTTAACGTTCCCAGCGGAAGAGGTTGGCTGCAATACCAGAGAATTCACAAACAATGCGCTCGACGTGCCGGTTGGAGCGTACTGGAAGAGCGTGAGCGGAGAGGCTTGATTGTCTCCATAGCCGCCCACCGAACTGTTACCGCTGCCGTTGCCGGTGCCGTTTGGGACGTTGGTACAAGTGCCTCCGTAGACACCGCAGCCTTGCACGGTGACAACCAGATTTCCTGGAGTAAAGAACGGGCCTTCCTGGGCAATTGCCGGGATTGCTATCAGCAATGCAACTGCGAGAGCGAACTTTCGGAGTCGACCTTCCGCCATGGCGCGCATTTCCTTGTGTTCGGGATTGCTCAACGAGACCGTTGAGAAGCCCCCGAACGGTACCACGCGCAGATTAAATGAATGTGAATTTGTGCCTGAACCTTCTTATCAAATTACGAAAGTATCGATCAAAACCAGCCATGCGCTTCGGAGGTAGGACATAGGCTGGAAGACTGAATAAGACAAGAGGGGTGGTATTCTTGGCCGAAGACGACAGTACCTTTTCTCATCGAAGGATGGAAATGTTCCGGTCCGACCGCCCCCGATTCTGCTTACCATCACGCTGGGTTTACCTGACAGCCGGGATACTGTTCGCAGTTGGAGCATGGAGAGCGGCGCCCGCCCAGGTTAACGTCAACGGAAGTGTGCCCAAGGGGGTGAGGATAGCCACAGACTTCGCCGGAGCGTCCATCGTCGAACGCATTCAGGCCGCGGTGCTCGACTGCGGGCCTAATCCTTGCGAAGTTTATATTCCGGCAGGAACCTACAACGCCAGCGCTGTTTCGAGCTGGAATAGCCGAAGCGTCAGCGGGACCAGAGTTGGAATTCTGCTGCCCTCCAACGTCAATCTCTATGGGGCTGGACAGGGCCACACAATTATCCGCGTGAACCGCTCGGCCACCGATCCCGCCGGAACTCTTCTGGCCAATGCCAATGAGTTGAACCTGAATATTCACATTCACGACATGAGCATCGTCTGGACAGACTCCCCCAGTCGAACCTACGATTGGGTATCAATTTTCATATGTCACGGATGTGCTCAGGTTGAACTCGACCATCTCAGCCTGGAAGGCAATCCCAACAAGCTAGTCAACCTGCTGGACAGCACCGGTTCCAGCGTCCATGACAATAGTTTCGTACTGCGATCGAGTAGCTATGGCCACGGCGACAATGCTATTTCCTTCAGCCGCTTCGATTCCAGCATGTCGGTCGGGCCTGAAGCCGGCGTAATCCGCGACAACCATTTCACCCAGCTCGGAGACTATCGAACATTTTCCATGTTGGTAGTGGCCCAGGATGGACTGTATGTTCATTCCAATATTTTCGAAGCGGCGCTGCGTGCCGAGGGTGAGGGAAACGCCACCGGCATCGAGACCGGACAGGACAACCTGGGGCGCCTGCCGGAACACGTAAAGATCAGTGGAAACAAGTTTCGCGGCGCCAGCATCGCGCACGGCGGAATGAATAGCACCGAGATCAGCGGAAATTTTCTGGATCATGGAGACATTTACATAGCCCTGCAGGATGGCACGGTGTCTTCGGTGAGCGGCCTGAACATCAGCGGCAATGAAGTGCATTTTGGCAGCATTTCGCTGAACGGATTGGAGCATACGTTTACCGGCAGGTGCGTCATCAGCAACAATCGGGTATTCGATGGCAGCATCGGTACCGGCAACTCGCTGATAGTCGGCGATGTCGAGGTTAGCTACAACACCGTCAGTTACTCCCGGAACAATCATGGTATCGATTGCAATGCCTGTTCGGTGATTCGAGGCAACTCGGTACGTGACATTGGTCAGAATGGACCGAAGGACCTACATGCGGGATATCTTATCGGCGGTAATGTCGACGACGTTGACGGCAACATCTACATCGACGACCAGCATGAGTACGCCGGGGGCACGATCTGCAGCGCGGCAAAATCGACTTCGACAACCTGTATGCCCGCGGGCCGCAGCCGCTGGATAATCCTGAGCGGCGGGCAATGGGGCTTCGGCTGGACGAATCGCACGCTCTTTACCAGCCGCGGCAACCTGCCAATTCGTGCCTTTGCCAGCAGCTCTCTGATAGAGCTGGACAACGACGTCGATGCACTGCCACCCGGTACGCCCTATCATCTCTATCGCACTACCTTTAACGCCTTCGAGTTGAACGCCGCAACCATCCGACGCTTTGCCAACAACTTTGCGTTATCAGCTACTGGTCCATTTAATCACGCGGCAATACAGGAAGATGGCACTGTACGCGTCGATAGCCTTTCCGGAAATGTGTTTCGCCCCTATAGGTGCTTCGGAAAGTGCGCGATAAACTACCAGTCGAGTGCAAGTGCGCCTGAGTAATTACATCAGGGCCTAAAGGCCGAGTTTTTTTGGGCTGCGGTCGGCACGGCTGAAGAGATCGTCGAAGAAGTTGTAGTTGTTAGTCGTGTGCCGCCGGCTAAAGCCGGCTCGGGAAGAAAGCTAAGGCCTAATCGGCACGACTGAAGTCGTGCCCTGTTACAAAGCTTTAGTAGTGGCCGTTTTGAAAGCGAGCCAGTACCAAAGCTTCCGGAACTGACTCTTAGCGTTCTGCGCCGTGCCCCGATACAAATGCAGGGTTATTGAGCGAGCCTCTGAATTCTTCGGAACACTAATAGACCTCGTTGGCCTGGGTTTCGAATTCCTCGACAGTTGCCACTTCCTCGTAGGACTGGTGGAGTGTCTCCTGGTACACCTGCAAGATACCTTCGGCCATCTTCGCCGAGGTGAAATGCCGCTCGACCCGCGCGCGTCCTGCCGCACCCATCTCGTCGCGAAGTTGGGGGCTGGAGAGCAACCGCTGTATCGACTGCGCCAACTCTGCCGAGTTTCCCGGGGTAACTGTATAGCCAGTCTTTCCATGCTGGTTTACCCACGGCACGCCGGTCGGTACCGTGGTGGAGATGACAGGTTTGCGGCAAGCCATAGCTTCCAATTGAACCAGCCCAAACATCTCCTGATTGGTGATGGACGGAAGGGCAAATACATCGCAAGCGTGATAGTAAGTGACCAAGTTTTCATCCGAGACGTGGCCAAGGAATACGACACGATCGGCAATTCCCTTTTCCCGGACCAGGTTCTTTAGTGAAGTTTCCAGCGGACCGGTACCTACAATCCAAAGGCGAGCTTTAAGATTCTCCAGCGCACGAACCAGGAACTCGACGCCTTTATAGGGAACGAGGCGACCTACAAAGAGCACCGTCGGCAGCCCATCTTTGAGTTCATCCACTCTCTTACGTCCGGCAGCGTCCAGTTCGAAGCGGGAGAGTGGAATGCCAAAAGGAACAACCCGGCACTTGTCCCGATAGTAAGGAACGAAATCGGAGATATCGATGTGCCGCGGCGTTGGCACCACGATGCAATCGGCACGGCGATAGAAGGCGTGCAGGAAGCGGTTGTACACGGCGCGCAGAGGCCCAGGCACAGGCCGAACGACATCACTGTGGAAGTGGGCCACCACCGGGATATCACGATTAGCGAGGAGGGCCGACAATTCCGCCAACGGATTGGCCATATGAACGTGGATGAGATCTGCATGAAACTTCCTGGCCCAGAAGGGATAGGACGGGGCCATGGAGCAGGAGAGGAACTTACCCGCGCTGGCCACGCGAGTAACGGCGATTCGTCCCTGTTCGTGCTCGGTACGTAAACGATTGTTGGCGACGAGGACCTGAACCTGTACTTCATCAGCCAAGCTCTCGCAGATGTCTTTGAGGGCAGTCTCAATGCCGCCGACAACGGGAAAATAGAATTTCCCGAGTTGAAGAACTTTCACGCCATAGCCTCCTGGAGCTGGGAAGCAATCATGCCGGCCAGGACTTGCTCGAGTTGTCCTGCCAGTTTCCTTGACACAAGATTTCTATGAATCCAATCGTGGCCGAGCCGTCCCATGACCTTGCGCAGGGTCTCGTCTCTGCCGAGCGTAAGCATATGGGCGGCCAGGCGTTCGTTATCCAGCGGTGGGAAGAGCAGCCCGGTCTCACCGTGCTGTACCAGCTCAGCCGGTCCCCACTTGTCTACCGCGATGACGGGGACACCGCACGCCATGGCCTCCAGCAGCGAGCGCCCCAAACCCTCAGGGCCACGGTTGGGTTGCACCAGCACGTCGAGCCGGGAAAGAACGGCGGGCACGTCGCTTCTGAAGCCCAGGAATTTGACGCGATCACCCAGCGAATCCTGGGACCTGCGCTGCAACAGCTCCTGGTAACCGAGGCCGGCTTCGGTGACATAGGAGTTGTCGCCGGCAATCACAAAAACTGCGTTGGGCAATTGCTTCAGGACTTTCTCCGCCGCCTTGAGGAAAATATCGTGACCCTTCAGCGGCGTGATGGCACCGACCAAGCCGAACCAGACCTCTTCCGGCCCTTTGGACAAATCCGCGGGCGGCATCACCCCGGGATGAAAGCGGTTCAGATCGACGATGTTGTAGATCACGGTCGACGGGAGCACTGCCGAGACATACTGATGGAACTGATCGGAGACGTAATGGGAGATGCAAACAGACATATCACAGCGGCGCGAAAGCAAAGCCAGCAACTTGCGCGACAGAATACGTTCCTCCAGGCCATCGCGCATATACCAAATTAGTGGGACATGTTCCGGCTTGCGCGCCAGCGCGCCGATGAGGTGCGCCTTGACGGCGTTGGTGATGAACACCGACGGCTGAATTTCGTCCAGCAAGTCCGAAAGACGCCGGGTGAAAGGTCGAAGGCTGGTTGCGGCGCGCAGAATCTTCAGCACCCCGGCATGCATGGCAGTCTCGCCCGTCGTGGCAATGGCCTCCGGCCAAGGCAAGAGCCACACCTTTGCGCCCGCAGCTTCCGCGCTTCTCTGGAACGGCCCTTCGCCGGGAATGATCAGGTGGAATTCGTAGGAGTCGCGCAGATTCTTAACGAGCTCCAGCAGGCTGAATTCAGCTCCGCCCATGCCGGCAATCGCGCACAGCACCGCTATCCTAGGCAACGGCACATTCCACCCCAATCTTGCGCTGCCAGTTCAGGAGCACGAAAAGTGACCACACCTCCGACCACGATTGCATGCGGTCGCCGCTCTCCAGACCATTCAGGAGCCGCGCACCATAGCTGGGATCAAGCGCCAGAGGCTGGTAACGCCGCGAGTCGCGCAGCGTGTTGCCGATGGTGGCCTTCAGCTCGCGGCTGAGCCAGTGTTGCCAGGGAAAAGTGAAGCCCATCTTGCGGCGCTGCGGAAGTTGTTCGCCAACCAGGTCGCAGAGAATCCGCCAGGTGATGCGCTTGCCGCGACTGCCCTCAAAGTGATGTTTGGGCGAGATGGTTAGCGCCGCCTGCAGCAAGCCGCTGATCAAGGAACGGCACGCGCAGCTCAACCGAGTTGGCCATGCTGAACACGTCAGCATCGCGCAACAGCTGATTGCGCATGTAGAACTCCAACTCCAGCGCGGCAAGTTTCTGGAAGTCGTTGGCCAGAGGATCGATGTTCTGCTGCACGCGAGGCGGCAGAGATCCAGCGCCATTCTGTGCCCAGCGAATGCTGCGCTGGAGCAGATAGGCTTCCGCCAAAGTATGGAGCGGCGAGGCGTCGGCGACTT
Organism: uncultured Acidobacteriaceae bacterium; assembly: GCA_963835125.1. Taxonomy (GTDB): domain Bacteria; phylum Acidobacteriota; class Terriglobia; order Terriglobales; family Acidobacteriaceae; genus Bog-257. The sequence goes on along the minus strand of CAWIEG010000002.1, from coordinate 692,088 downwards.
TCTTCCACTGGATTGGGTTCTTCGTTTTCAACTTTGACAGCACGCGCGCTGCGGGACGCAGACCTGCGCCGTACTTCAGAAGCCGCGGAACCTTGGTGAAGGTGGTGTAGCCGCCAAACAGCTCGTCACCGCCAACGCCGCTGAGCAGCACCTTGAGCCCCAGCGACGCGCCGACGCGCGAGATGACGTAGGTATTGATCCCATCGACGGTCGGCTGGTCCATCGCCATCAGCGCTTCGGGAAGCAGGTCCTGCAACTGCTGTGCGGTCAGGGTCACAACTTCGTGACGATGCGGGAGGCCGCGGGCGATGCGGCGAGCGTAAGGCAGTTCGGAGAATTCCTGCTCGGCGAAGGCCACGGTCAGCAGCGTGATCGGACTCTTGGCGCAGCGCGAGGCAAGCAGCGCCAGCAGGCTGGAGTCGACGCCGCCGGAGAGAAAGACACCTACCGGAACGTCGCTGACCAGATGGGACTCGACAGCGTACGCGAGACGTTCGCGGATCTGCGCGACCGACTGCTCGAAATCCTGATCGACTGGCTCAGCACTCGCGGCCAGGCTGCGGCTGAGCGACCAGTACTCGGAGTCGCGGACCTGACCGTCGCTGTGAATGCGCAGCAGGTGTCCGGGCTCCAGTTCGCGGACTTCGCGGAAGATGGTGTTCGGCCCGATCACCGCGCCGTAGGCGAGGAACGAATCCACGGCATCGCGGTCGAGAGTGAGAGGACAAATGTGAGCGCGCTCGAGGGCCTTCACTTCGGAAGCGAAGGCGAAGTCGCGTCCGGCGCGGCAGTAGTAGAGAGGCTTGATGCCCATGCGATCGCGAGCAAGCAGAAGAGTGCGATCGCGGCCATCCCAGAAGGCGAAGGCAAACATGCCTTCCAACTTGGTGAGCGCCGCTTCGCCCCACTCGACCAGCGCGTGCAGCAGAACTTCGGTGTCGCCGGAGGTGGAGAACTTCGCGCCCAGGGCTTCCAGCTCAGCACGCAACTGGCGGAAGTTGTAGATTTCGCCGTTGAAGATGAGCCAGGAAGCGGAGTCGGGATGCTGCATGGGCTGATGCGAGGCGTCGCTAAGGTCGAGGATGGAAAGGCGGGTGTGTCCCAGGATGAGGCTGGAGGAGTCGAGCGGGACCTCGACGCTACCGCTGGCGTCGGGTCCGCGATGCACGGAGGCGGCAATCATGGCGCGCACCGCTGCGCGCGTCTGCTCAGGCCTGCCGTGGCTCCAAAATCCGACGACTCCGCACATAGTTGCTACGCTGCCTCTTTGACGAGTCTCGACACGAGGAACGATCCCCACTGACATTTGTTGGTGAGAAAACGGCTGAACGAATTCGGAATCGAGGACGACGATCCGATCCTTGAGCTTTCCTGCCGGCAGCGGGACCAACTCAGTTTTCTTTCCGTAAATGCGAATTTCCTTTACGGAGAACAGGTCGGAGACCAGCTGCTCTCCACTCCGCGCGAGTGTAGTAACGGGCCATCGCGCCGTCGGTTCTTCGCTGGATACTGGCGTGCAGCGCCGACGGTTTGAAAGCCTGGCCGAGAGCGCCGCCAGCAGCGCGCCTTGCACGTAGTACTCCCAGAGCGTGCGGTGATAGACCATCACCATGGCTTCCCCGCCCGGCCTTAGAACGCGATGCATCTCTTCGAGGATCTTCCGCGTGTTCGCCGAGTGGTGAATGACTCCCCAACTCCAGATCAAGTCGAAGCTCCTGATCCGGGAACTGCATCTGCTCGGCGTCCATTCTGCAGCACCGTCCCGGCAAGACCAAAGACCCGCAGTCTTTCGGATGTGCTCTTGACCGCATACTCCGTCAGGTCGATACCCGTGAAAGACTTTGCATGTTCCGCCAGCAATTGCGCGTGACTGCCATTGCCGACGCCGATTTCCAGCACGTCCTTCGTTGCGAAGAGAATCGAAGTCGATGAGCCAGTCGAAGGGAATTTTCTTGCAGGGAGCGTACAGCTCGACGGCGGCAAAGAATCGACGATCGATTTCTGCAAAAAACTCTTTGCTGAATTCCTCGTAGGGAATGCCATCCTTCCAGTCGTAGCGCATGGGATGGGTTTCCCACCAAGTGCGATTGGCGTTCTGCCAGCCGTCGTGCTGGTCGGCGGTCGAGGGAAGCGCGGTCGGCCGACTGAAGCCGCTGGGGCAGTTCGGCGAGTTCTTTCATGAGCTTTGTCATGACTGTTCACCCGCATGCACCAGCTTCGGCAGGCTTTCGGTCTCGACACCGTAGGGCCGCAGCAGTTCCTTCAGCGACCGGGAGAGCGCGTCTTCGGAAAAGGTGTCGAGCGCCCACTTCCTTCCCGCGGAACCCATATCGGCCGCGAGTCGCGGATTGCCGAGAATCGCGAGCACCGCCTCGGCAACTTCATCAGTCGAAGCGGGATTCACCAGCAATCCTGTTTTGCCGTGCAAGCACGGCCTCGGACGCGCCGCCAGAACGGCTGCCGATCACCGGCTTTCCAGCAAGAGCGGCCTCCACGTAGACGCGGCCAAATCCTTCGCCGCCGATTTCGCCGCGCAACTCCTGTCCACGGCTGGGCAGCACGAAAGCATCGCAGCGGCGATAGAGTTCGGCCAACTCCGCGTCCGAAACTTCGCCCAGCAAACGATGACGTTCTCAGCAACGCCCAGCTCGGCCGCCAGACGTCTCCAGCTTCGCCCTGATCTCGCCCTCGCCGACGATCACGTATTGCAGGCTCGGGACAGCGTCTTCAGAATCTTCGGCAGGGCTCGCAGCACCGTGTCCACGCCCTTGAACTCGTTGCCCTTCACGAAGGTGCAAACCGACAGCAACAGTCGGTCTCTTCTGCATTCAGGCGCTGCGACTAGTTGACCGCGAGAATCCTGACGCGAGCAAGCGCGCGAAGGAATTGGGAATCGCGTTGTAGACCACCTTCACGCGCGAAGGCTGGATGCCATCCATGCTTCTGAACGTGCTCGGCGGTATAGCGGCTGACCGGAAGAATCAGGTCGGCCTTCTTCAAAGCGGCATGTCGCAAGCGCGAGGTGCCCCACCAGATTTCCACGCTGTGACACGCACACCCAATAGGGAGTTCCGAAGACCAGCTTCATCAGGGCCGCGCACAGGCGCCAGCGCGACGTGGTTCGCTATGACGAGGTCATATCCTCTGGTTCCGGCAGCGGCAGCTTTGAACAGGAATTGCAGCCGCGACAGCAGCCCGGCGCGCCCGCGACTGCTGACCATTCCGATCACGCGGAATTCGCTGGGACGATGGTCAGAGTGATCCCCAATCGCAGAAGCACAGGACATCCACATTTTCCGGGCCAAGCATTCTGCCGAGCGAGGAAGCGAGGGTGTAGGTATATCTGGCGATTCCGCCGCGGGTGAAAATATCGGTCGCGAGGATGAGGACCTTCATGGAAGGTCCTCCATCCCGCGGCGCAGCGGGCGCAGAGCGGTGTGAGGGTTCGTCAGTTCCGGAGAACTGGATAGGGCGGCCAGAGAGGTTGTCATCTAATCTTTCTTAGGAGCGCTCCAGTCCGGGGCGAAGCCCGAAGGAATAGCCGGTGTCGCGCCGCCGGGCCAGGACAACCACGCCGGCCACGAGGACGAACACCAACAGGGTTTGAATGAAGCTCGCTATGGAGTTATCAAAGTCGCGTTCCACAGACATGGCGCATTGCGTGGCGACGACGATGATAACGGCAGCGGCCGAGAATGACGGAAGGTGGCGCTTCCATCCGTCGACAAGTCCTAATAAAGCTCCCCAGATGAGGGCCCCCAGCGCAATGTAAAGCACGCCACCGGCATCGAAGAGATCGCCGGGCATGGAGGGCGCGATGGAGGCGCTGGAGTTTTCGCGGGCGGCGGGATCGTCAAAGGCCCAGATGCGCGCGCCGAAATTCATGCCGGCAAAGGCCGCGCTCTTGCCGCTGTAGAGGAAGCGCGGCAATACGCCGCGGACCAGCGGCGAAAGCAGCACATTGCGTCCCGAGTAAGGCTCCAGCGAAGGCACCAGGGCAACCGTCAGCAGGAAGGAGTCGAAGGCGTGGAAGCGATGCGTCGGCTCGTCGGATGCGGAGGCGAGCCAGCCGTTGACGCCGCCCTGATTGAACTCGCGGGCAACTTCCTGGGCACGAACGTTGCCCCACTTGATCATGCGATAGGAGCTGACGACGGTGCTGAGCACCAGCAGGCAGGCCACGGCGGCGGCAGCCACTTTCACCAGCGAGAGACGGCGGCCGGCGAAGATGGCGGCAAACAGGGGAATGAGGAAGATGGGCGCGAGGTTCTCGCGATAGGGACTGCACAGGCCGCGCACCAGCGCGGGCAGCAACACCACCACATGCACGGTCCCGATACGCCACGTGGGACCGGGACGGCGAAAGTGGTCCCACCAGACGAGGACGGCCGGCACCATGTAGAAGCTGGCCAGCAGAGACAGCGGCGTAATCAGCACCAGGGGCACGCTGGATACGCCTTCGGTCAGGTAGAAGATGACGGAAGAGACAAGCGCAAAAGGGATGGCGGCGACGTAGGCGAAGTCAGGGGTGAAGGCGCGAGCGAGGATGAAGGGACCGGGGCTGCGGCGGCGCACCGCGAAGGCATAAGAGAGCGCCACCATCACCCAGAACAAGCCGCAGTAGGCGAGAGTGCGATTGACGACGGTGACCGGCTGCGCCATGAGGCGAAGAGTACCGTTGCCCCACTGCACCGCGTTGTAGGACAGCATGGAGAAGCGCAGCACGATGTCGAGGCCGAAGTCGAGCCAGACCAGGCCGAAGACGGATTTCAGGACGGCGGGCCAGCCTTCGCGGAGCCAGCCGGGGACGAGGCGAAGCGAGAGGAGCCAGCAGGCAGTAACGCCGGCCAGCAAGAGCCACGTGTTGAGATCGGTCCGTAAGCCGGCAAAACCAGGCATAGCGTATATGGCCGAGCGCAGTTGCTAAGAGTTCAACGAACAGTCGCGATACCGCAGCAACTCACAGGGTTCGTCAAGTCAGTCGCAACGACAGACTTCAAGCTTGGGAAATTAAATTCGGGCAGGAGTCAAAATCCGAGAGAATGAATGCCGTCCGATTGACCGCTAGTCTACTCAAGGGATCGTGGCGCCGCCTATCCCATCAAAGTCGTATGAACTTTGTTAGATTGGACGACAGTATAGGGCACCGTGACGGCGTTGACTAGCCTGAAATATCAAAAAACGACAGGCGGGCAGCGCAGAAAGCGGTTCTTGCAGGAAGTAGTCGTGAGATGGAATCGCCCGGCACCTAAGTCGCACATGCGGGCGTCAAGCGGGGCATGCGTCTAGCATCGTTATGTCCTGAGAGTCCCTAGCCGGATATAATTCCCGCTCCGATGGAGGTTGTACAAACATGCGATGCCTGCGGCGCCGCGCTTGGCGGGCAGCGCGTCCCAGGGATGACCGGGGTCAACCTGGTGCAGTGCGACTGCGGTCTGGTGATCACTTCGCCGCGCCCTACGGCCTCCGAAATTGGCGACTACTATCCGCCGACCTACTATTCCTACACACCGAAACCTCCGAGTGTTGCCCGCCGCGTGGTGGAGAGGGTGAAACAATACAAAGGCCGCTACCCCTCGAAGGACGGCGCACTTGTGCGCATTTTCTGGGGAGCGAGTGCCGTCCTTCTGGGCGACCTGTTTTTGTTTAGCCTGCCTTATCAAGGCGAGAACCAGCGGCTACTCGAGATTGGCTGCGGTTCGGGCATGAATCTTCGATGGGCAAAAGAGCATGGATGGGATGTACACGGACTGGAGCTAAGCGCTGCGGCCGTAGCTGAAGCGCACCGGCAGGGTTTTCTCAATGTCCAGTGCCTCAACATCGAGGATGCCAAATACCCACCTGGATTTTTCGATGCGGTCTTGATGTATCACACTCTCGAACATCTCTACTCGCCCGGTGTCGCAATCAGAAAATCTTACGAACTGCTCAGGCCTGGAGGAACGTTGCTGATTGGCGTGCCAAAGTTCGATAGCTGGCCGCGGCATGTCTCGAAGGAATTTTGGGCGCATCTCGATCTCCCTCGGCACTTGCATCATTTTACGGAGCCCGTTCTGGTGAAGATGATTCGCGAGTCAGGGTTCTCCGTCCGCGAGATTAAGCTAAGTTCCAAGCTGGTCAGCTTCTTCTTCACGGTTCGTACACTGCAACGAGGTGGCCAGCTTAGGCGTTTATTCACCATGCCGCAGGGAACGTTGAGCGACGTGATGTTGGTGGTTGCGGAAAAATTGTAGCGCGCCAACGAAAGCCTTTCTGGTTTGCATCAGGGCAGGACTTTCCACAGGCCGCTGAAAAAGTCAAAAGCAGATCCCTCGTCGGCCTAAAGGCCTCCTCGTGATGACAATTCAGAGGACTTCTGCTTTTCTGGCAATACCGACCAGATTCAAGCCCACGCCGGAGATCTGCATGGCAGCGTTGGCGGTTGCCACAGCAACGTGGCGGGCGACGCGGCGTGCGGTGAAGCCGTCACGAACGATGCCCTGCTGAAAGCTTTTCGCGGGCCGCACCGTCATGGGCTGAAGTCCGCATTTGCGGAAGGCCAGGGACAGGGTCTGCGGAGTGAACTGGTTCAGGTGTCCGATATTGGCGACATAACCATCGCCGCGCCCCAACTTCTTTTTGAGGCGCTCCTTGCGCAGTTGCATGGCCCCGTTGGGCGACTTGACCGCGAGCAGGCCTCCGGGCTTGAGCAGGCGCGCGCATTGCGCCAACGCTTCCATGGGAGCGTACATGTGTTCCAGGACGTCGAGCATGGTGACGGCGTCGAAGCTGGCCGGGGAGAATGGCGGAGCGGAGATTGCGCCGCATTGGACATCGTCGATCTTAAGATCGTTGCGGCAAAAGTCGCGAAACTCCGGGTTGATTTCGAGTCCGCTGACCTGCCAGCCGGCATCGCGGGCGTCGGCGAGGAAGGTGCCACTGCCGCAACCGACATCGAGGAGCCGGCGGGAGTTTGCCGAGCCCAGCAGCGAAAGGATGTGACGATTGGAATCCTTGACGGCTTCGTGCCACCAGAAGAAATTGTCCAGGTTCAGGGCGTATCCGCCGCCGGCCCGCTCTTCGTAAAAGCCGTTCACGTAGCTCTCAGGAAAGTCGCGCTCCACATAGACGAAGGAGCAATCCTGGCAAGCCACCACGCTGACCTGGCGCTGGGTGTAGGCGGCCGAGCGGGTTGGGTCGGAGCTGGCAGGCTCTTTCTGGACGAGTGAGAAGCGCGAGCTCTCACAGATGGGGCACGGCATGAGGGAGGATTCTACCATCGCGATACCGGATCGATGGCGACCGGAGGAACCTCGCGGCCTGAAGGCCGCTCGAGATGACAAAAATAAGCGGCTTGCCGGCACGACTGAAGTCGTGCCCTGTTACAAAGCTTTCGGAAGCGGACTTTTGCAGCGCCTGTGAAGTCGGCCCCCGTTACAAAGCACTCCAAAAGTAGCGACATAGAGGCGAGTGTCGGGCGCGTTCCATTTTGGGAAGCGGTGGTTACCTTCGTTCGGGAAAATGCGGTTTGTGATTCATGCCGAGGGCGTTGGCGGCTTAGGCTGGAAGTACCCGGAGCAATTCCGGGGCTGGGTGCTTGTCCGCAAGGGCGGGGCGCGGCGAGAGTTCTTTGAAAATCGGGAGGTCCCTCAGCGGCTAAAGCCACAAGGATTTTGCAGCGATGGCTCGGTTGCTTTTCCACTTCACCGCGGGGCTCACGCCCGCGGCTAAGCCAAATGGCGCCGCTCCGCGGCTCGGGTTTTTTCCATTTCACCGCGGGCTTACGCCCACGGCTTAACCCAGATGGCGCCGCTCCGCGGCTCGGGTTTTTTCCATTTCACCGCGGGCTTACGCCCACGGCTAAGCCAAATGCCGCCGCTCCGCGGCTCGGTTGTTTTTCCATTTCACCGCGGGCTCACGCCCGCGGCTAACCCAAATGGCGCCGCTCCGCGGCTGGATCGCAGCCAGTTTCGATTGTGGCGGGGTTCTTTGAAAACGAGATGAGGCGGCACGCATTGTAATGTCGCCGCTCCGCGGCTCGGTTGCTTTTCCACTTCACCGCGGGGCTCACGCCCGCGGCTAACCCAAATGGCGCCGCTCCGCGGCTGGATTGCAGGCAGTTTCGGTTGCGGAAGGGTCTTTGAAAACATAGATGAGGCGGCAGGCATTGTTTGGCTAAGTCATTCTGCAATAACGGGTTGCGAAGCTTGTCCTTTAGTATGAATACTTTAGGCGTGCAACACATAAGTTATTGAAAACATTATGCTTACGTGATTTGTTAAGTCCAATGTTTTGAATACTTTGATATAAAGCCTTTATAATCAATACCAAAAACGGTGGGGGTGCCCTCCCGAAGCGTGGATTACCATCGCCGCAATCCGCTGCACGGCAGAGGAAATACCGACACGGTATAATCCCCGCGTCCTCGCCCGGATAACACTTGCCTTGAGCCCACCATCCACCAAATACGCCGGAGTGTTGCACGAAAAGCTGGTGTTTGGCCGGCGCGTGCGAGTGCTGTCGGACTGGTTCGCGCAACTGACGCCGCAGCGTGCGCGGGTGCTGGACGTGGGATGTGGCGACGGCCTGATTTCGGCGATGCTGCGCGGGAAGCGGCCCGATGTCGAGATTCTGGGCGTCGACGTTTTGCTGCGCGAGCATACCCACATTCCAGTGCAGACGTTCGATGGCGAGCGGCTGCCGTTTGAGGATGGGGCGTTCGATGTGGTGCTGTTCTCGGATGTGCTGCACCACACCGCGGAACCGCTGACGCTGCAGCGCGAGGCCCGCCGCGTGGCCGGGCAGTGCGTGCTGATCAAGGACCATTACCGGAAAGGGCTGGGCGCGGGCGCGCGTCTGCGGCTGATGGATTGGGTGGGCAATGCGCGGTTTGGCGTTTCCCTGCCCTACAACTACTGGACGGAGGCGCAGTGGCAGAGTGGCTGGCAGGAGATTGGACTGCGACCAGAGCAGCTGGTGACGCGGCTGGGATTGTATCCTGCGCCCGCGGACTGGATTTTCGGGGCGAAGCTGCATTTCATCGCGCGGCTGGGGGTGTGAGGGGATACGAGCAGGTGTCGCAGGCAACGCTGCGGAGCGAAAGGAGCCCGGTTGGCAGGGCTGAACAGGTGCGGGAAAAGTCAAAAGCAGATCCCTCGTCGGCCTAAAGGCCTCCTCGTGATGACAAATTTAAAGGGGCTTATGCCGGCGTACCTAAAGTGCGGTTCTCACTTGCGGGCGAGGCCGAGAATGCTGAAGAAGAGACTCGACAATGTCACCTGCACGCCGAGGAGGATCAGCGCCAGTGCGGCGGCGACGACCCGCATCAGAACCACGGGATCCATGGGACCAAACCCGTGCGCATTCCAGAGCAGCGTGGAGTAAAGAGCGCAGGCCAGACCGGCGATGAAGAGCAGAACTCCCGCCGCCAGACCGACTTCAAGCGTGAATACCCGGAACAGCTTCTTCAGTCGAGCGTCCTCAGGCAACAAACCCGCCGTGATAGCAAAAACTTTGGCAAACAAGGCGAAGAGCACAGCCTGGAATCCAACCAGGACCGCGACTACGGCGTAAAGGAGAGTGTGAATGTCGAGCTCGACGCCGGCAATCCGCCGCGAGCCGGGAAAGAGCCATAAGGCAAGCACGGTGCCAGCCAGCATGAGCAACAGTCCGGGATAGAGAAAGAGCCAGCGCGGACTGTACAGAAGGAGGAAGCGAAGATGCCGCCAGCCGTCGCGCCAGCTGCGCAAGTGCGGAGGGCGGCTGCGCTGGTCGGGCGCGAGCGTGGTGGGAACTTCGGTGATGCGCATGCCGAACAGCGTGGCCTTCACCACCATCTCGCTGGCGAACTCCATGCCGGTGGTGCGGAGATCCATGCGGAGATAGGCTGGCTTGCTGAAGCCGCGCAGGCCGCAATGGAAGTCTCCGCAATCGCTCTTGAAGAAGAGCTTGCCCACGCTGGTGAGCACGGGATTTCCCAGGTAGCGGTGCAGCGGAGGCATTGCGCCCGGCTGGATGCCGCCACGAAAGCGGTTCCCCATCACCAGGTCGGAGCCGGCGCGAAGTTGGGCGACGAACTTGGGGATGTCGCGAAAATCGTAGCTGCAATCGGCGTCGCCCATGATGACGTAATCAGCGAGCGCAGCCTCGATGCCGCCCATGAGCGCGCTTCCGTAGCCTTTGCGCGGGACTGGTACCACGCGGGCGCCCAGACTCTCGGCGATTTCGCGCGAACCGTCGGTGCTGCCGTTGTCGGCGACAACGATTTCGCCATCGAGCGCGGCCTGCTGGAAGGTTTCGCGAATCTGCCGGATGCAAGCGCCCAGCGTTTCCGCTTCGTTCAGGCACGGCAGGACAACGGAAACCTCCGGCTTGCCCGAACCGCGCATGGCGGATTCATCCTGGCCGGGAACTATTTCGCCCATGGTCATGACCCTATGTTCGCGAGAAACGCTGTGGAATTGAGCTTATCGGGTTCCGGGCGATGTTCCCAAACCTGCCATGCGGGGCCGTTCTGCAACAGGAGCCAGTCGGGACCGAGCACCGCTGGCCTGGGAGTGTTCGCCGGAAGTGCGAGGTATCGAACGTGATAGCTGTCGATGGCCGCCGCGGGATTGGAAGCAACTTGATCGAACCACATCAGACGACTGGCGAGCCGCTCCTTTCTTCGCGCCAGGTCGCGCAGTTCGACACCGTATTGCAGGTGGTCCAAGTCATACGTCTGCTGCGCTTCGAATTCCGCTCGCGACATGCCGCGAAGATAGCTGTTAAAGGCGTAGCGATGATCCAATTCGGAGTCCGACACTGACGGACTCAACATAACCGGATAGGCGGAGCCGAGCGGAGAAACATGATCGACAATCATCGCATACTGCACGAAGTCGTCGGTGCCGGCGGTAACCGCTCCGGCATCCAGCGGTTGATTGCCAGGAAGATTGTGTTGCGCTTCGTAGTCCTGATAACCACGACTGTACCGCTGGCTGTCGGCTGTTCTCTGCGCCTCAAGGCAACGGAGGTAGAAGCCGGCAGCGGCATTCAGCAGTACCGCAATTGCGAGGATGCTGCTGGCGATGCGACAGCTCGCCCCTCCTCGCCGGAGTGCATCGATGATGAGGAAAATCAGAAGCAGGATCATGCACGGAGAAAACAAGTGGGCCCAATGGTAGTTTTCCATCTGCAGTCCGGAGAAGAGCTGCTCGTGGATCATGAGAAAGCCGGACGCGCAGAGACTCCACAGGTAAAGCAACTCGCGGTTGAAACGCCGCACCAGGACGAACGTGATGACGACCAGCGCCGCTGAAAGAATAAAGTGGCCATGCTCGCTCAGCCGCGGGATGGGGACGAATTCATCGAAGCGTTGCATCCACTCCGATCCCTGATGATTTCGGGTGAGCAACATGCGCGCCAGCTCGGGCGTTCCAACCAGCGCGCCGATCCATCCTGTGTGGAAGTAGGTTCGCCAGCGAGCGCGGTCCACCACGATTGCGATCAGCAAAGCCAGACCCGCCGCGGTCCAGTAATAGAAGTAGGCGAAGAAGAGCAGCCCGAAGGCGACGCCCGAGAGAATGATTCTGGCGGGCGAAGCTTCCTCCACACTGCGTCGCAGCGCCCACAGGTAGAACAGCAGAAAGGGCAGGACAACTACGGGAGAGATAATGCGCCAGTCGCGATGAATGCTGGGATTATGCGCGAAGATCTCGCCGGCGCGGTGGAACGCGATGCTGGCGAGAATCATCCACTGCCGGACGAACGGTCGAGTCATCAGCCAACCGCTGTCGGTAATCAGGAACAGGGCGGCAAGAAAGGCGACCCACGGACGGCGCGCCTGTTGCCACACGACGGCAAACCATCCGAATCCGACCGCAAGGCCGCCGAGTATCCGCAGAATGAGTCCGAAGCGAATGGGCTGCAGACCCAATGCTTTGCAAATCAGTTCGGCAGGGACAAGTTGCAGCCAGGAATAAACCGATTGGCTGCCGTGAACGAACGTCGGGTCAGACAGGTGGAAAGGGTGCCAATAGTAGGCATGGCTGGCAATCAAGGTGTATTGAATTTCGTCCGCATCCGCGATCCAGATAGTTGAGCCCGCGACATGGTGCCAGCAGATGTAGGGCAGCGTCGACATCATTAATCCGCACAGTGCGGCCAGAACAGCAACCCGAACGGGAAAGCGCGACGAGAGCATGGCGGTGAATTCTACCATCGCGAAACCGGATCGATGGCGACGGGATGCGCAAGTCGACATATTCTGCGAGCAACGGTTTCCGGAACTGCAAGCCGGTTTAGGACGGCGGATCGGCGGCGAGAATCTCTCGCAGGCGCGACTGGTTGGCGGGGAAGTCTCCGATGTCGGCGGCGGCGGCGGCCGAGGGCAACAGCCGCTGGTCGGCGACGCCGGTGTCGAGAGCCGAGAGCATGGCGCGCAGCAGATCGCGCAGGCGAACGGTGTCGAACATGGCGACCTGCGAGCCGGGATAGAGGCGAGCGTTGAGCTGGCTGTTGTCGCTGAATATCCCGGGACGGCCAAGCGCGGCGGAGAGAAACGTAACTCGCCCCAGAATGCTGCCCGCGGTGAGATTGACGACGCCGTCGCAGCCGGCAAGGAAGCGGACGAAAGCGCGATAGCCGAGCTTGCGCTGAAGCACGAAGGGCAAGCCGTCGGCAAAGCCGGAAGCGCGATAGCGCGCGCGGTCCTCGGAGTTGTAGATGAAGGTGTGAAAGGTGAGCTGACGGCGCAGCGCGTCGGGCAGATCGTGCCACAGGTCGAGCAGCACGCCCTTCAGCACAAATGGGTGGTTCTGCACGATGTCGTGGAAGCTCATGGGAACCTGCACCAGAATGCGGCGAGCTTCCGGCTTGGGTGACGAGCCTTGCGCCAGGCGCTGTGTGGCGGCCAGATCGTAGGGCCACGGAATAACCGTGGCGCGCTCGCGGCCGATGAGGCCGTCGCAAAACGTTTTGAGCTCGGGCGCGTAAGCCCAGACGTGACGCGCCGCGGTGAGGATGCGCTTCACCCGGCGCAGCTTGGCGTCGGTGAGATCGCGGGAGAGAATCGCCGGCGGTCCGGGAATGACGGCGACCGGCGGACTGCCGGCGTCGACCAGAGACTCCAGATACACAGCTGGCTGTCGGAGCTTTGCAGTTCGGCGAGGATGAGGTCGTATTGACCGGCCGCAACTTTTTCGCCTTCGAGGAGGAAGTCGAACTTGTCGGAGAGCATCAGCGCCAGGCAGTAAACGTCGGGATAGATAACGCCGGCGAGGCGCATCTGGAAGTACTTAGCGACCAGGCGCTGCTTGCGCCACCAGCGGCTGTGGCCGCTGACACACGCGATGCGCAGGCCGGCGCTCAAACCGTCGACCTTCCTGGGCGGGCGAGAGCCGGTGTAGCCAGACCGCACTCGCGTAAGACGGTTGCAGCGCGCACGTCGTAGGTCTGCGCGGCCGCCAGGCGGACGGCGTTGCGGCGAAGGCGGTCGCGCAGCTCGTGGTCACGCAAGAGCAAGTCGATCTTGTCGTCGATTTCTCCGGGCGAGCGATAGTAGAGCGCGGCCTCGCCCTCAGGAAAAAACTCGCACTGCTCGGGCGAGTAGCGAGCCAGCATGACGCCTCCACTGGCGGGAATCTCGAAGGTGCGCATGTTGGGGCCGCCAAGATTTTCCGCATTGAGCACGTTGAGCGACACCTGAGCGCGCGCGTAAATGCCGCTGACATCGCGTCCCCGGACAGGTTGGTGAACGCGATGCTGACCGGAAAGCGATTGCCACTCGCGCGGCCAGTTCCTGCCCCAGATCGCGACCTTGTGGCGGCGAATGGCGGCGACCTCGGCGCAGCGATAACGGCTGTAATGCGCTACGAAAGCTACCTCGTGCGTGGCCCCGCAGGTGTCGCAATGCAATCCTTCGTCCTGGCTACTGAAACGCGCTTGCGGACGGAACAATTCGGGATCGACCGCGAAGGAAAGGAATCTGGCCTCAACGCCGTCGGCGCGCAGGCGCTCCATCAGGCTGCGCTCCCACATCCAGACGATGCTGTACTGCCGCAGGACCTCAATCAGATCGCGGCGCGGCGCGGACGCCTCCTTCGGCACCCAGCGCACGCCGAGATAAGGATGATCGGGATAGTGATTGACGAACGGCGCGCCCGTGGATTTGCGGATTTGCCGCACGGTTTCAGCATGGAAGAACGCACACTTGACGGCGAAGATCAGCTCCGGCTTAGCGTGCTCGGCAACTGCGATGGCCTGACGATTGGCCGCGTTCCACAACGCCGGCTCCAGCACGCGGCGCAGAATGCGGTTGCCGCTGAAACGGCTGGCCTCTGCCATCGCCGCGTCGGAGTCGAAGCGAACCACTTCCATGCCCAGACGCTCGAACGCCTGCGCGTAACTTTCCGCGAGGTCGCCTTCGCTCAACGGTCCGATGACAAGGACTTTGTGGCTCATTGGGGAACTTGCGGCGAAGGTTGATGCGAACCGTCCCGTCCGGAGCAACCGAAGGTGCATTGTAGCGGATAGCGTGACATGAGCGTCAACGGGTCGGGCAGTTGCGGCATCGGACTTATCTTGAGCTCACGCCAGTCAGGCATGCTCAGCTCGACTTTTTGCGATTGCCGCAGCGCGTTGATCTCGCCGGTCGCGCGGGTTTGCAGATATCGCAGATAGATTCGCTGGTTGAATTCCGCCGGCATGTAGGCCAGCAGAAACATCAGCCGTTCACGCAGCGACTGGCTGCGCCGAAGATATTGCAGCGATCGGCGCAGCAGGCCGCCTTCACCTGACGTCGCGCGAGCAGCGCAGGTATCGCCTGCGTCGGCCAAGGCGAGCGGCATTCCAAGTTGCGAAGCGTAATGCTTATAGACTTCCAGCCACGTCCACTGCGGCGTCGTCACCAGATCATAGGTTCCGGGCCGCTGCTCGCCGCGTGCGACCTGCACAATCGCCTCGACGATGGAGGCCGTGAACACGGTGTTGGAAGCGGTTAGTCCCTGCCGCGGAAGCGCCACCTTCGCGTCTCCAATTTCCCCGCAGATCTTGCGGCTGATGTTTTGCAGCTCGCCCAGCACATGTCCAAGGCGAAATACGAACAACGGATGATGCGACGCACGGCACGCACGGCCGAGCATCCTCTCAGCCATCAGTTTCTCCAAACCATAGGAATCCGGGAAGCGTAACTTTGTCCCCGGCGCGTAAACCATGATGGTGCTGGCAAACACAATCGGCGCTCCGGCCTTGGCCCCCGCCACGATGCCTCGCACAATCTTGCGATTGATCTCGCGGTCCTCTCTCGGAATGGCTGTCGTGCTTAACGCGAAGCTCACGACTACGTCACAGTCCCCGATCAGCCGCCGAGCGTCCGCAGGATCGGCGATGCGTCCGTGACGGCAATCCATACCATTGAGCCGCAGAAAGGCCGAGCCCGATACGTTTCGCGCCACCGGCACAACTTCAACCCCGTTGGCCTCGCGCAGGCGAAGGCACACTTCTGCGCCCACTTGCCCATTGGCGCCCACAATGGCCACGCGTGTCATGCGGGCTGCCTTCCTAATTCGTACAGCGCTTCCACCGCCGCCACGGTAGTGAGCGCGCTGCGCGCACTAAAGCGGGAAGGCTGGCAATTTCTGACGCCATCAAGAAAGGCCGTCCATTCCAGATAGAACGCCTGGTACACCGTAGTGGCTCCCGGATGTTGGGCCGAAAGCAACGCTGCCTGCCGGCCACCGTGCAAGCTGCGAATCTCGATGTGTTCCGACGGCCGGCACGACAACGAAGCCACGCAATTGCCAAATCGCAACTGGATGACGTTATCCGCCGGACGCAGCCAGGTTACGAAATAATCCAGCCCGCACTCGCCGCTCGGCATGCGCAGTACCATGCTGGCCTCCACCTCGCGGTCCACTTCATCATCGAAGACAAAGCGTTGGCTGGTGATCGCAACCTCGCTCGCTCCGCTGATGTATATGGCCAGGTCGAGCGAGTGACATCCCAAGTCCATCAGTACGCCGCCGCCGCTTCCAGCTTCATCGTAGAAACGAAAGTCTGTCCCGGTCTTGGTAGTGAGTGCGCCTTCCGAAACAGAAATTGATCTCAGCGGACCGAACCAATTCTCTGCCACCAGCAACCGTGCAAGTTGGGCCGTCGTATAACTCCGCCTCTGGAATCCGCAGGCCAAAGCGTAGTCGGGATACAGCGCACAGGCCCGTTCCGCATCATGCAGACTGGTCGCCAGCGGCTTCTCCGCCAGCACCTTCGTACCTCGCCGCGCGAACAGCTCGTAATACGGCATTCTGACGGATGCGGGCACAGCCAGCAGCACCACATCCGCTGCCGGCAGCGCTTCCAGATCGTCGGTCACCGTCACCGGCAAAGTCCCAAAGCTCTTCGCTACGACCTGTGCAGCATCTGGATTCCTGTCTGCAACGTAGGCCAGCCGGACGCCTTCACACGCGCTCAGCACCGGCAGATGGATACGGCTCACGATCTCACCCGCACCAACCACTCCAACCAACAACGTTCGCTCGCCGGCGACAGTTCGCGCAGTATCAGCCACGAACTTCCTCCCGTAAGCAGGATGTCAACACACTCGATCGCTGCAATATTTCCTCGGCGTGAGAGTACGACCAGTTCCGTAGAAATGTATTACGGGCATTTCTTGCCAGATGGCGACACAAATCGTCGTCCGAAAGCAGCAGCGAAATAGCGCCCGCAAATCCTGCGCGGTCGCGCACCAGCAAATCATAACCGTCCTGAACACCCAGCCCGGCCACCAATTCCGGACAGGCGACCACAGCCTTCTCCCGCGCCATGGCTTCGACAATCTTCAAAGGCACCCCGCCGCGCACGAACACCGGCAACGCGATTACGCGACACTGGTTGTATAACTCAGCGGAGTCTGCCACAGCTCCAAGCAGATCGACGTAACGCAGTTCTCTAAGCTTCGCCTCATCCGCGGATGGCAGGTTCGCGCCGGCAAGCTTTAGCCGAGCCTCAGGATGCTCGCGCAGGACCTCCGGAAAAACCTCCTCAGCCAGAAACCGGGCTGCATCCAGATTCGGCCGCGAGGAATAAGTACCGATGAAGCCAACCGATTTTCTCTCGGTGAAAGGCGAGGGTGAAAATGCATCTTCGTCGAGACTGTTAGCCACAACAACCACGTTTACCGCGGGAGCAATCCTGGAAAGTGTTTCGGCCTCCGCCTGCGATGTCGCCCACACCTCGCAACAGTACGGGAAAAACACGCGTTCCTGCGTGCGGCTGGCGAGATAGTTCGCGTAAAGCGTCAGCCGATTCACCGGATGAGACGCGTAACTCGCCAGGAAATGGGAAGTCAGGTCGCTCAGCACATCGATGGCATCCGCGATCACCCGGAATCCATGCTCGGCAACTCTCTTTGCATAGTGCAACATGAACGACGGCAGTACCACGAAGTCGGCTTTGACTCGTTCCGCCTCGGCGACAATACGTTGCTCCGCGCCAATTCGGTCATAAGACATCGAGAACGGATAGCACTTCCCTGCCCAACCCAACCCACCGCGCAGCAGGAAATCTGCCTTGTGAAATACCAGCGAAGCCGTGGAGAAGTCGGAGTGAGGAAAGCGGCGGCCGGCATGACGCACTTCGTCGCAGATCCCCGGCAGCGGTGTGGACTCGACCGCCGGCGGCTCGCGCCCTTCGGTGGTGAAATAGAGCACTGCGCTGTAGCATCCCAGCCGGCGAACCAGGTTCAGGTTGCTGAGATTTCGCAGGTGCAGACCGGTCGTGGCCGGATACGGAAAATCCGGAAGGACAGTAAGTACCCGTGTCGCGCTGCCGCGACGCGCCGTCCCGGGTTCTGCTTCCGTGATTGCCATGTCGCTATTTCAGGCCTCGTCGGCGCGCGAGCAGAATTCCGCAGCCCTCCATGTGCGAGGGACGGACCGTGATCTCGTGACTGGAGTGCAACACCCTTCGCAACAGGTCCAGCGTTCCCGGCGCGATCTGGTCGTGATACTCCATCGCGATGCGCTTGAAGCGGCTGAGTAGTTCCGATGATGCTCCAGCAAACACGTCGTGCTCGGAGCCTTCAATATCCACCTTGAGGAAATCGATCTCCTCCGCGTGAGCGAGATCAAACAATCCCGCCAATGGGATGACCGAAATGCCACCAGTTTCGTCGGCATCGTAACGCAGCATGTGATCCAGCGAACGCTCGCCCACCGCCTGCATCTGTCCTCGGCCGAAATCCGCGCCCATTGCTATTTCGCGGCAGGTCACGTTCCTCGGACAGGCCTCGGCCACATTGGCTTGCAGATATTGGAAATTCTCTGCGAAAGGCTCCAGCGCGATCACCCGGCAACGCGGATTCTGCCGCGCCACGTAAATGCTAAATAACCCAATATTCGCACCGGCATCCACGATGACATCCCCGTCCGCCGGCCGGTAAAAGTCGCTGGTATAGACGTGCTCCAGCCAGATCTCCTGCACCGCTTCCAGCAGGCCGGCCCGGTGCGCCGGATGCGCGATCCGCGTGCCATCCCAGAGCACAATCGCCTCGCTGGGCTGCGCGGCCCGCATTTGCTGCACCAGGGTTGTGCCGTTGCGAAAATGCAGCATCAGCGATCCCATCTGGAGAACGCTTTTCAGATACATAAGGTGAGATTCTTGGCGCGGCTCATTTTCGTCTAGCCGATTGTACACAGCCCGCCAAGCACGAACCGGCCATCTTTTCTTACCCGAAAGATCCGTTCCCAGAGCAAATGAATCGCCCGGCAGCAAGTTTTTCCTCGATGATAAGCGAACTTAACTCCTTGCCCTGTAATTATTTAGCCACTGACCTCGAACTTACCTGCAAATGATCTCCTCAGTATTGATCCCTCACCCGAACAGGCGCATGGTGGCGCTCATGAAAGCGAGGTTCACCATGAGAATGTCCACTCGTTGTATCCGCTTTATCGCCACTCTCCTGATCGCCGGCTTCAGTCTGCTCGGAGCGCAATCGGCGTTCGCTCAGGCTTCCACCACCGCGAATGTCGTCTATGGGCAGCAGGGCAGCTTCACCGCCAGCGGCACAAACGACCCCAACGGCGTCAGCGCCAGCAGCGACAATGGTTTCCAACAGACTGTCTTCGACAGCAATGGCAATCTCTACGCCGCCGACAGCGGAAACAGCCGGATACTGTTTTTTCCCCCGGGCACTACCACCGCCACGCAGGTTTACGGGCAACTGGGCAGCTTCACTTCAAGCACGCAGAACAATGGCGGGATCAGCGCCAACAGCTTAATGGTTCCATATGACCTGACCCTGGATAGCAGCGGCAATCTCTACGTAGCCGATTCCTATAACAACCGGGTACTGTTTTATCCCGCCGGCACCACCACTGCCACGCGGGTTTACGGGCAATTGGGCAGCTTCACTACCAACACCTTCAACAAGGGCGGGATCAGCGCCAACAGCCTGTGGTTGCCGCAGGGAGTCGTCCTGGACAGCAACGGCAATCTCTACATCGGGGACTTCGGGAACAATCGTGTGCTGTTCTATCCCGCAGGCAGCACCACTGCCACACGGGTTTACGGGCAGGGCGGCAGCTTCACCACCAACACCGTAAACAAAGGCGGGATCAGCGCCAGTAGCCTATACCAGCCGCAGAAATTCGCCATGGACCCCAGCGGCAATCTCTATATTGCGGACTACGGTAACAGTCGTGTCCTCTTCTATCCCTCCGGCAGCACCACTGCCACGCGGGTCTACGGGCAGTTAGGCAGCTTCACCACCGGCACCGTCAACAACGGCGGTATCAGCGCCAACAGCTTATGGGACCCGTATGGAGAGGCACTCGACAGCGCCGGCAATCTCTATATTGTCGATAACCGGAACCATCGGGCCCTGTTCTATTCCGCCGGCAGCACCACCGCGACGCAGGTCTACGGGCAGCTAGGCAGCTTTACCACCAACATTCCGGTCGACGGCGGGGTCACCGCCAACGACTTGTTTTATCCGGAAGGCATCAACCTGGACAGCAGCGGCAATCTCTATATATCCGACTCCGGGGAGAATCGGATTCTCGGATATCCGCCGACGGCGCCCGGAATCTACAGTCCCATCAACCACTCCGCGCTAGCCGGCAATTCCGCGACCTTCTGGTGGACCGGCTACCCCGGCGCAACAGCTTATTGGCTGGATGTGGGCAAGGAACCGAAAGGCAACGAGTATTACCAATCGCAAAGCCTCTCTGCTTCCACCTTCTCGCAAACCGTCAATTCGCTGCCCACTGACGGCAGCACGGTGTATGTAACCTGGTACTACCTGCTGAACGGAAACTGGGTCTCCGCTGCGTACAGCTACAGCGCCTTTGGCGCCAGTTCTCAAAGAGGTGTAATCACATCGCCGGCTCCAGGCACCATGCTGCCGGGCAGTAGCGTGACCTTCACCTGGACCTCTGGCGCAGGCGCCACCGCCTACTGGATCGACGCCGGCAGTACACCTGGCGGTAGTCAGTACTTCCAGTCTGGAAATTTGGGCAATGTTCTGACCACTACCGCAAACGGGCTGCCCACCAATGGCAGCACGGTTTACATCACCTTGTGGTCGCTGGTAGATGGACAGTGGCTGAACAACCAATATACGTACGCGGCGTTCAACGCCATCCTGGCGCAAGGCGTTCTCACTACCCCGGTTCCGGGTTCGACGCTCGTCGGCAGCACCACAACATTTGACTGGACTGCCGGTTCCGGCGCGACGGCCTATTGGCTCGATGTCGGCAGCACGGTTGGAGGTAACCAGTATTTCCAGTCTGGCAACCTGGGCAACACCCTGACGGTCACAGCCAATAATCTGCCGACCAACGGCAGCAAGGTTTATGTCACGTTGTACTCGCTGGTGGGAGGACAGTGGCTGAGCACCGGCTACACCTATACGGCCTGCAACTTGAGCGGTCCTTCGCCGCTGTCATTCCGCACGGCGGTGAACTACAGCACGGACTTGTTTCCCTATTCCGTGGCCGTGGGCGACTTCAACGGCGATGGCAAGCTCGACCTGGTGACAGTAAACTACGGCGCCAACGACGCGAGCGTGCTTCTGGGCAACGGCGACGGCACCTTCCAGACGGCGGTCAACTATGGCGTCGGCTCCATGCCCGACTGGGTGGCAGTGGGGGATTTCAACCGCGACGGCAAGCTGGACCTGGCCGTGGCTAACGAGTGCGGCAACGATCCTACGTGCCAAAGCGGCGGAACCGTCGGTGTGCTTCTGGGCAACGGCGACGGCACCTTCCAGACGATGGTGAGCTACAAGACAGGCGCAAATTCCGCATCGGTCGCGGTAGGGGACTTCAACGGCGACGGCAAGCCCGACCTGGTAGTGACGAACTACGGCAGCGCTAACGTAAGCGTGCTGCTGGGCAACGGCGACGGCACCTTCAAGACAGCAGTCAACTATAGCGTGGGCTTTGTTCCCACCTCGGTTGCGGTGGGGGACTTCAACGGCGACGGCAAACTGGACCTGGCCGTAAGCAACGAATCCAGCAACAACGTGAGCGTGCTGCTGGGCAACGGTGACGGCACCTTCCAGGCGGCGGTGAATTACGCTACGGGCTCCGGTGCCTACTGGGTGACGGCAGGAGACTTAAGGGGCAACGGCAAGCTCGACCTGGTGGTGGCCAACCTTTCTGGCAACAATGTTAGCGTGCTGCTGGGCAACGGCGACGGCACCTTCCAGGCTGCGGTCAACTACGGTATGGGCAATGAACCAGAATCGGTCGCGCTGGCCGATTTCAACGGTGACGGCAAGCCCGACTTGGCGGTTGCAATCCTTGTCCAGACCATGAGCGTACTGCTGGGTAACGGCGACGGCACCTTCCAGGCAGGTATGAACTACGGCGTGGGCTACGGCCCCTTCTCGGCGGCGGTGGGAGACTTCAACGGTGACGGGAAGCCCGACTTGGTGACCGCGAACGAGTATGGCAGCAACCTATCAATACTGCTGAATAACACGATTTTCAACGAGCCGGCGCATATTGAAAGTCCGGCTCCCAACTCCACCCTGGCCGGCTCCACCGTAACCTTCCAATGGGATGCCTGCGATCCGGCCACTGCCTACTGGATTGATCTGGGTTCAGCACCGGGCGGCAACCAGTATTACCAGTCTGGGAGCCTCCCCACGACTACGTTCTCAGTCAAAGTAAGCGGCCTGCCCGCCAATGGCAGCACGATTTACGTAACTATGTATTCGCTGATCGGCGGCCAGTGGTACAGCAACCAATACACCTACGTTTCAAATCCTTAAGTACTTGAAGTTCAACGCCGTCTTCTGGAGACGGTCTTCACAAGGCACGGATTCTCATCCGTGCCTTTCTTTTTCGCCCTACCGCGAGTTGCTCCTCTGGTTTAGTTGTTGCAGGCTCGCTTCCACCCGAGCTACGTCACCCGCATATCGGTTATCGCCTTGCGAGAGATTCCTGAACAGGCTCAGGGCCTCTTCGTAGTGGGCGCGAGATTCTCCGGTCTGATTCTGCTCGCTTTCCACCAGCGCCAATTCGTTAAGCGCCATCGCCAAGGCCGGCACATACTCCGGATTCTGCTGCGCCAGTTGCCGCCGAATCTTCAAAGCCTCCTCATACCGCTGGCTCGCTTCTTCCATCCGGCCCTGCAATCGATCCACTCTCCCCAAATTGCTCAGCGTCATGGCCAGGTTCGGCAGGTACACGGCGGAGTTCTGCCCGGCCAGTTGCCGGTCAATCTTCAGCGCCTCCTCGAAGTGCTCGCGCGCCTCCTCCATGCGGTGCTGGAAGACGTCGAAAAGCGCAAAGTTGCTTAGCGTCATCGCCAGTTGGGGCAGATATGCGTCAGGACTCTCTGCCGCCAGCTGCCGCTCAATCTTCAACGCTTGCTCATAGTGCTCTTGCGCTGTCTCCGTGCGATTCTGGCTCGCGTCCACCAACCCATATTCGTTGAGTACCATGGCTACATTTGGCAGGTACTTCGCCGGATTCTGCTCTGCTAGTTTCCGGTTAATTTGCAACGATTCCTCATAATCTTTCCGCGCTGCATCCAGACGGTTCTGCAGTCGCTCGATCGCCCCCAGGTTGTTCAGGGTCGCGGCCAGATAGGGCAAGTATTCGTCGGGATTCTGCTGCGCCAGTTGGCGGTAAATCGTAAGCGCGCCCTCATCGTGCTCGCGCGCCTCGTCCAGCCGGTTTTGCATGCGATCGAGATTTCCCAGATTATTCAAGGTGCGGGCCTTGTCCCAGAGAGACCCATTCCGCCCTTGCTGTAACTGACGCAGTTCCAAGGCGCGCTCGAAGTGCCGCCGGGCTTCGTCAATCCGCGCTGGCTCTGAAGCGAAGTTCTCCAGCTCCGCTTGCGTCATCTCCGAGCCTGGACTCATTAGCGCCATTCCGATTGCGTTCTGCGCATACGGACTTTCCCCGACCATCAGCGTGTGCGCCCACAGGTCGTAATCGCTGTCCCAAAGACCGGCTTGGCGATAGGTGGCGCTCCCCAGAGCCGTCAAAACGCATAGCGCAGCAATTGTGCCCCACACCGCACGCACCTGTTTCGCCTCCGCCAAGTCGGCGAGACCCCACGCAATCATGATGAAAATTCCAATCAGAGGGACGTAGGCATAGCGATCAGCCATGGCATACTCGC
Organism: uncultured Acidobacteriaceae bacterium; assembly: GCA_963835125.1. Lineage (GTDB taxonomy): Bacteria > Acidobacteriota > Terriglobia > Terriglobales > Acidobacteriaceae > Bog-257. The sequence continues at coordinate 668,490 of CAWIEG010000002.1, read as the reverse complement.
CCACCTGCACCAGACCAATGACCGGAACTAACGTACCGAGAAACCAGAACCAGCCAACCGCCAGGTAGCGCTTTCTGCGGAAGACAATTACGAACGCTGTCACGCTTATCAGGACTGCCCCGGATAGAAGCCATTGCCACGCCGGCAGCGCGCCCAGGGAATGTGGATAGAAAGCCAGCTGCGCCGGCCAGATCATTTTCCACAGATACAGCCCGTACGCCACTAGCGCGTTCTGTATTCGATTGGCGAACGAGAACTCCTCCAGGCTTTGCACCACCGTTCGCTGTGCCTTTAACGTGACCCATGAACTTGCCGCCGACAGCAACAGCAGCGGTACTTTCTCGAGCAGCAAGAATCGCAGATCGCGCGTCGCTGTCCGCTTTTCGCCAGATGTCTCAGCTCCGGCATTCTGGCGAGCTGCGCAAGGCGAAGAGCGAAAAGCAATCCGTTCAAGCGGCCAATAGTCCAGCAGCAATAAAACGAAGGGCAGTGTGACGACCATTGGCTTGGCCATCAGGCCCGCTGCGAACAGCGCGACCAGAAGCAGATATCGTCGCCAGTCCGGCCTCCGCGCGTACCAGGTATAAGCACCGATCGCCGACAAGAAGAAAAACGTACTCAGTACATTCTTTCGTTCCGCTACCCATGCCACCGACTCAACATTCAGAGGATGCACGGCGAACAGGGCCCCCACCAACAAGCTTGGTCCCACTCGCTTGGTCATCCACCACAACACCAGAAACAACAGCACCGCATTCAGAGCATGAATCAGCACACTGTCCAGATGATGGCCCATCGGATTCAAGGCAAACAATTGGTAGTCGAACGCATGCGAGAGCCAGGTCAGAGGGTGCCAGTTCGCCGCCTCCATCGACGCGAAGGCCCACTTGATGGTCTTCCAGGACAAGCCATTATGAATATGAGAATTGGCGACAACGTACTCACGATCGTCCAGCACGAGAAATGGGTGGCCAATGACCGGGCTGTAGACCGCAATCGACGCCGCTGCGAGCAGTGCGCAGAGAACGGCGATCAGGCTCTTGCCAGTGAGGAATGGCTCCGTCTTCAAATGTTGCTTAGAGGTCGGCCTCTTACGGATTTGGGAGCTGGTTTTCGAGGGAGTCTTGGCGCGGCTCATTTCGTCTAGCCGATTGTACACAGCCCATCAGGCGCCAACCGGGAGAGCACGATGTCAATGCAATCTCATGGCCCGCGATCGGCTCCGTCGTACAGAACACCTCACGGATGCCGTCGCGGGCGCTGCGCAAGGAGCTTGGACGCGATAGTTTGGAATGCTGCGGTCAGTTCAGCCGTGCAGCTCGACCCGGGACATTGCTGTATCCAAAAAAACTCTCCCGGCGGTTGGCTTGGATTATAGGTTGAATAGCTCGGGTCATTGGCAAGTTGCGCCAGGAAGGCTTGCGTCGCCAAACTTAAGCCTGGGCCCAACCCAATCGTGTAGATGTATGTCGCGACAGGGGCCTCGTTACGCATGGCACCGGCTGTAAAAACGGCACGATACTGGGCTTCGCCGGTGACATTGGCTCGGGTAAATGTGGTCTGTTGTCCCGTTTGTTGAGACAGGAACGTGGTCACAGGCTGTCCTTGGGCGTTCTTGCAAATGTCGCCTGCGGCATCATACGGGAAGCCGCTGGGGCAGCCGTTCGTGCAAACACCCCACTCACTCACGTGGCCTGACTCATTGGTGCACCCAGCGCCTGATGTAGACGGGCTGCAGGTGGGGTCGAAGAAGCCGACATCGGTGGCGGGTGAGTCATACCCTCCGTAATTGACGAGCACGCTCGGGGCCGAGGGTCCGCAATAGAAGTTGTCTTGCACGGCGTTCATCAAGCCGTCCGTGAAATACACCATAGCCTTGACTACGCTCTGCCCCTGAATGAGTTGAACATCGTTGTTTAGCTCGTCGGCGAGGGACATCGGAGCGCCCATGCTGTAACTCAGAAGCGCCCCGGTTCCTGCGCCCGTGCCGAATGTGCCACCCGCGAACACCATGTTTTCGACCAAAGTCGAGATCGGCCCTTGAAAGTTAATACCTATCGGAAAGTCTATCCGCGCGTTGGAGGAGAAGCTAACCAGCGCAACGTCGTCGACCGAATTGTTGAACAGATTGACGAAGGTTGGGACGGCCGACACTAGCGCGCTTCCTCCACCATCGGTACTCATCGAACCGGAGCGGTCTAACACGATGGACATTATCACTTTGCTGGGGAGTGCAGGACCGGAAGTGTACGTGTAGGCGTTGTTGAACCACTGGCCCCCGACCAGCGAGTACAGGGTCACGTAGATTTGGCTGCCATTGGCCGGCAAGCTATACACCGTTGTGGTCAGCACATTGCCCAGGTTTCCCGACTGATAGTACTGGTTGCCACCCGCAACGCTCCCGATATCCAGCCAGTACGCAGTAGCTCCAGATCCCGCGCTCCAGGTGAACGTCGCCTGGTTGCCGTACAGCGTCGAGCCCGGAGTCGGCGTCTGCATCACGCCCAGCGCTCCAGCGGGATTGTATGCAGTATAGGTGTAGGCATTTGGCAGCCACTGCCCTCCGACCAGCGAGTACAGCGTTGCATATACCGTGCTGCCGTTGGTCGGCAATCCGTTGGCGGTGGTTGTGAGTACATTGCCCAGGTTGCCGGACTGGTAGTACTGATTTCCACCAGGTACGTTTCCAATATCCAGCCAGTAGGCCGACGCACCCGCGCCAGCGCTCCAGCCAAAAGTTACAGTGCTTCCTGGTAGCATCGAGCCCGGAGTGGGTGTGGTGAGCACACCCTGTGAGCCGCTCACGTTGAATGCAGTGTAGGTGTACTGGTTGTTGAGCCACTGTCCATTTACCAGCGACCACAAGGTGATATAGACCGTGCTGCCGTTTGTAGGCAAGCCCGGGACTGTGGCAGACAACACATTGCCTAAATTGCCGGACTGATAGTACTGACTACCACCAGCTGTGCTGCCGGCATCAATCCAGTACGCCGTCGCGCCGCTGCCCGCAGTCCAGGTGAAGGCCACGGTGCTGCCGCTCAGGGTCGATCCCGGAACCGGCGACGTGATGATGCCTTTGGTAGAGCCTCCGCCAAAGGCAGTGTAACTATAGCCGATGGGAACCCAGCTTCCGTTCAGCAGGTAGTACCAGGTGGCATACACCGTGCTGCCGTCGCTCGGCAGCGAATTGACCGTCTGCGAGAAGGTGGAAGCGGACAGGCTGCCTGACTGGTAATAGTTATTTCCTCCTGGTGCATTGCCCACATCCAGCCAATAAGCAGTAGCGCCGGGGTAGCCGGCCCACCAGAACGCCACGGAGTTGCCGGCCAGCGTGGATTGGTTGACCGGACTGTAGATTCCCGGAGTGGTCGTCGGCGGATACATGAGCGCCCGATTGTTAAGGGTGTCAGCCACGTAGAGATTGCCGCTGCTGTCCAGGGCGACTCCAGTGGGTTGATATAAGCTGCCAGCGCTGATCCCGCCGGTGTTCTGGGTGTTGGTAGTGAAACTGCCGCCCTGCCCGTAGACCCGCGTGGCGGTGGTGCTGCCGGAGGGATAGAACAGCACCCGATTGTTTCTTGCGTCGGTCACGTAGAGATTGCCGCTGCTGTCCAGGGCTATTTCAAAGGGAAAGAATAAGCTGTTGGCGCTGACCCCGCCTTCGTTCTGGGTGTTGGTAGTGAAGCTGCCGCCCTGCCCGTAGACCCGCGTGGCGGTGGTGCTGCCGGAGGGATAGAACAGTACACGATTGTTAAAGGCGTCGGCCACGTAGAGATTGCCGCCGCTGTCCAGGGCGAGTCCAAATGGAAAATTCAGGCTGTTGGCGCTGATCCCGCCGTTGTCCATGGTATTGCTGGTGAAGCTGCCGCCCTGTCCGTAGACCCGCGTGGCGGTGGTGCTGCCGGAGGGATAGAACAGCACCCGACTGTTGGCGTAGTCGGCCACATAGAGATTGCCGCCGCTGTCCAGTACGACTCCCCCAGGATTGTATAAGCTGTTCGCGCTGATCCCGCCATTATTAGGGGTATTGCTGCTGAAGCTGCCCAACTGCCCGTAGACCCGCGTGGCGGTGGTGCTGCCGGAGGGATAGAACAGCACCCGACTGTTGCCGTAGTCGGCCACATAGAGATTGCCGCTGCTGTCCAGGGCGACTCCGTCCGGCCCACCCAAGCTATTGGCGCTGATCCCGCCGTTGTTGGAGGCGTTGGTGGTGAAGCTGCCCAACTGCCCGTAGACCCGCGTCGCGGTGGTGCTGCCGGAGGGATAGAAGAGCACCCGAGCGTTAGCCTGATCGGCCAGATAGAGGTTGCCGCTGCCGTCTAGGGTGACTTCAGCCGGAAAATATAAGCTGTTGGCGCTGACCCCGCCGTTGTTGATGCTGTCGGTCGTAAAGCTGCCCAACTGCCCGTAGACGACATCCGCGGTAGTCGAAGCCTGAGCGGACGCCGATTGCGCCGCAGCCGCGAGGACCACCAACCCAACCAGAATCGGTACGACAACAGCGAAACATCTGCGAGTGACGCTGGACATGTGGCGACTCCTGTCTTGGTTTATGCGTCGAGAAGGATAAGGTGTTGCTGGCCTGGCCCACCGCTCCTCGACACGTTTTCCCTGCGATCGAACTTGATTATTGGCCCTGGGATGTCATGAAGGGATAGAGTCTAGCATCGCGGGCCGCTTGAGTCAGTGGCAAAGTTTACTTCAGGTACTGTCGAGCCTTACTTACTCTCGGAAACCTGGTGAGTCGCGACGTCGGCTCTGAAGGAACCGATCAACTGTTCGTATACCAACATCATCTTATCGACCACAGGACCTGGGGAGTAACGCTCTTCCATCAACGTACGAGCCGAGTCTCGCATTCGCTGGCGCTCATTAGAGTTTTCCAGCAAGCGACAGGTCTTGTCGGCTAGATCTCCATCAGTCTCGGCAACCCAGCAGTCCCGCCCGTTTTCATAGTCGATGCCCTCGACCCCTTCCCATGTGGTCACCACCGGCACACCATAGGCCATCGCCTCCATCACTTTGACCTTCATGCCGCTACCGCGCGAAGGCGCATAAACCATGACAGCAGCCTTCGAGAAAAACTCAGACGGATGCGCCAGGTTATCGGCGACGGTGACATCTGGCTGCGACGAATATTTCTCTAAATACTTCCCAGCATTCCATCCCGCCACAAAAAGCTTCGCTGTGGGGACACGCTGTTTCACCAGAGGCCAAATACGTGTGATCAAACGCTCAGCCGCGGTACGCGAAGGCGCCCAGTGCATGGAGCCGATCAGCCCCACGACGGGCTCCTCCACCATCGGCGGCATGAGATACAACGACGTATCCAGGGCGAACGGAACTACCCAGTAGCGGCCCTCGGGATGGATTGCTTCTGCGGCTTCTTGTAATCGCGGCGTCAGCAGACGAGCGTTGTTGATCCCGCGCAAAAGATGCTTAGTGGCGCGCTTCGCCTGCCACAACGCCTTGCGTTCGCCGAACTCCATGTCGGTTCGCCCGGCCCAGTCGATGACATCGAAGTAATGCACATTAAGTAGCGCTCGCGCCACACCCAGACCAAGCCAGCCAGTCGACATCTGCTCCAAATGCAGGACGTCATAGCCTTTCGTCAGTTCCCGACCTAACAATGTGGTCAAGTCTGAGTCCTGCAACAGTTCGCTTCGCGGCCGAATCAGGTTCTGCCACTTCCGGCGCAGCGCAACTGAATCCACCTTCAGCCGATGCAGGTGCAACGTCAGTTGCCCCTTGGTTCCCGCGAGCCACTGCCGCGCTTCGGCCACCAGTTTGTCCGGCTCCTCGGTCGCGACCACGGCAACCACGTCATGCCCGCGTGCTGCCAGCTCGGTAATCAGAACGTAGAACCATCGCGCGGCGGTGTCGCCGAAAGGGTGAGGCACCGCGGGAGTCACCACAACGATTCTCACCGCTGGCGCTCCTTGCCTTCCCTGCCATAAAGCAGCGCGCTTTCATCGCCGCGGCCCAGCAGATCAAAATACAAACCGAGAGTCTGTTCTGCCGCCTTGCGCCAGGAGAAAAATCGCGCCCGCAACCGTCCTCTCTCTATCAGCGAAGTCCGCAAACTACCATCGCAGGCTACCCGCTCCATCTGTCTTGAAATGGAAAGGGGATCTTCCGGATCGAACAACAAACCGCAGCCGCCGAGCACCTCCGGCAGGCTGGTAGTTTGCGAAGCCAAAACCGGAATTCCCGAAGCCATTGCTTCCACCAGTTGCAGGCCGAACCCTTCGTAGCGCGAGGGATGCACGAACGCAATTGCTCCCTGATACAGCGCAGGCAGGTCCTGGTCGGCAATAGCACCCGGACACAGGACTCGTTCCGAAAGCCCAAGTGCGGTGATTCGTTCGGAGATAGCTGCGAACTCCCACTTGTGTTCGCCCGCCAGCACCAGCTGCGGCGTTTCCTGGGACAGTTGCGCGAAAGCTTCCAGCAGCGTACCCACGTTCTTTCGTTTGTCGAAGCCGCCAAGAAAAAGAAAATACTCTCTTGGCAGGCGATACTTTTCCCGGACCAGCGCTATTTGTTCGCTGGGCGCCCTCTCATGAAAGCGGGGACTCGCCGCGTTGTAGACCACCACCACGCGCTCGGCCGGCACTTCATGAAACCGGCAGATGTCCCGCTTCGAGAAGTCGGAAACGGTGATGTACTTGTCGGCGCTCTGCCGCGAAACAAAATCCGCGTACTTCTTCCGCCAACTTCCGCGCCAGTGCTCTCGCCCGCAATACTCAGGCAAGCGATCGATAATGTCGTGGCAGGTCACAACATACCGGCACACACGGCGGTACGGCAGGCCGCGGTTCGCGGTAGTGTGGAAGACATCGATGCCCGCACGCCGCAGCTGTTTCGGCAGCTCGACTTGTTCCCAGAGGATCTCCCTGCGCGCCTGGAAGACAACGGGAGTGATATCGAGCGCGGCTAGAAACTCGGGCGCAATCGGACCAGGGGAAAATGAAACAAGCTCGATGCCAGTGCCCGCGATCTCCTTCATCGCACAAAACAGCTCAAGGGTATAACGGGCGAAGCCGCGCATCTCGTAATGCATCAGTATCCGTCCGTCAAGGCCGACGCGAATTGGCGACATCCATTGACTCCGGAAAGCTATCCAGCCTGCGCTGCAGCCGGCTCCATTCCACCAGCTTCTCCCCCGCTTCGCCAGCTTAAGAGCATACGTACCAGGAAAGCTCCGCAGATCAAGGCCTCGATCACGAGTACAGCTCCTACTCGATAGAGCGAAGATACAGCCATCGTATGCATCAGCAGAACATTTCCTAGCACCAGCCCGACACTCAAAAGAAGCGGTTCTCGCAAAGGTGTAAACACTCGCAGCCCCTCAGTCCGCCGGGCATGTAGAAAAGCCAGCAACCATGTGCTCTGCAGCGCTGCCTGAAAAATAGCAAATCCCCATAGACCGTAGTGATAAACCGCGTAGGTACCGAGGGTCCAGGTCGGTATCGTCCACCATAAACAAAGGCGAAGGTTGAACCATGCATCGTTCTGCGAGAAAAACAATTCCGTCAACGGCACGCCCACCGCGTTCATCACCGCGTTCACACAATAAGCGTAGAGCAAGGGCTGAGCCGGAAGCCATTTGCGAGTGAACACATAAATAATGATCGGAGTGCTCAGGCTTGCCAGCACGGCACAAGCGGGCCACGCAATGCTGGCGTTAATCCGCAGAGACTTCTCCACTCTGGAACGCAGCAGGGCAGGGTCGCCGGCGGCGCTGCTGAAGGCGGGCAGATAGATGCGTGCCATGGCATTGCAAATTACCAGGGGATAGAGCGACAGCGTGGCTGCCCAGGCGACATAACCCACGGCATTCTTGCCTAGCAAGCGAGCAATCATGATGGGCGGAAACGCCAACGTCGCCATATTCAACAATGAACCGCCCTGATACACCAGGCTGAAGCCAACATGGGGACGCAGCGAGGCCCAGGAAAAGCTGCGAAAGGGTGGATGGGTGATCAGGTTGAAGGCCACACTCCCAAACAGGTCGCGGCATCCCATCGCAATCACGTAGCACCAGATGCCTTTATGGTGATATGCCAAGATCGCCAGCAGAAGAGTGTAGATCAGGCTCTCGGCGGCCTCCACCGCACTCACCGCTTTGAATCGCATGGCCCGCTCCAGCATGGCCAGCGGCACAGTGCGTTGATTGCGCACCACCAGCAGCAACAGGAAGATGCTGGCCGGCAGATAGCTCTCCGGACCCAATTTCACCAGGCGGAGGGCCACTGGCAGGAGCGCTCCCATGACTAACGCGAAGGTGACGGAGATCCCGAAGATTACCTTCTGGGCCGTGGCCAGTTCGGCCGGCTCCAGTTCACCTCGCTTGCGAATCAGCGCAGCTTTCAAACCCAGGTCGCCGAAGTACCCGAGGATTCCCTGGGTCACGAAGATCAGAATGGCGAAGCGGCCGACCACCTCCGGACCAAGCCAGCGTGAAACAGCAATACTGCTGCCAACGCTTAGACCCATGATGATTACTTGCCGAATGATCAGGGCAACAGCTGCGCCGGTCAGCTTCCCGCGAAACAGGGTTTGCAGCATGGCCCGATATCCCGCCGGCGAAGGAACCGACGCACATGCCTCAGCGGGATCGCCGGCTTCGCTCGGCAAGTTTTCGTCAAGAAACGGCGGCGGTTCTTTCATGGTTTACCGGGCACAGGTTCCATTGTGGGTCGAATCCCAGTGGAGACAGAAGCAACGGAGGGCGCCATCCGGGCGGCTGCCTTGGCGCAGCGGATATATCGCGGAAAGTGTAGCATAGCCTGCGGTTTCACTGATGTCGGCAGCCGTAAGCCCCGCTCCTTCTTCGCGAAGCCTGGTTGTGACCGGCTGCTGAGTCGGCATCCTTCATCGAAAACCCTTTCTGGCTGTTCCCAACCTTGTTACAATCGGTTCGACCTCCGTCAAATCGCGGCTTCGAAGCGTTCTGGCGTACAGCCACGCCAATGACCGTAGGAATGGAACCGGTGAATGGGCCCTCATAACAACTTCGAGATGTTGGTGCCTCGCAAAGACGATACGCGCGGATTGCGTGTCAACGAGAGCATCAATTTCCCCGGCGCTTATCCCGACAGCGTCAGTCACGTTCCCAGCCTATGGGACTACTGGCCGATACTGCTGCGCTACAAGTGGATGATATTGGCTGTGGTGGTGGTATCGCTGGCCATGGGCGCGGTGATTGCACTGTCGACCACGCCTATCTTCGAGGCGGTTGGCCGCATCGTTATCAATCGCGAGGGTGCCGATGCCGCCGGTCTCAAGAGCGCGGAAGCCAGCGCAGATTCCGCCGATGATTACATGGTAGCCGTCGACACCCAGACCCATGTTCTGCAAAGCGATGCCATCGCCAAGCTGGTTATTTCGAAACTCAATCTCGACTCGAATCCCGCCTTCGCCGGCGCAGGCGCCAAAGCTGCCGCCCCGGCCAGTACTCTACCCCTGGCGAATACTCCGGAAATCGAACCCCATCGTGAGGCGGGCCTGGTCGCTGCATTCCATCATGCGCTCCAGATCAGTTCAATCCCCCGCACCCGCTTGCTGGAGATTCGGTTTTCCAGCCCCGACCCCGTTTTGGCCGCGAAGGTGGTCAATACCGTGATTGACACTTATATCGAACAGAATTACAAGACCCATTTCGAGGCCACCACGCGAACCTCGGATTGGCTCACCCAGCAGTTATCCGAACTGCAAATGAAGGTGGAGCAGTCCCAGGAAAAACTGGTTCGCTATCAAAAGGAGCACGGGATCCTAGGCATTGATGAGAAAGAAAACATCATTACCTCAAGACTCGACGAGCTCAACAAGGAGCTTACCGCCGCCGAAGGCGACCGCATGCAGAAGGAATCGGTTTATCGCCTGGCCAGTTCCGGGGATCCCGATCTCCTATCCAATCTCGACCCGTCCAGCCCCCTCATGAAGCTTAGGGGACAGGAAGTGGACCTGCATCGTCAACGTGCCGAGGCTAACGTTAAATTCCAACCCACCTATCCCAAGGTCGAGGAACTGGACAATCAGATAGCGGCGGTACAGGCGGACATCAAGATCGAAGTGAACCGCATGGCCGAAAAATTCAAAAAGGATTACCAGGCTGCTCTGGAACGTGAAAAGCTTCTGCGGGCATCTCTGGAAAATCAAAAAAACGAAGAGAACAAGCTTAACGAAAGCTCTATCGAATACAGCCTTTTGAAGCGCGATGTGGAGAGTAATCGGCAGCTTTATGAAGGACTGCTGCAAAAACTGAAGGAAGCCGGCGTCATGACAGGCCTGCGGTCGAGCAACGTGCGCATTGTCGACCCGGCCTCGCCTCCAACCACACCTTCAACACCGAATATTCCTCGTAATCTTATGATGTCGCTGCTGGTGGGCTTGGCCGGTGGAGTATCGCTGGCGTTTATCCTCGAATCGCGCGACAACACCGTGCACTCGTTGGAACAGGCGCAGATGATCACCGCACTTCCCTCCCTCGCGTTCATCCCACTGGCCTCTTCTCCGGGACGTTCGCTGCTTCGGACCCCGCGCCTATCCCGGACTGTGGCCGCTTCCGCCTCCGCCTCGCAGCCGAAATCGCATATGGCTGAGGCATATCGCGCCTTGCGGACCTCCATTCTGCTGTCCCGGGGCGGCCAATCCGCGAAGGTGCTGATGGTCACCAGCGCCTTGCCGCAGGAAGGTAAGACCACCACCAGCGTCAACTTGTCCATTGTCTTCGCGCAGCACGACGCGCGGGTGCTTCTGATCGAAGCCGACATGCGGCGTGCTGGTATCTCGCAGGTATTTGGCCTGACGCAATCTGACGTCGGTCTAAGCACCGTATTGGGGCGAAACACTCCCCTCGAGGCGGCGATCCAGCCAGTGCCGGGCGTTCCTAATCTTTCGCTGTTACCAGCCGGCCCCGTCCCGGTTAACCCGGCCGTGCTACTGGGTTCTCCCCGCATGAAAGACTTGCTGTCCACCCTGAAGTCGAGGTTCGACTATGTGATCGTCGACACCCCTCCGGCCCTGAGCGTCACTGATTCTGTACTGTTGTCGAGCCTGGCGGACTCGGCTGTTCTGGTGGTTCGGGCGGGTGTGACCAGCAAAGCCGCTTTGCGTCGCGTTTGTGATGTGCTGGGGCACGTCGATGCCCGTATCATGGGAGTGGTGCTCAATGCCGCTGACGCCGTCGAGTCAGACCGATACTATTACGGCGACCGCTATCACAGTTACTACGACGACTCTACAACGGTCACGACCACCCACTGACGCCGTGGTGTCTTGCTGAACGTTGAGACACCAAGCGGCCCAACGCGCCGACGTTTGCCTGGCGCAGAAAGCTCCGTCATTAAGCGATGAACGACTATTTATTTTGCTCGGCTTCTCTTATGCTAGACTTCGATCCCCATATAGATAAGGCAGCATGATGTCGTTTTCGTTCCCTAAATCCCCTAAGCCCATCGGCTTTCAACTCTTCTTATTCGTCGTTCTTTCTTGCGCATTGACCGTGACCGTCAGTCTTAGGGCCCAGGATGCTGTCGTCCCTCAAAACAACGGCGCCAACACCAGAGTCGCTTCGTCGGGATTGCTGAAACTCGCGCCTGGGGACCTGGTGGAGATGACCGTCTATAACGTTCCCGAGCTTACGACTAAGACTCGCATCGCCAGCAACGGCGACATATACTGCCCGCTCGTGGGGTACATGCATGTGGGCGGCCTTAGTGCCGAGGAAGCGCAGGCGGCAATCGAGAAACGTCTCTCCGATTTTGTAAAGAGCCCGCACGTTTCTCTGTTCGTATCTGAGTACGCTTCGGAGGGGGCCAGTGTGCTGGGAGAAGTCGTAAGACCGGGCGTATATCCGGTCATGGGACAGCAGCACCTTTTCTCCCTCCTCTCAGCCGCCGGTGGGCTGACGGAAAAGTCGGGCCGCAGCCTGACCGTCACCCATCGTAGTGACCCGAATTCGCCTGTCACCATCGACTTGCCACGAAATCTGGCGGACAACTCCGAAACCAACGTGCCGGTCTATCCTGGAGACGTGATTATCGTGCGTAAAGCCGATATCGTCTATGTAGTGGGAGATGTGTTGCGGCCAAGCGGCGTTCTCATGGACTCAGGCGGCGTGAGTGTGTTGCAGGCGCTTGCCATCGCCGGTGGTACGCAACGCACGGCCAAGCTCAGCGGCGCAACCATCCTGCGCAAGGGGCCTACGGGAACCGTTCAGACTCCCGTGGATCTTAAGAAAATCCTGCAGGCAAAAGCTCCCGACTTGCAGATGCAAGCCAACGACATTTTAATCGTCCCGTCGAGTACCGGAAAGATCCTGGCAGGGATGACACTGCAAGCCGCTATCCAGGCTGCAACTCTCATCAGCGTGGCCGCGATTCCGTAAGTTGCACGGCCTGACAGCGACATGGATGACAAGCACTGCGCCCGGGTAACTCCCGAATCATCCGAAGATAGGGGACCGATTTGAGCGATACATCTAGTTCCGAGAAGCCGCGCATTGCCGTCCTGGGGCTTGGCCATGTGGGCCTGCCCACGGCGCTTGGCTTTGTCCAACTGGGTTGGGAGGTCATAGGCGCTGATGACGATGCCTCCAAGGTAGCGATGATCCGGTCCGGGAAGGCGCCCTTTTTTGAGCCCGGACTGGACGATCTGCTCGCCAGCGGGCTTGCCAGTGGCCAGCTAACGCTTTCTCAGTCGGTGGACGAGGCCGTGCGCGCCGCCACCATTTTGTTTGTCTGCGTCGGCACCCCCCAAAGAGATACGGGGGAAGCCGATCTGAGCCAGGTCGAGGCCATCGCACGTACCATCGCCCGCAACTTGAACGGGTACAAGTTGATCGTGGAGAAGAGCACCGTGCCGGCGATCACGGCACAATGGATCAAGAAGACGATCACCCGGTTTGCCAAGCTTGCCGATGGCCCAGGCAAAACTCAAGCCGAGTTCGACGTAGCCTCGAATCCCGAATTCCTACAGGAGGGCAAAGCCGTCGACAACATTCTCCGTCCCGACCGCGTGGTAGTGGGCGTCGAATCGGAGCGGGCCCGCAACTTATTGGAACGACTCTATCGTCCGCTCGACTGCCCAATCCTCTTTACGAATGCCAGCACGGCGGAGCTCACCAAGCACGCGGCCAACGCATTTCTATCTACCAAAATCTCTTTCATAAACATGATGGCGGACGTCTGCGAAGCGGTCGGTGCCGACGTCACCCAAGTGGCGCTGGGTATGGGACTCGATCCTCGTATTGGGCGTGAGTTTCTAAACGCCGGCATCGGTTTTGGAGGTTACTGTTTCCCCAAAGATCTGCGCGCCTTCATCTATCTGGCGCGGGAACATGGGCTCGATTGCGGGCTGCTGAAAGAAGTGGAAAATATTAACCTGCACCGAGTTGAGGTGTTCCTGAAGAAAGTGCGGCGTGCGGTCTGGGTTTTGCAGGGCAAGCGGATGGGCGTGCTGGGGCTGGCGTTCAAAGGCGGAACCGACGACATTCGCGAATCGCCTGCCTTGCGCATCGTCAGAGCCCTGTTGGAAGAGGGAGCCAGGCTGCAGCTGCACGACCCCCAGGCCATGGAGGCTAGCCAACGGGAGATCCCGCCTCAGGCAAAGTGTTTGGAATACTGCACCTCGCCTTATGAAGCGGCTCGCGAGGCCCACGCCTTGCTGATCCTGACAGACTGGCAGGAATACCGCGAACTGGATCTCGCCCGTCTGCATGAACTCATGGAAGTTCCGGTCATCGTTGATGGCCGCAACCTGCTCAATCCTGAGGTCGTGCGATCAGCCGGCTTTGAGTATGTGGACATGGGCCGGAATGGCCGCGCCGAACAACGGGCTCTCGCGGGTGAAACCGCTTCGTAGCGCAGCGTGAAGTGAAATCTGGATATTCGTACTGTCATTGACTTGGCTGTTTGTCATTGAGTTCTGTGCAAAATCAGATGTGTCTGAAAGTGATAGGGTGACCCTTACCAAAATGCGTTATTTCAACCTCGCGAACCTCGTACTCCTGGCTCTCGGCCTGCTGCTGCCCGCCAGTGTCCTCGCCCAGAACGGCAACTATACGTTCGTGAACATCGACTACCCGGACGCATATGCAACCATTCCCGAGGCCGTCAACGATCACGGCGCCGTCGTGGGCTATTACCTGGACACGCAATACGGGAACTATCACGGTTTCCTCTACTCCGGTGGCGTCTACACCACCATTGACGATCCGGCAGGTGCCACCTTTCCTGAGGGGATTAACAACGCCGGCGTAATCACGGGAGCGGTTGAAGTGAGCGTTACAGAGACGCACGGCTTCACCTATTCGAATGGCGTTTTCACGTCCTTCGACTATCCCGGAACCAACGGCGACACCAGTGGCCGGGGGATCAACAACAGCAATGAGATCGCCGGAATCTACAGTCCGGGCGGGATTAGCGGCTTTCTCGACAATAACGGCGCCTTCAGCCCGATCAATTATCCTGGATCGGAAATAGAGACGGCTCCCCATTCCATCAACGACAGCGGCCAAGTCGCCGGCTATTACACAGATTCTACCGTTCCTTTCGGCTTCGTTTATAACGGCAGTACATTCACTTCCATCAATTACACCGACGGCTACGCAACGTTTGCTTACGGCATAAACAATGCCGGTGTGGTTGTGGGATATAGCAGTTTGAACGGTTATCCCATCTACGAGGTCGGCTTCCTCTGGCAAGCAGGTCAATTCACAATCATCAACTCGGACGCGTTTCCGGAACCTTACGGCATCAACAATAACGGGCAAATTGTCGGGAACTACTACCCTTCTAACGAGTTCCATGGGTTCCTGGCGACTCCCATTTCCAGCCCGCCGTTGCAGTTGGTCACTGTCACTCCCGTGCCGTCTGGTGGACACGCGCCAGACCGGCGGAGCGATTGCTGGTGGCACGTCGCGGAGTTTTCCGGTTCCCACTCTTGGCGGCTGCAATATTCCCGCCACCGCCGGCGCCTACTCACTCAACGTCACGGTGGTGCCGCAGGGATCGCTGGGCTATCTGACAATTTGGCCGACCGGGCAGTCGCAGCCGACAACCTCGCTTATGAATTCGACGGACGCCCGCATCAAGGCCAACGCCGCCATCGTCCCGGCCGGAACCAACGGCGCGGTCAGCGTGTACGTCAGCAATACCGCCAACGTCATCCTTGACATCGATGCCTACTTCGCGCCGCCCGCCTCCGGCACTTATCAGTTCTACCCACTGACGCCCTGCCGCATCGTTGACACCCGTAACGGCGATGGAGGGATGCTGAAGGCGGGAGTGGAACGTGATTACACGATTCCGGGAAATTGCGCCGTTCCCAGCAGCGCCAAGGCCTATTCGTTCAACGTCACCGTGCTGCCGTCCGCTGGGGGGCTCGATTATTTGACCGTGTGGCCCAAGGGCGAGACGCAACCCACCGTCTCCACCCTTAACGACAACACCGGGACGGTGGTAGCCAATGCGGCCATTGTGCCTGCGGGCAGCGAAAATGCAACCGCCTTCTATGCCCACAGCAACAGCACCAACTTATTGGTTGATGTCGACGGCTACTTTGCCGCGCCCGGAACCGGCGGCTTGTCGATGTATCCCGTCGCGCCTTGCCGGGTGCTGGACACCCGCCAGAACAATGGCAAGCCGTTCAGCGGCGAGAAAACTGTAAATGTCGTAGGCAGCGCCTGTGCTCCTCCCAGCAACGCAGCCGCCTACATCTTCAACGCGACCGCGGTACCGCCGGGATCCATGCCTTATCTCACGCTATGGCCTGATGGCGAGAAGCAGCCTACAGTTTCGACGCTGAACGCCTATGATGGCTTCATCACATCGAACATGGCGATTGTGCCGACCAACAATGGTTCCATCGACGCCTACGCCGCTGCGTTGACGCAACTGATCCTCGACATCTCAGGCTACTTCGCGCCGTAGCGTGGCAGCTTGGTGGCCGCAACCAAAGGCGTAGCAGCGCGTCCAAGTAGTATGGTCTTTTCGTGCCGACGGAGTTTTCTCTGGCTCACCGCGGTTGCCATGGTGGCTTGCCCCAGACCAGCATCCGCGGAGCGGCCGGCAGAAACACACATCAAACTTGAGTTGATCTCCGAGCAGGCCACGGCCCCTCCAGGCAAACCTTTGTGGGTCGGGGTGCTGTTTCGACTCGACCCTGGTTGGCACATCTATTGGCAAAACCCAGGTGATTCCGGCGAGCCACCTAAGATTCAATGGGCACTGCCACCGGGATTTTCGGCCGGCTCGATTCGATGGCCCCAGCCGATACGTCTCGGAACTGGATCGATCATCGATTACGGCTACGAAGGACAGGTGCTGCTGATGGCTCCTATTGAAGGGCCGGCAACGCACCGCGCGACCTCGATTCCAAACCTTTCGGCGGATGTGAGATACATCGTTTGTCGCGATGTATGTATACCTGGCAAATCTCATCTTGTGCTGGCAAACCCTGCCGGCACCGGCTTGGCCGCGTGGCAGGCGCTGTTCGAGCAAACCAGGGCGCAGCTTCCAAAGCCCCCGCCGCCTGGTTGGAGCGTGACGGCGGTATCCGACAAGCAGCACTTCATATTGTCAGTACGTGCGCACCAACCAGCATCGAGCGCGAGCTTCTTTCCACTCGAGACGAGCCAGGTCGACAATTCAAGCCCGCAGGATTTTGCACCGACTCGTACTGGATTTCGCCTGACCCTAAGGAAGTCGGACCAGCTGACAAAACCCATTACCACTCTGAGAGGCATCATTGTCATTGCGCCCGGCCGCGCATTCGATGTTGCGGCTGCAGTAGCGGCAAACTCGCGAGAGTAACAAGTTCTAAACTCTGGATGAAACATTCGGCGCTGGCTCAGTAACGAACAATTCTGCAGGAGAATAAGTATGAAAAAACGGCATGCTGGATCAATGGTAGTGGGATTCGTTTTGATCGCCTTCTCGCTAGGCTGGGCAGCGCAAGTCGGCCAACCTGCGCCTGACTTCACCGCTACAGACAGTAATGGCAAAGTCCATAAGCTTTCCGAATATCAAGGCAAATACGTGGTTTTGGAGTGGACGAACCGGGGCTGCCCTTACACCCAGAAGCACTACAACAGTGGCAACATGCAGCGCTTGCAGCGTGAATGGACGAACCGAGGCGTCATATGGCTTACCGTGGCTTCGTCTGCGCCCGGCAAACAGGGTAACGTTACCGCATCCGAAGAGAACGCCTATCTTAAGCAGGTCAATGCCGTGCCTACCGCTGTTCTACTGGATCCCTCCGGCGCATTGGGTCACCTATACGACGCCAAGACCACGCCGGATATCTTCATCATCAGTCCCAAGGGAGTTTTGATTTACAGTGGTGCAATCGACGACCGGCCAAGCACGGACCTCTCCGATGTAAACGGCGCAAAGAACTACGTATCGCTCGCGCTCGGAGAAGCCACCTCCGGCAAGCCGGTCAGCAATCCTGCGACACGCCCTTACGGGTGCTCAATCAAGTATGCCGACTAACGATCGGCAGACTTGATGCTCAATCCGGGTCTTTCTCGCCCAGAATCTTCCTGGGAGTTCGCATAGGGCGACCCAGCGCTGGAGGGCTGGCTCGTTTCCGCAATAGAAATCCACCGCGAAATCTGGCGGCGCTTTTTCCTCGATGCAGCTTCGGCGCGGCAACTTGCTGGCACCTGACGAATGCTTGGCGACTGTGGACACGACTTAAGGATTAGGAACCGATTGGTGCAGAACGGGTATACTCTTCGCAACACCAAAAAAGCGAATTCCGGCTTATCGGTTCTCTTGAACTCAGCTGGACGGAAAGCCCCGACGGAAAGCACAGTTGCTGTCGCAGTGCGATTGCGACCATGTCGGCAAAACCTCGGTACCAATGGGAAGGAACCCCGTGCAGACCTCGCGCCACATCCGGTTGTTGATTCTCGCCATTGCTCTTGTAACAGTATCGCTCCCCGTCCTGGCGCAAGTCGTTACGGCGACGCTCCCCGCGGGCACCAATACATTTCGCGCGGCGGTGAACGCTACGACTAACAATACTTATGTCGCCAATTTCAACTGCGGGGCCTTCCCATGCCCCGGACCAGGAACCGTTACAGCAATCAACGGCGCCACCAACAAAACGGCAAATGTCACGGTGGGAGACTACCCGTATGCCTTGGCGGTCAACCGGACAACCAACAAGATCTACGTGGTCAATTACTGCGGTAACGACCTCCACTGCTTCAGCGGCGGGACGGTAACCGTAATCGACGGAGCCACCAATAACGTCATCACCACGGTTCCGGTTGGGTACTATCCGTATGGCTTGGCGGTCAACGCTACGACCAATAAGATCTACGTGGCCAATTTTTGCGGCAACGATCCCAATTGCGGCAGCCTAGGGACGGTGACCGTCATTGACGCCAACAACAACTACGCTACGTCGACCGTGAGCGTGGGAATTGGCCCTGACGCCGTGGCCGTAAACGCGACGACCAACTACATATACGTGGCGAATGCCTGGTGCAACACCGTGCCATGCCTCAGCGCAGGGACGGTTACAGCCATCAACGGGACGAACAACAGTACTCAAACTGTCAACGTCGGCGTCCTTCCCTATTACCTCGCCCTCAACGCGGTAACCAACAAGATTTATGTCTCCAATGACTGCGGTAACGATCTCAATTGCGCCAGCCTCGGAACGGTGACTGTGATTGACGGCGCTACGAATAACGCGACAACGGTCAATGTTGGGGCTTATCCCGAAGACATTGCGGTTAACTCGACGACCAATCAGGTCTATGTTGCGATTAACTGTGGCAACCTGTCGTGCAATACTCCTGGGACCGCGACCGTCATTAACGCTAACAACAACTACAGCACCACGACCGTCAATGTCGGCTTTCACCCGGTTTTTCTGGATATCGACTCGGCCGCCAACAAGATTTACGTGGCCAATACCTGCGGCAACGATCCCAACTGCAAGAGTCCAGGGACGGTGACCGTGATCGACGGGGCAACGAACTCCACTCTCCCAATCGCGGTCGGGGATGAACCCGACGCACTCGCGGTCAACTCTGCCACCCATACGGTCTACGTTCCCAATTTCCTTGATGGGACCGTATCCGTCATCGGGGGCAATACCAAGCTGCAACTCGTCAATGTCACGCCCTGTCGCGTCGTGGACACGCGCCAGGCAAACGGTGAATTTGGCGGCCCTGCCATTACCGGCGGAACTTCTCGTAGCTTTCCCATTCCGCAGGGTGCCTGCAACATTCCTGCAACAGCGGCAGCCTATTCCCTGAATGTCACAGTCGTGCCGCCAAGCGGGGGCACCTTGGGCTATTTGACCATCTGGCCCACACCGGAAAGACAGCCGATGGTTTCCACGCTGAACTCACCAGATGGCCGGGTCAAGGCCAACGCGGCCATCGTACCGGCAGGCGTCAGCGGTTCGGTCAGCGTATACGTCAGCGATACCACCAACGTCCTTCTTGACATCGACGCCTACTTCGCGCCGGCTGCCTCCGGAAACTATCAGTTCTATCCGCTGACGCCGTGCCGCATCGTTGACACCCGTAATGGCGATGGAGGGATGCTGAAGGCGGGGGTGGAACGTGACTATACGATTCCGGGAAATTGCAATGTTCCCAGCAGCGCGAAAGCCTATTCGTTCAACGTCACCGTCCTGCCGTCCGCCGGAGGTCTGGATTACCTCACCGTGTGGCCCAAGGGTGAGACCCAACCAACTGTCTCTACGCTTAACGACAACACCGGTACGATCGTGGCGAATGCGGCCATCGTACCGGCGGGCGGCGAGAACGCAACCGCCTTCTACGCCCACAGCAACAGCACCAACCTGTTACTGGACGTCAACGGCTACTTCGCGGCGCCGGGCACAGGTGGGTTGTCCATGTATCCGCAGTCGCCGTGCCGTGTGTTGGACACGCGCCAGAGCGGCGGCTCATTTAGCGGCGAGAAAACGGTGAATGTTGAGGGCAGCGCCTGCCCGCCAGCCACTAACGCGAGTGCCTACATTTTCAACGCGACGGTGGTGCCGCCGGGCCCCATGCTTTACCTGACGCTGTGGCCTGACGGCGAGCAACAACCTACGGTGTCGACCTTGAATGCCGAGGACGGCTTCATCACTTCCAATATGGCCATCGTGCCGACGACCAACGGTTCCATCGACGCCTATGCAGCTTCTCTGACGCAGCTGATCCTCGACATCTCCGGCTACTTCGCGCCGTAGTATGTGCGTACGCTCTGCGGATAAGAATGGCGATCGCGGACGCAAGAGCAGAAGCCCTCGCGCCATTCTGTACTTCTCACCGCCATCGATGGGGTTGGATTATTGCTCCGCCAAACTCAGGTCAGTTTCGGAGCATTCTTGTCCGTGTAATATCCACGATACTTCCGCCTGGAGGGATAGTAGTAGTAGTCCGGAGACTGCAAATCAACGGCATTTAGCACGATGCCTCCCAGAGGCGCCTTCAGGTGCAATAGCAGGTCTCGAGCCTCACGAATGGCCGCTATTTTGGTCTGGCCGGCACGAATCACAAGGGCCACCATGTCTGCCTGCACGGCCAGCAACACTCCATCCGTCACCGATAGAATCGGGGGTGAGTCGATGATGATGTGATCATATTCATCGCGCCACTCACGGATCAGGTCCCGCATCGACGCGGACCCGAGTAACTCGGACGGATGCGGGGGGAGGGGTCCTGAAGAGAGGACAAAAAGGTTGGATTGCCCAGTGAAGTGAACCGCATCCCTCCACTTGGTTTGGCCACTCAGAACACTGGAAAGACCGACGTCGGGCGGCAGGTCAAAAACTTTGTGTACGCTGGGCCTGCGCATATCGGCGTCGACCAACAGTACGCGTCTCTCCTGCTTCGCCATGACAAAAGCGGTGTTGACACTGGTCATGGTCTTGCCGTCCTGGGGCAGTGCACTGGTGAAAACCACTACCTGCAGCGGTTGTCCGGCTCCAGACAGCAAAATCGATGTACGCAATGTACGGTAGGCTTCCGAGATCTCCGACTGCGGATCCAGATAAGTCACCAGCGTGGCGTCGTTGCCGGTTCGCGGCGCCAAAAAGTGTGGGGCTGGAACGTCTACCGCGTCTTTGACAGCTTTCACCGGAATGGCTGCCAGGACCGGCAGACCTAAGACTTGAGCCTGCTCCGGAGTACGGATCGTGTTATCTGCCGCCTCCAGCGCGAGCGCGACAACGATTCCGCCGACTAATCCCAGCAGCACCGCCAACAGCATATTGCGGGGCACTTTCGGCCGCGCCGGAATGCGAGGAATGCGGGCCTTGTCCACAACGCGAATGTTACTGGAGTTCAGGCCGGCCGCCAGGCTGGCTTCTTTAAGCTTCTCCAGCAGGCCATCGTAGAGTTGCCGGTTGGAATCCGCTTCCTGCTTCAGAATCCTGTATTCGATCGCATTCTCGTTGAGCTGGTTGGCGACTGCGGTTTGCTCATCCAGGGCCGCCTTCAGCATCTGCTCGCGCTTCACCGCTGTGTAGTACTCATTTTTCACTCTGAGTACTCCGCTCTGCAGCTTCTCCTGGTATGCCTTGTTTATCTGTTTGAGCTGATTCTGTATTTCATCGACCTTGGGATAGGTCGAGCCAAACTGGGTGGTCAACTGAGCATACTGGACTTGCAACTGTACCTGCTGTTGATCGAGAACGGCGAGAGCAGGGTCTTGCAAAATGCTGCCTAAGGCATCTGGATTGGAACCTCGCGCGATCTGGTAAAGCGACTCCTTTTGAATGCGGTCGGCCTGCGCCTGGGTCAATTGCTTACCGAGTTCGTTCAGCTTTTCCAAGGTCAGGTTCTGCTTGTCATCGGCGCCGACGATTCCATGTTGCTTCTGATACTCAATCAACCGGGCCTGCGACGTCTCCACTTTTATCTGCAAGTCGTCCAGTTGTTTCGAGAGCCAATCGGCGGCCTGCATGGCGCTGTTGAACCTGTCCTTGATGTTCTGCTCAATGAACGTGTTGGCGGTAGCATTGGCGATCTCTGCCGCCAGCTTAGGGCTCGGATTTGAATACTTGATCTCAATGATCGCGGTGTCCGGAACCGGCAACACGCTCAAACCAGAACGAAATGCGCTGATTAATTGGTCTTCGCGCTCTGCTGGGTCGGCTGGCGATCCAGATTTGGCTTGGCCCGCGGAAGTAGCTGTTCGCGCCTTGCCGGCAAATTCAGGTCGATTGTCGAGCCCCAGGTTGTGGACCACCTGCAGCGCCAGGGTATTTGACTGGAGAACGCTGACCTGGGTGGCGATTAACAAGTCCTGATTTTCAATGGGATCGCTATATTGTTGATTGCCCTTAAAGTTGAGAATATTGCTGGGCGCATAATTCGATATCGAGATGCGCGCTGTAGCATCATAGATAGGGGTCATACTGAGAGAAATGAGCGCGGCAGCGATGACCACTACCACCAGGGTCGCAATAATCGTCCACTTACGCTTCAGGAGGATGCGCCAATAGTCGGCGAGGGTCCGCTCCTGCGACGAAGCGCGAGACAGATCCTGATAGGCAAATCTTCCCGTCCGACCAGGGGGCGCGAGCTCGGTTATTCCCTCGAACGACTTAATAAGACTCATTCCCTTTACCTTCAACCCTGCTGACATTCTGATGCCCGCGGAGCCGCCCTGGCGGTCGCTCCCTCACCGATGCCTTACGCTCTGCCGGAACCAAAGTCGTGCTCCGCCCTGGGCCGATCCTTCGCCCAGCACGTGTCGATCGAAAGCTCCGTCACCTGCTGAGTTGCAGTCAATCCAAACAACAAACACCACATTTGCAGCAGGCCAAAACTAGCGTCTCGCTTGGGTTGCTTAGGAAAGGATTATATACTTCGGTGTGCCTGTCCGAGATAGATCTGATGCGGTAGTAGAGCAGCCGGAGTACTTTGCCGGTGGCCGCAGGCTCATCCAGAAATTCGCCGCCGTGCTGATGAATTCGCAATGGCGGATGGCCCCGGCGGCGGTGCGAGCATGACCCTGGCCGGGCGCATCATGCACCAGACATTGCCAAGAGCGGCCGCTGAGCGCGTGGCATTCACTGTCAACACTTACCGCCGCTACCTGCAGTTAAGGCGCAACCTCGACGCTCTGCGCCGGCAGTATGCCGCATTGAACTCGCTAGATGAGCAAATCGACCTGCTCCGCGGCCACCAAATTTTCGGCGCCATCCAGCAGCACAGCGAGATCTCCGGCCTGCTCGAACTCCTGAAGCAAAATCCTCCCCGCTATGTTTGCGAAATCGGTACTGCTTCGGGAGGCACCTTGTTTCTGTTCGCCCAAGTCTGCGCTCCTGCCGCTCTTTTGATCAGCGTCGATCTTGGCTTATCCGCCGAGCGTTGTTTGGTCCACGCCCGTTTTGCCGCTCGCAGACAGCGGATCGTCTCCATTCGCGGGGACTCTCGCGATCCCAAAACCCTGGAACGCGTGCGCTCGCTCTTGCGCGGCCATCCGCTGGACCTGCTCTTTATCGACGGTGACCATTCCTACGCGGGCGTGAAGGCCGACTTCAGCAATTTCAGCCCGCTCGTGGGTACCGGGGGTCTGATTGTGTTTCACGACATCGTCCGTGACCTCGGCAGCCGCTGCGGCACGCCGACTCAACACTATACTGGTGGCGTGCCGACATTCTGGGAGGAAATCAAGGCCCGGCACCGGACTTCGGAGCTGATTGAGGATCCCGGGCAGGATGGCTATGGCATCGGTATCGTCCACAACTAACGCCCTGAGCCGGGAATCTCGTCCCGTCGCACCGGTGGTTTCCGTTGTCATGCCGACCTATAACGGCGAACGATTCCTGCGGCCGGCCATCGACAGCATTCTTAATCAGACGTTCCGTGAGTTCGAAGTCATCGTCATCGATGATGGCTCGACCGACAGCACGCCGCGCATACTGGCGGACTACAAAAATCGGGACGCGCGCGTCATCGTCCTGAGCAACGAATGTAATCTGGGCATTGCCGGAGCCACCAATCGCGGCCTTGCCGTTGCCCGCGGAAACTACTTGGCCTTGCAGGATCACGACGACATTTCTCTACCTCACCGGCTTCAGACCCAGGTGGAT
This sequence comes from uncultured Acidobacteriaceae bacterium, assembly GCA_963835125.1. Classification (GTDB taxonomy): domain Bacteria; phylum Acidobacteriota; class Terriglobia; order Terriglobales; family Acidobacteriaceae; genus Bog-257. The sequence continues at coordinate 644,403 of CAWIEG010000002.1, read as the reverse complement.
TTCCTGAACGCACAACCGGACATCGCGGTCGTGGGTTCAGCGGCCACGCTGATCAATGACGATGGCGTCCCCTATGCCGAATTCCCTTTGCCGTGCGAAGAGATCGACATCAAGTGGCGATTGCTCTTCCACGGTGACCCTCTTCATTACACGAGCGTGATGGTGCGATGCAGCGCAATGCAGGAAATTGGGGGCTATGGCGAGGATGCCTCATTCCGGTTCTCTGAAGCTTACGACCCATTTTCGCGGATCGCCATGCGCCATCGCGTGGTGAATCTTCCCCAGACTCTCGTGCTCTGGCGCCGCCACCCCGAAGCGACATCACTGCAGCACTCCCACCAGCAATGGCATACCAGCGAGACCATTGCCTTTCGGAATCTCTGCTTGTTGGACGACCTGCGCGTCAGAGCGGCGCCCGATTTTCCATCGCGCGACAGGTCGATGAGCGATCTTCGTTATCGTCATTGCCTGGGATTCAAGGCTTTCATGTCTACGCCAGCAGGCCAGTTTCCAGATCTGCCGCCCCAGCAGGTCGTCTCGGGCCTGAGGTTCTTTTGTGACATTCAGCAAACGTTTTACAAACTGCACCGCTTTCCCCGCACGGTTGTGGCCAGGCATGGGAGACCTCTGAACTGGACCTGGGGCAAGCACGCGGTGGCCTTGGCCATACGTGCGCCCTGGGACTGGCGCTCGCGCCTCCGCATTTTCCTGCTGGGCGTCCGTTGCCTCTGGCACGCTGCCTGCGCAATGTTGATCGAAAGAATGGCGAAGCTAATCAATCGGCCTGGTCCACTGCCGAACCTGACTGTACCCACAATCGAACCCATCGCGGCCAACTCGGAGCAAACAGCCTGGACAAAAAGTCAATAAAGCACGCTATAAAGACGTCGCCGCTGGTAAGACAGGCCATGCTTCGTCTGGTGATACCAAGTGTCCGAGGATACATTCGGTACTTGCCGCTTGCATTCGGAAGGCAAGCCGCTTGGAATGTTGTTGGCATACATCACTACGGACTGGAGCCGCCAAAGTGGGACTTTACCGTCAAGACGGTTTTCGGCAGCCAGATTTCCGCCAACACCAGGGACGTAATCGGAAAGTACATTTATTACTTTGGAATTTGGGAACCCAATCTGACTCGGTGGATCGAGCGGCGGCTGGCCCCTGGCGATGGGTTTATCGACGTGGGCGCGAATATCGGCTACTTCACCTTGCTGGCTTCTAAACTCGTGGGGGATGCCGGCAAGGTGGTCAGCATCGAGGCCCACCCAGCGATATTCGCAGCACTCGAGAATAATCTGAGGCTCAATGACGCCCGTAACGTGCGCGCAGTGAACCGCGCGGCCTGGGACGCAGAGGAGATGCTCACCATCTATACCCAACCCGAGGATCTGGCTTGTCAAACCACGGTGATGCCTGAATGGGCCGACAAATATCGCCTCGAAAGTCAGTCTCAGATAAAAGCTGCCCCTTTATCGGCGATGCTTAAGCCAGAGGAGTTCCGGGCAGCACGCATCATAAAGATTGATGTAGAGGGAGCCGAGTGGCACGTTTTGTCCGGCATGAAGCCGCTGATGCCTTGCGGGCGCGATGATTTGGAAGTAGTGATCGAAGTCAATTCCAAAATGCTCGAAGCGGAAGGCAGGACACCTAAGGATGTGCTCGACTTTTTCGCGGACTTTGGGTTTCACCCATATCGCATCGAAAACGATTATCTGCAAGAGCGTTATCTTTTCCGGGAAGCCCCTCAAGTACCCAGACGGATAGAACAAGTCGTCACCGAGCAAACCGATCTCATTTTTTCGCGTATCGATGCCGAATCGCTTTAATCGAAACGCGCATGGCGCGGACATGTACTTCTTTTCAGTGAGAGCTAATCTTCTGGGTCGAGATTTTCAGTGCCAGGAGCAAGAACCGGAGGCGAGCGCCAATCGGTATGGAGCCTCGGCGAAGAAGTGCCAGGGCCAGTGCGTGTTTGGCCCAGTACCACGGTAGTAGGCAACGGCCGTCCGAATCATGCTTAATTCCTCTCAGCAGGCCGGGGATCAACATGCTCAGGCGCTTTACTTCGTCGCTTTCGAAGCGCACAGAGACCCCAGGCTTAGTCCAGTTAAATCGCCACCAGGCACGCCATCCCAGATCGTCGACCGGTCCCTGCAGCGCGCTTTCCAGAACGGAACGCGTAATCGGCCCGCTCTGAGACTCCTGGTCTTTATGGCTGATCGCTGAGACTGAGGCCGAATGAACACGATACTCAACTAGTGGCTGGGGCAGGACGTGGGCCTTACCATGAAGGGCAAGCCGTGACAGAAATTCATAGTCCTCCGTGTACCAATAACGCCGGTCTTCATCGTAACCCTTCAGTTCCCTTGCGGCTTCGGCACGAAAAAGGACTGTGGAATGAATTACGGGGTTGCGCGATGCAAATGTAAACTTCAGCTCGCAATCATTTAGGCCGCCAGGCTGAGCGCCGATACGACTACCAGCCTCGTCGATAAAGTGTGCTGCGCTAGCCACCAGGGCCACGTCGGGTTGTATTTCCAGATAGGCGACCTGCTCGGTCAAACGATTGGGCAAAGAAACGTCGTCGGCGTCAAGCCGGGCGATGTAGCGGCCTGACGCAGCCGCGATCCCACGGTTCGCACAAACAGCCTGCTTGCAATTCCTCTCATTGCGTAGAACATGAATTCGCGGATCGCGATAAGTAGCGAGGATGTCGAGCGTGGAGTCCGTGGAAGCATCGTCAACTACAATAAGCTCCCAGTCATGGAAGGTTTGCGCTAGAACGCTGTCAATCGCGGTCCTAAGAAACCTTTCGCCGTTGTAGACCGACATGATAACGCTGACGGTGGGAGGCACTATGATTTGTCACCGGATGCGGGATCGGCTCGCGTTGCAATCTTGCAAGGCTTGAACTGGCGCCTTTCCGCTTCTGCCAGCTCGATTGAGATCATATCGCACCAGCACATCGCCCCTGCCGTGGCCCACTTTTCAGTATGCTCTCGGCAAACGATGCAGCAGGTCACCGTCAAGCGTCCGCTAGTGCCAGATGAGTTTGTACACCGCGATTCTCAAAGCCAGAACCAGCAGCCGGGCACGAGCCCCAATTGAGATAGGACCCCGGGGAAGGATTGCCAGGGCCAGGGCATGCTTGGCCCAGTACCAGGGCATCACGCAGGGCCCGTAACGGTCGTGCGTGAAACCTCGGAGCAGACCGGGAATTAAGACGCTCAGGCGTTTGACTTCTTCGCTTTCGAAAGTTGCCGGAACACCGGCTTTCGTTTCCCGGAACCGCTTCCACGCCTGCAACGTCAGATCGTCGGGCTCGACTCCCGTTGCCCTCTTGATGTTGGCGCGCACAATAATGTGGTGCTGCCGTAACTGCTCTTCAACATTCTTGGCGGACACAGACGAGGTATGAATTCGATACTCTACCAGCGGATCGGGGAGCACTCGTACCTTGCCGTGAAATGCGATCCGGGCCATGAATTCGTAGTCGTCGGTCCACCAAAATTGAGGATCTTCGTCGTAGCCGTTCGGAGGGCGCGCTGCCTCGACACGAAAGACGTTAGAGGAATGAATCGTCGGGCAGATCCAAGTGAACATAAAATTCGCTGTGCAATTGCCGAAGCCGCCGGCGCGGAAGTCGAAACGCGAGCCAACCTCATCCACGAAGTGTGCGGCGCTGGCGACAAGAGTTACGTCAGGATGCGCTTCCAAGTAGTCAACCTGCTTCTCTAGCCGGCTGGGGAGCGACACATCGTCTGCGTCAAGGGTGGCTATGTAGCGACCGGATGCAGATGCAATTCCACGGTTCAAGCAAAATGCCTGCTTGCTATTTTTCTCGTTGCGTAAAATGCGGATGCGAGGATCGCAGTAGCTAGCAAGGATGTCGGGCGTCGAGTCCGTGGAAGCATCGTCAATCACAATCAGCTCCCAGTCCCGGAGAGTTTGCGCCAAAACGCTGTCGATTGCCGTCCTGAGGAATCTTTCACCGTTGTAAACCGGCATGATTACGCTGACCGTGGGAGGCATAGAATCGGGATGGCTGCGTTATTGCTTCGTAATCTTCGCCGCTGGCCTGCTATTTTCAGATTTTGGTTTGTAGCCATTTTATAATGCCGCAGCCTTCCGGTCCTATGAGCCACCGTCATCACGCCATCGCTCCGGCCGTCTCCGTCCTGATGCCCACCTACAACGGGGAGAGATTCCTGCGTCCGGCGATCGAGAGCATTCTCAGCCAGACACTCACAGATTTCGAACTCATCGTCATTGATGATGCGTCCACCGACGGCACGCCCGGCATACTCGCTGAGTTTAAGGACGACCGCCTTCGGCTGTTTAGAAACGACTGTAATCTGGGAATTGCGGGGGCGACGAACAAGGGTCTTGCCGTCGCCAGCGGCCGCTATGTGGCATTGCAGGACCACGATGATATTTCCGTTCCGCACCGTCTTCGAGCCCAGGCGGACTACCTCGATACTCATCCGGCGATCGCGCTGGTTGGCTCGGCGGCGACCAAGATCGATGAGCGAGGCGCTGTTTTGGGTACAGTTTTGGAGCCTGACGACGTTCTTGAGCTGAAATGGGAGTTGCTGTTCGGTTGCCGCTTTCGCCACATGACACTCATGGCCAGGCGCAACGCGATTCTAGATATTGGAGGCTACCGCCGGGACGCTTCGTTTCGCTTTGCAACGGACTATGACATGATTTCGCGCGCCGCTATGCGTTACGGCGTGGCCAATCTCACCGAGCCTCTCGTACTCTGGCGCAGACATGGCGGCGCCACCTCCATCGAGCACGAACAGGAGCAGAATCGCTCCGCCGAGGCCATTTCTTTTCGCAACCTCTGCGAATTGGACGAAATGTCTGCGTCAGGCAATGGTTCGCAGCAGAAGCGAGCGGAGACAGACGAACGGTACCTCGCTTATCTGGGACTTCGGGCATTCCTGCTGACGCCCCCACGGCAGTTTCCCGCGCTGCCGCCCGAGCAAGTCATCTCAGGAATGAAGTATCTGTGCGAAATCCGGGAAACCTTCTATCGCTTTTACAGCTTTCCTCGATCCGCCGTCACCAAGCATCGTGGAGCATTGAACTGGATCTGGGGCAAGCACGCCGTCGCACTCGCCGTTCGCGCCCCGTGGGATTGGCGATCGCGACTTCAGATTCTCTTTCTCGGAGTCCGATGTCTTGTTGCGGCGCCTTTCGCAGCCTTCTCGATCCCGAGCCCTCAGCCTGAAAAGCAGCGCTGATAAAATGGTGCAACCGATGCCCTCGACCGTCGCTTCTGCCGGGACGCAAAGCGCAAATCGATTTCCCCCCAGGCGGATTCTGATCTGTTCCAGCGTCTGGATGGTCGGCGGTCTCGAGATCCACAACGTCAATCTCAGCCGATTGCTGGTGGCAAATGGGGCTGAGGTCACATTCGTCACCCGTTATGCGGTTCCTGGCTCTCCGGCCATCGATAGATTGCGTGACGTTCCAGTCCGCTTTCTGACGACGCCGTTTGCTAAGCGCACGAGTCATCTTTCGACGGCTTGGGCGATGGCGGTGTGGCCGCAGCAACTGCGTGGCGGGTTTGACGTTCTGTACACCTTCGATACAACTTGGTTTGCCGTGTTTTTGGCGCGATTTGTAAAGCCCACCGGCTACGTGCTCGGCACCCACGTTGGCACTCCCGATCTGGACACCGATTACTTGCACCCAGCAACCCGAAGCACCCTGGACGGCTTCCTCGTTGAGTCTCCGATGCAAATCGAGGCTTATAGCAGTTTGGGGGTTCCAGTAAAGGCAGTGCCGCAGATCGGGCAGATTTCCGCTGCGCCGGAGCGCCGACAGCGGCCCATCGATGAACTGCACGTGGCATTTATGGGAAGACTGATTGCTGCCAAGGGAATCTATCGTTTGTTGGACATGTGGCCAGCCCTCGACATCCAGCCAGCGCGGCTGGACATTTATGGCCACGGCCCCGAACTCGAGAGGCTCGAGCAGGAGATCAGAAGTCGTGGCTTGAGCGATTGCGTACAGTTACACGGAGAGTATGCCGCCGACGATCTGGGCGACATCATGGCCCACACCGACTTATTGGTGTTTCCCACCGATCACGCAGAGGGCCTGCCGCTGACCTTGTTGGAGTGTACGGCGTATGGTGTGCCGTTTGTAGCTTCCGATCAAGGTGCAATTCCGACCTTGGCAGACAATAACCCAGACGTTCGCGTGACTGCCACTGGAACAGACTGCTTTCAAAAAGGCCATCGAAGAAATGGCTGCGTATATCAGAGCAGGAAAGGTGAGAGGCGACCGTCTCCAGGAGTGGTATCGAACCCGGTTTGGCTATGCCCAAACCAGCGAGCAATGGCTTCAGGCGCTTCTCGAGGCAGAGCAATTTTGGGGACCACCCAGGCGTCTGTCGCGCGCCCCAAAACTGCACGAAGTGCTGTCGCAGCGAGCGTGGAAAATTATCGCGAAGTAGGCCGCTATCGACTTTCCAGGACTCGAGCCTTGTTGTTACTAAGCGGACACTCTCCTAGTTTCGAATCAGATACCCGTTGGGCGCAAAGGTAAATCCGAACCGCATTTCCCGCTGGCGGTCAGACGAGTAATCCTCCGGATGCAGGCGCATATACTCTTCAATGGCTTCGAAGGGACCCTCGCCCCACCCCGGCAATAAAGGGTGGCCGTTGATGCAACCATCTTCTACAACCAGGTAATCGCCTTTGTGGAGCAAAGGCCGGAGCAGTTCCATTTCAGCCAGGACGTGCTTCTTGCTATGGTCGCTGTCGAGAATAGCAAAGACCGCCCCAGGTAGCTTTCTTTGCCACTCTGCGATGATCTCCGCTACTCTCGGATCCGCCGAGGAGCTTTCGAGGAACTCGATGTTTTGATCCTGGCGCGCGCGTTCGAAGATCTGGCTCTGATGCAGTTCCACGGAAAGCACTCGATAAGAATGCCCCATTGATCTCAGTAGGTTGGAGAGGTACAGAGCCGATCCTCCCTTACAACTACCGAACTCAATGACCAAACTAGGCTGCAGTTCGGTCAGGATTTCCTGGTAGTTCCACAAATCAAAAGGCAGCTTTTGTATAGGAACGTCGAGCCAGCGCATCTCCTGCCAGAGGTTGGTGTTGAAGAACCACACACCGTAGTCGCGACCTACTTTGGAGCGAGTGCGGTTTCGCAAGAAAGCGGAAACGCCAGCCTGTAACCCTCTCAGTTTTGTGCGATAGGAGTCCATCGTTAAGCCAGGGCGTCATACCGTCCTAGTCGGTTGTCGAAACAGAGATTATACCGGAGGCCGGTGAATCGCAATACTGTTCGTTCCGGTGGCGACACAATCCGATTTTCATCGGTCCCAGCTCATTTAGTAAGTAAACTTGAAAGCTTCCAAGATCGCGAGGGGACGGACTTCATTTGCGCATATGCCTCATAGGGGCGGCTAACCCCTCCAACAATCCGCGCCTGCTGCGTGAGGCCGACCTGCTCTCAGGCCGGCACGAGGTTCGCGTGATTTGTCAGGGATCGACCCGGGCGGCAGCTGAGGCCGACGAACGCTTGCTGGCCCGTCGCTCCTGGCGCCTGCAACGCCTGGACCACCCGCGGGTCGACTGGGTATCACCCGATGTCTTCCGCCCGCAGTGGCTCCGTTCTATCTTGGTTCGCGGGCGCCGTCGCCTGGCCCAGGAAGCCTTCCGCCAGATCAGAACGACAACGCTCGGGGAATACACGGTTTGCGCCTGCTATCCCGAGCTGCGTCGCCTTGCCTGTTCAGAGCCCGCCGACTGGTTCATCGTCCACACTCAGCCCGCATTGCCTGCGGCCGCGGCCGCGGCGCGACGATGGAACGCCAAGCTGGGCTTCGATTGCGAAGATCTGCTGGCGGAAACGGGAGACAGATTCTGCGAAGCCAACCGGCTGATCGAGCAAAAATATCTCCGCCAATGCGATTACGTCACGGCTACCTCAAACGCTATGGCGACCCATCTGGCTGATACCTACCATGTTTCGACGCCGGTGGTGCTGTATAACGTCTTTCCGTTGTCTCTTGCTGAGGGTCTGCTGCCCCCGCGGCAACGCGAGCCGCATGCCAAGTTGCGTCTGCATTGGGTCAGTCAGACAATTGGACAGGATCGGGGTTTGCAGGACGTGTTTGAAGCCTGCGCGGGCTTAGCTGATCAGGTAGAGATTCATCTGCGCGGACGGGCGTCGGAACAAGAAAAGAACCAGCAGATGGCATTGGCGGAGCGCTGGGGCCTTGCGGCATCCCTGACCTTTCATCCAGTCATCGATCATGACGAACTAATTCGATCAATGGCTCAATACGATGTCGGGCTGGCGTTGGAGCGTCCGCAGAACAGGAACTACAACCTCACTGTTACGAACAAGATTTTCAGCTACATGCTGGCCGGCTTGGCTGTGGCCGCCACTGACACTGCCGGACAGCGTGAGGCGCTGGAGCAGGCGCCCGGTGCCGGATTTCTGTATCCCGCCGGAGATGCAAAGAGCCTGCGCGCCGGGCTGGAAGTTTGGATCAGGGATCGAGAGAAGCTTCAGGAAGCTAAGGAAACCGCCTGGGACGCAGCCCGAACGCACTTCTGCTGGGAAATTGAGCAGGCAAAACTTATTCGGTTGCTCGGAGCTTAGGGCCGAAGTCACCCCATCCGCGATCGCGAGGCCGCAATCTCGCGACCGGCCCCTGAAATCGTCAGCTCGATTTTTTCCAGAACACTCCGGTACCATCGATTTCGCGGATTGGGTCGGTAATCTGAGTGCGCTTCCGAAAGTCCTCCACGGCTTGTTTACAGGGCGGCACTACATGGTAGTCGTCGACGATAACGAAGCCGCCGGCGGACACCTTGTGATAGAGCGCGCTCAAAATGTCCATGGTCGATTCGTAAAGATCGCCATCCAACCGCAGCACTGCCAGTCGCGAAACCGGGGCGGATGGACAGGGTATCCTTGAACCACCCTTTGAGAAATTTCACTTGATTGTCCAGCAAGCCGAATCTCTGGAAGGCGGCCTCGACCTCCGCCTGGGACACCGCCAGCGCGGTGGTCTCCGACAAGTCGTATTTTTCGTCCGCTGCAAGCGATGGCGCGGGAAGCCCGTGGAAGCTGTCGGCGACCCACACCGTTCGATCAGTGATGGCGTGCAGTTGCAGTATGGCACGCATGAAGATACACGAGCCGCCGCGCCACACTCCGGCCTCCAGTAGATCGCCGGGCACGCCTTCCTCGAGCACGGACTCAACACAGAATTGCAGGTTATCGAGACGCTTCAGCCCGACCATGGAATACCCGATGCTCGGCCAATCCTTTCCCAGTTCGCGGGCCTTAGCGTCAAATGGGACGGTCTTGAAAAGCTTACAGCCGCGTCGATTGAGAAGCTGAACCAGCCATCGCTTGGCCAGAGATAGACTGCGGTCGGGATGGATTTCGCAGTTGCTGCTCTCCGGATAGAGATAGCCGGTGAGGCAGCGCTTCAGCAGGTCGAGATAGAGGTCCTGATCAGCCATGAAGGCAGGGCAAGAACAGCAGCGTCGCTTGGATCGCCAAGGGGAGGATTATATACTTCGGATTCGCTCGCCGTCGGTGTGCCGAGGCTCAGTCGAGTTCAGACTGGTGCGGCTCAAAACCCGGAGTCGGTTTAGCATGGAACACAACTCGCTCGCACCCCAGGCTTGTCGCGCGCGGGTCGTCCTGCTTGTGGCTTTGTTGATTGCAGGCGCCGCTTTGGCCCGCCAAACAATATCACCGGCGAATGCCTTCCCCGCGGGCCAAGTTTTTCCAACAAGTTTGACCGCTGACGATCGCATAGCGGCGGCACCTTCCGCCGGCGCCGATGTTGTGTCCCAACAAAGCTGGCAGGTTGTGAATGCGCGCGACATAGGTGTGGATTGTTCTGGAGTAAACGATAGTGCTGCTGCGCTGAACGCACTCACCGATTCCGGGCGCCTGACGGGGATCAAGCTGGTTTTCCCTGCGGGAAGCTGGAATGAACAATGCTTAGTTGGACTCAGTAGCACTTGGCGCATCTACAATTCCACTTCTTTCACTATCGATGGTGGCGCGCGCTGCGGTCTTCCGGGCAAATGCACGCACATTAAATACATGGGACCGCCGGGCGGTGCGGTAGTGGACATGGAGCAAGTTCAGGGCTTTGAAATCAGGAATGTACTCATCGACGGGGCTGGACGCGCGGCCACGGGTGTGATCGTTGACCAGACGGCGAGCGGCGGTATCGCCACTTACGACGGAATCTTTGAAGGAGCGCTTTTCGATGCGAATGCGAGCACATCTTCCGGCCCTCACGAAGGTTGGGTGGGATTGTCGGTATCGCCCAGGAGTACGGTGAATGTCGCAGATATTCGAGTCGTCGATTCGGCATTCGAGTGCAGGAGGGGTACCGGCACCATCGGCTACGGCTTGGGGCTCAGGAACGGCTCTCGCAACGCTCTCCTGGAAGTCATTCGGCACAACTACTTCGAAGACTGTGGATACGGGATATACCAGAATAATGGCGGGGCAATCATCGAGGAGAACACTTTCGGCGGTGATGTGTCGACGATTGACGATATTTATATGACTGGAACCGCATCCCATGAACGTATCATCGCCAACTGGTCGGAGACCCAATTCAGCTCTTCGAACCAATTCTTGAAAGCGGCATTTCAGGATGTTACGGGCGAGGGCATTGAAATCTCCGGGAACCAAATTCCGGTCAATGGAAGCAGTAATAGAAACGGACCTGGCTGTGCTCTCGACGTAGGTGGCAACACCATTACGAGCAGCGAAGGCAACGTTTGGTACCCCGGCTATCTGAAAGGAAATGGCGGGTCGAAATCGTGCGCCACGACTAATGGGTACTCTTTCACCTGGTCAGGTCCCAGCGGGCTATCCTGGCCTGACGATGTTGTTGGAACGTTGACCGCCGGAGTCTTCCTGCCAGGATCGCTGAAAAACGGCCCCAGCGCTGGAATGATCGCTAATTCCGCTACGGCAATCGCGCAGGGTGTGCCCCTCAAATGGACGGGCGATGCAACGGTCGCCGAAACCAGAGCAGCAGACACAGGGGCCGGGGTTGTAATTGGCGTCGCAGCGAACGCGCCCGGCACTTCCGGCCGGCCGACGTACGTGATGACGTCCGGCTACATTCGCATGACGGCCGATAGCGATTGTTCTGTCGGACAATTCGCTATGGTGAGCCATAAAAATCCGGGGCGCGTCGAATGCGTCAGCAAGTACGTAGCTGGCACGGTTATCGGTGTAGTACTTCTCAGCGGGAACGGCGGCAGCGTGTACGTTCAGGTGGGATTGCGATGAATGAGATTGCCAGGGCGAAGTTGGGACCAAGCAGTTGAAGCGCGTCCTCATTATCGGCGCGGATTTTACTCCCAGCAGCTATCCTCCGGCATTGCGAATTCGTTATTTCGCCCAGCACTTAAAGGAGTTCGGCTGGGAGCCAGTCATCCTGACAACCGATCCACGCTACTACGAAACTGACGTTGATGAGGAAAACCAGAAGCTGCTGCCTGCGGATCTGGAGGTGATTCGCACCCACGCGATCCCGGCGTCACTGACTCGCAGGTTTGGGTTTGGAGATTTGGGGCTACGCAGCCTGTGGCATCACTGGCGGGCGATCAACCACATTTGCCGTGACCGGCATGTGGATTTGATTTTTGTCCCAATTCCGCCGTACCCGGCAATTGTTCTAGGACGACTTGCGAATGCCAGATTCGGCATTCCTTATGTGATTGATTACATCGATCCGTATGTAACGGAATACTACTGGAAGCTTCCTCGCTCGCAGCGGCCACCGAAACACGCGCTGGCATACTACACGGCGCGCGTCGTTGAGCCCTTTTCGCTGAAGCGGGTCGCAGCGGTGGTCGGAGTGGATACATCCTACACGGAGGATTTATTCGTCCGCTACCCATGGCTGAAAGTAGAAGCCGCAAGCATCCCTTACGGGGGTGAGCCCGCAGACTTCGAGTATGTCCGGCGGCATCCGCGCAGAAATCCGGTTTTTGATCCGCGGGACGGGAATTTGCATGTGAGCTATGTCGGACGGGGCGGTCCCGACATGCTGCCCTCACTACGAGCAATATTCCAGGCAGTACTAGCAGGCCTGGAGCGGTGGCCTGACTTGTTTCGCCGCCTGCGCATACATTTTGTCGGCACTACTTATGCGCATGAGGCACAGGTCCAGTATCAGGTGCTTCCCTTGGCGACAGAGATGAACCTGGAGCAGCATGTGGATGAGCAGCCAGGACGAGTTCCCTATCTCACCGCAATGCAAATACTGCTGGACTCTCACGTGGTGCTGGCGGTGGGCTCAGATTCGCCGCACTACACCGCTTCGAAGATCTTTCCCTGCATACTTGCGGGCCGGCCGCTGCTTGCCGTATTCCACGAAAATAGCAGCGTCATAGCAATCCTGAAAGAGACCCAGGCGGGCGAAGCCGTGGAATTCGGAGACCGCCGGCCCGTCGCGACGACAGTGGAGGAGATTGCCAGTCGTTTGCGAGATTTGTTGTCGCTATCTCCCGGCGCGCCTCCTCCCACGCGCTGGGAATCGTTCGAACAGTACACGACCCGGGCGATGACGGCGCGCCTGGCGAAAGTCTTTGACCGAGCGACTCACAGCGACAATCCCAGTTCACGCGGAATGTAGAATCAGGTATTCCGAATCGAAACGCGCCACTCCGGCTGTGGTGCCAGCGTATGCCTTCTATGGGCGGCCCCTATCGATTAGCGATCCTCACTACCCACCCGATCCAATATCACGGGCAATGGTATCGCGCGCTGGCTGCCCATCCAGACCTGGACGTCCACGTTTACTACTGCCATCAAGCAACGCCGCAGGAACAGGCCAGCGCCGGGTTCGGGGTAGAATTCGATTGGGATGTACCCCTTCTTACAGGCTACCCTTACACGTTTCTGAAGAATGTCGCAAAGACACCTGGACTCGGAAGGTTTGCCGGCTTGGATACGCCTGAAATCCGAGAGATCATCCGGTCTCGCCAGTATGACGCGGTAATGGTCAATGGATGGAATTACAAGAGCGCATGGCAGGCAATCCGGGCATGTTGGAAGTCGAACGTCAAGATCATGGTGCGAAGCGACTCTCATCTGCACGGCCAGCGTAGCCTGATAACCAGAACAGTTAAGTCTCTAGCCTACCCCCGGTTTATCCGTCGCCTCGATGGATGTGTCGCAGTGGGGAAATGGTCTCGAGAGTACTTTCTTCGCTATGGCGCGCACCCAGATCGCATTTTCACGATCCCCCACACGGTGGACGATGAGGCATTGATGAGAGAAGCGGAGCGTCTGCGACCACTGCGCTCCGAATTGCGAGAGAAATGGGGACTGAATCCCGGAGGGATCGTATTTGCGTTTGTCGGGAAGTTTATCGCCAAGAAGCGCCCCATGGATTTTGTGCGCGCTCTCGATCAGGCGGCACGGCGCAATCCGGCAATCCAGGGGCTGATGGTTGGCGACGGCCCGCTGCGGGCCGGCTGTGAGAGCTTTGTCGAAACGCACAACGCCCCTGTGCGGTTTTCGGGCTTTTTGAATCAGTCGCAGATCGCCACCGCATACATGGCTTGCGATGCTCTGGTGCTGCCGTCTGATGGAGACGAAACCTGGGGGTTGGTAGTGAACGAGGCCATGACCTGTGGACGGCCATGCCTCGCCAGCGACAGGGTCGGGTGCGGCCCGGATCTCGTAGTTCCGGGCCAAACTGGAGCTATATTCCCTGTAGGCGATGTTGACGCTCTGGCGGACGCGATGGTGGACATGGCCAAGGATCCGGGGCGACTATCGTATATGGGCGCGGAGGCCAGTAAGGCAATCCGGAATTGTGCGGTTCCGGTAGCAGTTGAAGGAATGGTCCAATGCCTGGCCACAATTCTGAACGGATGTGCGATCCATGCCAACCATTGACAGCTCACCCCGGGAACGCAAATGGCCAGTGCTGTTCTTTGCGGGGTTGCCGCTGGCACTAACTGCGTCCTTGTGGCTTACCAGCGCTTATGAAATCTCTGTCCCGCAAATACTGGCCTCGTTCGTTTTGCTTTGGATTACCTGGGCCTCTTATCAGCAATGGAGCCGGGGAGAGCGGCAGGACCTTCCATTATTTACTTTGATCGCGGTCATGTATTGCCTGACCTATGTTGTGCCCCTGTTTTGGAGTACCCGCCGCATAAGCCTGGTAACGGGATTTCGCACCCTCTCTGAACAGGCCCTGACCGAATCGCTGTACTTAGTACTGATTGGAGTCTTGTCGCTATGGGCGGGCATGAAGCTGGCTGGAAGCTGGAGCTGGGCGCCGTCATTCGACATTGACGTTCCTGAAGATCCTTGGCGTTGGTATTACCTGAGATTGGCGCTGGCGCTCAGCGTTTTGATGAGGGTTCTGGTTCCCATTACGTCCCTGGGAGATGAGTGGCGCCAAATCGTCGTCAGCACTGAGATGATCATTCCGAGCGTAACCTTTGTCATTCTGTTGCGCTCTTACCTGCGAGGCAAATCTACCCTTGCGGACAAGTTTCTCCTGGGTGGTTACTTCGTGGTGGCTCTGGTGATAGGACTATCTTCAGGATGGTTGGGGAGCTTTGTTGGGCTGGGCTTACTTTGCATTGCGGCTTACGTCTCTGAAAAGCGCAAATTCCCGGTGGTGGCCATATTGGTAATTCTGCCGCTGGTTCTATTCTTGCAGCCCGGAAAAAATAAGTTCCGGCAGAGATATTGGCGGCATGGCGTCACCGATAGCTATTCAGAGAGCTATGTGGAACGAGTGGGATTTTGGATTGAGGCGTCGTCGCGGGCCTGGGGCAACGCGCTGACTGACACCAGCGGCAAGGGTTTCCAGGTACTGAGCGGTCAAACCTTAACTCGACTTTCGCTGCTTCAACCAACCGCCAACGTCATTGAAACCACGCCTAAGCTGGTTCCCTATCAAGACGGCCGGCTGTACTCGTATTTGCTGGTAACGTTCGTACCGCGTTTTGCCTGGCCGAACAAACCCTCCGCAAATGATGCTAATCGGTGGTATCAGGTCTCCTATCATCTGACCTTACCGTCGGACCTGAAGAGCGTGAGTATGGCGGTAGGCACTGTGACCGAAAGCTACATTAACTTTGGCTGGTTTGGGCCGGTACTTGTCATGTTTTGCCTGGGATTACTGCTAGGCCTGTTTGAAAAGATTCTGTTGAACCTGAGGTCTGGGCTGCTGCTCAGCAGCATCGGGATTGCTCTGTTGCCGGGGTTGATATCGATCGAGTCGCAAATGTCAGTGTATATTGCCGGACTCGTGCAGCAGACGCTTTTTGCGCTTTTGATTCTCGCGCCGGTTTTGCAATTAAGACACCGCGGGGATCTCGATAGCGAACCGGAAATCGCCCTGCCCTATTCTTTCAACGACATCAACACACCAGCATCCTTCCGGTGAGTGTTCCATTAATTTTGCGGGGCGCGAGCGCCATGCAGCAATGGAGAGACAGCTTTGCGAAAGCGCTCCATGAAATGTTCTTCCAGAAACACTGACTGCACTCTGGCTCTTGCGGTTTGGCCCAACGTTGCAGCACATTGAGGATCTTTAAGAACCGGAATCGCGGCTTGGGCAATGCTATCGCCTTCCAAATGCTGAGCAAACACGGCACCTGTCCCTTCCGGGAACAATTCTTCGGTCACGGTTCCGGTCAGGCCGAGGACCGGTACACCGAAACTCGCGGCTTCGACCCCTGCCAGCCCGAATCCTTCTCCTCTGGAGGGAAAGAAGAACAGCCGGGAGCGTCGATACAGAGCATCACGATCGGCATCGCTTAGCCGGCCGCAAAGCTTAATTCCCTCGATATGTTGGGTGGCGATTCTTTGTCGCAGCCGCGGCTCGTCATCTCCCGTGCCAACAATCATTAGGGTTGCACTCGGGACGGCAGCACGGATCGCGGGCCACGCATCCAGCACGGCATCGTGACCTTTACAGCGTTCTTCCGTGAGGATGCGACCAACCATGAGGCCGAGAGGCGTTGATTTGCTGAGGTTTGCTGGCTGAGGTTGGTCGCGAACCCCGAGCCATGTCACCTCGACCCTGGGCAGCCACGGATTGAAGCTGCGGGCCTGGGTTGCGGTGGTGGCCGAATTGGTTAGAAGAAGATCCGCGCCCAGCAACGCTCCGCGCCGCCGTCCATCCAGCGGCAACCATACCTCTATGCCATGCAAAAATACAGCGTAAGGAACGCGTCTCAACATGGGGTTGACCCGGTGCAACACAGCCAGATGCACATGGTCATAGATCACCAAATCGACGCGTTTCAGGCTACCCCACGCCGTTCTCCAAAGAATGGTGGGAATGCGCAACGGACGTGGCCAGAAAGGAGGATGCTCCCACACCGAGATTTCTGCATCTTTCTGCAAGGCAGAAACCATCATCTGCGCCACAACGCCGATACCTCCGAATTTGTTACCGAGCCCGGACGTAACCAGCGCAACTCTAGGACGCAACGGATCACCATCAAGAGACAGAAAGGATCTCTTCTTCGCGACAGTGGAGCGATTCTTGTAAGATGTCGAGAAGCTGGTAATACTACCATTTCCTCCTTCATGAAGGTCTTGCATGTGGTCCCGTCGTTCTACCCGGCGCACATTTATGGCGGTCCCACCCGCTCTTGCTACGAGCTGTGTCGAAACCTGGCGAAACTGGGCTGCGAAGTTCGAGTTCTAACCACTGATGCGAACGGTCTAGATCAGGTTCTGGATGTAGACAAAGACCACGATGTGCGATTTGAGGAAGGGTTTAGCGTGCGCTACTGCCGGCGCCGCTTACGGCACTCTGTTTCTCCGACGCTGGTGCGACTACTGCGGCAATACATTGCGTGGGCCGAGGTGGTACACCTCCATTACGTCTATAGCTTTCCAACTTTCCCGACAATCCTCGAGTGCCGCTGGGCAGACAAGCCGCTGATCTGGACGCCGCGAGGAGCGCTTCAGAGGTGGGAACATTCCCGGCGGCGTGGGCTAAAAGAAGTTTGGGACCGATTGTGGTATCGATCGGCTGACTGGGAGCGCCTGACGTTACATCTCACCTCGGTGCAGGAGCGGAAAGATACACTGACCCGATTTCCTGAATTGCGGGCGTCGGTGATTCCCAACGGGGTGGACGTTCCGGCAGATCTAAACCCCACTCAATCCGATCGCGAGTTGCGGATGCTTTTTATCGGGCGCCTGGACCCGATCAAGGGAATTGAAAACTTACTGCAGGCTTGCAATCTGGTCGGGCACAATCGGGGGCCGGATTGGCGGCTCACCATCGCCGGATGGGGAAAGCCCGGCTATGTCGCTCGGATCAAGCAGCAGATTGATGAGCTGGGTCTCCATGAGCGCGTGACCATGGCAGGGGAAGTCTTAGGCGACGCTAAGAAGAAGTTGTTCGAAGAGTCGGACATAGCTCTGGTGCCTTCGTTCACAGAAAATTTCGGGATCGTGGTTGCGGAGGCGCTTGCGCACGGAGTTCCGGTAATCGCCGGCAAAGGTACGCCGTGGAGTGGATTGGAGCAGACGGGGTGCGGTCTATGGGTTGAAAATGATCCGCAGACTTTGGCTGACGCAATTTGCCGAATGAGTCGAATGCCGATGCGCGAGATGGGCATGCGCGGGCGCGCGTGGATGCAGGCGGAATTTTCCTGGCAATCCGTCGCCAGCCAAATGCTCGATCTTTACCGTGAATCCCTGGGCAGGGCGACTGGCCTGAAGCCACGTTAGCATTCAAATCGTACGCCGCACTACCATGGGCACTTTGCCCGCAATTGTTTGTTCTAAGGATGGGACCTGCCTTATTTCTGCGCTCGCCAAGTGCGGATGTATCTGGCGCAACCGGTTGCGAATGTGATCGACCGACAACTGCGGCAGAGGTTGATCGGACACCAGCCGAATCTCTATAGCTCCTCGATCTTGAACGACCTGATACGCCAGGACTTGCGACTCGACGCGAATGGCATGAGTGAAGGCCTCCGAGTGAATTAAAGTTCCGCCGGGAAGTTCAGCGTAGTCGTTGCACCGGCCGATGACGGCGCGAAAGCGGTCGATACTGTGTGTTTCCGGATTGTCTTCACACAGCTCAATCTCATCGCCGATGTCGTAGCGGACCAGCGGGAAACAGCGCGGATACAGGCTGGTGACCCGGAGCCTAAGTCCACGCGACATGGGAGAGACTTTCTCGACCTCCAGAAAATAGTTTTGCCAGAACACGCGATAGCCGCCGTGGGGATGTGTGTGAGCCAGGATATCGGTTTCGACGGAGCCGTATTCCAGGGCGACAGGACAGCCCAATAAGTCAGCGAGCAGGGCGTTACTATCGCTGGCCGGGAAGCCTTCGGCGGTGCCGATCGCCACCTTGATTCCAAGGTTTCGCAGCCTGGTCTGCAAAGGTTGATTGGCGCGAGCGAAACGGTCGAGCGCCACGCTATAGCCGAGCAGGTAGTCCGGCCGGAACTTTAATATTTCTTCGGCGCATTTGTGGAGGCTTGAGTTGGTCAGGTTATAAGCAGAGAAACGGTGGTAGCCCAAGAGCCAGTCGGCGGTTTGGCGCTTAATAACATTCCGCCAGCGTTGGAAGCCAGTTCCCAGCAAATGGCTGTGCCCCCAGATGAGGAACAACCGCCAATCCGGCTGCACACCATACCAGCTTCTGCCCAGCCACATATCAGGACGAGTGTAGGCAAGCTCCGAGATCCAGGACGGCAACTGCACGGGCTGGGCAGTAGAACCTCCAGTGGTGCGATAGTAATCCGGAGGACGCGACGTAGCCGTCAGCTGTTTTCCATTCGTCTGCACAAGCGCGCGGGAAGTAATCGGGACCCGGTCAAGAAACTCTTGCCAGGAGCTGAAATGATGGGGCAGATTGCCGCTCCGAACCAGTTGAGAAAAGTAGGGCACCTCCCGGATGATGCGGGCCCACTCGACGTTCCATGCTTCCAACTGCTGGTTCTGCCGTTCAGCGGAGGACAAAGTCCGGGCATAGCTCTCAGATCGCCGCTGCCGGTCGGAGACGAGCCGCCTACCATGTAGCCGGGCAGCCAACCTCACGCCTTTGTCTCCATGTGTCCTCGCCATCCTTTTGGGGCTGCGAATGCATGGACAGCCGACCGGGGCAGATCCGGCAGGGAAAGCTTCTCACCGTTAAAGTCTGCGGTGATGGAAGCTTGCTGGAAGCAGCCTTCGCGCTCCAAGGCATTTCGGACGAGAGGAATCCGGAGCGGGTCAAGACCCATGATGCAGCAACAGGCAAGATCGCCTACGGCAAGATTGTCACTAAGCAAGAGCACGCGACTGTCGACCGGCGAAGGCGAGAGTGGCCCATTCCCTTCCCCACCAATCACGCCATCCACCAACATAAGGTGTTTCCGCTGCGGCGTAGTGCTGAGCTCGCCGCTTCGGGTCGCGTAGGTCACGACCTGTCCGATATCCAATGCCATGCGCCACGCGGTGTCATTGCCGTACCACGCGCCCGCCACAATATGTCCGCTACGGGCGAGCAGCCGGCGGTTGTTGCGGTCCAGTATCTGAAGAATACTTGCGCCCGGCTTGCCGGCATCCTGCTGCTGGACCCAGTCGTGAAATCGGGAAGCGGCGCGGAGCAGCGGCGAGTCGGAAGCATATTCGTCACCACCGCTGTGCGGGCCTCCGAAACGGTGATGTGCCAGGCTGTCTTTCAGTGCGATGGTACCGACTAGGCCTTTCAGGCCGCAGGTAATGCCCACCTTTTCGTGGGTCTTGAGCTTAGGAAGGCTGATGATTACGTCCGATTCGAGAATCGTAGGACTGACGGCATAGATATGCCTTCCCGAGTTTTGATAGGTTTCTGTGCGACGTGGATCGTAGTCGCTCACTCGAAAGTGCGGCTGATGCGAGTCAAACACGGTCAGGAGGCTGTGGGCACCCAAGTCAACCTCAACCGGCGATCCATTCCGGCTCTCAATGTCGCTGACGTTACCGAGCCTGTTCCATTTGGCAGCAAAGAGACGCAAATCGCGCGCCAGTACATCGACATTCTGCGAGCGATAGAAATCCAGAACGCGGGCTGCACCGGTATCGTCCAGGACCTTTTCCCATTCGCACGACTGCAACGGAGCATTGCCGAACGTCACTGTCCCGCCAGGCCCGACCGCGATCAATACATAATCCAGCAGGGCGCGAAGGACAGATCCATGCGTACATTTTGACCAGAATGCCCGCAGGGATTCTCCTGGCTTTCTGTGGTACACGAAATTGCACAGTACGAATACCCGCGACCCGGGGACGATGTATCGGCCTAAAGGATTCCATTCCGGCGTTCCGCAATATTCGCGATCCAGGCCAGATTGGGCGAACAATCGTCGCACGGAGTGGTATACAGGGTTGGGTCGAGCAGAGATGACTCCGTAGCGATATTCCGGAAACGGCTCGTCAGGGGAAAAGCAATCATTCCCTTCCGGATAGTGCAGAGCCGGATCCGAGACTATGGACAGTAATGGCAGCATCGATAACCGCCTGCGGCGATTAGGAGCAGCATACCATCCGTGGGAACTGACCCAGCGCTTACGTGAGATGGCAGACGCCGGGCGACACGAATCGGTGAGCGGGTTCCGTCGAAAATGTTCTGCCACGCAAAGTCCTTGTCCCGCGAGGCTGGGCATCTTATACTGATTCGCCGCGGATGGGATCTGCGCCGATCTCGCTCCCGCCACATTCCGGATACCCGTCTCGGGCCGCGCCCCATTTTGCCGCCGAGCCGCCAACAGGTTTTGAGTCAAGAGCAGGTCATTTGTACATCCTGGGAATTAATGCGTATCACGGCGACGCCGCCGCAGCCATCACCAGAGACGGCGAGCTTCTGGCTGCGGTAGAGGAAGAGCGCTTCAATCGCAAGAAGCACTGCGCCGGTTTTCCCGTGGAGTCGGTGCGGTACTGTCTGGAGGTGGCCGGGGTCCCGATCGAGGATATCGATCACATTGGGATTTCGCGTGACCCTTCCGCCCACTTGCATAAGAAAGTTCTTTTCTCGCTGAAGCGGTTGAAGAAACTTTCCGGCCAGATCGTGGAGCGACTGGCGAACGCCGCCAAGGTCCGGGACCTGCGGAAAGAACTGGCTGACGCGCTCGGCAGTTCTGCCGAATTGCACGCTCAGTTTCACAATGTGGAGCACCACAAAGCGCACATGGCCAGTTGTTTCTTCGTGTCGCCGTTCGAGCGCGCTGCGCTGCTGTCGATTGACGGCTTTGGCGATTTCATCAGCACCATGTGGGGCAAAGGCGAGGGAAACAATATAGAGGTGCTGGGCCAGGTCGGGTATCCTCACTCCGCCGGAATCGTCTACACCGCGACCAGCCAGTACCTGGGGTTTCCGAAGTATGGAGACGAAGGCAAGGTCATGGGACTGGCTCCCTACGGAACGCCTCGTTACCTGCCGCAATTTCGAGAGATCATCCGCAGCGATAATAACGGTTTCAAGCTGAACCTCGGCTTCTTCCGGCACGATTCGGAGGGCGTCGATATGACGTGGGACGACGGCTCTCCCACGATCGGCCAGATTTTTTCCAGCCAGTTTGTTGAGACCTTCGGCCCCGCGCGATCGAAAGGTGAAGCGATCACATCGCGGCATCAGGACATAGCTGCGTCGTCTGCAAGCGCGCCTGGAAGAGGTCAGCTTCGAGGTCCTGCGACGGTTGCATAACCAAACGGGGCTCGACCGGCTGTGCCTGGCGGGCGGTGTGGCCTACAACTCAGTAATGAATGGAAAGATCCTGCTGAACACGCCGTTCCAGGAGATCTACATTCAGCCGGCGGCAGGCGATGCGGGCACCGCTGTTGGCGTGTGCTATTACATTCATAACTTCATGCTCCGGCAGCCGCGTTCCTATATCATGGACCATCCTTATACAGGACCAGAATTCTCCAACGCCCAGATCGCCTCGGTGCTGGCCAGCAATGCCTTGTCCGGGCGCGAACTGAGCGATGGCGAGCTTACGCAGACGGCGGCGCAAGCCATCGCGGACGGCAAGATCGTGGGATGGTTTCAGGGCCGAATGGAGTTCGGTCCGCGAGCGCTGGGTAACCGCAGCATCGTGGTGGATCCAAGACGTGGTGACATGAAAGACATCTTGAACGCGCGCATCAAGAAACGCGAACCCTTTCGGCCGTTTGCTCCCTCCATTCTGGAGGAACGAGTAGGCGAGTATTTCGAGCAGACACATCCATCGCCGACCATGTTAATGGTCTATCAGGTGAAGGCCGAAAAGCGCGAGGTGATACCCGCGGTCACGCACGTGGATGGTTCCGGGCGTTTGCAAACGGTTTCGCGCACCGCCAATCCTCTCTATCACCGGCTGATCTCAGATTTCGAAAAGTTAACCGGCGTGCCGATAGTGCTGAACACCTCTTTCAACGAAGACGAGCCGATTGTCTGCACGCCGCAGGAGGCCATCGATTGCTTTCGGAGAACGCGGATGGACGCGCTGTTTGTGGGCAACTATTTCCTGGAGCGGAAGCCGGTTGAGAAGTTCGACGACTTGTTGGTCGACGAAGGGAGAGAGAAGCAACCTGCGAGCTTTTGAACGGCGATGAGAGTATTGATTCTGAACCAGGCGTTTTATCCAGACGTGGTTTCTTCGGCACAACACGCTGCCGACTTCGCCTGTGCGCTAACCGAGGCCGGACATGAAGTCAGGGTGATTTGCAGCCGCCGGGCTTACGATGAGGCGTCTACAGTTTTTCCCCGCCGCCAACTCTGGAAGGGTATCCGAATCAAGCGTGTGGGCTCTACAACATTTGGTAAAGGCGCGCGGTGGCGCAGGGCCATCGATTTTGCAACTTTCAATGCCGCCTGCACATTAGGACTGCTGTTCTCGCGTCGGGCGGACGTCATCGTCGCTCTGACGTCCCCGCCGCTGCTGGCATTTGTTGCAGCGCTGGCAGTGCCTCTGAAGGCCAAGCGCCTGGTCTTCTGGTCGATGGACCTGAACCCCGACCAGGCAATTGCCGCGGGATGGTTGCGCCCGGAATCCAGAATGGCTCGGTTCTTTTCCAGCCTCTCGTTGCACAGTTTGCGCAAGGCAGATCGAATCATCGCGCTCGATCGCTTCATGAAAGAACGGATTCAGGCGAAGGGTGTTGACCCGGCGAAAATCAAAGTAGTCCCGCCCTGGTCGCACGACGAATACGTGCGCTTTGATCCTGCCGGACGCGAGGAATTTCGCGCGCGCCATGGCTTGAGCCAGAAATTCGTGGTGATGTATTCCGGCAATCACAGCCCCTGTCACCCGCTTGACACCTTGCTGCAAGCGGCGGAGCGGCTGGCCGATCGGGAGGAAATCGTTTTTTGTCTGGTCGGAGGCGGCAGCGTGTTCCGCACAATACGCGGCGAGGTAGGCTTGCGCGGGATTCGCAACATCGTGTGTATTCCCTATCAGCCGATCAGCGAATTGTCAGCGTCGCTGTCTGCGGCAGATTTGCACATCGTAGTGATGGGAAATCCGTTCGTCGGTATCGTACATCCCTGCAAGATCTATAACATTCTGGCTGTGAGCAGCCCGTTTCTCTACGTAGGCCCGCAGGAAAGTCACGTCTCCGACATCCTGGCGCAGCAACCCGGACTGGGGTATGCGCACCGGCACGGAGACGTGGATGAAGTTGTGGCGAGCATAAGGGCTGCGTGCGAGCAGCGCGGTGGCCTATCGGCGAGAACAATCGCAGAACAGTTTTCCAGTAAGCGGCTTATACCTGAGATGGTGCACGCAGTCGAGGAACTGGTGGCCCAGAGCGGGGGAATACCCCGGACGGCACGGGCCAGCGCGGACGGATCGACTCTACCGTTCGGCCCTGCGACGGCGGCAATCCGTACGGCGCTGCCCCTGGCCGAAAGCAACCGGCCCACCTCGGAGGGAAGCGTTCCTGCGAAGAACAATCTTAGGTTATGAGTTGCGGGTGATCTGGGGAGAAGCGTTCCGGCGGGCTCAGGGTATCCGATATATCGCTGCCTGGCTGGCGAGGCTGAAGATCGTCACCGGGCTGAACACGGCCTTGGCCCCACTGAGGGGAACGTAAAGGATGTCGTCGGGCTGCACCGACATATCGCCCATCTTCCCCCGCAGCATCTTTCCCAGTGGGATGGTCGTGTTCTTCATCAGGCCGTTGGGACCTCGGCGCATCATCGTTGTCTTGTCTTCCGAGGCCAGATAGGTGGGGCCGCCAGCGGCAGCCATAATCTGCAAAACCGTAAATCCGCCGTTGGAGGTGGAGACGTAGCCACCCGGCTTGGTCACTTGTCCCAAGACATACACGATGCCAGCTTTGGGGACGATTACCGTGTCGCCAGGCTGGAGTTCGACGTTGTTGTGAGCCATGGTCGCGGGATCGTTAGGGAGGTCAACCGTGGTGACGTCGTTCTTACCCCGGTGGGAGATGGTGATGGGGTTACCCGCTTTGTCGGTGAGACCTCCCGCATCCTGCAGAATGTCCAGCAGACGATGGGCCCCGATAGCGGAGTAGACGCCCGGCTTGTTTACTTCTCCCGCCACCGAGATTTCACCGCTGGTGTACTCCTTGACGAACACGGCAACTTGCGGATGCTTCATGACGTTGTCCTGCTGAAGCTTTGCCGTGATTGCCTGAGCGGCCTCGGAGCTGGTCATTGCGGCAACGTGAACGCTGCCCAGAAGAGGGATAAAGATGTTGCCATCGGTGTCGACGCGACCGTGAGCGGAAAGGTCGGAAGCGCCGAAGATCGTGATTTCGAGTTCGTCCCCAGAGGCGATACGAAGATTTTGCTTTGCGCTGTCGGAAGGCGTATTCCAGGTCCAGGTTGATTGAGTTTGGGCCCAGCAAAATGCCGCCGCCACGAAAAGAGCCAGCGGCAAAGCAATAGATAAAATTTTCCGGAAAAGTCTGATCACCGCGTAAATTCTACGCCGTTACCATTTTTGGGACAACGGTGATCTGGGAACGAAGCGTAGTTCCATTTTGGGCCGAATTTTCGTGCGCACACCGAAAAGTTGTGTTGCAAGTGCGATAATTGTCCGTTATCCTTTCCCTGTTTTTAACCGACACTGCACTGCTTAAGGTTACAGGGACTGACTTTTCTAAGGCAGTTTTGGCGTTGTATTGCGCGGCTGGCACGTTGTTTTGACGCGCTTCGGGAAGCAGGCAGCGGCAGCTTGATGGCCGCCTTTCCAGGGAGACGCGTCATGATTGCGGCGCAGGCTGGGGCGTGGCGGAGCGTTTCCTCTTTACTTTTTACGCAAACTTCGCGGTAACACCGAATTTCGGGCACCCCGGGCTTCTGATTCCTCCACTTGACAGCATTATGTGGAACCGGGAAATACCCTGGTTTGTCGATCTTCCCTCACGCCTGATTGGGGCTTGCGGGGGCGGCAAGCGCCAATGGCGCGACGTCGAAGTAGCATCCAAGTCCGGTCGATCAGCGAACTTTTGCCGGCAAGTTGGCAGGAAATGGAGATCACTAGTGAAATCTGATCTCGTTGTGGTTGCCGGGGCGGGTGGCTTCCTGGGAGGAAATCTGGTTGCCGAGCTTCGCAAGCAAGGCTGTCATCGAATCCGCGCAGTTGACATCAAGCCTCTGGAGGAATGGTTTCAGCGCTTTCCCGATGTTGAAAATCTTTCCCTCGACTTGAGCGTTAAGGGGAACTGCGAAACCGCGGCCAAAGGTGCATCTGAGATCTACAATTTCGCCGCCAACATGGGCGGCATGGGATTCATCGAGCAGAACAAAGCTCTCTGCATGCTTTCCGTGTTGATCAACACCCACTTGTTACTTGCGGCCACCAAGTTCGGCATCCCGAAGTACTTCTTTTCCTCGTCCGCTTGCGTCTACAACGCCGACAAGCAAAGCGTGTTCGGCGCTCCTTCGCTCAAGGAAGAGGACGCTTACCCGGCCATGCCCGAGGATGGCTATGGCTGGGAAAAACTCTTCTCGGAGCGCCTGTGCCGGCACTTCCGCGAGGACTTCAAGCTGTACACCCGCATAGCGCGCTTTCACAACGTTTACGGCCCCTGGGGCACGTGGTTTGGGGGACGCGAGAAAGCTCCCGCCGCGATTTGCCGCAAGGTGATTGAAGCCAAGTTGAACGGCAAGCGCGAGATTGAAATCTGGGGCTCCGGTGAGCAAACCCGCAGCTTCATGTATGTCGACGACTGCATGCAAGGTATCCAGATGATCATGCAGTCGGAGATTTGCGAGCCCATCAATCTCGGATCCAGCGAAACCGTCAGCATCAATGAACTGGTGGACATGGTCGAGGATATCGCCGGCGTCAAGCTGCGCCGTAAGTATGACCTCAGTGCCCCCAAAGGGGTCAATGGCCGCAGCAGCGACAACACCCTGATCAGAAAACTCCTCGGCTGGGAGCCTCTTATTCCACTGCAAACCGGTTTGGAAAAAACTTACGCATGGATTTACGACCAATACGTGGCGCGAGAGAAGGGGAAAACGGCTCACTTTCGTCCTTCGAGCCGAAGCAGCGCAGCGGCTGCCGACCATTTGAGCGAAAGGCCCGCCCTGGTCGCCCGATCCGATGCAGAGCTGTAGCGGGAGGTCCGAACCGGGTTGCGTTCATCCAATCCAACGCGCCCGGCCCATTCTTGACTTCAATGCTGGATGATCCACTGGCATATACTTCTCAGGTCATAGGCTACAACGCAGATGGTCGAGGGAATGGGAGATTCTTTGGTTACCGCTGGCGAACGGCCGGTCATAGAGCAGGAGGTGCACTCTGCCGTTGCCCTGCCTTATACCGTCATTCGTCCCTCCCGCGGCTGGGTCAGTCTGGATCTGCAAGAGCTCTGGCATTACCGTGAGCTCTTGTTTTTTCTTACCTGGCGAGACATCAAAGTCCGCTACATGCAAACTGCGCTGGGCGCTGCGTGGGCCATTCTTCAGCCCCTGTTAAGCATGATGGTGTTGACCATATTCTTCGGCCATCTCGCCAAGGTCCCTTCCGACGGCATTCCCTATCCGCTATTTGCCTACACTGCGCTCGTCCCCTGGCAACTCTTCGCCTACGCGCTTACGGAGTCCAGCAACAGCGTGGTCCTGAACGAGCGCCTCATCACCAAAATTTACTTTCCCAGGCTGGTAATTCCGCTGGCCAGTGTGCTCACCGGATTAGTCGATTTCCTGATAGCGTTTCCCCTGGTCATCGCCATGATGATCTGGTATGGCATCGCGCCCACGGTAGCGGTCCTGACTTTGCCGCTGTTCGTCCTGTTCGCGATGGCTACGGCTCTCGCTGCGGGTCTGTGGCTTTCCGCGCTGAATGTGCAGTATCGCGACGTCCGCCACACCCTCACCTTCATCGTGCAGTTCTGGATGTTCGCTTCCCCCGTCGCCTATCCCAGCACGCTGGTTCCAGCGCGCTGGCGGCCTCTCTACGGCTTGAACCCCATGGCCGGCGTGATTGAAGGCTTCCGCTGGGCTTTGCTGCGGAAATCGCCTGCCCCGGGTCCGATGCTCGCCGTTTCCATCCTGGTCACTGCCGCGATTCTTGTCGGCGGCCTCTATTATTTCCGGCGTATGGAAAAGACCTTCGCCGACGTGGTCTAAGCGATGAGCAACGTGGTCATCCGCTGCGATGGGCTTTCCAAGCAATACCGCATCGGCGAGCGCCAGCGTTATAAGGCGTTACGTGAGGTGGTCTCCGATGCAGTCGCTGCGCCGTTTCGCCGGGTGCGCTCCGCCCTTACCCGCGGTTCCAACAATGGTCACCAACCAGAATCGCTTCTCTGGGCCGTGCAGGACGTCTCCTTTGAGGTCCACCGCGGAGAAGCCGTCGGCATCATCGGCCGCAACGGCGCGGGCAAGAGCACCCTGCTCAAGGTCCTCTCCCGCATCACCGAGCCTACGCACGGCCAGGCTGAGATCTGGGGACGCGTCGGTTCGCTGCTGGAAATCGGCACTGGCTTCCATCCTGAGCTCAGTGGCCGCGACAACATTTTCCTCAACGGGGCAATCCTGGGAATGAAGAAAGCCGAGATCACTCGCAAGTTCGACGAGATCGTGGCTTTCTCCGAGATCGAGAAGTTCATCGACACTCCGGTCAAGCGATATTCCAGCGGCATGTATGTGAGGCTTGCCTTCGCCGTGGCTGCACACATGGAAACCGAGATCCTGATTGTTGACGAAGTGCTCGCCGTCGGCGATACCCAATTCCAGAAGAAATGCCTGGGCAAGATGGGCGAGGTCGCCCGCCACGGCCGCACCGTGCTTATGGTCAGCCATAACATGGCGGCGATTCATGCTCTCTGTTCGCGGGCCATTCTCATGGAACAGGGACGCATCGTCAAAGACGGCGATCCAGTTGACGCCACTCGTTTCTATCTCGACGGATTCGAGAAACAAAGCAAAAGCGACGTCATCGACCTCAGGTCTCCCACCGTTCCTCGCTCCGGTAAGACCAGTATTTTTTCCGCATTGCGCCTGAAGAACGGCGCTGGAGCTTCCACCACCGCCTACCTTTCGGGCGATGACATGGTCTTGGAGTTTGACTTGGATCCCCCGTTCCCGGTGCCCGATCCGATACTCTTCGTCGGCATCGACGACAACCTTGGGCGCCGCATCTTTACCGCCGGCAGCATGTATTCGCAATCCCAGCTTCCGCCGTTGGATCGGCCCCTGACGGCCGTGTGCACCATTCCTGATCTCTGCCTGCTTCCAGGGCGGTACTCCATGTCGATCTGTCTCGGCACCGCCTATGATTGGTCTCTCGACTTGATTGTCAACGCTGCCTGCTTCGATGTTCACGCCTCGGACTACTTCGGCACAGGACGCATGCCTCCCCAGGAGCTAGGCGCGGTGCTGGTGAAATCCCAGTGGCAGATAACTACTTCGGTGGACTGAGTTGGAGTCTGCGCTTTGCGAGATCAAACCAGCCGCACAGCGGCGGGATGAAGGGGATGAACTTAGCCGGGGCCGTGAGGCCCCGGTCGCAGTGGGACAAAAGGCGAGCCGCAGAGCGGCGACACAGGGTTTCGTAACAGCCTCGTAGGCCCCTGGTCTAGGGGAAATTGACCGGAGCCGCGGCAGGGCGACACGGCTGCCTGCGTGAGAACTCGACTTATCACACTGCAATGGAGCGTGAAGCATCGAGACTGGCTGCCGACCAGCCGCGCAGCGGCGGCTATGAAGTTAGCCCGGGGCGTAAGCCCCGGGTCTGGTGGGGAATTGACCCGAGCCGCGGCAGCGGCGACACGGTTCTCATGCAGATCAGGATAATGAACCTGCGGACGTTAGTTACACATAACTTTGGGAGGGCAGCAGCACGGCCGTATCATTGAAACTGTGGGACGTATACAAGTCTCAAGGTCTGCACAGATGGGTAAGGTGTCGGGATGAGTCTCAATCCCCTTAACAACACCGTAGAACGGATGCTCCAAAAGCCGGTCCGGCGGAAGAAGATTAGCTTGAACTGTCTTGGCTCCCTGTTCCCCTGATGGAGCCTGGCCGGCGACCGAGCCCAAAGCAAACTCATTACTGGAGCCTGAGGCAACGACAACGGTCTGGTTACCGTTTTTCACAGTCAGGGCACCCTCTCGACTCACCACCACAACCTTGTTGTCGCTTCTTACCACATCAAACTTCGCTTGTGCGTCCTTGGGGGAGACCAGAATCTGACCCGCCTGTGCAGACATCCCTTGGCTGGTGCTGACCCGCGCACTGCCCTGAAGGACCTCGACCGAAGCCGGAGCATACTGGATTGAGGAGTTGGGGCCTACAACCACAGACGATCCGCTGCGATTGATCGAGCCGGCAGAAGATCCGGTCACGTCAACCCGATCGCCGGAAAAAACGCTGGTTGACTCTCCGGCCGCTTGCCCGTTCACCTTCACCGTGCCATTCGCGCTGAGAATCGCGCCGCCGGTTTGTGCCGACAACACGCTCACGCCCATAACCATCACCAGCAACAAGCAAGGTACGGCAATCCCGCAACGGCGCATAGCACCCTCCAGAACGGCTCAAACAAGCAAACCGCAGTCCAAAGGATCGTACCCCGGCGCTGCACCTAAGTCAATAAGATTGCTACCACAAGGAAACGCAATCACTTTCCCTGCTGGAGAGGCGGCGGGGTCGGCCGCACACTGATGTCGTCGACCCGGAATCTTCCCTTCACGTGCGTGTTGCCGGGATCGCGCGTGACCCGTAGGACCACCAGTTCAGTTTCCGGCCCGCTTTGGAAGCCGCCGTCCAGGCGATGCCATGCGGTTGTACCGAGCGTCTCTTCCGTCTGGGCATAGAGCTTTCCGCTGTAAGCGTCCCATACGGATATGAATGGACCGTTGGCGCTATCCAGGGCATCGCTATTTGCCCACGCCGAGATCGTATAGTGCGTGTTCGGCTTGACCGGCACATATTG
The DNA here is from genome assembly GCA_963835125.1 of uncultured Acidobacteriaceae bacterium. Taxonomy (GTDB): domain Bacteria; phylum Acidobacteriota; class Terriglobia; order Terriglobales; family Acidobacteriaceae; genus Bog-257. Next base: position 614,011 of record CAWIEG010000002.1, on the reverse strand, counting down.
GAATATTCCCGAGTCACTGCCCGCGCCATTGTAAGAAATCAAAAGGGACTGGCTGCCACTGTGGAACTCAGTTGGGTCCAGTGAAATTGCTATGCCCGACTGCTCCGCGTACCGCCAATCGAACCCGGCGTTCAGGATCGCTCCTTCAAAACCTCCATCCACCACCAGGTTGTCAGCCTGGCTGTATCCGTTCAGGTCTGCCGATCGGGATTGCAGTTGCTCCCACACTTGCTTGGCGCGCCCAACCTCGCGCTGTTGTATCAAGCCGTCTACATAGATCAAGGCCTTGCGAGCTTCGATTCCCCGATTCAGTTGCATCAGCCCAGACCATACCTGCTGCGCACCCTCCCACTGGTTCTTTGCGGTCAGCAGCCGGATGAATTGCAGATATGCGTCCGGATCAGGGGGAAGAATGGCCTGGATCGCACTCACGTCGTGCGCCGTACGCCAACTCAGGTCAAGGGACCGCCCCACCATCTCGGGATCGCCGCGCATTACGACTGCAAACTGACCCAGGGCCTCAGGTACTTTGCCCTGAGCAAGGAAAAAGTTGGCAGCGCTCCAGGCCACATCCGGAGTCGTCGGATCCACCGATACGGCTTTAAGGATTGCCTCCTGTTGTTGAGCTTCTGCCCCGGTTGAGTAAGACGCCATCGCCAGATCCAGCCAGTACGTGGAGTGGTAAGGATTCAACTCGGTGGCGCGTTTGCAGTGCGGAACTGCCGCACCCGCCTCTTGACTGTCGAACAACAAGAACCGGCAGAGCAGGTCCTGGTAGGAGGCGTTTCGAGGTTCTAACGCGACCGCACGCTTCAAAGCCGTAACGTCAAGGCTGGACGCAAGCCGGGTTGCCCGGAAGGAGCGCGCTGCAAGCCAACCGTAAATCGCAACCAGCCCCAGACACGTCACCATTCCGAATGTGCGATATACAGATGCCCGCTCTCCGGCTTGCTCTCTTCCGTTCTCTGCCAGTGCGAAACCCCGGCGTGAGGATTTGCTTCTTTCAGAAGTGCTCACAGTTGCAACCGCTGCCAAAGTAAAAAACAGCGCTGCATTCGCTGGTACCTGCAAGTTAAAGTCGGAAAAACTATGCACCACCAGACCGGTGCAACCGACCAGCGCTGCCAACGCCATGCTCGCTTGTGGGTCGTGCCGCCAATGTTTGGTCCCGCGAATGCCGGCTCGATACAACAAGTACAGAAAGGCAACCGTTAGCCCGAGGCCAAGCAAGCCGGTTTCAACCGTCGCTTCCACAAAATCGTTGTGCGCCGCGTTGACCGAGAGATTGGTGTAGAAACTGCGGAATGAAGGATACACAATCGGAAACGTTCCGAATCCCCATCCCAGCAGGGGGCGCTGGCCCACAATCTTCAGACTGTCCTTAAGAATCGTTACCCGGTTGGGATCGTGCGCCTGATCGACGGGATTACCCAGTTGCATAAACCTATCCCACAGGCCGTGGGGGCGCACCAGCATGAGAGAGACAACCAGAAGCAGGCAAAACAGCCCTAAAGACATTACTTGCCGGCGTGGGCGGCGCCCTACCGCTGACAGGACGGTCAGAACACCAACTTCCACCACGAACGCAACCACCCCTCCTCGCGACTTAGACAGAAAAACTGTGCTGCCCATGATCACAGCTGCAAACGAATAGAGGATCCGCAAGGGGATGGGCGAAAAGCTGACCATCGCGAGCACCAGCGGAAACGGGACCAGCATCTCCATCAGACCGGCGTAATGGGAATAATTGGGGTAAGGGCCAAAGAAATCTACGCCCGTCTGGTTCGGCATCACCCAGTAAATCCTGCCGTTGCCCGCAAACTTCTGTGCAATCGCGAAAATCGCCACCAGGAACCCGAACCCCGCCAGAGCGATGCCAAACCGCTTTAGCCATGTGGCCCGGCGAAAGCATTGGACGCTGAGAAAAAACAAAATGCCGTAGACAGTCCACAGCAGCGCTTTCTGCCACGTAGCGTACCAATAGGCGGAACGGTTGGGCAGCAATTGCGCAGCCACCAGTCCGGCAAACAACAGCATGGGAACAAACATCGGGCTGGAAGTAACTTCCACTCGGCGGAGCGCGATTCCGCCCACCATCCAGCTCAGCAACAGCAGCGCCGCGCCCGCTTGCAGGACGAAAACTGGCCACCCTTGCACCGCGCCAAAGGCCAAAGGTCCGAAGGCCAATAGCAGGCAAATGCCCACCGCCAGCGAGGCGTTCAGCACTTGCACCTTGCGACTGTCCGGGTCCATGGAGTGGGTGGCGCCAGCCGAAGCAGGACTCAGGTATTCGCTCTCGATGATTGCATCTCCAATTTGCTCTCCCACATCATGGACAACAAATCCATTCAGAGCAAGGGAGACTGTGCGCTGAATTTCTGCGCTCGGCCCAACCAGCTCCGGGGCGCTGCTGCTCGACTTCGACCGGAGCGTGCGTCAACTTCGGATTGACTCATGGGTATGAGTCATTTAGGCTAATTGTATGTCTAAGAGGCTTCAGGTGATCTTAAAAGACCCGGATTATCGGGAAATTCAGCGGGTTGCGCGCTCGCGTCACATGTCCCTTGCGGAGTGGGTCCGGCAAGCCCTGGATTCGGCCCGCCGTAAGGAGCCCACGGGCAGCCTCAGCAAGAAGCTGGAGATTGTCCGTCTGGCCGCGCAACAGGACTTCCCTGCCGGAAATATTGACAGCATGCTTGCGGAAATCGAGTCCGGATACGGCAGCGGTGAGCGTTCGTGATTCTGGTCGATTCCAATATTCCTATGTATCTCGTCGGCGGTCATCATCCGCACAAAACCGAGGCGCAGCGGTTGCTCGAAAAATTGATCAGGGATCGCCAACCACTCGTAACTGATGCCGAAGTCTTACAGGAGATCCTGCACCGCTACGTCGCCATCAATCGCCGCGATGCCATCCAGCCTGCCTTCGACGCCCTTCTTGGCGTAGTCGATCGCGTTCTGGTCGTGGATCGCCCAGTCATCGAGCGCGCCAAACAGATCGTCCTGGAGTATCGACGCTTGTCGGCTCGCGATGCGGTGCATCTGTCTGTCATGGAACAAAATGGCATCGAGCAGATATTGAGCTTCGACTCGGGCTTCGACTCTTTTCCCGGCATCGCACGCCTGTCATAACTACTGGGCAAGTGAGAGCTTCTGGATTTGTTGAGACAGAACGGTGAAGACGACTTACCGTGTCTGATTGAACCCTGCCATTGGCGGCGCTATCTGTTGAGACGACACCGTTCCTAACTCTTTGGAGGGTCCCCGGCAGCACTAGGGATTAGTTGGAGCCTTGGCAATCTCCGCGTCCAGGGCGGCCATGGCGTCCTTCATCGAGAGGCCGCTGTGGAAGCATCTTTCAAAGAAGGCCAAGGCATCAATGTTGGCGCTTTTGGCCAACTTGACCTTTTCACCCAGGGACATAATGTCAACCGAGTCCTTCGCATCCTCCGCATCATGCTTTTCCTCTAATCCCTCAAAGATGTTGGTTAAGAAGTATTTGTGGAAGTCAGTCATAAATCTCCCTTCGGTACTAGGCGTTCTCGATTCCGCAGCGGCGCGCTTGTGCGTGGCTATGCTTCGCTCTTATCCGCGCATCCCCGCGAATTTCGGACACTCAAAATCTGGCGCAAGACTGGCTAAGTCAGCTGCCCGGCGACCTGGGTGAATACTTTGTTGATCGAGGAAGCGAGAACCCCCATACCCGCGAGCGCCCCAAGGCCAACGATTAAACAGATCAGCGCGAACTCAATCAGCGCCTGACCCGATTCCTCCTGGTTCAGATTCTTCAACATGATGATCATATGAGAGCTCCTGTCTCTTGACCCGCAGACCATTCAAACAGCCATGGTAGCCCAATCTGGCCTTCGACGACAGACGATGGAAGAGACTCAAGGAAGTTTGCGGCGATTGTCGGTTGATGGAGTGACGGGGGACCTGACTGGACAGGAGCTGCGTCTCGTTTCACAAGGAATAACAGATCGCGGCTTCGACCAGACGAGCTATTGCTGGCACCCCGGCAACACGGGGTTTGCGCAGTTTGATGATGCTAAGCGACAGCGCATAAAAGCGCTAGAGGCGCGCACTAGCGTCCCTCGCCTCCTCTAGCATGACCGCAAGCCAAATCGTAATTTAAGTCAGCTGGCCCGCGACCTGCGTGAACACCTTGTTGATCGACTTAGCCAGAATGCCCATACCAGCAAGGGCGCCCAACGCAACTATCAACGCAATGAGCCCATACTCGATTAGGTCCTGGCCAGATTCTTCTTTGTGCAGATCCTTCAACACATTTATCACTTTGTGATCTCCTGTCTCGTGGCGCGATTGAGGATTTATAGTGGCGCATTAGGTCTCTGACCGGCGAGTCAGCCCGATTGCATCCACTTTACGAGTGGCGTAATCTTACTGACCACGAAGTGAGATGTCCAGCCCACCGACGATTAGTTTTCGTCGTACCACTTTCTGGCTACCTTTGATGCCCATGCTCCTCCTAAATCGTGTCGAAAATACCACTAATCGCGGTGATCGCGATCAACGATGCCGGTAGTACCCGTGCGATAACTCGAAAAACCTTACCCACCAGTGCCTTGGAATCCTTGGTGTATAGTGTGCCCTGTTGGGAACCAAAACGGAAACACCAAACTAAATCGCATTTCACACCCATCGGACATTCAGCGAGGCTGCATGACAGGTGTAGAAGACTTGGGCCGGTCACAATCTGGACGACCACACCTCTATCTCGATTTATTCCTGATTAGTTTCCTTATTCTGTTCTTGGAGTTGGCCTGCATACGTTGGTTTGGGAGCATGGTGCCCAACCTGACTTTTTTTACCAATATCGTCCTGCTCGCGACATTTCTGGGCATTTCCGCTGGATGCCTGGCTGCATCAAGCCGCCAGAACCAGGCAAAAACGGTAATCCCGCTGATGTTGATGGCGATAGTGGCATCTTGTTTTGCCAGCGTGGGGCGTGTTGCCGCTGATGTCGGCGGCCAGGGATCGGCACCTCAGCAGGTATATTTCGGCACCGAATATCTAAGTTTTTCCGGATTTGTCTTACCCATTGATGTCCTGGCGAGTATCTACTTCATATTGATCGCTTTGGCCTTTGTTGGAATCGGGCAGGTGATGGGACTTGCCTTCGATCAAGCCCCCGACCGTCTGGTTGCCTACATCAGCAATATCGGCGGTAGCCTGCTCGGAATCGTAGTATTTGCCGTGGCTTCCTACTTCAGGACGACCCCCTTAACCTGGTTCGCGGTCGCTCTCATCCTCTGGTTGTACTTCCTGAAACCGTGGAGCTACCTGCAACTGTTGGGCGTGGCCGCCATTCTTTGTCTCGTTGGTTTCGGCAGCTACTCGAAATCCCCCTTACACGTTTTGCTGTGGTCGCCCTATTACAAGATTGCGTACTCGCCACAGCAAAGAGTGATCGATACCAACAACATTAACCATCAGGCCATGGTGCGGGTTGAGGACGAGGGTTGCGCTTACGAGCTCCCTTACTTACTGAACCGCGACGCCGGCGGCAAACCCTTTGAAGACATTCTCATCATCGGAGCAGGTTCGGGTAATGATGTTTCAGCAGCTCTTCAAAATGGCGCCAAACACATCGATGCCGTGGAGATTGATCCCCAGATCTTTGAACTTGGCCGGGCCCACCATCCCAATCGCCCTTATGCTGATGATCGCGTCACCGTACACATCGACGACGGCCGCAGTTTCCTGCGCACCACCACCCGCAAATATGACTTGGTGATCTTCGCTCTGGTTGATTCCCTCGTGTTGCACTCGGGATATTCCAGCATCCGTCTGGAGAGCTTCTTATTCACCAGGCAGGCGTTTGACGATATCGCAGCCAGGCTTAAGCCCAATGGCGTGTTTGCTGCATACAATTTCTTCCGGCAAGGATGGATTGTTGGCCGCATTGACAAGATGGCCGAAGAAGCTTTTGGCGCCCGCCCTCTGGTGATTTCTCTCCCCTATGTCGACTCGATCCGGCCCATGGATCCCCAGACCAACAGAATCACTTTTCTATTGGCAGGCCACGATTCGTCAACCTTGACAGCAATAACCCGGCAATTCGAGTTGCGGCAATCCTTCTGGCTAAACAAAAGGCCGGCGCTGAACCAGCAGGTGAATGGTTTTGGCTCGCAACCACCAACGGCAGGGGATGCCAACACCTCAGACTGGCTGCGGATTGGTCCAGCCTCCGTGGATACCGTCGGCATTACCCGACTGGCCGCTGACGATTGGCCCTTCCTCTATCTGCGCGATGCCAGAATACCCGCATTGAATCTGCGCAGCATGGCTTTGATCGCCGTGCTCTCCCTGGCCCTCCTGTATGTCTGTGCTCCCGTGCGCCAGGTGCGCCCGAATTGGCAAATGTTTTTCCTCGGCGCGGGATTCATGCTGCTTGAGACCAAGGGCGTCGTACACATGGCCTTGTTATTTGGGTCTACCTGGCTGGTTAATTCGGTGGTATTTGCTGCAATTCTGGTGATGATCCTCGCCAGCAATGTTTTTGTGCTGGTCGCCAAACCGCAAAAGCTCTGGCCCTACTATGTACTTTTATCCGCCGCTCTGGTGGTCAACATCCTGGTACCGATGAACCGGTTCCTCGCTCTGCCGGGAGCAGGAAAGGTGGCCGTGTCCTGCGCGGTGATTTTCGTGCCCATCTTCTTCGCCGGAATCATCTTCGGCGCTTCCTTCCGGGACAGTATTCAACCCGACGTGGATTTTGGTTCCAACATCGCCGGAGCAATTCTGGGTGGCCTTTCTGAAAATCTGTCGTTGCTGGTTGGGTTCAAGAACCTGCTCATTATTGCCCTTTGTTTCTATGTCCTCTCCGCGGTATTGCGGCGTCGCGTCTTGGGCTCGCCGGTGGGAGTATAGGAAAATTGAGAACTCAGTACGTTCGGATTTGGTTCGCCGTCTCGCGCCTATTTCCAGCGAATTTCAAAATTGTCGATTGTCTTTGATTCAGGAAACCGCGACCGAAGTGCGCTCTGCAACTCGGCTGGCATCGGGTCAGAAGGAATGTGAATAGCATGATTGATCACCACAACGCCCACCTGGGCCCGGTCAATGTCAGCCAGTATCCGATCGGGCCGGGCATCGTCACCCGCCAGAAAGTCAAAAAGTATAGGGGTCGGATTTTTCCGGTCGGCCAGGAAGTAAAGCCCGGATGAATCCGGTCCGGCATAGATTGGGCTGGAGCCTCCGTGGGCTGCAATTTCATCACAGACCCGCTCATACCGCTCGACCACATCGATTGACCCCCGGACTCCGCTAGCCCGTGGTATCGAAAATGCTTTCTGGACATCCGGATGCAATGTCAAACCCTTGCTGTAAATCTGGTTCGGCATCAGGACTGCCACCGCAAAAACGAGAAAGAACACCGCTACCGGCGCCACGATGCATGGTCCGGGATGTGGCCGGATTGCGACCAATGCCGTCATGGCAAGAATCAATAGGGGTGCGACGTAGCAGAAATAAATCGGGGCGGAAAATGGAAACTGATTCAGACTACACATCGCAGTCATCGCGACGAGTAGCAGCAGCCGCGATGCACCCTTGCCTCCTGATCCGGTTCGCATGAGCAAAACAACCGCAACCAAAGAAAGCAATGGAATAGAGGCGGCCGCTGACAGCCATGACCAACCTGCAAAATAAGGATATCTGAGCGACAAATAAATGGCCGCCGCGCATGCCAGGCAAGCGCCTGCCATAGCGAGCTGGCGATCTTTTTCGCTCCGGAGGCTCGCGTCGAACGCTATAAGTCCAAATATCGGCAGGCTGAGGAGCACTGCCATCGCGCCAATGGGAGCCCAATGTGCGGAATGCAACCGCGCAAAAGGCGTGACAAACACCCCTTGGAGCCAGAGACCGACTTGCCCTGCAGCCATGTATGGCGAGAGGTACGCGGCAATCGGTATGCACACACCCGCTAGGAATGGTACTAGGCGACCGGCGATTGCCCGGGCGCGGCTGACGCTAGTCAAATGCCGAGATTGCCACTCACGATAAATCAACAAGGCTGAAAGGGCGGTGCCAGGCAGCACGAAATGGTAGTACTCAGCCGATCCAGCATGGCTGCGAACTAGAAAAAATAGTGCCCCGCAAAAGAGCAAAAGTAATCCAATGACAATCACAGAATATGCAGACAAGCGGACTTTTCCATCCGCTGGCTCACCGGTCTGTTCGTCAAAGAGGAGAAACAGCATCCCCGCGGCTACTGCATAAATGCCGGTGATCTTGAAAAGCATGGCTGTGCCGGCGAATACCCCCGCGGCGAATATCCATCGTCGATGGCGGCTTTCAACGTAGCTAAACAACGCTGCGGTGGCAAAGATGGCGAAATAGAGCATGTACCAGGAACCATTCGGACAGGGATATTGCGGGACGCTCCAGACAACAGCAAGCAGAGTAACCATTGATGCGGCGGCGGGGCGCAGCATTCTGGAAGCGATATACCAGATGGCAGCTGCGGCTGGCGCGAAGAAGATCAGAAGCATGATCCGCGGGGCCAGCAGGTTGGTTCCGAACATCTTGAATGATGCTGCGTCCAGATGACTGAGGGCGCCGGCGTAGACATCGTGAAAATCAACGTGTGGCCGCTCCCCGTGGAGTACCCGCTCTGCTGCGTGCGCCAGCACTGGGTCGTCGGCCGAATCGAATGTCGCACGGATCCTGGCTGCCAGCAACAAGGTGCTAACAGAAACCGTCAAAAGGAGAAAGAAGTAGGAGGCGGCCTTGGCCCTCGATTGTGTCCCTTTGTCCATGCGTCTGATGGCTACGGCACAGTCTAGCACTGCTGGTTGTGCTGACAGCCGGCACTAGCTTGCAGGAAATTGCGATGCTTTGACGATCTGCAAAATGCCTGGCTTACGAACTTCCGACGGCCTCAGATGGGACCATGCGCCGCCTCCGCGGTTCCACGGATACATTCCAGAATGAGATGTGTGTAGGGTATGCGCAGGACATCTTCGCGAATGTTTGCTCTCACCTCATCGAAGTACTCACGCGCGAGTTCCAGATATTGAGTCTCTGTTCGAACATATCTTCCGCGGTCGCGAGACAGTAGAAATCTCTTGGTCTGTGACTGACCAGGCACATAACAGCCATCGTTCGTGATCATCCTCCCGCCCGGCCTCAGGGCCGTGTGCCCGAGTCGAAATAGATCTCTCGCTTCTTCGGCATCCAGATGATGTACCAGCCCCAGAGCCAGAACAATGTCGAAAGCCGCGAACTCCTGCACGGAATGGCGGCTTACCCGTTCACAGATGAACTCGCCACGGTCACTGTAACGCTCTCGCGCAAACGCAATGCACGTCGGATTGGCGTCCACCCCCAGATACTGGCAGTCCGGAAGAAATGGCAGCATATTGCCTGGTCCGCAACCGATATCCAGAATACGATCGTGCGGCTTCGGCTTAATGTACTCGCTTACCAGTACACGACTGCGGTGGTTGGCCCCGATTAGCGAGTTGTAGAACTCGTAAAAGAAGGGACGATCCAGGATGGGGCGCACGCGTTCAATCACATCGGTCACGGGTGAACCCTCTCCTTGGTGCCGAAGATTGCGTATTGCCCGCCCAGAGGCACGCCCCGCAACAGATTCTCCAGCCGGTCGCCGGTTCGCCGGTAGATCGTTTCCGGAAAGTAAAGAAAATATCGCGGTGCATCGCAAGTAAACCCCGCCGCTTGCATCCACTTCCGGGCCTCGGAGGCCCTCAGCAGTACTGCGTCTGCATCAACCGGTGTGCGGCTGACGATCAAGCGCGTCACCGGGTTGTAGGGGTTATGTTCGATAATTGCGAATACGCCTCCAGGCTTCAGAACCCGGTTAACTTCGCCCGTCAGCGCCAGCCGCGATGACGGCGGAACGTGATGATAAACACAGACCGCCGTCACGAAGTCGAAGACGCCGTCGTCGAACGGTATCTTGCCGGGGTTCTCCTGGACTCGGGTCTCCACACCTTGACTGGAACTCAGCATACCGGGCGAAGGATCGCAGCCGGCGACCGTGTCGAAGTCGTCGCGCAGCAGCGATAGAAGCTCGCCCTTGCCACATCCTATGTCGAGATACCGCAGCCGTCGCGCCTCGACGCCCAGGCTGCTGAAATGTTCGCGGATAAGATCGCGCTTCCGCACATGGAAGAACTGTTGCCCGGACCCGGTAAAACGGTCTCGGATGGGGTCCTTGAGCAACTCTTCGTAGGATCCTGAATAGCGGTCGAATTCAGGTTGGCTCACCGGTACTCGCTCCGTGTCATAAACTCGGCGCCTTCCTGATGTTTGTTGCGGTCAACCACATTGAATGTCCGGGAGACAAGATAAAGCGGCCTGTTCTTTGCCTGTTCGTAAATCTTGCCGACATACTCTCCCAGGACGCCGATGCTCATCAACGTAGCGCCTCCCAGCACACTGACCAAGACCGTCAGCGAAGACCAGCCAGGCACCGCATACCAGTGAAAGATATGGGCCAGACTCGCGCGAAGTGCCTCTTCCAGCCCGAAGATGGTTACGATCGCGCCCAACCAGACGCTGACTTTCAACGGCAAAGCAGAAAACGACGTGGCCGCAGTCCACGCGAACGTCAGCATCTTTCGCAACGGGTATTTGGTTTCACCCGCTACTCTGGGAGCACGCTCGTACGGCACCGCAACCTGGGGATACCCTACCCAGGCGACCATGCCGCGCAAGAAGCGATGGGTTTCGCGCAGTTGCTGTAAACCGTCCAGGCAACTCCGCGAAATCAAGCGGAAGTCACCAGCATCCAGAGGCAGATCTTTGTAGACCAGGTTCCGCATCAATCGGTAGAAGAGCCAGGCTGAAAATCGTTTGAATGTTCCCTCACCTTGTCTGGTTATGCGCTGTCCGTAAACTACATCGTAGCCCTCGCAGTAGCGGCTGATCATCTGGTGAATCACCGCGACGGGATCTTGCAGGTCGGCATCCAAAAGCACAACTGCGTCTCCCGAAGCGTAGTCCAAACCCGCCGTGGACGCGATCTGATGCCCGAAGTTGCGCGACAAATTGATCACCTTGATCCGAGGATCTTCATAGGCCCAGGCTGCGATCTGCGCCAACGTCGCATCGGCGCTGCCGTCATTGACAAGCACCACCTCCGTTTCGCCTTTCACCTCGGCCATAAACTCATTGAGAACACTGCGCAGATGAGGCACCACCGATTCCTCGTTGTACATTGGAATAACGAGGCTCAGCAGGCTGGGATACGGCCGTGGCTGCATCAACGGACCGTTACTGTTCTGCGTTTGCATCTTGTAATTAAGGGATGGTTTTTCGAAAGTTTATCACTCGCTGACACTTTGAACTAGTAACCTTTTGCGGTCGGCGCTGCCAGTCAACGACTTGGAATGTGGGCAATTCGGTCGATCGGTGATACAGTTTTGGGCGCAGATCTAAGAAATTACATGCAAAAAGAGTTGCGTCTTGCGTCTGAAGCGACGGCCACAACAACGTCCTGTCCTCTGCGAAATGGTGCCTCATGGCAGATTCAAGGCTGACGAACATGGAGCTCGCTTCCACTAGAGATCTGGTCCGCAAAGCCAAGCTCAGGCTGCTTCAAATGCATTATGAGAGCCGCGTCGGACACATAGGTGGAAATCTGTCGGCCCTCGATATTCTCCTTGGTTTGTATCATTTTATTTTGGGTCAAGACGACCTGTTTGTGTTGTCGAAAGGCCATGGTGCCGGCGCTTTATATGTGACTCTTTGGTCGATAGGGGCACTGACCGACGATGATCTGCGTGAATTCCATCAGGACGGCACGCGACTTTCCGGCCATCCGCCTGCAGTTGGTATTCCGGAGATTGTTTTTGCGACAGGCAGCCTGGGACACGGTCTCGGGACTGGCGTGTGGACTCGCCCTGGGCAAGAAACTCAAGGGCCAGCCTGGACGCGTCTTCTGCCTGACTTCGGACGGAGAGTGGAACGAGGGTTCGTCCTGGGAAGCCCTGATCTTTCTAACCCAGCACAAGCTGGATAACCTGGTTCTCATAGTAGATTGCAATGGCTTGCAGGGTTTTGGAACAACCCGCGAAGTCGCTAATCTGGAACCAATGTCAGAGAAGTTCCACGCTTTCGGAATGGACGTGCTCGAGATTGACGGACACGCGATCCAAGACCTCCTTAGCGCGGTCAATCAAAGTCATTCCCGTCCTCTTGCTGTTGTCGCGAAGACGATAAAGGGCTGCGGCGTCTCTTTCATGGAAAACCGCATGGAGTGGCACTACCTGCCGATGAATGCTGAACAGTATGAGCTCGCCTGTAAAGAGGTGGAACAAGCGTGCGTGATGTCTTCTGCCGATCGTTAGTTTCGCAGGCGGTGGATGCGAGACTGGTGTTTCTGACGGGCGATCTCGGATTTAAGGCATTGGAACCCTTGCGGGACGTGCTGAGGGACCGCTTCATCAATGCGGGAGTGGCGGAACAGAACATGGTGTCTGTGGCGGCCGGACTGGCCAAGCTGCAGCTCCGGCCCTGGGTCTATAGCATCGCTCCATTCCTCTATGCTCGCCCCTTCGAGCAGATTCGCAATGACCTGTGCGCGCACAAACTTCCGGTAGTACTGGTCGGCAACGGCGGCGGTTATGGATACGGGGTAATGGGAAGCACGCATCATGCGTTGGAAGACTATGGATGTCTTCTGACTCTCCCGAACCTGCGAGTCTTTGTCCCTGCCTTTGATGAGGATGTCTTGGCGATGGTACCTTTGTTGATGCAGGTTGATGTTCCAGCGTATTTGCGACTCGGCGTGAGTGAACGCCCCGCCGAATTTTCTGTCCCAGCATACAGCTGCTGGCGACAACTCATTCCAGGTGATGGACCAACGTTGGTCGTCATAGGACCGCTGGCAGGTGGTTTAGTTGGTGCAGCCGCTGGATTGTCCCAGGCTTCTCGCCCTGACCTCTGGCTGCTGAGCGAATTGCCACTGCCTGATTTACCTGAGAGCCTGCTGGAAAGCGTCAGAAGGTCGCAGCACCTGGTGGTTGTTGAGGAGCACACGGCTGCCGGTGGGCTGGGACAAATTTTGGCCTACCGGTTAGCTTCGATGGGCCTCGTTCCCCGTCGATTTTCTCACTACTGCGCGCGTGGTTACGTGTCCGGATTGTTCGGTTCGCAACGCTTTCATCGGGCGGAAAGCGGTTTGGAGCCGGACGCCATCGTTGCTTCACTCTGTAAGGAATGACCGTCACCCTGATGCCATCTCGGAATCCAGAAAGTCTGAGCCTCGAAGGGAAAATCAAGCGCCTGCAAGGCCCCATCCTGGTGCTTGGGGCCAGCGGATTCGTCGGGGCCAACCTGTTTCGCACCCTCTCCCGTCATCGCGACGATGTCTATGGCACCGCAAGCCGATTGCCCGCATGGCGACTGGATGACCAGCGTAGCGACAACATCCTTGTCTCCGACCTCCTCGTCGATTCCAACCTCGATGCCATGCTGGACAGGGTCAAGCCGCGTACGGTTTTCGACTGTGTGGGCTACGGCGGTTACTCCTTTGAGACCGATGCAGGATTGATTTATGAGACCAACTTCAATCTGATTGGCCGCCTGCTCAGCCGCCTGGAACGTCGAACCATTGCCTGCTATGTCCACGCCGGCAGTTCGTCCGAATATGGAGATAACGCCTCCGGCCCGCGAGAGGACTCGCCAACGTTTCCGAATAGCCACTATGCTGTGTCGAAAGCTGCGACCGCCAACCTCATTCATTTTTTCGGTAAGAGAACGGAAACTGCCCTGCGTCAACCTGCGGCTCTATTCGGCATACGGGCCTTTGGAAGATTCCTCGCGCCTGATTCCGAATCTCGTCCGGTCCGGGCTTGCCGGTGAGTATCCTGAGCTGGTCGACCCGCGAGTCTCGCGTGATTTCATTTACATCGACGATGTCACCGACGCCTTCGTTACCCTCGCTTCTGAGATTGATGATAGAGACTTCGGCGAGTCATTCAATGTCGGTACTGGCACCAAGACCACGATCGGAGACCTGGGCGTCGTTGCACGCGACCTCTTCGGCCTTAAGCAGGCACCACGCTACACCATGCCAAACCGCGATTGGGACCTCGTAGATTGGTACTCGGACGCAAGCAAAATATCGGATCGCTTCGGCTGGCAGGCCCGAACCCCGCTCCGCGAGGGGCTGGCTCTAACCGCTGAATGGTACAAAACGATTACGGACAAGGAGCGCTATTGGCAATCCTCGAAGAAGTTCGGCCTCGATACCAAGCACAGCGTTTCCGCCGTAATCGCCTGCTATAAAGATGAGCAGGCAATACCCGTCATGTACGACCGGCTGAAAGAGATCTTCACCAAGCTGAATATCGATTATGAAATCATCTTTGTGAATGATTGCAGCCCCGATAACTCCGAGGAAGTAATCCGCGCCATCTCGCGAAACGATCGCCGCGTCCTGGGCATCTCCCACTCCCGCAACTTTGGTTCGCAGGCCGCCTTCAGGAGTGGGATGGAGGTGGCTTCCAAGAATTCCTGCGCATTGTTTGACGGCGATTTGCAAGACCCCCCAGAAATCATGGAAAGCTTTGTCTCCAAATGGCGGGAAGGCTACGACGTCGTCTACGGTCGAAGGGTAAAACGCGAAGCAACCATATTCATGCAGGCCGCCTACAAACTGTTCTATCGAGCCTTTGACTATTTTTCATATCTTAAAATCCCGCACGATGCTGGGGACTGTTCCTTGCTGGACAGAAGAGTCGTGGACGCGATTTTGCGGTTTCCCGAACGAGATCTTTTTCTGCGGGGCGTGCGCGCCTATGCCGGCTTTCGCCAGGTCGGAGTTGACTACAAGAGGCCGGAGCGCATGTTTGGCGTTACCACCAACAGCTTCTGGAAAAACCTGGGCTGGGCCAAAAAGGGCATTCTGTCGTTCAGCTATGTTCCGTTGACTATGCTTACGACGGCTGCCCTGTTTCTCTTCGGGGTCTCGGTGGTTCTGATCGTGGCCGAAGCCGTTTTGAAACTCGTGGCCCCAAACCTTACGCCGAGAGGCATAACCACCGTCTTGCTTTCGATTCTTTTCTTTGGATCTTTGAACCTGCTCGCAATCGGAGTAGTTGGCGAATATCTCGCCAAGATTTTCGAAGAGGTGAAACAGCGTCCTCACTTCATTCGCCGTAGTGTCATCAGAGATGGCGAGATCCGCCTCACGGCGCAAGAGCAGAAACGCAGACAGTAGATGAGCTAATGTCCGATGTCGGCAAGTATTGGCGCAGCAGGACGAACATGCTGGAGACTCCTCCTGAGAGATGGCGTCCGCCGTTACTACCGAATCCGGGGAGGGGTATAT
Organism: uncultured Acidobacteriaceae bacterium; assembly: GCA_963835125.1. Lineage (GTDB taxonomy): Bacteria > Acidobacteriota > Terriglobia > Terriglobales > Acidobacteriaceae > Bog-257. Next base: position 598,683 of record CAWIEG010000002.1, on the reverse strand, counting down.
TGCAACGCTCCCTGGCCGCGTCGCGCCGATTCTTCGACATTCAGGCTGGATCGGTATGGCGGGACGTTGCCGCAGTCGTCCCGAATATTCGGGGAACGGTCCTGGACGTTGGATCTGGGGCGCAGCCGTATCGGCCATTGGTCCATCCTGATGCGATCTACATGGCAATCGATACCGAAGCTGCCAAACCCCATTTCGGATATGAGGTCCCTGGTACCCGCTACTTTGCCGGAGACGTATGGCCGGTGGCGGATGCTTCTGTAGACTTCATCATCTGTACGGAGACGCTGGAGCATGTGCTGGATACCAGGCAATTTCTGGCAGAAGCTTCGCGAACTTTGAAAGCTGGAGGAACCATACTGCTCACTGTCCCTTTCGCGGCCCGATGGCACTTTATTCCGTATGACTACTGGCGCTTCACCCCGTCCAGCATGGATCACCTGTTACGAGAGGCAAGGTTTGACGGCATTCGCGTCTACGCCCGAGGAAATGCACTGACGGTGGCGTGCTACAAAATGATGGCACTGGTGTTGCCGCTGCTGGCCACAAAAAGCTCCAGCGCGTTACTGACGTTGCTGATGCGAATCGTGGGCCTCTGCCTCGCACCTGTGCTGTTTTTTTTCGCGGTGCTGGCGAATGTTTCGTTACTCGGGCGAGGCGGAAATGATTGTCTCGGATACACCGTCATAGCGCACCGCGCCGCCGAAAATCATCGCAGTCCGTCCTCGCTATGAACCTTAGTTGGGAATCCCGCTCGTGCCCGCTGTGTGGCAGTACCGTGGAAGGCAAAGTCATTGTCGAATCCAACGTGGAACCGAGCAGGCTCACGGAGTTTGCCTTCGCCTCGCGAAAGCTCCCCGAATACATGCATTCCAGAATGGTGGAGTGCGCGGGATTGCGGGCTCCTGTACGGAAACCCGGCGGTTTCAATCGACAGCGGCCTGAGCGCCTACAAAGAAGCGGCCTTCGACAGCAGCCAGGAGTCCCGCTTTGCTGCCCAGACATACGCAAAGTTAATTGCCGATCAACTTAGCTCGATTCCGAGTCGTGAAAAGGCACTGGACATCGGGGCCGGGGACGGGGCTTTTCTGGAGGAGCTGGTTCAACTCGGGTTCCGCGACGTCACCGGCGTGGAGCCGTCAGCCGCTCCGATTGCTTGTGCGAAGCCTGAGGTTCGAAAGATGATCCGTCACGACATCTTCCGAGCTCGAGACTTTGAGGGACAGCGGTTCGACCTGGTCACCTGCTTTCAGGTCATGGAGCATCTGTGGAATCCACTGGAACTGGCGCGTGACGTGAATTCCATATTGAAACCCGGCGGGCTGTTCGTCACCATCACGCACAATTTACGAGCGTTATCGGCCCGCCTGCTGGGGGACAAATCCCCGATCTTTGATATCGAACATCTTCAGCTATTTTCCGAAAAGACTATCCGGGCATTGTTGCAGCGTGCGGGTTTTAGTGATATCCGTGTCATGCCCGTCTGGAATCGCTATCCAATCCACTACTGGATGAAGTTGGCGCCCCTTCCTCAAAATCTAAAAAAGGGACTCATCAAGGTGACGAAGCAGGGGCCGTTGGCAACGGTGGCGTGCTCCCTGCCAGCCGGAAACATTGCCGCAGTGGCAAGAAAATCCTGAGAAACTTAGAGCACGGATTGCCGCAGAACAAACGAAATCAGAATGCGGATCTCGCCGGCGTACGCTCGAACAGCACTGCAACTTTGTCGGAGTAAATCGGATGCCAGGCCGGAGAGTGCTTCAGAAGATATAGCAGCGGCTCGTTCGGCTGACAGGAAGACATAATCGATTTTGTACTTGTCCAGGATCTCGAATGAATGCTTCAACGCAGTAGCGCTGAGAAAGTCCTCGAACACTCCGTTGTAGACGAAGATATCCGCGCGTCCGTCAACAAAAGTCTTCAATTCGGGGGCATGCCATTCCATGTAACCGCCCCACTTGTACTGGTTGAAGATCCTTCCGTTAAGTTGCTGACGTTGCATGAATTCCAGGGCAGCTTTCGGGTATTCCTCATCCACTTTCTGCTGTAGCTCGGCCGCGGACGGAAAGAAGAAGATCATCGACCCGACGACAGCCGCCATAATGATGGCGTTGAGCCACGGCTTATCAAGTTCCCGGTCGTAGGGCGGAAACAGCGTGAGCCGTGGCGCGAGTATCGGCACTATGATCAGGCCCGCGAAGAACAAGAACCGCAGATGCGATAGCGCCGCCCACAGCGCGAACGACGTGAGCAATACCTCATCCAGCCTCCACCGTCGGCGGGAGAACAATGCGGCCGCCAGCAACGCGAAGATCACGGCCAGCGCCAGCTTGCCATTTGGGGTGCTGAAGTTCACAGACTGCCACTCTTCGATGTACTGCATAACGCCTTGCTGGCGAAGAAGCAGCGTATATGGGTAGAACACCAGCTTGTAGCCAAAGGGATTGACGAAGAGCGCAGCCAGGGAAGCGGCGAAAGCCAGCAGTAGTTTTCTCAATTCCACGGCAGTCCACCGGCGCGCCACAACCAAACCCCACTCGCCTTCCACCAGCCCGGAAGCGATCGTCAGTGCCAACACGACCATCGCCAAAGACCCATGAACCGTGAAGATTGATCCACAAGGCAAACAACGGCGGCAACAGCCAGAGACCTTTCCCTGTCCGCTGAAAACGGTCCAGCACGAGCAGCAACCCAACCATGCAGAGCCAGCCGAACAGGAGCATGCGAGGAGCTATCGACACGCCACCCAGGCAAATAGCTCCCAAGGTGGCGACTGCGGCGTCCTTGCAATCGGCGCCCGCACGGCAAGACCGGTAATAAACGCCGACGTAAATCAGCACCAGCACCGCGAAATATACCGCCAGAAGGCCTTGCAGTCCCCAAGCCTTGAAACCCAGGAAATACGGGATCTCCGAGAGCCACTCGAAATTAATCCAGGGCGATCCCGCCGCGCTGAAGGAGTAGGTATCCACGCGAGAGAACGAATGGAATTGCAAAAGATTGCGGGCGTTGCGCAGATGCCACCAGATGTCCGGTTCTGTAATCCCTCGCGCACAATATCCGAAGATCGCCGCTGCCAGCAGGAACATGCACATAACAGGAAAGGAAAATATTTCGGAGGCCAGCCGCGTCCAGGATGTGGTTGGCTGGGTTGTTTCCGAAGGCAGTTCGGAAGTGGTCGGCACGGGCATCCCTCTCAGATAGCGTGTCGTTTCATTGCGGTAGTCAAAGGCTCGCAGGTATTCCTAGTATAGTATCGTGCGTGCCGGTCTCTAAACCGCGCAGGAGACTCGCAATAGGCTACATTGGCAGCCCTGGAGTCATTGGCACTCTCGGCTGCGAGGTCGGAGCAGCCAATGAAAACAAGCCCGTTGCGCGTCATTGCCGCCGTTTGCATCGTGGTTGCCTGTTTCGTCTTTGTCGTCGGGATGTTCGTCGTCTTCCTCGACAACAAGAGTGCCGCCCAACGGGACTTCATCGAATATTGGGCGGCCGGACAGCAACTCACTCACGGTGCAAATCCCTACGATGCGGCCGCCATACTGCGCCTGGAACGTGCGGTGGGACTTGACAGCGACCAACCCAAAGTCACCTTTAGTCCGCCAGTGGCGTTCTTTCTGGCATTGCCGCTCGGCTACGTTAGCCCAAAAGCCGGCCTCATCCTATGGTTGCTTTTTCTGGTTGGCTGTCTCTCGGCATCAATCTGGATTCTCGGTAAACTGCATGGACGCCCCGACAGCGGATTACATTTGTGCGGTTACATGTTTGCGCCCGCAGTGGCCTGTCTGATGGCCGGTCAGCTTGGCATCATTCTTCTGCTTGGCGTCGTCCTTTTTCTCTACCTTCACGAGTCCTGGCCTTATCTTGCCGGCGCAGCTCTGCTGCCCTGCGCCTTGAAGCCGCACCTGTTCCTGCCCTTCGCCATCGTGCTGTTGCTATGGATTGTCAGCCGGAAGGCTTACCCGATTCTTGTGGGGTTCTTGACCAGTCTGCTTGCCAGTTGCGCGCTTACACTCTGTTTCGATGTCCATGTGTGGTCTCAATATTCCCAGATGATGAGCACCACTGGAGTTCTGCATGCCTTTGTTCCCACCCTGAGTGTGGCGCTCCGTTTTCTCATCGATCGCAATGCCGTGTGGCTGCAATTCGTTCCTGAAGCCATTGGTTGCGGCTGGGCAATCTGGTATTTCTGGACGCGGCGGGCACGCTGGAATTGGATGGATCAGGGCTTGTTGGTGCTGCTCGTCTCAGCAGTGTGTACCCCCTATGCCTGGTTCAGTGATGAAGCCGTGCTGCTTCCGGCGGTTCTGGCCGGGGTCTATCGGGCAGCGGACTCGGGGCGCTCCCTTGTGCCCATTGGATTAATTGCCGGTGTTGCGCTGATCGAGGTGTACGCAGTTGGCCATATGGCGTCCGCATTCTACCTGTGGACCGTACCGGCGTGGTTCGCCTGGTACCTTTATGCCACTTGGAGTACAGACAATCACACTGAAGGGATTCGGGGAAACGCAGTAGCGAGTTGCAGACTAGGAGCATTCGTTGAGGGCACGGCTCGGCCGCAGCGAACTCCCTCGAAAGTCGCCGGAAACAGACTTCCTCCGATGCGCCTTCCGCTTTAGTTGGCCGGGACTTTCGACTGCGACCCAGCCGTCGAGCTCGCTGGCGTGCGTTCAAAGAGCACCGCAACTTTGTCGGTGTAAATCGGATGCCACGCCGGAGAGTGCTCCAGAAGATAGGCTGGAGGTTTGTCTGGCTCTAACAGGACATAGTCGATCTTGTACTTGTCCAGAACTTCAAACGACGACCGGATCAGGACAGCCTTGATGTAGTCGTCGAAAGTACCGTTTTCCACGAATATGTCCGTGCGGCCATCCATATAAGGCTTCAACTCGGGCGTAACCCATTCCATGTATCCGCCCCACCAGTCCTGGTTGAAAATCCTTCCGTTGAGGTGCTGTCGCTGCATGAATTCCAGTGCGGCGGTGGGATACTCTTGGTCCACTTGCTGCTGTAGCTCCGCTGCGGACGGATAAGAAAAGATCATCCCGCCCACAATAGCGGCCATAATGCCGGCGTTCAGCCACGGTTTATCAAGCTCGCGCTCGTATGGCGGAAAGAGCTTCAGCCGTGGAGCAAGTATCGGCGCCAGGATCAGGCCTGCGAAGAACAAGAAGCGCAGATGCGAGAGCGCCGCCCACAGAGCAAACGCCGTCAGCAGTACTTCGTCCAGCTTCCACCTCTGCCGGGAGAACAGCGCGGCCGCTAGTAATCCGAAGATCACCATCAACGCCAGCTTGCCATGGGCGGTGCTGAAGTCCACACCTTGCCACTCCACTATGCGCTGCATAACGTCGTGCTTCCGGAGAAGAACTTCGTACTTCAATGGGAACAGCACCAGCTTGTAACCGAAGGGGTTGACAAACAGCGCAGCCAGGGAAGCAGCCAAGGCCAGCAGCAGTTTTTTTAGCTCGCCGGAAGTCCACCGCTGCGCCAGCACCAGCCCCCACTCCCCTTCAACCAGGCCGGAGGCAATGACGATCGCGAACACTACCAAGCCAAAGACCCACGAACCGTGAAGGTTGATCCAGAGGGCAAACAGCGGCGGCAAGAGCCAAAGACCTTTGCCTGTTCGCTGAAAACGATCCAGCACGAGCAGCAACCCCACCATGCAAAGCCAGCCAAACAGCAACATGCGCGGACCGATGGACACCCCGCCCAGCAGAATGGCCAGAAAAGTGACTACCGTAGCGTCCTTGCAATCGGCGCCCGCTCGGCACGACCGGTAATAGACGCCGGTGTAAATCAGCACCAGGACCGCAAAATAGACCGCCAGCATTCCTTGTAGTCCGAAAGCTTTCAACCCTAGAAAAAATGGGACCTCGGAGAGCCATTCGTGGTCAAGCCATGCAGATCCCGCTGCTCCGAAGGAGTAAGAATCTATGCTGGGGAATGCGTGATATTGCAAAAGATAGGCGGCGTTACGCAGATGCCACCAGATGTCGGCTTCCGCAATCCGCCTTACGGAAAAGCCGTAGATCGCCAGCACCAGCAGGAACATGCACATAACCGGGAAAGAAAAGACATTGGCCGCCAAACCAGTCCACGAAGTGCTGGTGGCCGGGGCGGCTGTCTCGGGCGAATTGGACGTGGTCGGCAACAATGTCCTCGTCTTATCTCATTCCGATTTATTTCGTTTGAACATTCTAACGGGTTCGCAACCGCCGCAGCCGTCGGCATCCGTTCGAACAGCACAGCAACCTTGTCGGTGTATATCGGGCGCCATGCCGGAGAATGCTCCAGGAGATATCCCAGCGGCTGCTTCGGCTCCAGCAAGGCATAGTCGATTCTGTACTTGTCCAGAATTTCAAACGGCGTTTGGATCGATACGGCTTTGACGTAGTCGTCAAAAGCACCGTTGTACACGAAAATATCTACCCGGCCATCAATAAAGGGCTTCAGCTCAGGCGTATTCCATTCCATGTATCCGCCCCACCAGTCCTGGTTGAAGATCCGTCCGTTGACGTGTTGTCGCTGCATGAACTCCAGCGCAGCCTTGGGATAGTCTTCGTCCACCTTCTGCTGAAGCTGCGGCCCCGAAGGGAACAGAAACACTATCGCCCCTACGACGGCAGCCATAATAGCAGCGTTAAGCCACGGTTTATCCAGTTCCCGTTCGTAAGGCGGAAACAGGTCCAGGCGCGGCGCAAGTATCGGGGCCACAATCAGGCCTGCAAAGAACAGCAACCGCGCATGCGACAGTCCCATCCATAGAGCAAACGCCGTCAGCAGCACCTCGTCCAGTCTCCAGCAGCGGGTTGAGAACAGGGCAGACGCCAGCAAGGCCAAAATCACGATCAGCGCCAGCTTTCCATCCCCAGTGCTGAAGTCCACAGAATGCCACTCCGCGATGTGCTTCATATTGCTGGGCTGACGGAAAAGAAAATCGAACGGGTACAGCACCAGCCTGTAGCCGAAGGGATTAACAAACAAAGCAGCCACGGAAGCTGCCCCAGCCAGCAGAAGTCTTCTTAACTCCGCGGCAGTCCACCGCCGCGCCACGACCAGTCCCCACTCACCCTCCACCAAACCGGAAGCGATCGTTAGAGCCAGCACGACCATACCGAAAACCCAGGAGCCGTGAAGGTTGATCCACAGAACAAACAGCGGCGGTAACAGCCAAAGCCCCTTTCCCGTTCGCTGAAAATGGTCGAGCAGCAGCAGCAAAGCCACCATACAAAGCCAGCCAAACAGCAGCACGCGGGGCCCGATGGATACAACGCCAAGAAAAATCGCCAGCAAAGTCGTGATCGTAGCGTTCTTGCAGTCGGCGCCCGCTCGGCACGACCGGTAATAAACGCCGGCATAAATCAGCACCAGCACCGCGAAATACACTGCAAGAAGGCCCGGCAGTCCCACCGCCTTGAAACCTATAAAAAATGGGATCTCCGAGAGCCATTCGTGGTTAAGCCAGGGCGATCCCGCCGCTCCGAAGGAGTACAAGTCTACGCTGGGAAACGAATGGTGCTCGAAAAGATAGGCGGCGTTGCGGAGATGCCACCAGATGTCCGGTTCCGCGAACTGCTTTACTGAAAATCCGAAGATCGCCGCGGCCAGCAGGAACACGCACATAACCGGGAAAGAAAAGGCCTTGGCCGCTAAACCAGTCCACGATGTGCTGGCGGTCGGCGGTGCTGTTTCTGATTGTGGCGAATGTGCGGTCGTCGGCAACAGATGTCCCTTTTCGGCTCGCCGTTGACAGTAACGCAGCCGCGAACCCTGTAGTATACTCACCCTCGTTTACCCAGCCCACATTCATGACCCGCACGGCTAAGCTGCTACTGGTCCCCATAGTCTTGCTGCAGGTACTTGTATTCACCTTTATTGTTCGGCACAGATTCATTCATGTAGATGAAGGGTTCTTTCTGGTGGCGGCGCGACTGGTTCTGATGGGCAAGAAGCCGTATCTAGACTTCTTTTATCCCCAGGCGCCCTTATTGCCTTACATCTATGCGTTGTGGATGAAGTGCTTCGGGATATCGTGGGCCGCAGGACGACAATTGGCCGCTTTGCTGACGTGCCTGCTGGGTGCGCTTGTATATGGGCATGTTTGCCGGCTGACGCGAAACTGGCTGGCCGGGGTTGCGGCTGTAATCGTATTTGTCTCATCCACTCTTATTTTTGCGTGGCTTCCGATTGTGGCGCCTTTCTCTTTGGCGGGGTTGTTTATTTTCGCAGCCTACGTCGTTGTGAGCCGCCTCTCGGCAGAATCCCCGCGCTGGCTGATCGCGGCGGCCGGGCTATTGCTTGGCTTGAGTGTCGATATCCGCTCCTACTTGCTTGCTCCTCATTCCGCTGTTCCTGTGGTGGACTTTCAAGAACTCCACTACGGATTCCCGAATAGCCTGCACTCTCTGGTTCTTTGGCGGCTTCACCATCGCAATGGCCCCTAGTCTCTATCTATTCATCTCCTCTCCCGACGCATTTCTGTTTAATAACCTGGGTTACCATGCGATCCGCTCCAACGAAGGTCTGATCGGCATGTGGCGAGAGAAGCTTGTCCTCGCCATCCTGTTTTTCTTTGGAGGTCCGGGAGCCAATGGGATTCAAGACAGTATTTTGTTTTTTGTCAGCCTGGGATTTGTATTCTCTATGCCCGGTCAAGAATATCCCGCCCGGCAGGCCTTCCAGGCTGCCCTTGTCGTGGGTGCTCTTTCGCTTCTCCCTACACCGGCCTACTTGCCGTACTTCTGTTTAGCAGTTCCCTTCCTAATAGTTAGCACTGTCTGCGTTGTGAACGACTTGTTTGTGAGCTTGGACTCGAGGCGACAACGACTGTTTGCGGCGGTTGCCTGTGTTGCACTACTAGGCGTTTACGTTGGTGCATCCGCTCGCGATGTCCGGCGGTATTTTCAAACTGGCGAGGGGATTCCAGGCGTACGCTGGGCCCGCGATAAAGGCGACTGGAAACTGCAACGAATCCTCGACGTGTCGCAGGCGATCGATCAGATCGCCAAACCCGGCGAAACGGTGGCCAGCTTTTGGCCTGGCGACATCTTCCAGACAGCAGCCACTTCTTTTCCGGGATTCGAAAACCCTTTTGCGTTGGCCGTTTCGGAAAAGCTCACTGCCCAGCAGAGGGCGACATACCACATTCCCTCGCCGGCTGATATCGAAAGCGATTTAGCCGCCCACACCCCACATATTGTTGTGCTGCGTGATCAAGTCTTTTCAGCTGTTCCCACGCCGGAGGAACTGAAGAGATTGCAACGCTCGATGGATGCTATCAAGAGCTCTCTTCGGGCCAATGGATACAATCTGGTTCAAACAATCGGTGGCATATCCATCTACGTCTATCCTTCCAAGTCTTGAAACTATACGAAGAGAAGCTGTCAGCCCCATCACAGCCTCACCTCCCGGTGTCCCGGAGTACTTTGTTTATCTCGCTGGTTCTCTGCGAGACGACGCAAGAACCCTCCCTTTTGTACAGACAAACGCCGTTCCAGCACCCGGCAGAGGTGAAGCCCAGCTTCTGATCGCTGAACGATCCCCCCGCGACAAGGGCGTTGAAACTCGGCGCTTGTTCTTCAAGTTCGGCATCCCGCAGAACCAGAACGATGGGTACATTGCGATGTAAATGAGAGTAACCTCCGCTGTAGATCCATGAAAGTTTGTAGAGCCCGACACCACAAACGGAAGAGTCCTGGCTAAGCGTATTCATGGCGATCAAGCTCCCAGAGGAATGCGTCCAGCGAGGCGATCGCCAGGCGAATAACGCGGATGTGCAACTGCATAAGACCAACCCCGCGATCACAATTGCGCGCGAAGACAAAACCCACTTTCCCCAAGTGTTGAAGTCCTCCGCAAGTTCCACAAAGCCGAGCGCGGCAAGCGTTATCACAATGGGCATTACCGCATACATGTAACGAAGCTCTTTGTGTGGAATCACCGAGTGAAACGCCACAATGATAAGTACCACCCAACCCAGAAAAGGGCTGCGGCGGACTCCCACCAGGGCCAAAACGCACAGCGGAAAGAAACGAACCGCGAGCACCAACAAGTACCAATACCATGGCTCGGTCTGACCAAATAAATTTCGCTCCTGAACGGCGGCCGCCCAGAAATAACGGAGAAATGACTGGAAGGGATACGACCATGTAACCGCATCCACCAAACCGAAAACAACGACTGGTAGCAGGAGCCCCATAAACATGGCAGGCCCCCTAGTTCTCCAATTCTTGTAGCAGAAATAGAGAAATGCAAAGCCAACCGCCGGAGCCAGTTGAATACGCAGGGACACCGCCAACCCCAGGAGCAACCCGGCGAGGAATAACCGCTTCCTCTCAGACGACTCGTCTCCGTACATCCCGAAGTAGAGGCCCGGCAGCAGGAAGTTGGTGGCCAACACTTCGATAAGCGTCTTCGGCGAGAAATACACCAGGTCATACCAGGTGGCACAGGCCCCTGCCGCTATCATCGCGGCAACATTTCCACCTGCCCGTTTCGCCCACGCGTAGCCGAACCAGACCGTTGTCAGCGAGAGCAGCGACAATACGACCGCGATGGCTCGCAAGTATCCCAGCGAGCCGGGCCCCATCCAGTCTGTCGCCCGCATCACACCCGCCAGAAACGCCGGAAACACCCAGGAGCGCACTCCCTCTCGCCATTCCCAATCGACAACTCCATAATGGTAGGCTAAGCGATGTGCTGGCTCGATTGTGTTAAAAATCTCGTCTCCCCACTCGATATTCGGGAAGTGAATGGCTGCCGCAACGCGAAGTAGCAGAGCAATCGCGAAAATAGCGATCAGCGCAAAACTTACCGGCGTACGCGGTCTCAGTTTACGCAACGGCGTATGGTCCCTCATCAAGATCGTAATGACCCGTAGTTCCAAGCTGACCGAGGATACGCGACCAAGAAGAACGAACTCACTAGTTGGCTGGTTGCCTCTTAAGACGTGTAAGAAGAAAGTATTCATTGACCGGCCGGTCGTCTCGCAAGGCAGGCGCGTCTGCAGCCTGGGCGATTATCTGGTCGATAGAGTACTCATGATCAAGGACAATCGAGAACTGACGCTCCGGGTCAGGCTCCGGCCCCCACTCCATCATGTCGGTAATTGCCGAACCAGGCATTCGGGCCGCCAACTGCTCAGCAGTGCGGTTTGGTATGGGAAGGTTAGAGGCCAGAAAGTGAAAACCCGAACCCTCCACGGATGGGAAAGCACGCACATATGGGAATGACTCCTTCAAGGCGCGGGCGACCGAGGCACGGACGAATGCATCACCTTTGGGTGGTAGCCACTGCTGCAAAATGCCCCCGGGCCGCAATCGTTGCTTCACGATTCCATAGAACTCTTCGGAATAGAGTAGGCTCGAGCCCGCGGCTTCTACCGGAGGCGGCGGGTCGATCGTGATTACATCGTATTGCTGGGGCATGCGTTCGAGATAGCGCCGTCCATCATCAATGACTACGTGTGACAACGAAGAGCGAAGCAATGCAGGACCATCCGCGTGGTAATACTCGAAGAGACGGGGCACGCTGGGCACCAGTTCTACAGCCGTCGCAGGTATTCCCCATGAAAGCAATGAACGATACGTTGTTCCCATACCGAAGCACACCACCAGAGCGTCGTGCGGCGGGTGGTTGAGAAATGCCAAAGGCAGGTGGGCCATCATCTTGGTCACGGGAGTCAATTGAGTAATCCCTACTCCGTTTACCAGGAGACGCTTGTGCATCCCTTCGCCGGTGGCAACCACGGTCGCCGTGTTATCTCGCAGGACCTCAAAGCGCGTGAACTGGTCTTCAAAGGCTTTGCTGGTGAAAACCATTGTCATTGCCAGCAGCACAATTGCGTAAGACGTCACGCGCTGCCACCTTGGGACTTCATTTACACGTTCCGAAGCCGACGACCAGCTCGGATGCATGCCAATGGCTAGCCATGGGAGAGCCAGCAAAAACAGCGCCCAACGCTCGCTCATCAACGGTAAAAGGACGAACCCAGCCAATAGCGGGCCGAGGATGCAACCCGTTATGTTGATCGCGTAAGCGCGTCCTGCCCGATCAGGGTCGCCCTCCGAGAAGCGGTCCACCAGCATCGGAGTTACGAATCCCAGAATGCCAGAAAACGGGGCAATCCCTATCGCTAGACGCAACAGGCTGAACAAATGAAACTTCGGGTTCCCCGCAAGCAACGGCAAAAGCGCAAACAGTCCAAGTAGGGCCCAAACCAGCATCGTCTCCTGTTCATGTTTGCGGCCCCAGTCTCTATAGACTTTCGATCCTAGGAATGTGGCGGCCAGATACAATCCCAGAATCGAGGCAAAGGAATACACCAGGGTGCCAACGTATGGCGTGAACTGTCTGATCCAGACCAACTCCATGCCCATACTGGTGAAGCCAGTAGCAAACAGCAGTAGGAGTGGCTTCTTGCCTCCCGACAAGATTTTTGGCGCTCTGGCGACACTCGCCTCTTGCGCAAACTGGACAGGTAATTTGCTGGCAGACCCCCGGAGGGTCAAGGCCATTGCGCATAGCGAAATGAAAACATTGCAGAGCGCCCCAATCCTCAGCGTTCCGTGGAAACCAAACAGTTCGATCAGGAGAAGAGGCAACATTGCGCCTGCTACGGCGCCCAGCACATTCGACAGGTAAAGAAAGCTGAAGGAGCGCGGCGATTCGCGGCTGAGGTCACTCCTAATCGCCAACATCGCGACGGGGATCGTCGCCCCCATGAACGAGCACCAGGGAATCAATGTCAGGCCGATCCAGATTCCTGAGACCAGATAGTAGGCCGCAGAAGAGGCCAGACCTGTGCGCTCCAACGCGCTCCTTCCCCAGTGCAATTCGTAAGGCACAAGGAGTGCCGATAAACCAATCAACAATTCGGTCAGTGCGTAGAGCCTGAGAGCCGGAAAGCGGAGTCTGTCTCCATATCTCCGGATCAGGCGGCCAGATCCCCACGAACCCAACCCCAGGCCCGCCATGAACATGGAAAGCACTATCGAGACGAGTGCGCTGGTGACTCCAAACTGCGCCATCGCCAACCTTAGCCAGATAATCTCGTAAAGAATGCTGCAAAACCCGGAAATGAAAAAGAAGACGAAAAACCATCCCATGCGAAATTTTTCCGTTCTGAAATCAACCTTCTCGTCGGCTTGAACCATGTCCTGGGCTTGCCGGGCTGATACGGGTGTAGGGGGAAAACCCACGGTTTCATCGGCTGTTGCGAGCTTAACCGTTCCCCTCAAAGCTTGATCCATGGCAGCCTCATTTCCGGACGTCGACGAAATGGATATCTAACACCCTGGCGATCATGTCGAAGCGAACGCAACGGTTGAGGCAAATGGCCAAGGCGCGCAGGCGTCATTTGGCAGAGCCGAGGCGGTCACCAGCACTCTCTGGTAAAGCTTGACCACTTTGTCTTCGTAAATCGTGCGCCATGCGGGGCTGTGATCAAGAACATAGGTAAGGTGCTTGTTGACCGGGAAGAGAACATAATCAATCTTGTACTTATCCAGGAGTTCCAAGGGCTCCTCGATGGTATTTATCTTCAGGTAGTCGTCAAGAACTCGGTTGTAGACGAAAATGTCGGTTCGGCCATCCGCGAAGGTCTTTATGGCCGGCGCATAAAACTCGATATACCCGCCGAAGTCGTACCAGTTGAAGAGGCGTCCGGTAATCTGCCTCTGTTGCATGAATTGCAGAGCTCCTCGAGGGAACTGCCCGTCTATGCGTTTTTGCAGTTCTGCCGCACTCGGGTACGAGCCAAAGATGATCGCCACAATCGCAGCCGTGATCGCGAGGTTCAACCAGGGTTTGTCGTTCTTTGCATCGTAAGGCGGAAACAATTGCAGGCGGGGAGCAAGAATGGGCACCAGAATTATGGCTGCAAAGAGCAGAAACCGCAGATGGTTTAGTGAAGCCCAAACCGCAAATGTTGCGAGCAGGATGTCGCTAAGCTGCCAGGGCTCGTTAGAAAACCACGCCGCTGCCAGCAAAGCAATGATCATCAACATCCCCAGTTTTCCCCAACCGGTATGAAAATCCATGGATTGCCATTCGTTCATGTTGTCGCGGACGGCCTGTTGACGGGACAACAGCTCGAAGGGATACCAAAGCAACTTATACCCGTAGGGATTAGCCAAGAGCGCAAGCGCGGAGGCGGCGAAGACTAAAAGGAGTTGCCTGAGTTGGGACGACGTCCAGCGCTCAGCCACCACCATCCCCCACCGGCCTTCCACCAGACCGCAGACGATATAAATGCCCATTACTACAAATCCGAAGGGCCATGAGCCGTGCAAGTTGATCCAGAGAGCAAACACCGCAGGCAGTATCCATAGTCCCTTGCCGGTGCGCTGAAACCTTTCTATCGCGAGCAACAGCACTATGAGGCAGAGCCAGCCAAAGTGGAGCATTCGGGGTCCGAAGGAATAGGATCCGAGTGCGACTCCGGCCATGGTGACCAGGGCTGCGTCGCCACTGTTGGCACCCCGCCTCAGGGCCAGGTAGTACACCCCGGCGAAAATGAGCCACAAAAGCACTAAGTACACCGCCAGCAGTCCGTGCAGGTCCCACGCACGGAAAGCCAGGTAGTAAGGCAGCTCAGAAAGCCATTCGAAGTTCAGCAGCGGGGCGCCTGGAGTGGTGAAGGTGTACGAATCTGCACGCAAGAAGGAGTGCCTCGTGAGAAGCTCCTGCGCATTGCGCAGGTGGAACCAGACGTCAGACTCGGCGATGCGCAGGCTTGCTATGAGGGAAATCTCAAGTGCAACTAAGGCGAACCACAGAAATTGAAAGGGAAAGAAGTTGCGGCGTGGCGTGGCTGGTCCTTTCTCGAGTGATCGGGCAACCGGCTCTATGGCCGAGGCTTGGCTTTCAACTGAGGTGTCTCTCACCGTTCTGACCGTTCCCGAGTGACTGGCGCCCATACGGCTCCAATCAACTCGCAGCAAATCAGGGCACCAGGAAGTGTCGGTCAAGTCGTGACGCTCAGGGTGGCAAAGCCTGCGACCGGTAGCTTCCACAGCAACAAGGGCTCCGGCCGATTCCACTCCCTTACCAATCTTCTTGGTTGCATAAGCTAGCCGATTGCCAACGGAACCACGGCTTAGCCCGGCCTGGGCGTGTGAACGCCATTTATAGCGCACAAGGAAAGAAGGTGCAACGCCAAGATGGGAGACGAGAACAGAGTTTAAATCATTTTTTTAGCATTTTAGTGCCTGAAATGGCAGGTCCCTAAGTCTTGAAACGCATGGTCGAATGATGCCTACCTTCGTGTAATAAGGCCAGACAACTAACCTCAATCGTCACCATTCTTAAGAATCGGACAGATGGAAGGATCGGCTGGCGTACGGATCTGTCCCACCGACAGTTGCCCTCTCTATCTTCCCGGTAATGGGCACTCTGGCTACGTCGATCAGCAGGCTGTTCAATGTCGGCAAGCAAGTAAGCTCGCTTGACCGCCACTTTGCGGCCCCACGTTTACATCCGCCCCACAATTCTTCTTTTTGATTGTTGGTCTAAATGTGCTATAAGGATCTTCGATTGAGAAAGCGCCTTTGTGCAGCGGCTTTCCATAACCGAGCGCCAGCGCCGTCTGAGGCTTCTCCAAGATTTTGGGTAACCGGGGCAAGGTAACACAAACTTTCATTACCTTAGTAAGAGCCGTAATCTTTTTTTCCCTTGCTAACTGGCGCTCTCATTGTTACATTATCTCCGCTACCACAGCATTGCGGTTGCGCCGCTTTGTTCGAAGCCCTTGCGGTTCGGGGAAATTCTTGACTCCGCACGGGAAGGGCAGCAAATTGAACTGAGAAAGAACAATAAGGAGATCTCCAAATGATCAACATGTTGAAGAATCTGCACAAAGAAGAATCGGGCCAGGACCTAATCGAGTACGGATTGATCGCCTTGATCGTTGCCTTGGGCGCCCTTGCTGGTATGGGCATCTTGGCTTCATCGATCAACAAGGTGTTCACCCAGGTCGCCGGTCAGCTCACCTAACCAACCATTTGCCTGTGGGAAGCAGGCTATGCAGGCGGAGATGGCCGGAACAGCCATCGCCTTCTGCACGCAGGACCAGGACGAACGCGCTTGGCCGAGCGTGTCGCTATGAGTCGATCGTTAGCCTCGTAGCTTGCTTCCATTTCATTTTCCGTTAGTTTTCCGTGATGCGCCATGGGCCGGGACTCAACTCTTCTTCTTATCGCGCTGGCAGTGGCCATCACCGCGGCCGTTTGGGACATAAAGCAGCGCCGTATTCCGAATTGGCTTACCTACCCAGCGATTGCACTGGGATTCGCGCTGCGCGGGTCACTCTTCGGTTGGAAGGGTCTGGGCAGTGCGCTTGAGGGTTGTTTGCTTGCCGGCGGAATCATGTTTCTGTTTTTTGTCGTACGGGCCATGGGAGCTGGAGACGTGAAGCTGATGGCGGCGATCGGATCACTAGTGGGGCCAAAGCATAGCGTCGTCGTTCTATTGGCTACGGCGATTTGTGGCGGAGTAATGGCCATCGTTTATGCGCTTTATCGGGGCCGTATGTGGGCAACGCTCCGGAACGTAGGATCAGTGCTGCGCTTCCATGCTTGGGCTGGCCTACAGGCCCATCCTGAGTTGAATCTTGACAATCCCGAGACCTTACGCATGCCGTATGGCTTGGCTATAGCTGCCGGAACGCTGTATGCGTTCATGGCAACCTGGTGGAGTTAAAGTATGAAAACGGGTCGGCTAGGTGTTGCTCTCTTAATGGCGTTGCTGGTTTCGGTTGTGGTGACATTTTTTCTATACCGGCACATTAAGCGGCTATATTCGGGCGGGCAGCTCGTCAAGGTGGTAGTGGCTGCCAAGCCGTTGGACACTGGAACACCACTGACGGCCGACGATTTAACCTTGATCGACTGGCCAAGTAACGCTCCCATCGACGGCACCTTCCACAAGCCGGAAGATTTGAATGGCAGGATTGTGATGTATCCCATTGCCTTCAAAGAGCCGGTCCGCGAGGGGTTGTTAGCTGCTCCGGGAGCCACGGTGGGACTGACCGCCAAAATCCCGGATGGTATGCGCGCGGTAGCTATAGTCACCAACGAGGTGAACAATGTCTCAGGATTTCTGCTGCCTGGTTCACACGTCGATGTCCTGGTGAGTTTTCGCCAGGAGGGGGCTAAAGACCCAATGACTACAACCGTTTTGCAGGACATTCAGGTTTTGAGCACAGGCGAGAAGCTGCAACCGGACGTGAACGGCAAGCCGCAAAATGTGAAGGTAGTGACACTGTTGCTTGCGCCGGATGATGCGGAAAAATTGTTGCTGGCTACCAACCAGGGGACAGTACAGTTTGTTCTCCGGAACGCTTCCGATCAGGATAAACCGGCGACAAAGCCAGTCAACATGAAGGACTTGCAGGGTACCCCTTCCGCGCCGGTAGTTGTGGCCAGGAAGGCGGCCGCGCCAGCGCCGCCGAAACCGGCGACCATGTACGAAGTTGAGACCTACGACGGTCAAAAGAAGAACACAGTCAAGTTCTAACACGGCAGTAAGAACGGAGCATCTCGTGCAAAGCAAGCGAATTGGCAAGGAAAGGCTTTTCCCGCAAAGCATGACCTTCGCGCTGCTGACGGCTATGGCGCTTTGCCTAACTACGTTGGCAGCGGCAGCCCAGCAATCAGCTGGACAGCAATCGTCCGCCACGGGGGCTCCGGCATCAACTCAACAAGCCGCCGCCCAACCAGCACCTGGTATGGCACAGGGTCCGGAAAGCGTGCATATCATGGTGGGCCATTCTCTTTTGATCCACACCGGATCTCGGATCAAACGCGTTCTTACTGGAAACCCAGCGGTCATCGAATCCGTACCGACTTCGCCCCGGGAACTGGTAATTACCGCCAAAGAGACGGGTGGCAGCAGTCTGATGGTGTGGGATGAGGCGGGACAAAACCGGACTCTTGATGTTTACGCCGATCTGGACATAACTCCGTTGCGCAACACCCTGGATCAATCCTTTCCCAACAACAACATCGAAGTGCAATCGCAGGGCGGGAAGGTAGCTGTGGTCGGAACGGTGTCTTCGCCGGCCGTAGCAGAACAGATCCTGAAGATGGCTAGCAATTTCTCCAAAGAGGTAGTCAACGGGTTGCAAATAGCGGCGCCTCCGCGCCAGAAACAGGTAATGCTGAAGGTTCGCTTTGCGGAAGCGGACCGCGGCAAATTGACACAATTTGGCATCAATTTATTCAGTACCGGCGCAACCAATACGATTGGTACCACCAGCACCCAGCAATTTGGCCCTCTTGCTATCCAGCAGGGTCAGTCCGCCGGGACTACAACGCCGCCGAACACGCCCCAGCAATTCACCTTATCGAATCTCTTGAATGTCTTTTTGTTCCGCCCTGATATTCAATTGGGCGCTATCATCTCGGATCTGCAGAACAAGAATGTGTTGCAAATCCTGGCAGAACCGAACTTGATGGCTCTTAATGGCGAAGCGGCGCATTTTCTGGCGGGTGGCGAGTTTCCGTACCCGGTAGTAGCAGCCATCGGCGTCGCTGGCAGCACTCCGACTGTGACCATTCAGTTCAAGCCCTATGGCGTGAAGCTGGAGTTCGTGCCGACGATCAACGACGACGGGTCGATTCGGCTGAAAGTTGCTCCTGAGGTAAGTTCTCTCGACTATACGAACGCAATTACAATTTCGGGCTTTGTGATGCCCGCCCTCTCAGTGCGGCGCGCTGAAACCGTGATCGAACTCAAGGATGGCCAGAGTTTCGGTATCGCTGGTCTGCTGGATGATCGCGTGACTATACAGCTCAGCAAGGTTCCGGGAATTGGGGATATCCCGATTCTGGGACAGCTCTTTAGGTCAAGAAGCAACAATCGTACGAACACGGAACTGCTCGTACTGGTCACGCCCACCGTTATTGACCCTGTAAAAGAAGAGGTTCCAAATATGGGGCCGACGGTCAATATGCCGGTGCAAAATCTTGACAAAGAGCACTTCGACCACGGCTTGCCGAGCCCTAATAATCCCCCCACTAACCCAACGAATACTCCGGAATCGAAGTGACTATGAGTGACCGTCCGACGATGATACGAAGCTCGCGCAGCTCTGAACGGCGCATTGGGATCCTGTGCATAAATATGGATCCAGCTTCACGAGACAGCCTGGAGGCCTTGCTTAAGCAAACGGCTGGGGCCCATGTCGTGGACAACGTCGATCAGCATATCAACCCTCGCGAGGTTATGAGGGTGCTGGAGCAGTTTCAGCATAAGGTCTGCATAGTCGACTTTGACGACGCAGAGACCGGCGCGCGAGTTAGCCAGCGGCTTCACGATGGCTGCGATAGCAGCATTAGCATTTTTGCCATCTCCAACGACACTCATCCCGATGCGATCATCAAGGCAATGCGTGCCGGCTGTTCGGAATATCTGGTCAAGCCGGTCCGTGCGGACCAGATATTAGACGCCTTGGTCCATATAGAGGCCCGGCGTCAGGGTAAGCTGGTGGGACAGAAAGGCCGAGTGGTTACCCTGATGGGGGCCAAAGGGGGAACCGGCGTAACTTCCCTGGCGTTGCATCTGGCGCTGAATTTGGTGCAAAGACATCAACAGAAGGTGTTGGTGGTAGATCAACATCCCGCGCTCGGCGATCTCGCACTCTACCTCGGCTTGGGACGTCATCAGTACAGTTTTTATGAACTGGTCCATAACATGGACCGGCTGGATGCTGATTTGTTGCAAGGCTTCCTGTTGCAGCATTCCAGCGGATTGAACGTTATGGATTCTCCGGAAGCCATCCATGCGTTTCCGAGCGCAGCCTCCGACGCCATCGAGCACACTTTGGCGTTTCTGGCCGAGAACTATCAGTACGTCCTCATCGATTGTCCGCCAGGACTGAGTGAGGATACATGCGCCGCCATACGGCAATCGGATCGTTTGGCGATTATCATCACGCCCGAACTACCGGCGATCCACAACGCAATTCGCGCGGTCGAGTATTTGACGGGCTTGCATTACCCTGACGATAACATCGATATCATCCTGAACCGCAGCTCAAGACGAGGTGCATTGAATGATCGCGAGATCGAGGCCTCTCTGCACCGGCCGGTTGCGGTAAGAATCCCTAACAATTACGAGCTGATCGTCAACGCCATCAATGCGGGAACGCCAATTGATTTCTCCCGTAAATCGGATCTTGCGGCGCCTCTTGATGCCTGGGCGGACCTTCTCATCGGTGAGCAACCTGATACAACGAAGGAGAGCAAGGGATCGCGTGGATTGCTCAGCCTTTTTGGATCCCAGACTAAGTAAGGAAGTGTAATGGCTAATACGAAAACCTTCGGACCCGACATGCGAGTCGGCAGTACCACGTGGAGCGCTCCGCGTACCATTGGTGTTTCCGCCAAGGCTTATCAGGAGCTGAAAACCACAATCCATCGCGAGTTGCTTAACCAGGTCGACCTGGAAAAGCTAACGTCACTTGAGGATGTTAGGGCCCGTGCGCAGGTACAGGAGGTGATTCAGGCCCTAATCGTAAAACAGGAGACTCCCCTCAGTACCAGCGAGAGAGACCGCCTGTCACGTGAGGTATTGCACGAGGTCTTTGGCCTGGGACCGCTTGAGCCTTTGCTTCAGGATGCCACGATCAATGACATCCTTGTGAATACCTACAGACAGGTATACGTGGAGCGCGGCGGCGTGTTGGAGAAGACGAGCGTCGCGTTTAAGGATGATGCCCACCTTAATCACATTATCGATAAGATCGTCTCCCAGGTGGGCAGGCGCGTAGACGAATCCTCGCCGATGTGCGACGCGCGCTTAGCTGACGGATCCCGCGTCAACGTCATTATCCCGCCCCTGGCGGTTGACGGCCCCATTCTCTCGATTCGTCGTTTTGGCAAGATCCCCATTGCAAGCGAGCAGTTGCTCGCCAATCGTACGGTCACGGCCCCGATTTTTGAGGCTCTGAAAGCGGCCGTGCGAGCCAAACTGAACATCGTCATCTCCGGCGGCACCGGCGCAGGAAAGACGACCCTGTTGAATGTCCTAAGCGGATACATCAGCGACGCAGAACGCATCGTCACCATCGAGGATTCTGCTGAATTGCAACTGCAGCAGGAACACGTTGTTCGATTGGAATGCCGCCCTCCCAATGTGGAAGGCAAAGGGGCAGTGCGCCAGCGCGAACTAGTCATCAACGCGTTGCGTATGCGTCCGGACAGGATAATCGTCGGCGAGGTACGTGGAGAGGAAACTCTCGACATGTTGCAGGCCATGAATACTGGGCATGACGGATCGTTGACAACCATTCACGCCAACAGTCCCCGTGATGCAGTCGCTCGCCTGGAAACCATGGCATTGATGTCTAACCTTAATCTTCCGGAAAAAGCGCTGCGGCAGCAGATCGCCTCTGCTATCGCCATCATTGTGCAAATCTCGCGTATGAGCGACGGTACACGCCGCATAACCTATGTCACGGAAATTACCGGCATGACCGGCGACGTGGTGGCAATGCAGGACATATTCGTCTTCGAAAAACTCGGAATCGACGTTGGTGGACGCGTGCTGGGACGGTTCAGAGCAACCGGTGTGTCTCCGAAGTTCGTCGAAAGGCTGAAGAAAGCCGGTATCGTCCTCCCACCAAATATCTTTGAGCACTCGTTTGAGATATAGGCAGACTAATTTATGTCGATGATCACCGTATTTCTGATTCTTCTGGGGTTTGTCTTCGTTACGCTCCTCTACTTCCTGGAGCCTTCCGAAACCGACAAACGAATTCAGCAGCGGCTTAGCGGGTTAGATCATCGCCTCCTGGAAGATGGCGAACAGACGGAAATCGTTCGTCGCATCAGCTTCAGCCGAATTGCCTGGATCGATCGCTTCCTTCGCGACACTAAGTCCGCATTGCAGCTGCACTTATTGCTGGAACAGGCAAAGGTGCATTGGACGGTTGGCCGCTTCTTCTTCTATTCGGCACTCTTGATGCTGGTGGGCGGCATCATTGGCAACTTTTGGATACCGGTAGGTTTTGTGGGATGGATTCCAGGTTTGGCGTTGGGCTTGGCTCCCTTTGGCTGGGTGCTCTATCGGCGTTCGGATCGCTTCCGCCGCTTCAACTTGCAGCTTCCGGATGCGGTCGACTTGATTGCTCGCTCGCTTCGTGCCGGACACTCACTGCCAAGCGCGTTGGTTAATGTTGCCGAGGAAGTTGCAGATCCGCTGGGGCCGGAATTCCAGCAGTGCGCCGATGAGATGACTTTCGGGCTGCCATTTCGCGAAGCGATGCTGAATCTTTTCCGCAGATTTCCCCTGCAAGACCTTCAATTCCTCATTGCTGCGATCTTAGTGCAGAAGGAAACTGGAGGAAATCTCGCCGAACTGCTGGACAAGACGGCAGCCGTGTTGCGGTCACGGATACAACTGCAGCAGAAAGTGAAAGTGTATACGGCGCAAGGCCGGATGACTGGGGTGATACTCGTATCGCTCCCGTTTGCGTCCTTTATTCTATTGAATCTCGTCCGACCTGGTTACACCAGTCCATTGTTCGAGACCGAGGTTGGCCGAAAAATGGTGTATGGTACATTGGTGAGCATGGCTCTTGGAGCCATCTTCATCCGACGGATCATTCAGATCAAGTACTAATATGGAAGTGACACTCATCGCAGTATTCGCGGCCCTTGCAATATTTGCTGCATTCGGCCTGATCCTTCTGATGATTGTGGGCGAACGCTCACCTACGGAGGCCCGGCTTGCCGGCTTGAGGTCTCGCTATGTCGATGCTGACGCTATCGAAGCTCCTGAGCAGCATAGGGCACAAGACCTGTTCTCGACTCTCACGCGTCCGTTAGCGCCATTCCGCGACTGGTTGAGATCGCGTGACCAAGACCTCGCGTTCCGTTTGGGCGTTGCTGGCTATCGCAAGCCGGAAGACGTCGAGACCTATCTGAGCGCAAAGCTGCTCGCTCCGGTCTTTGGGATACTACTTGCCACCTTTGCCCCGCCCGAGAGCATCCTCATTTACGCTCTGATCCTGGGTGCGGGCTCGTTTTTTGTGCCTGATCTGTTTCTGCTTTATAAGTCCAGCCAGCGCCAAACAAAAATCGGCCAGGCTCTACCCGACGCCTTGGATCTTCTGGTCATTTGTATGGAAGCAGGTTTAGGACTGGATCAGGCTGTGCTCAGAATTGCCAAAGAAATTGAACCCGTCCACCCGGAGATGAGTGAAGAGCTTTCTATTATTGGCTACGAGCAGCGGGCCGGCAAACCGCGCCTGGATGCCTGGCGGAGTCTCGCTGATCGGGTTGATCTCGATACCGTGAACCAATTTGTCGCCATGCTGGTGCAAACCGAGCGACTGGGAACTCCGATCGCCAAGGCTCTCGGGACGTTTGCTGACAACTTGCGGACCAAGCGTTTGATGCTGGCCGAAGAACAAGCCGCCAAGACGACCATCAAACTGATCTTTCCACTGGCAATCTTCATCTTTCCATCGCTTTTTGTTGTGCTGCTCGGGCCCGGAGTACTCAGCATTCTGAAGACGTTCGAAGATCTTGGCAGATAAATAAAAACAATTGGGGGATTCTGGATTATGGATAACGTGACGATGATTCGGGTTATCGCGGGAGTGCTTGCTGTAATATTGCTGGCAATCGTAATCGCGAGGCGCAAACGCATGTCGTCGTCGAAGCGTATGACTCCGAAAAGGTAGTATGGAAACGGAGATCGTAACCGTTCTCAACACCACCAGGAATACTGTGCTCGGCGAAGAGATTACCGTGGCCGGCACGAGTTTGCGGCGGCTGGTAGGGTTGTTGGGTAAAAGTAAGCTCGAACCAGGCACTGGCCTGCTCATTATTCCGTCGCAAGCAATACATACCGTTGCTATGCGTTTCGCGATTGATGTGGTTTTCCTGGACCGCGACTGGCGGGTAATTCACTTGCGTCACACCATGGCACCGTATCGCATGACCGGGCTCCATTGGAAAGCACGGTGTGTATTGGAACTGCCTTCGGGTGTTATCGCTCAAACGGCAACTATGGTCGGGGATCAATTGTCCATCGCGGAGTGAGCGGGGGTGGCCGTGGCAACTGACCACATTGCTCACCGTCGGTAAGTTCGCAATCCAGCAAGATTTGGTCGCATGCCGGGTTCGAATTGCTCAGAAGTGTCGTTCTCCCTAGGCCAATATTCGCCACCTGACTATGAACAGCCAACAAAACTCCCTTTTGTCGTGGGAGTAGTTAAACCAGGAGTTTTCTTCTATGGCATCGACTCAGTGGCTTGACGAAGCTGTACAGCGAACGAAGGAAAAGTACAAAATCCAGCGAGCTCAGGAAGAACGGTTGGCTCATGAAGAGGAGCTGAAACGCAGGCTTGGTGGTCAGTATTGCCGGCAGCTTTTTGCGTGGCTACAAAGCATCGAAGGAAGTTTTAACAACAAGTTTGGCAGTCACGTGCTCGCGGTAAGCGTGTCCGGGGATGAAGGCAGCCGCAGTGCTCAAATCCTGGCCCGGCCCATTCTCACAGAAGAGAGAATTGCCCACCTCGATTACCAGAACAACTCCGCCTCCCTGCGGTTCAGTATAGGTTCTGGTAAGACGGCTGACACACCACACGTTATCAAGTTGATTCTCTCCGCGGACGAGGCCCTACTTGCCGAGATCGGGAGCGAGCGCTATACGTCGGAACAGTTAGGCCAGAAGATAATCGACGACCTGTTGGCGTAGCGCTTGTTTGCGATTTTCCTTAGCCTCTTGTTTCCACACGCCATGAACGTCCGTAGCCCTACGAAGGAAGCTGGGACGCTTCTGCGTTGCGGAGACACAGCACCTCTATCGTGAGACTACCATTTGCGAAGAACTGGTCATGAGCCAGGAGTGGAAGGGGACTAAAGGTGTAATAAATTGAAAGGAGTATTGCACTTGGACGTAGACAGAGGTGCCAGGAGCGCAGGGTAGAAGTCCGAACGAGGTTTCGCCTACGATGCAGTGGGTATGGATGGTGACTTCGCTTGTATTGATTCCTGCCGCATTACCATTGATGTAATTTATAACATCAGACTGAATGGCGGGGCACCCGCCCGACAACTGCGTACAGGTCGCACCTCTCACCACAGCAAAGCGTGTGCCTAGTCGGGCAGCGTTCGATACCCAATCATACGCAAAAAGCGCCCGGCCTACGTCTATGATTCCGAACAGCATGGTGAGGATGACCACCATAGAAAGTGCAAACTCTACCAGAGCGTTGCCTGCTTCTCCGTTTCGTTGTCTGACCGTCCGAATCCTCATCACTTCTCCTAACGACGCCGAGCGTCAGCCAACCACCTCATGGACCCTGATCTATCTCTCCAAACCTCGGGCCAGGAACTGCTACTTTCTAACCCGCATGACCGCATTTCCGTTAGTCTGGAATTGGCTGGGGAAGCCTGGATAGTGAAACAACGCATTAAATGTCGCTTGCGTCGTAACTTGCACGCATTCCACAACTTGACCGCTCGGACAGGTAATTCCTGAACAACTACCTTGGGGTAGAGGGTTAGTGCAGGAAACTCCAGATCCGTCGTCGCATACACAGCCATTAACCGCAGTTGCCGTCATGACGCCAAAGTTGGAGTCCTGGGTGGCTGTGGTTTCCATGCCGGTATAATCCGATGCCGTGGTGGTATTTTGGGCCCCATACTGAGCGCCGGAGGTAGCCCCATGAGACACCAGCATGGTGATGAAAGCGAACCGACCGATTTCTACGATTCCAATCAAGAGCACTGCCATGAAAGGCAGCATCAAGGCAAACTCCACCAAGCTTTGGCCGCCTTCTGCGGTTCCGCGCCGCCGCGGGACCAAACAACGGAGACATCCCAATGCCTTCTTGAAGCTCCGAACCATCCCATATTCCATCTGATTCACGTGTTCCATTTACTCCACCACTCAAGACTGCCGGTGACGGCCGCACGCTCTTGGCTGCTGACACGCCCGGGCAGGATTGGGCCTGCCCTCACCGAACGCCCATCAGTATCTGCCAAATTTTGGGAAGCGGATAAGCAGTAACGCGACCACAATGCCAGAAATAACGGTAATCACCCATCCCTTGTTGTCCGACACCGCCTCGCCAACATCTGGCCAGAGGGACAACAGCAGCGCCAGGACGCTGGGAAGTCCCAACTTGTAGTTCAATATGTCGATACCCGCGAGCAATAGCACACCCGCGACCAGTACGATGGCGGCGGTTACGAACACGCGCGACATGCCTCGTAGTGTAGGGCGCTTTCGCCCGGAAATCAATTATTCTTTTACCAAAAAGTGGTGACATGTAGAGGCCGTAGGCATAACATTGTAAAATAACCAGGCGGTTCATAGGCGGTTTAGGCTATATGAGACTGGAAATTAGTGGGGCTAGTATCTTCTCAAAAATTCCCAAGATATTGATTTTGCTGATTGCAGCGGCCAGTTTGGCATGGGGCGGGACCCCGGCTTCTGCACCGGCCTGCTCCAAGAACGTTTCTTTCGCAATAGCGGAGGGAGGACAGCCGGTTCCTGCCATCCCTAAGTTCGCGGTGAAATGGATCGACAGGATGTCGCATCAACCCGACAAGGTCCTTTGCTTCTCGCAGATACCGTCGTCGGTCATGGCTAACTACCTGGTAATCTTTTCGTCATCCGAAGCGATGTTCGACGGGCTCACCCCCTCTGCCCACACCTACACGAGTACAAAGGCGGGTTCTGGCGATGCCAACATGGTCAGCAGCTACGGCGGAACGTGGAGCTACTCTTACGTTGGTATGCCACCGCCCGCCACGACCACTTCTCTTGATCTGCGGCGCGACGACAAGCCAAGATCGCTTTTTGTGCGCGCCTACAATCAGCAAGGCCGAGTTATATCTAAGAACAGCATGGGGGGATTTTTTTCCAAAGAGAAGGTCCTGGAGTACGTGTTTGCGAGCATCCTCGGCGATACCACATCTCCTCAGAAACAGAAGTCTGTAGCCGTACCTCTTTCCGTTTACTACGTCAATTGCGATGTAGACAGTCCCCCCGTCGAAACAGCTGCTGAATCCGCACCCACGTCTGCCGCGCCTGCTGCACCGGTCACTGCTTCTAAGGACGTTCCGAAGGATGCTCCCATGCCGAAGGCTGCGGCAAAGGCAGTATTGGACATCTGGTCGCAGCCACCAGGAGCCGATATAGCGCTGGATGGCGGGTACATCGGCAAGACACCCTATTCCCTCACCGTCTCACCGGGGGAACACACGATCGTACTGCACAAGCAAGACTTCGGTTCTTGGCAGCGCAGAATGCAGGTGGACGCCGGCACCCACCAAGTCGGCGCCTATCTCGAACAAAAGACGCTGGCATTGGACTTTGGGCCTGCTCCGCCTGGCGCGCCTGAGCCCAAGCCATCAAGAGCGGTGCGCGAAGATTCAGTGTCAGAGGCGGTGTTGGAGTTCTGGTCTAGTCCGCCGGGAGCTGACATAGTCATGGATGGTGATCTCGTCGGAAAGACACCATATTCTCTGGTCGTCTCACCCGGGGAACATGCCATCGTCATAAGCAAGAAAGACGTTGGAACATGGCAGCGCAAAGTGATCGCGTCTGCTGGAAAGCATCGTGTAGGTGCAAATCTTGAACGAAAAGCAGTGCCGTTGCAGTGATTGTGCGACGCTTGCGCAACTCGCTCAGAGACCAAAGGATGACTGTGGCTCTATTTCCTTTCTCCGGGTGCGCACATTCGCGGGACGCCCTGGCGCGCCATGTCGCTGAACAGCCGTCGGGCTTGTTCTCGGCCGATTCGCTCATCGAAAGCGGCTGCGCAATCCGTCGGCACAGCAAACGAAATATCCAGACGGTTGCAGCACCGGGTTCGCGTTGCGTACTCAGCTAAGCAGGTTGCTTTTGAAGTCCCACCTTCGGCTCGCGCTTGTGACCAACTGCTGTGCTTTGGTTCTGTGCGCCTTGGCGTGGCGCCCGGCATCTTCCGCAGAATCGACGCAGACGCTGTCTGCCTGCGGCAGCAGCATCGCCGTTAGCTTCACAGGCGATACGGGAAGCGTTTCGCGAGATGACTTGCAGACCTGGATCAAGCGTGCTGCTACCGCAGTTTGCACCTACTATGGCAAGTATCCCGTCTCCCATGTCGCGCTTGACGTGCGTGCGCGTGGCGGCCCCGGAGTTCATAATGGGGTCACCTACCCCTCGGATGGCGGTGGTTTGATCACCATATCCGTGGGCCCTGCGACTACAACGACGCAACTGGACAGCGACTGGATGCTCACGCACGAGATGATTCACCTCGCGTTTCCGTCGATGGCGGACAATCATCATTGGATTGAAGAAGGCATATCGGTCTACGTCGAACCCATCGCCCGAGTGCAAGCCGGTCAACTCTCTGCGGCAGATATGTGGAAGGACGTAGTGCGCGACATGCCACAAGGCGAACCACAGCCTGATGATCGGGGGCTCGATCGCACCCCCACCTGGGGACGCACCTATTGGGGTGGTGCGATGTTCTGCCTGGTGGCTGACGTTCGCATTCGGAAGCAAACCGGCAATCGCAGAGGCCTGCAGGATGCGCTGCGGGCGATCCTTGATGCCGGCGGTGTAATTACGCAGGATTGGAACATTCAACGTGCGTTGGCTGTGGGAGATAAGGCGACCGGTACCACCGTCCTCACCGATCTCTACCGTGAGACCAGCGACAAGCCCGCACCGGTAGACCTGGTGGCGCTGTGGAACCAACTAGGCATTCAGCGCAAAGCCAATGGCTCCATCGAGTTTGTTCCCAGTGCACCCCTGGCTGAAATCCGCGAAGCCATCACGCGGCCGCCAACTCCACGTTGAGGATCTGGCGGCTCAACTGCGACGCCGCGCGGCCGTGAAGTTAGCCCTTCACTCTTCTAGCGACCGGGCTCGGCGTGGGCGTTCCGTGGTCGATATGCTCATGAAATCATCCCCGAGCGAGGGAGCGAGTCACAGCGCCGCACTACGAGGCGATGAGATCCATCTCCTCGTAGGCGCGTTCGCCGTGGAGCGACTGGTCCAGCCCCACGGTTTCGCTGGAGGTGTCGACTCGAACTGGCGTAAAGCGGTTGATAATGGCCAGCATGACATAGGTAAAGCCGAAAGCCCACACTGACGAAAATACAACCGCGACCGTCTGCTTGAGGAGGAAGCCGGGGTTGCCATAGAGCAGCCCGTTAACACCCTCTGGGTTGAATGTCTGATCGGCAAACACGCCCAATAAAATGATACCCAGCATACCGCCTACGCCGTGGACGCCCCAAACATCAAGCGCGTCGTCCCACTTCAGCTTGTTCTTCAACTCCACCGCGAAATAGCACACTCCGCCGGCGGCAATACCGATCAAAACGGCGGCGCCCGGCGACACGAAACCCGCAGCCGGAGTAATGGTGGCGAGACCAGCGACGGCGCCCGTGAGCAGGCCCAGCAGCTTGGGTTTCTTCTCCCGTGTCCACGCGACTAGTAGCCATGCAATGGCGGCAAAGGATGCGGCTAGATCGGTGTTGAGGAAGGCGACAGCCGTAACCGAGTCAACCCGCATCTGGCTGCCGGCGTTGAAACCATACCAACCGAACCAGAGCAGGCCGGTGCCGAGCGCCACCATCGGAATGCTGTGCAGTCCTGCGTCAACTACGCGGCGGCGTCCGACGTAGAGCACCGAAGCAAGTGCGGCCATGCCGGCAATATTGTGGACCACGATGCCGCCGGCAAAATCCTTGACACCCCATTGTGCCAGCAACCCGCCGCCCCAAACCATGTGCACAAAGGGAAAATATACCAGCGTCAGCCACCCGGTTAGAAACAACATGTAGGCCTTGAAGGTGACGCGGTTGGTGAATGCGCCCGAGATCAAGGCCGGCGTGATGATGGCGAACATCATTTGATAGGCGATGAAGACCAGAGCCGGAATGGTGGGGTTCGGCGAGGCAGTCGTAAGATTGGTGTTGCGCAGCATGAACTGGTGGCTATCGCCGATGATGCCGTGCCAGTCGCCGCTGAAACAGAGCGAGTAGCCATACAGGTACCAGATTACCGTCGTCCAACCCATCGAGACAAAACTCTGCATCATGATGGCGAGGACATTCTTGCGACCCACCAAGCCACCATAAAAAAATGCCAGCCCGGGAGTCATTAACATCACCAGACTGGCGCATAAAATCATGAAGCCGGTGTTGCCTGTATCTAAATGCAGCATGCTACCTCCTCAGACAGGAAACAGTCTGCACGCAACGGGCTGTTGGCGCAAGTGTTAGCTGCGCTTTTGTCGGAGCTGGCGGCGGAACGGGCTTCTGCGTCGTCGTTAGCTGGAGCAGGATTTGACGCTTGCGGGGTTTGGCTTACAGAATCTGCGGCAAAGCGACAGGACGTCGTTAACAAAGGAACCTACGCCTGGCCGCTTTCTTTCATTCTTTACTGAAGTAGTAGGTCCAACTTGCGCTTATGTACGACTTCAGCGGAACCCCGACTGCCTGCTCAATCGGGACCGCATTGGGCGGATAGGCGAGTACTTCGGTGGTCTGGCCGGTGTATCCCTTGGCAATCAGGAAATTGGCGGCGATCGACATGCGGTTTTGCATGAAAGGCCGCAGTACCGCGCCGCGAAACTCCGTAACCGGCAAGCCGATAAACCCGTCGCCCAGGGGCTTGGCCCGCACGTATTCGTACTCGCCCCGAACCTGCAAACGCAACGGCAGTTTTGTCAGCGACCCGACCGTGTCCCAGATAAAGCGTGGCGCTTCCGGAATCGGTTGGCCTGTCTGTGAGTCTCTGGCGTCGGCCTGAGCGTAGGAAAGATATATGTTGCCTACCGAAAAGTTTCGCTGCATCGATACGGAGATCACCTTGTTCAGCGACGGCCCAACGAGCTCCTGCAAGCCGGTGTCGGGATCGATCTTCGCCAGCTCCTGCGAGTTCGACGTTCGCCGCAGTGTCAGGTAGAACTGCGTCTGCTTGATCACCTTGGAAAGCACGAGTTGCTCGGCCCGCGAAGGTGCCAGCAGGGTCGGTATCCCGGTGCCATTGCCGATGCGCGGATCTTCCGTATGGAAGCCGAAACCGTAGCTGAAGGCGATGGTTGGCAGGTACCAGGTGTCAGGCGGGAGGATAGTGAATGTTCCTTTGGGCAGCGTCAGGGTCGCCAGCTTGTCGAAAGAATTCTGGGGATTGATGAAGTCCTGATTGTTCATCCACACTTCTTCCTGGCGGACGCCCAGGTTGTAGTGGAAGTGTTTCTTGATGGGACCATCAACGGAAACAAAAGGCTCGACAAACGATAACGTCAGGTTGTTGCTGGTGGTCAGCTGGTACTGGCCTGCATCGCTGATGTTGATAAAGATCCAGATCGTGGGGAGCGTCGCGGCGCAGGTCAACGCCGGCGAGCACGGCGAGCCAGGGACGCACGCTCTGAATATAGGTCGCCTCGCCGCCAAATACGTTGCGCTTCTCGCTCTGCTGAATCAGGCCATCGCCGAAGTTCGACCGTAGCGTCAGAGAGTAGTTGCGGAAGAATCCGGAAAAGGAAAATTGCCGCTGCTCGTCCAGCTTCCAGTTGTCGCTGGCAACCAGCAGGGCGTTGTGAGTGTAGTCGAGTTGCCGGCTGTCGATGGTGTCGCCCGCCACCGGAACCGCGATCGGGATCAGGCCGGGAACGTAGGACGAACCGTAGTATCCGAGGCCAAACAGAGTCAATTGATGGCGTCCGAAGTTGAACTGGCGAAATCCGTTCAGCTTGTATTGCTGGCGATGTTCCAGGCGCTCCAGAAAGCCGTTGCCGAACGAGACTTCCATCGCAATCCACTCGTAAGTGTGCGGCTTCGAAGAGCTCCAGCCGGCCATCATGTCCGCATCACGGTAGTCTCCGGTGAGCTGAAAGAAGCTGAGCATACGCCGCCGGGGAACGTAGTTAGCGGCCAGATCGACGGCATTGTTGCCCTCGCGGACGTTGAAAGCGCCGCCGTCTATGGTGACCGCTTCGATGATCGGAGGGATGAGGACATTGGGATCGGAATATCCGTTGCCATGCGCGTTAGCGGGAAGGTTGTTGGGAAAGAGAAAAGCGCCGATCTGGAAGTACTGGGCAATGGGCTCGCCGTGGTCCCCGGCCACGCCCGGGGCAAAGTATTGCGGCGCCTTGATTCCGCCCGAGGCCGTCTCAATCGGCAGTCCAGGGATCGAGATTGGCGCGCCCGGCCGGCCAGGATTGGCGTCCAGCACCTGATCGTGGATGACGATGGTCTGCGCCGGATCGGGCGTCTCCAACGCGGGGACAGAAGCGACCACGGTCACTTGTTGCTGCGTCGAAACCAGTTGCTGGAATTGTACGGTGATCGACTGCTGCTGGCCCGAAGCCATGGAGACGCTAGCTACCACCGTAACGTAAGAAGGCTCCTCGGCTGTCACCTGATAGACGCCGGGATCTACCCCGGCCAGCACGAAGTTGCCCTCCGGGTCGGTGACGGTTTCGCCGACCTTGGTCCCGGCCGCATTCGAGCAACTTGATCGTTACCCCAGCGACGGATGCGCCTTGAGGGTCGAGAACGCGCCCCCGAATGGTCCCGGTCTCGGCAAGAGCGTACGTGCAGAAAAGCATCACGCAGATGACTCGCAACAGTACGTTCTGACATAAGAAGTTGCACCGACGCTTGAAGGCTGTAACACAAGATGTCAAGATCGCGTTTATTGCGACCTTGCCGCTGTGCGTCACGGCTTCCCCCGCATTGTGCTCATTCCAGGTCATACTAGACTTACAGCGTTATGCGTGATGCTCCAGTGCTCTTGAGCTTAAGTTCCTTATCTCTACCAACCCGCGTGGCGGCTAGGGGATTTGGACTACTTAGTGAGCTAATGGCTGTTATTGGGCTGGGTTTGAAGGCTCGCAAGAGCTGTGCGTGCCTCTTGCGAATGGGTCGAATTCATCTCGGCCCCTTCCCGGAAATAATGCTCTGCGTGGCTGTTGTTGCCGAGGCGCAACTCAATCTCGCCGGCATGATAGAAAATGGCCGCCTCGCGCACGCCAACCTTCAACAAAACATCCATTTGTTCCTTGGCCTCGGCGTAACGTCCATTCTTGTAGAGGGCCCAGGCATAGGCATCCAGGGTGTGTACGTCGCGCCGTCGGGCCACTTCCCGTTCCGCGACTTGTAGTGCCTTGGCGGCGTTGTTCGCATGGTCCGAGTAATAGAAAATTAGCTCGCGGTTCGCATTGTCAGGGTCAGAAGACTCGCTCGCGGCCTGACGCTCGAACTCCGCAAATTTACTCTTCGCCCCATCCTGCATAGCCGCCGCTTCCATAGCTTCGGCCAGCGAGTAAAGGGTCTTGGTTTGCGGAAGCGATTTGTAGGATTGTTGCAGCAGCTGCACTGAATTGGATGGTTTTCCTTGTAAGAGGCGGACGGCTGCCAGCACTGCAAGCGCACGAGAATCCTCTGGTTGGAGCGAGATAGCCCGCTCTGACATCGATTCCGCAGAAGCCAAGTTGCCCATTTCCAGAGTAACGTGCGCCATCTGAGTCAGCACTCTTACGCGCCCCTCAACATCGGTCGCCGGCGTGGCATCCAGGACTATCTTAAGCAACTGGATTGCTCCTTCCTGTTCGCCGAAGACCTCGCGCAGGTCCGCCGCATGAAGAAATGCGGGAGTATTGCCCGGACGTAGATTCAGCATCCACTGGGCAGCGTTCTCCGCTTCCGGATAGTTGCCCAGCGCTGCGTTCGCGTCTACCAGCAGCCCGTAAACCGCCACGTCATCCGGAATGCGCTTATTAAGGACCATGGCCAGCTCGCGGGCACGCGTAAACTCGTGACGCCCTAATAGCACGCAAACTTGTGCCTTTCTAGCTTCAAAGTTGTCGGGCGAGATTTCAAGAGCAGCGCGCAGCGCCTCGTCAGCCTCGGAGTAGAGGCTCACGTCAGAGGTCTCCTGGCCGCGATGGCACAGGGCTGATCCGAGCGCGATGTAGGAACTCGCATCCTTTGGGTTCTTCGTAACCATCTCTCGCGCGTTGGAAACACCCCGCAGGGAGGATGAGCCTGTTGTCGCCACTGTTCCGGCATCCCGTACTGCCGCTGAATCTTTTGCCGCAGGTGACGTCAGTTGTGCGAAGGCCGGAGTCGTGATCAGAAACAAAACAGTGATCCAACAGATGTTTGTCATACATTTCTCTCTAGTGTTTCGGAGAAGAGCAAGGCCACCCAGGTTTGAGCGGCCCCGCTCAGAGTTATGTCTCAGTTGGTTGGGCAGATGCCGTTTGACTGCCCTGTACAGCCGAACTGACCAGGGCCGATGTGGTGGCTGTCACGTCCGTCGTACGCAGGAAGTACGTACGGAAAGTGCTGGCCTAAGCCGTTGGAAGGAAGATTGACGCCGTCGCCAATCCTGGTGTTATACATCACGGGATCGGCAAGGTATCCAGCGACCACGCGGGCCGCGATGTCTACCACGTCGTCAACCGGGCGGCGGCCATTCGGGTAGCCACCGAAATCGCCGGCCAACACCCCCAGACGCTGCTGTTTGAAGAACTGCGTCTGCGGTATGCCGGTGTTAATCCGCAAGAGGTCGGCTACCGGCCCTTCGTCATTAGGACCGCAACCAGGGCAGATCGGAGGTAGATACTGCACCAGTGGCAGCAGATCGTAGCGGGGCGGAGGAGGAACCGGAATTCCGAGCGAAGCGAAGATCTGGGCCAGCAACGGATCCAGCACAAAACTGGCAAACTGCTGGTCGTTCGTCGGGACGTCCATGCTGAAGCGATCCTTCGATCCGGTTCCAATGATCAGCTCATTGATCAGCGGATTTCCCAGCCGCTGCACTTGCTCCCAGGGGCCGCTGTACGTAGGCGGGTCAGGCGACATCCTGACGGTCGTCTGTTGCCGTGAGGTAGTTGCATAGGTTCCAACCACTGCTTTGGGATCGTTCGCATTATGAATTTGACCATCTACGGTCAGCATTGTTATGGGAACTTCCAGCACAATGGAATTTACGTTGTAACCTGCTACCGCGTTCGGCGCATAGTTATGCAGGTTGTCATTGTCAATCGCAGGCGGCAACACGCCTCCACCGGTCGCCATGCGGAAGTTCAAGGAGTCAAACGCCGCCCCCAGGTCGATAAAGAACGGATCTGAAACCGTTCCCGCGAAGACGGTGATGTTGTTGCCAAGGTTGTTGATTCCCTGCTGGTAGAGAGTGTTGTAACTGGGCATCGTACGCGGGCCGACGTTACTCGGAACGGCATACAGACCGCTGGCGAGCTGGGTCGGGTTGCCATTCTTCACCATGGTTACGGTGTAGGTCTGGCTAAGACTTAGCCCCTGCGCTCCCGGTCCCGACAGCGATGTGATCGGTGGGATACCTGCAATCCCGCCCACAAACCCGGTAAATACATCTGGCAAGTTGATCTGGGTGGTGAAGCGGAATTGGAAAATCACGTCGGGGATGCCGTCGTGATTGTTGTCTATCTTCATTTCATAGAGGATGTTCGGATCGAACGGAAAATAGTTCGGTCCATTGGAAGGCTCGAGGAAAGGATCGACATTCATGATCATCACGATGTTGCCGGGGTGATCGTAGCTGACAAAGGCATACCAGTCAGTAATGTCGGCCTTGGTATCGAGGGCGGTTACAGGTGCTTCGCGGTGGCTCGAGGCGACAACCGACTGGGGAACGAATACCGCCGCAGTCAGCATCACCGCGAGCGCCGCACGAAAACATAGCTTCTGCATGTGCGCCTCACAGGGTTTTAGTCCCCGGCCGGGGCCCGTGCGATGTAACGGGTTATTCCGTGCATTGCGCCCCGAATGGTGCTTTGGGTCTCCGGCCGAGTCCTTGTCGTGTACGGGAACAACTCCGCCAGCGGATTGCGGGAAAGATTCGGGAAACGTAAATATTCGCCCAGCCACCATCAAAGTGTCGGAGACATCTATCTACCAACTCCAGAATATTTCCGCTTATATACATCCGACTGGCCTGCCCGAAGCGTACCCGCCACAGTTCACCAGTTACTCGCAGGGAGCTTTACAACATGACTATTTGGAAGCGCGTTCTCGCGATTCTACTTATCGGCGAAACACTGGCGTTCTCGCAGGTTCCGGCCGCGAAAGCTGCACGAGCAGATGCGCAAGCAACTGTTCTGAGCAGGGGCGGTCAGGCGGGGCTAGGCGCCATAACGGCCACCGACGACCGAATTGCCGTATTGCAGAATCAGGTGAAAGAATCGCCCGATGACTACTCTCGGTACGACCATTTAGGCGCAGCATATTTTCAGAAGGCTAGGGAGACTGGGGACATTGCATACTATGAGCTTGCCGAGAAAACGCTGAGCCATTCGATTGCCCTTATGCCCAGGGATCCTTCAACGGTCGACCCGCTGGTGGACCTTGCGCTGGTTTATATGGGTGAGCATCGATTCACAAACGCGCTAACGACCGCGCAAGAGGCCATTGCGGCAGGAACAGGTAACCTGGTCGCATTCGCGACGGAGGGCGATGCTTACATTGACATCGGCGAGTATGAGCAAGCAGCGGCTGCTTACGATACTCTTCGGACTCTAGGCGGTGCAATTGCATCTCCTTTGACCCTTGCCTACATGGCGGACAGCCGGCTCTCGTATCTTAAATTCCTAAGTGGAGACACTGCGGAATCCATCCACCTTATGAGCCAGGCAATCGCGGCTGCGCTTCAGCTCAATATACCCAAAGAAAATCTGGCGTGGCTTTATTACGAGTGCGGGCAACGATACTTCCAGGCAGGTGACCTGAATCATGCAGACATGGCCTATAGCTCAGCGCTGGCCGCCGACCCCAGTCACTATCGTTCGCTTGCTGGCTTGGCTCAGGTTCGTGCCGCACAAGGGAAGTTCGCGGATTCGATTGAGTCCTATAAGGCTTCGATAGCCATCGCGCCGTTGCCCCAGTACATAGCCGATCTCGGCGACATCTACCTGAAGACCGCGCACAATGTCGAAGCCCAACAGCAATACGACCTGGTTGAGTACATCGGGTATCTAGGCAAACTAAACCAGGTACTCAACAATCGGGAATTGGCACTATTCTATGCCGATCATGGAATTAAGCTCGCGCAAGCCGTAGAGCTTGCGCGCAATGAGTTGGCTGTAAGGCACGACATCTATACCTGGGATACTTTAGCTTGGGCGCTCTATAAGAACCACCAGCTTCCAGAAGCTAAGCAAGCAATAGACAAAGCCCAGCGTCTGCATACGAACGACCCCATGCTCCTTTTCCACGCCGGCATGATCGAACACGCCATCGGAAACAGCGGAGCCGCGCAAGAGGATCTCCGGCGCGCATTGGTGATCAATCCACACTTCCACATCTTCTATGCGCAGCAAGCCGCCGATACCTTCGACGAGATCACTCGCAACCAGCAGGTGAAGACAGCCAATGCATCTCAATAAGCACTTCTCGGGTGGTACAACTCTTCTGCTGCCGTTCTTCTGGTTGCTGTTAAGCGCAACCCCATCTGCCGCACATCCCATGGGGAACTTCAGCATCAATCACTATGCAAAGATCACCGTCGACGCAACCTCGGTTCAGGTTCTATATCTTCTGGATTTTGCCGAAATTCCGACCTATCAGGACGTCCGGCAGTATGGTTTCACTCCGAAGAATGACGATCCAACTTTGGTTCCCTACTTGGCAAAGCAGGCCGGGCGTCTGGCGGCCGGCATAGCGGTTGTGGACAATGGGAGGCCCCTACCGTTGATGTGTGTATCGCAGCAAATCATGTTTGCCGAAGGGGCGGGCGGATTGCCAACGATGAAGATCGGTCTTGTATTCCGCGCTGCACTACCGTCAAAGTCTGATGCCGCATCGCATCAGCTGGCCTACGCCGACAACAACTATGTTGACCACGCCGGATGGAAAGAAGTGGTTGTCGCTACAGGACAGGGGGTCTCGATCTTAGGCACCACCGCTGCACGCACCGATCGCAGTCAGGAGCTGACAAACTATTCGACGGACTTGCTCAATAGCCCGCCTCAACAGACATCAGCAAGCTTAGGGTTCAGCGTTCTTCCTGCAAGCCCTGCGAACCGGACTGCGGACTCACCGATGGATGTCCAGCACAATACACATGCCGGGAGAGAGGGCGCTGTTCCCGATGCGCTCGCAAAACGGATTGTCCAAACGAGACCACTTGCGGTAGCCCAACCTTCGCATCGTGAAGTGCGGTCGACTCAACCTTCCGCGAGGTTTGGCGCCGGGCAAGCGGTTGCGCTCCCAATGCGCGCCAACGCACAAAGCACTCCGCGCAGCCGCTTCACCCAGTTGATCTCGACCCAGGAGAAATTGAGTTTCTGGGTCCTGCTGTCAGCGGCCTTTATTGCGGCGGGGCTAGGCGCGCTGCATGCTCTGGAACCCGGACATGGAAAGACCCTTGTGGCCGCTTACCTTGTGGGTTCTCGAGGGAAGGCGCGTCACGCGATACTGCTCGGCTTCATGGTGACCGCCGCTCATACCGCAGGAGTTTACCTGCTGGGAGTGATTGCACTATACGCATCCCGCTACATTGTTCCCGAGCAACTATATCCCTGGATGGGAGCGATCTCAGGTCTTACCGTAATGGGTGTGGGAATCCTTATGTTTCTGAGGCGCTTGACCGGCGAGGCGGGCGATCATTCGCACGTTTCTGGAGAACCACATTCGCATTGGTTTTTGTCCATTTTGAAACCACCTCGGCCGCTCCAGAGTGCACCAGCCGTCAGCAAAGACTCAGGCCAGCCGATCTCATTGGGCCAACTCTGTGCCTTGGGGATCACGGGCGGCATTGTTCCCTGCCCCGCAGCTTTGGTCGTGCTTCTCAGCGCTTTTTCATTGCATCGGATCGGCTTTGGATTATTTCTGATTACCGCCTTCAGTTTTGGCCTGGCGTTGGTGCTGGTCGCGGTGGGGCTGACGATGGTCTATGCCGGGCGCTTCCTATCCCGCATTGGCCCAGGAGGGAATCTTCAGCGCTATCTCCCGGTGTTGTCGTCGGGTTTTATGGTTATTCTCGGGCTCGGAATCACGATTTCAGCATTCTCTTCGACTTCTGTCGTCAGGCTTGCTTTGGTGCCCAAGGATAGGCTGCTACCGTTCCTTACCGTCATTCTCCTAGGCCTTTTCCTCGGGATACGGCACTCTACCGATCCGGATCATGTGGTCGCGGTATCGACGATCGTGAGCCGTCAGGGATCGATCAGGAATTCAGCGATCATTGGTGCGCTCTGGGGCTTAGGGCATACATTGACCATTTTTCTGGTCGGATCGGCGATCATTGTATTCGGCTTCGTAATACCTCCGCGTCTGGGATTAGCCATGGAGTTCACCGTTGCCTTGATGCTCATCCTGCTGGGCGTGCTTAACCTCACCGGTCTCCTCACTCGGATCACCGAACGATTTACTCCCGACGCGGCGAAGGCGCCGGTTCGTTCCATCGGCGACTCGCAAGGCAGAGTTCATCGCACAGTGAGCAACTTGGGGGTATATCAGACCTTCCGACCGTTTGTGGTTGGTCTGGTACACGGGCTGGCCGGATCGGCCGCAGTGGCACTGCTCGTATTGTCGACCATCAAGAGCCCTTTCTGGGCGACCGCTTATTTGCTTGTCTTTGGAGTTGGGACCCTAGTGGGAATGATGCTGATGACAATAGCGATGTCGCTGCCGCTGGTTTATACGAGCAAGCGATATGTTAGAGTCGGGCGCTTCATCACGGTGACCTCGGGAGTGGTCAGCGTCGCATTCGGATTGTTTCTGGTTTATCAGATCGGAATAGTCGATGGACTATTTTCCGCCCGTCCGCACTGGATCCCGAGTTGAGTTCCCTTCACCCGCCAAGTGGAAAGAATGGCGCGTAAGCGGTGCCGTCGCGAGTAAGATCGGTTATGAGTGCATCATCGGCTCGATGAGCTAGGCTGGCGCAAGGCTGGCGAAAAACCCGGCCGGAGCGCGGATGCCGGGGCCTGGAGTGCAAACATCTGGAAGGCTACGCCGTTCGACTTGCCCCGAGTTTTCAAATGTGGGCATGGGACAGGAGATCAGCGTATGGGAACAGGGACCACAATCGAAGAACTCGACGGCCGCTTTGCGATAACAGGGATTGCGCAGGTAGTGGCGGGCAACGGCGGACTGCCTAAAGTTCGCGTCACGTCTCCGCCGGCCTCGGCAGAAATGTACTTGCATGGCGCCCAAGTCACCTCCTGGAGACCCGCGGGAGCGGAGGAAGTACTTTTCCTTAGCGCACATGCGCTTTGGCAAGACGGATACGCAATTCGCGGAGGCGTTCCTATCTGCTTTCCGTGGTTTCGCGCGAAAGCCGATGACCCTCACGCGCCTGCACACGGATTCGTGCGCACCAAAGCCTGGCAATTGGAATCCATCGCGCGCGATGGCGATGCGGTTACCGTCAGCATGTCGACCGAAAGTGACGACCGCACCAGAAAATGGTGGCCCGGCGAATTCCAGCTCGTACACCGGGTCACCTTCGGAAGCGAGCTGAAACTGGAGCTCGCAGTCACAAATATGGGGACGGCATCGCTTCGCGTGGAAGAAGCATTGCACGCCTACCACAGAGTGGGACATGTCGACCACGTCCGTTTACGAGGGTTGGATGCAGTTACGTACCTCGACAATACCGATTCGAACCGCGATAAAAAGCAGTGCGGCGACGTCGTACTGGCTGGTCAAACTGACAGCGCATACCTGAATACCCAGCATGCGATCGAGTTGGTGGATCCCGAACTGCGACGCTGCATTCTTATTGCAAAAAAAAACTCCCTCACTACGGTCGTGTGGAACCCCTGGAAGGAGGGAACGCAGTCGTTGCCGGACCTGGGCGATGACGAATGGCAGCAGATGGTGTGTGTCGAAACGAGCAATATTCTGGGGTTCGCCTTGATTTTGGCGCCAGGTCAACAGCACACCATGACAGCGATCATTCGGGTGGCTAATCCATGAGACCGTCAAAGTATTCCCTGGAAATGCTCTGTCGCTTTGAAGGACTGGAGCTTGGCAGATTGACTGTGCGCAGACGGGCGCACAGGTGCCAGGCAAATGCATCACACAATCGAACTCGGGCCGCATAAGACCCTTTTTGTCAGCGATCCAGTCAGTAACAGGAGACCATTCGACGTTCTCTGCAGAAGTTGACCATATGAACCCGACCAGCGCTTCTTTGGTAACGCGGTGCGCACGCTATAATTACGCATACTAACTGCACACTCAAATGCTAAGCGCAGGTAACGACGGCATTCCAGATCAGGAGTGTTACGATTTCCCTGGCACACACCTTTGGGGACCTCATGTCTAAATCAATGACAGGCCGCTTGACCCAGCCGCTCGTGCTCGAGAACGGTTCGCATCGTCCGGCTACCTGGGATGAAGCCATGGAGCGCGTCGCCGCGGCGTTCCGCAAATCCATCGCGAAAAACGATTCGCGGGACTTCGGCATGTTCAGTTGCTCCAAAACCACCAACGAACTGAACTATGCTGCGCAAAAATTCGTCCGTACGGTCATGGGCACAAACAATATCGACAGCTGCAACCGGACTTGACACGCCCCAAGCGTCGCCGGTCTGGCGGCGGTATTTGGAGCAGGCGGGGGGACAAGCTCGTATCGCGAAATTGAAGACACCAACGTGATCCTGCTGTGGGGATCAAACGCCCGGGAAACGCATCCGATTTTTTTCCATCATTTGCTGAAAGGCATACACAACGGTGCGGAACTTTATGTGGTGGACCCGCGGCGCACCAGTTCCGCGCGCTGGGCCACTCTGTGGCTGGGCCTGGATGTGGGCTCCGACATTTCGCTGGCCAACGCTATGGGCCGCGAGATCATCGCCGCCGGGCTGGCCAACGACAAATTCATCCAGCATGCCACCAGCGGGTTTGAAGCCTACAAAGCGCACGTTGAGAAGTACACGCTGGAGCGGGCGGAGCGTGAGACGGGCGTGCCCGCTGAAGCTATCCGCAAGATGGCCCATGCGTACGCCAATGCCCCTCGGGCCCAGATGTGCTGGACTCTGGGTATCACCGAGCACCATAACGCCATGGACAACGTGGTGGCGCTTATCAATCTTGCCCTGCTCACTGGGCACGTGGGCCGCTACGGCAGTGGGGTAAATCCCCTCCGCGGACAAAACAACGTCCAGGGCGGCGGCGACATGGGGGCGATTCCTGACCGCCTTACCGGCTTCCAGCATGTTGAGAACGACCAATTGCGCGCCAAGTTTGAGAACGCCTGGGGTGTCAAGATCCCAGCTAAACGCGGCTGGCACCTGAGCGATATGTTTGAGGCCATGGAGCATGGCGATCTCACCACGCTGTACGTGCTAGGCGAAAATCCCGCCGATTCGGAAGCCGACCGGCGTCGCGCTGTGAAGCGGCTGGGTAGCCTGGAATTCCTTTTGGTCCAGGACCTTTTCTATACGAAGACCGCTGAACTCGCTGACGTGGTGCTACCCGCCGCAGCCGGCGCATTCGAAAGCGAAGGCACTGTGACTTCCAGCGAGCGTCGCGTGCAACGCGTTCGCCGCACCGTGTCGCCTCCCGCCGGCGTGCGCGACGATCTTGAGATCATTTTTGATCTGGCTCGTCGCCTTGGCCATGACTGGGGCGCACCCCATCCCGAAGCTATTTGGAATGAGTTGCGCCAGTTGAGCCCCATGCACGGCGGTATGAGTTACCGCCGCCTGGAAGAAATGGGCGGCCTTCAGTGGCCGTGCTATGACGAGTCGCACCCGGGAGAAATGTTTCTTCACGGACGGCTATGGAGTGAACCGCTGGTTGGCCCACGTGCTCCGTTTAGCGTGGTTGAATTTGAACCACCGGTGGACCGGCTTGATGAGCAATATCCCATCCGCCTGACCACCGGCCGCCGGCTCGACGATTACAATACCGGCGTTCAAAGCAGAAAATATTCGTCGCCACTGCGCCGCAAAGAAGCGCTGGATGTTTCTCCGGAAGACGGTCGGCACTACAAGTTGCGGGAGGGTGAGAATGTCCGCGTGACGTCGAGGCGCGGCTCGCTGATCGCACCCGTGCGCTTCGATTCGGCTCTGCGTCCAGGCCTCGCGTTCTTGTCAGTCCATGCTCACGACCAGGTAGCCACCAACGATCTGACGATTGACGCTGTGGATCCCAAGTCGGGGACCTCGGAATTCAAGGCAACGGCAATTCGTATTGAAAGAATATAAGAGGATTTGATTGGATCTTCACCTAACCGACGCGCAAGCGACTGCAGAAGAGCGCGCCGCCGTTGACTCGGATCTGGGCCCTTCCGAATCAAGCTGGCAAGGGGACCAGCAGCAAAGTGGCGCTATACGCGCAACGTTCAAGCGTGACGTCCATGGCAGGCATCGTCTCCTACCCGTGCTCCATGCGATTCAGAACCGCATCGGCTGGA
Organism: uncultured Acidobacteriaceae bacterium; assembly: GCA_963835125.1. GTDB lineage: Bacteria > Acidobacteriota > Terriglobia > Terriglobales > Acidobacteriaceae > Bog-257. Next base: position 555,294 of record CAWIEG010000002.1, on the reverse strand, counting down.
TTAGTCCTGGCGCTCTCAACTATGTTGCAGTGCGGTTGGACATTGCCCCCGCGGACGTTCACGGCGTGGCTTCTTTCTACGGAATGTTTTCGCTCCAGCCGCGGCCTCCGGTAGTGGCCCACGTCTGTGATGACATTGCGTGTGTCATAAATGGCTCTGGCAAACTTTGTGCCGAACTGGAAGGCGTACTTGGTCCCGCGGCTTCCCCTTGCGCCGACGGGCACGCGATGTGGATTCGCAGCCAGTGTCTGGGTCTGTGCGAGCGCGCTCCGGCAGCGCTGATTATTTCGGCTGGCGACAATCCTCGTGAACAAGTGTTGGCGCCAGCGGCGGCAAGTACCGTGCAGTCATTGATAGACGATGCTGTCCAGGGCCGCCTGCCCCCCGAGGCAGACACGCTGAACGTTGAAGCCAGCGTGCCCCAAACAGTCCGGAACAACGGCTCTTTACCGTTGCGACTTCTCCATCGAATTGTTCGAGGTGGCGCCGCAAGCGTGGAAGCGTATCAGGCCCGCGACGGCTATGGAGGTCTGCGCAAAGCCCTTCAACTTGGTCCTGAAGGCACCCTCCGGGAGCTGTCCGCTTCGAAACTGCTGGGCCGAGGCGGGGCGGCGTTTCCCACCGCCAAAAAATGGGAGGCGCTTTTCCTGCAGAGACACGTGTTGCAGAACGAACGCGGCCGCGCTCACTACATCATCTGCAATGCCGATGAATCTGAGCCTGGGACCTTCAAAGATCGCATCCTAATGGAAGGCGACCCCTTCGCCGTGCTCGAAGGCATGACGATTGGGGCCTTTGTGACCGGCGCGCGTCGGGGCTTCATCTACCTGCGGGGCGAGTATCCGCTGGCGGCTGAGCGTATGCAACAGGCCATTCAATGGGCCAACCAATACGGATTTCTCGGCGACAACATTCTTGGCACCGGCCTGCAATTCGACGTCGAAATTCGCCGGGGCGCGGGCGCGTATATCTGCGGTGAAGAGACCGCACTCTTTAACTCGATTGAAGGCTATCGCGGCGAACCCCGCAACAAGCCGCCCTTTCCCACACAATCCGGGCTCTTTCGCCAGCCGACCGCCGTCAACAACGTGGAAACGCTGGTCAACGTTCCCGGCATCATCCTCGAAGGCGGCGCTGCTTACGCCGGGCTCGGCACCAAAGACTCTGCCGGCACCAGACTCTTTTGCCTTTGCGGACACGTAGCGCGGCCCGGTGTCTACGAAATCGCTTTGGGAACCACGCTGCGCCAACTTATCGATCTGGCCGGCGGTGTTGCGGGCAGTGGCAAATTGCAGGCAGTTCTGTTAGGCGGCGCGGCCGGAACGTTTGTTGGGCCTCAGGAACTGGATACGCCGCTCACCTTTGAAGGCACACGCGCCATCGGAGCTACTCTGGGTTCCGGGGTGGTCATGCTGTTCGATGACGCGGTCGATCTTCGCCACATCCTGCTGCGCATCGCAAATTTCTTCCGCCACGAGACTTGCGGTCAATGTGTTCCTTGCCGCGTCGGCGTGGTGCGTCAGCAGGAAACATTGCAGCGCCTGGTGAACGCGAAGCCGCTGGGCTCCTCAGCCCAGGAAATCACACTGTTGCGCGAGATGGCCCAAGCCATGCGCGACGCCTCCATCTGCGGTCTGGGCCAGACCGCCTCCAGCGCGCTGGAGTCCGCGATGCGGCGGTGGAGTCTGTTCTCATGAGTCAATTGGTCACGACCATTTCGCAACCGCTCGACGCACCCCAGCCTACCATTCCGGTGCCGCGCGGCCCCGTGCCGCAAGCGCCTCCGCCTTGCGACCTCCGCTCCATTGAAATCACGATCGATGGCCAACCTGTTTCCGTTCCCGAGGGTTCCACCATCCTGGATGCAGCAAAACAAATAGGCATCGACACTCCTACGCTCTGTTTCCTGGAAGGTCTCACGCCCGTCAACGCCTGCCGCGTCTGTGTGGTGGAGTTGGAAGGCTCGCGCACACTCGTTCCGGCCTGCTCACGCAAGGTGGAACCGAATATGTCGATCAAGACAGATTCCGAGCGCGTGCGCCTTAGTCGCCGTCTGGTATTGGAATTTCTGGCTTCGTCCGTAGACCTTTCCACGGCGCCCGCAATGCAGGCGTATATGGGACGGTACGACGCTCACCCTGAGCGCTTCGGCGCAGCGTGCGCCACAGTTGCGCAGCCGGCCAAAATCGACAACGAGCTTTACGTCCGCGACTACTCCAAATGCGTTCTTTGCTACAAGTGCGTAGAAGCCTGCGGCGTGGATGCGCAGAACACCTTTGCGATTGCCGTGGCCGGTCGCGGCTTCTCCGCCCACATTGCCACCGAATTTGAAGTTCCCCTGCCCGACTCGGCTTGCGTTTACTGCGGTAACTGCATCGGCGTCTGCCCCACAGGCGCCCTGATGTTCAAGAGCGAATATGACATGCGCCAGGCCGGCACATGGAACGAAGGCCTCCAGACGCAGACTGACACGATCTGCCCCTATTGCGGCGTAGGCTGCGACCTCACCGTGCTCCAGCAGGAAGGCCAGATCGTTCGCGTGACCTCGCCGCTCAACCATAGCGTCACCCATGGCAATCTTTGCATCAAAGGGCGGTTCGGCTGGCAGTTCGTGCAGATTCAGCCAGTCGGCAAGCAAGACAAATAGCCGTCATTCTGGCGCCCGGGGAAAAGTTCCGCCAACCACATTGCCAAGGTCAAAAAAATGTCTTCTTGAACTGTTCGTGGCGCTGACGAGCCTGGTTTATGAGCGTCTCGAATTCTGGTTCGCCGCGGAGACTCTGCAGCAGCGGATCGCTTACGAAATAGGGATAGCAAAAGAACCCGCCGCCGATACTATGCCTTAGCATGTGCAACGCAGAAGGCTTATCGCCCAAAACTGCATAAGCTTGCGCAACCTTGTACATACCTTCCGGATCGCTCACGCCACGTTCTTCAATCTTGTCTTCCGTTTGCTTAAGGAGTTTCACCCCATGGGTCTTGTCTTGCTTAATTGAGTAGCTGAGAGCCTTCCCTACATTCGCGGGAAGTAAGGAAGGGGCCATGTCAAAGGCGCGATCAAAGTCTTTCGCTGCCTGGTCACGATGGCTCATGTAATACTCAGTAAAGCCGCGGTAAAACAAAATGTAGGCGGAATCGTTGGCCGGCAGACTCTGGAGAAATTTTTCGTATTCTCCAAGGTAGAGATAGCTATTCAGAGCAGCGCTGCCAATTTTGACCTTAGGATTGTTCTGGCGCGCTTTCTCGCACTCTATAACTGATTCCTGTAGCATGCCTCCAAACCGATAGGCGTATCCTAGCTCCCAATGCGCCTCTGCATTGTTGGGGTTGTCTTTCAGGACCGATCGCAATAAAGGCACAGCCTGTTCTACCCGGCCGGTGTCGGTTAACAGATTGGCCATAAAGATCCGAGGCTCAACCGAAGTTGGGCTCAAGGCAATTGCCTTCTCATAAGCTGCTTGCGCCTTGACGTACTGTTCACTCCCGCCGAACTGCAGCGAAGCATTGGTTGTGTAGGCTCGACCCAGGTATGCCCAAGCGGGCGCATAGTTCGGTTCCAGCGCCGTTGACTTCTCCAGCATGTCAATTGCGGCTGAAAAGTCGTTCAGGGAATAGAGATCAATTCCCCGCAGATAGTCTTCGTAGGCCGCGGGATTGACCGGCTTTTCCGCCCTGAGATTGGCAGTCTCGGCAGGCGACAGATTCAACTGTAATTCCTTGACTATCTGCTGTACTACCCGGTCCTGCACCGTCAGCAGGTTGTCGTACTTCAGGTCAATGGCCTCTCGCCACAGGATCTTATCGGGCTTCACATCGACCAATTGGGCGGTAATCCTGATGTTGCCGCCGTCTTTAATAAAAGTTCCGGTAAGCAACGTGTCGACGTTCAAGTCCGCCGCAACTTTCTTGGGGTCAACAATCTGGTTGCGATACTTGTCGACAGAAGATGAAGGACGAACCGTCAAAGCGTTCACATAGTCGAGCTTGGTGATGATCTCATCCGCCAGCGAATATCCCAGAAAATCGGTCTCGGCATCGGGCCTCAGATTGCGAAACGGAAGGACTGCCAGACTGCGCGGCTCCTCCGACGTCGGAACAGGATGCGACTTCCTTGCAAAGAAGTAGCCAATGGCGAAAACCACCACCAGCAGCACCGCGATCCGCCATAGCCACCAGCTCGAAGACAAGGAACCGGGAACCGGAACTCGCGCCATGGAACGCGCGGGAGTCTTGCGATCCAATCCTGGCTTCGGCAGTTCAGCTCGAGCCGGCGATTGCAGTTCAGCTTGGAATTCCGCCTCCTTCTTGAAGTTCTGTAGATCAGTCAGCAATTCGGCAATCGATTGATAGCGGCTCTCGCGATCCTTGCGGAGAGCTTTGGCGATAATGCGCTCCATTTCGGGGGGAAGATCCGGCACGAACTCCGTCGGCGATGCCGGTTCGACCTTCAGGATTTCAGCCATCACATCGCTTGCGGTCTCGCCTTCGAAAGCCGCTCTATCAGTTACAAGCTCGTAGATCACCGATCCAAGGCTGAAGATATCGCTGCGCGCATCCACTGCCTTGCCTCGCGCCTGCTCCGGGGACATGTACTTAGCCGTACCGCGAACCATTCCTGGTTCGCTGTCAGAAAGCGCAATACTTAACACGGTTCGACGAGTTATTTGTCCGGTATACCGGGGGCTGAGCTTGGCAATTCCGAAATCGAGGACTTTGACAATCCCGTCCGATCGAACAATAACATTTTCTGGTTTGATGTCGCGATGAACGATTCCGCAGGCGTGGGCGGCAGCCAAAGCGCCGGCGATTTGTATGGCGATTTCGACCGCGATGTTCAGTTCAAGGCGCGCGCCGCTCATCTTCTGGCGCAGGGTGACGCCCTCGACAAACTCGGAGACGATGAAATGCAGACCTGCAGCCTGACCGAATTCGTAAATGGTGAGAATATTGGGATGATTTAGTGCCGAAGCAGCGTGCGCTTCCTGCTCGAAGCGACGCAATCCGCGCTGGTCTCCGGTGAGCTCGGGCGCCAGCATCTTGATTGCGACCTTGCGCCGCAGACGCGTGTCCTCGGCCAGGTAAACCTCGCCCATACCTCCGGCACCGATCATGGACAAAATGGTGTAATGCGCCAGCTGAGTACCGGGAACGACGGGTGGCATGTAGCGTGCTGACTGGACAGCCGCAGCAGACATTTCGTGTCCACCCTCAGCGGACAGCTGCTGTGCCACCTCGCGTACGGCCTGCGGAAGAAAGTCGAGGGGTTTCTCGGCGGAAGCCAGAAGTGATTGGACTTCTTTCAGTATTTCAGCATCGCCTGCGCAGGCTTGCTGGAGGAATTCTTCACGGGCCTGTGGGTCATAATCAAGCGCGGCATGGAACAACTTCTCAATCCGGCGCCAATGTTCGGCCGTGTCCATGACGCTATATCCTCTAAGCCTGGCCCTGCGCCAGTTCTCGGTGCAACCAGGCTTTGGCCAATTTTAGTTCGCGATGGACGGTGGCCGGAGAGATGTCGAGAGCCGCGGCGGTTTCATCATAGGTCAGGCCGCCGAAAAAAAGCATTTGGATGATGTCACTCTTGCGCTCGTCGAGCGCTGCCAGGCGCTGAAGGGCTTCGTCCAGGTCTAAGACAGTCGATGCCGCCTCGGGTCCAACCAGGACAGCTTCGTCCAATGGAATCATCTCCTCACCGCCTCCACGTTTCTGGCGAGTGTGGGCCCGGGCGTACTCTACAAGAATGCGACGGACCACGCGTGCGGCCACGGCATAGAAGTGGGCCCTGTCCTGCCACCCGATATCGGCATCCATGAGCCGAATGTAGGCCTCATGGACCAAGGCCGTTGCCCGCAGGGTGTGACCCGGGCGTTCTGAATACAAGCATCGGGAGGCCAGCCGGCGAAGTTCGTCATAGACAATCGGCATCAACTGATCAAGGGCTTCGCGGTCGCCAGCCTTCCATTGCTGGAGCAGCAGGGTCACGTCTTGCCGGTCGGGGGGCATCAGCGATTCCTTACATTAAACATCTGCTGGAGGTTGGCGGTTAGTTGATTCCCCATTTAATCGCCTAGCGCGGGGTCATATCACATAGGGCCCCCTAATTGGAAGTCTCTTAAGCCCAGCAATTTACCTTGCCATGACAACTTTGTTGCAACGTCGTTTCAGCGCGGAATTATATCCCAAACTGGCACTTTACGGCTGGCTCGTTTTGCCACCAGCGAGCCGACGCTGAAGATGTTCGCACTCCGGACTGAGCCATTTCCAAGGGTGCAGCTCTTCACGTGCTGATCCCGGAAATGCTCGGCGTCGGCGAGTTTTTTTCCTCCGCATGAGGGAATCCGGAGCCCAATGTCACATATGTAAGTGGGGCCGGTTGCGGACGTTCAAACATCTGCAAACCGGCTGCCTCGCAGCAATCCAAATCTTAGATTCTTGCGGCATAGCCGCCAACTATATAGGAGAATTACTATGAAACGCTTTCAACTGTCCGTCATCCTAGCCTTCGCGCTGATGCTTTGCACTTCCGCGTTTGCCCAACAGAGCTACACCTTCCGCAATGTCGTCTTCGGCGACCCCAACGTTTCCTTTACCCAGTTGTTGGGCATTAACAACAGCGATGTAATCGCCGGCTATCACAACTTCCAGCAGAACCAGGGATTTACTCTGGTACTGCCCAACAGCTTCAGCAGCGAGAACTTTCCCAACTCCATGATGACCCAGGTCATCGGCATCAACAACCTCCTGACCACGGATGGTTTCTATGTTGACAACGCTGGAATCACTCACGGCTTCTTCCGCACCAGCGATGGTAAGTTCACCGCCGTCGACTATCCCGGCGCTGAAATCGCCACTTCCTTCAATCAGCTGCTTAGCCAGAACGACTACTACCAGGCGGCCGGCTATTACAGCAACAGCATCAATAACACCACGCCTGACATTCCTTACACCTATGACGAAGTGGGCGGAGTGTTCCACGTGATCACGATTCCTGGCGCGGTGGGCGGGGCCCAGGCCACCGGCATCAACAACTCGGGAGTCACCTGCGGTTTCTTCATCGATGCCAACGGCGTCAATCACGGCTGGCTGATTAACCGCGGGATCTTCATGCCGCTCGATGTTCCCAACAGCACCGGAACCCAGGCGCTGGGTCTGAACAATCGCGGCAAGGTAGCGGGCTTCTTCACGGATGCGGCCGGCCAGAGCCACGGCTTCGTCTACACGATCGGCACCGCCAGCTTTGTGACGGTGGACGATCCCAACGGCGTTGGCTCAACCATCGTCAACGGCATCAACGATGCCGGCAAGTTGGTTGGCTTCTACGGCACGGCTCCCATCAACACGGGCTTCGTAGCCTCGCCGGAGAGCGTTCAACCGCAGACCAATGGCGTAGGGCCGGTGGCGCCGCTGCACCGGCCGAACGCAAGAGACCGCTACTAACCCAACAACTGAAGGACGTATATCCTGCGGCGACCGGGTACTCCCCGGTCGCCCTTCATTCTTAGGAAGCTTTCGCGAAGGGCAACGCGAATCGAGGTCGGTATATGTAATTTGCCAGAAACCGTTTCGCGGAGATCGAAGCGGCTGCAATTTGTCGCACGGCACAAAACCAGGCATCACATGAATCACGCGTGCGTCGTTAAGGTCCAGCCTTGCAGAATGCTGAACGGCTCCAGTTGAGACTCCGCCCAGGATGCCCACTTCGGCAGATTCTCGTGTAGAGACACAACAATTTTTCCCGTGAGTTCAGGACCAGTGGAGACTATCCCCAAGTCTGAGATTTCCGCCTACAAGAACCACAAGCGAGAAATAAGCCCTCACGCGTGGTCACCAACTTCTGACAGGACGTTGACAATTGCCTGACAACGTCACCATCGCATCGCCCTAGACTTGCGTTCAGATCGGGCACTGAGCAAGTTGGGGGAAGTATGCACCTCTCAAGAAACTCAAAATCCTTGGCGATGGTGATTGTGACGTTGCTAGCGAGACTCTGTCTCTACGCACAGGCGAACGATCAGAGCCCGCTGGCACAAAAAGTACTCGGAAAGCAGAACGTTGCGGTGTCGGCCGTTTCTGGCGAAAGCTGGCTCGCCCACCTTAATCGGTCGTTCAACGAAACCAGTATGGGCAAGACGGGGCGCTTGGGTCCGCCTGCGCCCCAACCAGGAGAGACGGCTTCGCCGTGGCAACCCGACTTGGCGCCCAACGTCGCATCGCACACTTTGACGCTGCATGGTTCAGACCTTTACCGCCTCAATTGCCAAGGATGCCATGGCGAATCCGGCCAGGGCGCTCCGCCGGAAATCAACTCGGTCATTAATCCGGTGCGAGCGACTTCCGTCGCGCTGGTGATGGAACGAATGAAGACGACCGGCATGGACATCAGCCGCGCGGATGCAGCCAAGCTTGCGCAGCAGTCCAACTCCGCATTGTTGCATCGACTCCACAATGGCGGCGAGAACATGCCGCCGTTCCCTCACCTGAACGAAGCCGAGATCCGTTCGCTGTTCGCCTATCTCAAACAGCTTGCCGGCGTCCCCGGCGCAGAAGGGGAGCAAATAGCAGTCCAGGAATCGCCGATCCGCGTGGGCGAGCACATTGTGAAGTCCACTTGTCACACCTGCCACAGCGCGGCGGGGCCTGACCCCGACGCCCAGCAGCTTTGGGATGGGGCGATCCCACCGCTGAGTGTTCTCACGACGCGCAAGAGCCGGCCCGAGTTCATCCGCAAAGTCACTCACGGAGCGCCGATCCTGATGGGCGCGCAGCCGACGCTCTATCGCGGCAGGATGCCGGTTTTTTACTACTTGAGCGAGGACGAAGCGGCGGATGTGTACCTGTACCTGACGCTATATCCGCCTTCGGACTCAGCCAGCTCCGACACGACGATCGCGCTGTCACAACAAGGTCCAGCAGGAGGCGGAGGAACACCTCCTCCGCAGAAAGGCTCCAGGTCCATCGGTCGTTCCCGACAACAAGCTGCCGGACGTCCAGCAAGCAAGCCGACCGTCTCATGCTACAAACCGTCACTCTGGCTGAGCGCTGTGGTCGCATTCGTGATCCTCCTGCTGGCAGGAGGCCTCGGATTCACGCTGTTGAGTTTCATAGGCTGTCGGCAACAAGGCAAGTCTGTCAGTGTGGCTGTGCAAACAAGACCAATAGGGAGGACTGAGGATGCGCCGGCAACGTTGCAAAAGGTTTCCTAATCTGAGTTTCTTTCTGATGCTGACTGTGCTTTCACTGGTGTCGCCGAGCACCAGCTACGCGATTCCGGCTTTCGCACGCATGTATGGCACCAGTTGCAGCACATGTCACATCGATTTCCCCAAGCTCAACGACTTTGGCAAGGCATTCAAAGATGCCGGCTTCAAGTTTCCCAAAGACGATGAATCGATGCTCAAGATCCCTCCGGTCATGCTGGGCGCGCCGGCAAATAAAGAGTTATGGCCCAAAGCTATTTGGCCGGGCACCATTCCGGGCATTCCTCCCATCGGGCTACGGATGAACACTTACTTTCAGTACACGGGCACCAGCAGCGGAAAGTTTGCCTCGCTGACCCCGGCAGGAACCTTGCCACCATTCGTCCCGACTACGGATTTCGAGACCGGGTTATTCAGCATCTTCACCGCCGGCAACTTCGGCAGCGATATTGCCTTCTGGGTTGACGATGACATCAGTGTGAGTGGGGCGAACGCAAACGGCAGCCTGGGCGATGGTTATCTCAAGTTCGTCAATATCAGTCGCCTGATGAAGCTGCCGAAGAACTCTCTCAATCTTAAGGTCGGTCAGTTTGAACTCGAACTGCCTTTCACCCAGGCCCGCAGCATCTGGATCAGCCCCTACGACATCTACACGCAAGCCAATATTGGCGCCATGAACGCACTGGTGCCGCTGCAGCAGTTTGTGAATAACCAATTCACCATGGACGCCGCGGGGCAAGGCATTGAGTTCAGCGGAGGTCTGCACACCGGAGGCTACAACTATTCGATTGCCATCATCAATCAGAACACCAGTGGAGTTGGACAGGACCAGAATCCCGGCAGCCCTTATGTGCCGCAAGCGACGGGCAGCAACAATGGCGGCCTGGGCGTGGCCTCGGATTCGAACTTCAAGGACATTTACGCCTCATTCAACTACCGCTTCAACCTGGAGCACGACAAGGAAAGCCGCGAGGCAATACAGGCGGCAGGACCAACCGGCCCGCGCGACCACACCTATCTGAACTTCGGCACGCTACTATTTCTACGGACGTTCGGTACAGCGATTGCTGGGCGCCGGCGGCCGACGGTACGTCGGCGGTTGTCACCGCGCGTGAGCCGTTTTATCGCGTCGGCGGCAACATGACCTTCAACTATCGCTGCTGCCTGCAGTTCAACGCCCTCTATATGTTTGGGCACGACGAAAACCTGCTGCCCATCGATGCGAGCCGGCAATCTTATTCCTTTGCAGAACTTAGGCGCTGCCGTGCCGGTGGGTTTCATCCACAGCACACCCGCTACCTTCAGCGGCGGTTTCGTGGACGCTGAATGGCTTGCCTATCCGTGGATGTACGTGATGATCCGCTATGACGGCGTGAACTCGACCTCGGATCGTATTAACGGGCTGCAAACCAACCCCTCATTTACCGGGGCGCCGTTCAACGCGCCGTTCGCTTCAACCCGGAATCGCATTACGCCGGGGGTGCAATTCCTCATTCACCCGAACATCAAGGCGTCGTTTGAGTATCAGTTCCGCCCGTCTCAGTCGGTCGTGATCGCCACCAATCCGGTGACCGGATTGCCGGTCGCACTAAATCCGTTCCATACCAATACCGCCGTAGCCGGATTGGAATGGGTGTATTAGCTGTTCAGCCTGTAAGGATGCACAAACTACGAAAGGATTCTGAATGACTCGCTGTTTTCTACTCATGTTCTTATTCGTAGCCTCCGTGGCAGCCGCCGCTTTCGGGGGCACAATCGAAGGCAAAGTATCGCCCGGAAAATCCGTAGTTTATGTGGACACAATCCCGGGCAAGACATTTCCCGTGCCCACCCAGAAGCCCATGCTCAGTCAGCAAGGGCTTGATGTTCAATCCTCATCTGCTGGTAGTTGAGCAAGGGACGACGGTCGAATTTCAAAACAACGATTCGGTGCAGCACAACGTCTTCTGGCCATCCATCAGTGGAAACAAGAAAGAAGGCCACAATCTGGGGACTTGGCCGAAGGGTGATAAACGGGACTTCAAGTTTGATCAGCCCGGCGTAGTGCCTCTGCTGTGCAATGTACATCCTGAAATGTCGGGCTACATTATCGTCAGCCCGACGCCCTACTTCACCGAAACCGATGCTGGCGGAAACTACAAGATCGAAAATGTTCCCGACGGCAAGTACAACGTCGTCGCATGGCATGAAGGATCGAAACAACAGACGAAATCAATAGAGGTTGCCGGAACGGGCAAGGCGGATTTTACGCTTTCCAAGTAAACCCGACGAAGGATGGTCAATGAAGAGCATTGTCAGCAGAATTGCGGTGCTGCTCGTGGTACTGGCAGCTGCGGTATCGGCTCTGCATGCCCAGGCAATCACACCCATGGAATTACCCGACCCTAAGGCGCAACACTTGCAGCAGCGGCACCTTCAGACCCTGATGGCGATCGGAGCCGAGATCGAGGCGCACAAATTTCCTTATCCTTTCTACTTCAGCCGCGTTCTCGATGTTGACATGGCCAGGATGCAGCTCGCCGACCAGCGCTCCATCCGCTTCGACACCTACAAGGGTCAAACCGTGCTGGAGATCACCGGCAACTACTATGCGGCCTATTCCGCGGACCGCATGGATTCCTACGCCAGGATGAAAGAAACCTTCCAGCAGGTGGTCATGCCCCTGCTGCAAGCAGAAGTCCCGCATTTCCCGGATGATTCGGAGTTTTCCGCATTTGCTATCGAAGTCTCCCATCACGTACGGCAGAAGATGATGGGCGTGAGCTCCGAACAGCCGGAGAACATCACGGTCATTATTCCAGTTCTGGTTGCGCAAAAGCTGGTGGATGCAAAGAACGACGACCAGAAGCAAGCCGCCGTTTTGGAGGCACAAGTGTTCCTCAACGGACAGCCCTACTCGTTATGGCTGCAAGAGGGCGCTCCGTCGGAGGAGTGGAAGGAAAGGTTCACGCCACTGCCCCCGGCTAAGAAGCAACCTGCGGAACCGGCGAATTCCGCCGCGAGCAATGCGCCTTCGAACACTCCTACGGTGTCGACCAATCTGATGAAGACCTCCGCAACTCCCATGCGGATATTCACGCCCGAGTCGCTGGCAGTACTTCAGCGGCAGAACCAGGACGCGATCGAGCGGCTGGTGAAAGGTCTCGACGAGCAGGCCCATTTCCTTGCGTACGCGACGCCTACTTTCATCGGCTTCCGGCAGGCCGCCTATTTGCAGCTCTCCTTCCGGACTGCACTCCAAGTCCCGCCCGGAATCTCGCGCTACAAACTCGCGGCACTGGCTTTTGACGAGCACGTAGCTCACCTGATTCGACCGACATTGGATTACTTTCCTCCGGACGTGGACTTCGACGGTGTGGATTTCAGCAGTATGATCCGCCTTAGCGATGACTCCCCAGCTGAGGCTGTGGAATTCTTCTTCCCATTGCGCGTAATGCACTGCTTCGCCACCTACGATTGCACGGGGCAGCAATTGCTCGACTCGGGAACTGTTGTGATTAACGGTGAACGCTCCGCCCTGGACCTGCAAATCGCCGAGGGAAAGAACTAGCGACTCGCATCTCCATCAAGGATGGTGACTTAAGGGCAATGTTACTGGTTTCCTTGCAAGAAGATCTCTTGATGCTGGGGAATAACCTTGGCAACACTAGCACTAACATAGTGGGCGTTGACTCGAAGAGGGCTATGCTATGGTGCTACTGCAAGGGGCCTCTTGAGTGGTCTGTACAGAAACACCGCTCGGGAAGTACTTTAAACCTGTATTCCAGAGACCCAAGGCCACCGGGGAGAACCCCGTCTGAACCGCTCCCTCTCGCATCCTGTGGAAAGGAAACGTAAGCAGACTTGCCGCTTACGCCGAAGATAGTATGGCTGACCATCCGTTCTTGCCTGCTGATATCGAAACTGCGCTGGGTCAGCGGTACATCGTTGACTCCGAGATCGCCGTTGGTGGTCAGGGAGTAGTTTTTAAGGCAACCAGAACTGTTCGGCCGGACGGCACCGCGGCTGATGACGTTGTAGCCCTGAAACTGAATCTCTATCCCAATCAGGAAATTCGCGTACAACGTGAGATCACGGCGATCGAGAATGTCTCGCATCCCAGCCTGGCTCGGCTAATCGAACATGGTTACTGTGACGTAGCCGGCAGACACACGCGGTACGTCGCGTGGGAATTCGTAGACGGACAATCGCTGAGCCAGCGGCTGAGAGTCGGAGGACGGCTGCTGGACACCGAGGTGCTGCCTATAGGACGTGATGTCGCGGCCGCAATTGCGGCAATCTGGTCGCGAAGAATTGTTCACGGAGACATAAAGCCCTCGAACATTATGCTTCGAGATTCCGGTGGCGCTGTTCTTATCGACCTGGGTGCGGCCAGGGACACCGACCGCGACAATACTATGGCCGCCCGCAAGCCTTTTGGAACGTTGGGTTACTTTTCGCCGGAACAGGCCAGAGGGGAGTGGGTATCCTGCTCTTCTGACATATTCTCACTTGGCATCGTAATGCTGGAGTGCTTACTCGGGCGGCATCCCACGGCCTGTCAGCAGAGCGAGTTAGCAGAAGGATTCCGTGCCACCAATTGCAAGCTTGGAGCGAACACGGGTTTGCTTAACATGTTGGATAAGATGCTGTCCGCGCGTCAGTTATTCAGGCCGATTCCTGAAGACCTCACCCGCTATTTCCAAAAGCTACAGCAAAGGATGGAAGCGGAGTCAGCGGTGGGAACCGGCGCACCTCAGAAAACTCAGGGCGTAGCCTAGGGGATTCCCTTCCCGCCACAATTGAGTGTAAGTCTGCCTGTTATCGCCAATCAGCCTTGTCGTTGATTCGATCGGAAAAACATTGTTACCGCCAGGGACGGGGAACGCGCAGCAATAAGTAAACAATGCTGCGCCCTGAAGTATAATGTCGCACCAATGGTCTTAACTTCCGGTACAAAGTTGGGCGCCTATGAAATTGAATCTCTGCTCGGGTCGGGCGGCATGGGCGAAGTCTATCGCGCACGCGACACCCGCCTGGACCGTACCGTTGCAATAAAAGTCCTGCCGACAAGCCATTCCGAAAACCCTGAGGCCAGAGAACGCTTCGAACGCGAGGCGCGAGCCATCTCGGCATTGAATCATCCGCGCGTCTGCACCCTTTATGACATTGGACATCAGGACGGCATTGCGTTCCTGGTCATGGAGTATCTCGAGGGAGCAACGTTGGCGGAATACTTGAGAAAAGGCGCATTGCCGCTGAAAGAGACACTGAAGATCGGCATCGAAGTTTGCGAAGCGCTGGACGTTGCGCACCGGCGGGGAATCGTGCATCGCGATTTGAAGCCCGGCAATATCATGCTGACACAAAGCGGCGTCAAGCTCATGGATTTTGGATTGGCAAAGCCGTTGAACGCGGCACGGGCCAGCTCCAGTTCGGGAACACCACCATCGTTCACTGCCGTCGCCGCCACCTCAACCGGGGCCGACATTATAAGTCCATTGACTACGGCGGGCACCATCGTCGGCACGGTTCAGTACATGGCGCCGGAGCAAATCGAGGGCAAGGAGGCCGACGCCCGCTCGGACATCTTCGCCCTGGGCACCGTCCTGTACGAAATGGCGGCTGGCAAGCGGCCCTTCGAGGGCAAAAGTCAGATCTCGCTGGCATCGGCAATTCTGGAGAAAGATCCGGAGCCGATCAGCACGGTGAAGCCCATGACGCCGCCAGCGTTTGAGCACGTCGTTACTACCTGCTTGCAGAAAGAACCTGAGCAGCGCTTTCAGACTGCACACGACGTCAAGCTGGAGTTGCAGTGGGTCGCAACCGGCAGCTCCTCGACTGGGATGGCTGCAATGCATGCGGCTGCTCCCAAGTCGCGAGTGGGCCGACGGATCGGCTGGGCCCTCGGGGTCGTGCTGGCATTGGTTTTGGGCGTCATCGCAGGAGCATTCGTCAATCGTTCCGGATCGTCGACGCCGATGACGAAGACTGTCATCAACCCGCCCGACAAAACCACGTTGAACCTGTCCGGCGATGCCGCGGGTCCGCCGGTATTGTCGCCTGATGGAGCCAGTCTCGCATTCACCGCGAATAAGGCGGATGGCAACACCGCTATCTGGGTCCGTCCTATGGATTCTCTGGAGGCGCAGCCGCTGCCCGGCACGGAGAATGCGGTATTTCCGTTCTGGTCTCCGGACAGCCGTTCGCTGGGATTTTTTGCCGATGGCAAGCTGAAGACGATCGACGTGAATGGCAGCTCGCCCCAAGTCATTGCCAACGCGCCATTCGGCCGCGGGGGCAGCTGGGGGCCGGGTGGCGTGATCCTCTTCTCGCCGGCTACGCTAAATCCGCTGATGCGAATCAATGCCACCGGCGGGACGCCGGTTGAGGTCACTAAGGTCGATAGCACGCAGCACACCTCCCACCGCTGGCCGTTCTTCCTTCCTGACGGAAGGCATTTTCTGTATCTCGCCATACATCATGATCCTTCCAAGTGGAACAATGACACGGTGTACTACGCCTCGATGGATGGGAAGGAGAACCGTCCGCTGTTCCATTCTCAATCGAATGCCATCTATTCGGGTGGATTTCTGCTGTTCGCGCGCAGTGATCAGCTGATGGCGCAGCCCTTCGATCCGGCTTCTGGCACGCTCAGCGGAGAGCCCGTAACCATCGCCAAAGGTGTGATGAACGACATCACCACCTGGCATATGGATGTTTCAGCGTTCGCCGACAAGCTTTTGGTTCTGGCCAATGGCGGCAGCGGGACCTGGCAACTGGTTTTGGTCGATCGCGGCGGAAAACAGAGCAGCATCATCGCCGATAATCTTGCGAATTTGCAGAGAGCAGTCCTTTCTCCGCAAGGTGATCGTGTTGCCATGGAGATCGACAACGGCCAAAGCGACATCTGGGTGCTCGACTTGGTCCGCGGGGTGCGCACCCGGCTAACGTTCGGGCCAATTGCGAACCAATGGCCGGTTTGGTCGCCTGATGGCAAGTGGGTGGCCTACACCTCCGATCGCAACGGCCACGCCAACCTCAGCCGCAAACGCGCCGACGGAAGCGGATCCGAAGAGCTTCTGCTCAGCGAGGACCAGCTCGCTTCCGCCAGCGACTGGACCCATGATGGTAAGTATCTGATCTATTTCCGTGGCCAAGTGGGCAGCGAAGACATATGGGCGTTGCCCTTGGAAGGAGATCGCAAGCCCTGGCTGTTGGTCCCACATGCGACCAGCGGATACGTTTCACCCGACGGACAATGGATTTCGTACGTCTCAACCGAATCCGGCGCGAGAGAGGTCTATGTCGCGGCGTTCCGCGGCCCAGGCAAATGGCAGGTGTCGGCAAATGGCGGCGTGTTTGCGACGTGGAGCAGCGACGGGAAAGAGCTCTATTATATGGATCCGCGACTCAACTTGTTCGCCGTGCCGGTGAAGGAGGCCGGTGGCGCGCTGCAATTCGGCTCGCCTCAGCCGCTCGTCACCAACTGGTCGTCGCCGCAGTTCTTCTTCGATGTCAGCCCCGACGGAAAGAAAATCCTTCTCGACCGTATTTCGCAGCAGGTCAGCCAATCAGTAACGGTAGTTACAAACTTTGCAGCGGGACTAAGACGGAATTAACGGGGAGCATCATTCCGCAGGTTCAGTACCCACTTGAGTGGAATGGGGCCTCCGAAAAACAACTTACTTCGCGGACAGAAGGGACGTTCCATGAAAAGCCGGATTTTTGCAGCACTCGCGAGTCTTGTGCTGGGCCTTAGCTCAGTCAACGGCATGGCAACCGACGACAATTCGGACACGGTTCCACCCGCTCGCCTGGCGCTCTTCAATCAAATCGGCATCGGTGCGGCCTACGGACCACATTATCCGTGCTACGGAAGCAGCGGAATCATCCAGTGTACCGGCACTCCGTCCGATGTGCAGGACGCGAAGAACAGCTATATGGAATCCAGTGTTCCGCTCGATATGACGCAGCTTCGCTCGGCGGGCTTCCTGTCTGTGCGCGCTTACGGAGACCCAGCCAAAGTCTGGATTGCCATGATCAATCGCATCAACCAGCTCAACCTGGCCAACCCCAGCGGGCCGCAGCAGACGGTGGTGTATCAGGTTGAGCTATGCCAGACCGATCCGGCCCAGGGCCAGGCCTGCACCAACGTGTCGGGCATGACCTTCCAGCAGGTCCTGGCCTTCTCGATGATTCAACTCCGACAGGTGATCCAGCAAGTTACACCAAAGGTCTTCCAGAAGGTCGTTAAGCTGGTGATTGTCGGCAACGAAGTCCTGGTGCTGGGGAATGACAACAACATCAGCGACCTGATCGGCGCAATCAAGACCACCAGCGCCGAGCTCATCAAAGACGGTGTCATGGTCAGCAACGGCAGCAACGGTGGTGTCTATCTAAGCTCGGCGACCGTGATCGGTCAGATGATCGCGGCTCAAGGGCAGATGCTGGCGGCGTCCTACCCGCCGGGCTCCCCGGTGATCGAAGATGTTTACCCTCCGCAGTTCTCATGCGTCAGCCCTCCGCAGATGGGGCAGCAGAAGCCGCCCATATGCGCGCCGAACTCCTGCAACGTAACTCCTCCGAGTGACGCCGTCGGCTTTCTGCGGGCGGAAGTAAATTGCATGCAAGCCACCTACGCCTGTCCGGGATCGATGTGCCGTCCGGCAATGATCGGCGAGACGGGATGGTGGACAGCCGGCAAGGACACTGGGTATCAGGCTAGCTGGCGCGTGGGAACGCTCGCCGACGCCGTGGCGTATTACAAGGGCCTCTATGCTTATCTGAAGACAAGTTCAGTTCCGGCCCTGATTTTCGAGGCTTACGATCAGCCCATCAAGGGACCGACCAATGGAACGCTTAGTACGCCGGAGGCGGAGCAGAATTACGGAGTAATCTCCTACAACAATCAAGCGAAAAATACCGTCCTGCTTCCCAATCCGGTGAACTACAAGAACCCTCCCAATACGAGCAACGCGGCGGTTTTTACTTTCGTCGTGACACCTCCGCCCAGCCCGCTGCCGGCAATGACATTCGGGGTGCAGCAGCCGGGGGAAACGCAGCCGACGAAGGTCACGGTGCAGCCATTCACCCAGATCACCAACATCAATGGAGGCACTCAGATTGTATGGCCGTCGTTCAATCTGTATGCGCCTCCCACGAACGGTGGCAACGGTTCAAAGATGGCTTTGTATCCCACCGGGAACTCATGCCCCAGTAGCTGTTCGAATTCGGTGAAGTCGGTGTATACGCTTCCACAGGTGCTTTCGTGCTTTACTGCGCTGCCATTCAGCGGCGGCATCTGGACGGCCCCGGGGCAGGGCTGTACCTGCACGAACTACGCTTACGTGAACTGGGGAAATGGCAACTCCTGTACCAACGGCTCGCCGCAGTATGGGCAGAATGTGTTTCTGCCCAGTGTCTTCTACAGCGGTGGTGCCCCCGAATAGGATCGACGTTAAGCGTCTGCGATTCTGGAACCAGCATCGTCGCTCAGCCATGCCTGTGGATCGCCCTCGGATAGCGGCTGAATGTCCGGGTTCTGCATGATCACGCGGGCACAGGTGTTCCAGCGCAAGATGGCGTCGTCGTTTCCCGGCGGGGCAACCTTCATGGCCTGGTCGTAATGACTCATCGCATCCCGTAGAGCGTGGTATGCAGAAATACGGGCCCCAGGATCGCCGTGACGAACGCGGGCATTTCCCAGACGCTCCCAGATGACACCAGCGTAATAGGCTTGCTCGTAGTCTCCCTTAATTCGAGCGAGAACTTCCTCGGCCCCTTTCGGTTGGGCGTGGGATTGCGAGTGGAATTGATCGGTCCGCGCCAGCAGCAAGGAAATCAGCGCCTGCTGGTGATCGGGCACCACCGCCAGAACGTCCAGGCAAATGCTTTCGGCAAGAACAGGTTCGTTCAGCAGCCTGTAGCGCTCTACTTTTTCAAGGGTGTGGGGGATACTTTGCACTGAGATGGGCTTCAGTTCGAATTGCATAACATCTCCTAGGCTTTCTCTTGGCTGAAAACGCGAAACAACTTTGACAGTGGATCGAAAAATCGATCTACCACCCTTTCCTTTAGCGGAATAATCGCGTTGTCTGTAATCGTGATGCTCTCCGGGCATACCTTGGTGCAGCATTTCGTGATATTGCATAAGCCGATGCCGAACTGCTTCCGCAGCTCTTCAACTCGGTCGCCGGTGTCCAGAGGATGCATTTCCAAAGCTGCTACATAAACCAGGAACCTTGGCCCAATAAATTGTTCGTGCATGTGGTGGTCTCGTAATACGTGGCAAACGTCCTGACAGAGATAGCACTCGATGCACTTGCGAAACTCCTGCACGCGATCAACGTCTTCAGGTGCAATGCGCCAGGTGCCGTCTTCAGCATCGGGCTTGCGCGGTTGGAATTTCGGAATACGCTGCTTCACCTTGTAATTCCACGATACGTCCGTGACCAGGTCCCTCACGTGAGGAAATGCCTTCATGGGTTCGACCGTCACAGGCTTGTCGAGCGGCAGCGTATTCAGCCGGGTCATGCACATTAATTTCGGCATTCCGTTGACTTCGGCGGAACAGGAACCGCACTTCCCTGCCTTGCAATTCCAGCGGACGGCAAGGTCGCCCGCCTGTTCCGCCTGGATTTGATGAACGGCGTCCAGCACTACCATCCCGGCCGAGACTTCGGTGGTAAAATCCTGGAACTCTCCCTGTCCCTTCTCTCCGCGCCAGATGCGAAAGGTTGCCGTCGCCATTACTTCATCTCCTCGACGATTTGTCGCAAGTCTTCCCGCATGGGCGGAATTGGCTCGCGAGTGAGCCGCACTTCTCCATTGGGTCCTTTCCGCGCCACAATATTGAATTTTCCCGACTGCTCGTCCTTGGCCGGATAATCGTCGCGGAAATGAGCGCCGCGGCTTTCCTTTCGCTCCAGCGCGGAGTACGTCACAATTTCTGAGACGGTCAGCAGATTGTGCAGGTCGAGCGCGGTGTGCCAGCCTGAGTTGTATTCCCGATTGCCGTCCACACTCACGGCTTCACTGGCAATCTTTAGTTCTCGAATGCGCTCCAACGCTTGCAGCATCTCCTGCTCCTGGCGAACAATCCCCACCAGGTCCTGCATTACGTCTTGCAGCTTGTGTTGTACGCCGTATGGGTTCTCCGAGCCTTTGTCCTCGAAGGGACGAAGGGCCTCTTGTTCCGCGGATGCAAGTTCCTGAGTATTGATCGCGCCGTATGAATTTTCTTTGGCGAATTTTGCGGCATACTCTCCGGCGCGCTGACCGAAAACCAGTAGATCGGAAAGTGAATTTCCTCCCAGGCGGTTGGCGCCATGCAACCCCGCTGCACATTCTCCCGCGGCAAACAATCCGGGGACATCCGACATTTGCGAGTCGGCATCCACCCGGACTCCGCCCATCATGTAATGGGTGGTGGGCCCAACTTCCATCGGCTCCTGGGTAATGTCGATATCGGCCAGCTGCTTGAACTGGTGATACATGCTGGGAAGCTTCTTCTTGATGTGTTCGGCGGCGTTGGGAAGCCTCTCTTTAATCCAGGCGATGTCGAGGAACACGCCTCCATGGGGACTGCCGCGTCCTTCCCTCACCTCTTGCCGAATGCAGCGGGCCACGTGGTCGCGGGTCAGCAGGTCCGGTGGGCGCCTGGCGTTTTTATCGCCTTGCGTATAACGCCAGCCTTCTTCCTCGGAGTCGGCGGTCTGATTTACATAGAGTGGAGGAATGTCCTTGAACATGAATCGCTCCCCGTTTCTGTTGCGAAGTACTCCGCCCTCGCCACGCACTCCTTCCGTCACCAGGATGCCGCGCACGCTGGGCGGCCAGATCATTCCGGTAGGATGGAACTGCACGAATTCCATATCCATCAGCGACGCGCCCGCATCGTAGGCGAGAGCGTGGCCGTCCCCGGTATATTCCCAGCTGTTGCTGGTGATTTTGTAAGCTCTTCCAATGCCGCCCGTCGCCAGCACGACGGCCTTGGCGCGAAACAAGTGAAATCGCCCGCGCTCACGATCGTAGCCAAACGCTCCCGCGATGCGACCGCCATCTTTCAACAGCGTTACGACCGTGTGTTCCATGAAGACGTCTAAGCCGAGATGGATGCCGTGGTCTTGCAGCGTACGTATCATCTCCAGCCCCGTGCGATCGCCAACATGGGCCAGCCGGGGATAGCGATGCCCGCCAAAGTTGCGCTGTAGAATGCGGCCGTCGGCGGTGCGATCGAACAGGGCACCCCAGGCTTCGAGTTCGCGCACCCGGTCTGGAGCCTCTTTGGCGTGGAGCTCAGCCATTCGCCAGTTATTCAGATACTGGCCTCCGCGCAACGTGTCGGCAAAGTGGACCCGCCAACTATCGCGATCGTCTACATTCGCCATGGCCGCGGCAATTCCACCCTCGGCCATTACGGTATGGGCTTTGCCGAGAAGTGACTTCGTAATGACAGCTACTTTTGCGCCGGCAGCGGAAGCCTCGGTGGCAGCACGCAGCCCCGCTCCGCCCGCTCCAATGATCACAACATCGTGTTCGTGCGTGATGTACTCGGCCACTAAACGATCCTCCAGTCCGTCCACACACCCATCGAGCACATCCGCACGTAAAGATCAGCAAACGCCACGCTGAAGAGACTGCACCAGGCAAACACCATGTGTCGGCGATTGAGACAGCTCACACAGTCATAGGCCTTCTTGCGGGCTGGGGCGCCGGCCAGCCGGTCGCGAAAGCCACCAACAATGTGGCGAAAAGAGTGACAGCCAAACGCATACGAGCTCAATAGCACCAGGTTGGTCAGCAAGACCAGAGTGCCGACGCCAATGCCGAATCGGCCGTTGAACCAGAACGCATTCCACACGTCGTGTCCAAGAAGAACAAGAAACACCAGCGCCAGATAAAGGAAGTACCGGTGAATGTTTTGCATGATGAGCGGAAAAGATCGTTCGCCGAGATAGGTCTTTCGCGGCTCGCCTACCGTACAGGAAGGTGGGTCGGCCCAGAAAGCCTTGTAATAAGCGCCCCGGTAGTAATAGCAGGTAACACGAAATCCGCCCGGTGCCCAAAGGATCAGAAGCGCTCCCGTGACCCAGACGGGCATCCAGCCCGGCATTCGGCCGAACCAGCTATCCGCGGAGCCGAACAATTCGGGAGAGTAGAAAGGCGAGAGATACGGTCCGAACCGGTAGTGCTGCCCCTGAAACGCCGCCCAGGTGGAATAGACAATGAATGCAGAGAGACCGAGAAACACGACGACAGGTTGCACCCACCAGTTGTCGACGCGCCGGGTTTGCCCAAAACCCGAGCGCGTCAAAGGGACGTCTATGAGCGCCATCGACCCTCCTCACCATTTGAATCGCAACACCCAGAGCAACCGCTGATACACCGCGATTGAATCTGAAGCCTAGACATCATACAAGCAAAATCTTCAGCGCGGCTCGCGACGCACCGGACATACAAACGGGTAATAGTACGGGGACATGGACAGAATCTGCAACATTGCCGCTGGCCCGCACTATGGTACAGTGGCGTGACTACCGCTTCGCAAGTCGGCGGTCTAATTGGGCGGAACAAGGTTGATGAGCACCGGGCGCAACATTCGCAGCTACGACTACGTGAACCATCCGTACGATCGCGTCCGCGATACCCTGAAGCAAAATGCAGTCGCGGTGTTCCAGTCGGCTACCAAGGCTGCGGCTTCCCGCGCAGAATCAGTTGCCGCTGAGCTGCACGTCGATTTTGCTGGGGTGGGAGTGAAGGCCGACATCAAAATCCTCGTGAAGGGCATCGAGGAGAAACCGCCGGATGCCACTTCCAACGGCAGCACCACATTGCTCCTGGAATGGGAGGCCGCAACCTTGCCGCGATTGTTCCCCCTTATGCAGGGTGAGCTCTCGATATACCCGCTGACCGGGACCGAAACCCAGTTGGATTTCTCTGGGACGTATGAGCCACCTCTGGGCGCCGTGGGCAAGACCATGAACGCGATCGCAGGCCATCGCATCGCGGAGGTTTCGGTGCATCGCTTCGTCAGTGACGTCGCAGGCTACCTTCGCCAAACCCTGGCTGGATAAGTGACCCAAGGCGGCCCGCTCCGAGGCGAGCCCGGAACCTACACTTATTTTAAGAACAGCGCCCCTTCGACAGCAGTTCTATTTTCTGCAATGCGCGAAGATTTCACATCAATGAATTTCATATGCTTAGGTAGCCATGCTGTAGTAGGATTTCTCGCGCTTTCTGCAATCGTTGTGGACCGACTGGCCGCCGGAAAATTGGGGAACCGCGATTGAAAACATGCGGAAGTATGCCGACTTGCGTTCGAATCCGGACGCGTACAACTAACCTTTTTGCCGCCGTTATCACGATCGCTTTGCTGGCCGGCAGCGCCAGCGCCGGCACCACCAGCTGCACCACGGGATTGTTGCCCAGCGGAGATGCGGGAGATCTCATTGTCTCCGGGGGCACGTGTACAGTGGGAGCCGGCATCTACCAGTACCGCAACGTCAACATCATTTCCGGCGGCACACTGCTTTTTACCGACGCGAAAATCGACTTCTGGGCAAAATCCATCCTGGTGGAGAGCACAGGCAGCCTGATAGCCGGAAGCACTACCGCGCCTATCGGGACCGCCGGCGGGCAGATCACGTTTCACCTCTGGGGTTTGGACGAGGGAACGAACGGTCATGCACAGGGCATTGTTTGCCAAACGCCCACGTCGGATACAGTCGGCCCGTGCGGAATACCCATGAACATCTGGACGTCGAACGTGGCCATGGAGATTGATCCGACCTCATGCGTGTCAAATTCCTTACCCGGCGGCGTTACGGATTGCTTTTACCAATACATGCCCATCGACTACGACGGAGGAGGCGATCCCCCCGGCTACTTTGGCTACAAGGTATTGGCGTTGTCCTACGGGGGTACGCTGCAATTGTTTGGTAAGAAGGGAGCGACCTACGGGTCGCTGAAACCTTCGGATTCCGGCAAAAGCTGGGCGCGACTGGCGGGGAACCTGTCCCCTGGAAACAGTTTTAGCCTCTTGTATCTGGATCGCGCCGTTGACTGGCAGAAGGGCGACCAGATTGTCGTCAGCACGACCGACTACCTGCCGGGACACTCGGAGCTGTTGACCATCCAGTCGGCGAGTACCAGCAACGGCCTTACCGTCCTCACCACCACACCGGCGGTTTATTCACACAATGGCACGACGTTCGACACCAGCTCAGTTCCTGCTGGTGTTGGCCCGGACCAGGACACCAGCATCAAGTGCTCCGCTGGCCAAACCCGTTGTGTGGAGACTCGCGCGGCGGTGGGACTGCTCACCCGCAGCATCCGCATCGTCTCCGCCGGCGATACTCCGGGATCGCCCTTCCCCGACTCCAGTAAATGTCAAAGCGGCAACCCGCCGATTTGTAGCAAGAATCCGCGAGATTGCTACTTCTTTGGCGGACACACCATCGTGCGGCAGGGGTTTCAGTCTTACCAAGTGCAGGGAGTGGAGTTTTACCAACTGGGACAGGGCGGACGGATCATGCATTATCCCGTCCACTTCCATATGGCGCGCCAGACTCCGGTGAATACCTATGTCGCCGATTCCTCAGTGTGGGATTCCATGACGCGCTGGTATACCATCCACGCCACCGCCGGGGTGACCCTGGCACGCAATGTCGGCTATCTCTCCATCGGGCATGGATACTACCTTGAGGACGGCACGGAGACCGACAACAAGCTCTCTGGCAATCTCGGAGTCTTCGCCCGCTCGGCCATAGTCAATGTCCAGAATCCGCGCTGTGTCCCGGGAATTCTGGCGGCCAGCGAGCCTTCTTCGGGGGCAACTGACCAGATCCCATACTCCACCGACGTAGACCATCCTACGCCGTACTGGATCATGAACGGCTGGAACGATTTCCAGTACAACACGGCCAGCGGCGCGGGCGGCTGCGGCATGTGCTACTGGCTGACGCCGGGCGGTAACAGCGGCTATTCCCGCTACGAGTATTGGGGGACGGGCTATGCCGCCGAGCAACAGGTGGACACTGAGAACCGGTATGGAACCACGCCGCTGAAGAGCTTTGTGGGCAACTCTTGCGTCAGTTCGCAGAACGCGTTTTTTACGATTGGGCAAAGCGTGCAGTGCTTCGGGCTGGTTTCCAATGGCGATTCAGGCGCGCCGCTCGTCCCGAGGGTCAACAATCCGCTGGCTCCGGGAATCGGCACTACCGCCGCCGAGAACTACTATCCCATGGTGAATCCGAGCCAAGGACGATATCCCACGCTCTGCCCTCCCAACCTGGATTGCAGTAGTAACAGTGCCGTCCCGACATGTGCGGCGGGAGCGGAACAAAATTGCGCGGTCACCGCCATCGACCACTTCACTACGTCGTTCAACTGGGCCGATACGGGCTTCGCTGCGTTGTGGCTGCGTCCGCAATGGTATTTGCTGTCAAACAGCGCCATTACGGATGTACAGAATGGAGGGGTGACGTTCGTCTCGGGCGGCGGCTACGGCACCTCGGATGAAATTCCCGGCTACTGGGCGCTGGCCCATAAGAACGTCTTCATCGGCAGCACCCAGCCAAATAATCCATTCGCGCTGAATGCCGGGCCGTTTAATCCCAATTCCCAACTTAAGTGTGCCCTGAGGACCGATAATGGTGCGCCTGAAGCGGCGTACTGCCTCAACCCTCACGAAGGCATCAGCATGCAGTTGGAGAACTTCGCCCTGAACCAGCGGTTCTTCAACATCTACGATGGTCCGTCCTTTCAGGACTCCGATGCGTATCTGAATATCAATGAAACCACCCTAAGCGGCTGTACGCCTGGACAAGGTGCCACGTGCCAAAGCAGCGGGTGGATGTACGGCAACTCCCTGGGTGTACCCCTAGATTCAAAGGCAAACACCTGCTATTTGCCGAATGCTGCCATTGCGTGGAAACAGCCCAACGGGTTCTATTACCCGCCGGAATTTCACTCCAAGAACCTTTTCTTCAACAATGTCGACATCCGCCACTTCGTTATTGAGCCGCTCTTTCAGCCCGGCACCTACAGCGTAAACACCACCCTGACAGCGGACCGCTATTGCGTGCAGAATAGCGCCATGTTCAACGGCTTCACTGACGTTGACCGCCAGACCGAGCTGAGCGATGACGACGGCTCACTGACCGGCCTGCTGGGGCCGGCGATGCGGCAAGCGCAACAATATCTCCCCACCATCTCGGTCAACAAGGACAACTTCTTCAATGCGCCGGTGGAGACAGTGGAATGCGCCTCCGACATTGCGGACAACATGCCACAGCCTTGGGGAACGTGCAGCCTTTCCGAGCCACTGTGCGGAACGGCCAACACCAGCCCGTATGAGTACGTAACCTCGGTAGTATTTCCCTGTGCCAACGGCTCAGTGCCCCCGGCCTGCACCGTCCCCGTGACCAATTGGGACGAGACGTGCACCCAACCGAACTGTTTCGGAGTGCCACTTTATCGCGAGGGACTGGTTCCCGCCGACGACAATGCGGCCTCCTTCATTCGCATGGCGGGACAAGCCGTATACCAGCGCAGCAGTCTGACGGTCAACAACGGCAGCTACTACATGGATACCGGCGCGTCCTTAACCACGCAGAATAGTTGGGCGGTGGGGCCCGACATCAACGTCTTCACGGCAGGGCAAATCTATAATGTGTTTCTGCTTTACGCCAAGGAGACGACGGTCCAGAGTTATTCGCTATATGTTGGGAGTGACTTTGACCCTACCAAATCCGCCCAGTTGTGGGTAACACGGGCTGACAAGGATGGCCCATTCCAGTTCATGCCGCAAAGTAGTTACAGCATCGTCGAGTGTTCCTCGCTCAAGCCGGGCGCGGATTTTGCCTGGTGCTATGACTTCGATCAAACGGCGGGCATTCTGACGGTGCACATGAACATGAATTTCTCCGACTTCAAGCAGAACTACGCCCAGGCCGTCGAAGAGCATTGCCAGCCGCAGAGTTATTGCACATGGAATTCACCCAGCAGTAGCTGCGGCTGCGCCCTGAGCCCCAATGACCAGGGCTACAAAGAATGCCAGAACGCCTGCTCTAACTGGGCCACCAAGTCCATCGACTGTCCCTGGGACAAGTCGGACTTCACCGGCGGTGCAACCGGCGGCTGCTACGGATTCGGGGTGCAGCTTCCCAACGACTTCATGGCCAACGATCAGACGCCGCCGACCGGACAATGCCTGCCCGACGATCCTACGTGGAACGTCAACTTTAGGGCAGCGCTACCGACCACTGCACGGAGAGGTTGCTTCTACACCCGGAACAAGTTGCCCACGGGATCGTTCTGCTCCAGCGGAAATAAAGGAATGGGCTGGCGGTGAGCCGACACGCACACCACACCTATTCATCTCAGAGCGCAGTAACCGCCTCGACCTTTATCGCGGCCAATGCGGGAACTAACATAGGCAGGTGGCTAACTACACTTCTTGACCTCGACATGTAATCAGATAAACTCGCTGCTGGCTCGATGAAGGAACTGAGCATGAATAAAGCCGCAAGCCAATCTTCCTCAGTTTCGTCTCGGACGAGGGCGCCCGATAAAATTGCGCTCGGCCTCGGGCTCACCAACGAGTGCAACCTCGCCTGCGCTTTCTGCTACCGGGATCCTGCCCGCACTGATCGCCTCTCTCTGGATCAGGTGAAGTCTGTCATGGAGCGACTGCCAATCCGTTCCGTGAATCTGGGTACCGGCGAGAACGGGATGCACCCGGACTTCAGGGCGATACTCGCCTACCTGCGAACGTTACCCATCCAGCTCACTATCACCTCCAATGGTCACAGTATTGCCGTGCTGGAAGACAACGAGCTGCGTGCCTTTCACGATATTGAGTTTTCCCTCGATTACCCGACGCAGACAGAGCAGGATTCGCAGCGCGGACGTGGCAACTGGGAGCTGATCCATCGGCAGGCAGAACGTTGCGTAAGGCTCGGCGCGGCTGTGACCGTGGTCGCGGTCATGATGAAAGCGAACTATTTGCGTCTGACGGAGGTGGCACGGGTAGCCAAAGCGTTAGGCGCTCCGCTGCGTGTAAACGTGTACCAGGCGGTGCGATCCGACATCTATTCCCTGTCGTACGAAGAATATTGGGAGGGCTTCAGCCGACTGTTTGCGGAAACGGACGTAATCGCCATTGGCGAGCCGCTGGTTCGAGCGATGGCGGGTCTCCCACCGCTTCGGGTGGGATGCGGGGTGAGCACCGTGCGCGTTACACCACGGGCCACGACGCAGCCCTGCGTTTACTGGGCAGGACTGGGGGAGCCGCTGTCGGAGCTGATCTCGATGGGACTCGACATTCTAGACTCCCCACCGTTCCAGAAGGCCCGCACGCTTCCCGACGCGTGCCGGCCTTGCGAGTTCCGGGATTCATGCCACGGCGGCTGTGCCGGTCGCCGCCGCCTCCAAGGCGCGCTGCAGGAACCTGACCATTACTGTCCAATCGTTCGCGGGGAACGTCCCAGCTTGCAGATACGCATGGCCGCCACCCGCGACCTGCCCAAGATGAGCAGTTCCTGCACTACCGTCGTAATTGCCCGATAGGGACTCGGCGCTTACTTTGCGTCCGTCCAGGTGTTCGAGCCCGCGAGTTTGACGGCCACATTGGTGAACCATAGGTGGAACGGGCCGCCGTCGGCGGTGCCGCGGTGCTCCGTCGAGAAGAGCAAAGGACCCGCCATTTTGTAGCCGGTCCAGGATGCGATCACGACCTTGGGTTTCGCGGCGCCCCCGTGGTCAAAGCGGAATTCTTCCACGCGCCCGTCCTTGCCGACGTACAGCGTCCAGGTGTCACCCGGCGTATAGCCGCCTCCGGGAGGATACTTCACCACGACCTTCTCCGCGGAACCCTTGCCCAGCGGCAGTTTCTGCACACCTTCATCGGTCACGGTGGCGCTGGTGTCCCAGTAAACATGGAAGGGGAAGATGAGCCAATAGTTGTCATTGACGAAGCCGGGATCGATTTCGTCCTTCACATTGGCCGGCTGGCTGCTGAGCTGTGAGCGCAGGTATGTCACCTTCACGGGCTTGCCTTCTTTATCCTTGCCCTCGTAGGTCACCTGGCCGGTCTTGGGCTCCCAGGTCCACGTCCGCGAAAGAGTGACCCCCGGGAACTGCACGTTCCAGGTATAGCGGACCGCATCGATTTGCCCAAACGAATCGAAACCATAGGCCTTGGCAAGCTTGTCGACAATTGGTGGACGCGTCTGCGCCCAGGACGTTGCAGCAAGGACCAGCACCCCAAAAGCCAGCAGAGCCCGTATGGCCTTAAGACTGCTCGAATTTTTCATGGAGTTATCTCCTCGGTGATTTCGGCGGACGCCGTGTTGGATGATGGACAGAGGGTTCAAGATACAACCGCGTTTCAGCCCAGTAGGTGGTTTCGCATTCAGACAGTAATTCCCAAAGCTAGCCCGTTGAGCAGCCGGGCTGGGTCGGGTGGCTTAGCCGGCGCAACGCGATAATTGCGCAGGCCGCTGCCACAGATCCATATTCCAGCAGCATGATCCAGCCAGGAACTAACCACGGACGTCCAAGCGCGCGAAGATGCCAAACGTAGTAAGTCGGAATAATGGTCACGGTCCAGATGATGAGTGGCAGCGTAGAGGCCGACCGCGAAAATGGCAGCAGCCACAGCAAGTACCAGGGATACACAACCGGCGCACATAGAAGCGATGCTGCCATCGGCCATGCAAATGCGTCTGCAGACCACGCCGTGGACTTTCTTCTCAGCCAGATGGCGGTAATGAAGCCGACCAGCACCGCCAACCCAACGACAATCTGCGGAGTCGCCACTCGCTCGAAAACCGCAAACACCGGATCATTAAAGCGGAAACTCTGTACGTAGATGCCGAGCGAGCCAATCGGAATCCGCCCGTGATTGAGAAACGGAATGTACAGAAGTCCGAACACGACTGCCGCGAGCACTCCGTCGCGCGCGCGAACGCGCTTCCAATAGAGTGGCAGCAATACAATTGGGAGCAGTTTCACGGCAACAGCCAGCCCAAAACTTACGGCTGCAACTGTACGCCAGCGGCGTCCCAGCGCGGCAAATGACACCAACAGCAGCAGTGCGCCGACAACATCGATGTGACCGCTGCCCGCCACTTCTGTCGCCAACAATGGGTTCCAAGCGTAAACCAGAACCCAATGCGCTGCTCGCCCGCTACTATGCAAGACATTGAGCAACAGAAAAACAATCGCCCAATCGCAAACCACAAATGCAAATTTCAGGGTAAAGATAGATTCATGAATTGCTGTTACGGCACGGAAGAAAAGCTCGGCTCCGGCTGGATACGGGCTCGGTAGATCCGGGTTGTTCAACTCGCGGGTTTCGCGCGTGTGCAGCGCTCCCAGCGCAGGATCGCTGGGAACGACAAGGTAAGGGTTATAGCCAAGCCGCTGTACTCGACCATCCCACACATACCGACGAATATCATCATCGGAACCGGGCGGCATCAGGAGAAAGGGAATATGCCAGAGGGCAGCCAAAACCAGCCCGACGATGACGACGCGCTTCGGGAACTTTGGTGTGAAAAAGAACTCACGGACGGCAAAAAGATAGGCGACGCCGGCCAGGGACAGCGGAATGATGGAAAATTCTTCGCCTTGGCCGCTGAACTTCCGTGAGCAGATCGTCAGCGCCACAAGCAGGATGGCGCCAAGCCCGTACAGCCTGCGAGCTGGCGTGATCTTCACAAGCTTCCCGCGGACGTCGACGACTCTGGCACGATTTGTCTCCAGCGCTTGAGCCAAGTCGCAGTTCGTGGCGCTCGACTCGGCGCCAGCCGTAACTCCGCGGCAAGCTGAGCTAAATCGCCCTCCAGGTCAATATCGTAAAAGGGATCTGTGAAGCCAACGGAAAGCTGCAACCTGCGAGCGCGCGCCAGCAGGGCGTCAAGAGCGCTGTTGGTACCCATCCCGTCGCTATTGAAGAGCGCTGGGTTGGCGGCGGTTGCGCCTACGAGATAATAACCGCCGTCATGTGTCGGTCCAACCACCACGTCGTGCGCGACAAGTGCCTCGAACGCAGTGCGCAGCACTGACGCCGGCAGATGCGGGCTGTCACTGTTGAAGGCAACGACGCGTTGCCGGTCATGGGCAAAATGGGCAAACACCGAGGTCAGGCCTGCCGCCAGGCCCTTCCCCTCCTGCGCCACGACATCAATCGTGCCTCTCGCCACGTGCGTTAGTTCTTCGACATCCGAAGCAGGACACATAATGGCAACCTCGACATCGTCCAACGAGCTCGCCAGTGCCAGTGTGTCGTCCAAAAGGCAGCGATAAAGCTCAGTGACGGCTTCGACCGGAAGGCTCTGAGCTAAACGGGTTTTGACCATACCGGGTCGTGGTGCCTTAGCCATAATAACCAGCACCCTATCACGCGAATTCAGGTTGCGCTGGCCAGGTTCCATGCAAGACCGCCTACCGATCCCCCGAGACTACGGCGTCACGCCCTTCGGTGCCGAAAATAATAGCGCACTATCAGGCTGAGGATGAACCACGCCGCTCCAATCGTCCCTCGCAGCGTACCGCTGATCTTCGATTTCCCAATGCGCGGATGGTAGCTGACGGGCACCTCGACGATGCGGAATCCCATTAGGGTGCCTTTTAGGATCATCTCAACGGCCCAACCGTACGTGGCCTCTTCGAGTTGAAGCTGGCGGAGGACATCTGCCCGTCCGGCACGGAACGGCCCGAGGTCACTGATTCTCAGGCCGTATAAGACCCCGATGAGGGCAGCCGCCAACCGGTTGCCAAACACCGCGTGCCACGGCAATGCACCAGGAATACTTTGCTTTCCGAGGCGTGATCCCAGCGTGATATCGGCCCTGCCGTCAAGGATGGGAGCCAGTAGCGTCGGCAGTTCCGCAGGTCGATCGCTGTAGTCACCGTCGAGGAACACAACAATGTCAGGGCTGCTGGCACCCGCCAGCCCGGTCAAGCAGGCCCGACCGTATCCACGACGGGGTTCGCGGAGGACGCGGGCCCCCATCTTTTCGGCGATTTCGGGCGTTCCGTCCGTTGAATTGCTGTCGACAACCAGGACTTCGGTGACAACATCGGCAGGGAGATCGGTCAGGACTCGGCCGATGGACTGCGCTTCGTTGTGCGTAGGAATGACGACGGAGACTCGCACTTGATTGGGGCTCAGGTCACAACCATGGGGAGGATGGCCAGCGTGGCGCCAGTAAAGCGTCGACGCCCCATGCTCGGCCAGCGCTTCCCACCGCGAGTCCAAGCGATGCGAGCACCGGAACCAGCAGCTCCCAAGTCCAAGCCGTGCCCCACTCTGAGACCCAAAGGCTGCCCAGGTACAGAAAGGCTATAAAAGCGGCCGGACGCGTCAGCAGACCGATGACGAGCAGGACCCCGAGAGAGATCTCGGTCATCGCCTGCACGGGAGCCGCCATCGCAGCATGACTCGCCATGAAGCCCATAACGCCCTTCCAGACGGCCGGCGAGTGACTATGCTGAATGTAATAGTTGATCAGGCCTGCGTAGCCCGCCGGGGTGTAGAGTCCTTTGCCCAAATTCTCAAAGAAGACCCACACTAACATTGCGCCAATCGTGAGCCGAACTATTGCCAGCCCGTTTGCCGCGGGCGATTGGTTGACCACATTTTGCGTCGGGCTTGCGTTCGTCATCGTCGTGAACCTCTTACCCAATGAATGCTCGGCGACGGCAAGAGAGAGCTGGGACATCTTAAGCGATTCTTCCTCCGCAATGCCAGTGGATGCGGCAAAGATCATGCAAGTTACAGAAGGAAATGAGGTGCGATGCCAATAATTCCCTCACGACCTAACGGCTTTCTCTGTTTTCGACTGTCCGCGTAACCATGCGAAACAAAAGGCCGGAGATTGCTCTCCGGCCTTGCAGGTTGCATTTGAAAACTGACCCCGCTGCACGCTTCAGCGAGATACCCTTCACACCGTTAGGAAGGCCTGGGATGATGCTCAGTACGTGAACGCCTGAATCTCAGTGACACCAGAATCAGGACCGTCTATGTACCCGGACCGCAGGCTAGGGTGTAGCGCGATGTGCGCTGGAACGACATTGAAGGTATTTGAGAAGCTGAATCCGTTAATCGTTTCCTTCAGGTTCCCGTTTATGTCGTAAACGTAGATTGTGCTGCCGCTGGGCGCAGAACTGGAGTCGGGCTGAGCAATCAGGAACAGCTTGTGAACGGGATCAAACTCGACATCGGCGCCGCTGAACTGTTGCTGTCCCTGTGATCCCGGCAGCACAACGGTAAACCCGGTCTGGGTGCTGAGATTGTAAAATTCCACGCTCGCGTCATCTTCGGTGTCGGTACAGAAAATGCCGTCCGCGGAATCTATGGCGATTCCGTTGACAAATCCGAACCCGATGCCTTCAAACTCCGTAAACGAGCCTGCCGTGAGATCAACCACGCCGATGATGGGCCGGGTGTCAAACGCTCCGGTGCCTCCGCCGAGTACTGCCTGATTGGTGACGCTGTCGTACGCAATTGGCGGAGGTACGCTGCCAAAATTAGTAGAGTCTGTGATTTTGACGACCGGACCAAACGTATTGTTGGCAACATTGGAGCTGAAGACATAAGGAATAAAATTGTCGCTATTGTCGTACGCGAATACCGCGACGTTCGGAACTCCCTGGTTGCGGCTCACGCCTGTCGGCATGATGATGTGCTGGGTTCCGATAGGCGGCGTCCAGACGCCGTTAATACGGTTCGAACTAAGCGGATTCAATACGCTGAACGTCCGCTTGGTGACAAATCCACGGGATACGATTTCGTGCTCGAAGAGCCCGACACTGTTGCCGACCACCCCCAGAGTAATGAAATCGTCTTGCGAGTGCGAGGGCTGGGTTAGCTCCACCACGTTGAGGATTTTGCCGGTTGCCTGGTCAAACGTTTCGACTGCGGCCAGCACATTTCCGTTGGAAAGCGACTTGGCTTCAGCCAGCAAGCCCTCGGTACCGTTCTGATCGATGTCAAAGCCAAAGATTTGGCCACCAAACTGGCTGTGAACGAGGACCCCGGTTGGGCCAGAGGGGAAATCGAGCGGGACTTCGTTCGTCTGCGCCATCGCTGCGGCGCTGCAAATAATAAGTGCAGTCAAGCAGAATGTTACGGGCCTTGAAATGGCGAAAAAACTCAAGATGGTTGACATGTTCCTTCTGTAACACATTTTTTTCGTTGTCTCCGTTATATGGCGTTCAAGCAATGCCCGCATGGCGCGGGAGTGACAGACCAAATGCTAGGGGAGCCGGGCTCTTCTCATGTCATAAGTTTGTCAAAGATTTGTGAACCGTTGGTATCAGGTTCGACAGACAAGACGATAGGAAATTGGTGTCAAAATAACTAAAGAGGGATGCTTTTGCCGACGACGAAGCTTGAAGGCTAATCGCGCAAGTTGAGCCTCGGTTGGCGGAAAACGCAGCGCTGCCGGAACTGAGCAGACTGCGCACCAGGTGAAAGCGCGCGAAGGCTACTGAAACTCTGCTCACCCCCGATGGTGACTCAGTTTCACATCGTCAGAACGACTCGGAACTCTGCCTTGCCGCTTAGCATGCGCGCGTAAGCCTCCGCTGCTTTTTCGAGCGGATAGGTTTCAATCATGGGCCGCACCCCGGTCAGCTCGGCGAAGAGCAGAGTGTCCTCGGAATCGGCTGGCGTACCTGCGGCCCAACCTTGGATGGTTTTACTTCCGTTTATGAGCTGTACTGGCGTGACCTCAATGGGATCGAATGCTGCTCCGATCACCATCAACTCTCCGTTCGGCCCCAGACCGTCGATAAGTTCGGACATTGCCTTCGAGTTAGGGGCTGTCGCGATGATCACGCGTGCCCCGCCCAGTTCTTGCAAGGCCTGGGCGGCGTTGGTCGATTGGCTATCGATGTACAAGCTCGCTCCGAGTTTTTTGGCGAGTGAGGCGTTTTCAGAGCCGCGCCCGATGGCCGCGACTTTATAACCAAACTTGTTAGCGAACTGAATTCCGAGGTGACCCAGCCCGCCGACACCCTGCACCGCAACCAGGTCGCCCGGGAGGGCCCCACTGTGCCGCAGCGCGTTATAGGTGGTGATGCCGGCGCAGAGTAACGGTGCGGCATCGACGTCACGTAGGGTTTCGGGGATTGGCACCAGGGCCTCTACGGGCGCCACCATATACTGCTGGTATCCCCCGTCATAGCTGATGCCGCAAATTTTGAGATTGCGGCAATTACGAAAATCGCCGCGCCGGCACTCCCGGCAGGTGTTGTCCTGTCCGCCATGCCAACCGACACCGACACGCTGCCCTTTCTTCCATGCTGAAACACCAAGACCCACTTCATCGATGATGCCGGCAACTTCATGTCCGGGTACGCGCGGATATTGAATTCCGGGCCATAAACCGTCCTTCGTGAGCACGTCGCTGTGGCAAACACCACAGGCCTGTACTTTGATCCGCACGTGTCCTGCGCCCGGCTCTGGGATCTTGCGCTCGACGATCTGGAAATCAGCTCCAGGACTGGGGACTTGCGCTACTTTCATGGTCGCTGCGGCGACGGTTGTCGTTGCCATAAACTCCTCCTATGAATTCTTTATCATGGTGTCAGGTCTAGTCGGTGTTTAGGTCTAATCGCAAGGCTTCGGCGTTTGATAGGGTTGATGCTGCAAGTTC
This sequence comes from uncultured Acidobacteriaceae bacterium, assembly GCA_963835125.1. Classification (GTDB taxonomy): domain Bacteria; phylum Acidobacteriota; class Terriglobia; order Terriglobales; family Acidobacteriaceae; genus Bog-257. The sequence goes on along the minus strand of CAWIEG010000002.1, from coordinate 519,443 downwards.
CGCCGAGGATTCTTGAAAGGCGGCAGGCCGAAGTCGACAATCAGGTCGAACGTAGTTTGTTGTCCATTCCACCAAATCGGGCCGGGCGCGTACGCAGCATTCGCCCCGCGGCCCAGATCAAAACAGCTTCCGGCGGAGCATGCCAGCTATGCCGAGAATGCCGGAGCCAAACAGTATGATGCTGCTGGACTCGGGAACCGTGCCGGTCGTCGTCGTGCTAGTGCTGGTGCTGGTGGTGCCGAGAATGGTGAACGCTTCCGAGGCAATCGAGCCGATGGTGTTCTCCGACGCCGTCGCCGGACCGTAGTTCTCGTCCCAGTAAACCGGGTCGCCGTTGGGAACGCTAGCATTCTGCAGGTTTACCCAGTAGGTACCACCGTTGAGAGACGGGCCGTTAAAGGCGACTCTTTCCTGGCAGATGTTGTACCCATACTCGTTGGCCACGCAGCCGCTCTGGGTGACGTTGAGCGTCTGATCGAAGTAGCTGGTGCCGCCGTTCTCACCCGAGGTGATGGAGACTTCAGCCGAGGTCACAGTGTCGCCCGCAAACAGCCACATGCCAAAGTCGGCGCCGGTGATGGTAGCCCCGCTATTAGCCACATTGAAGGTGTCGCTCACGATATACCCCAAGTTAATGGTCCACGCGTCGCTGTTCCCGTTGATTGCACCATTGCTGTAGACAGTTTGGGCGGAGGCCGGAATGGCAGCGAAAGTGAGACATAGTGCGAGTAGCGACAGCGACGCGTTGTGGAGTTTCACGATGAACTATCCTCTCAAGCGAATGTTGGCTGGCATTTGACACCCAGTAAATATCAAAGTCAATGCTGCTTTTTCACAGGTAAAGCGGACCAAACCAGAACAAACATGGTCGCGGTCATAGTCGCGCCCTGGAACTCGAAAGGCGATTCAGCTGCGCTGGCCCCAATAGGCTTTAAAGTTGGTGCCGGGAGGGGGGGTCGAACCCCCATGAGGTTGCCCTCGGCGGATTTTGAGTCCGCTGCGTCTGCCAGTTCCGCCATCCCGGCCTGAATGGAAAGGCTCTGAAACAGATTAGTTTAGCCGTTCCGGGTTTGCAACCCGAGCAGGGCTTGGGTTAATTCGTCTGCCGATTCGTGACTCGTCGTAACTTCTGTCACGCCTGCGGCTTCGCCCTCGCGGACCAAGGCGCAGATACGCGGCTCATTCAGGACTATCCAGGCCATCGCAAAATCGAACACACTGTGAAGTACACCGCGACCAACCCGGCGCGTTTTGAAAACCTCTGGCGCTGACGAGACTCCCCCGCGACTCGCAAATACGGGTGATTCAATTCAGTCTGCGTTCAGAGAAGACGGCGCATCCGTTTATTTTTCGGATGCACCGGCATCCCCGCGGCTTGCTAGCGTCTGAGCTTTGGCCAGCATCGCGTCGAGCGCGGCACGTTGGAAAAGCCGGCCGTTGAGCACGACCGCTTGAATGGAGCGGGTGTTATGAATGTCGGCGAGTGGGTCCTTATCGAGTAAAACGAGATCAGCGGACTTGCCGACCTCGATGGTCCCACGGCTGTCAAGTTGGCCGACGAACTGGGCGGCATTGCGAGTGGCAGCCTGGAGAGCGGCGAGGGGAGATAGACCGGCTTCGACCAGCAACGCGAGCTCGTCATGAATGCCAAAGCCGGGGAAACAGTGCGGATTCATCGTGTCAGTGCCGGCGAGGATGGGAACACCCGCCTGGTACATGAGACCCACAATCTTTTTGGATTCGTCGAATTCAACTTTGGCCAACTGGATCATTGCGGTTCGAGCCGGGGGAGGAAAGTGACCGTAATAACCGGCATCCCATTTGGCCCGCACTTCTTTGCTCAGAAATTTCAATCGTGGGTCATTCGTATTCAGGGGATCGTCGATGTGTGCTTGCAGCAAGGTGAGGGTGGGAGTTTGCCAGGTACCATTCTTTACGAACTGAGCAAACAAAGACTGGGCCGTAGGGTCGTCGAAGGTTTCAACTACATGAAAATTGAGTCGAATGATACTTTGGCCGGCGGCAATTTTCTTAGGCATGTCCGCGTCCGGCGCGTGGAACGACGCTTCCAGCCGCAGCCGTTCTGCGGCCATGGTCTTCTCTTCTTTTGAACAGCCCTCAGCCACCAGCGTAAGATGCTCGATACTTTTCTGGCCTGCGTGGGATGCTTCGGCGGCGCTCACGGCTTCCGGCACATGCCCTTCGAAGGGGATGCCACGCTTATTGGCCTCGTCGGCGATCGCGAAGTAAACGTTGCGCGGCAACCCACTGTAGACTTTGACGAAGTCCGCGCCACGTTGTTGCTGCTGAACCACCACTGCGCGCCCCTGCGCTTCATCCGCGGCCACAATTGAATCGGGCCAAGTTGGGTCTGGGCCATCGACGATGGGACTGCCCAGATAAATGGTGGGCGACGGATCTGTATTGGAGACCTGCGTAGCGCGCCACGCATGGGCGTCGGGCGGACCTGACATGTCACGAACGCCTACCACTCCGTTCGCCACAAAAAGAAGATGACTCCAGGGAGCGCGGGCGTCTGACGCGCCGTGGACATGCATGTCCCACAAGCCGGGGATGAGGAACTTGCCCATACCGTCGACGATTGTGGCGTTCTTGGGGATGTGGGCCTTCTTCGACGGACTCACGGCAACGATATGACCGCCCTCAATCTCCACGGTCATATTCGGCTGGGCCGCGTGACCGGTGGCGTCGATAACGGTAACATCTTTGATCACGAGCGACTGGGACCAGCCGGGAAAACTGTACAGAGCGAGCAGAAACATCAGGGATAAACTGAAGCGCAAATTACATCTATGCGCAGACCGCAGCCGATCTGGCGTGAACAGCGGAACCAGAATTCGAGTCATTTCAATTCCTCGGACTGATTTCCTTCTGCGAGACAGGGACCGAGCTCAATGGCCGCTGGACCTTTGCGCGCAATAACTTAACTGATTCCGTAGATAATATCGCAGAACAGCTAAACGTGAACGTATCAAACCGTGTGCCAGACTGAAGTAGTACGCGATTGTTGTCCAGCTCCCTCAGAGATGCGAGCACACAATGCGCTTCAGAATCGCAAACGCCAGATTCAAAACGCGGGGAACGATTATGAATATCCGGTGAAGGTTCGGCGAATATGCCGGCAGCCTCGGCCTTGGCGGATGTTCAATCCCAGGCCGGCGCATTACAATGAACGTCTATCACTCCGCGTAAGCATCCTATGAGCACATCGGTCAAACTCACACCTACCAAGGCTCGACGTATATCCGCGCGGGCAGCCGCACCTTCGGACTCGCGCAATCATGATGGCGGTCAGAAAGCGCGGTCGCTCGACGATCCCGCACTCTACATCAACCGTGAACTCGGACTGGTGGATTTCCAGCGGCGGGTGTTGGAGGAAGCGCAGGACAGCCGTAATCCAGTACTCGAGCGGTTGATGTTTCTGTCGTTCGTCGGGTCCAATATTGACGAGTTTTTCATGGTGCGAGTGGCCGGCCTGAAGCGGCAGATTGAAAAAGGAGTCAGCGAGACGGGACCCGACGGCATGACGCCGACGGAACAGTTGCGCGCCATACGAGCCGCGGTCATACGCCTGTTCCGCAGCGCCCACGATTGCTGGACCAAAGAACTTGTACCTGCCCTGGACGACGCAGGCATCCACATCAAGAATTATGCCGATCTGACGGAAGAGCAGCGCGCTACCGTAAATTCCTATTTCCAGCAGACAGTTTTTCCCACGCTGACGCCGCTGGCTTTCGATCCCGGCCGCCCGTTTCCGCACATCTCGAACCTCAGCTTGAATCTCGCGGTGATGTTGCGTGCCGGCGAAGGCGAAGAGCATTTTGCACGAGTCAAGATTCCCGATACGCTGCCGCAACTGGTCCCGGTTGGCACCACGAAGAGCAGAAGCCGCACCAAGACTGTCGCCAAGGACCAAACATTTATCTGGCTGGAGCAATTGGTGACGGCCAACCTCGCGGACCTCTTTCCCGGCATGACGATTCTGGAAGCGCATCCCTTCCACGTAACGCGCGACGCGGATTATGAGATCCAGGACCTGGAGGCCGGCGACCTGCTGGAATCGGTTGAAGAAGGTGTGTGGCAACGCCGCTTCGCTGATGTGGTGCGGGTAGAAGTGGACGAAGCCATGCCCACCCCGATCCTCGACATACTTATCAAGAACCTGGAGCTGGAGCGCGAGGACATTTACAAGGTCAGCGGCGGCCCGCAGTCACTGGTTCGCGTCCGCACTCTGACCAAACTCGACCGGCCGGACCTGAAGTTTCCCACCTTTGTTCCTGCCTTGCCGGCGGCGCTAACGAAAGAGGGCGAGGACGAGGACATTTTCGCCAGCATCCGGCGCGGCGACATTCTACTGCACCATCCGTTCGATTCGTTTCAGCCTGTCGTGGGACTCCTGCAACAGGCGGCGCGCGATCCCAGTGTCCTGGCCATCAAGATCACGCTATATCGCGTGGGGCGCAACGCTCCGGTTGTGGACGCGCTGCTGGAGGCGGTGGAGAACGGCAAGCAGGTGGCGGTTTTGCTGGAGCTGAAAGCCCGGTTCGATGAAGAGAGCAACATTGGCTGGGCGCGGAAACTGGAAGAATATGGCGTTCACGTGGTGTATGGTCTGATGGGATTAAAGGTGCATTGCAAGGCGCTGCTGATCGTCCGCCAGGAAGGCGACATGATTCGCCGCTACGCGCACCTTTCCACCGGCAACTACAACAGCGTGACGGCGCAGCTTTATACGGACATAGGGATGATGACCTGCGATCCCGAGATCGGCGCCGACTGCACCGACCTATTCAACTTCCTGACCGGATATTCGGCCAAGACCTCCTATCGCAAGTTGCTGGTTGCTCCGGTGACCCTGCGCGCTTCCCTGGAGCGCCTGATCGAACGCGAGATTGAGCATCAGAAGAACGGCCGCGACGGTCACCTGATCTTCAAGATGAATGCGCTCGTCGACAAGAAGATGATTCGGCTTCTGTATCAGGCATCGCAGGCGGGTGTGAAGGTTGAACTGCTGGTCCGGGGAATTTGCTGCCTGATACCGGGAATCGCCGGCATCAGCGACAACATCACCGTCACCAGCATCGTTGGCCGCTTTCTGGAACACAGCCGCATCTTCTACTTCAACAACGGTGGGAACGAGGAAGTATATCTGGGCAGCGCCGATCTGATGCCGCGCAACCTGAATCACCGCGTGGAAGTGGACTTCCCGGTGCAGGACAAGGAATTGGTTCGCGTGGTTCGGGATGAGATTCTGGCTACGAATCTCAAAGACAAGGCCAAGGCGCGGCACATGACCTCCGATGGCAAGTACGTTCGCGACCCGGGTTATGACAAACCCGATGCGCTGAATAGTCAGGAAGCATTTTTGGCGCGGGCCGCCAAGCGACAAGCGGTCGCAGCCTTGCCAGGCCGCAAATCGTGAATGCTTGTTGCTCCTAGCTGCTGCCTGCGCTGGTCGGCGAAAAATGCGTCCCCACCTCGCTCGCCGGCCACCCTCACAGGAAAAGTTCGCGCCGCGAGTTAACATGGAGATTCCAGGGTTTGAAGGAGCGTCACTGCACTGCGTTATTGGTCTCCTATGTTGAATCGGCCACGGAGCATCGTTCGCGATGCTGTTCATAACTGGTTGGTGCTATTGCGAGGGCGTATTTCGTCGCCCGTCCTGCGGACGTGCGGTCTCCTGTTACTCTGCAGCGTCGGGCTGATGTCCCAAATATCGGCAGCCCAGGTTTCATCTCCTTCCGCGAGCGGCGAGACCTTCACTCTGAGCGGCACCGTTGTAAACTCCGTAACCGGCGAGCCGATTGCCCACGCGATGGTGCGGACGAATGGTCCCATTCAGCGCAGCGCCTTCAGCGACAGTGAAGGGCACTTCCAAATCGATGGGCTTCCAGCAGGACAAGTCACACTGACCGCACAAAAGCCGGGCTTCTCCACTCCGCGCAACGGCCCGGGATCTACAGGCGGCTGGATCGACACAGGGAGATGGATCCAGGTAGGCGCTAACTCAGGCGCCGCAGTGGTGAAGCTCGTTCCCCAGAGTGCAATCTACGGCCGAGTCACCGACGCATCGGGCCTGGCAATCGAGCGTGTGCCGATTCGGCTCACCGCCAGAAGCGTGCGCGACGGGCGCAAATTCTGGGAGCAGCGCGGCATGACCGAGACCGACGAAGACGGCCACTTCCGCTTCCCCAACCTTGCGGCGGGGACGTACTACGTGGCCGCAGGGCCGATGGTTACAGAACAACTTCTGGCGGCCAGCGAGAAACCTAAGACCGGCTTCGCCCACGTGTATTATCCGGGCGCTGCGGACATGGCTTCGGCTTTGCCGATCCAGCTCAATGGAGGCCAGCAGACCGAGGCGGACTTCTCGCTTAACGCCGTGCCGGTTTATCAGGTTTCGGGCAGCATCTCCGGACATCTCTCTGACCGGGGCGTCGGCTTTCAGTTGCTCACCTCGTTCGGCGATGAGCTCTCATTGCCCACCACTTTCAACATGGAGACCGGGACATTCAAGATAGAAGGCCTTCCCGCAGGTTCGTATATTGTGCGGGCCATCTCGCAGGCCGAGGGTCAGCCGTTGCGCGCCGAGAGGCTGGTGAATGTCGCAGCGAATATCGAAGACCTGCGGCTCGCACTGGCGCCAAGCGTCTCGATTCCCATCGTTGTCCGTTTGGAATCGCGAGGTTCCTCGACCGCGAGCAGCTCCGCGCGGAACCAAGACAGGCCGCCGATCTCGGTGCGGCTGCTGCCGGCGGATGCGAACTCCTCCGAATTGTTCTCTACGGTACAACGTGGGAACTCCGGTTTGTCGTTGCAGAATGTCGATGCCGGGACTTATACCGCCGAACTGATGCCTCAGCTTCCGTGGTATGTGCAGTCCGCAACTTACGGACAGAGCAATCTGCTGTACGACGATATCTCTGTGGTGAGCGGCCAGAGCTATCCCATCGAAATTGTCCTGCGCGACGACAGCGCCAGCCTGAGCGGCATGGTGAAGAGCTCCGATGCCAACCCGCCTGCGGCGACAGTTGTCGTGGTTGCTCAGCCTGCCGGCAAGATGATGCCGCGTGTAGTGCGAGGCGTGCGCAATGACTTCAGCGTTTCCGGACTGGCTCCCGGCGAGTATCTGGTGTTCGCCTTCGATAGCATTGACGGCATGGAATACGGCAATCCCGACGCCTTCGCGGCGTACGCTTCGCAGGCTGCGCACGTCACTTTGACCGGAAACCAGAGGGGACAAGTGTCGCTCGATCTGATACAGGTCGGGAAGGGAGAGTGATCCCAATGCCGGCCCGTATTGCATGTGCGCTGCTGTTGCTGACGAGCCTCTCCGCGCAGCAGTCGCTGCAACCATCACAATCGCGGCCGCCTTTGACTGCCCCGCAACAGCAGCCAACCGCATCGCCGACGCCCGTTCCGCAGGGCTATCGCATCGCTGGAACGGTGGTGAACTCGCTCACCGGACAGCCGGTGCCTTCGGCCTCAGTTGCCATTGCCCCCATCACCCAGGGCGCAGACCGCGACATCTCCAAGTCGGTCATCACCGGCGCTGACGGCCGCTTTGCCTTCGTCGCCCTCAGTCGCGGCAAGTATTCGCTGATGGCAAAGGCGCGTGGCGCCTCGTTGCAATACTTCGAGCACCACGATCCTTTCGCAACCGCCATCGCTGCCGGCCCCGGCCTGGACACCGATCATCTGGTCTTCCGCTTGCAGCCCGACGCTTCCATCGAAGGCGACATCACGGACGACAACAACGAGCCTATCCAGAACGCAATGGTGCGCCTGTTCCAGGCGAGTGCCGAGGAAGGCCAGCAGAAGACCCTTCCGATGAACCAGTCTCAGACCGATGACCTGGGACACTACCGCATTGGACACCTCGCGCCAGGCACCTATTATCTGTCGGTCTCCGCGCGGCCCTGGTACGCGCAAAACAGCAACCCGCATCGGCCGCCAGGCAATTCAAAAGGCGAAGCTCAATCCTTGCAGGATGCAACCGCGCTCGACGTTACCTATCCTCTGACGTTTTATCCGGGCACATCGGATTCTGCCAGCGCCTCGCCGCTGCAATTGACGCCCGGCGAGAAGTCGACGGCCGATATCACCTTGCACGCCATGCCGTCGCTGCACCTGCAAATCCACACCGCATCAGCCGAGAACGCGGTGCTGGGCAGCATGGTTTTCCCGCGCGTTTCGCAGCGAATCTTCGACGGTTATCTGGACTCTGCCTTCAACGCCCCTGTTTCGTGGATCGCGCCCGGCGTGATCGAGATCTCGGGATTGACGCCCGGCCACTACGTCGTGGAGATGCCTCCCTCGACCGGTCTCAACGAGAAAGGCGGCGGCCGCGCGTGGTACCGCGAGATCGATCTGGCCGGCGATGCCGAGGTCAGTGCATCCGACGGGCCCAGCTTCGCGTCGGTCAGCGGCTCCATCTTTTTTCAGGACGCGGCGCGCGCTCCATCGCAGGCTTCCATTCAACTCACCAATCCTGAAACCGGGGAGACGTTGCGTAGCGACATCGCGGACAGGGGCGAGTTTGATTTCAAGTCCGATGAGGTCAGGCCCGGTCGATACCTCGTCGCCCTGGAAAATACGAGCGGGTTCTTTCTCCAGAAGCTCACCGCGACCGGAGCCAAGGTGATAGGCCGCACCCTTGAGATCGGCAGCACGGGCAGCGTGCGCATCGCCGGCGTAGCTTCGCGCGGAGCAGCTCAGGTGGACGGCACTGCCATGCACGACGACGAGCCCTTCGCCGGAGCGATGATCGTCCTGGTGCCGCAAGACCCCGCCAGCAACGCCCCGTTATTTCGTCGCGACCAGAGCGACAGCGACGGAACCTTCACTCTGCCGAACGTTGTCCCCGGACAATACACGGTGATCGCCATTGCCAACGGCTGGGACCTGGAGTGGGCCAATCCAACGGTGCTGCAACCCTATCTGAAGAAAGGTGAGACCGTTCAGGTGCCCGTCGGCGGCAAGATGCAGGTCAAGGTGCAGGTGCAGTGACAGCGCAGTGTAACAGGGCACGTCTTCAGACGTGCCGTAACGTGCTACCAAGCAAGTTAGTTGGGCTTTAGCCCCTGCGAAACGTTTCCAGGGGCTAAAGCCCTATATTCTTGGGCTGCATTCGGCACGACTGGAAGTCGTGCCCTGATACGAACCCGCGATGGAGAACAAACGGCAGCCGGGTGCCCCACTCATCCGCGGTTTTCGGATGAGTGGGTTCCCCGAATCACGAGATTCCGTGAGGTCTCGTACGGATGGGCCCGACCCATCTGAGCGTTACGAGCAGCTCCACGACCCTTCCCCTTCACACACCCACTCATCCGGACCCCGCGGATGAGTGGGGCACCCGGCGACCTCGTTGAGAGTGGTCGTTCTGGAATGTCTCGGGCGCTCGACTTTATCTCATCGAGTGCGGCTCTCTGGACGAACTGGCACGACACGAGCGCCTCGGGCGCGAAAGATGATAGCCCACCGTTTCAACGGTGGGTCGGCGACCTGAAAACCCGAGTCCCCCGAGGACGGCACAGGATTTGTAATCGGCTCGATCGGGTGCCCCAATCATCCGCGGTTTTCGGATGAGTGGGTTCCCCGAATCACGAGATTCCGTGAGGTCGTACGGATGGGCCCGACCCATCTGAGCGTTACGAGCACTCTTCGACCCTTCCCTTTCGCACACCCACTCATCCGGACCCCGCGGATAGTGGCGTCATCCCGGCGACCATCGTTGAGAGTGGTCGTTCTGGAGTGTCTGCGGCGCTCGACTTTATCTCATGGAGTGCGGCTCTCTGGACTGAACTGGCGCGACAGCGAGCGCCTCGGGCGCGAAAGATGTGATGGCCCACCGTTTCAACGGTCGGTGGGACGAAGGAAACCGCGAGTCCTCCTGGGATGACGGTACAGGATTTGTTTTCGCCTGCGGGTGCCCCGCTCATCCGCGGTTTTCGGATGAGTGGGTTCCCCGAATCACGAGATTCCGTGAGCTCTCGTACGGATGGGCCCGACCCATCTGAGCGTTACGAGCAACTCCACGACCCTTCCCCTTCACACACCCACTCATCCGAACCCCGCGGATGAGTGGGGCACCCGGCAGACGTGTAGCGTAATTGGAGGACGGAAAAATCGGGGTGACAGCGGGCACCGAGGGATGTGTCGTGCCCGAGGCACTCAGGAGTTAATGCAAGCTTCCCCACCGCTGAAGCGGTGGGCTTTCTTATGCCGCGCCCGTGGCGCGAGGGTGTTGCCAATGCAAGCGCCTTGGACGCGAACTGGCACGACGAGCCGCCACGGCACGACCTAGCACGGCACAAGAGCCCCGGCACGAACTGCCACAACACGAGCACCTCGGCACGACGAGCGCTCCTGATGCGCGAACCAGCACGACACGAGCGCCTCGGGCGCGAAAGATGATAGCCCACCGTTTCAACGGTGGGTAGGCTGAGAAAAGAAACCCGAGTCCCCCGGGGACGGCACAGGATTTGTAATCGGCCCTATCGTGGGTGCCCCACTCATCCGCGGTTTTCGGATGAGTGGGTTCCCCGAGTCACGAGATTCCGTGGGGTCTCGTACGGATGGGCCCGACCCACCTGAGCGTTACGAGCAGCTCCACGACCCTTCCCCTTCGCACACCCCCTCATCCGGACCCCGCGGATGAGTGGGGCCCCCGGCGACCTCGTTGAGAGTGTTCGTTCTGGAATGTCTCGGGCGCTCGACTTTATCTCATCGAGTGCGGCTCTCTGGACGAACTGGCACGACACGAGCGCCTCGGGCGCGAAAGACCATAGCCCACCGTTTCAACGGTGGGTAGGCTGAGAAAAGAAACCCGAGTCCCCCGGGGACGGCACAGGAGGTGTAATCGACCACGCTCTTCCATCCAGATCTACTTCTCTAACTCCGCAGTGAGTTTGATTTCACCGCCGGTAATCTTTAGCTTTCGCTGCCAAGGCTTGTAGCCGGATTTCTTCAAGACCACAACATGCTCACCGGCGGACAACTCGACCACCGAGGGAGTATTCCCAACAAAGCTGCCGTCGATCTCGATATCGGCGCCGTCAGGTGTGGATGCCACACTGACCTTAGGAGTCGCAACCGACGCGGTTTTATTTGAAGCCTCAACCAACGCAGCGGACGTTGCAGCGGCGGCGGGCTTGGTGGCAGCTGCCCGTATCTGGGTCGCATGCACTGACCAGTCCTTGACGATGCCTTCGCAAGCGTCCTGAACCGAACCGCCTAGAGAAAGCGTCGAGTGACTTATAACAGCATCGCCGGAAGCCTTCTGGAAGACTGCGACCTTATTCTTATGCCGCAGGACTCCCTTGCCGCCCTCATGATCGAGCAGCACGATGTAGTCGACAATGTCCTGCTTGTTGTTCACCATGACCTGCGGGCAACGCTCGCCAAACGTCTTGATGATTTCCGCTGTTTGCGGCCGCGCGCCGCCATGAGTCTGCGCGCCCCATGCGCCGTTGGCTCCGCCTCCAGAGCCAGACATCTCCCATGATTGGCTGTCTGTTATGAACACTCGCGGCTTATCGCTTGCCGACATCTGCGAAGAAGGACTTTGCGCGAGCGCGGCGATGCAAAGGACAAAACAGAGCACTGCCAGGCCAGATACTTTCACTGAGTACTCCTTGTTTGCTGGAACGAAGTGTATGCCTCAAAGCTACAATGTTGAAGCAATTTCCGAGGAGCGATCGTGAACTGCCCATCCAAGCAAGCCGCCTTGGGCGGAGCGCCCTCAAGATGGTAGGCTGAGCAACCCTCCCCGACTCAACTGTGTTGCCGCTATTCATTATCCGCGCTACTTTCTCTGCATGACAATGACACCGGAGGCGTGGGTTGCCCTCTTCGTTGGCCTCGCAACTGTCCTCGTCGGCATAGCCACGATAGTAGCCATCGTTCGTGGACCTATCATTGCCCTGCGAATCCAGCGTCAGCTTGACGAGGAACGCGTCCGCCGCGACCGCAAACTCTGGATTTTCAAGACGCTGATGTCGAACCGCGCCACGCGTATGGCTCCCCTCTTCGTGCAGGCTTTGAACCTCATAGATGTCGAATTTACTGACCCGTCTGAAAAGCCGGTCCGCGACGCATGGCACGAAGCGCAGGATCACTATTCCGATTGGGGGCGCAAGAGCCAGGAACAGCGCCTAAAGGAAGGAAACGCCAACGCCGAACGTGCCGAGGACCTTGTTTCCGAAATGCTCGTCCGCATGGGAAACAGTCTCGGATATAGCTTCGATAAGGTCTTCGTAAAGAAAGGCTGGTATTATCCCGAAGGCTTAGGCGACATGGAAAACGAGAGCCATGCGTTACGCAAGGGTTTGCTCCGCAATCTCAGGCTACGGAGCGTTCCCAGTCGCCGTCTTCGAACAAAAGTTCCCACCGCTCGCCAACGAGGTGAAGCCACCGAAGGCGGCAATCTTGCCGGAAGAGCCCAAGCGGCTTGATGAATAACATTCTTTGAACCAATCAGCGGCTATTAATCGGCGCGGAGAAGGTGACAAATGGTCGAAGGTTTATGGATCGTCCAATATGTGGGATTGCAGGGAAGTGGCGGCGGTGCGATTGTGCTGGTGAACGGCAAAGTTCTTGGCGGCGACACCGGTTATCTCTACATCGGAACCTATGAAGTGAAGGACAATATCCTATCCGCGCGCGTGCGCGTCAGCAATTTCTTGCCAGAAATTCCGAACGTCCTAGGTATTCAGGGAGACTTCGACCTAGACCTTCGCATTCCGGTGTCCATTCCCGTGATGCAGGGAGCTATGGGACTAGTGGGAAGGCCCGGCGCGGGCATCGCCGTGAAAATGACGAAAAGGGCCGACCTGTAACCTGGCCTCCGGCGAACGACCCCGCCCTTTGCCGGGTGCCCCAGGTCTCGCGCCTTTCGAGACCTGGGCGAGTGCGAATCGTCCCAGTTCAGCCGAACAGCTTCCCCCACTGACAAAGACTAAGGTTACCCGGGTCTCGAACACCGCGAGACCCGGGGCACCCAGATTGAGTGGCTTGTTCCGGCAGCTGAGAGTTAGACGGTAGCTACCTGCTTCGCCTGCGGCGCCATAAACCGTATCGCCTTGGCCAGCAGGACGGTTTCGATGCCGCGCAGCCCTTCCAGCGCGGCGTCCGTGATCTCGCCATCCACCTGCACCACCGCAACCGCCGACGCTCTCCGCTCCAGCCTTGCCGCGGCCGAGCGAGAAGTTGGCGATGTTGATGTTGTGCTTGCCCAGCACCGTCCCGACACGTCCTACGACTCCAGGCACGTCGATATTGCGCAGGTAAATGACATTGCCTTCCAACGGCGCCTCAACGCGGATGCCATCGATCTCCAGCAGACGCGGCAGGCCGTCGGGCTGCACGCAACCAGCCACGGTGTTTTCCTGCTGCCCGCTCTTGAAGGTCATGCGCAGCACGTTGGCCGCAGCCCCGCTGGCCTCGCGCGCTTGCTTGCGCTCGGTCAGGCGGATGCCACGTTCTTCGGCGATGGACGCAGCGTTCACCAGGTTCGCCCGCTCGTGCGCGTGGGCAATCTGGTTGAGCGCGCCGGCAACGGCAGCATTGCGGATGAGCGCGGTCTTCCACTCAGCAATTTCGCCGCTGTAGCTGAGGCCAATCTCTTCCACGCCGCCCTCGCACGACTGCGCCAGGAACGTTCCCAGCCGCTCGCCCAGCGCAATGTACGGCCGCATCTCCTGGTATTCTTCCTCGCTGATCGACGGCACGTTGACCGCGTTCTGGATCACGCCCTTCAGCAGATACTCGCGGACCTGAAGCGCAATCTGCACGCCGACGGCTTCCTGCGCCTCGTGGGTCGAACCCGCGATGTGCGGCGTCAGGATCACGTTGGGCAACGCCGCCAGTGGCGAGTCCTTGACCGGCTCCTGCGTGTAGACATCAAGCGCTACGCCGCCCAGTTGCCCGGACTGTAGAGCCTCGATGACGGCAGGCTCGTTCAGCAACTCGCCGCGCGCGCAATTCACCAGCCGCACGCCCTTCTTCATCTTGCCGATGGAGTCGGCATTGATCATCCCGTTCGTCTGCGGCGTCAGGCCCACGTGCAGCGTGATGTAGTCCGACTGGGCATACAGTTCCTCCAACGGGAGCACGGTGACGTTCAACTGCTGCGCGAAGCTGGAAGCCACGTAGGGATCGTGCGCCACCACCTTCATCCCGAACGCCAGCGCGCGGCGCGAAACTTCCACACCCACCCGGCCCAGTCCAACAATGCCCAGCGTCTTGCCGCGCAGCTCGGTGCCTTGCAGCGTCTTCTTTTCCCATTTGCCGGCCTGCATGGTGGTGTGGGCCCGCACCAGGGAGCGCGCCATGGAGAGCATCAGAGCGAAGGTGTGTTCGGCAACGGCAACCGCATTGCCGCCGGGAGTGTTCATCACCACGATGCCGCGCTTGGTGGCGGCGTCGAGATCGACGTTGTCGACGCCCACGCCCGCGCGGCCGATGACGCGCAGCTTGGGAGCCTTGTCCATCATGGCCGCATCGACAAAGGTTGCGGAGCGAACAACGATGGCGTCGGCGTTGCTCAATTCGCCAGCAAGGTGTTCCTTGTCGGGAGTTACAACCGTCCAATCGCCGTTCTCGCCAAAAACCTTCAGCGTAGAGGGAGAGCCTTTATCAGCAATAACGACTTTCATACTTTAGCCGCCTCGGCGAATTGCCCTGCAAACACCTCTTGCACGGCGCGCACGCCTGCGCCCAATTCGAAGTTGTGGGACGGCGCAACCTTTGAGCAGCACATGCTCCAGCGCGCCGATGACGCCGATGGCGTCCAAATAGTCGTAGTAGCCGAGATGGGCGATACGGAACAGCTGGCCCTTCATTTCGCCCTGGCCATTGGCGACGACCATGGAGAAGCGCTCGCGGAACTCCTTCACGATCGCGCCGGAATCCACGCCCTTGGGCGGCAGAATCGCTGTCACCGCCGCTGCCGGACAGGTCGGCGCAAACAGGCCCAGTCCCAGCGCTTTCACCCCGGCCCGAACCATCGCAGCGGAAGTCTCCGCGTTGTGGATGAGCGCGTCGCGACCATCGGCAAGATTGCCATTGCCGGCGCGGCGAATGTAATCCAGCGCCGCCGCCAAACCTGCGATGAGGGCAACCGCCGGAGTGAAGGCCGATTCTCCCTTGGTCTGCGACTTGCGCTCCTTGCGCAGGTCAAAGTAAAAACGCGGCTGCTTGGCGTTTTCCATGCGCTGCCAGGCGCGCTCGCTCACGCACAGATAAGCAAGCCCGGGAGGAATCATCACAGCCTTTTGCGAGCCGCCGATAAGGATGTCGATGCCCCAGTTGTCCACCTCGAAGTGCGTGGTACCCAGACCGGTGATGGCGTCGACCACCAGCAGCGTGTTGGTGCCCTTCAGCAGCGCGGCGATTGCCTTCACATCATGGCGCGCGCCGGTGGAAGTCTCCGTTGCCTGCATGTAGACAACGCTGGCGCCTTCCAGCTTCGGCTTCACTTCGCGAAGGTCAAACGTCTGGCCATAGGGAGCGGAAATCAGCTCGATCTGGCAGCCGAAAGCTTTGGCCAGATCGCGCCAGCGCTCGCCAAACTTGCCGGCGCTGAGGACGACAACTTTCTCGCCCGGCGAGGTAAGGTTGGAAACCGCAGCCTCCATGGCTCCGGTGCCGGAGGAAGCCAGAAGCAAAACATCGTTGTTGGTGCCGATGAAGGTCTTCAGATCGGCAAGCGTGCGGGAGAAGATTTCGCGGAACTCCGCTGTGCGATGGTGCATGTCCGCGGCCGCAATAGCATTTTGCGCGGCGGGAAGCAGGGGAGTCGGCCCGGGAGTAAATAGCCGTGTCTTACGAAGCATGGCAATACCTCTGAAGATTGATTGCGGCGCCATCCAGCGCCGACCTCTTAACTATAAGCTGCCACGTCGGAGCAAGCTACCACAAGTGGGCGCAGACCTTGTGCCCTGAGTCACAGCCGAGAGTGATTCATTGCTTCGTCTCAGGGTGTGAGCTAAGGTTCGTTCATGTCGTTCTCCTACCGGACTGGCCCGCCGATGATCTTGCAAGTGTTCCTTGCAGGAGTGTTCTATCTGGCATTCGTGTATTTCGGAATCCTGGAGTCTCCGATACTCGTTACCATCTGGGCAGTGCTGCCGGTAGGCGTAATCATCGCGGGCTTCGCGCAGACATTTCCGGGAAAATGCGGTGTGCTTCTTCCGCCCTTCAGCGGCGAGCAACTGGGAATGTCGGTTGATGGCATTCCCGCTCAGCCTTTCCCGCAGTTGGTTGCTTACAGGGTCGAACTCCGAAATCTCTGGCTTCTCGCGGCCGCGCTTTTCGTGTCCTTTTTGTTATGGGCTGCAGTTGCAGCCGGTCTGTTGCATAGAAGTGTTGACAACCCGCTGCCGCTCTACTTCGCGATTGCTGCTTTGGTTTTCAGCACCTGGATCGCAGCGCGCTGGCTACACGAACGAGTGTTGATTCGCTGGAGCTGCTCGGTTCTGGCTCGTGTCCACACATTCACGAACTCGCGCGTGCAGTACGAATTTTTCGACCCACAAGGAGAACGTCGTGGCGGCTGCTCCCGGGTCTTCGGTCCACCACTTAGGCCGGAGTGGCCCACCCCCGTTCTGATTGATCTAAGAAATCCAAACAACTCGAAGCTTTACGCGGCATTTTGGTTTCTCCGGTTCAGGGTTGTGGATGCCCGCCATGTATCGGAAACGCTTTTGAGGAGTAATGAGAGGAAACAATAAAGCGGTGAATCTTGCGTCGGCAATGACGCTGGGCTGAAGGCCCGCTCTAACTGGTTCCCCTATAATTGCCTCATGAGCCTGACCGAACGCGTTCAAAAAGATATGGTTGCTGCCATGCGCAGCAAGGAAGAGCTACGGCTGTCGACCCTGCGCATGATGAAGGCCGCGCTCCAGAGCAAACGGATGGAAATGCGGATCGCCAAGGACGCCAATCTCGAGGAAAAAGACGAGCTGCAGGTCTTAAGCACCATGATCAAGCAGCGCAAAGATTCAATCGAGCAGTTTACAAAAGGCAATCGTCCCGAGCTGGCGCAGAAAGAGGCCGAGGAGATCACGATCATCGAAGCCTACATGCCCAAGGCGGTCAGTGAGGAGGAGATTGTCGCCACCGTCCGCGCCGTCATCGCCGAAATGGGCTCTCCCACAATGAAGGACATGGGCGCGGTGATGAAGAACGCGAAGGCCAAGTTTGGAGACGCACGGGTGGACGGCAAGTTACTGAGTGAGACGGTGAAGAAGCAGCTGGCGGCTAGCGATCAGCAATTAGGTGAGCTCTGATTTCAGAGCCATTAATCGTGATTGTCTGGAATAACCAGTCCTTTGCGCTCGTCGTCCCAGGCGATGGCAGACATTTTCCACTCTCCATCCTTTCGCACGAATTGAATTGTCATCATGCCACGGGTGTCGAAGCGTTCCCCGTGCAGCACTCCCGTCTTGCGGTACGCTAGGAACCGCTGTGCCACATTTCCGAAGATTTCGGTAGTTTCCCATTCCTCACGCTCGCAGAGATCCACCAGGCTGCCATCGTTGAGCAATAGTTCGCGCGGCGCAATGAATTCCGAGATTGAAAACACCTCTGTGTTTGGTCCGCAGGTCCTCACGATGATGCCCTGCGGGACGAACAGATCGTGGATTCGCTGGAGGCTAACGGTTGCGCCAGGCGTAGGCGAGAAAAGCCGGAAGAATTCCGCGGTGAGTGCGTCAATACAGTGCTTATCTCTGTCAATGGATGGAGCAGACAATGCTTTCAAACCCGGCATGGATCACTCCTCCTTCCAAGTCAAACGATCGTCTCTACTCATTTCGCGGCTCTTTCGCGGTGGACTCGCCTCTTCCTTTTTTGGAAGGATCAGATACGCGATCGTGATCAATAGTTTTTTTGGCCAAGGAGGAGGCTCATTGTATTGACGATCAACCTCTTCACTATTCGTTCGAGCAATTCCGGTACCCTTGGTAGGGAAACCAAGTGTCACAACCCTAATGTCGTCGTCGACCGTCGTTTCGGGTTGATATTTGAAAACCGATTAGCTAAGTCAATCCACCCCAGCGCACTGTTAGGTACCCACTGCCGTTATTCGCCATTATCGATTGGTGTTCGGTGGGAATTACACTTCGCCCGTCACGGAGGCCGTCGGCTTGGCGTGAGCCTCTTCCGGCACAAACGACTCCTTCTTATAGCGCCCGTTCAAGTCGTTCCAACGCACCGCCAACATTTCCGTCCCCATCTTGATGCCGTCGCGCAGCGGGCTGATCTTTGACCGGTGATCGTGGGCCCATTCCACCGGAACCTCGACAGTGCGCAGCTTGAACTTGTTGGCCAAGAACAGCAGCTCCGGATCGAAGCCCCAGCGCTCGATGCGCTGGCGGGTGAAGACGGTTTGCGCCGCGGCCCGGGTGAATGCCTTGAAGCCGCACTGCGTATCGCAATAGTCCAGCCCCAGCACAATGCGGAGCGCCAGATTGAAGCAGCGTCCGAACAACTGCCGGTGCCATGGCTGACGCTCGGTCTGCAAATTCGCCTGTAGCCAGCGCGATCCAATGGCAACGTCGGCGCCCTGTTCCAGCGCGGCAAACAACTTCCCTGCCTCGCAAATTGGCGATGACAGATCGGCGTCGGTGAATAGCATTACATTACCGTGCGCGTGCAGCATTCCATTGCGAACGCTATATCCCTTGCCCCGGTTCCCCGGATTTTCCAGTAGCCGGAGATCCGGATAGAGCAACATGAAATGCCGGACCACATCGGCGGTGTCATCGCTGGAACCGTCGTTCACTACAATAACTTCGCATTGCAGTCGTTGCTGGCGGATGTAGTCGAAGATCTTAGGCAGGGATACGGTAAGCCGTTCGCTCTCGTTGTAAGCAGGAATTACAAAGCTGTAGGTCAAAGCCATCCTCAGGCCACTTAGACGCAAATTCATTGTAAGCCAGTTGTAAGGTGGTTAATATCGAGTGGAGAAAAGTTTCCTGGCTGGCGACGGTGGGAACCAGAAACTGGCCCGGCAACCCGCCCATCCGGCCTTTCAGCAATCGGATTCTTTATGCGCGCTGTCCTTCTCTTCGTCGCGATGTTGCCGGTTGGCTTGACGGCCGCTGCCGCCTCAAAGCCACACGTTGTCAGCTTGGGAAAAGCGACCCCGGTAAAGCTGTTTGTGGGGCCAACGGAAGGGGCGACGATCGACATCTCGGTCAGGCCCCTGTACGTCGATACCAAGTTGAAGGATTTCACCACCGGCGAAGCCCACGACGTCACCGATCGCGAGTTCGTGGTCCGGCGGGCGTACCGTATCAACGACGCCTTGCCGGACGATGCCAAAAAGTCAGCCAAATGGCTTTGGCAACGCGGCGGCTGGTTGCTGGTCGATCGGGTGTCCGGGAAGATCGCGCTGGTAAAGCTGCCCGATTTCGACGCGTTCTATTCGGAGGTCAGCTGGTATCGCGACTACGCCGCATATTGTGGTATCACTTCCAATGGTGAACGGGTGAACGCCGTGGTCGCCGAGATTGGCGGCAAGAAAGCACTGTTTCACAAGGAAATGGGCAAGGTCACCGCGGGAGATTCGTCCGACAAGAATTGCGCGACGCCACGTTGGGAACGGCAGCCGCCGCGGGTGACCTTCGTGCCCAAGGGCGGCGAGAAGTTCACCGTGAACGTAAGTGGACGCTTTGCGGACGAGGCGCCCGACAACGATTCTGACGAGGAGTAAGCGGAGCAAATCGCTTTGAAGACTTTCGATGAGCTGTTGCGCGATGCGGAAGTAGCTCATGGCCATCTCTGTGCCGGGCAGATACTCGGCGTGCGGCTGGCAATGCGCGGCCTGGAGCTGCTGGGCATCGAGGATCCGCACGGCAAAGACCGCAAGCGGCTGATCACCTTTGTCGAGATCGATCGCTGCGCCACCGATGCCGTCGCGGTGGTTACCGGCTGCCGGCTGGGCAAGCGGGCGCTGAAGTTTCGCGACTGGGGCAAGGTTGCCGCGACCTTCGTCGATCTCTCCTCTGGCCGGGCCGTACGGATTTGCGCGCGGGAGAGTTCCAAAGCGCTGGCGCGGCAGATGCATCCCGAAATCGAAAACAAGAACCAGCAGCAGATGCTAGCCTACCGCGAGATCCCGAACGAGGACCTATTCACCGAGCAGTGGGTCAAGGTGCAATTACCGCCGGAAGAGCTGCCGGGCTACAAGGGCGAGCGCATTGTGTGCGCGGAGTGCGGCGAGGGCATCAACTTCCAGCGCGAAGTGCGGCGCAACGAAAAAATTCTGTGCCGCGGCTGTGCCGGCGAGCGATATTACGAAGAGATCTTGTGAGCAGTCGGCGATTTACTTCGGGGCTTGCGGAGTTTGGTTAGTGTGCTGCTCGCTCAGCGTCGGCGCCTGACCATACGTCAGTTCGTGGCGGCGGTTTGATTCAGGCGTTCTGGAGTTCGCACTGGAGGCCGCAACTGAGGTGCGGGGCGTCGCCGAGGTTCCACCCGCGGTTGGACGTTTCATCGTTGTCGCCGGCGGCGGCCGATGAAAGACGGTGTGATCGTGCTCCTGATACTGTTGCGCGAAAAGCGATGCGGCAAACAAGACAGGGGTTGCGAAGACGACAAGACGAACTCGGCCCGACTTAACCATAAGACTAATCGCGAAGACGCTTATAGTTTACCCCATCCGTAATTAGGGTAGATAAGCCCGCAATCGGGGAACTCTACAACTTTGGCGGTAAATGCTTCCTTTTGGGACTGCGCTTGGCGGCAGTCGGCTTGCGTCCGCCAGCTGCAAAGCGGTGTTCGAACTCCCGCAAATCCACCCGCCGGCCCTTGAAGCGAACGCCTTCGGCTTCCAGCAGAAAACGCTGCTCCAGGGCATATTCCCCGCGCAACGAAATCCGGCCGCCAGAGCCCAATATCCGCTGCCAGGGCAGGCCGCCGACTTGCCTCAGAACCCGGCCTACATGACGCGAGCAGCGCGGGTATCCGGCTGCCTTGGCAATCGCGCCATAGGTGCTGACGCGGCCGCGCGGCACCCTCCGAATGGCCTCCACGATAGCGACAGCCAGAGGCAGCTTTTTCCTGACGGTTGGCATATGGGCAGTTAGCAACTAGCGATTAGCCTGTGGCCCTTGGCATTTCGGCTCCGTGTCACACTGGGCAGCCTCGACTAAAGTCCACTTAACACACGCCAAGTGCTAGTTGCTAGTTGCTAATTGCTAGTTGCTAGTTGCTAATCGCCAAATGCTAACATCTTTCCCATGGCTGAATCCGTCGGCGACCCCCTGGTCCGCTTCTCCGATCGCGCGGAAGATTACGTCAAGTACCGGCCTCACTATTCCCACGATGTGGTACACGCGCTGCAGCAGGCTTGCGCGCTAACGCCGCAACATCTCATCGCCGACATCGGCTGCGGTACCGGCATGCTGGCCGAGATCCTTCTGGAAAACGGTAACCCTGTGATTGGTGTCGAGCCGAACCAGGCGATGCGGCAGGCTGGGGGAAAATATTTGTCGGGATATCCTGGTTTCCGCATGGTTGAGGGCAGCGCAGAGTCTACAACTCTGCCGCCGGCGAGTGTGGATTTTGTCATTGCCGCGCAGGCCTTTCACTGGTTCCGTCCGGCGGAAACTCGCGCTGAATTCGCTCGCATCCTGAAGCCGGGCGGGTGGGCCGTTCTGGTTTGGCATCAGCGCGACACAAAATCAACGCCGTTCCTTCGCGCTTATGAAGAGTTCGTGCTCAAATACTCGACTGATTACGAACAGGTCTCGCGCCAGTACGCCGCCAGTTACGACGCGGTGCACCGCTTCTTCGCACCCAACCCGATGACTTTGATCCAGCAGCACAATCAGCAGCGCCTCGATTTGGACGGCCTGCGCGGCCGGCTGCTGTCGTCGTCCTACATCCCCAAGTCGGGCGACCTGCATGAGGCAATGATCGCGGCGCTGCCGGAGTTGTTCTTACAACATGCGCCCGACGACCACATCGTGCTGGAATACGACACCAATATCTATTACGGACATCTGGACCGATGAACGCCACGCCAGGCCCGGTGGTTTTGCGGACCGAGCATCTGGGACGCCGCGTCGGCGAGAAATGGATCGTTCAGGACGTCTCGCTTGAGGTTTACCGCGGAGAGTTGTTAGGCGTGGTCGGGCCCAGCGGCTCCGGCAAGAGTTCCCTGCTCCGCCTGCTGAATCGCCTCGACGAGCCCACCAGCGGAACGGTGTTTCTCGAAGATCAGGATTATCGCGAGATTCTGCCGCAGGAGCTGCGCCGGCGTATCGGGATGGTGACGCAGCGGCCGTTTCTCTTTCCCGGCGACATCGCGACCAATCTGCGTTTTGGACCTGCGCAACGCGGCGCGACGTTGCCGGACTCGGAAGTCGCCAGCCTACTGGAACGCGTTGGGCTGCCTGGTTTTGCCGCACGCAATGTTGCCAACCTTTCCGGCGGCGAGCAGCAGCGCGTTTCGCTGGCGCGTGCGCTGGCCAATCGGCCGGAGATTCTGCTGCTCGACGAACCGACTTCGGCGCTGGACGAACAGGCCAAGACCGGCATTGAAGCGCTGATGCGCAATTTGGTCAGCGCGAATGGATACACGTTCATTCTGGTGACGCACGACCGCGATCAGGCACGACGCTTGTGCGATCGGGTTGCGATGATCGGAGCTGGAAGGCTGGTCTGCCAAGGAACGCCTGCGGAGGTGCTCGGCGGTTTTGAAGGGGCGCAGCTTTAGCTGCACCGTCACAGGCCCTTTGAATTTGTCATCACGAGGAGGCCTTCAGGCCGACGAGGGATCTGCTTTTGAGTTTTTTCAGTAGCCCGTATGGCTGCTTTCTTTTGGCGGAGGTGCTCGGTGCTTAAATCACTCTTTCATTCGCAAATTGCGCTGGGATTCGCTCAGGCGGCCATCGCCTCCGTCCTGGCCCTGCTGGTGATTCTGCTGGCGCGCCGTCGCAACATTCATCTGGAAAGCGACACAGCTGTGGCTTTGCTGCGCGGGATCGTGCAGATCGTTGTGGTCGGCTCGGTGCTAGTACTGCTGTTAAAGGCCCCGCGCTGGAGCAGCGTTTTTCTGCTGGCCGGCATGATCATCGCGGCCGGCTCGATCTCGGCCAAGCGCGCGAAGGATATTTCCGGCGCGCGCAAGGTCTCGACATATTCGATTGCCGCAGGCGCGGGACTGGTGACGGCGGTGATGACGTGGGCCGGCGTGATCGATACCGCAATCACTTCGCTGATTCCGGTCGGGAAGCATGCTCATCGCCAACGCGATGAACACCAACGGGCTTGCGCTGAACCGCTTCCGCTCCGAGGTGCTGGCGCATGCGGGCGAGATCGAGACAGCACTGGCCCTGGGCGCCGCGCCGGAGAAGACGATTGCCAGCTACACCGAGGCCAGCATTCATTCCTCGCTGATTCCCGCGATCGACAACCTGCGCTCGCTGGGCATTGTCTGGATACCCGGCCTGATGACCGGCATGCTGCTCTCCGGCGCCAACCCGCTCTACGCCGCGATCTATCAGTTCGTGGTGATCGCGATGATCCTGGCGTCGTCGGGTCTCACTTCCCTGCTGAGCACAATGATGATCCGCGCGTATGTGTTCTCGCCCGCGGAGCAGTTGATGCTGAGGGAGATCGCGTAACGGCGAGGAGTCCTGAACATCTATAATGCTTGTGTTAGCTGCTGGGCCGGACGGTCGCTGCTGGCGCAAGCTGGTAGAGGAAAGTCCGAACTCCACAGAGCGGTGTGCCGGATAACGTCCGGGCGGCGGCCCTCAAAGAGCCGTTGACGGCCAGTGCCACAGAAAACATACCGCCCCGTCTGGCTTCGCGTCGGAGCGGGGTAAGGGTGAAAAGGTGCGGTAAGAGCGCACCGCGCCGTCAGTAATGGCGGTGGCAGGGTAAACCCCACACGGAGCAAGACCAAATAGGGGAGGAGCGTTCGCTTCGGCGCGCGCACGTGCCGGCTCGGTGCGTCACAACTTCCGGGTAGGTCGCTAGAGCCGCGCAGTAATGCGCGGCCCAGAGGAATGACCGTCGTGCCGCTCTTTGTTTCCGCGGAGCGGTTGTCAGTTGTCAGTTGTCGGTTGTCAGAGTGGATCTCTGAAGCAACGATTACTCACAGCCGGCGACTCGCAGCTCGTGGCGGCAAAGAGCGGCACACAAAATTCGGCTTACAGGCCCGGCAGCTAAGAAAAGAAGCAATTAGCAACTAGCAATTCGTTCACCCGCACAAAAACCCGCCCTCAACGTACCACCGGCATCTCGATAAAGGTTTCTTCGCCCGGAGCTACATAGATCCGCTGCACCGTCTTCTTGTAATCGGCGGGCTTCGCCCAGAAGATGCTGGGCACGAAGGTCTGCGGATTCCGGTCGTACAGCGGAAACCAGCTCGACTGAATCTGCACCATGATTCTGTGCCCGGGCAGAAATACGTGATCAGCCGTCGGCAACGCGAATTGATAGAGCAGCGGCTTGTCCGGCGTAATCGCTTTGGGTTCGGAGAAGCTCTCGCGATAGCGTCCGCGGAAAATGTCGGCCGCGATCATCAATTCATAGCCGCCCATCTTCGGATCGGACGCGACTTCGTCGGGATAAACGTCGATCAGCTTCACCACCCAATCTGAATCCGAGCCGCTGGTGGACGCCGTGAGGTGAACCATTGGTTGACCGGCGATCTTCACCGGTTGCGTCAACTTGTCGGAAATAAACGACAGCACATCCGGACGCGCGGCCGGCTCGCGCTGATCGGTCACCAGCCAGGTCGGCCAGGTTTCGCCATACCCAAACGGCCGCACCGGCCGCATCAGATACGGCACCGGCTTGGCAGGATCGGAAACGTACTCCTCATACTGTTGGTTTGCGTTTTGCGGAGCAGTGAAGCTCAGCTTCAGTCCCGGCTCCAGATAGAGCGGCGAAGGAGTTATGGTGCAGCCGCTCGGACATCCCGCAGGCCAGGCCGGGAGGCGCAGCCACTGGTTGGTTCCGGTTTCGTATGCCGTTACTGGTGCGATGTCCGCCTTGGGCGCGCCATCCTTCAGATACTGCGCGAGGAACGGCGCAAGAACGTTGCGGCGAAAGTCCAATGCCGTATCGGTGGGAAATGTCAGCGCCCCCAGACTGCTGCCCTCTCTTATCTGCTGCCCATGATGCCACGGCCCCAGCACCAGGAAGACCATGTCGTTCTGCGTGTCTTTTGGCTTGATCGCGCGGTACACCGCCGGCGCGCCGTAAATGTCTTCCTGGTCCCAAAGGCCATCGACCAACAGCACTGGAACTTTCAGCGGTTGCGCCGCCAGTAGCTTGTCGACCGCCTGGTCCTGCCAGAACTCGTCATACGCGGGATGCGCCAGCACCTTCCGCCACATGCCGGTCTGCTCCAGTCCGTGCAGACGGCCCATCTCGCCCGCCGAACCCGCCGCCAGGTAGGCGTCGTAGTCGTCGGCATATCCAGTCCACCACGGCGGACCGTTGGCGCGCGCCGCCTCCTGAAGCTGGAAGTACAGCATCATCTGCTCGCGAAAGGCGCCGTTGTGGAACCAGTCGTCTCCCATCCAGCCGTCCACCATGGGATTCATGGGGACAACGACTTTCAACGCCGGATGCGGATTGAACATCGCCATCAGCGTGGTAAAGCCGTCGTAGGAAATGCCGAGGATGCCGACTTTGCCATTGCTTTCGGGCAGGTTCTTCACCAGCCAGTCGATGGTGTCGTAGGTATCGGTGGCATGGTCGACTGGGGTGGGATTAAGCGGCCCATGCAGCGGCCGGGCCATCACGTAGTCGCCTTCCGAACCGTACTTGCCGCGCACATCTTCGAAGACCCTGATGTAGCCGCCTTGCACCACAACGTCCGTCGCATCCTGGGTACCCAGGATGCGCGCCATGCTGGGACTTGCAACCTGACTGGCCCTCTGGCTCGCGTTGTAGGGCGTGCGGCTCAGCAGGATAGGCGCATTCTTCGCGCCTTTGGGAATCACGATTACCGCATGCAGCTTCACACCATCGCGCATCGGGATCATGACGTCGCGCTTCTCGTAATCAAAGCTGGAAGTAACCTGCGTGAAAGTGTCGGGAATCTCGCTGGGAAAGGCAGGATACTTTTCACCCGCCGACGGTGAACCTTGCGTGGTTTGAGCCGTCGCCGGCCTCGAGGACATCGCCAGCAGGAGAAGAAGAGCAGGAATTGTGAGCGCGCGGACGCGCCGTGACCAGGTCATCGAGGAACATCCCTCCCCAGTCGCCAAGAATATGGCCTGTCGCATCAGCGTGCAACGTGGGGCGACTGGAAATTGCGGGACGTGCCAAAGAATTGGAAAACGCCCATCGCCGATCATCGCGACTGGCGTGCCTTCACAGGGCGGGCATTAATGCGCGACCCAGGAGGCCGTGTCGGCGACAGAGCCTCGGCCACTAGACCGCTGACTGCGAGGCCGTGGAGGCGCTTGCGCGCGGGCATCGAATGTGGCTGGACGAACCTCCAGTTCGCGCGAAGTAAGCACGTGCGGCCCAACGAAGCGAACATCGGCCACGGCCTTGGTTGTGGTCTGCAACCAAACTCCATTGACCTGGCCGTAATTGATGGTCAGGGTCAGGTTCTTGAGCCACATGGAGGGATTCTTTGCGGTCCTGCCTTCGATTCTGCGCACCGCGAAATCGCGGACATCAACCCAGACTTTGCCGGCAATCAGCTCCACCGCTTGCCGCTTGGGCGTC
The DNA here is from genome assembly GCA_963835125.1 of uncultured Acidobacteriaceae bacterium. Classification (GTDB taxonomy): domain Bacteria; phylum Acidobacteriota; class Terriglobia; order Terriglobales; family Acidobacteriaceae; genus Bog-257. The sequence goes on along the minus strand of CAWIEG010000002.1, from coordinate 492,710 downwards.
AGTTGCAAGACGTAGCAGTCGTGACCGTCGATGATCTCGTGGCCTAGCAGCGCGAAATTGTAATTGATACTGCTGATGTTGTGAGCGCCGGGTTGCTTTGCCATGGCCGCTTCGTGATCGAGGACCTTGCGCACGATACCGGTTCCGCGATCGCTGCCCTCCGACTGAAGGATGCTGTAATCCTTGGCCGACGGTGGGACGAAGTTGACTTGCACGACCACGTCGGAGCTGGGTTGCGTTGCTCCTGCGGCCAATAGCTGGTATTCACGCGTAACCGCGTAGGCGACGCTTTGCTGGCGCGACGCGGCTTCAGCCTGTTGCATGCGACCGAGAATATCGTTGAGGGTCAGGTTGTTCGCTTGTGCCCAGCCCGCCGACGGAATTGCGAGACAGGAAGCGCAGATAAGAAGCGCTGTGCGTGTTGGTGAGAAACCCATTGGATCGGCCCCTAATGAAAATCTGCGCCTGTTTTCTTAGAAGCAAGTAGCGGGCCAACCGATGTCCGGCAAAAGGCGTCTTTGATTCATTGATTTGCAACCTGGCGTCATAGAATCGGGAGTGAGCGCGTGGAAAATTCGAACCATAGCGGGAAAGTCTGCCCGATTAGGGGCTTAGAAACCGCGAAGAACTCGCTCGGTCGCTGCCCTCCTCCGCGTAGATGATGACGACCTGATCGGTACGGCTGAAGAGTCTGCGTGAGAACTAAGTTTAATGTTCGGCGGCGGAGTATGACTCGCGAAAGTAGAACCCCCGAAGAGGTGGAAGTGCAGTTAGCCCAGGACGGAGCGAAGCGGAGTCCTGGGTAGTGCAAGGAAAAGTACCGAGTCCCGGAGGAAGGTGTCTGTGTCGTAGCTGTGCCGCTGCTCCGCGGCTCAGTTAGTATTTCCACTTGACCGCGGGCTCACGCCCGCGGCTAACACAAATGTCGCCGCTGCGCGGCTGGCTGAAAGCCAAAATGCGATGGTTTGTGCCACCGCTCAGCGAGAATTGCAGCTATGACATAAACACCGGAGGGACGGGACGGTTCTCACGCACACTGAAACCGTGCCTTGATGCAAAGCAGTTGGTAAGCTGATTCGCCTTGACTCAGCTTGGCTTGGCTACTTCGCGGTAGATCTGCAACATGCGGCGAACGCTGGCATCCCACGAGAACTTTCCCGCCTGCTCCAGGCCGCGGGCTTTCAACTTGTCGCGCAGAGTTTGATCCAGCAGCACGCGATGCAGCGCGCGCATGATCTCGAAAACGTTTTCAGGATTCACCATGATGGCGGCGTTGCCCACGACCTCGGGGATGGAAGAGGTGTTGCTGGTAACAACCGGAGTGGCGTGTGCCATGGCCTCCAGCGGTGGCAGTCCGAAGCCTTCATAGAGCGACGGAAAGACGAAGATCTTTGCCTGGTCGTAAAAAATGCGCAGGACATCGATGGGCACAAATCCGAGAAAGCGGACATCGTTCTGCACTCCGGCCTTCACGCAGGCGCGGCGAAGGTCGGGATGCTTGGAGACCTCGTCGCCAATGATGATGAGCTTCAGGTCGTCGAATTTGGCTTCCTTGCTCAGCTCGCCCTTGAGCGCGGCGAACGCCTCGATGATGCGAACCACATTCTTATGCGGGCTGATGCGCCCGGCGTAGAGCAGAAACGGGGTGTTCACCTGGTAGCGTTCGGCGATGAATTCGCGCTCGGCTGCGCTGGCATGACCCAGGCGGAAGCTGTCGTCGATGGCGTTGTAGATGACTTCAATCTTCTCCGGCGGCACCTGGAACAGCCGCACTGTGTCCGCCTTGGAGAAATTCGAGACCGCAAAGATGCGCGCGGCGCGATGCAGCACGCGCTTGGTGAACTGGAAGTGCATATTGCGCTTCACGCCCGACTGGCTGTTGACGCGGTACATGTGATCGAGCAGATCGTGCACCGTGACCACGTAAGGACATGGAATGCCCTGAGGCTTCCAGAACAGGTGCGGGACGTGCAGCAAGTCGCAGCTGTTCTGCTTCAGAATGCGATGCAGTTCCAGGTAGCTGGCGATAGAGAACTCATTGGGTTGACCGGGAACTGTGATGAAGTTCGGCGGCAGCGGCCCCATGTCGCCCAGCATGCCGGGAATGCCGATGAGGAAATATTCGTTCTCGTGATCGAGGCGCGCCAGGGTGCGGATGGCGTTGCGGGTGTAGGTCCCCACGCCGAACTCGGTGATGCGGCGAATATCGATGGCGACGCGCAAAGAGTAGTGTAAACCGGAGAGTCCTCGAGCCTGTCATCCTGACCGCCGCAGCGCCCGATACCGATCATGCGGCATACTATGACTGCCGCAATCATGGAAAGCTGGTACAAGGTTGGTTTCGTTTTTTCCGAAGCTGGCGCGCGAACCAAAGCCGTCAAGCTACAAAACGAATATTCCCGGATCTTCGTTAAGCATCGCGGCCCCAAGGATGCCTTGGTCTTCACCGATCGAGAACACAATGACCAGCATTATGACTATTATTTTTCCCCGGGCGCGATGCGCATCGCCGGGCCGCTGGTACTATCCTCCGGCGGCGTTCCCTGCGCGCGTCCCGATCGAAATCAGGTGACGCTGGCGGTGGGAAGCATCCACAGTGTGGATCGTGTGCTGCCGAAGCAGAGCTAGACGGCGCCGGTAGCGGATTTACGCCTTCACCGCCTCGGCATGTTTCGCGCGGCGAGAAGCGTACAGCGGAAACGCTTCCGCTAGCCCCAACACCTCGCGGCGAATGCGCGTCAGCACGCTCTTGTCGGTGCGGTTGTGCAGCGCCTCGGAGATCCACTTGCCCACCTGCCGCATCTCGTTTTCCTTCATGCCGCGGGTGGTGAGTGCCGGAGTTCCGATGCGGATGCCGCTGGGCTTCAGTGGAGGATTGGTGTCGAACGGAATCGCGTTCTTGTTCACCGTGATGCCCGCCTCGTGCAGCGCATTCTCGGCTTCGCTGCCGAGCATGCCCTTGGCAAAGACGTTGACCAGCATCAGGTGCGTGTCGGTGCCACCGGAGACGATGTGGAAGCCTTCGTCGGCCAGGGTCTGCGCCAGCACAGCGGCGTTGGCAACGATCTGCTTCGCGTAATCCTTGAAGTTTGGCTGCATGGCCTCCTGAAAACACACGGCTTTGGCCGCAATGATATGTACCAGCGGCCCGCCCTGCATTCCCGGAAAAACAACTTTGTCGATAGGCGCCGCGTATTCGGTTCTGGAGAGAATCAATCCGGCGCGAGGGCCACGCAGTGTCTTGTGCGTAGTCGTGGTGACGATCTGCGCGTGCGGCACGGGCGAAGGATGCGCGCCGCCGGCGACGAGTCCGGCAAAGTGCGCCATATCGACAAGATAGATTGCGCCAACTTTGTCGGCGATCTGTCTCATGCGCGCAAAGTCGATGACGCGGGGATAGGCGCTGCCGCCGCCGATGATCAACTTAGGCCGCTCGCGTTCGGCAATCCGTTCCAATTCGTCGTAGTCGATGGTCTCGGTTTCGCGCGTCACGCCATACGGAACGATCTTGTAGGTCTTGCCGGAGAAGTTCAGCGGATGCCCGTGCGTAAGATGCCCACCGTGGGCGAGGTTCAATCCAAGTACGGTGTCGCCCGGCTGAATGACCGCAGAATAGGCGGCCATGTTCGCCGTGGAACCGGAGTGCGGCTGCACGTTGGCATGCTCGGCGCCGAAGAGCTGCTTGGCGCGATCGCGGGCCAGGTTCTCGACTACGTCAGCGAACTCGCATCCCCCGTAGTAGCGCCTGCCGGGGTAACCTTCGGCGTACTTGTTGGTGAAGACCGAGCCGGCCGCCTCCAGCACGGCTTCGCTCACAAAGTTCTCCGAGGCGATCAGCTCCAGACCTTCGTGCTGACGGCGCTCCTCGTTTTCGATGGCCTCAGCGATCTGCGGATCGGCTTCCGCCAGCGAACGCTCCAAGGGATTGTTAGTCATGATTTCGTCCTTCGCCAGGATTTCCACACTTTATGAATTTGGGCCAAGCAGCATAACAATTGTAGCGCGTGGGAGAACAGCAGGTCCCTCCGCTCGGGCTGAACCAGTCCGCCAAAAAGGAACCAATAATCGGCATTTGTCGGGAAGATTCAATCTGCGACAGCCCTTGGTTCGAAATGACAGTTTGCAAACTGAAGACCTCGCCGGGATGACAGCAAGTCCTACCGGTACTTCTCCGCCTGCGTGCGCTCCTCGGGGGTCATCTGCTGCCAGATGAGGTCGCGGTTCTGCTTTGCCCAGTCGCTATTGGGATTGGCGGCCAGCGCCGAACTCAGCCAGCGGTAGGCTTCCACGCGATTGCGCTGCACGCAGGTTCCGGTCGCGTACATCGAGGCCAGCCGATTGCGAGCGCGGGCGTTCTGCTTCTCTGCCGCGGTCTTCAGCAGCACCTCAGCCTGCTCGCAACTGCGAGGCACGCCTTGGCCGTTGACGTACATATCCGCCAACTGCACGGGCGCATCGGGATTGCCTTTCGCGGTGGCCTTCCACAGCCATGCAGCGGTTGCCGCCGCATCGCTTGCATTCTTGGCCTTCGCCATCTCCTCCGCGCCGGCAGAGCTCGGTTTGGTGGCCGCATCCTGGCTGCTGACGTCGGTTGGGCGCGGGGGCTTAGGCTTCTGCGTCGAGGCCGGCGTCGTCTCTGCGGGGGCGCTGGAACTTAGGCCGTCATTCGCGGCCCGCTCAGCCGAGGCAGTTTGTCTCTGGGTTGAGGTCGCCTGCTGTTCGCCGGCAACCGCAGATGCAGGTTGCGAACTTTGAGAGGCTGGCGTGGAGTTGGAGCCGGACGTCTCTCCACCAGCAGCGCCGGTCGTCGCATCACTTGCGGGACCATTCGGATTGTCGCCCTGATTCCTGGGCTGGCGCTGCGGTTGCACCTGCATTTCGGGCTTGGAGTTGTTATCGGCTGAATTTGCTGGAGCCGGTCCGCCGCCGTTCAGGGCCGGAATGCGTTGCCTCCAATCGCGAACCTTGGCTTTGACGATCTCGACGGGACCGTCATTGGTCTGTTCAACCTGCGAACGCCACTGCAACCACCCCAGTCCGGCGAATATCAGGACAACCAGGACCGCCGACCATGCTCCCCAATGGCTCTTGCGCAGCTTCCGAGCTTTAGGGAGACGTTGCTCGGCCGTTGGCGCCGGATCGTTCAGTCCCAGGAACGACGGCCCAGTGATGAACGATGTCCCGGACGTAGCCGGCTCGGCCTCCGGTTGTTCGCCGAGGTCAAGAAAGTTTGGGCGTTCCAAGGGTATTTCCGTCTCCGCTTCCGGCTCCAATCCCAGGCGGCTTTCCACTGTGTCAGGAGGAGCTTCGGCGACGACGGTCGGGCCCTTGGTCTTGGCGGCGGGAGCGGAAGCAACCGCATCTACCGCCTTGGTCACCTCAACCGATGTCGATCGCGCGACGGTTGGCTTGGGGGTGGAAGCTTCCTGCTCGTCGACCTGATGATCCTCTCGCATCGCCATCTCATCGGGCTCGTCCGGCGGTTGGTAATGGAAGCTTTGTAGATACTGGTCCAGTGGAATATCTGGGACTAACTCGGCTGTGGGAGGGCCAGCCGGATCTTGGGCCACATCGACCATATCTTCCGCATTGGCTGCGTCGCTCGTGGTCGGCTCGGTCGAGGACGAGTCTCCATTGCCGGTTGGTATCTCCGGCGACACCAACCCCCGCGACGAGGTAAAAGAGGCGCTCCGGGCTGACGAACTGATAGCGCCTTCCAGCGGCACCCGGGTGAGGCTCAGGGTGCTCTGCGCGCCGGGCGTAGTAAGCGGCCGGTGAGGCATAGGCGTTCCGCACATGCCGCAGAAGCGCATGCCCGCCAGGTTTTCGAATCCACAAGCGCTACAGACCAAGACTCCTCCTGCCAGTCGAGATCATCCTACATGAACACTGCAATCATAAGGCCTTTTAGGATGAGATGAGAGCGGTTGCGCCGGGTTGTCCCGGCCCTCGCCACCATAACTGACCCAGAAAGCATCCTCCGGCAGTGACCGAGATCACAGAAGCATGTTCGTGCGATTCACTACAATTTCGTTATATGTTGAGCGAAAAACAATTCCGCGAGCGCGCCAAGATTGAACTTCGTCAGATCGGCAATCAGGTGCTGGGCCTGGCCACCGACCGGGACATCTATTGGAAGCTGGAGCGCGAGATCATCCAGCCCAACCCGCAGCTTTGCCAGGCCCGCAGCGCGTTTCTCGATATGCTGCGCGGTTGCTATGCCGATGCCATGACCGCACGCGTGCTCGGCCTGTTGCAGGGCGAAGAGGGTGGAGTGTCGCTGCCGCGCGTGCTGGCACAGTTGGCGGAATATCCTCAGCTGTTGCACGACCAGATCACGGAGAGTGAACTGGCGGACGATCGCGCGAGGCTAATCAATGCGGCGGCCGAACTGCAAGGCGCCGGTGCACCTCGGGTTGGGCATCACGAGCGAACTCTTTCGGCGCTCGCCGCAACCCAACGCGCGCTGGATTCGGCGATTGATCGGATGGTCTCGACGGTGAAAACCTATTACTGGATCGTGACCGAGAGCCACCTCGACCTCGACGTCCAGCACGCGGAGAACCCGCTGGCAATCTTCCAGTTTGCCTGGGCGATACCGGTGCTGACGAAGTAACAGAGAGTTTTCGGCTACGGCGTGATCTCCCACACCGTACCGGCTTCCTGTGAGCCTCCGCTGACTGTGGTGCCGTAGAGATTACCGCTGGCATCGAACGCCACGTTGCAAAACGGAATCTGCCCGTCGCTGCCGCCGGTAAAGTCGTGCAGGGAGGTGTACGTCCAGCCGCCGCCCGACGGTGTCAGCTTGAAAACATTGCCAAGGCTATTGGCGCCGTCGCAATAGGTCGTGCCGTAAAGATTGCCCCCCTGGTCCATGACGAGGCTGTTCTGCGGCCCACAATCATTGGTTCCGGCAAAGCTGTAAATCAAGGAATACGTCCAGGTGCCATTGTTCGACGGTGTCAATTGGAAGACCGTGCCACCGCCGCCCGAGCCGCCGCTGCTGGTGGCGCCGTAGAGATTGCCCGCCGAGTCAAAGATCAGACCTCCGTAGGGATTTTCTCCGTCGCTTCCGCTCTGAAAGCTGTATAGAACAGTGTGTGTCCAGCCAGATCCTGAAGGAGTCAATTCGAAGATTGTGCCCGCGCCATTTGAGCCGCCTCCCCACGTCGTACCGTAGAGGTTGCCGGCGTTGTCGAGTATCACGCGGCTATAAGGATACGCTCCATCACCGTAGCCGAAGGAGTGAAGGATGTTCTCCGTCCAGCTCCCACCTGAGGGCTTCAGTTCGTAAACAATGCCGTAGCTATTACCGCCGGAATAGGTGGTGCCGTAGATGTTGTCGGCCTGGTCGAAAGTGACGTCACCTAGTCCGGGACCATATCCGTCAGGAGATCCCTTGAAAACATAAAGCAAGGTTTCCGTCCAGGGACAGAGCGAGGTCTTGCAAACGGCCGGCGAGGGGCTCAGATTGAAGACTGTGCCATTGCCTCCGCCGGCGCTGCCTTTGGAGGTGGTGCCGTAGAGAGTGCCGTTAGGGCCAAAGATTACTCCGGCATAAGGACTGGCTCCGCCTCCGGCAAAACTGGAGAGGACGTTGAGGGTCCAACTGGAGCCTTGATGAATTAGCTTGTACACTGTGCCGGCACCAGTGCCGCCGCGGTAGGCGGTCCCGTAGAGATTTCCTGCTCGATCCAGCGTCACCCCGTCATAGGGCTGTTGCCCGTCCAGTCCATTAAAGCTGTGGAGTACATTGAACGTCTGCGCCGGCGCGAATTGGGCCGCGACAATCACCAGCATAAACGCGATTGCTGCCGCCAGCAGGTTTGTCCCGGGAATCGGACATGGATGTTGCCCTGGTTTCGTCATGGGGAATTATCCTTTCACGCTGCAATGAGTGCTTAATTGGCGTACAAGCCGAGGCCCGAATACCGCACCATAACACTCAGCGCAACTAGAACTTGCTACGGCGGTGTAATCAATTTGTCAAAGATTTGTCTCCGGCGATTAGCCTTGGCTTCGTAGCCGGGAAAATCCTAGCGCGTGGAAATCAGCGCCACCGCAACCAGCGCTCCCACAATGCCCGCCCCTTGCATCCGCGAGATGCGCTCCTTCAACAACACTCGCGCCAGGATCACGGTGCTCGCGGGATAGAGCGACGACAGGACAGCTGCGACATCCAGCCGTCCATAACGCGTAGCGGCGATGAACATTGCGTTGGCGCCGGAATCGCACAAGCCCGACAAGAGAATGGGAAGCAGCGCGGGACGCAACGAGCGCGGATCGCGCGGCAGAGAAAGCCACAATCAGCAGCATCAGCAGGGTGGAAGCGGCGCGTGCTGCCACCAGCGGCCAGAAAACTCCACCATGCCCTGCCTGTTTGCCGGAAATCAGAAACAGCCCGAACATCACCCCGGCCAGGATGGCCAGGCCAACCCCGCGATGCGAATCGATTTTGCCGTCCGGCCGAGCAACAAACCAGATGCTGACCAGTGCCAACGCAAATCCCGCCAGTTGCAATCGATCCGGCAAGCCCTCGGTGCGAAAGCCGAACAGCACCGGCAGCACCGCCGTGATCACGGAAGCCACCGGAGCAACCACTCCCATGCGCCCGACGGACAGGCCTTCGTATAGGGCCGCGATGCCGAAACCGCCGGTGATGCCCGCCACAACTCCCCAGCCTAGCGACGAGTAGGGTGGCATAGGCTCGCCGGTGATCCAGGCCAGCGCCAGCATCAGGACGAGACCGCAGGCGTGCGCTCCGGCAACCACACGAAAGACATTGGCGCGCCGCACGGCAATCCCACCTGCGAAGTCGCCGCCGCCCCAGATGGCGGCAGCACTCAAGCTCAGCGCCGCTGCGGTCAGAGTTCCGGAGTTCATGCTCTGTGTAGGCTACACGCTTCGGCACGCGATGAGGAGCTGCGGCGGGCTGCATGGATCACCAAGCTCGCCGCGGTAGATTGAATCCACAAAACGGTACCCAGAACTACTTGCTTGACTGCGGGTTACCATATACCGGAGGTACATGTACTTTAGTAACCATCGGCATCTTCAGAATTTCACAAATTAATTCCAAAAATGGTATTTCTCTGCTCACGCCAGATTTACAATATCGGAAGCTATTCAAATGGTGAGGCTTAGCAGGCCGCCGTGGCGGAAAACGTGGCATCGAAGTTGCTCATAGAAGAGAAGCCGGTGGGAGCAGTCCCACCCGTCCGTCTTACTCTTGAGCCTGCGGCTTCGATGAACCGAGACCTGCACACTCGCTTTTTCGCGGTTTTCCTGGCGCTGCTTAGCGTAGCCGCGATTGTCCTGGCGTGTATCAATTTCCAGAAGGACCGTGAGTATACCTCGCCCTACGATGGCGTTTGGTGGGTGGAGGACGGCGGACATCTACGTGCCCAACGCGTGGACGTGGACGCTCCCGGCCAGAAGGCCGGTATCAAGCCCGGCGACGTGCTGGTCGCGGTGCAAGACCACAAAGTAACCGACGTCGGCGGTTTGGAGCGCCAACTTTACGGCGTGGGCGTGTGGTCGAAGGCGACCTACTCGCTGGTTCGGCAGGGTGTTCCTCTGGAAGCCCCGCTGATTCTGGCTCCCGCGGACCGCTCGCTCTATGCCGGACTGCGCCTGATCGCGCTGGTCTATCTCTGCATCGGCATGTACGTCCTGCTGCGCCGCTGGACAGCTCCCAAGAGCACGCACTTCTACATTTTCTGCCTTGTCTCGTTTATTTTTTACTCGTTCCACTACACCGGCAAACTTAACGACTTCGACTGGATCATCTATTGGTCGAATGTCGTGGCCTGGCTCCTACAGCCGGCGCTGTTCCTGCACTTCGCGCTGACCTTCCCTGAGCGCAAAGCGGTGGTCAATCGCCGCCGCTGGCTGGTTCCCGCGGTGTACGCTCCGGGCGCGGTCCTGCTGGCCCTGCACATCAGCGTCTTCGCTCTGCTGCAGCCCAGCGAGCTATTGCGCTGGAACCTGGATCGGCTGGAGTGGGTCTATCTGGCAGCCTACTTTATCGCTGCCACGGTCACGCTGTGGCACAGCTATCGCGACGCCGCAAACCGCGATCCTGCGCCAGCAGATGAAGTGGGTCACCCGCGGCACCATCTTGTCAGTTGCGCCGTTTACGATCTTCTACATCATTCCTTATCTGTTCGGCGTGATGCCCGGCCTGGGGATGAAGGTCTCCGTCCTCTCGCTGGTGTTTTTGCCGCTGACCTTCGGCTACGCCATCTTCCGTTACCGCCTGATGGACGTCGACCTCATCTTCAAGCGCGGCATGGCGTACACCATCGCCGCCGGCGCCATTACCGCCGCGTACTTCGCCGCAGTCGGCGTGGCTTCGGTGCTGTTCCACCAGAACTTCCCCAACGTTGGGCCCATCGGCTTGATGGTGGCCATCGCGGTGACGGCACTGCTTTTCGATCCCTTCAAGAACTGGGTGCAGGAGAGCCTCGACAAATTTTTCTACCGCAAGCGCTATGACTATCGCCGCACCCTGATCGAGTTTGGCCGCGACCTGAACTCTGAAACCGATCTCGACAAGATGTTGAGCTCGATTGTCGATCGCTTGTCGCATACGCTGATGGTCGACCGCCTGGCTATCTTCCTCGCCGACGCCGAACAGCCCGAGCAATTCAATCTGGCCAAGTCCTACGGAATTGCCAACACCAGCGGCCTCAGCTTCGACTTCCTGCATGTGGAGCGTCCGGAGTGGCAGGCCGGTCACTTGTTCTTCGACAATACCAACCAGACAGTCCGCGAGGGCCCATCGGCGCGGGAAGCGATTCGCCGTCTGGAGCTGAATTACTACATTCCCTGCACCGTTATGGGACGCATGATTGCCGTGCTCGGCTTGGGCAAAACCGTCGAAGGCGACTTCCTGTCGAGCGAGGACGTGCAACTGCTGGAAACGCTTGCCGGCTACATTGGCATTGCCGTGCAGAACGCGCGTCTCTACCAGTCGCTGGAAGAAAAAGCCGGCCAGTACGAGCGCTTGAAGGAATTCAGCGAGAACATTGTCGAATCCATTAGCGTAGGCGTGATGGCGGTGGACCTGGAAGACCGCATCGAGTCGTGGAACTCGCAGATGGAAGTGATGTTTGCTTTGCCGCGCCGCGAGGCCCTTAGCCGTTCCTTGAACGCGGTCCTGCCGGTGGCTTTTCTGGAAGAGTATTACCGTGTGCGGCCCACCCAGGGCATCCATAATCTCTATAAGTTCCGCCTCGGCACAGCTGGCGGCGAGACTCGCGTGACCAATATCGCCATTGCGCCGCTGGTGAGCAAAGACTTCAGCGTCATCGGCCGCCTCATCATCGTCGACGACATCACGGAGCGCATCGAACTGGAATCGCAGCTCTCCCAGGCGGAGAAGCTTTCCTCCATCGGCTTGCTGGCCGCCGGCGTGGCCCACGAGGTCAATACCCCGCTGGCCGTCATCTCGTCGTACGCGCAGATGCTGGCCAAGCAGGTGCATGGCGACGACAAGCAGTCGGTCTTGCTCGACAAGATCACGCGCCAGACCTTCCGCGCCTCAGAGATCGTCAACAGCCTGCTGAATTTCTCGCGTACCTCGACTACGGAATTTACCGATGTCGACCTGAATCGCGTTATCAAAGATACGCTGACCTTGCTGGAGCACCAGTTCAAGACTGCCCGCGTAACCGTACAGCGGATCTGCATCCCGAGTTGCCACCGATTCACGGCAATACCGGCAAGCTCCAGCAGGTGTTTCTGAACCTATTCCTGAACGCCAAGGACGCAATGGCTGGCGGTGGCACCCTGACCATCAGCACCAGCAATGGCCACCACGTACTGGTAAAAGTCTCCGACACCGGCAGCGGCATCGCGCAGGAACATATTCACCGCATCTACGATCCGTTCTTCACCACCAAGAACAAGCCCACGACCGGCCATAGCGGTGGTACGGGCTTGGGGCTGTCGGTGACCTACGGCATCATCCAGGAACACGCCGGCAAGATTCGCGTCGACAGCGCTCCCGGACGCGGCACCACCTTCACCATGGAATTCCCCCTGATCAGAAAGGCTGTCAGTGCCTGAAGCGACCATCAGTCGAGTTACGAACGGCCACGAGAACTTCGTCTCGGCCGGGTCGGTGCTGATCATCGACGACGAAGCGGCCATTCGCGAATCGCTGCAAACTCTGCTGGAGTTTGAAGGCTACTCGGTGGAAACCGCCAATGACGGCGAAGAAGGCCTGACGCGCATCGCCGAACGTCCCTACGATCTGATCCTGCTGGATTTTGCCTTGCCGGAGCGCAATGGCATCGAGGTCCTGCGCGACATTCGCGAGCGCGATGCCGAGTTGCCGGTCATCATGATCACCGCCTACGGCACGGTGGAGAACGCCGTGAACGCGATGCAAGCCGGCGCTACCAACTTCATCCAGAAGCCGTGGGACAACGAGAAACTGCTGGCCGATGTCCGCACCGCCGTGGGCCGCCGCCGCGCTGAAGAAGAGGTCATCCAGCTGAAGCGCGCCCTCAAGCAGCGCTACAACTTCGAACACATCATCGGCAAAAGCGAGCCCATGTTGCGCATCTTCGACCTGGTGGCGCAGGTTGCTCCCAGCCGCTCGACGGTGCTGTTGCAAGGCGAGAGCGGAACCGGCAAGGAACTGATCGCCAAAGCCATCCACATGAACTCGCCGCGCAAGGACCGCGCGTTTGTGCCCGTCAATACCGGCTCAACCCCGGCCGACCTGCTGGAGTCAACCCTCTTCGGACACGTCAAGGGTGCCTTTACCAGCGCGATTGCCAGCAAGAAAGGCCTCTTCGAGGTCGCCGATCGCGGCACGCTTTTCCTCGACGAGATCGGCACCATGAGCATGGAGACGCAGGCCAAGATCCTGCGCGTGTTACAGGACCGCAAGTTCATGCACCTGGGCGGAGTGAACGAAATTCAGGTCGATGTGCGCATCATCGCCGCCACCAACGTCGACCTCCGTCAGCATGTCAAGGAAGGCAAGTTCCGCGAAGACCTCTTCTACCGGTTGAACGTCATCACCATCGACCTGCCTCCGCTGCGCCAGCGCAAGAACGATATTCCTCTGCTGGCCGAGCACTTCATCGTGAAGTTCGCGCAGGAGAACGGCAAGCATCCGCTGCGCCTGACGCCGGAAGCGCTGCGCCCACTGATGGATTACGACTGGCAGGGCAATGTGCGGGAACTGGAAAACGTGATCGAGCGCGCCGTGGTGCTGGCCACCGGCCCATCGTTATCTCCCGACCTCCTTCCCGAAAATCTCACCGGCCGCGGCACTCGCTTCGCCATCATGGACCATCGCCCCGACGCTTCCCTGTTCGAGATCATCGAAGAGAATGAACGGCATGTGATCGCCGACATGCTGGAGAAGTGCGGCTGGAACCAGACCGAAGCCGCCGACCGCTTCCACATCCCGCTTTCCACTCTCAACCAGAAGATCAAGCGCCTGAACATCGAGATCAAGAAAAAAGGCAGAGAGAACGGGAGCAATTAGCAGCGAGCCACGAGCGGCTAGCTACAAGCCCCTAGCCACTGCCAGCTATCGGTCGGCAACACCATTTTCCTCGCACAAGAATGTTCGGGTTGTGTCCGGGCTCGACTTTCGGACGCGGCTGAAAAAGTTGCTTTTGGGGCACTTCGTAGCAGGGCGCGACTTCACAGGCTGCTGAAAAACTCCACTTCCGAGAGCTTTGTAACAGGGCACGACTTCAGTCGTGCCGAAAGCCGTTTATTTTTCTTTCTAAGCCGGCTTCAGCCGGCGACGCAGTTTTCTGTTTCCGACCCTTTCCACAACCTCTTTACAGTCGTGCCGAACAGCCTACAAAAAAAGACTGCGATTCCGCCCTTGTGAAATTCGCGAGCCACGCAAAATCGTTGGTGTCGTCTCAGGACCCGATTCTTCGCCGGGGATCCGGGACCGCCGACGAATTCGGATACTTCACCCCACGCAGCCAAAGCCCAAAGCCAAGACCCCAAATCGTAAGCAATGCCAAGCTAGGCACACTCGCTTCCTGCCCGAACACCCCGCCCGTAAGCCACACTGGCCCGTGCAAGCTGGCATTCAGGAAATGCGGGTGCCCCATGAAGCCGCTGGACGGTACACCGTAGAAGAACACTTCACCCCAATTCCACGCGGAATGTATTCCCAGTGGCATCCACAGGTCGCCGGTCCTTCTCAGGACAAGGCACGTGACCAGGCAATACTCGGTGGCTGCAACCGGTCCCAAACCGTGTCCACCAGGGTTGAGATAATGCATTCCACCCATAAGCAGCGAAGTCGCGATCGCTGCTGGCCAGAAGCCGATGCCGGTGGTCAGCGTGAACAACATGTAACCGCGGTAGAAAAAGTCCTCCAGCAGCGCGGCGAGGAACAGCGGCACTGTCCAGATCGCGCCGTATTTCCAGATATCCGCACCATGCAGGGTTGGGGAGCCGAAAGAAAACGCTCCGGCAAGACGCAACACCAATAGCAGAATCGTCAGCGATGCAATGCTGATAGCCGCCCCCTGCCAATACTGGCGGCAGAAAGCGCGGCGCCACGGCAATCCGTAATCGGCGATACTACGGCCTTCAATCTTCGCCATGATCCAGCTCGCCAGAAAGACTGCAACGGCGAAACTTCCCATTTCGATAGTGATCCCCAACGGAGTGTAAGGGTCAACGTTGAACCTGTGCGTCAGGGAATCGACAATCAGGCCAGCCGCGTAGCCCAACGGCAAGAAGATCGCAGCGAAAATCAGCAAGCGCCATCCCGCGCGGATGCCGTTGGGCCCAACAAAAATCTTGGACCCGCCCACGTGCACGGGACTAACAACTTCAGATGGATTGTTCATCGGCATTGCCTCAGCATGAGTCTGTGCCGCAGGGCTTTTCATGGCGTCCAAGCTAGCAGCACCAGGGAGAGCAAGATATGACGCTTTGCGCCAATTCCTATTGTCCTGGGTCTCGGGCCCAGTTACCGCTGGGAAACCGGAATGACGAAGCGCAAGGCGGTATGGGTCTCGGAGAAGCGGCAAACCTTGTTGTCGGTCAGTCCGGCGGATTTTCCGGCGTTGATAACGTCGATCTCACGAATGTGATTTTGTCCCTTCGGATAGACCACCCAGATCGCTCCGTTCCTGCTAACCCATTTCACAAGTGATTTCAGCCGCGCGAGATCGTCCCGCGCTTCCGCCGAGAAGAAAACCAGGTCGGCATCCTTAATGCGCTCGCCGCGCGAATATTCAGGCACGCGTTCGGCGAGCCCCATCAGGAATTCCGCGCCTGCAACGCCCAGCACCGCAACCCGCTGCCCGGATTTCACTCCGAGCTTATCGATCAGCAGGCGGTGGGAATAATCGCGCTCCGGCGAGCGCGGCTTTTTCGGTTCGGGTGTCGAACGTGTCATCGGTCTCCTCAAAAACACTGTGGATTGGCCCGCGGTACTCTTGTAAACTCTACATCGATCCAGACGCCTGCAAACTCATGTTGACTGTTGCTCAAGACTTCCTGGTCATAATTGTTACGGTCGCGGTGGCGCTGCTGTTCCAGGCAGGGCTGAACAAGCTCTGGCCCTGGGAAAGCCGCCGCAACCACAATGACCTGATCGGCTGGCAGTTGAGCGTTCTGGGCACCACCTACGCGGTCATCCTGGGCTTCATGCTGTACACGGTATGGACCGACCTCGGCACCGCCAATTTGAACGTCGATCTGGAAGCAAACGCTCTGGTGAATGTCTATCTTCTCGCTAACGGCCTGCCCACGGAGCAACGGGTGCGAATCCAGCAACTGGCGCGTACCTACGCCGATGCAGCTATCAACCGAGACTGGCCGCAAATGTTTAACGATCAAATCCC
Source organism: uncultured Acidobacteriaceae bacterium (assembly GCA_963835125.1). GTDB lineage: Bacteria > Acidobacteriota > Terriglobia > Terriglobales > Acidobacteriaceae > Bog-257. The sequence goes on along the minus strand of CAWIEG010000002.1, from coordinate 476,859 downwards.
TGAGGGAACGGTCGAGATCGACGCGGACATGTGGAAGACCTTGATGTCCGTAAAACTGGCGTCACCCAATGAAATCACCGCTGAAGATCACGCTCTGTATGAACTGAGCTCTCTCACCGAGCATCGCCGGACCCGCATCCTGCAAAGCACGTCCCGGCTTCCCAGCGTGCTGTGGTGCGTGCTGATTATCGGAGGTGCCGTGACCATCATGTCCAGCTGCATGTTTGGCTCGGCCAATACCGGACTGCATATATTCCAGGTCTTCGCTTTTTCCATGCTCATCTCGCTGGTGCTGGTGGCCATCGTCAACATCAATCGTCCCTTCCAGGGAACAGTGCGCGTCAGCGACTACGCCTTCCAGCGGGCACAGCAGAATATGCAGGGACGTTAGTGTTCTGGACGCAGAATTTCTACCCCTTGCGTCCGTAGGCCGATGCTGGAGTCAGAATCCAATTATTCAACCTCCTATTCATCATTCTGCAATCGAATTTGAGCATAATGGATTACACCACCTTATACTGTGAAACAAATTGCACCCCCTTGACGTACCCAGGGATAAGTAATCTGTACGGGGATCGTTATGTTGAGAGTTGATATTCAGAGTGCGCCGCCGATCGTGAAACTTCTTTGCTCGGGCCGGATCGTGCTCGGCGTGGAAGCGGAAACCTTGCGTTGCATGGCAACGTCGCGACCGGAGCGCAGCGTAGTCATCGATCTACAGCAGGTTCATGCGATGGATGCGGCAGGGCTGGGGCTTCTGGTGGAACTTCATTGCCGCGCCCAGCGCCGGGCCGCTATGTTGACGGTCGCTAATCCATCGCCGTGCGTTCGGCGGCTGATGGCGCTCACCAATCTGGGATCGGTTCTGCACGTTGCCGGGGCCGCTGCCGGCAAGGTTGCCGACAGCGGTGATGACGAGGGCCAGCACTGCGCCATGACGGCATAAGGGGGAGACGGCCATTGCCAGGAAGCGGTCGATCCGTAGAGCCCAAGGCGCTTGCCACTGAGTTCGTTTTCACTGGCGACCCGGCGGCCATGGCCGCGGTGCGCGACCGTATCATGGACTTCCTGCACGAGCACTGCGCTGACGAGCAACAGGAAATCGATATCATGATTGCCTTGCAGGAGGGCCTGGCCAACGCCGTGCTGCACGGCTCAAATAACGATCCCAGCAAGATCATTCGCTGCCTGGTTGACGTCACTGCCGAGGCGATCACCATTGTCATCAGCGACTCCGGCCAGGGCTTCGACACCGCGATCGCCGCCGACTCCACCGACGACGGCACCAACCTCACCCAACACGGCCGTGGCATCTCCCTGATGCGCGGCCTGATGGATGAAGTCAGCTATCGGCACGGCGGCTCAGAGCTGCGCCTGAAGAAGCTGCGAACTCCGCAACCGTAAGACCCTCTGGTGAGACTTGAGTTCAGCTAAGGCTTCAGCCACATGACGGGGAAAGTGTGCCCGAGTCGCCGGAAATCGGAGTCACTGGTGACGAGCGTTGCTTTGTTCTCGAAACAAAGGGCTGCAGCGAAGCTGTCAGCGTAGTACAGCTTGTACTTGACTTTGACCCCGGCCGCCAGCAGTGCGCGCGCGGAGGTCGCGTCTACCAAAGTTATCGGCAGCGAAGAAACTACGCCCATGGTCGCTGCCAGCCCGCTCCGGACCATACTCACGCAAGGCTTTGCCGTAAACCTCGCCGTAGTTAACTGCCGACATGAGAATCAGCGCGCGCCCACGCATCGATTCCTTGGCCAGTAACTCATTCACCCTGGGTGCCGAGGTCTTCTTCTCCAGGAACGCCAGAAGAGCGCTGGCATCGAGGACGTAGGTCTTCACCCTCTGCGCTCGCCTTCCTCACGATGCTCGCGCAACCAGCTCTTCACCAGTTCCGGCCCTCCGGCCAGACAACCCCTGGCGCGGTCGATGTATTCCTCGGTGATCGGTTGCAGGATGATGCGGCCAAAGTCATCCTCAAGAAAACACACTTTGGTTCCAGCCTTAATGCCATGCTTGCGGCGGAGCGCCGCCGGAATGACAAGCTGGCCCTTCGAGGTAAAAGTAGCACTTGCCTTTTTCATCTCTTACATTGTACTAAATCGTCTTACTTCTTGGGAGATGCCGCCGCATGCGGCAGTTTGACATACATTGCCTGTTCGGCGCCTATTTGCTTTTCTTCTCGCCCAGCTCGCGGGCGACGCTGTCCAGCACTCCGTTGATGAATTGCACCGACTCCGGCGTGGAAAACCGCCGGGCAATTTCCAGCGCCTCGTTGATGATCACCGGCTTTGGGGTCTTGGGAAAACCTAGAAACTCGGCCACACCCGCGCGCAGCAGGTTGCGGTCAACGGCCGCCATGCGGTCCATGCGCCAATGTTCCGCGTTGCGCTCGATGATGGGGTCGATCTCTTCGCGGCGCTCGCAGGCGATGCGAAATAGTTCGTCGGAAAATTGCCGGACCTTTTCGTCAAGGTCCGTGCGTTCGCTCCAGAAAGTCTGCCGCACCTTGTCGGGATCTTGATGGCCCATGTCCAGTTGAAACAACATCTGGAGTGTCAGTTCGCGTGATTTGCGGCGAGTGCCCGACTTGGCCGTCATGGCTTGCCATCCGTTGCGGAGGGCTGGGATGCTTCCGCCGATTGTCCCGCTTTGTCGTCCCGAACGGAACGAAGCGGAGCCGAGAGCTCGCCCTGAGCTTGCCGAAGGGGATCTGCGTTTTTCTTTTTTTGGCTGCGGCGCGACCGTTTTGCGACAGCGTCGCGCAGCGATGCCATTTCGACCGCAGCCAGGGCCGCTTCGAATCCCTTGTTGCCGGCCTTTAACCCGGCGCGGTCGATGGCCTGTTGCAGTGTGTCGCAAGTGAGGACGGCAAAGGCGTGCGGCACTCCTGTTTCCTGCGCCGACTGGCCGACGCCCCGCGTCACTTCGTTGGCGATGACTTCGTAATGCAAAGTGTCACCGCGCAGAAGGCATCCAATGCAGATGATCGCGTTGTACTGCCTGGTCTCGGCGAGCTGACGTGCGGCGGCAGGAATCTCAAACGCGCCCGGAACGTGAACGATTGTCATGTCCGACGATGTAGTACCACATTGTCGGAGAGCCTGGAGCGCGCCGTCGAGCAGCCGCTCGGTAATGAAGGAATTGAAGCGGCTGACAACCAGGGCGAACTTCTTGCCACGCCCGTCAAGCTTGCCTTCCACGCCACGAGACTCGCCGGGTTTCTTCGCATAGGTCAGGAATCCGATTCGCAAGCCGCTGACTTCAACATCGAAGAGGCGCGCCCCGTAAGGCGTATCGTGAATCTCCCGCCGAATCTTCACCGCAGGGGCCCCATTCTTACCCGCGGGAGCCCCGTTCTTGCCGCCCGATTCTGGCGACAGTGTGGCGACAAGTTTCTTTACGATTTCGTACGCCGCGTCGGCGTCGCCGACTTCGACGGTAGCGTCCACCGGCGGCGCGTCGGCAGCGGCGAGGAACTCGATGCCGCCGCTGGGCGCCAGCATCTCGATGCCGTGACTTTCGCCCTCATGCCACTCGTTGCCTGGCGCAAACCCGAGCGCGCGGAATAAATCCAGCGCCGGCTGTAAGTCGTCCAGGGACTTGCCCAGCACGCGGGGAAAGACAATCGATCGGATCATGAATTCATTGTAAGGGAAGCTGCCTTGTGTCAGGGCACGGCTTTACCGTCCGCTGAAAAAGTCGAAACAGCAGATCCCTCGCGGCCTGAAGGCCGCTCGGAATGACAAATATAAAGGACTTGCAACGGCGCACCCGTTCGGCAAGCTCAGGGCATGGCTAAAGCTGCGCCCCCTTCAAAACAAGCCGAAAGCGACTCTTTCAGCGGCATGTAAAGCCGTGCCCTGATACAAAGCGCAGCAGCCAGCGGCAGAGCGATTCGGCCAACTGTCATGTGCTATTTGCCAAGTGTCGATCACCAGGGTGGCCCAAGATTCACTAAAATCACTTGCCCTTGAACTGCGCCGGCCGCTTCTCCAGAAACGCCTTGGTGCCTTCGTTCTTGTCCTCGGTCGAGCAGCAGACGCCGAACAGCGTCGCCTCCAGGAACAGGCCATCGGCTAGCGGCATATCGTATCCGTGATTGACGGCTTCCATCGCGTACTGAATCGCCAGCGGAGAGTTGGCTATCATCTTCGCAGCGATGGCTTCGGCGCGCGGGATCAACTCGGCGGCGGCGACAACTTCATTCACTAGACCGATGCGGTGCGCTTCCTGGGCGCTGATCATCTCGCCAGTGAGGATTTGCTGCATGGCGAGTCCCTTCCCTACCAGCCGCGGCAGGCGCTGCGTGCCGCCGTAACCCGGTATCAGGCCAAGCTTCACCTCGGGCTGGCCGAGTTTGGCATTGTCGCTGGCCAGGCGCATGGTGCAGGCCATCGCCAGCTCGCAACCGCCGCCCAGCGCGAAGCCATTGATGCAGGCAATCACCGGTTTGCCCAGGTTCTCGATGGCATCGATAATCGCCTGCCCCTGGTGCGTGTACTCCTTGGCCGAGACCGGTGTGTGCTGCGAGAGCTCGCCAATGTCGGCGCCCGCGACGAAGGCTTTCTCGCCCGCGCCCGTGACGATCACGACACGCACCTCGGGGTCGCCCTTGATGGAAGCGAACGCCTGCTTCAGCTCCTGCATGGTGGCCATGTTCAGCGCGTTGAGCACCTTGGGCCGGTCGATGGTGACGTAGGCGATGTGGTTTTTCTTTTCGAATTTAATGTTCTGGAAATCAGTCATAAGTATGCCTTTCAGCAATTAGCAATTAGCAGTTAGCAATTAGCCAGACGCCAATCAACGGCAACCTACCAGCCCCTAGAGCGGCATTTGGGTTAGCCGTGGGCGTGAGCCCGCGGTGAGTTCGATTATGAAGTACCACGAGTCCCTTCAGGGACGGCACAAGATTTTCTTCGATGCAATCGAAGACGTGCCGCCGCTGACGCGGCTCACCATACGAATTCTAACGTTGACCGCGGGCTTACGCCCACGGCTAAAGCAAATGGCGCCCTTCGGGCTTTGCTAATTGCTAGTCGCTAGTTGCTAATTGCTTCCTAAACAAATTCTCCCGGCACCGGCTTGTTGGGGTCGGCGTAATCGTAAAATCCCTTGCCTGACTTTCGGCCTAACCATCCCGCCATCACCAGCCGCTTCAACAGCGGCGGCGAGGCGAAGCGGCGCTCCTTGAATTCGTCATACATCACGTGCGTGATGTAGTACGTGGTGTCGAGGCCGACGAAATCGAGCAGCGTAAACGGTCCCATTGGGTAACCGCAGCCCAGCTTCATGGCTTCATCGATGTCGGTGATGGAGCCGACGCCTTCTTCGTAAGCGCGGATCGCGTCGAGCAGATACGGCACCAGCAGCCGGTTGACGATGAAGCCGGTCTTGTCGCTGGTGCGCACGGGAACTTTGCCGAGCTTCGTGCCGAAGTCGACCGCGGCCTCATAGACCTCGGGCGCCGTCGCAATCGTCTTCACCACTTCCACCAGCTTCATCATGGGGACGGGATTGAAGAAGTGCAGGCCGATGAAGCGCTCGGGGCGCTTGGTTGCCGTCATCAGCTCGGTGACCGAGATGGACGACGTGTTGGTGGCGAAGATTGCGTCCTTTTTGACGATGGAGTCGAGCTGCGCGTAGGTCTTGCGCTTCTCGGCGACGTTCTCGATGATGGCTTCGATGACGATGTCGCAGTCGGCGAGGTCCTGCATGTTGAGCGAGCCCTTCAAGTGTGACTGGGCTTCTGTCTTCTGTTCGGCAGTCAGACCACCCTTGGCCGGACCGCGCTCCACCATCCGCGACAGGGACTTCTCGATGCCGGCGAATCCCTTGTCGAGAAATTTCTGCTCCTGTTCGAGCACGATTACGTCAAGACCCGCGGTGGCCGCGACCTGCGCGATGCCTGAGCCCATCAGTCCACAACCCAGTACTCCGACTTTCTTGATGTTCATGTGTGCAAATTTCCTTTGAAGATAATTTTGATTTGTAGTCCCGAGCGAGGACTTCAGTCCGAGCCGAGGGATATGCGGTTCTGTGTCGCCGCTAACGCGGCTCGGGTTTCAATTCCCCGCATACCGCGGGCTCACGCCCACGGCTAAGACAAGTGTCGCCGCTCGCGCGGCTAATTTAACAAGACTATGACTTGGCTGCCGCCCCTCCCACCTCGCTGATCCTGGTGTTTTGCAGCGTGACGATGCGCCACCTGTCATCCAGCTTCTCGGCGACGATAGTCGGTCGCGCGTCGAGCTCATCTGCCACACTGCCTTCGGCAAACTGCAAATGCTGCCGCAGAAAGACAAGCGCGATGTCCGGCCGCAGAAACTTGATCTTTTCGACGCTGTAGTGCACCGTGCTGCCTTTGTAGATTGTGCCGAAGATCATGCGATGGCCGGCGCGAATCGCGTCGCGCCCGGTGTAGTATCCGCCGAGGATGTGGATGACGTCCGCGTCGTCGGCGAACAACCCGGCGAAGGCGTCACCATCGCCGGCATTCCACGACGACTCCAACTGATACACCAACGTATGTAGTGCGCGTTCTTCGCTGGTCATTTCCCATTCCCCGAATTCGCTGCCCTGGTGCGCAAGCACGTACGACCATCCTCCGATCACCGCCGCCGGAGCCATAAACAGCAGCGCTGCCACCTGCGGCCATGCAACGCCGTCGCGAATCATGATGACGGCGGCGCTAAGGGCGACCAGCGCTCCTACGATCTTCGCTGCCACAAAGTGCGGACGGCCGCCGATAAAGCTAGCGAGGTACCCTGCCAGCAGCGCGAACAGCAGTCCGAAGACGATGGCCCCCGCCTGGAAGCTGATGCTGGCGGGCGCGTGGCGATCGGTGTTGGTGACGCGAAACACTGCCCACCACAACAGCTCGAACAGCAGATATCCGAGGACCACTCCGCTGAAGACGCGCATCTGCGCTCCCTGCAACCAGCCCGAGGAAAACCCATGCAGGGGCTAAAGCCCCAAATTTATTTTGTGCTCCGTTCGGCACGAGTAAACTCGTGCCCTGATACAAACCTGATCTGCGAAGCTTGAGGGTCCGTTTGAACCTCAGATCCTCCGGTAAACTCAGGCCAGGTTTTCGATTGCGCGACCAAAACTGGGTCGGGTCGGGTCCGCTCGGGATGACGGTTCATGAATCATCCATCAGCGGAGATTGCTCGTCCCTCTTACCGCTGCAAGCTCTCGACAATCACCGAGATGCCCTGGCCGCCGCCGATGCAGGCCGTCGACAGTCCGTACTTCGCTTTGCGGCGGCGCAACTCATACAGCAACGTTACCAGCAGGCGTGAGCCGGTCGCGCCCAGCGGATGGCCCAGCGCGATGGCACCGCCATTTACGTTTACTTTGCTGGGATCGAGGCCGAGCTCTTTTTCGACTGCGAGGCACTGGGCTGCGAAGGCCTCGTTCAGTTCGATCACGTCGATGTCGTCGAGCGTGAGTCCAGCTTTCTTCAGTGCGATGCGTGTCGCCGGTACCGGCCCTGAGCCCATGATCCTGGGATCGACGCCGGCGATGCCCCAGCTCACGATTCGCCCCAGCGGCTTCAAGTTGCGCTTCTCGGCATCGGCAAGAGACATCACCACCATCGCCGCGCCGCCGTCGACGATGCCGCTGGCATTACCGGCAGTCACCGTACCGTCCTTGCCGAAGGCAGGCTTTAACTTGCGCAGGCTATCCATTGTTGTGTCGGGACGGCGATGGTCATCTTCGCTGAACATCTCGCCCGTAGGCTCGCCTCGGCGATTGCGCAGGGCCACCGGCGTCAGCTCTTCCTGTAGGCGACCAGCCTTGTAGGCAGCGTCCGCACGCTTCTGCGAGCACAGCGCGAATTCGTCCTGCATCTCGCGGGTGATGCCCTGCTGCCCGGCGTAAAGTTCGGCGGTATTCGCCATGTAAAGATTGCAGTAGGTATCAAGCAGCGCGACCATCAAGGAGTCTTCCAGCTTACCCTCGCCCAGTCCGACACCCCACCTCATGCCGCGAATGACATGCGGGGCTTGCGACATGGATTCCATGCCGCCGGCCAGCACGGTCCTGGCCTCGCCAAGCTGGATCATCTGCGCCGCCGTGACGACGGACTGCATGCCCGATCCGCAGAGGCGATTCACGGTGAGCGCGGGCACCTCAATGGGCACTCCTGCTTTGAGTGCGACGTGGCGCGCGCCATAGATGGCGTCGCCCGAGGTCTGCTGCGCGTTGCCGAAGACCGCGTGGTCGATCTCGGCAGGTTCGACGCCGGAGCGCTTCATGGCTTCGACGGCAGCAACCGCTCCCAGTTCCTGGGCCGTGAACTCCTTTAGCTTCCCGCAGTAGCGCCCCATGGGCGTGCGAGCGCCGTTGACAATAGCGATATCAGTTCCGTTTGGCATATTTATATGGATGAGAAAAGAGGTCTGTGTGAACTATCGAGTCTACCAGCCGCGTCAGAAGCGCGGCAAATGCGATCCGAGCGGCATTGCATCAGGCACGAGGGGTTGATTTGCAGAAATAGTCTGGAATCTGCGTGCAGGTTCGGTGTCGCCGCTCCGCGGCTCCGAGTTAATTCCTGGTCTACCGCGGGTTAACCAAGCTGTTACGAAACCCTGTCGTCCCTACGGTGTCTGTGTCGTAGCTGTGCCGCCGCTCCGCGGCTCAACTATTTTTCCCACTTGACCGCGGGCTTACGCCCGCGGCTAACTCAAATGACGCCCTCGGGGCTAGTTAGCGCGCTCGTCCGTTTGCGGACAAAGAATACTGAATCTGGACGCTGCCCATGTCAGGAAAGCTGGGCGTTGGTTAGCCGATCCCTCCTGTTTCCAACGATTTGTACAATCCCGCCGTTGGCCCCTGACGTGTACTTGATAACGGCTACTAGCGTTTCGCTCTTCGCTTTCGCCACCTTGGGTCGAAAGCGAACTCTTAGGGCAAGTTCTTATCCGGAGATACTTGATGTTTAGTTTGCTGCAAGACCTGCGGTTCGCGATCCGCCAGTTGCGTAAGAGCCCGGGCTTTGCCCTGACGACGACTCTGACGCTGGCGCTCGGCATCGGCGCGACCACGGCCATTTTCAGTCTGATTAACGCGGTTGTGCTGCGTCCTCTGCCCTTCCCTGAGCCCGACCGGCTAGTGTCGGCGAGCTTGCTGCAAAACACCGCCGGCAAGTCCAATGTCCCCGAGAGCCTCAGCTATCCCGATTTCTTTGACTGGCGCACCCGCAATCATTCCTTTGAAGCTCTCGCCAGCTACCACAGCGACAATCGCACCTTGACCGGGGCCGGAACACCGCGGCAACTGGAGTCGCAGACGGTTTCATCGGAGTTTTTCCGTGTGCTGGGCATCAACCCGCTGCTGGGCCGTGGATTCATCGCCGACGACGAGAAGCCGGGAGTCCATGTGGCTATGCTGAGCCATGAAACCTGGCAGTCGTTTTTTGGCGCCGATCCCAGCATCGTGGGCCGGGCAATCACGCTGGACAATAATCGCTATACGGTGATCGGCGTCATGCCCAAGGGGTTTCTGTTTCCAATCCAACACCCAGTGCCGGCGGTGTGGACGACGCTGGCCGATGATGCAACCGACAAAGACCCCATGACCGCGCAACGCGGGGCGCACATGGTGAATCTGGTCGGGCGGCTGAAGCCGGGCGTCAGCGTCGCGCAGGCGACCGCGGACGTCAGCCTGATCGCGCAAAATCTGGCGGCCCAGTATCCCGCTTCCAACAAGCAATTCAACAGCGCAACCGTGGTCCCGCAGCTTGGAGGAACTGGTGGGCGACACCCGTCCGGCGCTGCACGTGCTGTTCGGCGCCGTGGTGTTTGTGCTGCTGATCGCCTGCGCCAATGTGGCCGGACTGATGCTGACGCGCGCCGCGCGCCGGCGGCCGGAGATGGCGGTGCGTTCGGCGATGGGCGCCACTCGCTTCGAGATCATGCGGCAAGTGCTGGTGGAGTCGATTGTCCTGTCGCTGTGCGGCGGTGCGCTGGGCGTTGTGCTATCGGTCATCCTGCTGCGGACGACGTTGCGCTTTGTGCCCCAGAACCTGCCGCGCCTCGACCAGGTTGCCGTGGACGGCAGAGTGCTGCTGTTTGCCGCGCTGGCCTCGATTCTGACCGGTGTGTTGTTTGGCGCTGCTGCCGGCGTGGCGAATGTCGCGGCTCGATCCTTCGCTCGCGCTGCGCGAAGGCACGCGCAGCGTCACCAGCGGCCGTGGACAACATCGCCTCAACAGCGTTCTGGTCATCGTGGAAACGGCGATTGGCCTGGTCCTGCTGGTTGGCGCTGGATTGTTGATTCGCAGCTTCATGCAGGTGCTGAACGTCGATCCCGGCTTCAATCCGCATCATGTTCTGACCGCCAGCCTGAGCCTGCCGGAAAATCAGTACCCCGATCTGAAGAAAGCTCAGTTCTACGATGAACTGCTGCCCCGGCTGGCCGCGCTGCCCGGGGTAAAATCGGTTTCCAGCGGCTATCCCTTTGCCGCTGTCGCGCAACAACATCAGCATCGGCTTCACCATCGAGGGCCGGCCGGTCGCCAAGGGAGATGAACCCTCCGCGCCGGTCAGCTATCGCTACTCCCGATTTCTTCCGTACGCTCGACATACCGCTGCTCTCCGGTCGCGCCTTTCTGCCGACCGACGATTCCAAATCGCCTGGCGTGGTAATTGTCAATCAGGCCTTCGCGCGCAAATACTTCCCCGACGAGGATCGCTGTCGGCAAGCGGATAAAGCCCGGTCTAGGCGACGGGGTAACCAACGACGTGGTCCGCGAAATCGTAGGGGTGGTGGGCGACGTAAAGCGTAGGGGCATCACCGCCGCCATGCCCGCGCAATACTATCTGCCTTTCAAGCAGGCCCTCATCCTTGATCCGTCGGTCGTCATTCGCACTGACGGAGACCCGCTCAGCCTGATCGGCTCCTCTGCGCGAGCAACTGACCCGGATCGACAGCAACGTGCCGCTGTTCGAGATCAGCACGCTGGATGAGTACGTTTCGCTCGCGGCCGCGCAGCCTCGCTTCCAGACGGTGTTGATCACGTTTTTCGCGGTGATGGCGCTGCTGCTCTCGGCTGTCGGGCTGTATGCCGTGCTTTCCTACATGGTGGCGCAGCGCACGCTGGAGATCGGTTTGCGCCTGGCGCTTGGCGCTCAACGCCAGGACGTGCTTGGCCTGATTCTGCGGCGCGGAATGATTCTGGCGGGAGCAGGCCTGGGAATTGGGATTGTTGTTTCTCTGCTGCTCACACGATTCCTGTCGGGAATGCTATACGGGGTGCGGCCGTTCGATCCGCTGACCTTTGTGGGCGTCAGTGCGGTGCTGCTGCTGGTGTCTGCGGCGGCAAGCTGTGCGCCGGCGTTTCGCGCCGCGCGGATGGATCCGATGAAGACGTTGCGCGAGCAATGAAGAAGTTGTCGGTTGTCAGTTGTCGGTTACCGAAGACGCAGGGTAGAGCTGGCCTTTAGGCCAGCGTCTAGCGCGCGGCGCTAAGCTGAGCCGGCTCTAGCCGGCGGTAGACGACGGGCACCAACAATCGCCTGCGCTGAATTTAGTGCACCGCTGAAGCAGTGCTCCACCCGGCTAAGAATCTGCCGGGATAGAAGGAGGACACTATGGCAAAGCTGGAACGCATTCGTCAGGAAGCGCCGGCATCGTTCGGGCCGGAAGACATCGCGAAGCAGGCCGAACAAGGATGGAAGCTGGTCGCCGTGGAATGGGAGCGCGAGTTGCCTGAGTCGGAAGGAGACGCGCTGTCTCGCGAAGAGGTTCCGTTCGGCTTGCAGGTCGCCAAGGACGAAGCGCGTCTGGAGGCAAATCCCACCGAGCAGGAAATCCTGTTCCTCATCATGGAGCTGACCGTCCAGGACGGTCCCTACTCGGCGATCGCGGAAGAACTCAATCGCCGCGGCTATCGCACGCGCCAGGGGATGAAATGGACGCCGATCTCGGTCTTCCAGATGCTCCCGCGGCTGATCGAGGTGGGGCCGAGGATCTTCGCTACGCAGGAATGGCAGCAACGCCGGGCGCGACTGGCAAGGATGGGCACGGCGTCCTGAGACGTGGTTGCGGTTGCAACTGGCCTATACCGTCCGGCGGCCATGTTTCAGTTTGAAATTCGGAATTACCGCTTTTAGCGATCCTTCCGGGGATTCAGTATCCAGAAGAATACCGCCGCTCCGACTATTGCAATCGCCAGCACAAGTTTCCTGGGATCAATGCCAGGAAATACATGGGTGGCAGCGCGCGCAGCGGACGCGAGGATAATAATCAGAATTACCGGCCCGGAGAGCTTGCGCGGCTTCGGTTTATCTTCTTTCTTGCGGTCGGCGTGGTTGTGGTGATTTGCCACGATGAGCCTTTTATTACTACCGCATTATTGCCTCCTGGGGTTATGCTTCGCACAAAGGGGGCGTTTATGAAAAACCTGTGTTTCGTAATGTTGCTGGCTGCAACCCTGCTCGCGGCTTTGCCCGCTGCGTCTCAGAATGCCTTTACACCCGATCAGATTAAATGGGGAGCAGTGCCGCCGTTTATCCCGGCGGGCGCGCAACTGGCTGTTCTGGAGGGCGACCCGATGGCCGCGACCGGAGATTACACAATTCGGCTGAAGATGCCGGATGGCTATCGCCTTCCGCCGCATTGGCATCCCAAGCGGGAAAACGTGACTGTCATTTCCGGGAGCTTTAAGGTCGGCATGGGAGACAGCTTCGATGCGAGCAAGATGATGAGCTTCCCGGCGGGCAGTTTTGCCTACCTCGACCCCAGTATGCACCACTACGCCATGGCAGTTGGGGAGACCGTGGTTCAGGTCCACGGAATGTCGCCGGTGGAGTTCGTGTACGTGAACCCCAACGACGACCCGAGCAAGAAGAAGTAAAGCTTTACTTGCGGAATGATTATTGTGGCTGCTGCCGCTGCGTCTTGTTGTTGACGTTGCAGCGAACATGCACGTGTACGTGGGCGGGCGCACCGCCGTCATCGGTCACATCGATCACTGGCAGGTCTAAGCCGTTGATCCGCATCGAACTCTCATGTAATTTGTCAGCGGCAATTTGCAGCTTCACATTGCTGGCCGCCATGCTGGAAGCAAGCGCAGCGTTGATGCGTTGATCAAGGTCGGCAGGCAGATTTATTTCCAGGGCCATGGGACTGAGGTTGGCTTGTCCAGCAGAGCGCGTCATTTTTTGCTGGGTTCGCACGGCGTCGCGATAGGCGTGTTCCGCGTCGCGCATTGCCCGTTCACGGTAGCATTGGGCGAGAGCGGTATTCTGCCGGGCCATTTGCCCCGCCATGGTATCCAAAGCGGCAACGGGGACGTTCATCTCAGCCAGCAACTGTGCCTCTTCCGGATAGCGTGGACGCAGATGGGTGCGGATTTTCGCCAGAGCGCGCGCTGCCGCACAACTCGGCTGGTGCGTGGAGTGAGCCATCGCTCCAGAATGTCGAAGGTGTATCACCGACATCTGCTGCAAGGCACGGAAGCCGTGGGACGTAGCCGCGAAGGCGAAAATCATTGCCAACGCCGCAACCAGGTATCTGCGCTCCATACTGCCTCCTGACCCTTCAGACGAGAAAGCGACCGTACCGTTAGGGAATTTGGGATTAACTGCACGGGCTCTGGGTCTAGCCTGTGAGATACACGTCAAGGGCCATCGGGCATTGGCTCTAAGTGATTGCATCGCAACATAGTTAGACGCCGAGCAGAAGCGATCGACTGGGCACGAATGTCCGAAATCAGAAGGGATTGTCCACCGCTGGACAAGAGATCGACGCCGATGACCTCTGGCGAAGAGCGAATAGCGGATAGCCTAGTCCGCCGCGCGGACGGTTGCTGTCTTCAACTTGACTGCAATGTCGATGAAGGCCAGCGCGGCGCGGCTCAGGGCCTTGTCCTTGCGAAAGACCAGCGCCAGCTCGCGCTGGATGCTGGCGTCGGAGAGCGTGACCGCGGCCAACGCCTTGGCCTGCAAATCTTCGACGACATTGGAGCGCGGGATGAATCCGACCCCGACCGAGACGGCGACGAAGCGCTTCATCAGTTCGCTGGAGTCCAGTTCCATCGAGACTGTCGGCTTCAGGCGCCGCTCGTGGAAGAGTTCTTCCAGCGCGTCGCGGGTGCGGCCGACCTTGGGCAGCAGTAGCGGATACTCCACCACCTCGGCGACGGTGGCTTTTTCGCGCCCCGCCAAAGGATGGTCGGGCGGCGTGATGACCACCAGTTCGTCGCGATGAATCGGCACGACGGTGAGCCGCTTGTCGGGCACCGGCATGGAGACCACGCCGAAATCGCAGGAGTTCTCGACGATGGCCTCGAGAATTTTGTTGTGCTCCAGCCGTTTTATGCCAACTCCCACACTGGGGTACTGGCGTTTGAATTCGGCGAAGACCTCGGGGAGGATGTGCAGGCAGGTGCCTTCGTTGGCGGCGACGACGATTTCACCGCGCGGGACGCGGTGCATCTCCGCCAGCGCGATCAGCACCACCCGGCGTCCCTCCAGAGTGTCTTCGGCATATTTCTGGAAGACCTTGCCGGCGCCAGTAATGGCAACCTTACCGCCGCTGCGGTCCAGCAGCTTGGCGCCGACCTCTTCTTCCAGCGCGCGAATTTGCGCCGAGATCGCCGGCTGGGTGCGGAAACGCCGCTCGGCGGCGCGCGAGAAGCTGCTCAGCCGCGCGACCTCCAGAAACGTTTCCAGTTGATCGAAGTCCATAAGGCGTTGTTTAGCAATCAAGCAATTAGCCATTAGCAGTTAGCCTTGGCTTCGCCCTTACTCGAGCTCTTAGCTCTGTCAGCTCTGTCAGCTCGAGTCAGTCAGCTCGCAGCTCTTCGCCCCTAATCGTACCGCATCTTGCGCACTGTGCTGTGATACGATTCGACCACCTGCCCTAATAGTGATGCCGCGTCGCGGACGATATTCTCCTGGCTTGAGGCGGCGCCACTGCTGGACACGCAAGAATCGCTTTTATGCGTCCTTCCCATATCCGCGTTTTCATCCTTGTATTAGTCGTCGCTCGCGTTTCTCGGTTGGGCAATTCCGACGGCTGGCCAACTTCATCATCGAGTACAACTGGTGGAAAGAGGTGGCGCAGGTCAATACCTGGCTCAGCATGCTGTGGTACAGCATTGCTCCCACCGCCGCGGGTGCGCTGCTGGCCTTCATAGCACTTTATGTTGCTCATGCGCGTGGTTTGCACTTCGCCGGCATCCGTCAACGCGATTACCCCTTTTACTCGCGCCTGGTGCCGATCGGGCTGGCCGTGATCGCGCTGCTCTTCGCCTCCAGCTCGATTGACTTCTGGACGGTGATGCGCTTTTTCGGATCGCGTGGCCTGGCCGCGCCTCCCGACGCCTGGCAGGACCACGTTTTCTCGCACGCGCTTGCCGTTCTACCTGTTCGATCTGCCTTTCTATTCGGACCTGCTGGGATTTGTGTTTGTGTTGGCAATTCTGTGTGCCGTGCTGTTCTGGGTGACGGCCCGGGGATGGCAGTTGGTCGAACGCTTCAAGTACGGCCAGCTGTTGGATGGGCCATCCAGAAATATCAGTCTGGGGAGCTACCTGCGACTGCCGGGTGCAACGCGCACCGCCGTTCGTGCGCGTGATGGCGGTGATTTTGTTGCTTGGCTTTGCCGGCTGGGTTTACCTGGGCAACTATGAACTGCTGTTCAGGTCACACGCCTTCATGACCGGCGCCGATTACGTGGACGAGAAGATCACCTGCCTTTGCGCTGGCTCCTGATTATTTCCGCCTTCGCGGCGCTGCCGCTGGTGTGGCTGTCGAAGTTCAAGCAGGCCGTTGTCCTGGTGTTGTCCTGTTTTATTTTGCAGGCGGCGCTGCCGGCTATCGTTCGCGCCGTCTACGTGCGGCCGAATGAGATCTCCATCGAACGGCCCTACATTGAGCGCCATATTCAGGCGACCACCGCTGCCTTCGGCCTCAACCGCAACGCCACCGAAGAACCATTCACGCCGTCCGGCCAGGGCGTGGTCGATCCGGTGCAGGACGCAACCTTGCTGGCGAATGCCCGGCTGTGGGACCTGCGCGCCTACAACGCAACCATCACGCAGATTCAGGCGCTGCGCCCTTACTACACTTTCCCGGACACCGACGTTGACCGCTATTTCGTCAACGGCCACATCAAGCAGGTGCTGCTGTCGCCGCGCGAAATCGATGTAAGCCAGTTGTCGGCCGAAGCCAGCGAGAGCTGGATCAATCCGCATTTCATCTATACGCACGGCTTTGGTGTGGTGGTGTCCGAGGTCAACAAGATTACGCCCGACGGCCTGCCCGTCCTGCTCATCAAGAACGCTCCTCCGGAGATCAAGTCGCCGGCGTTTCAGCTCTCGCGGCCGGAGATTTATTTTGGCGAGAGAACTCAGGATCCCGTCTTTGTTCACACCGCGCGCGAAGAGTTCGATTATCCGTCCGGCGATCAGAACAAATATTCGACCTACCAGGGCACCGGCGGCTTTCCGGTTGGTTCCTTTCTTCTGAAGCTGGCCGCTGCGATTTCCCAGGGCGAGCCCAACATTGTTTTCACCGGCTATCTGACCGGCCAAAGCCGCATGATGATTTACCGCAACGTGCGCGGCAAGATTGGAGCACCTGGCCGGCTTCCTGCACTGGGACCAGGACCCTTACCTGGTGATTACCGACGACGGCCGGCTGGTCTGGATGGTGGACGGCTACACAACTTCTCTGTCGCATCCGTATTCAGCGGTGCTTCCCGTAGCCGGAGTCGACGAAGGCGCAAATTACATTCGCAATGCGGTGAAAGCTACGGTGGATGCCTACACAGGGAAGATTTCCCTGTATGTATTCGATCCCAGCGATCCCATCATTCAGGCTTACGAGAAGCTGTTCCCCAAGTTGTTCCAGCCTGCGTCGGAAATGCCCGCCGATCTGCGCAAGCACGCGCGCTATCCGGAAGCTCTGTTTCAGACGCAGGCCGAGGCCTATCGCATCTTTCACATGCGCGATCCGCAGGTGTTCTACAACAAGGAAGACATTTGGGAGATCGCGCGCGATCTGTTCAGCCAATCGGGACAACCGGAGCCGGTAACGCCGACTTACGTTGTGGCTACGTTGCCGGGGGAGAAAAATCCCGAGTACCTGCTGATTCTGCCGTTCACTCCGCGAGGCAAGGACAATTTGATCGGATGGATGGCCGGCCGATGCGATGGCGACCAACTGGGCAAGCTGGTCTTCTATCAACTTCCCAAGCAGCAGTTGATGTACGGGCCGATGCAGATTGAATCGCGCATCGACCAGGACCAGAACATCTCCAAGGACCTCACGCTGTGGAACCAGCAGGGCTCGCGCGTGCTGCGCGGAAACATTATCGCTCTGCCGGTGACGGGCGGATTCCTCTACCTTGAGTCCATCTACATTCAGGCCACCGAAGCGCGTATGCCGCAGCTCAAGAAGGTGGTGCTGGCTATGGGCGACCGGCTGATTTACCGCGACACGTTCGACGAGGCGTTGGCCGATCTGACGGCTGCGCCGATGCCGGCAGCAGTTGCGCCTGCTGCAACTACCGCCGCTGCGGCGAGCGAGAAAAACGCACCTTCGCTGGCGGAGCGGCTTCACCAGCTTCGGGACCAGGCCGAACAGTTGGCCCAAGAACTGGAGAAGCTGGAGAAGGAAACGGTCAAGAAGTAAGTTAGGCTCCTCGTGTGGCGCGCTGAAGGGGCTGAGTTCCTGAATGCAGCCTGCACAGCGGTATCGAGCCTGCGAGTTAAACACTGCCGCCCCTACGCGGCCCAGGCAATTGTTTCCGCTCTACCCAGGACTCCGCTTCCCACCCCAGCGAGCGCAAACACCGCGCTCCCCGGGGGCCCCGTTCCGCTCCGTCCTGGGCTAACTGCAGATCCACCCCTTCGGGGTTCTATTTTCGTTTGTCCTGCTCCACCGCCGAAGCCCAACTTTACTTACTTCATCGCGCTGGGCTATCACGTCCCGTCCCGCGCAAGCGGGACTCCGCCGCAGCACTTCAGCCCAGCGTACTGACCAGCAATTCCACCGGATGCATTACCTCGCGCTCCATGCCGGCCCACAACTGCTCATGACACGAAGTACCGCTGGCGACGAGTGTGCGCGGGCCACCTCCTGCTCCGCAGCGCGCACCTGCGCGAACAGGTCTTCGCCGACGGCCATGCTCAGCTCGTAATACTCGCGCTTGTAGCCGAAGCTGCCCGCCATGCCGCAACATTCCACCGACGAGGTAACCACGTCGAAGCCGCACGAGCGCAGAACCTCGATGGTCTGCCATGCGGCGTCGCAGCTTCGCTGCTGGCAATGGGAGTGATAGAACACTCGGGTGCCGTGCGGGGATTTGCTCGCACGAAAAATCTGCGACAGATCCATGCCTTGTTCTTTGGCGATCGACAATACCGCCTCCAGAGGTTCCAGGAAGCTGGCGCGCGCAAACTTCTCCCATGTCGCGGCGTCCAGCAGATGCTCATAGTCAGAGCGGAACATGGCGAGCACGCTGGGCTCGAGAACACAAATAACCGTTCCCTTTTCCAGATACGGCAGCAGCATCTTCGCCAACGCGTTCGCCTGTTGCCGCGCGGTTGCGATCATGCCCTGCGAAATGGCGGCTCGTCCGTCCGGCAACGAAGGACTCAGCTCGACGTTGACGCCGACTTCGCGCAACACCCGCATCGCCGCCATGCCTCGTTCCGGCGAACCGTAGTTGGTGAACACGTCGGCGAACATCAGCACTTCAGGCGAGCCGGGCTTAGCTGCGTGCGCCCGATCATCCGGCTGCTCGTCGCGATGCAACTGCTGCCACGTCTTTCGCGGAAATGGCGGCAGCTTGCGACGACGATCGAGTCCGACGACGCTCTCCATCAGACCACGCACGAATGGCAGACCTGTGACCGCATTCGACAGCGACGGAAAGCGTGTCAGCTCCTTTGGCCATGACGTGATAGTTGGCGAAGAACTGTTTTTGCAGCGGAGCCACGCGATCTTCCGGCGCGCTGCCCGTCATGGCGCCGAAGGCCGACTTCGCTGCCGACGACGGCTGTTCGAAGTTCATGCGCTGCCGCAGATTCTCATTGAGCCAGGGAATATCAATCCGCACCGGACACTGCGTCACGCAGCGCGAGCAGCCGGTGCACAGTTCGCTGAAGCGCGCATTCATCAGCGTGCCGGTGCCCGGCTTCCCAGGAACCGCCGATTCCGCCGGAGTAGGTTTCTCCGCCGAAGGCGTGGCCGCCGACGGTCTCGAAGTTGGCGCAGCAATTCATGCACGCGCTGCAGCGGATGCAGTACAGCGCCTCGTGCAGCACCGGATCCTCGCGCATGCGGCTGCGGCCGTTGTCGATCAGCACCAGGTGGAACTCGCGCGGCTTCGCCGTTTTGCCCGGCGCGGCGAACGGCGGCGCCTTCAGCGGCGGATGCAGGATGCTGACGTAGGAGGTCAACGGCTGGCCGGTACCGCTGCGTGGCAGCAGCTCGATGAATGTCCCGAAATCGGTGCGCGAGGGCACGACCTTCTCGATGCCGGCGAGCGCGATGTGCAGCGGCGGCAGAGTCATGGTCATGCGAATATTGCCTTCGCTCTCCACCAGCATCAGCGAACCGCTGTCGGCGGCGATGAGGTTTGCGCCCGAGATGCCGGCATCGGCGGCGATGAACTGCTGCGCGCAGCTTCTCGCGCGCGAATACGGTCAACTCCTCGCCGGTATCGAGCGGCAGGTCGGTATTGAACTTGCGCTTGAACAGCGCGGTGATGCGCTCGCGCGAGTAGTGCAGCGCCGGAGCAATGATGTGCGACGGCTGCTCGTCGGCCACTTGCAGAATGAATTCGGCCAGATCGGTTTCGGCGACGGTGATGCCCGCCGCTTCCAGCGCGTGGTTCAGCTTGATCTCTTCCGAAGTAATGCTCTTGCCCTTCACCACCAGCTTGACTTCGTGGCGCAGCAGGACATCGCGAATGTACTGGTCAGCGTCGGCAGCCGTCTTCGCCAGATAGAAATGCCCGCCGTTGGCGCGCACGCTGGCTTCGAGCTGCCGCAGCAGCTCCGGCAGGTTGGCGATGGCGTTTTCCTTGATCTGGCGGGCGCGGTCCTTGAGTTCGTTGTAGTCGGGCAGCAGCGCGGTGGCGGCGTAGCGATTGCGGTTGAAGGTCTGCGTGTTGCGGCGGACGGCCGGGCTTTGCACGCTCAGCGTCATGCGAATGGCATCCAGCAGAGCTTTCTTGTCGCTCTTGTTGGCCACCTGGCGGGGATTGATGTCGGCGGGATTCACCGGAGTAGCCACGCTCACCTCAACACAATGATGTGCAGTTTATGCGGCCCGTGAACGCCGCGAACCAGAGGTCCCATGTCGGCGGTGGCGCTGGGGCCGGTGACGAAGACGAAATCGCGCTTCAGTCCGCGCCCCTCGAGAACGTCGGCGCGAAACAGATCGCGCGGCTGGGGAACGATGTTCTCGGCGGCGACCACGGCAACTTGCAACGGCGCCAGCAAGCTTACGATCGCAGTGCGCTCGAAGCTCACATCGATGCACACCGAACCGGTGCTGGCCACGGCCGCAAAAGCTTCGGTAACGCCAGCGGCGCTGTCGACCATCTCGTCGGGAGTGGCATTCGCTCGCACCCGCGGATCGGCTGCGAACTCGCTGAACAAACCGTCCGGAAGCTCTTGCGGAGGCGCATAGAGAATGCGGGAAGCATCGCCAACCGCTTGCAGAATGGCATCGCGCAAGGCCGCCGGCGAGCGAGTCAATCACTTCCACAGTAGCCACCGCCTGGATGGCGGCGGCCGTAAATTCCTCGACAAGCGATGCTTGCGCCATGGCCTGCTGCATAGAGAAGTCGAGCCTGCGGCCCACGGGATGCGAGATCGCAGGTCGCGGCAAGTAACCTTCATCCCGGATAACGCGAGGGCACGCCTTCATGCGAATCGCGGAATCCCGGTCTTAGAAAACTGAAGCGGAGCGAAGGAGCAATGCGGCTGGGCGCGGCCAACAAATCCGCTTGCCTTAAGCTCCTGCGGGCCCGGGCTGGAAGAGTATCAACCAGAGCGCATCGATGTGGCGTCGACCTTTGATCGCGGACCAAAGGCCGACCATGGATAAACCGCGCCTCAACCATCAACAGCGCGATGAAGTCTTACCGTTACCAGCCTACTTGCTGCACGTATCCGCTACGTGGGTCACGGTCTTCACCCTGATAACGGGCGTCTCTTTTACGGTCGCTTCAACCCCCGTCTGGGTGGTGTCCCTGGTCCTTACGCCAGGCGTACCGGTTATTTTGACCTCGTGGCCAACATGTTTGGCCAGCTTATTCGCTTCATCGGAAAGCTGGTAGACCTTTCCATTGCTGTCGGTGAGGTTGTAGTTATTGCCCAAGGTCGCCAGGCAACCTGTGATCGTAGTCGTGCCGGATGCCTTGGACATCGAATCCTGCGCCTGCAGCCACACCGCCGACATCAGCAGCACCAGCGTAATCATGAGTGTCTTGCGCACGAACAGCCTCCTCGTCTTGCGGGATTTACTATTCTGCCCCAATGGTCAGCGATTATATTCCTTTCCTTATCCTCGGGAAAACGGCGCCTTGCCTGTTACGGAGCGCTTGGCGGCGGGTTGTCTTTCGGCCGCTTAACTTGCGACGTCGCTCCGTTGGGCACACGAATTATGACGCAGGTCGAGTTATCTTCTCCTCCGCCTTGGTTGGCAGCGTCAATGAGGGTGTCGCAAGCAGCTTGCAGCGAAGGCAATTGCAGCAGGATGCTGCTGATCTCTTCGTCGTCCACATGGCGCAGCACGCCGTCGGTGGTCAGCAGCAGAAGGTCGCCGCCCTGCGCGGGAAATTCGCCCAGATCGGGAAGCGTGCCCTCGTCGGTGCCCAGAGCGCGAGTGATGATGTTCTGCGCCGATGAGTGCTTGGCCTGGTCCAAGGTGATCATGCCACGGCGCACCTGCTCCATGACCAACGAATGGTCTTCCGTCAGTTGCAGCAACTGGCCCTCGCGGAACAGATAGATGCGGCTATCGCCGACATTGGCGATGCTGAACACCCCGTCGGCAAAGCGAACGGCCACCAGCGTCGTGCCCATCCCCGACGTGTTCTTGTGTCTCTTCGGCATAGGCCAGGATGGCGTCGTTGGCTTTTTTCACGGCCTCGGCCAGCAATCGTGCGCCCAGCGGCGCGTCGTCGAGAAAAGCATTGTCCTGCACGCTGGGCTTTCGTTCGCGAAAAAAGCCGAGCACGGTGTCGACCGCGATTTGGCTGGCGACTTCCCCGGCTGCGTGTCCGCCCATGCCATCGCACACCACGAAGACACCGAGCCCTTCGTCGTAGCCGAAATGGTCTTCATTCGACGGACGCACCCGTCCGACATCGCTGCGTCCCGCCACTTCAATCCCCGGTAGCATTCGGGCAACAGTTTACCCTCTTAGTCGAAAGCGTGCGAGTCTCTAAAGTGCTAGAAGCATCTTCCCGCCGCGACCGAGCTAATCTTGGCGTTCGAAACCCTCTTCTCGAAACTGGAAACTTGAAACTCGAAACTGCCTTTTGCCTGTGACGCCCGTCATGGCAAGCAAGCCTGACGCGCCGTATAATCGCGGGTTTTGCTGGACTTGAACTATGGCTGATCGCAGTTCGGACCTGCTCGTCATTGGCGCCGGAATTGTAGGCCTGGCTACGGCCTTGGAAGTCATGCGCCGCTTCCCCCGGATGAAAATCATCATCGTGGACAAGGAGGACCGCGTCGCCGCCCATCAGACCGGCCACAACAGCGGCGTCATTCATTCCGGCCTTTACTACAAGACCGGCTCCCTGAAGGCGCGCAACTGCGTTGCCGGAGCAGCCTCGATGAAACGCTTCTGCCATGAACACGGCGTTGTCTTCGAAGAATGCGGCAAGCTGGTAGTTGCCACTACTCCTGAAGAAGTTCCGCGTCTGGAGGCTTTGCATCAGCGCGGCACTGCCAACGGGGTGCCTGGACTGCGCATGTTGCAACGCGAGGCGTTCCGCGAGATCGAACCACACTGCGATGGAATCTGCGCGTTGCAAGTGCCTTCCACCGGCATCGTGGACTACACCGCTGTCGCCCAGAAGTACGCCGAGCTGATTCGCCAAGCCGGCGGCGAGCTCGTCCTGGGCGCAAAGGTCATGGCGCTGCGCGAGGACGGCGGCGCCAACATTGTCGAGACCTCTGCCGGAACCTTTCGCGCGCGCTACGTCATCAACTGCGCCGGACTTTACAGCGACACCATCACACGCATGGCCGGCGTCGAAACCAATCTGGAGATCATCCCGTTCCGCGGCGAGTATTACGAAATCCGGCCCGAACGCCGACATCTGGTAAAGGCGCTGATCTATCCGGTTCCCGATCCGCGATTTCCCTTCCTCGGGGTGCATTTCACCCGCCGCGTGAACGGCAGCGTCGAAGCTGGCCCTAACGCGCTGCTGGCCTTTCGCCGCGAAGGCTACACCGGCGCACCGCCCGACTGGCGGAAGCGATGGACACCCTGCGCTTTCCCGGCTTCTGGAAGATGGCCAGAAAGTATTGGCGCATGGGGCTGGCGGAACAATATCGTTCGTGGGTGAAATCCGCATTCGCGAAGGCTTTGCAGAAAATGGTGCCGGAGCTTCAGGAATCGGACCTGGCGCAAGGCGGCTCGGGAGTGCGAGCCCAGGCGGTCGACGCCAACGGCTACCTGGTTGACGACTTCCATTTCGTCCATAGCGCGAACATGATTCATGTGTGCAATGTGCCGTCTCCGGCGGCAACTGCTTCGCTCGAGATCGCCAAAGAGATCGTCGAGATGATGGCCCAGCGCTTCGACCTGGCGACCGGGTAGCACGGTGTAGTCGCCAGGGCGTCAGGGGCTAGGGGTTAGCAGACATGGCCGTGTGATCGACGGGTAACAGCGAACAGCGGTTGGAGCCAGCAGAGTGTACCGCCTTACCAGCCCCTAAACCCCAGCCCCTAGTCACTTCTTCAACCAAATCCATCAGCACCCTGCCATCCGACTGAATATTCCCTCCGGCCACCGTCTTGGCTGACTTCTTGCTCGCTTTCGCGCGCGTTATATACGACATAGCCTCCATCTGTGTCTGCCTACCCCCCCGCAAAAATATGTTGCAAATAAAGGCTTTATATCAAAGTATTGATTCTATTGAAGTTATTGGCAAGCTTAAGTGCTTTTTAATCAATGACTTGCTCAATTCCTCGCAAAGTATTCATTCGATTGATGTTACCCGTAAGCCTAAGCAGCACAATGATTTGCGCTCGACCCGACGCGTTTCACTGCTACCCACCTTCCCTCCGTCACAACTGGCAACTGACAACTGGCTACTGACAACTGACAACTGACAACTGTCCAGTATCGAATTGCACCACAATCAGGTCAAGATTACGAAAGTGCCATTTCCATTTCTCGTTCCCAAAATGGTTTTCGACAACCTCGCAGAAAGTGGTCGAGCGCAGCGCGATTTGGTGCTAAGATTCGCCCAATCCTGTGCGTTCCAGCCGAACGCTCAGCCAGCGACGAACGTCGCAGCGTACCAGCGCCACCGATCTACTAATTTCAGCAATGTCCAGTATCTTTGTGGAGGCCCGTGGCCATCGCTGCAAAGAATCTGTGGGGAGGAATTCATGAACGCCGCGCACTGTCAGCCGTTGGGGAAGACCAGCTTATCCCGAATCGCATGCATCCTCTTTGCCCTGTGTGCAGCGTCGACCATTGCCTCGTCGGCGCAGGGCTTCGGCAGTATTTACAACTTTTGCTCCAAAGCCAATTGTCCTGACGGCTTCGGCCCCACCGGATGGCTGGTGCAAGGCTATGACGGCAACTTCTATGGGACCACCGTAGGCGGAGGCGCCAACGGCAACGGAACGGTCTTCAAGATTAGCAGCGCGGGCGCGCTGACCACGCTGCACAGCTTCAACGACACCGACGGCAACGCTCCCTCGGCCCTGATCTTGGCTACCGACGGAAACTTCTATGGAACAACCGCAGAAGGTGGAGGCGAGAGTTGTCCTCGTGGTTCCAATCTATGTGGCACGGTCTTCAAGATCACGCCCAGCGGCACGCTGACCACGCTTTACACTTTTTGCTCCCAGTCCAATTGTGCTGATGGCTACCGCCCCACTGCCGCGCTTGTGCAGGGACGCGACGGAAACCTCTACGGAACCACATTGCAGGGCGGATCGGCGAATCAATGCGAGAATTTCGGCTGCGGCACCATCTTCAAAATCACGCTGAGCGGCACTCTGACCACGCTTTACACCTTTTGCCCCAAGGGCAACTGTCCCGACGGCGGTCCTGACGGCGCCAATCCTAACGCTCCCCTGGTTCAGGGAGCCGATGGGAGTTTCTACGGGACGACCATGCAGGGAGGCAGCCTCGCCAATCAATGTACGTTTGGCTGCGGTACGTTCTTCAAAATGGCCCCCAGCGGCGCTCTCACCACGCTGTACACCTTCCAGGACAGTACGGACGGCCTTTTTCCCGGCCAGATCCTGCAAGCCCTCGACGGCAACTTCTACGGCACAACCGTAGGCAATCTCTACAAAGTTACCCCCGGTGGTGCTTTTACCGTTATCCACACCTTCGACTTCTCCGACGGCTACATGCCGGTTGGCCTGTTGCAGGCTGACGACGGTAATTTCTACGGGACGGCTGAACAAGGCGGCGGCAGCAGTAACTGCGTCTTCGGCTGCGGCACGGTCTTCAAAACCAACTCAAGCGGCACAATTACCACCCTGCACGCCTTCATCGGCACCGATGGCGGTGTCCCTACGGGCGGCCTGGTGCAAGGCACCGACGGTAACCTTTACGGAACCACGAGCAAAGGAGGCACCAGCACCAACTGCCAGGGAGGGTGCGGCACCGTCTTCAAGCTGGGCGCGGGCCTGACTCCGTTCATCGAATTTCAGCCCAGCTTCGGCATGGTTGGAGCCCCGGTCACCATCCTGGGGTCGAATTTGACCGGCGCGACCACCGTCGCCTTCAACGGCACGGCAGCGACGTTCAGTGTAGTCTCGGCTTCCGAGATCACCACCACCGTACCTGCCGGCGCAACTACCGGCACCGTCAAGGTCGCAGTACCCGGTAGCACTCTGGTCAGCTATGGGGACTTTCAGGTCGTCGGGCCGCTTCAGTTTGTTCCGGTCGCGCCCTGCCGCCTGGTCGACACTCGCCAAACTCACAATCCCATCATGGGCGGCACCTCGCGCAACTTCCTGGTGCCCCAGCTCGGTGGCTGCGACATTCCCAACAGCGCCGCGGCCTACTCCCTGAACGTAACCGTCGCGCCCCATGGACCATTGGGATATCTCACCATCTGGCCTGACGGCGAAGTTCAGCCTTACGTTTCCACCATGAATTCACCCGACGGTCGCGTTAAGGCCAATGCTGCGATTGTGCCCGCCGGCAACAACGCCGTCAGCGTTTATGTCAGCGATACCGCCGACGTCATTCTCGATATCGATGGCTACTTCGCATCGCCCATCTCCCAGACCTATCAGTTCTATCCGCTGACGCCTTGCCGCATCGTGGACACTCGTAATGGCCAGGATCAAGGCATGCTCCAGGCGGGCGTGGAACGGGATTACGCGATTCCGCCCAATTGCGGTGTTCCCACGAGCGCCGTGGCCTATTCGTTCAACGTCACCGTCCTGCCTTCCGCCGGTGGCCTCGATTATCTGACCGTGTGGCCCATGGGTGAGACCCAACCCACCGTCTCCACGCTTAACGACTACACCGGGACGGTCGTAGCCAACGCTGCCATCGTGGCCGCGGGCAGCGAAAACGCAACCGCCTTCTATGCCCACAGCAATAGCACCAATCTGTTGCTCGATGTCGACGGTTACTTCGCCGCGCCCGGAACCGGCGGGTTGTCGATGTATCCCCAGGCGCCGTGCCGCGTGTTGGATACGCGCCAGAGCGGCGGCTCGTTCACCGGCGAGAAAACGATAAATGTTGTTGGCAGCGCCTGTGCTCCGCCCAGCAACGCAGCCGCCTACATCTTCAACGCGACTGTCGTTCCGCCGGGCTCCATGCCTTACCTCACCTTGTGGCCCGACGGAGAGCAGCAGCCCACCGTCTCGACCCTGAACGCCTACGACGGCTTCATCACTTCCAACATGGCGATCGTGCCTACCACCAACGGCTCCATCGATGCCTATGCCGCCGCTCTGACGCAACTGATCCTTGATATCTCCGGCTACTTTGCGCCGTAGCGCGGGTACCCCACCCAAGCGCGGGTGCCCCACCCAAGCCGGTTTTGCTTGGGTGGGTCTTTTTTATTTTTTGTCATCACGAGCGGCCTTAGCCGAGAGGGATCTGCTTTTCCGGATTTTTTCCGCTAAGCGTTTCGCCGCAGGCCTAGACTACTACGCGGACGGCTACATCGAACTTCGAATAGTATCTCTTCACGTCCGCGGCACCGTACTTAGTCCGGAACTTCTCCACTACCTCCTTGACCGTCTTCGGGTCAGTAATCGGCGTCGCATGGAATTCTCCTTCTTCGCCGCGTGCCGAGATGCGGATTCGCGGATCGTGCAGCACGTTCTTGTACCACTGCGAGTCAGAACCCGCGACCGGCAGCAGAAAGAGCGTGTCGCCTTCCATGACGAACCACACCGGAATCGAGATCGTCTTTCCGGACTTTCTGCCGGTGACGCTGAGCCGGATCTCACGGTACCGGCTGAGGCGCTCTTTCAGGGCCTTGTTGGCATGTGGCATGGGTACCTCCTCGGCTGGAAATTCCCAGATAGCTTGGGAGCGCCGAAACCCGGTTGAAATTGTGCGCCCGGTCATCGCAGCCGTCAACCAGCCTTTAAGTTCGATTGCGGGCGGCCCCACCCAAGCGGATGCCCCCGTGTCGCCCCCATTTGGCGATACGGGAGCTTTCGCAACTGACAACCGACAACTGACAACTCTTCTACCCCTTGCCCCGGAACAGAAATATCAGTTCGATGACCAGGATGATGACCACCATCACCTCCAGCACGAAGCCGCGGCTCTGGTGAAATTCATCGATGAGGAATCGATAGAGCCCTTCGGCGGTGTGTACTTTTTCGTTGACCAGGTTCTTGTACTCCGGCACGCCGACCTTGGCCGCCGCCATCCGGTACAGACGCGCGGAATACATGTCGCTGACAAACTTGATCGCGGTTTCCGAGCGTTCGGCCAGCTCGGTAATTTCGACGATAATTCCGTTCAGCCGCAGCGCCTCGCCGCGCATCTTCCAGCGCCGCAAGATCCCGCCGCGATGCTTCACTGCGCCGTAGACGCCCGCCAGCTCGCGGGTCAGCCACTCATCGTAGTGCCGAAACTCCAGCAACTGCGAGTTTGCGTACTCCAGAATTTGAATCGAAGTCTGCGCACCCGCGGGCGTGTCATACACCAGCGCGGCATTCCATCCAATCGTTACCAAATCCTGCGGATAATAGAACAGGCTGGATTGCAACACGTCTTCGTTGATGCCACACGCCAGCGGAGTGTGTTCGCCGCGCAGAATCTGCGCGATCTCAGGCGCGTGCTGCGACAGCAGATCCGTTCCTAGCGGATGGCCCGCTACGTCGCTCAACACGAAGATGTAGTAATCCTCGCTCAGCCAGTCGGTGTACGGCCGCACGATGGCGGGCGCGATCTTCTCCAGCCGCCCGCGAATGATCTGCTGCGCCTGCCGTTCCAGCTCGGGGTTCGGCACCCAGCGCGCCGCCAACTGCACCAACTCGTCCCAGTCGGCTTCAAAGCTGTACTCCAGCAGCACGCTGATGACGCCATAGTCGTAATACTTGATCTGCGGCACCAGCCTCTCGCCCGTGCCCAGCACCACCGGCTCCAACTCCTCGACCACCGGCGGATTCTCGAAGCGCACATACTCCGGCGTGGAATGCTTGAAGCTGGGCTCCACGCGCCGCGCTCCCAGCATCAGGCGCAACTCTTCCAGCCTGATCTCCTCGCAGACATCGTGGAGAATCACGCCCAGCACTGACCCTTTCAGCGTCGCTGCCGTTGTGCCCGTCGCCCGCTACCTGATTCGCCGTGCGTCCCGCTGGTTCCATCTAGCAGAAGATTGTACGCGAGCAGCAGGAGCTCGAGATTGGGCCCACGCGCCCTCATCGGCTAAGCTGGAAAAGGGTCAAATCCAGCCGCGCAGCGGCGCCATTTGTGTTAGCCGCGGGCGTGAGCCCGCGGTGCAGTGGGAAAAATAATTGAGCCGCGCAGCGGCGGCACCGCTACGACACAGACACCCCGGGGACGACACTGGTTCTCACGCAGCCTCCTAAACCCTGCAGCCACGAGCGCTTTCAAGTTCTGCACTCTACAATAGAATTTGGCATGAAAATTTCTGCCCTACTCATCCTGATCTTCACGCTTGCTCTGTTCACCACGCCCACCACCCGCGCACAATCTCCCTCCAGCGCCTCCGACTTGCCACCCGGCAGCGCGCAGCTCATCAACCCCGAAGATCTGCTGCAATTACTCCAGTCGACCACAGGCGAGAAGCCTTTGCTGCTCAACGTCGGCCCTTCGCTGCTCTACATGCAAGCCCACATTCCCGGAGCGGAATACATCGGCGCCGGCTCCGATAAGCAAGCCCTGGACAAGCTGCGGGCGCGCGTGAAATCTCTGCCTCACGACCAGCTGATCATCCTGTATTGTGGATGCTGCCCGTGGAGTCACTGCCCCAACGTTCGTCCCGCTTACCACCAGCTGGCTGCGATGGGATTCACCCACGTGAAGGTTTTGTATATCGCCAACAACTTTGGGACTGACTGGGTCGATAAGGGATATCCCACCATCAAAGGCCAATAATACCGATGCGAAGAATCGTTCTGATTATCGTCGTGATCGCGATTGCGGTCGCAATCTATGAAGCCGCCCAACACCACTCCGCTGCCAAGGGTGGGCATCCCGGAGCCCTGGATTCGCCGGCGGCAGGATTCTCATTGCAGGACTTGGACGGCAAGCCGCTCTCGCTTGCCAGCTATCGCGGCAAGGTCGTGCTGCTCAACTTCTGGGCGACATGGTGTACGCCCTGTCGCGCGGAGATTCCAGAGTTCGTCGACTACCAGAATAAGTATGGCCCGCAGGGACTCCAGCTGCTCGGCATCTCCATGGACGACGACCCCAAGCCGGTGCGCGACTTCTACCAGCAATTCAAGATGAACTATCCCGTGGCGATTGGCAGCGCGAGCCTGGCAGAATCTTACGGAGGCGTTCTGGGACTGCCCGTGACTTTCCTCATCGGACGCGATGGCCGTATCGCCGCCAAATACGTGGGCGCGGCGGAGATGCCGGTCCTGCAACAGAAGATCGAGTCGTTGCTGCAGTCGAAGTGAAGTGCTCTTAAGCGGAAATCAAGTACGCTTGCACATTATCGTCATACAACACACCTTGGGAGCGAGCAGGTCTGGGTTCTTGATTTTCCTGGAAATAAATAAATCAAGTTAAAGAGTCGCCCTCGGTTGCGGTCGAATCTCAGTTTCAGGAGGAGACGGCCATGCAATTCCTGCACAACAAGAGTTTTTACGCGGCAGCTTTCGCCGCGATCGTGTTCGCTGCTGCCATCTCGGCGTCTTCCGCCGCCCAAGCGCAAACGTTGACTGTCCTCCATACCTTTACCAATGGAGTCGACGGCAACGGACCCTATGGGGGCCTGACCCTTGACCAAGCCGGAAACCTGGAGGGAACGGCTGAATATGGAGGCACATCTGACGCCGGCACCGTGTTCAAGCTGGTGAAGCGCGGGTCCAGCTGGACATTCAATCCGCTCTATGAGTTTGGGGGAGGTCTGAACGACGGAAACGCGCCTCAAGCCAGAGTCATCGTGGGTCCGGACGGCATTCCCTACGGTACGACGCACGGTGGCGGCATCGGCTCCTGCACAGATCCGGCCGGCTGCGGCACAGTTTTCAAGCTGACTCCGCCGGCTACGTTCTGCAGGTCCGTCCTCTGCATGTGGAACTCGACTCTGCTCTACCGCTTCACCGGAGGCGCGGACGGTGCGCAACCTGGACCGGCGGATCTCCTCTTTGACAGCCAGGGAAACATCTACGGCACCACGGAGTACGGCGGCGCGAGCGGTCTGGGCGTGGTCTACAAATTGACGCGCAGCAATGGAAACTGGATGCAGTCGGTGCTACATAGCTTTACCGGTACGGGAAGCGATGGCGCCGTTCCGTGGGGCGGCGTGATTATGGATAGCGCGGGCAATCTTTACGGCACCACGGTGGGCGGCGGTCATTCCGGGAATGGGGTTGTGTTTGAGTTGAGTCCCTCCGGATCCGGATACGGGGAGACGACCCTTCACTCCTTTAACGCGGCGCAGGACGGAGGAGGTCCTCTCGCAGGATTGACCTTCGATCGTTCTGGCAATCTGTACGGCACGGCTTCGTATGGCGGCGCCAACAATGGCGGGACTGCGTTCGAGCTTTCACCATCAGGCAACGGTTGGACCCTCCAAGTGCTGTACAGCTTTGTCGGAGCGGACGGTAACGGCGGGCCGGGCGGCGGCCTCACGATCGATCAGAGTGGAAGCCTTTACGGCACCACGCAAGGATGGATCGATGGCAATCTGCCGGGGACGCTTTATAAGCTAACGCCGTCCAATGGCGGCTGGAGCTACACGCTGCTGCAGAGCTTCGCAGGCAACGGCGGAGCGGAACCGCTGGGGGCAGTGGTACTGGATGCGAGTGGAAACGTTTACGGCACAACTTTCCTCTCATCGGTAGTGTGGCAGCTAACACCGTGAGGAGGTATTGCTCGGAGGTGCCCTTCGGGTATCTTCTCCTCCTCTTCCGTAAGCGTGAGGCCAGCTCGGGGCCTCTCTGCATAAGCGCTCGGCGGAACGCCACACTTTGGAAATTTCATTGACAAGGGACTTGACCCAATGGCAGGTTGTAGCCTCGGGGAACATTCCCGCATAGTTGTTGCCGCTCGGCGTGCTTCCCACATCCAGTTGGTACGCTGTCGAGCCACTGCCAGCAAGAAGCCGTCATGTGCCGCTCAGTGCGACCGCGACCGTGCTGCCCACCAACGCAGCACGGTTTATGTGACGCTGTGGTCGCGTGGCCCGAATACACCTACACTTCAGGCCGTAAGATCGAAGCGAGTTCAACGCCGCCTTCGGCGCACCGTGCGGGACTCAGTCCTTGCGACGCGGAAAACAGGCCACAGCGGCAAGTAATCCACGGGCAGATCACTTCTGATCTGGGGATTGTTCGCAAACGCTGGGTTCCGAGTGGCTCTCAGCTACGGCGTCATCTTCCAGACAAACTCCGGTTGCGCCAAGCGAGCAGCTTACGAGGTTTAGGCGTGCCGCGTGATAATCCCGTTTATCACTTGCTTGACGGGAGTAATCTCCTGGAAGCCGGTTTCCGGCCAATGATGGTTGGCTGACCTACGCGATCAGGACGGGGGCTCAACCTTAATGCCCATCCCAAGGACAAACAGGTTCGCAGTTGGGTTCCCCGTGTTGTTCATCACAACTGCGGGAAGGGATTGGTTACTGCCCGTGTCGCTGGTGATCAGGTGCTCGACCAGAGGATTTGTGTTTCCAGAATTATCCAGCGTGAAGCCGGACCCCGGACCCAGATTGTTCGCTCCCGGCGGAAAGCTACCATCGGCATCCGCGGCAAAGCCAACCGCGTACAGCGCGTCGCCAGCGCTCAGGCCGATCTGAGCCGTCTGGAGGTTGGTCACAGGGTTGTTGGCGCTCGTGGAAACCTGAACAATTTGGGGGCTGTAGGTAGGGGCGTTTACATCGACCGTGTTATAAGCCGAGAGGCAGAGGCTCCACGATACAACCGAGTTTAGCTTTACCTGGATTACGAACTGCGCGCTATGGGCGGGGTTCATCGCTGTGAAGGCCTGGATATCTGAGATTGTCTGGGGCAACGCTCCCGCGTTGCTTTGCCATGTATAGGGTCCGGCAGCGGACATCAAATTCGGCGTGAATGTCGGCGGATTTCCCTTCCACTGCAACGCGACTACGATCAGCTCGCCGCCTTGCAAACCGCTCAATATCGCATTGAATGCAGTTGTACTCGTGCCGTTCATTGGAGTAGCAGGCTCGACATAGACTGCGGTTTTGACGTAGCCGAGCTGAGGTGACATCGTAACTTGATTCAACCCTAATAGTTGATCACAACCCACAAAGCCTAACAGGGCAACAATGGCCAACAGTAGAATCGGCGTGAGAACCACAAATCCATCGATCATTTCAGTCCCTCGCTATGCGACGCCTGCGACTACGTTGCCGACTTCAGTCCCATCGCGAAGATGAATCCCTTGGCGTTGGGGTCGGGGTTGGTGTTGGTAACCTGAGCGACGACCGGATTGCTGCCGTAACCGTCTTCCACCAGGGGATTCGTGATCGCTGGAAATTCCGCGGTGAAGCCAGGGCCCGCGGTCAACGAATTATTGCCCGGGAAAGTGCCATCGCTGTTGGCGGCGAATGCGACCGCATAGGCCAGGTCTCCGGTTCCGAGGTTCAAGGGCGGCGTCTGCGGATTGTTGCCGACGTAATTGAGCTTGCTAGTCTGCGGGCTGTATAACGGCACGCGCTCGTCCGCGCCATCGTACGCCGAGACGCACAGGTTCCAGGCCACGTTCGCGTTGCGCGGAAGCGATGCGGTCACCGTGAGCTGGGTGTTACCCGCTGGATTGAAGGCCGAGAATATCTGGACCGACATGTTGTTCCATGCAAACGGGCCGCCGCCATTCACCGGCGAGAATGCGGCGCCGGTGAACCCCGGCATTTCAGGGCCGGAGATCGCCGAACTCCACTGCACCGCTACCACGATCAGT
Source organism: uncultured Acidobacteriaceae bacterium (assembly GCA_963835125.1). Classification (GTDB taxonomy): domain Bacteria; phylum Acidobacteriota; class Terriglobia; order Terriglobales; family Acidobacteriaceae; genus Bog-257. Next base: position 443,083 of record CAWIEG010000002.1, on the reverse strand, counting down.
TCACCGCCCTGCAACGCGAGCGGGCCGGCGGTAACTTTACTCGTGTTGGCTGACGCCTGGGCAACCACCGTCTGCACGTGCACGAGAGGCGGTGGCGTATACGTGATGTTCTGATAGCACCCCACAAAGCCCAGCAGCGCCACGATTGCCACCAACAACACCGGGGTCAAGATCAAGAACGGATCAACCATGCAGTCGCTTCCTTTCTGGCCCTCGGCGGTCAGCACTCAGCCGTTGCATATTTATTACCTCTTCGCTTGCGGCGTGGCCGCCTGCCCGGACGCGCCTTCGGCATAGCCGAGCTGTACGCCGGAGACGATGCCCGCCGCGTCGATGGAGACGATCGTCGGCCAGACACTGACTCCGTACGCGGTAGCGATCTTGCGGCCAGGATCGGCGACGAGGATGGCCGAGGTCTTCTTCTCCGACAAAACGCGATGCGCGTGCTCGGGCGATTCTCCGTTGTTGATCGCCAGCACCAATGGCGGCTGAGCGCCGTTCTGCGCCTGCAGCACTGCTTTGATGGCTTGCATGCTCGGGGCAGAACTGCTGTGCCAGAAGACGAGCGCCACACGGCGTCCTTTTAGCTTCGAGAGCGGCAGCTCGCGGCCAGCCGAATACTCGAAGAGGAAGTTGGGCGCGGGCTGTCCGAGCCGAACATTCAAGCGCTGTAGTTTCGGCGGAGCGGTGAACGTAGGCGCCAGCATCTTGGTCAATGCGGTAACGAGTGTTCCTTTCTCGATTGCGCCTTCGTGACGCCAGACCAGCTTGCCGGTGGGATCGACGATGACCGTCAGGGGACGCGCAGCTGTGCCTAAACCAAACGCGCGTTCCCAGGCGGCGTCGTTTTCGGCGTAGATGATTCCGGGCGTGAAGGGCAGCTTCTCCAAATGCCCGACCGGGACCACAGCCATGACCGCCGTAGGCGCGTCGGTGCGCTTCGTGTGGCTCAGCGCCTGTGTCAGCACCTTCAAGTGCGCGGCCGATTGCGCGTCGGCAAAATGAACCATCAGATTGGGCGCGGCGCGTCCGGCTGCTTGGGGAGCGGCGTGTCCGGTGACGACGATGTGGCCGCTCGGTCCTTGGCGCGCCATGGTGATGGTCGGACCCGAGACGACGTCTCCCAGATTGAGTCCGGGCAGCGGGAGCGGCAGGTGAAGGTAGCCGCAACTGGTCGCGCTCACCGCGGTCGCGGGTTCAGCGCCCGAAGATCCAATGCGCGTGCCTTGCACGGTGAGGCACAAGGGCGTGTACGGCGGGAGCGAAGCGCCGAGGGAGGCATCGTCGTTTATGGTCGATGTAGTGGAACCCAGAAGGACGAACTTGTCTGGGTCAACGCCGAACGGGTAAAGCTGATTGTTGTAGCTGATGCTCCACACGTATTGGGTGATGGTGCCGCCCGGAATCCACGAATTCAGCGCCGTGTAGTCGGGCCCACTCGGCTCGACCCCGACGCCTCCGACGCCACGTCCGCCGCCCCCGGCGGGCTGCGGTGGTATCTGGTCGAACTCGACATAGGGATCGGCCCAGGCGAGCACTGCCTCCAGGCCGCGCAGAATCACGGCCGTCGGCTCGATGTCCACCGCAGTGTAGGAGAACTGCAGCTTGAGCGAGGTATCGGGCTGGTCACCGGTGGTTGGATCGGTGAGCAGCGAGTTGACCAGATTGCCCAGTTGCGTGTCGATGTTGGTCTGGCTGCGCACAGTGGATTGAATGCCGTTGGGATTCGAGGAGCTCAGGATGTTGTTGACAGAGTCGGCGATCTTGCTGGTGATTTGGCTTGTGAAGGCGCTCAGGATCGCGTCTTTGAACTCGCCGAGGATGCCCGTATCAGTGAACTTTAGCGAGACGTTGCTTAGCGCCAGCTCGGCCGCACCCAGCCGGCCCTGAGCGTCGATGGGAATCAGATTGAGCGTGAAAGAAACGATGGTCTGGAAGTTGAAGGCCGGCCAGCTGGAGTCAGGGTGCGCATGGGCATTGATGACGAACTGAATGGCGCCGGTGGTGAAATTGAGTGCCGGCGGAGCGCCCTGCAGCGAGATGGTGTAGGTCGTGGAAAAGATCGTCCAGGACACGGCGACTTTCGGAAAGTTCGTGAGCTGGCCGATCGACGACTTTAAGAGCGAGTTGATATACGACGGGTTGATCGCGAACGCGAAATCGTCGCTTGGGTTTAGGGCGATCTGCTGCACGGTAGTGGGATCGCTTGAATGATTGGTCAGATCCAGCAACAGCGCGGCCGCTTTCTGCGAGCCGGTGAGCATGGTTTTGAATTGCAGCGCCGAGACGCCGCTGGGCAAGTTGGCGCTCGAGGGCTGGAAGCTGGTCTTCAGCGCGTTCTGAATCGCCAGATTGATGGCCACGGTATCGGAGGCGCTCAGCGCGTTGCTGGTATACGTCGGCGTGAAGGTGACAGTCGCCTGGTCAGCCTTGAAGTCGAACTCGATGACGTTACCCACCTGGGTCGAGATCTGGTTGATGGGAGCGACGATCTGAAGATTGCCGCGGAGGAACTGTGCGATGGGTGCGGTGTTTGGGTCGGGAAAATAGCGCACCATCGCGTTCAACGTCACGCTCAGATTTTGCCCGGAGGCGTCGGGCACGTCGATGGTCGGAGGAAAGATCTGCAGCTGGACAATGCCCGAGAGGTTGCTGGGGATGATCACCGGCGGCGGGAACAAGCCCTGGCCGGGATTCACAATGGGCGGGCGTAAGGCGGAGAGGAGATCGGTAATCGCCACTGTGCCTGTGAACGACTTCCGCGGAATGCGCAGCTGATTGGAAATGGCGTTGCCGAAGGCGTCTTCTGTACCGGTGAACACGATGGGCGGCAGTACCGGATGCGGCGGCAAGTGCACGGGTGGCGGAGCCACGTCGTTGATATAGCCGGAAGTAGAGTGCAGGAAACGCTCGCACTCGTGCATCACCGCCAGAAAACGGTCGATCGCAGGGAGTGAGACTTGCACCACGACGTCGTAGTTACCAACCACACCATTCGCCATCGAACCCTCCTTACTTGCTACCCACAGCTACTATCGCCATTTCAACGCCAAGACCGAGATGGACATCACAACGAAAACCGCGGACAGCGCGTAAGCGACGCGGAACTGGCGGCGGGAATTGGTGTGTTCACGGGCCAGTTCCAGTAGCAGACGCGCGCTGGCGTAGCTCAACATGATGAGCAGGAACAGCGCTCCAGGAAACGGTGTGCGCCGCCACATGACGATTGCGACGGTCAGCAGCACGGCCGCGCAAACTGCCTCGAGCCCTTGCGTAGGGACGCGCTTCTGCCAAATGCCGCGCGCATTGGGCAGCCGAATGCCGAACCAGCCGCGCGTCGGCCGGCCGCCGCAACATCCGTTCAGCAGGCAGCCCACGCGCGTGAAGATCATGCCGACCAAGATGGTGAAGGTGCTTACATCCCAGAAGGCGCCCAAACCAACGTGCACCGCGCGCAGTAGCGGTACTGAGCACAACAGCATTACCGGCACGGCGCCGTACATCATGAAGCCGCCTTGGGCGCGGTTCCAAATGAGGCGCGGATTGCGGCGATAGTACTTCCACTCGCTGGCGACGAACAGAAGGCGCGCGCCGATCAGCGCGGGAATAATCAGCACGATGGTCGCGATGTACACCCGCAGTGGATCGAGCCCAGCGGTATGCGCGGCGTAGTTGCCAGCGATCACCCCGAAGACCAGACCGACATACAGCATGGCCGGATAGCTCCAGACGGTAAGACCTCGCCAGCGGAACAGTACGCGTCTCATAGGTGCGGCACCATGTCCCAAAAAGCGAGCAGCAGGCCACCGACGATGGCAATGTCAGCGAGGTTGAAGACCGGCCACCAGCCGAGGTCGATGAAGTCCACGACGTGCTGATGGCGAAGAATGTCGAGAAGATTTCCGGCCGCGCCGCCCAGCGCACAACCCACACCTGCAGTCGCGAGCCGACCGTGAAGGAACAATCCGGAGCTGTGTAACCGCACGGCAGCGATGGCAGCGGCGCACCAGATGACGATCAGTGCCGCGCGGAATAAAGTGTGGCCGTAGATGCGCTCGCGATGGTGGACCTTGCGGATCCGGAGCAGTGGGCCACCGAATGGGACGGCGAGGCGCGTCTGCACCACACGTTTACTGACCTGGTCGGAGAGAAAAGCGATCGCCGCGAAGGTGAGCAGAATGAACATGCGAACCTGTCCAGGGAGCCCGGCCCGTCCGGCACTGGGAGCGAATCATCGCCGCCGGAATTCAGGGAGTTTAGCGCCGCCAAGGAGATACTGCAAATGGCATCTTAGTGGGTACTTACATGTTGTTTCTGAAGTAGGGTCGCCGATTTTTTTGCACCCGGTCAACTCTCCGCGATTCGTCCATTCTATTAGCAACTAAGTGCCGATCCCAACTCGGACGACATGTTCCAACTCAAGTACTTGCGTCCAGTCGGCGTCGGTTGACCTTCGGCACGGCAAAGCCCTTCGCAGTCTGCCCAAAATCTTCTGTTGGTGGGCAAGCGAACGATGGAATTTCTGGACGCACAATATCAGGCACTTAGCGGGATCGATTTGCGAGAGTGAGCAAGGGCACTTGTTGGCCAGTGACACACTTCCCGGAAGAATGCTGCGGGGCAGCTTGAGTCTTTTCTACGAGTAGGGCGTTTTACGTCAACTTGACGTAAAGTGGACTTGACGAGCGGCCCGGCGAAGCTTCCCCGAACCCCGTTTGCACAATGACAAGCGTGGATCCCTCGGGGTAATTTTCGAAAGGAAACCATGCGCCCTTCAAATTGGTCAGGATTGAGCAAACTTAACCTTTGGAAAATGACCGTGACTCTTCTGGCGCTTTGTGGTGCGACAGCAATTAGCCTGTCTGCCCAGACCTTAACCACGCTGCACGCCTTCGCGGGATATCCGAATGACGGGAGCGCCCCTAACGCCGGGCTGGTGCAAGCCACCGATGGGAACTTCTACGGGACAACCTATGCTGGCGGGACCAGCGGCAACTGTCAGGGCGGCTGTGGCACGGTCTTTAGAATCACGCCAGGGGGCACGCTGACCACGCTGCACAGCTTCGACTGGTATGACGGCGCCAGCCCTACCGGCGCGCTGGTGCAAGGCAGTGATGGGAATTTCTACGGGACAACCTACGGAGGCGGGGCCGAGCCGCGCGTTGGTACCGTATTCAAAATTACTCCGGGGGGCGCGCTGACCACGCTCTACAGCTTTTGCGCTCAAGCGAACTGCGCTGACGGCTCTATGCCTTACGCCGCACTGGTGCGAGCCAATGACGGGAACTTCTACGGGACAACCTTGGAGGGCGGGTCCAACAGCGGCTGTTCTCTCGGCAGCGGCAGCTGCGGCACCGTCTTCAAAATCACGCCAGGGGGCACGCTGACCACGCTGCACAACTTTTGCGCTCAATCTGGCTGCGCTGACGGCGGCAACCCTTACGCCGGTCTGGTGCAAGCCAGCGACGGGAACTTCTACGGGACAACCTTCGGGCGCGGGGCCAACGGTTATGGCACGGTCTTCAAAATCACCCCGGTAGGCACGCTGACCACGCTTTACAGCTTTTGCTCTCAAACGAACTGCGCTGACGGCCAATACGCTTACGCCGGGCTGGTACAAGCCACCGATGGGGACTTCTACGGGTCAACCTCCGCTGGCGGCGGGGGGGCCTACCACCAGGGCGGCACGGTCTTCAAAATCACCCCAAGCGGCACCTTGACCACGATCTACAACTTTTGCTCTCAACCGAACTGCACTGACGGCGACAGTTCTGTTGCCCGTCTGGTGCAAGCCAGCGACGGAACCTTCTACGGAACGACGCTACATGGTGGGGCCTACTGCGGACAGAACAGCGGCTGTGGCACAGTCTTCAAAATCACCCCAAACGGCACGCTGACCACGCTGCACAGCTTCGACGGCAATGACGGCAAAGCGCCTTTCGCCGGGCTGCTGCAGGCCACCGATGGGAACTTCTATGGGGCAGCCACGTATGGCGCAAACCCCGCATGCACTGCCGGCCTCGGCGGCTGTGGCACGGTCTTCCGTCTGTCGGGGCCCCCGCCCAGCACGACGACGGTGACTAGTTCGCCCAATCCTTCGACCTTCGGACAGCAAGTGACGATCACTGCGACCGTGGGCCCGGCTGGCCCGCCGGCGCCGACAGGAACAGTGGGCTTCACATCGAATGGCACCGCCATCTCCGGCTGCACCTCAGTCGCACTGAATTCCGGCACAGCTCAGTGCGTCACGTCGTCGCTGTCGGTGGGTACTGATAGGATCGTCGCTACATATTCCGGTGACAGCAACTACAGCGGCAGCAGCGGGTCGGTGGTGCAGATCGTCAACCCTGTGCCGATGGCGTTGCAGTTCATCGCCATCTCGCCCTGCCGCATTGTCGACACTCGCAATGCCAACGGCACCTTCGGCGGTCCTCCGATCCCGGGCAACAACAGCCGCTCTTTCCCGCTCACAGAAGGCGATAACCCGTGCGGTATTCCGTCCAGTGCCATTGCCTACTCCGTCAATGTGACGGTGGTGCCGCAGCATACTCTGGGATACTTGACCATCTGGCCTACGGGCGAAGGCCAGCCGACCGTGTCGACGCTGAACTCTCCCGACGGACGTGTCAAAGCCAACGCGGCGATCGTTCCTGCGGGCACGCAGTCGGGATCGGTCAGCGTCTACGTGACCGACACCAGCAACGTCATCCTCGACATTGACGGCTACTTCGCTGCGCCGACCTCAGGCAGCCTGCAGTTCTATCCGCTGACGCCCTGCCGCATCATCGACACTCGTAACGGCAATGGAGGCGCGCTGCAGGCAGGAGTCGAACGCGATTACACAATTGCGGGACAATGCGGCATTCCCAGCGACGCGGCGGCCTATTCGTTCAACGTCACGGTGCTGCCGGCCACCGGTGGACTGGACTATCTCACCGTGTGGCCCAAGGGTGAATCGAGGCCCACCGTCTCCACCCTTAACGACAACACCGGAACTGTAGTCGCGAATGCTGCCATCGTACCTGCGGGCAGTGAGAACGCAACCGCCTTCTACGCTCACAGCAATGCCACCAACATGTTGCTTGACGTCGACGGCTATTTCGCCGCGCCGGGAACGGGCGGGTTGTCACTGTATCCGCTGACGCCCTGCCGCGTGCTCGACACGCGCCAGGTTGGCAATGGTCAGCCCTTCATGGGCGTCTGGAATTCTCCCAACGGCATTGACGTGCTGACCAGTCAGTGCGCTCCACCGAGCAGTGCCGAGGGCTTCGTCTTCAACGCGACGGTGGTGCCTAGCGGCTCTATGCCTTACCTGACCTTGTGGCCTCACGGCGAAAACCAGCCCACGGTCTCTACTTTGAATGCCTACGACGGCTTCATCACCTCCAACATGGCAATCGTGCCAACCAACGACGGCTCCATAGATGCCTACGCCGCCGGACTTACGCAACTGATCCTGGATATCTCCGGTTATTTTGCGCCGTAGATAGCTACGACAAATCTCACCGCCCCGTTCCTTAGCGGAGACTTGAACGAGTGGTTCGCAATCTAGGCTTAGCGTGTCCGTTGATGATTGGCTACGATTTGGCCCTGCCGTAAGTAATTCTGAGCAACAGCCGATCGGCGAGTCCGCCTTCCCGAAGATTGTCCATAAGTCTGGTTGGAGGAAGTTTCACTTGGCCGTGTAGTCGGCGTTCCGTCCTTGTGGCCGCGACCTGGTGGCGTTCTTCAACAGCACGGGTCGGACGTTTCACGTCCGAGTAGGTTCCAATGCGGTTGCCGGATGCTGGCCGACTTATTAAGATATGCCAAAATGGTTACAAGAAGATTGCAAGGGGACGGGCCCGCGACGCCAAGCAACAACTACATAACGCCAGGCGGCCTGCAGCGCCTCAAAGATGAGCACCGGTTTCTGCTCACCAGGGAACGCCCGGCCGTGACGGAGGTGGTGGCGTGGGCTGCGAGCAACGGCGATCGCAGTGAAAACGCCGATTATCAGTACGGCAAACGGCGGCTGCGCCAGATCGATGGACGGATTCACTTTCTCACGAAGCGAATCGAGTCCGCGGAGGTGGTTGACCCCGAAACTCCGAGAGCCGGGGTGGCGGCGACGAGGGCATTCTTTGGAGCGACTGTGCGCTATGCCAATGCCGCCGCAACGGAGCGAGTGGTGAGCATCGTGGGCACAGACGAGGTCGATCTCAACCGCAACCACATCAGTTGGGTGTCGCCTCTGGGGCGCGCGTTGATGAAATCGGCAGCGGGCGATCGCGTAGTTCTCCAAGCGCCGGGCGGTACAGCATACCTGAAAGTGCTGGAAGTGTGTTACGAGCGCATTTCGGTGGAACCGTTCCGTGAACCACCTGGAGCTGAGGCCTCGGCGAAGGGACTCCCTCGCGGAGCCAATCAACCTGACGAAGTTTAGCGAAGCGGCACATGAACATTCCAGGCTCCGCGCCCGGGCGCATGGTGAGCTGGCTCACGGGCTATTTTTTGTTCCGCTATGGTTCGAATCCCAGTCAGGAACGCTCGCGTATAACGCCGCCGTGTTTAGCGACTGCTCCCAGCGGATCGTCAGCCACTCGGAAGTAATCCAGTTTGACGGCTTCTCAACGTTCCGTCCTTGTGGCCGCGACCTCGTGGAGTTCTTCAACAGCTCGGGTCGGGCGATTTCCGTCCAGGTGGATTACTTCCGAGCCGCGCGTGATCCGCGCGGAATCTGGCTTGCCGACAAAGGACGCATTTAAAATTCTTGCTGCCTAAATCCAGTGTCGCTCGAACCCCAGCAACTCCTGCCCAGATGCGATAGCTTACACTCAAACTACATGCTCAACCGGGGCTATGCCTACTCCACCTTCATCAGCGGCAAATACCATGGACAAACCCTGCTCTCCCACTTGGCAAGCCTTTACCCCCACTCAACCCCACAAGCCTGGCAACAAAAACTGAACAATGGCGAACTCACTCTCAACGGCGTCACCGCCACCGGAAGCGAATCGGTCACTTTCGGCCAAACCCTTGTCTGGAACCGTCCACCCTGGATCGAACCTGACTCCCCTCAGCACTTCGAAGTCCTGTTTGAAGACCCCCATCTGTTGGCCGTCAACAAACCCAGCGGGCTACCCACCCTCCCTGGCGGCGGCTTCATGGAAAGCACCCTCCTGCGCTTGGTGCAAAAGCAAACTCCCAACGCAAACCCTCTCCACCGGTTGGGCCGAGCCACCACCGGCATCGTCCTCTTCGCCAAAACACGGCAGGCGGCTTCTGCTCTACTCGCAAACTGGAACACACCCAAAATTCAAAAAATCTACCGGGCGCTAGCTCAAAACATTGCACAGCAAGACGCCTACGAAATCCTCACACCCATCGGCCTCGTACCCCACCCGCTCATCGGTTCCGTGTGGGCCGCCAACCCAAATGGCAAGCCGTCAAAGTCATTGGCAAAGGTGATCTCACGCACCACCAGCACCACAACATTTGAGGTAAGCCTAAATTCGGGCCGCCCTCATCAGATCAGAATCCATCTGGCATCCATCGGCCATCCCCTGGTAGGCGATCCTCTGTACGGCTTGGCCGGCCAGCCTCTTGAAAACCTTCCCGGCCTCCCCGGCGATGGAGGATATTTCCTGCACGCCCAATTTCTGAAATTCCACCACCCCATCACCGGAGAGGAAATCAATCTTGAGGCAGCTTTGCCGTCCGGATTCTCATTGCATCAGTAGGTTCACGGCGGGAATCAAAACAGGGTGGCCGTTGAAACCTGCGCGATCCCGCCATTTCAAACCCTAACGAAGCGAGTTTAATCCAGCTTGACGGGTTGTCGGCTACGCGTGGAAGGGTGACGGCCCCGAGCTTTCGGTGCGCCACATCCGCACGTAGGGCGTTTTCCCGTCAAGTCGATTCCGAACAGGCCGACTTCCGGGTGGCCCGTCACTCGTCATAAGATGCTGGTTCCGCGTGCTGCGCTAGAACGCAGTGAGTGGGCCATGGTTGTACCCTTCGTAGCCACGATTTGTTATTAAGGGATGGAGTTGAGAGGAGCAGACGATGCGTGTTTTTGTGGCAGGGGCGAGCGGAGCGATTGGCGAACCGTTGATTGCGGAGTTGTTGGAGCGGGGACACTCCGTCAGTCAGGGATGACAACCAGCGAGGCCCGGGCGAAGAGTCTGGAGGGCCAGGGAGCAGAGGCAGGTTGTGCTGACCTTATCGATAGATGCCCGACGGCCGCGGCGTTCATTGCTACACAATTTGATCTTGTTTTCCCTAATTCCGATCGTGTGGTCAACCACTCGGAAGTGATCTAGTTTGACGGGTTGTCGGCTACGCGTGGAAGTGTGACGGACCCGCGCTTTCGGTGCGCCACATTCGCGCATAGGGCGTTCTACATCCAAGTGGCGGTTCAACGCGGTTGCCAGATGCTGGCCGACTCCCGAGGAACATATTCCATCCGGTTTACGTTTTCGAACAGCTCGGCCACCCGAACAGCGTCAATCTGGACGCGAGGCCTTCCGAACGTCTTCCGTTTGAACCGGCGCCGCAAAAAGCCGCAAACAGGACGCAAACGCCGAACGATGAAGGAGAGGCGATACCAGCGGAACTGATTGATTTAATTGGTGGGCCCGGAGGGATTCGAACCCCCGACCAAGGGATTATGAGTCCCCTGCTCTAACCAGCTGAGCTACAGGCCCGTCAATTACTTACGGCTGCCGTCCCGGTGAGTTCAGCGCGTGGCAGTCGTTTTGGCTCGATTGCGGCGAAATCGCCGGACAGTTGCAGCTGCTCGAAAGCCCGCTCCACTGCCTTCGTGGTTGGATGGATGTACCGCTGCGAAACCACGATACTGCTGTAACCGGCAATCCGCATGCTGGTGAAAGCGTCCACTCCCGATTCCCCAAGCCTGGTAAGCATTGTATGGCGTAGGGAGTGCATCACAAAATCGGACCGGCGGCAAAAGAGGAAGTTCGATCCAAAGCGGGCCTGGCGCGTCGGCGCAGTCCGTCGGGCGAGTCGCGCGATTAAGCGGGAACGTACGTCAACCTAATCACGTCCTCGCCAATCCATCCAAGGACTGGTTCAATCCATACACGAGCCTTGCCATGGTACAAAATTCTCCACCCCGGGTTCTTCAGAATGGCTCGACGCGACAATACCCGAAAGTGAGGTTAGGCGCAAACTCCCATGCCGCAGCTATGGCGTGATCTCCCACACCACGCCGCAGCCACCCTTGCAGGAGCCCGAACCGCCTTCAGAAGTCGTGCCGTAGAGATTGCCGTTCGCGTCAACGACGATGCTGCTGTACGGATACGCGCCGTCGCTGCCGCCGGTGAAATCGTGCAGGTCGGTGTAAGTCCACCCGCCGTTGGAAGGCGTAAGCTCCCACACCGTGCCGTAGAGGCCTTCCAGGCTATCGCCGTATGTTGTGCCGTAGAGGTTGCCGGCGGAGTCCATCACCAGGTTGGCGCCTACTCCGCAGCAATACTGGTAAGGAGAAAAGTCATATAGCGTGGTCTGGATCCAACTCCCGTTAGTGGGGCTGATCTCATAGACAACCGGGTTGGGGCTTCCATTGCCAGTGCCGCCGTATAAGTTCCCTCCCGGGCCAACGATTAGCCCGGCGAAGAGAGCGAATCCCCCACTGTTGAAATTGAAATTTCCAATAATGTTCAGCGTCCAACCCGAACCGGAAGGAACCAGTTGGAAAGCTATGCCTTCCTGGCCAAAGCCGCCGATGTTATTGGTGCCATAAACATTGCCCGCCTGATCGAGCTGCACACCGCCGATCGGATTCCCTCCATCCAGCCCCTCCTGGAAGGCGTGCAGGACAGTTAGCGTCCAAGTGCCCTGTGCTGGCGTCAGCTCGTAGGCTGTGCCCCAACGGTTTGGGCCGCCAAATTCAGTTGTGCCGTAAAGATTGCCGGTAGCGTCGAAGGCTATTTCGCCCTTAGGCTGGTCCCCATCTGTGGCTTCAGTAAAGCTGTAAAGTTGGGTTTCCTCCCAATTGCAAATAAAGCTCTTGCAGGGGTTTGGCTGAGGCCTCAGCTTAAACACGGTGCCGCAGCCGGGCACCGGTCCTTCGCAGTTCGCGATGTTTTGTCCTCCATACGCGGTGGTGCCATAAAGAGCGCCATCTGGTCCAACAATCACGCGTCCCAGCGGATTCGCCCCGTCGCCGGTAGGAAAGCCCTGGAATTGGTACAGCGGACGAAAAATCAAGCCTGAGCCCTGACGGGCCAGCTTGAAGACGGTGCCACAGCCGCCGACCACATGGCAATCGTCACTCTGGGAACCGCCGTACGCGGTGGTGCCGTAGAAATTACCGGAGCGATCCATGGTCAGGCCGGTATAGGGGTTAGCGCCGTCCAATCCGCCGGTGAAGTTATGTAGCACGGTGAAGGTCTGCGCCTGCGCCCAAATCGTTGTAGCGAAGATCGCCGCACCGAGCAGCTTGGTGAATGTTCGCAGGCTCCTGTTGCAATGCGAAGTCGCACGTTGCTGTCGATAGCTCATGGTTGCTCCCTTCACCTGGTGGGGCCGACATCCGCCAACGCAACGAACTATCGCGCCCGCTTGGGCGGGAGTCAACTTAATTTCAGATTACGGTTCAATAGATTGAGAACACGAGACTTATCTCGTGCGACCGAAACCGGTTGGCGAGACAGGCCATCTCGCAACCAATCCTGGCAGCAGGCGATTACATGTGAAATGGCGATATTGCTCCAGCTGACTTCGCCTACCTGCAAAATTCGAATGCTGTCGGAGGTGTCGCGAATATTGCAGGTCTCGATGTACATGCGCTCGCCATTGCGGACAAAGGTCGCGCCGAGCTGTATGTCATCGGCACGCAGGTTCGGGCATAAAAGAGCGGCTAGAATGGCCAGCGCGCGGACGGCAGAGCGCAAGGTCACGGGAGTGCACCGCGGCTTTTTGTGTGAGCGGACGACACGGGGACCCGGTGGTGGGCAGGATTATACAACCAGTCTGCGCAGTTACTTTGTACAACCGGGCAGGCGCGGGCGCGGCCTCTGAAAGCGCGGACTAACGACCAGAATAGGCAGCCTACTCGACTAACCGATCATTTTGCGTTGATCGCCGATGCGGCGCTCGCGTTCGTTTGCAAATCGCTCCACGCCCGCGAAAATCGTATCGGGATCGAGATGCGCTTCCTTGATCACTTCCAGTTCGAGGCCGCCAGTTCTCCAGGAATTGTCGAAGTCGGAGGTGAGGGAATACTCATCCGTCAACGGGCCGAGGTTGCGCAGCGGCCACATCCGGCGCGTGCCGGTAGATACCACCATCAAATCGTAGCGCGCTTCGGGCGGCAGCACCGAATCGCGATAGGCTTGCGGCTGGCGATCGAACAAGTCCTCGCTGATTGCCGCGATCACCTTAACGTTCACCCCGGCTGCTTCGAGTTTCGGCAGCACCTTCACCAGGTTCACCGTAGAGCTCGATCCTTGCGCGATCACATAACCGTGGCGCGGCTTGTCCGGCGCGAAATCGCGGATCACGTACAGGCCTTTCGCCGCAGCCCGCAGATCGGTGTCGGCGAAATGGCTGCGGTCCGCGACCGCGAAGTCAGGACGCGCCACTTCCAGCGTGATGATGCCGACATGCGGATCGCGGGCCGCGATTTCCGCCGCCGCGAAATAGCCGGGCGCCACGTCGTTGTAATCCCAAAAGCTCAAATTGATGACCTGGCCGCGCGGAAAAAGCTTCCACACCTGCGGCGCGAAGATGCCGAAGTGGGTACGCGCGTCGGCTGCGGTTTCAGGGCCGGAGTGCGCGGTGAGAATATGAAGCACCCCGACGCGGAATTTGCTGTCCTGGTTTTGCTGACTCCAGACCCGCGCCGGAGTGTACATCAGCGGCGTGAACGCCCCGTAAGTGCCGCTCAATGCCCAAACGCCGGCGAATTTCTTGGGATCGACGGAAGCGCTTTGACTCACCAGCCCGATGGCGGTGGAAACATTGCCCGCTTCCTGGATAGGAGCTTTCAAGCGCGTGCCCAGCGGATTCTCCGTGGGACTGTAGTGTCCCCACAAGCTGCCGTGCTCCACGTTGATCGACTCCGAAAGGTCGGCGGCCACGGTAAAGAACCGTCCGTCTGTGACGTAATTCATCCACTTGATGATTTCGGAAATCGCCCGCCGCGCTCCGGCCGCTTCGCCCGGTTTCTTGAACAGCGCAATGCTGACCTGCTTCTCCGCCCCGGAAATCGCATTGCGAATCGCGACCTTCTGGGGTTCTTCCGGGAGCGCAGCGACGCGCAGGCGATCGTCGAGGAACGGATCGCTCGTCGCTGAGATGCGCAACTTCACGTCGTCGCGTACGGTGTCCCCGATCTCCACCAGTCGGTCGGCGAGGCGATCGCCCAATCCGTCGCGGTCGAGCAGCGACATCACCACATCGATGTTTGTCTTGAACTGGATCAAGCGCTCGCGATTGTCGCTGACCGGGCCCTTGCGAATTCCTTCGAACTCTACGCCGTAATGCTTTTCGAAAGTCGACGCCAGCGCCAGAAAATACTCCGAGTTCATCTTCAGCGCGTAGGGATGGCTTGGATAACTCACCAGTTGATCGCCGTTGTAGCCGGGGATTTTACCGTCGACGGCCATGGGCCAGTAACCCTTGATGGTTTTGCCAATCGCGACGACGGGACGGCGGTCCTGCGGGTCAACCTCGTCCATGGCTTTCAGCGCGGCGACCACTTGGCCGTAATCGTTGCCGTTCGGCAGGGTGAAGACGTTCCAGCCATACGACGTCCATTGATTCACCAGATCGTAGACCTCGCAGAATTGCGAGGCGATCACGCCGCCAATCTTGCCGCCAACCAGGCAATCGTCAATGCCCGCGTTGTTGTCGGAAACCATCACCCGCAAACGCTTTCCCACTTGCAGCGCCAGCGCCTGCGTCTTCAACTCCTGCGCGTGACCTTCGGTAAGCGCGAATTCGCCTTCCAGCGCGATCACTTTCGGCGACGCTGGCGCGCCCACGATATCCCAGAACGCCGCTTTGCCCGCGGCTGTCGCGATGCCAATGCCCGACGGGCCGCCGTTCACGTCGTTGGTCAGGTCGGTGCTTTCGGCATGTCCCATAAGCGCACGAATGCCGCGGCCTTTGGCTTGCGCGAATAGCGGATTGTCTTCCAGACCCGTTTCGTGCAGCAGCGTCTTCAACGCGCCCGCGCCGCGCCGGAATCCCAACGCGTCGACCGGCAGCATGGCGGCATGAGGATCGACGTGATAACGCGGATCGCCGGTCTGCTGATACTTGCGATACAGCGCCTGGCCCATGATCATCCACAGCGCGTAGCACGTGGGGACGGAGTGGCCGGCCGCCATCATGAACTTGTCGGAGTAAGGATGCTTCGGCCGCCGGTAATCGTAACGGAGGCCGCCGTTTTCAGGGCCGGCCAAATGCGCGGCAACGTTGTACGGTGTGTAGGCGAGCGGTCCGCCCAGATGCCCGGTCTGCGCGTAGTTTCCCAGCAGCACCAGGGTCATGCAGGTCATGTATCCCACGTCGTCGAGCAGCGGATCGTAGGCCAAAGGTTGTTGCGGGGAGGGAGAAGGAATTACGTGAATGAGCGATGTCATAGGCGGTCTCAAGAATCATAGCATCCAAGAAGCAACGGACCCGCAGTCTTGCAGGTGCAAAGCGCGGATGTGAGTCCTCGCGGGTGATTTTCATAAGTCGCGCACTACACTCTCAGCGCGTGCGCTTTGGTTGACATTGCAGTCGGCTAGCGATAACTTCATTCACAATCCAAAGCTACTTACTCGGTTTGATGCGGGAGCCGCGAGGTTGCACGCTTGCCTGGAAGATAGTCCACCCTTGCCGGGCCCACCCAGGAGGACGTAGTGGCGCCAACCGTCTTTTTGCTGCAAGGGGCCAGTCCCATGCCCACCGACTGGACAGGGATCATTCAAGCTGCCTCAAAGAGTCCTTTGGGCATCCTGGCCCTGATGATTCTTATGCTCGGGGTCGTCGGCTACTTCTTCTTCAAAGATGCAGACGCAAAGATAAAAGCTGTGATGTACCTGGCGATGCTCGGTGGCGTCATCGGCTACGGGGTGGCCATCTCACGCGCCACATCCAATGTAGGCAGCGAGTCCTATCGTGTCCGAGTCATGGTCCTGGATACCCACCAGACGCCCACCAGCGACGTCAAGGTCTGGTCTTCGATAGGTGGCGAACCCATGAAGGTGGAGGGCGGCTGGATGTTTGTCATCGCCAGGGACACCAAGCCGATTGACGGTAAGGTCACCTTTTACGCGTCGCAGGATGCTGCCTTTCTGAAAGGACAGACGCCGTTTCAGTTGGCGGATGACCACAGTCCCAGCGTTACGGTGCAGCTTGAGAACCCGCGCACGGCTAACGTCATTGGCATTGTCGAAGATGACACCCAGACCGCCATCGCAGGCGCCACCGTCAGCGTGATCGGCTACGATGCCGAGGCCCAGGTCACCAAAGCGTCGGGCAACTTTTCACTTCCGGCGCATGCAGCTGATGGGCAGCAAGTTCAGGTGCACGCCGAAAAGGCTAACTATCATTCGGCCAACTCCTGGTGTCCGGCCGGTGATACGCCTTGCACCATCCTGTTGCAACGCAACTGATCTTCACTTCGCCGGGATACCTGGCGTGGGCAGCTAGTTGATTGACGGGCGAATACCGTATCCCTAATATGAGGTGACCCTAAGGTCACAAATCCTGATGATTGACAAGGTGATCTCGCACTACCGTATCGTCGAGGAAATCGGCGGCGGTGGAATGGGTGTGGTCTACAAGGCCGAGGACACTCGCCTGGGCCGCTTTGTCGCTCTCAAGTTCCTTCCCGACGATTTCGCCCGCGACCCTCAGGCGCTCGAGCGTTTTCGCCGCGAGGCGCGTGCCGCCTCAGCGCTGAACCATCCCAACATCTGCACTATTTACGACATTGGCGAGCAGGATGGCCGCGCTTTCATGGTCATGGAGTTCCTCGACGGCGAGACTCTGAAGCGCCACATTGCCGGGCGGCCACTCGAGATGGAAGATCTGCTCCGCATCGCCATCGACATTGCGGATGCGTTGGACGCCGCTCACAGCGAAGGGATATTGCACCGCGACATCAAGCCGGCCAACATCTTCGTCACCAAGCGAGGCCATGCCAAGGTCCTTGATTTCGGCCTGGCCAAGGTGACCGTAGCCGCTGGTTCGTCGAGCAAGCATGCGGCTTCCGCAGAGCTCTCCGCAACCATTACCCTCGAACAACATCTCACCAGCCCCGGCTTTGCCGTCGGCACCGTGGCCTACATGTCGCCCGAACAAGTGCGGACCCGGGAACTCGACTGCCGCAGCGACCTGTTTTCCTTCGGTGTGGTTCTGTACGAAATGGCCACCGGTATTCCTCCCTTCCGGGGAGAAAGTTCGGGAGTCATCTCCAAGGCCATTTTGGACACATTGCCCGCCGCCGCCATTCGGTTTAATCCCGATGTGCCGGCGGATTTGGAACGGATCATCAACAAGGCGCTGGAGAAGGACCGCGATCTGCGTTACCAGCACGCCGCAGAAATGCGGTCAGACCTGCAGCGGCTGAAACGAGACTTAGACAGTGGTCTCAGCTCCGCGGCGACCGTGGCCACGGAACTCCAACCACAAGCGCCGACGGCCCACTTCAACAAGCTTTGGAAAGTCGCGCTTCCCGTTCTCCTGGTCGCACTGCTTGCCGCAGGCTGGTTCTACTATCGCCCACATCAAATCAAGCCGCTGACCGACAAGGACAGCGTCGTCCTCTCCGATTTCGTGAATACCACGGGCGACAGCGTGTTCGACGATACCTTGAAGCAGGGACTCTCGGTACAACTTGAGCAGTCACCCTTCCTCGATCTGGTTTCCGAGCGCCGGGTGAACGAGACGTTGAAAATGATGGGACGCTCCGCCGGGGACCGCTTAACCCCGGAAGTTTCACGCGAGATTTGCATGCGCACGGGAAGCCGAGCAGTGCTGAGCGGCTCAATCGCCGCTCTGGGAAGCCAATACGTAATCGGCCTCAGAGCGCTGGACTGTAACACCGGGGACGTGCTGGCCGAGGCGCAGGAGCAGGCGGCGAGCAAAGAAGCGGTGCTGAAGGCTTTAGACCGTGCGGCGGTCAGCTTGCGAGCGAAGTTGGGTGAGTCGCTCAGTTCGGTGCAGAAATATGCGACGCCGGTTGAGGAAGCCACCACTCCATCGTTGCCCGCCTTGCAGGCCTACAGTCTGGGAAATAAGACGCGCGCCGCCAAAGGTGATACAGCGGCCCTGCCTTTCTACAAGCAGGCGGTGGAACTCGACCCGAATTTTGCCATCGCCTACCGCTCCATGTCGGTTGTGTATGGCAACCTCGGCGAGTTGGGCCGGGCTGCGGAGAATTCGCGCAAGGCATACGAACTGCGCGTGAAGGTGAGTCAGCGGGAGCGTCTCTCGATCGAAGCCATGTATTACACCTACACCACCGGAGAATTGGACAAGGCAATTGAGATCTATCGGCTGTGGCAGCAAACTTACCCGCGGGACTATTTGGCTTGTACGAATCTGGGGGACATCTACGGCAGTCTTGGACGCTGGGAGATGGCGCTGCAGGAAACCCAGGAGGCGCTGCGCCTGGAGCCGAATGATGAGGACAACTATCTCAACCTGGGCAGCGACTACGCCAGCCTCAATCGGCTGAACGATGCGCAGACGGTGTACAAGCAGGCCGAAGAGCGCAAACTGGAAAGTGAATACCTGATAGCAAATCGCTACCAGCTGGCTTTTCTGCAGGATGACAAGGCCAGGATGGCGCAGCTGGCAGCCGCTGCTATTGACAAGCCCGGCGCGGAAGACCTGGTACTGGCCTATCAGGCAGACACTGCGGGCTGGTATGGCGAGATGAAAAGCGCGCGCGCACTGTCCCAGCGGGCGATAGAGGCAGCCCAGCGCAACGATGCCAACGAGCGGGCTGCACTCTATCAGGCGGCAGCGGCGCTTCGCGAGGTAGAAGCCGGCGACCGCGAGCAGGCCCGCAGCGACGCCCTGGCGGCCGTGAAGCTGGCGCCCAACCGCGACGTGCGGGCGATTGCGGCCCTGGCCCTGGCGCGCGCAGGCGATGAGGCGGGAGCGGACAAACTGGCGGCGGAACTCGACAAGGCATTCCCGCTGGACACCCTGATCCAGCGTTATTGGCTACCGGCCATTCGAGCCGCTAACGCTTTGCAGCGCGAAGACCCCAACCGGGCCATCGATACGCTTCAGGCGGCGGCTGCCGTTGAGCT
The DNA here is from genome assembly GCA_963835125.1 of uncultured Acidobacteriaceae bacterium. Lineage (GTDB taxonomy): Bacteria > Acidobacteriota > Terriglobia > Terriglobales > Acidobacteriaceae > Bog-257. Next base: position 423,815 of record CAWIEG010000002.1, on the reverse strand, counting down.
TGGCGAAGTAACGCAAGTAACGATATTTCTATGCCCCGCCTATGTGCGGGGAGAAGCCTATCTCACGCTTCACGATGGCAAAGCCGCAGCCGCGGAGTTCCAGAAATTCATCGACCACCCGGGAGTGGTGGTCAACTTTCCATGGGCGGCCCTGGCTCGCCTCGGCTTGGCCCGTGCTTACGCCATCAACGCCGCTAAAGATCCGGCAGCCCGCGACAAGGCTCGCACCGCCTATCGCGATTTCCTCACGCTGTGGAAGGACGCCGACCCCGACGTTGCCATCCTGAAACAAGCCCAGGCGGAGTACGCAAAGCTGCAGTAATTCCGCGCGGCAATGCCGGCGTCACTTCCTGCGTTGTAATCTCACCGCTGAAGTTCCCTACTTAGCCTTCGACACTTTTCTCTTCGTCTTATGGCGAAAGCTGCTGCGATGCCCCTCGCGGTCTTCTTTCTTGAATCTTGTCTTCTTGGCTTGCGAACCCCACTCCGTTTTCTCTTTCCCATTCACCCAGTAGCTCTGATAGCCGCCCAGATGCATGTGGAACGGACGGCTAAGGGTCCCCATGTGGTCGAAACGCGTGGATCCCTCCTTGTGGAAGCTCTCGAAGTAAGCCGGATACACGAAGTTGGTCATGGGTATGCCGTCAACCTCGAAAAACAACTCCTCCACCGGATCTGCCACCTCATAGTCATACAGGTGGTTCTTCTTGGGCCCGGTAGAGTAAAGGTTCGCATTGGGATCCACCAGCATCTCGGCCAGCTCATGGGAAGCGGCCACACTCACCTTGTCCTTTTGATCCAGGACGTTCTTCACAAAGACCTTCGACATCGGCAGGCCTTCGGGAGTCAGGTCGTGATAGCCCTCCATGGACGCGTCGTGGGTTTTGTCAAGAAACGCCATTGCCCATGCGCCTTTGAGGAAGCCTTTCGACTTCACCAGTTTCGCCGGCGTTCCCCAGACCGGCGCGAAGTGCTCGTCCACGAATTTCTGCATAGCGGCAATCATGGCATCGAATTCCACGCCCATTGGGGTTTCGGCTTGGTTGAAGCAGGCGATGGTAGGGACGTGAAGCTCAAGCGACGGCAGATGTTTCGACGACTTTCGAGGCATGGATTTCTCCCAATACAAAGTGCTCCCTCACTATCCGCGAGGCGAGGCATCACCGACTACTTTTTGAGGTTTAGCAGGCAAAGGATGTCATAGAGTGAACCTGAAAACAATCACAGAATCTATCGCTGCTGAGCGGCGAGCACGCCGCATCCATCTCTTCACTGCACAGCCCGGCGTATGCCGGCTTTACTGGGCCACCAGGTGAGTTGGACTGAGCTGGTGAAATCCGATTGCCGATTGGCCGCCAGCACCGGTACCCACCACGTCTCATATTGCAGCAGAGGCTGGATTTCCAGGTCCTTGCGCACCCACAGCATGCCGGAGACGCTCCAGTCCCATTGCGTGCTGCCCCCGGGAATGAAATCGTTGGCGATCTTGCTGTTCCTTACCGCCAACTGAATGCTGCTCTGGGGACTCAGATGGTAGGTGCTCCAGGCCTGATAACCCTTGCCCTCGCGGCCTATCCAATTTCCCATCAGGAAGCGGTCGTTGAGATACACATCGTGATAGACGACTTCCCAGTAGATGAACCGTCCCCCAATACTGGCGACGGTGGGAGGATCGGTATAGACCGCTTCAGCCCGGAAGTCGAGCTTAGGGAGACCTGGGAAGTGAGTGAGATAGATGCCGGGATTAATGGCCGAACGCCGGGGCGCGCTCACGGGATTGACGTCGTCGTGCACCAGCGAGTCCGTGTACAGCGTCAACCAGCGGCGCACGAAGGGTAGTCGATAGGAGAAATCAAAGCTGGCGTGACGGGCGCCCGGATCGTTGCGCGAAAACTTCACCGCCGGCGTAACGTCGGTGAAACTGGTAAACGCGTTCCAGAAGGAGCCGAAGGTGATGGGTACGTGGCCCTGGCCGCCAAACACATCGTCGCGGGTGAATCCGAATTCCAGGTTCTCGGTCGGCTTGAAGCTGGCTTTCTGCCCAAACATATAGGGGCCAGGAGGAAACTGGTGGCCGTCCAGCGCGCCAAAGAAGTTGCTGAATTCGAATGGTCCCAGAAACCTCGACAACAATGGAACGTTCATCGGTATCGTGCGGTTGATCTGCAGCATCCAGAACGGTGCCGCGTTATTGCTCATCAACAACGCGCCACTTTCTCCCGGACCCCACCACATACTCTGCCTGCCAACAGAAAAATCCAGACCTGCATATTTGGCCAGAGCATACGTATTCAGCAGGGTGAACTGGTTGGCGGAGATTGGTGTCGGCGGCTGCAATGGGTTCTCGTCGACATTCGCGATGACCTGGCGGACCGACAGCGGATAGGCCGGGATAGTGGGGGCGTACTGGTATTCTCCATCGACGTAAAACGCAAATCGCCCGTCGTTGGCGCTGGCGCTGAATCCGCTGATATTGTTGACACCCTGCCAATACGGCCGGCCATAATCGTTGATGAGGGTCTGCCCGAAGTGATAGCTATCGTTCACCGGAGTGCCGGCGATGTCCATCACCCGCGTGTACACCGAGTCCAGTTGCAGCGACTCCGTGGGGCGCCCATCCCAGGCTTCGATTTCCGGGGCGAATTCCTCATCCAGCGCCTTCTTCAGCTTCCAGATTTCCGAGGGAACGTCGGTGTGGTATTCGACTTTGGCATTCATCGCGAGCAGCATCTGCGCGCATGCCATACGCGTCCATGGGCGCAGTCCCAGGAAGGCAGTATCGATGTAAGCGCCGCCGATCAAGCGTTCCATGGCGGGATAAACCCAGCTATCGAGCGGGACGTAAACGCTGGCGAAATTTGTGGGACGCGGCGCGGAGGTCTGCTCAGCGACGATCTTCAAGTCGTCGTCGATCTCGGGATTGTGCCGCTGCTTGTAAACATGCCGCCCGATCTGGTAGCCCAGCAGGCCTCCGATGAAAACATCGGAAAGAAAGTGCTGGTCCGCGGCTGCGCGCGCCAGGCTGACTCCGAGCGCCAGACCGTAGGCGCCGAATTCAGGAACCAGGTGCGGATACTCCTGCGCAACTACAGAAGCGAACGCCCAGGTTATGGCCGCATGGTCCGACGGAAACGACGTTCCACCGTGAAAGAAAATATTCTGGAAGTTCGACGGGAACGGCTGCTCTCTGCCGGTAATGCCTTTCAGGGCGTAATCGACCCCGAGCGCATTGATCATGGCTTCCGTCGCCAGCACCCCAGTCTCGCGCGCGCGCTCGTTGTGTGTGATGTGTCCCCAGATGTAGGCTGCCCCGGTCAATCCGCCGGCAGCAGCCAGACCCGCATTCGCGGCGAGGTTCAGCGCATGCTGATTGTCCAGCCGCATGGCGTACGAGCTTTGCGGGTCGGTGACAAACAGTCCCGTTGCGATGCCGCCCATCGGAACCAGCCACTTGGCATCGGCCGGATTCAGGTGAAACGGACTGGTCCAGATGTCCTTCTGGTCTTCAGCCAGGTGGATGAGGAACTTGCTCTCGTTGGGATGAGAAACGGTTGCGGCAGGCTGGGGCGAGGCAGCTTGGGATTGTCCGGACGCAGCAGCGGGCGGCGCCTGCTGGGCAAATCCTGCGAGCGTAGCGCAGCTGTACAGAAAAATAGCCAGGAGTAGACGGTTCTTCAAACGCGTCCCCGGAAGTTAACCACCGCAGTGTAGCTCAGGCTCCAATTCATGCCCCAGCTTTGTAGTAGCGAAAAATACGGGCTAAAGCAGTTGCGACGTCGTCCACGTCCTGCTCCGACATGGCGGGCGACAGCGGCAGCGAAATCGTCCGTTCTCCGACAAATGTCGCGTTGGGAAAATCAGAATCGGCAAATCCGAAGCGCTGGCGATAATACGGATGCTGATGAACGGGAACGTAATGGATGCCGACGCCGACGTTCTCGGCAGCCAGTGCAGCGACGATTTTCTCGCGCGCCGCGCCAATATCCTCCAGCGCAAGCAGTGGAGTGTACAGATGAAAGGCATGACGAGTATCGGGCTCCGCAGGAGGCGGCAGCAGCAGAGGCATCCCGCAAAGTCGCTCGTTGTAGGCTTGCCAAAGCTGCTCGCGGCGCTTCCAGTGCTCCTCAATCGTCCCCATTTGCGGCAGCGCCAGGGCCGCCGCCAGATCTGTCATGTTGTACTTAAATCCGGCTGCGACAACTTCGTAGCCGCTGGGTCCGCCGACAAACCGGCTCCATGCATCGGCGGTCATGCCGTGCAGCGACAGGACCTTCACTCGCTGCTGTAGCTCCGGATCGCGGGTAATCACCATGCCGCCATCGCAGGTAGCCACGTTCTTGGTGGGATAAAAGCTGAAGCATCCGGCATCGCCCATCAGGCCGGCGGACTGGCCGTGATAGCTGGACTCGATGGCGTGGGCGCAATCCTCGATAACATGCAGGTTGTGACGTCTGGCGATCTCGAGGATCGCGTCCATATCGCAGCTGCGGCCGCACATGTGCACCACGAGCAGCGCCTTGGTACGCAGCGTGATTTCCTTCTCGATGAGGCCGGGATCGATGTTGAAGGTGCTGCGATTGCAGTCCACCAGCACGGGTTGCGCTCCGGCGTGCACGATGGAGTGCACCGTGGAGCAAAAGGTCATGGCCGGCGCGATCACTTCGTCGCCAGGACCAATGCCTAACGCGACCAGGGCCAGATGTATCGCGGCCGTTCCGCTGCTTACCGCGGCGGCGTAAGGCGCGCCCTTGTAGCCAGCGAACTCCTGCTCTAACTGTTCAACTCTGGGCCCCAGACCGATCCAGCGGCTGCGCAGACACTCCACCACCGAGGCAATCTCGGCGTCACCGATTACCGGCGCCCCAAATACCAGCCGGGCGTCACGCGTACGGACGGGCCTCCCGCCTGCAATCGCGGGACGTTCGTCCTCTTGCAATGGAATGGGATGTCCGCTAGCCAGCGGAGCACGTTTCATAGGTTTTTGGGCCCAGTCGTGGAGTCGTAGTGATTGCTGATTGTAATTGATTTTATGAAGCATGCCTGCTGGCGGCCTGAAGCCACCTCTCGGCTATACTTGAGGAAGCAGCATTTCGTCCTTCTAAACGTCACCCGAATGCCTTTCACGGTCTCTCACGCCGCCGCCGTTTTACCTTTGCGAAAATTGAATCTGATTTCGTCTGCCTTTATTGTCGGCAGCATGGCTCCGGACTTTCCCTATATCATCGGGAACACCGGGTACCGCGGCCTGGGCCACCAGTTTCCCGGACTCATCGAGTTCACCATACCAGCTTCCCTCCTCGCCTTGTGGCTGTTTCACAAGGTCATCAAACGGCCAGTCGTTGGGCTTTTGCCAGCCGCAATGCAGGAACGGCTGCGCGGACAGACCGGCGATTTCAAATTCGGCAGCGCATCCCGCTTTCTCGCAATCCTTGCCTCAATTTCGTTGGGCATCTTGAGCCACGTGCTTTGGGACTCCTTCACGCATGCCTACACCTGGCCGTGGCGGCAATTTGCCTGGCTGCGAGGCTTCGTACACGTTCCTTTCGTACACCATCGCCTGCAGGTGTTCGCCGCGCTGCAATACAGCAGTACTATTGTCGGAATGCTCGGGCTCGCCATCTGGGTCGTGCTGTGGTACCGGCGATCGGCCCCGGCCATCATGGTACCGTCCAAGTCGCTTCCCAAATCTCGCTTTGGACTGGCAGTCGCCATGTTCGCGCTGGCGGCAATTGCGGGAACTGTCCGCGCCGCGCTCCTCATCGGCCCACCGGCAAATATGGTTGGAGCTGACCGTTTCCTGCTGGTGTGCGGCGTCACCTCTCTTGCGGCAGCGTTTTGGCAGCTTCTGTTCTACTGTGTGCTCGTGTCCTCCTACCAGGTCTGGGCTATTTCCTGAACCTGCGCCGCCTGGCCTAACCTATGCCTCTGGTCAGCATCATCATGAATGTTCGCGATGGGGCACCTACCTTGCCGGAAGCCATCGACAGCGTCCTGGCACAGACTTTTGGTGACTGGGAGCTTATCGTCTGGGACGACCGCTCCACGGATGCCAGTGCGAACATCGTTTCCGATTACCGTGACGCTAGAGTCCGCTACTTTCTTTCGCCGGACGATGCGCCTCTCGGCAAGGCGAGGCGCGATGCCATTCGCCAAGCCAAGGCAGAGTGGATTGCCTTTCTCGATCAAGACGACATCTGGCTGCCAGGAAAGCTCGAAAAACAGCTGGCGCTCGCCGACAGCGACGCCGGTCTTATCTATGGGCGGACGGTCAGGTTTTATCCCAGCGGCCGGGAGCGCGATTACGATCACGCCCACGAGTACCGCCTCTTGCCTGAGGGCGACATCTTTGCCCAGCTGTTTACCAAGTCCTGCTTCATCGCCATGAGCTCCGCCATGTTTCGCCGCTCGGCCCTCGAGGCCGTCGGGGGCATACCCGACGAAGTTCGCATTATTCCCGACTACTATCTTTACGTCGCCGTTGCCCGCAAGTATCGTGCGCGCGCGGTGCAGGAAGTCGTGTGCCGCTATCGCGAGCACTCCGGCAGCATGTCGCACGTTGTGGCAGTCGAGATGAACCGGGAAGTCCTATGGCTCATCGACCAATGGGCTGACCAGCTTGATCCTCGCACCGTCGCGCTCTGCCGCAAGCGGCACCTGACTGCTATTGCCCTGGAAGAGATGCGGGGCCGCGCGACGTTACGCCAGGGCCTGGCACGGCTGCTTACCGAAGGCTCGGCAGGCTCGCAGTTGGCGCGGCCGTTCGCGTTTGTTTTTCACGTCGTGCGCCGCCATGTCCGGCAACCCTACTGGCGAAGGCTGAGCAACAAATCCACCGTGTAGGATCGATGCAGCAAGACGCACTCTCATGCCCCTGGTCAGCATCATCATGAACGTTCGCAATGGCGGCGCTTTCCTGCGCGAAGCGCTCGACAGCGTGACCTCGCAGACCTTCGTGGACTGGGAACTCATTGCCTGGGACGACTGCTCCACCGACAACAGCGCGAAGATTGTCGGCGAGTATTGCGAAAGGGACCCCAGGATTCGCTATTTTCTGTCGCCTGACGAGACGCCGTTAGGCAAAGCCCGCGACCGGGCGATCCAGCAAGCCAGCGGAGAGTGGCTCGCCTTTCTCGATCAGGACGACATCTGGCTGCCCGGTAAATTGGAAAAACAGATGGCGCTTGCCAACGACAATGCCGGCATCATCTATGGGCGCGCCGTCCTGTTCGACTCGCAGCGCGGCAACCGGCGCGATTACGACTACGCCCATGAATTCAGACCTCTGCCGGAAGGCAACATCTTCGCCAGCCTCTTTCATGACGGCTGTTTCGTCGCCATGAGTTCGGCGGTATTGCGCGGTTCGGCGGTCGCTGCGGTGGGCGGTATACCCGATACCATTCAGGTTGTTCCTGACTATTATCTCTATATCGCAATCGCCCGCCGCCACCAGGCACGCGCCGTGCAGGACGTCGTCTGCCGCTACCGGATCCACCCGGGCAGCATGTCGGCGTCGCACCAACATCGCCTCCGGCTTCAGGCCGAACCGCTGGCGATCGTCAACCAATGGGCCGCTTGCCTGGATCCCAAAATCGCAAAGTACCGGCGGATGACCTACTCGACTGCGCTGGCGTTGGAAGAAATGCGGCAACGGGACACGGTATGGGCGGGCCTGCGAAGGCTGCTGTGGGATGGCTCTCTACTCTGGCTGCTATCGCGGCCCCTGGTCCGGCTTTGGCGGGCCGTGCGGAGGCGATTGCAGCGGCCCTACTGGCGAAAGCACATCCTCGCCGGCGATTGATCTTGCGTCCCCTGAAGAAAATTGCCTCCTGCACGGAGTCGACGGGACTACGGCCAGCTAGTCAGACATGGAGGCAGCATCGGAACCAGGCCGGACAGGGGCGACCGTCTTCTCGTCGATGCGGGTGTCCCGAAATCCGCGGCCCTCGGTCCTTACCACCATTTGCCTGGCTTCAGAAGCTACTTCCTTCTTTGGGGCGCCTGGCCCTTTAATGACTCGCTTATCGGAACTCAGATAGTATCCCAGGACTTTCGTGTAGTAGCGAACGCGAACCCCAAACCGCACAAAGGCTTTTGTGAGACGACTCTTCCCGAAGTAGTCATAAGCCTCACTGAAATCGATCAGCCCCTGGCATTGTTCGCGCAGCGCTTTGAGCACATTCTGGCTGGCAGTCTGTCCGCTGAGGTGGACTACTTCGGTGCAGGGCGTGTAATAAACCTTATAGCCCAGCTTATGCAGGGTGTAGTTATAGGCAAGGTCAGGCATCGCCCAACGAAAGCGTTCATCCAGCAGGCCTACGGTTTCCCAGGTAGAGCGGCGAATCATGTAGACGCTGGTTCCAATACACTCCACCGGCTGGGCCGTGGCGTAATCGAAATCGGTATTGTAGTAGCGGTTCATCAGCCTGCTTTTCGGAAACATCTTGTGCCAATTGAGGGTTTGCAGAAAAAATACCCCCAGGCTGGCGAAGCTGCGGATGTGGTGCTGCACGCTGCCGTCGGGATTCAGCAGCTTGGGCCCGCAAACCGCAATCTCCGGATGTTCCTCCATGAACCGCACCAGCGGCTTAAAAGCATTCTCAATCAGTAGAGTGTCGCTGTCTAAGAAACACGCATAGCGTCCCTGGGCCAGGCGCAGGCCTCGATTCACGCTGCGGGCATAGGATTCGTTGGAGGCATTCCTGATAAGGACGACCTCAGGAAAGTTCGCAGCTACCATGTCGGCACTGCCATCCGGAGAATTACCATCCACACAGATGATCTCAAGGCTGATGCCCTCCGCGTGCCGGTAGATTGACTCCAGGCAATTACGCAACAACGCCCGCGTGTTGTAGTTAGGGATGATAACCGTGAGATCGAGGGCCGACTTTGTCATTCCGAGGTCCTTATTGATGATGGTACTACCCGAGCGGGCACTCCGAAAACAGTTTGATTAGGTGCAACCGAACTCATTACAACCGAATTGGCACCGACTTTGACATTGTTCCCGATATTGTATGGTCCCAGGACCTTACAGCCAGCCCCCAAAAGCACGTTGTCGCCGATTTCGCATCGCAGTGCCTTGTCAAAACCCATGTCCGGGTAGAGTGCGCCCAGCCCGACTCCCTGGAACACAGTCACATTACTGCCGATCTTCCAGGCGCCAATCACGCAGCCTACCGGATGTGCGAAGAAGATCCCTGGACCAATCTCGCACTTGGGCGTTACTTCTAATCCAAACACAACCAGGTTCAGATATGTCAGCAAGTTCGGTAAGACCGGAATACCAGCCAGCATCGCTGCCCGGCTCGTCCGGCAGATGACATTGGGAAGAAACCGGAAATGCAGCAACCGCCCAAAGAAGCGCAGAAAATTTGGCCGCGTGTTTGTCCGGCCTTCCAATTCGTATTGCCGGGCGAGATCGCTGTACAGCAAGTGTTTTAGCTGCGACATCTCTCACGAAAACCTCGCAGGTCACTTGAGTCGAAAACGAATGCTGTACTGACATTGTCGCAGATTACTGACATTGGCGGTATAAGGCCAGGGTCTGTTGGCCGCATTTTTCCCAACTGTACTGATTCGCCACTTCCGTGCCCCGCTCAACCGATTGCCGGCGCGCGGTTTCGTCGTTGATGGCCCGCAACAATTCTCGATTGAAAGAATTCTGATCCTCCGGTTCGAGGTAAAACGGAGCCTGCCCACAGACTTCCACAATCGCCGGGATGCGACTTGCCAGCACGGGACAGCCCAGCGACATCGCCTCCAGCGGAGGAAAGCCAAAGCCTTCGCTGAACGAGGGATACACGAACAGCTTCGCCCCCGCATATGCCTCAGCGAGCAGTTCGTCGGAGACGGCTGGCTGGCTGACAACACAATCCGTCATTCCCAGCCCGGCAATGCGCTTCTTTTCGGCTGCCGTCAACGGTTTGCCGCCCAGCAGCAACAAGTCAAACGACTCACCTAGACTGGTATCGTGGAACGCTTGCAGCAGGCCATCGAAATTCTTGAAGGCATCTCTCATTCCAACATACAGGATGTAATCGCGCCGTAATTGTGTGCGCAGTCCGGCAGCCGCCTCGGCGCTGCGCGGCAGCCTTGTCAGGCCATGATGGATTACACAGGTCTTCGCCGGATCTACATTGTAGAAACGCAGCAGGTCCTGGCGGCACGCCTCGGAAACGCAAATGATCGCATCCACTTTGGGAAAAAGCCGCTTCCGCGCCCAGAGAATTTTCTTGACGTCGGGAAACATCTCCGGAAAGCGCTCATGAGTGCAGTCGTGATGTGTGGCCACCACCCGGCGCGACCGCACCATAGGCATCCGCATGTAAGTTGTCGGGTGGTAGATATCCATTTCGCCGCGCCACGGCGCCGCCAGGTTGCTCCAGGCCTCGTTGGCGATGTAGCGCAGCGTTCCCGTAGGCAGCCACTCGGGAAAGCGTGCTACCCGCGCCTTCGACGAATCCAACTCGGCAAAGGGATAAACCGTGCCGCTGATGCCCAGCAACAGTTCGGTTTGCGCATCCGGAACGGTGGTCAGGAACTTCATCAGCTCATAGAAGTAGCGTGACGCGCCACCGGCATTTTGCAACGAAAAAACCTGATGGTCGTAGAGTATCCGCACCTGGTCTAGGCGATCAGCTCCGGCACGGGCTCAGCCTCGGCCTTGAGCTCTTTGGCGGAACGTCCGGCCAGCGCCAGGCCAGCCAGGAAAATTACGTAGCTGATGAGGGTATTGACGGCGGCCGCGGTCGCGCCATAAACCGGGATCGAAAATAGGTTCAACATAATGTTGCAGCCAGCGGCGACAGCCGTACAGAGCAGAATCTTCTTCTCCATGCCCCAGGCGATATAGGCGTTGCTCAGGTAGGAGGTAAGAAAATCGAGCGGGATGGCCCAGGCCAGCAGCAGCAATAACACCGTCGCAGGCAGAAACTGATGCCCAAACAGCAGCGCCAGCAGAGGGCGACGCACAACCGTCAGGGCGGCAGCGATTACCACTCCTGCAGCCAGCAGCGCCAGCAGGATTCGCGGCCTGAGCATGCGCATCCGCTGTTGCACATTCTGCCGCGCTAATTGGGGATAAAGCACAAATATTGCCAGGTAGTAGGTGTACAAGACTTGATTCACCAGACGGTAAGCGACGCTGTAGAGTCCAACCTGCCGGGGATCGGACATGACCCCCAGCATCAACATGTCGATGGTATTGAAGGCCAGGTTGCATAGCCACGCCAATCCCATGATGCTGGTGCGCCGCCAGGCAAGAGACTCGCGGATCGCCGCCAGCGAAGTCTCGGCGTCGCCTTCTGGTTTGTGCCTTTCCCACCAGGCCCAGAAGATCGCTGCCTGCAGGACGAAGCCGATCGTGTTCCCCAGCACCAGCCACCACAGAACGCGACTGGAGTTGCTTCCCAGCAGCAGGCACACCAGAATACTGAAGGGAACAACCGCTTTGCCAAAGCTCACCAGGCGAAGATGTTCCTTGCCCCATGCCGCCCAGTCCAGCGATGCGGCATACAAACAGCCAGTGGCGGCAAAGGCAAACAGAAACTCTTTCAACTCCAACGGCAACTTTGCCGACGCGGCATATAACAGCAGGAACGGGAGCATCGCGGCCCCCATCATGAGGCGGCGAAGTTGGACCTTCCGCGCGATCTCACGGCCAGCGTCGGGATGGGTGGCGATCAGCCTGGCCCCCACATGCCGTAAGCCGAAGTCGATTACGGGGTGGGCATAACACAACATGCCTTGCGCCAAGGCATATACGCCGACAAAGACCACTCCGAACTTGTGCGCCAGCAGCAGCAGCGTGGCAATGCCGCAGAGACGCGATACGGCTTCGCCCGAGCCGTAGTCGAAAACCTTGCGCACCAGCTGACGAACGGAAGCCTTCATGAACTCGGCGGGACAACCACCCTCTCTAGATCTCGTGCCCCAAAAAACCAGCCCCGCAATTGCCCGCCTGTACGCAAAAGATAGGCATAGGCCATCCGAAACTTACCCGTACACAGGCTGACAACTGCGCCCCCAAGGGAGCGGACGATGAGTTGCGCGAAATACGCCCATGAAAAACCGTGCAGGCGCAGAACGTAGGCCCCCCCTAACGAGTAGGTGTAGCTTCTTGCGATCACTCGTTGCAAAGAATGAAAACTGGGGTGGTGTACGGTGATGCCCGGCTCATACCATAATTTCACCCCGGCAGCGAGAGGACGCAGAAAGTAGTCCAGGTCCTCACCCGACTGGTATCGGGAGGCCGCGCCTATGCCGATCTTCTCGTTGAATGGCCCAATCATTTTGGTGACCGATGTCCTAAAGAAAGCATCCGGAGAAATACCGCAATGCCAGATGTCTACTTTGTTGCAAATCCTCGGCCCAGGAGGCCATTTGGGTCCCACGGGTTTGTTCTCGGCGTCCCGCAGGGTGGTGAACAATCCGCCAAAATCGGGATGCGAGTGGAACCACGCAGCCACCGTGTCCAGCAGACCATCGGGATACCAGCAATCGTCGTCGGGAAACGCGACGATGTCACCCTTGACGTAAGGTAGACCAACATTGCGCGCCCGCGAGAGGCCCCGGCCCGAGCTAAGATGTCGAATCGCCAACTGCTGGTGCCGGGCAAGCACCGCCGCCACGCGCTTGTCCGGGTTCTGATCGACAACAATGACCTCGAAGTCACGATAGGTTTGCCGGTCGAGGCTGACCAGCAGCCGCTCCAGCTCGTCGGTCCGATCCAGCGTAGCTACAATGAGAGATATCATCTCGAACGCAACGCCCGGTGCGGGGCGAATTCCCTACTTAGTAGCGCACGCACCCAGAGCGCTGGTCAGAATCAGCCGGTCCCCAGGCCGGTATAAGCGGATCCCCAAGCCCAGACAAAACTCCACCGTATCCTGGGCTGCGCGCTGCACAATCCGCGCCAGCGACTTACGAGGAATCTTGCAGCCATAGACCGAGACCTGGGAGAAGCCCGAGGCCTGTAACACGAACTTCAAGCTGAGATCGGTGAATCCCATGGTGTGGGTAAAGTCGGCGTAGCGGTTTCTGCTCCCTACCACGGGATGCTCGCTGTTGGGCACTTCGACGACGAACTTTCCGCCTGGCCTCAGGGCACCTTGAATCGCCGCTAATAGCGGCAATATCTGGTCCTTCGGAACATGTTCGAGGGTGTGAAGCATGAGGACGAAATCAAAGCTTTCCTGCCGGTCCCTTAGATACGCGGCCGTCTCCTCGGCCAGGTCGGTACTGCCGGGAAGGATTTCATTGCAGGCAGCCACCATCTCGGGCGAGACATCCACCGCCCTGAGGTTCCGATATCCGCAATCCATGCGCAGCCAGCGGAGCATCATTCCGCTGCCCGGCCCGATCTCAAGAATTCTGGCTTCCTTATCTGCCGGAAAGTACGCGCCGTGGTGGTCGAAAGCGACGCGGGCGTTGCGTTCCAGTGCGGCTATGGAATTCTGGGCCCAATATTTGCTTAGATACTGATCGTGAACGCCGCTCATAAGGTTGTGGCCGGCAGGTTAAGCGACGCCTAGCTTCGGGCGAGCACCATAAGTGAGCAGCCGCTGATCAAGCGCGGAGAGAGCTCCCGATGCAGGGCAAAGATCATTCGCCGCAGGCGCTTGGTGATGCGGGTATGCCCATTGTCCGGCATGCACTCATAGTTGGGGGTGTAGAAGTGCTGCAAAATCGTATAGCCGCATTCCTGCAAGGTAGCCAAAGCAGTTTCCCGGGTGTATTGCTGAATGTGGCCATAGAGTTTGCGCGACTCCATCGCGAAACCGCGCAGGATATGTTCGCAGCTAATTTCCAGCGGAATATGAAAGACGAAGTAGTCGGCCTTGGTGCGGATGTTCCGCAGGAAGGCGAAAGCGTCCTCCATATGTTCGATCACATCGATGCCCAGCAGCAAGTCGAAGTGCCGTCCATCGCTGTTGGAATCGCCCAGAACAAAGCTGAGTCGCGAACCTTCCCGCTCGCGAGCCAAGGCAATGGCTTGCGGCGAGACGTCATAACCAACCAATTCGACCGCCCCTGACCCGGCCAGGCTTAGGTCCAGTTGGCGAAGGATCTCCCCGGCTCCGCATCCGATTTCGCAGATGGTGGCCGGCGGACATGGCAGGAAAGCCATGGCCTGCATAATGTACCCGGCTTTCCAGGCAGAGTGTTCTACGTGCCATGTCGGGTTTTTCTGTCCATACTCGCCGTCAAGATAAATCGAGGAGCCTGCCTGAGTTGCCTTCACAGAGTCGTTCATAATGCTTGATCCCAACCGCTCTCGAACTGACAACCGCTGCACTAAGCCGCTCGCTGCGGCTTTGTCTGGAACACCAGTCGATACATCCACCAGCCTAGCACGAGCATAGCGACAGAAATGAGACTCCTCAACAGCACCGATATCCAATTGAGCAAGTTGCCTCGCGCCATGAAGATTATGTCCGGCAGGATCATGGCCACAAGGAACAGATAATACGGATTCTTGCTGAAGCGATGCAGCAGGTGGAGACCGCCTCCGATGAGGAATGAAACCACGATAACTCCGCCCATACCGCCGATTACAAAGGCCTCGCCGATATAGGAGCCGCCGGTGCCATTGCCTCCGGTAAACGCATCTCGATTGAGCAATACGGGTACATCGAAGGCCAGCTCTTTGCCGCGGAAATAGTTACTAACGTCATTCGCTACAAATGCGTCTCGCAACTCGTTCAGTAGATAGGCGCCCGAGTAGGGCGCGAAGACCGATCGATACTTTACGGCAACGGCAGTCACGTCGAGGGAGTTGCCCTGCAGCGTGACGAATTCGAGCGGGGCGAAGGTATAGTTGGCCGTATCACCCGGATCGCTACGGTAGGCTTGAATGAAATCAGCCACCAGGATTGCCAGGAACAGCAATCCCGCCAGGACAACGACCCGCGATCTCTTCCCAGTCTTAAGCCGGGCAACATACCAGAGAGTAGCTACTAATCCGAAGGTGGCGACGCGCGAACCCAGCAGAAGGGTCGGCAGCGCCGTGACGAAATATAAAAAACTCGCTATATAAATGTATTTCTTTCGCTGTTCAAAAATGAAAATCGCAACGAAGGCCGGCAGCGTGATCAGCGGAATGACCCGGACAATTAACGGTACGCTGGTTGCCAGATCGCCGTGATTCAAGAAATAGACGATATAGCCGCCGTGCTCCTGAATGTACTGGTAATACTGATAATTCTTGTAAAGCTGAACGGGAAGCGCGCTATAGAGCAGAAAGTAAAGGTAAGGCAAGTAACGCCGGACCTCGATGCCGCTGAGAGGCGGAAGGCTCCGGTAACTCCAGCGGCAGGGCGCATAGACGCAAATCGCCGACACCGCCAGGCACAGCAGAACCATGGCAGCTTCGTCCCGGGAGAGATCGAAAGGAAAGCGCGACAAAACGCGCACCCTCATGGGATCGGGCTCGCTTCCCAGACAGTAGGTCAGCAGCCTGCCACCCTGGAGCAGCAATAGCATCGAGAGAAACAGGAAACAGGGATGCCGGCCCTGATCGAAGCGCTTCCATGACAGGACGACCAAAGACACCAGCAACAGCGTGTCCAGAACTTGGGCCTGGCTGATCGTAAGGCGGCCCAAAACGAAGGCAAGCGACGCTATGGCCACCGCGCCGAACAGGGTCAGGATCTCGATGGCCGCCGCCGGCGTCGCCAGGGAAATCCTCATCGGCTTAGGCAAGCTCTGGGCCAGCGTGCTCATGAGTTCCGGGAGGAGAACGTCAGGGAGTGGCGCAGCATCGTCAGGCGCGCCCGCTCCAGCGGGTCCTGTTCCTTGCGGCGGATAACTTCCGCCAGAAGCACGCCCACGCACGCCACGATAAACACTGCCATCGCCGTCACCAGCACAATCAACGTGCGGTGCGGGCTCGATTTCTTTTCCGGCGGGACAGCTTTGTCTACCACCTGGACGACCACCGCGTCCTTGGCTTCGTCGAGCCGGGCCGCTTCCAGTTGTTTGCCGAGAAAGTCATACAGGGTTTCGTGATACTTAAGATCGCGCGCCCTGCGGATGTATTCCAGCTCAGCTTGCGGCAACTGCCGCGTCGGCACTTCCAGATTGCCGTTGCCAGTCTCGCCGGTGTTGCGTTCCAGCTTGGCCAGCTCTGAGCGCAGTCCCGCCAACTCCTGCTCGGCACGCCGCAAGTCGGGGTTTCCGGCAGTGGCATAGGTGCGCATGGCCTGGAGCTGGACCTCATGCAAGGCAACCTGCGCCCGCATGTCGGCCACACTCTGGATAATCGCCCTCGCCTGGGCGTCAGGCTGCAACAGGCCGCTCTTCTCCTGTACTTGTTTCAGGGCCAGCTCGGAGAGCGCCAGTTGATCGCGTTCGCCATCCAGCTTCTGCTGATAGAAGACCCTGCGCTGCGCGGCTTCGGAAACTGCCAATTCCGAATTCATGGCGTGCAGTTCTTCCACGTAGCCGTTGGCCAGTTCGGCCGCCCGCTGCGCATCTCGGTCGGCAACGCTCACCGAGATCAAGCCTTCCCGCTCCGCCACAATGTAGCTGCGGCTTTCCAGCTTCTTACGGGCGTCATCATAACGCTTCACCCCGAACACCCGGCGCAAATCGAAACGATCGATCAGCCGGTCTTCAATGGTACGACTCTTCAACATGGCGATAAACAGGTCGGCGGGATTCTTAAGACCGAGGTCGGACTCGTTCAGCCCGGCAACCGAGCTCAGTTGCCCGAGCATAGCGGTCAGGGCCGATTGACTTTGCTGCGGCGGCAGGATGGTCGACGTGGCCGTGTACATCTTGGGAATGAGGAAGGACACAATGGCCGCTACCACGGCCGCAGCCAGCGTGAGCCGGAGAATCGTCGCCTTCTTCCGGGAGAGAATGAGCAGCAGTTCGATGGCATCAATCCCGCCGCCGCTTACGTTTCCGCCGTCGATTGGTGATGCGGCGACAGCATCGTCCAGCCCGGCGTTGCTGCCGGGCAGCTCAGATGTCTTGGAACCCTCACGCATACGCTCACTTCCCCACTTGCGTTCGCTTGCTTCCTGCGGCTACGTCCGGCGCAGGGGCGTCTAAACTACGGAGTCAGCACCTTGACCGCGGCCGCCGCCAACCCGAAATTGAAGAGGATCTGCGACCAGTCTTTGAAGTTCCGCAGCGCTGCTCCCGGATTCAACTGCTCCGGAACGATCACCGTATCGCCCGGCATCATCACCATGCTTTCGAAACCGCCCGACCAGAATCCCGACGCAGCATCTTTGCTCACCACAGCGCCGTTGGCGCGAACCACGAAGATCCTGCCCTTGTCCGCATTGCGCGTCGGGCCGCCCGCATCGCGCAGGTAACGCGAGACGGTCTTCCCCGGACGCTGGATGAACGCCCCCTGGTTGTAGACATCGCCCACCACACTCACCACGATCGGGCGGCTGGGAACATAGAACTGATCTCCATCCTCCAGTGGAATGTCGGGGATGGCGTCCACACTGGCATCGTCGGGATGAAGGCTCAGCACGATCCTGCCATCCGCTTTCAACTGACGAAGCTTATCGAGACTGGCCCGCTGCGCTTCCAGCGTGGCCCGGGCAGCGTTGGCTTCATCCGCAGTGCGGGCGTTTTGTGAGGATTGCGCGGCCTGGCGCGTCAGGTCTCGCTCCATCTGCGAAATCACCATGTCCAGGCGCTCCTGCTGCTGGATGCGGGTAGACTCGCGGGTGAAAACCGCGGCGTAAAGATAGGCGGAGGACGCCAGGCCGCCGGATTGGGCCACTAATTCGCGCAGTCCCTGGGCCGGTTGAGCGCGGTAAATTCCGGCGGAGACAAATTCCCCTTCCAGCCTGATCAGCTTGGTTTGTTGCTCGCGGGGCACGCGCAGGTCGGCCTGCGAGAAGATGGTGACAATGTCCCCAGCTTGCAGGACAAGATCGCTGGAATCCTGATGCTCCAGCACCGCTTTACCCAGGTTAAAGGGGACCAGCTCCGTGGACAGGTCCTTGCTGCTCATCCGTTGCACGACAGCGTAGTCCCAATTGATCTCGGGAGCATTTCTCCTGACATCGTTCAACTCTCCGCTGAGGCGGGTTCCACCTTCCTGCATCTGCAAGTTGATGGCATTCTGCTGGTTCCAGTACTCGCGCGTAATCAGGAACTCGCGATTGGGAATCAGATCGCTGATTCGCATCCCTTCATGCCACGGATAGCGTCCCGGAGAGGCGACGTTGCCGCGCAAGGTCACCGAGTTGACGAAGCGCGGCGAGATTGGAGCAAAGTTCAGAACGTCTCCATCTTTCAGAGGGAGAGCCAGCCCGGAGGCGTCCAGCTTGACTTCCTCGATGCCGCGGTCCCGCCGGTTCTTGATTTGCTCGACGTAGACCTTGGCTCCGGAAGCGGTCGTCCCCAGCCCTCCGGCCAATTGCAGAACATCGCCTAGACTGGCTTCCGTCTTGAGTTCATAGATCGCCGGATTGTTCACCTGTCCGCCCATCGCCACCTGCGCTCCAATGGGCGCAAAGTAGATGACGTCTTCCGGCTGCAACAGAACGTCCTTGCTCTTGTCGCCTTTGATGAGCAGGTCGTACAAATCGAAGTCGGCGACGACGGTGGAACCGCGCTTCAACTGGATGTGGCGCATGGATCCACTGGACGACGGGCCTCCGGAAGCGAAGACTGCGTTGGCCAGGGTGCTTAAGGAACTGACTGTGTAACGGCCCGGACGCCTGGCCTGACCGACGACGAAAACATCAATCGAGCGCAGTTCACCCATGGTCACGTTGAGATCGAAATTCTGGTAAATGCGTCCGATGTGGGATTTCAAGAAGTCCTGGAGTTGGCTGAACCTCAAACCCGCAACCGTCAGATTTCCCACCTTGGGGATATAAATCGCTCCATTGCGATCGACCCGTGTGTGAATATCGAGATCAATCTGGCCCCAGGCGCGGATCAACAGCTCGTCGCCCGGCCCGAGCGCGTAATCCGCCGTCACGGGTACGCGGTCCACCGGGGCAAATGTCGTAGGGACATTCTCGAACAGGTTTTGTCCGTAGATAGGCAGCGTTTGCCCAAGAGATGTGGCAACTAACAGTTGAAAGTCGGTGAATTGGACTGTTCTGGTTCCCGGCTTCGGTGCTTGCTCCGCCGGCGCAGCAGCGTTTCTCGGTGCAACGGTCCGGGTATCGTCCAACACCACGGTAGGAGTTGAAGCCGGCGCCGCCTCCGGCGCCCCGCTGCTCTGCTGCTGAGTGAGGGGTTGCGCAGAGAACGGGCCCGGAAGCTTGCTATCTGTCTGGGCCAATGCATACCTGGGCGCGCTCACCGCCAAAGACGCCAGCGCCAGCAAGATCGCCAGCGCCACGCACCGGAGGCCACGGCTATCCTCGGAAGTAACCTTCACCGGAAAATCCTCTTTCCTGCTCATGCTCAAGATAGATTTCAAGGTCCCGCTCCAGAATCTGTTCTCATCGATGAGTAAATCGTGAAGCTTAGAAAGTGCAATCAACGACCTCACCGTCCCCATTCGTGCGCGCGCCCTTCAGCCGCGATTACCATTGTCCCCCGAAGCCGGCAGCGGCTGCCGCAAAGCATTCAACCAGAACTGGGCATAGGCGGGGGCCAGGGTTTGCATGTCCCAGGGCAGGTCTCGCCCGGTAAACAACTGGTGCAGACTGCAGTGCGCGCTGACCGCCCCCGCCAGCCCGAGAGTTGCGAATGTAGGTTCCAGCTTGCCGATTGCGCCCCGCGCGGCACACCTGCCGAAATAAGCATTGACGGCATCGAAGATCGGCCCCAGGTGTTCGCGAAACATGCTGTCGGCTTCCGGCAGCTCAAAGCCAGCAACATAGACGAGGCGCATCAACTCCGGATATTGCGCCACCATATTCACCACAAACTCCACCAGCATGGGAACAACGATGTCCGGCTCCAAGTCCGTCGCCAAACCGTTCTGCAGCTCTCGTCCCAGCTTCAGACGGGTCAACCTGGATTCGGCCGCTGCCCAAAACAAACCCGTCTTCCTGGCAAAGTAGCGGAACAAGGTCGCTTCATTCACCCCCGCCAAATGCGCAATCTCGCGTGTGCTGGTGCCTTTGTATCCTTGCCGGGAGAACAGCTGGACCGCGGCCTCCACGATTCGCACCTCAGTAACACTTCTCTCTGCTGCCTTTTTCACACGTGTCGATCCTCTATTGTTGGTTGAACCCTGGGGAAGGACTTTACTGTTTGACGGGCTCGATCTCGTCAACACCAATTTCCACGGCAACGCTCTGCATGATCAGCTCAAGCGTCAGCACCACCCGGCAATCGTTTTTCCTGCGGATCAGCACCCCAACCATACCTTCGAGTGAGCCCGCGGTAATGCGCACCTTCTCGCCGGCTACCAGATAGGGATGGGGCTCAAAGTGGCGGAGAGGCAGACCGGAGCGCAGCGATTCAATTTCGGAGCTAGGAAGAGCCGCAGGCTCGCGGCCGGCGCTGACCAGGGAAACGACTCCCGGAATCTGCCGTACCCTGACGGCTTCGCGCCGGGGAATATGCACGAAAAGGTAGCTGGGAAATAGCGGCTGCTCGATAGCAACGCGGCAACCGTTCTTCCATCGCCGAACTGAGCTATACAATGGCAGGAATGATTCGATATGGCGCGATTGTAAATGGCGGGCCACGACCTTCTCATGACGTGGCGTAGTGTAAGCCGCAAACCACTCTGCTGGCTGATCCAACGGCGCAACTTCGCGGCTCCAGCCATGAGACATTAACGCCGCCGGAGAACAAGTGTCAGCAAAAGACAAAGCTTCGCCTTCCTCAACGAGAGAGGTGATTTGTGCAAACCCTCGGCAGACTGCAACCGCACACTTCAGCAAGTAACTCTCGAACGTTCATCCGCGGCGAAACTCTCGCGCTTTCTAGCACTTCCCTAGCGGAACCGAGCAAGTACCCGCTTGCCATTGCCGGCGTCGATCATAAATCAGTCGAGTGTCAGCATAGGAAAAGCGGCCACGCAGGTCAAGAGAAAAAGCCCACCAACGCTGTCGGGAAGCACCAAGATGAGACTGCAATGGAGTTCGATCCCGAATCGGAGCCGGAGCGTTCCCGCGGTTTCCTCCAAAGCCGATTCGTGCTGACATTTTCCGCATCCAAACAACGCTGCGAACCAGCGAAGATTCGCTCAACAAGGGAGCACCAATGGATAAGCATGGGTCCACCCGTGTCGTCGTGGTGGGACTGGGGAATGTGGGAGCAACGCTGGGTTTTGCATTGTTACTTAGCGGCCTGGCGGCGGAAATCGTGCTCATTGACAAGAACCACGCCAAGGCCGAAGGCGAAGCCATGGACCTGAACCACGCCGTACCCTTCGCACACCCGACGCGCATCTGGGCTGGAACCTATGAAGACTGTGCCAGTGCGACTGTGGTCGTGATCGCCGCCGGCGCCGCACAGAAACCAGGGGAAACTCGACTCGATCTGCTGCAACGCAATGCCAATATCTTCGCGGAAGTCGTGCCGCGTATCGTGGAGCACAATCGCGACTGCATCCTGCTGATCGCAACGAATCCGGTTGACGTCCTGACTCAAATATCCTTGCGACTCTCCGGCCTGCCCGCACAGCATGTGATCGGCTCCGGCACAATTCTTGACACCGCCCGCTTTCGCTACATGCTGAGCCAGCATTTCGGCGTCGATCCGCGAAGTGTACACGCCTTCATCATCGGAGAACATGGCGACAGCGAAGTTCCGGTGTGGTCGCTGGCAAATATCGCGGGAATGCGACTGGAGGAATTCTGCGCCGCCCAGGGGCGGACATGCGATTGGCAGGCCCTGCACGCGATCTTCGAGCAGACACGCGACGCCGCCTACCACATCATCGCGCGCAAGCAGGCCACATACTATGCTGTAGCCGCGGGGCTGATGCGGATCGTCGAGGCTATTCTGCGCGATCAGAACACCGTGCTGTCGGTGTCCAGCCTGGTGAGCGACGCGCACGGAATCTCAGACCTCTGCCTCAGCCTGCCTTGCATCGTCAATCGCGGCGGAATCCAGAAGGTACTGCATTTGCATCTCAGCACCGAAGAGGAGCAAAAACTCAAGCACTCGACACACGTTTTGAAGGAAACATTGGAGCAGGTAAAAATTACATGAGGACGCCTTATAGGAGGGTGAAATCTACCTGACTGTCTATATATCTATATTACTGTATAGAATGCTATAATCACTGCGTAATGGCACTGAGCATCAAGAACCAGGAGACCGAGCGCCTTGCCCGGCTAGTCGCGGAGCAAACTGGCGAATCGCTTACGGGCGCAATCGAGCAAGCGCTGCGAGAACGGTGGGAACGATTACAGCGCAAGCCGAAAGAACCAGAGCTAGTGGAACACCTACTCGAGATTGCTAATCGAGTTGCGGCGCTGCCTGTGCTTGATGATCGCTCTGACGACGAAATCCTTGGATACGATGAGAACGGGTTACCTCGCTGATGGTTCTCGACTCATCAGCCGTGGTCGCGATTCTTCGAAGGGAGCCCGAGGCGGTGGCTTTTGCCCATCTGCTAGCGAGCGCCAACTTCCCAATCATGTCAGCCGCCAGTGTGCTTGAAACCGCGACACTGTTAGAGGGAAGGTATGGGGAAACTGCTGGCCGGGAACTTGACCTATTTCTAGTAGAAGCTAATATCCGAGTGGTCAGCGTCGACCGCGAGCAGGTAGAAGTTGCGCGACGCGGTTGGCGGAAGTACGGCAAAGGTCGGCACCCGGCCGCGCTGAATTTTGGCGATTGCTTCTCTTACGCTCTGGCGAAAATTTCAGGAGAGCCTCTGCTGGCCAAGGGGAACGACTTCGCCCGAACTGACGTTCAGATGTGCAAAATGGACGTCTGACCAAAGAAAAACCGCGCTAACCTATTCTCCCTTGCCCAGCGCCAACGTGATCAGCGTCTTCTGCTCGAGTTCATGCGCTTTCGCCGATCCAGTAGCAGGAGTGGAATTCGGCGCTCGCTTGATGCTGCGCAGCTTGGAGCCCAGTATCCGCTTCAACCTCGGCGTCACGAACGAAAGCGCACCCATATTCGCCGGCTCTTCCTGCACCCAGATGAACTCGGTGGCATTCCTGTAAAGTCCCAAGGCTTCCTTAGCCTCCGTCTCGGGGAACGGATACAACTGCTCCAACGACACGATCGCCGGGCCCGCGGCTTTCAGCTTCCTGCGTTCCATTCTTAATTCCTGCCCAATCTTGCCGGTACACAGCAGCACGCGTTTTGCGTCCAGCGCTGTTTCATCAGGAATGATGTTCAGGAACCGCGGCCGTTCCAGTTCGGCAAGCGGCGACGATGCCTCGGGATGCCGCAACATGCTCTTGGGCGTGAAACAGATCAGCGGCTTGCGCCACTTCCGCAGCGCCTGCCGCCGCAATAGATGGAAATATTGCCCCGCCGTGGAAGGCTGGCAAATCTGCATGTTGTCCCGTGCGCAGAGTTGCAGATAGCGCTCGATCCGCGCACTGGAGTGCTCCGGTCCCTGGCCTTCATGACCGTGCGGCAGCAGCATCACCAGCCCGGTCAGTAGGTCCCACTTGTCTTCGCCCGACGCGATGAACTGGTCGATGATAATCTGCGCGCCGTTGGCGAAATCGCCGAATTGCGCCTCCCACGCTACCAGCGCCTCGGGATAATCGCGGGCAAACCCGTACTCAAAACCCAGGACGCCGGCCTCCGACAGCTCCGAGTTGTAAATTTCCACTCGCGCCTGGCCGGGCCCGAGGTGGCACAGCGGCACATACTCCTTCTCATCGACAATGTCGATGAGGACCGAGTGCCGTTGGTTGAAAGTGCCGCGGCGGCTGTCCTGACCGCTAAGCCGAATCGGTGTTCCCTCCAGCGCCAGCGATCCCAATGCCAGCGCCTCCGCCATCCCGAAATCCAGAGGACGCTTGCCGTAACCCATCTCGCGGCGCTGCTCCAGCAGTTTTTGCACCTTGGGATGAATATGGAAATCCTCAGGATACTTCACCAGCGCATCCGTGACCTGGTGCAGTTTTTCCGCGGACAGTCCCGTGTCAACTTCGTACTCGGGCTTGTAAGGCCCTCCGTGGTACGGCGCCCAGTAGCTCGGCATCTGCCGCATTGGCGGCTTCCTCACCATGCTCTTACCGGCTTTTTCCGCGGCGTCTAGCTCAGCTTGAAACTTCTCCACGTGCGGCGCCACATCCAGACCTACATTCTTGGCATAGATCTGGTAGAGCATGGGGTGGTCCTTGATTTTGCGGTATAGGATGGGCTGGGTGATGGTCGGGTCGTCCACTTCGGAGTGACCGTGCCTGCGGAAGCCGACCAAGTCCACCAGCACATCACTGCCAAACTCGTAGCGATATTCCAGTGCCATTCGGCCGGCACGTACCACTGCGTCAACATCCTCGCCATTGACGTGGAAGATTGGTATCGGCAGCCGCTTCGCCAGGTCCGACGAAAATCGTCCGGAATAGGCATCGCTGGGATTCGTCGTAAATCCGATGAGGTTGTTAACGATGATATGCACCGTGCCACCAACCGTGTAGCCGCGAAGGTTGGCGAGGTTCAGCGTCTCCGCCGTGATTCCCTGCCCTGCAAACGCGGAGTCGCCGTGCATCAGGACCGGCAGCACGCGATTCTTTCCGTCACGTCCCAGGCGGGTCTGCTTGGCACGAGCCCGGCCCAGTGCCACCGGGTCAACCGCTTCCAGATGGCTGGGGTTTGAGACCAGGTGAATGCGCACGGGATGTCCACTCAGGCCCGTGTAAATGCCAGTTGCGCCGATGTGGTACTTGACGTCGCCGCCGCCCAGCACGCTGCGCGGATCCACGTCCTCAAACCCGGCGAAAATCTCTGCCGCCGGACGGCTCACGATGTTGATGATGACGTTCAGGCGTCCGCGATGGCTCATGGCCAGCACGGCCTGCTCGGCCCCATACCCCGAGGCGGAGTTCAGGATCTCGTCCAGCAAGGGAATCAGCGCGGTGTTCCCTTCCAGCGAGTAGCGTTTGGTTCCAATGTAGCGCGAGTGGATGGTCTGCTCGAAAACATCAGCCCGCACCAGCTGATCCAGAATGCGCGAGCGGTCGAGCTTCTCCTCCTGCTCCGACTCCATGCGCTCCTGAAGCCACTCCCGCCGCTCGGGATCCGCGATGTGCATGAACTCGACGCCAATGCTGCCGCTGTACACTCGTCGCGCCGCATCGGCGGCGCCACCCGATATGTCCAACTCAGGATGCGCCTGGGGAGCAAAGTGCCCCAGCGGATCGAGATTAGCCTGAAGGTATCCCCAGCGGCGGAATGCGTCCAGCACGCGTTCCTGTTTCTCGCTGTCAACGTTCATCATTACAGTAGACAAGGATCGATAGCTCCTCAGCCCCGCTCTGCCTCGGCGGGAAGGATTAGGTTGCCAGACACGCTAATAGGTATAGATTCCTTACCGGCCGGGCGGATGCGCTCGCCGCGTGAACGGCGACGATGGTCACCGGACTGTTCAGTATATAGTGTCCAGGTGTTCGCTGAGCAGAGCGTCGGTGTCATGACTTCTCCAGCCCGTCTGGCCACTTCTCGATGACGGAGATCGGAACAATTCAGCCGCTATCGCCGCGCGATCGAGTATTCGTGCTCACCGGCGCCGGCGTAAGTGCTGAGAGCGGCCTGCCTACGTTTCGTGGCGCCGATGGGCTTTGGCGCGGCTCCCGCGTGCAGGATGTGGCGACGCCCGAGGCTTTCCGTGCCAATCCGGAGATGGTCTGGCAGTTCTACTCGGAGCGGCGCAAACGGCACACGACCGTCGTTGCCAACGCCGCCCATTCCGCCCTGGCTAAGCTGGAGGAAGCGCTGGGGGAGCGGTTCTTCCTCTGCACCCAAAATGTCGACTCCCTTCACGAACAGGCTGGCTCCCAGCGCATTGTGCACATGCATGGCCGGCTGATGCAAACTCGCTGCTCGCGGGATGGCTGCCGCACCAAGCCCTTTGATGATGAACGTCTGTACATGCAGCGGGCCGAGATTCCTACTTGTCCGCAATGCGGAGCCATGATGCGGCCGCATGTGTGCTGGTTCGGCGAAGTGCCCTATTCCATGGACCGCATCTTCGAGCAGCTCAGAATATGTTCCGTCCTGTTGACGGTCGGGACCTCGGGAGTCGTCGAGCCTGCCGCCAGTTTCGTGCGCATGGCGCGCATGAACCGGGCGACTGCGATCTACGTTGGCCCCGAGGAGCCGGCGAATAGGGCGTTCTTTGACGCGGTGGTGCTGGGCAAGGCGGGAGAAGTGTTACCACGAATGGTAAAGGAACTGGTCGGTTCGGGCAGAAACCGGCCTTAATAGCGAATTGTTTCCGTCAACCATCTCCTCAGGAATGGCGATGCTGCCTCATCATTTGCCGGAGATACTCGTTAATCCTGGTTTGGTACCCTTCGCCAAGCACCTTGAGCCAAGCCAAAACGTCCGAATCCAGACGAATAGTGACGCGTGTCTTCTTGGGCCGGTAGAACCTGCCGATTACGGCATCGGAAGGCAGCTCGCGGATTTCGGGAATATCCGAGCAGTCGATCTCACTATCGGGACGCTTGGCCAGTTTCTGGAGTTCTCTTCGCTTCTCAGCGGACAGTTTCGACATAGAGTTTCCTTTCACGCGGTGTAGCTCGTCGGGCTGAAATGATGCGAATCACTTCGTCAGCGCCGTCCTGACGGTAAGTGTGAGCAACGACAAGAATGACTACGTCTTCTATCGCTCCAATTGCCTTCCAACGCTGCTCTGCGTCGGTAATCAGGTCGACAAAGGCTATGCAGAAAGGATCGTCAAAGATGAGTTGCGCGGTTTCAAAATCGATGCTGTGTTTAGCTTTGTCTACTCTTGTTCTTTGCCGAATCCCATTCATATCGAACCATTTTAGCCTACGCCATTGTACATACAAAGATGTAACGCCCGCAATCTACTTGGGACTGGAAACGCCCAAAAATTACTGAATGAAATGTCCAACGATGTTGTAAGCGGCGAAGGCAGCGACGTAAGCCACGACCGTCATGTAGGAGAATTGCAGGATAGGCCACTTCCAGCCATTGGTTTCACGGCGCACTACCGCAATGGTCGACATGCACTGCATGGCGAAGGCAAAGAAGACCAGCAACGCCACTGCGCCGGCGGGCGTCAGTTCCTGACGCAACGCCCCTTGCAGGCCCGTGGCATGGGATTGCGGATCGATTCCATTCAGCGTGCCCAGGGTGGCAATGATCACTTCGCGCGCCGCCAGCGAGGTCAGCAGGCCAACGCCAATCTTCCAGTCGAAGCCCAGGGGACGAATCACCGGCTCAATCGCATGGCCGAGCTGGGCCACCACGCTGTTCTGAATTTCCGGCGGCTGGCCATGATGCATGGGGAAGTTGGTGGCCGCCCACAGCAGCAGCGAAACCAGCATGATCACCGTTCCCGCGCGGTACAGGAATGCTTTGCCGCGATCGACGACGCGTAACGCCAGCGACGCCGGCACAGGCCAGCGATAAGGCGGCATCTCAAGTATGAACGGGGCGTCCTTGCTCTTGAGGATGGTGGACTTCAGCAGCCGGGCCGTAAGCACGGCCATCAGAAATCCCAGAACATATAAACCCAGCATGGCCGCCGCCCGCGTGCCCAGAAATACGCCCAGCAACGGACGTGCGGGTAGAAACGCCGCAATTACCATGGTGTATACGGGCAGACGCGCAGAGCACGTCATAAACGGCGCGATCAGAATCGTCGCGATGCGGTCACGTTTGCTTTCGATAGTGCGCGTTGCCATGATGGCCGGCACCGCGCAGGCGTAGGCGGACAGCAGGGGAATAAAACTCTTCCCATTCAAGCCCACGCGCGACATGGTGCGGTCTGCAATCACTGCGGCCCGCGATAAGTATCCCGAGTCTTCGAGGATGCCGATTACGAGAAAGAGCAACAGAATCTGGGGCAGAAAGACCAGTACCGATCCAGTACCCTTCCACACGCCATTGATGATCAGCGATTGGAACATTCCCGCCGGCAAGTGGGCGCCAAGCTGCGTCCCCGTGGTGTCGAGGAATTTCTGCAGCAGGTTCGAGAGCGGTTGGCCGACAGCAAAGATGGTCTGGAAGACGCCGATTACCACCAGCCCGAAGATAATCGGACCCCACACACGATGCAGGAAAATCGCGTCGAGCCGAGCCGTCCACACCGGCGTAACGGGCCGGCGATAGTTGGCATTGGATCCGACGCGCACTGCCCATTCGCGGTAGCCACGTGTGCTACCCACAACCGGCAACTCCAACGGCTCCGGAGTGGCCACAGCCGCCGACAAAAAATTCTGCACCGCGATCATTCCCTCGCCGGTTGTGGCGCTGATCAATGCCACCGGAGTGCCCAACTCTCGGGCCAGCGATAAGACATCGACATGGCCATCCAGCTTGCGCAACTCATCGGCCATGTTCAGCAGTACCAGCGTCGGAATGCCCAGCGCAATCACCCGTGCCGCCAGCACCAGGTGAGTGTGAAGGTTAGTCGAGTTCAGAACCAGAATGACTGCATCCGGGCGGGCCGTTCCTGGCATCTGCCCGGTCAAAACATCGACGGCTACTTTTTCGTCTTCGGATTTCGGCGTCAGGCTGTAGACACCGGGAAGATCGATGAGCGCAATTTCTTCGCCGTTAGCGTCACGCAGGTACCCAGTGTGATGTTCGACGGTTACGCCGGGGAAGTTGCCGACTTTTTGGCGCAATTTGGTAAGCCGGTTAAACAGCGTGGTCTTGCCGGAATTGGGAGGGCCGATTACCGCGATGGTGCGATAAGAGGACCCAAGAGTCTCGCCGCGGGGCGGTGCCACCGCGTGACAACTCATGGTCGAAGCTCCCATCGGCTAGTCTCCAAACGCGGGAGCGCCAATCAGCTCCACATGAATATGCCGGGACAGGTCCCTCCGCATCGCGACTTCGGTACCATCCACGCGATAGACGCGGGGATCGCCACCGGGACCGCTGCGCAGGACCTTTACTACCAGACCGGGAACGAAGCCGAGGTTCATCAGATGCTCGGCGACCGGCGGGGACAATTCGAGATCGGAGAGAATTGCGCTCTCGCCGACGTGCAAATCTGCCAGGGCGCTGGCTTGCGTCTGGCGCTCTTTTTTATGACGGCCGAATATGAACTTGAAAATCATTTTCAATTCCAACCCTATTCTAACTCCACCACGTCCACTGGCAACGACCAAAGTCACACCCCTTTGTGACATGTGAACGTTTTGGGGAAGCTGGAAAACACCGCCCCCAGGCTGGGCTTTTTGCATCATTTGCGCGATTTGTTGCAACAACGTTGAAACTCTTCCGCCCGTTTCGGCTATCCGGCACCCACAACTTAGCCGAACGCCCATCCAAACCTGCCTGGCTCCTAGCGAACATCTACCCTGACCCGGAACGTCTTCGCCGGCGGGGCGTTATATTCCCAAGCCCGGCGATAGATGATTTGCAGACTTGCCAGTCCGGCAGTATTGGCGGTGAATTGAAATACCTGCACTCCCGGAGCGCCGGCCACCTTCGCGGATGCGGCGTTCTTTCGATAGGAGGCTTTCTCAAGCTTCAACGGCAACGGATCGCCCGCAACCGCCCAACTATACCCCGTCGAAGGATTGCTCTTGAGCTTCACGACCAGCGTGCCCCCAGAGCTAAGATCGACATCTTTGCCGTTATCTTCATCGCTGATGCTGACAACATGAGACTCAACCTTCGCCGGCGGCTTAACAGACCCCGTCTGCCAGGCTCTGGCCACGCAGCCAAACACAAGGCAAAATGTGGCAGCGGCGACAATTCCTACGCGACGAATCATTCAGCATTCTCCTCACACAAATGCTACTCACGATGAATGCGATCGTTGCAGCTGATGGAGCACCAGCCGCAACCGTCAACGGTATGGCGAATTCTGCAGCTATATTTCCAGTCTCAACGTTCGGCCCCCACTGCATTGCTTGTCATTGGCCCCACTCGCCGGTCACAGATATCCGTTTCTGAACGTTTCATTGATCGCTCTGTCCGCATTTGCCATGGCCGTGTACGCGATGGTCGTCGACGGGATGCTCGGGAAGCTACTCGCATCCAGAATATGAATTCGGCTGAGTCCAGCTGGGCGGCCCAGCAGGTCTGAGCTGTAAATCGTATTCGTCTTCCCCATCGGAAAACTGCCCCCGGCATGAAAACTTCTCCCCAGAGCGACCATCGTAAGGTTGAAAGGAGGAATGACGCCAAACCCAGCCAGGTTTCGGCGCAAAAGTGCCTGAGATCGCTTAGCTATCCCCATTGAAACCGGGTTCGCTACTCCTCGAACGTGTATCTCATCCTTGCTCATCTGAGTAGACTTAACGGTCAGTTCCAAATGACCGGAATCCGCTGAATGCAGAAACCCCTGAAACAAATAGAAGCGGCTCTCTATATTACTGAGAATAACTCGGTTTCGAAGCACGGAAGATACCGTGGACTTTATAGTTTGCCGGAATATGTCATTCAAGCCATATACTTGAAAATGTATATAGTAGTCGCTGATTCCCGGCCTTAGCATCTCAAGGAATATCTCGGCTAAAGTGAAGCGTGCGGTTGAGTTTTTTGCCTTACGGTAAGACAAAAAAGGAAAGAAAAAATACTGGCTATCCAGTATACGCACTGGTTTATTGATTATCTTTATAGACCTGGCGATAAGCCGCGTTGTGGAAATCGCTCCCATACCGACAAAAAGCCGCTGCGCTCGCAATTTTCTCAATGAACCATCGCTTATGTTTACAGTCGACAAAACTACACTGTCTGCTTCCTCCTCAAATTCAATGGCGTAAAGGCCTTTGTGGATCTTTATTCCTTCCTGTTCGAGTTTCTTCCAGAGCAGGCGGGGATTGAAGATAGACCCATAAGAACAACCGTCAAGGCAGTAGCCGCAGTAGCGGCAAGTAGCAGGCCCTCCAGATGAGTCTACCGCGACACGAGCGCGCCCAAAGGCTATGCCTTGGTTTCGCAAAGTCGGATCTCGCCTATTTAGAAACTTAAGTAAGGTCGCGGTTTGTTCTGACCTTGTGAGCGCGGTTACTTTGTCATGGTATAAGGGAAATGACTCTTCCAAGCGATCGAATTCAGCGCTTATCGGCACAAACTGCGACAGATTCCGGTAAGAGTCGGCAAGGTCAGCAGAAGAAATAGGCCAATCGCCCAAGTCCTGGTCTGAATACGGAAGCACGGCGGCGCCCCAGACATTCCCGAAGCCCCCCAGGCCATGAGAGAGATCGATCTTGCACTGGGTGGTAGAGCACGAGATACATTGCGGCTGCTCATAGGGGAAATTGGATCCGAAGGTCAAACGCTTTTCGACACCTTGGGCGGAAGTTACTGGCGGGGGAAACAAAGTCTCGACATAGTTGCGTGGCCAATTTGCCGGCTCGCTGGCCGAGAGCGTTTCGACCATCGCTTCTCTTGCGGGCTCCAGATCATAGGCGACGTCCAAGACTTCAAAGGGCACTCCCAGGCGTCGAAACGCGTAGGCCGCGGCAATCGCCGTTGGCCCGGCCCCCAGAATGAGATTGGGTATTCCTGCAGGCTGCACTGGCTGCATCTTGTTAGACGTGTCTCCCGTGGCGCCGGACAATGTCAAGAACTTTACACCAACAGCACAGCCACGCACAGCAGGAGAGCTGCAGCGAGGGCGCGTACATGGAAGAACCCAAGCCTCAGGCTGCTCACCTTGCATTCGCCCGCAGCACGATATACCCTCATTCACATTGCCGCCGATGGATGTTCCGTTACAATCCGGATCCGCACTCTGCGACCGTGGCCCCGATGGCTCCGGTCCAACGAGCCTTCGTCCGGGCTCCGCTTGTGACTGACCACATGCTTACAGCTGGAATCATGCAAATGGATTGTAATTGTGATGCCAAGCACTGCTTCTGATCCGGGGTTGACTACAAAGCATCCGCCTCTTCGAAACGGTCAGCGGACAATCGCGCCCCTTTTTTCCCTGCTTCGGCCGTACCAATGGTCGAAGAACCTTCTGGTGTTATTGCCGGTACTTTTGTCGCACACTTGGAACAATCGGGCCATTGCCACCAGGGCGCTGCTCGCGACCGTCTGCTTCTGCCTGACAGCATCCGCGACGTATATTTTCAACGATTTCCTCGACGTACATTCTGACCGGCAACACCACCATAAGAAATTGCGTCCCCTGGCGGCCGGTACAGTAACGACGAGGACGGCTGTGATACTGGCCCTTGCTCTCCTGGCAGCGTCCATCTTCCTTGCTGTTAGGCTGCCTCTGTCTTTCGACATTATGTTAGCCGTATATTTGTTGTCGACTGTCCTCTATTCGCTCTATCTGAAGACCAAAGTTATCCTGGACATCTGTACTCTCGCGGGACTCTATACGATCCGCCTGTTCGCCGGGGGAGCTGCGACTGGTATTCCTATTTCCGAGTGGTGTGCGGCCTTTGCCATGTTTTGTTTCCTGGGTCTAGCGGCGGTCAAGCGCTACGCCGAACTACAGGCGGCACCGGAAACGGGGGAATTAAGCAACCGCCGCGGCTATGAACAAGTTGACAAAAGCACTGTACAAGCCCTGGGTTTGAGCTCGATGGTAATGTCGGTTTTGGTCCTCGTCTTATACCTTCGGAGTCCCGAAGTTACGCTTCTATACAGACACTCGGAAATGCTTCGGCTGATTTGTCCGGTCTTGTTGTACTGGTTTGGCAGGATCTGGATAATTGCCGGCAGGGGCAGAATGCACTCCGATCCGATCATTTTTGCGTTACGCGACCGCGTCAGCCTGATCACCGCAGCTGTAATTGTCGGCATTGGATTCGCCAGCAGGTGAACCGCACAAATCCCTATGGCCGGGTCCCTGGCCGGACGGCGGGCTGACAGCCGGCTAGTGCGCGGAATGGCTTATGTTTGACCGCGCTCTTCGCGGCCTGCTACCTTCGAACATTCGTCCTACCCGCAAATTTCCATAAGAGAGATCTCGCATGGCACTCAAGTTCAAAGGCGTGGATTTCATCGAGTTCGATACGCTGCTCAACGACGACGAGCGGCTGGTCCGCGACAATACTCGCAAGTTCATCGAGGACAACCTCGTCCCCATCATCGAGCAGTGCAACCGCGACGGCCGCTTCCCGAAGGAGCTCATCAAGCCGATGGGCGAGCTGGGGTTCTATGGGGCCAGCCTGAAGGGCTATGGCTGCGCCGGCATGTCGAGCGTGGAGTATGGCCTGATGACGCAGGAACTGGAGCGCGGCGACAGCGGCGTGCGCTCGTTCGTCAGCGTGCAGTCAGGGCTGTGCATGTACCCCATCTATGCCTTTGGCAGCGAGGAGCAGAAGCAGAAATACCTGCCTAAGATGGCGCTCGGCGAGATTCTCGGGTGCTTTGGACTGACCGAACCTGACGCTGGCTCCAACCCTTCGGCTATGCGCACGCGCGCCCGCAAGGACGGCAACGACTACGTACTGAACGGCGAGAAGATGTGGATTACCTCCGGCTCCATCGCCGACATCGCCATCATTTGGGCCAAGGTCGAAGACGAGAACGACCTGATTCGCGGGTTCATCGTCGAGACCGACCGGCCCGGCTTCAAGGCGGCTGACGTTCATGGTAAGTGGTCGCTGCGAGCTTCAGTCACATCGAGTCTGTCGTTGCAGGATGTTCGCATTCCGGCGGAAAATCTACTACCACAATCAGGAGGCTTGAAATCGCCGCTGAGCTGTCTGAATCAGGCGCGCTATGGCATCGCCTGGGGAGCGATTGGAGCAGCGATGGCTTGTTACGACTGCGCGCTGCAATACGCGCAGTTCCGCAAGCAGTTCCACGATATGCCGATCGCCGGTCACCAACTGGTGCAGGAAAAGCTGGTGTGGATGATCAGCGAGATCACCAAGGCGCAGCTCCTGGCGTTACAAGTGGGGCGTTTGAAGGACGAGGGTAAGGCCAAGCCACATCACATCTCGATGGCGAAGCGGAACAATGTTTGGATGGCGCTGGAGTGCGCGCGCATGGGCCGCGACATTCTCGGCGGCAACGGCATTGCCGATGAATATCCCATCTTCCGCCACATGGCCAATCTGGAGTCGGTGAAGACCTACGAAGGCACCCACGACATCCACACCCTGATCATCGGCGAGCACATTACCGGGCATGCGGCGTTCTGATAGGCAGTAGCCAGTTGTCAGTGAGCGTGGCAATCAGACGCGTCGCGCCGACCGAAGGGTCAGTGATGAAAGTCCTCGAACACTTTGTCCAACAGGTGTATCCTTTGCGTTTGTGCCTGGATTAGTCATTCCCCTGGGCTCATCCCTGCGCATGAAGACCGGCGCTCGGCTTGCGCAATCCGTACTTATAGCTCATAGTTCTGCATTGCAAGCCGCGCCCATGGAGGCTCCATGGCAACAACAATTCAAACCAAAGACCCAGAAATGATGACACACACTCCCACGGCTAATTTTGAAACCGATCTCGCAATGGAGTTCTTGCGGGTAGTGGAAGAATCGGCGATTGCCTCGGCCAAGACGATGGGCCAGGGCGACCGCAAGCACGCCGACGAAGTGGCAACCGAGGCCATGCGCAGCGTCATGGATTCGGTACCGATGGATGGCACCATCGTCATTGGCGAGGGCGAGCGCGACGAAGCGCCCATGTTGTATATCGGCGAGAAGGTCGGCAAACAGGATGGAGGCAACTATCCCGCCGTCGACATCGCGGTCGACCCGCTGGAAGGCACCAACCTCTGCGCCACCGGCTCTCCGGGCGCTATTACGGTGCTGGCTGCATCGGAAAAAGGCGGTCTGCTGCACGCCCCCGACTGCTATATGGAGAAAATCGTCGTTGGCCCGTCGTGCAAGGGAGTGGTCGACCTGGAAGCTCCCGTCGCCCACAACCTGCACGTCATCGCCAAGGTACTGGATCGCGACGTGGCCGACCTGGTAATTATCATCCTTGACCGGCCGCGCCACGAAAAGCTGATCGGCGAAATCCGCAAAGCGGGCGCGCGCATCCGGCTGATCTCGGACGGCGATCTTTCGCCTGGCGTGGCGGCGTCCATGCTGGGTTCCGGCGTTCACGCGGTGATGGGCACGGGCGGAGCTCCTGAGGGTGTGATCACCGCCGCAGCTGTTCGCTGTCTGAACGGCTACATGGTCGGCAGACTGGTGGGCTACACGCCGGAGCAAGGCGAACGCATGAAAGACATGGGCATCACCGATCCCAAACGGATTTACACTGCCGACGAACTGGCGCCAGGCAAAAACATAATCTTTGCCGCCACAGGCGTGACCGAAGGAACATTGCTCAAGGGCGTGCGCTTCTTCGGCGACGGCGTGCGCACAACTTCGCTGGTCATGAAGCTCAGCAAGGGCAAGGTACGCTTTATCGAGTCCATCCACCTCGACAAGCGCCCAGACGCCAAGGTCAGAATTCCGGAACGGTAGTCGCAGTTGCGGCGTCTCACCAGGCCCTCCTCGGTGGAGGGCCTTTTTGTTTGCAGAATCGGTAAACATCGCAGACTGGCAGTCTGCCTGACTCGTCCCAGAACGGCACTTCCCAGCCCTTTGCGTTTTCAGCGAACCAGCCAACTCCTTATTTTTTACTTGCTTCTGTATTAGGAGGAGTAAAATTCAGCTAGAAAAGGACTGTAGCTGCGGGTGGAAACGGTCTATCCGGAGAGGCTTTTCATGAACGTTCATATCAGCTACAAGATTTCCAAAACGCCCGACCTCGAAAAAATCATCAACCAACAAGTGGAAAAACTGGGCCGGTACCTGCAAGTATTTCGTCCAGACTTACTGCACCTGAAGGGCATCGTGGAGGAGAACTCCGCTCGTCAGGGCATTGTAGTATCGCTGAACCTGCGGTTGCCCTCAGGCCAGTTGACGTCGCAAGAAAGCAGTTCGACTGCGATAAGCGCTATCAAAGCGGCCTTTGACGATATTGACGGGCAGGTGAAGCGGCACAAGGAACTGCTGCGCCGACACCACAAGTGGCCGCGCCGGCGCGGTCCTGATCGCGCAGTGGTCGGCACGGTTCCGTTCGAGCAGACGGTGGCCGCGGTAAAGCCCGATCTGGTCTCCCCTAGTGACATCGCGCGCTACGTCAACGTCAACTTGCCGCGATTGGAGCGATTCATCCAGCGGGAGCTGCAATATCGCCAGGACCAGGGTCAACTATCGACAGATCAGGTCACGGTGAAAGAGGTGGTAGACGAAGCCATCGCGAACGCTCTCAGCGAGCAAGACGACAAACCGGAGCGGATGAAGCTTGAGCCGTGGGTGCATCGCCTGGCAAGACAGGCGATCGACACCTTGGCGCTCGATGGCACGGACAACGGCATGGTTCCGCTGGAGCGTTCCCATGGCCAGCAGAATGTGCAGGGCTCGGATGAGACGCAGCTTCAATTTCATCAACCGGACGAGCAACTGGTGGAGGAAAACGTAATTCCTGATCCCACCGCCAACACCCCGGAAGAACTGGCGGCCCGGAGCGAATTGCTCAATCTGGTAGAGGCAACGCTGCACGACGCCGGACGGGACGAACAGGAATCGTTCATCCTGTACACCGTCGAGGGCTTTACGCTGGAAGAAATTGCCGACATCACCAACCACACTGTGGAGGAGGTGCGCGCAGCCATTCGCCGGGCCAGCGATCACCTGCAACGCTCCTTGCCTATCAAAGACCCTCTCAAAGATAAGCTCCTGGAGCATTCCAAGAGCGCCTGATTGGGGGCTGCGTCGCAGTCCCCGCATGAATCATCAAACCCATAAGGTCAAATAGGAGAACCGGAATGATCACACGCGATGACATCCGTGAACTCGCCAATTTCAGGTCGCCGGAAGGTTGCGCTGTCACGTTTTACTATCAGCCCACGACGCCACCCAACAAATCGCACCGGGAGGAAGCCATCCTGGTAAAGGACTTGATTCGTAACGCGCTCCGCGAAGCCGAGAATCACGGGAAGAACGGTTCCACGCGCAGTGACTTGGAGAAGATCAACAGCATGGTGGATCCGCTGCACGGGAGCAGCGGTAAGGCGAAGGCCATATTTGCCTGCGGCCAGCAGGGTTTCTGGCGCGAGTTCGACATTCCCGCGCAGCTGCTGACACCAAAGGTAGCCGTCAGCCAGCGCTTTCATCTGAAGCCGCTGGCCGCGGTGCTGGATGGCGAGCAACGCGCCTGCGTGTTGCTGGCGGATCGCACGAAAGCCCGGGTCTTCGAACTGCTGAACGATGAGGTCATCGAAAAGGAGGACTTCATCAACGAGCTGACACGGCGCGGCAAGAGCGACGGGTATGCTGGCTACGACGCTGGACATGCTGAGCGCAAACAGACGAATGAGGCCATGCAGCACTTCCGGCTGGTCGCGGACCGCATCGAACAGTACTTCGAGCGTGGAGGCTGCGATCGGTTGCTGATCGGCTGCCGCGACGACGTGTGGTCGGAGATCGAGCCGCAACTGCAATCGCAGGCGAGACAGCACCTGGTCGGACACTTCCGTATCGATCCCAAGGTGGCTACGCCCGAACAGGTCAAGCAAATGGCCCACGAGCAGTTGGCACGCTACAGCGCGAACATGAAGCAGGAACTCATCCGCGAAGTGATTGGTCAGGCCCATCGCAACGGTCGCGGCGCGATCGGACTGCGGCGGGTGTTGCGCTCACTGGAGACCGGCGAGGTCCTGACGCTGCTGCTTGGGTCCAACTTTCATGCAGCCGGCGTGAAATGCTATCACTGCGGACACATGGAACTCCATGTGACTCCAACCTGCGCGGTCTGCGGCAAGGACACCACGGAACTGGACGACATTGGCGACGCCATTGTGGGCCATGCCATCCGAACCGGGGTTGAGCTGGTTTACATTCCGGATGACGAGGAGTTCGACCGCATTGGTCGAATCGCTGCCCTGTTGCGCTTCCGTGCTGACCAGAACTCGGCCGAACGAGCGGCGGGCTAAGAACGCTTAAAAGCAACGAATGCGCAGGCACAGCCGCGAAGCTGTGCTTGCGTGTTCTAGGACAGCGTTGTTTGTTCGATTCCGGTCATCGACGCGCCTCGTGCTATCCTTCATGGCCGTTGAGTTATTGTTGAGGGATTCGCATGAAGATTTCGCGCCGCGATTTTATCGCCACTACAGCAGTTGGCTCCGCATCGCTCGCACTCGACCTGCAAGGACAAAACAAAGACACGAGCTCTGCACTGCCGGGTAATCCGCCGAAAAAACCGATCATCATCTGCGCCCACAATGGCTACAACTATCTGGATCGCGGTTATGCCGTGCTGACCGCCGGCGGCGACACTCTCGACGCCGTCATGCAAGTGATCACCGGGCCGGAAGACGATCCCAACGACGACAGCGTGGGGCTTGGCGGCCTGCCCAACGAAGACGGCGTAGTTGAGCTCGATGCCTGCTGCATGCATGGACCAACCCGCATGGCAGGTTCGGTTGCCGGAGTGCGCGACATCAAGAATGTTTCTCTGGTGTCGAAGGCGGTGATGGAACACACCGGGCACGTGATGCTGGTGGGCGAGGGCGCACAGAGGTTTGGCTTCGACATGGGCTTTCCGCGAGAAAATCTGCTGACCGAACGCTCGCGCAAGACCTGGCTGCTGTGGAAGGAAACCATGTCAAACAAAGATTGGTGGGGCCCGGGACTGGCCAGCCCGAACTACAAACTGCCCGACGAGAATCCGAACCACTCCGAGTTGCGCGAAGAGCGGATGCAGAAGATGGAGGAACTCGCGGGCAAGCTGGGCATAGAACCGGAGTTCCGTGCGGCTGCGGTGCAACGTGTTCTACAGCCGCCGACGGGAACGATCAACTGCTCCGCGATCAACGAGAAAGGTGAGATGTCAGGCGCAACCACAACCAGCGGCCTTGCGTGGAAGCTAGCCGGACGGGCAGGCGATTCGCCGATCATCGGAGCGGGCTGCTACTGCGACCAGGATGTCGGTTCGGCGGGCGCGACGGGCAACGGCGAGGAGAACATCAAAGTCTGCGGCGCTCATACCATCGTCGAGAACATGCGGCGGGGAATGTCTCCTCAGGAAGCCGGCATGGACGCGCTGAAGCGCATCGTGCGCAACTTCAACGGCGACATGCGCAAGATGCAATACGTTGACATGAGCTATTACATCCTGCGCAAAGATGGCGCCTACGCGGGAATCTGCATGTGGAGCGGCCCGCCAGACCACTTGCGGCGCTTTGCCATCCACGACGGGACCAAGCGATACGAGACAGCGGTGGCGCTGTTCCAGGGAAAGTCGATTGGCTGGCCGCCGATGCCGGCGGTACACATGGCGCCGGAGCAGAAGAAGTGAGGCCGCGACAATCGTAGCTGTAGAGGTTCTTCGACTCCGCATTCGCACAAAACGCGAATGCTACGCTCAGGATGACACACCGGGAAAGTGTCGAACCTAAACGGCGACCGTCACTGTCGTCTCGGTCCGCGTCACTGGCCTATACAGTGTGTCGCGCTCGAAGGGAATGCGGCCGGCCTCGGTGATGAGGCGAATCAGGTCCTGACGCCGCAGCCCTTGCGGCGTAGTCGCGCCCGCATCGTGATAGATCTTCTCCTCCACCACAGTTCCGTCGATGTCGTCAGCGCCGAAGCGCAAGGTGACCTGTGCCATCTTCGGCGTCACCATCTGCCAGTAGGACTTGATGTGCGGGAAGTTGTCGAGCACCAGCCGTGACACCGCGATCTGCTTCAGGTCGAGCATCCCTGTTGTTTTCGGCAGATGCTGTAGCGGCGTGTTTTCAGGATGAAACGCCAGCGGGATAAAGGTCTGGAAGCCGTGGGTGTCGTCCTGGAGCGCGCGCAATTTCAGCAGATGATCGACGCGATCCTCGTCGTTCTCGACGTGGCCGTAGAGCATGGTGGCATTGGATTTCAATCCAACTTCATGCGCGGTGCGGGCAAGATCCAGCCACTGATCGCCGTCGATCTTGTGATCGCAGATGATGTGACGGATACGATCGGAAAAAATCTCCGCCCCACCGCCGGGCATGGAGTCGAGTCCTGCATCCTTGAACTTGATCAGCACTTCGCGTGGCGTCATCTTGCCGATCTTGGAGAAGAACGCGATCTCGACCATGGTGAACGCCTTCAGGTGTACCTGCGGAAAGCGCTCCTTAAGGCCGGCGATCAGATCGATGTAGTACTGGAACGGCAGGTCGGCATGTAGCCCGCCGACAATGTGGAACTCCGTGATGGCTTCGGTATAGCCGGAGCCGGCGGTGTTCCAGACCTCCTCCAGCGCCATCGTGTAGGAACCAGGCGTGTCCTTCTTGCGGCCAAAGGCGCATAGGCGGCACGCGGCGACGCAAACGTTGGTGTAGTTGATATGTCGGTTGACATTGAAGTAAGCGGTATCGCCATGCATGCGCTCGCGAACATGATTGGCCAGCCAGCCGACAGCCAGGATGTCGCCCGAGCGATAGAGGGTGAGTGCGTCGTCAGCCGACAGACGCTCCTGGGCCATGACCTTGTCGTGGATCGGCCGCAGGCGCGGGTCGTCGGTCTGGAAGGAATGCAGCTTGTTGGCCAAGCTTGGCGTTTCAGGCATCATTGCCATGATATCGCAGCAGGGCCAGCAAATCACAGCCAGATGTGATGAGGTTTACTTTGCCAGCAGATCGCCTGCGATGAAGAACAGGAATGCCATCGAGACCAGACCGTTCATGGTGAAGAAGGCGGCATTCACCCGGCTGAGGTCGTCGTGCCTCACCAGAGAGTGTTCATAGATCAACAGCAGCGCCACGAAGATCACGCCTGCTGCAGCAATCTTTCCCAGCCCGAAAGCTACCACCATCCACGCCAGCAGAAGCACGGTGATCACATGAAAGAACCGGGCAATACCGAGCGCCGCGGGAATTCCGAATGCCTTGGGCACGGAGTAGACATCGCTGGAGCAATCGTGGTCGTAGTCCTGGCAGGCGTAAAGGATGTCGAAGCCTGCGCCCCAGAAGACCACGGCGCCAGTGAGGATCAGGATTCTCGGATCGAGCGAACCGCGCACCGCGATCCAGGCGGCGGCAGGGGCGATGCCCATCGCCAATCCGAGCACCACATGCGCCCAGCGCGTGAAGCGTTTGGTGAAGGAGTACACAAAGGCGATGCCCAGCGCCACCGGCGACAGATCGAAGGCCAGTGGATTCAGCTCGTGCGCGGCGAATATGAAAATCGCCGAGGTGACAACCACGAACCACGCCACAAACGGCTTGCTTAGCTTGCCCGCGGGAAGCGCGCGGATCTTCGTTCGCGGGTTGGCAGCATCGATGGTCGCATCCGCCAACCGGTTGAAGGCCATGGCCGCCGAGCGCGCAGCCACCAATGCAACAATGATCCAGATCGAGGTATGCAGGTCGGGTATGCCGCGGGCCGCTAGGACAGCGCCGGTCAGGCCGAAGGGGAGCGTAAGGACGGAGTGCTCCCACTTGATCATCTCCAGGGTAGTCCCAATGCTGCGAAACAGAGCCACGGTTTGATTGTAACGTGGAGAGCGATCAGACGGATCTAGCTGCTGCCCTGTGGCAGCGGGCGGTTGGCCCATTGCCGCTCCCAGGCTGGAACGGTGATGCGTTCGGCAATCATAGCCGGCTTGCGCGCCCAGCAGATGACCCGCGTGCCGAAGGGCAGATTGATATAGCGAATAAGATGACGCTCGACGTCGAGCAGAAAAACCATTGCAGAGCCAGCCCAGTTCGGGCGACGGGTAGGTGGTCGGTTGCGATCGATTGATTTGGTGAATATGTTTTTGCCGATGCGCTCGAAAACGGCAGGAAGGAAGCCGGAGGCAACGATATACGAGACGCGCGTAACTTCGAAGCCGGCATTATTCAGCTTGCGCCGCAACTCGGTCGCAGTATAGCGGCGGCGATGACCTCTCACCTCATCTTCTTCACTCCACAGAAAGGGATACGCCGGGACCGTAAGGCATAGCATTCCGCCATCTTTCAGCACGCGGCGCAGTTCGCGTAGCGCGGAAAGATCCTCGGCAACCGTCTGAAGAATGTCTCCCACTACAACCGCGTCGAACGAGTTCGAGCCGAAGCCGAGTTCTTCCGGGCTGCTACAGATCAGATTGCCGCGCTCTTGCAACTGATGAAAGGCGAGCACTGGCAAGGAGGAGTGGGCATTCACGGTTCGCAGAAGCGAAGAGTCGTCAGAGTCCAGCTCAGCCGCGCAGCCAAGATCGAGCACCCGCGCCTGACGTTTTCCGTCGACGACCTGTGACACGGCCTCGCGCAACAGCTTGCGCCGGGAGATCCACCACCACGAAGTGGTCTCGCAACGGAACCCCTCGAACTCGTTCTGCGCCTGCATCGCGGATCACCGCCGGACGTAGCAATAACTATTTTACGGAACCTGCTAGGGATTTTGGCAAAGAAGGTGGCGTCGAGACGGGGCCGGGGAGAGCCATTCTATTCAGTGACACAATCACTGCTGTGGCACTCTCGCTTTCAAAGGCGATCTCGGATCTGTGTACCAGGATTCGACCCGGCCATTCTTGAAGTAAACCTCCGAAAGGCCATATCGAAAAATATTGCCGGCGATTCTGCTGGGGGTGCCTTGGATTCGCAGAACATCGTCCTTTGACGATCCGACGGTGAAGTATGGCACTTGAGGATCTTCGTCGGGATAAACCACCAACGAAGCCTGACCAGATGCCGCCGCATTCGCTCGAGTGTGTTCCGCTTTCTTTTCTGCAGGTTTAGCTGAATTGTTCGTCGCCTGATTCGCTTTACTCTTTTGGCCAAGGGGCCCGGCTGTGCCCGATTCTGTTTGTGTGTGCGAGCCATCCGTAACAGGACTTGCTATTCGGTCCAGCCAATAGTAAATCGGAATTCCGGCAGCAAGCAGGACCGCAAGCGTGACAACAAGGCGCTTCCTGTTCGCCGGTCGCATCGTTCGGAGGGATGAGTTGAAATGACTTGCGCGCGGAGGCTGCCAGTGAGTTCGGGCTGAAGTCGCAGCTGACGCTCGCTGAGATTCCTGTTCTGCCGGGGCCTGCCCCGGAGAACCGCCTTGTGAGTTTTCAGGTGGAGTTGTGGTAAGCACCTGGTAAGCTGAATTGATTTCCTTCAGCTTTTCTTCTGCTCTCCCTCGTAACTGTTCGTCGTTTTGGAAGCGGTCGGGGTGCCATACCTTGGCCAGTGCCCGATAAGCGTCTTTGATTTCGGCTTGAGTTGCGCCGCGCGTCAATCCGAAGGTTGCGACAGCGGCGCATCGCTCGCATGCAAGTCGCCCGTCATTCGCGATGCGGCCACAGGCACAAACACTCATAACGCTGCTAGGTTCTCCCGGACGGTCATGTGCCCAACCAGAAATCTATTCTCGATTCATTCACTAGGAAGCGGTGATAAAAAGTTCTTGTCGGGGATTTCCCCTGGAACTCGCAAACAGACTCGGGTCTCGAAAATCGTCCGATCGGGCCCCCGAACAGCACGACGCGATTTAGAATTTTGCCTCGATGGCGCTCTTGAAGTAGGTGAGCGACATCTGCAAACCTGTTCGTAGATCGATCTTCGGCTCCCAGCCCAGCATCCTTTTTGCCTTGCTGATGTCCGGACAGCGCTGCCTGGGATCGTCCTGGGGCAGCGGTTCAAAGCGAATGTTACTTTTCGAACCGGCGACTTCCAGCACGACCTTGGCGCACTCCAGTATTGTGAACTCACCCGGATTGCCGATGTTCGTCGGCTCGTGCTCGGCGGAGTTGGCTAGCGCCAGGATTCCAGCAATTTCATCAGTGACATAGCAGAAACTCCGAGTCTGCGAGCCGCTTCCGTAGACGGTGAGGTCTTCGCCCAGCAAAGCCTGCTTCATGAAGTTGGAGATCACGCGGCCGTCATTGAGCTGCAAGCGCGGGCCATAGGTGTTGAAGATACGAACGATCCGCGTGTCCACCTGGTGATAACGGTGGTAGGCCATGGTGACAGCCTCGGCAAAACGCTTGGATTCGTCGTACACCGAACGCGGCCCAATGGGATTCACGTTTCCCCAGTAGCTTTCTTTCTGAGGATGCTCCAGCGGATCGCCGTAACACTCCGAGGTAGATGCCAGCAGGAACTTTGCGCCATACTTCTTCGCCAACTCCAGGCAGTTCATGGTTCCCATGGAGCCGACCTGAAGAGTTTCAATGGCGTGTTCGAGATAGTCTACCGGGCTGGCCGGCGAGGCGAGATGGAAGATGTAATCGAGCTTGCCGAAATCGAACGCCCGGCAGACATTCTGCTCGCGGAACTCGAACCGCGACTCGCTGCGGAGATGCGAGATATTCTCGACGCGGCCGGTGAGCAGGTTGTCCGCGCAAACTACGGAGTTGCCGGCCACCAATAAGGCATCACACAGATGCGAGCCGAGAAACCCAGCGCCACCTGTAACCAGCACACGCATAGTTGAGCCTCGTTGACGACGGGAAGTCGCGGGGAGCATCTCAGGCGTGCGTCAACACACCGTGTTCGCGCAACCGCATCCGCTGATCTTCAATAATGCTGGCGAGCGATTCTTCCAATGAAACCTTAGGCATGTAACCGGTAAGACGATTGACTTTGGAGATGTCGGGAACGCGCCGCATCATGTCCTCGAATCCCTCTTCATAAGCGGTACTGTAGGGTACCAGAACGATCCGCGACTTCGAGCCGGTCATCGATTTAATCTTTCTGGCGAGGTCCAGAATCGTGATCTCATGAGTACCGCCTACGT
The DNA here is from genome assembly GCA_963835125.1 of uncultured Acidobacteriaceae bacterium. Classification (GTDB taxonomy): domain Bacteria; phylum Acidobacteriota; class Terriglobia; order Terriglobales; family Acidobacteriaceae; genus Bog-257. The sequence goes on along the minus strand of CAWIEG010000002.1, from coordinate 379,137 downwards.
TGTACACCTGGCCGTTGGCGCCGGGATGTGCGGCGATATCAACCAGGGCATCCACTGCGTCGCTGACATGGGTAAAGCACCGGCTCTGAGTACCATCGCCAAACACTCGAATGTCCGCCCCGGTCAGCGCCTGGGCGACGAAATTCGGAATCACCATGCCGTAACTGCCCGTCTGTCGCGGACCCACAGTGTTAAACAGGCGCGCGATGACGGTGGGGACCTTTCGCTCTTTCCAGTAGGCAATGGCGAGAAACTCGTCGATCGCCTTAGAGCAGGCATAACTCCATCGCGCCTTACTGGTCGCGCCCAGTACCAGGTCATCATCTTCGCGGAATGGGACTTGGTCCTGCTTGCCATAAACCTCGGAGGTTGAGGTGATCAAAACGCGCTTGCGCTTGGTCTCCGCCAGCGACAAAACAATTTCGGTACAGCGAATATTGGTTTCGATGGTCCGTACGGGGCTGTCCAGGATCAAACGCACTCCGACAGCCGCAGCCAGGTGATAGATAACATCGCAAAGGTCTACTAACTCCGCCATGAGATGAGTGTTGGCAACACTATCGATGTGATAGACAAACTGTGGGTGGAGCTTAAGATGCTGGATGTTGGCGATCGAGCCGGTCGAGAGGTCGTCGATGATGTACACGTCGTCGCCGAGGGCGAGATGCCGTTCCGCAAGATGCGAGCCGATAAATCCGGCTCCTCCCGTGATTAGAACCTTCAATACCGTCCTCCAAATCCCCTACACTACTGGGTGGCCGGCGCGAGCGCAAATTTGGGCGTCAGGCAACAGACGATTACGTTCTAACCCAAAAGACAGGACTAAAACCTCATGGCCGTAAGGGCTCGTGCCGCACGGCTGAAGCGGTTTCTGATACAAAGGCGGTCTCTCGATTTCAAAAATGCACTCTCAGCAGACCTAAACTTTTGGGCTGCCCGAACATCGATTGGCGGCTCCTGAGTGCGAGCACTTTACTGACAACCGACAACTGTTTCACTTCAGCTTCGCCCCTATCGGCACATCCTCAAGGAAACTCGCCAGCACCGGCAATCCGTCCTCGACCGACGCCGCGACGATCATGCCATTGGATTCCAGGCCGCGCAGCTTGCGCGGAGGAATATTAGCGACGATCACCACTTTGCGCCCGACCAGCTTCTCCGGCTCATACGCCTTGGCGATGCCGGCTACAACCTGGCGCACCTCGGTCCCGATATCAACTTCCAGCCGCAGCAACTTGTCCGCGCCTTTAACTTTTTCCGCGATCTTCACCTCACCGACGCGCAAATCAACCTTGAAGAAATCGTCAATGGTGATCTTGTTTCCGTCCGGGGCGGGCGCCGTAGTTGCAGATGGCGAAGGCACGATGGGCGCTGCCACCGATGTCGCCGACTGGCCCGGCTCAGTTCCACCAGCGGTCGCCAGCGATTCAGCCGCCGCCGATGTTTTCGTATTGCCGGGCGCCGCACCCTTTTCGCCTTCTTTTGGCGACGGAGCCTGCCCTGAGCCTGCCGAAGAGGTGGCCTGGGAGCGTTGCTGTTCCATCTGTTGCATCCTTTCGATCATGCTTTTGTCGGCGCGCGGAAACACTGCTTCCACTTTGCTCAGCATCGTTCCTGCCTGAATTTGTCCCCACGCAAGCTCTCGCAGGTCCAGTTGCTGGATCTCCCCCAGCCCAAGCTGCTCCCAGATGCGCGCCGTGGCCTCAGGAATGATCGGGTGCACCAGCGCAGTTACAACTCGCAGCGCTTCCACCGACGTGTGAAGTATGGTCGCCAGCCGCGCCCGCGAGTCCTTGTCGTCGCGCTCAGCAACCGCCCAAGGCTCGTTCTCCACGATGTACTTGTTCACCGCCGCTACTAGCGCCCACGCCGTCTCCAGCGCGCGCGAGAACTGGAAGTGCTCGAATTGTCCATTAAAGTTCTCGATCGTCTCCTGTGCCAGAATCTTGATGGCGTCATCCGCATCCGAACGCGCACTCGCGGAGGGATACGGAATCTCGCCCTCGAAGTACCGCGCGATCATGCTCAGCGTACGGCTGGAAAGATTTCCAAGGTCGTTGGCCAGGTCCGAGTTGAAGCGCTGCACCAGCGCATCAAAGCTGAATGAGCCGTCCTGTCCGAAGACGATTTCGCGCAGCAGGAAATAGCGCAGCGCATCCTGGCCCAGCGTATCCAGAATGGTTTCGCTGCGCACGATGTTACCGCGCGACTTCGACATCTTGTTCTCTTCGAACAGCAGCCAGCCGTGCGCGAACAGCGAGCGCGGCAGCGGCAGCTCTGCCGCCAACAGAAACGCCGGCCAGTAGACGCAGTGGAAGCGCACAATCTCTTTGCCGATCATGTGTACGTCGGCCGGCCAATAACGCTCCAGCTTCTGTTGGTCCGCCGGATCGTCGGAGCCGAAACCGAGAGCGGTCATGTAATTGGCCAGCGCGTCCAGCCAGACGTAAATAACGTGCTTGGGATCGCCCGGCACCGGAATGCCCCATTTAAACGACGTCCGGCTGACCGAGAGATCGCGCAGCCCGCTGCGCACAAACGCAATCACCTCGTTGCGGCGCGTCTCGGGACGAATGAAGTCAGGATGCTCGGCGTAGTACTTCAGCAACCGATCGCCCATGGCCGACAGCTTGAAAAAGTAATTCTCCTCGTGCACCGTCTCCGTTGGGCGTCCGCACTCGGGGCAAGGTGCGCCCTCGCCAACCGCATCCACATAGAGCTCGTCAGACACGCAATACTGTCCGCTGTATGAGCCTTTGTAGATGTAGCCACGTTCTTGCAGGCGCGTGAACAGCGCCTGTACGCCACGCACGTGCCGCGGCTCGGTGGTGCGAATGAAATCGTCGTTGGTGATCTTCATCCGCTCCCATAGCGCGCGAAACTCGCCGGAAACTCTGTCGGCGAACGCCTTCGGCGAGCAACCGGCAGCAGCGGCCGAGCGCTCGATTTTCTGTCCATGCTCGTCGGTGCCGGTGAGGAACCACGTGTCCACGCCCATCATGCGCTGCCGCCGGGCGATGGCGTCGCACACCACGGTGGTGTACGTGTGCCCAATGTGAGGCCGCGCGTTGACGTAATAGATAGGCGTAGTGATGTAGAACTTGTTCGGGTTATCCATTCTTTCGGTCCAGATACAAGCGGATGGCCTTCTGCATCACCGTTTTCAGCGGGACGTGATGCTCGGCCGCGATGCGACGGCAATCTTCATATTCGGGCGCGTATTGCGAAATGGCGCCGTCCAGGCTGGCGATCTTCATGCGCACTTCGCCCCACGGCGTGGCTACAGCTTCGTGCCGCCGCGGAAGCGCGTAACGCCGCTCATGGCGGGTCCTCATCCCCAGCGTCGAGCTCTCACGAAACACCAGCGTCCGCAAATGCTCTTCATTCTCGGGACGCGCGAGAATCGTCAGCAGCGTACCCGGGCGGTTCTTCTTCATCTGCACCGGAGTGGTGAAGACATCCAGCGCGCCCCCGGCAAGCGCCAGTTCGACTATGTATCCGATAATCTCCGGGCTCAGATCGTCGAAATTGGCCTCCAGGATCGCGATGGTTTCGGTCGCGCCTGCATCCCCCGCAACCAGTGTCCCGAATGACTGTGTCTCACCGATGCTGATTCGCAAAACATTGGCATGTCCGGCGAAATCGCGTGAGCCCGCGCCGTAGCCGATCGCCTCGGTGGTCATCGGTGGCCGTGGTCCAAAGCTCGTGGCGAGCACTCTAACGATGGCTGCGCCGGTCGGAGTCACCAACTCTTTCTGAATTTCGCCGGAGTAGATTGGCGCGTCACGCAGCAACTCGAGCGTCGCCGGAGCCGGAACCGGCATCACGCCGTGCGAGCATGTAACGGTGCCGCCGCCTACGTTCAGAGGCGAGCAGATGAACTGGTCGACAGCAAGCGCCTCCGCTCCTACCGCGCCGCAGATAATATCGACAATCGCATCGGCACCGCCGACCTCGTGAAAGTGAATGTCGTCGATTCCGGAGTTGTGGACCTTGGCTTCCGCCGCCCCCAGTGCCAGAAAGATTTCGCTCGCCGACTGCTTTGCCCGTTCGCCGATCGCAGCCGCAGAGATGATCTTCAGGATCTCGCTCAACCCGCGGGCCGGCGCGTGGCTACTGTCACCGTGTGCAGATTTCGGACCGGAAGCTGCGTCAGCTGGCGTTGTGAGCCCACCATTCTTGTCATCCCGACCGGAGCGCAGCGAGGCGGAGGGATCTGCGGTTCGACTTCTCTCGCGACCACTCTCATGCGAATGTGCGCACCCAGGCGTCTGACCACTAGCCACTGGCCACTGGCCACCGGCCACTGATTGCGCCGCCCAGAACTCCTCGCGTGGCATGTCCTTTTCGCCGTTCACAATGACGTCAAGCTTGGTAGCCGAAATGCCGCCACGATTGACGCGCGAGTGTTCCAGCGTCGCACCGACCTTCAACTCGGCGACAGTCCTCTCGAATAGCTCAAACGGAACTCCCGCGTCCAGCAGCGCGCCCAGAAACATGTCGCCGCTGATTCCGGAGAAGCAATCGAGATAGGCTATGCGCATGGGGAGCACTCGACAGGGGCAGAACTCTCATCATAGGTAACCGCCGATACAGCGTCAAACCTGGGGCGCCTTGCGTAAGCGCGCTGCGCTTCTCGAGTGGGCTCTTAGCTCTTAGCCTTTAGCTCTTTGGTGGATGCCCCAGGGCTGCCCTTTGTTATGCTGGTTGCTCATGCTGACTAAGAGTAAAAGCTAAGAGCTAACCGCCACATGTATCTCGAACACCAACGCCAACTGGCCACCCACGTACGCGCGTTCCTGCGCGAGCGATACAACCTCGAACTGGCCAACGTTGTCATCGATCAGCCGCCCAGCGTCGAGATGGGTGAGTTCGCCCTGCCACTATCATTCGAACTGGCGAAGAAGCTACGCAAAGCTCCTCGCAAAATCGCCGAAGAGATCGTCGCCGAGCTTCCACCGCCGGACGGTTTCGAAAAGCTCGAAGTCGCCGGCGCCGGATACATTAACGCCCGTCTGAAGCGCGATGTTGCGGCCAGGGCGCTGGCGAGCGGGACGGTTGTTGGTGCGCTAAGCCATGCCGGCGAAGGCGCGGCTAACGTCAGCGGCAAAATCCTCGTCGAGCACACCAGCATCAATCCCAACAAGGCCGCGCACATCGGGCATCTGCGAAACGCCATCCTCGGCGATACGTTCGTGCGCTTGCTGCGCTCCGCCGGCCACGCTGTCGATATTCAGAACTACATTGACAACACCGGCGTACAGGTCGCCGACGTCGTGGTCGGCTTCGTTGAGCTGGAGAAAAAAACCAAGCAGGACATCGCCGATCTTATCGCCTCCACGCCGCGCTTCGATTACTACTGCTGGGACCTCTACGCGCGCGTGTCGCACTGGTATGAGGGAGACAAGCAACGCCTGAAGTCGCGTCAAGACGCGCTGCACGCCATCGAGCAGGGCGGCAACGAAATGTCGGAGATCGCCGAAATGATCTCAACTGTTGTCCTGCGCCGCCACCTTGAAACCATGGATCGCCTCGACATCGAATACGATTTCCTTCCCCGCGAGAGCGAGATCCTTCGCCTGCATTTCTGGGACTCAGCCTTCGAGTTGCTGAAGCAGAAAGGCGTTCTCTACTTCGAGACCGAGGGAAAGAACAAGGGCTGCTGGGTGATGACGCGACCGAAATCGTCTCCCGCATCGCCATCCAAAGAAGTCGAGACGCCTGGTCCCGATGAGGATGCCAAAGTCATCGTGCGCTCCAACGGCACCGTCGGCTACGTTGGCAAGGACATCGCCTACCATCTGTGGAAGTTTGGCCTGCTGGGGCGCGACTTCGGCTATCGGCGTTTTTTTCAATATCCGAATCACCATGAAGTCTGGATCTCCGCTGAGCACGGCGAGCCCGACCATCCGCACTTCGGCAACGTCGCGGCAATCTACAACGTCATCGACTCGCGCCAGAGCGATCCACAGAATACCGTCATCGAAGCGCTGCGTCTCCTCGGCTACACCGAGCAAGCCGCGCACTACACGCATTTTTCCTACGAGATGGTCGCGCTCACGCCGCGCTGCGCGCTGGAGTTGGGGTACGAGGTCAGCGAGGAAGATCGCGCCAAGTCCTACATTGAGGTATCTGGACGCCGCGGTTTCGGCGTCAAGGCTGACGATCTGCTCGACAAGCTGATTGCCGCTGCGAAAAAGGAAGTCGACAGCCGTCATGCCGAACTCGACGATGCCGAGCGCACGAACATCGCCACGCAGATTGCCATTGGCGCACTGCGATACTTCATGCTGAAGTTCACCAAGCAGTCGGTCATCGCCTTCGACTTCAAAGAGGCTCTGGCCTTCGAAGGCGAGACCGGCCCCTACGCGCAATATGCCGTCGTCCGCGCCAGCAATATCTTCCGCAAGGCCGGCGTCGATCCTGAACAGGCGCTGGCCGCCCACATCGACTACGCACGCCACTTCGCCGACATCAGTGGCACCGAGATCTGGGAGTTATGGCTGTTGGCCGGCAAGACTTCCTTCATAGTCGAACAGTGCATTGCGACCACGGAGCCGGCCTTCGCCGCCAAGCACGCTTTTCAGCTCGCACAACAATTCAACAATTTCTATCACCGGCATCACATCCTTACCGAGGCCGACGAAGACCGGAAGAGATTTCTGCTGGCTACGGCAGCCGTGGTCCGTCGCGAGCTGATCAGGGTGCTGGCGGTCATGGGAATCACTGTCCCGCCGGTGATGTAACTGCCTCCTGTCCCTTCAGAGTCTGTTCGAAGAACGACAGGGTCATATCCCACGCCAGCTTCGACGCGGATGGATTATAGCTGGGACGCTGATCGTTGAAGAATGCGTGCCCGGCATCGGAGAAGGTGACCTGCACCGACTGATGCTTGGACTCGCGCATTCCCTCCGCAACCCTCTGGCGCTGCTCGCTGGGGATGTGCTGGTCTTGCTCACCCCAGAAGAATAGCATCGGGGCAGAACACTCTGAGGCGCGATCAATGAGGGTGGCGAGCCCGCCTCCGTAATAAGAGGCAGCCGCCTTCACGGGAACCGTGACGTTGGCCAGGAACGATACTCGGCCTCCCATGCAGTAACCTACACACGCAATTCGCTCTCCCGCGCTTTGACGCAGGAAGCTGTAGGTCGCGCGAACATCCTGCTCTAGCTCCTCCGGCTTCAGTTGACGCGCCAGCGCTATTCCCGCAGCTGTATCCTCGTACTTGCCCTCGAAGCCCGGTGCCGAGCGGTGATACAACTCTGGCGCGATCACCACGTACCCCGCTTCGGCAAAGCGGTCCGCGACCGAGCGGATGTGAGAGTTCACGCCAAACGCTTCCTGAAAAAGCATCAGTCCCGGCTCGCCGTCTTGCTTTGCAGGACGCGTGTACCAGGCGCGCATAGTGCTGCCATCTGCAACTTTCAGTTCTACATACTCGGATCGGATAGCAGACATTGATTCGTCTCCATGATTTCGATTTTGCTGCAACTGGAACGGGTTTCGCGAGCGAATTTGCAAAGAAGTGTAACTTGCGGCAAACTCAATCGACGGCAAGTCGGTAATGGCCGCCAGGCAGTCACGGGAAATTAACGTTACCTGTCAACTTGGTCGTTATAGAATTGAAGTTTATGCAAGAAAAGCCACTAGAGATAGAGAAAATCGAAGACTTCCACGGGGCTACTGTGCTTCGCCTGCATGGGCCGTTGCTACTGGGTAACTTCTTTCCGCTGCAGTCCATGGTCCGCTCAGACCATGCCGGTCTGCTTATCGTTGACGTCGCCGACATGCCCTACATTGATTCAGCTGGGATCGGCTGCCTGGTAGGAGCGCACATCTCGCGCGAGAACTCAGGCCGCAAGCTGGTGCTGGTCGGGGCCAACGAACGTCTGATCACGTCGCTGAAGGTCACCAAGGTTGATCAATTGTTTGTGCTCGCCCCCACCGTCGAGCAGGCTCTGTCTCACTCCAAGAAGGCATAGGCCGGCAGCAATCAACGCTGTCCCGCACACCTTCGTTCTCTGATAGACTCTCCCTCAAGATGTGGGTTGGCGGAGCAGCACCTTGGCCTGTCCGCACGCCGCCTCAAAGTTCTTTAACTCCATGCCTGCTCTCATCAGGAGGTTCTTATGTCCGCTACAGCTAATGCTTCTCAGCTTCACAGTCATGTGCAGCAGTTCCTCGGCAAACCACTCAAGATGTTTATCGATGGCAAGTGGGTGGAAGCGGCTTCCGGAAAGACCTTTCCCACCTACGATCCCGCAACGGGCGAGGTGATGGTGCAGGTCGCCGAAGGCGATCGCGAAGACATTAATCGCGCCGTCAAGGCGGCGCGCCAGGCGTTCGATGGCGGCGCATGGTCGGACTTGACAGCGTCCGAACGCGGCCGCCTGATTTGGAAGCTTGCGGACCTGATCGAGCAGAACCTGGAGCAGTTCGCGCAACTGGAAAGCCTGGACAACGGTAAGCCTCTGTCCGTCGCCCGCGTCGCCGACGTGCCGCTGGCCGTCGATCTGTTCCGCTACATGGCGGGCTGGGCCACCAAGATCGAAGGCAATACCATTCCGTTTTCCAACAAGTTTCTCGCCTACACGCGGCGCGAGCCTGTGGGCGTGGTCGGCCAGATCATCCCCTGGAACTTTCCTCTGTTGATGGCCGCCTGGAAACTGGGCCCGGCGCTGGCGACCGGCTGCACAGTTGTGCTGAAGCCGGCGGAGCAGACGCCGCTGAGCGCGCTCCTGCTGGCTGAGATGGTCGCCGAAGCGGGATTCCCCAAGGGCGTGGTCAACGTTGTCCCGGGCTATGGCGAAACCGCTGGAGCTGCGCTCGCGGCCCATCCCGATGTCGACAAAGTTGCGTTCACCGGTTCCACGGAAGTTGGCAAGCTGGTTCTGCAGGCCGCGGCAGGCAATCTGAAGAAGGTCTCGCTGGAACTGGGCGGCAAATCGCCCAACATCGTCTTCGACGACGCTGACATGCAAGCCAGCATTTCCGGCGCCGCCAATGCCATCTTCTTCAACCACGGCCAGTGCTGCTGTGCGGGGTCGCGGCTATACGTCGAGCAGCAGATTTTCGATGAAGTAGTCGAGGGTGTCGCCGAGCGCGCGAAGAAGATCAAGGTAGGCCACGGCTTCAACCCCGATACCGACATGGGGCCGCTGGTGTCGCAGGAGCAGTTGAACCGCGTCTGCAGTTTCTTGGAGGCGGGATTGAGCGAAGGCGCGGAAGCCGTCGTCGGCGGCAAGCGCGGCGCCGGTACGGGATATTTTGTGGAGCCTACGGTTATGGTGAAGACCAATCCCAACATGAAGGTCGTACGCGAGGAGATCTTCGGGCCGGTGGTGTGCGCCATGCCTTTCAGCGATGTCGATAAACTGGTGGCCGAGGCCAACCAGAGCGAGTACGGGCTGGCAGCAGCGGTCTGGACGCGCGACCTGAGCAAGGCTCACCGCATCGCCAACAAGCTCCGTGCCGGCACGGTCTGGATCAACTGCTACAACATCTTCGACGCGGCGCTGCCCTTTGGCGGATACAAACAGTCGGGCTGGGGCCGCGAGATGGGCCACGAGGTGTTGGAGCTTTACACCGAAGTGAAAACCGTCTGCGCTGCGATTTAGCGGGACGCTGTGTCGTGGATCGGTTTGCGGTCAGAAATACCGCTCGCGAACCCATCAAGCCAGCCGCGCAGCGGCGAGATGGAGTTAGCCGGGACCGTGAGGCCCCGGTCGAGGCGGGAAATAGGGTGAGCCGCAGGGCGGCGACACCGGTTTGCAACACAGTCTCTTAGCCGTCGAGGGATCTGCTTTCCCGACTTCAGTCCTGTCTTGCACAGCCGCGCACAGCTTTTCGAATGAAATCTGCTTTTGCCTCGCCGCGGAACCTGATTCGGCATTGCCACGCTCCTGCCTGAATGTCTAAATTGATGGAACGCGATGGCAACCACCGACTACAGTCTTGACCGCGGACTGCCTGTAAGCATCGAAGCTGAACGCTCCATCCTGGGCGCGATCCTGCTCGACAACTCGCTTTACGATCAGGCTGCCGAACACATCGGTGCCGACCACTTCTCGTTGGACGCGCACCGCCGCATTTATTCGCGCATGCACGATCTTCAGGAGACCGGCCGGCCGGTCGACATGATCACGCTGGTCGAGGAACTCGACCGGCGCAAGGAAGTGGAAGCCATCGGTGGCGTCGCCTATCTCTCATCGCTGATCGACGGCGTTCCCGACCGGCCCTCGATCGAGCATTACGTTCGCATCGTCAAGAACAAGGCATTGCTCCGCGGACTGATCAACGTCGCGCAGAACGCCATTGCCGAAGCTATCGAGCACGCCGAGGAAGCCGAAGAGGTCCTGGGACGCGCCGAGCAGGCCATCTTCCAGCTCTCCGAAAATCGCATGGAACAGGGATTTATGGGCATCCCTGCCATCATTCAGAGCTCGTTCGGCTCGCTGGAGGAACTCTATGCGCGGGGCCAGGAGATTACCGGGCTGGCGACGCATTACACTCTGCTCGACAAGCTGACCAGTGGACTTCAGCCCGCGGACCTCATCGTAATTGCCGCGCGCCCCTCGATGGGCAAGACCGCCTTCGCCATGAACATTGCCGAGAATGCGGCGGTCACCGATGGCAAAGTTGTCGGCGTCTTTTCGCTGGAGATGTCGCGCGAGGCGCTGCTGATGCGCATGCTTGCGTCGCACGCGCAGGTTGATTCCAAGAATCTGCGTCAGGGATTTCTGACTAAGGACGATATGCGCAAGCTGACCCGTGCCACGGAGGAACTCTCGCAATCCAAGCTGTACATCGACGACACGCCGGGCATCTCGGTCAGCGAGATGCGCGCCAAGGCGCGGCGGCTGAAGCGGCAGGAAGGACTCGACCTTCTCATCGTCGATTATTTACAGCTCATGTCGGCCGTCCCCATCGGCGGCAAGCGGTTCGAGAATCGTACTCAGGAGGTGTCAGCCATTTCGCGCGGATTGAAGGGGCTGGCCAAGGAGTTGAAGGTGCCGGTGGTCGCGCTCTCGCAGCTGAGCCGCGCGCCGGAGAGCCGCGGCGGCGACCATCGCCCGCAACTCTCCGATCTCCGCGAGTCGGGATCCATCGAGCAGGACGCCGACGTTGTCGCCTTCATCTTCCGCGAAGAGGTTTACAAGAAAGACGATCCCGACCTCGAAGGCATGGCTGAACTGATCGTCGCCAAACAGCGCAACGGCCCCACCGACACGATCAAGATGGCGTTTGTGAAGCGGTATACGCGCTTCGAGAACCTAGCTGCGGAGAATGAGTATCAGTAGCTAGCGCAGCACGCCCGGCAATATCCGAAAGCGCTTTTGGCCATCGATGCGATAGGTCTGAAAATCAGCAATATCGACGGTCAAAATTGTGCTCAACGATTCGCGTTGCGCAAGGTGGACGAGTGTCGCATCGGCAAAATCCATAGGCCGATCGTGATAGCGGTTCATGAGCGTGGATATCGCCGCCAAATCCAGATCGGTAATCGAGCCTAGAGTCAACGCTCCCGAACGCACAAAACTCCAAGCAGGTCCGACTTCACGGAGCCGGTTCGCGACCAAGTAGAACAGTTCGGTAAGTACGGCCTCCGAAGTCAATAGAGGCGCACGAAGGCGCGCAAATGCCTCTACGCAGGACCCGTGCCAGCGATCATCGCGATCCAATATAGCCAGAATTGCGCCAGTATCCGCCAGAGCACTAGCGCCCATACCGGTCTCTCAGCCGCTTGCGCACGGTCTCGCTAACCTTTTCGGAACGGTGCGGATCACCGCCGGAAATGCTGCCGATCCATTTCGCTGCAGCAGCGTGGAGACGCGCCTGCTCGGCCTCGTCATCCCCGTTCTGCTGTTTTCGCATCTCCAGCCAATCTTCCGTAACGCGATCCAGGACTTCGGCGAGGGTCATCCCTTCGCGACGAGCCTCCGCCTCGAGAGCCATCTTTCTGACCTGATTAATGCGCCAGCTGTAGACCTCGGTTTTCGCCATGCACTACATTGTAGTGCAAATGAGGATGTCGTAGTCAATAGCCAACGGGCTGTCGGCTTTACCGATTCACAACCCTCGCAAACACTCTCTCGTACTTCTCCGCGATGGCGTCCCAGCGATACAGCGCATCGGCGCGCTGCTTGGCGCGGACGGCCAACTCCTCGCGGGCGCTGGCGTCATCGAGCAGCGTCTGCAGCTTCGCAGCCAGATCGGCTTCGGACTTCTCATAGGAAATCGCCGCATCGGCCGCGGTCTCAGCGTTCTCCGGCGTGTCGAGATACAGTACCGCATTGCTTGCGGCCATGGCTTCGACCAACGCCGGATGTACGCCGCCAACCTCGCAGGCAAAGACGAAAATCCCGGCGTGCTTTTGCAGCGCCCAGTAGCCGTCGCCGTAAACGGCTCCGGTGAAGCGCACGCGCGCGTCTCCCAGCAACTTCAGCCTGTCGATATAGGCGGCGTCATAGCGATTGTCGCCGACCATCACCAGCGGCCAGTCGCTACGCACGTTGCGCCAACTGCGTAAAACCAGGTCAGGATTATTCTCCGGCTCCAGTCGGCTGACGTAAAGAACGTACCGGCCAGGCTCGAGATCCAGCCCGTTCAAGTTGTAATCGCCCGCCGGCATCTCCGAACCATAGCCGATTACGACCGACTCGCTGCCATACTTCGCCAGATAGTAATCGTGAATTGCTTTGGCGTCCGTGACCAGTTGGCTGGAGCTGAACGATGACATCCACTCGCAAAAGTGCAGCACCTGCGCGCCCAGTCCCTTCCACTTCTCGCGCTTGCGGTCCAGGCCGTCAACATTAAGGACCACGGGTTTGCCGAACAGGCGCGGGATGTAAGCGAGGGCGCTGTTGGCGACATTGCACAGCAGCACGACATCGTTGTCGCTGAAGGCGACGTGGACGGCTGCGAAGAATGTGCTGACCCAGGTGTCGAGATGCTTCTGATGAAAGCTGGGCACGATGACGCGGCGCACGCGGCGGTCGTAGACATCGTCAGGACGAGTGAAGGCGCGGCGGCAATAGACGGTGACACGATGGCCGCGGTCGGCGAAGCGCGAGCTGATCTGCTCGGCAAAGCGCTCGAAGCCGCCGTACCGGTTGGGAATACCGCGAGTTCCGACGATGGCGATGTTCATGAGGCAGCAATTAGCAGTTAGCAATTAGCTACGAGCTATCGGCCGTCAGCTTTCAGCCGTCAGCCAGGTCTTTCAGGTGTGTCATCCTGAGCGGTGGCGCGCCTCAGTTGCGCGCCGGAGTCGAAGGACCCCTATCGCCGCGAAATCCTAACTGCCACCAGCCACCGCCTTCTCCGCGTCAACCGCACGCGGCGTGTTGCTGAACCACCATAGCAAATCGTGGTCGGAGACGAGGCGGCGCGACTGGATAATCGCCCGCTTGCGCCGGACGCTGTCGCGCGCGCGCCACCAGTAGGTTACCGCCGACCACAATCGCCGGTCGCGGACGACGGCATAGCCGAAGGTCATTAGATCGCGTGACGCCACCGGGAGGAACAGACGCCAGCACAGCCATCCCGAAGCATTCTTGCCGCGCATCAGAAAGCGGTTCTTGACCGAGTGCCAGTTGATGATGAGCGGCAGGTCCTTGCGGCGCTCCGGCGTAACCCGTCGCACGTGCCACGCTACTGCCTTGGGCGTATAGAGGCATTTCCAGCCCATGAGCTGGGCGCGCCAGGCCAGGTCGGCATCTTCGCGAAAGGCAAAGAACTCCTCGTCGAAGAACTCGCCTTCAACGGACACATCGTCGATGAAGCTGCGCCGGAAAAACGCCGCCGCGCCGGTGGCGCCGAAGACATATTGCGGGCGATCGTATTGGCCGTGGTCGACCTCTTCGGCCCCGCGGTCGAGGTGCCGCATGTTGGGCGTGAAGTAGATTCCGGTCGAATCGATAACGTTGGTCTTGCGCGAATCAGTCTCGGTTCCAGGCGCCTTCTCGAGAATATGTCCTTGAACGTGCACGTCTTCAGACGGGTCTTGGAGGGGCATGCCTTCAGGCGTGCCGTTAAGGTTAGTCAAGGAAGTGGGCTTTAGCCCCTGAGGGACCTCCTCCTCAGCGCCTAAAGGCGAATCGTTGGGCACCTGTTGGCACGGCTGAAAGCCGTGCCCCTTCAAGGCTGCCGGATCCCAGCGCAACAATTTGCCGCAGAATACTCCCGCATCGAAATGGCCTTCGCTCTCCTCCACCAGCTGCGTCACGAAGTTCGGACTGAGCACGACATCCGGATTGAGACACAAGACGTAATTGCAGCGCGCGGCACGAATCGCCTGATTCTGCCCGGCAGCGAAGCCAACATTCTTTTCGTTGTAGATGACACGCCACTTCGTCTCGACCTGACGCAGCAGCGCGCGCGTGCCATCCTCGGAAGCATTATCGACGATGACCACATCGAGATCGCGATAGTCCTGGCTCGAAAGCGCGGCGAAGCACTCTTCGAGATATTGCCCCGAATTCCAGGTGACGATGGTGACGGAGACCATTGAGCTCGTACGGCCAGTTAGACGATGCTTCAGTTTAGGGGAGTCACTGATGAAAATGGCGATTTCCCGCATCTATCGTGGATAAGCACCCCCATTTCCCTTATTCGATAAACGTGGTTTCACGCCTCCGAAGAGGATTAACGACTCCACGAGGCGCAGTGTCAGGAGGCAATTCCACCTCGGGTAAGTCTGTCCGATGCGTCATCAGCAACAGCCAGTGATAGCCGCGTATTCCGGGCGGTATGACTTTATATATAGTCAATCCCATTCCGCGTGCGGCGTCGCGCAGCCAACCCCTGTCGAAGATCACAGCAGCCGAGGGATCGGCATACGAGACATACAGAGCGTTGTAACTGTCGTCCATCATGGGCAGGTCTGGCTTATCGAACAGAAACCAGGAGGCCTGCAACACGCCTTGGGGATGCAGTATTCGCGCACACTCCCGCAAGTAGTATTTGGCTTGCTCTTCGGTGAGATGAGTGAACACGGAAAGGGCATTAACCAGCGTGAACTGCCCATCCGCGACAGGAAACGGTGCGGTCAAAGGCTTTTCACGACCGGGATTAAAGGCCACATTGAAAACATCGTGGTGATAGAAGCTGAAATGAGGTGCGACCGGGTGAAGGTAATCGTTGCACCAGCGAATCATTCCAGCATGCAGGTCCACTCCTACATAGGAGGTCGGACAAGGCCGCTGCAGGATCAGTTGGCGCGCCACGCGGCCGCAGCCGCAGCCGAAGTCGAAGACAGCCTCGTAAGTCTCTTTCGGAAGCCAGGGATAAACCAGGTCGCCGTTGGGATTGTCGTAAGACTCCGGATCGAAGGGGCCAACCAGTCGACGCATCTCAATCGGGGGAAGTGGAAGTTCTCCATTCGGTTGAACTCGGTTGGTGCTGCCTGCTACTGTCGATCGCGCGGGACTGCTCTTTGAGGCTGCCTTGATTAGGCGCAAGTCCCGGCGATACTGCAGCCAATTGGCCGCCCGTTTCAGGGTTGAGTGAAAATAGGGGATAGCCCGGAGACGATCATTGATGAAATCGGCGATGCGGTAACGTAGTTCGGCCCTGGAAAAGTGTTCGTCTGGTTTTTGCGAGTCAGTCATCGGGAAAGTAGATACGGTAGCAAAGGTATGGTACTAGGCCTCACAATCGATTGTCCTTGTAGACAAACCCGTTATCGCATCCTGAGAGAAGCCCTTCCATCCCTACGGTGCTCTAGACAATGCCCGTTATCTTAACTTCGGCAGCGAATTTAGTATGCTCCGCGGCCGGAGAGCACGATAGGAATCGTCCGCAGGAAGATCTTGGCGTCGAGCCACAGCGACCAGTTATCGATGTATTTCAGGTCGAGCTGCATCCAGCGATTGAAGTCGACATGGCTGCGGCCTTCCAGCACCCAGGTGCAGGTCAGCCCCGGCCTCATGCGCAGCCGCCGCCGCTGCCAATCCTCATACTGCTCTACTTCTTCCGGCACCGCCGGGCGCGGTCCGACAAATGACATGTCTCCGCGAAAAACGTTCCACAGCTGCGGTAGTTCGTCTAGGCTGAAGCGGCGCAGACCACGTCCCACCGGCGTAATGCGCGGGTCATCGCTGATCTTGAATACCGGGCCATCGAGTTCGTTCAGTTGATGCAGTTCGGCGCGCATCTGTTCGGCATCGTTGATCATGGAGCGAAACTTGTAGAGCGTGAAGCGCCGTCCGCCCAAGCCGCAGCGGGTCTGCCGGAACAGTACTGGGCCGGGCGAGGTGATTCGGATCAGGGCCGCGATAGTCAGCAGGACCGGCGAGAACACCACCAGCGACGCCGCCGAGAGCACCACGTCGATCACTCTCTTGAAGAACAAGCGCAATTCGCTGTCAGGTGCGCTCGACAGGCTAAGCAACTGCACGTCACGAAAATTTTCAAGGTAAATGCGCGAATACGCCGGCGGCAGGAACTCAAGTTGTACCCGGGTGCGAATGCCGAGATCGGCGCAATGCTGCATTACTGGTTCCAGCCGGGCAAGCTCCTGCAAGTTGACGGCGAAGATGACTTCGTCGACGACATGGTTTTGCAGAATGCCGCCGACCGAATCGAGTGGAAAGACATCGTAGCCGCCGAGCTTGTCAGCCGGCGTGTCGCTGACGTCGGTGTCGACAAAGCCCTTTAGCCGCAGACCCATACCGCGGCTCTCTTCGATGAGCGTCGCCATCTCGCGAGCCCGCGGTCCGCAGCCGACAATCAGCAGATAGTGATAGCGGCGCAGGCGCTCGCGCATCAGCGAAACGCCCCAGTACGACAGGCTGCGTCCCAACAACAGGAGAACGAAGTCCACCACCCCGATCAGCAGGACATAAGTACGGCTGATGTCAGTCCGGCGGAACAAATACAGGCCGGCGTAGATGACCACCAGCACGATGGCGAGCTGGCTAACGATGTTCAGGATGAGCTGGATGGGATTGCTGAGTTCCAGATCGCGATAGAAGCTGGAAAAATATCCCACGATTGCCCAGATCACCAGAAAGGCAACCAGTAGGGGCAGGTAGTGGCCGAACGGATAAATTCCTGGTAAGTGTTTGCTGAAAAATGCAAAGTGAACCAGGAAGGTGCGCAGCAGGTACGCCATTACGAAGGCGACGCAGGTCACCCCCAGATCGTGCAGCAGGGTGATCGTACCCAGTAGTTTGGATCGTCGATCGAACACAATAATGCCGTTTACCGAAAGGTCGCGGAACGGCGACTCCAGCGGCCGTACCCGTGGGAGACGTCAGCGAAGCAAGCGCAGAAGGAACAGATATGGCCCTGACGCCACGCGCGCACTTCGAAGCTTAACTTTAGCAGGATTTCTCGCCGTTATGCCAGTAGTGTAGGCTACTCAGTAACGTACAAGCTTCGATGCCTACCAGAGAAGAATCGTCCCCGCCGGAAATGTTGCCCGCCGATGCTTCACGCCCAAATCGAACAACGATCCAGAGGGCTGATCGAAGCGCGTTGAGCGGATTTCTGGACGGCGCAATCTTCTTCTTTTTGTGCCTGTTTGCCATCCTGTTGCCCCATTCCATCAAGGGTGCGCAACACTCCTGGCAGATTGCGTTTCTGTTCTGGCTGCTAAAACTGGCGGTGGAACGGAAGCGGCCATTTCCGCAGCCGCTCTCGGCGCCGCTGCTGGTTTTCGTCACGCTCAGCGCAATCTCAACTGCACTCAGTCCCGATCCTTACCTGAGCTGGGACCGCATGAAGCTTGTGTGCCTGGTGCTGGCTGGGATCGTGGTTGCCCAGAGCCTGCAGCGGCTGAGCCAGGTTCGGGTGCTGGTCTTTCTGCTGATCCTGTCAGGCTTGGCGGTAGCCGCCTTCACCGCGTGGCAATACACCTACGGTGTGGGAGTCAGGGTTGCTCTTATCGCGCCGCAAACGCCGTTATATAAAGCGCACGTTCATCATGACGACATCATCACTCACATCAACGGGCGTTCCGTTCATACTCCAGCGCAACTGGAGCGGATCATCGAGCAGAGTCTGCCAGGCACATTGTTTCGCATAGATTACTTGCGCGGCTTCCCATTTCAAAAGGAACAGACTTTCGTAACGCGCGAACAGATTATGAAGAGCGCCTTCGGCACATATTGGCTGCAATTTGCCCGAGGCAGGCCGTTCCGCGCGCAGGGGACGCTGGGCCACTATGTCGTCTTTGCCGAGATGCTGATGCAGATTGGCTGTATGAGCTGGGCAATGCTGCTGAGTATTGCGCCCAACAAGAGAGGGTTGTGGCCGCTATTCGCCGTTACCTTTGCCGCGTTGGCGGCGGCGCTCTTGCTCACCGAGACTCGCGCAGCCCTGGCCGGGCTTGCGGCTGGATGCTTCGTCGCTCTGTGGGCTTTGGCCGGGAAACGTGTGCGCATCTTGGCGATGTCACTGGTGGCCCTAGGATGTGTGGCTGGCGGCCTGTGGATGTATCACGCGCGGGGGTTACGTCTGGAAGATACCCATGACGCCGGCTCGCAATTCCGCCGGCTGATGTGGGAAGACGGAGTGCGACTGGCACGCCAGCATCCCTGGTTCGGCGTGGGCATGGAGACGACTCGTGTGCACTGGCAGGAGTGGAACATCCGCGGCTTCGCCCTATATCACGTGCAAAGCCATTTTCACTCCACACCGTTGCAGATCGCCGTGGAACGCGGATTGCCGGCGCTGATAGCATGGCTATGGTTTGTGGTGGCGTACCTGGTGTTCCTAATTCGTCTTTTGCGCCGCACGCGGGAGCACAGCCGCTTTGCATCTGGCGTCGTCGTGGGCATACTAGCCGGTTTCGTAGCTTTCCAGACAACGTCGCTGGTGCACTACAACCTCGGCGAAGAGCCGCTGGTTATGATCCTGTTCCTCTATTTCGGATTGGCCCTGGCGATTGATCGTATGCTGAGAACGCCGGGCGCCGTGGATGTGCCGTAGGCAAGCGTTCAGCAGAATTGACTTCCATCGCCGAGCCCAGATGAGCGACCCCAGCATTCCAGAAAATCCCGCCCGGGTGGCTTCGCACCGTGGGCACCACTGGTGGATTCCGACGATTTTTCTGCTGCTGTTTGGTGCTCAGTCGCTGTGGTTCATCAAAACGCAGTCGTTGACGTATGACGAGCCGGCGCACATCGTCGCCGGCGTAGAGGCCTGGCAGCAAGGCCGCTTCGAGCACTGGAACGATCACCCTCCGCTAGGCAGACTGTGGCTAACCATCCCTTTGATGGCCACCCATACCGACTTCAAATGGTCGACGCTGAATAACGGGTTTCTGTTTACCGCCATGACCCCCGGCGCGGAAACTTTGGCGTGGCGCACTCGCCCTATGAACACGCTGCTGGGCTTGGCGTTGGGGCTTTCGCTATGGCTGGCCGGCCGCAAGTTTTTCTCGACGGGCGCAGCCAATGTCTCATTGGCGCTATATGCGTTCACGCCTTCCCTGATCGCCAACTTTTCCGTCGCTACTACCGACGGCATCGGCGCACTGTTCATCTTCCTGGTTGCCTGCCAGTTGGTTCGCTGGCGACGCAATCCGAACCCATCGCAGACTTTGCTTATTGGGCTGGCCCTGGGCGGTCTGTTACTGACCAAGTTTTACGCGCCTCCGCTGGTACTGCTCGCTCTGGGGCTAATGTTGGTCCTAGATCGCGATCAAGGTTTGCGCGGGCTGCGGCGCTTGAATTGGAAATCCGCGCTGGCGGCGCTCGGCATCGCGCTGCTCACCCTGTGGGCCGGATATTTCTTCCACGTCGCGCACCTGAAGATTGGCAACGGTCAGGTCGAAGCGAGCTTTCCAAATCGGGCGCTGAAGACCTGGGCCACAAAATCGCAGGTACGGGTAAACGCACTGGTTCCCGCGGGAGAATTTCTGGAAGGGTTGCGCGAAGTGGCGTTTAGCAATCGCCATGGACGACCGGCATGGTTTCTGGGGAAGATCTATCCCAAGGGTGGAATCAAGCTTTACTATCCCGTGGCCATCGCGCTCAAGTGGCCCACGATTCTGCTGCTACTGTTCTTCGCAAGCTTGTTTTTGGGGGTTTGCAAAACGTGTCGCACCCCTGGCGACCTTCTTATTCTGTGCCTGTTCGCGATGGTGTACGCGGTGTTTGCCGTGCAGTCGCGCTTCGATATTGGCGAGCGGCACATCCTGCCGCTCTATCCCTTTGCGCTGCTGATTGCTGGAGGCATCTGGGAGCACGTCCGCCAACATCGCACCGCCGCTGCGGTAGTGATTCTTGCGCTTTGCCTCAATGCCGCCGACGCTTTTCGCTACGCGCCAGACTATCTGGCGTATTTCAATATTTTCGTGAAGCCCGACGATTCCTGGCGCCTTCTCACCGACAGCAATCTGGACTGGGGACAGGGGTTGCTCGCGCTGCGCGCCTACGAGCAACAACATCCGGATGAGACGTTGCACCTTGCCTACTTCGGGTCCGTCGATCCCGCGCTGTATGGAATCAAGGCGACAAACCTACCGCCAGCCGAGCAGATAAATGGAAAAATTGTCGCGGGCGCAAGCTGTCTTTCCGGGCAAGTATTGAGCGACGCCAACGGCTATCACTGGTTGCAGCATTATCCGCCGCAACTGGTGCTCGATCATTCGATGTGGGTGTTCGACACGACAAAGTGAGACTATGTGAGCTACTTCCCTGCCCCGATGGCATTCCACTGAAACTGCATTACGTCGCTGAAGTGGCTGACGACGAACTGCGCGGTGTGGCCGCCGGGATAGATGTGAAACTCGTGCGGGATTCCGCGCGACTTCAGCAGCTTGTCCAACTCCTGCGCCCCCTGTTCGAAGCCGTAGTCGTCATTGTTCCCCACATCGAAATAAATCTTCATTCGCTTGAGGCTGGCGGCACTATCGCTGCGGGCGAAGGAGAAGACATTGTTGCGTTCGAAATAGTCGCGAGATCCAAACACGTTGCCCAGCAACGCTCCCGGACCGTCCTTTGAGCTCGCACTCAGATCCTTAGGCACGTCGGTGATGAGGGCAGGCATCTGCGCGCTAACGGCGGCGAAGTCGTCGGGATATTTGAACGCCAGCCGTAGTGCGCCGTAGCCTCCCATGGAAACGCCTGTAATGCCGCGGGTGGCACGCGTGCCCTCCGCGCGATACTTCTTTTCCATCTGCGGCATGAACTCCTTCATGAGGAAATCCTCATACCGAACTTTGCCGTCTCCGGAATTAATGTAAAAAGTGTGTCCGGCGCTGGGAGCCAAAATCACGAAGTCGCCAATCTTGCCTTTGCTGCGCAACTCTGAGACGACATCCCACCCCCCGAAGTTGAGCAGCGACTCCTCGTTGTCCTCCAACCCGTGCAGGAAATACAACACCGGATAACGCCGCGTCTTGTCCTGATCAAAGCTGGCTGGCAAGAAAGCGCAATAGCGCACTTGCCGGGCCAGGACCTGCGACTGGATGACGGAACACTCGGCGCGGCCCTGGGCGCGGAGCAGAGGGCCCAAGGCAACCAGTCCGATTAACGCCAGACCACAAAAACGAATCCGTAATCGAGAAGTACATTTACGTGCCAACAAAATTCTCATTTCTTAATTCGAGGATCGAATGGATATTGGACGGCAGATTGGATGCGAACTCGCGCAGCATGGGCGTGCAGAGGGTTCAGCACGACGTTAAAGGTCGCCGGTACGAGCGCACTCGGGATCCGGAGCAGGGCCGTGCGTGCTGACCGCAACCAAGCCGAACCAATTTCGCGAGTTTTGTGCAAGTCTTCAGGCCAATTCGGCGGAAGCGTGCTTGGGTCCACCGATTCCACTGGGACGTGAGCATCCACTCCCAGTGCAAGCAGCGTGTATCTGGGCGGAACATCGTTGGCGCTGGTGTGGACGCACGCCTCCAGCAGAGCTCCTGCCGGACTTTCCGCCAGATACACAACGGGCACACCGCGCTCGTGCCAGCGTCCGGGAGCGCGCAATCCTCCCGCTCCCTTTAAGTCGCGATGCCGGCTCACACGCCAGAGCGTGGTCAAACGAACATGCCCTCATCGATCTGTACAAGCAGTTCTTCCACGATGCGGCTGCCGGTATCGGTCTTCGACATTTCCAGGGGGGTGCGATTATGAAGGCGCGGATGGTGGCGGCGAAGCCAGGCTAGCGCCTGTTCGCGCGATCCGTAGACCGACTCGGCCTGCGACAGAAGGCGGGCGACACGCAACACGCGGTCCGATTCCTCCACCGTCAACTTCTCGCGCCGGGATCGGCGGTGCTGCAGGGTCCGCAGCGGGATCACCAGCGTGTCAATCTCCGAACGCGTTATGCCGAGCGCGATCAGGCGCTTAATGGAAGTCGCCGGCAGTTGCCGTTCGACGATCTCGAGCATCTGCTGCTCCGTACGCGGAACAGGAACACCTAGCCACTCGCCTATCTGCTGGTGGAGAACCGACATCGCAAATCACCTCGTTTACATTATGCCATAAAATCTCAGGCAAAATGTAGACCTCGGTATCATTCGTATTTCAGCGTCTGCACCGGATCGAGCCGGGCGGCGCGGCTGGCGGGATAGAGGCCGGCCAGCAGGCTGACCACGATGGAAAACGCGATGGCCGCGCCGATCAGCCACGGCGGCATGATCCATACCGCTTCGGCGGGCAATTGATGATTGTGCAGATAGATTCCCGTACCGAGGTTGATGGCTTTGCCGATGGCGAAGCCGAGCGCAATTCCGAGCACGCCGCCGAAGAAGCCCATCGCACCTGCCTCGGCGAAGAAAAGCCGCTTCACGTCGCCATCGCTGGCGCCAATCGCTTTCATCACCCCGATCTCACGACGTCGCTCCAGCACCGCCATAACCAGGGTATTGATGATGGCCAGCGTCGCCACCGCCAACGCCAGCGAGCCGAAGATGCCCAGAAACAGGTCGAGCACGGTGAAGAAGCGGCGTAAACTTTTGGTTGCGTCCAGCACTGAGAAGGTGCGGAAGCCCATCTGCTTGATCGCATCCTGCACTTGTGCGACTTTGGCCGGATCCTTCACGCGCACGGTCAGTGTCATGTAAGTCCTGCCATGCCCGCGCAGCGAGCTACGCATGTCGCTGAACTCCGCCATGTTGAGCTTCGCGGTCAGATCAACCGGCAGGAAGATGCGGCCGCGCGAGACGGTGCGCATTCCGCCGTAAGGCTCTTCGTCGACGATACCCACCACCTTCAACTGCTGTGTCTTTCGCACAACGGAGAATCCGTAGCTATCGCCGCCCTTCGGGTTGCTTCCGTCACTCTGCTCGCCCGAGAGTTGCGGCCGGCCGGATGTCTCGGAATCGGCAGCCAACGGCTGATGTTCACCGTAGCGAAGCGTGACCTCCTGTCCAATCAGGACCTTTGGATTTTGCGGAGCCAACTCCTTGGCGAAATCGTTCAGCAGGATGACTTCTTCGGCATCGGATCGAGAGAAAAACTTGCCTTGCAGATTGTCGAAGGCCTCATTCTCGCGGGCCGACATAGGCAGGCCGGTGACGAATCCGTAGTGAGTTTGCCCGCCATAGACGATTTCGCCCATGACGCGAATTTCCGGCTCGACTTCAGTGACGTACTGCAAATGCGCCATCTTGTCGCGCGCGGCGTCATCCAGCACCGGCGCGTTCTCTGGATGCTGGTCTTTCTGATCCTGTTCGCGGTCGAAACCGCGAAAATCCTGCTTGGAGGTTACGAAAACGGTGTCGAACATGCCCGAGCCGGCCAGTCGCTTGGTCGCCAGCTGCTGAAGTCCCACACCGAGGGACAGCATCGCGACCAGCGAGGCCACGCCGACAGAAATCCCGACGGTGGTCAATCCATTGCGCAACTTGGATTGGCGCAGATTGCGCACGGCCAGTTCAAACAGATCGTAGCCCTTCACGCCAGCGCCTCCTCTGCCCCAGCAGGTCCAAACCCGGGCCTTGCCGGGGGCCCCGGATCGCCGGAGGAAATGAGCTTGCCGTCGCCGAGAAAAATTAGCCGTTGCGCGAAACGCTCGGCCAGCGCGCGTTCGTGCGTCACCATGACAACGGTCATGCCCAGCGAAAGACTCACGTCGCGGATCAGGTTGAGAATGTCTTCTCCGGTGCGGCTGTCGAGGTTGCCGGTAGGCTCGTCGGCCAGCAACAGTGACGGCCGGTTCGCCAGCGCCCGCGCCAGCGAAACGCGCTGCTGCTCGCCGCCGGAAAGCTCCGACGGTCGATGCTCCAGCCGCTTGCCTAAACCGACCCGCTCCAGCGATTCGCGCACACGCTGTGCCCGCTCCGATCGCTCAACTTCGGCAAAGCGCATGGGCAATTCGACGTTTTCGGTGATGGTCATCGCTGGAATCAGATGAAAGGACTGGAAGACCATGCCGACATCGTTGCGGCGGTAGCGTGCCAATTCCTCCGATGACATCCTGGCCAGGTCGCGCCCTGCGACCTGCACCGAACCTGATGTCGGCCGATCAAGACCGGCGAGCAGATTGAGGAGGGTAGATTTACCGGAGCCTGACTGGCCCAGCAGCGCCACAAACTCGCCGCGCTCGATGGTGAGCGTGATGCCATCCACGGCGCGAATGACGCTGCCGCCCATGGTGTAATAGCGGCAGAGGTTTTCGGTTCGCACTGCCTGAGAAGTTGATGAGTTGCTCATCTGTAAGCGATTCGATGCTGCCATTCGCGTCTCGGGCGCAAACCGCCCTGATCGAACATACGAAATCGCGAGCGCGTTTGCTCCATGAGGTGTGTAACAATTTGTAAACTGCCGGCGAAGGCGAGGTTACGTTTTACGGCCACCGTGAAGAACGTTCCTGAAAGGCAGCTCTGGAGTAGATGGCGCCGGAATTAGAGCAGAAATGCCGCACAGAGCAGCGCGCCGAAGGTCAGCGCCTGCGCTAGCTCGCTGAACCCCAGTTTGTGAACATCCAGCGGCTGGCGTCCGCGGACGAACCAGAGTGTTCCGCGCAGCAGGATAGGCAGGAAAGCAATCGCGATTGCGGCGGGGAAAAAGCCCAGACGGCAGGCGGCGATAATCGCTGCGATGAGGCCGATCTGCCCCACCAGAAAGCCGAGGCCCGGCTGTAGTTTTTCGTTGAACGTCGCGGCGCGACTGGAATGGATGCGCACCTGCACGAAGTGAATTTGGTCGGCGGCGAATAGCCAATTCGCCAGCCACAGTGCGATTGCCGTACGGTCGAGTCGGCCGGTAGCGACGTAATAGGCGCAAGCTGCCGTGGAAGTCAGGCCGATGGCGCCAATGATCTGCGCCGGCATTCTGCCCTTGCGGCCAAGTCTCTTCACACCAGCCTGTACGGCGAAAGCAAACGCCGCGATCGCGCCAATGATTAGCAGCCCGCGATTATGCCCGTTCCACAAAAGAGCGGCCACGTTTCCGGCGGCGACCACACCGATTGCCACAATCGCCTTCATCAGCAACCCAAACTCGTAATCAGTCTGTGCTTTGATGGGCGACGTGCCCAGCCAGCTCTCTAACGGAGTGCGCAGCCAGAACAAGGACATGGCGGCGATGAGAAGGATGACTACCGCGGCGCTGTTGACAGACGAGCGCGCCGCAACCACCGCTCCTGTCGCCAGCGGAACCAGCATCATGCCCCACGCGCCGTGCTCGCGGGGGACTACCATCGCTCTCAGCCGGGAATTCGGAACGGTACTAATGTGAGCTGCCATGCTTCAATCGTAGTTCCACTGAGCTTTGCGGAATATGACCTAAGTCTCAACCGACTCTTTTACCGGCGATCTCGCGGATGATCTGATTCGAGGTTCCGGGCTCGTATACGCAGAAGGGCTCTTCCGCAAGGAAGTCTCCGGTGGCGGCATAGGCGCGGGCACGGCATCCCATGCAGACGTGACGGAATTCGCAGCAGCCGCATTTGCCCTTCAGGTTGTCGTCGTCGCGAAGCTGCCCGAAGACGGCCGAGTCGTTCCATATCTCCGCGAAGCTTTGCTTGCGCAGATCGCCGGCAATTGCGGGCAGATATCCGCAGGGGAAGACTTCGCCTTCATGCGAGATGAAGCAGACGCCGGTCCCTGCGAGGCAGCCTTTGGTCATGGCATTCATGTCGCCGGGATGCCCACCAGGATGTCCCGAGTGTCCTACTGGAGAGCCGCCATTTGGCTTGAGAGAGATTCCAGTCGAGCCCGGCATGGTCATGTCAGTTGGGCCAATCTGGTGGGGATGCGATGCAACCGGCGGAGCCGTCTCGCGACCGGCTATGCGATCGGCCGCGCGGCGCTGGCGTAGCACCCGGAAGTAGTGCGGCGCACAGGTCGCCTTCAGCTCAATGTCACCTGTCAGGGATTGATCGTAAAACCAGTTCAACATGCGCTCGTATTCTTCGGGAGCGACCATCTGCTCGGCAGCGATGTCAACGCCGCAGCCCACGGGCACCAGCAGGAAGGTGTGTAATGCATCGGCGCCCAGACGGCGCGCCAAGTCCAATACATCGGGCAACTGATGTGCATTGTGGCGGGCAATGGTGGTATTGATCTGCACCGAAACGCCAAGTTCTTGAAGGTTACGCATGCCATAAACGGCTGCCTCGAACGCGCCGGGAATGCCACGGAAAGTGTCGTGCGTGATCGCGTCGGATCCGTCGAGTGAAATGGAGACGCGCTTGATGCCGGCCTTTTTGACCTTCTCGGCAATGTCTTTCGTGACCAGCGTGCCGTTCGTCGCCAAAGCCGTACGCAGTCCCCGGCTGGTGGCATATTCGGCAAGCTGGAAAATGTCCTGGCGATAAAGCGGCTCGCCGCCACTGAGCACGAGTATGGGACTGCCGAAATCGGCGATCTGGGAAATGATGTTCAGCGCCTGCTTGGTCGGCAGGTCGGCCGGCGACATCAGCTCGGTGGCCGTGGCGCGGCAGTGGATACAGCGCAGGTTGCAGCCCTTGGTGACTTCCCAGAAGATCAGGCGTGGCGTGTATTCCTTCTTGCTCGCCGGATGAGCGCTGACGTTTGCTGTAGTCATTGGTTTATTCCTCCCCCTGTTTGAACTGCGGCTCATTTCTATGTGTTCAAGATAGGATTTGGACGACCCGAAGGGCCGTGAGTGGCATCACGTGGGGCTGTGATGTATGTCACTCGGGGCAAACCCCGCATTTTTAGAGGGTTATCCCGGCGTGATCCCATGCGGTTTTCTATTGCGAGCCTGTAGACTGGTCTAGACTAGGAAAAGGGAAACGATGGCCACGGACGTCACGCAACAACGTCAGCAGGCGCACGAGTTACTCGACATGCTGCCCGAGGAGAAACTGACCGTGGTGCGCAGCTTGCTCGAAGTGATGGTAGAGCCGCTCTCCCATTCCCTGGCTGCCGCGCCTGTGGAAGAGGAAGAGCTCACTTCGGAAACGGCAGCGGCCCTTGGCCGCGCCCGCGAGTCGCTAGCTCGTGGTGAGGGCATTCCGCACGAGGATGTTCTGCGCGAATTCGGCCTGAGTAAATGAGTGACCCGTCGGGATTGCAGCGTGTCGCTGTGATCTGGTCAACAGACGCGCGTGCAGATCTTCGCGCCATCGACCGCGATACCGCGAGGCAGATTCTGAAGTGCGTTGATCGCTATCTGCTCAGCCGGACCGGCGATGTAAAAAACTCAAACCCCCTCTTACGGGCTTCCGCCTCCGCTGCGGCGAGCATCGGGTATTCTTCGATCAAAAAGACGAGCACACCATCAATATCGCTGCTGTCCGCCACCGCCGCGAAGCCTATCGCTGACATACTCTTGGTTCCGACAACTGGCTGCCTCTACGGTCCCACGCCTCCGCTGTGGCAATCGGAGCAGGTGACGGTCGAGAGGTCACCGATGTCAACCGGATGTTTGAAGCTTTGAACTGGCAGGGCCGCGATCTGCGTGCCGCTTTCCTGCTGCTCCAACACCGTGTGACACGAGTTGCAGTCTTTGCTGATGACCTTGCCGTCTTTGCTGACGTGGTTGCCATCGTGGCAACGGAAGCAACCGGGGAAATAAAGATGACCGATGTTGTTGGGATGGGTCTTCCAGTTCACCTTCATGTCCGGGAAGAACGTAGTGCGATAGATGCGTTGCAGTTCGGCAATCGAACTCTTGATGCTGTCCGCTCTGCTGGACGCAATCTGGGGATATTTGCTTTGGTAGAACTTGTTGACGTTCTCTGCGATCGCGGCCTGCGCTTCGTCGGTGGTCTTGTAGTCGGCGGTTAGCACCTGCACGCCCTGCTGCTTGATATATGGAAGCGTGGCATCGATGGCGCGGCCGCTGATGCTGCGGTCCACCGAGAGATCGGGCGCCACATAGATGTGCGTAGGACGGTTGTGGCAGTCGATGCAGTCCATGCGGCGCTTGCTGGCTTCGTCGATCTGCGCCTGAGTTGGCGGTTTGTCCTTCACGGTGTACTCGGTCACCTTGCCGTTCTGGTCTTCGATCCGCACCCACGGAATCACCTGGCGCTGCTCATCAGTGGCGAAGTAGGTGATCTTGTTGGCGATGTTCATGTGCCAGTGAATGCCTTCGCCGGCCTGGCCGAGCGAGGGATCGCCTCCACCGGTCTTGATGAGCATGCGAATTACGCGCGGCGTGTTCTGCTCATCATCTCCATAGTGAGTGAAGGTCTTCAGTTGAGCGCCCCAGAATTTCTTCGGCCAGTGACATTGTTCGCAGGTTTGCTGCGCTGGGCGAAGGTTCTGCACCGGAGTGGGGATGGGCCGGGGATAGGTGCCTAAAGCGGTGTAGTAAACCTGGCGCAGGCCCGACAGCTTCGACTTCACGTACCAGCTAGCCCCCGATCCGACGTGGCAATCGACGCACCCCACACGCGCATGAGGAGAAGCCTGATAGGCAGTGAACTCCGGATGCATGACGGTGTGACATAACTGTCCGCAGAAATTTACCGAGTCGGTAAACTCGTAAGCCTTGTAGCTGCCTACCGCGCTCATGAGCGAGAAGATCACCACGAAGCTGAGCACAAAGGCGACCGTGCTTCGCTGGGCTGGATTGTTGAGGTCGAGGCTCGGGAAATGATGCGGCACACCAGCGTGGCGGAGCCTCCGACGGCGCTCGACCACGATGCCGATCGGTATCAAGATCAGGCCAAAAACCAGAATTCCCGGGGCCACCATGTAGGCGAGAATGCCGATGTAGGGAGACGGCTGGGTGCCGAGAATGTCAATCAGGACCAGTAAAACGATGTTGGCGAGGGCAACTGCGGCCAGCGCCAGACCGATCAAGCTGATCGGGTTCTTAATGAGATTTCGTGAAACCGGCGGATGATCGCGTAGAGGATCGGACTGCGTGTCCTCAGTCATGGTTTAGTTTTCCCTTCTCAGCCTCACCCGAGTGCAAACGCGCATGAGTATCTGCAAAAAATAAACACATCTACAACAGCGTTTCAAGCGAAATCTGGAATGTGACACCCCTAAGGAGCAAGGGCAGGACTACCACGGTCCCACCCTGTTCCCATTACTTGTGACTGCCGGCTTTTTCGGCGTGTTCGTCAGAGCCAGCGGCGACCGGTTCGGCTTCTTCTTCCTGTTCGGAACCCTGGCTCTTCTCGAGGGCGACCAGATCCAGCGGATGTTCGTGCTGGTACTGCTCGATCGACATTTTGCCATCGAACCAGGACCAGTTCATCGGATAGGCGTCGGGATCGAAGATGACTCCGTACCAGTGCCACACCACGATGGCCAAGGTAGCCAGCACGGCTTCGTAAAAGTGAATGGTGATGGCAACATCGATCCACCAGCCGGGGACGCGCTCTCCGACTCCGCCCTTGAACCATATCATCAGCCCGGTACTGGCCATTACGAACATGCCCCAAACCAGCGCCCAGTACTCCATCTTCTCGGCATAGCTGAACCGTCCAAACAGCGGGCGTTGATCGCTATAGCCGAGGTAGTAGCGGAATGCGTCACGTGCGTCGGTGACGTCCTTCCAATCGGGCAGCATGTCTTTGATCATGCGGCGACCGTCCTGCGTCTTGATGACGTACCACAGGTGAAACAGACTGACTGCGATGAGCACCACGCCGGCGATGCGGTGAACGTAGCTGCGCACAATTTCGTTGATGAAGATGGCAGCAAGCCACGACGACGGATAGCGCAGCGCGAAGCCCGTCAATACCAGGGTAAAGAAGCTTATCAGCAGCGTGAGGTGCTGGGCGCGCTGGGCCCGGGTCATGCGGAAGAGGATGCGCGGCTGACCGATGCGATGGAGAATCAGTTTCTTGCGGAAGATGATCAGGTTGTGCAGCACCATGCCGCCAATGACGCCGACGATCATCCAGATGTAGAAGCGGCTGATAAGGCCGATCACCTTGCTGCCAAAATCTGCCTTCGCTGTGCCGTCCAGGTGTACTTTGCTGGCAATGAATTTTTCATTGGCGCCGGGATGGCACTGGCCGCAGGTCTTCGCCAGATTGGCATGGTTGACGGTGGAGTGCGGGTCGCTGGAAGGCAGAATGTTGTGCACGCCGTGGCAACTGGCGCAGTTAGCCACTGTCTTGGATCCGACCTTTTCCGCCATCCCGTGGTAGCTGGCGAGGTAGGACGAGACGCGGCCCCCGGGCACGCCGAACTCGTTCGATAGTTTCACGCTTCCATGGCACGAGGCGCACGTATTCTGCACGTTGCCCATGGCAACGGATGAATTGGCGTCTTTCGGCGCCTTGATGGTGTGAATACCATGACAGTCGGTACAGACCGGCGCCTGCCAATTGCCACGTGCGATCGCCTGTCCGTGAATGCTCTGCACGTACTGAAGCTTTACATCGTTGTGACACTTGGCGCAGGTGGTAGGGACGTTGAACTTGTTGATGGGCGACTTGGGATCGCCAGCGCTCAAGATGTCATGCTCGCCGTGGCAGTCGGTGCAAACCGCAGCTTTGTCGGAACCGGCGGCGACAGCCTTGCCGTGTACGCTTTCCTGATAGGAAGTGAAGGGAGCGGAGCTCACGCCGCTCGAGGCCATCACAAATTTCTGTCCGTGGCATGCGCCGCACGTCTGGGGAATGTTGGCACGCGCGACCTTCGACTTAGGATCGCTGGGCGGCAGGATTTCATGTACGCTGCCGTGGCAGTCCTGGCACTTGGCCACGTTGGTGTTTCCCGCAGCTGCGGCTTTGGCATGGATGCCGTGCTCGTAAGCCGTCTGCTGGTCGGCATGACAGGTGGCACACACCGGCTTGGCGGGAGCTGGATCATGCGGGAAAGCCTTGACGTCGGAGTGGCAGTCGATGCAACCGAACACACTGTGGACGGAACCCTTGAACTTCGCGTCGTCAACATGGAGGCTTATCTGCTTGCCGTTTTCGTCTTTCGTCAGGGTCACATCGCTGTGGCAGGCCAGGCACTCGTCATTGCCCATCTTGGCAGAGGCCTTTGCCGGAGAAGAATGTTTCTTGGGCGCGGCCGGGACCGATTGCGGGGTCCCCGACGAGGCTTGGGGTTGGGCCCGTTGGGGTGTTTGAGCACCTGGCGTCAGCGACAGCAATAAAGCAGCAAGAAAAACCAAACCACAGCGTTTCACAGAACCCCTCGCTTTTCCTTGGGCGCGTAGTCACAGCGGGTAACACATAACCATCGCCCAGACATGTACCAGGAGGCAGTGAGTGGACTCACGTGGGGATGTGATTGGGGTCACATGGGTTCCGCAGCTCACAACGTGGGGTGAGCGGAATCACCAGGGTTCAGGCAGGCTCGTTGGATCTGGTCAGAATGCCGTGTTGATGCGGTTATGGGAACGGTTGGAGAGTTTAATAACGGAACTTCACGACCGTGCGAAGTCGAGGGCAGCATTCTAACGTTGATATCTCGAACGTTAGGAATCGCCGGTACGCTGAATGCTCACATCAGAGCGCGACATACGCGGTAGATATTTGCGCCGGGTTACACCAGCAAGGCGCGCGGCCGGAAGGTGATGCGGGGATGGCGCGTGCGTACCATGGCGATAGTGCGGACCCGCTCATAGGCTCCGTGCAGGTCCTGGCTGAGCATGCGCACCACTTCCAGGCAGACGGTTGGCTGTTCGCGCAGGAATTTCAGCAACTCTTTTCTGCGGACGAAGACTACCTGCGAGTTGTCGATTAACTCGGCCGTGACTTCGTAGGGGGTATTCGACAGGGCTGCTCCCAACCCCAGCACTTCTCCAGGCCCAGCGATGCGCAGGGTCAGCCGCTTTCCGGTGTCGGAACAAATGGAAAGCTTGGCGCGCCCATCGCACAGGACAAAGATGCCGCGAACGGGCCGGCCTTCAGCGAACAGAACCGAGCCACGGGCATAAGAGCCGAGAGACTTAATCTGGTCAAACGCCTTTAACGACTCCCCTGGCATGTCGCAAAAAAGGCGATCGGGTCGGAAATCGCACGTCAAGCAATTCGACTGATTTATGCTCTCCATACTGCGGTGATACTGCTCTGGAGAAATTCATGCAGTGACTGCAGTCACCGGTTTCCGTGACCTCATTCACAAGCAAGAAGGGAAATAGTTAGGGCAGAACACCTAAGCTATTGTTATTAGGCTGATTTCAGCCGCTTAGACCATAGTTTGTGGGTTAGCGCAAGGCAGCCCAAAAAGACACACTCCAGCCTTGCACTAGGATTATTGTTCTTCCCCGGGGCCTTACTGTGTGATCGCCATCGCCTTCAACGCCGACTTATTGCGGATCAGCAGGGTGGAACCCTTGGCTTGTACAATCTGCCGCTTCTTTAAGTCAGCAAAGAGGCGAGTGACCGTCTCTCGCGAGGTGCCGATCATCTGCGCGATCTCTTCGTGGGTCAGGGCCAGCTTGACACGCGGTTCCAGCTTGGCGGCTTCGCCGTTGCGCGCGCTCCACTCCAGCAGCAACTTCGCCAGCTTCTCGGCTGCGGAGTGGGAAAGGCCAAGCGCCCGGATCTCGCGGCAAGCAGAGTTGTATTTGTCGCTGAGCTGCTCGGCCACGCGCAGGCAAGCCTCACTGTGCTCCTTGAGGAAGCGCGTAAAATCTTCGCGTTTGACGAAATTTACCTGGCACGGATCCACGGTCTCGGCGGTCAGCTCGTAAGGCCTGCTGCTTACGGTAGCGCTAAGGCCCAACACTTCACCCGGCTCGGCAATTTTCAGGATCAGCGTTTTGCCGTCGGTGGAGCAGATAGAAAGCTTCACGCGTCCCTTGCACAGAACGAAGATACCGCGCGGAGTTTGACCTTCCACGAAAAGCACGGCGCCCTTAGGATAGGCAGTTGCGTACTTGATGTTTTCGAAGGCTTGCAAGGCTGCTGGTGGAAGATCGCAAAAGATGTGTTCTGCCCGCATCTTGCACGCCAGGCAGCTTTCTATAATGTCTAACCCGTATGGTGTAAGCACGACGACCCCCTGAACTGAACATCGTATCCCCGTTGTTCACGGCCGCAGCGGGTGCGAGCCGCTGCGAGGGGCCAGGAATGCCGGTGTTGCGCTGGTTTTGGTCCGCGCACCCTGCCGAGTGCCGGCGGTCACTTGCTGTGGTGATCCGCCAAAATCGCTGCCAAGGCTGTCAATAAAAGCCTTGCGCGAGATATCTGCCACTTTCGGCTTCCCAGGCTCTACTCCAGATACAGTCCAGCGGAACACTGTGGGCGCACACCCAACAAGTGCGTACATCACATCGGCTTGTGACGTGTGAGCATCGCCGCCCTGTCCAGCGGGGAGCGCGCGCAGCCTGCGAAGCCAGGCTGGAGATGCGGTAAGCTACAGTATCGGAGCTCTCGCTGCCGCATCTGCTGGCGCACATTCCGCCGCCGCTTGAGGAGCATGGAACCGCAACCACCCTTGATAGCTTTGGAGCACGAGGCGAACCAACGCCGGCCGGAAAGGACTTTCCGGCGCCGTCGCTCTCTGGACGCCGGCACAGCGGTAGTTTATGCCGCGCTGGTCGCCGTGGTGCTGGAACGCATGAGCGCCGTTGCCGCTGACCTGCAACTATGGGCCGACGGCGCCTGGTTTCTTATTCGCGTAGCGTCCACCGGTACCTACTATTTTTGGGTTGGCGATTGGAAACGGGATTTTTTCCGGGCCCGCATCTTTACCATTCTGTGGGAACAGACACCGCTGGTGCTGGCCACTCATCTCCGGGTGCATTCCCTGCATGTGCTTTCGCTGATCTTCGGTTTTAGCCTCTACTCCCATGCCCTGATCAGCCTTTACATCTGCTACCGGTATGCGTCCCGGCGTTGGTACATGTTGTTTCCGCTGCTGAGCTTGTTCGCGGGGACGATGAATGTGGAGGCCTATCTCGCGACCGATAGTCACTTCATCGTCTCGCTGTATTGGCCCGTGCTTTTTATTCTGCTGTTCGGTGAGGAACTCAGCGGTTGGACCCTGGTGCTTTTGCTCGGACTCTCCATACCAATGGTGGTGAGTTACGAGTCGATGATGTTCTTTGGCGTAATCCTGGCTGCGGTTTGTATCTGGCGATGGAAAAGATCCCCACAGCACAAGACTCTTTTGACCGGGCTTGCGATCTGGTATCTGGTGGGCGCAGCGCTGGCCGCGGCATCGGTCATCTGGCCATTCGATGCAGGCAATAGAGACCGGTTTCTGCAAGGCTTGGCTGTCCTGCTGCAGAGCCAGCACCTGGCTGCGAAAGTGTCGCTGGTGGTGTTGCTCTGTTGCGTGCTGCTGCTGGCGGTGCCTTCACGCCTGGCCGTAGCTCAGAAGTTAATCACGGTCGTGGGACTGGGCAGCGTCGGCTACTTGTGCACAGAAGTACTCATGGGACGCGCTCCCGCCAACTTGAACTTTGAGGTTTCCGCGCGGGTATTGAATCTGTTCCTGCCGCTGGCCGCGACGTGTCTGCTGATCGCCGTGCTCGCCGGGTGGTTCAAGCCCGATCGCAAGGCAATCACACGAACCGCAATACTTGTGGGAGCGCTTGGCCTCGGCCAGGCTTACTGGAACGTCGGGGCCATCATGCGCTGGCAAGGTATGCTGGCGACGCTGCGTTATGAGCTTCTGCTGCACCGGGGCCCGGTGGCATTCGACGACTCAATCTTGTCGCAACTAGAGTTGGGGCCCTTGCACCTGCGCCAACTTCACGCCGGGTGGCCGCTGCTGCCACTGAGCCTGTACGAAGCAGGCCGTGGCCAGATTCGGTCCATCATCGTGCCGCCGGCCGGCTCCTATTACCCGTTCGACCCTTTTGACCCGGCCGCGCTCCCCGACTTGTCGCGCTACCGGGTGTACTACGATTCCTATCGCGAGGCGTTGCAACGCAACTGGCGATATTCTCTGGGTGAGAAGTTGACTTTCTCCGAGGGCGGCAGCGCTGGTCTGTTTACGCGAGGGCAATGGTTGTATCCGGACAGTGATGAGACATGGGGCAGCGGACCCGACTTTGGCCTGGACCTGCCATTGTCACAGGACGAACTGCCGGATGCGGTCTCGCTGTGGGCGATGGTCGCTCCCAATCTCGCTCCTGGCTTTCCTGACCTTGCAGTCCAGGTCACGGTAAACAAAGTTCCAGTCGGCGAATGGAAATTCCAATATTCCAGCGATCCCGTTACCACTAGAACTCTGCAAATTCCGAAGGCGGTGCTGACTCTCGCCAATCCGGCGCAAATCCGCTTTCACGTCCAGGGACCGATACGCTCGCCAGCCGAGATGGGCAAAGGCCCCGATCCCAGGAAACAGAGCCTGGCATTTTATGAACTAACGCTGGAGAGGGCGCAGTAGTGAAGAAATGAGTCCGCAAGTAGATAAGGAGGTCCCCTGAGCGCGACGAACGTGACGAGTAGAGCTGGCCGAGGCCTGTTCCTGGGGCTCGCCGCGATTGCGCTGATTTATGCGTTTCTGGCCGGCCTGCGGACAGTTTCGGACCCGGATACCTTCTGGCAACTGGCGACGGGACGCTGGGTCACGCACCATCATCATGTTTTTTCGACCGACGTCTTCTCCTACACCGCCCAAGGAAAGCCGTGGATATATCCGGCCGGGTCGGGAGTGCTGTTCTATGCCGCTTACCTGATTGGCCGCTATGCCCTGATGTCGTGGCTGGGAGCTGCGGCCTGTGTAGGCACGGTCGCCTTGCTGCTCCGCCGCGGCTCGGCGACAAGCGCAGCAATCGCCATCCTCTCAGTACCTCTTATTGCCGGACGCACCGCGCCGCGTGCCGACATGTTCACGGTGGTGCTCTCCGCGGCCTATCTCTCAATCCTGTGGCACAACTATCGGACGGGTCGGGCTCACCTCTGGCTGCTGCCGCTGCTGATGCTGGCGTGGGTCAACCTACACCTCGGCTTTGCCGTGGGCCTGGCATTGATCCTGGCGTTTATCGGCAATGATGTATTGGAAATGCTCTTTTCTCCTACGCTTCGCGTCGAGGCTATCCAGCGGCTTAGGGGGGCGTGGCCCTGGTTCGCGGCTACGGCACTGGCTACTCTGGCAAACCCGTGGGGATGGGGAATCTACTCCGGGTGGGGATTGGGAATCTACTCGGCAATGGTTCGTCAAAATCGTGCCATGGCCCTCTACTCGAATTGGATTGCTGAGTGGGGCAGTGTCCCGCTGAACTGGACCGCAGCCGCAGCTGCATTCTCGCTGAGAAGTACAAAGGGCAGCTTCTATCTACTGCTGGTGATTGCGGTCGTGGCAGCGCTGATTGCGCTATGGCAGCGTCAACTGGGGGCAGCCATCCTGCTGGTGGCCGCCACGTATGTGGGCGCGCAGCATGTCCGCATGGACGCTCTGACCGCTTGTGTCGTGGTGGTTGTGGGCGGGACGTTCCTGTCTTCGGCAGTGCAGCAGGTTGGATCACGGATTCCGAGTTCGCGATTACGTCTGGCAGTCGCGGCAGCCATTGTCAGTGCGTTGACGGCCCTGGTTTTCGTCCGGTCATTCGACGTCATAACCAATCGCAACCATTTCCCCTGGACATTCGGCACGGGATTAGCATGGCAGTTTCCGGAACGTGCGACCGACTTCATTCAGGTCGAAAAGCTGCCGGACGAAATCTTCAATACCTATAACGAAGGCGGCTACCTGGTTTGGGAATTCGGCTTCCGGCATCGCGACTACATCGACGGCCGGGCCATCCCGTTTGGCCCCGAGAGCTTCTCGCATGAAGCGGAGCTGATGCAAACCCCGCTCGATTCTGAGCTGTGGCGACGGGAGGCCGCTCGTTACGACATCAACACGATCATCTTGCCGCTAAATCGCTTTGAGAGCGCGTTAGGGGCGGTCAAGACTTTCTGCCAGAGCGACACCTGGCGACCGGTCTACCTGGACGAGGTCTCGGTCGTTCTGGTGCGCCGCACAGAAAAAACTGAAGACCTGATCAAGCGCTTCCCGGTGAATTGTTCGACCGCGCCCCTACCGGCCGGCCCGCCGGTGCCATCTCGCGGCGGGGCTTTCAATCAATGGGCCAATGCAGCAAGCGTTCTGGTCGCCCTGGGACGGTCTACTGAGGCGCTTGCGGCAACGGAAAAAGCTGGTGAGATTTATCCCGACAACTCCTTCGTGCCGTGGATGAAGGGGACCATCTTTTCCACGATGGATCTTCGTTCGGATGCAGAACGCGAGTATCTGCGGGCGATTTCGTTAGACCCTCAGGAGTCTCTCTTATGGTTCTCGCTGGCAACCTTGTACAAGCACGAGGGCCGAATTCCTGAGACCATCCACGCACAATCACGGGCAATCGAGCTGTCGTCCTCACCGCGTCCCAACGAGCTGCTTAAGCTGGCGCAACTCTATCTTGACGTCCAGCAGCCGCGGGCTGCCCTGGATACATTCGACAAAGCCGTGCGCAAGGCTCCGCCGGATCTGCTTGCGGCAAGTGGGGCGCGCAGCTTCACTTACGACGTGGCGATGGGACGCGCCAGCGCCTGGCGGTCGCTGGGCGATGCGAAACGCGCCGCTTCCTTTGAGGAAGAGGCGGTCCACGACCTTTTGCCGCAGCCGTAGCACGACGGTAGTACTATGAAGCCGATGATTTCGGAGTTGGGCGCAGCGCAATAAGAAAGGTGATTGCGTATGAAACCAATTGTGAAAATCGCGGGGCTGCTAGCGGTAACCCTGGGTACGGCTTTCGCGCAGCAAGCCAAACCTGCAGGAGGCGCCGCTGGGGGGAACTTCACGTTGACCAGCTCGGCGTTCCGTATCGGAGCGGAAATTCCCCAGCAATACAGCTGCAAAGGTGTCGACAGTTCGCCGGCTTTGGAATGGAGCGGTGCTCCAGCGCACGTTGCCAGCTTTGCCCTGATCATGGACGATCCTGACGCGCCGGCCGGGACCTGGGTGCACTGGGTACTGTGGAACTTGCCCGCGAATGCGCAGTCGTTGCCTGAAGGCGTGCCCAAGCGTGAGCAACTGGGCGGCGGCGCGCGACAGGGGCAGAACAGCTTCCGCAAGACCGGATACAACGGGCCTTGTCCGCCTGCCGGAGCAACCCATCGCTATTTCTTTCAGTTGTATGCCCTGGACGGGAAGCTCGATCTCGCCGCTGGAGCCAGCCGTGCTCAACTGGACGAAGCGATGAAGGGACATGTGCTGGCCGAGACGGAATACATGGGCACATTCCACAAATGATCGAGTGCGACCATTAGAATGGCTGCTGCGGAATTCCGGGCATGCCTTCGAACTGGATTTTTTGGCTGGTCTTCAACGTGTTTGTGCTGGCGATGCTGGCGCTCGACCTGGGCGTCTTTCATCGCAAGAAGCACGAGGTCGGCTTTCGCGAGGCGATCAGCTGGACTCTCGTCTGGATAAGTCTTGCGGGCCTGTTTGCAGTACTGATTTACTTCTTCGGGCACACCCTGGTGGGCGAGAATGTGCGGCCGAACTCACAACTCTCGCTGGAGTTCGTCACCGGATACCTGATCGAGCTATCGCTGAGCGTCGATAATCTCTTCGTCTTCCTGCTGGTCTTCCGTTACTTCAGCGTGCCGCGTGAATTCCAGCACGAGGTGCTGTTCTGGGGGGTGGTGGGCGCGCTCATCATGCGGGCTGTTTTTATCGCGACGGGGATCGCACTGCTGAAGCGGTTCCACTGGATCATCTTCATTTTTGGCGGCATCCTGATCTACAGCGGCATCAGGCTGTTTCTGCAGCACGGCAAGCAAATCCATCCGGAGTCGAACCCGCTGCTGCGCGGCTTCCGCAAGCTCTTCCGCGTGACCGATGACTATGAAGGCGGCAGGTTCTTTGTCCGGCGCGGCGCGTTGCGATACGCGACCCCTCTCGCGCTGGTTTTGATTGTGGTGGAAACCACGGACTTGTTGTTCGCCGTCGATTCCATCCCCGCAGTACTGGCGGTGACACGAGAGCCATTCATCGTCTACACGTCGAATGTGTTTGCGATCCTGGGGTTGCGTTCGCTGTTCTTTGCGCTGTCGGGAATGATCGAAGCGTTTCATCTCCTGCACTACGGACTGTCGGTAATCCTGATCTTCATCGGTTTGAAGATGCTGGCGTCGGACTATGTGCCGATCCCGACTGCGGTTGCGCTGGCTGTGGTGGCGGGAGTGTTGCTGGGCTCGATTGTGCTGTCGTTAGTGTTTCCGAAGAAAAAGCAGGCGTAGCGCAGGAACGGCTTCACAGCCGCGGAAAAGGTACGAACAGCAGATCCCTCGCGGGCTGACGCCCGCTCGTGATGACAAAACTGAAAGGGACTATTAACGGCGCACCCGTTCGGTGAGTTCAGGGCATGCCTGAAGGTGCGCCCCTTCAATATCCTATTCGAAGCGGATATTGTCGCCGGTGACGATGGAGTGTTTGCGGTACTTGGCGTCGTTCTTGAGCGGATGATCGAGGCGGTAGTGTGCGCCGCGGCTTTCTTCGCGGGCCAGCGCTGAGCGCGCGATCAGCAGACCGGCTTGCAGGATGTTGGCGGCTTCGTGAGAACGGCGATCGCCTGACGACGGCGCCCGCTCCTGCAAAGCGCGCAGTTCAGGGACGACCTGTTGTAGCCCCTTACCCTCGCGGACCACGCCCACGCGTTCCCACATCAGCGATTGAACTTTCTGGATGAACTTCTCGACGTCGGCGGGTTGACCATTTCCGCTGGCCGCCGCGACCTGAGGGCCCGCGCCCGCTGGATGCGTGCTCGCAGCGCGGAGCTGTTCGCGCATGTCCTGCGCGGCACGTGCTCCGTACACCAGGCCTTCGAGCAGAGAGTTGCTGGCCAGGCGGTTTGCGCCATGCACACCGGTGCAGGCCACTTCACCAGCAGCGTAGAGGCCGGGCAACGAAGTGCGTCCCTGGAGATCGGTGCGGACCCCGCCCATGGCGTAATGGGCTGCCGGCCGGACCGGAATCAGCTCCGCCGCGATATCAATGTTGTATTCCATGCAGGTGGAATAGATCATGGGAAAACGCTGGCGCACGCGCTCGGCATTCAGGTGGGTGAGATCGAGATACACAGCGGCGTCCGGCCGCTTCACCAATTCCAGCTCATGGGCGATGGCACGCGCTACGACATCGCGAGGGGCCAGTTCCGCCAGCTCGTGATACTTGGGCATGAAGCGTTTCAGCTCCAGATTGCGCAGGTAAGCACCTTCGCCACGCAGCGCCTCGGAGAGCAGGAAGCGCGGAGCGCCTTTCAGAAACAACGCCGTGGGATGGAATTGGACGAACTCCATATCGCTGATTTGTGCGCCTGCGCGATAGGCCATGGCCACGCCATCGCCGGTTGCAACAGCGGGGTTCGTAGTGTTGCTATACACGTGGCCCAGGCCGCCGGTGGCAAGCAATACCGCACTGGCATAAATGTCGTGGAGTTGTCCTGACGCATCCAGCACCCGGACACCCGCAACCCGGCCGTCGCGGACCAGAAGGTCGGTGGTGAACTCGAATTCGCGTAAGCTGATGGACTTAATGGCCTCTGCCTTGCGGGAAAGCGCGCGGCCAATCTCGCGGCCGGTGGAGTCGCCGTGAGCATGCAGCACACGGTTGCGGCTGTGCGCGCCCTCGCGCGCGAAAACAATCTTGGCGCCGGCGCGATCGAACTCCGTGCCCCATTCGATCAGCTCTTCAATGCGCTGTGGACCTTCTTCCACCAGCACCCGCGCGGCCTCTTCGTTGCATAAGCCATCCCCGGCCCTCAGGGTGTCTTCCAGATGCAGCCGGACCTCGTCATCGTCACTAAGAGCAGCGGCAATGCCACCCTGCGCATAACGGGTGTTGGACTCGGTAACCTCACGCTTGGCGAGGCAAAGCACGCGACCCGCCGAAGCAAGTTCCACCGAAGCGCGCAGGCCGGCAATGCCCGCGCCGACGACGATAAAATCGGTTTCGGATGGAAGAGCTGGCATTGGGTTCATGGTAGCACGCAGATAAAGACCGGGAATGATGTGCGTCGAGCGTTCTCACAAAGATGGGGACCCGGGTTCCCAAGTGCCGTCCCTGAAGGGACTCGAGATTTTCTTGTTCCTGCTGACCGCGGGCTGACGCCCACGGCTAAAACAAATGACGCCCTGCGGGCTGGACTTCGTAGCCCCATGCGATGCTCACATGAGAAGCGTTAGTGGCTGCGCCCTCACTGCGGGCCAAGGCCCGTCCCACCCCAGCTGCCATGAAAGGGCAGGCTATCCTTTACACTAGAAACTTGATTCGTATTCCAGTTCAGACTCCATCGCGATCGTACGACGTGCTGGTTGAGCGCGGCTTACTGCGGTCGTCGGCCGCGGCGCTGCGCGATCTCATTCCGCCCGACGCGCGCGTCTTCGCGCTGACCGCGCCACCGATTCGCAAGCACTGGGCCAGCGCACTGGGCAAGAGTTTCAGCAAAGCTGGGCGGAAGGTTGAAGTCATCGTCATGCCCGATGGCGAGCGCGCGAAGACTCTGGCGCAACTGGAGAAGCTGGCGGCGGAACTGGTGAGGCTGGGTGCGGACCGGCGCTCGATCCTGCTGGCGCTGGGCGGTGGAGTGGTGGGCGATGTGGGAGCGTTCCTGGCTTCTATTTTCATGCGCGGGATCCCGGTAGTGCAGATTCCGACCACGCTGCTGGCGCAAGTGGACTCGGCCATCGGCGGCAAGACGGGAGTGAATCTGAAGGCCGGCAAGAACCTGCTGGGGACCTTTCATCAGCCGCTCGCCGTGCTTGCCGATCCTGACGTGCTGGCCACGCTGCCGGAGCGCGAGTATCGTTCCGGGTTGTTTGAGGCGATGAAGTACGGCGTGATTCGCAATCCTGCGATCTTCGAGCTGATGGAATCGCAACGCGACGCGCTGCTGCGACGCGATGTCGCGCTGTTGGAGAAGTTAATTGCGGAGTGCATTCGCGTGAAGGCCGAAGTGGTGAGCGCGGACGAGCGCGAGAGTGGCGAACGCCGCATCCTGAACTTCGGACATACCATTGGACACGCGCTGGAAGCGGAGACCAACTACCGGCGGCTGTTGCACGGCGAGGCCGTCGGATGGGGAATGATTGCGGCCAGCATAATCGGCAAAGAGATGCGGGTGACGGATGGAGCGACGGCGGAGCGAATCATTGCGCTGGTGCAGTCGTACGGTCCGTTGCCCAAGGTCAACGTCGATGCCAGGAACATTCTGAAGCGGCTGCTGTCGGACAAGAAGACGGTGGGCGGAGTGCCGCATTTCGTGCTGGCCAGCGGCATTGGCAAAGTCGAGCGTAG
Organism: uncultured Acidobacteriaceae bacterium; assembly: GCA_963835125.1. GTDB lineage: Bacteria > Acidobacteriota > Terriglobia > Terriglobales > Acidobacteriaceae > Bog-257. The sequence continues at coordinate 336,608 of CAWIEG010000002.1, read as the reverse complement.
TGAATAATGTTCCGCCGCGAGGCGTGATGCGAGCGGTGAAAGAGATTCAGTCGCTGGCTGGCTGTTAGCTTTTAGCTTTTAGCTCTTAGCTTTTAGCTCTTAGCTCTTAGCTTTTAGCAAGCCAGGAATTCCTGTCAACTACAGCTTGCTGTTAGCTAAACGCTAAGAGCTAACAGCTTCCCGGCCACATGTCTGGAGCTATCTTTGATGCCTGAGCGCAACCAACCCGTGACGACCGAAGCCGAGCGCATTGTGGGCGCGGCTCCGGCGGGAGCGCGCGACCAGGAGGCCGCGGCCGCTGCGGTGCGCGCCATGTTCACCTCCATCGCGCCGCGCTACGATCTGCTGAACCATGTGCTGTCCATGAATGTCGATCGCATATGGTGGAACCGCACGGCGCGAGCGTTTGCGGAAGTGCTGCGGCGTCCCGACGCGCAAGTGCTGGACTTGTGCTGCGGCACCGGCGACATGACATTTGCGCTGCATCGCCGGATGAAGGGTGCAAACTCATCGCTCTTTTCGGCGCCGACTTCTCGCACGCGATGCTGGTGCGGGCGGCGGAGAAGTCGGACACCCGGAACATTCGTTGGATCGAAGCCGATGCCTTGAACCTGCCATTCACAGCTGACAATTTTCAGCTGGTGACCGCAGCCTTCGGCTTTCGCAACCTGGCCAACTACGATCGCGGGCTGGCGGAGATCTATCGTGTGCTGGGGCCGGGTGGCGAGATCGGCATCCTCGACTTCGGCGAGCCGAAAGGACTGCTGGGCAAGCTCTATCGCGTATACTTTCGCCGCGTGCTGCCCGCGATTGGGACGCTGATCTCGGGAGTGAGCGGACCGTATTCGTACCTTCCAGCGTCAGTGTTGCGCTTCCCTTCTCCAGAGGAGATGTTGCAACGCATGCGCGAGGCAGGCTTCACCGAGGTGTCGTGGACGCCCTATAGCTTTGGGATTGCCGGGCTCTATCGCGGCAAAAAGTAAGCTGCGAGGACGAAGCGATGGGTTTGGCGAAGGCCAGCTGACGTGAGAAGATCACATCGCCTATGAGACATATGGAACATTCATGCGCCGAAAGTCACGCACGACGAAACACGGGACGGGCTGACTATGCCGGCTGAGCGATTACAGAAGATCATTGCGGCCGCCGGAATTGCCTCGCGGCGCAAAGCTGAGCAGCTGATTGCCGGCGGACTGGTCTCCGTCAACGGACAGATTGTCACGGAGCTGGGAAGCAAGGCTGATCTCGAGCACGATCACATTAAGGTCAACGGCAAGCTGCTGGGCGGCGCCGAGCGGCACGTGTATCTGCTGCTGCACAAACCCAAGGGCTACGTGACCACGGTCACTGACCCGCAAGGCCGGCCTACGGTATTAGATTTAGTGACGGGTGTTAAAGCGCGCGTTTATCCGGTTGGGCGGCTGGACTATCTGAGTGAAGGCCTGCTATTGCTGACCAATGACGGCGAGCTGGCGCAGAAGTTGACGCACGCGTCGTCGCACGTGCCTAAAACCTATGTGGTGAAGGTCAGCGGCAAGCCGACAGCGGAGCAGATTGAGAAGCTGCGCGGCGGCGTGATGCTGCGGCCGGAACGGTCTCCGCTGAAGACGCCTGCTGGGCGCGAGCCGAGGGCAGGACAGCGTCGGCGTTCAGAGGCGGTGCGGACTGCGCCCGTGCGCATCCAATTAGTGCGCGAAGGGGAAAATCCCTGGTACGAGATGACGCTGGTGGAAGGCCGCAACCGGCAAATACGGCGCATGTTCGAGGAGATTGGACACCACGTCGAGAAGATAAGACGCGTGCGTTACGGGCCGCTGGAACTGGACGTGGAGCCGGGCAAGTTGCGGCAGCTGACGGCGAAGGAAGTAACGCAGTTGAAAACTGCGGTACGCCCCGCCCCAGCCAAAAGCAGGCTGGAACGGGGCACCCAGGCAAGCGGGGGAAAGACTGTTCCGCGGCATGACAGATCGTCGGGCGGCGGTTAGCACTTAGCCAAAAACCTGAACCCCACGGGCTCGGGCTAAGTGCCAGGTGCCAACTGCCAATCGCAACCGTCTCATCGGAGATAGAATGACAAACTTCAAGAAGCTGGTCCCGGCGCACATGCAGAAGCTGGCGATCTACAAGCCGGGGAAAGCTGTGCGGCAGGCGGAATTGGAGACCGGTGTGCGTTGCATCAAGATGGCCTCGAATGAAAATCCCTTCGGGCCTTCGCCGCTGGCAATCGAAGCGGTGAAAGCCGCGGCTTCGGATTTCCATTTCTATCCTGACAATGGCGTGGCGGAGTTGACGGCGCGGCTGGCCGAGATCCATGAAGTTGATGCCGCGCAGATTCTGGTGACCGCCGGCTCGACTACGCTGCTGGATATCCTGGCGCGCACGTTGCTCGGTCCGGGGCTAAATGCCGTTACCAGCAAGCTGTCGTTCATCGTGTATCCCATCGTGACGCAAGCCGCGGGCGCGCGGCTTATCGAAGTGCCCACGCTGAACGATGGGTATGACCTTGAACGCATCCTCGCGGCAGTCGATGCCAACACTCGCGTCGTGTATCTCGCCAATCCCAACAATCCGACGGGAACGGTTGTGGAACCTGACGCTATCGATCGCTTTCTGGATCGGCTGCCGTCGCATGTCATAACAGTTCTGGACGAGGCGTACTGCGACTTTGCCAGCTACTTCGCGGCCGAGCGCGGCTTGGACTACTCGCATGGGCTTGAGTATGTGCGGGCGGGACGACCGGTCATTGTGCTGCGAACTTTCTCGAAATCCCACGGGCTGGCAGGACTTCGCGTCGGCTACGGAATCGGTCCGGCGGAGCTGGTCGGATACCTGGCACGCATGAAGCCGGCGTTCATGGTTTCGTCGCTGGGCGAAACGGCGGCACTGGCCGCGCTGGCCGATGCAGACCACCTAAAGAAGGCAGTCGAGAATAACGCTCGCGGGGCAAAGCTGCTGACGCCGGCGATCGCCGAGATGGGAATTCGCGTGGTGCCGACGTGGGCCAACTTCATCTTCTGCCATGCCGGCGAAGATGCTCCACAGCTCTGCCAACTTCTGCAAGAGGACGGCATCATCGTTCGCCCCATGACGGGCCCATGGGGAGCGCCGGATGCCTTCCGCGTAACCATCGGCACGCCGGAACAGAACGAACAGTTTCTAGGCGCGCTAGCGCGGGCCCGGGCGCGCATTCCAGAGCTACAGTGACGCAATTGAAAATCATCGACATCCACCAAGCCAAAGTACAACTGTCGAGCGGGCCCGTCAGCTAATGTCGCAGGGTTTGAAGGCTTCACGTCCTGGAGTTCCTGTTCCGCTCGGATGTCTACGATGCCGTCGAGCTGCGCATCGCCTCGGTCTGCGCCTCCGGGGGCAGCATCGGCAACCGCGCCGCGCCGTATAGTCCGGCGTCGCTGCCCATCAGCGCGATGGTGACCACCGTGTGCTTTTCGCCTTTCTCCACGCGATCGGGAGCGGTAACGGAATAGATAAACGAACGCACTTTCAGCTCCTGAAACATGGTGGGAGCGAAGGCCTCCCAGGCGCTGGAGACGCCGCCGCCAATCACGTACATAGGCAGGTTCAGGGCATTGATCATGGAGCCGATGCCGATGCCCAACGCGCGTCCCACGCGCTGATAAATCTTCTGCGCCGTCGGATGTCCCTGGATGGCCAGCTGATAAATACCGCGCGAGGTGAACTCAACATTGCCGCGCGCGAAGTCGGCCAGATCGGGCGCGTTGCCGCTGGCGATTTCTTCATGCGCCATGCGAACGATGGCGGTGGCCGACGCATACTGCTCCAGACAGCCGCGGCTGCCGCAGCCGCAGGGATGGCCCTCGGACTCGATGTTGAAATGACCCAACTCGTTGGCCATGCCATTCATGCCATGCCACAGGCGGCCATTCAACACGATGCCGCCGCCTACGCCGGTGCCGAGCGTGTACATGGCCATGTGATCGGTGTTGCGGCCGGCGCCCAGCCACTTCTCGCCTAAGGCCGCGGCGTTGGCGTCGTTCTCCAGGACGACTTTGGTGCTGAGCCGGTGCTCGATCTCCTGGCGCACGGGGAAGTTCGCCCAGTCCTGAAGGTTCGGCGAGCGCATGATCGTTCCGGTATCCATGTCGATGAATCCGGGCACGCCGATGCCGATGCCGGCAAGATCGCCTGCGCTGCGATGCTTGGTAGTCAGCGACTGGATGGCGTCACACATCTCGCGGATGACGTGGTCGCGGCCCAGCTGCACTTCGGTTCCGGTGGTCACCTTCTCCAGCATCTTGCCTTCGCTGCTGACGGCGGCGATGCGCAGGTTGGTCCCGCCTAAATCGACGGCTATGGAAAAAACGCTCATGAATCCTCACTCGCTCGGGACGTGTTCACCACGGAGGCACGGAGATCACGGAAGAAAATCTTTTATTGATGTTTTTTCTTGTCCCATTTCGTCGCAGTTGTACATGCCATTTTTGCGTGCCATCTGCGACCAGCAAATCCGCTGGAAAACTCCGTGCGCTCCGTGCCTCCGTGGTGAACATGCTTTTTACTTCTGGCAAAGCGGACAATAATGACTACTGCGTCCTGCGATGATAACCCGCTTGATGGGCGTTCCGCACACCAGACATGGCTTCCCTTCTCTGCCGTAAACGCGATGTTTCAATTGGAAGAATCCTTCGCGGCCTTCAGCGTCAACGTAGTCGCTGACCGACGAGCCGCCGAGTTTGATGGCCTGATGCAGCACGTCACGCAATCCTTTGTATAGTTTCTTCAGTTCGGACGTGGTAAGCGACGCAGCGCGCCGCCGCGGGCGAACCTTCGCGCGAAACAGCGACTCGTCGGCATAAATATTGCCGACACCGCTCAGCAGCTTCTGGTTCAACAGCGCACTCTTAATCGGCGTCTTGCGGTCGTGAAAGAGCGCCATAAAATCCTCGACCTTGATGTCGAGCGGCTCGACGCCAGGCGCGGCGAAACCTGAGATGTCCGGCGCATCCATCCGCACCACAGCCAATCGGCCAAAGCGCCGGTAATCGACGAAGCGTAGCTCGCGTCCAGACTTAAGCTTCAGCACGGCGTGCGTGTGTTTCAACGTCTCCGCTTCCGGCGAACCAATCAGCAACTGTCCGGTCATGCCGAGATGCACGATCCACTGGCCGCCACTCTTCCTTTTCGGCGCTTTGCCGCTCCTCCCTTCCAGATCCAGATCGAACACGATGTGCTTCCCGACGCGTCGCACCCGTGCGACGCGCGAGTGCTCAAGAACAGCGGCAATCTCCTGCGCAGTGGACTTCAGCGGCTCGGGCTTTGAGCCAAGCCAGACGGATTCGATGACGTCGCCCGCGATGCGCTTGTCCAGACCGCGGGCGATGGTTTCTACCTCAGGAAGTTCGGGCATGGTGTGTAGTGTATGACAGCAATCACTAGCGTCGTGTCAGAGTACTCACGGTATTACACCGATCGTCAAAACGCCGTGCCATTCAAAACGCGGTGTCATCCTGAGCGGAGGTTCGCGCGGCTTTTTTTTGCGCGAACCGGAGTCGAAGGACCCCTATAATGCGACAACTCGAAGTTGTCATTGCGAGCGCCAGGGTTCGGCGCGAGGAATCTGCCTTTCGGTGGACCAGCAGAAAGCAGATCCCTCGCTCCGCTCGTGATGACAAATCGGGTAGTGGCCCGTTGAGCAACTACGACCAATCGACTTGGATTGCACCTGCGATACCAATCCCTGTAAAATCTAGAGTTACACAGCCCGTCTCCTATTACTTTCCCAGAATTTAGCGTGGTCTCATCCAGGACAGGCGAGTTGTGTGCGGATTTTGCGCGGTCGCTGCGTCCAATTCCTGCGATCGCAAGCGGAGTGGCATTTTGAAAACTGGCAAGACAGCGGTCGTCGTCGGCGCGCAGTGGGGCGACGAGGGCAAAGGCAAAATCGTTGACGTGCTCTCCGAGCGCTTCAAAGTGGTGGCGCGCTATTCCGGCGGCCACAACGCTGGACACACCGTCACCATTCACGGCAAAAAATTCATCCTGCAACTCATTCCCTGCGGCGTGCTGCGCGAAGGCTGCCGCGGTGTCATCGGCAACGGCGTCGTGCTCGATCCCTTTGCCTTCATGAAGGAAGTGGACGCGTTGCGTGCGACGGGCGTTAAGGTTGACGGCAATCTCTTCGTCAGCAATCGCGCCCATGTGATTCTTCCTTACCATCGCCTGATCGAACTGGCTGCGGAGAACGCGCCGGGACGAGTGAAGATTGGCACCACCTCGCGCGGCATTGGTCCCACATACGAGGACAAGATGGCGCGCAGCGGTTTGCGCGTCCAGGACCTGCTGGACAAGAAGCTGCTCCAGAAGCATATCGAGAATGCCTGCCGCGAGAAGAACACTATCGCGCACGCGCTGTTCAACAGCGAGCCGCTCGACGCGGACAAGATGTTCGCCGACTACTCGGCGATTGCCGATCGCGTTGCGCCCTTTGTGGCCGACACCGCGCTGCTGCTGAACCGCGCCATCGCCAACGGCGAGCCCGTGATGTTCGAAGGCGCACAAGGGACTATGCTCGACATCGACCACGGAACTTATCCGTTCGTCACCTCGTCGAGCGCAACTTCCGGCGGCGCGGCGACCGGAACCGGCGTGCCTCCAACGGCGATCAACACCGTTATCGGCGTGACCAAAGCCTATTGCACACGCGTCGGCGAAGGACCGTTCCCCACCGAATCCAAAGACGCCGTTGGCGAGGCGCTGCGCAAGAAAGGCAACGAGTTCGGCGCGGTCACGGGACGTCCGCGTCGCACCGGCTGGCTTGATCTGCCGCTGCTGCGCTACTCCAACATGATCAACGGCACGAGCTGGCTGGTGGTCACGAAGCTCGACGTGCTGGACGAGCAGGCCGAGATTCCCATCTGCGTCAGCTACAAGATCGACGGCAAAGAGACGCAGCAGATTCCCGCGCAAATTTCCGGCTATGAAAAGATCGAGCCGGTTTACCGCAGGCTTCCGGGCTGGCAGACGAGCACGTTCGGCATCGACAGCTACGACCAGCTTCCGGACAATGCGAAGCGCTATCTGGAATTCGTGGAGAAGGAATCGGGCGCGAAGGTTGGCATTGTTTCCACCGGACCCGATCGCGAGCAAACCATGTTTATGCCGGAATTTCATGCGATGCTCGACGCGATAAGCAGCCCAACCGAAAGCCGCTGAAGGAGAGACAATATGCTGGTGCTGGCCGTAACCTGGATGGCCCATCCGGGCCGCGAAAACGAAGTCGCCATCATCTTCGCCAAACTTCAGGCTGCTTCGCGTCAGGAGCCGGGATGCCTGACTTACACCGTTCATCGTCATGTCGACGATCCCCGTCGCTTCTTCATCTACGAGCAATACCGCGATCCCGCCGCTCTTGAGGCCCATCGCAATTCGCCGCACTTCCAGGAGTACGCCGTCAAAGCGCTGCGCACCGTCGGCGAGCGCCAGCAGGGCGACCTCTACAAACCGCTCAGCGACTGAGCTCGCGATTAACGCGGTCGTATTCATGACGACTCAAACTTGTGGCGGCTCTTGCGTCACGGCCGGCACGCTCAGCTCTTCCCGCAGAATTGCGAACAGCGCCGCCAGCACCGACGCCACCACTGGTCCCAGAAACAGTCCGATAAATCCGAACGCCTCCACTCCTCCGAGGATAAAGAACAGCAGCACCATAGGGTGCAATTCCACACGGCCGCCCACTACCCACGGCCGGATGATATTGTCGGCCGAACTCACCACCACCACGCCCCAGATCACCAGAAACACGCCTTGCCAGATCAGGCCGCTGAACAGCAGGTAAATCGCTACCGGCGCCCACACCAGCGACGATCCCACCACCGGAATAATCGAGGCAAAACCCGCGGCCAGCCCCAGCAGCAGCGACGATGGCATACCGGCAATCTTCATCGCAATGCCGGTCAGCACGCCCTGCGCCACGCCCACGCTCAGGATCCCGTAAACATTGGCGATGATGGTGTCGGACACATTCCGGTACAGCCGCGACACCTGCACCGGCGACAACGGTATCAGCCGCCCTGCGCGATACGCCCAGTCCTTGCCTTCGCGAAACAGGAAGAACAAAATCACAAACGTGATCAGCGAATCGATGGTGAATCGCGCCAGATTGCTCAGTACATCCGCGCCGAAGCTCACCATCAACCCGCTCGCCTTTTGCGCGTTGTCGCTCACGACGGTGTAGAAGTCGTACTTCGACAAGTCCACCCAGCGCCCGACATAGTGCAGCAGCGGAGCCGCCGTCTTGGTGGCGAACATCGCCAGCCCACCCTCTTCGGCGCTTCGGCGGCTCAAGTAATGCGCCGCGCTCACCGCCTCGTTGGCCGCCAGCGTCGTGATGATGAAGCTGGGCACTCCGAACAGCAGCAACACCAGCAGCGTGGAAAATAGTGCGCTCAGCCCGTTCCGCTGCCGGGTCGCACGCAGCGTTCGCTCGTGTACCGGATAAAACACCACTGCCAGGATGATGGCAAACGCAAACGGCTTCAGAAACGGCCAGGTGATGATGACGGCGAGGCCCAGTACCAGCAGCACCACCACGCTGAGGAAGACGATTGTTGTGCGTTTGCTGTTCATGGGCGGAACGCTCTCAGTTGTAACACGGGACGCCCGCTCATGCAGCCTTCACTGCCCGCCGTCCGCTCGGTGTACCATCCACCCTCCACCATCCGTGATTGGCGGTACCCCCCTCCCCTTTTTCGTCCGTAACCTGCTGATTCCACACAAAACTCTCCGTAAAAATTTGAAACCATGGGACTTACACGTAAAAATTTGAGCCGCAAGGACTTAGGAAGGGAAAATGCGAGGACGAGCATCCGGGAATTCCGGTTTTCCGGCTGATAGCCGACAGCTGATAGCTGACAGCTGGTTGCTGGTAACCGACAACTGGCTTCTGACAACGGACAACTGGCAACCGACAACGGTTTCATACCCCCGAAACACAAATAGGGTAGGAGCGCCGGGGTGCAGGCGGATCCGACCCTAACTCAATCAGTATCAAATTCCATGAAACCAGAAGCAACGAAAAAGAGAAAAATCTGTTGGGACAATTCCCATCTCAGGAAAACCGCCTACAGGGATTACCGGTGCTCTGGGAATTTATCAACAGCTATATTGCCTTCGGCTCTCTCTCATTGCTGATCTTGGCGGTCCTGTTGATACCCTTCTCCTCTGCTAACTGAAGAGAACGCCTCATGCTTGAGTCTTAAATCCAGGAGGCGCTCTCCTATCAATTCAAGTCAATTCATTTCTTACGCGGAGCGCCCACACCCGCGATCTCCCACACCACGCCGCAGCCCAGTTGGCAGTTTTCCCCTGTACCTCCGTACTCAGTTGTGCCATAGAGATTGCCGTCCGCATCGAGCACCGGGGCGCCGTAAGGCGTATCGCCGTCGCGACCGCTGAAGTCGTGGAGATCGACCAGGACACAAGTTTGGCTGCAATTGGTCAGCTCGAATACGCCGGGTGCGCCAACCGTACAGACCCCAAAAAAATTGCCGGCTGTGTCCATGGTGACGCCACCGTAGGGTTGGCAGGATGAGAGGAAGGGGTAAAACACGGACGGGGTGAACCCTCCGTCTGAGGGCGCAAGTTTGAAAACTATACCATCAAGGAAATTGCTCGTGGAGTAAATCGTGGTGCCATACAGGTTGCCGGAGGCATCCATGACCAGCGGACTGTAAGGGAAATACGCGCCCGCCAGGCCGGCCTCCCCCAGGTCGAAGCTAACCAGGATATTCTCCAGCCAGCTTCCGCCTGAAGGCACCAGTTGGTAAGCCGTCCCGCAGCCGTAGTCGCATCCGCGCCCGGTTCCTCCGTTGCCCGTGGTTCCGTATAGATTTCCAGCGGCATCGAAGACGACGCCCGCGAAGGGGTATGCCCCGTCAGTACCGCTGCCGAAGCTATGAAGGATGCTCTCTGTGTATCCGCCGCCTGACGGGGACAGTTCGAACGCCATTCCTCCGTCATACGTGCCCCCGCCAGCTGTCGTGCCGTAGATGTTTCCCGCTGGATCGAAGATCAAGTTCTCGACCCAAGGGTAGGTTCCATCCGGAACTCCTGTGAAGGTGTGCAGTACGGTTTCGTTCCAATAGCACGTTATCGACCGGCAAAACGTGGACGGTGGCCTCAGCACGAAGACGGTTCCGTTGTTTTCATAGCCACCCTGTTGGGTCGTGCCATATAAAGCGCCATCCGGGCCGAACACCACTCCGCCGATGGGGGCGGCTCCATCGCTCTTCCCAGTAAATTCGTACAAGAGACTGAAGACCCAAGCAGAATTCACCTGGTTGAGCTTGAAGACTGTGCCATTACCGTAGGTCCCGCCGTACTCCGCCGTTCCGTACACGGCTCCTGAAGGTCCAATGGTGAGCTCGCCACGGGGATATGCCCCGTCCGCCCCCGCGGTGAAGTTGTGCAGTACGCTGAACGTCTGCGCCTGCGCCGTCGGGATGATCATGAGAGCTGCCGCTAAAGTTGCCAATGCGACGAAGGCTGCGCTTCGCGCTCGTGGGTTGATGGCGAAAATCGAAGCTGTGATCGGTTGCTGGGCCATGTTGATTACTCCTTTAGGGCTGGCTTCGCGCATAACAGTACCACGCGCCATCGGCAGCGCAACTTAATTTTGGATTACGGTGTAGTCACTACAAGAGAAGAGATTTAGCCGATTATTGCGACACAACCGCTGCTGAACAGGCAGTAGCACTTATTGACTATGGAGGCGAGACCGCGGAACCCTTAATTGCAGCTATGAAAATTTTCCCTCACAAAACCTCTATTTCTAAGCTCTTACACCGTAATGTGAAATTAAGTTGATTTCTTCCTTCCAGGCGCACAACATTACCGCCCAGACTGCCCTTTTGCGGAACGCGGGAAATGGAGAATCAACATGATCCAGGCATGGCAACATCATAATAGCTTGAATGTCAGAAGCACTCCACGGGCTTCAAGCCTTGCACTCGCCTTCGCGGTAGCAATAGCAATGGCCGCCCCGGCTGCGCAGGCGCAGACCTTCCAGGTTATCCACAGGTTCACCGGCGGCGCGGACGGTGCGAACCCGATTGCCGGCGGAATCACCAGCGACAGTCAAGGGAATCTGTATGGCACCGCAGGCAATGGCGGCATATTCAATGCAAACTGCCTCTCTTCCGGCGTGCAGGTGGGTTGCGGCACCGTTTTCAAGTTGAGCCCCAAATCTGGAGGCTGGGCCTTCAGCGTGCTCTACAGCTTTACCGGGACGACGGACGGCTTAACTCCCGACCAGATCGTGGCCTTTGACGCCGACGGCAGCCTCTACGGTTCGACTTTCGGGCAGGATGGGTACTATTGCCAGGGCATTTACTGCGGAACCGTCTTCAAGCTGAGACCTCCGGCAGAGTTCCATTGCCAAACTTTCTCTTGTCCCTGGACTGAAACTACGCTTTACACGTTCCTGGGACCCCCGAACGATGGCGCGCATCCGGCATTCGGGCATCTGACTTTCGATGCGGCCGGCAATTTGTATGGCACCACCTCGTGGGGCGCAGCCAGCGGATATTCCGGCAACGTCTACGAACTGACGCCCGGCGGAGGCGGCTGGACCGAGTCGGTGTTGCACAGCTTTACCGGGGGTTACGACGGCGATGCCCCGTGGAGCGGCGTGATTTTCGACAATGCCGGCAACCTGTACGGCACTGCGACCGCCGGTGGTCTCTTCGGTTATGGTGCGATTTTCAAGCTGACCCCGACGGAGTCGGGTTGGAGTGAGACCGTCCTGCACAGCTTTCAGAATTCCACCGACGGCAGCGGGCCGAACGGCGCGGTAGTAATGGATGCTGCTGGAAATTTGTATGGCGCAACCACCGATGGCGGTCCCAACGACGGGGGTACGATCTGGGAGCTGAGTCCGTCCAACGGAAATTGGACCTTCAGCGTGCTGTATGCCTTCACCAGCAACACTGACCGCGGACCGAACGGCGGACTGTTTATGGACCCGGCGGGAAATCTCTATGGCGTTACCTCACTGGAACGCGGACGTGTCTTTAAGCTCAGTCCGAGCCATGGCGGCTGGGTCTATACTTCGCTCTATCACTTTACCGGTGGCCCCGACGGCGGATACCCTAACAGCAAAATCACCATGGACGCCAATGGAAATCTCTTTGGCAGCACTCAAGTTGGCGGAAACGGCAACGGAGTGATCTGGGAAATCACGCCATAAGACGACAATCGGCGTAGCGGCACGCCACGTCCCACAGTGTGGGAGGTATGGATCGAAGCATTAGGCGCCATCCGTTGGTTGAGGAGACGATCATGACTCGCATAGAGCTTCGGAGTTCGGTAACCGTTGGGCTGGCGGCCGCGGCCTGTTTTTTCATTCTGCTGGTGGCGGCTGTCGGAGCCCAGGCGCAGACGTTCCAGGTTCTGCACACCTTCACCGGCGCGCAGGACGGGGCAAACCCGTATACCGGCCTGGTCCTGGATCGATCTGGAAATTTCTACGGGACGACAAAATTTGGAGGTAATCACGGTTTTGGCGCGGTCTTCAAACTGAGCCAGAGGGGGATTTTCTCTCCATTGCACGACTTTTCCGGCTCCGAAGGCATGAGCCCCATTGGGCTGACGGTCGGCCCCGACGGCAATCTGTACGGTACCACCGAGTTCGGCGGCGCCGGGGGTTCGTGCGGCGGGACCGGTTGCGGCGCGGTTTTTGAAGTACGGCCGCCGCCGACTGCTTGCGGGAGCTTTCTTTGCTCCTGGTCGGTGACCGTGCTCCATCGCTTCACCGGCGGCGCTGATGGAGGCAGACCTTATTCGGGAGTGATTTTTGACAGCGCGGGCAATCTCTACGGAACCGCCTCTCAGGGCGGCCAGCTAACTGGCGCTTGCGCGGGCACAGGATGCGGTGTGGTGTATGAGTTGACGCCGTCGGGGGGAACTTGGACACAAACCGTCATCTACACATTCAGCGGACGCAGCGACGGTTCTTCGCCCTTCGCCGGTCTCGTCTTCGACGCTACCGGAAATCTCTACGGCACCACCGGATACGGCGGAACTCAATCCGACGGTACAGTGTTTGAGTTAACTCCATCGGGGTCGGGATGGACGAAGAACACCTTATACGATTTTCAAGGCGGCTCCGACGGCCTTTATCCTCACGCCGCGCTGATCCTCGACCACTCCGGCAATCTTTACGGAACCACGCTAGATGGCGGCGATAGCAGCTGTTTCGGAGGATGCGGAACCATTTTCCAACTTTCTCCTTCCGGCGGCAATTGGGTACACACGGTGCTATACACCTTTACCGGGACCAGCGGTGACGCATATCCGTATGCCAGCCTGTTTATGGATGCGGCGGGTAATCTTTATGGGACGACCGTCGGCGGCGCCGACACCCCTCCTTACGGGAATGTTTACCAGTTGACACCCTCCAATGGCGGGTGGACCTACAGTTCGCTGCATGATTTCACCGACGGCGCAGACGGCGCTCATTCCTATAGCACCGTCATCATGGACGCCAACGGCAATCTTTTTGGTACTGCGTCGGACGGCGGATCTACGGATTGCGCTAGCGGCGACGATAGCGGTACTTGCGGCGTAGTGTGGGAAATCACTCCATAAACATAACTTGGCTCTGTTGGCATCCTTGCGTCACGTTTTGAATGCCTGGTTTGCGAGCAAGCCGCACATGCCGTCAATCGATCTTCCATTCATTAGCCAACATGGAGCCCGGGACAAGACGTTGCCGACCTATTAGTCAAGCAGCTTGGACGCAATAGCCTCGAAAGCCGCGGTTAGTTCAGCCGTGCAGCTCGGCGAGGGACAGTTCGGTATATAGAAAAACTCTCCTGCTGGCTGGCTGGGAATATACGTTGGATACCGCGGGTCGTTCGCCAGCTGTGCCAGGAAAGCTTGCGTCGCGGGAGACACGCTGCTGCCCAGCCCAATCGTGTAGATGTATGTGGGGACAGGACTCTCGGTGCGCATGGAATTTGCTGTATAAATAGCGCGATATTTGCTCTCAGCGGTGACATTGGCCCGTGAAAAGGCCGTCTGTTGTCCCGTTTGCTGGGAGAGAAATGTCGTCACCAGCCCTCCCTGAGCATTCTTGCAAAGGTCGCCGTTGGCATCGTACGGGAAGCCGTCCGGGCAGCCATTGTTGCACGTGCCCCACTCACTGTCATGGCCTGACTCATTGGTGCAACCGTTGCCTGATGGATCCGGGCTGCAGGTAGGATCCAGGAAACCAACATAGCCGCCGGAGTCATACCCTCCGTAATTAATAAGCACATTCGGGGCCGACGTTCCGCAATAAAAGTTGTCCTGCACGGTATTCATCAAGCCGTCCGTGAAGTACACCAGGGCCTTGGATACTTTCTGCCCTGGGGGTATGACCACGCTATTGTTTTGCAAGTCCGCGAGTGACATTGGGGCGCCTACAGTAGGGCTCAGAATCGGTTGGCTACCCGCTCCCGTGCCAAATGTGCCGCCGACGAAATCCATGGATCCGACAGCATTATCGATCGGCGCTATGAAGTTGTGGCCGATGGGAAAGTCTATCCGCGCATTGGAAGAGAAGCTAAGCAGCGCAACTTCGTCAAACGAATTATTGAATAGATCGACGAAGGTCGGCACCGCCGACTCTACTGCTGCTTGTCCACCATCCCCGCTCATGGAGCCGGAACGGTCTAACACCATGGACATGATTACCTTGGGACGCGCCGTGCCGGGAATGCCGGCGCCGGTCTGCGCTACAGCTACATCGGTTGCAAGGGCAATCAACGCAAATAGGATCGGGAAAACAGCTGAGCTTCGTCCGGTGGTGCGAACCATATACTCCTCTTCGTAGGCGTAATACCTGGGAGGGTTCCAGAACACTTTATACAAAGTAGCATTCGCCGCGGGGAAGGGAGCGTCCTATATTCTTCGCGGTAGACTAGCCGTAAAGTCAGCGCCAAGTGTCCAGCATCGGCTAACTACGGATTGTAAGCACCTATAGCTTGATGTCAAATGAATTTGCGCTTTATTAAAAAGCGTTACCCAACTGCTCCCAGTCCGGGAACAACGCCACTCGACCAAAATCCTGGCAACCCTCTACTGCGTCAGCCTCCAGACCGCGCCGCCACCCAGTCCTCCCCCTTCGTAGGCAGTCCCATAGAGGTTGTCGCTTGCGTCCAGAGTCACGCCGCCAAACACGTAATCTCCGTCGGTGATGTCGAATTGGTGTAGCAGCTTATAGACCCAGCCTCCGTTGGAGGGCGTTAGCTTGAAGATGGTTCCGAAATTATCTCCATCATTCCATCCCACCGACGTGCCGTACAGCGCGCCGCTCTGGTCCACGGCGAGGCTCGCGGCAGGGCCTTCATAACCGCCGCCTCCCACGCCGAAGTTGTAGTACAGAACACTCAAATTCCAATCAGCGCCGTCGTGGGTGAGTTTAAATACCGATCCGCTGCCGTCCAGGCCGCCAGCAGCGGCGGCGCCATACAAATTCCCCGCACTGTCGAAAATCAGTCCGGCCTGGATATACTCGCCTTCGGTTGAGGGGTTCATGGCGTGGAGGGTCGTCTCCGTCCAGCCCGAACCCAATGGACTCAGTTCATAGATCGTTCCGCCATTCCCGATACCACCGCGCTGGGTGGTGCCGTAAAGATTCCCGGCCGCGTCCACAATGAGGCCCGCCATCGGATACCCGCCATCCTGTCCGCCCGTGAACTTGTAGATCACCGAATGCACCCACGTTCCATTGCTGCGGGTCAATTCATAAACCGTACCCGTGTCATTGCCGCCGCCGTACTCAGTCGTGCCATAGATATTTCCCTGGCTGTCAAACACAAGGTCGCCGGTTCCGGGTACCCCTCCCGACGGCCCTCCGGGAAAGCGGTAGAGCACCGTTTCATTCCACGGACACTGTATGCTCTTGCAGATGGTCGCCGGAGGGCTGAGCTCGAACACGGTGCCGCAGCCGGGATACTCGCCGCCGCAATTGTTGTTACTGCCTCCGGCAACCGTCGTTCCGTAGAGATTGCCGTCCGGACCTACGATCACGCGCGCCTCGGGATGCGCTCCATCGTTGCCCCCGGTAAATTCGTACAGCGAACTAACGATCCAGCCAGAGCCACCATGAGTCAGCTTGTACACAGCACCTTGATAATTTATGCCGCCCCCGGACGCCGTTCCCTCCAGATTGCCCGCCCGGTCCAGCGTCACGCCTGAATACGGGTAGTCACCGTCGGACCCGCCCGTGAAATTGTGGATAACCGCAAGGGCCTGCGCTTGCGCGATCATCGGGCAACTGATGGCTGCTGTCACGAACAGAGTTGCCGTGAAGATACGAGTGAAATATTTGCGAGGATAGGTAAAGCCGCGTTCGCTTCGCAGACATGCCATGGAGGGTCTCCTTTCAACAACCGGAGTCAGTTTGCGAGTGGCCCGGGGACGGTGGCACAGCGGAGAGGTCGGCGCAAGTTTGATCGAAACCGCAGAGCAATGTCAAGAGGAGATGTGTTCGGCGATCCGGCGGGTGCCCCAGCCAGGCTGCCTTTGCATGGCGGAGGTTTTGCCCGGTCCCCATGCTTACTTGGCTAACAAGTGCGCTATAGTTTCCAGCAGAACATCTGGTGACTCACCTTTTGCCAGGAACCCATCCACAGATTCCAGGCCTTCGGGTTTTTCGATGGCAGCCGATATGATGAGAATCGGAACTTCCGGCTTCAGTTCCTTCATTTCTCTGGCAATCTCCATTCCCGTCTTACCACTCAGAAAATGGTCGGCGATTACCAACTCGATCAGGTTCTGCTCGAAAAGTTCAAGACCGCCTTCTCCTGAGCTGGCGGTCAGGACGTTGTAGCCTTCGTGACCCAGCAGGAGCTTGCGCACCCGCAGGGCAACGTCTGCGTCGTCAATACACAATATGAGCGGATGTTTTGGAGCGATACTTGATGGAACCGAGTTCATCGCAGTTCCTTATCTGCCCGCAGAAAGCCCGCGGACGTCTGGGTCGTCAGTCTAGGCTCCGGCCAGCTCGTGAATAGCCGGCATATTCTGGATCAGCAAAGTGGAACCATGGAGCTCCGCAATGTGCTGCTTGCGAAGAGTGGCGAGCGTACGGGTAACGGTTTCCCGAGACATGCCGATGATTTGCCCGATCTCGTCGTGCGTCAACGCGACTTTGATTCCGTGGGACGTGGTGGCGCCGGAATCGCCGCGCGACCAGTCAAGCATCAAGCGCGCAATTCGCTGTGAGGATGAGCTCATGCCGAACGAGCGGAGCTGCTGGTACGCCTGCTGACACTCCCGGCTCAGATGTATGGCTGCATGCATGCAGGCCTCGACGTGTTGCTTCAGGAACTTCAGGAAATCGTCCGCTTTAACAAAGTTCAGTTGGCACGGTTGGCCAGTTTCCGCAGTGAGCTCGTGTGGGATTCCAGACATGGCTGCGTTCAGCCCCAATACCTCGCCGGGCTGGGCGATCTTCAGGATGAGGGCCCGGCCATCCTTCGAACTGGCTGATAATTTCACCCGGCCTTTACAAAGAATGTAAATGCCACGGCAGGCTTGGCCTTCCACGAACAGGGTTGCGCCCTCAGGGTATCCAATCGTGAACTTCAGGAGTTGGAAGGCTTCCATTACCGGTCTCGGTAGATGGCAGAAAAATCCCTCAGAACACAACTTGCAGGAGAGGCAGTTTTCCACCAGTTCCATCCCGTACGGCGACTGCATCGGCGCCCTCCTTCGGCCCAGCCTCGTTGTTGCGTCCAGTCGGCACTCCGGTTTAGGTCTTCCAATTGCGTCAGCCGGAGGACGCTCGTATCACGCGCGCCGTTCGTTTCAATTGCGGCGAGCGATTCTTTAGAAATGGCAGCATTGCCTGCTTTGCGCCTCCGTACAGGCAGGTGCTCTAAGAGAGGAGGGCTTCAGATGTGCTGACTTAGTTCAGGGACCTGAAAGAGGAGGGTAACTGCTCACTCAATCTTGACCCTATGCTCCCCTTGCCAGCTTGTCAAATCCTGCGCCATTGTCCGGCCCGGATCCGGCGTTTGCCGGTGAACGAAGCGCCACCCTCACTGTTGAGCCCCATATCACGCAGAGCCAGTAGCGGTGGATAGGGGGTAGGGTTGACCTTGCTCTCGTTAGGCCGACGGCTACCGGCTCTGCTCCGTATGATCGGGCAAAAGTATAACTTCCGGCGGGCACAAGTCTGGTCAATATTGCTCACTAGGCTAGACTACTTCGGTAGCCCTCGCGGGAAACTGAGATTCTTCTGGACTAATCGACAAACAATCAGACCACTAGCGCGACACTTCCCCCATATAAACCGAAAACGGCTCCAGCGTCATCTCCGATAGTCTTAGTTGACTCGGCGTCCCACCCATGGTCGTCAGCAATGTCTTCGCTTCATTCGTGGAAAACCCCTGCGGCGCGAGATTGAAGCTCACCTTCTGCGCCTCGGCTGACATGTTGATGACCACCAGCACCGCCTTGTCTTTAGAGCTTCGCAGGTACGACATCACGTTAGGATCGTTCTCGTTGAGGGCAACGTAGTCACCTTCCAGCAACGCCGGAGTTGAACGCCGCAGTGCCAGCAGCTTCTGGTAGAACACCAGAATCGAGTTGGGATCTTTCAGCTCGCTGGCGACATTGTGGGTCCGGTAATTGTCGGCAACCGGCAGCCACGGCCTGGTCTTGCTGAAACCCGCATTTACTTTGTCGTTCCACTGCATGGGAGTGCGCTCGCCGTCGCGGCCTTTATCTTGCGGCCATCCCAGCTTGCCTTTCGGGTCCTTCACCTCCGCCTTCGTCTTGGGATCGTTGTTCTCCATCCCGATCTCTTCGCCGTAATACATGATCGGCGTGCCGCGTAGCGTTAGATACATTCCCGCCATCACTTTCGCGATAGCGTCGTTGTGTCTGCCGTCGCCGTAACGGTTGTAGGAGCGTTCGATATCGTGATTGCCAATCAGGTAAACCGGCCAGCCACCGCTGGAGTTCAAGGCCGCAATCTGCTTGCGAAACTCCGTCGGCGAAAGTTTATCCACCATGGTGAACATGAAATCCATGGGGAGCTCCAGTTCATCCTTGTCGGTGCCGTAGTAGTTCTTAAGCTGATCAATGTTGGTCGTCCAGGTCTCGCCGATCAGGACTGCATCGTACTGGTCGGCGATCTTCCGCAGCCCTTTCAGCACGTCATGGATCTCCGGCAGGTTGCGGTTGTACTGGTCCTCCATGTTGGGATCCCCGAAGGCATTCTTGCCCGGCAGTAAGGGATTGTCGTGCAGCTTCGGGTCCTCGAATAGCGTGTCCACTGCATCCAGGCGAAAGCCGGCGACGCCACGGTCGTACCAGAAGCGGGTCACATCAAACATCGCGTCCTTCACCGCCGGATTGCGCCAGTTCAGGTCAGGCTGTTGCGGATAGAAGAAGTGGTAATAGTACTGATTGGTTTTAGGGTCGAACTGCCACGCCGGTCCACCGAAAAGCGAGAGCCAGTCATTGGGCGGCTGCTGCGGGCCCTTGCCATCGTGCCAGATGTACCAGTCGCGATGCTTCGAATTGCGCGACGAGCGCGAGTCGATGAACCACTGGTGCTGATCCGAAGTATGGTTCAGTACCAGATCGAGCACGACGCGAATGCCGCGTTCCTGGGCTGCACTCTGGAGCTGTCCAAAGTCCGCAAGATTACCGTAGATGGGATCGATGTTCTCGTAGTCGGAGACGTCATATCCGAAGTCCACCTGGGGCGACGGAAAAAACGGTGTGATCCAGATCGCATCCACGCCGAGTTCGTGCAGGTAGTCGAGCTTCGACGTAATCCCGTTCAGGTCGCCGATTCCGTCATTGTTGCTGTCGGCAAAGCTGCGGGGATAAATCTCGTAGAAGACCGCCTTCTGCCACCAGGGACGGGCGTCAGCGGTCGCTGCTTTGGATTGCCCGGAAGATTTCGATTTCATAGTGGAGGGTTTCGATGGCGATGCCGGCGGTTTCGATTGCGTCGCTGGGGTTGCTCCCAAGTTCGATTGCGCGCTCACCGGCGTGCCAAGACCAATGCCTAAGCCGAAGAAAATGGCAAAAATAATCTTGAGCATCTACCACAGCTCCTTGGCCTGATTGCCCAGAGCATCGCTAATTCTACTTGGCTTCATCGCCAATTCTAATTCGCTTTTCCCGCCACTTTCCCCGACTCGTCTCACGTGCATCTTGATTCGTATCAGGCCCCTCTTGGTTCGTATCAGGGCACGACTTTAGTCGTGCCGACAAGCCTTTTTTATTCTCCCGAGCCGGCTTTAGCCGGCGGCACTTCAGCCCCGCTCCCGTGCGATCTGACAACTGGCCACTGGCCACTGCCTCTCAATGCATCATCGCTTCTCCCGGCTTTACCGCCTTCGGCTTCTGCAACAAGAACAGCAACGGAATCAGCGCCACGAAAATTATTCCCAGAAACAAAAACGTGTCGTTGTACGCCAGCATCGCCGCCTGCCGCTGCACCATGCCCCACACCGCCCCATACGCCTGCTGCGTCGCCGTCGCGGCGCTCGCGCCCTGGCTCATGAAATACGCCTTCAAGTTTTGCACCATATGTTGCGTCGTAACATTCTCCGCATAGACGTGCCGTCCCAACACATTGATCTGCGTCTGCTGCGCCCGGTACTGAACGTTTTCCACCATGGCAATGCCGATGCTGGCCCCGATGTTCCGCATCAGGTTGAAGATGCTCGTGGCATTCCCCATCCGCTCATTCGGAATTCCACCGTTGGTAATCGTCGTCAGCGGCACGAACACAAATCCCAGCGCCGCACCCTGAATCATCAGCGGCCACCAGAAGTTCCGCGACGCCACGTCCAGGCTGAAGCGCGACAGCTCCCACATGGCGTACGCCGACGCCACAAAGCCAAGGCCCAGCAGTTTGCGGCTGTCGAACTTGCCGATCAGCCGCCCAACGACCGGCATGATGAGGAACGATGCCATGCCGCGCGGCAGATTCGTGATGCCGGCGTGCGTAGCCGTGTAGCCCAGCACTACCTGCATCAGCAGCGGCAACAGCACGGTGCTGCCATACAGCACGAAGCCGATAAACGTCATCAGAAAGGTGCCAATGGCGAACGAGCGGTACTTGAAGACCGTCAGATCCAGAACCGGGTGTTTGGCCGTAAGTTCGCGAATGATCAGCGCGCTCAAACCCGCCACCGCCAGTATCGCCAGCGTTACGATGAAACGCGATCCGAACCAGTCGTCCTCCTGGCCTTTGTCCAGCATGATCTGCAGGCTACCGATGCCGACCGCCAGCAGCCCGATTCCCCAGTAATCGATGCCGGTCTTTTCGCGCCGCAGGTAGGGCGGATCGAAAATGAAAACCTGCGTCAGGATGAGCGCGACCACTCCGATAGGCACGTTGATGTAGAACACCCAGCGCCAGCTGTAGTTGTCGGTGAGCCAACCACCGGCCACGGGACCAAGCATCGGCGCAACAACAATTCCCAGCGCCCAGAACGCCATCGCCTGTCCGCGCTTCTCCGACGGAAACGACTCCAGCAGGATCGCCTGCGAAAGCGGTTGCAAACCGCCGCCGCACGCACCCTGTATCACGCGACACAGAATCAGGAACGGCAGCGTCGGCGCAAGCCCGCACATAAACGACGCTACCGTGAAGCCCGTGACCGACATCAGCAGCAGCCGCTTTCGTCCAAAGCGTCCCGCCAGCCAGCCCGTCATCGGCAGGATGATGGCATTGGCCACCAGGTACGAGGTCAGCGTCCACGTGGCCTCGTCGTTGCTCGACGAAAGGCTGCCCGCGATGTGCGGCAGCGAGACATTGACCACCGTGGTATCCAGCACCTCCATAAAGGTGCTCGACATGACCGCGATAGCAATTAGCCAGGGATTAATTTCCCGATGTTCGTTGTTGCTGAATGGCATTCCTGTGCGCTAAGCTGATCCCCTTGTAAAACCAAATTTCTGGCCAATGGAGGTCCAAAATGGCCGACGAAAAGAAGTACAGTGAGCACATCGTCCGCGGCTCTGTTCCGCGGGACGAATGGAGAAAGTTCCTTAAACAACACTTTGCGCCGTCTCCGGTCGGCGGCGGCGGAGCCAGGCCTTCTGGTCACGGGACCATCGACGAAAGCGCAGGGGACATATGCGGCTCATTGGGGTGCCCAGCAACGTACGGCGGCGGCACCCTCCACCACTGCTCAGTCGATGTCGAGGCCGATGGGTCCGCTACCATTCATTGTTACTACACAGCCCGAGAAAACCGGTAGCGACCCCTAAACTGGCGGCCATACCGGACGAATAGAATATTAGTTACAGCACGCTCCCATGCGGTGCAAGAGTAGAGCAAAGCTTCGAAGGGCGCAGCCTCCACTGCGCCCTCGCGAGTCCTTATTGCTGTCCTTCCGAGCGGGCTCGAGCCAGCGAGGAATATGTCATCCCGAGCGGAGGTTTCGCTCTAAACCTGTGTCATCCTGAGCGGAGGCTTCGCTCAAAACCTGTGTCATCCTGAGCGGAGGCTTCGCGGTTTTGCGAACCGGAGTCGAAGGACCCCTATAGCAACCCGGATCTCTCCACTCCAGCCGCGCAGCGGCAGCATTTGTGTTAGCCGCGGGCGTAAGCCCGCGGTCAAGTGGAAGCAAAACCGAGCCGCGGAGCGGCGACACTGGGTGATACCGTCTCTTCAGCCCCTGCGATACCCCCTCCCAAATCCGTTCCCTCTGTAATACTTCTGTCATTTCGTTCCGCAAGCGCCATATATCACGGAAACCGCCGCCCGTTCTTCCTACCATTGACTCATGATTTCGACAGCGAACTCTGATTCGATTACTCCGCACCCCAAGGGGATTCACGCCCGCGTGCTCCTAAGTTCCGTCTTTGGCCCCTATGCGCGCGACGACGAATTCGGCAGCCGCGCCATCAATCCCATGGAGCTCTATCACAATCAGGTCACCCGCGCCCAGGGCAGCTTCTCGCTGCGCATGTTTCATCGCTCCTGGGGCCTCATGATGATTCAGCGCAATCTCTCCGCGCCCAGTACCCTGCTCGACTTCCCTACCCTCGAGCGCTTCGAGCGCGAACTCACCGAGACCGACTACGACGTTGTCGGCATCTCCGGCATCATCCCCAACTTCGGCAAAGTCCGCGAGATGTGTCGCATCGTGCGCAAGCTCTCGCCTAAGTCCACCATCATTATCGGCGGACACGTGGCTGCCATTCCGGCTCTCGATAAATTGATCGATGCCGACTACGTTGTGCGCGGGGAAGGCATCGCCTGGATGCGCCGCTATCTCGGCGAAGACCCTGCGGCGCCCATCACTCATCCCGAGATCCTCTCTGGCTTTGGCATGCGCGTCCTGGGCATGAAGATTCCCGACAAGACGCGCGACACCGCGGCCACCATCATTCCCTCCGTCGGATGTCCCATGGGCTGCAACTTCTGCACCACCTCCGCGTTCTTCGGCGGCAAGGGGCAAAGCTGCAACTTCTATGAATCCGGCGACGAACTTTTCGACGTCATGGCCCACATGGAGCATTCCATGAAGGTCAGCTCGTTCTTCATGATGGACGAAAACTTCCTCCTCAACCGTCCGCGGGCAATGCAATTGCTGGATCGCATGAAGAAGGCCGGCAAGAGCTGGTCTCTGTATGTCTTCTCGTCGGCCAATGCGATCCGCAAGTACAGCATCGAAGAACTCGTGCAGCTCGGCGTCTCCTGGATCTGGCTCGGCCTGGAGTCTCCGAAATCTTCCTACGCCAAGCTCCACAATACCGACACCCATCTGCTGGCTTCCGAACTGCGCCAGCACGGTATCAAGCTGCTGGGCTCGACCATCGTCGGGCTGGAGCATCACACGCTGGAGAACATTCGTCAGGAAATAGAGTTCGCTGTCGGGCACGGAACGGACTTCCATCAGTTCATGCTCTACACGCCGGTCCCGGGCACGCCGCTCTTCCAGCAAATGCAAGAGGAAGGCCGCATGATCGACGGCATCGATCTGGCCGACATCCACGGCCAGTTCAAGTTTAACTTCGAGCACGCCGCCATCTCCCGCGACGATTCCAAGCGCCTGCTCGACTGGGCCTTTCGCTTCGACTTCGAGCGCAATGGCCCCAGTCTGTTCCGCATCTGCGACACCATCTTCCAGGGCTGGAAGAAGTATCACAATCATCCCGATCTGCGCGTTCGCCAGCGCGTTGCCAACGAAGCCGCCAAACTGCGCACCACCTACGACGCCGCGCTCTGGGCGATGGAAAAGCGCCTGAAGAAAACGAACTTGTCCGTGTCAATTCGCATTCGTGAATTACGCCGCGAGATCGAGCACGAGTTCGGCGCAGCCACGCGTTTAGTGCGCGCCGTCACCGGACCGATTCTGCTCTGGACATCGCGCCGCGAAGACCGCCAACTCGCCCGCGGCAAAACCTATGAACCCCCAACCTTCGTCGATCGCCGCAACTGGGCAGTGTAAGCCGGTTCCGCGAATGACGAGGGTTGTCTGCGGGATAAGAGGTGCTGGGAAGGTTGTGTCATCCTGAGCGAGGAGGCGCAGCGACGAGTCGAAGGACCTCTATAGCCACCAGGACTCTTCAGCCGTGTCATCCTGAGCGGAGGTTCGCGCTGCTTTTGCGCGAACCGGAGTCGAAGGACCCCTATCATCGCCAAGAACTCGCGAGCCAGCTCTCGTCACACTCATCACCCTCAGAAATCACAGCGCACCACTTCCCAGCCCTTCATGCTTGGCAGTGAATCATGGCCACTCGACGCGAGCATTGCTACACGGTTTACATCCTCGGCAGCGGTAGCGGCACGCTGTACGTTGGCGTCACCAGCAATCTGCGATTTCGCGTCAGACAGCACAAGGAGCACACCTTTCGCGGTTTTACAGCAAAATATGAAGTTGATCGCCTCCTATACTTTGAGACTTACGGAGAGGTTCTGACCGCGATCCGTCGTGAGAAGCAGCTGAAGGCTGGAGGCGCGACAAGAAAATCTCGCTCATTGAAACCGCAAATCCTCAGTGGAAGGACCTGAGCCGTGGCTGGTACGACAAGCCGGTGAGGACTACGTTCAACGGATCCTCGCAACCCTAGGGGTCCTTCGACTACGGTTCGCGCAAAAGCGGCGCGCTCCTCCGCTCAGGATGACACATCTCAAACGGGCCGAAGCGTGCCCTCCATCAGCATGACAGCCCCCTCCCCCACCCGCTATCATCGACTTCCCTGCTTATTTTCTCCAAGGAAGGTGCAATGATTCGTATTCGCCGCCAGATACTGGCGTCCCTGGCCGTAGTTCTGTCCGCCGGCTTACTCTTCGCACTGCCGCAAGAAGGCACAGACAATCCCCAGACCTCTCAACCTCTTCCGCAGCGTCCGGCAAAGCAGCGTGAAGCCTATCGCAAGGCGATGGAAGCTGCCGACCAGAAAATCTCCGCCGAGGTTACCGCCCACTCCGAGCTCATCAAGAACCTGGAATATCTCACCACGCAGATCGGTCCGCGTCTCACCGGCTCGCCGCAAATGCAGGCCGCCAGCGAATGGACCAGCAAGCGCTTTCAGGATTACGGCGTCGATGTCCGCCTGGAGACCACGCAGATCGATCACGGCTGGACGCGCGGCCTGGAGACTGCTGAGATCGTCAGTCCCATCCAGAAGCGCATCGGCATTCATGCCTTCGGCTGGAGCAAGGGCACCGACGGCGAGGTCAGCGGCCCGGTCGTCGCGCTCGACATCCAGCAGCCTTCCGACTTCGACCCGTACAAGGGCAAGTTAAAGGGCGCAATCGTCATGACGCGCAAACCGACAGACATGTCGAAGCTCGATCCCAATCCGGAGAACGCTTACGACGCGGTGATTCCGCCGTCGCAGCCCAACGCCGCAGGCAACATGACATCCAAGCAGCGCCGAGAGATGCTGCGGCAGATGGCCGCCGAACAGCCCGCCTTGATCGTCGTCGACAGCGGCAAGACCGACAGCCTCTACAACATGACCGGCGGCTATCCGCGCTACGCTCCCAGTGCGGTTCCACTCGCCTTCCTCACCCATGAAGATTATGACTTGCTCTATCGGCTGTTTCAGACCGGGCCAGTCACCATGAAGTTCAACCTGCAGGATACGTTCACCGACAAGTCCGTGCCCGCCTCCATCACCGTGGCTGAAATCAAAGGCAGCGAGCATCCCGAGGAGCGCGTCATTATCGGCGGCCACCTCGACTCGTGGGACCTCGGCCAGGGCGCGTTGGATAACGGCACCGGCGCGATGGCCACACTGGAGGCCGCACGCGCCTTAAAGGCGCTGGGCTGGAAGCCGAAACGCACCATCACCTTCATCCTCTTCACCGGAGAAGAGGAAGGCGGAGTGGGAGCGGAAACCTTCATCAAGAATCATGCCGCCGAACTCAAGCAGATTGACGCTGTCCTCATTCACGACACCGGCACCGGCAAGGTATTCAGCATCGCGCTGGAGAATCTCACCGAGACCGCCCCCCTGATGGAGGAAATCTACCAGCCGCTGCAGAAGGTCTTCGACCTGCAACCGCTCAGCACGCGCTACTTCGGTGCGTCAGACCACGTGCCTTTCCTCAATCAGGGCATCCCTGCTTATTTCTGCGTCCAGCTTCCCGCGCACTATCGTGAAGCTCACCACAGCCAGACCGACACCTTCGACAAGGTGGTTCCCGACCAGATCAACGAAGGCGCGGCATTTCTCGCGGCTTGGGCATGGAATGTTTCCGAGATGCCGCAGTCGCTGCCGCATCATAAGCCGCCAGCTGGAGCAACGGAATGATGGTACATAGGATGATCCAGTACGATGGCCTGGAACGATGGTGCAAAGCGATTGTTCGCCGCGGTTCGCCTCCTGCATTTGGGCTGAGGAGAGTCTGATCACGTCTGTTTTGCAGGGGACGGCCTTCAAGGCCGTCCGTAAATGCCGCAATATCGATTCGGCTTTTTAGCCGCTGAGGGACTTCGCCTTGACTTGATCACAGTTTCCCTAATCTGGGATTGCCTCGTCTGCGCGCAGTCCCGCGCCCATTCGAATTGCTCCCGCGACGTTGACGCTTCTCGAAATTCGTGGTTCCTGCTGCGGCACTTCGAATTGTCAATATTTGTGAAGAGCCGGTTGCAAGGCCTCAAATTGAGGTAAATTAATCCTTGCTCTGTGGTCACAGTACCGCAGAGGCTGAAGCCCCGCGGTGAATAGCGAGCCCGCGGGGCTAAAGTTTTCTTTGAAGGGGCGTAGCTTCAGCGCGCCGTTGCACATGCCCATAATATTTGTCATCACGAGCGGCTTTAGCCGCGAGGGATCTGCTTTCTTGAACTCCGCCGTCCAGTTCCTCGAGCATAAAATGCTTTCCTAATTCTCTGTCGCCCTCTGTGGTGAAATAATCCAACGCGGAGACAACTTAGCCATCTCACCGCCAACCATCAAATCATTCTTCCTCGACGGCCCGGCCGGACGCCTGGAAGCGTTGCTGAACGCAGGCGCGCCCTCTGCATCGCACGCCGCTCTGGTTTGCCATCCGCATCCGCTGGGCGGCGGCACCATGCACAACAAAGTTGTCTTTCACGTAATGAAGGCGCTGAACTCCTTCGGCTTCCCGGTGCTGCGTTTCAACTTCCGCGGCACCGGACTCAGCGACGGCCAACACGACGAAGGTCGCGGCGAGATCAGTGACGTCGAAGCCGCGCTCGCCTGGCTGAAGCGCGAGTTCGACTTGCCCATCATCTTTGCCGGCTTCTCGTTCGGCGCGGCCACCGGACTGCGCGCCGCCTGCCCCCATCCCAACGTCAAGGCCCTGATCTCGATTGGCACGCCGGTGGAAGCCGAGGGCCGGCTCTACTCCTATTCCTTCCTGCATGATTGTGCCAAGCCCAAGCTGTTCGTCAGCGGCGATCACGATCAGTACGGCCCGCAGACAGCGCTGCAAGCCCTCGTCGCGCAGGTCGCGCCGCCCAAGAAGTTGGTCTTCGTTCCCGGAGATCATTTCTTCCTCGGACACCTCAGCGAAATGCGCACCGTAGTCGAGAGCTGGCTGCGGGAATTGCTGCGCGACTTTGAAGGGGCGGCTTTAGACTCCGATACTCTTCGCTAGCAACGATCGCTCGCGATTGGCCTCAAGTTAGCCGCGCCAGCGGCGGCTTTGACGTTAGCCCGGGGCGTAAGCCTCGGGGCTAGCGGGAAATTGACCTGGGCCGCGTAGCGGCGACACGGTTATGAGCCGGACACCTTGGGAACGATACGGCTGTCACCCAGATTCCTCAGCGCTGGGCAATCGGCACGTCTCCAGCCGTGCTCCTTCAAGTCTGCCCTGCAAGGCCGGGGCGGAAGGCGAATAGCAAAGAGCGAACAGCGGCATTCTATAATCACCCCTCATGCCTCAATCTCCTGCTGACGCCCTCTTTCCTGAGATGCGCGATCGCGTTCGCGAAATGTTCGGCCACGCTCTCGCCGAGTGCAGCATCCCGCAAGCCTTCAGCCGAAAGCTGCAATGTCAGGGACGTTATCTGCAGAGCGGTAACGAGCTATTCGACCTGGGCGCCTTCGAACGCATTCTGGTTATCTCCATCGGCAAAGCGGGACACAGCATGGCCGAAACCTTTGCCAACATCCTCGGAACCGGCCTCACCGGAATCATTGCCGCCCCTACCGCGCCGCCCGCGCAGCTCTTCGGCTTCCGTTATTTCACAGGCGGTCACCCGCTTCCCAACCAGGAATCGCTGCGCGCCGGCGACGCGATCCTGCGGCTAGTAGACCAGATATCGCCGGAGACTCTGTCCGTATTCCTCGTCAGCGGCGGCGCTTCCGCCGTCGCGGAAAAGCCAATCAGCTCCAGTATCACGCTGGCGGACGTGGTCGAGACTTACCGTGCATTGGTGCATTCGGGCGCGCCGATCGCGGAGATTAACACCATCCGCAAGCATCTGTCGGCCCTGAAAGGCGGGCGCCTGGCGCGCGCCGCTGCGCCGTCTCATCAGCTATCGGTACTCGTCTCCGACGTCCCGGAGGGTTCGCTCGACGCACTGGCGTCGGGACCTACCATGCCCGACACCACCACGATCAAAGAATGCTACGACATTGCGGATCGCTACCAGTTGCTTGATCGCTTTCCGCCGCCGGTGCGTTCCCTGTTCGAGGGTCGCAAGTTGAAGGAGACTCCGAAGGCGGATGATCCCGCTTTCGTACACTCCCACTACGCCACCGTGCTGTCGAATGTAACCGCGGTCAACGCCGCGGTAGAGAGCGCCGCACTCGCCGGCTTCGCGGTTGAAGTCGACAATACTTGTGACGACTGGGACTACCAGAAAGCGGCCGATCATCTTCTTCAGCGCCTGCGCGAGCTGCGCCGCGGAGTGTCCCGCGCCTGCCTGATCTCCGGCGGCGAGGTCACGGTAAAGGTGGGACGTGCCTTTGGCCTGGGAGGACGAAATCAGCAGTTTGCGCTCTACTGTGCCGAGAAGATCGCGGGCGAGAACCTCACCGTGCTCAGCGCCGGCACCGACGGAATTGATGGCAATAGCTCCGCGACCGGCGCGATTGCTGATGGCTCAACCTTGGAACGGGCCCGGCAACGCGGCTTGGACGCCGCGGCCGCCCTGGCCCGCTTCGACAGCTTTCAGCTATTTCACGCGATAGGCGATGCAATCATCACCGGACCAACCGGCAACAACGTCCGCGATCTGCGGATCCTGCTGGCTTACTGAGCGCCTTCGGGAGCTATATGCTCCAAGAGGCACGGAGAGTTGTCCGTGCCTCTTGAGCGGTCGCGCCAAGGAGCGGCAAGGCGAGACCAACACTGCGTCACCGCAAACCTACAACCAAAACATCGCCTCAGGCGAGGCCACTTCCTTGACCTGACACAGAATTCACAAATCGGCGGATGAACAACAGCGTAGGAGTTACTCGTCCTGTACACCTAACCTCATCCGCCGATTTCTTTGCGCCAGTGAACCGAGGCTACGTCGGACGCCATTGAGATTTGTCAACAAACTGTAAACAATGTGTCTAATTTCCGTGAAGAGAACACCCGCGATGCACGGTTCTACCGCCCGACAAGCCCATCGGCAACATGCTGCGTCTCCGGGAATCCCGGCATGCTTCGCGCCCTCTGCAGCGCCGCTTCCGCGTCCTCCGAGCGGCCGCTGCGATGCAGCGCGCGCGCCAGCAACAGGTATCCCAGTGCGGTAGGTCGAATCTGATTGGCGTTGCTGTATATCTGGATCGCGTTGGTCAGGTCGCCGGACTTCTGTGCCAACACCCCCAATCCAATCAATGCCTGTTCCGTGTCCGGAGCCAACCGCAGCGCCTGCTGGAAACTATCGCGCGCGTTGGCTTCATCGCCCGCGTAGTTGTAGGCATATCCCAGATTGCTGTAGGCGCGGGCCCGCACGTCGACCTCTTCGATGTCGGGAATGCCCGCCTTGTATGCCGCAATCGCCTCCGGCCAGTGGTGGTTCCGTTCTTCCCAGACGCCGATGTTTAGCTGGCTGAGTCCGTTGTGTGGCTCAATCTCGGTGGCGCGCCGGAAGTGCACGATGGCCTGGTCCATGTCGTGCCGGGCCAGCAGCGTCGTGCCCAGATTGTCTTCCGCAACATAGTTGTCCGTCGTGGTCTGGATGGCATGTGTCCACAAGGTCGCCTCATCGCTCCAGTACTCAAGCTGATGGCGCGTCACGATTGCCAGGACCAGCAGCAGCGTGGCGCTGAACCCCGTCACCCAAGCGACGGAAAGATGGCGTGCTTCGGCAAGCTCAGCCACTCCCCAGCACAACATCACAAACAACCCGATGAATGACAGATACGCGTAGCGATCGGCCATCGCCTGCACCCCGACTTGCACCAATCCGATCATCGGCACCAGCGTTCCCAGAAACCACAGCCAGCCCACCGTCAGATATCGATGTTTCCTGTCGGCGATCGACCAGGCCGCTGATCGCCAGCAACACCGCCAGAGCCGCCAGCGACTGCCACGCCGGCGGAGCCGTTCGCGAAAACGGATACAAAGGCGAGAGCGGCGAAGGCCAGAATGCCTTCGCGATATAACGCGCGTAGGAAACGATCGCGTTCTCCAGGCGCAGGGCAGAATGGAAACTTGATCAGCGACTGCACCGCGCTGCCCAGACCGTTGTGCTTTCACCGTGATGACGGCGCTGATGGCGCTGATCGCCAGCAGCGGAAGTTTTTCCACCACCAGCTGGATCAATGCTGCGTGCCGGATAAAGCAGCTGTCGCTTGCTTGCCGTCCGCCTGCGTCCTCCAGGTCATGCGCTGCAGCGGCCAGTAATCCCAAAGCAGCAGAAGGAACGGCAGGGTGATCACCTGCGGCTTGGCCATCAGTCCCAGGACAAACAAAAACGCGACCAGCACATACCGCCCCGCGCCCGGCTGTCTGGCATACCAGCGATAAGCCGCCAGCGCCAGCAGCAGAAACAACATGCTGAGCAGGTTCTTGCGCTCCGCAACCCAGGCCACTGTCTCCACGTTGATGGGATGAAGCGCGAACAGTCCGGCCACCATTGCGCTTCGTCCTGCCATGCCGGTCGCACGATCCAACACCCAGAACAGCAACAGCACGTTGACGACGTGAAGAAGAAGATTGACCTCGTGCGGGCCCGCCGGGTCCAGACCGAACATCTGGCAGTCGAGCGCGTGCGACAGCCAGGTCAGGGGATGCCAGTTGGAGGCGTAATACGTCGTGAACGCCCACTCCACCGTGCTCCAGCTCAAACCGGCTTGCACCTGGGGATTCGCCGTCACGTACTTACTGTCGTCAAAGTGGATGAAGGGATGGTTTTTTGTCGGATAGTAGGTTGCCAGGTGGCAACCACCAGCAGGACGAGCATAGAGCAGATGGGTTCGGGTTGGCCACGAAGACAGATTTGCGAAGCGCGGGAGTCGACGCTTTGCTCGCTGTTCTGGTTCTCTTCGCCAACCGCTCTCACCCGCGCGCCTGAATGCAGTTCATTATAGCGAGGCCCATCCCGAGCGCAGTCGGACCGCCTTTCTTGTTGTGTCACCCGCCGAGCGCGAAGCGACGTTTTTCGTGTGTCATCCCGAGCGCAGCCGGACCGCCTTTCTTGTTGTGTCATCCCGACCGAAGCGCGAAGCGACGCTTCTTCGTTGTGTCATCCCGAGCGCAGCCGGACCCGCCTTTCTTGTTGTGTCATCCCGACCGAAGCGCGAAGCGACGCTTTTTCGTTGTGTCATCCCGACCGAGGGCTTCAGCCCGAGTGGAGGGACCTGCTGTTCTGGCGTACTTCGATCAGCCCTGTCATCCCGAAAAGCGACAAGCCGAAGGGCCCTCCTATAATCACGAGACCTCGCTACTTTACTCGCTCTCCAAAAATCGCCGTCCCAATCCTCACGCAAGTCGAACCTTCCTCGATCGCTACTTCAAAGTCGTGCGACATTCCCATCGACAACACATCCAGACCGACAAAGGGCAACTCGCGCCCAACCAGCCGTTGCCGCAACTCGCGCAGTTGGCGAAAATACGAACGCGCGCCCTCGGGATCGTCGGTGAACGGCGGCACGGTCATCAGTCCGCGAATCCGCAGCTGCGGCCAATCCCGCGCCCCAGCCAGAATGCGCTCCAGTTCCGCCGAATCCGGTGCGACGCCGCTCTTCGCCGCCTCGCCTCCGGAATTGATCTCGATTAGCACGCCGAGCGTATTGCCGGCTCTCTCCGCCGCTGCGTTCAGACGATCCCCTAGCTTCGCCGAATCCAGCGAATCCAGCGCGCCGAAAATCTCTGCCGCCTTCGTGACTTTGTTCGACTGCAAATGCCCGATCATGTGAAACTCTGCGTCGTGCAACTCCGCTAGCGCGCTGACTTTCTCCGCAAACTCCTGCACCCGGTTTTCGCCAAACAGCCGCTGTCCAGCAGCGTAGGCCTCGATGATTCGCTCGGCAGACTGCGTTTTCGTCACCGCCATCAGCGCGATTTTTTCAGGATCTCTACCCGCACGGCGCGCGGCGCGCGCAATGCGCTCACGAATAGCAGCGAGGTTGTCCGCGATGGTCATGGAAGAAGCCATTGTATTCCGTGCGAAGTGGAAGCGATCCAGGCGGTTAGTGACCAACGCCGTTGCCACCCAGCCGTTTTTTTCGTACTCTGAAGGCGATGGAAATACATTTCACTCCCGAGCAGCAAGCCAAGCTTGCCCAGATTGCTACCAGAGCCGGCACCGACACCGAACGATTAGTGAAGGGTGCCATTTTGCGGCTGCTCGAAGAATCCACCGACTCCCCGGGCGCCCCTCCCGGTGGCGTGGTTGCCGAGATGCGGGCGTTACGCGCTCGCGTCAAACCCGACCCAGAAGGCTGGACAACGCGCGATTACGTGCGTTATGGCCGTCGCTAGATGCCTCTGGTCGTCGACGCCTCCATTGCTCTTGCTTGGGCCTTACCCGATGAAAGCAGCGCCTATGCCGACGCCGTTCTTGCCACCGTGGAACGTGACCGCCTGCGCGTTCCTGACCTCTGGGCACGCGAGGTTGCCAATGGCCTCGCGGTTGCCTATCTGCGCAAGCGCATCACTTCTGCGGACGAGAGCGCGTTTCTCGCAGCCCTGTCGCACCTAAGCATTGATGTTGAAGACGCAACTTCCGCATTGACTGTGGTTCGTGACGGAACGGCGGCGGCGATGCGTTATGGCCTCACGGCTTACGATGCAGCTTATCTTGATCTCGCGTCACGGGAGAAACTACCGCTCGCCACTCTCGACAAAGCTATGCGCAAGGCTGCCGAACGATCAGGGATTACGATTTTCGGGCTGTAGAAACTGCCCTCACTCTTTCCCCAAAATTCGCAATCAGCTATGGTTATTCCCAGCCCACGAAGTCCACAACCTTAGGAGTACCGACGTGTCGTACCGCCTTACGCTATTTACTTGCCTCATCCTCGCCTGCCTTCCTGCCGCGGCCATCGAGCGCGGCATTATGCTGCGCGAAGGCGTGATTTACGTCAGCCCCAGCACCGATTCAGCCAAGCTTTCCAACATTGGCCGCGGCCGCGAAGTCGCCGTCATGGAGCGCACGCCCGGCTGGGTCAATGTCGTCGGCACCGTCGGGGCCGGTTACACTCCGGAGGACCCGGAAAACGAAACCGACCGCAACGTCACCGGTTGGATTGTGGACAAAGGCGTCATCACCACCCTGACGCCCGACGGCGACAAGATCCTCTTCGGCGAAGCCTTCGACTGCGAGATGGAAGCCAGCAAACGCGGCGGCCGTCGTGACGCTGCTCAAGATGCCTTACGCCTCTATGCCCGCATCGCCGAATATTTCCCGCAATCTCCGCTGGCAGCCGAGTCGGCCTACCGCGCCGCCGACATCCGCTGGCAGATTGAAGCTGCCGATGCCGCCTCGCGTCCTTCGGCCAGGCAGCGCGATCCCGCTCTCCACTACCAGATCGACGAAGACCAGCATGAGCCAGGTGATCAAGAAGTATCCGCACACCAAGTGGGCCGACCTCGCCGCCTATCACCTCATCGACAACAAACTCTGCGGCGATTGGGAGGCTGAGGCGAAGTGCCCGGAGATGGAAGCCTCTCTCTACCTCAAGTACGCCGACGAGCATCCCCAGTCGCCCAAGAACGCCGGAGGCGCTCTACAAAGCGGCCTGGCGCTACTCCACGCTGATCGAGATTTACAAAACCAAGCAGGACCAGAAAAAAGCGGACGAATCCACCCAGCGCTCGCTCAACACCGCCAAGAAGCTAATTGCGCAATACCCCAATGACACCGACTGGTCCAATCGGGCCGAGCGTCTGGTATACATGGTGACGAACAAAATGCCCACATTTGGGAACACGGTGGAATAGTTTGCCAATTCTTGAAGCGATCATCCTCGGCATCGTGCAGGGGCTCACCGAATTTCTACCCGTCTCCAGCACCGCGCACCTGGCGCTCGTACCCTGGCTCGTCACCCGGCTGGGGCTGGCAAACTGGAGCGATCCTGGCCTCACCTTCGACGTCGCGCTCCACGCCGGCACGCTCTTCGCCATCCTGCTGTACTTCTGGCGGACCTGGATTCAGATCATCCGCGCGGCTTTGGGCGGCAAGGTCGTGCGCTTCTCGGAAACCAGCGACAACCAGCGCGACCTCACTCCCGAAGAGCAGCGCCGCGAGCGCAAACTGCTGTGGTACATGATCGCCGCAACCATACCGGCCGCCCTCGCCGGCGCATTGCTGGAGAAGCATATCGAGACCACCTTCCGCGCTCCGGCGCTCGTCGCTTCCATGCTGATCATCGTCGCCGTCATCATGTGGATGGCCGAGCGCATGAGCAAGTTCCAGAAGCCGCTGCCGCAAATTGGGCTGGGCGATGCCATGACCGTCGGCGTCCTGCAAGCCTTTGCCGTCGTCCCTGGCGTCTCCCGCTCCGGCATCACCATTACCGGCGGCCTGTTCCGCAACTTCACCCGCGATGCCGCGGCGCGCTTCAGCTTCCTGCTGTCGACGCCGATCATCGGCGGTGCCGCTCTGTTCAAGCTGCACCATGTCATGAAACACGGTCTCCCGCCAGGCGAAATGGCGCCGGGCATGGCTGCATTCGTAGCCGGGATAGTGGTTTCGGCGATTGTCGGCTACGTAACCATTGCATTTTTCCTGCGCTATCTGCAGACGAAAACCCTGACCGTATTCATCGTCTATCGCATCCTGTTCGGCATCGCGGTCTTATTGCTGTGGCATTTCGGGCAATACGTGGGATGAGCGGGGGTGGCTCTTCCTGGCAGCTTCGAGAGATTATTGGTCTAACAAGGTGTCTATAGCAATCAGAAGTCTCGACCTTAGTTCCTTCCAACGGGTTACCTATACTAAGACCGTCGTCGTATCGGGATTTATTGCTGGTTTCCTGCTTTCGCGTCGCCTGTGGGTTAGCTATCGCTTTTATCCTCTTATTCCAATACTCCCCGGCATGCCGCATCTTCCAACCCTGCTGGACGGTATTTTCTTTGCAGCTCTGCTCCTACTACTCGTATTAATCGGTGTAGCTACAAGGCCTCGACTTTATATAGCTAGTTTCGCCATCCTGCTATTGTTTGTCGCACTGTTCGATCAAACCCGCTGGCAACCCTGGGCTTACCTCTATTTCTTTATGTTATTAGCCCTAGCTTGCTTTTCATGGAAGGTGGATGACATCCCCGGCCAGGAGAACGCTCTCAATATCTGCCGCCTGATAGTTTGCGCAACTTATTTCTATAGCGGCCTGCAAAAGATGAACCCCCGCTTTATGGCCGGGACCACAGCACAGTTCGGGGCGTTGAGTGGTCGCTGGCCTGTGTTACATGCTTTGGGGTGGATCATGGCTGGCGCTGAGACACTAATCGCCATAGGGCTGCTCACCCGCAAGTTCCGGAACATCGCGGTGATCGCCGGCGTGCTGATGCATCTGGATATCTTGTATGTTTGCGTATTCATCTATCACTGGAATTCAGTAGTTTGGCCATGGAATATCGCTATGATGGCCTTGCTCTTTGTACTGTTCTGGAAAACCGACTTTTCATTGAGACAGGTAGTGTGGGTGAATCCCTTTCGTTTGCAGAGGGTTGTCCTGGTTCTGTTTGCGGTGTTGCCTTTTCTTAGCTTCTTCGGCTGGTGGGATTCCTACCTGTCTGCGTCCCTGTACTCCGCCAATATACCCTTGGCCTACATTTGGATGGGCACCACGGTCAAGACGCAGCTTCCTTTGCAGATACAGAGGTATGTGAAAAAGCAGCCTGGCGGTAATGACCTTTTGAAAATCCAGGATTGGGCGCTGGGCGAGCTCAATGTTCCACCCTATCCGGCAGCAAGAGCTTATCGGGCCGTCGGCGCGGAACTATGCCGGTACACGCACAACTCTCCCGACGTCATGCTGGTCGTCCACGAGAAGGACACTCTGCTTCAACAAGGCCCCTCCTTACCGGACACCTGCCTGGGCACTCTCCTCGTCAACAAGTGGTAACTCCGCTGGACACGACTGTATATCCACTAGAAACGTGCCATCCCCCTCACCCTCAAATGTGTCATCCCGACCGAGGGCTGGCCGGGGTCCCCAATAAGCGCCGCCTTTGCGCTTATTGGGGTAGTTCAGCCCGAGTGGAGGGACCTGCTGTTGCCTTTGCCGGCGAGACTGTCTCATTCGTGCGTAAAGCGCGGATCGCGCCCAATACCGACAACTGACAACTGGCTATTGGCAACTGAACCTACTTCGCCACCTCCTGCCTCCCCATTTCCCGCCTCCCTGCCTTGCTTTCTTGGGATAATTATTCTCGCTCTGGCGTATCGGCAATCGAAGCCCGCATCGGTCGCTCCGGGAGGCGCGCTTATTCGCAGGAATGCGTGTCCATGGTTTTTTGTCTGCTTGCGGTGGACTAAGTCAACATGGGCCCTCGCAAGCGCGCTCCCTCAAAACGACTGCACGCCAATATGAATCTCGCTCGCCCATTTACTCTGACGGCTAACCGGCGGCTCAATGAGCTCATCGGTTTCCTGATCCTCGTCTTCGCGGTCCTCCTTGTCCTCGCTTTGCTGTCCTATTCGCCGCTCGATCCGTCGCTCAACACGGCGGCCTCTCCGGTCGCCGGAAAACCTGCACACAACTGGATCGGCGTGGTCGGGGCGATGGTCGCCGATCTCGCGCTTCAGTTCTTCGGTATCGCGGCGTTTCTGCTGCCCGCGTTACTGGCGATGTATTCGCTGCACTGGTTTCGCTCGCGGCCTATCACCTCGCCTTATGCCAAGACCATCGGCGCAGTCGCGCTGGTCGCCTTTCTCTCCGGCTTTCATCGGACTGCTGCCGTGGCCCGTTCGCTGGAAGGGCGTGCTTCCCTCCGAAGGTTTGCTGGGCCGCATCGTCGCCGACGCGCTCATCCACTACTTCAACCTGGTCGGCGCCTATCTCATCTGCGTCGCCGTCATCGCTGTGGCGCTGTATCTGTCCACCGCATTTTCCTTTGGCGCAATCCGCATCTGGTCGCAAACGCGCTTTGGGCTTTGTCTACGCCGTGCTCGATCGCTTTGCCGATTGGCGCATGGAACGCGCTCGCAAGAAAGCTGCGAAAGAATTGGAGAAGAAGCGTGCCACCGCTGCGAATACCAAGCCGGTGGTGACGGCGCAGCTTGTACCTAAGCGTTTCGTCGCGCCGCCGGAACAGATCGTGCCCGAACCTTCCGAAGCCACTCCGCAGCCTGATTCGGCAGCATCTCCATCGCCGCACGCCGCCGCCGCCAAGACGGCATCGACCGCATGTTTGGCGGCGACACCCGCCGCATCCCATCCGGGAGACTCGGCCCCCGCGGAGGACATCGCCGTCGGTACGCGCGCCGACTCCACGCCCCACGGCAAGACCACCATGCCGCGCCTCGTCGGCAGCTTCAAGCTGCCGTCCACCACGCTGCTCCATCGTCCCGACGATCCCAGCGCCATCAACGAAGCCGAACTCAAAGTTCTGGCGCAGGTGCTGGCGGAAAAATGCGGCGAGTTCGACGTTCGCGGCCAGGTCGTGCAAATCAATCCCGGCCCCGTCGTCACCACCTTCGAGTTCAAGCCGGAAGCCGGCATCAAGTACAGTCGCATCACCAATCTCTGCGACGATCTCTGCCTCGCCCTGCGCGCCGAGAGCATCCTCATCGAGCGCATGTCCGGCAAGTCCACCGTCGGCATCCAGGTGCCCAATCACGAGCGCGAAACCATCTGGCTGCGCGAAGTGGTCGAGGCGCAGGAGTTCCTCGGCTCCAAATCGAAGCTCACGCTGGCCCTCGGCAAGGACATCAACGGCCGCATCGTCTGCGCCGACCTCAACGCCATGCCGCACCTGCTGATCGCCGGCTCAACCGGCTCCGGCAAGAGCGTCGCCATCAACGCCTTCATCATGTCGATCCTCTACAAGGCGACGCCGCAGGAGGTCCGCCTCATCCTGGTCGATCCCAAGCGTCTGGAGCTGGGCAATTACGAGGGCGTGCCGCACCTGCACACGCCCATCATCACCGAACCCAAGCTGGCTTCGAATGCCTTGCGCAATGCTGTGCTGGAGATGGAACGCCGCTTGAAGGTTCTCGCGGAAAAAGGTGTCCGCAACATCGATCAGTACAACAAGCTCTTCGACAACAGCGGCAGCCTCTTCGACGAAGGCGGCGACGACGCGCGCCCGCTGCCCTACATCGTCATCATCATCGACGAGCTAGCCGACCTGATGATGCTCGACGGCCAGAACGTCGAGGCTTCCATCACGCGCCTGGCGCAGATGGCGCGCGCCGTCGGCATTCATCTCGTGCTGGCGACGCAGCGGCCCTCGGTCGATGTCATCACCGGACTGATCAAGGCGAACTTCCCGGCCCGCATCTCATTCCGCGTCGCCACCAAAGTCGACTCACGCACCATTCTCGACTCCAACGGCGCAGAAGCGCTGCTTGGTCGCGGCGACATGCTCTATCTGCCCAACGGCTCCGCCCGCGTGCATCGCGTACATGCTCCGCTGGTCACCGAAAAAGAAATTGCGTCGGTGGTCGAGTTCTGGCGCTCGCAAGGCACGGCGCAATATCAGGAGCAATTCCTGGAAGCTCCGCGCGAAGATGGCAACTCCGGAAGCAGTGCGGACGGGCGTGGCGGCGACGGCGACGAGAACGACGAGCTCTATCAGGACGCGGTGCGCATTGTGCTGGAGTATGGCAAAGCTTCGACGTCGCTATTGCAGCGCCGTCTGCGCATCGGCTATGGCCGCGCCGCCCACCTCATCGACTTGATGGAGCGCGACGGCATCGTCGGCGCCGCCGATGGCCCCAAGCCCCGCGAACTGCTGAAACGCCCCGACTGGCTCAGCGAGGTCGAAGACGCCCTGCGCTAGCCAGGGTTCCAGCGCCTGAACAACTCCCTCTTAATGGAGCCTGAGGCAGGAGTTTCAGCGCCGCCCGCCGTCTTTCAGGAAAGTCCCTTCGCGCAGTTCGGTGAATGCCTGTCGCAACTGCTCCTGGGTGTTCATCACGATGGGACCATACCACGCGACCGGCTCCTCCAGCGGCCGGCCCGATACCAGCAGAAACCGGATTCCGTCATCCCCGGCCTCCACCGTGACCTCGTCGCCGCGATCAAAGAGGATCAGTGAGCGGTTATCCGCTTCGACGGGGGGAGCAGTGTCCAGCCATTTGATCGGCTCTGTCGGCACAGCGAGCGGCCCCGACGCATTGCAGAATTTTCCGCTACCGGAAAAAACATACGCGAAAGCGTGGCGCACCGTCTCCACTGGAAGCGTCTTTCTTTTGCCCGCGGAAACCGACACATCGAGATAGATGGGATCGGCAGCAACTCCTGCCACCGGGCCGGTCTTCCCCCAGAAGTTCCCGCAGACGACGCGTACGTGGGTACCGTCGTCATCGGTAATATCAGGTATCTCAGCAGCCTTCACTTCCTGGTAACGCGGGGTCGTCATTTTGAGCGATGACGGAAGATTGCCCCACAACTGAAATCCATGCATACGCCCCGCATGATCACCCTTGGGCATCTCCTGATGAATGATCCCGCTGCCCGCAGTCATCCACTGGACGTCGCCCGACGAAATGACGCCGCTGTTCCCCATGCTGTCGCCATGCTCGACGGTCCCGGCAAGGACGTAGGTGATGGTTTCGATTCCCCGATGAGGATGCCACGGGAAGCCTGCCAGATAATCTTCCGGCACGTCGTTGCGGAAGTCGTCGAGCAGGAGGAAGGGGTCGAACTCACTCGTGTTTTCGAAGCCGAAGGCGCGGCGCAGATGCACGCCCGCGCCTTCGAGAGTCGGCTTCGATTTAGCCAGCCGCTTAACCGGACGGATTGACATATCGCACTCCAGTGCAAAGAATCTATGTTTTCTTGCGTAGAAGGCGCAGGCGCTCACTCGCTCGTTAAGCCCGCGCTTTACCGATCATTTCTGTCCAGATTTTTTTTGATTTAAGAACCAGTTCAACGGTTTCACGGACCGCGCCATGTCCGGCCAAGGCTTTTGTGGTGTAGTGCGCAGCTTTTTTTACTTCGGGGACGGCATCGCCTACGGCAACCGCGAGACCCACGCGCCGCATTATGAAAAGATCCGGAAGATCATCGCCGATATAAGCGACAGCCGAATCCGGCACGCCCGCTTTTCGGAGGATTTCTTCATATGCCGGCATCTTCAACGGCTGTTTCATGTAGATAAATTCCATCTTCATTTCCTGGGCGCGGCGCAGAAGTGCCGCACTTTCGCGGCCGGTAATGCAACCCGTCCGCAGGCCGGCGCTCTGGGCCAAGGTCAGACCTTGACCGTCGTGCGCGTCAAAAGTTTTGATCTCAAGGGTAGTGCCGTCGCTTTGCGAGAGCAGGGTAACACTGCCGTCCGTCATAGTGCCGTCCACGTCCATGAGAAGCACTTTGATTCGCGCGGCGCGCTTCTTGAGTGCGGAAGAAACCTTGGAAGTACCGGACAAAGAAGCCTCCAGAAAAATGGAAGACAGAAGAGAGTTTAAGTTAAAGCGCTGATCGCGGCTTGCTCCTGGAGGCTTTCAGGCTTTGGGCCGCAGGAAATCCCGAAGCAACTCCAGGACCTTGGCGGGTGTCTCGACCATTGGAGAATGGCCGGCGCCCTCGATCATCGCGATCTTAGCGCCCGGCACGCGCTGGAATAATTTCGCGTCGTCGGGGGAGATGATGGCGTCGCGAGTGCCAAAGATGGCGAGCAGCGGCGGCATCGGCTTGAGAGCTGCGATGCGCTCATAGGGTGGTTTGACCATTCGATAAGCCTCGCTCTCATCGTGCGCCTGGCGAAACGCGCTGTAAGTGAGCTGCTGCACGTCGGCGATAAACCTGTCTGGGACGGGGAAGCCCGGAGCGAACCCTTGCGCCAGACCACGGCGAATCGCATCATCACTCACAAAGTAAGAAAGCATCTGTCCCAGTGGCGAGTGGAAATACGTGTCGGTCATGATCGTAAAGCTTCCTCTTTCGCCGGCCGCCGGGCTGTCGA
The DNA here is from genome assembly GCA_963835125.1 of uncultured Acidobacteriaceae bacterium. GTDB lineage: Bacteria > Acidobacteriota > Terriglobia > Terriglobales > Acidobacteriaceae > Bog-257. Next base: position 294,664 of record CAWIEG010000002.1, on the reverse strand, counting down.
TGAGGACCATACGCTCGACCCGCTGCGGGTTGATCTCCGCGAGCGCCGTCGCCACCTCACCACCCATGGAATGACCGATGACAGTAAAGCGATCGACACCCAGTCTGTCGAGAATCGCCGACACCAGGCTGGCCTGCCGCTCGATCGAGTAGCCCGAGCGGGGCGCCATGGTGCCGCCATGTCCGATCAGGTCGATGCGGATGACCCGATGATCGGCGGCGAGCCCCGGAGCAAGGTTGTCCCACCAGTCAATCGCAGCCCCGAAGCCATGAATGAGGACGATGGTCGGACCCGCCCCTTCGATGGTGACGTTTGCCGGCACAACCTGGGTGTCGATTACCTGGCCGTCGTCACGCGCGGCCGCTTTCCGTGTCCGCGAGTCGACCCAGATTGCGTTTGCGACCAGCGCGATAGCGCATACTGCAACGACCGTAACCGCGACGACCAGCTTTCGCATTGGCGATTTGCCTCCTACCGGCGTATCGAAATCAAACAATTCACATCAAATTCATATCGAACAAGGCATGTAAAATATCAACTGCTTTGTTCGCCCGAGGTTTGTGTCGCGCGAGCCCGTAGATCCAGCTTAGTGGCAGGCGGGTCAAACCAGAGGGTAAATGAACTCTACGCCGCTTTGCTAAGCAAAATTCATCAGTAACGTTTTCGACAGGTACGGACCTTGGCGCAGATGTTGGCCCAGATCCACAGCAAGCCGAATTTCACATAGCGCAGTTGTTTATGGCAAGAGATCTGGACGGAAAGCTCACCACCGCAGTTGACGAGGTGTCATGAAAGTAAGTCCTTTTGCTGGCAAGCCGGCCGAACCATCGATGCTGGTCAACGTTCCCAAACTCGTCACAGCCTACTATACCGAGGTGCCCGATCCTGCCGTGCCGGAGCAACGCGTTGCTTTCGGCACCTCGGGACATCGCGGCTCCTCATTTCAGAAAGCTTTCAACGAGTGGCACATCCTCGCCATCAGCCAGGCCATTTGCCTGTACCGGACGCAGAACAAGATTGACGGCCCGCTGTTTCTTGGCATGGACACCCATGCTCTTTCCGTGCCAGCCCTTGCCAGCGCGCTTGAGGTGCTGGCCGCCAACGGAGTGGACGTCATGTTGGCGGAGGGCGATGAATATACTCCGACCCCTACTGTTTCCCACGCTATTCTCACCTATAACCGCGGGCGCAAGGCAGGACTCGCCGACGGCATCGTGATTACGCCATCGCACAATCCCCCACATGACGGCGGCTTCAAATACAATCCCCCAAACGGCGGACCGGCCGACACCACCATCACTGACTGGATCCAGGCGAGGGCGAACGAGTTTCTGGAGAGCGGCCTCGCGGGTGTGAAACGGACTCCTTTCGAGAAAGCCCTTCGTGCCTCCACCACGCACCGGCACGACTATCTGAATGCTTACGTTGCCGATCTCGCCAATGTGATCGACATGGATGCCATTCGGGGGGCGAAGATCAGCATGGGAGTCGATCCGCTCGGTGGCGCCGGCGTCCACTACTGGGGGCCAATTGCCGAGCGCTACGGATTGAACCTCACAGTCGTCAGTGAGGAAGTCGATCCCACTTTCCGATTTATGACCGTGGATTGGGATGGCCAGATCCGCATGGACCCATCCTCACCCTATGCGATGCAGAGATTGATCGGCCTGAAAGACCGCTTCGCCATCGCCTTCGCCTGCGATACCGATCACGACCGGCATGGAATTGTCACTAAAAGCACGGGGCTGCTTCCACCTAATCACTACCTCTCTGTCGCCATCTTTTATCTGTTCCAGCACCGACCAAAATGGGGGGCGAAGGCGGCTGTCGGCAAGACGGTAGTGAGCAGCCAGATGATCGATCGGGTCACCGCGAAGGTGGGTCGGAAGCTTTACGAAGTGCCAGTCGGCTTCAAGTGGTTTGTGGATGGCCTGCTCGATGGATCACTTGGCTTCGGCGGCGAAGAGAGTGCGGGGGCGTCGTTCCTTCGTCTGGATGGCAGCGTCTGGACGACCGACAAAGATGGGATCGTTCCGGCCTTGCTTTCGGCAGAGATCACGGCGCGGATGAATCGCGATCCCGGCGAGATCTATCGCGAACTGACGCGCGAGTTCGGCGAGCCTGTTTACGACCGGGTGGAAGCGCCTGCGACACCACAGCAAAAAGCAATTCTGGGAAAACTCTCGCCGCAGCAGGTCCGGTCAACGGATCTGGCGGGAGAAAAAGTGCAGGCCATTCTCACGACTGCGCCAGGCAACGGCGCTTCCATCGGCGGATTGAAAGTGGCGGCGGAGAGCGGATGGTTCGCGGCGCGTCCCTCGGGAACCGAAGACATCTATAAGATCTACGGGGAGAGCTTCCGGGGAGCGGACCACCTGCGCCTGATCCTGGAGGAAGCGCAGACAATTGTCAGCGACGCGCTGGCCGCGTCGGATGCGAAGGAGAAATCATGAGCGACCGGACCCGGGTAAGCCCCATCTACAGCCTTCTACCCACCGACATCGAGGGATTTGACTCCCTGGCAGAGCTTGCCCTGGACATGCATTGGGCGTGGAACCATTCGACCGATGGAGTGTGGCGCGCGCTTGATCCCACCCTATGGGCGCTCACTCAAAATCCCTGGGTAGTTCTGCAGACGGTTTCGCGCGACAAGATCGAGCGCGCACTCGCCGACCCTGCCTTCCGCAAGAACATGGATGAGCTGCTGCAAGCCAAGCGTAAGGAGGCGGAGACGCCCGCATGGTTTCAACGGGAGCATCCCCAAGCCCCCTTGTCCTGCGTCGCGTATTTCAGCATGGAGTTCATGTTGAGTGAAGCTCTGCCGATTTACTCGGGCGGGCTCGGCAACGTGGCTGGCGATCAACTGAAAGCCGCCAGCGATCTGGGTGTGCCGGTGGTCGGTGTGGGACTGCTCTACCAGCAGGGATACTTTCGCCAGGTGATCGACAAGAACGGAGAGCAACAGGCTCTCTACCCATACAACGATCCCGGACAGTTGCCGATCACACCGTTGCGCCAAGCAAACGGGGAGTGGCTGCGCCTGGAGGTCGCGTTGCCTGGATACTCGCTCTGGCTGCGCGCGTGGCAGGTCCAGGTTGGCAGGGTGAAGTTGTACTTGCTGGACAGCAACGATGCGGCAAACTTCCCCGCTCATCGCGGAATCACCAGTGAGCTTTATGGGGGTGGGCCGGAGTTGCGCCTGAAGCAGGAACTGGCGCTGGGGATTGGCGGGTGGCGACTGCTCCGCGCTCTCGGCATCCAGCCCGAGGTCTGTCACCTGAATGAAGGGCACGCGGCCTTCGCCGTTCTGGAACGCGCCCGCAACTTCATGGAAGACACAGGGCAGCCGTTCGAAGTCGCCCTGGCCGCAACCCGCGCCGGTAATCTCTTTACCACCCATACGGCAGTGGCGGCCGGGTTTGACCGTTTCGAGCCGGCCCTTATCGAGCAATATCTCGGCTGGTATGCCGACAAGAGGCTCCACATTCCCCTTCGCGATTTGCTGGCTCTGGGACGTCAGAATCCGAACGACTCATCGGAAAGTTTCAACATGGCCTATCTGGCAATCCGCGGAAGCGGGGCGGTCAATGGAGTCAGCCGCTTACACGGGAAGGTCAGCCGGCATCTCTTTCTGTCTCTGTTTCCGCGCTGGCCAGAGGATGAAGTACCTGTACACCACGTGACCAACGGAGTTCACATGCCGACCTGGGACTCTGGGCCTGCGGACGACCTCTGGACAGAAGCCTGCGGCAAAGACCGCTGGCTGGGAACGGCAGCAACTCCCGCGCAGGACATTCGGCAGATCCCGGACGCCAAGCTTTGGCAATTCCGCACTGCTGCCAGCAAATCGCTGGTTGAATACGCTCGCGAACGCGAGTCGCGGCAACTGGCCGCTTCGGGCATGCCGGCCGGCGACGTGGAGGCAGCGAAACATGTGTTTGATCCCAACGCACTGACGCTGGGATTTGCGCGGCGCTTCGCAACCTACAAGCGACCGAACCTGCTGCTGCACGATCCGGAGCGCCTGCTTCGCATCTTGACCAATACTCAGCGTCCGGTACAGCTCATCCTCGCCGGCAAGGCCCATCCGGCGGACCGTCCGGGACAGGCCTTGATCCATGAGTGGATAACTTTCATCCGGCGGCCTGAGGCACGGCCTCATGTGATCTTCCTCAGCGACTACGACATGCTGCTGACTGATCACCTGGTGGAGGGAGTGGATGTCTGGATCAACACGCCGCGACGGCCGTGGGAAGCGTGCGGAACGAGCGGTATGAAGGTGCTGGTCAATGGAGGCATCAATCTGTCAGAGCTGGACGGATGGTGGGCGGAAGCCTACACGCCTGAAGTAGGGTGGGCATTGGGGGACGGCCAGGAACATGGCGACGATCCCGCGTGGGACGCGGTGGAAGCCGAGGCCCTGTACAACCTGCTGGAACACGAGGTGATCCCGGAGTTTTACGCTCGCGACGCGAACGGCATTCCGGCTGCATGGCTCAAGCGGATGCGCGAGAGCATGGCGCGGCTGACACCACAGTTCTCCGCCGGCCGCGCGGTGGGAGAATACACCGAGCAACATTACCTTCCGGCCGCGGCCGCTTACCGTGAGCGCGCCGCGAACAAAGGCGCTGTGGGCAAGCAAGTCGCCGACTGGCGGAACACGATCGATCGGAAGTGGGATTCGTTGCGCTTTGGGAGCTTGCAGGTGAAAACCGATGCCAGCCAGCACACGTTTGAAGCCGAAGTTTTTCTGAATGATCTCGACTCGAATGCGGTGCGAGTTGAACTCTATGCAGACGGAATCAACGGCGCCGATCCGGTGCGGGTGGAAATGAAGTGTGCCCGACCGCTGTCGGGCGGCTGCGCCTATCGCGCAAGTGTGCCCGCTTCCCGTCCAGCGGCAGACTACACGGCTCGAGCGATACCTCTGCACCCTGGGGTTTCGGTTCCGTTGGAATGTGATCGCATCTTATGGCAACGATGACTCGACAATGGCGTTAACCAGTTCCACACCGCCTGACTACTTGACCACGAGCACCAGGAAATAGTCCATCTGGTCGTCGACCACCAGATTGTCATGCTCTTCCAGCAGACGGTAGCCCGCCTGCCCGGCCTCGCGCAGAACGACCTCCTTGTGTATGCCATGGTCTTCTCCGTTACCATCGCGATCGATGATGCCCACCCGCGCCCCCGGCCTGAGTGAGCTTCGCAAGTTGCGAAGCAGCTCCACTGGCTGGGCAACCTCGTGGTAGGTCTTCAAGAGCAGCACGGAATCGATGCTGTCGGGTGGCAGCTCCGGATTGCCGGGTTTGCCCAGGATGGTCTTGACGTTGTTCAGCCCTTCTTTCTGAACACGATCATCGATGTACTTGATCGCCGCCGAGTTGATGTCGACCGCGTAGACCATGCCGGAGCTCTTAACTCGCCTCGCGGCGCGTACCGTAAACCACCCCGAGCCAGCTCCGATGTCAGCGACCGTCTTGCCGGGAGTTATGGACAGAGCGTCCATTACGCCATTTATATGAAGTCTCTGGTCGCGGCCCGGGCTCTCGAAGATGGAGAGGTCACCGCTGTAGGGCGTGCTGGTGGCGCGATGTTGCGCCGGAGGCGGGGTTGGGGTCTGCGCGGATAACCCGGGCGCAGCTGCGAACATTGTTAGCAGAAGTAAAGCGCAGATAGATGTAAGCCGGCTGAACCGCATCAGGAATTCCTGCTGTCCATCATCGCATTGCAGTCACCGCTGTGCATGGCTGTCTGGCACGCTTTTCTGCGGTTCATCGGTCGATTGATGGCTAGTGCCGGGACAAGGCGCTAATTGCCTGCGACAGCAAGCAGTCCATACACGCTCACCTGATTTGCGCTCCCGACAAATACCTTTCCATCCGCAATGGTGGGGACCGTAAACTTCGATGCCTGGCCGGGGTTGTCGCGGGCGAAGCGCTGGTTTGAGTTGTACAACTCACGACTCAAGTTCTTCGCGTCGTAGGCGTGCAGGACTGCCGGACCCTGATGGGCAGCGTAGTACGCGTCGTTGTCCACCGCCCACACGATGCCGTTGCCGGTACCGTTGGCCGAGACACTCACCGTGCTGCGAGTCAGGTGGTAGATTGCGGCGGTCTGCGAAACGGGCACAGTCGAGAGAGTCCCGTTTCGAAGGGCGAAGGCCTTGATGGAATCCTTGTGCGGACTGATTCCCGCGCCAAAGTACAGGCGTCCATTCCAATAGGCGGGCGTTCCCATTTGCTGCCGCAATTGTCTCGACACTTCCTGCACCAGTTGCGGATCGCCTTTCAGCCCGGCGCTATATCCGCCGAGAGTATCGCGATTCAACAGGTAAATGTGGCCGTTCTTGCCGCTGGTGATCGCTAAGTGGGGATACGGTCCAGATTGATCAGGCAGCACGACCACGCCGGACGAGCCGAGATCCAAGTCATCCTTCGCCATGTTGGCCTGGTTGAAGGGAGTGAAGAAGTCGGCCAGCGCGATGCCGTGGACGCCAGGCATCAGCTTCACAACGCTGTCGCTGAAATTCGATCCGGGTTCTTCGCCAAAGGCATCGAACGGCCCATTCGCCACCGACAAATAGAGACTGCCGTCTTTGTCGGCGGCGGCGCCGCAGCCGCTCATCCAGATGCCGCCTTGATAGCCGTTGGGCGTGGAGACCCAGGCCCCAGCCTGCTGCATGGTGGTGGCGTCAAAGGCAATCACCCAACCGTGATAGAGCCCGGAGTCTCCGTACGAGGCAAACGCCACATAGACTTTGCCCTTGGAGAGCAGCAGGGCGGCTCGCTGTAATTGAAAGCGCGAAGAGAAAGTGAGCACGCCATCGTTTGCATCCTGAGCATTGCCCGGATAGGAAGCCTGAATGATGCGCGGGCCACCGAACTTTTCCGCCCCCGAGGTCATGTCGAGAGCGTGCAGCCGGTGATAGAAAACCCCGCTCTCCTTGGTGGCAGCGACCACATAAACTGTGTTGCTGGCAACGTCGATCACGGGAGTGCTGGTAATGCCGATCTCGGGGAGAATGTCACTGGTATTGACGTCATTTGGCGACAAGGTGGTTATTCCGGCATCAGGATCCAGAAAATTGACGCGCCACAACGGCGCTGGAGTTGGAGAATCGGCGTCAAAGGCGTAGACACTGTCGTGTTGGGTCGCCACAATCACGACATTGTGAATTCCATTTCCCGGGATCGCGACTTGTGGCATGTACAGTGGCTGCGCGTAGACATATCCGTCTACCGGAAACGAATAGAGCCGGCCGAAACGCGACGGGTTCACATTGTCGGGCGTCAGGACTGCCTCGATTGTGTTCTGGCCGGTGCGGGCGTTGTCGTTGTGGTAGGTCGCAACTACCGCCAAGCCGGCAGCGGTAAGCGCCTCGGCAGTCATGGCTTGCGGCGGCGCAGAAGGACTGGCCGCGGCAAAGAAGTCAGCACCAGGAATGTCACCGGCGCGGCCTTTGCCTGACGGGGAAAGCTGCAGGATGACGAGGACCATCACCAGTAAAACCCCGACCGACAGCAACTGCGAACGGTTGCGCGAAAGCGCCGCCACCTTCTGCCAGTTGTGCAGCGCGAAATAGACGAGCATGCCCAGGCAGAGACATAGCGCAGCCGGCAGAGTTACAGAATCTGAAAGTAAGAAAATAATATGTTGCAACATGAGTCGGGTCAGTCGATACGCTCAACGCTTACCGTCATAACCCGCGCGTCACGGAAAAGTGACGCATGCCCGAAAAGGGACCCCGTTCGAGGACAGAGGGTTGCGTTGCGTCGATCAAGTCTCATCTTCTCATCACCGAAGTAGATGCTTGCCACCCTTGAAATGATGCCGTTCAGGCCGCATCCACGCCAGTCTCAGGCCGTGAAATATTGTTAAGAATTGTAGCGGACGGTACGTTGAATTTTCTCTTTCGAGGCCCTCCACTGGCTCTTACGCTACGGATGATTCTTCATACACGTAAACCAGTATCGCATGTAGAATCGACGCATGGTCTTTCGCGGTAGCAATGACGGCAATCATCATCAGGGCAGAACCCCTCCCCCCGACGACACTCATCAGGAAGCGGCTTATCTCAAGATGCTGGGGGAAAAGCAGCGCCCCGTGCGCATCAAGCTGATGGGGGGAGAAGTAGTGCGCGGCTGGATCGAGTACTACGACCGTCGCATGGTGCGGCTGACCCGCGAAGGAGCACCCAATCTTTTCATCTTCAAACACGAAATCGCCTACATTGCAGAAGAAGCCGCACGCAAGCCGCGCGCCGAAGGCGCGCCACCCAATGGCAACTCCGTGAACCTGGATAAATGAGCTCTTATCTGCCAGATCTGGAAGCGATTGCACGCGAGGCGGGCACGCTTCTGATGGGCTACTTTGCCCGCCATGTGACCATCGAGTACAAAGGCGAAGTCGATCTGGTGACCGAGGCCGATCGGGCTTCGGAAAAACTGATTGTCGAGCGGCTACGGACCCGTTGGCCCGAACACGGCATCGTGGCGGAAGAAGGCACACGCACCGAAGTGGACGCGGAATATCGCTGGTATGTCGATCCGTTGGATGGGACCACGAATTTCGCTCACGGCTACCCGGTGTTCTGCATCTCCATTGCGCTGGCCAGACAAGACGGACAGCTTACAGTGGGTGTGCTCTACGATCCCACTCGCGATGAGATGTTTGCCGCGGAGCGCGCGCGAGGCGCGAAGCTGAACGGCCAAACGATTCACGTCTCCCAAACCAAAGCGCTGGCCGAGTCGATCCTGGGAACCGGCTTTCCCAGCTTTAAGCGGCACAAGAATCCCAACATCCACTTCTATCACCAGATCACGCTGCGCTCGCACGGAGTGCGGCGTGCGGGCTCGGCTGCCCTCGACCTGGCCAACGTGGCCTCTGGCCGCTACGACGGCTTTTGGGAGTTCAACCTGAATCCGTGGGACACAGCGGCGGGGGCCCTGCTGGTGCAGGAGGCGGGCGGCACGGTGACGCGTTTCGATGGTTCGCCGTTTCGTCTCGACAGCCGCGAGGTGCTCGCCAGCAATGGCCTCATCCACCGGGAGCTAATCACGAACTTCGAAGAGATCTTCGCCGGGCGCGGGTTGGAAGAGCTGCCGTCGGTGGCGGAGTATGTGAAGACGCGTGGGTAGCTCGCGAATTTCGAACGCCTGTTCGGCTTCGTCACAGGGCCTTGTGACTGCGGTAAAATTGTGGGGTGAACAATTCGTTATTGAACCGCACCGTTGAGAAGCGCCCTGACATGGTCCGTCTGCAGGGGCGAATCCTTTTCCTCACCGAAGATCCCGAACTGATCAAGCGGCAGCTTGCGGGCGAAGACCTGCCCTGGGACACACAGCATCCCGAGCGCAATCCCAAGCTGCGCGATGACATCTCGACCGACGAGATCACCCCGGCGCACATCTGTTTCTTCTTCGATGAGACACTGGGCGAATTCCCGTATACCGGCCTGAAGTGCGGGAGCGAGACGCCGATCAAGCGCGGCGACGTGAAGCGGGGCGGGTTTGTCTGCGCGGTCAGCGGCAAGCGCCGCGGCAAGGGCTCCAGCCGCGAGCAGTCGCCTTACGCCGAGATGTCGGCCGGCATCAAGCTGGTGATCGCGGAAAACATCGAGCGCATCTACAAGCAGAATTGCCAGAACCTCGGAGTGCTGACCTCGACTGACTTCGGCCTCATCGACCAGATTCGTCGTGGCGAAGAGATTCCGCTGGTCGACTTCACGACGGGGGAAGATGAGATCACGCGCCAGGTAATCGAGTACGGCGGCCTTTTTCCGTTCAACGTGGCGCGTTTGCAGGGCAAGGTTTTCCTGCCGCCGATCACGACCAAGCCGCGGCCGATGACCATCGCGGAAAAGATTTTTGCGCGCCATATGCTGCACGGAGCCAACCAGGTTGGCGTGGAAGCCGTGATGCCCGGCGACACCGGATTCGCGCGCACCGACCTGCGCTTCAGCCACGAGTACGTGACGCCGATGGCTGCCATTTTCTTCGAACACTTCCTGGGCAAGGACGAGCCGGTCACCGACGCAAAGACCATCATGTTCTTCCGCGACCACCTCACTTTCCTTGACGAAGTGTTGTCGGAAGAAAAGCGCAAGATGGGACTGCTCGATCTGGCGGGCCAGCTCAAGGTGAAGCAGGAGGAGTTTGCCAAGTCGCGCGGTATCAAGTTGCATGGCGAACTGAAAGACCGCAAAGGGTCGGAAGGCATCTGCCATTCCATCGTGACCGAGAGCTATGCCCTGCCCGGCCAGCTCAATGTGGGCAGCGATTCGCATACACCGCACGTAGGCGCGATGGGTTGCGTAGCCTTCGGCATCGGAACAACCGACGTGTTTAACTCGTGGTTTACCAAGGATATACGGGTAAAAATTCCAGAATCAGTTAAGGTTATCGTCCGCGGCAAACGGCGCGAGAACGTCACTGCGAAAGACTTCATCCTCAAGCTGCTATCGATGGAATATATTCGCTCGGGCAAGGCACTGGCGAAGGTGATCGAGTACTCCGGCGAGGCCATCGAAGCGCTGGGGGTCGACGAGCGCGCCACCATGACCAATATGGCGGCCGAGATCGGCGGCTTCACCGGCATCGTTGCGCCCGACCAGAAGGTTGTGGAGTTCCTGATGGAGCGGCGCGGCATGAGCGCGAACGAAGCGCAGACGCTGATTGAGGGATTGTATAGCGATCCCGATGCGCACTACGCCCACGCGATCGAACTGGACGCGGCGGAGATTTATCCCATGGTTGCCACCCCGGGAGATCCAGGCAATGGCAAGTTCATCCGCGAGTTGAACACGCCGGTGCCGGTGGAGATTGCCTACGGCGGCACATGCACCGCAGGCAAGAACGAAGACATGGACATGTACGCGCTGGTGCTGAGCGACGCTCTGAAACAGGGCCGGCGGGTGGCGGAGGGCTGCAAGTTCTATCTCCAGTTTGGATCGCAGGAGACGCGCGAATACTGCGTGCGCAAGGGCTATCTGGATATATTCCAGCGGGCAGGCGCGCAGGTGATCGAACCCAGTTGCGGCGCCTGCATCAACGCCGGGCCGGGAGTTTCCACGCGCCCCGACCAGGTGGTAATCAGCGCGCAGAATCGCAACTTCCCTGGCCGAAGCGGCCCTGGCCAGATGTACCTGGGCAGCCCCCTGACGGTAGCGGCCAGCGCTATCGCTGGCTACATCGTGGAATATGAGCCGGCGGAAGATCGGGAACACGCCAGCGTGGCGTGAGTGGAATCTGGTTGTTGCGGACCACATTGGGCGGAGCACGCCCTTCAGGCGTGCATAACAGACGCGACAATTAAGCAAGCGCCTTCAGCTGCTGAGGTAGATTCGCAAGGAGTCGCCTCAGTGGCTAAAGCCAGATGCCATTCATCCGCTATCATGCACGCCTGAACAGACTGCGGTAAGAGTCGCCTTTGGAGTGCTTTGTAACAGGGCACGACTTCCAGTCGTGCCGGTCGATGGTTTCTTAGATTGTTTTTAGCCGGCTTCAGCCGGCGGTACAAATCGCATTGTATCGCCGGCTAAAGCCGGCTCGAAAAAGAAGAAGGGCTTGTTCGGCACGACTGAAGTCGTGCCCTGTTACAAATCCTCTTACTTGGCACGACTTCACGGCGTGCTCCACCTCAACAAGCGAATTGCAAATCTCTCTAATTCGTTCTTGGGGTGGCAGAAGCGCCTTCGCACGCAGCGCCCGGTTTTGTTATTATCGATGTAACGACTTCGAGTGAAATTCTCCAACAGAGAGAGACTTCAGGAGACATTGTTCTATGGCTTATGTGATCGCGGAACCTTGCATAGGCACCAAAGACACGGCTTGTGTCGATGCCTGTCCGGTGGACTGCATCCACCCCAAGAAGGACAGCGAGAAGTTCGCGGCGGAAGAGATGATCTACATCGATCCGGTGGAGTGCATCGACTGTGGCGCGTGCGTGCCGGTGTGTCCGGTGTCGGCGATTTTCGCGCTTGACGATCTGCCGGAGAAATGGAAAGAGTACACCGAACGCAACGCCAAGTATTTCGGCCGTTAAGCAGCGTCCAGGAATGAGAAAAGGCACACCGCGCAGGTGTGCCTTTTTACGTGCGAGCGGAGTGGCGATGAGTGCGCGTATCTATTCGTGGGTGCGCTGGTAGTGGCGACGGGCTTTCTGGCGATTGCCGCAACTGGTCATATCGCACCAACGGCGGCTGTGGTTGCGGCTGTGGTCGAGGAAGAGCCATTCGCAATCCGGAGCTTCGCAAAACCGCACAAGCTGTAGTTCGGGAGAGGTCAGCAGGTCGGCAGCCGCCTGGGCCACCGCCCATGGAATGCGCTCGAGCGGTTGCTTGCCATTCGATCGCCATTCCCATCGGTAACCTCCGTTGGCGCGCGCGAGGCAGCGATGCCGTAGCGCCTCGATAGCGAAATCGTTCATGAGACCCAGATCGCCAGCGCTGGCACTCTTGCCTTGCGCGATGGCCGAGAAAGCGCGGTACATCACCTCCCGCATGGCGATGGCGTTACGGAAGCTCCGCGCGGCTTCGCTGCCGTGACGCTCGGCGTAGTCGCAGAGTTCCTTCGCATCTTTCGCGGAAATAATTCCTGCTTGTTTGGCGAAGGCGATGATGTCGGCGTAGCTCTCGAGGTGTTCCTTGCGGCGGTCGGGATCGTTGCGCCGGCTGACGGTATTGGCGAAGTTCAGGGCGAGCTGTCCGCCCGTCAGGTCGAACTTGTACTCAGGTTGACTGCTTGATCACTGCTTTGATTGTAACTGCTTTCGTCCAACTCGCAGGTTAGCCAGGATGAAACGCATGATGGCTGGCTTTACCCCGACTTATAGGCATGACTGAAACAGGCTGCCGAAAAAGTCGGAACAGCAGATCCCTCGCGGCCTGAAGGCCGCTCGTGATGACAAAATAAACAGCTCATCGGCACGACTCAAAGTCGTTGCCCTGACACGAGGCAAAATAATTCATAAGATGAGCTCTGCCTGCTTACATCTCCCACAGACACTGCCCGCCGCGATACATGGAGATCAAGCCGTCCTCGCTGATCTTGAGCACCGTGCCGTAACGTGACGCGGCGATGGCGGCGGTGGTACGCCCACCTTCGATCGTACGATTCAAGGCTTCCTCGGTGGAATCGTGATGCAGGATGGCGCCGAAGGCCAGCAGGTTAGAGTCGGGACAAAGCACAACCGCGCCGTCGATGCGGGCAATATTCTCCAGCACTGTGGAAGGAACGTCAAGGATGCTCTTGTCGCGCAACAGATAGTGCAGCTGGTCTTTGCTGGTGACGCCGTCATCGGCGTTATCGTGGCCGAGATTGTCGAGCAGATCGGACTGCGACACTAAAACGCGCGCCGACTCGCGGTCGTCGAGGACAACAAAGAGCGCGCCCCGGCGGCTCTCAGTCAGGTTCAAGGCAACAGCAAACAGACGCTCCGCCAATTCAGCATTGCCGATGGCTTTCTTCCACAAGCCGTAACGATGGCGCGCGTCCACCAGGCGCCACTTGCCGTCGATGAAACGGAAGACGGGAACGCCGTCGGAGTAAATCTTGATCTCGCCATTGGGCGAGAGGATGAGGCAGATGTGGCCGCCGCATAACGTGGCACGGCAGTGGTCCGCGTAGGCGGCCGCCGGTGGAACTGCCAGGGGCATATCGCGGTAAGGCTCGGCCCATTCGTGGACATCGACCAACTCCGACAGCAGACCGTTCTGATCGACCAGCGCGATAGTGCGGAGGCCGTCGCACAGGCGATGGAAGCTGCGAATGCTGGTAAGCAGGTGCGAATAGCGGAGGGCGCGCTTCGGGGTACGCGGGGGCTCATGGCAAGGCTCGGGCATGGAGCCGAAGAGCAGAACGCCGGTGGCGATGCGGCGGTTCTCGTAGGTGCTCATGCTGCTGGTGCGCAGCACCTCGATGGCATCGGCGGCGCGATCGGGAAGCCCGGCGATGGCCTCGGCGCTGCTATGGGGCGCGGGGTCCAGGAAGGCGGAGATGAATCGGTCTTCAGGCAGCCCGCGAAAAAGTTGGAAGCTTTGCGCGGCCAGCTCTTCGTTGGTCAGCAGTTGATAGCGGGCCGACAGCACCATGCCAATGCTGCGCAGGAGGCGGCGCTCGTGGTCCGACAATTTATTCGACGAAGATTTGAGGGAGTAACCGCCGCCCATCCATTCGAATTCCACCTGGCCACCGCTGGGGACTGCGCCCAGCAGCCCCGGCATCTGCTCGGTACCAGTCGAGATGCGTTCCAGGGTAGCGCCGGGAAAGAAATAGCGGATACCGTTCTCCAGCAGCTCGCTGTAGAGGCCGCTGAGAAAGTGGGTGCGCTTTTCCAGGGAGCGGGATCCAATGGCGGAGGGGTTGTTCATGATCAACGTCGAAGAGTGCGCAAGCGCAGGCGATCGCCGAGATCAGTCGCCGGCGAGCCGTTGATTCAAGGTTATACCAAATCAGGCAGGTTGGTGGGGTTGTCGGAAGAGAAGGTCGTTCGTCCCACCGGGGTGAACAATTTGTTGAAAGGCCCGGAAAAGCAGATCCCTCGTCGGGCTAAAGCCCTCCTCGTGATGACAAAACTATAGGGTGGCCTTGACGCTGGCCTGAAGGCCAGCTCTACCAGTTCTTGGCCTCAAGGCCAGTTCTCCCGCTACAAAGCGGCGACGGGTTGCTCGATTTCGAGTTTGGCCTCGCGCAAGTATTTGGCCGCCTCTTCTGGCGGGGTGGGATTCTGATAGAAACCGGTACCCCACTCGAAGCCCGCGATCTTGGTCAGACGCGGCATGAACTCGATGTGCCAGTGGTAGTGGTCCATAGCTGCTTCCTGCACCGGAGCCGTGTGCACGACCAGGTTGTAGGCGGGGTTGTCGAGTACCTTGTCGGCGCGCAGGAGCAGGTTTTTCAGCGCCTTCGCCAGGCTTTCATACACATGTGAGGACGAGTTCTCGAATGCGGACTCGTGACGCTTGGGCAGGATCCAGGTCTCGAAGGGAAAGCGCGGCGCATAGGGAGCAACGGTCAGGAAGCTATCGTTTTCCGCCACCACGCGAACCCCGGACTCGGTCTCCTGCCGGATGATGTCGCAAAAGACGCAACGCTCTTTGTAGATAAAGTATTGCTTGGAGCCTTCCAGTTCTTCGACCACATGTTTGGGCACGATGGGCAGAGCGATCAATTGGCCGTGCGAATGGTCCAGGGTTGCGCCCGCCAACTGGCCGTGGTTCTTAAAGATCAGGATGTACTTGAAGCGGCGATCTTTCTTGAGATCGACGATGCGGTCACGATAGGCCCACAAGACATCTTCAATGCGCTTCTCCGGCAGATTGCTCAAAGTCAGATCGTGGTCGGGGGTTTCGACGATCACCTCGTGCGCGCCGATACCATTCATCTTGTCAAACATGCCCTCGGCCTGGCGGCTGAGATTGCCCTCGATCCCTAATGCCGGGTACTTGTTCGGCACGACGCGGACGGTCCAACCATCGGTGTTTGGCGAAGCGCCATTGGGCCGGTAGGCAAGAACTTCAGGCGGTGTCTTGCTTTCGTTCCCCACGCAGAAGGGGCAAAAACCACTCTTCATCTTGACCGGCTCGCGAGCGAATTCAGAGGGACGTTTGGCGCGGTCGGTGGAGATGATGACCCAACGTCCAATGATGGGATCTTTGCGTAATTCAGGCACGGCGGACCTTTCCCGGACTCTTAGCTCTTCTATGTTACCGCTTCTTGATATCGGCGCATGTGGCGATTCACATTACCGGCAATGGATGAAAACAAACGTCCGAACAGCAGATCCCTCGTCGGCCTGAAGGCCTCCTCGTGATGACAAATCAAGGGCTCTCGATGCTGGCATCGAGACTGGGTCTAAACCGGTGTCGCCGCTCCGCGGCTCGGTTCAGTTTCCAACTTTACCCGGCGCTCACGCGCCGGGCTAACTGCGCTGACGCCGCTTCGCGGCTGATTTGATCGGCTTTCGAGCAGTTTATCCGACCGCAAAGTTCTTCGGTCCGCTGCTGGCTGAAGCCAGCTCAAAATAAGAAACAAAAGCTTTGCCGCTGGCCTGAAATGTCGTCGTGGGAACCGTGTCGTCCCCGGGGGACTCAGGTACTTTTCGCACCTAACCCAGCACTCCGCTTCCCACCCCAATTCGCGCAAAAGAAGCGCGGATTGGGGGCGCCGGTTTCGCTCCGTGCTGGGCTATCATGACGCCGCGCCCTGGGGCGCTCGTTTTTCGAGCCTCTTACTCCACTGGCCAACAGAAAAGTTAGTTCTCACACAGACTCCTAAAGGCTGGCTCTCCCTACTTTATCGGCTCGGCAGCGGGCAAGGTCCCCACCAACTTCTCCACGTCGCCGATTTCCTTGGGGACGCTGGACGACAGGACCTCCGGACCGTTGGGGGTGATGAGAATGGTGTCCTCCACGCGGAAGTGCCAGTGCTTGTCGGGAAATTCGACGATGGGTTCAACCGTGACGACTTGGCCGGCAAGGATGGGGCCCTTCGCCATCATGACATCGTGAGTGGCGAGGCCGACGAAGTGACCGGGCCAACCGTACCACTGATCGCCCACGCCTTCGCGATCGAAAATCTTCTTGCCCTCAGCCTGGGCCTGCTCGTACGTGTTGCCGGGTTTGAGCATGGCGATGATGGCCTTCTGACATTCCAGATCGACGTTGTACCACTTGGCCTGCTCGGGGGTGAACTTGCCGTCGATGTTGAAAGTGCGAGTGATGTCCATGGTCATGTGGTCGAGGTCGGCAGCGAAGTCAAAGACTACAACGCTGCCGGGTTCGATTTTGCTGCGATTGAAGAAGTAGTGCCAGGTATTGGCGTGAAGGCCTGCGCCGACGATGGCCGGATAAGCCAGCCCTTGCGCGCCGGAGTTGCGAAAGACGAACGCGGCCTCGGCTTCAATCTGGTATTCGAACATGCCGGGATGGGCCATGCGGATAGCCTGCTCGTCGCCCTGGGCGCTGATGCGGCCGTTGCGGCGCAGAACTTCGATTTCCGCGGGCCGCTTGATGTTTCGCATGGCGTCCATGACAGGAGTGATGTCGCGGAAGTTGGCGGCGGGATAGCGCTGGCGCAGCTTGACGAGCGCGTCGCGATCTCCAGGCAGGTCCTGGCCGTAGGGATTGTTGTATTCGGCAGCGTAGTCGCGTCCGGTTTCGAAGCGAGCGCCATCGGGCTTGTCGGCAAAGCCGAGGCGGACCCACAGGTCGTTATCGACGCCGCTGCCGAACAGAAAACTCAATGTCGAATCCAGGGTGGATAAGGGCACGACGTTGGAATACCCCAGCGCCTTCTGCTCGTCCTTGGACATGGAGAGCAGGTTCGCGCCGTAAACCTGCACTTCCCGCGCGCTCTGCTGGGGCTCAACGATGGTGACGTTGCCGGAGGCGACACTCATGAACATAATGGCGCCGGGATCGGAGAGCCCGGTGTAGTAGTAGAAATCGTTGTCTTCGCGGTAATGATCGGAGGCGGGCTCCTGGGTCTTGGCGAAGAGCAGGACGTAGCCAGTCTTGAGTTTGGCGGCGAGTTCGGTGCGACGGGCAGCGAATTCCTTCGGGCCGCCGAGGTCGTTCATGGCGGCGCGATCGGTGTATTGGGCGTTGGCCAGCAGAGCGGTCGACGCAACGAACAGAGCGAGAGTAGTTCGGATATATCGGATCATGGCGTTAGGCAGTGTAGTCCTTGCGGGAAGGCGGGCGCAATTCGCTTATGACAGAACACAGAGGGCGGTGATGAAGGGGCTTGCGCTGAGACTGCCCCGCCCTGGCCAAGGGAGCGGAGAAAAGCAGGTCCCTCGACTCCGCTTCGCTCCGCTCGGGATGACACCTAAAGAAAAAAACCCATCTACGCGCCGGCTTGCTTGCCGGTAGTTGCTTTCATGGTGTGCGGTTTGCCGGCGGTGATGCTGATGCACTCCTCGATAATATCCATCGCAATGTCAGCCTGCTCTTTGGTGACGATGAGCGGGGGGCAAATGCGAATGGTGTTGGGACCACAGCCCAGCAGCAACAGCCCGCGCTCGAAGGCCAGCTCGACAATGCGATCGCGTTCGGCGCCGCCCGGCGTCTTGGCTTTCTTGTCGGTGACGATCTCGACGCCAATCATCAGACCACGCCCGCGGACGTCGCCTACCAGGTCAAGTTGCCGAGGCCACTCGGCCATGCGCTCCATCAGGTGACGGCCGACTACTTCGGCGTTGTGGATGCCTTCGCGCTCGAGGACATCCATGGTGGCCATTGCCGCTGCAATGCAAATCGGATTGCCGCCAAATGTCGAGGCATGCGATCCCGGCACCCAATCCATGATCTCGGCCTTCGACATCATGATGCCCAGCGGCATGCCGCTGGCGATGCCTTTGGCGCTGCAAACGATATCGGGCTCAACGCCGGTGTGCTCGATGGCCCACCATTTGCCGGTGCGGCCTGCGCCGGACTGGACCTCGTCGGCCACCAGCAGAATGCCGTGCCGATCGCAGATGCGCCGAAGTTCCTGCATGAACACGGTGGGCGCAACCACGTAGCCGCCCTCGCCCTGAATGGGCTCGACGAAGATTGCGGCCACTTCTTCCGGAGGGAGCGTGGTCTTGAAGAGCTTTTCTTCGATGAAGCGGGCGCAGCCGAGCGCGTAGGCATCGGCTGTGGCCTGGTCCGGACTTCCACCGACGCATCCGCGATAGATGTCGGGATAACGCACGTGAGTGACGCCGGGAACCAGTGGCGCGAAACGGCGGCGCTGCTGCGGCTTGGACGCGGTCAACGACAGCGCGCCCATGGTGCGGCCATGGAATGCTCCGTAGAAGGCGATGATGTTCTGGCGCTTGGTGTGATAGCGGGCCAGCTTCAGCGCGGCTTCAACGGCTTCGGCGCCGGAATTGCCGTAGTAGATCTTGTGCGGCCCCTTCATGGGAGCGATGCGCGACAGCCGCTCGCCGAGCGTGACCATGCTCTCGTAGTAGAAGTCGGTGCCGGACATGTGGATGAGCTCGGCAGCCTGCTTCTGAATAGCGGCGACTACCTCGGGATGGCAGTGTCCGGTGGAAGTGACGGCAATGCCGGCGGAGAAGTCGAGAAACTCGTTGCCATCGACATCCTCCACGATGACACCGCGGCCGCGCTTGGCGACCATCGGGTAAGAGCGGGTGTAAGACGGCGAAATATAGCGCTCGTCGCCTTCGAGAACGCGGCGGGCGTTCGGTCCAGGCAGGGCGGTCTTGATGTGAGGACCGGCAACGGGAACAAGAGTATTAGCGGACATGATGTTTTCCTCCGAAAGGCTTGCGGCCCGAGTTGTGGGCCGGAGCTTTGGTCAGCCCGCGCGTGCAATCTGGTTGGAGTTGAACACAGTGCGGGAGATACGGGAAAACAGGAGGCTAGTCGCCAGAGAAGAGATTGGGGCGAACCATGCAGGGAGCCAGGCGAGACTCGGCGCGAGTCGCAATCCGGGAGTTGCCGGGATAGTTGCCGGGCCGTGACCAGGCAGCACGCATAGCCACAGCGGGCTTCGGACTGAAGCTTTCCGTGGAGGCGTTATTGGCGTGGTGGATCAAAACAAGGCTCCCACCACCATTATAGTCGGCCTGGACGGCAGCCGTAACCCCCTGCCAGACAGGTCGGGCAACCGCAACTTGCTACAGCTATTTACTTTGCAGTCCTATGGGGTGTCGCATTAGGTTGCCTCGAATCCTGCAACTGGCACTGATGCTTGTCGAATTTAGACTTTATCTGGCTCTGTTGACATCCTACGTATGCCGCCCCTGAAGGGGCTCAGATTTGAAGATGGAGCCTACCCAGCACTCCGCCTCCCCAATTCGCCCAAAAGCGGCGAACCGGGGACCCCGCTGCGTGCTGGGCTATCCTGTCGCCGTCCCGCTTTACGGGACTCGATTGCCGGCACTCCACACTTATCCGCCGACCCTGCGGTTGGTGGTTGCGGCCAGGAAGTCAACAAGCCACTTTATCTCCTCTCAAGCTTGCAGAAGATGGGGAGCCGAAGAGGTGAAACGCAGCCGGCACAATTCGCAAGCGCCCAGGACCTCGGGCGTCTCGCTCCGCAGGATTGTGAGTTTTCTTGGAGACATCCCGAAAATATAACGGCAAGGTCAAAAGTGTGCAATATTGCACAGACGGGCAAAACCCGGTCGCCCTAGACTGTTCGAGAAATAAATTCGCATCCGAAGGGGAGCGGGCTCAGGGGGAGCCGCTCCCTTTTGGCTATACTGCGGCCCGTTCCTACGCCGCATTTTCAAACTGAGATATTACCGGCTGGGGGTCATCGTTATAGTCTCTGATGGGTGATTTTTGTTCATTGACCGGCCGTGCGGGAAAGATGTTCCGCCAAGTCGTGAGCTTCCACTCTAAAAGTCCAATAGCCAAAAAAAACTCCCCTGATCGCTCAGAGGAGTCGATCCCGCCGGGCCACTCTTACTTACAATAGGTAGGGCCAATCTGGCAAGGTATCGGTCCTGGGTCTTTCGGAACCGGAGGCGCATTGGGCGGCATGGTGCCCTTAACTACCGCCGCAGACGGCATATTGGTTGGCGTTGCTGTTACTGCAAAGGTGCTGACCGAAAACATCAGCATACAGGCCACAGTGGCTAGAGCTAAAGCGTTCTTCATTGAGGGGTATCCTTATTCTTTAGGTCGATCGATTTGTACGAGATAATTATCGCTAAGATAGCGTTTGGGTTCTGATCACAATAGACCGTTCCTGCTTTTAATCCCGAAACAGTTCTATTGCCGCACTATCCCGCTCCAAGTCCTGTACTCTCCATCGCCGAACCTTGCCATCAGAATGGCCGCCATATTCGCGATCGTGTCTGCGGCTGAAAGAAAGGGTGAATGCGAGGTTTAGATCCCTATTTGCTCGTGGTGAAACTGTCGCGCAGCGCCTCTTCCGTGGTGTGTTGGATCACGCGCGGATAGTCCGAGCCGAGGAACCGCTGCAGGCACGTGGTGTCCATGGTGTAGGACCCGATGAGGTAAGGCAAAGCATCCGGCGGGATGGAAGAAATCCCGAATCTCCACAAGAAGCGCAGTACGGTGCGGAAGGCAGCGCGCGTCGGAACTCGTTTGATGGTGGCTTGGGCAATTTCCGCGCAGCGCTGCACGGTAAGGGGCTCGCCCCGGCCGGCCACATTCATGATGCTGACGGGCGGGTCGGTTGCAGGGCGGTCGAGCAGAACCACCAGCAGCCGCGCCATGTCGTCGACGTGGAGAAACTGCAAGCGCTTCTCCAGATACTTAGCCCCGCGAGGAAGCATCAGCGGCAGGCGCCGGCCTTCAGCGCGCATGCGCGCGGCGCGCTTGCTTGGGCCTAATGGCGTGCCGCGCAGCGCTCCGACTATGTAGTTCTGCATGCTGGCGCCGGTGAAGATGTGGGGACGCAGGAGATAGCAGCGGCAATCGCCCATGCTCTCGGCGCGATAGCGGACGACTTCATCGCATTCGCGCTTATGGATGGCGTAGGGCAAGGTGTGAGCGCGCAGGGGAGCGTCTTCCTTCACCGGACCAGCGGTTTCCGGCCCGTAGACTGCGACACTGCTGGGAAAGATGAAGCGCTGAACGTTGCCACCGGTGCGGTTGACGACGCTTACCGCTTCCATCACGCGGGCCGTGCCGGCAACATTGATTTGCCACATGCGTTCCGCGTCGAGAACGCCGGAACGTTGCGGATCGAGGACGAACGCCAGATGAACGACGGACTGCGCCCCGGTAGCGCGGAGCAGTTCAATAAGCTGGCGGCAGGAGGGCTCGCGGCCCAGGTCCATTGGTTCGAATTGGCTAGAGCGAGGAGCTCTCGGGTGGGCGCATGTCTACGCCCACCACGTGAAAGTCCGAGAGCAACGGAAGCAGCCTGGTTCCCAGATTGCCTGAGATGCCCGTAATCAGGACAGTCCGGTTTGGCTGCATGACTACTTGGGCGAGTCTGGGTTAGCCGGAGGCGCTGAGCTGGGAGCTGGCGGCGGTGCTCCCGCACCAGCAGGCGGCGGAGGAGGCGGTGCTCCAGGGCCAGGACCGGCTCCGGGCGGCATAGGCGGACCGCCTGGACCCCGCATCGGGCTTCGCGGCCTCATCATGTTCTGCGGCGGCGCCTGCGGAACATCAGGACCGAAGTAGGCGTCGTTCAATGTGACGGTGACGGCATTCTGCACCTGCGCGATCTTGTCTTTGAACATCTGCTGTTGCAGGGTTTGCGAAATGGTGGTCTTCACCTCACTCAAGGGAATCTGGCGCACCGAGAGGACCTTGTAAATGTAAACGGCAGCCTGGTCGGAGTAGACCGGCGAAATTTCTGTGGCCTTCAATTCGAACACGCCAGCATGGGCTTCCGGCAGCGAGCCCGGACGACGAGCGCCGACGTTGATGTCAGGAGAGCTGGTGGTGACGCCGTTATGTTCCATCACCTCTTTTTGCAGCTTGGCCGGATCTTCGCCGGCTACCCAGCGTGTCCTGATGGTCTCCGCGTAGGCTGTGCGCTCGGCGTCGGTTGGCTTGGGTTTATCTTTGTCGGCGATTCCCTGATTGGCCGGGATGATGATTCGCTGCAACGTTACTTCCTTGTACTTCTTCAGGTTCTGGTCGTAATACTCCTGGATCTGCTGATCGCTGGGATGTGAGTACTCCTCGATGTAGTGCGAATTGAGCGTCTCGGCCAGGATCTGATTGATGGCGAAATGGTGAAGATTTCCTGGACCTTGGGGTCGTTCTCCAGCCCAAGTTCACGAGCCGCGTCGGCAAAGGTCAGCAGCTTGGCATACTGGGTTGCGAAGCGGCGACGCACCTCAGGAGGCACCGGGCCCTTGTCGGCGGGTTGCAGCGCGTTGGTGAGCTTCTCAAACTGCTCGCGGGTAAGGCTGCTGATACATCCGGCGGGCGGGGTGCTGCCGGCTTTCGCTTCGCAGGCGCCTTTCAGGGTGATTACGACCGTGTCCATCGGAACGTTGGTTGCCGCGGGCGCTGGATTAGCGGGCGAGCCCGGCGTTGACGCGCCTTCGCCGGCGGGCGCTGCCGGAGGCGGTGCTTGTTGCGGGGACGGTTGTTGACCGTAGGTGGTGCAGGTGATGGCACACGAAAGCGCGAGTGCCCACAGTGTGAAACGTGACATGAAGTGGTGTTCCTCCAGAATTGTTACCGCCTGAGGCGGAGCAGATGGATGCAGAAAATCGTACCACATTGTGACCAAAATGCTGCAAACGCGGGCGAACCGCCCATGCAGTGGCTTGCTCGGGATGACAATCAAGCTGCATCGCTACCGCCCGCGCCCGTGGTTGGCGGATTTCCAAGGGAAAGTGAATAATCGGAGCATATGACGGACGCCGCCGCCACCGCCAACATGCAGCGCGAGAAGAAGGCAGTCGCCTTGAACTCGATCCTGGCAGCGGTGGGGATCACCGCTGCTCAAGGTGGTGGTCGGCATAACCACGGGCAGCCTGGGCATTTTGTCGGAGGCAGCGCATTCCGGGCTCGACCTGGTGGCGGCAGTGGTTACCTACTTTTCCGTGCGCGTGTCCGACAAGCCCGCCGACGCCGACCATCAGTACGGGCACGGCAAGATCGAAAGCTTCTCGGCCTTCCTGGAAACCGGCCTGCTGCTGCTGACCTGCGTCTGGATTGTTTACGAAGCGGGCAAGCGCCTGTTCTTTCATTCCGTCGAGATCGAGCCGACGATCTGGGCGTTCGTGGTGATGGGCATCTCGATTGTGGTGGACTTGTGGCGCTCGCGGCGGCTGCGCCGCATCGCCGACAAGTACGACAGCCAGGCCCTGCAAGCCGATGCCCTGCACTTCCGCACCGACATCTGGTCCAGCAGCGGTAGTCATTCTGGGGCTGGCGCTGGTGTTGGCGGGACGGCACTACTCGCTGCCGTGGCTGTCGAAAGCCGATCCGATTGCGGCGCTGTTCGTGGCTTGCATCGTGGTGTATGTCAGCTGGCGGCTGGCGCGGCAGACGATCGATACCCTGCTCGACGCCGCGCCCGCAGGCATCCGCAGCCGCATCATCGAAGAGGTCTACCGCGTCGATGGCGTGCTGGAAGTGGAGCGGGTGCGCATTCGCCGCGCCGGCAGCCGCTACTTCGCCGACGTTTCCGTCGCCATGTCGCGCAATGTGACCTTCCAGAAGTCGGAGCAGGTTTCCAACGAGGTGGCAACGCGCATTCGGAAACTGCTGCCCGACGCCGATGTGGTGGTGAATACCGTGGCCCGCGCCAGCCGCCAGGAGAGCCTGTTCGACCGCATTCGCGCCGTGGCCACGCGCAACAACCTGAACGTGCACGACATCAGCGTGCAGGACATTGGCGGCAGCCTGCACGTGGAGCAGCACGTGGAACTGGACGAGCGGCTCAGTCTGAAGGAAGCGCACGACCGCGTGACCCGCCTGGAAAACGAGATGAAGCAGGATGTGCGCGAGATCTCCGACATCCTGACCCACATTGAGAGCGAGCCGGCGACCATCGAGACCAGCGATGGCCTGGTGCGCGTGCCAAACTTCGAGCAGCGGCTGCAGGCGGTGACGGAGAGCTTTCCCGAAGTCGTCGATATGCACGACCTGATGTTCAAGCGAGTGAGTGGACGGCTGTATCTGTCGCTGCACATCACCATGCAGGACGACCTGCCGCTGTCGCGCGTACACGACATCCAGACCGCGGTGGAAGGCCGCTTCCGCCAGGAAGTGCCGGAGCTGTTCCGGGTGCTGATCCATCCCGAGCCGCAGACGGACAACCGGCGATAGTAACGGGTTGCGGCTGCGAAATCATCGTTGCTGTTTCAGCGCGTTTCTCGTCTCGGCTGGGAACACATGAACCTCCCGGCCGACGCTATGACTGCACCTGGCACACGGATAAACGGGTGTTAGTTCGAACGCCGTCCCGTAGCCGTTCGTGCCGCTCAGACCCGTCGTGCCATAGAGATTGCCTGCGGAATCGAAGGTCAGGCCGGCTAAAGGGTAAGTCCCGTCAGTGCCGTTGTTAACAAAGCTATACAACAGCGTTTCCGTCCAGCCGCCTCCGCTGGGCGCTAACTCGAACACCGTCCCCTCGCCTTCTAAACCGCCCTGCGTAGTCGTGCCGTAAAGGTTGCCGGCGGCATCGATGATCTCGGAGGTAGGGTTCTTCCGCACAAGCAGGACCGGCTTGGGTGTGGCACACGGCACAACCCAAATTGACCTACGAATCGAATCATCTAACGAGCTTCGCGTGAACGTTCGCCGACGGTGCTATTTGCAGCGAGCAAGCGACAACTACTGTCACACGAATAGCGGACAAGTAGCCTTACGGGCACGCGATATTCAAGAGGCATTCCGAGGGCCTCCTTTCCATCAATCACCTGAATCACTTCAAATACATGACCGTTGCTGGTAGTAATCCTTCCCGTGGCGGCATCCGAGTTGGTAATTACATCATCATCCTGCAGCGGAAGCATCGACTTGATTGCGGGCTCAAACTTCACGCACTGCCCACTCTCGGTGATGTCCATTCTTTCAAGCTTAGATTCATATTCGCCTACAAAGTGGCCGGAACGCCGAATGGCCATGCTATGTTTGGTCGGATGACCATTACGATTCTTATATGCCCGATAAAGCACAATCTCGTCGTCTGTCGAGGTCCCGCGAAAATCGCCCGGCATACCATCGGCCATTCCCCCCAAAAAAGCCCGGACGAGCGCCTGATCCTTCGACTCCTCAGAGCGGAACGAGTCAGACTTAGGCTTAAAGACTCCCAACTCAAAGTCATTGGGAACTCCTCTGGCAAACATTGCCAACGTAATCGTTCTGAAGGCTGAATCCGGGTCCGCTTCTTTAATCACGTAAAAGATTCCTTCTTGTTCCTGTGACTTATCGGAGGTGTCCGTTACAAAGCAGACCAATCCCGGGGAAAGCAGTTTCTTATCCCTAGCAGCGACCATCTCATTGAAAGTCTTACAACCGGGAGCAGACCCAACTTTCGAACAGTCAATGGCGTTTGCGGGCAAACTGGAGTTAACAACCGCGTCCAAGGGCTTTCGATTAGACCTACCGAAATAGTAAGCGCCGGCAGCGACTGAACAGCAGACCAAAAATAGGGCCACTCTGCGCATGTTTTAATTTCCAACAAGGATATAACGAAGTCCTGAGCCTAAAGGATCACCCCACGTCTTGGTTCATTGAGTTGGAACGGGGCTGAGGGCTGCTTCGCTTCTCAATGAGCGCTAAAGCTCCCCGTGGCTTCTATGGCTTCCTTCAGTCCAGCGTTCCTGCCTCTTATAATGCCGCTCTCCGTGTGCTTTAGCTTGTTAACTTGATCGCAGACAATTCTCAGCGAGCCGTGTTCCCATTCCTGGCCGGTAGCACTTATGTACTGCTTCCTTGCCTTGTTCACAAGCTCCGGCATTCTTGACTCTGCATCATTCGTGTAAAGTTTCAACGATCGGTGACTCACGGCTGCGATTCTAAACAGGGCATTGTTGAAGTAAAAACCCGCCGTCCATTTTCCTTCCGTCCGCACTCTGTTCTGCGCCATGTCCTCCGCTCGAACCAACACCGACTTAATATCCTCTGGCGCGAGGGCGTTTGGCCGTTCCGAAAAGTCACAGTGGATAGCATGAAACAGGCTGTAAACAGCACCTAATAGATCATCTAGACACGCCGCCCATTCGGATGGGGCACTAACCTCTGGCTCCAGCAAAGTCGCGATGCGCCGTGACAGATCGCACAAGGGTGGATAGTCGGCGGCGCGCACTCTTATGATTTGAAAGAACTCGGGCACTGTTCCCATCCCGACGAATCTACTCATCTTGTTTCAGCACTTGAGAGGGTATGTCCTAAGGGTGTGCGAGATCAATAGAGATTTCTCAGGTTTCTGGAGGAGCCGGCTCTGGCAACTCCGTCTCACGAGGCTGAAGCGGTAGCTTTCCTTTCTCGCGCCTGAGGCTCTGGCGCTGTTCCCAATGTGGGAATTGTGGTTACCTTTGTTCGCGAAAATTAGCTTGACATCTAGGCAGAGGTAGCATTCGGTCGATAGGCTGGTAAGTTGGACTTAGTGTCCACACGGCGGGGTTCTTACCCAGGTTTCGAAGCCCCGCGAAACCCTTCGGCGAGATCAGGGCTGGCTCTGAGGCGCCCGAGCAGTCGATGGAGATGTTCTTTGATAGATCGAGTGATGGAGGACGAGGCGAGTTGGGCGTCTCCCTTTGGGTGCTGGTGTGTTTTTCGTGGGTGGGATAGACAAAGGTCGCCCACGACGATGCGAGCACACTACCCGCCTTGTGAGAGACAAATCCGCAAAGTATTCAAAAATAAGCACTTAACATCATATCTGTAAACCTTTTGTTTTGAATACTTTGCGCCACGCCGCGCATCCCATTGAAAACAAGCGTCTTGTGGGCGCAATAAGTCTCATGTTTTGAATACTTTAGTATAAGTCGTTTGTTTTCAATACCAAAAACAAGGGGGGTGGGGTCGAAGCCATGTGCCGTCGGCTGAAGCCGACTCGGCAAGACAAATGAACGGCGTATCGGCACGACTGAAGTCGTGCCCTGTTACAAAGCACTCAAAGCCGAGTTTTTCAGCAGCCTGTGAAGCCGACTCGGGAAAGAAACATAAACGGCGCATCGGCACGACTGAAGTCGTGCCCTGTTACAAAGCACTCAAAGCCGAGTTTTTCAGCAGCCTGTGACGCCGACTCGGGAAAGAAACATAAACGGCGCATCGGCACGACCGAGGTCGTGCCCTGTTACAAAGCACTCAAAGCCGAGTTTCTCAGCAGCCTGTGAAGCCGACTCGGGAAAGAAACATAAACGGCGCATCGGCACGACTGAAGTCGTGCCCTGTTACAAAGCACTCAAAGCCGAGTTTCTCAGCAGCCTGTGAAGCCGACTCGGGAAAGAAACATAAACGGCGCATCGGCACGACCGAGGTCGTGACCCGTTACAAAGCCCTCCTGCGACTTTTTCAGCGACCTGTGAAAGGCTTGTTCCATAGGGCGAGCGAAGCGAGCAGGACGGATTTGGATCTCCACCCCTTAGAACGCGGATACAGGAATATCGAATCTGCCCCTAAGTGGCGAAAATTCTGGTGAGGGTTGGACCGCTGATTGCGAAGAGCCAAAAGCGAAGAGCGGCGTCTCTATGCGAGCTCCCACTCATTCCAAAACCAGGAATGAGTGGGGCACCCGCGCGAAAAGCGAAGAGCGAATAGCGAAGAGCGAATAGCGAAAAGCGGCCTCTTCACACTTCCAGCGTGTAGCGATTAGAGGCGAGGCGATACAGTCTGCGCCACACCAGCCGATTCACGGTGACGACGACAATCGACATCACGATAGTCGAGCCCAGCAGCAGCGCGAAGTTGCCGGAGTCAGTGGCGCGAGAGATGGTCGCGCCCAGCCCGACGGTGGTAAAGGTTTGGCCATTCAGGCGGAAGTACTCGGCGACGATGCTGGCGTTCCACGCGCCGCCGGAAGCGGTGACCAGCCCGGTGATGAGATAGGGAAAAATTCCCGGCAGGATGACCCGTCGCCAGCGCTGGGCGGTGGTGAACTTGAAGACCGACGAAGCTTCCTTCAGATCGGTCGGGATGGCCATTGCGCCCGCAATCACGTTAAAGAGGATGTACCACTGCGTTCCCAGCAGCAACAGCAGGATAGATCCCAGTCCTAATCCGCCGCCGATGCGGATGAGCACCGCCAGCACGACGGGAAACAGCGCGGTCGCCGGAACCGAAGCTGCGATCTGCGCCAGCGGCTGCGCGATGCGCGCCAGCTTGGGATTGAAGCCGATGGCGACGCCTACGGGAACCGTCCATAGAGCGCCGATCAGCAGCGCGGCGAGCACGCGGCCGAAGGTTGCCGCTGCGCCTTGCAGAATCTGGCGGAAATCGTCCGCGTTCAGCTGGGTCAACATGCCGAAGGCGCGCGTCATGGCATAGAAGACCGCCAACACGGCGATGGCGGCGATGGCGCGGCCGACCCATACTTTCCAGATCGCCGGCGGAGCCTCCTCCTGGTCGGGATGATAGCCACGCGCGAAATGAAGGCCCAAGCGCTCGCGCACCGGATTGATCGCCTTCTTGCGCAAGCGATGCAGCAGCCGCGACTTCTGCATCAGATCGAGAAACCAGGACTGCGGCGCATCGGTGCTTTCGACCTGCTCGACCTTGAACTTTTCGGCCCAGGCAATTACCGGCCGCCAAACAATCTGGTCGAGGAGAACGATGACCGCGATCATGGTTCCAACGCCCCACAGAATCGCTTCGGTGTCGCCGGCGCTGGCAGCGGTCTGTAGGTACGAGCCGAGTCCGGGCAAGCGGAAGTCGTCGTTGCCGAGCACGAACATCTCGCACGCCATAAGGAAAAACCAGCCGCCGGCAACCGACATCATGGAGTTCCATACCAAGCCGATGGCGGCGAAAGGCAGCTCGAATTGGGTGAAGCGCTGATACCAGTTGAAGCGATAGATTTTGGCGGCCTCGCGCATGTCGCGGGGAATGCTCTTCAGCGACGAATAGAAGCTGAAGGCCATGTTCCACACCTGTCCGGTGAAGATGAGCAGGATTGCTCCCATCTCAACCCCGACCTGGTGATGGGGAAACAGCGCGACCATGGCCAGCATGACGCCGGGCAGAAAGCTGAGCACGGGAATCGACTGCAGGATGTCGAGCAACGGAATCATGATGCGCTCGGCGCGCGGATTGTAGGCGGCGACGTAGCCGTAGACCAGCGTGAAGGCGAGCGAGAGGACGTAGGCGATAGTGATCCGCAGCAGCGAATAAGCTGCGTAGAGCGGAAGGTGCGAAGGATCGCGCGAGATTTCGACGTGTGGATTGAACGGGCCGAACCAACTGCGCGCCAGGACCAGAATGGCGTAGAAGACCGAGAGGCCAGCGGCAAAGATGAAGAAGTCGGTGACCACCGACCAGGTCTGCGCCGGCAGCAACGACCACGGACCTTTGCCCAGAATGCGAACGGGCTGCCAGCCGGAGCGCGCCATCAGGCCTCTTCCGCCGCCGGTAAGACGTCAGCGTCTTCGCGATGGAACAAGCGGTGGTTCTCCGAGTCGTAATCGAAGATCTCCGCGTAACGTCCCCAGTTCAGCACGGTCTCGAACTGGCGTTCCACTTCGTCGGAGCTGAAATGTTCATCGAGAATATCGCGAAAGAACTCTTCGCCGATGGCGTGATCGCGCTTGGCGTGCAGCGTATTTTCGATGAGGCGCAAGATGGCGATGTTCTTCAGCGCGGCTGCACGGAAGAGCTGCTTCTGCGTCTGGATGTCGGCTGCGCCAAAGGTGCGGCCCTCGGGCGTGATCTCCACATCGCCCTCGTGGAGCACGGCAAAGCCCAGCATCACCGAAGCATCCACGATAGGGAGCAGATCGTCGACGTCCATGGCCAGCTCGTCGGCCAGCTTGTACAAATCGTCGCGGCCGCCGCGGTCGGTCAGCAATTCCATGAAGCCGGCAATGCCTCCGGGGCGAGCGTGAGGCAGCATCTGGAACTTGCTGCGCTCGCGGGCCTTGCCATTGCCCTCGGAGACGACCGGCTTGCCCGGCGCGCCGGCCTCATGCTCCGGCTGAGTGAGCGTCTTGTAGATGTAATCGACATAAGCGAGAAACCGCGGCGACTTGCGATCGCGATACTGCGGGATGTCGATTTCGAAGTCGGAGCGGATGCGCGCCGGATTGCGGCCCAACACGATCACGCGATCGGCCAGCAGCACCGCCTCCTCGATATTGTGGGTGACGATGAAGATGGCTTGCGTCGGCATCTTCTTGCTGAGCCAAAGTTCGAGAAGCTCAGAACGCAGGTTCTCCGCGGTGAGCACGTCGAGCGCGGAAAAAGGTTCATCCATGAAGAGCACTTCGGGTTCGACGACGAGCGCGCGCGCAAAGCCGACGCGCTGCTTCATGCCGCCGGAAAGTTCTTTCGGATACGCGGTTTCGAAGCCGTCGAGCCCGACGGTGTCGATCATCTTCAGCGCTCGCTTGTGGCGCTCAATTGCGCCAACGCCGCGCGCAACCAGCGGAGCTTCCACGTTTTCCAGCACCGTCAGCCAGGGAAACAGCGCAAAGCTTTGGAAGACGATGGCCACGTTGGGAATCTGGCCGTCCATCTGCTTGCCGTGCCAAAGCACATGACCCGAGGACGGCTTGGAAAGACCCGTCAACATGCGCAGCAACGTGGATTTTCCCGAGCCCGACGGTCCCAGCAAGCCAACGATTTGTCCGGGACACACTTCGAGGTCCGTCGGAGCAATCACCTCAATGCGATTGCCGTCAGGATGCGGATAGTACTTTTCCACCGCCTGGGCTTGAATGATGGCCTCGGCCAAATCTTTCTCCTTGGGTTGCGCTCTCCCAGTCTAGGTGTACCTGAAGTTTCAGACAACGTCCAAGCCGATGGGAATTGTGAAAGGACGGTGAATTCGAGTTCTGGCGGGGAAATTCTCTGCGAACAGAGCAGGGCTTTCGCAGACTGCGAGCTATTTTGCCGGCAACGGGGTCACATCGTCCAGTGCGAGGTTGACTTCCAGCACGTTGACGCGCGGCTCTCCCAGAAATCCCCACTGGCGTCCCTGAGTGTGGCGGCGAACAATCTCACGGACCTGATCTTCGCTC
The DNA here is from genome assembly GCA_963835125.1 of uncultured Acidobacteriaceae bacterium. GTDB lineage: Bacteria > Acidobacteriota > Terriglobia > Terriglobales > Acidobacteriaceae > Bog-257. The sequence goes on along the minus strand of CAWIEG010000002.1, from coordinate 263,077 downwards.
AGGCCGCGTTCCCGCGCGATGCGCGGCACCTGAAACTCCGCCGCTGCGGGAGTGATGTCCGGATCCAAACCCGAAGCCGAAGTGGTCACCAGATCGATGGGAATCAGTTTCCCTGGATTTTCCGCCTGCAAATGCGCCACGTCCGCGTTCACCCGGTCAATCAGCTTCTGATTGGTCGGACCGTAGTTGGAGCCGCCGGAGTTTGCGGCGTCATAGCCGTTGCCGGCCGCCGAAGGCCGCGAGTGCAGATTTCCCTTGCCCGCGAAAGCCTGGCCGATAATCCTTGACCCAACGATGTCGCCGTGGTGGTTGATAAGTTGGCCGTTGGCCTGGTCGTGGAACAAGCCCTGCGCCAGACCAGTAACAATCAGCGGGTAGATAATACCCAACAACACGGTCGTGACCAACGTCATCAGGATTGCGATCTTCAGATTCTGCTTCATAGGTCCCTCGTTATTGCAAACCTTGTTTCACCACGGAGGCACTGAGAACACGGAGAAGAATTATTTGATTTGTCATCACGAGCGCAGCGAGCGATCTGCTTTTTGCATAAACAGCCCAACAGCAGATCCCTCGCTGCGCTCGTGATGACAATTCAAGGGGTTTGCCGGCCTTCCCAAAGCGTCGCCGTGCCCACTGTGTTTTGCATCCTCAATCAAAGAAAAACTCCGTGTTCTCCGTGCCTCCGTGGTGAATTAAGTCTCTACGCCAGCCGAATGCGGGTGATGATCATGTCGATCAACTTAATACCGATGAACGGCACGACGATGCCGCCCACTCCGTAAACCCAGAGATTGCGCCGCAGCAGCGCCGCAGCGCTCATTGGCCGATACTTCACGCCGCGCAGCGCCAGCGGAATCAGCGCGATAATGATTAGCGCGTTGAAGATCACCGCTGACAGAATCGCCGACTGCGGCGTCTTCAGGTGCATGATGTTCAGCGCGTTCAGTACCGGAAAGGTTCCGGCAAACATCGCCGGAATGATGGCGAAGTATTTCGCGACGTCGTTGGCGATGGAAAACGTGGTGAGCGAGCCGCGCGTCATCAGCAGCTGCTTGCCGATGGCGACTACTTCAATCAGCTTGGTCGGATTGGAATCCAGATCGACCATATTGCCGGCTTCCTTGGCCGCCTGCGTTCCCGTATTCATCGCCACGCCAACATCGGCTTGCGCCAGCGCCGGAGCGTCGTTGGTGCCGTCGCCCGTCATCGCCACCAGCTTGCCCTGCGCCTGCTCGCGCCGAATCAGGTCCATCTTGTCCTTGGGAGTGGCTTCGGCGAGAAAGTCGTCGACGCCCGCCTCGCGCGCGATTGCCGCCGCCGTCAGCGGATTGTCGCCGGTGATCATCACCGTCTTGATTCCGATTGCGCGCAGCTGATCGAAACGCTCGCGCATGCCGCCTTTCACGATGTCCTTCAGGTGAATCACGCCCAGTGCGCGTCCCATCTCCGCAACCACCAGCGGCGTGCCGCCGGAGCGCGCAATTTGTTCCACTGCGGCTTGCACCTCCGGCGGCATCGCCGAGCCATTCGCGGCCAGGTACTTCGTGATGGCATCGACTGCGCCCTTGCGAATCTGATTGCCGTTCATGTTGACGCCCGACATGCGCGTCTGCGCGGTGAACGGAACGAATTCCATTTCGTGCGAGCTGAGTTCCCTGCCCCGCAGACCGTATCGCTCTTTAGCGAGCACGACAATCGAGCGGCCTTCGGGCGTTTCGTCCGCCAGCGAGGAAAGCTGCGCCGCATCGGCCATCTCGCTTTCGCTCACACCCGGCGCGGGAATGAACTCCGACGCCTGGCGATTGCCCAGCGTGATGGTTCCGGTTTTGTCGAGCAGCAGTGTGTCAACGTCGCCCGCAGCTTCGACCGCCCGGCCTGACATGGCCAACACGTTGTGCTGAATCAGGCGATCCATGCCCGCGATGCCGATGGCCGACAACAATCCGCCGATGGTCGTCGGAATCAGGCACACCAGCAATGAGACCAGGACGAACACTGTCTGCGGCGCGTGCGCGTAAATTGCGAATGGCTGCAAGGTCACTACAGCCAGCAGGAAGATGATCGTCAGCCCTGCGAGCAGGATGTTGAGCGCGATTTCGTTGGGCGTCTTCTGGCGCTCGGCGCCCTCGACCAGGGCAATCATGCGGTCCAGAAACGTTTCGCCGGGATTCGATGTCACCTTCACGCGAATCTGGTCGGAGAGCACGCGCGTTCCACCGGTAACGGCCGAACGATCGCCACCAGCTTCGCGAATTACCGGCGCGGACTCGCCAGTGATCGCCGACTCATCCACCGACGCGACGCCCTCGATGATCTCGCCATCGGAAGGTACAAACTCGCCGGCAGAAACTACCACCACGTCGCCGGCGCGTAAGTTCGAACTGGGAATCTTCTCGATCTCTCCATTTTCGGCTTCGCGGTTGGCAACCGTCTCGGAGCGCGCTTTCCGCAACGTGTCGGCCTGCGCCTTACCGCGGCCTTCGGCCATGGCTTCCGCAAAGTTGGCGAACAACACCGTGAACCACAGCCACAGCGTGATTTGGAGATTAAAGCCGAAATTCTTCTTATCGCCGATCAGCAACACAGTGGTGATAACGCTGCCGACTTCGACTACGAACATCACCGGATTGCCCATCATGTGACGTGGATCCAGCTTGACCAGGGAATCCGCGACGGCGCGGCCAACGATCTTGCCTTCCCAGATAGCTCTTTTGGAACTCTTGCTTGCCATTGTCTATCGCCTCAGAATGTCTTACCCGCCGCCAGCAGCAGGTGCTCAAGGATCGGCCCCAGGCTCAGCGCCGGGAAAAATGTCAACGCGCCCACGATGATGATCACGCCGATCAGCAACGCCGAGAATAGCGGCGTGGTCACGGGAAATGTTCCCAGTGAAGGCGGAACGTATTTCTTCTGCGCCAGGTTGCCGGCGATCGCCAGCATGGGAATGATCATCAAGAACCGCCCAATGAGCATGTCGAAGCCGATGCTGGTGTCGTACCACGGCGTGTTGACCGTCAGCCCGCCAAAGGCAGAACCGTTGTTGCCTGCGCCGGAAACGTAGGCGTACAACATCTGCGAGAAACCGTGCGGCCCCGGATTGCTGATGCCCGAAGTACCGAAATCATGCACCGAGGAGATGCCGGTAAAGACCAGAATCACCAGGGGAAAGACCAGCGCCACCAGCATCGCCATCTTCACGTCGTAGGCTTCAATCTTTTTGCCCAGATATTCCGGTGTGCGGCCCACCATCAGTCCGGCAATAAACACTGCGAGCACTACGTAAATCAGAACGCCGTACATACCGGCGCCGACCCCGCCAAAGATCACCTCGCTCAGCATGATGTTGACCAGCGGAATCATGCCTCCCAGCGGCATGAACGAATCGTGCCAGCTATTGATAGCGCCGCAACTGGCGTCGGTGGTCACGGTGGCAAACAGCGCCGAGTTGGTGATGCCGAAGCGCACCTCTTTGCCTTCCATATTGCCGCCCGGCTGCGACGCGCTTGCTTGCGTGGTGACGCCATGGAGCAGAGGATTGCCATGAGCCTCGGCCCAGTATGCGACCGTGACTCCGGCCAAAAACAAGACCGCCATCGCTCCCCACACTGCCCAACCGTGGGCCTGCGAGCCGGTCATGCGTCCCAGCGTGTAGGTCAATCCGGCGCTGACCGCGAAGATGGCAAACAGCTCGATCAGGTTGGTGAGAGGCGTCGGATTCTCGAACGGGTGGGCGCTATTAGCATTGAAGAAGCCGCCGCCGTTGGTGCCCCACTCCTTAATGATCTCCTGCGATGCCACTGGACCTTGCGCGATGGTTTGCGTGGCGACGGTATCCATCACCGGCTTGCCCTGGGCATCGACGGCAGGCTTGCCGTCAGCATTCACATGCGGCACCTGTTGCGGTTCCACTAGCTTGACGGTGTCATAGGGCTTCAGGTTCTGGACTACGCCCTGCGAGACCAGCAGCAACGCGCCGACAATCGAGAATGGCAACAGCACCCACAAGCAGGAGCGAGTCATATCGACCCAGAAGTTGCCGATGGTCTGCATCTGGCGGCGCGCGATGCCGCGAATAAAGGCGATTGCCAGCGCGATGCCGGTCGCCGCCGAAATAAAGTTGTGGTAAGCCAGGCCGGCCATCTGGGTGAAATAGCTCATCATGCTCTCACCCGAGTAGGCTTGCCAGTTGGTGTTCGTGGTGAATGAAGCTGCCGTGTTCCATGCCAAGTGCTCCGGCAAGACTGCGGCAAACTTCTGCGGATTGAACGGCAGATGGAGTTGGACCCTTTCGATCAAGTAGAGCAACAGCATCGAGACGACGCTGAACAGCAGCATCGCGGCGGCGTACTCGGTCCAGCGCATCTCATAGGTTTCGTCCACGCCGGTCAGGCGATAGAGCAGGCGCTCGACCGGCCGCAGGACCGGATCCAGGAATGTCTTCTCGCGATTGAAGACCCGGGCCATGAAAACGCCCATCGGCTTGGTGACCGCCAGGATCAACGCGAGAAAGACCGCGATTTGAAGCCATCCATTGGCAGTCATGTCAGAACTTCTCCGGCCGCAGCAGCGCGTAGAAGAGATAGATCAACATCAACGCGCAGACTGCAAGCATGATGCTCGACTCGGTGTGCATGGTTCCCCTTTACTTAATGCGGTCGCAGAAGGTTACGTAGCCCAGCGACAGCGCGAAGAAAGCGATGGTGACGGCGACGAATAGAAGGTCTTGCATTGTCGACTCCTCAATTTCCCAAAGCGTATTCACCACGGAGACACGGAGAACACGGAAGAAACACATAAAAAGAAAAACACACAACAGTCATCGGGCTCACATTCTCTTTCTTCTTGATTCTTCTTTCTTCACTTCTTGATCTTCCTTCTTGATCTTCCTTCCTGATTTCTTCTTTGTTTTCTCCGTGTCCTCCGTGCCTCCGTGGTGAAAAACTTCCTACCACGGCCCCTGTTTACGCCCGAACCACCAGATCATTCCCATCGTGGCGGTGTTCTGATCGGTGCTGTACACGCCCTGAGTACCAGTCAGAAAGATTGGGCGGTTGGACATATCGCGCCGATACTCCCAGCGCATATCGAAACCATTAGCCAGGGTGAAGTCATAGGTTGCCGTGACTTCCTTCAGCGCTTCGATATAGCCAGTGATTCCCGTGAATAAGCCACCGTGATCGTTGAGATACTCCGTGCGGCCGGCCACGTAGGTTCGCGGGGTCAACTGGTACTTGGCATAGGCAGCTCCGCCCCAAACATCGGATGGAGCCGAAGATTGGCCAGGTGCAGTGTTGGCCCATAGGCGCTCGACTTCGTAGTCGCCTTCCAACGCCAGATAAAGCTTCGCGGTCGTCTGCCAGCTAACGTAGCTATCAAAGATGTTTGTCTTACCATTAGGCGCGGGACTGACCTGCTGGAAGCAGAGTCCAGGCTGCACCGGGACCGGCCCGCAGGTAGAAACCGCGATCGCGTTGGGATGCTCCTGGCCAAAGTAGTAGTTCACCGTCCAACTGACGTTCTTATTAGGAGTGAAGACCAGCCCAAAGAGCTCGTCTTTGAAACCATTGGTGGGTTCGGTTTGGTTGGTGCCATTCACAATCCAGTAGTTCAGCGCCAGCTTCTTATTGACCGGGTAGGTTAGCCTTCCTCCCATATGATAGAAAGGCAGGAAGTTGAACCAATAGGAGCGGGAATAGTTGACCTGGTACTGGGTGTAGTTGCCCTCGATTCCCAGAGAGCTGCTCCACTTGCCAAAGTCCACGGTTAAACCATTGCCGACGGGCACAACATAAGTCCCATAAGCTTGGAAAATATTGCGATAGATGTCGGGGCGAGGCTCGAGCAGAGGATTTCCCTGAGACGTCGCAGTTGCCTGTCCGAATTGCAAGTCGATGCGCGCGCCGTAGCGGCGGCCGGCGGCAACATCCGGCGCGCGCTCCACGATCAAGTCGGCCTGGCTCAGGCTGAAGGCGTTGCTGAGGACATCGTAGGCGCGCAGCAAATTCACTCTTCCCACCGGATCGTTGAAGTTGTAATCGTAGTAGCCATCGAACATCGCATTGATGGTGGTGCCCTTCAGATAGTCGAGCACGCTGCGGTCCTCGGCGGTCAGAGTGAGCGCTCCGGTAGCAACACCGGGGGCCTGCGCGTCCGCCGTGCTGTGCTCAGCCGGGTCACTGCTTGCCGTTGCCGATTTCGCCGCCATTGCCGCCCTCATCTCTTGCACCTGTTCCCGCAGCTCTTCAACCTCTGATTCCAGGTGGTCAACGTGTTGTTGCAGCTTCTGGTTCGTCTCTCCCGCTTGTGACTCCGGCGCCGCGGATGTATCCCCCGTATTCCGCTGCTGGGCCGTCATCGGGCCAGCGAACGCCAGAGTCAAAAGCAGAGGCACCAACGCCTTTCCAATCCAGTTGCCACACCGTACAAATGCGATCATCGGAACACCTCCTCGGCGGCATCCGCGCCGGTTGAGCTGCGGATGCCTTGCAGGTCCCATAGGAGCCTACTACGGGCAGGTGTTCGGTTACTGGCGTGCGCGTCACATAGCTCGTGTTCGTCAGAACATAACTAATAAGGCGCCCGTCATGCGGTTCTCGCTGTTGACCAGGTCGGGGGACCAACCCGGCACCGACGAGCCGGGCGATCCCGTGTTTCCGCCGGGAGGAGTCACTCCGCCCGAGCCAGAGAAGTAAGGCACATTGGCCGCGCGATGGTTGTACTCAAGACGAAACGTCACGTACTGGCTGGGCATGTAGTCCGTGGTGACAGAAACGTCCCACGCTTTGAACGGATTGCCGGGGTTCTCCGTGAAGTACGGGGTTCCAGACGCAGCCGTCGCACCATTGATAGGCGGCAGCAAAACCAGATATCGTCCGGGATTGTTGATCTGGCCGCCACCAAGCGTCAGCGCGTACAGGTCCTTGTGGAACCAGAAGCGGTTGTAAAGCATGTATCCCAGAAAGCTCTGTTTGGGTCCCTTGGCCGAATCGCCGGCACAACTGACGCCGCCACCGTGTTCGCAACCCATATCGCCGGTCAGCGAAAAAGCCATCCGGTCCAACATGCGATCCGGGTGTTGATAGTACATAACCTGGATACTGTCATCGGTGTGATAGCGCACACGTCCGGGGACGCCGAGAGTGTCCTCGCCCAACGCATACTGATTGCCAACAAATGAGAACCAGCCATTGGGCCGCCACAGGATCTGGCCTCCGACACCTGGGCGATGATTGAACCGGCCATACGACTGCCATCCGTTGATCAGCCAGGGCTCAATCTTCAGGTGCTGGTTCGGATAGATCTGTACCCGCATGCCATTAAAAAACCACGGCGTGTTGGAAGACACATACGACGGCTGATACGCCCAGTTATCGAACTGGTAATAACTGAAGAGGCCAATGTAGGACATGAAAATGCCCGCCTGCACGTTGATCCCGTCCCACGCGTTGAAGTGATATCCGCCGTACGCTTCCGAGATGTAACGGTAGGCGTCGGCCAGCTGCCATTGGCCGCGCGCCGGGCTGGCATCGTTACGCGGCGTGGTCTGGGAATAGAGGCCGAACTGCGTCATTAGTCTCGCCTGCACATTGTCCCAGTGAAAGTCCCCGCCAACACCGAACTGAGTCACCTGAAATTCATTCGCGCGGAAAATCTCACTGGAGCCGCTGATGGTGTCATCTTGGGGATTGTGGAAGTCGTGCGTGTAGTTCACGTCCGATCGGATTTCCGGGGTAAAGAACTTGGTGTCGAATGGGACCTCCTTGATGCGGCTGTTCCCGTTCAACCAGGTGAAGTCGGCAAAGGAAAATGGCTCAGGCTTGCCTGGCTTGTCGGGGGATGCCGTTGACGAGGCGGCCTCCGCGGACCCGGGTGCGGTCTGCTCATCCACCACGTGCATCGCCGCGCCAGGCTTCGAGGTCACAGGCGCTCCGTCGGGCGTCCGCGAGCTTAGTTCCGCCTCCAACTGCACGATGCGCTTTTGCATGGCATCCAGCTGCTTTTGGACTGCGGGCGGAATCGACGGATCGTCGGGGCTGGCCGGCTGGTCCGCGTCGGCGGACGGCTGGTCGGCACTGGCGACGAACTGTTCAGGCGATGGACCGCTCGCCGACTGCGCCCGCGCTAGCAGTGGCAGGGTGACTATCAGCAGCAGCATGGCGGCGGCCCGGCCATGCGCCGCCAGAAACTCCGACATCTGCTCTTCGAGATGAACAAAGAACCGCCGTCCTCCGACGGCATATATGGGCTGCGGCTCCGCTACTTTTCGGACTGCACCATGGGCTTTGGACTTCTGACGGAAGTTTGCAGATTTCCGGTTGGGAAGTGAACACTGCACCAGAAAAATCAGAAAGAAGAGAACGCTCACCGCGCAGATAATGAGAAACAAGGCTGTCATGATTTCCTCGCACACGTCAGCGTCTTCGCTGCCCGCATTTGGATTGGAGCAGTTCGCTAGTAAGGGCGGGCTAAGAAAGTCGTAAATTTTTCGTAAAGGCGGACGAGGAAGAGGAAAAAATGAAACTGGCGAAGTGGAAAGCTACCCGCTGGAGCTCTGTGTCATCGTTCACACCGGCTCTGCTTCGATGTGGAACTAACGAAAATCACTGAGCAAGATAAACGTAGGAATTGCGCCAGGGCTAGTCCCCGTTCTGACATATTTGTGTGAATGGGTAACCTTGGAAGCTCCACCAGTCATTGACGGAGCCGTCCGCTGGCCCGCCGAAGTATCGCAGAAATACCAGGTCCTGGAGGTGGTAGGTAAAGCCATGCAACTGGTACGGATAAGCGCCGTTAGCCGGGCCCGCAACTGCCAGTCCTCCACAGGGCGTGGAGTTCGGCGCCGGATACAGAGGATCGTCCGCCCAGTCGCCTACCTCTGCCGACAAGGCGGAAACGTCCTCAGCATAATCGCCGGCGTAAGTGATGTAGGTGAAGCTCATGTATGTCTGAGCTCCCTGGGCAGTGTGATACCCGGCGATGCAACAGCCCTGCTCGGTCAAGTAGGTGTTGGTGGTTTCAAAGATCGGAAGACCGGCGGGGTTGATCACTCCGCTCTGTGTCAGGTAATTGCTGAGTTGGTTGTCGAAGTAGTTGATGTCCACCTCCGCAACCTGGTGTCCAAACGGATCGCCCACTTGTCCCTCATTTGCCGGTACGTTTAGCGTCAGCTCGGGCAATATGGCGATGTGACTGCTGGGCCCGCCCAGTAACAAGTGCGAGTTGGGATTGTTCGAGACAATGCTCCAGAAGTTCGCGCGCTGGAAAGCGTCAAGGTATTGCGTCGTGCCAACGTCCACCCCACCTTGAACGTATGTAGTGCTGCTATCGAAGATTGGCGACAGGACGGTTCTGGCCAACGGACTGAAAGGGCCGCCGGAAAGAGGGTCGAAAGTCTGACCGGTGGATAGAACAATCTTCACGGGTATGATCCAGGTGGTAACAAGAGCACCCTGGTTGCTGGATGGGTCGGCTCCAACCATCACGTAAGGGTATTGGGTCCCGTTATAGGTGAAGGAACCGTTCCATTCGGGCAGGACGCCCGACGGAAACTGGACATTCGAGGGGCCGGGCCTCGGTGGCCTGATGGCCAGCCTCGGGACAGCGCTACCCGTGCCGCTTACGTTGTCCTGGGCAACGGCAATCGTCGAAACTATAGTACAAACTGCGCAGAATAGTAGGAGGTGAAAAATCAGTGGGCGCTTCGAGTTCATACTCCTGGACCTCTCTGCTCAGCAACTATTCGATGAGAAAACAAATCCCGTTGCTGCAAGAATCGGTAACAGGGTGACACGGGCAAAGGCCCCCGTCTTGACCGGATCGAACCGGCAAATCCGGGGGCCTGGTTGGTTACTTGCCGGCGTAAGTATGGGGGGAACCGATGCCGGTGCACAGGTCCCAACCAACTTTGCAATGCGGATCACCCATCGTGATGTCGTTGAAATCAGCATGGTACCTGATGGGACTGGCCAGCTCGTTGTACATCATGGTGAGCTCAGCCGAGGACGACTGTTGCCGGCTGCCGGCCGCGTTCACGATACCCGCAAAGGTAGGAGACGCCCAACTGGTGCCTCCGACTGAACCCCAGCCCTGGAGGTAAATGGCAGTGCAACAAAAATCGGAAGCGACGTCAGGATAGCCGCGAAAGTTTCCTACGATGCTTGCAATGCCATTCTGGTAGCTGGGACGCGGCTCGTAGGGACTGATGTCTCCCCCTCCGCCGCCAGTGTAGTACTGCTCGTAGGTGAAGTTTCCGTTGCCGTCGCGGTTAAAATAGGTTCCTCCAACCGCCACAACGTTTGGTGACGCTGCCGGATAGGCGCTCTGGCCAAGTCCCCCATCGCCGGAGGCTGCAAAGTAGACGACTCCCGGGGAAGTGAAGTATTGATCAAAACCAGTTTCCTGAGAAATCTCCGCATCGGCAAAGCTCATGCTCACCACGCCGCCGCCGTTCTGGGCCACTAGAGTCCCGGCGAGCTGCACCGCTTGCCAGGTCGGATCGGTGTCGCACGCCTGGCTTGTACACAGGGCCGATACCACCAGGAACAGCTTGGCCTGCGGCGCCATGGCGTGGGCCCACTCGATATCTAATGCTTCCTCGGTCTCCCAATCCCCGTAAACGGGTGGCCGTATGGGGCCGGGCCAGACCTGCGTAATAGTCGTAGCCGGAATACCGAAGTACGAGTCAAAGGCGTCCAAGTCGGACTGCGCGGTCGGGTAGTAACCGGCGTCCACGATGGCAATAGCGCCAATACCACCGTTTGGCACGGTTGTGCTGGTGGCAATCGGGCAGCCGGTCGGTCCAGTTACCAACTTATATACGCAGGCTACTGAGCCTGGGGTTTCATCACCCGGGTCGGGATTCGGTCGCGGTTGGTCCGAGTCGACAAAAAAGTAATTCGTGTGTGGGCGCCCGGGCACGGGAATGCTGGATGCTGGATAGATAATCCTGTGTCCGTTGTAAACGGACTCGTAGCGGGTTTGTGCGGATGCTGGGCAAAGGGCTGCACCGGCAAACAAGACAACTGCAACCATCGTTAACATTACAATCTGAACGTCTCTGCGGAAAGTAATCATTCATTGGCTCCTGTGTGACCCCGAAATCATGAAGGGAGTACATGGAAAATGCAAGTTCGAAACCCATGCGAGTTGTTCTGCCTGCAAAAAGCGGGGCATGCGCAGTTTCTCCGCCAGCACAAGCTATCGCGAGCGCTCTATCTGTACCACGAAAGCTTGCCGCGAAACATCGCGTACATTGCCGGCAGGGATGCTCAAGGGACGGCTGCTCCGAATCTTTTTTTGCAACTGAAAAGCCGTCCAGCGTAGACCGACGTCGCCTCCGCCTTCGGGCTTACGATTTCACTACCCGCAGATTGTTGGTCACCGACAGGACGGAAGAGATCTGGTTGACGCGCATGGTACAGAGATTCTTGTCGCCCTCGGTGTCCACCACGCCTTCCAGCGTGACCCGGGCATTCTTCACGATGATACGAATGGGCGGATTCGGATTGCGGCTGTACTTGAAAAGCGGGCCATAGCTGTAAATCGCTTGCTTTACCCGCTCGCGGATCTGGTGGTCCAAGGGGCTGGGCGGAAGGATTTCGATGTTGTTGACGACCTTCTCAACGCCCTCTACTTTCTTCACCGCTCTTTCGGCATCCGGTTTCAGACTGGAGTTCGTGACCTGTCCGGTAAGAATCACGGTGCGGCCCTGAATCTGGTAGACAAGGTTGTCGAATACGCCGTAGTAGGGCAGCATGATCAGGTTATGGTTGATCGCCTTCGCGATCTTCGCCTGGGCCTCCGGCGACAGCGTCCCCTCCGGCGCCTGACCCTGGGCCGGTTGATTGGACATCGACTGGTTTGACATCGGTGGCTGCGACGATTGCGCACCAGCAGCGACCGCCAAAAACGCCGCCATCAGGACAACTCCTGCGATTCCATGTGCTTTTCCCATGCCATGCCTCCTGTTTCACAGAGTCTAATTCCCTGCCCCAAGAATGCGCAAAGGAGGTCCCGGCCCGCGGTCTTCCATGTTTAAGCGTTTCTCAAGATAAGCGCAGGTCAGGTTTGTATCCGGGCACGGCTTCACAGGCTGCGGAAAGCGTCCTCCTCCGAGTGCTTTGTAACAGGGCATGACTTCACAGCCTGCGGAAAACGTCCTCCTTCCGAGCGCTTTGTAACAGGGCACGACTTCAGTCGTGCCGATGAGCCGTTATTTTTCTTCGTGAGCCGGCTTAGCCGACGACACGACTCCGATTTTCGGCATGGGCTGAACCATGCCCTGATTCAAATCGACACTCGAAACGACGCATACGTCGATTCTCGAGATGTGTAACCTTCTGGCTACCATTTCTGGTTTATACTGCGCTCAAGCGGAACCTTCCCCAGAACCAGCGCATCCAGATAAGTCTGTGCGGTTGTTTCCCTGATACCAATGGCCGATACGCTCCAATTCGTGGTTCAGTATGGCTATGCCCTGCTGTTCGGCTGGGTGCTCCTGGAACAGGGGGGCCTGCCCATTCCGGCCACACCGCTGCTGCTGGCGGCGGGAGCGCTGGCGGGACAGGGGCGGATGAGCCTGCCTCTGGTGGTGCTGGCTGCGACCGTGGGCTGCTTTGCGGCTGACGTCTTCTGGTATCAGTTCGGCAAGCGGCGCGGAGCAGTAGTCTTGAACCTGCTCTGCCGCATCGCGATGGAGCCCGACTCCTGCGTCCGCCGCACCGAGACGCGCTTCGAGAAGTGGGGCCCACGCACCCTGCTCTTCTGCAAATTCGTTCCCGGCCTGAATACCGCCGCTCCTGCGCTGGCGGGGATGGTCGGTGTTCCCTTCGGGCGGTTCATTGCCTTTGGCCTGTCGGGCGGCCTGCTGTGGGCGTTGGCTTACGTGCTTCTGGGATTCATTTTCAGCAAACAGCTGGACCTGGTGGCCCGCGACGCGCACCTGCTGGGCAACGGATTGCTGATCCTGTTCGTCGCCGGCGTCATTGCCTATGTGCTCTATCGCTGGCGGGAGCGGGAACGGTTTATCCAGCAGGTCAAGGGCGACCGCATCACGCCCGATGAATTGAAGCATCAACTGGAATCGGGCGAGCAGCCGGTCATTATCGACCTGCGCCATCCCCTGGACGTGCTCACCGATCCCCGCACCTTGCCGGGCGCGCTGCAAATCTCGCCTGAGGAATTGCAGGCCCGGAACCGCGAAATCACTCGCGATGGAGAAATTGTTCTCTTCTGTACTTGACCCAACGAAGCGACCAGCGCCCGGGTGGCGCTGCAACTCCGCAAGCTGGGCATTCGCCACGTGCGCCCTCTGCTGGGCGGGTTCTACGAGTGGAAGCAACTTGGCTTTCCCCTGGTAGAGATCACGCCGCCGGAGGTGACGGCGGCTGGCCCAACGCAAATTGCGGCGCCAGGGCCGGCCTAGGCTTGCAAAGGGGACTTCGCAGCCTACGCATTCCGAGTTGCGCTTCGATAATTGTCGCAATTTGAGACTTGACATCCCAGAGTGTGGGCCTACACTGCGACCATGAAACTCGCTATCGCGGTCGCCCTTGTGGTTGTGGCGGCCAACTGCGCCCGGGCTACCACTGTCGTATACGTCACCAGCTCCTGCGGTATGGCCGTCGGTGCCGACGGGAAGATAGTCCCGGGCGATACCGCGGTCAAGATTGCGCTTTTGAAGAACCGCCTGGTGGTGGCTGACCTTTACTATGAGTCGGCGACGGCCCCTGGCGGCGCTGTTGTCTATGATTTTCCAACCTGGATCAAACAGATTGACGACAGCACGGATGCCGATATCTCGCTCTCCGGATTAGTCGAGGTCATAAAAAAGCAGATGGCTTCGACATTCAGCTTCGCCAGTGAGTGGATCAAGGCCGGAAAGCTGACAAAAGAGCGGGCCCGGGAATCGGGGGTAACCGAATACCTCGTCCAGTATGTGGTCGCTGGATATGAGAATGGAGTCCCAGTTGTTTACTCCCTCACCCTGATGCCCGACTGGAATGCTAAGACTGTCAACGGTCCGTTTGAAGTCCTGCTCAAGAAAGGAGGGCCCAGGAACACCGCTTTCGATTTTGGATGGCGTGGCCGTGGAACTGGACTGAGCCTTATCAATACCGCAAACAGCGGGCCCCAACGGGAATTCAATGACGGAACCAGAGCTGACGTTGGTCTGACTAAGTCCGCGCACTGCCTAACCCCGGAACATCTCTCCAATGTAGCGAAAGCGATGCTGGTGATCGAAACGGAATACGACCCACACTACGTTGGATTCCCGCTCACAGTCATAGCTCTCCCCAAAAACGGGGACGGAACGGTCACAACCTACGAGGGTAATAGTCCCTCCATCATTACTCTGCCCTGACGCTAAACCCCCAGCGAGCGTAAGCACGGAAGCGCCCGTGAAACATTGGCGCCTCCTCCGCGCAGGAGGCGCTGGCTCCTGCGCCTTCGCCCAGCCCTTCCGCCCTTACTGCTTGCGCTTGCGGATGAGCAGATCGAAGCTGACCACGCCGTTCTCGTCGCGCAGCCCTTCCACGCTGTATTCACTGTTGATGTTGTATTCGAACTGAATCACCTCCTGACCGGAGCGGGCGAGGTCGGTCACATACGTCAGGGTGATGTTCTTGGTGACCTGCTGCTCGATAGTCACGCGCGCATTGGGGTCGTTTTGCGCGCCCCCAAACGACGGGTTGATGCGGATGGAACTGGCCCCGAACAGCTTCGAAACGCGATTATTGACGGCCTGATTCAGGGCCGAGCTGATGAGCAGGGCGCTGGAAGCGCTTTCCGCGAATCCGGACGATGGCCCAGCCCCCAGCGCGTTCTCGCTCTGGGTGGAACCGAAGGCCAGCAGCGAGATAATGTCGTCGCTGGACAGTGGCGGATCGGAGCGATAGGTGGTGTTGAGCCTCTCCATGGTCCCATGCAAGCCGATGGTAATGTCGTAATCGCGTACCTGGGTTGTGGCCTCGACATCGAGACACGGGATCGATGATCAAAGGGTTGAGGAAGGTGATGTCGGCGCGTTCCAGGTGGAACTTCGTGCCGCCCACCTTGATGTCGCCTTCCGCAATGTTGACCCGGCCCAGCAGCACCGGCCTCGCCGCCGTTCCCCGCAAATGAAGATCGATGTCGCCCGACAATTTTGCCAGCGAGGTCTCGACCGTCAAGGCGGGAGTGGAGAGAACCCGCACCTCCATGTGGAGATTGTTGAGCGGCGACTTCGGATTGGCAATACGCGGCGGCGCGGTGGCCTGGGCCAGCAGAAATTGCATGTCGCTGGATGGAATCTGAGCGAAGCGCGTCACCGTAATGGTGCCCGTGAGTGAGGCGTTTTGCAGCGTGCCATTCAGTTGCAGCGTCTGATCGGAAGTTACGCTGACGCCGGAGTAGCGGAAACGAATGTCATTTCCGTCAGCGGTTAAATTAAAGCCGATCGTGGATCCGAAGGTGACGAACCCTCCGAACTTGACATGGCCGCCGCCCATGCGGCCAGTCACATTCTCCACCTCAAGCCGGTCTCGATTGAACACCAGCGAACCATTAACGTCGCCCAGTCCGACGGGCAAGTCGATCATCGAGAGACCGACATGCAGCAGTTCCATTCGTCCGGACATCACCGGAGCGGACATGGTGCCACTGATTTTGACGTTAAGGTTCGCGGAGCCATACGAGGTGAGATCAGGATTGATGGTTTCCGCCAGCTTCAGGTTCAGAGAGCCATCGGCACTCAAATTCAAAGGGCGATCGCCCTGGAAACTGGCTGTTCCCGTCAACGTCAAGCGATTTTGCTCACTGATCATCGCGCAATGCTGCACGGTAACTATTTCGTTGGCCAGACTCAGCTCGATGGAGCCATCGCTCTTAATCGGAATATGCTCAACTTCCACGGAAAACTGCTGAATACTGAGGCTCGCATGCAACATGTGCGGCTGCTTCAGCGGCCCCGTCAAGTGCCCCTCGCCGTCAAGCGACGCCTGCCGCGTGACCTGGTTTCGCATTGTCTCGGGCAGGAAAGGATTGATATCCAGGTGGGCGAATCGCAGGGTCGCGTTAGCCGGCATGTCGCCTTGCAATTGCACAGTGCCGTCGAGGGTAAGGCTGGCATTGGGAAAGTTTGAGCGAGCGGTTAGCGTCAGCTGCCGCCCGTGAGTGACCGCGTCGGCTGTAATGTTGCCCACCGGGTCGCCATTCAGCTTCAGGCTGCCGAGCTGAAAGTGCCCGTTGATGACCGGCTCGTCTCGCGTACCCGAACCCTTCACAGTGAAGTTAGCGATGCCTGCAATGTGCAGGCGCGGCCGCTGTACTTCAGGAATCTCGCCCAGGTCGATGCTTTGCCCGGTGAGATCGAGTTTCACCTCGTGGCTGCGGAGATTGTAGGCTGCCGACCCAGACACGGTGCCATGTGCTGCCTGCAGGTGAATGGCATCCAGCTCCACAGCGTGGTTGGCAAAAGCAATTTTGGAAGTCAGTGACAGGATGGGACGGCCATGCGCCTGGCCATCCTTCATGGAAATCTGGCCTTGCCCGCGCGGGTCGGCTGCCGTGCCCGTGGCGTGCAGCGTGAAGTTCAGCTTGCCGCTCACGGGATAATCGATGCCCAGGACACGCTGCAACTCCTCGAGATCGGCATCATGCATGGCCGCCTGCACCTGGAACTGCGAAGTGTCGGTGAAATTGCCGCGATCGAGAGCAACCGAACCGTCGAGGGTCAGTTGTGCGCCTGCTTCTTGCACAACAACGTGATGCAGCGCCACTTCCGATTGCGAATACTGCACATCGCCGGAAAACTGATCGATGTGGATCCTTCTGGGCTGGGCAACCGGCGGCGGTGGTGGCGGAGGCGGAGGCGCAGCATCGCTCGCGAAGTGGAACAACGATTTGTGCTTGGCAGGCACGGGCGGCGTATGCGGCGCTGAATTTTCAGGAGCGGGCGTGTAGATGTAGGTAAAGTTCGTCGCTTGCAGATGACCGGCAATCTGCGGCGTCCGCAGCCGTCCGCTGAGAGTTCCGTTGAAGCGCGCAGCCCCGGCTAGTTCTATCGGCGGAGGCGCATTGCCCATGGCCGTCAGCAGGGGCGCAAATTCCGTCAGGCTGGTGGTGTTGACGTTTAACTTAAGCCCGACCGAGGCCGTTCCTAAAGAACCGGTAGCATCCACATGCGTGTGCGGCGTGGTCAGAGTTAGCGCTGACAGCTCAATGCTTCCCGAACGCGCACCGTACCGGCCACTCACATGACCACTCACCGGCAGCTGGTTATTGGAAGGCTGAGTTGGAGCAGCGACATCGAGCGCCAGGTCGGCGAAAGCGTCGGCCAGCACATGCTTCCACGCCAGGTTGAGCGATCCGGTCACGCTGCCGACGGCATTCAGCTTGTCCAACGGCAACGATCTGCTGGAAGCCATGCGGGCCAGTTCGTTCAGCGACAATCCATTCACCCGCAGCCGCGCCGATCCTTGCTCCGGATAAGCACTGACGCTCTTCACCGCCGCCGGAGTCCCATGTACCTGGCTGGTGTTCCGGGGCACCTTCTTGCCGTTGATCCCGATGGGTTCCGCGGGAGTAGGCGCAACAGGCGTCAACTGTTTGGGCAACAGGTTCTTCACCTCGGCATCGCCGGTCAGCATTCCTCCCAGCAAACGGGCCGCAATGCGGGTCATCGAAAGATCATTGTTGGCCAGCGCGAAATTCGAGTTCAGGGTGGCCTTTCGCAGGGCAATGTCTGTGTTCACATAGTCGAAATCGCGAACTGCGATTCGCCCGGTGGACGCGTAGCCCGCAGCTTCGGAATAGCTACCCGATCCGTCGAGGACTAACGTTCCGCCTCGCAGTTGATAGACCCGCGTCACCGCCCCCAGTTGCGCAACGTCAATCGTGCTGCTGTAGGTGAGGTGGATTTGCGGGCTCTCGAAGTCCGTAACTTTCCCCGATATCTGTAGCGACGTCGCTTCCGAGGTGAGCTTCAGCGACTTGATCTCGGCCTGGTTGTGCCAAAGGCTGAGTTGCAAGTCCGCCTGCGCGGCGACGTCGCGCAGGTCCTGGTACTTTGCGTCCATCTTACCGACCTGCACGCTGCCGTCGTAACGCTGGGCCAGGCGGTCGTACGTCATCGCCGCAACCACTTGGTTGACGCTGAAGTCCAGCGCGATCTTGTGCTCGTTCAGCAACAAGATGCCATCGTGTACATCGACGCGCGCGATGGCGAGATCGAATAACTGCTGCACCGGCGTCATAGGATGGTCCGGCTTGACCTTGGGCTCCGGGGCATTAGTACTGCCATCGGGATTGACGATGATGTGAATCGCCGGGGCCCAGAGCTCGACTTGCTCCAGGCTGACTTGTCTCTCCAGGAAGGAGATTATTCGCACGTGCACCAGAGCGCGATCTACGTGGACATACGGCGATTCCCCGGCCGGCTCCAGTCCGCGAATGGTCAGGCCATCGGCTTCAAACGCAAGCCGCGACAGGTTCCAATGAAACGCAGCCATCTCCACCCGGCCGCCTGTTGCCTCTTCCAAGCCGGCGATCAGTTTCCTGCGGACGAAGTTTTCGAAGCTGGGGCTTCGCAAATACCACGCCAGCGACACAACTACCGCCAGCAACACCACTCCCACAGTCGCCCAGATCCAGAGGCGCTTGTGCGGATGCCGTATTACTTCCTTCGGGGGTGACATCTCTCTCTATCTCAATCCTATTTTTCGACGTCTCAGCTGTTATTCCTTCGTGGCAGAATCTTATTCCCCACCCACCAGACCAGCGCGCACTCAAGCACAGTCAGAAGGGCCGCAGGGACTGCAGTCAGCCTGCCGAGAACTCTGAACGCGGCAACGTACAGCGCAACCTGCACAAGTAGCAGCCCAAAACAAAACAGAATCAGGGAGGACTTTTTCGTACCTCTCCAAAAGGACTGAATGACGTAGACGATGAGAATGCAGCCAGTGAAAAAAGCGACCGCAAGTTGGGAACCAAACTCGACGTTTGAGACGTGGGTGACGAGCAACAAGACCACACCGACCAACAGCACGCCTATCAGCAGATACGCTGCAAAATCCCCAGCCCGTGACTTTAATGACCGTTTCACCAATCAGACCTGCAGTTTTCGTGGATGCGTAAATGCCATGGACCTTTGTGACCTCTTCCGTCATTCTCAGTTGCCGGCCGAAGGCGCCGTCGCCGCGTCACCAGGTGCATTCACTCCGGGAATAGCCACACTGCTGTGAATGTCCGCCTGTTGCCGTAAATTGTGCAGCCAGGCGTCGAGCATTTCATCGATGCGCTGCTCGGTAAGAAGCTCGCGAATCTTCGGTTCCACTTCGCCTAGAGGAATTGGCTTGCCGCCGTTCTTCTGTAAATCCGGCAGCAACTGGTGCTGGTAATACGATTCCACGTCGTCTTCCTGGATGTGTACATCGGGACGCAACCGCACCTCGACGAAATTCATCACCTGAACTTCTGTGCTCAGGTGGTCTTTTATGACTTCCTCGTTGAGTCCGTAATTGGCCAGCACCCGATGCCAGGCGATATCGTCGGTGCCGCTGGGCACCTGCGCCCGCAGCTTGGCCAGGTCCTGCTGCAAAGTTTCTTCGGAAGGCCGCATGTAGTTGGCATCGCCCATCTGGGCCTTCAGCAGTTGCCGGTCGATGAGGTGCTGCAAGGCCAGCACGCGGTCGGCGTCAGTCAACTGGCCGATGGGCTTCTGTTGCATAAAGGCTTCGAAGGCAGCAGCTTCTTCCCAGTCGCTGCGCAGCACGGGTCGACGATTCACGCTGGCCACTACGCCGTCAATCACTTCACCGGCGAACGCCGGCACTACCGCTGTCATGAACAGCAGCACGGAACAAATCGTGAAATACAAAATGCGTCTCATTAGAAAGTTTGTCCAATACTGAAATAAACGTTGATCCTGCGCAGCGACTGCGTCTCGTTGTCCTCCTGCACTGGATAACGGGTCGCGTTCACGGCGTAACCCAGGTCGAAGCGCACCGGACCCACGGGTGTCTTATAGCGGATACCCATGCCGATGGCCTGCGAGTCATAGCTGAAGTTGCAAGGCATCTTGCTGGTTGGTGACGAGCAGTCCGCAATGGACGGCTGATTGAATGTCAGCATCCCGCTGATGATGTGGTTCGCGGTGTCGAAGACGTTGCCCATGTCGTGAAAGAAAACGAATCCCAGATTGTTGCCCACAAAGGGCAACTGCACAGGCGGGGTTCGCAGCTCGATATTGTTGACGAACAACCCCTGGCCGCCGATAGGGTAGCCGGTTTCCGTATCTCGTGGACCGGCCTGATTGATGGAAAAGCTGCGCAACGAGTTACTACCGCCTGAGAAGAACAACTCCGGCAACGGAATCTGGGTGGCCTCTACCGGGAGGGTGTTCGGCGGAATCTTGCTGATATCGATGAAGTTGTTGGTGCCGTACGGCTTCTCGATTCCGATCTGCGTCCTGCGGGCGATGACCCAATTCTTCTTGACCGTGTAGTAGGTCGAGTTGTCGAGCAGAATCCGTCCAAAATTGGTTTGCGATCCCAGGGCGCTGGTGGCCAGGCCCAGGTTCATCGCATTGTAAGAGCCTTTCTTGGGATTGATGGGATCGTCGCGCCGGTCGCGCACCATGGTGAAGGTCGGCATGGCGATAAAGACCGGCTTCGAGTACAGCGCAATCAGGGTGGGATCGATCACCAGGCTATTGGGGTCGATGGCCACGCGCTGAAACGTCAGCCCATAGATCAGGGTGGTAAAGCGGTTATAGCGTTGCTCGGCCTGCAGCTCGCCTTCCAGGCGCTCCGAGGCGAAGGTATTGACATCAGCAGTGTTGTCGTACAAGGCGCTGACGATAATTCGCCAGTTCTCGCGATGGAAGAGACGCGGCGCCTCATAGCTCGCCAGACCTCGCTTGGTGAGCAGACCGTAACGGCCGCGGATGCTGAATGTCTGGTCGCGCCCAAACAGGTTCAGACGCGTGATCTCCAGCACGCCGTTGGGGCTGACTCCGGTGCCACCTTGCGGGTTGTTGGCGGTAGGAATGTTGCCGGTGGCAAACTCGATGCCGCCGCCGTAACGGAAGGTCCAGCGCTTGGCTTCCTGCAGGTTGAACAACACGTCCTTCGACGGCTCCAACCCTTCCGGGTTCTGCACCGCCATGTTGACTTCGTTGAACAAACCGAGCGAGTACAGCCGCCGCTGCGAATCGACCATGCGGTTCTGGCTTAAGGCAGCGCCGCTACGAATGCGCATCTGGCGGTTCACGACGTAAGGACGGGTATATCTCAGCCCGGTAACCAGGACGCGGTTTACAAACACCTGCTGGCCCTCAGTGATTTTGTAAACCACATCCATGCGCTGAGGTTCGCCGGAAACCGGCGTAGCGGAGGATTCGAACTCCACATTGGGGTAGCCGTGGTCGTAATAGTAGTAGGTGATGGCGTCGCGATCGCTGACCACACTAGCCTCGCTGAAAGGCTGCCCCTTAAGACTGGTTAGCCTGGGTTGCAGTTGTTCCAGCGTAGTCCCGTTGACGCCTTCTACCTTGAGATCGTTCACCAGAGTTTGCGGGCCTTCGTCCACCTTGATAACGACCTGCATTTCGTTCTTCTTGCCCTCGTAGTTGTCCTGCAGATCGCCGTTCACCTTGATACCGAGAAATCCGTTGGCCTCGTAGAGATACTTGATCGAGGTGACATCGTCGGTGAGCAGCTGCTGGCTGAAGCGGCCATTCGGCAGCAGCAGGCTCGAGGGTTCCACCGCCAGGCGCTCGCGAATGGTCGGGGTATCGAAGTACTTATTCCCTTCCACCTTTATCGAGACCAGCTTGTGACGAACGCCGGGGTCGATAACGTAAACGATGTTGACATGGTTCTGATCTGTCACCGGGTGACGCTGGACCTCAACCGTGGCGTCGAAGTAGCCCTTGGTTTGCAGGTAGTCGCGCAGGTTGCGGCGACCTTCGTTCAGCAGGTCATCGTCTACGGAATTTTCCTGGTAGACCGGCACCTGCTTCTTGAGCTGCCCCTTGCTGATGCCTCCGCCCTCGGCCGTGATGTTCACCGTGGGGCCCTGATCAACCTGGAAAACGTAGTCGAGCTGGTTGGTCGCGGCATGATACTGCCGGTCAATCAGGGAAACCTGCGCTTCCAGATGGTCATTCTTCTGGTAATGCTTCCGCAAGCGCTCCAGTGCCCGAGTCACATGCTCCGCAATAACTTTCTTGCCCGCCTTCAGCTTGGTGAGGCTGCGAACCTGCTCGGGAGGAATTCCTGTGTCTCCCTGGATGCTGACATTGCCGACCCGCGCCAACGGTCCGGGAACGGCATGGAAATGGACTGCCATCTGGCTATCCGTGTCGTTGGGCTCCAGGGTGTAAGTGATGGTGGCCAGGTAATAGCCGTTGTCGGCGAATATCTTCTTCATGCGGTCGATAGAACTGACGGCCTTGTCCTCGCTGAACACCGAGCCCAGGTCCAGCTGGCTGGCCGCGATCAACTGGTTTGCCTTGGGATTGGTCTTCTGCGGTGTGCCATCCACCGTAATGGCCCCGTTAAAGTAGTTCTGGGTGACGACGAAGATCAGTTTTATAGCGTGCTTTGCCGCGGGATCGGCTTCGGCTTCCACCTGCAACGCGGCAAAGCGTCCCGTAGCATAAAGCGCCTCGATGCTGGCGCGCAGCTTGTCGCGCTCCAGCGGCTGATTGGCTTTCTGCACGATCAGGGAGCGCAAGGCTTCCAGGTCGATGCCGGTGGTTCCCCGAAAGTCGATGCCGGTGACCGTCTCCCCCTCATACCTGGCCACGGTTCCAGTTTGCTTGCTTAAGTCCGATTGCGGGGCGCTCGGGGCTGCCGGCGGGCTGCTCTGCGTCTGTGCCGGCAGGGCAACCAGAGCACAGAAAACAGCGAACGTGCACAACGATAGCGTGATCGGCGTCCTCAAACTTTGCCCTTTAGCGCACCCGCTACCCGGCAGAATGTGATTGCCATCACTCTGCCAAAGTCTTTCTTACCTGCGCACTTGCGTTCAAAGCGCCGCAACCGCGGAGATCTCTCCGTTTTCAGCCTGGGAAGGCGCAATTGATGTGGAGTACCTATAATAACCAATGAAAGCCCTCTGCTGAACCAGTCGGCGGTCGAGCTGGTGTTGCACTTCAACAGACATCGTCGCGACCTCCGAAATTGTCATCACCAGCCCGCTTCAGCGGGCAAATTAAGCTTGATCTTATGCAGTAGAGCATGACTCACGAAAAAAGAACCCCGAAGGGGTGGAAGTGCCGTTAGCCCAGGACGGAGCGAAGCGCAGTCCTGGGTAGGGCGGAAAAAATAACCGAGTACCGTAGGGACGGCACGGTTTTGACAAGTCCGCTTCAGCGATCGCGGCATAGGTTTTCGAAAACGG
The DNA here is from genome assembly GCA_963835125.1 of uncultured Acidobacteriaceae bacterium. Classification (GTDB taxonomy): domain Bacteria; phylum Acidobacteriota; class Terriglobia; order Terriglobales; family Acidobacteriaceae; genus Bog-257. The sequence continues at coordinate 239,689 of CAWIEG010000002.1, read as the reverse complement.
GCGCACATAATGACAATCCGAGAAGCATCGGCCCACGCTGGACGTTCGTCGCACCGCCCCGCTGGTAACGTCCAAGCCCTGGTCGCGGTACTGAGGTTAAGATGTCGAAATTCGCGGAGCGGTATTCCCGGCAGGTCCTTTTCCAGCCGATTGGCGAAGCGGGACAGGAGCGGCTAGCCGCGGCCCGCATGGCGGTCGTTGGATGCGGCGCTACCGGCTCGGCCCTGGCATCGCTGCTGGCGCGGGCCGGCGTGGGATTCCTCCGCATCATCGATCGCGACTACGTCGAGCCCAGCAACCTGCAACGCCAGGTGCTGTTCGACGAGGCCGACGCCGCCGAGTCCCTGCCCAAGGCGATTGCCGCAGCGCGCAAGATCGCGGCCTTCAACTCCGAGATCGCCGTCGAGCCGCACGTCGCTGACCTGACGCCGGACAATATTGAGGAACTGCTCAGCGAGGTCGACCTCATCCTCGACGGCACCGACAACTTCGAGACGCGCTACCTGATCAACGACTTCGCCGTGAGCCGGGGTTTGCCGTGGATCTATGCGGCCGGAGTCGCCAGCTACGCCGTCACCATGACCATCCTTCCCGGCGAGACCGCCTGTCTGGCCTGCATCTTTCCGGATTCGCCGCGCGGCATCGTCGAGACCTGCGACACCTCGGGCATTTTGAACTCGGCGGTGAACTTCGTGGCGTCGATTGCCGCAACCGAAGCTCTGAAGCTGGCGGTTGGCGCGCGCGACAAACTGCGCCGCACTCTGCTGTCGTATGACGTCTGGACCAACGACTACGCCTCGGTGCTCACTGGCAAGCCACGCCCTGGCTGCCGCGCCTGCCAGGAGCATGACTTCGTTCACCTCGCCGGCGAGGGCCGTCCGCACATTTCGCTCTGCGGTCGCAACTCGGTGCAGATTCACGAGCGCCAGCGGCCCATCGACTTTGCCGACATGACGCGCCGGCTCTCGCCGCACGGCCCGGTGAAGCACAACGAGTTCATCCTGAAGTTCTGGCGCGATCCTTACGAGCTGACGCTCTTCCCCGACGGCCGCGCCATCATCAAAGGCACGACTGACACCGCCATCGCGCGAAGTCTGTACGCGAGATATGTGGGGTCGTGAAGCGATTCCTTCCCGGGAGCCGATCGAGGCAAATCTGACACCGCCATGGTGATTCTATATTTCCGGTAGCATAATTTGGTATTTGCAGAATCTATAGAACGCCATTTGCGCGCGCCAGGAAGCCTCAGGAGCCCCGATCAGGTGGTGGGACGACCTCAGGGGCTGTCCGGATCGGCCGTATCGCTCAAAACGCAGCTAATGCGTCTAGTGTGGATTTCCCACTTTGGGATGATTCAGGCTGGAACGTCGGTTAAGTGAGTTCGAACCAGTTGCAAGTTATCCCATGCCGCGCCTTGTAACAGGGCACGGCTTCAGCCGTGCCGACCGCTCGCGAAACGGAATCGGGCTTTAGCCCCTGACGCCTTGTTTTGGCAGCGGCTAAAGCCTAGTCTCTTACCGCCGCTTTTCGGCACGACTCAAGTCGTGCCCTGATACAAACCACATGCCAACACCGCTGCTTAAGCTACGATTCTTCACGGTCAGCAAAGGGAGATAGCTCTTGCTAATTGCTAGCTGCTAGTTGCTCCCTTTGTACGCCGTCCCCACACTCACGCCGCGAAACCTCGCCGGCGCGGCCCCGTGTCCGGTGCCCATCACCTGTTGCGGCTGGCCTTTGCCGCAATTCGGTGTACCCCACAGCGTCCACTGATCGCGCGAGCAAATCGCGTCCATCGAATTCCAGAACTCGGTCGTGATGCCCGAGTACGACGGATTCTTCAGCATGCGTCCGCGCTTGCCGCCGACGATCTCCCAGCCGATCTCGCAACCAAACTGGAAGTTGTAGCGCTTGTCGTCGATGGACCACGAGCGGTTCGTCTCCATCAGGACGCCGCGCTCGGTGGAAGCGATGAGTTGCTCCAGCGTCAGCGGCGATTCGCTCGGCAAGATGCTGACGTTGGTCATGCGAACAATGGGTAAGCGGCTCCAGCCTTCGGCGCGCAGACATCCCCCGCTGCGCGTCGCGCCGATCGCGGAAGCAGTGTCACGCGAGGTCAAGTAGCCGGTGAACAGCCCATTGGTGATGATGGGCGTGCGCTGCGCGGCAACGCCTTCGTCGTCGTAGGCGAAGGTGCCAAGACCGGGGCCGTGCGCCTCAGTCGCGTCGGCGACGACATTCACGATCTCGCTGCCGTACTTCAGCGTCCGCAGCTTGTCGAGCGTCAGGAACGACGTACCCGCAAAATTCGCTTCCATGCCCAGCACGCGATCGAGTTCGATGGGGTGGCCGATGGATTCGTGGATCTGCAGCGCAAGCTGCGATGAGTCGAGGATGATGTCGAAGTCGCCCTCGGGACATTGCTCCGCGGAATGCAGCGCGACTGCCTGCTCGCCGATTTCGGTGGCATGATCCAGCAGCCGCAACTCCTCAATCAGTTCGTAGCCCCGATTCTGATACTGTCCGCCGAACGAGTTGGGATAAGAGCGCTTCTGAATTTCCGTTCCTTCGAACGAATGCGCCGCATACCCCGCGCCCGATGTCACGGTCGTCTGATGAATCTCCGCACCTTCGGTGGAGTAGAACCATTGCTCATAGCGGCGGAAGTTCATATTCGTCTCCGCCAGGGTCACGCCCTTAACTTTGCGCAGAGCTTCGTCCACGGCAAACAGCAGCTCCAGGTTCTTCTCGATCGAGATGGCAAATGGATCGATCTTGCAGGGAGAACTCCACTCTGCCTTGGCGGGCGGCTCGGGAACCAGATGCAACTCGTGCGCCTTCACCCGGGCTGAAGCCTTCGCAATTTCCACCGCCCGGGCTGCGCAGCGGTCAACGCCATCGCGGGAGAGATCGTCGGTGGCAGCAAAGCCGAAGCCGCCATCGGCGATCACGCGAATGCCGATACCCAGCGACTCAGCGTCCGATGCGCCGCCAATCCTGCCGTTCTTGGTGGCCAGCGAGCGGTCGCGCTCGTCGACAATGCGCGCTTCGGCCAGCGATGCACCGCGCAGCTTGGCTGTTTCCAACGCCCGTGAAGCGATCTCTTTCATCTACGGTCCTCGCGGTAAAGATGATATCGTGTTCGGCACCAGCGCGCCGAGTTGCGCGTCTGAAGTGAACAGATGATGGGTGGAGCACGCCCTCAGGCGTGCAGAGGAACTTCGGACTCCTGGCTATCGAAGGGGCGCAGCTTTAGCTGCGCCGTTACAAGCCCTTTGAGTTTGTCATCACGAGGAGGCCTTTAGGCCGACGAGGGATCTGCTTTCCTCCGACTCCGCTCAAAAGCAGATTCCTCGCGCCAAAACTGCGCTCGTAATGACAATCAGAAAGAAACCCATGGCCGCCCCCATCAAGACCGTGATCCTGAAAGAAGGCATGCCCAGCGTGGAGCAGGCCCGCGCCCGGCTGCATGGCGAAATCCAGAGTGCGCGGCAAAGCGGGGTGAAGCTGCTGAAGCTGGTGCACGGCTACGGTTCCACTGGAGTTGGCGGCGACCTGCGCATCGCGTTGCAGTCAACCTTGCGGCAAATGGCTGCTGCAGGCGAAATCCGCGATTGCATCTACGGCGAGAACTGGCGCAAGTCCGACGATCGCAGCTGGGAGCTGCTGAAACGCATGCCAGATCTGAAGACCGACAGCGATCTCGGCAAAGGCAATAAGGGTATCACGATCGTGCTGTTGTGAAGGCCTCCCGAACGACTGGCACGTCTGTTGTTTGCGGATCACCGCCCTGCCCTATAATCCTCATCTAAACTTCTCCTTCGCCCTAATGTCCATCATTCCCCAACTTTCGAGGCCTGCGTAGCTGATGAGCACCGCCGCACCAGCCGAGACCGTCCTGAGCAAGCCCGTGCCGCCGCCGCATGGCGCTGTGGCCGCCTGCTTTCTGGCGGGCGTCTGCACGTACTTGAACATGTACTGCACCCAGCCGCTGCTGCCGCATCTGCAGCGCATCTACCATGTCTCGGAAATCGACGTCAGCATGACGGTGAGCGCCACCATCCTGGCAGTCGCGCTGGTTGCGCCCTTCGTCGGCCTGATGGCTGAGTCCGTCGGCCGCAAGAAGGTCATCGTGCCCTGCCTGTACGCGCTCACCGTGCCCACCCTGCTGGCGGCAACGTCGCAAACTTTGAACCAGCTCATCTTCTGGCGCTTCATGCAAGGAGTGTTCGTGCCGGGCGTGGTCGTAGTCATCATGGCCTACATCTGCGAAGAGTTTGCCGGCGCCCACGTTGGCCGAGCTATGTCGGCTTACGTTTCAGGCAGCGTGCTGGGCGGATTCGGCGGACGCTACATCTCGGGCCTGGTAGCGCAACATTTTCGCTGGGAGCACGCGTTCCTCGTCATCGGCATCATCAATCTCGCGGGCGCGGTGGTCGTACAGCGCACCTTACCCAAGCCGAAACACTTCGTGCGCGCGGCAAATGTGCGCAACTCCGCGATCGAGATGCTGCACCACCTGCATAATCCGCAGCTGCTTGCCGTCTACGGGATGGCGTTCGCCGTACTATTTTCGCTGGTCGGCGCGTTCACCTACACCAACTTTCACCTCGCGCTGCCGCCGTATCACCTGAACTCGGGACAACTGGGCAGCGTCTTCTTCGTGTATCTGCTGGGAGTCGCCATCACTCCGCTGTCGGGAAGGTTTCTCGATCACTATGGAATGCGGCGGACGGCGGTGGTGGCGACTGGCTTCACGACTACAGGATTGCTGCTGACGCTCTGCAATCCATTGCCGCTGATCATCGTTGGCCTGGCATTGTTCTCTTCCGGCATCTTCATCTTTCAGGCGGTGGGAACGGTGCAGACTGGAGTCGTTGCCGGCCGTTCGCGATCGTCGGCCGCAGGGACTCTACGTGACGTTCTACTATGTCGGCGGAAGTTTGGGGGCGATCGTGACCGGCTGGGCCTGGGCCGCGGGCGCATGGCGCGCCTGCGTGTGGCTGCTGATGAGCGTTGCCTGGCTGGGTCTGGTGCTGGGATTCGTGAGCAGCAGGAAGACAGCTGTCAGCTCTCAGCCGTCAGCCGTCAGTTAAAGGGAACCCTCAGCGATCCGGATCGAGAGCACCCTAATGCGTTGCTGGATCGCTTTGTATCAGGGCACGACTTCAGTCGTGCCGCAAAAGCTCCGCAAATGAATCGGGCTTGAGCCCCTGCAACGACAGGGGCTCAAGCCCAGGAATTTTATAAGGCCAGGTACGGCACGACTGAAGTCGTGCCCTGTTACTGGAGGATTCGAGCGCTTGCGGCGGCCAGCGGCGGGCCGTCTCCGCTCAGGATGACACAGGAAGAATTGTGTTTCGCTCAATTCAGAAGGGCGGCATCGCTGCCGCCCTCTAGCCACTAGCCCCTGATCCCTGGCCCCTGCTTTACGTTCCTTCGTTCCAGCTGGCCAGGTACTCTTCCTGCTCGGGAGTCAGGCGATCGATCTTGATGCCCATCGACTCCAGTTTCAGTTTGGCGACGCGCTTGTCCAGCTCTTCGGGAACCACATAGACTTTCTTCTCCAGCGAACTGTGGTTCTTCACCAGGTACTCGACCGAGAGCGCCTGGTCGGCAAAGCTCATGTCCATCACAGACGGCGGATGGCCTTCAGCAGCCGCCAGGTTGATGAGGCGGCCTTCGCCCAGCAGGTTGATCTTGCGGCCGTCCTTCATCGAGTACTCCTCAACAAAGGTGCGCGTGGTGCGCTTCGACGACGACATTTTCTCCAGCGCCGGAATATCGATCTCGACATTGAAGTGTCCGGAGTTGGAAACGATGGCTCCGTCCTTCATGGCTTCGAAGTGTTCTTTGCGAAGCACGCTCTTATTGCCGGTAACGGTGCAGAAGACGTCGCCGAGCTTCGCGGCTTCGTCCATGCTCATCACGCGGAAGCCGTCCATGACCGCCTCAATGGCCTTGGTCGGATCGATCTCGGTGATGATGACTTCTGCGCCCAGACCGCGAGCGCGGCTGGCCAATCCGCGGCCGCACCAGCCGTAGCCGGCGACGACGAACTTCGATCCGGCGAGCAGGAAGTTAGTCGCGCGCACAATGCCGTCAATAGTCGATTGCCCGGTGCCGTAGCGGTTGTCGAAGAGATGCTTGGTGTCGGCATCGTTCACCGCAATGATCGGGTAGCGCAGCACGCCCTGCTTTGCCATGGCGCGCAGACGGATAATGCCGGTCGTGGTTTCTTCCGTTCCGGCAATCACGCCGTCCAGCACGTCGGTGCGCTTGGTGAGCGCGATGGTCACCAGGTCAGCGCCGTCATCCATGGTGATGTGCGGCTTGTGGTCCAGCGCCGACATGATGTGCGAGTAGTAAGTGTCGTTGTCCTCGCCCTTGATGGCGAAGACCGGGATGTTGTAATCGCGAACCAGGCAGGCCGCAACGTCATCCTGAGTGGAGAGCGGATTGGAGGCGCACAGCACAACTTCGGCGCCGCCATCGCGCATGGTGATGGCCAGGTTTGCGGTTTCAGCCGTCACGTGCAGGCAGGCGGAAACCCGCATGCCCTTCAGCGGCTGGCTCTTGATGAAGTCCTTGCGGATGATTTGCAGGACCTTCATGGATTGGTTGGCCCAGTCAATGCGCTTCTTGCCCATATCGGCAAGAGCAAGGTTGGCGATGTCGCCGGCGACGCGAGTGGTTGTGCTTGACATTAGTCTCCCTAAGAACAGTTTCGAGTTTCCAGTTTCAAGTTTCGAGTAGGCCGACGATCTATGCCCCCTCTGAATTGTCATTACGAGCGCCCGGTTTCGGCGCGAGGAATCTGCTTTTCTCCCCCCTCGCGCGAAAGCAGATCCCTCGCTTCGCTCGTGATGACAATTCCTAAAGACGCCGGATGCTATCGGTGGGCCTGAACCGTTGCACGGTGCCCCAGGTTCGCGTCCGTCTTCTGGACGCTAACCTGGGCCCACGTTAGCCCAAAAGATGGGCGAACGTGGGGCACCGATTTGCTACTTCGCCGATGCCGTCTTCTGCGCGTTCGCGCCCACCAAGCCGGCCTGCTCGCGCAGAGCCGCAGCCTTGTCGGTCGCTTCCCAGGTGAAGTCGGGATCGTTGCGGCCGAAGTGTCCATAGGCCGCGGTCTTGCGATAGATCGGGCGGCGCAGGTTCAGCGACTCCATGATGCCCTTCGGGGTCAGCTTGAAGTTCGCGCGCACCAGCTCGGCAATCTTATCTTCGTCAATCTTCGCGGTGCCGAAAGTATCGATCAGCACGCTGACTGGCTCAGCCACGCCGATGGCATAGGCGAGCTGCACTTCGCAGCGGTCCGCCAATCCAGCAGCCACAATGTTCTTCGCAATGTGCCGCGCCATGTAGCACGCCGAGCGATCGACCTTCGTCGGATCTTTTCCGCTGAACGCGCCGCCGCCGTGACGTCCCATGCCGCCGTAGGTGTCGACGATAATCTTGCGGCCCGTCAGTCCGGTGTCGCCCATCGGCCCGCCAATTACGAAACGGCCGGTCGGATTGATGTGGTACTTGGTGTTCTCGTCCAGCATTTTCTCCGGCAGCGCCGCCTGAATGACGTGCTTCAGAATGTCGGCGCGCAAGTCTTCGTTGGAAACTGTCTCCGAGTGCTGGCTGGAAATGACTACGGCATCGATGCGAACCGGCTTATGGTTCTCGTCGTATTCAACTGTGACTTGGGATTTGCCGTCGGGCCGGAGGTAAGGAAGCATACCGTTCTTGCGGACTTTGGTGAGCTGCTCGCAAAGCTTATGTGCCAGAAAGATTGGCGTCGGCATGTACTCGGCGTTTTCGTTGCAGGCATAGCCAAACATCATGCCCTGATCGCCGGCGCCGCCGGTGTCAACGCCCATGGCGATGTCACCCGACTGCTTGTTGATGCTGGAGATGACCGCGCAGGTGTTGGAATCGAAGCCGTAGAGCGCGTTGTCATAGCCGATGGAGGCGACTACGCCCCGCACCAGGCTCTGGAAATCGACATACGCTTTGGTGGTGATCTCGCCGGCAATGACGACCAGCCCGGTCGCAGTCAGCGTCTCGCAAGCCACGCGGCTGTAAGGATCTTCTTTAATGCAGGCGTCGAGGATCGCATCGGAGATCTGGTCGGCGATCTTGTCAGGGTGACCCTCGGTCACCGACTCGGAGGTAAACAGATGGTGCTTCTTAGGCAAAATTCGAACTCCTTTTTATTGTCCGCCGCTGGACGGGAGCGACTCAGACCACATCGGCTGGACACAGTAATACCGCGGTCAGTTGGGACCTATCGAGAGGATAGCGAGCAACTGGGAAACTCCCAATATTTTACGGCCAAAGGGCAGCTTTCGGCCAGCTAAAGGACAAAATCGGCATTGAAGGCACGCCAGAAAGACACAGCACAAAGGTGAGCGACGACCAGTGATTGGATGGCCTGAGTGCTATGGGGATGTTACGCCAGCTTCGCGAAACGCCCAGAGCCGAGGGTTTCGCTACGGCGTAATCTCCCAGACGACACCGTACCCGGCTCCACATCCTTGGGTGGTACCGTAAAGATGACCATCTGGCGCTACCGTCACGCCCCCACTCGGATTGCAGCCATCGCTTCCACCTGCGAAGTCGTATAGCGTCGTCTGCACCCAGGAACCATTTTGGGGTACTAGCTTGAGGACAGACCCGAATCCATGCGCGCCGTCAGTTCCCGTGGTTCCATAAAGGTTGCCGGCCGAGTCCATCGTCAGGCTGCTGAATGCGCCCACACCCTCGCCGCCTAAGGGTGAAAAGCTTCCGATGATGGTGGAGTTCCACTGGCTTCCCGAGGTGGCGAGCCGAAATATACTGCCGCCGTTGCCCGGGCCGCCGAACAATGTCGCCCCGTACACGTTTCCAAGCTGATCGAGGATTACGCCAGCGTACGGAGAGTTGCCTTCGTTCGCGATGTCGTATTGCTTGGAGATCCCCCATCCCGGTCCGGATGGCGTCAGCTCGTATGCCGTTCCATTGCCATGCGCGCCACCGTCAACGGTCGTGCCATATAGGTTTCCCTGAGAATCGAAGACTACCCCGGATTGCGGCTGAAGACCATCGCCCATCCCGTCGAAGCTGTGAAGAACGCTCTCTTGCCATCCCCCACTCGAGTGGGTCAGCTGGTAGACCACACCTGAGCCGACATCGCCACCGCCGCCCGTCGTACCGTAGATGTTTCCAGAATGGTCGAATAGCAGCTGCCCATAGGCTGGGTTTGCGCCGTCCTGTCCTCCGATGAAGCGGTAGAGCGCGGTTTTTGTCCAAGGGCACAGAACCGACTGGCAGGCCCTGGACTGTGGCTGTAACTGGTACACTGTCCCGCAACCCGTTCCTGCTGGGCACCCCGGATTACCGCCAACTGAAGTTGTTCCGTACAAAATGCCACTGGGGCCGATCACAACGCTCGCGCCAGGGTACGCTCCATCGCTGCCACCCTGAAACGTATATAAGGAAGTGAGGATCCAGGCTGAGTTCTTCTGTACAAGTTTGAAAACAATGCCGGAGCCGGCAAAGCCGGGCTGTGCTCCGCCGTAAGAGGTGGTGCCGAATAAGTTTCCTGCTTGATCCATGACCATGGTCGAGTTGGGGGTGGAGCCGTCCGCCGAGCCGCTGAAGGTGTGTATAACACGAAATGCCTGTCCTGGCGCCGACGGCGCGGTACCCAGCACCGACGCCAGCACAAGGCTCAACACGAACATCCGGCACACAGTTCCCCTTACCAGTTGCACATCTGACGACCTCATGGAATCCTCCTGTGCGGTTCGTGCCAGACTAGCTAATTTCGAGGAGTTGTCAAGAAATTATCGTCGGTCCTCCGGCTTAGGGGATGTTGCATTACGACGCCGATATCATTTCGCGCTACAGCGACCGCAGGAAGTCGATGATTTCCTGCTTCTCTTGCGTGCTCAGCCTGTCGAAATGTTCGATGACCTTATTGGCCTCGCTGCCGTGGCTCTGGTGTTCTTTGATCGCTTCCACCAGATTGCTGGTCCGTCCGTCGTGGAGGAAGAAGACGCGTTGGCCCACGCCCCACAGAGGAGCCGTCCGGAACTCATCAGGACCTGCGCCGCCTTGCGTGATGCCGTCGGCCAGCCCTTTGCCCATGTGGTGAACGAGAAGGTCAGAGAAAAGATTCGCGGTCTGATTGGAAAGCGCGGCGCTGGGACTGGTCGAGGAGCCGCTCGCAATCATCGCGCCCGTGGTGAACGACGGCGTATGGCAGTGCGCACATCCTATCCTGGCAAACGTCTCGCGCCCCTTCTCGGTGGCTGGCGTTGGCGGTGCGGGAGCGGGCGGCGCAAGCATCCGCATGAAGTTGGCGAACGATTCAATGTCCGAGATCACTGCCGGATTTGAAATTGCCGTGGTTGTCGGAGCGGTCGTGAAGTTGAGCGTGTCATTCGGATTGGGAATGAACAGACAGCTCGGCGTTTCGTCGCGCTCCTGCGGGAAAAGCTGATTTGAGATGCCCATCTCGACGTTGTAGGCCTCGCCCGCGAACATCAGCAGCGATTTGTTCTGCGCCTTCCACCCGAAGCGAGTGATGGTCCCATCGTTCCCACTGAGGTTCACGTTGCCGCTGAGGTGTGCGTTGGCGTGCCCGGAAATACCCAGGGCCCGCTTCTCGGATACATTGGCCTGCATATTCGCAAGGATGGCCGAGTCGGGAATCGCTTCAATGAGTCCCGCGCCGAAGACCGGGGTGGGGATACGGAAAATAATATTCGCATTCCCACGCTGGCCGGTCAGCGGATTTCCCGCCGGCAGGAAATCGAATTGGGCGATGTTGCAACCGGGCGCGTCACTTCGCCCGGTAATCACAAAGATGTCGTGCACCTCGCCGTCGGCGGCGCCGCTGCTCTTCTTAAACCGCGCTTCGCGGACGGGACCATTCTCCACGATGAACCAGGGCACAGTGTTCGTCGCCCCGCTTGCGTGAGCAACGGCCAACAGGGGATTCTTCGCCGGGCTGGAACCGCCTCCCGCCGGCTGCGAGTGGCACGACAAACACTGGTTGGAGTTGAAGCGCGGACCGAGGCCGTTGTTCGCGCCCTTCTGCACGACCTCAACCTCAGCAAACCTCGCCATTCCATCATTGAAGAACGCAATTTCGTCCGCGGTAAGTCCCTTCAGCGGAGCGCCGGCGCCCGCCGCGCCGCCGCGCACGCCCGGATCCACCGGGGCCGATTTGCTTTGAGCCAAGGTACAGACGGAAGTGGCCAAAACCACCGCCAGGATTCCGCCGCAGAGATTGCGCGCAATTCTCCCCAGTGTCATCACGATTACCTCGTTGTCTCGGAAATGCGGGTATTGTACACCGCGTCTACAGTCGCAGAGCACAAGTCATTTCGCCGTTGGCTACAACGCCGACTGGATCGCGATGAGCTGATCGAGAACTTCGGGCAGGAGTTTCAGATCGAGGGCATTGGCGCCATCGGATTTGGCTTGTGCAGGATTGTCATGCACTTCCAGGAAGACGCCGTCGACGCCCGCGGCGACGGCCGCGCGCGCCAGCAGAGAGATGAATTCGGGCTGTCCGCCGCTTTGCGCAACCTCGCCATCGCCCGCGGACGGCAATTGCACCGAGTGGGTCGCGTCGAAGACCACCGGCGCGAACTGACGCATGATGGCCAGCGAGCGCATATCGACGACGAGATTGTTGTAGCCGAAGCTGCTGCCGCGCTCGGTGAGGAAAATGCGCTCGCCGCCGGCGTCGCGAACCTTCTCCACCGCGTGGCGCATGTCCCACGGCGAAACGAACTGTCCCTTCTTGATGTTCACGGCGCAGCCGCTCTTCCCCGCTGCGATCAAGAGATCCGTCTGGCGGCAGAGGAACGCTGGAATCTGGATTACATCGACGGCTTCAGCAACGCGCGGTACATCCGCAGCTTCGTGCACGTCGGTGAGAACGGGAACCTTCACCATCTCGCGAACCTTGCACAGGATGCGAAGGCCTTCTTCCAGCCCCGGCCCGCGAAAGCTGTGGATGGAAGTGCGATTGGCCTTGTCGTAGGAAGCCTTGAAGATGTACGGCAGCTTCTTCTGCCGGGCGATTGCGGAGATCGCCTCGGCCATCTTCAGCGCGTGCGCTTCGCTCTCGATGACACACGGACCAGCGATGAGGAACAGTTGTCTTCCGCCGATGGTTACGTCCGCAATTTGGAATGAGTTCATCAGGAAGCCAATCTCTGCTATCGCAGTGACACCATCCCATGGAAGTAGTGGAGCAACAACAGCCCTCCAAGAAGAGCGATGCTGATACTCAATAGTGTGCCGATCAGAAAGTATTCGGCAAATCGGGCGTCTTTGAGCTCAGGGAATCGCGCCACCGATTTGCCGGTCAGAATCAGACCCACTAACGCCGGTGACTGCATCAGCAGCGCCGTTATGACCAGAAAACGTTCCAGCCACCCTATGTAGAGACCGGCGTTCTGCAGCTCTCCCCCCGTCTCTTCCTGCGACATGGCCAAATGTCGGGATAGAGACCGAGTACAGTACCGGATGAGGTATCCTCCCCCGAACAACACCCCGGTATAAACCACCGCAGCCACGAGTACATCGAGCTTCCTGGGCGCAGCGCCAAGGACGGCATCCCGTGCCTCAGCCCACGTGGCCCCGCTTATGCCCCAGGCGATTCCCGCAACGATCGCGACATGCACAGCCTGGTCCCCCAGGAACAGCCCGGTGCGGTCGGGGAAGACGTGGTTTCGTACCAGACGCTGTTTGCCGATGTCGGTCGCAATATGGGCCAGCATATACAGCACCAACAGGCCCTGAACGCGCAGGGAGCGCATGGGCTCGGCCGTGAACAGGAGCAGACATCCCAGCGCACAGATGTAATGGGTCAATCCATGCTTGAGGTAGGGCGTCCAATGAGCCTTCTTGGCTCGCACCATGGCGCTGGACTGGAGAGGAAAGTCGGCCAGCAAATGGGCCAGCAGGAGTGCCAATACGACCTGAAATACCATTGGCATAAATCCACTAACACATAGGTTGCACGAAAACGTGCAAGTATTGAAACTTGCACGAAAACGTGCAACTCAAAAATAGGCCTCGATCACCTGCTCCAGCGCGGTGCGGCTCTCTTCCAGTTGCCAGTAGTGGGCGCGACGCAAAGTGCGGGATACAGTGCTGATATTGACGCGCAGCTTCCGGGCCGCGGCCTCCTGGCTTCCCGTTGCCTCCAGCGCTGCGATGGTTCGCCATTGGCGCGGCGAAATTTCCTGCAGCAGCGTGTCGTGCAAATGATACATAGTATTAGCAATCATATCGAACGTCGGGTTGCCCGACTCGATCGCGGTCAGCATGGGAAACTTGCTACCCGCTTTCTTCAGCCGATCGGCGGCGCGGCGGGCCCGCTCGAAGGCCTCGCCCCCTGCATACACGTTGACCGGCGTCTTATGCGCTTCGCTGACCCTGCCGAACCCGGCGGCGATCCGCAGCCTCATAGGATAGAAATGCCTGCGGACAGCGAAGATTAATCGGGGAAGGAACAGAGGTCGTTGCAGAATGACCTGAAATTCATCCCAAGCCGTGACTGCGTACTCGGAGAGAATCAACCCTTCCGCCCGGTGTTGCGTGGACAGCGGACGCAAGCGGCGGTCGCGCTTTTCCCGGAACCTCGGGATCTGCCGCGAGCCGACAATATCGGCTGTAATCACGGCATAGAGCTTCGCGGATGCTGGTTTTCGTACTTGCACGTTTTCGTGCAATTCTACAAAATTGCACAAATATGTGCAACTAGCGTTTTACCTTTTCCGGCCGGTGGAACATCTCTACCTCAACCCCTTGCCGTACTTGCTGGCGGCGCAGCCGGTTTTCATAGGATGCCTTCACGAAATTCGCGAACAGCGGATGCGGCTCCAGCGGCTTCGACTTGAACTCGGGATGGAACTGGCATCCCAGGAAGAACGGATGGTCGGCGAGTTCTACGATCTCGACATAAGTCCCGTCCGGAGTCGCTCCACTAATACGCAATCCGCCGGCGGTCAGCGTGCTTTCGTATTCGCGGTTGAACTCATAGCGGTGGCGATGGCGCTCGCTGATCTCGTTCTGGCCATAAGCCTGGTGCGCCAGCGTGTCCGTTTCCAGCTTGCAGGTCCACGCCCCCAGCCGCATGGTTCCGCCTAGCTCTTCCACGCCGCGCAACTCGCGTAGCTTGTAGATCACGCGATGCGGCGTCGCCGGATCGAACTCGCTGGAGTTGGCCTGTTCCAGCCCGCAGACATTGCGCGCGAACTCAATGCACGCCGTCTGCATTCCCAGACAGATGCCGAAGAACGGGACTTTATTCTCGCGCGCATACTGAATGCCTTTCAGCATGCCTTCAATGCCGCGCTTGCCGAAGCCGCCGGGGACGAGGATTCCATCGACGTGCTCCAGTTGGGCCCATACGCTCTGCTCTTTTTGTTCCAGCCCCTCGGCCTCGATCCAATTCACGTTGAGCTTTAGATTGTAGGCAAGCGCGCCGTGCACCAGCGCCTCTTTCAGCGACTTGTAGGAATCTTCGTATTCGACATACTTGCCGACGATGCCGATCGTGACCTCGTCCTTCGGGTTGTAGACACGATGGACAAGATCTTCCAACCGGCTGAGGTCCGGCTCTTTGGTCTCGATGCGCAGATAACGCAACGCCAGCTTGTCCACCCCCTCGTGCGCGAACACCAGTGGCACCTCGTAGATCGAGGCCACATCTTTGGCGGTGATCACAGCTTCGTTTTCGACATTGCAGAAGAGCGCAATCTTTCCCTTGATGTCTTTGGAGAGGAAGCGATCAGTACGACAAAGCAAAATGTCCGGCTGAATTCCGATGCTGAGCAGTTCCTTCACCGAGTGCTGCGTCGGCTTGGTCTTGAGCTCGCCCGCCGCTGCAATATACGGCACCAGCGTCACATGGACGAACAGCGTGTTTTCGCGTCCCAACTCCTGGCGCATCTGGCGGATGGCCTCGATGAAGGGCAGCGATTCGATGTCGCCCACGGTGCCGCCAATCTCGATGATCGCCAGATCGACGTCCTGCGCCACCTTCTTCATCGCGCTCTTGATCTCGTTGGTCACGTGCGGGATCACCTGGACAGTCTTGCCCAGATAGTCGCCGCGCCGCTCCTTGGCGATGATGGTTTCGTAGATCCGGCCCGTAGTCCAGTTATTATCGCGGCTCAGCTTGGCGTGGGTGAAGCGCTCGTAGTGGCCCAGGTCGAGGTCAGTTTCGGCGCCATCGTCGGTCACGAAGACTTCGCCGTGCTGGAACGGCGACATGGTGCCGGGATCGACATTGAGATACGGATCGAACTTCTGGAGCGTCACGCGAAGGCCGCGGCTCTCCATCAGGCAGCCAATGGACGCCGCCGCCAGGCCTTTGCCAAGCGAAGACACGACACCGCCAGTCACAAAGATGTACTTTGCCGACATCGATTCCTCTGTTTTAGGGAGTGGTGCAGATGCGATTTATGCGTTCCCTGTCTCCCTGTTTTTGAGGGAGCCCTGTGCGCCGGCGTTTCAGCGCGATCAGGGTGGAGCGCGTAAGCGAGCACGATCAATTATGACTGGAAACGCTTCCGGCGGCAAGAAAGACTTGCTGGCGGAAGCGTTTTAGTACCGCGAAAACTGTTGTCGTTCCGGGAACGACCGTGTTTAGTTCAGGAACTTACGGCCAAACAGGGCCAGCGCACCCGTGCCCATTAACACCAGCGTACCCGGCTCGGGTGTGCTCTGCTGCTGCCCTGGAGCGCCTGAGCCACCTTCCCCTAAGTACAGGAATTCCTGCATGGAATTCGGGTCCGGATCGTGTTGATTGACCGGAGTTACGATGTACACGTCGTTGAAATAACTCTGGGGCAGCCCCTTGATGCTATTCGCCGCGGCGCTCATCCAAGCTTCGCAGGTGGAATTGCATGGCGCGCTGGGATCGAAGATCGTCCACACAGCGGAGTTCATGAAGATCCATTGCGACGTCGGCTCGACCTTGGTTTCCAGCAGAATCCAGCCAGCCTCGTTGTAATGCATCAGGTCGACATCGGCATCCGGCTCAGGCGTGGTGTTGAAGCGGGCCAGGTCTATATTGCCGGTTCCGAGGTCAGTGATATTCGCTTCCCACATTTGGCCGGGCTGTCCCCCGTGGACATAGTCATCGCACATCACGTCAAAGATAGTGGGGCTACCGTTGGTTTGCATGATGTAATACGGGTATCCGTTCTGCCAGTTCCCGCCATCCCAGCCAATGAATGTAAATTCCGTGGGATCCGCGAACGCGTAGAGAGAGCCACAGATCAGTACGACCAGAATCAACAGTTTGCGCATGTTCCCTTGCCTCCCAGGGTAAACGCCTCATCGTTCAGCAGAAGACATGCTCCCAAGAGCTAGACGAAGTCAGAACCCAAACGCCCCCATTCTCTGCGACAGGCTGGCGAGCAGCGCGCCAGTCCTTAATCTCTATTGTCCAATCGCAAAGCCTGTGGGGCGGCCCAACCTTAAATTCCACCCAGTAAGATGCAATCTGGCTTCCGAAAAATTGCCTTAAAATTGTGTTACTTGGAAAGTCCAGATGCAAAACTTTGCAACTTTGTAGCTGAATACTTCCCCACCAAAACGGGGGTAACTCATTGCAAGGCATCGGCATCATACCGCTCCCAGCCCGTGCAGGCAAGACAATTCCCCAATAGCATTTTAGTGCGGCAAGCCTTGAGGAAAACCTGCGCCAAAGATTGCAGGACCATGAATGTCGATGAGTGGTGATCTGCAAAATCTGAGGGCTGGGCAGCCCAGGCGAGGCCACCAGATCGTCTCTGAAGTGTACTCAAGAGTTATCAACTCAAGCCGATTCTATTAGTGATGGAGCGTCTTGCAGGATGTCCTTTTGCATGCCCGCACAGGCCCACGTCGAGCGCATACGTGCCGGAGGCATGGCCTACAGGCTCTCGCGCCTTCGACCGCAACTGCTATTTGTGATAGCGGGGCTGTGCCTGCTTTCGTCGTGGTATTTTGCCGTGGTAATCGCTCCTGCCGGTCTCGGCCTTAACGCGCCCAGCGTTCAGCAAGGTCTGTTTCCGGAATGGTTTGGCTGTCGCGAAATTCTGCATCATCGCGACCCTTACCGGCCCGAAGCCACGCGGCAAATCGAGTTGGTTGTCTTCGGAAGAGCGCCGACGGCGTCCGCCGCGCCGCTGAACCAGCACCGCTTTGCGTATCCCGTGTTCTTTGTATTTCTCTTCTTCCCAATCGCTCTTTTGCCCTTTGCGGTGGCACAATTTGCCGCGTTTTTTGTCTGTGTCTTTCTCACCGCCATCTCCATGCCTCTATGGTTGCCGGGGCCGCAGTTCACCAATCTCGACAAACTGACCTTCACCCTGTTCGCGCTGGCCAGCTATCCCAACCTGTTAGCGCTGCAGCTTCGGCAGCCGACACTCATCATTGTTTCTCTGCTTGCCGCCGTCTACTTCTGCGTGCAGTCGCGCCGCCTGATGACCGCGGGAATGCTGGCGGCTCTGTGCGCCTCCAAGCCGCAGCTAGCCATTGCCGTCCTGCTTCCTTTGTCTATCTGGTCAGTTTCGGAGTGGCGAATCAGGAAGGCATTCGTAGTATCTCTGGGCGCAACCCTGTCGGCTTTGCTGATCGCTGCTGAACTTGCGGTGCCGGGCTGGTTCGGGGAGTGGTTGGCCACGCTAGCGGCGTATACGCATTATGCCGGAGGCAGTCCTCTATTGGCCGACCTGCTCCACGGTCACTTCGTTCTGCCCGCCTCCGTGCTCCTCATGGGCGCGGCAGTTTGGGTGAGCTTCAGGTTTCACAACTCCGACCTGCTGTTCGCCATCAGCTTCTCGGCGGCCGCGTTTGCGTTGCTCTTCCCGTTCCAGATCTACAACGCCGTGCTGCTGTTTCCAGCGGTCTTATGGTTGACCGCCAACTCCAACACCGTCATGGCGCAAGGGCCATTGCTCACCTTGCTGTACTCCTGCACCTGGATCGTGCTGGGCGCGGGATGGGTATCGGCAGCCGCACTCTCTTTGTCCAATGTGCTTGCTCCCGGCTCCGGCCTGATGTTCTGGCAGGTTCCCTTCGCGGCTGCGTATTTATACCCCTTCGCCGTGGCGGCCTGCCTGGGTGTCTATGCGGTTTCGAAGCAGGCGCCGGCTACACGCTTATTAGCACGATGATCGATGAATGAGAACCCGAGATTCGCCGCATCATCCGCCGGCTACCTTGTTCTGGCCGCCTTCAACTGCGTCCTGCTTTTGAGCTATCTGGCAAGCCATCCGAACTTCCCTGGCGATTTCTGCGCTTTCTACACTGGCGCTCAGCTCTACACGCAGGCTCCCAGCCGCGTCTACGATCTCTCGCGGCAAAGGAAAACTGAGCAGCGGCTGGTAGGCCGGGACGATATCCCGTTCAATCACCCTCCCTACGAACTACTGCTATGGCTGCCTCTTGCGCGCTTGAGCTTTCACGCTGCGTTTTGGGTCTGGCGTCTCGCCAGTTTAGTTTTGCTGGCAATCGCCTCGAAGCTGCTGGCAAGCGCGCTGTGTCCGCGCCTCGGCACGCCAGCCATCTTCCTCCGCGCCCTGGCTTTCTTTCCCGTGCCCTATTGCCTGTGGATGGGTCAGGATTCCGTGCTGATGCTGGCAATTCTTGCGGCCTGCGGCTGGTTCCTCGCCCGGCGGATGGAGTGGATGGCCGGGGCCGCACTGGGCTTAGGTCTGTTCAAGCCGCAATTGGTCCTGCCGATCGCGGCGGTTTATCTCCTGCTGCCGCGCTGGCGAATCTTGCGAGGATTTCTCTGTTCCGCATCTGCGGTCCTGGCCGTGAGCATGCTAATGGTGGGATACAGCGGCATGCGGCAGTTGATGACGATTTTGCTCGCAGGCCAGACAGCGGACCACATGGCCATCCATCCCAGCATGATGCCGAACCTGCGGGGACTGCTCTCCCTGGTGTTGGCCGGCCACTCAACGTGGGAAGCCGTTATGCTAAGTGTCATCTCGGTGGGCTTGCTGCTGGCCGCTCGGGCAACCATGCAACACCCGCAGCCGCCCGCACGAGCTTTTGCTGGCCTGATTTGTTTTGCCCTTCTCGTCAGCTTTCATCTGAACCTGCACGATCTCGCGCTGCTGCTTCTGCCAATCCTGCTCGTGATCCAGGACAAGATGTGGTCCTGCGAGAATGCCTGGGAAGTTATGGCTCCGGTCATCTTCTTATTCTGTACGCCAGCCTACTTGACAGCGCTTGGCGCATTCAAAGTCGCGGTGTTTGCCGTATTCGTCGGCTGGTTGTGGTACGGAATGACGCGCTCCAAAGCAGCCCCTTCACGCCAGGCTGTTGCATCAGTTGAGGAGCGCGGTGTGGCTTTCGCTCGTTGAGGGTCTGACCGGCTCGGACTCCTCGGCCCAGCGAACTTCGAAGGCATCAACCGTCCTGCTGTTGGGAAATCTCCACCGAAGTTCGTTCTCCAACAGCGGCGGCATAGGCCCGGACGGGGTTGGCTCCGTGTGATTGATGACTACAACCCGCACTCCGGCGCTTTCCACCCAATTCAAGATGCGGCGAGGATCGCGGTCTGCTCCCGACAGCGCTTCCCATAGCACCGGCGTCGGATTCGTCCGGCCGGCCAGGAAGTAGAACTCGGCGCAATCGGGACCCGCCCAGATCGGGGACGTCCCAGCATGGCGAGCGATCTCAGCCACGACCTGTTGGTATGTCTCAACCTGAACCGCGTCGCCCATCATGCCCGACGCCCGAGGCAAGGTGAAAACTTTCGTCGCCGTGGTCTGAAGTGACATCCCGCGTCGATAAATCTGATTAGGCAGGAGAATGAGCGCCGCGAAAAACAGGTAGAACAAGCCAACTGGGACCGTCAGAGGGACAAAGGCTCGAGTCCCCCAGTATCACTGAGAGCCGCGCAGGTCAGGACTAACAACGGCGCGACATAACAAAAGTACATCGGAGCGGAGAACGGAAACTGAATGACGCTGCACAACGCCGTCACCGCCAGCATCAGCATGAGACGCGATGCCGCCTCGCCTTGCAGATTGCCCTGCCACAACCTGATTGCTCCCGCGACGACGATCACTGGGATGGACGCTGCCGCCGAAACCCACACCCAGCGCGCGCAGCCTGGATAGCGAACGCAGAGAAACCACAGTACCGTAGCAACGCCCGAAACCAGGCTCAAAGCGATTCTGCCCTTAAGTAAAGGATGAGAGTGCGAGCTTAGCAGCAGCAATACGACTAGCGGAACACAGCAAATGGCTGCTACGGGATGGATGGGTGAATAAAACGTGACCTGCAATCGTCCGGTGGGAATCACCAGGACCCCGTAGAACCACCGTCCCATCGCATGAGCATGAAGATACGGCAGAAGATAGAGCACCACTGGCGGCAGGAAGCCTGAACTCAAAACCAGAATCCGGATTCCGAGCCGGCGCACGCCGCCGCCAGCCTGGCTCCGCGGCGAGACCGCCAAGCTGTCGCAAGCAGCAGTCCGGAGAGCACCAGCACCGGAAGCAGAAAATTGTAGATCGAGGCCGCACTCGCTCGGCTGCGAATCAAGCACCACAGCAGCGCATTGACGCCACCCAGCGGCAGTGCGATCAGCACAAAGTACACCCATCCCGAGCTGCCCTCGCGTTCCGGCACCCACTTGCCGTTCTGTTCGTCAAACATGAGAAACAGAACGATCGCAGCCAGAAAATACAGGCCCGCGATCTTGAAGAGGAATGAAACACCCGTCGAAACACCCGCCAGAAATATCCAGAGCGCACGCCGGTCCTCGATATAGCGAAACAGCGCAACCGTCCCGAAGGTGGCAAAGTACAGGTTGTACCAGGACGCAACCGGAGCAGGATAAACCGGGGTGCTCCACAGCACAGCCAGCAACGTGATCAGCGCGGCCCCCAGCGGCGATGCAAATCGCGAAGCCAGATACCAGGTCGCCGGCACCCACGCAACAAAAAACAGAAACAGCATCCAGCGCAACGCCAGCATTCGCATGCCGAACAGTTTCAGCGCGAAGGCATTCACATAGCTCAGCGCGCCGGTGTAGTTATCGTAGAAATCCACTTGCGGCCGCTCGCCCTGAAGGACCCGCTCGGCCGCATGAGCGAGCACGCCATCGTCGGCGCCGATGAAGCCTTCATGGATTCGCGCCGAGAAAAGCGCGAAGCTGAGGAGACATGTCGCCGGCAACAACCACCAGGAGCCTGTGCCGCGCAACGCACGGCTTGCAAAGCAATGCAAAGCATGAATCCCGGAGGGCGGATTCATCAGAACTCCACCTCCGGGATTCGCAGGCTGTTGGCCCAGCCGTCCAGCGGCCGTCGCCGGGCTGGAATTACGCATGTTTTTTGTGCCTTAGGATGATCACGCCCAGGCACGCCACGGCTAACATCGCGGCAATGACTCGGATCACTGTGACTGTATCCATTGCTTTCCCTCCTTCCCTGCGTCGGTAAGCTCGACCCTCACTTGAAAATGTCTGCCATGTTCCTGGCAATCAGAATGACGGCCGGCCCCAGCAGAACAATGAAAATGCTGGGGAAAATAAACAGCACCAGGGGGAAAATCAGTTTCACGGTAGTCTTTGCGCCCAGCTCTTCGGCCTGCTGCCGGCGCTTCTGACGGAGGCTGTCAGCGAACACCCGCAGGGCCCGCACCAGGGCGTGCCGAAGCGGTCGGTCTGGGCCAGCATCTGCACAAAGCTCTTGACCGTCTCCACTCTTGGTCCGATCGGCCATGCTCTGCCAGGCCTCAATGCGCGGCTTGCCGGCGCGCTGCTCGAAGTTGATCTGGATGAACTCCTCGGAAATCTCGTGCTGGCTGAGGGCCAGCTCCTGGCCCGCGCGCAGCAGGGCCTGATCGATCGCCAGTCCCGCATCGACGCACACCACCATCAGGTCAAGCGCATCGGGCAATCCCAGCCGAATGCGTTCCCGCCGCTTGCTGGTGCGATAGCCCACCCACAGCGTCAGGCGCCAGATAGGCCGCCATCATCAGCACCAGAATCCAGATGAAGGTGTTACTGCGAATGAAGGTACCGGCCAGCACCGCGGCAATCGGACCCAGCAGCCGGATACCAAAATAAGTGTCGACGGCGGAGCTTTCGCGAAGCCCTGCGGCCAGCAGCTTCTGCCGCAGCTTCTCATCCTGAGCAAAGCCCAGGCGAGTGCGGATGAAACGCGCCACGCCCAACAGCAGACCAGCGGCCGGATTGCGGGAAGCACCGGGTCCCGGGCTGCTTGAGGACAGCGGTGCTCGGGTCACTTCCATCAGGCGCTTGGCCTCGTTCGAACCACGCATCAGCAGCGCGACCAGGATCGCAGCCAGGGCGAAAAACACGGTCACCATCCAGCTGATCACACGTATGGCGTTCATGCCGCTCATATCTTCACGCCCACAATCTTGCGGATGACCAGCCCGCCGAGCACAATCAGACCGACACCGGTGTAGATCAGCTCTCGGCCGAGCGGATCTTCGATGAGCACGCGGGTATAACCGCGGTTGGCCAGGCTCAGGAGAAAGAACATCACTACTGGGAGCAGAGAGAGGATCCATCCGGTCAGACGGCCCTGCGCAGTGTGAACTCGTATCTCGCCCTGAATGCGCAACCGCTCGCGAATCACCGCCGTGGTCCGGTCCAGCACCTCGACCAGGTTTCCGCCGGTTTCCTTCTGCAGCAGAATGGCGGTGACCACGAAATTCAGTTCCGGTAGCGGAATCCTGCGGGCCAGTTGCACCAGCGATTCCCGCGCCGGTATCCCGAAATTCTGCTGCCGGTAGACTTCACGAAACTCGCTGCGCACCGGTTCCGGGCTTTCCTCGCTGATGATCTCGATTGCCGCCGTCAGCGAATGGCCGGCGCGCAGGGCGCGGCTCATCAGGTCGATGGATTCCGGCAAATGGCGGCTGAATTCTTTCAGACGGCGGTGATGCTTATAGCGCAAATACAGGAAAGGCAAAGCGGCGCAGAACAATGCCGGTAGCCCAGCGATAGCCAGGCTCGGCAACTCGTAGTAGCCGACGCCGTAACCGGCGACTGCCAGCCCCAGACTCCAGGCCAGCACGCCGGAGACACTCCACAGGCTCTGCGCCCGGGCTATCAGCAGCTGGATGGTTTTGCCCAGGCTCCAACGCCGCAGCAACCTGTCCAGCCACGGGATTTCACTCAAACGGGTTCTGCTTGATGATGGCCGAGCTGTCGCCCTCCGTTTCGCTGGCCGCGCCGGGCGCGCCCCGCAGCCTGGCAATGCGTCCTTCGATAGTGCGCTCCGCCGACGTTGGCCGGGTCACCACCAGGACCACCCCAAAGGTCAGCAACAAGACCAGGAAAAAGACCAGCCCCATCAGAAACATGGCTGCCACTCCCGTCGCACATCGCAGTCAAAAAGCAGATTCACCACGGAGAGCACGGAACGCACAGAGAAAATCCCTCGTTTTTTCTCTTCTGGTGTCCTCTCCGTGCCCTCTGTGTTCTCCGTGGTGAAGAGTCTCCGCATCACACCTCCTCGGAGAAATCCAGCAGGTTGGTGTCCAGGGGTATTCCCGCCGCCTGCAGCTTCTCGGAAAACTTAGGCACGATCCCGGTTGCATAGAAGCGGCCCAGCACTTTGCCGTTCGGTCCCAGCCCCTTCTTCTGGAAAAGAAAAACATCCTGCATGCTGATCACCTGATCGCAGATGCCGGTGATCTCGGAGATGTGAGTCACACGGCGCGAGCCGTCGCTCATGCGCGAGACCTGGACGATGATCTGAATCGCGGCGGCAATCTGCTGCCGCATCGCCATCTCCGGCAGATTGAGATTGGCCATCAGGGCCATGGTCTCGATACGCGAGATGGCGTCGCGCGGGCTGTTGGCATGCACCGTAGTGATGGAGCCGTCGTGGCCGGTGTTCATGGCCTGCAGCATGTCGAGCGCTTCCTCGCCACGCACCTCGCCCACCACGATGCGGTCGGGCCGCATACGCAGGGCATTCACCAGCAACTCCCGCTGCCGCACTCCGCCGTGTCCTTCCACGTTGGGGGGACGGCACTCCAGGCGCACTACGTGCCTCTGCTTCAGCTTGAGTTCAGCCGAGTCCTCGATGGTCACGATGCGCTCGCGCGGGGAGATGAATCCGGAAAGCACATTCAACAGCGTGGTTTTGCCGGCGCCGGTGCCCCCGGACACAACAATATTCAGCCGCGCCTTCACCGCGCTTTCCAACACCCTCATCATGACCGGCGTGAGCTCGCGATAGGCCAGCAGGTCGTCGGCGGTAAGCGGATGCGTGCCAAAACGGCGGATGGAGAGGATAGGGCCATCGATGGCCAGCGGCGGAATGATGGCATTCACGCGCGACCCATCGTGCAGCCGGGCATCCACCATGGGCGAAGACTCATCCACCCGGCGGCCTACCTGGGAAACGATCTTCTCAATGATGTGCATCAGGTGATGGTTGTCCTTGAAGACGACGTTGGTCGTTTCCAGCACCCCACCGCGTTCCACGTAAACCGCATCGGCGGTGTTGACCAGAATGTCGGTGACGGTGGGGTCCTGCAGAAGTGGTTCCAGCGGCCCCAGCCCGAAAACCTCATCCAACACTTCATTGGCCAGGCGGCTGCGCTCGCTGGCGCTGAAGGGCACACCGTGTTCGGCGACCAGTTGCAGGATCACGGCCAGCAACTGCTGCCGCCCCCGCGAGTCCTGCATGTAGAGCAACTTCTCCAGATCGACTTTGCCGATAA
This sequence comes from uncultured Acidobacteriaceae bacterium, assembly GCA_963835125.1. Lineage (GTDB taxonomy): Bacteria > Acidobacteriota > Terriglobia > Terriglobales > Acidobacteriaceae > Bog-257. The sequence goes on along the minus strand of CAWIEG010000002.1, from coordinate 214,960 downwards.
GCTCGCGATGTACCGCCGACTTCACGTCCTGCTGCGCTCGCGCCAGCAAGGGATTCGCGTCCCTGCCCAGGTGCGCGGCCAGCTGACTTGCGGGAAGCACGGCGGTAGCGGCTTCAGCCATAAATCCTCCTTGATCTTCCGGACATGCAGCCCGGCCGGCTCAATTCCAAAATCCGAACTTCCGTTTGGGTTCGGCGGCATCCGCCGTCTGCTCGGGAACCAGGCTTGCCGCCCACTTCTTCATCTCGATGGCGAAATCCGACTTGCGCTCGGGTCGAATGGGGTTGCCGGTATTCATCGCCCGAATCAGGTCCGACGAAGCATTGGGAATCGCGATTGCGATGGGCTGCCGGATCGCCTTTTCGATCTGCTCCAGCCCCAGCGCGCCTTCCGACGAGAAGCGGTTGATGACGACCTTGATCTTCGACGGGGGCACGTTGCCCTGTAGCAGACGATCAATATGACGTGTAAGGTCGCGCAGCGCCGGAACATCAGGAGTGGCGATCAGGTAAAGCTCGTCGCAACAGTCGATGGTGGCGAGGCTGAGATTGTGGACGCCGTGGGGACAGTCGATCACCACAAACTCGTAGTTCTGGCCGAGAAAGCGAATGGCGCGCTGGATGTCGTCCAGAGAAACGTTGGCGGAGTCGTCGAAAACGTCGGGCGATGGCAGGATGTCCAGACAAGTGGAGTGATGAATGACAAAGCCCTCCAGCAGGATCTCGTCCAGGCGGGCGATGTTGCGCACCAGTTCGTAGAAGTGGTAGTTGCCTTCGTCCTCGCCCAGGTATAACGAGACATGCCCCAGACGGCGATGCTCATCGAGAATCAAAGTGCGCTTGCCGTACTGGCGCACCAGGAAGCAGCCCAGATGGACGGCCAGGGTGGTTGCACCGGCCCCGCCGCGCGCGCCCAGCAACGCCAGAATTCTGCCCGTGGGCTTCGTCTGGGTCTGTTTGCGGGCGCTGAAGCGGCTGCGCAGGCGGTCGAGCGCCTCCGCAACCTGATCAGCCAGCACCGGCTTGGTGAGATATTCCCCGCAACCCGCCCGCATCGCCTCCAGCATCAGCGAAGGGTCGGACTTGGCGGAGACGGCGATCAGGCTGCCCCGGCCATGCAGGGTCTGCTGCAGGGTGTTGGCAGCGCCTGCCGCCGCTTCCCGGTCGCGGTCGAAGTCGATGACACCGACGCAGACCTCAGCCCGCTGTAGCTTCTGCACCAGCACGGGATCGCTGTCGCACTGCGAGTAGTCTTCGAGTTCGCCGGCGAAAATCCCGTTCTTCCGCTCGACCGCCTGCTTCACCGCAGCCACTGTCTCGGAATCCGCGCACAAGGTGGCAGCGCATAAGCCGGTAGCGTGTTCCGTAATTTCCTCGCTGTTCACGTCATGCTCTCCAAACTACTGTTGCGCAACCCATCCTGGCCCTCAATTCTTGGGCAAGGTGCGATCAAACCCTTGCGGCTGCAAAAACGGCACCGGCATTTCCGGAGTTGACGGAGGCGGCAACCCGGGTCCGCTGAGCGAGTCGATGATCTTGGGGGTAACGATGACGATCAACTCCATCGTCGAGTGGTTTAGGTTCTTGGAACGGAACAGTTGTCCCAGGATGGGGATGTCGCCAATGCCCGGCATCTTGCTCAGACTGTCGGTGATGCGGTTATCGAGAATGCCGGAAATGCCAAAGCTCTGCCCATCCTTCAACTCCACTTCCGTCTCGGCCTTGCGCGTGGACAATGCCGGCAGCGCATAGCCCGCAATGACCACTTCGTTGGTGTAGTCCAGCGCGCTTACCTCCGGCGCAACTTTCAGCCGTATGCTTCCATCGGAGTTCACGAAGGGAGTGAATTCCAGCTTCACTCCGTAAGGCCGGAACTGCACTGTCACCGTCGGCACGCTGCCCGCTCCACCCGGCTGCACGATGGGATAAGGAAACTCGCCGCCGGCCAGGAAGCGCGCCGTCTTGCCATGCAGGGTGGTGAGGTTGGGCTCGGCGAGGATTTGCAGGATGCCTTTCGTCTGCAGATCTTTGATGGTGGCCCCGACGCCGTTCTTGATGTCGAAGTAGAAAAGGTTCAGAAAATCCGAGGCGATGGCCTGGGTGGCTGAACCGTTGTTCTGGAAACTGAAGGGAGAAAACTGTTGCGTGGTTCCCTGGCCAATATTGCTGCCGTTCAGGCCAAATAAATTGATACCGAACGCGGTCAGCTTGGAACGATCGATTTCTACGATGCGTACCTGCAACTGCACCTGGGGCAAGTGGGCCGGATCGACCACCAGCGAGTTGATCACGTCCTTGGCGTAGACACCTGCCAGCCTCGCCGCCTCGTCAGCCGCGGCATCGCTGCCGACCACGCCGGTAAGGTGGACCCGGCCTTGCTGCGCCTCGACTTCGACATGATCGCCAGGAAGCGCCTGCGCCAGCGACTCGCGCAGGCCGGCCACGTCCACGTCGGCGAGCACGGTATACATCTGCGTCTGTCCTCCTGTCGACCACAGCACCAGGCTGCTGGTGCCCGGCGATTTGGCCGTGATCACCACTTCGAACGGGCTGGAGGCCAGCGAGTCCAGCACCGCGGGATTGCTGACATAGACACGGCGCAACCGCTCGGGAAAATTCAGAAACAGCGAACGGCCGACAATCAGGTGCAGCCGGTGAGCGTCTTCGGCATGGGATGGCGGCTGTCCGCCGTCGCCTGCGATCGCTATCTCGGCTGGCGAAGCTGTCGCTGTGGCGGCAGCCTTCAATGCCATGGGAGCAGCGTGCCTTTGCGATGCGGCCGAAGCTGCGGTGTCGCTCGCGCCCGCGGCCGCTGGCGCTGGCGTCGTGCTTGCCTGGGCTCCGCTTGCAGCCTGGCCCGGAGATTGGGATGAGTTGCTCGCCTGCGATGCTGCCGCTGGCGACTGGGCGGCCGATACTGTGGCCGCAAGCAGCACCGCCAGTAACGCCAATGCAGAGTTCCAGCGCAAAAGGGGTTTCATAGCATCACTCAAAGCTCTTGCTCGTGCGCTTGTCGCCCAGAATGGTTTCGACAACGTACGGTTCTTTTATCGGCAAATGGACGCGCGGCGTTACTGCCGCCGTAGGCGCGGGCGCAACTTCCGCGCCGGACAACTGCGCCATCTGCACCGCCATGGCTTTGACCTTGCTATGGTCGGCGCCATTGCGCAGAACGAACTGGATGCTTCCCTGGGAGCTGGCCAGCACCAGCTTCTGCGCGTCCTCCGGCGCGAGCAGCAGGGTAACCACGCTGACCGCCTCGGGCTTGCCTTGCGGCTCCGGCTCCAGCTTCTGTCCTGCCGTCAGCACTTCCACGTCCTGCAAAACGATCTGGGTCTGCGGCGTGGGCACGCGGTCGGAGCGAAAGGTCACCAGCACATCCACATGCGATCCGGGAAAGAGAAACCCTGCTACGCCCACCACCTCGTCGGACTTCACCGAGGTCGCGCGCATGCCTTCCGGAATCTTGGTGGTCAGCCCGATACCCGATCCCGGCGCTGCCAGGTATCCCTCCAGAATGGGCTCGGAAGCGGCCACGGGAAAGATCACGGCCCGGCCAGCCAGGTCACCGGCTTTGGTGAAGGCGTTCGCCAACGGGACCGATGCCGGCCAGTCGATAAGGACCAGGTCTTCCGGCTTCAGCACCTCTCCGGCATCGAGCGAGCGTGAGGCTGCTACATAACGGTGGACATTGGGACGGTTATTGCTGGAGCTGCTGAGCTTGCGGCTGATGAAGAACGTGACTGCGCCGGACAGCAGCAGGGCGGTAAGCAGGGCAAGAAGCACGCGACGGGAGTTCATGGTTTTATCTCGGCAGAAGATCGCAAATCGCCAGCGTTGCCGGAGCGGCTGCGGCTTCCCGCCTGCAACCATCTCCGGCGCTGGAGCATTGAGCCTGGCGTGTCAGATTGAGCAGCCGTTAAACCTCGGCGCGGCGCTCCTGCTGGTTTTCCTCGAAGGCGTGGCCCAGGCTGATGCCGGCCTCCAGCAGTTGCAGCTCTGGCCTCAGGCCACGGCGCTGCTCAGTTTGCTGCCGACCGCACTGAAGGCATTGCTGATGTTGGTGGCCAAGGCGCTCATCGCGGCCACGGCGGCCAACGCTATCATTGCCGCTGCCAGGGCGTATTCGATCAGGTCCTGACCGGATTCCTCCCGCAGCAAATTAAGAAATGCAAGTTTCATTTCAACCTTCCTCCCTGTAGGTTTCGCCAGACAGACACGTCTGGCTGGCGGTGTTTCACTACGTAAGTACTGTCGGTAACTCCTATCGGCAGGAGCAGGAAGATCGATTAGGTGTCGTGGGGGCTGGAACGGACTTGGGACAACTGCCAAAGTGGGAAGGGAAGCTTGGATAGGGATCGCTAGCCTGGCAAGTGCAGTCTTCTATTGATGCCCGTGTAACAGCTTATCCAGTGCCGGGCCGAGTTGCTGCACCGTAAGTCCGCTGAGAGACGAGAGACCGTGACTGGCCCGATATTCGCCCGGAACTGTATTGGGACGGACCGTGCCGTCCGAAATGTCCCAATCATTCTGAACCAGGTAGAAGTCGCCTTTCTCGTAGTACGACAGAACCAGGAGATATTTGTGATCGGGTTGCAGAGAGAACCGGACCGGCTCCGTGTTATGTGACAAAACGCGACCTGAGGCCAAGGTAACCGTACCGCCTCCAACCAGAATCGTTATGTCTCTGTCAGAATGAGCACCCGACGCGCTTTGATCCTCAAATACCTCGTCCACTTGCACTGTCACATCGCTATACAGGGAGAACTCGGAAGCACTCAATACGCTGCGATGTTTGGTGAATGTTCCCGTCAGGATGACTCTGTTGAGGGCGGGCATGATATCCGATCTGGGAATGCCGTCTCCATGCCCCGGGCCGGGCGCATCCGAGAGCGGCGAGGTCAGAGGATATCTCTGACCGACTGCTCCCTGGTCCGAATAACGGTCGCGTCCTGCCCGTACTGAAGCCGGAATGTCTTTATTCCAGTCCAAGTAGGGTGTAGGCATAAGCATCCACGCGTTAGGTGCGGGTTTCGTCGTGGTCTCCGACTTCGTTTGCGCCGGCGCCGCTACTCCGAAGGCAGCGCGCAGCCGTCATCGCCGCGATCTCTAGCATCTTGGCCACTCATAAACTCACCTCACAGCGAACGCGTCTTCGCCGATTGCTGGTGCAAGCGTGTGCCTGCATTGATCCGATGTCAAGACCCTAAAGGTGCTCCTTAACGGGAATTTACAGTCTGCTGCTCCAGCCACATCACTACTCGTTCGCCGGCGCGCCCATTTCCTGCACGATCTGCACGCTGGCGCTGGTGCCGATGCGGTTCGCGCCCGCATCCACCATCTCCAGCAGATGCGCCGCGGTGCGAATGCCGCCGGCGGCCTTCACTCCGATGTTGAGGCCGACCACTCCACGCATCAGCGCCACGTCGTAGGCGGTCGCGCCGGAATCGGCCAGCCCGCTGGAGGTCTTCACAAAATCCACTCCGGCCTCGACGGCGAGGGCGCAGGCCAGGATTTTTTCTTCCGGGCTCAGTAGAGCGTTTTCCAGAATGAGCTTCAGGACAGCGTCATGCCGATGCGCCAGTTGGGAGAGGCTGCGAATTTCGGTCTGCACCAGCACGCGCTGGCCCGACTTCAGCGCTCCGATATTCATAACCATGTCGAGCTCGAGGGCGCCGTGGCGCAGCGCTGCCTCGGCTTCCACCAGCTTGGTGACAGTCAGGTTCGCGCCCAAAGGAAAGCCAACCACGGTGCCGACCTTCACCGGCGTTCCGCGCAGCAGCCCCGCTGCCTGCGCCACATTCACCGGATTCACCATGACCGCATGGAATCCGTAATGCGCCGCCTCGTGGCAAAGCGTCGCCACCTGGTTGCGGGTGGCATCGGGTTTCAATAGGGTGTGTTCGATGAGATTGGCAGCGCTCTGCCAATCACTCACGGACTGGGCCGGCATTCCGGCGACGACAGGCGAATACACCGACATAGCCAGTTAGATTCTATGTCCTATCGGAGGACGCTTCCAAAATACAAACATCTGGCAGATTACGATAACGCTCGGCAAAGTCAAGTCCATATCCTACGACAAATTCGTCCGGGATCACGAAACCAACATAATCGGCCTGAATAGGCTCGGTGCGCCGCGACACTTTATCCAGCAGCGCGGCAATCTTAATACGCTTGGGCTGATGCGCCTGGAACAGGCTCTTGATGTAGGTGAGCGTCAGACCGGTATCGAGAATGTCTTCCACCAGAATGACGTTCTTGCCTTCGAGCGAGTGGTCCACGTCCTTTACCAGCCTCACTTCCCCGCTGTGCTGCTTGGCCTTTCCGTAGCTGGAAACGGCAATGAAATCGAAGCTGGCGTCGAGCTGGATTGCGCGGGCGAGGTCGGAAAGAAAAATGGCTGCGCCCTTTAGCACTCCGATCAGGACAACCGGCTCGCCGGCAAAGTCTGCCGTGATGCGCGCCCCTATCTCGGCAACTTTGGCTGCAATCTGCTGGCGCGTGATCAGAACTCTAAGTCCGTCCACGGCTAGGCACCTCAGCGGTCGGCAAAGTTTGGATAGTAGAGAAAGCGCAGCGGAAACTCAACCGGCTCCGCGCCTTAATGCCCAGCTACCGTGACTGCGGTCACCCTCAGAATGCTATGGGGATTGACACCAGATAGGGTGGCTGCCCTATCCGCTGCGAGTCGCACAAGCCGTGGTCACCGTCCGCCTGGAAAGGCTACCCTTCCAACTTTTTTGTTGCGGCCTCTTTCGCCACCAGTCTTTGTGCTTGATGGTCTCCACTCCTGGCTTCCTTGGCGGTCTCCGCAGGAGTTTCCGTAGCTTCCTTCATTGCCGTCAACGCAGCATTGCTTATTTGTACCGTGTCGGCAGTCGTGGGGGCTGCGGGCTGGGGTGTCGGCGGAGTTGGTTTTGGACTTACAGCCGTCGGCCCTGGCGCGGGTCGAGTCTGAATTTCTGCCGCAGCTCCCGTGGCATGTTGAATCGCGCTTACCATGTCGGAGGTCCTTATTGCCTCGGAAAGGCTATCGGCGGAAACGGGAGAATCTTAAGTCAGCGTCCGGATGAGACGGGAGCAGGTGGCGCAGTCATGCTGGCCTAGCCAGGCCGGCCGCCGCTCTGCACCCACGCCGTGTACCACATGTCGCGCAGCATGGTGGCCCCGGCGGCCAGCCGTTGACGAATGAACTCCCGTGACGCGGCAGTGCCCGTGCCATCGAACCCACCAGCCTTCTCGAACTGATAAACCGTTTCAACGTATTGATGAGATTCGCGAAGATACTTCAAGTAATCCTCGAAGGGATCGGCGAGCCGCCGCGGCTGCGCCGGCACCAGGTCGGCAAACTGCAACTGCTTCAGATTGTCAGCCACGAAAATTCCTTCCATCTTCCAGTGGATGGTGTTGCCGGTGGTGTAGCCCTTCGGATTCGGCCCCACCCAGCCGTTATGGTGGATCGTGGTGTGCAACGGGTTCGCGGCGTCGCCGACGTAGTGTCCCAGCCATCCCGCATAGAAAATGGCATTGGCTTCGGCAAAATCTGGGTTGCGATGGTCCGCAGTGGCGTGGCGATATTCGCGAAAGGCGACCACCAGCCGCTCAAAGATCTCGATTGCAATGTAGGGCTGTAACCCGACCCGTTCCGCCAGGAGATCCTCGGGATGTCCGGGCGTCTGCTGGCGTCGGGCTTCGAGCGCCCGATAGAAACTGTAACGGTCGGGGGGAAGCTCCATGCCCTCAACCATCTCCAGATTGATGAAGTGGTCAGGCTCCTGCGCCCGCTTCAGGGCCAGCTCCGAAGTCTGCCGCCAGCGATCCGGCTCCGGACCAAGATAGGCCAGCTGAGCTTCGGCCTTGCGCAGGAAGGCTGGTACGTCGGCTGGCAATTTCTCGGCCGCGACCCGGTTGATGGCGCTGTGGCCTTCGTTGCCCCACGGCCATGCCGGCGAGATAAGGCAGGCAATCGTCAACAGGCACACAACAGTTCGACGCATGGTAGTTTTCATTTGGACCACACGGCCACTCGATCGGCGCAACTCCATCCGAGTTTAGCCGCGAAGGAAGGGATGCGCAGCTTAGACGCGCGCCAGGTGCAGCCCAAACCACTTTTTGCGGTCGCACCAGGTCTGCTCCAGCATGAAGCCGCTCTCGCGCAGGATGGATTCAATCATGGCGTCGGTGTACTTGTAGCTGTTTTCGGTGTGCATGCGCTCGCCGCGCTCAAAGGAAACGTCGAGATCGAGGGCGGGCAAAAATGCCGTCTGCGCCGTCATGCTCTCCAGATAAATTTCCATTCGCGAGCAGCGCCGGTTCCACAGCGCGATGTGCTGGAAGGCATCGAGATCAAAGTCGGCTTCCAATTCGCGATTCAGGCGCGCCAGGATGTTCTTGTTAAAGGCAGCGGTCACGCCCTGGGCGTCGTCGTAGGCGGGCACCAGGATTTTCGAGCTCTTGGCAAAGTCTGCGCCCAGCAGGAGGGCGTCGCCGGAGCGCAGCGACTGCCGAATGCGGCGCAGAAGACGAATCGCTTGCGGCGGTTCAAAGTTCCCAATGCTGGAGCCGATGTACAGCACCAGCTTGCGGCCTGTGATGCGGCTGAGTGCAGGTACTCCGCCGGTGTAGTCGCCAACAATGGGATTCACCCGCAAGCAGGGAAATTGCCGGCCCAGCTGCCGCACTGCCTGTTCCAGTGCCGATGGAGAAACATCGATCGGATAGAACAGCGCCCGACTCTGCCGCTGCAACAGCTCTTCAATCAGGATGCAAGTCTTGGCTGCCGTGCCCGCGCCCAACTCCACCAGGGTGAGCGACGGCCCCGCATTTGCCAGAATCTCGCCGGCATATTGTTCCAGGATCGAGCGCTCAGTCCGGCTCAGGTAATACTCCGGCAACTCGGTGATCTGCTCGAACAACTGCGAGCCAACCTCGTCGTAGAAAAGTTTGGAGGGCAGAGATTTTGGCGAAGCGGTCAGGCCATGGCGTACGTCCAGGGCGATCGCGTCGTTGGTGAAGAGCTGAACTTGCTTGCTAGTCGCCATTGGCCAACCTCAGCCCCATAAATTGCCAGCGCGCATGGGGCGGAAAGAAATTGCGATACGTGGCCCGCATGTGCGACTGCGGCGTCGCGCACGAACCGCCGCGCAGCACCATCTGGTTGCACATGAATTTGCTGTTGTACTCGCCGACCGCACCCGCCGCCGGCTTAAAGCCCGGATAGGCAACGTAAGGACTGGCCGTCCACTCCCACACATCGCCGAACATCTGCGCGAGAGGTTCGGTGGAAGCTGCAGGGTGCGGGTGCAGCGCGCCCGAGTCCAGAAAATTGCCGGCGATCGGGTACGACTGCGCCGCTACTTCCCACTCGAACTCGCTGGGCAACCGCGCACCAGCCCAGCGCGCGAAGGCATCGGCCTCGTAGAAGCTAACGTGGCACAGCGGCTCATTCAACTGCAACGGCTGCATGCCCTCGACCGTATAGTTCCACCATTCGCCGTCGCGCTGCTCCCAATACAGCGGCGCATTCCACTGATTGTTGCGGACGCAGTCCCATCCATCCGAGAACCACAGCAGCGGGTTGCTGTAGCCGCCATCACGCATGAAGTCCAGGTATTCGCCGTTAGTCACCAGACGCGATGCCAGGCGGAAGGCTTCGAGGTAAACGTTGTGCCGCGGACCTTCATTGTCGAAGGCGAAGCCACTGCCTTCAAAGCCGGCGGAATACACGCCTTCAGGGAAGCTGTGCCATTGAAGAGATGGCGCCGACTTTTCCGGCGTCGCCAGGTGCTCTCCCTTGATTCGATACGCCGGCCGCAGAGGATTCGTCCATAGACCGTTCTTCACGTCGGTGACGATCAACTCCTGATGCTGCTGCTCGTGATTGATGCCCAGCGCAATCAGGTCAAGCGCGGCCGCAGGCTGCTCCAGCGTCAGCAGGTGGACCATGGCTTCGTCCACATAGCTCCGGTAGGCATGAACCTCATCCAGGCTGGGCCGCGACAGAATATGCCGCAAGGCCCGCAGGGGACGGTCGCCAACCGCGTTGTAGTAGGAGTTGAAAAGATTACGAAAGGCAGGATGGAACTGGCGGAACTCATCCATGTACTGCGACAGCACGAAAGTCTCGAAGAACCACGTGGTGTGCGCCAGATGCCACTTCGCCGGACTCGCATCCGGATTGGGCTGAAGGCTGTGGTCCTCGACGCCCAGCGGTGCGCAGATTTCGCAGCGAGGTGTCCCGGACCTTCAGATATTTCTGCAGCAGAGACGCGTCTTCCTGACAATGAGGATTGTCAGAAACACGACCCTCGACGGTACTCTGTGCGCCCGCTCGCGACATAAGTCCTCTTAGATGCAGAAAATCCTTCGGTCGACCTACTTTCCGCATAAACACCAAGCCGACTCAGGAGAAGATGCACCGGGCGACGGAAAGGTACAAATTTTACAACAGAAGGCGGCCTGTGGGGATGGCAGTGCGGCACGGCCTACGAACGCCCATTCAACTTGTTGTAATCTGAACTCAGGTCCCATGTCCTACCAACACACGGTAGAGCAGCTATACGCGCTCGGCCACGAACTGGCCAGCACTCCTTCGCACAAGTTCGATCTCGCTTACGTGCGGGAGATGTTGCAGGAGCTTGGCCATCCCGAGCGACGTTTTGCCACCGTGCTCATCGCGGGGACGAACGGCAAGGGCTCGACGGCGGCGACGCTGGCGTCGATCCTGCGGGTTGCGGGATACCGCACCGCCCTCTATAGTTCGCCGCACCTTTTGCGTATCAATGAGCGCATTCAGGTGAATGGCGAGATGATCTCCGACGCCGAGTTCGGGGCAATTCACGATCGCGTGGAGCGCGTGGCGCAGCAGCTTCTGCATTCCGGCAAGCTGCCCTGGCATCCCAGCTTCTTCGAGATGCTGACCGCGATGGCATTCGAGTACTTCGCCAGCGTAGGCGTGGAGATCGCAGTCCTTGAGGTTGGCATGGGCGGGCGGCTGGATGCGACCAACGTCGTCGATCCGGCGATCTCGGTCATCGCCGACATCTCGCTCGATCATCAGAAGTATCTGGGCGACACGATTGCCGAGATCGCGCGCGAGAAGGTGGGCATCATTCGCAAGCACGGAGTGGTGGTGACGCTGCCGCAGCATCCGCAGGCCAACGACGTAATCGGCAATGCGATCGTGGAAAACGATGCCAGGGGCGTCAGCGCCGCCAAGTATGTGCCGCCGGTCTCGCCGGGTGCTGCCGCTTCTCTTGGAGGACGCACCATTCCTGTGTCGGGTCGAAGCCGCTATCCGCTTAGCGTCATGAGCGAGAAGATTGAAATCGATTCGCCGCTGGCGGGTCGGCATCAGTTGCGCAACATCGCGCTGGCGATTGCGACAGCGGAAGAGCTGGGACAGTTTGGATTCAAAGTCACCGCGAAGCACGTGGAGCAAGGCATTCGCGAGACACACTGGCCGGGACGCTTCCAGGTGCTTCCGCCGTCGGCGGCGACGCATGAGCGTGAGCTTGTTCTTGATGTGGCGCACAATCCAGCGGGCGCTTGGGCGTTGCGTTCGGCGCTGTCGGAGAATTTCGCCGGCCGCGAATTGACGCTGGTTTTTGCTGCCATGCGCGACAAGGCAGTCCGGGAGATGGCCGAGATCCTGTTTCCTGTCGCCGAGCAAGTGGTGTTGACGCAGGTAAACAATCCGCGGAGCGCGACAGCCGGCGAGTTGCGCGAAGCTGCGTCGCACACTGGAGCGGAGATGCACGAAGAGCCGACCGTGCAGGCGGCGCTGGCAAAAGCGCGTGAACTCAGCAAAGCGGACGGCGTCATCGTGGTAACTGGATCAATTTTTCTGGTGGGCGAAGCGATGGAGGCGGTGGGATTCGGGCCCTAGGAGACACCCTTTTCACCACGGAATCACGGAGGACACGGAGAAAAGTAACCATTGGGTTTTCGGCTTCTGGCTCGAAGCTCGTAGCTCGAAGCTAATTGCTAATTGCTAGTTGCTAATTGCTGCCTTTATGAACGCTGACCGACAAAACGCAGCAGAGACCCAGCCGCGAGGCTCGTGGTTCACCCGCCTGCGCTCGTATTGTTTCAGCCTGCCGATCGTGTATCTATATACCGGCGTCCTGGGGACAGTTGCGCTGCTGGTGTCGTATATTCGACGGCAGCGGCCGGGCACAGCACAAGATTGCGCGCCTGTGGGCGCGGCTCATCCTGAAGACGGTCGGCATCCGCGTGCGAGTAGAAGGCCTCGAGCACCTGCACCCATCGCAGCCGGCGATTTATGCAGCCAATCATCTCTCCGCTATCGACATTCCCGTCCTATACGCGAATTTGCCGGGAAAGTTTCGCATCATGGCGAAGAAGGAATTGTTTCGCTATCCGTTTCTCGGTTGGCATCTGAAACGCTCGGGGCAGATCCCGATTGTGTTGGGCGACGCTCATGCCTCGCTGCGCAGTCTGAATCGCGCCGGAGAAACGCTGCGCCACGGCATGCCACTGGTGGTGTTTCCTGAGGGCGGCCGCTCGCGCACCGGACAGTTGCAGGAGTTTATGAATGGGGCGTTCTATGTTGCCATCCGAGCTCAGGCGGCGGTTGTGCCCATGGCCATTGTGGGAAGCTTTGAACTGCTGCCGATGAATAGCTTTCATATGCTTCCCGGCGACGTTGATTTGGTAATCGGAGAGCCGATTCCCACCGCCGGCATGCGGCTGCGCGACACGGATAAATTGGCGGCGCAAGTGCGCCAGGTGATCGCTGAGTTGTACGACTCGCACGCCAGGCCCGCACCTCAACTGAACGCGACTAGCAAGAGTGAGTCCAAGGCGACGGTTAACACATAGCTGGCGAGACTGGCCTTCCAGGCCAGCGTCCGCCATGCTAAGAACTAGGGGCTTTAGAGACTTTGTTGCAACTGGCCCAAGGATTTTGGCGTGGGATAAACAGTCCGAATGCCGAGCAAACCAGCCGCGAAGCGGCGGAAGCGCAGTTAGCCCGGCGCGTGAGCGCCGGGTAAAGTCGGAAATTGAACTGAGCCGCGGAACGGCGACACCGGCTGCGACACAGTCTCTTTAACCGGGACCTCTATGAAGCCTCGTATCGCCATTCCTGTGCCAAACTCCAAGCGGCCGGCCTATGTGAGCACTTCTCTGCCGGAGTATGCGGAGGCGGTGCGCCGCGCAGGCGGCGAGCCTGTCGTCATCGACGTGAATGCGACGCCTTCGGAAATTGCGCAGGCGGTGAAGGCTTGCGACGGGGTGCTACTACCCGGCAGTCCCGCCGATGTCGATCCAGAGAAATATGGCGCCGAGCGGCACCCCGACACCGCTCCTGCCGACCAGTTTCGTGACAGCACCGACGAACTGCTGTTGCAGGACGCCTACAACATGCGCAAGCCGGTGTTCGGTATTTGCTATGGTCTGCAGTCTCTGAATGTGTGGCGCACTGGCACGCTGGATCAGGCAGTGCCGAAAGCTGTGAACCACGAGGCCGGACGCAAGGTGGAGCAAGCGCATTCCGTGCAGATCGATCCCGAGTCAAAGCTGGCGGCGATTCTGCGCGAGGCGGGCGCGCTGCCCGAGAGTACTCCGATCCTTCCCGTCAACTCCAGCCACCATCAGGCGGCCGATCTGGTTGGCGATGGATTGCGTCTGGTGGCGTGGTCTCCGGAGGACAGCGTGAAAGAAGCGGTCGAGGGCACATCGCCCGATCAATTTGTGCTGGGCGTGCAATGGCATCCCGAACGAACCTACGATAGCGACCCAGCCTCGCGCGCGTTGTTTCGCGCCTTCGTCAAAGCCGCCGCCGACTGGCACCGGCAATTGGCGGACAAGCAACAGGACTTCGAGTCGGTGGCGAGGAAGAGCTAGTTCACTTCGAAGAGGGGCTTTTTCACCACGGAGGCACGGAGATCACGGAGGAAACTAAAATCGTTCGATACCAAGACGGGGCTTTCGCGTTTCTGTTTGCCGTGCTTTGCCGTTTAGAACGGCGACTTTCTCCTGTAAGTTTGACTTTAGATTCCTCCGTGACTTCCGTGCTGAGCCTGCCCTGAGCGCAGCCGAAGGGTGGTGAAAACGACCTTTCCGGTTTTGTGATGCGCGGCGTCTTCGCGTAGTCTGATCTCTTATGCTCGACCTTGCCTTTGTACGCGATCATCTCCCTCTGGTTGAAGAAAAACTCCGTCAGCGCGGCATGAATGCCGATGCGGTTCTCAAGGATTTTCATGCCATCGATCTCGATCGCCGTGCCGCGATCACCAAAGCCGAAACCCTGAAAGCCGAGCGCAACAAGGCCACGGACGAGATCGCAAAGCTTAAGAAGGACAAGCAGGATGCGACTGCGCAGATCAACCAGACCAAAGAGCTGCGCGAGAAGATCGCCGAAGCGGAGAAGATTGCCGAAGAAGCGGACGCCAGGCTGCGCAACATCCTGATCGAAATTCCAAATCTGCCGGACGATAGCGTCCCTGTCGGCAAAAGCGAGGCGGACAACGTCGAAGTACGGCGCTGGGGTACGGCGCCACAGTTTGACTTCACGCCAAAGCCCCATTGGGAACTGGGCGAGGAGCTTGGCGTTCTCGATTTGGAACGCGCGGCCAAGTTGACGGGAGCGCGATTTGCTGTCTATTGGGACCTCGGCGCGCGGCTGGAGCGCGCGCTGATGAACTTCATGCTCGACCTGCACACCCGCGAGCACGGCTACACGGAAGTTCTGCCGCCGTTCCTGGTCAATGCCGAGTCCTTATATGGCACCGGGAATTTGCCCAAGTTCGAAGCCGACCTCTTCAAGGTTCCGCACGGCGACAAGAATCTTTATCTCATCCCTACGGCGGAAGTCCCGGTGACCAATCTGTATCGCGATGAGACGCTCGATGGAGCGCGGCTGCCGATTTCTCTGGCGGCTCACACGTCATGCTTTCGCAGCGAGGCGGGATCGTACGGAAAAGACGTGCGCGGCATCATTCGCCAGCACCAGTTCCAGAAGGTCGAGATGGTGAAGTTCACCAAGCCCGAGCAATCCTGGGACGAGCATGAGAAGCTCACGCGCAACGCGGAAGCCGTGCTGCAAAGGCTGGGCCTGCATTATCGCGTGATGGCGTTGTCGACTGGCGACATGGGATGGTCGTCGGCGAAGACGTACGACATTGAAGTGTGGCTGCCGGGCCAGCAGGTCTTCCGCGAGATCTCGTCGTGTTCGAACTTCACCGACTACCAGGCGCGGCGGGCCAACATTCGCTATCGTCCCGAGGGCGGCAAGAAGACGGAGCTGGTGCACACAATCAACGGCAGCGGACTGGCGATCGGGAGAACCTGGGTGGCGATTGTGGAGAACTATCAGCGGGCCGACGGCACCGTTTTGATCCCCGAAGTGCTGCGGCCATATGTTGGAGCGGATCGGATTACAGCGAAGAAGTTCTAGAAGGAAGTTTCGAGTTTCAGGTTTTCGAGTTTTAAGGTAGAAGCCAATGTCGCTTTGTATCAGGGCACGGCTTCAGCCGTGCCGCACAGGGGATATCAAGAAACTTGGGCTTCAGTCCCTGCTTTGCAGGGACTGAAGCCCTCACCTTTACTGCGCGTCTTTCGGCATGACTAAAGTCATGCCCTGATACAACCCAAGCGGACTTATGAGATCTAGCTCTGCCCCGAAATCTTCAGCCGCAGGTCTTCCGGAATGCGGTCGCGGATTTCTTCCGGCAGCTTTTCCAGTCCAACCCGCGCGCCGAACATGGCCACATCCTTGACGACCAGGGGAGCCGGCGTCGCCACGGCAACCAGCAACCACAACAGCATGGAGAGCAGGAATCCGCCGAGCGCGCCGATCTCGAGCAAGAAGGCATGGCGGGGATGGAAATGCCGAATGACTCCGTACGCCAGCAGGAAGACCACCATGGAAGCGGAGGCCAGCGCCATCAACCCAATATCGATGCCGCGATGCAGGCGCTGTCGCGAGCGACAAAAAGCGCACTCGGTCAGATGGGCTTCGTAGTCGCCGCACATTTCAGGGGCCAGGCCGGAGATGTCGTAGCGCCACCCGGCCAGGATCTTGCCGACGACTGGGTCAGTGCATTTTGCCATGGACAAGACTGGACGCCTCGCGCGCCCTGGGAGGTAGGCTCATAAGGCGTTTTACTACAGACGAACCGCCGCCAGCGGTTCGTGCTGAGCGGCCAGCATTAGCCGATTGTGCAGCAAGCTGGGCTGGCCCAACGCACGTTCCGCTGTCATGCGCGCAATTTCCGGGTGATTATTCTGCTCCGAAAGATGCGCCAGGATGAGGAATTCGGCTCCTCCATCATAGTCGGTCGTCAGAAAATCCGCGAGTGCATCATTGGACAGATGGCCGACGCGGCTCATCACGCGTTGCTTCACGCTCCAGGGATAAGGGCCACCACGCAGCAGCTCCAGATCGTGGTTGGATTCGATCATCAGCACATGACATCCGCGCAGATGATTGCGAACGCTGGCCGGCATGTAGCCAAGGTCAGTGCAGATACCGACTTTGATGCCATCGCTGCGAAAGGTGAATCCCACCGGATCGACGGCATCATGCGGGATAGTGAACGGGGTCACGGTGATGTCGCCCACTTGAAAGCCGCTGCCCGAGCTGAATACCTCGCGGCGCTCCAGATGGACCTTATGGCCGGCAGCATCGCGGGCGCCGCGCTGGTATTCCTGGTAGGTCGCAGCCGTGATGTATACCGGAATTTTGAGTCGTCGCGCCAAGACCCGCAACCCAGCCACATGATCGGTGTGCTCGTGCGTGATGAGGACGGCGTCGATGCTACGCGCGTCCTGGCCGCAGAGCAACAAGCGTCGCAGAAGTTCGCGGCAGGAAAGTCCGGCATCGATCAGCAAGCGAGTGCCGGAGCTCGACACCAGGGTGCAGTTACCTTTGCTGCCGCTCGCCAGGACCGTGACCGAGACTGCCATAATCGCGAGCATAACCGGAGGCGAGCCTTGCGGATAGTAACAAGGTGGTTAACCACTGTGGAATACGCGGCGATTCCCCCCGTTGGAAAGCGGTTCGGGATGAGATTTGCACAGGAAATGGGCAGCTTATTCTCGAAACGCACCACTATCGCTATTTTTCTGCTTGAGAGTTGCGCGACTTTCAGGCATTCTTTCACGCAATCGAGGCACAGCCAAATTGCGTGCCGCTTCCCGGTTGAGTACGGCCATTCGGCGATGAGAGGCGATTCGGATCGAGGTACGGGCCCCCAGCAAGCGCCGATTTTGCGCGTGACGGGTGCAGAACCGAACTGCGGTGCGGATCCTTTCCCAGTGCAACCTGTTGCGCCAGGGAATTTGCCGCATGCTGGGCCGTGGCAATCGTTAAGGCAGATTGGGCTCCGCGTGACTTTGTACGGACTACACTCGGGCCACAAAAGGGTCCGAGGACGTTCCTCCGAGTCCGTACTTCTAAGTGCGCAACTGCGCAACACGCTGGCGTTCGTCGCCATTGCTCTGGGCTGAGCGAAGGAAGCCACGCTACGTCAGGTGACGTTACCGCTGCGTCTCAAATCGCGACCCGAGGTGGCTGGCCTCGGGTCGCACACTCTCAGCTATTATTCAGTTGCCGTCATTCAATTTGAATATCCCGTGAATTGCGCGTCGCGGCAACGACCCTCTCCTGCGTACTCCGCGCGCCGAATGGTAAACTACGGGATTCTGTCTTATGGAATTGCTGCTTAATTTGATCTGGATAGCCCTGACCATAGGGTCGTTCGTGATCGTTATTCGGCGCCAGCGGCGGCTGACTTGCCATTCGACCGTTCCTCTGCGGTCCCTGCTCGCGCTGGCTTGCGTGCTGTTCCTGTTGTTTCCCATTATCTCTGCCAGCGACGATCTGCATCCCACGCAAGCGCTTATGGAAGAAGCAGCAAAGCGTGTTCAGCATTTTGCTTCTCCGCTGCACTTTCCAGCCGGCAACTCAGCTCCTCACTTGCTGCCGATGCTGCTGCTCGGATTGCTGTTTATGCTGGTGAAGTTGCAGCCCCTGACCGTAGTCGAATCTGAGCCATGCCTGCTTGAGGTCTACAGGATTGCGAGGAACGACCGAGGTCCTCCTTTCGGCTGCAATTGACCGGTCTGACCGAATATCGCCCGGGCAGCTCTCATTATTTACTGGGGTTGAAGTTCAGTTGCTTTTTCGTAAGCGGCATGAATTCGTCCGGGGAGCGAGAGTCGCTTACCAGAAGAGAGTTCGTGGAATGAAGAAAGATAACCGCGCGTGCAGTTGCCGGCTTGCTGTTGCCTTGCTGGTTTGCTGCTTGTTCCTACTCTTGTCCATTGCGGGCTGCTCGGGAGACAAGCCCGAACCATCGTCGGCAAAAGTAGTGGAAACCAATGCCGACCCGGATGTCGTCACCATGCAGAATCCCGATCAATTTGCTCTGACGCCGGTCCAGGTTCGCAAGGTCAGCGACGAAGTCCACGTGAACTGCGCCATAACGCCGGACGTGAATCTCTCGGTCCCAGTGGTCTCGCTGGGCGGCGGCATGGTGGTCGAGATCAAGGCGAAGCTTGGCGATTCTGTGAAGAAGGGGCAAGTGCTCTTGCTTATCAACAGCCCCGATCTAACTGGCGCGTTCTCGGACTATCAGAAGTTCAGAGCAGACCAAGTGTTGGCGGAGAAGCAACTGGCGCGCGCGCAGCTTCTTTATGATAAGGGCGCCATCGCGCTGTCCGATCTGGAAACCGCGCAGGACGCACATGCCAAGGCGGATGTGGATTTGCAAGCTGCCATCGCGCATGTGAAGGTATTGGGCGGGGACATCAGCAATCCCACTACCCTGCTTCCGCTGCGCGCGCCCATCTCCGGTACCATCGTCGATCAGCAGATCACCAACGGGACCGGCGTCCGCTCGCTCGATAATCAGCAGGCCCTGTTCACCATCGCCGACCTTTCGCAGGTATGGGTAGTTTGCGATGTCTATCAGGACATGCTGCCGCAGGTACACGTTGGCGACACCGCCAACATTAGTGTGAACGGCTACGCTCACGACCAGTTTGCCGGGAAGGTCATCAACATCAGTCAGGTGCTGGATGCCACCACGCGAACGGCGAAGGTGCGTATCGAGTTGCCGAATCCCAACGGCATCATGCGGGCCGGCATGTACGTAACGGCGATGTTTCATGCGCGCGCGCAGGTGGAGCGTCCGGTGGTGCCAACCACGGCCATTATCCAGATGCACGACAGCAATTGTGTGTTCGTTCCGCTGGGCGATGGCAAGTTTCGCCGCGTCCGTGTCGAGCTGGGACCGGAAGAGCAAGGAGGGTATCAGCAAATCATCAGCGGCTTAAAGCCTAATGACAAAGTGGTGACCAACGCTCTCCAGTTCTCCAGCGCCACCGAGGAGAAGTAGCGCATGATTCGCTATCTCGTCGATTTCGCGCTACGCAACCGGATAATGGTGCTGGCGATGGGGATATTGCTGCTGGCCTGGGGCATCCTCTCCTTCCACAAACTCCCGGTGGAGGCGTATCCCGATGTCGCCGACAAATATGCCTGGGTCATTACCCAGTGGCCGGGACGTGCCGCGGAAGAAGTCGAGCAGCAGGTCACGATTCCAATCGAAATTCAGATGAACGGTGTCGGTCACCTGGTACACCTGCGCTCGTCGTCGCTGGCGGGGCTGTCCTTCATCACCCTCATCTTCGATGACGAGTCCGAGAACCTGCAGAACCGGCAACAGGTACTGGAAAAGCTCACCATGGTGACCCTGCCGCCGGGGGTCAATCCGCAGATCGGACCGGATTTCAGTCCGGCCGGCCAGATCTATTGGTACACCCTGGCCAGCAGCGATCCGAAATACGACACCATGGAGCTGAAGACGCTGCAGGACTGGGTTGTCTACAAGTATCTGATGTCGGTGCCCAACGTGGCCGCGGTCTCGATTTTCGGTGGAGAGACCAAGGAATACCAGGTCCAGATCGATCCCGACAAACTGGTGGCATATGGATTATCGATGGCGAGCGTTGAGCAGGCCTTGGCAGCCAATAACGCCAACGGCGGCGGCAGCTATATCGAGAAGGGACAGCAGGCCTTCAACGTTCGCGCCCTCGGCCTGATGCAGACGACCGAGGACATTGGCCAGACCGTGGTAGCAGTGAAGAATGGCACTCCGGTGCGCATTCGCGATGTAGGCGTCGTCGTCGAGGGCCCCAAGATCAAGCTGGGACAAATCGGCAAGAGCATCCGGCGTCCCGACGGATCTCTGCTGGACAATGCCGATGCGGTGGAAGGCATTGTGCAATCACGGAAGGGCTCGGAAACCGAGGGCGTGCTGCGCGACATTCACGAGAAGGTAAAGTTCATCAACGAGCGCGTGCTGCCCAAGGGCGTCCAGATTGTGCCGCACATGGACCGCGATGACTTGGTGCACTTTACCACGCATACCGTGTTTCACAACCTGACGGAAGGTATTCTGCTGGTCGTGATCGTGCTGTTCCTGTTTCTGGGGAATGTTCGCTCTTCGCTGATTGTTGCGCTCACCATTCCGTTCTCATTGTTTTTCGCGGCCATTCTGCTGGACCTGAACCACATTCCCGCGAACCTGTTGTCGTTGGGTGCGCTGGATTTCGGCATGATCGTGGAAGGCGCGGCCGTCATGGTGGAGAACATTCAGCGGCGGCTGTCGGTGCAAACGGAGAGTCACAGCGCACCGGACGAGGTGATTCGAGCGGCGGCCCACGAAGTACAGCGGCCGGTGTTCTATGCGATCGCGATCATCATCATCGCCTACCTGCCAATCTTTACCTTGCAGCGGGTGGAGGGCCGGTTGTTCCGGCCTATGGCGTGGACCGTCGCCTTTGCCTTGCTGGGATCGCTGTTCTTTTCGATTCTGCTGGCGCCGGTGCTGACCTCCTTCGTCTTCCGCAAAGGCGCAAAGGAATGGCGCAATCCGCTGCTGGACTGGGTGAACCAACGCTATGAGCGAACTCTGAACTGGATCATTCCCCGGCGCGTGTTTACCTGGGGCGCGATGGCGCTGGTATGGGCGGTCAGCTTGTATCTCGGGTTCGGGGGCGTTATCGGCTCCGAGTTTCTGCCCCATCTTGACGAGGGCGCCATCTGGGCCCGCGGGACCCTCGCTCCCAGCACCGGTCCGACTGCCGGCCGGGAAATCATGGACAAGGCACGGCTGATTTTTGCCAGCTTCCCGGAAGTCACGCAAGTGGTATCGCAGGTAGGCCGGTCCGATGATGGTACCGATCCCACGGGCTTCTTCAACACGGAATATTATGTTGACCTGAAAGCTCGCGAAAAGTGGCGCCCCCAGTTTCACGGACGAAAAGAACTGTTGATCGACGCGATGAACGACGCCGTCAGCAAGATTCCCGGAGTGGGTTGGGGCTTCTCGCAACCTATCGAAGACAACATGGAAGAGGCGGTCAGCGGGGTGAAGGGCGAACTCGCTCTGAAGGTTTTCGGTCCTGACTTGAAAGACCTGGAGGCCAAGGCCACCGAGATTTCCAACGTGATGGGCACGGTGCCCGGGGTCGCCGACCTGGGAGTGTTCCGCGTGCTGGGGCAGCCCAATGTCGATATTTCCGTTGACCGCGCCCAGGCCGACCGCTACGGCATTAACGTAGCGGACGTGCAGGACGCGATCCAGACGGCGGTTGGCGGCAATCCGGTCAGCCAGATTCTGCTGGGCGACCAGCGCTTCGATCTGGTTCCACGCTACCAACCGCAATTCCGCGGCACCATCGACCAGATCAAAAACATTCGTCTGCTGGCGCCCAGCGGGGAACGGGTCTCATTAGGTCAACTTTCGAAAATCAGCGTGGACGATGGCGCCTCCATGATCTATCGCGAAGCCAATCAGCGCTACATCGCCATCAAGTACAGCGTGCGCGGACGAGATCTGGGCAGCACCGTGGAAGAAGCCATGAACAAGGTCAACCGCGAGGTGAAGTTGCCGCCCGGCTACACCCTGGACTGGGCAGGGGAATATGAGAGCCAGAAACGCGCCAACCACCGCCTGGCGACCGTGATCCCGATCACGATTCTGGTCATCGTGCTGGTGCTCTACTCCATGTTCCGCTCCTTCAAGTGGAGCTTGCTGGTGTTACTGAACCTGACGCTGGCGCCCATCGGCGGGCTGGTTGCCCTGTTGATTACAGGAACTCATTTCAGCGTATCCACCGGCGTCGGCTTTCTGGCGCTGTTCGGAGTGTCGGTGCAAACCGGCGTCATCATGGTGGAGCATATCAACCAACTGCGCGCGCGCGGGCTGGCCACCCGGGAGGCTGCGGTCCTCGGCGCAATGCGACGCCTGCGGCCCATTATGATGACCATGCTGGTCGCCTCTCTCGGCCTGATTCCGGCTGCACTGTCCCACGGCATCGGCTCCGATTCGCAGCGTCCCTTCGCCATCGTGATCGTGGGCGGATTGCTGACCGAGTTGTTCCTCAGCCTGGTGCTGCTGCCGGCGCTCTATGCCGACCTGGCGGGACCGACGGATATATTGCCGGCGGAGGAAGAGGAGATTTCTGAATGAGAAGCCTCTCCTCAGCCGTCTTCAGTACCTTAGGCTTAGCGACCAGTCTGAAGTTGCGCGCCATTCGTGCTGGCGGAACAAACATTCTGGGTTCTCTTGCTGTGCTCGGATTGTTGGGTGCGGCTATGCACCTCTCGGCCCAGACGCAATCGCAACCCTCAATGCCGGCACCGCCGCCTGCGCCGACACAGCAAACACCTGCGCCCGGCAAACCGGAAGCACCGTCGGTGGTGATCACGCTGGACCAGGCAATTGAATTGTCCAGACAAGCCAATCCCTCGCTGCTGGCGCAGCGCACCCTGATCTCGCAAAACAAAGAGCAGGAGGTGACGGCCAATCTTCGTCCCAACCCTACGCTCTCGTCGGACGCGCAATACCTGCCGCTGTTCAGCCCGGACATGTGGTCCTCGAACTACATCGACAATACGGCGCAATTCGACCTCGGCATTGGATATCTCTTTGAGCGCGGAAAGAAGCGCCAGCATCGGCTGCAAGCTGCCAAAGACGCAACCTCGGTTACCGAGTCGCAAGTGCTGGACATGGAGCGGACCACGATCGCGAACACGGCCGAGCAATTTGTGGCGGCCTTGCTGGCGAAATCGAACTTGGAATTCGCTGAGCGCTTTCTGGACAGCTACAAGCATACCGTCGGCATCAGCCAGGAACAGCACCAGGCTGGCGCCATGAGCAAGGCGGATTTGCTGAAGATCCAGTTGCAGACCTTGCAGTTCCAAACTGACGTGACGTCTGCCAAGATCGCCCTGGTGCAGGCGTTGAATTCTCTGCGCCAGTTAATCGGCTTCGACGCCATCCCGCGTAACTACGATGTTGCCGGGCAGCTCGCCTACGAACCCGTCAACCTGTCCTTGGACGATCTCCGCGAGCATGCTCTGCGCTCGCGGCCCGATCTACAGGCGGCGGAGCGTGCTATTACCGCCGCGCAGAGCCAGATTGGTCTGGCCAAGGCCAATGCCAAACAGGACATCACCGGCACCTTCGACTACGGGCACGTGAATGCCGCCAATGTCGGCGCTTTCTATTTCAGCATGCCGCTGCCTATCTTCAATCGCAACCAGGGCGAGGTGGCGCGGACTTACTACGCTCTCACCCAATCGCAATTTCAGGAGAAGGCTGCGCAGCAGCAGGTGATGACGGACGTGAAGAACGCCTACGAGACGCTGCTGAATAACCGCGATATCGTGCAACTGTACGACCACGACTATCTGCAGCAGGCAAAGCAATCGCTGGAGATCGCACAGTTTGCCTACCAGCACGGGGCTGCTTCCCTGCTGGACTTTCTGGATGCCGAACGCACCTATCGTTCGACGGAGCTGAGCTACCGGCAGGCGCTGGCATCCTATATGACTGCGCTGGAACAACTGCGGCAAGCGGTGGGAACGCGGGACCTGCAGTAGGCTTACGCTGGGCTACAATGGCGGTCGAGGTGTCACGCTCATGAATTTCAGTCTGCGGCATTTCTGCCGGCGGCTTGCCGCGGTCACGTTCCTCTTTCTGTTCGCTGTCCAGGTAGTTGTGATTGGTTCCTCCCCACTTCAGGCGCAGCAGCAAGTGAATTGGAGCGCGCAGGAGCAGCCGATCTTCAATCAGATCAAGACACTGCGCAGCTTGCCGGATGACGTGCGCGCCCACACCACAAAAGACATCGCGCTGGAGATTCGCGCACTGCCGGCTACGCCGGGTAAGTTGCGCCTGGCGGTTTATGTGGCCAGCCGCGCGACCGAGGGAGATTTCGGCCATGACACGCTCCAGGAAGTGGCGACCACGCTCGCCGAAACGCTGCGTCAGCAACCGCCTCCCGATGAAAAGGGACAACCCTCCGGTGCCTATGTGGAGTTGGCGGAATTAGTGCGCTACGAGCATGTCCAGGCGTCGTTGGATGCTCCGCAATACAAGGCGGCAATGGCAAAGCTGGAAGCCGACGATGCGCGCCGCCAGCAGGCCGACTTCACGCTGACCGATCTCCAGGGAAAAAGCTGGACGCTGAAAGACCTCAAGGGCAAGGTCGTGCTGGTGAACTTCTGGGCCACCTGGTGCCCGCCCTGCCAGAAGGAAATGCCCGACCTGGAAGCGCTGTACAAACGGTTTCAGGACCAGGGCTTCGTGATCCTGGCCATCTCCGAGGACGAAGAGACGGACAAGGTCAAACCATTTATCACGGAGCGGAAAATCAGTTATCCCATCCTGTTGGATCCGGGCCAAAAGGTAAACAACCTTTTCCAGGTCGATGGCATTCCCAAGAGCTTTGTCTACGACCGCGAAGGCAAGCTGGTAGCGCAGTCCATCGACATGCGGACCCGGAGCCAGTTTCTGGAGATGCTGGCCCAGGCGGGGCTGCAATAGATTAGCGGGATGCGTGTCACCGGTCTTCGGCCGATGGCAGTGAAGTGCTAATGATTTCTGCTGAGTTGAATAACGCCCACGGGCCCCGGTTTTCCGGCCATGCGGGCGCGTTCACACTGTACAAACGAAACCTGCTTTTCAGCATTCTTCTGGCTGCCGCGACCGTCGCTCTGTATTTCCCCGTAACTCATCATCCCTTCCTCAACCTGGACGACAATCAATATGTAACCGACAACGTTGACATACAAGGCGGCTTGAACCGGGACACGGTCAAGTGGGCGTTCACCGCCAATTACTCGCTGAACTGGCATCCAGTAACGTGGCTTTCGCACGCTCTGGACGTGCAACTGTTTGGTCTCGATCCTGTTCGCCACCACGAGGTCAATCTGCTGCTCCATGTGCTTAACGTGGTGCTGCTGTTCTGGGTGCTGGAGCGGGCGACTGGATACGCGGGCCGCAGTGCCGTGGTGGCGGCGCTGTTTGCGGTACATCCCGTCAATGTTGAAGCCGTGGCCTGGATAGCCGAGCGCAAGACCCTGCTCAGTATGTTGTTTTTCCTGCTTGCACTGGGGGCCTATCGCTGGTACGCCAGCCGGCCTGGAATGGCCCGTTACGCGCTGGTTGCTTTCTGGTTTGCGCTGGGTTTGATGGCGAAACCTCAGGTCATCACCCTGCCATTTGTGCTGCTGTTATGGGATTACTGGCCGCTGGAAAGGCCCGCTGTTCGCCATTGGCCATTCGCTTTTCGCGGGAATAGTTCCAGTGAGGTCTATGGTGAACAGCGCGGAACGAACAAGGAAGAAAGAGCTTCTGGCGAAGAGCGAATCGCGAACGGCAAATGGCGATGGTTGGTGCTGGAGAAGCTGCCGCTTCTCGGTCTGTGTGCGGCCAGCGCCATCCTGACCATCCGGGCCCAGCGTGCGGGCGGAGCGGTGGTCTCGCTGGTTGAGTACTCATTCTTTGTGCGGCTGGAGAATGCCCTGGTTTCTTATGTGCGATATATCGGCAAAGCGTTTTGGCCGTCGCGTCTGACCCTGATGTACCCGCACCCGGGAAACTCCATCAAGACATGGCAGGCTGGGGCGGCTTTTCTACTGTTGCTGGCTATCAGCGCGCTGGTGTGGAAATACCGCGAGCGACGTTATTTGCCGGTGGGATGGTTTTGGTTTCTGGGGACCATGGTGCCGATGATCGGGATCGTGCAGGTGGGTCATCAGGCGATGGCCGATCGCTATGCGTATCTGCCCTTCGTTGGCCTGTTCATCATGATCTGCTGGGGCGTGGCCGATCTGTTCGCAGCCGCAGCTGCGCCGGGAGTGGCGGCGAACGGCGCAGCAGCAGCAGACCGGCCCTTCGGACGTCGTCAGGCCTTCCCTTCGCTCTACCTTGTGGTCGCGACCGGGCTGGTATTAGTCGCACTGAGTCTTGTGACCCGTCGTCAGTTGGATTACTGGCGCGACAACCTAGTCCTGTGGTCGCGGGTTACCCAAGTCCTGGGCACGAATTCCATATCCGAGGAGCGGACAGGCAATGAGCTGATGCAGCGAAGAGAACCGGAAGCCGCGATGCGTCACTACTCACGAGCTGTCGCTCTCGATCCTAAAGACCCTCTCAGCAACTTTGCCCTTGCAGTTTACGAGCAAAGGCAGCGCGACCTGCCGGACGCGATTCGGCGTTACAAAATCGTGGTCGCTAACGCGCCCAATCTCGAAATAAAAACCCGGGCGCTCACATACATGAGCTACGCCTATCGCGATATGGGCAATAGCGAGTTGGCTCGGCAGAGCTTGCAGGCCGCTGAGAACTTGCAGCGCTGAAAGCAGAGAGTTGGCGGCCCACAGCTCTCTGCTATCCTGAGCGCGTCTACCCATGCGCACCACCAGCCGCAAAGCCAAGATCGCATTCTTTGTCACGTTAGGCGTCTGCATCGCGTCAGCGGCGGCAGTGCTCAGCACCAGCTGGGTCATCCTGAACTGGCGCGAGGTCGTGCCACTGATTCTTGGCGTCATCTTCTTCGGCTTCATCATCGCTGGAGTAATCCTGAACACCATTTTCCTGGTGCGCGAGATCCGCCGCAATGAGCAGCAGGACAGCTTCCTGAACGCGGTGACGCATGAGCTGAAGACGCCAATCACCTCGATTCGGCTCTACCTGGAGACCCTGCAGAAGCGCAATGTGGACGACGAGCAGCGCCATGAGTTCTACCAGGTGATGCTGGAGGACACGCAGCGGCTGATGGGAACGGTGGAAGGTGTGCTGCGCGCGGCGCGCATAACCCAGAAGAATGCTCTGCTTTCACGCACGGAAATCGCAGTCGGGCCGCTGGTGGACGAGGTGATCGGGTGGGCGCGCTCGCGCCACCACCTCTCGGCAGCGGTGCTGGACTGGACGCCGGATGGCAAGCCTGATAACCAGTTAAGCGTAATGGGCGATCGCGAGGAGCTTTCCACCGCGCTATCGAATGTGCTGGATAATGCCGTGAAGTACTCACCGCAGGACCCGCAAATCCGGGTTGCGGTGGTGACGCCCGACCTGGAGCACGTTGAAATTCGGGTGCGCGATAATGGAGTCGGCATTCCCCGAGGCGAATTGAAGCGCATCTTCAAACGCTTTTATCGCGTGCTTACGCCGGGCGCGTCGCAGGTGAAAGGCAGCGGCCTGGGCCTGTTCATCGTGCGTGCCATCGCCCACCGCCATGGCGGCAACGCTTATGCCGACAGCGAAGGCTCCGGACGCGGAACCACGTTTATCATTGAGCTGCCGAGGAACTCCCGGTGAACGAAATTCTGCTGGTAGAAGACGAAGAGCACCTGGCGCGCGGGCTGAAGTTCAACCTGGAGGCGGAGGGTTATCGCACCAAGGTTGTCGGCGATGGTGAGACTGCGCTCGAACTGCTGCTGAAACAGCGCGGCGAGTTTGACCTTTTGGTGCTTGACGTCATGCTGCCCGGCAAAGATGGCTTTGCAGTTGCCACCGAATTGCGCAAGGCGAGCAACTATATTCCACTGCTGATGCTGACCGCGCGCGGCCGCCCGGAAGACGTGCTCAAGGGATTTGCCTGCGGCGCCGACGATTACCTGCCCAAGCCGTTCGACCTGGCTATCCTGCTGGCGCGCATTCGCAGTCTGTTACGCCGCCACGATTGGGGCCGGACCTTGCTGAGCGATCCGCCAGCCGACGTGCGCGTCGCTGAACCGAAGGACGCCGACTCGCTGCGGGAATTCGATGTCTATGTGTTTGACGGCAAGCAGGTCGATTTCGGCACGCTGGAACTGCGGGCGGAGGACAAGGTCTTCCGCTTGACGCTGATGGAAGCGGAGCTCTTGCGGCACTTGATTCGCAACAGCGGCAGGATTGTCTCGCGCAAGTCGATTCTGGAGGAAGTCTGGGGACTGCATGAGGACACCGACACGCGCGCCATCGACAACTTTATTGTGCGGCTGCGCAGGTACATCGAGAAGGATCCGTCTCATCCCCGGCATCTGCTAACGGTGCGCGGAGTGGGTTACCGGTTTATGCCTACGCCGGCGGCTGACAAATAATGCTAGTGGGTTCACCACGGAGATCACGGGGGGCACGGAGTTTTGCGGAATATCAACCCACAATGCAGCTGGAAGCCATCTCATATTGCTTGTCTGAGGACACGGCTTCAACGGGCTGAGCCGGAAACAGCAGATCCCCCGCGGGCTGAAGCCCGCTCGTGATGACAAAGTAAACAGCTTATCGGCACGACTCAAGTCGTGCCCTGTTACAAAGCGAGGCGTGGATTTCGCCGGGCTGAAGCACGGAGCTTCCACCACGTCACACCCGCTTGTGCGCTAGATCACTGAATCCCTGTGACAACGGCAGTACAAACGCATTGAAGGCTGCCGCAGCGGCCACAGGTGCTTTATGTTGACCTTTGCCCTTTTCCCCATCGTGCTTTTCTTCCTGGGCGCGATTCTTGTCACCGGCCTGCCGGTGGCGCTCAGCTTGCAGAATTACTACCAGAACCGCGGTCGCCAGCCCGTCATCTGTCCGGATTCCGGGCAGCCCGTCGAGGTCGAGGTCGACAGGAAGTTCGCCTTCTGGTCGGCATTGCGCGGCCAGGAACATTCGCAACTGGAATCGTGCACGCGCTGGCCCGAGAAGGCCGATTGCGAACAGGAGTGCCTGGCACAACTCGATCCTTCGCCGGAGAATGTTGATCGCCTGCTGACGAAGTGGTACGAAGGCAAGAGCTGCGCTATTTGCGCGCGTGCGCTGTCACCATCCGATTGGCGTCGCAGCCGTCTGGCTGTGCTCAACGAGGAGCAGAAAATATTCGAGTTGCGGGACATGTATCTGGACGAGTTGCAGGCGACGCTGGAGAATATGCGGCCGCTGTGCTGGAATTGCCATCAGGAAGAGCGAGCCCGCCAGGCAGTACCGGCTCGCGTCCTGAAGGGCGATCGCCATAGCCTTACGCCTGCGACTGAGTAAACAGCCCCGACATAAAACAAGCCATAAGGCCTCTGCGTCAGAACCGTGTCGCCGCTCCTCCACCCCACTTCGCGCAAAAGAAGCGCGAATTGGGGGCCCCGGCTCCGCGGCTCATGCGTTTCTCCTGCTTGACCGCGGGCTCACGCCCGCGGCTAACACAAATGTCGCCGCTGCGCGGCTTAGTTAACGCCGATCTTCAGGTTTCCTTCCACCGTCATTTCAAATCGAGTACTCTCGCAGGAACATGTGGGCTGTCCTTTTTCTACGCTTCAGTTTCCCTTATTTCTGAGCTGTGCCCGCCGAGGCGTGAGCCGCAGGGGCAGTGCCGCCCGCCGCTGCGTGGCCAACAACGCTCCCGCCGGTGCGTGCTCCTCCGAAGGCCGTACCGGGTTCAGCGGCGCCGAGTGCAACAGACCTTACAGGCGGCGGCGAAAACACATGCGCGGAAGAGCCGTGATGGGCCGCGCTGAGGCTGTTGTCGGTGGCGGCGAAAACATTCCCATGCGCCGGTGGATTATTCGGACCAGCCGAGCCGTGAGCCGCGGTCGCGGTTACAGGCGTCCGTCCGGGAACCAGGCTGGCGAAGTTCGGCGGAATCCGTCCGCCGGGAATGGAGAGAGGATTTGCGCCGGCCTTGCCCACCAGAACCGTTGGCCGGGCGACATTGGGCGCCGCCGTGGCAGCAGGGGGAGTAGGCGCCGCCCAACCTGCCGGCGCTCGCGTAACCCGAGGCACGTTCTGGAAGCTGGTCGCGTACCATGGGCCACCGTAGTTACTGCCGGGCAACCAAGCCCATCCAGTGCCGTTGATGAAGGCCCATGAGCCATAGTGAAATGGCAACCAGCCCCACGGATAGGCCGAGGCCCACGAATAACCGAAGCCGGGATTGAACATCCAGGCTCCATTGTCGTAAGGGCTCCAACTCATCATCGCGTTGGCAAAGCCGTAGGGCTGCCAAACATAGCCATAGCCGCCGGCGTAGAAATAGTTGCCGTAATAGTTGAGGTCCTGCATGCCGTAGGCGTGACTCGGTCCGCCATAACCCTCGTTCGCAGCGTAGGTGCTGCTGTAGGCTTCGCGCTCCTTGTTCCACCCATCGAAACGCACGGGCTCCACGCCTTTGGCGATGGTGTACTTGGCGGCGTTGTCGGCAGCGAGAGTTAGAGTTTCCTTCTTGCTGACGATGACCGGCTGCGGCTGGTTCTCCAGTTGAACCTCACCCTTGAAGACGGCGATCTGGACCTGATCGGGACCGGCGCTGAGCCGCATCTCGGTGTCGCGGCGCACCAGAAAACTGCTATTGCCGACCATCAGGCGATAAACATCGTCGCTCTTCGCGGCGGCATCGAGGTAAACCAGACCCTTGACCACCTGAATCTGGTTGACCTTTACGCCGGCATCGTTCATCAAGAGCTGGGAGAACTTAACTTCGGAGTCTTCCGTCAAGCGCAGGGCGCTCTGGTTCTCGAACTCAATCTCGGCCAGACCATCGCTGCCCGTGACCAGGCGCGTGCCTTCGACGATCGGCGTGTTCAGGATGGCGCGCTCCAAACCTTCACCGGTGGCACGATCCATCTGGACTTGTCCTTCGACGGAGCTGAGGCGAACGATGCGGACATGCGAGTCGGCGACGGCTGCAAGCGAGCCGGCGGCCAAAACAAATGCTGCGAGGGCAGAAACGACGTGCCTGGTCATGTTAGTACTCCTGGGCCGGACTTACTGAACCTGAGAGACGGTAGCTGGTCCCAGCCTCGTCGAGGCCTTCTCTATCTAAGGTTATTAAACACCAATTTCAGTGCAAGGATTCGGGAATTCGCGTGGTGACGTTGTCAAAGTGTTGTGACGGATTGTGCGGAACGCTTTTAGTGGGACGAAAAGCAGGTCCTTATTGCGCGGCAGGATTCAGCGCGGTCGCAGCCGGCTGATTAAGGCTGCGCAACAGGCGCTCGGCGCTTTGCCGGCTGATGTTCATCAGGTTGGGATCATTGGCGATTTTGCGCAGCATGGGCGAGATGATCGCCAGTTCCTCGACACCGTGGCTGGCTTGTTGGGCTTCCAACTCCTTCAGCAGTTTGTCCATACCTAACTTGTCGAAGCGATACTGGAACGCCAGTTTGCGGCCAAAGTCGATGGTGGTGGCGATTGCCGTGAAGAGGCGCGTGAGTTCCTCGACGTCGGTATTTTGCGACCAGTTGTAGGTAGTCGAAACCTGGGCCTGTGGCGACTGGTACTGCAGGGTCTTTTTGCCCGTCTGCGCGATGTTTTTCATACGGGAAGCGAAATCGCCCTGAAAATAGTTCAGCTTCTGCGTCAGGTCGAAGATTTTCTGCCGGTTGGCGGCTGACACGGTGAAGTCCTGCTGGTACGGGTCGGTGTCGTTGGTTTCATCGGCGTGGGGAGTTCCGTCGAAGCGGGCCTTGCCGTCGGACTGAACGGTGATGCTGTACGTCTGCCACGGGTAACCTTGGCTCCAGTCGAAGCTAAAGCGCACAGAAGCCTGTCCGGGCACTGCTGCCGACGACGGGGAAGGCTGCTGCGCCGGCACGCACAAGCTCGACACGAACAGCAAAGAAAGGAACTGCCATTTCATTCTGAGGAGAGATTCTATCAGCGAGCACCTGCCTGCTGCCGCTGCAACGTTGCGGCCGTATGCAGATGGCAGATGGCGATGGCGAGCGCGTCGGCGGCGTCGGCGGATTCGGGCGGAGCGGGCAGATCCAGTAAGCGTGTCACCATGAGCTGCACTTGCGATTTCTCGGCTCTGCCGTAGCCGACAACGGCCGACTTGATGGACAGCGGCGAGTAGGCGACAACCACCAGACCGGCTTGCGCGGCGGCCAGCATGGCGACGCCGCGAACATGTCCCAGCTTGAGCGCCGACTTCGCGTTGACCGCGTAGAAGACATCTTCAATGGCAACCTGCTCGGGTGAGTATGCGGCGATGACCTGGGCGAGCCCTTCGCAAATCGTCTTCAGACGCAGTTCCAGGGCCTCGCGCGGCGAAAGTCTGATTGCCCCACTGCAAAGATGGCGAAGGCAGCCTTGATTGTCCTGCTCCACAATCCCGTAGCCGGTGAATTCGCCGCCGCAATCGATGCCGAGAACACGCATTGCCGCGAGTGTAGCAGGAGCGCGGGCCTGTCGCAGGCAACAATTCAGCGTGGGCAGCAGGATAGTCAACCGGGACACGCGCGAGCATTCGAAGACTCGTGGATTCGAATGGAACACGAGCGGCTCGCCCCGCGTAGTCATCAATTGGCGGCAGAGTGTACACTGGCTTGCTAAATGAAGCGTTACATTTAAGGGGAACGGTCTCTCCGAGCCCTTTACGGTTTAGGCGATTCCACTCCAGAATCCTGGGAGGTTGCCCATGAAGCCGCAGTTGGTGCTGCGTTTGTGCCTTACTGTTTTGCTGTGTTCCGCCGCGGCGGCGGCGCAAAGTCCGTTTGCGCCCGACGTCAAGGGACCGCTGTCGCAGCGCGTCGTCGCCTATCAGATCGATGCCGCATACGATCCGCCGACACACACGGTCACCGCTACGGAGACGCTGACGTATCACAACCTCACCGGCCAGGCGCTCGACACTTTCCCATTTCACCTTTATCTGAATGCCTTTCAGCAGAAGGCCAGCTGGATTCACGAGGCGCACCGCGACGGCAACTTCCGCACCAGCAGCCTGGCGACATGGAAGCCGGAAGACTACGGTGCCAACGATGTGACATCGTTCGAGGTCGTCGGCATGGGTGACCTGACGAAGCAGATGAAGTTTGTCTCGCCGGATGACGGCAATCCTGACGACAAGACGGTTTTCCAGGTGAAGCTGCCGCGGCCGGTCGCGCCCGGTCAAGACGTGGTGTTCAAGATCAAGTTCAAGGCCACTTTCCCGGAGGTGATTGCGCGCACCGGCTATAAGCGCACCTTCCTGCTGGCCGGACAATGGTTCCCCAAGGTCGGCGTGTTTTGGCACGGCCAGTGGAACTGTCATCAGTTCCACGCCATGACCGAGTTCTTTGCCGACTTCGGGACCTTCGACGTGAAGGTAACGCTGCCCAAGGATTACATCATTGGCGGGACCGGCGTGCAGGTTTCCGAACAGGACAACGGCAATGGCAGCAAGACGGTCGGATTCCATGCTGAAGATGTTCACGACTTCGCCTGGACCGCCGATCCCAATTTCAAGGTCGTCACCGATACCTTCAACGGCAGCGTTGGAGCGGTGAAGATCCGCCTGCTGACCTACGACAGTCACCAAAGCCAGTGGCAGCCGTACATGACCTGCGTCAAAGACAGCATGAAGCGCTTTGACGAATGGTATGGACCGTATCCGTATGCGCAACTCACCGTGGTCGATCCTCCGCACGGTGCCGGTGAATCCGGTGGAATGGAATATCCAACCTTCATCACCGGCGACAGCGCCTGGTACATTCCCAAAGGCCTTCACTTGATTGACCTGGTGACCGAGCATGAGTTCGGCCACCAATACTGGTATGGGATGGTGGCGACCAACGAGTTCGAGAATGCCTGGATGGACGAGGGCATCAACAGCTATACCGAAGTCAAGGTGCTCGACAGCTTCTACGGTGCCAACGCCAGCGTTATTAACTGGCTGGGAGCGCAGTTGGGCGAACGCGATTTGCAGCGCCTGAGCTATCTGGGTGCAGCCGATATTGATCCTCTTTACCGTCATAGCTATCAGGACATGAGCATGGGCGAATATGGCGCGATCAGCTATGGCAAGACTGCGACCATGCTGGTCACCCTGGAAAAGATCGTCGGCGAGCAGACCATGCAGAATGCGATGCACACCTACTTCATGCGCTACCGCTTCACTCATCCCACCCAGGAAGACTTCATGAAGACGGTCAACGAAGTCGCCGGCCAGGACCTGAGCTGGTACTGGAACCAGGCGCTGTTCGGGACCCAGGTGATGGATTACGAAGTGCTGCGCGCCGACTCCAACCCGATGAACTGGTTCGACGAGAACCTGAAAGAGAAGAAGGGCGAGACGGAGTACGAAACCCAGGTGATCCTGCACCGCAAGGGCGACTTCGTCTTTCCGGTGGAAGCCGTGGTGAAGTTCGACAATGGCGAGACCACCTATGAGCGCTGGGACGGCAAAGATCGCTGGGTGCGCTATGTGTACCGCAAGAAGGCGCAGGTTGACTCGGTGCAAATCGATCCCGATTACCAGGTGACCTTCGACAGCGATTACCTGAACAACAGCCGCACCACCGATTCCCATCACGGAGCGGTGCACAAGATAGCCACGTACTGGATGTTCTTGACTCAATTCCTGGCTCAGATGCTGAGCTGGCTGGCCTAGGAGGCGCGCAATGGCAGACGATCAAAAAGGCGTGGTGGCTGCCGGATTCAGTCTCCTGTGGCGGCGGCAAAGCGTGCTGTGGTGGGTGTTCGTCGTGAACCTCGCTGTGCGGAGCTCTGGGTGCGGGGCCCGCGGCAATACGAACGGCTCATGCGCTGGCCCATTCGCTGGCAGGACAAAAACTCAGCAACGGCTTCGATCTGGGAATCTTCTTTGAGCTGTTCCGGCTGCCCGATGTCGAACTGATGCGCTACAGCACCAGCTCTTACGTCTTCGCGGGTTTGTTTTTCGTGTTCATGCTGTTTGTCACCGGCGGAATTCTGGAAAGCTATCGCCAGGACCGTAGGCTCAACACCGGCGAGTTCTTCGCCGCCTCGGGCGCATTCTTCTGGCGCTTCGTACGCTTGATGCTCTTGTCCATCATTCCT
This sequence comes from uncultured Acidobacteriaceae bacterium, assembly GCA_963835125.1. Classification (GTDB taxonomy): domain Bacteria; phylum Acidobacteriota; class Terriglobia; order Terriglobales; family Acidobacteriaceae; genus Bog-257. The sequence goes on along the minus strand of CAWIEG010000002.1, from coordinate 179,877 downwards.
TTCGCGATCGTTGGCATGATCTATCAGGGCTTGGACATGCTGGCCGACCATGTCGGCGACCGCGCCATTGCCGATCAAGTGGGCATCTTTATGTGGTGGGGAGCAATCCTCGTCTCTTTGCTGCTCGCGCTCTGGGTGCGGATGTGGTTCGACATTGCTGAAGTGCGCGCCGTCGCCTGGAACGAACGCGGCATGTGGCGCAATCTGTGGAAGGCGTGGCGCATTACCTGGCACGATTCCCGGCGTCTTTTCCGCATATACTTCTGCATCAGCCTGGTGGCCTGGGTAACGCTGGCGATCGGGCTGGTGATCTGGGCACACTTGCCGCCAACCTCGTTGCCGCTGACCTTCGTAGTACTGGAGCTGATCGTCTTCTCGCAACTCATGACGCGGTTGTGGCAACTGGCCAGCGCTACCACCTGGTATCAGCGCCATGCCGAGATGGTTGTGGTTGAGGAGGTGATCTACACCACTCCTCATCCCGAGGAAATCTCCGAATCTCCGTCGCAAGAATTGCCGCCCGGCGATCCCAGTCCGGAATTGCCGCCTGCGGACGCGTGAGCCAAGTGCCGCCGTGCGCTGTTCGCTTTTCGCTGTTCGCTCTTCGCCAGAGGTTTCATTCTTCAGCCCGCTGAGGACGAAATTGGCTGTCATCGGTCATACATACACACTCTCTCTGGCTCTGGCGAATAGCGAAGAGCGAATAGCGAACCGCGGCTTCCTCATTACCACCACTTCTGCCACAAGCCTTCCAGCGCCACTTCGTCCGGCAGGCGCATTCCGTTCTGCTTCAGCGCCAGCGCGATTTGTCCGCGATGGTGTGACTCATGCGAGATCAGGTAGCACAGCAAGCGCACTGGCTCGCCTTTAAACATCTTGGTTTTGCCGCCCTGCTCCATCAGACGGCGGAGGAACGATTCGACGGCCCGGCCGGAATCCCGCAAGGCAGATTTCAGCTGCGCCGGTGACAACTCTTCTTCTTTGCGGTGCAGCGTCAGGCCTTTGGCTTCCGGCGCGTTGCAGTGCTGCAACCATTTCACGCGCACATAGTCCATATGGATGAGCTGGCGCGCCACATCCCTTCCGCGCGACTCTGACGGAACCGCCGCGAAGCCTTTCTCCGGAATCGCGTCGATTAGCAGCTCGTTGATCTCCTGATGCGTTCGCCACGCGCCTAGGGCCTGCTCCGTCAGGCTACTTGCTGCCTTTGTCGCAGGCTTGCCGCTTGCCGGCATCTTGGCGTCAGCAAGCCGCTTCTTGTCTCGTGCTTTCGTCGTCATTGTTCTCTCTCGTTCAGCCCTCGCGGCGGGTGCCCCCACTCTGTCGCTTTTTGCTATTCGCTCTTCACTCTTCGCCGGAGGTTGTTGGCTCGGCAGCTACCTTCAGGAGGTATACCTCCGCGATTTCGTCAACGCTCTATATATTCTCCTCGTCGTCCCATTCATAACCGCATGTCTTGCATGTACAGATTTTCGTGCGGACAGGGACAGCGTTGAGCCACGTTCCCGGGTAGGTCGCAAACTTGTCTTGTGCGCTGCATGTGATCTCAGCTGAATTCACTTTAGACAACGCAGCGGTTGTTCTTCTGCCTCGCCTGATTCCTCAGAACCGTCGGGGGTTCTCTCGTTCGTCTTTGCGTTTTCTACATCAAAGTTATTCACCTTGTTAGCTTGCGGGGCGTTCCATCTCCGACGGGTAGGGAAAGAGTCGCGAGGCCTAGTTCCTTAACCTCTCCTTCGCTATAGCCGAGCCAGTGCGCAACCTCATGCCAAACGACTTCCTTCACTTCGGCCCGTAAATCTCCTCTAGAGCACCGCCGAATTGGTCCGCGAAAAACGAATATCAAATTAGGAGCCACCCTAATATCATCGTGTCGCTGTCGGGTCCTGGGTATGCCGCTAAACAGTCCCAATGGGCGGCGCTTTTTTCTCTGCAACACGGTCTCAGGTGGCTCGTCCAATACTTGAACCCCGGGGAAGTCTGGCAACTCCCTGATCTCTTGCGGCAGGGTGTTGTACGCCCACTCTACAATCTCATCGAAGCCGTCTGAGTTAATGGTTTCGGCCATAGGACAAATCGCAGGGTTCATATTGTAGTACCGGCAGCTCCCAATCTCATTTCCACTGGAGCGCCTCCGGCGAAAAGCGAAGAGCGAACAGCGAATAGCGCGGCATCACACCGTCACCGCTTCCGGCCGCAGCTTCTGCTTCAAATCGGCGGCAATCGCCAGCCCGTGGAAGCGTCCGTTCTCGATAAAAATTTCGCTGGTCCTCATGCCCGACACGATGCAACCGGCAAGATAAATGCCCGGCACATTGCTCTCCAGCGTTTGGTGATCGACGACCGGCTTCATGTCCGCCTCGCCGCTGATTTTGATTCCCAGCGAACGCAGAAACTCGAAGTCGGGATGGTATCCCGTCAGCGCGAAAACGTAGTCGTTCGCCAGCGTAACCTCGCCTTCGGGCGTGTCCAGCACCACGTGCTCCAGCGTGATCTCTCGCACTCGCGTGTTGAAGTAGGCATTCACCTGCCCTGCCTTGATGCGGTTTTCGATGTCCGGCTTGATCCAGTACTTCACCGACGGGCTGATGCCCGGCCCACGATGCACCATCGTCACCCGCGCTCCGTGCCGCCACAGCTCCAGAGCGGCAATCGCAGCAGAATTCTTACCTCCGACAATCAGCACGTCCAGCCCAAAGAACGGATGCGGCTCGCGGTAATAATGCATCACTTTTGGCAGGTCTTCGCCGGGAACATTGATATAGTTCGCCCGGTCGTAGTAGCCGGTCGCCACAATCAACTTGCGCGCCCGGTATTCGCGCTTATGGCCATGCAGGCTCGTCGTGTGGACCACGAAATTGTTGTCGCTTGCCCTCGACTTTCGCCACCGGCTCGTACTGCCGCACGTCGAGCTCGTAATGCTCGGCGACCTTGCGGTAGTACTCCAGCGCCTCCTGCCGCGTCGGCTTCTGGTTGGGACTGCAAAAGGGAATGTTGCCAATCTCCAGCAGCTCCGGCGTGGTGAAGAACGTCATGTTGCTGGGATAGTTGAACAGCGAGTTCACCAGGCAGCCTTTGTCGATATTGGTGACGGTGAAACCGGCGCGCTTGGCGTCGATGCCGCAGGCCAGCCCGGTCGGCCCAGCTCCGATCACGACTACGTCGAGGGAAAAAATGTCGGCACTTTCACGTTCCATAGTCACAGCATATCGTGTCGGCAGTTAGCCGTTAGTCGAAACACACTCTACTATTGTCGCGATTGAGGCACCCGTGGCAGTCAGAGTCTAGGCGGCGCCAAGTAGTCCCCGGGGTACCCCCCTTGAAATCGCCATTGATTACAAAGGCTTTATATCAAAGTATAGATTCCATTGGAGTTACGGCCTCTCCTAAGTACATTATTATCATCAACTTGCACACTTCCCCGTAAAGTATTGACGCGACTGGACTTGCTTGCAAGCCATTATGAAATAATAGGTTAACGTTCATTCCCCGCGGCCTCTCAAATCTGACAACTGGCAACTGACACCCGCCTTTCTGACAAATCGCTTCAGACAGAAATAGGGCGGGACCGCCCGGGAACAGGCGGATCCTACCCTACCAACTAAATCCTAACTCCTCTGACGAATCCGTCAAGTTACGAAAGTACAATACCGGTAATTGTACTTTCGTAACCTGTAGCGTCGCGGGTAACCAGCCACGCCCGGCTCCCGACGGCTTTCACCTGTACCGTCATTATTCGTACTCGACAGGCAATTCGAGGCGCCGCCTATAAACCATCTGCTATCAGAGCGTTAGACCGTAATCTGAAATTAAGTTGACCCGCTTCGCGGAAGAGCGCAATAGTGGGCGTGCGCTGGGATTGCTGGGACAGACTGAGGCCCCGGGTTCAGCATCCTTCACGTCGGCAACGGAGACATTAGCTATGACGCATACAGGGCAATACCGCACTTGGAGTTTCGGAGTCGGTTTGCGAGCTTCAGCCCTCGGGATGGGGTTGGCATTCGCGCTCGCGCTAGCCGCCAACCCTCTCGCGCAAGGGCAAACCTTTACCGTGATCCACAAGTTCAGCGGCCGTGACGGGGCAAATCCCTATGCCGGATTGACGATTGACGGCGGCGGGAATCTTTACGGCACGACGCAATACGGTGGAGATCTCTCCTCCAGTTGCCCTGGAGGCTGCGGCACCATTTTCAAATTGGTCCGGCGAGGCTCAGGTTGGGTCCTCTCGAACCTGTATCAATTCGCCTCAGGTCACCAAGGCTATCCCCAGGCCAGAGTTTTGTTTGGCCCGGACGGCACTCTCTACGGCACCGGCTCCGGCTTTGGCGGCTATGGTGACAATGGTTACGGCGCGGTTTTCACTCTGCGGCCTCCGGCTGCGGTATGCAAGTCCGCATCCTGTCCCTGGACCGAAACCGTGCTCTTCTCTTTTGATCCCGGGGTGGGTTACTTTCCATTAGGCGACCTTACCTTCGACGCCGCCGGCAATATTTACGGAACCACGCAATACGGCGGAGCTCTGCAATACTGCAGCGGCGGCGGATGTGGCGTGGCTTACCAGTTGACTCAGTCCGGCGGCATCTGGACAGAAAGCATTCTTCATGCCTTCACCCTCGGAGGCGATGGCGGCTATCCCAATAGCGGTCTCACCTTTGACCATGCCGGCAATCTCTACGGTACGGCTCCTGAAGACACTCATCAGGGCAGAAGCAATGGATTGATTTACCGACTGAGTCCCTCCGGCGCCGGCTGGACGCAGAACGTCATCTATTACTTTCAAGCTGGAACAGATGGCGCAGATCCCTTTGCCGGTCTGATCTCTGACACAGCCGGCAATCTTTATGGTGCCGCCGCAGGCGGAGGTTCCAATCGCGGTGGCACTGTGTTTCAGCTCACCCCGTCCGGAGGGTCATGGGATTTCAATACACTCTACAGCTTGGCTCAGGGTAGTGGAAACGTGGGCCCATACGGAACGCTCGTCATGGACGCCGCCGGCAACCTCTATGGCACGACCCTGACCGACGGCGCTCATGGAAGTGGTTCGGTCTTCAGGCTGACTCCATCCAACGGTGGCTGGACCTATACCGATCTATACGACTTCACTGGCCACGATGACGGGGGACAGCCCTACGGTTCCCTGGTGCTGGACGCCAACGGCAACATCTACGGAACCACGTTCGCCGGCGGCAACTTTGAATGTCAAGGGGATTACGGTTGCGGCGTGGTCTTCGAGATCACACCCTAAGACAGTTGGCACCGGTCAACATTCGGCTGCCAAACGCGGCAGAGCGGCGGTATCCCACAACGTGGGAGTTCAGGACCGAAAGCATTAGAAGAGCGGCTCTCTCAATTCGCGAAGGAGATAGCGCCGGGAATCTGTACGGTACGACCGGCGGCGGCGGTACCTGTGGCTATGGCGTTATCTGGGAGATCACCCCGTAAGGCAGTGGTCAGCTACTAGACTGCGTTCCCACCCAAGCTCCTTGCTTGGGTGGGGTTACTTATTTTGTGGACAATATGGGCGCGTCACCTGGCTTTGTCGGCGGCGCGAAAGGCACTACCACCACTTTCTGGAATTCCACGGCCTGCCCGCAGCGCATGTAAGGCGTGAACTTGTACTGCTGCACTGCGGCGGTGGCTGCACTCGTCAGCTCAGGTTCGCCCCCAAGCGATGTGGCCTTCTGCACGGCGCCATCCTTGCCCACGGAGGCCAGCACCCACACGTAGCCGTACTTCTTGGCTTTCTTGGCGGCATCCGACAGTTTGGGCGCCACCGGCTTGTTCAGCTGCGGAGCGGTGAAGTTCTTGTCCACATCGGCGCACGAGGGGAAGTCCACGGTGGTGCTCTTATCGGGCGGATTGAACAGCGCGTCGTAGAACTTGTCGCCTCGGGTCACCGTCACCTTGGCATCTTCCATCGGCGTGCTCACATAGCTCACCTTCACCGTCTGCGGGTAAGCATTGCTTCCTACTGCCGCGTAGTCGCTGTATTCGAACTTGCCAAGTTCGCCCTCGGCGCTGAGCAGGTGACCGGTTGCACCGTCGATGCAATATGTCGTCGCCGGCTGACCGAACGCCAGGCACTTCGCATCGGCTCCATTGACCTTCTTCTTGGTTACGTCGATCTTCGCCTTCTGGTAATCCAGCGGCGGCACGGTATACGGTCCGGCGGGATTACCTCCATCCAGCGCAGCCAAAGCCGCTTCGAATTCCACGATGCGCACAATCGGCGTGGCCTGGTTGCTGAAGTACGATAGCTTTCCATTATTCAGGACCGCGATCTGCTGCAATCCGTTTGCTGTCCATTCCGCCCGCCATTTGTCAGGGCCAATCCAGGAAACCGTGTAATCCACATCTACCTTACCGCCGTCAGGCTTCGGGATTTGCACGTGCGCCACCAGCTTCACTGGACCCTGGTTCCAGATGCCGGCTTGCTGAAACGATTTTGAAAGCAAGTCATGCGGATCTTCCTTGCTGCCGGCGAACGCTGCCGGCGCCAGCAGACCAGCCACCAGTACGAGCGAGAAAAACTGCTTCTTGAATTGCGTCAAATTGCCTCCAAAAGAAATGTTGTATAGAAAAAGTAACCTGACCTATAAGTTCGGCGCAGTGCCACCGGTCACAAATCACAGGTTGCAGGAACCGCGACGCCCAACTTACCAATCCAGCAGACTATCAGACATTGTCAGACAGCGGCAAAGGCGGTTCAGCAAAATCGTCGCAATGCGGCCCACAGGCGCGGCTGTTCCCGCTAGCGCGACGACACACCTTGACCAGTGTCCGCATTGTACGGAAATGGACACCACGCAAAATCTGCTGACTGTCCCATCCGCTTACACACTCCGCTCGCGCTCGTCTAATATGGTTACAAGAGTTTTTTGGAACTATCCGTCATTTCATCTCGTATTGCCTTTCATACTTGTTTGGGTATCTTCCTATCTTTTGAGAGTGTGTCTATGAAAAAGATCCTGCTTGTCTTCGCGGCTGGCCTGCTTGCCTGCTGCACAGCGGTGGCGCAGCGCCTGCCCGGCGGCGCGTCTCCCGATCACTATTCCCTCGCCGTCAACGTCAACTTCACCAACAACACCTTCAATGGCGACGAGAGCATCGACCTCAAGCTCAGCCAGTCGACTAACACCATCACGCTGAATGCAGTTGAGATCGACTTCCACGAGGTTACGGCGACGGCGGGTGGACAAACCCAGACCGCGAAGGTTTCGCTCGACGAGAAAAATGAAACCGCGACCTTCACCTTCAGCAATCAACTTCCCGCTGGTCCCGCGACGCTCCACATCAAGTACACCGGACATCTCAACGACAAGCTTCGCGGCTTCTACCTCAGCACTTACAACGGCCGCAAGTATTTAGTCTCGCAGATGGAGTCGACGGACGCGCGCGTTGCCTTCCCTTGTTTCGACGAGCCGGCATACAAGGCGACCTTCGATCTCACCGCGACCATCGACAAAGCCGACACCGCAATTTCCAACGGCGAGATTGTCTCTGACACTCCCGCCGCCGGCGACAAGCACACCATCAAGTTCGCTACGTCGCCCAAGATGTCGAGCTACCTCGTCGCCCTGACGGTAGGCGATTGGAAGTGCGTCTCCGATCACACCGACGGCGTGAAGGTAAGCGTCTGCACCGTGCCCGGCAAAGAGAACCTGACGCGTTCCCGCTCGCCGCGTCCAAGGCATTCCTGCACTATTACGACAGCTACTACGGGATCAAGTATCCTCTGCCCAAGCTCGACAACATCGCAGTGCCTGACTTCCAGGCTGGCGCAATGGAAAACTGGGGCGCGATTATCTATCGCGAAACCGCCCTGCTGATCGACGACAAAACAGCGTCTGTGTACGCCAAGCAGGGAGTCGCAGAAACCATTGCCCACGAAATGGCGCATCAGTGGTTCGGCGATCTGGTCACCATGGCATGGTGGGACGACATCTGGCTCAACGAAGGCTTTGCCACCTGGATGACGCCGCATCCCATCGCCAACTGGAAGCCCGACTGGATGGAAGGCCAGGAGACGGTGTCCCAGATCGATCATTCCATGGCCGGCGATTCCGTGATGAATACCCGCCCCATCCACCAGGAAGCCGAAACCCGCGCCGAAATTGAGCAGCTCTTCGACGGCATTGCCTATGGCAAGTCTGCGTCGGTGCTTGCATATGCTCGAATCTTATCTGGGGCCCGAAACATTTCGCGCTGGCGTAAACCTCTACCTGAAGGAACACGCCTACGGCAACGCCACCGCCTCCGACTTCTGGGGTGCGATGGCGCGCGCCTCCAAGAAGCCTGTGGACGAGATTATGCCGACCTTCGTTTTGCAGCCTGGCGTTCCCTACGTCGCGGTCGCAGCTAAATGCGAAGGTGGAAACACAACTTTGAAGCTTTCCCAGCAGCGCTATTTCGACACGCCTGCTGCCTTCAACCAGCCGGACCAGCAGATCTGGCAGATTCCGGTCTGCGCCAAAGGCATCAACGGCACTTCCGCCGGAAATCAGCAGTGCTTCCTGCTGACCCAGCGCGAGCAGCAGTTCACCTTGAAGGGCTGTTCGAAGTTTGTCTTCCCCGACTCCAGTGCCATGGGCTATTACCGTTTCGATTACGACAGCGCGGCCCTGCATCAATTGGGCAACGCCGTGGATACGGCGCTGACGCCGGAAGAGCGCATAGCTCTGATGGGCAATGAGTGGGCCCTGATGCGGGTGGACAAGCACAGCGTCGGTGATTATCTGGCGCTGGGCGCACAGTTGAAGAACACGCCTGGCTCTACGCTGCTGGACTCCTTCGGTGACCGCCTGACGGAGATCAACGACCACCTGGTTACGGACGCCGACCGTCCCGCTTTCCAGGCATGGCTGCGGACCCAGTTCTCTCCAGTGCTGCAAAGCCTTGGATACAACGGACGTCCCAACGACACTCCCGAGCAGAAACAAAAGCGCGCGCTTCTATTCGAGGGTCTGGGAATTATGGCTGACGATCCTCAGGTTATCGAGCAGGCGCGGGTCATGGTGCAGCAATACATGAAAGACCCGAGCTCGGTAGACGGCACTCTGTCGCATGCGGTAATTGCGGTGGCGGCGCGTCACGGCGATGCCCAACTCTACAATGAGTTCAAGGCCCAGATGCTGAAAGCCTCTTCGCCGGAACAGTATTACGGTTACTTCTACGCGCTCTCCCAATTCCCTCAACCTGACCTGACCAAGGAAACGCTCGATTCCATCCTGACGCCAGCCGTGCGTGGTCAGGACCTTTACATCGTGATCCCGCTGCTGCGTCATCCTACGAGCCAGGACGAGACGTGGAACTTCATGCAGGCGCACTTTGACGACCTGATGAAGAAAACCGGAGGCGGTCTCGGTGGAGTAGGAATATTCCTCTACGGTGCGCAAGGCTTCTGCGACGCGCAAAAAGCCGCCGAGGTGCAGCAGTTCTTCCAGCAGCATCCCTTCCCCGGCACCGAGCGCAACCAGAAGCAGGCGATCGAGTCGATCAACAATTGCGTGCAACTGCGCGATCAACAGCAGGGACCGCTGTCAGCGTGGCTGAAAACGCAGGGCGGCGTGACCAACGCTTCCAACAGCGGCGCAACCATGACGGCCGGTGCGTCGCGGTAGAGCTCGGACAGCGTCCTGAAGGTTACTTTAGGACGCGCCGAGGAGATGTTGGGCTTCTCATTGAACGGCGTCCATTTGGACGCCGTTTTTTTGTGGGTGGCCGCCGTATGCTCATCCTCCAGCCGCGCAGCGGCGACATTTGTGTTAGCCGCGGGCGTCAGCCCGCGGTCCATGCAGGAGAGCCGGCCGAGCCGCGGAGCGGCGGCACTATCCGCGCTTTAGAATTTTTGCTTCAGCCCGGAAGAATCAGCAGCCCCACTCGGCTTCGCCGGGCTTGGCGAAATACTTGCGCGAATCGCCCCTTAGACGGGCGTCGCTCTCCAGTTCCACGATTGCTAAACGGGCGGCTTCCACCATGCGGTCGCGTTCCTCGGATGGAACGGAATTCCACGCCGCCAGTTGGGCTGGTGTGGTGGGCTCGGCCTCCGGTGACAACGCTTCATGATAATGGTGAAACAGCCGGGCAAACTGCTGAACGAAAACTTCCTGGGTTGACATACTGTCCTTTGGGCGCCTTTCCGCGCACACTTGATTGGACATCACGCCCCATAAACCGCGAATAAATTCTTCGTAAGGAATTCGTAAGGGTTCGGCTGGGAAAGATGCGCTACTCGCGCGGCTCGGTTATCTTTCTTTCTCGCTGTTTCCCCTGTTGGTCTCTCGCTGTGCGAAAGGTCACGCTGACCTTGCTGATAGAAGTTGTCGTGGACCGTTGCCCTGTCTGCTTGTGGAGGGACGTGGCTTCCGCCAGGGGCATGCGCAGTTCTTGGGAACGGGCCCGCAGTGTTTTTCGGTTGCTTGATCTGTGTTATTTAGGTACATTTGTACCATGACAACACCGGCGAAGCATCCCATCCTGATCGAGCGCGTTCAGACTGGCGTCCGCATCGAGAAGCGCCTGCTGAAAGTCCTCAAAGGTCTTGCCGAGCTCAAGGACATGAGTCTCGGCGACCTGCTGGAAGGCATCGTCCTGCACGCCTTCGAAGGCAAGGCGCCCTTCTCGCTGCAAACGTTGAAGGAGATCGTCAAGCTACGCGAGATCTACGGCCTCACGCTCACCGCCGCCGACAGCCATCAATTGAAGGAGAAGCGATGAGGGAAAAGCAGGGGCTAGGGGCCAGGGCTCGGTGGCCAAAAGACGGCAGTGCCCGGCGTCCCATTCGCTGCCGTCTATACATCATGTTTGCAGGAGCTTTTATGATCGCGATGATCAGCACGTGCCTCGCTCAAGGACCGGCGAGCGCTTTGATGCACACGCGCATCGAATTTCACTTCACGTGCCAATGGCTCGTTCGAACAGGTCGCGCCCCTGTTCGGCGCCAACGAAGAGCGCAAGTGGGCGCCGGAGTGGAATCCGCAGTTTATCTACCCCGTTCCCGCGCATGACCAGCCAGGCATGGTCTTCCGCGTCGAGCATCCCGGTCACTCCGCCGTGTGGATCAATACGGCCTTCGATCTTGCCGCCGGACACATTCAGTACACCTACGTACTCGGCGACGCCATGGTGACGCTGATCGACATTCATCTCACCCGCGACAGCGCGCAGAAGACCGGCGTAACCGTCCTCTACGAACGCACCGCCTTGATTCCCGAAGCCAACGAACACGTCCAGCACTTCGCCAAGGGCGACGAAACAGCAGGCAAGGAATGGGAAGAGGCGATCAACGGCTACTTCGCCAAGCTCCGCGGTGGCCCAGCGCCCAAATAATGTGACTGGTCAGAGCGAATAGCGAACAGCGGCTTTCCTACAACTCCCGCCGTCCTTCCATCGCCTTCTGCATGGTCACTTCGTCGGCGTATTCGATATCGCTGCCGACGGGCACGCCGGTGGCAATCCGCGTCACCTTCACCCCGGATGACTTGAACAGCTGCGAAAGATAGGTCGCTGTAGCTTCGCCTTCAATGGTGGGATTCGTCGCCACAATCAACTCGTCGATGTTGTTCGCATCGACCCGCTTAGCGAGGTTCGCAATCCGCAACTGCTCCGGACCAACCCCGTGCAGTGGCGATAGCGCGCCATGCAACACGTGGTATACCCCGTTATAGTGGCGCGTCTTCTCGATGGCGCCGATGTTTGTCGGCTCCTCCACCACGCACACCAGCCGCTGGTTGCGCGTTGCGCTGGTGCAATAAACACATGGGTCGACGTCGGTGATGTTATTGCAGATGGAGCAAAGGCGAAGGCTGGCTTTCACGTCGCGGATGGCTTCGGCCAGCAGCTCGGCATCCTCGTCGCTCGTCCGTAGAAGATAAAACGCGAAGCGCTGCGCGGTCTTGCTGCCTACGCCAGGAAGCTTCTTGAACTCCTCAATCAGTCGAGCCATTGGCTCGGCGAATCTCGACACTGGTCCAGCCCTCCGTCGCGCGCCGCGCACGAATTCGATCCGTTCCGAGTGTAGAGCATTTCCGAGCGCGGGCAAATTGGCCGGCGCGAGCGGTAGTGGTGCAGTTTGGCGCTTTTGTCATCCCGAGCGAGCTTCTGTTGCGAAGCGAGGGATCTGGGCGTGCCGATTCGCGCCGGTGCGCGCAAGGCACGCATCCCTATTCAAACTGCACCACTACCGCGCGAGCCCCAGCGTTGACAGAGTATCTCGTCCGCCGCGCCCAACTCCCCGGTCGCCGCCTACATCAAACTTGGGTGAGGAAAACCCTCGCAGGTCGCACCACTTCACAACACTTGGACACACGATGCCTATTTCTCACAAGAGCACTTCCCCAGAACTCGATGCGCTGTTGCAGTTGACCCTTGTCCCAAACAACTCAGGCGCGGCGCTGAACTATGTCGCCGCACTGGACCCCCTTGGGCGCGACAAACTGGTTGCGCTGGCAGATTCAAACCATGTCGTCATGCGGTCGTTCCAGGTTGTTGCCCAGCAGGCCGACAACAACCCTGAGCTCGCCAGTTGGGCCGCGGGCGTGCTCACGAAGGAGCGGCAGCGTATCGCGAACGCGCTCACCTTCCTGCATCATGTGTGTGATGAGCTGGAACGCGCCGGTTGCCCGGTAACCGTCATGAAGTCCCTTGACCACTGGCCCGACTTAGGCAATGACCTCGATCTCTACACCACTGCCCACGAGCGCCAGGTGGTTCACGTCATGCTGAACCGGTTGGGGGCGCATATCGAGCCGCGCAGTTGGGGCGATCGCCTCGCCAATAAGTGGAATTTTGCGGTGCCAGGTTTGCCGGAGTCGATTGAGGTACACGCCCAGCGCCTGGGGCAAACGGGTGAGCATAGGGCAATGGCCCGGCGATTCGTCACTCGTCGCGTCCCGAAGACCCTCGACGGCCTGCCCTTCCTGGTTCCGGCGCCGGAGGAGCGGGTCATCGTCGCCACGTTGCAACGTATGTACCGGCACTTCTACTTCCGCGTATGCGACATTGTTAACACCGCCGCGCTGCTTGACGCCGACCAACTCGACTTCGCCGAACTGAAAAAGGCAGCCGACCTGGGCGGCGTCTGGCCCGGTGTCGCGACATATCTGAAGATTGTCTGCGATTACATTGACGCCTACCGCGGTGACGCGCCGCACTTGCCAAAACCGGTACCGGAGGCGGCATGCTTCGGAGGTGAAGCGATTTTTGCCCGCGGCAAGTTCCTGCGCGTGCCCATCCTGCCCAACGGCGCTGACCTTTACACCCGGCAGGTGACGCACGCGGCGTTGCGCGGCGACGTGCCGGCCACCCTGCGTCTGTCGCTCCTGCCGTACCTGGCATCGGCGGCCGCTGTTGCCTTCAGAATTACTGGCAGCGACAAGGGAATTTGGTGAAGCCGGCTGCGTTCGTACTGCATCTACCGTGGAAAGTTATGCATGGGAACATTTTCTTTGTCTGGTAGTCGACATAACCTGTTTTTGGCACTCAGGTGCCGATTGCGAGAATAAGCACCTGAATTGCCAAAAAAACGTTCCACCCTCTTGATGCAGGCCGCATCTGGAGTGGATAATAACGGGCAAGCTTGGGGTAGTCGTAGTTTCCGCCGTTCGTTGTAACAGACTTTTTGGTTGCAAAGATCGCTTACGCCGTGAGAGTTTTCACCCCTATCGGCCGTCTCTGCAATTTGCCTACTCGTGGTCTGTCTGCGCCGCACCTTCCGAATACCTGTACCTTGATCACTGACAAACAAAGAATCATCAATTCCACTCGAAAAAGAGGAAGACTTTTATGCCAGTCACTCGCATCGATTTCCCCATTGACGAACTGACGCGTCCTCGCACCGAGGAAGAGATTCAACGCAAGCTGGCGCAGGAGCGCGCGCGACTGGAGAGCATGATGGGGCTGGACAGCCGTCCGGTCCGTCACTTCACCCGTCCCGTGGAGCGATCCTTCGGCGCTGAAGAGCGGGGCAAAGTGACCATCCTCTTCGGTGGCCTCACCTGGAAGCACGAGCGCGTGATCCAGGCAGTCTTTCAGGGCTGCGGATATCGTTGCGAAGTCATGCCGGTACCCAATGTCTCGGCATTTCAGCTGGGCAAGGAATACGGCAACAACGGCCAGTGCAATCCCACCTACTTCACCGTGGGAAACCTGGTGCAGCATCTGCAGACGATCGAGCGCGAACGCGGGCTCACCAAGCAGGAAGTCATCGACAACTACATCTTCTTCACTGCCGGATCGTGCGGCCCGTGCCGCTTCGGCATGTACGAAGCCGAATACCGGCTGGCGCTGCAAAACGCCGGCTTCGATGGCTTCCGCGTGCTCCTCTTCCAGCAGAACGACGGCGTGAAAGCCGCCTCCGGCGAAGCTGGACTGAAGTTCACCGTCGACTTCGGCATGGGCATGTTCAACGCCCTCAACCTCGGCGACATCATGAACGAGATGGTCTACCGCATCCGCCCTTACGAAGTGGAGAAGGGCAAAACCGATGCGGTCTTCGAGTCCTCAGTCAACGGACTTTGCACCATGCTGCGCGAGCGCAAGCCGTTTGAAGATCACGAAGACCTGCCGGAGTGGATGGCCAAGAAGGTCCGCGCCAACAAAGGCAAGAAGTGGGAGCTCTGGGTGAACTCGCTGCTGAAGGTTCGCGAGCAGCTTTACGGCGATCCCTACAAAGAGGCGCTGGCATCCGGTCCGCGAGCAGCTCAACACCATCGAAGTCGATCGCCTGAAAGTGAAGCCGGTGGTCAAGATCATTGGCGAATTCTGGGCGCAGATCACCGAGGGTGACGGCAACTTCCACATGTTCGAGTTCCTGGAGCGCGAAGGCGCGCAGGTGCTGGTCGAACCCATCGGCACCTGGGTGATGTACATGATGTACCAGGTGAAGGCGCGCGCTGCTGCTCGTCGTTCGCTCGACGCTCCCTACAAACATCCGAAGTGGTACGAGTTGAAGAAGCAGGCGGCGAACGAATGGAAGTTCCGCTCCAAGCAATGGATGATCACCGTCGGCGAGCGCATCTACGCGCGGCAGTATCAGCGCGCTGTAGAGGGACTGGGCAACATCGCTCACGAGCTTGTAGACCAGAAGACGATGGCCCAACTGGCGAATCCCTTCTATAACGAATTTGCCCGCGGCGGCGAAGGTCACCTCGAAGTCGGCAAGAACGTCTACTACACCAAGAACCAGCTTTGCCACATGGTGCTGGCCCTGAAGCCCTTCGGCTGCATGCCGTCGTCGCAGTCGGACGGCGTCCAGTCGGCCGTCGCCAATCACTTCAAGGAAATGATCTTCCTGCCCATCGAAACCTCCGGCGAAGGCGAGATCAACGCTCACAGCCGTGTGCAGATGGCGCTGGGCGAAGCCAAGGTCAAGGCCCGCATGGAGTTCGAACAGGTGCTGAAGTCAACCGGCAAGCGTCTGGACGACATTAAGGATTACGTGGCCGAGCACCCCGAGCTGCGCAACGTCTTCTATCCGGTACCGCATCGTCACGGGTACGCAGGCGTTGCAGCCAACTTCGTGCTGCATGTCAGCGATTTGATGAACGGGAAGAAGAAGCTCGCAAGGGTTCCGGCGCTGGCTTCGCGCAAGCTGGCTGCTTCGCCCGCATTTGGCGACTAGTCGCATTTGATTCTTTCGCTTGAATGAACGCCAACACGGAGGCCACTTACCCCATGCCGGAAGTGCAGGTGCCGGAAGGTACGCAAGCTGCGCCGTCATATCGTCTCGATGTAGAACTTCACGAGCTGCTGATGAAGCCGCCGGAGCAGCCGCGCCTGCTTCCGCCGCCTCCCACCGGCGAAGAGCAGACGCTTCCGACGCCCGTCTTCCCGCAGCATCCCGAACTGATGAATGCTCGCGACGAGGACTACTTCCCTGTCAACGGCAAGCGTTCGTGGTCTAGCAAGCACATCTATCGCGCGATGCGGGGCTGGGCGTTTCCGTGGATTCGCTCGCGCGTGCTGCCCGGCGATTTCCACCCGATCATCGCGTATCTGTTCAACGAGTGGAAATGCAACCTCGACTGCCACTACTGCTGGGCTTTCGACAACAGCGTGCGCGGCATGACCGAAGACACAGCCAAGCGTTCGCTCGACTGGCTGCGCGCCTCCGGCGCCGGAGTGCTGGCGCTTGATGGGAGGCGAGCCGCTGCTGCGTCCCGACTTTGCCCACAAGATCATTTATTACGCCGCGAAGAAAGGCTTTTGGGTCTATCTGCCGACCAACGGCCGCCTCATGTGGCCCAAGGTGATCGACAAGATCGCCGATGCCGGCGTCGGGGTCGTGAACCTGGCGGTTGACGCCTGGGACGAGGTGGCGGGGCGAGGATTGCCCAAGGCTATGGTGCCGATCCGGAGTCACTTCGATTACCTGGTCAAGAAGCAATACAAGTACGGCTATTCGGTGTTCCTGAACATCAACATCTGCGCCAACAATATGGACGACGTCCGGCAGTTGACGGAACTGGCGCACGACAACGGCATCGCGACCGACTATCACATTTGCGAGTCGCCGATGACCGAACAGCCGCAGTTCAAGCACCTGTACTCGAATCCCACGTTCATCCGCGAAGAGCACCACGCCGCGGCTGCCGAGCTGATCGACTGGCTGATTGAGAAGCAGAAGTCCGGCTATCACATGGTGAACTCCGTGGAGCGCCTGGCGCAGATGAAGAACTTCGTGCAGGGCGAGTTGCACGACTGGGGCTGCCGCGCGGGACACAACTCGCTGATCGTCCGCGTGGACGGCACGCTGGCGCCGTGCTTCCCCATGTACTCGGCCGGATACGACTGGGGTACTATCGAGAACCACAAGTTCGAAACCAGGCAGCTCAAAGAGATGAAGAAAGAATGTCAGAAGAGCTGCTTCTCGACCCTGAATCACATCCTCGCCTGGTGCTACAACGACAAACGGGTGATCGAGTGGATGTTCCGGCAGGCGAAGCATGGGTTCAGAAGGGTTGAAGGCAACTTCGGGGATTAGGTGACGGTAGGGCGACGCGCCATGGGTTCCGTTGCGATTGTTAAATCGGTAGATCGGACCTTCAGCGGTGGAAGAGCGGCGCTTTAGCGCCGCGTTAGCGAGATCAATCATCCGGGGCTTTAGCCCCGGAACTAAGCGCCGGAGCACGATATAGGTTAGCCCAGCGCGGAAGAGTCTGTGCGAGGAAAAGAGTTTTGGTTTGCGTGTGAAACGGCTCGAGCGAAAATCGAGCCCGAAGGGGCGGAATAATGATAGCCCAGCACGTAGCCGAAGGCGGAGTGCTGGGTAAAGTGGGAAGTAGATCTGAGTCCCTCGGGGACGACACAGGTTCTCACGCAGACTCTTCAGCCGCTGGGTATAGACGCAAGAATGAATTCGAGTCCCGTAGGGACGACACTCGGCACTTTGCGCAACCAATTGGAAGTTTGCACGGAATAATAGAAGGGGACTAAACCCCTCAGGTTTTGGGAGGTCACGTGAGTCATTCTCACCAGCACGGATCTTGTGAGCACGCCCCCGAGAAGGTTGACGTTCAACTCGACTCTCTGCTGAATTCTGCGCCTAAGGAAGATTCCCTTCCCGCGCGTATTCTCGCCAAGTCGCGCGAGGTTGCGGCCCAGTCCGGCCACAAGGCGGTCTACACCGTCGGCATGGACGTCGGCTCGACCACCGTGAAAGCTGTCGTCGTCGATACGGCAACCGACCAGATGATCTGGCAGGACTATCAGCGCCACGAGACCAAGCAACCGGAAAAGCTGCTGGAATTCCTCAAGCGCATGCAGGACGAAGTCGGCATTGCGCCGCACAACTGCCGAATCTTCATCACCGGCTCCGGCGGCGGCGCGCTGGCCAACCTGGTCGGCGCAAAGTTTGTACAGGAAGTGACGGCCGTTTCCCTTGCCGTCGAGAAGCTCCATCCCGAGGTGAACTCGGTTATCGAGTTGGGCGGGCAGGATGCGAAGATCATCGTCTTCAAAGAGGACGAGAACACCGGCCGCAAGAAGAAAATTCCGTCGATGAATGACAAGTGCGCCGGAGGCACGGGCGCGGTCATTGACAAGATCAACGCCAAGCTGAAGATTCCTGCCGCAGATCTCTGCGACCAGGGCTACATCGGCATCAAGCTGCATCCCGTCGCCGGCAAGTGCGGCGTCTTCGCCGAAACCGACATCAACGGCCTGCAGAAGCAAGGCATCCCGCCCGATCAGCTCATGGCATCGCTCTTCGACGCAATCGTTCTACAAAACCTGACCGTGCTGACCCGCGGCCACACATTGCGTCCGCATGTGCTGCTGCTCGGTGGCCCCAACAGCTTCATCCGCGGCATGAAGGAAGCCTGGCAGCAGAACATTCCTCGCACATGGGAGGAGCGCAAAGTCCAGCTGCCCGAAGGCGCGAAACCCGAAGAATTGATCAAGGTCCCGGACAACGCGCAGTACTTCGCCGCCCTCGGTGCTGTCGAGTTCGGCAAGGATGAAGAGAACGAAGTCGGCATCTACATGGGCACCGAGTGCCTGGAGGACTACATAACTGTCGGCCGTCAAGCCGAAAAAGCAAAGTCCGGCGCTGCCGGCCTAAGCACTTCGGACGAAGAGCTGGCCCAATTCAAGGAGAAGTACCGCGTCCCGAAATTTATCGGCGCGAAGTTCGGTGTCGGCGAAACCGTTCGCGGCTTCGTCGGTCTCGACGGTGGATCGACTTCGACCAAGGCCGTGCTGCTCTCCGAGGGCGGCGACGTGATGTGCAAGGCCTATCAGCTCTCCGGCGGCAATCCCATCCAGGACACCATCGACATGTTCGTCGCGCTGCGCCAGCAGGTGGAATCGCAGGGCGCGACTATGGAAGTCCTCGGCGTGGGCACAACCGGTTACGCCAAAGACGTCCTGAAAGACGTCTTGAAGGCCGATGTCGCGCTGGTGGAAACCGTCGCCCATACCGAGTCGGCGATGAAGTTCTACCAGGATCCGCACGTCATCGTCGATGTCGGCGGCCAGGACATCAAGCTGATCGTTCTGAAAGACGGGCGCGTCAAAGACTTTAAGCTGAACACGCAGTGCTCGGCCGGCAATGGCTACTTCCTGCAAGGCACCGCGGAGTCGCTTGGCTACAAAGTCGAGGAGTATGCCGACATAGCCTTCGCGGCGGGAACCATGCCGATCTTCGGCTACGGCTGCGCCGTCTTCATGCAGTCCGACATCGTCAACTTCCAGCGCCAGGGCTGGCGCGGCGAAGAGATCCTCGCCGGACTGGCCAACGTTCTGCCCAAGAACATCTTCTTGTATGTCGCCGGAATCCCAAACCTCGCCAAGCTGGGGTCGAAGTTCATCCTGCAAGGTGGGACACAGAAGAACCTGGCAGCGGTGAAGTCCGAAGTCGATTTCATTCACTCGCACTTCCACGGCGCCGGCCACGAACCGGAGGTCATCGTCCACGAGCACTGCGGCGAGTCGGGCGCCATCGGCGCGGGCGTCGAGGCAATCCGTATCTACAAGAACGGCCATCGCACCAGCTTTATTGGCCTGGACGCAGTGCAGAAGATCGGCTACAAAACCACCCGCAGCGAAGACACGCGCTGCTACTTCTGCAAGAACAACTGCCTGCGCACCTTCATTGACGTCAACGTCGGCGACAGCAAGAACGATGCGCTTGAGCCCGCATCACCGCTGCCGGTCTTCAAGTCGAAGGTTCCGCTGCAAGCCGGCGAGCGCCGTCTGATCATCTCGACCTGCGAAAAAGGCCAGGTGGAAGACGTCAGCGCCATGCGCGGCATCAAGGCCGGACTCGACGCCATCAAGAAGGAAAACCCGAACTTCGTTGACATCGCCGCCAACGAAGTCTGGCGCTCGCGCAATCCGCAGAAAGTCGCCGACCCTCTACCCACGCCGGGCCGCTGGGATTTTGGCAAGGCGAAGGCATCCGTCCAGCAGCGCATTGAGCTGATGAACAAGCGCAAGACGATGCGCGTCGGTATGCCGCGCGTCCTGAACATGTATCTCTTTACTCCGCTGTTCAGCGGCTATCTCGAGAGCCTCGGCCTGGAACCCGAGAACCTCGTCTACTCCGAATTCACCGGGCAGGAGATGTACCGCCAGGGCGCGGGCCGCGGAGCAATCGATCCCTGCTTCCCCTCGAAGATCGGCATTCCGCACGTCTATAACCTGATCTTCCAGAAGCACCAGAAGAAGCCGCTGGATGCCATCTTCTTCCCCATGATCGACACCATGAATCAGCCGCTGAAGAATTGCAGCGGCGCCAACGCCTGTCCCACCGTGACCGCGACACCCAATGCCGTGAAGGCCGCGTTCATCAAGGAAGGCGATGTCTTCAAGGAAAACGGGATTACGTACCTCGATCCGATCCTGAACATCGACGACAGGAAGCTACTGACCCTGCAAATGTTCCAGACGTGGGCTCCCCTTCTCGGCCTGTCTGAAGAAGAAAATGAGCGCGCCATCGAGGCCGGCTTCAAGGCGTTTGAGGACTACGATCGCACCATGCGCAAGCGCGCCCGCGAAATGCTGGACACGCTGGAGCGCGAGAACCGCCTGGGCATCGTCATGCTGGGCCGCGTCTATCACCACGATCCCGGCCTGAACCACGAGATCATGGAGGAGTTCCAGAAGCTCGGCTACCCGGTGTTCTCGCAGAGCTTGTTGCCCATGGATGAGGACATCCTGGACCGGCTCTTCGGCGAGGAAGTCCGCTCCGGCTCCATCACCCACGCGCTCGATATCCGCGATGTATGGAAGAATGCGTACTCCGGCAGCACCAACATCAAGGTCTGGGCGGCAAAGTTCACCGCGCGTCATCCCAACCTTGTGGCGCTGGAGATCAGCAACTTCAAGTGTGGACATGACGCGCCGATTTACAGCGTCATCGAGGACATCATCGAGAAGTCGGGCACGCCATACTTCTCGTTCAAAGATCTGGACGAGAACAAGCCGACTGGCTCCATCAAGATTCGCGTCGAGACCATCGACTACTTCCTGAAGCGCTATCGCGAAGATCTGCTAAAGAAAGCCGAAACTGCGAACAAGCTGGAAGAGCAACTGGCCGAGTACGAGCGCTCACTGCGCATGTCGTTGACGCACAAATCCGTGGCCCGAGAAGGCATGCTGGTTCCCTTCCCGACGCCGGTGGAAGAGCCCCATGCCGCGACAGCGTCGGGGGACGACTAAAGATTATTGACCTGGCCGCAGGAAGTGGATGCGTAGTTCTTTGCGAGATCGCCACCTCTCCCGCTGGTCCCTGGTTCTGTTTCTGTTCGCATCGACTTTTTCCTCAACCGCTTTCGGAAACCCGCCTGTGAGTACGCAGAACGTTCTATATCGCACGGTTCAAGTAGACGGTCTCTCAATCTCTTACCGAGAGGCCGGTCCGAAGGACGCGCCGGCAATCCTGTTGCTTCACGGTTTCCCATCCTCTTCGCGGATGTTCGAGCCTCTCTTTGCCCGTCTCTCGGACCGCTACCATATGGTCGCGCCAGACTACCCGGGATTCGGTCACAGTGACGCGCCCGAGCCTGCGGTCTTCGCCTACACCTTCGACCACATCGCTACCGTTATCGATCACTTCACGCAAGCTGTCGGGCTCACTCATTACAGTTTGTATATGCAGGACTACGGCGGCCCGGTTGGCTTCCGGCTCGCTCTCGCACATCCTGAGCGGATCGAGAGTCTCATCATTCAGAACGCAGTGGCACATGAGGACGGCCTGGGACCGCTGTGGGCCACTCGCCGCGCATTTTGGGCTGACCGCGCCGCGAACGA
The DNA here is from genome assembly GCA_963835125.1 of uncultured Acidobacteriaceae bacterium. Taxonomy (GTDB): domain Bacteria; phylum Acidobacteriota; class Terriglobia; order Terriglobales; family Acidobacteriaceae; genus Bog-257. The sequence continues at coordinate 158,127 of CAWIEG010000002.1, read as the reverse complement.
AGCTGCCCTCCGTGCCAATCTGATTTCGTTCACCGCGACCAAGCAAAGGCATCTCGGCAGCGATCCTGATATTGATCGCTATGACCCGGACCTTTGGACAGACGAGTTCGCGTTTCTGAGTCAGCCACATCAGGTGGACATTCAAAGCGACCTGTTTTACGACTACCGAACAAATGTCGCGTCCTACCCGGTCTGGCAGGCGTGGCTTCAGAAGAAACAGCCGCACATGCTTGTGATCTGGGGAAAGTACGATCCGTCATTTCAGGTGGCTGAGGCTGCTGCTTACAAACGCGATGTGCCGGCGGCAGAGGTCCACATTCTCGACGCTGGCCATTTCGCCATGGACACGGAGGCACAGCAGGTGGCCGACCTCATTCGTGGCTTCTTGAAGTGAGGTGGTGATCAAATCTGCGAGAGCTCTTCCGAGTCAAGAAGTTGTCGGCCGCGGCCGAAGCTGGCTTTATAATTGAAGACGACTGTTGACGCTGGCCGAAAGGTCAGCTCTACTACCATGCCACTCACCACCGACACCAAGAAGGTCATGTTCGAAATCTACCGCGACGCCGACTACGGCGGCCGCTATAAAGTGGTTTACTTCACCGAACTCGGCGAGCACGACAAGGAAACCGAGATCGAGAATGCCATGCGCGGCCAGCACATCTTCGACGGCTTCCTCCTGCACCGCGAGCGCAACCAGGCCAAGCAAATTGTCGACGAGATTCTCGACCGACTGAATCGCGGCGAAAAAATCGATGAAGCCGCCATCAAGCAGAGCCTGGAACCGTTCCTCGCCTGAACCACGCGGTCATGCCTTAAACGGCCGGCACTCGCCCGTGATAAAGTCCCAAGAAGTAGAATTTCACCCGTCACACGGCAAATCCTCGGCTGCGGAAAAGCGTTCGCGAATTCTTTCCGCAAACTCTTAAGGCGAAACCATGATCGTAGCGATGTGGGAGACGGCGAGCGAAGACCAGATCCAGGAGGTGACCAACCACCTGGTGAAGATGGGCTTCGCCGTGCACCGCACCACCGGCGCGCGGCAGAGCGTGCTGGCCGCCGTCGGCAAGCGCATCGACTTCGACACTCGCGAACTCGAAGTGCTGCCCGGCGTGCAGACGGTACACCGCATCAGCGCGCCCTACAAGCTTGTGGGACGGCCGTTTCGGCCTGAAGGAACAATCGTCCGCCTGCCGAACGGCGTCGAGGTCGGCGGCAAAGAAGTTGTGGTGATGGCCGGACCATGTTCGGTGGAATCGCGCGAGCAAATTTTCGCCAGCGCGGAATTGGTCAGCAAAGCAGGCGCGAAGGTCCTGCGCGGAGGAGCATTCAAGCCCAGAAGCTCGCCGTACACCTTTCAGGGCCTCGGGTCTCGACGGGCTGAAGCTGCTGCGCGAGGCCGGCGATCAATACGGCCTGATGGTGATCAGCGAGGTGATGGAGATCTCGCAGATCGAGCCGATGCTGCCCTTCGTCGACATCTTCCAGGTGGGCGCGCGCAACATGCAGAACTTCAACCTGCTGCGCGAGCTGGGCAAGGTGCGCAAGCCGGTGCTGATGAAGCGCGGCATCGCGGCCACCATCGAAGAGATGCTGCTGTCGGCCGAATACATCATGTCGGGCGGCAACTACAACGTGATTCTGTGCGAGCGCGGCATCCGTACCTTCGAGACCTACACGCGCAATACGCTCGACATCTCGGCGATTCCGATCGTGCACAAGCTGTCGCACCTGCCGATAACCTCCGACCCTTCGCACGGGACGGGCCTGCGCGACAAAGTGGCGCCTATGGCGTGCGCTTCGGTGGCAGCGGGGGCTGATGCTTTGCTGATCGAGGTACATCCGTCGCCCGATGAGGCGCTGTCCGACGGCGCGCAATCGCTGTTCCCTGAACAGTTCGCCGAACTGATGGATCGGTTGCGCATGATTGCGCCGGCGGTGGGACGCTCGATTGGGTAGTGCGACCTGAAGGATGGCCTGGCCCGTGCTTTAGGTGCGGTCATCAATCGGCTTGGCTTTGTATCAGGGCACGGCTTCAGCCGTGCCGTTACTGCCCTTTAATGCATTGGGCTTCAGCCTCTGCAATCGCAGGGGCTGAAGCCCTTACTTTTTGTTATGCTTCGTTCGGCACCCCTGAAGTCGTGCGCTGTTACAAACCGCACTTCTTCGTGCTGCAGCCTCGGCCCAATGCCCATCCGCCAAATCACGATCGTCGGAACCGGCCTGATTGGCGGCTCGCTCGGCCTTGCGCTGCGACAGGCCGGATTCAGCGGCACCATCGTCGGCTGCGACAAGCGTGCCGTGCTGGAGATTGCCGAGACGCGCGGCGCCATTGATCGCGCCGAAGCCGATCTGGAACGCGCGATTGCCGGCAGCGACGTCATCGTGCTGGCCACCCCCGTAGGCTGCATTCTGTCGCAGCTGGAAGCCATCGCGCCGCTGCTTGCGCAGAATAAAGACACGCTGATCACCGACACCGGCAGCACCAAGAGAAATGTTGGTTGAACGAGCGCGCCTGGTGCTGGGCGACAGAGCCGCCAGCAGCGTGCTGCCGGGACATCCCATGGCAGGCAAGGAAGTCGGGGGAATCGAACATGCCGATGCCAACCTGTTCCGCGATGCCGTGTGGCTGATTACTCCGATTGACGCTGACCAGCCGTACACCTCGCGACAGCAGGAATATCTTGATTTGCTGACCTCGATCGGCGCTCGCGTGATCGCCCTTGACGCCGATCGGCACGACCGGCTGTGCGCGTGGATCAGCCACCTGCCACAGATGATCGCCACGGCGTTGGCATCGGCGTTGCGGGATGAGTTCGGCGATGATGAAGTAGTGTCGCAGATCGGCGGGCGCGCCCTGCGCGAAATGACTCGAATCGCACACAGCCCGTATTCGATGTGGCGCGACATCGCTATGACGAACACCACGAACATCGAAGAGGCGCTGCTGCGCTTCGAGCAGCAGCTGGCGCATCTGCGCGAGAATCTGCGCGGGCCGGAGCTGCGGGAGATGTTCGAGAGCGCGAACAAATTCGGAAAGCAGTAGTCAGTGGCTAGTGGTCAGCAGTCAGTGGTCGGTGGTCAGCAATCATGAATTGTCATCCCTCGCGGGCTGAAGCCCACTCGTGATGACAATCTCAGATAGTGAGCCACGATCCGCCGACTTTTGCGCCGGGGTGACCCTCCTCGGTACAATCGCCAGTCGGAATCAAAACGCTTATGCCAATGAACAAGGTAGTTGCGAACGCCGATGAGGCCGTCCACGACATTCAGGACGGCGCCACCATCATGGTCGGAGGCTTCGGCCTGTGCGGCATTCCGGAAAACCTCATCCGCGCGCTGGTCAAGAAAGGCGTCAAGAACCTGCACACCATCAGCAACAACGTCGGCGTCGACGAATTCGGCCTCGGGACTGATGCTGGCCGCCGGACAGATCACGTCGCACAAGGGCAGCTACGTCGGCGAGAACAAGCTGCTCGAGGAAATGGTGCTGACCGGACGCATCGATCTGGAGCTGGTTCCGCAAGGCACGCTGGCCGAGCGCATTCGCGCCGGCGGCGCGGGAATTCCGGGGTTCTACACTCCGACGGGGTTCGGCACGGTAGTCGCCGAAGGCAAGGAAACGCGCGAGTTCGATGGACGTCCGTATGTGCTGGAGCGCGGGATGACGGCTGACTTCGCCCTCATTAAGGCGTGGAAGGGCGATCGCTGGGGCAACCTGGTCTATCGCAAGACGGCGCGGAATTTCAATCCTATGATGGCGACCGCGGGAAGGATCACGATTGCCGAGGTTGAGCACCTGGTAGAGCCCGGCGAAATCGATCCCGATCAGGTACACACGCCCAGCGTCTATGTACACCGCATTTTGCAGGGAACGAACTACGAGAAGCGGATTGAGCGGCGGACGGTGAGGAAGGCGTAGGTGTCGGATATCGCGATTAGTGAGCCGTCGAGTGGCGGCACCGCTCAGGACGTACTCACGCGACGCGGACGAGCAGCAGGTCCCTCCGTTCGGGCTAAAGCCCTCGGTCGGGATGACACATTAGTCTAGGGAAAATCATCGGCGCAGCTAAAGCTGCGCCCCTTCATCAAGAACCTTGCGGAAGGCGCAGAGAAAACACATGGCGACACCTCCGAACATTGCTAAGCAGAAGGACACCGAGAAGCGCGACCGCATTGTGCGGCGCGTGGCGCGCGAATTGCGCGACGGATTCTACGTCAACCTGGGCATTGGCATGCCGACGCTGGTCGCCAACTGCGTGCCGCCGGGCATCGAGGTCGTGCTGCAGAGCGAGAACGGCATGATGGGCGTTGGTCCGTATCCGCTGGCCGGCGAGGAAGACGGCGACCTGATCAACGCCGGCAAAGAAACCGTCAGCGAACTTCCGGGCACAGCTTACTTCTCCAGCGCGGAGTCGTTCGCCATGATTCGCGGCGGCCACATCGACCTGAGCGTGCTGGGCGCGATGGAAGTGGACGAAGAAGGCAACCTGGCCAACTGGATGATCCCCGGCAAAATGGTGAAAGGCATGGGCGGCGCGATGGACCTGGTCGCCAGCGCCAAGCGCGTGATCGTGGCCATGGAGCACACCACCCGCGACGGCGCGGCAAAGATCCTGAAGCGTTGCACCCTGCCTATCACCGGCTTGCGCGTGGTGGACACCATTGTGACCGAGATGGCGTATCTCCGGGTAACGCAAAGCGGGCTGGTGCTGGAGGAGATCGCGCCCGGCCTGACGGTCGAAGATGTTCAGCGGGCCACGGATGCGCCGCTTCTGGTAAGCCCGGAGCTGAGCACCATGCTGTTTTGACGCCGGGTTTCATAGTCCGCTCGCGATGCATGGGCTTCGACTTGGTCACGACTCCGACACAATCGCCAACTCAGCGCGCGCGACCTGTCCCTCCTGGTGCTCGCTTCGTGGAAAACCAGTTGAGAAATGCGGTTGCCTGGCTTAAGATTCGGCAGCCTGTGGGAACCCGCGTTGCAAACTCGCCTTCGCCGGACACGCGAGGTAATAGAAAGGGAATATGTCGCTAGTCTTTCGTGTTATTCACGGATTCGCAATTTTGCTGGTCGCCACAATGGTTGCTGCGCAGGAGGCGCCGCCGGATCAACCGACCGTGTGGAACGCCAAACCTGACATCGCCGCATTTGAGAAGGCTGAAGATGCCCGGATCGCGGCAGCACAGCAGTCGATCGATCAAATCGTTGCCGTCAAAGGACCCAGAAGCATCGAGAACACCCTGGTCCCGTACGACGAAGCGATCCGGCAGTTGAATGCGGCCGCCTACTTTGCCGATTTGGTGCAGAAGGTGAACCCAGATGCCGCCTTCCGGGACCGTGGCACGACGATGGCCGTTAAGGTCAGCGGGGTGGCAACTTCCCTGTCGCTGAATCGGGACGTCTACCAGGCGCTATCGGCACTGGACGTCTCCAAGTCCGATCCTGCAACCCGTTACTACGTTCAGCGGCAACTTCTGGAGTTTCGTTTAGCGGGCGTGGACAAGGACGATGCCACGCGGGCAAAGCTGAAGAAACTGCAAGATCAACTGACAGAAGATCAGGCGAGGTTCGATCGCAATATCTCCGACGACCCGAAAACCGTCAAGGTCTCCAATGTGTCGGAACTTGACGGCCTGCCGCAGGACTATATCGACAATCACAAGCCGGGCGCAGACGGGAAAATTCAAGATCACGACCAACTATCCCGACCTTTTCCCGGTAATGCAATATGCCAAGAGTGGCGCGCTTCGCCGCAGCATGTGGGAAGCATGGAACACGCGTGCCTATCCCAAGAACCGCGACGTCCTGATCGATATGATGCAGACGCGCTACCAGATCGCGACGCTGATCGGCTATTCATCGTGGGCCGATTACAACGCCGCCGACAAGATGATGGAGAATGGAAACAACATAGCGAAGTTCATTGCCGATCTCAATACCGCGGCACGTCCGGTGGCGGAACGCGAGTTCGCGATGTTGCTGGCCGAGAAGAAGAAAACCGATCCGACAGCGACGGAAATCGAAAGCTACGAATCCTTCCGCCTGGTGGAACTGGTTCGCCGTTCGCAATACGACTTCAACTCCGAAAGTGTTCGTCCTTACCTGCCTTACCCGCAGGTGAAAAAGGGGGTACTGGATACGGCTGCGACCCTCTTCCACGTCACCTTCCGCCAGGAACCGAACGCGCCCTGCGTGGGACCCCGCGGTGGAAACATGGGACGTGATCGACAACGGCAAGATGATTGGCCGGTTCTATCTCGACATGCATCCCCGGCCGGGCAAGTACAGTCATGCGCAGATGTCGGCGGATACTGGATGGGGTCCGCGGCAAACAATTGCCGGAAGCAATCCTGATTTGCAATTTCCCGCAGCCAACTGCGACCGATCCTGGTCTGATGAACTACGGCGACGCGGTGACCTTCTTCCATGAATTCGGCCACCTTATGCATCACATTCTCGGTGGACAGCAGCAATGGGCGGGGATTTCAGGTATCACCATGGAATCCGATTTCGTGGAAGCGCCGTCGCAGATGCTGGAGGAGTGGATGAAGAGCCCGCAGGTGCTGGCTACGTTCGCGCGGAACTATAAGACCGGCGAGCCGATTCCCGCCGAATTGGTGGCGCGCATGAACCGGGCGTCGGCCTTTGGACGCGCCAATGGCGTATCGTTGCAGAACGCGCTGTCGGCGATTTCCTACGATCTCTATAAGGACAATCCAGCTAAGATTGACGTGGACGCGGTTTGTCCGCATGATTTTCGGCAATACACCTTGTACACTTCCATCCCCTCTGACGCTCACATGTACGCGTCGTTCGGTCACCTCGCGGGCTACTCATCCGCCTACTACACCTATATGTGGGACAAGGTCATCGCGGAGGACTTCTTCCAGCAGTTTGACCACAGTAATCTGCTGGCCGGCGAAGCTCCCATGCGCTACCGCCGTACGGTGCTGGAGCCGGGCGGGTCGATGTCCGCCAATGACCTGGTAAAGAACTTCCTGGGCCGTCCGCAGAACACGGCGGCGTTCCAGAAGTGGATGGAAGAGGAGTTCCGGCCTGCACCGCAAGCAAGCGAGTCAAGCGCGCACTGAGAAGACATCAGGGCACGAAAAAAGGGCGCAATGGTTGCGCCCTTTTTATTTGTATTTGACCTTGTGCTATACGGTCACCGGCTGTTTGACGGCGACGGGAACCGGCGTCAGCCATCCGAAGCGGTCTTCGGCGGTGCCATTCACGATGCCGTAAAACTCCTTGCGAATGGACTTGGTAATGGGACCGGCGAGACCGCGGCCAACCGTGATTTTGTCGACCGTGCGGATGGGAGTAATCTCGGCGGCAGTACCGCTAAAGAACAGCTCGTCACAGATGTAGAGCATCTCGCGCGGAATCACCTGCTCGACCACCGGAATGCCCAGCTCGTGGGCGATGTGCATCACGGAATTACGTGTAATCCCTGGCAGCACGCTGTTGCCCAGCGGCGGGGTGTAGATGCGCTCTTTGTGGACGACGAAAACGTTCTCGCCTGACCCTTCGCTGACATAGCCGTTGACGTCAAGGGCGATGCCCTCGCTGTAACCGTTCAAGATGGCTTCCATCTTGATGAGCTGCGAGTTCATGTAATTGGCGCCGGCTTTGGCCATCGTGGGCAGGGTGTTGGGCGCCAGCCGCGTCCAGGAGGAAACGCAGACATCGACGCCGTCATCGCACTCGGGGCTGCCGAGATACTTGCCCCATTCGTAATTGGCGATGTAGACCTCGGTAGGCGAGTTAAAGGGGTTGACGCCGACCTGTCCGTAACCGCGCAGCACGATGGGACGGATGTAGCATGGAGCGACCTTGTTGGCAGCCACCAGGTCCACCGTACCCTGGACCAGATCCTCGAGGGAGTATTCCAGGTCGATGCGATAAATCTTGCATGATTGCAGCAGGCGAAGAGCGTGATCGCGCAGGCGGAAAACAGCAGGCCCTTTGGGCGTCTGATAGCATCGGATGCCCTCGAAGACCGACGAGCCGTAGTTGACCACGTGGGCCATCACGTGAATTTTGGCGTCATCCCAAGGAATCAGGCGCCCATTGTGCCAAACGTGTTCACTTTCTTTAATGGCCATTCCGAGGCTCCTTCACAGTCGGAGTAAGTACAGATTCTGTTTTGCCGCTGGCCGAATGTTCGCCAAACCAAAACCAACGCTCAGTTCCGTCAAGCGCATTGCATAGCGACTGTGGGAGCCGCAACCCTTGGAACTCAGCTTAACCGGACGATTATATCCGACGGTTACTGCCTCAACGCCAGCGATTTTTGCCTTTTTCCTGAGCCGGTGACGAATTCCACCCCAATGGATGCACGACGCGCCGGAATGGGTTCCGATATCAAGGCGAAAAACGGCAAACTAGCGGATTGGCCGAGCACCCCTGACAATATCCCGGCGGCGCAAACTTCCTGGCTCACATTCCGTCGCCTCTGCCGTCTGTCAGGGAGGCGGAAAACGAGACGGATTTCGCACCTTTCCTTTTGGGATCAGCATCCAAATAGCGGCAGAATTGGGGGCTGGGGGCGTCTGGACTGCATGGTATACTTCGGATAAGTCTCACAACGGTGCGCCAGTCCTAGATCGAAAAAAGCATTTCCAGCCGAGTTGAGGCCCCCTACGAGCGGTACCACGCTTGACGGGTAGTAGTCGAAGGAAACGCACAATGGCACGTAGTTCGCGGCGCTCTGCTGTACTGGTTCTCTCCATCGTTCTTGCCTGCGGCTGTCTGGGTATGGTTTTCGGCCAGCGGCTGACCTCCAGCGCATCTTCCAGCAACGGCGACAACGATGTTCGCGACAGCCTGAAGACCTTCAGTGACGTGTATCGCGTAGTGCAGGAAAACTACGCCGAGCCGGTCAGTCCGGACAAGTCCATCTATAACGGGGCCATTCCCGGAATGCTGCGCGTGCTCGATCCGCACTCGAACTTTTTCGATCCCAAAGCTTACGCGGCCTTGCGCGAAGAGCAGCGCGGCAAATACTACGGTGTGGGCATGCAGGTTGGCCCGCGCAACAATAAGGTCATCGTGATTGCGCCTTTTGCGGGCGCGCCTGCCTACCGGGCCGGCATCCGGCCGGGCGATGTCATCATCGCGGTGGATGGCAAACAAACCGACAACATGAGCACCAGCGACGTAGCCGAGTTGCTGAAAGGGCCCAAGGGCACCAGCGTGAAGATTACGATGCTGCGTGAGGGCTCCGACAAGCCGCTCGATTTCACGTCATTCGCGACGAGATTCCCCGCTACAGCGTGGACGTGCATTTCATGATTCGTCCCGGCATTGGCTATATCCACGTCTCGGGCTTTCAGGAGACTACGGAAAAGGAAGTACGTGACGCGCTGGACGAGTTTGGCGACATTCACGGCCTGATTCTCGACTTGCGGCAGAATCCCGGCGGCCTGCTGAGCGAAGGCGTCGGCGTGGCCGACCAGTTCCTGAAGAAGGGACAGGTCATTGTCTCGCATCACGGGCGGGCTTCAGCCGAGAAGGTCTACAAAGCGACCCACGGCAACGGCGGCAAGGATTATCCGATCGTGGTGCTGGTGAATCGCGGGACCGCGTCGGCGGCGGAGATTGTGGCGGGCGCGATTCAGGACCACGATCGCGGACTGATCGCCGGCGAAACTACCTTTGGCAAGGGGTTGGTACAGACGGTTTATCCGCTGTCGGAAAACACCGGACTGGCGCTGACCACCGCCAAGTATTACACCCCCAGCGGGCGCTTGATTCAGCGCGAGTATACCGGCGTCTCGCTCTACGACTATTACTACAACGATCGTGAGAACGGCGACAGCACCGCCGTCGGCAATCATGAAGTCAAGATGACGGACAGTGGCCGGACGGTCTATGGCGGCGGCGGCATCACGCCGGACGTAAAGATCGCGAATCAGAAGACCAACAAGTTCCAGGACACGCTGCTGGAGAAGTACGCATTCTTCAACTTCGCCAAGCATTACGTGATCAATCACACTGTCAGCAAGCAATTCGAAGTTGATGATGCGGTAATGCAGGAGTTCCGCAAGTTCCTGGACGAGCAGAAGGTCACCTTCACCGAAGCCGACCTGGCGGAGAACAACGACTGGATTCGCTCCAATATCAAGGCGGAGCTGTTCATCAACGAATTCGGCCAGCAGGAAGGCATGAGGGTCCACGCGGAAACCGATCCTGAAGTGCAGAAGGGGCTGGATCTGCTCCCGCAGGCCAAGCAGCTGGCCGACAATGCCAAGAAGACGATTGCGCAACGCAATAGTGCGCGGCTGACGGCACAGCAGAGCGAGGCCGCGCCGAACAGCAGCCGGTAGGAAAAGCAGCAGTTAGCAAGAACACAGGTTTCCGAGAAGCAAGAGCCCGCGCCAGGCGGGCTTTTCCTTTTGGAGGCCACATGGGTCGGGCAGTGCGACATTTCAGCGCCGCGTCAAACCTCAACCATAATGTTGGCCTGTAGGCCTTGAGATACACCTTGGAAGGTGATGCGAGCCGGTGGGTTAGCGGTTCCCACGAAGCACCCGGGGGTGAAGAAACTGTGTCGCGACTGGCTAAAGAAATTGGCGGTGGAACAAACCGCTCGAAATAGACCGAACCAGCCGCGCAGCGGCGGAATGAAGTTAGCCCGGCGCGTAAGCGCCGGGTGGAATGGAAAGTCAATCCGAGCCGCGCAGCGGCGGCACCGCAGACACTAAAGACCGTCCCCTTCAAACAGCGGCGGTACGCAGAAGGCCGGCCCTAGTAGGCGTTCTTATGGAACAGGCTGGAGGCCGTCCGGCAGACGATCCGCAGGTCGAACCAGAAGCTCCAGTTCTGCAGATAGTACAGGTCGTACTCGAAGCGCTTGGCGATGGAGGTGTCGCCGCGCCAGCCGTTCACCTGGGCCCAGCCGGTAATGCCGACCTTCAGGCGGTGCCGGGTGTCGTAATGCGAAATCTCTTCCAGAAATTTCTTCACGAAATGGGGACGCTCGGGACGCGGCCCGACCACGCTCATCTCGCCCTTGAGAACATTGAAGAATTGCGGCAACTCATCGAGGCTGGTCTTTCGCAGGAACCTTCCTACCGGAGTGCAACGGGGATCGTTGACCGTCGTCCAGCGCGTCGAACTTTCTGACGACGCATCGACCGTCATGGTGCGGAACTTATACATTTTGAAGTGCTGCCCGTTCAGACCTACTCTCTCCTGACAGAAAAGCACTGGCCCCTTGGAAGTGAGCTTGACGATCGCCGCGATCATCAACATTAGCGGTCCCCCTAAAAGGACGACCAGCAGGGAAAAGACCGCATCGAACACTCGCTTCAAAACAAAATACATTGGCGATTCGGCTGGTGAATTAGCCAAATCCAGCATCTGAAGATCGCCGAACTGGAACAATCTCTCGCGCAGCACAGGTATATCGCCAATATCCATAATGGCCCGCACCGGAGTGCACAGCGGTTGCAGGGTGCGGAAGAGATCGGAGAGGCATGACAGACGGTGTCCGGGCAAGGCAATCACAACGTCGTCAAACGGGATGCCGATGCCGCGCCCGACGTCGGCGAGCTCGAACACGGGCACATCCACCACGGCCACTTCTTCATCTTCGGGAACCCGAATGTGGGCCACAACCTTGGAGGCGGCAAACGGAATATGGACGAGCCGGGCCGCGGCCCGGCGGGCATAGGCGTCAGCGCCCACAACCAGAATACGCAGCGGCCGGCGCTGCTGATGCCAGCCTCGCAATGCCAGGCGAAAGAGGCCGCGGCTGAGTATCGTACACGCCAGCAGGATGATGGCGCTGACCGCAAAAAATACGCGGGAGAAGTTCTGCTGCCGATAGAAAAACAGCACACAGGAAAGTACGGCGTAGGTGGTCACGCACGCCGATATAGACTTCTTCAGGCCGGTATATTCCTGGAACAACTCCTCGATGTCGCAAAGCCCGCAGTTTTCGGCTGCGATGGCCCACACCAAGGTTGCCACCAATAACACACCAAAGTAGAAGCGGGGCTCATACTCGGTTTGGGAGAGCACAGAGCGCAGGGGGACAAACCTGATATAGGCGGCGGCGGCAAACGCCGTAAGCGGCATCAGATAGCACGACAACCGCAGATAGAACCGCAGAGAGTGCAGACGCAAGGTCATGACGATCGTCTCCCGGGAACCCCGAAAACAACAGTGCAAATAAAGCTTGACGCCGACCGCATGGTAAAAGTGCGTGCCCGGCTCGCCAAACCGTAGTTATGCGTCTCTAACCTTGGGAGCGCGAAAGGTCGTACTCGACCAACCCATTCGCCGCCACTGCAAGCGAATTCCCTGAAAATATGACAAGGCTGTGCCCTGAGAGGGACAACCCAGATGTCCATTTTTGCTATGTTACGTATTTTACTTCGGCTAAGCTAAATTGTCACAAAGCTTAGGACATCAAAATTGCTCAGTCAAGTAAAAACTGGCTCGGCGGGGCAATCCTTCGCAAGCAGTGAATCGAATATGGCAAAAGCTATAATAGATTCTCTCATGAAAGCCTACGTTTACGTTTCGCTCAAGAAAAGCGTTCTCGACCCGCAAGGGAAAACCATTCACGGCGCGCTGAAGAAGATGGGCTATCGCGGCATCGACGACCTGCGCCAGGGCAAGTATTTTGAGATAGCGCTCGACAACAGCGTGAGCCGCGAAGACGCGCAGGCGGAAGTCGAGCGGATCGCGCGTGAAGTGCTGACAAATCCGGTCATTGAGGAATACAGCTTCCGGCTCGACGGCTAGACCGACCCGCTTGTGCACGGGCGATTACGCTACTCGCGGAGAGCTGGGCGAACTGCCTTGGCGATGGATCGCCCGGAATGCCGACAAGTTTCAGGGGACTACCCATGAGCACCACCCGTATTCGTGTAGTGGTTGACCTCGACATTTATGACGGTAAATTGGCCGAGTTTGAGGCCATCGCGAAAGAAATGGTTGCGGAGAGCGAGCAGGAACCCGGCACCATAGGATTCCACTTTGTGCTGAGCGCAGATCGCACGCGCTGCCGCCTGGTCGAGGGCTACGCCGACCAAGCCGCTATCGCGGCGCACTTTGCGGGCCCCGCCGTTCACCGGCACATACAGCAAATCATACAGGTGGCCCTTCCTACACGCATGGAAATCTACGGTGACCCTGGCCCGATGGTCACTGGCATGGCCGCCGATTTCGCCGTCGAGATCTTTACCACCTGGGAAGGCTTCGACCGCTAGAACTCTTCCGTCTTAAGTGTCGTGGTCACACCGGATGACCGTTACAGGGATTACGTTTTCACCACAGTAATGAAGGACTCGTGCCAAGGAGTAACTGCTACGGCGTGACCTCCCACACCACGCCGCAGCCTTCATCCTGAGCACAGTCGTATGTGCCGCCTTCGCTCGTCGTGCCGTAGAGGTTGCCATTCCCATCCAGCGTTACATCGCCTTGGGGTACCGCACCGTCGTTGCCAAAAGTGAAGTCGTGCAGCGACGCGTAGGTCCAGCCACCACCCGACGGGGACAGTTTGAAGATCGAACCCCAGCCATACGAGCCACCGTAGAGGGTGGTGCCGTAGAGATTGCCGGAACTGTCCATTGCCAGGCTGCCGCTTGCACCGCCGTAGTATTCCGTATGGCTGAAGCTGTAAAGCAGATTGAAATTCCAATTGCTCCCGGAGGGGCTCAGCTCAAAAACAGTGCCACCTCCATTCTGGCCGCCACTAGTGGTCGTCCCGTAAAGATTCCCGCCAGCATCCATAATCAGGCCCGCGACGGGCCCGGCTCCATCCGGCCCGTCCTCGAAGGCATAGAGTATCTTTTCAGTCCAGCCGGACCCGTTGGGACTTAGCTCGAAGACCGTACCGCAGCCGCGGTCCGAACAGCCTTGCCCGCCGCCCTCGCTCGTCGTGCCATATAAATTGCCCGCCCCATCAAAAATCACTCCGCCTTCCGCGAAGGAGCCGTCGCTCCCTCCGGCAAATCCGGTAAAAACGTAGAGGTTTTGATAAACCCACTGGCCATTGGAAAGCGTCATCTCATATACCGCGCCACCGGTGTCGCCTAGCCCCCCGCCGACCGCCGTACCGTAGACATTCCCCTGGGCATCGAAAACCAATGCCCCGTAACCAGGACCACCATAGTCATTGGCAAACGAATAGATCACGCTCTCCTGCCAGGCACAAAGCGCCGTGGTGCAGGCGGTGGCGTGGGGTCTTAGGCTGTAGACTGTTCCGCAACCAGGGCCCTCGCAGAAATTCGTTCCCCCCGCGCCCGTCGTACCGTACAAAATGCCATTGGGAGCGAACGCGGGCCGGGAGTTTGGTCCGTCTCCGTCGCCTGTGGGTCCGCGGAACGCGTAGAGCGGAGTGTAGATCCACCCCGACCCCTCTGGCGCGAGGCGGTACACGACGCCGCATCCCATGTCGCAATAATAGCCACTGACCCCGCCGCTCGAAGTCGTGCCATAGAGGCGGCCTCTGGCGTCAATGGTTACGCCGGTAACAGGAGTGTTTCCGGCCGGGCCTAGGGAGAACTGATGAATTACATTGAAGGTTTGGGCCTGCATCGCCAACGCTGCCAGGATAATCAGCGCGCAAAACGTTAGCGCTGTGGCTGCGCTTCTCAGCAGGCTGCGCAACGTGGGGTTAGAAACCGGGGGGCTCGTCATGATGGTCTCCTCACGGATGCGACCGTTGACGGTTAGTAGTCCGGACGCTGGTACTCTACACCCGTTCTCCAAGAGAAGTTACGTGGCCGCCTCCGTGGCTCCTGGCCCTGGAAATCGACGTAACAGTGTGATGCGGGCAAAGGCCCCCGCCTTGACCGGATCGAACCGGCAATCCGGGGGCCTGGTTGGTTACTTGCCGGCGTAAGTATGGGGGGAACCGATGCCGGTGCACAGGTCCCAACCAACTTTGCAATGCGGATCACCCATCGTGATGTCGTTGAAATCAGCATGGTACTTGATGGGACTGGCCAGCTCGTTGTACATCATGGTGAGCTCAGCCGAGGACGACTGTTGCCGGCTGCCGGCCGCGTTCACGATACCCGCAAAAGTAGGAGACGCCCAACTGGTGCCTCCGACTGAACCCCAGCCCTGGAGGTAAATGGCAGTGCAACAAAAATCGGAAGCGACGTCAGGATAGCCGCGAAAGTTTCCTACGATGCTTGCAATGCCATTCTGGTAGCTGGGACGCGGCTCGTAGGGACTGATGTCTCCCCCTCCGCCGCCAGTGTAGTACTGCTCGTAGGTGAAGTTTCCGTTGCCGTCGCGGTTAAAATAGGTTCCTCCAACCGCCACAACGTTTGGTGACGCTGCCGGATAGCCGCTCACGCCAAGTCCTGAATCGCCGGTGGCTGCAAAGTAGACGACTCCCGGAGTAGTGAAGTATTGATCAAAGCCAGTTTCCTGAGAAATCTCCGCATCGCCAAAGCTCATGCTTACCACGCCGCCGCCGTTCTGGGCCACTAGGGTCCCGGCGAGCTGCACCGCTTGCCAGGTCGGATCGGTGTCGCACGCCTGGCTTGTACACAGGGCCGATACCACCAGGAACAGCTTGGCCTGCGGCGCCATGGCGTGAGCCCACTCGATATCTAATGCTTCCTCCACCTCCCAATCCCCGTAAACGGGCGGCCGTATGGGGCCGGGCCAGACCTGCGTAATGGTCGTAGCCGGAATACCGAAGTAGGAGTCAAAGGCGTCCAAGTCGGACTGCGCGGTCGGGTAGTAACCGGCGTCCACGATGGCAATAGCGCCAATACCACCGTTTGGCACGGTTGTGCTGGTGGCAATCGGGCAGCCGGTCGGTCCAGTTACCAACTTATATACGCAGGCTACTGAGCCTGGGGTTTCATCACCCGGATCAGGGTTCGGTTTCGGTTGGTCCGAGTCGACAAAAAAATAGTTCGTGTGCTGGCGACCGGGCCGGGGGATGCTGGATTCCGGATAGATAATCCTATGTCCGTTGTAAACGGACTCGTAGCGGGTTTGTGCAGATGCTGGGCAAAGGGCTGCACCGGCAAACAAGACAATTGCAACCATCGTTAACATTACAATCTGGATGTCTCTGCGAAAAGCAGTCATTCATTAGCTCCTGGGTGACACCCCGAAATCATGAAGGGAGTTCATGGAAAATGCAAGCGCGAGACCCATGCGAGTTGTTTATGTCTGCAAAAAGCGTGGCATGCGACAATACCGCGACCGGAGATTACGCTGTAACATCAAATGAGATAGGACTTCCAATTCCCAGCGGCTGTAGTACTTCCACCAGCGAATCGCGAGAGGGCTGATCTATGTGTGGCATTGTAGGTTATGTAGGACCGAAGCGGGTTGTGCCGGTCATCATCGACGGCCTGCGGCGGCTTGAATATCGCGGTTATGACTCGGCCGGAATCGCCGTTGCCGGTAACGGCGATGGTCTCCAGGTGCGCCGCGCCGAGGGCAAGCTGCGCAATCTGGAAGAGGCCATCCGCCTGAAGCCGCTGGATGGGACATACGGCATCGGCCATACCCGCTGGGCCACGCACGGCCGTCCGACGGAAGAGAATGCCCATCCTCATCGTGATTGCACCGGCAAGATCGTCGTGGTCCACAACGGTATCGTGGAGAACTATGTCAGCCTGAAGCGGAAGCTGATCGACGAAGGCCACAAGTTCGTTACCGAGACTGACACCGAAGTCATCGCCCACCTGGTCGAGAAAAACCTGAAGGCCGAGGGCAACGGGCATCACGTTTCGCTGGAAGAGGCGGTTCGCAAGACCGTGAAGGTCCTGACTGGCGTCTTCGCCATCGCGGTCATCTCGTCGGACGAGCCTAACAAAATTGTCGCGGCGCGCAACGGGCCGCCCGCGGTCATCGGTCTGGGCAAGAACGAGTACTTCGTTGCCAGCGACGTGCCGGCGATTCTCTATCACACGCGCGACCTGTTCTTCCTCGCCGACGGCGACCTCGCCGTCATCACGCCGACAGGCGTGCAGCTGAGCGACTTTGAAGGCCGGCCGATTACACGCGAGGTGCAGCACATCACGTGGGACCCCATCATGGCGGAAAAGGGCGGCTTCAAGCATTTCATGCTGAAGGAAATCTACGAGCAGCCGCGCGCCGTCCGCGACACCACGCTGGGCCGGGTCTCGCTCGATTCCGGCAAAGTCTTTCTCGACGAGATGGACATTACCGAAGATGATTTCCGCAAGCTCAGCAAGGTTTACATCGCCGCCTGCGGCACCAGTTGGCACGCCGCGCTGGCCGGCAAGTTCATGATTGAGCGGTTGGCCAAGCTGCCGGTGGAAGTCGATTACGCCAGCGAGTTTCGCTATCGCGATCCGCTGACCGGTCCCGGCGATCTGTGCATCCTGATCACGCAGTCGGGTGAAACGGCCGACACCATCGCCGCCATGCGCGAGTCGCGCGCCAAAGGCGCCAAGACGCTGGGCATCTGCAACGTCGTTGGATCGATGATTGCGCGCGAAGCCAATGGAACGATTTACACCCACGCGGGTCCGGAAATCGGCGTCGCCTCAACCAAGGCGTTCACCGCGCAATTGACGGCGCTGTTCCTGTTCGCGGTTTATCTTGGGCAGGTCCGCGGCACCATTGATGCCGACCACTCCAAGAAATTGCTGGAGGACCTGACCCTGATGCCGGGCAAGCTGGAAGCGCTGCTGGCGCATGATGAGGAGACGGAAGATCTCGCCAAGGAATATCACCGCGCCCACGATTTCCTCTTTCTGGGACGCGGCATTCACTATCCCATCGCGCTGGAAGGCGCGCTGAAGCTGAAGGAAATTTCCTACATTCACGCCGAAGGCTACCCTGCGGGCGAGATGAAGCACGGCCCTAACGCGCTGATCGATGAAGACCTGCCTGTCGTGATTCTTGCGACGCGCGATGTGAATGATCCCGGCTCGGTGCTGCGGTATGAGAAGACGCTGTCGAACCTAAAGGAAGTGAAGGCGCGCTCGGGGACGGTGATAGCGATTGCTACCGAAGGCGATGAGGAGATTCGCGAAGCGGCCGACCACGTGCTGTACGTGCCGGACGCGCCGGAATTGCTGGCGCCGATTCTGGAAGTCGTGCCGTGCCAGTTGCTGGCGTATCACATCGCCGTGCGGCGCGGATGCGATGTCGATCAGCCGCGTAATCTGGCGAAGTCGGTTACGGTGGAGTAGGCACCGAGCCGTTCGTCCTAAGAGAACTGCCCCGCCCTAGCCGAAAGAAGGCTAGAACGGGGCACCCACTGCTTGAAATCGTCGATACAAGCGCTCAAGGTTTGGCGCGACGCTATGACTTCACGAACGTCAGCGAAGCCGAGTTCATGCAGTAACGCAGGCCGGTCGGACGCGGGCCGTCGTCGAAGACGTGACCGAGATGGGCGTCGCACTCGGTGCACTTCACCTCGTCGCGCGTCATGCCCAAGGTCGAGTCGCGGTCGGTCTTGACGTTCTGCTTGGCGATGGGCTCCCAGAAGCTGGGCCAGCCGGTGCCGGAGTCGAACTTGGTCGCCGAGCTGAACAACGCGTTCTGGCAACACACGCAGCGAAACATTCCTTTCGTATGTAAGTCCCAGTACTGGCCGGTGAAGGCGCGCTCGGTGCCAGCCTGGCGCGTGACGTTGAACTGCTCGGGGGTCAACTGCGCACGCCATTGGGCGTCGGTCTTCACCACCTTGGGCACGCGCTTGGGGCCAATCTTCTGGCCGTCATCTTTGAACTCGACGACCTCGACGTAATCGGTCGAGGCAGGTGCGGCGTCGGCTTCGGTGCGGTTAATGCAGGGTCATGATTGCGGCTCCTGAAAGAAATGAGAACGTGGTTTTGAGAAAGTTTCTGCGATTGCTCATAGTGTATCCAATTACCTAGAACCGGCCTTCAGACATTTGCATTGTGCCGTCCCTACGATGTCTGTGTTATGAACTGTGCCGCCGCTCCGCGGCTCAATTACTTTATCCACTTCACCGCGGGCTCACGCCCGCGGCTAACACAAATGTCGCCGCTACGCGGCTCAGGGTTCCCATATCCATTTCCGGGGGCTTACGCCCCGGGCTAACTGCGCTTCCGCCGCGTTGCGGCTGGTTGGTCGCCACCCGGTCGCTTCTGCGATCCGATCCGTAAATAGCTACTGGTTGCGATAGAGCTGCGGATATATCTGCTGCAAGTTGGCGACTTTCGGTAGATCGAAGTGCGCGATGTAGGGGTTATCCGGGTGCATCGCCGCATAATTCTGGTGATAACCCTCCGCGGGATAGAAGGCCTTCAACGGGACTACCTGGGTCACGATCTTGCTTTTGAAGATCTTCGCCTGCTCCAACTGCGCGATATAGTCGTCGGCAATCTTCTTCTGCTGATCGTTGCCGTAGAAAATCACGGACCGATACTGTGTGCCCTCGTCCGGATACTGATGGTTCAACTGCGTGGGATCGTGCGCGACCGACAAGAACACCTGGAGCAACTGGCCGTAGGTAATCTTCGACGGATCGAAGACGATCTTTACGGACTCAGCATGGTTAGTGGTGCCCGTGCTGACAATTTCGTATTCAGCCGTTTTCGCTGAGCCGCCGGAATAACCGGACGTGGCCGAGATCACGCCTTTGACGTGCTGGAAAACAGCCTGAATGCCCCAGAAGCAGCCACCGGCTACCACTGCAGTCTCCTGGCCGGGCGAGCTCGCCAGAGGCTCATCGAATGCGGGCTTCGGAAGCGCTGTCACCATCTCACTCGCGACCACGGAGCTGCGAGAATCGCGCATCACGATGCCAACCACCAGAACGGCTATTGCCGCTGCCAACCCAAAACGTAACCAGAACTTCGACATAGTCTTACCTCGACTTAATGCTCCCACCGCTTCAATCGATTAGAGTCGCGATTTGCAAGAAGGTTACAAAGCAATCTGGCCGCGGTCGGGCGGGCAGCTTATGGGAATTGCAGCCGTCAATGAGGGTACGCACGTATGAGGTCAACGGATTGGGAACCGCTGCTTCCGACATTGGCAAAAACGTCGCGCTACTTCAACGGCGGCTTGAATTCGTCGTCAATTTCAATCTGATAGCCGTTGGCGAGGCGGTTGCTCTCATTGGCCATGCCCACGACGGACATCAGCTCGTGAAACATCTCCGGTGTCATCCCCTTGTTGCGCGCCGACGCCGTATGAGAAGCGATGCAGTACGGGCAGCCGTTGGTTACGCTGACGGCGACGTAAATCATCTCCTTGACGAGCGGGTCGAGCGCGCCCGGCGCCATGATCTGCTTGATGTCTTGCCAGGTTCGCTTCAACAGCGCTGGATCGTTCGCCAGTGCCTTCCAGAAATTATTGATCCAGTCAGTCTTGCGCGTTGCCATGATGTCGTCGTACACCGCCCGGACTTCAGGGCCGGCGTCCGCGTACTCGATGAGTCCGAATGTTGCCATAAAAATCTCCTTCACCACGGAGGCACGGAGGTCACGGGAGCCTCGGAGAAGCTAAAGAATAAAAACAACTCCGTGGACTCCGTGCCTCCGTGGTGAAACGAATTACTCCACTTGCACCTTCTCCCGATACTCGGCCACTTGCACATTCCATCCCAACGCCTGAGTCATGGCGGCGCGCAGTTGCGCAGCCGCGGCCGGCTCGCCGTGCACCAGATAGGTCACGCTCGGCGCGCGTCGGAAAGTGTGCAACCACTCCAGCAGTTCGGGAGTGTCGGCGTGGTCGCTGAACTGTTCCAAACTAGCCACCTGCGCGTGAATGGGAACCTGCTGCCCGAACATCTTCACCTGGGGCGCGCCGTGCTGGATGGTGAAGCCGCGGGTTCCCGGCGCCTGGAATCCGATAAACAGCACCAGGTTCTTGGGATCGGGCAGGCGCAGCATCAAGTGATGCAGGATGCGGCCGCCGGCGACCATGCCGCTGGAGGAGATGATGATCACCGGAGACTTTATGTCATTGATCTTTTTGGAATCGTCCTGGGTGACATCGAAGTGGAAGTCGGGCCAGTCGAGCGGCGAACCGTACTTGGCGATCAGTGTCTTGGTCTCGGGCGTGAACTCTTCCGAGTGCTTCATGAAAATCTGGACAGCCTTGATCGCCATAGGGCTGTCGGCGTGCACCGGGACCCGTGGGACCTGCCCGGTCTCCATCAACTCCTTCAGCAGGAACAGGAACTTCTGGGTGCGCTCGACGGCGAACGATGGCACCACCACGCTGCCACCACGTTGTAAGGCGGTGCGGATGAGCGCAGCCATTTCCGGACGCGGATCGTTGTGCGGGTGCTCACGATTGCCGTACGTACTCTCCATCACCAGCAGATCGCAGTCTTCGCCCTCAGTGGGACCGGAATGAAGAACATTGCCGGGCGCGACCTCGCTATCGCGGACGCGCCCAATGTCGCCGGTGAAGAGCAGCTTCTTCGCCGTCCCTTGCGGAAGTCACTGTGATCTCCGCCATCGACGACCCGAGGATGTGAGCGGCGCGCACAAAACGAAACGACAGCTGATTGCTGAGCTGTTTAACTTCGCCGAAGCTGACCGGACGGAAGAGCGTCATGCACTGCTGCGCTTCTTCCATGGTGTAGAGCGGCAACGCAGGATGATGTTTCGACGCCTTCGTCTTGTTGTAGAACGCCGCGTCTTCTTCCTGGAGATGTCCGGAGTCAGGCAGCAAAATGCTGCACAAGCTCGATGGTGGGCGCGGTGGCGTAGATCGGCCCGTGAAAGCCTTGCTTCACCAGCCGCGGGATCCAGCCGGAGTGGTCGAGATGCGCGTGGGTCAGGATGACGGCATCGATGGTGTTCGCGGGTACCGGCAAGTCCTGCCAGTTGCGCTCGCGCCATTCCTTCTGGCCTTGAAAGAGACCACAATCGACCAGCACTTGCAGCGGACGCGCGCCCTGCCGTCGCCGTCCACGTGGATGAGGTGCTTCGATCCGGTAACAACTCCTGCGGCGCCGAGAAATTGAATGTAGCTCATAGGGTATTTATCTCTACCACGGAGAACACGGAGATCACGGAAGGAATCAAACAAGATCAAGAATCATAAAACCTCCGTGAGTTCCGTGCCCTCCGTGGTCAGATCTTCCTCTTCGTCGTTTCAGGGCCACCGCAGGCCACAACATCAATTCTGTTTGTCTTTGTTTTTGTCGTCGTCTTCCGGCCTCGGTGGTGGAATCGGCTCCTCCCGAGGCGGCGGGACATTGTACACTGCTGCCGACAATCGCTTCCGGCACACTGCCGTCGTTGACCATGACTTTGTCGGGAGCGACGGGAACTGGGAGGCGGCCCGTGCCTTTCTGCCCAGCCTTTACCAGCACGCGCACGACCTTCTCGCCCGACGGAGTCTGCACCAGCACTGGAACTTCCGCACCCGCGCGACCGCGATTGTCGATGGTGGCAGTTACCAGGAAGCTCTTATAAGTCTCGCTCAACAAGGACCGTGTGTAGGCCGAGTCGACGTGAAAGTCGGGCAGGCCGCGATCGCGATAGACCCAGTCGTCGAAGAACCATTCCAGATCGCGCTTGGAACTGGTCTGCAACAGCCGCTGCAGGTAGGCGGGATCCTTGTCGGCTCCGGGACGATAAGCCGCCAGCGCCGACTGCATCGCGGAATCGCCGACCATATCGCGCAGCATCCACAACACGAAGCTGCCTTTGCCTCGCAGGTAGAGCTCGTCGTTAGTGTTGAGCAGCGTGTTGTCCGCGGAGTTGGCGTCCGGCACGGCCTTCGAAGCGGCATCCGCTTTTGGATTTGCTGCCTCTTCCGCTCTCACCAGCGGCTCGCGATACTCGTCGAGGAAATCCAACGCGGATTTTCGCCCCGAGCGGCCATCCACCAAAACGGTTTGCAGGAAGCGCTCGGTGCCTTCCTGAATCCACGGATGCGGAGAATGCAGACGGGCCGCAACCTGCGTGGGCAACAACAGGAGCTGCAAAGTCGCGGTCGGCGCCTGGCGCAACGGCGTGAACAAGACCGCTCCGCTCTGGTAGGGATTGGCATTGGGGTCGGTCAACTCCACCACTCGCGCTGGTTGGCCTGGTTCGCCCAGCCAATCGTGCAGCAGTGGATCGCTGGCTTCGGCTGCCACCGCGTAATCCCGCGCCAGCGAGGTGTCCTCGGGCAGGTGCAACAGAGAAATTGTCGGACGATCCAGCGATTCGTAATTGGCGAGGGCGAAGGCTGGAACGGTGTCCTTCATGCCAGCCAAGGTTAATGTGTTACTGAACTCCCTAAGCTTGGCGCTGCCGTTCTCGCCACCCGCGACTTCGCGACTCTCACCGCAACTCGAGACCGTCGTATTCACGGCCACACACAGCGATTCCGTACTTCCACCAAGCACGATAATGCGAGCACCGAACTCGCTGTGGTCATGACGCTGCTTCCACACGGCGAGGGCATCGAACACAGCATTGCCGTCGCTCATATTCACGGCTTCGATGGCGACCGGATACCAGACGACATATCCCAGCCCGCGCACCGCCGTGAACGCATCGCTGATCTGGTCCCAATCGTTGCGCGCGGCGACGTCAGCGGGAGCGCCCATGCGAGTGAGACGCGTCGCGTCGGGAGTGATGGTCCCACCATACTGCACGGCCAGCGTAATCGAGGCGGCCGGCGGGACCGCCTTCGGAAGAGTCACGATCGCTTCCGAAAGACTTCCGGTGTGATCGATGTCGGAGGTGTAATTCTCGCCCAACCACTGCACCGGCTTATCGTCGAGCGTGACGCTGTTCCAGTTCAGCGACGACGAGACCTGCAAGGCAATGTTCTTCTCGGGAATCTTGGAGTCGTTGCGCAGGGTGAGTTTGCCGGTAACGGCCATGACGTGGGTGGTGCGGTCGATCTGGACTTCGAGCTGATAGCGCGTGATGGTGAAAGCGTCGCGGTCGATCGCGTGCGCAAGCGAACAAACAAATAGAACGACGATTATTGTGAAGGACCGCATTGCTAGTTTTGCGTCTCGTTCAGGAGGGGGTGCATATATGTGCTTCGAACATTTGCGGGTCTGCGTTAGAACCGTGCCGTCCCTACGGGACTCGGACTCATTTCCGAATCGAACCGCAGCGCTTCCGCGCTGGGCTATTATTGTTCCGCCCTTCGGGCTGGAGTTTGGGATACCTCGCAGCGTTCTTTTCCAATGCGAATTCATTTTGAGGATTTGGTTCCTCCGGGGCGCTGGCCACGCGCCGCTGGCGCGCAAGCTCGAACATCACCACGCCTCCCGCAACCGAGACATTGAGCGAGGGCACGTGCCCGAGCATGGGAATGGAAACCAGAAAATCGCAGCGTCTGCGGACCAGATCGTGCATTCCCTTGCCTTCTGCGCCCAGCACGATGGCGCAATGCATGTTGTAGTCCAGTTCGTCGTAGCTCTTGGTGCCGCGTTCATCCAGCCCAACCGTCCACACGTTGCGCTCTTTCAGCTCATCCAGAGTGCGCGAGATGTTGGTGACGCGCGCGATCGGCAGATGCTCGGAAGCTCCGGCCGAAGCCTTCACCGCCGTGCCAGTCAACCCAGCGGCTCGCCGCTCCGGAATGATCATGCCGTCGGCACCGGCGGCGTCGGCGGTGCGAATGAGCGCGCCCAGGTTGTGGGGATCCTCGACGCTGTCCACGACAACCAGGAAGCTGTATTCGCCGTGGCGCTGCTCCAGCAGCGTGTCCACGTCGGCGAACTGCTTGCCGCTGGTAACAGCGATCACGCCCTGATGGGTATTGGTATTGGCGAGCCGGTCGAGCTGCTCGCGCGGCAGGAAGCGCACCTGTACGCCGCTGGCGCGGCAATCGTCAATCAGGCGCTGCATGCGCTGATCGTGGCGCTCGCGCGCGATGCCGACGTACTCGAAGCTGCGCGCGCCCGACTTCAGAGCCTCGCTGACCGAATGAATGCCGTAGATGACGACCATGTGTGAAGTTAGTGTACGACAGGAAGCTATCAGCTATCAGCCGTCAGCTATCAGCTCGGGAATGTAAATCTCGAAGATTCGGAAACTAGATCCAAACCTTGCTTCCCGATTTGTCCGGTAGTAGTCGCGACGACGGAGCCGAACGCAACTGGCTAAAACAAACTTCGTTCTTACTCCCGCACCTCGCTCCAATTGGAGTCGGGATTGAATTGGTTCATGAAGGGCGCCTGGGTTTTGGTCGCCTCTCCCAAGTCCTTCTGAAAGACCATGCGGTCCTGATCGATAATGAAGGTCATTCACACCGGTGACTCCGTACTCGGCCGGATAGGCGACGTAACCAAATCCCCGGTTCATGAGACCCGCGCGGACATAATCTCTAAGACCGCCGTTGGCAAAAAATCCCTTGCGTCGTCAATAAGCCGAAGTAGTAGCCGTGGAAAGGCTTGTGCTGGCTGGGTTGAAGCTGGGCCGCCCTCCTTGGTAGCAAACGCCACCAGGGGTCCCAGCGGACTCTTCGGCTTGCCGGCAGCATCGGGCCAGTACAATCCGTCTTCCGTGCCGGGATCGCTGATGAACTTGCGGGCGTACTGCTTCGTGCCATCGTGTTCGCGGCGCGAAATACTCGGTTTGCGCATACGCCAGTGCGCCCAGAATATCGATGGCGGCGAGCTCATTTCCGCCGATGGTGCGATTGAGAAGCTCAGCCTTTCCCGACGTGGTATCGAAGTACCACTGTCCGGACGAGCTCTTTCGGAGCGGTACCGGGAAGGCGGTATTGCTAACGTCGACCAACAGGATTTCCGTTCCATTCTCCAGCCTGCGCCAGCGATTCACTCGGTCGTAAGCAGAGGCAAATCCTGCAAACGAACGTTTGTCTTCGTCGGCATTGCCGGAGGAAATGACGTCTTTCGAATCAGGGCCGAAAATCGCCTAGCATCTGCGGCTGATCGTCGTTCTTGGCAGCGAGAGCCAGCGCCAGACCGGCTTCCTCTGGGCGTGGAAAATGTCTTTTGACCGCGAGCAGGCTCGCCGGCCGAAGTGGCGTGCTTGCGGCAAGCCGGAAGTGCGATGGTCAGCGCCACAATGGCCAACGCCATCCAACCCCGGTAACGCACCCTCCCGGACCTATCGCCCGCCCGCGACATCATCCTCATCCATGCCTCCCTTGATTTGTGCAACGCCGAATCAGCCACGGGAATCACCAGTGCAATCCGCTGGAGCGGCCTCCGATACCCCAACCAGAAGCTCCGCCACGAATGGCCCACCCTCGATAGCTGGCGGAGCGATCGCCCCAACCGCCAATCCCGAAGGTTGTGCCGGCCTGACTGCCCCAACTGCTGAAGGCGCTTAACGTCTGTACTGTGGGTCGGGCGGTCCCCAACCGAGAGGACCGTCGATGCTGGCCCAGCCTCCGCCCTCGCGAGACCATGCGCTGAAAACCTGAAAGCCAGGCTTCGGGGCAACCGTCACCGCTTACGTTGAAGCTGCGCTTGCTGGCCTCAGTGTCGGCCGCTTGCGCGTCGACATGTGCGCCGGGTTGTCCGCCGGCCTGGGAACCGAACGGGCGATTGGCGTCGTCATGGTAGGAATGGTTGCCGTAGTAGACATAACCACCGTAGTATCCGCCATGCCACGCGTGATTGCCGAAGTAGGGATAATTCCGATAGTTGGCCACGCCCTGATACCAATTGCAGCCCCAGTTGCTCCAGCCCCAGTCGGTGCCGGACACGGCGCCAAGCGGCACCCCATCGCCAAACGCGATCAAGCCATTTTCCGGCATGTTCTTGTTGGTGAAATTCGGCGTCTGCACCGGAGTTCCATAAACTGCGGCTGGATTGTACTGCGGGACCAGGACCATCAGAGGATTTCCCGGCTGCAGGGTGAGAATGTCGCCGCTGGGCTGCGCCAGAATCATCTGCGGAGTGGACTTCAGATGCTCCTCCGTCTTGGCCCGGGCTCGCAATGCCTGGACCGCAGCCATCACCATGGAATGCTGGTTGTGATAGGCCTCGCCCAGCTGGGAGGTCCAGATGAGATTGCGCGACATTATGTTCATCACCGCCGGAAACTGGGTCAGCCCTTTGATGCTCGGGTCCCACGGCTGAGCGCTGAGTTGCTGGATGAAAGCCCCTGCTGGAAGCTCCATGCTGTGGTCCAGCCACATTTTGGCTACCAGAAGCTGATCGGGAAAGGTCGCGGCAACCAGGACTTGCGCCAGCAAATTGTCGGGATACAGCGCAACCGGCGCGACCAAAGCCTGGAGTTCCTCGGGGGTCAGCGGGATTCCCTGACCAGAGTAGTCAGACCCTGACAGTGAGGCGGCCTGGTAAAGCGCTGTCCCGCCTGAATCCAGCGGTAGGGTGAGCAGCAGCAGAGTACAACAGAGGGCCAATGACAAAGATTGCCTGCGGTGCCACACGATCATCCGTTTCTTCTCCCATGGAGGCCTGATGTTCTTGGTACCGAAGCTGCCGTCGACACGCCAGCGGGAAATCTTCCAGCCCATGACTCCATACTACAGTGCCAGAATGTTGTTCATTTCACAAACCGCACATCGGCATTCGAGAACGATGCAGGCATCCAATTCCTCGCGCGGGGTCGAGCATCGCACGCCTCCATACACTCCAGCTACACTGTATGGTGTTCTGCTTTTTCCCGGGAGGGTAGGTTTTCGTCATGGCAAGCGGCAATAGCAAGAGAGGCGTGATCGCAATTCTTACGGGAGGCGGCGATGTCCCCGGCCTCAATCCGGCGATACGTGCGGTCACCATACGGGCGCTGCGCGAAGGTTACGACGTGATTGGACTGCGGCGCGGCTGGGCCGGCCTGGTCGACATGGTGCGCGACAAGGATTATGACAACAGCGACAACTATCAGCGTCTCTCCGAAGAGCTGGTGAATCGCTCCGGTCGCACTGGTGGCACTTTCCTGCATACCTCCCGCACCAATCCCAGCCGCATCGGCAAGGAAGACATTCCGCCCCATCTGCGCAACAGCTACCAGGCCGAGCGCAATGACCTGACTGCCGAGGTCCTGAAGAACCTGTCCTGGCTCGGCGTCGACTATCTGATACCGATTGGCGGCGACGACACTCTCAGCTACGCCGTCCGTCTGTTTCAGGAAGGCGTCAAGGTGGTCGCCATCCCCAAGACCATGGACAACGACGTTCCGGGGACCGACTACTGCATCGGCTTCAGCACCTGTGTGACCCGCATCATCGAGATGGCCAACCGGCTGCGCACCTCTGCCGGCTCGCATGAGCGCCTTCTGGTGCTGGAGGTCTTCGGCCGCTACGCCGGATTCACCGCCATGCTGCCCACGATGGCCGGCGCGGCCAACCGCTGCGTCATTCCTGAGTTCAAGTTCAACCTCGATCGCCTCACCGAGCTGCTCATCTACGATCGCAACAAGAACCCCAGCAAGTATTCGGTCGTCCTGGTGTCGGAGGGCGCGATGTTCGAGGGCGGCGACATGATCTTCGAGCGCGAAGTGAAGGACGCCTTCGGCCACAAGAAGCTGGGCGGGATCGGCAACCTCATCGCGGAACGGATCAAGGAGCTGTCGGCGCGATTCAACGGGGGCAAAGCCCTGGACGTGATGAACCAGAGCCTGGGATATCTGGTGCGCTGCGGCGATCCCGACGCCATCGACTCGATTGTCCCCATGGCCTATGGAAATCTGGCGCTCGATCTCATCCTGACCAACGTCCACGGACGCCTGGTCGTCCTGCGCAATGGCCGCTACGACAACATGCCGATCGAGGTCATCGTAGCCACGAAGAAGGTGGTCAACATCAAAGATCAATACAACACCGAACGCCTGCGTCCGCGCTACAAGAGCTTCGAGATGAAACCGCTGTTCATCATGACCAGCGACTTGGGGTAACAATAACGCGTCCCGTGACTCGCGTTTGACTTGCTTTGTGTCAGGGCACGACTTCAGTCCTGCCGAAGAGGGGCTTATCTTTGCCAGAGCCGGCTTCAGCCGGCGGCATAAAATGGCAAGTCACTGTATCTCCCGAGTGTCCTTTCGATATTCCTGATATCGTTCGCCGCCGAACCGAAATGTAGTCGTCGTAAGGAACCGTCCTGCTGCGGTTCCGGTTTTAGTCTGAATATCCCGATAGCCACTGGTCCTGGCATTCAGAATGTTTAGAACGTCGCCTGGCGCTGCCAGGGCTAACAGGTATCCTCTGCCGATCGGGCGAAAAACCCAGAACCAGCCAATGCCCGAGACGCTATGAAAGCAGAGATAAACATCTCCTTTGCTGCTCGCGTTGGGTAGAACAATGAGATCGCTCTCATGTGCTCCGTCCAGATGAACTTCCGAGGCGATAAACCATGAGTTCAGAGGCTCGCCGGGTGTCAGCGGGTTGTTTTCTAAACACGACTGAACGCCGTCATCCGTTTTCAGGATCTGCAAAACAGCGTCCGGGATGGAGACCGGTCGCTTGACGAGCGGTTCGGAGGAACCCTGCTCCGTGCTAAAGAAGTTTGACTGCTCCCGCCCGTGCCGGACCTCACTCGCAGTTTGCGATTGAGCGGGTTTCGCCGACAAAATAAATAGGAGTACTGTCAGCGGAAGGAGTTTCATATTCGGTGTTTTCTCTTTCGGTCCATGCCCGGAGTATCGTCGAGAGCCACTTGAGCGGAGCAACAACAACATCCGTGTCATCCTGAGTGGAGGTTCGCCGCTTTTGCGAGCCGCAGTCGAAGGGACCCCTATTGTGGCAGACCGCTTCCTAGCCGCAACATCACCTGCTTCAGCTTTTCATGCTTCTGCATCAACCGCAGATACTCTGCCTCGCTTGCACCCACCTTCGCCCGGATGATCTCCGCGAGGCGCTCTTTTTCACGACTGCTCCATCCTTTGACTTCCGGCGCTAACGCCAGCACAACCGCAAAGTCGGAAAACGCCGATTGCTCCACCGTCGTCCATTTCCGCAGATCGGCTTCCCAACTCTCGCGCCAGCGACGCAACCGCAGCCTCACGCATCTTGCCCGGATCGCCCTTGAACTTCTCCGCCATGCGCCGCTTCTACGGCAAATCCGATATTGCGAATTGAGAACCTATCCCACAGTCCACGCGGCCCATCGCCGATCTCGTAGAAGACATGTTCCGCCGCCAGCTTCCGCAGAGTGCGCGCCGGCGTCCGGTATCCCGGCGTCTTCGCAATCCGCGTCTCTTCCCTTTCCGTCAGCGCCAGCAACTCCGGCTTGCCCGGCCTGAACCCCAGCTTGCGATAGAACCAGAACGCGCCCGACTTGATCGCCTCCTCGTTGTCCTGGCCGATCTGATACGGATACACCGAGAAGCAAGTTATCCCCGCAATCTGATGTAGCAGGTGAAGCACCTTGCTATAAACCCACGCGCTCTCGCCTTCGCGAAAGGCGTAAAACGTGTTGAAGCCAACCTCCATCCACTCGAACAGCCCGATGCCCTCGATGTAGTTGATCGGCACGCCATTCTTCACCGTCAGACCGGCATAATAGGCGCGCAGCGGCAGACGGCGCTCCGCAGGCAGTCCCCAAAGAAGGATGTGGACGCCGCGTCCCACATCGGCCTCCACTACGTGCTGAGCATCTCCACGGGTTGTGCCATACAGTTCGCGGTAGCGCACCGTTAGGACCGTGCGCACCATATCCAGAACTTCCTCGCCCTCACCGCGCGAAAGTTTGCGCACCGGAATCGGTGGCGAATCCAGCTCCTCTTCCAGCGAAACCTGGTTGCGGCGAATGAGCGGCCCTGCGTGGAAGTAGGGATCCGGCGGATTACGGCGAGCGTGGGTGCGGCTTGCGGCCGATTCCCCCAGCTCCCAGGCGATTTCGATCTTCAGCGCGTCGTACCACGCTGTCTTTTCCAGGATCGTACGCGGCGCGCTCTCCAGCCGCTGCATCAGCCACCGCAGAATTCCATCGGTGCCCCCGGCGGCGCTGCTCAGCCAATCGAGATACGGGGTGTCCGCCTCCACCAGGCAATCATCCGCCAGCAGCGGAAGCTGTTGCGGCAAGCTGCTCGACATCTGCCGGCTTTGCGCGTCCAGGTCCCACTCCACTCGAAGGTCGCGCGGAAATCGCAGTTCCAGCCAGCGCGCCACTTCGTAGGTAAAGGTGTCGCGGATTTCCGTGCCGGCAATGCCGGAGAATTCTTCCGAATCGAAGAGATCGAGGTCGGCGTCGGAGTCACGCAACGCCTTCACCTGCTGCCCGACGCTGCCGAGCAAAGCTTCCGTCAGGATGACGACTTTGCGGCTTTGAGGGAAGGCGCGCAGAAACAACAGCGCGTCTTGAAAAGCTATTAGCGATTCCGCGTCAGTGAATGTCTGGCCTCGCAGCGACGCCAGCAGCCTCTCCACGCGGACCGCGCAACCCGGCCCGTATTGACTCCTGGCTGCCTCCAGTGCAGATAACTGAGCAGCCCGAGTTGGCTTCAAGCTTCACCTGCGGCGGCGCCGGCGGCCTTCGCTGCGCCAGCAGCGTTCGCCGTATCTTCAAGCTGAGGCAAGCCGTCCGCCTCCAGTGCGGCCACCGTTGCAGCCTCGTCCAACTGGGCTGCGCATGGCGTCCCGCCCTCACCGAACCCCACACGATAAACAGGTTCGTCGCCATTACCACCGTGAAGGCCATGGCTGGCAGAAATGCAAAGGCCGCTCCCCGATCGTTGACGATTTCCAGGGCCAGGACCGCAGTGACCAGTCCACGAGGGAGCATCCAGAAGAGCAGCTCCGTCTCCTCGCGGGAGACATCCTTTACCACCCAGCGGCTGCCCTGCACCGCCAGGAAGCGGGCCAGCACCAGCGCCGCCAGGATGCCGAGGATGGGAACGATATAGCGGCGGCTTATGAATTGCGCGACAACGCCGAGCAAAACGAAAAAGAATGAGCGCACCAGAAAGCTGAACTCGGCATGGAAGGCCAGCAGACGCGCGCCTTGCCGCGTCAGGTGAGGAGTCCGCGGCAAATTGGCCAGGGTGACGCCAAAGATCAAGACCGTCAGCAGGCCGCTGCCTTTCAAGTAGTCGCCGGCGGCGTAGACACCCAACACCACGCCGAGGTTCAGAATATTCATAAACGGCATGCCAGCCAGCCGTGGGAATAGCTTGTACCACGCCGCTCCCGCCGCCACGCCGATAAGCAAAGATACGATGATGTGATGGGAAAAATCAGTCGCCAGCCCGCTGATCAATGACTGGCTACCTGCACTCTTCAGTAGGCTCCCGACCATCAGTACAGCTATAACTTCGCCCAGCGAGGATTCCACGGTCAGGGTTATCTTGACCGGGTCGGGAGTGTCGATTTGCTGGAGTGCCGGAATCACGATAGTCCCACTGGTGCATCCCAGCGCCGCTCCCAGCAGCAGGCAATCCATCCAGCCCAGATGTAACAGCGCCCTGCCCATCAGCGCGATCAGGGCCAGGCTCAATCCGAAACTCAGCACCACCAGCAACAAGCCAGCGGGAAAATACCGCAGTGCCTGGCGAAGCCGCAGCTCCAGTCCGCCCTCGAAGAGAATGAGCACCAGGGCCAGCGTTCCCAGAACGCGGATCGCCCCTTGGAATGTTTGTGGATCCACCCAATGCAGTATGGGACCAAGCGTGATGCCGATCAGCAGCAGCACGATGATGTCGGGAACGCGGGTGAGCTTGGACAGACGATTGGCAGCAACCGCCAAGATCAGCAGCGCCGCCAGCAAGCCGAATGTGTGCGCCATGTCCATAACGGATGTGCAGACACCAGACTACGAGCTCCCGCCAGAGGCGGTTGGATCATCCATCATATTACGAAAACTTGGCAACATCGCAGCCCGGGTATGGCCCCGGCTGATCGGGGATTTACCCCAAAAAAGCTGGGCCTGCGCTGAATTCCATTGCAAGAATCAAAATTCGCTCTACAATCGAGTGTTGTGCGGAGACGGCGCCCACGTTCCCACAAAAGTTGTAGAACGAGTCATCCGGTTGCATCAGGACTGGCTGCGTGACTACATCCCAATTCATAACAACAAGGAGCATTACATGAAGCGTTACATCCTTATTCTGGCCGCATTGACGGCGTTGTCTTCCATAGCCTGGGCGCAGGACGGAGCTGCCCTCTACAAATCAAAGTGCGCCATGTGCCACGGCGCAATGGGCGAAGGCAAAGTTGGACCATCCTTGCAGAAAACGTCCTTATCAGCTGCGCAGATCACCGATCTGCT
The DNA here is from genome assembly GCA_963835125.1 of uncultured Acidobacteriaceae bacterium. Lineage (GTDB taxonomy): Bacteria > Acidobacteriota > Terriglobia > Terriglobales > Acidobacteriaceae > Bog-257. Next base: position 125,074 of record CAWIEG010000002.1, on the reverse strand, counting down.
GACCAACGGCGCTGCCGGCAAGAAAGCCCCTCACACCAAGGGAATTTCCGGGCTCTCAGCCGATCAGGCCTCGTCCCTCGCAACCTACGTGTCTTCGCTCAAGAAGTAAGTTCGCGGCCAATTACAAAGCCGGCCCCTTTACCGGGCCGGCTTTCTTGCGCTGCAATAATTTCAGGATTGGTTTACAGGGTGGAGCACCGCTTCAGGTAGAGCTGGCCTTCAGGCCAGCGTCAATCGGTGCAATTGGAAAAAATCAGGCGCGCAGGTCGTCCCGACCTCCGCGCCTTAAACCCTTTTGGGGCTGCCGTGACGCGGCCTGAAGGCCCGCTCTACCGCTCAGAATGTCACTCGCAGACCCAGCTGCGCCGCGAATGGAATGCCCACCGTCGTCCCCGGACCGAAGAAATCTCCCAGCGCGCCCTCAGGGATCTCCAGCTGCTTCAAGCTGGTGATGGGCGAGGTTGTGGTGCAGGCTGGATTCGTGCAAACACTGGTGACGTTGGTGATGCCGGTCACGGGATTTGGCTGCATCTGGGACGCCGGAACCGGAAGCTGTACGACATTGACTGCGTAGTTCGCTCCAGGATTGTTGCGATTGAAGAGATTAAAGAACTCGATGAACGGATAGAGCTGCCAGCGCTCGTTGATCTTGACAGGGCGCGCCACCCGCAGGTCTGACTGGATGTAAGGCGTGCCGCGGAATTCGTCCAGGCTTGTGTAGACTCCATTCACATAGATGCGGCCCGTATTATCCGCGTTCGTGATGGTGATGGGGCGGGCGCTCTCAAACTGATTGACGCTGCTGATTTGGAATCCACCGGGAAGGTTCACGGTGAAGGCCAGAACGAAGCGGCTGGTAACGTTTTCGCCGGACGGTCCGTAATCTCCGGGGCCAAAGGCATTCAGCTGCCCGTTCGGCAGTTGGCAAACGCCGTCAACATAATCAAACAGTTCGCCCAGCAGGCATCCCCATGTGTCCGCCCGGGAAAGTGTGTAGTTCGCCACCAGATTGAAGCGCCGCCCATTCCCTGCCAGATGCAGCAGCAGCGCGTTGTACTTGGAACGGTTATCAGACTGGAAGACATTGACATTGGGCACCACATTCGCCTGGTCTGCGGCATAGTCCGGATCTGTCTTGGGAATGAGTGGCGTAAATAGGTTAGTGCCGCTGGTATAAGGGAAGGCGCGGTATCCATGAACGCCGTCTTCATACACATAATCGGCGCTCATCAGCCATTGATTGTTGAACGCGTGCTGCACGCCGCCGGTAATATGAATCGCGTACGGCGTTTTGTAAGGGGAGCCAATCAAGTTTCCCGTGGCCAGACCGCCGCCCGTCAGGCAGCCTGAACCGGTAAGCGCATACGTGCCTGGGCCTCCAGTAAGGCTGCATGGCCCGGTGGTGTAAGTGGTGTTGTTCACACCCTGGAATGCAGTCGCCCATCCGTTCTGTGCCAGATCGTCGTAAAACATGCCGAAGCCGCCGCGAATTACCGTGTTCCCGCTGCTGCCGGGAGACCACGCGAACCCCAGGCGAGGTGCGAACTGGTGATGGTCATCCTGCGGCAGGCTGGACACAACCGGAATCTGCAATGCCTGCAACGTTATGTAGGCGGCGTTATCGGCCTGGCTTCGGCCTGAAGCCGTGAATAGCCCCCAAGTCGACTGCCAACGCAAACCATAGTTGACCGTCAGATTGCGCGTGACTTTCCAGGAGTCCTCAGCGTACAGCGCCATACGCTGGATATTCTGCGAAAAGCTGCCGTCGCCTGCAGGAGTGTAGGTGCACGTCGAGCCGTCCGAAGCGGTGAAGTTGACACACTGCGGGTTGAAGGTCCCGAAGACACCAGGGTTCTGGATGTAATAGGTAGGGTTATTGACGTACTGGGCAAGCGTCTCGGCCGTGCCGGGAAACGCCCCGCTCAGCACCGGCTCGTGAATGAAGTCGACTCCGAACTTGAGCGCATGGGCGCCCACAACGTGGCTCAGGTCGTAACGGAACTGGTATTTCTGCTGATTGCGCAGGTCGGGGAAAAACGTAATAGGAGTAGCGAATTGGTTGTCGCCAAAGGTTTCGAAGCCGGAGATGGTCAGCGCCGTGGAACTGAAGGGGAAGGCCAGCGCGAAGCCCAGATTTGAGTTTCGAGTCTGGGTGAGATGCAACAAGCTGAAATCGAACACCAGGGTGCCGACTGTATTGGAATTGAAAGCGTAGGTATTGCTGAGCGCCGTATTCCAGTAATTGTCGTGCGTAAGCAGACCTGTTGACGGCAATGTGCCCTGCTGCACCAGGTTGTTGTTCGTCACATAGCTGTCTTCCGAGGTACGCAGGAACCAATTCGATTTTGCCGATTGCGACCAGTCAAAGCGCACCGTACCGATGTAGTCGCGAAACGGAATCGGAACGAAGGCAGGGGTGGCGATAGACGAAGCGCCCGTAATCAATCCCTGGGCCGCCAATTGCGACAGCGCGCTGAATTGCGCCATGCTGGGAGGGCTGTAGGCGACGCTGGCATTCTCCTGCACGGTCTCAAATGAGCTGAAGATCCACAGCTTGTTTTTTACGATAGGGCCGCCGATAGTGCCAACATAGTTCTGGCGTGAGAATGGCTGCTTGGGATTGTTCACGCAAACCCCGTCCGTGCAGGTTTGCGGGGGATTCTCAATGGGGAAGCGGGCGTTTAGCGCTGCGGCGCGCTCGTAGACAGCCATGTCGCCGTGCCAATCGTTGGTGCCGTGTTTGGTGGTGATCACGACGGACCCCGCCGTCGTCCACCCTGTATCGGCTTCTTCATTCGAGGTGCGCACGGCAAATTCCTGAAGCCCGTCGGGCGAGAAATTTTGCAGAAAGCCGCCAATCCAGTCGTCGGAATTGTCCGCGCCGTCAACCGACAGCTCGTTGTTCAGGCCCGAGCTTCCGCCGGTGGAGACGGCAGTAATGCGCGCCTTGGTGGGATCGGAAGGCTCGACCGGCTCGGTTCCGGGGACGAGATATGCGATGTTGGCAAAGCTACGCGCCGGAAGCGGAAACGATTCGAGGTCCTGGCTGTCCACTACCCCGCCGCGCACCGCGCTCGAGGTATCCAGCGTTTCGGTCGTGATCCCGGAAGAGGTCCCTTGCACATTCACCGTCTCATGCCCGCCTGCGGGCTTGAGCGCAATGGTGATATCGCGCACCACACTCACTGCCGTGTCTACATCGGCCGTGGCCTCCGCGAAACCTTTGGCGGTAACTGTTACCTGATAGGGACCAGGCAGAAGGCCCTCAATGCGAAATTCTCCGCGATCGTCTGCCGTTACCTCGCGCGCGATGGAAGCTCCAGATCCTCTTAACCGGACGTCGATCTTGGCGCCCACTACTCGTCTGGCGCTTTGGTCCTGCACCACACCTCGCAGCGTGCTGGTGGAATTCTGCGCCCGCACTGCAAGTGGAACCAGTAGAAGAGCAGCAAGCAGAAAGGTAACAAGTCTTTGCTGCGATGTTCCGGGAGCGGATCGCATCAGGATAAATCCTCCAAACGTGCAAGTATGCAGAGCGCGGGGACGCAGAATGTCAAAGGCTACTCTGCAGCTACTCGTACTACCACGAGTAGTAACCAACTCTTGCCAGCAGCTGCCAATGGTTCCGATGGTTATGGCCGTAGCAGAATTCTGATATCCAATTTGGATACCCGGCCGGCAGGCGCCTGCGAACGCGTGGCCAGGTCTCACACTTTGTGGTGACGCCGCTCACTGCCCCTCTGTTCACGGCCCACGATACTGTCATCAGTGAAAGAAGGAAGTAATGCCTGAAAACCTCGAACCGCTCAGCGAAGAACGTCTCGCTTATCTCGAAGGCCTTGTCCGTCAGGCCAGGACTGCTGCCGCCGTCTTTTCCCAATTCACGCAGGACGACGTCGACCGCATTGTCAAGCCGATGGTCATTGCCGGCCTGAAGCAAGCCCAATATCTTGCGCGACTGGCGGTTGAAGAAACTCGCATCGGCGTCCTGGAAGACAAGGCCCTCAAGAACATGGTGGCCACCGAGTTTGTCTACAACTATGTCAAAGACAAACGCACGGTCGGCGTCATGGCCGAGTATCCCGGAGCGCGGCTTAATCGAACTGGCCGAGCCGATCGGCGTCATCTTCTCCCTGACCCCGATCACGAATCCCACATCCACCGTCCTCTTCAAATGCATCATGGCCATCAAGACGCGGAACGCGGTGATTTTCAGCCCGCATCCCAGCTCCTGGCGCTGCTGCTCTGAAGCGGTAAAGATCATGTACGAAGCTGCGGTGAAGCACGGTGCTCCCGAAGGCGTCTTCACCTGCCTGGAATCGCATACCCTGCAGGACAACGCTTACCTGATGCATCACAAGGACGTCGGCCTGATCGACGCAACCGGCGGCCCGGGCGTCGTGAAGGCTGCCTACAGTTCCGGAAAGCCCGCGCTAGGTGTCGGACCCGGCAACACGCCGGTATATCTGGAGAAGAGCGCAGACCTCGACATGGCGGTCGTGGACATCATCACGTCGAAGACATTCGACAATGGAACCATTTGCGCCTCCGAACAGACGGTAGCGATCGACGACGAAATCTACGATCGTGTACTAAGGAAGTTTGCCGACCTGGGCACGCACATCTGCAACGAGAAAGAGGCCGAGCTCCTGGGGCGCACCGTCATCGACCCTGCGACCGGATTCATGCAGCCCATGGCCGTCGGACAGAAGGCCGTGGATATCGCGCGCTTTGCCGGTATCTCCGTCAAGCCGAACACCAAGCTCTTGATTGCGCCCATCAAGGGGGTTGGCCGCGAGCATCCTCTTTCCGTCGAGAAGCTGTTTCCCGTGCTGGCGGTCTATCGCGCAAAGTCCACCGAGGAAGCGTTGAAGATTTGCGTGCAGGTGAACCGCGCCGGTGGGCTTGGACATACCGCGGTCGTCTTCTCCAACAACCAGGAGATTATTCGCAAGTTCGGCGAGGTCATCAATGCCGGCCGCATCATCGTCAACTCGCCGGGATCGATTGGCGCGCTGGGTGGCATCTATAACGACATGGTGCCCACGTTCTCGTTCGGCTGCGGCACCGGCGGCGGCAACAGCACCACCGACAACATCAACATCTATCACTACCTGAACATCAAGCGCATGGCGCGAAGGACGCCAGCCCCTATGTGGTTCCGAGTCCCCAACCAGATTTACTTCAACATGAATGCGGTGGAGAATTTGCGTAACTGCCCGTCGCGCTCGACCGTGATCATCTCCAATCCGGCGCTGGAGCAGATCGGCCACGTCGACATCGTCCGGCGCTCGCTTCCTCCGCAGACCCAGGTGCGGGTGAAGATCATTCCCGATGCCGAGCCCGACATCAAGATCATTGCGCAGGGAGTCGAGACGCTGAATTTCTACAAGGCGGACCAGATCATCGCTCTGGGCGGTGGTTCCGTAATCGACGCGGCCAAGATCATGAAGCTGAAGTACGAGTCGCCCGAAGCCGACCTGGAAGAACTCGCCGCGCCGTTCCTCGACATTCGCAAGCGCGTAGCGCAATACCCGACCGAGAAGGTGAACCACTCGCGGCTGATTGCTATCTCCAGCACCAGCGGGACCGGAAGCGAGGTCACGCCCTTCGCCGTCATGACCGACAAAGATCGCGGCATCAAAGTTACTCTTGCCGACTACTCGCTTACTCCCGACGTCGCGATTGTCGATCCGCAGTTCGTCATGTCGATGCCGAAAGGTCTGACGGCTGATACCGGTATCGACTGTCTGACGCATGCCCTGGAAGCCGGAGTTTCGATTTATGCTTCCGCCTTCACCGACTCCAACGCCATGCAGGCCATCCGGCTCGTCTTCAAGTATCTGCCTGAGGCTTACGAGAATCCCGGGAACGAAGAAGCGCGCACCATGATGCACAATGCCGCCTGCATCGCGGGAATCGCATTCGCCAACGCCTCAGTCGGCGTCAATCACGCGCTGGCACATGCCTTCGGCGCGCGGTTCCACGTTGCCCATGGCCGGGCCAATGCCCTCGTGCTGCCGCACGTGATTGCCTATAACGCGTCCGTGCCGACGAAGTTCATGCCGTCGCCCAACACGCGAGCCTATGTTGCTCACAAGAAATACGCTGTGATCGCCGACCTGTTGGGCCTCGGCGGCAATACGGTTGAGGAGAAGGTGCGCAAACTGGTACGGGCGGTTGAACAGTTGCTCGATCGCCTGGACGTTCCGCGCTCGATCGCCGACCTCGGTATCACCAAAGAAGAGTTCGAACGCGCCATGCCCGACCTGACGAAGAACGCCTTCGATGATCCTTCCTGGCGCACTAATCCTCGCATGCCGCTAATCAGCGAGTTGGCTGAGCTTTATTGGAGCGCGTATCGTGGCCGAGGTGCAGCCACGGAAGAGCTGGCAATCCCCAAGCAACCGGTCGAGGAAGAGTTGTGCGTTTGAACTCGCTGGCCTCAGATCGCTAGAGGTCATCTCATAAATCGCTCCGGGTTGTAACAGGGCACGACCTTTGGTCGTGCCGACACAAGGGTATTGAGAATCAGGGCTTTAGCCCCTGAGAAATGAGAGTTTCTCAGGGGCTAAAGCCCAAGTCATTCAGCATCCGCGCACGGCACGGCTGAAGCCGTGCCCTGTTACAAAGCATTTATGAGATGGCTTCTGATCTCAGGTCTGCCGCTCTACTCTTGCTCACGGGCCAGGAAATCAATCAGCGCGGTCAGCGACGGCCGCGCGTCCGCAATCGCGTCCTGCATCGCATCCAGGTGATTCTTCAACGCAACGGTCACTTCCGCCAGCGAGCGGCGGTGCTCGCTGTCGAGCGACAGAAACAACGGCAGCGCCTGCTGGTCCAGGGTCCGGCTTCGCGAGGCTATCTCGGCTAGGCTGTGCGCCAGGACGAGGGCATGAGCATTTTCACCAAATCCCAACTCAGTCAGTCTGTGGGCGATCTTAGGTTGTAGTTCGACGATGTACGCGGTCTCGGAGTCGGCCATGATTCCTCTTTCGAACTAGATGCCACCTTGCAGCCACCGGCGTCGAGCGGCCGCATTGAATTCTTCGGCTCAATTGCGTAATCCTTGCCACGAGTGGCATGCTGATCTAGCCTGATTAAGTATCGCCTGGACCGCGCTCTAATGGCTGGTTGCAGCATCCAAACCTCCAGCATCCTGGGGAGAACAAATGAGCCAGACTACTTCGAACATCCGCAGCTTTGGATTTTTCCTGAATGGCGATTGGAACACGCACGGACGCGAGGCAGTTGTTACCTCGCCCTATGACCACAGCGTCCTGGCGGTCATCAGCGAGGCGGGCAGCGACGACGTCGAAGTGGCCATCGAGTCGGCGGTGCAGGCCTTTGCGGTCACCCGCAAGATGACTTCGCAACAGCGCGCTGACGTACTGCACAAGATTGTCGAGGGCATCACCTCACGCCGTGAGGAGTTTGCCCGCACCATCTGCCAGGAGGCCGGCAAGCCCATCCGGACAGCTCACGTCGAGGTCGAGCGCGCCATCTATACCTTCCAGCTCGCAGCCGAGGAGAGCACGCGGATCTATGGCGAGTACATCCCACTGGACACGCTGGAATCCGCCGCCGGACGCTGGGGTCTGGTGCGACGGTTTCCGCTCGGGCCGGTCTTCGGGATTACGCCGTTCAATTTTCCGCTCAATCTGGTCGCGCACAAGGTCGCACCGGCGATCGCCGCCGGCTGCCCCATCATCTTGAAGCCGGCGCCACAGACCCCTATCTCGTCGTTTCTGCTGGCTGAGGTCGTGCAGGAAGCAGGCTGGCCGGAGGGCGCGCTTGCGGTCATGCCGCTGTCGAACGAGGATGCCGGGATACTGGTCGCCGACGACCGCATCAAGCTGCTAACCTTCACGGGCAGCGCCGCCGTAGGATGGCAACTGAAGAATCAAGCAGGCAAGAAGCGCGTCACCCTGGAACTGGGCGGCAACGCCGGCGTGATTGTGCATAGCGACGCCGATCTCCAGTACTGCCGTCCAGCGCTGCGTCGCCGGCGGCTTTTCCTATGGCGGGCAAACCTGCATTTCCGTGCAGCGAATCCTGGTACACGCATCGCTGTTCGAGAAGTTCACCGAGCAACTGGTGCAAGGCGTTCGCAAACTGAAATCCGGCGATCCCATGCTGGAGACAACGGACGTGCCTCCGCTCATTCGCGAGCAGGACGCAATGCGCGTGACCGAATGGATTGATGAAGCCGTGAAGGCTGGCGCCAAGCTGCTGTGTGGCGGCAAGCGCAAGGGCGCATTGGTGGAACCGACCGTGCTGACCGACACAACGCCAAACATGCGCGTCAACTCCGCCGAGATTTTCGGCCCGGTAGTGACGGTCGAGTCCTACGAGACGTTCGATGAGGCCATAGGCATCATCAACAACTCCGTCTACGGTCTACAGGCCGGAATCATGACGCACGACGCGCGCCTCATTCAAACCGCGTTCGAGGAGCTTGAGGTGGGCAGCGTGATCGTCGGCGATGTACCGACTTTCCGTGTCGACCAGATGCCGTACGGAGGAGTAAAGGATTCCGGCCTAGGCCGGGAGGGCCTGCGGTACGCGATTGAAGATATGACCGAGCGCAAGCTGCTGGTGATGGCGCTGCGGTAAAGTCGTATTTCGGATAAGACAGGACGGGCCACGGGGTCGAGTTGTATAAACGGTTGCACGACTCGATTTTTCAGCGGGCCGACTATCGCCAGTCCTGCGAGCCATGGTAGATGTGCAGGATTTCAATAGTTTCGGGCTTCACAACATAGACTATGACGTAAGGGAGCGGCGATAAGGTTAATTCGCGCGTGCCGCTGCGATGGCCTGGTCTGCCTAGGTAGGGCGCGGCTTTGAGGGAACGGATCTGCTGGTAAATTGCCCTTACAGTCGGCTCGGCGAAACGCGGGTAGTTCTTATCGAGATAGTTCTTGATGCCTTCCAAATCACTGGCGGCGGGGATGGTCCAGCGAAGGCGCATCAGCGCTTATTGAACATGCGCTCAATGCGGGCGTCCATTTCATCTTCCTCGATAAACTCCCCGCGCTCGGCTGCGACCAGCCCTTTTTCGACAGCGGCCAGGAACCGCGCCTCGCCATCGAGATAGCGGGCAAGCACATCCTTCACCAAGTGGCCGGGATCAGTCCCCGACGTGCTGGCGATCTGCGCCAGCTGCGCTTCTTGCTCGGGCGTGAGATTGACTACCATCGCCGTCAGATTACGCTAGAAGACGCCCCGGAGCAATAGCGATCGGGGGCACGGAGTCAGTTCACCACCTGCACCAGTCCCTTCAAATAATCATCAATCGACTTCGCGGCTTTGCGTCCGGCACCCATCGCCAGGATCACCGTCGCGCCGCCAGTCACAATGTCGCCGCCGGCAAAGACGCCTGTCTTCGACGTTGCCAGCGTGTCTTCTTTGGCCGAGATGTAGCCCCGCTTGGTTGTAGCCAGGCCAGGAGTCGTGGATTGAATCAGCGGGTTGGCCGACGTGCCCGCCGCGATGATCGCAACCGAGCAAGGCGTAACAAACTCCGAGCCCTTGATCGGGACCGGACTGCGGCGACCAGAGTCATCGGGCTCGCCAAGTTCCATGCGAATGCAGCGCACGGCGGTGAGATTGCCCTTCTCGTCGCCGAGGAACTCGACCGGATTCACCAACATTTCAAAATGCACACCTTCATCTTTGGCGTGGTGAACTTCTTCCACACGGGCGGGCATCTCGATTTCAGTCCGGCGATAGTAGATGCTGGCGCTCTTGGCGCCCAGCCGCAACGAGCTGCGAACTGCATCCATGGCGGTGTTGCCGCCGCCCACCACGATCACGTCGCGGTCTTTGCAGGGATAAAGCGGCTCGTCGTATTCAGGGAAACGGTAGGCGCGCATCAGGTTCACACGCGTCAAAAATTCATTGGACGAATAGATGCCGTTGAAGTGTTCGCCGGGGACGTTCAGGAAGCGCGGCAGCCCAGCTCCGGTCGCGATGAACAGGGCGTCGAAGCCTTCTTCGTTCATCAGCTCGTCGACGGTGACTGTCTTGCCTACGACAACGTTGGTCTCGAACTCAACTCCGCGGCGGCGCAGCACATCGATTTCGTGGCGCACGATTTCCTTCGGAAGGCGAAATTCCGGAATGCCATACACCAGCACGCCGCCCAATTCGTGCAACGCCTCGAAAACATGGACTTGGTGTCCCATTTGAATGAGGTCGCCGGCGCAGGCCAGTCCGGCGGGCCCGCTGCCAATGATGCCAACTTTCTTGCCGCTGGAAGGCGCAGTTTTTGGCAGGCCGAATTGCCCGGACTCGCGCTCCCAATCGGCCACAAAGCGCTCCAGGTAGGCGATGCCAACCGGCTCGCCCTTCTTGCCAAGCACACAGCCGGATTCGCATTGATCTTCCACCGGGCACACGCGGCCGGTGATGGCAGGCAGCGCGTTGTCTTCGCGCACCTTGGCAGCGGCGCCGAGGTAATCCTCCGCCAGTATGAGATCGATGACGGCGCGCACATCAACCGAAACGGGGCACTTCAGGACGCATCCCGGCTTGGGACACTCGATGCAGCGCAGCGACTCCTGGCGCGCCTGCTCCGGCGGAAATCCCAGATTCACTTCCTGAAAGTTGTGCGCGCGGACTTGCGCTTCCTGCTCCGGTACGCGCTGGCGCGGCAACTTTGTGCGCTCTTTGGCGGGCAGCGGATTGTGGCTGACTTTGGTCTGGGTCGCATCACTCATTGGTCACCCCCACCGCTTCCGGGGTCCCGACGAGCGCCTGTTTTGCGCTTGGCGGGGTGGCTCGGCGGCGCATTCGTGCTTATGATTCTTTTGGCGAAGTCTCTCCACTTCACCCTGCGGATCGGCCTGCAACCTCTCGACGCTGGCCTTTTCCTGATCGCGATACATGTTGTTGCGCTGCATCAGGACCTCGAAGTTGACCTGGGTGGCGTCGAATTCTGGGCCATCAACGCAGGCGAATTGACTGCTGTCGTTGACCAGAACGCGGCAGCCGCCGCACATTCCGGTGCCGTCCACCATGATGGAGTTCAGGCTGACGATGGTCTTGATGTGCTCTGGGCCAGTCATTTTGGCAACGGCCCGCATCATCGGCACCGGGCCGCAGGCGAGCACGTAATCCAGTTTCTTGTCGGCCATAATTTCCTTCAGCTTGTCGGTCACCAGGCCTTTGGAGCCGTAGCTGCCATCATCGGTGACGACGTAAGTCTCGTCGCTGACCGCGCGGACCTCGTCTTCCAGCACCATCAACTCTTTGCTGCGCGCACCCACGATAGAGATAACTTTGTTCCCGGCGCGCTTCAGTTCCCGCGCCGTCGGATAGGCCATTGCAGTCCCGACGCTGCCGCTGACCACTACGGCGGTGCCGAAGTTCTCAATCTCGGAGGGCTTGCCGAGGGGACCGACTACGTCAAGGATCGAGTCGCCCGCCTCCAACATGTTGAGCAGCATGGTGGTTTTGCCGATGGCTTGCACGACGATGGTGACCGTGCCGGCCTCGGGGTTGGCGTCGGCAATGGTCAGCGGAATGCGCTCACCGCAATCGTCCAGCCGGATGATTACGAACTGCCCCGGCTTCTGCTTCTTGGCGATGCGGGGCGCCTTGATGACAAATAGCTTGATGCCTCGCGCCAGGGGGCGCGTTTCCACGATCTCGTACACGGGTACCCTCCACACTTGATTTTGCTGGGGCGTGTACCGGCAGTCTGTGGCATACGTCACAAGGCAGGCGGACATGGCGCACAAGGCGGCCGCAACCCGTGGGGTGAATTGCAATACGCCGTTCGAACCGCGACGACCTACTCGGGGCGATTGTTATACTTCCATTCTGATGCTCAAAGAAATCCTGGAAGAAGGCCGCATCCTCACCGACCAGACGCTGGAGCGCCTGCTTCCGGCTGCCGATCAGTACCCCTCATCAATTCATCAGGCCATGCGGCACAGCGTATTTGCCGGAGGCAAGCGTCTGCGCCCCATCCTCTGCATGGAGTCCGCGCAGATGATTGAGGGATGCATTCCGCCGGGCGTGGAGGAACTGGGCGCTGCGCTGGAGATGCTGCACACCTACTCGCTGATCCACGATGACCTGCCGGCGCTCGACAACGATGACCTGCGCCGCGGGCTTCCCACCTGCCACAAGGCGTTTGGCGAGGCGACGGCCATTCTGGCCGGCGACGCTTTGCAGACCTACGCCTACGAAGTACTGGCGAAGTTGCAATGCCCGGCCAAGGCGCGCGTCGCCATCATCGCCGAGGCCGCGCATGCCACCGGCACCGTCGACGGCATGATTGGCGGCCAGGTGATGGACCTGGAGGCCCAGCACACACGTCCCGACGCGAAAACGCTGGAGTACATTCACCGCTCCAAGACTGGAGCGCTGCTCACGGCCAGCGTAGTCACCGGCGGCATATACGCGGGAGCCAGCGCGGAACAGATCCAGAGCCTGCGCGACTTCGGACAGAACATCGGATTGGCGTTCCAGATTGTGGATGATGTGCTCGACGTGACGCAGACATCGGAGCAGCTAGGCAAGACCGCCGGTAAAGATACCGCGACTGAGAAGGCGACCTATCCGGCGCTGTTTGGGATTGACGCCTCGCTCAAGCAGGCGGATGAACTGGTGGCTAAAGCCTCCGCCGCGTTGGATAGCTTCGGCGATCGCGCCGCGACCCTGCGGGAGATTGCGCATTTTCTGGTGGAGAGGAAGAAGTAAGGCGAGTGCGAACTTAACCTAAGCGTCCCACGGATTAATCAGCGGCACACCGGCATCGTCGAAATGCGCAATGTTGCGAGTGGCGAGACTGGCGTGATGACTCAAAACAATACCTGCGATCATGGTGTCGCGCAGCTCAACCGATCGGCCTTCCTTGCGACGCGTCGCCATCAGTTCAGCCGCGCGCTGCGCTGCGTCGCTGTCCAGCGCAGCAATCCTGCCGTCAAACTTACCAATCAGAAGTTCGAACTTTTCCCCCAGTGCCGAGCGACGCTTGCCTGCGGCCATAATCTGTAGCCCAAAGTAAAGCTCAAATACGGTAATCGAAGTTGTCCAAATCGATGTCCGGGGTTGCCGGTCTAGCCAATCCTCGATCTCCTTCTCAGGCACATCACGCATCAGCGCTGAAAGCACATTGGTGTCCAGTACGATCATTCGTCGAACTTTACGGGCTCAATTGTGAATCCGCGCAGCTCCGGAATGTCCTCAGTGAGGCCAACCCCTTTAAACAACGCAGCGATTGCGGTGCCCAAACCCTCCGAGGGCGCAGATTCTTCCTTGGCTGCGTTGCGCAGTATGTCCCTGACCTCTTCCTCCATACTGCGACCATGTTTGGCCGCACGACGCTGTAGCCGCTTCTTAACGCTGTCTTCGAGGTTGCGAACAACTAGCTGGGCCATCGACGACTCCTCTTGATATCATGATATCACACTTAAATGGATTGCACCGGCACCATTAGCAAGTCTTCCACCAGCCCAACTTCCTTCTGCACGAACGGCTCGGCGTACTGCACTCCAGCTAGCAGGCCGTAGTAACCGGCCATGGCGGCGATGCGTTCGCGAATCTCCGCCTGGCGCGGAAACAGTCCGCTGCCCGCCTTCTGGTCTTCGTACTGCGAACGATAGGCCATCAGCGAGGCAAAGCGCGTCTGGAACTGGGCCGAGATGTCCACCACGAATGTCGGACGAACGTCGGCATAGAGGCTGGCATAGATGATCTTGAACGGCCGGTGCGGCGGCTCGTCGAGATCGAGCTTGGATAGTCCCGCCAGAAACGCCGCTTCGTAGCCCAGCACGGACGCGGTGGCGTGGTCAGGATGACGGGCCTGCCAGTACGGCAGAATGAGGACGCGGGGGCGGAGTTGGCGGATCACGCTCGCGACATTGAGACGGTTCTTGTAAGTGTTCTCCACCCGGCCGTCGGGAATGTCGAGCGCGTGCCGCCAGCCGACTTTGAGGATGCGCGCCGCCTGGTCGGCTTCGGCGGCGCGGTCCTCGACGGTGCCCCGCGTTCCCATCTCGCCTTGCGTCAGGTCGAGAATGGCGGTGCGATGACCGCGCTCGGCCATCTTCAGCAGCGTGCCACCACAGGTCTGCTCCACATCGTCGCGATGCGCGGCGATAGCGAGAATATCTGCTGTGAAGTCGTCAGCCATCGGCGCTAGAGCCTTGTGGCGACAGCCACGCCGTCGCGCAACGGAATGATAGTGGTGAACCAATCATGCGAGGAGTAAAGCAGCCGGTTAAGCTCGACGACGCCTTCGGTGGATTTATCCGGCTCGGGCTTAGGCAGGTCAGGATTGCCCGCAGCGTAAGCGACTTGGCCGCTCCACAAAGTATTGTCGGTGATGAACAGCCCGCCTTTGCGGACGCGCGCTGCCGCCATGTTGAAGACGCGCGGATAGTCATGTTTGTCGACATCGCAGAAGAGGATGTCGAACTGCTCTTTGCGTTCCGACAGCAGCTCCAGAGCGTCGCCTACGTGAATTTCGATGCGATCGGCCACGCCCGCCTGTGTGAAGTAGCGCCGGGCTTCGTCAGCATTCTTGCGACTGCCGTCGGTGTAGTGGACCTTGCCGCCTTCCCCAACCGCTCTTGCCCACCAGATGGTGGAGTAGCCGATGGCTGAGCCCATCTCAAATACGGTCCTGGCTTTGATCAGCGTTGCATACTGATGGAAGAGGCGGCCGACAGCCGGGCCCACGATGGGAATATCACGCTCCTTGGCTTGTCGCTCCATCTCCTGGAGCACCGGCTCGCGCGGCGGAAGCATGGCATAAAGGTAGTTCTCTACGTGTTCGTCAGTGAAGCTGGTCATGGACGATCCTAGGCAGTTGAGTGTACAGCGTTGTGCGTCGATTCCTTAATGGTTGTTGCACAATGCGAAATTGTCATCACGAGCGTAGCGAGGGATCTGCTTTCCTGCGTGCAACGAAAAAGCAGATTCCTCGCGCCAAAAACTGGCGCTCGTAATGACAATTTCGAGATGGAAGCTCGTTCTCCGTGGTTGAAGCACACATCTTCACAACGTTTGTCCGGGTTTCATCTCCAGTATTTCCGGGCCACCCGGACCAAGAAGCTTCTTCAGTTCGCCTGGCCGGCCAGTCAACACCGGGAAGGTTCCAAAGTGCATGGGGATGACCGTCTTCGGCTGAAGCAGCTTGCAGGCATAGGCGGCCTCGCGCGGGCCCATGGTGAAGTGGTCACCGATAGGCAGCAGCGCAATCTCAGGCCGGTAGATCTCGTGAATGATCTGCATGTCGCCGAACACGGCAGTGTCGCCGGCGTGGTAGAGCTTAACTCCACCCGGCAGCTCAAGCACGTATCCGCAAGCCTCGCCTCCATAGACCATGCTGCCGTCGTCATCCTCAATGCCGCAGGAGTGGACAGCATGCACCATGGTGATCCCGATGCCGGCAACGGTTTGCGTACCTCCCTTGTTCATGGCGGAGGTTTGCTTAGCGCCCTTCTTCTGCATCCAGGCGCAGAGCTCAAAGATGCCCACCACCATGGGATTGTGCTGCTTCGCGATCTTGACGGCATCGCCAATGTGGTCGCCGTGGCCATGTGTGCAAAGCATTACGTCGCACTTCTTCACCTGCTTCTCGTCCTCAGGACAGAGGGGATTGCTTAGCCACGGATCTATGTAAATTATGGTTCCGTCCTTCGTTTCGACGCGGAAGGTGGCGTGGCCAAGCCACGTGAGCCGGTTTCCTTGCAGATTCATTCTTGCCTCGTAGGAAAATTACAGTGTAACGGAATCAGCCTGCGGGAGCGCGTTACAGCGTCTCCGCGTCATGCCAACCCCGGTAGCCGCCGGACAGAGAGATGACGTTCCGAAAACCCATCTTCTTGAGGTTGAGAGCGGCCAGCGCCGAACGGAAGCCTCCGGCACAGTACAGCACCAGCTTGCGGTCCTTGTCGGTGGTGATCTGATCGATGTCCCTTTCCAGAATGCCACGCGGCAGGTTAACAGCGCCTGGAATTGTCCCCTTTGCCTGTTCGTCGCGCTCGCGCACGTCGATCAGGGTGAAATCTTCGCCCGCTTGCTGCATGTGTCTGAGTTCGTCCGGCCTGATCTCGCTGATCTGCGACTTGGCCTCATCCACCAGCTTTTTGAACTCCGGCAAAGGCATACCTGAAGCTCCTTGATCGGGGAGAATTTTAGTGGTTGGCCACCGCTGCCGCAACTGACCGGTAACGATCGGAAGAGTCAGGCGTCATATAGTCAGCCGGCTCGCAAGGTCTCGCCATGGGCTAGAATGTTGTTGAGTCACGGCGGAGTATGGCCTTCGCCGATCTTTATCGTATGCGCATCACGCGAACACTGGCGGTTCTCACCCTGTCTCTGGTAGTTGGCTGGATGCTGCCGGCCCTGTGTCTTGCGCTGCCATCGAATGTCGTTACGGGATCCGGCAGCATGCACGGCGGTTGTCACGACCACAGTGCACCCGCGCATTGTCCGATCCACAGTTGTTGCTATAGCCAACATCCACAGCCGGCGGCGGTAAAGGCGACTGCGCCGCCTCGCGTGGCTTTGAGCGCAGCGCCCGGATCGATCGCGGTACATGAACCCGTCCAGTCCGCCAATCGTTTTATCCCCAAAGTCAACATCAAAGACTCTTCCCTTCTGCTCTCCACTGTACTTCGCGTCTGATTCGCTTCCCTTCTTGCCACCATTGATTGCGACTGCAGGTGCGGGCGCGATCGACGTTTGTCCTTTCTTCCCGCATTTCGGAGAGTGTAGTGCGCTTGTCAAGGTGTATTTACCCAGGCATCGTTGTTTTCAGCTTGCTGTGCGTAGCAGTTAGGGATACGCATGCCCAGCAACAGTCGAGTCCGGCTGGACAGCAGGTTTCAACAACTGAAGACTCGCAGCAACAAGAAACTACGCCCAACCAGCAGCCCAAGAAGGGTAATCAGGATGGACGTGACATGCCAGAAATGCAAATGCCGGAGATGCAGCGTGCAGCGATGAACATGAGTGGGCCCAAAACCTTCGTGGAGGAAATCGAGCAGCACGCGACCTCCGGCACAAGCGCGGAACCGAACTCCACGCCGGTGCCGATGCTTATGACCATGAAAGGCAACTGGATGCTGATGTTCCATGGAGTCGCCTTCCTGAACGTGCAGCAGCAGACGGGTCCGCGCGGCGCCGACAAAGTGTTCTCGACCAACTGGCTGATGCCTATGGCGCAGCGGCGCCTGGGACCAGGCACCTTCACGGCGCGCACGATGTTGAGCTTCGAGCCCGCCACCATCACCGGCCGCTACTTTCCAGAGCTGTTCCAGCAGGGAGAAACTGCCTTTGGCAAGCCCATTGTCGATGGCCAGCATCCGCATAACTTCTTCATGGAACTGGCCGTGCTTTATGACCTGAATCTGGGTGAGCAGAGCCTGCTGTCGTTCTACGTTGCCCCGGTCGGCGACCCCGCAATGGGTCCCACGGCTTATCCGCATCGCGCTTCTGCGTCGGAAGATCCCCTCGCGACCCTGGGCCACCACCTGGAGGACTCGACCCACATCTCCGACGACGTAATCACTGTCGGTTTGACTCACAAGATTTTGCGCCTGGAGGCGTCCGGATTTCACGGACGAGAGCCCGATGAGAATCGCTGGACCATCGAGGCCGGCGCGATTGATTCCTGGTCGACACGTCTGACCGTGCAGCCAGGGCAAAATTGGAGCGGACAGTATTCCTTCGCGCACCTGACCAGCCTGGAAGCCCTGCAACCCAACGACGACGTCCAACGAATGACGGCGTCGGTTATGTACAACCGCCCCCTAGCGCATGGCAATTGGGCAAGTACCCTGATTTGGGGGCGCAATCGAGTCCTGCAAACTGGACTGGTCTGGAACGGCTATCTGGCGGAGTCCACGCTGCGATTCGCACAAAGCAACTACGTTTGGGGGCGAATTGAGAATGTCGATCGCACGAATGAATTGCTGCTGAAAAACGAATTCGAACCACCCAATTTTCAGGAGAACATCATCGGCCGTGTGCAAGCCTACACCGCCGGATACGATCATGACTTTAAGTTGGTCCCTCACCTGGCAACCGCGCTCGGCGCGCAGGTCACGCTCTATTCCACTCCCAGCACACTGACTGCTCTATATGGAAGTCATCCCGTAGGCGTGGTCGCGTTCGTGCGTTTGCGGCCTTTCGACAAGCAGCGCTGAGGCGGCGCGAATAAACTAATCCCGCGAGAACCGCTGTTATGATGAAAGCGCGAGTTCGAGCGAAATGTCATCCGTCCCCCCACAGCCTTTGGTCTCTGCGACCCTCGATTCGTATCTGCTCGAGGTTGCCGACGCGGTCAACACCACGCTGGACTTGAACACGCTTTTGCAGCGGGTGGCGGAGATGCTGAAGCGCTTCATCGACTACGAAATTTTTGCCATTCTGCTGCTGAATGAAAAAACCCAGGAGCTTCGGGTCCGCTTTCAAGTTGGCCATCTGCCCGAGGTCGCCGAACGCATCCGCATCAAGGTTGGCCAGGGCGTCACGGGACAGGCGGTGCAGCGGCGCGCAGCGGTCCTGGTCAACGACGTTGCGGCGGAGGAAAACTTCATCAACTCGGCTACCGGCGTCCGCTCCGAGTTGGCGGTACCGCTGATCGCCAAGAACAAAGTCATCGGCGTTATCGACGTTGAGGCTGCGCAGCCCGGGGCCTTCACGGAAGAACACAAGCGCCTGCTGACGCTGTTTGCCTCGCGCATCTCCGTAGGCATCGAGAATGCGCGTCTTTACACGCGAGTGGCGCGGCAGGCGCGGCAACTGACCTTGTTGACCGAGATCAGCCGCGAACTCACCTCGATCCTGAACGTCGATCAGTTGCTGAAGCGCATTGCCGAACTGCTGACCCGCATCATCGACTACCAGATGTTTTCCATCCTGCTGCTCGATGCCAGCGGCAGCGTCCTGCAGCACCGCTTCTCGCTGCGCTTCAAGGAAAGTGTGCAGCTCAAGACCGAGATTCCGCTGGGAGTGGGCTTGGTTGGGTATGCCGCGCAACATGGCGAGGCAGTGCTGGTGCCGGATGTCAGCAAGGACCCGCGCTACATCCCGGCCAATCCCGAGACGCGCTCCGAGTTGTGCATTCCGCTGATCTACAAAGACAAGGTCATCGGCGTGCTCGATATCGAGCACACGCGTCGCGGATATTTCAACGAAGATCACGTGCGCATTATGACGACCATGGCCGCGCAAGTGGCCATTGCCATTGAAAACGCGACCCTGTACGAGCGGATCGCCCGCCAGGAGAAGCGCCTGGAGCAGGACCTGGCGCTGGCGCGGGAGTTGCAGTTCCGGCTACTGCCGCAAAAGCTGCCGGTGTTCAAGCATGCGGAAGTGGCGTCGCGCTTCGCACCCGCACGCCAGATCGGCGGAGACCTCTACGATTTCTTGAAATACGGTGGCCATGGAGTGACGGGAATCGCGGTTGGCGACGTGAGCGGCAAGGGCGCACCGGCTGCGATCTATGCGGCGCTGGTCAGCGGCATCGTCCGCTCGCACGCGATGGAAGAACCAACCGCTGCCGGTATGCTGGAAGCGCTGAATCTGTCGCTGGCGGAGCGTCCCATTGAGGGCCAGTATGTCTCGATGATCTATGCCATCTGGGACGACAACCAGCAACAACTGCAACTGGCCAACTCCGGCCTGCCACGGCCGATCCATTGTCGCGGCGGCAAAGTGGAGGAAATCCAGGCCACAGGATTGCCCATCGGCCTTTTTGGCCATGCCACTTACGATGAGCTGAATGTGCGCGGCCGCAAGGGTGACGCGTTTCTGTTCTTCAGCGATGGGATCCTGGATGCCACCAGTTCCAAGGGAGAAATGTTTGGACGTCACCGCATGGAGGCGATCACCAAAGCCAACGCGCATCGCAGCGCCGAGGAGTTGGTCGACGCGATCTTTACCGCCGTGTCTGACCACGCTGAAGGCGTGGAAGCCTTTGACGACCAGACCATTGTCGCTCTGAAGGTGAAAGGACCTTCTCCCAGGAAGTGAAAGCCGATCAGCCGCAGCAGCGCCCGCCGGGCTTTACCTATTTACGCGAGAAGCGAAGCATCGGCGGTGCCGATCGCCAGCTTCATGCGGAGGCCATCCCGCTGACGCGGCTGGCAGCGCGCTTCGGCACGCCGCTGTATGTGTACTCGGCATCGACCATACGCGAACGGTATCGCCAATTCGATCTGGCCTTTCGCGGCTGTCAGCACACCATTTGCTACTCGGTGAAGGCTAACTCGAACCTGTCGATTCTACGGATGCTGGCGCGTCTGGGAGCGGGGTTCGATATCGTCTCCGGCGGCGAGTTGCAGCGAGTGATTGCGGCCGCGCCAAAAACGACTGCCAAGGTAGTTTTCTCCGGGGTCGGCAAGCTGGCTGAAGAGATTGATCAAGCGCTTGCGGCCGGGATCCTGCTGTTCAACGTCGAAAGCGCGAGCGAATTGGAGTTACTGGCGGCGCGGGCGGCACATCATCGCAAGCCGGCGCAGTTCGCTGTGCGGGTAAATCCCGATGTCGCGGCCAAAACCCATCCCTACATTTCAACCGGATTGCACCTGCACAAGTTCGGGGTTCCGTGGCGGGATGCGACGGCGCTTTACCGGCGCGGCGCAGAAGAACGCTGGCTGAAGCCATCCGGCGTCAGCGTGCACATTGGGTCGCAGATCACAGACGTGGGTCCCTTCCGCGAAACCATGGAGCGGGTGGCGGCGCTGGTGCGTTCGTTGCGGGAAGCCGGGCTCGACATTCGCTATGTGGATGCGGGCGGTGGGCTGGGGATCTCGTATGACCACCCTTCGGCTTCCAAGTTCTCCGGCGAGGTCAAGCGCTATGCCAAGGCTGTGATGCAGCCGCTAAAAGGCCTGGGGGTGGATCTACTGTTAGAGCCGGGACGGGCGATCATCGCTCCCGCGGGCGCGCTGATAACCCGCGTTGTTTACCGCAAACAGAATGACGGCAAGCGCTTCGTAGTGGTGGACGCGGCGATGAACGATTTGCTGCGGCCCTCGTTGTACGACGCTTATCACGAGATTGTGCCGGTCATAATCAAGCCGGGACGCAGGACCAGGGAGAAAGCCGACATCGTTGGGCCGGTCTGCGAGAGCGGGGATTTCTTTGCTCGCGATCGGAAAGTCGGCGAGTTGGAGGAGGGCGATCTGCTCGCGATTCTGGATGCGGGCGCGTACGGGATGTCGCTGGCCTCCAACTACAACACCCGGCCACGCGCGGCGGAAGTGCTGGTGGATGGCAAGCGGGCGCGGTTGGTCCGCAGGCGAGAGACGGTCGCCGACCTCCTGGCGCCGGAAGTCGTATAGGAAGACCATGATCAGGTCACCGGCGAAAGCCGCATTGATATTGCGGCGTTTACGGGCGGCCTGAAGGCCGTCCCCTTCAAGGCGTGAGGTGGGTGCGTGAGAACCGTGCCGTCCCTACGGGACTCGGGGTGTTTTTCGCACTTTACCCAGCACTCCGCCTGCGGCTTGTGCTGGGCTAGATTATTTCGCGCCTACGGCGCTCTCGTGTTGCTGGCTGT
The DNA here is from genome assembly GCA_963835125.1 of uncultured Acidobacteriaceae bacterium. GTDB lineage: Bacteria > Acidobacteriota > Terriglobia > Terriglobales > Acidobacteriaceae > Bog-257. The sequence continues at coordinate 103,539 of CAWIEG010000002.1, read as the reverse complement.
AGAGATCAGTACCCCTCCAAGCACGCGGCTTGTTCCATCCGATGCAACCGCGAACCCCGTGTCGCCGCTCCGCGGCTCAATGATTTTTTTCCACTTCACCGCGGGCTCACGCCCACGGCTAACACAAATGTCGCCGCTCCTCCACCCCAGCAACCGCAAATGCGGCGGTAGCTGGGGGCCCCGGCTGCGCGGCTGGATTGACCAATAATCAATCTATTTGTCTCACCAGGCCGGTTTGGAGTGAAGTTTCGTAACAGCCTCTCACGCGCCGGGCTAACTTCATTCCGCCGCCGCGCGGCTGGATTCCCAGCCGGTTTCGATGCTTCGCGTTCCACCGCAATCTGACGCGTCGAGCTCTCACGCGGACTCTGAAGGCCGTCCATTCGAGGGACCGATTTGACCCCAAAACGCTCCATAGCACTTCGGTTGCTGTGCGGCCTGTCCACTTCCGTCCCACCCACTTGACTCTCTTGGGTATTCCTAATTTTGTTGATTGCGTTTGGCGGCAACTTGGCCTATGCTCGCAGACCACTGGGAGAGCCCATGCAACCAAATAGATCTGACGCAGCCACTTCCACTGCAGTCTGCCTCTGGTGTTATTCCCAATACCTGAAAAGCACAAGCCGGGCTCGCGACGGACAAACCTTTTGCTCCAAGAAGTGCGAATACGAAGCACGCTTTTGGCTGCACGAGAGTATGAAGTCCGAGACCGAATAACAGGGGCGCGGCTCCAAGCCGCGCCTTTCATTTCGGCTGTGTCACGCACGTTACCGACAGCGAACCTAACTCGCACAATGCGTTTCGAAACGCATTGGTTACGTAATCGCCTGATAACAACAGTTTCGGCTGGAGTTCCGGTCAGAATCGGGTGTAGAGTGAGCAAGCTATGCGCGCTTCAGGCTCCCCCCTTTCGCTGAAGCTTAGACAATTAAGAAATGTCGGCATTATCGCGGCATTTTGCGCCGCACTGGCGCTTGCTTCGCCGGCCCAAACCCTTACCACGGTTTACGACTTCTGCTCGCAACCCAACTGTGCTGACGGCTTCTTCCCTGTAGCCGAGGTGATGCAAGGCACGGATGGAAATTTCTATGGGACAACCCAATTCGGCGGCGCCTACCACCTCCAACAAGGCACGGTTTTCAAGCTTACTCCCAGCGGGACGCTGACCACGCTGCACAGTTTTTGCTCGCGAGGCGATTGTGTCGGCGACGGCGGCCAGCCTTATGCAGGGTTGGTGCAAGCCACGGACGGCAACTTCTACGGGACAACCTTGATAGGCGGGGGTTCCGCCCCCCCTGGTGCGGGAGGAACCATCTTCAAAGTTACCCCGGATGGCACGTTCACCACGTTTTATACCTTTTGCCCGCAGATTTACCAGTGTCCCAATGGCGCTGGCCCTTCCGGAACTCTGGTGCAAGGCACTGATGGCAACCTCTATGGCACTACTCAAGGTGGTGGGACCAACCCCGACTGTTACCAAGGCGTTACCTGTGGCACGGTCTTCAAAATCACTCTGGACGGCACGCTGACCACGTTGCATTCCTTCAATGGCGCTGATGGCTCCGTTCCTTTCGACGGGCTGGTACAGGCTACCGACGGCAACTTCTATGGAACAACGAAATGGGGTGGCGCCAATCTAGCCGACTGTGGCAATGGGCTACAGGTCGGCTGCGGCACCGTTTTCAAAATCACCCCCGACGGCACCTTCACCTCGCTGTACAGCTTTTGCTCACAACCGAACTGCAGCGACGGCTACTGGCCATATGCGACGCTGGTGCAAGGCACGGATGGAAATCTCTATGGAACAACCCTTTACACCTGTAACGGCGACTGCGGCGGTGGTTCGGTCTTCAAAATCACTCCCAGCGGGACGCTGACCACGCTGCACACGTTTACGGGCGGCGTTGACGGCCAGGCACCATGGGCCGGTTTGATCCAAGCCACGGACGGAAATTTTTATGGAACAGCTTCACTCGGCGGCGCTAACGGCGATGGCGGCACAGTCTTCCAGATCACCCCAAGCGGCACCTTTACCACACTCTACAGCTTTTGCTCGCTGCAGAATTGCGCTGACGGAAAAACCCCTATCGGCAGGTTGGTGCAGGCCACGGACGGCACCTTCTACGGCACGACGTATTACGGCGGGACCAACCCCGATTGTAGTGGCAACGCCTGTGGCACGGTATTCCGTCTGGCAGCGGGTCTCAGTCCGACCAACTGGCAATTCGTTCCCGTGACCCCGTGCCGCGTAGTGGACACGCGGGGTCCGAACGGTCCATTCGGCGGACCACCGATTCAGGGCGGCTTGTTCCGCAGCTTCGCCATCCCCCAACAGCCGGACTGCAACATCCCGTCTTCGGCGGTCGCTTACTCGCTCAACGTGACTGTTGTCCCCCATGGTCCATTGGGGTACCTGACCATCTGGCCCACGGGCCGGCCGCAGCCTTATGTTTCTACTATGAATTCTCCCGATGGACGCATTAAGGCCAACGCTGCCATCGTACCGGCAGGAGGCGGTGGCGGGGTGAACGTGTACGTCACCGATACGACGGATGTTGTGCTCGACATTGACGGCTACTTCGCGCCAGCGGGGCAGAACACGCTTGACTTCTATCCACTGACGCCGTGCCGCGTGGTGGACACACGGCGAGCAGATTTTCCGTCCGGGCTGGGAGCGCCGTCGTTCGGCAACGGTGAAGCGCGCGAGTTGCCGGTGCTGACGAACAGCCCGTGCCTGCAGGGACTGCCGAATCAGCCACTGGCGTACTCGTTCAATGTCACGGCGGATCCCCATCCGGCGGGGCAGCAGTTAAATTACCTGACCATCTGGCCCAGCGACCAGCAGCAACCTTACGTTTCGACGCTCAACAATCCCACCGCGACGGTCGTTGCCAATGCGGCGATTGTGCCAGCAGCAGCCAACGGCGATGTCAGTGTCTTCACCTACAACAGCACGGACGTGATTATCGATGTGAACGGCTACTTCGCCGCATCCACACAGGGCGGTCTATCGCTGCACGCCGTGGTGCCCTGCCGGGCCTATGACAGCCGCAGCAATAACGGTCAGCCGTTCAGCGGCGAACGGACGGTGAACATCATCAACGGGCCATGTGCTCCGCCCAACGCGCAGGCCTACGTTTTCAATGCGACGGTCGTTCCTAACGGCTTCTTGGACTATCTCACGCTGTGGCCGGACAGTGAGAACCAGCCGATCGTTTCAACGCTGAACGCGTACGATGGGTTGATCACGACCAACATGGCGGTTGTGCCGAACATCAATGGCTCGATCGATGCCTACGCGTCGCAGTTGACGCAGCTAATCCTGGATATTTCGGGCTATTTCGCGCCGTAGAGTAACCCGGCCCTCAGGCAGTTTATCGTCAGATTGCTTGTTAGATGCAATCGTAACTGTCGTTATATCGTCATATCGCAAGCAATGCCCATGGGCCTCGGCTGTCCTTACCGCTGACCCCATTTCAACTTGTTGCGCAGGGCGTCGAAAAACGTCCGGCGGACGCGCAGCAGCTTCACGGAGTGTTGTGCCCGGCGGCACAGCAGGCGGTCGCCTTGTTGAACGGGCATTCCGACCTGTCCGTCAATGCTGAGGAACGCTTCTTCGGCGCCGGTTTCGATGCGCAGTTCAATTTGCGCTTTGTCGGTCACCACCAGCGGACGATGGGTGAGCAAATGGGGGCAGACCGGCGTCACCACGAAGGACTGGACACTTGGCATCAGCACCGGGCCGCCTGCCGCGAGCGAGTAGGCGGTGGAACCCGTCGGCGTGGCGATGATGACGCCGTCGGCCTTGTAGTTGAAGGCGAGCGCGTCGTCGATCAGCAGATCGAAATCCACCAGGCGGGCGATGGCGCTCTTGTTCACGACCACGTCGTTCAAGGCAAAATGGCGGGCGATGGCTTCATCGTCGCGAAATACCGTGCAGTCGATGACCGCGCGTTGCTCTGTGGGGCAGGTACCGGCGTCGACCGCCTCGAGAGTGGCATACATCTCGTTGAGCGGGACTTCGGTGAGGAATCCGAGCGAGCCGAGATTGACCGCCATAATCGGCACGCCTTCACGGGCCACGGCGCGCGCCGCCGAGAGCAATGTTCCGTCGCCCCCCAGGACGAGCGCAAAATCCGGATGTTTGGTGCCCATGTCCTTGCGGACAACTACTTCTCCGCCGTCGATGTATTCCGCGGTTTGTTCGTCGACGTAGAGCTTGTATGCGCGCTTGCCGAACCAGGCAAGCAACTCAGGCAGAATGGCCGCCAGTTCGGGCTTGAACGGCTTGGAGATGATCGCGGCTGATTTCATTGGGGTAATTATTCACCACCCTTCGGCTTCGCTCAGGGCAGGCTCCGACACGGAGGTCACGGAGTTCTTATATCAAAGAATTCTTCCGTGCTCTCCGTGACCTCCGTGGTGAACCGACTTGCGACTGCCAGTGTAACGCGATTATCGCGGATAGTGGTCGGCGGTCAAGAGAATCGGGCATGCAGCAGAAACTCGCGGTTGCCTTCGGTGCCCAGGATTGGCGAGTCGATGACTTCAATCCCGGAGCCTCCGAGTTGCTGCACCGCGTGCGCAACTTTGTCGGCAGCGGCCTGCTGGGTCTGAGGATCGCGCACGATCCCGCCTTTGCCCACCTGTCCACGGCCAGCCTCGAACTGCGGCTTTACCAGTACGACGAGCTGAAAATCCGCAGCGCCCGCACGAACACAACCCATAACCGCCGGAAGCACGAGGGTAGCAGAGATAAACGACACGTCCATCGCTATCAGGCTGATACGGAGTGGGTGTCCATCCTCCCAGAGCTGCTCAGGAGTGAGATACCGCGCGTTCGTCTTTTCCAGCAGGCGAACCCGAGGGTCGGCGCGCAGTGTGGCGTCCATCTGGCCGTAGCCGGTATCGACTGCGATCACCTGCGCCGCACCGGCTTGGAGAAGGCAGTCGGTGAAGCCGCCGGTTGACGCGCCAATGTCCAGACAGGTTTGGCGGGCAACATCGATGGCCCAGTATTCGAGCGCGCGCGCCAGCTTCAGTCCGCCGCGGCTGACATAGGGCATGTCGTCGCCGAGGAGGCGGAGGGTGACATCGCCGTCCACGCTGGCGCCGGCCTTTTCCAGCTTCTGCTCGTTCACCAGCACTCTGCCTGCGAGGATGAGCGCCTGTGCGCGCTCACGCGATGGCACCAGGCCACGTTCCACCAGCAGTTTGTCGAGGCGCAACTTCACCGCGTCAGACTAGCACGATGCCATCGCTGCCGCATGTGTCCGCCGCCGAGATCCCATGGTCGCGGAAAATCCAATCGCGAATCGTTTTTTCCGCACTCGCTTCGGTGCAGTTCGTTAGAGATTGTGAATTTATGCTACTTAAGAGGGATAGAGCCGGTCTTTTCCACAGCGTTATGCACATTTGTGTTGAAAACTTTCACGAGGTATTTATGAAGCCGGCAAGTGATTGCAACCTGCGCGTGACCAAGAGCCGCGGCAAGCCTTCCGCAATGTCAAGACAACATTTCCATCTGCGATACAATGACCAATCCTCCGGAAGCGAGCAAAATGGCAACCAGGGTCAGAAGTGGGTCAGACAAATCTTCGCGCAAGACCAGTGAAACGAAGCCACCGCTGGCGGCAGCAGCGCCACAAACAATAAGCAGCAACGGCTCTTCCGCCACGAATGGCGAGACGCTGCGGAAACTCTATACAGCTCTGCTGAGATGCCGGTTGGCGCAAGAACGCGCGCGAATATCTCACTCAACGGATTATGAACTCGCCCTGGGCCATGAGGCTGTGACCGCTGGAACGACAGCAGATCTTGGCACAGAGGACACGATCGCGGCGTCTCCTCGCAACTTGGCGGCGCTGGTCGCGAGGGGATTGCCTTTCGAGAAACTGCTGACGGAGCGTCACGATCTTCCCGGCTCGATTAGTCGCACTTCTCTGCCCGAAGACCCGTTCAACCTGGGAACTGGCATCGCGCTCGCACACAAGCTGAGCGGGAAACGAAACGTCGTGGTGGCATTCTGCGAGAAAGAGATCGTGTCGCTCGAGCACTGGCAGGAAGCGCTGAAATTTGCTGGAGTTCATAAGCTGCCCATTCTGTATGTGGTGAGGAGCGGCGCTCCAGATGAAGCGTCGGCCACTGGTCAGCCGGCTTATCTGGAGCAGTTCAGTTTCCTGGCTCGCGACTATGGCTTTCCCGGCATTGTCGTTGATGGACGGGACGTGGTCGCCGTCTGGCGCGTGGCACAGGAGTCGATCCATCGCGCCCGCAACGGCGCTGGGGCAACGCTCATCGACTGCGCCACGGAGTCGGCCCGCGATCCGCTGGAACACATGGAACATTACATGAGAAAGCGGAATGCTTGGGACGACGAGTGGAGGAACCAGATCGCCGCCCAGATCAGCGGTGAATTAGAAGGCCTGACGCTTGTTGGCATGACGTCGTCCCGCTGATTACAGCTTCTCGTAAAACTCGCAGGCCGAGCACGAAATGTACATTCCGCCGGGAATGTTGCGCTCGCGGTCTTTCACGCGCTTGACCACGCGGGTGGGCTTGCCGCACTTCGGGCAATCCGTGCTCTTGCTGGTATCCATCACCTTCTTGCGGTCTGCGGTTTTTGCGATCTTGGCCATCTTCTTCTCCTGAACACTACAAATTCTTCCGCAGGCTGCTGCGGTACCAATGTCTACTTGGGCCGGAGTTTCGTGAGATCGAAGCGGACGGGCGCGGCTGCGCGCTGCACATGTCTGCGGCCCACGCTCCTCAGGAGCGGCTTCGACTGCAACGGGAAATGAGGCGGGCGCGAGGCGCCGTTCTCTACTCGCCTGGTAGCAAAGTCATTTTACATGAGGCGGAGCAGCCGTGTCCTTTGCACCGCTGCGCCTTTACGCGCCCCCCTTGGCGAAGTCCTGCGTGAACTCGACGAGCGAGCGCACTGGCACGCCCGACGGCCCCTTGGCAATCCACGGCTTGTTGTCTTCCATCCACGCCACGCCGGCAATGTCGAGGTGAATCCACGGCGTGTCGCCAACAAATTCTTTCAGGAACATTGCCGCCGCGGTCGCACCAGCCCAGCGTCCGCCGCCGGTGTTTCTGATGTCGGCGATGTCGGACTTGATCAGCTCGCGATAGTCGTCGTCCGCCGGCAGCCGCCACATCTTTTCGCCTGACTTCGCCAGCGACTGATTGAAGCGGTTGTAGAAATCGTCGTTGTTGGCGAAGACGCCGGCGTTGACCATGCCGAGCGCCACCACGCACGCGCCCGTCAGGGTTGCCGCGTCGATCAGGTGGGTTGCGCCCAAGCTCGCGCGCGTAGTGCAGGCCATCGGCCAGCACCAGACGGCCTTCGGCGTCGGTGTTGATGATCTCGATCGACTTGCCCGACATCGCAATCTGCACGTCGCCCGGCTTCTGCGCTTTGCCCGATGGCATGTTCTCGCTGGCGCACACGATACCGATCACGCGCACGTTCGGCTTGAGCTGCGCGATGGCGCGCATGGCCCCGATCATCGCCGCGCCCCCGGCCATGTCGTACTTCATCTTCTCCATGCCTTCGCCGGGCTTCAGGGAAATGCCGCCGCTGTCGAAAGTAATTCCCTTGCCCACCAGGCCAAGCACCCGCTTCTTGGGCGCGCGCTCCGGCTCGTAGCGCATCACGATCAGGCGCGGCTCTTCGTCGGAGCCTTGCGCCACGCTCCAGAACGCGCCCATCTTCAGCTCTTTGATTTTTTCGGGACCATAGATCTCGCAGGCCAGGCCGACTTCGTCGCACATGGCTTTGGCGCGGTCGGCCAGGATGGTCGGCGTCATGCGGTTGCCGGGCTCGTTGACCAGGTCGCGAGTGAAGTTCTGCGACTCGCCAATGATGCGGCCCTGTTCGATGCCTTTCTTCAGCGATTGTTGGTTCGCGCCTTTGGGAGCGACAATGGTCAGCTCCTCGATCTTCTGTTTGGTGCGATCGCTGCGGTAGTAGTCGGCATCGAAGTTGCCGACCAGCGCGCCTTCCACGATGACCTTGGCGGCATCGTCGATCTTTGCCGGCACGACCAGCGCGAAGCTCGTCAGGTCTTTGGCCTTGACGTTGCGAACAGCCGCACCAGCCAGCTTGCGCAGGTCAGATGAAGAGAACTTGGCAGCCTTGCCGCCGCCGATCAGCAGCAGGCGCTTGGCCTTCAGGCCTTCGGGCTTGTGGAGGAGCGTAGTCTCCATCGCTTTGCCGGTGACCTCGCCGGAGGCGATGAGGTCGGCCGCGGCGGCGACGACAGCTTTGTCGTCGGTCTGGAGTTTGGGATCGTGTTTGTCGGATTTGTCGCCGTTGTTGTTTGCCTCGGCCGCGTCGAGCACGGCGACGACGAGGCATTCGGTTTCAATCTGCGAAGGTGGTGCAGTAGTAAGAATAGTTGTCATGGTCATGATTGTGTTGTTGTGGCTACGCCTCGATTATCTATCAATTTGTCACTGTGCGCTCTCCCGGGCCGAGACGATGAGAATTCAAAGTTGTCGCCCGCATTCTTGTGTGAAGCCGACAACTGACAACCAACAACTGACAACTCTCCTACCCCCCTCCCCTTTTTCGCCCGTAAGTTATTGATTCCACACAAAATTCCCCGTAAAAATTTGAGCCCCAAGGACTTACACGTAAAAATTTGAGCGCCAAGGACTTAGAGGGAGTGAACGGAGGATGATCGGGTGGGAAACTATTGTTTGCAACTGACAACTGGCAACTGACAACCGACAACGGTTTTGTACCCCCGAAGACACAAATAGGGCAGGAGCGCCGGGGTGAAGGCGGATCCTACCCTAACCAATCAGTGTGAAACCACGAAACAGCCGAAGTCAAGGAAAACCGAAGAAATCCGCGCCTGCGTTCCCGACTTGGGAACGACCGTCCCAGATCACTAAAATTCAGGGTGCCCGATTAATCTAGGGTGCCCCATTCAAGGCCCTCTTCTGGCCTTGAGTGGGGGTTTTCGTTGGTACTACGAAAAACACCCGCTCAAGCTTCGCTTGAACGGGGCACCCGGCAACGGATCGAGCGAAAATCGAGCCCGAAGGGCGGAATAATGGTAGCCCAGCACGTAGCCGAAGGCGGAGTGCTGGGTGAAGTGGCAAGCAGATCCGAGTCCCCAGGGGACGACACAGGTTCTCGCACAGACTCGTTCTGTCGTGATGGTGTTTTCGCCCCAATGTGGAATTAAGTTGACCTACACTCGGACCGGTGCAAAAGTTAATCCGCGTCCGGGCGCGAGGATGGCTTAATGAACATCAGAATGACAGGTCAAGATCAAAACGCAGCTTCGGCTTGCGACATTAGCTTGCCGCCGTTAGCAGTCGGTTTGTCGCTGTTGATCCTGTCCGTGGCAATGGTCATGGCTGCCCCACTGGCACAGGCCCAGACCTTCCAGGTGCTTCACGCATTCACTGGCGGAGGCGACGACGCCACTCCTGTTGCCGGCCTGACCGTGGCTGCCCCAGGGAAACTCTACGGTACGACAAGCGGCAAAGCGATTGGCAGCAACGGATTGGTCTTCCAGTTGACGTCCGCCGGAACTGGCTGGACGCTCAACCCACTGAACGACTTTGGGCGATCGGGCAGTGGACCCTCCGAATCGTACAGCAAGCTAACCATCGGACCAGATGGCGCGCTATACGGCACGACGTACAGCGGCGGAGTATCAGAGGCCGGAACCGTTTTTAGATTGCAGCCGCCTCCGCGTGCCTGCACGTCTTTCTCTTGTCCCTGGACACTGACCATCCTCCACGCCTTCAACTTCGAGGACGGCGCCGGGCCGCTTGGCGCAATTGTGTTTGATCGTGCCGGCAACCTCTACGGCGTAACCTCGACGGGCGGAGGGGCTTGTGCCGACTTCAGTAGCGGCTGCGGAGTTGTATATGAGCTCAGCCCTGGCGGCGGAGGATGGACGGAGACCGTCATCTTGAACTTTAACTTCGACAATGGTTGTGACGGCGCAATACCAAATGGAGGCTTGCTCTCCGATGCCGCTGGAAATCTCTACGGAGTGACTTGGATGGGCGGCCCTTCCAATTCCGGCGTTGTCTACAAGCTGAGTTCGTCGCAGGGCGGCGGCTGGAACTGTACCGCTCTGTATAGCTTTGCGGACGCCAGCGATGGGGGGCTTCCCGAAGGCGAGTTGATCATGGATGGGGCTGACGATCTCTATGGGGTCACAGATGCGGGCGGCTCGGCCAACGGTGGCACCGTCTTCCAGTTATCGCAACAAGGGCAATTGCTTGTTCTCTACAACTTTCCTGGCGGTAGCAACTCTGTGGGTACCCTCGTTTTCGACGCCTCCGGAAACCTCTACGGTACGACCTCCCAAGGCGGGGTAAATAGATACGGCACCGTATTTAAACTTGCGGCTTCGGGTGCGAGCTGGATCGAAAGCGACGTGCACGTTTTCCAGCCTTCCGACGGGACCTATCCCAACGGCGGCATCGTACTTGATTCTGCCGGCAACCTGTATGGCACCGCCCAAATCGGCGGATACTTTTCCGAAGTTTGCCCCCAAGGCTGTGGCACGGTGTGGAAGATCACCCCGTAGCCCATCGGGCACCTCATCGCCGGGTGCCCCATTCAAGGCCCTCTTCTGGCCTTGAGTGGGGGTTTTCGTTGGTACTACGAAAAACACCCGCTCAAGCTTCGCTTGAACGGGGCACCTTGGCCACCTTGATACCCGACCTGTCGCCCCTGAAGGGGCTCAGAGTTTCTAAGATTCTCGTACCCAGGGCTTACGCCTTGGGCTAACGTTGTTCCGCCCTGCGGGCTGGATTCCGGGGCTGTGGATCCAGTCGCTTGTGCTATGGCGATGTTACGCCAACTGACCGTTGATCGAGCAATGATTGCTGGTTAATCCCGATAGTTCTACTTCGCCCACAAGATGCCAAGGAAACCTTAAGAAAAATACTGCTTACGAAGAAAGGTCATTGGGCCTCGACTCGCCTCCCGGAGGAGCATGTCCCAGCGACGTTCGGTTTACAGACGCTCCCACGTCTCGAAAACCGCGAGACGTGTGGCACTCCGGCAGGCTTCAATTCGATGCAGTTTTTAATGGGCACGAGACGCCGGACGGATGGAGGGCGACGTCAACTCATACGCTACGCCGGCGCCGTAAACGCCCCCTCCCGCCTCGCCATACAACTCGCCCAAGCGGTCCAGGATTACCCCGCTCGTGGGCCCATCGTTTGGGTTGAAGCTGAACGGCAGAGATTCAAGCCAGCCGCCCTGCCGCGGCGATAGCTCGAAGACAGCTGGGGGTACAAGGGTGGCACGGGTGCCGGTACCGTAGAGGTTTCCGGCACTGTCCAGAAGCAACCGAGCTAGAGGATAACCGGTGTCGGGCTGCCCACCAAAGGCATGTAGGGTTGTTTCCGTCCACCCGCCGCCATTAGGAGACACTTCAAAGACCGTCCCGCAACCGAAGGGAGCGCAGTTCTCGCCGGTCAGGTTTCCTCCCTGGTAAGCCGTGCCATAGAGGTTGCCGGCTGCGTCCATGACCAGGCCTGCCGAAGGTCCATATCCTTCATCGGCATTGAAGCTGTGCAACACTGTTTCCGTCCAGCCGCTCACGCCGGGCGACACCTGGAAGACGGTTCCGCAGCCGGAGCCCTGACAGAAACCGCCACCCTGGCCACCATTGAAGGTGGTGCCATAAAGGTTGCCGGCAGCGTCCATCACCAGATTACCGTTTGGGCCAAGTCCGTCATCGCCGCCGCTAAAGCTGTACAGCGTAGTTTCCGTCCAGCCGCCAGAACTGGGCGACAATTTGAAGACCGTACCCCAGCCGTAAGACCCGCCGTAAGACGCCGTGCCGTAAAGGTTACCCGCAGCGTCCATAATCAGACCGCCAGTGGGGGAGCTTTCATCGCTGTTTGTGCCAAGGCTATACAACACGGTTTCCGTCCAGCCGCCGCTGCCATTCGCCGATAACTCAAATACGATTCCGACGCCATGAGTGCCGCCTTGGGAGGTCACGCCGTAGAGATTACCGGCGACATCCATGAAAAGGTTGCCAACCGGGTAGATGCCGTCGTTGCCACCTTCGAAGTCGTATAACACGCTTTCACTCCAACTGCCTCGCGGGTTGCGTGACAATTCGAAGACTGTCCCGCAGCCCGAGAAACAGTTACCGTTCGTGCCACCCTGGTTGGTCACGCCATAGAGATTTCCGGCAGAGTCCATAATCAGACCGCCAGCGGCGCCAGCGCCATCCGTACCGTTGAAGTTGTATAAGACGGTTTGGTGGTCGGTCCCCCATGCGGTCGTTACGAACAGCCCGGCGGCAAATATCGCGAACCCAGCACGCAAAACCATGGAGAGAATTCTGACTTGCACGGGATCCTCCTGTTCTTACAGTCGCTGCACGCTCAGCACTTTAAGGCAGACAGACGCCAATTTCTATGAATAATTGTTGTAACCAGGCGATATCACAACTAACTCTTCCTGCTCCTCGCCATCGCCTCTTTCGCTTCCTTGTCGGCGGTTTTGCTGCGCTCGGTTTCGCGCTTGTCCCAGTTCTGTTTGCCCTTGGCGACCGCGAGTTCCACCTTCACCCGGCCATTGCGAAAGTACAGCCGCGTAGGAATCAGCGTCAGTCCCTTCTGCTGGGCCTTGCCGACTAATTTATTCAACTCGTTGCGATGAACCAGCAGCTTCCGGGTCCGCAAAGGCTCGTGGTTGAAGATGTTGCCGTGCTCGTAGGGGCCGATGTGGGCATTGATCAGCCAGAGTTCGCCGTCCTTGACCAGGCCGTAGGCGTCCTTCAGATTCGCCCGGCCGCCGCGGACCGACTTCACTTCCGTACCCCGCAGCGCGACGCCGGCCTCAAATTTCTCCAGCAGAAAGTAGTTGTGCGAAGCGGAGCGATTGACCGAAGCATCGCGCTCGCCGCTGGCGACAGGGTCGCGGTGGCCGGCGGGCTTCTTCGGTGGAGGATTTTGAGTTGGTCGGGCCATGGCGGCGTGCAATATAAGTGTAGACGGTTAGAGGCTGGATGAAAAATTCGACCGGCGCTATGTGTCGCCGCTCCGCGGCTCAATTGTCTTTCTCACCTCACCGCGGGCTCACGCCCGCGGCTAACACAAATGTCGCCGCTGCGCGGCTTGGCTTGCGTCGGGTCCTAGACCGAGGATGTTATATACCCGTCACCGTGAGCGTGGTATTGGCGTTGAAGCCGAGGTAGACCGCCATGATCGTAGTGCTTCCCGAAGCCACTCCGGTCGCCAGTCCGGTCGCGGAAATGGTGGCCACACCCACATTGCTGGACGACCAGGTAACAACTCCAGTCAAGTCCTGCTGCGTGCCATCGGAATAGGTGCCGGTGCAAGTGTATTGCTGGGTGCCCGCCACGGAAAGCGTCGCCGCCAAGGGGGCGATCGCGATGGAGGTCAGGGTCGCCGAGGTGATGGTCGCAATCGTCTGGGTCGAACCGCTCTGATAAGTCGCGTTGATAACCGATATACCGGCCGATAATCCCATAAGGAGCCCGGAGGAACTCACGGTAGCAACCTTAGGTTTCGACGAAGACCAGCTCACTCCCGGGGTCACGTCGATGGTGTTTCCGACCGCGGTTGTGCCGGTCGCGGTGAATTGCGTGGTCGAGCCTACCTGCACGGTGGGGTTGGTCGGCGACAGCGCCAGTTGGGTGACGGTGTCATTAGAAACAAAGAAACCACCACACGAAACGAAAAAGAGACATAAGGCAACCGCGCAGGCATACTTGTACAAAGTCATTTCCCTATTCTAGCCTCAAATCGCGTCCGCTTTACAAGCGGACTTTTCATATTCAGGCAGTATTTTATTCGCCAATCCGGGCCTTGAGGTTCCCGATAGTCAGGCGTTCGCCTGAGGCGCAGTGGACGATTTGTGAAGCCTTGTTGACACTGGCGGAAGGCAAGGAATGCGGCCAAAAGCGGGGCGTCAGGATGTTATAATCGCGCGGTTAGCACTAACTTCGTTCCAGCCGCGCCGCGCAAAGCGTGGTGGGACAGGCTCATGCTCACGTTTGACGTGGGTCAAAGTCTTACATCCGGAGCCTGGCTCTCTGGCCGAACGGAGGCAAAAGGTCTGGTCCGCATTCCCGGGGTATCAAGGAACGTGATGAAACGCTTTACCGGTGTCCTGGCTCTGCTGCTGGTGTTGGTTGCAGCGGCGCTCGCCTCCACAGATAAGCAAGCCAAAGCGCTTTATGACAAAGGCAAGCAGGCGGAAGCCCGCCAGGATTACATTTCGGCCTACAATTATTATCATCAGGCCTACCAGCTAAAGCCCACCGATCTGACCTATCGCTCCTCGTACGAATATGTACGCTTTCTAGCTGCGGCGGCCTACGTTCATAAAGGTCAACTACTGCTCAATAGCGGCAAATTGCAGGAAGCGCTGACCGACTTCGAAGAGGCGCTGGCCATCGATCCCTCCAGCTTCATCGCGCAGCAGGAATCCAATAAAGTTCGCCAGCTCTTGCAGAAGAACGCGAATCCTGGCGCTGCTTCGCCGTCCTCGAGTACGGAATCGGAACTGGACAAACGCCTGGAACAGGCCACCGGACCGGTGGAACTGGCGCCTATCTCGCAGACTCCCATCACTTTGAATCTGACCCAGGACTCGAAGACGGTCTACGAAAGTATTGGCAAGCTGGCCGGAATCAACGTTCTTTTCGATCCCGATTACACCTCGCGCAAGATCCACGTTGACCTGAACGGCGTCACCCTCCAGGAAGCGCTGGTGATTACGGCGCTGGAGTCGAAGACCTTCTGGCGGCCGGTCACTCCCAACACAATATTTGTGGCTGCCGATACCGCGGCCAAGCGCAAGGAACTGGAACAGAGCGTCATCCGCACTTTTTACCTGAGCAATCTTTCCCAGCCGAATGAGTTGCAGGACATGGTCAACATTCTGCGGACGCTGCTGGACACGCAGCGCTTGCAGCAGTTCCCGTCGCAACAGGCGATCGTGGTGCGAGGCACGCCCGACCAGATTGTTATGGCCGGGAAGCTGATCGAGGACCTGGACAAGTCCAAGCCGGAAGTGGTGGTGGAAGTGGCCATCATGCAGGTGACGCGCGACAAGCTGCGTAACCTGGGCATCAATCCTCCGGCCAGCGCCAGCATATCGTTGCAGGAATCTCCCGGAACCACGACCACGACATCGGTGCAAGGCAACTCTGGAGCGGGTGGAACAGCTACCACCTCGACTTCTAATCCGGGATCGATCAACCTGAACAGCCTCGCCCACCTGAACGCTACCAACTTCGAAGTAACCATCCCGACGGCGACGGCGAACTTTCTGATGACCGACAACAGCAGCAAGCTGATCCAGCAGCCGGAGATTCGCGCCTCCGATGGGCAGAAGGCGTCGCTAAAGATTGGCGAGCGCGTTCCGGTGGCCACGGGTTCGTTCCAGCCGGGCATCGGCGGCGTCGGCATCAACCCCCTGGTCAATACCCAGTTCAACTACATTGATGTCGGCGTCAATATCGATATCACGCCCCATGTGCATGGCATGGACGAAGTGACCCTGAAGATGGCGATGGACATCTCAGCAGTCGACTCCTACCAGAACATCGGCGGCATCATGCAGCCGGTCATCGGGCAGCGCAAGATCGAAAACGAGATCCGCCTGAAGGAAGGTGAAGTCAATATTCTGGGCGGCATCCTCGAAAGCACCCAAACTAAGTCCCTGTCGGGCATTCCGGGATTGGCTTCGATTCCCCTGTTCAGGTATCTGTTCTCCGAAGAAACCAAGGAAGTCAATAACAACGAAATAGTCTTCATCCTGATACCGCACATCGTGCGCGCACAGGACATCAGCCCCGGCAACATGAAGGCCATCGACGTAGGCACGGCCAACACAATCTCGCTGCGGCGCGACGCTAGCCCGCCGCCGAACAATGTACAGCCGCAAGGCCAACCGGGCGCACCGCCGGGAGCGATGAATAACCCAGGGCAGCCCGGAACGCCGGGGGTTCAGCCTCAAGGCGCCAGTACACCACCTTCGGCCTCGGTACAGCCGGCCGCCGCATCGGCCCCCATGGGAAGCGCGATCGTCAGCTTCGATCCGCCCACCATCGATCAGGCCGCAGGTTCTACTTTCACGGTGAACGTGAACCTGGCCGGAGGACAGAATGTTTTCTCCGTCCCCTTGCAGATCATGTACAACCCGCGTGTTCTGCAACTGCTGAACGTCTCCAACGGGACCTTGCTTTCGCAAGACGGACAAACCGTGGCGCTGGTCAACCGCGATGACAGCATGGCTGGAATCCTGCAAGTCACGGCCTCGCGGCCTCCCGGAACGAACGGGATCTCGGGCGACGGATCGGTGTTCACGCTGACCTTCCAGGCCAGAACGCCGGGACAATCGACGCTGAGCATCAATCGCGCGGCCTTGAAGAACGCCGCCATGCAGACCACTCCGGCGAGCGGCTCGCAGGCGATCGTGACGGTTCACTAGGACAGCCGTCTAAAGCGCTAATGGTGGAGGCGCCAGACTTTTGGAGTGCTGTGTAACAGGGCACGACTTCAGTCGTGCCGATAAGCCGTTTATTTTATTCCCGAGCCGGCTTATAGCCGGCGACACGATACTTTGTTTCCGACTTTTTCTGCAGTCTGTAAACGCTGCGCCCTTCCATCCGCTTTCCCAGCACCTGCAGCCGGGAATGTTCAAAAGGATTAAAATTAAATCGGTGCCCTTCAGATATCCCAATCGCGCGCTAATTGTCCACGACCCCAGCGGTTCGGCCATAGCCGAGCCTTCGTTGTCGCGACTGCGCAAGCTTGGCTGCCGCGGTTTCACGCTGGTCGAGCTGATCGTCGCCATGACCATCCTGATGGTCCTGACCGCCGCGGCCACCCCCGTGGTCCACATTGTCATCCAGCGCAACAAAGAGCGCGAGTTGCGCCGCGACCTTTGGCAGTTGCGCGACGCCATCGACCGTTACAAAGACGCCGCCGACCGTGGCGCCTTTCAGGTGAAAGTCGACAGCCAGGGATATCCGCCCGATCTCGAGACCCTGGTGAAGGGCGTGGATACCAATGGAAAGAAAATGCGATTCCTGCGGCACATTCCCATTGATCCCATGACCGGCAAGGACGAGTGGGGCCTGCGCTCCATGCAGGACGATCCCGACTCCGACTCCTGGGGCGGACAAAGCGTCTTCGATGTCTACACCAAGGCCGAAGGCACCGGCCTGGACGGCACAAAGTACAAAACGTGGTAGCTCATCGCATGCGAAAACGGCTACGCCAGCGCGGCTTTACTCTGATTGAGTTGATGGTGGTCATCAGCATCATCGTCATTCTGCTGTCGCTCGCCATCCCCAACTACTCGTCGTCCATTCTCCACGCCAAAGAAACGGCACTGCGCGACGATCTGTACACCATGCGGTCGCTCATCGACCAGTACACGCTGGACAAGCAAAAAGCTCCAACGTCGCTGGACGACCTGGTGCAAGCCGGATATCTGAAGCAGCTTCCCAAGGACCCATTCACCAACTCGCGCGAATCCTGGGTACCGGTGAGCGACGACAGCATCCAGTCGCCCGACCAGACCGAGCCCGGCATCATCGACGTGCACAGCGGCAGCGACCAGAACTCCAGCGAAGGCACCGCGTATAGCTCGTGGTAAGTTCCTACTTCTGATCCGCCTCTTGATTTGTCATCACGAGCCGCCTTCACAGGGTGCTGAAAAGTCGCCAGGACCGGAAGCTGTGCGATCTTCCACGGGCCCTGTAACAGAGCACGACTTCACAGGCCGTTGAAAGAGTCGTCATTGGAGTGCTTTGTAACAGGGCACGACTTCAGTCGTGCCGATAAGCCCTTTACTTTTCCTCCCGAGCCTGCTTTAGCCGGCAATGCTCTGCTTCCGACTTTTTCCGCGCCTCTTCAGTCGTGCCGATAAGCCGCTTATTTTTGTCATCACGAGCGGCCTTCAGGCCGCGAGGGATCTGCTTTCCCCAGAGTTGTTCAGCAAGCTTGCAGATGACGAACACCGTTTCCCTATCGCTGAAACTTCATTTCTACCGTGATCTGAACCGGTATGGGGTGACCGTCCTTCTCCGCAGGCTTGAACTTCCATTTCTTCACCGTGGCGACGGCAGTCGTCTCGAAGGCTTGCTGGTCGCTGCGCAGGACGTGTACCGGTTCCACCCGGCCTTTCGTGTTTACGCCGATCAGCATGACAACGGTGCCGCGCGGTTCAGCGTCGGCGGGAAGATCCGGGAAATTTGGGATCGGGTGCGGATGTTGCCTTGGGCGGCTTGATGCCCTTGGTGACGGGCTGGAAGGACGCAAAGGCGGGATCGTCAGCGGCGCCGCCGGCCGAAGTTGAGATCGTAGAGTCGGGTCGGGAGTTGATGGTCTGGGCCAAGCCACAGACGGGCAGAAGTGACAGCGGGATCGCAAGCGCGATCAGTGAGAGCAATCGCATTCCGTTGTTCATGAGCTTGGTGACGGCTGCGAATATTGTAATAAACGAAAGGCCAGCGGTCGCCCTGGCGTTCGCACTAGTCGAGAAAGGGACAAGTCCGCTCGGCGTTACGAGTGCGGACCACCGGGAACGTGGGAGGGCTGGTCGCGGTCTATTCGTCGGCCCACGCGGCCCGAATTAAAAATGTACAAGACGCGACCCTTGATTTCGTCCTTGGTCGCCAGTCCGAACTGTTCGCTGCGGCTGTCCAACGAGATGTCCCGATGGTCACCCATTACGAAATACGAGCGGTCGGGAATTCGAGTGGCTGGGAAGTTTCGTCCAAACGCCTCTGGACCTTCTGTAAATTCGACGTAGGGCTCGGAGATTGGTTGGCTATTAATCGACACTACCCCGCCGCTGATGGAGACCTCGTCGCCAGGCAGACCAATCACGCGTTTGACATAGATGATACGGGCCCGCGACATGGTCACGATATCGCCGCGGTTTGGAGCGTGACCCTGGTAGGCGTGCATGTCCGCAATGATTGCGTCGCCCTTCTCAATGGTAGGCTCCATGGCGCTGCTGGGAACGTTGTACAGCCTGAATCCTGTAGCCACCAGCAAGACATTCCACGTGACGCAGGCAAAAAGGAAAGCAACGGCCAGTGGAAGACCTATCAGAAATCGGGGAGGGCTGCGCCGACCATGTGCCACGGGAAAAAAGAACGCATCGCAAGCGCTGGCGCAGGCCAGAGCGAAAACTAGCAGCAGCGAACCAAGCATGACCACATAGGCGGAGAACATTCGAACCATTGCTACTAGAACGACAATTGCCACGAAACCGCCGAGCCACAATGCTGCCGCAGGAGCCCGTCCCTGAATAAACTGTCCCATCCCAGGTACGACTGCTGAAGCAAGTGACGTCAGCAGCGGCCGAGCATAAGCTCGACGAGGGGGAGGCGGCGCCGTCGGCGTGGCGCCGAAGGAGGCAGGGTTCGATTCGGGGTCCGTCGCCATTGCTGCGTATTGTAAACTGGTTGTACCGGTCCGACTCCCTCCGTTTCGCTGATCGAACGCGGTTTCCCCGGTGTTTTCCGCAAAGCAGGAAAGGACAGTTTTGAGCACGAGTCTTCGCAATATCGCCATCATCGCGCACGTGGACCATGGCAAGACCACGCTGGTGGATGCCATGCTGAACCAGAGCGGCATCTTCCGCGCCAACGAGAGCCATGTCGAGCGCGTGATGGATTCCAACGAACTGGAGCGCGAGCGCGGCATCACCATCCTCGCCAAGAACACCGCCATCTTCTACCACCCGTCACCGGAATCGGAGGTCAAGATCAACATCGTCGACACGCCCGGCCACAGCGACTTTGGCGGCGAAGTGGAGCGCGCCCTGGAGATGGTGGACGGCGTGATGCTGCTGGTGGACGCCAGCGAAGGTCCGCTGCCGCAGACGCGCTACGTCCTGAGCAAGGCGCTCGAAGCCAAGCTGCCGCCGATCGTGGTGATCAACAAGATCGACCGGCCTGACGCGCGTCCGCAGGAAGTCCTGAACGAGATTTACGATCTGTTCATCGATCTTGACGCGGCCGAAGATCAGCTCGACTTTCCCGTGCTCTACACCAACGCGAAGACCGGAACGGCTACCGCCGATGTGAACAAGCCCGGCGAGAACCTGCGGCCACTGTTTGACGCCATCGTGAAAACAATTCCAACGCCGACGGGCGATGCCACTGGGCCGCTGCAAGTGCTGGTAGCCAATCTGGACTACAGCGACTATCTGGGGCGACTGGCGATTGCTCGCGTATTCAACGGCACGTTGCGGACGGGCGAAGACGTTGCCATCGCCAAGCGCGACGGCTCGCTGGAGAAGATCAGGATCACGAAGCTGTTCTCGTTCTCCGGCCTGAAGCGCACGGACATCGTGGCAACTGAGTTAGGCGACATTGTCGCTGTCGCGGGGGTGACTGGGATCAACATTGGCGAGACCATCACCGACGTCGAGAACCCTTCGCCGCTGCCGGTCATCACCATCGACGAGCCGACGATTGCGATGCAGTTCATGGTCAACACGTCTCCGTTCGCCGGACGCGAGGGCCAGTACGTTACCTCGCGCAATCTGCGCGACCGGCTGCAAAAAGAGCTGCTGACCAACGTCTCGCTGCGCGTGGAAGAGACGGAGAATACCGACTCCTTCACCGTGATGGGACGCGGCGAGCTGCAACTGGCAATCCTGATTGAGATGATGCGGCGCGAAAGCTTCGAGCTCGCGGTCGGCAAGCCGGAAATCGTCACCAAGCGCGTCGATGGCAAACTGCTGGAACCGATGGAGCGGCTGACGGTCGATGTGCCGGAGGCGTTTGTCGGCGTGGTGATCGAGAAGCTGGGCGCGCGCAAGGCGCAGATGCAGAAGATGCACAATCACGGCTACGGCCGCGTGCGCATGGAGTTCGTCATTCCCAGCCGCGGACTAATTGGCCTGCGCAGCGAGCTGCTGACCGACACGCGCGGCACCATCGTGATGAATTCGCTGTTCGATGGCTACACCGAGTGGCAGGGCGATATCCCACATCGTGTGACAGGGGCCTTGGTGGCCGACCGCGGCGGCACAACGACGGCCTATGCGCTATGGGGACTTCAGGAGCGCGGCGAGCTGTTTGTCGGACCGGGCACTGAGGTTTACGAAGGCATGGTGGTGGGCGAGAATTCGCGCGACAACGATCTCGACGTAAACATCGTTCGCGAAAAGAAGCTGACGAACATGCGGTCGTCGACGGCGGACGAGGCGATCCGCCTGGTGCCTTTCAAGAACCTGAACCTGGAGCAAGCGATTGAGTTCATTGCCGACGACGAACTGGTGGAAGTGACGCCGAACCACCTGCGGCTGCGCAAGAAGATTTTGCAGGCGAACCGAAGGCCGCGGAAGAATGTGCAGCCGGCGGAAGTGCAGGCGAAGTAGCGGAAGTCAGTTGTCGGTTGTCGGTTGTCAGTTGTCAGTTGTCAGTAAGAGAGTAACGAGGCCCCGCCCTAGCCAAAAGAAGGCGAGAACGGGGCGCCCGGCTCTTAAGCGAGGGGCACCGGCCGGACAATCACTCCCCCGTTTTCCAACGTGGTTCAACAGGCGGTTCGTGTTTCCCACAACATTTCCACACCCGGCGCCGGGATTATTCTAGGAAGAGCTTTCCCATTCCGTCACACTAGTGCCTCATGGCGAATCCAGGCGATTTTGCGTACACCGTCAAGGAGCAGGCTGACATCGTCCGCATTGTGGGCGAGTACGTCAAGCTGCGCAAGAGCGGCGCGCAAAATTTCCAGGGCCTGTGCCCTTTCCATTCGGAGAAGACGCCGTCGTTCTCGGTGCATGCCACGCGGCAATTCTTCCATTGCTTCGGGTGCGGCACGTCGGGCGACGTCTTCGCCTTCGTGCAGAAGATCGAGAACATAACCTTTCCGGAAGCGGTGCGGCTGATTGCCGAGAAGCTGAAGATCCCGCTGCCGAAGATGACGCTACTCCTCGCCGGAAGAGGCGCGGATTGCCAAGCTGCGCGGCGGGCTCATCGACATCCACGAGCGCGCCTGCGCGTTCTTTCAGGAGCAGCTGCGACGACCGGACGGCGCGCATGCGCGCGAATATCTGGCGTCGCGCGGACTGACGCCGGCGCAGATTGCCGAGTTTCGCATTGGCTTTGCGCCGGACCACGGCTTCCTGCTGCGCGATGCGCTGCGCGGTCAGTACGACGAAGAGCTGCTGCGGGAGTCGGGACTGTTTTCGTGGAAAGAAAAGAGTCAGGGGCTAGGGGCTAGGGATCAGGGGCTAGGAGGACAGGGACTAGAAGCAGTTGCCGATCCAAGGCGGCGAGTCGAGACTCGATGCGGGATCCCAGCCCCCAACCCCTAGTCCCCAGCCCCTAGCCACTGTTTACTCCCGTTTTCGCAATCGGGTGATGTTTCCCATCGCCAATGAATCCGGGAAGGTGATTGCCTTCACCGGGCGCACGCTGTCGACCGACGAGAAGGCCGGGCCGAAGTATCTGAACTCGCCGGAGACGCCGATCTACTCGAAGTCGCGCGTGCTGTTCAATCTCGACAAGGCGAAAGAAGCAATTCGCAAACTCGACTACGCGATCCTGGTCGAAGGCCAGATGGACTGCATCGCGCGTCTATACGGCAGGACTTCCACAACGTCATCGCCAGCTCGGGCACGGCGTTCACCGAGGTCCAGGCGAAACTGCTGGGGCGATTCAGCAAGAACATCGTGGTGAACTTCGATCCCGACACCGCTGGTGCGGCCGCGGCAGAACGGTCGTTGGCGCTGCTGGTCAGCGAGGATTTCCAGATCAAGGTGCTGACGCTGGAGAGCGGCTTCGATCCCGATCTCTACATCCGGCGAAAGGGACGCGACGCATACGAGCGAGCGCTCGCGCATTCGCAAAAGTACTTTGACTATCTGATCGAACGGGCGCGGACGCTGTTCCCCGCGCGCACGCCGGAAGGCAAGGTGAAGGCCCTGAATTACCTGCTGCCGCATATCCAGCGCGTGCCCAGCCGGATTGTTCGCGATGAGTGGGCGAACGAGATTTCGCATCGGCTGGGAATCGATTCTGCCGTCCTGCGGCAAGAGCTACGCCACGCCGCGGGATCGCGATCGGCCTCGCGGGTGAGCCCGGCACGCGGCGGAGGACTGACCGATGCCGAGCGGGTGCTGGTGCGAGCGCTGGCCAGCCAGGAACTGTCGCATAGTCCGCTGACCAGCCGCGAAGGGCAGGACCTGGACTTCGAGCCGGCGCGGCAGGCGCACTTCGCGCTGACCCGCGAGCGGCTGCATGAAGGGTCGGCGGCGGAGCGGTTGATGGATGCGTTACTGGTGGCGCATGAGCAGGGACTGGACCAGATGTCGCTTCCGCTGGAGGAGGCAGATCGTAATCTGCTGGCCGCGATTTTGATGGACGAACACGAAGAGCTGACTCCGGAGTTGCTGGAGAGCGCGATTCGGTCGCTACGCCGGCGAGTGCTTCGGCGCCAGCTGGAGGATTTGCAGCATCAACTGAAAGAGGCCGAACGGCGACAGGATCCGGCTTCGGCGGCGAGGCTGCTGCAGGAGCGCGTGAATCTGAGACGAGCCATTACCGCGATGGGAGGCGCTGTCTCCGAGGTGGGTGGCCTTCCATAAGCGGGAGGTTACTTTGGTCACCTGGAGTGCGTCTAACTGATTGACTCAAAAGGGTGAAGCTATTCGCGGGGTCAAACATCTAATTTATGTGAGGCAGGTGCCGGAAAGCGGTAGATAGCGGAGTGGAGAGCCACTCAATCCTGTAAACCGAACGAAAAGGCTGGGAAGCGGCCCCAGCCTATGATAGAATCTGTAAGTTTGTGCATGTTCCGGTACTGCAGTACCGGTCCCGCCGCAGTGTGCACACAACAAGCGCGCGCCTCTCAACAGGCGCCAGGCTAGGGGAAATTCCGCTTTGGCTCTAGAAGACAAGTACGACGATATCAAAAAACTGATCGATGTGGGTAAAGAGAAGGGCTACCTCACGTACAACGAGGTGAACGACCTGATCCCGCACGACGTGCATTCCCCCGACGACCTCGAGGACTTGCTGACCACCATCGGCACGCAGGGCATTGACGTGCTCGAAGGGCCCAAGATGGGGGGCGACAAGAAATTCGAAGAGATCGAAGCCGGCGAGGACATGGAACTCGATCTCTCGCCCGGCGCTCTGGAAAAAACCAACGACCCTGTCCGCATGTATCTGCGCGAGATGGGGACGGTGCCGCTGCTGACGCGCGAAGGCGAAGTTGAAATCGCCAAGCGCATCGAGCGCGGCCAGCTCCGCGTGCTGAAGGCGCTGTCGCGCTCGCCCATCGTCATCCGCGAGATCATCGCGATTGGCGAGGACCTGAAGCGCGGCGTGCGCTCCATCAAGGAAATCGTTCTCTTCGACGAAGAGGAGATCACCGAAGAGGTGGTCACTCACCGCCTCAACGAGATGACGGGCAAGATCGACGAGCTGCACCGTCACTACAAGAAGTCGAGTCAGCTTTTCGACAAGCTGGCCGACATCCCGCAGAAGAAACGTCCGCGCGATCATCGCCGCTGCCGCTGGGCCCTGGGGCGCGAGCAGATCATGGTCTCGCGCGTCATCCGCAAGCTGGGCTTCACCAACAACGAGCGCAAGCGCCTGATCGACCGCGTCAACAAGACCGTCGACAGCATGCGCGGGCTCGACAAGCAGGCCGTCAACTTCGAACGCCGCGCCGAGGCCACGCGCTCCGAAGAGCAGAAGAAAGAGTACCGCAAGCAGGTCCGCCAGATCCGCGCCGACCTGGAGCGCATGGAGCACGACGCGGGCGCCAGCTTCACCGAGCTGAAGCGCACGCAGCGCGAGATCGTGCAGGGCGACGTCGATGCCGAGTACGCCAAGCGCGAGCTGATCGAAGCCAACCTGCGACTCGTGGTCTCGATTGCCAAGAAGTACACCAATCGCGGACTGCAATTCCTCGACCTGATTCAGGAGGGCAACATCGGCCTGATGAAGGCGGTGGACAAATTCGAGTATCGCCGCGGCTACAAGTTCTCGACCTACGCGACGTGGTGGATCCGTCAAGCCATCACCCGCGCCATCGCCGATCAGGCGCGCACCATCCGCATTCCGGTGCACATGATCGAGACCATCAACAAGCTGATCCGCACCTCGCGGCAGCTGGTGCAGGAACTCGGTCGCGAGCCGACCTCGGAAGAGATCGCCAAGCGCATGGACATTCCGGTGGCCAAGGTGCGCAAGGTGCTGAAGATCGCGCAGGAGCCCATCTCGCTGGAGACGCCCATCGGCGAAGAGGAAGATTCGCATCTCGGCGACTTCATCGAAGACCGCGCCGTGGTCTCGCCCGCCGAAGCGGTGATCAACGTCAACCTCAAGGAGCAGACCGCCCAGGTGCTGCGCACCCTGACGCCGCGCGAGGAGAAGGTCATCAAGATGCGCTTCGGGCTGGAGGACGGCTCCGAGCACACTCTGGAAGAAGTGGGCCAGTCGTTCGCCGTCACCCGCGAACGCATTCGCCAAATCGAGGCCAAGGCGCTGCGCAAACTGCGTCACCCCTCGCGCTCGCGCAAGCTGCGCGCCTTCATGGACGGAGTGCACGACTAGAGGCAGTTGTCAGTTGCCGGTTGTCAGTTGTCAGTATACGGCAAGCCGACGGTAGAGCGGGCCTTCAGAGCCTGCCCTGAGCGAAGTCGAAGGGTTCGCGTCGCCGCTCGAACGGTGGAAGAGCCGGCCTTCAGGCCGGCGTTTAGGGCAATCTAGAGATTGGGGCTTTAGCCCCAGCGGGACGCGAGAGCGTCCCGTTTTTCTTTTTGAGCGACTCATCCGACCTGAGCGACTCATCCGACCTGAGCAACTCAATACGACGTAAGCGACTCAATGCGACGTGAGCTTTGTATCAGGGCGCGACTTTACAGGCCGCTGAAAGACTCCGCTTCCAAGTGGTTTGTATCAGGGCACGACTTCAGTCGTGCCAATACGACCCCTATTGATTTGTCATCCCGAGGAGGCCTTCAGGCCGACGAGGGATCTGCTTTTGACTTTTTCAGCAGCGCGTTTAACCCGGCGGGACGCGACCAGCGTCCCGTTTTTCTTTTTGAGCGACGAGTGCGACTTGAGCGACTCATGCGACTGAGTGACTCAATGCCACGTGAGCGACCCATGCGACGTAAGCTTTGTAACAGGGCACGACTTCAGTCGTGCCGCCGCAAATCCCTTATTTTGTCATCCCGAGGAGGCCTTCAGGCCGACGAGGGATCTGCGGTTCGACTTTTTCAGCACCCCGTTCAGTCGTGCCGATACGGCCCCTATTGATTTGTCATCACGAGGAGGCCTTTAGGCCGACGAGGGATCTGCTTTGACTCTTTCAGCAGCCTCTTCAGTCGTGCCGATAAGGCCTTTCACTCGTTCCTTATCCCGAGCGAGGGTTGGGCACGCTTCGTATCAGGGCACGACTTCAGTCGTGCCGATGAGGCTTCCCTTATTCCCATCCCGAGCGGGCTTCAGCCCGCGGAGTGGACGGGAAGAGATCGCGAGCTCAAAGTGACGGGTGGCCAGCCCCGCGTGCTTCCTCTGCCCAAGTTAGGCCGAGGCTGGTGCCCCAGGTTCGCCCTTCTTTTGGGCTAACCTGGGTCCGTGCGCTAGCACCTTCCCGACGCCCAGGTTAGCGTCCAAACGATGGACGCGAACCTGGGGCACCAGGCTTCTGCTAAACTGCTCTGAAAATAAACCCTCGTTTGCATAGTTGGCGTTCCCATTCCGCGCCAGGAATCAATGGAGAGACCGTGTTTGAGAAAACCCTTGGCCACCGCAGCCCAGCTGAATGGAGGGCCTTATTTAAGGCGTTCTATGATCGAGAGATTGGTTCGATTCTTTTCTCTGGTTTGTTGGGCGCAATCACGGCGTGTCTCATTCGGTTGTTTTGCTATGACCGTGCATTCGAATCGTTCCTGTCTGTCGAATATCTTCCTCCCGCGGAGCCCGGTGCCCCGAGGTTCGCGTCCTTCGTTTGGACGCTAACCTGGGCCCTGGGGTCACGGCCGAGCGTGCGTGGCGTCACTGATGACCGGCAATCGGTCGATGTAGTTTCGATCTATGCCGCGAGGTCTGCTGCGCTACCACGAATCAGGTCAGTCGCACTTCATCACCTTCAGCTGCTATCGGCGAAAACCGAAATTTGCCGACACCAGGTTCTACGACCTGTTTCCCCTCTGCCTGGAAGCCATGCGACTGCGTTTCCGGATGCGCATCTATGGCTACGTGGTCATGCCGGAGCACGTGCATCTGCTGGTCAGCGAGCCCGAACACGGCAACCTGGCTGAAGCGATGCACTATCTCAAGCTGTCGTTCAGTAAGCGCGCGAAGAGTCTGACCGGGGCCCAGGTTAGCGTCCAAACGAAGGACGCGAACCTGGGGCACCAACAACAGCGTTTCGACGCTAACCTGGGCCCCAACGAACCGTTCTGGCAGAAGAGATACTATGACCGGAACGTGCGCAGCGTGCGCGAGTTCGGGATCAAGTTGCGCTATCTGCACCGCAATCCGGTGAAGCGCGGGTTGGTGCGTGACCCGGGCGATTGGAAGTGGAGCAGTTTTCGGCACTACGCCTTCCGCGAAATGGGTGGTAGTCGAGATTGAGTCGGAGTGGACGGGAAGAGATCGCGAGCTCAAAGTGACGGGTGGCCAGCCCCGCGTGTTCCTCTGCCCGAGTTAGCTGGTGCCCCAGGTTCGCCCTTCTTTTGGGCTAACCTGGGGTGAGTGGCCTAGGACCTTCCCGAACCCAGGTTAACGTCCAAACGATGGACGCGAACCTGGGGCACCAGCTTCGCTTATAGCTTTTTCGAGCGCCCGCGTCGGCGTGCCGCGATGTTTCGCAAACTGAAGCGCGGAAATCCAGACGTTGGTCCCAAGGGTGTGACGGTGGCAACACAGAGCTCGGGCAGCGGAACGAGACATGATCCGCCGGCATCACAGACCTCGTTGGTCCTGACTGGCGACGGACAGTTGCCGCCCATGGTCAACGCGGAAATTTTCCGTTATTCTCGACTACTCAATTTTCAGTCTTCGGATACGGGCCGCGGTAACCCAGTTGATGGGAGATGCGCCGCGCCGCTTCCTTCAGCATGTCGGCGATGTGTGGAATAGCATCCCGCGGCACATCGTTGATGATACCGGTGGAAGCAATAGCCGCTTCTGCGTGCCCATCGCTATTGAAGATAGGAGCGCCGACACAGCGCGCGCCCAGACTGTTCTCTTCATCGTCCACGGCATATCCCAACTGGCGCACGCGCTCCAGTTCCTGCAGCAGCCTCGGCAGCGTTGTCATGGTGTGGGTGGTCAGCTTCTTCAGCCCGCGCTGGCGCAAAATGGCGTCCCGCTCTTTCGCATCAAGGTAGGCCAGCAGCGCCTTGCCCACAGCGGTGGAATGGACCTCCATCCGCCGGCCAATCCAGGTGTTCATCTTGACAAAACTCGGCGCTTCCACTTTTTCCACGTAAACCGCTTCCCCGTGGTCGAGGATGGCCAGATGAGTAGTGATGTGGATACGGTCGACCAGGTGACGCATGATCGGCAGCGCCACTTCGCGGACATCAATGCCATCGAGCGCAGCCCGCGACAGGTTCAAGACCTTCATGCCGAGGCGATACCGGCCGTCGCTGCCGTCGCGTCGCAGGTAGCCGTGCTGCTCCAAAGTGCGCAGGATGTAACTCGCTGAGCTCTTTGGAATCTTAAGCTTACGGCTGAAGTCGGCGTTCGACATCCCGCCTTCGCGTTGCGCGGCAGCTTCCAGAATTAGCAATGTGCGTTCGACTGCGGTGGAAGAAATGTCACTCGAAGAAGCCATAGCCAACCAGTTTACCAATACGGGAATCCGATTTCATCGTACATGATTGTGAATTTATGTTCAATATATTGAACGATCATCTTGCGCCGTTTAGAAGCAAGCCGCTAATGTGTGTACACCATACAGAATGACTGTTCAATATGTTGAACGTACATTCTGGATTGTTCATCAGGGCCCTGAACATTTGCCATCAATCGAAAGTGCTCGGCACCACTCTACTAAGAACGCTCGAACCGAACAGGAGATCACATAATGGCGGCGCACGAATCTGCGGCTCAACTGGCAAAGTCCTGGAAGACCGATCCTCGCTGGAAGGGAATCCAACGTCCTTATACCCCTGAAGACGTAATGCGCTTGCGCGGCACGCTTCGCATTGAATACACACTCGCGCGTCTCGGCGCCGAACGCTTGTGGGAAATGCTGAATAGCGACGGCTACGTCAATGCCCTTGGAGCGATGAGTGGGAACCAGGCAGTGCAGATGGTGGCAGCAGGCCTGAAGGCTATTTACGTCAGCGGCTGGCAGTGCGCTGCCGATGCCAACAATGCGGGCCAAATGTATCCCGACCAAAGCCTCTACCCTGCGGATTCGGTGCCCAACCTGTCACGCCGTCTGAACAATGCGCTTACCCGCGCCGACCAGATCCATCACTCCGAAGGCAAGAATGGCATGAACTGGTTTGTTCCGCTGATCGCTGATGCCGAAGCCGGTTTTGGCGGCACACTGAACGCCTTTGAGCTGATGAAAGCCATGATCGAGGCGGGCGTGGCTTGCGTTCATTTTGAAGACCAACTGTCGTCGGCGAAGAAGTGCGGACACTTGGGCGGCAAGGTGCTGGTGCCGACGCAGGAAGCGATCCAAAAGCTGATTGCGGCACGCCTGGCGGCTGACGTACTCGGAGTGCCGACGCTCGTATTAGCGCGCACCGATGCCGACAGCGCACATCTACTCACCAGCGACATTGATCCCTACGATCGCATATTCCTGAACGGCGAGCGCACGCCGGAAGGCTTCTACGGGATTCATGGCGGGCTTGACTCGGCCATCGCCCGTGGTCTGGCTTATGCGCCGTACTGCGACCTGATCTGGTGCGAGACCTCGCAACCGAACCTGAAGGAAGCCGAGCTCTTCGCAGATGCGATTCACAAGAAGTTCCCTGGCAAGCTGCTGGCGTACAACTGCTCGCCTTCGTTCAACTGGAAAAAGAAGTTGGACGACGCGACCATTGCGCGCTTCCAGCCCGCGCTGGCCGAAATGGGATACAAGTTCCAGTTCATCACGCTGGCGGGCTTCCATGTGCTCAACCTCAGCATGTTCGAGTTGGCACGGGCTTACAAAGACAGCGGCATGACTGCCTATTCGCGCGTCCAGGAAAAGGAATTCGCGCGCGAGTACAGCCACGGTTACGCCGCAGTGAAGCACCAGCGCTTCGTTGGAACCGGATACTTTGACGCGGTCACCCAGGTGATTGCCAGCGGCAAGTCCTCGGTCACGGCCTTAGAACATTCGACGGAGGCCGAGCAGTTCGCCGAGGTAAAGGTCCCGTCGCAGATGATCGAGATCGGACAAGACCCGTCCTGCCGGCCGATCCTGGGCGAGTGTCCGCTAACCTGCGAGCACGACCACGAGCACGTACGCAGCAGCAACGTCTCCGCCAACGACTGAAGTTTCCCCTCAGCAGGAACACGCGCTAACCGGCGCGTACGGCACGGGGCTCTCCTTCCCCGTGCCTTTTTTCTTGCCCAGCCGACAAATATTGTCGTGAGGAAGAATCCAGAGTGCTTAGTGGCTGGGGTTGAACCGAGCTTCAATGTCGTGGTCACGCGGTGTCCTGCGTTCTGCCTTTCCACTCGCCTCCGCGGCCCGACCAATACACAACGGCCGAATGCATCGTAGCAACTACGTAGAACGCCGCGCTGACCGGCAAGGTCAAGGCCCAAAGCGGACTGAGTTGATAGAAGCGAACCATGGGCAGGTAAACAGCGCTCATCGCCAAGTAGGTAGCGCCGCCAATCGTCACCAGCAGCAGCGATCGGCCTGCCAGCAGCGCCAGTGGCAAAACGAAGAGCAGCAACATCCCCAGCACCGTCCCCAGCAAAAGCCATGCCGAATGCCGCAACTGGTTGAATGCGGTGCGAGCGATCATCTTTTCGATTTCGGCGAAGGTGTTGTACGCCCGCAGGCTGCGCGTTTCCGCCGTCAATCCGAGCCACACTTTGCCGCCCGTCCGCTTCACGGCGCGGGCCAGCGCGCAGTCATCGATGATTTCCTGGCGGATGGCCGTGATGCCTCCAGCGCGCTCCAGGGCTGCGGGACGAATCAGCATGCAACCGCCCGCCGCGCCGGCAGTCTTGCGCCGCGGATCGCGAATCCACTTCGGCGGATACAGCATGAAGAAGAAGAACACAAATGCGGGAATGAGAAGCTTTTCCGCCAAGCTGCGGCAGTGCAGCTTCACCATGAAGGAAGCGAGATCGTAATCGCCGGCTTCGGCGATCCGAACGAGCGTGGCCACATTCTCCGGCGAATGCTCGATGTCGGCGTCGGTCAACAACAAGAATTCGGGTTGGAGTTGGGCCGCCTGCTCGATGCCTTGCTGCATGGCCCACAGCTTACCCGACCACCCGGGAGGCAGATCACGCCCACTGATAATACTCACGCGCCCGCCTTGCGAGCTTTGGGCCACGGCCTTCCGCACTGCTTCGGCGGTGCCGTCTGTACTGTTGTCGTCAACGACAAAGATGTGCAACGCGTCAACACAACTCTGCTGTAGCAGCGATGCCAGGGATGCGCCGATCACGTTCGCTTCATTGCGAGCCGGAATGATCACCGCAATCACGAAGTCTTCCACTCCGATATTCGACACACGTTCGGCGCTGTCACCAGAACATGCTAAACGAGCGGACAGTGCCGATGCGTGAAATGATCTACACTACTGCCGAAACCAGTTGGTGTCCGTCCAAGCTATGGTGACCACCGCACGTCGCGAACGTAATCTTCGGCCGCTATTGCTGGCTCTGGCAATCGTGTTTGCCGCAGCCACCGTCGTCTACAGCGCCGCCTGGATGTATTACATCCGGCATTCGAACCTCCCGGTTGAGGTCGGCATGGACACTGACCCTTCGTCGCCGGGCATGGTCGTAACCAAGGTCTGGAAAAATGCTCCGGCGGAGCGGGCTGGTTTGCGGCCGAAGGACATGATCATCGCCATTGATGGCCGTCCGGTGGCCGCGCCCGCACTCTGCAACCAGGTGCTCTACCAGGTCTGGGATGCCTCTCGCCCCGGAGAACCTGTACAGCTGACAATTCAGCGACCCGGCCAGCCCCAGCCCCTGGTAATCACTCCCGTGTTTCGCGCGGCGGTGGGCAGCGGCGACACGCAGTCCTTGGCGCGACGAGGAGCGGTTGAGGTCCTTGGCTTCTACCCGCTGTTGTTCCTGATTGTCGGGCTGACGGTGCTGTTTCTGCGAGTGGAAGACAGCAATGCCTGGGTGCTGGCGTTGATGTTTGCCGGATTCATTACCGAAGCCAATCTGCCCCTCGGCTTCGGGCTAGCTCCGGATAGGCTGCTGCATTTCCTGTACGCTTACGCAACAGTCATGAAGAGCCTGCTTCCTGGACTCTTCTACTTCTTTTTCGCCGTTTTTCCCGCCCGTTCGCCGATCGATCGCAAGCTCCCCTGGCTGAAGTGGCTGCTGCTGGTTCTTGGCGCTTGCCTGGGATGGGGCGGCGTGCGCCATGGCGAACAGGAAGCACTGCCTTTTGTCAGCGCGTTCTTCGCCCACTCAACCATTGGCCTCGTGAGGACGTTTCTGGGATATGGCACGGTGCTGCTGGGCATAGCCTCGCTTTTGTGGAATGTGGTCGGCGCTGCCAACGTCGAAGACCGGCGCAAGCTCAAGGTCATGCTCTGGGGTACGGTGATCGGAATCGCACCGGCCATCCTCAGCGGCATTCCTCACGATCTTTCGCACGGGGCCATGGGAATGCCCTTTTGGATAGATTTTTTTCGAGCGACATTCCTCTTCCTGGTTCCCCTGTCCTTCGCTTATGCGGTGGTAAAACACCGCGTGATGGACATCCCGGTGCTGCTGCGGCGCAGCGCGCGCTACCTGCTGGTGGAGCGGGGATTCGCCATCCTGATGCTGCTTTTTTCCATAGGCCTCACCCTGTGGTTTGGACAGGCATACGCGCGGCGCTTCTCGGCGGGATCGAAAGCCGCCATACCGATCGGGGCCACATTCGGCGTCTTGCTGATCTCTGGCGCCACTCAGGTGCATCGCCGCGTTCGCACGCGGCTGGACCGCGCTTTCTTCCGCAGCGCCTACGACGCGCAACAGATCCTGGAAAATCTGGCCGCAAAGACGCTGGCGGTGACTGACCGCGAAGGCTTGGCGCATCTCCTGCACCTGCATATACAGGATGCTCTGCATCCCATGCCTCTATATGTTTACTTGCTGGCTGGCGATGGACGTCTCCACGCGTACGCCGGAAGCCCGCCTCCGGAGGCTCTGACCCTCTTACCCGCTGCGGCCGGACTGAACCGACTGGCCGGACGCAGCGAGCCATTGGAACTAGATCCCGCAACGTTGCGCGGAACCCAGATGCAGCCGCTGCACGCCGAATGTCTGGTGCCCATCCGTGGGTCCGCTGACGGCGCCTTGCAGGGGGTTATTGTCCTGGGTCCAAGGCTCGCCGAAGAACCGTATTCCTCAGGAGATCGGCGGCTGCTCGCGTCGGTGGCAAGCCAGGCAGGGATTGCCATGCGGAGTATTTCCATGGCCGAGAAAATGGCCGAGAGCATGGAAGCCGAGCGCCGCAGCGAGCAGGAAATGCAGATCGCGCGGCAAGTGCAGCGCCGATTGTTGCCGCAGCAGGCTCCGTCGCTGGCTACCCTGGACATGGCCGGAAAATGTATTCAGACTCGCGCGGTCGGCGGCGACTATTACGACTTCCTCGATTTCGGCGCAGGCAAGCTGGGCCTGGTCCTGGCCGACATCTCGGGCAAAGGCATATCTGCTGCCCTGCTCATGGCCAACCTGCAGGCCAATCTGCGCGGCCAATACGCGCTGGCGCTGGAAGATCTGCCACGCTTGCTACGTTCCGTGAATCAGCTCTTCTACAAAAACACCGAAAGTAACCACTACGCTACAACCTTCTTTGCGGTATACGACGACCAGAGCCGAATCCTGCGTTACGTAAACTGCGGACATAATCCTCCGCTCCTGTTGCGTGATAACGGAGATGTGGAATGGTTGCAAGCTACCGCGACGGTGCTGGGATTGTTTGAGGAGTGGGACTGTTCGGTCGCCGAGCGCCAGATGCGAGCCGGCGACGTTCTGCTCATCTATACCGACGGCATTTCCGAAGCCGCCCCCGGTGAGGAAGCTGAAGAATTCGGGGAAGACCGCCTGATACAAAGCATTAGAACTCACCGGGCTAAGTGCGCGGACGGAATGCTTGAGGCCGTCATCGCGGACGTACAACGCTTCAGCCAAGGCGAGCAGGCGGATGATATGACGGTGATCGTCGCCCGCTGTCGCTAACGCGCTGGGGCCGCTGCTGTTAACCGCGTTACGTGCTGTCCCAACATTCTGCTCGTCGGAGCCGAGGGACGCGGTCGCTGCCGTCTATTGTTCCATTCTGGAACGGTTGCTCGTTTCCGCGAGGTTCTGCTACCGATTTCTTTCGGTTGGCGGTCTAATAGAAGTGGATTGTCGGGCCAGCCCCCAACCCCGGTTCCCTTCCTCGGAACGGAACAAAATCTAATTCCTCAACGTACTAAATATTGGAACGAAGTGCTGCCCAGTCGCGGAGGGAGCAGTGGCGAACGGTAAGAATCACAAAAAGAAGCGCTGGATCATAATTACGGCCGTTTCGGTCTCGGTTGTGGCCCTGGTAATCGTAGCAGTGGCAGCGACGCGTGGTGGCACCAAGATCGACCCCATCAAACTGGCCAAGGCCGAAAAGGGCGACCTGGCCAAAAGCGTAGTGGCCACGGGAAAGATCACGCCGATTACGAAAGTCGAGATCAAGTCCAAAGCCAGCGGCATTGTGGAAAAGCTGTATGTGGATACTGGCGACCATGTGAAGCAGGGCCAGGTGCTGGCCGAACTGGACCGGGTCGAGATTCAGGCGCAGGTAAATTCATCGAAAGCGCAGCTGCTATCGTCGCAAGCGAACTTGAAGAGCGCCGAAGCCGATGAGAAGCGCGCCGCGGTTGATGCCCAGGGTGTGGATATCCCAACCCTGCAACGGGCCTATGAGCGGGCGCAGGAGATGTCGAAGGACGGTGTTGTCTCGCAGGCCACGCTGGACGACGCGCAGCGGGGCTACATCATGGCCGTGAACAAGCGCGATGTTGCCCGGGCGCAGTTGACGGTCAATAAGGCGAAAGTGTCTCAGGCGCAGGCCGAAGTGGAGAAAGACGAGGCCAGCCTGAAGCAGTTCCAGGAGCAGCTCAGCTATACCACCATTACCGCCCCCATCGACGGCGTTGTGCTGTCGCGCGACGTTGAAGTAGGCGACGCGGTCAGCTCCATCCTGGTGTTGGGCTCGGGTGCAACCCTGGTGATGACCCTGGGCGATACCAGCGAAGTCTATGTGAAGGGCAAAGTGGACGAGAGCGATATCGGCAAGGTGTACCTGGGACAGCCCGCGCGCATTCGCGTGGAGACCTTTAAGGACAAAACCTTCACCGGACATGTCACCAAGATTTCGCCGATGGGCGTGGAAAAAGACAATGTCACCACCTTCGAAGTGCGCGTCTCGATCAACAATCCCGGCGGCGAGCTGAAGGCGGAGATGACCGCCAACGCCGAAATCATCCTTGACGAACACCACAACGTACTGATGATCCCGGAAGGCGCCATCATGTACGACAAGGACAAGAAGGCCTCGGTTGATATCCCGGTTCCCAGCGCCAAGGATGGCATGAAGAAGATTACCGTGAACATCGGAATTTCCAACGGCGTCAAGACAGAAGTTCTTTCTGGACTCAAAGAAGGCGACCAGGTTGTGTTGCAGCAGTAATCGTGCGGGATTCTTTGCAGCGTCCCCTCAGACACCGGTGTCAAGCCCAGTTTATTTTTCTTGGAAGCGAGGCGCGAGAAACAGGCGCCATGGGCGCGAAAGATGATAGCCCCGCCCTTCACCGGGGTCCCCAAGCGGCGCGGCTTTTTGCGCCGTTTGGGGTGGTTGAGGGCGGAGTAAGGATTTATAGAATTTGAGTCCCGTAGAGACGGCACGCCTTTAGCACCGATAATCCTTATCGCAAGGTGGTTCGTTCATCCTCTGGAGGGCATTATGGACAAACGCTTCACAGCGACTCTGCTCGGCTTCCTGCTGGTTCCTGTCTTGTCATTTGCCCGCACCGAAGGCCACTTCGATCGCACGCTCCAGGTCTCGGGGGCCGTGAGCCTGGACGTGAGCACCGGTTCGGGCGACATCACGATCAAGACTGGGAGCTCCAACCAGGTCGTGGTGCGCGGAACCATTCATGGGAATACCTGGTTCTCCAGCAATGAAAATGCGGTGCATCAGGTGGAATCGAATCCTCCCATCCAGCAAAGCGGCAGTAGCATTCGCGTCGGCTACAACTTGCCGGACGACGTGAGGCGGCACGTGGCCATCGATTACGAAATTACGGTCCCGGCTAGCACTACTGCCCAGGCGCATAGCGGATCGGGCAATGTCGAGGTCTCGGGAGTTAGTTCCGGGGTGCAGGCGCAAACCGGTTCCGGCGATATTCGCTTGCGCGACCTTGGTGGCCGCCAGCAGGCGCATACCGGCAGCGGCAACATTCGAGCTGAAAATGTCGCCGCACCGTTCAACGCCGAGACCGGAAGTGGAGACATCGAGGCCAGCCTGACTGGTTCCGGCGATGTTGATGTCCACACCGGCTCGGGAACCGTCCAGGTTCGCGGCATCAAAGGTGGAGTTCATGCGCGCTCCGGCAGCGGCAACATTGAAGCCGACGGCACGGTGGCCGGCCCCTGGCAGTTGCACAGCGGCTCCGGAAACATTCGTCTGTTGGTTGGGTCGAGCAATGGCTTTAACGTCGATCTGCATACGAGTTCCGGATCCATTCACACGGAGCTATCGGTTACGGTGCAAGGCTCCATGGGCAGCCACGAACTCAAAGGCGCGGTACACGGTGGCGGCCCGACCGTGGAAGCTTCGACCAGCTCCGGAGACGTGGAGATAAAGTAGTACAGTTGCCAGTGGCCGGTTGTCAGTTGTCAGTTGTCAGCTGTCAGTTGCCGGCAGGCTCCACGTTGCAGCCCTCCTTGTGGCTGAAACGAGGCAAAGTCCAGCAGGGCCTTCCGTTGCCATCCGCTCCGCTTGACTCCCACCACGGCCGCGACTACTTTGCCAATACATGGCTGAGAGCCGTATCGTCACCTTCACCACTGATTTTGGTCTGAGCGACCCTTTCGTCGGCGTCCTGCATGGCGTGGTGCTGAACATTCACCCCGCCACCACGATCGTCGATGTCTGCCATGCCGTCGCTTCGTACGACGTACCGGACGGCGCCTGGACCATCGCTCAGGCATATCGCTTCTTCCCGCCGCGAACGGTGCACGTTGTGGTGGTCGATCCGGGAGTGGGCAGCCAGCGCCGGCCGATCATCGCAGAAACCAAGGACTACATCTTCGTCGCTCCTGACAATGGTGTGTTGTCGCTGGTGGAAGCCCGCGAGCCAAAGTTCACCGTGCGGCACATCACTGCCGAGCGATATTTTCTGCAGCCGGTGAGCCAGACCTTCCATGGCCGCGACATCTTCGCTCCCGTCGCGGGATGGCTGAGCAAGGGCGTGTCACCATCGGAATTTGGCCCCGAGATTACAGACTATGTTCGGCTCCCTGTGTCGCAAGTGGAACGCATCGGCCAGAACAGTCTGCGCGGAGTAGTGCTGAAGGTGGACAAGTTCGGCAATCTCATCACCAACA
This sequence comes from uncultured Acidobacteriaceae bacterium, assembly GCA_963835125.1. Lineage (GTDB taxonomy): Bacteria > Acidobacteriota > Terriglobia > Terriglobales > Acidobacteriaceae > Bog-257. Next base: position 65,773 of record CAWIEG010000002.1, on the reverse strand, counting down.
TCGGCGAACTGGATGCGCCGGCGCTATTCAGCGGCGCATGTCCAGCGGTAAGCATATTAATTGCGGGCGAGACGATTACGCGTCTGTACCAGTCCTATGCGCAAGGTGAAGGTGACGAGATATTCGCCATTGTGGGAAGCTCGGGATACTTGGAGATCGCCGCGAATCAGGCATCAGCGGCAGAGAAGCTGGCGGCAGCACCGGGGACACCTGTGGGAATAGTGCTTGGGACTTAAGGCTTCGAGGCGCCTACTACCCCGGTGCGAGGCGCTCGTCGTACGACCATAGTATAATGACTATGGTTGGAAAGGGCCGCCGATATGAAGCAAATTCCTGCTGGGCAGTTCAAAACTCATTGCCTGGCTGTGATGGACGAAGTCCAGGCAAGCGGCGAATCTGTGCTGGTAACCAAGCACGGCAAGCCCGTGGTGAAGCTGGTGCCGGCGAAGAGAAACGAGGAAAGTATTTTCGGCTACATGGTGGGAAAAGCCCGGATCGTTGGCGACATCACCTCGCCGGTCGCTGCCCTTGATGATTGGGAGGCGCTCAAGTGATTCTGCTGGACACCCATGTGCTGATTTGGATGGCGCTTGAGCCCTCCCGTTTGTCAAAGCCGGCAAGCGCCGCCATCCAAGATGCACGAAGCAACGGGATGCTTTGCATCGCGGACATAACCCTCTGGGAAATCTCGTCGCTGGTGAAGCGCAAAAGAATACAGATATCAGGTACGGTGGACGCTTTTCTTTATGACATCTCGCTGCCACTCGTAGTCAAGCCCATCACGCCTGCCATCGCGCGCATGAGCGAACATTTCGCCGGTGACTATCCGAAGGATCCTGCTGATCGATTGATCGGCGCTACATCGCAAGTAGAGGGGTTGCCGCTTGTCACCGCGGATGCCGAACTTCGGCGCTTTCCAACGCTGCACACGATCTGGTGATGGATGCAACCCGGCTAGGGGTTCTTGGGTTTCGCCCGGGCGTAGCGTTCCATCTCGCCGGTCCACTTCAGAAACCGGCCCAGTTCCTTCCGCTCGCGCCACATAAACCCGAAAAATTCCAGGAATCCGATACTCTGCATCTTGATCCCCGTGTAGGTTTCGATCCGCCAACGCAGATAGGGGCTGCGCCAGGGCGCCAGACGGTGGCCGCGATTAGAGTTCCAGATAAAACGCAGGATGTTACGCATTCGGTGTACTTAGTATATCGGGGGGAACAGGATCGACAGTGAAGACCAGACAAACAATCGGCCAGGAAGCCATGGTTCGCAGCATGTATCGCAAACTGGCGCGGAATTGGGGACGGCAGCATTGGTGGCCGGCCGAGACGCCCTTCGAGGTCATCGTTGGCGCCATCCTGACGCAGAACACTTCATGGACTAACGTCGAACGCGCCATCGCCAGCCTGCGGGCAGCGGCAGTACTTACCGTCATGGGAATTCGCACCGTGCCTCTGGTCAGGTTGCAGCAGCTTGTCTATTCTTCCGGCTACTACCGCCAGAAGGCACAGCGACTGAAGGACTTTGTCAGTTTCCTGGACGAAAGATACGGTGGTTCACTGGAGACAATGTTTGCAACTCCCACCGACCAGTTGCGCGCAGAGCTTCTCTCACTGAAGGGAATTGGGCCAGAAACCGCAGACTCAATCCTGCTCTACGCCGGAAATCACGAAATCTTTGTAGTTGACACCTATACGCGCCGCGTCCTCGAGCGCCACGGAACTGTAGACAGACGCGCGAGTTATGACGAGGTTCGTACTCTAGTCCAACGGGCCATGCTAGGGGAAAGGGCTTTGGCGGCTATCAAGTCTAAGCCGGCAAACAACGTGCCAGTCCATGAGCCATCGGCGATGAGCACTGCCAGTCGTAGCCGAGTTGCCCAGGTTTACAACGAGATGCATGGACTCTTTGTACAAGTGGGAAAACATTACTGCCTGAAGCAAGCTCCCAAATGCGACGCCTGTCCGCTGCGGAAATTGTTGCCAGATGGGACACTACCGTCGTAAGCGCCCTAATTTTGTGCGGTTTTTCGTCCGCATACCACTTTCAGGACACAAATGTTGTAGATTGCACCCGCAACTGTGCTCTACGTCACAGAATTACCGGTAGTACAACTGTTATTGCTTGACTATCGCGTTCACTCCCACGCGGAAAGAAAGCTTCGTCAGATGCCGTGCCTGCTGTAGGGTTTGCGTGATCGATTGCGTTGGCTGCCCGAAAGTCCCTGAACGCAATTCCTCGGTGCTGGAAGTGCGAGACATTCGCCTAGGAATATCTCGCAGATTTGCCACATGCACGGTTTACTACTTGGCGCTTCAGCGAATGTTCCTTAGAAATTAAGCCGAAATCTCTTTTGTTCGGGGTCTGGCCGATGCCGTTCGTAATCATCATGGCAGTCATTGCTGCCGCTGGAATAACGTCCCTACTTCTAATCTCTGCTCGTCAGCATCGGACAATCAAACAGCTGAATGTGCAACTCTCATTGCAAGCGACCGTTATCGCCAACTCAGAGCGTCGGGAAGGTTTGCTGTTCTCGTCCAATCCCTGCCCGATGTGGATTTATGACTGCGAAACGCTTCGCTTCCTCGAGGTGAATGATGCGGCAGTGAACACCTATGGGTACTCGCGTGAGGAATTCATGGGCATGACCGTGCTCGACATCCGCCTCGCAGAGGACACCCCTGCACTCCTCGAGGATGCCAACCAACGTCGGGGGGGATACAGGAATGCCGGGGTATGGCGGCATTGCCGCAAGGACGGCAGCATCATGCCTGTGGAGATTGTAACGTTCGAATTCCAAAGGGATGGCCATCCAGTAAGACTCATCATGGCGCTTGACATGACCGAGCGCCGCAAGATGGAAGAGGCATTACGCGAGTCGGAAGCCTCTCTGAAAACGTTGGTCGACAATGCTCCTTTTGGAATCCAACAATCGCAGATCGAGGGGAACCGGATGAGAACTCTCAATCCGGCCCTGCTCAAGATGCTAGGCGACTACAGCATGGAAGAAGCTCTCCAGCTGAACGTAAGGGAACAAGTCTATGCCGAGCCGAAAGACCGCGACCGCCTGATCGAGGTGCTGCAAAGAAGCGGCAAGATACAGGGCTGGGAAACGACCTTCCGCCGCCGCGACGGGAGTAGCGTCCCCGTGCGGATTACCGGCTCGCTCAGTGGCGGAGGGGACGGAACGCCAGAGGTTTTCTCCACTTACGTGGAGGACATGACCCAGCAGAGCGCTTTGGAGCAACAGGTCCGTCAAGTGCAGAAACTGGAAGCGGTGGGCCGGCTGGCCGGCGGCATGGCCCATGATTTCAACAACGTCCTGGTAGTCATCAAACTGTCCACCGAACTCATGCTGGACCAGATCACACCAGGAAGCCCTTTCAGCAAACCGCTGCTACAGATTTCGAATGCAGCAGACCGGGCGGCGGCCCTTACTCGCCAGATGCTGGCGTTTGGCCGTCAGCAGATGATGCAGCCGCGCATCATCAATCTGAATACCGTGGTCAGCGAAATAACGCAAATGCTACGCCAGGTCATAGGGGAAGACGTGAAGTTGGTCACCAATCTCTCCGAGAAACTAGAGAACTCGCGGCTGGATCCTGATCAGCTGGCGCAAGTAATGTTGAACTTGGCGGTAAATGCGCGCGATGCCATGCCGCAGGGCGGGACGCTCCACATTGAGACCACGACCGTAACTCTCGACGAGGCTTACGCAAAAGACCATCCACCCGTGCAACCGGGTCGCTATGTGATGCTCGCGGTCAGCGACACCGGAACCGGCATCGACAAGTCCGTCCTACCTCGGATTTTCGACCCGTTCTTCACCACCAAGGAGCTGGGCAAAGGTACTGGTCTGGGGCTTTCTATTGTCTATGGCATCGTGAAGCAGAGCGGCGGCTACATCTGGGTGTACAGCCAGCCGGGACACGGAACAACTTTCAAGCTGTACTTTCCAGCGACTACGGCGCCGCAGAAACGTCTGACTTTACGGGAAGTTCTGGTGCGCCCCTCAGGACAAGCGTTGCTGGTGGTAGACGATGACGTCAACATCCGGAGCAACGTGTGCGAGTGTTTGCAGCAGTTGGGATACCAGGCTTCGCAGGCCGACAGTGCTGCAGCTGCGCTGCGTGTCTGCGAAGAGCTTGAGGGCAAGATCGATCTTGTCATTACCGACCTGGTAATGGCGGGAGAGAGCGGGAACGAACTGGCAAGTGAGTTGGCCGAACTCTATCCCGGAATTCGAGTGCTCTTTATGTCAGGCTACACCGAGGATAGTGCGGCGAGGCAAGAGGTCCTGCTGCGAAAAAATCCGTTTCTGCAAAAGCCGTTCAGCGTCGCCGACCTGGCGAAGGCAGTGCAGGACGCCCTGGTGGAAAATGTCACGCCCGTTTGACGTCGAACTTCAGCTGTGTGAGTCAGGGCTTGCTGACAGTTCCGTTGTGACCAATTGTTGAGGCGCAGTAGCAATTGCTATAAGATTCCAGATCGAGTTCCCTGCTGGCGCAATAAAAGGCGGGCGCACTGTTTGCCGGCAGATACGCAGCCGAGCTTGAAACGTTATATAACTTTAGCCATTCGTCGCGCACATCCGGTTTGCTCTTGATCTGGCCATAGAGCGTGGTAAAAGATACAGCGTCGGGCCGCCCCATCTTCCATTCTTGCGAAAACGTATACTCCTTCGCCCACTCCCCGCGGGTCTTGCCGCCCGCAAATTCCAGGTTCGTCAGGTAATACACAGATGCGTCGCTCAGCGACCCGTCGTTCGCAAAGGTCACTATTCGAAATGCAGGGTTCTGCCGGTATACCGGTGAGATTGCCGGATTAATCAGGACGAGCCCGGGACTGGCTCCCGAAGCGTTGATTAGCCTGAAATCGTCACTGTGGGTGTGGCCCGCCAAGCTGACGATAACCGTGTCTTGGTACTTTGCCAGCAAGGTTTGGAACTGCGAAGTCCACTCAGGTTGCCACATGGGAACAATCGCTGACGCGCACAACTTCTCCGTGCGCGCAGCGGTCTTCGATAGGGCCTGATATTTCACGACCGTGGAATAGCCGTCGATTCCCGGCGGAATGTGGAACATGAGCCAGACCTTTTCGTGGGCTTGGCGGGCCGCGCTGAGACGTGAGTCCAGCCAGGTGAAGAGATCTGCCGCCGCCGTGGAATCGATCAGCCCGCAATTTTCGCTGAAGTTAGCCGCATGATATCTGGCAGAAAGGAATACCGTGTTCAGGGAAATAATGCGGATGCCGCGAAGCACGGGATGGGGTATGTCATAGCTGCCGAGAGCCTCCCACGAGCCAGTAAACTCATCATCCGCCTTCGCCAGCTTGCGAGCGAGATCCGCGGTGTCGTGGAGAAAACCGCCCCCGGCTCTGATGCTGTAGTTCCCACACTCCTCGTCGTTGTTGCCAGGCGTCAGCAGAATCTTCGTATCCGGAAATCGCTTGCGGAATTCCAGCGCCAGGAATTCCACGGTCTTGAGCACGAATTTGCGATAGTTCTCCCGATTCTCGTCGTGTGTCGTTTTCAGATAAGTCTGCGGAAACTGGTGTGAAAGGAGATCACCGGTCATCAGAATGAACGCAGGATGAGGAAGAGTCGCTCGCATTTGGTCCAGCGAAGACTGCAACAGCCACCAATTCGTATCTTCCCCGTATTGGCTGAACGAGGTGTTCTTGGACCGCGCAAGAATGGTCTCCCACTGTGTGGGATCGGCAGCGGCAAGATCGGCAACCAGGCTGCCATCCGACATAGGGTTGAAGTGAATATCGGACGCGATCAGGAAGGTCTTTCCGCTCGGCGATGATGCCGCGCTCGCGGAAATCCAACAAACACAAAGGACGGCGAGAGCCAGGGGAAAGCGAAAAGTATTGAGGACACTCGCTATACGAACACCGGCTCCCATTTTTCCCATCGAGCAGATTACCTCATGGCGGCACAAACATCTTCCGAAGTCTATTGTCGGTGCCGGATGATTCTCACACGGAACAATTAGCGGCACAAGAATTCACAAAAGAAATTCTTTGACTCTTTTGCTGACTTGTTCTAAAGTATGCAAACTCATGTCAGCGTTTCGCCCCATGTCCCGCACGATGAATACAACATCGGGCACAGGTGTGTTCACAAGCACACCAATCCCAACACGGGGCGGGAAGCGGATCGGCAATAGTTCCTAAGCAGTTCTCAAGGAAAGATAAACCGGACCCACCGCCCGAAAGGCTGGTGGGTTTTTCGTTTTTGGACAACTTGCTCCCGGAGCCAAAATGATCGTAATGAAGTTTGGTGGGACCTCGGTGGAAGATGAAGATGCCATCGAACGAGCAGCGCAAATTGTGCTTCGCCGTCTGCATGAAAGGCCGGTTGTGGTGGTCAGTGCGCTGGCAGGCGTGACCGACTCCTTGCTGGCCATGTCACAGGCTGCGGCTTCAGGAAGTATTCAGCAGGCGCTTAAGATGCTGCGAGTTCTTCGCCGGCGACACCTCGCCGTGCTCGATGCCCTGGGGAACTCGCAAGCCGATCCGGTGCGGCACGATGTGCACACCCTGCTCGACGGTGTGCAGGACATGCTGCGTGGTATCGCCGCTCTAGGCGAGCTTACGCTGCGCACTACCGATCACATTCTCTGCACCGGCGAACTGCTCTCCAGTCGCATCGTCAGTGCGGCATTTACGCAACGTGGCATCGACACAGACCTGGTTGATTCCCGCGAATGCATCGTCAGCGATGGCAACCACACCAATGCCGTTCCGCAGTTCGATTTGTCTGACGACCGCTTGCGCCAGCATCTGCAACCTCTTCTGCGTGCGGGCCGTGTCCCCGTGATGGGCGGATTTCTGGCCGCGACCATCGACGGTATTCCCACCACGCTCGGCCGTGGAGGTTCAGACTTCACCGCTACCATCGTGGGCGCGGCCCTGGAGGCGAAACGGGTTGAGATATGGACCGATGTCGAAGGGATGATGACGACCGATCCCCGTTTATGTCCGAGCGCCCGGCGCATCGATGTGATTGGTTTCGATGAAGCCTCGGAGCTTGCTTATTTCGGTGCGAAGGTTCTGCATCCCGCCACCCTAATTCCAGCAATCAGGAAGAATATTCCTGTTTTTGTGATGAATTCGCGCCAGCCGGACAACAAGGGAACCTGCATTCGCGCCCGCGCTCCTCGCAGCCGCACCACCTTCCGAGCGATCGCAGCCAAGGCCGGCATGAAGGTCGTCAACGTCAAATCGCTGCGAACTCTGGGAGCGCACGGCTTCCTGCGTGCGGTGTTCGAGGCATTCGAGCGCCACGGCTGCGCCGCGGACCTCGTATCAACCTCGGAGGTCAGCGTGTCTATCGCGTTGAACTCTTCCCATCCTGTCGATGGGCTGCTCCGCGATCTTGCCAAGCTAGGCGAAGTTGAAGTGGAAGCAAGCAAGGCCATCATCTGCCTTGTCGGCAAAGACATCAGCGGCCGGGTCGGAATCGCCGCCAACGTCTTCGACACCATTGCGGCTGCCAACATCAACGTGCACATGATTTCTCAAGGCGCTTCCGAGATCAATATCGGATTCGTTATCGAAGAAGATGACGTGCCCGAAGCTGTCCGGCAACTTCACCAACGCTTCTTCGAGACCAAACCGGCAAGCAGACTGGCACGTCTCCAGACGATCCCAGAAGGGTTGGGGATGCAAGCCGGCCAAGCGCGGATCAGCGCGCGAGCGGAGGTCGGCTGACATGGCAACCGTTCTGTCGCAAATCGAAGGTCCGAACCACCTTGCCGAAACCGAATGCCGCGTTGCACTGGTGGGCTTCGGCACCGTGGGTAGCGCTGTCGCACGACTGCTTCAGGAGCCGCGCGATGAGCATTCGCCTCGGCTCACGCATGTCTGCAATCGCAACGTAGCGCGCAAAAAGGTCAACTGGATTGGGCCGCAGGTGCGCTGGACTGAGAGTCTCGAACAGGTGCTCGCCTCCGATGCTGACATCATCGTCGAGCTAATGGGTGGCATGGAGCCGGCTTACGCATTGGTGCGGAACGCGCTCGAGCGTGGAAAATCCGTGGTGACCGCCAACAAGCAGCTTATCGCGCGTTTCGGTTCGGAATTGCTCAAGCTTGCCCATGACAACCAACAGTTCCTGGGTTTTGGCGCATGTGTGGCCGGCGGCGTGCCGGTGCTTTCTGGACTGCACGACGGCCTTGCGGGAGATCGCATTGTTCAGATTCGTGGAATTCTCAACGGAACCTGCAATTACATCCTGACGCGGATTGAGCAGGCTGACCTTTCTTTTGACGACGCGCTTCACGAGGCGCAGCAGGCGGGTTTCGCGGAATCCGATCCTACCGATGACATCGATGGTCAAGACGCTGCTGCCAAACTGGCGATCCTGGCACGAGTCGGACTCAAGATCGAGGCCTTGCCGCAACAGGTCGAGTGTCGCTCTATCCGCAACGTTTCGGCAGTTGACTTCGAATACGCCCACGAACTCGGCTGCACAGTGAAACAGATATCCACGGCAAAGCTGGCGGATGGGCGAGCCTATCTCGCCGTCGGGCCGTCGTTGGTGCCGAACGAGTCACCATTGGCAAGAGTGATGGGGAGCCAGAACCTGGTGGTAAGCAGCGGCAAATTCGGTGGTGACACAACTTTTGGGGGTCACGGCGCCGGAGGGGATCCGACTGCGGTTGCGGTCGTCTCCGATCTCCTCCGGGCCGCCCGTGGGCGCTGGCGAGGAACGGCCTCTCCATACCGCGACGAAGCTGTTCGTTGCAAGTTCACGACGGATCTGGAAGCGCCGCACTATCTGCGCTTCCTGGTTCGCGACAGGCCTGGAATCATCGCGGCGCTGGCGGGAGCATTTGCGAGTCATCACATCAATCTCGATGCCGTGCTCCAGAAACCGGGACACTCAAAGGCGGCCCTGCCTTTCGTGATCACCCTGGAGCCGTGCCGGCTGGAGCAACTTGACGCCGCGCTGACGAAAATCGCTGAGTGTGACTTTCTGATCGAATCGCCAATGACGATGCCGATCCTGAAGTAGGAGATTTCTAAATATGCATTTGCGCTGCATCAACCCGCACTGTGCCGCGACCCTGGACCTTCACGATCGTGCGCTCTCGTGTCCGGCCTGCGGGGAGCTGCTGGAAGTTGTGGTTGGTCCTATTATCCCAGCACCGGCCGAGCTCAAACGTACGTGGCTGCAGCGGAGATGTTCCCACGACCCGCGCGACTCAAGCGGCGTATGGCGCTTTCGCGAATTTCTTCCGGGAGGCTATTCCGAAATCGTGACGATGGGTGAAGGCAACAACCCGCTGGTGGAAGGCAGGAAGACAGCACGCTGGGCGGGGCTGCGAAATCTTCGCTTCAAGCATCTCGGCTGGAACCCGACGGCATGTTTCAAAGACCTGGGGATGACGGTGGGCGTGACGGAGGCGGTATTTGTCGGCGCAAAGGTTGTCGGCTGCGCTTCAACCGGCAACACCTCCGGCTCGCTGGCTGCGTATGCGGCACGCGCCGGATTGCGCGCGAAAGTCTATCTCCCCGCGGGACAAGTCTCGATGAACAAACTTGCGCAGGCCATCGATTTTGGCGCCGATATCGTTCATGTGGAAGGCAGCTTCGATGATGCGTTGGAGCGGATTCTGCAAGAGGCGAACGATGACCTCTATTTCCTGAACTCCATCAACCCGTTCCGCCTTGAAGGGCAGAAGACCGTGATGTTCGAACTGCTGGAGCAGTTGGGTTGGCAGCCGCCAGACTACGTCATCGTTCCCGGCGGCAATCTCGGCAATAGCTCGGCGTTCGGAAAGGCTCTGGCCGAACTGCACGCAGCTGGCTTCCTGGATAAGCCGCCCCGGCTGGTGATTGTTCAGGCTGAGGGAGCAAATCCGCTGGCGAGGATGTGGCGCTCTGGGGCGACTGAACTCGAACCAATGGAGTCACCGGAGACTGCCGCGACGGCCATTCGCATCGGCAATCCGCGTTCGTGGAAAAAGGCGTTGCGCGCTGTGCACGACACCAACGGCTTCGTCATGGACGTGACCGATGAGGAAATTGCCGAGGCGAAAGCCATGATCGGCCGCGATGGCATCGGTTGCGAGCCGGCGTCGGCAACAACTCTGGCTGCACTGCGAAAACTGACGGAACAGGGAGAGATCGACCGCGACGCAACGGTTGTGGCCATTCTGACGGGCCACGCGCTCAAAGACACGGATTACATCCTGAAATCGCAACTACGCGAACCCGCACTGCAAGGAGTGTGCTGCGCATGAACGCTGTTGGAATAAACCCTATCGAGATGGAGCAGGCCGTTACGCAACGATCGGTCCCGCACAACTTCGAGATCAAAGTGCCGGCATCGATTGCCAACCTGGGCCCTGGCTTCGACACGCTCGCCGTCGCGGTGCGGCTGTACTTGTCCTTGCGCGTCAGAACACTTCCGGGCCATGGGCAACTCGAATTTCGTTTCATTGATCATGAGTTGCGGGGCGAGAACTGCATCGAGCGAGCCTATCGATCTTTGGCGGGCAACGACTTCCGGTGGCTGCCCTCTCTGTCGATCGAAGTGCGCAGCGAAATTCCGATGCGCGCCGGGCTCGGCAGCAGCGCGGCTGCGACCGTTGCGGGACTTCGGCTGTATGAAGCTGTCACCGGCCCCTTGCCGATGCAGACACTGTTAAGCGCAGCTTGCGCGCTGGAATCGCATCCCGACAACGCCGCCGCTTCGCTTCTCGGCGGACTCACCTTAAGCTGCCAACTGCCCGACGGCCTGGTCGAAGCCAGACGCTTTTCCTGGCCGGAGTCTTTGGGATTCGTGGTGCTGACGCCTGATGTCTCGCTGACGACCGGCGAATCGCGCGCGGTGCTGCCCGAGTGCCTGTCGCGCGCCGATGTCGTCTTCAATCTGCAGCGGGTCGCGCTGTTGTTGCAGTCACTGCAGAGCGGCGATTTCTCCCTGCTGAAGCACGCGATGCGCGATCGCGTACACCAGCCCGCGCGGCGCAAAGTCGTGCCCGGCCTGGCCCAGGCGTTGGAGTTGGAACATCCTGATCTCCTGGGCGTGTGTCTGAGCGGCTCCGGACCTTCGCTTGTGGCGATCGCCGAGAGGAGCCACCGCGAAATCGGTGAATTGCTGGCATCGGTGTATCAGCACTCCGGCATCGGCTATCGCATTCGGATTCTGCAAGCCCATCAGGAACTCAGCGAGCATCTGCCGATGTTCAGGTCAGGATTGCTGTGTTGCTGAAGGGGTGTGGGGCGATTCTGGACTTCCGGCTTGCCTACTGAGCCAGCTCCGCGGTGCGCAGAAAATCGTAGTTTCCCGCTGGTCCAATTTCGATGCCGCGCACCCGGTTGGTGTGCACCAACACGTTGTCCAGATACCACAGATTGATGTAGGGCAAATCGGCGGCGAGAATCTGCTGGATCTGGTCGTAGATGGCCTTGCGCTTCTGCTGATCGAGAGTGCTGCGGCCTTCGCGGATCAGCTCATCGACCCGCGGATTCGAGTAGAAGGTGCGATTAGCGCGCTTGGGCGCGAAGCTTGCCGTGTCGAAGAGGTTCTCGAAGATGTCTGGGTCCTGGTTGCCGCCGATCCAGCGCAGCGAATGAATCTGATACGCGCCCTTGGTCACATCGGCCAGGAAAGTCGCAAACTCGAAGGTGCGAATGTCGAGCGCGATACCCACCTCACGCAGTTGCTCTTGCAACACCGCTGCCAGCAACCGGGTCGACTCCTCGGTCGAGGTCTTCATCGTGATGTGGAAACGAACGCCGTTGACCGGGCGATATCCGGCCGCATCCAGTAGGGCCCGCGCGCGCGCCGGATCGTGCGGATAGCGCTCCACGTTGCCGTCGTATGCCCAGTGCTGCGGCGGTAGCACGCTGTAAGCCGGGCGGGCCTCGTCGCGCAGCAGGTAATGAATGATAGGTTGCACATCGATGGCATAAGCGATCGCGCGCCGCACGCGCACATCCTTCAGAATTGGGTCGCGCAAGTTCAGCGCGATATAGGCATAGATGGTGCCCGGCGCTTGCATCACGGTGAGGTCGCGATCGCGTTCCAAGGCTACGACCGTGTCGGCAACCAGAGAGTTAATGGCAACGTCGGCGCTCTGCTTGCGCAGCTCGAGGGCGCGCGTGGTGGCATCGGGGATCACCTTGAACTCCACGCGATCGAGCTTGGCGGGAGTGGCCCAGTAGTCCGGGTTGCGCTCGATGACGACGTTCTTGTCCTGCTGCGCGCTGGCGAAGCGAAACGGCCCCGAGCCTATGGGTTTACGGTTGAAGTCTTCGCCGCTGCCGTAGGGAACGATGCCGGCAGCCCCTGACAGATTCCACAGGAGAGGCGCGAACGGTTCCTTCAGGTGAAAAATAACGGTGTAGTCGTCCGGCGCATCGATCCGGCTCACTTTGGCGAAGGTACTGGTTTTGGTGCTACGCAATTTACCTGTGAGGAGCGAATCGAACGTCCACTTCACATCGCGCGCGGTCAGCGCTGCCCGTTGTGGAAGCGCACGCCATGATGCAGATGGAAAATGTAAGTCAGAGGATCGGGAATCTCCCAGCGTTCAGCCAACCAAGGCTGTAGCTGGAAGTGCTCGTCGTGGCGGAGGAGCGAATCGAACAGCAGTTCATCGATGCGCTGCGATTGCGAATCGACTCCCACGCGCGGATCGAGATTGATGGGGCTGCTCTCGATGATCATGACCAGCGTGTTGGGATCGGGCTTGCGGGCACAGCCGGCAACGCATATCGCCACGGAGACACAGAGACACAGAGACCATCTCGACCTGAGGTTCACCACGGAGAACACGGAGCTCACGGAGAGAATAAGAAATTCTTTTAGCCCTTGAATCAGCCGTCGGATTTTCCCTGTGTCCGTTTGTTTTTCTCTGTGCCTCTGCGTCTCTGTGGTACACAAATTCTCTGCCTTCTCCGCGCGCTCCGTGTCCCCCGTGGTGAAAACGACTTTACGCATAGCTAACTTTTCCGAGGATCGCAGCACGCTCCGCCCCGGTCGCAGAAGGAACACTCGACGGCAGGCGGCGCCACGTCTGATAGGCCAGCAGAGCGAACGCTGTCGCTTCCTTCGCCTCCGACGGCAAACCAAAATCATCCGTGGTGCGCACTCGAATCTTCAGCGGCGCAAGCTCCTCACGAATCATGCGCATCAGGGTGGCGTTCTTTGCCCCTCCACCGGAGACGACAAATTCGCGGAAGCGCGCGGGCTTCGGTTCTTCACTCTCCAACAGCGGCAGCACAAACCTGCGAACCGCGAGTCCAATTGATCGCGCAGTAAGTGCAGTGGCAGTCGCGATGATGTCGTTCTTGTCGGCACGACGGCAGAGGCGCAGAAACTCGCGCACAAACTCACGTCCGAACTGTTCGCGGCCGGCGGTTTTAGGCGGCCTGCGGCGAAAGAATGAATGCTGGAGCAATTCGCGCAGCACTCGTTCGATGGGCTCGCCACGGGCCGCAAGGCGTCCGTTGCGGTCGTATGGTTTATCGAACAGGTGCTCGGCGACGGCATCGATCACCATGTTGCCCGGCCCTGTATCGAAAGCGACGACCTGCTCGGGCAAGGCGCGTGGCGGAATCGCCGTCAGATTACCAATCCCGCCAAGATTCTGAACGATGCGTCCGTAGCGGCGATGTCGATAGAGCACATAATCCAGGAATGGCACGAAGGGCGCGCCCTTGCCGCCGACGGCCACGTCTGCCGGACGGAAGTCGGAGACAACCGGCACGCCGACCTTGGCCGCGATAATGGCCCCTTCGCCCGTCTGCCAGGTACACGCGATGCTGCGGCCTAGATACGGCTTCGCGTCTCCCTGATGGTATAGCGTCTGTCCGTGGCAACCGACAAGCTCGCATTGCAGTCGCGCGCGCCGCTGCGCGGTCCGCACGGCATCGGCGTAAAGATCACCGAGCAGGAAGTTGAGCCGCGCCAGGTCCGCGACTTTGGCCGAGCCGGCATTCATCGCGGCAAGAACAGCACGCCGTACGTCGCTGGGATACGGAAACTGATAATGTGCGAGCAGTTCCAGGCGAGAGCGGAATCCGCGTCCCTGGATGCGAACCAGCGCTACATTGATACCATCCGCCGACGTTCCGCTCATCACGCCGGCGACGATCACCCGGCTACCTCATCGGAACGCATCGAGTAGGCCCGCACTTCTTCGCTGAACTCCCAGATCTTGCGGGTCAGCCGGTCTAGAGACTTCTGTTTAGGAGGCGGCGCCATGTGCTTAAGCGCTTTCGACCTCTTCTTCGCTTGATGAACCCGTTTCGATTTCTGGGCAATGAGCTCCGCGAATTTCTTGTCACTCTCGGCGCGCTTCACAACCGCTTCGAACGCCCTCCGCACGCTCTCCTCTTTCTGGCAGATGAGGAACATGTCGGCGCCGCAGCGCAGCGTCTCCACCGCGGCATCGTCGATCGGCGCGCTCGCCAGGACGCCCCCCATATCGAGATCGTCAGTGATGATCAGGCCACGGAATCCGATCTTCTTGCGCAGGACGCCGCTCATCCATTTCTTCGACAGCGATGCGGGGGTGCCGTCGCCCGTGACCTGCGGGTAGGCAGCGTGTGCCACCATCACGAAGGGCAGATCGCGACGGAGCTCGCGATAAGGAAGCAGGTCTTCCTTCCACAACCGTGTCCAAGACTTCGCGATTGTCGGCAGTTCGGCGTGGGTATCGAGACTGGCTTCGCCGAGTCCGGGGAAATGTTTGCCACAGCCGAGGACGTCGCGGTCGCGCAATCCGCGGAGAAATTCGCGCGCATAAACAATGGTTCGTTTTGGCTTGGGTGAAACCGTGCGAGTAGTCAAAACGTTCTTCGATGGCTCGAATTGCAAATCGAGTACGGGGGCGAAGTCGGTGTTGAATCCGAGGGTGCGGACCTCTTCGCCTATGAGTCTGCCATGCTTGCGGAAGAGCTTCTTCGAGGCGGCGGCGACTTCGGCTACCGAAGGCATGTGCGCGACGATATCGCACAAGCGATCGACGGTGCCGCCCTCCATGTCGACGCAAAGGAACATCGGAGCAGAGCCGGTCTCTTGCACCTCGCGAAGTAGTGCGTGGGTCTGCCGCGCCTCTTCCAAATTGCGCTTGAAGAGGATGATCCCGCCGGGCTGAAACATGGAGAGCATAAGGCGAAGGCGTTGCGTCATGGCTGTGCCGTCGAAGCCCATGATAAGCAACTGGCCGACCTGACGACGAAGTTCGAGGCTAGCTTTCGATGGCATAGGAATAGAAGAGTGTAACGCGAGGGGAGGCGAAGTCGCACCCAAGTGTTTCCGGTACCAGCTTTCGAATGGGCGTCAGGATTCTGCGGGATTCCGGGCGACTTACGCTGTGTCAAAATGAATGTGATGCCGTCGAACCGTTGGGATGCCGTTGTCTTCGACTATGGACGTGTTCTGAGCCATACCCCGACACCAGCTGAAATCCGCGAGTTTGGGGCGCTGGTTAGGGTCACTGAACCGCCATTCTTCCAGATCTATTCAGAGACGCGTGACGAATATGACTGCGGCCGGCATGATTGTCAGCAGCACTGGCGACGCTTTGCTGATGCGGCCGGTGTTTCGCTAACCGAGGACCAGATAAGACGCGCTGTGGAGTTCGAGACCCGAATGTGGCTACGGATCAATCCTCAAGCTTTGGCGCTGGCCCGGGAGATCAAAGCTGGGGGAGTGCGTACGGCTATTCTGTCTAATATGCCCCATGACTTGCTAGGAGAACTGCGCAGGAACTTCGATTGGCTGGAGGAGTTCGAGGTGAAGATCTGGTCTTGCGAATATGCTGTCGTCAAGCCTGCCCCGGCGATTTATCGCGCCTGCCTGGATGCGTTGGGCTGCGAACCGCATCGCACACTCTTCTTCGACGATCGTCCCCAGAATGTGGAAGGCGCTCGACAAGCGGGAATGGAAGCGCATGTTTTCGAGTCGGCGGAGCAGGCGGCTGAGATCGTCCGCAGGGGACTTAACGGGTCGCGAGAAACTTGAGCCCCGGGGAACTGTAGATTGTTCTGACTAAATGTCCGGTGGGTTTTGCGGCTGTTACGAAACTGTGCCACGGGACTCAGCGAATTTTTGCGGCTCTACCCAGCACTGCGCCTACGGCTGCGTGCTGGGCTAGACTGTTTCGCGCCTACGGCGCTCTTTTCGTTGCAGCTTGTTCCATCGATGCGGCCGAGAACGGCGTTTCGTGCCTCTTTAGGGGCTGACGGCTGACAGCTTAATTGCTATTTTCTTTTGCCAGCAAGCGCCGGATATCGGGCTTTCAGAGCCAGAGCTAAGCTGTGAACATGCAAACTGAAATTCGAAACAAGTGGCAGCAAGTGGTGGCGCGCGATGCCCGCCAGGACGGGAGCTTCGTATTCGCCGTGCGGACAACCGGAATCTATTGCCGGCCATCGTGCCCCAGCCGGCGCCCCCGCCGGGACTCGGTGGAGTTCTTCGCCGGTCCCAATGAAGCCGAGCGCGCGGGTTATCGCGCCTGCCTACGCTGCAAGCCGACGCAGATTTCGGCTCAGGCACAATATGTGACCCACGCCCGCCGATTGCTCGACGATGCCGAAGGAGTCATGACCCTGAGCGACCTCAGCCAGCGCGTCGGACTCAGCCCATTCCATCTGCAAAGGCTGTTCAAGCGAGCCACTGGGCTCAGCCCACGCGAATACCAGGCAGCGCGCCGCATGCAACGGGTGAAGACCGGGCTGCGCAAGGGCGAGGATGTAACTACCGCGCTTTATGACGCCGGCTTCGGCTCGGCCAGCCGTCTGTACGAAAAAGCGCCGAAGCAGTTCGGCATGACGCCCGGTGAATATCGGCGAGGTGGCGCAGGCGCGAAGATTACATTTGCCATTGCTCCCACTCCGCTCGGGAGGCTGCTGATTGCTGCGACAGGGCGTGGGCTGTGCGCCGTGCGCTTCGGGGACAACGCAGCCGATCTGGAGCGCGACCTGCGCAAGGAATTTCATGCGGCAGGGCTGCGTCGCGATGACGCGGCGATGCAACGGTATGTCGAGCCACTACTGGCCGCTGTGAAGGGAGAAAGCACCACCATTGACTTGCCCCTGGATGTGCGTGCCACAGCGTTCCAGATGAAGGTGTGGGAGAAGTTGCGCCAGATTCCACGCGGGGAAACCCGCAGTTACGGCGAAGTCGCCCGCGAGATTGGCGAGCCCAGAGCTGTGCGTGCCGTGGCCCGAGCCTGCGCCTCGAACCCGGTTGCGCTGGCGGTTCCATGCCACCGCGTGGTTCGCAGCGACGGAGATCTCGCCGGATATCGTTGGGGCGTTGAGCGAAAACAAAAGCTGCTGGAGCGCGAACGGCCAAGGTCATGAGAAGTGCGGACGGGGAAGTCGGTGCGGTTAGAAAGATCTGAGCAAGACGAAGTCGCTCAGCGGCTATAAAACCGCATTGATGTTGCGGTGTTTACGGAGGACCTGAAGAGGCTGAGTAAAAGGCCTGTCGTCCCTACGGGACTCGGTTACTTTTACCACTCTACCCAGGACTCCGCTTCCACCCCAGCGAGCGCAAATACGGCGCTCGCCAGGGGCCCCGGTTCGCTGCGTCCTGGGCTAACTCCGCTTCCACCCCTTCGGGGTTCTTTTTCGTAAGTCATACTTCACTGCGAAGATCAAACTCAGTTCCCACGCAGGCCCTGAAGGCCGTCCCCTGCGAGGGACCGACTTAATCAGGATGTTCCTTTGATGCTCAAGTTCAGACTGCCTTCAGCAACACGCAGGTTACGTCATCGTGTTGCGGAGCATTGCCGGCGAAGCGGTCGAGGTCGACCATGATGCTGTTCAGCAGGGCCGCCGGCGTCAACACGACACCGCCGTTCAGCATCGTAATCAAGCGCAGCTCGCCATATTCTTCTTGCGCGTTGTTCTCAGCTTCGACTACGCCGTCGGTGAAGATTGCCAGCCAGTCGGCGGGTTGCAGCGTCGCCGTTCCTGATTCATAAGGAGCATCTTCCATGATGCCCAGCGGGACCCCACCTACCGACAAGCGCTCAATGACTCCCGACTGACGACGGAGCATTGGATTGTTGTGTCCGGCATTAACATAGGCCAGAATGCGGGTCGTGGGATCGTACTCGGCGATAAATGCCGTGGTAAAGCGACGGCCATTCTGGCTGTTGCTGCAAGCATAACGATTCATGCGGCCTACCAGCTCAGTCAGCGCGCCGGAGGTTGTGGAGAGTGTCTTCAAGCTCGCCTGGAAGGTGGCCATCAGCATGGCGGCGGGAACGCTCTTGCCGGCCACATCGGCGACGGCAATTAGAAAGGTCTGGTGTTGCGCACCGGAACCGGGACGGGCAAACACGTCATAGTAGTCGCCGGCGACGGTGTTGGCAGGTCGCGTGGTGAAGGCAATCTCCAAACCAGGAATGGGCGGAGGATTTGCCGGCAGCAGCCACGCCTGAATCTCTTTAGCGATCTGAAGATCGCGTTTCATCACTACGCGATCAGCGACCTCCAGGATCAGCAAGGCAAACATCAGCAGGCCACCGAAGAAGTGGAAGTCGAGCGCAAAGGATCGGATTTCGCCCGAGTGGGTCGTCCATGTCATCTCGCCACCCGGAAAGATCACCAGCACAAGGGCGACGAGCAGCAGCACGCGGCGCGCCGGAGTCAGCTTCTCCAGAATTGCCCAGAAGAACTGGCTGCCTACATTCAGGGCATGCCTTCCCTTGGGCATGCCAGCCACACGTGTGGAGTCAACTTCCTTGGAGTACAGGTTGTAGCTGGAGCGGGCGTCGGCACTAAACTGCGACCACAGCTGACCCAACTGCATGCCCTCGGTCACGCGTTGCCAGAAGCGGTCAAGGCGTTGCATGAACGTATCAACGCGCCTCTCAAACGGTTCGTTTGGCCGGGGTGGACGGGCACGTTGGGGATTCTTAGCCATGCGTCGGTAAGAGGGCGGGATGAGGGCGTGCTTCTGGTTTACTGCAGTCGTTCCGGCTTGACCTGCTCATCCAGAAACGCGACCGACTGCACGCCCGAGACTTCGAAGCGCTTGCGGCAGCGAGGGTTCTTGCAGGCCACCAGATCGTCGCGCCGCACCATATAGGAGCGCGCTTTAGCGAATTTGGCGCGGTCGCGCTCGTCGGCACGGGGCGGCAACTGACGGCGCTTAGTGCGGACGAACCACCCCAGTTCGTACTCCCCAGACTGATGACAGTGAGGACAGCTCAGGGTCGACTTCTTCATCTCCTGCCGCTCGTCATAGAAATCACGCTCTTCCATTCCCCGCCTCCGTTTGGGTACGATACAGCACGGAAAACCAGCCGTCAGCAGCATTAGAACACAACTCCAGTGCGTCATGAGGATACGGAGAGCTTGCCGAACCGGGTACCAGACATTTTGACAGAAGCCAGCCGTGGGAGATAACAAAGGCCCAGTGAGGAGATCGCTGGGCCTAGCCTGTGTGTCTGCTGAGAAACCGTCGCCCGCAGGTGTGTGGGTATGAGGAGAATGTCAGCCTGCGTCGTTTCGCTGCCTTAGTGCGGCAGTTCGGTTTCACTACTGTTGCGTGGGTACATATTGCCACCAGCGCCACCCTCGACCAATCCCCCGATGGGAGTAGCGGCGTGCCTCTTTAGCCGTAGAAAACGTGGGCTTCCGTGGTAAACCTCGGCCGCATCTTCGCTTCCTGCTGGAACAGTTACACTTTGATCGATGGCCCACACCACCATCCTGGAATATCTGGACAACTTCCGCGACCATTCGCGTGAAGTCGCCTATGTGCATCGGCGCGGATATCGCACGCAACGCTGGACCTACGGCGACGTGGCGGGCAACGCCTATCGCTTCGCGCGAGAGCTCGAGTCCCGCGGCATTGGCAAGGACGACAAGGTGCTCATCTGGGGGGAGAACTGCGCCGAATGGATCGCGGTATTCTTCGGATGTCTGTTGCGGGGGGCAATCGTCGTTCCTATCGACAAGATTGCGGCGCCCGACTTTGCCCAACGCATCGCGCAACAGGTTGATGCCAGGCTTTGTGTGGGCTCTGCGCTGAATCGGATTCCCGGCGTCTCATGGTTGCATCTGGAAACTCTGCGCGAGGAGATCGCGGCGCGCTCGGATTCGCCGGTCGTCCCACCGGAACTCACGCGCAATGACATCGTCGAGATCGTGTTCACCTCGGGCACAACGGCCGAGCCGCGCGGGGTGGTCATTTCCCATGGCAACATTCTGGCGAACCTGGAACCGCTGGAGCGCGAGATCGGCAATTACCGACGCTACGAGCGCATCTTCCATCCATTGCGTTTCCTGAACCTGCTGCCGCTCAGCCATGTCTTCGGGCAGTTCCTGGGAATCTTTGTGCCGCAATTGCTGGCGGCGACGGTGATCTTTCAGGACACACTGAACCCGACCGAAGTCCTTCAGGTGATCAAGAAGAACCGAGTGTCAGTGGTGGTTGCGGTGCCGCGTCTAATGGAGTCACTGAAAGACAAGATTCAGCGCGACATGGAGGCAGCGGGCCAACTCGAATGGTTCCAACAGCAGTTGGCCGCTGCGAAGGACGAGCACTTCGTAAAGCGCTGGTGGCGTTTTCGCACGATTCACAGTCGCTTTGGCTGGAAGTTCTGGGCGTTCATTTCAGGCGGCGCTGCGCTCGATGCCCAGACTGAGGAGTTCTGGCAGCGTCTGAGCTTTGTCGTGATTCAAGGCTACGGGCTGACCGAGACCACGTCACTCATCTCGTTGAATCATCCATTCCGACCCGGCAAACGCTCGATCGGCAAGGTCCTGGAAGGCCGCGAGATGAAGCTTGACGAGCACGGCGAGATCCTGGTGCGCGGGGCCAACGTCGCAACCGGCTACTGGCAAGGCAAAGAACTGAAGCCCGTGGTAAGCGAGGAAGGCTGGTTTCGCACTGGCGACATCGGCGAACTCGACGCCGAGGGCAATCTCTACTTCAAGGGCCGGAAGAAGAATGTCATCGTCACGCGCGAAGGGATGAATGTCTATCCCGAGGACCTGGAGGCCGCGTTGCGTCAGCAGCCTGAGGTGCGCGATTGCGTGGTCGTCGCTCTGGAGCAAAAGGGTAATAGCGAGCCTTGCGCGGTGCTGGTATTGCGTGATTCCTCTGACGCTCAGGAGGCGGTTAAGCGCGCCAACCAGCACCTGGCTGACTATCAGCAAATGCGGCGCTGGCTGGTGTGGCCGGATGAGGACTTCCCGCGAACGCCTACGCAGAAGCCAAAGACTGGCGTGATCCAGGCAGCGGTTGAGCAACACTTTGCTTCCGGTGACGGCCACAGTGACGTTTCGCAGAACGCGCTCGGCGATCTGATTGCGCAGATCACCGGCAGAAAGCGCGGCCCGCTTGCGCCCGACGCTCAACTCGAAGGCGATCTCAATCTGAACTCGATGGACCGGGTGGAGTTGATGAGCGCGCTGGAGGACCGCTACCAGGTCGATCTGAACCAGGCGGATTTTACGAAAGTCGCGACCGTCAGGGACTTGGAGCGCCTGCTGCGCGAGCCGCACAAATCTCCGGGAAGCGGATATCGCTATCCGCGCTGGGCGCAGCGCTGGCCCATCACCTGGGTTCGCGAATTTATCTATTACCTGCTCACCTGGCCGGCGACGTTGATCATGGCCCACCCGAAGATTGTTGGCCGCGAGAACTTGCGCGGGTTCGACGGGCCGCTGCTGATCAGCTGCAATCACGTCACCTATATCGACGTGGGATTTGCGCTGAAGGCGCTGCCGCCGCGCCTGCGGCGCAAGCTGGCCGTAGGTATGTGGGGCGAGTTGCTCTGGGAAATGTGGCGTCCGCCGCAAGACTGGACTTGGTTCATGCGGCTGTCCTACAAAGTGGGATATTACCTGGTGGTAGCTCTGTTCGATGTTTTCCCGCTGCCGCAGCAGTCGGGAGTGCGCGAGAGCTTTGCTTACGCCGGCGAGTCAGTCGACCGCGGCTATAGCGTTCTGGTCTATCCGGAAGGCGTGCGTACGTCCGACGGCAAGCCATCGCCGTTTCGCTCGGGATTAGGCATGCTGGCGGCAAGGCTGAACGTCCCAGTATTGCCGCTGCGAATCGATGGCTTATACGAGATGAAGATGGCCGGACACAAGATCGCACGTCCCGGACAGTTGAGGGTGGTGATTGGGAAGCCCATGCACTTTCCGCCCGAGACGCCACCGGAAGAGATTACGAACCAGGTGGAAGAAGTGACGTGGAGGATGTGATCCGAGCAGTTTCAGTTTCCGAATCGCCAACGATCCGGAAGTAAAGTGGCGACAAGGGCGTTTCCCAGCACCGATGCCGTAAACTCTCCTCGCAGACGACTTCTAGATTTCTCGCAGATTTGCGCCTCCGCTGCGCCGGGTATAACTTCAGCGCTGTTTCTCCGCTCATGAATACCGATGATCCTCAGTCTCCGGATGGCCAAAAGTCGGGCAAACGGATGCTGGTATTCAGATCCCGAAAGCAAACCTTTTGCAGGCGTGAAGCATCCAACTTCGTGCGAAATTCAACCCAGAAGCGGGTCAGTTTTTGAGAAAGCTGGGCGGAGGCAGACGCACAGCCGGCACCTTAGGCACATCGAGATAGGTTTGTTAGCATACGGACTCGCGCCGTCAGGCAGCGCCGGGGAAACGAGAGGATGCCAATCGCTCCAACCGATGATTTGGTTGCCCGCTGCCCGTCAAGTACTACTCCGTATTGCAGGGATGGGAGGAATTAATGCCCGCTGAGGACGCTGAAGCCGGGGTCCAAGGTTTCGGACCGGCCGAACCGCTGTCTCCGCCGTCGGATATGAATAGTCTAGTCAACGATTTTGACTGGAGTGCCACTCCATTGGGATCGGCCGCCGAATGGCCAGACAGTCTTACGGCAGTGGTTCGAATTCTTCTCACCTCGCGGTTCGCGATGTGGATGGCGTGGGGGCCCGAGCTCACTTTTTTCTACAACGATGCGTACCGTCAGATGACCTTGGGCAAGAAGCATCCGTGGGCGCTTGGCAGGCCTGCTGCGGAGGTGTGGTCCGAGATCTGGAAGGACATCGGCCCCCGCATCCAGCGTGTTCTGGAGACGGGAGAAGCTTCCTGGGACCAGGAACTCCCTCTTATTCTCGAACGGAACGGGTACCCGGAAGAGACTTACCACACATTCTCGTATAGCCCGCTAGCCGGGCCCGATGGCCAGATTGCGGGGATGCTATGTGTCGTGATGGAAGACACCGCCCGGGTGATCGGAGAACGGCAGCTACTGTCCCTCAGAACGCTGGCGGGGGCACTCGGCGAGGCGATTACCGAGCAGGAAGTCCATGCCTCGATCGAACGTGGGCTGCAGGCCAATGATAAAGACCTTCCATTTACGCTGACCTATCTCTTCGATGAGAGCGGAACGCGTCTGAACCTTGTTTGCTGCACCGGCATTGAAGCCAACCATCCGGCGGCATGCCCGGTGATCGAGACCACCCCGGCGGCTGGCTGCTGGCCTATTGATCAAGTACTGGCGCAACAGAGCGCGGTGACAGTAGGTTTGTCGGACCATTTTGTCGATCTGCCGGCTGGGGTATGGGAGAAGGCCCCCGGTTTCGCGCGCTTGGTTCCGATTGCACGGCAAGGTCAGGATAAACCGGCAGGAGTGCTGATCGCCGCACTAAATCCCTATCGCCAACTCGACACCGCCTACGCAGGGTTCCTGGATCTTATTGCCGGCCAGATTGCAGCCAGTTTCGCAAGTGCCAAGGCGTACGAAGAAGAGAGAAAGCGGGCCGAAGCTCTGGCGGAGATCGACCGGGCGAAGACGGCATTCTTTACCAATATCAGCCATGAGTTCCGCACGCCTCTCACCTTGCTGCTCAGCCCGCTTGAGGACACGTTGGCCGAACAGGGTTTACCTCCACAAGCAATGGAACGTCTGACACTGGCGCACCGTAACAGTCTGCGTCTGCTAAAGCTGGTCAATGCTCTGCTCGATTTCTCGCGCTTCGAGGCGGGACGCATTTCGGCCATTTACGAGCCGGTTGACCTGGCGACGTATACGGCCGACCTGGCCAGCGTCTTTCGCTCGGCCGTTGAACGCGCGGGCCTGAAGCTGATCCTTGATTGCCCGCGTCTGGAGGAGCCGGCCTACATCGATCGAGGGATGTGGGAGAAGATCGTCCTTAACCTGCTATCGAACGCTTTCAAGTTCACCATGTCAGGCCAGATTGAGGTGGGACTGAGGTCTGCGGGCAGAAGCGTGGAATTGCGTGTACAAGATACCGGCAGCGGTATTGCCGCGGAAGAGCTGCCGCACATTTTTGAGCGGTTTTATCGGGTGAGCGGGGCGCCAGGACGAAGTTACGAAGGATCGGGTATCGGCCTGGCACTGGTGCAAGAACTGGTCAAGCTGCACGGCGGAACAACTCGAGTTAGCAGTGAACCCGGACGAGGCAGTACCTTCACAGTCCGTATCCCGTTGGGGTTCGCACACCTGCCGGCAGAAGACATCGGTGCCGGGCGCACGCCGGCTTCGACTGCAACCCAGGCGGCTTACGTTGAGGAAGCGATGCGATGGCTTCCCGACGGCGAAGTTTTCGATAACGCTCAAGAGGTCCTGGCCATACCCGCTGTTTCCTCCGCCACAGATTCGCGGGAGGAAGCTTCTGGAGAGCGCAGCCGCATTTTGATTGCCGATGACAATGCAGACATGCGTGAGTATTTGCGACGCTTGCTTGCCTCCCAGTACGACGTGGAAGCCGTTCCCGATGGCGAGGCGGCTTTCCAGTCGGCGCTGGAACACCCACCTGACCTGGTCGTCGCCGACGTGATGATGCCGAAGCTGGACGGATTCGGTTTGCTGAAGGCTTTGCGGGCCGACGCGCGCACGGCAACGGTCCCGATCATGCTGCTTTCGGCACGGGCGGGGGAAGAATCCCGGCTGGAAGGAATTGCGGCCGGGGCTGACGATTACGTGGTGAAACCCTTCGCCGCGCGCGAGCTGGTGGCCCGCGTCGAAGCCCGCTTGCTGCTGTCGCGGATGCGGCGTGAAACCGAGGCGGCATTGCGCGAGCGGGAGCAGCGGTTCCGCACTTTGGCGGAGAACCTGCCGCAATTCGTCTGGTTGAAGGACCTGACTGAGGGCTACGTTTACTGCAATCGCAGCCTGCTGGATTATGTTGGCGACGCAGCCGAAGCGCTACGAAACGACGCGTTGGCGTATGTGCATCCTGACGACCTGGGCCGGACCGAAGAAAAATGGAAGAACAGCCTTGCCACCGGAGAGACATACCTCAATGAATACCGTTTGCGACGGCACGACGGAGTCTACCGCTACTTTCTTGCGCGAGCAGTTCCCATGCGCAATGAGGCGGGCCAAATCGAGCGCTGGCTGGGCACCTCAACCGATATCCACGATCAGAAACTGGCCGAGGAGGCGTTGCGCCAGAGCGAGGAGCGCTTCCGCACATTGGTTACGGCCACGTCAAATGTGGTCTATCGAATGAACCCGGATTGGAGCGAGATGCGCCAGCTTCGCGGCGGACAATTTATAGCCGACACCGAAACGCCCAACCGTACATGGCTTCAGGAATATACGCATCCCGATGATCAGTCGCGCGTGTCGGAGGTCATCAACGAAGCCATCCGGAGCAAAAGCATATTCGAACTGGAGCATCGCGTCCTGCGCGCCGACGGCAACGTGGGCTGGACTTTCTCGCGCGCGATCCCGCTTAAGAATGCGCATGGGGAAATCATGGAATGGTTCGGCACGGCCAGTGATGTTACCGAGCGCAAGCGTACCGAGGATGCTCTTCTTCGCAGCGAAAAACTAGCCACCCTGGGACGGCTTGCTGCAACCATCGCCCACGAAATCAACAATCCGTTAGAAGCGGTTACGAACACGATCTATCTGGCACGGGTCAGTGCGGAAGATCCGGCTAGCGTAGTCCGATACCTCGACATGGCGGACGGTGAGCTAAAGCGGGTTGCGCACATCACGCGCCAGACCTTGGGATTCTATCGCGAGTCCTCCGCCCCTGCGGCGGTCTCCGTTGCCACCGTTCTGGATGCTGCTGAGGATCTGCTGCGAGCAAAGATTAACGCAAAGCGCGCGAGCATTGAGAAGCGGTATGACCTGGATCGCCATGTCGCGGCGGTGCCGGGCGAGCTGCGCCAGGTTTTCTCCAACCTCCTGGCTAACAGTCTGGATGCCATCGAGGAACAAGGCGCTATCAAGTTTCGCATATCCAAATTGACCTGCCTCACCAACGGGCAGCCACGCATTAGAGTCACCGTGGCCGACAATGGTAAAGGTATTGACGCGGCCACACTGCCTCGCATCTTTGAGCCGCTCTTCACCACAAAAGAAGGAACCGGATCAGGCCTTGGCCTTTGGGTGAGCAAACAGATCATTGAGAAGCACGGCGGCTACATCCGGATTCGATCCAGTCCGAGGAAACCGCGTCGCGGAACTGTAATTTCCATTTTCTTGCCCGCGACTGGCGTACCAGCTACTAAGGTTGCCCCTGCCACTGGGGAACCACCGCCGATGCCTGTCGAGACAAACTTGTACTGCGATGCAGATTAACAACGTCGAAGCAGTGGCGCTCTAGATTGGTGTCGGAGAAGTCGGCCATCAGGAACGAATGGTCCACTCCTGCCGGTATACGGCTCCTCAGATGTTATTTGGCATAAATTGGGCGCCAGTCAGTTGCCAGTTGTCTATTGCCAACTGTCAGTTGTCAGTCGTCACTACGGCGCCTGATCTGGTTAACCGTCTCACGGCGGGGGCGATTTAGCCGGAGCAGGATCGTCGGCATTGTAGGCGCGGGAGGGCAGAAGAATCTGCACCCCGAAATATCCCACAAAGTAAGAATGCTCGGGACTGGCAGGTTCCACGCCGCGTCCGGCCATCAGGAGAAGGATCACCGGATTGTGAATACGGTAGCGGGCGCCGACATCCAGCGTGGGCTGGCTTTCGTAGGGATTGTACGTGCTTTGGGAATAGAACTCGCCGGCCATTTCGAATTTGGAGTTGAAACGGTGACCGACAACGAGGCCCGTCAGCCAGCCGCTGGGTCCGTCGTGAGCAAAGTTATAGCCGACTTCGAAGTTCAGGTCGACGGGACCAAGTTTATGGGCAAACTCGAAGGGCAGCAGGAAAGAGTTGCTCTGAGACGTAATGCCGCGGTGAACCGAATCGTTGGGATTGTTGACGAACCCCTGCGGGAAAGTCGAGATCGACCAGCCGGACTCACCAGCGTCATAGAAGCGCCACTTGACGCCAAAATTTGATTGCCCCAAACCAAACTTGGCTGCATCCGGCAGATCGTGAACGCGCAGCCACGCGTTCTCGTAGGTGAGCTGGATGCGATCGCCGATGCCGAAATTGATGTCGACGTCGGGGGTGTGGGTGACCGACTGATCGCTATACAGGAAGGGCATGTAGCCGAGATTGATTTCCCAATTGAGCGGGCCGGGGGTGCCGGGATCGTTGGTATAGAACGGCGGACCGCCCTGAGCAAACGCTGAGCGGCCCAAGAGCAGGCCGAGTACCAACATCAGTATCCGCAACATCGTTGCCCGTCGTTCCACGGGAAGATGAAAGCCCATAGGAAAAGCACCCGCCTTGCATCCGGCCTTAGCATTGCCGAGGCGTGCGAAGGATCTTCATGCGCCGGCAAAACACGGACCTAAGCAGACGCCGCAACTAGTTTAGCCGGATTTGCGGCAAAGCTGGCCGTCCTGCTTGTGACGCGCGTCATAGCTGCGCCGTCGGCACAAGTGATACGAATATGGGTTGCCGGAACAGGACTGACCGCGATTCGGCGCTTGTGCGCTCCTCGCCGCGGCGGTGGAATCTATGCGTGATGCCGTTCTTAAATTGTGGCCCGAACTCGAGTGGATCTGCTCGCCCGAACTGCGCGAGCAGGTAACCAGAACCTGGCAGAAGGCGCTGGAACGCAGTCCGCTGACGCCCGACGACTTGAACCGCATCCCTTTCACGCTGCTGGTGCCCGATTGTCCCACGACGTTCATGGAACACAAGCGCTGCGTGGTCCACATTGCACGCAAGGCTGCTGAGAGTATGACTGAGTTCATGGGCCGCGCGCTGCCTATTGACATGGACACCGTGATCGCCGGCGCCATTCTGGCCGACGTAGGCAAGCTGCTGGAATACGAAAACGTGGACGGCAAAACACGGCAAAGCAAGCGCGGCGAGTTGCTGCGGCATCCCTTCACCGGCGTAGCGCTGGCGATGGAGTGCGCAGTGCCGGACGCCGTCTGCCACATCATTGCGGCGCACGCGGCCGAGGGCGATCTGGTGAAGCGCACGACCGAAGCCTACATTGTGCATCATGCCGATTTTATGGCGTTCCTGCCGTTCAAGAACCTGGCGAAGTAACGGAGACGGATTCCTATGGCGACCACCACCGCACCAGCCAAGACCGTAAGCCAGCTTCCGGTCACTACCACAATGTCAGAGTGGGCTGCGGGCCTGCGATTCGAGCAGCTTTCCCCGGAGGCCGTCTACCAGGCCAAGCGTTTCCTGCTCGACAGCATAGGCTGCGCGCTCGGCGGCTATCAACAGCACGATGTAGCAATCGCGCTTGAGGTGCTGGACGAGATCGCCGGACGGGGTAACGCGACAGTGATCGGCAGTGGTAAGCAGATGGACGCGGTCTCAGCCGCGCTGGCCAACGCACTGATGATTCGCTGCATGGACTACAACGACATTTATTGGAGGCAGGACCCTTCGCACCCTTCCGACATCTTCCCTGCTGCGATTGCCGCCTGCGAGCGCGCCCGCAGCGATGGGCGTGAACTGATCGTCGGCCTGGTCCTCGGCCACGAGTTCGAGATGCGCTTATGCGAAGCGGCGTTCCCGGGCATCCGCGAGCGCGGCTGGCATCATGCTACGCTGACGGCATTCGTTTCGCCGATTGTTGCTGGGCGCATGCTGCACCTGAGCCCGGAGCAGATTCAACACGCCATCGGCATCAGCGCCAGCGCGCGCGCCACACTGGGCGCAGTCACTGCCGGCAAGCTGACCATGATGAAGAATACGGTCGATCCCATGGCCACACAGAGTGGGATGTTAGCCGCCCTGCTCGCCGAGAAGGGCTACACCGGACCGGAGCACGTCCTTGACGGCAAAGAAGGGCTGGCGCATTGCCTCGGCCGGGAGTGGAACCTAAGCATTCTGACCGATGGTCTGGGCGAATCCTGGCGAATCACACAATGTGGGATGAAGGCGTTTCCTACGGAGGCCCTGACCCACACGCCGATTTCGGCGGTGCTGGCGCTGGTGAAGGACCACGATCTCGCGCACCACAATATCGCCAAAGTTCATATTTGGACCACGGCTCGCGGCGCCGATATCCTTAGCGATTCCAGCAAGTACGATCCGCACACGAAGGAGACGGCCGACCATTCGCTGCCCTACGTTATCGCTTCCGCCATCGCTGAGCGCCAAGTGACGCCGTTGCAGTTCACCATGGAAAAGATCATGCACCCGGTGATACGCGAGCAGATGAAGAAGATCGTCGTCACGGCCGATCCCGAGATCGAGAAGGTGTTTCCGGCGCTTCAGCGCGTGATCGTGAGGATTCACACCGTTGACGGCTGCGAGTTCATGCAGCAGCTTGACTATCCCAAAGGCGATCCGCGGAATCCCCTGACTGACGGGGAAATTGAGGAAAAGTTTGAAGCGCTGGCGGAGCCGGTGATGTCGCGGGACTCCAGACGCCGCGCCATCGACGGGATATGGAATCTGGAAAAGCAGTCGAGCGTCAGCGATCTGATGAAGCTATTCAAGGTGGATCAACCCGCGAGAGGAAGCCACTGATGGGACAGACCATCGTCGAAAAGATCGCGCAGTCTCACATGACTGAGGGTCCGAATCGCCCGCTGCGCGCGGGAGACTTTCTCTCCATCCGGCCCTGCCATGTCATGACCCATGACAATACTTCGGCAGTGATGAAGAAGTTCAAGGCCATCGGCGCCAAGCGGGTAAATGATCCCTCGCAGCCTGTGTTCACCGCCGATCACGACATACAGAACAACGACGAATCGAACCTGGCGAAGTATCGCGGCATGGAGGCGTTCGCACGCGAGCACAGCATCGACTTTTATCCGCCGGGCACCGGTATCGGCCACCAGATCATGGTGGAGAAAGGCTACGTGCTGCCGGGAACGTTCGTCGTCGCATCGGATTCGCATTCGAACATGTACGGGGCACTGGGAGCTATCGGCACGCCGGTGGTCCGCACTGACGCAGCAGCCATCTGGGCCACAGGCGAATTCTGGTGGCAGATTCCGCGAACTGTTCAAGTCGTGATCACAGGAAAGCTGGCGTCCGGTGCGACCGGCAAAGATGTCGTCATCACGCTGTGCGGTCTCTACAATCGCGAGGAAGTCCTGAACGCCGCACTTGAGTTCACCGGCCCCGGGATGGCGTCGCTCAGCATGGACGCGCGTCTGACCATCGCAAACATGTCTACCGAATGGGGAGCGCTCGTGGGCTGGTTTCCCGTCGACGAAATCACGCTGGCCTATTTGCAAGCCCACGGCCGCGAGCTTCGAGCCGCGAGCGTGAATCGCATTCCGGAAAACAAACTCAGCGAGTGGCGCGCCAATCCTCCCGAACCCGATTCCGATGCCGTATATGCCGGACGCATTGTCTTCGATCTCGCCCAGGTCACGCCCCACGTTTCCGGACCGGACACGGTGCAAGTGATGCAGTCCGTCGCCGAGATAGCTAAAAAGAAAATCGCGATTCAGAAGGCATATCTCGTCTCCTGCGTGAACTCGCGACTGGAAGACCTTGAGGCCGCGGCGAGTGTGTTAAGCGGCAGGAAGGTCGCGAAGGGCGTGCAGTTCTATCTCGCGGCAGCGAGCCGATCGGTTCAGGAAGAAGCCGAAAGACGCGGCGTCTGGCAGATCCTTCTCGATGCCGGCGCACATCCGCTGCCGTCGGGATGCGGGCCGTGCATCGGCCTTGGCACCGGACTGCTGGAGCCAGGCGAGGTCGGCATCTCTGCCACCAATCGCAACTTCAAAGGACGCATGGGCTCGCGCGATGCCCACTGCTATCTTGGCAGCCCTGAAGTGGTCGCGGCCTCGGCGGTCGCAGGATATATCTGCGGACCGGAAGAAGCACAGTCCCACGATGTGGTATACCGTTTCACAACACTTGCGGCAGCTTCCGTCGAAGCCGAGCAAGTCGAAATACTTCCCGGCTTTCCGGCGAGCGTTTGCGGCCGGCTCGTGTTTCTGCCGCAGGCCAACCTGAACACCGACGGGATCTACGGCAAGGACTACACCTACCGTGAGGACATGACGCCCGACATGATGGCGCGGGTGGTGATGGAAAACTACGATCCGCGGTTTGCCGAGCGAACATCGGCGGGCGACATCCTGGTCGGCGGATTCAACTTCGGCACCGGCTCCAGCCGCGAGCAGGCGGTAACCGCGCTGAAGTGCAAAGGTATTCCAATGGTGATTGCCGGCAGCTTCTCGCAAACTTACTTGCGGAACGCCTTTAATAACGGTTTTCTTTGCATCGAGTCGCCGGAGTTGGTGAACTGCCTGCGCCGCCGCTTTGTCGACGTCATGGCGAAAGAGAAGACGATCATTCCCGGTGACGTGATCGCAGTGGATTTCTCCGCCAGCACGATTCTCTACGCGGGGGAGACATTCACGTTTCCGGCGCTGGGCAGCGTTCCGCAGTCGCTGGTGATTGCCGGGGGAGTGGAGAATCTGGTCAGCCGCAAGCTGAGGGAAAATGCGGTTTCGGTCCCCACGCAATGACATACCGCATTGTGGGAGTATTCGACTTAATGATACGTGCCACGAAACAGAAAGCAGGTCCCTCCGCTCGGACTAAAGTCCTCGGTCGGGATGACAAATGAACGTGGGAGATAGATTTATGGCAAAACGCAAAGTTGTAACCATGCCCGGTGATGGCATCGGCAATCAGGTTCTGCCCGAGGCGATTCGCGTACTCGACGCTGTCGGCTTCGAAGCTGAATACATACACGCCGATATCGGCTGGGAGTGCTGGATCAGGGAAGGCAATGCCCTGCCGGAGCGCACGGTCGAGTTGCTGGGACAACACAAAGTCGGACTCTTTGGAGCCATCACGTCGAAGCCCAAGAAAGAAGCTGAAGCCGAACTCAGCGCCGCATTGAGAGACCAGGGCTACCAGTACTTCAGCCCCATCGTTTCCATGCGACAGCGGTTCAACCTCGATGTCTGCATGCGGCCGTGCCTGTCGTTTCCTGGTAATCCTCTGAACTTTATCCGCAAAAAGCCCAGCGGCGGATTCGAAGAGCCGAAGGTCGATGTCGTGGTCTTTCGGCAGAATACTGAGGGACTTTATGCCGGCGTTGAGTGGAGCAATCCTCCACAACAGGTTCGCGATGCACTGCGCACCAATCCTAAGTTCAAACCGTTCGAAAACGTTGCCGGCGAAGATCTCGCCATCTCCGTGCGAATCATTACCCGTCCGGCTGCGCGCCGCATTTGCGAAGCCGCCTTCCAGTACGCTCGCAAGTTCGGCTACAACTCAGTCACAATCTGCGAGAAGCCGAATGTGCTGCGCGAAACCTCCGGCCTGATGGAGGACGTCGCCAAAGAGGTACAGAAGCGATACAGCGATATTCCGCTGTGGTCCACCAACATCGACGCGCAAACCATGTGGCTCACAAAGAATCCCGAAGACTATGGCGTGATCGTAGCCAGCAACCTGTTCGGCGACGTGATCAGCGACGCCTTCGCCGGTCTTGTCGGCGGCCTCGGCTTCGCGGCCTCCGGCAATATTGGCGAGGAAGTTGCAGTCTTCGAGCCAACGCACGGGTCGGCACCGAAGTACGCCGAACTCGATCCGCCCATCGTGAACCCTATTGCGATGATCCTTTCGGCGGCGATGATGCTCGACCACATCGGCGAGAGCGAAAAGGCAGAGCAGATTCGCAATGCGGTCGCCGCGGTTGTCGCCGAAGGCAAGGTGCGGACGTATGACATGCAGCGGATTCCCGGTGGCGCGCGGGCGCTGTCGCAGGGCGCGGCTTCGACGACGCAGATGACCGACGCTGTCCTGGAGAGACTTGGCGTTGGAGTGGAGAAGGCTTATGCCGGCAGCGGCAGAGACTAGCGCGATGCGCCGTGGCGAGGCCGGACGCTCCGATGGCGAGGTTCGCTCGGACCTATCCGTCAGGTTCGAGGAGCGCTCCAGCGGCGGCATTGATATCGATCTGCGCTCGCGCGTCAATCTCTACTACGGCGAGAATATTCGCCGGCAGGTAAGAGATGTCCTGCGGACACTTGGCGTCGAGCACGCCCACGTTGCAATCATCGATGAGGGCGCGTTGCCGTTCGTCATTGCGGCACGAGTGGAAGCAGCAGTGCGGCGCGCGGGCCTTGGCCAGGGCAAGTCTGCGTTGCCGGAGGCGATGCCGCTGCCGGCGCCGTCGGCGCGCGATCGCTTGCGGCGCTCGCGTCTATACCTTCCGGGCAATGAGCCAAAGTACTTCATCAACGCAGGACTGCACGCCCCAGATGCGATCATTCTCGACCTGGAAGACTCGGTTCACTTCGCCGAGAAAGATACCGCCAGGCTGTTGGTGCGAAATGCCCTGCGCGCCGTGGATTTCGGCGCTGCCGAGCGCATGGTTCGGATTAATCAATTGCCAGTAGGCCTTTCCGATCTGGAGGAGATCGTTCCTCAGGCTCCCGACGTTATCCTGATCCCCAAAGTGGAAACACCGGAGCAGGTATCTGACATTGTGGGAGCTGTGAAATCCATTGCGGAGCTGAGCGGTGTGTCGCGGCCGATTTGGCTTATGCCTATTCTGGAGTCGGCGTTGGGTATCGAGAATGCTTACGCGATCGCCAGAGCCTCTGACCGCGTGGTCGCTCTCACCATTGGACTGGAAGACTATACCGCAGACCTCGGCGTCGCGAAAACGCCTGGCGGGACAGAATCGTTGTACGCCCGCATGCGCGTGGTTAACGCGGCCCACGCCGCGCACGTGCAAGCCATCGATTCCGTGTATGGAGACGCCGCCGACAGCGAAGGCCTGCTGCGCTGGGGCGAGGCATCGCGGGCCATGGGCTTCGAAGGCATGGGCTGTATTCATCCCGTTCAGATTGAAATCATCCATCGCGCCTTCGCTCCTACTCTGTCAGAGTTGGAAAAGGCGCTGAGCCTTGTCGCCGCATACGAAGATGCACAGGCCCGCGGATTGGGCGTGGTCAGTCTCGGCTCCAAGATGATCGACGCTCCGGTGGTGCAGCGCGCGCTGAAGCTGGTGGCCCGGGCAAAGCTGATGGGCTTGATCACAGGGAGAGAATCATGAGCGCGGGCGTCGCATCCGGCTTGACCACGAATGCCATCGGGCCGCCGCGTGCCGACCATGGTCAACGGCCGACAGCAGGAGCCCTACCAGGGCGTCGACGGGTATCGCCCCAACGGCCGCAAAGCCGGCCCTCCGATTCGCAGCAATAGCGACTATCCCACAAACGGGGACAAGCGCGTTCCCGACCTTGAGACTGCCCTGCGGCTTTGCGGACTGCGCGATGGCATGACGATCAGCAGTCACCATCATCTGCGGAATGGGGACCTGGTCGCTCTCAGCGCCTTGCAAACTGCTGCGCGAATGGGTGTGAAGGACCTCGTCTGGTTCCCCAGCGCATCGTTTCCGTGCCACGAGCCGGTGATTGAACTGATGAAGTCAGGCGCAGTACATCACATCGAAGGCAGCATGAACGGCCCGTTGGGCGACTACTGCTCGCACGGCCACATGCGCGGGCTGGGAGTATTGCGCTCGCACGGCGGACGCTGGCAGGCGGTGCAGGATGGCGAAGTACACATCGACATTGCTGTTATCGCCGCGCCTACAGCCGACTACTTTGGCAACGCCGACGGCTCGCATGGCAAGTCGGCTTGCGGCTCGCTGGGCTTCGCACTCGCGGATTCGGTTTACGCCGACCGTGTCATTGTCGTGACTGACAATCTTGTTTCCTTCCCCTGCATTCCCTGGCAGATTCAGGGCAATAACGTCGACTACGTCGTGGAAGTGGATTCTGTTGGCGATCCATCGAAGATTGTCAGCGGCACCACGCAGATTACGCGCAGCCCCGACCGGCTGCGCATCGCGGAACTGGTGGCGCGCTTCTTGCGCGACGGCGGCATTATGCGCGATGGCTTTTCGTTTCAGGCCGGGGCCGGCGGTATCGCGCTGGCGTTCGTCGATTACCTGGCGCGCATGATGAAAGAGGCCAACGTCAGGGCAAGCTTCGTGCG
Organism: uncultured Acidobacteriaceae bacterium; assembly: GCA_963835125.1. Lineage (GTDB taxonomy): Bacteria > Acidobacteriota > Terriglobia > Terriglobales > Acidobacteriaceae > Bog-257. The sequence continues at coordinate 30,519 of CAWIEG010000002.1, read as the reverse complement.
CGGCGGCTCGACCAAGTACCTGGTCGATCTGCTGAACGAAGGCCTGATCGGGTACATACTCGACGGCCAGACCTTCGACCTGGATGCGGTGCGGTCCATCGCCGGGGATCCTCGGCATGTGCCGACCAGCCCCTTCACCTCATACAACTTCCACGGCAAAGGAAACTTCGCCTCGATGGTGGACGCGTGCGTGCTGGGCGCGACCGAGGTTGATGTGAACTTCAACGCCAACGTCGTGACGCACTCCGACGGACGACTACTGCACGGTATAGGCGGATGGCAAAATTGCCTGTTTGCAGGATGCACCATCCTCGCCGTGCCTTCGTTCCGCGACCGCATTCCCGTCATTGTCGATGAAGTCACCACGGTCACCGGCCCAGGCGAGTTGATCGACGTGATTGCGACTGAGCGCGGCATCGCCATCAATCCCAAGCGGCAAGACCTGCTGGACGCCGTGAAAGGCAAAGGCCTGCCGATTCGATCGATCGAGGAAATCAAATCAGAAGTCGAAAAAATCTGCGGCGGCAAGCCTGCCAAACCTCGCCTGCTCGACAATCCGGTTGCGATTGTGAAGTGGGTAGACGGAACCGTGCTCGACACAGTGTGGCAGGTTGTGGACGACAATCCTTACGCGCCGAAGGTAAGTGGTGGAGAGTAGGTGGGCGACTATTTCGGCGGTTCCTGCCCGGATGTCTCCTGCTTCTGCGCGTCGGCGACGGCCTTCTCCGCTCCCTGGAATCCGATGCGGGAGTGGGTGCCATCGCAGAAGGGCTTGTTGGTCGAGCCTCCGCAACGGCACAGGGAGAAGGCGGGTTTGCCTGTCAGGTCGAAGGCCTTGCCGTTAGCGTCCACCATTTCGATTGTGCCCTCGGGGGCTTCTACCCGCAACGGCCCATTATCGCGGACCGTGATTTTCACTTGTGCCATGTATCCTCCGTTCGTTGGATCGAGTGTTCATTGTAGCAGTGGACGCGGAACAGGTAAGGCCGCAGGAAATATAGGGTCCCTCGACTCGCTGCGCTGGCTCGGGATGACACAGGAAAAGATCGCAAGAGCAGCAGATTGCGGGTCGCTCGGCGACACCGAAGCGACAAAGCTCGTTGCTTCCGCTCGGGAACCACAGTCAGAAGGACGGTTCGTTACGAAAGTACATGTACTTTCGTAACCTTGACGATCGTGTGAGAGGCGCTACGCTATTAAGTTGGGCATAGCGTGCCCAATGGTTCGGAACATGTTTCCGACGCCCGCGGTTCTTTGACATTTTTGGTGTCTACTTCCCTTCCAACCCAAGGCGAGGAATGTTTGGACAGAGATGCCCGCGTACGCGGAAGTCGCGGAAGTCCGGTAAGTCCTTTGTTTTCAAATTTTTGCCTATAAGTCCTTGTGGCTCAAATTTTTACCGGGATTTTCTAGTGCTTTCAATAACTTACAGGCGAGTTTGGGGAGGGGGGTATCGACGATGTTATCTGCGCGGTTTCCATTTTGGTGTCTGTGTCGTAGCTGTGCCGCCGCCCTGCGGCTGCTGGCGGCCACGAGGCTGTTACGAAGCTGTGCCGTCCCTACGGGACTCGGCGAATTTTCCTACTCTACCCAGCACTGCGCCTCCGGCTCCGGTGCTGGGCTAGACTGTTTCGCGCCTATGGCGCTCTTTTCGTTGCTGCTTGTTCCGTGGTGCAACCGCGAACCGCGTTTCATAACCGCCCCTCACGCGCCGGGCTAACGTCGCAACCGCCCGCTCCACCGCTTAGCGCGAATTGCAAGCTACAACACAGACCACTATTTTGGATGACCGGAACGGAGACTGTCGCTTTGCGACCGCAGCGTTCTGAAGACCGAAAGCTGAGAGGTTATTTCTTGAAGGCCACATTCACCAGCAGTTTGTCGCCTTCCACGTCCACTACATTGCAGAAGGTGCGATCGCCACGGCGGCTGAAGTCCAGGCCCACGCGGCTGCGCCCGATGCGCAGATTGCGAATGCGGATGTGGTCCAGCCATTCCGGTAGTTGGGGATTGACGATGTTCAGCTCCTTGCGGGGCGCGCTGGGGTGCAATCCCAGCACCGACGAGAGGATAAGAAACATCGCACCCGACGCCCACGCCTGCGGCGAACACGAAACGGGATAATGCACCGGCTCGTCGTATTCACGGCGTTGGATTCCGCAAAACAGTTCCGGCAAGCGATAGTCGCGAAACTTGGATGCTGCCTGGTAGAGCGAAGTCAGGATGCGAAGCGCGCCGTCGCGCATATCGTTTACCGCCATGCCGTGGGCGATGATGGAATTGTCGTGCGGCCACACCGAGCCGCGATGATAGCTGAGAGGATTGAAGACGCGTTCCTCCTGCGACATAGTGCGCCATCCCCAGCCGCTGAACATGTCGTCGCGCATCAGCCGATTGGCCACAATGCGGGCGCGGTCCCGGCTGATGATGCGAGTGAACAGAAGGTGTCCCGGGTTGGAAGAAATTACTTCCAGCGGACGCTTTTCCGCGTCGAGCGCCATGGCATAAAAGCCGCGGCTGGGCATCCAGAAGGCGCGATCGAAGCGCCGCGCCAGTTCGGCGGCCTCGCGTTTCAGGCGGTCGGCCGTCTTCACGTCGCCAAAATTGCGCAGCAGCGACGACATGCGGTACTTGGCATCGTAAACGTAGCCTTGCACCTCGCACAGCGCAATGGGCGGCTTCGCCACCGTGCCGTCGCGATGCATGTTAGCGTCCCACGAATCTTTCCAGCCCTGATTCACCAGTCCCTTGGGCGAGCGGCGCAGGTATTCGACAAAGCCGTCGCCATCGAGGTCTCCGTATTGATCAATCCACTCCAGCGCCGCGTAAACGTTGGGCAGCAGCTCTTCCACAAGCTGCTCATCGTTGGTCCAGTTGAAGGTCTCGCCCAACAGGGTGAGGAACAACGGCGTGGAGTCGACCGAGCCGTAGTAGGGGCCAAACGGCATTTCCCCGTCGCGCGTCATCTCGCCGGCGCGATATTCGTGCAGAATCTTGCCTGGCTGTTCGTCGCGCCAATCGTTGATTTCCCTGCCCTGGTAACGCGCCAGCACGCGAAGCGTGTCCGTCGCCAGCTGCGAGTTGAGGGACAGCGACTGATAGGCAGCGATGATGGAGTCGCGCCCGAAAATCGTGGCGAACCACGGAATCCCTGCGGCAATGATGTGCTGATCGCCGTCGGGAATCTGCAGCGCGTGAAAGTCGCCGATGGCGGTCTTGAGCAGGCCGTCGAGGACGTCGTTGTCAGTCTGGAAGTTGCTCGAGCTGGTCTCCCAGCGGGCAAAGTTGGCGCGCCGTTGCCGCAGGTGATGGTCCAGGTCATAGACTTGCGCACGCGAAGTGCACGCCTCGACCAGCGGAGTGACGGAGATTTCCAGTACGGTTCGCTTAAGCGATTCCAGGCGAAGCTCCCAACGAGCCACGCGTTCCTGGACCTGAGTTGGCCGGGGAGAGAGTTTGATGAGCGTCTCGCGCATCAAGCCATCAAGGCCGCGATAGTAAAAGGCAATACCGTCGTTGCGAATCAGCGGCTGGTAGTACTGTCCGTGCTGCTGGCGCGCTACGCCGCGCACCTGGAAGACGTCGACGAAGTCCGCGTCGAAAAGAACTTCGACATTGAAATCGACCGGGGTGAGATTGAAATTCTCAAAGCTCATGCGGTCGAAGAAAATCTCCGAGGCCAGCAGTTGCTCGCGGCGAATGTGCACTGTGTTCTCGGGCAGGTCAAAGGAATCGCGCAGCGTGATGGTGCCAGTGGTCAATTCGATCTGCGCGGAAAACGTTTTTTCGGTCGCGGCGGAGAGCACCACGGTGCGATGCCCGCCGATGCGAAGCTCGAGGTGACTGAGAAAGCGGGTGTCGTCGTGAAAAAAGCCGACATCGGGCGAGCCGGCCGGGTAGATGTCGCCGGAGACGTTGGTGGCGCTGAAGGTTTTGCCGTCAATCAGCGTCAGGTTATCGACTTTGCGTGGCTCCAGTGCCTGGTATGCAAGCCGGGGCTCCAGATGCGGCGACGGGATCTCAATCAGCTCTCCGTAAGGAATTGTCAGATACGTGCTCATGCTTGCCAGCGACGTTCCTCCTCAGGCCACCATGGGAATCTCGTTAGTGGGCTTGCCCAGCAGGCCTTCCTCTCCAACCAGCTCTTGATACAGCGCGAGGTAATCAGCCACCATCCTTTCCAACGAGAAGTGCCGCTGACAATATTGCCGCACGCTGGCCGCGCTGAAGCTGCCGGGCAGGGCGCGCGCGCGTTGCACCATCTCATCCACGGACTGGCAAATGAAGCCCGATATGCCGTTACCGACAACTTCCGCTACAGCACCGCCCGGCAGGGCCAGTACCGGCGTACCACATGCCATCGCCTCAATCATTACCAGTCCGAATGGCTCATCCCACTGAATGGGAAACAGCATGGCCAAGGCGTTAGCCAGAAGTTCGTTCTTTGCCGGCAAGTCGACCTCGCCTACATACTCAATGAACTCGCCATCGATGTGCGGCTTAATCTCGGTCTCGAAGTAGTCCTGGAAGATAGGCTGGATCTCGCCCGCTATCTTCAGCGGAATGCCCGACCTTTTGGCCACCTGGATGGCGAGGTGCGTTCCTTTAATAGGCGCGATTCTTCCCAGGAAACACAGGTAATCCTTCTTCCTGATCTGCGGCCGGTAACAGTTGAGGTCGATGCCATGATGAATGCTTCGCATCCGTGGCATGCTCTCGCGCTGACGCTGGAAGTCACTGACGGTGACGTATTCTACGCCCGGAAAATAGCGATAGATTTCGCTAAGATAATCCTCATGCACGTGGTGCATGGTGTAAACGAAGTTGGCGGAGACATGTCGGGTGAACATTAGAGCTGGAACACTGTTCAGATGAATAACGTCGCAATCGCCGGAAGCGTCAGCAATTGCCCAGGAGGCATGGTTGAAGTCCTTAAGGTTGTCGAAAACTTCTCCCGATATTGGCCACTGCTGCACCTTGTACAGCCAACGTTTTTCGACTGCCACCGTGGACTCGGCGTTGGTGTAGACCACTACATCAATGCCTGAACTCTTCAGCCCCTCGGCCAATTGGGCAATGAAGAGTTCGGTGCCGCCATATCTCTCCGGAGGCACGGGTAAAAAAGGCGGGGCAACCAAAGCAACTCTCATCGAGGTCCTCTCTCGGTTAGATTGAAACTGTCGGTTAAACGTTCTCGTGCCGGAAGAGCTTTGTATAGATAGATAGATGCAAGAAGGGGCACGAGAGTGTGCCTCAGTTGGCACAAACTGCTGCTCTCGCTTGGATTGTTTGACGTGACCTCGTACCTGGCGTCGCAACAGCAGCGTGGGATCGCCCTCGGAAAATGCGGACGCGGCAGGTGATGACTTCTATTCCGTTTTTACGACTATCAGCTCGAAGCTACCCGGGACCATCGTGGGCCTCTGCCCCGCAGCCACCGGCTTGTCTTCGCGCTGCGCCGTAACCAGGTAAACGACATTGTTCTCTTTGTCCAGCGCCATCGTCCGCGCGCCCCGAACCGTGGCCAGGTTTTGCTTGACCGTGTACTTGTCTGGACTGTCCTCGTGGATCACCGTCAAGACGCCCTCCCCGCAGGACATGAACACCTCCTGCGTGTTGGGATTAAAACCTCCGGCATCAACGCCTTCGCCGATCGGCACCGTGGTCACCACCTTGCCGGAATCGGAATCGACGACAGCCATCATCTTGTTGCCACATCCGGCAAAAAGGCGATGGTTCTTCACGTCGAAGGCCAGCGCGCTCGGCTCCTCGCAGGGCGCTATTGCCCAAGTCTTCAGCACTGCCAGCTTGGCGACATCAATCTCCGCAATCTGGCCTTTGTCTTCAATGTTGACGTAGAGTTTGCCCTTGCCGTCGCTGGCGGGAAACTCCGGCTTGCCGCCGAGCGGGACTGTGCCGACAACCTTGTCGCTGGCTGCGTCGACCGCCGTGGAATCCTGGCTGCGCGCGTTGAAGGTGAACACGCGTTTGGAGAACGAATCATACAAAATCGCGTCCGGCCGCTCGCCAACCTTCACACTGTCGAGCTTGCTCAACGTTTTCAGGTCGAAGACGGTGACCGTGTTGTCGCCGCCATTGCTGACGAAGCCGCGGCTTGATTCCGGCGCCAGCGCCACGCCGTGGATTCCGGATAGGTCGGGAATGTCGCCGGCCACCTTCCGCGTCTTCGTGTCAACCACCATGACGTGGCTGCCCCGGGTGATAAACAGGCGCTGACCGTCCTGGTCGTAAGTAAGATAGTCCCATCCGCCTTCGCCTCCGAGCTTGACGCGCTCAGTCACCTTAAATTTCTGGGCAAATCCAGGTACTGCGGCGAAAACAACTGCGGCGATAACGACAGCGATGATCCGTCTCACGATTGCACTCCTTACTTTTCGATGGCGCCTCAGCCGGAAGTTGCGACCGGTATAGAGGCTCCTCAATCATCATTCCAATCAATGTCTGCTTGTTTCTTTTGATCGAGAATGGCGTCGCCCCGGCTCTTGCCAAAATAGTCCCAGGCCCATTCCACAAAGGCTTCGACCTTGGAACGGGTCGAAGCCAACAGAGCAGCGTGCACTCCCACCCAGGCAGCAAAAGCCACAGATCCCTGTAGTTCGTGGCGATGCTCCCCGACTTCAGCTACCGCCGCGTTACGGCCGATCATCGCCATGATGCCTTTGTCGAAATAGTCGAATGGTTCTTTGGGCTCCCCGGCAATGTCAGCCAGGATATTCCTGGCGCACCACTTGCCCGATTGTTCGGCCACCGAGGCAAGCTGAGGCAAATGGCTACCGTCTTTCCCGGTAATGTTCGCAAAATCTCCCAAGGCATAGACATTAGAGAAACCAGGGACAGTGAGATCAGGCTGAACATCGATGCGACCGCCGTGACCAGTCTTGACTCCTACATTCTCCGCTAACGACGCAGCCTTGAGCCCTCCGGCCCAGATCACCGTGTGGGTCTCGATCCTGGTCCCATCGGAGAGCACCACGTGGCCGGGATGTACCTCGCTTACATGCGTCCCCAGGCGAATCTTAACGCCACGCTGCTCCAGCGTCTTTGTGGCATAGGCCTGCGCTTTGGGAGAGAAAGCTCCCAGAACGGTGTGCCCGGCGTCCACCAGCACAACTTCTCCACCGCGCAGACTGAGGTCGGCGAATCCTCTCTTCAGCCCGTGATGAAAGACATCGCCGAAAGCACCTGCCATCTCCGTGCCCGTGGGGCCGCATCCGACAATTACGAAGTTCAGCGCCCCTTTGGCGACCAGCGAGGAATCGCGATCGGCACATTCCAGAACGGCGAGGACCCGTGATCGCAGGGCCTCGGCGTCACGCAACGAGTACAGCGGATAGCTGTGCTTGTCCGCCCCCGGCGTGCCAAAGAAATTCGCCTGCGATCCCGCCGCCAACACCAGAAAATCGCCTTGATAGGACTGGCCCTCGACGGTGTGGACAGTGCGGGTGTTGAGATCGACCGAGTCGACCTCCGACATCTTCACATCCACGTTAGGATGGTCCCGCAGGACACTACGCAAGTTGAAAGCGATGTTGCTTGGCGACAGGGCCGCACCAGCCACCTGATAGAGCAGTGGCTGGAATTGCTGATAGTTGTTTTTGTCGATCAGCGTGACCCTAACCTCGGGGTGCTTAGCCAGCTTCTTCGCGCTGTTCAACCCGGCAAAACCGCCCCCTACGATAACTACATGTTTCACTTGGACAGCTCCTGTTCGACAGATTGCTTCGCAGCAGTTGAATGGACCCCAGCGACTGTAAAAGATTAAAACCGATCAGCACCCTTCTCGCAACCGGCAATCTGGGGAAAGATTCCCGCGCAGGCGGCGACATTTATGTTACCGCGGACGTGAGAGGCCGCTATGAAACTCCACTCTAACCCGGCCTGGTAAAAAGAAAGATCGAAAGTCCATCAATCCAGCCGCGCAGCCGCGGCATTTGCGTTAGCCGCGCGCGTAAGCCCGCGGTCGGGTGGAAAAATGAACCGAGCCGCGCAGCCGCGGCATTTGCGTTAGCCGCGGGCGTAAGCCCGCGGGCGGGTGGAAAAATGAACCGAGCCGCGCAGCCGCGACATTTGCGTTAGCCGCGGGCGTAAGCCCGCGGGCGGGTGGAAAAATGAACCGAGTCCCTTAGGGACGGCACAGTTCTCACGCAGGCTCTTTAAGGGCTTGCTGCCGACGCCGAGACAGGTACAATGCAGTTTGTCAGCGCCCATCCGCCAAGGCTTGGCGGTGGTGGTTTGGTCGCAGTTGAGACAGTTTTTCCATCGCCAGACGAAGGACCTTAGGATGACAAACTGCAGACAGGCGTTATCAGTCTTACTCAGCATTAGCGTGACGGTAAGCGTTATCGGTTTGGACGGCTGCAAGAAGTCAGAAGAAGCGTCATCGAACCAGGCGCAGCAGACGAGCCCGGCAGGACAGGCTCCAGTGGCCACGAACGCCATGCCCACGGCGGACCAACTCTATCAGTTGGTGGCTCCGATCGCATTGTTTCCGGACAACCTGGTGGCCCAGGTTCTGGCTGGATCGACTTATCCGGACCAGGTCAGCGCCGCCTACACCTGGCTACAACAAAATTCCAGCCTGAAGGGCCAGCAACTGCTGGACGCGGTCAATCAGCAGTCGTGGGACCCAAGTGTTAAGGGCCTGACACAGTTTTCCGGGGTGCTGCAACAGATGGCCACGAACTTGTCGTGGACCTCTGCGCTGGGCGACGCATACTTTAATTATCCGCAGAGTGTGATGAATGCCGTGCAGGTAATGCGTCAGCGGGCACAGCAATCAGGCAATCTGAAGAGCACGCAGCAGCAGACGGTCACAACCCAGAACCAGCCTCCGGGACAAGCGCCGGCGCCACCACCGCCTGCCGATTCCAATGCCCCAGCACCGCCGCCGCAACAGACGGTCATCGTGCAGCCGCCGCCGCAGACGATCATCATTCAGCCGGCGCAGCCTACCGTGGTTTATGTACCGGCCTACAATCCGACGGTAGTTTATGGAGCGCCGGTGGCCGTCTATCCCGGCTATTCGACCGCCGACATGGTAGCCACCAGCCTGATCTCGTTCGGAGTGGGAGTTGCCGTGGGCGCTGCTATCAGCGGCGGTGGAGGTTGCTGCGGTTGGGGATGGAATTCGTGGGGATGCGGCTGGCACAGCAACACCGTGGTTTACAACCACAATACCTATATCTCCAGCTCGAACACCTTTGTCAATCGCAACAACTACTATGCTCACAACAACGTTAACGTGAATAACGTGAATGTGAACAACGTCAACCGCAACAACATTAATACCAACAACTACAACCGCAATAACGTCAACACTAACAATGTAAATCGCAACAACGTCAATGCCAACAACGTCAATCGCAACAATCTGAACAACAATAATAACCGCACCAACAACTTCAACAGCAGCAACTACAGCACACCGAAGTTCAATCAGAAGTACGATGCGCCTCAGTACCAGAACAAGAACCTGGGCGAGAACAACCGGCAAACTCCCGGGGGCGGTCAACAGGGCAACTTCAATCAGAACCGCGGCCAGCAGCAGAATTACGGCCAGAATCGCGCGCAGAACCCCGGCCAGCAGGACCGCCAGAACATGGGGCAAAATCAGGGCCGTCCGAATTACAACCAGGGCCAGCGCAACGATGCTTCGCGCGGCTACGGGCAACAGGCGGACCGCGGAACCAGCACCAGCGCGTTCAGTAACTACAACCAGGGTGGCCGGACCCAGACGAACAGCGCCCGCGGACAACAAAGTCTGCAAGGAAACCGCGGCGGCGGAAACACTGGCGCCAGCCGGGGTGCTGGAGGCGAACGCGGAGGCGGATTCCGCCGCTAGAGCTGTTGACCATGGGGTCCCGAAACCAAGTTCAGGAGAACATACTGATGCAATCGTCAACGTATACTTCGACGGCATCCCGTTCCGGCGGAATCGCTACGCGGCGGACAAGCGTCCCGCTCGCGCTGGTCGCCTGGATGGTGCTGTCCAGCGCCGCGTACGCCTGTGCGCAATCGGCGAATGAGAAGACTTTTGCCTCGCCAGGCGCGGCCGTGCTTGCTCTCTACGATGCCGCCAGGAACCAGGACAGCCAGGCATCTGCGGCGCTCTTTGGTTCTAATGCCAACGATCTTCTGCACACCGGCGACGCGGTGGCCGACAAGAATATGGTTACGAACTTTGTCACTCATTACGACAAGATGCATCGCCTCGTGATCGAACCCAATGGCAGCGCCACCCTTTACATCGGTGCGGAGAATTGGCCCTTTCCGATTCCCATTGTCAAGAACAACAGCGGCGCGTGGTATTTCGATACCGGCGCCGGCAAGCAGGAAATCCTTTTTCGGCGCGTGGGTAGAAACGAGAACGACGCCATCGAAATTCTGTACTCGCTGGTGGCCGCGCAGCGGGACTACGCTTCCCAACTGCACGATGGAGACAAAACCCAGCACTACGCCATGAAGTTCATCAGCGACGATGGCAAGCAGAACGGGCTCTACTGGAAGACCGGCGACAACGATGCGCCCAGTCCCATCGGACCAATGCTCGCGGTCGCCGAAAAGCAGGGCTACACGCTGCCGCAAGGCCAGCCGGAACCTTACCACGGGTACTATTACCGCATTCTGACGAAGCAAGGAGCGGCGGCGAAGGGCGGTGCGCGGGACTACGTCGTCAATGGCGAACTGACGCGCGGCTTCGCTTTCGTGGGCTACCCGGCCGAATACCACAACTCCGGCGTAATGACATTCATCGTCAACCAGGATGGGGTTGTCTACGAAAAGGACTTGGGGACGGACACGGCGAAAATCGCGGCCGCGATGGCAGACTACAGCCCCGACAATACCTGGGACAAGGTGGATTGATTCACTAAGATCTGCGCGATGGGAAGCCGGCAGGGCAGGTTACCGAGCGGTTCCGCTTGTGACCGGCGAGCTACCTGCACCAGATCAAGCCAGTCAAAAAGGTGAGATCAGATTGTTCTGCAAAGACTCGGCTGGCACTGGAACAGGCAACGCGGTTGCCCGAACCACAGCGGATGGCTGACTGGCTGGGCCAGTCTTGGCAGAGGCGGCCGAATGGAGATCCAGGAGAAGAATCCGGCTGTCGGAGTGATAGCTCTCGCCCCCTGCAGTTTGCGCCTGAAAAACCGGATCGGCGCCATGCAAATATTCCTGCCGATCGACTGACAACGTGGCCGTCAGGTTGGTTCCCACGAAATCACGCTCGCTATCCACCGCGGGGTCGATCCTGTGGTTGATTAGATGCCCCCCCTTCGCGATTTCGATGGCAACGTCGTGGGTAGCGGCAGCTGTCCAGATGGGCGTGCCATCAATCTTGTAATCGGTCTTCCAGATGCGGAGATGGTGACGCCGCGACATGATCGCACGCGGATCGGGCAAGGCATATGAGTAGTCTTGCACTCTTCCGAACAGGTAAAATCTGGCCATTGGCAACAGCGCATCGCTAGTCCGATACCGTATCAGGTGCCAGACGAATAGCGGGGTCCATTTGTCCGTTCTGACCCACCCGGCGCGCTGAAAGGCTTTCTGAACGTCGTCCTGTTGGCCAACAAAAACCAGGTTCACCATGTCGCCCTCGCGACCTTCACCGCTGAAGACCCGCGGCGGCAGATAATCCATCATCAGACTGAGTTCAGAGGAACTCTCTTGCGAAGGTTGTAAACCAGCTCTCAGAATCGAATCTGCGCCCTCGATTTGTGCGGTTATTTCTGTGCTTTTCACCACGGTGCTGTCGTGGCCGCGGGTCAACAGGAAAACCGGTGTAGCCGGCAGGAAGATCAGCCCCGTGGCGACCATCGCTGCCGCCATCAGCTTGGTACGGGAGCGTCCTTTCACGTTCATGTGCGCGCGCAAACCGACGCTATCGCCGTTGACCAACGCCACGGAGTCGAGTTTCAGGGCTACGTCGCCACCAATTCCCAGGAAACGCTTATGCTTAACTTCAGTGACCGAACCGCGGGCCACGGTTCCGGCCGGGATCACCGTGAAGCCCCCAACGTTCACATCTCTGACGACTACAAAATCCAGGCGGTCTCCGACGCGAGCGTGGGCCGAGGAAACGCTTTCGCTAAGTCGCAGCTTGATGGGAGTTCCGTCTGGAATGGTCAATCTGGCGGGAGTTGCACCCATCTCCTGAGCCGAAGCACAGGGCACGAGAAACATCGCGAGCAGGATATAAGCCGATAGATTGCGGAGATGCGCGCTGAACAATAAGGGCCGCCCTTCCCTGGAGGAGTTCGCTTCTCATCCGCGACAGCCAACGAAATCTAGCGCAGCGGCGTCGTAAACAAAAATGTAGCTGATTCGGAAGCTATTATATGTTCAAAATTGCTCAGTTGGGATAACCATTTAGTGGCGGCACCAAATTGAACAGAAGACCCGTCCGGCCTCTTCTCACAGCCGGTCAACGATTCGCTCCAGGATGCCTCAGCATAGCTAGAGGTAGCAAACTCTCAACCACCCGCGAAAATTGATTACCTCCGACGCCACCACTGCCGCGTCGGACGCCTGATGACGCAAGTTGCGGGGTCTCCGCACCGCCCTCATTTATCATGGTTCGTTCGCCTTTCATTGTTGCGAGCTTATGCGGAGGTTGGCGTGAAATTGCTCAGCGTCTCAGGTGTCATTGTGTTTGCTTCCTTGCTCATTCCCGCGGCAGCCCAGAACCAACAGGCCAAGCCAACTCCCCCAAACGCATCTCCCGGCGAACTTGTCGACCGCGTGGGCAATACCGGATTCGTGCAGATTCACGCCGAAAGCTTTCGCGCGCTGACTTCGCAGGAGCAGCAACTGGCATACTGGCTTACGCAGGCAGCCATTGCCATCGATCCCATCATTTACGACCAGCTTTCGTGGTTCGGACTCCGCCAGAAGCGCATGTTGGAAGAGATCGTCTCGCATCCGCAAGGAATCGATCCGGCAACGATGACCAAGATAACCGATTACGCCAAGCTATTCTGGGGCAATCGCGGCAATCACAATGATCTGACGGCGCAGAAGTTTCTGCCCGAATTTACGTTCGAAGAACTGAAGAGCGCCGCGCTACAAGCGCAAAAGAATGGCGCGTTCCAATCCCCTTACGCCGATCTTCCAGCGCTCGCGACCCCTGACGCGCTCACAAAGGAACTAGGCGATTTGCAAGCATCTTTCTTCGAGCCGAATTTCGAGCCGATGACGACCGCCAAGAGCCCCCAGGGCGGCAAGGATATTGTGCAGTCGAGCGCGAACAGCTTTTACGGGCCCGGAGTTACCCTGGCAGACCTGAAGGACTTCAAGGCGAAGTATCCGCTGAACTCACGGGTTGTGAAGGGACCGGATGGCACGCTGAAGGAGGAGGTCTACCGCGCCGGCACGCCGGACGGTTCCGTGCCTCCGGGACTCTATGCAACTTTCCTGGGGCGTGCGAACGAGTATCTGGCGAGGGCGCAGTCGGTGGCTGATCCGCAGCAGGCTGGGGTGATCGCGGCACTCATTCACTATTACCAGACCGGCGAGTACGACGACCTGATCCGCTTCGATACCCTCTGGGTGCAGAACAACGCCAAGGTCGACTTCGCCAACAACTTCATCGAGATCTATCGTGACGCGAATGGCATGAAGGCCAGCTCGCAGGCCTTCGTCAGTGTCCTCGACAAGCCGCTCACCACCAAGATGGAGAAGCTGGGGCAGAATGCCGAGTACTTCGAGCAGAGGGCGCCGTGGGACGCGAAGTATAAGAAGACGGCCTTCACGCCTCCGACCGTGGAGGCGATTGAGACGATCGTCGAAACCGGTGACTTCAGCGTAACCACCATCGGCGACAACCTGCCCAACGAGAATGAGATCCATGAAAAGTACGGTACCAAGAACTTCCTGTTCACCGGAAGCAGCCGAGCTTTGACGGGCGCGGCCGGCCACAAGGCGATTGAAGAATTCGGGGCGAACCAGGCGGTGATTGAGCGCGACATGAAGTACGGCGAGCAGGCCAACGAACTCATGACCGCATTGCACGAAGTGATTGGTCATGGCTCCGGCAAGCTGAGCGAGCGGCTGAAAAGCGGTTCTGAGCCGTATTTGAAGGAGTATTTCTCGACCCTGGAAGAGGCGCGCGCCGACCTCTCGGCACTCTGGAACGTCTGGGACCCTAAGCTGAAGCAGCTGGGGCTGATCGAAGGCGACCAGGACGAAGTTGCGAAAGCGATGTACGACTCGGCGGCGCTGGTCGTGCTATTGCAGCTGCGCAGGATTCCTCACGGCGACACCATCGAAGAAGATCATGAGCGTGACCGGGCCCTTATTGCCGACTACATCATGGACAAGACCGGCGGCATTCGTTTGTTCGAGCGCGATGGCAAGGAGTACGTCGAGGTTGCCGATTACCAGAAGATGAAACAGGGCGTCGGGATGCTTCTGACGGAGTTGATGCGTATCAAGGCTGAAGGCGACTACGAAGCCATCAAGGCGCTGGTCGATAAGTACGGCGTGCACTTCGATCCGAAGGTGCGGGACCAGGTCGTGCAGCGCTACGCGGCCTTGCACATCCCGACCTACTGGGTCGGTGTGAATGCGCAGCTCAATGCGAAGACAGCTAACGGGAAGGTGCAAAGCGTGGACATGATGTACCCGCGAAGCGCCGTGCATCAGTTCCTCTACTACGGCTCCATGTACGGGAAAGATATTAAGGTTCCGGCAAGCGATGCGATGGCGGCAACCCAAGCGCGATAACAACCCCGAGACGACGTGCTGATGCAGTGCGGCAGGCGACCCCAGCCCGCCTGGGCGGAAGTTTGGATAGAATGTTACATTAGATATAATCTAAACAAGCATGGACGCCGAGGCGATTAAACGATCCTTGAAGGGCAGTGGGCTGCGGTGTACTCCGCAGCGCTACGCCGTGATGGCGTTTTTGATGCGACACGACCGGCATCCAACGGCTGCAGAAATCTTCGACGGCGTTAATCGTGTGGATCCGCGCTGTTCGAGAGCGACGACTTATAACAACCTGCGCGACTTGGTGCAAGCGGGTTTGGTGCGTGAAGTGGCCGTCGAGGGACGCGCAGCGCGATTCGATGCAAAAGGCATGCCGCATCACCACTTCATCTGCGACCTCTGCGGTAAGGTTGAGGACATTGAGTGGTACAAGGTGCCCCGGCCTGCCTCGGGTTCCCGCGGTAAACGAGTTTTTCGCGAATGCGAGTTGATTTTCCGCGGACTCTGCACCAAGTGCGTTCCGCGTCGCGCTTCTGCCATTTCTTCCCGCCGTGTGGATACTGGATGAATGGCGCGTCTGCCGGCATAGCCGGTGCTTATTGGGGGAACAGTAACCAACAGTCGGCTGGTAGTTCGTCAAAACTTCTGACTAATTTCAAACAACAATATTTCATCACTAATTCAAGATAAGAGGAACATCATGGAGAAGGAACTCGCGACCGCAGCAGGGGCGTCTGTCCCCGGCAAGCAGCAGCAAACTACGTCAGCCGAATCGAAGTGCCCGGTGGCGCACGGCAATGGCAGACCCAAGCCCCAGACCAATGAGAGCTGGTGGCCGAACCAGCTGAACGTCAACATCCTGCACCAGCACTCCCCCAAGTCCGACCCCATGGGCAAGGAGTTCAATTACGCCGAAGAATTCAAGAGCCTCGACCTGAATGCCGTGATCAAGGACCTGCATGCCTTGATGACAGATTCGCAGGAGTGGTGGCCGGCCGACTTTGGCCATTACGGGCCACTTTTCATTCGCATGGCATGGCACAGCGCAGGCACCTACCGCATCGGCGACGGCCGCGGCGGGGCAGGTTCCGGCGAACAACGTTTCGCGCCGCTCAATAGCTGGCCGGACAACGTGAACCTCGACAAGGCGCGCCGACTGCTCTGGCCGATCAAGCAGAAGTATGGGCGGAAGATTTCCTGGGCCGACCTCATGATTCTCGCCGGCAACGTCGCCCTCGAGTCGATGGGCTTTAAGACATTCGGTTTTGGCGGCGGGCGCGAAGACGTGTGGGAACCCGGAGAGGACATCTATTGGGGCTCTGAGGGCAAGTGGCTGGCGGACGAGCGTTACAGCGGCGATCGCGATCTCGCGAATCCTCTGGCCGCGGTGCAGATGGGCCTGATTTACGTGAATCCGGAAGGGCCCAATGGAAATCCCGATCCCCTTGCCGCGGCGCGAGACATCCGCGAGACTTTCGCCCGCATGGCGATGAATGACGAGGAGACCGTCGCGCTGATTGCCGGCGGACACTCGTTCGGCAAGACCCACGGCGCAGGAGATGCGAAGCTGGTGGGCCCGGAGCCGGAAGCCTGCGGCATTGAGGAGCAGGGTCTCGGCTGGAGAAGCAAGTTCGGCACCGGCAAAGGCGGGGACGCGATCGGCAGCGGCCTGGAAGTCATCTGGACCACGACGCCTACTAAGTGGAGCAACAACTTCTTCGAGAACCTGTTCAAGTACGAATGGGAACTGACCAAGAGCCCGGCCGGCGCGCATCAGTGGGCACCGAAGAATGGCGCGGGCAACGGTACAGTGCCGGATGCGCACGATTCCTCCAAGCATCACGCGCCATCCATGCTGACCACTGACCTCGCCTTGCGTTTCGATCCTGCTTACGAAAAGATTTCGCGGCGCTTCTACGAGCATCCAGATCAGTTCGCAGACGCGTTTGCGCGAGCGTGGTTCAAGCTGACCCACCGCGACATGGGGCCGATCTCGCGGTACCTTGGCCCGCTGGTTCCCACGGAATCCCAGCTGTGGCAAGACCCCGTTCCGGCCGTGGATCATAAATTAATCGAGCAGCAGGACATTGCTGCCCTGAAGGCCAAGATCCTCACGTCCGGACTGTCAATCTCCGAACTGGTGACGACTGCCTGGGCATCGGCGGCGTCCTTCCGCGGCTCCGACAAGCGCGGTGGCGCCAACGGGGCGCGCATTCGCCTCGCCCCGCAAAAGGATTGGGAAGTGAACCAGCCGGCCACACTGGCGAAGGTTCTCCACAAGCTGGAGGCGATCCAGGCAGAGTTCAACAGCTCGCAATCCAACGGGAATAAGGGGAAGAAGGTCTCGCTAGCTGACCTGATCATTCTGGGCGGCGGCGCAGCCGTCGAGGAAGCTGCGAAAAAGGCCGGGCACAAGGTCGAGATTCCCTTCTCGCCGGGACGCACGGATGCTTCGCAGGAGCAGACCGATGTGCACTCATTCGCCGTAATGGAGCCGAAGGCAGACGGATTCCGCAACTACCTCGGCAAGCAAAACGGAACATCGCCGGAGGAGCTATTGCTGGATCGAGCACAGTTGCTGAACCTGACTGCCCCCGAGATGACGGTGCTCATCGGCGGCATGCGCGCCCTGAATGCCAGCTTCGGGCAGACCAAACATGGCGCCTTCACCAACCGGCCGGAGACGCTGACGAACGACTTCTTCGTCAACCTGCTCGACATGAACACGGAGTGGCGGCCTTCTGCATCTGAAGGCGTGTATGAGGGGCGGGATCGCAAGACGGGCAAGGTCAAGTGGACCGGCACGCGCGTCGATCTCCTTTTCGGTTCGAACTCCCAGCTTCGGGCAATCGCTGAAGTCTATGGGTGTGAGGACTCGAAGGAGGCATTTGTGAAAGACTTTGCGGCCGCGTGGAACAAGGTGATGAACCTTGATCGCTACGACCTCGCCTGATCTCGGCGAGCGCTGTCAACTTCGTTCCGTCGCGGTTTGGATCGGCTAAACCGAAGCCCTCGCTCTTCCTGGCTTGCGGAGGCGCCTCGCGCATCTTTTCTCAGGGTGCTGGGCGGCAAACCCCAGAGTTGTATCCGTAACCGGGAAGAAGCGAGTGAGCGAGCGCGAATGAGGAGAAATTTCGTACGAAGAGGTCCTTAACGAACTCTGCGACAACATCCAGAGTCTGCTGGCGCACATCTTCGTTCGAGATGACCTGGAATGTACTCGTAATGAATAGCATCGTCCCCACGGCAACGTAGTTCCAGTCTTCGGCACTCTTGAGCAAGTGGGCCAATCTCTGCCCCGCCTCGGTGATCAGAATCTCAGGATGGCTGAGCATCGGCTCCATGAAATCGATGGACGGGGGAAGCAGTGGCACGATGTCATCGAAATTCTCGTAGCGGGTCTGACTGAGCACGCTCTGGAAGCCAGTCTTAAAGCCGGCATCACCCGGTCTGGCCGACGCGAAGGTCACGAGTGGCTGCACATTCGGAACTGCGAGATTTTGGCTCAGGATATATGCGCCGATACTCGCCATGGCGCCACCTTTGCTATGCCCGGTGATAAAAACCGGATTGTCAGGCCCCGGGCCGCAAGCCGATACCAGACCCTGCACTTTGCGGATGACTGTTGCGGTCGCATTGAAGAAGCCACTATGTACTTGGCCTGGCACTTTGTTTGTGCCGGTTGGGACGGAAACCGGCACAGCAAAGAAGTTCTGCAGCCAGTCGAGCCAACTGTCGGGATCGTATGCCGAAGGCGGCAGCGTGCCCCGAAACGCTACGACGATACCAAAGGGACACTGTCCAACCGTGGCCGCGTTGATAAGGCCCTCTCCGCCGCAAGCAGTTTGCGGAACCTGTAGGTAGGGCACGTTTGGGCTGTAAGTGTTGTCCGCAGTGTATGTGCACGTGCCGGGAGCAATGTTGTAGGCTGCGCCGCAGGCGTTCAGCAGGATGCAGTTCAGATTGGCGGGTAGCGGAGTACTCATCTTAGAACTCCATTGTTTTCTGGAAACTCTATTCTTGGTTGGTCCTTAACCTCGCAGAGCCGAGGGCCATCGACCTATATCAGGAAATATCAATCCCACCAGAAGAAACAGTGCCCACTCTCCGTCAACTCCTTCGCGAACTTGGCGACCGCTTGCGGATCTTCGGCGGAGACCTGCACGTCGGGACAGAATTCGGCAATGCGGGCGGCAAGTCTTCCGCTATTTTGGATCGGCCGCGCAAAAGCCAGATCCATGAAATCGAAGCCCACGCCGATCACGGTCAGCGGATACTCGCGACGGGTCTTGGCGCACCAGTTCACCACCTCGCGCGTGTCGCGGCCATAGTTGGCGGCGTTGGTGCCACAGGCTGCGATCGCGGCCAGCGGTTCGTTCAGCGGAAACAGCAGCAAACGCTGCAACGACGCCTCCGGCAGCCCGGTATAGACCAGCGTATAGCCCTTGACGGCCACCTCGGCCTGCAGCCGTTGCAACAATTGCAGCGGCACCTTCTGTCCCGCAGCCGAAGGCGCGGACTGCCCATAGTGCGCGGCCAGCGCCTTGTCCAGCGACTGACGTGTAGTGGATGACGCCCTTGCGCCGTTTCCACGGAATCGGCTTGGCGCGTAGGATCGCGCCGATGCGGGCCGCCTCCGCCTTGAACTTCTCGTCGGCCAGGACGGCGCATTGTTTCAGCGCATCACGCACACTTTCGTAGAAAAATTCACCGGTCTCTTCCCGGCCGCCCGCGTAGGTGTGGAGCAGATAGTAGACGTCACGAGATGCAAAATGTCTTGCGAATTCGAGTACGCTGCATGGACTTCTTAGATCTTCCGCAACTTCGTCCTCGCGTTTGGCTCCAGGTCGAGACGTTCTCAAGAATTCCAACGGCCGTTGACGTTTCCGCTTCGCCTTCTCGATCAGCTCTGCCGGAACCGAAGCATTCACATCAGCCCCGTTATCGAATAAGAGTTTCAATATATCCTTGGGCTTCTGCAAGCCGAACGTCAGCAACAAGACGGGTCCGGATTTTCGCGTCTGGTTGGCGCTAAGACCATGTTCGATCAGGCAACCGAGGATCTCCGTATTGGGCTTGGCAAAGGCGCAGGTCCAGAGATCGCCACCGTCGTCGTCCCGCACGGCATGCACATTGGCGCCCGCCGCGCACAGGATCCTAACCACTTCCACATGGCCCGCCGCGACGGCGAACATCAACGGTGTCTGGCCGTGCTCGTCGCTTTGCTCGACATCGGCGCCGGCCTCGAGCAGTGCCTTCACGCGATAGAGTGTACCGGTGGCCGCCGCCTCACGCAGATTCAACCCACCGGCTGCGTCGCGCCTCTCGTAAGCCGCCTCGAGATAGGCAACCACTCGCTTGAATTTGGCTTGCTTCGCATAGGTCAGAGCCGTCCTGCCCTTCTTGTCTTTGGCGCCCAAGTCCGCGCCCGCCTGCACCAGCAACTTGACAGCATCGAGACTGGATGTGTTGGCGGCTATCATGAGCGGAGTAATATGAGCGGCATAATCCTCGGAATACTCCACTGCATAATCCGCCGACGGCATCGACACTATGGCAGCGTTGGCCGCCTTGAGCACGGAGAGCGCGTGTGTGTCGGCGTCGGAATCCGGCTGCGCTAACGCAACTTCCTTTGCCGCTTCCTGGGCGCGGGCGAGCCGCCTGCCGAGCGCCAGGCCGCGCTCATAGGCTCCGTCGTGAAAGGGCCCGTGCACTTGGGCCATGGCATCCGGCTTTGCGTTGGGATCGGCGCCGGCTTTCAGCAGCGTCCGCATCGCCGCCGTGCTGCCTCGGGCGGCAGCAAAGGTAAGTAGCGGCCATTGGTTCCAACCGTGGACGGCAAAGGTGAGTAGCGGCAACTCGGTTCCGCCGTCATGCGGGCAGTTTATGCGGGCGTTGGCGCTCATACCCGCTGCGAGCAGCAACTCCACGATTTCGGGATTGTCCTGCCGCACCGCATCGACGAGGCACCGGTGATACTCGATCGAATTGCTGTCCTCGAGCGGGGCGCGCTGAATCGCCGAGCGGACTGCGCCAGGGTCCCCGGCGTTGACGGCGTCGTACAGCGAAAAGAGTTCGACCGAAAGCAGAAGCTTGACGATCTCGCCATCATCTTGTTCCACCGCATGGGCCAGCGCTTTGCGATAGTCCCCGGCATCGCTTTCCGCAAGCCGCGCCAGCTGAAGATTGTGGTGGATTGCGGCAAAATTGCGGGCGACGACGGCGTCGAACAGGGAAAACCGTTCAATCGCCTGGGTACGGCTATGCTCCAGCAACAAAGCTGCGATCTTGATCTGCCCATCGGCGAACATCCGCCCGCTGATCGATTTTTCCTTGCTTTTGGCGGCCCGTGATCCCAGGATGAGCGACTCGGCCAGCAACGACTCGCCCCGCTGGCTTTTGGCAAAGATGTCCGCCCCCTGCTCCAGCGCAATTCTTGCCCACTCGGGTTTGTAATTCAGTAGGGCGGTAGCCAGCGCGTGCGTTGGGTTCGTGGAAGGCGGCGGAAAGGACACGGCAAGTTCTCCCGGAACGACGAAAAGACTAAGCGCGTTTGTTCATAGCCTGTACTTCGTCCGACGGGTGGGTGCTCGGCACAAAATAGTCGCACCAACGCGAGGAAGCTCATCGAACGCTTATATTCACTCGATTGAAGCAGGTGAAGCGGCCGATGCTTGTGCAATATGAAGCTTGGCTGCCATTCTTACCAGTTCGGCGAGAGAATCAGCTTTCATCTTCTGCATCACCTGTCCACGATGTGCCTTTACCGTGATCTCGCTAATACCGAGTTCCCAACCAACCTGTTTGTTCAAGAGGCCGGAGACGACCAACGCCATAACCTGCCGTTCGCGGGGAGTGAGCGAGGCGTATCGGTCCCGGAGTATCTGCATCTCCGTGTCATGCGAAAGAGCGAGGCGACTTTGTTCAAGGGCTTGCCGAACGGCGGTCAACAAGACCTCGTCATTGAAGGGTTTTGTCAGGAACTCGACAGCTCCAGCCTTCATGGCCTGGACTGATTTTGGTACATCTCCATAACCGGTAATGAAGATGATTGGCATATCTGCCCGTTCAACCGCAATCCGCTTCTGCAACTCGAGACCGTCGATCGCAGGAAGAGAGAGGTCGAGTATGAGACAGCTTGGAACAAGCGCTCGTGGTCTAGCGAGGAATTCCCCAGCGGACGCGAAAGTCTCTGGCTGCCAGCCTTGGGTCTGGATAAGCAGTTCCAGAGACTCGCGCACCGAGATGTCGTCATCAACAACGAACACGACGGGTATGGCGGCCGCCATTGGTAATGCCCTCATTTCGCAACCAGGCCTACACGCTGAATTCATTGTATTCCCGTAGGGATTGACCGCTGAAATGCCTCAAGTGGCCTGCATCGCCGTTTTGATGGCGGCAAGCAGAGCTGCGTCACTGAATGGCTTCAGCAGAAACCCCGCTGCGCCCTGCTTGACCAGTCGAGCTCGAAGAGACTCATCCCTTTGACCAGTGATGAATACGACGGGGAGATCATATCCGCGGCGCTTTAGCTCCTGGTAAAGCTCCGGTCCACTTATGCCCGGCATGGCGATGTCGAGAATCAGACAACTGGTCTCAGCGACACAATCGGATGAGAGAAACTCCTCCGCTGACGAAAACACTCGCGCTGCAAAACCGAATTCTCCAAGCAGGTCAGGCAACGACTCGCGTACCGACTCATCGTCATCAACAACGGACAGTAGCGGGCGCTTTTTCCCGCCCCTGCCCTTACGGGACTCCATGACGAAACAATGCGACATTCCATAAGGGACGTCCATTGTACTTTGGTATCGGTTCGGCCCCGAACAGGAATAGCGGACCGGGCTACGCTGCGTCCGTCGATGCTTCACTCCTGTTGATATGCGTTTTGGCGTCAGTCAAGCTCTTGAGGGTACAAGGGATAACAAATGAAAATGTTGCTCCGGGACCGTCATTCGCTGTCGCCCACAGACGTCCCTGGTGGGCCTCAATAATGGAGCGGCTGATGAAGAGCCCGATTCCCATACCGTCGGTTTTGCTTGTATAAAACGGTTCGAAGATCTTGTCGGCGGTTTCAGGCGTAAGACCGAGTCCCGAATCTTTCACGCTTAGCCGGGCATGGTTCCCCGGATCCCGTTCCGATCGGATCAGCAACTCTCTCGGGCGATCGTCAATGGTGCTCATTGCGTCTTCCGCATTTCGAAGCAAGTTCAGGATGACTTGCTGAAGCTGGATACGGTCTCCGACTACTGGCGGGAGGTCATCCGCCAGCTCATACCGCAGCGTCACACCATTCCGCTGAAGCTCGCTCAACGATAATGCCGTCACCTCTCGAGTCGCTTCGTTCAGGTCCATCGCTTCGAGCGACGGTTCCTTCTTGCTATAGAGCGTCCGCAATCGTGTGATTACGTCAGAGGCCCGGCTGCCATCACGAAGCGTGCGCCGGACCGTTTCCAAGGCACCCTCG
Source organism: uncultured Acidobacteriaceae bacterium (assembly GCA_963835125.1). Taxonomy (GTDB): domain Bacteria; phylum Acidobacteriota; class Terriglobia; order Terriglobales; family Acidobacteriaceae; genus Bog-257. The sequence goes on along the minus strand of CAWIEG010000002.1, from coordinate 7,322 downwards.
ATATTTGGGCGGTCAGCGGAAAGCATCCGCAGGCAGGTGCTGGCATTGGTGATGATCCCGGAGAGAGGTTGGTTGATTTCGTGCGCAATGGACGCGGTCAGTACTCCGAGACTTGTGGTTCTTGCCACCTTGGCGAGTTCCGATCTTGCCCTCGCCAGAGCCTCCTCTGACAGTTTCCGTTGGGTTACGTCTTCGGAGATCGTCATTAGAAATCGCGGCACTCGCTCGGTCCCCGGCACGACTGATACGTTGTTGCGGACCCAGACCAGTTGTCCATCCTTACGGCGGCACTGCTTCTCAATCTGAAACTCCTGGCGTTTCCCCCCAAGCAGCTCCGCAGTCAACATCGCGCTAGCGTCGAAGTCCTGCGCATCCGTGATATCAAGGAAGGTAAGCGACTGTAGTTCCAGGTCGGTGTATCCCAGCATCCTCTGGTAGACGGAATTGGTAGCGATAAAGCGGCCATTCAAATCTGTGAGGGCTACGCCGACCGCAGAGTTTTCAAAGACCGACCGCCACCGCTCCTCGCTGCGCAGCACTTGTGCGTGAGCCGCACGCAAAGCGTCTTCACTTTTCTTGCGCTCAGTGATATCGCGAAGGTGTCCAGTAAAGGCCGGGGGGCCATCTTGCGGGATGCGTGTGATTGTGAGTTCGACAGGAATTTCTCTTTCACCAGCGCAGAGTGCAGTCATCTCAAGTCGGCGGCCCAATACTTTCGAGTCGCCTGTGGCCAGGTAGCGTACAAACCCAATGCGGTGTTTCTCGCGGAGCGAAGGCGGGATGATGACATCAGCAAGAAGCCTGCCGAGCACGTCACTCCGGCGATGACCGAAGGTTTCTTCCGCGGCTGGGTTGAATTCCGTAATGCGCCCTTCGTGGTCAATGGCTATGACGCAATCGGGTGACGAGTCCAGGATTGCTGCTTTATGCGCTTCACTACGCTTCAGCTCCTGCTCTTCGTGACGGAGTCTTTCTTCTGCCAGCTTTCGCTCAACAATTTCCTTCCGCAACTCTTCGTTGGCAGCAGCGAGTTCCGCAGTTCGCTCAGCAACCCGTCGATCGAGTTCGTGGGCGATCCGTTTCTGTTCGGCCAGCAGTCTTGCTTCCTGGAGCCCGATTGATGCTTGATTCGCAGCGACGGACAGAAGAAGACTGTCAGTTTGCCCAGGAAAATCCAGTCGGTCAGAGCCAACTACGATCATGCCGGTCTCACCGTGTACTCCCAGAGGTACGGGGTAGATTGAAATGTCTTCGTCGCCAAATCGATGCCGGATCGCTTCAAACGGCTTCTGGCCATCGACTGCCAACCATCTATTGAGCGTCGGGCTGATGTCCTGCGGTGTGATTTTCAGTTTGCACGAGTCGGAGACTCGGAGGATCTCCAACAACCCGCCATCGAGCGGGTCTTTCAATCGCGCACAGATGAAGTCCAGATTAAGCATGCGGAGCAGCGCGTCGAGCAGCGTTTGGACAATCTGCGAGGGCTCATTGCCACTCCAAACGGCGGGCAAAGCCAGCAGACCGACCAGATCACTAATGCAGCGCTGAAGGCGCTTGACCTCTTGATTCGGATCTTCGGCTTGCGCGTTCATGTCAGGCTGCGGCGGGGGATTTGCTCCGATGAGCCCGGCGTTGACGAAATTCATGCAAGAATTCGTCCGGGGGGACAAAGAAGGGATTCTGTTGAAGAATGCCGCCGATGATGACCATCGGATGCGTCCGCATGATGTCAATCACTGCGTCGCCCGCGAACTTGCCAAGATGGTAGGTGCAGATGACGGCATCGTCGTGGCGGCGCCATACGTCGTTTACACGCGATTCGAACTCAATGACATCGTCCACGTGCGACCGATCCTCGACCGCCCAGTCCATACGACAACAAATTCGACTCAACGGGTATGCTCCCCTGGCGTTGCCGCTGGCCAGTTGCTCAAACACCGCAATCATGCGATCGGGATCGAAGCGGCCATCCGGAAGGTAGACATCGGCGTTGATGCGAACTTCCAGTTGTCCGCTCTGTTCCGCGGCCGCCGCGTCCATTCCTACGGCGACCAAGCGTTGCAGATGGTCCGCACGCTGATTTGGATTAACAACGTGAATCGCTTTATGGCCACACTGGAAACCATCTTTTATGAAAGGGAGCAAGACCCGATACTCTTCGTCGTCGCTGTTGAAGAAAGCGCAGACATGACGCATTTCATCGAGCTGGGAACCGGCAAAGGGAATGGGAGGAGTGGTCTTCTTCATAGCGTATTTCCCAGTTGGATATCGAGCGGCGCTCTCGTCGGTTTATAAGGATGCACGATCCTGACGGCAATGTCCAACAGACACAAATGAAGATCGCGAATCGCTTTCCGATTCGTGCTGCGTAAATCCGACACATCCGGCAACACGAGAACTCTGCGTATTTATTGGAGCGGTGACGAAATTGTCTGGTCCAGAGCAGTTTGCTGGCGTTCGACGGAATCATCGCGTCCCGAGGCGGCATTCCTCTGATCGAGCAGGGGTTGATCATCGGCGCAATCGGCTGTTCTGGAGGGACAGATTCGCAGGACGAAATCGTCAGCAACGCAGGCGCGGCACTAATTAATCAACCCCTGGCGAAGAACAATTGATCCGCATCTGCGAAAATGTTGGGGGCGCCGCCGATTGCGAGCTTCGTCGATCGATCAGCTCAGTAACTTGCCGGCAAGCCAGTAATCGACACTGAACTTCCCCGAACCGGCGCAGATCAGCCAGATAAAGAAGAGCACGTACAGGACTTCCGGAAGGTAGAGGAAATCGTCGAGCCAGTTAAGAGGCGAAAGTCCTTTGGGCAAGGTGGAAAGCGCGTTGGTCAGGGTGGCGACAGTCATATCGATCAATAAAGCCAGGCAGGCTGGGCTCGAAAGCAATCCCACGGTCACCAAGGATCCGCACACGAACTCGACACCCGCCACGAAATAAGCCGTCTGGCGGGGAAAAGGGACTTTGGCCTTAACGAGCGTTTCGTAAACCGGTTTCGTGCCGCCGGCGACAAATAATTTGTTTGCCCCGGAGATGGCGAAGAACAGCCCGATCGATACGCGTACCAGCAGGATTGCATATTGCTCCAAATCACTACTACCCAACAGAGCAAACTGGACCAACCGTTTCCAATCCATCTCTTGTCCTCCATCCTCAACGTCCCGGAATTGGGAACCGCGCCGGTGGACCGGCCTAGCGCGTGATTTGTCCCAGGTAGTATCCGAGCCGATCTTCGACATCTCCCGGCTTGTGGAAGCCGCGCGCCATCAGCGCCTTAATTCCCTCCTGGGCGGCCGGTCGCCCGAGTGAAGCGATGCACGCATCCCACCCGGCGCCAAGTTCGACATCCGGCGGCAGGCTGGTGTTGACGAGACGCTTGGTCTGGGCGATCGCCCATTTGTCGAACTTGGCGATCCGGGTCGCAAGCGCCTCTACGAATGCATCCAGATCGGCGTCGGGCAAGGCGCGATTGATGTAGCCGTAAGCCTCGGCCTGCTCTGCTCTGATGTCCTCCGAGCTCAAGAGCACCTCGAGGGCGCGGTTTCGGCCGATGAGTCGTGGCAGCCGAGCCATGGGGCCGCCGCCGGCGACCATTCCTACGCCCACCTCCCATTGCGAGATGACGGCCTTTTCGCGGCTGGCAAAACTCATGTCACAGGCCAGCGTGATCTCGCTGCCGTTGCCGGTCGCACGGCCGCGGATGAGGGCGATGGAAGCGACTGGCAAGCGGGTCAGACGCACGAGAAAGTCCGGCCAAGGCGGCAGACCTGTAGGACCCTCCGGCAGTGAAGTCAGGTCCTCAAGCTTGGCCATGAAGTCGGAGTGGTTCAGGAAGTAGTCGTCGACCGCGCTGTCGAAGACCACGACCCTGACTTGCTCGTCAGCCTCGAGAGCGGCGATGACTTCCTGAAACTGCTGGACCATGACCGGGCCCATGACGTTGATCGGCGGATTGTCGATGGTGACACGCCAATAAGCGGGCGACCGCCGGGCCACGCGAATCTGTGCGGCCTTCGTAGGTGCTTGTACAGTGGTCATTGGATTTCCCTCCGGATTTTATTAGTCCAAAAACTGCTTGAGTGAAGCCGACAACAGCGGTCGGCCGTTTGGAGTTCAGTTCCCGTAGTAACCGCCCGCGGCCATTTCTGAGCTGGTTCCAGCCCTGGTCGCACCCGCATCTGCACATCGTCCGATCGGGTTCTAGGACGTGGTTCAATTTCCAACCATTGAGCCAGAAACAAATGGGCTGCGCAATTGGACGATGGTATTGCCATACGTTCGTATCAAATGCGTTGGATCACCCGAGCGTGAACGGGTAACCCAGAACCCTGTCGCAGAGTTCCTTTGGTCAGGACGTGGTATTTGTGATGAGTGATACGAAGGTATCGCCGATACCATCGTCTAATTGTCTTGCTGCTCTCACCTCTGGCTTAATCGCAATGGTTGGGAACACATGCCGACCGGACTTAGAGGACTTCTTTGGTGGAGGAAAACGCACCATGTCTGAACTCATGCGGGAACCTGTTGCACAAGAACAACAGGAACAGAAGATGGAAACGCGAACCGCCGTGGGACGTGTAGCCTTTACCATCGGTGCGGCAGCCATGGCAGTGCTCGCCGTCCTCATCACTGCAGTTTACGCACAGGACAAGTACTCGCTGAAATCGCCGAGCGGAATCGCGTTCTCAGACTTCAGGGGATACGAGGACTGGTCGGTGGTCTCTTCCGCCCGGACCGAGGAAATACTCAAGGTGATCGTCGCCAATCCGAAGATGATCAAGGCGTACAAGTCCGGCATTCCCGGCAACGGCCAGCCTTTCCCCGAGGGCTCTATGATCGCAAAGCTCCAGTGGAAGCTGAAGAAGAGCACTGAGGCTCCCTTCGCCGTGGAAGTGCCGGACGTCTTTAGCCAGGTTTTCCTTATGGAAAAGGACAGCAAGAGATTTTCGAAAAGTGGCGGATGGGGATACGCGGTGTTCAACTATGAAGCCACATCGGATAAGTTCACGCCCGACCCCAAGAGCCTCTCAGACTGCGGATTCGCGTGCCATACGCCAGTGAAGGCGAAGGACTACATCTTCCACCCGTACCAGAAGCGTTGAACCGCGCTTGCCCGACATTCTAAGTGCTCAGCGGTCCCATTTGATTGAGAACCGCACAAGCAGAGTCTGGTTGCATTGATTCAGCGACTATGCGGCAAAGGGCTCCCCTTGTCCATTTCCCAACTAAAGTTGAGTTCAGCATTGTTTACTCAACAGTTAGGGTGTAGCCGACAAGTAAACAGAGCGCAGGAGAGTGGGCACGGTAGGTGGTGATTGAAACGCTTGACCTGCAGCCCCGACGCCCGACCCGCGGGCGTGAATGATCTGGCAGCGAAGAGCGGACGCCGACCTAACACATAGCTTTTAGATGCTTGAGAGATTCGAAGGACCTACATCGGCGACTGAGCCTTACTCAAACAAGTCGCTCAATGCACGCCTGGAAGCGTCCTCCTCGCAGGGGGTATCACGCCGTTCTGAAGAATGCTCTCCCGGCGGCTAATCACTCCCTCCAGTTCCCAAACAGAGCCGCAGCCAGCATTTGAGACGCAGCCAGGGTTGCCACCTCCGTAGCATGTGCCATAGAGGTTGCCGTTGGAGTCGAAGGTAACAGGCCCCTGAGCCAAGCAGGGTTTCGGGCCAGTAAAGTCGTAGAGGTCTCTGGGGCTGCATGTCTGATTGCAAGTTGTCGGCATCTCGAAGACCCAGCCGTCACTATTGGCACCACCCTCTGCGCACACCCCGTATAAGTTGCCGTCTGGGCCCAACGTTACCCCGGCGCTCGGGAAGCATGACGGATTCAGGCCGAAAGCATAGGCCAGAGAAAAGATCCAGCTTCCATTTGACGGGCTTACTTCATAAACTGTGCCGCCTCCCTCTGGCCCCAGGCCCTTCCCCGTGCCATAGAGATTTCGCGACCCATCCATAATCAGGGTACTCAAGGGTGGACTGCCTGTGCTACCTCCGCTGAAGTTTGCCAAGGTGTTTTCCGTCCAGGGCGGGCCTGCTGGCATCAACTGATAGACCACTCCCTCGAACAATGCGCCAGCGCTTGAGTTGTTCCCATATACGTTCCCAGATGAATCGAGAATCACGCCCGAATAGGGGTTGCCGCCATCAGCACCGTTCGTGAAGCTGTATAGAATGGTCTCCGTCCAATTGTCGCCGGACTCGGGAGTAAGCTCGTACACGGTACCCCAGCCGATCGCGCCTCCGTTGAAGGTTGTCCCGTACAGGTTCCGTCCTTGGTGTCGAAGACCAAGTTTCCGAAGTCGGGGTGCTGACCCGTCGTTCGGGGAACCCGCCCCGGCGTCCCGATCGATTTCGACGCGCGTCGGGGCTGGATCGAGAATTGCCTCGCTGTGCTCCGCGCCGGCGGGGCCGAGATCGTCGTCGGGCTCGACGCTCGGGGGAAGCCCGCCGGCTTCGTGACCATCGATCCTCGTTCCGGCGTGCTGGACCAGCTTTGCGTCTCGCCTGACGAGCGCGGCTCCGGTCTCGCGGTTGTGCTGATGCAGGAAGCAAAGCGCCGCTCGCCGCAGGCGATCGAGCTTAAGGTCAATGAGGCGAACCCGCGCGCGAAGCGCTTCTACGAGCGCGAGGGATTCGAGGCCGTGGGGCGCGGTGTGAGCTCGCTTTCGGGCTGGCCGACCCTCAAGATGCGGTGGCGGGCGAACCGATAGACCGGGCCGCGTTCCGCCGCGCCGGTTGCCATCGCTGCCGTTCCCGGCTATCGCGGTCAGCGTCGACCGGTCTCAAGAAACCGTCGCGGGAGGAGCTTCGACAATGCGCACAACAATGATCCTGTCGCTGACCGGCCTTGGCCTCACGGCGCTGACGGCGCCGGCTCTCGCCGATGACATCACGATCGCCGTCGCCGGGCCGATGACCGGGCCGGTCGCCAGCATCGGCGAGCAGATGAAGCGCGGCGCCGAAGCCGCAGCCGCTGCGATCAACGACGCCGGCGGGGTCGACGGGCGCAAGATCAGGATTGTCATCCAGGACGACGCCTGCGACCCGAAGCAGGCGGTCACCGTCGCCAATCTCATCGTCGGGCAACAGATCAAATATGTCGACGGCCACGCCTGCTCGGGCTCCTCGATTCCCGCTTCCGACGTCTATGCCGAGAACAACGTGCTCATGATGAGCCCGGCGTCGTCGAACCCGGCCATGACCGAAAAGGGCCACGCGACGATCATGCGCCTTTACCCTCCGGGACGACCGGCAGGGCGAGTTCATCGCGCCCTGGATCGCCGAGAAATACAAAGGCAAGAAGAT
>CAWIEG010000001.1:0-736372 GCA_963835125.1 uncultured Acidobacteriaceae bacterium | reverse complement strand
AAATCCCAGTCGAACCCATCCAAGATGAATGCAAGCGAGTTGTGCGCTTCGCTGAGCGCGCTGTCCAATTCCAGAGCTTTTATCGCCGCCGCCTTTGCTTTGGGGAATGCCTCCTTGGGGGTCATCGCTGCATATTGCCAGTCTCCCAAGAGAGCATACGTATCGGCTAAGCCGGAATAACTTCGGGCGTATTTCGGGTCCTGTTCGATCGCCTGGTTGAAATAAAAAAGCTAAGGCAACCCTCAACTCATCTGCGGTCCGCTTGTTCCAGAAGTAACGCCCTTTGAGATAGGACTCATACGCTTCCGGATTCACGACTTCAACGGTTTTCAGCGCCGCTTGTTCCTGCGGAGTCAAATTGATCCGGATTTGATCTGCAATGGCAGGAGTGACCCCGTTCTGGAGCGCCAAGGTGTCACGCAACTTACCCTCATAGCTCTGGGACCATAAGTGCTTGTCCGTAGAGGCCTCGATCAGCTGCGCCGTGATTCGGACTTGGTCGCCAGAGCGGAGCACGGTGCCTTCCACCACAGCGTCCACGTTCAGCTCACGAGCGATCTGCGGCAGAGGCTTGCGCGCGCCTTTGTACACCATTGCGGAGGTCCGGGAGATCACCCGTAAGGCGCTGATCTGCGCCAGGTCCGTAATCAACTCGTCCGTCATGCCGTCCGCGAAGTAATTCTGTGCAGGATCGCCGGAGAGGTTTCAGAGGAAGCACCGCCAGCGATCGTATGCCTGCGGGCGCACGGCTGCGCGATCGAAATAGCCAGACGGCGAGACTTGCTCCGCTTAGGAGGAGTGCCAAGGCTGCGACGACCCAACGGGCAGTCCACAACCGGCGATTGGGCGCAGCGGCCGATCCGGTACCTGGGAGCTTCAGCTCAACCTCTGACGCTCGCAGATCTCCAGCCGAAGGTTCCGGTAATTTTGGCGGGCAGCATCGACAACTGACACATCAGCGATGAAGCGATACCCACGTTTTGCAAGAGTCTCGATGAATCGGGGATTATCAGCCGAATCTCCTAACGCACTGCGGAGCTTCGCAATAGCGATACTCAGAGCCTGATCGAAATCGCCGAAACTTTCGTTTGGCCAGACCCGGCTGCGCAATTCTTCCCGGCTAACGACTTCTCCCGGATGCTCCAGCAACGTCTCCAGCAGCTTCATCGGCTGCTGCTGCACCCTGATTCTCAAACCGGATCACGTAACTCGCCCGACTGGAAGGAAACCTCATAGGTTCCGAATCGCACAACGGAGGTCGGCCTGACGTGTTCCATAGGGGCCATTTGGGCTCAGGATAGAAGTCTAGCACCCCGTTCAAGCCCTCTTTGACTCAGGATATGAGCGCGGCCAACTCTTTCACCAGCAATCACTTACTGGGCAATACAGAGAACAGGTGGAGAAAACTCGCAATTAATTGACGCCTGCCGACCGGCGGGTCAGAGTGGGTTGCAACCGGGGTTCGAGATTCAGGAGATGGCAAATGAGTCAAAGTGGAGTTGGCGCACAAGGGATACGATTCGGGACTTCCCAGAACGATCGACCGGCGGCAGGGTTCGAAGAGTTGGCAATGCCCCTGTTTGATCGCTTTATAACTTTGCACGCTGGCTGGTGCACAATTCGAGCGATGCCGAGGATCTAGTACAAGAGACCTATCTCAAGGCCTTACGCGGCTTTGCATCGTTTCAGCCCGGCACCAATTTCCGGGCCTGGATGTTCAGGATCCTCAGGAACACCTTTCTAAGCTCATGCTCAACCCTTGATCGCCGGATGACCGTTGCGATGGACTCAGAAGAAGACTTTCCTATAATAATCGTCCGCAACTTCCGCTACTCCCGAATCGCTGTTGATCCAGCATTCCGGCATCGAGGCATGCAGGGAGGCAATCGAGCAATCTGCCAATCATCTTTCGTGAAGTCATTTTGTTGTGTGATGTCGAAGATGCGTCCTACCAGGAGATCGCGGAAATATTGTCGATCCCGAAGGGAACCGTTATGTCGCGGCTATCCAGAGCCCGAAAAGCAGTTCGAGACTCACTCCGCCGAACTACTTCCGCACCGATATCGATATCTCTTTCGTCACATCAGGGACCACAGGAAGTCGATCGCTATGCACATAACGACCGCGCAAGTGAAAACAATAACAGCCAACCCGATGCCGATTAACAAATCCCAAGTGCGATCGCGAGCAACTGCCGTTCCTTGAGAGCAACCGCACCCCTCGTCGGTATTCCACCTTAAGAAAACATTAATCACTCCTGCCCCAATTTAAACATAACAGTTCCGGGGAATAAACACTCAGACCGTCGGTTATGTGCAGTGAACGGCAACACGTTTTTCAAGCACAGGAGTTCGTCGTGTAGCTTTCTTCATTTGTCGTTCGTAAGTCGGCTCGACTCCGGATTGTTGCTAGACGGCAAACCCGATCTTTTCAAGAGAGAACTACTCGGGCCTGACAGTCAGGTCTAGCGAATTTACAAAACAGTGACACTAGTCTGACTTGTCCATGACAAGTGCCGTAGCCGGGGCAGTCTATTGTTGCCATCGAGCCCAGCCAAACAGGTTTTGGGATAGAAAGGAAAAGAAGGTGATGAAGAACACGGAAGATGTCCTTGAGCGGCGAGTAAATCGCCGATCATTCTTGAAAAACGGAGCTATTACAGCGGGCGCGGTAACAGTGGGCGCCGGGCTGTTGAGCCATGGCTTGGCCGCCTTCGGTCAAGAGTCTAATGGAAGCCTTAACGCAGGCGATATCGCCATCCTCCGGTTTCTGGCAGCGGCAGAACTCATCGAGTGCTGACCTCTGGACCAGTATGCGGAGCTGGGTGGTATCGGCAACAATCCACCCATTGAGGTAGACCCCGAACCAACCGATGAACACCTATCAGATGGCCTTGTCGAACCTCGATTCCGATGGCCCGCAATACATCGCCAGCAACACACTCGATGAAATAAGCCACGCTGCCTTTCTCAATGCCTACCTCGAGTCCAGAGGAGCCGAGCCAGTCAATTTCACCCAGTTCGAAACCTTGCACGGAAGCACCGCATCAGGATCGTCAGGCAAATTCGCGTCTTACGAACCTCATGCATCTGAACGTCGACACCAGTTGGTACGTTCGCTACCGCAGCACAACCAATCCAGACCTTGGCGCCACCTTTCCTCAGGCGCTCACCCTCAATGGGGTTACCGCTATTCCCAGAACCGATGCCGACTTCTAACGGCGTCCGTCCCATCGGCAACAATCTTCCCGGCAACCTCCATACTCAGGCGATCGCGAATGTAGCGGCCTTTCACTTTGGAATGATTGAGCAAGGCGGTTCGAGTCTTTACGCGGCCATGAGTCAAAAGGTGACGGATCCGGAAGTCCTTCAGATCACCCTTGGCATCGGCGGAGACGAGATCGCTCACTTCCTGGAATGGGTTGATTTCGCGGGCAATGGAGTGCAACAACCTGTAGCGCCGTTTACCGACCCCATATCCGGCCTGTCGTTTCCTGATTTCTTCAACAACCCACCGCTGCAACCGCCCAGCCTGGTTCAGCCCAGCCTGATCTTTCCAGTCCCGTGTGAATTCATCAGCCCGAACTTGCCCCTTTGCGCTATCATTCGACCCACCGATGAAAATTTGCCGGCGCTGTCGCGACAATCGCCAGCTTCACCGCCGATGGGCTCTTCAACGGCCAGTCGTCTGAGTTCCTGAGCCTGCTCAATCAGCTCGCGGTCGCCGCTGATCAGGCCAGCCGGCAATTGTAGATGTGCTGGCGGCGGCTAGCAGCCACTGCCAGTTAGCGGAGGACTCGCTGCCTCCACACAGCAGGGCAGGATCACCTTGATAAGGATGCGAAACCTCAGAGCCAGCATCCGCAAGGTCCTGCCCTCTATCCCGAGCTCTATTTCGGACTACAGGAGATCATTATGTTTGACGGTTTGTTTCAGCCGATGCACTTGATAGTAATTTTGTTCATTGCTCTGTTGGTATTTGGACCAAAGAAGCTGCCCGAACTGGGCAAGGAGCCTAGGTGATGGAATCCGAAGCTTCAAAGACTCAATGAGAAACAAAGAAGAAAGTCTTTCCCAGACAGGTGATGCCGCGATCTCGGAGATCGGCAAGAGCGATACGGCATCGGGACAGCATGGCTAGCTCAAACGGTGCGCGGCTTTCAATCCGCTCCGTAAGAGGGCTTCAACAACCGCCTGTGCCATAGAGACGAGCTCTCAGGGCTGAAGCCCAATCCGGGTTGCCGCCTGATAGCTCGGCTAAAGGTGCGCTCTGCTCTGGGCTTGTGATGGCTGTCCTTACCCACGCCATTCGTCGAGCGGCGATTGAAGCTTGCCACATCGAGGTTTTGGAATGCCAAGTGTCTTATTCATATTGTTGATCGCGTTAGCAATCTTCGGAACGAGGAAGATGCGGAACTCGCCACTAACATTCTGTCAAAGGGGCAGCCCTGGGAGAAGCTGATGGGTCTGATGACCGAACCGGTGAGCCCCAGAAATCAGAAATTGGTCCCGCCCTCAGGATGGAGTGCTGAGCTGTCGAAGCTCGCCGCAACTCCAGCTGGGCAGCCGTCATGGCTCGCCAAGTCAATAGGCGGCGGGTAACCTATGGCCAGTCTCGTAGTAGAAACCGTCCCAACTCGTCCGCCGGAAGAGATGACCGGAATGAGCTTCCTCGAACACCTGGAGGAGTTGCGGCGGCGCATCATCTATGGGTTTCTCTACGTAGTGGCTGGCTTAGGCATCTGCTGGGGGTTCCACGAGCGGATTTTTGCTGTCATGCAAAAGCCGATCATGGTTGCACTGGCCAATCATCACCTAGACCAGAAACTGGTTTACCTGAATCCCACCGATCCTTTCAATATGTATTTGAAGATCTCGTTTCTCGCGGGGACCTTCGTGGCGTCGCCGTTTGTGCTGTACCAGGTATGGGCGTTTATCGCACCAGCGCTGTATCGCAGCGAGCGCCGCTATGTGCTGCCATTCATGTTCAGCACGGTAGGACTGTTCCTGGCAGGCGGCTATTTCGGCTACAGGATGGTTTACCCAACGGCGCTGGACTTCCTTATCGCCTTCAGCGGCCAGTTCACGCCCATGATTACCATCGGCGAATATACCAACCTCTTTCTGACCATTATCGCCGGACTCGGCATGGTTTTTGAAATGCCGACCCTGGTGTTCTTTCTGGCGCTTATGGGCATTTTGAGCGCCGGCTGGATGTGGCGTAACTTCCGCTACTCGATTCTGGTCATCTTCATTATCGCCGCCATTATTGCGCCAACGATGGACATTATGAACATGTGCATCTTTGCCGCACCTATGATTGGCCTGTACCTGGTGAGCATGGGAATAGCATGGTTCGTTCACCCGACACGGAGAAAGAATCGGGCGGAGAACAGCAGGAGCTAGATTCTCTGCGGCACTATCCGGTGTGTCTGCTTTTTGGCTTGTGCTTTCCGCCAACTTCTAGCTAGACCTCTGCTCGCACGTCAAATTCAAGACCACATAGGCCCTTTACCCCGAACATACGCGAACCGACCATCTTGCCCACAGAAGCACTAGTAAGGGAGCATTTAGATACGACTGATGTGCAGATGAACGCAGCGCACAACTATACCGAAAATATCCAGGGAATAAATGGCTCACATGGCGGTTATCAGGGCTGACAGGCAGGAACGGTCCGCACAACGACGCGAGGCGGCTCCCAGCTAGCTCAGACGGCGCGCCGATGTCGCGCACGAGTTGTCTGCAGTGGAATCAATCTAAGAGAAAAGGAAAAACGATGAAGAGACTTGCAATGCTTACGCGACCGGGACTGTTGGCGATCAGCCTGGTAGTTAGCGCTAACTTCGTACAAGCCCAGGCTCCGGGTTCTTTCACGGTAGTCCCAACTCCCAACGAGAATTTCGATAATGGCCTGATCGCGGCGTCGGCGTCTTCCGCCAGCGACATCTGGGCGGTAGGTCAGTCAACCATTCACTTCAACGGCACAACCTGGACGGCCTTTCAGGCGCCGTTGATTCTCGGCGACAATACCGGTACGCTCGGCGGCGTGGTTGACATCTCTCCCACGTTAGCTTGGGCGGTAGGTACAGTCACTCAGGGACCCAACCAGGTCATCGAGCTTTGGAATGGAACGAAATGGACTCAGTTTCCAAATCCCAACTTCCCGCCGCATAACACTCCCGAACTCTTCGCCATGACTTCGATCTCCGCCAACGATATCTGGGCGGTTGGCGACGTGAACGTAGAAGGTCTCCGGATCGACGCTCTGTTTGAGCATTGGAATGGCACCACATGGACAGTCGTCACGGTGAATACAGGTACCACGCCGTTCTTGTTTGGCACCTCCGCACATGCCACAAATGATGTTTGGGCTGTGGGATACGATGCGGGAAGTGTAAACAAAACTCTTGCCATGCACTGGAATGGTCAAAACTGGAGCACCGTGGCAACCGCCAACGTGGGCAACGGCAATAACCAGTTAAACAATGTGCTCGCACTGGCGTCAAACAATGTGTGGGCCGTAGGTGCCTCAACTCCTGAGGCAAATGCCCCGACCCTCACTCTCATCGAACACTTCGACGGAACTAGCTGGACCGTTATTCCCAGTCCGAATGTGGGTACAGCTTCTAACCGTCTATTCGGGATCACAGCTCTCTCCCCGACCAGCATCTACGCCTTCGGCTCTTATTTCGCGGAAAATGGATCAGGTAACCAAATGACTCTCCTTCTGCATTGGAATGGAAGCAGTTGGACAATCGCGCCTAGTCCGGATCCCACTAACCACGGGAGTTTCCTCTCCGATATCTTATGGGCGGGAGTGGTGCCGTCCCCAGGAAATATCTGGATCTTCGGGGACGAGGATGCAACGGAAACTTTGGCTATCCATGCCATCGTACCGTGAACTTTCCAACTGGTCCTCGCCTAGAGTCATAACCTGAAAGACCGGACCACACCGCCCGGTCTTTCTTTGCTTATTCTCCGAATTACTGTGAGGCCAACGCGGCGAATCGAATTCATCGCGAATGATAGGATTCCAAATCCCAGACCTGCCAGCTCTTCCGTTTCCGTATCCTTCGATAGCTCTGTCATGGCCGCAAACGCTCAAAGCACCTTCACTGAACATCTACATGCCGGATACATTTTATCGACAACTGTCACCCCCCGCGGGATATAGCTTTCAATTAGAGGCCACGAGCAAATAAAAAATAGTGGGCTTAAGCACAAAGCGAGTGGGAATAAAGCTCTCACTTGTCCGTTATTACGCCGGAAGACATGGGAGGTGCACTCAAGAAAGAACATACAGGACAGGTACACGGTTTGCCATTTCTCTATTGACGCAACAATTAAGGTGAGAGCACCAAGGGCGGATACACAGTTGTGGCAGGAGTTCAGGGGGCTGGAATTGCATCAATCCATTCCCGAATTCTCTGTCCAGCCGACAACTAATGGCTTTGAAAAAGGAAATATCTGAGTCCAGGGTCGTACAAATCACAAATAGGTTATGAGGACAATATGAAAAGATCACTCTCGTTATTCGGGCTGCTCATGACGTTGACGATTTCGTCGGGGTTATGGGCGCAACAGGCCGGCTACTCCCAGACCACCCTGGTCTCTAATATTGCCGGCGTAGCCAAAACCAGCGACAGTCAGCTGTTGAACCCTTGGGGGATTTCCGTTCTTCCTGGGCAAGATTTCTGGATCGCCGACAACAACAGCGGCGTCTCCACGCTCTATGACCAGAACGGTAACAAAGACGCTGGGTTGGTCGTGACCATACCCGGGGCACGAAGCAATCCAAACGGTAATTGTAGCCCTGGTTGTCCGACTGGAACCGTGGCCAACCCCAACGGAACGTACTTCGCCGGCGGTTCGTTCATTTTCGATACCGAGGACGGCCTAGTTGTCTACTGGAACGGTTCCAGCAACACTGCAATCGTCGGTAAAGACAATTCTGCCAGCGGCGCGGTTTACAAAGGTCTCGCCTTGCTGGGTACTCACCTGTTGGCGGCCAACTTCAACAGCGGACAGGTAGACGTCTACGATTTGAACTACAACCTCACATCGTTGGGCGGCACGTTCACCGATCCTAACCTTCCCGTAGGCTACGCTCCCCACGGCATCCACGTCATCGGTAACCAGGTCTACGTCGCCTACGCGATGCAGGATGCTCCCAAGCACGATGCTGTACCTGGCGGCGGCGCTGGGCAGGTGGATGTCTTCGATAGCAACGGCAAATTCGTGAGCACCTTGGTAGCTGCCGGCGCCAACAATAACCTTGACGCCCCTTGGGGTGTGGTGCAAGCTCCAGCCAGCTTCGGGACCTTCGCTAACGATATCCTCGTCTCCAATTTTGGCGATGGCACTATTAGCGCGTTCAACTCGAACGGTACTTTTGAGGGCAAGCTGAGCGACTCGTCAGGCAATGTGCTGGTGAACCCCGGCATGTGGGATATGGTGTTTGGAGGAGGCGGCGGTGCAAGTAATAATCCGGGCGTAGCTGGCACTCTTTATTTCACCGCTGGAGGCAGCGCTGGCCAACCCAATTTCCCGGCTGGAGGAAGCGCAACGGCTGTATTCGCCAGCCTTGTTCCGGCGGCCGCGGCTGGCGAAGGTTTCACTCTAAGCGTCTCTGCTCAGAGCGCAACCGTCAATCCAGGTGGTTCGGCTAACGTCATGGTCAGCGCCGCCGCGGTGGACGGATTCGACAATCCGATTACTCTTACCTGCGCCGCGCCCGCTGGTTTGACCTGTGCTTTAAGCCCTTCAACAATCTCACCAGGAAGCGGTTCGTCCTCCACCTTGACCATTTCTGCCGAATCGACCCCGCCCGTTAACGGCTACCACGTGTCCGGCATCGCGGCCGTAATGCCTGGCCTGGGACTGTTCGGAACCGTTATCACCACTCGCAGACGGAAACTGGTTAATCGCAAGAGCATAGTTCGGATGAGCATACTAGGCTTGCTGCTTGTTATCTCACTGTTTGCTCTGGGTTGCGGTGGGACTAACAGTTCAAACAAATCAACAACGCCCGTATCTCAACAGGCCACCGTGATGGTGACGGGCACATCCGGCACACTGAGCCAAACCGCCGCTGTAACGGTCTCCATCAACTAGAATAAGCCAAGACCCAGGGGCGCACGAGAGTGCGCCCTTGCTTCTAGGGCTCGCTCAAGGCATCCTAATCACTATTGATCACGAGCGTGGGCTGATCTTCCATTGGCGACGGCTTGCGATTCGCGAATTGCCCAGTACAGCCGCCGGGCCGATACATCGCTGTGCTGGCTACCGTGGCGTAGATCCGTGATCCGGGATTTCGCGACCAGCTTTTGAATCTTCCTCTGCGACAGTCCCAACCCTAGCTCAGAGTGTACGATCTCGGCTGCTTCCCCTTCGGAGATGCCAGGAAGGGCTTGTCCGGCATGGAACCGGGAACGCCATTGCTCCAGATCCAGGGCCTGCCGCGTAAAGGTTTCCTCACCCATCCGGCGATATTGGTTGGTCGGCAACGGCTCTCGCCGTAACGCCGAAAGCTAAAGGTGAGATTGCTGTTCTCCGGGCCATCTCTCTTGCCTCGAAACCAAATCGGTAGACTTCAAAACCAAGCCGACAATCTCTGCGGCCAATTCCGGTGACAACCCCTCGCGTCCGCGCTCGTCGCTCAGTGCCCACAAGCCCCGGATTGCCTGTAACCTTAAGGGAGAACTTAAATTCCCTGATAAGCGACTCTGAATTCCCTGATATGCCTCTGATAATTCCCTGTTCGATTTAAGGCTACAAGTGCCCATTGGGACCGGAAGCTATCCAGAATGAAGCATTTACCGCGGCAAGCAGCCGGAACCAGCCGGCCGAATTCATGAAATTCCCTGTATTTTTCCCTGTTAGCAGGGAATTCTCGCGGAGAAGGGTTCGCATGTGACTGCGTCCTCCGCCATGTCGCCTGAACGCGAGTTTTTTCATGCTTAGTTAAACCGGCTGCGAACCCCGTGGGTTCTTGGGCGGTCTATGTCCTTCGACTGCGGTTCATCTTATGGGCGATAAATCCTGAAGGTCGCAGTAATACTGCCACCATTGTCGAAATAGCAACCAGGACTTGCATAGCCGCTGGAAGAGCACGTATCGACATAGCCCAGATAGAGGTGGGTTGCGGTTGGTGGAACCAGAAACAACTGGTGCTTACCGGTTCCAGTACCGGTCAAGCCGTCACCCACAAAGAACACTTGCCCAATCAGGGGCTGTAACACCTCGAAATCGGTTTTGATTCCGCCCTGAGATCCGTCATTAAAGTAAAAACGCAAAGTGGGCGCTACCTTCGTGGGCAGTCCGCATTCCAAGAACATACCCACCATGGCGCCTTGATAGTCCGTATTGTCATAGCCGGAAAAGGGGCCTGTCGGATTGATATTTGCTCGCGGGTAGCAAGGTCCAACAATTGTCGTGCCATCAGCGCTGTACGGTGGGTTCGCGGGATCGTTACATGTCCATTGCCCGGTCACGCTGAGAAACGTCAAGACCTGTCCAGGACCCGCACGAAAAACATAGGCAAAAGGTGGTACCGCGCCTTCGCCAGCACCGTCGTTGTATCCCCCAGATTGGTATATGTCGGTGAAAGCGCTAACGGTTACAACGGAAGTCTGAGCGCTTAGTGTACCCACGGATGCCAGACATAGTTGCACAAGCATCGCGACAATAGAGATTCTCATGACTAGCCTCCTTTATAGCCTCAGGAAGTTAATTGTGCAGGCATTGACTGTGCGGTTGATTGGGCGGTTACCGTCGAAGGACTGCGGCGAGGCCGAGATAACTGCCAGCGCCATACACGGAGGTGTGAGCGGAACGATGCGGCTGCGACTCATTGTCCCTCCTTAGTGATGGGCGGCTGCATTCGCCCCGAGGGCTCAGGAATAGGATTGGGATTTTACCACGGTTTTGCAATAACGGCACATGAATTCTCGCCCATTTCGGAGGCGCAACCACTGCCCGGGTCGCCGTCCATTTGCGATTCTTAGCCGGGAGATCACGCCGTAGCATGACCTAGCGAATGTCTACATTGCCGAATCCAAGGCCCATCAGCATGGTAGTCAGCGTCTGGCGGGCATTTTTGTCGGCAGTGTTCAGGATGCCGTCTTGCAGTGCGGCTGCCTGAAGTTGGCGCTCCGCTTCCTGCCGTACTTCACCTTCCAGGTTCGGGTCGGGCGAGGAGAACAGTCCCGTGTCGCGCGAATAGACGCGGGTCTTGGCGTTGTCGAGGCGCACGGTAAAGATTTCCGCCGGCGGCAGGTGAATCGAAATGCTCTGCCGGTTGACCACGACGTCGCTGGGCTGAAGCTTCGAGAGATCAACTCCGGCGATGGCCTCACCATGTACTACCAGCAGCAAACGATCGCCCGCCAGAAAGCTCGGCAGAACAGGATTCTCGCGCTCACCGCTGACAATTTTGTCCATCGAGTAGCTAACAGTCTCCAGGCGTTGCAGCTCCCGGATTTGCCGGATGACGGTGGGCTGGTCCAGAGTGATGTGAACTTGTCCGCCGCGCAGCATGCGGCCGAATTCGAAAAGGCCGAATCCAGTGAACGCCCATACCGCGGCGGCAACCAGGAGCGTCGCCGATAGTACGCCGATGAGAATGCCGGCAAGCCAGCCAAAGGAACGGGATGTTTTGACTGACGGCGCCTGGAGATCGACTGGAGCCATTGATCCAGAATCTTACTCCTGATTGTGTACGGAATAAACGGTTGCGGCGGCGACTTTAGGAACCGCGGTAGTGCGTTTCGCGTGCTTGGATGCTTTTAACGTCCTGAAACTTTCTGGGCAGCAAGAACGATTATGATGGCGGATAAAGTCCGTTGCGTTACAGACGAACTGAAAGGAGTTTGCCATGTCCAGCTCACCGGTAAACCTGGCACAAGTTCCGATGGGAGGCACACTGGTCTCTGGCGGCGCCACGTTCCGCGTGTGGGCGCCGCGCGCCACCGCAGTTTACCTGTGTGGAGATTTCAACTCCTGGCCGAAGAATGGCGGCGTGTTGCTCGAACAGATTGGTGGCGGCCACTGGGCATGCTTTGTTCCGGGCTTGCAGGAGGGAGTCGAATATCTCTTCTATGTGAGCGGCCTCGGCAGCCAGGGGTACAAACGCGATCCCCGCGCCCGCGAGCTTACTTTTGCGCCGCCTTTCCCGCAGAGCAATTGCGTGCTACGCAATCCCGCCTTGTTTCCCTGGCACAATACCGGGTTCCAAACGCCCGCTTTCAATGACCTGCTGATCTACCAGCTCCACGTGGGAACGTTTTCCATCGCGAACGGAAATCCGAACGGGCATTTTCTGGACGTGGTCAGTAAACTTCCCTACCTCGCGAGCCTGGGCGTCAACGCCATTGAGCCATTGCCGGTGACGGAAGCCGCGAATTATCCCAGCCTTGGCTACAACGGAACCGATCCTTACAGCCCTGAACAAGAATATGGTGACGCGGACAATGCTGCGGTAGCGAACTGTTTCGCCGTCGTGAACTTGCTGCTGGCCCAGCGCGGACAGGCCCCGTATCCGTCCAGCGCCGTGCTGACCGGCTCTGCGAACCAGCTGCGCATGATGGTCGATCTCTGCCACGTATACGGCATCGCAGTTTTGTGCGACGTGGTGTATGGCCACGGGGGCGGCGGCTTTGACGATGCCAGCCTGTGGTTCATGGATCGAATGACCAACGGAAACTTGAACAACAGCCTTTACTTCACGGATCAAGCGGTTTCGGCGGGGCAGGCATTCGCGTATTGGAACGACGATGTAACACAGTTCCTCATCGACAATGCCACTTTGTTTTACCAGGAATACCGGGTGGATGGGTTTCGCTTCGATCAGGTGAGCGATATCGATAGTCATGGCGGCTGGCCCATGTGCCAGAACCTGACCGATACGCTTCGTTTCCTGCAACCCGGCGGGCCATTGATCTCGGAGTACTGGCCCGTAGATGGCGCGGTGCTGAATCCCACGGCCAGCGGCGGCGCGGGATTCGACGCGACGTGGAACGATCGGGTACGAGATGCGGTACGCGGGGCTATTGGCCAGAGTACGGGCGGCGCCACTGCATCTGTGAGCATGGATGTGATCGCTTCCGCTCTGCAATTCACGCCAACTTCAGAACGATGGCAGTGTGTGCAGTACATCGAGGACCATGACATCTTGTGGGTAGGCCACGCCTGGCAGCCGAGAATTCCCGCGCTGGCTGATTCCAACGATCACCGTTCCTGGTATGCACGCAGCCGTAGCCGGGTTGCAACTGGACTGGTGCTGACTGCACCAGGCATTCCCATGATCTTCATGGGGCAGGAATTCCTGGAAGACAAACCGTGGAGCGATAACGCAGGCGCGGGCGACAACATCTGGTGGGACGGGGTGAATGGCGCGGACCAGAGCATGGTGAACCATCTGCGCTTCACCAGCGACCTGATCGCGCTGCGCCGTCGCCAACCGGCTCTGCGTGGCGAGGGCCTGAACGTGTTCCATGTCCACAATCAGAATCGGATTGTCGCGTTTCAGCGCTGGGTTGAGGGCGCCGGCCGCGATGTGGTTGTGGTGGCCAGCCTGAACGAAAGCACGTTCTGGGCCTACGATATCGGATTTCCCGGTCCGGGTCAGTGGCTGGAAGTGTTTAACAGCGACGTGTACGACAACTGGGTAAATCCCTGGGTAGCCGGGAATGGTGGAGCGATCTGGGCAAATGGCGGCCCCATGCAGGGTTTGCCGGCCTCGAGCACCATCGTAATCCCGGCAAACGGAATACTGGTGTTCGCGCGAGATGGCGGGGATACGTAGACTTTCTCTCAGGGTCAACCAAAACTAGTCATCGCAGATTGAAGTCAACGGATTCCGCGAGCCAAAGCGGGCGCTCAATAAACGAAGGGGGCCCAAATTGTGGATGGTCTTCATTCCGTTTGCAGCTTTTGCCACTGCATTTCTAGTGGGCGCGATCGGGCTGTGGCTGGTGGGCAAGCGCACAAGAATTTCCGAGACGATGACTCCGTCCGGCAAGGCCTTGCATGTTGACAGTCCGCTGGGCACTTTGGATGTGCGGCCGGAGGCGAAGCTCGATCCCCGGCTGGCGCAGATTCCCACGTATCCCGGAGCGATGCCTGAGAACTCGGGGAGTGCAGAGTCGGTGAGCGAACTTCATGTTGGGCAAAGAACGCTGCAGGAAATTTCTGCCAGCTATTGGACACCGGACAGCGTGCAACAAGTTTGGGAGTTCTACCGGCAGCAACTGCCGGATTGGCCACGGAACCTGGTCAATGCGCAGGGCAAAGAACTCATCCGTGACGAGACAGACTGCGTCCGACTGGTGCGGGTTTCCCGGCGAGGCGAGCGGACGGTGATTGACACGTGCATCAAGCCTCCGGGATACCCAAACCTGTTCGAGTCAGGGTCGTAAGGAGCAGGCCTATTCAGGCCTGATCGGTTTTGGGTTCAACCATCCATCAGGAATTGCAGCGTCTTCAATCTTCTCTATGGGAATAAGAGCGATCCACTCATTGTTGCGGCGCAGGTAACGCACTGTTCTGCCGCCCAGAATTTCTGCAGCGCGCGGCGGCGACAGGTCCTCATGGTAGTCGAAGAAGCGCTCCTGGAGCGGCTTTCCAAAGGCCAGACCTTCGAGGAGCGGATGCGGTGGCTCCCACCTGGTGCTGAACAGGTAGGCAACGTCGAACTCCGCAGTCGCCTGTGACGCGCGCTCAATCTGCAACGGCGAGAAGTTATCGATGCGAACTACCGTGAGGGGCTGCTTCACGTATCCCAGAAACGGGTGGGTGAGTTCGTCGGAAGCAGGCCAGGCGGTGAGTACCCGCGCGTGCGGATACCTGGTGGACAGTTCGTCAGCGGCAAGCTTGTGCAGAATTACGAAGTCGCGATACAGCAGCGTGTCCTCAGGAGCGATGCGATAGGGCGGAGGCACGAAGAGCTGCACCACGAAGGCAGCGCAAGTAAAGGCTATCCACCATGCCCATCGCCGGATGCGCCGCCGCATGGTGGAGACAAACACCAGGATCACCAGCGGCACAACCGGAAGCAGGTAGCGGGCCAGGACCGCGCCGCCTAACGCCGATGCAGTCAGGATATTCGCAACCAGAACCACGGCAAAGACGAGCTGTGTGCTGATGGCGATGCGCGGACGGAGGGTGCCATCGGCGTCATGCAGCGGGAGCCGGGTCATGGCAAACAACGCGCCCAGGGTGAGCAGGAAGAGGTTCAGATATCCCAGGACATGCCACAGCCGGATTAGAAGCGCGAGCAGAATGCGCAGCGGAGTGAGTGTCGCCTGAAGGTTGTAGCGAAGATAGTATGGATTGCCGAGATAGTAGCCGGTGCGATGATGATGATAGGCAAACCAGGACAGCAGTGGTACCAGACAAAGAAGAAACGACAATGCGTGGCGCTTGCTGCGATAGAAACAGAGGGCGCCCGGTCGGGACTCGCTGGCACCGGTGATCACAGGACAAAGCAGTTCCCACGCGAACAGCGCCATGGGAGTGACGATTGCGGTCTCCTTCGCCAGGGACGCGAGCGCGAAGAAGACGATGGTTGCGACCGTCCTTCGCTCCACATACATCGCCAGCCCCCAAAGGGTGAAGGCGGCCGCCATCATGTCGAGGTGGGCCATTGAGCTTTGGGCGAAGAACACCGGGTAGAGCGCGGTGCAGACCACGGTAGCGACGGCGACTGCTTCTCCGGCAACGTCGCGCGACAAGCGCCACAAGCCCAGCAGCGCAAAGGCAGCAACCATCAGCATCGCGGTCCGCGTAACCGCCGGGGTAAAGGCGCTGAACTTCCAGCAGAACGCCAGCCACAACATCACCAGCGGAGGGTGGGCATTGGACTGGGTGGTATGGGGAATGAGCGATCCCGTCAGCAATAGGTCGCGAGCGGCGGGGATGTAGTATCCGGCTTCGTCCCAGAAGTATGGCAGGCGAAGCAATGGAGCGTGGGTGACGAACAGGAAGGTAAAGAGGAGGGCGTAAGCGAAGAGATACTCGCGGGTTGTGGCCAAAGAACGAAGTGTTTTGGTCATCTGGGTTATGAATGACGATTTCACAATCGGTATCGCCAATCCGGTATTACCCGCACACGCCGAGAGTGTACTCGCAAGCCAGTGCTAGTTTAGCTATGCCGTCCCTGGGTCACGGCATTAGTCCTGACATTACTCGTGCCGCAGGCACTCGACCGGATCGAGCCGGGCGGCGTTGTTTGCCGGCGTGATGCCGAAGCCGATCCCGACTGCGCAGGAAACCACCAGCGCAATGACCGCCGAGAGGAGAGAAACCGGAACATGGTAGTGGGTGAAAATCTGGATCGAGATAGGGATGCCGATTCCTATGACCGTCCCCACGGTGCCGCCCAGCAACGCAATCAGCACCGCCTCGAAAAGAAATTGCAGCAGGATCGCCCTGCGGGTGGCGCCTACGGCCTTACGCACGCCGATCTCGTGGATGCGCGCATGCACCGTGGCCATCATGATGTTCATAATCCCGATGCCGCCCGCGACCAAGGTTACCGCCGCAAACAGCAGCAGCACCGAAGTAAAGGCGGTCGCGGTTTTGTTGGCGAGCCGCAGCACTTCGGTCATATTGCTCACGTTGTACACCGACTCAGCCCGGTGCCGGGAAGCGACGACTTTCTGTATGGTCTCGGTAGCGGCGGGAATGCCGGCGGCGTCGAACACTGAAAAATAAATCTGGTTAACCGCGGCAGTGCCGATCATGGAGCGGGCAACGCTATAAGGAATCAAGACTGTATCGCCCTCGATCTCGGACCGTCCCATGGTATCCACGCTCTCGCGAAAGGTGCCGACGATCACGAAAGGCACTTCTTGTATCCTGACGGTTTGTCCCAGCGCCAGATCAAGGGAGCCGAATCGGCTGCGCGCCAGATTCTCGGTGATGAGCCCGACTTTGTTGGTGGATTGCGAATCCGTCTGGTCGAAAAACCTTCCGGCACTCACGATAATCCGCCGCACCGGCTGATACTGCGGATCGACGCCGAGCACCAGGATGTCCTGCTCCTTGCCCGAACCGACCACCATACGCTGGAGCATGTTGACCACAGGCGTTGCCTCTTTGACGCCAGGCACCTGCTGCTCGACCGCGGCCATGTCGTTGACGGTCAGGTAGTCGGCGGTGGCCATATTGGCGGAGGCGCTGGATATTCCCGAATATTCCGCCCAAATGACATTGGTGCCGACATTTTCGATCTGGGCCATCACATAGCGCTTTCCGGTCAGCGCCACCGTGACCACCAGGATCAGAGCTGCGGTGCCGACCGCCATACCCAGCGCGGTCATGGCCGCGCGCAGTTTGTCGGCTCGCAGGGAGTCGACTCCCATGGCCAGAATTTCGCGCCAGACCAGCGCCCCGGAAAGGTCAAAGAGTGAACGAGTCTCAGCAGGTTGCGTCATAAGCTGCGGACATTGGGAAACCTTGGATCAACAGCTCGCCCAAGCTTGATCTGTTCCACGTCGATTACCTGGCTGCGAAATACCTACGGAGCAGGCCGCGTTATGCCCACCGCGAGTGCGTCGCGCTGGGCCGCTTTCAGGCGTCTCCGCCACTCCAGCACGCAATAAGAGCCCATGATGACGACGATGGGATCCAGCGGATGATGATAGTCCATGCTGGAATGCGTGACGTAATAAACCAGCGGATATGTGACGAGGATCATAACGAGCGGAAAAACATCTTGTCCCTTATCTTGCGACCACGCGAACCGCAACCCTCCAAGCAAGAGCAGGGTTATGGCGGTGGTCAAGAAAGTATTGGGTATGTGGAACGGCTCCTTGGCGAGGAAGTTGGGATCCAAGGACCAGAAGCCAGTCCACGTATTAACAAAGTGGCGCGCCGTCATCCAAACCGCAAACCTGGGATGCTGCGTGATGAATGCCAGGGCCTCCGTTTTCTTGGCGTCCATGTACCCAATTTCGCCGAGCCGTTGCCATTGCGCGTATTCTGCCAGGCTCGTCGTGGGGTGAGCTGAATCCGGTGTCACGTCGGAAACGTCGCCGTTGTAGCCGACATGAACTTCCATCCAGAAACCGTCGCGCAAAGGAATGACGCGATGGAAGGTCCGATAATTTCGGACCGTCCAGGGAGCGATCACGGCCAGGAGTGTGGAGAGCGCGAGCAGCCCCGGCAGCAACCAGGGGAGTTTGGCCTTGCGGCGCTGCAGACAGAGCCATATCGCAAGAAAAGGCAAAGGCCCAAGCAGCGCCGGACTTACCAAGCCGGCCAATCCCCAGAGAGTTCCCCAGAGCAGCCAGTCCCCGGTCGCCCGGCTGTCTCGCAGCCGGAGAGTCTGGAGCCAAAGCAAGCTCGCTATCAGGCAGGTCAACGTGTCGGAATAAATGCGCCCGCCGGATAGATAAATTGAAAAAGGAAAAAACACCCACGTCCATCCGGCAATCACCGCTACCCGTTCATCAAAGACGCGCCGAGCCAGGAAATAGATGGGAAGTACAGTGACCGACGCGAAAATGCTGTTGAGGGTAAGGATGGCCATCGCACTGGCCACCGTGAAACCGCCGAACAGCTTTATGCACCCGGCCATCAGATATGGATAGGCCGGTGGCAGCATTGCGGTGGGGCCACTGGGATCGAAGAAGGGCGACGAAAACCCTTGTCCCTGACAGATGGAACGGGCAATTTGGCCCATCTCCCAACCGAAGTGCCAGTGGTTGCGAAAGCTATCGAGAAACTCGGGCACCATAGCAGCCGACACCGCAATCCGGACGATCAGCGCAACAAAGACCATGCGGAAAGGGCGAGCGAATGTGCTGGACGAGCACTGGGTGGCTTCGGACGCATCTGCCGAGATGACAGGGTAGGGGATGACCTGGTCCCTGTCTGTCGTCGAAGATCCGACTGGGCGAGCAGCCGATAATGCGGTCGATTGGGTGGTGATGTGATGGTTAGGGTGCATACTGTTGCCGGATTTTTCGCTACAAAACTAACCTCCACGACGCAACAACGACCTGCGCATCGTTAGTGGATGGGGCCCGCGCCGGGACCGGCACGCGGATCAAGTTTGATTTCGCCGAAAGTATTTTCGTAGTTGACCAGATTTTGCTGCAGGATAGTGTGCAGCGCTTTGGCCTGCTGCGGACTGAGATAGATTCCCTGAAAGTTGCGGACATCCACCCGCGTCTCATCCTGCTGTTGCAGCGTGCCGAATACCAGGAAAAAGTCCCAAACATTGACCCGCACTTGCACGCTGTTGGCATAGTTCTCGCGATAGTCAGGAGTATTAGTCAGCTGAATTGCCGGTTGCGTAGGATTCGTCATCATCACCTCAGGAACCAGTTGCCAGTTGTGGGTGGCCAGATGAAAGCCCGGCCTTGAAGTGTACCAGTAGCCCGTTGCCAGTGGCCAATTGCCGATAAAAAACGGCGGCCCCGAAGGGCCGCCGAGGTAAAGCAGGATTCGATCGACTAGAACACGATCTTGCCCTGAAGTTGGACAATGCGGCCAGCCGGCGAACCCGCGAAGAACGATCCGAAGGGACCGGTCGGCGGGGCCGTCTGTCCGGTAACCTGACCGAAGTTCGAGGTTCCAAACAGATTGCCAGGCTGAGCAAAGTTCGGGTGATTGAACACGTTATAGAAGTTCGCGCCGACGCCGAGCGCAAAGCGTTCGGTCAGCTTGAAATTCTTGTTGAGGCTGATGTCCGAGTCGAAGAACCCGGGTCCACGATACTGGTTACGTATCTGGTTTGCCGCTCCTCCCACAGGAGCAGAAGTAAATCCGGTGGACGTGAGACAGCTGGTGTAGTACTGGGTGCAGTTCGACTGTCCAGCACCAACCACCTCAGCCGGTACAAAGACACCACCAGCGACGTTGCCGACGCCTGTGGTGGCGTCAAACACAGTCAAAGGCAGTCCGGTACGGGCAAAGAAGTTCTGAGACATCGTCCATCCGCCAAGAGCTGCATTGGCGAACTTGTTGCCGAATTTGAACGGAACGTTCCAGACGTACTGAGCGTTGAAGGAGCTGCGGATATCGTAGTCCGCATTTCCGTAGTTGTTGCACCGCAAGCACGACGGGTTGATCTGATAGGTAGCGCTGGTTGAGCTATACCCAAGAAATCCACCGTTGGAGATCTCGTCCAGGGCGTGGGCCCAAGTGTAACTTGCCTGGATGGTAAAGCCGTAGGTCAACCGACGCTGGTAGCTGGTGGTTATCTGACTGTCGTTGGAAACCGCTCCCGAGTAAACCTCGGTGACAGTAGTGAAGTTGGGGCTGAAGGGGGTGGCTGGATAGCCGCCGGCTCCGCCGAAACCGTTCGGATAATAGGTAACGGGCTCGTGAATACCGTGATTGCCGATGTAAGCCAAGGTCATAGAGCTCTTGCTGTCCAGCTGCTGTTCGAGCTGGATGCTCCATTCCTGGTACCGCGGTGTATGGAATGTCCCGAGCGCATTGCCGAAGCTGGGGGTGGAGAACAACGGGTTGCTTGCAGTCAGCGAAGCGTTGGATGCGCCGCTGGAGAAGCCGCTCACGATGGCGGCGGCTGAGGTCTTGCCGATGATCCAAGGACTCGCCGGGGTTGACTGGTCAGCCCAGGGCACGAGCCCCTGACTGGTCGGAACAACCGTGGGCAAGTTGGTCATGAAGGTATCGCCCAGAAACGCGGGGAAGGCATCAAAGAAGATACCAAAGCCGCCGCGAACGACAGTCTTGTCGCTGCCGCCCGGTGACCAGGCAAAGCCGAAGCGTGGCGCCCAGTTGAGGGTGTCCGTGCCCCGGAAGATCTGGTGCCGGTTGGCATCGACGATCTGGTTGTAGGGCGTGTTGGGATCGGTGCTCTGTGAATAGAACGGCCCATCCAGAAGCCCTGAGCAATCGTGTTGGCAAACCGGGTTGGAGTTATGCTCCGCCCGCAATGCAAACGTCAGTTTCAGGTTCTTCTTGATCCGCCACTCGTCCTGAGCGTAAAGGCCGAGGCCCCACAGGGCGACCGGCTCGCTAGGAGAGCTAGAGAAGTTCTGCAGGAACCCATCAGCGAAGCCGTTGTAGAAGTCATTCACGTCCGCGATGATGGAGAGTGGATTGGTGAACTCGCTGAACACATAGTCAGTGATATCGTAACGGCGGTAGTTAGCCCCGAACTTCAGGTTGTGGGCGCCCTTGGTGACCGAGAAATCGTCCACAAACTGGTACTGGGTAACGTTCCGGCCTTGCGGGAAGATGTATTCGCCCGCACCACCAAAAGGTCCGCCCAAGCTAGTGAAGCCCAGAGGAACCATGTACAGCTGGGTGGGGAAGGTACCGGCGGCATCGACCTGGTCGAAGATCGCGCGGTAATAGCTGCCGGCGTAAACGAACTGGTTGGTAGCGTTGCTGCCGAAGGTGTGCGTCCACTCGCCCTGGCCGTTGTACTGGGGCTGATAGCTGGCGGCACTGAACGCCGGGTTGATGGGGTCGGCACCGGTGGCTTGCGTGCCATGGTCAAAGCTCACAAACCAGAACAGGTGATCTTTGTCCGACAGGTTGTAGTCTACGCGACCTGACAAGAGCCATTCCTTAGCCGGCAGCGAGGGGCTGGCAGTAAAGGACTGGAAGCAGGCGTTCTGCGGTTGCGCGGCACCCGTGTAATCCGAGCCGCAGCTTCCGGGTACTAGCGAAGCGCCAGGGCCGTTACCCTTCGCGCCGTTGTAAAGGCTGAAGGCCTTCGAGTAGAGCGGAACCTCAACTGGGTTGAGTGTGGTGAGGTTGGCTACCGTCGCAGCTCCAAACGCCGGAGTCGGAACGAATGCCAAGCCTGTAGAAGGAACGATATAGCGGATTCCTTCCCAATCGACGAAGAAGAACAGCTTGTCCTTCTTAATCGGGCCACCGATGGAGGCCGCCCACTGATTGTTGTTGGTAAACGGCGTCGGGCCAGCCGGAACCGAGAGACCATTGAACCAGCTGTTGGCCTGAATGCTGCTGCCCGTCCACCAGTAGTTAGCGTTGCCGTGGTAGGCGTTGCTACCGGACTTGCTAACGTAGCTGACCTGTACACCCGCCTGCTGGCCGTACTGCGCGCCGTAGGCGTTGGTGGTGACCGTCGCTTCCTGAACCTCGTTCTTGCCGAGCATCAGGTTGGTCGCGCCGGAGTTGTTCAGGTTCAGGTACGGATCCATCTGGTTCTCGCCGTTCAGCGTGAAAACGTTGGAGGTGGCGGGAAGACCAGCGGTCTGGAAGTTGCCATAACCCAAGCCAGTGTTCATGTTGACACCGGGAGCGGTCTGGGCAATGTAAGTGAGGTCATTACCGCCGTTGGGCGAATTGGCGACCAGGTTTTGGTCGAAGTTGGTGGAAAGGTCGGCGCTATCCGCGTTCACCAGAGGCGCAGCGGAGGTGACTTCCACCGTTGTCGAGCCCGCGCCGACCGCCAGTTTTACATTGGCGACGGTAGCTTGGCCGACATTGACCGAGGTCATTTCTTCAGCCTTGCTAAAGCCCTGCGCACTTGCGCTTACTGTATAGCTGCCAGGCGCCAGCAGCGAGAAGCGGTAGGTACCGCTGGAGGTGGTGGTGGAGGTGCGCGTCGCGCCGGTGGCATTGTTCTTCAATGTGACCGAGGCGTTGGGCACAATCGCACCGCTAGGATCGGTGACTGTACCGGTGACGTCGCCCGAAGTCAGCGATTGCGCCATCAGTGACGGCGCGATCAGCAGGGCGATCACCAGCAAAGCCAACATTCCGGTGATCAAACTCTTCAATTTCATATCTCTCCCCTCGAGGTGTGCATCATACATATCTTTAAGGCTTTATCGCTGACCGGGGGGTCTGGCGAATGCCGCTTGCAACAGAACCAGGCTTAAGGACGGGTACAACGAAAACCCGGCCTCCGGGGATAGTTATCGCACGGGAATGGCCAAATCCGGGCACTCAAAAAGCGTTGCCAGAAACCCCATTAGTTAACGTATCCCATTGATTTTTAAGGGTATAGGTTTAGGCGACGATAGCTCTCCCTGCGCCGCTCCTCCCAGTTTTCACATATCACTTTAGGTAATATTCCAAGTTTGGAAGATAGGCTTAGGGGCTGAGCCCTTCTAGAGGAGGATTTTCGCTGTGAGCTCGAGCAAGAAACGGGCTGTCGTTGTAGCCACTAGTGCGTCCCCGAACTCGTCTACTTGGAAGGCATGGTGTAGTAGCCGGTCCTGTGGCGGACCACCAGCTCTGCTGGATCGGGATAGTCCTTGGTGGCGGGATTGATCTTGATGTCGATACGGCGGTAATCGGAATCGGAGATTCGTTTGCTGGGGTAGTAGGCGATCAGATATTGGGTGCGCAATTCATCGCTGATCTGGCGGAAGGCGGCGTCTAACTGCGCCATTCCGCTGGCGTAGAAATACTTTCCTCCCGTGTCGCGTGAAAGCTGAATAAGCGCGTGCTCACCTCCGATATCGCGTCCCGCACTGTTCTCGATAGGGACGATGATGATGCTGTAGAGGATCACCTCGGCC
Organism: uncultured Acidobacteriaceae bacterium; assembly: GCA_963835125.1. Lineage (GTDB taxonomy): Bacteria > Acidobacteriota > Terriglobia > Terriglobales > Acidobacteriaceae > Bog-257. Next base: position 712,887 of record CAWIEG010000001.1, on the reverse strand, counting down.
TGCTGCGCTTCGCGAATCGCTTCCTGGTAGGTGGTCTTGCTGACCGTGTCTCCGCCATCGGTGATAACCACCATGACCTTACGGCCGCGCCGGTCGAGCAGCGCGTCGGAGCCCAGGTACAGAGTGTCGTAGAGCGCGGTCGCCGCTCCCGAATGGACGCGGTTGATGGCCCGATCGATGACCCGCATATCGGCGGTGAAGGGCGTCAGTTGATCGACGATTTCGCTGAACTGGAAAAGTGACAGACCATCGATGGGGCGCAGGATAGCATGCGCGAAGCGGCGCGCCGATTCTACTTCCAGCTTCTGATCGCCGCGGGTGCTGAGGCTGGTGTCAATGGCCACCACGATCGAGAGCGGCAATTCCGATTCGCGATGAAACACCGCAATCTGCTGCGGGTCGCCATCTTCGAATATCCGAAAATCATCCTGCTTGAGCGCGGAAACCGGCGCGCCACCGGCGTCGGTCACGGTAGCAAATACGTTGACCAGCTTTACATTCACCTTGAAGGTGGTGCCGGGTTGATCGTCCGCGTTTGCGGGCTGCGGTTTTGGCACATCGGGAGGATGCGCAACTCCGGCCGGAGGTGCCGGCGTGAGCGAAGCCGGAGGACGCGGCACCGGGCTCTGCGTTGACTGACTTTGGCAAGCCTGGGGAACGCCTGCGAACACAAAAGTCCAGACGCACGCCCAAGCCAGTGCACGTATCTTGACACCTACCCGAGCGCAGACATGAGAGCCAGGAAGCATTCGTTAAGGTAAACCCCAGTCCAGTTACTTTGACGCGCCGTAATCGGCGCGAGGGATGTCCGGCGGAAAAGGCTCGCCGTCGGCCCATACAGCGCCATCCTGAAAATACTCTTTCTTCCAGATAGGAATCGTCGTCTTCAGAGTATCAATCAGCCAGCGGCAGGCGTCGAAGGCCGCAGCCCGATGCGCCGACGCAACTGCAATATAGACGCTGCTTTCGCCGATCTGTAAGCGCCCCAGGCGATGCACAATGCGTACATCGCGAACGTCGAAGCGACCTAGCGCCTGCTGCGCAAGCTGCTCCATTTGACGTAATGCCATTGGCTCGTAGGCAGTGTAGTCGAGATAGAGCGTGCGGCGGCCGCGCGAGTTGTCGCGCACAATTCCATCGAAGACAGCCACGGCGCCATCTTCCGGCCGCTTGATCGCAGCCAGAATCGGCGCTGTCTGGATCGGCTCCGAAACAATCTGCGCGTGCTCGGAGATCAGCGGCAACGCAGTTTCGGCAGTCGGCGTCTGGTTGGAAACTGTTCCGCCGCTCACCGGCGGGATCAAAGCCACTTCGTCCTTGTCGCGCAAGATAACTTTGGCGTCGGAATATTCGAAATTCACGGCCAGCGCGATAGAGCCGCGAAACGCATCCAGCTTCGGAATGCGCTGTTGGAGCTGAGCGAACAAGTCGCGGACGCGCGTGCCCTCGCCGAGCTCCACGACTTCATGATCGCGGCCGGCGATCTCTCTCAGCATGCCGAAATAGCGAACTATCACTTGCACGTGTTAAGCATAAACCAGGCTGGCGATGTCGGCCCGGACCCCGGTGGATCGACTGAATTCGTCTAACCAAAGGAGAGTGGTTTCGTCATATGCTGAAAGGACGGGTGCGGGTGCGCGACCGGCGTAGGCTGCTTGGAAACGGCACACCTTCAGGGGCTGCTGAGAAATTCGGACCAGGGAAGGCTTCGTGTCAGGGCACGACCTTGGTCGTGCCGTTAAGCTCTTTATTTTTGTCATCCCGAGGAGGCCTTCAGGCCGACGAGGGATCTGCTTTTCGACGTTGCTTGAGCGGCCTGTTCAGGCGCGGCATTGGCAACGCTAAAGCGCATGGGAGTGGAGATGCAAGACTTCAGCCGTGACGATCGCTGTCATCAACTGTTGGCAATCACGCCGCGACTCTTCGCAAGAACGAAACACCAATCTGCTTTGATGTTGCTGTTGTTCTGTCTCACACTGCCGGCTGTCGCCCAGGTCGATCTCACAGTCCACCCGGCGCCCGATTTCGGCGAAGGTGTTGTCTGGCTGGATGAAGGCGCAGCCGCTCCACATCACATCGCCGACTATCGCGGCAAAGTCGTGCTCATCGACTTCTGGGAGTACACCTGCATCAACTGCATTCGCGACTTCGGAGTAATCAAGCGCTGGTACACGAAGTATCACCCATATGGTTTCGAGGTGATCGGCGTGCACTACGGCGAATTCAACATTGGTTTCGACGTGAACAATGTGAAGGAAGCGGCGCAGCGCTTCAAGCTGCCGTGGCCAGTGGTCGCCGATCAAAAAGGCACGACGTGGAAGGCGTACCAGTCCCAGGGTTGGCCCGAGCGCTACCTTATCGACCCGCAAGGGCAGATCGTGATGAACGTCTTCGGCGAGGGCAACAACCTGCCGATGGAGACCAAGATTCGCGAGTTGCTGGCCGTCGCCCATCCTGAAGTGTTGAAGGTCCCGCTCGATCCCGCCGAAGACGAGTTCCGGGCGGAGTGTGGGAACACGACGCAGGAGACCTACGTGGGCGAGATTTATGGCCGCAGCTCGGTGGATAACATGAACGGACACCACGCCGGCGAGGAAGTTGACTTCATGCCGCCCCATTCGCCGGCCGATGGAGCCGTGGAGCTGGTGGGACGCTGGAAGATCGAGAAGGACGGCGTGACGTCAGCGGGTAAAGGCGCGGGCGCCGAAGTGCGCTATCACGCGCGTTCGATGTATGCGGTCCTCAGCCTGAAGGGCGCTAAGCAGGTTCGCGTCAACCTGTTCCAGGACGGCGCTCCCATGCCCAAAGACGACGCGGGCGCAGACGTGAAGTTCGACGCCAAGGGAGCGTACCTGGACGTGACCGAAGGGCGCGCGTACTACCTGGTGCGCAGCCCGAAGTTCACCGCGCATCTGATCTCGCTGCAACCGGAAGGCCCGGGATTCACACTGCACTCGTTCACCTACGGCAACAATTGCCAGTTGCAGGACAAGCCGTAGGCACACATCCGCGACTCAGTTTTTGAGCACTTGACAAAAAGCATTGCTAAAGCAATCCATCCTTGCTAGTCTGCTGCTTTTCCGGAGGGACGAGAATGCGAAAGCGTCTTTTCCGTTATCCCATCATTGTCTGCCTTTCGCTCCAGGCATTGTCGCAGAACACAAAGACCCCGGGAGCCGATGCCGATCTGGCGTTGGCAGCCAATCTGTACAGGAAGGGCGACTTCGCCACCGCCGCGCAAAAATACAGTGCGATTCTGAAGGCCGAGCCTGGGCTCGTTCCAGCGCAAGTGGGGCTGGTTCGTTCGCTTCTAGGCGTCGAGAAGGTCGACGAGGCTTTTGCAGCCGCCAGCAAAGCTTTGTCGGCGCAACCTAATTCGGCCGCAATGCTAGCGGCCATGGCCGATGTTGAATTCCGCCGCGCCGAAATGTCGGAGGCGGAACTCAATTACCTCAAAGCCATCAAGCTCGACCGGACCGAAGTAGCTGCATATGTCGGGCTGGCTCACCTTGACGACGCATTCTGTCTGTACGGCCGCGCCTACCACGCGCTCCGCGCGGCGCATCAACTCGCTCCGAACGATCCTGAAGTCCAGAAGCTATGGTTGGCCACGCTTCCGAGACGTGAACGGATGGCAGCCATTGAGGCGTACCTGGCGGGCGACCATCCGGATGGCACGGAGGAAACACAAGGCTTGCAGGAAGAGTTGCAGTATTTAAGGGCCACGATCGCCAAGCCTGTGCATGCCTGCAAGCTGGTGAACAAAGTTGAAAGTACCGAGATCATCCTGGAGAAGCCTTCCGCGGGCAGCAAAGACCACGACAACCTCTCTGTCAAAGTGAACGACCGCAACACGCGCCTGCTGCTCGATACCGGAGCGGGCGGCATCGTTCTATATGGTAAAGCGGGGAAAAAGTCTGGCTTGGAAAAAATCGCCGATCTTCGTGTGTTCGGAATCGGTGATCAAGGGTCGCGGAGCGGATACACGGCGGTGGCTAATCGTATTCGGGTCGGAGAACTCGAATTTGAGGACTGTGTTGTAATCGTACTGGAGAAGAACGACTTTCCCGACGAAGACGGTCTGATTGGCGCGGACGTCTTTAGTGACTACCTGATCGACCTCGACATGCGCGCTGGGAAGCTCAGGTTGTCACCGCTCCCAAAACGTCCAGGCGAAGAGGCTGCGCCTACGGCGCTCAACAGCCATGACGAAGATCGCTCCGCCGCGCATCGCGGACGGCGGCGTCCGTGTGTTACTCTCGTTCCGCCGGAAGTGTCTTCTACTCCACAACCTCGTCCCTGGCCTCGCCGCGTCACTGCTTATGAAGAGTGAAACGTCGCCACCTGCCGGCACTTCAGCGGAGACGAACGACTCCAATTCGCAGGTGACGGAACTCGCGCCGCAAGCTGGCATGATTCTGTCTGGTTCGATCTGGCGATCGCGCTGATGGCCGGCTTCTTCTATGCGCTGCTGGTGATGGGGCCGCGGCCGCTGAATCCGCGCAACGTGAACTGGATCGCCTTCGATCCGGCGTATCACTACATCGGATGGGAGATGTTTCGCCAGGACCCGCATGTCCATTGGCCGCTGACCTACACCGACCGGCTGGGTTATCCGCGAGGGCGAGTCGGTCGCGCTGCTGGATTTGAATCCGCTGATGGCCGTGGTGCTGAAGCCGGTGTCGTTTCTGTTGCCGGAGCCGGCGCAGTATTTCGGTCTGGAAGTGATTCTCGCCTGCACGCTGCAATTCTTCTTCGCGTTTCGGTTGCTGCGGCTGATGACCGAAGGTAGCGGGGTTCGCTCTGAGATTGGCGATCACGCGCCGCCGTCATCAAATTCTGCCGCCGCTCCTCCACCCCAACAAGTCCAAACGAGGGACTTGTTGGGGGCCCCGGCTCCGCGGCTCGATATTACCTCCGCCCAAACCGCGGGCTTACGCCCGCGGCTAACGCAAATGACGCTGCTTCGCAGCTCGAATGTTCTCGGGGCGGCATTGTGCAGCTGTCTTCTTTCTGCTGGCGCCGCCGCTGAACTACCGCTTCTGGGGACATTACTCTCTCAGCAATCAGTGGCTGCTGGTGGCGGCGCTGTTTGTCTTCGCGCAGGCGCAGGAGCGGTCGCCGAGATCGGTGCGCCGCTTCGTCATTTCGGCGTGCGTGCTGGCCGCTGTGTCGGTGGGGACGAATCCCTATCTTGCGTTTCAGGTTTTGCTGATATTGACAGCGGCGGTCGCGAGCCTGCTGTGGCAGAAGCGAATCAGCGCTGGCGCCAGTCGGCCGGCGTGGTGGCGATGCTGGCAGTGATCGGTTTCGTGGTGGCGTACTCGTTTGGCCTGGTGATCAGCGGCGGCAAAGGTTACAGCAGCGGCGGCTATCGCGACCTCTCGATGAATCTGCTGGCGCCGTTCGATCCTCGCACCTGGACGTCGGTGATCTTTCCCCGGCTTCACAGCGCCAGCGCCGGGCCAATACGAAGGCTACAACTACCTCGGCGCGGGCGTGCTCATTCTTGCCGCGGTTGTCGATCGTCGCTGCGATCATCCACCGAAGAAAAATTGCCGAGACCGGACAAGCGCTGGCTCGTTCCCCTGGCGCTCTGTTGTTTGCTGCTCACGCTGCTGGCGCTTTCCACCAAAATAACGTTTGGATCGACAACGATTATTGATCTCGATCCCGAGCGGCAGGCTGTCTCCGTATTTTTCGCCGCTGCGCGCCAGCGGGCGACTCTTCTGGGCGCCTTACTACGCGATCCTGGCCGCGATTCTCGCCGCACCATTTCTGCTGTTCCGCAAGGCGTGGGCGAACCTGCTGATCGCCGCGATGCTGATCCTTCAATTCGCCGACACCAGCTGCGCTGCGGCATTGGGTGCATACGACGATCAGCGACGATCATCCCTCGCCGCTGAAGTCGGCGATCTGGTCGCAGTTGGGAGCGCAGCATCAGAACCTGATCGTGCTGCCGGCGTGGCAATGCGAGCAAGAACGGCTTCGCCCGGCGGGCCCGAAGGCTACAGGATCTTTGGATTTCTTGCGGTCCGAGCAGAAGATGCGGATCAACAGTTATCAGTCGGCGCGTTACACCGGAGTGGCGCAGGATTTCCAGTGCTCGCAGGCGGTGACGCAGATCGAGCAGCAAGGACTCTCGCGCCGGATTCGGCCTACGTCGTGACGCCTGAGATTGCCGCAGCCATCGCGCAAGGTCCGACCGGCCCGGGAAAATGCCACGACCTGGACCATTTCATCCTGTGTTCGGCGAAGACCGATTTCGGGCTCAGTCCGGTGCTGATGACACCCGAGCAGCGCGTGGAGAACGCCGTCGCGAATCCCGGGCTTCGAGGACGGCGACACGGCGCCGTGGTCAACCAACGGCGTGAAGACCAGCGTCAGCACGGTGACGGCGCACAGCGGCAAGTACAGCCTGGCTGAAACGCGGCGCGGGCACGGTGTATCAGGACATCAACGGACTGGAGCCGGGCGCGACCTACACGCTTTCCGCGTGGGTGGCGGGTTCGCCGGGCGACCGAACGACCGCGCAAATCATCATCTACAATCCCAGCGACAATACGTCGGTTTCATCGCCGGCGATCTCGACGAATCCAGGCTGGCGGCTGCTGTCGCGTTCGTTCACGGTCGGACGCGAAGGCGCAATTCGAATTCATCTGGCGCGCGGCCCGGGAGATGGCACGGTGTACTGGGACGATGTCCACATCGAACGCGGATCCTTGCGAGCTGCAAATTAGCCCGAGCGAGACCGAATCCAGAATTTACTTACGCGGCTTTCCGACGCGCTGCGCCGTGGCAAACATCAACGCGATCGTGTCCATGTCCTTCGGCTGGACCTTGCCCGGCGGAATTCGCATGTGGGTCAAGTCCTCGAGCTTTACCAACAAGTCCACCAGTGCCATGGAATCGATGAGTCCCGAGGAAACCAATGGGGTGCTTTCATCGATGAGCACACCGGGCTTGCGGATCAACTGAACGATATAGTCCGCCATCTGTTGCGCTTCAGGGGTCATGCCGAGGTCTCCTGGGATTCGACATCAAGTTCGGGATGTTCGTTGAGCAATTTCTCTCGAGTGGTGGAGCGCGCAGCTTTTCCGGCAGTGCTCTTCACGATCCATTTCGGGGGCTTCAGGTAAACGGTGCGCACAGCCACGCCCAGGCCGGCAACCACCTGGCTTCGGATCTCCCGTTCAATCTCGGATGCGTTTGCCAGTAGTTCATGCGATTCCACCTCCGCCACCACCACCACGTCTTCCGTTCCCAGATCGCGATTGTACAGGCCGAGCGCGATCGCGCGGCCATCGTGGATGGCTGGGTGAGCGGCAACGATCTCTTCAATGTCCTGCGGGTAAAGATTTTCACCGCCAACGATGAGGAGGTCCTTCTTGCGGCCGACCACATAGAGTTCGCCTTCCAGGTAAAAGCCCAGATCGCCGGTGTGGTACCAGCCGTCGACGAGGGCCTGCGCCGTAAGGTCGGGACGGTTGTAGTAGCCCTCGAACAGGCAGTCGCTATTGAGCACAATCTCGCCGACCTGGCCGTCGGCGAGCAACGCGCCAGACTCTGACACGATCCGGATCTTCTGGTTGGGCAATAAGCGCCCCGACGAAGTGAAGGAGATGGCACCCTCGGTTGTTTCCTCAACCGGTACCACGACGCGTTCTTTGCGAAATTGTTGGCCGTCGGCGAAAACGCGGTTAGGACCGGAGGGCTGCGCGATGTCCGACTGGGTTATCGCGAAAACGTTTTCGGCCATGGCGTAGCACGATTGCAGCGCTCCGCGCTTCAAACCCATGGGCGCGAAAGCGTCATAAAACTCCTGCATGCTTGCGGAGCGGACCGGCTCGGAACAATTGATCAAGGCGCGAACCGAGGAGAGATCGAACTGCGACTGCAATCGTTGACGCGTGCGCCGAGGGACAAACTGAAAGGCAAAATTCGGCAGCCACGCCAGAGTGCATCTGTAATCGTGGATGATCTGGAGCATGGTCTCCGGGTGCATCACCCACTCCAGCGGCGACTGCATCACCACGGGCACATGGCACGCCATCGGGAGCATGAAACAGGCGATCAGTCCCATGTCGTGGTAGAGCGGCAGCCAGCTATAAACGCGGTCTTTCGTCCCGTCGATGTCGAGGACCCGGACAAGATGTTGCAGCTGCGTCAGCACGGCGTGATGGGTCAGCGCCACGCCCTTCTGCAGTCCGGTTGTGCCCGCTGAATGCTGGATGAAGGCCAGACTTTCGGGCAGGATTCCCTCGTCGGGTAGCTCCTGTTCTCCGCCGGGACCAGTGCCGGCGCCCACGCGCAGCACCGCCGTGTCGTCGCCCAGATGCACGTGGCCGATCAACTCTTGCGGAAATTCCTCATCAATCACGACGACCCGCGCGGCCAGGTTCTTCGTTACACCGGCCAAACCAAAGCAATATTTGGACGTCTCGACCTTGAAGTTTGGGTAGGCCAGAATCGCGGGCGCGGCGCCCAGCATCATCGCTCCGGCAAAGGTCGCCATCGCCGCAATGCCCTGGGGCATGATGACCACAACCCGATCGCCCCTGATTACGCCGTGGGCGCGAAGCAGCGCAGCTTGCACGCGGGCGCGGCGGCGAAATTCGCCAAACGTTACTTCTTCGCGCTCATCTTCGCTGATCCAGTCAACCGCGAAGAGACGGTCATCGGGAGCGGCGTGCAAGGCGTCAAGCAGAGTGTGAAACCTGTTCATGCCGCTCTCATTGTATTGGGTGTGACCAAAGCTTTGACAGAAAGCGAATCGGTGCGAAACTGGTTGCTCAGTTCCGCATTGCGGGTGGGGAATGTTCGCCAGAGGAATTCTTTACGTTGTTGTCTTCGTGATGGAAGTCGCGATCTTCGCCGGCTTCCGCTCGGCGAAGCTGCGCCAGGCGGCGCTGCTGGCGGGCAGTTGCGTGCTGTATCTGTCCTGGGGCTACTGGTTCGGGGCCGTGCTGCTGGTTTCCATCGTGATGAATTACCTTCTGGGCAATTGGGTGCGGCGACGGCCGACTGCATCCGTCCTGGCAATCGGCATTCTGTTCAACCTGGCGCTGCTGAGCCACTTTCAAGTATCTGCCGGGCGTGGCGATTAACCTTCCGCTGTCGTCGCTGCAAAGGTTCGCTCATCTGGCTTTGCCTTTGGGCATCTCGTTCTGGACGTTTCAGGCAATGAGTTATCTGTTCGACTTGTACCGCGGCGAGGAACTCGACCCGTCGCTCGGCGAGTTTGCCCTGTTCATGGCGTTCTTCCCAGTCACAATTTCCGGGCCGATCTGCCGCATGACCGAGATGCTGGAGCAGTTCCGTTCCGAGAAGCCGCTGGCGTGGAGCGCGATCAAGAGCGGACTGGGAAGGATTGCAACCGGAGTGCTGATGATGCAATTGGCGCGGTTGCTGGGACAAGGAATCCTGGGCGGCGGCGGCATCGACAGCGGCTTCGATAGTCTCACTCACTGGAGTGGCGCCGACGTCTGGTGCCTGGCATTTGGGTACGGCCTGCAGCTCTTTTTCGATTTTGCCGGGTACTGCCATATCGCCATCGGTGCAGCGCAGGTCCTGGGATTCACGCTGCCGGAGAATTTTGCGCGGCCGTTTCAGTCCACATCGCCTTCCATCTTCTGGACCCGCTGGCACATGTCGCTATCGTTCTGGATTCGCGATTATGTTTTCCTGCCGCTGGCGATGCTGCGCCGCGAGGTGTGGTGGCGAAACCTGATTCTTGTGGTATCGATGGTGCTTTTCGGTTTGTGGCACAACGCCAGCCTGCTGTTTTTGATGTGGGGCTGCTATCACGGAGTGTTGCTGGTGGTGCATCGTCTGGTGCAGCAGGCGCAACGCAGGCTTGATTGGAATCCCCCGGCCGCCTTGTGGACGCCGATTTCGTGGGTTACAACCATCAGTCTCGTCAGTCTGGGATGGATCTTCTTTCGCGCTCATTCGGTGAACCAGGCCCGGCAGATGCTATCAGCGGTGCTCTCGCCCGCCAGCTATCTTTCCCATTCGCTCAGCGCGAGCCTGTACCTGCTGGTTCTGGCATTAGCGGTTGGATACGTCATGGTGCTGCTGGTGAGCGAGGCGCTCAATCGCTATTTGGACAGGCCGCAAGCAGGCGCGGGAAATTTTGCCGCGGAGGTCGTGCTGGTCCTGGCCCGCAAGCGCTGGCTCTGGATTGCGCCGCTTTACGCGACCGCGTTGCTGATCGCATTGACGGTTACGCTTACCCAGGTGCGCGCGACTTCGCAGTTCATGTATCGCGGATTCTAGAACCGTTTTCACTGTTGGTATGGAGGAATGGGACGTTAAGACCGAACTTCAGAGTGGTGCGGGCGCGGTGAAGCTCTCCGACAGTTCTCATCTCCGTGAGCGCTTCATTGCGCTGTTCTTGTTTCTGCTATCGGTTGCGCTGAGTGTGGCGCTGCTCGCCGGCTTCGACTACTTCTATACCTCAGCTCTACAGGGATCGGTCGTCTCCGGCGGCCCACAGGGATTTTGCTTTGCGCGCGTGGACCCGGTACGCTATTTCGCCCTGGAGCCAAGCTGTTCCTGTACTCGACTGTGGGGCAAATCCTCGTATCCCATGTACACCGACAACCTGGGGTTTCGCGACTACGGAGTGCGCGTCGTTCCCGCGGCCAGTGCGGAGCCGCGGGTGCTCATCCTCGGCGATTCCCACGCGGAAGGAATGACGGCCTGGGAGGATACTTTCGTCGGCCGAATCGCGGCCAATTTTCCGCAATACAATTTCCTGAACGGAAGCATGGGAGCCTACTCCCCGTCGAACTATCTCAACACCGCGCGCCTGGTCTTCAACAAGGGAATTGAGATTGACGACGTGATCGTCTTCATCGACATTTCCGACGCGCAAGACGAGGCCGCTCTTTACCGCGATAAAGACGCCAGCGGCGCAGTGACCATACCTAAGGCACATTACATCGATCAAAGCTGGTATGGCGGGCTACGCGAAAATATCAACAAGCATTTCCTCATCAGCGACAGCGTCGTTGAATTCTTCGAGAGAAACCTGGTGCGTCTCGGCTTCTACCATCTTGACCGCGGCGAGGGCAATGAGTTCGATCAGGAGCGGGGCGCATGGACGTATCGCAAGGTCAACGACACTCAGCCCTTTGAAACCGGCTACGCGCCGCTGGGGCTGGAGGGCGGCATCGCCAAAGAGAAAGCCAAGATGGACATCCTGTGGCAGGAGTTGGCCAAGCGCAATATTCCTCTCAGCGTGGTGGTGTATCCCTGGCCGTCGCAGCTGGTCCACGACAATGTGGATTCGCGCGAGGTGCGCATCTGGCGGGATTGGTGCGAAGGCAAATGCAAGCGCTTTGTCACCACCTTCCCCGAGTTCTTTGCGGTCAAAGAACAATGTCCCCGGTGGCGACCCGGCTGCTGGTATTTGCAGAACTACATTTTCGGGGACATTCACTACAATTCAGCCGGCAACGCCATCGTTGCCGATGTGGTGAGCAAGAGCCTGGAACAGACGCCGGCGGTGAAACGTGCGACCGCGAGCTTGGCAACCGGCCGCCCCCGATGAGTGCCGCCCTGAAGGGGCTCGGAAGCTAGATTCCACGCGCACCCAGCGCTTCCGCGCTGGGCTAATTAGTTTCGCCCCGCTTGGCGGCGGGACTAGGTAAGCGGCGCGCTTCGGGGTGACCTCCAGACGAGACTTTGTCCTCCACCCCACCCGGAGCTTGCACCATTCTCGGCTTCTGAAAATTTCGGATCAGCCGCTCGAGCGCCGAAGCCGCGCTGCTCGGTTGGAAGCAGACGTCAGGCGCGATACCCTGGAACCCACTTCAATCAGGGAGTGCAGCGCCCTGTTCACCGCGGCTGAGTTGGGAAACACTGCCGCAATCTCGGGATCCAGCACGACGACATTGGAGCTTTCCTTCACGCGTTCGTAGTACTTGCCACGCTCAAGTTTCTTGAAGTCGGAGCGTTTGTACTCCGCGCGGAGTTCATCGGATGTAGTTTTAGCCTTCTTCATAAAAACGTCTTTCAGACTGCGTTGCGCGACGAGCGCTGATGATGTGGATAGCCTTCTCTCGGTCCGTATGAGATACGACGAGGAGCCGGCCAGCCGAGGACATGCCGAACGTCACGAATCTTGCTTCGTCTTGCGAATGGTCTGGATCCGCCCATCTCGGCCAACGGATCGTAGAAAACGCTCACGGCCTCCTCAAACGAAACCCGATGCTTGCGTAGGTTCTTGGCGGCCTTGGCGTAGTTCCATTCAAAACGCATATCATCAGGGCGACGATATCACAAATCGAAAAGCAAATGCCTCACGGATTCCAACCGCTGGGTGACCCAAACATTGGCGACCTTCGGATGGATCGCCTTCTTTGCACTTCCGCATCCTGAGCGGCGCCATCACACTGCCGGCAAACCATCAAGAATACTTCTCAGCCCAGATTACACCAACTCCCCGAGTGCTCTAGAATCAGAGATTCACCCGTTACGGGAATCCGCTGGGTCATGAACCTTTGGGCACCTTGGTGCGTATTACACAGAGGCGTCAACAGCAACAACAGCACTAGCTGAGAAACCGAACTGACGTATCAGTTCCAGGAGACAGGTAATGTTCGTTTCCATATTCTTTAGGGGCGCGGTCCGCATCGCGCTCTGGTTGGGATTTGTGGGTCTGCTGGCAGGCGCGAGTTGGGCGCAGGATGCCGCGCCGCCGGCTGGGCAAGCCAGCACTCCGGCGACGGAAGCAACAACTCCGGCTACGCAGGAAAGTACTCCGGCGGGGCAAGCCAGTGCTCCGGCCCAGCAGCCTGGTAGTGCGGCGCCGCAAGCAAGCGGGCCTAGCTTAACGCCGTACCCGCAGGCGCCGGCGCCTCAGCATAATTCGCACTTGTATTCCGGCGACCAGAACTATGCGAAGCCGCTGTCGGGATTTCCTAACCTCATCGCGCCCTACACCAGACGCCGTGTTCCCCAGGCGAACCTCACCAATTCCGCGATGACGGACACCTTGTTTCACGATGGCCAGATCTTTCTCTCCATCAACGACGCCGTTGCCATGGCGCTGGAGAACAATCTGGACGTCACCTTGCAGCGCTACAACCTCTCGATTGCCGATACCGACCTGCTGCTGACCGGCACGGGAGCATCGGCGCGTGGCGTGAACACCAGCGTCGTACAGGGCACGCAAGGCGGCGCGCTGGGCGCGGTCTCGGCGGGAGGAACGGGGAGCGCCAGCACCGGAGCCAGTGGCACCGGAGCGGGAGGAACGCAGGTCGGCGTCGGCGGCGCGGGCGCAGGCGCGGCGGGCATTGTGCTGTCTACTTTGGGATTCGGTCCGCCCATCGACAACTTCGATCCTACGATCAGCGGCACCATTCAAGGCGAGCGCGCCCTCACGCCGCAGCAAAGCACTATTTTCTATGGCGTCCCCAGTCTGAATCAGAACACCAACACCTACAACTTCAATTACTCGCAGGGATTCTCCACCGGCACGCTGATGACGTTGACCTTCAACAACAGCTACATCACCACCAACAGCCCATTCAGTTTCGTGAATCCGCAGCTCACGCCCAGCTTTCGTTTCCAGGTGCGGCAGCATCTGCTGCAAGGCTTTGGATTCGATCCCAACCTGCGCTGGATCCGCATTGCGCGCAACAACCGCGAGATCGCCGACGTGGTCTTCCGCCAGCAGATCATCACCACCGTGTCGCAAATTGAAAATATCTACTGGGACCTGGTGACGGCTTATGAGGCCGTCAAGGTAAACGAGCGGCAGTTGCAGCTGGCCAACAAGACGCTGTCGGATGACCAGGAGCAGGTCAAGATCGGGACCCTGGCCCCTATCACCCTGGTGCAGGCGCAGAGTGGAGTGGAGACCGCTAAGCAGAACCTGATCATGGCGCAGACCAATCTTCAGCTGGAACAGCTGCTGATGAAGAACGCCATCACCAAGAACATGCAGGACCCGCTTTTGGCGTCGGCGCCGGTCATTCCGACCGATACCCTGAAGTCCAGCGAGCAATACGAAGTGCGCCCAGTTGACGAGCTGATTCGGCAGGCATTGGAGGGGCGTCCCGAGATGGCGGTCGCTCGCATCCAGCTCACCAATTACGAGATCACGCGCAAGTCGCTGAAGAATGCGCTGCTGCCCACGCTGGACGTTTATGCCTTCTACGGTGCGTCCGGTCTGGCCGGGCCGCAGAACATTGCGACTTGCACGGGAAACGACACCTCCGGCGATTGCTTTCAGCCCGGCTCGGTTCCCCCGAACTACAACGACGCCTTCTCCAATCTGTTCAACAGCTCGGGGCCGGACAAGGGCATTGGCGTGAACCTCAGCATCCCGATTCGCAATCGCGCCGCCCAGGCCAACCAGGTCCGCGGGGAGCTGGAGTATCGCCAGCAGCAGGTGGCCTTGCAGCAGACGGAAAACACCATCACGCTTGCAGGTGCGGCAGGCGCAGTTCACCCTGCAGAATAACTATGCCGCGCTGAAGGCAGCCATCGCGGCCCGCGACTATGCCCAGCAGAATCTCGATGCCGAACAGAAGAAGTTCAGCTATGGGGCATCGACTCCGACCCTGGTGCTACAGGCGTCCAGCAGTCTGACGCAGGCAGAATCCAACGTGCTGAACTCGGCTGCCAACTATGAAAAATCGAAGGTGCTGCTGGACTACTACACGGCTGAGACGCTCACCAGGCTCGGCGTAGACGTCGCGGATGCGGAGTCAGGCAAGGTGAAGCATAAGCCGATGGTGCAGGGCGTAGTGCCCGCCGACATGAACGTTCCAGGTCCTGCTGGTACCGGATCGGCGTCGCCAGCGCCGGCCCCAGCCGCGCCTCCGCCAGATACCGAGCCGCACCGGTAACTCCGGCCAGCGAGCGCAGCGCTTCCCCCAACAACCGCACAGTCGGCGGTTGTTGGGGCACGGATTCCCTCCTGATGACTAATCTCTCCGCAGCCACTCCGCCCCGTCGTGTTATGCCTGCCGAGCGTCTCCGATTCCCTGACCGAGTTGAGCTTGCTTTGCGGATCCACTCCAGGGCCGTCGTCGCGCTGACGAGTTTGACTGCGAACTCACCGTACTCCTAACATGAGCCACCGGATATCCTGACCACTCGCATGATCGGCAAAACCATCTCGCACTATCGGATCATCGAAATGCTCGGCGGCGGCGGGATGGGCGTGGTGTATAAGGCTGAGGACACGCGTCTTGGCCGCTTCGTCGCCCTCAAGTTTCTGCCCGAAGATGTAGCCGGCGATCCGCAGGCGCTGGAGCGCTTCCGGCGCGAAGCCCGGGCGGCTTCTGCCCTGAACCATCCCAACATCTGCACGGTGTACGACATCGATCAGGAGGATGGCCGCGCGTTCATCGCAATGGAATTCCTTGACGGAATGACCCTGAAGCATTGCATTGGTGGCCGTCCCATCGGATCGGAACCCCTGCTGGCCCTGGCAATCGATATCGCAGACGGCCTGGACGCCGCACATCAGTCGGGCATCATCCATCGCGACATCAAGCCCGCCAACATCTTCGTGAGCAAACGCGGACACGCCAAGATTCTCGACTTCGGCCTGGCGAAGGTGAGTCTCGCAGAACGAGGTCTGCAAGGAGCGCGTGCAGCCTCCGCCGAGACAGCGATGCTCAGCGAGAAGGATCTTTCTACCCCCGGGGCCATGCTTGGCACCGTGTCCTATATGTCGCCCGAGCAGGTGCGAGCCGAGGACGTGGATGCGCGCACCGACCTGTTCTCGTTTGGCGCGGTGCTCTACGAGATGGCTACCGGCAAGATGCCGTTTCAGGGCGAGAGCCCGGCGGTTATTTGCTCGGAAATCCTGACCAAGAATCCGCAGCCGCCCTCGCAACTGAATCCCAGGATGCCGCCGAAGCTGGAAGATGTCATCCAGCGAGCGCTGGAGAAAGATCGAAACCTGCGTTACCAGCATGCGGCGGACATGCGGGCTGATCTGCAGCGCCTGAAGCGGGATGCGGACTCGCAGCGTTTCACGGCCGCGGCTCCGCCGGCCTCGACTGCAAAGAAGCGACTGGCCTGGCTGGCAGCAACAGCCGTCTTGCTTCTGGGAGGAGTGGCGGCGTGGTACTCCTTCTCCCATCGTCCGGCCAAGCTCACCAACAAGGACACCATCGTCCTTGGAGACTTCGATAACAAAACCGGCGACGGTGTGTTCGACGACACGCTCAAGCAGGGTCTGGCGGTGCAGCTTGAGCAAACCCCTTTTCTTGCCCTGCTGTCCGACAACAAAGTGAATCAAACGTTGAAGCTGATGGGCCGTCCCGCAGGTGACCGGCTGACGCCTGAGGTCACCCATGAAGTGTGCCAAAGGACCGGTAGCAAAGCCATGGTGACTGGTTCCATCGCGAGCCTGGGCAGCCAATATGTGATTGGCCTGAAGGCCGCCGATTGTGACAGCGGAGATCTGCTGGCGGAGGTGCAGGAGCAGGCGGCGAGCAAGGAGACCGTGCTCAAGGCGCTGGGCACGGCCGCGGTGAGCTTGCGCGGCAAGCTGGGTGAGTCGGCTAGCTCGGTGCGGAAGTACGCCACGCCTCTGCCGGAGGCGACCACCCCATCACTGGAGGCATTGCAGGCCTATAGCCGGGGATGGAGGACATTTGACGTGCAAGGAGGCGTCGAGGCGCTGCCTTATCTCAACCGCGCGATCGAGCTCGATCCCAATTTTGCCCTGGCCTATTCCGCGTTATCCATTGTTTACGGCAATGTGGAGCAGCTGGGACGGTCGGCAGAGGCGGCGCGCAAAGCTTATGAACTGCGCGCGAAGGTCAGCGAACGAGAGCGGCTCCGCATCGAGGCATTCTATTACCTGGAAGCAACGGGAGAATTGGACAAGTCGGCCCAAGCCCACGAACTGTGGCAGCAGACGTATCCGCAAGATTCAGAGCCTTACATTAATCTTTCATCGATCGCGTCCACTCTGGGAAACTGGGAGAAAGCATTAGCAAATGCCCGCGAGGCGCTGCGCGTAGATCCGACTAGCGGGTTTACCAACGGCAATCTCGCAGTAGCCTATGCCAGCCTGAATCGGCTGGACGAAGCTGAGGCGGTGTACAGGCAGGCAGAAGAGCGCAAAGTGGATGAGGACAACCTGCTCGTCGGGCATTATCAGCTCGCATTTCTTAGGAACGATCCGGCGGAAATGGACCGGTGGGCAGCGGCCGCGACCGGCAGGCTCGGCGTGGAAGATCCGATGCTCGCTACCCAGGCCGACACCGAAGCCTGGCATGGAAGGTTGAAGACCGCGAACCAACTCACGCAGCGCGCCATGAATTTAGCCGAGGCGAACGACGCCAAAGAGAGCGCCGCAAGTTATCAGGCAGCGGCGGCGCTGCGCGAAGTGGAATTCGGAAATCCAGAGCAGGCACGCACCGCAGCCGATGCCGCAGTGAAGCTGGCTCCGAATCGCGACGTATGGGCCATGGCAGCCCTCGCCCTGGCGCGGGCGGGCGATACTGCGGCGGCCGAGAAGCTGGCGGCCGAATTAAACCAATCCTTCCCGCTCGACACCGTGGTCCAGAGGTATTGGCTGCCCTCCATCGGGGCGGCCGTCGCGATCGAACGCAAAGACCCAAACCGTGCCGTCGAACTGTTGCAGCCCACAAGGGCCATTGAGTTGGGCCAGCCCCTGAATCTCGCTGTATCGCTGTCCCCGGTCTACCTGCGGGGAGAAGCTTATCTCATGCTGGGCGACGGCAAGGCAGCGGCGGCGGAATTTCAGAAGTTCATTGACCATCGCGGACTGGTGGCGAACTTCTCCTGGGGAGCGCTGGCCCGCCTCGGGTTGGCTCGTGCTTATGCGCTCGATGCCGCCAAGAGTCCTGCCGCGCGCGCCAAGGCCCGCACCGCCTACCAGGATTTCTTCACTCTCTGGAAAGACGCCGATCCGGAGGTTCCCGTCCTGATCCAAGCCAAAGCGGAATACGCAAAGTTGCAGTAGCGCCGGAATTCGGGTGACTTGGGAAGTAACCGAGGCGGGTGGATATTCCGGCCAAAGAAAAAAGCCGGAGTCACGCTCCGGCTTCTTTCAAGTTTAGGCTGATGGTTAGCGCAGCTTGCGGCGAATGGTGCCGAAAGCTCCGACCAATCCGGTTCCCAGCAGAAGCAGGGAGGATGGCTCGGGGACGGTAGCGCCACTGCTTCCAAGGACGTCGAAAGCTCCCTGGGTCGTGACACCATCGTTGTTCCAGTTGCAACCGTTGCCGCTGCCATTCTGGCATCCGCTCGAGGCGGAATCCAGCTGGCCGTTTGTGCCAAAGCTATTAAAGTTCCACGCACCCCAAAGCGTGCTGCTGAGGTCCGTAGGGCCGATAACGAGGAAGTACGACGTTCCCGCCGTAAGGCTCACTCCGGTAATGCCAGTGATGCTCACCAGGCCGCAGCATCCACCAAAGGACTGAGGGATGGTCAGGTTGCTCCACTGCTCAACCAGGGTGCCTGGCGCGCTGCCGCTGGCAGTGTAGAGCGAGGCAAAGAACGAGTTTGTGCCTTCAACATAGCCAACGCCAATGTCGATTTGCCCAAGCTGGCCAGACGCTCCAGCGGTGAACTCCTCAGCAAGGGTATAGCTTGTGCCCAGAGTTCCGGTACCACCCATCGTCCAGCCTTCGCAGCAGTAGTAGACGTCAGTGCCGGTACCCAGATTCGAATAGAATGTTGTTTGAGCCATCGCCGGCAAACTACAGAGAGCGAAGGCCAGTAGACAAAGCGACAACGCTAATTTCTTGCTCAAGGTTCCTCCGTTTCCAACGAAACATCTCGAGATGTCCGATGAAGGGCCCAAATCCGGCAAGAGAGACCATTCTTGCCCCCAGCCCGCGCCCGAGACGCGCTATCAAAGGCACACACCGGGAATCAGTAACAATATTGCAATTCCGTGTCCTCTGTAAGATATTGATAATAAGAGGTATTCCAAGATGCCCAGTGCAACGGGTTGCAGAAGAGTTCCCGAAGTTTTCCCTGTTTGCAGGTTGGAGGCGGGCGTAACGGAAGTTTGGAGGCGGCTCGGACAGCTCGAGTTTTGTCTCGATTTAAGGGCTATTTGGCAGGCCAAACGCTGCGACAAAATGAAAAAAGCCGGAGTCATTCTCCGGCTTCCTTCAAGGTTTAGGACCAGGTTCTAGCGCAGCTTGCGGCGAATGGTTCCGAAAGCTCCGACCAATCCGGTTCCGAGCAACAGCAGGGAGGAAGGCTCGGGGACAGTCGCGCCGGTGCTTCCCTGGACGTCAAAGGCGCCAATCGTCTGCGTGCCGTTGGAATTCCAGGAGCAGTTGTTTCCGCTGCCGTTCGTGCATCCGCTGGTGGCGTAGAGATCGGTGCCGGTAGCGCCGGTGCTATTGAAGTTCCAGGCGTCAAAAGTTGTGGAGGTCAGGTCAGTGGGTCCGAGAACCAGGAAGTACGACGTTCCCGCGACCAGATTGACTCCAGTGATGCCGCTGATGGTTACCAATCCGCAGCATTGACCGAAGGTCTCAGTGGCGGAGAGGTTGTCCCACTGCTGGATCAGGGTGCCCGGTGCACTTCCGCTAGCGGTGTAGAGAGCTGCGAAGAAAGAGTTCGCGCCCGCGGCAGTACCGATGCCGATATCGATCTGCGAAACGCTTCCCGACGCCCCGGCAGTAAACTCATTGGCAGCGGTAAAGCTTTCGCCAAGAATTCCCGACCCGGCTACCGTCCAGCCTTCGTTGGCCTGATACACATCGGTTCCTGTGCCAAGATCTGAAAACAAGGTTGTTTGAGCCAACGCCGGCAGACTGCAGAGAGCGACGGCCACTAGACAAAGCGCAAATTTTTTCACGGGTTCCTCCGTTTGCAACCAAACATTCCGAATCACGAGCCCAACGTTCGGCACGAATCACATTCCTGCCAGCAGCCTGTGCCTGAGAGGCGTCCCCAGACATAAACCAGCACACCGGTGACATTGCAATCCAATAACCGAAGTAAGCGACTGATAACAAACAGGCTTCCGTGGCGCAGAGTGCAACGGCTTGCAGTTGAGTTCCCAAGACTTTCCCCGACCATCGCCAAAAAGTGGTGTACCGGCAGATGCCCGGAATAGCGCCGACAGTCGTCCAGCTCCAGCCAGTCACCCGCTGTGGAATGAGGCTTTACAATGTATGGAGCTGCTGCATCTGACCGTTTGATTTTGGAAACTCGACTCCCAACATTGTTGAGCCTGCCTCGCCCGAGCGGCAGCTCGCCCGCCCGCACCCGGCGCGAAGTGCTGTCGTTGTTGGCGAAAGGCTTGCTCGCCTACCCGTTCGCGACGACCGCATTGTACGGAGCCGAACCCAAAGGACACTCTGGACAGGCCCAGGCTGTGCCGCCAGAGACGCGACTCACCGATGATGAGCTTCTGGAAGAGGTTGTCAGCCGCGCATTCCAGTTCTTTTGGTATGAAGCGGACGCGCGTACTGGCCTGGTGCGCGACCGCGCTCTCGCGGATGGAACCCCCGACGGCCGTCGCATCGCCAGCATTGCCGCCACCGGCTTCGGACTTGCGGCCTTGTGCATCGGGCACAGACGCGGCTATCTTCCCCCGCACCAGATTGGCGCCCGGGTCGTTAAGACTTTGCGATTCCTGCTCTATCATGTCGACCAGGTCAACGGGTTTTTCTACCACTTCCTCGATATCGAGACCGGCAAACGGGCGCGATTTTCCGAAGTTTCGCCCATCGACACTACCATCCTGCTGTGCGGCGCACTCATGGCGCGCGAGTACTTCCACGACGACCAGATCTCGCAGTTGGCAAACGCGCTTTACCGCCGCGTGAACTGGCGCTGGATGCTCAACGGCGGCCAAACCTTCGCCCTCGGCTGGACCCCGGAATACAAATTTATCGGTGCCCGCTGGGACACCTATTGCGAACTTATGATGATGTACCTGCTGGCCATCGGGGCGCCGGTGAACAACATCAGCCCGTCATCGTGGGATGCGTTTTCCCGCCCGACCATGGAGTTCGAGGGTTACAGCTATATCAGTGGTCCCGATCCGCTTTTCGTTCATCAGTACTCGCACGCCTGGTTCGACTTCCGCAATGTGCGCGATCAGTACGCCAATTACTTCCAGAACTCGGCCGTAGCAACCTACGCTCACAAGCTCTTTTGTCTCTCCATTCGCTGGCGCTTTCCTGACTATGGCGAGCACACGTGGGGTATTACCGCATCCGACTCACGACTGGGTTATCAAGCCTGGGGAGGGCCGCCTGAGATCGGATACATCGATGGGACGGTTGTGCCTTGCGCCGCCGCAGGCTCGCTTCCGTTTCTGCCCAAAGACACCCTCGCGGTGCTGTCCAACCTCTACAACAGCTACGGCCAACGCGCCTGGAAGCGTTACGGATTCGTCGACGCCTTCAATCCTCGCACCAGCTGGACCGACGTCGACGTGATCGGCATCGACCAGGGCATTTCCATGCTGATGGTGGAGAACTATCGCACTGGGTTTATATGGGAAACCTTCATGAAGGGCCACGAGGCCCAACACGCCATGAAACTAGTGGGCTTCCAACCGAACGAGCAACCAGCCGCGCATTCGGGGCCCCCGGAGCAGCGGCGGTAAGACCATCGCGCTGTGACGCCCTCACATCTTGAACTCGCGCATTAGCTAATGGCCAAGTGCCAATTGTCGGTCCCCGGCTCGCTAGAATCCAGGCGCGGAACTGAAGATGCCCAGCGCAGGGGCCGTACCAACAGGAAGCAAAATAAACTTGGTCGGCGAGACGACATACAGACTGCCGTATCGTTGGCCTTGTGACGTCAGCACCACCGCGCGGCCGGTCTTATCCACGCTGTAAGTGAGAGTCAAGTCGTTGGGCCCGCTTGGCCCACCCGGCCCACTGGTGTTCTGGATCGCCATGACGCCCCCGACGCCGTTGGCGATCAGGTCGGTCACCGAGTTCGTGACCGCGGTCAACACCGGCGAAACTGAGCCGCCCGCATAAATGTTAGCCACCGACTTGTTAGTAAACGGAGAGCCCGACTGCGGCTCCAGAACTCCCGAGGTCACCTTCGCATCTGTACCCACGACAAAAGCAAAATTGGAGCCGAACAGGTACAACACCGGCGGGGCTGCATCGAACTGTGCAGTGAAGCCAGTGAAGGTCACCCGGCCCGTCTTTTGACCTTCGCTGTCGATGGCGTAGGTCCCTTGCGAGGTCTGCAGCAGCTTCAGGGTTCCGCCGTCATTTTCGTCGGTATTGAGAGTGGCATCGCCG
Source organism: uncultured Acidobacteriaceae bacterium (assembly GCA_963835125.1). Lineage (GTDB taxonomy): Bacteria > Acidobacteriota > Terriglobia > Terriglobales > Acidobacteriaceae > Bog-257. The sequence goes on along the minus strand of CAWIEG010000001.1, from coordinate 690,643 downwards.
GCGCCGTTAGACACCAGGAAGCCGGTGGTCAAATCGGCTACCGCTTTGCCTCCGTTCGGGTCTACCGCATTCAGTTCCATCACGCCGCTGTTGGTCAGTGCAGTCAGTGTCCAGCCGCCGACTGACGAAGCCTGACGGTTGGCCCGCCACAAAGTCAGATTGGCAGGATAGGAGACAGGATCAGCAGAGATCATGATCATCTCCGCGTGATCAACGATGTAGTAGGCATAATGGCAGGTAGGACTGCTCCCCTTCCCTAAGCAGATCCCGCTCGGGTCGGTGGGGAAAGTCAGATCGACGAAGTTGCCGCGGCCGGAAGATCCGTCGACTGTCGAGGAGAACGTTCCCTTCAGCGGATCTCCTGCGGAAGGAACCAGACCGTTGTCGTCGATGTCCAGCGGACATCCGTTCGTCAGACCCCAGCCATTGCCGCTGCAATCGATATCCACCAGGGTTGTCGGGTTCGTCCCCAACGCGCCCGCTGCGGCGTAGCGATTACCGTTCGGGTCCGTGCCGGTAGCCTGCAGCGCGAAATTGCCCGGGAAGAACGCACTGACCTGGAAGTACGCTGCGTCTTGCACTTTGAGCACGCCCGAGCCATAAAGCTGCGGGTTTGACGGGTCGCTCTCGATCAATTGCCCGCAGGTGGAAATATTTGGACCGGTGCCACAAGCGCTGGAGACCACCATGACCGAGAACTGGTAGGTTGCCGGCTTACTGGTAACGATGGTCAGGGTCCCAGTGCCGTTTGGGTTCAGGTTATATGTCGAGCTAGGGGAGATGATCTGCGCGAGCACGTTGCCATGACTGTCAATTTGCTCACCGCTCCCGTCATTCAGGTCCAGGAAACCCTTGATGATGCCTCCGTTTCCATTGGCAACGAAAGCTCCAGCCATAACAAACGGCTTTCCGTTGTCATAACCGTTGAGGGTGAAGGCATAGTTTCCGGTCAGGAGGGCATTCGAGACCCCTTGCACTACGATGACGAACTGTGCCGTGGCGGTCGCGGTATAAGGTGGCGGCTCCCCATCCTTGACCTCCACTGTGAACGGGTAGTTGCCGGCCAGGGTCGGAGTACCGCTGATGGTGCAGTTCGGCTGCCGCGACTCAAGGCAGTTACCTTGGAGACCCAATCCCGGAGGCAGCGAGCCCTTCGATATCGACCACGAGTACGGTATCAGCCCACCGGAAACAGTCATGGTTTGGCTGTAGGGCACGTTGAGGGTGCCGGGAGGCAGCGATGGGGTAAGGATGCCGATGATGGTTATTTTCAGCTGTACGGTCGAACTTGCGGACGGCACCTCGCTATCGTTCACCTGCAGGCTGAATGTAGGCGGTACGGCTGGCACGCTCGTCGGCGTGCCGGAGATAATGCCGTCGCCGTTGCTGTCGGTGGTGAGGGTCAAGCCCGGCGGCAATTGCGACTGCGTTGGATCGCATGCCGTACCACCCATATTCAACACGCACCAGCTGTAAGGCGCAACGCCGCCGCTTACCGTCAGCATGGCGCTGTACGGCACGCCCGGGCTTCCCGAAGGTAATGTCGTGCTGCCGCTGATACAGGAATTGCAGTCGATAAGAAGCGCGCCTCCAACCAACAAACTAAGGTTGGCCGTGCCGGTGAGATTGGACGCGTCAGTTACCTTGGCGGTGAAGGAATACTTGCCGAGCATGGTGGGCTGCCCATTCGTTTCGGATGGGACAGTGCCGCTGATCTGCGCGGTCGTGCCATCCAAGGTCAGACCCGGAGGCAGACTTCCCGCAGAGATGCTCCAGGTGTACATTCCGGTTCCACCGGCCCCCTGCAGGTAGAAACTGTAAGGCACATTCACCGACGCTTGCGGCAGGACGCTTGACGTGATGCTGGGAGGACCGGCCGGAGGCTTTGCGGACCCGCCACCGCCGCAAGCTGCCAGAAACACGCAAATTAGTACTGCCAAGCTCGATAACGCAAGAATCCTCGATGCCCTCATCGTATCTCCTCGTGAATGTGCAGCTGTGTTCTGACCAACTTGATCAGTTAGGAATCGGTTGACGTCTCCGCAGCGAACTCGCAGGCCAGCTGGAACGCTTGCGGCATCTTTCTTACGCCACGAGCGCGGCCTTTCGCCAATACCAAGAGTTGTCGATTATGTTAACTCCGAACCGCGCTCTATGCGAGGGGAAATTCGCCCCCCTGATTTTAGCCTTTCGTGCCCGCTGGCGTAATGGGGCGTCGCTGCCTCCAGCCTTCCCTCTGGCTGCGGGGGCCTTCGATGCGGCGCCTGTGAGATAATTCCGGCGCCGATTCAGGAAAGGAGAAAGCAAATGCAGCGTGGCGATAAAGTGCGAGTGAAACTGCCCCCGAATCCGCCGGACGCGGAAAAGAATTATGGCGACTGGATTGGGACCGTGGTGGCGGACAGCGGTCCCGGTGAAACGGTTCAAGTGCAGTTTGAAGAAGAGCTGGACAACGGACCTGTTACTCATCAGTTTCAAGCTGAAGACCTGGAAAAACTCCAAGACCAGACACTTCCGGGAGAATAGCTGCTTCCGCCGGAGCGCGTTGCGACGCCCGCTACGGACGGCGCAGTCTGATCAAGCCGTACATCCGTCTGGAACCGGGATACACTGAGCAGATGCCAAAGAAGAAGAAAATCGATCCGGCCAAAGAGGCCGAGAAGGCCCGCGCGGATATCGAGAGGATGGAGCAGATGAGCAAGGCCACACGTCCCATCCAGAGAAAGCCCGCTTAGGATTCAGTCAAGGCGCTAGCGCCGTCACTATGGCGATCAGCGGTTTTTGCTTCGGCACGACTTCGCCGATTTCGACTGCCTCCACGCAAGCATTTTGCAGCTCAGCGACCAATCGCTTCGCGTCGCTCGCGGCGATGGAAATCAGCAGCCCTCCTGCGGTCTGGGGATCGTACAGCAGGTTCAACAGGTCCTGCGCCACGCCTTCATCCGTCTCCACGCAGCCTTCGGCGAACTGGCGGTTGGCCTTCAGTCCGCCGGGCACATAGCCGCGGCGAACGCATTCCAGCGCTCCCGGCAACAGAGGAACTCGCGACGCCTCGATGCGCAAACTCACGTCGGAGGCGTTGGCCATCTCGCGCGCATGTCCAATCAGGCCAAAGCCGGTGATGTCAGTCATGCTATGCACGCCGAATCCACCGGAAGTTATTACCTCGGCGGCGGCTTTGTTCAGCATAGTCATCGAGTGTACGGCGGCCCGAATCCAGGCGAAATCTGCGTCGCCGCGCTTTATCGCCGTCGAAATCACCCCAGTGCCGATCGCTTTGGTGAAGATCAGCCGGTCGCCCGCCTTCGCGCCTCGGTTGGTTAGGACCTTCTTGGGATGGATGGTGCCGGTCACCGAATAGCCGAGCTTGATCTCCTCGTCGCGAATGCTGTGTCCGCCGATGATGGTGCAGCCGGCCTCGACCATCTTTGAAAGCCCGCCGGCCAGCATCTCCTCCAGCGTTTTGGGATCGCCAGTGTCAGGAAAGCAGACCAATGCGAGCGCGGTGATAGGCCGGCCGCCCATCGCGTAAACATCGCTAAGCGCATTGGTGGCCGCGATCTGGCCGAAGACGTACGCGTCGTCCACAATCGGTGTGAAGAAGTCCACTGTCTGCACCAACGCCAGCTCCGGCGTCAGTTGATACACTCCGGCGTCGTCGGCGGTGTCGAAGCCGACCAGCACATTGGGATCGTGTTGCCGGGCTAATTTCCCAAGCACCGAGTCCAGCACCGCCGGACTTAGCTTGCTGGCTCAACCCGCCGCTTTCACCATCTCCGTCAGCCGCTTTGTCTTGACCTCTGTCATGCAACTTCATTCTATTGCAGATTCAACTTGCGCCCCGGCCCCAGCCGGGAAACTTGCGCCGTTGCAGGTTCAATTGGTCGTATACTTTGGGAACTCCGGGGAAGGAGCAAGGAGGGAACCCATGTACCGCAAGAGATCTCTTCTTGCCGCAAGTCTGGCTGTAGCTCTGTTGAGTTTCTTCTCAACCGCAGCGCGGGGACAGACCTACAAGATACTGCACAGCTTTGGCGGTATCGGGGACGGCTCGTTGCCCAATGCTCCCATGATTTTTGACGGCGTTGGAAACCTCTACGGGACGACTTCGGGCGGCGGCATCACAAGCTGTGCGCCGCACGGTTGTGGCACCATGTTTGAGCTTAGTCCCGGACGGGGCGGGAGCTGGACGGAATCGTTGTTTGACGGGTTCAGTGGCTGCCCTGGCCCGGAGTCGCCGCTCGCCTTTGACAGGTTCGGCGACCTCTTCGGAGTTTGCGGCAGTAACACCTCCAACGTCTTCGCCCTGGCTCGCGGCTCAAATGGCTGGACCCTGACCCTGATCAGCTCACTGGGCGCTGCTGCAATGGGCGGAATGACGGTAGATACCAGCGGAAACATCTACGGTACGACGCTCGATGGCGGCGGCTATTCCCAGGGCTCCGTTTACAGCGTGAAGCGGATTACCGCCCTCCGCTGGGACCAGATTACCCTGTCCTCGTTTTCATGTGCTGACGACGGCTGTTTCCCCTACGCGGTAGTGACGCCCGATCGCTTCGGCAATCTCTACGGAACAAATTATTCCGGGCCGGATAACGGAACGGGCGCGGTCTTCAAGCTGGCTCCGCACCGGGGCGGCGTCGGTTGGGCGCAAACTGTTCTGCACGCCTTCCAAGGCAGCGATCATGGTGGTCCTGACGGCGGCAACCCAACTGCACCCGTAATCTTCGACTCCGCTGAAAACATGTACGGCACCACCTACTACGGTGGCGCCTATGCCGTCGGCACCGTATTCAAGATGACGCCCAACTTGAATGGCACCTGGACGGAAACGGTTCTGTATTCCTTCCAAGGAGGAGATGACGGTGCAAACCCCAATGGCGGTTTGAGCATGGATCAGCAAGGCAATCTCTACGGAGAAACACTCGGAGGTGGTGCGAGTAATGCAGGCGTGGTCTTCAAGCTGACGCGGGGATCCGGGGGACAGTGGACAGAATCGATTCTGCACACCTTCAACCCCTTATCAGACGGTGGCAGCCCGGCCGGCGGAGTAGTCCTGGACTCCGCGGGCAATATCTACGGCACCACGCAATATGGCGGCCCTAATGGATTCTTCGCGGGAGTGGCCTTCAAGATCACGCCGTAAGCAGCAGATCGCGCGGCCCAGGCGCCAGCCTCGAGAGCGAAATTCGCGTTTCCGGAAAATAGCCCTTTATGCCAGTCTGTTCCTGCTGCCCCGGTCGTCACATCCCGCAGTACCGCGCATCACTGACAATCGCTTTGCAGCGGCGTAAGAGTGTGGTGGGTGTCTCGGGAGAAGATTCCCTGGTCTTTTCCACCCACTCCGATTCTCCCTCATCGCCGGGAGACCAGACCCTCGACTTCCTTCTCCCACTCATGCGGATGCGCCCGTCTTCCAAAGGAGGCCTCTTCATGACCTGCAAGCTCACTCTTCCAGGCCGCATCTTCAGCGTTGCCGCGTTCGTGCTGTGGTCGACGCTGATCGTCACGGCGCAGAACCCTGTGCCGTTCATCAGTCAGCCGTTGGTTCCCTCCGCGTTTGCGCCGAGCGTTCCCGGTATAACGTTTGCCCTGACCGTCAACGGAACCGGGTTTGTCTCGGGGTCGGTGGTGCACTGGAATGGCAGTCCTCGAACCACCGCGTATGTAAACGGCTCGACGCTCTATGCCTATATTCTGTCCTCGGATACCAGGCAGGCCAGCACCGCCTGGATCACAGTGGTGAATCCCACGCCTGGGGGCGGCACTTCGAATGTCGTCTTTCTACCAATCAGTAATCCGACATCCACGGTGTCGTTTGAACCGCGGGCCAATTACAACGTCGGCGAGTGTCCGCAGTACATAGCAACCGGCGACTTTGCCCGCAATGGCAAGCTGGACCTGGTCTCCGCCAATGACTGCTCGGGCACGGCTTCGGTCCTGCTGGGAAATGGCGACGGCACATTTCAGCCTCAGGCACAGTACTCTGCCGGTACTCAGGCGCCAATCGTGGGCGACTACAACCGCGACGGCATACTTGATCTCGCCGTGCTTTCGGGTGGTGTGGCCATCCTGCTGGGTCGCGGGGATGGTACTTTCCTGCCTGAGAACAGCTACCCGGCGAACGGTTCCTTCCACGGTATTACCGCGGACTTCAATGGAGATGGAAAACTCGATTTGGCGATTGCGGACTCCGGTGTTTCCATCCTGCTGGGCAACGGGGACGGCACATTCGGTCCGGCCAATGAATATCAGGCCTGGGGCTTCTCAACCACCGTGGCCACCGGCGACTTCAACCGCGATGGCAAACTTGACCTGGTCACGTCCAATTGGGAGGGGGGCAATGTCTCAGTTTTGCTCGGCCGTGGCGACGGAACCTTCCTGCCGCATGTCGAGTATGCCACCGGTCCTAACCCCGGTGGGGTCGTCGTCGCCGACGTCAATGGCGACGGAAAGCTTGACCTCATTGTGGCGAATCAGGGAGCACCAACCGTTTCGGTTTTGCTGGGCAACGGCGATGGCACTTTCCGTCCGAAGATGGATTATCCAGTTACGAATGATGCGGTCAGGGTTGACGTTGGCGACTTCAACCAGGATGGCAAGCTGGACCTGGCGGTTGCGACCTATGGGCCAACCGTCGACATTCTTCTGGGCAATGGCGACGGGAGTTTCCAGGCGCCTCTGTCCTTCCCAACCGGCAACTCGCCGTGGAACGCGCTGCCCGCCGACTTCAACGGAGATGGCCATCTTGATGTTGCGACCGGCAACTTCGGCGATAGCACGATTTCCGTTCTGATCCAGAAGGCAACCGTGAAATTGCACAAGTGAATTCCGCAGCGTCCATCAGCGGCCGGCATCTCGCATTGGGGGCCGGCCGTTTTCGCTTGGAAGGGCTGACGGCCATCAGCCTCGTTAGAAGCCCCTCTGAGGCACGGCAGTAGATTTCGATGGGAGCAGCCGCGTGGTAGCCGTTACTTGAAGCTCTGACTGATCCAGTCCGAGTAGCGATACTTCAGCTGATATAGCGCCCAGGCAGCCTGTACAGTGGTATGTCCCTGGTCTTCTTGCGTCAGGCTGAACTCGAAGACGCCGCGACACCAGCCATACCAGCAATAGTTCCACGAGCCATCCGGGTTTTGCCGGTCGAGGATGCGTTCGATCCAACGCTTCTTCACCAGTTGGGGCTGTCCGGCGGCCAGCAGAAACGCGCTGCGTTGCGGATAGGAGTCGCTAACCCGGAAGTCCCAATACGCATCATTCGCCACGCCCTGCGTAACCGGAATGATGGCAGCATCCAGCCTCGGCGAAGGCCCGTTGTAATGGCGGAATATATCCAGCGCGATGAGTTGGAGATGCAACCGCTTTCCCCAGTTGTACTTGGTCGGGGAAAACATGTCGGCCTGGTCATCCGCAGAAAGGGCCACGCGATCGGGAGCGGTACCGTAGGTAAACCATTTGTCCTGCCAACCTAAGGTATCCACGTAAGAAGCGCTAAGCGTCGGCGCGGGCACACTGGCATCGGCCCAGTGGGCGTAATACCACGTGACCGGATGGCCGGGAACGCGTACTCGCGGGCTGGCGAGATACGCGGCAATGTAATTCTTGAGCCGGGGATCACCCGACATTTCCGCCATGTCGCCCAGCATGAACATCAGCGGCGGGTTTCCCTGGATATCCTGCTGCTGCACGATCCACTGCGTCGAGGTGTCGATGGCATGATCGAGCTGCGCATTGAACTCGGCTCGCGACGTCTGGTGGAAGGAGTAGTTGTTGTTGACGACCGCGTAGACCACCAGGGCCACGAGGACGACGAAGGCGACGACGGCCCACGTAAACAGCCGCAGGACGAGTGACTTCTTTTTCGTTTCAGGGGCCGGAGCCACGTTAGGAGTTGATGCCATGTTAATGGGTATCTATGCGCCACTTTTGACGAACTGGCCTTTAGCCGATCGACTCTTGCTCGCAACTCCGGTGTCGGACTCAACCATCATGCGCACCAGTCCCTCGAAGTCAACTTCGGGTGTCCAGTTCAAGTCGCGCCGCGCCAGGGTCGCATCGCCACGCAGATCGTGAATTTCTCCGGTACGGAACAGCTTGGGATCTACTTCCACGTACTCGTTCACCACATCGGCAACCTCAGCCTTCGCCGGAATCAGGTCCAGGCAATGCAGCACCTCGACCACGAATTCATAGACGCTGTGCGACTCGCCGGTGGCGATCACGTAATCCATGGGCTTCTCCAGTTGCAGCATGGCATGCATGGCGCGAATGTAGTCGCCGGCAAATCCCCAATCGCGGCGCGCCTGCATATTGCCCAGCTTCAGCTTGTTCTTCTTGCCATGCGCCCAGTCGGCGGCAGCTAACGTAATTTTGCGGGTTACCATCTCCGGCCCGCGGCGCGGCGACTCGTGATTGAACAGAATGCCGCCCACCACAAATATCCCGCGCGCGCGATAGACCCCGCACAGATTATGCGCGGCGGTCTTGGAGACGCCGTAGGGCGAAGTAGGACGCAGCGGCGTCTCTTCGTTTCGCAGCCCATTCAGGTTGCCGTACATCTCCGAGCTGGAAGCCTGATAGACACGCGTCTCCGGCTTCAAGCGCTCCACCATGTTCAGCAGCCGGGCCAGTCCGCCCACGTTGATGTCGAAGGTTTCGGCGGGAAGATGCCAGCTGGTAGGCACAAAAACCTGGCCCGCGAGGTTGTAGATTTCGTCGGGCATAGCTTTGGCGAAAGCAACTTCCAGGGAAACGGCGTCGCGCATATCGCCGTAAAGCAGTTCAACCTTGTCCTGCACGCCGTGCAGGAAGCGCATAGTGTCGGTCTCGCGCCGCACCAGGCCATAAACTTTGTACCCAAGATCGAGCAGATATTCGGCAAGATAACTGCCGTCCTGACCGGAAACTCCCGTGATTAGAGCTGTTTTCATGAAGCGATTTTCTCCTCGGCCACTTCGGTCGCGACGCTACCTCGCCAGGCACGACAACAAAGGCTGGCCCCAATTTCTAAGTTAATCAAGAATATCGTACCCATCGGAAATACGTTGGCATCCTCTACAAGATAATCAATTCGGATCTGCGACCAAGGCCGGAGCCAGGACGTTCGCCTGGTAAGTTCCAATCCCCGTCACCAGGTCATACCCGGGACCGGCAATACACTGCGATCCGCAATTCCCATTGCTTCCGACGGCAATGTCATGGAAGTCTGCAGCGTAATTGGAAGAGTAGTAAAGCGTGTATAGGTCCTGTGCCGCCTGGCTAAGCGGGCCTTTTCCTTGACCCGCGCGCATCGAGTTCACCAGGGTAAGAAATGCGGCCCAGTCGGGACTGGCAATACTGGTGCCCTCAACATTTTCCCAGCCGGGGGCCCCACTGTAGGTGTCGTACACGGGAATGTTGCTGGCAACCGATGCGATATCGGGAATGCAGCGATTCGTGGTTGACCACGTGGCACAAGCCGGATTCTGATATGACAACTGCGTCTCGTAGGGACTGACACCGCCGCCGCTGGCCGCCCACGCCGACTCCATACCGTAGTTCAACTGGAGCGGATTAGGCAGCGGAAGCGGGGTCGATAGAGTCAGGTCGGTACCGCCGACGGCGATCACGCAATTCGAGGCCGCGGGATAGATGCTGTGATGGCCAGAGTCGCCACTGGCCGCCACGAAAGTCACCGGCTGCCCATTGCCATTGACGATGTTGCAGAAGTAGCTGTCGTCTCCGGTCTCTCCGCTGAACTCCAGGTAACCCCAGCTCATGGAGAGGACGGTGGCATTGTAGGGCGCCGAATAAGCAGTTTGGACCGCAGTCAGCAGGTCGCTCGCGCCTTGGGTCGTGGCTTCGACCAGCAGAATGTTGGCCTTAGGCGCCAACATGCAGGCCTGTTCGATGTCCAGCGATGTTTCCAGAGCCCAGTCGCTATTACCCTGAGGGTTGCCAATCACCACCTTCTGGAAGCTGCAAGCAGGCAAGTGAAAGTACGACAGATAGAACGCTACATCAGACTCAATGTTGGGATCGTCGTAAGCGTCGATGATCGCGATCGTCTGCCCTTGGCCTTGATTGGGGATTCGGTTGAATCCATAGGCGGCCCTAAACTGGCCTGGCAGAGTGCCGGTGGGCGAGTTCGGGTTCTGCGGCAGGTTCGAGATGCGAATGGGCGGCCGGGCATAGATATGACTGTTGTCCGGCACTTGAGCGGTCAAGGCACCGGCGGCAAGCACGACCAGCATACAAATCGAACTTACAGAGATTCTTCTCACATCCCCTCCACTGGCTATCTATCTGCTTTGAAGTTGATTACACGGAAAGTTGAGTGTGCGCCCAATACCGGCCTAGCGCCCGCCTCTGCCTAACAACAGAATTTTTATCGTCGAAAACATGATGAACAGGTCGAGCCCGAACGACACGTTCTTGATGTAGAACAAGTCGTACGCCAGCTTCTCCTTGTTGTCTTCCAGGGTCGCGTTGTAGCCGCGATTGATTTGCGCCCATCCCGTGGCCCCGGGCTTCACCAGCCAGCGTTCGCGGTAAAACGGAATCTGGGCGGCACACTCTTCTTCCTGCTCGGGAACAAAAGGCCGCGGGCCGACGAACGCCATGTCTCCCTTGACGATGTTGAACAGCTGCGGCAACTCATCCACACGCGTGCGGCGCAGCCACTTGCCCACGCGCGTGACCCGCGGATCGCTGTGTTCGGCCGGGGTCAGCCTGATCTTGTCCGATCCGTCGAACATCGAACGAAATTTGTAAACCGTGAACAGCTTTCCGTTCTCGCCCACGCGCTTCTGCCGGAAGATTGCCGGCCCCTTCGAGTCCAGGCGAACAGCGATGGTAGCCAGCAGCATGATGGGCGAGGTGATCAGGATGGCCAGACTGCCTAAAATCAGCGAAACGATTCGCTTGTACAAACGCAGGCCGGCGCGAACATGAAATCCGGGGGAAAATATAAGCCAGCTCAGCCGCAACGACTCCAGCGGAATCTTCCCCGTAATGCTCTCGTAGTACTCCGGACCATCCTGGATGTAGACGCCCTGGGTCTTCAGCTTTAGCAGTTGGTCCACCCGCAGCCTGCCGCGGCGGTCGCCCATGGTCACAACCACGCGCCGCACGTTGCGCTGCTCCACCACGTCCCTCAAATCGGCCTCGTCGAAGCGGGGGATGCCGGCCGCGGTTTCGGTGTTATTGCCGATAAAGCCGACCACCCGCACGCCCAGCTCAGAGCGGCTGGCAATGGCTTCCATCAAGGGCACCGCCAGGGGGCCGTCGCCATAAAGGACGGCCCGCTCGGAGAAGCGGGCGGAGCGGTTCAAAACAAAGAATAGCTTGCGCCAGGCAGGGACAGTGACGCCTACAATGGCGACGCCCAACCACAGCGTGCCGCCTACCAGGCTGATTTCGGGAAAGGCGTAGTAGAGCACCGACAGGGCCACGAAGGCGCAGCCCAGGACTCCAACCAGCCGGGTGACGACTTCGCGCCGGTTCGAGAGCACGATGGAGTCGTACAGGTCGAAGTAGTACATCAGCAGAACGAAGATGCCGACCACCAGGCCGATTCGTCCGAAACCATTTTCGTACAGCAGATAGATGTTGGCATCCATCGCTGTCCCCGCCCAGAACACCACCGACACCGTGAAGGCCAGAGTGACAAGTAAGGCCTCGGTCACCGTCAGCAACAGTGTGCGGGTGGGGAAGTAGGCGTTAAACAAACGAATCATGCCGAAGCCGCTTTGACCTGGTCCGCCTCTGCCTTGGCTTGCTTCTTGGCTTCCTTGGCTTGTTTCTTGGCTTCCTTCTTGGCATCTTTCGTCGACTTGCCGGAGGAGTTGTACTCGCCGTAGTAGCGGTCGTAGTTGACGTTCAACATGGACGCCTGATTAAAGACCACGCCCAGAAGCTTGGACTTGTCGAGGGTTGCAATCGCTTTGTTCAGGACCTTCTTGCGGGTGTAGCCATCGCGCACGACCACCAGAACACCGTCGCAGAGGCGGGCGATGGAGGTCGAGTCCGCCATGGGCAGCAGCGGTGTGGCATCCAACAGCACCCAGTCGAAGCTCTGCCCGACGCTATCCAGCATCTTGGCGAAGCGATCGGACTCCAGCAGCGGCAGCGGTTCGTCCATGGGATGACCGGCCGCGAGCACCCAAACCGGCAAATCTCCGATGCGGTAGAGGGAATCTCCCAGCGCGAGCTTGCCTTCGCTCCATTCCGAAATCCCGCGCAGCGGCGAACTGGAGAGCAGCGGAGTGATGCTGGGGCGGCGCAGATCGGCTTCCACCAGCAGCACACGTTCGCCGGAACGCCGGGCCAGCGTCAAGGCGAGGTTGGAGGTTACAACCGACTTGCCTTCGTCAACCACCGAGCTGGTAATCAGCAGCTTGTGCAGGTTGCGCCGGCGGCGCATGTGGGCCAGGCGCGTGGCCAGCACGCGGAACATCTCGGCGCCCGTACTGTCCGGGTCGGTCATGGTCACCAGGCGCTGCTCGGGAGTCGGCATGGGATGCAGGACCCGCTCGGCAGGCACCGTCAGCCAACCCGCATCCGCCGGCTCGGCTGGGGACAGGGATGCTCCCGACATTTCCTCTGCAACTGCGGCTGCTACACCAGAAGCAGCTTCGGGCTGATCTGTAACCAAAGGCGAGGCACTGGGATTGGGACTTTCACCTTGGGACTTTTGTAACGCTTCGTACACTCGACTCATGGGTTAGGCTCTCCTGATTGCAGTAGTGGGCATCGCTCTATCTATTTATTGGCTTCCACGGTCTGGGTATCCATGCTCCGTACCATGCGGAACAGGGAGCGCAGCAGACTGGCATTATTTTCCGCGCTCGCCGCCACAGCCAGGGGAACTTCCTCGGGAAGGGCGGGGCTGATGAGGCGGAAATCCGTCGCTACGTCGGTAATCATGTCGGCGGTCACCGGCCGTTGCTCGTGGGCAAAAGCGCTGACCATGGAGTTTTCGCAAAGCGTGTTGATAATGCGTGGGATGCCACGCGAATATTCGAAAATCTTCTGCATCGCTTCCTCGGAAAATACCTCTGGTTCCGGCGGAGCTCCGGCCCGCTCCAGACGCGATAGAACGTAAGCGTGGGTTTGCGACTCATCCAAAGGCTGCAACTGGCAGCGCAGGGACACGCGCTGCTTCAACTGCCGCAACTCAGGAGAGTCCAGCACGATTTCCAGCTCAGGCTGGCCCATCAATACAATCTGCAGAAGCTTCTGTTGCGAAGTTTCCAGGTTGGTCAGCAACCGGATTTCTTCCAGCAACTCCTGCCGCAGGGCCTGGGCCTCGTCCACCACCAGAGCGGTAATCAGGCCGCGAGCATGGCGTTGGATGAGGAACCGGTTCAGATCGAGCAGCATCTCCGTCTTGGTGCGGCCCGAGTAGGGGAGCCCAAAGTCCGCCATGATGTACTGGAAGAACTCCACCACCGGCAGCAACGGATTGAAGACGTAACCGAAGGCGATATTGTTCTTACGCAGCTCCGAGAGCAGGCAGCGGACCAGCAGGGTCTTGCCCGTGCCCACCTCTCCGGTGATGACAATGAAGCCCTTCCTCCGGCCCACTCCGTAATGCAGATTGGCCAGAGCTTCATTGTGCCGGGGCGTCGGATGATAAAAGTACGGGTCGGGGCTGATCTCAAACGGATTCCGGGTCAGCCCGAAGAATTGTTTATACATTCCCTATCCCCAGTAATAGGCGTAAATGACGCCTGACGGAAGCAAGATCAGGATCAGGATGGTAGCCGCCAGGGCAAACCTGGGCACCCAACGGGCACGCTTCAGTTCCTTGGCTGTCGAAAGCGTCGGAATCTCGGCCAGGATGGGCAGGTTGACTGCCTCATTCAGGGCCTGCTCGCCACGGATGCGGTCATCCAGGAATTCCACTCCAAATCCGCACAAGATTGCCAGCGCGAATCCCGCGCCGATGGCCCCCAGGGAAAACTTGAAGCGGTCGGGAAAGTTGGGCTTGTCGGGAAGGCTGGGCGGATCGATGACGCGGAACTGCGCGCCCTGCTGTTGCCTTTCCAGGCTGGTGGCCAAAGCCGATTCCGTCTTCTTGCCCAGCAGTTCCTGGTATTCCTTTTTCAGGTTGCCGAAGTCGCGCATCATGTCGGCCATCTGCGCTTCCACGGCCGGAGTGGCGTTCAAGCGCGCCTGGTAGACCTGGCCGGCCTGCTCCGCACGCTGCATCTGCTGCGTGGCCTGGTCCATCTCCATTTTGTTCAGTCTCATCTGGGTATGCAGCTGTAACATGGCATTGCTCTGCTGCACCGCCTGAGGCGTAGAAGCGTCGGACTCCTTGTTGTCTCGGGCTTCATTCGCCATTTCCTTCTTCAGTTTTTCCAGCGACGCAATGGTTTCCTTCAGCTTTTTCACGTCAGGATGGTCGTCGGTATAGCGGGCTTCCATGGCCGCAAGATTGGAGCGCGCCGTATCCAGCTGCGAATCGATGCTGGCCGGAGCCATGGCCGTATCGCTCATATTCTGATACTGGCTCTGGAGCGAGTTCAGATACGTCTGCTGCTGCATGGCCCGCTCGCGGGCGGCTTGCGCAGCCTGCATCTGCTGCTGCAGTCCCTGCAGGATACGGATGTTGCTGTCCAGCTGCTGCGGCAGAGATCCGTCATGCTCGGTCTCGAATGCCCGTACCTTGGCTTCCTCGTCCGCCAGGGTCTGCCCTACCGCCCTCACCTGCGAGTCCAGGAAGAGGGTGGTGGCTTCCGACTGCTCCTGGCTGGCGCGCACGTTCTCGTCGACGAAGAACGAAGTCAGGGCAATCGTCACTTTCTGGGCGATATCGGCAGTGGGCGCCTTAAACGAAACCTTAAACGCGACGATTTCCGCTTTGCCGGAGGTGTTCGTCTCGCTCTTCACCAGTTCCATCTTGATATCGTCGCGCATCTTGACCACCTGATCGTCCGGCGAGCTTAGATAGCCCGGATACAGGTTGAAGCGCTGGATAAGGTTGAGCAGACGGGTGCGGCTTTCCACCTGCGTGCTCATGCTCTGGACACGGTCTGCCAGGTCTACTTGCACGTTGGGCTCGACCAGGTTGCTTGGCACCTTGGGCGGTTCCACCAGGACCGTACTCTCGGAGATGTAGGTGGCGGGCAAGAACCATGCGGAGGCGAACACAATCAGCCATCCGAAGAACAGCGGTCCCAATATCCACCACTTGCGGCGGAGCACGATGGCCCAATACTCGTCAAAGCCTTGTCCTGTTTTCTGATCGTCAAATTCCTGTGCCATAATTCACCGTCCCAGGGAATGATTCCAGGCATACTGGACCGTCACTCCGATACCGCTCGTGGTAACTGAAGTCGGCAGTCCCAGATTGCCGTAATAGTTTTGGTTTTGATGGACGAGCGCATAGTAGGAGCTGAGGTTCCAATCCCGGTTGATGCTGCGAGAGAAGGTGACCGTCCCCTGCGTGCTGTCCAGATAACTCTGACCCTCATAATTCGATATCGACACACTGTTGCCATACAGGAATCCGGCCGCGAAGGACCAATTGCGGCTCACCGGACGGTTAAAAGTGGCCACCACCTGGTAGAACTTCACCGCACCAAACAAGCCTCCGCCATTGGTCACGCTGTGGCTGAACTGCGCCCCCAAGGAATTACCATGCGGAGCTGCCCAACTGAAGGTGCCGCCCTCGGCGACGTTCCAGTAGGTGGCATGCATTACCTGGATCAGGCAGCCATTGGGAAAGCAAATCAGCGGCACAATATCCTTCGTGCCTGTGCGCTGCGGTCCAATCCATCCGGAAACCGTCATCCGGGGGTTGATTTTGTAGGTGACAAAGGTCTGGAATACTCCCGTGCCGGCGCGCGACTCTCCATGCCCGAAATCCAGGGCGGTGAAAACGTACCCTTCCCCGCCGCTCAGCCGGGGACTGAAGACGTGCTGGTAAAAAGCCCCCATGGCGTAAGTGGTCGAATTCCAGAGCGCTCCTGGATTAAAGCTGCTGTTGCCCGACTCCACGACGCCTCGCAGATAGTGCTGGAAGCTTTCGCCACCGTAAAAATCGATGCTATCGTGGGGCCCCAAGAGATAGGTTATGTCAGCCGTCGCCTGATTCTGCTCCAACACCGTCTCCGGAAAGTAAGTTACCGGATTGGGATTGTTCGGCACGGGCGCGCTCAGAAAAGTGAAGAACGGCTGGAACGGATCGTCGGAGTAGAAGTAATTGTCTTTGAAGCGGAACTGCCAGCGCTTGGCGAATGCCCAAATGATGTGCGCATTGACGGCTTGGTTCAGGTTCGAGTAGCTTTCATTAACCGATCCGGTGGTCGTGCTGACGCCGCCGTTGTAACCCAGCGACCATAGAATCGTCGGCCTGGCCTGCACGATATTGAGGCCGGCGTTGAGCAGGTTCAGGTTGTCCCAGTATCCCGGGGAATTACCGTATCCACCCGAGAGGTATTGGGCCACCTCGCCCGCCGAAAAAGTAAAGGTATACCCGGTGTGCGATATCTGGTCCGTGAACAGGGTCATGGGCGGCAGCTTTTCCGGATGGGTAAAGGTAGCCTGCGGGCCTCCCAAACCCAACTGCGAGGCGTCATCCAGGCCGCCTGCTCCCCCTCCCGCTGCCGTCGTATCCGGGGGGCCATTTTGCGATCCATCCGGTGGCCCGTTTTGCGAGGAACTATCCGGCCACGCGCTCTGGGCCGGAGTCAGGGGGCCGTTCTGCGGTGTTGCATTCGGCCAGCCGTTCTGGGCTGGATCCGACGTACCCGTTTGCGATGGATTCGCGGTACCGGGTTGCGACGAAGTCGATGCGCCATTTTGGGTTTGCGATGTGTCCGGCGTACTGCTTTGCCATATGGAAGAACCGGCCTGCGACGGAGCGCTCGGCGTGCTTGCGCCCGAGTCCGTAGAACCGCTCTGCGACCAGGCCAGCGGCGCGCAAAACAGCGCGATTGCGGCCAGAATTGGTCTTAGTTGCCGTTTCATCTCATCCTCCTGTCGCCCTCGACGAACCCGATCGCTACGGCACCACAATGGTATCGCGAGGTTCGACCATGATGTTCTGCGACATGTTCTGCCCTTTGATCACCTGCTTGTAGTTGAACTTGATTTTCTGCTGTGTCCCATCGGGCGCGGCGCGCAAAATATAAATCTTCTTTTGCTTGGCAAAATCGCGGAAGCCGCCGCTCAGCGCGATGGCATCCAGGATCGTGATCGGCCGCGACAGGGGAAAGAATCCCGGCTTGTAAACATTGCCCATGATGTTGAAGCTGAGGCTGTTTACCGCACCCACCATGATCACAACCTGCGGGTCAGACATCTCCTTCGACAGCGCGGTCGTGATCTGCGCCTGCAATTGCACCGGAGTCAACCCGTTAGCCTTGATCTCTCCGATTAAAGGCAGCGTGATCATTCCATCAGTGCGCACGCCAACCACTTTGGAGAGTTCAGGCTCCTTCCAGACATTGACGTCCAGTACGTCACCAACGCCGATAACGTAGGTGTCCGGCCGAACGTTGGCCACGTGCGGATGCGGGCTGCCCGTGGCCGGCAGCGTTGTCGTCTTGGCTACGTCTTTTGCGCTGCTGGCGTCGCCGCTGGAGCTGCTGTCAGGAATGACCGGCTGCGCGGCCGGCGTGGAACCGGCCCCCTGCTGGGCCGTACTGTCTTGTCCATAGGCTGCCAGGGCGCAAAGCCCCAGCAAGGCGATTGCTGTCATTACGAAAATTCGCTTGCCCAAAGTCTGTTGCTCCCAATACATCTCTCACCTCAGCGGCTTACTCCGCCCCGTCTTCTTCGTGTTTGGTAGTGGTACTGGAACGCCGTTGCGGAATTCCAACTTCCTTGAGTTTGTATAGTAAGGCGCGGTAGCTGATATCGAGCGAGCGCGCCGCCTTCTTGCGGTTCCAATTGTTGGCGTGCAGCGCATTCAGGATAATACGGGCCTCCAATTTGCGCACCGTCTGCCGGGTCAATTTCTTCAGCGATACCGGCCCCTCCAGCACCAGCGTGTCTACCGCATCGCGCTCATTGGGCTCGAGGAGTTCGCTCAAAATCACATCTTCCGTCCCCATCACCACGTAGCGCTTGACCAGGTTTTCCAACTGCCGGATGTTGCCCGGCCAGGAATAGCGCTGCATCTTGGCCATCAGCGCCGGCCGTACCATCACTACCCGCCCGTTCAACTTCTCGTTGTAGTACTGCAGCAAGTAGTCGCAGATAATCGGCAAATCCACCGCCCGTTCGCGCAAAGGCGGCAGGTGGATGGTCATCGTCGCGATGCGGTAAAACAAGTCAGGACGGAAGTTGCCTTGTTCAATCTCCTCATGCAGTTCGCGGTTGGTGGCACATACCACCCGCACTTCAACTTTCTTGTCTTCCTGGGCGCCGATCCGGCTGAACTGGCCGTCCTGCAATAGCTGCAGAAGCTTGGCTTGCAGCATGGCATCCAGCTCGGCAATTTCATCCAGAAACAGCGTGCCGCGATGCGCCATTTCCACTCTACCCGGCTTTGGGTTGAAAGCCCCGGTAAATGCGCCGCGCTCATAGCCGAACAGTTCGCTTTCGAGAAGCGTTCCCGGAATGGCCGGACAATTCACCTTCACAAATGGGCCCGCAGCCCAAGGCGAGTAAAGGTGCAGCAGGCGGGCGACGATGTCCTTGCCGGTGCCGCTCTCTCCGCTGACCAGCACGGACAGATTGGAAGCTGCAACCCGCTCCAGCTTCTGGCGGACGTCACGCATCGCGGGCGTCTGCCCGAAGATCACGGGCTCAGGGGGGAGCTGTTGCACCGTAATCGCACTCTCGTTATTCGAGCCCGCCAGCAGTGGCATTCTCGCTTCTTTCTTAGGTACTTTTAGAAGTCGACGTGCTAATGATTTGCATTTATTGCGCCAAGTTCCTGCACATTGCAATAAAATGCGCATATTCTGCATAAATTATTGCTTACAATACACTTATTACAGCAAGTAGTGGATTTTAGCTGGCCGGAAAATGGCTAGGATAGAACCTTATTGCGATATAAATGTGAAAATGTTTTCACTCAGAGGAAGTGAGTTTCCCAACTGCTCGGGACTTGCCGGCTTCCAGTCCTGAGGACTGCTCGAGCAGCGGCTCCTGGAACTTAAGTCCCAAAAGAAAGTACTGCCGATCCGCCGTACATCGCAATACAGTGGCACGTAAGAGGGATATGGATCGAGGCAACTGTGCTTTGTTGGCTAAAGCGACGGGAATCTCAAGAGTAATCTCGGTACCAGGATCCAGATACCGTCGAGTCGCCAACAAAACGCCGCCAGCCGACAGGTTCAGCGCTGTGGCAAACTCCAGAAATTCTTCCCCGTTGGAGCTCTTGCCCCGCACGAAAAACGGGATGGAAATAGGCAACCGGTCCCAACCGCGGCGCTCGGCAACGGATACGCTTCGACGCAAAGGCCAGCTCCTACATTACAAGCGTATGACGCACATCGATAACCAAATCAACAGGTTAAGGCAACCTGTTTCCTTTGTTGGATATAGGACCAATTCTCGAATGTCATGTGAAACCGGACGTTGCAATCTATTGCGCTAGAGCGGAACAGGAATGCCTGCTAAAGGTGAAAATGCCTTCCGGAAAAGGAAACGAAATTGCCACTTTTCCTGAAGAATTAATCAGTTTGGCATTGACAATGCATGGGTTTGCGGTAAGAATCATCTCTCCCCCTGTAGAGTGTTTCAACTCTATCTCCCGAGGATTGGTAACTCACTAAACCTAAGGCTGACTTTTGTCGAGAGTATGCCTGTACAACACAAATCGGGGATTGATCCTGGGAACGCCATGGACTTGCCCTCGTCTCCCAGGCTTCATAAGGGGGTTATCCCCATGCCGCCGCCAGTTACGATGTCATCGATAAAGCAAACCCCTGAGGCTGTTACGCACGAGCATTGCGGCTGCTGCCGCGATGCCCTGGCTTCCGCGGCTCATGAGCTGAAGACCCCGCTGGCGATCATGGCAGGTTATCTGCACCTCTTGTTGTCGGAAAAACTCGGTCCCTTGAGCCCTCGCCAGATGGAAGTCCTGACCGAGATGCAGGCCAATGGCGCTCGCCTGTCTAATTTCATTCAGAACCTGTTGACCTACGCTGCCCTCAAGGTTGACCGCCTCGAATTGCACTACGAAGTCAGCGACATCAACGGCTGCATACGCGAGATCGCCGAAGTCTGGTCGCAGCGCTTTCAGGAAAAGGCCATCGCCTTCTACTTTCTGCCCAACGACAAACTCGAGCCCTTCCCGTTTGATTACTATAAGATTCAGCACGTCGTCTCCAACCTGCTCGATAATGCCATGAAGTACACGCCAGCTTCCGGGACGGTGTGGCTGCATGTTGAGCCGTACTTTTGGGAGCGGCGGACCGTAGCGCGGCCGCCAACCATAGAGCGTCGCCGCCAGCGGGTGAATGCCCCTAATTGCTGCCGCATTTCCGTCTCTGATACCGGTCCGGGCATCGCGCCCGAGTTCCAGCAGGAGATCTTCGACGAGTATTTCCGGTTGGTTCCTCAGGGCATGCGAGCCGAAGGCCACGGCCTCGGTCTCGCCATTGCCCGCCGCTTGGTGCAGTCCGCCGGCGGAAAAATTTGGGTCGAAAGCGAGCCGGGCACAGGCAGCAAGTTTTCATTTCTAGTATTGCTGAATCCTCCCCCAGAACGCCTTGTGGAGGATCAATGAGCACTTCCCACATTCTTGTGGTGGACGACGAACCTAGCATGTTGCGGTATCTCCAGACGGTTCTGGAGCTGGATTCCTATCGCGTGTCCACCGCCTCCAACGGTTTGGAGGCCGTCGACAAGGTCCAGCGCGACAGCCCCGACCTGGTCCTGCTCGATATGGTGATGCCCGGCGCGGACGGCTTGGAGACGCTTCAGCGTATTCGTGAAGCCCGTCCTTCCACCAAGGTCGTGATGTTGTCGTGTGTACGGGACACCCGCAAAGTGGCGCAAGCCATGCGGCTGGGCGCCCAAGACTATCTTTCCAAGCCTGTCCAGAAGGAAGAAATGGACGAAGTCCTGCGCTTCTGCCTGGAGAATACGGATCCCGCCGCACCCGGCGCAGGTGACGCTATCGAAGTCGGCGAGGGCGTGTATTTCTTTTCCGCTACCCCGCTGATGCGCCAGCTTCGCGCCCAGGCCATGCAAGTGGCGAAATTCGACTTTCCCGTACTGTTACTCGGCGAAAGCGGCACCGGCAAGGAAGTCCTGGCCCGCCTCATCCACAAGTATTCTGACCGCGCCCATCGCACATTCCTCAAAGTCAATTGCGCCGCCGTTCCCAGCGAGTTGCTGGAGAGCGAGCTCTTCGGCTACGAGCCCGGTGCTTTCACCGGCGCTAATAAAGCCAAGCCCGGCAAGTTCGAGCTTTGTAACAAGGGCACGTTGCTGCTCGACGAAATCGGCGAAATGTCCCCGGCGCTGCAGGCCAAGCTCCTTCAGGTTCTACAGGACGGCCAATTCTCGCGCCTCGGCGGACGGGGCACTGTCCAGGTCGATGTCCGCGTTCTGGCCGCCACTAACATCAACATGCCGCAGGCCATCGCCCAGAAGACCTTCCGCGAGGATCTTTATTACCGCCTGAACAGCTTCGTCTTGCGCATGCCTTCGCTGCGCGAACGCCGCGAAGAGATTCCCATGATCCTGCGGCACTTCATGATCCAGCTGGCTGACAAGTATGCCTGCGCCCCGCTCAGCGTCTCGCAGCGCCTGGTGGAAGCGTGCGAAGCCTATTCCTGGCCCGGCAATATTCGCGAACTGGAAAACTTCGTGAAGCGCTTCCTGGTGCTGGGCGACGAAGCTGCCGCGGTTGGCGAGCTGCAGAGAAGGCCAAATCCTGAGACCCAGAACGCCGCTGCTTCCGCCGACGACAAAGGGCCGCAGACCCAACCTGATCTGAAGGAAATGGTCCGCAACCTGAAGAATGGTGCGGAGTCGGAAGTAATTGCCCAGGTGCTGGAAGAGACCGCCTGGAATCGCAAGCGCGCCGCCACCAAGCTCAATATCAGCTACAAAGCCCTGCTCTACAAAATCCGCCAATACGACATTCGTCCCCGCCACGCAGGATAGGAAAAGTCAGTTGTCGTTGCGGTTGTCAGTTCAGCTTCCAAGTGCCTGTGTCATCCTGAGCGAGCGCAGCGAGTCGAAGGACCCCTATTAACTGTGTCATCCTGAGCGGAGCGTCCGCTTGCTTTTTCCGACCCGCATGTTTGCGGGTCGGGCGGACGCGCATTCGAAGGACCTGCTGTTCTTCCGGCGGGAGCGAGCGCAGGGAGTCCAAGGCCCCCTATTTCGCAGACGTTTAGTTACCCTCTTCTGCCGGAAGTTTTCGAAACGTTTCGGGTGTACACTTCCACAAATAACAATCGTCAACGGTCGCATCGGTAAAGGAGACCACCATGACGACGCAGCCGGGACATTCCACAACAATTTTGCGCAGCAGCTTGCGACTGACGGGGTTCGCACTTGCGGGGCGCGGCTTTCTTGACCTGTTTGACGTGCTGATCGGCACGCGCATCACTTGGTTTGGAGGTGAAATGAAAACGTTGTTAGTTTCCGCCATTTTCCTGGCTGCAACCATGGCCGCGGCGCAGCAGGCAACACCCGACGAAGTTGCCATTCGCAACATCGTTCGAGAAGAGGTTACGGCCTGGAATGCCGGAGATGCGGAGGGATACTCGCGACATTTTGCAGCCGATGGAATATTCGTCAATATTCGAGGACAGTACTTCACAGGGGTTCAGGCTTTCACGAAACAGCATGTGTTCCTGTTCGGCGGCCCCTTCCACGGAAGTACTCTGCACCAGGACGTTGTTTCAATTCGGTTCGTCCGGCCCGATGTTGCCGTTGTGGAAGTGCTCACCGCAGTGACGGGAATTCAGAAGCTTTCCCCCGGAACCAGCACCGACGATAAAGGCCGGCTCCGCACGCGGTTGTTGCAGGTCGTGGTTAAAGACGGAGGCGAGTGGAAGATCACCAACTATCACAATACAGACGTGAAGGCGGACATACCGGCCCCAGAGCCGCAATAGCACTGTCGCGCTGATATCTTTTCTGCACGCGAGAAAAAGAACCAGAGCCCCGAGGGACGGGACGACGGCACCGCCCGCGCCGGCCTATGCCGGATCGTGCCACCCGCCAATATCAGCCGCCAATTCGCGCGAGTCCGGCGGACCCCAGGTCCCCGGCTCATACAGCTCCGTCGGACAACAATCGCCCAAAATCGGCTCGACGATCGCCCACGCCGCTTCCACCGCGTCCTGCCGTACGAACAGCATTGGATCGCCCCTCATGGCATCGCTCAGCAGCCGCTGATAAGCGTCCATCTCGTCGTTGCTGGTGTACTTCACCGCCGACAGCTCCACTGGCATCGGCACCAGGAGGGGTCCCGGCCGCTTAACACGCGCGCCCAGGCTTAGTTCGATGTCGGGCCCCAGTCGGAATCGGAAGTAGTTTCTGCCGTCGCCGCCCATCTTGCTCAGCGGGGCCTTGCGCAGCTTTACGAAAACCTCCGTCGCGGTTACGGGCAGGCGCTTGCCGGCGCGAACCAGAAATGGCACGCCCGCCCAGCGCCACGAGTCAACTTCCAGACGCAAGGCCGCGAAGGTCTCCACATCCGAATGCGGCGACACCCCGGGCTCGTTGCGGTAACCGTCGAACTGGCCTCTCACGATGTTTGCCGGACTCAGAGGCGGAATGGTGCGGAAGATCTTCACCTGCTCGTCGCGCACCGAATCCACATACATGGTCGTAGGCGGCTCCATCGCCAGAAACGCGACTACCTGCAACATGTGGTTCTGTACTACGTCTCGAATGGCCCCTGCCTCCTCGTAAAATTTCCCGCGGCCCTCCACTCCGAATTTCTCGGCCATGGTGATCTGCACGCTTTGTACGTAGTTGCGGTTCCAGATCGGCTCCAGGAAGCTGTTGGCGAAGCGAAAGATCAGCAGGTTTTCCACCGCTTCCTTACCCAGGTAGTGATCGATGCGATAGATGTTCTCCTCAGGAAAGACCTGGTGCAGCGTCTCATTGAGTTTGCGCGCCGACACCAGATCGCGCCCGAAGGGTTTCTCCAGAATCACGCGCGCATTCTTCGCGCAGCTCGCCCTCGCCAGGCCCTGGACTACCACCGGAAACATGCTGGGAGGAATCGCCAGGTAGTGGGTCGGGCACTGAGCATTTCCCAGCAGTCCGCGCAACGCTACGTAGGTCTTGTCGTCCTTGTAATCGCCGTCGACGTAACTAAGCAGCTCGCATAATCTCTGGAATGCCTCATCATCCACGCCGCCGCCGTGCTTGGTAATGCTGTCGCGAGCGCGTTCCCGCAACTGCTCGATGGTCCAGCCGGACTTGGCCACCCCAATTACGGGCACGTCGAGCGTGCCCTGCCGCACCATGCTTTGCAGCGCGGGAAAGATCTTCTTGTAAGCCAAATCGCCGGTGGCGCCAAAAAAAACGAAAGCATCGGAATGCTCTAGCATTGGTCCTCTGTTTTGAAGGGGCGCAGCTTTAGCCATGCCCTGAGCTTGTCGAACGGGTGCGCCGCTACGATCCCTTATATTTTGTCATCCCGAGCCGACTTCAGTCGGTGAGGGATCTGCTCTCCCGAATTTCTCAGCAAACCGTTCAATCGCCGAATCAGTGTACCCGGCATACGGCGGGAGCGGTAGTCGCGTAGGTTCCGCAAGGTAAACTTCTCGGACCTATCTCAATACAGCGGTTTGTATCAGGGCGCGGCTTCAGCCGTGCCGTTGCAGGTCCCCTTTTGTTCTTGTCATCACGAGGAGGCCTTCAGGCCGACGAGGGATCTGCTTTTCTTGAGTTTTTCAGCAGCCTGTTTCAGCCATGCCGATCACGGCATCGCACAAGCGCCCGGGCTCTAGCGCCTGCAAAATGCAGCCTGCTGTGTCCTGTACCATAGGACTCACAGCGATGGATTCTTCCAGCCTCATCAAGACCACCAGCGAACGCGTCCTGGAATTCGATCAATTCCGGCAACTTCTGGCCATCTACACCGCCTCGCCTCTTGGACATGAGCGGGTGATGCAGCTCACGCCCTCGCGTGATCGCCAGTGGATCGAGCTGCAGCAGCAGCTTACCGGAGAGTTGCGCGGATACCTGCGGACCGGAGGACGATTCGACTTCCACGGTCTGCTCGATCCTTCGCAGCTGATCGACAAGGCCCGCATCACCGGAGCCGCGCTGGAGATCGTCGAGATTCGCGATCTCCTCCTGCTGGCCGACCGCGCTGCCGAGTGGCGCGAGATCGCACTCCACCCCGCGGCCGCCATCCAGGATAAGTGGCAAGCCGTCCACGAACTCTCTGAGGGCATTGCCGACTTCACTCTCCTGCTCCGTCACTTCCGCAATAAGATCCTCCCCGACGGCACTCTGGATGACCGGGCCTCGTCGGAGCTGGCGCGAATCCGGCGCGAGATCGAGAAACAGAAGCGGACCATCCAGGAGTCGCTGCGCGCCTATCTGCGGCGGCTTTCCGAAGGTGGCGCGGTCCAAGAAGAACTGGTCACCATTCGCGGCGAACGTTTCGTCATCCCCGTGAAAACCGAGCAACGCCGCCGCGTGCAGGGCGTCGCCCATGGCGCTTCGTCCAGTGGGCAGACGGTGTTCATCGAACCGCTGGAAACCATCGAGCAGAACAACGATCTGGTCCGCCTGCTGGAAGAGGAGCAAGCGGAAATCCATCGCATCCTGCTCGATATGACGGCCCGCCTCGGCGAACGCGCCGCCGAGCTGGCTCACGCGGTGAGTGTGTTGTCGGAACTTGAGCTCCAGTTCGCCAAAGCGCGCTTTGCCGAAGACTACAACTGCGTCACAGTGAAGTTACTGGTGGGTGCCCCACTCATCCCATCAGTTGGGATGAGTGGGACCTCAGGTGATGCGCTCATCCTGCGCAACGCGCGCCATCCTTTACTGGAACGCACCCTGAAGGGTCGTGGCGTCCAGGTTGTACCGCTCACCGTCGAGCTCGACAGCCAGCATCGCCAGCTCATCATTAGCGGCCCCAACACCGGCGGTAAGACCGTAGCCCTGAAGACCGTCGGACTGCTGGCGCTGATGGCGCAGTCCGGCATCCCCATTCCCGCTGACCGCGCCGAGCTGCCCATCTTCGACACGGTGTTTGCCGATATCGGCGACTACCAATCGATCGAGCAGAACCTGTCAACGTTCTCCGCCCACGTCACCAACATTGACTTCATCTCGCACCACGCCACCGCGCAATCTCTGGTGCTGCTCGACGAGCTGGGCTCGGCCACCGATCCCGAAGAGGGTGCGGCCCTGGCAGTCGCCATCGCCGACTACTTCCGGCGCATGTCCTGTCTCAGCATCGTCTCCACCCATCACACCGCGCTGAAGGTGTATGCCGCCAACACTCCTGGCGTGCTGAACGCCGCCGTCGGATTCGACGAAGATACCTTCGCGCCGACCTTCGAGCTTCGCGTCGGCGTGCCCGGCGCCTCGGCAGGTATCAACATCGCACACAAGCTGGGACTCAACTCCCACATTGTGGGGGATGCCCGCCAGCGCATGAGTTCGCAGGCGCAGGATGTCTCGCGCTTTCTTGATCGCCTGCACAGTGAGTTGCGGCAACTGGATTCCGAGCGCACCGAGCTTCGCGCCCGCGAGCAGGAAGTGGCTCGCCAGCGCAATCATCTCGAACTGGAGGGCCGCAAGGAACAGAAGGAAAAACTCCGCGATTTGGAGAAGAAGTTGGAAAGCGTGCTGCGTGATTTCGAATATCGCGCCCGAGAGACGGTGAATGCCGTGCAGGACCGCGCCCAGGCGCTTAAGCTGTCGAAAGACGCCGAGCGCCGCATCGCCAAGATGCGCCGCGAATTCCGCGAGCAATTCGACTCCACAGTTGTGGCCCATAGCACCGGTGCCGATACCGGCGACCCTGACGCGCAGCAGCACATAGTGAGGCACGTGTCCGTTGGCGACACCGTGCGCCTCAAGTCGCTGGGTCGCGACGGCCGCGTGCTGCGCCATCTCGACGATGACAGCTTCGAGGTCGCCGTGGGCCCAATGAAGATGAAGGTGGCGCGCGACGATTTCGCCAGCGTGGTGGCCCGTGCCGATAGCAATCCCGTGGCGTCGGCGCGCGCACGCGGCATCAATGTGTCTCTGGCGCGCGAAGACGAAAGTGTCCCCACCGAAATTAACGTCATCGGCCAGACCGTCGACGAAGCCACGCAGGCGGTGGAGAAGTTCGTCGATCGCGCCTTCCTGGCAGGCGCGATTCGGCTCCGCGTTGTGCATGGCAGCGGCATGGGAATCCTGCGCAAAGCCTTGCGGCTATATCTGAAAAGTCATCCCCACGTCGCCAATGTCAGCGAGCCTCCGCAGAACGAGGGCGGCGGCGGAGCGACCGTAGTGGAGCTGAGGACATAGGGCGGCCGCATGGGAAATGAATCGGCGGTCATCATACCGGTTCCCGACGTTGAACCAATCGTGGCGTCACTGCGATCGCAATACGATCGGACTGCCCGTCTTGGTGTGCCGGCCCACATCACTCTGCTTTATCCCTTTCGTCCGCCGCAGGCTATTTCAGAGGAAATCGGAGTTCTGCGAGACATTTGTATGCCGATTGAAGCATTTGCTTTCTCCTTCACTGAAGTTCGACGGTTTCCGGCGACTGCCTATTTGCACCCCGACAAATCAGAAGCATTTGCACAAATCACCGAAACCCTCGTGACGGTTTGGCCTGATTGCCAACCTTATAACGGAGCTTTTTCCGAGATAGTTCCGCACTTAACGGTGGTCCATGGAGTGAACGGCGAGACATTGGCTACGGTTGAACGTTACCTTCGGCGTCATCTGCCAATCAAATGTTTTGCCAGAGAAATCTGGCTGATGACGAGCGATCAGGAGGGGGTATGGTCCAAGAGCGCCGCTTTTCCGCTGGCCTCTCACAAGACGGCATGAATAGCGAACCGTGTCGTTTCTTGCACATCGGCCTGCGCCTCTCTAGACTTGTTAATAGTGAGCAAGTTTGGACAAACCGTCAGGGGCTATTTCTGGTGGACCCACCCGCGTGGCAATGTCCATTACGACGTGATGGTCACGCTGATCCTGGCGTTCATCTTCCTCGCCCCCATCTGGATCAACTTTCGCGATAAGCCGGTCGAGCGTTCGCCGCATCAGACGGAGCTTATTGTGCAGCA
This sequence comes from uncultured Acidobacteriaceae bacterium, assembly GCA_963835125.1. Lineage (GTDB taxonomy): Bacteria > Acidobacteriota > Terriglobia > Terriglobales > Acidobacteriaceae > Bog-257. The sequence continues at coordinate 662,468 of CAWIEG010000001.1, read as the reverse complement.
GGAGGGCGACGGATTCCTGTACAAAGTAGATGCGTCAGCCGTGAAGCCGGGCAGCGATACCGAGGTTCGCGAATCGCTGCTGCACATCATTGAGCCGATCGCCGGATACGTTACCATTGACCGCTTTCAGACTGTGCAGGACACCCACCACAACATCGTGGCATACAAAGTTTGGGTGCATCGTTGAGCAGCAGCCGCAACTCGGAAGCAACCCTGCATCTCAATTCGGTTTCCATCTTTAGCAAGTGAAAATATGCACAGATTAATGATCCCAGTGCTGGCATTGCTTGTTCTTTGCGGCATATCCGTGGCACAGGCCCAGAATCTGGAGTCCGTGCTCGACTCCATGGACAAGGCAGCAGCGAACTTTCACAGTGCCCAGTGTGACTTTGTGGCCGACACCTATCAGAAGGTGGTCGACGACCACGATCTTCAGAAGGGCACAATGTATTTTCGCCGCCAAGGCGACAGCATGGAAATGGCTGCCGAGTTCACCTCTCCCGACAAGAAGTATGTGGTGTTCAGCAACGGCACGGTCAGCTACTACCAGCCTTCCATCGACCAGGTGACGGAATACAGTGCCGGCAAGAACAAGGCCGCCTTCGAAAGTTTTCTGGTGCTGGGATTTGGCGGCCGAGGCCACGATCTCAGCAACTCCTATGACGTTACTTACGGCGGCACGGAACAGGTCGACGGTTTCAATGCCGCCAAGCTTGTCCTGACGCCCAAGTCGCCGCGCGTGCGCAACATGTTTCAGACGATAACGTTGTGGATCGATCCCGCGCGGGGTGTCACCGTGCAACAGAGGTTTGACGAGCCTTCAGGCGATTACCGCATCACCAAGTACAGCAATATCCAGATCAATCACAAACTTTCCGGCGACGTTTTCAAACTGAAGACCACGGGACATACCAAGGTAGTGAAGCCGAACGGGTAGAATCTGGAGCCCGCCGGGGCCCGGTAGTGTCTCAGTTGTCGGGACGAAAGCCCAATCCGCAAATCGAGCCCAACCCTCCGTTGGGTAGTGGGCGACTTTGAATTATCGCGACAAAATGAGGGTACGACAGGCAACATAGAGCAGGTATGCTGAGAATCCAGCAAAAATCAAGCCAACGATCTGGAATTGAAGCCGATTCCAGTCTGTCAGCAGTTCTCCCCCCTTACGGATTCCGGAGCGTTTGATAAAGCGGTCAGGGTTGATTACATGGGCGACCCCGACACAGAAGAACAACAGCAAAAGCGGCACAACTAACGCCAACTTCCACTTCATGCTACCGCCCTTTCCGCTCTCCGCTCCAGCAATCCTACCAGTTCCCGCCGTTGCCACGATTTTCCTTGAGGTGGCTCATCTTATACAATCAAGAGTTTCCTACTGTTAGCCATCCTTGTAAGGAGTAGACGAGTCCCGACAGATTCGGGGTGCCTCATTCTTGAACCCACCCTAGCCAAAAGAAGGCTAGAGTGGGGCACCCAACTCGGGCCGTAATACCAACATGAAAATACACGAGTACCAGGGAAAGGCCATTCTCTCGAAGTATGGAGTAGCTGTGCCGCGCGGCCGGATGGTCGAGAGCCGCGAAGAAGCGCTCGATGCGGCGAGGGCGTTATTTCAGGACGGGGCGACTGGCGTCGTCGTGAAAGCGCAGATTCATGCCGGAGGCCGCGGCAAGGGCGGCGGCGTCAAGCTGGCAAAATCGCCCGATGAAGCCGGCGAGCTGGCAACCAAGATGCTGGGCATGCAACTGATCACCCACCAGACTGGGCCCGAAGGCAAAAAGGTGCAGCGCCTGTTAATCGAAGAGACGCTGCCCATCGCCCGCGAGCTTTATCTCGGCATCGTGCTCGACCGCGTCGTGGGCCGCAACGCCTTCATGGCATCGGCTGCGGGTGGTATGGAGATTGAAGAAGTTGCCGCCAAAGATCCCAACGCCATTATTAAAGAGCACATCGTGCCGGGCTTCGGGCTGCGGGGTTTCCAGGCGCGCGAGATCGCTTTCCGCCTTGGGCTCGAGGCCCGCTACATCAGCGGCGCGGTGAAGTTCATGATGGCGCTGGCTCGCGCCGCCGAAGATACCGACGCATCCCTGGTCGAGATCAATCCCTTCATCACCACGACGGACGGACGCCTGTTCGCGCTCGACGCCAAAATGAACTTCGATGACAACGCGCTCTCGCGCCATCCCGGCATTCTGGAGCTGCGCGACATCAGCGAGGAAGACCCGCTGGAGGTCGAGGCCAGCAAGTACAACCTGAATTACATCAAGCTCGACGGCAACGTGGGCTGCATGGTGAACGGCGCCGGCCTGGCCATGGCGACTATGGACATCATTCAGTACGCCGGCGGCATGCCGGCCAACTTTCTCGACGTGGGCGGCGGCGCCAACGAGGAACAGGTGACGCACGCCTTCGAGATTCTGCTCAGCGACAAGAATGTGAAGGCCGTCCTGATCAACATCTTCGGCGGCATTCTGCGCGTCGACACGCTGGCCAACGGCATCGTCAGCGCGGCACGTAAGACCAAGTTCCAATTGCCGATTGTGCTGCGGCTGGAAGGGACCAACGTCGAGCAGGGCCGCAAGACATTGCAGGAGAGCGGACTGAAATTCATCGTGGCACAGACCATGAAGGACGCGGCCGAGAAAGTTGTCGCCGCCGCCAGGGGGCAATGATGGGAACAACGACGATTCCTTTCGATAAACCTGCCCACAAGCCGACGCGGATGACGTCGACATTGGGCGACGAGAGCTGGGTTCTCACCTGTCTGGAACTCAGTTGTGAGAACAGTCTCCAGACAACCGACTTCGAGCAGGAATGCGACGGCATATGCCACGGCAGTCTGGTCGTACTCACGTGTTCCGAAGGCTCGAAAGGGGAATGGCAAAAGCTATGAGCATTCTGGTTGATAAATCGACACGCCTGCTGGTGCAGGGATTGACCGGGCGCGAGGGGACGTTTCACTCGAAGAACGCCGCAGCCTACGGCACAACAGTAGTTGGAGGTGTGACTCCCGGCAAGGGCGGTACCACACATGAGGGTTGGCCCATCTTCAATACGGTGCGCGAAGGCGTGCAGAAGACCGGCGCTAACGCAACCGTGATTTTCGTTCCGCCGCCGGCTGCGGCCGATGCGATCATGGAAGCTGCCGACGCCGGAATTGCGTTAATCGTGTGCATCACCGAAGGCATTCCCGCGATGGACATGGTCAACACGTGGGAGTTCCTGAAGGGCAAGAACTCGCGACTGATCGGGCCAAACTGTCCAGGCATCATTTCGCCGGGCAAGTGCAAGATCGGCATCATGCCGGCGCACATTCATAAGGAAGGCAATGTCGGCATCGTCTCGCGCTCGGGCACGCTGACGTATGAAGCGGTGTACCAGTTGACGACGCGCGGCATCGGCCAATCGACTGCGATCGGCATTGGCGGCGACCCCATCATCGGGACGAATTTTGTCGACGCGATCCGCTTGTTCAACGAGGATCCGGAGACGGATGCCATCGTGATGATTGGTGAGATCGGCGGTAGTGCCGAGGAGACGGCGGCGGAGTTTATCAAGCAGAACGTGCGCAAGCCGGTGGTGGGCTTCATCGCGGGCCGGACCGCGCCGCCGGGACGCCGCATGGGGCACGCGGGCGCGATCATTTCGGGCGGCAAGGGAACGGCAGCGGAGAAGATCAAGGCGATGGAGGCGGCGGGCATTCACGTGGCGCAATCGCCCGCCGACATTGGCGAGACGCTGGTGAAGGCGCAAGCGGCGGTAATGAAGTAGCGGAAGGCCGCTCTTCGCCTCTCGCTATTCGCTTTTCGCCGGATGCGTCTTTGGGTAGAGCTGGCCTTCAGGCCAGCGTTCCCGTGCCCACCTGTCTCGGTGGTTGGAGTTCTATGAGCGTCCCGACTGGGGAGCGACATCGCGCTGAACTCGCACTTGAGGGACGCGGACCGGCAAAGAGTCTTGATGAGCTGGAAACCCCACGGTTGCCTTCGATAGCAGGTCGAATTCGACAAGCACGATTGCAGGCGGCGCTGAGAGAGAACGAGATAGCTTCTCGCCTCGGGATAACCATAGATTCTTACTGCGATCTCGAGTTATACGAGTACGAAGTATTCTCAGTTATTTCGCTTAAGGAGCTGGCAGAGCTGGGACACATTCTAGGCGTACAACCAAGTGTGATTCTTCTCGGCCGCGACGGAGAAGGAGGCGAGCAAACCGTTACATTCGAAGACGTCACGGCGCATATCGTCAAGAAGATTTCGGAAAGCGGTTTGACCGCAGACCAGCTCGGCGACCTCATAGGATGGGACATCACACCGTTGCTCGGTGATCCCCTGTCGCTTTGGGACTATACCGTTGAGGCGCTGTATGACGTCTGCAAGGTAGTTGACTGTGACTGGGTCGCGGCACTGCCCGACGCTGGCACGCCTGCCTGAGCAACCTTGGTCTTCGCGACGAACCACGGACCCTCCGCTCGGACTGAAGTCCTCGGTTGGGACGACAATTATCAGCGCCTTCTGGCCTGCTAAGAGCTAAAGGCTAAGAGCTAGAAGCCAAGAGCCTCTGGCGAAGAGCGAGAAGCGAACATCAAACATCAAACATCAAACCACGAATCATAAAGGACCCAACGAAACATGAAGACACTGCAACGCACTCTTTCCATCATCAAGCCTGACGCCGTGGAGCGCGGCGCGGCTGGCGACATCGTTCACACGCTTTTGGAAAACAAATTCCGCATCATCGGCATGAAGATGCTGCACATCAATAAGGCGCAAGCCGAAGGCTTCTACGCGGTACACGTGAACCGGCCATTCTTTGAATCGCTGACCAATTTCATGTCGAGCGGGCCAATCGTCGTGATGGCGTTGGAGAAGGAAGAGGCCATCGCGGATTACCGCAAACTGATGGGCGCCACCGATCCGGCCAAAGCCGACGAGGGCACCATTCGCAAGAAGTGGGCTGCAAACATTGAGAAGAATGCGGTGCACGGCTCCGATGCCGAAGACACCGCTCGCTTCGAGATCAGCTATTTCTTCGCCGGATTCGAGCTGGCGAAGTAAACTGTCAAGAAATTTCACCACGGAGGCACGGAGAGCACGGAGGATTTTGGATCCTCTGTGCAAAATGCATGGCGTCAGGGCGTGACGTGACCACAGGCGAGCAATCCCACTCGCGAATACGACAGGCTTAAGTTCCGCTCCGTGACCTCCGTGCCTCCGTGGTGAAACGCCCTTATAGGAGCTCTTATGGCACATGTACAGATCACCATGTTAGCGGGGCGCACGATGGAACAGAAACGGCGAGCGGTCAAGCGCATAACCGAGGCTATGCGGGAGGAACTTAACGTCAAGGCGGAGAAGTTGACCGTTGCCTTCGTTGAGGTGCCACGCGACAGCTACGCGCGCAACGGCATTTTACTTTCCGATCGCGCCGATTTGAAGTAGCGACTCGCGCTACCCGTACAACCCCGGCTCTCAGTCGAAGACAGCCGGCTGGGCCCGCGGCTGTTTTCTGTTCGCCGCCAGCACGACCTAGAATCCCGGCGGCCGTTCGCTCGCGACGGCGAAGGTTTTCTCCAACGCCATACCAGCTTCTCCCAAAGTTCCCTCCTCAAACAGTCGCCCGATAAGCGTGACGCCGTGCGGTACGCGGCGTGGCGGCGAAAACTTTGGCAGGGGATGGGCCGGATCGGGCGCCCAATCGCTGCGCGCCTCGGAGACTTCCACGAAACCTGCACGCAACGTGAGCGACGGCTGGCCGGTGAAATTTGTAATGGTAAGCATCTCGTCGCGCAGCGACGGGACCAGCAGCAAGTCCACCTGGGAGAAGATGCGAGCCATTTCGATCGCGACTTTGCGGCGCAAACGATCGGCCTGCACGAAGTCCACGGCGGAAAGAAAGCGCGATTGGCGAAAGGTATTCGGCCAAGCGTCAGGCACCTGCATTTTAAGCTGATCGAGCTGGCCCGATAGTGTCAGCTCTTCGAAAGCTGCAGCGCCTTCAGCGAAAAGAATCAGGTCCAGCGAATCGTACGGCCAGTTTGGCAGCGACACTTCGACGGGAACCATGCCAACTTTCTTGACTGCTTCCAGCGCGGCGCGGTCGACGTCCGTTGCTGGCGCTTCTTTCATCCACGCCGGGAAGTAGCCGACGCGCAGGCCCTGCACACGTGCGCTGGCGTCGAAATCAAGTTTGCTGGGGACGCTGTACAAATCTCCCTGATCGGGACCTGTGATGATGCTGAGGACCAGTATGGTGTCCTCCACGTAGCGCGCCATCGGGCCAAGCTTGTCGAGCGACCAGCACAGCGTCATGGCGCCGGTGCGGGCCACGCGGCCAAAAGTTGGGCGTAGGCCGGTGATTCCACAGCGCATCGAAGGACTGACAATGCTGCCGCCAGTCTCGCTGCCGATGGCGAAGGCGACGAGTCCAGCTGCGGTGGCGGAGCCCGGGCCGGCGCTGGAGCCCGACGATCCCTCCTCAAGCAGCCAGGGATTCATAGTCTGGCCGCCGAACCAGATGTCGTTCAGGGCCAGCGCGCCCAGACTGAGCTTGGCGACCAGCACGCCGCCGGCATCTTGCAAGCGCTGAACGACGACGGCATTGTTCTGCGGCACGCGGTTGCGATACGGCTCCGCGCCCCAGGTCGTCGGAATGTTCGCGGTGTCGAGCAGGTCCTTCACGCCGTACGGAATGCCATGCAGGGGCCCGCGATACTTGCCGGCGGCGATCTCCGCGTCAGCTTGCTTCGCCTGCTGCATCGCCAGGTCGCTGGTCAGGGTGATCACGCAGCGCAGCTTCGGATCGTATTCGCGCAGGCGCTTCAGATAAATGTTGGTCAGCCGCTCGGAGGTAATCTTGCGCTGCTGAATCCAGCCGGAGAGCTGCACTACCGACGCGAAGGCGATGTCCTCATCGCTCGAAGGCAACGGGCCGGGCTCTCCCTTGCCGGGGACGAATCGATTTTGTGCCGGGCCTGACTTTTGACCCGGCAGCACTGGGTCCCATAAGGTCGCGGGAGCGAGGGTCGGCTCCAGCGTCGCTTTGCGGGGCCCGACCCGCATCTCGTAGAGCGGCGCCATCGCCATACGCCAATTGCCGGCGGCCTGCGCAAGCTCAGCCGGAGTCATCTGCACTTGCACCAGTTTTTCGGCCTCGGCGAAAGTGACAGACGAGACCTCAGGTCCAACCGCCGGAGCCGTGCCGAAGGCCGGGGGCGCGCCGGGTGTCTGCTGTTGCGCGGGATTTTGCGTTTGGGCATACGATGCAACCGCCGCTCCCAGCAGCGCGAGTGGAGTATGAGTTAAGAACTCTCTGCGTGATTTCAAGGTGGTTCTCCTGTATCGAGTCGTATGCACCGACCTGATCCGACCCGTGGATCAGCGCCGAATCGCGTGCGGGCCCCGGCTCGCCCGGTCGCAGAATACACTACACGAAAATCGCCGCACTGCAGCATATAGCGAGGTTCAAGTCGGTGTTCTCAAGGGTCTCGATTCCCGAACGGCCATTTATCCGGTATGCTCTGCTATTTGGAACTAACGGAAGATTGGCAATCGCAGCAATCAGGAGATTCTATGCCGCACGCTTCGTCAAAGAAAAAGAAGAAGGAACGATCAAGCGCAACGCCGGCGGTTGCGACCGACAGCACGACAGGCATCCGCACCATGGCCATCGACATCGGAGGCACCGGAGTGAAAGCCATGCTGCTGGACGAAGCCGGCAAGCCGCTGACCGAGCGGCTGCGCGCGAAAACTCCGGACCCGTCCACGCCCAAGGCGATCATCCAGATCATCGCCGATTTCGGCAGACAGCTAGGCGGATTTGACCGCGTGTCGGTGGGATATCCGGGCGTGATCAAGAAAGGCGTGGTGTATACCGCGGCTAATCTCGATAAGAAGTGGATTGAGTATCCGTTTGCCGAGAATCTCTCGAAGGAGCTGGGCAAGCCGGTGCGTCTGGCCAATGATGCGGTGGTGCAAGGTTTGGGCGCAGTGAGCGGCGTTGGGGTCGAGCTGGTGATCACGCTGGGCACCGGCATGGGCGCAGCGCTGTACCTCGACGGCGTCCCGATACCTTCGCTGGAAATGGGACATCATCCATTTCGCAACGGCAAGACCTATGAGGACGAGTTGGGACGGCGGGCTTTGGCGAAGGAAGGCCGCAAGAAGTGGAATAAACGATTAGCCGAAGCCATCGATCAACTGTACAAGGTTTTTTACTATGATCGGCTCTACATCGGCGGAGGCAATGCAGCCAAGATCAGCATTGAACTGCCGAAGGACGCCAAGATTATTTCCAATGAAGATGGGATTCTTGGCGGCATCAAGCTGTGGGAGCGGAACCTGGACGAGCTGCAGCAGTAGGCGAGCGATTTATGGATGCCTCGTCGATTGTGTTATAACCGCTAGTTTCCACATTGCATCCCACCAACCGGAGGAATGGTTTGGATTTCCAGCTCTCGGATGAACAACTACAACTAAAGAAGATGGTGCGCGACTTCGCGGAGCGTGAGATTGCGCCTAACGTCATGAAGTGGGACGAGCCGGGCACATTCCCGCTGGAAACGGTCAAGGAGTTGGGCAAGCTCGGCTTGCTGGGCACAATCTTTCCCACCGAGTACGGCGGCGCGGGCATGGGCTACGTCGAGTATGTGACCGCGATCGAGGAACTCTCGCGCGTGGACGGCTCCATCGGCATCATTGTGGCGGCGCACACGTCGCTGTGCTCGAACCATATTTTTGTGGCGGGCAACGAAGAGCAGAAACGCAAATATATTCCGAAGCTCGCGACTGGCGAGTTCCTGGGCGCATGGGGACTGACCGAGCCGGGATCGGGTTCCGACGCCGGCGGGGCGCGTTGCACCGCGGTTCGCAAAGGCAATAAGTGGGTGCTGAACGGCAACAAGACGTTCATCACCAATGGCCACTATGCGGACGTCGCCGTCGTGATTGCGGTCACTGACAAGACGGCGCACACCCATGGATTATCGGCATTCGTGGTCGAGAAAGGCACGCAGGGATTTCGCGCGGGCAAGAAAGAGAACAAGCTGGGACTGCGCGCCAGCGACACCTCGGAGCTGATCTTCGAGGATTGCGAGATTCCCGCCGAGAATCTGCTGGGCCACGAGGGCCAGGGTTTCATCGACGCGATGAAGGTGCTGGACGGCGGGCGCATCTCGATTGCCGCGCTGGGGCTGGGCATGGCGCAGGGCGCTTACGAATGCGGCGCTGAAATATTCGAAGGAGCGCAAGCAGTTCGGCAAGGCGATCAGCGAATTCCAGGCGATCGGTTTCAAGCTGGCTGACCTGGCGACCGAGATTGACGCCGCCCGCTTGCTGACGCATCGTGCCGCCGCGATGAAAGATGCCGGGATGAAGACGACGCTGGAGTCGTCGATGGCGAAGCTTTACACCAGCGAAGTGGCCGTGCGCGCCGCCAACGAGTGCGTGCAGATTCACGGCGGGTATGGCTTCATCAAGGATTACCCAGCGGAGAAGTTCTATCGCGACGTGAAGCTGTGCACCATCGGCGAAGGGACCAGCGAGATCCAGAGGCTGGTGATTGCAAGACAGTTGTTGAAGGATTGAGAAGGTAGTGTCGGCCTTCAAGCCCGCTTAGCGCAGGCTGATTGGCTTTGTGAGCGGTTTCACAGATTGCTGAAGCCTCGGAGAAGCAGATCCCTCGCCGACTGAAGTCGGCTCGTGATGACAAGAACAAAAGGGTTGCAACGGCGCACCCGTTCGGCAAGCTCAGGGCATGGCTAAAGTTGCGCCCCTTCAAAACGTTCCACTCGTAGACATCGTGACCTCCAACAACCACATCGAGGACATTGTCCGCCGCATTCGCGGGGGAGAAATTCGCGCGCTGTCGCGGGCGATCTCTACCGTCGAAGATCACACGCCGGAATCGACCGAGCTGCTGAAGGCGCTGTTCCCATATAGCGGGAATGCGATGCTGCTGGGGCTGACCGGATCTCCCGGAGCCGGGAAGAGCACGCTGGTCGATCAGGTGGCGCGCGTCTATCGCAAGCAGGACAAGACGGTCGGCATTGTCGCGGTCGATCCCACCAGCCCGTTCAGCGGCGGCGCGATCCTGGGCGACCGCATTCGCATGTCGTCGCATCATGCCGACACCGGCATTTTTATTCGCAGCATGGCAACGCGGGGCTCGCTAGGCGGACTGGCCAGCACCACCGCCGATGTGGCCACGGTGCTGGACGCGAGCGGCCGCGACATCGTGATGATCGAAACCGTCGGCGTCGGTCAGGACGAGGTCGATATCGTGCGGCTGGCCGACGTGACCATCGTCGTTCTAGTGCCGGGGATGGGCGACGATGTGCAGACCATTAAGGCCGGCATCATGGAAATTGCCGACATCTTCGTCATCAACAAGGCCGACCGCGATGGCGCCGAGCGGGTGGAGCGCGAGATCCGCGCCATGCAGGCACTGGCGATGCGGCACGACGACTGGACGCCGCCCATCGTGAAGACGGTTGCCAGCGATGGATCGGGGATTGAGGAGCTGGTGCAGGCCATCGAGAAGTATCATTCGTACCTGGAACAGAGCGATCGGGCGCGTCGGCGGCGCATTGAAAACTGGCGAGTACGGATTGCGGAGATGCTGCGCGACGCCCTTTTTCAGCGCGTGCTTTCGTATTATTTGAGCGAGGGCGAAGCGACCCGTTACGCTGCGGAAGTTGCCGATCACAAGCGCGACCCGTACTCTCTAGTAGAGAGAATTGTCGAAGGACTAGGAAGGCCAGATGAGCGAAATTGACCATCTTGGAATTGCTGTAAAGTCGCTGGCGCAAGCCAAAAAGTTCTACGAACAGCTGGGGCTGAAGCCGATGCCGGAAGAAACCGTCGAAGCCGAGCAGGTGCGGCTGTCGATGGTTCCGATAGGCGAGAGCCGCATTGAACTGCTGGAGCCGACTTCGCCGGACTCGCCGATTGGGAAGTTTCTCGCCAAGCGCGGCGAAGGGCTGCACCACGTGGCGCTGCATGTCGACGATTTGTCCGGCACGGTCGAGCGCCTGAAAGCGAGCGGGACGCGACTTATCTCCGACGAGATCAAGGTAGGAGCGGGCGGGCATCTGTATGTCTTTGTGCATCCGTCGAGCGCCGGCGGAGTGCTGCTGGAATTGGTGGAAGATCCCCCTGAAGGCGTTTGACGGTGCTGATCGTCGCCATCGATACGTCGGGCCGCAAAGGAAGCGTTGCGTTGTGCCGCGGCGACGCTGACATTTTCGAAGTTGTGCAACTCACACCGCTTGAAGGCGGCACATACTCGGCGCGGTTGATTCCTACCATCTCGTCGCTGCTCGCGAACAATCGTTTTGACAAGAAGGATGTAGACGGCTTCGTCGTGGTTTCGGGGCCGGGCTCGTTCACCGGACTGCGCGTGGGGCTGGCGACAGTGAAAGGTCTTTGCGAGATCCTGCGAAAGCCGCTGGCCGTGGTCTCGATGCTGGAAGCGGTCGCGGTGACATATGGCTCAGGTGAAGAGACTGTCACCGCGGTTCTTGATGCCGGTCGCAGCGAAGTCTACGTCGGCGAGTACCGGCTCAGTTCTGGAGGTGCCGGTCTGCAACGTGAATACATTGTGAAGATCGCGGAGTTCGCTGGCGAGGCAGGCCGCGTTGGGGACCAGTTGCTCACGCCCGACAAGTCGGTCGCCGAGTTCCTGCAATCGGCCAGTGCCGGCGTGCGGGTGGTTGCGCCGATGCAGGCGGACGAGATCGGGCGGATCGGTCTTCGCAAGCTACTTGCGGGCGACGTTGCCGACGCCGCCAGCGTTGACGTGAATTACATCCGGCGGTCGGATGCGGAGATATTTTCCACGTCCAAGCCTTGATCTCCCGTGTTTATTCGCAACGCCACACCCGAAGATATCGCGGTCATCCGCAAGCTGGAGCGAGATAGCGAAACTGCCGCTCATTGGGGCGAGCGCGAATACGACGCGCTGTTTGCGCCGGAATCCCCGCGACGTGTCCTGCTGGTCGCCACAGACGAAGAGAAAAACTCAATGGTTTGTGGATTTGCCATCGCTCGCTGTGCGGACGACGAGTGGGAGATCGAGAACGTTGTGGTTGAGGGCGAGCGCCGACGCCAAGGCGTGGGTAGCGCCCTGATCAGCGAGTTGGTCCGAGAGGCTCGGCGATCCGGAGCTGCCGCAGTGCTGCTGGAGGTCCGTGAGTCGAACGCTCCTGCCCGTCTACTCTATGAAAAGGCAGGGTTTAACTACGCCGGAAGGCGGACGGGCTATTATCGGGACCCGCCAGAGGATGCCTTGCTGCTGAAAATTTCTATTTCAATTCCGTGACAAAACCGCTTGAAGCGGGGTAGGCCGTGTGCTAGCGTTTTAATCGTACGTTTTCCGGAGGTTTACTGAATGGCAACTCAGGTCCGCGATCAGCTTCTGGCGAGCAACGAGGAGTTCCGCCGTCTGGCCGATGAACACTCGCAATATGCTCAGCGCCTCAACTCTTTGATTGAGAAGAAATATCTCTCGGAAGAGGAAAAGCTCGAAGAAGTGCGACTGAAGAAGCTGAAGCTCCACCTGAAGGACCAGATGGAAAGCCTGGAACAGAAGTTCCGCGCCGTCCACCAGGTCGTTTAGTAGCCATTGACCGTTGTAACGTGGCGGAAAAGACGCCAGTCTTCTCTGCCCAGTGCTAAGTGTATTCTGCGTGTCCCCTTTTCCCGCCAGTGGCGCCTTTGCGATATCCTGATTTTCACACAGAGGTTTAGTTCCGCCTGGGAGTTCCACTTTGCGATCTGTCATTAGCCTGTCCCGAGACGTCGTTGTCCTGCTGCTTTCGTTGCTGATTTGCGTTTCGCTCGCGGCCCAGAAGGCCGCGGCTCCCACTGGTCTGTGGGATGGCACTATCCAGGGCAAGGCCGGCAGAGTGGATTTCGGCATTGATCTGCAGACGAAGGCTGATGGCACGCTACAGGCGACGCTCGTGAATGCGACCGACCGACAACCGTTCAGCAGTGCTGCGTGGAACGACGGAGTCCTGGCGCTTGGTATGGACTATTACGACGGAGTGCTGACCGCGCACATGGTTTCGCCGCAGCGGATGGAAGGCGAATTCTCCCGCCAGACCAGCAAAGGCATGAGACATATTCCGCTGGTGCTGGTTCCGCATCAGGAAGTGGCGCCAGGAAAGGCGTGGACAGGGTCGAGCCTGTGGGGCGATTGGCTGTTTCACTGGGCCGACGGCGAGGGCGCCGAGAAGACGACGCTAGCCAAGTTCGACCAGCAGAAGATTGCGGCTGCCGACGGGCACGTCGCGGTGACCGGCGTGATCGAGCCCGTCAGCGGCGATTCAGGTCTCCTGCATGGCAGTGTTTTCAAGACGGCGGACGGTCAGACGCGATTTCATCTCAGCCGCTTTGACGGCATTCACGTGATGGCCCTGGACGGCGAGTTTCTCGCCGATGGCACGCTGAAAGGCATCGAGGGCGGAATCGTAGCTACGTCTTCTTTTACGGCGGAATGCGGCAAACACGTTGCCAGCGCGGCCGACCCTAACGTCCTGAGCGAAACCCTCACCAAAGTGAAGGATCCCGCCGAGCCGTTCCGCTTCAGCGGCGTGGACGCATCTGGCAAGACCCTTGACCAGAACAGCCCGGAGTTCAAAGGCAAACCTCTGATCATCGACATCTTCGGCACGTGGTGTCCCAACTGCCACGACGAAGCGCCGGTGCTGGAGAAGCTCTATCGCAAGTATCAGGAACAGGGTCTGGTGATCGTTGGCCTGGCCTATGAGTACATCGACGACACCGAGCGGGACTTGCGGCAGATCGGAATCTATCGCGCGAAGTTTGGGGTGACGTTCCCGCTGCTTCTGGCGGGCACGACCGATCAGGGGCAGATTGCGAAGACGCTGCCGCAATTGATGAACTTCGGCGCGTTCCCGACATCGATCTACGTCGACCGTGAGGGACATGTGAAGGCCATTCTCGCTGGCTTCACCGGGCCGTCGACCGGGGAAAAGTTCCAGCAGGTGCAGGAGCGAATGGACGAGTTGGCACGGGAAATCGTGGGCCCTGCGCGTTAGGACCGTAGGTCAGTTTGTGATGCGGATTCGCGCCTTACGCGCTCCGGCAAGCAATGGCTGGCGCGTATCCGCTGCCCCGTCCAGCACCAGGCGGCACACTTCGTTGATGTAATCCTCGCTTAGTTCGTCATGCCGGATGAGGAAGCGCATATACATCGCGCCATAGAGAATATCGAGTACCAGATCGAGGTTAAGACCCTCGGGAAGTTCGCCGCGTTCGATTCCGCGGCGCAGGGTGCGGTAGGCTCCCTGGCGCCGGGGGCGCAGTAGACGGCTGCGAAATTCTTCCAGCAGCTTCGGATCTGATTGCCCGGCGGCAATTACCGCCTTCACAATGCGTCCTCGCGTGGAGTGCAGCACCGCCAAAAACTGGTTCATCTGGTGGGCCATGTCGCGGTAGACCGATCCGCTATCGGGAAAACGCAATTCCTCTTCCGTGCTGGACGCAAACGCATCTACTACTAGAGCACCCTTGTTGGGCCACCAGCGGTAGACGGTGGTTTTGCCGACGCCGGCATCGGCGGCAATCGCCTCGATGGAAAGCTGGGCAAAGCTCGCTCTGCGAATCAGTTTCAGGGTGCTGCGAAGGATGGCCTGCCGAGATTGCTCGCTACGCGGGCGGCCGGGCGGGCGTTGCTGACCATTTTGGTGGAGCGCTGGTTTTTGTCGGGAAACCGTCATTCTTACTTAGGCCCATGCGTTACATTGAATCCAATACGTATCGTATCGTATCATAAGAAGTGCGTTTGCTGAGGATGGTGCCGGCGCGCAATCCGCCGAGCCATCCGACGCCTGAATAATTCCCCGATTGGAGTTGCGTCCGGCCGATGTGGATTGTTGCTTTAGCGCTGCGGCGTCCTTATACGTTTGTGGTGATGGCCCTGGTCATCATCCTGTTGATGCCACTGGTCATCGTGCGCACCCCTGTCGATATTTTCCCCGATATCAATATCCCCGTGGTCAGCGTGGTGTGGAACTACACCGGCTTCGCCCCGCAGGACATGGCCGACCGCATCATCACCAACTCCGAGCGCGGCATGACGGTGACCGTCAATAACATCGAGCACATCGAGTCGCAGTCGGTGAACGGCATCGGCGTCATCAAGATCTTCTTTCAGCCCAACGCCAACATTCAGACCGCGCTGGCCCAGGTGACGGCCATCGTGCAGACCACGGTGCGCTCGCTGCCGCCGGGAACCACGCCGCCGCTGGTCATCCAGTACACCGCATCGACCACGCCCATCGTGCAGCTCGGACTCAGCAGCAAGACGCTGCCCGACCAGCTGCTGTTCGATCTGGGGCAGAATTTCCTGCGCAACCAGCTGGCGACGGTGCAAGGCGCGGCCACACCCTATCCTTACGGCGGCAAGATCCGCCAGGTGCAGGTCGATCTCGACATGCCGCAGCTGCAGCAGCACGGCCTGTCGCCCAGCGACATCGTCAACGCCATCAACACGCAGAATGTCATCACGCCGTCGGGCACAACCAAGATCGGCCTGCTCGAGTACCAGGTGGAGATGAACAGCGCGCCGCGCACCATCGCGGAATTGAACGACATTCCGATCAAGACCGTGAATGGCGCGACCATCTACATGCGCGATGTCGCCCACATTCGCGACGGCTTCTCGCCGCAGACCAATATCGTGCGCCAGGACGGCGTCCACGGCGTGCTGATGTCGATGTACAAGATCGGCTCAGGTTCGACCATCAGCATCGTCAAGGCCGTAGAAGGCGTGGTGCCGCTGGCGCTGCAGTCGCTGCCGCCCGGCATCACCGTCAAGGCGCTCTTCGATCAGTCGCTGTTTGTACGCGCCTCCATCAACGGAGTGCTGCGCGAAGGGCTGATCGCTGCGGCGCTGACCGCCTGCATGATCCTGATCTTCCTGGGCGACTGGCGTCCGACCATCGTCATCTCGATTTCGATTCCGCTGTCGATCTTTGTTTCGGTGCTGCTGCTCAGCGCGCTGGGCGAGACCATCAACATCATGACCCTGGGCGGCCTGGCGCTGGCGGTCGGCATATTGGTTGACGACGCGACGGTGGAGATCGAGAACATCGAACGCAATCTTGCCCAAGGCAAGGAAATGAAGCAGGCGATTCTCGACGGTGCTTCGCAGATTGCGGTGCCGGCGTTCGTCTCCACCTTGGCCATCTGCATCGTGTTCGTGCCGATGTTCTTCCTTACCGGCGTGGCGCGGTATCTGTTTGTGCCGCTGGCTGAAGCGGTGTGCTTCGCCATGCTGGCCTCCTATTTCCTCTCGCGTACGTTGATTCCAACGCTGGTCATGTACATCATGCGCGGGCATGAGCACCGTGCGGCCGGGCCGAAGACGATCTTCGGGCGCTTCCAGCGCGGTTTCGAGCGTAGCTTTGACCGCTTCCGCAACGGCTACTACCAGCTGTTGGAGACCACACTGGAGCACAGCAAGGTATTTGCGATCTGCTTCCTCGCCTTTTGCATGCTTTCCATGACGCTGGTCTTCTTCCTGGGCGAAGACTTCTTTCCCTATGTCGATGCCGGGCAGATGCGGTTACACGTTCGCGGGCGCGCCGGATTGCGTGTCGAAGAGACAGCGCGGCTGTGCGACGAAGTCGAGGATTATCTGCGGCAGCAGATTCCGAAAGACGAACTGGTCACCGTGCTGGACAACATAGGGCTGCCCAACTCCGGTATCAATCTTTCTTACAGCAACTCCGGCGTCATCGGCACCAGCGATGCGGAAATCTTGATCGCTTTGAATCAAGAGCACCATCATCCCACTGCGGATTACATTCGCAAGCTGCGCGCCGGTTTACCCAGGCAGTTTCCGGGCGTGGAATTCTTTTTCCAGCCGGCCGACATCGTCAGCCAGATTTTGAACTTTGGCCTGCCGGCGCCGATCGATATTCAGCTGATCGGTCCCGATGTAGTCTCCAACTACTTCATCGCGCAGCAGATCGCGAACCGGATGCGGCGCGTTCCCGGCACTGCCGATGTACATGTGCAGCAACTTCTGGATTTGCCGACGCTGCATCTCAACATCGACCGCGATCGCGTAACCCAGGTAGGGATGAACGCGCAAAACGTCGCGCAAAGCGTGCTGGTCTCACTCAGCGGCAGCTTTCAAACCGCGCCCAATTTTTGGCTGAATCCTAACAACGGCGTCAGCTATCAGGTAGCTGTACAGTCGCCGCAATATCGCATGACCTCGTTGCAGGACCTGATGAATACGCCGGTCAACAATCCGAACGTGGCCAATTCGCAGGTGCTGAGCAATCTGGTGCAGTTGACGCCGGTAGTCAGGCCTGCGGTGGTCTCGCACTACAACGTCGTGCCGGTGATTGACGTCTATGCCAGCACGCAGGACCGCGATCTGGGCGGCGTGATGCGCGAGGTGAACAAGGCGATCAATCCCTACCGCCAGCATCTGCCGCGGGGAACGCAACTCGTCGTTCGCGGCCAGGTTGTCACCATGACGAGTTCGTTCATCGGACTCGGCGTCGGACTGTTGGCAGCGATCGTCCTGGTGTACTTCCTGATCGTGGTGAACTTCCAGTCGTGGCTTGACCCGTTCATCATCATCACGGCGCTGCCGGGCGCTCTGGCCGGCATCTGCTGGATGCTGTTGCTGACGCACACCACGCTGAACGTTCCTTCGCTGACCGGCGCGGTGATGTGCATGGGCGTGGCAACGGCGAACTCGATCCTGATGATCTCGTTCGCCCGCGATCGCATGCGAGCGGGAATTCCGGCCGTGCAGTCGGCGCTGGAAGCCGGCTACACGCGTATTCGCCCAGTGCTGATGACGGCGCTGGCCATGATCATCGGCATGCTGCCCATGTCGCTGGGACTGGGCGAGGGCGGCGAGCAGAACGCGCCGCTGGGCCGCGCCGTTATTGGCGGACTGCTGTTTGCCACGGTGGCGACGCTGTTTTTTGTGCCTACCGTATTCGGAATCATTCATGGGCGCCGGGAAGCCCGACAGGCCGAGCGGCAGTCGTAAAATATTGGAGATTCATACGACGAAAATGGAAGCGCAATACAATTCAGCCGGTCAGACGGACCCAGTTCAGAAGCCGAGCCACGCTGACGTAAGGGATCCGCAAGATCCGGAGGAGAATCACGCCGGGAGCGGCGGCGACGGTCACGCCCCGCCGGAGATCACGCCCCCGCCGAAGCTGGCAGCGGCGTCCCCGCGCAAAGGCTTGGTCATCATTGGACTGATCGTGCTGGTGTTGATCCTGGCCGGCGTCGCCGCCATGCTCACCCGCCTGCATGACAACCGCGTGCTGGCGGATGAGACCGCCCAGAGCGCCATTCCGACCGTCGCGGTTGTACACCCCATCGCTGAGAAGCCTGACGTAGAACTGGTGCTGCCCGGCACGCTGCAGGCTTATGTCGAGTCGCCAATTTATGCGCGAACCAGCGGCTATCTTCTGCGCTGGTACAAGGACATCGGCAGCTTTGTACACGAAGGCGAGCTATTGGCGGACATCGACACGCCGGAAGTGGATCAGGAGTTGAGGCAGGCGAAAGCGGCGCGGGAGCAGGTGCTGGCGGCGATGAACCTGGCCAAGATCAACGCCACTCGCTATGAATCGTTGCGCAAGACCGACTCGGTTTCGCAGGAAGAAGCCGATACCCAGACCAGCGGGTACCAGCAGGCAATGGCGAACCTGGCGGCCGCTGACGCCAATGTCAAGCGGTTGGAAGAACTGGAGGGATTCAAACACGTCTATGCGCCCTTTACCGGCGTGATCACCCGACGCACGGTCGATCCCGGAGCGCTGATCAATGCCGGCAATGGCGGAGGCTCAGGTCCGCTGCAGATGTTCAACATTGCACGCGCCGATCCATTGCGGGTTTACGTTTCGGTCCCTCAAGCTTATGCCCCGGCGATTCGCGTTGGAGTGCAGGCCGCGGTTACGCTGCAAGAGTTTCCCGGCGAGAAGTTTCATGCTGCGGTCGCCCGCACCGCCGAATCCATCGATGTCACGACGCGAACCTTGCTCACCGAGGTCGATGTTCCGAACAAGGACGGCAAGCTGCTTCCCGGCTCGTTTGGTGAAGTGCATTTCACGCCGAACATCAATGCGGAAAAGGTAACCGTTCCGGTCAACGCGATGTTGTTCCGGCGCGAAGGTGCGCAGGTTGCCGTGGTGGGGAGCGACGGCAAAGTCCAGTTGCGCACCATCATAATTGGCCGCGATTACGGTACTACGCTGGAAGTCGTCGGCGGCGTAGGTGTGAATGACCAGATCGTCATCAATCCCTCGGATTCCATCGAGAACGGCCAGCAGGTCAATATCGCACCTGCAACCCGGGGCAACTCGTGAGACGGCTCGGGTTGCTAACGGGCGTAGTGGCCGTTGGCCTGTTAGCGGGATGTGTCGTAGGGCCAAACTATAACCGCCCTCCTGCGCCCGTTCCCGCGCCAGACGCCTACAAGACCGAGCCTCCGTGGCGTGTGGCCGCGCCCAAGGATTCGCTTCCCAAGGGAACCTGGTGGGAAGTTTTCAACGATGCCAAGCTCGATGAATACGAACAGCAGTTGCTGGCCGCCAATCAAAATCTGCTGGCGGCGAAGGACCGGCTGGAAGAGGCCCGCTCGCTGGCGCGCGTGACTTCGGCGGGATTCTTCCCCCAAAGCAACGTGGACCCCAACGCTTCGCGCCAGCGTTATGCGGGACACAGGCCGGAGGTCGTGACCCTCGGTCGTCCGCTCACGCAGAGCACCTATGAGATCCCATTTTTTGTGAATTATGAGCCCGACCTCTTTGGCAAGGTACGCCGCAGCTTGGAAGCGTCGAATGCGAACCTGCAAGGCTCCGCAGCCGACATGTACAACGTGCAACTGGTGCTCACAGCCGAGTTAGCCGCGGATTATTTCAGCCTGCGCGAACTGGACGCCGAAACGCAGGTCGTACAGGAGTCGGTCGACATTCAGCAGAAAGGTCTGCAATTGGTGGAGAGCCGCCATGCCGGCGGCGTAGCCTCCGGCCTCGACTTAGCGCAGCAGCAGACCCTGCTTGAGGCCACTGTCTCGCAGCTCTATCTGGTGAAGCAACAACGTGAGCAGTACGAACATGCCATTGCGGTACTGACAGGACATTCCGCCTCGACCTTCAGCGTGCCGGTGCAGCCGCTGACTGCGACGCCGATTCCCGTGCCCCTGGGAGTGCCCTCTGACTTGCTGGAGCGGCGGCCAGACGTGGCCACTGCGGAGCGGCACATGGCCTCACAGAATGCGCAGGTGGGGGTTGCCAAGGCCGCGTTTTATCCCGCAGCTGACTCTTTTCGGCGGCGCCGGATTCCAAAGCACGGACATCACCAACCTGATCAGCGCGCCCAACGCAATCTGGTCGCTGGGCGGCGATCTGTTGCAGCCTGTGTTCAACGGCGGCCGCAATCGCGCGAATCTGGCCTATGCCAGGCAAAGCTATGATGAGTCGGTAGCTAACTATCGTGAGGCGGTGCTGGAGGCCTTTCAGCAAGTGGAGGATGGGCTCTCAGGCCTGAATGAGCTCTCGCGCGCGACTTCAACTCAGGATGCCGCCGTTTCCGACGCCCGGCGCGCTCTGGAGATTGCCAACAATCGCTACGTGGGCGGCGTGACCTCGTACCTGGACGTGATCACCGCGCAATCGTCTCTGCTCACCAATCAACGATTGGCAACTCAGCTGGCGGGCCAGCAAATGGTCACGGAAGTCTATCTGGTCAAGGCGCTAGGCGGAGCTTGGGACGCCGGCCAGATCCAGAATGAGCAGGTGCATCCGAAAGCAATTCAGGCGATTCAGCAATAGAAGGGGCAACCAGGCTCGGTCAAACGCCCCCGAAGAACCGCATCATGTCTCCTCGTTAATTTCGCATTCACAGCCCAGTCCGGGCGAAGATTCCGCGGCTTCGTCCGAGCTCGTGGCTTTCTGCCCGACACGGCCATCTTGTGAACCTTCTTAGTAAACGCTTTTTATTGGGTCGCCCGGATTAGAAATCCACCACGCCTTGTGGGAGTCTCGGACCGTGGCAGATTTGCCGCAAAATTCTTCAAATTCCTCTTGACAGGCAACGGTTTAGGAGTAGGATACGTCCTAAGTGGTACAAAGTGGGATGCAGTGGAACAACTCCTAGACTTTTGGGGATGCGATTGATTCGAAATGCTTTCAGCGCCCAAGCTGTCATGCAGCCAGTTCGACGTCGCCCCGTGAGTTCGGTGCTGTTCACCTCCCAAAAAACACTTGACGTTAAGGCCGAGCGCAATGTTTCGCGGCACTCATTTAACCCGGTTGGACGACAAAGGGCGTTTAAAGATGCCCGCGGAATTCAAGCGCGAAATCGACGAGAACTACAGCGCCCAATTCTATATCACCAGCTGGGACGGCAAGAGTGCCAAAGTGTATCCCCTGCAGGCGTGGGAAGAGATCGAGCGCAAGTTGGCGGCGCTGCCCGAGATGCACAAGACCAAGCAGAAAATGCTGGAACGCACCAGTTATTACGGCCAGGCGGTGGAGTTCGACGGACAGGGCCGGCTGCTGATGCCGCAGATCCTGCGCGAGAGCGCGAACCTGAAGGGCGAGGTCGCAGTGATGGGCAACTTGAAGCACCTGGTGGTGCGCAATGCCGAGGATCTTCGCAAGTCGATTGCGGAACCCTTCACTGAGGAAGACGAGACCATCCTCAGCGGTCTGGGCATTTAGAAGGTTTTAGGTTCCATTCGCGATAGGAGTGAGTGGACAACGAGTTTGCAGACACGAACAGCGCCCCTGGGCGCGAACATGGCGAGACAAGATTTAGCCATGTGCCGGTTCTTTTAAAACCAGCGATCGAATTCCTGGCCGTGCGGCGCGGCGGGACCTATATCGATTCAACTCTGGGCTTAGGTGGACATGCTTGGGAAATCGCAAGACGCCTGGGCGCAGAGGGCCATTTGATTGGCTTCGATAAAGACCCGGCAGCGTTGGAACGCACGCGCGAGCGGCTGATGAAGCCGCCGGCGGAAATGGCTGCAGACTGGCCGAAGATTGAGCTGGTGCATGCCTCGTTTGCCGATGTGGCGCAGTATGTGGCGGCACAATCGGCTGACGGATTGCTCGCCGACCTGGGCGTCAGCTCCATGCAACTGGAGAACGCGGCGCGCGGATTTAGTTTTCAGGCGGAAGGCCCATTGGATATGCGGATGAATACGCACTCCGGGCTGACTGCCGAACAAGTGGTAAACCGCTTCGACGAGCGCGAGCTTGCCGACGCGATTTACGAATTCGGTGAGGAAAGGAGGTCGCGGAGAATCGCCAGAGCCATTGTTCGGGCGCGGCCGATTCACACCACCGCAAAATTGGCGGAGGTGATTTCGGCCGCGGCCCGGCCAATGAACCAGGCTGAGCGGCGGATTCATCCGGCGACACGAACTTTCCAGGCACTCCGGATTCTGGTGAATCGTGAACTCGATGATTTGAAGACGCTGCTGAGTAAAGGCGCGGCGTCGCAAGTCCTGAGACCGGGCGGCAGGTTGGTGATTATCAGCTTCCACTCGCTGGAAGACCGCATTGTGAAAGATGCGCTGCGGGATGGGGCGCGCGACGGCTTGTACCGCGTGCTCACCAAGAAGCCGGTTACCGCGGACGAGGAAGAGATCGATCGCAACCCGCGCTCGCGTAGTGCGAAGTTGCGAGCGGCAGAGCGTGCTGGTTAATAGTTCGTGAATATATACGCAAGTCCTACACTGTGCCCTGCGGAAAAGCTGTGGGAAATGTGGATAACTCGAGAATCGACACGGTTCGGTGCGTATATCTGACAGTGTAGTAGTTGCTGAGCAGTATCTGACAATGTGGTACTCCGAACGAGAGTGGAGTGTAAGCCGTTCGGCAGGAGAAAGCGATGGCAGCTGGAGTTCTTTACCCGACCTTGGCACAAGCTGGTGACTGGAACGAGCAGGCGGCAGCGCAGCCGCGCGGTATGTTCCTGGGGACGCCGGAGATCTACTTCACCAAGCGCATCGACAACTCGCGGGTGGTCCAGGTTACGGACCCCAAGCGCCGCCGCGAGATGATTACCTTCGGCATCACGCTGGGCGTGCTGTTTCTGTTGGCGATGGTGTACGTCTGCCAGCATTTCAGCGCCATCGAGTACGGCTACAAGATTGAGCAACTGAAAGTGGAGCGGGACAGCCTGGCGGAGTCGAACCGCGCCCTGAGTCTGGAAGAGGCTTCGCTGAAGGATCCTTCGCGCATCGATCGTCTGGCGCGTGCCTTGGGCATGCGGCGTCCGGTGGACGGGCAGTGGCAGCCGATGGAAACGGCGTCCTCCGATTCAGCTCCACCCGTCATGGCCAAGGCAAGCGGAATCATGGTGGTATCGGCCCTGCCGTAAGTAAAGTCCCGCGGGACGACACCATGCGTGCGGACTGTTAATCCGCCGCGACACCATCATCGCAGGTTTCATCCGGCGGTCCGGTTACAGCGGACCGCCTTCTCCACCTAAACGCGGCACGACGGAGTAAGCGGGAAATGAAGGCGAGCCCACCCAAGACGCCTGGTCGACGGCTCTACATCTTCGCCGCGCTGCTCTTTCTTTGGATTTGCGTTATTTGTTTCCGTCTGGTGCGGCTGCAGGTCGTCAAGTACGGCGACTTCGTGCAGCGGGCGCAACGCCAGCAGAACCGCACCATTCCCGTCCAGCCGCGCCGGGGAAATATTTACGATCGCAATGGCTATGAGTTGGCCATGTCGATTGATGTGGACTCCGTTTTCGCGGTGCCCAGCGAAGTTCACGATCAGGAAACCACCGCTGTAATTCTCGGCCGGGTGCTGGACATGGCCCCGCAAGAGATCGTGGCCCGTCTGCAATCCAATCGCAACTTCGCCTTCATCAAGCGCAAGATTGATGCGGAAACCGCGAGCCGCGTTCGTGAACTGAATCTGCGTGGCATCTACTTCCGCAAAGAACCGAAGCGCTTCTATCCCAAGCGCGAACTCGCGGCCCAGGTGCTCGGCTACGTTGGCATGGACGACGAAGGATTAGGCGGTCTGGAGCGCGAATTTGATGACGATCTGCGCGGCATACCCGGCCAGGAGCTGATCTCGATCGATGCCCGGCGCAAGTGGTTCAGCCGCGTCGAGAAGCCGCCTGATCCCGGTCAGAATCTGGTGTTGACCATCGATCAGACCATCCAGTACATCGCTGAAAAAGAGCTGGATCAGGGGATGGAGGACACCAAGGCGGTCGCGGGAACGGTGGTGGTGGAAAATCCCCGCACCGGCGAAATCCTGGCGCTGGTGAACCGGCCCACCTTCAACCCGAATGTCTTCAACAGCGTTCCCAAGGAAGCCCTGAAGAACCGCGCGGTCAGCGACATTTACGAGCCCGGCTCGGTGTTCAAGATCGTTACCTATTCCGCGGCCATCGATCAGCATGTGGTGACGCCGGACGACAAGGTCGATTGCCAGCATGGCTCGATTAACGTGTTTGGCATGCAGATCCACGACCATGAGAGCCTGGGCGTGATCACCATCGCCGAAGCGCTCGCCCACTCCAGCGACGTAGCGGCCATCAAGGTGGGCATGAAACTGGGCGACCAGCGGCTCTATCACTACATTCACGAGTACGGTTTCGGACAGCAGACCGGCATCGAACTGCCCGGCGAGACGCGTGGCATGGCCAAGCCTGTGAACCACTGGTCGAAGGTGTCGATCGGCGCCATCTCTATGGGACAGGAGATTGGCGTGACGCCGCTGCAAACCATCTCGCTGGTTTCGACCATCGCCAATGACGGCGTGTATACCCCGCCGCGCATCGTGGCCGGCGAGTTGCCGCCTGACAGCAAGGCGCTGCCCGTTGTCTTCCATCCGGCGCAGCAGCACCGCGTGGTCTCATCCATGACTGCGGTGCAGATGAAGAAGATGATGGAAGGCGTGGTGCTGTTCGGCACCGCACGACGGGCGATCCTGGAGGGCTACACCATCGCCGGCAAGACCGGCACGGCGCAGAGAGTGGACCCGCAGACCGGAGTCTATTCCAAGACGAAGTACGTGGCCTCGTTCATCGGCTTCACGCCCGTCAATACTCCGGCGATTACCATTGCCGTGATTCTCGATTCACCGGTTGGGCTGCACCAGGGCGGACAAGTTTGCGCTCCCGTTTTCAAGCGAATTGCGGAGCAGGTGCTGGAGTATCTCCATGTGCCGCACGACCTCGACGTGAAGAACGCACAACGGCAGACGCTGCTGGCCTCCGCTAAAGACAATGACTTGACGGATGAGTCCCCGGATCATTTGGGAGCGCCGCTGCCAGAGAATGAGACCAGCGCAGCGAGCGCGACCGCGAATGCAACTCAGCCCGCAAATGGAAATCAGCCCGCCGCCAGTGAGGCGAAAGCTGTGGCAACAGCGCCGCAACCTGCAAATCAGACCCCGCAAACGCAAACCGCAACGGTTGTGCCGGCTAGCCAGTCCGCGCAGGCTTCTCCAAATGGCACCGTCATTCTGGCCGTGGACAGCGGCATGGTGGTCCCGTCTTTCCTGGGCAAGCCGTTGCGCTCAGCCGTGGAGATCGCACAGCAGTCGGGGCTGGAGATCAATGCCATTGGCAGCGGCATCGCGCGCGAACAATGGCCCGCTCCCGGCAGCCGCCTGGCGTCGGGAGAACACATTACCGTGCGGTTCGGGCATTAGAGCAAATTCACTTGTGAAGCCTGCGTTCCGCCGCACGCGAAAGCCGCCGGTTCAGGGCCGAGCTTCGTAAACGATGTTGAAAGGCGTTTCCGTCGCTCGCCGAAAGCGACCGAACCCGGCCGACGTTACCACTTCTCGAATGCGTGCTTCTCCGGATTGCGCGCCCAGGCAAAGACCTACTTCCTGCGAACGTGAGCAGGGCGTGCACAGCAGTGTGGAGAATGAGTAGTAGACTCGGCCCACCGGATTGAGATTGTCTTTCAGCTCGTTATTTGCGAATGGCTCTACGATCATCCACGTCCCGTCATCTGCCAGAGAGCGTCGCACGTGGGCGGCGGCGCCAACAGGATCTCCCATGTCGTGCAAGCAGTCGAACACCGCGACGAAGTCGTAGTCCTTTCCTGGAAAGGCCTTGGCCGTGGCCTGCTCGAACGTGACTCGATCGGCCACGCCTGCGCGTTTGGCAGAATCACGCGCTGCTTCGATCGACTTATCGTGATAATCGAATCCGAAGAAGTGAGATTTCGGGAATGCTTTCGCCATCAAGACGGTCGAAGCACCTTTCCCGCAGCCTACGTCGGCGACGCGCGCACCGGACTCGAGTTTTTGCTTTACGTCGTCTAGTGCGGGAATCCAGGAGCTCACCAGGTTGGCGGCGTAACCGGGGCGGAAAAACTTCTCGCACCCATGAAACACGCCATCATCATGTTCATGCCAGCCCATTCCGGCTCCGGTGCGAAACGAATCGGCGATTCGTGGCACGGCTGCCAGCGACCCGAGAGCCAATTGGAATGCCCCAGGCAGATATGCGGGGCTGTCCTCATTGGCCAGCGCAAAGGCTTGCTCCTCGGTGAGACTGAACTTGTTATTTTTTTCGTCGTACGTGACATAACCGCCCGCCGCCTGTGAGGACAGCCACTCCCGCACGTAACGTTCGTCTGTTTCGGTTTTGGCGGCAAGTTCGGCGGAAGTCATCGGATGCTCAGCGAGTGCTTTGTACAGCCCAAGCCGCTCCCCGATGACGACCATCCCAGTACTTACTGCTGCACCGAGATCCCCGACAAACTGCCCGATAAAAGCATTGAGCTTGTCCATGTCGATTGCCATGGTTGTACTCCTTTCGGCAAGGGCCAGAATTCTAGCTCACAACACCCAGCAAACTCAAGACCTTAAGTGGCTCTGTTGACACCCGATGTGCCGCCCCCGACCACCCCGACAAGCGCGGCGCTTGCCGGGGACCCCGGTGAAGGGGCTCAAATTTGAAGATAGAGCCCACCCAGCACTCCGCCTCCCCAGTTCGCCCAAAAGCGGCGAACCGGGGACCCCGGCTGCGTGCTGGGCTGTCCTTTCGCCGTCCCGCTCCGCGGGACTCGATTGCGGGCATATCGAGGTTGCTCGCGCAGAACGCATTTCAAGCGTGACGCAAGGAGGTCAACGGAACCACCTGAAGTGTGGTTTAGGGGGTCAGGGTTGCGTTTTTCTTCCGGCAATCAGCTTCTTGCGCAGGTCTTCGATGTAGTGATCGGTCATGCCGGCGATGTAGTCGCAGACCACGCGGACCAGCTTCTCGTTCTCCGCACGTTCGCGATAGGCATGGGGCAAGGCTTGGGGCTGCGCGATCAGATGATTGAAAACTTCGGTAATGACTTTTTCCGCTTGCCGCTTCTCCGGCTCCAGCGACTTGCAGTTGTACAGCGCCTCATACAGGAAGCTCTTGGCCTCGCGGCGCTCTGCTTCCACCTCGGGACTGAAACCGGCCAGCCGCTCGGGGCAGCGCGCGCAGTTCGTCGAGGCTGCCAATCCCGGCTTCCTGAACGCGGCGCTGCGGTGTTCTCGATCAGGTCGGTGACGAAGCGATTCAGCACGCGTTTCAGTGCTTCGTTGAACTTCAGCTTCTCGGGAGCGTCGGGATATTTCGCCTCGGCCTCAACGTAATATCGCTCGAACACCGGCACGCCGTTGGCGAATTTGCGGCAGCTTCAGCAGCCTGGCCTCGAAGCCGTCGTCGAGGTCGGCGGTGCTGTAGGCAATCTCGTCGGTGAGGTCGATCAGTTGCGCCTCCAGCGGCGGCCGCAGATCGAGAAGATATTCGGCCAGCTCCGGATGCTCTGCCTCGCTGTAATCATGCGAGTGCTTGATGATGCCTTCGCGGACCTCGAACGTCAGGTTCAGGCCGTGAAACTCCACGTAGCGAAGCTCCATCTCTTCCACCGTGCGCAGCGCCTGCAGATTGTGATCGAAGAACTCGCCATGCTGCGCGCATCAGCAGGTCGAGCGTGCGCTCGCCTGCATGTCCGAACGGGCGGATGCCCGATGTCATGCACCAGGGCCAGCGCCTCCACCAGATCGACATTCAGATTGAGCGCTGCAGCAATGGTGCGCGAGATCTGCGCGACTTCCATGGTGTGCGTCAGGCGAGTGCGGAAGTGGTCGGAGTAGCGGCGGGTGAAGACCTGCGTCTTGTTCTCCAGCCGGCGAAAGGCGCGGGCATGGATGACGCGGTCGCGGTCACGCTGGAAAGGATTGCGATAAGGATGAGACGGCTCGGGATAGCGGCGCCCACGCGAATCCTCCGCGCGGACGGCGTAAGGGGCGAGCATAAGCGCAGTGTAGCAGTTGCTTAGTCGCCCGCAGCCATCGCCGGTGCGATGTCTTCCACGTCCACCAGTTGGTCGGATACTTGCCGGTGTAGCAGGCGGTGCAATAGATCTTCTCGTCGCCTTCGCCGGCCGCCTTGCGCAAGCCCTCCAGCGAGAGATAGGCCAGCGAATCGGCGCCGATGTATTCGCGAATCTCCTCCACCGACTTGTTGGCCGCGATCAGCTGGTTCTTGGACGGCGTGTCCACTCCGTAGTAGCACGGCGAGATGGTGGGCGGGCAGGAGATGCGCATGTGCACTTCCTTGGCGCCTGCATCGCGCACCATGCGGACGATCTTCTTGCTGGTGGTGCCGCGCACGATGGAATCGTCGATGAGCACGACGCGCTTGCCGGCCAGCACATGGCGCACCGGATTCAGCTTCAGCTTCACGCCGAAGTCGCGCACCCGCTGCTCCGGCTCGATGAAGGTGCGGCCAACGTAGTGATTGCGGATCAAGTCCAAACTGCAGCGGGATGCCGCTCTCGTGCGAGAAGCCCATGGCCGCGGTCACGCCGGAGTCGGGCACCGGGACCACGATGTCGGCGTCGACCGGCGACTCGAGCGCAAGCTGGCGGCCCATGGCGTCGCGCGACTGCTGCACCGCGCGTCCGAAGACCATGCTGTCGGGCCGCGAGAAATACACGTGCTCGAAGATGCAGCTCGATTGCGGCTGCTGCGCGCGAGTAGAAGCGCGAATGCACGCCCTCCGGGCCGACGATGACCAGTTCGCCCGGCTTGACCTCGCGCTCATACGTCGCGCCGATCAGATCGAAGGCGCAGGTCTCGGAGGCGAACACGATGGTGTCGGCGCGATGAGCGGCCTGGCCGGAAATGCGGCCCATGACCAGCGGCCGGAATCCGCGGGGATCGCGCGCGGCGAAAACCCGGTCCGGCGTAAGCATGACCAGCGAAAATGCGCCTTCCAGGCGGCGCAGCGAGTCGGCCATGGCGTCGGCCAGCGTCTCCTCGCGCGAGCGCGCGATCAGGTGAACGATGACTTCGGTGTCGCTGGTGGTCTGGAAGATGGAACCCTGCTGATCCAGTTGGGCCCGGACCTCCAGCGCGTTGGTGATGTTGCCGTTGTGCGCCAGCGCGATCTTGCCCTTGTTGCACTCCACCATGATGGGCTGCGCGTTGAGCAGCGCCGAATCGCCGGTGGTGGAGTAGCGCGTGTGACCGATGGCGAGCGAGCCGGGAACGCGCGCCAGCACGTCGGCAGTAAAGATGTCGGAGACCAGGCCCATCGACTTGTGCAGGCGAAGCTGCTCGCCGTCGGAGGCGGCGATGCCCGCCGATTCCTGTCCGCGATGTTGCAGCGCGTACAGGCTGAGGTAGGCGAGCTTCGACGCCTCAGGATGGCCGTAGATGGCCACCACGCCACATTCTTCATGCAGCTTATCGTCAGTTGCCAGTTGCCAGTGGTCAGTTGTCAGTTGCATGGCGTTCGCGCAAGCCTCTCACTACTGTGTCGCCGGCTAAAGCCGGCTCGGAAAATCAGAGCCCCGGGGCACTGGCCTCGAGGACCGTGTCGCAACCGGTGCCGCCGCTCCGCGGCTCAGTTCAAATCCCACGTTACCCGGCGCTCACGCGCCGGGCTAACTGCGCTGCCGCCGCTGCGCGGCTGGTTCGATCGATTCTCGAGCGGGCTGGTCCACCGCAAGATTCTTTAGCCGGTTGCAACACAGCCTCTAAAGGCCAGCTCTGCCACCTAGCTCTTCTGCAGCGTCTCCGGCACCAGCCGCTCTTCGGTTTCCACGTGCAAAGCGCGCTCCAGAGCCCCTGCCCATGCCTCGCGCAACTCGGAAACAACGGCAGCCGCAGCAACTACTCCGTCCACCCGAATTTCCAACTTTTCGGGGACCGTATCCCCGATACGCTCCGCCGAGAGACCAAATTCTGCCGCTACTTGTTGGATTCGCCCCACATTTTGCGGGTCGCAGGAAATCAGGATTCGGCTGGCATCCTCGCCAAACAGCACGAACTCGGGTACTAGCCCGTAGGAGACTAAGATCGACCTGCGGCCCCAATGCCGCTGCGCGAAGCCGCATTCGGCCAGCGTCACCGCCAGTCCGCCCTCCGAGCAATCCTTGGCCGACTCGATCAGCCCCTGATTGATCATCTCCACAATCGCCTTCTGCAGAGCAGCTTCCTTCTCCAGTTCCAGCGACGGCGGGAAACCCCAAATCTGGCCCAGAATCTCCTTGGCATACTCCGACGAGCCGAATTCGGCCTCGACGTCCGACGCGTCACCCGGCTCGCAGCCGCAGAGCACAAGCAGAGCGCGTCCAGCTCCGCGGAAATGCGGCCCGACGGCTTTGTGCACGTCCTCCAGAATGCCGACCACGCCGATCACCGGAGTGGGATAGATGCCTTCGCCCAGGGTCTCGTTGTAGAAGCTGACATTGCCGCCGGTGATGGGCGTCTCCAGCTCTTCGCAGGCTTTGGTTATGCCGTCGATGGTCTGCGAGAACTGCCACATGATGTGCGGCTTTTCGGGATTGCCGAAGTTCAGGCAGTTGGTCGCCGCGATGGGCGTTGCGCCGGTGCAGGCCACGTTGCGCGCCGACTCCGCCACGGCGTGCATTGCGCCGAGCTTGGGATCGAGATAGCACCAGCGGCTGTTGCCGTCGAGCGCCATTGCCAGGCCGCGATTGCGTGCCCTTCACGCGGATCACGGCGCCTTCGCCGCCCGGCCCCTCGACCGTGTTGGTCTGCACCATCGAGTCGTATTGCTCGAAGACCCAGCGCTTGGAGCAGATGTTCGGACTGGCCAGCAGACGCTTCAGCTCATCCGTGAAATCGGATTTTCTCGCCGAGAGCGACGTCTTCCGGAACCTCGCGCGGCACCGGTGGTTCCCAGCGTTCCAGCGGTCGGCGGTAGAGCGGTGCATCGTCGGTCAACGCGGCATTGGGAATTTCCGCGACGACCTTGCCGTGTTCCAGCACCCGCATTGTCGGCTGGCCGATAACGCGGCCGATGGTAACCGCGTCGAGTCCCCACTTCTGGAAGACGCGGAAGACTTCGTCCTCGCGGCCTTTTTCCGCGACCAGCAGCATGCGCTCCTGCGATTCGCTCAGCATGATCTCGTAGGGCGTCATGCCGGTCTCGCGCTGCGGTACCAGGTCGAAGCTCGATCTCCAGTCCAACACCGCCGCGGCCGCCCATCTCGCAGGTCGAGCACGTGAGTCCCGCAGCGCCCATGTCCTGAATGCCGACAACCGCGCCGGTCTGCATCGCCTCCAGACAGGCTTCCAGCAGCAGCTTCTCCAGGAAGGGATCGCCCACCTGCACGTTGGGCCGCTTGGCTTCCGAGCCTTCGCTGAACTCCTCGCTGGCCATGGTGGCGCCGTGAATGCCGTCGCGGCCAGTCTTGGAGCCGACGTAGATCACGGGATTGCCTTCGCCGGCGGCCTTGGCGTAGAAGATCTGATCGCGCCGCACCAATCCCAGCGCAAAGGCGTTGACCAGCGGATTGCCGGAGTAGCAGCTCTCGAATTTCACCTCGCCGCCGACGTTGGGCACGCCGAAGCAGTTGCCGTAGGACGCGATCCCGCTGACCACGCCTTCCAGCACGGAGTGGTTCTTGTGCAGGGTCGCCTGGTCGATCACGGGTGCCCCGTCCTTATCGTGCTCATTTGGCGATTGGGTGGGTTTCGTGATCGGTCCGAAGCGCAGCGAATCCATGATCGCGACCGGACGCGCGCCCATAGTGAAGATGTCGCGCAGAATTCCGCCGACGCCCGTCGCGGCACCCTGGAACGGCTCGATGAAGGACGGGTGATTGTGCGACTCGATCTTGAAGGCGCAGGCCCAGCCGTCGCCGATGTCGATGATGCCGGCGTTCTCACCCGGGCCCTGCACCACGCGGCGGCTGTGGGTGGGCAGCCGCTTCAAGTGCACGCGCGACGATTTGTAGGAGCAGTGCTCGCTCCACATCACGCTAAAGATTCCAAGCTCGGTGAAAGTTGGTTCGCGGCCCATCGCTTTCAGCAGGCGGTCGTACTCCTCCGCCGAGATACCGTGGTCGCGCAGCAATTCGGGAGTGATTGTGGGTTCTTTGGCGAGGCTGGGAGCGCTTTGCAATGGGTTCATGGCCAGGAAGGAAGTCCTTATTGTCGCACGCGGGATGGGGTTAGGGAAGCATTTGCTGAGGGGGATTAGGATCGCGATTCAGACAGGGACGAGCCCTAAATCGCGAGGCGCACTGCGGTCATCGCGACCGGACGTTACGGGTGAAGAGGCTGCGCGAGACCAGTGTCGTCCCCGAGGGACTCAGGGTACTTTTTCCACTAAACCCAGCACTCCGCCTCCCCAGTTCGCCCAAAGCGGCGAACCGGGGACCTCGCTGCGTGCTGGGCTATCCTGTCACCGTCCCGCTTTGCGGGACTCGATTGTGGGTATATCTAAGTTGCTCGCGCACCGGGCACTCAAGCATGACGCACCGACGTCAACAGAGCCAGCTAGATTGATAGGCGAATGTTCCCGCGCTTACTTCGCCTTGTGCCCTTTGGCGCAGCTTCCGCCCTGCACCGAGGTCACATTTCCCGCGGCTGCTGTGATGGTCTCGTTCCAGCAGGCTCCGTCGGAATTCGAAAACTGATAGGTCTCCGAGTTGGTCTGGTTGCTGGTGGTGTAATTGCCGGAAGCGGCAACCGAAAGCGTATCGGTCGGGGAGACCTTGTCGAGCAGGCTGCTGGAAAAGGTGGGCGTGCCATTCAACTTCACCAACACGCTCCTGCTGAAACTCTGGTTGATCTGGGTGGACTGAACATACGAGCCGTCGGCATTGGCAGTGAAGGCGTAATTGAGTCCCAGCGGCCATGAATACTGCGTCGCGTTGGTGGTAATGTTGCTGCCCGCAGTGGTGGTGGTAGCGGAAGAGATGCCGGTGATCAGTCCGACGAATTGGTTGTCGACCAGGCCACTCGTCAGGACGTAATAACTCTGCCCATTATTGAAGTCGATGCTCTGCACGACCTTGGTATCCACCATGCCATGCGAAGTCTGGACGTAGCCTTCCACCGTAAAGCCGCGGGTGGAGTTGACTGCCACTGGCCCAGCGTTGTAGGTCCCGTTACTGACGATGTTCTCGTTCACCACCGGATCGGGCTGGCCGACAGTGTTGGTGGTGACCATCCCCGTCACCTGGGTGGAATTGAGATCCTGATACAGCAGCAGGTTGGCGGTCGCCGAGAAATACTGATCGGCGTTGTAGACGCTGACCGCAACCGTGTGCTGCTGACCGTTGCTCAACAGACTGGCAAAGGGAGTGAGGTCGACGCGGTAGGGTTCGAAATTGAGTGTTTTTACGCCGGGTATTGGCTGCCACAGGAAGGGATCAATGCCGCCGGTGAAGATCCAGGGATAAATGGGCGCAACGCCGGCCGGCGTCCCGTCGATGCTGACTTCAGCTTCGCGGAAGCCGGTGTTGGGGCAGGTTTCCAACTCGCCGGCAAGATTGCTGGGCGCGCAGACATACCAGAATTCGTCGTTGCTCTGGCTTTGGGCGAAGACTTCAAGATAGGCAGCCTCGACATTGGTCGGCAGGGTGAAAGTTCCGGTGAGCTGATCGGTGGACGAGTTCAGCGTGACCGTTCCGCCGGTCGAGCCGGCCGACAGTGGCAGCACCATATTCGCTGCGGCCGGCGGATTCTGACCCTGAGCCAGGGGATAGAACTGCAGATAGGCGCTGCCATGGTAGTGGCTGGTGTATTGACTGTTGACCAGGTTAAAGAGAATAGCCGTGCCCTGCTGCGGTACGGCGAACAAGGGTCCGAGCTCGGTGAGATTACTCTCCGTGTGCCAGGTGCGCACGAAGTTGCTCGAGGGTTCGGCTGTGGTGCCGAAAAAGATCACATTGCCGCCCAGCCAGATGTTGGTGGTGCGATCGTATTGCACGCCCGGCGTCGACAGACCAGTCCGCCTCAAACACCACTGCGGCCCACGGTCCCGGACAATCGGACGGCGGAGTATAGCTGAAGGGCCGGGGATTGAAGTCGTCGAAATCGAAGTTCTGGAACAAGGTCACGGTACAGGGCGTGGTGGATGGCCGCGGCACGGGCGCGTTGGCGGTGACCGTGTTAGGCGAGCCGACCGTCGGCATGCTGGGAGCAACATAGTTCTGCGCGAAGGCCGCGCAGGCGAGAAGCAATGACGCAGCGATGAGGCAGACGATTCGAAGTGCCGGAAACGCGGAAGACCGTGACATAAGAACACTCCTTAGGCTGGAACACGCGGCGCGGAGTGCGCCACGGATTGAAACAGGATAGTGCGTTTTGGGCGACTTCTACAAGCGCAAGGCATGTTTTTCGGAGGCCGGAAAGCGAAGCAGGTTTTGGCAAGAGAGCAAATGCGTCCGGAAGGTGGGAGAGCGGCTGTCGAGGTTCGCTCTCAACAGAACGCACAAAAAAAACCTCGCGTGAGGGGCGACGCGAGGGGGCAGAGCGAGCGCTTGGCCCTTGGCCAGCGGCGCGAACGCAACAGATTATTCACTAACCAGCAGGAACCGTCTTTACGGCGTAATCTCCCAAACCACGCCGTCGTTGTGCGAGCCGTAATTGGAGGCAGAGCCGTACAGGTTCCCTGACACGTCCGATACCACGTTGCAATAGGGATTTCCTCCATCGTTGCCGCCAGAGAAGTCATACAGCGAGCTGTAGGTCCAACCGCTGCCCGACGCTGCCAGTTCCCAGACGTTGCCGAGGTTATTCGCCCCATCGCACAACGTTGTGCCGTACAGATTGCCCGACAGCAGATAAACGCTGCCCCACGGCCCACACTTGGTGGCTCCGGTAAAGTTGTAAATCACGTTATGCGTCCAGCTGCCACCGTTGGGCGACAGCTCGAAGACCGTACCTCCGCCGGCGGAGCCACCGCTCGCGGTAGCACCGTAGAGGTTGCCCGACCCGTCAAAGATGAGCCCGGCGATGGGATCGCTGCCGTCGTTGCTGCCTTGGAAGCTGTAGAGGATATTCTCCGTCCAGCCGCTCCCCGAGGGTGACAGTTCAAAAACCGTGCCGTTTCCGGATGCGCCCCCCGCCGTTGTGGTGCCGTACAGGTTGCCGGCGTTGTCGAAAATCAGCCCATTCTCAGGGGTTGCACCGTCAGGAGTGCCTCCGAAGGTGTAAATGGCCTGCTCCGTCCAGCTGCTACCCGGACCCGTCGCTTCGAAAACCACACCGCTGCCGGAACCGCCCTGAGAGGTAGTGCCATACATGTTGCCGGCCTGGTCGAATATGAGGTCGCCATAGAGCGGAGTCCCGCCGTCGCTCCCACCCAGGAAGCCATATAGCATGGTCATGTTCCAGCCGCAGAGTGAAGTCAAACAAGGGTTGACCGATGGACTGAGGCTGTAAAGATAGCCCGAGGGATAGCCGGTCAGGTTATTGGGGCTTGTGCCGTAGATAAGACCATCCGGGCCAAAGGTTACTCCGCCTTCCAGAGTACCGTCGAAGACGTGGAGAGTGCCAAAGATCCAGCCTGTTCCGGCGCGCCGCATCTGGTAGACTCCGCCCCAGTTGCTTCCCCCATGGCCAGTAGGCAAGGTACCGTAGAGTTTTCCTCCCCTGTCCAGGGTCAAGCCGGAAACGGGTTTCGCGCCGTCAGGTCCGGTGAAGTTGTGGATTACCTGGTAGCTTTGGGCATATGCCGCCTCGGTTGTAACGACTGTCAGCACAAACACCATCGCCAGCGCCAGCACAGCAGTTGTAACTCCCAGGCCCAGCCTGAACGTCGTGCTTCGAAATTGTCTTAGGTTCGCCATGAGTATCCTCCGGAATGTTTAAGGCCAGTTCCATACTTTTGCGATCCCAAGTTCATAGCGGTACAGACCTCCGCCCAAAGCGTTTCCTCATCGCTGGCAGCGAACCCCGTGAGAGTGAGGTCTCGCCGAACGCGATGGTGTGAGTGGCGAAGGCTATCTGCCTAGTTCAGTTGGTACCTGGCGAAAGGGTTTTTAACTCCTGTGGCTACGCTGACAATCTGCACAGTGCATACAGGAGTTCGCTACGCGAACACTTCCAGCTCACGGCGAGCTGACTTACGCCTCGAAAAAGGTGTCGAGGTATGAAACGTAACTAGCCGACTAGCAAACATCCTCGGCCGAAGGTGGAACATATTGTGGCGAATCCGGCAAAATGTCAAGAAAATATTTGGCAAGTCTTATCGGTTCGAAACCCCGGCTACCTGCAGCCTCTGGTTTGTTGTTTCAACGGAAAGGCTTGCGTGATACGGTTGTTGGCACGCTATCCGCAGGAAATTAATTGTCATGATGCTGGAGACTGAAGTCTTCCAATTCGAGCCGGACATCACCGGCATCTCCTGTGCCGGGCGGTTCACGATGGGAACGCGACTGAGCGAGACAGAGGCGCTGATTCAAACGCTGATCGAGCAGGGGGCGCGCAAACTGGTGTTGGACTTGACCCATGTGGAATTTGTGGATAGCGCGGGGCTGGGCATCATTATGCATACTTTCGGCGAGATGGGAGAGCGCGGAGGCCACTTCCGCATAGCCGGGGCGAATCCGCAAATGAAGCGGTTGTTGGATATCACGCACACGGCGGCCATTCTGCAGGTGGATTCCGATCTGGTGACCAGCGTTAAGAAGCTGCAAGAAGGGAAAGCCGCGAGCACGGCTTGAGGAGTCGATTGAACATTCCTCGCCAACGATGGCGTGCAGCCGCTGGGCCAAGTATCAGGCAGGGATCTTTAAGAGGATTCAACGCGCGTCGCGAGCGGAAGTTAAGTGTCGCACTGTCATCGTTCGTATACCTCCCTTCGATGGCGAATGCGAGTTACCTCCACAAGCGATTTCGCGTCGTCAATAGTGTAAACAGCTCGATATTCCCCGATGCGGATACGCCATTCGTGATCACCGCCTTGCAGTTTCTTGCAGCCTGGCGGACGGGGGTTGAATGCCGGATTCTCCAGACGCAAAATGATTCTTGCGATCAATTGCCTCGACAACTTTTTAGTTCATTTTCTGCACTTGACGTCAGGACGACGCGGTAGCTATCCATGCAACTTCCCGCTCCGGATGAGCTCTGCTTTCACCTTGCTGAGCGGAATACGCTTTTCATGAGACCGCGAGCGCGAAACTAAAACATCCTCAATGTCCTCCCAGAGCGCCTTGTGTTTCTTGAGGTCAATCACCGCAGCTGTTCTGCGGCCTTTCTCGTCGGTAATAAACTGTATCCCGGTCATTATGCCTCCTTGGGTCAGGACCTAAGGTATTGCTCTCACCCTATGTTCGACGCCTCTCGGTGTCAACTTCGAAAGTGCGGCTCCTAGACTTCCAGCGCGCCAGTCAGCTCGCTAATCTTTTCGACGCGATGTTCCAGACACCACTTTTCCAGCGAGTCGACCAGGGTCTCGCAGGCGCAAGGATCCCAGAAATTCACGGTACCGACTTCAATCGCGCTGGCGCCGGCGAGCAGGAACTCAATCACATCTTCCGCGGTGCTGATACCGCCCAGTCCAATGACGGGAATCTTCACCGTCTTGGCCGCTTCCCATACCATGCGCACGGCAATCGGTTTGATGGCAGGGCCAGACAAGCCCGCAGTGATATTCGATATGCGCGGCTTGCGGGTTTCCGCATCGATGGCCATCCCGACAAAGGTATTCACCAGCGAAATTGCATCGGCGCCCGCTTCCTCGGCAGCGCGCGCCATCTCAGGAATACTGGTGACATTGGGCGAGAGCTTGACGATGAGCGGACGCGTGGCAATCTTCTTCACCGCGCTGACCACTTCAGACAACATCCGAGGATCGCTGCCAAAGGCGATGCCGCCACACTTGGTGTTCGGGCAGGAGACATTCAGCTCATAGCCGGCGATTCCCTCGCCGTCGTTCAGGATGCGAACAACTTCTTCGTATTCGTCCTGCGAGTGCCCAAAGACGTTGCACAGAAAAGTTATGTTGTCGATTTTGCGCAGCAGTGGAAGCTTCTCTTCCAGAAACGCACGCGCGCCAATGTTCTGCAAGCCGATGGCATTCAGCATTCCTGCCGCGGTTTCAAACAGGCGCGGCGGAGGATTGCCGGCCATCGGTTCGCGCGACAAGCCCTTGGTGACGAAGCCTCCCAAGCGGCTGAGAGTGACAACATCCTCGAATTCCACTCCGTAACCAAAGCTGCCGCTGGCGGCGAGGACCGGATTCTTGAAGGCGATCCCGGCGACGTTGACGCTCATATCGAGCGCGGGCTTGGGAGCGGGGCTCACAGCGCACGCCTCTCGCGCGGAATCACGACCGGTTGCCGCACGCTGGCCGTGCGCTCCAGTTTGTCCCAGGCGAAGCCACGGCCTTCCATGGCGCGCTTCAGGGTCTTGATGAGCACCAGCGAGAACAGCTGGCGATAGGCGAAGCGCTGCAACCAGACGTGAGCCAGGAGAAGGAAGTCGCGCTTGCCACCGGGTTGCTGGCGCTCCAGAGTGAAAGCGATGCTGGAGGCAATGAAGTCGATCACCATGAAGAGCGCGAAGTACAACACCAGCTTATGAAAGTCGGCCGGGCTCGCCGACTCGGGATGACGGTACTTGTCCACGAAGTAGGTGACCGCGCCAACGACGAACATAATGTCGATGAAGGGCGAGACCAGCGGCAGCAGGATCTGGAAGATCAGCATATTTGGAATTGCGACCCATCCGAGCGCGCCTTTTTGTTTGACCGCGGCGCGATGCTTCCACACCGCCTGCATGATTCCGAAGGACCAGCGGAAGCGTTGCCGCATCAGGCCGTTGGCCGTGGTGGGAGCTTCGGTATAAGCCAGCGCGCGGTCTTCGTAGTTGACCCAGTAACCTGCTTGCAGCAGGGCCATGGTGAGGTCGGCGTCTTCGGCGACGGTGTCGCGCTGATAGCCTCCGGCCGCGCGGACTGCGGACGTGCGCCACGCGCCGATTGCGCCTGGGACAACGCTCACGGCGTTCAGAGTGTTCAGAGCGCGGCGCTCGAAGTTCTGGCTGGTGATGTACTCCAAGGCCTGCCAGCGCGTCCACAGATTCACACGATTGCCGACCTTGGCATTGCCGGCCATAGCTGCAACTTTAGGATTGCTGAAGTGCGGCACCAGCCTGGAAATGGCGTCGGGCGCGATGATGGTATCGGCGTCGATCCCGATAAACACTTCTTCCGTCACCTGCTCCAGACCGAAATCGAGGGCATCGGCTTTGCCCGAGTTGGCCTTGGTCAGCACGGTAACGCGTCCGGCGGCAATCTCCTTGGCGAATGCGGTACGAGTGACCTCCAGCGTCGCGTCCTGCGATCCGTCGTCAATGACGATGACGCGCAGCGTCGGATAATCGGACTCCAGCACCGACCGCACCGTGCGCTCGATGACCTTCTCTTCGTTGTAAGCCGGGACGAGCACGGCGACGGCGGGACGGTAATTCGGGTCGTCAGTACGGCGACGGCAGCGATCGTAAATTGCGAGCACACCGACCAAAATCAGGCGTCCGCTCATGAGCACGTCGCCTACAAAGAAGACGAAGATGATGAACGATTGCACCAGACCGAAGAGCGAAAAGTTAAGGCTATCGACCCAGGCCGCCCAGCGCTCATTTGTAGTTATGGAAGGCATGACGTCGGCGCGCGTCTTGCCCATCAACTCCGAGACGGGCACAACCCGATAGCCACGCTCTTGTAGGCCTATCGAGGATCATGCCCAACGCCAGGACGGTCTGGCTGCGATCACCTCCGCCGTCATGCAACAGGATGACGTTGCCGCAGCGCACCATGTTATCGGGCGCGCAGGGCGGCAGATTTTTCATTACATCGTCCGCAATCTCCTGTGCTGTAGGCCGCGGATTGTCGCGCCAGTCATTGGGATCGATTTTCTCGCCTACCGTGATGTAGCCCAAGTCCTGCGCCAGCTCCAGCGGGCGAACCTGGTCGGCGGTGTCCGGGGCTTCATCGATGGCATACGGCGGGCGAAACAGTACCGGCTTCACTCCCAGCTTCCCCTCGAAGAGGCGCTCGGTAAGGTTCAGCTCGACTTCGAAATACCGCTTGGAGATGTTGCTGATGTCGGGATGGGTGAAAGTGTGATTGCCGATCTCGTGGCCTTCGCTGAAAATGCGCTTGGCGATGCCGGGATATTTTTCCGCCTGGGCCCCGATTAAGAAGAATGTGGCTTTGGCGTTCTTTTCTTTCAGCACGTCGAGGATCTTCGGCGTCCACTCAGGATCGGGGCCATCGTCGAAGGTAATCGCTACTTTCTTTTGCTGCGTTCCGCCGTACATATCCACCACGTAGGGCGAAGGCAGCGTCTTGAATATTTCATCGCTGACCAGGTTGGTGTTGGGATCGACGGTTATGCGGCGTTCGCCAGCGGCCGGCCGCGATTGAATGCGGAGGATCTCGCCCTGGCCTTCGATATCCACGTCCTGGCCGGGCGGAACGATGTCCAGTTTGGTGGTAGCGGCGGCCTCGAATGGTTTGTCCCACACTGCCCACAGGGAGCGGTCTTCCGATCCCAGACGCCAGAGCGCGAAGGAGTCGATACCCAGCGCGTGCGCGGCGCGCATCTGATTCAGCGCGGTGACGCCATCCAGAAACCAGACGTCGTGACGAACGTCGCCGTCGAGGTAGGCGAAGTGCGGGTTCATGGCGTCGTCGTCGAAGTTGATGTCGGTTTCAGACTCTGCAGCCTCCAGCCATGCCTCCTGCGCCGACACATTGTGGATACTTTCCGGGGGCGTGCCTTTCTTCTGTCCGGGCTTCATGGCCCAGTCGTAACCGTAGTTGGCAACGGCGCAGATGATCTTCTCTTTGGGAATGACCTTCAACGCGTCCTGCATGTTCTTGACGAACCAGTCCTGGCCGGCAACAGCCCCGGGATCACCTCCGGGATAGTGCTGGTCGTAGTTCATCAGAATGAGGCCGTCGGAAAGCTTTGCGATGTTGGAATAGTCGAAGTCGCGGTCGTTGACCGGCACGGCGATGTACAGCTTCATTCCCTGGTCGTGAAGATCGGAGGATAGCTCCTGCACAAGCTGGCGGTAATCGTCGCGCGAGCTGTCGGGATACGCCTCGATATCGAGGGTGATGCCCTTGTATTGATCGGTGGCGAGAAACGTCATCAACTCGTGGCGGAAGCGCTGGCGTGCCGCTGGATCGGCCATGAACTTCACGGTCAGTTCGGGATTCCACTTGTTGACGACGGGATCGAAATTGTTGACCAGGGGAAAGACTTCGGTCTGCGCTTTTTCTCCCTTGAGGAACGACATCACCTTCTCGTCGATGGCGCGCGGCTTACCGGTTTCGTCCAGCACGTCGTACAGGGTGTTCATTTCCGTGACGGCCTGGAGGCGGCCATCGTCCGTCAGCACGTGCATCCACTCCGGAAAGAGCAAGTCGATTTGCGGATAGTACTCCTTCAGCGACGCGAAGCTGGCGGCGTCCCACTGCACGTAGAACGCGCCGCGAATTCCTTCGTCGGAGTTCAGAACTACCTGCGAGGCGGGCTGCTTGGTTTTGCGGTGCGTGTTCACGACGGCGAGGCGGCTTGTGCTTCTGATCGGGTTTCAGCGCGTGATAAGGCTTCTTGACTTCGGGCAGCGCAACGCCGGGAACTGACGATCCCCGCAGGACAGAGAGGACAAAAAGAACCAGCAGGAGGGTAACAAGGATAACGCTGCAATCAATGATGAGCCGCAAACGGCGCCAGCGTTTACGTTGGGGATCGAAAAAGACCTGCTTGGAGTGAGGCATTGCTCGCTTTTATCGTAAATGGGGGCAGCGAACCGAGCAACTTGGCCGGGCCGGGCATCTCATTGGCGGTTCAGCCGCCAGATGCCGAAGTTAAGATATGCCGCGTAACTCACCCACAGGAGATAAGGGACGAGCAACAGCGCCGAGACCGGAAGTAGCACATAAAAGACGAGGATGTTGAAGGCGATGGCGAGCCACAGGACCAGGATTTCGGCAAAGGCGATGCCGGGCATTCGCGAGCCAAAGAAGATTCCCGACCAGGCGACATTCAGCGCCAGTTGGGCGAAAAAGATCAGCAGTGCGGGGAGCGCGCCGCGTCCATATTGCCGCCAGACCAGCCAGGCCGAAATGGCCATCAGCACATAGAGCGCGGTCCAGACGGGCCCGAAGACCCAGGCGGGTGGAGTGCCTGCGGGCTTGCGCAGCCGCGGATACCAATCGCGAACGCTGCTGGCGGTGAAGAACGAGCCCAGGCCGCCTGCGCCGAGGCAGATGGCGAAAAACACGATCAGCACCAGCCAGGGTTTCGCATCCACGGAAGTATTTTAGCTGGCGGTTGTCAGTTGTCAGTTGTCAGTTGTCAGCCGGATGCTGTCAGCTGCGGAGCAGCGGCATTTGTGTTAGCCGCGGGCGTAAGCCCGCGGTCAGTGGGTATTAGGAGAACCGAGTCCCTTCAGGGACGATCAAGAGCGGCGGGCTGTGTCGCCGCTCCGCGGCTCAATGCCCGCGGCTCACACAATTGCCGCCCTGCGGGCTCAAATGCCGTGGCCAGGACAGATGCCGCCGATGCGAGCCGATGACTGATGGCCGATGACTGATGGCCGATGACTGATGGCCGATGGCTGATGCCTCATGGCTGACGGCTGAGGGCTGACAGCTACTGGATCAGCAGCACGATCTTGCCGTAGTTGGCGCGGGCCAACAGCAGGCGATGCGCCTCATCGGCCTGCTCCATGGGCAAGGTATGCCCGATCTCAGGATGCAGTTTGCCCTGCCCGATCCAGGGCTGCATCGCCTGAAGAGTTCGGTCGATGAGTTCGCGATCTTTCGCCAGCACGCTGAGCCAGAGGCCGTGGGCGCTGAGGCTCCTCGCCATCATCACTCCGGCATCGAACTGTTGCCGCTGGCCGGTCGCGGTCCCATAGATAATCACTCGTCCAAAGGGACGGCAGCAGCGCAGGCTCTTGGCAGTGTGCTCGCCGCCAAGCATCTCGAAGACAGCATCCACGCCTTCGCCGTTGGTCAACTCCTTCACACGCTGCTCGTAATCTACTTCGCGATAGTTGATCGCGTGATCCAGCCCGAGTTGCTTCACGCGCTCCAGCTTGTCATCGGACGACGAAGTGCCATAGGTCTCGATGCCCAGCAACTTGCCGATCTCGACGGCAGCGGTGCCGACTCCTCCCGCGGCAGCATGAATGAGCACGCGGCGCTGATGGCCGTCGGCCCAGCGATTCGGTTCCATCGCATCGCTGGTCAGACCTGCCTTCCAGTACGCCAGATATGCGGTCAGAAAATTTACCGGGAATGCAGCCGACTGCGCCGAAGTCCAACCCTTGGGCTGCGGCCACAGCAGTTGCGGCTTCATGGCGATCTTCTCGGCAGCCGCTCCCCATTGCATGTAGCCCATGACGCGCTCGCCAGTGCCTTCGACGATGCCGGCAAACTCGCGGCCCGAGATGAATGGCGGAGGCGGCATGCCGCCATAGCTGCCACGCGTCGTCATGGTGTCGGCGAAGTTGATGCCGACAGCTTCGACGCGAACGATGACTTCGCCGGGAGCGGGCTGCGGCTCGGGCACATTGCGGACTTCGCAGAACTTCCGGACCACCGGCGCGAGTGACGAGGACGGCTTTCATGGTGAGTTCGATTCTACGATGCGGAGGACCGCATACGTGGGGTTTGCGGTAGTGTCGGGGACCGAGTGGTACATGTACTTTCGTAACTTGACAGAATGTTGCGTTGCCTTAGGCTGATAGGTTGGGCGTAATGGGCTCGACCGTCTGGATCGTGCGCGTCGCATGGTTTGGACGAACGCGATCTTTGACAACTTAAGAACGGGAGTTACGCGGGTGCCCGCCGCGCCGTTGGGCCGTGTATAAGTCACCTGCTAACAATAGGTTGCAGCTAAGTCTAGCATTATGAATACTTTGCATGAATCATCGTAAACCATTGAAAACAATAGCTGTATAGTGTTAAGTTAAGTACTTTAGTATCAATACTTTAGTGTAAGCCCTTTGTTTTCAGGACTATTTTCGATGGGGGGTGGGGGTGGCGGAATTCGGCTCGACAATGCTGCCCGCGGTCGTATGACAAGCGTCATTGGCCGGTAAACAGTCGGATTCAAGCCGGTGCTGCTGCGAGACCCGTGCCGCCCCCGTGGGGCCCGGCATTTTCCCCGACTTTAGCCAGTACTCCGCCGTCCCACCGCGGCTCTCGACGGGCGGTATAAAGGGGCCGCTTGTCGTGCGACGTGAGACACTACCGGCGAAAAGCAGGTCCCTCCACTCCGGCTGAAGCCGTCGGTCGGGATGACACTTCAAACAGAAGCCGTCGGTCGGGGATGACACTTCAAACAGAAGCCGTCGGTCGGGATGACACTTCAAAAACAGAAGCCGTCGGTCGGGATGACGCTTCAAACAGAAGCCGTCGGTCAGGATGACACTTCAAAACAGAAGCCGTCGGTCGGGATGACACTTCGGTCGGGACTGGCGCTT
Source organism: uncultured Acidobacteriaceae bacterium (assembly GCA_963835125.1). GTDB lineage: Bacteria > Acidobacteriota > Terriglobia > Terriglobales > Acidobacteriaceae > Bog-257. The sequence goes on along the minus strand of CAWIEG010000001.1, from coordinate 617,704 downwards.
CAATCGGGAGGACACTTCAAAAATGGGACTGGGTGCCCTTTGATGTTTCGCGGGGCATTACTCACGCCAAAGACAAAACTTAGTACCGCCGCATACCCTCACGAGCAGCCAATTGGATCACGTCGGGTTACGTTGGCGGGGTCGTCGAGGTTTCGTCGTCGATGATTGGTTCGCCGCTCTGGCGGTCCATCTCATCCGAGATATCTTTCAGTACCTCTTCCCGGCGGCCCTCATCGTGCATGCGCGAGGCCATCTCCTGCAAGGCGACATTCAGGACGTGGAAATGATGGAGGTTGCGATAGTGCGGATCGGTGGTCAGCTCCTTCCATAAGCCGTGCAACAGGTCCACGTCCTCCTGGCGCATGCGCGGGGTGTGCGGCCCCAGCATGTACTCATGTTTCGCCCCGTCAGGCTCGAAGACCACGAGCCGCAATCGCGGACGCGGCTCAGGCAAGCGCTCCCACGCGTCGCCGGTAAGTTTGCCTTGCTCATCGGCGGTGAGCTTGTTCGACTTGCCGCAAACAATCACCGAGGAGTGCAGCCGCTGCCCCGTCGCCACAATGCTTTCGAAAATGTCGTTGGTCGGCACTACCAGGAGCGAAACGTGTTTGCCTTCCTTTTCGGCAACCGAGACCACGGCGGAGAATAGCTCCTGCTCGTACTTCCGGAAGACCTCCGAACTGTCCACAAGTTCGCCGCGGCCGAAAGAGTCTTCCCGTTGATAGACGCGCGAGGTCATCACCACCACGTCGGTCTTAGTGGTGTCGGTCTTGGCCAGCACTTTTCGCAGGTAGTACAAGTTATGCGGATCGCGCACCGCGACCAGAATGTTGCCCGGGCGCACTTCCATGGCCTCGGCGCTGAGCTCGGCATTCTGCGCGATGTTGAACTGGTCGAAGCCGGACTCGGCGTGCGCGTGCTGTTTTGCGGTAATGCGCTCGGAGACGGTGAAGATCGCAAAGAAAGCGAGGCTGAAGGCAATGCCGGAGATGGTTGCCAACTCCTTGGTGAAGAGGTTGACGACGGCGGTGGAGAACAGCACCAGCGAGATGAGCACCAGCCCGACCGGAATCTCGACGCCCCCGATATGAAAATTCCCCGGGACCTTCCATTCCCGGTTTTCGGGTTCGGTGTAGCGCAGCACCACGACAGCGAGCGATTTGAAGGCGAAGCTCCAGATGACGCCGAAGGCATAGAGCGAAGCCAGCAGATAGACGTTGCCGCGGCTGGCCACGATGGTCAGAATCTGCAAGCCGACGATCAGGTTGACGATGCGGTAGCTGGTGCCGAACTTGGGATGCGGTTTGCGGAAGCCGGGAGTAAGCACGCCGTCTTCGCTCATGCGGTTGAGCACGCCGTTGGCGCCCACGATGGCGGTGTTCACCGCGCCCGACAGAATCAGTACGCCGACGATGACGACGAATCCCTGAAACACCAGCTTCAGGCTGTAAGGACCGACGACGTTCATGGCCAGGCCGCTGATCAGGTTGGCGAAATAATCATGCCGTACGCCATCAGGAATGATCATCACCGCGAAGAACGACACCAGCGAGGTGAAAAGCAGGCTGTAAAGGAAGATGACCAGGCCGGTTCTTTCCAGGTTCTTCAGCTTGGGATGTTCGATCTCGCGATTGATCTGGGCCAGCGATTCCTCGCCGCTCATGGCGAGGACGGAGTGGCCAAAACCCACCAGCAGCATGATCAAGGGAATGCGCGCGGCCCAGGTATGGAACAGCCAGCCCAGCGATTCTCTGTCGTGATGCATGGTGGCCGCCGACGGCAACGGCGGCAAGGGCGCGGGATGCCGGAACAGAGTGACCAGACACCAGATGATCAGAACGACCACCATAACCGTGGTGATCTTCATGATCTGGAGCGCCCGTTCGCTGGACTCGTGAATGCCCTGGGTGTTCTTCCACCAGAAGTAGAGGGTGACAACGATGGCGAATGCTGCCGCGAAGGCGTTGTCGGGAACCGTAATGTTGTAGCCGAGGTGGTGGAAAGTGTCAGTCAGAAATCCGGACAGGTACAGTCCCGCCGACACCGCGCTGATGGGGCCGGTCAGCACGTAGTCGAACAGCAAGGCGGAGACCGACAACTTGGCCAGGTTGCCGCCCATGGCTTCTTTGACGACACGATAGACGCCGCCGCGCACGAACATCGAGCTGGACTCGATGTAAACGGAGCGCACCGCGTAGCTGAACAGCATGACCGCGAGCACGAACCAGGGAGCGCTTTTGCCGATCACCTTCTCCGCATCGCCGCCGACGTAGTATGCGGACGACGCCAGATCGGACAGCACAATGGCCGACGCCCGCCAGAAGGAAATGAACGTCAGCATCACCGAGGTGGCGACGAAGACTTTGATTGCGGGCCGCTGTAGGCTGTCAGACGGCGACGACATTGAAGGCATAAGTGTTCACGAGTTCCCGGTGCGGCTCTCCCGGAGCGCCCCATGCGCAAGGGCAGTACATCAGTGTATCGCTATTACCGATGCCATCGGCGGCGGCGTGCGTGCCACGTTGGTGGGACCCGGCTTGAATGTACTCGTTTGGCAGGAGAGTTGTCAGCAGAGGAGTTCGTTCGCTCCGGACCGAGGCGCCAAGAAAGCGGACGCCGCGTTTACTCTCGTTTGGTGAGGTAGGTGCGGCTGATGCGGTCGTGCCAGCAGAGAGCGTCCACGTCGACCAGCGCCCACAGCAGGCCCATCATGAGGGATGCAGTAGAAAAGTACAGCCCGATCACGCGGCTGCGGCGATGGCGCCAGCTCAGGTGTCCTCCCCGGAACGTCCGCAGTCGCATATTCAACATCCGCATTCCGGGCGTGCCGCCGCCGTACATCGTAAAGACATAGTGATACGCCGCCCACAGCAGCATCGGCACGGCAGCTATGGCTATCAGAACAGGTTTGCCGATGGCGAGCTTGGGCAGCATCTTGTAGCAGACCGCACCGAAAACCCCCGCGGCTGCGGCCACCACTGCGCAGTCGATGAGGCCCGCGTACAGACGGCGAGAGAGACCCACAGCTTGAAACGGCAGCTCGATGTGATCGGTGGGCGCCACGGCGGCGTGCTGGGCGCTTAACGGCAACTCCATTCCGTCGAGCAGACGAGTGGTGGGAAACGCCTCCAATTCCTCCGGCACGTCCAGAATGCGCAGTTGCTCCGGAACAACTGGATCGGCCAAACGGTGAAATGTCTCGGCTGGAACCGAAGCCGGTCGCGGAAAGGCGATGACCTTACGCCTGCCTTGCGGCCGCGCAACGGGAGTTGGAGCGAGCGGTGGATCTGGTTCGGCTGCGATGTCAGGAAGGCAGGAATCTGCGTCAGCCGCTGGAACGGCAACCGTCATTCCAGCTTCGGGCGGTTCGCTTGCGATGGCTTGAGTCAATACTGGAAACGGTTCTGCGCTTCCGGCAAGTCCCGCAACTGGGTCGGAGAGAGCGCCGCCGTCTTCGACTACCGAACTCACCGAGCCAGCTTCAGCTACTTCTTCCTCCGGCACTGCGGGACCTTCCTCGGCTTCGGCAGGCGGAAAGGGAAAGCGCATGCTGAAGGCTCCCATGACGTGCCGCCCGCTGCGGTGGCGATAGCCTGCGACGCGCGCATGGATTTCGGTCCGCCACAAATCGTCCAACGCTGGCGAGGAATCGGCAGTGGGATCAGAGGGTAAGGCTTGCTGTTCGGTCATGTCGTGGCCTAACTACTCCGTTTTCTGTCGCACATAAAGGGAACGCGTTGCGGCACAAAGTTGAATGAGAAAAGAGTTGCATCTGCCGCCGTGTCAAGATGCAGCTAAGCCGTGCCCTCGGAATCGAACGCGCAACCACCAGGCGCCAAGCGGGTTTCAGAAGAACGTCAGCGCTGCGCTCCTCAACGGAGAGCGCAGCAAGTTTTACCTGTGTCCATGCAACGTGCTAAGTTGCAAGGTTCCGCTTCATCAGTACAAACTGGCGAAGGGACGCCCGCCTATCGATGACTTCTCGCATTCGATTGATTATCACGGCGCTGTTGTTGTGTCACCTGTTTCTGCGGCCGGGCGTAGTAACCAGCCAGTTGCCTGCTTCGGGGCAGCAGCAAAACTCCGGCCAAACCGCGGGCCAGCCATCAGTCTCCAACTCCGGCTCTTCTACTACCTCAGCGCCTGCGCAACCGGCCGCGAAGCCGCAGATCACGGTGAAAACGGATAGCGGCGAGGAAGACACCAAGACCGAGCAGATCATTCAGCAGGAACTTCAGGAAGGCAGCCCCCAGGAACAGGGACCGCCGAGGCCGGCGATCAACGTCGCCCCTGGACGCAACGAAGTATTGATTCGCGCCGACGAACAGGAAAAGAACCAGGATGTGTATTCCGTTCGCGGTCACGTTGAGATTCGTTTTAGCACCAATACCCTGCATTGCGACCAGGCAACGTATGACTCTACCAGCGGTCAGGTGACGGCAACCGGGCATGTGGTATTCGACGGCGGACCGCACAACGAGCACATTGTCGGCAGCCGCGCCACCTTCGACGTCAGCCGTGACAGTGGAACGTTTTATGACGCCACGGGCTCGAGCGGCGCCAAAGTCAAGAACCACATGATGTTTCTGACCTCTTCGACACCGTTCTTCTTCACCGGCAAGATTGTGGAACGGCTAGGGCCGGACCACTATCGGGTCTATTACGGATTCGTCACCTCGTGCCAGTTGCCCAATCCGAAGTGGGAGCTTGACTCCAAGGTTTCCGACATTGAACTTGGCGATGAAGCAAAGATGCATCACGCCACCATGAAACTTCACGGCATTCCTGTCTTTTACTTTCCCTTCGTCGAACATCCGGCCGAGAACCTGGGGCGTAAGAGCGGTTTCCTGATACCGGCGGCGGGAATATCCAACACCCGCGGGACCGTCCTGGGAGATGCTTTCTATTGGGTGATCAGCCGCAATTCGGATGCGACCATAGGCGCCTCCATCTTCAGCAAACGAGGTCCGGCGGAAGCTGGTAATTTTCGCTGGATCGGTTTCGGCTCCGCCTTCCAGGCCCAATTTACCGCCGTGCAGGACAACAAGGGTAATCCCCAAACCGGCGTGAACCAGGGCGGCGAAGAGTTCAAGGCTTACGGCTTCAGGCCCTTGCCCAATGGCTTTCAGGGTGTTCTCAACGTCGACCTTCTCTCGTCCTACGAATTTCGCCTGGCCTTCGCCGAGGGCTTTACTGAGGCCATTAATTCTGAGGTCCGCTCCAGCGGGTTTATATACAAGAACTGGAACGGCTACTCCTTCGGTGGGATAGCTTCGCGCTACCAAAACTATGAGAGCACGGCGCCTGGCGACTACATAAGCATTGTGCATGCGCCTAGTGTGGAGTTTTCGACGGCGGAGCGGCCCTTCAGCAGGTCGGACTTTGTGTATTCGTATGACGCGGCGATAGAGGGAGTGAACCGTAGCGAAATCGGCTTCTCCACGGCCCCTATCGTCGGAAGGGTTGACGCCGCACCCTATATTGCCTGGCCCAAGCTGCTTCGTGGCTGGACAGTACGCCCTCAGATCGGCGCCAGAGAAACCTTCTATACAGAGCGTCTGGAGCCGAGTTCCAACCCGGCCCTCATTGGCACGGCCATCCAGGACCCCATTAATCGCAATGTCGCGAATGCTTCCCTGGAGATCCGTCCGCCCACTCTATCCAGGATTTTTGACCGCAAACCTTTTGGTCGCGTGCTCAAGCACACGGTTGAGCCGTTCATGATCTACCGTTACCAGACGGGCATCAACGACTTCAGCCAGATTCTCCGCTTCGACTACCGTGACATTCTAGTGGACACCAATGAAGTGGAATATGGCGTTATTAACCGGCTCTACGCAAAAAAAACAACTCTGAAATCAAAGTGCTATCAACCCCGGGAGCCTTCGGCGGCGGCGGAAACTCCCGCGAGGAAGGACTACGAAGCAGCTCAGGCGGCGGCCTGCAAGGACGAGTCGGGGCCGTCCGGTAATGTCGTAAGTTGGGAGCTCGCCCAGAAATACTTCATCAATACGAACTTTGGCGGGGCGCTGGTACCTGGACAGCGCAACGTGTTCGACACTACCGTAGATTTCACCGGTATCGCTTTCCTTACCCAGCCACGGCTGTTCTCGCCGATCATCTCCCGGCTGCGCGCGCAATCCGGCAACGCCGACTTTCAATGGTCTGTGGATTACGACCCGGTGCTGCATCAGATGAATTCCAGCACTATGTTTGTTGGCTATCGTTGGAATTGGTGGTACCTAAATGCGGGACAGACCTATTTGGATGCCCCGGGTGAAGTTGCCCTGGTCAACGGAGTGGAGACGCAGCAGTTCTTTAACCAATGGCGTGTAGGCGTAATCTATGGCGGCATGACCAAGCCGGGACTCAGCGGCGCCGCCAGTGTAGGGGTTGATTCCCGGCTGGCCTATATCCAAGCTGCCACCATTCAGACCAATTACAACTGGGACTGTTGCGGGGTCGCTTTTCAATATCAACGTTGGGCCCTCGGCCTGGTCCGCAACGAAAACGCCTATCGCTTCTCCTTCAGTCTCACCAATGTGGGCACCTTCGGCAGCATCAAGCGTTTGCAGAGATTATATTAGTGCCTGACAACGGCATGGGTAACCTGCCTTCAACGTCCTGCACTCCCTCCGGGCAGGTTGGATCCTATCCCGAACCTCAGGTCATAGTCGAACCCAGGAATAGTGCGCTGGAGTCTTTCGAAGGGTACACAGTGGAGCTGTCGAGAGATAGAACGAAAACCTGGATTCAGATAGGCGCAGCCCTCATTGCCCTGCTTGTATATCTGGCCATCCCAACTCGTAACTATTACTGGGATGGAATAACATTCTCCCTCGACATTGAAAATGCTATCAGCGTGAAGTCGCTTTTGCATCCTAACCATCTCCTCTATTCCCCGATAGGTTGGTATGTTTACCGGGCGCTCGGCGGTACCATTCGCGCGCTCTATGTCCTGCAAGTTCTAAATGCGTTCTTTGCGGCATTGGCGGTGTACTTCCTGTTTGGTGTAGTCGCGAAGCTATCGCAGTCTATCCGTGCAGCGATTACACTCACGGGGTTGTTCGCCTTTGCCGGAATATGGTGGCGCTTCAGTACGGATGCCGACGCTTATATCCTTAGCGTGCTTCTTCTCATCATTGGCGCCGACCTATTAATCACTTCCCGGCCGTCCCGACCAATCCCGGTGGCGCTCTTGCACATCATGGCGATGCTGGTCCATGAACTGGCGTTCCTATTTGTTCTACCCGCTGCCTACTGGATTTGGCGCCACCGTGCCGAAGGTGAATCGCAGCTCGCACGCCTTCGTCGCACTATGGCTTACGCGTGTACTGCTGGATTCTCTACTCTAGCTATCTACGTTGCTGTCTTTTGCTGGCGGTTCGGCAGCTTTAGCTTCCCCGGTTTCTTTGCCTTCCTTACCAGTCATGCTTCAGGGTCCGGTTTCTCTTTCAGCGCAATACGAAATAGCTGGCTGACTATTCGAAGTTGGGCGCAAGTCTTTCTGGCTGGTAAGGCGTCGCTGGTCCGCTACTCCGACTGGACGACGCGTTTTCTGATCGCCGTTGTCTTGGTATCGCTTTTCTTCCTTTTGAAAACTGCGCTCTCGTGCTATCGGAAGAGAATCTCGATCCGGATTTACGACCGTGAGGTATTTCGCTTCGCCACGTGCTGGCTGGCCGTGTATGCGGTTTTCCTGTTTTTCTGGATGCCGGAAAATTCCTTCTACAAACTGTTCGCGTGGCCGGCATTCATCCTTCTGCTGACTAGTTGCTGGAAGTCCGATCGGGACCGCGCTCCGTCCGGGAAGCCGGACTTCGGATCTCTCCTGATTGCTGCCACGGTCTTCTGCGCGCTCTTCAACTTGAGCTTTGCAATTGTTCCCTATTCCCGTACTTCGTCGAATCCCGCACTGTCATTCGCCTTGCGGATGAGTCAGACGTTCAAGCCCGGAACCGTCATCTACTACGATAACTTCCTCGTCGAGGACTCTTTTGTGCGTTATTTCAATCCGCAGACCCAGTGGAAGCGGCTCGAAACCACAACTTCGATCGACCAGGATCTTCAATCGGCCGCCTCCGTCTGGTTGGATCCAACGGCTATTCGCGTTCTCTCAACCGGAGATCCGGATTGGTATCGGCGGCGGACCGCTGGTGGGAGGATCGAGGAGTTTGCGGGTTCGAAGGGCCCACTCCGATTCGTCCAGCTCACCCCGCAGCACGAAACAGAAAGTCCGGAATTGACCGGCAACCTTCTTTCCATGCCGCTGCACTAGAATGGTGCGATGTCAGTTTTGCTCCCTAACTTGCCTTCGGCAGCGGAAGACCTCCAGACCAAGTCCGCTTCCCTGCGTGCCCAACTCCGCACATTCGGACGCCTCCTGGTCGCCTATTCGGGCGGAGTGGATTCTGGTTTTCTGGCATGGGCTGCCCATCGCGAACTGGGTGCCGGCATGATGGCTGTGCTGGCGGATTCGCCCAGCCTGGCACGCTCCCAAATGCGCGACGCCGTCGCATTTGCGGAAGAACAAGGCATTCCGCTGCAGATCATCGAAACCACCGAGCTGGAGCGCGCCGAATATCTTCGCAACGATGGAGCACGTTGTTTCCACTGTAAAGACGAGCTCTTCACCAGGATGGAGGAATACCGCCAACGCTCAGGCTTCGATGTCATTGCTTATGGCGTGAACGTTGATGACCAGGGAGACTATCGTCCGGGACAAAACGCCGCCCGCCAGCACGGGATTGCAGCGCCGCTGCTGGAAGCTGGACTGACCAAGCAAGACATCCGCCAGCTTGCCCGTGAAGCCGGACTGCGCCTCTGGGACAAGCCGGCCTCCGCCTGTCTGGCTTCCCGCATCGAGTATGGCCGGCCGGTGACTCGGGAAAATCTTTCGGCAGTGGAGCAAGGCGAAGAGGCGCTGCGGCGGCTGGGATTTCGGCAATTCCGCGTGCGGCACCACGGGCAGATCGCCCGCCTCGAAATCGCTCGCGAGGAATTGCCTCGTGCCATGACCCTCGAAATGGCTTCGGAATTCACCGCGATCTTCAAGGCGCTGGGGTTCTTGTATGTCACCTTGGATCTTGAAGGCTTTCGCTCCGGCTCCATGAACGCTTTGCTTCCAGCCAATTCCTTGCGATAGGCGGTCTCATGGGTCGGGTAGAGACCGTTCACTTAAGGTTGGGGCGGGGGCGGTCATTTCTGATGACCACCACCCCCCTAACGACTTATTAGTCTGCGGCCAACGCAGCGCTGAAGCACCGCTCTACCTCGCCGTGAGATAATTAAACCTTCATGTTTCCCTCCGAAAGGCGGTCTTCCAGCTTGTTCTTGAAACGATTAGCGATCGTGTCGCTGATGTTGTGCGTGGGGTGTTCAGCCCAGCCCAACAAAGCAGCTGTCACGCCGGATGTGAGCCAGCGTATTCAGCGCCAGGTCCAGTCCTATTTCAACATTCCGCCTGATGTTGTCATTACCGTGGGCGCGTTAAAGCCCAGCGAGTTTGCCAACTACGATCTGGTGTCGGTTACCATGACCCGCCAGGACAAGTCCCAAACGGCAGAGTTCCTGCTTTCCAAGGATGGCAAGACGCTTATTCGGTTTACCAAGCTCGACCTCACTAAGGACCCCTACGCGGAAACGATGAACCAGATCAGTCTGGCGGACCGGCCGGCGCGAGGCAATCCCGACGCCAAGGTGACCATCGTCAACTACGATGACTTCGAGTGCCCGTTCTGCGCTCGCATGCACACTACGCTGATGACCGAGATCCTTCCGCAATACAAAGACAAGATTAAGATTGTCTACAAGGACTATCCGCTCATTCAGATACATCCCTGGGCGCAGCGTGCCGCCAACGACGCCAACTGTCTGGCTAAAGAGAACAGTGCGGCCTATTGGGCACTGGCCGACTACCTGCACGCCAATCAGCACGCCATCAATGGCTCGCAACAGAATCTGCCGGCTTCGTTTGCCGAGATCGATCGCCAGACCATGGATTTCGGCAAGCAGAACGGGGCCGACTTGCCCCGGCTGCAGGCATGTCTCAAGGCGCAGTCGGATGCGGTTGTAAAGGCATCGATGGCGGAGGGCGACAAGCTGGGCGTCAGCGCAACGCCTACAGTTTTCATTAACGGAGAGCGTTTGGAAGGCGCACTCGACGCCGATGCAGTGAAGATGGCGTTGAACCGCCAGCTTTTGGCTGCAGGTGTGCAACCTCCGGCAGCGCCGGCCGCGCCGGTTCCGCCACCACATCAGGGATCGTCCAGCAAGTAAGGGGCATCATGCTGTTCTGGCGATTGCTTTTGCTCAGTCGCCACCGCTGCGCCCGACGGCTTCGACGAGCTTGCGTTCTGCCTCTCAGGAGGGGCGTAGTTTGGAACTGAAAGAGAAAAGGGTAACCAGCGTTGCCCTGACGACTATATTGGTCCTGGCCGGGCTGGTCCTCAACTTCGGTTGTGCCAGCAAACAGGGCGGCGAAGACGTGATGGCGACCGTCAACGGCCGCAAAATCACCCGCACCGAAGTCCGAAATTATTACGACAACCAGGTTGCGGAAGCGCCCCAGAAGCCAAGCGAGGAGCAGGCCGATACCCTCCGTCTGAATATTCTGCGTGGACTTATCGACAACGAAATCGTCATGCAGCGGGCCGAAACCCTGGGTCTGCTGGCCACGGATGAGGAAGTCAACAGCAAGGTCGCCGAGATTAAAGCGCCCTACACTCAGGAAGAGTTCGACAAACGGTTGCAGGAACGCCATATCTCGCTCGACGACTTCAAACGCGACCTGCGCCGCTCTCTGACCATCGATAAGGTGCTGAACAAGGAAGTCACCTCGAAGATCAACGTCTCCGATGAGGACATCACCAACTACTACAACCAGCACAAAGCCGAGTTCAATCTAATCGAGCCGCAGTACCATCTCGCGCAGATTCTGGTTACCACCCAGCCCAACCCGCAAGTGAAGAACATGAAAGCCCAGAACGAGGCCGATGCGCGCAAGAAAATACAGATGATCGCTAACCGGCTGGACAGCGGGGAAGACTTCGGCACCGTCGCGACCACCTATTCCGAACAGCCCGAAACCGCGCAGAACGGTGGCGACCTGGGATTCCTTCCTGAGTCGCAGCTCAAGCCCGACAAAGCCGCCTTTGATATCATCGCGAAACTCAAGCCGGGGCAATACTCCGTGATTTTGCCGGCCACAGATCCCAACGGCCATCAAATTTTCGGCTTTCGCATTGTGAAGCTCATCAGCCGGGAAGTCGCGGGACAGCGGGAGCTGAAGGACCCTCGGGTGCAGCAGGCCATTCGCGAGCAGCTCCGCGACCGGCGGGAACAGCTGCTGAAGGCCGCCTACTACGAGACCATCCGAGACAAGGCGACGGTGGAGAACTACTTCGCCGAAGACATCATGAAGAAAGCCGGTACCATGAAATAGGTCGGGGCCTTGCGTATCGTGGCTTAGAGAAACTCTGATTAGGTCTGATCTCTCGAAGCGGCCGGCCTTCAGTGCCTGCGTGAGAACTAGGTTTGATCTTCGTCGGTGGAGTGCTGCCCGCGAAAATAGAACCCCGAAGGGGCGGAATTGCAGTTAGCCCAGGACGGAGCGCAAGCGGAGTCCTGGGTTAAGTGGGAAAAGTACTTGAGTCCCCCGGGGACGGCAGGATTCTCACGCACACACTTCAGGCCGTCCGCAAACGCCACAAAATCTTCGCGCTTAAAGGAATATTCCGAAACGTCCGTCTTCCATAGACGGGCCCGGGGGATTGACGGCTATTCGATGATGGCCAGAGCGTCGCCGGCATTCACCGTCGAGCCTTCCGCGGTAAGGATCTTCTGCACCACGCCATCCTTGGGAGACTTCATCTCATTCTGCATTTTCATCGCTTCCATCACGATGACACCCTGCCCGGCCTTGACCTCGTCCTTTTCTTTAACCAGAATGCGGACGATCTTGCCCGGCATGGGAGCTTTGACCTTTTGCGGCCCAGCCTCAGTTCCTGCCACTGCACGGCGGCTGCGTAGCGAGCGCGGGTCCTGCACATCCACCGCATAGCGCGCGCTGCCGATTACCATGTGCAACTCGCCTTGCAGCGATCGCTCGCGCTTGATCTCGTAAGCCTTGCCGGAGAGCAGCACGGAGAGCACGTCGCGCGCGGTCAGCGCCGCATCCACATCCATCTCCTGACCGTCAACCTTGCACAGCCAAGTGGTTTCGCCGCGTTCGAGTTCTACGTGATGGGTTTTGCCATCAACAACAACGTCGTAGGTCATAAGATAGTAATTAGTAACTAGCAACTAGCAATTAGCTTACTGCCGGGTGCCCCGTTCGTGTCATCCCGAGCGGAGCGAAGCGAAGTCGAGGGACCTGCTTTCTCTCCCCCGAACTGAGGCGGCCCGTTCCGTTCCGGACATTATCCCTCTCGCGTCGCCTCCGCCCGCGCCGTGCGCCGCCAATTCGATGCTGGCAGTGCCTCAGCGCCATTGCCGTTCACTGACGAGCCAGACGCTGGCCCCGCGGTCAACGTCGCCTTCGGGTCCGTAGCCGCGAAGATTGCCGCTCCAATGGCGGCGACAATAGGACGACGCACGTCGGTCTCATTGCTCGGCTTGGTTAATAGCCGGTCAAGAAAGCCGGTGTCGATGTTCCCGGCGCGGAAATCCGGGTCCTTCAGAATGCGGCGGAACAACGACGTATTGGTCTTGATCCCGCCGACGAAATACTCATACAGCGCCCGCAGCAGCCGGTTGATGGCTTGCTCGCGGTTCTCGGCGTAGCCCACGAGTTTGGCCAGCAGCGGATCGTATTCGATAGGGACCGTCCATCCTTCATACATTCCGCTATCGCGGCGGATACCCGGCCCGGAAGGAGAAATAAGGCGCGTGATCAGCCCTGGCGACGGAAAGTAATTATTGTCCGGATCTTCGGCATAAATGCGGCATTCGATGGCATGTCCGCGCAGCTTGATGTCCTCCTGCCCGAACGGAAGCTTCTCGCCCGCCGCAACGTGCATCTGCAGATGCACCAGGTCCAGTCCGGTGACGAATTCCGTTACCGGATGCTCAACCTGCAATCGCGTATTCATCTCGAGAAAATAGAAATTGCGTTGCTGGTCGACCAGAAATTCCACGGTGCCCGCATTGTGATAGTTAGCCGCCTTGCCGACGCGGACCGCGATTTCGCCCATACGGCGGCGCATCTCCTCGTCAACGATGGGCGACGGCGACTCTTCCAGCACCTTCTGATGCCGCCGTTGCACGGAACACTCACGCTCGCCGAGATATACGACGTTGCCATGCTCGTCGCCGAAGATCTGCATCTCGACGTGCCGCGGATCGACAATGAACTTCTCGATGTAGACCTCGTTGTCGCCGAACGAACGCTGGGCCTCGCTGCGTGCAGCCTCGTAGGCAGAATGCAACTCCGACGGCGACGAGACCATGCGCATTCCCTTGCCGCCTCCACCTGCTGCCGCCTTCAGCATCACCGGATAGCCGATTTGCTCCGCCATCCGTTCGGCAGCGTCCAGGTCCAGCCCGTGCTCCGAGCCCGGCACAAACGGCACTCCCGCACGTTTCATGTGCTGCCGGGCGCGCGTCTTGGATCCCATCATCTCCATCGACTCTGGGGACGGCCCGATGAACTTGATGCCCGCGTCGGCACAGGCCCGCGCAAAGCCCGCGTTCTCGGAAAGGAAACCGTAGCCAGGATGGATCGCCTCTGCCTGGCTTCTGCGGGCTACATCGAGGATCTTGTCGATGTTGAGATAGGATTCGCTCGCCGTAGGCCTGCCGATGTGATAGGCGTAGTCCGCCTTTCGGACGTGCAGCGCCTTGCGGTCCACATCGGAGAAGACGGCCACCGACTCTATGCCCATCTCGCGGCAGGCGCGGATGATGCGCACCGCAATCTCGCCGCGGTTGGCGATCAGCACTCGTTTGAACATGACGAAGTCTCGCAAGCGTCTGGCCCCGGCACCGGCGGACCATCCACAGAAGAATGGATTGTACTGCATTGGTCACCAGCGGGGAGTGCAGGCGTCACAACCCAGTGTGACCACCCTCTGCACCCGGCGACGGACCCGGACCAGCCTGCGGCCGCCTTTTTGTTAAACTTCCACTTCGCAATCCTAAGAGGTGACACAGGTGACTAAAAGGGCAAAGGCAATCGCCGGCCGCGAGTATAGTTTCGGTTGGCTGGCAGCGGGTATCGTCGGCTTTGTACTTGGCGGAGCAATCATCGCAGTTCAGGCCCGTCCGGCCCAGTCGCCTTCACAAACAACTACGGCTGCTGCACCGCAGACGGCTGCTCAGAAATACAAGAACATCGAGGTCCTCAAGGACATTCCGGCGGACGAGGTGATCCCGTCGATGCAGTTCATCGCGGCTTCGCTGGGCGTTGAGTGCAACTTCTGCCACGTCGAAAGCCAGGGCAAGCTTGAGTTCGACAAAGACGACAAGAAGGAAAAGAAAACCGCTCGCCAGATGATGCAGATGATGTTCGCCGTCAACAAGAACAATTTTGACGGCGAGCGTCAGGTCACCTGCAACACCTGTCACCGCGGTTCTCCGCACCCGCAGGCCATTCCGGCCATCATGGCCGAAGCCCCCAAGCCGCAAGCCATGGAGGCTATGCACCAGCCTGAGCACGATATGGATCCGGCTTCCTTGCCTTCGGGCGCTCCGGTCTTCGACAAGTACATTCAAGCCATCGGAGGAGCCGCTAAGCTCGACAAAGTTTCCAATCGCGTCGAGAAAGGCAACGCGGTGATGCCGGAAGGCCCGCCTATCCCGATTGACATCTACACCAAGGCCCCGAACCAGCGCGTTTCTGTGATGCACATGCAGAAAGGCGACAGCACCACGGCTTACAACGGCCAGGCTGGCTGGATCTACTTCCCCGGCCGCCCGCTGCGTGAAATGTCGCCGGCCGATCAGCAAGCCGCCGAGCTGGATGCCGAGGCCTTCTACCCGGTGCAACTGGAGCATCAATTTACCGAACTGAAGCTCGATAACCACTCTGAAAAAGTCGGCGATCACGAGACCAATATTGTTCTTGGTCTTGCCAAGGGACAGCCGCCGGTGAAGCTCTACTTCGAGAAGGATTCCGGCCTGCTGGTGCGAATGGTCCACTACGCAGATACGCCGCTCGGTCTGAACCCTACGCAGGTCGACTTCGCCGACTATCGCGAGGTGGGCGGCGTCAAGACGCCATATCGCTGGACGATCGCCCGCCCCAGCGGCAGCTTCACCATCAAGATTGATGAGGTAAAAGAGAATGTGCCCATCGATGACGCAAAGTTTGCCGAACCCGCGCCGCAGCCGGCGCCGAAGTAATTGCCGGGATCTCGATTCGCCCGTGCTTCAGCCGCGCAGCGGCGACATTTGTGTTAGCCGCGGGCGTGAGCCCGCGGTGAAGTGGGAAAAATAATTGAGCCGCGGAGCCGGGGTCCCCAGCTACCGCCGCATTTGCGGTTGCTGGGGTGGAGGAGCGGCGGCACAGCACGACACAGACACCGTAGCGACGCCACGGCTCTCACGCTCTTCAGCCTCGCATCCCGGCGGCATAATCAATAAGGCTTAGCCGCCGGCGATAGCCCCGACAATCAAGAACGGCTCCGCTCCGTTCGCCACTGCATCCGGCAGCAGTGCGTCCGGCGACTCATGCGACAGGTCTTCCTCGCACGCGAAGAAACGCAGGAACGGCCGGCGTTTTTGCGTCACATGGTCGCGAATCGTCCCGCAGAGCATGGGATATTGCGCCTCAAGCGCATCCAGGACGGAGCGCTGTGTCGCCCGGCTCCCCGACTTCGAGCGTTACCTCGCCGTTGATCTTCGCCAGCGTCCGCAGATGTGGTGGCACCACGACCCGGATCATCATGCCAGCGTCTGTACCTCCACGGAAAGCACAGGTGGCAGATCTCGCACGATCGGCGCCCAATTGTCGCCCGCATCCGCCGACAGGTACACCTGTCCGCCGGTGGTTCCGAAGTACACGCCGCAGGAATCCAGCGAGTCGATCGCCATCGCGTCGCGCAGTACGTTCACATAGCAGTCGCTTTGCGGCAGTCCTTTGGTCAGCGCTTCCCACTCATTGCCTCCCGTGCGGCTGCGATACACACGCAGCTTGCCCTCGGGAGGATAGTGCTCGCCGTCGCTCTTGATGGGGACCACGTAAATCGTCTCCGGCTCGTGGGCGTGAACGTCGATAACGAAACCAAAGTCAGTGGGCAGGTTACCGCTCACCTCGCGCCAGTTGTCGCCGGAGTCGTCGCTCCGCATCACGTCCCAGTGTTTCTGCATGAACAGCACCCCCGGCCGCGAGGGCTGCATGGCAACGTGGTGAACGCAATGGCCAACCTCGGAATCCTGATCGGGGAGGAACTGCGAGCGCAGTCCGCGATTGATCGGCTTCCAGGTCTTGCCGCCATCGTCGGTGCGAAACGCGCCGGCAGCGGAAATCGCAATGTAGATGCGGTTAGGATCGCTCGGGTCGAGAATAATGGTGTGCAGACACATGCCACCTGCCCCTGGCTGCCAGTGCGGCCCTGTGCCATGCCCGCGCAGGCCGGAAAGCTCTTGCCAGCTGGCTGCGCCATCGGTCGAGCGAAACAAGGCGGCGTCTTCCACGCCCGCGTAAACCGTATTCGGATCGGTGAGCGACGGCTCCAGATGCCAGACCCGCTTGAACTCCCAGGGATGTTGCGTGCCGTCATAAAACTGATGGGTGGTCAGCGGCTTGCCGGTTTCCGGCGAAGTATCGTAGACAAACTTATTGCTCTCGCCTATAGGCCACCCTTGTGGCGATTTCCCCGGCCCGCCGCCGGGAGTCTCCCACGTCTTGCCACCATCGCTGGAGCGCTGGATCACCTGGCCCGACCAACTACTCGACTGCGAAGCATACAGCCGATTCGGGTCCGCCGGCGATCCCTTCATGTGGTAAACCTCCCAGCCTGCAAAATGCGGGCCGCTGACCTCCCACTTATCGCGCTTACCATCCGATTCCAGAATGAATGCGCCCTTGCGGGTGCCTGCCAATACGCGTACCTTGCTCATCGTCGCTCCTCGAGGTTCAGATTGCTCAATTAGCAATTAGCGAATAAGCGCACCACACTTCGTTGGTCAACCCCAGTTCGTCGCTTTGGCTAATTGCTAGTTGCTAGTCGCTAACTGCTAACTGCCACCTACATCACCGGCGCCGCCGTCCCATCCGACCACTTGCCAACCGAAATCACCCAGACATCGATGGGCTCAGCGTCTTTGAACTGCGGGTTCAGCATCAGCGGCGAGTTGGGCACACCGTCGCCCCATGCCGCGGGATCCATGTGGGGCGTGTAAATCATCACATGCGCGAGGTTGCCACCGTTCGCGGTCAGATACGCCCGCTTCGACATCATATAGCTCATCGAGCCCGACTCCAGCGGGGGCAACTCCTTGTTGTCGTACGCGGCTTTATTGGCAGCGATGATCTCAGCCTTCGACTTACCCGCCAGCGCCATCTTCGTCCTCTCCAGCGTGGCCGGCAGGATCGATCGCGCGGCCGGCGGATTGAAGCAAAGCGGCCCGCGAAGCTTTGGGTTCCAGAAGGTCGGAGAGTCGACAGGGGACATCCAAGCTCGCTCCACCACACATACGAAACCATTCTTGCCTTCTACCGCGGTTACATAGCCGTGCTCTGTCAGCACCATAACCGTCGCGTCGCGCGATATAGCATCAGGGGCCGCGCTTCGCGCCAGCGCAATCTCCACGTTGCGATCGGCTATGAGGTACTGACTAAGCGGAGCCATGCTGGTGTACTGCGTCTTGGCATCCGGCGCTGCGGCGTAAGCCGCACTGAGTCCAACTACCAACATCAGCATTGCTGATGCACATGTCATCGCGATCTTGCCTTTTACCAACTTCTCGTTCATAACTACCTCCAGGCCCTTTCAGACGGAGACCACGGTCCTCCCGAAGCCAAGCATTCCTAACGACCAGGCGCCCAGTTCACCTTGTCCGGTGAGTTCGAAACGATGATCTCTCTCATTGCACTTCTCTCGTCAGTCAAATCACGGCCACAGCCACTCGCCCGACTTCGCCTGCAGCGGCGTTGAATCGCGCTTTTGCCATCGCCGCCGCACTTCGCGCCAGCAACTCTTCGCGATGCTTCTCCAGCTTGCCGATCAAGCGCGCAAGGCGCTTCGGTTTCCTCCTGCCTTGCGCCCCAAATAAGCAACTCCAAAACCACCGGCGCCAGATCAATCCCTCGCTTCGTCAGCCGATAGTTCACCTTGCGTCCGTCCGCGGCCTCAGCCTCAGCCGTGAGGATGCCTGCCGCTTGCAGTTTGCGAAGCCGATCGGCAAGGATGTTGGTGGCAATGCCTTCGCCGGAACTCCGAAAGTCCTTGTACGTTCGGGACCCGCGCACCATTAGGTCGCGGACGATCAGCAGTGACCAGCGGTCCCCGACCATCTCCAGAGAAATGTTGACCGGGCAGCCCGAGCGATGCTTCGACTTAGGCTTGCCGGACATGTTGTGGGGAAAGTATCAAATGTGACTTGTGAACTGCAAGTGATTCGCGAGCCGGACACCACGGAAAACTGCGGCCGGTCACGGGTGGAAGGGCACGGCTTCAGCCGTGCCGAAGGACATCTCATTACAGGCGGGCTTTTTAGCCGCGGCACACCGTGGCTAAAGCCATTTCATGATGCGGTCGCACTCGCCGGGCTGAAGCCCGGCGCTTCCACCTGCAATTTCACTTTGGGGCGCTGCTCCCCCTTTACTTCCCGGCCCACATCCGGTTCATCAGGATCAACTTGCCTCCGCTGCGAGCAAGCTGATAGCTGCCACTCTGCTGGATATACGGCGGCACTTTGCCGTCCTCAACCCACAGAAAGATGCGCTGCGGTCCCCTCCACAACGCGTCGAGCGAGGCATCGTTCTCGAAGATGGCCGGCGCATCCGGGAACAGCGATCCATATTCCAGATCGCCCTCGGTCCGCGTGTTTACCACGTGTACTGGCTGCTGCACGTAGAAGTTCAAGGTCGAGGCGTCCTCATACGTCCCATAGGAAACAATCACATCGCCGGGGCGAAACTCCTGCTCGACCGCGTCGGCCAGCTTCTTCGACGAGAGAATGGGCGAGAACATCACCAATCCCTGATGCACGGCGAAGAGCACGAAGACCATCATGATGGCAAGCACCCAGTTGCCGGCGGTCGCCAGGTTGCGGCGCCGATACAGCAGGTTGAGAATGCTGCCCACAAACAGCGCGATAGCGAATGTCGCCAGCGGAACGCGGAAGAGTCCCAGGGCCCGCGGCGTCAGATCGAAGATGTGGCCGAAGGCCAGCGCGTATTCGTTCGGGTTCTTCTTGAGCAGGTCGGCGAGATCGCTGTCCGCAGCCGCGCTCTGGCTTTGCGCCAGCAGGAACATCGCCGCTACAAACACAACTGTGGCGATCATGACCAGCGCAATCGATCCAATCCGGCCTGCTCTACGCAGCGAGGAATCCTTCGCCGAGTCGTCTTCCTGTTGCAGCCAGCCGCCAATCAGCAGTGCCAGAGCCGGCAAAGCGGGAACGGCGTAATACTCCTGGCGCGTCGAAAAGCTGAAGAACAGCAGAATGAACGCTGCCCAGATGGCATAGAGCAGCATCGCGCGCTGCTGCCTTGCCCATGCCGCCGCGCCATTCCCTCCAGCGATGCGGCACCTTCGCCAGCGCCTGCAAAAGAAATGCCGACCAGGGAAACAGCCACAACAGCATTAGCGCCCAGAAAACCAGCAGCGGAACGGTATCGTAGTCGCGCGGTATGCGCTTGCCCAGATAGCGCAGGAAATGTTCGTTGACGAAATAGAACCACAGAAAGCCGCGCGACTGACCGGCAGCAGGATTCTTAATGGCAGCGGCGATGTGCCACGGCGCAGCAATGATCAACAACACCAGGGTGCTGGAGAGCAAACGCATGCGCAGCAGGTGTTTCAGATTTCCGGTGAGAATCAAGTAGAGCCCGATGATCGCCGCGGGAAAGACCAGTCCGATCAGACCCTTGGTCAGAACATTCAGAGCAGCGGTCGCCGCCAGTCCCCAGCAGGAAGCACTCGACGGCGGCTGTTCCTCCAGCGTCCGCAGGAAAAAGTCGAATCCCAACGTGAGCCAGAGAGGAATCAGCATGTCGGGAATCAGAATGCGAGTGAAGAGATACGGCCCGATCGACAGCGTGAGCGCAATCGCCGCCCAGAAGCCGGCGCGCTCTCCCAAGGTCCGCTTGCCGAGCGAGTAGGTCGCCAGCAACAGCCACAACTCGGCGAGAATCAGCGGCAGCCGTGCCGCCCAGTCCTTTACTCCGAATAACTCGTAGCTGGTTGCCATTCCCCAATAGAGGAGCGGAGCTTTCTCCAGATAGCGCACGCCGTCGATATAGAGCGTGGTCCAGTCATGGCGAACCAGCATTTCGCGCGCGGCTTCAGCGTGGACGGAGTCGGCATCGTCCAGCAGCGGTGGCGAGAACAGGCCGGGGACATAAACGATCGCCCACAGCAACACAATCCAAATCCAACGATGCCGCTGCGCGCGGGAGTTGGCGGGAAGCTGGTTACGGGCGAGGCTTGCCGGTGAAGCGCTGGGAATGCTCATTACAAGTCAGAGGGCTTGATTATAAGTGAGGGCGAAGTGCCGCGTAGCAGCCAGACACACGGAGTCGAAGCGGCCTCCGGATAGACTCTGGGCTTTGGAATCTACAGTCGTCGCGGCTCGCGTGGCCCCGGCTCACGCACCGGACCGTCTGGCCCGATTATCGGTTTGTCCGGAGGCTCCTGAATCGGGGGCGGTGGATCTTCACCCGGAGGCATGGGGATTGGCGGATCTTCGTCGCTGCGCATATTCAACGTATTCATCATTGTTGCTTGCTGCCTCCAATGCGGATTTCTTTTGTTCCCGCCAGATGCCTCAGGCAGGTTTGCCACTCTCTATGAATCTTCTCCGGCTTTCACTTGCCCGAAGTTGAGCACGGTTACGATGGTAACGCCGCCGAAAATGTTGCCAGTTGTCGCCAGCGCCAACCATAGCAGATAGCGGCTGAAGGGCACGGCTCCAGCAAAGACCGCCGACATGATTTCTCCGGTGCTGGCGATGCAGTGCGAGAAATGACCGATGCCCACGACAAACGTCAGCAGCCAGATGACGGCAATCTGGCCGATGGTCCAATGGCTCGCCGTCACCAGCCATGCGACCAGAGCGATGATCCAGCCGCCAATTACAGCGCTCCAGAAGATATGTGAGTTCGTGCCCTGCGCTGCCACCGTCCCCAGTTGCACCAGGGTCGCATGAATGCTCTGGCCCAGCGCATCGGTTTTGATAACTAACGCCGCGAATGCGATTGCTCCCACCACATTGCCGGCAAATACCACGCTCCACAGTCGCGCCGTATCGGCCACGTGGCGGCGCTCGCTCAGGATCAGCGCAATCGGGTACAGCGTGTTCTCGGTAAACAGTTGCGCGCGCCCAATAATGACGGCGATGAATCCCACCGGATACAACATATACGCGACGAAATCCTTTGCCGGCAGACCGTCCAGTGCAACCATCGCAGCCGCGACGGCGATGCCGGTCAGCCCCATGGAGAGACCGCCGGCCAGCCCGGAAAACGCCAGCGCATTTGAGGAGCGGCGCAGCTCGTCGCGCGCATTTTTCTCGACGCCGCGAAAGATCTCTCGCGCCGTCCGCCGCACGGTTTGTTCGTTTGCAACCGGCATTCGTTCGTTCCCGTATTCCGGAACTTAGATGCCGTCAAACGTTCGGCTAGCCGTCTGAACTTGCCGAGCGAAATGTAGCGAAATTCACAACTAGCCTTCGGCGGTTTCGGCAGGAAGTAGCTCTTCGGCGCGCGCTGGAGCATTCTTCCTTGCCGGCATTGTAGTAATGACGATCACGCTGACCAGCACCAGCAGCGTTCCCAACAACGTTCGCGCGCCCACGGCTTCGCCGGCGAAGAAATATCCCAGCGCCACAGCGATCACAGGATTGACGTACGCATAAGTGCCGACCCTGGTCGGAGATTCATGATGAATCAGCCACACATATGCCGTGAACGCGATGATCGATCCGGCGACAATGAGATACGCCAGCGCGATCCATGCCGTGCGCGAAACTGCCAGAGGATGAAAACCGCGATACTCTCTTAGCGCTGCCGAAGTCAACGCCAGCCAAACTCCTCCGCAAAACATCTGGGCGGCGGAACTCATAGGCTTGGAAGCGGGCAGGGGCAGCTTGCGGGTGAGCGCCGACGCGACCGACCAACTGAGGGCACCGATCAACAAGGCGATCGCGCCCGCCGGATCGATGGCGCTCTTGCCCAAGCCCAGCGAGTGGCTAACCAGCACCGCTACGCCGCCAATTCCCACCAGAAGCGCGCAAGCCAGGCGCAAGCGTCAGACGCTGCGTTCCCAGGAAAACGATTTCCGATAACGCCATGAACACCGGAATGGTTGCCAGCATGACGGCGGTGACTCCGGAGGGCACGCGCGTTTCCGCCCAGAATACCAATCCATAGTCGCCCACGAATATCAGCACCGCCAGCAGGGCCGCCGAGAGCCACTCACGCGCGCACGGCGAGGGCGAACCTCGAAAGCGCATCCACGCATACAAAGCGATTCCCGCAAGCAGGAACCGCATGGCCGCCAGCAGAAACGGTGGGACCTCGCGCACGCCCACGCGGATGGCGAGAAAGGTCGAGCCCCAGACAAAGTACACAATGCCGAAGGCAAGAAGAACCTGCCAGGTGGGTGGGCGAGTCGCGCGATCCATCGAAGCTCCCCGCGGCCGGTCCGTAGAATCCGGCCCGCTGCTTCAATAGATCAAGCCAACACGGCCGTGGACGCAGCTTCGCCTATAAGAAGTCCTGATGGACGCAAGAGTTTTTATTTATCGGGTTCGTTTACAGAGTTTGCTGGGGCTTCAGACCAAAAGAAATCCAAGGGCCTAAAATGCACGCCTGAGCAGGTTGCGGGAAGAGTTGCGGTTTGTTGGTCATGCGCCGCCGGCTGAAGCCGGCTCGGGAAGAAAATAAGCGACTTATCGGCACGACTGAAGTCGTGCCCTGTTACAAAGCACTCCGAAGATGACTTTTCCCGAAGCTTGTTAGGACGGAGCCCGCGCGGCTCCGTCCTGATTTGCACCAGGTAGTAGGGTATGTCAGCGGTATTTTCTCCCGGCTCCAAGATTTACTTCTTGCCCTGCACTGCGGCCAGGCATTGCCCATACAGTTCCAGCAGATGGCGGGCGTAATCTTCGGCTTTCGATTCTCCGCCGGCCTGAAATCCCGCCCCTGGCGAAGTGGCCCTGCCATATCCGGTGGTTACGGCAACAAACTTCATCAGGTCGAGCGCAATGTCCTCATCTCGGCGTACACCCGGAGTCGCCCCACTACGTTCCTCCACATTCTCCTCCATAAGTCCTCGATTGGTAGCGAAATCATAGCAGACGGCAACGGAGTCACACCTCCAGCCCAACATGGCACACCCGGCCAACAATGTATTGGGAGTAGCTTCTGCCGCGCTCGATTTTGACCATCTCGACTTCCTGCTGGGGATCGCGTGGACGCAGCACCAGGTAATCGTCAACTACCGACACCTGTCCCATGACACAGCGTCCACCGAAACTGACGGCGTAGAGGTTAGGGCGAAGGCGGCGGTACGGTTGCAAGGAACTGTAGTGGCGATCGATCAGCAGGGTTGCGGTTGATGTTCCCCGGAGAAACAGGCGAGGGCCTCTCATATTCAGTTTGATCAGCACAAAACGCAGCCAGTCTCCACGGCCTTCAGCGGAACGCGGCTTCAGCCTGCGCAGGAAGGACTTGTTGAAGCTGCGCGTCTCCAGGATCTGATCAGGGGCAAACCGCGCTAAGGCCGCATTTTCAGCAGACACCACGGCAATCTTTTCGACAGCATCGCCGGCTCTTGGCAGCACGAACCGCCGCTGAATATCGCCGGTGTCGACCAGATCGAGCACTCCGATGTCCAACGTCTCCAGAAGGCGGTCCATCGATTCCAGGCTCAGGCCGCGGCGGGCGTTCAGGAAATTAGAGAGATGGCCCTGGGGGAAATCGGCGGCGCGAGCCAGGGTGACTCCGCTTAGCTCACCTCTACCGATGCGGGCGCGGATGTGGGTGCGCAGCTGGTCCTGCAGATCTTGAAGGTTCATCTTGAAGAATTTGCCGACAGAGATACATGTACTTTAGTAGTATGCTTAAAGCAATAATTTTGTTGACCAATCTGGTTCCCTGTGCCAAAGTTTAACTATCCCCGGGTTCGGTGGTCCTGGCCGAGGTAATGAGCAATGCAGGACACAGAACCGAACACCAGCACTGAAGATAGAAGCTTTGCGGAATTCCGGCGCAAAGTCAGGCAAGCCGAAATACTCTCCGGAGCAATCGAGAAGCTTCTCCGCAGCCTGCGCTTTTCCGGCAGGCTGTCCGTCGTTGTGCAGAACGGTAGCATTCTAAAGTCCGGATACGAAGAGGGCTATTTCACCCGGCGCTTAGACGAGCGGATGATCTCTTGAAATCCGGCGGACCGGAGCGCACAGCGGGCGGCAGTGCTTCGCAATTATTCTCCGAAACTTCCTCCGCTGTCGCTTGGCGCCGTTCTCACCTAACCAAATAACCAGCAGCAGGTCATCGTAACTGAAACGAGCCCTGTGCGCGCGTCTCCGAGGGTTGCGCGCGGCGCAGGGCTATGCTTTTTGTGCTTAACAGCCAAGGGAGTTATGAAGATGCGACCAACTGAATACGAACTGAAATACTGCGAGCGGTGCGGATCGTTAGGATTGCGCCGTGCCCAGTCGGCAGAAACCTATTGCGAACCTTGTGGGCGAATCCTGACTCAACTATTCGTTCCCGGGCGCCGCCTTGCGTCAGTCGTTTCCTCGAAAATCCAGGACCAAGTCCCGCCAGCCGTTGAAACTGAAAGCTGCAGATCAATCGGGCTTATCGTTTGGGAGGCTGCAATGAGGGTTTCGAAACTTGCAGCCCATAAAGCGCAGATGCTGCTGCTGGAAGCCAACCATCCCGGGCCGGTTGCCGAGGAAGATGAGATTGACCCGCGGCCCGAGATGCTGTGCTTTCGCAGTCAAACCCTGGCCCTGGTGCGGCACTTCTTCGAGCTCTCGTGCCAGGTCGGCCGCCTGCCTTCCCTGCTGGGCCGGGAATTCTTTCGCGCCCGCGTCTCCCATCGCAACATCCCCAGCTTCGAAGACCAGATAGTATTCGCGCGGGACATTGAGATCTGCCTATCGCGGCTAAGCGACGACCATGCCGAGATCGTCACGCTGGTGGGGCTGTACGACTTCTCGCTTGACGAAGTCGGCGAGATGCTGCGCTACTCCAAAACCGCGGTGCACAAGTGGTTTTCAGAGGCACTGGATTGCCTGAGCGAGATCTTTCTGGGGGCCGGGCTGCTTTCGGAAGAACGTCCGGATCGGCGGCAACGACAGCTGACCAGGCGCTCGCTGCCTGCCGATGTTGTAGCGCTGGGAAAGAAACCGCCGGGCAGCGTCAAGGTGGCGCCGCAACGGGCGTTGGCTGCGCCGCAAGAGTCCAGCGCTATACCTTGCGAGCTCTTAAATCGGTATACGCGTTAAGCGAGAGGCACGGGTTCGCCGTTCTCAGGGCGAAGGAGTGTGGGAAATTCTAATGCCGAGCACCCACGCCCGCGATCTCCCAGACCACGCCGCAGCCCTCGCCGTCGTGGCAGTTCCCGGTACCTCCGGATGTCGTTGTGCCGTAGAGATTGCCATTCGCGTCGAGCACCGGGCCCCCGGAAGGGTGCGCACCGTCACTACCACTGAAGTCGTGAAGATAGACCAGGCTGCACTCTTGGCTGCAATTCGTCAGCTCAAATATCCAGCCGTCATCGTCGCCGTTGCCGCCCTCAACACACACCCCAAAAAAATTACCGGCTGCGTCCATGGCCACGCTACCCACCGGGCTACAGGGCAAGCCAAAGGCGTAAAGCAGAGAGTAGGTGAATCCTCCGCCTGAGGGCGCCAGCTTGAAAACTACGCCATATCCAGATCCACTCGGCGGGCCGTAAGTAGTTGTGCCATAGAGGTTGCCGGAAGCATCCATGATTAGGTCGCCTTCCGGGTAACTCCCATTTGTTATGTCGAAGTTAACCAGGAAATTCTCCAGCCACCCTCCGTTTGAAGGCGTCAGCTGGTAGACCGTTCCGGCTCCTCCGGTTCCTCCCGCTAGCGTGGTTCCGTACACATTGCCGGCTGTATCCAGGACCACACCCGCCTCCGGGTTTAGCCCGTCAGTACCGCTGCCGAAGTTATGCAGGATGCTTTCCGTGTATCCTCCACCTGAGGACGTCAGTTCGAACGTAGTCCCGTCATAATAAATACCTCCGTCAGCTGTCGTACCGTAGATATTTCCCGCTTGATCGAAGGCTAAATTCTCGAATAGCGGGGAATCTCCATCCGGCATTCCCATAAAGCTGTAAAGTATCGTTTCGTCCCAATAGCACGTTGCCGACTTGCAAAACGCAGCTGGAGGTCTCAGTTCGAACACTGTCCCGTAGTTGTCGCCGCCGCGCGAGGCCGTCCCATATAAAGCACCATTCGGGCCGATCACTACCCCGCCGTATGGGGTGGTTCCATCGCCGTGGCGCGAACCAAATTCGTACAAGGGGCTGAAAACCCAAGCAGAACCAACCTGGCTTAGCTTGAAAACAGTGCCACCGCCATACGTTCCGCCGCCTGACGCCGTCCCGTAGAGAACTCCCCCAGCGCCGACAGTCAGGCCGGCAAAGGGAGCGGCTCCGTCTGGTCCGTCGTTGAAGTTGTGCAGCACGCTGAACGTCTGCGCTTGCAGGGCGCGGGGCGCGAGGAGTGTCAGCGCGAAAACGGCGGCCATCGCGAACATGCTGCCGCACGAGCTAAGGTGGAGCGGAAGCTTGCGAAGAGATGTTGTTTGCCTGTCCATGCCTTCTCCTTGCCGAGATCTAGGGAAACGGCCTCCCGGATTGAGACGCGGCCATGCCACCACGTTATTCGTCGCTAGGCGATTCGGCGAAGCCCATTTCACCCAGATGCATCTCCGGGATATCGACGCTGGCTTCTGTCGTCCGGCCCTGCGAGCGCAGTTCGTCCAGCATGGCATCGACTTCGCTCTCCGGCAGAGCGCTGCTGTGCCGCAGAAATTCGTCGAGCCCCACAGGATCGAAGACCTGGACCCATGAGTTAGCGCCGAGGTTGTAGTTCACTTGGTATTGCAGGGGTTCGGCTTTCAAACGGAAGATGTGCAGAGTTCCTGGCATAAGGTTGCAAGCTCCTGGGCCGAAGCTGACCCTCACAAGGCGGTTGCATTTTATGACTTGAGCTGGCAGGTAGGCAAGCAGCGGATTTATTGTTGCGCCAAAAAAAACAGCGGGGACTCGACCCCGCTCGCACAGCAAATTGGCTTCGAATCAGGACTCCATGCTCGAAGCTTCCGGGAAACGGAGTTTGCATTTGGACAGGGCTTTGTTCAGCAGGTCTTCTATTTCCGGTTCTTCCCAGTTCTTGGACATCGCCAGTTCGCTCACCAGAAGATAGCGAGCGCGCTCCAGCATTTTCTTTTCGCGGAAACTGAGCGGCTTGCCTTGCGCCAGCAGAAGAAGACCCTTCAAGACCTCGGCAACATCCAGCAGGGAGCCGGTGCGCATCTTGTCGGAGTTTTCCTTGAAACGGTACTTCCAGTCGGCATGGCTTTCGCATATGCCATCGGTGAGAAAATCCAGGATCTTCTGTACCTCCCCGTTGCGCACCACGCGCCGCAGCCCGACGCTGCCTACGTTGTGCGCGGGCACCATCACCTTCAGGCTGCTGGCCTTGATTTTCAGGAGGTAGAATCTTTCGACTTGGGTGCCGACCGTCCGGCTGCTGATCTGCTCGATTACGCCCACTCCGTGGTTGGGGTAGACGACCTTGTCTCCGATGCTGAAACTTAGGTTATTCATGAGGGCCGGAGCACTGTCCCCAAAGTGCGCTGGGATATGAAGGGGAACGACTACATTATGAGCTGATTATATTCCCGTTCCCCGAAAACGGTCAATTGACGTGGCTTTCGGGAAACAAACCCTTTCAGGAAAGTCCCGCGATGCACGCCCCTGGCAACAGCACGTTTGGGGCCGCGAGTCGCGTATAATTGTTCGATGCCTTCGGGTAGCGGCCGGTGGCCTGGAGACATTGACTCCGAAGTATGCCTGAACACATCAAGAAAAAACTGTCCGAGGAAATTGCGGTCCTCGAACACGAGCTGAACCACGAACTGCCCAAAGAATTGAAAAAGGCTGTGGCCATGGGCGATCTCAGCGAGAATGCTGAGTACCACATGGCCAAGCAGCGGCAGGAATTTGTACGCGCTCGGCTGGGTCAACTGAAACAGCGCATGGCCGACCTGTCGATGGTCAACATGGCCAATATCCCTCGTGACCGGGCGGCTATCGGCTCGACGGTTGTGGTCTATGACTCCACCAAAGACGAGAAAATCGAATATAAGCTGGTAACCAGCGAAGAGTCGGATGTGACCAAGGGATTAATCTCCACCAGTTCACCTATAGGACGCGCGTTGATGGGCAAGAAGGTGGGAGACGTGAGCGAAGTGGTAACGCCCACGGGCAAACGCGAGCTTGAGGTACTGAAGCTGGTCACCATTCACGACGAAGCCTAGACGAGACGGCATGACCTGGACAAGCGCAGTTGGGCGGTCCTGCAAATGGCTGTTGTACAAGATTGTGCACGGCCTGGCCCTCACCCGCATTTCGCCCAACGCACTCACTTTCATCGGACTGCTGATTAACGTCATTGCCGGCATCCTGTTCGGCTTTGCCCACGCCGACAATCAGCGCCGCATGTTCCTCTATGCCGGGCTGGTGATTATCGCCGCCGGCATCTTCGATATGGTCGATGGCCGGGTGGCGCGCGCCACCAACCAGGTCACCCAGTTTGGCGGCTTCTTCGACTCCGTTATCGATCGCTACAGCGATGTGGCGCTGTTCTTCGGATTGCTCGTCTACTACGCCCGCGCCAATCGTTTCTTCTATGTCGTGATGGTGGCCTTCGTGATGGTCAGCTCGGTGATGGTGAGCTATGCGCGCGCCCGCGCGGAATCGCTTATCCCCAGCTGCAAGGTTGGTTTTATGGAACGCCCGGAGCGCATCGTGCTGGTGATCATCGGCGCGCTCTTCAATCGCATGGGTCCGGTGCTCTGGGTCATCGCCGTTCTCAGCACCATCACCGTCATTCACCGCATTCGGCACACCTATCAGGTGCTGCGCGAAATCGAACCTCCGCCCATTCCGGTGCGGCCCGATCCGATGAAGTTTGAAGAGATTGTGGGATGATGAAGAAAAAGGCGCCACGTCGCCTATCCCGCAAAGAGCTGGAACGGCTTGAGGACAAACTTGACCTGAAGGCGGCGTTGAAAGCGATGAAGGAGATGGGGCCAAGCATCCCCTGGGAGCAGATCAAAAAGGAGCTTGGTCTCTAGGGCGACTGCCAGCCTAAGCTAGGCAGCGCTGAAGAGTGTGCGTGAGAACCGTGTCGTCCCTACGGGCTCGGTCATTTTTCCCCACTCTACTTGGCGTTTGCTGTTGCGAATCCCGTAGTACAAGTTGTACAATTAGTACATGTCCAAGCAGCTTACCACCAGTACGGCCCGCTCGCAGTTTGCCGATATCATCAGCCGCGCCGAGTATGCCGGCGAGCGTACTGTCGTGCATCGGCGAAAGAAACCAGTCGCGGCGATTGTGCCAATCGAGGATCTGGAATTGCTCGAGCGCTATGAGGACGAACTGGACCTGCGACTGATCAGGAAAGCGCGCAAAGAAAAGACGATTCCATGGGAGCAGGTGAAGAAGGAACTCGGACTGTAGCTAATGGAGAAGCGCTACAGCATTCGATTCGCGGAATCCGCTGCCCGTTCACTGGCCCGACTGCCAACCGCCGTGCGAGTTCGGGTCACAACGAAGATTGACACCCTTGCTGATAATCCCCGTCCCGCCGGGACCAGAAAAATGAAGGGAGGGGAGCACGCCTACCGCCTCCGGGTTGGCGACTATCGCGTTGTATACGACATCATCGAAGATGTCGTGGTGGTTCTCATATTGCGCGTCGGCCACCGTAAAGATGTCTACCGCTAGCCCTTCACTTCAAATGCACCGCTGCCTCTTCTGCTTCGTCCCGCTGATCCCCTCTCGCGCGGCTTGGCGACGATGGGGCCGTACTTCGGTTTGATTTCGTGACACGACGGATCGCAGTACACGCCCTGGTGTGTTTTGTCCGTCTCGGGATCGGGCATGGGTGAGGCGACTGCGGCGTCGCGATCGGCTTCCAGTTCGCGCTCAACATCGGCAATCAGTTTCTGATCGTCCTCGGCGGTCAGCCAGCCCTTTACGTTCCTCAGATAGTTTTCGAAGCGGGCGATGGGATCGCGGGCCCGCCAATATTCCAACAACTTCGCGGGAACATATTGCGCCGCATCGTGAATGGCATGACCTTTCATGCGCATCATCTTGGCTTCGATGAGGGTCGGGCCTTCGCCGCGCCGGGCGCGCTCGCAAGCCTCGTGGGTGGCGTCGTAAACCTGGCAGGGATCGGTACCATCGACAATCACGCCGGGAATGCCGTAGGCGATGGCGCGCTCGGCGAGATCTTTCACATTGAATTGCATGTCGGCTGGCGTCGAATATCCCCAGAGATTGTTTTCGACGATCAGCACCAGCCCCAGCTTCTGCACCGCGGCGAAGTTGAGGCTCTCGTAAGTGACGCCGGTGGATTGGCCGCCATCGCCAACATAGGTCAGCCCGGCGACATTCTTGCCCTGCAGCCGCGCGCCCAGGCACACGCCTGTCATCACGCCGATCAACTCGCCCAGCATCGAAATGGGTGCGCAGACATTGCGCCGCTGGAAGTCGCCGAAGTGCGATGAGGCGTCGCGTCCCCAGGTCGGCGAATCGCCTTTGGCCATGTACTGGCGCATGATGTCGCGCGCGCTGAAGCCGCGCACCAGCATTGCGCCCTGGTTGCGAATCATCGGGCCGAGCCAGTCGTCAGGTCCGAGCGCGCAGGCCGAGGCGCACGAGCAACCCTCCTGGCCAAGCCCAAAGTACACGCCGCCGACCACCTTGCCCTGCTTGTAGAGATTCTCCAGCGCGACTTCCATGCGGCGGTTCAGCAGCATCCAGCGATAGATGGCGATGCATTGTTCGCGTGAGAGATATTTCGACTCGCGAATGGGCGGCGCAGCGGCGCTCAGGTCGCCTTCGACGCGATATTCCACACTCGATCCCTCGCCCGACATGAAGATGCGGAACTCGGGATGCTCGAGACGGTAGTCCGGAATGTTGTAGCAGCGCAGTGAAGAGGAGGCGGAATCGTCGCTGGCCGCGGCGCTTTTCGGAGTGGTCGTGTTGGTTGGCTTGGGCGAGCCGTCAGCCTGCTCTGAAGGAGCAGGCGTTTTCGACGCTTTCGCCGGAGCGAGAGGAACTTTGGTCGATTTCTTTGCGGTGGTGACGGAATTTCCGCGCTTCTTGTGAGGCATAGGTGCAGAAGCAACGATAAATGGACGAGACGTGAGAGGCAAGTTGAGGCGTTTAGTCGGCGTGAGCGAGCGGGAGCCGACTGCCGAAATCCCGAGCGCCCGCGCGAGAGATCTGGTTGAGTCGCTGTTCGCTGTTCGCTCTTCGCTTTCCGCCAGAACAGCACGTGCTTGCTTGTTAGAAATTTCAGCGCAGCCTCGGCCCCCGGCACCGAGACGCTCCGCGACTCCTGACGCCTCAGCATAAGGTCGCAGTCTTTTCACGCTGCAATGTCGTCTCAGGCCACTGGCTTCCTACTGGGCAAGCCCAGCGTACAGCCCATCCCGTACTACGCCCATCACCGCATAGCGCCCGTTTGGCCCGAAGTGAATACCATCGCCATAGTCAAGAATATTAGGTAAGCCCCAGCCCGTCGTATCCACTAGCGGAGTCCACATATCCACCAGCACCACGTTGTTGGGATAAAGCTGGGGCAAGGACGCGTAAGCCTTGTTATAAGCTTCAACTGTCAGGCGCTCATCGGGGATGTATTTCAGCGAAATAGGTGCGAAGGGCGGAACATTGGAAAGCAGAATCACCATGTGAGGATTCAGCCCGATCATTTGCCCGATCATGTTCTTCATGCATGCGATATGAGTGGCGACCGGAACACCCTGAATGACATCGTTAGTCGCGGCCATGACAAAAACTGCGTTGGTACTGGCAGGCACATCGGCAGAAACGAGCGGCAAAAGCTCCGCACAGGTGTAGCCGGGATAGCCCTCAATAGAGATATGCGAGCTTGGAATGTTGGGGAAGGCCCACGGCTGAAACCCTTGCATCAGCCAGATCCAGGAATGGCCAAACAGGACTACATTGACGCTCAGGGCATGGGGAGGAATAAGTGGGGTTCCCGGAAGGCCCGTCTGGGCTCCGGCAGCGATCGTCAGGGCCAGCACTGATAGAAGAACAATCTTCAAGACTCGCATTAGGGTCCTTTCGTAGCAAGGGGGTTTGGCGTCAGAACCTACGGTGGCGCAATGATTCCGATTTCGTCAAAGCCTCCGGGCTGGGGAAACTATACAACAACGCAGTCGGGCCCCGGGATCGGATTGTTGACCCGCTCCCATAAATATGGGAGCATCCTAGAGTGAAGACCACGCTGGAAATTCCCGATGCCGTCTTTCGCCGCGCTAAGTCCGTAGCTGCCCAGCGTGGCATCCCGCTCCGGGAG
This sequence comes from uncultured Acidobacteriaceae bacterium, assembly GCA_963835125.1. GTDB lineage: Bacteria > Acidobacteriota > Terriglobia > Terriglobales > Acidobacteriaceae > Bog-257. Next base: position 584,926 of record CAWIEG010000001.1, on the reverse strand, counting down.
TTGGTTACCGAGGCGGTGAAGGACAAACTGGCTGCCGCCGGCAAGGCAGCAGACAAGCCATGGATGGCGGCTTTCGGCAAACTGCGGCGCCTGCGCAAGGAGACGGCCAGAATCAATCGCCGGATCGAAGAGGAATTCGAGCAGGTTGAAGCCGAGGACCGGCTGTGATTTTGGACACGAACGGACTTTCCGCCTTCGCTGAGGGAGATGGCGCGCTGGAACCAATCCTCCGCACAGCGGCGCAGGTCGCCATTCCCGTCATTGTCCTGGGCGAATACCGTTATGGCATTTCGCAATCTCGCCAGCGTAAGCATTACGAACGATGGCTCGACGAATACTTACCCGAATTCCGCATCCTCGACGTTGACGAACGAACCACTCTCTTCTATAGCGCCATCCGCACTGAACTGAAGAAGGCCGGAACGCCGATTCCTGCCAACGACGTTTGGATTGCGGCGTTGTGCCGCCAGCACTCTCTGCCGCTAGTCAGCCGCGACCGACACTTTGACGCCGTGCGGGGAATTACACGGCTGGCATGGTAGCCCATGAGGTCACTGTGCAGTCCCACGCTTTGCTACGCCAAGTTCGCTGCCGTCGCCGTGCAGTTGGCGCAGTTCCTTGGGCGGGTGGGCTGGGGTGTCCTGATTCGCAGGAGCCTGCGGCGGTTCGACGTTCGGTTCAGCGACAGAAACCTGTGCCAGCAGGTCGTCCAGCGACTCCAGCCATAGCATCTGCGACTGAAAGACGCGCCCGAAGTTGCGCGAGGCGGCGATTGCAACCTCGTCGATCGTCAGGGATTTCTGCAACTCCCGTTCCATCGACGTGACCGGCTTCCCGGTGAGTCCGCAGGGAACGATAAGGTCGAAGTAATCCAGATCGGTGCTGACGTTCAGCGCAAATCCGTGGGTGGTGACGCCGCGCGAGATATGCACGCCGAGAGCCGCGATCTTGGCTTCGGGCTTGTTGCGCAAAGCGTAGGTCCAAACGCCTGTCATGCCACTGATACGCTGCGTCCCGATGGCGAAGTCGCCGCAGGTGCGGATCAGCACCTCTTCCAGGCGGCGGACAAACTCCACGGCTCCAATCTTCGGTTCAAAGCTGCGCAGATCGAAGATGGGATAGGCGACCAATTGTCCCGGCCCGTGGAAGGTGACATCGCCGCCGCGATCGATCTCGAACAACTCGACGCCGCGCTGGGCGAGAAATTCGGGCGACGCCAGCACGTGATCCAGCTTCGCATTGCGTCCCAAGGTGATGACCGGCGGATGCTCCAGCAGGAGCAGGGTGTTGTCGATGCGGCCCGACTTGCGAAGCTGGGACAGCGTGCGTTGCAGGTGCAGCGCGGTGTCGTAGGGGACCAAGCCGAGATGGAGGACGTGGATGATCATAACCGCGAGCAACTAGCAATTAGCTTACATCCCGTTAGATAGGGATCATGGCATTTCGGAAGCATTTTTGCGCTGAAAGTTTCCTGAGGCCGATTGCAGTGGCGGCAAGAGCTAGTTGCTAGTTGCTAATTGCTAGTGCTGCTTCTGAGTCTTTTTCTCCTCCTGCCTCGTATATGCCGTTAGTATGATCGCCACAGCCTTCAGCTTGCTGGTACCGATGGAGACCGAAGAAGCGCAAATCGCACGCGGGCTCCGGGGTCGCGATCCCGATGTGCTGGACGCGCTCATCGAGCAATATCAGCACCGGCTGCTGCGTTACCTGCTGCATCTGACCGGCAACCGTGCGGTCGCCGAGGACCTGTTCCAGGAAACGTGGCTGCGCGTGCTGGAGAAAGGTCATCTCTACGACGGGCGCAATCGCTTTGTGACCTGGTTGATGTCCATCGGGCACAACGTGGCGATTGACTACCTGCGCAAGCGCAATCCCAGCTAGCCTGGACGAGATGATGGACCCGGAGGACGGCGCGCCTTTTGAGCCGCCGGCGCATGACCCGTCGCCATTCGACATGGCTGCGGAACAACAGCAACACGAGCGGTTCAATGCGGCGTTGGAGAAAGTCTCGCCGCTGTTTCGCGAGGTATTGGTGCTGCGCTTTCAGGAGCAAATGAAGTTGGAAGAGATTGCAACGTTGATACGGATTCCCGTGGCTACGGTGAAAACGCGGATTTATCGCGGGGTAGCGGCGCTGCGTCCGTTGTTACAGGGAGGGCCACAATGACGGCTCGTGAACACGAGCGCGCGCTGGATTTGATTATGCGGCGCGGAACGGAAGAGATAGTCGAGGCGGAGTCGGCCTGGCTGAATTCGCACCTGGCAACTTGCGCCGAGTGCGCTCAGTATGTCGATGATTTCGATAACACGGGCCGGCTGTTGCGAGCGGTTGCGGTTACGGCCAGCCCATCGCTGGTGCAGGCCACGCAGACAAGAGTGCGGGCCCGCGCGCTGCACATGCAGGAGCAGCGGTCGCGCAACGTATTGATCGCGATCTCCTTCTGCATTGGAGCAATGTCGTCCACCATGTCGGCATGGCTGTGGTGGAGGTTCGGGGGCTGGGTGGCGCAAAGGATGGCACTGCCTCCGTCCCTCGTGGAACCGGGAGTTTTTGTCGCGTGGATGCTGCCCGCCGTGGTGATTGCGGTTGCTATGTTGGCATCGTCGCATCCTGTAATTGATCGCTCGCTGACCATGAGCGCGCTGGGACGCAGCAGGAAGGAGGCCGCCAATGACCGAGCGTAAGTCACGAGTACAGGAAGAACTGCGGATTATCCCTCTGGGCTGGACCGTGGCCGCCGGCATCGCCATTGTTGGGGTCGAAGCACTCTTTCAGTTTGTCATACCCCATTTTGCGCATAACGATCTGCCGCCCTGGCCCTGGTTCGACGTGATAGGAGCGCTGGGCGCGCTGTTCCTGGCAGCGACCATCCTGTTGACCGGCTATGTCTATGCGGACGCGAAACGGCGTGGCATGAATGCCGTACTGTGGACGGTGCTGGTGCTTCTGATTCCCAAGCCCATCGGCTTCATTGCGTACTTCCTGCTGCGCACGCCAATGCTGGCGCCGTGCCCGAAATGCAGCGCGCCGGTGGGTTCGGATTTCACCTTTTGTCCCAAGTGCGGCTACGCGCTCATGCCGAGCTGTGCGGGCTGCGGCCGCGCCATTCGACGCGATTACGTGTGCTGCCCCTACTGCGGGAAGGCGGTGGGAGCGGCGACGGTGTCGTCAACAAACTTGCCCGATCCGTCGACTGGGTAGGCGGCGGCGTCAGAATTTCCGGGGATGGAGAAGGAATGGCGGCAATCTGATTGGTGAGTACGAAACCGGGGCGATGCGATCATCGCCCCTGCATCCACGGCTAATTCACGCCGGAATTTGATTGAATGTCAGGACCTGACTGTTTCTCGGGAGGACGCATCAAGCCGAAGTTTTGCAGATAGGCGACGGTGCGTTGCGCGGCCCCATCGAAGGTGAGCTGGCAGTTTACGAACTGGGTGTTCTCCCAGGTGACGTCGCCGCCGCCGTACACGAGTTTGCATTCGGTGAGAATGCAATTGATAAAGCGTTTGTCATCCATATAAACGGTAACACCCTGAGGATGCCAGTTTTCCAGTACCTGCATTATGAGTTCCTTCCCCCATTGGTCAGACAACTAGGATAAATGCTCCAAGCCTCGTCGGGGAAACAGGGGTTCGTCTTAAATGGGGCGGAAGAAAAACGGGCAGGCAAAATCTGCCTGCCCAATTCAAGATTACGGTTGAGAATAAATCAGATGGCCTGAGCGTCAGGCATTTTGTTTTGAACCGCTCGGGCGGCGTCCTTGGCAGTGGAGCGGGCCTGTCCCATAGCGCGTTCGGCAGTGCTGCGAATGGTTTCCACACCGCGCTGCACGCGATCGCGATTCTGCTCGTAGGTTTCACGCGCCGAGTTGGCCAGATCGTTGGCACGGTCGCCAAGGTTGGTGCGGGTTTCTTCCCCGCTCATGGGAGCAAACAGCAGACCGAGGCCAACGCCCACCCCGAGTCCAATCAGAAAACTCTTCATACGCCCTCCTAAAGATTAGTCAAAACGGCCGCGGAGCAAGAAGGCCATTGGTGGTGAGATGCGGCGGAGCGGAGCGGGAGTTTGCCGTGAGTGACGAAACGCCTGGCACGGTCTTTTGGGGGCATGTGCCGTCCCTACGGCGTCTGCGACGTAGCCGTGTCGCCGCTGCCGCGGCTCAATTATTTTTTCCGCTTCACCGCGGGCTCACGCCCGCGGCTAACACAAATGTCGCCGCGTTGCGGTTGGTTTGAGGCCATCCGAGATGGGTCTCCCAGCACGAAGTTTCATTTCCCGGAGTCATATCCCGTCCCTGCGGGACTCGGGGTGAATTCTGCACGCCTACCCAGCGTTGAAAACGCTGGGCTATGATATGCCGCGCCTGCGGCGCTGCCGTAAAGCGGGTGAAACTTAGTCGCCCAATATAACGAGGCTTCGCGACACTTCAACTCAGCTACAGCGTGCGCTTGAACAACGCCGTGGCGATGGTGATCATGACGGCGGCTGAGACTGATGAGGTAGGTCAGATCGCCGCGAATGGCCACGAAGCCGGCGTCCTTCAACAGCAGCGCCTTGAAGCCGTGCACGGAATAGGTGAAGGGATCGATGTAGGCGATCCAGCGCAGCCAGGCGGGAAACGCTTTGATGGGATAGATGGAGCCGGCGGGGAAAAACAGCAGCGTATTCAGGATTCCGAAGGTGGCGCGCGGCACCAGCGGGTCCTCCACGCGCACCATCATCAGGAACATCATGGTGTTGAAGGTCAGCGCCGTGGCCACAATCACCAGCAAAACCAAGAATATGTTTTCCAAGGTGAAGATCGATCCCAAGCCCGACAGCAGCGACCCCAGCACGGTAATGACAATGCCGGCCATGATGGCCTTCACTGCGCCGGCGATGTTGAGGCCGGCAACCAGCTCGAACTTGGTAATGGGCGTCACGAGATAGCCTTCGTGCACGCCGCGGGCTTTGTCGTCGATGTACAACATGCCGCCGCCGATCATGACCGATACGAACATGGCCAGAGCAATGGAGCCAGGCAGCAGATACTTCATGTACTCGGTGTAGGGATAGAGCTCGACCGTATCGAGCGAGATCTGCTGCAAGATGCGCGAGGGCTCGACATCGGGATTGTTCAGCGCGTTGACCAGGCTGGCAAATTCGTCTTCCAGCGTTGAACTCATGATGTTGTCGGTGTTGTCGACGATGAGGGCGATGCGGGGATGGTTTTGCTCGTAGACGCGCCGGGAATATTCCGGCGGGATGATGATGGCGCCATCCAGCTTGCCGGTGCGGACGTCTTCCATGGCCTGCTTATCGCTGTCATACGGGATAGGAGTAAAGGTGCGCGCGTTGGATTGGACCGCGGCCAGAGCTTCCCGCACCTTCACCGCTTGCGTGCCATGGTCCTGATCGACCACGCCGAGGCTCGCGTTCTTGATCTTGCCGCCGAATGCATTGCCCAAGACGATGAGCTGGACGAGCGGGAAGACCATGGCCACCAGCATGAGCGCAGGAGAGCGGAAGAACTTGCGCATCTCGCGCTCGACAATAGCCCACATCCGATTCATAAATGACCAGACCTTAGAGTGTCGCCGGCTAAAGCCGGCTCAACGAAATGAAAGAGCACATTGCGGCACGACTGAAGTGTCTGCCTGAGAACTGTGCCGTCCCTACGGGACTCGGTGAATTTTTTCCACTCTACCCAGCACTCCGCCTGCGGCTGCGTGCTGGGCTAGATTATTTCGCGCCTACGGCGCTCGATTTTCAGGCTTCCTGTTCTACTGACGAAAACGAAATGCAGTTGTCACGCAGACACTGAAGTCGTGCGCTGTTACAAAGCGTGCTCATATCTTCACGCGTCATGGCCGCATCCCCGGACGGTCGGGCATGACGAAGCTGAAGGCCTTGACCTGCTCGTCACGCAATTGCCGTCCCGTGAAGTGGACGAAAACATCGTCCAGCGTGGTGTTTTGTACCGAGAGTGACTTCACCTGCACATTGGAGCGAACGGCGAGCTCGACCAGCTCGGTCGTAGTCTTGGAGCCGTTGCTGGTGAGGATGCGGTACATGTGCGCGGCTTCGGGCTGCACCGAGGTTACGTCGTCCAACTTCTCCAGCTCTTGCTGCCAGTCTGCCGGAGCGTTGAGGAATTGGGCTTCGATGACGTTGGTTCCGGGGACGCTGGCCTTCAGAGCGGCGGGCGAATCCAGCGCGACCAGCTTGCCGTGGTCCACAATGGCGATGCGATCGCACAGACGATCGGCCTCGTCCATGTAATGCGTGGTGATAAGGATGGTGAGGTCACGGTTGTTCTTGATCTTGGTGAGCATCTCCCAAACGGCGACGCGGGAGACGGGATCGAGGCCGGTGGTGGGCTCATCAAGAAAGAAGATTTTGGGGCTGTGCACCAGGCCGCGCGCGATTTCCAGACGCCTTCTCATGCCGCCGGAGAGCGTCTTGGTTTGCGCATTGCGCCATTTCTGTAGATCGACGGTGGTCAATAATTCGTCGATATTGCGCTTGCGATCTTCGGCGGAGACGCCGTAGAGCTTGGCGTAGATATTGAGGTTCTCTTCGACGGTGAGGTCGATGTCGCTGGTGAGCGCCTGGGGAATGACGCCCATGCAGTGGCGCGCATTGTCAGGCTGTTTGGAGACGTCGAAGCCGTTGATGAGGGCGCGGCCGCCGGTGATGGGCAGCAGCGTCGTCATCATGCGAATGAGGGTGGACTTGCCCGCGCCGTTAGGACCGAGCAGGCCGAAGATTTCGCCCTGGTGAACGTTGAAGGAAACGTCGTCGACGGCGGTGAAGTCGCCGTACTTCTTCGTGATGTGATCGACGACGATGGCGTCGCCGTTAGGGGGGTCGGGGCAACCGGTCAGGGTAGTTGCGGGTTTAAACCAGGTCATTTCACAGCCTTTGGCACTATTTGAATCACGGCGCCGACAGAGCAGCGTGAAAACCCTGTCGTCCCTACCGGGACTCGGTTAGTTTTTTCATCCTACCCAGGACTGCGCTGCGCTCCGTTCTGGGCTAAGCTGAGTCGTCCCGCGCGGCGGGACGGGAGTTAGCGTTGCCGACGCTGCGTCGCTTCTGCATTTCAGGCAGCTCGGCAGTCAGCGTCGTTGTGCGTTTAGACCAGATCGTTAGGCTCCGGTGTCGCCGGCTAAAGCCGGCTCGAAATCTTTAGGCGTCGCGTTCGGCACGACTGAAGTCGTGCCCTGTTACAAAGCGTCAAGGTCCGAGGTCGTGCCCTGTTACAAAGCGTCAAGGTCCGAGGTCGTGCCCTGTTACAAAGCGTTAAGGTCCGAGGTCGTACCCTGTTGCAAAGCTTCGGGACGAAGTCGTGCCCCGTTACAAAGCGTCAAGGTCCGAGGTCGTACCCTGTTGCAAAGCGTCAAGGTCCGAGGTCGTGCCCTGTTACAAAGCGTCAAGATCCGAGGTCGTACCCTGTTGCAAAGCTTCGGGACCGAAGTCGTGCCCTGTTACAAAGCGTCAAGATCCGAGGTCGTGCCCTGTTACAAAGCTTCGGGACGAGGCGCCACCGGGCCAAAAGACGGCCAGAATGGGGCACCCGAGTTCGGAATTTGTTTACGCATCGCGGGCTCAGCACGATTGAAATCGAAAAGCAGATCCCTCGTCGGCCTGAAGGCCTCCTCGTGATGACAATATAAAAAGGGCCCGTGACGGCGCGGCTGAAGCCGCGCCCCTTCAAAACCAAACGAGACCCTAAGTCGTGCGCTGTTACAAGGCGTTTTTTGTTTGCGGCACGAGTGAAGTCGCGCCTTGACACAAAACTCCTCCCTTCCACCAACTCATTGCGCGCCTTTTGCCAGATCTTTGGTCAGGTCCTTCGGCAGCAGGACTTCGGCGGTCATGCCCGGAACCAATGCGCCGTCGGGGTTGTCGACCTTCAGCTTCAGGCCAATGGTCTTGATGTCGCGCTTGCGGCGGCTGACATCGCGCTGGGTGGCGTAATCGCTTTCGACGGCCTTGAAGATCACTGTGCCTTCGATGGGCTGGCCGGCCGGCAATCGCACCTTCAGCTTGTCGCCTTGAGCGACGAAGCGGCCCTCCGTCTCAGGGGCTTCGGCCCGGACCCAGGTGTCGCCGAAGTCGATGATGGTAACGATGGGTGCGCCCGGATTCACGACTTCGCCCTGCCGGGTGGCACGGACGGAAACGGTTCCGCTTACCGGCGCATAGATTTTGGTGTAGCCCAACCGGGTGTCAGCTTCGGCCAGTTGGGCGCGCGCATTGGCGACCTGGGCTTCGTCCATGGCAACGTTGCTGGCTGCGGCACGTTGCTGGTGGAGGCGAGCGTTGGCGGTGTTCAAGTCAGCCTGGGCGGCGTCAACATTTTTCTGCGCGCTGAGGACGGCGGCTTGCTGCGCGTCGAGCTGGGCCTCGGCACGGACGCGATCCTGGTCCGACTCCACGCCAGCCTTGGCCAGGTCGATCATGCGTTGGGAGTCGCTCTGGATACGGACGAGGTCAGCCTTAGCCTGCGCCAGCGTTGCCTTGCTGGATGCTAATCGCGCCTGGGCATTGGCGACGCCACTGTTGGTCTCGCCCAAAGTCTGCGCCTCGGTGGCACGCATCGATGAGACTTGCGAGCCGTAGGCATTGATGGTCGCCTGGGCGGCGTTCTTCTCAGCCTCGAGTTCGGCGGAATCGACTTCTGCGATGAGGTCGCCGGCTTTCACCTTGGAACCTTCATCGACGTAGAGCTTCTCCACGCGACCCATGATTTTGGAGCTGACGATGACCTGGTTGGCGTCGACGATGCCGATGAGGACGGTATCGCTGGTGCGGTCGGTGGAATAAAAGTAATAGCCGGCCGCGATGCCCAGGAGGACGATTAGGAAGACGAAAAATTTGTGCGGTTTCACTTGGGCTCTCTCTGGTCGCCGGATGTGGCCGGCGACTTTCGGTGCTTCGACCTTGCGACGCGCTTTTCCTCTTCCAGGACTTTGCGGGCGGTTTCAAAGTCGGGGAACCAGCGGTTGATCCATGTGTATCCGGTTGGCGGGCGAGACGCATCGGCCTCAGGATCCATAGCTTGGATTGGCGGCTGCTCTGGCTGGGGCGCAGGTGGCGGCGGCGGCGCGGACGGGGATATTGAGGACGCAGGGGCACCACGCTGTTTGGCCATTTTTTTTCTTGGAGTAGCGGAGGCGCGACGGGGACGCGCCGTTGGCTGCGCCGCGATTTTTTCCGCCAGCACGATGCCAGCTTCGCGATCGGTGAACAGAGCGGCGGCGATGAAGTCGAGCACCGCGGCGCGACGTTGCTGGATGGCCTGCGCGGTGGAAGCGTGGTGCTGGGGCATGAATTTCTCCCGCAGCGGCGCGGTCAGAAAGTAGTGAACGATGGAGCCGATGGCCGAGGGTAGAAACTGATTTGGGTCAACGGGGCGGAACTCGGCGCTGGTCACGCCTTCCTGCACCAGAGCCAGTACGCGGGCGGCGATGGGCTGAAGGTACTTGGCAAAGAGGCGGTCGAAGTGCGGCGAGCCGCCGCGAGCGGTGCTCATCAACTCGCCCATGAAGATGCGGGCGTAGTAGGGCGATTCGGCGATGGCGTCGAAATGGGTCCTGGCGTAGGAGAGAAAGCGGTGGCCGGCGGAGCCGGGCTGATCGCAGACCGCCATGACGCGATCCAGGAGCTGAATGAAGAAGCGGTCGAGGATGGCGCCGTAGAGATGTTCTTTGTCGTGAAAATAGTAGTAGAGCAGGGCCTTGTTGACGCCGGCGGTTTGGGCAATGGCGTCCATGCGGGCGCCGGCGAGACCGTGTTGAGCGAACTCGACCAAAGCGGCCTGGAGGATGGAATTGCGGCTGGCCTCGGGCTGGCGACGGCTGCCGGGGCGAGCTTGGCTGGCATGTTTTCGGCGTGGCATATTTAACTAACTAGTTAGTTAGTATATTCGCCTGGAACCGAGCCCGTCAAACCGGCTTTTCCTCCCGCCCTGGGTCGCCCGGGGACCCTCGTCCGGCTCATTCCCCACCCACCGTTCCCCCAATCTTTATAAATTCTTTATATCTCGCCTGCTAGAATCCGCCCCCATGAAAGCATCTCCGGTTTCCTTTTCGCTCCTACTCTTCGTGCTGACCCTCGCAGCTCATGCTCAGCAAGCTCCGTCCAAACCGAATTTCTCCGGCACCTGGGTCTTCAACGCCCAGAAGAGCGCCCTCAAGTGGACTCCGCCCTCCAGCATGACGCTCCAGATCAACCAGAACGATCCCCAGGTCCGCCTCACCCGCACCCAGGTCTACGACGACAAAAGCTACGGCTGGGACCTCGACATCATGGCCGACGGCCAGAAGGAAGTCGTGCAGAACTCCTCGCTCTACACCGCCAACATCCGCATGTACTGGCAGGGCAGCTCACTGGTCCTCGACCAGAAGATCACCGCCAGCGACGGCACCAAGGCCACCGATGTCGTGACCTACAGCCTCTCCCCCGACGGCAACACGCTACAGGCCGTCGAGCACCAGGCCACGGCCGGAGCCAAGAGCACTACTGGCAAGTGGGTGTATGAGAGGCAAGGCCAGCCACTCCAGGCGCAGCCACCTCAGGCGCAGTAGCCGCAAGCGCGCCACTTTGATGAGTGAATGAACAATAGGGTGCCCCATCCAACCATCTTTTGGTTGGGTGGGGATTTTGACTCTTCACCAATCGACGCCGAGAGTGTGATTGAATTTGGGATACTGCCGGGTGGCCCAGCCTAGCATCTTGCGGGTGCCCCATCCGAGCTTCTTTTGCTCGGGTGGGGCTTTTGACTTTCACCAATCAACGCCGAGAGTGTGATTGAATCTGGGATACAGCCCTGGCACTGCATGAAAATCCCCGCCCAAGCAACCTCGGCTTGGACGGGGCACCCTCAGGATGGTAGGCTGGGCCACCCGCCCATCGTAGCTAGGATTGGAAAGGTTGGTCCACCCGCCACCCGAGGTTTAAGTAGTAAGTATGATAACCAGCGAAGGGATGGGTCGCCGCCACTTTGATGAGTGAATGAACAATAGGGTGCCCCATCCAACCATCTTTTGGTTGGGTGGGGATTTTGACTCTTCACCAATCGAGGCGGGGAGTGTGATTGAATTTGGGATACAGCCGTGGCATAGCTCATGAAAATCCCCGCCCAAGCAAACCCGGCTTGGACGGGGCACCCTCACGATGGTAGGCTGGCCACCCCGCAGTGATAGCGTAAGTGTCGGTATAGAGGGAAAGGGCCGGCCACCCGCCCATTCATAGCGCCGCGATTATACGTTCCGCTATGGATTCCGCAAAGGAATACCGCCTGCAATGCAGCCTGCAGTCATATTGTCCTCTTGGTGGTATCCCCAATCCGTATCATTCGGGCCACCGCCAGGGATTTTACTAAGCTGCTTAAGTGGATAGCGCAATTCCTCAAGTAGCAAGAATCCCGATTCAGATTTGCGCAGCTTGGTATTCGCTAATAGATGCTCGTAAGCAAGAATGTCAGCGGCTTGGAACGCAACACTGTGCGATTTTTTTACGAAGGCTGGAGTGGCTCCGAAATACTCCTTGGCTGCCCGCATCAAATCGCCTTTGTCGGTGTCGCCATCCTCAAATATGATTTGAATTCCATCTTCACCTTTTCCCCATTTAGTTAGCCAACTGCGCAGTTTAACCAAACAGGTGCACCCCGCATAAGCGTAAGGTTTAGAGAACTCTGTGAGACAGTATTTGCTGTCTACCTTCCTGTAATCCTCCATAATCACTGCACTTGCGAAGCTGTGCCATACACGGGTCTGAATGATACTTATCAATCGAGAAAGGAAGCGACGCCGCTTCTGCTCGTCACCCTTCCATGGGGCAAACTCTCCTACACTATGCGCAAATTCTTTCATGTGCATGGCAGAAACACCGAAATCGTGTAGGCAATCTTTCCACTCCCTTTCTAATTCTATCCACTGTTCGACTTTTCCGACAAAGCCAGCGACAACTACAGCGGCCGTATAATCGGGAGATCCGCTTCCATCAAATATCGCGGTGAACATTGCCATTGAGGTGGGTGGCCCATCCTTTCCCTAGTTATCGTACACACTACTTAAAACCTCGGGTGTCCCATCCGAGCTTCTTTTGCTCGGGTGGGGCTTTTCGTCACAGACCATCCAAATGACAAGGTATATGCTGCCCTCGTGCCCTGGGGATTGAAGCGCTACCAACAAGCCCGTGATCTGCACTTCGTTACCTTCAGTTGCTATGGTCGTCGGCCGCTATTGCAATCGGCGCGCGCCAAGCGGATGTTCGAGCTAGCGTTGGAACAAACGCGCCGGCAATACGGCTTCTGGATAACCGGCTACGTCGTCATGCCCGAGCATGTACACCTGCTGCTGAGCGAGCCGGAGCGAGGGACGCTGGCCGTGGCGCTACAGGCGCTGAAGCAATCAGTGGCCCGAAGACTGATCGGCGACCAGAAACACTTCTGGCAGGCGCGTTATTACGACTTCAACGTGTATACCGGGAAGAAGCGGGTGGAAAAACTGAGGTACATGCATCGCAATCCGGTGAAGCGGGGACTGGTCCTAGAGCCGCAAGATTGGCCTTGGAGTAGTTTTCGTCACTACCTCACGGGAGCAGAAGGTGTGGTGGAAATTGAGTCGGAATGGACGGGAAACAAGCGGGAGCGAATGGGGATGCCGCTGCGGGTGAAACTGGGTGGCCCAGCCTAGCATCTCGCGGGTGCCCCATCCGAGCTTCTTTTGCTCGGGTGGGGCTTTTGAACTTCACCAATCGAGGCGGAGAGTGTGATTGAATTTGGGATACAGCCATAACACAGCTCATGAAAATCCCCGCCCAAGCAAACCCGGCTTGGACGGGGCACCCTCAGGATGGTAGGCTGCGGCACCCGCCTACAGGCCGTCGAGCACCAAGCCACGGCCGGAGCCAAGAGCACTACTGGCAAGTGGGTGTATGAGAGGCAAGGCCAGCCACTCCAGGCGCAGCCACCTCAGGCGCAGTAGCCGCAAGCGCGCCACTTTGATGAGTGAATGAACAATAGGGTGCCCCATCCAACCATCTTTTGGTTGGGTGGGGATTTTGACTCTTCACCAATCGAGGCGGAGAGTGTGATTGAGTTTGGGATACAGCCGGGTGGCCCAGCCTAGCATCTTGCGGGTGCCCCATCCAACCATCTTTTGGTTGGGTGGGGATTTTGACTTTCACCAATCAACGCGGAGAGTGTGATTGAATTTGGGATACTGCCGTGGCACAGCTCATGAAAATCCCCGCCCAAGCAACCCCGGCTTTGACGGGGCACCCTCACGATGGTAGGCTGCGCCACCCACCCGCCGCACAAAAAAACGGCCTGACGATTCTTCGTCAGGCCACAAGCGCTGCGCTGTACGACTGCTTCCTACTGTAACGATGCCAGGGTCTTATGCGCGTCCGTCGCGTCCTGACCCTTCAGGTTCAACTGCAACGCCTTCTGCAGCTCGGCCTTGGCCCGGTCTTTTTCTCCCGCGCCACTCAATGCCATTCCCAGGTGATAGCGGAAACCAGGATTGTCCGGCGCGCTCTTCACCGCATCTTCAGCCAGCGAAACTGAAACCCGGTAATTGCCCTTCTTGTACTGGATCCAAGCGAGGGTATCGTTCACCGACTGCATGTCCGGCGCTACCTGCTTCGCCTGCGTGGCCAAGCTGAGAGCCATATCCAGGTTCTCTCCTTCTTCGGCGTACACCCAAGCCAGGTTGTTGGCAGCCACCGGATCGTGCGCGTTCTCCGAGAGGGTAGTCTGGAAGTACTTGCCCGCCGATTTCAGGTCGCCCTTCTGCAGATAAACGTTGCCGATGGCGTTGTTAACCGACGTGGAAGTAGGTTGAATTGCCAGCGCCTTCTGAAACGAATCCAACGCCTGATCGTATTTTTGCGTCGCCAGATAGATTTGGCCGATGTGCATGTAAGCTGCCGCAGACTTGGGATCGACTACCAGCGCTTTCTGATATTCAGCCAGCGCCTGATCGTACTTTCTGGTTGTCGCCAAAGCCGAGGCGTAGATAAACAGCGCCGACGTACGCTTGGGGTTGGCCGCGGCATACTGCTCGGCCAATGCAACTCCTTTGGCTGGCTCATTGGTCATGAACATCATAGAGATGTAGTTCGCCATTGCGCCATCGTAGGTCGGATTCAAATGCAGGGCCTGCTGGAACATCTTCTCCGCGTCGGCATACTTCTTCTGTCCGGCGTAGGCAAATGCCATATTCACGTACAGAATCGGATCGTTGGGGACGCTCTTTTGCGCTTCCTTCAACTCATCCAGGGCCTTGTCGTAATTCTTCTGTCCCAGGAAGATAGTGGCGTTGAGGTAGTGCGCCATGGGATTGTTCTCATTCAGCTTCTGCAGCTTGGCCGCATACTCACCCGCGGTATCGTAGTCATGGCTTTCGCGATAAACTTCGGCCAGCGCTTGCAGGATCATGGGGCTATTAGGCGAAATGCGGTTGGCTTCCTGCAACTCGCTCTTCGCACCCGCCATATCGCCGGTCTGCCGCAGCACCTGCCCTAATGCGAAATGGGCCTGCGGGTTTTCCGGAGCGTCTTTCACCACTTGCCGCAAGACCGTCGTGGCTTCGGCAGTGTTGCCCTTAATCGCCAGCAAACGGCCGTTCGTCAGGCGCGCGGTGACGTCTCCCGGATCGTCTTTCAGCAGCCGATCGACCATCTTCTGCGCGTCTTCGGTCTTGCCCATATTGATCATGGTCTCCAGCACCCGCACCTGCAGTTGCTGGTTCTTGGGATCGAAGGTCAGACCGCGCTCGTATTCCTTCAAGGCGCCGTCAGCATTGCGGGCAGCCAGATAGTAGTCGCCAATGGCCGAAGCCACGTCGGCGGAACTCGGCTTAGCTTGACGCAATTGCTGCACCACCGCTTCGCCATCGTCCTTGCGGCCCAGTTGCAGCAGTAGGCCGGCCAGCCGAAGATACGGAACCGGAGAATCGGGGTTATTGCGGATCGCCTCCCGGTAAACTTCCTCGGCCTGCTTGGGATCTTTCTTGTACAGATAGAAGCCGGCCAGATTGGTGTATGCCGGAAGCATGTGCGGATCGATAACGATGACCTTGCGGAAGTCCTTCTCCGCCGCCTCGTCCTGCTTCATGAAGACATAGGCTGCCCCGCGGTTCAGGTAGGCATTGGGATCGTTGGGCTTCAGCGCAATCGCTTTGCTGAAGTTAGCCAGAGCATCGTCCAGATGCTTCTCGGCCAACAGCACATTGCCCAGCAGCAGATAGCCATCGGCGTTATTGGGATCGTGGTCAATGATGTAACGTGCCTGCTCCTCAGCGTTGCCGTAAAAATTATGGCCGGAGGACAGATACATGCCTCCCAAAGCTACGCGCGCCTTCAGGTGGTTGGGATCCAGCTCCACCACCTGGCTCATTTCTTTGTAAGCCTCGCCGTTCTTTTCCAGTTTCAGATCGGCTTGCGCCAGCTGGTAGTGGGCTTCGGCAAACTTGGGATCGATCTGGAGGGCTTTCTTGTATTGAATCACCGCGGCATCGTACTTTTGCTGGTCCATGTACTTGTTGCCGCTCTCCAGGTACTTACGCTTGGCGACGTCGGGATTACGGCTGCAACCGGCGACGAAAACGGTCAGTACAGCCATTACGACTGAAACGATGTAGCGATTCCGCATTGACTTTCTTTCTCCTGGATTCACCGAGGGATGATCTGTTCAACGTCAGTTGCAACTTGTTTTGCGAACGCCATGCCCTGCTGCTGCGCCGTGGCTTCATCGCCCTGTTGCACGGGTATCGTGATGCGGACGAGAGCGGCGTCAGTGCGGTTCAAGCGTAGCGCGTCATATACCAGATAAAACTTGCCCCAGTACTCGCTAGCCACAATGCGACCGTGCGACTGGTACCAATACAGCACCACTTCCTGGTCCATCCCCTTGCGGAGGATGTAGAGATTGATGGGCACGGTGCGTCCATCGTCCAGCGGCAACTGATAGATGGTGGCTTGCGTGGGATTCCAGCCGGCGCCCGGCAGGCAGTTCTTTGGCGAATGGATGGAGGCGCCCGTCCGCTGGCTGCGCAGATACGCCACATAGAGCCCGACCAGGTCCTGGTTCATGCCAGGCTTCCAGTAGCCCCGATACAGATAGTCGCTCACGTGCAGGAAATCGAGAATTGATTTATCGATCTTCCAGTCGATCACGCTGGAGTAGTCCCCAACCCGGGCAGGAAATCCGGAAAGCGGCTTGGCCGGGGGAGTGGCCTCGCCATGAGAAAGGTAAGCCATGCCGGTTGTCGCCCCCAAAAGCACCGCAATCATCACCCAATAGCGTACCCCGGCCTTCATTGCGCCACCTTGGGAGCCAGCGGCGTGCCTTCAGGAGTGTCGTCGTACCACCCCAGCTTCTTGCGAACAAACGTGATCGCGCTATGCAATAGCAGGAACAATACCGTAGCCACCACAAAAATTACCCAACCGGAAAATTCGTGCATAAACCCTTCCGCCGCCTTTGGTCCAAGGTAGTTGGCCATGATGGCTGTGATCATGACCCGAGTGCCATTACTGATGATGGCCAGCGGCACCATCGCGACTATCAGGAAGCACCGCACAGGAATGCTGCGTTCAACAAGATATCCATAACCGGCTGCTAACGCAAGCAAGGACATGAGCGAGCGGATCCCGCTGCAGGCCTCCACTACCTCCAAATGCATGTGCGGCAAAACCAGCACATTGCCTTCCCGCATCACCGGAAACAGGTTGATGATCTCCAGCGACCTTACGGCGAAACGCGATGCGATGAACTGCAGCGGAAACACAATGGAGTTGTACACCACCGTCGGTATGGGAATGGCGAACAGCAAAAACGCCAAAGGAAATGCCATGCCCCGCAAATACTTTGACCCGGCAAAATAAACGATCAGTCCGCAGATCGTCCCTAGCATCGACAGCCGGGCCATCGACAATTCGGCCCCCAGGCTGCCCAGGAACAGAAGTCCCAGCGATCCCGCCACGATGACCATGCCCCAGGGCGACGGCTGCCGCGGAATTAAGCGCAACTTGTCCCGCCGCTGCCAGATCAGAAAGGCGGAAAGCACCGGTACCAGGAACCCATGCGAGTAATCGGGGTCGATATACCACTGATAGATCAGCAGCTTGAGTACCGAAGCGTACAACCCGATCAGCACTGCTACCAGCAGCAGGCCTTGCCAGCCGAAGGGCTTTAATGTCTGCCAGAAGTTTTGCCCAAAAGATGCCAGTTTCGAGGATGGTTTTCCGCCCGGCAAGGCTTCCTCTGCCGGTTGGGTCAAGGCCGTTCGCGTCGTCGTCTTGGTGCCAGCAAGCGCCACAGGCGAATTACTCCTTTGATTGCGTTGGTAGACTTTCAGGTATGTGCAATTATTTAGCCGATTCGATAAAGAACTGGCTTTCTATAATGCTGATAACACATAACTTATAATACACGTTTTCTGAAAGCGCAAGACCTTGTCCACTTGATGTGCAAATCGTTGCACATCGGTTCTAGTGAAATTCACTTGCCGCCTGCCTCTATCCGATTCCCCAACGGACCCTTGAACAAAGAAAGTAATCGCGAATCTGGTTACCTCGGTGCGAAACCATCGACGGAACCGACCGAACGCTTCCCGCAAAGGTGCGACTTTGCATCTCGCTCCCAACATTTTCGGCCAGCCGTTTTGTAACAGGGCACGACTTCACAGGCTGCTGTAAAAGTCGGCTTCCGAGAGCTTTGTAACAGGGCACGACTTCAGTCGTGCCGATGAGCCCTTTATTTTATTCCCGAGCCGGCTTCAGCCGGCGACACTGGCCTTGCGCCGGCCTTTGTCCGCAGTCTCCTTATGGCGTGATCTCCCATACCGTGCCGCAACCTGCGCCACTAGGGACCTACAGCCGCACGATCTTCTCCGACGCGAATGCCTTCATCGCATTGCGCGTGTCGACGATCAGCTTCGCCGACGACAACAATCCTTTGTAATCAAAATCGGTGTGGTCTGTAACGATCACCACGCAATCAGCCTGGGCGGCGGATTCCAGCAGAGGTTCGGCCTGCAAAGAGAAGCCGTCCAACTTCAGACTGGGTACAAACGGGTCGCTGTAGGAAACTACTGCGCCCCGCTTCTTCAGCAGTAGAATCACGTCCAGCGCGGGCGACTCGCGCATATCGTCGATATTGCGCTTGTAAGCCACGCCGGCCACGTGGATGTGCGAGCCGTTTACCGGCTTGCGGTGTTGATTAAGCGCTGTCTGGATCTTATCGACCACGAAGTGCGGCATGTTGCCGTTGATATACCCTGCCAGGTCGATGAAGCGCGCCTCGATGCCCGACTGCTTCGTCTTCCACGAGAGATAAAACGGGTCGATAGGAATGCAATGCCCGCCCAAACCAGGCCCCGGATAAAACGGCATGAAGCCAAACGGCTTGGTCGCGGCCGCATCAATGATTTCCCAGACGTTGATTCCCATTCCGTCGCACATCAACGCCATTTCGTTGACCAACCCAATGTTGATCATGCGGAAGGTGTTCTCCAGCAGCTTCACCATCTCCGCCACTCGCGTGCTCGCCACCGGCACAACGGTTTCCAGTGCCTGCGAGAAGAACAGCTTCCCCATCTCTGTGCAGGCGGGCGTTACGCCCCCAACAACCTTGGGAGTGTTATACGTCTGATATACCGGATTGCCGGGATCCACGCGCTCGGGCGAGAAGCATAGAAAAAAGTCTTCCCCGGCTTTGAAGCCGAGCTTTTCGAAGGTTGGCAGCAGCAGCTCGTCAGTCGTGCCGGGATAGGTTGTCGATTCCAGAATCACCAGCAGGCCGGGATGGAAGTGTTTGGCGATCGCTTCCACCGCGGACACGATGAAACTCATGTCCGGATCTTTGGTCTTGCGCAGCGGGGTAGGGACACAGATGTTGATGGTGTCCAGGTCGCGGACTACGGAAAAATCGGCGGTCGCGCTGAACCGCTTCTCGCTCACCAGCTTCGCGATCTCGGCGGAGGGAACATCCTGGACGTGCGATTCGCCACGGTTCAGCCCCTCAACCTTCGATTGCAGCACGTCGATTCCGGTGACGGTGAAACCGACCTTGGCAAACTCCACCGCCAACGGCAGGCCAACGTAACCCAGCCCGACGATCCCAACCTTCGCGGTCCTGGTCTCGATTTTTTCCTTGAGCGCGTGGAATATCCCCGCGACCTTTGGTGCAGTCTGCATCCCTCACAGCCCCCAAACGAGCGTAGTCGAACGGCGACCTTCAGCACTTGATGCCGATTGGTACAACGATCGCCGGCTAGTTCTCAAGAGTAGCACGCTGAACCTGCCCAACTTGATGGACGCAACGCGCGGTTCTAGCGCCGGACCGTTCCACTCCTTACTTCATGATAACGGCAGTTAGTCTTCGTTCAGGTCAACCCATGACTAAGCCCGAAGGGCGACATTTGTGTGAGCCGTGGGCGTAAGCCCGCGGTAGGCGAATAAATTACAACCTCGAGCCGCGGGGCCGGGGTCCCCATCGAGCGCTGTCTTTGCGCTTGATGGGGTGGAGGAGCGGCGGCACTCCGACAGAGTTCAAATAAACTCATGCGCCGCTCAACCTCCGGTTCAGCACCTCCACCAGCACAGGATGCATGGCGAAATACTGCAACCCTTCGGCCTCGGTTTGGGGACGGCGCTGCGGCAGCTTACCGGTTTTCAGGACGTACCGAACTACCTCGCCCAGCAATTCGATCTGGCTTTGGTCCACCAACTTGCGCACCTCGCTGATGTTCCCGGCGCCGGCAACCTCGACTTCGCGGACGACCAATACATCTCCGGTATCGATTCCGCTGTCGATCAGGTGGACCGAGCAACCCACCGGATCGCGATTCCAGGAGGCCCACTCGGCCACGTTCATTCCGCGGTAGGACGGCAGCAGCCCCATGTGTGCATTCAGCACGCCAAGCGGAGCGGCTTCGATCAGCGGCTTCTTCAGAATCCCCGCGCCCGCATAGACCAGCAAATCAATTTTGTGCTCCTGCAAGAGCCGCACGGATTCAGCTGAATTGATCGAGTCAACCTCGCTTGCCGGAATGCCGGCATGCTTACAGAACTCCAGCACGGAGACGGCGCCATGCGCTCCGTTGTTCTCGATTGGCAGCGGAGGGCCGGAGCGTGGCGCAAGATTCGGCATCTGCGCGATTCGGCCCTCGGAAACGCGAGTCCGCACTCGACTCCAAAACGCCGGGATTTTCCTGCGCTCGATGAGAACAAAGTCCGGACGGAAACCCCATTCCGACCATGCACCACAGAACTCCATGACCTTCGTTGAAAGCTGGCTGGTGACCAGCGCCACCTTCGGGGTTGCGGGTGCGCTCGAGTTTGTTATCGCCGGCAGAGCCGTCGGCACCGGTTCACCGGTCGCAACTGGTTTCGTGCGAAACGGAACCTCCTTCTCCAGCGCCTTCTGCTTTGCCAGCAGCGCGTCAATGAAGTATTTCGCTGCCCAGTTGGGAAAGGCGTGCGAAATGTAATCGCCCCAGACGGGCTGCGAGCCGGCGATGCCGCCCCTCACGCCGGGGTCTTCGGCGTCCATCACCTGAGCAGCTTTCACAATGTCGATGGCCTTCAGCGCAGCGTTCAACAATCGCGGGTCGCCATGTTCTTCGTACATGTGCAGCCAGATCAGGGCATGCTGAGCATTGCCGGTAAGGCAGGCATACGATGACATCGGACGCCAGCGGTAATCCAACACGCCGGGCAGACGGCGCGATAATTCCAGGCGCCGCAGTGCCGCATAGGCAGCCCTCTCCGCTGCCGCCTTGCCCTCGGCGGAGCCCAACACCTCCGATGTTCGAAGAACGCCCCATACCGTGTACGCAATGGTATGGGTTACGGCGGTGCGCGCCGCATGATCTTCTTCCGAGAAGCCGCACAGGTCGAACCACGCATGCTCGGTGTCGTAGTGTTGCAGCACCCACGCCAGATGCCGCGACGAAGCCTCCAGCATGCGATCATCGCGGAGAAAAGCTCCGGCTTCCGCCAGCCAGCAGGTCAGATGAGCGCTATAGGTAGTCACCAGGTCCTGGTAGAAGAACTTGCGCCACGCGCCCGAGGGGTCCTGAATCTCACAAAGCCAGTTTCCGGCACGCTGCAGCGCCGCACGGCAGCGCTCGTCCTGCGTTCTCTCGGCCCAGCTTTGCAGGCCGTGCATGATTTGCGCTGTGTTAAACGGCGACGGGTTGGTCGAGTTCTCGGCAATCTCCGCGCCGGGAAAAGCGCCGCTGGGAAGTTGCACTGACAGCAGGAAGTCAATGGCGCGCTGCGCCCGCGCCAGAAATTCCTCATCCTGTAATTCGTCGGCCAGCTTCACCAGCGTGGGAATGATGTATCCAGTGGTCTCGGGATAAGACGACGACCATCCCGTCCTGAGGTAGTAGCGCCCGACGAATCCGCCGTCGCTGGTGGCATCCTGAGCGCGCTTGAGCCAGTTGGCCGCGGCCAGTAGGTGCTCGCGCTCGGAGTGCGCGCGGAGATTTCGCTCCACGTCCATCACCTGCCCCAGCGCCACCCGAAGGTTCGACGGCCGGAAATAAGCCCCGCTCTGGCATTGCCGGGCGAACCTCTTTAGCGTCCTAACGTTCATGCGCGACAGGTCCCTGAAGATTTCTCCGAAAGCCTTGTAACAGGGCACGACTTCAGTCGTGCCGATAAGCCCTCTATTTTTCTTCTGAGCCGGCTTTAGCCGGCGACACATTCTTCAGCGGCCTCTTAAACAGTTGCGGTCATCAACTTCAACTCCCGTCCTTGGAGTACACCATGTGGATCCAGTTCCCGTGCGGCGAGGCGAACGACATCTGCAGCTTGTCCAGTCGCGCGGCCACTCCGGAGCAGACCTTCGAGAAGAACGATCTTCGCTCCGGCGCGACCAGCACGGCTCCGCAGAAAATGCACGGCTCGTCCTGAATGTATGTCCCCCACGGATTGCCGGCGAATTCCATCAGCATCGCGGAAACAGCGTTGGTTCCTTCCCGGGTCGTGCCTACGAAAGTTTTGCTCTTGATCGCGAGGCCGGGAAACAGTTCCGCGAGCCTCTGCTCGTCAAATGTGTTGACGTGCCCCCACGGGGGATTTGTCCTTCCACACTTGGGGCAAGTGGTACGGTCAGCGCGGATATCCTGCCGATACGGAACACCGACGATCAGTTCATGCCGAACGACGCGGGTGAGTTCACGGCACGCCTGCTCCAGCGACGGTATGTGCTCCAGGACCTCGGCACACAGGATGCAGTCGAAGGATTCGTCTGGGAACTCCAGGTTGGTAGCATCGCCGGCCACGGTGGTGACCCGCGGAAACTCGAAGGCCGGCTTCTCCAAATCGAGGGCCGTGACTTCCTGGAAGCGTTCCGTCAGCGGCCGTGACAGGTAGCCGTCGCGCGCGCCGATCTCCAGCACCGAGGTGCGGCCGCTCGGCATGATGCGAAACAGGTCGGCGATGCGCGCCTTCTCCGATTCGCTATTCCGGTATTTTTCGAGGTCAATCGCCAAGCATTTAGCCCTTATAGAATTTGCGCAGGACCTCGCGGCTGCGCTCCCCGGCCTGCCCGTCCCATAGCGGCGGAATTCGCTTCTTGTGGGGTGAGCGCTTCATCTCTTCCCACGCAGCCAGAATAGTGGCTTTCTTCGTCCCCGCCAAGCGGTTGGTGCCGAGTTCGATGGTGACTGGACGCTCCGTGTTATCGCGCAGCGTCAGACAATCGACTCCCAGCACCGTGGTTTCTTCCTGGATGCCGCCCGAGTCGGTCAACACCAGCGAGCTGCCCGCTTCGAGACTCAGAAAATCCAGATAACCCAGAGGCTCCAGCAGTCGAATGCCGGATGGCAACGAGATGCTACAGGCTGCCAGACGCGCCCGCGTGCGAGGATGCACTGGCCACAGCAGCGGCAACGTCTCCGCAATCACGCCCAGCGCTCCCAGGATTTCAGCGAGGGCAAGCGGGTCATCAACGTTGGCCGGCCGGTGCAAGGTCACGACCCCATATGACTTGCCGCGAACGTCGAGCTTGTCCGCAATGTCAGAGCTGCGCGCCCGCTCCAGATGCTGCCGCAACGAGTCGATCATCAGATTGCCGACCAGGTGAATCCGCTCCGCCGCGACGCCTTCGCGTAAAAGATTCGTACGCCCGCTCTCCTCAGTTACAAGGAAAAGATCGGCGATGGAGTCGGTAACGATACGGTTGATCTCCTCCGGCATGGAGCGATCAAAGCTGCGCAGACCAGCCTCGACGTGTACGACATCGATGCCCAACTTCTTTGCCACCATGGCCGCAGCCGCGGTGGAGTTCACGTCACCAACGACGATCACTGCCGCCGGCCGCAGTTCCTCCAGCACCGGCTCAATTCGGCGCATGATCTCAGCCGTCTGCTGGGCGTGGCTGCCGGAGCCGACCTCCAGGTGATACTGCGGGGCGGGAATCCCAAGATCGCGAAAGAACTGGCCCGACATGTTGTCGTCATAGTGCTGGCCGGTGTGGATCAGGACCGCCTCGAAGCCGGCATCGCCCGCTAGCGCCTTCATCAACGGCGCAATCTTCATGAAGTTGGGGCGTGCGCCGGCGACCATCGCCAGCCGGATTGGGGTTCCTGAATTCGTCACGAGTTGATGCGCCGGAAGTCTTCCGCTCGGTTCTGCGTCATTGTAAACGACCGGCGGCAAATGAATTCTGCTAGTCTGTTGCCGCGCCAGACCTTGCGCTGGAAACTGAGGCAATCGAAGCGGTGCACGACGCCAAGCCACACGTAATCATGATTGCCTATCACTTCCCGCCCGCCCCGGAGATCGGGGGGCTGCGGCCATTTCGCTTTCGCAAATATCTTCAGCGCATGGGCTATCGCTGCCACGTGATCACTGCGTCGCCGCAGGCGGAGGACTGTCCCGACGACACCATCTTTGTTCCCGACGAATTGCGCGCGGTCTGGGATGAAGGGCCAAGTGGACGGTTGTCGTTCGAGGCCTGGCAGGAGCTGCTGGTTCGCAGATTAATGTTTCCCGGCCACTACGGATTCATCTGGGCGAGGAAGGTTGCGGACCAGTGCCGGCGGCTGATTCACACTCATCCGCAGGACCGATTTGTTCTGTACTCGACGTATCCGCCGCTGGGAACAATTGCTGCCGGCCTGCGCGTGCGATCGCGAGAGAGGATTCCGTGGGTCGCCGATTTTCGCGATCCGATTGGGGGACAGCTGCCCGAGCTGTTGTCGCCTCAGACGCGGTTCTGCATTCCGTGGCTGGAGCGGGTGACGTTTCGTCGGGCGAGCGCCGTCGTCGCCAATGTGCAAGCTGCCGCCGATATGTGGCGTAGCCAGTTTCCGTGGGTGCAGCAGAAGCTGCATGTCATCTACAACGGCTTCGATCCCGAGGATGTGCCGCGGGCGCGCCCGATACCGGCGCGGGATTACAAGCTGATTGTTCATGCAGGCGCTTTGTATCACGGCAGAAATCCGAATGTGATCGTCGAGTCGCTGGCGCGATTGCGCGCGGCAGGGACGCAGGAGGCGGCGGCGGTGCGCGTTCTTTTGTTGGGTGCAACCGACTCGAAGGCCGGGTTCGACCAGGCGTTGTTCGGTCGCGCGCAGCGCGACGGCTGGCTGGAGTTGCGGTCGCAGGTTCCACGCGCCGAGGCGCAACGCCTGCTGGAGGAAGCGGACGGATTGCTGCTGGTGCAGCCGCAGAGCAATATTCAAGTGCCAGGAAAGCTGTTCGAGTACATGTGTATCGGCAGGCCGATTGTGGCGCTGGTGCAACGGGCCTCGGCAGTAGAGGACGTTCTGGTGAAGGCGGAGGCGCGCCATGTGTGTATCTACACAGACGATTCGGCCGAGGCGGCGGACCGGAAGATGTTGGAGTTCCTGCGCCTCCCCAACACGGCAACTGCGCCGGGTGATTGGTTTCAGTCCAGCTTCGATGCCAGACAGCAAACCGCGGAGCTGGCGCAGATCATCGAGGGGATTGCTTGAGCGTGTTTTAGACGCCCCATGGCAGGGCACGGCTTCACAGGCCGCTGAAAAAGTCGCTTTCGACTTGTTTTGAAGGGGCGCAGCTTTAGCCATGCCCTGAGCCTGCCGAACGGGTGCGCCGTCACAGGTCCCTCTAATTTGTCATCACGAGGAGGCCTTTAGGCCGACGAGGGATCTGCTTTTGAGCTTTTCAGCAGCCCGCTAAGACGTGCCATAAGCAGGTGCTTTGTAATAGGGCACGACTTCAGTCGTGCCGAAAACTGCATGTCTAGAAATTCTGAGCCGGCTTCAGCCGGCGGCACAACCTGTCGATGCATGACTGCCGTGTGTCAGGAAAACGCTTGTGTGTCCTACTCGGCTTGTTTGACTACGCCGGGCTCGCGCGGCGCCCGATTGCGCTGCCGCACCGGTTGAAAGGCAAAGAAGTACCACTTCAAATAGTGCGGCAGCCATTGCAGAATGCGGAAGCGCGAGCTGCCGGCGGTGCGGTCGCGCCACGTGCTGGGAATCTCAGCGATACGATAACCGCCAAGAAACGCTTTGACGGTTAGCTCAAGACCGAGCTCAAATCCGGCCACGCTCTCCACCTTAACGTCACGAACCATGGCCGCGTCGTACAGCTTGAAGCTGTTGGTGGCATCGTGGGTCGGCACTCCGCGGAAATAATGCAGGGTCAGTCCGCTCACCCGTGACATCAATTGCTTCAGAAATGGGCCGCCGATCAGCTGCCCGCCCTTCATGTAGCGGCTGCCGCACACCACATCAAAACCCTGCTGGTAGAGCTGGTACATCTGGTCGACCTGAGTCAGATCGTCCGACAGATCGGCCATGGTGACCAGCACCGGCCCTGACTCTACAGCCTCCAATCCGGTCTTGATCGCGCCGGTCACGCCGCGGCCGTAAGCATTCTTGCGCAGCGTAAGCCGGGTTGCGCCCGATGCGATGATCTCTTGCGCGACGGGCAGCGTGTTGTCTTCGTCGAAGTCGTAAACCACAATCGCCGTGAAGGGAGTCTTGATGCTCGAGGCAATCTCGCGCCACAGCGCGGGGAAGTTCGCGCCCTCGTTGTAAACCGGGATCACGACGGTGAGTGGAGGAGTCGACGGCATGGTTCTCAGACTTGGAACTCTGCTTTACTTTCAACAGCGGCGAGCAAGATTGGGAGTCTCCTAGCCCGCCTTGTAACAGGGCACGACTTCAGTCGTGCCGAAAGTGCAAGCTTCAAGATTCTGAGCCGGCTTCAGCCGGCGACACTGGGCCCCTGCTTTGACTTTTTCGGCAAACTGTTTAGCCGTGCCGTCGAATCCGCCAAAACCCGCTCTGGCCCCTGTCGCGCATCGCAGAGCTAAAGCCCATTCAATTAGTCAGCCCTTACGGCACGACTGAAGTCGTGCCCTGTTACAAACCGTTGCCTCAAGCTAGTTGCTAATTGCTAGTTGCTCTCTTCACATCTGTCCCACGGAGATTTGTTCCTCAATCCAGGGAATAATCTCGTCGAGGATCACATCCAGCGAGGTCAGCGCCTCAAAACCGAGCACCTCGCGCGCCTTGGTTACGTCGGGCGAGCGCTCCTGCACATCGTATTCATACGGCGGATCGGAGATGTAACGGAACGGCTTCTTGCCTTTGTGGATTTTGTTCCAGATCACTTCCGCGAGTTCAAGCACGTTGGTTCGCGTCGGCGTGGAGAGATTGAAGTCGTTGTTCTTCGCGGCGGGATGTTCGATGCAAACCCGAATGCCTTTGGCCAGATCGCCGCCATAGGTGTAGTGGCGAACCTGGTTGCCTTTGCCCAGAATGTGCAGCGGGTCCTGCCCCTTGAGGATCTTCTGCACTAAATCAGGGACGACGTGGGACATGGCGAGTTTGACGTTGCCGCTCATGATGTCATGGTCGGCCAGCGCGCGTCTCTCACCAACACCAACACAGTTGAATGGCCGCGCAATGGTGTAGGGCAACTGATATTGCTCCCACGCGCCCTGCGCGAAATACTCGGTTGCCAGTTTCTGGAAGCCGTAGGTTGAGCTGGGAGGCGGGCACCGCCGCTGCGCGCCCTCGGGCGTGGGATATTCCTTGGTGTTCTCGAACACCATGCTGGAAGAAATCACCGTGATCTTCTGCAGCCGGGCGTGCTTGTGCGCGTGCAGCGCGGCATCGAAGGCGGCGGCGGTAATGCGTTCGTTTTCCGCGATCAGATCGTAGGCGAACTCGTGGAAGTAGCTGATGCCGCCAATCATGGCCGCGGCAGCAACAAAGTGGTCGCAGTCTTCCAGCAGTTCCTGCAGCAGCGCGCTGTCTTTCGCATTGCCCTCGACAAAACGGTAGTGGGGATGCGAATCGTAGCTCTTGGCGAGACGTCCGTATTTGCTGTAGTTGTCCAGCCCGACAACGTCGTAGCCGGCGTCGAGAAGTTCCTGCACGAGATAACCATTGATGAAGCCGGCCGAGCCGGTGACAAGTATTTTCATGAGTTCGGTGTGTAACCTCTTGAAGTTTGCAAGATGTCCAGTTCGACTGGATTGTCCGACGAACAATCATTGCTCGTCCAGCCCGAAGGGCGACATTTGTGTCAGCCGTGGGCGTCAGCCCGCGGTCAGTATTGTCAACACAAACCCTGAGTCCCTTCAGGGACGGCACGTGCGACTCAATCTTAGGCCGTTGCCGATGCCAACTCTCTGGCTGGAAAAAAATTCCAGGGATCGATGACGATCTTCTCGCCCGGAATTTCAAGGTCACGATAGACCGAGTGCGGCGCGCCGACGATCACAATGTCTGCCTTTCGGATGGCCGTCTCCAGCGGAACCAGACCACTGTCGGGCACATACGGATCCGTGCACAGCACTTCCAGAGCCTCCACTTCGAGCAGCTTCTTCAGCTTGTACGAAAGGCTGTCGCGCTTGTCGTCCGATTCCGCCTTGAATCCCATTCCCAGAATTGCCACTCTCTTGTTCGCCAAGTCATAGGGCCGAAGCTGTTCCACCAGGAACATTGGAAGGCCCTCGTTGATCAGCATGGCAGCATGGCCCAGGAAGAAATTGTTCTGGGAAAATGCAGCCAGTTGCAGCGTGTCTTTCAACAGGCACGGGCCCGCTGCAAACCCAGCCTTGGCAAAGCTGCGCATTCGTGGATAATCGCGCGTCACCGCATCATGAATGCGGTAGAAGTCCAGCCCGCGGCTCTGCGCCAGAATATAAAACTGATTCGAGATGGCGAAGTTGGCATAGCGCCAGGCGTTGGTGAAGAGCTTAGCGAGCTCAGCCTCGGCGGGAGCAAGCTCGATGAGAGACGGCGCAATCAATCCGAACAGCCGGCTCGCGGCAGCGGTCGCCTCGGGCTCGAATCCGGAGACAATCTGCGGCAGCTTGATCAGCTCCTCTACTGCGTTGCCTTCGGCGATGCGCTCCGGACAGAACGAAAGCAGGATCTTGCGCTTGAGTTTGCGCAGCCGCTCGTGCACAAGCTTGGTGACGCCGGGATAGACTGTGCTGCGCAGAACCAGTAGCGTGCCGTCCTGCATGTGGTCCAACAGCGCATCAATGCTGCGGTATACCTCGCCAACGGTGGGATTGAGATGCCGGTCCACCGGCGTGCCCACCACTGTAATCACGGCGTCCGCCGATCTGATGCAACTGGGGTCAAGGGTCGCGCGCAGCGATTTGCCCGCGACCGCGCGCAGCAATTCGTCCGCGCCGCGCTCCATGAACGGCATGGTGCCCGAGTTGACGAGGTCGACCTTGGCTGGATCGATGTCGAGCAGGTCAACCTGCAAGCCTGCTTTGCTGGCGAGCACGATGCCCAATGGCAATCCCACATGTCCGCAGCCGCCTACGATGGTTATTCTTTGCAGGGTTTTCATTGCGTTCCATTCTAACTGGGGTCGTTGTGATTTGCGACGTAGCTCCTCTTGCTTCAGCTTTTGCGATTGCATATAGTGACTTGTCTGTTGGATAGAGCGGCGTGTTAGCACTGCGCCAGCTCTGGTTAAGAAAACGCTCTAGCCGAACCGCAACGCGTCTGAAATTCGATCCGGCCACTCCCTTAAGGTAACCGCACCGTGACCATCACCGAAGCCCTAAGGATCACGCAAGGTGCGCCACGTGATGCCCGGCCGTTCGCGGTCACTCTGGCCTGCGGCTTTACCCCGCTCCACCTGCAAACGTTTCTCGCTGCACACCTGCAGCAAGCGCTGTCCGATCGCACAGTGTCAATCACGCCCGGCCTTTACGGAAACCTGGCCGGAACGTTGGAGAGTATATCGGACGCTGCGCTTCCCGATGGCCTGGTGATCGCGCTGGAGTTGCCGGACCTCGATCCTCGCCTGGATTTCCGCGGTGCCGGCAGCTGGGGCACGACTGCCGTGAACGACATCGTCGCCAGTGCACAGACCATGTTGCATCGTATTTCGGCTGCGCTATTGCGGATTCCGCCCGGCCCTCGGATCGCGCTCTCTCTGCCTACGCTTCCTCTGCCGCCGCTCTTCCATACGCCGGGATGGCAGGCTTCGCAACAGGAATTGGCGCTCGAAGCCAATGTCATGCTCTTCGCCGCCGGCATCGCACAAGAAGGTCGAATCGCCGTCATCAGCCCGCAGCGGCTCGCCGAACAATCGCCCGCGGCGGCTCGCCTTGATCTCAAGAGCGATCTCTACAACGGCCTGCCATACACGATGGAGCATTCTGACCGGCTGTCGTCGCAGCTTGCGTTGGCCTTAATTCCGCCATCTCCGAAGAAAGGCATCATCTCCGATCTGGACGACACGCTGTGGAGCGGAATCGCCGGCGAAGTCGGCCCGGACGCTGTTTCCTGGGACCTCGCGAGCCACGCTCAACTGCACGGCCTGTATCAAAAGCTTCTGGCCTCGCTGGCCGATTCCGGGACGCTGATCGGCGTTGCCAGCAAGAACGACCCCGCGGTCGTCGCCAAAGCTTTTGAGCGAAAAGATCTGCTCTTGCGCCCAGAGCAGGTGTTTCCCATCGAAGTGCATTGGAACGCCAAGTCGGGCAGCGTGGCGCGCATTCTGGAGGCGTGGAACATCGCCGCCGACAGCGTGATCTTCGTCGACGACAGTCCCATGGAACTGGCCGAAGTCGCGGCGGGGCATCCCGGCATCGAGTGTGTGCTGTTTCCCAGGAACGACTACCAGGCCGGCCTGGCGATGCTGCGCCACCTTCGCGATCGCTGCGGCAAAGAGCGCGTTTCCAGGGACGACGCCTTGCGCCTGGAAAGCATCCGGCAAGGCGCTGCCTTTCGCGAGCAAGCCTCCGGCGGAGCAGCGCCGGAGAGTTTTCTGCAACAGATAAGCGCAGTGGTGACGTTCGACTTTGCAGCTGCCAGCGAGCCCAGAGTGCTGGAGCTGGTCAACAAGACCAATCAGTTCAACTTGAACGGCGCACGTTACACCCAGCCTGATTGGCAGAAACTGCTGTCCGCTCCGGGCGCGGTGTTGGCTGCAGTCAGTTATGAAGACAAGTTCGGGCCGCTGGGCACGATTGCAGCGATTGCCGGCCGGGCAGATGGCAAGCGGCTGATCGTCGACACCTGGGTGATGAGTTGTCGCGCGTTTGCGCGACGCATCGAACATCAGACGCTGAAGATGCTCTTCGAGAACACCGGCGCGGACGACATCCAATTCCGCTTCACGCCGACGGCGAAAAATGGGCCGCTGCGGGATTTTTTCGCAACCTTGCTGGGCCAGCAGCCGCAGTCAGAGTTCCGCCTCACTCGTTCCCAGTTCGAGGCGAAATGCCCTGCGCTGTATCATGAAGTACGCGAGACGAGGAGAGCAGAAGCCCATGGATGAGACCCGACAACGGCTGACGAATTGTTTCCAGGTGGTTTTCCCCGACCTGCCGCAGGAATCCATCGCAACCGCCTCCACTGCCACCGTCCCTTCCTGGGATTCGGTTGCCGCCATCACCCTGATGAACGTCATAGAAGATGAGTTCGGCTTCGAGATGGACCTGGATGATCTGGCCGATCTGGATTCGTTCGACAAGCTCTATTCCTATCTCCAAAAGCGCCATCAGGTGGCTTGATGGTCCGTCCGCTGCGTTTGCATCATCTGGGTTTCGTGGTCGCCAACATTGAGACGGCAATGCCCGGATTCCTGCGCTCCCTGGCGGCGGAGTGGGATGGCAACGTCTTCCACGATCCCTTGCAAAAAGTTCGGGTCGCATTCCTGGCTACGCGATCGCAAGATCCTGCTATCGAATTGGTGGAACCGGCTGCCGAGGACTCGCCGGTGTTACGCTTTCTGCAGACATGCGGCGGCGGCCTGCATCATGTGTGTTATGAGGTTGCCGATCTGGAGCAAGAGCTCGTTGAATTTCGTTCGCGAGGTGCATTGATCGTCAAACGGCCCAAGCCCGCCGTGGCCTTCGGCGGACGCCGGATCGCCTGGGTGATAACCTCGGAGAAACTGCTGGTCGAATTGCTGGAAGAAGCGGTTAGAAAATAGCGGTAAACTGCATACAGGCCGTCCTCAGGTCAAGGTGTCCGGCTTACTAAAAATGGCAATTCACTCGCCCAGTAAATGAAGAAACGGAAGTTGGTATCCCACTCTTGAAGTTTGTAACTCGCAACTCGAAACTACGCATCGCGCAGATTGCCCTCATCGCCCTGCTCGCCATGCCCTTCCTGGGCGCTGATACCGACGCACGATTCAACAAACTCGGCCACCAGCTGATGTGCATGTGCGGCTGTAATCAGATTCTGCTGGAATGCAATCACGTCGGGTGTACGTACTCCGATCGCATGCGCAACGAGCTTTCCACCGGCTTCACGCGCGGCGACAGCGATTCGCTCGTCCTGCAGAGCTTCGTGCAGAAGTACGGCAACACCGTGCTGGCCGCACCTACCGCGACCGGCTTTAATCGCATCGCCTGGATCATGCCCTTCGCGGTCTTTTTCCTCGCAATAGTTTCGACCGTGTGGCTGGTGCGCTTGTGGAAGGCGCGTGCCGTCGCTCAACCCGTTCCCAGTCCCAAACTCGACGCGGAACAGCTCGACGACCTTCGCAAGAAGGCACGTCAGGAGACGGAGTTCTGATGTACGCCTTTGCCGCTCTTTCTGTACTTGCACCACCGGTGACGCCCGCCGGTTTGGCCGTTGGGATCATGGGACAAGAAATGGTATTGGTGCTCTTCGGCTGTGCGCTGTTTGCTGCGGCCCTTTTCGTCTATGTGTTCTATCAGCCTGACCGGGTCGACGCCGGCGAGGAGAAGACGCGCCACACGTATCTGCTGGAGCGCAAGGAGGCTACCTACGAAAACCTGCGCGACCTGAACTTCGAATATAAGGCTGGCAAGTTGAGCGAGAAGGACTACGCGGTACAACGCGCCTCGCTGGAGGACGAAGCCGCCGCCATCCTCGCTGAACTGGAGTCGATCGAGAAGGTGCGTGTGGTCCTCCGTCACGGCACACGGCACGCCGGCATGCCTCCCGACGGAGGCCGCGCGTGAACAAGGCCGCACTCCGCGTGGGGGTTTGTTTGTTATGGCTCACCTCTCTCGCCGCCGCCCAGAGCATCACCGGCACGGTCACGAACGGCACCACCGGCAAGCCGTCCGCTGGAGATGACGTCACGCTGCTTTCACTGTCGCAGGGCATGCAGGAGATCGCCAGTACCAAAAGTGACGCCCAGGGGCGCTTTTCCTTTGCCGCTCCCACCGACAGCCAGGCGCCGCACATGGTTCGGGTTAATCACCAGAGCGTCGGCTACTTTCCCCAAGGCGGACCGCTGATGCCCGGCAGCACCACGGCTGAGTTAACGGTGTACGACTCCGCGAAGAAGGTTGACGGCCTCAGCCAGACAGTCGAGGTCGATCGCTTCCAGAGCGATGGCAAACAACTCGACGGAATCTCGCTATATGCTGTGACCAACAAATCGCAGCCGCCGCGCACCGTCGCCAATGAAAAGGGGACCTTCGAAATCGTTCTTCCCGATGGCGCTGAGATCGAATCGGCGCAAGCCAAGGGGCCTGGCGGACAGCCAATCGCGACGGAAACTACTCCTGGCGCGCAGAAAAATCATTACCTGCTGAGCTATCCCCTACGTCCCGGCGAAACGCAGTTTCAACTTTCCTATCACATGCCTTATAGCGGCCAAGCCAGCATCTCGCCCAAGCCGCTTCAGGACGTGCAGCACTTTGTCGTGATGATCCCTAAGAGCATGATCTTCACGGCTGCGAACCCGCAGCAGTTCCAGGCAATGTCGGATCCGCAATCGACCGTGATGGTGGCTACCAACGTTAAGCCGGGCGCGGATCTCAATTTCCGCGTTGCCGGCACAGGAATTTTTCAGGCGGACAACCAGCAAGGCGCGCAGGGCGGGGGCGATGCTGGTGGCGGCGCAATGGGCGGATCGCAGGCTGCGGCCAACGACAGCCGTCCCGGCGGAGGCCTGGGCGCTCCCATTGACGCGCCCGATCCCCTGCATGACTATCGTGCCTTCATTCTTGGCGCCTTCGCCCTGGTACTGGTGATGGGTGGCGCTTATATCGTTTCCCGATCCAATCGTCCGCGTCCGGTAACTGCTGCGGCCGGCATGTCTGGCCAGGTCGAGGCCGGTTCCCCGGATGCAGCCGCTGCCTTCGCCGATTTCGTTGAGCCGTCAGCACCCGCGCGTGATCGCAATGCCTTATTGCTGGAGGCCATGAAGGAAGAGTTGTTTCAATTGGAGATCGATCGTCAGCAAGACAAAGTCACGCCCGAGGAGTACACCAAGGCCAAGGCCGCTCTGGACGAAACCATCAAGCGTGCGTTGGCCAGAAGCAAGAACAGCTGAACGGCCAACGGGTCCCGTTCCAGCGCTCGCTTGGCTGTGGCGGGAATTCGCCAACTCCTCCTCGCTTCTCAGCATCTTTGTCCCAGGATGTCGAGGGTCGCTCGGCGTACAATCGACCTCCATTGTTTGTGCGGGAACTTCACTCCATCGAGGTCATACATGGTTCTCTGGCAGCAGGGTGTGCGCTATACCGCACACAGAATGCCCAAGGTTCTCGGGCCGGCAACGCACGCTGCGTTCGACTACGCCTTCGCGGGCTCGCTGTTCGTGATCGCGGCTTGGTTATGGAAGCGCAATCGACGCGCCGCGGTCGGTTCGCTGCTGTGCGGCGGGGCCACCGCAGCCAACGCCATCCTTACCGACCACCCAGTCGGTGCGCTCGACCTCATTGACTACAAAACCCATGCGCGAATCGACGTTGGACTGGCGGCACTCACTGCCGCTACCCCGCGTCTGATGGGCTTCGCTCACGACGATGAGGCACGGCTATTCAGCATCCATGCGCTGGCGAGAACCGTGGTCGGCAGCCTCACCGACTTCGATGATTAGAAATGTCCGACGCCGGGACAGAAAATATTCACCACGGAAACACGGAGGTCACGGAGAAATTTGAAAGAAAAACCCCCGTGCCCTCAGTGCCTCCGTGGTGAAGCCTCTTTTTACCCGGCGAAGGCCTTCGCCAGAAAGCGCGAGATGTGCCAGGCATCCATGTACTTGTAGGGCGTCTCGCCCAACGAGTAATGTCCGCAAGGCAGCGCCTTGATGGTCGTGTCCAGGCCGCGGCGCAGGAATTCTCCCGCCGTCTGCACTGAGAACTCCGGCAGAAACGTCAGGTCGTAACGGCCATAGATCATCAGCGACTTCTTCGGCCAGCGCTCGAACTTGTTGAAGTAAACAATCGGGCTGATGCACATCCAGACGCGACGAAGGTCTTCCTGCGTCAGCACTTCTTCCACGCCTTGGCGAATGTGCTGGGTCGATTGCCCCGTCCAGGTCACGTCGCCGAACGATGTAGACGCGTGGTTAAACACGTTGACCCGGATGCGCGAATCGTGTGCGCTGGCCAGGAACGCATAGCATGATCCCAGGCTGGTACCGACGATCCCCAGACGCGAGTAGCCACGCTGCTCCAGCCAGTCCATGCAGGAGCGGATATCGGCGATGCCCTGCCGCGTGGCGTCGATGGTACGAGCCACGTTGGCAGATACCGCGTAGTCGGCACGCGTGAGCCCCGCGGGCCGGCGTATGTCGTGATAGGGCATGCTCAGCCGCAGGGCTGCGATGCCCAGCATGTTGAAGATACGACAAAGCGCGTTTTGGCTGACCCCGTCAGCATTCCACTGCGGCAACAGCACTACCGCGCGGTGCCCTCGAGCCGGGAACCAGCGTGCGTTGACGCAGTTGTTTTCGGCATACGGCGACTCAACTGGCGAGCTGAAGCGCAGAAACTTCCCCCACTCGTTCTTGGGCTGTTTCTTGGGAGGTTCGCTGCCGGTGTGGAAAAGTTCCACTTTGCGATGCTCAATGCGGAAGTCGGTCGGCGTCTGGTAGCGGAAAAACTCGTCGCTGTTCTCAGCCATGGAATCATTCAGCGCCGTCATGTAGGCCAGCATGGCCTCGCGATCGCTCTGGTCGGGCGGCACCGTAAACTGCTCGATCCCCGGCCAACGCTCAGTCCATTCCACACCCCACTCGAACGGCCGGACGACGCGATTGTTGTCGCGCGACGTCATGCGTGATTCCCAGTCATGAATCCAGCGGCGATAGTGTTCTCGCATTACGCTTGATGTTATCCCAGGGAACCCGTAAGCATCGATAAAACCCCAATAAACATAAGTATTTGCGTGCTGAATGGCGGCTACGGATGTTCGAGTGGGAAAGGAGCTAACCACCAACTTCCCCCAGGACGCCCAGCTGCCGGCGTCTGACCCAGAGGTTGTAGTGCGGCTGCCACCGTTAGGGGATGATTGAAATTCCGGCCTCGGATAATCTTCGCAGCATGCAACTCATACAGATTGGCGAAACCCAACAGAAGACCGTACTGGACATGATTCAGGAAATGGCAGAGCGTCAGTTTGCGGAGATCGCGCAACTGAAGGTAGCAGCACAGAACCGGTCGCCCGCCCGACAGCCTCGCCGCAGTTTGCAGCGCTGCACTTCTACCAGCGTCGCTGCCTAAGCGATTCCCACCCTCGCAGCACAGCTGCGCGCCAATTCCACGGCTGGACTGGGCACGCTCCCTACCTCGCCACCGGCAAGACCGTCATGTGCACCTGCTCAGTGAATGACCGGCAACCAGAACCTTAGATCCCGATCGATCTCCCCACGCAGGCCTAAGTAAAGAATTCAAGCGCGCATCAGGCATTGACGGGGGCGACCTTAACCCTCCTTAACCCTATACTCGCCAAGTTCCACTCCCCAAAGGCTCCAGGCACGGGCCATATTTCAACCGCCGATGCGTACGTTGCGTCCACCGGAGAGCTCTGATGTCAAGAATTTACGCAGCTTGCTTCCTGGCGTTTATGCTAGGTCTCTCAATTCCTGTTAACGCCGCGCAGTATCAACAGATCGTTCCCAATACGACGATGACCCTTCAGACCACGAACAATACTGCCGCCGCCAACTCGTTTCCGGGGTGCGAAATCACCACGGTGACAAATGGGCAATGTGTCAACAATGGCGATTTGGCGGCCAGCAACATCAGCAAGGTCAACGTTCATACTTTGCTATCGGCATCGCAGCAGGACGCGAAGATCTACACAACCTACATCCCGTACTGGGTGCACGGCACCCATCCCAACATTGGTTACAGCTCGAAAGACCCTAATCAGGTGACCAAAGAGATTGCCGACTTGACCAGTCGCGGCTTCGATGGCGTGTTGGTGGATTGGTACGGGCCAGGAAGCTATGAAGAGGGCGCGACCGAAGTCCTGAAGCCGCAGTTGGAGCAGCAGAATATCTTGAAGTTTGCCCTGATGATCGACCAGGGGGCCATCGAATGGTTCTCCTGTTATCCGAACTGTTCGGCGACTCAGGCGCTTCTGAACATCATCTCGTACGCGCGGCAGCAGGGCTACTTCAATTCTCCGGCGGCGATCAAGGACAGTGACGGTAAGACCGTCGTCCTCCAATTTGGTATGGAAGCTTACAACATCAACTGGACGACCATCGAAAGCCAGAATACCGACTTGGAATGGATCTTCGAAAACGCCGGGGCTTTCACCAACCAGTACGACGTTGGGGCTTATGGATGGCTGTCGCCAAAGAATCCTCTGCAGAATGGCTATGAAGGACTGGACTACACTCAGTATTTTCTTAAGATCGCCAGTGAGCACCAGTCGAAGGAGAACTGGGCTTCCACCTGGAAGGGATTTAATGACGTCGTCGCCAGCTGGGCTCCTCCCGGCGGCCGTCACATCCAGCAACTATGCGGAAAGACCTGGCTCGACTCCTGGGCTGCAGTGGCCTCCTATACCGACCGGCTCGATGCCGTGCAGGTCGCCACCTGGCACGATTACGAAGAAGGCACCGAAATCCAGACCGGTATCGACAATTGCCTCGGCATTTCGGCTAGTGTCAGCGGAAACATTTTGAGCTGGAGCGTGACGAGTGAATCCACCCTCGATCACTACACGGTTTACATCAGCAGCGATGGGCAGAACCTGATGTCGCTGGGTGACTACAGCGTGGGCAGCGGTTCGCTGAATCTGGCGCCTTTCAACTTTGCCCCGGGAACTTATCAGGTGTTTGTCCAGGCTGTGGGCAAGCCGAGCATCATCAACCAGATGTCGCCCAGCGTGGTCTACAC
Source organism: uncultured Acidobacteriaceae bacterium (assembly GCA_963835125.1). Lineage (GTDB taxonomy): Bacteria > Acidobacteriota > Terriglobia > Terriglobales > Acidobacteriaceae > Bog-257. The sequence goes on along the minus strand of CAWIEG010000001.1, from coordinate 547,355 downwards.
CGTTGGCGGGCAACAGCTACCGACCGTCATGATCACGACGCCCTACGATGGCCAATCCGCCGGCCCGGCTACGAATCTCCAAGCCCAGGCTTCGAGTCCAAATGGAAAGATCATCGAATACCAGATCTACCTCGATGGAACTCTGGTGAAAACCCTTGGCGGAGGTTCGTCGTTTCAGGACTGGGTGTCAACCAGCATGGGAGTTCACCATTTCGAGGTCAAGGCGGAAGATGTTGATCACCAGTGGGGGTCTGCCGAGGTTTGGGACAGACGCACATACTGATCGTGTTCTTGCGAGCAAGCGGGTTCCTGACGACAAGAAGAGGCACGCTAACAAATTTTCGTCGCTGTGGTCTCTGCAAATGGGCACGGCGACGAAACGCCATCAGCTTACTTCTCAACGTGAGGTTCTGAAAGCCTGAGGAAGAGCGCCCTACCAATTAGATCTGGTAGTCCATCTCGATCACTTGTTGCAGCTTGTCCTCGTCGTCGCTGAACCCCAGCTCTCGTCCTTTAAGTTCGCGGACTTCCTTCTTAAGTTCCTTGACTTCATTGGCAACCGCAGCCAGGGCTTCCGAGAGCGGATCATTGATCTGCTTGGGATCGGTGATCACGACCCGCTTGCCCTGACGAAGTACGATGTGGCCGGGCACGCCCACTACCGTCGAGTTGTCGGGCACGTCGCGCAGCACAACCGAGCCCGCGCCCACCCGGCAGTTCTCGCCGATGGTGATGTTGCCCAGCACCCGCGCACCCGCGCCAATCACCACGTTGTTGCGCAGGGTGGGATGCCGCTTGCCGGTTTCTTTTCCGGTGCCGCCCAGAGTCACTCCCTGGTAGAGGGTCACATCGTCGCCAATGATTGTGGTCTCGCCAATCACCACGCCCATGCCATGATCGACGAAGAAGCGGTGACCAATTTCCGCCCCGGGATGGATTTCGATTCCCGTGATCAGGCGCGCCCACTGCGAAAGAGCGCGCGCCATAAATCGCCAGCCGTGGATCCACAGCCAATGGTGTACGCGATAGCCCCACAGCGCATGCAGCCCGGAGTACAGCAGCACGACTTCCAGTCCGGACTTCGCCGCGGGATCGCTTTCCAGTACCGCGGCGATGTCTTCGCGCATGCAGGAAAACATGCTCACACAGTAACCTCGGAGGTCGGCAGAGCGAGGGCCTCGTTGCGCAGCTTCTCGAACAGCACACTGCTCAAGTACCGCTCTCCGTAGTCAGGCAGAACCACGACAATCAACTTGCCGGCATTTTCTTCGCGCTGGGCGACACGCAACGCAGCCACCACCGCTGCGCCCGACGAGATGCCCACCAGCAGGCCTTCTTCACTGGCCAGACGGCGCGCCATCGCGATCGAGTCTTCTCCCGACACCTGGATGATCTCATCGATGAAGTCGGTGCGCAGAATGCTTGGGACGAAGCCGGCGCCGATTCCCTGGATCTTGTGCGGGCTGGGCTGTCCGCCGGAAAGCACCGGGCTCTCCGTAGGCTCAACCGCAATCGCCTTGAACGACGGCTTCTTCGGCTTGATGAACTCCGCTACGCCGGTCAGCGTTCCGCCGGTGCCGATGCCCGATATCAGAATGTCGACCTTGCCATCGGTGTCGTCCCAGATTTCCGGGCCCGTGGTCTCGCGGTGAATCTTGGGATTGGCAGGATTGTCGAACTGTTGCGGCATGAAGCCGTTGGGTGTCTGCGCCAGGATCTCATTGGCTTTCGCGATTGCGCCCTTCATGCCCTTCACCCCAGGCGTCAGGACAATCTCCGCTCCGAAAGCGCGCAGCAAAACACGGCGCTCCGTGCTCATGGTGTCCGGCATGGTGAGGATGAGCTTATAGCCTTTGACGGCGGCGACAAAGGCCAGGCCGATGCCGGTGTTGCCGCTGGTTGGCTCGATCAGCACGGTCCTGCCAGGCTGGATTTTTCCCGCATGCTCGGCTTCGTTGATCATGCTGACCCCGATGCGGTCTTTTACGCTGCTGCATGGATTGAAGCTCTCCAGCTTGGCGGCGACGGTGGCGCGCGCGCCATTCGTCACTTTGTTCAGGCGGACCAGGGGGGTATGTCCGATCAGTTCCGTTACGTCATTGGCTATCTTCATTGAGGCTATCTCCAAACGATGGTGGCACGTTGGCCGGCAATATTGGGGTTGAATTTAGTGCAGGGCGCGCAGGAAAAGCTAGCGACAACAACAGGGACAGGGGGGCAAGAACCGGCGCGCGCACTTTGTTGCAGAGGCATTGATTGTATCGATGCGCGTCATAGGTCGTCCGATTCTGCGGACTGACTAGCTTAACATGCGTTGAATCCTACCGCTCCACCGCCATCCCCACCGCATTTCCACCGCCGAGGCAGAGCGCGGCGATTCCCTTGTGCACGTCGCGGCGAATCATCTCATAGAGCAGGGTGGTCAGAATGCGCGCGCCGCTGGCGCCGATGGGATGTCCCAGCGCGACCGCGCCGCCGTTCACGTTGACTTTGTTGAGATCGATGTCCAAGCTCGCGCGTGACCGCAATGGCCTGCACCGAGAACGCCTCGTTGAGTTCGTAGAGATCAACGTCCTCGTTCTTCCATCCCGTCTTCTTCCAGAGCTGACGCACGGTCTCAACCGGCGCCATCATGACCCATTCAGGAGCGAGGCCGCTGGCGGCTTGTGCCACGATGCGGGCCATCGGCTTCAGCCCAAGCTCCTTCGCCTTCGCGGCCGACATCACCACCAGCGCCGAGGCTCCATCGTTCACGCCGGGCGCATTGCCCGCAGTGACGGTGCCGTCTTTCTTGAAGGCCGGCTTCAGACTCCGCAGTACGTCGATGCGTTGTGTCTTCGCGTGGCGATTCATCCTTGCTGAACAGCACCGGCGGCGCGCCCTTCTTCTTCGACGGCAGCTCAATGGGGATGATCTGGTCTTTGAAGCGGCACTCGTTGATGGCGCTCAGCGCCTTGCGATGCGAGTTCAGCGCGTACTCGTCCTGCTCCTCGCGCGTGATCTTGTACTTGTCGGCAACGTTCTCGCCGGTGTTGCCCATGTGATAGTCGTTGTAAGCGTCCCACAGACCGTCGTGCACCATGGAGTCGAGGACCTTCTGATCGCCCAGGCGAAAGCCTTTGCGCGCGGTCTGCAAAAGATAAGGAGTGTTGGTCATGCTCTCCATGCCGCCGGCAACGACGATGTGCGAGTTGCCGGTCTGGATCGCCTTGCTGGGCGAGGGCGACGGCTTTCAATCCCGAACCGCAAACCTTGTTGATGGTCATGGCAGCGACGCTGTCCGAGAGCCCGCCGCCGAGAGCAGCCTGCCGCGCCGGATTCTGCCCGAGCCCCGCGGAGACAACGTTGCCCATGATGCATTCATCGACTGTCTGGGGATCGATGCCGGCGCGCTTCACCGCCTCGCGCACCACGATGGCGCCCAGTTGCGGCGCAGTGAAATCCGACAGCGAACCCTGAAATTTTCCGATTGGAGTACGCACCGCCGATACGATGACGACATCTTCGATGAAGGCCATGGACGTGAAGCTCCTGAGGTAAGAGTGAGTACCCAACATTATAAGATGGAGTGCCTTGTCCGCGGACGCACAAATCCCGCCTGAAATGCAACTCTCCTCCGCGCCGCGAATCCGCCTGCTGGCTCCCTGGTGGCACACTGCAATCCTGATCGCAGTGCTGTTGATCGCGTCGGTGAACGGCAACCGCAGCAAGCATCCGCTGGCCGCCGGCAGCAAGATACCGCAATATCTCTGGACGATGAGTGTGGGAGTGGATCCTGGCCGGCTTCGTCTGGCTCGGTATCCGCAAGCGCATCCGGCTGCGCGATCTGATCGGCGGGCGCTGGGCGACGTGGGAGGATTTCTTTCTCGATGTCGTGTACGCCGGCGTCTTTTGGGGCGGCGCGATGCTGGTGCTGGGAGTGACGGCCAAGCTGATGCATCTGGACCAGGCCGGCAAGATCGAGAGTCATGCGCAAGCAGCTCGGGTTTCTGACTCCGGGAACGAATCTGGAGTTGGCCGTCTGGTTCTGCGTGAGCGTCACTGCCGGCTTCTGCGAAGAGATTATCTTCCGCGGATATCTGCAGCGGCAGTTCGCCGCGATCGCCAATTCGATGCTCGCCGGAGTGCTGCTCTCGGCGGTCGTGTTTGGGGCGTCACACGGCTACGAAGGCGCTGCGCGGATGATTTTGATCGCAATTTACGGATTAATGTTTGGGGTACTCGCGTGGTGGCGAAAGAGCCTTCGCGCGGGAATGATGGCGCATGCGTGGCACGACGCACTGAGCGGCGTGATTTTGCGGATGCTGAAATAGCCAGTGTTTATGCGGGTTCTCACGCATGTGCGAATTTTGACGATGCGAGAACTTCGGGGTCACGGCGTAAGAATTGCGAGATCGGGAGACGAGGGTGCGGTGTCGCGCGTTGCCGGTTTCGCAGCTGCGAGGCGCTTTTTTTGCTTGACTATTTTTTTCATTAACTCTATACAACTAACAAATTGCGATGAAAGTTAATGTCGCAATATTCCATGACAAATGGAAAGGGAGAATAGAAACCATGGCAACTAAGAAGGCTGCAAAGAAGGCTAAGAAGGCTGCAAAGAAAAAGAAGCACTAACTTGGTCTTTACGTCAACCGAGGGGGCGCGCAAGCGTCCCCTTCGCTTTTGCGCGGAAAACCGCAGATCGCTTCTCCCTCCGGTCGGGATGACAAAGGAATCAGCGACTCACCACACTAATTCACTTTCGCGGTGCTGCTGGCGGTGGGACGCGGCAGCGGCTCTTCCTGCGTGGGGCAGATGCTTTGATAGGAACACCAGGCGCAGGCGCCGCTGGGCCGGGGATCGAATTCGCCGGCGGCGATCCTGGCGGCAATCGTTCTAACTTCTTCTTCCGCCGCCAGCAATTGCTTCGGCGTGCGTCGCGATTCGATCGCCGTTCCGTTTTCCAGATTGATGAACACCAGAGACGACGCGGCACGAGCCCAATTCCTTCTGCGCTGCGAGCGCGTAGACGGAGAGCTGTAAGCTCTCGTCGGCGTCGTCCTGCGTCTTGGCCTTGCCGGTTTTGAAGTCGATCACAGCGACTTCGCCGCTCGCGATCCTATCGACGCGGTCGAAGCGGCCTTTCACGCGGGCGCCGCCGATCTCGACCTTGAAACGGCGTTCGGTCTCGAGCACCTGGGTTGGCGGGATGCGCGAGCGCAGAACGCAGAAACCTGGTCAGCTGCATCGCGGCCCTGTTTGGTGTATAGATCGCGCTGCACCTCATCGTCGATCTTGGCTTTGCCGAATTCGTCGAGGAAGCAGTCGATCACGCTCTGCTCGTCCAGCGGACGGTCGGCGCGAACGCCATCGAAATAAGCCTTGAGTGCCAGATGCATGGCGCTGCCGAATTGCAAGGCCGCGCTGGCATCCTCCGGCAGGCGCCAGTCGTAGCGCAGCTTGTATCGCAGCGGACAGGTTTCGTAGTCCTGAAGCGAGCTGGCGCTCAACTCCAGCGGGCCATCCTGACGAGGCGCAAGCCTTGTCCATTGCGAGACGGTGAGTTCAGGTGCGGCAGCAGCGGCGTGGATTTCGGCGATGTACACCTCGGGCGCCAGCAGCCGCCATGCGATTGCGCCGCGCAAGGCGGCATTCGCGTGCGCGACCAGCTCGCGCATGTATCCCTTCGGAGGCACGGGCTGCTTCTTTTCGCTGCCGGCCTTGCCGCAGAGGTAAAGCTCGTCCATGGCGCGCGTCATGGCCACGTAATAGAGCCGGCGTTCCTCCTGGTCGTGCAGGGTCTTGGGATCAGTTTCGGCAGCTTCACGGTTTCGCAGCTGCCGCGGAAACTCGACGAGCGATTCTTTGTATCCACTGGGGAAGGCGGGGGAGCCGGTTCGCACAACGAACACATGCGGGAATTCCAATCCCTTGGCGGCGTGAACCGTCATCAGCTGCACCGCGTCTTCTAGGGGAGCGGCGGCGAGTTCGCTGGGCTCCAGCGCGGCAACGGGGTCATCTTCGTCCGTCTCTTCCACCAGCATGCCCTTCGCCTCCTCGCGAAAGACCGACAGATACTGCAAGAAATCGTTCAGCTTTCCGTCGCCGACGATCTGCTTTGGCTTCTCCTGCCAGCGTTTCGCGAAGTCGCAGAAACGGCGCAGTGGCATCGAGTCAGGAAGGCCGAAGGCACGCTGCGCGATCTCTAACGCGGATGCCAGTGCATTGTTCGCGTCGAGTAATTCCTGGCGCGCCGCGCGGATGGCCTCGACCACCTGCATGCCACCGGGAACGTTCTCCAGGACCGCTTCGACGGAAAAGTTCCGGCCGGCCAGCGCGAGCTCATCGCGAAAGCGTTCCGGATCGACATGAAACTGCGGCAGAGCGGCGACGCGAAAGAGCGCGACCGGATGCGACGAATCCAGAATGCGGAGTACCGCGATCGCGTCGCGCAGCTCAGGGGTGTCGAAGAGATCGGCGCCCCTGACGCGCACCGGAATGCCGCGATGTGTAAGCTCGGCGACAATCTGCTCGCGGCAGAAGTGACTGCGATAGAGCACAGCGATGTGGCTGAATTTGGTTGCGGGCTGGTTCGCGCGCATCGCCGTGATGGTGTCGGCGACGAAGGCAGCTTCGTGCTCAGGACCGCGTGTGGACGATTGCGTTCACGGCCGGAGCCGAAGCGCCAGCAGGATCGCGTTCCAGCCGGGCGCAGCTAAGCGGTTGGCGCGGGCTGCCTCCATCAACGCTCACGATCGCCGGGTTGCACTGGATGAGCTGATACGCGCAGCGCAGGATGGGCGGCGTGGAGCGGCGGTTGGCCGACATGGTGACGCGCTTTACGCGATCGGGGCCGAAGGTCTGGAGGAAGTGGTCAAAGGCATCGCTGGTAGCGCCGCGAAACTGATAGATGGCCTGGTCGGGATCACCGACTGCGAAGACGTTAGCTTGATCGCCTCCGAGCAGGCTAGCCAGCTTGATCTGGGCGACGTTGGAGTCCTGGAACTCGTCGATGAGAATGAAGCGCGCCCGCCGCTGCGCGCGCTCCAACACTGATTTACGACGGGTCAGCACGTCGACGGCGCGCGTAATGATGTGGCCGAAGGTACCTAGGCCTTCCTTTTGCAGCAGGTCTTCGGCGAAGCGAAAGGCGCGCGCGACCTCGTGGCAGCGGGCGAGAGCTTCTTCGCCGGACATGACAGCAGCGTCCTTCGCCTTCGCCATACGCGGCATGGGAATCTCGCCGCGCTCCAGCCTGGCGACGTAGGCGTCGTAATCGGCAGGAGTGCGCAGCTCATCGTGACAACTGCTGAAGAACTTCAGCAGATCTTCCAGGAACTTTCCGGGAGTGGCAGCCTTGATGTAGTGCTGAAGCTTCATGTCGCCGATGTGGCGGCGCAGCAGGACGAACAGGTCTTTGTCGTCGAGGAGCTGAAACTTGGTGCCCGCGTCCTGCAAAAGCCGATAGCAGTAGGAATGAAAGGTATGCGCCTGGAGGCCGCTGGCAAGCAGCTTTTTGGCAGCCTTGGGACGCTCCAACTCGGGATAAAGCGACGGCTGCTGGTCGAGGTCCGGATACAGGATGGCCGCGACACGATGAATCAGCTCGGCGGCCGAGTTGCGGGTGTAGGTGACGGCGAGGATCTCATCGGGGCGCGCGGCTTCGCTTTTGATGAGGTGCGCGATGCGCCGGGCCAGTACCGTGGTCTTGCCAGTTCCGGCGCCTGCGACAACCAGCATCGGACCATGGATATGCTCGATGGCTGGGCGCTGCTCGGGGGTGGGAGTGAAATTGTCGCTCTGCACGGGGTCAATCGAGTAACGAAGAAAAAGCGAAGTCTAGGATATTTTGCATCGAACCGGGAGATAAAGCAAGGAACACGCCTGAAAGGACGCTTCAGGGAAGAATCATTATAGGTAAGAGTCTCTTTCAGACAAAGACACGCCGCCGAAATCTGCGAATTTCGACGGCGCGGAAGCGTGCTTCTTGTTATCAGTGGGGCGTTAAGCCCCGATGATGCCGGCGATCACCAGATCGTCAGCTTCACCTCGTCCGTCCACTCGTGATATCCCTCGCCGCTGGCATTATTGTCGAGTTGGAACTGAACTCCCAAGTTGTCAGACCAGTGCAGGTTCTTGGCGTTACGCGTCAGATTCACTGGATGGCTGTTGCCGTCGACCACCAGCGTGACGTAGGTGTAGGTGTGATTGTTGCTGTTGGTGGTGATATACCACTGGATATGATGCCAGGTGTTGGAACTGAATTTCGGGCAGGAGATGTTGGTGTGAATCCAGTGCCCGCTGGCTTCGTCCCAGGTGTCCCAAACCGCGCCGCCAAGGTAATTGCATTCGCTCCCCATCATGTAGTTGTAGCCGCCGATGAACTGAAACGCATCGAACTCCAGCGCCTGGGCCGCATTTTGGGAGTTGTCGTCCAGTTCAATATAGAAGTCCCACAGGAAGTTGTGGACCCCATCGTTGGCCCCGAGCTTCTCCAGCCACAAAGCGTTACCCCATACGCCCGAGTTGTAGAACTCGGTGCTGGCGCCATCGCGTGACGGATTACCTTGGTTCTGCGCCATCCAGTAGCTTCCTTGACCGCTGCCACCCGAACAGCTGGGGCTGTTGCACCAGTTCCATCCGCCCTTGTCGTCGATGTTGTTGAATACGATCGCGTTCGATGGAGGTGTGGGCAGGCCGTTGTTGCCCCCGCCCCCTCCACCGCTAGTTACGGTGATCTCTTCGGTGACGGAGCCGTAAGCGCCGGTGCTGTCCCAGGCGCGAGTAACGACCTGATGACTTCCGACCGCTGCATTGATGTTGGCGCTGATGGATTTAGTAGTACCCGCGCTATAGACATCGTTGCCGTCCACATAAATGTGCCAGCCTACGATCGTGTACTGACTGGTGGCGTTGGCGGTCAAAGTAAACGGGCTGCCGACTTGGGAACCATTGCTGGGCGAGGTGACGGTGACACTTACCGAAGCGAGGGCAGACAATGAGAGCGATAAAAGAGCAGCTACCAATAAGAATGCACGCTGGATCAAGATATTTCTCCTTCGCTGGTTTTTGATTTGGCCGGAACAACGAAGCGGGCGTCAGGGCTGGAGGTCTATTGCTTCCCAGCAGTTGAACGAGTGTCTCGTCATTGCGGAGGAAAGGAAATGGGGCATTCAACCTAGAACAAGCGGCTAGTTATACCGCGTATTTCTGGGTAGGGGTTAAGTAACCCACCGTAAGCCTCACCGAGGGAAAGTCAGGAGCGGAACGCCGAATGCGACCGGAGGCATGTGCGAACTCTTCGGCTCCCGATGTTAAGATTTCTGATTCATGGTTACTTTCGTGGTGCTGCGCATCGTAGCAGTGGTCTTGCTGATCGCGGCAAACGCGTTTTTCGTGGCCGCTGAATTCGCTCTGGTGAGCGTACGCGAGACGCGACTGCAACAGATGATTGCGGCGCATCGCATCGGCGCGCGCACCGTCCAGAAGCTCCATCAGAAGCTCGATCTTGTCCTCAACGCTGTGCAGTTTGGTGTGACCGTCTCCAGCCTGGCCCTGGGCTGGATCGGGGAAGCATCGATAGCTCACATTCTGGAGCCGCTCTTCTTGCCGCTGCCGCACTCGCGGCTCTACGCCCACGGCTGCGCTGTGGTTCTGGCTTTCGCACTAATGACTTACCTGGTGGTCATCATGGGAGAGGTTGTTCCCAAGTCGATCGCCTTGCAGCGGACGGAGCGAGTGGCGCTGGCCGTGGCCGGGCCAATGGACTTCTTCATTACCGTGGCTGGGCCCTTTCTGGCATTTATGAGCGCTTCCACTGGCGCGGTGCTGAAAACGTTTGGGATGCGGCAGGTGCGGGAAGGTGGCGTGCATTCGCCGGAAGAGCTTAAGCTGATCGTCTCGGCCAGCCGGCGACTGGGAATACTGGGCGCGCCCCAGGAAGACCTGATTCTCCGCGCCCTCGACCTGGAGAACATCACGGTCCGCGAGATCATGGTACCGCGGCCTGACATTTTTTCACTGCCGGGTAATCTTTCGTTGGAGGAATCGCTGCAAGCGGCGGTGGACGAGCAACACTCACGCATTCCAGTTTATGATCCGCAGCGCGGCCCCGAACACATCATTGGCGTGCTCTATGCCAAGGACCTGATGCGCTGGCTGCGCTATCGTGTGAACCGCACCGCTGCTGGACGCCCGGTAACACGTCCGAGTGGACTTCAAGTGCGGCACATCATGCGCGAGGTGCTGGTGGTTCCCGAAACCAAGCCGCTGCCGGACCTGCTGCTGGAGTTCAAGGCGCGCAAACGGCATCTGGCGGTGGTGGTGGACGAGTTCGGCTCGACGGCGGGGCTGGTGACCGTTGAGGACGTGCTGGAGCAACTGGTGGGCGAGATCGAGGACGAGTTCGACATCAGTGGACAGTCGTTCCTGCCCGGCGATCCCTCGATGACGCTGGATGGCTCGGCCAACATTCGCGATCTGGAGTCGCAATACCACATCGTTTTGCCGCGGGACGACGGCTTTGAAACTCTCGCCGGATTTGTCCTCGCGCGGCTGCAACGAATCCCCAGCCCCGGCGACAATTTTGAATATGAAGGCCGCCGTTATACGGTCGCTCGCATGGATGGGCTGCGGGTGGAGAGCGTCAAGATCGAAACCATACAACCTGCGCAGCAGCCTTCAACTTCTCCGGCCTCGCCGGCCCTTCACTGATGCTGCGTTACCTTCTATCCCGACTGCTCTACACCTTGCCGGTGGTGTGGCTGGTAGTGTCGGTTGTGTTTCTGCTGATCCACCTGGTGCCCGGCGATCCCATACAACAAATGTTGGGCGAGGGCGCTGCTGCTACGGACGTTGCGGCGGCGCGCCATGCCTACGGTCTCGATGTTCCGCTGGGGCAGCAGTATGTGAATTACTGGCGCGGCATTGTGCATGGCGACATGGGACGCTCGCTGCGGCTGAATCAGAATGTCGGACACATCATCGCGCAGGCGTATCCAGCCACCATGGAGCTGACGCTAGCCGCACTTGTGGTCGCGCTCGGACTGTCGATTCCAGCGGGAGTGCGATCGGCGCTGCATCGCAACCGGTGGGACGACCGGGTGCTCAGCTTCGTCTCGCTGCTGGGGCTATCGTTCCCCAACTTCGCGCTAGGGCCGATCCTCATCTTGATTTTCGCCATTGAGCTGGGATGGCTGCCGGTCTCGGGCGCGGGCTCGCTGGCGCATCTGGTGCTCCCGGCTTTCACGATGGGCGCGGCGCTGGCGGCAATCCTCACGCGTATGGTGCGGACCTCGATGCTGGAAGAGCTGGGGCAGGATTACATTCGCACCGCGCGCGCTAAAGGGCTGCCGGAGCGGACCGTGGTTTATCGCCATGCCCTGCGTAACGCTATGATCCCGATCGTCACGGTAATCGGGCTGCAATTCGGGGCGCTGCTGGCGGGCGCGATTGTCACGGAAACAATCTTCTCGTGGCCGGGGATCGGGCGGCTGACGATTACCGCGATCTCCAACCGCGATTATTACCTGGTGCAGGGCTGCATCCTGATGATTGGATTGACCTATGTGCTGGTGAATTTCCTGACTGATCTGCTGTACTCGGTTTTCAATCCGCGAATACGGCAGTGATTTTCGTCCTTGATTTTTTCGAGCTGTGGGTTTCCAATTTTATGCAAGCAGCATCTTCCCAGTAAGAAGTGGAGGTCGATATGGGCTGGAACAGGTCCCTTGACCATGCAGAGCAGACGGGCAAGAACGCGGCCCATCTCCAAACCAAACGTAGTCCAAGAGCGAGTGAGGGTTCGCGGACTCATCGCAAGTCGACAGCCCACAACGATCCATCGACTCCGCCGCTGCCCAGTTCAGCCTACCCCGATCCTGAACAAGAGGCAGGAAAGCCTCATTCCGGCAAAGTTCGTACCGGAATCGTCTCCGTGAACGGGTGCGATGTCGGGGTCATGCATTGCCAGCGCTCATAGGGGCCTTCACCAGACCTTGCACACCTTGTCGGCCGGCTTCACCATGGGCGAGCCAGCTTTGCAGCTAAACGCGGGGCCGAACTCCGGCACGTTCACCACAACACCATTGATACGGTACTTCGCCGGCGAATGCGGATCGGTGATGGCGCGGGCCCGCAAGTCTTCAGGACGGTCGTTCTCGCAGGCCCACTGCGCAAAGCCGACGAAGAAGCGCTGGTCCGGAGTCAGTCCATCGCGATTGGCAAGCTGCTGGTTCTTGTCGGCCTTCTGCCACGCGATGTAGGCAAGGATCGTCCCGCCCAGGTCGGCGACGTCTTCGCCTTCGGTCAGCTTTGAGTTGATGTGGATGTCGTCCACGATGGTGTATTTCGCATACTGATCGACGACGCAGTCGGCATGCTTGACGAACTGCGCCGCGTCGTCCGTTGTCCACCAATCCTTCAGATTACCTTTGCCATCGTACTGGCGGCCTTCATCGTCGAAGCCGTGAGTCAACTCGTGTCCGATGGTCGAGCCTGTGTTGCCGTAGTTGGGGGCGTCGTCCAGTTTGGCGTCATAGAGCGGCGGCTGCAAAACGCCAGCCGGGAAGTTAATGTCGTTCATCTGCCCGCTGTAATAGGCGTTGACGCTGGGGGGCGTCATACCCCACTCGCTGCGGTCAGTCGGCTTACCCACTTTGTTGAACTCGCGATGGTTCTCGAACTCCTCGGCCCGCTCGGCATTGCCATAGAAGTCATCGGGAACAATGGAGACGGAGCTGTAGTCGCGCCATTTGTCGGGATAGCCGATCTTGTTGCGAATGGAATGCAGTTTGTTGATCGCCTGCTGTTTGGTGGCGGGGCTCATCCAGTCGAGCTGCTGAATGCGCATGGCCATCGCATCTTCGATCTGCAGCGTCATCTGCAAGGTTGCGGCCTTCAGTTCCGGGGGAAAGGTCTTGCGGACATATTCTTGCCCCAGCGCCTCGCCGAGCTGGTCGTCGACATACTCGACGCAGCGCTTCCAGCGCGGCTGCAACTCCTTGGCGCCGTGCAGATACTTGCGATAGAACTCGAAGCTTTCGTTGACGAAAGCAGATGAGAGATAGGGCGCGTTGGAATTTATCACATGGAAGCGCAGGTAGATCTTCCAGTCATCGAGGGGAACCGAAGCCAGCTGGGTGTTCAGGTCCTTGAAGAAGTCCGGCGACTCCACATTGAGAACGTCGAAGGGAGGAACCTGGCTGGCGGAAAAGTAACTGTCCCAGTCGAAATTGGGCGCCAGCTTGTTCAGGCCGGCGACCTTCATCTTGTGAGTGATCTTGTAGGGATCACGAAGGTCTACGCGGGTGAGCGAGGCTTTCGCCATTGCAGTCTCGATCCGCATGACCGTGCCGGCCTCTTTCCTGGCCGTGTCGGGCGAGTCGCCAACGAGCTGGAACATCTGCTGTACGTGTAGCAGGTAGCGGGCGCGGATTTCCTTCGACTTCGGATCGTCTTTGGTGTAGTAGTCGCGGTCCGGCAGACCCAGCCCGTCCTGTTCCAGGCCCACGATCATTACGTCAGAATTATCCGGGTCCTGCATTGAGCCACTACCGAAAAGCATGGTTTCGCCTTCGAGATGCAGCCGCGCGATCAGGGGCGCCATTTCGTGCAGGCTTTGCAGCCCCTGGATCTCCACCAGCGCGGGCCATATCGGCTTGGCGGCGCGCTTCTCGACTTGGGCTTCGTCCATGCAAGCGGCATAGTAGTCGCCGATCTTCTGAGTTACAGCGTCACGGTCCTTGGCCACCGCGGCTTGCTCTAGAATGGCGCGTAGGTAGGTAAGGTTATCCTCGTAGAGCTTGCCGTAAACGCTCCACGATGTCTGGTCGGGAGGAATCGGATTGTTCTTCAACCAGCCGCCGCAGGAGTAGGAATAGAAGTCGACACAGGGATCGACGGAGCGATCCATGGCGGTGACATCAAGGCTTGGGGTGTAGGGCATGGCGGGCTCGACGTACATCCGCGTTTGAGGCGGAGTCGAACCAGAAGCGCCGGTCTGCGAATTGGATTGAGCAACAGCGCTGGCAGCAATCACCACTGATAGAAAGAGCAGAAATGGTTTGATGCGCACGATCCGTTCTCCAAGAACGGAGAATAGCAGAGCCGGACGTTAGGGTGCGAGCTAGCCGCCCGGGCGGGCGAGGAATAGCGGGGCCTCCACAATCGCTTACCGTTGAGTTACATCGTCCGGAAAATGTAGCACTACTCCGGAAAGGGGGGCGCAGTTCCCAAATCCGATCTGGAGAGGGCCCCAGGCAAAAAAAAAGGGTTTGCAAGTGGTTATGATTCGGTTACTCTGCTAGCCTATATACACTTTGCGGTCGCCCATAGTCCGTGGACTGGCGAGCGGTCTTTGTAGGAAGCTACGCTCAGCTTGGCCGGCCGATCCCCCAAGTGGTCTAAAACCAGCTTCTAGCGATTTGACGAGGAGATCCATGAAAGGGCTGAAACCTTTTCTATCCCTGCTATTGGGATGTGTGGTGTGTGCAATACTGAGCGGCTGTGCCGGCAGCGTTCCTCAGAACGGACCGGGCGCCCTGAACATCGCGTTGTTTTCCTTATCCGAAGGTGTTCCCGGATTGGCTTACCGGCAGTTATTGATCGCCAGCGGAGGCCAAACGCCTTATACGTGGTCCATCAGCGCGGGGACTCTCCCACCTGGATTGAGCTTGGCCAGCAACGGAATTATCAGCGGAACGCCCACGACGACGGGAAACTATAACTTCACTGCCAAGGTCGTTGACTCCCAGACCCCAAAGGCCGCCGTCGATACCAGCCAGTTGAGCATCACGATCAATCCCCCACTCTCGCTGGAAACTACTCCGCTGCCCAGCGGAGTTGTAGGCGCCAATTATACGGCGACTATCACCGGCGCTAACGGCGTCGCGCCATTCACTTATTCTGTTGCATCCGGCAGTTTGCCTCCCTGTTCACCGAATCCGCCGTGCAGCCCGAACCTGAGCGTGACGACAGGGGCTCTGCCCATAGGAGGCGGCCCGAATTCGGCAACCATCGGCGGCCTCGTCTCCACTGGCGGCAATAACAGCTCGGCGGAGTCGCCGACCCAGGCTGGAGTCTTCGCCTTCACTATCCAGGCGACCGACGCGGTGGGAGAAGTTGCTACTGCCGCCTACACGATTACCGTTACCGGTCCGCTGCAAGGAAACTACGCCCTTA
The DNA here is from genome assembly GCA_963835125.1 of uncultured Acidobacteriaceae bacterium. Classification (GTDB taxonomy): domain Bacteria; phylum Acidobacteriota; class Terriglobia; order Terriglobales; family Acidobacteriaceae; genus Bog-257. The sequence goes on along the minus strand of CAWIEG010000001.1, from coordinate 532,196 downwards.
CGTTCAACGGCTTCTCCCACGGGCATCCGTTCTACCTGGTTGGGGAGATTACCGCCTCCAGCGGCACAGTCATGAACGGCATCGTAACCGGCAAGATCACCGGCGTTATCGATCAGAATGGTCCCAACGGAGTGTCTACAGCTGTACCCCTGTCGGCCAGCAGCTCGTACAGTCTTCCTCTCAGCAGCAACCTGGGTACGATCACGCTGGAGTCAACGGCGCTGGGCAGGTACGTGTACGACATTGTGCTGTCAACCACCACCGATTCCTCATTGGTCCTGGTGAATGCCAACATGTATGGTACGGGCCTGCTGAAGAAGCAGCCGACCGTACTGGCTCCTCCCAGCAATGGCGCCAGTTACGCCTTTGGAGTCTTCGGCAACGACACGGGCGGCAATCGCTATGCGGGAGCCGGCACATTCTCGATTAACTCGTCGTTGACGGTGACCGGCGGGGAAGAGGACACGAACGACAACGGAATGTTGGCTACACTGGTGCCGATTACAGGCGGAACCCTGGTGCCGGACACGGCTAACCCAGGGCGGGGAACTGTCACTCTCACCACTGCGTCAGGGTCAGCCATGTACGCTTACTACATCGCCTCAATCACGGAACTGGTCGCGGTACAGATCGACAGCGGCCCCATGACAATCGCGGACATCCAGCAACAGAGCTCTGCCGGCATAACGGGACAGCTGCTGCTGTGCAAGGCTGGTTCAACCTGCCAGAGCGTGGTTCAGCTGAATGGCGTTTCGACATCGGGTAGCTCGGCGGTGCCGGTTGCAGCCGTCGGAGTGGTAGCGTATGACGGCAATGGAAACATTGCCGGCCCGAATGGCCCCAGCGGGTCGCCGCTGCCGGGCTACTATACCGACCAGAGCGTGGGTGGAACCTACAGCCCGGTCAGCTATACGACCGGAACCTATACCATCGACTCGCTTGGACGCGTGACCGTCGATCTACAGGGCGCCACCAACCAACCGGTGTGGTATCTGGTGGGCACGGGAACGGCGTACGTTGTAGGTACCGATGCTGCGGTGATGTCGGGCACGCTGAACCTTCAGAACCTTCCCGCGACCGGCTCTTTCGCCCCAGTAAACTTCCTCGGTTCCTATTTGGGCGGCACGATTACACCAGTCCTCCCGTCGGTGACCGATGAAATTGACGTGGCATTCACTCCGCCGCCGGGAGGGCTCTTCGCGCAAGAGTACGAGAGCAATGGACCGGGTGGCATCGTCCCCGCTGCCGGAAACATGGTCCCCATCTTCATGGGCACCTATACGATGGATCCCACGTACGGGGACGCTTACGGAAGATTTGCAATTTGCGCGTCGAACACCCAGTACTGCACGGGCAACAGCGCCTTCACCTACGATCCGAACAACCCGCCTGTCTACATTCTCTACATCCTGGGGGCTGGTTCGCCCGGAGCGACAGGTGCCGGCAGGACAGGACTGGGCGGGGTGAATCTCGGGCTGGTGCCGGTGGGTCAAAATGGACCGGCAACCGTCGACCCGAACCCGAAGGTGATCGTCTACGGGCGGTAGTTACAGTGAGAGGTCGGGAAAGTCTTACTGGTAAGCGCGTCTTACCAGTAAGATTGTTGGCGGCTGCGGCCTCTTCGAACTCATCCCGCAGCTGGTTACGCATCCTTATATGGACGATTGTCTTTTCTGCAAGATCATAGCCGGCAAGATTCCCTCGAAGAAGGTTTACGAGGACGACAAAGTCTTCGTCTTCGAAGACATCAACCCCAAAGCCCCGACCCACGTGCTCATCATTCCCAAGCGCCATGTCGTTGGCCTGAAGGAAGCCATGGCGGAGGACGCCGAGATCATCGGCTATAGCCACTTGATCGCGGCGAAGATTGCCCGCGACCGTGGCATCGAAGACGGATACCGCACGGTGTACAACGTGGGCGCACGGTCGGGACAATCGGTGTTTCACCTGCACCTGCACATGCTCGGCGGACGGGACTTGACGTGGCCTCCGGGATAAGAGAGTGGTCAGTGGCTAGTCGATTGGCGCAGCCTCTTTCTGCCACACGCCGGCATAAAATCACCATTACACAACTCAAGCTGCCGGACCTGCGCTGGCGATCTTTCCCTGCACTAGCCACTATCCACTAACCACTAGCCAGTGCCCTCATGTAACGTAGTACTCGATGGGCCGCATCCACGTTCTCTCGGAAAATGTAGCTAACAAGATCGCCGCGGGCGAGGTGGTGGAGCGGCCTGCCTCGGTGGTGAAGGAACTGCTGGAGAACGCGCTGGATGCGGGTGCACGGCGCATTCGCGTCAACGTCGAAGCTGGCGGCAAGAAGCTGATCCAGGTCACCGACGACGGCTGCGGCATGGTGCGAGACGATGCCATGCTCGCCTTCGAGCGCCACGCCACATCGAAGATCCGCAATGCCGATGACCTGCTGACCATTGCGACTCTGGGATTTCGCGGCGAGGCGCTACCGTCGATCGCCTCGGTGAGCCGCTTGCGGTTGGAGACGCGCGCCGCGGAAGACGCAGCCGGAACCATTGTCGAGATCGCCGGGGGAAAGATTCTCACCGTTGAAGAAGCTGGGCTGCCGCTGGGAACTTGCATTACCGTGCGCGATTTGTTCTTCAACATTCCTGCGCGCCGAAAGTTCCTGAAGGCTGAGTCGACTGAGCTGTCGCACATCGCGTCGCTGGTAACGCACTACGCGCTGGCCCATCCGGAGATGCACTGGGAGCTGCATTCCGCCACCAATGCCATGCTGGTGGCGCCGCCGGTGGCTGACCATTCGCAACGCATCTATCAGGTCTTCGGCAAGGAAACGCTCGACCAGTTGATCGCGCTGAGTGCACTGCTGCCGCTGGAGCGCGTCGGGCTGCCGCAGCCGCCGCCGTGGCGGCGCAGCGAAGTGGAAGAGCCAGAGGAGCCAGTGAAGGGTGAGCTGAAGCTGCATGGCTTCGTTTCGCGGCCGGAGATCCAGAAGCTCAATCGCAACTCGATCTTCATCTTCGTGAATGGGCGTCTGATTCGCGATCGGCTGGTGCAGCACGCGCTGACCGAGGCCTATCGCAACATCAATCCGCCATCGGTCTATCCCGTGGTCCTGCTCTTTCTGGAAATGCCCGCGACCGAGGTTGATGTGAACGTGCATCCGTCGAAGACCGAGGTGCGCTTCCGGCAGTCGTCAATACTGCACGACTTCATTCGCGATTCGGTGCGGGCGGTGCTGATGAAGTCGCGGCCGGTGCCGTCGTTCATGACCGAGATGCATGCGAGTCCGAGCGCAGCGGCTTCGTTAACTTCGGGAGCGCACGATTTTGCCAGCAGCGAACTGCATGTGACGGAAGCCGATGCGGCCTTCGCGCTGCGCGCGCAGCAGCTTCCGCCGTTCACTGCGCCATTGCAGTTTGAGGGCGGCGGGTTTGCGGTTGAGGCGAACGCTGCGATCCCGGTGGCGCGCTTCGGGCCGCAGACGTTTGGAGGTCCGGCAGCGGCCCTGGCTCCGGGCGGAAATGGCTGCTCGCCGGAGGTGGCGGAGGAAGATGTTCCCGCCGGGCTGGAATCGCTGGCAACGCTAAAGCCCGTGGGACAGATTCGCGACTCGTTCATTCTGGCAATCAATCCGCAGGGGCTGTGGATCATCGATCAGCACGTGGCGCACGAGCGCATCCTGTTCGAGAGAATTTGAAGCAGCGGCTGGCGGAGTCGCCGGAACGGCAGCAGATGCTGATGCCGCTGATCGTCGAGCTGACGCCAGGACAGATGGCGGTGTTTGCAGAAATCTCGGATGAGCTGAATCGCAATGGATTTGAGGTGGAACCTTTTGGTTCGCGGACGATTGCGGTTAAGACGACGGCGGCCGGCGTCGTGGCCGGACAAGTTGAGCATCTGCTGCACGAAATCCTGGAGCAGTTCGAGCGCGAGGAGCAGTCGCTGAACCTGGAGAAGATTCGCACCAACATTGCCGCCAGCATCGCCTGCCACGCCGCCATCAAGGTGAACATGCCGCTGGAGCAGAACAAAATGGAGTGGCTGCTGCAAGAGCTGGCAAAGACGGATTGTCCCATGAGCTGTCCGCACGGGCGGCCGGTGGTTCTGCGATATTCTGTAAAGGACATTCAGAGGGCGTTTAAGCGCATCTGAAGATGCGCGAGCAGCTAGCTAACTTAGTAATTAGCAATTAGTCAAAACCGAACGGCAAGCTAGTAGCTAATTGCTAGTTACTAATTACTTCTTTCATGCACGAACAACAACTCCAGGAACTGCGCCGCGAGAAGTGGCGGCTGAACGGGCGGCCGGTCCGCACGCTGGAAGACGCCCGCGAGTTCATCGACACGGTGGGATTCTGTCTGCTCTATCCGCAGCGGCCCGCGGTGCTGGCGCCGACGTTTGTTGGCGCTTACAAGGGTAGCGACGAGAAGCTGCCCATAGCGCACATGGCCTTCGCCGACCAGGAAGCGCAGGAGGCGAAGGAGCTGATGGTGCGCCTGCTGCGCGAGAAGTCGGCCTATGAGGCCAACGTCTTTGCGGAAAACAATTTCATCGTCGCGGCATCGGTCTTCCCATACTTCTACGGACTCATCGGAGACCGCAATCCGCGGCAAGCGCCGACGACCGGGGCGCGCTCGGAATACTCGCCGCTAGCGCTGCATGCGTTTCAGGTCATCCAAAAAGAAGGCCCGATTTCGAAGGAGCGTTTACGCCAGTTAGTTGCCGGAGCGATCTCCGAAGTGGCGCTGGACCGGGCGCTGGACGAACTGTGGGCGAAGCTGCGCATCACCCGGGTCGACTACAAACCTGACGAGGGTGTCTTCTGGGATGTGCTGTTCCGCTGGTCGCCGGACGCGGTCAAAAAGGGCACGCAAATGTCGGTGGCTGAATCCCTCACCGCCCTGGTGTCCAAGTATCTGGACTGTGTGCTGGCCGCGCAGCAGCAGGAAGTGGAGCATTTTTTCTCCAGTCTCACCAGCCGCGCCCGCGTTCGCGAAGCCATCAACGCTTTGCAGGCTGCGCGCGAACTCCACTTCGTCCACGTGGATGGGCGGGTGATGCTGCAGGTTTCAGAGCTACAGGAGCAACTGGCGCACGAGTTCACGCCGCGCGCGAAGTTCGAAGCGCTTCCCCCGCGGCCGGGCAAGCCGCTGGTGCAACGGCGGCCACGAAGGTCATCGGCGTCGTCCAAGCCAAAACCACCCAGCAAGGGAACTGTCAGCGAATGAGCGTGCGGCGAAAGCTGGTCATTGCGATTGATGGGCCCGCGGGATCGGGCAAGAGCACAATCGCCGCGCGGCTGGCGAGAAAACTGGGCTATATCAATCTGGAGAGTGGCGCGATGTATCGGGCGCTGGCGCTGAAGGCGATGGAGCAGCAGGTGCCGCTGGATGACGCAGAGGCGCTGCGGCAGTTGGCGGAGAAATCGGTAATCCAACTTGAGCCGAGCGGAGACGGCAATCGGGTGCTGCTGGATGGGAGCGATGTCTCGCGGCGGATTCGCGAGCCTGATGTGACGGCAGCCGCGTCGCGCGTGTCGGCCCACCCGCAGGTGCGGCGGGTGATGGTGACGCGGCAACGAGAGCTTGGCGCCAACGGTGGCGTGGTGATGGAAGGCCGCGACATCGGTACGGCGGTGTTTCCTAACGCCGAGGTCAAAATCTTTCTCGACGCTGAGCAGCGGGTGCGCGCCGAGCGGCGGTTCCTGCAGAACGAATCGCAATCGCCTGACGAGGCTAGACGCGTGCATGCCGAGATCGCCGCGCGAGATGAGCGCGACCGCACGCGCGTGGTTTCACCGCTCGTTGCGGCGGCGGATGCGGTCCACGTCGATACCACTCACAAGAGTATTGACGAGGTGGTGGAGGAAGTGGAGAAGATTGTGAAGAAGGGGCTAGGGACTGGGGGCTAGGGATTAGTTTCAAGTTTCGCAGTTTCTACGAAAGACAAAATCCCCACACAAGCAAACCCGGCTTGTGTGGGGCACCCGCTTCGTCGTTATTCCGTCATTCCCGCTTAAGTTCAGCTTCCAAGAAACCTAATCGCCGAACTGGAAACTAGCCCCTAACCCCTAATCCCCAGCCCTTGTCATCAGCTCTTGACGATCTTGATGTCGCCGGTGTCAGTGTTAACTTGGAGCTTGCTGTCGCCGTTGCCAACCGTTCCGTTGGCGTGCGAAGCGTCATTGTTCTTGCCAATCTTGATCGCATCGAAATCGGAGGTGATCTCACCTTTACCGGTCCCGGCGGTGATCTGGAATCCCTGGTTCGATGGCAAGGTCAGAGTGACGTCGCCGTGCTGGGTCACCACATTAACTTTGTCAGGCGGCGCTTTGGCGGCCAGAGTTAGAGCGACGTCGCCGTGCTGCGTGTCCACGCTCAGCTTGCCCGCCTCTTTGCCGCCGGTGGTGACTTCCACGTCGCCGTTCGTCGATTGCACCTGTAAGTCGCCCGAGACGTCCTCCAGGTGAATATCTTTGGAACCGGTGGAGACGCGGCTTGGCCCCATGAGATTGGTGCCCCGAACCTGATCGCTGGCAATCTCGATATCGCCGGGCACGGAGGCGATCTGCATGTCGGAGCGCGAGGTCTTGAAGACGACGCCTTTGGCGATCTTGCTGAGGCGAATGTCTTCATAGAAGTCGCCATTGAGGCGCGCCGCGCCCCCGACTTCATCGATGCTCACGTTGTCGACGTGGCCGGTGACATCCACGTCGCCAGTGATCTGCGAAGCACGGATGGAGCCTTTCTCGAGGCTGATTTTGGCCGAGCCGGTAATCTCCGTCAGGTCAACGTCGCCGTGCTGTAGCGAGACTTTGACATCGGCCTTGCGGCCGTTGATGGTGACGTCGCCGCGCTTGCTGGCGATATCCACCGAGGCGTCGGCGGGCACGGAGATGTCCATGTCCGTCTGCACGCTGTGATCGCCTGCGCCGTCGGTATTACCGTTCAGGACAACCGAGTTGCCGGTGATGGTGATCTGGGGCTTGCTGCCCTGGTTATAAGTGTTGGCGTCGTTCTGGTTTTGCGCGTAGAGCTTCTTGTGGACGACCACGTGGAGAGTGTTGTCGGAGGCGGTGGTGATGTTCAGGGTGCCGTGATCGCACACCACGCGCAGGTTGCCATTCGCCGGGAACTGCTCCTCCAGAGTGTCGTCGAAGGTAAAGGCGGTGCCGAAGATGCCGCCGAGATCGTCGTCCATCTGCAACTGGTCGCGAATGCCGTCCCAGTTGTAGTTGGAGTCGGAGGTGTAATGCGCCGAGACGCCGAGCGTGACCAGCAGCACCATCAGAAGGATGCCGCCCGCACCGAGACTGCGGGTGCGATAGCCCATGCGGTTCGAGGTCGTGTTCTCGATAAGAACGATGACGCCCCAGAGAATCAGCAGCAGCGGCCACCAGTGTCCAAACCAGTGCCAGATGGGGACCCGGAAGCCGAGGTTCTTCAGCAGGAACAGCAAGCCAATCACAATGAGAATGACCGGTCCCGCAAACGAACGCCGATAGCGATACGGTGGCGGCTGAACTGGCGGCGGTGGTGGCGGCGCAGTTACCGCGTATGGGTTCACGCTAGACATTTTGTCCCCCTTTATCGTCAGGCCTCACGGCTTGCGAGTCCGGTGTGATGAAACCGGCCGGAGCATTGGGCTGAGGCGTGACAATGGGAGCCTGCGGCTGCGGCGGATATCCGGGATAGGCGGGAGTTCCCGGAGGAACAGGCTGGCCAGGATTGGGCGGCAGGGTGGCATTGTATTCGCGCGGAACGTGGCCGTAGACGGACGAGCTGTGTTCCAGCAACTTGATCAAGCCGAGCACGATCAGCAGCGCCGGCCAGGTAAAGTCGAAACCCATCCAATGCGCATGACCCATCTGATCCAGCAGAAACAGCACGCCGAGGGTAATGAGGACGGCGGGCGCAGTGTAGCCATGAGCACGGCAGCGGGCACAGGAGCAATACTTGTTGTAACGATATTTCATTGTGTCCTCCTTACCAGCCTCTCCGCTGCCGCTGAATCAGTATGCGGAGGCCGATGGCGATCAGGATGACCGGCCAGAAGCGCCAAACCCAGTCGAAGTGCAAGGCACCGGTTTCGCCGAGGAGGAACAGGATACCCAGTCCGATCAAGATGTAGGCTCCCACGGGAACTCGCGAACCGTGGTCGTCGACAGCTTCGCCCTGCGGAACCGTGCCCGGGTTAACGTTGCCGCCCGCGACATCGGGAGAGGCGCCGGACGGAGACGCACCTTGCGTGAAAGAGCTAGCCGCCGGACCAGGATTGGCTGAACCAGGCGTGGGATTGGACCGCAGGTCGGAGAGGAAAAGGTGATTGAGGCCTAACGGGTCGGGAGCCGGCAATCCCTGCTCGCGGGCCCGCGCCGTCTTGTAGGCTTCGATGGGCATATAGCACACGAAGGCTGCGATGCCCAAGCCGAAGATGCCGCTCAAGTGATCGGTCATCCAGATGAGCGTGGCGAAGATCAGCACATGGATAAAGCCTTTGGCGAATTCGCCGTTGTACATGGCGCCGACGCCGGGAATAAATCCCAGGATGGCAGCCAGTGCGGGACTCGGCGTTCCGCGCGGCGGTTCCACAACCGGAGGCACGGCGGTTGAGCCGGGCGGCGGCACAGTGCCGCTCAGGTGCGAGGCTAAACACTCCTCGCAGTAAATGACGCCACGGACGTCGCGCGTGCACACATTGCACAGTGGCTTGCCACAGGTGCGGCAGTATGCAACCGCGGGTGCGTCGACATGATTGGCGCAGTTCATGCGGTTCTCCTGACTCGCCGGGCCTGGGGAATTACTGCTAAGAATACAGCCGGAAACGCGGCCAGCTCAGGCGGGCCATTGTCGCGGCTGTAAGTGTGGTGGCTGCGATCGGGCAACCGGTTGTCGCTCTTCGATGGATTCTTTGGACTGGGGGTTGGCTTCGCCGCGGGAGCCTCCTGCTGCTGTGGTTGCTTATTGTTGTCCTGGGTGTTGTCGGGAGTCGCGGCCCGGCGTAAATCACGCACGCGCGATTCGATCTCGTAGACCAGGCGCATATTCTCGTAATAACGCATCACCCGGGCCTGGGTCTCGTAGTAAGTCTTGGTGATTCCCTTGGAGCTCAGGTCGAGATGGCGCACATCGGCAAAGTGGAAGCCGGCGATACCGAGCAACATGGTGATGGAGAAGAAAGCCATGCCGAAGGACATGGCAAAGCGCGGCGTAGCCACAGGCGCAAACACCGGAGCCAGTCGTCCCTTCAGCTTCTCGAGCCAGCCTTCGCCGCGCGGTTTCGGCACAGCGTGTTCTGAGGGCAACGCTCCGATGGTCTGCGCCAGAATGTTGTGCATCAGATTGCTCGGCGGCTCAGCGTCGTCCAGCCCCTGCAGGAAGTTCATTCCAGCCTGGGCGTCGGCGACCATGGCGCGGCAGGCGGCACAACTATTACGGTGCGCCTCGAAGGCTGCCAGCGTCGGGCCTTGCAGCGCTCCGTCAAGAGCTTCGGCCAGAAGGGCTTCGACCTCGACGCACTGCACTACGGATTGGTTCTCGCCTGCCATTAGTTCGCCTGCTTATAGGTACGTTGCAAAAGCCTTGCCAGTTCCGTTCGTCCCCGATTTATGCGACTCTTCACGGTCCCCTCGGGCACACTGAGGACTTTGGCAATATCCTTGTAGTCCATATCCTGCAAGTCGCGCAAGATGACCGCTTCCCGCAGCTCGGGCGAGAGCCGCCGCAGCGCCTCGTGGACCAGTTTTTTGGTCTCCTGGCTGCGCATAGCGGCCTCCGGACTCGCAGCCCCGTCTTCCAACTGCTCGGCAATCGTCAGGCCGTCTTCCTGATTGCCCGGAGTCGCATCCAGCGAGTCGGTCACCCGATCGTACTTGCCCTTGCGGAAGTGATCGACCAGCAAATTTCGCGTGACCGTTGTCACCCAGGTCATGAACGAAGCTCGCGTGGTGTCGTACGTACTCAGGGTGCGATACATCTTGATGAACACTTCCTGGGCCAAATCGGCCGCGTCATCTGACGATCCCGAAAAGCGATAGCAGATGTTGTAAATCCTGCGATGATATTGCTGGACGATTTCCTGCCAGGCCGCAGTGTCGCCGGACACACAGCGACGGACAAGCGCATTTACGGCCTGGTTGTCGTCCAATCAACGCTCCCACGGGGCACGACTCCTGGCCCAAATCCCGCTCACTGCTAAAGGGTTATACGACTCAGCGAGGCCAGTAGTTCGATGGATTCGGAGGGGCTGCACTGCGCTTCACCCCGCAAAACCCACACGATTCCGCGAGAATTGTAGCAGGGGGATGAAGGGGCACAACTTCAGCCCTGAGCTTACCGAACACATGCGCCGTTGCAAATCGTTAGATTTGTCATCTCGAGGACGCCTTCAGGCCGACGAGGGATCTGCTTTCCTAGATTTCCTGGCAAACCTGGATTCAGCACGATTGATTCCGCGCAACCAGCTTCAAAGAGCACTGCAAAACTCTTGCATCGCAACGCATCGAAACCTTCCGGCTCGGCGAACCGGCAGTTTGTGACACACTCCCCCATTTCGCCCCTTGTAACCAATTGAAAACAATCATTATTGCCAAAAACTTCCCGCCAAAAGGGTCTCCCCGTTGGACTTATAGGCAAAATATTCTTTCTAACGGACTTGCCCGATTTGATAGCTACCCGGAATCAACAACTTACGATTCTGCCGCCTTCTCATGAACACTAGACCTGACACCCGACAACTCCACACCTCACATGGTCGCTATGAAGACTGGCCCCTGAGGAAGATGGTTAACGAGCGACGGACATTATAGAGATTGACAACCACAGGAAACGACGACACAATCCGAGCCTAACCTCAGGCCCCACAATCTCGCTGTCGCGTTGAAGTGCACGCAAGGAGTGCTCATGCGCCACGCCGCCTCGGCTCTTGCCCTGGTCGTCTTCACCCTGATGCTGGTTTCTGCCGGCTTCGCCCAGCAAGCTTCCCTCACCACCGTGCCAAACCTCGTTCGCTACGGCGGGACACTGCGGGATGCGCAAGGAGCGCCGCTTTCCTCCTCGACTGTGGGCATCACCTTCGCCATTTACAAGCAGCAGGATGGTGGCGCACCAGTATGGATGGAAACGCACAGCGTCGCGACCGATCCCAGCGGCAACTACAACGTGCTGCTGGGTTCCACCACCGCTGCGGGGCTGCCCGCCGATCTATTCTCGCAACAGGAAGAGCGCTGGCTGGGCGTGCAAGTGCAGGGACAGGCAGAAGAACCGCGTGTGTTGCTGGTGAGTGTGCCCTACGCCTTCAAAGCGCACGAAGCCGAGACGCTGGGCGGCAAGACTATTTCTGATTTCGTGCTCGCCAATGGCTCAAGCTCTACAGCCAACAGCACAACTGCCAATCAGGCATCGTCATCCCCTGCGAATAATTCCTCCGCGACTACACCCGGAGTCAACAAAGGCGCTGCCAGTGCCGGCCCCACCAACTTCAGCGGCTCGACCACCGACCAGATCGTGGGCGTGACGCAGACTGGCACTGGAGCTGGAGTGAACGCGTCCGCGGCCACGAAGGGTGTGGTCGGAACTGCCACGGCAACCAGCGGCACGGTTATCGGCGTGGAAGGCGGTTCAGCCGGCTCCGGCGGATATGGAGTTTATGGCAACGTCTCGTCCCCAACCGGAGCGACCGTCGGCGTGAAGGGCAACTCGCAGAGCACTTCTGGAACCGGCGTGCGTGGCACCAACACGTCAAGCAGCGGCGTCACAATCGGGGTCAGCGGCTATGTGGCCAGTGCCGCGGGAATTGCCGGAGCGTTTAATAACGCTGCGGGAGGCAAGATCCTCAGCGGCCAGAATAATGGCGTGGAGAATTTCTACGTTGATGGGCTGGGCAACGTGAACTCCGTTGCGGGAACCTACCAGATCGCTGGCAGCGGCGTCCTGAGTATCGGGACTCTCACCGATGACAACTTATTCCTGGGTGTAGGAGCGGGCGTCCACAATGTTGCCGGGACGGGACAATACAACACCTTCTCCGGACAGGACGCTGGTTACTTCAACACTACCGGTACGGGCAACGCCTTCTTCGGCCTCCAAGCCGGTTACAGCAACAGTACTGGAGGTGGCAATGTCTTCGCCGGCTTTCACGCCGGCTTGAACAACACCACTGCCTGCTGCAATACCTTCTCTGGGACCGAGGCCGGCTACACCAACTCCACCGGTTCCTATAACACCTTTTACGGACAGCAGGCCGGCTATAGCAATACCAGCGGCACCGGCAATGTCTTCTCCGGTCTCCAAGCCGGCTTCAGCACCACCACCGGCGGCGGCAATGTATTCGTCGGCAACCAGGCCGGCCTGAGTAACACTACTGCCTGTTGCAACACGTTCCTGGGCACCGAGGCTGGCTACACCAACTCCACCGGAGGGAGCAACACCTTTTCCGGACAGCAGGCTGGCTACAACACCACCACCGGCAGCGCCAACAGCTTTTACGGCCTCCAGGCCGGGTACAGCAATACCACCGGAAAGAACAATACCTTCGCCGGATACCAGGCCGGCTACAACAACACTACCGGCAAGTCGAACCTGTACATCGCCAACCAAGGCCCAACCTCAGGCACTGAATCCAACACCATCCGCATCGGCACTCAGGGCACCGACATGGGCGAGCAGAATGTCGCCTACATCGCGGGCATTTACGGTGCCACTACCAGCAGTGGTTCGGCGGTGTTCGTGGATTCTACCGGGATGCTGGGGACCGGCGGCGGCAGTGGACTGGTGACCTCGTTCAATGGGCGCGCGGGAGCGGTAGTCCCGGCGGCCAATGATTACAGTTTTTCGCTGCTCAGCGGAACCGCTCGGAGATTCGCAGCTAAGCGGCACCTACACCAATGCGCTGACGCTCAGCAACACCTCCAACTCCTTCATGGGGAACGGCGCGGGATTGGGCAACGTCAACGCGGCACAGTTGGGCGGTTTGGCGGCCAGCGCCTTCGCCCAGTTGTCAGTCTCTGACACCTTTCAGGGGAACGTGAACATGGAGGGTGACACCCGAGTGGACTTCAGCGGCATTAACAGTGGCAGCTACACCCCGGCGATCCGCTTCGGCACCGGGAATTCCGGCGAGGCGATCGCATCCGACCGCGTGGGATCGGTCAACAAGGATGGAATCGATCTCTATACCAGCCACACAGCGCGGCTGTCGATTACCAATGGCGGCAGTGTGGGAATCGGGACTGCCTCGCCTCAAGCAATGCTCGACGTGAACGGGGGCATCAACAGCGCCACGACCTACCAGATCGGAGGAAATACGGTCGTGAGCATCGGCAGTATCGCTGACGAAAACCTGTTTCTGGGAAAGGAAGCAGGCGTCCACAATGTTACTGGAACGGGGACGAGCAATGCCTTTTCTGGTGCTGATGCTGGCTACCAGAACACCACTGGCTTCGACAATACCTTTTCCGGCGGTCTTGCTGGCTACAGTAACACCAGCGGGGCCGCGAACGCCTTCTTCGGCGCTTTTGCCGGCAACATCAACACTACCGGATACAACAACACCTTTCTTGGCACCGACGCTGGGTACAACAACGTGACGGGTAACAGCGACATATACATCGCCAATGGGGGCCCCAGTTCTGGTACCGAGTCGAACACCATCCGAATAGGCGCGCAGGGCAATGGCGCCAGCCAGCAGGATGTTACCTTCATCGCGGGCATCTATGGCGCAACCTCGTCGGGCGGCGTTTCGGTCTACGTCAACTCCAGCGGCCGACTCGGAACCCAGACTTCTTCTCTCCGCTTCAAGGAGCAAGTCCGCGACCTGGGTGACACCACCAACGCATTGATGAAATTGCGGCCTGTAAGCTTCCTCTACAAGCCCGAGTACGCCAACGGCGACCGCACGTTGCAGTACGGTTTGATTGCGGAAGAAGTGGCAAAGGTCTATCCCGAACTCGTCGCCTACGACAACGATGGCCAGCCCTACACGGTCCGCTATCAGTATCTGAGCACGATGCTGCTGAACGAGGTGCAGAAGCAGTATCGCCGCGCCGAAGCGCAGGCCGAGGTCATCAAGACGCAGGAGCAGAAAATCGACTCGCAGCAGTCTCAGATCGAAGAAATGCAGCAGCGCCTGTCGCGGCTGGAGACACTGATGGGAACGCGGGCCAGCGCTGCCCAGATCAACCCAGAGCACCACACGGCCGGCACTGGCGAGACGCAGTAGCGTCGCTTCGTTACGGCCGCCTCGGGTCATCAACGAAAATCCCCGCCAGACTTGTCCCGCTCGTCTGGCGACCGACGCTGCGACTTAGCCAGGCTGCGGAAAAAGTCACCTTTAAATGCTTTGTAACAGGGCACGACTTTCAGTCGTGCCGATAAGCCGTTTATTTTTATCCCGAGCGGCCTTCAGGCCGCGAGGGAGGTTTCGACTTTTTCCGCAGCCTGTTAAAGCCTCTATGGGGCATCCGCGTTACAATGCCGGGACAAAGCGGGCGGACCTTTACGCCCCGTTGAACGATACAGCTAACACCGGAGGTAGCCTATGGCCTGGATTTACCTCGTCGTCGCAGGATTGTTGGAGATCGGTTGGCCGGTGGGCCTCAAGATCGCCCAGAACCCTGACAGCCGGGTTCGCGGCATCATCATGGCTGTGCTCTTTATGGCCGGCAGCGGGACCTTGTTGTTGCTGGCACAAAGGGACATCCCGATGGGTACTGCCTACGCCGCCTGGACCGGCATTGGCGCTGTCGGCACCTTAATTGTCGGCATCCTCTTCTACGCTGAGCCGAGCGGCGTAATGCGTCTCGCCTCCGCATCCCTCATCGTCATGGGCATTGTCGGGCTGAAGCTGGCCCATGGATGAGCGCATGAAACGGTACAGTAACAGGGTATTTCTTCTGCTTGTGGCAGCAATGCTTGCACCAGTCGCTGGCACCGCAGCCGACGCCGTCGACGCCGCGAATAGCGCCCGGACCGAGCGCTACTTTCAGAGCATTCGCAACGATCCTAATCAGGTGATGGTCTTTCTTCGCCAGATGCCCAAAGGCGGCGACCTGCACAACCACCTCGTCGGCGCCATTTACGCGGAAACGTTCATCGGATGGGCTTCGGAGAAGGGCTTGTGCGTCGATCCCGCCACTTTCTATCTCAGTGCTCCACCGTGTGGAGGCGAAAAAGGTACGGTGCCGGCCCGCAATGCGCTGACTGACCGTTTCCTGTATCGCGACATGGTGGACGCCTACTCCATGCGCAAGTGGGAACTCTCTGGGCTGTCGGGGCACGACCACTTCTTCGATACCTTCGACAAATTCATCGCCGCCAGCCACGGCAAGACTGGCGAGATGCTGGCCGAAACCGCTGCCCGCGCCGCCTCGCAGCACGAGATTTACCAAGAGCTGATGCATGCCCCGGCTTTCCCGGAGACTATGGCCCTGGCAAACAGCTCCGGGTGGGACGACGATCTTTCCCATCAGCGCGCCAAACTCCTGGCCAACGGCATGACGCAAGTCGTGGCCGCGGCCCGCAAGGAAATGGACGACGCTGAGGTTGTCCGCAATTCCACTCTGCGCTGCGCCTCTGCTCAGCCTGATCCTGGATGCACCATCACCCAGCGCTATCAGTACATGGGTTTGCGTGGAGTGCCGAAGGAGATTGTCTTCACTCAGATGGTGCTGGGCTTCGAGCTGGCCAGCGCCGACCCTCGCTTCGTGGGAGTCAATCTGGTCCAGCCCGAAGAGTGGTATGTCTCCCGGCGCGATTTCCCATTGCACATGCGAATGCTCCAGTACCTGCATGGTGTCTATCCCAAAGTGCACATCTCGTTACATGCCGGGGAACTGGCGCAGGGCATGGTTACACCTGAAGAGCTGAGCTTCCACATTCGCTCATCGGTCGAGACCGGTGGCGCCGAGCGCATCGGACACGGCATGGACGTCATGTACGAAGACCGGGCGCAGGACCTTCTGCGCGAGCTGGCACAACGCAATGTGATGATTGAGATCTGTCTCACCAGCAACGCTACCATTCTCGGCGTCACCGGCGACCGTCATCCCCTGCGCCAGTACATGCGCGCGGGAGTTCCAGTCGCGCTCGCAACCGACGATGAAGGCGTCTCGCGATCCGATATGACCCAGGAGTATCTGCGGGGCGCACTCGATCAGGGCCTCAGTTATACGCAGCTGAAGAACATGGCACGCACCAGCCTGGAATATGCCTTCATTTCAGGCGCAAGTTTGTGGAGCGATGGCAAAACTTTCACGCCGGTGAAGGAGTGTGCGTCGGACTTGAGCAGGCCGCAGACGCCGTCGCCCACATGCCAAGGTTTTCTCAAGAAGAGTGCCAAGGCCAACTTGCAATGGGAGCTGGAATCGCAACTGCTCACGTTCGAATCGCAGCCGTGGCAAAGTACTGGTCCGCCAGGACAGTAGCCGCGGATCGGTGGGTTGCGCCCGCTCTAGCCTGCCGATCCGACTCCGACGTAGTCCCGGAAGTGGGTGCTTGCGGCTTTTACTGGCAACCGACAACTGGCCACTGGCCACTAGCCACCGGCAACTGACTATAATGGTCTCCCGGGTGATGTGTGGGTCCTGCCCGGTTTGAATCCTCGTAATATTCCTTAGCATCAGCCAACTGGAGGAAGATCAGAATGGCATTCGAAGTTCCGCCGCTGCCCTACGACTACGCTGCGCTTGAACCCTTTATCGATACGCAAACCATGCACCTGCATCATGACAAGCACCATCAGGCTTACGTCACCAACCTGAACGCCGCGCTGGAAAAGGCTCCCGATCTGCAGAAGCTTAGCGCGGAAGAGTTGCTGAAGGGTCTGGAGAACGTGCCCGAAGCCATCCGCAACGCCGTGCGCAACAATGGCGGCGGCCACGTGAATCACTCCATGTTCTGGAAGATCATGGGGCCCAATGCCGGTGGCGAGCCGAGTGGCGCCATCGCCGACGCCATCAAGAGCACCTTCGGCGATTTCAACGCCTTCAAGGAGAAGTTCAACGACGCCGGGGTGAAACAGTTCGGCAGCGGCTGGAGCTGGCTGGTGCGCGACAACAGCGGCAAGCTGCAGGTCGTGAGCTCGGCCAACCAGGACAACCCCATGAGCCAGGGCTTTTACCCCATCATGGGCAACGACGTCTGGGAGCACGCCTACTACCTGAAATACCAGAACCGCCGCGCCGACTACCTGAAAGAATGGTGGAACGTGGTCAACTGGGCGGAAGTCAACAAGCGCTTCCAGGCCAGCCAGAAGTAAGATTCAAGGATTGCCGACTCGCGAAAAGGGTGCGATGAGCACCCTTTTTCTTTTTAAGCAAACGTCCCAAGAGTCGCAGCTGCCACCCATGCGGGATGCGCCATCTCATCCCAACTCACTGCCGGCATGTTGCACACTCGCGGACCGGAAGTAAACGGAAGACCGTACCGCAGCCCGCGCCGGCGCAATCGTTGAGGTTCCCGCCGGCGTAGGTCGTACCATACAAGAACCTGTTCGTGGCTTGTACTAACCCTCCATAGGGATTGGAGCCGTCGGCACAGTTCCCCAGAGAGCAAAAGCTGTAGAGGATAGTAACCGTGCCCGTCGGAGTGATCCTAAAAGTGGTGCCGCAGCCGGGAGTACCGGGGCAGTTGGTGCCGCCTGCTTCCGCCGTTCCGTAGAAGTTACCGTCGATGCCCTGCAGCAGGGCGGCGTTGGGCCCGGCGCCGTCGGTATAGTCGAAGGCGTGCAGCGTGGTTAGCGTGCCGCTGGCTGTGATTTTGAAGACCGTACCGCAGCCGAAAGTGAAATAGAAATTACAATCGCCACTGGTATTCCCTCCGCCTAGCGTTGTCCCGTAGAAGCTTCCGTCGGTTGCTTTAATCAGTCCTGCCTGGGGGAGGTCGCCGTCCGTGCAGTTCTGTTGAGAGCAAAAGCTGTAGAGCGTGGTCAGAGCACCTGCGGATGTGATTTTGAACACCGTGCCGCAGGCTCCACAGTTGCCTCCACCAGAGGCAGTTGTGCCGTAAAGGTCCCCATCGGCGCCTTGCACCAAGCCTCCGGTAGGGTTCCCGCCGTCGGTGCAGTTCGGTTGCGAGCAGAAGCTGTACAACGTCGTCAACGTGCCGTCTGAGGTCATTTTGAAAGCCGTGCCGCAACCCAGGAGACAGTTGTCACTGACCCCACCATTGTTAGTTGTCCCATAGAAGTTTCCGTCACTGGCCTGCACCAGCGCGCCGATCGGCATAATACCCTCCTTGCCGCCTTGAAAGGTATGCAGGGTGGTCAGCGTGCCGCTGGGGGTAATCCTGAAAACTGTACCAAAGTCTCCGCCACCTGCGGACGCTGTTCCGTAGAAATTGCCGTCCGTGGCTAGAATTAAGCCTGCCTCGGGAAAATATCCGTCAGCGCAATTCGGTTGCGAGCAAAAGCTGTAGAGCGTGGTTAAAGAGCCAGTGGGCGTAATTTTGAAGACCGTTCCTTGGTTATAGGCCCCGCCGCTGTGTGTGGTCCCGTAGAAATTTCCGTCGCTACCCTGAACGAGAGTCATGAGAAAAGGTTGAGCGCCGTTGCTGCCGTCGAAGCTGGCCAGAGTGGTGAATACCACACTCTGTGCGGGCGAGACAATCACCGCAGCGAGGCAAAACAGAAGAATACGCAAAATCGTTGTTCGGAAATCCAGGTTGAGTGCGATTTTCGCTCGCTGAGTTCCCGCCAGCACCGAAGCAAGCAATCTATCAGTTCGCACGAAAGTCAGGCTGCGTGTTTGTAGTTTCGTCATTGGAACTCCTCGGTAGTGCGACCTGCTGCCGGATGATCGAGGGGTCAAGAGTTGGCGTCGTGCAGGGCTCGCCGCCCGGAACAGGAGCCCGCGACAGTCCAATGTCGCCCGCCGTAGCTTCGCCAACTCACAAAGCGCATGAGGGCGCGGATGTTGTCCAGGAATCGCGCATTTTATAATGAACTTCAGCGCGAGGTTACACAAGGTCAATTAACAACGGGCAAACTACGATCTTCTGTGTTCGTGAATCCCCAAGTTCCTCGTTGTGTCATCATGGCGAAGGCCGTGGCCCAGAGGGTTGCATGAGAAGGATCTTGCTGAAAGCCAATCAGCGATGAAAAAGCGGTCTGCTTGCGGCCAGGGAACGTTCTGGCACTGCGCCTTACGTCCCATGTGCTTCAAAGAGGTTCCAAAGGCTGAGCCTGAATCCTGCCGCCGCTGCTCCGAAAGCGCTCTGCAAGAGCTCGTGCACCGATCTCGTTCCTCCCCACGCTAAGGAATTTGAGCTTACCGGATTCTCGTGAAGATCTGCGCCGGCGCGGCAATCGCCGCTGCGGCACAGAACAAAACGACGATGCAGACCATCGCCGGCAAGGTGAGTTTCTCTAAACTGCCTCCGTCCCGGCTTTGCGGCAGTACGAAGGTAAACAATCTATAAGTCCGCATTTTGTTCATGAGAATCCTCCTTCCTCGAGTGCGTGTGAGCTCACGGACGGCAGGTTGCGCAGGCGCGAACCACTCCCACGCGGAAGATCGTGCCATCGCCATCGGCCCCGCCTCCGTTGGTTGTCCCGTAGAAGGACCCGTTCGCGGCTTGCACCAGCGCGGCGGCAGGGCCGGCGCCGTCGTCATTATCAAAGCTGTGCAGGGTGGTTAGCGTACCCCCGGGGGTCATTGTGAAAACCGTGCCGCAGCCAGGGACCCCATAGTTATTACACCAAGAAGAGGTTCCACCCCACTGGGTTGTTCCGTAGAAGTTCCCATCGCTGCCCAGCACCAGTCCGGCGTAGGGACCGAAGCCGTCAGCACCGCTGAAGTAGTACAGCGGGTTCAGTTCGCCGTCCGGAGTGATGGAGAAGACCGTGCCACAGCCAGGCTCACAGTTGTAATTAATCCCCCCTCCGTAGGTTGTGCCGTAGAAGTTCCCGTCGCTGCCTTGCACCAGACTGCTGTAAGGATTTGCGCCGTAGGGATATTGCTTGAAGCTGTACAGCGAGGTGAAGTCGCCCCCGGGGCTGATTTTGAATACCGTGCCCCAGATGTAGTTTCCGCCATAGTAAGTTGTGCCGTAGAAGTTCCCATCGCTGCCTTGCACGAGCGCGGCGGCAGGGCCGGCGCCGTCGTCGTTATCGAAGCTGTGCAGCGTGGTTAGCGCGCCCGCGGAGGTCATTTTAAAAACCGTGCCCGCGCCATTGCCCCCGCCCCCGGCAGTTGTGCCGTAGAAGTTCCCGTCGGTACCTTGTACCAATCCTGCTAATGGTTGGGAGCCGTCGGCGCAGCTAGTTTGAGCGCAGAAGCTGTACAGCGTGGTCAGCGTGCCCGTCCGCGTGATTTTGAAAACGGTACCATTGTCGTAGCTTCCGCCATACTGGGTTACTCCGTAAAGGTTGCCGTCGGTGCCTTGCACCACCCCACCCAAAGGGCCATTGCCGTCAGGGCAGCCAGTCTGAGCGCAAAAGCTGTAGATCGTGGTCAGGGTGCCCGAGGAGGTAATCTTGAAGACCTCGCCCTGGCTATAGCTCCCCCCGCCGGCTGTCCCATAGAAGTTCCCGTCGCTGGCTTGCATCAGCGGGCCCACCTGGCCAGCCCCGTTCGCCCCGTTGAAATTCGCCATAGTCGTAAAGAAAGCGTTCTGTGCGGGCGCGGCAATCGCTGCCGCAGCACAAAACAAAACGACGATGCAGAACATCGCCGGCAAGCTAAGTTTCTTCAAACTGCCTCCGTCCCGGCTTGGCGCCGGTAGGAAGGTAAACAATCTATGAGTTCGTGGTTTTGTCATGAGAATCCTCCTTCCTCGAATCGCAGTGTCAGCTCACGGACGGCAGGTTGCGCAAGAGCGAACCACGTCCATGCGGAAGACTGTGCCATAGACGGACGCTCCGCCTGTGGAAGTTGTGCCGTAGAAGTTCCCGTCGCTCGCCTGCACCAGCCCAGCCTCAGGGCGGCCACCGTCAGCGCAGTTGGCCAGAAGACAGAAGCTGTACAACGTAGTCAGCGTACCGCTCGGAGTTACTTTGAAAGCCGTGCCACAACCGCCGCCACCGCCACAGTAGTCGTAGGCTCCGCCTCTGAAGGTTGTCCCGTAGAAGTTCCCGTCCGCAGCTTGCACCAATCCGCCGACTGGGGTGGCGCCATCCGTTGACTCGAACAGGTGCAGCGTGGTCAGCGTGCCGCTTGGGGTTATTTTGTAGACCGTGCCACAGCCATCAGGGCAATTGTTAGACCCGCCCCCTATGGTTATCCCGTAGAAGTTCCCGTCGGCAGCTTGCACCGGCGCTCCGTAGGGGTCCGCGCCATCGCTACCGCCGAAGCTGTGCAGCGTTGTCAGCCCACCTGCGGGGGTAATTCTGAAAACCGTGCCACCGTCGTTGGCTCCGCCACTTTCGGTCGTCCCGTAGATGTTCCCATCACTGGCTTGCACCAGTCCCCCGCAAGGCGCGTAGCCGTCAGAGTTGTTGAAGCTGTGTAGCACAGTCAGCACTCCCCCGGGAGTGATTTTGAAGATCACGCCATAGCCGTATGCCCCAAACTGGGCCGCTGAGCCATAGAAGTACCCGTCGCTGCCCTGCACCAATTGGCCGCAAGGGTAGGCGCCCTCCGTACAGACGTTCAGAAGGCAAAAAGAGTGCAGCGTGGTCAACGTGCCCGCGGGGCTCATTTTGAAGACCGTGCCAAGGCCGGCAGCCCCGCCAAGATATGTGGTCCCGTAGAAGTTCCCGTCGCTGCCTTGCACTAGGGCAGCGCCAGGTTGGGCGCCGTCCGTGCGGTCGAAGCTGTGCAGCGTGGTCAGCGCGCCGGCTGGGGTGATCTCAAAGACAGTGCCGTAGCCGGCAGCCCCGCCCCCAGGGGTTGTCCCGTAGAGGTTTCCGTCGGTGCCTTGCACGAGCGCGGTGGAAGGGGTCTCGCCGTCAGGGCACGGATAGCCTGAGGCGCAAAAGCTGTACAGGCTTGTGAAGAAAGCGTTCTGTGCGGGCGCGGCAATCACTGCCGCAACACAAAACAAAACGACGATGCAGAGCATCGCCGGCAAGTTGAGTGTCTCTAAACTGCTCGCATTCCGGCTGTGCGCCGACAAGAGAGTAAACAATCTATGAGTTCGTGGTTTCGTCATTGGAAAATCCTCCGTGGTGCGACGTGCTTTGCCAGACGATTGAGGGGCGAAGAGTTGGAGTCGTGCGGGGCTCGGCGCCCGGGCACGCTGAGCCGACGACAGGTCGTTTTCCTGCCGTAGCTTTGCCCACTCACAGGCGCACGGAAGGGCGCGAATGTTGACGAGGAATCGTGCGCCTCTATCTGGAACTTTAGCGCGAGGTTAGGAAAGGTCAACGAATAAGGGAAAGCGACGGTTCTTTTTTGGGTGCAGATTCCCGAATTGGAACCCCGGGTGCGCCGCCCGAGCCAGGGTCCGCGACGGGCGCCGGGTTGCACTCGCTGATATGGAAGGCCCGGGTGCCCCGTTCTGTCATCCCGAGCGAAGCGCGGCGGAGTCGAGAGCCTGCCCTGAGCTTGCCGAAGGGGACTGGCATTTCTCCACTCCTTTGGCTGGGCGGGGGTTTCTCTGTGATATGTTCTTTATCCCATGAATCTTCGTCTCGCGCTCGCAATCGCTCTTCTGTCCTGCGTGCTCACCGGTCTCGTCGTCCTCGCTCCCGTTCCCGCTTCGGCGGCAGCCAAGGACGCGTGCAGCCTCATCACCTCTGCCGACGCGCAAGCTGCGCTGGGGGAGCCGGTTTCGCCGCCCAGAAACGAACCCCGTCCGGGAGCGACTGCCTGTAGGTTTCGCTCCACGCAAGGCAGCGCCCTCTCAGCCAAGACGTTGACCGTGACCGCGCACTACAGCGACACGGACGTCAGCGGCAACGAGGCTGGCATGGCTGAGAGTCTCAAGGCCGCGGGATACAAGAACGTTCAACAGGTCTCCGGAGTGGGCGATGGCGCAGTGTGGGGAACCAACTCCATGATGGGCCACCCGACGGGCGAACTTACTGTGCGCAAAGGTAAGAACCTCATCCTGACGATCATAATTAGCGGCATTCAGGACGAAGCAACCGCCCTCACTCGCGCCAAGGCCCTGGCGGCAAGCTATTCTTCCGAAAGCCTGACGATTCCGTCACGGCTTTGCTTCAGCGGCCGGGGTACCGAAGCCGCAACGTCCGCGCATGCCCTGGCGGAATTTTTCCCGTTCCTCGGGCGTCATGTGCTGCCAGCGCTCGGCCATGCGCCGCCGCCGGTTCGAGCGCCACATTGGACGTCCGCCGAACTTGCCGAAGAGAATGCGGCAAAAAACAAATATGCCGACCGCCTGCCAGTAGGTGATCGGCCGCCAGCCGAAGATTGACGGCAATAGCCAGTTCCACAGCTGCAGCACGGCCTCGCCGAGAGCGCCAATGATGACCACCATGATGAAGATTCCAAGTACTACCTTGAGCGCTCTGCTGATCCCTTTGCTTATCATGTTCCTGTTCCTCACGCTTTCATGAACTCGTCGTAAATCTTTTGCAATCGTTCGCGCAGATGCAGCACCGCATACCGTTTCCGCGAGAGCAACGTATTCACGTTGACGCCGGTTTCGGCCGCGATCTCCTTAAAGCTGAGCCCTTCCAGCTCATGCGCTACAAACACTTCGCGCTGCTCGTCCGGCAGCTCGTCCAGGGCAATTTCCAGCTCATCCAGCAGCACGCCGCGGGCGTAAAGCGCGTCCGGCCCGGCGTCGGGCGAAGGCAGCAAGTCTTCCAAACGCAGCAACTCGCCATCTTCGTCTTCCACGCCGGCATCGCTGAAGCTCTCCGGCTTTTTCTTGCGGAAGAGATCGATGATGCGATTGCGCGCCACGCGAAACAGCCAGCCGGTCACATGGTCGATCGGCATCAGCAGCCGGTTCGCCTCCACCAGTTCGTAGAACACTTCCTGGAGGATGTCCTCGGCATCGCGCGGGTCGGGCACACGGCGGCGGATGAAGCTGCCCAGCCGGGACCGCTCCCGCTTGACCACTTCGGAGATCCGCTGGTCCTGTTCGAGTGCCATCCGCTCCAGGCTCGCTGCGTCGTTCATCCACAGTTGTAGACGAATGAGGGAGTGGGAATATTGTAGGACCGCGCTCAACCGCCCGGCGACCGGCGTGTTACCCATCCTGGCGGCAACGCATGCCAGCGGGCTGCTGAAAAACTCAGGAGAAGCCGATACCTCGCCGACTTAACGGGCCGCTGAAAAAGTCGCTTTTGGAGTGCCTTGTAACAGGGCACGACTTCAGTCGTGCCGATAAGCCGCTTATTTTGTCATCCCGCGCGGCCTTCAGGCCGCGAGGGATCTGCTGTTCCGGCTCTTTCAGGCCGCGGCTGCCGCAACTTCTTCAAAAGGCGGCAGTAAAGTCCAAGCGACTTGTCCGTATGTGATAACCATGTGACGGCCCGCTCCGCCGATCCTACTGACAAGAAAGAAGCAGCATCTTCCGTGTGTTTGTCACAGATTTGTTAACAAGCCGTTGACTGGCACTTTGAACTGTTATTAGCTGTATTTCAGGTACTGCGGAAGGCGGATATGGAGAAAATACTAGTCATCGAGGACGATGCGGCGGTGCAGCGCGCCCTGCGGAGAACTTTCGAATCTGCGGGGTTCGATGTGTCGATCGCTTCCGACGGCGCGATGGCGATGGAAACCTTCCGCGCCACCATGCCCCGGCTGGTGATTCTCGACTTGCGGTTGCCGGGCAAGTCTGGCCAGGACCTGTGCCGCGAAATTAAACATGAGAGTTCCAGCGTTCCGATACTCGTTTTGAGCGCGGCCAGCGATGTACTGGATAAAGTATTGCTGCTCGAGCTTGGCGCTGATGATTATGTCACCAAACCCTTTAGCCCACGCGAGCTTCTGGCGCGCGTGCGAGCGTCCCTGCGTCGTCTGAATCAGGCGTCCGATAAGTTGGAGGCGTTCAGCTTTGACGATGTGGAGGTGAACTTCTCGCGGATGGAATTGCACCGCAGCGGACAGCTTATCCCGCTTACGCCTCAGGAATTCAAGATGCTGCGCTTCTTTCTGAACAACCAGGAGCGTGCTATCTCCCGTACCGAGCTGCTGAATGAGGTGTGGGGCTATCACAACTATCCCACCACGCGCACCGTCGACACTCACATCCTGCGGTTGCGGCAGAAGCTTGAGCAGGACCCAACCGATCCGGTGCATTTCCGTACTGTGCACGGGACAGGCTATAAGTTTGTTCGTTGATCGCGTCATGGAAGGAAACGGCGATGGGTAGATTGCGGCTGCGTACCAAGTTTCTCATCGCCATGTTGCTGACCTCGGCCGGCCTCACTGCCGTATCGCTCCTGATTGTCCAGCACACTGTAGCCAACCATGTCCGCGGCGGATTGAGCAGCGATCTGGCCGATTCGGTTGAGACTTTTCGCAATCTGGAGCGCGAACGCGAGGCGGACCTGGCGCGCCTGGCCGAATTGATGGCCGATATTCCCAGCCTGAAAGCGCTCATGACCTCGCGCCACGCTCCCACCATTCAGGATGGGTCGCGAGAAATGTTCAATCTCTCTGGCGGCGATCTGTTTGCGCTGCTGGATCCGACCAACCAGTTTGTCGGCTTCCATACCAAGTCTCCCGGCATTTCGCGGGAACAGGCGCAGCGGCTGTTGGCGAGTCGCGGCTCTCTCGACCAACCGCTGCAATGGTGGTTTGCCGGAGGACATCTCTATGAGGTCGTGCTGGCGCCAATCTACTTTGGTCCCAAGTCGGATAACGCGCTGCTGGGCGTGGTGGCCGTAGGTTACGAAATGAACGCTGCTGTGGCCCGTCAGGTGGGTCAGGTAGCTGCAAGTCAGGTGGCAATCCTGAGTGGCGACACCGTGGTTGTGAGTACGCTGAATCCCGAACAGAACGGCGAATTGAAGTCTCAACTGGCGGCCAAGCCGGCGCTGGATGGAAAGGCGAATTGGAAACTCGGGAAGGAAAGTTTTGTAGTTTCGGCCTTGACCTTGAACCCGGATGAATCGCCGGAAGTAACCATCATCGTGATGAAATCTTACGATCAGGCCACCGCCTTTCTGAACCATCTTCGCCATCTGCTCCTGGCGGTCGGGCTGGGAGCGGTGCTCGGCGGCAGCCTGTTGGTATATCTCATCGCCGGCACTTTTACCCGGCCCCTGGAGAAACTGGTAGACGGCGTACGCGCGTTGGGCGGCGGGGATTTCGTTTACCCCTTGCAGGCGCCCGCGGTCAGCGAAGTGGCCGAGCTTACCGAGTCGTTCTCCCGGATGCGCGACAGCCTTCGCCAGGCCCAACAGCGCCTGCTCGACTCCGAGCGCCTGGCCACGATCGGCAGAATGGCCAGCTCGATTTCGCATGACCTGCGGCATCCTCTCACCGCCGTGCTGGCGAATGCCGAATTTCTGGCAGACGCTGACTTGAGCCCCGTGCAGCGTGAGGAGCTGTACCAGGAGATTCGCGTCGCCGTCAACCGCCTGACCGATTTGGTGGACTCGCTGCTGGAGTTGTCGCGACCCGCCGAGTCGCTGAATGTGATGGAAACGCCGGTGGAGCGGACCATCAGCCGGGCCATCGAACTGGTGCGGTCGCATCGCCAATTCCAACGGATCACGGTCGCCATCGATTCTCCCGGCCTGCACAATGCGCAGTTCGATCCACGCAAGATGGAACGCGTCTTCTACAACCTGCTGCTGAACGGCTGCCAGGCCGCACAGGCCTGCGGGGGTCACGTTGGCGTGACCGTAGCGGACAAGAACGGAGACTTGAGAATTCAAGTGACCGATGACGGTCCGGGAGTAGAATTCTCTATCCGCGACAAACTGTTCGACCCCTTCGTCAGCCACGGCAAGGAGAACGGCACCGGACTGGGCCTCACCATCGCGCAGAAGATCGTGCAGGACCACAATGGCAGCTTGTACCTGGAAAGCTCTACGCCAGGGCACACGGTGATGGAAATCGTCTTGCCGCGGCTTTGCAATAAGACGGCGACCAGAAATGGCCGGTTAGCCGACGCTTCGCAACCATTCACCGCCTGACGGAATTTGTGCGCCACTTCCGAGGGCCCGGGTAACTTGGTTGCAGAGAGGTGCGACATGAATGATTTCTGCTGTGTCCGACTCTTCCGCCGCAGTGAGATCGGAAGAGGCGCAGCTTTAGACCCTGCCCTGAGCTTGCCGAAGGGTGCGCCGTCACAAGCCCCTTATTCTTGTCATCACGAGGCGGCTTTGGCCGCCGGGGGACCTACTTTCCGTCGTTCGCGCGCAACCTCTCTAGCCGTGTTGACGGCCGTGCTGCGCCTGCTTTGGCTGGGAGCGGTCTTGGCATGTCCGGCGGCCGCCCAGACTCAGCCGCCGATCGGCAGCGACACTGCCGCCTTGCAGGAATTGCAGGGCCAGGTCCACGAGCTGAAAGACATGGTTTTGCAGCTACAACAGCAGACGGTGGCCAGCCGCGCCGAGATCACGCGCCTGCGCGAGGAACTGGAAGCGCGGCACAACGCCGCCGAGAATGCGACCGTCGATGAGCAATCCCCGGCCTACGG
Source organism: uncultured Acidobacteriaceae bacterium (assembly GCA_963835125.1). GTDB lineage: Bacteria > Acidobacteriota > Terriglobia > Terriglobales > Acidobacteriaceae > Bog-257. The sequence continues at coordinate 504,711 of CAWIEG010000001.1, read as the reverse complement.
TGGTTCGACCACCGCCCAATTGGAGCAGCGGTTGGACCATGTTGAGGAAGACCAGCAACTGCTCTCCGGAAAGATCGACACCCAGTACCAAACGAAGGTGGAAAGCGCTTCCAAGTACAGGGTCCGGCTGTCGGGCATGGTTCTGTTCAATCTCTTCGGCAACAGCGGTACGGTGGACAACCAGGACGTGCCTACCTGGGCCGAGCCGCCCAATCCGGGCGGCCCGTCAGGCTCGGTTGGCGGGACGCTGCGGCAATCGATTATCGGCATCGAAACCTTCGGCCCTGAGCTCTGGGGCGCGCGCACCAGCGCCAGCATCAACTTCGATTTCGGCGGCGGATTCCCGGCCACCGACAACGGTGTGAATGCGGGCCTGGTTCAGCTGCGCACGGCTGCGGTCCGGCTTGACTGGAAGACCACGTCGGTCATCGCCGGCCAGGACCAGTTGTTCCTGTCTCCCGACAGCCCTACTTCGTTTGCCTCGGTCATTGTTCCGCCACTGGCCTATGCGGGCAATCTGTGGGCGTGGACCCCGCAATTGCGGGTCGAACATCGGTTCGCGCTGAGCAGCGGTTCCACGATCAAGCTCCAGGGGGGATTTCTGGATCCCGTGACCGGAGAGATTCCAGGCGGCGGGTACTACACCTGGTATCGCACGCCAACCGCCGGAGAGCAATCGCGGCAGCCGGCGTATGCAGCTCGCGTTGCGTACTCTCACCCATTCTTTGGCCAGACCTTCACCGTCGGCGCAGGAGGATATTACAGCCGCCAAAACTGGGACTATGACCGGATTGTGAACGGATGGGCGGGCACCATGGACGTCAATCTGCCGCTGGGGCGCCGTTTCGTGCTGAGCAGCGAATTCTATCGGGGAGCGGCCATTGGCGGATTGGGCGGAGCGCTGGGACGCAGTGTTCTGTTCAATGGGATGCTTTCCGATCCCAACACCGAAGTTGTTCCCCTGAATGTAGTCGGCGGTTGGGCACAACTGAAATTCCGCGCAACTCCCAAGCTGGAGTTCAACGGCGCGTTCGGCCAGGACAGCCCATTTGCTGCCGACGTTCGCTATTTCGGCGATCAAGTCAGCAGCTACACTTCGCCCTTCCTCACCGCGAACCGTGGGGCCTTCGGCAATGTAATCTACTGGCCGCGTTCTGACTTGCTGTTGTCGATGGAGTATCGCCGCCTGCGCACCTTTACCATCTACGACAGCAGCTACCAGGCCGACCAGGTCAACATGTCGGTGGGGGTAATGTTCTGAGGACCCTGATCAAGATCTCGAGATCATGGGCTCGACTGCCGGCGTTGGCGTTCTGCCTGGCTACGGCGGGAATCTGCTGCGCGCAGGAGCTGCCAGTGACGGGCAAGGTGGCCCTGCAAAGCGGCGCGCATACATTGCCGGCGGTGACTACGGTCGTGTGGCTGTCGCCTATGGCCGACCCCACGCCGGTTGCACCGATGCACGCCGTGCTGGCGCAGAAGAACAAGACCTTCGAGCCCCATCTGCTGGTGGTGACACGAGGCTCGAGCGTCGATTTTCCCAATCACGATCCCTGGTTCCACAACGTGTTTTCGCTGTTCAACGGCAAGCGCTTCGACCTGGGGCTTTATGAGGCGGGCACTTCACGCACCGTACACTTCGACCGCGAAGGAGTTTCGTTCATCTTCTGCAACATTCATCCCGAGATGAGCGCCGTGGTCGTCGTGCTCGGCAGTCCGTACTTCGCGACCACGAACAAGCAAGGGGACTTCACCATTCCTGACGTCCCTGCCGGCCGCTACGTGCTCCACGTCTGGAACGAGAGCGCTCTGCCAGCGACCCTGCAAGCGTTGTCGCGTGAAGTGCAGGTCAACGACAGCTCTCGCTCCCTGGGCACGATCCGCGTGGAGGTGACCACCGCTGCTTCGACTACTCACAAGAACAAGTACGGCCAGGACTACGAACCGCCTTCACCGAACAATCCGGTTTATGTTCAGCCGCAGTGAGGACGGGTATCTCTGACATCACAGTTTTCTCATCACGAGGAGGCCGACCGGGGTCCCCAACCAGCGCCGGTTTTGCGCTGGGTGGGGTGGGTTCAGGCCGACGAGGGATCTGCTTTCGCTCGTTTTTCAGCAATCTGTACATCCCCTGAGGCATTTCGAACCGCACGGCATCTTGCTGGAACTGTGTGGTGATAGTCTTAGCCTGCGGAGACGCAGCATGGAAACCCTTTACTACTCGCGAATGCCGTCGCCTGTCGGGCCGCTAGTGATTGGGACATCGGCCTCGGCACTGGTGATACTGGAATTTGATCGCGGGCTGCCGGAGTTAGTTCACGGCCAGCAAGTCGCGTGGCAGGAGTCGGAAGCGCGCACGCGCCATGTCCGCAAACAACTGGAAGAGTATTTCGCCAGCAAACGCCGCGACTTCGATCTCGAGCTCGACCTTCGGGGCACCGAGTTTCGCACGCGTTGCTGGCACGAGCTGCTGAAGATTCCCTACGGCGAAACCCGCTCCTATGCCGAGATCGCCCGCGCCGTGGATAACCCAAACGGCTTCCGCGCGGTTGGCCAGGCGAATCATTACAATCCCATCGCCATCATCGTTCCCTGCCATCGCGTGCTCGCCGCGGGATGTCACCTGGGCGGCTATGGAGGCGGGTTGCCGGTCAAGGCATTCCTGTTGCGGCTGGAAGGCGCGGCATTTCGCGAAGAGCCAGTCGCTTCGGAGGACAAACAACTCGCCTTCACGGCGGGCTAGAATCGGTCATTGGTTGCGTGGCCGAGCGGAACACCACTTCCGCATGTCCATGAGAACCGTGTCGTCCCCAGGGGACTCGGTTATTTTTCCCTACCCTACCCAGGACTCCGCTTCGCTCCGTCCTGGGCTAACTGCAATTCCACCCCTTCGGGGTTCGATTCTCGTATGCCATGCTCCACCGCCGAAGACCGAACCTAGTTCTCACACACACTGTTCAGCGGGGCAGCTACGGTCTGAAGGTGGACCTGGCTTTAGCCGTGTGGCAACGGCAACCCTGGTAAGTCCGCACGCTATTCTTCTGCGTCGCGCCACTGGTATCCACACATCAGGCATCTCCAGCGGCGGCTGACCTGGGTCGGAGGTTCGGGAAGTGGAATGGCCGATGACCACAGCGTGATCTGGCGCGGATTGGTGGTGGCTACTTCGCGAATCTCCAGCGACTCGCACTCTGGACAGCACGCGACTTCTTCCGTCTCGCCATCCTCGTCATCTTCTTCCACTTGCAGCGCCGTGGAGTCTTCGGGGTCGAAGTCCTCCAGCACTTCCAGCGCGCGCACCACCTGGCTGTCGGGCACTTGCAGGCGAATGCCGCCCAGCGCCATGCCCATATGCCAGTTCATGGCGTGCATGTTCTCGTCGCACACGAAGGCGGAGATGCCGACGGAAACCAGCTTGCCTTGCGCCAGCTTGGCTTCGCCCAGGCTCAGAAACTTTGTGATGGTCACCAGTTCTTCCAGCATGATTGCCACCCCAATTCGCGCAAAACCGGCGCGGATTGGGGACCCCGGCTAAAAGCGTAGGCCAGCTTTCACTCCCGAGTCAATTCCATTAATTTGGCGCGCCGGCTGTGTTCAGCGATGGCATCGACGATTTGCATCGCTATTTCCAAAGCACGCCTCCCGTCCTCCAGCGTCACCTCTGGCGCTGAGCGCTCACGCACCGCGCGAAGGAAGCTGCTCAGCTCCGCACGCAGCGGCTCCTGCTGCTCCACCTTCGGCTTAAACGGTGTGATGCCGGGAAAGGCGCTGGCGGCCACACTGGCGGGATTGAAGGGATCGAGATCGGCAGTCTCGGGATGCGGCTCGTCAACGGTGAGCACCAGCACGTCCTGCCGCGAATAGTCGAGCGAAACATATTGATGCGGCTGGAAGAAGCGCAGCTTGCGGACACGCTCAGTGCTGACGCGGCTGGCGGTGAAGTTGGCGACGCAGCCCGATTCGAATTCCATGCGCACATTCGCGATGTCGATTTTTTGCGACAGGATGGGCAAGCCGACGGCGCGGATTTCCTTCACCGGCGACTTGACGAATGACAGCACCACATCCAGGTCGTGGATCATCAGGTCGAGAATCACGTCCACGTCAAGCGAGCGCGGCGTGAATATGCTGAGCCGATGGCATTCGAAGAACATTGGCTGGCTGAGCAGTGGGACGGTCGCCCGCACCGCTGGATTGAAGCGCTCCAGGTGTCCGGCCTGGGCGACGCGGCCATGCCGCTGGGCGAGTTCGATCAGCTCGTCGGCTTCGGCGACCGTAGTGGCGAGCGGCTTCTCAATGAGGACATCAACGCCGCTTTCGATCAATTGCCTGGCAACGGCGAGATGGCTGACAGTGGGAACCGCGACCGAGGCAGCATTGATTCCCGCCGCGATGAGTTCATTGGGCGAACGAAACGCCTGCGTGCCGAACTCTTTGGCGATAGCCTGCGCGCGGTCGAAGTCGAGGTCCGCGACGCCGGCGAATTGGACATTCTGCGACGGTTCGGCTTCGAGGTCGCGATAGACACGCGCGTGATTGCGTCCGAAGGCGCCACAGCCGACAACTCCAACGCGCAGGACGTCGGTGCCAGGAGACATTCTGCGATTGTCGCCCATCGGTGCGTCAGGAGGCAAAGAGGGGCCAGCGACGGTAGTGTCTCAGTTTGAAATTTTCTTCCCAGCCAAATCGTCGATGAACGTATTGGCAATCCAAGCCCAAGCGGAAAACCACATGACATTGAAAGGCAGAGTAAAAGCAAATTCTCGCGCAGCGCTGGTAACGGAGACTTCTCCGGTGACCCAAAGGTTGACTAGCCAAGCGCAAAGGTCCCCCGGAAAAACAACTGCGGCCTGCCAGAGAGGAGCGCCGGGCCTCACTATGACGGCATCAAAGCAGCTAACCAGAATGGATACGCCCATCGCGGAGATGTAGAGCGTTCGTTTTCTCACTGCGCAACTCCATTCTTCACGGGCCGCGCTTCGCCGCGACAAAAATGCAGCGTCCGCCCTCGCGATTATTTATGCAGGAAGGGCTTCGGCGGGCGTGGGTTCGCACAACGTAAGCGATCCACTCGCGTCCGCGCCGTTTAGCAGGTCGGCGAAGAAGCGATCCACGGCGTCGAGGATTTCCGTGCTCGATTTCGCTTCGTAAACCGCTTTACGCAATTGCGCGCCGCGCGGCACGCCGTGGGTGAACCACGAGGCGAACTGCTTCATCTTGCCTTCGGCGCCGCCCACACGCTCCTCTACCAGCATGGCGAAGTAGGTGCGAATCATGTCGTAGCGGTCGGCATCGCTGGGCAGATCGTACGCGCCGGTCGCCGTGTACTGCTCGATCTGGCGGAAGATCCATGGGTTCGAGGCAGCGCTGCGGCCAATCATCACCGCGTCGCAGCCGGTCTGCGCAACCATGGCGGCGGCGTCCTCAGGCGAGCGCACATCGCCGTTGCCGATGACGGGAATCGTGAGCGCGTCCTTCACCGCGGCAATCCACTCCCAGTTTGCCTGTCCGCTGTAGCCCTGCTCGCGGGTGCGAGCGTGCAGCGCGACCGCAGCCAGCCCGCATTCCTGGGCCATCTTCGCCAGGTTGATGTGCACCACTTCCTTGTCGCTCCAGCCGGCGCGAAACTTTACGGTGAAGGGGATGGTCACGGCCGAGCGAACCGACTCGAAGATGTTGCGGATAAGCGGCAGGTCGCGCAACAATCCCGAGCCGCCATTGCATTTCACAACCTTCTTCGCCGGACAGCCCAGGTTCAGGTCGACCACGTCGAAGCCCAGGTCCTGGACCACACGCGCCGCGTCAGCCAGCGTCGAAGGATCGCTGCCGAACAGTTGCGCCGAGATGGGATGTTCGTTGCCGTAGAACGTGAGGTACTGTTTCGCCTTCTTGTCTTTGTGGCGGACGATGCCGTCGGCAGAGGTGAACTCCGTCATCATCAGGCCGCAGCCGCCGAGGTTGCGAATGAAGCGGCGAAAGACGGTATCGGTTACGCCGGCCATGGGAGCGAGCACGGTTGCGGGACGGATTTCGACTGTGTCGATCGAAAACGATGCCGGCACGCGCGCGCCGAGAGGCGCAACCCGTTCGGCCGGGTTGTCGTAGAACTTGTGCACAGAATGATTGTAAATGGGAACGGCGAAACAGCGGGAAAGACGAATCCTCAGACCGAAAAACCCGGAATTATGCCCTTTGACAAACCCATTTACCTACCTATGGGCGGCTCGCCAGCCTCGTAGCGTCTCCGAACGCGGTGGGTCTCTTCCTCGACGGTTCGCTTCTGTGCCCACAGAACCAGGCATGATAGGAAGATTGCGAGCGGAAAGAAAAAGACGAGACTTTCTGCCTTTCGGTGTGACGCAACGTAAATCAGGAATGTAGGCAGCAGCGCAAAAACGCTGCCTATTATGAGGTTGCCGACAAAATTAACGCGACCATAATTAACGGTCACCGGTTTTCCTTTTCGCTTTTTAGGTTGAGCGGCTGGGCCTGTCAAGTGCATAACTCCGGAAAAAGCAGATCCCTCGTCGACCTGAAGGTCTCCTCGTGATGACAAGGAGAAAGATCTGCAGCCGTTTTCACCTTACGGCATCACTGCGGCAACATTGGGTGCTGCGCCCGTTTTCAATTTACGGCATCACCGCGGCAACATTGGGTGCTGCGCCCGTTGTGGTATCGGGAGTGGAATCGGGCTTGGGCGACGAGCTTGGTGGAACAGTCGCACTCTTCTTCTTCGCCGGCGACGGCGGCAAGTTGAACTCAACGCCGCGATCATTGTTGGCCTTCACGGTTGCGGGAATGTCCAGATCGGCGAGCGCAATCTTCTTCCGCGCCTGATCGAAGACATACAAGGAATCGCCCATGATGGCGTAATTGGTCACTTCCTGCTGCTTGCCGTTGCGGAAGACCAGCACTGTCGGATCGCCCGGCTTCACGTCCGCCGGCGGAGGAGCAGGCGGTTCCGGAGGCGCTGCGGGAGCGTAAGCTTCCGGATAAGGTTGCGCCCCGCTGTAAGGTCGCGCCGGAGGCTGTTCCACCAGCATGTGGAGGCCGGGATCGTTGGGCCCGACAGGAGGACCGGAGTACAGATCGGGACCGCCCCCGCCTACGTAGTCGTATCCATAAGCAGAATTGTCCACGGGGTAGTAGTAGGGAACAGCGTAGGCCCAGCCTCCGTTGCGATAGCCATGACCACCGTGATAGCCGTTGTAATACGGGCCGTAGCCGTAGTGGTAACCGTAGTTAGGGATGGACGTGACACTGGGCAAGGCATTCGGCGTGTGCCGAGCGGCGGTTGAGGTGGCGCTGGGTGCAGGAGCCAGGAAGTGTCCGCCAACCGTAGTCGTCGTGGGTGGACCGCCATACTGCGCGGCGGCAGGGAGCGCGACCGCAATACTCACACTAATGCTAAGAAGAGAAGTTGCGATCGATCGACGGATCGCTGTTTTGCTCAGCGTTGGCCTCACAGAATGGCCTCCGGTTCCCATGCTTCCTCAGTGTAATCCAACCCATTAGATGCGGGGAAGTTTTTAGTGGCTTCGAGAGTTCAGATTTAGCAGGCCGTAAACGTCGATCATGACGTTGGCGATCACAACGCCAACTACCACCGCGTTGGCCACCACGGCGTAACGGCCCTCCAGCAGGTCGGTGGAAACTCCCGCCATAAACAGGATAAGAAATGGAAGCGCCAGCAGAAAGAATGTGAAGGCGGCGAAATGCATGCGCAAACCCAGGCTGAACAGGAGGACGCTGACGATTAAAGGCGCTGCCGTTCCGAAAAACCGGGTCCGCTTCCAGACAATAAAAGTTACCAGCGTGACCGCGGCCAGGATCAGCAGGCCCAAGCCATTTTCCAGGAAGTACCTTGAGAGCAGCCACGACATGCCGGAAGACAGGAAATCGCGCGAGGCGACCTCCAGCCAATCCGCGCGAGCCAGGGCCTTGGCGAAAGCGACGGGCCGAAATCCGTAGAGCGGCAACATAAGGATCAGGCCCGTGACACAGGCAGCAGCGAAAATCACCAGCGCAGCGCCGCGTCGGATGTGCGCCACCCAGAGCATAAAGAGCAGAGCCGGCAGCAACAGTATCCAGAAAGAGAACTGCGCCCCGACGCAGATGGCGATAGAAAGCCCGAGGAGCAGTATGCGCTTCCAGTTCCACAGCACGACTTCCCGTGGAGCATAGAGCGTGTGCGCCACGGCAACGCCGGTGAAGATCAGGCCGAAGCCTCCCCAGGCTCCCAGCACGGCCGGCCCGACCTCGCTGGCGCAGCCGATCGCCAAGGGTGAGAAACAATAGAGCCCCAGCGCTACGTACCCGCCAATGTTTCCATAGAGGCGGCGCGCGACGTACCACAGCGACGCCCCCAGCAGCATGCCCACAATCAAGAATGGAAAGCGAATCGCCATGCGGTAGCGGTTGAAGTCGTCGACGTGCCCTTCCGCGCCGCTCAGTCTGGCGGCGACGCCGGCCATCAATGGAACCAGGGCAGTGTGCTGGGTCGAGTTGGCGTTCCCGTAACCCTCAAGCTGAAGCAATCCGGCTTCGATGTAGACGCCTTCCAGGGCCGAGAGCGGCTCGTGGGCAATGAACCAAACACATTGCAATGCGAAAATCAGAAGCAGGACCAGCGCGATCAACTGCGGCGCACCAATGCGCGAGTACAGGGAAGAGAAAGACATGAGCTTTTGTTGTAACACGACGCGGGTTCGGAGGCGAACAGACCAGAGCTATTCGGATTCCAGTATGACCTGCGCCATGGCAGCGTCGGCGGTGTGGGTGATGGACAGGTGAGCGCGGACGGCCCCCAGGCCGTGGAAGAACTCTGCGGCCTTATTGTGGAAGGCAATAGTGGGGCGGCTGCCGGGAGATCGTCGCACTTCGACATCCTGCCAGGTGACACCGCGGTTCCAGCCGGTACCGATGGCCTTCATGGCAGCTTCTTTGGCGGCGAAGCGTCCGGCGTAGCGCTCTGCTCGATTCGCCTTCGCATCGCAGTAACGGATTTCATCGGGCGTGAAGACACGCTCCAGGAAGCGCCGCCCGAAGCGCTCGATAGAGTTGGCAATGCGGTCAACCTCTGCGATATCGATGCCGGTGCCGACGATCATGGGTATTTAGCTACGAGCTTCGAGCTTCGAGCTGTTCGAGCTGTTAGCTTATTAGGTTTACCGATAACTGAACAGCATGGCAGCAGGTCTGCGAGACCAGGCTTAGCGCTCCAATATCGCGTTCCCGGAAAACCGTTCTGAGAATGAGGCCCGCGGCTCGGGGCTCGAAGCTGGCAGCCATGCACACTGTAACGCACTGATAATACAGGCGGTTGCCGGGTTTATGCCAGCCTGATCGCGAGAAATTGCTTGGGAATTTTGGGAACCCGCTGCTATCATAAAGCTGCTCGATTGATCGACGTTGTACGCAGCAGTTCCTGCCTAACAGCGCTCCCTGCCTGCATCACACCCCGATCGAATTGCAGCAACACTAATCTATAAGGAACATGTATCACCATGGAACAAGGAACAGTTAAGTGGTTCAATGACGCGAAGGGCTACGGCTTCATCAGCCGTCAGAATGGAGAAGACGTATTCGTACACTATTCTGCGATCCAGACCAATGGCTTCCGCAGCTTGCAGGAAGGCCAGGCAGTCTCGTTCAACGTAGTCAAAGGGCCCAAGGGCTGGCAGGCGGAGAACGTACAGGTTCTGTAGGACTCGAGCTTGAAGGTTCGAAGAGGGCGGCCGACGAGGCCGCTCTTTTTGCTGGAAGGCATCGGCTGACAACCCAGGGCAGACGTGCAAGAATCACTCACCCAGCGTGAATGGTGTGCGATGAAGCTGCCTTCCTCAACAGTGACAGCCAGCGGCGTCCCCGTAGCGGAGAGCGGAAGGTATCCAGACCCGCGACTCTCCGGCGGGCTGTCCTACGCGATCCTGTTAGGCGGGATGTGCACCATTGCCGTCGCCGTTTACACCATCTTCGTCAGTTACTCGAGCCTTCCCTGGTGGGACACCTGGGAATACATCGCAGCCATTGCCAAAGGCGAGAGTCCGCTGTCTCCCGGCTGGTTGTGGCGCCAGCATAACGAACACCGGCTGGTCATCCAGAAGCTGTTCTTCGTTATCGATCTGAAGGCATTTCACGCCCGTCAGGTGTTCCTGTTAGCCAGCACTGCCGTAGCACAACTGCTGCACTTAGGGCTGTGGGCATGGAGCATGCGAGCGCTGGGCGGATGGCGAGGGACATTGTGGCGCACCGGCGTAGGCTTGGTTGCATTCTGTATTTTCTGTCCCTCATCGTGGTGGACGTACACCAACGGATTTCAACTCTGTTACGTGCTTCCGCCGCTGTTTGCTACGCTCTCGTTCGTTGGGCTGTTGCTTTATTGGAGGGATTCGCAGCGGCGTTCCGAAAAACCAGCCTTATCGAAATTCCGCTGGCTCTCCGTCTCGATTCTGGCGGCGTTGTGTGCAACCTATTCGCTCGCTAATGGAAATCTTCTCTGGCCGTTGTTGGTGGCAGCGGCGCTACTCCTCAGATTGCGTCGCCGCGCTGTGTTGAGTATCGCCATTACGGGTGCGATCAGCACTTCGCTTTATTTTTATCACTACGTTCGCCCGCCTTATCATGCCGATCCCATCACCTCGCTCGGCGCGCCGGTTCGTCTCTTGAAATTCCTTGCAGTCTACTTCGGGAGTTCATGGGTAAACGAGTCGATCGTGACCGCAGCGGCGATCGGCGTCATCGGATTGGCGGTTGCTCTGGTAGCGATACTTCGGACGCCACACTACATCCGGACATCTCGTGCTTTTGAACTTCAACTTGTTCTCACGATCGTCTTCTGTGTCGGAACGGCTTTGCTCACCGCAGCCGGCCGATTGAACTTCGGTGTGCAGTTCGCATTTCAGAACCGCTTCCAGACATTCGCCCTTCTGTTCTGGTGCAGCTTAGGGTTGCTGCTGTTGGGCCACGTCTTCTCGCTCGGCGCAAAACAATACCGGTTCCTCGCGGCTCAGATCTGCCTTCTGGCGGTATTGGTGCGAGGTGCGATTCTGGCTGAGCATCCGATTGGAGAGGCGCGAGCCCACGGTTTTGGGCTCAATGTCGCCAGCACGGCGCTGCGGACAGGTGTCTACGACGGGGAGCTGTTAAGCGGAATTGCGGAGCGCAACGACAAACTGCTGCAGGGAGTGAATTACTTCCGAGAACATCGACTGTCGCTCTTCTCGGACTGGGATTCTTCCTTGCTGGGAACACCGCTGGACAAGGCTCTTCGGGTCGTATCGCCGGATGATTGTGCAGGCAAGTTGGAGGTCACGCAGCCAGGGAACTACGTTGTTCCGGGTTCGTTTGTAGCCGGATGGGCTTGGGACCGCAAGCATCGCGAGCCGCCGCGTGAGATTGTCGCGACTACGGAAGGAGTCATTACAGGCTTGGCCGCAGTCGGGTACAAACGCGCCACAACCGATCCACAAGTTACAAGCCGCTATAACGGGTTCGCGGGATATGTCCGGCAATCGCAGCCCGGGACAGTCGTAAAGTTTTACGCGATCCTGCACGACAGCCCGCCTTCCGCCTGCTATTTTGCTACGACTGATGAGGAGCATCGCACGGGAGAATGATCATGACCTTCCGTCAAGGATTGGCAAGCAGCGCGCGAAACTGTGGATCTTCGCGGAGCTTGGCAAAGGCTGGCTCCTGGTTGAGCCATGCCGTGAAAGCCGCGAGGTCTTTGGATTTTTCCTTCGCGCGACGCAGCGTTTCCAAGGCGCCTTTGCGATCATTGTCCAGCGCTCGCGCCTGAGCGAGTTCCTTCAGCGCCCCAACTGAGTCGGGATAGGCATCGCTGGCCAGCTGAAAATAGTCCTTCGCCAGAGCGTAGTCCCTGGCAGCGAGGCTCTCGTCACCGAATTCCCCGGCGCCGATGAAAACGCCGGTGAGTGCGCGGCGGTCGACGCGCAACTTGTCTGGGTGCTTCTCAGCCGCGGCACGCTCGCGCAGCTCAATAATCTGCTGTTCGGTTTGATGGAATATGTCCGCGCGGCCTACCGAGCCGCTTGCCGCGCTTCCGCCCAAGGCAGGCGACGCAGCCCGCTGTTGCGAGCCGACGCTTTGACTGGGGGCGTCAGCTCCGCTTGCCGCACTGCTGCGCAAAGCGGCGAATCCAGAATAGATTTGGCTGGTGATCTGGTTCTGCTCCTGGAATTCCTGGGCCTCGCGCTTTGGGCCGTCGTGCACAGCTTTCTGTTGCGCCAACGCGGCTGCGGCTTGCTGCAACGAAGCGGTGTCGGCGAGTCCATCAAAGCTTGCGATCGCCTGCCGGTATTCGCGCCAGGCTTCGTACGATTGCCCTGACTTCTCCAGGGCCTGGGCGCGAGCGATGGCCTGCGTCTGCTGCAGAGCTATAAAACCATCGTCGCGAGCTTCGCGGTTCTGCTTCATGGCAATCAGCCGGAACCAGGCGAGGGCTTCGTCCTGCGCCTCCGCCGGCGCCCAATCGTGAGGTCCGTCGAAGTGGACCAGCACATGAGGAAAGCCGGCTTGCTCTAACTTTTCGTCCAGCGCGGTGAGCTCCGGATAATTAAAGTCGTAGCTGCCAACGGCGGCGAAGACGGCGAACACGTTGGCGCGCGACGGTGGTGCGCCCGCGAAGCCAGCGCCATTCAGCAGCACGCCCGCGGCACACTTGCATCCCTGGGCGAGTGCGGCGGCCACGCGCGCGCCCCCGGAAAACCCGGCCAGATAAACGCGGTGATCGTCGATGGCTAGCCGCGCGTGAGTGTCATCGAACATGGCCTGCGCCGCTTCCGTTTCCACCTTCCACGATCCGTTGCGCGAATTGTTGGAACCGGCCACGATGTAGCCGTAGCGTTCGGCGGCATCCTTCATGAGTTCCACGGGAACATTTCCACGGCCGTCCGGGTCGAAGGCGTAGATGATGGGCCAGCGTTTGTCCGGAGTGTAGTGGGACGGCAAATAGAGCGCGTAACTCTGGTCCGGCTTGGCTGCGCATGTCTGCTGTGGAATGACCACGCCCGGCGGGAGAGCTGCTGGAGTCGGCTGCGCCGATGGATTCTGCGCAACTAAAGACGAGGTCGCCAGCGCCAACATCCAGATACAAGGCACGAGCGTTCGGGACACGCTGTCAGTATAGAGCAGGGCGGCGTGGAGTAATGAGCAGCTAGCAGCGAGCAACCAGCAACTAGCCCCGAGCTTCGAGCCGGGTGCCCCACACATCCGCGACGTTCGAATGCCCACCGAGCTGGGTCCGGGTAGAGCTGGCCTTTAGAGCCTGCCCTGAGCGAAGTCGAAGGGCCAGCGTCTCAGCACACTATTTACACCCGAGCCGGCTTCAGCCGGCGACACCATACACTTCCGACTCTCGAGTGTGCATGGGCGAAATAAACGAGCGCCCGGGTGCCATTGGCGGCGTTCGAATATATAGGAGAGCGTTCGACGCACCAGTCCCGCCTCGCGGGACGAAACAGCTTAGCCCAGGACTTCAGTGTCTGCGTGAGAACTAGGTTTGATCGTCGGCGGTGGAGTGTGAGACACGAAAAAAGAACCCCGAAGGGGTGGAAGCGCAGTTAGCCCAGGACGGAGCGAAGCGGAGTCCTGGGTAGGGTGGGAAAAAGTGCCTGAGTCCCCCGGGGACGACACGGTTTTCACGCACACTCTTCAGTCCTGAGTAGGCATTAAATAGAAGTCCCGAGCCGGCTTCAGCCGGCGGCACGACACCTTCCGACTTTCGAGTGTGTGGGAGAGTCGATCCAAGTCAAAAATGGTGCGCCTCTACGAACTCAGCTAGCGCGGAGCTCCGCGCCCAATAGCAACCCTCCCCCAAATCCTAAAGTCCTTGTTTTGACTACTTTGCCCGCAAAGTAGTCCAGACATTAGACTTACGCGGCGTATTAAGTCTCATCGGCTCAACAGCTTGCCCGCTTCTCGCGTAAAGTCCTGAGGACAAAAGAAGTTGTACTAGATCATTGCTTTCAATGACTTAGCGACTTTGATCACCGATCCACGGCTCTTTCAAATCGGAAGTCCGTTCCATAACCAGCCCAGTAAAGAAGCTGACAACCAACAACCGTTCTTTTTCAAAGATCTTTCGCCTCCGAGAAACTCCCCGATAGGCATTGGACACTGCGCCCAACCTATCAGCCTACCGCTTCGCTCCGTTCTGTCAAGGTTACGAAAGTACATGTCCTTTAGTAACCATGGGCCTTCCCCGTTTCAGGACAACCGGCTGATAACCAACCGCCGACGAGCAAAGTTGGCTCCCGCATCAGTGCGCGGGTGCCCCATTCAAGGCGCGTGCCCCATCCAGCAGCGGTGCCCCATTCAAGGCCTTCGTTTGGCCTTGAGTGGGGGTTTTCGATGACGAGGAAACATCCGCTGATGACGGCAGACAATCGACACGTTTACGAAAGTACATGTACCAGTGATTGTCCTTTAGTAACCGGTGAGACTTTCCCGTTTCAGGAAAACCACCAATGACCGGCGACCGGACTCAGCAACTGACAACCGATGACCGACAACCGACAACTGGTGTTGGGGTTCGCGTCCCCAATCAAGGCATTTCTCACGCGCGACCCGGGTGTCCGACACATTCGCGACTTTCGAATGGGTGATACAATCCGACGACAGAGAGACCATGGTAAACACGCCCGCTGCAGCCGAAACACGGTCGACGCCAGAATCGTCGTCGACGGCTCCTGCATGGAATGTTGTCCCACCTGAGGTTGGTGAGGTGATCACGAGCCTCGCGACAGGGAACACCTACACAATGGGCGACCGAATCGGAGAGGGGTACTTCGGGGTCGCCTACGGCTGCGTGGACGTGTGGAACAATAACCTTGCCGCGAAGATCTTAAAGCCCACCGGGAGCTACGAGAAAGTGAAGGCCTCAGCCGAAGCCGAGCTTCAAAAGCTCTTGCTTCTTCGTCATCCGTACGTCACATACGTTTTCGATGCATTTGAATACAGGGATACGTTCTACATAGTGACCGAGCGGTGCTATTGTCCGTTGACCAACCTTTTCTCACTGGATTCGTTCGACGGTCTTATCTGGCTAATGCCCATCGCCCGTTGCCTCCTGCAAGCGGTGTATTACCTTCACATCAGCCAGTACGCTCATCAAGATATTCACTCGGGAAATATTTTTGCAGCATTCTCCAGAGACGAAATGGATCCCTCCAATCCTGGCGCGCTTCACTTCAAGCTAGGAGATCTAGGCGTGGCGAAAGTTTTTGCAGAACTGGATCAGACGAACACGCGCGGAGAATGGATGCTGCCCCCGGAAGTACTTGAGCCCACCGAATTCGGTCCAGTCGACTATCGGGTCGACATTTATCATGTCGGGCTGCTCTTGCTGCAATTGGCATACTCTCGCGAGATGCGATTTTCCCGCGAGGAAATTGTTGCTGGACGCCCGAGGGATATGGCGCTCGAACTCCAAGCGCCATACAGCTTCGCGTTGGAAAAGGCGCTGCGAAGACACGTCGCCTTTCGCACCGCGACCGCGATGGAGCTATGGCGTGACCTCAATTCTCCGCAGCCGCAAACCCCAACTAACACTACAACCAGGGAACAGGAGCGCACAGCTTAAAACGGCTCTGTTTCGACCGGATACATCCGAAGCCCCCGCCTTTACGTCCGAGCTCGAAGCAAAGCGGAAGGCGTGCCGCCGGCTGAAGCCGGCTCGGGATTTCTATTTCTGTCTACCCAGGACTGAAAGCCTGCCCTGAGCGAAGTCGAAGGGTCCTGGGCTAAGCTATTCCGTCCCGCAGTGCGGGACTGGCGTGTCGACCGGCACGCCGCATTCGCCTGCTGGAAGCGAGTCTCGCAGCCCGCAGAGACGGCACAATCGTAGCCCCGGGCGTGAGCCCGGGGTCAGGCGACGTTATGAATTCGAGCCTGCTTCACGCAGCAGTTCCCCGACCTCTTCTCGAAGGCGGGGCAGGTTCGTCTGCACGATGTCCCAGACCAGCGCATGCCTCACGGTGGCATACCCGTGAACAAGACGGTTCCGGAAAGCGATGATCTGCTGGTCGTTTGTAATGCGGCCCAAAATCTCTGGAAAGAAGCGCTGCGCCTGGCTGACGGCTTCGCCAATCACCTCAAAGTTCCGCTCCACCGCGGCGCGCAACATCGGGTCGTTTTCATAGTCGCTTAGTTGTTTGTCGCGAGTGAAGGTCTGAATGTCACTGGCAGCCTGCTCGATGTCCCACAGATACGCCCTCAGACTACGCGGCATAAAGCGTTTCCTGGTGGGCTTCGATTTCCCGCCGAAAGTAAGGATTGCGAACCGATCCGGACTCAACCAAGTCTACCGGCCGCTCGAAGAGGCGCTCCAGTGCTTCAATCAGTCCAAAGTAGGTATTGGCGTAGGTGCCTGACGATAGGGGCTCGAACTCGACCACGAAATCGAGATCACTGCGGTGGGGATCGAAGTCGTCGCGTAGAGCCGAGCCGAACAGCGCCAGCCGATGCACATGATACCGGCGGCAAAGCTCTGCGATCTGCTCGCGTTTGTCGTCCAGTTCCCGTTTCATAT
Source organism: uncultured Acidobacteriaceae bacterium (assembly GCA_963835125.1). Classification (GTDB taxonomy): domain Bacteria; phylum Acidobacteriota; class Terriglobia; order Terriglobales; family Acidobacteriaceae; genus Bog-257. Next base: position 488,159 of record CAWIEG010000001.1, on the reverse strand, counting down.
GGGTCTCGCAGGACAAGAATAGCAGGTGCGCGCGAACCGTTTGACATTCAGGCGACCGAGATCGGTGTCGGCAGCTGAAGCGCCGCGCTACCTTACCCGGTGGCGCCAGACATTGCAAGACTAACCACGATCCACGATCCATCATCCACGACCCACCGCCCCTAGACTCCCGCCGCCGCCACTCCCTCGTAATGCCGCTGGCTGCGGGGCAGCTTCTCGGCGTATCCCAGCAGGAAAAACAACGCCGTCGAGAGCAGGCAAACTACCAGCCGGACTCGCGCCAATGGCAGCGGCGCCAGGTCCATGAACTTGCCGAAGCGCCATGCGCCCCAGTTGATGACCTGGGTGGGGACGACCGTCCAGATGGCAACGTAGAACCAGGCGCGCTCAGCGCCTTCGCCGACGGTGTCGCGGCGGGCGCGCGGTGTCCAGTCAAGAACGGTCCCCAGCACCACCGCGATCGCCAGCGGATAGTAGCCGTAGCGATACAGGTCCTTCAGCATCCAGCGGCCGTTGATGGACGCGACCACCAACCCGATGAGGTTGAGCGCGTAGGGAACGATGATGTCGACCCACGCCGCGGTGTAGCAGACCACGCGATACGGCAGGTTCGGCTGATGCACGCCGTAGTGGGTGATGTAAGGGCGAGGCTCGCATCCCGGCAGCCGGCCCGCAAGGCCGCGCCAGGCCACGAAGGCGAGGATGATCGCCAGCCAGATCCAATGGCGACGGTCGGGACCGTGGGTGTAGAGGTCGTAGGTGAGCGGCCAGCCGGGCAGCACCCAGAAGACCCAGATCCAGATTGGAGTGTGCAGAACGCGGTAGTAACGCTTGTTGCGTTCGCGGAAGACGGCCTGTTTCATCGAGAGTAGATGGTAGCAGAAGGGCCGCTTCTAGCTACGAGCTACGAGCCCCGAGCTGCAAGCTGGAAGTTCGCAGGTGCTGGCTCTTAGCTTTCGCAGGCAGCGCCAAAACACGTTCGTGCGTTGTTGCCAAGGTGGCGTTCCCCCTGGGAAAGTGGTGCCGATGGCAAAAGCCAAGCAACGAGTCCAGAGCTATAGGCTCGCGGCTCGAAGCTCGTAGCTGCCTTACTGCTCCAGCGCGCTGTCGGCGGTTTGCTGCGCGTGTGTGATGTCGCTTGAGATGGCTATGGCTCGCCGCCTCGCAACCTGCGCCTCGTCGTGTTGTCCGGCGTGATCCAGCGCGCCGGCCAGCAGCAGATACTCCCAATCGGACGGCGCGATCTTAACTGCTTTCGTATACGCCTGAATTGCCGCGCTAAGATCACCGGACTTCTGCGCCATGATTGCGATTCCCAGCCACGACCGGGCATCATTAGGATTTATGTTTAGGGCCTGCTGAAAACTGGCGCGCGCCTGCTCATAATCTCTCAGATCGCGGTAGGCCAAACCCATATTGCTGAAAGCCTGGGCCCGGCTTCGCGCGGTCAGCTTCGCGGTGTTTTGCGTCATCACGATTACTTTTTTGTACTGCTCAATTGCGGCTTCCAGGTTCTTGTGCTGCTGCTCGTAGGCGCCGAGATTGAGATTGCTGTCGGGGTCAGAGGGATTGATAGCCACGGCCGCGCGAAAGTGCGGTATCGCCTCTTCCTCTTCGCCTGACTGGAGCAAGGCGTGTCCCATATTGTTTTCGGCCACCCAACTGTCCGGCTGCAACGCTATGACTCGCGCCCACAACTTTGCGTTGTCGCTCCAATAGTCGAGTTGATGACGGGCCGTCAGCGCCAGCGCCAACAGCACGGCGACACTGACTCCCGTCTGCCATGCTGGAGCGATGTGCCGCTGCTCTGCCCAGTCGGCGGCTGCCCAACAGATCATGATGAACAAGCCGACAAACGGCAGATAGGCGTAGCGATCAGCCATGGCCTGAACGCCCACCTGCACGATGCCGATCATGGGAACCATGGTTCCCAGGAACCACAACCAGCCCACCAGGAGATAACGCCGGCGCTGCCGTTCGGCAATCACCAGACCCGTAATCGCCAGCAACAGCAGCAGTGCCGCCGCCACCTGCCAGAGTCTGATGGAATTTCCCGGATGCGGGTAGATCAGGGTCAACTGCGAAGGCCAGATGGCCTTACCCAGGTAGCGCGCGTAAGCGATGACGGCATTCCCGATTCGCAGCGGGAAGGGTTGCCATTGCGGACCGCTCATGGCGCCCGATTCGTATTGTGCGTGGACGCGTGATAACAGCACTGGCCACGGAAAGTGCCAGCAACGGAAGCTTCTCCAGCACAAGCCATGAGAATGACTTTGCCGGGATGACCGCTTCCCCTGAAGGCGCTGAACCCGCCGCCGGAGACATTCGTTGGAGCGGCCAGTAGTCCCACAGCAACAAGACGAACGGCAGGGTGATGACTTGCGGTTTGGCCATTAATCCCAGCGCATACAAGGCTGCAACCACCAGGTACCGCGGCACGCGCGGTTTGCGGGCATACCAGCCATACGCGCCCAGCGCCAGCAGGAACAACATCATGCTCAGCAGGTTCTTGCGCTCGGCAATCCAGGCCACCGTCTCGACGTTCATCGGGTGCAGAGCGAACAGAGCTGCGACCATCGCACTGCGGCCTGCATAACCGGTGGCTCGCCGCAGCACCCAGAACAGCAGCACTGCGTTGATGACATGCCATAGCAAGTTTGTCTCATGATGCTTGCCTGCATCCAGGTTGAACATCTGGCAGTCCAGCGCGTGCGAGAGCCAGGTCAGCGGATGCCAGTTCGACGCATACAGAGACGTGAAGCTCCACTTCACGGTCTCCCAACTCAAACCAGCTTGCACGTGAGGATTGGTGAGCAGGTAGATGTCGTCGTCGTAGTTCAGAAACGGATGGCTGGCAACAGGGTAGTAAAGCGCAACTGTGGCGATCACTATGCCGGCAACAAGTAAGACGATACGCGCGCGCGACGATAGGATCAGTCCTGCGCGACTGGTGGTTGGCGCTTCTCTTCGATGTCTCGTCCGAGATTTCTCACGAACAGCAGCCACTCGTCTCACCGTCTCCGGAAATTCCTAACCCGGTATGATACGCAACATCTGGTCGTTAAGAAGACTGAGAAATACCTCGGCCCACGGTTGATGGCGGCGGCTAGAACAACTCCTGCGCGTTGTACAGCAATTGCCCATTCACCAGATGCGCCTCCGCCATCAGTTTGTGCGGGCGCGGCGAACGCTTGTCATCATCGATGTGCAACACGGTGTGGCCGTGCGCCGCAAGGTAGTCGCTGACCAGCATACGGTGGCATTGAAAATACATCCGCTCGGCACACATGATTGCCGTATTGCCCCGCTCCGCCAGCTTCAGCAACCGTGCGGTGGCTGCCTCAAACTCCGGCGTGAGCATGTAGTCGGCGTAGTTGCGGAAGGAGTCGTTACGCAGGCCGGTGTTCGGCGAGTCGTCGAGGCTCTTCTTGCGGCGACCGCCGAGCTCCTTCATCCACACGTAAGCGATGCCGTGCTTCGGCAGCTCCAGCTCGAGCGATTCGCGGTTGAAGTGCGGCAAGCGGCGCGACGCGGGAAACGCGCGGATATCCACCAGCGTGGCGATGTGGTGTGCCTGCAACGCCGCGATGAGTTCGTCGAGGGCACGAGTGGAATGGCCGATGGTGTAAAGCGTCGCCATTCAATTGAAGATGCTCTCCAGGGCAGCGATGATTGCCGCATCCTGCGCCGCCTCGACCGCGCGCAAATCCAGCAGTACCCGCTCGTTCTCCACCCGTGCAACGATCGGCGTCGCCCATCGCCGCAGACGTGCCAGCATCTCGTCGGACGACAGCTGGCCGCTCCCCACAGCCAACGCTCGCGACGGCAGCGTCGATCCCGGCGCTGCGCCGCCGCCTAGAACGGAGCGTGATTCTACAACTTCAATCTCGAGCTGAGGTGCGCTGATTCGCAGTTGTCGCGCAATGTGCTCCGCGCGGTGCTGTAGCTCTTCGTCGGTGACGCGCAGCATCCGCAGCGCCGGAATCGAATCGTAATCCTCGCGCAAATAAGCCAGCAGCGTCGCCTCCAGTGCGGCATAGAACATCTTGTCTACGCGCAACGCCCGGAATAGCGGGTTGGAGCGGATCTTCGCCACCAATTCGCGGTCGCCGCTGATCAGGCCGGCTTGCGGGCCGCCCAGCAACTTGTCGCCACTGTAGGTCACGACGTCGATGCCGGCGCGCAGACTATCGGCAATCATCGGTTCGCCGTGCAATCCAACCTGGCGCAGATCGTAGAGCTCACCGCTGCCCAGGTCCTCCATGACCGCGATGTTGTGCTTGTCGCCAAGCCCCGTCAACTCTTCCAGCGAAGGCTGCTCGGTGAAGCCAACAATCTGAAAGTTGGAGCGATGCACCCGCAGCAGCAGTTTCGTTCTGTCGGTAATCGCGCGCTCATAGTCGGCGATGCGCGTGCGATTGGTCGTCCCGACTTCGCGCAACACCGCGCCAGACTTTGCCATTACATCGGGAATGCGAAACGAGCCGCCGATTTCGACCAGCTCGCCGCGCGAGACGATGACCTCGCCGCCCTCGGCCAGTGAATTCAGCGCCAGCAGCACGGCCGCAGCATTGTTGTTGACGACAATCGTCGAGACTTCGCGCTCCGCGGTGTTCAACAGCTTCGCAAACAAGCGGCTGACGTGAACGTCGCGTTTGCCGCGCTCGCCGCTGGAAAGATCGAACTCGAGATTGGAATAGCCTTGCGAAATTTCCGCGACGTGCCGCAGTGCGTCCTGGCTGAGCGGCGCTCGCCCAAGATTGGTGTGCAGGATGACGCCGGTTGCGTTGATGACGGGGCGGAGCGAGTAGGACAAGAATTGTTGCAGTCTCCGTCCCAGTTCCTGCGCTGCGTTATCGATGGCAGCTTTGAGTTGGGACTCGTCGAGAGAACCGTCGGCAATTCTGCCGCGTAAATCGTCCAGAAAAAAACGCGTAGCTTCTACCGTAGTTGCGTGGCCGAATCGATGCGCCAGCTTCTGTACTGCGTCGCTGCGCAGTAGCTCGTCAACCGAGGGAAGCAGGCGGAAGAGGTCGAGGTTGGCGTTCTCTGCCATGAAAAAAGGGTGGAGCAATACTCCACACTACTGCACTTTGTGCATCCATTCCACGAACAAAACCTCGAACTCCTCGCGAGTGTAAACACCCTTGTCGATCAGCAGCGTATTGATGGCATAGACCGTTGCCTTGAAAGCTTCGTCTCTTGCCGCAAGATTCAGTGCTTCTTCAAATGACATCGCAATTCCCCGCAGCAATAGTCTGACTGCAAGCATTAAACCATAAGAGTATCCCAGAACCGGAGAAGCAAAGTTGGTTGGGATAACTCGAAGCTATCCGGCTCTGTTGACATCCTTGCATCACCCTTGAATGCGTGGTGTGCCAGTAAGTTCGATATACCCGCAATCGAGTCCCGCAAAGCGGGACGGCGACAGGATAGCCCAGCACGCAGCGGGGTCCCCGGTTCGCCGCTTTGGCGAACTGGGGAAGCGGAGTGCTGGGTTAGGTTGGAAAAATAACTGAGTCCCCTGGGGACGACACGGTTTCCACGCACACTCTGAAGCCCTGCCCTGACTTAAGACGATTGATGAGACGGTTTGTCATAATCCTTTCACCAGCTCACCTCCGCCGGAACAACCGTCGCAGCAGTAATCCAATCATGATTCCGCTGGCGATCAGACCTGTTGCCATTTGCGGATCGAAGAAGCGCACGAAGCGTGCACCGGCTTCCGTGATCTCCAACACGCCGATGGGCGTGACTTTGACGCCTCCACCTCCGCCCGACCCGCCGATTGCATCGTCGGCGCCTGATTTGTTTTCGCCGCCTCCGCCCGCACCCAGGCCATAGTGCACGCGGGCTACCGGGATGATGGTTTTGCCATGCGCTTCGATAGGTTCGCCGAACACGTTCTGCACTTTCCCGGTGGTGCTGAAACGATCGGCAAGCGTGGTCAGGATTTCTTTAGGATCAAGCATGGATGACTCCCTTAGAGATTGGATGCCTCGGGTTGCAGTTTGACGCGCCACATCCGGGACTTCCGTTCTCTGTCTTGAAGTGTCATCCCGACCGACGGCTTCAGCCGGAGTGGAGGGACCTGCTTTTCGCCGGTCGTGCGCATCACTTCACCCCACCTCGACCAATCCGTACCGCCGGTTCCAATGGCTGCGCAAATGGTTCACGGCGAGGGCAATTTCGTCCTGCGTCACATTGGCATTTGGCCCCGCCAGAACGTAACGCGCCTCCTTACGCGCGGCTTCCAGCAGGTCGCGATCACGCAGCAGATTTGCCACCCGAAAATTCGGTATGCCAGCCTGGCGCGTGCCAAAGAATTCTCCCGGACCGCGCTGTTCCAGGTCGAGCTCCGCGATCTCGAATCCGTTCTGGGTGCGCACCATCGCGTCGAGCCGCTGCTGCGCCTCGATGGAAACCTTCCCACCGGTCATCAGGACGCAATACGATTTGGCAGCGCCACGTCCGATACGTCCGCGCAACTGATGCATCTGCGACAGCCCGAAGCGCTCGGCGTGCTCCACGACCATAACGTTCGCGTTGGGCACATCCACGCCGACTTCGATGACGGTCGTCGAGACCAGCACATCAATTTCGCCGCGCTTGAAGCTGGCCATGGTCGCGTCCTTGTCGTCGGCGCTCATGCGGCCGTGCAGCAAGCCAACGTGCAGGCTGGAGAACTCGTGCGAGCGCAGCCGGTCATGCATCTTGATGGCTGCCTTTAGCTCGCCCTCCATCGCGCCTTCTTCGATCACAGGATAAACGATGTAAGCCTGATGTCCGGCGGCGACCTGCTTGCGTACGAACTGCCACACTTCCTCCGAGCGCTCATCGCTAACCAGTCGAGTCGTGATGGGCGTTCGCCCCGGCGGAAGCTCATCGAGGATGCTGGTATCAAGGTCGCCGTAAATCGTGAGCGCCAGCGTGCGCGGAATCGGCGTCGCCGTCATCACCAGAACGTCGGGTTCGGCCTCGTCAGACTTCTTCATCAGGCGGAAGCGCTGCATCACGCCGAAGCGATGTTGCTCGTCGACAATCACCAGGCCGAGCTTGTCGAACTCCACCGTCTCCTGGATGAGCGCGTGGGTCCCAATCACCAATTGCGCGTTGCCTTGCGCGATGTGATGTCGCACTTGCTTCTTGCGGCCCGACTCCTGCGAGCCGGTGAGCAGCACGATCCTATATCCCGCGGCTTCCAGAACCTGCCGCGCCGAAAGATAATGCTGCGTCGCCAGAATTTCGGTCGGTGCCATGAGTGCGACCTGGTAGCCGTTCTCGATGGCGATGACTGCGGCTTCCAGCGCAACGATAGTCTTGCCCGACCCGACGTCTCCTTGCAGCAGGCGACGCATCGGTGCGGCCGCGGCCATGTCGCCGGCAATTTCCTTTAACACTCGTTTCTGGGCGGCTGTGGGATGAAACGGCAGGATGCGTTTGACGGCAGCACGGACGCGATCGTTGATAGGAAAGGCAATGCCGGTCTGCGCGCGCATCTTACGGCGTTTGAGTTCCAGCCCCAGCTCCAGGAAGAACAGCTCTTCGAAGATAAGTCGGATGTGCGCGGGGGTACGTGCCGCCTGCAATTTCGCCAGACTCTCTCCGACCTCGGGCCAGTGCGCCTGCCAAAAGGCGCGCCTCCGGTCGATCAGCTCCATGCGGCCACGAACGGTTGCGGGGATTGCGTCGGAGATGTCCTGATCGAGGTTCTCCAACATGCTGTGGATAACGCGGCGAAACCAGCGCGCGGTGAGCCGTCCATTGCCGGCGGCTTCATAGATGGGAACGATGCGGCCAACCTCGAGCGACTGCCACTTCTGTTCCTCGCCGCCGCTCGAGGATTCGGAAGGATCGTGCAGCACCTCGAACTGCGGCTGGAGGATCTGGAAGCGATGTCCACCGCGATCGCCGGCCTCGACTTTGCCGTACAACGCCACCAGCATTCCGGCGCGGAACTTGTCCTGCAGGTAGGTCGCGTTGAACCAGATGCACTTCAGCGTGTCGCGGCCCTGGCCGACGGTCATTTCGAAGAGCGGCATGCGGCGCGTGCGAAACAGGCCGAAAGTGCGGACTTCCGCGATGACGCTGGCCATCTCGCCGACCCGCAGCTCGCCGATGCCACGCGGGTTCAGGCGGTCTTCGTAGCGGAATGGCAGGTAGTAAAGCAGGTCCTCGACCGTGCTGACGCCCTTCTCCAGCAGGATTTCGGCGAACCTGGGGCCGATGCCTTTGACATACTGCACGCTGGTCGCGAGGTCGAGCACAGTAAGGATGGTACATCAGCAACTTTCAGACTCTCGGCTCGCTCTTCGCTTTTCGCCTTTCGCTTTTCGCCAGGGTGGTGCGCGATCCGCTAGCCCATCTGGCAAAGGCGAAGAGCGGCACTTTCCTGGCATCGGAGCACCTGCTGCCGGTGTCCAAGTTAATAGGTGCTTCGAAGACTACTCAAGCAGACGGTTGCCGTGGTTGTCGGGAACCTGCTTTACTTCTTTGTGCTGATGCCGCACTTGCCGGCAGCGGGGCGCCACCGTCCTGATCAGCTTGATCTGGGCTTGATCGTAGATTTTTGGCTGTGCGTCGTTCTCTACGGCGTGATTGAGCTGATAGACCGGCGGCGGCGGCAGAGGGCCGGTTAGTTTTTCGCCAACCACTCTGGAAAAAAAGAGCGAGCAGCGACGAGCGCCCTCAGAACTGCCTAGGGCTATTAAACTCCTGCAGCATTTGCTGCAAATCGAGTTTCTGTTCCTCCATTTGCTTCTTCAGTTGTTCCATCTGCTGTTGCAACTGCGGCGTCACGGAGGACTCGATCTTGCGCCGCATCTCGTCGAGATCTTTCTGACTGGGCAGCGAGGTTTGTAGCTGGCGCTTCATCTCGTCGACGTCCTTCTGACTGGGCACCGACTGTTGTATCTCCCGCCGCAACTGTTCCATTTCTTTCTGCGTCGGCTTGGCCGACTTCGCCAGCTCGCGAGACATCTTGTCGATGTCCCGTTGCTGCGACTTCATTGATTTTTCGATTTCGCTTCGCATCTGCTCCAGCTCTTTTTCGCCGGGGGCCAACTGCGCCACCATTTCGTGTTGGCGGCGTTCGATTTCGGGGGCTATCTGCGCTATCTGATCGCCGAGCGCCTGCACTTCGGTATCCAGGTCCGACTTGTCACCGGGCCGAATCCACGAGGTGTCTGCGGAACCAGGAACATTGATAACCACCGTCTGCTCGTGCTTGTCGCGCCAGATGCCGACCGAGACCTTGGTGGCCGGAACGTGCATACCGCGCTGCCAGTCGGCCATGTCGTGCACGGTCTCGTTGTTAACCTTCAGGATGATGTCTCCGGCTTTCAGACCAGCAGCCGCCGCGGGGCTGCCTCCTTCAACAGAGCGAACCAGCACGCCGTGCCCACGGGGCACTCCGAAGAAATCCGACAGTTGCGGACTCAAGCTTTCCACCACCAGCCCATGCCGCGCCGAGAGTACGGTGAAGGACGGTATCTCCAGATCCGGCGAATACGCATGTGGCGGCGGCGGATGGCCCAGGGTGATCGCCGGCATTGCGCGGGCGTGGGACATGACGTTCCAGCTGCCGAGCACTACCTTTATGTCCCTGCGTTGCCCATTGCGCACAATAGTCAGGGTCACTGTTTTTTGCGGCGGGGTGGCATGGATCAAGCCTTGCAGTTGCTCAGGTCCGTCAACCTTCGAGCCGTCGAAAGCAACTACAACATCGTTCTCCACCAGACCGGCATGGCAGGCGGGGCCGTCCTGATCGACGTAGGTGATGATAGCGCCGGCTGACTCTTGCAGCTTCAGTGCGGACGCCCGCTGCGGTGTGACGGCTGTGATCTGGACGCCAAGGTAGGCACCGGAATGCGCTTCCGGCCAGGGCTGCGGGGACACTGGTCCAGCCATCGCCGGGAGAATCATCGCGGCCACCAACAAGCCGACGAAGGAAACTGTATTGCGTGTACGCATAACGTCCATCCCCGATCTACTGACATCTCCGAAAAGCGATCTGCCCAATGGTAGTCCGAATTCTCAGCGCTGGACCACCGCCGTTGATGGCTCCTTCAGCTGACATCGACGGCGGGCTCCATTGGCCACCTTGCTTGGTAATATTCAACCCGGGGAATTCCGAGGAGATGCCGGTGCCGGCGGCCATATCGGAAGTGGCATGTACAGTCACCGGCAGATTGCCGGCAAGACATACAGCCACGTCGCCCGCTGCGGTATGGAGAAACGAGTCGGTGAAACCGTGATTGCCGATAAATTCCACCGTGATCGGCCCGGCCCCGGTTTCCACCTGCGCCCCGCGGCTCAGCCGGAACAGTGCCACGCTGCCGCCGCCCGTACTGACTTGCACCGGACCGGTAGCACTGCTCACGCGTACGCTACCCCCTTCGGTCTGAGCGTTAACAGCACCGTCGATATCTCCCAGATACAAATTGCCTCCGCCGCTCACCACGTGCAGATCACCCATGCATTTCTGCACCTGAATGCTGCCTGCGCCAGTTTGGATCGTAGAGGCGCGCGAAGAGCCGATATAAACCCGGCCGCCTCCCAGATTGACCTGGGTCAGGCCGCCAACGTTGGCTACGCGAACATCCGCTGCACCGCTGGTCAGCGTCAGGTCACTTCCCAAATTGCCGGCCTCGACATTGCCGCCGCCGCTGGCAATTTTCACCGGACCCGCCAGATCGTCAAGCTTGATCAGCCCCGCACCCGTCGTCGCCACGATGGTAGCCGCAATCGAACTAAATGCCAGTGAGCCCATGCGCGTCTGCACTTTCACCAGGCTCAGGTCGTGCGGCACCTGCACAATGAATTCGGCGCCAAATCGAACCAGGTTCTTCTTTCCGGCCTTGCCTTCGATGGAGTCGCTCTCGCCGATCTTGATCGCCGAAACACGCAATTGCCCAAACTGACGGCGCGCGTCTTTCTCGCTGCCAGCGTAGGAACGCTTGCGGACAAGATACGATACCCGCGGCGAGTTGCCCTGTACCTGCACCGAGCCAATGTCCGTGGTGACGTGCAACTCGCGGGCCGCCGGCATGGTCCCCGTGATCTCTTCCACCCAGGAATTGCCATCGCGATAGATTCGGGATTGTTGCGCACAGACAGGGAGAACGACCGCAAACACCACCACAGAGGCACAGAAGCACAGAGAGGATTTCCTGATGGTTTTTCGCTCCGGCTGTGTAGCTCGTTGGTGATTTTGTTCTTCCTTACGTTTGCGATCGGCCATTTTTCTCTGACTAGGTTCCTTCGTGTTTAATCAATGTTCGGCATCGAGGTCAACTCGCGTTGCGACTCGGTGCGGATGTAAGCGCTGGGATCTTCCTTGGCCAATTGCTGCAACGCCATGCGGACGCTGCTGTCGGCGCGCACCGGCTCCAGGGCATGCAGCGCTCCGCTGCGCACGCCCAGGTTGCTGTCATTCAACAAGGCCTCAAGAACAGCGTTACGAACGCGAATGTCTTGCTTCACATAAGAGCCAAGGCCATCCAGCGCCTTCAGACGAACTCCCGGGTTGCTATCGTAGCGCAAGGCATAGGTCAGGGCTTCGCGCACCCGAGGATCGTCGGGCTTGCTGTTCAGCGCTTCGACCGAATCCAGCCGCACGCCGGGATTGTTGTTATTGCTTTTGGCCGCGAAGGCCAGTAGATCTTGAATCTGGGCATCGCTGACCTGTCCCTCCACCGAATCGGGCACCATACGTTCGTAGTTGATTTTAATTTTGTCGGAATTGGGCTGACGGTCGATCGAAGTGATACCGGCGATGGAAGCGCCTTGAACCTCGGTCGGCTTGGGAGGACGAGATCCACCGAGCGCGCGGTACATCGTCCCCAGCCCGCCGCCAAAGCCGACGACCAGCAACACCGCGGCCAGCGCAGGCGAGAAACGAACCTGCCGCAACCATGCCGTAGGATCAAATGCCAGCCGGTGATACCAGGCACGATTCTGCTGGGTGGTCTCAAGCGCTTCTTGAAGGCGCATGCGAGCGGACGCCAGGAAGCTCGCCGAAGGTTCTTCCACCGGCAAAGCGTTCATCTCTGCCTGAAACTCCTGCTGGGCGGCCAATTCTGCGGCGCAGTCCTTGCAGCGCTGGGTGTGCTGCTCCAACTCATGCCGGGCATCGTCGGCCAGCTCGTTATAGAGGTACAGACAAATGTTCTCTTGTACCCAATCGCAATTCATAAGAACTCCTTAGCGATGAGCTTCGAGCTACTAGCTTCGAGCTTCAAGATGCTGGCTTCCGGCCCTCGCCTTAGCGCTCTCTCCAAGACCGGATCGAACGCCAATATAAACTGCTCGTTGCTGGTAGCTCGCGGCTCGTAGCTCATCTCGCATCCTTCAACGCCGCGCGCAGCTTTTGCGTGCCGCGGAACAAGGTATTCTTCGCTGTCTCTTCCGTCGTATTCAAAATCTCGCCAATGGTGCGCAGTTTCAGCCCCTGGTAATGCTTCATCTCGAAGACCATGCGCTCACGCGGCGTCAGCTTCTTCAGGGCCTTGGCAATTCGCGCACCCAACTCGCGCCGCATCAGGTCGCGCTCCGGGCTCGCGCCGGATCGCTGGTCGGCAACCTGATCCAGCAGATTGTAGGTGCCCCCTTCGGAGTCGGTCGCGATGCCCGAGTCCTCCTTGCGCACCTGCCGTTTGCGCAGCAGGTCGAGACAAAGATTGGTGACGATGCGATAGATCCAGGTGTAGAACGAGCACTCGAAACGGAAGTTGTTGATGTTCCGGTAGGCCTTGAGGAAAGCTTCCTGGTAGATGTCCTGGGCGTCCTGCTCCGAGCGCGTCAGGTGATATGCCAGACGGAGCACGGGGCCATCGTACTGACGCACGAGTTCCTCGAACGCGGCGTGATTGCCACGCTGTGCTTCCCGGATCAGCTCCGTGTCGTTCATGCGGCTCTGGGCCTGCCCCACGCGTACTGCTGACGCTTTGCCCGTCTCCTGCCACGCCTCAGGAGGACGAAGCGCCGGGGTTCTCAAATCGCGCCCCTTCGGCGCACGTTGAGGTGCAAGTCCCGGGCCAACCGTGAGAGGAATTGCTACCGCTTCGGCCGGCATCGTTGGTTTCTACCTGCTCTGTAATTGGCAAGCCAATTCTTGTGCCTGCAACTACATAGACGCGCGCGGAGAGAAACCGTGAGCGAATTATAGACCCGTTCCTACAGTACTTACGTGGGAAGACGTTCCCCGGTTCAGCAAGCCGGTTTACTACTCGGGTTTCTTGCAGTACACAGTTGGCTGTTTGGCAGTTTGTAGTTCGCACTTAGCGCTTGGCAGTCAGCCTGGGGCGCCGAAATTCCCGCGCCGATTTAGCCCTTAGATGAAGTAACCCCTTTGGGACGAATGCTTTGACTGATAGGTTGGCTAAGTGCCAAGGGCTATATGCTGATTGCCAAGCTGGAACGGGCCCGGCGCTTGACCCACCTATCTTAGCTAAGTAAACTTAGCTAATGAGCTACACGGTCCACCAGGCGAAGACGAACCTCTCGCGGCTGATCAAAGAAGCCCAGAGCGGAAAAGAAGTCATTATCACGCGCGGCAAGGACCCGGTCGCCAAGATTGTGCCGATCACCAGTGCAGCCAAAAAGCGCGTGCCGGGCAGCATGAAGGGCTTGATCTGGTCTGCACCTGACGCATTCGACCCCCTCACCGACGAAGAGATGCGCGAGTTGGGCTTTGAATGATCTTGCTTCTCGACACAAATGCACTCTACTGGTGGCTGAATGATCCGGACAAACTGAGTGCTGACGCGGAAGGTGCCATGATGAGCAGGTCGAATTCGGTCGTGGTGTCGGCTGTCGTCCCTTGGGAGCTGGCGATCAAAACGAACCTCGCCAAGATCGAGGGCCAGACCCTTCTTGCGATTTGGGACGCGAAGCTTGAGGAAGAAGGGTTTTCCGAACTCCCCATCGAGTCCGGCCACGCGATCCGGGCCGGTCTGCTACCCCGGCATCACAATGATCCCTTCGACCGAATGTTGGCGGCGCAGGCACAAGCGACAGGCTGGCCCATCATCAGTGCCGATCCCGTCTTCGAAATGTATGGGGTGCGACGGATCTGGTGAGGAATGCTTTGAAGGGCGCCCGCAGGGACGCCCTTCATCGATACGTTCTGCCGGCCTTAAGCTTCGGCGCCGCTCTCTTCGCCCGCAGCTGCACCGGCCTCTTCCGCAACCGCATCCTTCTGGACCGTTACTTTCACGGGCACGATCACGTCGCGATGCAACTTGATCAGCACGTGAAACTCGCCTACGTGTTTCAGCGGTTCTTCCAGCAGGATCTTGCGGCGATCGATGTTGAAGCCCTTGTGCTCGAGCTCGTGTGCGATGTCGGCCGAGGTGACGGAGCCGAAAAGCTGGTCGTGATCACCCGACTTGCGGGTGAAGCCCAGTTCGACGCCCGCCAGTTGTTTGCCCTGAGCTTCGGCGTCGCCCTTCTCGCGCGCCACACGCCGCACGGCGGAAGCCTTCATCTGCTCGATGACGGCACGGTTGGCCGGCGTGGCTTCAATAGCCAGCTTCTTGGGCAGCAGATAGTTGCGGCCATAGCCCTCGGCCACTTTAACCACGTCGCCGCGTGAGCCTAGCTTGGATACATCTTCTTTGAGGATGACTTCCATGGTTCAAAACTCCGTTTGGGCTCAGGGCCAACGCCCCTCGTCCCTTGTATCGTCCCTGAAGGGACTCCGATCTTCTTGGCCTGCGCCCCAGGGCTCCCGCCCTGGGCTAAGTTTAATTTCGCCCTCCGGGCTCGCCCACCCGTCAGCTAGAAACGCTCGCGCATTTCCAAACCGACAACTGACAACCGGCAACTGTCTCTTACCGCCCGCCAAACGGCAGCAGCGCGATGTTACGCGCCTGCTTGATAGCCTCGCTCAAGCGACGCTGATGCGGCGTGCATACCCCGGTCAGGCGACGGGGAACGATCTTGCCGCTCTCCGCCACGAACTGCGACAGCAGACGCACATCCTTGTAGTTGATACCGTCGATCTTCTCGACACAGAACTTGCAAACTTTCTTGCGGCGGAAAAACTTGCGGCCGCCTTCGCGAGGTCCACCAGGACCGCCGCCGGGACGTGGCCCACTGCGCGGTCCACGTGGACCACCTTCACGGCGCGGCCGCCGTCACTCCGCGGCGCCGGAGCGTCGCTGGTTGCCGGACCCGCTGTCTTCGTTGCTTCGTCTGCCATGATTCTCCTTCAATGGCCTCGCTTTTGAGGCCTGATCTTTCCAGTGTTTGGCAAATCCTGATTACGCGCTGACTGGCGCCGTCTCGCCACCTTCCGCCGGAGCGGCCTCGGGCGCCGATTCCGGTGCAGGTACTGCGCTCTCGGCGGCAGCGGCGGCCTCGGCAGCAGCTGCGGCACGCGTACCTTTGCCGCGGACCTTGGTGTCGCGAATGGCCTTGATCTTGGCCAGCCGCTTCTGTTCTTCGTCCACGCGTACAGTGATGAACTTGATCACTGGCTCGGTCACACGCAGGCGGCGCTCAACTTCTTTCACCATGCCGCCTTCACCTTCCAGCACCATCAGCATGTAAATGCCATCGTGGAACTTGCGCACAACATAGGCCAGCCGGCGTTTGCCCATGCGCTCCACGCTCTTCACCGTCCCACCCGCATTGCCCACCTGCGTCTCCAGGCTGGAAACCAGTTTGTCCTGCTCCTCCTCGGGCATGTCGGGGCGGACGATGAACATCAATTCGTAAGTACGTTGCATTGTTTTCTCCTGGCAATCAGCCGTCAGCCCTCAGCTTTCAGCTAATGCCGTTCTCCAAACTTGTGTCATCCTGAGCGGAGACGATCTGCTTTTGATCGCCGGAGTCGAAGGACCCCTATCGCTCCTCCAAAACTTGGTGCTCGAGACTCTAGTCCCTAGTCCCTAGCCCCTCATCCCTATCTTCTTCCGCCTTGCGATTAAAGCGGTTCATCGCTGCCTGCACGCCTTCACCGAGGATCACTCGCACCGCCTCAGCCGCCTGATCCAACATCACGTCGACCATGGGCAACTGCGCCTTCTTGAACTGCGCCAACACATACTTTGCCCCATCGCCGACCGGATAATCCGGCCCAATTCCCATCCGGATACGCGTGATCTCCTGCGTGTCTAGCGCGGCAATCACCGACTCCATGCCATTGTGTCCCGCTGACCGGCCCCGCGGCCGCACCCGCAACGAACCAAACGGCAGGTCCAGTTCGTCATAGAGCAGCACAACATCTTCCGCGGGCTGCGCCTGGTACTCGCGGACCAGCTCGCTCACCGACTGGCCGCTCAGGTTCATATAGGTTTCCGGCTTGGCCAGCAGGACCTCTTGCCCGGCTATTCGCGTCCGCGCCGTCTGCGCGCGGCACTGGCGATT
Source organism: uncultured Acidobacteriaceae bacterium (assembly GCA_963835125.1). GTDB lineage: Bacteria > Acidobacteriota > Terriglobia > Terriglobales > Acidobacteriaceae > Bog-257. The sequence goes on along the minus strand of CAWIEG010000001.1, from coordinate 471,785 downwards.
ATTCACCCGCACGCCGCATTGCTCGGCAATGCGATCCACCGCCAGGAAACCCATGTTGTGCGGTGTGAACTGGTATTCGATGCCCGGATTGCCGAGCCCGACGATCAGCTTCACGACCGTTACTTCTTCTTCTCGGCCTTCTCGGCCTTCTCCGGCTTGCCTGCCTTGTCGCCCTCGGCAGCTTCGCCTTCGGTTTCCTGCTTGCCCTTCTTGATGACTTCGGGCTCGGCAGTAGCGGCAGCGCCTTCGACTGCGCCCTCGGCGGGAACGGCTTCCACCACTTCCTTCACCGCAACCACGTGCGCAACCGGCTGGTTCTCGTCCGTCATGAACTTGAGCTTGTCTCCATGCGGCAGTTCAGAAACCCGGATCACCTGGCCAAACTCCAGCTTGCTGACGTCCACATCGATATGGCCGGGAATATCGGCCGGCAAACACTCGATCTCAACTTCGCGCAGCAACAGTTCGAGGATGCCGCCCCCCACCTTCACTCCGGGCGCTTCACCCTTGAGCACGATCGGCACGCTAACCTGCAACACCTTGTCCATGGCAATGCGCTTCAGGTCAACGTGCAGCAGCGCGCTCTTGATGGGCTCGTATTGCCAGTCCACGATCATCACCTTGGCGGTCGTGCCGTCGAGGCTCAGATCGAAGATCGAGTTGTGACCCTGCTCCGAGTTCAGGATGCGCCTCATCTGTTTGGGATCGACAGCGATGGGCTGCGAATCCTGCCCCGCGCCGTAGACCACGGCCGGAATCAGGCCGCTCTGGCGCAGCCGGCGCGCATCGTTCTTACCGCCGCCCTGCCGCGGCTTGGCTTCTACGTTCTTCTCTGCAGTTGCTGTAGCCATAATCTGCTTCCTTTATAAGAACAGTCTGCTGACTGAAGTCTCTTCATGAATCGACTGAATGGCGCGTCCGATAAGCCCGGCGATCGACAGCACCTTGATCTTCGGCTCGTTGCGCCCCGCCTCAGTCAGCGGGATGGTGTTGGTCACCACTACATCGGCCAAAGCCGATTTTGAAATTCTCTGTATCGCTTCACCCGACAGCACCGCATGCGTAGCGCAGGCATGCACTTCGCGTGCTCCCGCTTCCATCAACGCCTGCGCTGTCTTAACCAGCGTGCCGGCAGTATCGATGATGTCGTCGAGGATAAGACAGGTGCGGCCCTTCACATCGCCGATCACATGCATTACCTCGGTCACATCCATCTCCACGCGGCGTTTGTCCACGATCGCCAGCGCCGAATCCATCTTCTTGGCGAAGAAGCGCGCACGCTCCACGCCGCCCGCATCCGGAGAAACTACCGTCAAATCCGGTAACGCCAGCTCCTTGAAATGCCCCACCAGCACCGGAGACGCGAACAGATGGTCCACCGGGATGTTGAAAAAGCCCTGAATCTGCGGCGCGTGCAGATCGACGACTAATGCGCGATCAGCGCCCGCGGTGGTCAACAAATCCGCCACCAGCTTCGACGAAATCGGCACCCGCGGTTTGTCCTTGCGGTCCTGCCGGGCGTAGCCGAAATACGGAATCACCACCGTGATGCGGCGTGCTGACGCGCGCTTCAGCGCATCGATCAGCAACAGCAACTGCATCAGGTGTACATCCACCGGATCGCAGGTGGGCTGCACCATGAAGACATCCGCGCCCCGCACGTTCTCCTCGATCTGCACATAGGTCTCGCCGTCGGAAAACTTGCTGATGCATGCCTTGCCGATGGGCAGCTCAAGAAAATTGCAAATGTCCTTGGCCAGCGCATCGTTCGCGGTGCCCGAAAAAATCTTCCACTTGTCGTCCTGGCGCGCTCTCACCGGCTTGCGCTCCGACAATGGCCTTTGTTGTGCCACCGGAGCTGTGCCGCCCTCAACTGGCGCCGCTGCCGCAGGAACTGCACTCGTCTTCGTTGCTGCGTCCATTGCATCTATACCCCGCGCGACCTGGTTTGGTTACATGCTGGGTCCGGAATTACGAGCTGTCAGCTATTAGCGGTCAGCCCTCGGTTAGATCTTGAAACACTCGAAACCTTCTGACAACTGGCAACTAGCAATTGACAACTGAATTCTGGCTGGGCGGCTAGGATTCGAACCTAGACAAAGTGCTCCAAAGGCACTTGACCTACCATTAGTCGACCGCCCAGTTTAGCGGCGAGCTATGAGCCGCGAGCAACTAGCTAACGTCAACAGTCGAACGCCTAAACGCATTCTCGCCCAAGAACCGGAAGTTCGCAGCGTCCCTAGCCCGAAGCTCGGGGCTCGAAGCTCGCAGCTTCCACTGCCTTCCAATACTCATCCCGCGTCAGCGTTGTGGTCGCGACGGCCGCATGTCCCACGGCTCTTATACGCTCGGCTGCGGCCTCTGCCTCGTCTGCCGACGCGAACAACCATACAACGTAGAGCCGGAGCCCGACAACGATGCATACTGCGCGCCTGCGCACTGCAACAGCTCTTTTACCTCTCGCAACTCGGGATACTCAGGAAAGACGACGCGTTCGAAGTCGTTCTCGATCCCGGTTCGGACGAGGTCGAGAAGCGGTGTCTCGGCCCGGTCCCCGCCAAATGCGGGAACACCGGATGCAGGCCCAACCTTTACCCCACCAAGTCCAAAAGCGGGACTTGTCGGGGACCCTGCCTGCGGAAAACTCTCGCTCAGCCAGGCAAACACACTCGCGCTGAACTTGTTTATTGTACCTGCGGCATCAGCGCCGGTCAATGCGGCCTCGGACTTAGTGGTTGGGGGAGCAAGCGGCGTGTCTGCACGCGCGACCAGCGCGTCCCACTGCGCGAAAGCCTTGGGCGTCGAGACCCCAATCGGCGGCGTGACCACGACGACGTGCGACACGGCAAGTCCGGCAGCGGATGAACTTCCTCGCCGCGACCGACGCCGAGAACGGTCCCACCAATCAAGAATAGCGGCAGGTCGCTGCCCACCTCCGCCGCAATGCGCAGCTTGTCTGCCATGGCAAGTTGCACGCCAAGAGCGCGCTCCAATCCAAGCATCGACGCAACCGCGTTGGACGACGCCGCTCCCATCCCTACCCTGCACCGGCAGGCGCTTCTCGATCTCGATCAGGATTTTGCCTGAGCTTTGACAGGCTCGACTGAGTTTTGAAGGGGCGCGGTCTCAATTGCACCGGAGATTTGGTTTTTGAAAGGGCACGGCTTCAGCCGCGCCGGAAGTCGCCCTTTGGTTGTCATCACGAGTGGGCTTCAGCCCGCGAGGGATCTGCTTTTCGACCAGCCGCATCACCCGCTCCGCCACTTTGTAGCAAGTATTCGACTCGTCCAGCGGCACCCGCGGATCGTCGCAGCGAATCTCGATGCCGGAGCCGTTCTGCACCTCGACGCGAACCACATCATGCAGCGCCAGCGTCTGATAGATAGTGCGCAGCTCGTGAAAGCCATCGGGACGCACCGCACCGATCTTCAACCCGAGATTAATCTTCGCGAAAGAAGGGACAGAGATCATAGGCGCAGTTGCCAGTGGCCAGCGTGAGCGATTGGCGGCTGCGATCCCTTCCGTCGCCGCCAAGGATGGTCGATTGAAGTCATATATATAATAAGTATATACTGGGTTTTAATCCAAGCTATTTTCCTGAGACGAGAATTCCATGACTAAGACTGCTAAATTGTTCAGCAACGGCAACAGCCAGGCGGTTCGCCTGCCGCGCGAGTTTCGTTTTAATGGCGACGAGGTCCGCATTCGCAAAGATGGTGATGCAGTCGTCCTGGAGCCAATCACGAAGGATGTGAAGGAATGGCTGGCCAATATTCGGCGTCATCCCTTGTCTAAAGACTTCATGGCTGACGGTCGGGACCAACCCCTGGCTCCGGAACGCAAGGTGTTCGAATGAAATGTCTGCTCGACACCAACACCTGTATCGCCTTGTTACGCGACAATTCTGAGCTAGTGGCAAGACGATTTGAGCGGGCAATTGCGCGTGACGGTTCCGTTTGTGTCTCCTCGTTGGTTCTGTGTGAGCTGTGGTATGGGGCATACAAGAGTTCGCGTCCGGATGAAAATGCGAGCACGTTACTGAAATTTCTGCAGGGTCCGATTGAAATTTTCTCCTTTGACGAAGAGGATGCACGCGCAGCCGGCGCAATCAGGGCCGAGTTAGGTCGAACCGGCAGAACCATCGGCGCCTATGACACTCTCATTGCCGGGCAGTGCATGAATAGAAATCTGGCGGTTGTAACTTCTAATCTCTCAGAGTTTCGAAGAGTGAAGGGTCTGCGCTGCGAGGACTGGGCGCGATAAGCTCAAGCCTTCCTCGCGGCCACCACCCGCGGAATACCCTGCAAATCCGGTACGACACGTACGTCCTCCCACATTGTGGGACTGAGCAAGTCAACCACGGCGTCGCGCATCGAGTAACCGATTTCTAACGCCAGCCAGCCGCCCGGCTTCAGGGCGCGGTGTGCCTGCTCGATCAGCGGCCCAATCACATCCAAGCCTTGCTGCCCTGCGAACACCGCGACCCGCGGCTCGAAGTCGCGCACCGACTTCTGCACCTTGTCCGCCTCCCCAAAGCCAACATAGGGTGGGTTGCTGGCCACGAAATCGAAATCATCAACGCCAGCTAGGGCTTCAAGGACATTGCTCTGCATGAAATGCACCCTCTTGTCGAGTTGCAACCGCCCGGCATTGGCACGAGCGATCTCCAGCGCTTCCGCTGAGACATCGACGGCGTAGACTTCCGCGCCCGTCAGTTCGTGGGCAAGGCTCAGCGCCACGCATCCCGAACCAGTGCCAACGTCCACCAGCTTCGGTCGCGCGATGCCGCGCGCCAGTTCCAGGACGGTCTCGACCAAGATGCTCCGTCTCCGGTCGCGGGATCAGCACCGCGGGCGAGACCACAAAATCCAGCCCCCAGAACTCCTGATGTCCGGTGATGTATTGCGACGGCATGCCGGTCGCACGCTGGGCGAGGACTTCGTCGTAACGGGCTTCTTCTTCGGCAGTGAGTTCGCGCTCGGGATGAGCGTACAGGTAAGCGCGATTGACGCCGAGGACAAACATCAGCAGCACCTCGGCATTCATGCGGGGCGAGCCGACGTCAGCCGCCTCCAGACGCTCGATTGCCGACGAAAGGGCTGGCTTCAATTGCATGGAAAATGCGGTTCACCACTGAAACACGGAGAACACGGAGACATAGGTTCCCCAGAGGATCACGCCGCGCCGGCTTCGTCCCCTTTTAGCTTTTCCGACTGGAAGTGCGTGATCAGCGCCTCGATCATCGGCTGTATGCGGCCGTCCATGAACTCCGGCAACTGGTGCGCAGTGAACCCGATGCGATGGTCGGTGACACGGTTCTGCGGGAAGTTGTAGGTGCGAATCTTTTCGCTGCGATCGCCCGAGCCCACCATGGCCTTACGCTCCTTGGCCAGCGCCGCCTGTTGCTTCTGCTGCTCCATCTCGTAGAGGCGGGCGCGCAGCACGCGCATTCCCTTCTCGCGGTTCTTGATCTGCGACTTCTCGTCCTGGCAGCTCACCACGGTATTGGTCGGCAGATGCGTGATGCGGACGGCTGAGTATGTCGTGTTCACCGACTGGCCGCCGGGCCCGGACGAGCAGAACGTATCGATGCGAATGTCCTTGGCCTCAATTTTGATGTCGACATCCTCGACTTCCGGCAGCACCGCGACGGTGACGGCGGAGGTATGCACGCGGCCCTGCGTCTCGGTTTCCGGGACACGCTGCACGCGGTGCACGCCGCTCTCGTACTTCAGCCGCGAGAAAACCCGCTGGCCTTCGATGATGGCGATCACTTCCTTCAACCCGCCCACACTCGACTCCGAAGTAGAAAGCACTTCCACCTTCCAGCGATTGCCTTCGGCGTAGCGCGTGTACATGCGGAAGATTTCCGCGGCGAAGAGCGTAGCTTCGTCACCGCCGGTGCCGGCGCGGATTTCCAGGATCACGTTCTTCTCGTCGTTCGGATCCTTGGGCAGAAGCAAGACTTTCAATTCCTCTTCCACCTGCGCCAGCCGCTCCTCCAGCTTCTTCATCTCCTCGCTGGCATAGGCGAGCATTTCGGGATCGGTCTCGTCGGCGGCGAGGGCTTTGCTTTCCTCGATGCCGCGCGTCAGGTCCTTGTACTCGCGATACTTCTCGACCACGGGCTGCAATTCGCTGTGCGCCTTGGCGGTCTTCTGGTAGCGCTGCGAATCGGAAACGATATCCGGCGAAGCCAGGGCCTGGTTCAGCTCTTCATACTTGGTTTCGATATGTTCTATGCGTTCAAACATGGGATCAACTCTATTGTACGGAAATGACATCCTTGGGTGTCATCCTGAGCGGAGCGAGGCAAACGCCGAGCGCAGTCGAAGGACCTCTATCGCTGCCGAAAATGTCTGCGCTCTGAATAGGGGTCCTTCGACTCCGGCATCGCAAAATCGGCGACGACCTCCGCTCAGGATGACAGACGCTTTGGGTGATGCGCACTACGGCTCGGCTAAAGCTGCGCCCCTTCAAGGCTACAATTGAATAGGGAATGCGTTCTGCGCGGCGGGTGCCGCTAGGCAATCACCAACTCGCCGCCGCGCTGCTTTTCCAGCTCCATGGCTTCATTGAGAGCGGCAATGGCGGTTTCCACCTGATCGTCTGCGGGAGGCTGGGTGGTGATGCGCTGCAGCCACAGTCCCGGTTTGGTCAACACGGCAAACAGCGACGATCCATGCTTGGCGGCAAAGCGGATCAGCTCATAGGAAACGGCGGCGATCACCGGCAGCAACGCGATGCGCGATGCGAAGCGGGCCCAGAACGTGGTTGCCGGAACCAGCATGTAAAACAACATCGCGATCAGCATCACCGTCATCAGGAAGCTGGTGCCGCAGCGGGGATGGAAGGTGGTGTAGGCCTGCGCGTTCTTCACCGTCAACGGATCGTTGTTCTCGAAGGCGAAGACCGTCTTGTGTTCAGCCCCGTGATAGCGATAAACCCGCTTAATGTCGGGCCACAGCGAAATACCCCAAATGAACAGAAGGAAGAGCGAAATGCGGATAACGCCATCCACCACGTTGAACAGGATCTGGTTGCCGAAAACCGGGTAGTGGTTCTTCAGCTTAGTGGCCGCCAGCAGAGGCACAAACTTGTACATGAATATGAAGAACCCGAGCGACAGAATGAGATTGACGGCGATCACCCAGCCGCTGATTTCGGCCTTCTTCTCTTCCTTCGGCGTCAGCTCCCCGAGCGCAATGTCGGCCGAATAGCGCAGGGCGCGGAAGCCCAGCGTCATGGCGCTGCCCAAGGTCATGATTCCCCGCACAAACGGCCATGCCATCCACTTGTGCTTGTCGGAGAGCTTTTCCAGCGGTTCGGAGTGCGTCGCCAGGGTGCCGTCAGGCCGGCGAATGCAGATGCCCCAAGCGTGCGGCGAGCGCATCATAACGCCTTCCAGCACGGCCTGGCCGCCGACCAGAGTGGTTTCCTCCCCGCTCTCCAGAGCCGGGAGAAGTTGGACGGCCGCTAAGAACCGTAGATGGCGAAGCACAGAACGCATAGAGATTGGATGTTCCTCGGAAAGGTTACGACGCACAAGTGCGTTAGGTTAGGGTAAGCAGCCAGGCGGAAGATGTCAATTCACACAGGTAGTGGGTGTTTCATTCACCTACGCCGAAACTTACGCTGGGCGCGATTGCAGATGTGGCGCGCCCCGGCTCCGCCTGCCGCTGGATTGCGAACTTGTCAGCGAAAAAGCTATAATCGTAGCTTACTCAGCCAGCTTGGCAATCCTCTGGAGAAATTATGGCCCAAGTTTGTGAAATCTGCGGCAAGGGTCCGCAATTCGGCAACAATATCAGTCACGCCCACAACGTCAAGCGGCGGCGCTGGAATGTCAACCTGCGGCCGGTACGCGCCAAAGTTCCGAGCGGCAGCCGGCGGATGCGGGTCTGCGCCAGCTGTCTGCGCAGCGGTAAAGTTACGAAAGCTTAGGATCCTCGGATCCGATTTTGTGGTCCCTCTCCACTCGGAGAGGGATTTTTCTTTCCCGCTCTACCAGTCCCCGATGACCAGGGACGGAACAGCGCCCGTCGCCCGCTTAGGCAATTTGCAGTTGCGAACGCATCTCTTCCGCCAGCTCACGTACCGACCGCAGCTTTTCCGCGACGTCCGCAGAGACGGACTTCTGCCGCAGCGCCAGCTCTGAGTTCAGCAGGATACCTGTAACCTGGCTTCGCAGCTGGTTGCGCAGCACCTGCTCCGCAGTGCGCGTCGCCATCAGCTTTTCCTTCTCGGCCCGCCGCAAGGCCACCTGCACCTCGCGCACCACCCGCTCACTGCTGTGCAGCGCCAGATTGACGTGTAGCGGTATGGCGACGCCGCAACGGTTCAACAGAGTGTCGAGCGCACGAACGTCGGATTCCAGCATCGACTGATCGATCGCCAAGCCTTCGTATTCCGCTGCTTGCATTTTTGTTACCGCCTGCGGCACCGAGCTTGCCACGTGTGTTTTGTGGCCCGTTCCCTGCTCCAACGCCGCTGCACATTCCTTCGCCCGAGATGATGTAGTCACTAACAGAATCATGATTCCCCCTTATCGCAGGCGAGGGCACACTTCTCCTGTCCGACTCGCTGCGGTGCTTGTCAGTTTCAACTGCCCGGCCAATGGCTTCTAGCTTCCGGCAGGCGCCGTCCTCAGGCCCAGGAAACTGCTCGGTGTCCCGGAATCTGCGGCGCATACAAGAGGAAAGTCAAAGGGCCGACCCGTATTCTTTCAGTTTGCGATACAGCGTGGTTTTGCCGATGCCGAGGCGACGTGCGGCTTCCAGCTTGTCGCCGTCCAGCACCTGAATGGCATGCAGAATAGCCTGTTTTTCCATTTCTTCCAGCGGAGTGATGGCAGCCGGGTTGGCCGCTCCCGCGGGCGCAACCACCAGCGCCTGAGCGTCACGTATCTGCGTCGGCAGGTCGGCCACGTGAATCGTGGGCAGGGAGCAGGTTGTACAAGCCCGCTCCACACAATTCTCCAGCTCGCGGACGTTACCCGGCCAGTCGTAACTGAGCATAAGGCGCAAGGCATCGTCGCCCACGATGTGCTTGCCTGCCTCCACGGCTCCGTTGATCCGCTCCAGCACGTGTCCAATCAGCAACGGGATGTCCTGCTTACGCTCCCGCAGCGGAGGAATTCGCAGGGTAAGTACATTCAGCCGGAAATAGAGATCGCGGCGGAAGGTTCCCTGGCTTACGGCCGCGTCCAGATCGCGATTGGTGGCGGCCAGGATACGAACATTGATCGGCATCGCCCGGGTCCCGCCAACCGGCCGGATTTCTTTTTCCTGAATGGCCCGTAACAGCTTTGCTTGCAAGTCGACTGGCAGTTCGCCGACCTCGTCCAGAAAGACGGTACCGCCTTCGGCCGTTGCCAGCAGGCCTTCTTTCGACCGCACCGCCCCGGTAAAAGCACCGCGTACATAGCCGAAAAGCTCGCTTTCGATCAAGGTGGGGACCAGGGAGCCGCAATCCACGGGAATGAAAGGCTTGTCCTTGTAGGGGCCGGCATAGTGAATCGAGCGTGCCACCAGCTCCTTCCCGGTGCCGCTCTCGCCCAGGATCAGCACCGGATGCGTGCTGTGCGCCGCCTTGGCAATGATGCGATACAGCTTCTCCATCTCCGGGGAATGCCCCACCAGTTGCCCGAAGCCCTGTTTCGACCGCAACTGCTCCCGCATCAGGCGATTCTCAGCCGTCAGCTTAAGGTGGGTAATCACTCGCTCCAATTCCAGACGCAGTTCGTCGGTGTTAAAAGGTTTGGTGATGTAGCCGTAGGCGCCCAGCTTCATGGCCTGCACGGCGGATTGCACCGTGGCAAAACCGGTCATCACGATGGTGACCGCTTCCGGCCGCCGTTGCTTGATCTCGCGCAGAATGTCCAGGCCATGGCTGCCCGGTAGTCGCAGGTCGAGCAAGACGACGTCTGGGTTGGCAGTGTCCAGAATACGGCAGGCCTCATCCCGCGATTCAGCCAGTTGCGTGCTGAAGCCCAGAGAACGAGCTACTTCCCGGCAGCACTCGCGCACCGACCGCTCATCTTCCACGATCAACAGCTTCAACAAGTTAGTCTCAAACGTCGCTTCGCTGACCGGAACTGCTTCTGCTGCAATCACGTGACTCGCCTCCTGACCAATCTCTAACCGTCGCTGGCGCGCCGGTTTCTAGCACTCCTTACCATCATCCCTTTTTGGGAAAACGCCGCTAGTACACGGGTCACAGTCCAATGTGAGGTCGGCCGAGATGGCCCCCATCCGGTTGCCAGTTACCTCGCGTGAAATGCCGGCGGGTGAGGCCCCACTTGCCGCTGTGGTCACGTCCGGGGACTCGCTGTTCGCTTCGCCGGGAGCAAGGCGCCGCATGAGCCGTTTCAACAACTCACCCCCCCGCTGGGCGTTGCGCTCCATCTCGCGTACCGACCGCTTCAAATGGCTGTAGGGCGGGAGCTTCCACTCCAGCATTTGGGCATTCATCAGTACGCCCGGTAACCACGTTGGAAAGCTCATGTAACAGGACTTCGCAATCGCTGCATTGCAGCCGCAAGGGACGCGCTACCTCGAGAGCACGCCCCTTGCTGCCGCAGCAGGAGGAGTCCATCGCTTCGCACTGCCTGTCGCCTTCACCTGAGTTCAAAGTTATTTCCGGCGCCACCTCGGTCTCGCGCTGCCTGCAAGTTCTCCCCGTCGACTCGGCGGGCCTCGGCCGTCGCAAGAGACCGCGATTCCGACCGCACCAGATCCCGCGATTTCCTGCCATTTGCCTTCATGATCGCAACCGCCTCCGCTCCACTCTCAACTCGCCCATTACAAAAGCACGTTGCGCACCAAACCGCCCAGCCCATCTCCTTACTCATTCGAAAGCAGTTACCAAAATCTTCGCGGGTCCCAGCAATTTCTCCGCACGCCCATTTTGAAACCCTTATTCTGCCGATTGCCTGTGACTCCAACCACAATAGCGACTTACAGGCATTCCCGTAATGCGCGCGACTCGCTCCCTCAATCGCCATATCGGGAAACTGCTCGCTCCAGCGGCGCCTGTTGCGCAATAAAAAGAGAGGGGGTAAACTCCCTCTCTCTTTCGCGATTCCCTGTGGGACGTATGCTATTGGCGGCTGGTCGTCGAACTCGCCGCACCTACGTGCGCAGTTTCCGGCGAAGGTCCGCTCTCCCCGCCCAGCTGCAGCAACAAGCCGTTATATGCCGAGGCTGCCAGCAACTTACCCTGATAGTCGAATGCCGCCTTTATCGAAACTCCTGTGTCCGGCGTGCGCTTCCAGCTCTGGCCGCCATCTCTGCTTTCAAATACTCCGTGGGCATGCAGCGCTGTGGCCAACAGGCGCTGCGAGGTTGGGTCGTAGTAAACGGCGAAAACATTGCGCGGCGACAGGCCTGCCAGGACGTGCTCCCATGTCTTGCCACCGTCGGTCGAGCGCAACGCGCCTTCCCGGGTCGCCAGCCAGAATGACCCGTCCGGAACCCCCGTCAGGTTGTAGAGTCCGGTGACATATTGCGGGTAGCTGATTTCGCTCCACGACTTGCCTTGATCATGCGAGAGAAAGACCCGCTTGGGAGCGATCAGGCCCAAGGTTCCGTCAGCCAGACTGTTCACGGCAATGAAGTCGCTTTCACCTTCGATCATGCCGCCATACCAGGTGCGCCCGTGGTCCGCACTGACGAACAGACCCTCGTTCGTCGCCGCGTACCAGGTGTTGCCAGTGAGATCGAAGCCACGAATTCGAGGCGTGCTGTCCAAGGCAATCGCATGTTCCGGCGCGGGCTTGCGCGACGCTGTCGCCCGACTGGAGCGGGCCGCTGCACCCGACTTGGCCGTTTTCGAAGACGGGGCGGGACTGGCGGTCTCGTGCTCCTCCGGCAGCGGTCCGCGAATCATCGCCGCTGCCTGCCACTCGCCGGTCAGCGACTTCAGATAGAAGACTCCATGATTCGTTCCGGCAAAGATCCCTCCGTCTTCAGCCTGCCGCAGACTTAAAATGTCGCGCTCGTCGAGGCCGCGATTCGACTGCCTCCAGTTGGCGCCACCGTCGTCAGAAACAAAAAATCCGCCCAGGTCCTTGTCGTTGACTACCCCCACATAGATGCGGTTGGGGTCTTTATTGTCGATCACCACTCCACCTATGACGCGATGAGCGAATCCTCGATTGGAGGCCTGATAGTGCGCGAAGCCGTCATTGCTGGCAAGCACGCCGCCACGATCCGTCGCCACCAGCACGTGGTCGGGATTCTGCGGGTCCATCAGAACGTCATTGACGATCACTGAGTCGTCCGTAACCAGCTTCCACTTGTCGCCGCCGTCGACCGTCTTCCACAACCCTCCGGTCGTTCCCGCATAAACAATGGACGACCGTTGCGGATCCTGTTTCAAAACGCGGGTGCGCATCGCCCAATGCGGCAACGCCAGAGAGAGGCGATGAAAGTATTCGGCCTTGTTCAGGCTCTTGTACATTCCCGAGCAAGCACTGGCATAAACGGTCTCGGGATTTCTCGGATCGACGATGATGCTGAACATGTCCGAGTCAAAAGCAATGCCCTTGCTGATGCTGTGCCAGCTGGCGCCGCCATCTTCCGTCTTCCAGGGCAAGTGCCAGGTTCCGGCATAGATGATGTTGGGATTCTGAGGATCGATGGCTAGCGACTCGATGTTCTTGATCTCGGCGTGGTTCTCCGGTGAGATACGCTCCCAGCTCTGGCCGCCGTTGCGCGAGCGAAAGACCCCGTCCAGCGCCCCGAGTATCAACAAGTTGGGATCGCTCGGCGCCATCGCCAGCGCGCGAATGGACTTGCCGTGTACGCCGGGCAGAGCGTGCCAGGTGTGGCCACCATCATCAGAGCGGAATACGTCGCCTTCGTCGGCGTTGTACAGGCTCCAGGCCGCCACGTAGATGGTCGTCGGGTGCGAGGGATCGAAGATGATGTGGTCCAGCACGTAATCATCGCCCTCACCGAAATGGGCGAAGAGCGCCCAGGAGGCGCCGCTGTCCTGGGAAAGGAACATCTGTCCCGCACTGGTGCCCAGCAGTATACGGCTCGGGTTCGCCGGATCGTATGCCAGGCTGCGCACGTCGCCCCCCTCCGGCCCGATGAGCCGCCAGTCGGAAGCAAACGCTGTTACGGAAAAAAGGAAAAGCCCACAGAGAACAATCTTTACCAGAGAACAAATTGTTTTATACATGGTCCGTCGCAAATTCAAATTCAGAGTTGTTGGTTTTTCCCAAGGATAAACCAGGCCGCGGGATCGTGCATGGAGGAAAAATCCGAAGTACCACCAACGTTATCCAATTCATCCAAATTGGGACCGTTGGACCACTCCGGACATGACCACGGTTACAAAGAGATGCGGCATCGGCACGTTGCCGTTGCAACGCGGCGTCTCAGCCCCTTGAAGGCATAAAGAAAAACCGGTGAGAGCTTTTTGGGCTCCCACCGGCAACAGAGTTCCAGTCGGAGGAACCTGGCTATTGCTGAGGAGCGGCAGCTGGCGCCGCGCCTGCAGCAGCTTTCTTATGATGAGGCATAGGAGCCGCCTTCTTCGGTTTCGGATAGGCGTTCTCGCTCGGCTTCACCACTGACTCATCCACCGGCGTCGTGTTCTGCAGATCGGTGCACGCGTTCTCATCCGCTCCTTGCGGTACCCAGATGATATCCGCCACCTTCTGCTGTCCGGTGCCCTGACGGACTTCAACCCGGCTCGGGTCGATGCCCTGCTGCTGCACCAGATACGCCTTGGCATTTACCGCACGCTGCGCCGCCAGGTTCATCGGATGACGGTTCTTGCCCGTCCCCTCCATCGGCGCCTTCTCGCCATCGGCGTAACCGACGATGACAATCTTCGCGTTCGGATCGTTCTTCAGTTTGCTGGCCACGTCGTCCAGAATGGCCTTGGCAGTGTTGTCCACGCGCCACGGACGCTTGAGATCCGGGAACTGGATAGAGTTGATCTTGCTGCACGTCGGCGGCGGCGGCTGAACTTCGACGTTCACCGTACACGTGCCATTACCAGTCAGGTTGCGCGCATCCGTTGCGGTGACGGTCACACTCACCGGACCTGCGCCCAAGCCCGCCGTATCCAGAGTGGCTGTCGTGCCCGTGCCACTGATCCGTCCACCGGTTGCGCTGTATGAGTATCCGGTGATCTGTGCATTGTCCGGGCTGTTCGCCGAAGCCGTGATGGTCGACGGGCTACCCGACTGCACCGTGCTCGGATTTGCCGAGCAGCTTACCTGCGGCGGATTCATCGGTTTCGCTTTCACCGTGAAGTTGGCGGCGCAAGTGGCCGACCCGCCCTTCCTCATCTTGGGATCGCTGATGGTGGCATTGGCGCTGTAGCTGCCCGCCGCCACGCCGGTCGTGTCGACCCGCGCTGATTGCTTGTCGGCGGCGTCAAGCTTGCCGCCATTGGTGGTCCAGGCATAGGTAACGCTGTGCTTGGGATTGAAGTTGCTTCCCGTCGCTGTCACCGTGACTGGCTCGCCTTCCGTCACCTCCGTCGGCTGGGCCGCGCAAGCTGCGGCGGGGGTTGGCTCGTAGTAGTTGCCCAGATTGAAAACCACGCCTGTCGCTAACCGAATGTTGTTCCACTGCGACGTCTGGTCGCTCGGGATGCAGACGAAATTCACCACACCCGCGCAATAAATTTTGTAGTTCGTGTATATGTAATCCGCCTGCAATATCCGCAGCGAAAACCTGCGGCCGATCGCATAGTCGAAGCCGCCGCCCGCAGACAGCGCTGCCTGCCACTCGTTATTACCATTCGGAGAGGTTGGCGGGTAGGCCGGCGACAGATTGGCGAAGCCGACCATGAAGCGAACAAACGGGGAAAAGCTGTTGGTGTGGTACTTGTACTGCAAACCAAATAGACCGAATCCTACACCAACATATTGGTGATCGCGATCGAAGTGTCCGCTGCCGTCCGCGATGAATCCAAGATTGTGGGCTTGCGGAAGGTAGTAGGTCATCGACGCGTCAAAACCAGTGCTGATGTCAGGGACCTTAACATTGAAGTCGGCAGTGCCGTTGATGCCCAGCCAGGAATAGCCGCCGAAGACTTCAGCCTTCGGCTGAACTGCGACCTGCGCAGTGGCGTATGTCGCAAACAGGCATAGCGTAAACAGTGCCGCTATAAGGTGTCTCGAAGCTACTCCAGTATGGGAAGTCATTCTTGATCCTCCGAAACTCAACTGGACAGTAAACAAAGTGGCCCAGCTCGGTTTCATTTACTAAGGTACGTTGGCACAAGCGCGATGTGGCTGAGCACAATCGGGAGTCCAGGGCGATGGCCACACTCAAGAACGCAGGAAAGTCTCGCCCTCGCGTTTAATCATAAACTCTCATTGACTAGCCGTATAGCCACAAAGATAGTACCTCACAGAAAAGGGTGACATCCGAGGTTACTACCGTTTCTGGACCAAAATCGCCGTCGCACGGCTCGAACGCAATATTACAACGAATTCGGTTAGAGTGCTTCGCCGGTTCGAAGCATCATGGCACGGCCCAATCGGCTCCTTAAAAGGCGAAAAAAAAGACCGGTGGGAGCAACTTCGCTCCCACCGATCGTGTGGTCCAGGCGAAAGAATCGCTTACTGCTGAGGAGCAGCGGCCGGCGCCGCACCTGCAGCAGCTTTCTTATGATGAGGCATAGGAGCCGCCTTCTTCGGTTTCGGATAGGCGTTCTCGCTCGGCTTCACCACCGACTCATCCACCGGCGTCGTGTTCTGCAGATCGGCGCACGTGTTCTCATCTGATCCTTGCGGGACCCAGACGATATCCGCCACCTTCTGCTGTCCGGTGCCCTGACGGACTTCAACCCGGCTCGGGTCGATGCCCTGCTGCTGCACCAGATACGCCTTGGCATTTACCGCACGCTGCGCCGCCAGGTTCATCGGATGACGGTTCTTGCCCGTCCCCTCCATCGGCGCCTTCTCGCCATCAGCGTAGCCGATGATGACGATCTTCGCGTTCGGATCGTTCTTCAGTTTGCTGGCCACGTCGTCCAGTATGGCCTTGGCAGTGTTATCCACGCGCCACGGACGCTTGAGGTCCGGGAACTGGATGGAGTTGATCTTGCTGCACGTCGGCGGCGGCGGCGGAACTTCGACGTTCACCGTACACGTGCCGTTGCCCGTCAGGTTGCGGGCATCCGTTGCCGTGACCGTGACAGTTACCGGACCTGCGCCTGCTCCGGCCGTGTCCAGAGTGGCCGTCGTGCCCGTGCCGCTGATGCGGCCAGCGCTCGCGCGTGTAGGAGTACGCCGGTGATCTGCGCGTTGTCCGGACTGCTCGCCGAAGTCGTGATGGTCGACGGGCTACCCGACTGCACCGTGCTCGGATTCACCGAGCAGCTTACCTGCGGCGGATTCATCGGCTTCGCCTTCACGGTGAAGTTCGCCGCGCACGTTGCCGATCCGCCCTTCTTCATCTTGGGGTCGGTGATGGTGGCGTTAGCGGTGTACGCTGCCTGCTTCCACCCCGTGGTATCGACACGGGCCGACTGCTTGTCGGCGGCGTCCAGCTTGCCGCCGTTCGTTGTCCAGCCGTAGGTCACGCTGTGCTTGGGATTGAAGTTGCCTCCGGTCGCGGTCACCGTGACCGGTTCGCCTTCCGTCACCTCTGTCGGCGTTACCGTGCAAGCTGCGGTGGGAGTTGGCTCGTAGTAGTTGCCTAATCCCACTACCAGGCCGCCGGACAGGCGGAGGCTGTTCCACTGCTTCGAGGTGGTTTGGAAAACTGAATTGTAGTTGCTGTAGATGTAGTCAGCCTGGAAAACACGAATGGCCAGGCTCTTGTTGTCGCCATGCCAAACGTTGTAATCGATACCGCCACCTGCTCCCAACGCCGCGTTCCACTGGTCAATCGAGTGGACTGGCGTATTCGGGTATCCGGGAGCAACCTGTTTAAGAGCCCCGGCGAAAACCCGGAAAAACGGCTCGAACAAGTCGCTGTGATACTTGTACTGGAGACCACCCAACATATAGTAATCGCCGGCATTGCCGGGACCACCGTAGTTGCTGCCCCAATGCATGCTGCCATCGACCAAGAAGCCCACGTTGTGGGCTTGAGGCAGGTAATAAACGTTCGATATATCGATACCGTCGCTAACGGACTTGGTCTGTATGCCAAGGTCGTAGTGTCCGCCAGGGTGTAACCATGCATAGCCGAAGTAAACTTCATCCTTCGGCTGGATGCTGACTTGCGCCGCGGCGAACGTGCCCAACAGGCACAGCACAACCGCAAGCGCAGCTATCGTCGCAATACGGCGTGTCGGAACTTTTCCAATACGAGAAGACATTCTTAATCCTCCGGAACTCAGCAGTACCGTAAACAAAGTGGCCCAGCTCGGTGCAATATCGTGGTACAAGTGCAGGATAAAGACCTGACCCGCAACAGCAGGTTATTGTACAGCAACAGCTCAGATTAACAAAACATTCATTCTCAATCTCTTACTATGTAAGCCCCACTGTTTACTGACTTTGTAACCGTAGCAACAGTTGGCTGCCGGCCGCCAGCTTCACTTCCTTGCCGCTGGAGGCAAGGATTGAATCGCCTTGTAGTTGCAGATCGGGTAATCCCACAACCCCAGTCGAGCCTGCGGTAATTCCGCCCGAATCCTGCCGATTGCCCTGTGTTGACGTGGGTTGTGCCCCGGCTGACGGGTTTGGCGGAAAGGTCGTTTGCGGCGCCCCCACGCCAATCGGACTGGGAGGGCCACCCACCGACCCAGGCCCTCCGGGGGCGGCCATTGGGTGCGGGTATTGCGGTTCCGCATCTCCGAGCCCGAAGCCTGGCTGCGGACCCACCGCTTGAATATTGGCCTTTAGCGGCAGTTCGGTGCCGTCCTTTAGCGCGATACGATCAAAAACCATGCCCAGGGCTGACGCAGGATCACCCTTGGCCCGAGAAGATGCCTCGGTAATGTGGCCAATCACTTTCGACCCGCGCGGGATTACCGTTCCATTCCAGCGCAAATCGGCGGTCACCTTCGCTTCTATCGAATTGCCCGCCGTGAGCTTTCGTGAATCAAGTGACTTACTCAGCTGCACAATAACCACTGCCGGCTTGACCGCTTGCTGATCTGGCGGCGTGGTTTGCTGCTGCGCAGCTGGATCCGCGAACCGTAAACCCGCGCTGGCCGACACAAAACACGCCGGCACTGCGGCGGTCATCAAGGGCCCACTTCGTCCGAAGCTCAACCCACTGCCGATCAGCGCGAAGATAACGCCGCACATACAACGATTCATGACTGAATTCTATCCCGGGAATGAAGCGGCTGCATCGCGGCTCGTCCCTGCACTCGCATCTTTCGTTCAGTTCTCATCGAATTGGGATTCGCCTCGCGTCCGCGCAAGTGCCTCAGAAATGTTACCTTATTGGCAGCTTTGTGGGTACTCTGGCCGAACCGGCCCTGCACATGCCGCCCGGAGCTGCCATTTCTATCGGCCAGCTGGGAGAAGCCGCTTTCATCACCAAACTGGAGAGGCGCCGTTCCTCATGACCCTGGAAAAGGTTCTGATCGTAGAAGACGAAGAAAATGAACGGACCGGCTTGGCCGAACTGGTCCGGGCCTGGGGTTACGAGGCCGCGACCGCCAGTGACGGCGTGGAAGGGCTTGAAGCAGTCGAGCGCTGGAACCCGGCCATCGTCATCACCGACTTGCGCATGCCCCGCATGGATGGCATGCAGCTGCTGGAACAAATCGCCGCTCAGCCGCAGCAAGTTGCCGTTATCCTGTTGACCGCGCAAGGCAGCATCGACGCTGCCGTCAGCGCCATGAAAACCGGCGCCTTCGACTTCATCGAGAAGCCGGTAAATCCCACCCGGCTGCGCAACATCCTGCAAAATGCCTCCCGCCTGCGCGGCACCGAGCGCGAGTTGGAAGCCAGCCGCCGCAAGCTGCGCGACATCGGCGTGCTGGGTTCGCTCATCGGCCCGTCCAAACGTATGCAGGAGGTCTTCCGCCTCATCGAAATGGTTGCGCCCAGTACCGCTTCTGTCCTCATCACCGGGGAAAGCGGCACCGGCAAAGAGCTGGTGGCTCGCACCATTCATTCGCTCAGCAACCGCAAAGCCAAGCCGTTTGTGGCCATCAACTGCGCCGCCATCCCGGAGACGTTAATCGAGAGCGAGATCTTCGGCCACGAAAAAGGTGCTTTCACCGGCGCATTCGAGCGCCGCATCGGTTGTTTCGAGTTGGCCGAGAACGGCACCTTGCTGCTCGACGAGATCGGCGAGATGCCGATCGCGACGCAGGCCAAGCTGCTGCGCGTGCTGGAAGACCGCAAGCTGCGCCGCCTGGGCAGCAAGAGCGAGACCGCGGTAGACGTTCGCGTGCTTGACGGCCACCAATAAGGTTCCTGAAGACGCCGTGGCCAGCGGACAGCTACGTAACGATCTCTTCTATCGCCTGAACGTCTTCAACATTCAACTTCCGCCCCTGCGCGAGCACAAGGAAGATCTGCCCGACCTGGTGCAGTCGCTGCTGGCCGACCTGAACGAGAAGCACAACCGCAAAGTGGCCGGGCGTCAGCGAGCAGGTGAGCGGCCTGTTTCAGTCTTATGCCTGGCCGGGCAACGTTCGTGAACTGCGCAACACGCTGGAACGCGCTGCCATCGTTTGTGATGGCGCGATGGTCGAGATGAAGCATCTGGCGCCGGGATTTGGCCAGGTGGTTCCGCGGGCGCCGGTGCAGGAGGCTAATGCCGTGCGCCTGGGAGTCGGCACCACTGTAGCCGAAGCCGAGCGGCTGCTCATCCTGAAAACGCTGGAAGCCACCAACAACAACAAGACGCGCGCCTCAGAAATCCTCGGCATCAGCCTGAAAACGCTGCACAACAAATTGAAGGAGTACGGCGCGCAGGGCGCTGGCGACGCTGCCGAAGCCAGCTGAGAGGCTCGCGGCATCGCTTGGCTTACAGCGCCTGGAGCGGCGGAGCCGCGCCATTTGCTTTAGCCGTGGGCGTAAGCCCGCGGTGAGTGTTTGTTGGGGAAATAGAGCCGCGGAGCGGCGACACAAATTCGCGATGGGTCGCGATTATGTCAGAAGCGTGCCGCCACTCCGTGGCTGCGGCGCGACAAACCGGCCTGACCGCGGGCTTACGCCCACGGCTAATACAAATGCCGCCCTTCGGGCTGAATCAGCGGTTGGCTCGAAGCTCGCGGCTCGTGGCTCGCAGCTCACTTCAGCAACCCTTCCACCACGCCATAGCTCGCATCCAGCGCCGAATCCAGCGCGGCGGGATCTTTGCCGCCGGCCTCGGCCATGTCGGGACGGCCGCCGCCGGAGCCGCCAACTTTCTTCGCGACCTCGGCGATGATCTTGCCCGCCTGCACGCGCGCGGTCAGGTCTTTGGTGACGCCGACGATCAGCGCGACCTTGCCGTCGCTCACCGATCCCATGACGACCACGCCCGAGCCCAGCTTGTTGCGCAGGTTGTCGACCAGCGTGCGCAGCTGCGTGCGCTCGAGGTTGTCGGCGCGCGTGGCCAGGACTTTCACGCCCTTCACCTCGCGCACGTTCTCCGTCGCCGATGACACCGACGACGCAGCCGACTTCATGCGCGCCTGCTCCAGCTCCTTGCGCAGCTTCTTCAGCTCGTCCTCGCGGCGCTCCAGTTCGCGCTTCAGCGCGTCGGCGGGAGACTCGTCGTCGCCGCGCACCAGCGTCGCGACGACGTTCTCCAGCTGATGATCTTTGCGGAAGTGGCGCAGCGAGCCTTCGCCGGTCACGGCTTCCAGGCGCCGCACGCCGCTGGAGACGCTGCCTTCTTTCAGAATCTTGATCAGCCCGATCTCGCCGGTCGCGGCGGTGTGCGTGCCGCCGCACAGCTCGGTGGAGAAGTCGCCGATGCGGATGACGCGCACGCGGTCGCCGTACTTCTCGCCGAAGAGCGCCATCGCCTTGTACTCGTTGACGGCGACGTCGATGGGCACGTCCTCGATGACCTCGACGCGATCGTTGCGCAGCACTTCCTTGTTGGCGAGGTCTTCGATGTCCTGCAGCTCCTCGTCGTCGAGCGAGGCGAAGTGCGAGAAGTCGAAGCGCAGGTGGCCGGGATCGACCAGCGAGCCCGCCTGCTTCACGTGCGTGCCCAGCACATTGCGCAGCGCGGCGTGCAGCAGGTGCGTGCCGGTGTGGTTGCGCATGGTCGAGCGGCGGACTTCGTCGTTGACCATGGCGTCGACTTTGTCGCCGACGTGGATGGTCTGCTTGGCGACGACGCGATGCGCGCGCACGCCCTGCACGGGATAGGTCGCGCCTTCGACCTCGGCGACGAGGGTGTTGTGATCGTCGGCGTAGAGCCAGCCGACATCGCCGACCTGTCCGCCGGCATCGGCGTAGAAGGGCGTGTGATCGAGGACGATCTCGCCGCGCTCGCCGGGCTTCAGCTCCTGCACGCCGACGCCGGTGCCGTTCTCGGACTTGATGATCGCGAGAACTTCGCGCCGGTGGAGAGCGTCTTGTGATAGCCCTCGAACTCGGTGCGCGGGAGACGATTGATACAGCGGGGATGCCGTGGCCTTGGAGCCGCCCTTCCAGGAAGCCTGCGCGCGCTTGCGCTGCTCTTCCATGGCAGCGTCGAAACCGGCAGAGTCGAACTCAATGCCAGCGATCGCGGCAGCGTCCTCGATGAAATCGCGCGGTAGGCCAAACGTGTCGTAGAGCTTGAATGCTTCTCGCCCGGCTGATAGGCATGGCGCATCTCGCAGACTCTCGTTCGATAATCTTCCGATCCGTTGATCTAGCTTCGCGTATCGGCTCGACGAGCATCGGCATGCCAGGCACCTTCTGTGCGGTCATGCCAGTAAGCTGTTTCACGCTTCGTACGCGATCCAACGTGTCGCGAAGGTCTCGACTCCAGCCGTCTCAAGTCCGATATCCAGCGTGTGCGCGAACCGCGTCTCCTCGCCCTTGATCATCTCCGCTACGCGATTCGCGCTCTCGATCAGCTCCGGATACGCATCCTTCATCAGATCGCGGACGGCGAACACCATCTCGAACAGAAACGGCTTCTCCTGTCCGAGCAGTCGTCCGTGCCGAATCGCGCGGCGGATGATCTTGCGCAGCACGTAGCCGCGTCCTTCGTTCGACGGCAGCACGCCATCGGAGATGAGGAACGTTGACGCGCGCGCGTGGTCGGCGATCACGCGCAGCGACGCTGCCTGCTTGTGCGACTGCTCGACGTCTTCTTTCTTCTTCTCCTGCTCGAGCGACACGCCGGTCAGCTCCGCCGCGCGCTTGATCAGCGGCGTAAACAGATCGGTGTCGTAGTTCGAGATCACGCCCTGCATCACGGCGGTCACGCGCTCCAGGCCGGCGCCGGTGTCGATGGACGGCTTGGGCAGCGGGCGCATCTCGCCATCGGGCTGCTGGTCGAACTGCATGAAGACCAGGTTCCAGATCTCGACGTAGCGGCCGCACTCGCAGCCGAACTGGCAATCGGTGTGGCCGGCGTCGCTGGCCGCGACGCCCATGTCGTAATGGATCTCGCTGCACGGGCCGCAGGGGCCGGTGTCGCCCATCTGCCAGAAGTTGTCCTTCATGCCCATCTCGTAAATGCGATCCAGCGGGACGCCATCTTTTTCTAAAGTCGCGCGCCAGTGTTCATAGGCCTCGTCGTCGCGCGCGATGCCCTGCTCGCCCTTGAAGATGGTGACGTAGAGCTTGTCTTTGTCGATGCCGTACCACTCGGGCGAGGTGACCAGCTCCCAGGCGTAGGCGATGGCGTCCTTCTTGAAGTAGTCGCCGAAGCTGAAATTGCCCAGCATCTCGAAGAAGGTGTGGTGGCGATTGGTGAAGCCCACGTTCTCCAGGTCGTTGTGCTTGCCGCCGGCGCGCACGCACTTCTGCGACGAGGTGGCGCGGTTGTAGTCGCGCTTCTCCAGGCCGAGGAAGACGTCCTTGAACTGGTTCATGCCGGCGTTGGTGAACAGCAGCGTGGGGTCGTTGGCCGGGACGAGCGAGGAGGAGTGGACTATCCTTGTGTCCCTTGGAGACGAAATAGTCCAGAAACATGCGGCGAACTTCGGAGCCGGTAGCTTGCGTAGGCATAGGGATAGATTACCGCAGCAGTCGGCTGGTTCGCTGTGGATCGCCGTCCGACGTGAGCCAACCATTTATGAATTGTCATCCCGACCGGAGCGAAGCGGAGCGGAGACCTGCTGTTCGCCGCGAGTGGCAGACGAGGCTCTTCGTTTGAGTCGGCCACCATCCCTGGGTGTACTGGGCGCGCAATGTATCGCGCTGCCTACGGAAAGCAGGTCCCTCCACTCGGACTGAAGTCCTCGGTCGGGATGACACATCACAAAGGGCGGTCGCTCCGCGACCTCACTCCGCCCAGACGTGTTAAGGGGTGTCATCCCGACCGGAGCGAAGCGGAGTGGAGGGACCTGCTGTTCGCCGCGAGTGGCAGAACCAGGCCCTCTCGTTTTAAGTCGACCATCATCCCGTGGCCGTTCTTGCCAGGCCGCGCACTGCATCGCGCTGCCTACGGAAAGCAGGTCCCTCCACTCGGACTAAAGTCCTCGGTCGGGATGACACATCACAAAGGGCGGTCGCTCACGCGTCCTCACTCCGCTCAGGATGACAAATCGTAAGGACACGAGTGGCCGCACGCTGACGGCTGAGGGCTGACAGCTTCTCCTCGGCACCCTTCTCGCCAATTGACCGCAGCCGCGATCCGTCCCATAATCTTTGTGCCTGACGATTATTCGCTACTCGCAAGGTGGCTGGCTGTGAACGAACCAAACAAGAACGCCCGCCGTCCCTTCCAGACGGCTGGGGAGCGGCTCGACGATTTGCTGGGCGACACCACGCAACGCATCGAGGAAGAGACGCAGTTGCTGATCAAGTACATCAACGACGAGCTGGTGCCGTCGATTCGGCAGGGCTCGACCAACGCGCTGCGGATTGCCAGCGAGAAGCTGGCGAAGGCCGCCGACCACATGGATTCCAGCAAGCGCAAGGGCTAACCGCGCGGGCCGGGCTGGTCGGTCTCGTCGCCGCAGGGCTTCTGCTGCTCTCAGCGTGCGGCGGACATAAAACCGCGCGCAACCAGCCTGTCCCGCCTCCGCCGACCGTCACCGCACCGCAGCCGGCACCGTCCGCAACGGCCACTACCGAGCCGGCGCCCACAGCTCCACGTAAAGGCAAACCCATCTACGTCGAGACCGGGCTGGCGAGCTGGTACGGGCCTCCGTACAACCACCATCGCGGAGCCAATGGCGAAATCTACGACCAGAATGCGATGACCGCCGCGCATCGGACGCTGCCCATGAACTCCATGGTGCGGGTCACGAACCTCAGCACCGGGCATGTCGGTCATGGTGCGCATCACCGATCGCGGTCCGTTCGTGGAAGACCGCATTGTCGACCTGTCGCTGGCTGCGGCGAAGGCGGTCGATATCTGGCGGCCGGGGACGGCGGAGGTAAAGCTGGAAGTGCTGTCGGCGCCGGCGCCGATTGCAGAAGGTGGCCGCTGGTGCGTGCAGATTGGCGCGTTGCACAGCGAAAGCGAAGCCCGCAAGCTGAAAGAAAAGTTGCAGGACCGGTACGAAAACGCCAACGTCATCCAGTTTACGGGGCCGACCGGCGAGTGGGTCCGCATCCGTCCTGAGGGCGACGACAAGCGCAAAGCCCAGGAAGTGGCCAGCAAAACCCACGTGAAAGAGGGCGGCGTGTTTCTGGTGAGGCTGGATTGAAGAGAGTAATTAGCGACTAGCAATTAGCAACTAGCAAGTAGCCGTTGGCACCTCGAGAATGCCGTGATAATCGCACTTGCGAACCCTCGTAAACCCTCCCAGCCGCACCACCAGCTAGTTGCTAGTCGCTAATTGCTAGTTGCTCTTCCCGTTTTCCGTTATTCTGAGTCGAGCAAAACTTCCTGCGCTGATCTATGCCGACCAAACTCCCTCGCTCGTTCGATCGCAAGTTTGTCCCGCTCTCCACGCGCTTCGATCATGCCCTGCTTTTCGCCTCGCAGGTCCACCGCGAGCAGGACCGCAAGAAGAGCGGCATCCCATACATCTCGCATCTGCTGGGCGTGGCTTCCATCGTGCTTGATTACGGCGGCGACGAGGAGATGGCGATTGCGGCGCTGCTGCACGATGCCGTCGAAGACCACGGCGGGCGGCCCATGCTAAAGGTAATCGACCAGATTTTTGGGGCGCGTGTGGCCAAGATCGTGGATGGCTGCACCGACTCCTACGCCGAGGACCCCAAGAAGAAGGAGAATTGGGAGCGGCGTAAGTTCCGCTACCTGCGCCGAGTGCGGCATGAGGACGCCGAGACGCGCTTCGTGTCGGCGGCTGACAAGCTGTACAACGCGCGCGCCGTGCTGCGTGATTTGCGCAACGACGGTGAGATCGCCTTCTCGCGTTTCTCGGTTCCCAAGGCGAAGACGCTTTGGTACTACCGGTCGCTGGTAAGGGAATATCGCCTGGGCGGCGTGACCCACCGGCTGAAGCCGCTGATCGACGATCTGGATCGCGTGGTGACCGAGGTCGAGCACCTGTCCGGAATACTGGCCTCTCCCATTCGCCTGCCGCGCCGGAAATAACGGCGCGCTTATTGACCCGGCCCCGCCGTTTGGCCCACGACCTGGTATTCGTGCTTCTTGCCGTTAGCGTCGATCACATTGATCTGAGTGGTCTTCTTTAGCTCGTACTGAACAACGTGTCGCCGGCCTGCATTTGCGGCTTGGTTTCCTTCTGCCGGGCGATTGAATAGGTGGTCGTGTCCGTCTGGAGTTGATAGACGATCCAGTTCTTGGTGGGATGTTTCTTGGATTTGTCGGCGTAAGTGCCGTTCTCCCATTTCACAATCTTGCCTTGTTTGTAGGAATCGTCAGACCAGGCGAACGCCGTAAGCAATGTGGTTAACAGCAATACGAAAGCGGTTCTCTTCATTCTTCCTCCAGCGCGAAGCGCGCGGCTGAAGCCGCGCTAAGAATGTGCCGTCCCTAAAGGGACTCGGATTTTATTTGCCATTCTACCCAGCGCTGAAGCGCTGGGCTATGTTATGTCGTCCCACTGCGTGGGACTGGGAGCTCGAGAACAAAACGCATATCCTTCACTCCCACGTCCCCCCGCCTCGCAAAACCAGTCGGGTCGGAAAACATCAGCGGACGCTCCGCTCAGGATGACAAATCAAACCGGGATCACCAGTCAAACATTGTTCTGGCGAAAAGCGAAAGGCGAACAGCGATGGGCGCACTCAGGCACCCGATAGCCGACAGCTGACGGCTATTCAAACAGCTTCGTCACACCCTCTTCCAGCACACAAACTTTCTTTTCGATGCCGCGGCGCATGGCCTCAAGCTTCAGCCGTTGCAACGGCTCTTCTACCGGCTCATGCGACAAACGAAACGTCCCGTAATGCATCGGCACCATGTATGCGCGCGCCTAGATCGACGAAGGCTTGTACCGCATCCTCGGGGCTGGTGTGCACCGAACGGTAAGAAGCCGGATGATAGGCGCCGATCGGCAACAGCGCAACGTCAGGGCGCAGGCGCTCGCCAATCTCGCGGAAGCCGTCGAAGTACGCGGTGTCGCCGGCGTGATAGAGCGAATGACCACCCGCCCGCAAAACGTATCCGCCGTATCCGCGATGCATATCGCGTATGACTCGCGCTCCCCAATGGCGCGCCGGAACATGAGTAATCTCGAGTTCGCCGAGGCGCAGCTGTTCCCACCACTCGAGTTCGACAATGCGGCCGTATCCCAGATCGCTGACCAGGTCGCGGACATGATGCGGCACGACAATCACAGGCCGTTTGCCGGAGCGCCGGCGTGTAAGCCGGGCGATTGCGCGCAGCGACGGCCGATGCAGATGATCGAAGTGCGCGTGCGAAACCAGGACCGCATCGATGGGTGGCAGATCGCGCAGCCTCAACCCAGGACGTCGCAGCCGCTTCAGCACGAAAATCCAGCGGGCAAAGTTGGGGTCAACCAGAATATTCTTGCCCGCCATCTGGAGGAAAAAGCTGGAATGTCCGATGAAGGTGACGCCCAGCTCATCGCGATCCGCCAGCACCGGCTTGCGCGTAGTTCCGGTGCGCGGGGTCATGGCAGAGTGGCGCACCAGAGTGCCGAAGTGGCCGGCCTTACGTCGAATTGAAGGTCCTAACATGAGGTTGTAAGTTATTAGACGCGCGCCAGGCTTCACGCGATGCCGGAGGCTGGACGGCACCGTCACTCGCTCTCGCGACTTTGCATCGCGATCAACGGCAATCTCTTCCTTGACCTTAGTGTTGCACTCAGCTTAAATCTAGTTTCGGGCCGACTGCGCCAGCGGCTCCCTGCCAGCGCTTGTCCAATTCCGAAAGTCTAAGGAGCAACACATGCGTATTGCCTTCCTCGGTTTGGGCATCATGGGACGTCCAATGGCCACGCGGCTGGTAGCCGCGGGGCACGAAGTTTCGGTATGGAACCGCACCGCGCGCCAGCACGTCGACGGCGCAACCACCGCTGTTTCTCCGGCGGACGCCGCCAAAGAGGCCGAAGTTGTCTGGAGCTGCGTCGCCGATACCGCCTCAGTTGAGCGCGTGATGTTTGGCGACGACGGCGCGGTGCAATCGCTGAAAGAAGGGGCGATCATCGTCGACTCCAGCACGATTTCTCCGACGGCCACGCTGCGCTTTGCCGAGCGGGTAAATGCCGCCGGCGTGCATTGGGTGGACGCGCCCGTCACCGGCTCGAAGGTCGGCGCGGAAAACGGCCAACTCATCTTCATCGTCGGCGGCGCGGCCGAACCGGTCCAATACCTGGACCCGCTGTTCAAAGCCATGGGCAAGCTGGTCATCCACATCGGCGACACCGGCAAAGGGCAGGCCGCAAAACTTAGCATGAACCTGATGATCGCCATGATCTACGAGGGCTTTGCCGAGGCCTTCGTTCTGGCGCGCAAACAGGGGGTTGAGCCGAGCAAGCTCATCGAGTTGATTCAGGCTTCCATGGTGCGCTCCGGCGTGGTGGACTACAAAGCGCCGTTTGTGCTGCGCCATGACTACTCGCCTAACTTCCCGCTGCGCCTGATGCATAAAGACATTCACCTCATGCTCGACATGGCGAAGGAGCACCGGGTGAAGCTGCCCGCGCTGGAAACCGTGGATGAGATTTACGAGCTGTCGAGCGAAGAAGGCTGGGACGATCTGGACTTTGCCGCGACGCTGGGGCTGCTGGAGAAGTGGGCCGGGCTTAGCGGCAAGGCGAAGTAGGGTGCGCCGATTTCGCGAATGGCTTTGTATCAGGGCACGGCTTCAGCCCCTGTTGCGCAGGGGCTGAAGCCCGAATCTTTTGTTGCGCGAAGTTCGGCACGACTGAAGTCGTGCCCTGTTACAAAGCGGTAGCCGTGCCTCTGTGTCGGAGCCTGCCCTGAGCCAAGCCGAAGGATGGTGAAATCATCTATTCTTTCCAGATGGACGTCTTCGCTCTCACTCGCAAGCTTATCGACATTGAATCGACTACTGGAATGGAAGCCGCGGTTGGCGAGGCGCTCGCCAATGAGTTGACGCGGCTTGGATACAACGTCGAGCGCATACCTGTTGAAGGCGATCGCTTTGACGTCTGGGCAACTGACCCAGGTCACCCCAAGCCAGAGCTTGCCTTCTCCACCCACATGGATACGGTGCCGCCGTTCATCCCTTCCTCGGAGACAGCGGACCGCATCTGCGGACGTGGCTCGTGCGACGCCAAGGGCATCATCGTGGCGCAGATTGCGGCGGCGGAGAAATTGCGTGCAGAAGGCGTTCACGTCGGACTGCTGTTTCTGGTGGGCGAGGAGCGCGACAGCCAGGGCGCGCAGACGGCCAATCAGCAGCCGCGCGGCGTGAAGTTCCTGATCAACGGCGAGCCTACAGAGAACCGGCTGGCCATCGCGACCAAGGGCACGCTGCGAGTGGAGCTGACAGCGCGCGGCAAAATGGCGCACTCGGCTTATCCCGAGCTGGGTGAGTCGGCCATCGAAAAGCTGCTGGACGCGCTGCACGAGATTCGCAAGCTCAAGCTGCCCACCAATCCGAAAGCCGGGCCGTGCACATTGAACGTTGGGCAGATCGAAGGCGGCCGCGCCCCCAACGTCATTCCCGATCACGCTGTGGCGCAGTTGCTGTTTCGGCTGGTGGGTCCGGCGGAGGAGTTGCGCAATCAAATCACACAAGCAGCAGGCGACAAAGCTGAAGCCAATTTCAAGCTGGAGATTCCTTACATGGAGCTGGGCACGGTTCCCGGCATCGAGACCATGGTGGCGGCCTTCACCACCGACATTCCGGCGCTCACGCGTTGGGGAAAACCGCTGCTGATCGGCCCCGGCTCAATACACGTTGCGCACACCGACAGCGAGTACATCGAGAAGAAGCAGCTCCTGGAGGCGATTGACTTGTACGCCCGGATTGCGCGCGAGCTGCTAGGGCGAGGGTGAGCATGCGGTCGGCGGTGAAATTTTCTACGAGCCCTTCGGCACGCCCAAGGCAGGCTCTTTAGTGAGCGCGTGCGCCCCCTGTCGTCCCCGGGGGACTCAGTTACTTTTTCCCACCCAACCCAGGACTTCCGCTGCGCTCCGTCCTGGGCTAACTGCAGGTCCACCCCTTCGGGGTTCTTTTTTCACGAGTCATACTCCACCGCCGAACATCACGCTTCGTTCGCACGCAGGCGATAAAGCCGTGACTGATACAAGGCGTTTATAGATGGCTTGGCTCGGTTGACATCCCGGTGTGCCGCCCCTGAAGGGGCTCAGATTCTAGGATGGAGCTTACCCAGCACTCCGCTGCGCTGCGTGCTGGGCTATCATGTCGCCGTCCCGCAACGCGGGACTCGATTACCGGCTCTCCACATTTTTTCGCCGCCCCTGCGGTTGCCAGTTACGGCCAGGAAGCCAGCAGAGCCAGATGGCTTCTAGAAAAAGTTTCCTCCGTGAGCTCCGTGTTTCCGTGGTGAATATCCGCATAGCTCTTGTCCGCGTGACTTTTTGCTGTTCCAAAGCGCCCCCTCTGGCGCACAATGGTCGGCGCGGACCATGCCACTCAAGTCCTATACCCAACGTGCACCGAAGAAGGCGCCGCTCACTACCGCGCCCGGGCAAAGTATCAGCCGCGGAGAAGCGCTTCCGCTAGGCGCCACGGTGCGCCGCCGCGGCGTGAACTTTGCGATTTTTTCCAAGCATGCCACCGCATGCACGCTGGTGCTCTTCCAATCGGGAGCACAAGACCCTTACGTCGAGTTCGCGCTCGATCCTCTGGCCAACCGAACCGGCCAGGTGTGGCACGTGTTCGTCGAGGGGCTGGACGCCGGCGGCCAGTACGGATACCGCTTCGACATGCAGCCCAATCCCGATCCGCAGGTGTATCGCTTCCATCCCGCGCACGTGTTGCTCGATCCCTATGCGCACGCGCTCTCCAACGGCGGCACATGGGGCGAATACAAGCCGGGGGCGCGGCCCTTACCGCAACTGTTTGCTGGTGGAGCGTGCCTTCGATTGGGGAGACGATCAGCCGCTTAATATACCGCTGGTGGACAGCATTATTTATGAGGCGCATGTCCGCAGCTTCACGCAGCATTCGTCTTCCGGAGTACCGAACCCGGGAACATTTGCCGGCCTGGTGGAAAAGATCCCGTATCTGAAGAAGCTGGGGGTGACTGCGGTCGAACTGCTTCCGGTCGATGAGTTCGAGGAATCCGATACGGACCGCGTCAATCCTTTTACCGGCGAGGCGCTGGTGAACCTGTGGGGTTATCAGCCGACTGCCTTCTTCGCGCCGAATGCAGCGTATTCTTCCAATCTCGCAGACGGCGAGCAGATCCAGGAATTCAAGCAGATGGTTCGCGCCTTTCACCAGGCGGGCATCGAAGTGATCATCGACATCGTGTTCAACCACACGGCTGAAGGCGACGAGCACGGGCCCACCTGGTCGTTTCGCGGCATCGACAATTCCACCTACTACATTCTCGACCCCGCCATCGGCAAATACGTGGACTACACCGGCTGCGGCAACACCGTGAACGCCAACAATCCCGTGGTCCGCGACTTCATCGTCGATTGCCTGCGCTATTGGGTGATGGAGATGCATGTCGACGGATTCCGCTTCGACCTGGCGTCGGTCCTGGGGCGCGGCCAGGATGGGAGGGTGCTGAAGAATCCGCCGCTGCTGGAGAGCCTGGCCTACGATCCGGTGCTGGCCAACACCAAGCTGATTGCCGAGGCCTGGGATGCAGCCGGCCTCTACCAGGTCGGCACGCTTCCGTCGTGGGGACGCTGGGCGGAGTGGAACGGCATATTTCGCGACGACGTTCGCAAGTTTGTGAAGGGCGACGCCGGGATGACTTCGCCGCTGGCGACGCGGCTGTTAGGTAGTCCTGATCTTTATCTGACCAGCGCGCGCGAGCCCTATCACAGCATCAATTTCGTGACCTGCCACGA
Organism: uncultured Acidobacteriaceae bacterium; assembly: GCA_963835125.1. Taxonomy (GTDB): domain Bacteria; phylum Acidobacteriota; class Terriglobia; order Terriglobales; family Acidobacteriaceae; genus Bog-257. The sequence continues at coordinate 440,365 of CAWIEG010000001.1, read as the reverse complement.
TGGCTTCACGCTGAACGATCTGGTCTCTTACAACGAGAAGCACAACCTGGCGAACGGCGACAACAACACCGACGGCAACAACGCCAATTTCAGTTGGAATTGCGGCGTGGAAGGCCCATCGGACGATCCGGCAATCGTGGAACTTCGTCTGCGGCAGCAGAAGAATTTCGCGGCGATCCTGCTGGTCTCGCACGGCGTGCCCATGATCCTGGCGGGCGACGAAATCAGCCGCACGCAACAGGGCAACAACAACGCTTACTGCCAGGACAACGAGATCAGTTGGGTGGATTGGCGAATGGCGGAGACGAACGCCGGCTTGCTGCGTTTCTTCCAGTTGATGATCGCCTTCCGCAAACGCTGTCCGCTGCTGCGTCGCGCCGATTTTCAGCTGAATGGCGAACACGGCTTTCACATCACCTGGCACGGTGTGAAGCGCGTGAAGCCGGACTGGGGCCACGAGTCGCGCACGGTTGCCATGCAGCTGACGCAACTGCATGAAGGCGACGCGCGCGACGACCTGCACTTCATCGCCAATGCCTACTCCGGCGACCTGGAGTTTGAGCTGCCGCAGATTGGCGACCGCGAGTGGTTTCGCGTGGTGGACACCGCGCAAGCCTCGCCACTCGACATCGCGGAAGACGGGCAGGAGTTCCCGCTGCTATCGCAGGAAAGCTATCTGGTGAAGGCGCGCAGCGTGGCGATGTTTGTGGCGAAGTGATCAAGCGAACGACGACGAGCGAGGCCATCCCAGTCGTTTTAATTCATAATTGACTTCATGCACCTTGACGACACCATCGTCGCCATCGCCACGCCTGCGGGGCGCGGCGGCATCGGCGTGGTGCGAATATCGGGGTCTGACGCGCAGAAGATCGCCTGTCCCATGCTGCGCCTCGCGCACGGGCACGATCTCGAAGCCGGCCACGCTCATTTCGGCGAGCTGATCGAGTCGGCGAGCGGCGAACGCATCGACGAGGTCGTCGTCACCTTCTTCGCCAAGCCACACTCCTACACCACCGACGATGTTGTCGAGATTTCCTGCCATGGCTCGCCCGTGGTGTTGCGGCATGTGGTCGAGATGGCGATCGCAGGTGGTGCGCGGCTCGCCGAGCCGGGTGAGTTCACCATGCGAGCTTTTCTGAACGGCCGCATCGACCTGACGCAGGCCGAAGCGGTGCGCGACCTGATCGAGTCGCAGACGCTCTACCAGGCGCAAGTGGCGGCGCGGCAATTGGACGGCGCGTTGTCGAAGCGGCTGCAACCCATCAAGCAGAAGCTGGTGGAGCTGATCGCCACGATGGAAGCGGGAGTGGACTTTGCCGAAGACGATGTCTCGGTGATTGCCGATGAGCAGATTCTGGGGCGCATCGCCGCGATCCGCGCGCCGCTCGAAGAGCTGCTGGCCAGCTTTGCCTTCGGCAAAGTGGTGCATGAAGGGCTGACGCTGGCCATTGTCGGACAGCCAAATGTCGGCAAGTCGAGTTTGTTTAACCGGTTAGTTAAAAGCGAGCGCGCGATCGTCACGGCCACGCCCGGCACCACGCGCGACCTGGTCAGCGAGACGGTTGCGATCGGCGGCATCCCCGTGAGGCTGGTCGATACCGCGGGCATTCGCGTCGCGAAGGATGAGGCGGAAAGCATAGGCGTGCGCAAGTCGATGGAGGCGCTGGCCGATGCGGACGTAGTGCTGATTGTGCTGGATGCGGCGAATCCCGCCTGGTTCGGTGGCGCGCAGGCGGGAGATTCGAATCCGGACGTGAGTTAGTCGCAAAAAGCGAAGGCCGCGTCCGGCTTGTCGTCCTTAATAAGGTTGACCTTGTGCCGGAGGCACGCTCCGATCGTTGAGACTCGCAGATACCGAATTCGCTACGGCCTGACGGCAGCGTCGCCACCTCCGCGCTCACCGGCGAAGGCATCGACGAATTACGTAGGAAGATTCTGCAGCTGGTCGGCGGGAACGCCGGCGCACAGCGCGAGAGCGGCTTCCTGACCAACGTGCGCCAGAAGCAGCTGGTCGCCGATGCGATTGGCGCACTGGACAAAGCTGCGGGAGCAGTACCTCAGAAAATTCCGCACGAGATGCTCCTGCTCGACCTCTACAGCGCTCTACGTGCGCTGGATGAGATCACCGGAGCCACCACCGCCGACGACATCCTCAACCTGATCTTCAGCTCGTTCTGCATCGGAAAGTAAAGCGACTTTCAGTGACCGGCCGGACTTCGGAAACAGAACGAATCTCGATTAGTGATGCCCGCCACCGCCGCTGCCGCGTGAGATCCTGCGCCGCCGGCCGGCTGCTGTCTCTGCTGCATCTGCTGCATTTGCTGCGTGTGTCCTTGCTGCATTTGCTGAGTCTGTTGCTGGTGCCGCTGCTCGACCTGCTGCGTTGTCGCTTCATTAGCCTGCTGTTTCGCCAGCTGCTGATGTTCCTTGTCCTGCTGCTGCTGCAGTTTCTGCCGGTCCTGGTTCTGCTTCGCGACTAGCTTCTCCTGCTGCTGTTGGTATTTCTGGTCCTGCTTCGAATTCCCCGTGCTCGGGACAGCGGGCCGTTCGACAGGCGGCAGGTCTTTAGGGTGGACCGCCATGTTTGCGCCAGGAGTTGCAGCAACTGCGGGCGCCCCGTGGTTCGCAGAATAGTGTTGCTGGGGGTTATTGCGGGCAGCCCACGCGTGTTGAGTCTGAGCGGCTACAGGCGGAACATGTCTTTCGTTAGCCGCAGCCTCTTCCTGCGGCGTGGCGCGGGCATTGATCCCGCCGTTACCGCCGTTGTAGCTGACATGGTTGACCTCGCCCTCGTTCACCCTGGTGTTGTAAACGTTGTGGATGGAGTTGACGTTCACGTTATTCACGGTTGTGTTGTAGTAAAAGTGCCCGTTGTTCCAGCGTCCGCCCTCATAACCATGGCCGAAATAGCCGTAGCCATAGTTGATCCCGCCATAGAAACCGACATACGGACCCCAGTAGCCTTGATAGAAGAGGAATCCGCCACCACCCCAACCCCAATAACCGGGAGTCCAGAGGAAGCCGACTTCCGGAGCCAGCACCCATGTTCCCGGCACCCAGTAATAGCCGTCATCAGCCCAAGCCCAGTACCCGGGAGTCCAGATATAACCATCGCCGGGGCAAAGAGGCTGGTCGTAAACGAGCAGCGCCGGAGGCGCTACGGTGACGGCCACGCCCACTTGCGTGAGAGACGCCGTCGGAGCGAACGGCATTGCGATTGCCAATAATAGCGAAAGAATGACGCTGATACGCATAAGTTCTCCTCTTGCCGATTGTCGATTCGGCTACCGCCGTTTCAGTGGCGACTTCGATGTTTGGTCTCCGCGTGGACGAGGGTATACACAGTTTCCATTTTGGAGCCTTGCTCCATGATTAATGCACTGTCCGACCGTCGGGTCTGTTCACATTTGCTCAGTTCTTCGGAGACACAGATCACGTCGCGATCCTCGAGGATCACAGATCAAGTGCGATCCAAGTCTAAAATTTGTGTGGATGTCGCACCGGAAGTGGTTAGCATTTCCTTAAGTCGCCGTTTGGAACTAGAATGGCTTGACCCACTTAATTAAAGCGGACCCGAATAAGGATGGACCGCCAGGAGGCTTCCACGTGAGCATGAAAGCGAGTGTTCGTCAGGTAGAGGGCGTTATCGTGGTAGACCTGAGCGGACGTATCAAACTAGGCGAGGGCAGTTCGACTTTGCGCGAGACCGTGAAGGACTTGCTGTCGAAGGGACACAAGAAAATCCTGCTGAACCTGGGCGACATCAGCTACATCGACAGCTCGGGCATCGGCGAACTGGTCGCCTCCTTTACTTCGGTACGCAACCAGGGCGGCGAATTGAAGCTGCTGAACCTGACCAAGAAAGTGCACGATCTGCTGCAGATCACCAAGCTCTACACCGTCTTCGACGTGAAGGACGACGAGACTGCGGCCATCCGAGCGTTCGATTAATTGCGAGTTGGGTTCGCTGCGCCACTCATTGATTTGAACGATCCGTCCCGAGGATCGTCTCCCATTAGGTCGATCCCTCAGACCGGTACTGGCCGGCGCGATTGCTTCAAGTGAGCGAGCGCTCTTCCGGCCAGCCGATTGGCCGCCGATTCGCCCCGCCGGCACTTCCAACTTCATCTCGCTCAGGGTGCGCGCCAGGGTCGCGCTCCCCGGATTAGCTTTGGCAACTACCTCGCGGTGCTGTTTTTTGTGCTAATGGATATAAAGATGTTGAGCGGACGGCGGGTTACGTAGCACAATAGAGCATTCCAGTCAGTAGGCACCGCTGGGGGAGCCATGTCACTCAAGCAAAACCGCAGCAATGATGAATCGTCGTTGGAACTCCGCAGGATTGACCGTCTAACCCTCGGATTGATTGGGCTGGGAGTGATATTCGCTTCCCTCGGCCTGGGCGAGGCCGTCTATCGGCTGGCGTTCTTCGATTTCGATGGAGCTACCGATCGTCTTCCCATCGAAATGTTGTTTGGCCTGGCATTCGCCTGGATGACTACGAAAGTGGCCAAGCGAATCTACCAGCATCGCATGGAGACCTCGGCCAGAATCAACTTGATCTGGGACCGGAACCACAAGATCCGTCACGCGGTGGAAGCAATTGCGCCCGTACCGCATCCTGGACATCAGCAGGCGATCCGGGTGATTCGTGACGAAGTAGACCGAATCGAGTGGGCACTGAGCGACATTGTGTCGCGCTGATGGCTGCATCGAGTAACGTCGGGCAACTGCGTCAAGAACAGGTACGTTCGTTGAAAGGGGGCGGTGAGAACCCTGCCGTCCCTACAGGACTCATATCAAAATTTCCACTGCTACCCAGCACTCCGCCTGCGGCTGCGTGCTGGGCTAGACTATTCCGCGCCTACAGCGCTCGTTTCTGAGGCCTCCTCACTTCACTTGCCGCAAGTCTAACAGCTCACCGGCTTACTGCGGTTTCTTGGCGCCAACCGCGGCGGCGGCGATTCCGGTCTCCACGTAACTCTTCAGCCGTGCCATTTGTTCGGTCAGTACTTTGTCCACCGGCGCGGCCCAGGTGTTGAGTCCATCAGGAAGATATCCGCCGACCGCATAGGTAACTTCCAGCCTCGTATCCTGATGCAGAGGCATCAACACAAAGCTCAGCGTGCCGGTGGCACCGAAGCGCTGCAGCGGCCCTAATGTGCCCGACATGACCAGCATCTTGTCGGGCATTACCATGATGACCTCGGCATGACGCACTCCGCCATTGTTGGGCAGCTTCTCGCAGAAGCAGCCCATGGGCTTGTCATCGATCGACAGGTTGTGAGCATCCTGGGAGTAGGTGTGGTCTGAGCTCCACCAGTCGCCCACGTGATGCACGAGGCGATCGTACACATCGGCGGAAGACGCGTGAATCACGGTCGCGACCCTGACCGTGAAGCCGTTGGAGGCTGAGTCCATGACGTCCGCACCCAGCATCGCAGGCGCCATAACGCAAAGGAGCAGTAGTAGATTCCTGACGCGCATCTTTCCTTCCTTCCTCTCAGACTGCAGAATTGAAGTGCTCATTAGTTTGCCTAAGCTCGACGATTCGTACAAGGCGACTGGATCCGAACCAAGTTAGCAAACGGTGCCACGAGGGGTTTTGCGACGCGGTTATTGACATTCGCCTTTTATTCGCTAACAATATGGGCGGAGGCTCAGCGCACGGTCATGGCCCTTACTCGCCGCCAGAAACAGGTGTATGACTTCATCTCGAACTTCGTGGACACCCACGGTTATTCGCCGTCGTTCGAGGAGATCGCCGAAGGTCTCGGACTAAGCTCGCTGGCCACGGTCCACAAGCACATCACCAATCTTGAGCAGAAGGAACTGCTGCGCCGCGACTACAATCGCAGCCGCTCGATCGATTTGCTGAAGCCACGCGGGCTGATGAAACAATCGCTTGCCGTGGCGGCAGCCGCTGCTGCGGAAAGCATGAGCCTGCCATTGCTGGGCCGCATCGCCGCTGGCCAGCCGCTGGAAGCAGTGGAGAACCCGGAATCGATTTCGCTGGCCGATTTCACGCGCTCGAAAGAAGTCTATGTGCTGCAAGTGAAAGGCGAGAGCATGCAGGACGAGCACATCCTCGACGGCGACTACGTCCTGGTGGAGAAGGCGAACTCCGCGCGCGACGGAGAGATCGTTGTGGCCCTGGTGGGCGGCAGTGATGCCACGCTGAAACGTATCTATGTCGAGGGCAATAAAGTTCGGCTGCAACCGTCGAACGCCGCGATGCAGCCGATCATCGTCCCCGCCGCGTCGGTGCAGGTGCAGGGGAGGGTGATTGGGGTGCTGCGAAAGTATTGAAAGGCACTCTCAGCTGTCCATGCCACGTTGGACTACTACTAGCAATTGGCCGCCAGGACATCCCGGCCAGTCCGGCAAAACTTCTCTTATCCGGCCAAACTTTCACGGTCTTTAGGCAGGCACTGCCAGCTAACCCTAGTGTTTTCAACTAGCGCCGCTCTGGCACGGTCCGTGCATCTAACTTGGGAGTGCCCCAGCCAGGCACCCGCCACAAGTCGTCTTTTAACCTGAAGAACTGGCCCGCGATGAACATTAGGAATGTAGCGGAGGAACAAGTATGAAAAAAGTGCTCGTTTGTGGGATGCTGCTGGGATTGCTCACCAGCGTCGGCTACGCACAACGCGGTCATGCTGTTGGAGGCGTAGGGCCGTCCGCGAGAACTATGCCCAATGTCGGCCCGGTGTCCCCCAATGCCCGAATTAACCCCGGCGCGATCAGCACGGGACCCCACGCAACAACCGTTGGCCCGCAAGCAACAACCGTAGAAAAGAATCCCAACCGTGTTGCTCCCAACGCGACTACTGATCCTACTGCCAAGACCGTGGGGCCGGAGGCCACAAACGTCGGGGCGCATACGGTGACGGTTCCTGACAGAGTCATTACGCCCGATGCCCATCAGGGGCCCGGCCCGGATCGATAATCCGGATTGAATATCGAGCGGCTGGGGGTAGCCGTGAGATCGCCGAAGTGGGCTGGCGGAAACGTCAGCCCATTGCGGCGTTATAAGTGCTCCCAAATATCAGGGACGCAAACAAAGGCGTGATCACAGATTACTGGGCTGCAAGTTGCACAGACAAATAAAGGCGCGGCCGAAGCCGCGCCATGTCAAATCTCGCACTTACAGGTTCTTATCAAGGGCCTTCTCGATCACGTCACGTGACACATAGCCCACGATCTGCTCCTTCACCTGTCCGCCCTTAAAAACCAACAACGTGGGGATACCGCGCACCCCGTAGCGCTGTGGAGTGGCCGCATTCTTGTCGACGTCCATCTTGCCGACCGTAACCCGGCCAGTGTAGCTCTGCGCCACTTCGTCCACGATAGGCGCCAGCGCGCGGCACGGACCGCACCAGGTTGCCCAGAAATCCACGATCACCGGCTGGTCCGACTTCAGCACCAGCTGATCAAAATTTGCATCTGTCACTTCTACAATTGCGTTACTTGCCATTCTTCCTCCTGCGGGACACTTCTTGCCAGCCCCACCAGGCAGCGGCGGGCCCATTCATCAATCGTACCATCCCGATACGAGATTGGATGCAGCAGGATGCCGGCGGACGCAGCCGTCGATCCGCAGCCGTCGACTGAGTGGAATATGTATCGTAAGAGAATGGCCGGGCAGGCTTGCACCGGCGAAAGCCGGGGCCAAAATCAGAAGGCGCCCCACGGACTTCCGCGGCGCGCCTGGAAGGCAGCCCTCCCCCAGAACTGCCTAACTGCAGTAAGCATTGTCCCCCGGTCTCCTAGATTTGTAAATACGTACCTTGTGAGGAATCGGTTAATAAATGCGCGCAAGCGAGTGACCGAAAACTGCACATCCAACTGGAGGTTTGTCGCTAAGATTCCAGGCCGCTGCAACTGCTCCGCTGCCCGGTTCAGCCAACAAGTTGCGATGTGCGTTTCGCGCCTGATATCCGCGTTCGAATTCGGACAATGGCCGGCAATCCCGGACAGAATCGCTCACGGGCATTGCGTGTCGCCGTCACTACGTAATAGATATAAAAGCAGTTAGGTCGGCTGACAGTGGCGCTCGGCTTGCATCCAAAACAACCCAGGAGGGGGAATGCCGACAATTCTTCAGGATGTGCGCTACGCGCTGCGGCAACTGCGCAAGGCGCCGGGTTTCACCATCACCGCCATCCTGACGCTCGCCCTGGGCATTGGCGCGAACACGGCCATTTTCACTCTGGTACATGCGGTGATGCTGAAGTCACTGCCGGTCGCCGATCCCGCGCAACTCTATCGCATTGGTAACAATGACAATTGCTGCGTCTATGGTGGCCTGCAGACGGAGGGTTGGGGCCTCTTCTCCTACGGCCTGTACCGGTATATCGTCGCCAACACGCCGCAGTTCGACCAGATTGCCGCGATTTCGGCCAATGAGTCTGAATTCAGCGTCCGTCGCGCCGGCTCTGACGCCCCAGCGGAAACCTTCCCCGGCGAATTCGTCTCTGGCAATTACTTCTCAACCTTTGGCCTGCGACCTTTCGCCGGACGCTTGCTGACCCCACAAGACGACGCAGCCGGTGCCGCGCCGGTCATGGTTATGAGCTACCGCGCCTGGCAGGAGCACTATGGCCTTGATCCCTCAGTCGTAGGCGGTAGCTTCATGGTGAATGGCAAACCGTTTACCGTTGCCGGCATTGCGCCTCCGGGCTTCTTCGGTGACCGGCTGCGCGACGATCCGCCGGAATTTTATCTGCCTCTTGCCTTTGAGCCGCTGCTGAATCAGAAGAGTTCGATCCTGCATGTCGACACTCAACATTGGCTTTACCTGATCGGGCGAATGAGGCCGGGAGCGCAGCCCTCGCAAGTGGAGTCGCAACTGACCACGGAATTGCGGCAGTGGTTGCCCACCATAAGCAGCGCCTTGCTGCCTGTTTCACGCGGGAAGATCGGTAAGCAGTTCATCAAGCTCGGACCCGGCGGTGCAGGTATCACTAGCTTGAGAGACCAGGCGAGGGCCGGACTCTACCTGCTGATTGCCACCTCCGGGCTGGTGCTATTGATCGCCTGCGCCAATCTGGCGAATCTGCTGCTGGCTCGCGGTACGGCACGTCGTCAGCAGACTGCCGTGCAGCTTGCCCTCGGGTCTACGCGAGGCCGTCTCATTCGCGCCCTGCTCACCGAAAGCGTGCTATTGGCGTGCCTGGGCGGGGCTGCCGGGCTGACGATGGCCTATTCGGGGTCCCGCGCCATCCTGCTGATCGCCTTCCGCGGTGCGAACTTCGTGCCCATCGACACCTCGCCCTCGTTTCCAATTCTGGCCTTCGCCTTCGCGCTGTCTCTGGTCACCGGAGTTATCTTTGGCGTGGCCCCGGCGTGGATCTCGTCGCACTCCGATCCTGCCGAGGCCCTGCGCGGCGCCAACCGCTCCACTCGCGATCGTTCCAGCCTTGCCGCAACGATCGCTGGTCATCGCGCAAGCGGCCTTGTCGCTGGTGCTGCTTGCGATGGCTGGTCTGGTAACCGCAAAGCCTCCGCTACCTGGAGCACTTTAACTTCGGCTTCAGCACCGGCGGACGCATGATCGCTATCATCGATCCGCTGACCGCCGGCTACAGCGAGGAACGGCTGCCGGCTCTCAACCAGCAACTGCGCGACCGCCTGCGCCAGATTCCTGGCGTGGTCGGCGTCAGTTATTCCATGTACAGCCCCCAGGACGGAGACAGCTGGAACGATACCATCGCAATTCAGGGCCGGCCGCCGGAGTCCACCGAGGATACCGACGCCGGATGGCTGCGCGTCAGCCCCGATTACTTCAGGGTCATTGGCACTCCGGTGCTGCGCGGCCGCGCTATCGGCGAAGAGGACACGGCTACTTCGCAACGGGTCGCCGTGGTGGACGAGAGTTTTGTGCGTAAGTACTTCCCCAAGGAAGATCCCATCGGCCAGCACTTCGGGTTCGATCGGCCGGGGCATAGCGGAGATTTTGAAATTGTAGGCATAGTCAAAAACACGCAGTATCGGGATCCGACGGACAAAGAGTACAAGCAGAACCCGATGTTTTTCCTTCCTTATTTTCAAAGCCTGAGTTTCGTGGAACCTAACTATCGGCGTATGCAGTCGCAGTCGGAATACACCAGCAGGATCGAGATCCAGTTTGCAGGATCGGCGGTGGAGATTGGCCCACAGGTGCGCCGCGTGCTGGCCGGCATCGACCCTAACCTGAGCATCATCGAGATGCACACTTTTGGGGAACAGGTGGTTCGGGTATTCAATCAGGAAAGGCTCATAGCGCGCCTGACTGAGTTGTTCAGCCTGCTGGCGTTGCTGTTGGCGTCGATTGGGCTCTATGGCGTTACGGCTTACAACATCGAGCGACGCACCAGCGAGATCGGCATTCGCATGGCGGTGGGCGCCGACCGCAAAGACATTGTCGCGATGGTGCTGCGCGGCGCCTTCTGGCAGCTTGGTCTCGGCCTCATCATCGGTGTTCCGTTGGCGATGGTCGCGGGCCGATTGATCGCGAGCAAGCTCTACGGCGTGGGCGCCATCAATCCCGTGATTCTGGGCGGGGCGATCGCCGCCTTGGGGTTATGCGCGTTTATCGCCGGACTTGTCCCGGCGCGGCGCGCGGCTTCGATTGAGCCGGTGCAGGCGTTGCGCATCCAGTAAGAAATTCCGTGTGCGGTCTGAGGAGCTTTAATAAGAAACGGCCGCCCGCGAGGGCGGCCATATTGGTTTGGGATTTTGTTGCTATCTACGTTTCCCCTTGGGAAATACTTCCTCCAGCCCCGTCAAATAACGGCAGCGCGTGCGAGAGGTCAACCTGTTACTGCTTGCACTCCACGGCACAGAGCTTGACTGCTTATCACCCTTCCTTGCGTGGAGTACCTAATCATTTACAACGGCCCGGAATCAAGTGACCCTCTCAAGGTGTTGCCAGCAACCTACAGAAGCGTTTCGCTTCTGGCGCTTTCGTCGGGCAGGATCAAGAACTGATGCCCATTCCTGCAGCAGTACACTACTTTGTCAGTCAGCAGAAGTCGCCATCTCCCGATCTGGTCCGGCAGCTCCACTCGGTACGCTGTGACTTCTTCCGACTCACAGACTGCACAGCGCTTGACTTGCGGCATGTCAGGCTTTGAATTTCACCTCCTTCCCGTAATCAATCGGGCTTTCCCGATCGTCAAATTTTAAGATGCAACAGAGCGGCTTACAGTACCTCCGCCAAACACATTATCCCGCAGACCACACCGAGGGCGGCGGCACGCCAAAAGGTCATCATCGCACCTGCAATCCATGCTGCTGAGTGGCGGGTGGGACAATTCCGTTCATCCGCAAGTATTCCACTATTTGCCCATAGTGATCAGAAATATGCCACACCGCCGCGACGGAGACGCCCAGTTTTGTATTAGGTGCGGCGTAGCGGCCAGTAACGCGGTCGAGAGCGTTCTGAGTATTAATGGTCGCCAGAACGCCGTTGCCATAGTCGAACGACTGGTGAAGATACTGCAACAGCTCTGCTTTAGTTTTGGCCTTGGAAGGACCGCCCTTCTCGCATAGCTCGGGCGGAGTCTTGCCTTCAACTTCATTGAAGAACGCAAAATTGACGCAGGCGACGTGCTTCACCTGCTCGGCGAAGGAGCGGGCGTCCTTGAAGTTGCCTGTGGCGGGTATGAACGAGTATTTGTCGGCGGGCATCGCTTCCGCCGCGGCGAGAAAGCCTTGTTGCGCGAATTGCAGCACGTCGCCCACGCTCTCGGCGATGTTCTTGGGAATGTCCTGCTGCTGCGAAAAGCCGGGGACAGGAAATAGCAAGCAAAACACGATCAGAGCGACGGATTTCATCTGACCTTCCTTCGACGAGGCGAAGAAATCATACCTCAGGAATGTCCGCTCGCAGGCGCGAATCTGTCGTCTGATACTCTGTTGCGGCATGTCCCACGGTTGTGGGAGAGGGAAACGGCAGTAATCTGCTCAAATCGTGCTGGGATGCGCTATGCTTAGGAGGTAGGAGTCCATATGCTTGACAACCTGTTTCAACCGATGCACCTGCTGGTGATTCTGTTTATCGCTTTGCTGGTGTTCGGGCCGAAGAAGCTACCTGAACTGGGAAAGGGTCTGGGCGAGGGGATTCGCAGCTTCAAAGAGTCCATGAATGCCAAAGACCCGGCTACGCCCCCTGAGGATGACAAGAAGAAGGTGTAGTTCTTCGCGCCCTCGCCGCCGGGCTTCGCTGAGCTCCGGTCAGACCGTGCCCGTTCGCCATGCCTGACATCCTCTTCATCCTGATCCTGGCTCTGGTAATCTTTGGCCCCAAGAAGCTGCCGGAGATCGCCAGGCAGGTGGCCAAATTTATGGCACAGTTTCGCGTGATGCGCGACGACCTGAAACGTCAGCTCGAGGGCGAGTTGCTCAAGATAGAGTTGGAAGAAAAGCAGAAAGCGGTCGCCCCTCCCGCGCCGCAGCTGGAAGCGCCGAGCCAGCCCGCGCCTAAAGAAGCTGTGCAGGAACGTTCGCTCTCGTAACTCAGCCGGCCCCAAGCCTTTCCCGGCGTTCTACTCCGAAACAAATGGTTGCAGCATTCGTTCGTGCTGGTGATAGAGTGGCAGAATCTCAACCCGTACAGCCGAGGTTTGCATGTCACTGTCCGTGGAGTGCCGTCCTTGCGGCAAGGTGTATGTGGTCAAGTGCCTGGGCCGCATCGTCACCGGCGAAGAGGCCAGCTTTCTGGAAGCCGCCATCAATCGCGGCATGGTTGAATTCAGCCGCGTGGTGCTGCAGACCGGCGAGGTGACGCGCGTGGACAGCACCGGCATGGGCCTGCTGGTGCGTTTCCTGTCGCATACGCGCAATCGCGGCGGCGACTTCCGGCTGGCTGCTCCTCAACCTTTTCTCACCACTCTGCTGCAATTGACCAAGCTGTCCACCATCTTTCGCGTGTACGACTCGGAAGAAGAAGCCATCGTCTCTTTCCTGAAGGAGCCTTCGGCGGTGAACGTGGGAACGAAAAACGCCGGGCCTCTGGTGCTCTTCGTGGACCAATCGCCTGATCTCTGCGCGTTTGTGCGCACACTGCTTCACCATCATGGCTATGAGGTGCTTTCCACCTGCCGCGTCCGCGATGCCAAGACCCTGCTGAGCGCGGCCAAGGTGGACTACATTGTGCTGGGACCGGACAGCTCGCAATTGCCGTCCCACACTGTGGTAGAAGCGCTCAAGTCGCTGGCTCCCAACGCCACCACAGTGCTGCTGGAGAGCGGTTTCAAGCTCGAGGACCCGGAGCGGGCAGGCCATGAATTGCTGCAGAGGATGCAACCTCGCAGCTGATGTTGGCGCTATCGACCCGGCGCGATCTGGCCGTAGTATCTGCGCTGGAAGTACAGCGCGACGTTGACCAGGCCAATCATCGCCGGAACCTCCACCAACGGGCCTATTACCGCTGCGAACGCCTCGCCTGAATTGATCCCGAACACCGCTACGGCCACAGCGATTGCCAGTTCGAAGTTGTTGCTGGCCGCGGTGAAGGAAAGCGTTGCCGACCTGGAGTAGTCGGCCTTGAGCTTGTAACCCATGTAGAACGACACCAGGAACATCAGCACGAAATAGATCAGCAGCGGAATGGCGATACGGATAACGTCCAATGGCAGGCGCAGGATGTACGCGCCCTTCAGGGAAAACATGACAATGATAGTGAACAAAAGTGCGATCAGCGTGATGGGGCTGATGCGGGGGATGAAGCTGTTTTCGTACCACGTGCGCCCCTTGAGCTGCCACCAGGGAAAAGCGCGTGATAATTCCGGCGAGAAACGGAATGCCGAGATAAATGAAAACGCTCTCCGCAATGTCGCGGATGGAAACGTTGACCACCATGCCTCGCAGGCCAAACCACAGCGGCAACTTGGTGACGAAGATCCAGGCGTAGACGGAGTAGAAGAGCACCTGAAAAACTGAATTGAAGGCCACTAGACCGGCGGCGTATTGCGTGTCGCCCTTCGCCAGTTCGTTCCACACAATCACCATGGCGATACATCGTGCCAGCCCGATGAGGATCAGGCCGGTCATGTACTCGGGATAGCCGCGCAGAAAAACAATGGCCAGCACGAACATCAGCACCGGGCCGATCAGCCAGTTCTGCACCAGAGAAAGCGCCAGGATTTTCTTGTTGCGGAAAACCTCGCCCAGCTCTTCATAGCGCACCTTCGCGAGCGGCGGATACATCATGAGAATCAGGCCCACGGCGATGGGAAGCGATGTGGTGCCGACGCTGAAGCGGTTGAGGAAGGGAACGATACCGGGCAGCGCCCATCCCGACAAGACGCCCAGCAGCATCGCGGCAAAAATCCACAGTGTGAGGTAGCGATCAAGAAAGCCGAGGCGGGATGTCACTTTGTTTTGCATACGATCTTCGGCAAAGGGGCGCGCGATTTATTGCTGTTTGCCAATGTTTTCGATTTCCTTTTGGATGGCGAGTCTGCCGAGACTGGCGAGGGGCAACGACAGGAACAGACCAATCCTACGATCCAGCATGAGAAAGGCATCGCGATAGGCGCGGTCGATTTCATCAGGCGTTCCGGCGACCGCGGCAGGATCGGGGATTCCCCAGTGCGCGGTCATCGGCTGGCCAGGCCAGATGGGGCACACTTCTTTAGCGGCGTTGTCGCACACTGTGAACACGAAGTTCATCTCCGGCGCGCCGGGTTTGGCAAACTCGTCCCAGCTCTTGCTGCGCAGCCCGGCGGTCGGCAAGATGGGCGATCTCCAGTTGCCGAAGGGCCTCAGGACGAACGCTGCCCGCCGGTTGGCTGCCTGCGCTATAGGCGGTGAAGGTTGGACGTCCTTTGAAGTTCAGGATGGCTTCCGCCATGATAGAGCGCGCCGAGTTGCCGGTGCAGAGGAAGAGAACGTTGTAGTGGGCCGGCATCATGGTTATCCGTTGGCTTGAGGTTTCCTGGCGCGGATGAAAGCGCTCATGAACTTGCCATCGACCTGCGATGCGAGGGCATCGACGTCAAGGCCCTTGGCGGTCAGGAAGGCGCGCGCGTCTTCGGCTTTGTACATGCGAGTCGGTTCGATTTCGATAGCCTCAAAACCGGCCGCCGCCAGCTTGGCCGAGTATTCCGTCGTCCTGCAGCGCGCCGGCGATACATCCCACCCACAGCAGCACGCTTTCGCGCACCTCCGGTGGAACCTCGCCATGTACCACAACGTCAGACACGGCAAAACGGCCGCCGGGCTTCAGCACGCGAAAGGCCTCGCGCAGCACCTGATCTTTGTCGGCCGAGAGGTTGATAACGCAGTTGGAGATGATCACATCGACGGAATTGTCCGGCAAGCGGAATGTTCTCGATCTCGCCTTTCAGGAACTCGACGTTCTCGACGCCGGCCTTGCGCTGATTATCGCGCGCCAGGGCGAGCATCTCGTCGGTCATATCAAGGCCGTAGGCTTTGCCGGTCGGCCCCACACGGCGAGCCGAGAGCAGCACATCAATGCCGCCGCCAGAGCCGAGATCGAGAACCGTTTCGCCGGCATGGAGTTGAGCGAGCGCGGTGGGATTGCCGCAACCCAGCGAGGCCTGCAATGCTGCGTCGGGAATTTGCCCCGCCTGCTCGGCGTCATAGAGATCGACGGTGATGGGGTCGCAGCAGCTTTCGAACCCGGAAGGCGCGCCACAGCATTGCTGCGAGCTCCGTCGTTGCGTCCGCGAGGTGGATGATCCGACACCCCAATTTGCACCCGCCGCGCGGCCTGACCGTATTTCTCTTTCACGACGTCCTTGATGCTCTGTGTAGACATACCCGTTCCTCCTATTTGGCGGCCCGGAAAACTTCTTCAGGCTTGACTGCTTTGTTGCGGGAGCAGCACTCGTTGAAGAGAAACCCAAGCAGCTCTTTCAGCGCGTCGGTGTTGGCGGTGTACCACAGGAAGGTGCCATCGCGACGCACCTTCACCAGGGCCTCATTCTTCAGCTTGTCGAGATGGTGGGAGAGGGTCGAGCTGGGAATGTCCAACTCGCTGCCGATGTCGCCGACGACCATGCCGGTGGGGTGGGCGGACAGCAGAAGTTGCATGATGCGGAGGCGGGGTTCGGTCCCCATCGCCGAAAGCATGTCGGCGCAGCGGGTGATTTGTTCGGGATCGTGCTTCGTGGGCACTGTCGCCCTCCTTCTGTAATTCTATATTTATAGAATATTAGAGTGATTGTCAAGAGAAGAATGCGGCGTGGTTTGCGCGAGAAACAGCAGATCCCTCACCGGGCCGAAGCCCTCCTCGTTGACAAATCAATTCAAGCACCGTCGGAGACTCCTAGGGCGCGAAGTAGCCGGCAATGTCCAGGAGCAGGTTGGTGGGATTGAAGGCGAAAGCGTCGATCGAGCCATTGATGGTCTGGCGTGATGGCCATGTTGGAGGTGACGGCGCCGTCCGCCGCGTTCAAGGTGGAAACCACGGGCTGCTGCTGGCCGTCAGGCCAGAGCGTCAGATACTCGAGTGCCCGCGGAGGCACAACTGTCGCGTTCAGCACATAGGCAGTGGCGCTGGCCGGCACGGCGCACGGGCTGTCCACGACGCTCACCGTAAGCTCACCCTGGAACTGATGGCCCTGCCCGGGATTGCGCGTGTCGAGCACACGGCAAGGCGCAAGGTTGTACAGCGACATGGGATTAGGCGCCGAATCCGCGGGCGCGAAGTAGCCGTTGATGTCGATGAGCAGGTCTGTGCTATTGCCGTAGGCATACGTTTGGATAGCGCCCCCGGTCCCTGCCGGCACGATAGCCGCGTTGGCCGTGACGGTCCCAGTGGGAGCGTTGAGGGTTGAAACCTGCGGCTGCGGCTGTCCCGCCGGCCACACGGTCAGGTAGCCCAACGGCTGGCCGTTCTTCGGCAGCGCAGTGAAGTTCAGCGAGTAGGCCTGCGCCGCGCTGGGAATGTTGCAGGCGCTGGCCTGGAGCAGCGGAAAATTGCGTTGCTCGCCGTTCTGCAGCAGCGGCCCGCCCAGTTGCCCGGCAGGGTTCCGGGTGTCGGCTACGCGGCAAGGCGGCAGCGGGAAGAAAGCCAGCGCGGAGCCGTTCCCGGTCGTCGAAGTAACCGGTGACGTCGAGAATGAGCTCGGTCGCATCGGTTACGTAAACGCTGACGCCCTGTCCGGCGCCGGCAGGGACGATGGCAGCATTGGCCTTGGTGCGCCCGTCATAAGAGTTCAGAGTTGAGACGACGGGCTGGCTAGCGCCCGTCGGCCAGATGGTGAGGTAGTTCAGCGAACCGTCGGGCACCACCGTGACGTTCAAGGCATAAGCAGCAGCGCTGGTAGGAAGATTGCAGCCACCCTGCGGAAGCGGGAAATCACGCTCGGTTCCGGCGGCGAGAGCCGGACCGCCAAAGGTACCAGATGGGTTCCGCGTGTCGACCACCCGGCACGGAGTGACCGGAAAGAATCGCAGGCCCGAGGAAAGTCCGGTGACGGCAACATCGTCCAGATACATGTAGGTTGGGTCGCCGTAGCCGTCTTCATGGACGTTGAAGTAGAGCTGAATGGTCTGGCCGGCGAAGGGAGTCAGGTCGAAGGTGACTGGCGTCCACGCTTGCGCATTGGAGGCGACTTTGAAGACTTGCGCCAGCTGCTTGCCATTGGTGTCGCGGATTTGGGCTTCCTGCCAATCGTAATGGATCGTGGTCGAGGTGGAGGGCCAATACCAGAAGCTCAACGTCGGCCCATCCGTATCGGTGGGAACGGTGATGACTTGATAGAGCCACGAGTCGCCGGTAGGCTCGGGCAGGCCGGTGGCTCCCAGCTGAGCGCTGAAGCTGCCGCTGTGAGCCTGCAAGGTTGAGATGACTGGAAGCAGAACGCCGCCGGCGGTCCAGCAGTCCAGCGTGCCGCTTTCGAAACCACCGTTCGACAGTGTGTCAGTGACGCACGGAGGCGCTCGATCGGTGCCCAATCCTGTCAAACTAGCAATCCTGGGACTGCCGGGATCGTTGTCGGTCACAGTCAGGGTGCCCGTCCTGGTTCCCGTCACCGTCGGCCGAAAGCTGACGTTGATGGTGCAATTGGTGTTCGGGGGCAGCGACGTTCCGCAGTTGTTGATTTCCAGAAAGTCGCCGGAGACGGCGATGCTGCTGATGGTGAGACTGGCGGATTGCTGGTTGCTGAGAACGATCTGCTGCGCAGGGCTGGTCGTTCCCACGTTCTGGACTCCAAAGTTAAGGTTGCCAGGATAGAAGCCGATGTAGCTGCCGGTGGCGCAGCCGGGAAACTCAAAGCTGACGATGCGGGTGTTCCAGTTGTAGACGCCGGTGGTGAGCTGGTACTGCTGCGTGTACCAGAAAGTGCAATCGTCGGCGGGATCGACCGACATGGAGCTGTAATCGCCCCAGCGATTCACGTTGGGAGTCTGCGATCCGCTGCCCAGGATGACGGTGGTCTCGGCTTCCAGGTCGCCGGGCGGATCGGTCGGCAGGCGGCCGGCAAAGGCAATCGAGGGATAGACCGCGCCGCTGGAGACACTGTAGCCCAGCGCGATGTCTCCGATTTTGTCCATGGCAATACTTCCCATCCAGCGATAGTTGGAATCGGGAGCGTAGGTTCCCTGCTGGACCACAACCGGGGTGATGCCGGGCGATTGAATCTCGTACCAACGCACTCCGCCACCGCCGCTGACAGCCACCGAGTGGTTGACGACCAGCGACTCGTGATCGCCAAAGTTGCGATAGGCCAGGCGATACATCAGGCGGTCGGCTAGCGAGTCGAGGGTGTTGGTGGTCAGCGGCTGGGGCACGCATTCCGAGTCCGCCATTGCACAGCGGAGTGAAGGGCGCGACATCGATGACCGTCGGCCCGGTGAAGGTGGAGTTGGAGGGATGGTTGAAGTCCACGTGGAACTGGTAGAGGTTCAGCGAGTTGTCGCCGTAGTCCAGCATGTAGTTGGGCGAGCCCGCCGGCGGCGGAGTAACACCATCGACGTCCGACGGGAGCAAGCCGCCCACAGACGGTTCCTGCTGAAAGCAGACCTGGGTTGCGGCCTGCCCGGTCAACATGGCCGCGCGGTTGTAGGCACAGGCGTCGGCGCCCATGAAGGTGTTGCCCTCGAACATGTTGAAGGTCTCGTAGTAGGCGTCGGGCCAGACACCCATCTTGGGATAGTCGTCGAAATCGTCGTACTCAAACGAATAGCGATACCAGGAGCCGGTCGCATCGGAGTTGACGGAGACGGCAACGCACTGCAAGTACGGCGGCGTGGAAACGGACATCTGGCTCATGACCCAGCGCGCGGCAAGCTTGTCGTAGAGCACGATGGGATCGCCGTCATTGTCGGTCTCGCAGCCTCCGCCAAATCCCAGCCACAAGGTATTTCCCGGCGTGGGGCCGGCCAGCAACGAGCCCATGGTCTTGTCGAAGATTGCGAAGTAAGTGTTCACCCACTGCACATACTGCGTAGCTCCCACTGCGCCGTTGGTATCGGGCGGACTGTACTCGACCGTGAAGCCGTACTGTCCGTCGCCAATGCCCTCAAAGTTCAGGCCAACCTGGGGCGAGAAGCCGGTGGTGGTCATCTGACGGACTGGATCTTCGTCCAATGGCCGCAAGCCCGGCGGAAGAGGAATGCTGCGCCTGGGTTCGGCTTCCAGCTTGCCGTGCGCAACGGGGTGGGCATTGCGGATCATGTCGATCAGGGGCGGCGAGACATCATGATGCAGATCGCGGCGGACGATGGTGGGGCCGCGACCGGCTTGCGCCAGCAAAGCAACGGGCAGAACGCCGCACAGGATGAGGGACAAGATTCCACGGACCGGAAAGAATCTTGTATGGGACATGCCGTTGCTCCCGCAGAACAGTTCGGGTATGGCGCGCGCGGCAGAGAGAATGCCGCGCAGCGACATCGGTTCCATCGGCAATATTCAGGAGCATTTGATCGGCAAATGCGGTTAGAAGCGGCTAAGTTTGGAGGAATCAGGGTCGGGCGATTCCCAGCTGGATCGGGGAACAAAAAGGAAAGACCAGGTAATGATTGACGTTTCACGCGGCGCTGAAGCGCTCGCACTACCCACTCTTACGCTCCCACCTTCATCTCGCTCAGGATTTCTTCCACCGCCGCAATCGCGCTGGTGATCTCCTGGTCCGTGTTGTAGAAGTGCGGCGAGAAGCGGACGCCTGACTTGGGGCGATAGTCCACCAGGATGTCGCGCTTGAGCAGCTCGGCGCAGACCTGCTGCGCGTTGGGCATGTCGATGGAGACGGTGCCGGCGCGGCGCTCGGGATTACCTGGCGTGTTGGTGCGCCAGCCGTGCTGCGCGGCCAGGTCCATCAGCAGAGCGGTCTGGCATTTTGATTTCTGGCGGATGTTCTCCACGCCGACTTCGCGGATGATCTTCAGCCCCGGCTGCGCCACCTTCAGCGCCGGAATGTTGGACGTGCCCTGGGTGAAGCGGTAGATGTTGGGCGTGTAGCGCGTGGAGCCGATCTCGAAGCCGAAGGGATTTTCGTGGCCGAACCAGCCGGTGAAGGTCGGCTCCAGCGTCTTGGCGAGATCGGGCCGCACGTAGAGATACGCCGTGCCTGGGCCGCCGCACAGCCACTTCAGGACGCCGCCGGTGCAGAAATCCACGTTGAGCTTTTGCACGTCGAAAGGCAGCGTGCCGGTGGCCTGGAAGGAATCGAGCAGAACATACGCGCCGACGCGGTGGGCCTTCTCGACGATGGCCTCGACATCCTGAATGAAGGCGCTGCGGAAGATGACATGCGAGATGGGCACCAGCAGCGTCTCTTCGTCGATGGCGTCCAGCAGGCGCTCGGTGTTGACGTGGATGGTGTCGTCGTTGGGCACCATGACGACGCGGGCGCCGCGCTTGCGTTGCGCCTCCCAGAAGTACATGACCGAAGGAAAATTCAGGTCGGTGTAGACGACCTTGTTGCGGCGGCCGCTGAAGTCGAAGCAGGAGGCCACCGTCGCCTGGCAGGTGGTGACGTTTTGCAGGCACGCGACCGAGCCCGGAGGCGCGTTGAAGAGCGCGCCAATCTGGTCGCCGACCTCGGCAGCCAGCATCCACCATTCCTCTTCCCAGGCCCGCACGCCGCGCGTGTTCCACATCTCGGTGTACTGATGCAGCGAATCCTCGACGCCGCGCGGCATTGCGCCTAGCGAGTTGCTGATGAGGTAGGTGGTGCGTCTGGAGGATGGGAAACTCGGAGCGGTAGCGAAGAAGTCCTTCGGACATGAGAAATATTGTAGGGGAAGCGCGCCAAGATGGGAATTTAGGTCGTGTCCTAAAGCTGCTCCCGAACCATGACGGAATTTGTACAGAACCGCGATATTTTTGATAAAGTTGCAGTTCGGCCGAAACTCTGAAGGGAACTCTGGGTTCTCAAAATTCACCAGGAGCAGCGGGAAGCATCGGGCTTTAACTCCGGGTCCTATCGAAATTCCGCGTCCCAAATCATATGAAACGTCTCTCTTACTTTCTCGTACTCGTCCTGCTGGCCACGGTTAGCGGTTGCGGCAGTGGCAACAACACAACTAACAACGTCGGATTGTTTGGCAACTGGAACGTTGTGATGTACCCGAACGGAAGTTCGTCGCCCTCCTACGTGTTTGGCATGGAGATCTCGCAGGAAGGCGGCTCTAACTATTCCGGTTCCTCAATCACCTACAACGGCTCGGTCGCTATTCCCAGCAACATGTGTATCAACGGAAATACTTTGACCTCGACCGCGACCACCAGCGGCAGCAACTTCACCATGACCGTCACCGATAAGACTACGAGTACCGTCATCACAGTGAACGGCTCGCTGGCTACACAAACTACAACCTTGTCGGGAACCTATAACAATCTTGCCAGTCAGGCGTGCACTGCCTCCAGCGGCACCGTGACGATGTCGCCGCAATAGGCGGCGCCGGGTTTCCTGATCGTTCGCCGCCGCGAATCTTGGCGACTCTCGCTACGAGCTCCTCATCTAAAATAAGCAAGTCCGGGGATGAGGACTCCTACACCCATGCGCACAGCTGTTTCAATTTCTGGACTGTTACTTCTTTTTGCCGGAGCCTCACTTCCCGCGCAGCAAATCCGCGGCGACTTCCTCGAGTCGCGCTCCGCCGACGTTTACGTGGCGCAATGCTTTGCCAACGGCGAGGCCGGACTTACCATGCATCATGGCGAAGGGTAATTGGCCAGCGGTCCGGCAGACGAGACAACCCTATGAATACTGCTGATGTCCAGACCCTCTATGCCTACAACCGATGGGCGAACCTGCGCATGTTCTCAGTCCTCGAGAAACTCAGCCACGAGCAACTCACCGCGGTCAGGCAGAGCAGCTTTCCGTCGATTCAGGAGTCCGTACTTCACATCGTGGCGGCCGAATGGCTCTGGCTTAAACGATGGAAAGGCAGCTTCGCCGCGGGCGACGGTTGCCGATACCACTCAGGCCTCCGCGATGGGCAGCGCGATGAGCAACGGCGGAGTTGCCGTGGAGACGCTGGCGACGTTATCGGGATTGCGGAGCTTCGCCGATTCCATCGAGCAGGAACGGCAGGAATTTCTGTCCACTCTGGATGACGACGCCCTCCAGTCGCGGCTGAAGTATACCGATATGGGTGGCAAAGACTTTTCCATGCCGCTGGCTTACCTGCTGCAACATCTGGTGAACCATGGCACCTATCATCGCGGGCAGGTTACGACATTGCTGCGGCAGGCCGGCGCGGAGACAGTGGCCTTCGACCTGCTGTTTTTCATCCGCGAACGGGAAGCGGAAGCCGCGACGGCCTAGATCGCGCTTACATGCAAGGCGCGGCTACCCTCAGGGGATTCTCTTTCCCGACACGAACGGATTGCCGGCAATCACGAAGCGTAGCGGCCGCTCGGCAGCTTTGGTGATGCCGATTCGCGGCGTGGCAACGATGCGTTCCGGACGAAAGCTGTCGTCCGCCAACCACAAGTCCGACTTCGGCAGAGTGAAGTCCTTATCGTTGTCGCGCAGCCGCGTGATTCCGAGAGCCTCCGACATGCGCCCTGGGCCGCTGGAAATCATTCGCAACTGTGCCGGGCGAGGCGATGATGGAAGAGCAAGGTCGCGCGCCAGGGACATCGCCGCCAATCCGAAGACCGGCTCCATGGCGCGGAAGAGCACGCCCTCGCCGCGACCCTCGCTCATGCAGGAAACATTCAGGCAGTAGTGATTGCCGTAGATGAAATACACGTACGCGTGACCCGGCGGCCCGAAGAGCACGGCGTTGCGAGCGGTACGTCCGGCAAAGGCGTGCGCTGCGGGATCGCGCTGGCCAAGATACGCCTCATCTTCGACAATGCGGCCGGCGAGCAGACTTCGCCCGTCGCGCCGGATCAGCAGCTTGCCCAGCAGTTCGCGCCCAACCGTAACGGGATCGCGATCGAAGAATTCGCGCGAAAGCCGCGGCGCAGCGCGCAGCTTCGCCGCCGTGAGCGGAGCCGATCTGCTGACAGTCACGCTCACAGCTTCACGGCCACCAGCCGCAGCCGTCTGTAATCGATGGTCCACACGCCATTGTGAAATAGCGCCGGGCCGGCGAACTGATCGACCAGCCGGAAGAACTCCTTGCGCTGCTCCGGAGCGACGGCTTCGATCGCGAATCGTCCGAACATTTCCAGCCACAGCTTGAGCCCGCGGTCGCCGCCCTCCAGGATCGTTGCCCGGTCAAAGAGCACCGCGAAATCCACTTCCAGCCCGTGCGCTTCCAGCAGCGGAGCATATTCGCCGATGGAGGGAAACGACCACGGCGACAATTGCTCAGGATTCGCGACTCCCAGCTTGCGCAAGGCCTGATACACGGCGTCCAACAGGTGACGAAGATTTCCCCGGCCACCCATTTCGAAGATGAGCCGGCCGCCGCGCTTCAGCGCTCGCGCAATCGAAGCAATCGCTGACGGCTGGTCCCGCACCCAGTGCAGCGTGGCGTTGGAAACCACCACATCAAACTCGTCCGCGTAGGTCAAGGCGGTCACGTCGGCAACTTCAAACTTCACCTGCGGAAAGTTCTTCCGCGCCGCTGCGATCATCTCCGCCGACGAATCGATCCCGACTACTTCGGCGCCGAATTGCGTGATCTCAGCAGTGAGCTGGCCGGTGCCGCAACCCACGTCCAGGATGCGCTCGCCCGGCTTGGCGTTCAGCAGCACCAGCAGGTCGCGCCCGTACTGCCATACGAAGGAATGGCTGGACTGGTAGAGTTCGGAGTTCCAGCTATCGGGTTTCGAGCTCATGCAGGAATTGTAACTACGCGCGACGTCAATTTTCTGTGATGCCGGCTTCTTTGGCGCGAAACTTCCAGTAGTCGCCCGCAGTCTCGCTCAAATCGCCCGTCGGCCGCTCGCCGCGGAAGACGCGCGACACTCCACGTACCACGCGCCGCATTGGCAGCTCGCCGGCGCTGTCGGTCAGGAACAACTCGCCAACTTTAGCGGTGCGATAGTACCAGCGCTTCAGCAGCGCCAGGTGCTCCATCCACTCCAGCGCACCGCGCAGCTTGGGAGGTTCCACCGCCGCCAGCGCGTCGCCGATGCGTGACTCCATCGATTGAGGCTTGGAGGCGAGGCGCGTGGCTTCGGACCTTGCCGACATTGAGCGCGACTGGCTCGCAGATCTGCCCGGCAACAATCTTGAACAGCGTGACCGATTCGCGCTCCGCCGACGGCTGTACCATTACGCCATTCAGTTCATCGAGGCGGCGCACGATTTCCGGCAGCTGCGAGATCTGCAGCCTTCACTTTTTCCAGGCGAGCATGCTGCCCGGCGGCGCCTTCGAAGTCGAGATTGGCGGAAGCTTCATCGCGTTGCCGCTCAATCTCGCGCACCAGCGAGTCGCCGCCGCTCTGGAAGAACTGCTGCACGCGCTCGACCTCGGCGGCATAGTCTTCATCGCTACAGCCTTTGAAGCAGGGCGCCAGGCACATCTTCATCTCGGAATAAATGCAGCCGGGAAATGCGGGATCAGGATGGAGATCGTCAACGCAGCGCCGCATCTTGAAAGAGATCGAGCGCGTCGTTGCAAAACTTCTCCGCCGCAACCCGCGTGAAGAACGGGCCGTAGTACCGGGCGGTCGATTTCATTCCGCTGATGCGGGTGGTGACGATCGCACGCGGATACGGATTGTCGAGAATCAGTTTGACCAGCGGCGCAAATCGCAGGCGCAGCCGCTTCTCGTAGGTGTTGGGAAATTCCCGACGCAGAACTTTGTAGAGCAGGAACGATGCCTCGAAGTCGGAGCCGGTCGAGAACCATTCGACCGAGCGGGCCCGGTCGCGCAGGCTCAGCTTGCGGCTCTGGCCATCGACGGCGCCCAGCAAGCGTTGCAGCCGGCGGCGCAGATTCGACGTCTTGCTGACGTAGGGCTCCGTGCCTTCATCGCCGCGCAGCAGGAATACCGCCGCGCTCGCCGGAACAGCGGCGAACAGCTCGGAGTCGCGGGCGGGAAGGAAGTCGATGCGCTGCGAGGTCACCAAGTCATTTTATCTACCACAGAGACACAGAGGCACAGAGAGGAAAGGATTGGGGGCTGGGGGTTAGGGATCAGGAAGTGAATCGGTTGAGCTGGGTGCCCCACTAGCCCCTAGCCTCTAATCCCTAATCCCTGGTTTGCTCTTACGCAACGACAGGACGTTCGCTAGGTACAAGCTGGACTATCGGACGTTCAGTCCTGCTCGCCAAACACCGCGGCATAACTCTTTCCGTAAGGGTAGAAGCGGTCCTTCTCGCCGCGCACCCATGCTTCCTTGTGATGGGCGGCAGTGATATCCCAATCGGGGCGGCACTTCCTGGTCACAGCGCGCAGGTCTTGTCGAAGTTCTTCATTGCTCGGCCGGCCAAGGAACCAGTACCCGTTGTAGACCTTGAACACGACCAGCCCCGGCTCAAGGACAATCGTGTGGGGAATCATGGGATTGTGCACTGCGTCCGTGTACTCGGCGATGTCGAGGTCCTTCTGCACGGTGCGACCTGCATCGGACAGGAACGTCCAGTGCGCGCCGACACCGGTGCGATATTCGTTGGTCTCCGACACACTGTCGGTGCTGATAGTGACCAGCCGGCAATAGGACACCTCCAGCTCACGATGAAGCTGGACCAATAGCTCCGCCTGACGCCGGTCTTTCGGACAGAAGCCTCCCCGGCTGAGCACCAGGACCATGGGATGTTGCCCCTGCAGCTCGGAAAGTTTGCGGCGAGTCGCAGTGTGATCCGTCAACTCGTAGTCGGGGAACACAGAACCCGGGACGATGTCTGCTCTCATGATTGATCTCCTTCAACTATGGAGTCCGGAAGGCTGGCCCACGTTGTCCGATTTTGTCGGGTGCCCACTCAAGCCGGTTTTGCTTGAGTGGGAGCTTTTCACTCGCTTCCACGATTCCGCGTGCTATTGCGCAGCGACAGGCGGCTGGGCGCGCTGATGCGATGGAACTGCGCCTGCTTCGAGTGCTGGCGATAGTCCGTCCCGTTGATTTCGACCTTCTTGCACATCTCGTGTAGCCGCGAACGCATGCGTTCGCCGATGCGATCGCCCAAGGTCTCGCGCCGCGCCGCACGCTCCGTCGCCGACGGGCTTCGCAGATTGTCGATCTCCACGTTCGATTCTTCTCCGTCAGGAAAGTTTGTGGTGATGATTGTCGTCTTGTTGTCGTTGTAGCGGCTGTTGAGCAGGTAGTTGACGGTGTCGAATACCCATTCCGTGCTGCGCACCGCGCCCAGTTCGTCCAGCACCAGCACCTCGGCTTCGAATACTGGGCGCAGGATTTCCATCTCCGTCGCCTGCACCGACGGATTGTAGGAGTTCTGGATCGACTTCAGCAGCTCGCGATAATCGCAGAACAGGCAATGGATGCCCTTCTCGCGGATCAGGTCTTTGATGATGCCGACCGCCAGATGTGTCTTGCCCACGCCCACCGAGCCGACGAACAGCAGTCCAGTTTTCTCGACGGGATAATCCTCGACGAAGCGCCCGGCAAAGGTCCTGGCCTTGATGATGCTCGTCTGGCTCTTGTCGTCGGGATCGTACTGGAAGTTGCTCAGATCGCAATGCTCGTATCGCGCCGGGATGTGAGCCGCCGCCAGCAGGCGTTCGCCGCGGCCCTTGACGCGGCACTCGCAGCGCACGGCCTCGCGTTCCTTGCCGCGCTCGACGGTCTGCCATCCAGTGCCGCCGCAGATGGGACAGGTTTCAGTTGGGGTGGTCACGGGAGCTCCTGAAACTGAATCTACCGTCCCGTGACTCCATACGCAACGGCTGCGGCAGCTAAACTCGCAAGCAATCGCAGGAAAAGCTGTGTGCAGCTGTGCATATTCAGGAAAACTCGCGGCCCGTGCATTTAGAATGACCGACGTATATGGCAACCGTTGCTGACGTGTCTTTCGATCAGGACTCGCTAAGTGTCCGTCTGAAGGACGGACGTACGATCTCGGTTCCGCTTGCCTGGTATCCGAGGCTGTTCCATGCCACCGCCGAGCAGCGCAACAATTGGAAGATTGCCGGCGGCGGCTACGGCATCCATTGGCCGGAGATCGACGAAGATATCAGCACCGAAGGCCTGTTGCGCGGAGCGCCCGCTCCCCAGCCCGGTCAAGCAAGAAAGGCTTGAGGCTCCGGGAAAAAGTCGAAACAGCAGATCCCTCGCGGGCTATAAAGCCCGCTGGTGATGACAATAATAAAAGGCTGATGACGGCGCAGCTAAAGCTGTGCCCCTTCAATTCCTTCCACCGTATTATCCGTGCCCGCCCGCGCCCGTCAGCTCGCGCACAATCGAGTTCACAAACTGCTTGGCGTCGCCGAACAGCATCAGCGTGTTGTCCAGGTAATACAGCGGATTGTCGATGCCGGCGAAGCCCGGACTCATGCTGCGCTTGATCACCATCACCGTCCGCGCCTTGTCGACATCGAGAATCGGCATGCCGTAGATGGGGCTGCTGGGATCGGTGCGCGCCGCCGGGTTGGTAACGTCGTTGGCGCCGATCACCAGCGCCACGTCGGTCTGCGGAAGATCGCCGTTGATCTCGTCCATGTCGAGCAGCTTGTCGTACGGGATGTCGGCCTCGGCCAGCAGCACGTTCATGTGTCCGGGCATGCGGCCGGCGACAGGATGGATACCGAACTTCACATCGACGCCGCGCTTGGTGAGCGCGTCATACAGCTCGCGGACTTTGTGCTGCGCCTGCGCCACGGCCATACCGTAGCCGGGAATGATGGCGACTTTGTTCGCAGCCGAGAGAATCGAAGCCGCTTCCTCCGGCGTCGCGCTGCGCACGTTGCGCTGCTCAACCGCGCCGGCCACCGCCGTCTGCACCTGTCCAAACGCGCCGAAGAGCACGTTGGTGAACGAACGGTTCATCGCCTTCGACATGTTGACCGAGAGAATGAAGCCGGAAGCGCCATCCAGCGAGCCGGCCACGATCAGCAGCTTGCTGTTGAGCACGAAGCCCATGGCCGCAGCCGAAAGTCCCGCGTAAGAATTCAGCAGCGAGATCACCGTCGGCATGTCCGCGCCGCCGATGGGGACGATCATCATCACGCCAAAGACCAGCGCGATCCCGACCATGATGGGATACAGGTGCATGGCATCGGGATTGAGCACCAGGTAGACGGCGATGGCGATGGCGATCGCCAGCATCCCGAGGTTGACGAAGTTCTGGCCTTTGTAAGTGATGGGCCGCTGCGGCAGGATCTCCTGCAAGCTTGCCCGCGGCCATCAGGCTGCCCGTGATCGTCAACCCGCCCAGGATGACCTCCAGCGAAAGGACGGACATCACGAAGCGCGAAATGTGTGGAGCGCGGAGATAGAACTCCGCCGTGCCGACCAGGGTGACGCACAGCGCGCCGAAAGCGTGGCTGAGCGCGGTCCGCTGCGGGACGGCGGTCATCTGCACATTGCCCAGCGGCACGCCGATGATGGCGCCCAGCACCAGCGCGATGGCGATCCATTTGTAATCGACAATGCCGTGGTAGAACAGCGTGCCGACGATGGCCAGCAGCATGCCGACTTCGCCCGCCCACACGCCGTGCCGCGCCGTTGCCGGAGAGCTCAGCCACTTCAGCGACAGGACGAAGAGGACGACGGCAATGAGGTAGGTCAGCTCAATGATGTGCGTGGCAGGGATCATGGTTTCTGCGTCCGGCTGGATTTGAACATCTTGAGCATGCGGTCGGTGATGATGAAGCCGCCGACGATGTTGCTGGTGGCGGCGACGATAGCGATGGTGCCCAGCACCGCCGCCAGCGTGGATTTGTGCTCGCCGGCGAGGATGATGGCGCCGACGACGGCGATGGCGTCCAGCGCGTTGGTCAGCGACATCAGCGGCGTGTGCAGCAACGGCGACACCTTGCGGATCACCTCGAAGCCGATGAACGCCGCCAGTATGAAGACGTAGAGGCTGTTGTACAGGTCGGTTGTTACCACTAATTTGTCTCCTTCGCGCCGGTCGCAGACTGCGTGGCCAGCGCCGGTAGTCCAAAGAACTCGCGTACCCGCGGATTCACGATCTCGCCATTTTGCGTGACCAGCGTGCTGCTGGTGATCTCGTCCTGAAGATTCAGTTGGAGCTTGCCGTCCTTCACCAGGTGCACCAGAAAGTTGGTGAGGTTCTTGGCGTACATCTGGCTGGCGTGATACGGCACCGTGCTGGCGAGATTGACGGTGCCGACGATGGTCACTCCGTGAACGACGATGGTCTCGCCGGGGCGCGTCAGCTCGCAGTTGCCGCCGCGCTCGGCGGCCAGGTCGACGATCACCGAACCGGGCGCCATCCCGGCGACCATCTCCTTGGTCACCAGCACCGGCGACTTCTTGCCGGGAACCACCGCGGTGGTGATCACCACATCGCTCTCGGCGACCACCTGGCCCAGCAATTCGCGCTGCTTCTGATAAAACGATTCGTCCTGCGCCTTGGCGTAGCCGCCGGCGTCCTGCGCGTCGGCCGCCTCGATGGGCAAGCTCGACAAACCTTCCGCCCAGGCTCTGCACCTGCTCTTTGACGACCGGGCGCAAGTCGTAGGCCGAGACAACCGCACCCAACCTGCGCGCGGTAGCGATGGCCTGCAGTCCGGCCACGCCGGCGCCAATCACCAGCACCCGCGACGGCGTGATGGTGCCGGCAGCGGTGGTCAGCATGGGGAAGATGCGAGGCAGCTTGTCGGCGGCGACCAGCACCGCCTTGTAGCCGCAGATGGTGGCCATGGAGGAGAGCGCGTCCATGCTCTGGGCGCGGGTAATGCGCGGCATCAGCTCCACCGAAAACGAACTAACACCGGTGGCGGCGATTTCTTCCAGAGTGTGAACATCGCCCAGCGGCCGCAGGAAGCCGATCAGGGCTTGGCCGCGCCGGAACAGCGGCAGGTCGGCCCTGCCGGTGCGGTCGTTGGAGCCATAACACAGCACCTGCACGATGATGTCGGCAGTGCTGAAGACGTCTCCGCGGCTGGCCAGGACCTTCGCGCCCTTGTCAGCGTACTGCGCGTCGGGATAGCCGGCCTCGACGCCCGCGCCCGCCTCAATTACCACCTCCAAGCCCACCTTGGCGAGATTGGCAATCACGCCTGGCACCAGGGCCACACGCCGCTCCCCCGGATAACTCTCGCGGGGAACACCGACAATCATAGGACCTCCTTACAGATTCTTCGTGGCTCGTTCTTCGTGGCTCGCCAGATCCGTGCACGAACGAACGCGGCTGACCGGGTCCGCACTTCGCATCACTTCGCGCGAAACGGGCGGCAGCAACCGGAAATGAGCATTCTACGCAGAGTACGGGGAAAGTCCAATGTCTATAGCCGCTTGGAACTTCAGTCAGCAACGGGACTACTCGAAAGGCCATGGGCCTGGGGTGGGTTACGATAACGCTGATTTCGTTAATTGAGCTCCTTGCCGCGCCTTGTTTTCGTGGCAGACCAGAAAATGTAGAGGGGCTTCCCGACTATTGCGGTCACATCCAGTAGCCCGAATTCTGACATTCGGCTATCGAGACTGACATCCCGATTGTCGCCCATTACGAAATACTTTCCTTCGGGTACAGCAATCGGGCCGAAGCTATCCATTTCCGGGTCGGTGCCCGCGGGCCGCGAGTGCTGAATAAATCGCTCGTCCACGAGCTGTCCGTTAACCAAGACCTGCCGGTTCTTCGCCTCGATCGTGTCGCCGCCGATAGCGATCACTCGTTTCACAGTTACGTAGCCCTTTCTGCGCATTACCACCAGATCGTCGCGTCCCACCGGCACGTGACGGTAATAGGTTTTATCGCTGACGAAAAGGTCTCCGACAAAAAGAGTCGGCTCCATCGCAGACGACCTGAAGTTCATTGTCCGGAAACCCGAAGCGAAAAGGAGCGAAGCGCAGATTAAGTTAATAGCGACATAAATTAACGGAGCCATCGGCAGGAGCCACCATCTTGACGGGAACCGGCCAGATGGGCTGCGACGCTCCAACAGCGCTGCACCCGATGCGTAGAAAGATAATCCAAGCCAAGCCAAGACGACCAAGACAATGGCCACGTGAAACCTGGGCAGGCGCAAGGGCCAGAAGCAGAAAAGCATGAGGACAAGAACGAGCAGCAACACAATTCCCTTGCGTCGCTGCCCCAAAAGCAGCTGTCCTGCCCCGGGCGCCAAAGCAGAGAGCAACGCTGCGAGGAGGTGTCGCTTTAGGTCACCGGAGGTTGCTCGTGGAGGGCACGTTTCGCCTCCCATCGCAACTGCCGAATTCGGTACCGGGGTAGACATAAGCGCAGCAATATAGCATAACGAAGCCTGTGCTGTGTCTGGCCAAAACGCCTGATTGAATGCCGGACGTATCGACAGTGCTTAATAAAGCGCGACCAAATTTGCACCGCAAAATCCCCATCTCCTAGGTGACCGCACTCGATGATGCGAGCAGACTGTCAGCTTCGGGACCAATATCTTGTCCGCCTTACGGCATGATGATGCGGCTGGGCTCGCCTTCGCCATCGAGCGCGGCCTGCGCCTCGGGAAAGCGTTCGTGCAGGAAATCGATGAACCCGCGAGCCAGAGGTCGGCCCGAGCTGTCCACATGGATCAGTCGCAGGATGAAGACCAAGGCCAGCAGAACGTCGCTATCCTTCAGAGTGGTATAACCGCGATGTTTCTTTTCCACCTCGCGAAATTCCTCGAACAGTTTTTGCAGCACGCTGATGACCGCCTGCTGCATGGGATTCGGCAATGCCTCCTGATAGACAAGCCCGCTGGCGATCAGCGTCTGATAGCTCTGGGCCATGTTCGCCAGCGAGCCGATCAAGTCGCGGTCGTGAAGATTGCGGTCGGCCTGCGTAACCTTGCCGAGCGTCTGCAGAATTCCCGCGATCAGCACCTCGTGCTCGGAAAGAAATTCTTCCCGCACCGCAATTGCCGGAAAGGTCTCCGCCGGTGGAGTCTCGCCAAACTCCCGCGGCTTCTCGTGCTGGCGCGCCTGCTGAAGGTAGGGACAATCGGCAGGGCAGTCGAGCGTCACCTCGCGCTGCTCGCCGCAACACTGGGCGCAGATACGCTCGTGGAGGGCGGGACAGAAGCGTTTTTCTTTGCGAAGGTTACAGATGGAACAGCTCAGAAGTGCACCTCGGTGGCCGGCCGGTTACCGCGCTAGTCTCCCCATTATGGCATTTCCGCGTGCCGCGAGGCTCCTACACCCGCATGGATGTTGACTTTTCGAGCGCTCCTGTGGAAAAACCCGCATAAAATATGGCGAAAATGCTTTGCATGCGATGAAGCTTGGTATACGATACGGCAGTCGAGCATTCCTACTGCTCACGCTTCAAGGAGGATTACGAATGGCAACTGGCATGACCAAGACCCAGCTCGTCCGCCACATGGCTGAGAAAAACGAGCTCAACAATAAACAGGCGGCTGCGTTTCTTGACGGACTCGCCGAAGTCGCGGTCAAAGAAACCAAGAAGAACGGTGTGTTCATCATCCCGGGTCTGGGCCGTCTGGTGAAGTCGAACCGCAAGGCGCGCATGGGCCGCAACCCGCAAACGGGCGAGGCAATCAAAATTCCCGCTAAGACCGTGGTGAAGTTCCGCGTGGCCAAGGCTGCCAAAGACGCGATCGCACCCAAGAAATAGTTTTGCTGTCGTCACATCAGGGCCGGCCGCGTGCCGGCCTTTTCGTTTTGCTAGGGATTAGGGATTGGGGGCTAGGGATTGCCGGTTCGGCGTCGTGCGCGCGCGCTCTTGCGGCACTAATCCCCGGTCCCTAGTCCCCAGCGCCCAGCCCCTGCCTGTCCACCACCGCCGCGAAAAATCCATCGCACGGTTGCACCCCGGGAATCGTGCGCAGAAATTTCCCGCTCAGTAGCGAATCAAGATCGCTCCATACCAACTCCCCGGTTGAGCGCAGCCGCTCCAGCTCCTCGCGGCAATCGCGCAGCTCAAATTCATTAGAGCCGCGCAGCACTTCCTCGATCACAGCTTCATTCTCCTCGCGCTCCAGCGAGCAAGTGGAATACAGCGCGCGACCGCCGGGAGCAAGCTGGCGCAGCGCGGCGTGCAGAATGGCAACTTGCCTCTGGTGGAGATCGTGCAAATCTTCCGGCTTCAGCCGCCATTTGATCTCGGGGTTGCGCGCCAGGGTTCCCGTTCCCGAGCAGGGGACGTCGGCCAGAACGCGGTCGAATCCTCCGGAGGCGGGAAGGTCCAGCGCATCGGCCTGGATCACCTGAACGTTGGCTGCGCGAACGCGCTTGCGCAGCAGCTCGACACGATGCGGATGGAGTTCAGCAGCGATGATTTCCGCGGCCGGATTGCGAGCCGCCAACGCCTGCGTCTTGCCGCCGGGAGCGGCACAGCAGTCCAGCAAGCGCGAGCCGGTGCCGACCAGAGCCGCTACCAGCTGAGAAGCCTCATCCAGGATAAATACGCGGCCTTGCTGAAACGCACGCGTTCGCGTGATGTCTCCGCCGGTGACGATGCGGGCGCTGGCCAGCAGTGCCCCCGGATCCAGCTTGACGCCTTCGGCATTCAATTCCTCCTCGGCAGCCGGATCCTCGACGCGGATCGCCACGTTGGGTATTTGCAGGTCGTGACGGCAGATCAGGTGGGCGCGTTCGATGCCATACTCGGCTACCCAGCGCTCCACCAGCCATGGCGGATGGGCAAATTCGCGAGCTAGCGAAGCCGCAGTCCAGTTCGGCGACTCCGGAGGCGTCTCGATCGTCGCGCCGGCGATCTTCCGCAACACCGCATTGCCGAACGGAGCGGCCGATCGCTTGTGCGCACGCTTCATCAGCTCCACACTGTCGTTGATGGCGGCATGTGCCGGAACGCGCGTGAGATGTTGCAACTGATAAGCGGCGAGCCGCAGCGCGGTCAGCACCTCAGGATCAAGTTTGGCTTAGCGGCCGCACCGATGCTGCCGCGATGGCTTCGTCCAGACGCGAGCGCCAACGCAAAACGCCCATCACCAGCTCGGTGGTCAGAGCGCGATCGGCGTGGCTTAGCGATTCCAGCCGCCCCGAATGCAGGAGCTCGCTGGCATAAGAACCCTGCTGATCCACTCGTAGCAGAATGTCGAAGGCAGCGGCGCGTGCGGGAGCGATGGGCATGGTTTAGCTACGAGCTACGAGCCACGAGCTGCTAGCTTCGAGCGGCGAGCTATGGGTGAGTAACGAGTCGCCTGTAATTAGCATTGGCGCTTAGTGCTCGATGGTTCTGATTCCTGGTGTGCCATCGTCGGTCTTGGCTCGCAGCTCGGGGCTCGTAGCTCGCGGCTATCCGCCCAGCGTCTCCTCGCTCCTCGGCCGATAGCCGTTGATGAAGTCGCGCGCGCTCATGCGCTTCTTGCCTTCCATCTGCAACTCATGAACATCCAGCGCCGTACCGTGCGCAAAACCAAGCAGCAGGCGCTCGTTTTCGATGGCGAAATGTGCGGCGGCGACAACCGCGACCTCGGGTGCAAGGGTAGCTGCATGAAGCTGTAGCATCTTGCCGCGAAAATGAGTGAAGGCGCCGGGCCACGGCTGAAATCCGCGCAACCGGTTCCAGGTGTCCACCGCAGTCCGCGAAAAATCGATGAGCCCGTCTTCGCGCTTCAGGATGGGCGCCAGCGTAGCCGTGGTGTGGTCCTGCGTTTGCGGTGCGATCGTGCCATTCTTCAAGCCGGCCAGCGTACAAATCATCAACTCTGCGCCGCCCTGCGCCAGGCGCGGCGCCAGAGTCAGGGCAGTATCTTCCGGCGTGATCCGCTCGTCCGATTGCAGCAGGATGTCGCCGGTATCGAGTCCGGCGTCGATGCGCATCGTGGTGTTACCTGTGATGGTCTCGCCCATGGCGATGGCCCACTGAATGGGCGCTGCGCCGCGATACTTCGGCAGCAGCGATGCGTGCAGGTTGAGATTGCCCAGCGGCGGCAGGTCGATCATCCATTGCGGAATGATGCGCCCATACCCGACCACGATGATCGCCTGCGGCGCGATCTGCTCCAGTTGCCGGCGAAAGTCATCGTTGTTCTTGATCTTCTCAGGCTGCGTGACAGGCAAGTCGAGCGCAAGCGCGGTCCGCTTCACCGGGGAGGCTGCCAGCTCCATCCCCCGGCCACTGGGACGGTCCGGCTGGGTGACGACCAGCTTGATCCGGAAGCCAGCAGACACTAGCTTCTCCAGCGTCGGAACTGCAAAGAGCGGTGTGCCGCAAAAAATCAGGTCCAGCATGAAAACGGCCTTTCGGGACAAGCTCTTAGCCTTTAGCCTTTAGCTACTTAGCTCTTAGCAAGCGTGTAATTCGTGGATCCTTCTTGCTAAAAGCTAAGAGCTAATGGCTAAGAGCGGCTTCTCACCACTCCCCTTGCTTCATCAGCTTGCGAATCTTGCGCTTGATCATGTCACGTTTCAGCGCGCTGATATGTTGCAGGTAGAGCTTGCCATTCAGGTGATCGGTTTCGTGCACCAGGGCGCGGGCCAGCAACTCTTCGCCGGTCACTTCGATGGTCTTTCCGGTTACATCCTGAGCGCGCGCCGTGACCTTGCGCGGTCGGGTCACATTTTCGCGGAACTCCGGCAGGCTGAGGCAGCCTTCGCTGGCGCTCAGCTTCCCCTCGGTATGGACGATCTCGGGATTGACCAGCACAATCTTCGCGTCGGGGTCCTCTTTGAACGTCACGTCGATCACCGCAATGCGCTTGGGGATGCCAATCTGCGGAGCGGCCAGGCCAACGCCGTGCGCAGCGTACATGCTTTCGAACATGTCGTCCACCAGCTTGCGCAGCTCGTCGTCGAAGTCGGTGACGGGAGCCGACGGTTTGTCCAATACCGGGTCGCCAAATTTCACGATGGGATAGATCATTTAGAAGTTCCGCAGTTGTTGGCAGTAGCCTTCGAAATTTCGCCGTAACTCCAGCAGAGAATCGCCTCCAAACTTTTCCAGCGCGCAGCGCGCCAGCGTGAGCGCAACCATCGCTTCGGCGGCCACTCCCGCAGCCGGCACTACGCACACATCGGAGCGCTCGTAGGCGGCCTTCACCGGTTCGCGCGTGGCAAAATCCACCGAAGCCAGCGGACGCCGCAGCGTCGAAATCGGCTTCAGATAGCCGCGCACGCGAACATCTTCGCCGTTGGAGACGCCGCCTTCCAGTCCACCCGCATGATTCGATCGCCGGGTAAATCCGGTGAACGAATCAGCGCTGTCCCGCTCGTATCCTATTTCATCATGCACCGTGGAGCCGAGTGAAGCCGCCGCCGCGACCGCGTCGCCAATCTCCACCGCCTTGACCGCCTGCAGCGACATCACCGCTGCCGCCAGTTGCGCGTCCAGGCGCTCGTCCCAGTTGGCGTAGGTCCCAAGCCCCGGCGGGACGTTGTGCGCAATCACTTCGAAGATGCCGCCAACCGAGTCGCCGGTGCGCAGCGCGAGATCGACTTGCTCCTTCATGCGCGCTTCGCTGTCAGGGATCGGCGCAGCCCAACAGCACTTCGTCCTTTGCGGCCAGCGATGTGATTGTCTCCCACGCGACCGGCTTGTCCAGACGCGCGCTTCCAACCGCGATCACGTGGCTGAGCACTTCGATGCCCAGTTCACGCAGCAGCAGTTTGGCGATGGCTCCCGCGGCCACACGCGCCGCCGACTCGCGCGCCGAGGCGCGCTCCAGGACATAACGCGCTTCGGCAAAGTTATACTTCACCGCTCCAGCGAGGTCGGCATGACCGGGCCGTGGCGAGGCGACACGCTTGTGTTTCGCCGGATCGCCTTCTTCGACGGGCAGCGCCTCGGTCCAGTTTTGCCAGTCGTTGTTGGCGAGCAACAGCGCGATGGGTGAACCGATGGTCTTGCCATGACGCACGCCGCTGAGAATGCGCGCCGTATCGCGCTCGATGCGCATGCGTCCGCCGCGACCGTAGCCTTGCTGCCGCCGCCACAGTTCGCGATTGACGAAAGCGAGATCGACCACGACGCCGGCCGGCATGCCCGAAAGCAGCGCCACCAGCGCCTCTCCGTGAGACTCACCCGCTGTAGAAAAGCGCAACATAGGAAGGCTGATTGTAGAGACAGGCGTTAGCAATTAGCAATTAGCATTTAGCAATTAGCATTCTGCCATCGCGCAGCTAGAGCACAACAGTTCACCACGGAGACACGGAGGGCACGGAGAAATTAGGAACGCCAGGATCAGCACCGGATATCTTGGTTCGTAGCAAACAGCAGAACAAAACCTGTGGTGAGGGCGCTCCGGCTCAATAACCCCTTCGGGTCATCCTCCGTGCTCTCCGTGCCTCTGTGGTGAATCTATCTTCTTCGCGATATCGGCGGCGGAGGCGGTCCGCCCTTGTAGTCCTTGGGATAGACCACGACGTGCCGTCCGGCGGCCTCGCCGGCGCTTTCCGTGCGCAGGTCGTCGAGGTCGCGCATTGCCAGGTGAAGTATCCGGCGCTCGCGTGACGACATGGGGGCGAAGGCGTATGGCACGCCGGTCTCGCGCACGCGTTCCGCGGCCACGCCGGCGGCCATGCGCAACTCCTGCAAGCGCGACGCGCGGAAGTTCTGGCAGTCGAAGCTGATCTTCTCGTGCTGGTCGGGCGCCAGACGGAGCATCTCCTGCGCAATGTGCTCGAAGGCGCGCAGCAGCTCGCCGCCATTTTCCAGCACCAACGGGCTGTCGCCGCCGGAGAGCTCCACCAGGATCTCCGGGCGCTCCCACTCGCGATCGGCGCCCACGACGGGATCCACGGTGATCTTGTAGCGCAGGCGGAAATCGCCCGTGGCGAATATCGTGTTCAGCAGTTCGCTGATCTTCTTGGCGGCGGCGATTTTATCGGGTATAGGCATTTCAAAAACCGTTTTCACCACGGAGGCACGGAGGACACGGAGTTATTTCAAAATCCAGACATTAAGATGCCAAACTCACGTCCCAACTATCCAATTAGTGCTCCGAGGCATTCAGCACTTCAGTCGTTTGACATGACAAACTAACAAAACTCCGTGCCCTCCGTGCCTCCGTGGTGAACAAATGCTTTGCCAACTACTTAGCCTTCTTGCGGGCGCGCTTTTCCATCTCCTCGCGCATCTCGCGGCCCAGCCCGCTGCGATTCATGATGTACTGCTGAGCGATGCCGATGATATTTCCTACCGTCCAGTAGACGCTCAGGCCCGACGGCAGACTGAAGCTGAACCAGCCAATCATCAGCGGCATCATCAGGGTCATCATCTGCTGCTGCTTGGGATCCATGCCCGAGCTCGGGGTCATCTTCTGCATCAGGTAGGTGCTGACCACGATGATCACCGGCATAATGAACAACTTGTCGGGCGAAGACAGATCGTGCAGCCACAAGAACGGCGCCTGGCGCAGGTCGATGGCGTTCGCCAGCATGGAGTAGAAGGCAAACAAGAAGGGCATCTGGATGAGCAGCGGCAGGCAGCCGCCGGCCGGATTCACGCCCTCTTTCTTGTACAGCTCACTGATTTCGGCGTTCATCTCCTGGCGCTTGGGATCGCGCATGGGATATTTCTTGTAGCGCTCCTGGATGGCCTTCATCTGCGGCTGGAGCTTCTGCATCTTCAGCGCCGACTTCATGCTGACGATGCGCAGCGGCAGCAGTGCCAGGTTGATGATGACCGTCAGGATGATGATGGCCACGCCCCAATTGCTGGCCCAATGTTCTTGTGTCCACTTCAGCCATAGGAAGAGTGGGCGCGCGAGCAGCCTGAAGAAGCCGAAGTCCACTACTTCGCGCAGATCGGGGCCGTTCATCTGACCCGGGGCGCTATTTGAGCGTACCGACTCCAGCACGTTCAGCGTCTTCGGTCCTACGAAGAGCCGCAGCTTGGTGACGCCGCTGGTATCGCCGACCGCCGCGCCCAGAACTTCGTACTTGATCACATTGTTGGGGTCGGGGTGCTTGGGATCCTTGGGAACGGAGATGGTGTTGTGGAGCGTGACCATCGCCGCCGTGTCCGGATTGTCCGGCAGAAATATCGCGGCAAAAAACTGATCTTGCGGGCCCGCCCAGCTGAAAGGACCGCGCAGCGTGTTGGCCCCGCTTACCTTCTTGGGCGCCAGCCGCTCGACTTTGCCGTCGGCCATGTACTCGATCTTTTGCGACGCGTAAGACGGCGCAGTGGATTCGTCGCCCAGGCCGGCCGGCCACATGGGATACGCCGCCACCACTCTGCCGCCTTGCGTGACTTCCGTTTCTACCGAAACCACGTAGGTGTCGCCAAACTGGAAGGTCTTGCGTACCGTGGTGTCGCCGCTGGCGTATTCGTAGGTCAACTCGCCGGGAGCAGTAATACTGCCGTCGGCGCTGGACACATACAGCGCTGCGTTGATCTGGTTACGCAGATTTTCGTCGTAGGTATAGAGGCTGAGCGGCAGGCCAAGCTTGGCGGCATCCTTGTTGACCATGTCCAGCGGATTGCCGTCGTCGTCCTTGAACTTCTTCAGCACCCACGACTTCACCTGCGCGCCCTTGTTGGTGAAGACAATGCGGTAGAAGTCGTTCTCGACCGTAGTCTCGACTTCTTTGCTGGCGACTTTCGCGGCTACCGCAGCTTTGGGAGAGTTGTCAGTCGGCTGGCTCGACGCTTCGGCGGGTGTAGTGGACGCTGCGGACTGGGTCGCGGCCGGGGTGCTCTGGCTTGTTTCTGCCGGCTTCTGCTGGGTCGTGGGATTTTTCTTGAACAGGAAGACCTGGGCGAGGATGATGAGCGCAATCATGACGGCGAACACCATCATCATGTTCTTGTCGCCGCCACCGCCGCCGTCTTGTTGGGGATTGCGATATTCAGCCAAGTTCTAGTTTCCGTTCAACAATCAGGTTTTTCGCCAGCTAAAAGCAGATTCAAGACGACAGCGGAAGCGCCGGGCTCTTAGTCCGGCGAACACAGCACGCCACCAGACAATGCTTTAGTCTCGGCAACCCATGGCTAATGCCCGTTCCAAAATCACCGGCTTTCGGCACGGCTAAAAGCCATGCCCTTCCACTGATCCATTCCGCGACGCGCACCGAACCGGCACCGGGTCATATCCCGCACGCGCAAACGGATGGCACCGCGACAATCTTCCAGCCGCCAGCAACGAGCCGCGCAGCACACCGTGACGCTCTACCGCTTCCATCGCGTACTCCGAGCACGTCGGCACAAAGCGGCAGGAGTGCGGCAGCATCGGCGATACGAACCGCCGGTACATCCGCAAAACGAATTGCACTGCCTGCTTCATTTTTCGTTAGCTGAGCGTTTCGCTTCCGCCACACGTGCCCGCTGAGCCGCCAGACGCAGACCTCGCGCCACTTCGCCGACCAGTTCCGCAAACGGCAACGTCAGCACGCTCTTGCGCGGGTTGAACACAATGTCCACCGGGCCCTCACAGGCCGACGACGACAGCCGCACCGCTTCCCGCATACGACGCTTGATGCGGTTGCGATCCACGGCTCCGCCCAGCACCTTGCCGACCGTGAGTCCCACCCGCGGCGAACTCGGCTGCTCAGCTTCATTCTGACGCCGCAGGAAAAACACCGTCATGTTGCCCGTGAACTGGCGGCGTCCGCTCTGATAGACCCGCTGAAAATCCGCGTGCTTCAGCAGACGCTTCGACTTTCTGCCCCCTCGCGCCAACGGCGGGCGCGACGGGGACCCCGAGTCGGGAAACTTGCTGCTGGCGGCGGAGTTGTTACCGGGCATTCAGCGCTCGCCGCCCGGCGCCGAATTCTTTCCTGCTGCGGCCCGCTCGGCGGCGACCCCTAATAATTCCATCGGAAAGCTGCGATAACGCAGGACTTAGTGACTTGCGGCTTACTCGCGGAAGCCAGGCTTCACGGAGACGCGCTTGCGTCCCTTGGCACGACGGCGCGACAGCACCGCCCGCCCGCTCTTGGTCTTCATGCGAGAACGAAATCCGTGCGTCTTTGACCGGCGACGACGGTTGGGTTGGAATGTGCGCTTGGGCATGCGAAAACGGCGCTCCTCACTAACACAAAGTTGGATAGGGCAAACAAAAAGTATAACGGGCGGCAGGCCCTGCTGGCAACCTAGGCCCTTCGAGGGTAGTGGCTCAGTTTGATTTCCATAGGTCTAGCGGTGGAAATGAAAATCGATCCCCAGTGAACGGATTAAGAGTGTGATGGCAATTGCTAGTACCAGAGCCGCGATTGCGGCAACCGTCCTTTTGGACATAGCCTAACCGAGTGCTTTCAGGATAATCCCCTTTGTCAATCCACTTGGCAGCGGATTCAGACATGAAAGCGCCGGGTTTTTAGTTGACCCGCGTCGAAAGGCTCTGCTCCCGCTCCCGTGCTTGCCAGGGAAACGCCGTAGCTCGCCGCATCCACATCACGATCAAATCCGCACGGCGATGCACCCCAAACTTGCTTAACAGGTTGGAAACATGGAACTTCACCGTTCGCTCCGCCACGAACAGCTTGGCGGCAATCTCTTTGTTGGAGAGATTTTCCAGCAGCAGATCCAGCACCTCGCGTTCGCGACGGCTGATCTCGACTTCGGGAGTCAGCGATTTGCTGCCGTAAAGCTCCGGCAGGATCGACTCGATGAAGCCAGCCAGGAGCTCGCGCGGGACCCAGTAACCGCCTCCCGCCACCTGACGGGCAGCTCGCGCCAGCTCGCGAGTCGGCTGGCTGTAGGCCCACAGACCTTTCACTCCCAGACGCAGCAGCGAATAGGTGTGCGGCCCTTCCACCTTGGGTAGCAGTACCAGTACCGGAAGGCTAGGCTGCTTGATGCGAAGCGTGCGAACGAATTCCACCGCTGCCTCGGCGTCGCTGCAATCGAGAACGGCAAGGCTGGCCGGCGCTGCCTGGTGGGTTGCGTTGTCTGGATTTTGCAGGCGCAGCTCCGGGCTGACCACCACGTCGAATCCCGCTTTGCTCAGCAGACGCGCGAACCGCTCCTGGGCGACCGGATGCCGGCAAAACAGAATCAGCTTGCGTCTGCTGCGACGAGCGGAGCTGCGGTGGCCGGTCGTTCGATGGTGGTTCAAGGGGTTCATGTGCCGATAGCCGCTTCTCTGCTTCTATCGGCGGAACCGGGCCCTCCCTTGACGGGAGCTGCTGGGGAAACTCTGATTAGATCCTGGCCTTGAAGGGGACGGCCTTCAGAGTGTGCGTGAAAACCGCGTCGTCCCCGGGGGACTCAGGCACTTTTTCCCACCCTACCCAGGACTCCGCTTCGCTCCGTCCTGGGCTAACTGCGCTTCCACCCCTTCGGGGTTCCTTTTTCGTGTGTCATACTCCACCGCCGACGATCAAACCTAGTTCTCACGCAGACACTTCAGGCCGTCCGCACTTGCCCGATATTAAGTAGGGCTTTAGCGCCTGAGGGAACTCCAGCTAAACATAATCAGTACTTGCCGATGCGGATGCTGCCGTCGCCCGTGCTGATTTCCAGCAGCGGACCGCCGCCGTTTAGCTTGCCGCGTACCCGCGAGTGCTCAATGGAGCCGCTTACCGTAACCGGCAGGTCGAGCTGGATGTGGCCGTCGCCGGTATGAGCGTAGAGCTCGCAAGCCAGGTCCTGCGGCAGCTTGGCCTCGACTCTGCCGTCGCTGGTATGAATCAGCCAGCCGCTATTCAGCTTCGAGCCGGGACGCACGGTGAGGTCGACATGGCCGTCGCCGGAACGCAGGTCAAGATCGGTGAACACGCCGTCGATGGTCATGTGTCCATCGCCGGTGTGGCCATGCAGCGCGCCGCTGAAGTTCTGGACGTCAATATGGCCGTCGCCGGTATCCAGGCGCGCCTGGCCGGAGATGCCGTTCACGGAAATATGACCGTCGCCGGAGTGCAGGTCCAGCGCCGATTGCGGTGGGACCTGGATCTCCACGCGCACTCCGCGATGCATTCCGATGTGAAATCCCCAGTCGTTGGGAATATGGACTTGCAGGTCGACCTTGTCGGCATCCTGGCGCTCGGTTATGCGCACGCCGCTGCCACCAATGCTGATCCCATCCGTGATCACCTTGGCATAGATCGTGTTGCTGACGCCGTGCGTCACTTCGATGGCGGCATCGTTGGTATCGACATGCAGACTGGGAGTATTGCTGACCTGGTAGCTCTTGGTCCATTCCTCCGCAGAGGCGGACACTCCCAGGCATGAAATGCAGAGCAGGAGAATCAGGGAAATTTTGCTCACAGTGCTCCTCCTCGTAGTGGTACGAGAAGGAGCGCCTGCAAGTTCCGTTGCGAATGAGGAGAGTAAGAAGGGCTTTTGCGGTGCCCGGGGCATGCGAACTAGCGGAGTGGAACGTCCCGCATGCCCCTCATGAGCATCGCTCCCTGCTTGTAGAAATAGACGAGGAAGGGGAAAAA
Source organism: uncultured Acidobacteriaceae bacterium (assembly GCA_963835125.1). Lineage (GTDB taxonomy): Bacteria > Acidobacteriota > Terriglobia > Terriglobales > Acidobacteriaceae > Bog-257. The sequence continues at coordinate 396,641 of CAWIEG010000001.1, read as the reverse complement.
GGGTTAGCGGAGCAACAAATCTTTACAGGACTGGGATCGACGAACAACCAACGATCGCATCATGCACATTGGCAAGTAGTTCTTCGATCGTGTCACCTTCTGTAGCACATCCCGGTATGGCAGGAACTTCGGCCCAATAGCCACCTTCTTCGGCTTCGTGTACGACGATTTTGAACTTCATGCAATGCTCCGATCCAAGCTCAAATCCGCATCGGCATCACGACGTACCGGTACTTGAACCCGTCGTCGCCGGCGTCCTCGGGGCGCATCTGGCCGGCGGACTGCGCGTCTTTGAACTCCAGGCGCACATCGCCGCCGTCGGAAGCTTTGAGGAAATCGAGGAGGTATTCCGAGTTGAATCCAATGGTCACCGGGTCAGAGGTGTAAGCAGTCTCGATGGAGTCTTCCGACTCGCCGGCATCGGTCGACGAGGACGAAAGCTTTAACTCGTTCTTGTCGAGCTTCATGCGGATGGCGCGCGAGCGCTCGTCGGCGAACTGCGCCACGCGCTGGATGGAGGTATTCAGGTCGGCGCCGTGCAGCACCACGAATTTGTTGGCCTCGCGCGGCAGCACGGCTTCGTAGTTAGGGAACTGTCCGGTCAACTGGCGCGAGGTCAGCAGGCGCTCGCCGATCCGGAAGAACAGCGTCGATTCGTCTTTGGCGAACTCGATGGCCTCTACGTCGCTGTTTTGCAGCAGCGAGTAAATCTCGCTCATGGCTTTCTTGGGGACAAGCGTCCGTTGCTCACCGCTGACGTCGAACTTTTCGCCCTGCTTTTCGATGTGCGCCAGGCGATGCCCGTCCGTCGCCACCATGGTGATCGATTCCGGCTTCAGCACCATCAGGCCGCCGTTCAAGGTGTAGCGCGACTCCTCGCTGGAAATCGCGAAGATCGTCCGCGCGATCATGCTGCGCAGGGTCTGCGCAGGAATCTTCACGGCTCCCGCCGCCGGAAACGTTGGCAGTCCGGGAAAGTTGGCGCGCGCCATGCCAACCATCTTGGTATTGGAGCGGCCGGCGCGGATGTTGACCCAATGGTTTTCCAGCAACTTGATGGAAATATCGGTGTCGGGCAGCAGCTTTACGTAGTCGTACAGCTTGCGCGCAGGGATGGTGCAGGCGCCCTCTCGCTTCACCTTGGCCGCACAGGAGGTGCGCAGGCTGAGATCGAGATCGGTCGCGGTGATGGTCAGCCGGTCATTGGCCGCTTCGAACAAAAAGTTGGAGAGGATGGGAATCGTGGTCTTGCGTTCGACGACACCCTGAGTGGCAGTCAGTTCCTTGAGCAACTCGAACTTGCTGACACTGATTTCCATCGCTGTACCCTGTATTGCTCCCGTTGCTTCGGCAACCATCAATCCCACCTCGGCAGGCGTTTGGCCCGCCCCTTTATACTGCTACTCCTTATATCAAATCAAAAACATATAAAACCAGTAGTAATAGTAGGCACAGCGGAAAAGTGGAAATTCGGAGCAGAATTGCGGACACCGCACGCGGAAAGGGTTTGCGGCTGTATAAAATCCCCATTCCAGTCTGTGGCTGTCTGTGGCGATCTGGTCGTGCAGCAGAATTCCAACCCCAGCTTCCACTGAATCCACATCGCATCCACAGGATTCCGGGAAGAAAACTCGTTCCCATAGTTAAAAACCGCGCTTAACGCACGGTTCACAGGCCCAAGCTCTCCGTGAGCTTGTTCAGTACCCTGTTTAAATCTTTGTCGGTCTTCCGCACCTCTTCGATCTTGCCAACCGAATGCAGAACGGTGGTGTGATGTTTGCCCCCGAACTGGCGCCCGATCTCGGGAAGTGAAGCGTCGGTGAGATGCTTTGCCAGGTACATGGCAATCTGCCGCGGGAAGACAATCACGCGCGAGTTGTTCTTCGACTTGATCTCCAGCAGGCGCAGGCCGAACTGCTCGCACACCGCCTTCTGGATGGACTCGATTGTGACCTTGCGCACCTGCGAATCGATCAGGTTCTTCAGCACTTCCTGCGCCGTCTGAAGGTTGATCTCCCCTCCAGTCAGCGAAGAATAGGCAGTAAGGCGAATGAGCGCGCCTTCCAGCTCGCGCACGTTGCTGCGAATGTTGGAAGCAATGTACAAGGCCACGTCGGTCGGAAGCATAACCCGCTCCGACTCGGCCTTCTTCTGCAGGATGGCGACCTTGGTCTCCAGGTCCGGCGGCTGGATGTCGGCGATCAGGCCCCACTCGAAACGGCTGCGGAGGCGATCTTCGATCTCGGCCAGCTCCTTCGGCGGACGGTCGCTGGCAATCACGATCTGGCGCATGCACTCGTGCAGGGCGTTGAAGGTGTGGAAGAACTCCTCCTGAGTGCGCTCCTTGTTCACCAGAAACTGGATATCGTCGACCAGCAGCACATCCATGTTGCGATACTTGTCGCGAAATCCACCCATCTTGCTGTAACGCAACGCGCTGATCATGTCATTGGTGAAGCGTTCGCCGGAGACATAGCAGATAGACTTTTCCGGCAGTCGGAGCTTGATCTCGTGTCCGATGGCCTGCATCAGATGGGTCTTCCCCATGCCGACGCCGCCATATAGAAACAGCGGGTTGTAGGCCTTCGAAGGCCGTTCCGCCACCGCCCGCGCGGCCGCATGGGCAAACTGGTTGCCGGTGCCGATTACGAAGTCGTCAAAGGTGTATCGGGGGTTCAATTGCGCCGCTCCATCCCAATCGAAACGTTGTTGGGTGACAGGTCCGGATACGGGTTTGTCAGAGGCTGACGATGCGGCCGCCGGCTGTGCAGCGCTGGCGGCCGCCTTGCCATCGCTGCGCTGCTCTTCCGCAGTGACGAATTCCACATCGCGGAACTCGAGGCCGAGGTTCTCCAGGGCTTCGCTGATCAGGTCTCCGTAGCGCTCGCCAATGTGGCAGAACTCTGGATTGGGAACGCGCACGAACAGGATCGCGCCTTGCGCGTGATCGTAGCGAGTGGGCTTCAGCCAGGTTTCGTAGGAGTTGCGGTTGACTTTTTTTTCCAGCGCGTCAAGAACTCGCACCCACGGATTAGGGGAGGCAATGGCAAAAGAAGACATAAAAAGTAAAGTCCCGAGGCGAGAGGGCCTCTCAGTACAGTGATCGTGAATTAGCGGGAAACGGGAATCGAGTACAGCCTAAAAAATGCGGTACAAACCCAAACGGAAATCATTTTTGCAAACCTGTTGTCGCGGTGTCAGAGAGCATTGCACCGCATTTGTGCAAACAACTTTCTAATTGGCTGCAACGGATACTAGCACGAAAAAAAAATCACGCCAGCGAAAAGATTGCGGTCTTTTTTCCTTTCTCATGGGAGCGATTGATTTCGTGAAAGTTAAGCGCAAAAAATATTTTTTCGACTGCTGCGTCCGCGGTGCAGGGTCGCCGGGCGTCTAACGAAATCATCACCAAGGTGAAAACGTCCATCACCTTAATGCAGATGGCGGTCAGAGTTTCGTGACCGTCACAGACGCCATTGGGATCGAGAACGGACTGTGATCCATGTTCGGACGACCGAGCGCTGGACGTAGTGGACACCCGAGTCGATATACATTCAACGTTACCGCGATCACAATCTCCCTTGCGATTTGCGCTGGTCAAGAACTCGAAACGCCAGACGGGTTTTCCTCCTGCTGGGTAGGCGAGTCGGAGTCAGATCGCGTGCGACGGCCCTGGAATCCCAACCATCAGAACTCTGGCTCGCGAAATTTCGCCGTTGACCTCTAATACCAACCAGCGCTTCTTCAATAACTTAGCTGTTGACCTAGAACTTACCCGCAAATGATTGAGCAAGTATTGATCGCCTGAGCCAACTCACCTAACTTGCGTTCACGAAGGCGGGCGAAGGTCGCACGGCGCCGCCCTCGGAGAGAAGTTTTCTGGGGAAGGCAGATCTACTCGGATTCCCCGCAATTACAACCCGGCGCCGCTCGGCTTCGACCGTCGCCCTAACCCCTGACCAAAGGAGGTCATCATGAAAACGCAAGTTACCAACCAGCACCTCGACGCAGCCAGTGTTCAACCGCCAGCCACGCTCCAGGCTCCATCAACGCGCTCCTGCTTTGAAGAGAACAAAGGCGTAAGAACTCTGATTCTTAGCGTCGTCGCCGCAGCGCTTCTTTCCGTCTTGCCCTACGCCAGCGCCCAACAGTCTGGCGAAAATGGCATCCCCACTAATCTTCCCGGCGTAACCTCGGCTCCCGCGCCGCCCTCGGGCTTTAGTCCGCTAACCGCGTCGGACAGCGAGCTGGCTACCTACGGTTTTCCGCCTCGCCCCGATCGTAAGGCCTCGCCGGGCGCCTATGCCGCCTGGGCCAAGGCTATGCAGGCCGCGAAAGAGCGCGTCTTTCCGGTGCTCGAACTTACCAACCACTTCAACGGACCGCATGTTGCTGCGGGCCCAATTCGAGAGAACACGGGCTACTCCTACAATTGGAGCGCTGTGGTGGACACGACCACTGCGCATAGCTATGGCCCTACCTCTTTCACCTCGGTGGAGGGCTACTGGGTGATACCGATCGCACAGCAGGCGTTTGGGGCCTGCACCGGCGGTTGGGATTATGAGTCGAGTTGGGTCGGCATCGACGGATACGGATCAAACGACGTCTTGCAAGCTGGTACCGAGTCCGACGCATATTGCAACGCCGGTACTAAGAGCACCTATTATGCCGCGTGGTACGAGTGGTATCCCTTGGGCGAGGTGCGGATCTCAAGTCTCCCGGTGCTCGCGGGCGACACGATGGTCGTTTATGTGGCGAGTAACAGTTCCACTTCCGGGACTGCCTTCGTGGAGAACTGGACCACCGGCCAATACGCATCGATTAACTTCTCCGCTCCTGCCGGAACGCAGCTGGTGGGGAACAGCGCCGAATGGGTAGTCGAACGGCCTGGGATAAACGGCGGTCTCGCCACCCTTACCAATTACATCTCTGAGGTGTTCGTAAACGGCTGGGCCAATACCGCGGCCGGTACGCAGTATGGTCCCGGCAGCATCGGGACTACCTGGTTGACCATGCTGGACAACAGCGGTAACCCAATATCTCGCCCATTGAATACTCTTGGTCTCAATGGCGTTTGGTTCGCAGACGAAGGATCTGCGTATTAGCCTTGCAACCGCTGCCGGTGACTTGGCCAGAAGCGGCAACCAGATCCATCCAAACTTCTGTTGTGTTCAGTCTCATGACTCCTTGTAAAGGACTGTCATGGGGCTGAACGGTTTGACCCGCGTTTCCACAGGCTGATAAACTAACGTTTTCCCACCTTTGTGACTAACCAGAGAAGGACCACTCGTGCGCAGTTACACTCGACATCAGCTTAAGCAGGATTCGTTTACAACATCTACCGCCGAAACCATCACCTGGGCGGTCGCTCATCGCTCCAAGCTCATCGCCGCCGGAGTTGTGCTGGTGGTGATTCTGGCCCTCTTTCTGGGCGGTTGGGCCTATGTGAACTACCGCGACCAACAGGCCAGCGCCGAGTTGGCCCTGGCCATCCAGAAATACAACGAACCGGTCCGTCCCGCCGGAACGCCGGCCACTCCCGACGTCCCCAGCTTCGGCTCAACCCAGGAGCGCGACAAGACCACCAACGCCGAATTCGACCGAATTGCGAACAAGTACTCCTTTACCCAGTCGGCGCAGGTGGCCCGCTACTTCGCCGGAGTTACAGCCCGCGATCTTGGCCAAAGCGCGACTGCTGAAAAGGACTTGCAGCAAGTGGCGGCCAGCCGCTATCCGGATATTGCCAGCCTCGCCAAGCTGGCCCTGGCCTCGATTTATCACGACACCAACCGCAACCTGGAAGCGATCAACCTCTACAAGCAGATGATCGACCACCCCACGGTCTCCGTCGGCAAGAACACCGCGCAGCTGGCGTTGGCCTCGCTGTATGAATCCATGGACCAGCCTAATGAGGCCCGCCGGATCTACGAGCAGATGCAGAAGGATTCGCCCAACACCGCGGTCGCGCAGCTTGCTATGCAGCGCTTGCAGGCGCTGGGCCGTCCGTAACAGCGTTTGCGCGTTGCAGACGGCTTTCTTTCTGATTTCCGTACCCCGCCGGCGCAGATGGTCATCTCATAACCTAGCGAGTAAACTGTCTTCGCCATGACCCTGTTCGAAGCCCAGCCCTACGATGCGTCGTCCGCGCGCAAGAAGCGCAACCTCATCATCGCGCTGGCCTTTGTGGTGATCGTTGTCGGCCTGGTCTGGTGGCAGCTCCGTTTCTGGCCGGAAGAGCGCATCGTGGACAGCTTCTTCGACGCTCTACAGCAACAGAATTACGTGCAGGCCTACGGCATCTGGATGAACGATCCGAGCTGGCAACAGCATCCCGCCCAATACTCGCGGTACTCCTATGACGACTTCATAAAGGATTGGGGGAAGGGCGGAGAGTGGGGGATCATCAAGAGTCACAAGATTTACGGGGCGGGCTACCCTCCTCAGGGTCACGGGACCCCGACTTTCGGTACCCCGAGCGGAGTAGTGGTAATCGTTACCGTGAACGACCGAATCGCCCACAAAGCGAGCCTCTGGGTACAAAAGGGCGACAAGACTCTGGGTTTCTCCCCATATGTTCCACCGGACTGAGCCCAGGCAACTGACAACTAGTTACTGCGTCGGCGCGACGAACTCCTTGGGCTTCTCCGAGCCTTCCCCGAAGAAGTACGCTTCCATCTGCTGCACGATGAATTCCTGGTGGTCCTTCTTCCAGGGCTGGAGGCGATATTCGTTGAGCAGCATTTTCATGTGCTCCTGCCACTGTTCCCAAGCCAGCTTGGAGACGTTGTTGTAGATCTTCTGTCCCAGCTCGCCGTCGAAGGGCGGTTCGTCCAGGCCCTCGGCCTCGCGCCCCAGCTTTACGCATTTCACCATGTGTGCCATAGAAGCTCCCGTCGGAATGATTGCCAAGGATTGATTCTAATGGCGAGTGAGCGGTTTTCGCGAATCGCAAGGCGCTAATCGCTCTTCGCCTTTCGCTCTCTTCGCTTTTCGCCAGAGGCTCTTAGCCGTTAGCTTTTAGCTCTTAGCAGGCGGCTCGCTTCCTGTGATGTGTCACTCTGATTTCTATAAGGAGCTAAAGAGCTAAGAGGCTAAGAGCACTCAGGATCCGCTCTGGCGAAAAGCGAAAGGCGAAGAGCGGCTACTCTCCCAACCACGTCCCATACGGCCGCAGCCTCTCGATGTGGTCGCAAATGATCTTCAGCGCCCCGGTAATCGGTACAGCCAGGATCAGTCCCATGGCTCCCCACAGCCATCCCCAGAACAGCAGCGCCAGGGTTACCGCCAGCGGATTCAACTGCAGACGCTTGCCCAGGATCTTGGGATAGAGCACATTCATGCCGATGAGATGCAATCCCAACACCGCGCCGATGATGAGCAAGGCGGCGCCGGCGGTAAGGTGCCCGAGATCGGCAATCAAGGGGGGCAGAATTGCCAGCAGTACGCCGAGATAGGGAATCAGGCTCAGGAAGCCGCTGATCGCTCCCAGGAAGTAGAAATACGGCAGCCCGATCGCACCGAACAGGGCGATGCTGCACGCGCTCAGGAATACCCCGATGATGAAATTGCCCACGATGAAGGAGCGGATCATGCGGGCAATCAGGCCGAGCATCACATAGGCCGAGTTGCGGTTCTCCATGTTGAACAGCATCACCGTGGCCGAGCGCACATGGTCCTGCCAGCTCAGCATGAAGAAAACCAGGAACGGTATGAACGTCAGCGCCAACAACAGCTCCGACACGGAATTGGCATTCCTGCTGACCAGGTCTGTCCAGCTGCTTGACTGCTTCACGGTTACGGCGTGCTGGTCCTGCTCGTTTTCGGGCAGCACCGTCTCGGTGGTCTTCTCGATCTGCTCGGCCTGTTCGCGAAGCTTCGCTCCCATGCCCTGAATTCGGGCTTTGTATTTGGGAACCTCGTGCATGAAATCCAGCGCCCGGCTGTACGAGCCATAGCTGGCCACGCCTAGCGCGCTTACCAGCAGTCCCACGGCCAGCAGCGCAGCCGGGGCTCGTGGCACCTGGAATCGCACCAACAGGTCCACAATAGGAGCCAGCACAAAGGACAGCAGGATCGAGACCAGAATCACAACCAGCAGCAGCTTGCCGACATAGATCAGGCAAAGCACCGCCGCGCTCGCCAGGATCACCAGCGCGGTCGCCTGAATATGCAGGATGCGCCGCCGCTCCAACTCAGCCACGGTGGAGCGATTGATCGAGACTTGGGGCACCGCGGCGGGTCCGCCGGCAGCGTTGGCCTCCACGTCGGGATCGATGTCCTGGCGGGCTGGTCTCGGATTGTCCAGAAGCTGGTCCGGCATGTGGTTTATCGTACTCGCAACCGTAAGATTCGCGACATGATACTTTTTGCTGTATCCGAATGGAAAACTTCCCGACAGAATCCGCTGCGTCACCGCCTCCCCGCATTCTCGCTCTGGACTTTGGTTCGCGAAACATCGGGCTGGCAGTCAGCGATGAACTGGGATTGACTGCCCAGGGATTACCGACCTGCCGGCGCAGCAATAAGAAACATGATTTTAACCACTTGCGGCATGTGATCCGCCAGTATGGCGTTGGCGAGATCGTGATGGGACTGCCTTTGCGTATGAGCGGGGCTGAGGGAATTCAGGCGGAAAAAGTGCAGGAGTTTGCCGAAGAGCTGCGCCGCAGGTTCAAGCTGCCGGTTCATCTTTTCGACGAGCGGCTGACCTCGGTGGAGGCGAATCGCGTTTTGCGCGAAACCGACATGAGCATCCGCCGCCGGGCTGAAGTAGTGGACCAGCTTGCCGCCGTCCTGATTCTGCAATCGTTTCTGGAGTTCCGCAAATCGTCTCGCTAACCGGTGGAAGCGCCGGGCTTTAGCCCGGCGATCGCGGATCTTGTAGGGCAAATGGCTTTAGCCACGGCACATCGGGGCTAAAGCGCGAGGAATTCCGCGGCTTTAAAGCCGCTCTTGGGCCGTACTGTTTCGCCGGGCTAAAGCCCGGCGCTTCCACAGCTGCTCGCCGCTTCTCTGCCCGAGCAGCGTCGCGCGATTACTCTTCATCTAAACTACTAACCTCGTGCGAACTCTATTCACACTCGTGCTTGTACTTGTGCTGGCGTTTGCCATTTGGTTTGCGTGGGCGGCGCTGCTCCCGCTACAGCCCGCACAGACCACCTTTGTACTCCTGCGTCCGGGCTGGACCACACGGCATATTGCCCGCGATCTCCAGGACCAGGGCGTCATCCGCAGCTCGGCTGCATTCCTCATGGTGCAGTACGTGAAGGGTCTCCACACGCTTAAGGCGGGCGAGTACAAGTTCGATCAGCCGGCAAGCGCTCTGGAGGTTTGGAGCCGGCTGGTCCGGGGCGATGTCTATGCCCGTGCCGTTGTCGTGCCCGAAGGCTTCAACATGTATGACATTGCCGCTGCGGTAGAGCAGGCGGGACTCGGCTCGGCGTCCGATTTCCTGACCGCAGCGCGCAGCGACCTCTTCCTCCTCCGCAATCTCGATCCCGACGCCAAGTCGCTGGAAGGATATCTCTTTCCCGACACCTACCAGTTCACTCGCATCGACACGGCGCACGACATTGCGGCTGCCATGGTGCACCGCTTCCGGCAGGAAGCGCAGAAGATCGGGCTGCTGGGAAATGCCGACATGCATCGCATTGTGACCATGGCGTCGATCGTGGAAAAAGAGACCGCCGATCCTAAAGAACGGCCGCTGGTTGCCGCCGTCTACTACAACCGGCTGGAGAAGAAACATGGCCCTGGCCGCCGATCCCAGCGTGATCTATGCTGCCCTGCTGGCCGGGCGATATCGCGGCACCATCTATGCCTCGGACCTGCAATTCGACTCGCCCTATAACACCTACAAGTTTCCCGGCCTGCCACCGGGTCCAATCGCCAACCCCGGAGTGGCTTCACTGCAGGCGGCCATGCATCCCGCGCACACTAGCTTCCTGTATTTCGTGAGCGACAATAACGGCCACCATCGCTTCGCACGCGACCTGGAAGAGCATTCCCGCAACGTGGCGGCCTACCGCCGATCCGTGGCGGCAGCCCAGTAGCTCCTGAGTCCAGCGAGGACTATCGTGCATCTGCCGTATACTACGGAATTCAATTGATTGTCATAGTCGGCCTATGAGTCCATCCAAAATCCTTGTCGCGGTTATCGTTGCTCGCTCTGCTGGCCGGCGACACTGGATGTCTCTTCCGCACTCGCACCGTGGAGATGCGCACCAGCACGGCCAAATTGCAGACCGCCAGCAAGCAGGAGCTCCTGGACCGTATCAACAAGGACGCCGCAGAGCTCCAGACCCTCAATGCCACCGTAGACATTGCCACGTCAGTGGGCGGAGAAAAGAAAGGCAAGGTCACCGACTACCAGGAGATTCGCGGCTACATTCTGGTGCGCAAACCGAGACCTGTTGCGCATGATCGGGCTGTTCCCCATTGTGCGGAACAAGGCGTTCGACATGGTCAGCGACGGCAACGAATTCAAGCTGTCGATACCCGCCAAGAACAAGTTTTACGTAGGCCACAACAACGTCGCTCATCCTACCGGCAATTCTCTGGAAGACTTGCGTCCACAGGTGATCTACACCGCGTTATTGCTGCCGGAAATTGATCCCAAGAGTGACATCGCGGTGCTGGAGGACAGCAGCGAGATCATCTACGACGCCAAGAAGAAAAAGAACCTCGAGCAGCCCGACTACGTGGTCGACGTTCTTCATCGCGAGGGCGACGATTGGTATCTGGCGCGCAAGATCATCTTCGACCGCACTACTCTGGTGCCGCATCAACAGATCGTTTACGACCGGAAGGGCGCCGTCGCCACCATTGCGACCTACCAGGTTTATCAGGATTACAACGGCGTTAGTTTTCCCAACGTGATCGAGATCAATCGCCCGCAGGAAGAATATTCCATCCGCCTCACAGTGGTGAAGCTCGTCATTAACGAGACCATGCGCGACGACCAGTTTGCCCTCCAGCAGCCGCCCGGCTCGCTGCTGGTTGATCTGGACCAGCCCAACCAAAGCGCTTCCTCAGGCTCGGCGTCCGGCCCGGCGGAAACCAACAGCAACGCGCCAAAGAAATAGCTCCAGCCCGATTGAAACAGACTGGAGCTTAGCCGATCTCTTCTCTGCGAATATTAGCGGCAGCCTGTTGCGGTCAGGAAGGAATCGCTCCCACTGACAACTGACAACCGGCAACTGACAACTCTTCTACCGCTTCGAGGTGCCGCGGGCCAGCTTCTTCACTTTCCGTTTTTTCTCACCCCGCGCATAGGTGCGCGGCGCTTTGGGAGCGGCCTTCTTGCGCGCCGTGCGCTTTACCTTCTTACGTTCTTCCTTGTCGGCAATGCTCTTGGTATTTGCCATGAAGTCTAAGTTTCCTCAATGAACGGAGTTACGCCTTTTCCAGTTGGGCGTACTTTTCGACCAGCTTTTTCAAACCGTATCTTGGAAATTGTACCGTAATCTTGGCATCTTCCCCATCACCCTCTCGCTTGTAGACCGTACCTTCCCCATATTTCGGATGGCGCACGCGCTGCCCGGGACGAAATCCTGTCCGCCCAGCCGGCGCGGTCACCTCGATCTTTGGCCGGGTAAACTTCTTGCCGCGCGAGGCGAAAAATTCCGCAATGTTGTCGATGGAGTTGTACGTCGGGCCGCTGTAGGAATTTCGCTGCGGCGTGTTGCGCCGCCCGTGACTGAGGACGCTGGTCCTCGTCTTCGTAGGCATAGTGCCGGCTGCTGCCGTAATCGCTGCTGACCTGCGAAGCACGGCGAGGTGAACCCAAATCCTGTAGTAACTCCTCCGGAACTTCTTCGAGAAAACGCGACGGCACGCTCGCCTCGGGCATGTCCGTTCCGTAGCGCCGCCGATAGCGCGCTCGGGAGAGGATCAGGGTGTCCATGGCCCGCGTCATGCCAACGTAGCAAAGCCGGCGTTCCTCTTCGATGTCGTCAGGCGCCAGCAAGGTTCGCGAGTGCGGAAACAAGCCTTCTTCCAGCCCGACCAGAAATACCAGCGGAAACTCCAGGCCTTTCGCCGCGTGTAGCGTCATCAGCGTGACGCGCGCGTTCTCGTCGTAATCGTCGGCGTCGCTGACTAGCGCCGCGTGGTCCAGAAACTCGCTGAGGGTCTCGCCGCGATCGCGCGAATCCATGGCCGCGTTTACCAACTCGCGCAGGTTGTCGATGCGAGCCAGCGACTCGGGCGTGTCCTCCTGCTCCAGTAGCTTGATGTAGCCGGTGCGGTCGAGCAGGAACTTCAGCAGCTCGCCGGTATTGGCCGGATCGCCGGGCGCGCGAAAGCCCTCAACGCGCTCCTGCTCTTTGTCGTTCGGAGGTGGACGATGTCATCCTGACCGAGCTGGCGTCCTGACCCTCGTTTGAGTTGTCATCCCGACCGGAGGCGGCCTGATTTTGGCCGCCGGAGTGGAGGGACCTGCTGTCCGCCGTCGTCCCTGAAAGCTCTGCCTCTTCTGCTTCAAACATCTCCGGCGAAAAGTCCATGGAGTGCTGAAAATCCTCCTCAGAATCCGCTGCCGACTCCACGGCATCCTTCACAGCTGCCGCTTCCTCTACTCGCTCGCGGAACGTTCCCAGGTGCATGGCGCGCGCGTCTTCAATCAGGTCGCGGAAGCCGCCCAGCGCTGACAGCGCCCGGCCGGGAAGCAGCCTTTGCCGGATGACCTCGGCGACCGCTCCCCACATGGAAACCCCTGTCTCCAGCGCGATCCGCTCGATGGTCTCCATGGTCGTCTTGCCTAACCCTCGCGCCGGAGTATTGATCACCCGCTGCAAAGCAATCGAGTCGTCGGGATTACTGATGACCTTCAGGTACGAGATCATGTCCTTGATCTCGGCGCGCTCGTAAAAGCTGAAGCCTCCCACAACGTGGTAGTTGATCTGGTAGCGGCGCATCGCCTCTTCCACCAGCCGCGACTGCGAGTTAGTGCGATACAGCACCGCCGCACGCGGCGTTTCGCCGTGTTCGGTCTGCCCCTGGCGTAGATACTTGGAAATGAAATCGGCGGCGAAGAGCGCTTCGTTCTCGCCGTCGGGCGCTTCGTAGTAGCCGATCTGCGCGCCGCCGGTGCGCTCCGTCCACAGGTTCTTGCCCTTGCGCTTGATGTTCTTCGACACCACCGCCGAAGCCGCCTGCAAAATGTTCTGGGTCGAGCGGTAGTTCTGTTCGAGGCGAACGATGCGGGCTTCGGGAAAATCCTGCTCGAATTCCAGGATGTTGCGGATGTCGGCGCCGCGCCAGGAGTAGATGCTCTGGTCCTCGTCGCCCACCGCGCAGACGTTGTGCTCGCTGCCCGCCAGCATGCGCATCAGCTCATATTGCGGCCGGTTGGTGTCCTGATATTCGTCCACCAGGAGGTAACGATAGCGGCGGTTGTAGCGCTCGCGTGTCTCTCCGGACGCCTTCAGCACGCGCACCGCATACAACAGCAGATCGTCAAAATCCAGCGCGTTCGACTTCGCCAGCTCCTGCCGGTAGACCTCATAGATCTGGGCCACGCGCTCGCTGTTGGGCTCGACCGACTCCAGATAGACCTGCTGCGGATCGAGCATGTGGTTCTTGGCCCACGAGATTCGCGACAACACGTTGCGCGGCGTCAGTTGCTGTTTGTCGTCGATGCCGAGCCGCTTCATCGCCGCCTTCACCACGTTCTGCTGATCGGCCTCGTCATAGATGACGAAGTCCTTGCGGTAGCCTTTGCTGTTGATCTGCAAAGTCTCAATGTCGCGCCGCAGCAGGCGCACGCAGAACGAGTGGAAGGTGGAGATGAGCGGCTTGGTCACCGAGCGCGTGCCGACCAGCGACTCCACCCGGCCGGCCATCTCCGACGCAGCTTTGTTGGTAAAGGTCACCGCCAGGATAGAATCCGGCTGCGCGCCCAGGCCATCGATCAGGTGCGCGATGCGATAGGTGATGACGCGCGTCTTGCCGCTGCCGGCGCCCGCCAGGATGAGCACCGGCCCTTCGACCGCTTCGACGGCCTCACGCTGCTGCGGGTTGAGTTGGGACAGATACGAGGACAAATTTCAGGTTACTCGAAACGGAATTATTCACCACGGAGGCACGGAGAACACGGAGTTAAATCAATCAGGGACATGTTCAACATCGAACTATCGGATTATTCCAAAGGCTAGCTCTAGCAAGAACAAGATGCCAAATCCCAAGGCCATATAACCAACAAATTTCTCACCGTCGTAGTTGCTTCGGGGTCGGGTAGCGGCCCCAAGAGAGCAAACGAAAACATTGCACGGCGAACTGGAGTATCTAAGAAGACCCAGCCAAGAAACCAAACCAGAATGAGTATCTTCAACGGCAAAGCTATAAGTTTCATCGGCTTCCAATAAGCTCAGTGTCCTCCGTGTCTCCGTGGTGAATCTCAGCGCCACCTGGACGATCAGTTGGGTTTGCTGCCGACGGTCGGCGCTTCCATGGCGCGGTGCGCCTTGCATTCCGCACACGGGCAATTGTCGCGCAGGTACTGCCAGGAAAAGATGCCGTGCTGGTGGCCATCGTTCCAGGCGAAGCTGATGGCATACTTGCCGACCGGCTTCACCTCGGTGGGCCGCGCCGCCGCCTTGAACATCGGCAGCGATCCGGCGATCGGCTTGATGGGGTCGCCGGGGTGACGGCCATCCTTCTCGCGCTCTTCGTTACACAACGCGCAGGGGCAGGCATCGCGCAGAAACGGAAAACTGTAGACGCTCTGGTGGCCGTCCTTCCACTCGATCTCCATTCCGGTACCGGTGGTGACGTTCACTTTGACGGATTTTGGATCGGCTGATGCTTCCATGGTGTGCCTGGCTGAGTTAATGAACCGAATCTTCTCGAAATCGCTTTGTAACAGGGCACGGCTTCACAGGCTGCTGAAACGGTCCGCTTTGAACGCCTTGTAACAGGGCATGACTTCAGTCGTGCCGATAAGCCGTTTATCTTTCTTCCTGAGCCGGCTTCAGCCGGCGGCACAATGCACTGTTTCCGATTTTTTCCGCAGCCTGTTCAGCCGTGCCGGACCGCGGCAATACTTATATCGGGCTTTAGCTCCCGTGGGCTCTTCTAGTATCGCAGAAATTCCGCACGCAAGAAGGCCCGGAGTTGTCTCCGGGCCTTCCACATCACCTCAACTGCTTGTTCTCAGGAGAGTCTTACGATCTCGGTCACGCTTATTGTCTGTACGCTTGTTGGACGCACTCCGCCGCGTTTTGTCATCAAGAATGCGAAAGGGCACGGCTGCTCTCCGTGCCCTTTGCCCGACCGTGAAAGCTACATCACGATCTCATTCGCTCGCCGTGTGATGGGGTGCTGCATCTCATCCAGATCGCCTTTCACCAGGTTCAAAGCATAGACGCATGATTCAAAGTCGCGAGCCAGCTTGGCGAAGAGCGGCGCCAGCCGGGCATACTCGAACTGATCGAATTTGGAGACGATGTAATAGCTCTCCTTGCCAGCCTTGATGAAGTCGACGAAATTCTCCAGCCGCTGCCGCCGCAGACGGTAGTGATTAATGCTTTCCGGAAACATGCCCGAGAGGAACAGGATGTAGTCGCCAATATGCTTACGCACCTGGCGTTCGCGATCGAACGACGGCGCAGGGCCATAGATCGGGTCGGTCTCCAGCAGCATTTCGCCGACATCGCTCAAGGGACGGCCCTCGGCGTCGCGCACCTTGAATAGCTGCTCGACCTCGCAAAACTCGTTCAGGACGTTGGCAATGTAGTCCTGCACTTCGGGATCGCGCAGCCCGATGTCGCGGTCGAAATGATGGTGAACCAGTTCGGTGAACAATTCCTGTAGCGGGTGAGATTCCGGGATCATAGCTTGCCTGCCAGCCTCCTCTTGCCCCTAATCCTTAGATGCAACAGTGCGCATTTCTTATCGCAATTCTTCATCCGGCACAAGCGTTTCTCACACGCAGCGTTACCCAGGAAGGTTCGCCTGCGCAGCGCAAGTGCTTCGCCCAACCAACTTCTTCTGCCAGGAGATGTTGACTTAGAGCGCGATTCATGCGGGTTTGGTTGGTTGTTGGAGTTCGGCAAGCAGAGGCTGCGGCGCCACTGTCAGCAATTGAAGCTATTGACTGCCAAAATTGCGGAAGCCGCTGCCGCAGCTCAGTTAGCCCAGCACGCAGCCGAAGGCGGAGTGCTGGGTAGAGCGGAATTTTGATCCGAGTCCCGTAGGTGTCTGTGTCGTAACTGCAATTCGCGCTAAGCGGTGGGAAAAATCATATCTGGGATCGAACCAGCCGCGCAGCGGCGACATTTGTGTAAGCCGCGGGCGTGAGCCCGCGGTGAAGTGGGAAAAACAATTGAGCCGCGGAGCGGTAGCACAGCTACGACACAGACACCGTAGGGACGACAGGGTTCACACACTCTTCAGCGCTGGTTAAGATGTTGTTTGAAGGCGTGCCCTTCACGAAACGCAAATCCGAATTTTCGAAAGGACGCAATCATGGAACGCAAGAACATCGCAGGCAACTCGCCTTACGAACCCATCGTTGGATTCTCCCGCGCGGTCAAGGTGGGCCCGTTTGTCTCGGTGGCAGGAACCGTCGCAACCGGTCCCGATGGGAAGATTGTGGGTGAGGGCGACGTCTACGCGCAGGCGGTGCAGGCGCTGAAGAATATTGGCAGCGCACTCGAGCAGGCCGGCGCAAGCTTTCGCGATGTAGTGCGCACGCGAATGTTCGTCACCGACATCAGGCAGTGGGAAAAAGTCGGCAAGGCGCACGGCGAGGTCTTTCGCGACATCCGTCCCGCAGCGACCATGGTTGAGGTGACGGGATTCGTCTCACCGGAGATGCTCGTGGAAATCGAAGCGGACGCAATTATCGCGGCGGAGATGTGAATAATCGCTCTTCGCCTTTCGCTCCTCGCTCTTTGCCAGACATAGGCGAAAAGCGAACCGCGGCCTTACTGCGTTACCTCCAGCCCAATCCCCTGTCCCTGCCAAACCCTCTGCCCGGCGGCTGGAATCGTCTTGACCACCATGCGCGTTCCAG
This sequence comes from uncultured Acidobacteriaceae bacterium, assembly GCA_963835125.1. Classification (GTDB taxonomy): domain Bacteria; phylum Acidobacteriota; class Terriglobia; order Terriglobales; family Acidobacteriaceae; genus Bog-257. The sequence continues at coordinate 379,624 of CAWIEG010000001.1, read as the reverse complement.
TCGGCACCGCCTGGGTCGCATTCGCCTGAGCGGCCGGGGCCGATTGACTGCTGATTCCGCTGACGTGCAGTCCGGTATTCACGATCACGCTCACCGCATCGTCTTCGCTGTGGCCAACGAGTTCCGGCATCACAAATGACGCTCGGTCCTCGCTCGCGGCCAGCAGCAAACTGATCTTTGGCTCGGAGACGTTCACCGCATTGGCCGGCGGACTTTGCCCCACGATCTGGTCAGTAGAGGCGCCGGGAATGGTGGCGACTGCGATGCTCCCCAGCTCCAATCCGCGACGGCGAATGTTGATCTCGGCCGCCCGTTCGCTGTTACCGATGAGGTCAGGGATGACCACGCGCTGCGGTCCCATGCTCTCCGCCACGCGGACATGCCAGCCGCGCCGGACCAGCATTCCTGGAAGTGGCACCTGTGAAATGACTCGCCCTGGCGGCACATCGGAGCTGAAATAGCGGTCGCCCTCGTCAAGCACAAGCCCATGGTCGGCCAGTTGCCGCTCGGCCTGGGTCTGCGATAAGCCTACGATCTTGGGAATGGTTGTTTGCCGGCCATGAATGGCAAAGCGCATCGCGGTTAGCGCCGACGCCATGAAGACCACAAACAGCACCAGCGCCCGCAGGAGTAAGCGAAAGAAACGCCGCATTAGTGGGCCTCGCTGTCGCCCGCGCCGCCGTCGGGTGTATCCACCTTCTGCGCGACCGCGCTGTGGGTTTCCGGTGGAGGCGCGGCAAAATCTTCCGACTCACGTCCTTGCAGGGCCACCCGCATGAAGTCGATCCAGATGGGCAGGGCTGCCATGGCGCCGGTTTCCTTATTGCCCAGGGTCTTTTTCTCGTCGAAGCCCACCCACACCCCGCAGGTAATCGACGGCGAGAAGCCGACGAACCACGCGTCTGTGAAGTCGTTGGTCGTTCCGGTTTTGCCGCCCAGCGGATGGTTGAGCTTGCTGGCTTGATAGCCGGTACCGTGCAGCACCACCTCGCGCAACATGCTGACCATAATGCGAGCGGTACGTGCGCTGACCACGTCACGCACCTCGGGATAGTTTTCCTCCAGCACGCGGCCATCGTAATCCGTGACCTTGCGAATATAGCGGGGAACCACCCGCACGCCGTCGTTAGGAAACGTGGTGAACGCCGCCGTCTGCTCCGCCAGGGTAATGTCGGCCGCCCCCAGCGCAACCGGCAAGTAGGGCAGCAGCGGCGATGTGATACCGAACTTGCGCGCGTAGTCGATGACCGTCTTGATGCCCCCAATGCGCTCCGTCACCTTGAGCGCGGGGATATTGCGCGACTCGGCCAGAGCGTGGCGAAAGGTGATGACGCCTTCGAACTTGCCATCATAGTTGTGCGGCGTGTAGGGACCCGACGACGTGCTGAAAGTGATGGGGGCGTCCAGTACGGTGTCATCAGGCGTGAGCCCCTGATCGATGGCGGCGGTGTAAATGTAAGGCTTGAAGGACGAGCCGACCTGGCGCAGGGCCTGGGTCGAACGGTTGAATTTCGACTGTTCGAAGTCGCGCCCCCCGACCATCGCCTTTACATCGCCGGTGGCGTTGTCGAGCGCCAAAAGCGCGCCCTGCACACCTGACTCCTGCTCCAGGGATACATGGCTGGCCGTGCCATTCAGCTCCACGACTTTCAGGTAGACGATGTCGCCCGCCGCCAGGAATTGTTGCGGCGAGGTGTGCCTGGTCCACTTGATTTCCTCGGGACCGAGGCGCGCCTCATAGTTGCCGAATTTCACCGTTGCCGCCATCGCCTCGACCTCGGTGACCAGCCCGTGAACGTAGCTGCCGGACGCGATTGCTCCCTCCCAATCAACATGGTGATAAGTGGCGAGCGAATCGCCATTCGCGATGACGTTCAGCAGGTTGCCCTTCCATCCGTGACGGCGTTCGTAGGTAGCCAGACCATCGCGTACCGCTAATTGGGCGGCTCGCTGCATTTCCAGGTCCAGTGAGGTATACACCCGCAGCCCAGCCTCATGGACCTGCTCCGCTCCGTACTTTTTCTCCAGATACTGGCGAATCTCCTCCACAAAGTAAGGGGCGATGTCGTTGGTCTCGGCCTGGAGCTTCAGTTCCAGCGGCGCGCTCTTGGCCCGTTCCGCTTCAGCCGCGGTGATCTTGCCGTCCTCCAGCATATTGTTGATCACTAGATTGCGGCGGTGAATAGCGCGCTCCGGACTGTTGATGGGCGAATAGTAATTTGGCGCTTTGGGCAGCCCGGCCAGCACGGCCGCTTCGGCCAGCGTCAGGTCTTTGGCCCTCTTGCTGAAATAATAATTTGCTCCGGCCTCGAATCCGTACACCCCGTGGCCCAAATAGATCTGGTTGGCATAGAGCGTGAAGATCTGCGGCTTGGTGAAGCGGCGCTCGATCTGGATTGACAGCATCACCTCCTGCATCTTGCGGCGGAAGTTGCGGTCGGGCGAGAGAAACAGGTTGCGCGCCAGCTGCATGGTCAGCGTAGAAGCGCCCTGGGCGCGGCTTTCCAGCATCACGTCGCGCCAGGCTGCGCCAAAGACGCGCCACACGTCCACGCCCCAGTGCCTTTCGTAATCCTTGTCCTCGGTTGAGATCAGGGCGTCGCGTAGCACCTTGGGAAAATCGTTGTAGCTGTCGATCACGCGCCGCTGTAGCGCAAACTGCCCAATCACGCGGTTCTGGTCGTCGTAAAGTTGCGTGATGGTGCTGGGCCGATAGTGCTCAAGCTCCGTTACCTGCGGAAGGTCGGTGGAGTAGACCAGGACAAGGCCGCAGACTGCACCAGCTACCGCGGTGAGGATGATCAGCAGAAGGAAGAACGCATTGCCAACCAGCTTGAGTCCGACACGGCGAGGCTGCTCCGCGGTATCGGCGGCAACGGGGGTCTCTTCGGCAACACGCTTCATGGAAGACTACGCCAGCATAGCATCGAAGAGTCAGCCGTGGCCGCAAGATGAGCCTGGGCAATTAACGTAGGACTGGCAAAGGGTTAGCGCGGCCTGCAGGGCAGCCTTGCTTCTTCCGTGATTTACAATCATCTATTTGGCAGAAGCCATTATTCCAAGTAGACAGGCTCGCAGAAGATGCCTGCCGCGCCGGATCTTCTGTAGTAACTAGACGCGCGACCACGCACTCATCATCAACAGAATTGGAGCACGCACTTGCCAGACACAATCTATGACGTAGCCATCATCGGCAGCGGACCTGCCGGATACACCGCGGCCTTTCGCGCCGGACAATTGGGCCTGAAGACCGCCATGATCGAAAAGCACGAGAAGCTGGGCGGGACCTGCCTGCACGTCGGCTGCATTCCCACCAAGGCGCTGCTGTTTAACGCCGAGGTCTGGGACCACGTTAAGGAAGGCACGGAACTCGGCCTGGAAAACACCGCCGGTGTCTCGCTGAACTGGGACTCGATCCAAAAGCGCAAGCAGGGCATCGTCGACAAGCACACCAAGGGGCTGAACTTTCTAGCCCGCAAAAACAAAGTGGACGTGGTGCGCGGCTGCGGCAAGTTGACCGGTCCCGCGCAGAACGGCATTCACACCGTCGCCATCGAAGGCGGGCAGGTGAAGGAGATCAAGGCGAAGAGCGTAGTGCTGGCGGCGGGATCGACAGCACGCATGCTGCCGGGCCTGCAAGCCGATTCGCAAATCCTTACCAACATCGAGGTGCTGAGCCTGAACAACATTCCCAAGTCGTTGATCGTGATCGGCTCCGGCGCGGTGGGCGTGGAGTTCGCCAGCATTTACAAGTCGTTTGGCGCGGATGTCACGATCCTGGAGATGCTGCCGCGCTACGTTCCTGTCGAAGACGAGGAGGTCTCGAAGGAGCTGGCGCGCGTCTATCGCAAGCGCGGCATCAACGGCTTCGTCAACGCGAAGGTCGAGAAGATCGAGAAGACAAAGGACGGCGTTGCGGTGACGTTCACCGTCGACGGCAAGCCGCAGACGATACAGGCGGAGAAGGTGCTGGTTGCGGTGGGACGCGCGCCGGTCACGGACAACGTTGGCATCGAGAAGACGAAGATCCAGGTGGAGCGCGGGTTCGTCAAAGTCGACGAATATATGCGGACGGCCGAGCCGGGAATTTATGCCATCGGCGACATCGTTGCCGGTCTGCCGCAGCTGGCGCATGCCGGCGCGATGGAAGGGATTGTCGCGGTCACGCACATCGCCGGCAAGCCGACAAAGAAGATCAATCCGCTGCGCATTCCGAATGCGACCTATTGCCATCCGGAGATCGGCAGCGTGGGGATGACCGAAGCCAAAGCGAAAGAGCTGGGCTACGAGGTGAAGATCGGGAAGTTCCCGTTCACCGCCAACTCGCGCGCTTCGATCGTCGGGCAGCATGAGGGATTCGTTAAAATCGTGACCGACGCGAAGTATGGCGAGATCCTGGGCGTACACATCATCGGGCCGAATGCAACCGAGCTGATCGCCGAATCGGTGGTGGCGCTGGAGATGGAATGCACGGCGGAAGAGCTGGCGAACATTATTCACGCGCATCCCACATTGTCGGAAGCGATGCTGGACGCCGCCAATGCGGTGTTCGGTATGGCGATCAACGCGTAGTGGTCAGTGGCCAGTGGCCAGAGAAGCAGTACTGCGGCGCCTGATGGGGGTACCATGAAGCTAGCAGAAGCACTGGCAGAGCGCAGCGATTGCCAGAACAGAATCGAAGAGATCAGGAAGCGACTGACTCGTTCAGCTCGCGTGCAGGAAGGCGAGCAGCCGGCTGAAGACACAACGGAGCTTCTCGCGGAGACGGGCCGCACCTTTGCACGTCTGCTGGAACTCGTCAGCGCAATCAACCGCACCAACGCGAAGACCGCATTCGACAACGAGCGTTCAATTTCGGATGCAATTGCCGAACGTGACGTGGTAGGTAAGCGTCGCGATTTCCTCTCTGGAATCGCGGAGGCCGCGAGCACTCGGCAGGACCGCTACTCGAAGTCGGAGGTGCGGTTTGTCGCAACGGTGTCTGTGGGAAAATTGCAGATGGAAGTGGATCAGCTCGCGAAGAGGTATCGCGAGCTGGATACGCGGCTCCAGGAACTGAACTGGAAGACTGAATTGATCTGAGTAGTTGGTAACCCTTATTTGCAGAGAGCACAGGCCCAGCCGGGGGCCAAGCCGGCACTCGGTGACTTTGAAGAGCCAGAGTCAGTGGGTTCGATCCCCACACAGAACATCGCAGGCTCCGTACAGTCACAATCGCATGGGGTATCGATCACTAGTTACTACCGTGTGCTGGGCAAACTAGGGCGAGGGAGGGACAGGGGACACTCAGATCTTTAGGATTCCAGCCGGGTGCGCATTCTAGCCCCCTTTTGCCAGAGCAGGGGCGGTTCTGATCCTGGCCGTTTCTCCGCGAGGCTTTACAATCGCAGCGTGTATTCGCTTTACAGCTTGCTGTTGTTCCTGGCGTTGATCGTCAGCACGCCCTGGTGGCTGCTGCAAATGCTGCGTCACGGCAAGTACCGCACCGGCTGGGGCGAGCGGCTGGGAAGGGTTCCCCAGCGGCTATTGCGCAACTCCGGCGAGTCCACGATCTGGATCCACGCGGTCTCGGTGGGCGAGGTGCTGGCCATCTCGCGCGTGGTCGAAAAGCTGAAAGCACAGCTTCCTGGCTGGCGAGTTGTTGTCTCGACGACGACCGACACTGGTCAGAAGCTGGCGCGGCAGCGCTTCGGAGAGAGCAACGTCTTCTATCTGCCGCTCGATCTGCCATTCGCAATTCGACCCTTTTTGCAGGCACTGAGCCCGAAGCTCTTGGTCCTGGCAGAGAGCGAATTCTGGCCGAACCTGCTGCACTGGACGCGACTCTCGGGAGCAGCCGTCGCCGTGGTGAATGCGCGCGTTTCTGACCGCTCCCTTCCCGGTTATCTGCGTTTTCGCAAGCTGCTGCCGCCCGTCATGCGAAATATAGGTCTGCTCCTGGCACAGAGCGACGAGGACGCGCGCAGGCTTGTCCAGATCGGGGCCTTGGCGGAGCGAGTGCACGTCAGCGGCAATCTGAAGTTCGAGGTAAGGCTCCCGGCGATGTCTGACATTGTGGGACAGTTTAGAGCCGCGATCGAGCGCGAAAACATCGGGCCTGTAATCGTGGCGGGCAGTACGCTCGACGGCGAAGAGACGACGCTGCTGGAGATGTTTCGCCAGATCGCGACGGAATATCCGGGTGCACTGCTGGTGCTTGCGCCGCGGCATCCCGAGCGCTTCAACGCGGTTGCGGACTTGCTGACGTCGTCAGGTATCCGCTTTCAAAGTCGTTCGCTATGGGACGGCTCCAAACTACCTGCCGGAGGCGTCTTCCTGCTCGACACAATTGGCGAGCTGGCCGGCCTGTATGAGTTCGCCGATCTGGCGTTCGTCGGAGGCAGCCTGGTTCCGCGCGGCGGCCACAATGTGTTGGAGCCAGCGCAGTTCGGGAAGGCGATTCTGGTCGGGCCGCACACGGAAAACTTTCGCGACATCATCGATATCTTTCGCCGGGCTGATGCGCTGCGCGTTGTCACTCCACAATCGCTCACGTCGACGGTGCTGCAGCTCCTCGAGAATCACGATGCGCGGGCCGCACTTGGCCAGCGTGCCCTCGAAGTCGTGCGCTCGCAGCAGGGCGCAACGGAAAGAACAGTGAACGCGCTGCTCGGAATGTTGTCCGAACAACGCGCGCCCGCAGCCGCAGCCTCTTCGGGGATGCGAGGGTGAACCCGCTCTCTGGCGATGTACGGCGGGATCGTGAAAGCGCGGAACGATCTTTACGATCGCGGCGCTTTGAAGATCCTCAGACTCCAGGGGCCGGTGGTGAGCATCGGCAATCTCGTCATCGGCGGTTCTGGCAAAACGCCGTTTCTAATTACTCTGGGCGAGCTGCTGAAAAAACGTGGCATCGTTTTCGATGTCCTTTCGCGTGGCTATGGTCGGGCAACGAAGGGTGTGGCGCTGGTTGATCCGGAAGGCTCGCCGCGGGACTTCGGCGATGAGCCCTTGTTAATCGCGCGCAAGTTGCGAGCGCCGGTGATCGTAGGCGAAGATCGCTACGCTGCCGGGCAATTCGCCGAAGAGAAATTCGGGCCACAACTGCACTTGCTGGACGATGGCTTCCAGCATCGGCGGCTGGCACGGGACTTCGACATCGTTTTGATCACGCCATCCGACGCGCAGGATTCGTTGCTGCCGGTGGGGCGACTGCGCGAGCCGCTTTCGTCGTTGGCGCGAGCCGACGCGGTCGTCCTGACGAATGAGGCATCGACCCACGGGCTCCCTGTAACCCGGCAACTCGTCTGGAGAGTTCGGCGCGAGGTTGTTGTTCCGGCGGAGCTGAAGGGCCCGTGCGTTGCGTTCTGCGGAATCGCTCGTCCCGAAAGCTTCTTCGATCAGTTGCGAGCGGCCGGAGTCACGCTGGCCGGCACGCGAAGCTTTCGCGATCATCACGCCTACTCGGACTCCGACGTGCGCGAGTTATTGGCGCTGCGGTCGCGGCATGGAGCCGCGTGGTTCGCTACCACCGAGAAGGACGCAGTCAACCTGGGATCCCGGGTCGCGACGCTTGCGCCTCTGCATGTCATCCCGGTCTACATGGAATTGGACAATGGTGACGCCGCGCTGAGTACGCTGCTGGACGCCATTACCGCGCGAAATCACCGCTCTGCATGAGACAATCTAAGATTGACCTGCGCCCGGTGGCTCCATCCATGCACCGGGCGTTCATTTGAATTCATGAGCCGACACCCCAAGGACGCCGAGCGGTGGAAGAAGATTGTGCGGCAGTTTTCCGGCCTCTCCATCACCGTGTTGGCGGACCTGGTAGCCGATGAATTTATCTTTGGCGAGATCGCCCGCGTCTCGCGCGAAGCGCCGGTGTTGATCCTGAAGCACCGTGAACGAACCGTGGTGCCCGGAGGCGGCGCGAATGCGGTGATGAATCTGGCGTCGCTGGGAGTCAACGTGCTTCCGGTCGGAGTTGTGGGCGATGACGAAGCCGGCACGCTGCTGCTGGAGAGGCTGCATGAAAAGAAGATCCCTACCGGCGGCATCGAGCGGCTGAAGGGCCACACCACCACGACGAAGACGCGCATCCTGGCCGGCATGTCTCACACCAGTCGTCAGCAGGTGGTGCGCGTGGATCGCGAACCTGAACCGCTGGACGCTATGCATCCCGTGCTGCTCAACCTGGTGAATGCGGCCAGGGAGTACGCAACTGCTTCAGACGCACTGCTGGTCTCCGATTACGGATATGGCGCGGCGACGCCGCGGCTGCTGACGTTTGTGAAGTCGAATGGCTGCCTGGAGAACAAGCCCATCACCGTCGATTCCCGCTATCGCATCCTCGACTACGAAGGGGCAACGGCGGCAACTCCAAATGAGCCCGAGGTGGAAGAGGCGTTGGGAGTCAGGATCGGACACGATGACCAGAAGCTGTTCGCCGCCGGCGAGCGCTTGATGAAGGAGATGACACTGGAATGCCTGGTCATCACACGCGGGCGCGATGGCATGGTGGCCTTCGAGAAAAATGCAAAGCCGGCGGCAATTCCGATTTATGGCTCGGACCAGGTGGTAGACGTAACCGGAGCCGGCGACACCGTGATTGCAACGTTTACGGCCGCGCTTGCTGCCGGCGCCGATACGGCTTCCGCGGCCCGGCTGGCGAATTTTGCCGGCGGCATCGTGGTGATGAAGCGGGGCACGGCAACGGTTTCCAGCAAGGAATTGGTGGTCGCAATCGATCAATACTCCGCGACGACATCGGCGTGAGCGAAAACACAAACAATGCGAAGATCGTTTCCCGAGACAGCTTGGGCGAGCGTGTTATGGAATGGCGGCGTGCCGGCCAGCAGATCGTGCTGGCGAATGGATGCTTCGACTTGCTGCACGTTGGACACGTCCGCTACCTGCGCGGGGCCAAGGCGCTTGGCGGGAAGCTGATTGTAGCTATGAATTCTGACAAAAGCGTAGGGCTGATCAAAGGCGAAGGCCGTCCCTTCATGCCGGCGCAGGAGCGGGTGGAAATCGTGGCGGCACTGGCGGACGTCGATGCGGTGGTGCTTTTCGACGAGCCGGACGTGCGCGCACTGATCCGCGAAATCCGTCCGGACGTTCAGGCGAAGGGCACTGACTACACCCGCGAAAACGTTCCCGAGCGCGACGAAGTGCTGGCATACGGCGGGCGGGTGGAGATTGTGGGCGACCCCAAAGACCATTCCACAACCGAGTTGCTGTCGCACTTGCGAAAGTCTACTGGAGGACGCAGCTGAAGGTGAATGCTCCTTCAATGTTGCCGGGCCAGGACAGCACGGCCAAGCCTTCATGGACCTGGAGCCGGATCGCGCGCCGCATCCGCGTACCTTTGGGATTTTTCTTCGCGGCGTTTTACATCTGGCGAGCTTGGCCGTCATATGCGAGCCTTACGGTCGGCGCCGCCGTAGCATCATTGGGAATTGCGATTCGCGCACTCGCGTCAGGCCAGGTGCAGAAGGACCGCGAGCTTACCATGACGGGGCCGTACGCGTACGTGCGGAATCCGTTATATCTGGGCTCCATCGTGATCGGAGTAGGATTCGCCATTGCGGCACGGGATATCTGGGTCGCGATCGTACTCATATTTTATTTTGCAGTTGTCTATGTGCCTGTCATCCGCGGCGAGGAGAATTTTTTGAGGGGCCGGTTTCCGGATTACGCCGGCTATAAGCGGCGAGTGCCGAGCCTGCTGCCACACTCGGTGTGGTTCACGGGAGTCACGACCGGTTTTTCGCGTGAGTTATACTTCCGCCATCGCGAGTACAATTCCCTGCTCGGTGCGGCCGCGATATTGGCGGTCCTGATTGTGAAAATTCTCTGGCTGCCTGGGGGAAGGTGACGACCGCCATCGCGCGCTCCTTTGTCATACTTACTGTTGTGCTGTCGTGCGCCCTGCTCGGCGCGATTGGCGCGCCGGCAGACATGTCTCCGCAGGCGGCGCAGAATGCCTTCGCGGCGCAGCAGGAAGCAAAAATCGGCTCCGCCTCGCACATTCAACCTCTGCGCTCGGGATTCCAGTTCCCCTACGGTCAGACACTGCACTATGAAGGCGAGTGGCACTTCCTGACTGCCGGAGTCGCCACGCTGCGCGTCGAGCAGTCCGGGACGCAGAACCATCTGGCGGGCACGGCGGACGCCACCGGCGTGGTCGCGCTGCTGTACCGCGTGCAGGACCGCTTCAATTCCTACTTCGATGCCAAGAGCCTTTGTTCCAACAAATTGATGAAGCATACCGAAGAGGGCTCGCACAGCCGCGAGACGACCATCACCTACGATTACGCGCATGGCAAGGCAATTCTGGAAGAACGCAGTCTGAAAGACGGTCAGCAGAAGAGGGTCGAAAACGACATCCCCGGTTGTGTGACCGACGTGGTCACCGGAATTCTTTATGTAGCCAGCCTGCCGCTACAGGTGGGAGCGACCTACACGTTCCCAGTGAACGACGGCGGCAAGACGGTGACCGCCCAGGCGCACGTGGAAGGCAAAGAGCAGATCAAAACGCCGGCTGGAACATTTCAAACCGTGCGGGTGGGACCGGAAGGCGACTCGGGAATCTTGAAGAACGGCCGCATTTGGATCTGGTACTCGGACGATGAGCGGCATCTGCCCATCCAGATGCGAGCCAAGCTCTTCTGGGGAACGCTGACCATCTACCTGACCAGCATCTCGAAGTAAGCGGACGCTATTGCAAGCGAAAGCGCTCAGCCATCAGCCGTTGGAGGCGCGGCTTGTAGAGAATATCGTAGGCGAACTCCTTGTCCGGAAAGAGCGCGAGCGCAGCCCGTTTGGCGTTGGCCGCCAGTTCGGCCGCCTCCTCCACGGTAAGACCCTGGTCCTGACTGATGACCGACATGACCATGTTCATCATGATCTGCAACCGGCGCAGCTTGCGGCGTTCCTGCTCCTGTTCGGACAGATCGTTGCCGGCGCCTTGTGATGCCGCAACTTCTTTGTGCTCCGATAGCTCCATGGATTCGCCTCTGAGAGAATCAGCTCGGTATCTCGGACCTCGTACTCGACCCGTTACAATTTGATGTGCGTCGCGATGCTGACGTTGCGCAGAGCGCGGCACGCGAACCGGGATTTCCCGCAAGCCCGCTTTGGACTTGCGGAGTGGACGCATCATACACCGAAACGATACGCTTGCAGCCGCAAACTTTAGAGCTTTGCAAACGGCGATGAAGCTGCCCTTTGCATCGAACTCACGGGAGGAAACATGGCAGATGAGACAGCAGAAGGGCATGAGGAACTGGTAAAGGTCTTCGACACGGATGAGGAGTCGGAGGCAATGGTGGTGCGCGGCCTGCTGGAATCGGCGGGCATTGACGCCATGATCCAGAACCGTGAAGCACCACAGGACATACTGCCCGGGGTGGGCGGAGTGGTGATCATGGTGCGTCCGGATCAGGCCGAGGAGGCGCTGGAAACCATCGAGGAGTACCGCAATCATCCCGACCACGGATGAGGACGAAGCGATCAGCGAGGAACCGGCGTAGCCACTACCTGCGTCCCATCCAGGTAGAACGAAACTGCTCCGGCGAGGTCGGTGCGATAGGTGGTGACATGAGCGCCGGCGTAGCGCTGCATCACCTCAGGCCGGGGATGCCTGAACGAATTGTAGAAACCCACCGATACCACGGCGAAGCGCGGCTTCACGGCTGCGAGGAACTCCGGCGAGCTGGAAGTCGCGCTGCCATGATGGCCAATTTTGAGCAGGTCGGCCTGTGGGGATTCGGCGATGAGAAATTGTTCGATCCGCTTGTGCGCGTCCCCGACCAATAAGGCTGAGGTTTGGCCGTACTGCATACGCAGAACCAGCGACTGGTCGTCGGGATCTTTGCCCGCCCAGCCCGGCTGGGGATTCAGCACGCGCACGTGAACTCCTCCAAAATCGAATGATTCGCCTGCGGTGAAGGACTTGGCTGCCACATGGAACGCCTGTGCGGCGTCCTTCACTTTGGCAAAATCCTCGACTCGGCGACTCCATGCCGTACCACAGTTCATGCGGCTGAAAGTTGGCGATGATGCTGGGCATGCCACCCAGGTGATCGCTGTGAGCGTGCGAGATGGCTACGGCGTCCAGCCTGCGAATGCCGCGTGACCACAGATAAGGCGACACCACTTCCTCGCCGACATCGAAGTCGGAGCGCACGTTGCCCGGCATTCCGCCCGAGTCCATCAGGAGCGTCTTGCCGTCGGGCGTAATCAGGAGCAGTGAATCTCCCTGCCCAACATCGATTGCCGTGATCTCGAAGTACGCCGGGATGCCATTGCGGCTTCGGCGGAAACAGCACGATGGCCAATGCGGAGGCGAGCAATCCGGCGACTCCGACTGCGGCCAGGACGCGCCGCCTCGCCAGCAGCAGCGCCAGACGCGACCGCCAGTGCGGCAGCGAGTGACACTGCGAGGGTTGGCGTGGGCACGCGCACCTCGGAGACTCGGAGGTGCCCGATGAGGCGGACCGTCCCGGTGAGAATGTCGAGCGAGTATCCGGCGATCGCGGCGGGAGCATAGGCCAGCCAGTGGGACAGGTAGGAAAGAACGACAGCCAGCACCGCGCTCGGCAACAGCACCGAGGCAATGGGAATCATCAGTGCATTGGCCGGCAAAGCCATGGTGGTGGCGCGATGGAAATACCAGGCCATGGGCAGCGCCAGCGCCAGTTGGATGACGGTGGAGACGAACAGCAACTGCGAGGCAAGCAAGACAAAGCCTACGGTGCGAACCACCAGGAAGGTTGCGGCCGCTGCGGCCGATGAACTCCTGTAGGGCGTTGCGCAGCAGGCGCATTTCCACGCGAAATGCGGCAGCGCGGGTTGGCAGTGAGACGTCATATTCCGGCGAATCGATATTCCTGAGGGCGCTCTGCGCGGGATACAGAGTGCGGCGCAGGATAGGGACAGCGATGCCGGCGACGGCGATCACCGAAACGAAGGTGAGCTGGAAACTGGCCTCGAACAAGGTCCTGGGGTTCACCAGCAAGATGCCCAGAGCGGCAATGCCGAGAGCGTTAAGTCCGGCGCGATCGCGAAACAGCAATCGAGTAAGCAGGTAGATATTGAGCGTGATGGTCGCGCGCACGATGGGCGAGCCCAGATCGGCGACGAAGGCATATCCCCAGGAAAGCAGGATGGTGAGGATGGTGGCCCAAGTCTCGCCGAAGGGCAGCTTGCGCAAGAGCCAGAAGACCGCGAAGGCGAGAATGCCGACGTTGATGCCGGAGACAACCAGAATGTGATACGTGCCGGTGCGCTGGAAGTCGGTCTTGATGTCGCGTCCGAAGAAGGCGCGGCCGCCGATCAGGGCTGCCTGCATCAGCGCGCCGCGTTCGCCCGGCCAGAGTTGCATGATGTGAGCCAGCGCGCTGCGCCGGGCCGCGCTGCGCCACAGGCCGATGCGGCTGCCAACAAAGCCGGGCAGCACTTCGACGTCGCTGGCGCGGGCTGAGCCGGTCAGGCGAATTCCCTGCGAGCTGAGATAGCCCGCCATGTCCATTGCGCCGGGATTGCGGTAGTTCCGCGGCATCCGCAGTTTGGCGGGGAATTGCAGCCGCTCTCCGTAGGTGTAAACGCGGAGCGGCGATTCGACGCCTGCGATCGCGAGCTTCGTCTTCCTCAGTTTGCTTGCTGTAGATGGTCAGGCGAATGCCGACCGCGGTGGAGACGCTGACCGTCGTCGAGCCGAAGTTGCTCGCTCTCGACATCGACCGACTCCTGCTTGCCGCCATAGGGGCTGTCGCGGATCAGACCCTCGCGAATGACGTGTGCGACGACGTCAACGTTGGCCTCGCCAGTGGCGAAAGGCTGTAAGTTTTCCGCGACTGTCACCTGCGCCGCATCGCGGGCCTGCAAATAGAAAGCGCCGAGCGGGAGCATGGCCGCCAGGGCAAGAGCGAATCCAGTTTGAGGCGAGCGGCGAAGCGCGAGCGCGGCACCGGTGGCCGCGATGAAGAATCCGGCCAGCCAGATGTAAGGACAGCGCCACAGGTAATTCGCGGCGATGATTCCGCCGGAAAAGGCGAGGGCAGCCAGGAAGATTGGTTCCTGTCCGCCGCAATAAGGTCTTGATGCGGGTGGGGTTGCTTCATCGTTCTTAGGCGATAGCGTGCGTGCGGCTGCAGACTCGCGCTGTTCGGTGAGTAGGGTTGTGGACACGGCCGCCCGCCGGAGTCCCAACTCGCGCGCCGCCTCTGCGGTCTGCCTTGGAGCAGTTCCGAAGTCGGAAACCCTGCTTTGAAAGGACACGCCTTCAGGCGTGCTGTAAGGGCGAGAAAGAATGCGGCTTCAGCCGCTGGGGAAACCGTGCCCCTTCAAATCAGGACGTACCAACATCGGCACCGCTCCAGGCGTTCGCTCCCGTTGCATCACGCCCGTTGGGATGGTTACAGGCGGTCCAGGTCCTCCGCGCCGAAAACAGGGTTCCAGGGCCACACTTCGTATTGCGCGAGTCCGAAACGCGTGTAGGGATCGTTGTCGCGAATACTGTCCAGCGTCGCTTGTGCTTCGTCATCGGGTACCCGCAGCAGCATGGCGCCACCGTTGCGCGGCGCCAGCGGCCCGGAGGCAAGCAGCAGTCCCTCTTGCTTCAGGCCCTGGCAATAGGCGCGGTGCGCGTCCACGTGCTTCTGGACGTCTTCTATCGGCTTCCGATAACGAATGATGGCGAGCGCGTACATAGGATCTCCTTCACGTCATCGCACGCCAACGCGTGCGAGTTGGACCTGGGGGTTTCGGCGAGGATCGTCGAGCTAGCGCGTCAGATGCAGAACGGTTTCCATGTGATACGTCTGCGGAAACAGATCCACCAGGTGCGCCTGCTCGACCCGATAGCCCGATTCTAGCAGCACGCGGAGGTCGCGCGAGAGGGTTGCCGGATCACATGAGACGTACGTCACATACGAGGCGGACATGCGACCCAGCGCGGCGGCAGCCTTTTCGCCCAGGCCGGCACGCGGCGGATCGAGGACCACGAGATCGAGTGCGAGCTTGGAGGAGCGTTCGGCGAGGAAGACTTCGGTTGTCGTGCGGATGCACTTCACGTTGGCGGGCACGTTGTGCCGGAGGTCGGCGAAAGAGTGCGGGGAGGATTCCACGGCCAGCACCTGATCGAAGTTGCGCGCCAGGCGCTGGGTAAACAGGCCGGCGCCGGCGTAAAGGTCGAGTGCGGCGCGTCCGGTGCGGTTGGTCACGACGATTTCGACCAGCTTGTCGATGAGGAAGCGGTTGGTCTGAAAGAAAGAGCCGGCGCTGACCCGGTAGTCGGCTCCCACAGCGTGGTACATGAGAGATTGTTCGCCGATGGCCTGCGAATGTCTCTGCATGGACCGAGGTGAGCGGGGCGTGGAGGCGAGATTCGTCTTCTACCGGCGACGTCGCGAAAACGACCACACCGGTGAGCTGGGGAAGGAAGTTGCCACCTGTGCTGCGAACGTCTGCATCGCTTTTGCACTGATTCGTGCTTCGTCAGCGCCAGGCGCGGCTGTTTTCGAGCGGACGGCCGAGGGTTGACGGGTGCCGGGGCTTCCGGACGAACATAGAGCTCGACCAGCAGCTTCGTGTCGTCGTGGTTGGCGAAGAACTGCAGGCCGTGCAGGGTCTCGGGAACAACTCCCTTGCGGCGACCGAGCAGTCCAGACGGCAGCGATGGCCTGGTTGATGAGCGGGGAGCTGATGGGGCAACTCTCCACCGGCAGCAGGGCGTGCGAGTTATGACGGAAGTAGCCGAGCGCGAATTGCGGCTGATGTTGCACATGCATTCGCGTGCGATTGCGATAGCCCCACGGCTCGGCGGAGTGCAGGATGATGTCCTGCTGCAAATCGAGCTTGGCGGTGCGGCGCAGGGTCTCGCGCAGGATCTCGGCTTTGTAGCGAAGTTGCGCCGCGTAGTCGATGTGCTGGTAGTGACAGCCGCCGCAGCGGGTGAAGTAGGGGCAGCCCGGCTCGACGCGATCGGGCGAAGGCGTGAGGACGCGGTCGAGCGTGGCGCGAACGAATCCAGGGCGGCCCTGGAGTAGTGAGGCTTCGACTTCCTCGCCGGGAAGTACGAACGGCACGAAGACAGCCTTGCCGCGACCGTGCTCGTCGGCGGGCAGCCGCGCCAGGCCATCGCCGCCGTAGACCAGTTTTTCGATTTGTAGTTGCAAGAAATGCTCCGTGAGCCAGAGGGCGATCTGCCGCAGGTTTCCGAGTTTGTCTGAAGAGCCTGTCGTCCCTACGGGGCTCTACTTGATTTTCGCACCTCACCCAGCACTCCGCCTCCGGCTGCGTGCTGGGCTAGACTGAGCCGCTCCTATGGAGCTGCTTCCTGGTGACGCGTACTCGAATGCGAAAACGAAGCTGGTTCTCAAGTACGCTGCTGCGCCGGCGCCGTGCGCCGCACACCCTCACATGTAGAACAGACTCAAACGCGGCACGTGATACTGCTCGAAGAGTCGCTTGTGGATGTACTGCTTTTGCAGTTGCTCGATCTGCGGCGCGGTCATCTTGCGACGATAGGGCGCCAGGTCGCGGTCAGCTTCGGATCGCACCTGATATAGCGCTTCGTCGGGCGTGGCGGCCAGCAGTGCGGCGAAGAGCTTCTCTTCGGCAATCGTGAGCCGCCGCTCCAGGTCTTCCATTTGCACGGCTTTTTCCGGGCGAGCGACTCGGCTAAGCCTAGCAGAGTTGCGGCAGTTTGTTGCGCGAGGGCCTGCGCAGAGCCGGGCAGCTGGAGCCGATCGAGTTGACTCGCGTTGTGTTTCAGATATTCGGCCACGGCAGATTGATCGAGGCCGGTGTCGCGCTTCGCTTTATCATGATCATGCGCAGGCGCGCCGACGGCAGCTTCCTTCAGCTCTTCCGCCGAAGCCAGCACTTCCTGCGCGCAGAAGGCGAGACCATTCACCTTGCGCGTCTTGCGCGGACGGCGCTCCCACTTTTCGAAGGTCACGTCGATGCCGCGCAGGACGGCTTCCAGCGGAATGCCTGCGTCCTTCCAGGTTTCCATCAGCGCCCAATCGAGCGGGGACATCAGCAGCAGCGTGCCGCGGCGGCGCTGGAAGTGCTCCTCGATTTCCGTGAAGTAGTTGAAGTAGTTTTCCACGATGTTGGGGATGAACAAAACGGGAAAAAGTTTAGTTAAGTGTTTTGTATCAGGGCACGACTTCGAGTCGTGCCGAAAACGGCAGAAAAAACGGGGCTTACGGACACGGCCGGGGGCTTAAGCCCAATTTCTTGTGGCGGCCTAACGGCACGTCTAAAGTGAGCGCGTGAGAACCATGCCGTCCCTACGGGACTCCGTTACTGTTCCCCCACCTACCCAGGACTCCGCTGCGCTCCGTCCTGGGCTAACTGCGCTTCCACCCCTTCGGGGTTCTTTTTTCGTGAGTCATACTCCACCGCCGAAGAACAAGCTTAGCTCTCACGCAGACTCTAAACCCGTGCGCTGGTATAAAACATTGGCATCCTAGCTTCGCTTCGGATGCGCACCTTTGGCGTTGCGTACGACATTGACGGCACTATCGTTGTTCCCTGGAACGGATTCGCCACGGCGCTTACTGTGCGCCTGATTGCGCTCGTAGATGATGCGCAGCCCTTCCAGGGTCAGCAGGTCATCGATCTCGCGAATGTATTTGGAGCCGCCGCCCATCAGCGCGGCAAGGCCGCCGGTGGCAACCACGGTCACGTTGTCGTTCAACTCCGCGATCAGCCGCTCCAGAATGCCGTCGATCAATCCGAGGTAGCCGTAGTACAGGCCCGACTGAACGCTGTTGACGGTGTTGGTGGCCAGCACGCGCGGCGGTTTGCGGACATCGACGCGCGGCAGGCGGGCGGTGCGCGAGAAGAGCGCGTCGGCCGAAATGCCGATGCCGGGCGTGATCACGCCGCCCAGGTACTCGCCCTTCTTCGACACCACGTCGAAGGTGGTCGCGGTGCCGAAGTCTACGATGATGCACGGGCCGCCGAACTTCTCGAACGCGGCGACGCTGTTGACGATGCGATCGGCGCCCACTTCGGCGGGATTGTCGTAGTGCACCGGCATGCCGGTCTTGACGCCCGGTTCGATGAACAGCGGCCGCGACTGAAAATAGCGCTCGCAAACTTCGCGCAAGATGGAATCGAGCGGCGGCACAACCGACGAAATGACCGTGCCTTGCACGGAGGTGAACTCGATGTCATTCATCGCGAACAGATTGCGGAAGAGCACGCCGTATTCATCGACAGTTTGCGTTTTGGTAGTGGAGACGCGCCAGTGCGCGATCAGCGGGCCGTAGTGCGCGCCGGGATCGTCCGAGGTGCTCTGGAAAACGCCGAGCACGGTGTTGGTGTTTCCGACATCGAGGACCAGGAGCATGATTTATTTTCCGTCCAGCGCGCGGACATTGCCCGACAGCACAGTCCGCAAGTCCCTGATCGGTGCGCAACAGCAGAAAGCCGCGCTCGTCCAGACCTTCGGTAACGCCTTCGTAGCCGCCATTTTCGTCGATACGAACGTGCCGGGAGCGGACGAACGAGGAGCGCTTCTCGAACTCTTGCAGGATGGCGGTGCGAGCGCTCTGGCCGCCCTCAACCAACTTGCGGTAGTGGCCGTCGAGCGATTTTAGCAGAGCGGCAGCAAGCTCAACCCGCGACCACTCGCGTCCGCTCTCCATGCGCAATGAGGTTGCGATCGGCTCTAGTTCACCGGCAAACGATGTGTGATTGACATTGAGGCCGATGCCGATGACGACGTAGCGCACGCGCGTGGGCTCGGCATTCATCTCGGTGAGGATGCCGCAAAATTTGCGGCCGCCGAGCAGGCCATCGTTGGGCCAGCGCAGGTCAGGGTCGAGACCCGTGGTCTGCTTGACCGCATCAGCGACGGCGATGCCGGTCATCAGCGAGAGAAACAGCGCGTCGACGGGCGCCATCTCCGGACGCAATACCACGGAACAATAGATTCCGACCGACTGCTCCGATTCCCAGCTATGGCCGCCGCGTCCGCGACCGGCAGTTTGCTCTTCGGCGAGAAAGATCGCGCCTTCGGGTTCGTCGTCGGCAGCAGCCTGCATGGCTGCGACGTTGGTTGAGCCGATGCTGAAGTAGTGATGAAGGTGGGAGGCGAAGATGGTCCCGCTGACGAGGGGAGCGAGAATATCGGGAAGCAAGAGATCGGGCATGGCGTCGAGTTGATATCCAGTGGCCAGATGGCCGGTAATTTGCACGCCCAGCTCGCGAAGATGTTGCACTGCGCGCCACACTTCGGAGCGGGAGGTGCCGAGCTCTTCGGCGATGCGCTGGCCGCTGATGACGACGGTTGCGTTGTCGCTCAGCAGGCGCACGATGCGGCTGAGACGCGCGTCGGTTGAGCCGTCGGAGCGAGTGTCAATGCGAGTTGGAGCGGTGCGGGCGATAGGAAGATTATGCGGGAACGAGGCAGAAATGAACATCCCGAGCCCGCATCAGCTGGCTATTGGGTGCGAAAGTAGCAGTCGCATCCGGTACAGGATTCATGATGAGCGTCGGATTTGTCATGCCTGATTTCGGGCAACCCGTCAGGTCCGATATCTAGTCTGGGTGTCGGTGCCGCGCTAACTTCGAGCCCTGAACCCGCACCGACCGCAAGTCGAAGCGTGACCGATTCGGCGGGGCTGCTTTCGACGTCAACGTGTTTGATCACTTTGTGGAAACCCTGCGACGCTGCGGTCACCTCGTAGCTACCGATGGGAAGTATCGCGACTATCCACCCGCCCTTGTCTGCTCCCATCGTTAATTTGAAATCTTTATTAGCACCAACGATGTGTACACAAGCGCCAGACACTGCGGCGCCAGATGGGTCGGTCACTTGAAATTTCAGCGATACAGATGGAGAAGCTTGTTGAGCTGAAACTACAGGTACAACGAATCCAAGCATAATGCAGGCAAACACCACGGCAGCAGATTGACGCAGCATATTAGGAACCACCGTTGTCCCTACAGAACTCGGTGTCGATTCTACGCTCCTCACTAGAGCGCTATTGTCATAGGGTTCCTTCGACTCCGCGGAAAATTCGCTGTCGCGAATTCCGCTCCGCTCAGGATGACACAATCAAAACAGCTCTGGCTGAGAGCTGAACGGCTGAAAGCTGATGGCGACAGCTTCCTCACACCGGCGCGAGGCGCATGCTGAGATCGACGGCGGGGACGGAATGGGTCAGCGCGCCAACCGAGATGAAGTTGACGCCGGTTTCGGCGTAGGCGCGAACGTTCTCCAGCGTGATTCCGCCGGAAGCCTCCAGCGGCACCGCTAGCTTCAGGCTGCGGACCCGTTCCACTGCCTGGCGAACCTGCTCGGGCGTCATGTTGTCGAGCAGGACCGCTTCCGCGCCGTGCTCCAGCACCTGTTCGAGTTCATCCAGCGAACGCACCTCAATTTCCACTGTCTCCGAGCCGCGGCGATTGCGCAGGGCGCGATCCAATGCCGGCAGCGACGCCGCCCGCCAGCGCGATGTGGTTGTTCTTGATGAGCACGCCGTCGCTGAGATCGAGGCGATGGTTGTGGCCGCCGCCGCAAGTGACTGCATACTTGTCGAGCACACGCAGGCCGGGCGCGGTTTTGCGGGTGTCGAGGATGACGGTCCTCGGTGCCTTCCACGGCGTCGACATAGCGGCGCGTGAGGGTGGCAATGCCGCTCATGCGCTGCATGATGTTCAGGATGACGCGCTCGCAGGAGAGGATGACGCGCGCGTTGTGAACGACCACGGCGATGGATTGACCTTTGCGCAGGCGCACGCCATCGAAGATTTCGGTGTGGCTGGTGACCTCGGGATGCGAGGTGACGGTGCCGTCGAGCATGGCGAAGACGTCGAGGATGCGGTGGACGCAACCCAGGCCGGAGAGCACGCAGTCCTGCTTGGCGAGGATGGTGGCCGAGGCGCGCTGGTTGACGTCGATGCAGGCGTAGGAGGTGGCGTCGCGCGTGGCGCGGTCTTCGAGCAGCGCGTTCTCCAGAATGGCGGTGATGCGGCGGCTTGTCCAGTCCATATGCTTGTGGGCCTGTGGTCCCTACCACCCAGCACTTCGTGCTGGGCTAAACTGAGTCGTCCCACGTTGTGGGACGGGAGCGCCATGTTGCGAACAGGGTAGCGGAACCACGCCCTGTCGCGATGCAATCAAAAGCCAAGTCGTGCCCTGATACAGTATCAAAACAGGCGCATCAGAGTTCGCGTTCGACTTCGAAGCGCTAGCCCAACTCGGCCAGGGCGGTCTTGATCTTCTCGACCAGCATTTCGACTTCTGCCTTGCGCGTCTTCAGGCCTTCCACCACTTTCGCAGGCGCCTTGGAAAGAAATGCCTCGTTCCCCAATTGTGCAGTTGCTCGCGCCATTTCTCCAGTCAGTTTTTCCAGCTCTTTCGCCAGGCGATCGCGCTCGGCGGCGACATCGATCTTGCGCTCGTAGATCACGCGCACGTCGAAGCGGGCGGTGCTGCGCGCGCCGGAGGCCTTGGCCAGCGACTCATCGACGAAGGTTATGGCTTCGACATTTGCCAGCCGCTCCACCGCGCTGCGATTGCTGCTCCAGCATGGAACGAACGTCTTCGCCGGCGGCAAAGACTTCGATGGCCACCTTCTGCTTTGGTTCGACCTTCAGCTCGGCGCGGACGTTGCGGACGCTGACGATCAGGTCCTGCAGGATCGCCATATCGGTTTCGGCGTCGGCGTCCATCTGTGCCGGATCGGCAAGCGGATAGCGCGACAGCGCGATCGACTTGGCCGGCGGCTGGCCATCGTAAACAGCGTGCCAGAGTTCTTCCGTGATGAAGGGCATGAACGGCGACAGCAGCCGCAACGCGCCTTCGAAGATGCCGATCAGGTTTCCGTAGGCAGTGCGGGCGGCTTCGCGATCGTCCGACATCAGCCGCGGCTTGATCAGCTCCAGATACCAGTCGCAGAACTCGCCCCAGAAGAAGTGATAGACCACGTGGGCGGCTTCGTGGAAGCGGAAGGTATCGAGCGCATCGTGAATCTCCTGCGCGACGCGATTGAAGCGGGAAAGAATCCAGCGGTCTTCGAGGGTCTCGGATTTGAAGCCGTGAACGCCTCGGGCGTGTGGTTCCCTCGACGGTAAGACCGTTGGAGCGCCTTGAACTCCGCCAGCGACCACAGGCCTGCTTCGGTCGCGCGGTCGACATTCATGAAGAGGAAGCGGGCGGCGTTCCAGATCTTGTTGGCGAAGGCGCGATAGCTTTCGGTGCGGCTCTCGGAGAACGCGATGTCGCCGCCGGGCGCGACCATCGCAGCCATGGTGAAGCGCACGGCGTCGGTGCCGTACTTCTCGATGATCTCGATGGGGTCCATCACGTTGCCCTTGGTCTTCGACATCTTCTGGCGCTCGGCGTCGCGCACCAGGCCGTGGATGTGAACGGTGCGGAAGGGCACGTCGCCATGCTTGTCGCCGCGCATGAAGTGGCAGTTCAGCATGATCATGCGCGCCACCCAGAAGAACAGGATGTCGAAGCCGGTGATGAGCAGCGCCGTCGGGTAGAAGGCGTCGAGGTCGGGCGTGCTGTCGGGCCAGCCGAGAGCCGACGACGGCAACAGTCCAGACGAGAACCAGGTGTCGAGGACGTCGCTGTCCTGCTCGACGGGGCCGCCGCACTTCGTGCAGGCTGTCGGGAGCTTCGCGCGCCACGATGATCTCGCCGCAGGCTTTGCAGTGCCACGCCGGAATGCGATGTCCCCACCACAGCTGGCGCGAGATGCACCAGTCGTGGATGTTGCGCATCCACTCGAAGTAGGTCTTGGTGTAGTTCTCGGGAACAAACTTGATGTCGCCGTTGCTCGACCACTTGCGATGGCGCGGTCGGCCAGCGGCTGGATCTTGACGAACCACTGCGTGGAGAGGCGCGGCTCGACGATGGTCTTGCAGCGATCGCACTTGCCCAGCGGAACGACGTAATCTTTTGCGCCGACCAGGAAGCCGCCGGCTTCCAGATCGGCCAGAACCTTCTGCCGCGCCTCGAAGCGGTCGAGGCCTTTGTAGGGGCCGGCGTTTTCGTTCATCTGCGCGGTTTCGTTCATGATGTCGATCTGCGGCAGGTGGTTGCGCAGGCCGGCCTCGAAGTCGTTGGGATCGTGCGAAGGCGTGACCTTGACCGCGCCGGTGCCGAACTCGGGATTGGCGAGAATGTCGTCGGTGATGATCGGGATCTCGCGATTCATCAGCGGCAGCAGGACCTTTTTGCCGTGGAGATGGCGCATAGCGCTCGTCGGCGGAGTTCACAGCGACGGCGGTGTCGCCCAGCATCGTCTCCGGCCGGGTGGTGGCGACAATGATGTACTCGTCGGCTGACGCCGATCGACCGGGTAGCGAATCTCCCAGATCTTGCCCGGCGTGTCCTCGTGGACCACTTCGAGATCGGAGACGGCGGTGATGCAGCGCGGACACCAGTTGACGATGTACTTGCCGCGATAGATCAGGCCTTCTTCGTAGAGGCGCACGAAGGCTTCGCGGACGGCGCGCGACATGCGGTCGTCCATGGTGAAGTACTCGCGCGACCAATCGACGGAGGCGCCGAGGCGCTTCATCTGCTGGAGGATGACGCCGCCGTAGTGCTGCTTCCACTCCCAAACGCGGGCGACAAAGGCTTCGCGGCCCATGTCGCGGCGGTTCTTGCCCTCGCTGGCGAGCTGGCGCTCCACCATAAGCTGGGTAGCAATGCCGGCGTGGTCGGTGCCGGGCAGCCAGAGGGTCGGCAGCCCGGACATGCGCTTCCAGCGGACGATGATGTCGATCTCGGTATGCTCCAACATGTGGCCCATGTGGAGGTTACCGGTGACGTTGGGCGGCGGCAGGGTGATGGTGAAGGTCTGCTGTGCGGAGCCGGGAGCCGGAGTTTCTACGTGGAACAAGTTGTCGCGGACCCAGTACTCAGCCCAGCGCGGTTCGATGGCGCCGGGTTCGTACGCCTTGGGGAGATCGTGAGGCATGCCCATCCATTCATGGAGCTAGAGGTCGAACCTCGATATTACAGGGGCGGCAAAAAAGGGGTCAAACCAGCAACGGATGGATAGAGATCTGGTTGAGGACCTAAGTAAGGATGGTGAGTAAAGATTCGCGAGACTACGACGATAACTCTATAGTAAACGAGTGACCATATGGTTAGTTAAGTAGTTAAAGCACCTTGGTGCTTCCTGGAAGTGATTATGGATGTAGACCACGCCCACAATACCGGGGTAGTATGCACACAGGTTGCCGCGAGTTCCGTCAGCGGAGACTTAGGCCCACCTTGGGGCCTGTGGCCTAGCTAAAAAAACCATTTACTCCTACTCGGTTGATAGGTATATAGTGGGGGGGCATATAGCTAAAACCACAACACCGGCTTAGGAGCTTTACATGATTCCCTTGTGGCCTTCCACGATCGCATCGTTAGACGACTCTTTGACCTTGCTCTCAGACAGCCTGGAAAAACTAAAGGCTGCCAAACCGGTTGACATCACACAAGTCATTGAGCAGCTTAAGACGGCTGCGGAAGCGGCCCGTAACTTGCGTGCATTGGTAACGGCGGAAATGCCTGAGGCTTCGTGGCAGGACCGAAAGGAACTTGATGTACTGATTGCGGAGATACAGAAGCGGATCGAAGCGAGGCACATAGAGGAGCTGCGTGCCCGTCTTACAGCGCTGGCGGCGGAGTTGGAGCGTGGTACTATCGTGCACCGCCGGGCGGTCCGTGTAACGCAACTGAATCAACTTCGTGACGCAGCGGCCAAAGAATTGCGCGCCCAAGCCGCGGCACCAGGAAAGCCACAAACTCTGCCCGGCCCCGAGCCTGACGAATGGCTGGAGTGGGCGTGTGGCCTGCAAGAACCTGACGATACCGAGTCCCTGCAAGCGCTGCGCAGGGAGTTTGCGCATCTCGACGAATTTGTTGCGAATCTGGAGCCCAATATGTGGGTGATTAAGAAGGAAATTCTGGTTTAGGAGCTTGTCATGAGTTCAATCTGGCCATCGGCGCTGGGGTCACTGGACGATTCTCTGACCCTTCCCTACGAAAGCGTCGTGAAACTCAAGGCTGCGAACCCGGTCAACATCGATGAAATTATCCAGCAGCTGAAGGCGGCTGCAGAATGTGGTACCAGGCTTCGTGCGTCGATATCGGCAGAGTTGCCGGACGCATCGTGGCAGACCCGGGGAGAGCTGCACGCAGTCATTGAGACGATACAGAAGCTCGAAGAGGCGAGGAGAATCGAGCAACTGCGGTCCCGTCTGTTGGCGGTCGCGACGGAGTTGGAGCGCGGCACCATTACCCACCGCCGGGCAGCCCGGGTAACGGAACTGAATCAGTTCCGGGAGCTGGCGATCAAGGAATTGCTGTCGCAGGGCGGGGTGGAGGGAGCACCACCAACGCTCCCAGGCCCGGAGGCAGACCAGTGGGTGGAGTGGGCATGCGGCTTGCAAGAGCCGGAAGATTCGGACTCATTGGAGACTCTACGGCAGACATTTCCACAGCTCGACGATTTTATTGCCAATCTCGAGCCCGACATGTGGAAGCCCGAGAACCCACCCGAGATGTCCCCGCAGAATGCGGCGGACGCGGAAGAACGCAAGAAGGCGATCGAGCAGAAGCGCTCGCGTCTTTTGGCCCTCGCCACTGAGTTGGAGGGCGGCAATATCGTGCACCATCGGGTATTGCGCGTCAATGAACTGAATTACCTGCGCGACCAGGCGATTAAGGAACTGCGGTCCCAGGCCAAACTGCCATCGGGGCCGAAAACTCTGCCTGGCCCGGAAGCAAATCAGTGGATCGAGTGGGCTTGCAGCCTGCAAGAGCCTCGAGATGCGGAAGCTTTGCAAACTCTTCGCAAGGGATTTGCCCGTCTCGACGACTTCATTGCCAATCTAGAGCCCAACATGTGGAAGCCAGCGGGATCGGCAACGGATACGCCTCCGCCAGCCCCAAGAGTTGCCGACAAGCCTCGCCAGGAACAGCCTGCGCCGGCGGCAGCCCCAGTTCAGGAGTATGTCGTAGCGTCCCGGCCGATACCGATCAACTTGAAGGGAGGGAAGAGTTCAGGCGGGCGCGATAAGCCGCGGATCCAACTTTCCCGCGACGGGTCGGCTGCGCCGCAGCTGGAAGCTGAGCCGGTGACGCCGAGCAACGGTTCGGCATCGCGAAGCGACGAAGAGATTCAACGGATGCAGGCGCGGGAGCGCGAGGTTGTTGCCCGTATCAAGGGCACGGTTACGGAGCCGGTACGTTCTTTCGACCATAGGATCGGGCGAACCGGACCCAGTCCCGCGAAGGGTTCTGGCGCCACCGGCGCGGCGCCGGCAATGGCCAAAGAACGGGTGGAGGCCAAGGCCACAGCAGCGGTTGTCACCGCGAGCGCGGCCGCAACGGCGATCGCTACAGAACCGGTCAAGGCTGCCAGTGCCCCCCAGACTTCGGCGAGAACGACCCCGGTGAGAGTGATTCCGGACGACGACGACCAGGGTTCCGTTGGCGTTAAGGCCTCACGGGCAATCGGCTCGGCACGGTCGGTGGTTTCGGATACCTGGACGGAGTTCGTCTCCGACGTCAAGGAGGGAGGCGTTGGGGCCCTTTGGCAAGAGAAGTGGCGGATGCCGGTGACTGGTGCAACCGTAGTGTTGCTGGTGCTGGTTGCGCTGGGAGTCGTTTATTGGGTGCACCGGGCCCGTGCCAGCAACAACCCGGTAAAAGCAGCCGAGGCGGCTGTGGTAGCGCCAAGCAATCCGGCGAGCAACCCTCAACCTGCGACCTCGACCGATACTGCTATCGCGGCGGCCGCAGCCGGCCTTAAGCCGTCGGCTGACAAACAGGCCAAGACGAAGGACCAGCCGAAGGACCAGAGCGCCGCCGCTAAACCGCCAGCGCCAGCGCCAGCTCCGAACACACCGGCGGCGCCTATCTCGGCTGTCGATGCAACGCTGCGGCTTCCGCAGCCGGTACCGAGGAGCAATGCTCCCGCCAATAAGGAGACTGCGAAGGAAGAAGCTCCTCCGCCTAATGGCGCGAACGGTGTAGCGGGATCAGTGCCCGGCGGCTTGCCAGGCGGAACTCCTAGCAGCTTGATGAACGTGGTGAAGGACCCTTCGACGGCGGTGCCAAAGGCCGGCACTCAGAAGGTCAGCGTCTCCTCGGGAGTCGCGCAAGGGCTGCTGGTTCACCGGGTCGCGCCGCAGTATCCGGACCAAGCCAAGCAGGCGCGTCTTCAGGGAACCGTCGTCTTGCAGGCTGTGATTGGGAAGGATGGAAGCGTGCACAGCGTGCGCGCGCTAAAAGGCAATCCTGTGCTGGCACAAGCGGCCATGGATGCTGTGAAACAGTGGCGCTACAGGCCATACGCCCTGAATGGGGAACCGGTCGAGGCGGACACCGAGATCAGCGTCACGTTCTCGCCTGACCACTAAACCTGCTTGGCCGCCAGGCCAGGGAGTGCTGAACCAATATCGCCAAAAGCACGCGGGTACAGGACCCGCGTGCTATCCAGGAATATCGAGTAGCCCGCCACATCATCTGAATCCTCTGACATTTTGTTTACATTTCCGAGACAACTGATCCTCGGCAAATTGTTATAGTCCGCGCGTGCACGGCGCCTGCCGCAACCGGCCAGATAAGAAATGTGCGGCGCCGCATCGCAGCGGAAGTAGTGAGGAGGTAGTATGAGCAAACTTAGCTGGGCCATAAAGACGGCTGGTGTCTCTGCATTATTGGCGGCGGCGACCGTTGCCTTATCCGCGCAGACTCTCACCACGCTGCATAGCTTCAGCCAGTCGGACGGCAGCAATCCCTTTGCGGGGCTGATGCAGGCGAGCGATGGAGACTTGTACGGAACAACATCGGCCGGGGGAGCCAACGGCGATGGCACCGCCTTCAAAATCACCACCAGCGGCTCGCTGACGACGATCCACAATTTCAACCATCTTAGTCCGGTCGATGGAGCACAGCCCTACGGTGGCCTCATGCAGGCGAAGGATGGGAACTTGTACGGGACGACAAACCGTGGCGGCTCGCACAACGTCGGCATTGTCTACAGAATTACCACCAGTGGCACGATGAAGACATTGCACGATCTGGACTATGAGCCTGACGGGGCGCTTCCCTACGCGGCGCTAGTCCAGGGCAGCAATGGGGCCCTTTACGGAACAGCTTCCGACGGCGGGGGCAGCGAGGGTTCGGTCTTCGAAGTTACCGCCTTCGGTCAGTACACCGCGATATACGAGTTTGGCGCCAACGGCGGTTTCCCGGTCGCGGGTCTGGTGCAGGCCAGCAACGGCAACTTTTACGGAGTAGCATCGAGTGGCGGATTCTACAGTTGCGGCACGCTCTTTGAAATGACGCCCAGCGGTGCGTTCACCCTGCTGCACACCTTCACTGGACATGATGGCTGCTACCCGTCGGCGACGCTGGTCCAGGGTAGCGATGGAAACCTGTATGGGGTAGCGTCCGCCGGCGGACCCGGCAACGGCTTCAACGCCGGCACATTCTTCAACATCACTCCCAGCGGCACGTTCACGTTGCTACACGTCTTCGACAAAACGGACGGCGCTGGTCCCACCGGAGCGCTTATCCAGGCTGCCGATGGCAACTTCTACGGAACTACGCAAGTGGGCGGGGCCAACAACGAGGGCACGATCTTCGAAGTCACGCCGACTGGAACAGTGACCACACTGTACAGCTTCTGTCCGCAAAGCCATTGCAATGACGGCGCCAATCCCTATGCCGGCCTGATCCTGGGCAGCGATGGAGTGTTCTATGGCACGACCTTCAACGGCGGCGGTGGCAACCACGGGACGGTTTTCAGCCTGTCTGTCGGTCTTGGCCGGTAAAACCGCTGCGATAGTTTAGCGAGGAGGAATCTATGAGCAAGTTTAATGGTGGCTTAAGAGGGTATGGGCTGTCGCTATTCTTGGCAACGGCAACCGTTGCCTTATCCGCGCAGACCCTTACCACGCTGTATAGCTTCCATGGAGCGGACGGCAGCAACCCCTATGCGGGGCTGATGCAGGCCAGCAATGGGAACCTGTACGGAACAACATCAGCCGGCGGAGCCAACGGCGATGGCACGGCGTTCAAAATCACCACCAGCGGCACGCTGACGACGATCCACAATTTCAACCATCTCAGTCCAGTCGATGGAGCGCAGCCCTACGGCGGGCTCGTACAAGCCAAGGATGGGAACTTGTATGGAACGACATACCGCGGCGGCTCCCACAACGTCGGCATTGTCTACAGAATTAGCACCAGTGGCACGATGAAGACGCTGCACGATTTGGACTATCAGCCCGACGGGGCGCTTCCCTACGCGGGGCTGGTCCAGGCGACAAATGGATCCTTTTACGGGACAGCTTCCAACGGCGGGGGCGAATTCGGTACAGCCTTCATAGTCACCGCGTTCGGGCAGTATGTCCCGATATACACCTTTATCAATAGCTTGAACGGCGCTAACCCGGTCGCGGGTCTGGTGCAGGCCAGCAACGGAAACTTGTACGGAGCAGCGGATTCGGGCGGATCCGACGGTTGTGGCGCGCTCTTTGAAATGACTCTATCCGGCGCGTACACGATGGTGCACGATTTTACTGGCGACGACGGTTGCTCCCCGCAGGCGACCCTGGTCCAGGGTACTGATGGAAATCTGTATGGGACGACGATCGACGGCGGAGCCGGCGGCCAGGGCCATAACTACGGCGCTGCCTTCAACATCACTCCGAGTGGCACTTTCACATTGCTGCACACCTTCGACGGAACGGACGGCACTCTCCCCACGGGAGCGCTTATCCAGGCTACCGACGGCAACTTCTACGGGACTACTCAATACGGCGGGGCCTATAACCAAGGCACCATCTTCAAAATGACGCCTAGCGGGACGGTGACCACGCTGTACAGCTTCTGTCCGCAGGCTCATTGCAACGACGGCGCCAATCCCTATGCCGGCTTGATCCAAGGAACCGACGGAGTGTTCTACGGCACAACCTTCAACGGCGGCGGTGGCAACCATGGTACGGTTTTCAGCCTGTCTGTCGGTCTGAGTCCGACGGTGAAAGCCGCAGAATAAACAGAACGGGGCCGAATAGCTCGCAGGACTGCGGCCCCCTCGGTCTGCACCCAGAGTCGCCGCGGCAAATTTCCGTGCGAAATAGGATGGCAGTCCTGCGCCAGCAGGCGTACATTTCTAAGTCAGGCTGTTTGAAATGACTTGAGGAGAGTGGCGATGGGATTCATTGCGTGGATCGTGGTGGGACTGATCGCAGGCTGGCTTGCCGGGCAAGTGATGAAGGGCGGTGGCTACGGCATAATCATAGACATCGTCCTTGGGATCCTCGGTGGCCTTCTGGGTGGTTGGATCTTCGGGATGTTGGGAATCTGGCCAGGCGGCGGAATGATCGGCTCCATCATCGTGGCCTTTATCGGCGCGGTGATCCTGGTCGGCATCACCCGATTGATCAAAAGAGCTTGAACTGCTGAACAGGGTAGTTATTTTCCCTTGCCCGCGCGGGCGTCCGATTTGACGACCGGTCAGCACATTCTCGTATCATCAAGTCTGACCGATGCGTAGCCGCAGGAATATAGTGTGGGTTGCCGTCGCGATCCTGGTGATCGCGGGCGGAATCGTGACCGCTGTGCTGCTGCGCAAGCGCGCGGCCCCGGATGCGGTGCGTCTGCTGCCTGAGTCGGATGCCGTGCTCTACGTCAACCTGGAGCCGATCCGGCTGCTCACCAACCTGGGCAAGAACCCTCCCAAGGAACGCGATCCGCAGTACGAAGAGTTCGTCCGCCAGACTGGATTCGAGTTCGAGCGCGACCTGGACAAGGCCGCATTCGCCATTCACTATGGCGTCCCGGTGCAGGGCAAGCCGGCGGAGACGCGTTACAGCGAGATCCTGCAAGGACACTTTGACAGCGCCCGGGTAAGCGATTACCTGCACAAGCTGGCGACCCAGGTCGAGCGCTACCGGGATTACGATATCTACGATATTCCGGTGGAAGACCGGACGGTGCGGGTGGTGCTGCTCGGCATCGATACCGCTGCCGCGTCGAACGTCGACAGTCCGGAAGTGATCCACGGGATGATCGATAGCTACAAGCAAGCAGCCCTCCCGTTTACCGGGCCGGCGCTGGTGGGCCAGTACTACCGGCGGGTACCGCTGGGCAGTATGGTGTGGACGATCGCTCGCCCGTCAGCCAACAGCGCGGCCCAGGACCGCGGCGAATTGCTGCTTCCCGGGAGCTGGAGCGGATTACTGCCGCGCGATAGTCTGGTGATTGCTTCGGCGTGGCCGCTGAATGAAGTGCATCTGCGCGTGGATGTGATTACTCACAGCCCAGAGGAGGCACAGCGATTCACCGAACAGGTTGGCACGTACCTGATGCTGTTCAAGTCGCTGGAAATATCGGTGGGCGCAGGTGGCCCCGACAAGGATGTGAAGGCGGCGTTCGACAGCCTGGAGGTCCACCAGGATAAAAGCGAGGCGGTGTTGACGGCGAAAGTGCCCTACGCGTTCTTCAAGAAGGTGCTGACCGAACCGCCGGAGCTGGCGCCGGCGCCTCAGAAGCAGGAGCCGCAAGCACCGCCCGAGACGCATCCGCAGAAATCATCGAAGGGCAAGAAAAAGTAGTCATTCCGTGGTCTGCCAACGGAGCCCGATCGGTTGAGCTCCGCCACAGAAACCAGATCAGAGCTACTGCGAATTGCCGCTGGGGCTTGCGCTCGCTACCGGCCGAACGTCGGACGCAGTCTGCGTCCGGGTTTGCGTGGCGACGTAGGACTCCAGTTTCGACAAGCGATCCTCCAGCGACGCGTTTTTTAGTTGCAGTGAGGCGTTCTGCTGTTGCAGTTGCAGCTTCAGGCCATCGATCTCCTGCCGCTGGGTTTTGATCTGCTGAAGCTGGGTCTGTAGTTCGTCCTGCTGAGTCATAACTACCGCGTGTTCCTTCTGCAATTCGTTCAGCAGCATGGGAGCGAGGTACTGATAGCGAACCGTGTAGGGTTGGCCGTCGTTGTCGTAGGCCACGAGGTCGGGATAAACCTGCGCGACTTCTTCCGCGATCAGGCCGTACTGCAGAGTGCGGTCGCCGTTGGAGTATTCAGGCTTGTAGAGGAACGTGACCGGACGCAGCTTCATCAGTGCGCTGGTGCTGTCCCCCATGTCGCGAACTTGTTCTTTGAAGCGGAGTGAGGAGGTCAGGGTTCCAAGCTGGCCGTTAGAGTTGACGTAAACTGGAATGCCGCCCGACGCGGTTGAGCCGTAGATGCCGCCTATGTAGGCAGCCGCTTCACCACCGCCAATGCGGATCGTGTTGGATTCGGTGCCGGAAGTCGGGCCTGCATCGGCAATGTACACGTCGTTGCTTCCGGTGGTGTTAGATTGGCCGGCGAAACCGCCTAAGAAGGTATTGCCTGCTCCGCTGGTATTGCGGATGCCAGCCCCGGCGCCGAAAAAGGCGTTTACAGACCCGTTTCCCGAAGGGTCACCGGTGTTGACATAGCCGGCCTGAAAGCCAACGAAGGTGTTGTAATTGCCAAGGGTGTTGCTGTAGCCGGCAAGGCCCCCGGAGAAGGTGTTGTAAGTCCCGTCCCCCGCATCATCGCCGGTATTGCTATAGCCAGCGTGAAAGCCGGAGAAGGTGTTGAAGAAGCCCAACGTGTTGCTGTAGCCAGCCTCATAGCCGAAGAAGGCGTTATCGAAGCCGCCGCCCACGCTGTCACCGGTGTTACTATAACCGGCCTGATAGCCCTCGAAGGTGTTGTTCTGGCCAAGGGTGTTAGTGTAGCCAGCTTTCCAGCCCGAAAAGGTGTTAAAGCCTCCGGTGGTTGTGCCATAACCCGACTTGTAGCCGGTGAAAACATTGCAGCATGCGGTGGTGTTGCTATAGCCGGCAAAGGTTCCGTAGAAGGTGTCGCTTCCGCCAGTGGTGTTGTTGTAGCCAGCGGCGTAACCGAAGAAGGCGTTGTAGCTGCCATTGTTGGCATAGCCGGCGGCGACGCCGGAGAAGGTGTTGTAGGAGGCGCTGGTGCCGTTACGGCCAGCCTGGTTGCCGTAGAAGGTGTTCAAAGATCCGCTGCCGTTAATGGCGCCAGCCTCGAAGCCGGAAAAGGTGTTGAGCGTCCCCGTTCCCGCAGTGTTGTGGGAACCGGCTCCCACCCCGAGAAACAAGTTTTCATCGGCCGGACTGCCAATGCTCAGGATGCTGCTTCCGCCGATCTGGTAAGTTCCCGAGGTCGAGTTCACATTACCGCTGCCGTCCACGGAGAAATTCTCCACGCCGTTGTTCTGGCCGCTGAGGATCTTGCCACCCGCTGCGTTATTAAACGATCCGGCAATTCCTGCGGCACTGGCCACATAGCCGCTGACGCCTGCGGTAGCGCCGCTGGTCGCGGTATTGGTGCCGCGAACGCCTGTTCCCGCAGTGCTGGTCGAGTTGCCCTTCACGCCCACGGTCGCTCCGGTGGGAGACGAAACATTGCCGTACACTCCGTATCCGCCGGAGCCGGCTGACCCGCCCTCCACTCCGATGACGGTTCCGCTGGTTGCGGTGGCGGTTCCGACGACGCCCTTGGATGGAGCCGAAGCGTTCACTCCTGCGCCCGAACCGCTCTGGGTCACACCTACAATCTGGTCGGCGGTCGAGCCACTGAAGTTCGTTGGGCCCGCACTGGCAGCGCCTTTGCTGATTCCGGGCGTAGTCGCGGGAGAATTATTCGCAGGGGATGACGACGCTGGGTTGGCGTTTCCGCTCGCTGAAGAGTTTGTCCCGTTGGCCAGCACAAAGTCGGAAATACTCTTGCCGGCAAGCGTCTCGGCTTCGTGCGCTTTGAAGGCGTAAGGCACACTGACCAGCAACACGCGAGGCTCTTCCGCCTGTCCTTGTACTTGTACACCTAGCCAGCGCTGCTCCTGTTGTGAGAAAAGATCAGTGGGAAGTCCTGTCGCCCCGGTGCTGCCCAACAGCACGCTGTAGCTGCCGGCGGCGTCGGTGCTGACGTTCTGGGTCTCCATCCACACAGGTGCGCCACCATCCTGCTGGTTGTAGATGGCGAAGGTGATGCCCACAGTGGCGGAAGAAAACGGCGCGCCCTGCGCATCCCGCAGTGTCCCACCGTAGCGAACGAGGTTGGGAACGGTAGTGACCGAAGCTTGCTGCGAGAAGCCGGCAGAAACCAGCATGAGGGTGAAGACAAACAGGGCCAAAGACGAGGTGGTGTGGCGCATGACACTCCTTTTAGTGTTCGTCAAATGCGGCAGTGAAATTGTGGGGGCCTGAGGTTAGGGTGGGATTGTGTCGTGCTTTATGGTCGTTGTCAATCCTTATGTAAGTTAGTTTAGGGGTCCTGTTCCCGGCCCAATCTCGTCTGCGTCGGGCGTTGCCAAACTGCCTGACTTCCCAAAATGGGACGGACACTGGGTCATCGGGGCGAGAAGCGAACGCGACTTCGCGTTCTTGTTCCACGTGGAACATTTTTTGAGATGGGACGGCTCGCGGGGGCTGCGGAAAATATCGAAAGAGCATTTCCTCAGTCGTGCTCAGTCACTTGAATGCGAAACGTGGGTTCGGGCAGGAGTCCATTTGAGCGACGAGCTCTCGGCATGCGAGATCTTCGACGCAGCCAAACGCTCGCGCAAAAAGCGGCAGGGGATGTGAGGCGGGTTAGCGCTGTGAGGCGGCCCGGGTTTTATCCGCGCGGGGCCACGCCAAGTTGAGCGAAGGTGCTGCGCAGGAATTTGTGCGGATTGACCGGCGTGTCGTGGATGCGCACTTCGTAATGCAGATGCGGACCTGTGCTGCGGCCTGACAAGCCGACGTAAGCAATGACCTGTCCTTTGTGGATGGTCTGCCCGTCGGTAACGGCGAAGCCCGACAGATGCCCGTAGCGAGTCGTGATGCCGTTGCCGTGGTCGACCTGAAGCATACGGCCGTAACCATTGTAGAAGTCAGCGTAGGTGACGATGCCGTCGGCGGGGGCCAGCACCGGCTGTCCATAGGAGCACGAGATGTCAACGCCCGAGTGGAATGCGCCTTCACCGTTGAATGGATCCACGCGCTCGCCGAACGCCCCTGTGATGGGACCCATGACCGGCCACATTGTGGGAGCCGTGGTCGCGTTCGTCCATTCCGCCAGCGTCGCGTTGTGGGTCAGCCCCATACCCAACGCCGCGGTTGCCGAGCCGTTCAAAGCCGAACTGCGCAAGGCATACAGCTGGTCCATGGAATACTTTACTTCTTCCGCCTTCACCGGGCCCTCGCTGGCTTTCAGCAGCTTGGCATTGGGCTTCAGACCGTAAATGACGGAAACTTCATTGGCCAGCGAGCCCAGCGAGGCGACCTGGATGTCCTTCTCGTGGTTCACCTGCTCCAGCTGGGCGTAGCGCTTTTGCAGCGCTTTCTTCTCCGAGCGCAGTTGGTCGAAGCTGGCCACCTTCCACAGCATGCGCGTGTAGGAGCCGGCCATGCCGGTAATAGTAAACATGCCGATCAGCGCGCCGGCAAGGAACACGTACAGATAGTGAATGGGAATGGGTATCTTTCGTAGCTGGCCTTCCGCATCGCGGGCTACGAAGAGAATATAAAAGCGTTTACGCAAAAGCTGTGGCCCTCGTATAAAAAATGTTCCGGCGAGCAACTGCCTTACCTATGAAAATCCGGAACGTTGAACCGTGTTCGATCCCGCACGTCTGGGAACCAGGAAAGCCGTAGACTGCCTGGCCTTCCACACCGGCGGATATTGCGCTGCCGGGTACTCGGCTGGAATTAACTGAATGACATCAAACCGTAACAGACGCAACACCTCGTGTCAAACAACTTGTGCCCTCGGAATACAACTAAAGTACTGTAAACAAAGTTGATAACGGCGAATTGGCGTGGGCGTGTTCAGGGGATATTGCGGCACTGGTCAATCTCCTCGGCTTATTTCCGCACTTCCGCTCCGCTACCATTTATAAGTATTGACGTTCCACTAGTGCCTGGAGGATGCCTGTGCCCCTGAAGGAAAAGCTGCTGATTGAGCGCATTCGCCGATCTGCCGCGCGAGGTAGCCATGGCGCAGGCCGTGGAATCGGCGACGACTGCGCCGTGCTGCGGTTGCCGCCCGGGCACGAGGCGCTGGTCACCACCGACTTCACCCTGGAGGACGTTCACTTTCGCCGCGACTGGCATCCGGCGGATTCTGTAGGACACCGATGCCTGGCCCGCGGCCTTAGCGACATTGCTGCCATGGGCGGTGTCCCGCGAGCCGCGTTCCTCTCGCTGGCGCTCCCATCCGACCTGCCGCAGAAGTGGGTGGACCAGTTCGTCGGTGGCTTGCTGAAGCTGGCGAAGCGGTACTCGGTCCCGCTCGCCGGCGGCGACACTGCGCATTCGCCAGGCGGAATTCTGGCCGATATCGTCGTGCTGGGCTCAGCGCCTGCCGGGAAAGCCATCTTGCGATCCGGAGCAAAGCCCGGCGACCTGCTTTACGTCACCGGCACCCTGGGATCGTCGGTCGCAGCGTTGAATCGGCTTCGCGATGGCGAGAACCTCCGGCCACGATCGCATCTCAAGCATTTCTATCCCGAACCGCGCATCGCCGTCGGCCAATTCCTTCGCGAGAAAAAGCTGGCGTCAGCCATGATCGACATCAGCGACGGCCTCTCCACCGACCTTGCCCACATCTGCGACGAGAGCAAGACCGGAGCGATGATCTACGCCGACCTGCTATCGCCCATCGCTGGATCCCAGCCCTATGAGCGGAACAATCATAGCCACGGCGGAGCCCTGCCTCGGAAAAAGGTCTGAGTCCCTTCAGGGACGGCACAACGAAGAGCTGCAGCCTTCGGCCGTAAAGGCCCGTATGTCAATGCGGCTTCTTACTCGTGCCGAAGATCAACCAATAACCGCCGACTCCAAGACGCGCTTTGTAACAGGGCACGACTTCAGCCGTGCAGCACGACAGCCAATAACCGCCGGCTCCAAGCCACGCTTTGTAACAGGGCACGGCTTCAGCCGTGCCGACAGCGGCCCCATAGAAAGTGGGGCTTTAGCCCCTGAGGAACTCGAACTCGCTCTGCACGGCGGCGAAGAGTACGAACTGCTCTTCACCGCTCGTCCTGATCGCCGCATACCGAAACAAATTGCTGGCATTCCCATCACGCAGATTGGCGAGATCGTGCGCGGCAGACAGATGAAGCTGGTCAAGGCCGATGGACGAACGGAGATTTTGCGGCCAGCAGGCTGGGAGCACTTCGGGTAGCCCCACCGATTATGTGCCACGCCGCCCGTTTCCGGCTTAAGCCAGAAATCCTAAATCTGCAGCATTCTCAGGGGGAAATTTCAGCGTTTTCCGGTCGCCGTCCCACGCGATGAGCAGCTTCCGGTCTTTCACAACGTAGTCCACAATCCGCTTTTTCTCTTGAGGCGGCGGATTCTCTATGACGATTACGAGTTTGGCAGCGGGCACATCCTGCAAGTACCTATATTCGTAAAGCTGGGAGATAGCCCTTCTTGTTTGTCCGTGCGCATTTCCGGCCGTTGTAGACTTCATCTCGAACAAGTAGAGATCGTCGCGGATTGCCGCTGAGAGATCAACATATCTGTTGTTCTTCAGGTATCGAGCCAGCACGCCGTATTTTCGACGCGACGAGTTCGGTCAGCATCCGATGTGCATCTTCGGCGCGCTCACGCGCAGCGTCGTCAATCAAAACATTCAAATATCCCTTAGCCTCCCTTACTTTTCCAGCGACGCTGTTGTATTCATCCAAGTTGTATCGTTTCGGATATAAGGGTTCGTCTGAAGCGTCATACTCTATGATGTCCACGCCGGTCGGCAATTCGCCCCGAAACAAGAACCGGTTATTGTGCTCCCGCATTATCCGTATGCGCTCAAGCCAGCTCACGATGGTACTTACCCGGCGTGGAATCATACTTTCGCCGACCGGCTCGGTTACTTCCGAGATGAACCTTTCCATTTGTGGGCGCGAGACGCCACGTGTACCTGCTGATTCCAAGAAAGGAAGCACCCGCTGAATCAACCGCGATTTGAGCACCGCGTCAGCAAGTAGGTGATTTGATCACAGAGATGGTCCAGGAACGCGCGGCCACGCGTAGTTAGGAAACTGAAGTGAGAGTGACGCTAGTTCTAGCCGCGTACCTGCGTGCCTTGCGATGAATCCCATCATAGGCCTTGCAGGACGGACACCAGGTAACGGCACCTCGCTCCAAACAGTCAAGCTCGCGACCGCTCAATCTGGTGCAGTCCTCAGGCACATCGGCGGGCCACTTACTCTTAATGTATTGATCAATCGTCACAGCTTCCTCCTATGATTCATCGCTAGATCACAGACACCGGACCTCGACAACGGCAGGACCAGTGTAATCTGTTGTGGATTGCGTGGTCAGATTTGTAGCACCCAAACGGACGGCCAGAGAACTGCAGGATGGAGACAGGCAATGGATCTCTCGTGCTCGCTAGAATTAGCCGCCAATTACCAGAGTAACGCCCAGATTGCTAGGGTCGTGACGGAGAATTGGTTCGCAAGTCAAATGTATTGTCCAGCCTGTACGTCCGAATCCTTGACTCCCGAGCGAAATAACTGCCCCGGCATCGACTTCAGGTGTCCAACATGCTCCTTGGTTTACCAACTGAAGAGTCGCAAAACGGCTCTAACGAACCGAGTTGTCGACGCGGGTTACAGCGCCATGATTCGGGCGATACGTTCCGAGCAAGTGCCGAACCTGTTTCTGCTCCAATACTCGCCCTCCTGGTCAGTTCTTAACCTTGTGCTCATCCCAAGTTTTTTCCTCACCGGTCAGCAATTGAGAAGCGGAGACCCCTTTCGCCGAGCGCCCGGAGGGCTAATTGGGTGGGATGCAATATTCTCCTCAACAATATTCCCGTCGATGGGCGGATAGCCGTCGTCTCGAGTGGCGTTGCTGTCGGACCGTCGCAAGTTAGGAGGGAGTTCAACCGGACGCGGCCGCTCAGCGCTTTGAGTCGTGAAATGCGGGGTTGGACGTTAGACGTATTGAACGTCCTGCGTAATCTCCGCAAGCGCGAAATTTCCCTAGCAGATGTTTACGCATTTGAGCAGGCCCTTCAAGGGATTCACCCACACAATAAGAACGTTAGAGCCAAGATTCGGCAGCAGCTCCAGATTCTTAGGGACTTGGGATTCCTGAGATTTATGGGGCAGGGTCAATATCGGATTTTGCGTTGACAGGTCTTCTAAGAAGTTCAGGAGTGCGGTTCCGAAATCACCGAACTGGTGGGATTGTGGGCCTGTGTCGCGGGTGTTGCTTGTAGAGGGCCGCAGTAGAGCAAGGTCAAAGAACAGCGCCGCACCGCCTAAGAAAGGCTCCACATAGTTGCGGAATGTGGGAGGGAGCGAACGCCGAAGCACCTCAAGCAGCCGAGTCTTGCCTCCAGCCCACTTGAGAAAGGGTTTAGTCCGCAACGAAGGACAGTCGAGCGGAAAGAGTACCTCTTGCGGAGGCACATGGCCCTGTAAGGCTTTCACAGCAGTCGGATGAGAGAATCTTCCTGTGAGCACCAGCAACTATAAAACGAACTCTGGCGCATGTGAAGCGATTTCAGAGATTTATGCTCGAAATCTGTGCAAGAATAGCACCGAGTTTCTCTTTGGGAGCACGATGTCATGCAACTGAGATTGCGCAAACATCACAGTGTGAATCCGAAGGGCCAACGCTTGTGAAAATGTGTCATTGCGGCCACCTGAAAACCAAGAAGGAGTTTGGGCTCAGGAGGCGCGAAGATGCGTATCCCGGTCACAATGTATACGGGCTACAGTCATGGTGCGTGAGGTGCCGTGGTGAGTAAGAACCCTCAAGAGTGGATCACGTCCAAGCTTTTGCCTCTCGCAAATTCCCCCGGGCCAGCCTGCGTCAATAGCCTTCCCATTTCGGGAATTGTGGTTACCTTCGTTCGTGAAAATGAGCTTGACATCTATGCGGCGTCAGGGTGCGACCTGTAGGCTGGCAGGTTGGGCTTACTGCCCGCACGCTGATCGCAGTCGGACCGGTGATCGTTGGCTGCGGCGTCGGAAATGTTCTTTGAAAAATAGCTGTCAGCCATCAGCTTGCTGCCTGCTTCCTGGAAGGATCGAGTGGCCCTTTGGTGGCCTGGCATGACAAACGTGTTCGAAGGTTCTCTTTTGCCTGCCATATGCTTGCCTGCCAATTACGCCCGAGTTTCGTAAGATATTCAAAACAAAAGCTCTTAACATCGAGCTTATAAGTGCTGTTATTTGAATATTTTGCGAGGCAACTCTGTAAGTCGCTGAAACTAAGCGCCTTAGGGTAGGATGTAACCCTAGTGTTTTGAATATTTTGGAGGCAAAATATTGATTATAAAGATCAAAAAACATGGGGGGAGGGGGGTGCATGCTCGGGGAGGAATGCCCGTTTGCCCCGCCCACAACACAACACTTCGCCGGGTGCAACCTTGAATAGGTCTCCGCTGTTTATAATCCCTCCCATGAATCTGGAACAGAAATTGGCTGAACTGAAGCGCCGCGACTCCCTCGCCGAAGCCGGCGGAGGCGAAGAGCGCCGCGCCCGCGAACACAAGCAAGGCAAAATGTCGGCGCGCGAGCGCATCGAGTTCCTGCTCGACGAGGGCACCTTCGAGGAGACCGACAAGCTGGTCGTCCATCGCTGCACCGACTTCGGCA
Source organism: uncultured Acidobacteriaceae bacterium (assembly GCA_963835125.1). Taxonomy (GTDB): domain Bacteria; phylum Acidobacteriota; class Terriglobia; order Terriglobales; family Acidobacteriaceae; genus Bog-257. Next base: position 338,983 of record CAWIEG010000001.1, on the reverse strand, counting down.
TGGAAGAGCAGAAGTACTTCGGCGACGGCTTCCTCACCGGCTACGGACGCATCGAAGGCCGGCTGGTCTTCGTCTTTGCCCAGGACTTCACCGTCTTCGGCGGCTCGCTGTCGGAAACCAACGCCGCCAAGATCGTCAAGATCATGGATACGGCGATGCGGGTGGGCGCGCCTGTCATCGGCCTCAACGACTCCGGCGGCGCGCGCATTCAAGAGGGTGTTTGCTCGCTGGCGGGTTACGCCGACATCTTCCTGCGCAATGTGCTGTCGTCAGGCGTGGTGCCGCAGATCTCGGCCATCATGGGCCCGTGCGCCGGCGGCGCAGTCTATTCTCCGGCCATGACCGACTTCATCCTGATGGTGCAGAACACCTCATACATGTTCATCACCGGTCCGGAAGTCATCAAGGCGGTGACGCACGAGGAGGTCACCAAGGACGAGCTCGGCGGCGCGGTGACGCACAACGAGAAGTCGGGCGTGGCGCACTTCATGGCGCATGACGACGCCGAGTGTCTCAGCATGATCCGCGAGCTGCTTAGCTTCCTGCCCTCCAACAATCTCGACGATCCTCCGCGCAAGCCGTGCACCGACCCCATCGACCGCGCCGACGAGAAGCTGGACACGATCGTCCCTACCGAGTCGAACCAGCCTTACGACATTAAGGACGTGATCAACACCGTCGTCGACGACAGCTACTTCTTCGAGGTGCAGGAGCACTACGCGAAGAACATCGTCATCGGCTTTGCGCGGCTGAACGGCAAGCCGGTCGGCATCGTTGCCAACCAGCCGGCATTTCTGGCGGGCGTGCTCGATATCAGTGCCAGCATCAAGGCTGCGCGCTTCGTGCGCTTCTGCGATTGCTTCAACATCCCGCTGATCACCTTCGAAGATGTTCCGGGATTTCTGCCCGGCACGCAGCAGGAGTACGGCGGCATCATCACCCACGGCGCCAAGCTGCTCTACGCCTTCTCGGAGGCGACGGTGCCGAAGATCACGGTCATCACGCGCAAGGCCTATGGCGGCGCGTATTGCGTGATGGCCTCAAAGCACATTCGCACCGACGTGAACTATGCCTGGCCGACGGCCGAGATCGCCGTCATGGGACCGGAAGGTGCGGTGAATATTGTCTATCGTCGCGAACTGGAGAAGTCGGAGAATCCCGACGCCGATCGTGCGGCCAAGATCGAGGAGTTCCGCGAGCGCTTTGCCAATCCCTATGTCGCAGCTGAGCGAGGGTACCTCGACGCCGTGATCCGCCCCCGCGACACGCGCCGAAAACTGATTCAGGCTCTGGACATGCTGGAGAACAAGCGCGACAAGAACCCGCCCAAGAAGCACGGGAATATACCGTTGTAAGAAGCTGTCAGCCTTCAGCTATCAGCCGTCAGCTAAGGCTGCTGCGGGTGCCCCGTTCTAGCCGTCTTCTGGCTAGGGCGGGGCATTTAGCTGAGAGCTGACAGCCAAAAAAGGAAATCCCGAGTGCGCTTCTGATCGCTCGCTTTCGGCCAGTGGGTCACGTTCAAACCTTCGCCGGGCTGCCTTGCCGGATACTTGCATATCTGGCCTGACTGTCGGCTTGGATGCCGGACTCGCAACTAACCGGAATGACCGATCAACGCCTCGGGATTCCCGTCTTGCCCTCGACTCGTCTCCTGCTCCCGCCGTGCCTTTCAACTCGCGGCAACTGCTGCGGTCGCTCTGCCCTGCGCCGTGAGCGCCGGGTAGTGACCTCGCTTCAGTGTCACCGGACTTGCCGGTTATCCTCCTCGCTTGCGCGTTGAGGAAGCTCGCTGCCTGACTGCGGAAACCTTGAAAACTCATCAAGGAACGAGTGTGTTTTTACTCCTCCCATTTCTAAAGTCAACAAAATTATCGCTACTATATCTCGTTTGTTTTCAATCGAGTGCAGCTCGTCCACAGGCCTGTGCCAGAATTTTGTGCAACGCGAAAGTCGGTCTTTCGCCAGCGCCAGTTTCACGCAATATTTTCGCGGCTTCCGCGAAACTGAAATGTCGGTCGCGCCCGATTCCCGTGCGCTGTTGAGTTGTGGGAATCTGGCGAAAATATTATCCAGCGCGGCATTCCGGCGATCTTGATTTTCGCGTAAACAACTTCACCGGCTAATTGGAGTCGCACCACTCGCTTCCAATCCGGCAATCGTGATGGGATCAGGCCTCGGGATAGCGTCTCAGCCGCCCGCTAAATAGAATTGTCCCATGCTGCTCCTTTTCGCCGTCGTACTCGCCTTCGCGCTGCAAACTCCCGCCACCACCAGCGCCACCGACCAGATCACGGCACTGTTGCGCGCCAAAGATCAGGCGCTGCTGGACGCTATCGCGCCCGGCGATCGCAAAGTTTGGGAAGACGCGCTGGCCACCGACGCGGTTTACGTCGACGAGAACGGCGTGGTCATCGATCGTGCCGCATTCTTGAAGCAGCTGGAGCCGCTGCCTACCGGCGCCTCCGGCAGCCTTCACATTACCTACTACGCGGCACACATTTCCGGAGACCTGGCCACCGTAATTCACAACGACGACGAGCAGGAGAACTATCACGGCCAGGTCCTTCACGCGCGCTACCTGACGACCGAGACCTGGCGCCGCGACGATGGCGAGTGGAAGCTCTATCTCGTCCATGCCTACGCAGTGCCCAACGACCCTCCGGCGATCTCGCTGCCGCCGAAAGAACTGGAGCAATATGTGGGCCGCTATTCAGCCGGGCCCGATCTCGTTTACGTGATTCGATCGGATGGGGCGCAACTAATGGGCGGCCGGCCCGGTAGCACGATGAGGCCTCTGAAGGTTGAAGTACGCGACGTGCTCTTCGTTCCCGAACAGCCGCGCATCCGGAAGATCTTTCAGCGCGACGCCAAAGGCAAGATCACCGGATTTGTCGATCGCCGCGAAAGCTGGGATCTGGTGTGGAAGAAAAGCGAGAAATGATGGTTGGCGCGTGATGAAGGATCGTCGGCGACAATAGAGGTCCCTCGACTCCGCTGCGCTACGCTCGGGATGACACGGCGGTTTTATCCTGGAAGCCGACAGCTGAAAGCCTACTGCTTTTGCAGCCGCTGCACGTCGCGCACGCCGGGAATTTTACGCACGCCGGTAACGATGCGCTCCAGGTGCTTCAGGTCGGCGATGTCCGCGACCAGCTCTACCGTGGCATGCTCTTCGGCGGTCTTGGCTTCGATGTTGCGGATATTCGTGTTGGCGTCGCTGATGACGGTGGCGATCTGCTTCAACATGCCGGGACGGTTGTCGCAGGAGACGGCCAGCTTGACCGGATAGCCAACCTGCCAGATGGGCGAAGTCCCATCGCGGCCCCATTCCACGGCGATGCGGCGCTCGGGTTCGAACATCAGGTTCTCGATGTTGGCGCACGAAGCCGAATGCACCGCGACGCCCTTGCCGCGAGTCACGTAGCCAACGATCTCCTCGCCGCGAATCGGGTTGCAACATCGCGCGCGATAGACCATCAGGTCGTCGTGTCCTTTGACCTTGATGGCCGAGTTGTCGCCGCCAAAGACGCGGCGAACCACGTTGGTGAAGCCGCTGTTCGAGCCTTCGTCCGCCGTAGCAGGTGCATGGCCGGAGAAGGACTGGGCTTCGTCGGCCGGAACCAGCCGCGCCAGAATGCTGCGCGCGGAAAACTTGCCATAGCCGATGGCGGCCAGCAAGTCGTCAGGCTTGGCCATGCCGCTCTCGGTGGAGACGCGCATCAGCTCCGCATCGTTCAGCGACTTCATCGAGATGCGGTATTTGCGCGCTTCCTTCTCCATCAGTTTGCGGCCGATTTCCACGGCGCGCTCCCGCTGATGCAGGTTGAGCCAGTGCTTGACTTTCTGCCGGGCGCGCGACGACTTGGTGAATTGCAGCCAGTCGCGGCTGGGATTATGTCCCGGCTGGGTGAGAATTTCGACAATGTCGCCGGAGCGCAATTTATAACGCAGCGCGACGATGCGGCCGTTGACCTTGGCGCCGACGCAGGTGTGGCCGACCTCGGTGTGCACGGTGTATGCGAAGTCGATGGGCGTGGCGTCGCGCGGCAGAATCACGATGCGGCCCTTGGGCGTGAAGGTGTAGACCTCCTCGGGGTAGAGATCGATCTTCAAGGTGGCCAGAAATTCCTTGGAGTTCTTGATGTCGCGCTGCCACTCGACCACTTGCCGCAGCCACGCCAGACGCTGTTCGTCGCGTGCCGACACCGGGCCGTCCTTGTACTTCCAGTGCGCGGCAATGCCTTCTTCGGCCATCTTGTGCATGTCCTCGGTGCGGATTTGCACCTCGAAGGCGTGGCCTTTTTCTGAGATGACCGTGGTGTGCAGCGACTTGTAGAAATTGTTGCGCGGAATGGCGATGAAGTCTTTAATGCGTCCCGGCACCGGCCGCCATTGGTTGTGAATGATGCCCAGCACGGCGTAGCAATCGCTTTCCGATTGGGTGATGATGCGCATTGCCAGCATGTCGTAGATCTGGTCGATGGCGATGTGCTGCCGCTGAATTTTTTGCCAGATGCTGTACAGGCGCTTGATGCGCGCCTCCACGCGCGCCTGAATTTTGTTTTCCTTCAGCTTCTGCTCGATGACGCCTTGCACCTCCGCCAGAAACGCCTCGCCTTCCTTGCGGCGCAGCTCGACAGCATCTTTGACCTGGTCGTAGGAGATAGGATCGACATACTGAAAGGCCAGGTCTTCCAGCTCGCCCCGAATCTTGCCCATGCCCAGGCGATGAGCGATGGGCGCGTAGATGTCGAGCGTCTCGCGGGCAATTTTCTGTTGCCGCTCCGGCGAGAGGAACTTCAAAGTGCGCATGTTGTGCAGGCGATCCGCCAGCTTGATGAGCACCACACGAATGTCGTCCATCATGGCCAGGACCATCTTGCGAACGTTTTCGGCCTGGGCTTCTTCGGACGAAGCAAATTCAATTTTGCTGATCTTGGTGACGCCTTCGACGATGTGGGCCACCTGCTCGCCGAATTCTGTCTTGATCTCGTCTACTGTGACGGAGGTGTCTTCCACAACGTCATGCAGCAACCCGGCGGCGATGGCAGTGGTGTCCAGACGCATCTCGGCCAGAAGCGTGGCCACCTGCAGTGGATGCGCCAGGTAAGGCTCGCCCGACTCGCGCGCCGTTCCTTTGTGATGTTGGAGGGAAAACTCGTACGCTTTCTTGATCAGCGACAGATCTTCGCTCTCGCGGTAGGAGCGGACTTTGCGCAGGAGATCGCGAAAGCGGGTGACCGTCAAAACATTGGTCGCGATCTGTTGGCGCAAAGTCGCCATGTCCGATTATACGACGAGAAATTTAGTTGAGTTTGAAAGGCGGCGCGAGGATTCTTCATCCAATGAGATACGTTGAGCTGGCGGCACCAAAATAGGGTACAGTCGTACCCGATACGGGTACGGAGAGATGCGCATACTGATCAGCGGAGCGTCGGGATTGCTTGGGTCAGCGCTGAGCCGCGCCTTGCGCACAGACGGTGATGAGCCGATCGCGCTGGTGCGTCGTCCGGTGCGAGCAGGCGAGGTGCAGTGGGACCCGAAGCAGCCGCTCGATCCCGCGAAGCTCGCCGGCTGCGATGCCGTGGTGCATCTGGCGGGCAAGAACATCGCCGGTCTGTGGACGAAAAAGTTCAAGCAGGAAGTGCTGGAGAGCCGCGTCCTGGGCACGCGAACGCTGGCGACGGCGGCCGCCGAGAGCTATCGCCAGAGCGGCAAGCCGCAGGTATTCGTGTCGGCGTCAGGCATGAGCTACTACGGAGATCGCGGTGACGAGTTGCTGACCGAAGAGTCTTCCGCGGGCCGGGGATTTCTGGCCGACGTGGTGAAGCAATGGGAATCCGCGACCGCAGCGGCCAGCGAGGCCGGCTTGCGCGTGGTGAATCTGCGCATTGGAGTGGTGCTGGCCCACGATGGAGGCGCGCTGAAGCCGATGCTCACGCCGTTCCGGCTTGGGCTGGGCGGAAGAGTAGGCAGCGGAAAACAATATTGGAGCTGGATTGCGCTGGATGATGTGATTGGCGCGATAGTTTTCGCGCTGAAGAATGACAGCCTGCGCGGCCCGGTGAACATCGTGGGGCCGGCGCCGGTCCGCAATGACGAATTCGTGCGCGCGCTGGGCAGGGAGTTACATCGTCCTGCGATATTTCCCTTGCCGGAGTTCGCGGTACGAGGGTTGATGGGCGAGATGGGACAGGAATTGCTGTTGAACTCGGCACGAGTGCTGCCGGCAAAGCTGAATGCCGCGGGATACCGCTTTCGTTATACGGAACTGGCCGCTGCGCTGCACGCCGCGCTGGGGTGAGCCGGTTGTTGGCAGCCAGTACCCAGTGGTCAGTAGCGCGCATTTAGTCGAGACCAAGTTTTCCACAACTGATTTTTCTTCGCACGCTCGACCGCGCGCCTATAATGGTGCGATTCGGCGCGTCTCCCAAAGTTTCCCCCGTTAACGAAAGCTGCGGTCGCGCCGCAGTGGCTAGTCGCTGATTGCTGACTGCTGATTCATGACGATGACCACCGACAAACGCAAAGTGCTTGGCCGCGGACTGGAGACCCTGCTCCCTTCGCGGCAGGTTCCTCACGCCCCGGTTGCCGCCGTCGCCGCACCCAGGCCCGACGCCGACGAGGTCCACCACATTCCGTTGACGCAACTGGACCACAATCCTTATCAGACGCGCACCGCATCGCTCAGCCCCGACGCCCTCAGCGAACTGGCTGCCTCCATCAAGGCTGTAGGCGTGGTGCAGCCCATCGTAGTCCGTCCGGTGGCGGGTGGCCGCTACCAGGTGATTGCCGGCGAACGGCGCTGCGCAGCTTCGCGCAGCATCGGCTTGCCAACCGTTCCCGCCCTGGTACGGCAAGTCTCCAACGTGCAGGCGATGGAGATGACCATCATCGAGAACCTCCAGCGCGAGGACCTGAACGCCATTGAGCAGGCCCGCGCCTTCGAGCGGCTGTCGCGCGAGTTCGGTCTCACCCAGGACCAGATGTCGCTGCGCACCGGCAAGGAGCGCTCGACCATTTCCAACTTCCTGCGTTTGCTCAAGCTGCCGCTCTACGTGCAAGGGCTGATGGAGCGCAACGAGATCAGCTTTGGCCATGCCAAGGCGATGATGCCGTTGGAATCCGCCGAGATGATCGACCGGGTGGCGCATCGCATCGTCGATCACGGACTCTCAGTGCGGCAGACCGAAGAGGCGGTCGCACACCTGGTGGAGCCGCTGGTTCCCAAGACCGCGAAGCAGCGCATCATCGATCCCAACGTCCGCGAAGCCGAAACCACCTTGCAGCAGGCGTTAGGCGTCCGCGTTACCATCGACGACCGCAAGGGCAAAGGCAAAATCCTGATCGAATATTCTTCGCTGGAAGACTTCGACCGCATCATCGAGGCTCTCGGCGGCAAGAAGACGGATTGAAAGCAACTTCTACGGCTTTGCGATGTCATGGTAACGGAAGTTGTCTATACGGAAGAACATTGCGCGAGGATCATCCGGCGCCACCACCCGTTTACAGTCGCCGCACACCAAGTTGAACACGGATATCCCCGGCATAAGTGATACCTCTGCCTTCCAGGCAGTCCCGGCATTGTTGATCTCCAGCTTGCGGTTATAGGAAGGCCCATTAATCCAGACGCTGGAAGGCGTTTTATAAGCCGAAACCAAGTTTGCCTCAATAGCAATTTGACGTTCCGTATTAGATGGATTGGTCATAACAATCTCGCCACTGCGGCCACACCAATGCCAGGACTTCGCGCTATTCTGCTCTTCTGGCCAACAACCATTTTCCGCTTCTGCGGTAATGGGATGTAGTAGATTGTCAAGGCTCGCCTGCTCCGCCGCGTTGAGCGGCCGTTTCAGATGAGCGATCGCGGCCTGGTCGATAACGAAGAACGAAAGCCGCCCGCCCTCGCCCACCACCGGCTCGTTGCCTAAGAGCGCCTTCAGCTGGGCTTCCAGGATAGCCGCGCGGTCTGCGTATCCATTTCGATCGATATATAAACCCGCAAAACCCGCATCGGCAATGGTAAGGAGCATCCCCCGAATCGGCTGGGCGGAAACCGTAGCCAACCAATGATCGGTAGGCCGGCCTTTCATCGCTCCATAGCTCCAGCGAAGGACGTCCGAGTGCAAGTACCCCTTCAGCTCGTCATAATCTCCCATCGCATTCATGGGAGGCATTTCAGGGAAGGGATCATAGGGAAGCTGAAAGATCATGCTGTGCGGCGGGACTATGGACTCTATCTGCTTCACAAAACCCGCGTCCTGCCAAAACAGCTTCTCAACTTCGGCCCGGTTGCGCTGTCTGATGTTTGGCTACCTGGTCAGGAATTCCGATGGCCAGAAGGGCGACGGGAATAACGATCAAAGTCAGCAGCCCGTGTTTCACGCCGAAGCGTGTTTTCCCAAGCCGATCCAGAAGAATCAGGACCGCCGCAATACTGAAGAATCCTATATAGACAGAAATCCGATTAAACCCACGTAACTGTGGGGTCAGCACAAAACCAACTATCGCACCGAAGCCCCCCATGGTCCCCAACAAGGTGGCAAAGAGAGCAAAGAATGCTCAGTGCATAGAGACGAGGGTCACAGCGCCGGACGAACAGGCAGATCAGCAGAGCAAGAAATCCTATTGAGCCCACCACGCCGAGCGCAGCGCTATCGTTCTCATTTACCAGGAGCGCGTTGCGGTTGTAGTACTGTTTCCATTCGGCAAGCGACGGAATTCGATGATTGGTGACGGGCGCGAGCATCTGAATGACCGTCAGCGAAAACATCTCTGATTCAACCGGAAGGCGCGCCGCCACCGCAGTGCGCCCGTGCTTGTGAACGTAGTAGGCATTCGGCAGCAGGGCCAGCACGGAAGTGGAGACCAGAACAGCTAGAAGAACCGCCGTTGCTAGGAGGGCAGATTTGAAGCGATGCCGTAGCGCGCCCAGCAGGCCGCCGACTAGAATCAAATAGGCGCCATAAAATGCATAGTAGGGATTATCCAGGCTAATCAAAACGCATGCCGCAATACTGATTAGCCCATCCCGAGTTATCACTCCCCGCAGGTCTTTCCTGTGGCCGCGACCAAATGTAAATAACTCTGTGCCGGTACCTAACCATACAGCGACCATGGCCATTAGCGGGACGATATAGTAGGAGCTAAGAAAAAGGTGACCCTCAGCGCGCCAAAGATGGTAAGGCAAAAAGACGAATAGGAGTGCGCCGGCAGTTGCCAGTCCCGCCGAAATACCCAGCTTGCGGAAGGCGTAGAGGGTCGTTACCGCCGATAAGAGATAACCTAGCAAATAAAATAGATTGATCGCGATCCCTGCATTGGATGTAATTATCCTGACGAAAGCCAGGACAACAAGGTGTATCCAGTGAGGCATTGGGAAGTCATAGAGTTCCTGCTGACCCGGTGCCCCGAGCAACGGATTTACATAGTAATGCCCCGTGCTTACGAAGTTCTTGATCAGGGCCTGATAGAACAGGTTGTCGCTGGCAAATCCCAACGGAACCCGGAAGTCGATAGTTGTCAGATGATAGATCCGGGCGAGCACGATGGAGCAGATGAGAATTACGGCCAGATAGGGGACGACCGAACTGATAGACCATCTGGTGCGACCCTGCGGAGGCGTGGCGACGGCGATAGCTTCGCCGGATTCGGCAACAGGGTCAGCCATGAGGTTCATTCTAGCGCGCGGCTTTCGTCAAGTCATTCCAACTGCACTTGGAACGAGTCTCACGCCGTAGATCCAGGCTTCGTAGTCCCACATTGTGGGATTGCAGATCGGGTTTGGCTCCGCCCGCCGCTTCGTCACTTTCCGCTTGACGCCCGCGTGGCGGCTGACGTATATCTCATACCCTCCGCCAGCAAGGGCCGATGTTACATCTCTGATGTCTGCATCGATCACAAGTCCCGGGACCTTCGAGGGACTGCTGCGAGGCGGTATGTCCGAAGAGACTGAAGTATCGAAAGGAATGTTATGAAGAAGGCAAGCAGACTCACCGTCATCGTATTCGCTGTCATGGCCGCGCTGGCGCTGAGCGCTCCTATCGTCGGCGCTCAGGACAACATGGGTGGTGGCAACCCTGAAGCCATGCAAAGGCTGGAGAAAATGTCGGCAGCGTTGAAACTGACGCCGCAGCAGAAGCAGCAGGTGGCGCCGATCATCATGGAAGAGGCGCCTAAAGTGAAGGCCCTGAAAAGCGATACCAGCCTGCCGCCGATGCAAAAGGCCATGAAGATGCGCCAGATCAGCGAGGCCACCGACGCCAAAATGAAGCCCATCCTCAATCCTCAGCAGTATCAAACCTTAATGCAGATGCAGGCCGAGGAACGGCAGCAGATGATCCAGAAGATGGAAAACCGATAGACTTCCGCAACGGCCGGTAGTCGCAAAGTGGCGAGGAGCGTTCTGGCGGTCCTGATCTTCCCTAGATCGCCTTCTTGCTGCGGTGCTGTTCTTTCAGATTGACGAACCAGAGATAAGTCTCGTCCATGCGGGCGATGTCTTCGTTCAGCACTGGCTGATCGGCGTATTTTTGAATATCCGTCTCGCTGTGCCGCCGTTTCAAATTCACGACGATTTGATAGAGCTCGTCCACCTTGGAATGCATGATGCGCAGGTCGCTTACCAGCCTGACCTCGTCGACGTCCAGCCAGCGATGGGAGAGCGGCTGCTCGGAATGCCCGTTTTTTTTCATGAAGGATCTATTCACCTTGAGGAACCTTGAATCATGGGACCTCCTAATTAACCGTGTTGCGAAGCCAGCCGGCGTTCAAAGTGCAATGCCGTTGTCGTCTGCGACAGCCGCCGGGATGGCTTGCCGGCGCGAAAAGACAGCATAGGGCGTGACCCCTATGCAATTGGGAAGCCCGTTAGTATTGTCGCACGATTGCTCCCCAGAGTCGTCAGGACTTTACCGGGTGCCGGATGTTCAGCGGCAACTTTTTACCGCCAGTAGCCGTGGTCCCTCAAGAAATAAGATTCATTCCACGAATTTAAGGCTGTGCGCAGGAACATGCCGGCTATTTTGGCGTGGCCCATCTTGCGGAAGCGGCGGTTGGTGGTATGGATTTTCCCCCGCAGGATTCCGAAGCGGCGCGGTGAGACTCGTTTACTCAGCAGATAATCCTCAGCATAGAGGGCGTTTTCGTTGAAGCCGCCAAACTGGTCGAAGGTGGCTTTGTCGAAGAGCATGAACATGCCGGTGGCAAAGGGCTTGACCCACGCGCCGCCGTACTGAAAGAGGTTGTTACCTGCGTAGAGCAGGTGATCGCGCCAGTCTCCGTCCGAGCACCAGATGTTGGTGGTCAGGCAATGGAGCTGGCGGCGGCGCATCTTTTCCAGGGCGCGCCGCAACAGGGTCCGGTCGTGCAGCACAATGTCCGCATCGAGAAAGAGGACATAGGGCGTATCCGCCAGGCGAGCCCCGGCGTTGCGGCCGACCGACGGCAGGCCGCCGGGAATCACGCTGACGTCAAGACGATCGCGCATGGCGAGGGCGAGAGGAACGGTGCCGTCGGTTGAGCCGGCATCAGCAACGAATACTTTGGTATGCCGCAAAAGCGGGTAGTCCTGCCTGCTCAAAGAGGTCAACAGGATCGGCAGGTGCCGGCTCTCGTTCTTCGCGGGAATAACGATGGTTAGTTCCGCCTTGGTACTCACGGATGGCAACTCCTTCGTCACCGACAGTTACATATGTCGGGCGGTGGTCGACCCAGGCCCCGGTGTTGTAGTAATCCACTCCATCGCCCTGCTGATGCAGAGGCAGATGCGTATGCCCACAGAAGATGCGGTCAATGCCTCCAGCTTTGGCGTAGGCCAGGGCGCTGGCAGCTACCTTGGTAGACAGACGCAGCCAGCGAGTGTTCAGGCGATCGAGATAGCGGGAGAAGCGTTTGTTGCCGCAATCGAGCTTCTGAATGCGGCTGAAGAGCAGCTCGCTGCCACGGCTGAGCATTTCATTGTGCAGCGAGAAACGGTCGAACTGGTGGCCGTGAATGGCCAGGTGGCGCAATCCGTCGTAGATCCAGACATAACGCTTGAAAACCGGGACTCCCACAAGGTGGGACATGACTTTGGAGAGTCCTTCGTCATGGTTGCCTTCCACCCAAACGATCTCGACGTTGCGTTTGCGATTGGAGAGTTTGCGAATGCAGGAGAGAAACTCCCAATGATCGCCATTCAGGCGGGCGAAGTTGAGGTCAGAGAAGATATCGCCCAGAAGAATCAAGCGGCGGAAGTTGCAGGATTGGAGCAACGCGACGGCATCTCGAGCCCGGCTGATATCTGACCCGAGGTGAATATCTGACAGGAGCAACGTATCGAGCGTTGGAGCCTGCATACCTACATTGTGGGACAAGGTACGTAACAGGATGATGAACGGCAAATGAACATCTGGTTGCACTGAAAATAGTGCATCTAGTCCGATACTGGTCTTAGCGAGCCAAAACCATCGCCGCCCCCACATCGCCGGCGCTTCTCAAGATGCCGCAAAAGTCGATCGCCCTATGTTCAGTTTTGACCGGACAAGTTCTTGCCTAATGGGATATTGTCCGTAGTGAAGTGGTTACCACCCGTCTCTTCTTTCAGGTTTTCTGAACTAAGTCAGCCCATCTGAAGTTTTTTTCTCTTAGTAACCCGACGACTTCAAGGAGAGGCTATGCTTGTCCGTAATGTCTCTGTTCATCTGAAATCAAACCTGCCTTCTGACGACATGCGAACTGTCGAAACCGACACTCTTCTTTCACTACGTAAACAAAATGGCATCGCGAAATTGATTGTTGGCGGCATGCTACTGGGATTGCTGCCGGGAGTGTGCTTTGCACAGCGCGCATCACAGCATGCAACTCCGAGTGCGACAACCGCTCCTAACGCGAACACGGTTGCGCCCAATGAACCAACGGTAGCTCCGAACACGCCGACCGTATCGCCCAGTGAACCAACGGTGGCTCCCAACTCACCCACAATAGCTCCCAACGGAGCTACCGTGACTCCCAACGGAGCTACCGTGGCTCCCAGCGCCCCCACAGCAGCTCCTGACGCACCCACCGTGGCTCCCGACGCCCCTACCACAGGTCCCAGCGACACATCCCAGAAGCCGCCAATCCCTTCTAATACGGGAGTCAATCCGGATATGGCGCAGCCAATCCCTCAATCCTAGGGGGAAGATTTGGCGGCTCGTACTTTTGTATTGAAGGCCGGTGAATGGCAGGATTGCAAAGGCGTCGTCGCGCTAAGGGCATTGAGCAGAATCCTGAAAAGCCCAACCGGACGGAAGGGTCACGCTTTATGATCGCGATCTGCTAAGCAAGCGATGATTGCTTCGGTGACCCGCTTGGTCTCACGGGGATCGCGAACCGCGATGGAAACAACCCCAGCTTGTTCCACGGGATAGTCATTCCCTCCGGCGAACAAGGCATCGCCGATGTAAATCATCTCTGGCAACGAAATGCCGAGGAGGTCTCGTAGTTTTCCAATTCCGTAGGCCTTGTCAATGCCAGGTCTGGTGACATCGATGGATGTCGCACCACCCAGGCGGACAGAAAACTCGGGAATGAACGTGTCGAGGATTGTTTTGATCTTCTTCCGCTTGCTGAAGTCGGGATCCCATTTGTCCTTCTTGTCCAAGGGAGCCTGCTGACCGAGTGCGGAAAATGTTATCTGGCTTCCCCGGTCTTCAATTTGCTCTCCCCAGACCTTTTCGATCTTGAAATCCGCTGCTGCGAGCGCCTTCTTCAGGGAGCTGACGATCTTTTCTCGTTGATCCGCAGTGAAATCTTCTTCATAGATTTTCTTCCAAGCCCCCGCATATCGGTAGAACTTCGTTCCGCAGGTAGGAAGGATAGATAGATTCACCAGGCGCTCGTCATGAGGGAGGTTGGAAAGCAATTGTTTTTCAAACTGCGGCCAATCGCCTCCGGAAATTACAGCCACTTTGACGATTCCGAGAAGGTCATGCAGCAGCCCTGCCATTTCGGCGTCAAGCGATGATTTGCTTTCGGCGAGCGTACCGTCCAGATCGTACACAATCAGCTTTTTCACTATGCTTCCAGCCTCTGAATTCTTGCGATTACTTTAGGCCCCTGGCAGTGTTGATTACTCCGGCGATAGTTAGCGTGCTGGTAAGAAATCCAAACTGTTATGAGACGACTTCTAATCACCGACGCTCCCGGCGCGCTGGACAAACTCAAGATCGATCTCCCTGCGAATTTGCTGAGGCCCAGATCGCCTCGGGGGGATTCGCTCCGGGCACGGCCATCAAGCGCTCGGCGAGAACAAAACCTAGCGCGCCCACAACAATCCCCGCGAACACGTCGGCGATGTAGTGGTAGCGGCCGTAAATTGTAGACACGCACATCGCGACAAAGCACGGAAGGAACACCCAGAACAAGTAGCGGCGGTAGCGCCAAGCCCCGAGGAGCGCGACGAACGATCCTATGACATGACCGGAAGGAAACGCGCCGCCGCGCACGCGTCCCCAGTATTCAATGAAATTGATTAAGCTGGTGGCCACGCCACCCGTAAGCGGAGGCAACGGGAATGAGCGCATGGCAAAGTACGGCGCTTCAACGGGGAAGAAAATGGAAATCATATAGCCAATCGAGTAGCCGATCATGGAGGCGGTCATCACCGTCCAGAAAGCGTGCAAGGCTTCAACTCCGGACGGATCGCCTGCGGGCAAGAAAGCTGATCGCGCCAGACGGCGGCGATAAAGCGAGGCCCCGAGAATCGTGAGGAATAGATAGTAGGTCATGTAGGCGACTTGCATCGCCTCGTTGATCCAGGTGTTGGAGAACTGGCTGAGCCATACTGCCGGATAAACGCCTGTGAGCCGGTGGTCGAATGCGATCAGTACGGAATCCTGCCACGCCGGCTCAATCAGGCGAACGAGAATTTGCAGTTCCTCGAAGCAGAAGAGAAAGAGCGCCTGCGGATACCAATCACGTACCCAGCCAAGAGCCTGGGCAATTCTGGAGCGTGAAACTTCCCCGCGGCTGGCGCGATCGGCGACATTCACGATGACTAGAATTGCGGCGAAGACTCCGAAGTGTACGGTGATATGCAACGCAGGGTGCCGGAGATTCTCGTGGAAAATGAGCATCAGGGCGCCGCTGAGTCCCAGATAGCAAAGCGCGACCCATTCAAATGCGCCACACGGTTCTAGATACCGCTCGATACGCATCTTGGCTGCCCGCCATGTTCTGAAATGAGCACCATCGCAGAGTGTTTTGGCTCGCGTCCCGAACCCGAAAGCGCCCATCCAAGTCGGGGATGCCCACCCACCCCCCTTTTAACTCCGCGGATTAGTGTGAGCCATCCGAGAGAAGTATGCCAGCCTCTAGAATATTCGGCCCAACTCCGGCGTGTACAATCGCACTCTGATGCCGACTCCGGCCGCACCTGAATCCGACCCACGTGCGCCCAGCCTGGGAGCGCGGCTGGTGCGTATTTTGCGGCCCTCGCACCAGCACACGGTTTTTTCCGCGACGGTGTTGCTGATGGGCTCGGTGCTGGCCTCGCGCCTGCTTGGCTACCTGCGCGAGATGTACATCGCATGGGCCTTCGGCGCAGGGCACCAGACCGACGCGTACTTCGCCGCCTTCCAGATCCCCGACTTCCTCAACTACATCCTGGCGGGCGGGACTGCATCGATTACGTTCATCTCGATCTACACGCGGCACATTTCGCGCGACGATGAGGCCGGCGCGCAACGCGCTTTCAACTCCACCATCACCATCATGACAGCGGTGTTGTGCGTGGGCACGGTCTTCCTGGAGATCTTTGCGCCGCAACTGGTGCGGCTGGTCTTTCCCAAGTTCGCCGCCGATCAGGTCGAGATGTGCGTTCACCTGACGCGGATTTTGCTGCCCAGCCAGATTTTTTTCTATGCGGGCGGCATTGTTTCGGCGGTGCTGCAGTCGAAGCGAATGTTTCTCTATGTCGCGCTCAGCCCGGCGCTGTACAACCTCTTCATCATTGCCGGAGGAGTGGTTGGCGCGAAGGCATTCGGCATTTCGTCGCTGGCCTATGGCGCGTTTGCCGGAGCGATCATTGGGCCATTCCTCATCAACGCGATCGGCGCAGGCAAGGCCGGGCTGGGTTACCGCTTCAGCTTCGACTGGCGCAACCCGGGATTTCGCGAGTGGGGCAAGCTCACCATTCCGCTGATGCTGGGGGTATCGCTGGTGTCAGCCGATGACTGGATCCTGCGCTACTTCGCCTCCGGCGGCGTGGGCGACATCTCGCGGCTGAACTATGCCAAGCGGTTGTTTGCGGTGCCGATCTCGATTCTGGGGCAGGCGACCGGACAGGCGTCGATGCCGTTCTTCGCGTCGCTGTGGGAGCAAGGCAAACGCAAGCTCTTCGCCGACACGGTGAATCAGACGGTGTATCGCATATCAGCGGCATCGTTTCTGGCGTCGGCGTGGATGATGGCGGCGGCGCTGCCCATCATCGACCTCGCGTTCCGGCACGGACACTTCACCTTCGCCGATGCGCAGGAGACAGCGACGTATTTCTTCTGGTTCGCGATTTCGCTGGCGCTGTGGTCAGCGCAGGCGCAGTACGCACGCGCTTTTTATGGCGCCGGCAACACGCTGACGCCGATGGTGGCGAGCACGATTATCGTGGTGGCGTCGCTGCCGGTCTATCGCACGCTGTTCTATCAGTACGGCGTGACGGGGCTGGTCATCGCGTCGGACATTGGGATCCTGATGCACACGCTAGTGCTGGCTTGGCTGCTGCATCGCAAGAAGATGGTGTTGCTGACAGAGTTGCCTTGGCTGGAGCTGATGAAGGCGCTGGCGACGGCGGTGTTTGCCGGAGTGGTGAGCTACGAGGTGGCGCACAGATTCTGGTTGCGCGGAGGCCGGGGCGGCGACGTGATCTCGCTGACGGCGGTCAGCCTGACGTGGCTGGCGGCGGTTGCGCTGGGATTGTGGATTACGAGATCGAGTTTGCCGCGCGATTTGCGCAGGAAGAAAGTGCCGGCAACGTTGGACGGCGGGGGCGAAAGCATGGAGGCGTAGAAAAAGTTGTCAGTGGCCGTGGACACGATGCCGATGGCGTTTCAGGGCGTGCCGTCCCTACCGGGACTCTGACATTTTTCACACTCTACCCAGGACTTCGTCCTGGGCTGAGCTGAGTCGTCCCGCAGGTGCGGGGCGGGAGCATGGTTGCGGAAGTAGTGTGGCGAGCGTCGGCATTTTGGGAATCGGCCAGGTCGAAAAAGCAGATCCCTCGTCGGGTTGAAGCCCTCCTCGTGATGACAAAGGAACAGTAGTCAGTGGCCAGTTGCCAGTAGTCAGTTGTCAGGGACGGATGAGGCCAAGTCGGGGAAAGCAGATCCCTCGTTGGGCTGAAGCCCTCCTCGTGATGACAAAGGAACAGTTGCCAGTGGCCAGTTGCCAGTACCGGCGGGCGGAGCTCTCTCTTGAATTATGAGAAAGTCTGCACGCGCGGCGTGGCTGTTCCGGTGGCTGTCTCGGGGGTTGCCGGCGTGGAGGTCGTTTCTTTGGCCTCGCCGTTGGCCTTCTGGCCGGGCTTGCGAATGTCGATGCCGCCCTTGAAGTAGGCGCCATCCTCGATGCTGATGCGCTGCGCCACCACGTCGCCGGTCAGCGAGCCTTCACCGCGAATGTCCACGCGATCGCTGGCGATCATGTTGCCACGGACTTTGCCCAGCACCACAATCTCTCGCGCGGAAATGTTGGCCGCGACCACGCCATTGCGTCCCACGGTAACGCGATTGCCCGGCAAGTTGATGGAGCCTTCCACCCGGCCGTCGATGTAGAGCGACTCCGAACCCGTGACCTCGCCTTTGATGACCAGCGACTTGCCCAGCGTAGCCTGCTCCTGCGTGCTCAGTGAAGAACTGGACGGACGGGGAGGGATCACCGGTTCGGCTGGCGGCGTGAACGAGCGCTGCGGCTCAGGGCTGGGAGTGGGGGTCGGCGTCGGCGTAGGAGTATTCGTAGGTTTCCACATGATCGGTTCAAAATCCTTTCTGCACGGTAGCCTGGGAGAAGCACCTGTATTGCCAAACCGGAGTTTTCAGCAGCTCTACGCCGGAAGTGCCGGTTGGGCGCGGCGATTCTCGATTTATCGCGCTGCCCGCACGCACTGCACGGGCTGGCTTGCGATGTAATTACTGCTACGATACAGGGACTTTTTGGATGAGGGAATAGCGCGGCAAGTTTTTTCGGACGAGGTTAGTTGACAATGTGGGCACGGATTGGGGAAATCGGAGTAGAGCCAGGGATTAGGAGTAGGGACTAGGGATTAGTTTCTTCGGCTGTGTCATCGCGAAACCTGTACCCAGCACTCCGCTGCGCTGCGTGCTGGGCTATCATTATTCCGCGCCTGCGGCGCTGATTCTTCGCGACTGGCACTCCCTGCCGAGAGCTGACATCAGTCTCGCACGAGCACAAATCGTAAGTTCCGGGTGGGCGGCGCGGCTGAGAACTGTGCCCTGATGCAAAACAGGTTGGCGACGGCCCTTCACATTCTATCCTTATCCTGACGCGTCGAAATCTCATGCTCACCGACCAGGCCATTCTACGGCACATTGAACGGCAGCCGCATCAGTCCGCGGGATACAAGCAACTGGTGCGCGAGCTGAACCTGCGCGGCGAGGACCGGCGGCGTCTGGCGGAGCGGCTGGAGGCGCTGGTGAAGAGTGCGCGCCTGATCGAGACGGGGCGCGACCGCTACACGCTGGCTGAACACGCTGCCGCGCGCCAGAACCTGATCGCCGGGCGGCTTACCATGCATCGCGATGGCTATGGGTTTGTGATTCCGAATGCAGGACAGATCGCTGGCGACATCTTTATTCCCCCGCCGGCCATTGGGTCCGCGATGCACGGCGACCAGGTGCTGGTGGAGGTTACTCGCAAAAAAGATGATGGCCGCGCCGAAGGGCGCATCCTGCGCGTGCTGACTCGAGGGAACCCGACTGTCGTTGGGACATTTCATCGCGGGCCGAGACAGAACTACGTTACGCCTATCGACGAGAAGGTCACGCAGCAGATTGTCATTCCGAAAGGGATGGAATGGCCCGGCAGCGACGCTCCCGGGACAAAAGCAGGTCCCTCGACTCCGCTTCGCTCCGCTCGGGATGACAGAACAGGGCATGCGGCACCCGCCGGCGACAAGAAATCCGAACTGCCCCGCCCTAGCCAAAAGATGGCTGGAACGGGGCACCCATCGTTGACTCACGCAGAGCGCGACCGGGTACTGGGCGCTGAAGCGCGGCAGCGGGAGTGGGGCGATCTGGAGAATGTGGTTGTCGAAGTCGAGATCACCGACTGGCCGTCGCCGACGGAGAGCCCGCGCGGGCGCGTGCTGGAGATTCTCGGCTACGAAGACGACTTCGGCGTAGATGTTGAGATCATCATCCGCAAATTTCATCTGCCGCACCACTTTCCGGTCGAGGTTTTGCAGGAGGCGCAACAGTTCGACGGAGTGATTTCTGCCGGCCAGATGCATCATCGGCGCGACTATCGTTCGCTGCCCATCGTCACCATCGACGGCGAAACGGCCCGCGACTTTGACGACGCGGTCACCGTGCGGCGCATGTCGAACGGCAACTTCGAGCTGCAAGTACACATTGCCGACGTGGCGCACTATGTGCGCGAGGGCTCGTCGATTGACCTGGAGGCGCGGCTGCGCGGCACCTCGGTCTATTTTCCCGACCGTGCGGTGCCCATGCTTCCCATCGAGCTCTCCACTGACCTGTGCAGCCTGCGCCCGCAGGTGGAGCGCATGGTGCTGTCGTGCGTGATGGAGATCGATCATCAAGGCGAGATCGTTGGCTACACGCTCAGCGAGGGTGTCATCCGCTCGGCGGAGCGCATGACCTACACCAACGTCAATCTCATCCTGGAGGGTGACGCCGCGCTGCGCGAGCATTACCACAAGCTGGTCGATGTCTTCGAGCTGATGCGCGAGCTGGCGATGGTGCTGAACCGCAAGCGGGTGCGGCGCGGCTCCATCGACTTTGACCTGCCGGAGCCGGTCATCGAGTTCGACGAGCACGGGCTGATGAAGAGCATCGGGCGGTCGGAGCGCAACATCGCCAACCGCATCATCGAGGAGTTCATGCTGTCGGCCAACGAGTGTGTCGCCAGTTATCTGGAGAGCAAGGGCGTCGCGTCGCTGTATCGTATTCACGAGAAGCCCGATCCCAAGCGGGTGATGGACTTCGAGACGATTGCCGCCAGGTTTGGATATTCGCTGGGGGTGGGCGCGCTGCCGGTTAAGCGGGTGCAGTTCAAAGCTGAGCGGCGGGAGCGATACGGCACGGGCAGCCGCGCGAAGACCGTCGAGATACCCGAGGAAGTACACATCACGCCGAGGATGTATCAGAAGCTGACACAGAAGATTGCGGGCAAGCCGGAGGAGCGCATCCTGTCGTACCTGATGCTGCGGTCGCTGAAGCAGGCGCGCTACTCGGAGAAGAACGAAGGGCACTTCGCGCTCGCCGCGCCGACGTATACGCACTTCACGTCGCCGATCCGG
This sequence comes from uncultured Acidobacteriaceae bacterium, assembly GCA_963835125.1. Taxonomy (GTDB): domain Bacteria; phylum Acidobacteriota; class Terriglobia; order Terriglobales; family Acidobacteriaceae; genus Bog-257. Next base: position 318,468 of record CAWIEG010000001.1, on the reverse strand, counting down.
CGGTATCCCGACCTGATTGTGCATCGGATATTGAAGGATGTGCTGCGGGAGTCAGCGGAGCGCGAGGAGCATGGCGTGCCTGTGGGAGTGGGAGAGATGGCGGAGACCGGAGAACATCCGTCGCCGTGGTCGAAGAGAACGAAACCCCCCACCCAAGCAAACCCGGCTTGGATGGGGCACCCGCGGAAGGCAGATTTCTCGTCTCCATACGAAAACCCCCACTCAAGCAAAAGAAGCTTGAGTGGGGCACCCGTTGTGGTACCCGCAATCCATGGGCCGATTCCGGCGGAGGAGCTGCACGAGATTGCTGACGAGTCGAGCCAGGCGGAGCGGCGCGCGGATGAGGCCGAGCGCGAGCTGATGGAATGGAAGAAGATGAAGTTCATGGAAGAGCGCGTGGGTGACGACTTCGATGGGCTGATCGTGAGCGTCACCAAGTTCGGCATGTTCGTTGAGCTGAACGACATGTTTATCGAAGGGCTGGTGCCGCTGGCCTCGCTCAGCGACGACCGTTACCAGTATCACGAGAACACGAGGCAGATCATCGGCCAGCGCAGCCGGAAGACGTACTCCCTCGGCGATCCGATCCGCGTGCTGGTGGACCGCATCGATCGCATGCAGAGGCGGATACAGTTTGCGGTGGTCGAAGAACGGCCGGTGCGCAAGCGGGGAAAGAAGAAATAATTCACCACTGAGACACGGAGAGCACGGAGAAAGATCAAAGAGAAATCAGAAGAGAAAATCAGAATGAATCGGAGTGGTGTCAGAGACAGGCCGCGAGCTAATCGCCGGTACAGGTAGAATGGACGACATGCATAGGGCCGCCGCTATTGTCTTTGCACTCGTCCTCGCCGCATCCGCCGCGGCTCAGACGCCGGCCGCCGCGGCGCCCTCGACTGTTCCCGCGGGCTGGCCGACGGCGCAGTTCGCAACCACCAAAGATCCCGGGGTGCAGAAGGCGTTGCAGATCCTGGACCAGATGATTCTGGCGCTGGGCGGCGACGCCTGGCTCAACGTCACCACCATGACCAGCGAGGGCCGCGCGTACAGTTTTTATCACGGCCAGCCCAACAGCATGAGCATCCTGTACTGGCGCTTCTGGGAGTGGCCCGACAAAGACCGGCTGGAGCTGACCAAACAGCGCGACGTCACCGAGCTGCTCATCGGCGACAAGGGATACGAGATTACCTACAAAGGCACCGCGACGCAGGACCCAAAGGAGCTGGAGGAATCGTTGCGGCGGCGCGAACACTCGCTGGAGTGGGTAGTGCGGAAGTGGCTGCCGGCGCCGGGCACGATGATTCTCTACAGCGGGACAGCGATGGTGGAGCGCAATCTGGCCGACCAGATCACAGTGCTGAGCGGCAACAACGACAGCGTCACGCTATCGATTGACGGGCAGACACGACTGCCGGTGAGGGTAAGTTACAGCTGGCGCGACCCGCTGGACCGGCAATTCGACGAAGCCTCGACGGTGTTTGGTAATTACAAGGCGGTGCAGGGAGTGCAGACGCCGTTCAGCGTAGTGCAATACCGCAATGACGAGATGAGCGGCCAGCGGTTCCTGACTGCGGTGACCTACAACACCGGTCTGGCCCCAACCCTGTTTGAGACGAAGGGCATCACCTACAATCCGGGAGCGCAGAAGAAGTAGTCAGTAGTTGATTTGTTGGTCATGTGGCGCCGGCTAGAGGCGGCTCGGGAAGAGAAAGATAAGGCTTATCGGCACGACTGAAGTCGTGCCCTGTTACGAAGCTTTCGGAAGCGGACTTTCAGGGGCGCGTGAAGTCGTGCCTTCACACGAAGCTTTCGGAAGCAGTCTTTTTTAGCGGCCTGTTTAGAAACGATAAGCGTGCGCCTGCGGGTTCTGATGGCTACGCCTTGCCGTCCGCCTCACGGTCAAGAAGCTCGCCATTGGCCTTTTCTTCCTTTTGCTTGCGATTCAAGGCGTCTCTTTGGTTAGTGTCCCGGTCGCGCGCAAGGCGCTCCTGAACCTTCTTGTGGACCTCTTCAAACTGGTTCTGTGTTTTTCGGTCATCCATAAGCCAAGTGTACGCCGATCCCGACGTTCGCAAGAGCCTGCGACTGTGCCATAGACGGAAAAGATGTTTCACCACGGAGACACGGAGGACACGGAGAGAAAATCAGGGAAAAGAAGAAATCGGAAAATCGGAAAAGGGAAAATCAAGAAAAAGGAAAAATCAGAGAATCCGGAAAATCGGGAATTCAAGCAAAACGGAGAATCGGGAAATCAAGAGGCTCGGAGAGTCCGGAAGAATCGGAAAATCTAGCAATCGGAAAATCTAGAAAAAACTCTGTGTTCTCGGTGTCTCTGTGGTGAGAGCGATTTAGCTGCGATTGCGTGTGACGCCGCAAGACGCTGTTGAAGCGGCTGCAATTGAGATAGAGGTGTCCCCCAGGTCAGCCCAACAGAAGGGCCAACCTGGGGAACTGGGCTGCGCGGAGGGGCGCCGCGCTGTCTTTCCATTTACCGCTTGCGAATCAGGGACCGACTTGCACGCAGCCGCCAGCATGATTGTCGAACTCCATCTGGAGTTCGTAGTAGTGACTGGACCAGAACTGATTGGCGTTGCCGGAGTCCCAGGTGTTGGTGCCGTAGTTGTAAGCGCACAGGTCACCGATCTCGTTGCCCATGGCGGTATACCAGGCATCGAGTTCGGGGTCGGTAATGGACTCCGTCATTTCATGGCTGGCAGCCGTCACTGCCGTATCCGCCGCGGGATCACCGTTGGGCGAAGGCGTGCCCGGCTCCTGGCAGTAGTTGGGATCTCCGTAAGGCTCATTGGTATAGATGATCGGGGTGCTGGTGTTGATATAGCTGTGATACGCGCAGTAATCGCTGTAGGCACAGGAACTCCCGGCGCAGGAGCCCTCACCGCTGGAGGTATAGAGAAGGAATATTCTCTGGATGCCGCCAGTCCAGCCTTCGAGTTTCATCACCCGCTGGATCTCGGTCTCGATCTGGGCGTCGGTAATACAGTTACCGGGCGTGTAAATATCGGTGCATCCTGACGCCGGGTAGGCGTTGGTATCGACGTAGGTGTAGTAGTTATACCAGCGGCTTTCGATATAGGTAGTCACCCCACTTACCGTCTGATAGTACTGGGTGTTGTTGCTACCGATGTCGTGTCCCTGGTAGTCATGGATCAGGTCTTTCTGTATTTGCATATAGTGGGCCGACATGCTGGTCGATCCACCATTCTGCAACTTCGCCGGGACCCAGTAGATGATGTAGAAGTTGGTGCCCTGAGGGCCTCCGGTCATGACGGGCCCGCCGTTATAAAGCAAGGGTCCGTTATCGGTCGGCAGATGGGCCGCCAGGCTTCTGGTGGGAAAGATGTGGACTTTGTGGGCGCCATCGGAGACGGTGAGCGGCGAATCGGCCTGGGCCCAGGCTGAAGCTTGCAGCAGCGAGAGCGAGACCATGGCGACTGCAAAGCTGGCGACGATAAAGTTTCGTTTCATGTAAGTACTCCTTGTGGGCCGCTTGCAGTGGACCCCGAACTGATTGTGATCTACCGTCCTAACAAGCCTGGTGATCTGAGTTTTCCAAGGACTGAGCCTCCCCCCGGATTTGAACCGGAAAAGAGAGACGCTACTTTAAGCGCCGCGGGGAGCCGAGGCGACAATAACCATAGGATTTTCGCGGAGGCCGGAAGCGACCAGTTGCGCTCCGCTGCGATGCAAGAAAACACGAACGCAGTCAGAAGTGTCCGCATCGTGCGCCCATTTTCCGGCAATGTCAAGGAATTTTCGAAAGCGCGGCCCAGCGCATGAAGACACATGCGCAGCACGGGGATAGCGGGCGAGCGAAGGCTACTTAATTCTTATGGGACCCAGAGGTCGCTTCGGTCTGTAGGGCGGGGAGTGGGTTTCCTGACCGCAGGTGCAGACCTCTAAGGTGGATGCCAAGGCCTCGACGAAAGCGCCACAGTGGGGGCACACCAGAACCAGTCTTTTAGGCCCCCCGGCGTCCCGATTGATGAGCAGGTCGTTGAAGAGCCCGATCTCGGCTTCTTCCCGGGGAGCGACATGGAAGGACTTCAGACAGTCGAGGTTGTGACAGTACGTCAGCAACGAGCCTACAGGTATCTTCCGCTGACCATCTGCTGAATAAGCCATGTTTTCTCCGGATCGAAAGTGATCTCATGCCAGACGAATGGGCGGCAGATGAACCTACGTTCGGGTAGTCCCGAGAGTCACCTTTGGGACATTAACAAAGTTTGGCAGGAGGATCAAGAAGATATTTGAAACCAGTTGCCGGTTGTCGGCAACAGCAGGTCCTGCCGCCTAACTCTTCAGCTCTTGCAGAATGGTGGCAAGCGCCTGCACTCTCTGGTTGACGAAATTCCACACATTCTCATTTGCGCCATTGGTCGGAGGATGGACGAAGGGTGCTCCGACGGAAGTCTTCAAGCGAGCGGCCAGGGAGGGATCGAAGCCGGCCAGCATTTGCGTGGCTTCCGCTTCCCAGCGATTGGCGCGATCGGCAAGATCGGCGTCGTTTCGCTTCTTCAGGAGACACTCTTCCATAAGGTGGTTTCCGTCCTCCATCAGTCGCTCAACTACTTCTATCTCGCGTGCTTTCCTGTCGGAGTCTGCCGACAGATGGGTCTTCAAATACTCTAACTGGCGCTGGGTGGCATCGAGTTTCTCCTGCAGGGCATTGATCGCGATTTCGGCCTGCTTGCGCTGGAGGATAAGTACTTCTGTGTTCTTGTGTTCGTCCTTCCAGGCCTGAGAACCGCCCACGGACAGACAAACGACTCCTGCCAGCAGAAACCACTTGGGGGCCAGGAGAAGGAGCTGGTTGAAAATCTTTGAGTACGCGCCGGCTAACAGCAGAGCAATGCCAACATAACTGAAAGTGTGGCTAAATAGACTTCTGAGAAATAGGAAGATCACGTTCGCACACCTCCGCCACCCAGGCGGGTGGCGCACTCCCTGCGCCGAATCATAATAGCAGCCCGGTCAAGAATTCGTTGTCGGTTGTCAGTACCCGGTAGTCAATAATCAGAGCAGCTTGCGGCGTACTAGATTAACCAGGCTAAGAATGCCGGAGCCGAAGAGCATGATGGTGCTGGGCTCCGGAGTTGTGCCACCAGAGGTAACCGTGACATCGAACGTGCTGCTGCTGGTTCCGCTACCCAGGACTGTGAACGCTTCCGAGGGAATCGTGCCCACTTCATTCTCTGACGCGGAGGATGGACCGGAGTTCTGGTCCCAGAAGACCGGGTCACCCTTCGGCACGCTGGCGTTTTGCAAGTTCAGCCAGTAGGTACCGCTGCTAAGAGTCGGACCACTGAAGACGGTACTCTCGTTGCAGACGTTGAAGTCTCCGAACTGATTAATGTGGCAGGCTCCCTGGATGAAGTTAACAGTCTGATCAAAGTAGCTGGTGCCGCCGTTTTCCTGCGAGGTGATGGACAATTCGGCCGAAGTCAGGGTGTCGCCCGGGAACAGCCAGATGCCGAAGTTGGCGCCGCTGATGGTGGTGTTATTGTTAGCCACGTTGAAGGCGTCACTGACGATGAAGCCGAAGTTGACCTCCCAAGCGTCAACGTTGCCGTTGATGGGACCGTTGTTGTAGACAGTTTGGGCCACGGCAGGAACAGCGGCTAATGTCAGGCATAGTGCGAGCAGTGATAGTCGAGCGATGCGGAGTTTCATGGCGGTCCCTCCCGTCGGCGTAGTCAGAACAGTTTCCGGCGAATCGTGCCGGCCAGACTAAGAATGCCGGAGCCGAAGAGCATGATGCTGGTGGGTTCCGGAACCGTGCCCGTAGTCGTCGTGGTGGTGGTGGACGTGGTGGTGGTTTCGCCGCCCAGGAGGGTGAAGGCTTCCGAAGGAAGCGTGCCGAGGCTATTCTCAGAAGCCGAGGATGGACCGGAGTTCTCGTCCCAGAAAACTGGGTCGCCGCTGGGGACGCTGGCGTTCTGCAGGTTCAGCCAATAGGTGCCGCCGTTAAGAATTGGGCCATTGAAGCTGGTGTTCTCCCGGCAAACGTCGTAGCCATAGATGTTGCCGATGCAGCCGGCTGAGGTGAAGTTCACGACCTGATCAAAGTAGCTGGTGCCGCCGTTTTCACCGGAGGTGATGGACAGTTCAGCGGACGTCAATGTGTCGCCCGGGAACAGCCAAATGCCGAAGCTGGCGCCGGTGATCGGAGTTCCGCTGTTAGAGACATTGAAGCTGTCGCTAACAACGAATCCGAAGTTGATGGTCCAGGCGTCAACGTTGCCGTTGATCGCACCGTTGCTGTAGACAGTTTGGGCTGCGGCAGGAACAGCCGCTAATGTCAGGCACAGTGCGAGAAGTGATAACGAAGCAAGGCGCAGTGTCATGGCAGACCCTTTCGTCAAATGAAGTCAGAACAGTTTCCGGCGGAACATGCCAACCATGCCGAGAGCGCCAGAGCCGAACAGCAGGATGCTGGTGGGTTCCGGAACTGTGCCGGTCGTGGTAGTGCTGGTGCTGGTGGTGGTGCTGCTGGTGCCGAGAACGGTGAAGGCCTCCGAGGGAATGGTGCCCACGCTGTTCTCCGACGCCGAAGACGGACCGGAGTTCTCGTCCCAGAAGACGGGGTCACCGCTGGGGACAACGGCGTTCTGCAGGTTCAGCCAGTAGGTGCCGCTGTTGAGATTCGGACCATTGAAGACAGTGTTCTCGTTGCAGACGTTGTATCCAAACTCATTCGCCTGGCAGCTAACCGTGGTGAAGTTTACGGTCTGATCGAAGTAGCTGGTGCCACCGTTTTCGCCGGAGGTGATGGACAGTTCGGCTGAGGTCAGGGTGTCGCCGGGGAGCAGACGCATGCCAAAGTTTCCGCCAGTGATGGTGGTGTCGTTATTGGCTACGTTGAAGGTATCGCTGACGATAAACCCGAAGTTGATGGTCCAGGCGTCAACGTTGCCGTTGATTGCACCGTTGCTGTAGACCGTTTGAGCCGCGGCCGGAACAGCCGCCAATGTCAGGCATAACGCGAGGAGGGACCGGGGAGCAAGGCGCATTTTGGCCTCCACCGACTTACTGCCGCAATCGCTGGGCCAGTCTAAATCCAATGGATTGTTGGGCTTTCGGTTAGTTGCGGCTTAATCTGTGCAGGGCTGTGCGACATTGTTCCACGCGATTTACCCCTTGGGCCCAACCTGTCGCCAAAAGACGGCGAGAAGGATGGGGCACCGCCCTTCCAACCGATTTATCCCTTCTGCGTTGCGGAGATCCGAGTAGATTTCGCCCGAGAGCGGAGCTTTTTCCTGGCGACTGCCTTCGGAAGATGGGTTTCGCGAAGTTCAGACATAAATTCTGCCCTCCGCTTCGGTCCTCCTTCGTCCAGGACCTTAGCCAGACCCCTCAGACCGGATGACGGCAAATACTTGTGCCCCCATCTAACCATCTCCATCAGAAGAGGGAGCAATTGGATGCCTCGTTCGGTGAGACTGTAAATGGCTTTCTGTTTATGGCTGGCGTCCTGAGACTTGACGATGATTCCTTGCTGGACAAGCCTTTGCAGACGATCGGCCAGAATGTTCGACGCGATTCCTTCCACGGACTTGGTCAGGAGCTCGCGAAAATGCCTGCGGTCCATGAAAATGATGTCGCGGATGACGAGCAGACTCCACTGGTCGCCAAATATCTCGACCGTCATGTTGATAACGCACTCTGACCTGTGATCCTTGTGCACGCTGCCTCCTCTCCGGTTGCCCCAACGATTGTACAACTGGTTGCAAATGATAACTAGTTGTGTTGCGGGAGCTGGGGCGCATTTTCGCCAACTTCTTGCTCGTCTCCGGTGGAGGACAGCAGGTCCCTCCACTCGGGCTGAAGCCCTCGGTCGGGATGACACCGGGGAAGTTAGCCATCAAACAGCTTAAGCCTCGGTGAGGATGACACCGGGCCATGCCGTTCCCCGGCTGCAACTACACGGAGCGCAACTAGTTGTTATATACAACCGGTTGCATAATACCAGCAGAATCCTTTTTGCCATAGAATCGCCGTTGCAAAAGTCCGGTTTCTTGTAGATGTGCGCCGGCTTTCCGCAACCAGCCTGCGAACGAAGGTGATTTCAAAATAACGCTTTCGTGTAATCGCACTACCCCGCGAGTAGCTCGTCCCTGATTTCATTCCTACCGAACTAAACCTGAGATTAGGCGGCCTGGGGGGAAGCCGATGGCAGCCCGCATGCCTTCGTACACGCCATGCACTGAACACCGCAGGCTTCTGCTCGGAATTGCACATTAACGGTTGGACTACGCCAAGCAGGCGAGCCCCTGCTGCTAAGGGGTTCCAGCATGACCACTCACTTCAAATCAACACGGAGGAACTATGAATCGACTGCAGCTTTGGAAGGTAGTAAGTGTCGTACTTCTTGCATCTGGTTTAGCAGGCGCACAAACCATCACCTCATTTAGTGCTCCGGGCGGAGGCACAGGCTTCGACCAGGGCACCGGTGGCTTCGACATCAATCCGCAGGGGGCGGTCGTGGGATCGTTCCATGATGACAATAACGTCTTTCACGGCTTCCAGTGCATTGCCCCGTGCAACACGTTCAACGAATACAACGCTCCGGGCGCCGGCACCGGCGCCAACCAGGGCACAATCACGTTCGGCAATAACCTCTTCGGAGAGACGGTGGGGTTCTATGTCGACGCCAACAACGTGGCCCACGGCTTTGCCACGGAGTATCCGTTCAAGAATTTCACGAGCTTGAACGTTCCCGGCGCCGGGACAGGCGCCAACCAGGGCACCTTCGCGGGCAACGTCAACCCCGGCGGAGAGATTGCCGGATACTGGACCGACGCTAACAATGTGAATCACGGCTTCGTCTCTTATCCGCCTTACCGCAATTACACCTCATTCGATCCTCCGGGCTCGGTGAACACCTTCACTGCGGTGGCTACCTCCCTCAACCTGGAAGGAACGGTCGCGGGCACGTACTTTGACGCCAACGGCGTGGCCCATGGCTACCTGCGCTATGCCAACGGCAGCTTCACCGAGTTCAACGTCACCGGCGCAGGCACGGGAGCGAACCAGGGCACGGAAAGCGACAGCATCAGCGACCTGGGCGTCGTCGCGGGAAACTACATTGATTCGAACAACGTGAATCACGGCTTCGTCCGGAGCCCGACCGGCGAGATCACCAAATTCGACGTTGCGGGCGCGGGCACCGGCGCGGGTCAAGGCACCATACCGGAAGGCATCAATCTTCTGGGCCTGGTTGCTGGAATGTGGGTCGACGCGAACGGCGCAAATCACGGCTTCGTGTGGACTCCTTGGGGCGGCATCACTAAGTTCGACGTGCCGGGAATCGGAACGGGCGCGAACCAGGGCACCGAGCCTGCGACCCCCAACGTGTTTGGGGTAATCACCGGACAGTGGGTCGACGCGAACAACGTGCATTACGGCTTCCTGCGGACCCCGTAAGCCCGCTGCGTGGTAAACAGGCATCAGCATAACGCCGTCGAAAACTTGAGCCGTCGGTTTCAAACCGGCGGCTTTTCTTGATGCCCGAGCGCTTCGGGGGAAGATCCAGCCCCGCGGCAGTTTCCTGGCAAGTGAAGATGTCGATTTCAACGGGGCGGGATGGGACTAAAGTAACATTATGGCGCATCACTTTAGTTTGGAAAATGAAGCTGCGGATGTAGTCTTGTGTGCACAGATATTGCTAAGTGGGAGATGGCTGGCTTTCATGTGGCAGTAATTATAGCTTAGTGGTAAACGCATTTTGTCATAAGCTATATATCGTAATATAAGTGGTAACTTTACAAATTGTTCCACGTGGAACATTTTTGTGAACTGTGACGTTATACTTGTAGTGGTAAGCAGCGCTGCACTGGCCATGCACCGCTGTCTTCAGCCGATGATCGCAGGATCTGAAAGTAGTTTCCCAACGGGAAATGTTCCACGTGGAACATTCCGGGCGACCTAACCTGGGCCAGTCATGGCGAAGACTAAACTTCAGGCAGGCGCTATTCGAACCGTCGCCCCCTCCGGGAAGAGCTGCCCTTTATTTCACATCCGACTTGGCATCGCCCGTCAGAACTGTGAGTTCGCGATAATGTTCCACGTGGAACATTCACAGCCGAGGCAGCCCCGTCACGATACCCCCAGGCCGCTGCCGCGCAATCGTGCTCTGACCGCGCCTTCCACAATGGCCACCACCCCCGTCGGCTGATAAATCAGCACCTTGCGCCGTCCAACCGCGGAATTGCACAGCTTTTCCTCGAAAAAATGTCGCCGCACGACGCTCTCCTCGTTGCCGTCGTACCGCCTCGCGTTCTAAGCTGTTACCGATAGCGCCGTGTCGCAGCGGCGGCCAGGCAAGAGGGCGAAACGTGGCAAGAGTCATCGCGGTCACCAACCAGAAGGGTGGAGTCGGCAAGACGACCACCGCCATCAATCTCGCCGCCTCTTTCGCCTCCCACCAAGCCCCAACCCTCCTCGTCGACTGCGACCCGCAATCCAACGCCTCCAGTGGCCTCGGCTTCCTCCGCGACCCCGACCGCCCCAGCACTTACAAGGTCCTGATGGGCGACCTCACCGCCGCCGAAGCTCTCCAGCCCACCGAGCTCGAGCACCTCACCATCATCCCGGCGCACAAAAACCTCCTCGGCGCCAACATCGAGCTCGTCCCCCTCGACGCCCGAGAGTACCGCCTCCGCAACGCCCTCCAGCCCATCCTCAACCGCTTCCACTTCATAGTTCTCGACTGCCCGCCGGCCCTCGACCTCCTCACCCTCAACGCCCTGGTCGCGGCCGACACCGTCCTCATCCCGATGCAAGCCGAGTACTTCGCCCTCGAAGGCGTCACCGAGCTGCTCGACACCATCGACCGCATCCGCGTCGAGCTCAACCCCGCTCTCGCCGTCGAAGGCGTCGTCCTCACCATGTTCGACGAGCGCACCAACCTGGCGCAGTCGGTTGCCGCCGAGCTCCGCGGCTTCTTCGCCGACCTCATGTGCCAGACGGCGATTCCGCGCAACATCCGCCTCGCCGAAGCGCCCAGCCACGGCCAGCCCGCCATCATCTACGATCCCCACTCCCGCGGCGCCGAGGCCTACTTGAATCTCGCCAAAGAACTCATCGACCGCGTCACCAATCCAACTCCAAAGCCGGCCGAAGCCGCGCAAGAAGCTCCAGGCTCCTAGCCTCGAGCCACGGGCTTCGAGCTGACTAACCTCCTAATCAAGCATTGAGAGTTATACCCCAGCTATGCCTAGCATCGTGCATCACGGATTGTCATCACGAGCGCAGCGAGGGATCTACTTTTCCGGACCACTGCCAACGCCGACTGACAACTGCCTTTTGTCATCCTGAGCGGATGTGCCGCCGGAGTCGAAGCGCCCTGCCCTGAGCTTACCGAAGGGGCAAGGCCGTCGCGTCTGCATTCGTTAATCTCCCACATTGTGGGATACAACACGAGTGGGGACTCCTTCGTTCGTGACTCGGGTCTGTTTTACTGGTCAATTACTCGTGTCATCCCGACCGAGGGCTTCAGCCCGAGCGGAGGGACCTGCTGTCCTCCACAGGCGACAAGCTACGAGCCCCGACCTACTTAACTTGTTCGCTCCGACGTGTCACCCGAGCGTAGCGTAGCGGAGTCGAGGAATCTGCGGTTTGTCGCCTGTGTCTTGCCGAAAGGCTGGGTGCGAAGTTCCGCGGCATGGCTGCCGATATCCCACATTGTGGGATATCGCCGAGTACGAGATACGACACGAACCGTTACCGGCGATCCGCTTTGTAACAGGGCACGACTTTAGTCGTGCCGATAAGCCGTTTATTTTGTCATCACGAGCCGGCTTCAGCCGGCGGCACAATGCCCTGGTCCGATTTTTTCCGCAGCCCGCTCAGGCCTGCATACAGAACCGCCAGGATCTCCTTTCACGTCCTGATACCCAGTTTCGGTGTGCTCTTCATCCAACGCGATGTCGGTATCCGGCGTCGCTCTCTGCGGCTCCCGACGGGTGCCCTTGCGCTGTAGCTCGGCTTCTGGTCTGGCAGCGACATCTGCTGCCACCCGGTCCCCGAGGTCATGTCATAAACCTGGATGTAACCCCCAGGCAACATCGTGAACTGCTGGCGGATACGATTCTGATAATCAAATTTGGTGGATAGGGAAGGGTAGGTCTCAAACCATGCCGGATAAACAAAGTCCGAGACGGAAACGCCGTTGATTACATATGCGTCGGCATCCGACTCGCAAGGGTCGCAAACCTCATATGAGTACAGACGGCCGACAACATTCTGTGCCGGATCGAAGGAGCTCTGAACCATCGTGGTTAGGTTGATGGCGGGATCTACCAGCATCTCCAGGAGTTCATGACTGGCCGTCACCGTCCAGTTGTTGCCGTACTGCATATCCGTGCCTGCGAAGACCTTACCTTGAGGTAAGCTCTGGTCCGTCAAGTCGTGATACCCCAAATCTCCAGCCTGATCGGTGTCGTCGAGCACCACCAGCCACCAATAACCGGCAGGCGGTTGATCGCCCTTTTTGACAAAGAGCAAGTCAGCGTCAACGCCCCAAACCGGCGCCACGTCCCTATGGACTTGCACCTGAAGTGGGTCAATGACAGCTTGAACGTCAGCGTCCTGCAAGACCGTAGACGAGTTGATGATTGCTACTTTGATACTTGCCATAGCCTAATCCTCCAATTCCCAATTCTTGATCTGACGATAGAGGCCGGGTTGCCCCAGGTCGGCCGCGACCGTACATTCTCAGCATGGCCTCACTTCAAAGGTCTATCAGGGCAGCAGAGAGGCTTGGTTTGGAAACTGGTCTCGCTGACGGCACCTACCAGCCAAATGTCATCTGGCAGGGATCCGTTTGACAAGCTGAGGCCCCGCTTCTCAACTACGAAGAACGTCCCTCGCCCGGACTCCCTGGGTACTAGCACGTCCTGGTTCCTTAGCTGATCTATGATCGTGGTCGCATTGTGTTTTCGTTGAATCAGTTTGATCACTACGCTTGGTGGCGTTGTTGGAACCGGGACGCCGTCACCGGAGCAGAAATGAAGGTCGTTAACAACGAACTCCATTCCCGGGGGCGTGGTCGGGCGATCTGCGAGCACCACCTGAATCACGTGGTAGGACCTACTGACGGCCCGCCCAAACAAATCGTTTACTTCTTTGTCGGACAGCACCGAGACAGAGACCAGCAGCTCTGGTCGCGGCGAGTTTTGTTCCCGCGGAGGGCACAGAGTTCCCATCGCATTCGGTTCTGCCGAGAGCCCGCACGCGAAGAGAAAGAGCGTCGATAGAAAGGCTCCCTTGAAAGGAATCGAGAAGCATCGTCGATAGAAACTTGATCGACCTATCACGTCTCTCCTCCAACTAAGACATGGAAACCTACGACGATCATTTCACTGTGATCGAGCCACTCGCCGACGTCACCCCGTTGGAAGCTACCGTCAGCGTTCGATTTCCCTTGGTCTTTAATGTGACCGAGAAAGCGGCTGTACCATTGTCGGTAGTCTTGAAGGTGTAGTCGTGAGGAAGCACAGCGCTCTTGTCGTTACTCGTGAAATGAACTGTGCCGGTAAATCCCGAATTCAACTTACCGCTCTCGTCCTGGGCGGTGACCTTTACCGCGATAACTGCCCCGGCACTCGTCGATGCCGGCAAATCCAGCACTAGCTTTGGTTCCGTCCCTGGAGCGGATGGAGCGGTGATCGTCGTCGGCGTAACGCAAGTATCAATGGCGGTGCTTTCTCCCTTGGCCTGCGCTTCCACCGTGACGTCGCTTGGGACTGCAGACGCCAGAATGGTACCGATGGCCTTGCCCTTAAAACTCGCTTTCAGATTCGCATCTAATTTCACCGCAGCGATTGCAGTGGGAAATGACTTGGAGTCTTTGTCATATTTTGACAACGTCACAGTTTCGATCTGAGCGGCTTCCGCGGAACCCATCTTCGAGAAGTCGCAAGCGATGGAACTCCCCCTCAAAGTAGCCGTACAAGTCGGCTGAAGAGGAGCGTCCTTCTTGACAAAGGTTGCCTTTTGCACCGCATCTCCGCCGCTTGCAACGATCGATACCTGATAGGTGGCCTTTGGCAGCAGGTTTAGTTGACACGCGGGAAACGACACCGTGCCTATGGTGTTATCGCCCTGTGACTTAACCGTACCGTTTGGTGTCAGGCCCTTAGCACCCGCCGAAGGATTCTGCAGTGTCACCGCAGTGACCTTATTCAGGTTAGTGCCTTTCAGCTGGCACGTCACTGCGTCATCCTTGAACATTTGCTGGTCCGAGTCACAGCTGAGGTCAGTGATTGTGCTGCTCTGGCTTACTTGCTGCACATGTACGCCTGCCACAAGAACCTCCATCGATTGTTGAAGCCGATTCAGTTGCGCAGAGTTCAAGTCTTTTAGCGCAGCGTCCCTTTTCCTCGCGCCAAGCCAGGCGTAATCGGGTCTCTGAGGGGGTTGCTGACAGGCGTATTCGTCGCTGCCGCCATTAGCGCTCGCCGAACCAGCTTGGCCATCGTCGCTGCCAGGGGTTTCCTTCCCATTCGCATTGTCAGCTGTTGATTGGTTAGCTGTATTGCCAGGCGGCACACACTTCCATAAGAACTGTTTCTGAGGCAGAAAAGCAAGTATTCCGATCGCGCTATTCTTTGGAATAACCATAGACGAACCACCAGGGGCAAACGACAAGTTGTCAATTCGGGCAACCTGCCTGACAGTGTTATCTGGCCAGATCGTCTGCAGGCCAGGAACGACCCCCGCAGTCCAAATATTCAGGCCGACCTTAGCATTTACACTGAGGACGGCATAGGCCGCGCCCACCGAAGTGCCGATCGCTGTCGCAGTATTAACTGCTATATTTCGAGGGGACATCTCTTGTCCCATCTCAGCCACTCCGCGAACCACGTCGTGGTCGTGGGTTGAGTAAAAGCGACCAGTGTTCAGGAGCGCTTCCACATCCTGCAACAGGAATTCATGGTCCGGATCGAGGTTTCTTATTACCACCTGAATGACAATGAACGTATTGGCCACTCGGCGGCCGACAACATCCGAGGCTTCGTTCCAGGTCAAAATCGATTCCGAGCAGAGGATCCCCTGCGGCGGATTTCCGTACGCCAACGAAACCGTATCAGTGGCAGCCTTCAGAAGCGCATCACCCTCTGCCTTTGTGAATGGATTGAGCTTCGTTGGGTCAAATCCGGCAGGTTTGCTGGGCGTGCCGAAGTCGGGATCGATGGTCTTGGCAATCAAGCGTAGGATGTCCTGCACATTAAGAGTTTGATCGCTTAGGAGCTGGGTGATCTGATCCTGGGTTGCCTTCTTTACCAGCCCGTCAACCTGATCCTCAGCTATCTTCTTCAAGAGCTGGTTGATCTGATCCTCAGCTGCCTTCTGCGCTCCCGGAAAGGTCTTGACCTTGGACCAAAACCCCGCCGCCACTTCGGCTTGGTACGCAGCGCTCAGCGTTCTTTTCCCCTCCTGAACGAAGAAGCCCATCCTGAAACCTTCCTGGAAGGCACCCTGCGCATAGGGCGGCAGCGAGCAAACGGAGTAGTCCGCGAGAGGGCTAGCCGCCGATTGAGCCGCACCTGTGACCATTGCGGCCGACTGCATTGGTTGCGCCGCTTTAGGCGCTGTTTGGCCGCTGCCGTTTGCTTGTTGCGCCGCAGACTTCTTGCTGCTGGCTTGACTTGGATTGATGCTCGCAGTCGCGAACAGCATTAGAGCAAGCAAGGGTCTGATGCGCGGTTTTGTATATGACATAAATCTCCCTTGGGGAGGGCAGGAGTACTCCCTGACGGATCGTCAGCTTGGACCAAGTCTGAGCACCAAGGACAGCACAACCCCCGATTGCTCGCCGCAAGCTTAAACTAGACCCCCCGAGCCGGAACTATCCCCAACTACCAGGAGACAAGTCCCAGCGACCTCGCTTTAGTAGTCCTGTTGTCTTGCCAAGAATAGACAGATAACTCTGAGACTAGGCAGGCGCTACACAGATGTTCCTAGTCTCAGCACAAAGACGGTCCTCCGAAGAGGTGGTGTTTTGGGAGCGGTTAAAGTTTTGGGAGCGGCTAATTAAAGTGACGTGACTTTACGTTGAGCTGGAATTAATGTCAATAGCCTTGAAGTGTGGTAGTTAGAAAGTTATTTTGCGGGACCAACCACTGTTTATCAGAAAAATAACAGTCGACAGCTCGGTTGCCCCACCCTTGTCGCCCACGGTTGGTGAGACGGTGGGCGTCGAAAGTCGCCAGGGGCGGCGCTTCGTGCCCCCGGATTGGCGTCCTTCTTTGGGAGGCTAACTTGGGATCACTACTGGCAACTGATGACTGACTACTGGCAACTGCCCCTACGCCCTCACCTGCGCCAATATCGAATGCACCACGTTCACCGTCTGCTGGGACGAGAGAATCTCCTTCAGCCTTGCCCGGAAATCCTCCTCATTATTCAGCACCGTCTTCTGGCTGGCGAACTGCACCGTCAGCGGATAGAAGCTAATCGCGTGCGAGGCGGTAAACAGCTCGTAGCGATACTTAATGGTAGGCGCAACAATATTGAATGAATGAATGAACATCGGCCCCAGGACGCCGGTGCTCACCTCGCCCTTTACCAGCTGCTTAGTCTTCTCGCCCAGCAGTTCGCCTTGCTCCTTAAGGATGGCGACCGGAGTCGTCAGCTTGGAGTCGGCAATATTCGCCGGTCATGGATCGGCAGCAGCTCCCATGGCTTGCTGCCGCACTCCGCCAGGATGAAGACTTCCATCCCCTCCTGGTGCGCCAGCTGCGCGACCAGCTCCGGAATGTCCCGCTGGTTCAGGTTCCAGAAGAGGAACTTCGGCATAAGCCGAGGGTAGCAGTACAATGATGGGTCGCGAAACAACCATCGCGCTGGCCGGCCGGAATTCCGCGGCACCGTGCAACTCAGCCAGTCGATGTCAGGAGGCTACCATGGCAACCCCACCATCCCCGCTCTTCAGCTACGAAGTGGAACTGGCGGGCGACACCACCACCATCAAGGGTCACGGCCGCATCGTCGGCGACAGCGCACAAGAGCTCAAGCAGCTGGTCAAGCCTATGATCCCCAAGTGCCGTCGCATCATCCTCGACCTCAGCGATGTCAACTTTGTGGATAGTTCGGGCCTGGGTACTCTGGTTGGCCTGAAGATATCGGCAGCCGCTGCCGCCTATTGCAGCCTGGAGTTCGTCAACCTCTCGCCGCGCGTCAAAGAGCTGTTCCACATGACAAAGTTGGCCGAGCTCTTGGGAACCTAGGCGCGTTCCCCTCATTTTTGTCATCCCGAGCGGAGCCCGCCTCGCGGAGTCGAGGAATCTCGCGGCTTAGCTCGGAGTCGCAACGCTGTGGTCTTCGCGGATGCCTCCGAAACCCCCCGCCTGTTTATTACATTCTCGTTAAAATCTTGTTGACAGTTGGTTACCTACCCTCGCTCCCATCTCTCCTTAATTACCGGGTACTTGGCCGACCAAGTACGAGAGCGCTCCCGTCCCGATGTTGGGATGGTTCAGCATTCTAGCTCTACGCAACAAAGGCAGGGAACTCCTGCGAGGCATCCGTCCAATGGCCAATGGCGGATCAGCAAGAGTCAAGAGTAAGAACGCCTTTCCCCAGGGCCCGATCCAACTAGCGCCGCTCTCATCGTCCTTGGCTCTCTGCGGCGCAGCACTGCAAACCTTTCCTTTTTGAGCCCGGCGACCCGGCTTATTGGGACGAAAACTATGGCGCAGGTTGCGGCGGTTACCAGGGCATTAATCCGAGCACCTGCCCGTCCAGCGCTTTCGACAGCTCCACCGTTGGCCCGATTCCTTCGGAAGCCTTCACGCTTCAGTAAATGCGAAATTAGGAATTGTGATTAAGAACTGACTTCAGGGTGGGAGAAATTCGAGACAAGGAGAAAGAGAATGAGAAGCCTAAGGTTGAACCTGTTCGCTCTCGTAGTATTGACTCTGGCGATCACACAATCCCTCGCCTTCGGCCAGAGCAATACCGGAACCCAGGGCTGTTGCAACCTGCTGGACCCTAACTACACCCTGGTCTCCGCTCCCGCCGGAGTGCCCCTCGGACCCGTTTATTCCACAGCTGCCGACGGGGCCTGGGTGCCGGCTTTGCTTGGCTCCAATTGGATCAATCCCTATGGCAACCTCCAGGACGCACCCGGAGGAAACTACGACTACCAAACGACGTTTACTGCAACCAGCACCACCACCGTTTCGGGGGGGTATGCTGCTGACAACAGCGCTTGTCTCTCCGTAAACGCCGTAAAGCAGCCCTGCACCGTGGGCGGGATTTACGGCTTTAAAGGCTACACCTGGATCTCGTTCCCTGTGGTTAAGGGAACGAAATACACCCTCGACTTCGTGGTTAATAACCAAAGTGGACCTACCGGCCTCGAAGTCTATTTTGTCCAGGGAACAACCGCCCTGTGCGCGCCCGGCTGGCAGTATAGCGATGGGCCGCCCAATGCCACGCTCGCAGCCTGGCCCATTAACTTCGGCTTTGTCACCAGCGACACCTTCCAGTGGAACGGTGGCCCCCTTACCGGTGTCTGTTTCTACGCATGGCTTTACCCAGGCGATACCCTGACCACCACTGAAATGTCTATTACTTCCGGTGAAAACGGCGGTACTAGCTACTTTGACGAAACAGTTTCACTGACGTGCCAACTCTCATGCACCGGGTACTTGCCTATTGGCCCCTTCAATGGTTTTGCCCCTCCGAGTCGCGTCTGCGGAGGCTCGCTCCTGAGCAACCCAACTGGGCCCGGCTTTAACGTTTACGCATGCACCGCTCAGATAGGGCCGACCGTACCCTCCGGCACCTTCTGGCTCAACCTGCAGAACGCGACCGTCCCCACCGGCGACCCGGTCTATTGGGATCAGAATAATGGTGTCGGCTGCTCGCCGACGTCCGGCTGTCCCTCGTCGGCTTCCGAAAGTGCCATAGGCGTTATCCAACCGAATTCCTTCGTCGTGTACTAAGCGGCTGAGGGTGGCCCAGGTCTCGCGCCGTTCGAGACCTGGGTGGGTGCGACGCATCGCTGCGGCAAATCTCACTGGCAACTGGTCACTGACAACCGACAACTGATCACTGATAACCGACAACCGCCCTAACCGAGCTGCGGAAACGCAACAATCGTGATCAGCGCATCGCCTACAATTATGTCCAGCCCTATAGGCAATCCAAGAATGTTGGTCTGGTTTATTACCAGCTCCAGGCTTCGCACCTCTACACTAGGCAGCGGGAAGTATTGGTAGATAACCCGCTTCAGATACAAGGTTCCCAGACCGGCAAGGTTGACGCTGGTGTTGAGAGGTATATCGTCAGTAATCTCCGGATGCCCGGCTACCGAGATGTTGACGTAGGTATCGGTTCCATTCAGAGTATCGTTGAAGAACTGGTCGACCGAGCCATCGACCACCGCCTGCATCACGCTGGCCGTCACCAGACCGTTTAGCAGATTCAGACCCTGGATCGTCGAAGTATTCTCCCCACTGGAAAACGTCGGCGTCAGGTTAGACTCGACCGTATCCGTCAGCGTGCCGCTCGTTAGAATGCTGGGCAAGTTGAGACCAACCTGCGTGTTGGTCTGCACTATGCCGTCTGTGCCGAGGCATGGCAACACCTCAGGCGCGCTGGGCGACGAAGCCAGCAATCCTCCACTCACCTGCGTTCCATACGAATCGCCGCTGATAATGCCTGGCGCGTACACGTTATACATGCCGCTGGTCGCACTGGAGACGATGATCTGCGTGCCCACCTGCAAGCCCAACAGATTGCCTATCGTCACGTAGACGTGCACCATGTTCACCGTCATCGTGGCATTCGAGCTGCCGATGTTTGAGGTTTGCTCATTGAGTACTACATATCCCAGCAGCGGAAGGTTGATGCGCGTGTTGGGCGGTTCCGTGCTGCCATAGGGACGCCCCAGAATCACCAGATTGCTGAAATTGGAGCCTGCCGCACTCACGTGAAAATTCCCGTTATTATCCAGCGTCGTGCTGCTGGACGCGGTAATCGCCTGCGCCGAGATTAGTCCGCCGAGTAGGCTGATGGCAGCACTGTTCGCTTCAGCCTGCGCTTGCTGGCTGGCGTCGGAGACGGCGGTGTTGATTGCGCCCCCACTCACCAGCGGGGGCAGACTGACTCCCGCGGCTGTCCCGGTGGAGTTCAGCGGCTGCTGGGCGGTGCCGCACAGTCCAGCCAGCGACGCCGGTGCGGTTTGACCGACTAGAACAGTGTTTCCCACAAACGCATAGGTTCCATAAGCTGACGGCAGATAGCTTTGTGTGTAGGTGCCCTGGGCGAAACTATGGATGGGCGCGAATGCAATCATCAAACCCAGTATCGTGCTGGCGGATACTAACCAGCGAAAGGTTGACGATTGCACAGAAGTGGCATTGCTTGCGTGCAACATGTTCGTCGTCTCCTCGTTCATCGTTTCCGTGGCGCCTGCCTCGTCTCAGCTTGCTTGTGCTGGTACTCGAGAGATGGATCTCCACAACTTGATGTGGAATGCCTGAGGGCCGAGGGTTACAAGGGTTGGCATCGCGTACTGTAACCGCGAAGATAGTTTCTCGCACCCTAATTTATGGATAAGGGATTCCCTTAGCGCTATTGTCCTAGCTGGTGAGAATGGTTTGCGGCAAGATTGTCGGCTTATGGATAGGGGATTCCCTTAGCTCAATTGTCCTATCTTCCTATAATTATTCAACTGAATTTCCCAGCGTTCTAGCTGGTGCAGCACAACAAATGGGGATTTGTTTCTGAATTAATTAAGGTAGCAGGTAGGCTGTGTAGCTTATCGACTGAGTGATACCAGGAAGACTCTGATTAAGTCTGCTATTTGAAGGGGACGGCCCTCAGAGTCTGTGTGAGAACCAAGTGTGGTATTCGGCGGCGGAGTATGACTCGCGCAAAAAGAACCCCGCAAGGGTGGATCTGCAGTTAGCCCCAGGCGGAGCGAAGCGGAGTCCTGGGTAATGGGGGAAAAGATAATCGAGTCCCGTAGGTGTCTGTGCCGCCGCTCCGCGGCTCAGTTATTTTCCCACTTCACCACGCGGGCTCACGCCCGCGGCTAACACAAATGTCGCCGCTGCGCGGCTGGTTCGTCCGAAATGCGATGGTTTGTTCCACCAGCTGCGCGAATTGCAGCTACGACGCAGACACCGTAGGGACGGCACAGTTCTCACGCACCCACTTCAGTCCGTCCGTAAGAGCCGCAAAACCATTGCGGCTTTATCCGCTGCGGGACTTCGCAAGGACTTGATCAGAGTTTTCCTGGGTATTTAATCGCGTATTCTTTCGGCGTCGCTGACGGCCGGCGCTCCACTAATTAACAGCGAAATCGACGCCTCAAAGGGCACAAAGACCCGGACTACCGTACCGCGACAGCCCTTCTTCTGGCCCGATTTCAAGCTGAGAGTTCCCTGGTGCCGATCGATGATTTCCTTGCAGATCCATAAGCCCAGGCCGGTGCCGCTGTAGCCTTTGGTGGTGAAGAACGGCTCGAATATCCGGGCCAGAGTATCGCGGGACATTCCCGGACCGGTGTCGGCGATGGTGATGACCACCCCTCTTTTCGCCAAAGGACCGGCGTGCTGTTCGCGGCTTCGCAGCAACAGCCGTCCTCCTCCATGAGGCAGCATCGCATCAATCGCATTTCCGACCAGATTGCTCAGCACTTGCCGGATTTCCCCGTCAAAACAGCGCACTGGATTCTTCGCCCAGTTCCGCTGTTCAACTTGCACCTGCGAGTTCACGATGCGACCCTGATAGATCGTCATCACGCTATTCAGCATGTCTTCACACAACACTTCCACCGGGCCGCTGCTTTGCTTATGAAAGCGCAGCGTCTGGCTGGTGATGGCCGCTACCCGGCGAAGTTCGCGGTCAGCCAGGTCAAGATACTTCTGCACCGCGGGAGGAGGATCGCTCGCCCGTGCGAGATACAGAAGATTGGTCACCGATTCCAGTGGGTTGTTGATTTCGTGCGCGATGGATGAGGCCAGGCGGCCCACCGCAGCCAGCTTTTCGCTTTGGATGAGTGCGGCTTCCGCGCGCTTCTGATGAGTAATATCGGCTGAAGCTGCGGCGATGGCCACCACCTTGCCCGATGTGTCAAAGACCGGAGAATAGTCCATCGTCCAGTAGCGCTTGACCCCCGGTGAGGTGGAAAGCTCGCCTTCCAGCAGCCCTCCTGTCACCGGCTGGCCATTTGCCACCTGTTGCAGTGCTTCCTTCAGTCCCGGAATCTGGCCCGCGACATCGGTCACTCGCGATCCTATGATCTGTTCTGCCGGAAGGCCCAGAATCTCGCACACCTTGTGATTGACCCGAATGTACCGGAACTCGTCAGCATCAATGAGGGCCATGGCAATGGCAGCCGTATTGTAAGTAGCCTGCAATTCCGCATAGCGTCCCTGGACTTCCAGCAGCAACTGCTCGCGCTCGCTCTCCATCCGCCGTTTTTCGCCAATGTCTTTGAACACCAGGACCATGCCCGACAAGCGCCCGTCATCCTCCACGATGGGCGCTCCGCTATTGTCAAGGTAGATTTCCGTTCCATCCCGCCGGATGAGGATCGTGTGCCGCGCCAGCCCGACGGCCGCTCCCGAGCGCTTGATCCTTTCGACCGGACTTTCCACTGCTTGGCGAGTATTTTCGGCGACGATACGGAACACCTCTGCCAGAGGACGGCCCCTGGCTTCCTCGTAGGACCAGCTGGTCAGCCGCTCCGCCACGGGATTCATGCGGGTGATGCGGCCTTCCGCGTCGGTCACGATTACGGCGTCTCCAATGCTTTGCAGGATGCGCGTGGAACGGGCTTCGCTTTCGCGAAGTTTTTGCGCCGCCGTCACCTCCCCGGTCACATCCTGCAGCGGGCCGAACAGGCCGGCAATCTTTCCATTCTCGAAGATTGGGTTGAACGAGTAATTCAGATAGAAGCCCTGCATCCCATCGGCTGTTGGCAGCGGCACCAGGAGCTTCTCGTAAAAGAAAGTTTCCCCGGTCGCGAAAGCTTTCTCCAGCAAAGGGCCGACCACCGACCAGGATTCCGGATACACCTCGCGGGCTGGCTTGCCCAGGGCTTTAGGATGGCGCGGTCCGGGAATGGGCCGATAGGCGTCGTTATATATAAGGATGAACTCGGGACCCCACATGGTTCGTGCCGGCGATGGGGAACACAGCGTCAGGTTGACGATCGTCAACAGCTCTTTCGACCAGCTTGCGATCGGGCCGAGTGGCGTGGAACTCCAGTCGTAGCCACGGACCAGGTCTGCCATCTCTCCCGTGCCGATTATCCGGCTCGACGGTGGGCCGCCGGAGTCTTCCTGCAAGGTGGAGCTCTTGGGTGGACTCATCGGCTGCGGAATCTCCTCAAGCAAGTCTACAAGACCGCCGGGTGCCCTACCCTTCTCGCGCTTCTGGCGAGAGGGTGGGCATTTCTACTCTTGTCCCCATAACTACCGCGCCCTAAAGTCTCCCACTCTCCGGACGATGGAAATAGCAGCGGCCGTTGTGCGAGCGGTGGGTCAGGCTGTTTCCGAAGCTTTTGCGCGAGACCGTGCTTTTTCATCCCCGTTCAAACTGGCCCACTGGCCGTTGTCGGCCGGCTTGCAAGCTGACGAGATTCCATACCCAAAGGGAGAGCCATGATCAGGTTGCGCTTATTTACATTTCTATTGCTTCTGTCGTTAGTCTTCGCGACCTCTGCGCTGGTTGCCGCTCAGGATAATGATAACGATGAGCGCACCGCGGACAAGACAGCATATTCAGACCAACAGCAGCCGGCCACGCCCCAGATTTACATGCGACCAGGTGCCGTGATTACTCCGGCCAGCAGCGTCATGCGTCCTGAGGATGCCGGGCTGCGCGCCCACACCAACCATCTGATCTTCGTTCCCGCCGGCCAGCCCGTGTCCTCGCCGGTGCCCAACTACACGTTCGCGGAAACGCCGGCTTCCCTGGGTTGCGTCTACAAAGTCGGTCCCACCTATGCAGGATGCAATCCGGCAACCGGCGGCGCAAATCATCCCACCGGCGGATGGGGAGCAATCGCCTTGGTGGACGCCTATGACAATCCCAACGCAGCCTCCGACCTCGCCGCCTTCTCCAGCCATTATGGTTTGCCGGCGGCCAACTTCACCAAGATCTATGCCAACACCTACTTCGGCACGCTGAACGGCATGACGGCCAGTTGCAGCGGTACGCCTCAAGGCGATACCGACTGGGGCGTCGAGGAAGACTTGGATATCGAGTGGGCGCATGCGATGGCTCCCACTGCGCAGATTATTCTGGTCGAGGCCTGTAGTAATTCCTATTCCGATCTTACTTTCGCTGAGCAGGTTGCCGGGCTTAAGGTGACGCAGGCCGGTGGCGGCGACATCTCCAACAGCTGGGGCAGTGGAGAGTTTTCCGGCGAAGCCTCCAGCGACGTAGTCTTCTATAAGTACTATTGGAAGGTGATTACCTACTTTGCCTCGGCTGGGGATTCCGGATGGGGCGCTGCCTATCCCAGCTCTTCACCCTGGGTAGTCTCTGCCGGTGGCACGACGGTTAATCGCGACGCCAGTGGGAATTTCCTGAGCGAAAGCTGCTGGTCAGGCTCCGGCGGCGGGGTAAGCCAGTATGAAGTCTGGCAAAGTCCGCCAGTCATCAGCAACGGCATGGGGCCAGTGGGCCAGCTTCCAGTACCCAATGTTTGGTGCATCTGCGCGCCAGACTCCCGACTTGTCCTTCGACGCCGACCCCAACAGCGGCGCTTATGTCTACGATACCTATGGATACAGTGGATGGCTGGTGGTCGGTGGCACCAGCCTGGCTTCACCTGCCCTGGCCGGCATCGTTAATAATGCCTACAATCGCCAGGGCCAGGCTCCTATAGTTGGCGGCTATTTTACCAACCAGGAGAATAACCTGATCTATTCGCAGGAGTTCGACCACACTAACTATAGTCAGAACTTCTACGATGTCACGACCGGCTCTAACGGCAGCGGCCACAATGCCGGCCCTTATTACGATCAGTGTACCGGCGTCGGAACGCCCCGCGGCAAACTCGGCAAGTAGAGTGAAAGCGCGCGAAGTGGTAGTGGAAGCTGTGTAGGTGGAAGCGCGGGCCCGAGAAGTCCGCGCTTCTAAGTCTCGCCGCCCAGCGGGGAAAAACTATTTAGCCCACCCCGGACGCGATGGGTACGTGCGTGCCCCATGCTTGCCCTCGGTCGGCGAGAGGGTGGGCAAACGGCGATACTAATAAATCCCGCTCCTATAGATCACCCACCAACTCACCACCAGCGAAGCAAACGTCTCGCCCACTCCCCACCACAATGGCAGGAAGAACGCCCCAACGCTAAGGAGCGTGAACAGCAGCCAGAAAGATTTTTGCTGAGATCCCAAATTAGGTTTTACTAATTGCTAATTGCTAGTTACTTCCTCAATCCGCCACCGCGGCCTCTACCTGTTCTTCCTGCGGAACCACGATCGGCACGATAGTCAGCATGTCGGTCTGCACCTTGTCCCACTGCTGGATGAGCAGGCCTTTGGCCTCGAACAGCTCGCGGATCTTCACCGAATCCCAGCCCACAACTTCCTCCAGGATCGGCACCAGAATCGCCAGCGCGCTGTCGCTGATCACCGAGCGCTTAGCGATCGGCGCCAGGTACTTGTTCTCCGACACCGCAATGGTGAAGCCATCGCGCCGGTTGATGTGCAGCATTACGTGAATGTCGGAGCTGCCATCGCCCACATACACAATGCGGTCGGGGCCGGTGCGCAGCTTCTCCAGCAATTGATCGATCACGGCCACCTTGCCGTATCCCGCGGTCACCTGCTTGATGCGCTCAATCTCGCCGTCAGCGTTGTACTCGAACTCGGTGCCGTAGATGTGGTCCGGCGGAACGATGCCCTCCAGCGCGGAGCAAATCACCTCCACCGGCGCCGCCGAGATCACATAGAAATCGAAGTGATAGCCCTCGACCTCCTCCGACAAGAAGCTGTATAGCGCGTCGATATTCGGCTTCAGCCGCACCCGCTTGCCTGCCTCGTATAAATGCTCGCGCCGCACCCGCGAGCGGAACTCGGGATCGTGCAGCAGCAAGTAGGCGAGCTCGCCCCCCTGCTGCACCAGGTTCAGCTTGGTCATCCCGGTGGTCTTGCGCTCGAATTCGCTGGTGGAAATCCCCAGCAACTCGCTCAGAACATAGCCTGAGTCGTTGAAACTGAGAGTTTGGTCAAAGTCGCTGGCGAATATGTAGCGCTTCCTCGGTTGTATCTTCTCTAGCATGGCCTCGAATTCGGGTTGATCGTTATGCTGGCGCATGTCGCACGCAGCCCTCGTAAGCTGTGTAATCCTTACATGATTAGATTCGCGCCGTGGTTGAAGGATTATGAATTCGAGGGAAAACCGCCTAAGGGCAGCGTTATCAACCAGATTACGGCGTTATCAGCGCACTCCAGCGGGAAGGCCGGAACTAATGATAGCTCAGAGCGGAAGCGCTGGGCACGGACCTAAAATGAGCCTGAGTCCCGTAGGGGCGGGACGAAAAAACCGCGCTGACCTTTAGTCCTGTGACCTCAGAACAGCTTCCGTCGCAGCATGCCGGCCAGACCCAGCGCACCAGAGCCGAACAACATGATGCTGCTGGGCTCGGGTACCGTGCCGGTGGTCGTCGTGCTGGTGCTGGTGGTGCTGCTGCTGGTGCCCAGAAGCGTGAACGCTTCCGAGGGCATGGTTCCAACAGAATTGTTCGACGACAAAGACGGGCCTTCGTTCTCGTCCCAATAAACCGGGTCGCCGCTGGGTACGCTGGCGTTCTGCAGGTTCACCCAGTAGGTGCCGCTGCTAAGATTCGGGCCGCTGAAGCTGCTGTTCTCCTGACAGATGTTGTATCCGTACTGATTGGGATACGTGCAAGCTCCCTGGGTGAAGTTCAAGACCTGATCAAAGTAGGTTGTGCCACCGCCTTCGCCCGACGTGATGGACAATTCGGCCGACGTCAGGGTGTCGCCGGGGAACAGCCACGCTCCGAAGGAGAAGCCGGTTATCGTGCTGTTGCCGCCTGACACGTTAAAGCTGTTGCTCTGGATGAATCCGAAGTTGATGGTCCAGGCATCGACGTTCCCATTGATCGGACCGTTGTTGTAGACAGTTTGAGCTGCGGCCGGAACAACCGCCAACGTCATGGACAGTGCAAGTACTGAAAGCCAGGCAATACGCAGTTTCACGGTAGATCCCTCCCGTTAAGTCAGAACAGCTTTCGCCGCAGCAGGGCAGCCAAGCCAAAGAAGCCGGAAGCAAACAGCATCAAGCTGCTGGGCTCGGGAACCGTCCCGGTCGTCGTAGTCGAGGTTGTGGTCGAAGACCCTGAGCCGAGGATGGTGAACGCTTCCGAATAGATTGTGCCCACGGTGTTCTCCGAAGCCGAGGAAGGACCGTTGTTCATGTCCCAGAAGACGGGGTCGCCATTGGGAACACTCCCGTTTTGCAGGTTCACCCAGTAGGTGCCCAGGTTAAGCGTTGGGCCATTGAAGAGAGTGTTCTCCTGGCAAACGTTGTAGCCGTACTGGCTCATGGTGCAGCCGCCCTGAGCGAAGTTCACCGTCTGATCGAAGTAGCTGGTGCCCCCGTTTTCACCTGACGTGATCGAAAGTTCAGCCGACGTCAGGGTGTCGCCGGGGAACAGCCATATGCCAAAGTCGGCGCCGGTGATGGTGGTGCTGCTGTTAGCCACGTTGAAGGTGTCGCTAACAATAAATCCGAAGTTGATGGTCCATCCGTTTATGTTGCCGTTGATTGGACCATTGTTGTAGACAGTTTGAGCCGCAGCCGGAATCGCCAGCAATGTCAGGCACAGCACAATTAGCAATAGGGACCCGCTGACCAGTTTCATAATAAGTTCTCTCGTTAGCCTGAAATCACAACAGCTTTCGCCGCAGCATGGCAGCGAAGCCGAAGAAGCCGGAAGCAAACAACATCAGGCTGCTCGGCTCAGGAACCGTGCCGGTCGTGGTCGTGCTCGTGGTAGTGCTGGCAGTCCCCAGTATCGTGAACGACTCCGAAGGAATCGACCCACCAGTCTCGATGCTCTGAGAAGGACAGCCCGGCGACGTGCAACCTATGCCGGAATTCTCGTCCCAGTACACTGGATCGCCGCTGGGAAGCATGGCATTTTCCAGGTTGACCCAGTAGGTGCCGTTGTTCAACGTCGGGCCTTTGAAACTGCCGGTCTCGTCGCATACGTTATAACCGAAGGAGTTCATGGCGCAGCCCGACGCGGTGAACTCCACTGTCTGGTTGAAGTACGTGGTGCCCTCACCGAGGGCCCCGGAACTTATCCAAACTTCAGCCGACGTAAGCGTGTCGCCGGGAAACAGCCACGCCCCAAACGACATACCCGTGACGGTGGTGGTACCGGTGGAAACGGTGAAGGTGTCGCCAACCACAAAGCCAAAGTTAATCGTCCAGGCATCGACATTGCCGTTGATCGGACCATTGTTGTAGACAGTTTGCGCCGCAGCCGGAATCGCCGCCAATATCAGGCTCAATGTGAGAAGTGAGAGCGAAGCAAAGCGTAGCTTCATGGTGGGCACTCCAGCCAACTGATGGCTGGCATTTTCCACCCAACAAAAGGTAAAGTCAACGAAATATCCGGGTTCTAGACCGCCGTCGTCACGGCATTTCCTGAACTGCCAACCGGCACCGCGCAAGCCGCGCCTGCTCCATGATGATGATGTGTCGCTCCGGCGCCGCGCTCCGTCAGAAATTTCTTGGCTGCCGTGCGCAGGCTGTGTAGTTCCAGCTGCAACAGCTTCACCGCCGCTGTGATCTTTTCTTTGTCGCCGGTCCGCGATGCCTCTTCCAGCACCTGGGCAGCGTAGTACGCCCGCGTGCCGCAAATCGTGCCGGCCGAAGTCCGCAGCCGGTGTGCCGCGCGTGCCGCCGCTTCGTTATCGCCCTTCTCCAGCGCCCGCATCATGATCGGCGGCAGCACATGCGAATCGTGCAGGAACAGCTCGCACAACTCGGCCAGAATCTGCTCATCGCCGCCGCTGCGCTCCAGAGCGCGGGCTATGTCCAGCACGCCCCGGTCCATCCCGGCAGCTCCCAGACCATCGGATATCGCCGGCGCGCTGTATTGATAGATGATGTGCAGCAGCTCCTGTTTCTGTACCGGCTTGGCGACATAAGCGTCCATGCCGCCCTCCAGGCAGCGTTCCCGATCGCCCTTCATGGCATGCGCGGTCAAGGCAACGATGGGCACATGCTTGCCTGTCTCCAGCTCCCGCTTGCGAATCCGGCGCGTCGCCTCCAGGCCGTCCATCACCGGCATCTGCACATCCATCAGGATGACGTCGAAGTCGGTCTCCTCGCTGGCGGAGATGGCCGCTTCGCCGTCTTCCGCCAGCGTCACCCGATGGCCCTCCTTCTCCAGCATCCGCGCCAGCACGCGCTGATTGACCCGGTTGTCTTCCACCGCCAGAATGTGCAGCCGATTGTGCTGCTCCTTTTCCCAGGGCTCCGGTTCGTGCGCCGGCGCAGCGAAGGTTCCCTTCTCGTTCAGCACTCGCACCACGACTTTCAGCAGCTCCAGCCGCCGGATTGGCTTGATGAGATAAGCCGAGACCCCCAGCTGCTTGCAGCGCGTGATGTCGTCCGAATGCAGACCCGGGCTGAGCATCAGAATGGTCGCTCCCGCCAGCTTGGGATTGCACTTGATGCGTTCCGCCAGCTGGAAGCCATCCATCTCCGGCATGTTGCCGTCCATCAGCACCAGCCGGTAGGGGCAGTTACCGCTGGCCGCCGTCTCCATCGCCGACAAGCCCTGCATCGCGGTTTCCACCGACTCCGCTTTCATTCCCCACTGGCCCATCATCGCCGTGAGGATCTTGCGCTGCGTCAGGTTGTCGTCCACGATCAGCGTGGTCACTCCCTTCAAGCATTCGGGGATGGCCAGGGTGCTGGGCGTTCCCGCAGGCAGTGGCAAGGTCACGTGGAACTCGCTGCCCTGGTTGGGCTCGCTCTTGACCCAGATCTCGCCACCCATCAGCTGCACCAGCCGCGAGGTAATGGCCAGCCCCAGCCCGGTGCCCCCGTAACGCCGGCTGTGGGAAGATTCGGCCTGCGAAAAAGCCTCGAAGATCAGCTTCTGCTTCTCATGCGGGATGCCGATGCCGGTGTCGCGCACCATCATGTGGACCATGTTCGGCCCGCGCTCGGTCGCGCTGTCAAACGTCACCAGCACCTCGCCGCGCTCGGTAAATTTGATAGCGTTGGCCACCAGGTTCAGCAGGATTTGCCGCAGCCGGTGCGCGTCGCCCACCAGGATTTCCGCCACCGACGGCCGAATGTCGTACACCAGCTCCAGCCCCTTCTGGTGCGCGCGGATGGCGATCCCCTTCAGCATCGAACCCACCACTTCGTGGACATTGAACTCAAAGCAGTCCAGCTCCAGCCGTCCTACTTCCATCTTCGAGAAGTCCAGAATGTCGTTGATGAGCGAGAGCAGCGAATCGGCTGACAGCTTTACCGTCGAAAGATATTCGCGCTGCTCCGGCGTCAGGTTGGTCTCCAGCGCCAGCTCCGTCATCCCGATCACCCCGTTGATGGGCGTCCGGATTTCGTGGCTCATGTTGGCCAGGAACTCGCTCTTGATGCGGGTGGCAGCCTCGGCTTCTCCTTTCGCTTTGAGCAGCGCCCGGTTGATTTCCTCCTGCCGCGCCAGGGCGGCTTCCAGCGCGCGCCGGTCCTGCTGGAGATCGCTTTCGCGCCGCTGGATCTCTTCCAGCATGTGATTAAACCGGTTGCCTAGTTGAGCCATCTGGTCGCAGCCCGGGATGACGACGCGCGCCGTTAGGTCCTTTTGCTGCGCGACAGCTTGCATCACGCGCGTTAGTTCACCAAGCGGCTGCGAGATCCTGCGCTTCAGTATTAGGTCAGATAGCCAGGCCACTGCACGGACGGGGAGATGCCTCATACATTGGCTATCGGCGCTGCCAGCGTGGCCTTTAGCAGCAATCTGATTAAGTGGTTTTGTGAAGAGTGTGGGATGGGATGGAGCAGGAGCCAGCCCAAAGGGCGGAACAATGATAGCCCAGGGCGTAAGCCCTGGGTCGGATGGAAAATGAATCAGAGTCCCGTAAGGACGGCACGTGCCTACGCCAACTGCTGGCCGGCTCCAGTTGACGCAATGTCCTTCTTCGCTGCTTGCGGGCGCGCCATCGCTGTAACTCGCGGCTTCCCCAGCGATTGCCGAAAGAAGGCGGCCACCGCGTTGGCCACCACTTCGTCCTGCAGATCGGCCTGCCACAGCGCATCGATCCCCGGCTGCCGTTCCTGACTTTCCTCGCCGCGCAACAGAATCGGCACGCCCGGCGCCATTCGCTTTAGCTCACTGCCTGTCGCGTCACGGTAGCAGAGATCACGATCAAGAATAAGGATCGCATTCACGGTTGTGTCTGACAGAAAGCGCTTGGCTCGCACTTCGGTACGCGCAATCCGGACCTCAAAACCCGCGGATTTCAAAGCGGAAATAAACAGAAAATATGGCTCACGCTGATCGCAAAGCAGCAGAAGGGTTAACTGGGCGCTCATTAAGTTGACCTTTCCTGACCATGTGGCTTACGTCTGACTTCGATGCACTTCTCATACCTCGCAAGAAATTGGACGACTCCGAGGCGAGAACTCCCGCACGGGATACTCTTAGATTTCCCGGCTTTCGTCAAGCACTTATTGGCCTGCCCCGGTTAGCAAGGTGGTGGCTGGTCTCAAGCCAAAGCACCCGGCTGCGTTCGCAAGGGACGACGGTTGCTCTGCCTCCCCGGAGCATGAAAGCCCGACGATACTACTCAACCGCAGAATCTTAGTCTTTCTCACTCAACTTCGTCCGGACCCCGTTTCAGGCTGTTATAATCAACTAGTTCATGACACGAAAGCGTTTGATCCGCTCTACTACTGTTCTTTGCATTCGCCGGGATGGAAAGGTGGTTATGGCCGGAGACGGCCAGGTCACCCTCGGGGAAGGCGTCATCAAGCATACGGCCCGCAAGATTCGCCGCCTGTATCAGGACAAAATCCTCGCCGGCTTTGCCGGTTCCACCGCCGACGCGTTCTCGCTCTTTGCCCGCTTCGAGTCGAAGCTGGAGCAGTATCACGGCAACCTGGGCCGCGCCGCCGTCGAGCTGGCCAAGGACTGGCGCACCGACAAGATGCTGCGCTCGCTGGAAGCTCTGTTGCTGGTCGCCGACCAGGGCCAGACCTTTCTCATCAGCGGCCAGGGCGACGTGATCGAGCCGGACTCGGGCATCGCGGCCATCGGCAGCGGAGGCCCATACGCCATCGCCGCCGCCACCGCCCTTTTCGAGCACACTGCCTTGCCGCCGCGCGCCATCGCCGAAGAAGCCATGAAGATCGCGGGAAAAATCTGTATCTACACCAATGACAAGATCACGATTGAGGAGCTGTGAAACAGTTGTCAGTTGCCGGTTGTCAGTTACAGCAACGGGCAACTGAGCATCGCGAAGTGATTGGAAGCCCGCAGGGCGACATTTGTTTTAGCCGTGGGCGTGAGCCCACGGTTGCATTCGTAGTAGAAATTTCGGAGTCCCTTCAGGGACGGCAGAACCGCAGATCCCTTGACTCCGCTGCGCTTCGCTCGGGATGACAATCATGGGACGCGGACGTCCGAACTGAGAACTGACAACCGACAACTGAGAACTGAATTATGGCACTCTATCTTCCCGCTACCGCCGATGACGAACACGTTGCACTCGACGAGCTTACCCCGCGCGAGATCGTCCGCGAGCTCGACAAATATGTTGTAGGCCAGAACCAGGCGAAGCGCGCCGTCGCCATCGCCCTGCGCAATCGCATGCGCCGCCAAAAACTTCCTGCCGAGCTCGCCGAAGAGGTCATTCCCAAGAACATCATCATGATGGGCCCCACCGGCGTGGGCAAGACCGAGATCGCGCGCCGTCTGGCCAAGCTCGCCAACTCGCCCTTCATGAAGGTTGAGGCTTCGAAGTTCACCGAAGTCGGCTACGTGGGCCGCGACGTGGAGTCGATGATTCGCGACCTGGTCGAGATCGCCATCGACATGGTGCGCGAGGAGAAGCTGGAAGACGTCGCCGACAAGGCCGAGATGAACGCCGAAGAGCGCCTGCTCGACCTGTTATTGCCGTCCATGCCCGCGCAGGTGCCGCCGAAGCCCAATCCCGATCAGCAGCAGATCGGCTTCAACATCAACAGCGAGCCACTACTGGCCGGCGAACCCGGCTCGCGCACCCGCGAGAAACTTCGTCAGCAGTTACGCGAAGGCAAGCTCGACGAG
This sequence comes from uncultured Acidobacteriaceae bacterium, assembly GCA_963835125.1. Taxonomy (GTDB): domain Bacteria; phylum Acidobacteriota; class Terriglobia; order Terriglobales; family Acidobacteriaceae; genus Bog-257. The sequence continues at coordinate 285,151 of CAWIEG010000001.1, read as the reverse complement.
CGCATCGTCGAACTCGATGTCCGCGAAAAATCCATGCCCGCCTTCGAGATCATCTCCAACCAGGGCGTCGAGGAGATGGACGTCAACATCAAGGACATGCTGCCCAACATCTTCGGCCAGCGCACCAAGAAGCGGAAGATGAACGTCGCCGAGGCATTCGAGTACCTGATCCAGGAAGAAGAGCAGCGCCTGGTCGATATGGACCAGGTGACGCGCATCGCGGTCGAGCGCGTGGAGAACTCAGGCATCATCTTCCTTGACGAGATAGACAAGATTGCCGGCCGCGAGGGCGGCCACGGCCCCGACATCTCGCGCGAAGGCGTGCAGCGCGACATCCTGCCGATCGTCGAAGGCACCACCGTGAACACGCGCTACGGCATGGTGCGCACCGATCACATTCTCTTCATCGCTGCCGGCGCATTCCACGTCTCCAAGCCCAGCGACCTGATCCCCGAGCTGCAAGGCCGCTTCCCTATTCGCGTAGAGCTGCAATCGCTGACCGTCGAAGACTTCATCAAGATCCTCACCGAACCGAAGTCATCGCTCACCAAGCAGTACATCGCACTGCTCGACACCGAAGGTCTGCGCCTGGAATTCACTCCGGAAGCGCTGGCCGAGGTTGCCAACTTCGCATTCCGCGTGAACGAAGGCACAGAGAACATCGGCGCGCGCCGCCTGCACACCATCATGGAAAAGGTGCTGGACATCATCAGCTTCGAGGCGCCTGACATGAAGGAAAAGCAGGTGACCATTGATGCCGATTACGTTCGCGACAAGCTCACCGACATCGTGAAGGACCAGGATTTGTCGCGGTACATTCTGTGAATTAACCACAGAGACACAGAGTGCACAGAGGTTCTTTGAAGGGGCGCGCCTTCAGCCGCGCCGTAGCCACACCTTAATGAGTTGTCATCCCGACCGAGGACTTCAGTCCGAGCGGAGGGACCTGCTTTCCCATCGGACGCGCCTTCACGAATCCCGACACGGCGCATAGTACAATCCTTCCCCAGCAAACCTCTGTACGATGACGCTACGTTTCTGGCCGCCCGCGTGTGGGCTCGCCCATCCTTTTCGATGAGGTAGGCGACGACAGCGAACTCCTGCCTTGCTTTGCTGACGACCGAGGAGCCGAGCCCGTGAGTTTCAGCTTGTTGCTACGGATAATTTTGCGCGGGATGGCACTGGCGGTCACGATTCTTCTCAGTCTTTCGCTGTGGGCGCAGGATTCGCAGCAGTCCGCTGCGCCGAAAGCAACGACTATACAACCAGCGCCTGCTGGAGAAGACGCAGCTGCGACTGCGGAAGCGAAACTCGAGAAGGACGTGCAGAATCCGGTCTCCGAGCTCATCACCCTTCCCTTGCAGAACAACACCAACTTCGAGTACGGGCCCTACGATCGCACCCAGAACGTACTGGATATTCAGCCGGTCATCCCCATCAACCTGAACGAGCATTGGATGCTCAAGAGCCGAACCATCCTGCCGGTCAGCTGGCAGCCGTATGCGGACCAGAACTCCGGCGGCGAATTCGGGCTAGGCGACACGACGCAAACCTTCTTCCTCGCACCGCGTGGAGACCGCAAATTGATATGGGGCATTGGCCCCGCGATTGTCATCCCCACCGCAACCAATACCGCCCTCGGGCAAGGCAAGTTCAGCGTGGGGCCGTCCGTGCTTGCGTTATCGCAGCCGGGACACTGGACGATAGGCGCGCTGATCAACAATGTGTGGTCGGTCGCCGGATCCGGCAGCCGTCCACCGGTAAACCTGATGCAGCTGCAGGCATTCGTCACCTACCAGATGAAGAAGGGATGGTACGTCGCAACCTCGCCGATCATCGAAGCCAATTGGAGAGCTGCGAGCGGGAACGTTTGGCTTGTGCCGGTGGGCGGCGGCATCGGCAGAATCACGAGGATGGGTTCGCAGCCGATTAACGTGACCGCGCAGTTTTACGGCAACGCCCGTTATCCAGCAGGAAGTTCGCCGTGGAGTATGCGATTACAGTTCGATCTGCTGTTCCCGGAAGGACCCAAAAAGTAGCCGACAGGCAACGTAGAGATCAACGTTGAGCCTAACTTTGCAGCCGCAGCACGATGTACTCCTCCCCACTGCTGAGCTCTCCCGCGCCTAGGTGTCGGAGCCTGCACCTTACGAAGACCCTTGATGTCAGGTACGGGAACGTTTCGAGGCATGGGTGCCGGGTTGCAGGGTGTGATTGGAAAGACCACCAGTCTGTCGCACCGCGCGCGTTGTCTTGAGAATGCCACGCAACGCTTCGTTGACCGCTTCCTCGCTGGGAAACGCTTCAGCGACGTCCGGCTGGAGCAAGACGACGTTCGATCCTTTTCGATATTCCTGGTAATGCTTACCGCGTATTCCGCCGCTCATTGACGCGAAATCATACTCCGGTCGCATATCGTCGCGGCTTCGGCGCTCATTTGGCTTCTTCATAGAATTCTCTCTCCACCCTCGTGACCGGACGGGCGCTGATGACGCGAATCGTTTCCTCGTGTTCCGTATGCGCTACGACCAGCAGGCGTCCGGCGGACGATGCGCCAATTGTCAGGAAGCGCTCTTCCGACGCCGAATGATTCGTGTCTGGAAATGTCGTCGCCAGCGGATCACCGAAAACTGTCGTCGCCTCACGAAACCCGACCTCGTGCTTGCGACGGTTGGACGCATCTTTGCGCGGGTCCCCATTCAAATTCCATCGGTTGTTAGTATGCCTGCGCCAACCCTAGTCTTCTCCCACCCTCAACACCGCCAGAAACGCTTCCTGCGGAATGTCCACGCGCCCGATGCGTTTCATCCGCTTCTTGCCTTCCTTCTGTTTCTCCAGCAGCTTGCGCTTGCGGCTGATATCGCCACCGTAGCATTTGGCGATGACGTTCTTGCGCATCGCCGCCACGGTTTCGCGCGCGATGACCTTCGCCCCGATCGCCGCCTGGATCGCCACTTCAAACATCTGGCGGGGAATCAGCTCCCGCATCTTCGACACCAGCGCGCGTCCGCGGTCGTAGGCGAAGTCTTTATGCACGATGATCGACAGCGCATCCACCGGATCGCCTGAAACCAGAATGTCGAGCTTCACCATGGGCGACTCCCAGCTTCCTGCCAGGTGGTAATCCAACGACGCGTAGCCGCGCGAGACGGTCTTTAGCCGGTCGTAGAAGTCCAGCACAATCTCATTCAGCGGCAACTCGTAGGTGAGCATCACGCGCGTAGAGCTGACGTATTCGAACGCTTTCTGCTTGCCGCGCTTGTCTTCCACCAGCTTCAGAATCCCGCCAACGTATTCCTCGTTGGTGAGGATGGTCGCCAGGATGACCGGCTCTTCAATCTTCATAATCTCGCTGGGATCGGGCCAGCGCGACGGATTGTCCACCTCGGTCACCGTGCCGTCGGTCAGCGTGATCTTGTAGCGCACGCTCGGCGCGGTAGTGATCAGGTCAAGGTTGTACTCGCGCTCCAGCCGCTCCTGAATGATCTCCATGTGGAGCAGGCCGAGGAAACCGCAGCGGAAGCCGAAGCCCAGCGCCACGGAACTCTCGGGCTCGAAGAAGAACGACGAATCGTTGAGCCGCAACTTCTCCAGCGCCTCACGCAGCAGCGTGTGCTCATGCGCGTCCACGGTGTAGATACCGGCAAAGACCATCGGCTTCAGCTCTTCGAAGCCGGACAGCGGCTCAATTGCCGGATGATGGTCGTCGGTAATGGTGTCGCCGATCTTGCAATCGGCAACTGTCTTGATAGTCGCGGTCAGGAAACCGACCTCGCCGGCCGAAAGACTCTCTACCTCGACCGGTTTCGGCGTCAACACACCGAGGGTCTCGACGTCGAAGGTACGCCCATTCGACATCAGTCGAATGCGCTGCCCTTTGCTGAGTACGCCCTGAATCACGCGCGCCAGGACCACCACGCCCCGATAAGAATCGAACCAGGAGTCGAAGATCAGCGCCTGGAGCTGGTTCGCCGCACGCCCTTTTGGCGGAGGAATGCGCTTGACAACAGCCTCCAGCACCTCGGGCACGCCCTGCCCGGTCTTGGCGCTGATGGCGAGTGCGTTCGATGCGTCCAGCCCGACTGCGCTTTCGATCATTTCTTTGGTGCGCTCGATATCGGCGCTGGGCAAATCAATTTTGTTGATGACGGGAATGATCTCCAGCCCGTTGTTGATGGCGATGTAAGCGTTGGCCAGTGTCTGCGCTTCCACGCCCTGCGACGCGTCGACCACCAGCAGAGCGCCTTCGCACGAAGCCAGCGAGCGCGACACTTCATAGCTGAAGTCCACATGCCCGGGCGTGTCGATCAAGTTAAGCTGATACGTTTTGCCATCGGCCGCGGGATACATCATGCGCACCGAATGCGCCTTGATGGTGATGCCGCGCTCGCGCTCCAGGTCCATCGTGTCCAACACCTGGGCTTCCATCTCGCGCGCCGTCAAAGAGCCGGTAAGCTCCAGCAGACGGTCGGCAAGCGTGCTCTTCCCATGATCGATATGGGCGATGATGGCGAAATTTCGAATGAGTGAGGGATCCATGCGAGCTAGCCGAGGGCTACGTTGATTCTACAGGCAAGACGCTTTCTCTGTTGCCGCGCGGTTGTCGGCTTAGCGCACCCTGACGCTCAACGAGTAGACATCTTCGTCTGACCGCAGTACCTCCTGCCAGCCGTAATCCAACGGCGGCAACGAGGCGCCCGGCTGCAAACCGGCAACGACCAGCACGTGCGGATTTTCGGCTGGCACACGCATGGTCAGCACACCATCTGCATACTTCGCAACTGCCGTGCGTTCGCCGTTCATGACGAACTCTTTGCGCAGTCGCAAGAGCCGCTTATACCAGTCCAGCATCTCGCGGTTCTTAGGCTTATCGGCCCACGAAAGCTTCGATCGCTCGAAGGTCGCAGGATCTTCCGGATCAGGCACGTCGTTGAAGTCGAAGTCCTTGAACTCGCTGCGCCGGCCATCGCTGACCGCCTTCTTCAGCGCCGGATCCTGGAAATCGGCGAAGAACTGAAAGGGGTTAGCCTCGTCGTATTCCTGTCCCATGAAGAGCAGCGGCGTATGTGGCGCAAGCAGCAAGAACGCAGCCGCCAGCTTCCGCACACCTCGCGGAGCCAGAATGGTCAAGCGTTCGCCCTTAGCGCGATTGCCCACCTGATCATGATTCTGGATGCAGATGACATTCGCCGGCAGCGGCACGTCCTTCGCGCTGGTTCCCCGCGGCGCTTTCCAAAGGCCGAAGTTCTGGCCCTGGAAGACATAACCTTCGCGCAGCGCGCGGGCAATTTGCTCAGGATCGCCGAAGTCCTGGTAGTAACCCTGGCGCTCGCCAGTGAAGAAGGCATGAACCGCGTGATGGAAGTCGTCACTCCACACTGCATCGAGCCCGTATCCGCCGCTGGCCGCCGGTTTCACGTAGCGAGAGTCGTTCTCGTCGGTCTCGGCGATCACACAAACTTTCCGATCCAACACGCGCGCGAGATCCTGCACGCGCTCCTGAATTTCCGCCACAATGTGCTTCGGCGAGTCGTCTTTGATGGTCTGCACCGCGTCCAGCCGCAAGCCGTCGAGATGATATTCGCGAATCCAGTAAAGCGCGTTCTCTACTACGTACCGGCGTACATGCTCGCAGCCGTCGCTGTCATAGTTCACGGCGTCGCCCCACGGCGTCTTGTGATGCGCCGTGAAATACGGGCCGAACTTTGGAAGATAATCTCCTTCTGGGCCAAGGTGGTTGTAGACCACATCGAGGATTACTGCCAGCCCGATGCGATGTGCAGCATCAACCAACCGCTTCAACCCGTCCGGGCCGCCGTAATCGGCCTGCACCGCGTAAGGCGAAGCGCCGTCATATCCCCAATTGCGCGTGCCGGGGCACGCCGCGACCGGCATGATCTCGATCACGGTGACGCCGAGTTCTTTCAGGTACGGAAGTCTGGCGATCACACCGTCGAAAGTTCCTTCGGGCGTGAAGGTGCCGACGTGCAGCTCGTAAATGACGTAGTCGCGAAGCGGCAGGCCGGGCCACGCTGCATCACTCCAGCGAAAAGCCCTATGTTCGACGATCTCAGTGGGACCGTGGACACTCTCCGGTAAGTAACGTGACACGGGATCGGGGACCGCGGTGCCGTCGTCAAGGACGTAGGCGTAACGATCTCCCGCCGCCGCTTTGGCGATACCGGTGAAGTCTCCGCCGAAGCGATGCATTGGCAAATCTTGCGGCGCAGTACCGGCACGCCAAAGCCGCAGCGTCATCGCTTTTGGCGCGGGAGCCCACACGCGGAACGTCACATGATCGTCGATCACACTGGCGCCGTACCACTGGTTCTGAGCTGCCGTCTTCACAGCCACATCAGACGTGCCGGCGGCCCCGAGGGATGCATAGCTTTCGCAATCGGTAGAATCGGAGTGCATGTTGATCCTTGCTTCCGCCTCGCCTCGACGCGCCGAACTGCTACGCAACGCTGCCATCCCCTTTGTCGTTGAACCGGCTCATGTGCGGGAAGAACCGTTGCCGAAGGAGACGCCGCTGACCTATGCGCAGCGGCTGGCCCGCGACAAAGCGCTGGCCATCTTCGCAAGCCATCCCAAAGATGTCGTGCTCGGCGCAGACACAGTCGTAGTTGTTGACGAACACCTCCTGGAGAAGCCAACCGATGCCGAAGACGCGGCCCGCATGTTGCGCTTGCTCTCAGGCCGCACCCATCAAGTCATAACCGGCCTTTGCGTGGCAGCCCCAGGGTTCGAAAGGGTCGAGGCCGAAATCACCCAAGTCTCGTTCACCTGGCTTTCCGAAGCAGAAATCGCGGCCTATGTTGAAACCGCCGAGCCCATGGACAAAGCAGGCGCCTACGCAATCCAAGGCATTGCCTCGCGCTGGGCCCAGCGCATCGAAGGCTGCTATTTCAATGTTGTGGGATTGCCGCTTCCGCGAGTCTATCGGCTGTTGCGCGAAGCCGAAGCGGCCACGGGAAAAAAATTGCTGTAGATCAAGCTGACGTGCTGCGCGCGGGTCGCTACTTCTTCTCCTCCGGCGTGGTCGTGGTGGGAGCAGCCGGCGTGGTTGTGGTCGTAGTGGAAGTGGGCTTGCCTTCGTTCATCGACGACTTGAAATTGCGAATACCTTCGCCGAGTCCTTTGCCCAAGTCACCCAGCTTCTTCGGCCCAAAGATGAGCAGAAGAATTATCACGATCACCAGTAAGTGCATGGGCTGGAATAAGCCTTCCATAAAACCTCCCTCTACACGGTGCCGGTGCGGGAGCGATCAGGCAACGGGCAGCAAGTTTCTACGCAGATTCTAGGCTTTTCGCGAGGCACACGTCAAAAAAAAGGGCAAGCAGTAACATTGTCGCCCAACGCCGCCACGATCTGGCCGGCAAACTAGATCTGACAAGATATATAATGAGAAAGCCAATAACATTTGCGTCAGGAAATCTCATGCGATCTGCACTGCGAAAGACCCGCTCTTTCTCGCTCGATCCTGAGCTTCTCTCCGAGATCGAACGAACCAAAGGCCACGACTCAGCCAGCCAGCGCGTTAATGCGCTACTGAAGTATGCGCTCGAAATGGAGCGCAAGGCTACGCTTGGCGAAGAAGCCGCTCAGTTCTTTACCGGCGCCCGGAACCCGCGCCAGGAGCGTCGTGCCTTCCAGAAGGCCGGCATCAAGATCTGGAGCCGCGAATGACCGACTGGCGGCGGGGAACCAAGCCGGCAGGCTGGTATCCGCGGCGAGGAGAAGTATGTCTGGTGGGGCTCGATAAAGAACGTCCGGCCCTTATTCTCTCCAGCGACAGTCTGAATGCTCACTCGCTGGACGTCTGTGTGCTGCCGATCTCGACAGCGGAGCATAGGGCATTTTCGCTGCGTCCCAAGCTAAGCGCGGGCGAGGGAGGGTTGAACCGGGAATCGTGGATCAAGTGCGATCAGCCCACCACACTGGAAAAGCAGTTAGTGATCTACCCGCCCCTTGGCAGGCTGTCGCCCGCAAGCATGCAGGAAGTGGGCGCGGCGGTCAAAGCGGCGCTCGAACTGGAGTAAGATCGGTCCCCCCTACTCAATCGCCTGAATCAGCCCGGCCAGCAGCGCCGCCCGGCGCGGCAATTCGGAAGCGATTACGTGTTCGTGCGCGGCGTGGGCCCCGTCGCCGACGGCCCCCAGCCCATCCAGGGTTGGGATACCGATGCCAGCGGTGAAGTTGCCGTCAGAGCCGCCGCCCACTGCGACCTCGCGCAATCCGAATCCCAGCTGTCGCGCAATCGTGCGCGCCACTTCAAACAGCGCGGCAACCTGCTTGGTTCGCTCCAATGGCGGACGGTTGATGCCGCCTTCAATCTCCAGCTTGCAACGGGGATTGACTGGGCGCAGCTCGCGGACGCGGCGCTCCATCTCCGTGCCATGATCTTTGTGCGCGACCCGAAGATCGAGCTCGGCGAGCGCTTCGCCAGCCACGACGTTGGTGCGCGTGCCTCCACGAATGACGCCTACGTTCAGGGTGACACCGCGCTCCAGATCGGTCAGCCGCGAGATGGCGTGAATCTGATGCGCCAATTCGACGATCGCGCTCTGGCCCTTCTCGAAATCGAGTCCGGAATGCGCAGGCTTTCCCGTAACCTTCAGGGTGAACGAGCCGACCCCCTTGCGCGCGGTCTTCAGTGCACCTCCCGGCCCGGACGGTTCGCACACCAGCACCGCGGCACACTGCTTCGCCAGCTTCTCGGTTATCGAGCGTGAGCTGGCACTGCCCATCTCTTCGTCCGACACCAGCAACACTTTCACCGGACGCGGCAGGCCGCCGGCGGTTTCGCGCAGCGCCCAGAGCGCGAACATCATCTGCACAATGCCGCTCTTCATGTCGAAGACACCGGGCCCGTAGAGCCGTCCGCGCTCCTGTCGCCACGGCATTTTGTCCAGCGTCCCCGCGTCGTACACGGTGTCGAGGTGTCCCAGCAGAAGCAATGGCGAGCGTTTGGCGGTTCCGGCGAAGTTCACTTGCAGATGATTGCCGGCCACGCTCTGGCGGTGAATCCTGATCGCGCCGCCCAGGCAGGCGAACTCGCTGGCCAGGTGAGCGCAGAGTTCGTCGCAGGCCCGCTTGTCCTGAGTGGGCGATTCGCGCACCACCACCTCGCGCACGCTCGCGACCATCTCGTCCTGGCGCGCGCTGAGCCAGTTCAGAATCTGGTTAAGGTTAGAGTCAGCTGGTTTTGATTTGCGCATGATTTGTGTCCATCAGCCGCCGAGGTATAGCGGCGGAGCTCCCGCAGCGGCTAAAGCAGATTCTAGCCAACCGCTGTTTTATGCAACGCCTGAACAGGCTGCGGGAAAAGCCGGAACAGCAGATCCCTCGCGGCCTGAAGGCCGCTCGGGATGACAAAAAAATAAACGCTCATCGGCACGACTGAAGTCGTGCCCTGTTACAAAACTCCCGCCGCAAAAGCGTTCAAAGCCGGACTTTCTTAGCGGCCCGTGAGGGCGAGCTCCGCCACAACAAACGGATTACGAATCTTTCGCCCCCCTTAAAATCTTCCTCGCGCCTGCCGGCGGCATTCGTCAAATGTATAATCTTGTTTCTTGCTATCGTCTATGAGCGATTCGGCCCATTCCGCGCCTGAAAGCAGTCCGGCTCTCCAGCTCAACATTGGCGAGCTGATGAAGCTGCTGCCGCATCGCTATCCCATGCTGCTGCTTGATCGCGTGGTGGAGATGGTCCGCGCCAAGCGCATCGTCGCCATCAAGAATGTTACGATTAACGAGCCGTTTTTTAGCGGACATTTTCCCGAGTATCCCATAATGCCGGGCGTGCTGATTGTGGAAGCCATGGCGCAGGCCGGCGCGGCGCTGCTGTTCACCGAAATTCCCGACCGCGAGAACAAGCTGCTGGTGTTCACCGGAATTGAGCGCGCGCGCTTTCGCCGCCCGGTCACGCCTGGCGATCAGCTGCGCATTGAGGTCGATGTCCTCGCCTTTCGCGGAACCGCCGGCCGCCTGCAAGGCAAGGCTTACGTTGACGGCAAAGTTGCCTGCGAGGCGGTGGTCACCTGCCGCCTGCTCAATCGCAAGCCCGGCCGAAGTGCTGATACCGCCGAGCCTGAACCCGCAGAGCACCCCTCATCACCGCAAGCATGAGTATTCATCCGACGGCGATTGTCGATCCTTCCGCGAAAATTCCCGCGTCCTGCAATATTGGGCCGTACTGCATCGTACACGCCGGAGTTGAACTGGGCGAGCACTGCGAGCTGGTGGCGAGCGTGGTGCTCGGAGGTCCCAGCCGCTTCGGCGGCCACAACAAGATCTATCCCTTCGCCGTGCTGGGCATGGACCCGCAGGACATTACTTATGCCGACGAGCCTACGCGCCTGGAGGTTGGCGACCATAACGTCATCCGCGAATATGTCACCATCACCCGCGGGACAGCGAAGGGCGGCGGCGTGACTCGCGTCGGCAGCTACACCCTCATCATGGCGTACGCGCACGTAGGCCACGACTGCGTCATCGGCGATCACTCCATGCTGATCAACGCGGCCACGCTCGCCGGACACGTTACCGTGGAGGAGTGGGCGGTGGTGGGCGCGCTTTGCCCCGTGCACCAGTATGTCCGCATTGGCGCGCACTCCTACATTGGGGGAGGCACGACGATCACCCGGGATGTGCTGCCGTACTCCATGACCAGCGCCGAGCGCGATACCCACGCCTACATGCTGAACAAAGTTGGCCTGCAACGGCGCGGATTCTCGCAGGAGCGCATTGCGGCGCTGCATCATGCGTTCAAGGTGCTGCTGGCGTCGAAGCTCAACACCTCGCAGGCGATCGAGAAGCTGCGCTCTCAGGGCGCGCAGGGCGAGGACGTGGAAGCGCTGCTGCGGTTCATCGAGAGCTCGCAGCGCGGGATAATCAAGTAGCCAGTTGCCAGTTACCAGTGGTCAGTTCTCACCATGCCCGAACCGCCGCAAGAACGTATTGGTCTGATTGCCGGCAACGGAAAATTCCCCTTCCTGGTGCTGGATGCTGCGCGCTCGAAGGGCATGCAGGTTGTAGTCGCTGCTATCAAGGAAGAGGCCTTCCCCGAGATCGAACAGCACGGCGCGTCGGCGGTTTATTGGTTGTCGTTGGGTGAGCTGTCCAAGCTGATCGAGACTTTCAAGAGCGAGAACATCACTCGTGCGATCATGGCGGGCCAGGTCAAGCACCGGCAGATCTTCAGCAGCATTAAGCCGGACTGGCGGCTGGCCAAGCTGTTGCTTTCGCTCACCACGCGCAACACGGATTCGCTGATCGGCGCGGTCAGTAAGGTGCTGGCCGACGAAGGCATCACACTGATGAATTCGACTGAACTGCTGGAGCCGATGCTGGCTGCCGAGGGTGTGCTGACGCGGCGCGCGCCGAGCGACTCCGAGCGAACCAACATCACCTATGGTCAAGCGGTTGCGAATCATCTGTCGCGCTTCGACATCGGGCAGACCGTCGTCATTGCTGAGGCGGCATGCATCGCGGTGGAAGCGATGGAAGGGACCGACGCGACCATCCTGCGCGCCGGCGAAATCATGATGTCACCCGCGCTGGGCAAGGAGCCTTCAACCTTGAGCCGTTCGCTGACTGTGGTGAAGGTTGCCAAGCCGAACCAGGACATGCGGTTCGATGTGCCGGTTGTAGGGTTGCGCACCATTGAGACAATGAAGCGGGCTGGCGCTACCTGCCTCGCGCTGGATGCGGGACGGTGTTTGCTGCTGGACAAAGAAGCCGTGCTGGCGGCCGCGAACGATGCGGGAATTTGCATCATCGCGGAGACGGTGGTCCACCACATTCCGCATCACGGCGGCTGAAACCCGAAAAGCAGATCCCTCGTCGGGCTGAAGCCCTCCTCGTGATGACAAAAATAAACGTGCCCTGTACGGCGCGGCTGAAGCCGCGCCCTTTCAAAAGAGGATGGCAACAGAGCCAGGGTCGGTTCTCGTCTATTTTGCCGTGATCGTTTCCCGAAGAATCTTCGATAGCTCCGCGGGACTCTCGACGGGCGGCTGGCAGGCAAAATTCGTGCAGACGATCGCCACCGACTTCTTCTCCTTCAGCGCCGGCAGATTTGGGACGGTTTCCGCCAGCACCGGCGGCAGGTTCTGCGCCACGGCTTCGCTGTCGGTGAGATGCACCACGGATTTGTTGACGGCGAAGGGCGCGATTGCGGCCTGCAAGAGCGCTGCGGCGTTAGCATCTTCTCCCACCACGACCACCTGCGTGTGCGGCTGCGACGTCCAGGTTGCCGCGATCCCGTAGGTCCCGGCGTAGATGCCGAACTGCTCCGCAGCTCCGGCGAAGACTGCCAGCGTGAGCTCGGCGGCTTGCGCGATACTTCGCGTCATTGGTGTAGGAGTGAAGCCGCAGCAGCGCGATGGCGGCGCTGGGATTTCCGGCGGGCGTAGGCGCATCCTGAAATGGCTTGCGGCGAGTAGAGAGCACACCGAGCTGAAGCTTCTCTTCCAGCGACGCTTCGGTATCGAAGAAACCGCCGGACTTGGGATCAGCGAAGCGCGCGATCATCTCGTTGGCAATCCGTCGCGCGAAGTTGAAGTAGCTGATGGCGCCGGTGACTTCGTAGGCATCGAGGCAAGCCAGCACAGTGAAGGCGTAGTCATCGAGCATTCCGCGAACGAAGCGCTTGCCGGCATCGGGATCGGCATAGGCGATGACGTGGGCCAGTCCGCGGTCTTCGTTCCACGCCTCCGACAAGATGCGATCGAGCGAGCGCAGGGCGAACTTGCGTGCATCGTCAAGGCGCAGCACCTGCGCCGCCTGCAAGTACGCCGAGACGCACATCGCGTTCCAGTTCACGTAGACCGTCTTGTCCACGAACGGCGTGGGACGCTGCAATCGCGCGGCGTACAGCTTCGTCTTGGCCGACGCTAGCAGGTCGAGCGCCTCGGCAACATCAACGCCCATGCGCGAGGCAACTTCTTCCGGCATCGCGCGCAGCCACAACACATTCTTGGCGGGATTGTGGTGCATCTCGCCGGTCTGCTCGATGTCGTAATGCAGAGCGGCGGCCTCGAACTCCTCATCAGTCAGCACGGCTTTGGCCTCATCGCGTGTCCAGGTGAAGTAATCGCCGTCGTCGTCGAGGGTGATATCGGCATCCTGCGAAGCGTAGAAGCCGCCATGGGCGCGGTCGCTGAGCCACTCATCCATCCAGCGAATGATGTCGCGCGCCACGTGAGCGTAGAACTCGAAGCCGAAGACCTGGTAGCCGTGCACGTAGTTCTTCAACAGCTCGGAGTTGTCGTACGCCATCTTTTCGAAGTGCGGGACGGTCCAGTGCTCGTCGACGGAGTAGCGATGAAAGCCGCCGGCAAGCTGGTCATAGACGCCGCCCTGCGCCATCTTGGTGAGCGTGGTGGTGACGACGGTGGCAACCCGCTCCTCGCGGGTGCGGACGTACCAGTCCATCAGGAGATCGAGCGCGGCGGGATGAGGAAACTTGGGCGCGCTGCCGAAGCCGCCGTGCTTCTCGTCGAAGATGGGCAGCGCCGACTGCACCATGACGCCGACCAGGCGCGGAGAAAACTCGGTTTGGCGGCCGGCGAAGCTTTCGGCGTTACTCAGCACGTTCATGGCTTCGTCGGCGGATTTCAGCACTTCGTCGCGGCGCTCGCGATAGGCGCCGGCAATGGCTTGCAAGATTTTCGTGAAGCTCGGCCTTCCCCACTGGTCGGTCGGGGGAAAATAAGTGCCGCCGTAGAATGGGCGGCCATCGGGCGTGAGGAAGACGGTGAGCGGCCAGCCGCCGGTGCCGGAGATGGCCGAAACCGCAAGCTGGTAGCGGCTGTCGACGTCAGGACGCTCGTCGCGATCGACCTTTACGGCGATGAACTCGCGATTGATGATGGCGGCGGTTTCCGTGCTCTCGTAGGACTCGCGGTCCATGACGTGGCACCAGTGACACCACACCGCCCCGATGTCGAGCAGGATGGGCTTGTTCTCGCGTTGCGCGGCGGCGAAAGCTTCCTCACCCCACTCGTGCCACTGGATGGGCTGGTGCATGGCCGAACGAAGGTAGGCTGACGACGCGTGAGCTAAGGAGTTGGTGGGTTCCGACATGAGGGTTCAGTCTAGCAGGGAGAATCGGAAGACGCGCGGTCGGGTGGCCCGGGTCTCGCGCATTTCGAGACCTGGGACTCGGTGCCGACCGACCAGCCCTGCGGTGTTCTCTGTCACCGCAGCCGCTTCTGTGCGTACGCCTATTCAGGAGATGGGAATTTTCCGGGTGAACGAGTTGGGGGGTGCTGAGGGATGAAGTCTATTCAGCCGACACGTTTTCCCAGCGTGAAGTATCGTACTCGTTCTCCCAGGTCTCGAAACCCGCGAGACCCGGGGCACCCGGCTTGAAGATTCATTCTTTTCTTTTAATAACCAGATTAGCTTGTATACCTATAATGCCTTTCGATGAAGCCTATTGTTCTGCTGTACTTCTCTTTGGCGCGGCTCGGTGCCAAACACCTCATCTCGTCGAGGACTGGCAGTAATAGGCTTGAATAATTCGACATCCCATTCTGGAAGCGATAAGCCATTACATTCTCCGATGGCATCTTCCTTAAAGGGATGTTGTCAGAAACAAAGTCAGCACGAATAGGGTCAAACTCAGCCTGCAAAAACTTCAGGGTGGCCGAAGGAGTCATTAGAAGCCCGATCCAATTCTGATCCTCGCAATATTGATGCGCTTCAAGGAAAGATGGGCCAAGGATTATCGGCGGAGAGGTTGAAGTGAAGGCGGTTCCAACGCTTATTGCCCCTCTCAGGGGCAATCGGATTTCGACAGACTTCGTGATGAGTCTTGTACATAGAAGACTGAACCATCCGTAAGAACGCAATGGACTATCGTGGCCAAGGTCGGGTGCAAAAATCGCGATCGTGTCGGAGAAGACCAAGCACTCCACCCGTCCGTGTTCTATCGCATTCTGATGATCCAACGTTTGTAGAAGGTCACGAAGCTGCCCCGTCAACATCCGTGGAAATTCCTGGTCCGTCTGTCGAATCATATTTTTGAAACCCAGAATGTCAAAAACGCCAACAAAGGCGTCTCTTGGTTTCCACTCGATCTCCATCGGACCTTTCCTCCGCTCGCCGACGCCGAAGACGCCCTTGAAATTGCCGTTACGCCAAAATGGCTGTATTCGTGCCGCAGCTCATGTTAGCAGGATTCAGGGCCCCATCCGCCGGGTGGCCCAGGTCTCGCGTTGTTCGAGACCTGGGACTTGGTGCGAATCGACCATCCCTGCGGTGTTCTCTGTCACAGCGGGAACCAATGTCCTATTTCTAATCTGTTGTCATGCCTTGGGGCTTAGAGCGCTGGCACGGTGGACACGATCTCCACTTCATCACCTTTAGCTGCTACGGACGGCAGCCCCTGCTGTCGAGCGCACACCGCCGCGAGTTGTTCCTCAAGGTACTGGAAGAGGTACGCCGGCGCTATCAGTGGGTGGTGATCGGATACGTTGTCATGCCGGAACACGTTCATCTCCTGGTCAGCGAACCGCACGAGTGTCCGTTGGCTACTGCAATTCAAGCTCTCAAGTTAGGTTTCGCGCGGCGCGTGCTGGCCGAGGAACGCAGGCGTCTCCCACGTCTCGAACACCGCGAGACGCGGGGCACCCGAAAAACGCATCATGTTTGGCAGGCAAGGTATTACGACTTTAATGTTTGTACGCCGGCAAAAAGGGTGGAGAAGCTTTGCTACATTCATCGCAATCCGGTGAGGCGCGGTCTGGTGGAAGCGCCGGAGTTGTGGCCGTGGAGCAGCTTCCGTTCGTACGCCTATCAGGAGATGGGAGTGGTTCGGGTGAACGAGTGGGGAGTGCTGAAGATGAAGTCTATTGAGCCGACACGTTTCCCTGCGTGATGTATCGTACTCGCTCGTCCCGGGTCTCGAAACCCGCGAGACCCGGGGCACCCCGGGGTTGGACTAAAGTTGTATTGACGAGTAGCGTTAAAGTGTTAGTCTGTGCTGTGGCCCTGGAAAAGCTAGAGGTAGCTTCTTCTGGGGCCTTTTTGTTTTGCGATCGACAAGCTGGCGGTTCTGCTCGATCACAGAATATAAACACAACGGACAGGCCGAGTGCAGGTTCCGGCTTGGATCTTTGACAATTGAAGCGCGATTGAGACGGAACGGCGAGCCGGGTGGGAGATATCTGGCGAACTGGCGGATAAGCACCTAAATACTTTACCCTCAGCGACTTAGATTGATTTCCTGTGTTTTCAATACTTTGGCGATAATCATGCAAAGTATTGATAAAGAACGATTTAGAGTGCTAGCTAAGTCTATATTTTAGAATACTTTAGTATAACCCCTTTAGAATCAAGGTCGTTTTTTTGACCCCCCTTCTATGATCTGCGCAATGTGGATGGAACGTATGGGCCGGAAGTCAAGGCCATCCTAAACTTGAAATTTCAAGGCATATACCACCCGGATTTGAAGCCTTGTCAGCCGGCCGCGATTGAGGGCAAACAGCGAGTCCTGGTTGCGTACTGGATCGCGATCGCCCCAAACGTGGTTCACCCAAATCGCTGTTCTATAGTGATCGGATGGGGAAAGGCGCGCCGCTGCGATGGCTGGAGAACAGGTTTCTGGCGCGACATCTGCGCGGGCGAGGCATTGAGATTGGAGCGTTGTGGCGGAAGTTTCCCGTCCCGCCTGAGGCGGTGGTGTATTACGTCGATCGCCTCCCGAATGAAGATTTGCGGCAACACTATGCTGAAGTCAGCACGCCGGTCGTGAATCCTGATGTCGTCGCCGACGCGATGCAGTTGCCGTTTGCGCCACGCAGCGTGGACTTCGTGATCGCCAGCCATGTTCTGGAGCATCTGCCGTTTCCGCTGGCGGCGTTGCGTCACTGGTACGATGTGCTGCGGCCGCGCGGCGTCCTGCTGCTGAAGATTCCCGACAAGCGATACACCTTCGACGCGAAGCGCGCGCGCACATCGTTAGAACACCTGATAGCGGAAGAGGAAGATAGCGGCGGGTTCGACAAGGGGGCGCATTTTGAGGACTGGGTCGAACACGTTGTAGGATGTCGGCGGGGAACTGCGGAGTTCGAGCAGCAACTGACGCAGCTTTTGCAGTCCGACTACAGCATTCATTACCACGTGTGGGTTGACGAGGACATTCGGGACATCGTGGAATACACACGCAGCGTGATGCATCTGCAATGGCGGCCCATCGTGTTCTGGAACGCGCACGTTTACCGCAAGGAGTGCGTGGTAATGATGGAACGGGGAGAAGCGCGATGAATATTGGCTTGGCGGAGCAGGGCTCTCGTGTGAGGCCGGGGAAAGCAGATTCCTCGCGGGCTGAAGCCCGCTCGGAATGACAAAGACAAAGGCCTACCGGCACGACTGAATGCTGCTTGCCCGTCATGTGTCGCCGGCTAAAGCGGGCTCGGGGGAAAAATAATGGGCTTATCGGCACGACTGAAGTCGTGCCCTGTTACAAAGCTTTCGGAAGCGGACTTTTTCGGCGGCTTGTGAAGCTGGTTCAGGATCAGGAACAACGGGCTTAGACGCTGATCTTTCGGCAAGCTCAGCGCAGGCTCTAGAGGCCAGATCTACCTCGGTGACCGATGTACTTTGATGGAGGGAACTTGAAGAGTGAGGAAGCGCTGGCGAAAATCGTGAAGGGCGTAGCGAAATTCCAGAGCGAGGTTTATCCCGCGAAGCGCCAGCTCTTCGAGCAGTTGAAGCATCAGCAGCATCCGATTGCCATGTTCTTTACCTGTGCTGACTCGCGAATTCTGCCGACGATGCTGATGCAAAGCCAGCCAGGTGAGATCTTCATCGAGCGCACGCCGGGAAACATCGCCCCCAAATACAGCGATCACGTGGGCGGCGTGACCGCGAGTGTGGAATACGCTGTGCTGGCTTTGCATGTGCCGCTCATCATCGTATGCGGACACACCGACTGCGGAGTAGTGAAGGCGCTGCTGGAGCCGGAGCAAGCCGCCGGAATGCCGGCTTTGCAGAGCTGGATGCGGCACTCGCTGGCTTCGCGCGAACGTCTGCTGCGCGACCATCGCGACGCTCCGCCGGAAGAGAAGCTACGCCTGCTGACCGAGTACAACGTTCTGACGCAGTTGGAAAACCTGCAAACGCATCCCGCGGTCGCGGCAGGCTTGTCACGCGGGAATCTGGCCCTGCAAGGTTGGGTCTATAACATCGGCGACGGCTCTGTCTCGGCAGCCGACCCTGGAAGCGAGCGCTTCGAAGTGCTGGGCGGCACGACGGAGTAGCGCAAGCTGTGCGTCGTCAAGCTGTATTTCGCAGCGCTAGGGAAACTACTGATCAAGTCATGGCGAAGTCCCTCAGAGGCTAAAACCGCAATGATTTTGCGGCTCTTACGGACGGGCCTAAAGTGTCTGCGTGGAGAACCCGTGTCGCCGCTCCGCGGCTCGGCTTAATTTCCCAACTCCACCCGGCGCTTACGCGCTAACTTCATTCTGCCGCTGCGCGGTTGGATTGCAGCCAGTTTCGATGCTTTGCGTTCCACGCAATCTGATAAGTTCGGAAGTTCTCACGCAGACACTGAAGGCCGTCCCCTTCAAATAGCAGGCTTAATCGGAGTTTCCCTAGCGCTTACGGCACCACGACAACCAGGTTCGGCGGCGTCACGTTGCCGTTGGCATCCTTCAAGTTGACGGCAATCTTGGTTACATCGGTCAATTCGTTTACGAGGATGCGGTGCACAGTGCCATCGCTGGCGCCGAAATACGCGTTGCCGCTGTCCTTCGTGATCCCGCCGTTGAAAGCCGTCGCTCCTCCGGTCAGCGGGATATTGGTCGGCGTTAGTGAAGGCAACGAAAACGTCAGTAGCTGGGGAAGGTTGCTGACAATCCAGGCGCGCGTGCCGTCCGGACTGACAAATACTTGCTGGGCAGTGAAGCTGCCCGCGCCCAAGTCGTACGAGCTGATCGTACTCTGGGTCGTCACTGGGCAGCCGGCGCTTAAGACTGAAGGAGTGGAGATGACGTCGATGTTGGGCGAGTCAGCAGCTACAGCGCCGGTTCCATTGGGCACCGCCGCAACCAAAGTAGGAGCCGTTGCGGTCAGAGTCTGGGCCAGGCTCTGATTGCACGTGGAGAAGACGAAAATCTGTTTTGCGCCGGCGCTGGTGATGTAAGTCAGCCCACCTTGCGCCATGATGTCCAGCGCATTGGCCGCACTGTTATTTGGCAATCCCACCATGCCCGACGTGCCGCTGGGAAGACCGAAACCCAGCAACAGCTGCGTCCCGGAAATCCATTCAACGAACCCGCTATCGGGAGTGTAGGCCGCTGAAATGGCAGTAATGTTTGACTGAGCGCTGCTGAGAGTTCCGGTACTGAGATTGAAGTAATTCAGCGATTGATCCACAGTGTCGGACACTAGCAAAGCCGTTCCATCCGGCGAGATCGCCTCGATGGTTCCGTTGACCGCATACGTCGTAACCGTTCCGGTGCTGACGCTCACCGCCATCAAGCCACTGGCGGAACCAAGATAGACTGCAGTGCCAGCGGGGTTGGCGATGATCGAGTTCGGGATATGCGGAAGTGTAATCGCCGTGCCCGGTGTATCGGTTTGGATGCTGAACGGCACCAGCATGGTCGAGTTGGTGCTGGCCGCGTAAACCGAGGTGTTAGTTCCTCCGCTCACGGTTGCGGTAACCACGTTTTGACTGTATTGCGGCGACAGATACTTGTTGCAACTGGGAAAAGCGCAGGAGGCGGTGATGTACGCTGTGCCGGGCTGAACTGCCGTAATCGTGCCGGGATTATTTACCGATCCGGTGGCGGCAACGGTGGCCGTCGCGGTTGAGGATGAGCCCCAGGTCAGCGTCGGCTTGATGTACTGATTCATGGTGTCGTACACGTCGGCCGTGAGCGTCTGGGTCCCACCCGTTCCCAGAGTGAAAGAGGTGTCCGAACTGGTGGCGCTGTGTACCTGGATGGTAGCGACGGCACACGTCATGTAAGGCGTGCCCACGCTATTCACGCCGGAATTGCTGGCAAAAACTGAGGTGGCGCCTGGTGTGACCGCGACCGGGTGTCCCGCCGCGTTAATGGAGACGATGCTGGTGTCGTTCGAGCCGAAAGATATGGGGCCGACCGTGGATGTGATGTCGCAAGGCGCAGATGGCGTGCAGCCAGGCGCCGAGCTGCTCAGCACCTGGGCGTAGATATTTACTTGCTGGCCCATGGTGGTGCAACTGTCCACGAGGATGGCCTTTACCTGGTCCACCGGTTCGTGGACGTAGAGCGTCGCGTTCGCCTTCACTCCATTCGCCGTCGCTATTGCCGTAATCGTCACCACTCCCACTCCTGCCTGGCCGGGAATGGCGTTGCAGTTAATGAAGCTTGCGTCCCAGATTCCTCCGCAAATCAGGCCGCCGGCAGAGACGGTCGCGATGTTTGTATTGCTACTGCTGAAACTGATGTCCGCAGCGATGGCGGTGCCTGCCGAATTCTGCGCAACCACCGATAATGTCAGGACTCCGCCCTGGTTCAAGGAAAGGATCGACGGCGTCACAACCACCTGGGTCACGATGCTGCTCGCGCTGGGGCCGTTACTGCCACATCCAGGCAGGCATAGTAACAACATAACCGCTGCGACCGCAGCCAAGACAGGAACCGCTGAAACCCGCTGCATGTATCCTCCCCGCCGGCGCAAATGGGCCAGCGGATGCGCACCACGAATTATTTCAAAAGGAAAGCCCTAAGTGTAGAGGCTGGGTGCCGAATCGGCAAATTTAAGACGCTGCCGGCCTCGGGCCGCTGATGGTTCAGATGACCTGCACATCCATTCCGCTAGTAACCGCCGCCAGGCGTATTGCTACTGGCTTTGCGCGATGCCTACTTCTTTCCCCGAGGTTCATTGCGCGCCCGGTTCTTGATCCATATTGGCGTGCCGACGAAACCAAACGCGGCGCGAATCTGGTTCTCCAGAAATCGCTGATAGGAGAAGTGCAGCTTCACCGGACGATCGGTGAACAAAATGAAGGTTGGCGGCGCCACCGCCGCTTGCGTCATGTAGAAGATCTTCACCCGCTTGGCAACTGGCACGGAGGCCCGCTCAAAGTCGATGTGGCTAAGGAAGCGGTTCATCTCGCCGGTGCCGACGCGCTTGCGGCGTTCGCGCGCCACCAACTCCAGAGTCGAGAAAAGCTTGTCCAGATTCTTTCCCGTCGTCGCCGAGACGAACGCCACCGGAGCGTACGACAGAAACTTCAAATGGCGCCGGACTTGCTCCTCATAAACGCTGCGGTCGGCTGGAGGCTTGCCATCGGTTCGTTTCTCCGTGATCAAGTCCCACTTGTTGATGACCACGATCACTGACCGGCCGCTCTCGTGGGCGTAGCCGGCGATGGTTGCGTCGTTAGCGGTCACGCCTTCGACAGCATCGATCACCACCAGCGCCACATCCGCGGCTTCCAGATGCTTGCGCGCCATCACCACCGACATCTTCTCGGCCATCAGCTCCGTTTTGCCCTTGCGGCGAATGCCCGCGGTGTCGATGAAGCGGTAAGTGCGGCCATCGCGTTCCATCAACTCATCGACCGCATCGCGAGTAGTGCCCGCAACTGGCGAGACAATCGCCCGCGCCGTTCCGGTTAGCGCATTCAGCAGGGTTGACTTGCCAACATTGGGCCGGCCGATAATCGCGACCTTGGTCTCGCGCGGCTCAGCGTCTTTGTCAGCGCCCTCCTCTTCAGCATCGCTCTCCTCTGACTGAGGTTCCGAAGGCCTGCTACCTTTTCGTTGTGTCATCCCGACCGAGGACTTTAGTCCGAGTGGAGGGACCTGCTGGCCGTCGTTCCTTCCCAAATGTTCAGGATCGCCACCTGCGTTCGCCCGCTCCGGAATCACGCTCAGCACATACTCCAGCAACTCCGCGACTCCCGTCCCATGCTCTGCTGATATAGGCAGCAACTCCTTGATTCCCAGGCTGCGGAACTCCTCCGCGTAAGGCTCCATCGCCGTGGTGTCGATTTTGTTCACCGCCAGGACCAGCGGTTTGCCGGTACGCAGAAGCAGCCGCGCCAGATCGATGTCGGGTGATGCGAGCTCAGTGCGGCCATCCACGACAAGAACGACTGCGTCGGCTTCCTCCAACGCCACCCGCGCCTGGCGGAAAATCTCCGCTGGAATCAGCGCCTGGTCGTCGGGAATGATGCCTCCCGTATCGACGATGCGCAACTTACGTCCAGCCCATTCAGCTTCGCCATAAATGCGGTCGCGCGTGATGCCGGGCTCGTCGCCCACAATGGAGCGGCGCGACCGCACCAGCCGGTTGAACAGCGTTGACTTGCCAACGTTGGGACGCCCAACAATCGCGAGCGTTCCGGCGACTTGCGGCTCGCCCTCGCGGGCGACCTGGCTCGATTCGAATTGCACTCGACGGCTCATTACAAGATCCTTGACAACTTCTAAGCCCTTAGTTACGGTTTAGAAGTTAGGAGGTCGCTGTGATGAATATTTTAGTTGCGGACGAAGCATGGCTGGCCACAGCACTCTTGCACCGTGAACATCCCGACGCCGAAGACTTCAGCTTGGACGACATTCGCCGCCGCGCCAAGCGCGAGTTTCACGATGACCGTCCGGGGGTTCGGCAGCATATCGTGAGTCACTGCGTTGCCTCCAACCGCCCCAACCCTGCTCAGTATCGCATGTTGCACGGCAGCGCGCGCGGTCGGCGGCGGCTTTACCGCCCCGGCGACCCGGTACATCCCGAGCGCAAGGGCAAAATTTATCCCGAAAAACGGGCGATTCCTGAACGCTACCACCAGCTGTTGGATTGGTACCTGAGCGATTACAGCCATCGTAAGCCACGGGTTCCGTCCAGCCGCGCACGGGATTTACTGCAGTTCATCGGGCTGATACCTGCCTACGATTTGCAGAAGATGAAAGAAGCGATCAAGGATTGCGAGCGAGTCGATCTGAATGAGTGGTAGGCTGTTACTCGACACGAATGCCGTTATCGCACTTTTCACCGGTGAGCCTGCGGCCGCCGAGCGATTCGAATCTGATGATGAGGTTTTCCTGTGTGTCCACGTTCTGGGAGAACTTCACTATGGGGCATTGGCTTCTTCGCGAGTGGCCGAGAACCTGGCGCGTCTGGAGCGATTTACTACTCCAATACCGGTGCTGCCTTGCGATGCGGAAACCGTCGTGCACTATGCCGATATTCGATTTGGTCTGCGTAAGCGAGGCAAGCCGATTCCGGAGAACGACATTTGGATTGCTGCCATCGCCCGGCAACATGGATTGACCCTGCTCTCGCGTGATGCCCATTTCCGCCGCATCGACGGGTTAGAACTCGAAGTCTTCTGACCCTGCCAACTGCTTCCTGCGTATTGCCGGTCCCAAACCCTTCAAGGTTGCGCGTAAGATCGACGTAGAATGCCGTCCTCGTCCACCAGTCCAGCCTCCACTGCCGCGCGTTTGCCCTCGCTCTACCAGTTCTTCGGTCCTGGAGGCCTGCTGGCTCGCACTCATCCCGCTTACGAGTTTCGCCGTGGTCAGTTGCAAATGGCTGAGGCCGTCGAGCAGGCGCTCCAGGAGCGGCGCCATCTCATCGTCGAAGCCGGAACCGGCACGGGGAAGACGCTGGCCTACCTGCTCCCGGTCATCCGCTCCGGCAAGCGCGTCATCATCTCCACTGGAACCAAGACCCTGCAAGAGCAGCTCTTCTTCAAAGACATTCCGTTCTTGAAGCAGCACCTCGGCGAGCTGCGGGTCTGTTATATGAAGGGTCGCGGCAATTATCTTTGCCGCAAGAAGCTCTATGATCTCACGTCTCAGCCAGTGTTGAACGGGCTGGAGGAGATCAGCCACTTTCGCATCATCAACGACTGGGAGAAAACCACCGAGACCGGCGACCGCGCCGAGCTGTCCGAGTTGCCCGAAACCAGTCACCTGTGGCCTAAACTCGACGCCCGCACCGACCGCTGCATCGGCAGCGAGTGCCAGCAGTTCGACCGCTGTTTCATCACCGAGATGCGCCGCCGCGCTGCCGAGAGCGATATCATCATCGTCAACCATCATCTCTTTTGCGCCGACCTGGCCATCAAAGCCGCGACTGATCGCGCCGCCGACGCGGGTGTGCTGCCTGACGCCGGCATTGTCGTCTTCGATGAAGCGCACGAACTGGAAGACGTGGCCACCGACTACTTCGGCGTGACCGTCTCCAATCTTAAGGTTGATGAGTTGCTGCGCGACGTCGAGAACACTTTACGCCGCGCCGATATTCCGTTGGCGGATGTGCTGCAGGCGTCAGCGCGCGTGCGCGAGCACTCGCAGTTTTTCTTCTCGCTTCTTCCGCCGGGCGACGGCCGCTTCGCCTTCGACAATCGCGCCGAGTTCCTCGAAGAGAACGGCGACGAATATCTCGGATTGCAGAATGCACTCCTGCACCTCTACACGGAGTTGCAAGCCATTCCTAAGAAGCCCGACGAAGTCCACGCCATGGCGCGGCGTGTAGACGAGCTGAAGACACAACTTGGCTTCATCCTGGAAGCGCAGGACCGCAACACCGTCTTCTGGATCGACCGCCGGGGCGATCGTCGCGGCGGGCAGCATAATGTCTTCCTCCAGGCCACGCCCATCACGGTGTCGCAAATATTGCGGAGTGTGTTGTTTGAGCATCTGGAGTCGGCCGTACTCACTTCCGCAACCCTCGCCGTGGCCGGTGAGTTTGGGTACATCACCAATCGGCTGGGCATCCAGCATGCCCGCGAACTGGTGGTGCCATCGCACTTCGATTATGAGAGCCAGGCACTGCTCTACGTGCCTCCCGATCTTCCCGATCCTCGCGATCCGCGCTTTGTGGAGCAGGCTTCGCAACGCGTTCGGCAAGTGTTGGACATTACGCGCGGACGGGCCTTCTGCCTCTTTACCAGCTACGCGCTGATGAACCAGCTCTATGAGCGATTGCTCGGCGAACTCAACTTTCCCATGCTGCTGCAAGGCAGCGCGCCCAAGAATGCCCTGCTGGAGGAGTTCCGGCTCACGCCCAATGCCGTCCTGTTTGCAACCTCGTCCTTCTGGCAAGGGGTGGATGTGCAGGGCGAACAACTGAGCTGCGTCATCATCGACAAGCTGCCCTTCGCGGTGCCCAACGATCCCGTCGTGGCCGCGCGCGTCCGCGCGATTGACGACGACGGCGGCAACGCCTTCTACGAGTACCAGGTGCCCAGCGCGGTGATTTCCCTGAAGCAGGGTTTCGGCAGGCTGATCCGCTCCCTGCACGATCGCGGACTGCTCTGCCTGCTCGACAATCGCATTCTGAAAAAGCAGTACGGGCGGGTGTTTCTCGATAGCTTGCCCAAATACGGCCGCACTGCCGACATAAGAGAGGTGGAACGATTCTTCGGCGGCACGGAAGAAGACACCTCTCGCGCCACTCGCCCTCAATAACCGGTCGACCCAGGACAATCGAGTTGCGCTGTCCACAACAAATTCTGCTAGCTGGCAGGCTTACTCGACAACACGGCTTGGAGCAGGGGATGCAGCGTGCTGGCAAATGGATTGGCAACGGTGACGCCCTGCCATGTGAATCCGTCCTGCAGGTCTTCCGACAGGAGCAACCGGCAACCACTCTCCGCCGCAGCCGAAAGAATGACTGCGTCCCAGATGCTGAGACGATGGTCGGTCGCAAGGTCGGTTGCAGCCAGCATGACAGCGGTTGAAGTCTCGACCGTGACACACGCATCTTGCCAGCCCAACACTGCTGCGCGGGCTTTCGACGGCGAGCGTCCCGCCTTCCGCACCAGCACGTGAAACAGTTCACCCAACGCTTGTACTGGCACCACCACTGCATTCTGGCCGAACTGTCGCACGACTTGCAGCGCGGCATTTTTCTTGGCCGTGCCGTTGACGCCCTCGACGTAGGCCAGGATGTTTGTGTCCAAGGCCACCCTCATTCTGCGTCCTCGTACAGTTCCTCGCGGGTCCAGCGGCCAATGTCGACGACCGGCTGAGATCGCAG
Organism: uncultured Acidobacteriaceae bacterium; assembly: GCA_963835125.1. Lineage (GTDB taxonomy): Bacteria > Acidobacteriota > Terriglobia > Terriglobales > Acidobacteriaceae > Bog-257. The sequence continues at coordinate 259,150 of CAWIEG010000001.1, read as the reverse complement.
CCTCCCTAGCAGGGTGGTCCAGGCGCTTGAAGTCACGACATCGCTCTCGCTGACCGGAACAATCTTCGCAACCGGTTTACCGTGGCTGGTTACAACGTAACTTCGTCCTCTGCGCACGCCCTGCAGAAGCTGGGAAAAATTGCGATTAGCGTCCGCGGCAGAAACCGCCTTGTCCATCGCTCCCTCCTCAATGTAGTTATTTTACCTACTTTACCAACGGCGTCAAGACTTTCGCTGTTATCGATTGCGAACCCAGGCATTGCTAATGATCGATAATCGAGAGCACATGGATCCCGCCCGCATCGCCGAACTCCTCCGGCCGTTCACCGGCAACGCGGAACTTCCGGCCGAGATGCTGGAGCAGTTCCGCCTCTACCTTGATCTGCTGCTGCGCTGGAATGCCCGCGTAAACCTGACGGCGGTGCGCGATCCCGAGCAGATCGTGACCCGGCACTTTGGCGAGTCGCTATTCGCGGCGCGAATGCTTGATGCACTGGCTGCCGCGCCCATCACTCTGGCCGACGTCGGTTCCGGTGCGGGCTTTCCTGGCATCCCCATAAAACTTTGCGCGCCGCACATCGAGCTGACGCTCATCGAATCGCATAACAAGAAGGCTACGTTCCTTCGCGAAGCCTTGCGAACCCTGAAGCTTGACCGCGCCCAGGTCTTCTGCGGCCGCGCCGAGCAGTGGGGACAAACCGCCGATCTCGTCACCCTGCGCGCGGTGGAGAAGTTTGAGCGCGCTTTGCCGGTTGCGGCGGCGTTGGTCAGGCCGGGCGGCAAGCTCTGCCTGCTCATTGGAGCCGGCCAAACGAAATCCGCGCGGGACCTCAGCGGCGAACAATGGACCTGGCGCGATCCGCTTCCGATTCCTCTAAGCACTGGACGAGTGATTGCAATTGGTGAGCGTCGCTGTTCATAAGTGCGCCAAATGTTTAAATTTGTCATCACGAGGAGGCCTTTAGGCCGACGAGGGATCTGCTTTTGACTTTTTCAGCCCGTTTCGTCGGCGACGGATTCACCCGTCTCAGCGCCGAATTGTTCACCTCGCGGAACCTATCGGATATACTTTTCGCGGACAAGGGGGACATGTGGCTTCCGTTGGCGTCGAACCTCAAGCAGCTGCGCAACCGCAATCGGGCTTTCTCTTCAAGGACTCGGCTCTTCGTACCGTTCTTTTCGGCCTTCTGCTGGCCATCGTCACCATCGCGGTCTATTCGCCGGTACACGAGCATCCCTTCGCCAACATCGACGACCCCAAGTACGTCACCCAAAACCCACACATCGCGAACGGCCTGACCGGTGGCGCAGTCTTCTGGGCGTTCACGCATGGCTACGCCGGCAATTATCATCCGCTGACCTGGGTGTCGCACGCCATCGATATCCAACTGTTCGGGTTCGATCCGGCTCCTCATCACGACGAGAACGTGCTTCTGCACGCGCTGGACGCGGTCTTACTGTTCCTGGTGCTGAAATGGGCGACCGGCTACGCTGGGCGAAGTCTCATGGTCGCGGCGCTGTTCGCGCTGCATCCTCTCAACGTCGAATCTGTGGCCTGGGTAGCTGAACGCAAGACCATGCTCAGCACCATGTTCTGCCTGCTGGCCCTGGCTGCGTATCGCTGGTATGCCAGCAAGCCGGGCGTCGGCCGCTATCTCGTGATGACGGGTCTATTCATCCTGGGACTGTGGAGCAAGCCGCAGATCATCATGCTGCCGCTCGTCCTGTTGCTGTGGGATTACTGGCCGCTAGAGCGAATGTTCGCCGGCGATCGCCCGGCCAATGCACCGCCCAACGCCATTCCCGCAAAAAGCCTCTCTTGGCTGGTGAAAGAAAAGTTCCCGCTGTTCTTCATCTGTATAGTCGATGCCGGCGTCACCATGATCGCGCAACACGTCGCCGGCGAGCAGCAGCCCTACACGCTGTGGATCAGAATCGAGAATGCCCTCGTCTCCTACACGCGTTACATACGCAAAGCCTTCTGGCCGACGAACCTTGCGCTCTACTATCCGCATCCCGGCAAGTACCTGCACTGGTGGCAGGTGTGGACGTCAATCGCGGTCCTGTTAGTCATCACCGTTCTGGCGGCGCGGGCCCGGCGGCACAGGTACTACATTGTGGGATGGCTGTGGTTCCTCATCATGCTGGTCCCCTGCATCGGCCTGGTGCAGGCCGATGTGCAGGGCATGGCTGATCGCTACGCGTATGTTTCCTTCATCGGCCTCTTCCTCATGATCTGCTGGGGCGTGGCCGATTGGGCCGCCGAACGCCATCTGCCCAAAGCGTTGTTGCCAGCCGTCAGTCTTGTAGTTCTCGCTGCGTTGGCCGCGGTTACTTACCGGCAGATTGGCTTCTGGCAAGACGACGTAAGTTTGTGGGCGCACTCGGCCGACGTGACTACCGGAAACTGGAAGGCAGAATATTTATTAGGTGGGGCACTAGACGCCGCCGGTCGGCACGACGAAGCTATCCAACACTTCTTTCGCGCTGCCGCCATCGAACCCGGGGATCCGTTTATCAATCTGAGTATTGCCGGCTATGAGCAGACGCACGGGAACCTGGACATAGCTCTGGAGTATTACAAGAAGGTCCTGAAAGAGGCGTGGAACTCGGACCAGAGTACACAAGTGCTGAACAACATGGCCATCATTTATCGCCAGATGGGTGATATTGCGAAAGCCGACGCCTGTGTAACGAAGGTGCAGACGCTGCCCAAGCGCGCCGTCAATTGGCAAGGAGCCTGGTGGGAGCAAATCATGCCCATGGTCAAGCAATATTTCCATTCCGGTTCGGCGCAGTAGTTTAGCGACCTCAATTCTTTGCCCCGCGCTCGCTCAGTTGCTCCGAGGTCAGCCCGTACAACGGCGGAGTCGGCACATCGAGCATGCCAAGATAAAGATAGATTTGGCCGCGATGGTGGATTTCGTGCTCCACCATCAGCCGCAGCCATTTCCATACCGTTATGGAAGCGCCATCGGGCGTCGTGCACTTGCGGTTCAGTCCCTCTTCTCCGAGCCCGCGAATAATCTCCACCGTCTCACGGTGCATCGTCTCTTTGAAGCGAATAAGTTCTTCCAGACCGTCCGCCAGCTCGCTGCCGCATCCCGTGTATCGGCTGGGCTTTCCCTGAATGGTTTCGCCGAACATGTAGCGCTCGATCGCTCCCATGTGCCGCACCAGATCCCCCAGTGTGAATTTTCCATCGCGGTAAGACCAGTCCAGTTTGTCGGCGGGGATGCATCGAACAACCCGCATCGTGCGCTGCTGCACCTTGTCGAGATAGTCGAGAAAGATTTCGAGGTCCTGACTCTGCATAAGCCCTGTGTAGACGATTAAGGATTGTAGCGGGCCAGCCATGCGGCAACTTCGCGAAACACGTCGTGGACCTGCTCCCACACTGTGGGAAAGTGCGGCGAGCCCGGGTATGTGACCATGCGAGTGGTTTTGCCGCGCGCCGCCAGAACTTCAAATAGCTCACGACCCTCGTACGTTGGAACCCGTTCATCGGCAGCACCGTGCAGGATCAGCAACGGCGTGGTGACGTTCTCAGAATGCATTGCCGCGGAGAAGACCAGAAATGCGTTGGGATCTTTGTCCGGCCAGCGCGCGTCGTAATCAAACTGCTGAACATCGCTGGTCCAAATAAAGCTAAGCCAATCGGTAATCCCCGCGCCCTCGATTGCGGCCTTGTAGCGGTTGGTCTGCGTCACCGACCACGAGGTCATGAAGCCGCCGGCGCTCCAGCCGAACATGGTAAGCCGTTGTGGATCGGCCCAGCCTTGGGCAATGGCGAAATCGGTAGCGCTGTCCACATCGCGATAGGCGCGGTCCCCGAAGTGCTGATAAATAGCGTTCAAAAATTCGCTGCCGTAGCCGGTTGAGCCGCGATACTCCGGCTGCAACACGACGTAACCCATTCCTGCGAACGGTCTGGTGAACCAGTCGAGGCCCAAGGTGTCGTTGGCTTCGGGCCCTCCGTGGGGCAAGACCATGAACGGATAGTGCTTGCCCGCGGAGTAGTCCGCCGGGAAGGTCACGATACCTTCCAGCGCAATGCCTTCCGCGCTTTTCCAATGCACAGCCCGGACTTCACCCAGCGCGATCTTCGCAAGTTGATCATCGCCTTCGGTCGTGATTCGCTGTAGCGTGCTGCCGTTTGCAATGGCGACATTGCCGGTATGCTGCGGATCAGACACGGTGAAAACGCGCACGCCAGGCGCGGAAGACATCTGCGGCGTGACTATGCTGTCGACGTCGCCCCCAGGCCACTTATACATGGGCGTTAGTGAGCCTTCCTTGAAAGCGTCGATCTCCACTTGCACGCCGCGAGCGACCCACACCCAGGCATTTCCCAGGGGATCAACCTCCAGATGGATGGCGCTGGCCGGCAGGTCCGCAGTGCGGTCCTGTGGTGTGCCACCGGCCGCTGACACCGTCCAAACGTGATCGGGCGTCAAGACCTGGGTTGTGGTAGTCAGAAAGACGAGGTCCTTGCCTGCGTTGATCCAGCCAATGTTTGAGCTTGCGTTGTCGGTCGTAGCTACATGATGTGTCGCGGAAGCGCTGCACACGTCAAGGTCGGAATGGACGAAGTGAAAGCCTATCTTCGGCGTTTGCGACAGGACCGCCAAAGAACTGCCGTCGGGCGACCACGCGATACCTTCTTCAGCGATGTCCCGCAATGTGGGACACCACCAAGCGCCGCCAGTGCCATCGGCGTTGACGACATAGATGCTGGTCGGTGCAGCCTCGATGACCTTATGTACATCGGCCAGCGGGTCGGGAAGACGCGGGTCGGCCAAAACGGCGTAACGCTTGCCATCGGGCGAGATCATGGCGGCCTCGATTCCTCTGGGCAATGCCGTCAGCGGCATCGGCGTTGCGGCGGCCGCCGCCGGCGTATCCGCGGGCGCCAGCGGAAGGGTAGCCAGCTGTCCCGTTTTGTTCGCCTCCAGCGTTCCGTAAAGCGCCTTGCCATCCCCGGTGAAGCCCACGGGCTTGAATTGCTCCGGAATGCTGAGATGGTGGGGCTCGCCACCGGAGGTCGAGATCAAATGCCATTCGGTGCTGTCAGGACCTTTTTGTCCGCCGAAGCGGACGCGGTAGAGAATGGTCTTTCCATCCGGCGAAACCGCGACGGCGCGGGCGTGATGCAGCGTAGCGGCGTCGTCCATGGTGAACGGATGCTTCGCATTTTGCGCGATGGCGATGTTTGTGAAAGCAAACAGAAGAGCAAGAGCTGTGGCGAGATTACGCATCTGGCTTCTCCAAAACCAGAAGCATAACAGGTCGCGCCAGAAACAACGCCAGAGGGGCCGTCAGGGCTGCGAAGTCGCGCTGGCGTGGCGGCGGGCTTGGATTTCGATGTACACGTTGATGAGCGAGACCGCCGCGGGAGTAACGCCAGGAATGCGGCTCGCGTGGCCCAGGGTCTGCGGGCGCACCCGCGTGAGCTTCTCGTTCATCTCGCGCGACAGACCCGAAACCTTGCTGTAGTCGAACCAGTCCGGAATCGTCCGCTGCTCCGAACGCTTCAGCCGATCAATCGCCTTTGTCTGTTGATCCAGATACCCCGAGTACTTAATCTCCGTTTCAACTGACTTCAGCTCGTTGCGGATTTCCGCCGAGAGGCGGAAATCGGTTGTCGGTTGCCGGTTGTCAGTTGTCGGTTTTCCCGGCGCAGAATTTTCGCTGACAACTGACAACTGACAACTGACAACGGCTTCGCGTGTGAAGAAACTCGGCATGAGCTTCATGAGTACCGGAACGAGTTGCTCGATCTGCACTTCCGGCCGCTTGAGAAGCTGCGCAAGCGTCACGCCTGCTGCTCTTGCTTTGTTCAGCAGCTCCGTCAACGCCTCGGAGCTCTCGCCGGCCACTGACCACTGGCCACTGGCCACTGTCTTTACCAGCACCTCGCGCAGGCCTTTCATGCGCTCCTGCTTGGCGAGATAGTCGTTCCAATCGGCATCGCGAATCAGTCCCACGCGCCGCCCATGGGGCGTGAGCCGGCGGTCGGCGTTGTCGATGCGCAGGTGCAGCCGAAACTCAGCGCGCGAGGTAAACATGCGATAAGGCTCGTTCGTCCCCTTGCTGATGAGGTCGTCGATCAGGATTGCCGTATACGCTTCGGTGCGGTCGAGGATGAGTGGAGGCTCGCCCTTCACCCTCAGCGCGGCGTTGATCCCGGCCATCAGTCCCTGGCACGCCGCCTCTTCGTAGCCGCTGGTGCCGTTGATTTGCCCGGCGAGATAAAGCCGCTCGACCTTCTTGGTTTCCAGCGTGCGCTGTAGCTCGGTCGGATCGATGGAGTCGTATTCGATGGCGTAGCCCGGCCGCAGCATCTCGGCGTTCTCGAGGCCAGGAATCGACTTGATGATGGCCAGCTGCACATCGATGGGCAGCGACGTGCTCATGCCGTTGACGTAAATCTCGTGCGTGTTCAGCCCTTCGGGCTCAAGGAAAAGCTGATGCGTCTCCTTGTCGGGGAACTTCACGATCTTGTCCTCAATCGATGGGCAATAGCGCGGCCCGATCGACTGGATTTGCCCGCTGTACATCGGCGAGCGATGCACGTTTTCGCGGATAATGCGATGCGTCTCCGGCGTGGTGAAGGCGATGTAGCAGGGCACCTGCTTGTCGTGATGGGCAACGCGCCGGGTGCGAAAGCTGAACGGCGTGGGATCTTCGTCGCCGGGCTGAACGGTGAACTTCGACCAATCGATACTGCGGCCGTCCAGACGCGGTGGAGTGCCTGTCTTCAAACGGCAGCCGCGCAGGCCGAGATTCTTCAGCGCTTCACCCAGGAGTACGGAGGGCGCCTCGCCGCTGCGCCCAGCAGGGTACTGCTGCTCGCCGCAGTGGATCAACCCGTTCAGAAATGTCCCGGTCGTAATGATGACGGCCCGCGCGCCCACGGTGCGGCCATCGCGCAGGCGAATACCTGTTGCCAGTTGTCGGTTGTCAGTTGTCGCCTCAGCCCGGTCCTCGGTTTCACTGACAACTGACAACTGACCACTGACAACTATTTCCGCCACTTCCGCCTGCTTGATGTGCAGGTTCGGCTCCGACTCCAGCATCTCGCGCATCTTCAGGCGATATTGCTGCTTGTCGCACTGCGCCCGCGGGGACCACACTGCCGGCCCGCGCGAAGTGTTCAGCAGGCGGAACTGAATACCGACCGCGTCCGTTACCTCGCCCATGATGCCGCCGAGCGCGTCCACTTCGCGCACCAGGTGTCCCTTGGCGATGCCGCCAACCGCGGGGTTGCACGACATCTGGGCGATGAGATCGAGGTTGAGCGTGTACAGCGCAGTCTTCAGCCCCATGCGGGCGGCAGCCATGGCGGCCTCGCAACCGGCATGGCCGGCGCCGACCACCACGACGTCGTAGCTTTCTGTGAATTGCACCAAAGAGGAAATCCCCACGCAACGCAGATCTGCGAATAAGTTGATTTTACCAAGTTGCCGGCTAGAACGAAGCTTCGGCGAACGGGCAAACGTCCAGTTTGTTATTGCCAACTACGGTGTATAACTCGACCTTGCCCGGAAGATGCGCATCACGAACGAATGCGATCCAGCCGAAACGTGCAGGATCAGCCTGCTTGGCGGTTGTCGGAAAACTCATCGGAATTGCAATCGTCGAACCGAATCCGCTGATGTGCCCGTCCACGGCCGCGACCACTACCCTTGCGGGACGATTCAACTCCTGGTCCCATGCATAGCCCGTCATGTGCAGACCTCGCCCATCGTCGGCGGGCAGGACTTGCGATGAGGACACATATCCGGAACACGCGCTTGCAGGGCGTAATCGATAGACAGCGTCCAAAGGCTGTCCCAGCTGCGAGTACAGATCCCCAGCGAAAATCGAAAGGCGATTCTGCTTCATGTACTCTGCGGCCCGCAGCACGGCGTGCGGGTCGGGATAGGCCTGCTCCGCCAGCATCGCGGGATCCTGAACCCCAGTCAACAAAGCCAGCGATACCACGCGCAGACGCAGTTGATGCCATTGCGCGTCAATCAGTGGCAGCCGGACCTGGGTGGCGAAGCCCAGCGTCAACGCTAGAAGACATCCCGACAGGATGTACCACTGTGTAGGACTCCTAGATGCGTAAAACAGCAGCGCCAGCCCGAGACTGCACCAGAAGAGAAGCGCGAATGTCTGGTAACGCGAGGCCGTGGCCTGCTCCAGCCCGAGTTGCAAGCGTCCGGACGCGGTGATGGCCGCCGTCGCCAGACACAGCAGCATTAGTGCCGCCAACTGCACCATGAGTAGGGACCTTATCCCACGCTGTAGGATAGCGAAAACAATGATCACCAGGCTGGCACCAATGCCAATTGTTCCCGCCGCGACCGCTACCCACCCGCTGGAATGCCGGACCCAGGTGCTTCCGAAATACACGGCGACATACCGCAATACGCCGCCCATCGCCGAAAAGGGCGACGCAACTCCGTGTTGCGGCGAGGGCCAGTGATAGTGATAGAGATACAGGCTGATGTTCGCCGTAGCGAAGAGCGCCAGGATCAGCGACTGCTGAACGCCTCATTCTCAGGAACAGTGCAGTGACCAGCAGTAGCGGCCAGAGCAACATGCCGTTGGCCAACGACCAGGTTGCAGCCGTCGCCGCTGCAATTGCGAGGAGCAGGAATGGTCCGGCGGCCCTATTCTCGACGGAGTTGCGATAGAACAGCAGCAGGCTGAGGACCGCCAACGTGGCCATCGCCGCCGGCACGACAAATTGCAATTGGAAGCCCCAGATCAGGTTTTCCTGTTGCGTGGGACAAAGAATGCAGTAAGCAATCAGTCCTGTTCCCGTTCTCCAGGCCGAGCCTCGCATCCCGCCCAGAGTCCAAAGACTGTAGCTGAGCAGCCCCACTTGCAGCAGTTGTATTAGAAAGATACTTGCCAGCAGAAAGCTCTGGGTTCCGTGAAAAAGTTGAACATCGAGCAGAAAGAAAATCTTGGGGACCAGGATACGATGTTCATTGTGCTGCGCCCACAACCACGCCCAAGACCAGCCCTTGCCCGCGGCAAGATGATCGAAGAGCGACCACTCGTCCCAGTGCGGCAGCGGCGAATAGGTGGAAATGACAATGTACGCCGCCGCGACCGCCGCACCCAAGCCCGCGAGCAGGACGCCGTAGGACAGCCAGACGGAAAGACGCGAGTCAAGCGTTGAAACTGCTGGCGCTGAGCCTGTGGTCATTCACTGTTGATTCTAGCTCCTGCCACCTACCACACCCGACAGGCATTCTTGCTGACCATGGGCTGGCCGGCCTTGCACCCGAACGCCTCCTCGAACGCTGCCGAGTTCTGCACCACGCCGTTGACCCGCCAGCGCCCTGGCGAATGGGAATCGATGAGCGCCCATTTTCGCGCCTGCTGATCGGTCACGTTCTGGCACCAGATCTGCCCGTAAGAAATGAAGAAGCGTTGCTGGGGAGTGTAGCCGTCGATGGTCTTGACCGCCGTATTCCCGATAATGTTTGTCAGCGCCATGTAGGCCAGCTTCAGGCCGCCATTGTCGGCGGTGTTCTCGCCCAACGTCAACCGGCCGTTCAGCTTCACTTCGCCCTTATCGTCCTTCACCGCAACAAAGCCGGAATACTCGTCAGCAGTGCAACTGGCACGCTCTTCGAAGGCCTTGGCGTCCTCCGCCGTCCACCAGTCCTTCAGATTACCGTCAGCATCGAACTTGCGCCCCTGATCGTCGAAACCGTGGGTCAACTCGTGGCCAATGACCACACCTATCGCGCCGTAATTCACCGCGTCATCCATAGTCTTGCCGTAAAACGGCGGCTGCAGGATGCCGGCAGGGAAGCTGATGTCGTTCATGTCCGCGCGATAGTAAGCGTTCACCGTAGGCGGAGTCATGGTCCAGTCTTTCTTGTCGGTGGGCTTGCCAATCTTGTTGCGCTGGCGCTGCACCTCGAAGGCGCGGGCGCGGGTGAGGTTGCCGGCGTAATCGTCGCGCTTCACCACGACGGTGCTGTAGTCGCGCCACTTGTCGGGATAGCCGATATTGTTGACGATAGCGTTGAGCTTCTCGTAAGCCTTTTGCTTGGTCGTGTCCGACATCCAGCTCAACTGCCCAATGTCCTGGTGCATAACTTCTTCAATGGCCTGCACCATCTTCAGCGTGCGCTCTTTGCCTCCGGGACCGAACGTCTTGTCGACATAGAGCTGGCCCAGCGCCATGCCAAGATTGCGGTCGGTGGAGGCCACACAGCGCTTCCAGCGTGCTTCAATCTCTTTCTGCCCGGACATGTAGATGCCGTTGAACTGGAAATCCTCGTCGACGAACGCCTTGGGCAGGTTGGGGGCGTAGGTGTCGAGCGTCCGCCACCGCAGGTAGGTCTTCCAGTCATCGAGTGAAGTGGAGCTGATCTGATCGTTCACGGCCTTGAAGAAGTCAGGATTGCCGACGTTCAGGGCGGTGAACTTTGTCGCACCGCTATCGTCAAAGAACGCGGTCAACTGGAAGTTGGGCGCGCTGGCGGCAATTTCCGCCACCGGCATCATGTGATCGCGGGTCTTGGGATCGCGGCGGACAGTGCGATCCATGGAAGCTTTGGCTAGTCCCGTTTCTACCGCCAGCACAGTTTTGGCTTCGGCAGCGGCCACGTCAGGCTTGTCGCCCGCGAGTTCAAACATCTTCTGCACGTGCTGCAGATATTTCTGCCGCGTCTCCACCGACTTGGCATCGTCCTTGATGTAGTAATCGCGGTCGGGAAGGGTGAGCCCGCCCTGGTCAAGGTCGGCAATGGTCCGCCGCGAATCGTGCATGTCGGGCATCTGCCCGAAGCTGAACAGCGCGGTGATTCCGTCGCGCTGCATCGCTCCGACCTGCGAAATGAGTTCCGGCTTCGTCTTGATGGCGGCGATGGCGCTCATGGGAGACGCGAGCGGCTCAACGCCTCGTTTCTCAATGGCGGTCTCGTCCATACACGCGGCGTAGTAATCGCCTACCTTCTCCTCAATGGCGCTGTGCTTCCCGGGAGCTTGCGTCTGCTCCAGGATGTCATGCAGCATGTAGACGTTGCGTTCCCGCAGTTCGTAAAAACGTCCCCAACTCGATTTATCAGCCGGGATGGGATTGTTCTTCATCCAGTTGCCGCAGGCGAACTGATAAAAGTCCACACAGGGATCGGCGGTCTTGTCCATGGCGGTGAGATCGAAGCTGGGAATCTCTCTGGGAAATTCCGAAGACGGAGAGGAGTTGGACGATGCGGTCTGGGCCACGCAGAGAACGCCAACAAACAGAAACAACAAGAACCAGAGACTACGCATACCTGCCTCGCAGCGAGGAATTCGCCTCGCCTCTCGGTCAAGCTCGTGCGAGGTCGTGCAAAACAAAGCCTAAATCACGGCCCTGGGTAATCAGGTGGTCGCGGTTACGCCGCGCGGCTTCACATGGGCGCGGATGAACTCGATGATGGAATCCATGGGCGTGCCCGGCTGAAACACCGCCGCCACCCCCTGCTGCTTCAGGGTCTCAACATCCTGGTCCGGGATGATACCGCCCAGCAGCAGCAGAACGTCGTCCATCTGGTTTTGCTTCAGGAGTTCGATCACGCGCGGCACTATTGCGTTGTGGGCGCCGGAAAGAATGCTAAGACCGATTACGTCAACGTCTTCCTGCAGTGAGGCCGTGACCACCATTTCGGGGGTCTGGCGCAGGCCGGTGTAAATGACTTCCATGCCGGCGTCGCGCAGGGCGCGGGCAATCACTTTGGCGCCGCGGTCGTGGCCGTCAAGGCCAGGCTTTGCGACAAGTACTCGAATTTTACGGTCAGAGGCCATGTTTACTCTTCGCTCTCAGCTCTTGGCTTTTGACGCGACGGAGCCGAATTAAGATGGTTTCCTGGTCAGGCACCGTTTTCTGGCCCGAACAAACGATGATATACGCTGCGCGAAGCTTTCGTAAGTGAGGCTCGACACAAAGGGCGGTTCGGCGGCGTGCGATCTCAGCCCCGAGCCCCCAGCCCCCAGCCCCTATAATGTTCTCTCATGCGAATGTACTCGCTCATCGTGCTCGTTATTCTCGCCAGCGGTTTCGCGGCTGGACAGACGTTGCAGATCCAGGCGCTTCCGGCGCAGGGCGCTATCGTGGGACAGAATTACACTTTGCCGCTGACCGCGACCGGTGGAAGCCAGCCTTACACCTGGCAAGTGACAGGCGGCGACCTTCCGCCCGGCCTGAAGCTGCATCCGCATTCCGGCAAGATCGACGGGGCACCGACAACCCCGGGCGATTACCGCTTCACCGTGGTGGTAGTCGACTCCAGCGTTCCAAGACTTCAAATCCAGAGTGACGTCACCATCCATGTAATCGCGGGGATCACGGTGGATTGGAAGGAACCACCCAAGGTCAATGGCAGCACAATTTCTGGCTCCGCCGTGGTTTCAAATCAAACGACAGAGGACTTCGATATAACGGTGGTGATCGTCGCCGTGAACGAGATTGGCCGGGCGACGGCGCTGGGCTATCAGCACTTCATGCTCGCTGGCGGAAGCACCAGCCCGGTAATTCCGTTCGGCTCAGGTCCGGGTACGGGAACATATTATGTTCGACTGGATGCGGTGGCGCATCATCCGAACCGCCATCACATTTACCGCGCCAGCAAGCAGACCACCGAGCCACTCAAGTTGACGCAGTAGGCCCGCGATTCGTCCGGAGGATCATGGATTACCCACTCCGCCAGAAGACGTTCCAGCAGACGATAGAGGCTATGCGCCTCGACGGCTTTGTGGTGACGCATCCGGCGAACCTGCGCTACTTATGTGGCTACACGGGAAGCAACGGATTGCTGCTCTTCCTGCGCGGACGCCGGGTCTTCTTCACCGATGGACGCTACACCGAACAGGCGCGGGACGAAGTCCGGGGCCCGCGGGTAGTCATCGCCAAGGGGCCGCTGCTGGAGGCGGCTGGCAGGCTGATTGGCGAGGTGAAGGCGGCAGCTATCGGCTTCGAAAGTGACCACACGACGGTGGCAACGGCAGCCGAGATGCGCAAGCTGGCTGGCAAGAGAACCGCGTGGAAACCGACCTCCGGCCTGATTATGGGCCAGCGGATGATCAAGGACGCTGAAGAGCTGCGGATCATTCGTGATGCGGTGAACTTGGGAGCAGCGGTTTACGAGCACGCGTTGCAGTCGATACGTGCAGGCGTGCGGGAGTCGGAGATTGCCGGTGAGTTGGAGTTTGCCGCGCGCAGGGCAGGGGCCGACGGCATGGCCTTCGACACAATTGTTGCCGCGGGCAAGCGCTCCGCTCTGCCGCATGGCCGAGCTTCGGGCCAGCCCATCCCTCGTCATGGATTTGTGGTGATCGATTCCGGGGTCGTGCAGCACGGCTATTGCTCCGATATGACCCGGACCGTGCATGTGGGCCGCGCCAGCCGCGAAGAGCGCCGATGGTATGACGCGGTTCTGGAGGCGCAGATGGCAGGAATTGCGGCCGTAAAGCCGGGGACAACGGCAGGCGAGGTGGACCACGCGGCGCGTCATGTGCTGCGACGGGCCAAGCTCGACCGGTTCTTTACCCATTCGACCGGCCACGGTGTTGGGCTGGAGATTCACGAGCCTCCGCGGCTGGGTAAGGCGCAGGAGGAACAGCTACAACCCGGAATGGTCATCACCATCGAGCCAGGAGTCTACGTCCCGGACAAGGGTGGCATTCGCATTGAAGATATGGTGGTGGTTACGGAGACGGGCTGCCAGGTGCTGACTCCGGCGACCAAGGAGTTGATCGAGTTGTAGTTTTTGGCGGCCGGCGATTTCGACATGAAAAGACGCCAAAGGTCACTCCATAAAACTGCTTCGTTTTGTATCAGGGCACGGCTTTCAGCCGTGCCGTCCGGCGTCCAGAAATTCGGGCTTTAGCCCCTGATGGATCGTGTTTCTCGGGGGCTAAAGCCCCATTCTTTTTTGCGCCTTGATCGGCACGACTGAAGTCGTGCCCTGATACGAACCAGGACAACTTACATTTAATGAGATAACTGCCTGGGGCCTCTGGTCCTTTGCGTGTCGGGCTTTCAGCCGATATCCCACAATGTCGTATCTCACAATGTAGGACTAATTTTCAGGATGCTTGCGCTTGGCTGTGGGCGATGGGCAGACGAATGACAAACTGTGTTCCCTTGCCTACTTCGCTGCGGACGCTGATCGTCCCGCGGTGCGATTCCACAATGCGCCGCGCCAGTGACAGGCCGAGCCCGGTGCCGTGCCCCTTGGTGGTAAAGAATGGCCGGAAGATGTTGGGGAGGGTCTCGGGCGGAATGCCTTTGCCCTGATCGGCGACGGTGATGAGAGCGGCGTCTTTGTCGCGCCGCAACGGTGACGTAGATTGTGCCTGGCTTGTCCATCGCCTGAATAGCGTTAAGCAGCAGGTTCAGCAGCACCTGATTGATCTGATGGGGATCGTGGTCGAAGGGAGGGATGTCTTCGTCCTTTTGCAGCTCGATCATGATGCGCTTGGTGATGGCTTGCTGACGGGCAAACAGTACCGCGTGTTCGGCGGTTGAGCCGATGTCTTTCACCTGGAATTGTGGCGGCTTGGGGCGGGCGGTCTCCAGCAGATCGGTGAGAATGCGATTGATCTGCACTGCTTCCTCTTTTGCATCTTTGATAACGGAGCGGGCGGGGCTGCCGGGTGGAAGGTCGCGACTGACGATTTCTATGACACCGGCGATTCCGGCCAGGGGATTGCGTATCTCGTGCGCCAGACCTGCTGCCAGTTCGCCCAAGGTTGCGAAGTGCTCGGCCCGTGACATCTGCGTGTGATGTAAGTGCTGAATTTCTTCCCGGCTGGCTTTCAACTGCGCCACCATATCATTGAAGTCGCGGCCCAGGTCGCCGATTTCGTCGTTGCGATTGGCGAAGCTGACGCAAGCTTCCATGTCGCCCAGGGTAACGCGCGCGATCTTGTCTTGCAGCTCCATCATGGGACGGCGCACGGAGACCGCCAGCACCATAACGACTGCGGCGCAGATGAGGAACGCGCCTGCGGTGGCGATGGTGATGACGACGTGGCGTTCGCCTTCGGCCAGCGACAACGAGACCAGAACGAAAAGCAGTAGCCCATTCAGCAGTACCGCGGCGACGGGCAGCGCGGCTTTCAGCGCCCAGTTGATGTGGCGCTTGCGTGCGACCGGCGCCGGATCGAGGACAGGCTTTGCGACATCGGCTTCGGGAATTCGGATTGTGGCAGAAGCGGTCATTTGTCTAGCTGTCTTAGCTCTTAGCGTCCCGTTCTTCGCCTGCTAAAGGCTAAGAGCTAATAGCCAAGAGCGGTCCCGATTCAATCCCAGGCCGAGCGCTTTGGAGCTGATTCTTTGGGGCCATCTTATCCTCAGGTCCGCGGCGCTCAGCCCTGGGTTCCTCATGCGTACGCGTGTAAGCCGGGAAGCAAATACGTGACGCCGAGGAAGGTGAAGATCACGATGCCAAATCCCAGGATGGCGAAGTACGCGGCCCTACGTCCGCGCCAGCCTCTCGTGATCCGCATATGCAAGTAGCCCGCATAAACCAGCCAGGTGATGGCGGCCCAGGTTTCCTTCGGGTCCCAGCTCCAATACGAGCCCCAGGTGCGGTTGGCCCAGTAGGCGCCGGTGGCGATCATGAAGGTCAACAGCGGGAAAGCGATACAAATCGTTTTGTAGGTGACGCGATCAAGAGTGTCGCCGGACGGCAGCATGCTTTGCAGGTCGCTGCGCCGCCACAGCATCATCAGGTACAAGAGAGAAGCGAAAATACCCGTCACCATGCCTCCCAGTAAAAAGGGGCTGGCGGCCAGGCTGGTCGGGAAGAGTCCATCCTGGTCGGGTGACGGGTAACTGGCATCGCGCACCCGAAGGGCGAACGCAGCCAGAACAACAATCTGCAACAGGATGCCGATGAACACGGCCCGGTTGGCGATGCCAAAGAACGATGCGTCTTTCTTCGCGCGGCCGGCGAAACAGAGCGCCAGGGGAACGATCCCGGCCAGAGCGGCGATCACAAAGAGCCAGCCGAGGTCGGGGACGGTGACGAAGAGCCGCATCCCCCTGCCCAGGAACATATCGGACTTGGTGCGGGGGTCCCATGCGGTCACAGACAGGCCGCCCCACTTTTCGAAGCGCGTGGCGATGATGGCAACGTAGATCGCGCTTACCGTCGCGCTGGTCCAGGCGAGGAATGTTTCGGTCTTAAGTCCGTCCTGGATGAGAAACATCATGGCCAGCGCGAAGCTCAAGGCGCATGCGGCGTAGGCCAGCATCGCCAGGGTGACATGAACATGCAGCCAGGTGGATTGCAGTGCAGGAACCAGCGGCCGGACCTCCGAGGGCAACAGCTGCATCAGGATGACGCAGACCACGGCCAGCGGCATGGTGATGCTGCCGATGATCTTGACTCCGAATTTCTTTTCCGCCACCAGGGTCAGAAGTGCGACGGCCCAGACGAAGCTCAGCAGCATCTCGTAGATGCTGGCGAACGGGGGACGGCCGGAGAGATACCAGCGATGTGCAATGGCCAGGGTATTGGCTACGAGGCCTATGATGGTGGCGGTCGACGCGAACTTCACGTAACGCGCGGTGCCGGTGACGCCGAAGCCCATATAGAGCGCGCCCGCAGCAGCGTAGAAGATCAGCGAGACATAGAGAAGATTGCTTTCGCTGAACAGACTGCCGCCGGCCTTGGCCGCTCCCAGCAGCGCCACAATCAGGAGAAACGTAACTGAGAGGCCTACGAGGATGAGCAGCGCATTGCCGCCAGTTGTTGCTGGCTGCTCCATCTGTACGACTCGTGCCCGGGTAGTTGCCATGTCTTACCTCCGTCTTACTTGTGCCGCCGGGCTGAAGCCCGGCTCTTTCTTTTTCAGATCCCTGAACGCGGCGCTAAAGCGCCGCACTACCCGAACCTCTACTTCACGCCCGCCAGCGTCAGCTCCGGTTTCTCGTTCTTGGCGAATAGCGGTACGGCTGACGCGCTTTCCAATTCAGTGCGAATGTTGTCCACCAGTTCGTTGAACTCTTGCTCGAAGCGGTCGCGGTTTTTGTTCGACTGTCCGCCAACCCAGAGCACCAAATTTCCGCGCATGTCTGTTACGACTGCGATCCAAATCCGCATGTGGACGAGATAGAAAGCGACGAACAGGCCCGCTCCCATCAACAGGACACCACCCCAGACCAGCCACTGCCCGGGCTCATGTGAAACTTCCAGGCCGGTGTAGTTAGCCATCTGCATATCGCGATATTCGAACTTGTACTTCGTTGCTTCGCCTTGCGCGTCGGCGTTATAGGCGGGGAACATCCACAGCTTTGCGTCCTCGCCGGTCGCCGTGTTCTTCACCTGAAGACGAAACGCCGGATTCACGGGATCGTCGGAGCGCTTGAAGATCTGATTGTCGCGGACGAAGAAGTCGGGAATGTACTCGGCCAGCGTCACCTTCGTGTTGGGATCGAGTTGCACCGGCTGATTCATGGTCAGCGTCATCTCGCCCGGGACGCCTTTTTCCGGAGTTACGGCGACTTTCAGGCCGTCGAGCTTGCCGGTGCTTCCAAAGCTGGCCTGATAAAAACGCAGGCCATTGTGAATGAGAGGATCGTTGACCACGATTTCCTTGGTCGCAACGTCCTGGCCGTTCTCGACGACTGCCAGCTTCGACCACCAGCGTTTGGGTGAGCCGTCGGCGTAATTCTCCTGTCCCGCGCCATTGCATTTCACGGCGAAAGGAAGCTGCTTGGTGCCGCCGGTGCGCAGCTCAATGGTGTTGCTGGTCTGGCCCTTCTGCAAGGCCATGAAACCGCTGAAACCAAAGACGCCGTCGATAATGCCGCCCGCTAAGATCAAAAGCAGGCTGGCGTGGACGAGGTACACCGCCATAACCGAGAAACGATGACGTTCGGAATATAAGGAGGGTTCGTTCCTGTCGGCGATGCGCTCGACCGGCCAGCCTGATTTCTTCAAGCCCCGTTCGGCAGCGTTAAGACCATCTTCTGAGTTGCTGATTGGCAACTCGATTTTGTTGGGGAGAGCTGAGCGAAAATGCGAGTCCGTCTTGCGATAAGGCCGCGCGTAGAAGCGCCAGGCACCGGGAAAGCGATCGATCGACACCAAGACAATGCTCAAGCTGACCAGTCCAAGCAGCGTGAGAAACCACCAGGCGTGGAACACGTCCGTCAGGCCGAGGCGATCAAGCCACAGCAGCGTGGCAGGTGAATAGGCGCGTGTGAGCTTGTCGGGGTCGGTTGCTGGACGCTGCAGAATGAAGGTGCCTAAGGCGGCAGCCAGGCCAACCGAGATCAGCAGGATGACGCCGGTACGCAGGTTCGAAAGAGTCTTATGAATCCACTTGGGTACGGACAAAAGGCTAAAGGCCATACTCGCTCCTTCCCGTGAGCACATTGACAGGTGCAAATCAGCAGCCACAACTGCGGATGCGCGTAAGTACTTGGTGTGTAAGGTGTTACGTTGACAGACGACCTGCGGTGGTGCCTGGGAGGTGAGACTTATCACGCAGAGCGGTGATGAAAGCGCGCATGGCGGCGTGCAAAGAGGGTGGCCATTCGACAAGCATATGTCAGAGCTGAAACTCCTTCTTCAATGCCGCTGAAGAGTGAGCTATACTCAGCCTCGGAGCGCCCCGATGGCAACCACACAGATTTCTCTCGATCAGTATCTTAGGTCCAGCTACCGGCCGGATCGGGATTATGTGGCCGGCGAACTGGAGGAGCGTAACGTGGGCGAGAAAGATCACTCGGCGGTGCAGGCATTCTTTGTGAAATGGTTTGCCGCCCACGAAGAGGAATGTAAGCTGGAAGCCTATCCGGAGATTCGAATCAAGGTTTCTCCGCATCAGGTGCGTGTCGCTGACGTTGCCGTGCTCCGGGTCGATGCACCCTACGAAGCCGTTTTGACCAGGCCACCCGTGGTCGTAATCGAAATCCTCTCGCCAGAGGACCGCATGAACCGCTACGAGCGCCGGCTTCAGGACCATCGCCACTTCGAGATTCCGCACATTTGGGTCATAGATCCGCAGCACCGCGCGGCATTCGATTGCACTACAGAAGCGTGGCAGCCGGTGGATGCATTCGTGATCGCAAATCCCCGGCTGACGGTACCGCTCGATTCATTGTGGAAGAAGCTCGAGAGCCTGCACTCCTGACGGTCACTTTCGCGACCGATGACACCGCGGGAAGAGTTTGGTTAGTCAGGTATCCCAATGCGATTTTTCAGACCCATCTCGGCGGGGCTGTTAGTGTTCTTCGCTTTCGGCCACGCCAGCTACGCCGCTGACCTTAAGGTTTCTCTCCTTGACGGCAAGGGCGGGCATCCGTTGCGTTGGAAGCTGGTCTGCGTCTCGTTCCCGGCTGGCGGCGCTGCGCAGCCACCCGCGGCAGACCAGTCCCGGGTATGCCAGCACACGGACTCCGCTGGCGCTGCCGAGTTTCAGCTGCCGGATCCTGTCCCGGAGACGGTGAACATAGTATTGCTGACGAATGGGTTGGTTGAGTGCTTTGCGCCTCGGACCTTTCCCCTTGCCGAGGCGATGAAATCGGGTGTGGTGGCTAAGAATACCTGTGGCGATGCCAGCACCAAGTCCACCGAAGCCGGCGAAGTCGTCTTATTCGGTCATCAGAAGAGCCTTTGGCAAGTGCTGAGGGGCTGGGATGAGGAGTTCTGAGGAGCTGCAGGTAGCATCGAAGGCGCCAGGTTGTCGGATTCGGCCTAGTAACCAACCGCTTACTCCGCTTACTTGCAGCTGGGCATCTGCTTTACAATGAAATCTGCTTTGGCAATCATTAGTTGACCCTCGTCTGCTCAGGCGTTTCGCTTACGCCTGGGTGGGGCCGCGAAGGCATGTGAAGGGCCGAGGATTTGGGTCGGCAAAACGGCATCTAAGGTAACGTTGAGCGTCGCTTTGCCGTCTGATCTTCAAGAGCCGGTGTCCCTGGCGTGTGCTGCTTTGGCGTCACGCCGAGGTGAAAGAACCTTAAGCGGCTTCTCTGCGTAGTCATAAACGTGGCAATCAAAGTCAAAGTACCTGATCGAAGGCCAGCCGTGCGGGCGCCGAGAGGCGACTCGCGTTCATCCCGGCCAGCGCGGATCCGCCATTTCTCCTTTCGCGACCCGCTGGTGAAGCTGTTCGCCGCTTGCTTGCTCGTTGCCGGTATCGTCTTTATGGGCGTCTTCGCGTACGTGTACGTGAAGTACGAGCGGGTGGTGGACCGCCGGATGGCAGGCGGTATCTTCAGCAATGCGGCCAAGATCTATGCGCGGCCGCACACCATTTCGGTGGGCGAGAAGATTGATGAGGCCGAACTTGCGGCCGAGTTGCGGCGCGCCGGCTACAGCGAAGGCGGCGACTCTGCCATCGGTCACTATCACCTCGGCCCTGACGGGCTGCACGTGATGCCGGGACCGCAATCGTTTCACGGCCCCGATTCCGCCGCGGTGATTCGCTTCGATCGCGGCAAGGTTTCATCGATCAGCGCGGCCGGCGGCAACAATCAGACAATTTCAGCTTACGAGTTGGAGCCGCAACTGGTGACCGCGCTGTTTGAGGGCCAGGACCGCTCCAAGCGCGAGCTGATCAAGTTCCAGGACATTCCGCAAGTGCTGGTGAACGCGGTGCTGGCGATCGAAGATCGCCGCTTCTTTCAGCACGGCGGAGTCAACTACTTCCGGCTGATAGAAGCCGCGGCTGTGGACGTACGCGAAGGCCGCCACGAGCAGGGCGGCTCGACCATTACCATGCAGCTCTCGCGCGGATTCTTCCTCACTCCTCAGAAGACGCTGAAACGCAAACTGACGGAGATGATGATTGCCATCGAGCTGGAGCAGAAGTTCTCCAAGCAGCGCATCTTTGAGATGTATGCCAATGAGGTCTACCTCGGCCAGCGCGGCTCCTTCACCATCAACGGATTTGGCGAAGCGTCGCACGCCTACTTCAATAAGGATGTCAAGAATCTCACGCTGCCGGAAGCCGCGCTGCTGGCGGGAATGATCCAACGCCCGAATTATCTTTCGCCCTACAAGAATCCGAAGCGGGCGCTGGAGCGCCGCAACCTGGTGCTGGATTCGATGGTCGACACCGGGACCATAACGAGCGCTGAGGCCGAACAGGCCAAAGCGGCGCCGCTCACCTTGGCAACGCCAAATGTGGAGGCCAGCGACGCGCCCTACTTTGTCGACCTGGTGAAGGACCAGCTGTCCGGCCAGTTCAACGAGCAGGAGTTGAACAATCACGCGCTGCGCATCTACACCACCATCGATCCCGACCTGCAGCGCGCTGCCGCGGAAGCGGTCGAGGTTGGTATGAAGGTGGTCGACGATCAAGTAATCAAGCGTCGCACCCACAAGATCAAGACCGGCACCGGCAAGGACGCGACGACCGAAATCAAAGTTGAATCGGGCCCGATGCCGCAAGTAGCGCTGATCGCCCTCGACCCGCATACCGGCGAGATCCTGGCGCTGGTGGGTGGAAGAAACTACGGTATGAGCCAGTTGAACCACGCCATGGCGAAGCGTCCAACGGGCTCCATCTTTAAGCCGTTTGTGTATGCAGCGGCCATCAATACCGCGGTAACGGGACAGACGCTGGTCGCCGATACCAGTACCGATTCCGATAGCGATTCCAATGCGGGGGCGGCGAGCAGCAGCGACGGCGGTGTCTTCACCCCGGCCAGTCTGATTGACGACTCGCAAGTGAGTATTCCGATCAATGGCAGCGATCAGGCTTACGAGCCGCGCAACTATCACGAGACCTTCCACGGCGAGGTCACGGCGCGTTATGCGCTGGCATTTTCGCTGAACAATGCGACCGTTCGCCTGGGACAGGAGGTGGGCTTCGACAAAGTTGCGGCGCTGGCGAAGGCCGCAGGCATCAGCAGCGTGCGCGCGACGCCGGCGATCGCGCTGGGCGCCTACGACGCGACTCCGGTAGAGATGGCAGGCGCATACACTGTGTTCGCCAACGGCGGAACGCGGCTTGCGCCGTTGATGGTGACGTCGGTGCGCGACGCGCGGGGCAACGTCCTGAACAACTACCACAGTGACACCAAGCAAGTGCTCGACCCGCGCGTAGCCTATGTCATGACCACCATGATGGAAGCCGTGGTGAACAACGGCACCGGCTATCCGGTGCGGGCGCGGGGATTCGAAGCGCCAGCGGCGGGAAAGACCGGAACCTCGCATGACGCCTGGTTCGCCGGCTACACCAGCAATCTACTGTGTATCGTCTGGGTGGGCAACGACGACTACACCGACATCAAGCTGGCAGGCGGCGCGGCAGCCGCGCCCATCTGGGCCGAATTCATGAAGCGCGCGATCAAAGTGCCGCAGTACGCGGGTGCGACCGAGTTCAAGGCGCCTCAGGGAGTGGTGACCGTCCAGCTCGACAAAGTGACCAACCGCCTGGCAACGCCCGCGTGTCCGGAGGATTACACCGTCGCATTCATCGCGGGTACCGAGCCGAAAGACACCTGCGATCAGGCGTCCGGCGATCACCGCGGATTCTTCACCAAGATTCTTGGACTGGGAGCGCCGGCAGTAGCCGCGCCGCCTCCGAACACCAATGGACCCGTCTCGTCAGCGGCGGGCGATCCGCAAGGGCAAGCCCCGCCCGGTGGTGAGGCCGCCCAGGCGCAGCCGTCAAAACAGAAAAAGAAGAAAGGATTCTTCGGACGTCTGTTCGGGCATGGGGACGACAGTGATGAACAGCAGGATACCGGGACGAATGCTGGGCAAAATGGGAACACTACTAGCCCAAAATAGGTCTAATATTAGGCAAGAAAGTGCTTCTGTCCGCATCGCATGAAAGCGCCGGAAGTAATGTGGACGAAGCTAGAGGATGGCCATGGCTCGTCCGCGATCACCTCGGATCTTGCTTCCTGCTTGTAGCCTGGTAACTCTGCTACTAGCCCTCCCGTTGATGGCTTGGCCGCAGGATGGCCAGACATCGTCCCCGGTTGAAGCTACCTCGCCGGCAACTCAGCTCATCCCGCCGCCCATTCCCGATGGCAGCGCCTCCGCGGCCGTGCTTGAGGAGCAGGGCGATGAGTTGCGCGCGCAGAAGCGCTATCTCGACTCCATCGACTACTACAACACGGCGCTGAAGAAGCAGCCATCGTCCATGCTATGGAACAAGGAGGGCATGTCCTACCTGCTGTTGCAGCGTCCGGACAAGGCTTCCAAATGCTTCGACCACGCCATCAAGGCCGACAAGCATGCTGCGGAGAGCTATAACAACCGCGGTTACGTTGAGCAGATGAAGAGGAAGTACGACAAGGCGATCAGCTATTACAAGAAAGCCATAGAGCTTCGCCCCGACGACGCGGTGTTCTACTACAACATGGGGTCATCGTATTTTGGCCAGCATAATTATGTGGAGGCGGGAAAGCAATACGCATACGCGTTCGCGCGGGACCCTACCATCTTCACCCGCGTGTCGCGCACCGGGATCATGGCGCAAGCGACATCGCCGGAAGATCGCGCCGCTTTTTCGTTCATGGTGGCCAGGATGTATGCGAAAGCGGGAGACTTTGATCGCTCGCTGGAGTATCTGCGGAAGGCCATGGAAAACGGGTATAAGAAAATCAACGATGTCTATACCGACCAGGAGTTCGCGACCATGCGCACGGACAAACGTTTCGAAGAGCTAATGGCGCAGCGGCCACAGGCGATTCAGTAACGGCCATTGTCGTCACCGACAACTGGCTACTGCTGTCCGGCAAGGCTCTTCGCAATCGGGCCGGCAATGGGCAACTCAAAGCGCTGTCCCGTTCCAGCCTTGATGAGGCAGTAGATCCAGAGAGCAAAAGTCAGCAGCCCCAGCAAGCTGATCACGGCAAGGCCGAGTCCGAAGCTGCCCCATCCCTCATAGCCGTAGCCCAAGTGGTGATGGCTACCGAACATCCATCCCACACCGAAAATCATCGCCACGACAACGCGAATGAGGTTCAGCGCGCCGAAGGTGACGATCGATTGCGCAGCATGGAAGCGCACGTAGGGACGCTTATCGATGAGGAAGAAAATGATGCCGGTAATCCAGCCCAAAACGTAGCTCAAGGCCGCGGCGGTGTTCTCTGACATACCAGAACGCGCTGCCGGCGGCGCTTGCCATGCCGGCGCAGCGACTGGCGCCGGCGGCTGTGGCTGCCCGCAGTTGGAACAGAACTGCGCATTGACGGGAACTTCCGTTCCGCACTTGGTGCAATGAGGCATTGGGTGCTCCTCGGTTAGCAGGGAATAGTAACACCAATCCTGGTTCGCTACTCTCGCATCTCAGGCGTGGCGGCCAGCAGTGTTCTGGTGTAGGGATGCTGCGGCGCAGTCGTGATTTGCTGCGTCGTACCCACCTCCACCAGTTCTCCGCGCTGCATCACGGCGATGCGGTCGGCAAGATAGCGCACGATCGGCATGGAATGCGAGATGAACAGGTACGTGAGCTGAAACTCCCGCTGCAGCTGCTTGAGCAAATTGACGATTTGCGCTCCCACGCTCACGTCGAGGGCGGAGACGGGCTCGTCGGCAACGATGAAGCGCGGCCGCAGGATCAGCGCGCGGGCGATCCCGATTCGCTGGCGCTGGCCGCCGCTGAACTCGTGCGGGTAGCGGCGCAGGGCTGAAGCGTCTAGTCCGACGGCGCGCATGACTTCGGTGACACGTTCGCGGCGGGGACGATCGCTCTGGCCGCCGTGAATCGCTATGGGCTCGCAGACGGTCTGCTCCACCGTCATGCGGGGATCGAGCGAGCCGAAGGGGTCCTGGAAGATGATCTGCATGTCGCGGCGCAGACGGCGGAGGTCCGGTCCGCTGGCGCGCAGGACGTCGTGGCTGTCGAAGATGACTTGGCCGGAGTCTGGCTCGATGAGCCGCAGCAGCATCCGTCCCAGGGTGCTCTTGCCGGAACCGGATTCGCCGACCAGTCCCAGGGTCTCGCCGGCTTCGATGGCGAGGGAAACGTCGTTGACGGCGCGGATTGGGGCGGAGTTTTTCCCAAAATAGGAAGGAAAATGTTCCACATGGAACATTTTCGCCAGATGATGGGCTTCCAGAAGAGGCATGGCTGGGCAGGAGGTTCAGTTACTACCCTCGCGCCTTTACCTCCGCCAGGACTTCTTCGGCGTGGCCTTCGGGCTTCACCGGGGAAAAGATGTGGACGATTTTCCCGTCCGGCCCAATGAGAAACGTGCTGCGCACAATACCCATCACCTTCTTGCCATACATGTTTTTCTCTTTCAGCACGTCAAACTTCCTGGCGACCTCTTTTTTGTCGTCGGCCAGCAAGGTATACGGGAGGAGCTCTTTTTCCTTAAACTTGAGTTGCGCCTTGGGCGTGTCGGGCGAGATGCCCAGAACCACCAGGCCAGCTTTTTGCAGCTTGCTATATGCGTCGCGGAACCCGCGCGCTTCTAGGGTTCAGCCGGGCGTGTTGGCTTTGGGATAGAAGAACAGAACCACGTTCTTGCCGCGAAACTGCTCCAGCGAAACCGGGTTACCGTTTTCGTCGGGCAGGGTGAACTTGGGAGCTTGGCTGTTGATTTCCATGACTCAATATCTATACCGCAATTCCGGCCGCCGGGCCATCGCTACTCTTCTTACGCTGTGGTTGCTGGTTGCGTTCAGCCCCGCCCAGATCCGCGATCGCACCCAACATTCCGATCAGCAGCCCAGCCAGACCCAAAGCACCGCGAAGAAAAAAGATAAGCACGGACCGCGTGCCATCGCAGTGCTCGAGTTCCTGCCAGGCGGCGGCGCGCGCCTTGTCCCTATCGCCTTGTGGATCGACGAACGCTTCTACGATGCCAGCCTCTATGCCGCCAATCCCGAGCCCATGGCGCTGCAACCTGAGACGGTGTACGAAGCCACCGACTACGGCGAGCCCCTCGGCCTCTTCACCGTCACCACTCCCCAGCAAGTCAAGGGAAGCTGGGTGGGCACGGGCCGCTGGAAGCCTGAGCTCCCGTTCGACAAGAAGCTTGCCCAGCAAGCCGCCAAGCAGCCCAAGCCGAAGGTCACAGACAATCCAGCCGACGATCGTCCGGTGCTGCACCGCGCCGGATCCAGCGGCTCATCCCCTTCCGGAAGTTCCAGCGACTCAGGCTCTTCGCAAGCCACATCGTCAGGCGGTTCCAATTCGTCGGTCGCCAGCACAACTCCTAATCCGAATGAACCTCCCGACCGGCCGACCCTGAAGAAGCCTTCTTCAGAAGACACAGCTGCGCCCGCGGATACCACAGCATCGTCGCCCGCGCCCTCGGCCAAAACCGCGCCCGCGTCGCCTGCGGCCACTACATCGCCGGATGAGAGTGATCCCAATCGTCCGACCCTGCACCGGGGCAAGCCGACGGCAACATCAGCGGACACGGCAGAGCCGAAGCCGTTCAGCGCTACTCAGTCGGCAACGCCGACCACCCCGCAGGCGCAGCCCAAGCTGATTGCTGCCTCGAACAGCCCGGGCCGGCACTCCTTTCCCGCCGTCTCCGACGCAACCCCGCGTGAGCCGCGCTCCTTGCTGTACCCCATGGATACCGCCGAGCGCTCGAACAAGTCGGAGCAGCTCACCGCTTTGGCGTTAGACGAGATCCGCAAGTTCATCGCGCAGCGCAAGACGCCGGTGTTGCCGAAAAACGCCGCCATCACCGATTACGATCTCCGCGCCTTCGACCTGGAGTTCACCAACTCGCCAACCTTCGTGCTCACCGCGACCCTGCCCGTAGCTGCGGCCAAGGCGCTAGGCGGTGGCGCGTTCAGCTACTTCGTCACCTTCGTCGCCCATGAGGACATCAATGGCACGCCCATCAAGATCTTCAGCTCGGTGACCGACAGCAATCATCTAGACTCCTTCGCCCGCATGGAGATCATTGACGCCCTCGACGCCGACGCCAATGGACGCGGCGACCTGCTGTTCCGCCAGTACTCCGACGTCGCCGTCAGCTATAGCCTCTTTCGCGTCTATCCCTATGAGATGAAGAAGGTTTTTGAGGGCGGCTCGGGAACCTGAGGAGGCGTATTTCTTAGCGCCAATTGCGCCCCCACGAAGGTACTAAGATTGTGCAAAACCTCCGAATCTGCTTGTTTCCCTTAAAACACCGCACTCCGTTCCCGTCTTGGGAACGCTTTGTCTATGTTGCTCATTTCATTGCGATTTGGATGTGCAACAATTCGAGGGCAAGGTGTGTAAGTATCTGAAAGAAGGGACGCTGCGGAATTGCGGGGCGAAACTTCCACAAAGTTTTCCACAGAGCTGTGGAAGCCGCACCTTGGCCGAATTAGCTATTGTCTAAGTTGCCTCTGCTCAAGGCGGTTTTGCTTTGTAGAGCGCACGGCTTCACCGCGCCGATAACCCATTGCCCCGTCCCCGCGGTTTCGCCTTGTGTCAGGTTACGACCCTTTGGCTTCGCTCAGGGCAAGCTTTCAGTTGTGCCGACCGCTTACCCTTTTATTTTGTCATCACGAGCGGGCTTCAGCCCGCGAGGGATCTGCTGTTTGATCGCCCTGGAGTCGAAGCTTGATTCACCGTGGAAGATCTTGGCAAGAATGTTCAGGCGTGACCGCCGAACCTTTTCACCTTCCTGAATCGACGAAATACGTTGCTGGCGGACGTCGTCTGCCGCAACAGCGTTCGCCGCGCGGTTTGGGAATTCATCATACGTGCGACCGTCCAGCAGTCGCCCTGTCGTGTGTTTCCGAGTCCCACCCCACTGTTTGAAAAAGAACTTCACCCCGGCAGCACGGCACTGCCTACGTAATGATCGCACCCAACTCGCTCGAATAGGACGCGCCCCCGGACCGCTCTCGCCGCCCACAATCATCCAGTCTATTCCGCGAAGGTCAACCGGGCCCAAGTCTTCCAGTAGCGGCTCGACGGAGAGGAACTTCACCAGCGCTCCGGATGTCCGAAGCTCTTCAATGCGCGGGACTCCGTAGCGTGTATCCTCAACACTTACGCCCCACCAAATATGCCCGACGCCTGCAGCAAAAGAAAGCTCTGTTTCGAGCAACTCCTTCATACGATGCGAACGCTTCGTCAGCACCTGGTACGTATGCCAGTTCGCCGCTAGCATCACCTCAGCCACGGCCTTTATGTACTCGTCAGGCACTCCTTCATGAAACAAATCGCTCATGGAATTGACGAAGATCATCCTTGGCGTACGCCAGCGCAGGGGCTCCGTTAGCTTTTCCGGTATCAGACGTAAATCAAAGCCGTACTCGAAAGGATGACCCACAACACCCCGAAATCGCTCCGCGAACCGTTCAGCGTAGCAGAACCTACAGCCTGGACTTATCTTCGTGCAGCCACGCACTGGGTTCCAGGTTGCGTCCGTCCACTCAATCTTCGAATTCGAAGCCATAGCTTAGCCCCAAGAAAAGCTAGACTGATCAGTCCCGTATTTCAGTACGTCTCTCCAAAACTTGTAAGCCGTCTCATGTTTTGAGAAGAGGGCGAGATAATACAGCGGTAGGTTCTTCTCGTCCGACCTAACCTGCTTCATCTGGTCTAACTCCTGTCCCAAGTAACCAAGAGATTCCATGCTCTTCGAAAATTCAGAAGCCAGGAAGGGTCGGAACTCTTTTCTGCGAGCTCCCATATCCTTCCACCGCCTGCGCCACTCCGTATTGCCAAGCGCTTCATCAATTTTCGTTGAGTCGCCATCGACGTAGCGGTCATAGTTCCGATTCGCATCCATTCCTATCGCGAGCAGGACGAGAAAATCGACAAAGAAAGATGATGAAAGTTTGCGCAGCGTTTCGAACTTGATTCCGAAATCAAAGGGATCGACGAAACACAGTGACAATACCGTGTTGTTGGTTGACGGTTCGGGAACCTGCGCGACGATCTCAGCCACCGCAGAGTCGCAGTCGCCGAGAACAAAGCGCACGTCGGCGGCTGGCGCGGTTCTTACTGAACGGGTCTGCAATGCCGCCATCAAGGCTGGGTCTTGCTCACAAAAAATATACCTGTCGAAGGCATGCTGAACAGTGAGAGCCAAAATGGGGGATCCTTTAAGTACGACCGAGGTCCCCTGAATTCGACCATAACCAGATCCAGCATACAAATCCACGTAAACCCGCTGGTCCCATTTGTCCTTCATTCCTGTCGCGAACAGGCCATCGTACAGCGACACCAGACGATATTTGGTTTCCGCCCAGCGCCGGACATCGCCGCAGACCAACCCGTCGTCCTCAATGCGGAGTTTGTCGAGAGCGTCGCCCACAATCACATTCTATTGCCGAACACTGTTGTTTGAAATTGTGAACGAAGGTTCAGCGTCACTTAGGATTCCTTGAATCGACACATACGTGGCGGGTGGCCGGCCTATCATCCTGAGCGGGTCTTTTGTTTGCACAACGAAAAATCCCCACTCAAGGCTAAAAGAAGGCCTTGAATGGGCACCGAGCCAAGCGAACACGAAACCTGCCCTGCAAACAAAAAAGGCCGCCTCTCGGCGGCCCTTTTTCAAACCTCAAGAACGTTAGTGCGTGGTTGTCGATGAGGCTGGTTTGGTTCCCATCGCAGGCGCCGCAGGCGGTTTGGCCGAAGCTCCAGCCGCGCCCGCAGGCTTCGGAGGAGCCGCAACGCCAGACTGCGCGTTGTAGGCATCCACGATCGTTTTGGTCAGGTCAACGCCAGCCGTTGCCCAAAGCAGCGGACCCTGCGGCCAGGGGTTCGACGAATCGAACAGCAGGCCATAACTGTTCGACTTGGCGTACTTGTCGATCACCGGCGCCATCTTCTGCAAGATGCGCTGGGCGATCTCGTTCTGCTGCTGCTGATAATCGTTCTGCGCGTCCTCGGCCTGACGCTGCAGACTCTTCTGCTTGGTCTCGATCGACTTCACCAGAGTGGCCCGGGCTTCCTCGTTCATCTTGTCGCCCTGGGTGTTGAGCTGCTTCTTCAGGTTGTCGATCTCGGTGTTCTGCCCGGCCAACTCATTACGCTTGGGTTCAAATTTCTTTTGCAGGGCCTCGAAATCCCGCGCACCTTCATTGGTGCCGATGATTGCCTGCTGAATGTCGATGATGCCCACTTTGACGCTGCCGGTAGGGGCAGCACTAGTCGCGGCCGGGGCGGCGGCCGGAGTTGATTGGGCCAGGCTCGCGATGGCCAGAATAACGGCGAACATGGCTGTACCTGCAAACGTGCGCTTCATTGAGATGGCGTAGCTCCTTAGAATTGCTCCGGGAATTCTTCAGGTGTTCCAGAGATGAACGCGCTGCATCTGCGTCTTATCTGAACTGCCAGGTCACAGCGCTCCGCTGGAATGCAGATCGCTACGCTTCCCGGCCGGAAAATTCGGCGGTGCGGATACTCTGATTATAGGGAAACGCGCTTCTCAGCGTCAAACCGGGAGAATGCCACTTTGGCGGCAGGTCAGGGCCGCGACCGGGTGGCTGTGCCTTCCATCACCGTAACCCAGCCCCCTCCGGGCTTCTGTACTTCCGACTTGAAGGTGTATGAGTCCGGCGTCACAAGAGTCACGATATAGCGGCCGTTGGTGGTGGCGCCATTCAGTTTCTCTTCCGCGTTCCATGTCCAGTTGTTGCCCTGGGCCTTGCCCATGGCCACCTGGTGTTCTCCCAGGCTGTTGTACGCATTGTAGGTGTAGACCTTATCGGCGGCGTTGTACTCCATCACGCGCACCCCGTGAACATCGCCCAGCGGGCCTTTCATTACCGAATGGATCTCCAGGAAGAAGCCGCCTGGCACCCACTCTCCGTGCTCGGTTGAGGTGAAGGGAGCGCCGGGCGTGCTGGGGCTGATCTTCGTGGTGCCGCTAAGCTTCCAGTCGCCGGCAAAGTAATTCATCATTTGCTGTTGCTGGCTCGGGGCCGGCGCGCTTTGGGGCTGCGGCGCCCCTTGGGCAACTGCGAAAGCACTTGCCAGCAAGCCCACTGAAATAGCGGCCCAAACACTTCGCACGGGAAGTTCTCCTAGAACGTCGTGGCTACCGTGAAGCGGAAGGTCTTCAGCGGCTCAGCCAGATAATATTTCGGCTGATAAATCGAAATCGTCTGGGCGTAAGTGTAATCGCCAGCCGCACCCGGAGGGAACATGGAGCGGGTGATGGGGTTCGGTGAACTTACGGTTTCATTGATACGCAGTGGGTTGTAGGCCCAGTAGATGCGGAAAGGCGCGTTGACCACGGGCACCATGACCTGTAACTCCAGGCCGGTGGACATGCGAGTCTGGTAGTTCGTGCCCGGAACGACCCCCAGCACCGGGCTAATCGGCAGGGTGGTGCCGCCGACGCACTGGTAGGCGGAGTTCAGGGCCGGACAGCCGAACACCGTGTTCTGTAGTAGGGTGACCTGTTCTCCGGCAATGCGCAACTGGTTCGGCTCGGAAACGAAGTCCCACCCGGTATCGAGGAATGGTGCAATCGTGACCGGCCCCACGATCGGTACCCGGTACTCCAGGTTGGTCACGATGTTGGTGTCGCCACCGGGAAAGATGATCTGGGAAACCGGAACCGTGATGTTATATACGCCATAGCGCGGGTTCGAGGGATTCAGTGGAACACTGGAACCATCGGGGTTCTGGAGTGGGACGGTCACTTCTGTCGGGAAGAACGAGACCGGCGAAATGGCGCGGACGTCGAAGCCGCGGATATCGGTATCGCCGCCCATGTAGAAGCGGTCAAACGGCGGCGCAACTTGTCCTCCATAACCGCTGACCCAGGAGCCCAGCACGCGGAAGCCGACCGTGTTGCGGCCCTTGTTCACAGCCATGAAGCGTTTGTATTCGGTGACCGGCTTCACGTATTTAACGTTGCCGCCCAGACCGGCCACCTCGGTGGCGAAGTATAAGCTCTGTCCTTTGTGCGGCCGCTGTGGGTTGTCAATCCGGTTGTAGGAAAAGTTGGGGACGACCTTGCTCGTGATAATTCCGTTCAGCGCCTCGGGACCGGAGATGCCGCGGAACTCCAATGTCTCGAAGTAATCCGTAGAAGCGGCGCTGAAGGTCTGCAACGACGAATCGTCGAGCCCATAGGTTATACCGATGCGCTTGAACGAGCGCTTGATCGGATAACTCAGCGAGCTGGTGAATCCCGTGCTGGTTTGGGTGAAGTTTTGCAGCAACGCCTGGTAGCTCTGCGGCAGGGTCACAGTTTGGTTCAGCTGAATCTGGGTCAGCGCTGCCTGATTGTAGTTGTAGCTGCGATGGTATACCGACCAGCCAAACTGCAGCGGCCGGTCAAACAGGTAAGGCTGAGTGAACGACAACGTCTCGTTGCGCTGATATTGGCCGATCTGGAATTCCAGGCTCAGGCTTTCGCCCTTGCCAAACAGATTGT
The DNA here is from genome assembly GCA_963835125.1 of uncultured Acidobacteriaceae bacterium. Taxonomy (GTDB): domain Bacteria; phylum Acidobacteriota; class Terriglobia; order Terriglobales; family Acidobacteriaceae; genus Bog-257. The sequence continues at coordinate 226,866 of CAWIEG010000001.1, read as the reverse complement.
TAGTCGTGTAATTGATGCCAATGAAGGCGCCGGACAGTCCGCTGACGCCGCCCGTCAGGCCGATGCTGTTCTTGCCCTTCTCCTTCACTTTAAGCGTGATGTCGACGGTTCCGTCCTGCACATTCTGTTTGATCTCGGAATCCTGCTCAGGCTTGAGTGGCTGGAAATACTGCAACTGGTTTAAGCGCAGCAGGCTGAGCTCCCAGTAGTTGCCGTTGTAGATCTGGCCTTCTTCCAGCGCCAGCTCGCGGCGAATTACCTTGTCGCGGGTGGTGGTGTTGCCCTGAAACTCAATGCGGCGAACATAAAACTGTTTGCCCTCGTCGACGTCGATGCGCAGACTGATTAGCCGCTTCTCGTCATCGGCATCGGTGTTTGGGACCGGCGTGAAGTTGATGTAGCCCAACGCGGCATACGCCTTGCGCAGCGCTTCCAGTCCTTTGCGAATGGCTTCGGTGTCGAACACGTCGCCGTCTTTAATCTTGAACAGCGCGCGCAACGCCTGGGTGTTCTTCACCGCCTTGTTGCCGGTGAACGTGATGTCTTTCAGGCGGTAGCGCTGTCCCTCTTCCACCGGAATGGTAATGTCCACCGCCTTGCCCGGCGAGGACTTGAAGGGGTAGTACCAGCGAACCCCGCTGGTGTCGTGAATCTGCGTCTTGGGGTCGCCGACCAGCGCTTTGAAGTAGCCTTTGGTTTGATAGTAGTAGCGTACGCGCTCCGCATCTTCCGACAATTTGGTGGAGTCGTAGGTCCGCGAGAACAGGTTCTCCAGAAAAATTGAGTGCGGGATGCCGATTGGCTTCAGGTTCTTCATCGCGCTCTGCAGTTCACGGTTGCTGAGCGCCTTGTTGCCTTCGAACTTGATCTTGCCGACCTTGACCTTCGGTCCCTCTTTCACCACGAAGGTCAACGAAACCGCTGCGGGAGGAATGGGCCGCACTTCCGAGGTCACCGTCGCGAACTGGCGCCCGTGCGACGCCAGCAACTGCTTGATCACCACCTCAGCATGTTTCACTTTGGTCGGATCGTACTGACTTTCCTGCGTAAGCCCGACCTTTTGCTCCTTGAACTTGTCGAGAACGTCGCTTTGCGACACCGAACTTAGGCCGACGTATTTGATCTCCCGGATCGTCGGCTTTTCCTTCACATAGACGTGGATGATCCAGCCTTTGGACGACTGCTCGCGCTCGATCCGCAGGTCGTCGAAGTATCCCGTGTTCCACAAGGAGTTGAAGTCGCGCTCCAGCGCTCCCTGGTCGTATACGTCGCCTGGCTTGGTGAACATGCGGGCCCGGATGGTCTCTGCCGGAATGCGGCGGTTGCCGTGGATGACGATCTCGGCAATCACTTCCTGCTGCGCGACGGCCGTCCCGGCAAGCAATAGGAGTGCGAGGAAGAGACTGATCGCCTTGGCGCAACTACGAGTCCCGCGTACCAAAAGCATCGCGAGTCTTCCCTGACGGTGGCAAGAAATGACAGAACCTCAGTTGCTAAGGTTTATGAAAGCGCAATTATACGGTACGGGCGTTGCGGTTCGTAACCCCAAACGGTCCCCGGTTGCAGTGCGACAGCTAACCTAACCCTCGGTTTCGGTGGAAGTTGCATGCCGATGCCACCGGTTACGCGGCGCCGTTGCGTGCGGCGCTTTGTGGGTCGGCGCGTTCCACTTCCACCAGAGTGGAATAGAACGTAGCACCTCCGCCCAGATCCGTGAGCCGCGCCGAAGTCAGCACGTTGATATTAAGACCTCGATCCGACAACTTCGCCCAGCCCAGACGGGCTCCCACCACTCCCGCTTGCACCGCACCATCGACCCGGGCACGCAGAAAGACTTCCCCGCGATCGTTGAAGACGCGGACACGGTCGCCGTCGGCAATGCCCCGTATCGCTGCATCCGCCCTCGCGATTTCAAGTTTGTCCTGATGCGGCTCCATTTTCTGGATCGTCGGCAAGTTTACGAATGTCGAATTCAGAAAGTTGTCGGCCTTGCGCGCTAACAACTCCAGTGGATAGCGCTTGCCCGCAACGCTGTGCCGCGACTCTTCCGGCATAACAAATGACGCGACCGGATCCATTCCGTGAGCGATCAAATCCTTGTCATAGAGACGCGCCTTGCCGCTGGGCGTCGGAAAACCATTGGCGAACGGCAGCCAAGGCTCATCGCTGCCATCGCCGTGCAGATTCAGCCGAACGTGGGGATCGTTCTCCAAGCGCTCGCGCGTGATGCCTGCGAGCTGCGGCGCTCCCGACGCCAGGGCAGCCTCGATCATCGCATCTACCGGCTCGCGGAAGCACTCATCCTCGAACCCCATGCGCAAGCCGAGCTCGCGAAAGAAGTCCACGTTCGACTTGCACTCGCCCGGAGGATCGATCGCCGGCTGCGAAACCTGCAGGTAGTAGTGCCCATAGGCCTGGACCAGGTCCTTGTGCTCAAAGAAAGTTGTCGCCGGAAGCACCACGTCCGCGAAGTCGGTGGTGTCGGTTAGGAACTGCTCATGCACGACGGTGAACAAGTCGTCGCGCTGCAACCCACGCCGCACCAGGTTCTGCTCCGGACACACTGCCGCGGGATTCGAGTTGTACACCACCAGCGCTTTGATCGGAGGATCGTCCAGCTCGGTGAGCGCTTTACCAAGCTGCACCATGTTTACTGTGCGCGCCGGGCGCCCCAGCGGGCTCTTCAACATCAGGTCCTGGCGCTCCATGGCCGCGCGATCAAGCTGAAAGCCGCCGCTGGTGGAGAGCTGCAATCCGCCGCCAACTTCTTTCCACGAGCCTGTGATCACCGGCAACATGCAGACCGCGCGCACTGCCGCGCCGCCATTCTGCGCGCGCTGGATGCCATAATTTAAGCGGATCACCGCCGGCCGAGTGGTCGCGTATTCGCGCGCCAGCCGCTCGATGTCTTCCTTCGCAATGCCTGTCCACTGCGCCACCCGCTCGGGGGAATATTCCGGCAGACGCTTCTGCAATTCGTCGAAGCCCTCGGCGTAGCGCGCGATGTAATCCGCGTCGTGCCAGCCTTCGCGCACGATCACGTGCATCAAGCCCAACGCCAGGGCGACGTCGGTACCGGGGTTGATAGGGATGTGCCAGTCCGCAAGGCGCGCGGTGCGCGTGCGGTAGGGATCGATGACAACCAGCTTGGCGCCATCGCGCCGCGCCTCCTCGATGAACGGCCACAGGTGAATGTTGTTGCCGTGAATGTTCGCGGCCCAGGCGATGATGTATTTGGAGCGGCGGAACTGCTCCGGCTCGGTGCCCATCTTGCGGCCGTACAGGGAGATGATGGCGTCCTCGCCCGCCTGCGAGCAGATGCTGCGATGGAGTTGCGACGCGCCCAGCCGATGAAAGAAGCGCCGATCCATCGACCCGCCGTTCAGCACCGCGATGTTGCCACCGTAGGAATACGGCAGCACCGCCTCCGGTCCAAACTCGCCGCTGATCTGCTTCAGCCGGGAGACAATCTCGTCGAAAGCCTCGTTCCATGTGATCCGCTGGAAAGCGCCGTCGCCATGGGATCCCTTTTTCGAAACTCGCCGCATGGGATAGAGCACGCGATCGGGCGAGTAAACACGGTCCAGATACTTGGCAACTTTGCCGCACAGAAATCCGCGCGTGATGGGGTGGTCGGGATCGCCCTCGAGTTTGGTCGCCCGCCCGTCCTCCACCGTGATGAGCACGGCACACCCGTCAGGACAATCGTGGGGACACGCTGCGTGAACAATTCGCTTCATAGGACATCCGCAGACACTGATTATCCCACGAACCGTCGCAGGCATTTTGACAAGCAAAAAGACCCGGGGCGCTCCCTTCCCCGGGTCCTGTCATCGCTTGACGCAGCAATTACTTCGCTCCGTCTTTACTCTGCCAGTTTTTATCTGGCTGCGAACGCATTTACATATTGCAAGCGGCTCGCCAGTCTCCCTTTCCGCGACTAAACTTGCGCCCGCGTTGAATTTCCAGGGACATACAGCTTGCGAAACTTCCCCGGCTCAACGTGCCCTGTACTTCCGCCTGACTTCGACTATCCGAATAGATTGCATACCTATCCGTTTGGTACCGAAATGTCTGTTCGGGACCTTGCAAAGCACAAAACCTGGCTGATGCGGTGACGCTCAGCGTGCGGGAGATGCCCGATGGGACAAACCGCCTGTTTCATGGGGCGAAGCGCACCCCACGCCGTTGACGATTGCAGTTCTGCCTTGCTTTAAGTACCCCGAAAGGGAGTATGATTCTAAAACCAGTGGCCGCATTCTGAGGTTTGTGGGGGAAAGGGTTATGGCTCGCAAACTACTTGCCTTTGTGGTTGTACTTGCCGCGGTTTCTCTTCCGTGTGCGGCGAAGATGCGTACTCTCTCAACCCCAGAGGATCGCGAGCGCGTGGTTGACTACGCCCGCAGTCTGGAAGAACATCCCCTCGCTAAGGACAACCTCGCCAAGCGTATGTGGCTGACGGAGTGGATTGTGAAGGCTCCGGAGGTCACGGTCGATGTTTGTTGCAAGGAGCTGCAATCGCTCGACGAAGTGAACAACACCTACTCCGAGCAGTTGCGCATGCAGGCCATGTATTCCCAGGCGGCGTTTGAGCTGGAACATCCGGACGTAACCAACTCTGCCGCTATTCAGGCTGCCGGACTCGCCGGTACGCTGCGAGCCTATCGCGCCATTCTGCGCTTCGATCCTTCCGCTAAGTATCCCGTGCTCGACAATCTTCTGTCGCTGGAGAAGCAAGGCAAGTTGCAGAAATACGTCGAGCGCCAGACAAAGTGCATGGAGGAGTAGGCGCTCGCTTCGGCATGACCAAGCTTTCAACCCTAAACGCTATCCAGTGTTAACGGGCACAATTTTGTGGACTGGCTCGTCAGCCTGTCTCATAATTCCTTCGCCATGAAGAACCTGCTGATCGCTTGTCTGATGTCTCTATGCACCTGTATTCCAGCTCTTTGCCAACAGCAGCTTGACGCTGCCACTAAAGAGGATGTCGAGGAGTTGTTAGTTTTGACGGGCGCGCGCCAGCAGGTGCAGCAGATATGGGCAGAAATGGCAAAGCAGGCCGCAACCTCAGCGGCTGATTCTTATCGCATGAAGCATCCCAATGCGACCCCGTTAGAGCTTCGCAAAGTGGGCGAAGTGGCTGGGCAATCCCTGCAAGCCAGTCTGAAGGTGGTTTCGATCGATGAACTGATCGACGCGATTATTCCTGTTTATCAACGCCATCTCACTCATGCCGATGCGCAAAATATCGTGGACTTCTATAATTCCGCTGCCGGGCAGAAATTGTTGAAACAGATGCCCGCTATGATGTCAGAGTCCATGCAGGCGGTTCAGCCCATCATCGCAAAACATCTACCGGAGATGGAGGCGGCAGCCGAAAAAGCGGCGGAGAACAGCATGAAGACGGCACCATCCGGCACCGGCAATCCTACTCAGTAACGCCCAATCTGCCGCGCCCTATTTGACCTGTCCCGCCCCAACACGTTAAACTTCTATGGTTTGCCTGTACTACTATGTCCCGTCAGGGACGCCCCGCTGAAGAATCCCTTCCTGGCTGGGGAAAGTGCAAGCGCACAAGAGATTTGAGCTGGTTTCGCGCAGCAGTGTGCGAGAGCGGCTCTTGGGAGGCATTGCCATGTACGCGGTGATCCGCGCCGGGGGAAAGCAGTATCGCGTCGCACCCGGAGACGTAATTAAGATCGAGAAGCTGTCGCAGGCCGGCGGCGAAAACGTGCAGTTCGACGAGGTGCTGGCGGTCAGCGGCTCCGAAGGCGAACTGGGCAAGCCGTCCAAAGCCTTCGTCACCGCGCAGGTGGTGGAGCAGGGCCGCGCCGACAAGATCCTCGTTTTCCATTACAAGCGCAAAAAGCAGTACAAAAAGCTGAATGGACATCGCCAGCCGTTCACGGCCGTGAAGATTACCGGTATCAATGTGAACGGCAAGGACCTGGCCTAACCGCCGCCGATGCTGCTCCATCAGTTGATTCTGACCCTGTTTGCGGCGGTCAAGCGCTTTGATTCGGTCCTGCTGGGCGTGCCGGACAGCCTACGGCGATTCGTCTCCCGCGCGAAGGCGGACGACTCTGACTTTCAGGAAACGTAACGCTACGTTGAGATGTTTTGCAGGGGCGCAGCTTTAGCTGCGCCGTTACGGTTCGCCTCTTTTAGACTTGTCATCACGAGGCGGCTTCAGCCGCCGAGGGATCTGCTTTTCGATTGTTTCGCTAAGACTGCTGTAGCTGGCGAAAAGATTTTGAGGACATCTTTATGGCACACAAAAAAGGTCTAGGCAGTTCGCGGAACGGGCGCGATTCCAACGCGCAGCGGCTGGGCGTGAAATCGTTCGGCGGCCAACTGATATCGGGCGGCTCCATCATCGTGCGGCAGCGCGGCACGCGTATCAAGCCAGGGCTGAATGTCGGCCGCGGCAAGGACGACACGCTATTCGCCAAAGTCACCGGCGTGGTCGAGTTCAAGGACCGCGGCACCATGGGCAAATTCGTGTCGATAATTGCGCAGGAAGCGGCGAGCAACTAGCTTCAGGCCGCGAGCTTCGAGCCTTGGTGAAAGAGCTGGCCTTTAGGCCAGCGTCCCAGGCTGCTGTAGTTCCAGGGGCTTTAGCCCCCGGACGTTGGGTGTTCAGGCCTCGTGAAAGCGAGGCCTTTGTTGTTGAAGAAATCACCGGAGCGACTGTAAGAGAGAGGCTCGCAGCTGTTCTATGTTCGTCGATGAAGCCAAAATTCGAGTCAAGGCCGGTGACGGCGGCAACGGCTGCATGGCCTTCCGGCGTGAGAAATTTGTGCCCCGCGGCGGACCCTCCGGCGGCGATGGTGGCCGCGGCGGCGACGTCATCATGGAATCCAGCGAGCGTCACAACACGCTGGTGCACTTCCGCTTCAATCCCGAATACAAGGCCGAGCGCGGACGTCACGGCGAAGGTTCCAACAAGACTGGTCGCGAGGGCGAAAACATTGTGCTGAAGGTGCCCGTGGGCACCATGGTCTACGACGAGCTTACCGGCGAGGTGGTGCACGACTTCTCACACCCTGACGAGCGCGTCGTCATCGCGCGCGGCGGACGCGGCGGACGTGGCAACGCACGCTTCGCGACCTCGGTCCACCAGGCGCCACGCGAGCACGAAGAAGGCAAGCCGGGCGAAGAGCGCGATCTGCGGCTGGAGCTGAAGCTGCTGGCCGATGTCGGGCTGGTCGGCTATCCCAATGCAGGCAAGAGCACGCTGATCTCGCGCATTTCGGCGGCGCGGCCCAAGATCGCCGACTATCCTTTTACGACGTTGCAGCCGAACCTCGGCGTGGTTGCAGTTGGCGAGCCGCCCGACGATGTCAGCTTCGTTGTTGCCGACATTCCCGGGCTCATCGAAGGCGCGAGCGAAGGCGCTGGATTGGGCACGCAGTTTCTGCGGCACATCGAGCGCACGCGCGTCCTGGCTCATCTGGTCGATGTGTCAGATGCCAGCGGACGGCCTGATCCCGTTGCAGACTACGAGGTGATCACGCGCGAGCTGGCAAACTTCGGCAGCGGGCTCGACGCGAAGCCAACGATCGTCGTGGCCTCCAAGATGGACATCGTCAACAAGGAAAAGCTCACCAAGCTCAAGCGCTACTGCAAGCGCAAGAAGCTGGAACTGTTTCCGGTTTCAGCCGTGACCGGCGAAGGCATCGATGACCTGAAGTGGGCCTTGGCGAAGAGAGTAACTGCTGGGTTACCGTCCAGAGCCGAGGATGCGGGTACGGATTGATTATTCCCGCAACCTTCGCGCCTGCTCTGATTTTTCTGCAAAAAACAATGCCAACTTCAGCCAAACCGTGCTAATAATGTGCTCACTTCTGGGCTGCTGACGCGCGCCGACGTTTCGCTCTGTCGGACCGCAGACCGCCAGTCCCACTCCATCTGGCCTTTGGACAATTCAACTTCGCTTTGTGGAGAGTGACCGATGAAACGAATGCTGCTGACCCTTGCATTGTGCCTGGTCGCCAACGCCGTCCATGCTCAATCGCCCTATGTGACCGTAACGGGCAACTCCATCGCATTTTTTCAAGCACCTTTTGCACCTGATGAATTTCCCACGCTGCCTTCGAATGAGGTGTATATCTTCGGTGTGCCGAGCGTAGAGTGCGCGTATTTCAACACGATCGACACCCAGACCGGGGAGCCGTTTATCTACTACTACGTCCCCTCTCAGACCACCGTCGCGGTGCTCATCGACTCAACCAACGACGTGGAAGATAACAATCCCGTTAACCAGCACATGACGTGTATCGAGCAGACCATCACGTACTTGATACAGCGAAACGTCAACGTGAAGATTGTGGTGGCCAATACTCCGCCCTGGACGCAATACGATCCTTGCACCATGGAAGACCACGGCGCGATTTACCTGCAAGCCATTCTGACGTATAACGCCGCCTACGCCGATCCCCACACGGGCCTACAGGCGCTTTTTCCCAACAACGTGCGGGTGGCGGATGTTTATACTCCGGCGGCGCAGCAGGACGGCTGGGCCAACCCTGCCCTCATGACCGGCCCGTGCGGAATTCATCCCGGGCCACAGAACGTCTGGACAATCAGTTGGGCGCACTTCACCCCGGCCTATGTCCAGTTGGTGTTGGATGCCATCAACGGGCAGTGGTGATCGCTGGATCTAGAGGCCTGGGCGGGACCACCTTGCACAACTCCCGCCCGAAGGTCTAGCCTACGGGGAAAGCATTGGGGTGTGTTGTGTTCTCCCTCGGATACGTGCTCATCATGGCGGGCTTGGCCTTTGGCGGCGGCGTCACCGTTGTCGGCTTCGGCGGCTTGCTCGTAACTTCTTTCCATCGCAGTCTGGGATCTCCCTTGCCGCTGCCGACTTTGCATAATGCCTATGAGCGCCGGCTCTATGTGCTGGTGGGCATCGCCGGATTCGTCCTTTGGGGCAGCGCGTTCTGGTGCAGTCTGAACTTCACGCCGTAAAGTCACCGCTATAATCTAAGCATGTCCACCACGCCAGAAGTTCCGGTCGCGGCGCATGCGAAGTACGAACCTGTCATCGGGTTGGAAGTCCACGTCCAGCTGCTGACGAAGACGAAGATCTTTTGCGGCTGCTCGACGCACTTCGGCGATCCGCCCAATACCAACGTCTGCCCCGTATGCCTGGGACTTCCTGGAGCGCTGCCGGTGTTGAACAAGCGGGCAGTCGAGTTCGCCGTGCTGGCGGCGACGGCGCTGAACTGCCAGGTCCGTGAGGCCTCGATCTTCGCGCGCAAGAACTACTTCTATCCCGACCTGCCCAAGGGCTACCAGATTTCGCAGTACGACAAGCCGCTGGCCGAGCATGGCTACATCGCGATCAAGACGGCGAGCGGCCTGAAGCGTATCGGGATCACCCGGGTTCACCTGGAAGAAGACGCGGGCAAGAGCCTGCACGACGGCCTGCCCGACAGCAGCGAGTGGACTTCCATCGACCTGAACCGCTCCGGCGTGCCGCTCATCGAGATTGTCAGCGAGCCCGACATCGCCTCGCCCGACGAAGCTTGGGAATACCTGACGCGCCTGAAGGAGATCATCCTCTACACCGGCGTCAGCGACTGCAACATGGAAGAAGGCTCGTTGCGTTGCGATGCCAACATCAGCATCCGGCCCCGCGGTCAGCGAGAGTTCGGCACCAAGACCGAAGTGAAGAACGTCAACTCCTTTCGCTTCATCCGGCACGCGCTGGAGTACGAGATCGAGCGTCACGAACAGGTGCTGGAGTCGGGCGGGAGGATTGAGCAGGAAACGCGGCTATACAACGCCGCCGAAGGCAAGACGTACGGCATGAGGTCAAAGGAACAGGCGCACGATTATCGATATTTTCCTGAGCCGGATCTGCTGCCGCTGGTGGTGGATGCGAAGTGGCGCGGGCAGATCATCGCCGAACTTCCTGAATTGCCAGAGGCGCGACGCGCGCGTCTGGTCACACAGTACGGCATCACCGAATACGACGCCGCGACTTTAACCAGCACACGCTCCTTGGCTGACCAGTTTGAAGAAGCTGCGGCGGCTGCGAAGAATCCCAAGCGCGTGGCCAATCTGGTGCAGGGCGAGTTGATGGGCCGTCTGAAAGCCAAAGGGCTGGAGATCGAACAGTCACCAATTTCGATGAAGGGCGTGGCCATGTCCGCCGACCTGGTGGAGAGCGGCGCCATCAGCGGGAAAATTTTGAAAGATCTTTACGACCTCGCCTTCGAGCGCGGCGAAGATTTCCCCGCCATCTACGAAAAGGAAAAACCGCAGCAGATTACCGACAGCGGCGCCATCGAGAAGCTCATCGACGAAGTGATCGCCGCCAGTCCCAAGCAGCTGGAACAGTATCGCGGCGGCAAGAAAACTGTGATCTCCTACTTTGTGGGACAGGTGATGAAAGCCTCCAAAGGCCAGGCCAATCCAACGCTGGTCAACGAACTGCTGGCAAAGAAACTCGAAGGGTAACGCTACGGTTGCTGCGGCGCTTCGGCGGGCGCAGAGACGTGTTCGTGGGTGATGACCCAGCGGCCATCCTGCTGCTCCAGCACGGCCGTCCAACGCAATGGCAGGCTTTCCTTGCCCTGCGGTGTCGTTCCTGTCATAGACAGCGTTCCAGCCACCCAGGTAATTTTCCCTTCGGGATGAATCTGTATATCGTCATTCAAGGTGTACGTCACTTTAGGGGCATCTTTGAGGGAGGGAGCCAGGGCCGCCTTGTACTCGTCCCAGTTGTCGTACTTCAGCGGAGCAACATCGAAAAACAAGTGGCCCGGACCCTGGGCGTAGAAGTGGCCTTGCTTGTCCAGGTCGGCGGAGGTCCACCCGTCCCAGATGCTCTGCAAATATGCTTTGTCGACGGCAGTCGCAGCTGGCTTGGCTGCAGCGGTAGACGATGGTGTGGTAGTTTGTGCAACCCCCAGCCCGGCAAAAGCAAATAGTAAGAATGCAAGAATTCCACGGCGCATAAACCTTCTCCTGAACTTTCATTGCCGAAGTGCGGATTCTCTCAGACCGTTGGCCGAAATTCAAAGCGGACCAGCTGGTCGCCTGCGCTATGAACTTGGCGATTTGTTACCCTGTTAGCTTCCATGCTACAGCGGCTCTTTGGCTTTATCGGAAGTTTCCTGTTGGTCGCGGCGCTCGCCGGGTGCGGAACTCCCGGCGCGCCGTCATTCCCGTCGCTAAACTTGCCGCTACCGGTGACCGATCTGACGGCCTCGCGCCGCGGCAACCGCGTGGATCTCGAATGGACCCAGCCGCGCAAAACCACCGACCGTACCAACATCAAACACAATCCGGTCACACGAATCTGCCGCCATGAGGGCATGACGCTGATGGCCCATTGCGCCGTGGTGGCCGAGGTGACACCGCCCACGCCGAAGCCGGCGGAAAAACAGAAGAACGAGGCGCCGCCCGGAGCGGTGCGTATTCACTACGTCGACATGCTGCCGCCTCAGCTGGGGCAGGAGAACCCAGCTGGGTTCGTAATGTACGGCGTGGAAGACGTGAACGTGCATGGCCGCAGCGCCGGAATTTCCAACCAGGTTTCGATTCCCGTGGTTCCAACCATCGCCGCGCCCGACCAGGTAACGGCTGCGGTGAGCGCGGATGGCGTGTTGATCGCGTGGTCCGGCCCCGCGCCACCGGCGCCACCATCCGGAGTCATTTACCGCTATCGCGTGATGCGCCGCCCCGTAGGCGCGCCGGCCTTCACTGCACTGGATGAAGTTGAGCCGGCGGCCAGGGGTTCGTATCTCGACAAAACTTCAGCCTGGGAGCAGAAGTACGAATATCGTATTACGACCTTGAGCCAAGTCCATGCGAATGGCGTGAATGTCGGGGTTGAGGGCGAAGATTCCCCGTCAGCCGAAGTCTTCACGCGCGACATTTATCCGCCGGCGCAACCGGTCGGACTACAGGCGGTATTTTCCAGCGTCGGACAGAAGCCGTTCATCGACCTGACCTGGGCGCCGAACCTGGAAGGCGATCTGGCCGGCTACAACATCTTCCGATGGGTGCAGGGCGGGCAGCCGCAGAAGCTGAATACGCAGTTGGTGCAGGTTTCGTCTTATCGCGACGAAAATGTAGAACCAGGCAGGACATATTTCTATACTGTTTCGGCGGTGGACCTGCGTGGCAATGAGAGTCCGCGCTCCGCCGAAGCGCACGAAACGGTGCCGAACCAGTAGATTCTTTCACTACCGAGGCACCCTTCGGCTACGCTGGGGCAGGCTCCGAGCACAAGAAGACAAACACAGGGATCCGAATCGGGCTCTCTGCGTCTCGGTGATGAATTAATAGAAGAGAAGGGGTTCCTATGCAATATTGCCGCTTTCAACATCGAGATGGAGCGCGCTACGGGTTTATCGAGAATGTCGCCGGTAAACAAATGATTACCCGAACGCTGGCAAAGGCTCCGCAATCGTTTTCCGACTTCGACCGGGGGGAAAAGAGTGACCTGGAGTTGAGCGCCGTTCGCCTGTTGGCGCCGGCCGAGCCGGGGAAGATTGTCTGTATCGGCCGCAATTATCGCGAGCACGCCAAGGAACTTGATCACCCCATCCCCACCGAGCCGCTGATTTTCCTGAAGCCGCCGTCGTCGTTGATCGGGCCTGAGGACGAGATTCGCCGGCCGGCAGAACTCTCGCAACGCGTGGATTATGAGGGCGAATTGGGCGTGGTGATCGGCAGGCGCTGTTACCGCTTGCGCGAGGGCGACGATGTGAAGCCCTACATTGTGGGATATACCTGTGTGAACGACGTTACCGCACGCGATTTGCAGAACAAAGATGGCCAGTGGACGCGGGCCAAGGGTTTCGACACGTTCTGTCCTGTAGGCCCGGTGGTGGCAGACGGGCTGGATCCATGGAAAGGCGTTCGCGTCCAAAGCCGGGTCAATGGCGAGCTTCGGCAGGATGGGACGACGGCCGACTTTCTTTTCCCGCTCGATGTGTTGATTCGCTTCATCAGCCAGGTGATGACGCTGGAGCCGGGAGATGTCATCGCAACCGGGACGCCTGCGGGCGTGGGACCGGTGAAGGCCGGAGACGTGGTGGAGGTGACGGTGGAAGGTGTGGGCGCGCTGCGCAATCCGTTGGTCGACCGGGAATAGAACGTGAACAGCCCTGCCCCTTCGCTCGGGGCAGGCTCTCGACTCCGCTTCGCTCGGGATGACGGAAACGGGGTACTCGGTAATCCCGCCCTAGCCTAAGGAAGGCCACAACGGGGCACCCAGAAGGGATAGCAATTTTCAGCGGGGAAATTTTTCTTGTTCCCTTCCGCATCCGATCCCGCTATCTTCGTATCAAACCCCACAGCGGATCTCCATGAACTCGTACCGGCTGTATCCCATTCTCGCCTTCGGCGCCACGGCGGCCATCATCGGCTACGCCTTGCTATCACGCAAAAACAAGAGGCCGCTCGAAGACCTGGAACGGGAGCGCCGGACCGATCTGGCCCGCGGGGGCCGCATCATCGATGGCAATGTCATCGACGTTTTGGAGTTGGAAGAAGATGTCAGCGGGCAGCAGATGATCCTGCTGGTCTACACCTACGATGTGGCAGGCGTGACCTACGAAGCATCGCAGGACGTGACCCATCTGCGGCAGTTCATCGATCTTTATTCCTGCCGCCTGGGCCTGCCGGCCTCGGTCAAATACGACCCCCACAACCCCGGCGACTCGATCGTCATTTCTGAAACGTGGTCTGGTTTACGGAAACCGACAATCGTTTTGCCCCCACGCATGGCGGAAAAGCCTGTCAACCTAAGCGTACCTTTACGGCCCTCAATCGTCTCATCCTTGACAAATTCGTAACAAACGGCTGACAACGGGGTTGTTACAATAAACCATGCATAATCTGCCCCTTCCGCTGGCAGCATTTCTGGCGGGCATCTTATCTTTCCTATCGCCCTGCGTTCTCCCGCTGGTGCCAGGCTACGTGTCGCTGATTTCGGGAGCCACGGTTGAAGACCTGCAAACGCAGGAGCGCCGCATGTTGGGCACGGTCATGCTGCATTCCGTGACGTTTGTCCTGGGATTCAGCGTGGTCTTCATCGCGCTGGGCGCGGTGGCCACCGGGGTGGGGCAACTGGTCAACGAATATCACTCGCTGCTGTCGAAGATCGCCGGCATCATTGTGATTGTGTTCGGTCTGCATCTCACCGGCATTCTGAAGATCAAAGCGCTTTATGCCGACAAGCGGCTGCACGATGTCAAAGGCGGCTCCAGCGCGGTGGGCTCGTTCGCCGTAGGTTTTGCCTTCGCCTTCGGATGGACACCCTGCATCGGTCCCATCCTGGCGACAATCCTGGTACTGGCGGGCGCACAGCAGACCGTGCTGAAGGGCATTATCCTTTTGGCGGTGTATTCCCTGGGCCTGGCCGTCCCGTTTCTGCTGACTTCCCTGGGCGTCGACAGATTTCTGGCGTTCTACAGCCGGTTCCGCCGGCATTTGCACACCGTAGAGGTCTGCAGCGGTATACTTCTAATCGCCATCGGAGTATTAATCTTCTTAAACAACTTGCGATTGCTCTCCGGATACTTGTCCTTCCTCAACCGGTTCGCATTGTAGGGGTGTGGTTGTGAAACGAAATGCGTTGGTCTTTGTTGCCCTGTTTGTAGCGATCCTGGCGATGCTGGCAAGTGGGAAATACCTGGATCGCACTCGCAAACATGGCGCTATCAAGCTGGTGGGCGATGTACAGGGCGTGCCGGCGCCTGACTTCACTCTGCAATCGCTGGATGGGAGTAACGTCAAGCTCTCCGATTTTCGCGGCAAAGCTGTGCTGCTGAACTTCTGGGCGACGTGGTGTCCGCCCTGCAAGGTTGAGATGCCGTGGTTCGAAGACTTGCAGAAGCAGTATGGCAAGGATGGTTTGGTAGTCCTGGGCGTGGCCATGGACGATGCCGAGCCTGCCACCATCGCGAAGTTCGCCAGCCAACTGGGAGTGAACTACCAGGTGCTGTTGGGGACCGATAAGGTTTCCGACGACTACGGCGACGTGCAGTATCTTCCGACGACCTTCTATATCGGACGTGACGGGGCCATTGTAGACAAGATGACCGGCCTACTCGATCGCAAGGATATCGAGCAGGCAGTTAAGAAAACCTTGAACACCGGAGACAGATCCAGCAGCGTACCGCAAAGCCAGGCCAAAGCCGAAGTGAAGGCTGTAGCGGTGAAAGAGTTTGCCGCCAAGGATGCGACCCGATGAGGCGGATGACGGTGTTTGGTGCGGCGCTTTTGCTGGCTAGCTGGGCGCTGGCGCAAGGTTTCAGCGATAAGCCGCCTGTCATTCTGGCTCCCGTGGGCAACGTGCAAGTCAAGGCAGGCACCAGCAAGGACGTCAGCCTGGATTTCAGAATCGGTTCCGAGTTCCACATCAATTCGCACACACCCAAGTCTCCCTTGCTGATACCGACAGTGTTGAAGCTGACCGCGCCGGAGCAAGTGACCGTGGCTGACGTGAAGTATCCCGCCGGGCAGGACATGAGCTTCCCTTTCTCACCGGATGAGAAGCTGAGCGTCTATAGCGGCGACTTCAGTATTAATACGGTGTTGAAGACGCCGGCCAACGTTCCTGCGGGAACCTATCCGGTGAAGGGCGAACTGCGCTTTCAGGCGTGCGACCACAGCGCCTGCTACCCTCCGAAGACAATCCCCGTGCAGTTTCAGGTCACCGTGGTGAAATAGCACAGCTGGTGGCTGTGAAGAGCTAGACTTTCCGATCGCGATGAGATGTTTGTCGCCGCGGCGCCGACAGCATACCAAGAATCTCCTGTAGGCCTTGCCGGACTTTCTTCAGCTTGTCGGCGGGATTCTGTTTGGGAAAGGGCAAGCCGGACTGCTGACGCGCGGTCTTGGATTCGTCCTTCAATTGCTGGCGTGCGCCGGCGATGGTGAAACCCTCTTCGTAGAGTAGCTTCTTGATGTGGAGCACGTTCTCCACGTCGCGCTGGCGA
The DNA here is from genome assembly GCA_963835125.1 of uncultured Acidobacteriaceae bacterium. Lineage (GTDB taxonomy): Bacteria > Acidobacteriota > Terriglobia > Terriglobales > Acidobacteriaceae > Bog-257. The sequence goes on along the minus strand of CAWIEG010000001.1, from coordinate 210,898 downwards.
TACATGCGCTGACCGGTGCTGCTCTTGACAGGCTTGAGCTGCGGGAACTCAGTCTCCCAGAAGCGCAGCACGTACGCCGGCAGCCGGCACAGGCGCGAGACCTCGCCGATGCGAAAGTAGAGCTTGTCCGGAATCACCGGATCGGAGCCGCCCGGGCTTTTCTTGCGGCGTGTCTTTTTCTCAGCCATGCAAGCTTAGTTGCGAAGTTCGCGTTTCAGGTTTCGAGCAAAACTCCACTCAGTTTACGCGGTCTGAAACCTTGTAGCACGAAGCGAGGGGCAGAACAACCGAATCCCGATAGCTCAGGCTTAACCAGTAACCAGGAACAGCAATCGTTGACATCGATTCCAGGTCGGGCCACAATCACCCACCGTGACGTTTCAGTCCAATATCTCTGCCCGGCGGGGACGGTTCTTCCCCTGCCTGGCAATGGGCAATCTGGGGACGCTGGCTGTTCTGCTTTTGATCCTACCGTTTCCTGGCGCGTCATTTCCAACCGACAAGAACAGTGACCGGCCCAAGCTTCCCTACAACATGATGGGACTTCGGCGGGAGGACATCGACGCCTATGACAGTAAAGCCGAGCCTGTCGCCAATACCACTGCGGCGCTGCTTGCGCTCAACAAAGCCGGCTGGGACGTGATCCACAAGTACTTCCCCGCGCTGGGCACGGACTCGGAAGGAATCGAGAAAAGGACTCATGCCGATGACAGAATGGACAGCCGATTCTTTGCGAACTACGCCAACGAAGACGCGGCTTTTAGCCCCATGCCGCTGTTGTGCGTTATCTGGTCGCTTCCTGGGTCTGAGTTGTCCGGCCGTTTGAAGGCCCTCCACGACCAACTGGCGCCGGCGATGACGCTGGAGGATTATTCCACCTGGAAGCTCGACGATCTTCGAAACGCAGTCAGCAGCATGACCAACTCTGCCAAGACCGCGCAGGGCGTCAAGTACCGCACGCCGAAACCCAATCTGTCCTTTTCGCAGGCACTGCGTCTCTACGCCATGACTATCGCTCTGGTCAGAGTGGAAACGAAATGGGCGGACAAAGCAGATAATCCTCCGCCGGACATGGCCGACTTCAACAACCGGCTTCGGCAGCAACTTCCCCGGCAAGTTCGGGACGGCGAAACGACGGCTTTCTTTCTCTATCGCCCAGGCGTCCTCAGCCATCCGCTCTCCAAAGAGGAGTTTGAGGAGCGGGCCGACGTGGTGGTGATGACGAGGAAGGCCATGACGGTGGAGGTGAAGCAGTTCCCGGTATATCTGACCGAAGATCAGAGGGAATGGAGTCCGGCATGGATTGATGCCAGCGATGAACAGAACGATACGACGCTGGTGGCACGCAAGTACGACCACAGTTGGACGCGACTGGATGGGCCGTACTTGTGGTTTCGCTACGACCAGTTGGACGGCGCAGTGACATACCGGGCGACGATAGAGTTGCATTCGGACGAAATCTCGATTGAGGCGGAACGAAGCATTGAGAGCCGGGGCGCCGTGAAGAGAGTGCAGCGCCCACGCGACTATGATCCCGCTCAGATGACGGCATTCCGTCCTGGGGTCGATATCCCCGCAGGTCCGCCGGATGCGTTCGCGATTGACCCTCCGCGAGTGGAGGACCAGGTAAACAATCTGAAACGGCTGGGCCCATACTTCTCCAACGGTTTCAGGGCGTGGTGTGCGTATGGTCTTTCGGCATCAGGACTGGCCGCCGACGGCAAGACCTGGGTCGCGGTGCCTCCCGATGAGCCACGCCCCGCCGGTTCGAGGCCGCAAACTGCAGCGCCGCAATCGGCCACTGGCAGCCAGGCGGCTACCCAGCGCTGAACCCGACCGGGAGCGGTCTTACGGCAGCGGCGGCAACTCGACCTGTGCCACCAACTTCTGGAAGGCCGGGTCGCTGTGGAGAGAAATCAGTGCTTCGTCGGCACGCAACGACAAGAGGGAGGAATCGTGCTTCTGGTAAGAATGCTGAAGATACTGTAGAGCCTCGTCTTTTCGTCCCAAAAGCGCAGCCGTCCTGGCGACGAAGTAGGGTGACAGTTGTCCTTCGGCGTAGAACTTTTTCTGCGCCTGGAGAATGTTTTCGAGCATTTCCCGTTCTCCACCCGCCTTGAAGCCTTGCTCCGCCGAGCGCACGATGGCCACTTCCTGTTTGTCCTGTGACAACCTGGCGGCCTCGGCCGCCTCAGCCAAATAATTGGAATAGTCACGCTTGCTCAGATAGATGTGCGAAAGATATTTGTGAGTGGAAAAGAATGCCGGTTGACCGGCTTCGATCTGCTTCAGGAGGGCGGTGGCTTCATCCGGCTGGCCCATGTGGAATAGAACCAGGGCTTTGTCGGCTAGAATCGCCGTGGAGGCGGGATCCAGCTCTTGCGCGCGATCGATTTCCTTCATGGCTTCTGGGAGGCGTCCCAGAACCATCAGGTAGGTTGCGTACCAGTGGTGGGCCGCGACATAGCTTGGATTGAGTTCGATGGCGCGACGGAACTCACGCTCCGCTCCCACGATGTCCCAATTCCAATAGAACATGACGAAGGCCAGAGAGGCATGAGCTTCGGCGGAGGAGTCGTCGAGCTCCACCGCTTTCCTGGCGGCAGCCAGAGCGCGAGGGAACGCTTCTTCGGGCGGCATGGCCGCAAATTCCCGCAGAAGGTTGTAGCAATCCGCCAACCCTACATAAGGCTGAGCATAGTTGGGATCGCGGACGATCGCCTGGGTGAAAAAGTCGAGAGCTTTGGTCAGATCCGCCGGAGTTCTTCTGTTCCAGAAGTACCGTCCCTTCAGGTACAGCGCCTGGGCCGCGGGATCCACCAGGGGTGCAGTCAACGCCTTCGAAGGCAAGCTGTTTGAAGGCGAAGTTTCGTTCACAGCCGCCAGAACCTGACGATGGTGGGCGATGATAAGGACCAGCCCCGTCACCACAGCTGTTAGCAGCAGAAACGCAGCAATAATTCCGCGCGATTGTGTTCGAACGTTGCCGGGTGATACGGCTGCATCGCGGGCCGGAGCCAGGGCAGCCCCTGGATCGAGCTGCGGGTTGGGCTGGTCCAGGCTTGGATCAGACGAATCGAAACTATCCGGTTTGTCCGTGTCCGCAGAGGAATCCAGGGAATGCATCCAGCGGGAAAGCTCGCCGGTAAGTGCGAAGACTCTTGCTCGGGAACCTCCCGGCAGGCGGTGGACAGGAAGAGACCGTTCCTTCTCCCAGCGTTTGACGGTACGTTCATCCCGGTCGAAGAAGGCCGCAATCTCTTTCCACGAATCGAGCCGCCGATTTGGAGTGTTCACCTCATGGACGGTCGGCATGGTGCGCAATGTCCCCAAATGTCCTTTGATGTCCCTTGCTCGGATGGAGTAGAGGTGGTCAAGTATAAGCCACTTTGCAACAGCTCCGCTATAATGTTGTGCCCTTAGTTCTTGGGGCGAACTAGAGAGCAAATCGGAAATCACTTCCGTGCTGGCCGTCTGAGGCTCGTCAGTGGGGACTGGTCCGCATGAAGGTGACTTAGCCGAATAGCTGTCTCAAGTGGACGCGAGCCCCCCGCGATCCGGTGACCGACGCACGACCACTCGGAAGATTTCGGCCAGGAGTCCAACAAACATGCGACGCCGTTTTTGGTGTGTTCTCGTTGCCACGGTTACAGCGACAATTCTGCCGGCCGCGGCTCAGGTAGTCACTGCGACGATTGGCACGCAGGTGAACCCAATCAGCGCAGCGGTCGATACCACGAGAAACAAGATATACGTCGCCAACAACTGCGGAAACGATAGCACTTGCTCGGAGGGTGGCGGCAGCGTAACGATCATCAACGGCGCAACGCTTGGCACCCAGACGGTCGCAACGGATGCCTATCCTTACGGTGTAGCGGTCGACACTGGCCTGAACCAAATCTACACGACCACCTGTGCTACCGATCCGACGTGTGGAAGCCCGGGAACGGTCACGGTCATCAACGGCGGGACGCTGGCCACTTCCAATATTGCCACCGGATATTACACCGACTGGGTGACGGTCAACCCGGTGACGCATAACGTCTATGCGGTCAATGAGTGCAATGACCCGAATTGCTTTAGCGATGGGACTATGACTGTCTTCAGCGGAAGCAATCTCAGTGCCCCTCCTCAGACCATCAATTTGTCTCAAGGGGGCTCCTGGAGCGCGGTAGTTAACAGCACGACCAACACGATCTACGCGATCAACCGTTGCGGCAATTACTTTCTTTGCAATGGCGAATTTCCCGGTAGCGTGGTGGTGATCAATGGCAGCAACAACGCCGTAATCGCTACTGTATTCGTTGGTTTCTATCCCCAGTTCGCCGCGGTGGACGAAGTTCACAACCTGATTTACGTAGTCAACAATGGCGGAGCTGACGGAAAAGGGACTCCAGGAACTGTCAGTGTGATCAACGGAGCCACCAACAGCGTCGAAACGACCATAACTGTCGGAGACTACCCCTCGCCGGTCGTCTTTAATCCCAATACGAATATGGTCTATGTGGGCAACCAATGTAGCGAGTCCACGTGCATCCAGCCGCCGTCGGTAAGCGTGATCAATGGCAGCACCATGGCCGTGACCGCGACGGTTCCCATTTGCAGGATGGAAAACTATCCCGCGCCGGACGTCGAAGTCAACCTGACCACCAACAAGATTTACTTTGCATGTCAGGGACGCAGCAGCCAGATGACAACCGGACTAAGTCTCACCGTGCTGGACGGCGCCACCAACAAGACTACCCCGGTCGCGGTAGGTGACTATCCCAATGCCGCCGTGGTCAACTCGGTTACCAATCAGATTTTTGTTCCTAATCAAGGCGACAACACGGTTTCGGTGATTGGCGGCGATACCAAGTTGCAACTGGTTAATGTCACTCCCTGCCGCGTAGTGGATACGCGCAAGGCAAGCGGTCCATTTGGCGGCCCTGCCATTCAAGGTGGTGGTTCCCGCAGCTTCCCCATTCCGCAGGGCGCCTGCAACATTCCCGCGACGGCAGTAGCTTACTCGCTGAACGTCACCGTTGTACCCAATGGTCCGCTGGGGTATTTGACCATCTGGCCGACGCCGGAAATACAGCCCACGGTTTCCACGCTGAACTCGACCGACGGCCGGGTGAAGGCCAACGCGGCCATCGTGCCGGCAGGCTTGGGCGGCGCGGTCAGCGTGTATGCCAGCAACACCACCAACGTTCTGCTTGACATCGACGCCTACTTCGCGCCCGCCACCTCGAGCAACTATCAGTTCTTTCCGCTGACGCCCTGCCGCATTGTCGACACCCGTAACGGCGATGGAGGGATGCTGAAGGCGGGAGTAGAACGCGACTATACGATTCCGGGAAATTGTGGCGTCCCGAGTACTGCGACAGCTTATTCGTTCAACGTCACCGTCCTTCCGTCTGCCGGCGGTCTGGATTATCTGACGGTGTGGCCGAAGGGTGAGACGCAACCCGTTGTCTCTACCCTTAACGACAACACCGGGACGATCGTGGCGAACGCGGCCATCGTGCCCGCGGGCAGCCAGAACGCAACCGCTTTCTACGCCAACAGCAACAGCACCAACCTGTTGTTGGACGTCAATGGCTACTTCGCGCCGGCGGGAACGGGTGGACTGTCCATGTATCCGCAGGCCCCTTGCCGCGTGCTGGACACTCGCCAGAACAACGGCAAGCCCTTTAGCGGCGAGAAGACGGTGAACGTAGTGGGCAGCGTCTGTGCGCCAGCCAGCAACGCCGCCGCGTACATCTTCAACGCGACGGTTGTGCCGCCGGGCCCCATGCTTTATCTGACTTTGTGGCCTGACGGGGAGCAACAACCCACCGTCTCGACGCTGAATGCCGAGGATGGCTTCATCACCTCGAACATGGCGATTGTGCCCACGACCAACGGTTCCATTGACGCCTACGCAGCCTCTTTGACCCAACTGATTCTGGACATCTCCGGCTACTTTGCGCCGTAGGCCGATGAAGTATTGATTTTGCGATCCCGAAAGGAGCGAAGCCGAGGCATAGGGACATGCTGCTCTGGCGCCGATTCCATCTTCGCCGGACAGTTGTGCTGTTGATGACAAGCATGTTCTCTGCCGTTACCGTAACTTCATCGCCGTTGGGGATTGAGTGGACATGAAGGTACGCGAGTTTTGGCGCTGAAGTGCCGCCAAGTGAATTTAACTGCAACCCTGTCCCCCAGGTTGTCCCCAATGCGCTACTACGAGGAGCCCATACACATGCGACGTACTCCCTGGTTTTTACTTGTTGTGATCCTGGCTGCGGCGGTTTTGCCGGCCGCCGCCCAAATGTTGCTTACCAATGTCCCGGTGCAAAACGACGCCTTCTATCTGGCCGCCAACCCGGCAACCAACATGGTTTACGTGGTCAATACCTGCGGTACCGATCCGAGCTGCGGCGGCGGTAACGGAACCGTGACGGTCATCAACGGCGCTAACAACACGGTTGCGGCTACCGTCACCGTTCAGGCGGTTCCTGAATTCCTGGTGGTCAACCCTGCAAGCAATAAGATTTACGTCACCAACCGCCATAGCAACTCGGTTTCGGTCATCAACGGAGCCACCAATACCGTTACTGCAACCATCGCCGTCGGTTCCCATCCCACGGTCGCCGATGTCGATCCCATCACCAACAAGATTTACGTTGTCAATAACGGTAACGGGAACGGTACGACGATGAGCGTGATTGACGGCAATACCGACACCGTCACCGCGACCGTTACGGTAGGAAACTACCCTCAAGCCGTAGTCGTTGACTCAGTTCGAGATAAGATTTATGTGGTGAATTATTGCGGCGCCCAACCCGGCTGCAACGCCACTTCGGCTCCGGGAACAGTTAGCGTCATCGACGGCACGACCAACACAGTGATACACACGGTTACGGTTGATTATGGCCCTGGGCTCATTTTCGTGAATACGGTTACTGACAAGATCTACGTGGGGAACTCCTGCGGTACCACGTCCAGCTGCGTCCTTGGGAATGGAAGCGACTCGAACACCAACGGTACCGTCACGCAGATCGATGGCGCGTCGCTGACTACACAGCGTGTTAGTACCGGAAAGGGTCAGACTGGCATGGCGATGAACGCCGTCGCCAATGCCGTCTACGTGACCAACAATACCGACAACACGGCGTCTGTGATCAACGGGGCTACCCTCGCCGTCCAAACAGTAAATGTTGGGGCATCACCGGCCGACGTTGAGGTCAATGTAGCGACCAACACAATCTTTGTGTGCAACTCTGGGGACAATACGGTGACTGCCATTAACGGCGCGACCCTGCTCACCACCGTGGTCGGCGTCGGCAATACGCCGGTCGAAGCCTGGGTCAATCCGGTCGTTAACCGGATCTACGTCTCGAATATCGGCGATAACACGGTTTCCGTCCTCAGCGGCGTTGCTCCCACCGCCATCCAATTCGTTCCCGTAACGCCCTGTCGGTTGGTAGACACCCGTCCGGGCAGTGGTGGTCTGGGTCCGATTCCGGGACAAACCTCCGAGATCTTCAATCTACCTGAGTTGGCGCAAGGCAAAGAGTGCACCAGCCTTGCCGGGGCGGTTGCCTACTCCGTGAACGTGACGGTGATCCCGAACACGACGCTGGGCTATCTGACTATCTGGCCCAGCGGTCAAAACCAACCTGTAGTTTCTACCATGAACTCGCCCGACGGACGCATTAAGGCGAATGCCGCCATCGTGCCCGCCGGCTACCAGGGCGATGTGAGTGTCTTTGTCACCGATACCAGTAATATCCTGATTGACATTGACGGCTACTTCACCGCGCCCGCCTCCAACACCCTACAGTTCTACAAGCTGACGCCCTGCCGCATCGTTGACACCCGTGGCAACAAGGATGGAGGGACGCTCCAGAAGGGAAAGGAGCGGGATTATACGATTCCGGGAAATTGCGGCGTTCCCAGCAGCGCGACCGCCTATTCGTTCAACGTCACAGTCCTCCCGGCTGCCGGAGGGCTCGATTTCCTGACGGTATGGCCCAAGGGTGAAACCCAGCCTGTCGTCTCCACTCTAAACGACAACACTGGGACGGTTGTGGCCAATGCCGCCATCGTACCGGCGGGCAGCGAGAACGCAACCGCCTTTTATCCCAACAGCAACAACACTGACCTGTTAGTTGACGTCAATGGCTACTTTGCGCCGGCGGGAACTGGGGGCTTGTCACTCTATACTCAAGTGCCTTGCCGCGTGCTCGATACGCGACAGAGCGGCAGCGGCTTTAACGGTCAGATAACCGTGAACGTGGAGGGTAGCGCCTGCCTCATACCGAGCAGCGCTGGAGGGTATGTCTTCAACGCGACGGTGGTGCCACCAGGTCCACTCCTTTACCTCACTCTGTGGCCGCATGGCACAACTCAGCCCACCGTCTCGACGCTGAATGCCGAAGACGGCTTCATTACCTCCAACATGGCCATCGTGCCGACGAACGATGGCTCCATTGATGCCTTCTCCTCAGCGTTGACGCAGCTGATCCTCGACATTTCCGGCTACTTCGCACCGTAGCCCGATGTGTTGTGTCAGAATCGTCCCGTTCTGTTCGTGATGAAAAAGCGAACAGAGCGGGATGATTGTTTTAGGCGCTGCGAGAAGGCGCGGTCCATCTTGCAAGCCAAGTGACAGCTGGCGGGTGCTTCGGGTGTATCCTCTATGGCTATCCGTCAGCAGAGGGCGCAATCATGGCCACCGCAAAGAAGAGCACCATCCCGAGCGAAAAGGTTGAGCTGTACAACCGGCTGATCGCCACCAATCCCAAGATTGAACGCAAGGGCGTGACCCATCCCTACACCTCTCTCAACGGCCACATGTTCACGCTGTTGAATCCGCCGGGGAGACTGGCGATCCGGTTGTCCGAAGCGGAGCGTGAGAAGTTCATGAAGAAGTACAAGACCACGCTCTTCGAGGCTTACGGAGCCGTCATGCAGGAGTTCGTGGCTGTACCCGATAGCCTGTTGCCTAAGACCAAAGAGCTCGCCAAGTATCTTGATCTCAGCTATGAGTACGTCAAGACGCTGAAGCCGAAGGCGACGAAAAGAAAGCCTGATACCTGATCGGGGCGGTTACCGCGCGCACCGGCGGGGGGAATGAGCATTTCAGGGAACTCCTGCCTGCTCCTTTGCGTTTAACTGTGTTGTAATCTTGCGTTGCTTTCTAAAGGAGCCGTCTGCGTGAATCGTCTTCGTCTGTGTATTTTTTTGTTGGCCCTCTCGCCCGCCGTTGTCCTTGCTCAAGCCACGCCGCAAAACGAGTCCGGCAAGTTTCGCCTGCACAAGTTCGAGCAGCCTATCGGCGAGGAGAGCTATACCATCACGGCGGACGGCAGTACGCAAACGCTGAAGACTGACTTCAAGTTCACCGATCGCGGGTCAGAAGTCCCGCTGACGGCGACGCTGCGCACGTCCGACAGCTATGTGCCGCAGAGCTTCGTGATCACGGGCAAGACCTCGCGCATGTCGGGTATCGACACGGCCATCACCGTTGACGGTGCGAACGCCACTATCCGCCAGGGCAAAGAGACGCGCTCGATTCCCGCTCCGTCGCCGTTCTTCACCATCTCCGGCTACGCGCCGGTTGCGGTGCAGATGGAGATGATGCGCTACTGGCGCACGCACGGCTCGCCCGCGCAGATGGCGACACTGCCCATCGGCTCGGTTCACATCCACGACCGGGGGTCGGAGACGATGCAGATCAATGGCCACGACGTTCAGGTGGAGCGCTACACCGTGCAAGGGCTGATATGGGGCATGGAGACACTGTGGATGGACAGCGCCAACAATCTTGCCGCGCTGGTCTCTACTGACGCCGAGTTCGACCACTTCGAGGCGGTGCGCGATGACTATGAGCCCGCCATCGCCGCCTTCGTCGCCAGTGCCGCGCGGGATGAGATGGCAGCACTTACCGAGATGAGCCAAAAACTTCCCGGCCGGCGCACCGGAACGTTCGCGTTCGTAGGTGCAACCGTGATTGACGGAACCGGCAAGCCACCGATTCCGGATGCAACCGTTGTTACCAGCGATGGCAAGATCGTCGCCGTGGGGCCGAGCAAGGACGTGAAGATTCCTGCCGGAGCGCAGCGCATCGACGTCACCGGAAAATACATTATCCCCGGTCTGTGGGACATGCACGCGCATTACGAGCAGGTGGAATGGGGGCCGATTTATCTCGCGGCCGGCGTCACCACGGTGCGCGATGTGGGCAATGAGTACGACTTCATTACGCAGGTGCGCGACGCCGTTAATAGCGGCAAGGCGCTAGGCCCGCACATGCTGCTGGCCGGAATTGTCGACGGTGACAGCCCATACGCGGTTGGCATCACTCGCGTGAACTCGCCCGCCGATGCTCAGACGTGGGTGACGCGCTACCACGACTCCGGCTTCCAGCAGATCAAGATCTACAGCTCAGTGAAGGCGGACAACGTGAAGGCCATCTGCGCCGACGCCCACAAGGCCGGCATGACCGTCACCGGCCACATCCCCAACGGCATGAACGCGTATGAAGGCGTGGAAGACGGTATGGACATGATCAACCACATCCATTACATTGCCGACCTGCTGCTGCCGAAGGACTTCGATCCCAAGAAGGTCAAAGGCATTGACCGCCTGAAGGTGATGGCTTCCATCGATATCAATTCCGACGCGGGCAAGCAGGCGGTCGCATTTTTCAAGCAGCACGGTACCGTCATCGATCCGACTATGGCATTGATGGAGATGATGTTGCGGCCGGCCAGCGAGCCGGCCACGCAGATGGAGCCCGGCATTGCGCGGGTTGCGCCCGAACTGCGCGAACAACTGGTGAACGGTGGACTGCCTCCGCAGGCAGCTGAGTACGCCGAAAAAGCGAAGGAGAATGACCTGGCGATTATCGGGGCGCTGCATCGCGCAGGCGTGCCGATTGTGGCCGGAACCGATCAGGCCGTGCCCGGATTTTCACTCTATCGCGAGATCGAGCTTTATGTGCAGGCGGGCTTCACGCCCATGGAAGCGCTACAGGCGGCGACGATCGTCCCTGCCCGTGCCATGAAGGTAGAGCGCGACAGCGGCAGCCTGGAAGTGGGCAAACGCGCCGACCTCGATGTGCTCGATGCCAATCCGCTGGAGAACATCCACAATATTCGCACTGTAAGCTCGGTGCTGGCGGATGGGGTGTTGTACGATCCCGCTCCGTTGTGGGAGAGCGTTGGGTTTAGCGCCAAGTAGAGGAGATCGACGGTGCTGCTTTTGGTGGAGCACGCCTTCCACGGGCTGACGAAAAAGTCGAGTCAGGCCCGGTGTCGCCGGCTCAGGATAGATAAGGGGCTTAGACGCTGGCCTGAAGGCCAGCGCTACCCGCGCTCACCCGATGGCTTCGCCTGCCGTTACGTTGGAGGTCACGAGGTAGCGTTTGGCTTTTTCCTGGAGGGAAGACGTTAAGGGCACGCTCTTGCCGGATTCCAGGCTGGCCTGCACGGCAACGCTGTCGCAGGTGGCGACCATCTTGCCGCTTTCGTCGTTGTACATCTGGTGAAGGAAGCGAAAATACTTTTCGCCGACGGCGAGAAATCCGCTTTTGATCTCAACCAATTCACCGCCGCGCAGCTCTTCCAGGAACTGATAGTTCTGACGCACGATGGCGACGCGCAGGCTTTGCTGCTTGATGGACGCGGGTGTCATTCCGATGGCGTGCAGCAGAAACCACGTCGCCTGATCGAAGCGCGAGACGTACATGCGCGAGTTCATGTGGCTGGCGAAGTCGTACTCCGAAGCCAGTATCGCGCCCTTGAAGGTGTGAACCCACTCAGCCATAAATGCCGCCTTTCGCTGTTCGCTCTTCGCGCTTCGCTTACCCATTTTGAACTGTCATCCCGAGCGAAGCGGAGTCGAGGGATCTGCGGTTCCCGTCGTGATCGATAATCTCTGGGGTTGCCATTGGCTCCTTCTCCAAGCGCGCGACGAACTCCACCATGCGCTCCAGCGTCTGCTTCGCCTGGTCGCGATGCGGCGAGTGCTTGCACTCCGGCAGCATCACGATTTCCGTCTGCGGTACCTGCGCCTTGATGGCTTCCACCTGCGCGATCGTCCCGTATTCATCCTCCTCGCCCTGGATGCAGAGCACCGGACAACGAATCGTCGCCAGATATTCTTCGATGTTCCAGGTGCGAAAATCGGGATCGAGCCAGATGTCGTTCCATCCCCAGAACGTGGCATCGACGTGAGCGTGATAGCGCGAGAGCTTCTCCCTGAAATCCGTGGTTTCGTAATTCACTTTGGCCTGGGTAATGCTGGCCACGCTGAGATCCTCCACGAACACATGCGGCGCTTCCAGAATCAGGGCCCGCGGACGCTCCGGATATTTCCCCGCAAACACGATTGAGATTGAGCCGCCATCGCTGTGGCCCAGCAGAATCGGCCGCGGAATCGCCAACTTGTCGAGCAGCTCAGGCAACACCACTTCGCCTTCATAATGCATGAAAGCCACGGGCCGCTTCTCCAGTAGCTTGTCGGAGTTGCCATGGCCATAGCGCGAATAGAGCAGGACAGCGCAACGAGTGCCAGCGGCAAGTTGTTCGGGAAAATCCTTCCACAGAGCCGCTGATCCCAGCCCTTCATGCAGCATAACGATGACGGGTCGCCCAGATTGCTCACGACCGATCCAGAGCGTCTCCAGACGTTTCCCATCGACCACAACTTCGCCGCGTTCTTTGGATAGGTTCAAGCTATTCCGCCGCCGGGTCCGCGGTCTGGGCGGCAATCGCGGACAAAGTTGTTGCAGATCCCTGCAGGGCGACGCGCTGATGATAGAACCACAAGCCGTGCAGGCCGCCAAGCTCTTCGCCGCCGCCCGCGCGCCCCGGGCCGCCATGCATTAACGATGGCAATACGATTCCATGTCCGGTGTGGCTGTCGCCGATTGTGGGATCAACCAGAAGCAGACGCCCATGAGTTGTTCCCAGCGCGATTGCGGCTTCGGCGAGAAACGCCGTGTCGCCGCTGAAAACCGATGCCGCCAGCGAGCCGCCGCCGCGCCGCGCCAGCGCGAACGCCTCAGCCTTATCGCGATAGGGAATGACGGTTGCGACCGGGCCAAACACCTCGACGTCGTGGATGACCTCCGCATCAGCGCCGTCGCGAACGCGCAGAAGCGTGGGTGGCACGAACGCGCCGCTCTCAAGGCTGGCGTCGAGCGGAGCAAAATTCTCAGGTGAGTAAGCGACATTAGCTTGCGTCAGTAGCTTGCGAACGCCGTCCTCCACTGTCTTACGTTGTGGCATATTGACCACCGGGCCCATATTGACCAGTGGGTTCGCAGGATCACCAACGACAATGGTGCGCAGCGCGGCGGCAATCGCCTCCGTGGCTGCCACGGCGTGCTCAGCGGGCACCAGCACGCGGCGGATGGCGGTGCATTTCTGTCCTGCCTTCAACGTCATCTCGCGGACCACCTCGCGCGCGAAGAAGCCGAAGGCCGCAGAATCGGGAGCAGCATCGGGACCGAGCAGCGCTGAGTTCAGACTGTCGGCTTCGATGTTTAAGCGAATGTTCTGCTGAACCATGCGCGGATTCCGGCGGATTGCTTCAGCCGTGTCGGCCGACCCGGTGAATGCCACTACGTCACCCAATTGCAGATGATCGAGCAGGTCGCCGGGCGAGCCGCATAGAATCGACAGCGCTCCCGGCGGCAGAACGCCGGCATCGATCACTGCGTTCACCATTTCCTCCGCGAGCCAGGCGGTGGAGGTTGCTGGCTTGGCCAGCACCGGCACGCCGGCTAGGAGGCTCATTGCGGCTTTCTCCCACAGCCCCCACGCCGGAAAATTAAATGCATTGATGTGGACCGCTACTCCGTCCAGCGGCACGCCGACGTGCAGGCCCTGAAAGTTCTGGTCGCGGGCCAGACGCATAGGCGATCCGTCGCGTAGCAGGTGAGCGTCAGCCAGTTTGGATCCGATTTTCGCGAAGTACTTCAAGGTGCCGATTGAGCCATCGACGTCGATCGCCGCATCGGCTTTGGTGTTGCCGGAATTCTTGCGTGCGATCTCGAACCACTCGTCCCGACGAGCCGCGAGAGCATCGGCAATCTTGCCCAACAACTCCGCCCTTTGAGCGTAAGTCAGCTTGCGCAACTCTGGACCTCCCACGTTGCGGGAGTACCCCAATGCGGCATTCAAGTCCAGGCCTTTGGAGCTCGCCCAGGCGACGATGTCCCCCGTTGTGGGATTCACCAATGCGGCGCCCGGCTCGGCACCGGCCTGCCACTTGCCGCCAAGATAGCTTTCGAGCACCTTGGCGTTGGAGCCAACACGATTCTCTGCTGTAGTTCCCATAATTTATGCCATCTCCTATGAAGACCTGCCCTCAGCTTGCAAAAGCGGCGCCAGTTGCTGCTCGACCCAAGGCACGACCCACCGTGCTGCCAGCTCCTCCGGTAAAGTACCGGAGCCGGCATCATGCATCAACATCTCTCCGGCGCGTCTGGCGCCAAGCTCCGCGAGTATTTTGTCGAAGCGTATGCCGCCCTGACAAAACGTATCTTTGTAGGTTGTGTCTCCCAGTGCGATTATGCCGTAAGTAATGTTGGTTAGGTCCGGCCTCTCAGTTTCCAGGCTGTTGAATAACGCCTGGGCATTGTCGGGAACGTCGCCATTGCCGTAGGTGGAAGTACAAATAAGGAAATTGCCGCCGGGTTGGAAGACGGCGGCGTCGAGGTTGTCCATCACTTGAATGCGGGCCTGGTGGCCGGCCGTTTCCAGCGACTGCTGGACCTCCTGCGCCACCATCTCGGCGGTGCCGGTCATGGTGCCCACCAGGATCGTGATGTCTACGCTCATGCTGGTTTCTCTAGGACTGAGCGCCGCTCCGACGCACCGCTTCTGCTTTTATGGTTGCACCGCTGAAAAGTCTGGGTGAGAGCCGTGCCGTCCCCGGGGGGCTTTGGTTTTATCTTCCACTTCACCCAGCGCTTCCGCGCTGGGCTATTTCTAGTTTCGCCCTTCGGGCGCAGAGTTTGCTATCTCCCGGACCTTCCGCCTCCCACGACCAGTTCGAAAATCGAGTTCTTGCACAGTCTGCTAGAGCGGTGCTGCATCGTAACGGCCAATGCGCAGCCGCGCCAGCTTCGGACTATTATACGGTGCCGCAGCGGACGTATAATGCGTCCACCGTGGGCCGAAAACGCGACACCGCTCATGTCGAAGAAAACGAGGCCTCGGAGGCCATCGCCGAGGCTACCGCTTCACGCGGCGGCCAGGAGAGCGTTGCGGAATCCGACTATCTTAAGCGCGTGGGCGAGCGGGTGCGCGAGACCCGAGCCCGTCGCGGCATGACGCGCAAGCTGCTGGCGCGCGATTCCGGCGTCTCCGAGCGCTACCTGGCGCAGCTGGAAACCGGGCAGGGCAACATCTCCATTCTGCTGCTGCGGCAGATTGCCAACGCGCTCGACCTGCCTGTGGAAGATCTGGTGCTGGCAGGTCCGGAGCCGCCTGTCGACCTGGTCCACACCACGGAGTTCCTTCGCCGTCTGCCGGCAGCTGAGTTGGGCGAGGCGCGACGCCTGCTGGTGCAGCATTTCGGCGGCGTCGACCTGGAGGCGCGCCGCCGACGCATCGCGCTCATCGGCTTGCGGGGCGCCGGAAAATCTACGCTGGGGGCGATGCTTGCCGGTCGTCTGGAGGTCCCGTTTCTCGAACTGGATCGCCTGATCGAGCAGGAAAGCGGCGTCAGCCTGAGCGCCATCTTTGATCTCTACGGGCAGAGCGGATTTCGCCGTCTGGAGCGCCGCTGTCTTGACCAGGTCATTGAGCGCCACCCGCATTTCGTGCTGGCCACCGGCGGCAGCCTGGTCTCCGAGGCGGCGACGTTCGAACGCCTGCTGACGATGTGCTTCACGGTCTGGCTGCGGGCGACGCCCGAGGAGCACATGCAACGCGTCATCGCGCAAGGTGATATGCGTCCCATGGCCGACAATCGTGAGTCCATGTCTGACCTGAAACGAATTCTGGAGGTGCGAGAGCCGCTGTATCGCAAGGCCGACGTGACGATTGACACCAGCGCAGCCACTTTGGAAGAAAGTGCCGACGTTCTTGATCGGGCCATCCAGGGGATTCAATCTGCATAATAATTCCTGTAATATCGCCCAAGAAATGCACTATAATGCATCTATCGACTTGTGGGGTTTCACCGCTATCTCGACGATGTTCTGAGGAGATTTCAGCCGCATGCCTGATGTGAAAGCAGCGGAGCTCGTCACCTTTGACGTGGCTCCCGAAGATTATCGCCACTGGCGTCTGACCATCGATGGCCGCATCGCGACCCTGGCCATGAATGTCAACGAGGACGCCGGCCTGCGCCCGGGCTACAAGCTCAAGCTCAACTCTTACGATCTCGGCGTCGACATCGAATTGCACAACGTTCTCCAGAGCATTCGCTTTGAGCATCCCGAGGTCGCCTGCGTGGTTCTCACCAGCGCGCGCGAACGCATGTTCTGCGCCGGCGCCAACATCTACATGCTCGGCACCTCCACGCATGGCTGGAAGGTCAACTTCTGCAAGTTCACCAATGAGACGCGTAACGGCATGGAGGATTCCAGCCGCCACGACGGGCTGAAATTTCTCGCGGCGCTGAATGGCACGACCGCCGGCGGCGGCTACGAACTCGCGCTGGCCTGTGACGAAATCGTGCTGATCGACGACCGCTCCAGTGCGGTCAGCTTGCCTGAGGTCCCGCTCCTCGGAGTTTTGCCGGGAACCGGTGGCCTCACGCGCGTGGTTGACAAGCGCAAAGTCCGCCGCGATCTGGCTGACATGTTCTGCACCAACCCCGACGGAGTGAAAGGTGAGCGTGCCAAAGAGTGGGGTCTGGTGGATGATATCGCCGTCCCCGCGAAGTTTCCGGAGGTAGTTCGCAGCCGCGCCGAGAAACTGGCCGCAACCTCGACCCGCCCCGCGAATGCGCAAGGGATCAAGCTGGCGCCGGTGCATCGCAAAATCGACGACAGCGGCTATCACTACAAGCATGTCGATGTGATCTTCGACCGCGGTGCGCGAACCGCGACGCTGACCGTGCGCGCGCCCGATGGCAAACAGCCTGCGACCGTTGAAGCGATTCATGCCGCAGGCGATCAATGGTGGCCGCTGGCGATGGCGCGCGAGCTGGATGACGCGATACTCATGATGCGCGTTAATGAGCTTGAGTTGGGATTGTTGTTACTGAAGACTTCCGGCGATCCGCAGGCCGTGCTGGATTGCGATGCGACGATGCTGGAGCATCGCGGCGACTGGCTGGTAAACGAAACAATTGCCATGTTACGCCGGACCCTGGCTCGCCTCGACGTCTCCTCGCGCAGCTTGTACGCCATCATCGAGCCGGGTTCGTGCTTCGCCGGGCGTGCTCTTCGAGTTGGTGCTTGCGGCCGACCGCAGCTACATGCTCGCGCTGCCTGAAGACGAAGGGGATGCGCCGAAAATCGCCGTTGACGACTTTAATTTCGATTTGCTTCCCGCGGTCAACGACCGCGGCCGGCTGCACACCAGGTTCAGCGGTGATGCCAGGGACATGGCTGCCGCAGTGGAAGCTAAAGGCAAGCTGCTGGGGCCCGGCGAAGCGTTGCGACTCGGCTTGGTCACCGTCGCACCCGACGATCTCGACTGGGAAGACGAAGTACGGATCGCGATCGAAGAGCGTTCCAGCCTCTCTCCGGATGCCCTGACCGGCTTGGAAGCCAGCTTGCGCTTTCCCGGAGACGAAACCACGGCGACCAAGGTTTTCGGCCGCCTCTCAGCGTGGCAGAACTGGGTATTTATCCGCCCCAACTCCACCGGCGAGCACGGCGCGCTCAAGCTCTTCGGCACCGGATCGAAAGCGCGCTTTACGTGGGAGAGAGTGTAACTGATCGCCATTCGCTGTTCGCTTTTCGCCCGAACCGCGTACGCACGATCTGGCCAAACGCGAGGAGCGAAGAGCGAAAAGCGATCTAGGAGCTTCATATGTCAATGAACTATCAGGACCGCATTCCTAATAACGTCGATCTCGGCTCCAACCGCACGCTCCAGCGCGCGCTGGAGCACTGGCAGCCTGAGTTCCTCAACTGGTGGCAGGAGCTCGGACCGAAGGATTTTCAGGTTGCCGACGTTTATCTGCGCACCGCGACCTCCGTCGACGCCAAGGGCTGGGCCACCTACGGATTCGTTCGCATGCCCGAATATCGCTGGGGCATCTTTCTTGCCGATCGCAATGCCGATCGCCGCATCGGTTTCGGCGACAGCTACGGGCAGGAAGTGTGGCAGCAGATTCCCGGCGAGTATCGCGCCACGCTGCGCCGCCTGATCGTCACCCAGGGCGACACCGAGCCCGCGTCGGTCGAGCAGCAGCGCATGTTGGGACACACCGCTCCCTCGCTTTACGACTTGCGCAATCTCTTCCAGGTAAACGTCGAAGAAGGACGCCATCTGTGGGCGATGGTCTATCTGTTGCACGCCTACTTCGGCCGCGATGGCCGCGAAGAAGCGGAAGAGTTGCTGGAGCGCCACTCCGGCGATGCCGACAAGCCGCGCATTCTGGGCACGTTCAATGAGCCCATCAGCGACTGGCTCAGCTTCTTCATGTTCACCTACTTTACCGATCGTGATGGCAAGTTCCAGCTCAAGTCGCTGGCCGAGTCCAGCTTCGATCCGCTGGCCCGTACCTGTTCTTTCATGCTGACTGAGGAAGCGCACCACATGTTTGTCGGCGACACCGGCATCAATCGTGTCGTCCGCCGTGCGCTGGAAGTCATGAAGGAATTGAACACCGACGATCCTGTGGCCATTCGCCACGCCGGCGCCATCGACCTGCCAACCGTGCAGAAATATCTGAACTTCTGGTTCAGTTCGTCGCTCGATCTGTTTGGCTCGGAGACTTCGTCGAACGCGGCGTCCTATTTCGCCAATGGACTGAAGGGGCGTCCCGACGAAGGGCGCTACGAAGACCACGTCGCGACCGACCAGATGTACACGCTGGAAGTTCCCGACGGAAATGGCGGCACGAAGACGAGAGAGATCCCGATGCGCAACGCGATGAACGACGTCACCCGCGGCTCGTACGTGAAAGACTGCGAGATGGGCGTCACGCGCTGGAACCGGCTGATTGAGAAGGCCGGCCATTCGTTCCGCCTGTCGCTGCCCTCCACGCGCTTCCGCCGCAACATTGGCATCTGGGCGGGCGTGCCCACCGACACCACCGGCAAGCCCATCACGCAGGAAGAATTCAATGCGCGCATCGGCAGCTGGCTGCCCAGCGAAAGCGATCGCGCGTACATCATGAGCCTGATGCACGGTGTGCACGAGCCCGCCAAGATGGCCGCCTGGATTGCCCCTCCTGACCGCGGCATCAACAACAATCCGGTGGACTACGAGTACGTGAAGATGCACTAAGAAGACGCTTTTCGCTCTTCGTCTTTCGCTCTTCGCAAATCCGGTTTGCTGTGACATGGGGACGGGGCCAGTAATGGCTCTCAGTTTCTGTGAGGTCAGGAATCTGAAATTGTCGATTTGCTTTTCTCTGTGCGTTCCGTGCCTCTGTGGTGAAGTCCGCTTTGGCGAAGGGCGCAAAGCGAAGAGCGAACAGCGTCAGTCATGACTCACATTGCCATCATCGGCTCCGGTCCCGCAGGTTGTTATCTCGCCGACCAACTGCTCCGTCTCATTCCCGGCGTTTCCATCGACGTCCTGGAAAAACTTCCCGCGCCCTTCGGGCTGATTCGCTATGGTGTCGCGCCCGACCATCAAAGCACTAAGGCCGTGTCGCGCCTCTTCGATCGAGTGCTGTCGCGCGATCAGGTCGGCTTCTTCGGCAATGTCGAAGTTGGCCGCGACGTTCGTCTCGATGAATTGATGTCGCTCTACGACGCGGTCGTTCTCGCAACCGGAGCGGCCCGCGATCGCCGTCTGGGCATTCCGGGAGAAGATCTGCCCGGCGTTATCGGATCTGGCTCGTTCGTCGGCTGGTACAACGGGCATCCGCACGCCCAGGCTCCCGTTGCCCGCGATTTGCGGTCGGCAGTGATTATCGGCAACGGCAATGTTGCCATTGACGTGGCCCGCATTCTCGCCAAAGGCCCGGAAGAATTTGCCGGCTCCGACGTGGCCGGCGAATTCCTGGCGTGGCACACGGCGCAGCCGCTGGAGACGATCCACCTCGTCGGCCGTCGTGGCGCGGCGGAAGCTAAGTTCACAGACCACGAACTCGCCGAGCTGGGCACGTTGCAGCGGGCGCGGCCCGTTGTCCGCGATTCCGCCAGCCTCACCGGAGATGCGGCCGTCGTCAAAACCCTGCTCGGTTTTGCCGACAGTGCTCCGCGCGATACCCCAGTCACCATTAACTTCCACTTCAATCTCGCGCCCACGGCATTTGTCGGCGACGGCAAACTTCGCGAAGTGCAGTTTCGTTCGGCACGCGGCGAGACGGTCAGTCTTCCTGCTCAGTTGGCCGTCACGTGCATTGGGTATGAGGCGCTTCCGTGTTGCTCAACCGTGCCGGAAGATGGCGTCTTCGCTAACCGGGACGGCAAGGTCGACGAGCGGCTTTACGTAGTGGGATGGGCGAAGCGCGGCCCGTCGGGAACCATTCCCACCAACCGCGTCGAAGCTCAACAGCTGGCGCAGAAAATGGCCCAGGAAACGCAAGGCGGGGAGCGCCCTGGCGGCGCGGGCCTGCGGAAGCTACTGGAAGAACGTAATGTGCGTTGGGTGGATTACGAAAGCTGGCGGCGCATCGATGCGGCCGAGGTGGCGCGGGCCGCTGCGGGCCGGCCCCGCGAAAAATTCTCCAGTGCAGACGAGATGCTGGAAGCGGCCGTGGCTCCGCAGCTCGGGCCAGCTTGAAAACGCGCCGTTCAGCCCGGCGCTAGCGATGAAACTCCAGTCGGCCGTGCCCTCATCTGATAATGTACATTAGGCCGAACGGCTGAAATCGCGTCATTCAGCGATGAGCGCTACTCCCACTACTCCCGATCACACCTCAACCCAGCGTCGGGCTCACCGCGCCGGCTTGCGTACGGTGGCCTTTTGGGAAGCTCTGAAAGGCGGCCTGGCCCTCTTGGGCGCCTACGTCTTCATCCGGATGATCCGCCGCGATGTGGACTTCACCGAGGCCGCCGAACATGTGTTGTTCCACCTCCACATCAACCCTCATCACCGCTGGACGCAGCAGTTTCTCCACGCTGCCGGCAAGGTGTCGAGCACCAACATTGCCATGATCATCAGCATCGCGGTGGTGTATGCCGCGCTGCGTTTTATCGAAGGCTATGGTCTGTGGCGGCAGCGGGCGTGGGCTGAATGGCTGGCCATCGTCTCCGGCTGCGTGTACCTTCCATTCGAGGTTTACAAGGTAATCCGTCATCCCAACGAGCTGCATTGGGTCATCCTCGGCATCAACATCCTGGTGGTTCTGTACATCGCTTGGGTGCGCTGGGACGAGGTCAAAGGCGCGCGCCGGTTAAAGGTGGATCCTCTTTGAAGAGTCTCCTTCTTGTCCTTCTCATGTTAGTTTCAACGACGCGAGGGCAGGACAAGATCCAGGACATACATCCGCCCGCCTGGACTGAGCAGCAGAAGGCTGCGATGGCCGATTCGGTTCGCCGCGATTTCCTCCACGCCTGGAGCGGCTACAAGCAATACGCCTGGGGACACGACGAACTCAAGCCGCTGAGCAAGAGCTATCGCGACTGGTACGGCGCCTCGCTGCTGATGACGCCGGTCGACGCGCTCGACACCATGCTGCTGATGGGCCTGAAGAAAGAAGCGAAGGAAGATCGGCAACTGATCGACAAGCAGCTCTCGTTTGACCAGGACATTTACGTCAAGAATTTCGAAATCACCATTCGCCTGCTGGGCGGCCTGCTCAGCAGCTATCAGCTCTCAGGCGACAAGCGTCTGCTGGCGCTGGCCGACGATCTGGGCGAGCGCCTGCTTCCCGCGTTCAACTCGCCCACCGGCATGCCTTACGTCTTCGTGAATCTGAAGACGGGCATGGTGCGCGGCGTCGAAAGCAATCCTGCCGAGATCGGCTCGCTGCTGATCGAGTTCGGCACGCTGAGCAAGCTGACCGGCAAGCCGATTTATTTCGAGAAGGCCAAGCGCGCGCTGGTTGAGGCTTACAATCGCCGCTCGCCCATCGGACTGGTTGGCTCCAGCATCAATGTCGAAACCGGCAAATGGATCGACACCACCAGCCACATCAGCGGCGGCATCGATTCCTACTACGAGTATCTTCTGAAGTGCTCGATCCTCTTCGGCGACCAGGATTGCGAGCGCATGTGGAAGACGAGCATCGCAGCTCTCAACAAATATGTTGCCGACGAAACGCCGAATGGCCTGTGGTACGCGCAAGTCAATATGAATACCGGCGAGAAGGTTTCGACGCACTACGGCGCGCTCGACGCATTTTTCCCTGCTGAACTGGCGCTGTCGGGCGATCTGGGCCGCGCAGAACGTTTGCAGGAGTCGAGTTACAAGATGTGGACCACGTTCGGCGTTGAACCGGAAGAATTCGATTACTCGACGATGAAAATCACCTCGCCAGGCTACGAGCTTCGTCCCGAGATCATCGAGTCAACCTACTATCTTTACTATTTCACCGGCGAGCCGCGGTATCTTGACATGGGCAAGACGTTCTTCGACAGCCTGGAGAAGTACTGCGGGACCGACGCCGGCTTTGCCGCGCTCCTGAATGTTGAAACAAAAGAGAAGCGCGACGATATGGAAAGCTTCTTCCTGGCTGAGACGCTGAAGTATCTGTATTTGCTGTACGCGCCGAAGGCGACGCTCGACTTGCACAAGGTGGTCTTTAACACCGAGGCCCATCCCATGAGGAAGACGTGGTAAGCGGGTTTTCGGAATGGCGGAAGAGAAATTTGTATCAGGGCCCGGCCGTTCGGTTGTGCCGCCGCGCCGCGGCTCGACTTTGTTTACACTTGACCGCGGGCTTACGCCCGCGGCTAACGCAAACGTCGCCGCTGCGCGGCTGCGTCGAGAATTTCGCGGCGTTGTTCCACCGCCAAATTCAGTTGCCCGGTTGGGACACAGTCTTTTTGAAGGGGATCTCCGTCAGGGGCTGAAGCCCTTATTCTTGTGGTGGTCCTATTCGGCGCGACTGAAGTCGTGCCCTGTTACAAAGCAAGAAATCAGACGTAAGCAGAGTTCCTGAGGCGCATCTAACATTCACGGGTGAGCATGGCATTGGGAGCACAGCAGAACACCACCACCGTCAGCGCGGCGGGCACGGACCAGAGCTATCGCGGCCCGCTGGCCATGGTGACGACGCTCTTCTTCATGTGGGGCTTTCTTACTTGTCTGAACGACATTTTGATTCCTCACCTGAAGTCGATTTTCGAGCTTAATTACGCCGAAGTCATTCTGGTTCAGTTTTGCTTCTTTTCGGCGTATGCGGTGTTCTCCATTCCTTCGGGCAAGATTATTGAGCGGATCGGCTACCAGAAGATGATGGTGGCTGGCCTGCTCACCATGGGTCTCGGGGCGCTGTTATTCATTCCCGCCGCAAGTGCGCCATCGTTTGCTCTTTTTCTTACGGCGCTCATCGTCCTTGCCGCCGGCATCACGGCTTTGCAAGTAGCGGCAAATCCGTACGTAGCCGTGCTCGGACCGGCGCGGACCGCGTCCAGCCGGCTCAATCTGACGCAGGCATTCAACGCTCTTGGCACCACCGTGGCGCCGTTTTTTGGCGGACTGTTGATTCTGGGCGCGGCAACCGCTCCGAAAACTGTGGCTGAACTACAGACGATGACACCGCAAGCGCTTCACGCCTATCGCTTGCAGGAAGCCTCGTCGGTAAAGTTGCCGTACTTCGGGATCGCGCTGGCCTTGATCGCGTTGGGCATAGTAATCGGCAAGTTCAAGCTGCCGCATATCCCAGAAGCCGAAGGCGGGCACGCGGTTGCCAACGACAGCGTCTGGCAGCATCGCAACCTGTTATTCGGAATCATCGCCATCTTCTGTTACGTGGGGGCGGAAGTTTCCATTGGGAGCTTCCTGGTCAACTACATGAACCTGCCCGACGTCGGCAACCTGCGGCCGGAGGTCGCCGCCAAATATCTAACGTTCTACTGGGGCGGTGCGATGATCGGCCGCTTCATCGGTTCGGCGGTATTGCAGAAGGTCCCCACGCGAGTTGTGCTGGGATGCAATGCAGTGGTTGCGGCCCTCCTGGTGTGCCTGTCGATGCTGAGCTTTGGACATCTGGCCATGTGGACGCTGCTGCTGGTCGGCTTGTTCAACTCCATCATGTTTCCCAGCATCTTCACCTTGGGGATCGAAGGTCTGGGGCCGCTGACCGGCGAAGCTTCCGGACTGCTGATTATGGCAATCGTCGGCGGCGCGATCATTCCTGAGTTGCAAGGCCTGTTGGCTGATCGCGTTGGGCTGCATCACGCCTTCATCCTGCCCGTGCTTTGCTATTTGTACATTCTCTTCTTCGCGATAAAAGGCCAGCCCCGCCGCCGGGCAGCAGCCGCGTGAATCCGTTGGAGATGAGAGATTCCGCTCGGTAGGTTTCAGCCGAAGGGGATCTTTATACATCCCTGATCCGGACAATGTGAATCTTGCCTCAGGCTAATTGCTAATTGCTGCTCTTAGAACTTCGTCTTCAGCCGTTGCCAGGTCGTCTCCAGCGACTCGGGAAGCACGCGAGTTTCGCCGATTACGGTCATGAAGTTTGCGTCCGCAACCCAGCGCGGCAGGGCATGCATATGGATGTGGCCCGCAATGCCTGCGCCAGCAGCTTTGCCAATGTTCATGCCAATGTTCACGCCGTCGGGACGGTAGAGCTCGAGGAAGGCGAGTTCCAGACGCCGGGCGAGGTCCATCATCTCGACGGCCGCTGGCTGGGGAAGCTTGTGCAACCGGTCGACATGCTCGTACGGCACGATCATGCTGTGGCCGGAGGTGTAGGGATAGGCATTCAGGACGATGAAGTTGTACTCCGCGCGATGCACGATCAGGGCCTTCTCGTCATCGCCGAGGGCAAGCAATCCGCAAAAAACGCATGCCCCGCCGTGGCGGGAGGTGTCGGCAGTGGTGATGTAGGCATAGCGCCAGGGAGTCCACAGATAATCCATAATCCGGAGAGTATCACTACCGTTTCAGCGTGCCCAAGGGGTGAAATTTCTTGTCACACGGAGGGGTGATGGAGCGCCTTGACGCGGACATTAAAAGTTCGATAAAACCCTGCAAAATCAATGCGGATGTCACACTTAGGTGTTTGACACTGGCTGCGGACGGTTGCTATAGTCGAAGAGTTCCATGGATGCACAGCCAGCTCCATCGGATCCGGCCGCTGGGTTGTCCAAACCCGCTGGAAGCGGGACATTCAAACCTGTCGATTCAAGCCAGCAGTCCGTTTATCTCAGGCTCTCTGCGTGTTTTCAAAACGCGCCGAGCGTGCATACGCAAACCAATGTCCTTCGAAGAAACCCACAACGTTCCGACTACCCAAACGCAAGAAACCACCGCTGCCGAGCAGCCCGAAGTCCAGCCCGCTGAACAGCCGACTGCGCAGGCCGCTGTCCAGCCCCAACCCGAGCCCGTTGCCGAATCCGCTCCGCAACCGGTGGAAACGCCCACCGCCGCCGCGCCACGCCCTGAAAAGGAAGCCGGCATGGAAGATTTCGCCACCGCTCTAGAGACATTTGAGCAGGAACAAGCCCAGACCGAAGCTGCCCTGAACGAAGAGCAAGTCGTTACCGGCACGGTGCTGAAGGTCACGCCGCAGTATGTTGTGGTCGACATCGGCTACAAATCCGAGGGCGTAATTCCTGTGGCCGAACTAACCGACCACGAAGGCAACGTGACCGTGCAGCGTGGCGATGAAGTGGCCGTCATGCGCGAGCCCGGCCACACCGAAGAGGGCTACATTCACCTGTCGCACCAGAAGGCGCAGCGTTTGCGCTCCTGGGACGAGATCGAGAAGGCCTTCAACGAGAAGACCCCGGTCAAAGCGCGGGTCATCGATCGCATCAAGGGAGGCGTGACCGTCGATATTATGGGCGCGCGCGCGTTTCTCCCCGGATCGCAGGTCGATTTGCGCCCGGTGCGCAACCTCGAGGCCCTGAAGGGTCAGGAGATCGAAGTCCGCATCATCAAGCTAAACAAGAAGCGCGGCAACATCGTGGCTTCGCGCAAGCAACTGCTGGAAGAGGAACAGGCTGAGAAGCGGACGAAGACCCTCGAGCATCTCGAGGAAGAGGCCATCCTCACCGGCTCGGTAAAGAACCTGACCGACTACGGCGCGTTTGTCGACCTGGGCGGCATCGATGGACTGCTGCACATCACCGATATGTCCTGGGGCCGCCTGACGCACCCTAGGGACCTGGTGCAGGTGGGCGATCAAATCCAGGTGAAGGTGCTGAAATTCGATCGCGACAAGCAGCGCGTCTCGCTGGGATTCAAGCAGCTCACTCCCGACCCCTGGCTGGACGCGACTGAGCGTTATCCCATCGGCGCGCACGTTAGCGGCCGCGTTATCAGCGTAACCGACTACGGCGCGTTTATCGAGCTGGAGCAGGGCATTGAAGGCCTGGTGCACGTCAGCGAGATGACATGGTCGAAGCGGATGAAGCATCCGTCGAAGCTGGTCAACGTGGGCGACCAGGTGGAAGCGGTTGTGCTCAACGTCAACCCGACGGAGCGGCGCATCAGCCTCGGACTGAAGCAACTGGAGAGCAATCCCTGGGAGACCTTGCACGAGAAGTATCCGGTTAACGCTATCGTCGAAGGCAAGGTCCGCAACCTGACCGAGTTTGGCGCTTTCATTGAGATCGAAGACGGCATCGACGGCCTGGTTCATGTGAGCAACTTGAGCTGGACCAAGCGCGTGAAGCATCCGTCGGAGGTGTTGAAGAAAGGCGACAAGGTGAAAGCCATTGTGCTGGCGATCGAGCCGGAGCAGCGCCGCCTGTCGCTGGGCGTCAAGCAGCTACAGCCTGATGCGTGGGACACCTTCTTCGAACAGCATCGCGTAGGCGACGTGATTCACGGCAAGGTGCTCCGGCTGGCCAGCTTCGGGGCCTTCGTCGAGATCGCCGATGGCGTGGAAGGCCTGTGCCACAATTCGGAAGCGGTGGACGCGCACGGCGCGCCCATCAAGCTGGAGTCCGGTAACGAGCACGAGTTCAAGATCATCAAGATGAACCAGGCCGAGAAGAAAGTCGGGCTCAGCATCCGGGCAGTCGGCGAAGAAGCGACGCGTGCCGATGTCGAGTCCTACAAGGCTCCGGCTGCGAGCTCGTCGTCGGGAGCCGGCTCTACGATTGGCGAGTTCATGTCGTGGAAGCGCGCCAGCAACGAAAACAACTGACCGAAGTTCATTGCAGATAAGCAAGGCCGCCAGAGATGGCGGCCTTTGTGTTTGCAGAATCGCCTTCAACGCCTCACTTGTTGGTGTCGATCTGGAGATTGATGTTCGGCTTGTCACGATCGTCGAATTGACTCAGCGTCTTCGATTTGCTCTGCTGTCCGTCTTTCTGGGCGTAGAGGTCGTAATCCACATTCGGCGACAGTTCCGGGAAGCGGTAAGTCCCGTCGGTCTGCGCGATATACGTCTTTATCGCCAGCGTCTTCGTGTTCTTCAGATAGACCACGGCATTGGCGACAGGTTTATCGCTCTTGTCGAAGACCGTCCCGGTGAGGGTTCGGGTTGTGTTACGCGCGCTCTTGCGACTGCCGTCCGACGACGAGCTACCGCCCACGGGAATTTGCAACTGCGCCCTGCAACTCAACGCAATCAGCATGACGACTAACGTGCCCAGAGCCCTGTACATTGCATTTCCCCTTAGTCCTCTCACCGGGAGGGCGGCGCCGTGTTCAGATGCAGGCCGACGTCGGTGCGCTCATTGTTGGTGATGTGGGCCGTGGTCTCCGGCTTGGGCTGGCCCTTGGGCGTCTTGATGTCGGCCACGATGATATAGTCCTCAGCTCCTACCGGAACACGCTGGGCGAACTCGCCATGGCTATCGGACACGAGCTCCCATTTCGCCTTCTTGTCCGATGCTCTTCGGATCTTGATGGGAACGCCTGCCACGGGATGATCGTCAGGGCCCCAGACCGTGCCGTAAATCAAGGCATAATCGTTTTTCGTGACATGCGAACTGGATTGTGGAGAGGAAGCATTGCGCGCGCCGGCGAGCGAGGCACTCAGAATCAGGAGTACGAAAAGAAAGAGGGCTGAGTAAGTCCGGCCTCGCAAGCTGCCGAACCGGCTAAAACTCATCCTCTTCCTCTTCTTTCGCGTCCTCGTCGTCTTCGTCTTCCTCGTCTTCAACCCGTGACAATTCCAAAGGTTCAATCCCAACTACTTCGAAGTCGCTGCCGCACTCCGGGCAGGATACGACTTCGCCTTCGTCAACTTCATCTTCTTCAATGTCCAGATCGCTCTCGCATTCAGGACAAATCACCATGTTAGCCTCCGCCATTCACGTTACATCAAAAACCGCCGGAACGACGCTGTGCCGCCCGTGCATTTATATTTAGATTCTCCGGGCGACATCGTCAAGTGATGGACGCCGCCCAATGGCAGGGGTCTCGAAAAAATATTATGCCCATACCCGTACCCATATCGAAGATCGTCTTAACCGGAGTGATGATGGTGATGACTGTAAGGCTACCCGCGGTTGCTTCAACTCCCGGGCAAACCGGCGGCCCCGCGGCTGTCGAACCCGATCCGCAAATTGTTGCGGCCCTGCGCGAGATTTCGCCGGCACGAATTCAACAAACCATAGAGAAGCTGGCGGGCTTCTACACCCGGCAAACGCTCTCGTCGGACATGCCCCCGATCGGCGACAAAGGCGTCAACGCCGCGGCGGTGTGGATCCAGGGCGAGCTGCAACGGATTTCCAGCCAGTGCGGCGACTGCCTGGAAGTCAGGACAGACCAGTTTCTTCAACCGCCCGGTCCGAGAATCCCGCAGCCCACCACCATCACTAATGTTTACGCTACTCTGCGCGGCACCGATCCGGCAAATGCCGGCCGCATTTACGTGGTCACCGGACATTACGATTCCCGCAACAGCAATCCCACCGACGCCGCCGGACAAGCGCCCGGCGCTAACGACGACGCCAGTGGGACCGCCGTCAGCCTGGAATGTGCGCGCGTCCTCAGCAAGCATCGTTTTCCCGCCACCATCATCTTCCTGACTGTGGCTGGTGAAGAGCAGGGCCTGTACGGCAGCGCTCATTTCGCCAAGATGGCCAAGGCGGTCGGATGGGACATTGAAGCGGTGCTGAACAACGACATCGTGGGCGGCGATCGCACGCCCGGAGACACGCTCCAGGATCCGCATGTGGTGCGAGTTTTTTCCGAAGGAATTTCGTCGACAGCGAGCGAAGAGGATTTGCGCATGACCCGCTCGCTGGGCGGAGAAAGCGATGGTCCTTCGCGGCAGTTGGCGCGATACGTCGCGGAAGTGGCAAGGGAATATCTTGCAGCCGAAGATTTCCGGGCGATGCTGGTTTTTCGTCACGACCGTTACCTGCGCGGGGGCGATCACTCTTCCTTCAACGAGCAGGGATACGCGGCGGTGCGCTTCACCGAATTTCGCGAGAACTACAATCATCAACACCAGGACGTCCGCACGGAGAACGGCGCCGAATATGGCGACCTGCCGAAATTCGTAGATTACGATTACACTGCGAGGGTGGCGCGCCTCAACGCGGCCACGCTGGCGGAGCTGGCCTCGGCGCCGGCGCCTCCCGTGGATGTTCGCCTGTTGACGAAAGCGCTGCAAAACGATTCCACTCTAGAGTGGAAGGCTTCACCCGGCGGACTGGTGGCAGGCTACGAAGTTTTGTGGCGCGACACGACGGCGCCGGACTGGGAGCATGTGAAGGCGGTCGGGAATGTTACCCGCGTCACGGTGCCGATGTCGAAAGACAACGTGATTTTTGCCGTGCGCGCGGTGGATGCGAAGGGGCATCGGAGTTTGGCAATAGTGCCACTGCCAGAACGATAGGGTGGAAGTGCCAGGCTTTAGCCCGGCAAAGTTGGATGATCGCTGGGTGAACGGCTGTAGCCGCGGCGCACCAGGGCTAAAGGCCAATCGAAAGCAGCGACTTTCGGCACGGCTGAAGCCGTGCTCTTCCACCTTTGCCGTCGTAGTTCAGGACAGGATTTGGATCGGAGTAAGTTATGCGACGCACTTCCAGCATGGGGCTGAGTTTTCCGCCGTTTACGCCCGCGGTGAAGCAACTGCTTATCGCCAACGGCGCGGTCTTTTTGGGAGTGACATTGCTCGGGGTTTTCGTTCCGGGCGGTGAGCGCTGGGTCCAGCTTCACTTCGGGCTAGTGCCGGCGCTGGTGGTCTTTCGCGGCTATATATGGCAGTTGCTGACCTACGCATTTCTTCATAAGGGTCTGTGGCACATTCTGTTCAACATGCTGGCGCTCTGGATGTTCGGCGCGCAACTCGAACAGGACTGGGGCTACAACCTTTTCCTGCAGTTCTATGTCTTCTGCGCCGTCGGCGCCGCGCTGACGACCGTCGTCGTATCGTTCACTGGTCTGCTGGGGAGCAGTCCGCTGGTCACCACGGTAGGCGCTTCCGGCGCCATCTTCGGACTGCTGCTCGCGTTCGGCATCCTGCACGCCGAAGCGGAAATCATGCTGTTTCCTATTCCCTTCATGATCAAGGCCAAATACTTCATCATGGGCCTGATCTTCATCGAGGTGTTCCTGACGCTCTCGTCCGCGCATCAAGCCGGAGAGTCGGTTGCTTATATGGCGCACCTGGGCGGGCTGCTGTTCGGTTACATCTGGCTGAAGTTTGTACCGCGGCGCGGCTTTGGTTACGCCGCATCAGAGCGCGCGTTTGGACTGCGCAACTCCTACTACCGCTGGAAGCGCAAGCGCGCAGCGCGCAAGTTCGAAGTCTACATGCGGAAGCATGACGACCGCGGCGACTACAAGCACGAAGACTACTTCGACGAGTTGGGCAACTTCCGCGATCCCAGCGAGCGGGAGCCACGCAAGAAGAACGGGGACAGCAGGGGGCCGTGGGTGAACTGACGCAGTTGTCAGCTCTCAGCCGTCAGCTTGAATCGGAATCGACCAACTCATTAATTGCCGTTAGTTTCAAGCTTACGGCTGATGGCTGACAGCTGATAGCTAGCTTTCGAAAACCCTCTCCAGGCTCTCGTAGACGAAGGACATGGTGCACAGCTCGGGCAGCTTCAGCCAGTAGCGATGCACCTCAGGATCGGCCTGGGCTTCGGCTCGCATCTCGGGGGAGCTCCAGTGGCGAACGTGTACAAAACGATCTGGACGGGAAGTGTCGCGGTGAAGCGTATCGCGGCAGTACCCTTTGGTGCGCATCATTGTGTAGAGCTCGCGCAGCGTGGTCAGTAGATCGTCTTCCTTGCCCGGCAGCGCTTCCATCACAGCCAAGGATACGATTTCTTCAACCATGTTTTATCTCCTCATGCCTGGCGTGAGTCGTTCGGCCCTGCTATACCCCGCAATGGCCTCAGCCCAAGGTCATTGTTGATTCAGTACGGCACGACTGAAGTCGTGCGTTAGAACTGTGCCGTCCCTGCGGGGCTCGGTTTCTTTTTCCGCCTTACCCAGGACTCCGCTATCGCTCCGTCCTGGGCTAACTGCGCTTCCACCCCGCCTCCACCCCAGTTCGCGTAAAAGCGACGCGAACGGGGGACCCCGGCTTCGGGGTTCGCTCTTCGCGAGTCCTGTTCCACCGGCGAAGATCAACCTTAGTTGTCACACAGACTCTGAAGTCGTGCCGCGTCACAAACCTAACGTCTGGCGAAGCAATTTCCGTCCTGCTATCGTCCTTCTCTGGCGGTGATCAGCCGGAGGAAGTTTGTGGCTCCGGCGATCTGTGTTGTTCCCGCAATTAGGCCGAACACCTGGCCCGGCGCCAGCACCTGCACGCGCATCAACTCTTTTGCGGCAAACTCAGCCATGAGTTCTACCGACAAGCCGGCGGGGCAAAGCACGGGCGTAACTCCCCACAGCAAGTTCATACGGTTGCACACCGCCTCGGACTGCGTAAAGGCATAAATGCCGGCGTCCGGGCGGTACTTGGAAAGCATGCGGGCGGTAGTGGCCGTTTCGGTGAAGACCGCGATGGCGCGCAGGTCGAGATGCTCGGCGGCGTGCGCCATCGATTCGCAGATGGTCTCGGCAACCGAAAGGCGGGTTGCTCGTCGATGCTCGGGCAGCAGCGGCTGCAATAGATCGCTCTCCGCCTCGGCAACAATGCGGGCCATCATCGCGACCGCTTCGCGAGGATACTTGCCCACCGCTGTCTCGCCCGACAGCATGACGGCATCGGTGCCGTCGAAGACGGCGTTGGCGACATCGCTGGCCTCGGCACGCGTGGGGCGCGGGCTTTCGGTCATGGATTCGAGCATCTGCGTCGCCGTGATGACCGGTCGCCGGAAATCGAGGGCGCGGCGAATAACGCGTTTTTGGATGAGAGGCACCTTCTCCGGCGCGACCTCGACGCCAAGGTCGCCGCGCGCCACCATCACCGCGTTGGCGGCTTCAAGAATGGAATCGAGATTGTCGATGGCCTGCGGCTTCTCCAGCTTGGCAACCAGCGGAACATTGAAACCGCGCGAGGTGATGGCCCGCCGGGCCCGCAGGACATCGTCAACCGTGCGGACAAAGGAAATCGCAACCATATCGACCGCGTGCTTCAAGCCGAACTCAAGATCGACCTCGTCCTTCGGCGTCAGGGAAGGAATACTGACGTTCGTACCAGGCAGATTGATTCCCTGATGTTCGCCCAGCATGCCGCCGTTGAGCACTTCGCAAATGACATCGCTACCGCGGACCTGCTGCACCACTAACTCGATGCGTCCATCGGAGAGCAGAATGTGCTCGCCCGGCTTCACGTCCTTGGCCAGCTCCTGGTAGGTGGTGGCAATGACCTCGGCTGTGCCCATCACGTCGCGGGACGTGATAGTGACGGTCTGTCCCTTTTGCAGTGCGATAGGAATGCGATCCATTAGGCGGCCAGTGCGGATCTTCGGACCCTGCAGGTCCTGAAGAATGCAGATTGTCCGTTCCAGTTCGATGGCAACCTTGCGCAGCCGCTGAATTACCACCGCATGGTCCTCATGCGCGCCGTGCGAGAAGTTCAGCCGGGCAACATCCATCCCGCTTTGCATCAACTCGCGGATCATCTCTTCCGAGCTACACGCCGGGCCGATGGTGCAGACAATTTTGGCGCGGCGCTGCCTTGAATGTGTGCTGCCGATCGGATTGGCGGAGGTATCGTCCTGAACAGGATTCATCATGGTTTTGCCGATCAACTTGCCGAGGCCCGCTTCCGCGAAGAAGCCAGCTCCGAATGGGCGCCGAACAGGAAACGGGGATAGCGCACCGCATTGAATTCCGCGCCGATGAGGAGCGCCATCGAGACCAGATACAGCCACGTCAGCAGCGCGATGGCGGTTGCGACCGAGCCGTAAATGATGTCGTAGTTTCCGAAGCGGCGCAGATAAACCCCAAAGAGGACGGTGGAGGCAAACCACAATACCGTTGCCAGCACCGAGCCCGGCAGCACGCGATGCCAGGGCTGCGTCCGGGGAACGCCATGGTGGTAGATGAGTCCGATGACGGCAATGCTGGTGAGAGCTGCGATGATCCAGCGCAATGCCGTCCAGAGGCCGAGAATGTAGGGCCCAAGTTCGTGGCCAACGCGGTAGACAATCCACTGCTCGATCTGATTGCCGAACACCAGAAGGAAGGATGCGAACACCAGCGGCACTCCGGCGAGGATGACCAGGAGGAAAGCGATCAGCCGCTCCTTCACCAGGCCCCAGATCTTCGGCATCTGATAGGCATTGCGGAAGCCTTCCATCCAGGAGATCATCACGCCTGACCCGGTCCACAGGGTGACGACAATGATCGTCAGAAGGAACCGAAGGCCGAGCGGCTTGGTCCCGGTGAAATACTGCAAGACCGCCGAGTGCGTGCCTTCGGGCAGAATGCGGCCCAGCGCATGACTCACCTCGCGGAAGAGCAACTCGGTGGTGCGCGAGGCGGAGAGGATCGCGGCCAGAACCAGGACCGCGGGAAACAAGGTCAGGATGGCGGAGAAAGCTGCCCCCTTGGCGACGGCGAAGGCGTCGTGCTGAAAAGCGCGCCACAGGGCCATTCGAAAATGCAGAAAGAATCGCGACATTAGGAGGCAAGAGAAGTTTACACAGCCGCGCCGGAAGTTGTCAGTTACCTGGCTGTTCTGCACCCGTCACAGTAGATATCGAGACCTCTGGGCGAAGTCCCACTGCGCTAGAAACTGTTCGATCAGACCGGCGGCCCGTGCGCAGCCAGACCATGGGGTCGTTTATTAGAGTGCACTTATCGAATTTGGCGTGCGATGTGCACTTTATATTTATGCAGCTCAGGAACATCTGCCCAGTGCTGTAGCTCAATCCTATAGTTTTCGATCAGTCGAAAGGTTGAACCATCTGACCCGTCGTTCGCGCAATAGAGAGAAGCGGGGACAAGGACGAGGACCTCGCAACATGCGGCGCAGAAAAAGTCTGTTAAATAAAAGCTGGGAAGCAGTAGGGCTGCTCGTCGGCATTGTAGGACTACTTCTCGCCGTTAAACCCCGACTTGAGGCATCCCCTCAGTACCCGATGCTTCGCAACAGTCAACCGTTTACTGTCCCGTTCCGACTGAGTAACACCGGTTTTCTGCCAATGCATATCGACGGTGTCGCCTGCTATCTAAGCAGGGTAGAAGGAACGAGCTACGTTCTGGGCGACCTCGTCGTTTACGAGGCTGGCTGGGGTGATCGTGAATTGCCCGGCGGAGAGTCCGAAACAGTGCAATGCAGGATCGGAATTTCCGAATACCCACAGCGCGCTGATATTGCCGTGGTTGTGCTCTATCACAACTGGGGCATGCCTAGTCTTGAAATGCACTACTTCCGATTTGTGGGTTCCGGGCCGGGCGACAATTGGCAGTGGTTGCAGCAACCTTCGGCGGAGATTGAGGCAGCATCACAGGCAAGAATCAGTCAATGGAAACGGCGGGTTGAAGCGTTGCAGCAGGCCAGAACTGACGGTCAACTGTACCATCGTGCGGTAAGGTGATCACGTTGTCACGGAGCGGGTTGACCCTGGTCCGAAGGCACGCAAGACGCTTCGCCGTCGACGGCGAAGGAGGAAATGAAGCAGACGAACAGCCAGTCCGCCGAAGACGAAGCGGCGTGCGACTACGCATACCGCCATGGAAATCCCTGTTCGAACTCGTACCGCCAAGGGCGCGAACTTCTCGCTAAGGCGACGTGCCGGATAGGCGAGTAACCCCCGCCCAAGCAGAAGAAGCTTGGACGGGGCACCCTCACATTCTAGGCTGCGCCAATTGCCCGTCCTCGGCCGTTATAACGCAGGCGTTCCGCAGAACTGTTCAAACGCTCTCTTCAGCTCGGACGCGATTGCAGCGGGGTCGCTGCGCTCGATGTCACTGCGCTGCATCATGTAGAGCAACTTACCATCGCGCAGAATAGCGATGGACGGCGAGGATGGCGGGTATCCCGTGAAGTAGCTGCGGGCGCGCTCCGTCGCTTCCGTGTCCTGCCCGGCGAAGACCGAAAAAACCTTGTCCGGACGCGAGGCATTTTGCAATGCCGCTCGCACCGCAGGACGCATGCGGCCTGCCGCGCATCCGCAAATAGAATTCACTACCACCATCGCCGTACCTGGCTGAGTGGGAATTGTCCGATCTACTTCTTCGGCGGTGCGCAATTCCTGGACTCCCAGGCTGGTCAGTTCTTCGCGCATGGGCGCAATCATGATTTCGGGATACATGTTTTCTCCTTTTAGTTCGATGGTCCTCAGCGCAAGCAGGTCTTTCTGGTGGTACGAACGAGAAACCCCACTCAAGGCCAAATGAAGGTCCTCGAATGGGGCACCCAATCCCGGCATCCGCCGGTTGTGATTACTCCGTTACCAGCTCTTCGCCTTCGTTCTCGCCTTCGTGGCGGAGCAGTTCCAGCGCGCGTTCGGCTTCTTCGTACGCGGCCGTGACCTCCTCCTGCACCTTGGCGGCAGCCTCTTCCATTTCCTGCGAGAGCCGGACATTGCGGTAGTACTCCATGCCGGTGCCCGCGGGAATCAGACGGCCCACGATGACGTTTTCCTTCAGACCGCGCAGGTGATCGACGGCGCCCTGGATGGAAGCTTCCGTCAGCACGCGCGTGGTCTCCTGGAACGACGCCGCCGAGATGAACGAGTCGGTGGAGAGAGACGCCTTGGTGATACCCAGCAGCAGCGGACGGCCCGTGGCCGGCTTGCCGCCGTTGGCAATCGCCTTCTCGTTCTCC
Organism: uncultured Acidobacteriaceae bacterium; assembly: GCA_963835125.1. Taxonomy (GTDB): domain Bacteria; phylum Acidobacteriota; class Terriglobia; order Terriglobales; family Acidobacteriaceae; genus Bog-257. The sequence goes on along the minus strand of CAWIEG010000001.1, from coordinate 174,568 downwards.
TCGCGGAAGCGGAACTTGTCGATCTGCTGTTCCAGCAGGAACGAGGTATCGCCCACGTCTTCCACCTTCACCCAGCGCATCATCTGGCGAACGATCACCTCGATGTGCTTGTCGCTGATGTTCACGCCCTGCAAGCGGTAGACTTCCTGGATTTCGTTCACCAGGTAAGCCTGCAGCTCTTTTTCGCCCAGCACGGCAAGAATGTCGTGCGGGTTCAGCGGACCATCCATCAGCGGCTCGCCGGCGCGAATGCGCTCGCCTTCCTGTACGTTGATGTGAACGCCGCGCGGCACCTGGTATTCCTTCTCGGTGCCGTTGTCGGCCACGACGTAGATCTTGCGCTGTCCCTTGGCTACGTCGCCGAACTTCACCACGCCATCGATCTCGCTGATGACCGCGGTTTCGTGCGGCTTGCGCGCCTCGAACAGTTCCTGCACGCGCGGCAGACCGCCGGTGATGTCCTTGGTCTTGGTGGTCTCGCGCGGGATCTTCGCCAGCACGTCGCCGGGCGTGACCGTGTCGCCGTCCAGGATCATCAAGTGAGCGCGGGAAGGCATCAGGTAACGCTTGCTGCCCTTGGCGCCCTTGATGACGATCGCGGGCTGGCGCTTCTCGTCAGGCGAATCGACCACCACGTGGCGCGAAAGGCCAGTGACTTCGTCGACTTCTTCGTGCAGCGTCAGGCCTTCTTGCAGGTCCTTGAACTGCACCGTGCCGCCGATTTCGGTGAGGATCGCGAAGGTGTACGGGTCCCACTCGACCATGACATCGCCGAGCGAAACCTGCGAACCTTCTTCCACCTTGACCTTGGCGCCGTAAACCACCGCGTAGCGTTCTTTTTCGCGGCCCTTGTCGTCGACCACGGCGATGGAACCGTTGCGGTTCATCACCACCAGGAAGCCTTCCTTGGACCGTACCGTGATCATGTTGACGAAGCGCACCGTGCCGTTGTTCTTGGCATCCAGGCGCGACTGCTCGCTGACGCGCGAAGCCGTGCCGCCGATGTGGAAGGTACGCATGGTGAGCTGCGTTCCCGGCTCGCCGATGGACTGCGCCGCGATGACGCCCGTGGCCTCGCCCAGCTCGACCAGTCGGCCGGTTGCCAGGTTACGCCCGTAGCACATCACGCAGACGCCGCGTTTCGACTCGCAAGTCAGCACCGAACGAATCTTCACCCGCTCGATACCGGCAGCCTGCACCGCGTTGGCCAGGTCTTCCGTCACCTCCTGGTTGATGTCGACGATGATGTTGCCTTCGTAGTCCTTGATCTTCTCCAGCGAGACGCGGCCCACAATGCGGTCGCGCAGCGGCTCGATGATCTCGCCCGACTCCACAATGGAAGTCACGTAGATACCATCGACCGTGCCGCAATCGTATTCGCTGATGATCACGTCCTGGGCAACGTCGACCAGTCGGCGGGTCAGGTAGCCGGAATCCGCGGTCTTCAGCGCCGTGTCGGCAAGGCCCTTACGAGCGCCGTGCGTCGAGATAAAGTACTCCAACACCGTGAGTCCCTCGCGGAAGTTCGCGGTGATTGGCGTCTCGATGATTTCGCCCGACGGCTTGGCCATCAGGCCGCGCATGCCCGAGAGCTGACGGATCTGCTGTTTCGATCCGCGAGCGCCGGAGTCGGCCATAACGTAAATCGGGTTGAGTTCGCCAACCTTGTCCTGCTGCTGCATGTCGCCGAACATTTCGTCGGCAACTTTTTCGGTGATCGCCGACCAGATCTCGACGACCTTGTTGTAGCGCTCGCCGTTGGTAATCGCGCCGTCCAGGTACTGCTGCTGTACTGCGATGGCCTGCTTCTCGGCGTCCTTCACCAATCCCGCCTTGCCGGCAGGGATGACCATGTCATCGATGCCGATCGACAGGCCGGCCTTGGTGGCGTAGTGGAAGCCAAGCTGCTTGATGCCATCCAGCAACCGTACCGTGGTCTCGAGTCCGAAACGCAGGTAGCAGTAGTTGACCAGGTTGCCGCTGCCCTTCTTTTTCAGCAGGCCATTGATGTACGGCATATCAGGCGCGCCGCGCTTGATGTGGTCGTTCATGATGGCGCGGCCCACGGTGGTCGAGATGTATTGCCGCTCGAACATCGTCGGCTCGGTGTGGCTCACGTCCTGATCGTCATACGCCGTCGTGAGATCGATGACCTCGCCGGTGTAGCGCAGACGGATCGGGGTAAGTGTCTCCACTTCGCCCGCTTCCTTGGCGAGAATCACTTCGTCGATGTTGGCGAACGCGCGGCCCTCGCCCTTCGCGCCCGGCTTCGCTTTCGTCAGGTAGTAAATGCCCAGCACCATGTCCTGCGTGGGCACGGTGATCGGCTGACCCGATGCCGGCGACAGAATGTTGTGCGAGGCCAGCATCAACACACTGGCTTCCACCTGCGCTTCCGGCGAAAGCGGAATGTGCACGGCCATCTGATCGCCGTCGAAATCCGCGTTGAACGCGGTGCAGACCAGCGGATGGATCTTGATGGCTTTGCCTTCCACCAGCACCGGCTCAAAAGCCTGAATGCCCAGGCGGTGCAGCGTTGGCGCGCGGTTTAGCAGCACGGGATGATCTTTAATCACCTCTTCCAGGATGTCCCATACGATGGGCTCCTGCTGCTCCACCATCTCCTTTGCCTGCTTGATGGTGGTGCAGTGCCCGGTCTGCTCCAGCCGGTGATAGATAAACGGCTTGAACAGCTCCAGCGCCATCTTCTTCGGCAATCCGCACTGATGCAGCTTGAGGTCGGGACCAACCACGATGACCGAGCGGCCCGAGTAATCGACGCGTTTGCCCAGCAGGTTCTGACGGAAGCGGCCTTGCTTGCCCTTAAGCGTGTCTGACAGCGACTTCAGCGGACGGTTGTTGGCGCCACGCAGCACGCGGCCACGGCGTCCGTTGTCGAAGAGCGCGTCCACAGCTTCCTGCAACATGCGCTTCTCGTTGCGCACGATCACTTCGGGTGCGTGCAGGTCCATCAGCTTCTTCAACCGGTTGTTGCGGTTGATGACGCGACGGTAAAGATCGTTCAAGTCGGACGTAGCAAAGCGTCCGCCATCGAGTGGAACCAGGGGACGCAGCTCTGGCGGAATTACCGGGATCACATCCAGGATCATCCACTGCGGCTTGTTGCCGCTCTTGCGGAACGCCTCCACTACCTTGAGCCGCTTGGCATACTTCAGACGCTTCTGCACCGACGTCTCGGTGCGCATCTTCTCGCGCAGCTCGGCTGACATCGGATCGACTTCCACCCGCTTCAGCAGTTCCTTGATGGCTTCCGCACCCATCATCGCTTTGAAGCCGCTGGCCCGGAATTCCTGGTCGAGCTCGCGGTACTTGGTTTCGTCCTTGATGACTTCGTGGTCTTTCACCGGAGCATCGCCGGCTTCCACCACCACGTAGGCTTCGAAGTACAGCACCGATTCCAGGTCGCGCAGCGAGATATCGAGGATGTGTCCAATGCGGCTGGGCAGTCCCTTGAAGAACCACACGTGCGAGCATGGCGAGGCCAGCTCAATGTGGCCCAGGCGCTCGCGGCGCACCTTGGAGAGCGTTACTTCCACGCCGCACTTGTCGCAGATCACGCCGCGATGCTTCATGCGTTTGTACTTGCCGCACAAACACTCCCAATCGGTCACGGGACCGAAGATGCGGGCGCAGAACAAGCCATCGCGCTCCGGCTTGAAGGTGCGGTAGTTGATCGTCTCCGGTTTGGTGACTTCGCCGTGAGACCAGCTGCGGATCTTCTCCGGCGAAGCCAGGCTGATGCGGATGGCGTCGAAATCGGCGATCGGATTTCCGAGGTCGAATGGACTTGATCGGTACAAAATGTCCTCCTTCCCTGCACGTCATCGCATGCGATGCGCCAGGGACTGCGGCTCTTGCGCGGCCGCTACCGGCTCCCGGTGATTACCTTTTCGGCAAATGCTGTCTCCTGCGCGGGAGCCACGGAGACAGCTGCCCTAATCCTTGCGACTCTTTCAGTTAGTCCGCCGCGACCGGAGCTTCCGGAGCAACCAGCATCTTGCGCTCGTTGGTCTTGATCAGCTCCACGTCGAGGCACAGCGACTGCAACTCGCGAATCAGTACGTTGAACGATTCAGGCACGCCCGGCTCAATGGCCGCTTCGCCTTTGACGATGGCCTCGTAAATCTTGGTGCGGCCATAAACGTCATCGGACTTCGCGGTGAGCAGTTCCTGAAGGATATAAGCGGCGCCGTAAGCTTCCAGCGCCCACACTTCCATTTCGCCGAAGCGCTGGCCACCGAACTGCGCCTTGCCGCCCAGTGGCTGCTGGGTAATCAGCGAGTATGGTCCGATGGAACGCGCGTGGATCTTGTCGTCAACCAGATGCGACAGCTTCAGCATGTAGATATAGCCAACCGTTACCGGCTGCTCGAACTTCTCGCCGGTCATGCCGTCGTAGAGATAGGTCTTGCCGGATTCAGGCAACGAGCCTTGCGCCAGCAGCGACTTGATCTCTCCTTCTTTCGAGCCGTCGAACACGGGCGAGGCGAAGTACACGCCGTCTTTCATGCCGTCGGCGGCGCGCACCAGGGTTTCGTCATCCATGCCGACCAGGTCGTCAACGAAAGGCGTGTCCTTGAACAATATCTTGAGTTGCTTGCGCAACTCCTCCACCCTGGAGTTTTCCTTGATCAACTCGCCGATCTTCTGCCCCAGAGCGTAACCAGCCCAGCCGAGGTGCGTCTCCAGAATCTGGCCGACGTTCATACGGCTTGGCACGCCCAGTGGGTTCAGCACGATTTCCACCGGCGTTCCGTCGTCGAGGTACGGCATGTCCTCTTCCGGCAGGATGCGCGCGATGACGCCCTTGTTACCGTGGCGGCCGGCCATCTTGTCGCCCACACTCAGCTTGCGCTTCATGGCGATGTAAACCTTCACCAGCTTGATGACGCCCGGCGGCAGCTCATCGCCCTTTTGCAGCTTCTCGACTTTTTCGCGGACAATCTTGCGCAGCACATCGATCTGCCGCGAGGTCATCTCCTCGATTTCGTCGATCTGCTCGTTGATCCGCGGATCCTTGTCGGCGAACTTGATGCGCTTCAAGTTACGGGTCGAAATGCGCTCGATGGTGTCGCGATCGAGCATCACGCCCTTGGTCAGCAGACGCTTGTTAGTGCGCTCGTCGTGCAGGTCGGCAAGCACTTCCTTGCCGCCCAGCAACGCTTCCAGACGCTTCAAACGCTCGTCCGTCAGGATTCGAATCTCGTCCGCCAGGTTCTTCTCCAGCTTGGCAATCTGCTCGGACTCGATGAACTTGGCGCGTTCGTCCTTCTCCTGGCCTTTGCGGGAGAAGATCTTCACATCGACCACCGTGCCTTCGATACCCGGAGGGCAGGTGAGCGACGCGTCGCGAACGTCGCCGGCCTTCTCGCCGAAGATGGCCCGCAACAACTTCTCTTCCGGGGTGAGCTGGGTCTCGCCCTTGGGTGTAACCTTGCCCACCAGAATGTCGCCGGCCTTTACGGTCGCGCCGATGCGGATGATGCCGCTCTCGTCGAGATCGCGCAGCGCCGACTCGCTGACGTTGGGAATGTCGCGCGTGACTTCTTCCGGTCCCAGCTTGGTGTCGCGCGACTCAATCTCAAACTCCTCGATGTGCACGGAGGTGTAATAGTCGTCCTTCACCATCTTTTCGGAGACCAGGATCGCGTCCTCGAAGTTGTAGCCGCGCCACGGCATAAAGGCGACCAGCACATTGCGGCCCAGCGCCAACTCGCCCATGTCGGTGCAAGGACCGTCGGCGATTACCTGACCCTTGGCGACGCGCTCGCCCTTCTTCACGATAGGACGCTGATTGATGCAGGTGTTCTGGTTCGAGCGCTTGAACTTGGTGAGCTGATAGATGTCGCTGCCCACCTCACGCGAGAGCTGCATGGGATGATGCTCGCCTTCGACGCGAACGATAATGCGCTCGGAGTCTACGGAATCGATAATGCCGCTGCGGCGAGCCAGCACCACTGCGCCGGAATCGCGCGCCGTGACGCCTTCCATTCCCGTGCCTACCAGCGGCGCTTGCGCCCGCAGCAATGGTACCGACTGACGCTGCATGTTCGCGCCCATCAGGGCGCGGTTGGCGTCGTCGTGCTCCAGGAACGGCACCAGTGATGCAGCGACGGAGACCAGTTGCTTCGGGCTCACGTCGATGTAGTCAACCTCTTCGCGATTTACCAGCACGAAGTTGCCGGCTTTGCGAGCGTTGACCAGTTCCGCAACAATGCGGCCCTTGTCATCGATTTCGGCGTTGGCCTGCGCGATAACGTGACGGTCTTCTTCCCATGCCGACAGGTAGAACGAAAACGGCTCGAAGTCGATCAGCTTCTTGCGCCGTTCCTTAAGATCGGCATTGGCCTTCAAGGCCTCAGGCTTTTCCAGGTGATCGCCGACGCGGTAATCGCTGTCACCGGCATTCACTACGCTGATGAAGTCGAGCACGCGGCCGTTCTTCACCTTGCGGTACGGCGACTCGATGAAGCCGTAGTCGTTGATCCGCGCATAGCAGCTCAACGACGAGATCAGGCCGATGTTCGGACCTTCCGGCGTCTCGATTGGGCAGATGCGTCCGTAGTGCGTAGGATGAACGTCGCGGACTTCGAATCCGGCGCGCTCACGCGACAACCCGCCCGGCCCAAGTGCGGAGAGACGGCGCTTATGGGTAATCTCCGACAGCGGATTCGTCTGGTCCATGAACTGCGACAACTGTGACGAACCGAAGAATTCCCGGATGGCAGCCATCACCGGCTTGGCGTTGACCAGGTCGTGCGGCATCGCCGTGGACATTTCCTGGTAAACGCTCATCTTTTCCTTGATGGCGCGCTCCATGCGGACCAGGCCGATGCGGAACTGGTTCTCCAGCAGCTCACCCACCGCGCGCACGCGGCGGTTGCCCAAGTGATCGATGTCGTCCACCGAACCGATGTTCTTGCGCAGCTTCAGCAGGTAGCGAATGGTCCCGTAGAAATCCTCCGGCTCCAGCGTGCGGTGGTCCAGGTTGGTGGCATCTTCGCTCTCAAACAGCTTGATGTTGAACTTCAAGCGGCCTACCCGCGAGAAGTCGTACTTGCGCGGATCGAAGAACATGCCGTGGAACAGCGAGGTCGCGGTGTCCAGTGTCGGCGGATCGCCCGGACGCAGCTTGCGATAGATCTCGATCAGGGCTTCCTGCGGCTGCTTCACCGAGTCGCGGCGCAAAGTCGCGCTGATCACCGTGCCGACATCGTCGCGTTCGGGGAAGAAGACGTGGAGTTCAGCAACCCCTGCATCCATCATCTTCGACAGCTTGTCGGCGGTAAGCTCGGAATTCGCTTCCAGCAGGATCTCGCCGGTGTTGACGTCGATAACGTCAGCCGCGACGAACGCGCCTTCCAGATCGGTGAGATCAGCTTCGATCTCGGAGATGCGGTGCTTCTGGATTTCCTTCATCACCGCCGGCGTAACCTTGCGGCCGGAGTGCACGATCTCTTCGCCGCCCTTGGTCGCAATCTTGTGGACCAGCTTCATGCCCAGCAGATTGGTCGGCTTGTCCGACCCAGGCTCCAGCGTCCAGTACAGGCTCTTGTCGCGGATGGCAATGCGATCGACGGTGTAGAAAGTGCGAAGGATTTCCTCGTCCGAACGCAGACCCAGCGCGCGCAGGAAAATGGTTCCCAGGAACTTACGCTTGCGATCGATGCGCACGTACAGCACATTCTTCTGGTCGTACTCAAATTCCACCCACGAACCGCGGTACGGAATGATCTTGCCCAGGAAGTACGTGCGGTTGTTCGCGGTCTCGAAGAAGACGCCGGGCGAACGGTGCAATTGGCTGACGATCACGCGCTCGGTGCCGTTGATAATGAAGGTGCCGTTCTGCGTCATCAACGGAATGTCGCCGAAGAAAACTTCCTGCTCCTTCATATCGCGGATGGAGCGGTTGCCGGTCTCCGGGTCCTTGTCGTAGATGGTGAGCCGCATGGTGACCTTCAGCGGCGCGGAGTAAGTCATACCGCGCTCTTCGCACTCGGCCACGTCGTACTTCAGCTGTAATCCCACGGGATCGCCGCACTTGTTACAGAAATCGGGCGTGTTGGCGTTGTAGGTGCCGCACTTGGTGCACAGCACATCGCCCAGGTGGAACGGGTCGGTCTTCACCGTCGCGCCGCAGTTACGGCAGGTGGTGCGCAGATGGTTCAACCCCTTGAGGTGACCGCACTTGCACTCCCAGTTGCCGATGGCGTACTCGACGAAATCCAGCTGCGAGACGTTGCGGAAGTCGGTGATGGGAAAGACCGACTGGAATACCGCCTGCAGTCCGGCATCATCGCGCTCGCTCGGCAGCGAGTCCATTTGCAGGAAGCGGTCGTAGGAACGCTTCTGCACCTCGATGAGGTTGGGAATCTGAATGGTAGCCGGAATTTTTGAGAAATCGAACCGATTTCGGTTGGCAGTTTTCTGTTGCGCCATGTATAAAGCTCCTAATCGTTACCGGCCGTCGTGGGACGTGCAACAAGCTCCGGGCTTGTGGCAGGCTCGCTCGCGTTGGCCTTGCAAACTAAAGTGCGGATGTGCGACAGGAAAGGCACCACCGTCGCACACTGAGAGGTTGAGAAAAAAGAAGGACCTGGTGCTGCTGTCGTGCAAAAACACGCCTGCGCTCCCGGAGACAAACTCCCCCGTGAGCGCCGCTTGAGGCGTCGAGCAATCCCATAACCAATCGGCCTGGGACTTCGGCACATTTCGTGCCGCGATGTTGTTAACTTCCCGCGCCAGTATCTTCAGGCCTTGTCTTCGTCCAGCCTGCCGTCATGTCTGAGCTGACACGATTGCCGGCCAAGCTAGCCGCCCGCCGTAACCTGTTTTGATGCTGGAATTCTCAAAAGGACTCCAGCTTTCAACGATGCCCGGGAATTCCGCGGCCCTCCCGCTGAGAGGACCGCTTGCTTCCTCGGCTTCATCGCGCTTCCCCACGACCGCTCCGCCATGGAGAAGAACGTAGCCGCCGCCTCGTGATCCGAAGGCAGCAGCGGCCAGAAACTCCGGTCAGCGCGCCCGGAGTGAGTTGCCCCGTGCTGTTAAGCAACGGAGCGGGAATTCTATTTGACCTCGACGGTCGCGCCCGCCTCGGTGAATTTCTTCTTGATGGTCTCGGCTTCTTCCTTGTTCACACCCTCTTTGATGGGCTTGGGTGCGCCGTCCACCAGGTCCTTGGCTTCTTTCAGGCCCAGGCTGGTGACTTCGCGGACAGCCTTGATCACATTGATTTTGTTCGCGCCAACGCCGGTGAGAACGACCGTGAACTCAGTCTTCTCTTCCGCCGGAGCCGCGGCTGCTGCTGCTCCGCCGCCTGCGCCCGCCATCATCACCGGGGCCGCAGCCGCCGCCGAGACGCCGAGACGCTCTTCCAGCTTCTTTACCAGGGCCGCCGCATCCAGCAGCGACAGGCCTACGATTGATTCTTCCAACTGCTGTAGATCCGCCATGTCTTTAGTCCACCTTATTCGTTATTCGTTATGTTGATTTCATTACCGTCTCGAGGTTTCCAATGTGCAGCCTGCGCGCCAGACCCGCCCAGGAAGCACCCCTCACAACGCGTAACTCAATCTTTCCGGAAGCGCTTTCGCGCCGCCAAACTCGGGTGCCCCACCCTTGTCCGCCGGTTTTGCGGACAGGGTGGGGACTCAAAACTCTACGCCTGCGCTTCTGCCACGGCAGGCTCGGCGGGTGGCGCCGCTTCCGGCGCTCCGCCAAACTTGTTCTTCTCCACGCCCTGATTGATCACCACAGCCAGGTCGCGGCCAATCGCATTCATCACCGTCACCAGGCGCTGCGCCGGCGCATTCATCAGGAACAGCAGCTTGGAGTGGATCTCTTCCTTGGACGGCATGCTGGCCAGCGCATCAATGTCCTTGACGGCAATGACGCGGCCGTCGACGATGCCTGCCTTGAAAGTGTATTCCGGATTGTCCTTGGCGTACTTGCTGAGCACTTTGGCCAAAGCAACCGGGTCGCCGCTGGTGTACGCGATTGAGGTCACTCCCGCGAGGTCCTTCATGGCCTCGGCGACCGAAGTACCCTCCGCCGCACGCTCCGCCAGCGTGTTTTTCACCACGCGATAGTGGGCTCCTGCACTCCGCACCGCTTTGCGGAGTTCGAAATCCTTCTCCACGGTCAACTTGGCAAAAGTGCCAACGATGGCGTGGCTCGCGTCTTTGAACTCCTTCGCGAGCTGCTCCACCTGCTCGATTTTCTTTGCTCTCGTAACGGCCATTTTCGTGTCCTTATCGCTCGAAGGGGCGCTTCAGCCGCGCCGTCTAATCCTTCTTAAAATTTGTCATCCCGACCGAGGACGTTAGTCCGAGCGGAGGGATCTGCGGTTTAGGCGCGCGCGGCAGCTTCCACAGCTGACGTATCGATCGAGACACCCGGTCCCATCGTCGAGCTGAGATAGCATCCCTTGATATACTTGCCCTTCGCCACGGTAGGCTTCGCCTTGATCACGCTGGTGATCACCGTGGCCGCGTTCTCCACCAGCATCTGCGGCGCGAACGAAATCTTGCCTACGGGCACATGCACCAGGGCAGTCTTGTCGGTACGGAACTCGACTTTGCCGGCCTTGGTTTCCTTCACCGCAGAGGCAACATCGAAGGTCACCGTCCCGGTCTTTGGATTCGGCATCAGGCCACGCGGTCCCAGCACCTTGCCCAGGCGGCCAACCGACTTCATCATGTCGGGCGTGGCGATCACGGCGTCGAAGTCGGTCCAGTTTTCCTTCTGGATCTTCTCCACCATGTCTTCGCCGCCAACGATGTCGGCGCCCGCGGCTTCCGCCTCGCGCAGCTTCTCGCCGCTGGCGATCACCAGTACCTTCTTCGACTTGCCCAACCCATGCGGCAGAACCACAGTGCCGCGGACCATCTGATCGGCGTGCTTGGGATCGACACCCAGGCGCATCGTCAAGTCAACCGTCTCGTCGAACTTGGCGTACTTAACTTTTTGCAGCAGAGGCACGGCGTCCTGAAGCGGATACGACTTCGCTTCCACTTCGGCACGCGCCTTGGTAATGTTCTTTCCGGATTTCTTCATGTGCTCCTCATCTCCCACCGCCAGTCGTTGCTGCTGAAAGGCCGTGGTGTTTACGACTCATCCCACATTGTGGGATTTACAAAAACCTGCCGTCCCTGAAGGGACTCGGGCCCGAAAGACCTATCCTACCCAGGACTCCGCTGCGCTCCGTCCTGGGCTAGTCTGACGCCGCGCCTGCCGGCGCTCGGTCTTCTTGCGGTCTACCCTGATGTTTCCGACGAACCGATTTTCACTCGCCACCCAAAACTGCCTCGGCTAAATGCCAAGCGCTAAGTGCTAAGGGCGAGTTCTATGCCGTTACTTCAATGCCCATGGAGCGCGCGGTGCCCTTCACGCTCTTTACCGCCGCTTCCACCGAAGCCGCGTTCAGGTCAGGCATCTTCTGCTTGGCGATCTCCAGCACCTGCTTCTCGGTGACCTTGCCCACCTTGTCCTTGTTGGGCGTGCCCGAACCCTTGGCCACACCTGCAGCCCGCTTCAACAGGATCGCCGCCGGCGGCGTCTTGGTGATGAAGCTGAAGGTGCGGTCGCTGTACACGCTGACCACCACCGGAATAATCAGGCCATCAAGTTCCTTGGCGCTGGTCTTTGCGTTGAACTGCTTGCAGAACTCCATGATGTTGATCTGCGCCTGTCCCAGCGCCGGACCAACCGGCGGGGCCGGAGTGGCCTTGCCCGCAGCAATCTGCAACTTCACCGAACCAGTAATCTTCTTTGCCATTTGATTTCCTACGCTTTTCGCTACTCGCCTTTCGCTGTTCGCCAGAACTTCTCATCGCACCATGTGCGAATGGCGAAAAGCGAAAAGCGGCCTTTTACGTAATAACCTTTTCGACCTGCCCGAAGCCCAATTCCACCGGAGTCGAGCGCCCGAAGATGGTGACCATCACCTTCAGGGTCTCGCGATCTTCGTTGACCTCGTCCACCACGCCGGTAAAGCTGGCAAATGGCCCTTCGCTGATGCGCACCGACTCGTTCTTTTCGAACTTGACCTTGAGCTTGGGCTTTTCCTTGCTGTCGGCCACGCGGTATACGATCTGCTGGACTTCTTCGTCCGAGAGCGGCGTGGGCTGCTGGCCGGTGCCGACAAACCCGGTTACGCGCGGCGTTCCCTTGACCACATGCCACACGTTGTCGTCCATGTCCATTTCCACCAGCACGTAGCCGGGATAGAACATGCGCTCGCTGGTGTACTTCTTGCCACCGCGAACCTCGGTGACTGATTCGGTCGGAATCAGAACGCGTCCGATGCGGTTCTCCAGTTCAGGATAGGCACGCACGCGCGATTCAATGGACTCTTTCACCTTGCGCTCGAAGCCCGAATAAGTGTGGATGATGTACCACTTCATATTCGGGTTCTGCGGACTGGTGAGCCCGGTTTCCGACACAGCAGCCGCGTCCGCGCCTGGCTTCTGGGACGCGACGTCCGCTTCAGGCTGGGCGCCGGTGGTCTCCGATTTGGTCTCTTGTTCTGTCATTTTTCCGCGCACTAGCGGCTCGTCAGGCTCTTCAGGAAATGGTCAAGCGTCTTCCCGATGATCGTATCCACCAACCAAAAATAAATACCAAACAAAAACACGGTGATGATGACTACCGTCGTCGTGCCCTGTACTTCCTTGCGGGACGGCGTAGTGACCTTCCGCATCTCGGTGCGCACGTCGTTGTAAAAGCTTTTCGCGCGCTGGGGCCAGGCTTTCAGCGTGCCCAGTCTATCTTCGCCGCTGCTTTCGATTGCTGCTGACTTCGCCATCTGCTACCTTTTTCCGGCGCTCCACGCGCCTGATGCCTTCCCAGAAAACCCGCTCGCAAAACTGGCAGGGGCGGAGGGATTCGAACCCCCAAGTTCGGTTTTGGAGACCGACAGTTTAACCGTTGAGCTTACGCCCCTGTTTTTAGCTGTCAGCCATCAGCTCTCAGCTTTCAGCCACTGCGGATCTTGCCCATGCCTTGCCGCCAGCGTTCAGCATTCCTTGACTAACAGCTGATAGCTGACGACTGACAGCTACTTCACTTCTTTATGCGACGTGTGCTTGCGGCACTTGCGGCAGAACTTGTTGAATTCCAGCCGGCCCGTCGTGGTCTTCTTGTTCTTGGTGGTGGAGTAATTGCGATTCTTGCAATCCCCGCACTGCAACGTAACAATCTCTCGAGGCATTGAACTCTTCCTTTTCGTTTACTTCGCAGCCTGGCGCCGCGAAGCCTTGTCCGCGTCCAAGCGCGGATATCAGCGGAATTTCCTCCGCCGAAGAAAACCTGACGTCCCTACGGGACTCTGGATCTCAGGCCGTTCTACCCAGGGCTCACGCCCTGGGCTAACTTCAGTTCCGCCCTTCGGGCTGGCGCATCGGCGTTCCAGCATCTCTACCGATGCGATCGCTCCGTCTCGCCCGACGACAACAACCGGTACACCCAACCGGCTGACGGCTGAGAGCTGATGGCTGACAGCTGCCCTACGCAATAATTTCGGCGATCGTGCCGGCGCCCACGGTGCGTCCGCCTTCGCGGATTGCGAACCGCAGACCCTTTTCCATCGCTACCGGCGTGATCAGCTCAATCTCCAGGCTCACGTTGTCGCCCGGCATCACCATCTCCGTGCCCGCCGGCAGCGTCGCCACTCCCGTCACGTCGGTCGTGCGGAAGTAGAACTGCGGCCGGTAGCCTTTGAAAAACGGGGTGTGCCGTCCGCCTTCTTCCTTCGACAGCACGTACACTTCGCCTTTGAACTTGGTGTGCGGCGTGATCGAGCCACCCTTCGCCAGCACCATGCCGCGCTCCACGTCTTCCTTCGCCGTGCCGCGCAGCAGCAGCCCGGCATTGTCGCCCGCCATGCCTTCGTCCAGCTGCTTCTTGAACATTTCCACGCCCGTCACTACCGTCTTGCGGGTCTCGCGGAAGCCGACGATCTCAACATCCTCGCCCACCTTCACCTTGCCCCGCTCGATGCGGCCCGTAACCACCGTGCCGCGTCCCTGAATCGAGAAGATGTCTTCAATCGGCATCAGGAACGGCTTGTCGATATCGCGCGCCGGCAGCGGCACACTCTTGTCCACCGCATCCATCAGCTCGTCAATCTTGGCTTCCCACTGCGCTTCGCCATTCAACGCACCCAGCGCCGAGCCGCGAATTACCGGCAGATCGTCGCCCGGGAAGTTGTACTTCGACAGCAACTCGCGGACTTCCATCTCTACCAGATCGATCAGCTCAGGATCTTCCACCGCATCGCACTTGTTCAGGAACACCACCACGTACGGCACGCCCACCTGGCGCGCCAGGAGCACGTGCTCTTTGGTCTGCGGCATCGGACCGTCGGTCGCGGCAACCACCAGGATCGCGCCGTCCATCTGGGCTGCGCCGGTAATCATGTTCTTGATGTAGTCGGCGTGGCCCGGGACAATCGACGTGGGCGTAGTGCCGGTTCGCCGTCTCGTACTCCACGTGCGCCGTGGCAATGGTGATACCGCGCTCCCGCTCTTCCGGAGCGTTGTCGATCGAGTCGAAGCTGCGGAACTTGATGTTCGGGTTGTGCTTCGACAGTACCTTGGTGATGGCCGCCGTCAACGTCGTCTTGCCATGATCGATGTGACCGATGGTGCCAACGTTTACGTGCGGCTTGCTGCGATCAAATTTCTCTTTCGCCATAGTTCTTGTCCCTAGTAATACCGGTAAAGTTTCTTATATTTCTCGCGCAGAGGCAGGTCCACCACCTCCAACGCCGTCAAATAAAATTCGCGTATCTGGGCCTGATCGGCCACGGCCAGCGCGTCATAAAACTGTTGTGCCGTTTTGCCGCTCCCCGCCAGCGCCGCATCCGACTTCTCCAGCAACTGCTGACGCAGGACGCGATCGAAATCGCGTATCGGAACGCCCTGGCGCTGCAACAGCCGCAGAAACTTTTCGACTGCAGCAGAGGCGAAAACTCGCGCTAAAGCCGAACGAAGCGGCTCAAACTGGTCCAGCCTTTCGATCGCAAGCCCAGCCTGCTGGAACGGGACGCGCTCAACTGACTGCTGTTCCATCGGAGTGCTCACTAGTCGAAAAGCCAATCTGCCCGCCTGGGCGAGCGTTAGTTCAAAATCTGGAGCTGATGATCGGGATTGAACCGATGACCTCTCCCTTACCAAGGGAGTGCTCTACCAACTGAGCTACATCAGCCTGCAACTGATACAGCCTTGCAACAAAACATCTGGAGCGGGAGACGGGAATCGAACCCGCGACCAACAGCTTGGAAGGCTGTGACTCTACCACTGAGTTACTCCCGCCTAAATCAAGCCGCCCAAGAGGTCCCTCGACTTCGCTCGGGATTTCGGCGGCGGGCTCAAACGCCCGCCAATCGCCTCAACTTGGAAGGCTGTGACTCTACCACTGAGTTACTCCCGCCTAACAAACAGATCCCCTCGTTGCACTCGGGATTTCGCCTGTGGGTTCCCGCTACGCTCACGCCCGCAAAACGGCTCAAGTTACTCCCGCCCTTCAAACCAAAACGGCGTTTTGTGCCGCCGCTCCGCGGCTCCAACTTCTCAATCGCCCATCCCCAGCGCTTCCGCGGTGGGCTAAATTCAGTTTCGCCCCTTTGGGGCTTTCAGCTCGCAACTCAACGGCTAATCGCTCGCGGCTTTATTCATCGCGGTGCTCGCGCTCCTGCTTCTTGCTCCACGACCAGGTGCGAACCGCGAACATTGCCAGGATCGCCAGGGTCGCAAACTTAAACTTCGGATCGCTGAGCGTCGTCCACGCCAAAGCTGCCAGCACCGCGTACACACCGAAGGCCACTAACAACCGATTCATCCCACACCAACATTCACCGATCCGGAAAGCTGGTGCACAGGGGAGGATTCGAACCTCCGTAGCTCGCAAGGAGCGGCAGATTTACAGTCTGCTGCCATTAACCACTCGGCCACCTGTGCACATTCCACCAACCCCAACAAGTGCCCTTCGGCTCCGCTCAGGGCAGGCTACAGTGGCGCCAGTTAAGGCTGCAGTGCGACCGAGCATGGGCCCTCCGATGCTTGAGAGCCGGATAGCCGGGCCCGGAATCGCCAGTCCCTCCACCCCATGACGCGCAAAATCGGCGCGTAATGGGGCCCCGGCCTGCTGTCAAAGAACGCGATGCCAAAACGTGTCGCTCACACCCGGCAAAACTCCGCAACAGCCGCACGATCATACTTCCGCGCGTCTAACGATTGGGAAGCTGCTGCTGGAATCAGTTCTCTAGGAGAGCTGCGCGTCTCGTTTGGCTTGCTCCTGGTACGCCTTGCGGCGCGCTCAAGGTTACGATCATGGAGCTGGCGAAGGGATTTGAACCCCCGACCCTCTGATTACAAATCAGATGCTCTACCAGCTGAGCTACGCCAGCTTGCATGGTACGACCTCCACCGCAAGCGGAGCGCACCAAGCATAATTCTCCCTGCCAGCCGGGACAAACAATGAGCTTAACACAACGGTGATCAACGTGCAATTTGAGCTCAGAACAGCAGCAGATGCTTCTTCTTCTTTTTCTTGGACGTGCTTTCCGTGCTGGAGTCAGCAGGAACGGCTGACTGCGTCGAACTGCTGGACGCAGCTGCCGGCGCACCACCGCTGCCGTTTGAATTCGCCAGATCGTTGACTTGCGTTGGCGCGGGAGGCGACGCAGGCCCGCTGCCGCTGGCGGGAGCCAGATCGTTCTTCATCTCCGTGCCGGCCGGCGCGGTTGCCGGTGCGTCGCTAGGCGCACCACCAGCAGGTGCAGCCGTGCCCGTTGCCGGAGCTGTTGTACCCGGCGCGGCATCGGAACGCGGAACAGGCGCGTTCGCCGGCGGCGGTGCTCCATCATTTATCCGCTCAACTGAGACATGATTGCCTACGCCCGCGCCCGCCAGAATATCGGTTACGCTGGCGTTGGCAGAACGAACGATATCCGGCGCGCTAGCCTGCTGGGGATCTACCAGGGTTGGCTCGCCAACCTTGGCCGCTTCCGACACATCAGGTCCGCGGTGGAAGTTCTCCATGACTTTGCCAATGTGGCCCAGCGAACCGCGGCTGGCGATCTCGGCCTTGTCCTGCGCCACTTCCTGGGGCGTGGCCTTGGGGACCGGCTGCTTCATTGCCTCCAGGCGCTTCCTGGCATCGCCGGCCCGCTCTTCCAAAGGGTACCGCGTAAGGATGCGGCCGTAGGCGGCAGCGGCCCCGTCGGTGTATTCCTTGATCAGCTTGCCCTTCGCACTCTCGGGGAGCCGTGACCGGCGAATGAGCTCGATTTCCTTCTCGTAGGCCCCGCCCAACTCGTAGAGCGCGTCGTCGGCTCCGCTATACAACGGGTAGGTATCAGCCACCGACTTCAGCCGCGCGATAGCAGCCGGGTAGGAATCACGCATGAAGTAGAAATGGCCGATCATGTATTCCCGTTGCGCCAGGACCTCCTGCACTTCCAGTAGGCGCTGCTTGGCTTCCGGCACCAGCGGACTGTCGGGGAACTGCAGGATCATCTGGCGGTATTCTTCTTCGGCGCGGCGGGCGTGGGTAGGATCGCGATCGGCCTTCTCCATCTCCTTGTAATGGATGTTGGCAATCTTCATCTGGGCTTCGGCGGCTTCCGGCATGTTGGGGAAGAAGGTGATGAAGTCTTTGTATTCGCTCTCGGCCTGGGCCATGGCGGCAGCACCGCCTTCGGCGTACCAGGAGTCGCCGATGGCCAGCTTGGCGCGAGCGATGTATTCCGAATCCGGATAGGTATTGATGAGGGTCTGTAAGCTGAGGCGCGCTACGTCGTACTTTCCGTGCTTGATCGCATCCTCGGCGCGATCAAACAGGACCTTGTCAGGCTGCTTGGAGTCGACGTTGGCAATCGGGTTCTGGTTCTTCTTGCTCTTTTTCGTCTTTTTGCTGCTGGAGTGCTGGGGCTGGGCCGTGCTGGTGCTCTGGCTGCCGGCGCTCTGAGTGCTTGCGCTCGGACTCGCCGGGCTTGCGCTGCCTGTGCTCTGCGTTGAAGTGCCGCTGCTGGTCTGGGCCTGAGCGCCAGTGTTTTGGGCCAGGGAGCACAGCGACGCCATTGAGCCCGCCACAAGCGTTATGAGTACACGACGAAACATCCTAACCACCTTTGGGAATCTACCTTAATAACCCGGCGTGCACGTGAACGGCGCTGGCCGGGAGAATTATTCCTGCCGCGAATCAGGCGCGCTGCAGTATCGCTTCCTGGGCTGCCTTCAGCAGCGCTTCAACATTGCGTGCCGGATCGCCTTTTCCGAATACATGGCTGCCGGCCACAAAGATTTCCGTTCCCGCGCGGGCGGCAGCGCCAATCGTTTCCAGATCAATACCGCCGTCAATCTCGATGCGAAAGTCAACGCCCTTGGCATTCCGCATGGTCGCCAATTTGCGAACTTTTTCCAGCGTGCTCGGAATAAACTTCTGGCCGCCAAATCCAGGATTCACCGACATCACCAGTACGTGGTCCACAATGTCCAGCACCTCGCCCAAGGTCTGGACGGGGGTTGCGGGATTGATGGCGACGCCGGGTTGCATCCCGTGGCTGCGAATCAACTCCAGGCTGCGATTCAGGTGAATGCAAGCTTCCTGATGGACGGTAACCCAATTCGCGCCAGCATCGGCGAAGGCGGGAATGAACTCGTCGGGATTCTCGACCATCAGGTGGCAGTCGAGGGGAACATCCACAGCCCTGCGCAGCGACGCAACTACTGGCGGCCCAATGGTAATGTTGGGGACAAAGTGACCGTCCATCACATCAACATGGAGCAGGGTGGCGCCACCTCGCACCGCAGCGTTGGCATCCTCAGCCAGGCGGGCGAAATCGGCGGACAGAATGGACGGTGCGATCTCGATCAAAACAAGGTTCTCTCACGCAGGTCTTCAGAAGTGATTTTAACATGCGGCGAGGCCTGACCGTGCGCCCGCTTAGTGGCAGAGACAGCAGCTCTGAAGCGCCATTTTCCGAGGGAAGAGCGTGCCGGGAGACACGGTCGAAGGGTGCAACAGGTCGCAATCTTTCGCTGCCTTCCCACCCGCGATTTGTGTTCGGATAGGGTCCCTGCCGGGACCACAGACCCCTTTATGGAATGGCCTACCCAGGACTTCGTCCCTTCGACAGGCTTAGGGCAGGCTCTGGGCTGAGCTGAATCGTCCCGCACCACGGGACGGCAGTGTTGTTGTGCCAACTGTAGACGACAAACACGGAGGTGGTCGGGAGCGACTAGTCAGTTCTGGAGGTTTGGAAGTGCTGCTGATCCCCGATTCGGCAGGGTGTTCAAGGCTGCAACGCCGCCGTCCCGCACGGCGGGACGACTCAGCTTAGCCCAGGACAAAGTCCTGGGTAGAGCAAAAATGAGTGAATGTCCCGGCAGGGACCGCACGCGGTGGCGTGTCGCGCGTCACCGCTCATCCAGCCACGTGGCGATTACCGTTGGGCTATGTCCCACACGCACGCTTCCGTGCTGGTGCATTGCGTCTTCAGCACCAAGAACCGCGCCAATATCATCCCCGATTGCGAAGCGCTGTGGCGCTACCTCGCTGTACTGGCGAAAGACAACAAGATCACGCTGCTGGCTGCTGGCGGAACGAAGAACCATGTCCATCTGCTCATGGGAGTACCACCGGCCGCCACGCTGGCAAAGGTCATGAAAGAGATGAAGGGCAACAGTTCGCGGTGGCTGCACGAACATGGACATCGATTTGCGTGGCAGGAAGGCTACGGCGCGTTCAGTGTCAATCCGGCGCAGCATGAAACCGTAATTCGCTATATCGACACGCAAGCCGAGCACCATCGCAAATGGAGCTTCGAGCAGGAATTCATGACGCTACTGAAAAAGTCACAGGCGGAATACGACCCACGATTTGTGTTCGGATAGGGTCCCTGCCGGGACCACAAACCTTTAATCGAATAGCGTACCCAGGACTTCGTCCTGGGCTAAGCTGAGTCGTCCCGCAGGGCGGGACGGCAGCGTTGTGGCAACTGCGTTGCTGTCATCAACAATTTACCGCCAACGATCCCCTGCCGAGATCAGAAGATCCCGAGCATCGCTTATGATCTGCTGTTCGATATCTTCACGTAGCTGCTGTCCGCGCTCGTTGTAAGGTGAGCAGTCTTCATATTCGGAAGCCTCGCCAACGAACGAAAGAAGACGGTCTGGCCTTGGATTGACCGCGTTCGCAATCTCCCACCATATAAACCTAGCTCCCTCGTAAGGGGCCTCTCGACCGTTCGTTATTGCCTCGGCGACGTAACACGCAAGTATCAACGCGGCTTGCTCTTGAGAGAGGTTTTCTGCCAGTCCCAACTCCGCGAAAAAGCCGTTCAGCAGCGGTTCAACATCGGCTTGGACTTGATTGACTAACCCCGCCAGGCGTCGAGTCGATTTTCCGTCGTAGCCCAGTTCGAGAGCGTCCTGTGCGAGCCAAGGGACATCCTCGCTCGCCAGTTTGCCCAGAGCCCATCTAGCTTGAATCAGCCGCGGTGAGAACGGAAAAATGTCGAAGCGCATACGAACGACAGAATAACCGCGGTGAACGCGCCAGTTACAAAAGGATGCTCACCGAAGGTCTGGCGGACAGTAGTGACCGAATCCGCAGGCACGATGTGCAAGGCCGCACTCCTAGCAGAGTGCTGCCTACCTCACTGACCCTCAGTACTTCGGCACTTTGGGATCGACGCGCTCGGACCAGGCGTTGATGCCGCCGGCGAGGTTGTGCACGTTGCGCGAAGCCCGCCTGCTTCAGGAAGTCGACCGCCTTCGCACTGCGGCCGCCCAGCTTGCAGTGGACGACGATCTCGCGCGAGGGGTCGAGTTCGCTGACGCGCTTGGGCAGGTCGTTCAGCGGAATGAGGTGTCCGCCGAGGTTGCAGATCTGATATTCGTGAGGATCGCGGACGTCGAGCACGAAGAGGTCGTCTCCGGCGTCCAGGCGCTGCTTCAATTCTTCCGGTGTCATGTCGCCGATGGTAGCAGTTGCCGGCTTCTGCTCGCCACGGATTCCGCAGAATTGCTCATAGTCGATCAATTGCGTCACCGTGGGATGTTCGCCGCAGACCGGGCAGTCGGGACTCTTGCGCACCTTGACCTCGCGGAAGCGCATGGCCAGCGCGTCCACCAGCAGCAGGCGTCCGATCAACGGCTCGCCGGAACCGAGAATGAGCTTGATCGTCTCCGTCGCCTGGATCATGCCAACGAGGCCGGGCAAAATTCCCAGCACACCGCCTTCGGCGCACGACGGAACAACTCCGGGCGGCGGCGGCTCGGGATAAAGACAGCGATAGCAGGGGCCGTCTTTGGTGGCGAAGACGCTGGCTTGTCCCTCGAAGCGGAAGATTGAGCCGTAAACATTGGGCTTGCCGCTGAGCACGCAGGCGTCGTTGACCAGATAGCGTGTGGCGAAATTGTCGGTGCCGTCGGCGATGATGTCGAAGTCGCGGAAGATCTCCATCGCGTTGCTGCTGGTCAGGCGGGTCTCGAATTTGCGAACGCTGACATTGGGATTGATGGCGGCCAGGCTCTCCGCTGCGGAATCCAGTTTCTTGCGCCCAACATCGCCGGTGCCATGGATAATCTGGCGTTGTAAATTTGTAAGATCGACAATATCGAAATCGACAACTCCGAGAGTTCCAACACCAGCGGCCGCGAGGTAAAGAGCCAACGGAGATCCCAGGCCTCCGGCGCCGATGCACAGCACCTTGGCCTGCTTTAGCTTGAGCTGGCCCTCCATGCCGACTTCGGGCAGGATGAGGTGGCGGGAGTAGCGCAGGATCTCGTCGTTACTAAAGTTTGCGCTCAGTGAACTGCCTGTTCTGCTCGCCATTCAATGGCCTCAACATCCGCCGACTGCACGGAGGCACGATGGTAATCGCGCCTGTGTCGTGTTGAGAATATCGTAACTTGGCGAAGTTTGTAAGGACGCATGCGTGTTCAAGTACGAATCGCGTGAGGATTGAACGGTAATGGAAATTAGCAGGAGACAGTTTATACTTTGGATAATGTCTTAGTGTGTAATTAATGCTCAGGATCAAGTAAAATGATGGCAGCCAGTTAGTCGGATTGTGAGTTTATTAGGTGGTAACGCCATCCTGCCCTAGGCTCCGCCGCATCAACATTATCAGGAGCATCCCGTGTCCCCCCTTCTGCCCATGAAGGAAGCCTCGCGCGAGGTAGTGGTCGAGGTCACTCGCACCCTCCAGCCCTACTTCCCGGAAATCACTGCGGCCTGGCGGCAGACGATGTTTGCCGAATTCAACTTCGACGGGCGCGCCATGGCGGCGTTGGAGCGACTGACGATTGGTACCGGGTTTTCCATCTTCTCGCAAACGGATTTTGCTGCCTTCTATGACAGCTTGCAACATTTCGGAAAGCGGTTGGCCAAACTTAAGGTAAGTGCGCGGGCCGTGGCCCGGTCGTTACAGATTTATCAGGAGCTGATTGATCCTTATCTGGCAAAAATATTTCCACCCGACCGGATGCCGCAGGCCCTGGCTGCGATGGAGACGCTGTCATGGGCGAGTTATGTGGCGGTGTCGGCGGCATACGCCGACGCCCAGAAGATTGAGGCCGAGACGCTCTTGTCGGTGCTGGACGCGGAACTCTCAGCGGGAAACTTGAATGTCCTTCTGAAGCGCGTGCTGGAAATCGCCACGCATACCTTCAACGCAACCCTGGGGCTGATTCTGCTGAAAGACGCTGAGCAGCAGGTTTTGCGGGCGAAAGCGCAAGTGGGATTCGGGAGCGAGGGACTAAGCGCGGCGACAATCATCGGGGAAGGATTTGCCGGAAAGATCGCATTGACCGGCGAGCCCGCGATCTTGCCGGATCTGCGGACACCAGTCAGCGGCCTGGATCCTTTTCTGCAAGGCCGGGCAAAGGCCCTTTGGGGAGTGCCACTGAAATCGAACGAGGCAGTGATTGGAGTGCTGGTGATCGGCTTCTCCTGGCCCTATGACTGGCTGCCCACCGAGCTCGAACTGCTGCGTGCGGTTGCCGATCGTTCGGCGCTGGCGATTGATCGCGCCGGCATGAACGACGCCCTGCGCGAGCGCGAAATGCGCATTGCCGAGCTGTCGGGTCACCTGCTGTACGCCCAGGAAGAAGAGCGCAAGCACATCAGCCGCGAACTGCACGACGAGACTGGGCAGGCGCTGATGGTGATCCGCTTGTACCTCGGCATGCTGGAGAGCAGCGTGGGGGCGCGAACGGCGCGCCTGAAGATCCGGGAGACGCTGGACGTGGTCGACCGGACCATCGAAGGCATAAGGCGGATCATCGGGCGATTGTCGCCGCTGGTGCTACAGGAACTCGGCTTGATTGCGGCCCTTCGCAAGGAGGCCAAAGACTTGGCGACCAGTGCGGGAGTGAAGGCTCGGGTCACGGTGTCGCCGGAGTTCGGCCGTTTGCCGGCAGTGTTGGAGACCGCCATCTACCGCGTGGTGCAGGAAGCGCTGCACAACGTCGCCAAGCACGCCAACGCCTCGACCGTAACCATCGACATGAAACGTGACGGCGACTGGGTGAGACTGCTGATTGAGGACGATGGGGTTGGTATCTCGTCGCAGCCGACACCTTTGCGGCAGACCTTCGGTATGGCCGGTATGCGCGAGCGCATCGGAAATCTCGGTGGAAAGATGAAGGTAACCTCGCCGCCGGGCAAAGGAACTCGCATCGAAGTAAGTGCGCCTGCAATTTCCAGCGAAACGGCGCTGGGGCTGGCAGCGGGCGGGCCGGGCGCAGCTAAAAGCGCCTGAGAAACCAGGCCGCTAGGAAGAGCGAGGAATCAGGGCAATATGCCAAGAATCAGATGTTTGCTGGTGGATGATCATACGTTGTTCCGGCAGGGCGTACGGCGTTTGCTGGAAAGCGAAAGCGATTTCGAAATTGTGGGCGAGTCGCCCGATGGGGGCGATGCGGTGGAGAAGGCGCGTGAGCTTCGCCCGGATGTCGTCTTGATGGACATCGGCATGCCTGGGCTGTCGTCATTCGAATCCACTCGCCACATCAAAAAGAACCGGCCCGAAACCAAGGTCTTGTTTCTCACCATGTACGAGGACGAGGACTACCTGGTGCAGTGCCTGGAAGTTGGGGCCGCAGGATATGTGCTGAAAGATACTCCTGCGCTGCAACTGGTGACCGCCGTCCGCGATGTTTACAGAGGCGGCAAGTACCTGAGCTCGCAGGTGCTGGGCAAGCTGGTGGAGGATTTTCGCGCCCGGGTACGCGATTCCCGGATGCGCCCGCGCATGGCGACGCTGACACCGCGAGAGCGCGAGATCCTGAAGCTGCTGGCGGAGGGCAATTCGGTGAAGGAGGTCGCGGTGCTGCTGGGGCTGAGCGTCAAGACGGTGGAGGCGCACAAGTTCAACCTGATGCGCAAGCTGGACATCCACAATAAGGCGCAGCTTGTGACCTATGCCATCCAGAAAAAAATCATCAAGGTGCCGGTAAACCAGTAGGAAACTCCTTCCACACGCGCCGTCGCCTCCGCCTCGTTTAGAATCCTTGCGAGGGTGGCACAAACATTCATGGCAGCGATCACTTATCTGGAAGCGATCCGGCAGGGCATCTGGGAAGAGATGGAGCGCGATCCCGCGGTCTTCTGCATTGGCGAGGACATTGGGATTTACGGCGGGGCCTTCAAGGTCACCGACGGATTGATTGACCGCTTTGGTCCCGAGCGCGTGGTGGACACACCCATCTCGGAGATGGCGATCATCAATGCCAGCTTTGGGGCGGCGCTAACCGGCCTGCGTCCGGTAGCCGAATTCCAGTTCATGGACTTCATCAGCTGCGCCTTTAACCAGATCACGAACATGTTGGCGAAGGCGCATTTTCGCTGGGGCGCGCCGGTACCGGTGGTGGTGCGCGGCCCGTCGGGCGGCGGGGTGCACGGAGGGCCGTTCCACTCGCAGAATCCCGAGACGTACTTCACGCACACGCCGGGGTTGAAGGTAATTTGCCCGGCTAGCGCGTACGACGCGAAGGGGCTGATCAAGTCGGCGATTCGCGACAACAATCCCGTGCTATTTTTCGAGCACAAGTTTTTGTATCGGCGCATCAAGGAAGAATTGCCGGCAGAGGATTACACGGTGCCGATCGGCAAAGCGCGGGTGGTTCGCGAGGGCCGCGATGTCAGCGTCATCACCTACGCCGCGATGGTCTATATCGCGCTTGAGGCTGCGGACATTCTGGCGAAGGAAGGTATCGAGCTGGAGGTAGTGGACCTGCGCACCGTACTGCCGCTGGATCGCGACGCCATTCGCCAGACGGTGGAAAAGACCAACCGCGCTATCGTGCTGCACGAAGACACGAAGACGGGCGGCATTGCCGGTGAAGTGGCCGCCATTATCAATGAGGAGTGCTTCGACTCGCTGGATGCGCCGATCGCGCGCATCGCCTCCGCCGATAGTCCGGTGCCCTTCTCGCCGCCGCTGGAGGAAGTCTATCTCCCCAGAGTGGAAGACGTGGTGCGCGAGGCGCGCAGGCTGCGCAAGTACTGAAGCACACGTCTTTGCAGTCCGTAGTAGGATGATGAATTCTCTGGCTGGGCCTTCAGCCACGTTTTCTGAGGAGAGACATGCGCGGATTCATCGTGGGAGTGATTGTCACTCTTGTAGTGATTTTTGGCGGAGCTTACTTTTACACGACTACGGGGCGCTTCGATACGCGGGCCGTGGGCAACACTCCCAGCACATTTGAGCAGCGTACGGCCAATCGGTCGGTGGACGCCTGGGTCGACGGCCACGCCCCGAAGCAAGACAATCCATTCCAGCCCACTACGAACAACATCATGGACGGCTCCATGGCCTACGACAAGAACTGCGCGTTTTGTCATGGCAACTTGAAAGAACCCGAGTCCTCGATGCACAGGAAATTTTATCCTTCCGTGCCGCAGCTTATGACCCATATTCCCGACGATGCGGATGGCAACCTGTTCTACGTGATTAAGTATGGGATTCGCTTCAGCGGAATGCCTGGCTGGGACGGCGTGCTGAGCGACGACGATATCTGGAAGACGGTCCTCTTCATCAAGAACTCGGGACAAATGAAGGACGGCTCGCAGTCCCAGAATCCGCCGAAGTAGGCGCTGCCGAAAAACCCTGAAAAGCAGCTCCCTTACGGGCAGCCGCGGGTGTGGCTCTATAATCGAACTACCCATGGTTCGCGACGGCATCTATTACGGGCTGGCGCTGGTTCTGGTGGCTGCCTTGGTAGGCTGGCTCACGATACCCGCACTGACCGTTATTCCCTTGCTGCTGGCGGCATTCTTTCTCTGGTTTTTTCGCGACCCGGAGCGGAGAATCCCTGCCATACAGGGGGCGATCGTGTCGCCGGCGGACGGCAAGGTGACGGACATCTCGGTTGTCGAGGAGAGCGGCGAAGCGCGCACCCGCATCAGCATTTTCCTGAACGTGTTCAACGTTCACGTGAACCGGTCGCCGGTCAGCGGCGTGATTGAGGACGTGCATTACCAGAAGGGCAAGTTCGTCAATGCCATGGGCGCGGCCTCGGCCGACTTGAACGAGCAGAATGTTGTCACCATACGCGGCGACGCGGGCAGAGTCGTGTTCAAGCAGATTGCGGGGCTGCTGGCGCGACGCATCGTGTTCACCAAGAAGGCTGGCGACGCGGTGGAGCGCGGCGAGCGGGTGGGGCTGATCAAATTTGGCTCGCGCACCGACGTGATTTTTCCGGCCGCTGCGGAGATGAAGGTGCGGGTGGGCGACCATGTGAAGGGCGGCTCGAGTGTGCTGGCGGTGGTGGCGCAGCCGCTGCCCATGCCGTCTCGTGTGCGTGATGTTGCGGAGGTGCGATGATCGGCCATTCTCAGCAACCGGATGCCGGCATTCCGGCGCGCCGCCGCCCCCGGAAGGGTTTGTATCTTCTTCCATCGATGTTCACGGCGGGCAACATGGCGGCGGGATATTATGCGATCTCGCAGGCCATTCAGGGCACGGCAGGCGATCCGTGGCACTTCGACCAGGCCGCCAAGGCGATTGGATTCGCGATTGTTTTCGACTTCTTCGACGGCGGCATTGCGCGGCTGACCAACACGGCCAGCGCGTTTGGCGGCGAACTGGATTCGCTGGCCGATGTGATTGCGTTCGGCGTTGCGCCGGCAGTGCTGGCGTGGATGTGGGGCTTTCGCATGCTGCCAATGGAAGGCAATCTGGTCTGGCGAACGCATGTGATCCAGATCGGCGCGATCGTTACATTTGCGTTTCTGCTGGCCGGGGCGTCGCGGCTGGCGCGTTTCAATATCCAGGTCAATCCTCAGCCATCGAATCCCGGCCGTCCGGGACGCAAGTACTTTGTCGGAATGCCGATTCCGGCGGGCGCCGGCGCGCTGGTCGCCGTGGTGCACCTGGTGCAGGGCAACCCACTGCAAATCTGGTGGCTGTCGATCGGTTGGGCAGTGTTTGTGGCAGCAATCTCGTTCCTGATGGTGAGCACGTGGCGGTTCTTCAGCTTTAAGGGCATTAACTTTCGCCAGCCGCAGAATTTTCGCTGGCTCATCGTAATCGGGGTGGTCATCGCGTTGATCTGGTTTTCTTCTGAATACGTGCTGTTTGCGCTGGCGCTGATTTACATTCTTTCGGGAGTGATCGCGCGGTTGTCGTTTGTTTTTCGACGGCCAGCGGCACCGCCTCCGCCGCACCAGGATGAGGCCTCGCACGCCTGATGAAGAGTGAAGGTAACAAGCCGTCGAAGGCGCTCAATGACGCGGGACACTGGGGCGGCCTGTTCCGGGTTGCCATCGTAGGAGCTGCAACTCTCAAGGGCCGGGAGCTGAAGGAAGTTCTCACGGACCGCAATTTTCCTGCGCAGGACATCCGCCTGCTCGACGACGACGAGTCGCTGGGCCAGCTGGAAGCGGTGGGCGACGAGCCTACTTTCATCCAAAGCGTGCTGCCCGAACACCTGGACAATGTGGATTTCACCTTCTTCGCGTCAGAGGAAAACTTCACGCGCGAGATCTGGCCGATGGCGCGCAAGGCGGGCAGCGACATTGTCGATCTGTCCTATGCGCTTGAGGGCCAGCCGGGAGTGATGCTGCGCGCACCGTGGGTGGAACGGGAATTGGGCGCTCCGCCCAACATACCCTTTGCCGAAGCGACGGTCGTGGTTGCGCATCCGGCAGCGGTGGTGCTGGCGCTGTTGATGCTGAGAGCGCAGCGTGTGGGGAAGATTGTGCGCGCGATAGCCACCGCGTTCGAGCCTGCCTCCGAGCACGGCCGCCGCGGCATGGACGAACTGCATGAGCAGACTGTGAACCTGCTGTCTTTCCAGCAACTGCCCAAGGGAGTGTTCGACACACAAGTTGCGTTCAATCTGCTGGACCGGTACGGGGAGAATTCTTTGCCGTCGCTGGCGAGTGTGGAGAGCCGCATTGAACGCCATTTCCGGAGCATTGTCCAGGACAAACTGATGGCGCCTTCGTTGATGCTGCTGCAAGCGCCCATCTTCCACGGACACGCCTTCTCGCTTTACCTTGAGCTGGACAATGCAGCGCAAATCGAAGAGGTGACGGCCGCGATTTCAGGCGAGCATGTTGACGTGTTGCAAGGGGAAGAGTCGCCCAGCAATGTCAATGCCGCCGGCCAGGAACAGATCCAGGTATTTCTGCGGCAGGACGCGCAAAACCCGCAAGGGTTCTGGCTGTGGGCGGCGTCTGACAATCTGCGGATTGCGGCGCTGATGGCGGTGGAGTGCGGCGAGAATATGATTGCTTCGCGCCCGCGAGGGACGGTCCAGTGAGCTCTCCCGCGAGACTAATGCTGCGCCGCGTGGTTCTTGCGTGCGCCGCTGCGGTGCTGCTGTTGACCACCTCGTGCGGCTATCACACGGAAGGCCACAATGTGCGCCTTCCCTCCGACCTGCACGAAATCTACGTCCCGGGGATACTGAATGCCTCGCCCGCCTACCGCGTGGGCCAGGTCCTGACCGAGGCGTTGATTAAGGAATTGCGCGAACGCACCAACTACCGCATCGTTACGGTCAACGACGGTAATGTGGATGCCGTCCTCACCGGAACCGTGACTAGTGTTTATATTGCTCCCCTGACCTACGACTCCGTTACGGGTCGAATCTCGTCGTCGCTGGTGGTGATTTTCATGAATGCCCAGCTGACGGGGAAGGGCGGGAAGGTGCTATGGAGCAACCCGAACTTGCTGTATCGCGAGCAGTACCAGGAATCGGTTGCCGTGGCCAGCTTTTTCGAGGAAGCTAACCCCGCGGTACAACGCATAGCAGACGACTTCGCGAAGACGACGGTGGCCAACATTTTGGAGGCCTTCTAGATGCGAAGCTTCGCGGCATCCGACCGCTTCGTGGCCGACGTGAAAGCCCGCAAGGTGGCTCCGGGGTACGTGTTCATTGGCGATGAAGCGTTCTTTCGCAAACGTTGCCGCGATGCCATCCTGCAGCACCTGGTGCCCGCCGACGTTCGCGAGCTAAGTCTGTACGACATGGACCTGGCGGAGGTGGAGTTGCAGCAGGTCCTCGACCGAGCGCGGACACCGTCGCTGATGTCGCCCTTCCAGGTCTTCTTCATCCGGGGCATCAAGAACCTGTACGGGCGCGGCAAGCATGACGACGAGTTTGGCGCCATCAAAGACTACTTCACGAATCCTAACCCTGACGCGCTGCTGATATTTGTTGCCGACCACATCAGCATTCCGGCGGACGCGCGCCGTATGGAGTTGACCGACAAGGACCGTTATGAGCGGATTCGCGAGACCCTGGGCGAATACTGCCCATTGCTGGAATTCGCGCGCGTGGAAGAAGGCGACGCGGTGAAATGGGCGATTGCGACCGCGGGCGCCGAAGGCGTCACGCTGGATACCGACGCCGCGCGCGAGCTGGTGGACTCGTTAGGCAGCGACATGATGATGGTCGCCAACGAGCTGGAGAAGCTGGTGCTATTCGTCGGCGACAAGAAACGCATCACGCTGGGCGACGTGGAAACGTTGGTGCTGGCGGCCAAGCAACGATCGTTCTACGAGTTGACGGACGCGATTTCGGCGCGCGACCGCGGCCGTGCGCTGGCGGTGCTGGATGCGATTCTGAGCAGTGGCGACGGTGAGGAAGCCGCGATTGGTCATCTGTACATGCTGTCGCGAACGTTTCGTCAGATGCTGGTGATTCTGGAACGCAATGTACGCGACTCGCGCGCGCTGTGGCAGGCACTGTGGCAGGGCTTTCGCATCCCCCCATTTGCCGCGGAAGACATCATCCGGCAGGCGCGCCGTTACAAGTCGCGGCGCGAGTTGACCGCTGCCATCCGTCGGGTGGCGCGAGCCGATCTGGCGCTGCGTTCCAATCCTCCCAGCAAACGGCTGATCCTGGAGAACCTGGTGCTGGACTTGACAGCCGAACCGAAGCCGCAGGAAGCGGGCTGGATGCAGGACGAGCTGCCGGTGTGAGGTTAGCTGTTAGCTCTTAGCTCTTGGCTTTTAGCAACAACCCAGGCTTTTAGCGGCAATCCGGCCGACTGACGACTGCCAACGAATAGGTAAGAGCTGACTGCTGAGGGAAGCGCTGAATAACTTGGCGAACTTGCCGCAAGGGGCCAAAGCCAGGTTAATTTTCCGATGCTTGCGGCCCGGCTGAAGCCGTGCCCTTTCAAAGCTAACGGCTAAGAGCTAAGAGCTAAAACCTGCTCGACTATGAACATCGACGCCTATTTACGGCGGATCGAGTACGATGGCCCGCGGGCGGTGACTTCCGAGACGCTTCGCGGGTTGCATCGCCAGCACCTGTTTACCGTCCCCTTTGAAAATCTCGACATACCGCTGGGATATCCGATTCGTCTTGATTTCCGGCAAATCTACGAAAAAGTGGTGACGCGCCGTCGCGGCGGGTTCTGCTACGAACTCAATGGCCTGTTCGGCGAGCTGCTTACCGCGATGGGCTTCCCGGTGAAGATGCTGTCGGCGCGAGTGCGGCGCGAAGACGGCGGCTTTGGGCCGGAATTCGATCACATGCTGCTGAAAGTGCAGTTGGAGGAGCCGTGGCTGGTGGATGTTGGTTTCGGAGACTCGTTTGTCGATCCTATCGTCTTTCGCGCAGGCGGAGCCGATCAGGTCAACGGACATCGGTATCTTGTGCTGGCGGCCGGCGACGAGTGGCAACTGCTGCGCGAAGATGAGAAAGGGCAAGTCCCGCTATATGCATTTCGTGATGTTGCGCGTGGGCTGAATGACTATCGGGAGATGTGCAGGTTTCACCAGGTGTCGCCGGAATCGCACTTCACAAAGAGCTGGATTTGCAGCCGAGCAACACCGGAGGGTCGCATCACGCTGGCCAACATGCGGCTTATCGTGAGTCGTGGGGGAAGTCGTGAGGAAGTTGAGCTCAGCACGCCGGGCGATTTGCGGCGCTGTCTGCGGGAGCTTCTGGGAATCGAGTTTGCGGAGACGGTGGATTTGTCGAAGCTGGTGCAGGGTTAGCAACTCAAGAAGCATGATCCCTCGCGGCCTAAAGGCGGCTCGGGATGACAAATAGAGGGCTTCCACGGCATACCTTCGGAAACCTCAAGGGAGGCTGTGAGGGTATGCCCGGTCAAAAGCATTCATCTTCAAGTTTTCATCAAAGTGTGAAGCCCGGCAACTGAATCGACGTTTATGGCATCTAGAAAGAGGCGCCGTTCGTCCGAATGGAACGCCACCAAGAGGTCTCGTGAGTCCGCCTTAGGGGACTTGCTTGCAATCTCGTTTTGCGCTGGCGTTGACTATCATGGGCGAAAGAGAAGCAAAAGCACCACATGCGCAACTGGCACGGCGCGGGTCGGATCATCCCCATGTATTTCAGAAGGCGGATGGCTTTCGCACCTGCCGGATTTGCGGTCTTTCCAGTGGCGACCAAGTTCATGACGTACTGCCGGATACCGCGTACCTGTCAAGCGTCAAAGAAACCCTAGGGGCCGCACTCGATCTCTCGCACAAAAAGCCGGAGCCACCGCAGCCGCAGGACAGGCCGGCGGTTGGGCAAATCCGCCGCTGTCCAGCGTGTGGCAAAGTAAACTTGAGTACTGACCTGCGCTGCTACTGGTGCGAAAGGGAGTTGCCCCCGGCAGCGTCCACCCAGTAGGAGTTCGAGCCGCTACTTCTTTTCCTGCACGTCGACGGTGGCGATGGTGTTCTCCCATTCCAGCTTGAGAGTGCCTGCGTCGCCGCCCTGCTTGTCGAAAGAGATAGTGAACGTCTCCAGCCCCGACGGGCGCTGCGTGACTTTCATGGGGATGCGCGCCAGGTCCTGGCCCTGATCGTACGCGGTGCCCCACTGCCCAGTTTGCTTGTTGATGATGAGCTGCCAACTGCTCATGCCCGGCAGAGTGTAGATGGTATAGCTTCCCTTGGGAACTGCGGTCCCGCCGATGGTGAGGTCGACGTCGGTCTTAAGACTGGTGGCCGCGTTCGCTCCGGTGCGCCAGACCTGGTCATAGGCGACAAGGCCGCCGAAGATCTTCCGGTTGCGCATGGAAGGCCGGCTGTAGTCGATGGTGACGGTGTGGCCGTCGGCGAAGGTCAGTGAGGCTTGCCCCGGAGGGCTTTTCGGTGTCTTGTCTTGCGCGACCAGGGTTGCGGTGACGGTGACAAGAGCCACCAGGATGAGTATCCAGGAACGGCGCCGATGCATTGCGGTCTCCTCTTTATTTTTCCTGCCGTTCCATTATTCACAGGGCAGCGCGATCGCACAATCGAAGGCCGCGCACGCCGAGACAGAATGCGCGTTCAGCGCTCTGCGTCGTCCAGCAGCTTGCCGAGAGTTGGCTTGTGCTTCTCCGCTTTCGGCTTGCGCTCGGTGGGTTGAGCGCGGGTCGGCGGCGGAGTGCCGATGGCTTCGCGCGCGGCAGCCTTCACCGCCGAGGACGCGCGGAACGGCTTGGGCTTTCGCGGCTTCGATGGCATGGAACTCCTCCGATTTTCGTTCGCCTTTCGGCAAAATTACAGATATCACAATTAGACGGTTTTTGTTCGCCTTTTTCGGCGATTTTGTCCCCCACCACACTCGCGTACCGGCTTGGCGTTTCTACATAGCGGACAATGCAAAATTTTCCGGCTCGACAATCGCGGCCTGCCGTCAGATTATTCCCGATTTGGCACGCGACCCACGGATGCCTCAGAATCGCAACTTCGCCTCCCCGGCCGCGATCCTCACCGCCATCCTGATCTCCACATCTTGACAATCATAATGAGAGGGCGATATGGTCTGGCAATGACATTTTCCGGACTATCCTCTGACGAGACCAACACCGACGTCATCCAGGGCACACTCGACATGCTGATTCTCAAGACGCTGAGTCTTGAGCCCATGCACGGTTTCGGCATTGCGCGACGCGTCGAGCAGATTTCGCGCGGCGTATTCAAGGTGAATCCGGGATCGCTGCTGACCGCCCTGCAACGCCTGGAACGCGCCGGATGGCTCGACGCGGAGTGGCAGCAAACTGAGAATTCCCGTCGCGCAAAATACTACCGCCTGACTCGCGCGGGGAAAAAGCAGCTCGAGATTGAGTCCGCCGATTGGAAGCGCCGGGCTTCGGCCATCGCGCGGCTTTTGAATGCGGAGGGCTGACGCTGTGTCTCTGTGGCGGCAACTCACACATGGCTGACTGCCGGGCGGCGCAGGTAGACCCGTCAATCACGCTGCGGTCGGAATAGGCTTAGTTCTTCCCGGAACTATTTCACCGGGGAAAAGTCCGTCGGACGCATGTACGTCACATCCACTTTTTCTACCAGCTTCTCGGCCTGCTCGGCGCGTATGACCTTTTGGAATTCCGGGTCGGCTCCCATCGCAGCCCAATTCTTTTTCCCTTCTTCCGGGCTGGAATAAGCCACAACCCAGATGAAGGCGTTGTCCGAGGCGGAAGCGCCGTCGGTCACCCAGTAACCCACAACATTCAAATTGTGCCGGGCCAGTATCTTGGAGGTCGTGTCGCGAAATCGCGACTCAAGGGTCGGCAGTTTGCCCGGCAGGGCATGATAAACGCGAAGCTCGAAGACGCGATTGCTGGCGGCGCTCGCTGGTTGTAGGTGCGAGAGGCGGCTTGCCACAAGTAATCCAGCGGCAAAGCAGAGCAACCCGATCGCACACGTAGTACAGCATTTCGATTTCCAGAAATTGGCTGTCATGGCTGTCCTCCTGCGGTAATTAGTCCGCAATGAAATCTCTCGAATCGCACCCCTGGCTTACTTCCCCGGTTGTGCAGCTCCTGGTGCCAGCACCCCAATCAGGGCCGGAGTCATGAGCACGGCCAGAGGTCCCAGAGTCAGAAACCCAAACTGATACCACCACGGGACGGGTATTGTGCACACGTTTCGCTCGATCGAGACGGCAACGGTAATCATTACCATCAATGCGAGGAAGACGATTGCCCCACGGCGAACCCGCGCGGCCACGCAACCACCGATTGCGGCTGCCGCGAGAAACACAACCGGCGCAAGGACGACGTGCGTCGCTTGCTGTGGGGCAACCAACTTCGAGATCGCTAAGTCCACTGCAAGTTTCAGGATCGCCATGACGAGGTAAACGCCCGCAGCGATGCTCATACTGACGAGCCAATTTCCGCTGCGCAACGAGGACCAGGCGATAGACGCGACAGATCGACCGGCTTGACTCCAAACCCAGCGGGATGCAATGCGTGGCGAGGCAGATTCGGCGCGAAGATTGTATTCCTCCATGAGGTCGCCGAGCATGGCCTCTCGATACCTTGCCGGTACGACAGATTCGAGAAGCCAGCAAACGAGAGCCGGCGAATCGCATTTCATAGGCCCTCCCAGCGGCTTTTTAGTCCCGCCGTCATGCTGCGAATGGTTTGTTCGGATACTTGCAGCGCCTTCTTGCCTGCAGCCTCGACGCGAAACAACCGTTTCGCACGGCCCCCGCGTTCCGCGGTCGGCTCGCCGGTGAGTGAGCTGACGTATCCTTTGCCTTCGAGGCGTTCCAAAGTCGCATACACCGCGCCAATCGAAACGCTGCGGCCCGTACGTTTTTCAATCTCGCGGCGTACGATCATTCCGTGGGCGCCTTCATCCAGTCGCATCAGGGCCAGCAGAATTATGTGCTCCAGCGATCCCAGAAGCTCTCCGCGTTTCATTTGTTTTGTAATGTAGAACAAATAGACACAGAAAGTCAACTGGCAAACGCCTTGCAAAATCCGGCTGGCGAGGATCGACGGCCGGTCCGCCCACCACTACTTCCTGGGCCTGACCAGCGACTCGTAAAACTCTTCCAGTTGGCCGATGGTCTTTCCCACCTCGAAGTAATCGACGCAGCGCTGATGGCCTTTGGCCCCCATGTCGGCCCGCAGATCTTCATTGCGCAGCAGCTCAATCAGCGGCGCGGCGAAGGCCTCCGGCGTGCGCTCCGCGACCAGATAACCGGTTTCACCATCGATGATGGCATCGCGATTTCCGCCCACGTCAATGGCCACCGCCGGCAAAGCCGCAGCCATGTATTCCATGATCGCGTTCGAAAATCCTTCGCTGAAAGAAGTGAGGCATCCGATCGACATCCGCGCCAGGCAGTCCATGATGTTGCCTTCGCCCCGGGTGAAGAAGACGCGCTCGCGTATGCCGAGTTCGCAAGCCAGGTCACACAGTTGCTGGTACAACTCGCCGCGGCCCGCCAGCAGAAACACGGCGTCGTCGACCTGGCTGGCCACAATCTTTGCCGCGCGCAGAAACAGCGCGTGATCTTTTACCGGACGCAGGTTCGCCACAATGCCAACCACGCGGGCGTCGCGCGGAATACCCAGGCGATCGCAAGCTCGGGGATCGCCCAGTCCCCGGCTGAACTTCGTCATGTCTACACCCTGGTACACCACGCGCACCCGGTCAGGGTCGAGCCGCTCATTCTCTACGGCAATGCGCTTGGCCTCCAGCGAATTCGCCATGATGGCGTCGGTGCGAAGGTTCAGGACCGCAAACATCCTGCGAAAACGCGGCGTGTACCAGTAGCCGGTATTCAGGCGGCTGGTAATCACGATGCGATTCGAGACGACCGAGGTCAGCACCGCAAAGACCGCGGTCTTGTTCATGTAGGCGTGTGCGATCTGGATGCAATGCTGCCGCGCATACTGCCGGAAGCGGCGCGCCTGCACCAGGCCGCTCCAGGAATTCACGCTGGCGGTGGGGAAAACTGCGATGTGGCAGACGCCCTCCAGAGTTCGGAGTTGAGGACTGTCTTCCAGGCAGCAAACATGAACGTCGAACCTGTCTTTGTGAAGGCGCTTGGCGGTCTCGATGACTTGCCGTTCGGTGCCGGCGTCGAGTCCCACAGTGTCAGACAGCAGGCAAACGCGGATGCGCTCGCCCGTGTCCGCTACGCCGGCTTCCGAGGTGCTCCCCATTCCTGAGGCTTTCCTTTGGTGATGCGAACCACGTTGCGGTCAACCGTTCCCACCGAACGGAAGAATTGCAGCGTTTCCTGGTCGTACCACTGGAGCGATTGATATCGCGCCAGATTGGCGTTCAGTTCCAGATGCAGTATCCCACCCTCGCGCAGATGCGACAGCGCATCCTGCACGAAGAACTTCCACTCCGCAGGGCCCCATTCGTCGGGCTGATCATGGCGATTGAAGCATATCCAGAAGGCGGTGATTAAGTCGAGATCGCGGAGCGGGAGCGTCATGGGCACATAGCGCTCGATCAGCAAGGGCGAAACGCGCCGGTCGCACGCTAAAGCCGCCAGCATCTCGCTGTAGACTCGCGCCTCCACCTCGGTCATGACGCTCGCCGGGGCATCGATTCCGTAGCAGTCGTGACCGCACCCTAATGCCGCTGCCAGAAAGTATCCCGGACCGCAGCCAATATCCAGAATACGCAAAGGCGCGGAGCGATGCAGCGCCAAGGCGCCGATGCGGTTCACGTTAAACGGAATCCAGAGACCGTAATTAGCGTATTTCGCGGCGCAGGCGGGATCGCGTTCGAGGGCCGCGGCCGTCTCCCTCCCCAAACGATCGATCCGTGCGAGATCGGCGTTATGGCGAATGCGCGCGGGCAAACCCAGTAACTTCAACGAGCGATACCGGCAGAGACGGCCCCAGTTACGGGCAATCTCCAGCCGGTTCGAAGAATTTTCAGGCATTAAGAATGGGCGGTTCGTCTCAGCAACGTAGGCGACTGGGAATAGGTATGACTATCTGTCATGCAGCAGCAGGTACCAGGACCTGCTCTTGCATTTTCTCTTTGCGCTCTCTGGCGACCGCCAACTGCAAGGCCGCAGAAACACCCAGCACGGCATACAGAATTCCGCCATACGCAATACTGAGGAAGAATGCGCCGATGGCGGCCATCAGGACGGCCATCTGCACGAACATAGCGGCGCGCCGCGTGCTGGCCCTGGGATAGCGGTTACGAACCGGCGTCAGCCCGCGATAGGCGCGCCAGAACGCAGCCAGGTAAAAAATCAGGCCGGGAATACCGCATTCGCTGGAGAGCTCGGTGTAGGAGTTGTGGGTGTAATGCCAAACCCCCCGATGACCAGCCTTCATCGCCTCCCTGGCTTCAGCCACCATGAACTGTCCTGGTCCCACACCCAATACCGGATGG
Organism: uncultured Acidobacteriaceae bacterium; assembly: GCA_963835125.1. Taxonomy (GTDB): domain Bacteria; phylum Acidobacteriota; class Terriglobia; order Terriglobales; family Acidobacteriaceae; genus Bog-257. The sequence continues at coordinate 136,968 of CAWIEG010000001.1, read as the reverse complement.
TGCAACGTCATGTCCAGACTCTTGCCCAGCAACATCTTTCTGGTCTCGGCCGACTCCGCGGCTTCTTCCGCCCCAGCTGACTTGGCTTGGAAAATCGTGGTGAAACGTCCCAGGATGTTAGGCGGCAGCAGCGCGCCGGCAAGGATGAAAAATATCAGCCCGCCACCAACGATGATGATTCTCTGCTTCATGGTGGCAAAAATCAGGAAGAAGATAACGCCCGCACCCAGCGCCAGCAATCCCGATCTCGAACCCGTCTCGGCCGCGCCGGCCATCACCGGAATCACTGCCAGGATCATGACCACCCTCAGCAGGCCTTTCTTGACGGACGCGGAGAACCAGATCAGGGGCAGGCCCACGATCAGGAACAGGGCAAGGAAATTGGAGTCCGACAGCGTGTCGTTGCCGGTGCCCAGTCCCAGGCGGTTGCTGCCCTCCCGGCCTCCGCCAATCACCAGCGATAGAATCCCGACCGCGGTCATGGCCAAAGCGATTACGAACATCACTCGATAGCAGTCATCAATACTGCGGATGAAAGCGGTCATGAAGAAGATGAGGAGAAGCGCCTGCAACGCGATGGTAAATTGATCGAAAGCGCCTCCTTTCCACGTGGCGAACGGGATGCAAAGCAACATCCAGCCGGTGAACCATATCATCGCTCGGCCAACCGGGGACCCATAGATCGTCTTGGTTGTTCCCGTCATGATCATGCCGACCAGCAGCAGCGGCTGGAGCAGCAAGCCGATGTGGAAAGCCGGCACCATCTCTGGGATGCGGCTGCAATAAAAGAACAGATAAATCAGCAGCAGGTAGTGAAAAGGCTTGTAGAACTCCGCGCCCCGGCCGCGACGGCGGGGTTCGGCCTGCGTCTGCGGATTGGATGGCCGGGGGGTACCAGCCTCCGCTTCCAGCGCCACGGTTTCCGGAGTGGCGTAATCGTCCACCATGGCAGGCTCATTCATTTTTTGGATTGCGGATAGATTCACTTGGTCACCCCATCAGCTCGCAACTCTGGAGATAGTTCCTTAACCACTCGGGCGGGATTGCCTACGGCGACGACTTGCGCAGCCACTGGCCGGACAACAACGGAACCGGCCCCGATGGTGGTACCAGACCCAATATCAGCCATTATGATGGAAGCAGCCCCAATCCAGCAATCCGAACCGACATCAATCGGCTCGAACTTTCCCTCTCCGGAACCGCTCATCCGCCCTTGGGAATCGCGGCTGTGTTGCTGCCTTCCGCTTAAAATCTGCACCTGCGACGCAATCTGGGTTCGCTCTCCGATGGAGCAACTGCCCAGAATGCAGTAGGAGCCAATGTAGACTCCCTCTCCCAGCGTGGCATCGGAATGCGCAAAAAACGATCCGAAGGACACGCGGCTGTACAGCGAACACTGCTTCAGCGTCAGTTTGTAATACGCAATGCGAAGGTAGTCTCCCATCACTCCGGGGACTCCAGCAACGGCATGGGCTCCGATGGTGAACGTCACCGGAAACCGGCCAAATCCGGCCAGCGCCGCCGCAGGCAGCGCCAACACCAGAAACAGCCCGTGTAAAACCAGCTTGATTATTCTTTTCATTCCCCGACGTGCGGGTGGCTGGCTGGGGGAAAGCCGCGAGCCAGTATACCATCGAACTGCCGCCGACTTGAACGTTGGAATTCAATCCAGGCTGGCCCACCCCTCTGCGATAAACTGCCATAGGATTCCAACCCATGCGCGTCCTCTACTTCTCGCCGCGAATCTGCTGGCCTGTCATCTCGGGCGCGCACCTGCGCGACTTCTACTTCGCCCGGCAGCTGGCGCGCAATGCCCAGCTCACCTACATCGGGCTGGTAAACGACGACGCCGGCGAGGCCCAGGCCGGCCTGCTGCGCCAGCAATTGGGAAACGGCGCTCAGGTTCTGGCCTTGCGCCGCGAAGCGGGATACCGGAAGGCGAATATCGTTCGCGGTCTCATCGGCCCGACGCCGCTGAACGTCCTGAATTTCACCTCGGCGCGCGTGATCGCCGACGTAGATCGCCTGCTGCGCGAGCAAGCCTTCGACACGATTCAGATCGAGAGCATGCACCTGATTGCCTATGCCCGGCGCGCTCGTCAGATTGCACCGCAGGCGCGCGTCATCCTCGACTGGCACAACATCGAGTCCGAAATCCTGGCCCGCTATGCGGAGAACGACTCGAACCCACTGCGCGCGTGGTATGCGCAGCGCACTTCCACGCTCTCGCGCAACGTCGAAGACGAGCTTCTACGCCTGTGCCATGCCCACACGGTTTGCAGCGAGCGCGAGCGCGCAGTCCTGCTCCAGCGCGTGCCCGGGGCCCGCATTGAAGTCGTCGGCAATGGCGTCGATTGCGAGTTCTTTGCTGCGAATCGGCCTCCCAACGCCGCTCGCCGCGACGTTCTCTTCATGGGCCGCATGGACTACCACGCCAACATTGATGCCGCGCTGTACTTCGTCAAGAACACCTGGCCGCTGATTCACGCTCGCCGGCCGGAATTGCGGCTGGTGATTGTCGGAGCGCAGCCTGCGAAGCCCATCCTGGCTCTGCGCGAACAAGGCATCACCGTCACCGGAACCGTCGACGACGTTCGCCCCTTCTACCAAAGCGCGCTGACGTCGGTGGTGCCACTGCGCGTCGGCGGCGGAACGCGGCTGAAGGTCCTGGAGGCCATGGCCGCGGGAACGCCGGTGGTCTCGACCGCGCTTGGCGCAGAGGGACTGGCGGTGACGCCGGGCAAGGACATCCTGATCGCCGACACTCCACAGGCAATGGCCGACGCTGTGGTTCTCTTACAGGCTGAGAGTCCGCAGTGGCAACAGCTGGCTGTCAACGCTCGCCGCCTGGTGCAAGTGAAGTACGACTGGTCGGTGGTTGGCGAGATACTATGGCGCTTGCATACCGAACAGGTAGCAACGGGAGCGGCTTGCCTCAAAGCAACGTGAGCCCGGATCGAAAGGCTTTGGATTTGTGTTCGGGCAGACCGCCAGGCAGCGCTCAGGTTTTGAGCCGTGCGAGGTTTGTATCAGGGCACGACTTCAGGCGTGCCGGATGGGCGTAGTAAAAAGCTGGGGCTTTAGCCCCTGCGAAGCCAAAATCCTCAGGGGCTGAAGCCCGAGTTCTTTTCACGTCGAGAAGGCACGACTAAAGTCGTGCCCTGATACAAATCGACTTGTGAGAGATGATTTGTATCTGGAGCCCAGAGCTGCATTCCACCGTCCACAACCGGCGATCGTCCCTGTCCAGGCGTCTCGCTCTCCTGGCAATCTTTGCCCTCGCCGCTGCCCTTATCGTTCTTTCTGCTATCGCGCGCCGGGTCCTTCCTGGTGGTTGACGACCCCCAGCCCTCCGACGTCATCGTGGTGTTGGAGGGATCGGGCGATACTCCCGGCTATTTTCGCGCCTTGCATCTTCATCACGAGGGCTATGCCCCAAAAGTCTTGCTTAACGCTAATGTCAGCGTCAAAATCTTCGGCAAGACGGAAGCCGAAATGGCGCGCGAGTATGTGCACGGCATCGGTGAGCCGGCCACGGAAATCTGCCCTACTGTCGGTACCTCGGCTTTTGCCGAAGCCGCCGACGTGCAGCTCTGTCTTCAGCGTGTGGGCGCAAGCTCGGCAATCCTGATGACCTCCGACTTCGGAACCCGCCGCGCGCTCTCCATGTTCCAGAAGCGGCTTCCCCAGTATCGCTGGTCGGTCGCAGCGGCTTCCACGCCCTATCACTTTGCCGAATCCTATTGGAAGCACCGCGGCTGGGCTAAAACCGTCCTTCAGGAGTGGGAAGACTTTCTGGAGTGGAAGCTCGTCGACCAGTGGCGAGGGGATGTTGTGCTGCATTAAAGCGATGCCGGCTGTCAGCCGGTTGGAGACCTACCAGGCAGGCCAGCCAGCCAAAGCTGCTCCCCACAACTTACCTGCCGGCCAATAGCACAATCCACCCTGGCGCCAACCCCGCAAGTATCTCCCTATCAGAGCATTACACCGTAAGGTGAAATTAAGTTGACCCGCGCTGACCAACGGGCTAATGGTAGCTCCAACGCGGCCGCCGTTCCGGCAGAACGTGATCGCCAGAACCGACACTCACGGCCGACCGGCTCGCAAAGGGGATTCTCATGAAGCACTCACAGCAGAATCGGATTCCAGCTATCGTTTGGCTGGCCAACATGGCCTGTCTTTTCATGCTGTTGGTCGCGGCAATCCCGGCAAAAGCCCAAACCTACACGGTCATTCACAACTTCGGTGCCGGGTTGGACGGCTACAACCCTACCAGCACCCTGGTCCAGGACAGGGCTGGAAACCTGTACGGGACAACCGAGGACGGCGGCACGTACCACGAAGGCGTGTTGTTCCAGCTCAAGCCCACCCGCTCCGGCGGCTGGATATTCTATCCGATTCACGAGTTTGCCGGCGGATCTGATGACGGAGCTGGTCCCCTCGACTACGGCGGACTGACGATTGGGCCGGATGGCAATCTTTATGGCAGCGCGGTGGGAGGCGGAATGACCGGTTGTAACGGCACTTGTACTCTCGGAGTTGTTTTCCGGCTGCAACCTCCCGCCGACCTCGTGCAAATCGGTGCTTTGTCCCTGGCTACTGTCGATCGTGTATGAGTTCGCCCCCCTCGGCCCCGCGTTCCCGGAGAGCAACGTCGTCTTTGACGCTGCGGGCAACCTCTACGGAACTACTCAATTCGGTTATGCCTACGAACTCTCCCCGTCGGGCGGAGATTGGACCCAAAGCGCTTCTTATTATCTCGGGGGTCAGATGACCGCGGGACTGGTTCCCGACAATGCCGGCAACGCGTATGGCGTAACCCAGTTCGGCGGTACTCACAATTACGGCTTCGCCTTCGAGTTCACTCCCTCCGCCTCTGGCTGGACAGAAACCGTACTGTACAACTTCACCAACGGTAGCGACGGGGCTTATCCGGTCGGCGGCTTAATCTTCGACCAGGCGGGCAATCTGTATGGCTCGACCAGCTACGGAGGCAGCGCCGGAGGCGGCACCATCTTCCAGCTTTCGCCATCCGACGGGGCGTGGACCCTGACGACTCTCTGCAGCTTTGGAACCGGTCTGGGCTACTACGGACCTCAGAGCCCATTAACCATGGATGCGGCGGGAAATCTTTACGGCACAACCAACGGCGACGGCGGGTTCGGCGACGGCATGGTCTTCAAAGCGACCCGCTCCGGTAGCAACTGGACCTGTACTGATCTGCATGACTTTCAAGAGCCTACAGGCCTATTTCCCATTGCCGGTGTGACGGTCGGCGCGAATGGCAATCTCTACGGCACAGCCTCAAGCTCGGGCGCGAATAACCACGGCGTTATCTGGGAGATTACGCCGTAACCGTTGTCAGTGACGCAGCAGCGGTCCCTGGAGAACGTGCCTCGCAAAACCAAAATTCGCGCATCACTGGCTCGCAAGAGGAGGATTGTTATGACGCGCTCACAGCAACATCGCAATTCCCTGATCGCTGGGATAGCGATCATGGCCGGCCTTTTCATCCTGCTGGTGACGGCGATCGCAGCACGGGCACAGACCTTCCGGGTTCTGCACACCTTCACCGGTAAGCCAGACGGCTCACTGCCTTATGCCGGCCTGGTCAGAGACGGCGCCGGGAACCTCTACGGCACTACGTATCAGAGGCGGCGTAAACGGATGCGGTATGGTCTTCGAGCTGGCGCACTCGGGTTCCGGCTGGATTGAGCGGCTCGCTTTACAGCTTTGGCTGTGAGAGCGACGGCGACTTTCCTTATGCCCCAGTCGTTATCGGCCCTGATGGCAGCCTTTACGGCACCACAGAGTATGGCGGTGGAGACAACGATGACGGCATCGTATTCAAACTCTCGCCGCCGCCGAACTTCTGTAGGAGCTTTATTTGTCCCTGGACCGAGACCATCCTGTACCGCTTCACCGGGGGCAGCGACGGAGGACAGCCGGTCAGTCCAGTTATCTTTGACAATGCAGGCAATGTCTATGGCACCGCCCAGCGTGGGGGATCGGCCAACCAGGGAGTCGTCTTCAAGCTGACGCGCACCGGCTCCAGCTGGACCGAAAGTGTCCCTTATAGTTTCGCGGGCCCACCAGACGGCGGCGGTCCCACTGGTGGCCTGGTCTTCGACGCGGCCGGCAATCTCTACGGGACGACCTACTACGGCGGTAACATAGGCTTCGGCACGGCTTTTCAACTCTCGCCATCGGGCTCCGGCTGGACAGAAACCATCCTGCAAAATTTCGGCAGCAGCAGTAATGGAAATTACCCATACTCCGGTCTCATCATCGACAACTCCGGCAATCTCTACGGCACCACGGAGTTTGGCCCGATCGGAGATGGAACGGTCTTCGAATTGGCGCCCTCCGGCGGGCAATGGATGTTCACCACCATCTACAACCTGATGAGCGGGTTTGCTGCAGTTGCTGGGCCGGTTGGCCCGCTGGTAAGAGATGCCTCCGGAAATCTGTACGGGACAACCGTTAACGGCGGCATCATTTGCGAATATGGCTGCGGTACGGTGTTCGAACTGTCGCCCGCTTCCGGCGGCTGGACGTACAACTTGCTCTACGAGTTTATGGGCGGAAGTGACGGGTCTGGTCCGGATGACGGCCTGGTCCGCGACGCGGAGGGCAACCTGTATGGCACAGCCTCTGGAGTTTTTGGAGGGAACAGCACCGTCTTCGAGCTCACGCCATAAGACAACGTTCTAACGCTTTAAGGAGGACAGTTATGTGCATTACAAAACAAAATCGTCAACCGGACAGCCCAATTTCTTGCCGAGTGAGCGCCGTCTTCCTGGCAGCCAGTTTTCTGCTGTTGCTTAGCGCGACGGCACAAGCCCAAACTTTCCAGGTCCTGCACACCTTTACCGGCGGCTCCGATGGAGCCATTCCCGTTGCGGGGCTGACCATGGATCGAGCGGGAAATCTCTACGGGGCGACCAATGCCGGAGGCAATATTGGAAGTAATTGCCAATTCGGTGGCGCAGCCAACGGCTGTGGCACGGTATTCAAACTCGTTCGTGGGAGTTCTGGCTGGGTCTTGAGCCCACTTTATGCCTTTCAAGACTACACTGACGGGCTATTTCCTTCTTCAAGGGTAATCTTCGGCCCTGACGGTGCCCTCTATGGCGTGACCCAGTCAGGCGGCGAAGCCAACGATTGCAATCCCGGCTTTGGGACTTGCGGAACAGTTTTCAGAGTGACGCCCCCAGCCACGTCCTGCAAGTCCTTTATCTGCCAATGGCAGAAGACCACCATTCTTTCCTTCAACGGCACTGACGGGGACGAGCCAATGAGCGAAGTGGTCTTCGATCAGGCGGGAAACCTCTATGGAACCACCTACGGGGGCGGTGGCAATGGTAATGACATTTGTTTTTATGACACCAACGGCTGCGGGACTGTTTACGAACTGACCCCGTCCAACGGTACCTGGACACAGACTGTCCTCCACGCCTTCCCCGCCACAGGATTCGACGGGCAGAATCCCGAGGCCAATCTGATTTTCGATAGCGCCGGCAATCTCTACAGTTCAACGGTAGCAGGCGGCGCTGTCGGCTTGGGAGGCGTTTTCCAATTATCGCCCTCAGGCTCCGGCTGGACGGAGAGTCTTCTCTATAGCTTCTATACGAACAGCAATGGAGTCGTGCCTGAAGGGGGCTTGCTCCTGGCTTCGGGCAACCTCATTGGCACGACTAGCGGCGGCGGCGCAGGTAACGGCGGCACGGTCTTCCAGTTGACGCCAGGCCAGGGCCGTTGGACGTTCAACCTGATATATAGCTTGCCTGGCTTCGGCGATGACTTTGGCCCAAGAGCGAGTCTCACCATGGACGCAGCCGGTAATCTCTACGGCACAACGGTCGCCGGAGGAACCTTTGGTTACGGTTCAGCTTTCAAATTAACTCCCTCGAATGGGGGTTGGACCTACACCTCGCTGCACGACTTCACCGGCGGTAGTGACGGATCGTACATCGCAAGCAATCTGATCATGGACGCCGACGGCAACCTCTACGGCGTGGCCAGCCAGGGCGCGTCAGGATCATGCTTCAGGGGCTGTGGCGTCATCTTCGAGATCACGCCCTAAGCGAGTAACCAGTCGCACCCGGTCGGCGATGATGTCCCACAATGTGGGACTTTACGGATTGAAGGCGTTGGCAACCAGGATTCTTGGTCTGCAAAGGAGAATTGTTATGGCGCGCTCGGAAGCTTGGAGTTCAGTATTCGCTCGGCTGGCACGAATGGGCACCGTTGTTATCCTGCTGATGATGTCTATCGCGACGACCCCGGCACACTCCCAAACCTACACCGAAATTCACGTCTTCCTGGGTGGAGGAAACGGGCAAACTCCATTGGCCGGTCTGACCATGGATCCGGCAGGCGATCTCTACGGTACCACCGCCGGGCCTTTTCGGAACTGTCTTCGAGCTGCGCAACGTCCACTCCTCCTGGATCTTCAACGTGCTCACCGCCATGCCCAGCGGTGGACAAGACGGCAATCTCCCCGATTCGCGGCCAGTCCGGGGTCCCAACGGCGTTCTGTACAGCACTACCTATCAGGGTGGAGGGAGTTGCGACTGCGGAGTTGTTTTCCAGCTACAGCCGTCGCCCAATGCTCCTCCCTCGGTGCTGTCCCCCTGGACGGAAACCGTCATTCACACCTTCGGTGGTCCCGATGGCGCTTTCCCCGGCTACGCTGATCTGGTGTTTGATCATCAGGGCAACATCTACGGCACCACCATGGAGGGCGGATCTGGCGCCGGCGTAGTCTTTAAGCTCACGCCCTCCAATGGCGCCTGGACGGAGTCTGTCATTTACAGCTTCAGCGGTGGCGCCGATGGCGGTGACCCCCGGGCTGGCGTCATCTTCGACAACGCCGGCAATCTGTACGGCACCACGATGTCTGGCGGCCAACACAATCTTGGGACGGTGTTCGAGCTCACACCGTCAGGATCGGGCTGGACGGAAACCGTTCTGCACTCGTTCCAGTCGTCCGAAGGGACGGCTCCCATTGGCGCCTTGATCTTTGACCCCTCCGGCAATCTCTACGGCACTACCTACTCCGGGGGCCTGGGCGGCGACGGCTCGGTTTTCGAGCTGTCACCCTCGAACGGCGGATGGGCCTTCTCCGTACTACATCTGTTTGACTTTTCCAAGGGCGAAGGAGCCGGACCCGTCGCCGGCGTCACTATGAACGGCGACGGAAACCTCTACGGCACTACCATTGGCGGCGGTTCTTACGAGAGTGGCACAGTCTACAAACTTGTCTACAATAGCGGCGCCTGGACATACCAGACTCTGCATGACTTCTACAGCACCACAGGAGACTCGCCGTTCAGTGTCGTGACTTTCGATAGCCAGGGCAACCTGTACGGCACAGCCGACGACGGTGGCCATGGGGATTGCAACACAGGCTGCGGGGTAGTGTGGGAGATCACGCCGTAACGCAGGAGGTGGCCGACTGCGGGTTGCATCGAATAAGACGATCTTGCACTAATAAAAGGCGAATCGGTCCGGCAAACCTTTCCCGGATTTCGCAATCCAACTAATGGATTGAGGTTCTCCGGGACTCCCCGCATAGCACCTTATCAGGGCCGCCGCTTTGCTCCGGCGGCCTCTGTATTTTTGAGCTAATGCTTTGCCGTCGGCGCCCGTACCGCAGCGCGACATCCCTTAGCGAGACAAGCTTTCCAAGGTGTTCTGATAGAACTCCACCAGCGTCTGCCGATAGGCCTCAGGGGTATGGTTGGATTCAGTACGCGCTCGCGCCGCCGCACCCAGCCGGCGGCGTAATTCCTCATCTGAAAGAATCTGCAAGATGGCTTTCGCCATGGCTTCGGGATTGCGCGGCGGGACCATCAACCCGGTGACGTTCTCTTCCAGAATTTCCGGCACACCGCCGACGGCGTTTGCCGCAATCGGCAAGCCGGCCGCCATCGCTTCCAGCACTACGTTCGGCGATCCCTCCGAGTACGACGGCACAGCCACCAGCGTTGCCATCGCGTAGTACGGCTTGGTGTCCCGCTGAAATCCGGCAAACGCCATCCGCTTCTCAATTCCCAACTGCGCTGCCAGTTGCGCCAGTCGCTCCCGCTCTGGCCCGTCGCCGACCAACACTACGCGAAAGTGCGGCACGCCGGACATTCCACTTAGCGCGGCTGCCGCACGAATCAAATCCGCGTGACCCTTCTCTTGCGAAACCCGACCGACGGCGAGGATCACAGCTTCGTCCTCGGCGACGCCAAGCTCGCGCCGCACGCGCTGCACCGCTTCCTCCGGCGGACGCACGAACGGCTTCACGGAATTGTGCAGGATCGTTATTCGTTCAGGCTCCACCCCCAGGTGCTTAAGCTGCTCGCGCAAACGGACGGCAGACCGTCACCACGCGATACGCCTTCGGCAGCGACCACCGGTCCAGCCGGGAGTAAATACGGTCCAGACGGCTGATCCTGGTATAGCCGTGGTTCCACGCGATCCATGGATACTTGCGATGCAGCCGCAGCAGTCGCACGAAAAAGTGCGACTTCACATTGCGCGTCTCCAGGATGTCTGGATTGATTTCGGCGACAACCTTTCTTCAGCATTGCAAAGACCTGAATGTCCCACCGCCGCCGTTCAGCCACGGTCCTCACGCCGAGTCCGGCCTCCTGCGCCGACAGCGCCAGCGCGCTCTCTTCGCCCCCGCGCTGATAGGTGACAATCGTGACTTCTACGGCAGGCAGGTCGCCCACGGCCGTGGCGGCCATCTTTCCGAACTCGATGACATTCCGCGCCGGCCCGGTCACGAGCGCATTTTCGATCAGCGTCAGGACTCGGATGGTCTTGCTGGTCACTCGGATCTCTGTTCCTGTAAGGATGGCGCAGGCGCGGCGGCTGTCTGCTTCGTGTTCTTCACCACCACGCGCGCCGGATTGCCCATGGCAACACAGTACGGCGGAATATCGTTGACTACCACGCTGTTGACCCCGATGATCGCGCCCTCGCCGATGGTCACACCTTTCATGATGAAGACATTGTGTCCAATCCAGGCGCGGCGCCCAATGCGGACGGGCTTCACCTCGTCCTCGTGCGGTGGCAGATCCGCAATGCGCTCCATCGCGTCGCGGGGATGCGCGTCGGTGTCCATGAAACGCACCCCGGAAGCGACGTTGATGTCGTCCTCCAGAACGATTTCCTTATTCACGATGAAGACCACGTTGTGGCCAAGGTCCACGCGATTGCCGATGACCAGCTTCGGTTCATCGAACAGCCGCCCGCTGAATACGTCGATCTTGCCGAAGATATTTACGTTGTCGCCGATGTAGATCTTGGCTTGTCCCAGGATGAACGGCAGCCGCCACACCCGAAGTCCCTTGCCCACGGAAGCGCAGCGCCCACGGAACAGCGGCTCCACGAAGAAATAGCTCCACAGCCAATGCAGTCCCACCGACCCGGTCTGCCACGCGTTATAGCAGAATCCTAGAAACGGATTGAAGAAGTGCGGCAGCGGCAGCCGGCTGGATTCCACACGCCGAGCAAACTTGCGGATGCCGCGATAGAACGGCGTCTCCCCGCGACGTATCTTCAGCAACAATGAGGGCATGAATGTACCCGTACCAGCTTAGATCAGTTTGGCTTTGTCGGGTAGAGCGGGGCGTCGCCTGGGTAGCCGACGTGATACGTCTAGTACCAGATCATGTCTTGGGGTGCTGCATGAAGAACTTCCACATCACGTCCGTCGCCGGCAGGTCAACATGGCTGATCGACGTGCCTGGCCACGTATGCCGTCCGCCTTGTATGGCATACAGCGCAACCCCGGTGCCATCCTTGCAACCCGAAGTACGTGTCGACATGCACCTCCGCCGACTCCTGGCGCTTCGGCATCGGGGCACAGCCGTTCTCCTTCACCCAGAATGCAACCGCGTCGGCAACCGGAGTGTCGCTGCGGTGCTGGCCAATCTGATACGGACTTGAGCCGCCATTGAACGGCACCAGGCGATCGGCGGTGCCATGGAAGACAATCACCGAGACGGGCGCCGACGGCTTGCAGTCCACGTTCTGCGCTCCCTCAACCGGAGCTACCGCGGCCACCACGTCGGCCATCTCGCAGGCCACGCGAAACGACATCATGCCGCCATTCGAGATGCCGGTGACGTAGATGCGCTTCGGGTCGATGCTGTAGTCCTTCTCCAGCTTGCCAATGAGCGCGCGCAGAAATGCGATATCATCCACGTGCTTCTGTTGCGCATAGCCGCAGCAGTTGCCGGCATTCCACGTCGGCGCGTTGCCCATCATGCTGGTGCCTTCGGGGTAGACAACCACGAATTTCTCTTTGTCCGCCAGCGCGCTCATACCCGACATCCGTTCGGCACTGGCGTTGCCCTGTATCGCGCCATGCAAGACGATGACCAGCGGCGGCCGCGCGTTTCCGCTGTAACCGGCGGGCACGTGGAGAATGTATCCGCGAGTGCGCCCGCCAATCTCGATGCTGGACGAAGGCGCGGTCGACGCCAGGGCGCGACGGAACAGCAGGCCGAAGGCGCAGACGATCAGGGTCCCAAAAATGATGGTGAATGGTTTCGTGCGAAGGCGCATGATGCGGTAAACACGGAGTTCCTTGCGCTGTTTCGCAAGAGGAGCAGATTTTCCTCGTCCACCATGAGGGTGTCATCCTGAGCGGAGGTTCGCACGCTTTTCGCGAACCGGAGTCGAAGGACCCCTATTATCGGCAAGATCGTGTGTCGTCCCGGCCGGGACTCGGGGTCATTTTTCTCGCCTACCCAGCGCTGAAGCGCTGGGCTAACTTATGTCGCCGCTACGCGGCTTTACATGTTGACCGCTAGACGGCTGACGCTTTAACGGCGCGCCGACTAACCCTAGCCCCTAATCCCCAGCCCCTGCCTTCAGTCTCCGCCCACTCCCACCGCGCCCCTGCGCTCGGCATCCGACTCAGCGCGGTCTTTCTCCTTCATCGCAATCTTGCCGGGCTTCATGTTGGGAACCAGCGCAATCAGTGTCCCGATCAGCACCACGTGCACGCCAATCCAGATCCACAACACCAGTGGATTCACATGCGCCTTGATGATCGGCTTGCCGGTGTCCTGATTGCGCCCGGTATAGACGAGATACAAGTCTTCATTCGGCCGCGAGCGGTTAGCCACGATAGTCGAGGTCTGCTCGCTGGCCTTGTAGAAGCGGCGCTCGGGATACATCGTGTCAATCTTCTTACCGTTCTTGTAGACGTCGATGACCGCCCATTCGCTGCCGTAGTTCGGCTTGTCGTCCTGGGTGTACGACTGGCAGACCAGCAAGTAATGCCCAATCTGCATCTTGTCGCCGAAGCCCATCTCCTGCTCTTTGTCGACGTTGAACGGCAGGCCGGCGAAGCCGATGATGATGAACACCACGCCGATGTGAATCAGATATCCGCCATAGCGACGCGTATTCCGGCGGGTAATGACCACCATGCCCTGGAACACATTGACGCCGGCCTGCCGCGCGATGACCCGGCCGCCACGCCAGAATTCACCGCTGACCGTCGCAATAACAAACATCGACAGCGAAATCGCCACCAGCGAATAGAAGTACGCCGAATCTTCCCACGGCCTCATACCGCCAACAAGCAGCACAATGGCAGTCAGCAGCGCAATCGCAGTCGGCCACACAAAGTTGCGCTTTACCCGGTCCAGTGAGGTCTGGCGCCACGCCAGCAACGGGCCAACTCCGGTCAGAAACACCAGAAAGATTCCGATAGGCACATTAACGCGATTGAAGAACGGCGGGCCCACCGTGACCTTCGATCCCGTCACCGCCTCCGACAGCACCGGGAACAACGTGCCCCACAGCACCGCGAAGCACGAAACCAGCAGCACCAGATTGTTGAACAGGAAGCTCGACTCGCGCGAGACCAGCGACTCCAGCCGGTGCTCGCTCTTCAGCGTCTCGCGATTGCGTACGAAGAAGAACACGCAGGTGGAGAACGCGATCGCCAGAAACCACACGAACCACGTCCCGATACTCGACTGCGCGAAGGCGTGTACCGAGCTCACCACACCGCTGCGCGTCAGGAACGTACCGAAGATGGCCAGCAGAAATGTGGTGAAGATCAGCCACATGTTCCACATCTTCATCATGCCGCGCTTTTCCTGCATCATCACCGAATGCAGAAACGCTGTCATGGTGAGCCACGGCAGCAGCGACGCATTTTCAACTGGGTCCCATCCCCAATAGCCGCCCCAGCCCAGCACCTCGTAGGCCCAGTGCGCGCCCAGGAAAATGCCGCACGTAAGGAACAGCCACGCCACCATGGTCCAGCGGCGCGTGATGTGGATCCACTTCTCGCCGGGATACTTCATGATCAGCGCGCCCAGCGCGAACGCGAACGGCACGGTCACGCCGACATAGCCGAGATACAGCATCGGCGGATGGATCACCATCTCGGGATATTGCAGCAGCGGATTCAGGCCATTGCCGTCGGCGGGAATCTGGCCGCTGACCAGTCCGAATGGATTGGCGGCGAAGTTGATCAGCAGCAGGAAAAATACTTGCACTGCGGCGATGATCGCCGAGGCGTAAGCAAACAATTGCGGATCGACTTTGTACCGCAGCCGCAGCACCAGCGCATAGCTCGAGAGCAGCCACGCCCAGAAGAGCAGCGAGCCTTCCTGTCCCGACCAGAGCGCGGCAAACTTGTATGCGATGGGCAGGTCGCGATTGCTATGGTGCAGAATGTAGGCAACGGAGAAGTCGTTGCCCAGCGCGGCCATCACCAACGCCAGCCCGGCGATGGTTACCGCAGCCCATGAAGCGATGCCGGCCCGCCGCGCGGTCTCGCCCAGACGGTCGTCCTTGCGATACAAGCCCAGCGCGCCGCCAATGAACGAATAGGCTGCGAACGCCAGCGCCAGCAGCAGCGTAAAACTTCCAATTAATGGCATGAAGACTCAGTACCCGTTACGGCTCGCGGCCAGACTATTCCGGAAACGGCGCCATCCTGATATAGCTGCCATTCTACTCGCAACCGCAAGGGCATTGGCGACTCGCGCGGCGGAGCCATACAACTTTGCGGGGGTGAGCTGCCGGCTGCGGAGCCGAGCGTCCTGCCGCCGCCTATCCCAGGTACGCCCGCGCCATTGGCCGCCACCACGGCCAGTCGTGATAGCTCTGGTCACCCCAGACGTACAGCTCATGCCGAATGCCGCTCCCCCGCATGATGCCGGCCATGTGCTCGTTGTCCTGCCAGCACATGTCCCACTCGCCGGTGGCCAGCACCGTGCGAATGTGGTTGTAGCGCCAGCCATCGGTGCAGTTGGCCAGGTAGTCGGGAGGATTGTTGAAGTAGGCATCGTCGCCGTACCAGCCGTTGAGGAAGCGCTTGATGTCGAACGAGCCGCCCATGGTGACGCAGTCGGTCACTTTGTCGGGATGCCGCATGGCGAAGTTCAACGCGTGATAGGCGCCGAAGCTGCATCCGGTGACGATCGTCCGCGGGTTCCAGTTCCTGTTCCACATCAGCGGGAGAACGTCGTTCAGGATGTAGCGCTCGTATTGCAGGTGCCGCTGCACCCGCCAATAAGGATGCGCCTGCTTGTTGTACCAGCTCTCCGTGTCGACGCCGTCCACGCAGTAAACCTGCAGCTGGCCGTACTCCAGCCGGTCGGCGAGGGCGGCAATCATTTTGTTGTCTTCGTATTCGAAGAAGCGGCCCATGGAAGTGGGAAAGACTAGGACCTTCGGCCCATCGTGACCGAAGACCAATAGGTCCATGTTGCGTTGCAGGTCGTTGGACCACCAACGATGAAATTCACGATTCACAGTATCTATGCCCCTGAGGAAGAGATTATGTGGCGCTTAAACTAATGTTTGATACTCTAGAGCGGTTTCGGTACCCGTGCGCAGGCGATGGGTGGAGCACGCCTTCAGGCGTGCATAAAAGGTAACCGCTCCGACTACGCGCTTTAGCGCCTGAGGTAATGTCTCGCCTTACCTCAGCGGCTAAGGCCGGTCAGGAAGCGGATCTTCTATTGCACCGCTGAAGCGGTGCTCACCCACGCAGCAGAGATGAAACTGTCCAGGAGGGCAATTCTACAGTATGCCAGGCGATCGCATGAATCTCCCCTTTGCTCCCATCGCCGAGGAAGGCTTTTATGCTGCCCACTTCCTCACCGTGAAAGACCAGGCGAAGTCGAAGGAATTCTACGCCGGCGTCCTGGGAGGAACGGTCGTCCAGGAAAAGGACCCCTGCTACGTCAGGCTCTCGAACTTATGGATCATCGTGAACTCCGGCGGCGGCCCTACGCCCGACAAGCCTGAAGTCTGGCTCGAGCCCCCTCCGGACCCTAAGCGAGTGAGCAGCTTCCTGAACCTGCGCGTCGCCGACATCCAGGCTTGTTACTCGCAATGGAAGGCGAAGGGCGCGGTATTTCTCACTGAGCCGCTCCCCAATCCCGACGGCATGGAGACGCGCTGTTATATGCTCGATCCCGATGGCTATATCATCGAGGTCGGCCAGTACACTCAGGCCGCGATCGATCGCTTCCGCGAGTTCATAAGTAGAGCGGGTCTTTAGAGTGGGCGTGACAAAAAGCTTCGTGCCGGGCAGTGGAGTAAGGAGTCGAGGTCCGGAGCGCCCAAAGGCGCGGAATAATAATAGCCCAGCACGCAGCGAAACCGGGGCCCCCGATTCGCGCTTCTTGTGCGCGAATTGGGGTGGGAAGCGGAGTGCTGGGTTTAGTAAGGAAAATACCTGAGTCCCCCGGGGACGACACGATTCGCACCCACACTCTTTAGGCCTGCGTTTCGAGTCCTCGACGTAAACACGGATCAAACCACTGGCGCTTCGAAACTAAATTCCGTACCATTAACCCGCCATCCTATGCCCGTTCCCGCCGACATCACCAATGCGCCTGCGGCTGTTCCTGGCGATCTGAACTCCCGCCTACGGCTGCGCCAGCAGTTTCCCTCCAAGCTAACGGACGAGAAGCACGACTTCATCGTCTACCTGCCGCCCATGTACGATGAGCAGCCCGACCGCCGTTTTCCCGTGTTTTACATGCAGGACGGACAGAACCTGTTCAGCCCTGACACCAGCTTTCAGCACGGCAACTACTGGCGCATGGGGGAGACTGCCGACGCTCTCATCAACGCGGGGGAGATCGAGCCGCTGATCATCGTCGGCATCTACAACACGGGCAAGCATCGCATCGACGAATACACGCCGGTGGAAGACAAGCGCCTCGGCGGCGGCCAGGCTGACACCTACGGCCAGATGCTGGTGGAGGAGCTGAAGCCCTTCGTCGATCACGCCTATCGCACCCTGCCCGGCGAAGCCAATTGCGGGTTGGGCGGCTCGTCGCTGGGTGGGTTGGTGACGCTCTATCTCGGCCTGCGCTACACGTGGATGTTCAGCAAGCTGGCGGTGATGTCGCCGTCGGTGTGGTGGCGCAAGCGCGCCATTCTGAAGACGGTGGCGCAGATCAAACGCAAACCCAATCTCAAGATCTGGCTCGACATCGGGACCAACGAAGGCCAGCGTGCTTTGCCCGACGCCCGCGAGTTGAACATCTCCCTGGTGAAGAAGGGATGGGTCGAAGGACGCGATCTCTCCTACCTGGAAGTCCCTGACGCGCAGCACACCGAGTCCGCCTGGGCCGCAAGAGTGGCGCCGATGCTGAAGTTCTTATTTCCGCCGAAGTAAGACGCGGAATGTTTCAGCACCGCGATCGCGCCGTATTGATCGATGCATCAGCCGTTGACAAGTGTTAAGTAACAGGCTACAGTCAGGACCGGCGTGGAAATACGAAACTTCGTCCACAAGGGGTTGAAGCGTCTCTACGAGGAGGACAGCGCAGGAGGCGTTCCTCCCCATACCGTGGACAAGCTCCGGAAGATGCTCGCATTTCTCGACCATATGCGGGACCCGGAGGAACTGCGCGCCCTGCCGGCATGGAAGGTGCATACGCTGATGGGTGATCGCAGGGGAACCTGGAGCCTCACAGTCACTCGCAACCGTCGGCTGACGTTCCGCATTGACCGCGCGGAAGGGGAAATCTGCGACGTAAACCTCGAGGACTACCACTGAGATAAGGAGCAACGGCCATGCCGATGAAGAACCCGCCCCATCCCGGAGATTTCATTCGTACCGAGATCATTCAGCCTGCGGGATTGTCGGTAACGGCTGCGGCGGCCGCGCTTGCGGTTTCCCGGCCCGCATTGTCCAGCCTGCTTAACCGCAAGGCCGATCTTTCCGGGGAAATGGCTCTGCGCATCGAGAAGGCATTTGGAGTGAAGATGGACACCCTCATGCGAATGCAATCTGCTTACGACATCGCCCAAACCCGCAAGCGTGCGAAGCAGATCAGGGTGCGACGAATACATCCTGCGACGCACGTTCCTGCATGAGGGCCCTACCCACCCCTTCGCCAACGGAAGGCGAAAGGACGGATGCTCGCTCTCAGGGTGCGATGCCGGGTGCCCCACTCATTCGTGGGTTTCGAATGAGTGGGAACAGGTAACTGCGCCCTTACTTGTGGTTCTTATTGGCTGCTTCGGCCGCCAGCTTGAGCTGCTGGTTCGCCTGATCGAGCAGGTCCTTGGCCTTCGCCGCGTGGCCCTGCATGTCCCATTCATTGTCTTGTTGCGCGGTTACGATCTTTTGATACGCCTGTTCCGTGAGTCGCTGCGCCGCAGCCAGATTGGGATGATGGTGAGGGTTGACGTTTTGCGCCGGCTGCTGCGCGATGATAATGCCCGCGCAAAGCACCGCAGCGCCTAGTAACAACTTCAGAAGGTTCTTGCTCATGCCTTCCTCCGCTAGGTTATAGGTACAAAATTGTTGTAGCAGGCTCTTTAACCCAGGCAAGTAAATAAAGTAGCGCCGAGCCATACAACCTAGAAGCTATCTCATAAATGCTTTGTGTCAGGGCACGGCTTCAGCCGTGTCGAATGCTGCGCCAAATCGCGGGCTTTAGCCCCTGCGGTACCTTTCGTTCCGCCGCCGCGCGTTTTATGAGATGAGCTCTAGACAAATTCCCGCATCGCATGGCCTCTTTCGCCGATCACAAGGTCGGTTTGCCCGGTATCAAAGTACGCGGTGCTCGCGGCTTGCTCCCCGCCATTACAATCGGGACATGCTCCGCTTGAAGATGGTCTGCTCATGCCTCGGCGCGGTGGTGTGCCTTGCTGCATTTCCAGCCATGCCAGGCGAGTCCGGCCCTTCGACGTTGCAGAAAGGAACCACCCGAGCGATGGCTGGCCGTCGCGGCGCCGCCGTCGTCGTCGATGTCCAGTCAGGACACGTCCTCGCGGCTTACCATCTTGACGTAGCTGCACGTCGCGTGGTGCATCCCGGCTCCGCCATCAAGCCTTTCACCCTGTTGGCACTGCTGCAAGCCGGAAAGCTCGACGGACACACCGCACTGATGTGTAGGCGCACCGTTTCCATTGGCGGTCACAAGCTCGACTGCACTCATCCTGAAACCCCCGAGCCGCTGGTCCCGGCGAGCGCACTGGCCTACTCGTGCAATTCATACTTCACCAGCGTTGCAACTCGCCTGACACCCACGCAGCTTCACGACAGCTTTGTGCGTTCCGGCTTCAGCTCTCCCAGCGAACTGGCTCCCGATGAAGTTGCCGGCAACGTTGCTCTCGCCCATTCGCCGGATGAATTGCAACTGCAAGCGATTGGCGAGTGGGGAACCAGCGTAACCCCGCTGGAGTTGCTGCGCGGTTATCTCGACCTTGCTCGGAGTGCGCGAGCCGATCCCAACGGGAAGCTCTCGCCAGTTTTTGCAGGACTGCAACAATCGGTCGCCTACGGCATGGGCCGCATGGCCCAGCCGGATGCGCCAATGAAAGTTGCGGGCAAGACCGGAACGGCCGTCTCGGACGAGGGGCCATGGAACCATGCCTGGTTTGCCGGTTATGCGCCGGCTGAAAATCCGCAGATCGTGCTGGTTGTTTTCCTGGAAAAAGGGCATGGCGGTTCGGATGCCGCCGGCGTCGCACGCGAGATCTTCGCTGGGTTCGCGGCCGATCATACTGCGGGCGTCACCGAAGCCGCCAAAGAAGCGCGGAAATGAAGCGGCTCCTGGCTAATATCGGTCTGCTGCTTCTGCTGTGTATATCTAGCGATGCCGAACGCGGTGATCAGCCCGCCACCAAGTCTTCCATTGGATTCCCGCAGACCGTCCGAGTGCGGCTTTGGTATCTGCATCCGCCTGCCAAGTTGGATGTTCGCGCCGATGCCGGCCGGGCTCGGATGAGAACTTGCGCAACGTGCACGGCGTCAACAATCACGACGGCTGTTCTGCACGCCAGGGGATCGAAGATTGAAGTCGCAGGAAACAGAGATACCTTCTCCGAGCTTCGCGTCAGTGGCGCATATCAAATGAACGCCCAGGGCGATGCGCCGCTGCACGCCGACTTCCCCATCGAGATCCGCGCCAGCGAGGGTCACCTGCTGGTTACGGCGCTCATGCCGATGGAGGAATACATTGCGGGCGTGCTCGCTGGGGAAACGGGCAACTTCAAGTCCGATCAGGCGCTGAAGGCAATGGCCATCGCAGCCCGCACTTACGCGATGCACTTCGGCAGCCGCCATGCCCTGGAAGGATTCGACTTTTGCGACACCACTCATTGCCAGGACCTGCGCATAAGTGGCATCAATGCCCATCTCCGCAGCATCGCCGACGCGACTGCGGGCGAGGTCCTCTGGTATGACGGCGAACCGGCAGCCACCTACTACCACGCTAACTGCGGAGGCACAACCGAGGACGGGCGCTTCATTCTCGGCAATAATGAGCCGCGTGCGCCGTTTTTGGTCCAGCACTCCGATCAATATTGCGTACGCAACGGCAGCACCCAATGGCGCACGGAGGTTGCGAAGCCTGAGTTGCAGCGCGCTCTTGCGGCTGATGGCGTCGTTGTCCCCGGCACCCTGCGCACCGTGTCCGTTCTGCAGCGCACTCCGAGCGGCCGCGTGGAGATCCTTCGCATCACCGGCAGCAGCGCGGTAACGGTGCCGGGGCTGACCTTTCGCGCCGCCATCGGTCGCCACATCGGATGGGAGCGTCTGAAGAGCAACTGGTACGACGTCAGCGACGACGGCGATCGCCTCATCTTTCAGGGCCGTGGCTCCGGGCACGGCGTGGGAATGTGCCAGATCGGCGCTGAGGTGATGGGCGAGGAGGGTCATACCTATCGCGAGATTCTCAGCTTCTACTATCCCGGCACTCGGCTGGGCGTAAGCGCGCAAGGCATGCCATGGCAGCAACTCGCCAACGAAGATGTCGCGTTGATGACTACACGTCCGGACCATGATCGTCCGCTCTTAGCGCTGGCGACCGCATTGCTGCATCAGTCCGAAGAAGATACTGGGCTGCTCTATCGCGCTTCTCCAACTCTGAAGATTTATCCGACGGTGGCAGCTTTCCGTAACTCTACCGGCGAGCCGGGATGGGTTGCAGCTTCCACTCGCGGACACACCATCCAGATGCAACCCTCCGACGTATTACGTGAGGCGGGCACACTGGAGAGCACGATTCGCCACGAACTTCTCCACACCCTAATCGACTCGTACGCTCTTCCGGGGACGCCGCTCTGGTTCCGCGAGGGGCTGGTGCTTTATCTCACCGCGCCGAACGCCTCCTCAAAGCCAGGCGAAAACCCTGAGGATCTGAATAGCCTGGAGAAGGCCCTCCGCTCTCCGGCGAGTGAAGAGGAGTTGCGGCATGCTTATTCCGGCGCCCAAGCGCGAGTAGCGCAACTGGCGCGGCAACATGGCAAGGAAGCGCTAATCAACTGGATACAAAACGGACTTCCGGCTGAGCTAACTGCGGGCGGGACTGTCCAGCGCTCCGGCAGCCGCTGAACCTGGAGGCGCTTGGTCAACGGGGATCATCTCAGGATCTTCTTTCTCCACTCGCGTGCCGATGACCAGCAGCAGAGCCACCCAGGCCGAAATCAAGATCACGTAAGCCAACAGGAACCGGAAGCCCATGCTCCATGCCTGTTTGCTCAGATCGCTGAGGTCGGGTATCCACCAGACCAGCTTGTACGGAACATACGCCCCGACGAGCATCAACGCGCAGAACCACAGCCAGTAAGCGGGACGTCGCAAGACACGCAGGGAGCGCGTCATCCGCTTCCATCCGAATCCGGCGGCTGCAACCGTGGTGGCGATAGGCAGCCATACGATTGGCGCCAGCACCCAAATCAGGAACCACAGCAGCCAGTCGGCAGCGTGGAAGATCTGTCGCGGGCTGCCGAAGCGCAGGAACGACGGCGACTTCTGCCAGAACCACACGCCGAACTGCGGTGCATACTTGCGAAGACGGAACAGCAGCAACTCTGCCGTCAGCATAAAAATGGCCCACACTGCCAGCGCGACCATGTGCCGCAACCCGTGGCGAAACGCGCGCCAAACAGCTGCATTGTCTCGAAACTCTCCAACTCGGAAGTAGTCAAATGTTCCGGCCCGCAGCCACACTCCGAAAAAGATAACCACCATCGCGACCACTGCTGAGGCTCCAACCTGCCAGCCACGCGCATCCGGCATCAGCAGCCAGAAGTAGACGGACGCCAGCAACCCGGCATTGCCGACAAGGTTCAGCAGCCACAGCTTCATCGCGCCACTATGTTTCGCGGTCATTTCACTGTCACCGTCAACGCTTCGCTGGTCGAAAGATACTCGGGCTGATACATCGGTTCCACGCTGGTCGGGCTCACGCGGAAGACTCCGGGATTCACCACCTTCAGCAGATAAACATATTCGTGCTGCCCTTGCGGGAAGTACATGTTGAAGAACGTGGTGCGATCGTCGCGCAGCTCGCGATTGCTGAACCAGCGGCCCCACCAATTGGGACGCTCGTCCAGTTCATACAGGTCATCACGCGCGATGGACTCGGTGCCCGACGGGATCGGATCCTCGATCATCAAGTACCGCCAGTCGTTACCGCCGACGGTCAGACGCACCGCCAGCGTGTCGCCGACCTGCACCGGTCCCGTGAGATTGTCGAGGTGATAGACCACGCGGCCGTCCTTCTGTTGCGACGACAGCCGGTAATATTGCCGTGCCACACTCAGCTTGAAACTACCCGTGTTCACCACTTTCGATTCGGTGGAGTAATACTCTCCTCGCGCCGACCAGTACAGCCGCCCGTCACCAGACTTCGCGATGCGAATCTGGTTCACTCCGGCAGCCAGTTGCGAGTCGTTCAGCACCACCGTGGTCGCGGGGGCCAGCGCGTCGGCCGCGGTGAACTTCCTGGTCGCCACCGTCTTGCCATTCACCTGGACTTCGACGCTGTAGTTCGGCTGCAATTCTTTCGTGCGCTCCAGGTAATCGGTGAGCCCATAGATCACCATCGCCGTCTGCTCAGTCGAGTCCCAGTAGTAACCTTGGTCGCGATGGTTCACCAGATATACCGCAGCCTTTGACAGCAACGGGCTCGCGTCGTCGGTGCGATCCAGGAGTTTCAGGGCGTACGCCGTTGTCTCGGGAGTCGTGTCGCCGGAGAAATCCAGCAGATAGTTGTTGTCGCTGGGCCACCAGGCTTGTGAGTCATCCTGTTTTGCCGCAGCTTCAATTTGCTTGCTCAACTCGTTTGCCCGGTTGTCGTTCATCTCCAGCATGGCCAATCCGAGCAGGGCCTGTCCGTAGGCTGTCAATGTCGAGCGCTGCTTCCACACGGAATCAAGTACCGCCGTCTCATGAGTTCCGCTCAACACCAGCGCGTAGGCCATGTAGGCGCGCAGATCGGTCTTCACTTTTTCCGACCGATCGAACTGCGGGCGCAGCCAACCGGTTCCGTGATCAATCGCGTCCTGCTTGACCTCAAATCCCGCCGCCTTCGCCTGGCTCAGTCCGGCAAGCACGTAGGCCGTCATGAATGCGTCGCTATCGTCGGTCTGCCACCATCCCCAGCCGCCGTCAGGATGCTGATAGTTGTAGAGCCGGTCGAGACCCGCCTGCACCTGCTTGTTCAGCACTTGCGGATCGATGTTCGACTTCACTCCCAGCTTCTTCAGCGCGTCTGCCACCAGCACATCGGGCAGGAAGCTCGACATGGTTTGTTCGGTGCAGCCATAGGGATACGAGGTCAGGAAATCGAGTGCGGCAAAGACTGTCCCGGCGATGGATGGAGTCACGCCGATCGTCAGCTTGCGAGTTCCCGCCTCCGCGCCAGCGGGGAAGGTCAACGGCAGCGCCGTGTCGCTCTTGCCCGCAGCGGCGAACGATCCCGATTTCGACACCGCCAGCTTCACGCCGAACGGAACGACCGGCAGCGTCAACTCCATCGCGTCGCTTTCGACGTCGGTCAGCGCCTTGCCCAGCACGCGGGCCGAATCCACATCGAGCACGCGCACCCGATAATCCACTTTGATCAATCCGCGGCTCGGCACGTTGACATCGCGCTGCCCGCCATCGAGCACCTGGAGGCCCGTGAGGTCCATGGAGACGCGCGCTACTTTATCCGTGGGCAGATAGTTCTGCACGATGGTCGAGATCGTAATCTCGTCGCCGCGGCGGAAAAATCGCGGCACCACCAGTCGCACCATCAGGTTCTTGCGCACGATAGTGTTCACCACCGCGCTGCCGACCTTGGTGTCTTGCGTGACACCGCGCGTAGTCGCGCGCCACGACGTGATGGCGTCGGGATAGTCGAAGCGCACCGTGGCTTGTCCGTTGCTGCCGGTGTGTACGTCCGCCATCCAGTACGCCGTGTCAGGAAATGCCTTGCGAATCTTGGGCTGCACCAGACGCTCGGGCTTTAGTTGGGCCATCGCCTTCGAGGGGCGCACTGCGGCCAACTGCATCGCGCGTTTTCCAGCCTGCCCGCTGAAGTAATAGGTCAGCGAAGTTTCCGTACTTACCTTCGTATACACGCGGCCATAGAACGCGTTGACGATGCTGCCCACCGTTTCCGGCTTGATGGCGTAGATGGCCTCATCCACTACGCCCAAACTGAATTCCGCCGCCACTGGCTTACCGCTGTTGTCCGTCGCCCTGATGATGTAACTAGCGGCTTCGCCGGGCTGGTACTGCGGTTTGGAAGGCAGCAATTGCACATTCAGCTCGTGCTGAACAGGAGGCACACTGAGGCTCTTGGAGCCTTGGTACAGCTTGTTGCCGCGAATGAAAACTGCTGCCACGTAGAAGTTCGGGGCGTACTCGGGCTTGATAGGAACATCGACCGTTATGCTGCCGCCGCTGCTCTTCACCACCTGGCCGGAATACAGTCCGTTGCCTTCAACCGTCACCAGGACCGAAGTCGGCTCCTTGCTGGTGACGATCAACACGTGCGCCGTATCGCCCGGCTGATAGGTTTTCTTGTCGGGGACAATCTGCACCCGCTCCTGCGCTGGACCGCTCCACCATGGACTCTCTCCGGGAGCCCATAGGAATGCAGTGGTCTCGATGGTGCGATTTTCCGGAGTGGTTGCGGTTACGCGCACCCGGAACTCGCCCGCATCGGGGATATTGAGCTTGACCTGTGCTTTGCCGCTGGCGTCGGTCTGACCCTGCGTGGTCGTCACTGACTGCCCCGCGCCTTTACGCCAATCCCAGCGATTCATCTCGACGTGAAACGTCGTCCCTACTGGCTTCTTGTCGTAGTCTTGTGCGGTGATCGTCACGGTCGCCGTACTGCCCTTGGTGTAGACATAAGAGTTGGGCGTTGCGGTCAGGAAGAAGCTGCCGTAAGTTGCGAGTGCAAAGCCGTGTCCGGCGATCTCGCGATTGCCCGCATCGGTCACGCGCGCCTCGATGCGATAGGTCAGGTCCTGCTTTTTGCTGTCGACCTTGGTCGGAATCGTAATTTGCAGCTTGCCGTCGGCGTCGAGCGTGCCGCTGGTCTCGCTGGCTTGTTCTTCAGCGTCGCTGTCGTCGTCCCCAGCATCGTCAGCATCGGCCGAATCACCTTCCTGATCTGCGCCGGCTTCCTCGTCGTCTTTCGTCGCGGCCCATCGGCCAATACGTCGAGGTATGCACAACCCAGGTGACTTTGACATTGGCAACCGGCTCGCCAAAGTAATAACGGGCGTCGATGGTCGCCTTGATCGGCTGCCCTTGCAGCACGCGCGGTGTTTGCGCCGTCACCTTCACCTGGTATTCCGGCTTCTTATAGTCTTCGACTGAAAAGTTGGTACCTTCGACGTAACGCTCGCCCATCTGCATCGTGAGGTAATAGCTCCCGAGATTGGCTTCCGCAGGAATCACGTAATTCCATTCCGCAGTGCCCATGTCGGAGAGCTTCACGGTCTGCTGCCAGATGGTTCTGTAGTCGCGCGGATCGCGCATCTCCAGCCTGAGGTCGCGGCTTTGCGGAATCACGTAGCCAATCATGGTCTGGGCGCGAACGATGGATTTGAAATGCACCGTGTCGCCGGGCCGATACACCGGGCGATCGGTATAGGTGTAAGCAGTCAAACTGGCATCAGGATCGTTGCCCAGATTCCACGCGCCGGGTGTATTAATCGCGAACTCGTCCGCGCCGGTTGCCACGACTGCGACGTTTTCGGGCTTCGTCCCGGTTAGCTTGGTATCCATCAGGCCCTGCTGGTCGGTAGTCTTGGCCGCAACTTCTTTCTGGTCGACCCAGACCCTCACCATTATCCCGGCAACTGGATCGCCGCTGCGCCGGTTGACCACGAAACTCATCAGCCGGCCCGGCGCTGCTTTGGTGATGATCGCGATGTCAGTGACGACAACGATGGTGTAGGCGCGAAGTGTGCCGTTGGTCGCTTCCACCAGGTACACGCCTTTTTCGCTTACCGGGATGGCAACGCTTTGGCTCTCCCATCGATCATGCGCGGGCACCGCCCAGTTCCAAACCGAGACAACCTGCTGCTGGTTGAGCACCGGCACTTGTGCGTAGCTTTCAACCTTCGCTCCCGATTTCTTTTCGCTGCCTCCCATCTGCCACAGCCGAATCTTCTCGCGCGACTCGGCCGAAAATTGCGCGCGAACGAAATCCCGGATCCACGCCCAGATGCGGTGCTTCCACGCGTGAAACTTTTCCAGCCAGGTGTGGGCCTGCTTCGGCAAGGCGGGTGCTTGACCGCCGAAGTTATGCAACTCCTGCATCTGGCTGAAGAACTTCACCGGGTCGTTCACCCGGTAGACGCGGAACTCCAGCGCCTTTACGTTGTGGGAGTAGACCGAGACCTCCGGCTTCTCTCCGGGCATGTAGGTGCGTTGGCTGGTCAAGGAAAACGACTGCGCGGCGTCGGTGGTGTCGTCGTTCTGGGCGAATAGCGGCAGCACCAGTGCGTGACACAAGAGAAGGGCAACGAATGCGGATTTCAGCCGCATCAGTCCGCTCCCCGTAAGATGTTCCAGCGATAGACACCCAGAAATCCGGGATTGTCCGCGACCGGCCGCCAGCGTGGGTCGGGATAATTCGAAAGCTGCGCCAATGCGAGCCGGCGAATTTCTCCCGCGGAGCGCCCGCTTGGCCCGGTGTGATAGACGACGTATTGCTCGTTGCCCCGCTCGACCTGGCTTTGCCCCAGGAAAATCATCGCGTGGAATGGCATCCGCGAACCATCCTGGCGGAAGAACAGCAAATCACCCGGCCGGGCGCGAGCTAAGTTGTGTCCGACGAAGTGTGTGTTATGCCGCCAAAGCGTTTCCACATCCGCGAACTGCGCGAAGGCGCCGTCGCCCAGATCGTTGGCCTGAAAGCTTCCGCCGCGCACCCGAAACAGCGCCGCCACCAGCGGCGTATAGGGGTACTGATACTGCTTGACTTCGCTTGCTGAAGCGGGAACCGGCAGCGCCATCTGGTGCGCCCACGCCGCATCGTGCGGCCGCAAGGCCTCGCGGTAGGCGAAGCGCAGGAGCGCAGCGCAATCGTCAATCTCCGCCGGAAGCGCTCGTCCGCGGAAATATTGCGCCTCCGCCAGGAAGGTAAACCATCGGCGGAAAGCGATGCGGTCAGCAGGGTCGTGCAAGCGCAGGAAGTCCGGAGTGCCGTCTCCGATCGTGTCGCTGGTGTCGAGGACGGTGCTGAACGCGACCTCCTGCGCTGCGAAGCCACGTCCCGTGACTCGAACCTTGGTCTCGCCCGGCAACACTCCGGCACGCAGCGACGCCGTCGCCGTGTCGCCGTCAACCGTCACCGATTCCATGACGGCAAGATGCGGATCTTCCACCGTGACCTGCAAGTCGCGCAGTGGGCGGCCGTTGGATGGCGTGATTGTCAGTTCTGTGGAAGTGAAACCGTCGGCGGGAACGGCGGTTGGGGGCAGGTGCACTACCAAGGTTGGAGGCGCCATCGCGCGTCGAACGGTGAAGGCACACACCACCGCACCGGTTGCGACCACGGCCAACACTGCTACCCAGCGAGGCACGCCGCGCATGAATCGTCACCCTCCGCGGGAGCACGGATTATAACGCAGTACCTGCGATTTGCCATTGCGGAAAAAGATGCTGCTCTGATGTCCCGAGCCAGGGAATCCCGGCGTGTTATGATCCACTTACTTTCACGTAGGGCCGCAGTCACGGCATCCTGGCAAACGAATGGCTCGCTTTCGCGGACGAACAGTCATCATGCTCTGCATGTTGGTTGCGGAAGGTGTCGCGTGTGCCCAAAAGGCGCCTGCGGTCCCTGACCATCCCTGGGACGCATCAGCGGCAAAGCAATCCCTCAACGTGCCTCCACGCCTCGTTCCGGTTCCCGCCCTCGATCTGGCCAGGATTTACGCTTTGTCCGAATTGGTAAACATCGCCGAACAGAACAATCCTGACACCCGCGTGGCCTGGCAGAATGCCAAGGCGCGAGCCGCCGAAGTGGGAATCGCTGAGTCAACCCTTTATCCAACCCTAGCGGCCGCGGCCCTCGCCGGCAGTACCCGTAATGACATTTTCTTTGGGCCTAACTTTCAGCGGCAAACCGTAGAAACCTTCTCTCCGATTTTCCAGTTGGATTATGTCATCTTCGATTTCGGGCAGCGATCCCAGGAGATATCCATCAGCAAGAGTAATCTCCTGGCTGCTAATTTTCAGTTCAATGACAGCCATCGCAAAGTCATCTTCCAGGTAATGCAAGCCTACTATCGCCTGCTGGACAGCAAAGGACAGCAGGACGCGGCAGAGGCGAACCTGAAGAACGCCCAGACGGTGCAGCAGGCAGCTGAAGCCCGGCTCCAGAACGGGCTGGCTACGTTGCCCGATGTTCTGGAAGCGCGCAGCGCCGCCGCACAAGCTGACTACGATTTGCAGGCAGCTATCGGGGCAGCCGAGATTGCGCACGGCGATCTTGCGACCTCTCTGGGCATTTCGCCCACGGTTCAGTTTCAAGTTGAGAGCATTAACGACATTAAGATGCCTGACAGCATCGCGGATACGGTTGAGACATCCATCGACAAGGCGCTCTCACAACGGCCCGACCTGATGCAACAGGTTGCCGGACTCCGTGCCGCGAGCGCCGAAGTGAAAGCGGCGCGCCGAAACTATTTTCCGACGCTGAGCGTCGACGGCCAGGCTGGTCTGGGCCGTTCCTACGGGGAGCAGGAGCAATTGCCCGGAGTCTACTCGCCAACCCAGGAGACCTGGGACGCCCGGCTCAGTCTAAATTGGACAATATTCGACGGGTGGGCTCGAGAAAACCGCCTGGCGAGAGCGCAAGCTGACCAGAAGCAAGCGGCCGCGAGTGTTGACTCGATTCGCAATCAGGTGGAGAACCAGGTATGGACTGCGTACTCTACAGCCCGTACCGCGCTTCGTCAGCAAAGAGCGGCGGCCGCGCTGTTGGAGTCAGCTACCGAGTCTTACAATGCGGCGTTGGAGTCGTACAACTACGGCGTGCGCAGCCAGATCGATGTGGTATCGGCGCAGCGTACCCTGGCCGAAGCGCGCACTGCGGACGTGAACGCTCGCACGCAACTTCTAACCGGGTTAGCCGCGCTGGCCTACCAGACTGGCGACCTGCTTTATGCGAAGACACCATGAGATCGAAGATGAAATCGCAAGCATCGACTGGGCCTCGCAGCCCGCGGATCGGGTTAATCGGGGCGTGTATTGGAATAATCCTGTCAGCGGCGGGATGTTCCCGGGCGCCTTCCTTCAATATCCTGGGGTCGTTTTTTCCGGCTTGGATTCTTTGCGGCCTTCTTGGCATACTGCTGACCGTCGGCGTCCGGATTCTACTTGTGCGCACGAAGTTCGAACAGGAGCTTTCGCCGCTGATCCTGATCTATCCATGTCTGGCTGCGTTCTTCACGTTCTCGATCTGGTTGCTATTCTTCAGCTGAATTAGGAAAAGATGCCCATGCCCGAAAACGACACTCCTGTTCAGCGCAAACGTCTCGGCAAGATTGCGAGCGTGGCGATTCCGATCGCGGCGTTGATCACCGGTTTGCTGGTGATCCATGAGACCGACCTGTACCCTCGCACCGACGATGCCGAAGTATTCGCCAATTTCATCGGCATCGCGCCGCAGGTCGACGGTCCTCTTATCGCCCTTCCCGTTCAGGACAACCAATTCGTCAAGCAGGGAGGACTGCTGTTTGAGATCGACCCTCGTCCCTACTCATACGCCTTGCAGAAAGCGCAATCGGATCTGGCAACCCTGGAAGGCCAGATCGTCGACGAGAGCCGCACCATCGCTTCGCAGCAGAGTGCGGTAGGCGCGGCGGAGGCTTACACGACGAATGCCTCGGCTGCGGTCGAACGCGCCGCGTCGGCGGTGGAGGAAGCGAAAGCGAACGTTAACGCTTCGAAGGCGGCACTGGATCGTGCCCTGGCGGAACTGGACTATACCACCCGAAATTTCAACCGGATCGAGCCGCTGCTGGCGAAGCAATTCGTCACAGTCGATCAGGTCGATCAGGCACGAACTGATGTCGTGGCGCGGCAACAGGCGGCAGATCAGGCACGCTCTCAGCTGGCCTTGGCGCAAGCGCAGGTTCTGACAGCGAAAGCAGCCTACGACCAGGCGAAAGCAACCAGGCTGCAAAGCCATTCGCAGCTTTCGCAATCGCAGCACAGCGTTCTCACCCTGGATCCGCTTACCGCACAGCGTGCCGGGCGAACCGCCAACATTCTCAACGCTCAGTACAACCTGAACAACTGCAAGGTTTACGCCCCCTTTGACGCGCGGATAACGAACCTGACCATCTCGCAAGGGGCTTATGCGCACATAGGTCAGCAGATGTTCACGCTCATCGACACCCGCGTGTGGTGGGCCGTGGCCAACTTCCGGGAGACCCAGATCAGGCATATCCACCCGGGGATGCACGCTGATGTCTACGTGCTCTCACGACCCAATGTGCGCTATGACGGCGTGGTCGACAGTGTGGGCTTCGGAGTGCAGCCGGACTCAACGCTGATCGGCACATTCGGTGGGACCGGCCTACCCGATGTGCAACGCTCTCTCAACTGGGTTCACCTGGCTACGCGTTTTCCCGTCCGCGTGCGCATTCAAGCACCCGAAACCGAGCCATTTCGTTTAAGTGAATCGGCCGTCGTGGTCTTGCGGCCGGAGGGTTCCGGAAGGACGCGTTAGCGATGTCATCCCAGGATCAAGCGCTGCCTGCGGTCGCCTCGTCCAGGACACTCGACAGCGCCAGCGCATGGTTCTGGCAGTTTCTGAAGACCGAGCTTGCTCCTTATCCAGGCCGCACGTGGGTAGTGGGTCGCATCACCATTGCAGCCACCATCACTATGGTCTTGGTGATGACTCTTCGTATCCCATACGGATTCCTGGGCGCCATCTACACCCTCTTCCTCAGCCGCGAGAACCCCACAGTAACTCTGCGCGGCGCAATTCGAGTAACCGTTATCTACGTGATCGCCACGATCTACACGATCGTCGGGGTCGTGACGATGGTCGGCTCCCCCATTACTCACTTTCTGTGGATCGCGATTTCGCTCTTCCTGGCGTTTTATCTGATCCACATCATGCCGGATTATTTCACGGCGGTGGGCTTCGGTTTTCTGGTGGCGGGGGCGATTCCGCTGTGGGATGAAACCTACCTCACAGTGAACCAGCGTACCGAAAACACCCTCTGGCTGGGCGCTTCCGTGGTGCTCGGCTCGGCTGTCACGGTTGCCGTGGAGTATATCTTTCGCCGCGTGCATCCCGTCACCGAACTGACCCAGGCCCTCGAGAGCAGGCTGGGGGCCGTGGAAGACGTCCTGCGGCAAACAGCGGCAGACCTTCCCCTGGGCAACAAGCTGGAAAATGAGATTTCCCAGTATTCGGCCCTTGGTACATCGAGGATGCGAAGACAGTTGCTCCGCTCCGGTTACCCACCGCAGCTTATCGCGCAGATGAACGTCGCCGTCGCCTTGCTGGGGCGTTTGACCGATCTTGCCGCCAGCATGCGGATTGTTCGCTCCAATCGCCCCGTAGCCCTTAATACATCGGACCGAGATCGGTGCTTACGCCTCGCGACCCAAATCTCAGAACTTCGCGACAATTTGCAGCAGCGCCACCTGCCAGGCGCTATCGATATCGCCAGCCAGGCTCAGCCCTCGAACTTGCCGCTTCTCCCGGAGATGGAGCGAACGGTGGCGTTAATACCGCACGCATTCTCCGGTTCAGATAGCGTAGACGACCTGTTTCTGCCGCCTCCATTGGATACAGAAGTACGGCAACGGTTGGTGGTTCCCGATGCCTTTTCCAATCCCGACCATCTTAAGTTCGCGGTGCGCGGTGCGGCGGCTACCATGCTCGCCTACGTCGCTTACCAGGCAATCGATTGGACCGGGCTCAGCACTGCGGTTCCGACGTGCATTATTACGGCCTTGTCCACCATCGGGTCGTCACGGCAAAAGCAATTCCTTCGGCTGGGAGGAGCCATCATCGGAGGATTCATCTTTGGCATGGGCGCCCAGGTTTTCGTGCTGCCCTATCTTGACGGGATTACCGGATTCACCGTCCTATTTGCAGTAGTCACTGCAATTTCTGCCTGGATCGCAGTCGCCACGCCGCGGCTTTCGTATCTCGGCGTGCAGCTTGCCCTGGCTTTCTATCTGATCAACCTTCAGGAGTTTGCCATTCAGAGTTCGCTGGCCATTGCCCGCGACCGTGTGGTCGGGGTCCTGCTCGGGCTGTTGTGCATGTGGCTGGTCTTCGACCGGCTATGGGTGAAGGATGCTGTACAGGAGATGCAGGAGGCATTTGCGCGGAGCCTGCGATTGTTGGCCGAGGTCATTGAGCAAGCGCGCGTGCCGGACCGCAAGGAAGCGGTCCGGCGGGCGGCCCAGCTACGCGATCAGATCAACGAGGGATTCAACGCGGTCAAAGCCCAGGCCGACGCCGTAGTCTTTGAGTTCGGCCCTTCGCGCCAACGAAAACTCAGAATTCGCGACGACTTCAGGCGCTGGCAGCCCACGCTCGGAACTCTGCTACAAGTGCAGATCACCGGCTTGCAGTACCTGTTCGAGAAGCGATATCCGGAACTGTCGCTGCCCATTGCAGACGCGCTGAATGCTTTTGAGGGAAATATGGCGATCACGGCCCGTGCAATGGCCGATGAAGTCGCCGGTAAGGTGGCTCAGGCTGCTCCCGATGTTCAGGAATCGGCCGCGAGACTTCGGCAGGAGATTGAAAAGCACTACACGGCTTCCGGTCTACCAATCCCCCCCACATTGGTCGATATGATCACCATAAGCCAAAATCTGGCATCCATCATTGGTCCGCTGTATACGGATATTCACCAAACGTTCACGAGTCTTCAGCGCCCCACAGCGTCTTATCCAGTCCTGACCGAAAAGCCCATCTGAGGGCACAGCCGCGGCCGGGTTTGTTTCGGTAACGATTGCCGCCGGTACGGCATCTAATTCATCGCAATCAGGAGCGACATCATGAAAAAATCGAATACGGCAACAGTAGAACTGGAACGCAGACTACAAGAGGCTCCTTTGGCCACCCCTACCGATCTGGAAAAAGAGGCGACCAAGGACATAGCTGGCGCGATGAATGCCATTCTGGCAGACGTTTTCGCGCTATATCTGAAAACCAAGAATTTCCATTGGCACATGAGCGGGCCGCACTTCCGCGACTATCATCTGCTGCTCGACGAACAAGCCGACCAGTTGTTCGCCATGACGGACGCCATCGCCGAGCGGGTCCGCAAGATTGGTGGTACGACGCTACGCTCGATTGGTCACATAGCCCGTATCCAGCGCGTGGAAGACAATGACGCTGATTATGTCGAGCCCGAGGACATGCTCGCCGAGTTGCGCGAGGACAGCAAAGCCCTGGCGGCACGTCTGCGCGAAGCCCACGGGGTTTGCGACGAACACAATGACGTCGCGACCACCAGCCTGATCGAAGTTTGGATCGACGAAACCGAACGCCGCACCTGGTTCCTGTTCGAAGCCAGCCGGCGTGGGGATTCCACCGGACATTGAAGATGTCGCCAGGTTGGCGACATCGATATCGCGCCACGCTCGAGCAGCGGAGTTATCCGGCCTTCGCATCGGTGCGAAGGCCGGCTGCCTTAAGCAGCGGCTTCCTTACCTCGTTTCAAAAGTGCGAATGACTCCGCATCGGCCTGCGTGGCGTTGGGAATCATCAGCCATGCCAGGGCAGAACCTGCTACAGACAACCCCGCGCAAATCAACATCACCACTCGGAATCCAAATACAAATGCTTCGGCAATCGAATGTCTCACCTCAGCTTCGGTATCGGAAGTGAGACCGGCGGGCACCGGCATCCCAGCAAGCTTGACTTCGTTCGACTGAACCACTTCGAGAACGCCGGGGGGTAGCACAACCTGGGCTAAATCGCGATTCAGGCGAGAAGCAAAAGCGTTCACCATCACAACCCCAAGGACTGCGACCGCAAGTACGCTAGCGACGCGGGCGACGGCATTGTTGATCCCGGAAGCTGCCCCGACGCGGTCCGGCCCCACTGAATTCATGACGACTGTGGTGAGGGGGGCCACGGTGATCGCCATGCCAAGCCCAAGGACGATGATCGCAGGGAAAAACATCTTCCAGTAGCTGCCGCCGACCGAGGGGAGGGCAAATAGAACGAACCCCAACGCAGCAACAAGTGGACCGACGATCAACGGTGGCCTGGGGCCATAACGTGCCACCAGACCTCCGGACCAGCGGGAAAGAAAGAACATCAGGAAAATGAAAGGGAGCAGAGCAGCACCTGTAGCCGTTGCCGAATATCCCCGGACTTGGATCAGATTCAACGGAAACAGGAAGAAGAAAATTCCGGTAGCGGCATAGAGGAACAGCGTCAGCAGATTAGTCCCACTAAAGCTGGAAGATGCAAATAGCGACAGCGGAACCATCGGCGAAGACACCCTCGCTTCAACGAACAGAAGGAAAACGAGACACCCGCAGCCCGCAATCAGGCTGGCGACGACCAAAGGATTTCCCCACCCGATGGCCACCGATTCGATGAAGCCCACGACTAAGCCTCCTAATCCGAGAGTGACAAGCAGGGCGCCGAGCCAATCGACGTGGCCTGCGGTGGCGCTGCGGCTTTCGGGAACACGCCAGAGCGAAATGGCGATCACTGCCCCGGCCAGCGGAAGGTTGATGAAAAA
Organism: uncultured Acidobacteriaceae bacterium; assembly: GCA_963835125.1. Classification (GTDB taxonomy): domain Bacteria; phylum Acidobacteriota; class Terriglobia; order Terriglobales; family Acidobacteriaceae; genus Bog-257. Next base: position 101,472 of record CAWIEG010000001.1, on the reverse strand, counting down.
CACCCAACGCCAGGAAGCATGCTGGACCAACCAGCCGCCCAGAACGGGCCCTATCGCGGTGGTGATCGCCGTGAATCCGGACCACGTGCCGATCGCTTTACCGCGGCTTTCCTCATCGAATGATGTACTGATAATTGCCAAACTGCCGGGCACAAGAAGCGCGGCGCCGACACCTTGAATGCTCCTGGCAGTAATCAACTCAGGTATATTCGAGGCAAACCCGCAGGCTGCGGAAGCCAGCGCGAAAGTCGCCACACCGAGCAGGAACACCAAGCGGCGTCCGAACAAGTCGCCGAGCGACCCTCCAGCTAGAATCAGTGCACCCAGGAATAATCCATAAGACTCGACTACCCATTGCACGTCCACTACGGTTGCGTGAAAGCTGGCCTGCAGGGCCGGCAGGGCGACATTCACCACCGTGCTGTCGATGAAGGCCATGCTGGACCCGAGGATGGTCGCAGCAAGTATCCACGTCTGCGTTTCTGCCGCACACGGAACCTCGACATCCCCCGACCGGATGACGGCCTCGTCGCAAGGTGGCCTCATGGGCGCTATGGATGCCGCTTAATGCGAATTAGGTTCTGAAGATCGGTGGTTGCACTCAGGCAGGCGGATGAAACACCGGGCGGATGGGTTGTCGCGGTAGCTCACTCCTCGCGTAACAATCGCAAAGGATCAGCGTTCAGAGCGCGTTGCGCTGGGATCCAGGTAGCCACCAGCCCCAGCAACGCCATAATCAGAACGACGCCAGCCAATACCAGCGGATCGCGGGGAGTTCCCAGATAGGTGATGAAAGCCAGTGCCCGGCTCGCCAGAATTCCGAGGAGCAATCCCGCCGCTGAGCCGAACGCCAGCAATTTGAAAGCCCGCCCCAATGCCGCCTGTAACACTTCGTGACGCTGCGCGCCCAGGGCCATACGAATTCCTAACTCCTTCATCCGCCTGCTTACCGAGTAGGCAGCCATTCCGAAGATCCCGGTGATCGCCAGCATGACACCCATTACGCCGAGCACACCCAGAGACATCGTCGCCATGCGCAAACCAAACAGAGCGCCGTCCAGTTTCTTGTTCCAGGTCTGAATGTAAAACGGCAGCCCGGGATCCAGTTCCCGCACGGCACTCTTCATAGCGGCCGCCACTTGTTGCGGGTCGCGGTCCGAGCGCACCACCAGATATGTCTGACTCGAGGGTGACTGCGGGATGGGAAGAAACATTGCGGGATGTGGCGCCTCGAAGACGCTCGTATATTTGCCGTCCTCTACGAGACCCACCACCTGTACGCGCGTTCCATCGGGCATCTTGAAATAACCGCCCAGTGCGGTGGCTACAGAACCGAAGATCCTGCGCGCAAACTCCTGGTTCACCACCGCGACGCGCGGCGAGTTCTTGTCGTCATGCCAGGTAAAAGTCCTTCCCGACAGCAGCGCTGTGCCCGCGGCGTGGAAGTACCCGGGAGATATGTTGTACTGAATGGCTTCCGCAGCGGCATTTGCCGGCCTCAGGTCTGTCGTTTTGTCGGTAAAAACATTCGAGGGGTTCCAACTGTCATGTAACGGCAACACATCCGCCAATCCCACGGATGTCACGCCTGGAATTGCCTCCATAGCCTCGACCATGCGCTTTTGCATGATTGGCACTCGGTCGCCACTGTAACCCGCCATACTCAGAGTGGTATCCAGCAACATCGCATTCCCCGGTTCAAAACCGAACTTGCTATGCAGGGTGCGTACCAGCCCTCGTACGGCAACCATCGAAGCCGTGACCAGCACGGCGCAGATCGCAATTTGCATTACAAGCAATACGTCGCGGACCGTCATTCGCCGCCCGATTGTGCCGGTTGATCCCGCCTTGACCACCTCATAGGGATTCGTGCGCAGTACTTGCCTCACCGGGACTGCGCCAAAGAGAAATCCGCTGGCGAGAGTCAGCAGCAAAGCTACCCCATAAACATTTACGTCCGGGTTCACCGGCATATAGACGGGATATCTGGGCAGGGGCTGCCACGCGCTCAGTCCGCGCAACAGCACAACGCTGCTCCATAATCCCACCACGCCACCTATCACCGAAATCAGCAGGGCCTCGGTAAAGAGCTGCCGCAGAATGCGTCGACGGGTCGATCCCAGTGCGAGCCGCAGAGCAACTTCCCGAGAACGATCGGCGGCGCGCGCGGCAAATAGGCTGCCCAGATTGGCGCACGCGGCCAACAGAATCAGGCCCGCGAGCAGCATCAAGCCCGAGAGGGCCCCGCGCAAAGGACGGCCAAGATAATCGCCATAAAGACTGGGACGAGCCAGCAAGAAGTCCATCCCGCCATCATCATTGGGATAAGTTTTTTCGAGATAGGAGCCGACCGAGTTCAGATCGGCAACCGCTCGTGCCGGAGTAACTCCTGCCTTAAGGTGCCCCATCACCATAAAGACCCAACGGTCCCGGCGCGCGTTGAGCTCACTCGCCCCATCCACCTGCTCCTGATTCACCATGGGCACAAAGAAGTCGGGATTGAAAAACACTAAAGTCCCGCGGAACTCAGGAGGAGATACTCCAAGAATGGTATAGGGATGCTTGTTCAGCTGAACAACCCGGCCCACCACGGCAGGATCATCCTGAAAATGGTTGTGCCAATATGAGTAGCTGAGTACGAGATAGGGAGCGCTGTTGGGGCCGTGTTCATCGGAGCCGTGAAAGAAACGCCCAAGATACGGTCGAATGCCTAATACATCAAAGTAGTTCCCGGTCGCTTCCATGCCCCAGACGGTGGATGGGTTTCCGCCCGTGTCCAGCCCTGCCTCAGCGGCGGTAAAGCCTGCCAGACTATCGAAGCTGCGGTTGCGCTCGCGCAGATCGAGATAGTCCGGGTAGGATTGCGATGGATCCAGAAAGCTTGCTCGGCGCTCGATCGCCCAGAGGCTCTGCGCCTGCGGCACATTCAGCGGACGTATGATCAGGGCGTTCAATACAGCAAAGACCACAGCGTTTGCGCCGATGGCCAAGGCCAATGTTACGACGGCCACAGCGGTGAACCCCGGAGATTTGCGCAACATGCGGAATGCGTAGCGCAGATCATTCAGCAGACTCTCGATGAGATTGCCGCCGAGAGCTTCGTGGCATTCCTCTTTGAACTTCTCCTGACCCCCGAACTCGATGCGGGCTCGGTGTTCCGCCTCGTTCCGATCCAGGCCGGAGCGTTGCAGATCGTCCGCTCGGTGCTGGATGTGAGAGCGCAGTTCCTCCTCCATCTCATCAGCAGTTTCCGAACGCCGGAAAAACTTGGCGGCAAGGGAGCGAAGGTAAGCCAGAACGTTCATCGCCATTCCTCCGCTACGCTGGCCTGCTCCTTCCATCGTTGGGGGTTCACGCCCATTACGAGAAACCACAGAAACACCGATACGTCCCCGAGGAGACCGGAGGCGAGATTGTAAGGGGACAGATAGTTTACGAGCGGGTTTGACAGATAGGTCAGCCAACCCAAACCGGCCAACGCCATCAGCGCGGCAAGAATTCGAGGCAGAAAAGTCGACTTGAAGATTAAATAGCTGAGCAGGAGGCAATAGAATCCGTGAAATACCAGGGCGATGTTCAGGCCCTGAGGCTGCCATCGAAGAGCCTCAAAGGTAAGTCCCACGACGGCGATGGACGCTGCCAGCAAAGAAAGGGCTCGCTTCACTGGCTTAAAGATGTCGAAGACGATCAGCGTCATAACGGCCATGCCCGCGATTGCGATGTAGCCCCCAACGTAGTTCAACCTGCCCCGAACGAATGTCTCGGCGACGCCTGCCGTCAGCAGGCTGAAAAAATAAAGGACACCGGCAATTCGGGCCGTGAGACGCGGCGAAGCCTCCGTAATTCGATCCGTCAACCCCGCCGCGCTCATACGCTTTCCTTCTTGGCGAGCGAGTGAATTAACGGTGCGTTTCGGTCGGGCGCAGCCGTCGTCAGCTTTGCCGGCGCGAGCACGATGAGTGCTACACCGATGGCAAAGAGCGGGAGCACGGCGCTCAGTAGCTCTGCGCGCGGAAGTACATTGAGTGTCGCCTGCACCGCCATAACGGCGGCGTGAACGATACTCGACCACGCCGCGAAGGCAATCAGGCTGCGATTCGCTGACGGGCTACGTACCGCAAGCAGCAGGAAAATTCCTAGCGTCGCATAGACCCCACCGAGCATCTGCTCCATCGCCTCGGGCCTATTCCATTGCGTCAACGGGTAAGCGGCAACCAAAAAGAGTAACCCCGAAACGATCAACAGGCCCTTTAACACTCGTTCCCGAGTCATCGTGTCCTCCTGTCAAAAGCAAAATAGCGAAAAGGGCAGTTGCGGCGCACAGAGACGGGGTGGGCAGTCACAGGGCCCGACCGGAGCCAATGAAATCCGCAACTTCATACTTCCTCGGGTTGCGCGGCAAGCGCAGAGCCGATGGCCGTCGCCAGCCGATTCCAGCTGGCGGTCTCTTCGCGCAGACGCTTGCGGCCGGCGGCGGTGAGTTCATAAAACTTGGCGCGGCGATTGTTCTCCGATGTGCCCCAGCTCGCCTTAAGCAGTCCCTGGCGCACGAGGCGAAAGAGGCCGGGATAGAGCGCGCCCTGTTCGATCAACAAGTGCATTGCCGGAGATCTGTCCGATGCGCAGCAGGACGCCGTAGCCATGCAGTGGGCCGAGTGAGACCGCCCTCAGGATGAGAAGATCGAGAGTGCCGGGAAGAAGTTGAGCCTGGTCGGTCACCAGTCCTCCTAAGATGATTAGGAGGGTACCGCAGTCTCTCCTAAGCTGTCAAGGAGAAAAGAAGTGAGGAAGAAAATAGGTATCGCGGGCGCCTGGGTTGAGTCTTAGCCTTATTTCAACCGTGTGAAGCCATCGGGACTCCAGTCTTCGCTTCCAACGCCATGGTGGACGAAGAATAGACCGTCCTGGTCGTACTTCTCTTTCACATCCCGCAGTCTCGGGTAATTCGAGCCCCAGAAGGATTGCTGCCAGGTGGGTTCGAAGAAGTTGCTCTCCGACACATACGATGCGGGGTTCGGCGCGACCTTGCGCAGTTCATCCATTGCTTCGGCAACTGTACCGGCTTTCTTGCGGGCTGCGGCCAGGTCAGGCTCATGCCCGCGAATCCCCGGATAGGCGTGACCCTCCCCCGAGGCGATAATGGCGAGTGCAAACGCGTCGAGCACCGCGGGATTGGTGGCGCAGTTGCGCGCCGCCGCTATGGCATCGGCAGGCGCGCCCGCGAGTCCTTTGTTGAAATGCAGCCCCACGTGCCTGTGGCGGGAACTGGCAAACAAGGCATTGACCAGACCATCTTGCGAGGCCTCCTCCATCAGGGCTGCGGGCAGCCAGAGCGACTCAAAGCCGTAAAGAAACTGCCCTACTTGATCGGCATCTCCCGTCCACCACACGTCCGTCGCGGGCGCACCGGGACGTGAGTCGGAGACGAAAACCGGGTGGTGATGCTGTTCTCTCCAGACGGCATCCCACCAGCCCCGCGCCGGCATACTTCCGATAATTGGTGGGGCTGTCAGCGTATAGGCGGCCGGCGAAGCCGCCACCCAATCCAGGAACGGCTGCCAGATCTTCTTGGCCTGCGCCGTTTCCAGCCCGTGCGAGACCATGGAAATCTCAAGGGAGTTGTCAGGGTTTACGTGAGCTTGCTCGCCCCAATGATCATTGAACAGGCTGGTGCGGTATAAGGCAAAGAACTGGTGGAGAAGGCTGCGAAATGCATCGTCGGACGCGGCCTTGACCGTGAAGAAGGCGCCGCCGAGGAACTCCGGAAGCTCGCGGACGCGCAAGGTAACTTTACTTACCGCGCCAAAGCTGCCGCCTCCTCCACCTTTCAGCGCCCAGAAGAGGTCCGGGTTGGTGCACGCGTTCGCGACGCGAATCTTGCCGTCGGCAGTTACGACTTCGGCCTCCAGTAAACCCGCCGCTGCCAGTCCATAGTGCTTGGAGAAACTTCCGAAGCCACCGCTTTGAACGAGGCCCGCCACTCCGACGGTGGTGCACCCGCCACCTTGAACATACCGACCGGCCTTAGTCGTTACGGCATCGTAGGCGTGGAGCCAAATCACGCCCGCACCCAATGTCACGGCCGGCTGCGGCGCAAGCTTGCCCCCGCACTCCTGCGGGACGAATGCGTCGTGCATCGTAATTTCGTTCATGTGCCGGGTCCAGACCAGAAGTGAATCCGCCGCATTGGAGGTGCCCTGATAGCTGTGACCGCCGCCTTTGACGACCAGGCGCAAACGGTTCTCGCGGGCAAAATTGACCGCCGCAGCGATATCCTGGGCATTTCGTGCCGCCACTGCATAAACACTGGGCTTGGTAATCCACGCATTCGCCCAACCCAAAGTCTGCGTCAGGCCAGGTTGGTCGCCAATGTAGAAAGGGTTGTCTAAGTTCTTGAGGACGTCCGCGCACGCAGCGGCATCGGCTGCACCTTCGCACGCAGCCAGTGGAAACTGAACCGGGATAAGGTTCCCGCCGACTTGCTCGTTCAGTTTTTTCCAGTCTGCGGCGGTCGGCCACGAGGGATCGCCTGGGCGGACGCGGTGGAACGCGGACTTTGCGGCGGCCGCCATCGGCTCAAACGCGGAGAGATAAGGCCGAAGAGTATGCAGCAGTGGCAATGCCGCCACGCGCTTAAGCAAGGTTCGTCTGTCCATTGAGCCACACGTCCGGAGTTACGAAAAATTCCGTTTGGGATCGGGCAATCATAGCCCGCTGCCCACAATATACGGAAAGGACCGGATGTTCGATCCATTCTTTCCACCAGGCTCGGGGTTGGGATGGTGGGTGTCAAGACAACGGCGATCATGGGCGGCTCAGCAAACAACAAAGGCGGCCCTTGCGGGCCGCCAAAGGTAAGCAGATTGTAGGTTTAGGGGAAAGTGTTTAGAACACCAGCTTGCCTTGGAACTGAACGATGCGTCCCGAAGGCAGACCGGGGAAGAATGCTCCATAGGGTCCGGTTGGGGGCGCCGTGGTTTGAAGAACCTGACCAAAGTTGCCTGCGCCAAAAGCATTCACTGGCGAGGCAAAATTCGGGTGGTTGAACACGTTGTAGAAGTTCGCGCCCAACCCGAATGCCAGCTTTTCCGTCAGCCTGAAGTTCTTGTTGACGGTGAAGTCCGAGTCGAAGAACCCGGGTCCGCGGTACTGGTTACGGATCTGGTTCGGGAATGCGCCCAGCGTAGTCGCGGTCGCGAACCCAGAGGAGACCAGGCAGCCGGTTCCGTATTGGTTACAGCTCCCTTGTCCAGCCCCGACCACCTGCGCCGGCAAATTGGGAGTGTTTCCGTTGTAATTGTTAACGCTGGAAGTGCTGTCCAGTACCGTCAAAGGCAGACCCGAGCGAACGAAGAAGTTCTGCGATAACGTCCAGCCACCAAAGGCTCCATTGACGTACTTGTTGCCGAACTTCCACGGGGTATTCCAGACGTACTGAGCGTTAAAGGAGTTGCGGATATCATAATCCGCGTTGCCGTAGTTGTTGCATGACAGGCATGACGGATTGATTTGATATTGGATGCTGGTTATGGCGTTGTAGGCTGATCCCAAGACACCGTTATTGGAATCATCGTCCAGGGAGTGGCTCCAGGTATAGCTGGCCGATACAGTGAACCCGTAGGTCAGACGGCGCTGGTAGCTCGCGGTCAATCCGTTAGAGTTGGAGACTGCACCAGAGTAGACCTCCTGCACGGAAGCAAATGAAGGACTGAAGGCAGCAGCCGGTAAACCGGCAACTCCCGCAAACGCGTTGGGGTAGTTGACGATCGGTACGTTGATACCATGGTTTCCGACGTATGCCAGGGTAACGGAGCTCTTGTCGTCTAATTGCTGCTCCAGTTGCAAGCTCCATTCCTGATACCGTGGGGTGTGAAAGGTTCCGGCAAAGCTATTGATGTTAGGTGCCGAGAAGGTCGGAAGAGTCGCCGACAGCGAGTTGAAGGAAGCGCCGCTGGCGAAGCCGTTGCGGATGGCCGCTGCCGAACTGGAGGCGATGGACCATGCACCCGCGGGGGTGGTTTGATCTGCCCATGGAATGCCAACGCCTGGTGCGCCGAAGAGTGCCTCGTTGACCTGGTTGGGAATGTTGGTCATGGAGAGATCGCCATAGACGGCAGGGAAGGCGTCGTAGAAGATGCCGAAGCCGCCGCGAACGACCGTCTTATCGCTGCCGCCCGGCGACCAGGCAAAGCCGAAGCGTGGCGCCAGATTGATGGCATCCGTGGCCCGGAAGACACCGCCCTGGTTGGCGAGGATCATCTGATTGTAGGGCGTGGCTGGATTCGTACTCGTCCCCAGAAATGGACCGTTCAAGTACGAAGCGCAATTCAGGTTGCAGCTCGGATTGGAGTTGTGCTCCGCTCGCAATGCCAGAGTGAGCTTCAAGCTCTTGTTAACCCGCCACTCATCCTGGGCATAGACTCCGAGGCCCCAGAGGGCAACCGGTTGGGTGGCCCTGGAGGGGAAGTTCTGCAGGAACTCAGCGGCATTGCCGTTGAAGAACTGGGTCATGGCGGTGGGCCCGGCGATCACGGCCAGCGGGTTATTCAGAACGCTGAACGTGTAGTCGGTCAGATCGTAACGACGGAAATTCGCGCCGAACTTCAAGTTATGGGCGCCCTTGGTCAAGGAGAAATCGTCGACGAATTGATACTGGGTGACGTTTCGCCCTTGCGGGAAGTTGAACAGGTTATTGCCGATGTTGGTGTAGCCGAGCGGTGCCAGATCAACTGTCAGCGGAAAAACTGAGTTGGCACCGTCGGTTTGGGTGAAGATAGCCCGATAGTAGCTGCCGGCATACACGAACTGGTTGGTGGCATTCGAGCCGAAGGTGTGCGTCCACTGTCCCTGCCCATCATAAGCAGGCTGGTAGCTGGCGGCGTTAAATGCGCTGTTGATAGGATCGGCATAGGTCGCCTGCGTACCGTGATCCATCCGCACCCGCCAGAACAAATGGTCCTTGTCGGAAAGGTTGTAATCTACACGGCCGCTGATGATGTACTCCGTACCTGGCAGAGCAGGGTTGGCTGAGTACTTCTGAAAGCAGTTGCCGGCGAATGAAGTCAGGTCAAGACAAGTTCCCGCCACCGGCACTCCATTGCCGTATCCTGGCGCGGATTGGTAGAGGCTGAACATCTTTGAATAAAGCGGAAGCTCAGCCGGATTCGTCACCGCCAGGTTGGCCAGGGTCGCATTGGCAAATCCGACAGTCGGAGAGAAGACAGTCGTGGCAGAAGGAACGATGTAGCGGATTCCTTCGGTGTCCGCAAAGAAGAACAGTTTGTCCTTCTTAATCGGGCCTCCCAGCGACGCAGCCCACTCGTTGTTGTTGGCAAAGGGACGCGGAGTTCCGCTCAGGTTATTGAAGTAGTCATTGGCGTCCATCGCGCGGCCAGTCCACCAGTATTCGGCGTTGCCGTGGAATTGGTTGCTGCCTGACTTGGTCACGTAGGAAACCTGCGCGCCAGCCTGCTGACCGTATTGGCCGGAGTAAGCGTTGGTAGTGACTGTCGCCTCCTGAACGTCGTTCTTGCCCAGCGTCAGGTTGGTAGCACCGGAGTTGTTAAGGTTCAGGTATGGATCCATGTCGTTTTCACCGTTGACGGTGAACAAGTTTGAGGTGGAAGGAAGACCGGCGGTATTGAAATTACCCTGGCCCATGCCGGTGTTCATGTTTACGCCGGGCGCGGTCTGTGCAACGTAGGTAAGATCGTTCCCCCCGTTCGGGGCATTCTGAATCAAGTTCTGGTCGAAGTTCGTGGAGAGGTCGGCATTATCCGAACTCACCAGCGGAGCGGTTCCGGTAACCTCCACTGTCTGCGAATTGCCGCCGATAGCCATCTTCAGGTCAGCAACCGCTGCCTGACCGACGTTGACTTGGGTTGTGCTTGCTGCCTTGCTGAAACCCGGAACCGTGACAGTCACGCTATAGCTACCTGGGCTCAACAGCGAGAAGCGGTAAGTCCCGCTTGAATTGGTGGTCGTTGTGCGCGTAGAGCCATTGGCGTCACTCTTGGCCGTGACCGTAGCGTTGGCCACGACTGCGCCGCTGGGATCTGTGACTGTACCGGTAAGATCGCCCGAGACCAGCGACTGCGCTATCAACGATGGCGCCATCACGGCTGCGATCACCAGTAGGCTCAGCATCCCAATAATCAGTCTTCTTACTTTCATATGTCCTCTCAGATGGGTCTGCTTGTTGGGTTGCCAAAACCTGCGGCAATTGCCGGCAGCTTCGCGGAATTCATCGAAGCAATCCCCATGAATGCGTCACCCTTGAGGCAGGCTGGCGACCCGTTTAGCAGTTACATTTGCAATGCTGCCGCCAACCCAGTTTTTGAAGGATCACTAGCAGTTACAGCGAAGAATGTTTAGGAAAGCTATGAACTCTAAGAGGAGTGTCCACGTAGAGCCTGCGATGAAAACGTAGCTCACACTACGTCTTAGGTTGTTGGCCCCAAGCCTGCGTCAGCTCACAACTGAAGATGAATAAATCTAGGTGGATATGGAAATCTGAACCTCGCTCAAGAGTGAAAGCGAGGGAAGAGTGGATGCGCTACTACGATTCATGGTATCGATTGATGCCAATCCTCTTCATCGGGCTCCTCAATTCCACTCGTTCAACCGAGAGTTGAGGGAAGGTTAAAAGTTCCATCGACTACTTCAACAAAGGTCCTCTCCTCGCGAAGGATAAGGCGTTTGTCTTGTGCCACAGCAAAATTCTCGCGCGCTTCCTGATCGGTTCTCAGGCGGGCGCGGTATGCCTCATACGAAGCCAGACTGTCGAAGGCGATCAGGCCCCAGGCGACGTCGTTGGTGCCTTCATGAGGCAGAAAATATCCGATAAGGCGGCCGCCGCATCGGGGGATGATGCGACCCCAATTTTCTGCATATTTCTTAAATTCGTCCCGCTGAAAGGAATCGATCTGGTAGCGAATGAAGCACGCGATCTGCATTGCTGTCCTCCGAATAACGCTTGCAGTATGCCGATTGCGCAGCATTAACAATTCGTCTAACATCAAAGTATGAATGTCGATCGCCAAGCCGATCTTGCCGTCTCCAGAATCGCTGCCGCTATCGGGGAGCCGGCGCGCGCTCGCATCCTTTACTGCTTGTTGGATGGTCATGCGCGGACCAGCACCGAGCTTTCGGTGGTGGCCGGGGTCAGTCCGTCAACCGCAAGCGTGCACCTGAATCGACTGACAGCAGCGCACCTGGTCAAGGTGCAGGCGAGGGGAAAGCATCGCTTCTACAGTCTGGATGGGCCGGATGTGGCCAGTGCACTTGAGTCGCTGAGTGTTCTCGCCGGTGGGCATCGCGTCAGTTTTGAGCCCAATACTCCCAGCCGGCTGCGCGTCGCCCGCACTTGCTACGATCACATGGCGGGCACAGTGGGTGTATTGCTTCACGACCGCCTCAAAGCGCTGGGATGGCTGGCCGCTTCAAACGGCAAAGACAATTCCTACGATCTCACCCCAACTGGAGCGAAGGCGTTTGAGGCTCTTGGAATCGACATCGAGGCAACTCGGACGCCGCGCCGCCGGTTCGCGTGCGCATGTCTGGATTGGAGTGAGCGCCGGCCGCACATTGGAGGGGCGCTTGGGGCAGCCCTGCTGAAGGTCGCACTAAAGAAAAAGTGGGTGCGGCAGGATGCCGACAGCAGAGCCTTAGACATCACCAGCCTTGGACGCAGAGAGATACTGACTCGATTTGGAGTTCAGATTTGAGGACGTGGTGCTTCCGATCCAATGAATTTTACCCAGCGCTATTGCAGACCCTGATGAGGCGCCATAAGAAATATGAATTGGACTCGATTTGCTGGCCGCCTTTATTGTCGATAAGTTGCTGGTATCCGATTGTCAGACTAGCAATCACGATGGACGAAATGGCGCTCGTCGGTCGGCTCAATTCCGGGCCAGCCCTTTTGCTTCCAGATATTCCTAAGAGCAGTTGCGCCGCCAGCTACGGACGGCCCACCGTCGCCCATCCGAGAACTGTCCATTCTTCAATAAGAGGAGCAACCGAAGATGACAAAACCAGTCGACTGGCACTTGCGGCTCCTCTCGTTTATCTGGGCCCATGGCGCCATTCTCCTGGCCGTGGCCGGATTGTCGGCCGCGCTTTCCTTGCCCGTCGTGGCTGACGATGGGCCCAAGCCGGATCCATCTGGCACTGCAACCGGGGACAAAACTGCTGCCGTGGACGCGGCCGGCAATCCCTTTGTAGTTCCTGAGCCCACCGACAAGGCGGCTGCCAGATTACGCCAAGAGCAAGAAAGACTTCGATGAGTACCAGGCGCAGGCAGCCAAAGAACCTCTCGCGGTGAAACTGGCCGATGATGTAGGTCACGTCCGCGTGGCGACGAACTTTGCCTGGACGTTGAATACCGGTTACCTGGTCCTGTTCATGCAGGCTGGGTTCGCACTCCTCACCTGCGGTCTGGTTCGCAAGAAGAATGCCGCCCACTTGATGATGCTGAATTTCGCCGCCTATGTATTCGCGTTCCTGGCCTACTACGCAGTCGGATACGCATTCCAGTTTGGAGCGGTGGCCGTCAATGCCTCTCCCACAAACCTGGGCGGCATCCCCACGCTCAACAAGTTCCTGATTGGGAGTGGGCAATGGGGGTTTGTGGGAGGGAAGGGGTTTTTTCTGGTCGGCCCCGCCTATGATAGCGCCAGCAATTGTCTAGCACTGTTTGAGGTCGTGTTTATGGAGACCGCCGGCTACATCATTGTCGGCGCGGTCTGCGAGCGGATAACCTTCTGGGCATTCCTGCTTTGTGAACTCTTCATTGGTGCAATACTTTATCCCGTCTCCGGCTGCTGGACGTGGGGTGGGGGATGGCTGTCGCAAATCGGTTCCACCTTGAATCTGGGCCATGGCTACGTCGATTTTGCGGGATCGACTGTAGTTCATGCCGTGGGCGGTTTCTGCGCGATGGCGCTCGCGATTATTTTGGGACCGCGCCTGGGTAAGTACGGTCCAGGCGGAAAGATCCGCGTCTTTCCCGCACATAACATCGTGTATGTCGTGACCGGAACATTCATTCTGCTTTTTGGATGGATGGGGTTCAACCCCGGTTCCACGCTGGGAGCGACGGACCTTCGTATCTCTGTGGTTGCGGTAAATACAAATCTGGCGGCCGTAGGGGGCTCGGCTGCCGCGATGCTTTTGTGGTATCTCCTGTTCGGCAAGCCCGACATAACCATGGCGTGTAACGGAATGCTGGCCGGCTTAGTCGCGATCACCGCGCCGTGCGCCTTTGTGTCTCCGACTGCCGCGGTGGTCATCGGCGTACTGGCAGGATGTCTGGTTTGTGGCGGCGTTCTCTTCAACGATCGGTTTCTCAAGATCGACGATCCCTGCGGTGCGATTTCGGTACACGGATACTGCGGGTGGTTTGGCGGTATCTGTGTAGGTATCTTCGCCGATGGCACATACGGCAGCGGATGGAATGGCGTGGGCGCAACGTCGTACTTGGGACGAGCCGGGCAAGGGGTGACGGGGCTGCTCCACGGTGACGCGCGGCAGTTCTGGTGCCAACTAATGGGAGCAAGTTTGTATGCTGCCTGGGCGTTCGGCGCGACCTACGTCGTTTTCTGGTGCGTCAACAAAGTGAAGAGCATGCGAGTGGCGCCGGAAGTAGAAGAAGAAGGCCTCGACATTCCCGAGTTTGGGATGTCGGGTTACCCGGAAGACGCGGTCGCTGCGGCTCGGTAATCGCCGCGACGATATGCGAGTGACTGCACAAGGCTTTTCGGTGGACGAATTTGCCCCCACAAGGCAAGGATTCACCGAATGAAAGGTTGCGCGCGCATCCATTCGGCTGATTAGTCATCAAAACGCAGTGCTGGTCTATCCTCCAAACAAGAACACAGGGAAGCGGAGGCAATGTCCCCAATGTTTACCTCGCAGGCGATCGGATTTGTGAGTAGCCCGTACAAAGAGGCAAGCGCGATTCCCAAGGGCCTTGGTGCTAAACACGAGGCCGATGGCGTGCTCAACATCCAGCCTGAGTTTGAGCCCGGACTCACCGACATTGAAGGTTTCTCGCATCTCATCGTCCTCTGGGAATTCGATCGCTCTCAGGGGTACGAATTGCTTGGCGCACCGCCCTCCGACAATCGGCCGCATGGCGTGTTTGCAACCCGATCTCCGCGACGTCCGAATCCGATTGGCCTGACCATCGTCGAACTGCTTCGGCGTGAAGGCGTCGAATTGCACGTTCGGGGCGTCGATATGATGAATGGGACGCCTATTCTCGATATCAAACCGTACCTGTCAAGCGTCCCGGCTGAAAAGCTACGCCGTGGGTGGCTAGCCGAAGCTGAGGCGCGACAGAAGTGACTCCGCTCAGGCCGCGTTCGCGTTGTGCCGTAGCTGTCTCGGCAAATTAACTCATTTCAGCCGGATGCTTAGTACAATAACTGTTCGAGGTGTCTGGGTTATGCTGTCCAGCCCGGCTCATTCCAGAACTTCGCGCTTCTCTTATGTTCCTACTCACGCAGACTACTCACCGGATGACCATTCAATACGATGCCGACGTGGGGCATCGTTATACGCCGAACTTGCGGGCACGAATTCCCGGCGAAGACGGCGGCTACTTTGTCGTGACCAACTCGTTGGGCTTCCGCTCGGATAACGAATTTGACCGCGTTGCCAGCCGGCATCCGCGCATTCTGATGTTCGGGGACTCTTACACGGCAGGCGATGACGTCTCCAATGCCGACCGCTACTCGGACCAACTGGCAGGAATGCTGCGGGCCGAGGTGCAGAACTACGGCATACCGGGAAGCGGAACTGATCAGCACCTGCTGATCTATCGCAAGTTCGCGCGCGATGTGGAAGCCGATCTGGTGATGATCTGCGTGCAGATCGACAGCTTCCATCGCATTCAGGTTTCGCACCGGCCTAACATCGACCGCGTGACGGGCAAGCAGATCATGGTGCCCAAGCCGTACTTTGAGTTGCAAAACGGCGAGTTGGTTCTGCACCAGGTCCCGGTGCCGAGAGATCGTCCGGAAGACACGGGGCACGTGGACCTTGAGGCCGGCAAGGAATCGCCGCGCTGGTACGACAATCTGCACAACGCCTACAGGAAGGTTCCGGGATTGAGCGCGGTGCGGCATTCGCCGCTATTCAAGGAGTTGGGATATCGCGCGGTCTCCGAGTTGAACCGCGCCACCGGCAAGCATCCTTATCCCGACATTCTGTCGGACGATACGCCGGGCTGGAAGCTGATGTCGGCGATCCTGCGACAAGTTTATCGCCGAGCTGAAACCGCGGCCGGTGGCGATTGTGCCCATCCCGACCTCGGAGTTTTATTATCACGGCGTCAAGCCGGTCTATCAGCCGCTGTTTGAGACGCTGGAAGATCGCGCCGCCGGGGTTCACGTGTTTGACGTGAGCACGCGGCTGGTGAATCTGCCGTTCAAGGTGCGGCGCACGCTGGGATGCGAGATCGGCGGACACTTTACGCCAATGGCTAACGGTCTCGTTGCAGACAGCATGGCGGCAGAAATTCGCAGTCGCGGTCTACTGCCGTCGTCGAAGACCAGCGTTGCGGTGAGCGGACTGAAGCCGTCGAAGAAGTCGCGCGGGTCGATGCCCGAGGTGCGTAGCGATTCGATTGCGATTCTAGGAATCTCCTGCTTCTATCACAACTCGGCGGCCGCGCTGATCCGCGATGGCAAGATCGTTGCCGCGGCTGAGGAAGAGCGCTTCACGCGAGTGAAGAACGACCGCCGCTTCCCGCACAATGCCATCAACTATTGCCTGGAGGAGGCGGGGATCTCGCAGAAGCAGCTGACCGCGGTCGTCTACTATGACAACTCCGCGCTGACCTTCGAGCGGCTGTGCCATTCCATCATGGCGGTCGATCGCGAGCCGGCGTCGTCGATGTGGCAGCAGATCATGCCGTCGTGGCTGCGGATGAAGCTGCATCTGCCAAAGTTGATTCGCAGCTTCCTGAGCTATGACGGGCCGATTCTGCAAGGAGTACATCACCGCTCGCATGCCGCGAGTTGTTTCTTCCCGTCGCCGTTTGAGCGAGCGGCGATCCTCACCATCGACGGCGTCGGCGAATGGGCGACCGCCAGCATCGGGCGGGGCGAAGGCAATCGCGTGGAACTGCTGAAGGAGATGCGCTTCCCGCATTCGCTCGGGCTGCTGTATTCGGCGTTCACGCAGTTCACCGGCTTCAAGGTGAATTCCGGCGAGTACAAGATGATGGGCCTCGCGCCTTATGGAGACGCCGTCTACAAGCAGCAGATTCTCGATCACCTGGTGGACCTGAAGAGCCGACGGCTCGGTGGAGCTGAATCTGGAGTACTTCGGATTCCTGCGCGAAAGCTCGATGACCAACGAGTCGTTTTGCCGACGCTGTTCGGCGGACCGAAGCGGCAAGCGGAGAGCCGCATCACGCGGCGCGAGATCAATCTCGCCAAGTCGATTCAGGAGGTCACCGAGGAGGCGCTGCTGCGCATGGCGTGCGAGGCGAAGAGGCTCACCGGCGAGAAGTATCTTTGCCTGGCTGGCGGTGTGGCGCTGAACTGCGTGGCCAACGGCCGCATACTGCGCGAGGGGCCGTTTGACGACATCTGGATTCAGCCTGCGGCGGGCGATTCCGGCTGCGCCGTGGGCGTTGCGCTTGGACGTCTATCACACCTATTACGGACGCGAGCGCAACTTCACGCCCGGCGTCTCCGCGCAAGGCGGATCGTATTGGGGGCCGGAGTTTTCCGGCGACGAGATCGAGGCGTATCTCGAAACCTACGGGTATCCCTATCGCAAGCTCTCCGGGAGCGAGCGCAATCGCTTTCTGGCGGAGAAGCTGGTTGAGGGTAAAGTTGTCGGCCATCTGTCGGGCCGGCTGGAGTTTGGGCCGCGCGCGTTGGGAGCGCGATCGATTCTCGGCGATCCGCGCAATCCTGACATGCAGGCCAGTCTCAATCTGCGAATCAAGTATCGCGAGTCGTTCCGTCCGTTTGCGCCGGCGGTGCTGGCGGAGCGGGTGTCAGACTACTTCGAACTCGATCGCGAGAGTCCGTACATGTTGCTGGTGGCGCCGGTGAAGAAAGAGCGGCGGCTGCCGCTGGATGCGAACCTGGGGAACGATGACGATCTGCTGCCGGTGGTTCGGCGTTTGCGCAGCGATATTCCGGCGGTCACGCATGTCGATTATTCGGCGCGCATTCAGACCGTGCGGCAGGAGCATCATCCGGAATTCCATGCGCTGATCGCGGAGTTCGAGCGGCAGACCGGTTGCGGCGTGGTAGTCAACACGTCGTTCAACGTTCGCGGAGAGCCGATCGTCTGCACGCCGCAGGATGCCTATCGCTGCTTCATGCGGACGGAGATGGATGTGCTGGCGCTGGGCGATTACATCCTGCTCAAGCCGGAGCAGCCGCCGTGGTTCGAGGGCAAAGGTGAAGGTCTGGAAAATGAAGATGTGACGCAGGCGTGCCGCCGAACAAGCGCCGGAGAAGCTGCTGCAGGAATTGTCGCAGGCCTTCGACAGCGACTTCTGGCCGGCAGCGCAGAAGCTGAAGGCCAGCGGACAGAGCGCGGATCACCGAGCAGTTTCGCAAGACTCCCACAATGTGGGAGGACGCGAAAGAGCCCGCGGATCGTAAGCCGCTGTTTGAGCTTGGCCGGGAAGCGTTGAGCGAGGAGCCCGATCCGGTGAAGTTTGCCGATGAGCTGACTGCGAACTGGCTGAGTCCGGAGGCTGCGAGCGTGCTGAAGCCGACGGTGACGAAGCTGATCAGGATCGGGCTGAAGAACCAGGTGGAAGTGGAGATTGACGAGCAGGTCAGCGAGTCGGTGTACGTGATGTTCTAGCTTACCGAACCTGTTTTGCCGGTGTCGGAATGCAGGCGTCGACTACCACAACGTCGTTCACGCGGCCATAGGAGTGGGTGCCGATCATGTTTCTGATGCCGCGCGTGTCGATCACAGCGCCGGGGTGCTCCGAGTATTCGCGCTCGTTCAAGACCGAAATCTCATTGAACACGATGAGGCGGCCGTAGCTGCCGCTGCAGTCCTGTGAGGGGCGAATTAGCTTGCCATCCTCGCGAAACATCGCGCCCGCGCCACGGCTGAAGCGAATGTCTGTGGAGATGGGATTTCGCGGATGGCGAATCAATTTTTCTGTCAGCGAGCGCGAATAGAAGAGCCAAAGCTGAAGTCCGCCGCCGCGCGGCTCCTGTAAGGTTACGAAGAACCAGTACAAACCATCTTCGATCCACACCGTTGTGTCGACAGCCGGGGCTCTCAGCAAAACCATCACCGGCTCCCAAACAGCGGGGAAGCGTTGACAACGATAGAGCTGCACGGTCTCGTCGGCGACGCTCTCAGGGACCATGTAGAGCTCTCCCCTGTCGCGAAAGACGCAGGGGTAGGAGAGATGGTATGGCATCTCGAGTGCGGGGATGGTTTGCGAGAGAGTGCCGTCCGCGTTGATCTCGGCGCAGACGATGATGCCCTTTTGCGTGCTATACGGAAGATCTTCGAAGAAGACCCATGGCTTGCCATCGTGCTCGATAACAAATGGATCGGCATAGAAGTGGCCGCGCGGAGATTGAATCCAGCGAAATCCGCACAGGTCTGATGGGCCGCGTTTGTCTGGCGAATCATTTCCTGTCTTCACTCCCAACATCCAATGCGGGAGCTCTTCGCCGACTATCGAATGCCGCGCGCGCTGAACACAGGTGTGGAGGAGAATTTTGCTGAGCCATGGCAGCATCTGGGCATCGGTGGGAACAGTGTGGCGTTTCTTCCGACCTCGATCGGGACGTGGAATCTCAGCTTCTATGCTTGCCCAACCCGATTCGTGCAGTTGATGGAGCTTGTGGATGAGAAACGTAGTCGAACCCCAGTACGGCTGGACTCGATTGCGCGCCCAGGAGCTTCCCTGAATGGTGGCAAACGAGCCTTTATATAGGATCTGACCTGCGTCGGGATCGTCGGTCATGCGCTCCAGCGCAGCGCAGGAGAGGAGATTGTCCTCATATACCTCCCAGAAATATGGCGGACCGCCGCGATACTGATCGGGGTCCCCGTGATGATAGGACCAGATGCCATACTGGGCAGCATGCAAGATGTCACCGCGAAGATGCTGGGAGCCGAACTTGACCAGCACGTCGAGGTTC
The DNA here is from genome assembly GCA_963835125.1 of uncultured Acidobacteriaceae bacterium. Taxonomy (GTDB): domain Bacteria; phylum Acidobacteriota; class Terriglobia; order Terriglobales; family Acidobacteriaceae; genus Bog-257. The sequence goes on along the minus strand of CAWIEG010000001.1, from coordinate 82,318 downwards.
TTCTCGCGGATGTGAGCGACGGCATCATCCGGAAAGCGTTCGAAGTTCTGATCGGCGATTGGCGCGACGGAAAGGGACTCGACATCATTGAAACAGAGGGCGCAGTCGACCCCTGCCAGCGGATCGAGAGATTCGGCAATCCGCTTCGCGTCCCAAGCCACATATCGCGCGAACAGCCCGGTGTATGCTTCTTTCTCGGCTCGCGGCGCACCGGTGTTGAAAACCACTAATTCCAGCCGGGCAAAATTGCTGTTCGCGATGTGCTCCAGAGCTTCAGCCAAGTAAGCCGGCAGCGTCGGGCTGGGGCTATCGAGTAAAACACCAATGCGCAGGTAGGGGGCTCGGGAAGTGGAGTTCAAAAACCACGGAGCGTGCATTGGCGAGGAGTTGTACTGTTGTAAATTTATGGTAACAGTTTCATCGGCGAAGTTCGAGGGGTGCCTCGGAGCGAAGACCGCCGCAGCGCCACATCCCTCGAGAGGGGCAAGAAATGGGTTGTGTTCGAAAGGGGAATCGAAGCATAATCGCTGACAACTGAACCTATGATGTCGCCGGCTACAGCCCGCTCAGGATGCGAGATAAAGGGTCTGTACGCTGGCCTGAGGGCCCGCTCTACCGAGTATCAACAACGAGATTCCCGCTAATGGAACGTCGCGAAGTGGTCGAGATTATTTGTCAAATCGTCCGAGAGGTCCCCGGCGCGCCGGAAACGGTCGACGAAAATACATGTCTGTTCGGCTCGGACGGCGTTCTGGATTCGCTCAAGTTAGTGAATGTGGTCCTCGACACCGAACAGCAGATCAACGACAGCTACAACCTCGCCATCTCCCTCGCTGATGACCGCAGTGTCTCCCAGACGCGCAGTCCTTTCCGTACGGTTGCCTCTCTGGCCGACTATGTTCTTGCGGTCGCCGCAGAGCAACCCCAGGCCTGACCGTGAGCGAACAACCAGTCGCGCTGGTTACCGGATCTCGCACGGGAATCGGCCGCTACGTTGCCGAACAACTCGTCGCCACCGGATACCGGGTGGTGGGCTGCAGCCGCCAACCTGTCGGCTGGACGCTCGACGGCTACACACACTTCGAAGCGGACGTCGCTGACGAATCCCAGGTGAAGGCGCTGCTCGCCAGCATCCGCAGGAAGTACAAGCGTCTGGATGTCACCTTCAATAACGCCGGCGTGGCCAGCATGAATCACAGCCTCCTGATGCCCGCAGCCACGCTTGACCGCATTATGAGCGTCAACGTTCGCGGCACTTTCCTGGTGTCTCGCGAAAGCGCCAAGCTCATGCGACAGCGTCAATGGGGGCGCATTGTGAATCTCTCCACCGTTGCCGTGCCGCTCAGCCTGGAAGGCGAGGCCGCCTACGTCGCATCGAAGAGCGCGGTCGAAGGGCTGACGCGCGTTATGAGCCGCGAGTTCGCCGATCTCGGCATCACTGTCAACGCCATCGGGCCAGGCCCTATCGAAACCGAGCTTATCCGGAACGTGCCCGAAGCGGCCATTCAGTCACTGCTATCGCGGTTGCCCATCCATCGGATGTGCCGTGCAGAGGATGTCTTTCACGTGCTCCAGTTCCTAATCGATCGCAACAGCGATTACATCACGGGACAGGTCATTTACCTGGGGGGAGCGTAACTCTCCATGTATAGCCTTGACTGGCTCTACCGCGTGTTCGATGACAATCTCGATAGAGACTTTATTGTCTGGCGCGAGGAAAAGTACTCTTACGGCTGGCTCCGCGACCATATTGCCGGGTGGCAGCTGCAGCTCGCCGCCTCGGAGATCGCGCGAGGTAATGTTGTAGCCGTTGAAGGCGATTATTCTCCCGAGGTCGTGGCGCTTTTGCTGGCCCTGATCGACGCGGGCTGCATAGTCGTGCCGCTGAGCGCCGGTAGCGCGCCGCAACGGGAAGAATTCAAGTCGATTGCCGAAGTGCAGGCCGGGATCTGTTTCTCCGAAGGAGATAGCTTCACCGTCACGCGCTATGATCGTGCGGTTGGCAATCCGGTGACGCAGAAGCTGATTGCGCTTGCCGATCCTGGGCTCGTACTTTTTTCCTCCGGATCCACCGGCAAGAGCAAGGCCGCGCTGCACAATTTCGCGCGGCTACTGGAGAAATTTCAGCTCCGGCGCAACTCCACGGTCACGCTGACCATGCTGCTGCTGGACCACATCGGCGGCATCAATACGCTCTTCTATATTCTCTCGAATGCCGGGACCATCGTGGCAGTCGAGAATCGCGATCCGGATGAGGTTTGTGCGGCGATAGCGTGCCATCGAGTCGAGCTACTGCCTACCTCACCGACGTTTCTCAACCTACTGCTAATCTCCGAGGCCTGGAGGCGTCATGATCTCTCTTCCTTGCGGCGGGTTACCTACGGCACAGAAGTCATGCCGGCGCGAACGCTCCAGCGTCTTCATGAGATCCTGCCCGAGGTCGAGTTGCTACAGACATATGGCCTTTCTGAGCTCGGCATCTTGCGCTCAAAATCGCGCAGCTCCGATTCGCTTTGGGTCAAGGTTGGCGGTGAAGGGGTCGAGACCAAGGTGCAGCAAGGTACGCTGTGGATACGGACGCGCTCGGCGATGCTGGGCTACCTTAACGCTCCGTCGCCGTTCGACGAGGCGGGCTGGTTCAATACCGGCGACACGGTCGAGGTCGATGGCGAGTATCTGCGGATTCTTGGCCGCAAGAGTGAGGTCATCAACGTGGGTGGCGAGAAAGTCTATCCGGTCGAAGTCGAAAATATTCTGCTCGACATGCCCAACGTCAAGGATGTGACGGTGAGCGCGATGGCGAATCCCATAACCGGGCAGATCGTGATGGCGCGCTTCAACCTGTTCGAAGCCGAGGACCTGCCGGCCTTTCGCCGGCGGATGCGCGAATTTTGTGCGTCCCGTCTGGCGAGCTACAAAATTCCTGCCAAAGTGGAAATCGTAGACGACGCGCAATACAGCGAGCGCTTCAAGAAGATGCGCCGTGGCAATGAGGCTGGCTCGGAAGGTGGAGCCTGCGAAGGTTCGAAATGATTTACAAGACCCTCGCCACATCGGACCACTGGTTCCCGCGCACGTTACGTTCGGTCCGGCGAGGAGTAACGAACTTCAGCCTGCCGGCTCCGCGGGTGCTGACGGTCCCACTGGTCGGTATTATTCTGGCGGTTCGTTCGGTGTATTACTTCGTGGCGCGGGTCTTCGTGTGCGAGCCGTTCTTCAAATCGTACTGCACGAAGTATGGCCGAAATCTGCATACCGGCGTGTTCCTGCATTGGATACAGGGTCGCGGTGAGTTGGTCATTGGAGACGACGTGACCATCGATGGGAAGTGCAGCTTCCACTTCGGGGCGCGCGGCGCGGCGCGGCCGAGGCTGACGATTGGCTCCAATACAACGATTGGCCACGGGAGCATCTTCGCCGTCAGCAAAGGGATCTCCATCGGTCAGAGATGCTTAATCGCGGGATGTGTTTGCATTCTCGACTCGCCGGGCCACCCTCTTGATCCCGCAGCGCGACGAGGCGGGAGCGCCGGTTTCGGACGACGAAGTCAAGCCCGTGGTGATTGAGGATAACGTCTGGATCGGATATGAGTCGGTGATCATGCCTGGGGTCACGATTGGCAGAAACAGTGTCGTGGCATTCGGTTCGGTCGTGACCAGCGACATTCCACCTAACACTCTGGCGCTGGGCAATCCTGCCAGGAAGTTTCCGCTGCCGCAGAAGGAAGCAGCAACGGAGCTACGCGGCCCCAAGTGTAAGACTCTCTGGCATCGATTTCGTCACGAAGGTGCTTCAGCCATCGTGGGCTAGAGCAGCGCCGCTTCCGGAGCCGGAATCAATCCATCGATCTTTCTGAGGAAGGATCCGATAGAGAACGCACCGGATTAAGCAACGAAACGGAATCTCGCCGCTTCACACCACTCCTGGCGGAGCGCTGAAGGGCATTGGTTACTCGACGGGCTGTGAAATCAGCGCCGAAGGCAAATCGCAAAACCGGTCCGAAGAGTATTCGCGGCAGCGACACCGACAAAGAAAAGCCCAGGCACGGAGGACTCAAAGCCCGTGGAAACTACCGGAGCGTGTTCCACCGTGCGCAGTTGCGAGCAAATCTCTGGGCTCAGGAAGGTCAATCTTCGCAGATCAACGCGATAGCCGGTAGCGGCAATCACATGCTCGGTCACGTGTTCCACGTCTGAGCCATCTGGCCCAGTCAGCAACAGACGGACTTGGCCGTCGAGAACCTCGGCGCGCTTGACCGTATATCCCAGCTTCATCGGCACCCGGCCAACGATCCGTTCCTTGACCGTCCAGCCGGCGGCGGGACCGAACGTGGTTTTCACAAGTCGCAGGCGCAGAGCTTGGGGCAAGTGACGGAAGAGCCAAGGGAAGTCGGCGAAGAAGCGGGAACGTAATCCGGGGCCGAGCCCGGAGGCTGGGCGCCGAAGCCGCTCCCAAAGAGAACGCTCGGTAGCTGGTGGTCCAGTGTGGAAACGTAATGAGGGGCAACGCGCGACGATGGTGACGTGGGCACCGCTCTCCGCCAGGGTAGCAGCCAGATCGGCAGCTGATGCGCCTCCACCGAGGACAGTCACATTCCTTCCACGAAACTCGTCGACTGAGCTATGTGCCGAACTGTGAGAGAGGAATTGCGCTGGCAACCCGGCCAGGTCCGGAGGCACATGAGGAAAGTGGCTAATGCCCACGGCAAGAACTACGTTGCGTGCACCCACTACCTCGCCACTGGCGAGCTTGAGAGAAAAGCCACCCGGAATCCTGTCGATTGCCGTCACTTGCGTCTGTTCGAGCTGCGGCACGAAACGTTTCTGGAACGCCAGTCCGTAGGCAGTGAAGGTTTCCAGCCGAACCGGAATTCTCGTATCGTGATAAGGGATTTGCTGCTCGGCGCAAAAGTGCCGCAGGGTGAAGGAGGCCTTGGGGTCCGAAAGGCTCGAAGCAAAGCCGTCTGACTTCAGTAGCATTCCCGGGGGCATATGCTCTCGCCAGGATTGCATGGGAGAGCCAAAGATCCGAAAACTCAACCCTGCAGCCTGAAGATGCGCGGCAATCGACAACCCGTAGGGACCAGCACCAACAATGGCGACTTCCGCAAGCTCGTTCACAACATTCCCTGAAAAGGCTAGTATTAAATGGGCTTACCCGCTTGAAATCTTACTACAATGCAATACTATACAGGCCCCAATAGTACCGACTGATGAAACCAAAAGTTCTTCTGGCCGCGACCACCAACTGGTTTTCGAGTGCCCGGCTGGCCACAGCTTTGGCCAAGGTGGGCTTCGCGGTTGAGGCGGTGTGCCCCTCAGGTAACCCGATCGCCAAAACGAAGGTGGCCCCACGAACCTATGTTTACCGCGGTCTTGCAGGTCCGGCATCGTTTCTGCGAGCGCTGAATGCGGCCCACCCTGATTTGGTCATTCCTTGCGATACCCTCGCCACCGCCCATCTCTACGGTTTGTATGACAACCCGCTATGCTCGGGGCAGAATGCACTGGCGATCCAAGAACTGTTAGAGCGTTCGCTGGGAGATCGTGCCAGCTATCCCATTCTCGCCGCCAGAAGCCGATTCATCGCTCTGGCCCGGGAAGAAGGGATAGCGGCACCGGAAATGGTCGCTATGACTACGGCCAGCGAACTCGCGGCATGGTCTGCCTGGCATGAGTTCCCGGCGGTGCTCAAGACCAACGGCTCGTCGGGCGGGGGAGGAGTGCAGTTCGTGGGTTCTGCGGCGGAGGCTGGCGAGGTTTTCGGCTTGCTAAGTGCTCCGCCATTGGCATCCCGGGCACTGAGCAGGGCGATTTTCGACCGCGATTTTACTTTAGTAATGCCCTGTCTGCGGCGCAGGAGACCGGTGGTCAACGTGCAAGGCTTTATCGCCGGACGCGACGCAACCATCCAGGTCGCCTGCTGGCAAGGCAAGGTGGTTGCCAGCATCACCGCCGAAGTGCTGGAGGTGTGGGAACCCAAGGGTCCCTCGACCGTGCTGCGGCTTATTGACAATCGCGAGATGGCGGAAGCCGTAGAAAAGATCGTGTGCCGTCTCAGGCTCTCGGGGCTGCATGGCTTCGATTTCATTCTCGAGGAGAGCACTGGCAAAGCCTATGTCATCGAGGCAAACCCGCGAGCCACGCAAATCTGCCATTTGCCGCTCGGAGCCGGCCACGACTTGCCCGCATCGTTGCACGCATTTGTCACCGGACAGCCGCTTGGCAACATTACGAGTGTAACCAACCGCGAGGTCATCGCCCTATTTCCCCAGGCATGGGTGCACAATCCGGGCAGCGAATACCTCCAGTCCGCGTATCATGACGTCCCATGGGACGAGCCAGAACTCGTGCGGGCCTGCATGAAGCTGCGACAGAACAGATGGCACTCCTATGCCAATTGGGCTAGGTTCTGGTCCAAGCTCGGACTGAACCGTCCCTAATGCTGTCCTGTTTCGACTTTTTCAGCAAGCCGCTCAGCCGGCGCTGCAATGCTTCGTCTCAGCAGCCTCAAGCCTCAGAATGATTACGGTGCGAAGTAGCCGGAGATGTCCAGGATCAGTTGCGTCAGAGCATAAGCGTAGGCGTCAATGGAGCCGTTGTTCGTCGGCACGATCGCCATATTGGAAGTGACGAAGCCGTCATAGGCGTTCAGCGTCGAGACCACGGGCTGTTTCTCGCCGTCAGGCCACAACGTCAGGTAAGGCATGGGGGCCGGCGGCACCACCGTCGCGTTGAAAATGTATGCCGCTGCACTACTGGGAGGCGGTACATTGGCTGCCGATTACATTGACGACGATCTGGCCCACGAAGGGCGGATCGTTGTTTTGCCGAGTATCCAGCGCCCGGCAAGGCGGCGCAGGATACATGGACAATCCACCAGTTCCCGGCGCGGCGAAGTAGCCATCGATGTCCACCAACAGGTTGGTACTGTTGTTGTGCGCATAGAAAGCGGTTGCATTCTGGCTGCCGGCAGGCACGATGGCCGCATTGGCTACCACCGTGCCGGTGTTGTCGTTAAGGGTGGAAACCACCGGTTGCGTCTCGCCCTTGGGCCACACCGTCAGATAATCCAGGCCTCCAGCGGACGGCAGGACGGTGACGTTGAACGAATAAGCCGTCGCGCTGCTGGGAACGCCGCAATTCCCCGGAATCGTGTAATCGCGCTCCACTCCCGCGTGCAATATACCTCCATCGCCGTTACGGGTGTCTACGATGCGACAAGGCGTCAGCGGATAGAACTGGTAGGTATTGCTGGCAGCCGGAGCAAAGTAGGCATCGATATCGAGGATGACATTCGTAGTATCTGTGACGTAAACGCTGACAGCGCCGCCCACGCCTGCCGGCACGATGGCCGCATTGGCCTTGACCCGGCCATCCGGCGAGTTCAACGTGGAAACTACGGGCTGTATCTCTGGCGTGGGCCAGATGGTCAGATAGCCTAAGGTAGTAATTGGCACGACCGTCACGTTCAAGGAATACGCCGCTGCGCTGGAGGGAATATTGCAATTGGTATTCTGCGGGATGGGAAAGCTGCGATACGTTCCGCCGGTAATGGCAGGCCCGCCAAAAGGACCCTTTGCCTGGCGCGTATCCACCAGACGGCACGGGGTGACATTCACCAACTGCAGCTTGGTATTGCCGCCAATGACGGATACGGTGCCGTCGTTAGCATTCGGAACATAGATAGTGTTGGTTGACGAGTTGACGGCGACTCCGCTGGGGCCATCTCCAACTGCCACAGGTAGGATGGAATTGGTCGCCCCGTTGATCACGCTGACAGTTCCAGCGCCGTTACAGCTCAAGAAGGTGCCGCAGAAATTAGGCACGTAAATCTGGTTGGTCACCGAGTCGACGGCCACCAGCAGCGGCGTGATCCCGACACCGACGGTGGTGGTTTTATCGGTGGTGCCGTTGATTACGGTCACAGTCCCAGGGCTGTTGCAGGTCAGATCGTTGCCGCACTCGTTGGCGACGTAAATCATGTTGGTCGCCGCATCCACCGCAATGCCCGCGGGAAAATCTCCCACTGCAACCGTGACGGTACTGTCGGTCTGGCCATTGATCACCGTTACCGTTCCAGCGCTCTTACAGGTAACGTCCGTGCCGCAGCTATTCGAGACATAGATTTCGTCGGTGGTCGAGTCGAGATCCAGGTAGTAGGGATCATACCCAACCGACACCGCCACCGTGCTGTTGTTGACGCCGTTAATCACGGTCGTCGTGCCCGCGCTGCTGCAAGTTATATCGTTGCCGCAGAGGTTTACCACGTAGATCTTGTTGGTTGCGGAGTTCACCGCAATGTCCTCGGGAAAATCTCCCACGTTGACGGTCGCGGTCTCATTGTTGGCGCCATTAATTACGGTCACCGTCCCTGGGCTGCCGCAGTTAGGATCGTTGCCGCAGTTATTGGCCACGTAAATCATGTTGGTCGCCGCGTTCACGGCGATCGCATAAGGCGAATATCCCACGGTAACGCTCGTGGTGCTATTGTTTGCCCCGTTGATCACGGTGACGGTTCCAGCGCTCTTGGCACGTGATGTCAGTGCCGCAAAGGTTAGCTACATAGATGGTGTTGGTAGCCGAGTTCACGGCCACGGCGATTGGAAAGTCTCCCACGGGTACCGTTGCGGTGCTATTGGTCGCACCATTAATCACTGTCACCGTGCCTGGGCTGCTGCACGTCGGATCGCTGCCACACTCGTTGGTCACATAAGCATTATTGGTCACAGAGTTCATTGCAACGCTAACGGGTTTCACTTCAGCGGGTAAGGTTGCGGTAACGACTTGGGCGGCTGCTGGCAGCGATGCCCCTAACAGGCTCACTGCAAGAACCAGGACCAGAGTGTGGCGCGAGGTTTGCACTGCTTTTCTCCCGGCGGATGCTCTCAATCTTTCACAACTAGGTAGCGGCCACGACATCAGCGGAGATTGGCGGCCTGCCGCCAACAGCTTTCGATGGCCTAGTCTGGGGCGACTCATCGAAAAACTCAAGGTCGCGTGCAATGCTCAGTCAATGACGCTGGTGTGTCCGATGGCATCGGCGCGATGAGCCTCGAATCCACAATCGTTTCGGCTGCCTTGAAGTCGGGTAGATCGACACAAGGCCGATCTACCGCTGGCCTGACGGGGACTTGGGCCCTGGCTGACCTGGTCGAAATCTGATCCTGGGCCGCAGCCGGCGGGGTTGAAACTAGATCCTGGGCTGATGTGACGAACTCCTGATCGTAGTACGCCGCCATGTTTCCCAAGGGGTCCGTTGTCAGATAGCGCGCGTGATAGGCGGTACCCGGCGTTAGCCCGGTGATGGTCACGGTTGCGTCATAAACATTGGCTATTCCCTGACTCAGAGCTACCTGGTCCGGAAAAACTGTCACCGTCTGGGTCTGATTGGCGTAGTTGGCGTTCAGCATTTGTAAGAAGCCGAAGTTGGGAAACGGTTGCATGCAGTTAGGCGGTTGCGGGTCGTTGATATCGCAGGTGCCGGGAGTCGCTGTCCCGTAATAAACCGTCAGCGTAGTGTTCGGCTTAAAGACGTTAAACCAGACCGTAGCTGTTGTGGGGCCGACGACAGGAACGGTGAGTACTGGATTGATGCTGGGCTGGTTGCCATTGGCGCCTGCCACCCACTCAAATTGAACTGGAGTTGTGTAGTCCGTCCACGCCCCACCGTACGGATTAGCCGCGGCCAATACCGTTTCCACCGGCGGCGACGAGCCATCCGGATTCTTGCCCGATCTCCACCGAACATAGTCGAAGCTCCCCTTGTAAATCTGGTTGTACTCCTTAACAGAGTACGTCCAGCCACTGTCGCCTCCGATGGTTTGACCGTTGGCGCTATCCCATACGTTGGAGAAAAGATCATCCCCTTCGTTCATGTAAGTAGCGTTATTGGTCTTGTACCAATACCATGCGTAGGCAGTAGCTACCAGGTCGTTCAGTTCGGTGGCCTGGTACAGAGTACCTGCGACGAGCGCCGGATTCTTCGGCACGTCGTAGGCGTCATAGGCAAAGGTATGGCTGGCAGGAATATATTGAGTAGCTTCCAGCCAGTCGAGGGTCTTCTTAATCTCTAAGGGTATCCGCGCGTCGGGTGTATTTCCTTCAGCCAGGTCGAGCTCGTAATAGGTGATCAGGGCCTCCATTGCCAGGCCGATCATGAAGGGATGGATGTCATATCCCTGCTGGTTAGGATTACTAACGCTAAGGTTATAGCTCTGATCAAGGTAGCCCAGCATTACATCGACCGTGCGCAGCAAAAATTCATTGTCTCGCGGCACGCCAATGATTTCGTTGGCTAGACGGTCATCCATCATGTAAGCGCTTACCCGGACGCTCTCAGCGTAGACACTTCCGCTGTAATAAACATCGTAGGCTTTGTTGCTAGCCAGCAAATTGACCGCGGTTTGATAGGTAGCATCCTTCGTCCGCAGGTAGTGCATTGCCATGCCATAGGGGAATTGATTAGGCTCGTCGACAAATCCGGCGTCGGTCCCGATGGTCATGTCCTTGTATGGTTCCATCGCCAGTTCGGCACAGCGTTGCCATTCGTCCGGATCGCTCTGCTTGTACTGTTTCTGGTTGTACTGGTCATAGTCCGCTATCTGCTGATAGACGCGGCCGCCATCATAGTTCCAAGCTTCAAAAAAGACGCTGGATGGAATGTCAAATTCCCCGGAGAAGTTACCGTTGTCGAGACTCCACCACGGGTTGCCATCGATATTGTTGGTGCACCAGAAATCCGCGTTGGCAGTCCCCACCGGAGCGCTGAAGTTGATCATGTTGTTCTGCCAGGTACTTAGTCCGGGGATAGCAGGGAAGCTAGTGGGCGGCGTCGCCGTAAAAGATGCGGTCGGCAATACGGTGAAATTGTAGGTCAAGGGCACCGGATTGCCTGCGTTTTGTCCATTCAATTGTCCCTGAAAGCTGGCAGCGACCTGGTAGTGCCCGGGAACCGCATGAGAATTCGCCCTTAATCGCAAGGTTGTGTTGCTGCTATAAATCGCACCGTTGGAACAGGCTTCTGTCGTTGGGTCGTAGTCGCCGTCCCAGCCTTGAGGCGGGGGATTGGAAGGAGCGTCAAGGCCGCAAAGGTACTGGGCGGTAATGCTGTTGTCTTTGACAACTTTGCCTGTATCCAAATTCGTAATTACAACATCTTCCATGAGCACGACCGCGTCGGGCGATCCGCTCAACAGATTAGGCTGCGTGGCAACATACAGGTCGTTACACTCGCGCGAGCTCTTTGAGGTAGGAGTGCAGGCCGGCGATTGCGTGTGATCGCCTTGATAGACATTCTGGCCTCCGATTGGCCACAGGCTGAAAACCAGAGTTCCATCGGAATTCGTAGGCTTAGTTGGCAGGTTGAAGGTGAGATAGTAACCGCCGCAGCCGGGCTGAGGTGGCGAAGCGCAATTGGCGGTCGCCGGGCCGGGAAAACTCGCCCAACGGCGTGCGTCTCCTACGAAACTGACCACATAATAACCCCACGCGGCATATTTGCTATATGCGGGGAAATGGTCCACCACCACCACGTGTTTGGTGGTGTAGTCGTTCTGAACAATTTGCCGGAACGAAGAGTTGTTGTTGCTTTGGTAGTCAAGGTCGTTCTCCAGAACTACGATCGAGTTACCGGGATCGATCGTGGTCCATCGGAACGTCACCGAGACCCCATTCACAGGATCATAGGTCGCACCGACAGTGGCCGAAACGCTGCCTGGAACGATCTCGCCACGATAAACCGTTGCCGACAATGGCATCGCGACCAGAATCCCGAAGACCAGACACATCAGTGGGAGCGTTAGCTTGCGGCACTGCGACATTTCGGCGCCTAGCCGGGGAAAGATGGCGGCTGACATCTTATATAAGTCTCCTTCTCCTGCACCGGGATTTCATATTGTTCCGACATCTGGCGACGCAGCGCACCCAATTCCAGGCGCACCCTCCCGCATAGTTCCCAAATCACGAGGCTCGATTCACATCTCGTTCCTTGGAGTTAGGAATTAGATCGGTCTTGCCGGCCAGTTGCCCATCCAAACGCATGGGGTCGTACGCAGGCGCTGATGAAAGTTTATGGGTTAACCGGGACTTCCATTTGTCATGCTGGCTCGAACTAATATACATCCAATCCCGGCGGTCGCGCCTTTTTTTAATACTTTGACCGCGATTTTCATGTGTCCCAGTCAGCGATTTCGTCGCGTATGGGCCCGAGGATGGCGCAGTGGCCGGGCCACCGTCAAACGCATGTCGCTACAATGATCTCAGACGCCTGTGCCTGAACTGCCCGACATCACCGTCTACCTCGAGGCGCTGGAGAAACGGATCCTTGGCCGCACCCTGGAGCGCGTACAGATCACCGGGCTCTCGCTCTTGCGGACGGCCCAGCCGCCCATCAGTAGCGTAGAAGGCAAGAAGGTCCTTCGACTGCGACGCATCGGCAAGCGCATCGCTATTGGGTTGGAAGACGATCTCTGGCTTGTTCTTCACCTCATGATCGCCGGCCGGCTGCATTGGCACGAGGGTGGCTCGAAAGTCCTGAAATCGCGCACGCTTGCCGTCCTTGTTTTCACCGATGGCAGACTTTCTGTGACCGAAGCCGGCTCACGAAAGCGCGCCTCGCTCCACCTGGTGCAGGGAGAAGAAGCCCTGCGCACCCTCAATCCCGGCGGCCTTGAGGTGTTGCAGACGAACCTGGAAACCTTTACCGAAGCTCTGCAGTCGGAAAACCACACCCTGAAGCGCTCTCTCACCGATCCGCAATTATTCAGCGGCATAGGGAATGCCTACTCCGACGAAATATTATTCACGGCCCAATTGTCTCCAACGGCGCTCACGAAAAAGTTGACCCCGAGCGAAATCGAGCGGTTATTCGATGCTGTCCGCGAGCAACTGCTCAAATGGACGGACCGATTGCGCGCTGACGCAGGCGACAAGTTTCCGGAAAAAGTGACGGCCTTCCGCCCCCAGATGGCAGTCCATGGCCGCTACAAGCAGCCTTGTCCCCGCTGCGGCGGGAAAGTACAGCGCATTCGTTATGCTGCGAATGAGACCAACTACTGTCCCAACTGCCAGACCGGTGGAAAGCTGCTTGCCGATCGCAGCCTCTCGCGACTCTTGCGCCAGGACTGGCCGAAAAATGCTGAAGACCTGGAAAACCTTACTGCCACTTACCTAAAGAAGAGCATTTGATGGCTCGAGAAAATCAGCCGAACCTCGCAGCTGCATCGATGGGCCATAACGTCTCCTCGCGTTATGACGACGGCCCCCGCAATCGATATCCCTTACGAGGCTTAAGCAATTTCGCCACTACGCCGGTCCATCCGGTCTGATGTGAGGCGCCGACTCCGCGCCCCGTGTCGCCATCGAAGTACTCATAGAAATTGACATAGTCGCGAAAATGCGGGTCCTGCTGAAACTTGGGATAAAGCGCATTCACCTGGCGAAGACCTTGGTCATTCTTCAAAAATATCTGGCATAGCCGATTGCTGATTTGCTGCGCAACCTGGTCGATAGTTACAAACTGACCGGAACCGGTGGGGCACTCAATCTTGAAGTCGTCTCCGTAGTAATGATGAAACTTCTGGAGCGATTCGATGATGAGGAAGTTCACCGGAAACCAGACTGGACCGCGCCAGTTCGAGTTGCCGCCAAACAACCGGGAGCGTGACTCCGCAGGCTCGTAGTCGACAGTTAGTGGAGTGCCCTTGAACCAGAAAATGTATGGATGTTCCAGGTGATAGCGCGACACCGCCCGAACACCATAGTCGGACAAGAACTCAGCCGGATCCAGCACCCGCTTCAAGAGTGCCTTCATACGATGCCCTCGCAGCAGCGATAACAGCCGGCGCTCTCCCATCCCTGGCTCGTACCATCGCGAAACCAATTTAGCCAGGTCAGGACGGTGGTCCAGAAACCATTCCATCCTCGCCTTGAAATTGGGAAGCTTGGCCAGAACATCAGGCTCCAGGGTTGTAACTGCAAACAGAGGAATCAGTCCCACCATTGACCTGACTTTGAGCGGCACATCTTCGCCATTGGGCAAATTCAATAGGGAATAGTAGAAGCCGTCTTGTTCGTCCCACAGTCCAACGCCCTGCTTCCCCATCTCGGCGATGGCCTTGGCAATGTACAGGAAGTGCTCGAGGAACTTGATGGCCATGTCTTCATAGGCGGGATTGTGCTGGGCCAGTTCGAGGGCAATGGTCAACAGGTTGAGCGCGTACATGGCCATCCAACTGGTGCCGTCAGACTGGCTGATGTGTCCTCCCGTAGGCAAAGGCGCGTCGCGATTGAAGCAGCCGATGTTGTCCAGTCCCAGAAATCCGCCTTGGAACAGGTTGCGTCCATCCGCGTCCTTTTGATTGACCCACCAGGTAAAGGTCAGCAGCATCTTCTGAAAAACGCGCTCCAGAAAAACCAGGTCGCCAGGGTCGTCCGGATTGTGCCGACGCCTCTGTTTGCGGTCGAGTTGAAACACGCGCCACGCTGCCCAGGCATGGACCGGCGGATTCGAGTCTCCGAAATTCCACTCGTAAGCTGGGAGCTGGCCATTGGGGCGCATGTACCAGGCATGACACAGAAGAAGCAGTTGATGTTTGGCAAACTCCGCATCGATCAGCGCCAGCACAACCGTGTGGAATGCTAAATCCCAAGCGGCAAACCAGGGATATTCCCACTTATCGGGCATGGAAAAGACTGTGCAACTATCGAAATGGGCCCAATCCGAATTCCTGCCCTGGCGACGGGCCGGCGGTGGCGCAGGAAAAGCTGGATCGCCCTGCAGCCATTGGTGGACATCATACGTGTAAAACTGTTTGCTCCACAGCATTCCCGCCAGGGCTTGCCGTTGCACTAAGCGCGCATCTTCATGATCCAGGCCGGTCTGCAACTGGTCGTAGAATTCGTCGGCCTCTTGCCGGCGCGTTGCAAAGGTGCTGTCGAAGTCTGCGAATGGCTTAGCTTGCTCTGTGGCTGAGAGCCGCAGCCGGAAGCGCTGTTCTCCTCCCGCCGCGACGGTGGCCGTGAAGTGCGCCGCTGACTTGGTGCCTGCTCGTGCGGGGTTCACCGCTGCCGAGTTACCTGCGACAAGATAGTCGTGGAATGCGTCTTTATAGAACCCCTTTCGCTCTTGGGCATACAGCCGCGCAACATTGGTTTCGTTATCGCAAAACAGCGGCTCATGCCTCCCTTCGACGTAGAGGTTGTAAGTCCCGAGAGCAGGGTGCACAGCCGCGAGAACGCCGTCTGCTCCCGCTTTGATTTGCGGCTTGCTTGGCGAAGCGTCCCATGACCACGTGTTCCGGAACCAGAGCTGCGGCAGGATGTGCAACTCGGCAGCCTCGGGACCACGATTCTGAACCGTGACCTGGACCAGGATGTCGTCGGGCGCGGCCTTGGCGTACTCGACGAATACATCCCAATAGCGGTCGGCGTCGAATACACCGGTATCAAACAGCTCGAATTCGTTGTCCTGCAAGCCGCGTGTCCGGTTTTCCTCCAGTAGACGCGCGTAGGGGAACTCAGCCTGCGGATACTTATAGAGCATCTTCAAGTAGGAGTGTGTCGGCGTCGAGTCCAGGTAGTAATAACATTCCTTGACGTCTTCGCCGTGGTTGCCCTCGCCGTTGGTCAAGCCAAAGAGCCGCTCTTTCAGGATGGGATCTTTGCCATTCCATAGAGCCACCGCAAAACACAATATCTGCTTGTCGTCGCTGATTCCCGCCAGACCGTCTTCACCCCAGCGATAGGCCCGGCTGCGAGCGTGGTCGTGCGGAAAGTAGTTCCAGGCATCGCCGTCGGCAGAGTAATCCTCCCGTACCGTGCCCCATTGTCGTTCGCTGAGATATGGCCCCCACAGTCTCCATAAAGGAGAACCCTTCAGGCGCTGCTCCTCCGCCGTCATAAAGTCCCTCCCGGCAAAGTTTTCCCAAAGATTCGGAGGTGTTTCACCCCGCTTAACTGGGAAAGAAAGACACAGTACCGCACCCCAGCGGGACACGTCCAACTGTTTCTGGGGCGACGGCTTACAGAACGGGCGACGGCGTCCTCGATCAAGGTGCTTCGAGATCGGGATCGGCGATCACCAACTCGGACTTGTTGCGGAGCACGTCATCATTGCGACCGCAGTGAATGGCGTGGTCGGCATACGGTATATCGTCCGCGTGCTCGCGAACCTGCCCCGGGAACCTATTGGTCTTCCAGCAAGCCCGCCGAAGCCGGGGCCCTCCCTGCAATTTGGATGAGTTACAGTTGGGGCAGCGAGTTCTCAATGTGAAGGTCGTCGCGTGGATCCATTTATTGAACAACTGAAGCAACTGTGCGCCGCTCATCCGATGCGTTCGAAGTGGGTGTTTGTTCCGTCGCACGGGATCGGCCGTACTCTGGGCGAACGGATTGCCCTCGAGGGTACGAACTGGCTGAACCTGCGGTTCGTCACGCCACTCGACATCGCGCTGCCTATGGCCGGGCCATTTCTGGTGGAGCGCGGGATCGATCCTTCTGAGGAAGGTCTCGGCCCTGCGTTGATGATGCGCCTTCTCCTCGACCTTCCGCTCGAGGGCGGCTGGGCGCCAGATTAGCCCAGCCACGAAGGTCCCCACTTATTTTCCTGTTTCGACAAAACTCACGCTTGAATTTCCGCGGGAAGGTGAAGGTTTCCCAGCCGCCATTCTTGTACTGATCTTGGCCAGTTGTCGTACGCCCCGAGCGTTGCTTGAGGGTCTTAGGTCCTTTCAATCTCGCATCAATTCGATTCTAATGCCGAGCACCCACACCCGCGATCTCCCAGACCACGCCGCAGCCGGGGCTGATGCAGTTCGCACCTCCGACAACCGTTGTGCCGTACAGATTGCCGTTGGCGTCGAGCGCCGGGGTGCCGTAAGGGCCCGCGCCGTCGCCGCCGCTGAAATCGTGGAGATCATGCGCGACGCATATTTGGCTGCAATTCGTCAGCTCGAAGACCCAGCCGTCTTGATATGCGCCACGTTGATAACACACCCCAAATAAATCGCCGGCTGCGTCCATGGCTACGCCGCCGGTGGAGACGCAACCCGAGATGGAGTAAAGCTGAGAGTAGGTGAACCCTCCGCCTGAGGGCGCCAGTTTGAAGACTACTCCACTCGTGGTGGTGCCGTAGAGATTGCCGGAATCATCGATGATTAGGTTACCGTATGGGTAATTATCCGTCCCATCGAAGTTGACGAGGACATTCTCCAGCCACCCTCCGTTTGAAGGCACGAGTTGGTAAACCGTTCCGGCTCCACCGGTTCCTCCGTTGGCTGTGGTTCCGTACACATTTCCGGCGGTATCGAGTACCACACCTGGATACGGTTGCACCCCGTCACTACCGCTGCCGAAGCTATGAAGGATGCTCTCCGTGTATCCGCCGCCTGACGGGGTCAGTTCGAACGTAGTCCCGTAGCCATACATACCTCCCCTGAGTGTCGTGCCGTAGATGTCTCCCGCTTGATCGAAGGCTAAATTCTCGTAATACGGGTATTCACCATCAGGCATTCCCGTAAAGGAGTAAAGTACGGTTTCGTTCCAATAGCACAGTACCGACCTGCAAAACGTAGCCCCAGGCCTCAGTTCGAACGTAACCCCGTAGCCATACATACCTCTCTCGTATGTCGTGCCGTATAAGGCACCGTTTGGGCCGACCACTACCCCGCCCAACGGGGAGGCTCCATCGATGCCCCCGGTAAATTCGTACAGCGGGCTGAAAACGAAACTGGAACCATGCGGGGTTAACTTAAAAACCGTGCCACCGCCGCCAGTTCCGCCGTTTGTCGCCGTCCCGAACAGAGTTCCTGAGCTCGCGACGGTAACCCCGGCTTGCGGATTTGCCCCGTCTGCTCCGTTGGCGAAGTTGTGAATCACACTGAACGTCTGCGCCTGCAGGGCGTACGGTGTAAGGAGTGTCAGCGCGAATACGATCACGAGCGCCAGCGCGAACATACTCACGCACGAGTTGACGTTGAAGTGGAACTTGCGAAGAGATACTGTTTGCCCGTCCACGGTCTTCTCCTTGCTGATCGCGAATTTCCCTTCTGACCTCAAAACTTAGTTGCCAATTTCTGACCTTACTTACCCGCGGGATTCCATCGGCCCAGGCCGGGATACCTTTGTCACCCCGCAAGGTGACAGTGTTGGTGAGGATGCCAGATAACGGAAGCGATTCGGGATGTCAGTTACGGCGTGATCTCCCAGACAACGCCGCAGCCAGTGCCATTGCAATCTGAGAGATTCCCACCGTAGGAGGCAGTGCCGTAGAGATTGCCGACTGTGTCAAGCACTACATTGCTTATGGGGTATTTTCCGTCGCTGCCGCCCGTGAAGTCATAAAGATCGGTGTAGACCCAGCATCCGCTGCCGCATGGGCTCAGCTCAAAAACATTGCCTAGGCCGTTCGCGCCGTCACAGTACGTTGTTCCGTAGAGATTACCCGAGGCATCCATGGTGAGTGTGGCCCTGGGACCACAGTTGGCGTTGATTTGCCCGTCCCAATTGTTGTAAAGGATATTCAGCGTCCAGGTGCCACCTGAGGGTATGAACTCGAACAGCGAGCCCCCCCCAGCACCGGGACAGGAAGCCCCGGCGTCACTGGCCGCGCCATAGATGTTTCCGTGCGAATCAAAGATAAGCCCGGCCCAAA
The DNA here is from genome assembly GCA_963835125.1 of uncultured Acidobacteriaceae bacterium. GTDB lineage: Bacteria > Acidobacteriota > Terriglobia > Terriglobales > Acidobacteriaceae > Bog-257. The sequence continues at coordinate 63,667 of CAWIEG010000001.1, read as the reverse complement.
GATAGTCACCGTAGGGGTTGCAGCCGAAATCAGCGAGATCGTTCTCTATCCAGCCGCCGCCGTTGGGCACCAACTGATAGGCGGTGCCTCCGGCGAGGGACCCTCCATCATAGGTTGTGCCGTAGAAGTCGCCGCCATTCAACGCCACGCCGCTGAACGGGTGGGTCCCCCCAGCGCCGAAGCTGTAAAGGACGCTTTCCGTCCAGCCGCCACCTGACGGCGTCAGCGCGTAGAAAGTTCCAGCGCCATCGGCGCCGCCATATATCGTCGTGCTATAGATGTTGCCTGAAGTGAAGAGCAAAGCGCCCGCGGGGTTGTAGCCGTCACCGGAGCCTCCGATGAAGTGGTAAAGGACGCTCTCATCCCAGAGACAGAGTGCCGCTTCACAAACCGTCGCTGGGGGGTGCACATTAAAGACGGTGCCGCAACCGGGATACGGAGCGCCGCCACTACAGTTGCTGTCTCCTCCTCCGATAGTTGTTCCGTAAACGGTTCCGTTTGGCCCGATCACCAGGTTTCCTCCGTTGAAGCCAGGGCCCGCGCCGTCGCCGCCTCCGGCGAAGATGTAGAGGGGGTTAAAGAGCCATCCGGATCCCTCCTGCTTCAGCTGGTAGACCGTGCCATAGCCTTGGCCGCCATTGAGCGCCGTACCAAACAACTGGGTTCCGGCCATGTTTTCAACTAGGCCGGCAGTAGGGTTAGCCCCATCCCGATCGCCGGTGAAGGTATGAAGCACCCGGAATGTTCGCGCTTGCGCCGCCGGAGTAAGAACGGCGATTAATGTAAATAGTAGTGTTACGGTTAGCGCAAGATTCAACGCGCGATAGTTGCTTCCAAGAGTTTGAGTCCGAGTCCGGTGTTGTCCCTGGCTCTGCATATCATTATCCTTCCAGCCGCGCTGTTCCACTCCTTAACTAAGACTGGGGCGATTTGGCGGCGTGTCACTATGGTGGATTGTGGACTACGACGCCCTCGCAACTTAAGTAGCATTCGGTAGCGGAGGGCGCGCTACGGTAGCAGTGCTGGCTAAGTCGTTGACTCAATTTAGCGTTGCTGGTGTGTCAAAATGCGGCTATACTTGCCGCCTACCCAATCGAATCTGGCTACCCATCATGGCAGGCAAGTGAAAGGTGACGGTCCATGCAGGAAGGGACTATCCCGCCCACAGAAATCGAGGCTGAGCTTCAGAGAATTCTGTCTTCCCCGACCTTTAGCAAGGCACCTCGCCATCGCCAGTTTCTGGAATTCGTAGTTTGCAAAGCCCTATCCGGCGAAAAGGAAGCTATCAAGGAATATCTAATCGGCGTGGAGGTATTCGAGCGCCGTGACGACTACGATACGGGGACCGATCCCATCGTTCGCGCCGAGGCCCGGCGGCTGCGTGTGCGACTTGGCTGAGTACTACCAAAATCTGGGAAAGCACGACCCGATCCACATTAATTTGCCCAGGGGCACCTACGTCCCTGTCTTCTCGCTCAACGGAGAGGAACCGCCGCTGGCGGAAGCGGAATCGGACGCAGAGTTGGTCCCGGATGCTGCACGGATAGATGAAGGCATCGTCCGTCCGCGTAATAAAGTTTGGCGGCGATGGCTCGCCGCCGCGGCGGCTCTGGTCCTAGCTGCTGCCGTTGTGGGCTATTTTTTCTCCCATCGGACGCCCAGGTTTACCGATAAAGACAGCATCGTCCTCGCAGACTTCGATAACAACGCTGGCGACGCGGTCTTCGACGACGCACTGAAGCAAGGACTCGCAATACAGATGGAGCAGTCGCCATTTCTCTACCTGGTGCCGGACAGCAAGGTAAATGCAACTCTGAGGCTAATGGGCCGTCCCGCCGGCGCTCGGCTGACGCCGGAGGTTACACGCGAAGTGTGCTTGCGCACCTCTAGCACGGCGATGCTAAATGGGTCGATTGCCAGGTTGGGCAGCCAGTACGTGATTGGCTTGCAGGTAGTGGACTGCAACAACGGCTACATGTTGGCGGAAGCACAGGAGCAGGCGGCGAATAAGGAAGCCGTGCTGAATGCCCTGGACGCCGCGGCCATCGACCTACGTGGCAAACTTGGAGAATCGCTCAGCTCGGTGGAGAAGTATTCCACTCCTCTAGCGCAGGCCACCACGCCATCCCTGGAGGCTCTGAAAGCTTACAGCCTCGGACAGAAGACCAGCTCTGCCGAAGGTGGAACCGCCGCCCTACCTTTCTATCAGCGGGCGGTGGAACTCGACCCGAGTTTCGCCACGGCCTACATCGCTATGTCGGCAGTCTACGGAAACCTCAACGAAGCCGGACGGATGGTAGAGAACGCAAGCAAGGCTTATGAGCTGCGAGACAGAGTGAGCGAGCGCGAGCGGGTCACCATCGAGGCAAGCTATTACACGTACGCGACCGGAGAGCTGGAGAAGGCAGCGCAAGCGTGGGAACGGTGGCAGAGAACGTACCCAAGAGACGTTGCGACCTATGCCAACCTGGGATTCATCTACTTTAGCCTGGGAAGCTACGAGAAGGCATTGCAGGAGGATCGGGAGGCAATGCGGCGAGACCCGAACAGCTGGGTCAGCTACGCCAACCTTGCTGCCGCATATGCAAACCTCAACCGGCTGGACGAGTCGGACACAGTGTTGAAACAGGCGCACGACCGCAAGCTGGAAAGTGAGGGCTTGCTGGCGAACGATTATGCGCTGGCTTTTCTGAAGGGTGACACGGCGGGGATGGGACGGGTGGCAGCGGCCGCCGTTGGTAAGCCGGGCACGGAAGACTTCCTGCTGGCATATCAAGCCGACACGGAGGCTTGGCACGGAAGATTCAAGAATGCGCACGAGCTGACCCAGCGGGCGATGGATTCAGCCGAGCACAACGGCGCAAAGGAAACTGCGGCGACGTATCAGGCGGCAGCTGCGCTGCGCGAGACGGCATCGGGCAATGGGAAGCAGGCCAGGGTCGACGCCGATGCGGCAGTAAAGCTGGCCCCCAACCGCGACGTGCGGGCTATGGCGGCGCTGGCTCTGGCGCAGGCAGACGATAGGGAACGGGCTGAGAAACTGGAAGCCGAACTCGACAAGACGTTCCCGCTGGACACCATGGTCCAGAGATATTGGCTACCATCGATCCGCGCAGCAGTGGCACTAGAGCGCAATGACCCGAATCAGGCAGTCGAACTACTGAAGGCGGCGAACACGATCGAACTCGGTCAGCCCACGGAGGTCAGTGTATTCCTATGCCCGGTGTATTTGCGTGGAGAAGCCTATCTGATGCTGCACAAGAGCAACGCAGCAGCAGCGGAGTTTCAGAAGTTCATCGACCACTGGGGAGTGGTATGGAACTTTCCCTGGGCAGCGCTCGCCCGACTCGGCGTGGCTCGCGCCTATGCCCTCAACGCCGCCACCGATCCCGCGGCGCGCGCTAAAGCCCGCGTCGCGTACCAGAATTTTCTCACGCTCTGGAAGGACGCCGAGCTCGACAATCCCCTCTACATTCGAGCCAAAGCCGAGTACGCCACTTTGAAATGACCGCCAGCAAGTTCTGTTCATGGCAGCAAAGACAATGCTTCCCGGGTATTCCATGGCTTGCCCAATTACCCTCGCGAATATGTTTCCGCTAAGTGCCTGATATTGTGAGCCTGGAACTTGGCGGATTCACTTGCCCAGCAACACTAGATTTCGGGCAGGCAACTGCCGGGACTGCAAGGCGCGAAGCTCCCTACCGCGCGAAGTAGCCGGAAATATCCAGGATCAGTTGTGTGAGTCCGGCAGCATAGGCGTCGATGGAACCGTTGGTCGTCGGCACAATCGCCATGTTGGACGTGATGAAGCCATCCTCGGCATTCAGCGTCGACACCGTGGGTTGTTGCTCGCCATCAGGCCACAATGTGAGGTAAAGCATAGGGCCCGGCGGAACGACAGTCGAGTTGAAGACGTAGGACGCCGCGTTACTAGGCGGAGCACAGGCGCTAGCGACCACATTCACAGTTTTCTCGCCCATGAAGGGCTTGCCGTTGTTCTGACGGGTGTCCAGCACGCGGCAAGGAGCGACCGGATACAGCGACAACCCGCCAGTTCCGGGCGCGGCGAAATAACCATCGACGTCAATCAACAGGTTGGTGGCGTTGCTGTTGGCGTAGAAGGCTGTTGCGTTTTCGCTGCCCGCCGGCACAATGGCTGCATTCGCCACGATCGTCCCGGTGTTGTCGTTTAGGGTGGAGACCAGAGGTTGCGCTTCGCCTTTGGGCCAAACGGTCAGATAGTCCAAGCCGCCAGCGGACGGCAGGACGGTGACGTTGAATGAATAGGCCGTCGCGCTGCTCGGGACACCGCAATTCGGCCCAATTGTGTAGTCACGCTCCACTCCCGCCTGGAGCATGCCTCCATCCTTGTTGTTACGGGTGTCGACGATGCGGCACGGCGTCAGCGGATAGAACTGATATGTATTGCTTGCAGGTGGCGCGAAGTAACCGTCGATGTCGAGGATGACGTTGCTGGTGTCGGTAACATACACACTGACTGCACCGTTCGTCCCAGCAGGGACAATCGCGGCATTGGCCTTGATGCGTCCGTCGGGTGAGTTCATCGTGGAGACGTAGGGCTGAGCTTCACCGGTGGGCCAGATAGTTAGATATCCAAGAGTAGTAATTGGAACTACGGTGACATTCAGGGAGTAGGCCGCAGCGCTAGTGGGAATTCCGCAGCCACTGAGTTGCGGCAGAGTGTAGTTCTGCGACGTGCCACCTTGAATGGGATCGTGGGTCTGTCGCGTGTCTACCAGGCGGCAGGGCGTGACCGGCGTGAACTGAATCCCGTGTCCAGGCTCAACGAAGACGGCGGAGACTGCCAGGCTCTGCGTCATGGTCACGTTACACTGGCCGACGCCGCTGCATGCTCCAGTCCAACCGCTGAACGCCCAGCCTTGTGCTGGTGAGGCATTCAGTGTCACCTGAGTAAGCGAAAGATAGGTGTGGGTGCACGTACCGGGACAGTTTATGAAGCCGTCAGTACTGGTGATGCTGCCCTGACCGCTGACAGATGCTGTCAAGGTATAGCTGTTCTGTGTAAACGTGGCACCCACCGATTGGTTTTGTGTCATAGTCAGATTGCAGGAGCCGGTGCCCGAGCAGTCGCCGCTCCAGCCGGCAAAGCTCCAGCCTTGCGCGGGTGTGGCATTCAGCGTGACGGGCGTGTTATCGAGATAGGAATGGCTGCATGTGCCGGGGCAATTGATGAAGCCGTCGGTGCTGGTCACGGTTCCGTTGCCACTGGTCGAGACGGTTAGCGTGTAGTAGATGAGTTGCAGCTTAAAGACCGTGCCATCATTGTCGGCCCCGCCGAAGTACGCTGTGCCGTAGAAATTGCTGTCGGTGGCTTGCACCAGCCCTGCTTGAGGACGAGCACCGTCACTCGAATCGAAGCTGTGTAGCGTGGTCAGCGTGCCCGAGGCAGTGATTTTGAAAACCGTGCCAACCGAGTAAGTCCCCCCACCATAGGTTGTCCCGTAGAAGTTCCCGTCGGTGGCTTGGACCAGCCCCGCGACAGGGGCAGCTCCGTCACCGCCGGAGAAGTTGTGCAGCGTGGTCAGCGTGCCTGAGGGGGTGATCTTGAAGATCGTGCCACAGCCTGCGCTGCCGCAGTTGCTGCTGGCCCCGCCTTCCGAGGTTGTCCCATAGAAGTTCCCATCCGTGGCTTGCACGAGCGCGGCGGAAGGTTTGGTGCCGTGACTGAAATCGAAGCTGTACAGCGTGGTCAGAGTGCCCCCCGAGGTGATTTTGAAGACTGTCCCATAGTTGTTGGCCCCGCCGGTGTACGTTGTCCCGTAGAAGTTTCCGTCGTTGGCTTGCACCAATCCGTTAGGGAGAGCTCCGTCACCTCCCGCGAAGCTATGCAGCGTGGTCAGCGTGCCCGAGGGAGTGATTTTGAAAACCGTGCCACAGCCGACGCTGCCGCAGTTGGCGCCACCATTCGAGGCTGTCCCATAGAAGTTCCCATCGGTGGCTTGCACCAGCCCGGCGGTAGGGAAAGATCCGTCAGTGCCCTTGAAGGTGTGCAATGTGGTCAGCGTGCCCGAGGGAGTGATTTTGAAAACCGTGCCATCGAAGTCAACTCCGCCCTCAGAGGTTGTCCCGTAGAGGTTCCCATCGGTGGCTTGCAGCAGCCCAGCTTGAGGAGAAGCACCGTCACTCGAATGGAAGCTCTGCAGCGTGGTCAGCGCACCCGAGGGAGTGATTTTGAAGACCGTGCCACAGCCGGAGCTGCCGCAGTTGTTGCTGGTCCCGCCACTCAGTGTTGTCCCATAGAAGTTCCCGTCAGTGCCCTGGATGAGAGAGGCTTGGGGATTGGCACCGTTGCCGCCTGTGAAATTCAGCAGAGTGGTGAAGCCTTGTGCCGGCGAGGCAATAGCTGCCGTGGCGCAAAACACAGAGACGACGCAGACCATCTTAGATAGGGTGAGTTTCCCTAACGGCTGACCATTTGCGGTGAACATGGCGTCCTCTCGACGAATCTTCCCCGGGCTCGGCTGCGAGAGCCCTTTAAGGGCTACGTGGTTTCCTGAGACTTATATACCAGCGTTGCCGGAGCGAGGTAACGCTTGTCAGCGGCCCGATTCAATACAGTGTATCCGGCAACAGGCTACATTGGGCGATGAGCCTTGCACCGCCACGCCCTTGCTGCTGGCGCTGATACTCTGATTGCCGAAATTCACCCCCGCTAGTGGCACTGTCGCTACCGAATCCTCCAACTCCGCCCTTGCTGGCGCTACTGCCATACACGCCGACAGCGATGCCACTGGTGGCGTTGGCCGTCCCGGCCAACCCCTGTGCCGTCGGCGCTCGGCGTACTGCCACAAACCCCGTATACACGCCTGGTTTCAGCTGATGCATACCCATTGACCGCGGCCGGGTTCGGGCCGCCGCATTGAGTGCTTCCGACAACGCCAGACACCTGTCCGCTTGTAACGCCAGCTTATCGGTTGACCCCGGCAACGCTGTCGCGAGCTGCGATAAACCGTACCCTAGCAGCAAGGCAACATGACTGCTCATTGTTGGGCACACCTCAATTGCGCCTGGCTCTGGTTACCCGCACCCAAATCACAATGAACGCCTGTAGCGTTGTTGACACTGGGCGTGAGGTAATCCGCCCAACTGCTAGCCCCAGGGGGCAGAATGGTGTTTATGTCGTTAAGAACAACGTTCACTCCTGCCTGACACGACGCAAGTACCGCCGAGTAGTTGTTGGGACAGCTAATATCGACGGAGCCGGCATAGTTCTGAAAAACCGAAGTCATGGTTAGTCCAGTAACAGTGTTGCCGCTGGTTCCGAGTTTCCCGGTGGAGTCCACGAAAACCGCCGAACCCGCGTTCGTAGTGGCACCGTAGAGACCCGCAATGTAGGTTGCACTTTGCTGGCCGGCGCCCGTTCCCGGCGTGCCAATGCGGATCGTGTTGCTTTCTGCGCCGGACGTGGAGCCTTGATTACCGATGTAAATATCGGAGCTGCCAGTCGTGTTAAAAAAGCCAGCTTGGTAGCCGAAAAATGTGTTTTGGGTTCCGGTGGTGTTCATGAGTCCAGATCCGTCCCCAGAGAAGGTGTTGTCACCTCCAGTGGCGTTGTCGAGGCCGGCGTCAAAGCCGACAAAGGTGTTGTTGCTTCCAGTGGTGTTGGAGGCACCGGCCTGAATGCCCGAAAAGGTGTTGCCGCCTCCGGTGGTGTTGCTAGTCCCAGTTGCAACGCCGTAGAAGGTGTTACCGCTTCCAGTGGTATTGCTGACGCCGGCCTGAGCACCAGAAAAAGTGTTGCTAGAACCAGTAGTATTACTGAAACCAGCCTGCCAGCCGGAGAAGGTGTTTCCGGTTGCGCTGGTGTTGGAGTAGCCTGCCTGATAACCGGAGAAAGTGTTGTACATCCCCGATCCCGCAACATTGTGGAAGCCAGCCCCAACACCGAGAAATACGTTGCTGTCAGCGAGATTCCCGATGTTTAGCACCGTACTTCCGCCGATCTGGTAAGTGCCCGAAGCAGAGTTCACATTCCCGCTGCCGTCGACAGAGAACTTCACTACTCCATTGTTTTGGCCGCTGAGAATCATGCCCCCGGCTGCGTTGTTAAAGGCTCCGGCAACTCCTGCGGCACTGGCAACATAGCCGCTGACACCCGTTGTCGCTCCGGTGGTGGCAATGTTCGTGCCTCGCACACCCGTACCAGCACTGCTTTGCGAATTGCCCTTCACGCCCACCGTGGCACCAGTGGCGGAGGTCACATTGCCGTAAACTCCGTATCCGCCAGGGCCGTTCGACCCGCCTTCCACGCCAATCGCGGTGCCGCTGGTCGAGGTCGCGGTTCCCACCAACGCTTTGGAAGGCGCCGAGGCGATGACTCCAGTTCCTGTGCCGCTTTGGGTCACTCCCACAATCTGGTCGGTGGTCGAGCCGCTGAAGTTCGTCGGCCCAGCGCTGGCAGCGCCTTTCCTGGCTCCGCCGATTGCCGGCAGAGCGTTCGCCGAGCTCGATCCAGCTTGAGTCGTGCTGCTGCCATTCGCCGAGGAATTCGTCCCGTTAGCCAGCACGAAGTCCGAAACGGTCTTGCCGCCGAGCGTTTCGGCTTCGTGTGCCTTGAACGCATACGGAACGCTGACCAATAGGACGCGCGGTTGCTCCGCCTGTCCCTCTACCTGAATAGTCAGCCAACGCTGCTCTTCCTGAGAGAACAGATCACCCGGCAACCCATTCGCCGTCGTGCTTCCCAGCAGCGCGCTGTAGTTGCCGCTGGCGTCGGTCGCCACATTCTGCGTCTCCATCCAGATCGGCGCACCGCCGTCCTGCTGCTTGTAAATGGCGAAGGTGATACCCATGGTCGTGGAAGAACGCGGTGCACCTTGCGCATCCTTCAGCACTCCGCCGTAGCGAATCAGGTTGGGGACGTTCGTGGTTGCAGCTTGCTGTGCGCTGGCGGAACAAACCAGCAACAGGGTTGTAAAGCACGTGACAGCCAGAGACATAATCAAGCGGCGCATGAAGCGCTCCTTTCGTGCATGTAGTGCGGCGTAGATTGGGAGCAGTCGATTGTTAGGCCGGGAAATTAGCTTGGAATTCTGCCGTCGCGACCCACGGTTGTCAATGCCGTTTGCAAATAGTTAACGGGCCGCCGACCCGAGACTAGTCCATGCTCCTAAATTTGTGGATCTGGACTTGCCAAAGCGGTTTGAGTCGTCCCCTCACGCCTCCTCGGAAATGGTCATGCTCCTGGACTCGTATCAGAACCATCCAGAAGCGAAGAGCCTTTGGGCCGGATGGAATACCGTGCGAGTTTGACACGGCCTAAGCTCAACCGAACTGACGAAAGGGCGAAGCCGAAAGGGATGCAGCAGCGAACCTACTTAGAGGAAATTTGGTTGGCATCAGGAATCTCTCACTGACTGATAGCGCTCCGTGTTTCGTTGGCGCGTGATGGATCCAGGGTGTACACCACCTGATCCGAGGTGAGCACCAGCAGACGTGTGCCATCGGCGCTGAAGCCATTGAAAGCGACCCGGCTGTTGAAATCATAGGTAGCTCGTTTCTGAAGGTTCGTCAGGTCGTAGAGCTCCAGCTCACCCCGTTCTGTCCGCACCGTCAGCAGATCGGCCGCGGCGGAAATCTCCGGTGAACGACCGGCAATTGTTCCCTTGAGCTGGCCATCGAAGGAATAGACCAACACCCGGTTCTGGTCATCTGCTACCACGAGGCGGTCACGGCTGGCGATGGCTCCGACCACTTGAAACGAATGGTTTCCTGTATCAAATGCCAGCTGCGCGCGCGTCCGGCCGGTATCCAGATCACATACCTGAACGAATAGAGCCCGTCCTTATCCTTGAGCTGAGCCAGAGCGGCAGCCGCGGCTGGATCGTCTTTGGCGATGGAGTGCGCTGCTTGACTGCTTCCCTTCCAGTACAAAACCAGACTATTCGCCGCGAAGTGCACCAGGAAGCCAGGCCGTTCGTGGGGAAAATGTTTAGTCCAAAGCAACTGATCATCGGTAATGCCGCGCAACTCAAGCCTGACATCGGAAAACGTCTTGTTTTCCTTGGCCGGCAGAAGCGTCAGTAAATATCTCCCGGTTTCGATAGTGCGCTTACCCTCGTCGATGGTTTGCTGAGGACGAACGTCCGACGTGGTTAGCGCAGCCCGCCCGATCATGCGCTTGGTCGCTTGATACTTAGGGAAATCCGCATAGAGCGCGCCGTCCGGCGAAAAATATGCCGCGGAGAAACCGCGCAGGTAATACAGCCTCTGCCCGGTTTGCAAGTTCCAGACGGCGCCTCCCGATTTCTGGGAGATAGCCAGCCAGTCGAGGTCGGGCGAAAGAGCACTGGCCCGCACTTTACCCAGAGGAGAGTCTGGAAGATGCGCGTGCTCGAGCGGTTGCACCGTGCTCAACTCGACACTCTGCAAGTCACCATCGAGACGCTCGGCAATGTAGGTGTTGTCCCACAGATCGATCGCAGTCTTCTTGCTGGCTACAAGCAGCTTGTTCTGTTGCAAATCGAAAATGCCGACCGGATGGTCCTTGATGGGGCGGAGCAGGACATGATCGCCATGCGCAACCGCCTCCAGTTTGGAGCCGCCGACGTTCAAGTCTTTGAAGGTTACCTTACCGCCGGGGAACTCGACCACTTCGGATTGTTCCCCACTGCCTCCAGCAACCCCCATAAGGCGATTGTTCGCAAGGAAGACAAAGCTGTAATCGAGCAGGGCCTTGACGTTACCCCGGCAGCTCGATTGGATTGCGGGCAAAGAGGTCGATGGCCGTCGTATTCTGGCGGCAGTGCGCCACGAAATAATGGCCGTCCGGAGAGAAGGCCATCGCTGACTGGCTCTCCAGCAAGCTCTTAGCGAGGCCAAGTTCTTTCAACAGCTCAACGTCTGCGTACCAGAGCGTTTTGGAGATATTGAAAGTCATCCAGCCCTTCTTATGCCAAAAAGACGCCTCGGTCGCGACGTCATAAATATCGAGGTCATACTTGAGCAATCCCACGTCATCGATCCCGCCGGCCGTAAAGCACGCCAGAGTCCTTCCATCAGGCGACACTTTGCTCGTTAGACAACCGTCTCGGACGTAGACTTCATGGACGTCCACGCGCTTCTGGGTACCGATGTCCCATCGTTCAACCCGAGGAGAAGCTTCAGCATCGAACAAAAGAACGACACCGTGAGAGTCGGGCGTGAACTGGCCGCTACCGGCATCCCATGCATCGAAACGAAAGATGGGTTGTAGAGGTTGGCGGCTGAGGACAAACGCACTGCTGTCATCCTGCGCGAGCACGAACTTGCCGTCAGGACTGATGCGAATGAATTGAGTCTCGGGCCGCAAACGCTCTGCCAGCACGCGTTTGCTGATGAGGCCAGGCAGCGACTCCTGGCGTGTCAGCGCCGCTGACGAGTACTCAACGACGGACTTCTTCCAGGCTTCGAACTGTGCGGCGGTATCGGTACGAGCTGAGACACAAGCCTGGGGCATAGCCGTTGTGTTCTTGATGATCTGGCCAAGACGTTTTGAATCCGGCTTGGTCGTCCCGAAAAGGTTGGACCAAAAGCTGCCAGTATTTCCCATGGTCTCCGCTAATCGGTCGAAGAACGCCTCAAAAGCCTGCGGAGAATATCCCGCCCGTGTCACCAGATAAAGGGCGATAGTATCGGCCTGTAGCTTGCTCGCGCTCTTCGATTTCCACCGCCTTCTCGTAGTCTCCTCGTTGCATCCTCTGGCGACGATAGTTGCTCAGAAACTGGTTCCACTTGGCGGTAACGTCCTCGCGATTGCCAACCTGGGTTACGTGGAGGACTCTGCGAAACTCCTCGCTGGTCTCAATAGCCGCGTGGTGAGCCACGATGTGCCCCATCTCATGTGCCAAGACTCCGGCCATCTCGTCTTCACTGCGGGTCATAGCCACAATCTTGCGAGAGATGTAAATGTGCCCACCAGCAATACTGAAGGCTTCCGCAGTTGGCACGTCGATGAGCTTCACGCGGAATTGGATTTGGTTTGGGGGTAAATTCTGCGCGAGACGGTTGACGATAGCTTGAAGATGGGCCGTCAACTCCGGATCCCGGACGATCGTAATCGACTGGTCTATGTTGGCAGCCTCGGCGTCTCCGAGGAACATTTCCTGTTCTTCGCGGAAGATATTGCTGCCGGGAATGATCTTGGGCACGGTCAGTGCCGGGCAGCTCTCCTGGCACAACAGAGGTGCAGCCAGAAGCAAGGTGAGAGACAGGCAGGCACACGCGCATCGAATGCGGCTCATTCGAAATCCTCCCGTGGAAGGCCATCAGCTTGGGGGCGCAGGCAAAAGAGAGATGGACCTCTTGTTTGCGTGTAGCTGCATTGTCACGCAAAATCTACGAAGAGGGCAACGACTTATTCCGGAATTTCCGATTTAGCTCCCAACCGCCACACAATATAGACCCTTTCGGGGATTCCATCGCATGCCGGACTAACGGCTCAATTCGCGAATCCTGATGCGCAAGGCAGAACCCATCACGTTATGCCCTACCAAAGAACGAACGGCGACTATCAGCCTATATTCGCGGACTTCCGGTTGCGGCAACCGGTGGTCGCTGCAAACTATTGATGTGCGAAGCATATATCGAGCCATTGCCCAGCTACTGTCCGATAGCAGCGTGAGCGCTGGCGCAGCCAAGAGCCACTACATCGGATATTTTTCGTCTTTATCGGGCGACCTTCCCGCCAAAGTTGCCGAAAGCCACATGCATGTTCAGGCGAGATCGTCCTGCTCCGTTCCGCTATCTGTTCAATCTGCGGGGCTTGTGAGAGAGATCGTGTATTGCTCTGAGCTTGAGAGAATTGCTCTGGCCATGACGAGTGTATTGACTTGACCGTGACCTCAGAGGGGTGTGGGGAGAGTTGAGGGGGTATTTCCGCTGCTCTACACTGGGTCTGTAAGGAGGTACTCGCAATCTTTCGGCTGGACGCATCCGCCTTTCAGCATTGTCGATTTTCTGCTGGGTCGCTCAACACTGCCGAAACTTCGCACTTGTACAATCTCTCCGGGAAGAATTCGCGCCCGAGAGGAGGACCGACGTGCCCTTACATGATGAACTCGGTCACGGCAAAAATCTGGAAAGGTATCTGCTCAACCATAGTACTCCCGACGGTAAACCGAGCACCGACCTTTGGCGTCAGGGGCTGATGCAATATTTCCTGTTTGATGTGGATGCCAGCGTCCTCTGGAAATCCATCGGGCCTGCACCGCTAATCATCGAGGCTGAGCAAAACTATCAGGGCAAAGGTCCAGATTCCGGCGAGGTTACCGACATTGCGATTGATCCCGATGGAAGCTCGGACCAGGTCATCTACATCGCCACGAATGACGGCGGAATATGGAAAACCGTTGATGGCGGAAAGACGTGGAATACAAGCATGGACGACTTGTTGGGCTTGTCCATGGGCGCGGTGGCCATCGACTCCTCCAGCCCGCCGAATGCACGCGTTGTCTATGCTGGCACCGGCAACATGTATGACGGAGGCTGGGAGTTCACGAAAGGCGTCGGCGTCTATCGGTCGCCGGACGGCGGCGCAACCTGGAGTATCGTCGATGGCGGTCCGTTTGGAACGATCTTCGCCGGCTTATACATCACCGCGATTATGGTGCTTGCCGCCAACACTCTTCTGGTAGCAACCAACGATGGGCTTTACCGTTCGGTGGATGGAGGTCAGAATTTCGGCTCGAACAGTCCTACCTTCGACAATCGCCAACCGGTTCTCAATGGCTTAATCACATGTCTCTTGCGCGACAGCGGCGATCCCAACACGATTTATGCTGGCGTGCAGGGTGTCGGAGTGATGAAGTCCACTGACGGCGGCGCGAGCTTCTCCACAAACCTACTTGACGCTGCGAGTCAATGGTCCGCCTGGTCCACCGATTGGAAATGTGGAGATCGCACAGGCGGAGCAAGCTACCGAACTGCTCTACGCCAGCATTCAATACGGAAGCAATCCCAACGCAGCGTATCTTGGCCTCTATCAATCAACAGATGGAGGACAACATTGGACGCTGCTTCCAAGTGTCGGCCAGGTCGCAAGCAACGATGGGTTCTCGCAAACGAATTATGACCTGACTCTCGGCGTTGACCCTGAAGTCACCGTTAGCGGTGGATCTCCCAGCGGACAAATCTATGTGGGGTTTCAAGAGCTCTGGCGGTCGCTGGATGGCGGCCAGACCTTCGATCAAACCGCATGTACTTCCGGGCAGACGCACTGGGACATTCATGTACTGACGATGAGTCCAAAAATCAATCGTAGCGGCTCGGTCACGCCGGTCTACCTCGGCACGGACGGCGGCATTTTTAAAAGCTCCGATGGTGGAAACACTTGGACGCCATCGAATGGCAATATCGGATCAAACCTCTTTTTCGGAATCGATATCGGTAAGGGAGCGGGCAAGAACGCCTATACCTACGGAGGCTGCCAGGACACGGGAACAGCCGGTCACTGGCCGAGCGACACGGACGCCAGTTGGCACGCGGGAATCGACGGCGATGGAAGGCTTGTTGCCGTTGATCCAAGTGACCCCAAGACGGTCTACGGATTCGACGACGGGTCCTTGTACAAGACGAGTGACGCGGGCGCCACCTGGACACACAACGGAGCGCTACCCTCGCCGACCAGAGGCGACCCGACGCGCGCCATCGCCCTGGAACTCAACGGAACGGATCCGACTCAGCGCGTCGTGTATGTTGGCGTCGGACAGATCCTTTACCAGAGCGCGGACGCGGGCGGGACGAATTCAACTCCGTTCTGAATTTAGGCGATAACGTAGACATAACCACTGTCGCGACCACCAAGGCTGATTCGAATCGCATCTGGGCGGGAGCTTCGGATGGTTCTGTCTACTACTCGGCGATGCCGGCACAACCTGGAATCCAGGTTTATCGCCGAACCCCTCCAAAGGGGTTGCTCCGGTCGCCAGCATTGCCGTCGACGCCAACAATCCCGCGCGGGTTGCGGTCGCCTATGGCGGCCAAAGCGGAATCCATTCCAAGTACCGAACCCAGCGGATATTCCTCACCAGTGACAACGGAGCCAGCTGGAATGATGTGAGCGGCACCGACGGCAACGGGCCGCAAGGCAATCTTCCTGACCTTCCCCTGCACTCGGCGGTGTTTGATACATCGGCCAATCCGTCGGCTTTGGTCGTCGCGGGCGACGCAGGTGTCCTGCGCTGTAGCGACGTTAACGTCAGCGGCGGGACCGTGACGGCTACCTGGAGAGCTTACGGTGTAGGTTTGCCCACCGTCAGCTGTAGCTCGCTGGCGATCGACAACTCAGTGAATCCGCCTGTGCTGCGTGTAGGGACCTATGGTCGCAGTTGTTTCGAGGTGACTCGGCCGACGGGACCTTGTATCTATGTGGGGCCGAACCTGGGTTTTGGTGCGGTACCCATGCCGGGGGCAAGGGAGCGCTTTCTTTGGACGTTTACAACTGCGGTGACGGGCCGCTAACCATTACCGGCATTGCGACCTCGGACTCTCCCAACTTCACACTGGATCCCGTGCCCGCGTTTCCCATCGCCATTGCGCCCGGCAAGAGCCAATCGTTCAGTGTGGTTTTCACGCCGGGCTCAATCGGGGAGGACTCGGCAACCCTTCAGATCAGCAGTAGCGATCCGGCGTCACCCGTACATTCGTAAGGCCACCGGAAGAGGGGTCATGGCCCGCGCGCCGCGACTGGCCGCCAACCCCACCGGGCAAGCCAATTTCGGCCTGACCTCCGCCGCCAGCCCGCGCTCCATCCCGTTGCAACTGTTTAATGTAGGCACGAAAGACCTTCATATTTCCGCGATCAGCATGGCATCGGGTAGTTCCGATTTCTCGCTCGACCCGGTGCCTGTCTTTCCCATCACGATTGCCCCGGGCGCCGAGGTAGATGTCAATATCATGTATCGACCGTCAACTAGCGGGGCTCCCAGCGCGTCGTTCCGGATTGTCAGCGATGATTCGTTGGGGGCGCTCAGCCTAGATGTCGCCGGTATGGGCGGATGAGCTAGGGCTCTGCACTAAGGCTGCTAGCTTGTACGGCAACATTCCACAGGAACTCCCAGTAACTGGAGGCGTCTGGCTGTAGAAGCGCGGATTCGACGCTCCAGGCCTTGGAGGACCAAGAAGCTGTTGCCCAACAAGAGCCGAACACTTTTGGCTCCCAGCTAGCATTTGGCTGCCCAGAGACATCTGAGACTGTTGAAAAACTCGGTGCCTACCCGAGTTTTTCTGTTTGTCGGCAAGAACAGGTGTGCTAACCCTCATTCAGGGGGACGTCGACGATGATGGGTCAGCAGGAGCGCACCGAATCGCTGTTCTACTACTTCCGCTTAGAAGATCAGATTCCCGAAGATCACTTGCTTCGGCTTATCGATCAGTACGTCGATCTGAGCTTCGTGCGCGAGCGGCTGAAGCCTTTCTACAGTTCGACCGGTCGGCCCTCGATTGATCCCGAGGTGCTGCTGCGCCTTTTGCTGATTGGTTATCTGTACGGGATTACCAGCGAACGACGCCTGCTGGAAGAAGTGAAGATGCACTTGGCCTATCGCTGGTTCACACGGCTGGACTTTGGAGCAGAGATTCCGGACCACGCAACATTTTCCAAGAACCGGCATGGGCGCTTTCGCCAGTCGGGCATATTTCGCGAGGTGTTTGAGGAGATCGTGTGCCGTTGCCTGAAGGAAGGCTTGGTCGAAGGGAAAAACCTGGCGGTGGATGGGACCATAATCAAAGCCGACGCCAGCCAAGGGAGTCGAGTTCCGCGAGCCCAGTTCAAGGAAGCAGCTCAGGTTGCCAAGACGGCGGCAGAGTATTTGACGGAGTTAGAGCAGGACAACCCGGTGTCGGGTAGCGAAATGGTTTCCACCACTGACCCCGACGCAATCCTGCTGGGCCGGGTTCTGCATGCAGAACATGACCGTGACGGAAAATTACAAAGAGATCGCCTACCTCAAATTCTCATCCCAGCGCAGCGTTGAAGTGGCCGATCTGGACGCCAGCGGGATCCGCATCAGTAACCAGAGACGGCTCACTACCAGTGAGGGCAACGAATACCCAATGGCGTGGACGGCCGATAGCAAAGCAATCATCTTCCATTCCAATCGCAACGGCTTGATTGAAATCTTCAAGCAGGCGCTGGACGAGGATACCCCTCAGGCGATCGTCGTCGGAACAGAAAACTCCGTGCCCGCTGCTTCTGTCTTAAGCCCGGATGGGTTGTCGATTATCTACACCCTTCTTCCCCAGGAGCAAGGCGGGGAATCCGCGCTGCCGACCGAGATCATGCGGGTACCCATCACGGGAGGCCTTCCGCAGATGTTGCTAACAGCCCGTTTGTCCGGATCGCCTCGCTGTGCAAGATCTCCTGCGACCATATGCGTGATCGCCGAGCGCACTTCCGATGGCAAGCGAATCGTTTTCACGGGACTAGACCCCATGAAAGGCAGGGGGGGCGAGCTGGCCCAGTATGTTACTGAGCCTGGCGAAAACTACTCTTGGGACCTTTCACCTGACGGTACGCGCATCGCCGTGTCCAAACAACCTGGAAAACAGTTTGACATTGTTTCACTAAGCGGCCATGCGTTGCAGACGATAGTGGTCAAGGGCTGGGATGTTGGCATCGATGCGCGAGTCGCCAACGCTAGGGGCGAAGGAGTGGACTTTGCCTGGGCTGCCGACGGTAAAGGATTGTTTACCCCCAGCCGGACACCGCAAAAATTCGTGCTCTTGAACGTTGATTTGCAGGGTCACGCCCGCGTGGTTCGGGAGCAGAATAGAGGCGTGAACCCCACAATGAGGACTGGGTTTTTCGGACCCTGGGCCGTGCCTTCCCCAGACGGCCGACACCTGGCGATGTTGGGCTGGACCAGGAATAGCAATGTCTGGATGATGGAGGGCTTTTGAAGACAGCCAGTCCTGCTCGTAACCCACATCTCTCAAGAACGAACTTCAGGTACTTGCGGACGGGCTTTTCTTCGACCAATGAACTGACCGGGTAGTTTTGTTTAGACGCTCTTAGGCAATACTGGTAACCGATCGCTGGGCGCTTCCCTTGCTCACATTGAGGGTTCGACATACCGCGGACCACGAAATCCCGTCACGGCGTAGCGCGGCGATCTGAGTTTGCTCCAACTTCCGGTTTGTCCGTCATCCAGACACGATCCTACCGAAGCGGGAGAACCGCCTCTCTCCAAGGCCCGTCTTGGCTCAGCGGTATGGGTGCAAGGGATCGTAAGACCAACGGGCGAGTTCACACGTGACCCCGAAGCAGACGGCAAGCCAGCAATCCTGGGTGTGCAATGCAATGATAGCGATCCTCCGAGTCTTGCGATCGAGATTTGCGGGCCGGGAGTTGCTCCGCGGGAGCGAGCCTTCCGGAGAACGCTTTTGCAAAGCATGATCGATTCGCTCGCAGTTAGCCTGGGGGGAAAGCGTCCCAAGTCGGGCCGTCCGCGCCTGGTAACTCAAGCCCGGACCGCCGCTTACCTCCGAGACCACCGGAAAGCTGGAAGAGCGGAAATCGCGAAGCGTCTCTGCTCGTGCGGGCGGTCACACACGCAAAAGTGCTTCGACAGGTTGAACAAGCTGGCTGACAGTTTCTATCGCACGCAGCGGTCCGAGTTTGAAAAGCTGGTGCGCGAGCAAACAAGAAAATATCCAGAAATCGCGGGGAAGTGGCAGGATTAGCGGAGAACTACATACCGGACCCAGGCTGCTCAGATCCCCAAGTCCTCCACTTTGAGCCCATCGTCTGGGAAAAAGGAGTGATTCACGAACTGGCTATGTTATGGGGGCGATCCAGACGCGTCGCCCAGGAGGTCAACGACAACGGAGGGGCCGTCGGCGGGTCGGAGAAGTCGGTCCTGTCCTGATTCGCATCGGCAGCCTTCCGAGATCAAGAGCGGCTAACCAACAGCTGATTAATGTCAAACGAGTCGACTGGTATGGGGTACCCTGTATGCTCGCTCGCGGGAAACGAACGCCGGCATGGCAATACGAACGGCAAAAAACTCGTCCACCATGGCACGGCTCACTCGTCGGCTGTCCCCGGATGTCGCAGCGGTTGTGCGGGGCAAAAGAATTGATCTTCGCGGAGTTAGTTTGTTCTGCAGACGACAAGCCGAATGTGCGGCCTTGTTCGGGAGCGTTGTCCAAATCAAGCCCGGTATTTTCGTACTCAAGTCTCCTTTTAAAGAAAACTTCATTGCCTCCCTGGGTATTTATTACTGGCCGAATGAGGTTTATAGCCCTGAGGAGATGGTCGCAATGGCGCTGATCCGGCACGCGAACTGGTATCTGAAGACCCGAGACACTGATGTGCTAAGAGCGAAGCCTGGGGCTAAGCAGCTCTCGAGATGGCTGTTCGGGCACGTTTCGTATGGCCCAGGCACCTATCTAGAAGGGATCGTGAGACCGACTGGCGAGTTCACACGCGACCCAGAAGCGGACGGCACATCGGCAATTTTGGGCTGGCAAGATGTCTCGGCCAATCCCCCGGGGCTCATGATTGACGTTCGTGGTTCGGGCGTTCCCGCGGAAGGACCTGCACGCCGAAAGCTTCTGCAGAGCATCGTTGATTGCCTCACTGTTGAAATGGGGTTGAAGCGGCCAAGCGCGGGCCGACCGCACCTGGCAGGCAAAGCTGAGGAAGCCGCCTACCTCCGAGACCATCGACGGGCTGGAAGAGCAGAAATTGCGAAGCATCTCTGCTCGTGTGGGCGGTCACACACGCAAAAGTGCTTCGACAGGTTGAACAAGCTGGCTGACAGTTTCTATCGCACGCAGCGGTCCGAGTTTGAAAAGCTGGTGCGCGATCAGACGAGAAAGAAATAAACTCCTAAGAAATTATTCCGGCATTTTCTCCATCTTCCCGTCTTGCTGCGATTTCCTTACAACTAGAGCATGCGGACGACACTTCTTGGAAGCCGGGCAGGTCAGATCAAAGTGACGAACAAGAAATTTGTCAGCGAGAAGCGCCAAACGGTATCGCCGCAAACTTGTAGGGATGTTCCAAAAACCCGTGTGCTCGCGTTCGCGCAACCTACTGATCCTGCAACTTGTGCGAAGCGCGAAAAGGGAGTTCTGAAAGCAGATGATTTTGGAACGCGGCGATCGATGACACAAAGCAAACAAGACGTGATATAGATGGGCAAGGCTGAGGCCAATTCGCGGCAACGTGTGCAGAAGGAATGGCTCGATCTACGCGCTCTTACTCAGTATGCGTCGGTCTCGGCACGTACTATTCGCGAATGGATACACAGAACCAACAATCCGTTACCAGCGGCGCAGGTGGGAAATAAGCTGCTGATCAGCCGAGCCGCTTTCAATGACTGGCTGGCAGGTCATACAGTCCACCCACCGCAGAGCGTGACCGCAATCGTCGAGGACGTGATGCAGAGGATACGGAGCTAGGTCATGGGTGTGAAGATTCGCAAGCTACGCGGCAAGTGGTATTTGGTTATCGACTACCGCGGAAAGCGAAAAACGCGAGCGATCGGGACAGATCGAAAGATTGCCGAGGAAGTGCGGCGGCAGGTCGAGGCGAAGCTCGCTCTGGGGGACAGCGGGATCTTCGGTTCGGATCAGCGCGCGATGCCGACATTTGAAGCCTATGCCGACGAGTGGCTGAGAGACTACGCTCGCTTGGAGTGCAAGACATCTACCGCTGACGGGTATGAGGGCGTCCTCCGGCAGTACCTGCGTCCACAATTTGCGACCAAGCGCCTCGACGAGGTGAAGCGCGACGACATCAAAACGCTCATCAACGATCTTATTGCAAAGGAACTCTCGCGTAACACGATCCGAAACGCTCTTTGTGTTATCCGCGGAATGCTCAACCAGGCGATAGAGGCTGGGCTGATCGAGGCCAACCCGGCCGCCCGCCTCGGTCGCTTCACACGCACAGCAAAATCGGCCGACACCAAAGGCGTGGCGCTCACAACTGCCGAGGCCCAGCAGTTTTTGGATGCCGCCTTAGATGTCTGCCCTGAGTATTACCCGCTTTTCTTAACCGCCCTCCGCACCGGACTGCGTCGCGGCGAACTGGTCGCGCTACAGTTTGGAGACATTCAATTCGGCAAAGACAAGGACGACGCTAACCGCTTCATCCTCGTGCGGCACAACTACGTGCATCGGGAGCACACAACCACCAAGAGCAAGAAGCAGCGACGGGTCGATATGTCACGCGAGCTTCGTCGCGTGCTCATCGAGGTTCGCGATGCGCGGCTATTGAACGCATACCTCGAAGGGAAGAATGACATCTCAGGGGAGTTGGTGTTCCCATCGCCCGAAGGCGCCATTCTCGATCCCGACAATCTTTACCATCGCTACTTTCTGCCAGTCCTGGCTAAAGCCGGCATTCGCAAGATCCGCCTGCACGACCTGCGGCACACGTTCGGCTCGCTGCTCATCCAGGGCGGCGCCTCGATCGTGTACGTGAAGGAACAGATGGGCCATTCCACCATCCAGGTAACGGTTGACACCTATGGCCATCTCATCCCCGGCGCGAACGTCTCTTACGTGGACCGGCTTGACGCCCCGCAGAAATCCGCAAACAGGACGCAAACGCTCGATCGTGACATCGAGCAGATTCCTTCGGAACTTACTGATTTGATTGGTGGCGGCGGTAGGACTCGAACCTACGACCTACGGATTATGAGACCGTCGCTCTAACCACCTGAGCTACACCGCCAACCTATGCAACACTACACAATGCCGGGGAAGGCAATCGAGAGTTTCCTGCGGGAACGCGGAAATCCGTCCGCGTGGTTACGAAAGGCCGGACGTGAAGGCGTCCAGCCCCATTTCGATTCTAGAGTTGGCTCTGGGGGCTGTCAAACAGCAACAGCCAGTGGCTGGGAGTGTCTGGGCCGGTAACAGCGTGGACTTGCAGACGCCGCCGTCAGCACGCAAATACCGGCCCGGTCACTTCCCTGGCGGCTATTCCATCATGGTTGGCACCACGGACCAGCTGACGGCTGCAATTCCAGGTTCATACGATAATCGGGTCACGATCTGTTCGACCGTATCGTGCTTTGGGCCCGAGGTAATTACCTCGGCTCGTACTGTGGTCCGGTCACTGCCTTCGATGTCTTCGCTGCGAATCGACTGCAAGCCGACCGTGGATTGGCTGATTGTGGTCAGGAGCAAGGTCCGTATGTGGGCCTCGTCAGAAGCGCGACAGATCATGTTCAACTCGTAGGTCGTCTCGATGGGCGTTGCCTCTGGCAGCGCTGGGTGAATCCGATAGGCGAGAGGACGCAGACCGATGTTGGCCAGCAGAACAGCAATCGTCAGCACCAGGGAAAGATGGAGAGCGCCAAGCCCCGCCAACACGCCGACGGCGGCCGAACACCATATGGTTGCAGCCGTATGGTTGCAGCCGTGTTCAGGCCGCGAATATTGGCTGAATCCTTGAAGATGACCCCGGCTCCAAGGAAGCCAACTCCAGAGACAACATAGGAAGCCACTCGGCCAGTCGCCGAGGGATCGTCAACCAGCAGAGAACCAGCCATCACGAATGCCGAGGCTCCGGCCGCGACGAGGGCATTGGTGCGAGTGCCGGCCATCCGTTGTCTCCACTGTCGCTCCAAACCCACAGCTGCCCCGAGAAGCAGGGCCGTGAACAGCCGCAGAGTGAAATGGATCGTAGTAATGCTCATGGTCTTCATCACCAAACAGATTCACGCAGGTTGGCAATCATCGGTGGCTACGCGCGTCCAGCAGGCAGAGGCAAATTCTTAGTCTGTCCATTCCCTGGCGACTACTTCAGATAAGCCCGCACCAAGCCGATCAGGTCTTCGCCCAATTCCTCGGGAGAATCCATCTTCTGATCCGGTGTCATCATGTGCAGGCGGATGTGATCCTCAAGAATCTCCGCCATCAGGCCATTGACGCCTCCCCGAATCGCGGCCAACAGCATCAAGATGTCGGCGCACTCGTCCCCCGCGGTTAGGGCGCGCTCCACGGCCGCAAATTGTCCTCGTATGCGCTTGATGCGAAATAAAAGCTTCTGTTTCTCTTTGGAAATTTCGGGAATTTTGTCCTTCATTCTCCTGCTTTCCTCTTGTCGGTACCCTAGGGGGGTATGATATAAGGGTTTTGGTTGAAAATCCACAGTTTCCGCGAATGTCAGCCGTCAACATGCTCACTTTTCCGGGCATCTTCGCTTTTCCGCGTTCTGGTTGCAAGTATGTTAGCGCACTGACACTGACGCTCCCGTAACCCGCGTGCCCATCGTGAGCGCCCGGTGGACGGTTGCAACGAACGATGACGGAAACCGCAGGCTGGTGGGATGGAGGTTCGCCAACCAGCACAGGCAGGAGCGCGCGGGGCACTGGGAAACACGGAAGCCCCGGGGGTGGCGTCCATCACCGCGCTCCGTGATCAGGATCACGTCCCGGCCGCCGCAGAAGGCCGAAGATATTGAATATGAATTTCATTTTCAATTTGCCCGGAGCCTGCAGATCGGGGCGAGACCGCAGCGGGGCTGCCCTGGACTTGAGCCCGGGCCCGGCTTGGCCTCGCGGCTGGAGATGGGCGTTGGACTGTAACGTCCTTGTAACGCGAACATGTGAGACTTCCGGATTGCCCGCCCGCGGAACTCCATGCCCCCTGGGGAACGGCGCGGGCTATCCAGGCAGCGTCACCTGGAAGGTTGCTGGGTAAGCCCAATGTTGATCGAACGACTTGTCCCTGGGAGACGAAAGGGAAGAAAAAACAGGGTCACCGCAGGAATCGGCGGCCGGCTGTTGGCAGCCTTCGTCTTCTGGATTACGGCAGCAATGATCGCTCCTCCCGTGCATGGGCAAGACTCCGGAAGCGCCGCGCCGGAACCGCCGCAGCCCCAGGCGTCGCAACCGGAGGCGCCGGGCGAGACGCAGCCGGAAGCGCAGCAGACGCAGAACTGGAACTTCCACATGCAGAGCACCACGACTCTGCAGGGCTATCCCTCGTTCTACGCCAGGTATTCCGGCCCGAACAGCCTGCCCACCAGCAGTGAAGTCCGGGAAACCGTGTCGTTGGACCTGTATTCCGGGTTCCGGCTGTGGACGGGCGCGGAGCTGCATGTCGATGTCTTGGCGTTTCAAGGCTTCGGGTTAGGTAGCACCCTGGGCATTGACGACTTTACTGATGGGGAAGCGTACAAGATAGGCACGCATCCTCCTCGTGCGGGCCTTGCGCGCTGCTTTATTCGCCAAACCATTGGTCTGGGCGGCGACAAAGAGGATGTGCTCGAGGATCAGCTGACCTTGGCCGGCAAGCAGGACATTTCACGGCTCACCTTTACCATTGGCCGGTTCAGTTCCAAGGACGTTTTTGACAACAACGCCTACGCCAACGACCAGCGTACACAATTCATGAACTGGGCATTCACGGCCAACGCGGCCTGGGATTACCCGGCGGACGCCTTGGGCTATACGACCGGCGTAGCAGTTGAATTGAACCAGCCGAGATGGGCCTTGCGCTATGGATTCTTTCAGATTACGAGTATGAGGAATGGGTTCACCGCCGAAGACCAATACCTGCTGTGGCCAGGCGAACCCTCAGGGGGTGATGGCCGCTTCTGGCACGCCTGGGACATGGTGGTGGAGAATGAGCAGCGCTACAGCATCCACAATCACCATGGTACGGCTCGCATTCTGGGCTACGTCAACGCGGGAGAGTTCGGCAGCTATCAAGCGGCCCTTTACGCCCCGGATACAAACATTGACCTGACCCACGCCCAACGGCATGAATTTGGATTTGGGCTCAACCTGGAACAGGAAATCACTAAGAATATCGGCCTATTTTCGCGTCTGGGCTGGAATGACGGAATCAACGAAGCGTGGATGTTTACGGACATAAATCACATGGGCTCGGTCGGTGTCAGTATCAAGGGTGAGGCCTGGCATCGCTCCGACGATACGATCGGTGTTGCCGCCGTGGTCAGTGGTATCTCTCGCGACAACCAGCAATACCTGGCGGCCGGCGGCCTGGGCATCCTGGACGGCGATGGCGCCTTGAATTACGCCAAAGAGAAAGTCGTGGAAGCGTATTACGACGGCAAGCTTGCCAAGCATCTGCGCGCTGCCCTGGACTACCAGTTTGTTGCCGACCCCGCTTTCAATAGCGCTCGCGGCCCAGTCTCCGTCTTCGGAGCACGCTTTCACTTCGAGTTCTGATCTGAGATCGCATCGCCGCTGCGGATTCGGCGGTGCGCATCGGTTCTTCCCCGTGGGTGTACTATCTGCCAGCAGGGATCGCTATGTCCATTGCTCAAGCCTCGCAGCGCGCGTCGGCGCAGTTGAAGAAAGCATCGGTAATCGCCGAGCACAAGTTCCTCGTGCTTTTTGTCTACCTGCTCGCTACCCTCGTCCTGTACCCGTACGCGGAAAACCGGCCCGGGGTGTACATGTTCTTTCGTGTGTTCGGCGCCGCGGGAATGTTGTTCGCCGTCTATGCCATCAACTTACGGCGAACGGTCCTGGTTTGCGCGCTCCTGCTTTCCATTCCCGCGGTGTTGCATCACATTATCGAGTTTCGGGCCGATGCGGGCGCACTCCCGGTGCTAGGCATCGTTCTCAGCTTTGGCTTTGATTTGTTTGTCGTGGTGGCCATCTTCCGCCGG
The DNA here is from genome assembly GCA_963835125.1 of uncultured Acidobacteriaceae bacterium. Classification (GTDB taxonomy): domain Bacteria; phylum Acidobacteriota; class Terriglobia; order Terriglobales; family Acidobacteriaceae; genus Bog-257. The sequence goes on along the minus strand of CAWIEG010000001.1, from coordinate 38,043 downwards.
GTGATTTTGGAAGTGCAACCGACTTCGGAGACCATCCTGGGGGCCCTGTGCATTTACCTGCTGGTAGGCTTTAGTTTCGCCAGCGTCTATGGGATGGTAGCCACGCTTCAGCCCAAGGCGTTTTATCTCGATCCGCTGGTCAATACGCACTCCATTCCTCGCCGCTTCGACATGGTGTACTACAGCTTTGGCACCATGACTTCGGTGGGAGCGAGCGGCATCACGCCGGTATCCGACGTGGCGCGCTCGCTTACCGCAATCGAAGCCACCATCGGGGTGCTTTATCTGGCGGTTTTGATCGCGCGGCTGATCAGCGGATATCGGCTTCCGTCAGCGCGCGATTGACGCCCCCGACTCCGGCAGGCTGGTAAACTGAATAGGCAATGATCCTACCGTTCGTTCGCGAATTCTTCGCGGACGTGGAGAAAGTACCTGCTTTTTCGCGTGCTGTGTCCCAGATGAAGGGCGGCGCGGGGCGGATACGTGTATCCGGACTTACTCCCACCGGAAAAGCCCTTTTCTACTCATTACTCCATCGTGTGACCTCGCGGCCGCTGGTGATAGTGGTGGGCGACAACCGCGCGGTAGAGGAATTGCAGCCGGTGGTGCGCTCGCTGGTCGAGTTGAGCGGCGCCGGCTCGCCCGATGCCGTCATCGGCTTGCCCGCCTATGATGTGCTGCCCTTCGAGAACCTGTCGCCACATCCCGAAATCCAGGAGGCCAGGGCGGCGGCGCTGTGGAAGATTGCGACGGGAGCGGCGGAGATCGTCATTACTCCGCTGGCCGCGACGGCGATGCGCTTGCGCTCGGGCAGTTTCTATGCCGACCTCGCCAAGGTGGTGCGACGCGGCGAGATGACAGACCCCGATCGCCTGCTGGAGCACCTGCGCATTGTGGGATACAGCCAGGTGGATGTGGTCGAGATGCCGGGGGAATTCGCTCATCGCGGCGGATTGCTGGATGTTTATCCCCCGGAGTCGGAGCGGCCGGTGCGGATCGAGTTCTTCGGCGATGAGGTCGAGACCATTCGCAAGTTCGATCCGGGAACGCAACGCTCGGCCGCGGTCACGGATGAAGTCGTGCTTCTTCCGCTGACAGAAACGCCGGTAGAAGAAGAAACCCTGGCAGCCATTAACGCGCGCTTGACCGGCGAGCGGCTGGCGGGAAGCGACGAGATGATGGAGCAGACGGTACGCGCCAGCGGCGTGGCCGTGTTTCCCGGATGGGAGCTGTATGCGGCGGTGGCGGGCGCGAAGGAGAACTTCTTCGATCTGATGCCCGCGGCGACGGTGGTGCTGGACGAGCCCGACGCATTGAACGAAGCACACGACGCGTGGTGGGCAAGAGTGACCGAGGCGCACGACCGCAGCTTGATCGGCAATCTGGTAAGGCCCGACGAACTTTATCTGACACCGGAGCAATGGCACACCCGCTTACAGGAAGTCGGCAGCATTGCGGTCGAACAGCTGGGAATTGAAGGCGGCGACGAGAGCGAACACTTGACGCTGCAAACCCAGCCGACAACCAGGTTTCACGGGTCGGTCGCTGCCATGACGGAAGAAGTGGCGCGGCTGATGCGCGAAGGCAAGCAAGTGATGTTCGCCGTCTCCAGCACCGGCGAAGTAGAGCGGCTGGCCGATGTCTTCAACGAGTACAACTTGTCGTTCCGCATTGGCAGCCGCACGCCCCGGCCGGGCAGCGAAGTTTATGTGGACGAGTCGACGTACTTCGCGGAAGACGTTACCGCACCGATCATTGTGAAGGCATATGTGCCCGAGGGCGTCGCGCTGCCTGAGGCGAACATGGTGCTCTTTGGCGCGCGCGATTTGTTCGACGAGGCGGAGGTCTCGCTGGGCCGGCCGCAAACCCGGAAATCGAAGATATCGGCGTTTCTCTCTGACTTCCGCGACCTGACCATCGGCGACTACGTGGTGCATGTGGAGCATGGCATCGGCCAGTATCAGGGGCTGAAGGAAGTTCCGCAGGAAGATGGCAGCCCTGCGGAGTTTATGGTTTTGGAGTACGCGGAGGGTGCACGGCTCTACGTCCCGCTGACGCGACTTGACCTGGTGCAGAAGTATCGATCGTCGGAGGGCGTGAAGCCGGTGCTGAACCGGCTGGGCACGCAGCAGTGGCAGAAGACCAAGGCGCGAGTGAAGAATGCCATGAAGGACATGGCCGAGGAGCTGCTGAAACTTTATGCCGCGCGCAGGACCGCCGAAGGTCATGGGTTCGCGCCGGACACCGAATGGCAACGCGAGTTCGAGGGCAGCTTCGAGTTCAACGAGACCGAAGACCAGATTGATGCCATCGCCGACGTGAAGCACGACATGGAATCGCCCACGCCCATGGACCGGCTGCTGTGCGGCGATGTGGGTTACGGTAAGACGGAGGTCGCCATGCGCGCGGCCTTCAAGGCGATCAGCGACAATCGCCAGGTTGCGGTGCTGGCGCCGACGACGGTGCTCGCATTCCAGCACTACAACACCTTCCGTCAGCGCTTCGCGGCGTTTCCGATCAAGGTAGACATGCTAAGCCGCTTCCGCACGCCGAAGCAGCAGAAAGAAACGATTGCAAAGATTGAAGCGGGCGAGGTTGACCTGGTGATCGGAACGCACCGCGTGCTGTCGAAGGATGTGAAGTTCAACAATCTTGGGCTGGTGGTGGTGGATGAAGAGCAGCGCTTCGGCGTGCGGCACAAAGAACGGCTGAAGCAGCTGCGCAAAGAAGTGGACGTGCTGACCATGTCAGCGACGCCCATTCCGCGAACGCTGCATATGTCGCTGCTGGGACTGCGCGACATGAGCGTGATTGAGACACCGCCGAAAGATCGCATGGCGATCCAGACGGTAGTCGCAGCCTGGGATGAGAAGCTGCTGCGCTCGGCCATCGAGAAGGAACTGGAGCGCGGTGGGCAGGTGTACTTCGTCCACAATCGCGTGGACAGCATCTACGACATCGCCGGCAAGCTGCGCGAGATGGCGCCGCAAGCCCGCATCCTGGTTGGCCACGGGCAGATGGGGGAGACTGAGCTGGAGCGCGTGATGCTGGCCTTCATGCGGCACGAAGCCGACATACTGGTGGCCACCACGATCATCGAGAACGGGCTCGATATCCCACTGTGTAATACCATCATCATCAATCGCGCGGACCGGCATGGATTGTCGGAGCTATATCAACTTCGCGGACGGGTGGGGCGTTCCGATCGCCGGGCATATGCGTATCTGCTGATTCCGCCCGATCGCGAGCTGAGCGAGTTGGCGCGGCGGCGGCTGGCCGCGTTGAAGGAGTTCAGCGACCTGGGCGCGGGATTCAAGATTGCCGCGCTCGATCTGGAATTGCGTGGCGCAGGAAATCTGCTGGGCGGCGAGCAAAGCGGCCACATCGAGGCGGTGGGCTTTGAGCTTTACACCACCATGCTGGAACGGACGGTGCGCGAGCTGAAGGGCGAACTGCCGGAAGACACGCCGGAGACGCAGCTGAATCTCGGACTGAACATCCGCATTCCGGCGGATTACATCGCTGAGGAGAACCAGCGGCTGCGTATGTACAAGCGGGTGGCCGGAGTGGAGTCGGAGTCGCAACTGGAGGATGTGGCCGGTGAACTGGGCGACCGCTATGGCGCGGCTCCGGCGGCGGTGCGCAACCTGCTGGAATACGCGGCGCTTAAGTTGTTGTCGCAGCGGATCGGGGTCTCGCAGATCGAACGGCGGCGCGATGCGGTGAGCATTCGCTTCAACGAGAAAGCGTCGGTTGATCCCGAGCGGCTGGCGAACTTCGTGGCAGGCGAAGCGGGGAGCCAGTTCACGCCCGCAGGGATTTTGAAATTTTCGCTGAAAGAGAAACAGGCGGAGCAGGTCCTGGTGCGGTTGAAGTCGCTGCTGGAACAGTTGGCAGGGGAGCAGCAAGCAGTGGGATAGAACGGTTGTCAGTGGCCAGTCGTCAGAAAATACAACCGGCTCATGCGAAGGACATTCGATTGGGCCCGATTATTTGCGAAGGATTTGCTTCATGATATTTCGTCTTTCGGCAGTATTGCCAGCGCTTCTCTTGTTTGGTGCAACCGCTATGAGCCAAACTTCGTCCCAGCAGCGATCGCCATCGAATGGAACCGATGTGCCGTCGGCTTACGACAAGCTCGTCGATGGTTACTTCGATGGCTACTTTCGCTTTCATCCCACGCGAGGCACGGCTGCCGGCCTGCACCAGTACGACACCATGCTGGAGGATTATTCGCAGAAGTCGCGCGACGCCGAGATCGCCTTCATGGTGGAGCAAACGCAGCGTTTCGGTGGCCTCGATCCTGACCGTCTGGATGAGGAGCGCCGCGCCGATTTGCAGCTGCTGTTGAACCATATCAATGCGCAACTGCTGGAGCTGGAGGTGATCCGCAGCTGGCAGCACAATCCCGATACCTATTCCAGCGGCCCGACGCGCAGCATCTTCATCCTGATGAGCCGCAACTTCGCTACGCCTGAGCAGCGGTTGCAGGACGTGATCGAGCGCGAGCAGAAGATGCCGGCGAACTTTGCGGCAGCCAAGTCCAACCTGAAAGATGTACCGAAAATCTATACCGAGATCGCCCTGCAACAGGTTCCGGGAATCATTGGGTTCTTCCAGAACGATGTGCCGCTGGCGTTCAAGAGTGTCACCGATACAAAGCTGCTGGCGGAGTTCAAAGCTTCGAATGACAAAGTGGTTTTCGAGTTGGAACGCTATCAGGATTTCCTGAAGAGCGATCTGCTGCCGATTTCGAATGGCGACTTTCGCATTGGAGCGGAAAACTATCGCAAGAAGCTGCAATACGAACAGATGGTCGACATTCCGCTCAAGCGGCTGCTCGAGATCGGTTATGACGACTTGCACAAGAACCAGGCAGAGCTGAAACGAGTGGCTGCGCAAGTCGATCCCAGCAAGACGCCGGAACAAGTTCTTGAGCAACTGGGGCAGGACCATCCGCAGGCTGACCAGTTGCTGCAAAGTTTCCGCGACACCTTCAACGGGCTGGTCGAGTTCATCCAGCAGAAGCACATCATCACGCTGCCATCGCAGGTGCGGCCGATTGTGGAAGAGACGCCGCCGTTTTCGCGGGCGCTGAGCACGGCCTCGATGGACACGCCCGGGCCGTATGAAGATAAGGCCACGGAGGCCTACTTTAACGTCACGCTGCCCGACGCGTCGTGGCCGCCGCAAAAAGCAAAGCAGTGGATGGAAGACCTTTAACCGCAGCTTCATCGTGAGCGTTGCCGACCACGAGGCCTATCCGGGGCACTACACGCAGTTTCTGTGGGTGAAGCAGGCGCCGTCGAAGGTACGCAAGCTGATCGGCTGCGCCTCGAACTCCGAAGGCTGGGCGCATTACGCCGAGCAGATGATGCTGGATGAAGGCTACGGCAATGGCGATCTGAAATTGCGCCTGGGGCAGCTGCAAGGTGCGTTGCTGCGTGACGCGCGCTTCATTGTCGGCATCCAACTGCACACCGGCAAGATGACGCTGGACGAGGCGACGGAGTTCTTCGTCAAGGAGGGCCACCAGGCTCCGGCAGTAGCGGAGCGCGAGGCCAAGCGCGGCACTTCAGACCCGACATATCTTGTCTACACGCTGGGCAAGTTGGAAATCCTGAAGCTGCGTGCGGATTACAAGCAGAAGATGGGGGAGAAATTTAATCTGGAGCAGTTTCACAACGAGTTTATAAAGCAGGGATATCCGCCCATCAAGATCATTCGCGAGAAGATGCTGGGCAACGATAGCCCGGTGCTGTGAAACAGTTGTCGGTTGCCAGTTGTCAGTTGCCAGTTCCGGCGATCGACGCTTTCTTGCCGACAACTGACAACCGACAACTGACAACGAATGCGAAGGGAATTGATGGCACGAAAACAAGTTTGTAAAGCGGTATTTCCCGCCGCCGGGCTGGGCACACGCTTTCTGCCGGCCACCAAGGCGCAGCCCAAGGAAATGATGCCGCTGGTGGACAAGCCCATCATTCAATACGGCGTGGAAGAGGCGATGGCCTCGGGCTGCGATCAGATCATCATCATCACCGGGCGCGGCAAGACCGCAATCGAAGACCACTTCGACGTCAGCTACGAACTGGAAAAAATGCTGGAGGAACGCGGCAAGACCGACTTGCTGGCCGTCGTCCGGCGGATCTCCGACATGATCCATATCGCCTATGTCCGCCAGAAGGAGGCTTTGGGACTGGGACACGCGGTGCTGATGTCGCGCGAACTGGTTGGCGATGAGCCATTCGCCGTTATCCTCGCCGACGACATCATCGACGCGGAAGTGCCGTGTCTGAAGCAGATGATCGAGGTGTACAACGAGACGGGATGCTCGGTGCTGGCGACGCAGGTGGTCGAGGGCAAAGCGATCTCGTCGTACGGCGTGCTCGATGCCAAGCCGGTTCCGGGCAAGTTTAACGGCCGGCTCTTCGAGGTGCAGAACCTGGTGGAGAAGCCCAGGGTTGAAGAGGCGCCGTCGAACCTGGCGATCATTGGCCGGTACATTCTCACTCCAGCGATCTTTGAGATGCTGGAGTCGACCGCGCTGGGAGCGGGCGGTGAGTTGCAGTTGACCGACGGTCTGAAGGAGCTGCTGAAGAAGGAAAAGATCTATGGCTACACCTTCGAAGGCAAACGTCACGACACCGGCGACAAGCTGGGATTTCTGAAGGCCACGGTGGAGTTCGCGCTGAAGCGCGAGGACCTGGGCGAAGAGTTTCGCGAGTATCTGAAGACGCTGAAGTTGTAGAGGGCGCGTCTTGGAATCCGAGCCTCGGATTGAGGTATGCGTTGCTTGCTTGATGGGGATGTTACGTAAGTTAGGCGAGCGACTGATCGGATTCTCGCAGCACCGACCTCTCGGGCCGTGTCGGGTCTACTCTAACGAACGGCTTCTCTCCCCGGACAAATCTTCCGACATACGCCTTTGCCGAGGAATCCATGAGGAACGGCTTCGTGTCGATACTACTGTACGTTTGTCCCTGGATATCGTAGGTGTACCCGATTTCAGTCGTTGGACAATTCCAGACCCATCCTCCTCCGACGTGTGACGAGTCGACTCTCGCCTTCACCAGTTGCCACTTACCGCAACCCCATGTACGCCAAAAGCGCAAAATCAGCTTCACTAAGAAAGCAATCCAAACGTCGATGACCAAGCCAGCCAATCACAACTCCCAAGGCAAGACGTTTATTGGCGGAAACATGCCCCATCACAACTTAGACGCCGGGCTCAGCCCTTCTGGCTCTCCTTCAGTTTGCGCGACTTCACTTCCACGCTCTTGGCTAGCTTCTCCTTGTGGGCTTCGAGCTTCTTCGCCACGGCATCGTCATACAGTCCGATCATCTGCGCGGCGAGGATGCCGGCATTGGTTGCGCCAGGCTTGCCGATGGCAACGGTTGCGACGGGAATTCCGGCGGGCATCTGCACCATCGCCAATAGCGAATCGAGGCCGAGAAGCGCAGTGGATGGAATGGGAACGGCGATGACCGGGTAGCGTGGTTTCGGCGGCGATGACGCCCGCCAGATGAGCGGCTCCGCCCGCGCCGGCAATGACGACCTTCACACCGCGCGCTTTCAGCCCGCGCGAGTACTCGCTGGTGCGCGCCGGCGAGCGATGCGCCGAAGTGATGTCGATTTCGTAAGGAATGCCGAAGTCGGCGAGCGCCTTCGCGGCCTCGTTCATGATGTCGAGGTCGGAGTCGCTGCCCATGACGATGGAGACGAGAGGAGTGTTGTTGTTCATAGTTATAAGCTGGGTCGCTATGTGTTCCGCCTGATCCCAGAAAAAGCAGATCCCTCGTCGGCCTGAAGGCCTCCTCGGGATGACAATTTCAATAGAAGCTCAGACGGCGCACATAAATGTGCGCCCCTTCCTTTCGGCACACGTACCTATTTTCCCGACCGCAGATGTTTCAACCCGCGAGCGGCGATGTCTTTGCGATAGTGCATGCCGTCGAAGCGGACCTTCATCACGGCGTCGTAGGCGCGCTCGACCGCGTCGGGCAAGTCTTTGCCGCGCGCAGTGACGCCCAGCACGCGCCCGCCGGAGGTGTAATAGTTTCCGTCGCGGCGGCTCGTTCCTGCGTGGAAAACCTTCACTCCATACATGCGATCGGCTTCTTCGATGCCGGTGATCAGCTTGCCCGCTTCGAACGCGCCGGGATATCCGCCTGACGCCATCACCACGCAGACAGCAGGCTCGGGCGACCAGCGAAAGTCGCCATCGCTGACACGGCCCGCGATTGACGCCTCCATCGCTTCCAGTAGATCGCTTTCCATGCGCATCATCACCGGCTGGGTCTCAGGGTCGCCGAAGCGGCAGTTGAATTCCAGCACCATGGGCCCGCGCGCCGTCATCATAATGCCGCAATAGAGGATGCCTTTGTACTCGGCGCCCTCGGCGCGCATGCCCGCGATAACCGGACGGGCGATGTGTGTCACCAGCCAGTCGCGCATCTGCGGGTCGATAATCTGGTCGGTAGAATATGCCCCCATGCCGCCGGTGTTCGGACCCTGATCGTTGTCGAAGACGCGCTTGTGGTCCTGCGCGGCTACCAGCGAAACCACGCGCTCGCCATCGCTCATCACCAGGAACGACAGCTCTTCGCCCACCAGGCATTCTTCCAGCACAACACGGGAGCCGGCGTCGCCGAGCATCTTGCCGGCCAACATTTCTTCCGCGACGCGTTGCGCTTCGTCTTTAGACTGCGCGATGACAACGCCCTTGCCGGCGGCCAGCCCATCGGCTTTAACGACAATGGGCGCGTGAAAGAGAGTGAGCGCTTCCGGGAGTTCGTCTTTTGTGGTGCAGACGGAGTATTTTGCAGTCGGGATGCGGTGCCGCTGCATGAATTGCTTGGCAAAAGTCTTGCTCGATTCCAGGCGGGCGGCGTCGCGCGTGGGTCCGAAGATGGGCCAGCCGCGCCTCTGAAATTCGTCGACTATGCCCAGAGTGAGAGGCAGTTCGGGGCCAACGACTGTGAGATCGGGACTGAGCCGGTTGGCGAGTTGTACCAGCGAGTCGATGCTCTTGAGGTCGGCAGAGACGCATTCGGCGTCGCCGGCGATGCCGCCGTTGCCCGGAGCGCAGAACAGCTTCTTGATCCGCGGCGACTGCCGCAGCTTCCAGACGATCGCGTGTTCGCGACCACCGCTACCGAGGACCAGGACCTTCATAAGCGAAAGAAAAGAGTAGGGGCGCGGTGCCGCGAATGTCAAACCAACAGTTGCTAGTGGCTAGTGATCAGTGGCCAGAGGGCGCTTGCCGCAGGCGGTCGTTGCGGAACGACCGGGCATTTCGGGCGATCGCTAGCTCCTATTCGCTGATTGCAATTCTCCCTTAACCGGAGTTAACTAAGGATTGCAAATGTCATGATTACGGTTTCCAAAGAAGATTACCTCAAGGCCATTCTGGAGGCAGAAGGCGAGGGTGACCTCGTGATTGCTGCGCGCCTGGCGCACTGGCTTGACGTGTCCGCTCCGGCGGTGACCATGGCGCTGCGGCGGCTGAAGCGCGATGGCCTGGTCGCAGTTCGGCGCGACGGACATGTGCTGCTGACCGGCGCGGGCCGCAAGATCGCGCGGCAGCTTGCCCTTCGCCACCACTTGATCGAGCGCATGTTGCACGAAATCTTCGGCATGGCCTGGTACAAGACGCACGACGAGGCGGAACGCCTGGAGCACGCGGTCTCCAGCGACTTTGAAGCGATGCTGGTGCGTAAGCTGGGCCGCAGCGAGCCTTGTCCGCACGGCAATTCGCCCATCCCCGAACCTGCTCGCGCTAAAAGGAAGCGTGGGTTGGTGCTGCTCTGCGAGGCTGAGCAGGGGAGCGTCTACGCGGTGCAGAGCGTCTACGAGCGCGACCGCGGACTGCTGGAGTTTCTGGAACAAAAAGGAATCCGGCCGGGGACGCGGCTCAAAGTCGAGGCGCGGAATTATGACGGCACCATTTCGTTGGCAATTGAGCGCCGCAGGTCGAGTTGGGCGGTCCGGCGGCGGAGAAGGTCTGGGTCATGAGAAATCACGTTAACGCCAGTTAATATAGAATGATATATTAGTATTAAGTTGGTACAGATCATTTGTCGCTGCATCCAAAAAACGCAGAGCTAAGCCACGAGACGCCCGCGGCAAGCGGGCTGGCCGCGGCCGGAAATGTGTCGCTGGAGGGACTGCACAGCACCGTCGCGGTGCCGCACCAGCAGGCTGGTTTCTGGGAGCAGTGGCGCGCCTTCGTCGGCCCGGCGATTCTGATCAGCGTCGGCTACATGGACCCCGGTAACTGGGGCACCGACCTGCAAGGCGGAGCGCAATTCAAGTACGGGCTGATGTGGGTGATCGGCGTCGCCAGCCTGATGGCGATTTTCATGCAGGTGATTTCCGCGCGACTAGGAGTGGTGACCGGCAAGGACCTGGCGCAATGCTGCCGCGACTGGTATCCCGAATGGACGCGCTGGCCCAACTGGCTGATGAGCGAAGTGGCCATCGCGGCGTGCGATCTGGCGGAAGTGTTGGGCAGTGCGGTCGCGTTGAATCTGTTGTTTCACATCCCCTTGCTGTGGGCGGTGATCATCACCGGGCTGGACGTGCTGCTGCTGCTGGGGCTGCAACGGTTCGGGATGCGGACCATCGAAGCTGTTGTCCTGCTGCTGGTGGCGACAATCGGCATCTGCTATTTCATCGAGATTTTCATTCTGCCGCAGACGCAGCCCAGCTTCCTGGAGATGGGGCGGGCGCTGGTGACGCCGCACTTTCGTCAAGCTGGCATGTTGTACGTCGCTATCGGCATCATCGGCGCGACGGTCATGCCACACAACCTGTACCTGCATTCGGCGCTGGTGCAGAGCCGCAGGTTTCAGAAGGATGAAGCTTCTATCCGGCGCGCGATCCAATTCAACAGCATCGATTCGACGGTCGCGTTGACCATTGCATTTTTCGTTAACGCCGCAATTCTGGTGCTGGCAGCCACGGTGTTCTTCGGCAAGCAGAGCGTGACCGTACCCGGCGGCCAGGTGATCACGTTCAGCGCCGACAGCGATTGGATTCGAGTTGCGTACCTGACTCTGGCGCCGCTGTTGGGCACAGCGGCCGCGAGCACGCTGTTCGCAATTGCGCTGCTGGCCAGCGGACAGAGCAGCACCATCACCGGCACGCTGGCGGGGCAGGTGGTGATGGAAGGATTCATGCGCTGGCGCATTCAGCCGTGGGTGCGGCGGCTGATCACGCGCAGCCTGGCGATTCTGCCGGCGGTGTTCGTCATCGGACTGCGCGGGGAGAACAGCGTTACCGACCTGCTGGTGCTAAGCCAGGTGGTGCTGGCGCTTCAGCTTCCGTTTGCCATGTTTCCGCTGTTGCAGTTCACCAGCTCGCGCAAGCGGATGGGAGCCTGGAAGAACGGCTGGTTTCTGCTGATCGCCGGATGGGGCAGTGCTATGCTGATCAGCGCAATCGACATCTATGGCCTGCCCGAGTCGATGAGGGCGGCGTGGCAAGTGGTCATTGGCAAATGACGGTAAGAAGATCGCAGTGAAACGACCATGTACGAAAAAATTCTCGTAACCGTGGACGGCACGCCGACAGACCGCGCCATCATTGAACACATCAAGGATCTGGCGAAGGTACTGGGCAGCCGTCTGGTGCTGCTGCACGTGGCGGATGGATGGGCGGCGCGGACGTACGGCAGAGATGCAGTGAGCCCGGAGATACGCGACGATACACAATATCTGGAGACGGTGCGGGCGGAGTTTCAGCGCGCGGGAATCGCTGCCGAGGCCGAGCTGGCCTATGGCGATCCCGCGAAAGAGATTGTTAACTGGGTGCAGCAGAAGGGCTGCGACCTGGTAGCCATGAGCACGCATGGGCACCGTTTACTCGCCGACATCTTTTTGGGCAACACGGCGTCACAGGTGCAGCACCGTATCAGCGTTCCGGTTCTGTTGCTGCGGGCGAAGTGAGCTTACGCCTCGGAGGACGAAAACGATTGGCAGCGTGCGACCGGCGCGGTCTCACGTCAGTTGCTTGATTTTGTCGACGAGCACGTCGGGTGGATCGCCCTTGGTGATGAAGGCGTTGGCCAGCTCGAGATCGGCAGCCGGCAGAGAAAAGTACGCAGACAGGAAAATGATGGGAAGGCCGGGGCGGCGGCGCCGTATTTCGGATGCCACTTGCCCGCCGTTCAGACCGGGCATGTAGTAGTCGAGGATGACCAGATCGACGTGGTGATCGTCCAGGAGCGCCAGGCCTTGTTGTCCGCTGCTGGCGGTCAACACCTTGAAGCCGTGGCTCTCCAGCAAGATCTTGCGCACGCGCAGACCGATCTTCTCATCATCGACACACAGCACCGTCTTGGGACCGAGGGCCTTCATCCAGCTCACCGTTGCCGCTTGCTGTTCAATATTCAACTGCGAACTGACGTCTGTTCCTGTTTCGCCATACATTGATGCACGGACGCTCCTGAGCCTTTCACGTGAAGGGTCGCTATTATGTTTGTACCGTAAGCTGGGCCGGTTGCCCATGCCGACAAAGTGGTAGACGAGATTTTTCATTTAGAATTCACCTTTCCTTGCCGATTCGCAGTACTGTGCTGGGGCTGCCGATCACCCGGGCCCGCGCTTTGCCGGCAACGGCGAGACGATTTGCGGACGTCGCGATTGAGGAAGAATGATTCGTTCCTACAAAGGTGTTACGCCAACGGTGCCGTCGACGTGCTATGTGGATGAGTCGGCGCAATTGATTGGCGACGTGGTGCTGGGCGAAAACGCCAGCGTGTGGATGAACGCCGTGCTGCGCGGCGATGTGCATTCCATTCGCGTGGGCGCCAACAGCAACGTCCAGGACTGCAGCGTCCTGCACGGCATGTTGCATCAGTGGCCGGTGATCGTCGGCGAGTGGGTCACCGTGGGACACTCGGTCACGCTGCACGGCTGCGTGGTCGAGGACCGCTGCCTCATCGGCATGGGCGTGGTCATCCTCAACGGCGCGCGCATCGGCGCGGGGTCGATTATTGCCGCGGGAACTCTGATCCCCGAAGGGACGATCGTCGAGCCGCGCTCACTATGGATGGGGGTGCCCGGCAAGTTTCGCAAGCAGCTCACGGATGAAGATCAGGAGACGATCCTGCGCTACGGACGAAATTATCTCGGCTACAAGGAAAATTATCTGGCGGAGACGCGGAAGGGTTCACCGTAGTTACCATTGTGTAAATGTTCCATGTGGAACATTTCCCAATTCGGAACAAGGTTCGCACCAATATTTTGCTATGTCCTTGACAAGATCGCCGCACCTGCGTCCGACTTTTGAAACTGACAACTGGCAACTGGCTACTGGCTACTGGACACTGACAACTGGTTTCTATGATTAAGGCTGTCCGCGGAACTCGCGATCTTCTCCCGCCCGATACCGATCTGTGGAATCGCGTGGAGGCCAAAGTGCGCGATGTTTTCGCGCGTTACAACTTTCACGAAATCCGCACTCCGGTCTTCGAAGACACGCAACTGTTCTCGCGTGGTGTCGGCGAGGAGACCGACATCGTTTCCAAGGAAATGTTCACGTGGGAGGACAAGGCGCGCGCGCAGAGCGAGAAAGCGCAGTCGCTGACCTTGCGTCCGGAGAACACCGCCGGCGTTGTTCGCGCCTACATCGAGCATGGGCTCGACAAGAAAGGCACGCTGCAAAAGCTCTACTACATCGGCCCGCAGTTCCGCCGCGAGCGTCCGCAGAAGGGACGTTACCGCCAGTTCTACCAAATCGGAGCGGAGATCATTGGGCCGCCCAGCGCGGGCAGTGAGTCGCCGGCGCGCGATGCCGAAGTGCTGGAGATGCTGGCCACGCTGCTGGACGAAGTCGATCTGCGCGATTGGAATTTGCAGCTGAATTCCGTTGGCTGCGCCCAAGATCGCGCGCGCTACAACAAAGCGCTGCGCGAGGCGTTGCAGCCGGTCGTACACCAGATGTGCGCCGACTGCCAGCGACGCGCGGAGACCAACCCGCTGCGCGTGCTCGACTGCAAACATCCCGAAGATCAGCCCATCATCGAGAAGCTGCCGAAGATCAGCGAGTATCTCGACGAGTCTTGCCGCGAGCACTTCGCGGCCGTGCGCGCAATGCTCGATGCAGTGGGCGTGCCGTATTCCATCAACGAGCGTATGGTACGCGGGCTCGACTACTACACGCGGACGACATTCGAGTTCACCCATGGCGGCCTGGGCGCGCAGAGCGCGGTGCTTGGCGGTGGACGATACGATGGGCTGTCGGAGTCGCTCGACGGGCCGAAGGCGCCAGGCATCGGCTTCGCTATCGGCGAAGATCGTCTTATCCTCGCGCTGCAATCGCAGGGCGAGCAGCTGCCGGAAAAGGTGCAGGCGTTCGTCGCTCCGCTGGGCGCGGGAATGAATGGCCATGCCCTGACGCTCGCACGCGAATTGCGGCGCGCCGGCAGTTAGCGCCGATCTGGGCGACGAGAATTTCCGCCTGAAGAAATCCTTCGAGGCCGCCGAAAAAGCGGGCGCGAGATACATCATCATCGTAGGCGAGAACGAAGTCGCTGCCGACAGCTTCGCGGTGAAAAATCTTGCCAGCGGCGAACAAGTGCAAGTCCCGCGCACCCAACTCGTCGAATACCTGCGAAAATAGATTTCAGCGCTCGGCATTCGCGTCTCCGGGCTGAATGCAGACACATTCGCCAAGGCTGAATCGTGGTATCACGAACTCTAAGCCCGGAGGGCGTGTCATGACAGCCCAGCACGGAGCGTAGCGGAGTGCTGGGTAAGCGATGCGACGAACGGCCCAGTGCCCCGGGCACGTCAACCAAACAAATACCTGGGGTCGTATGCCACTCCCGATTTGCGGACCAAAGCCAGAAATTCCTGCTCGTAAGTCCACTTCCGATGATGTTCGGCTTGCTGCCCGATGTAATCCAGAACATTTTGACGTTGCGATTCGCTTACGCTGAATCCGCCGTAACCTTCCTGCCATGCGAACGCCGGAACATCCTCTTTCATCCATCGCGAAGAGTGGGCCTTGAGATTCTGAATTGCGTTCGCCAAGGTCATCATCGGAGAAAGCGCAAGCAGGAGGTGTACGTGATTCGCCCTCCCTCCGGCGGTGACCAGTGAAATATTTTTGGCGCGCGCGATTACGCCCAAGTGCTTCCACAGCACCTCGGGTTGGTGGATCAAGCCGAGTCGGCCTTTCGTGCTGAAGACACAGTGCACGAGGTTGCGGGACAGAGTATGCGGCATTAGACAACAATAGGTTGCAGGGCCGCCGGATTCTGTGATCTAACACATATTGCGTGCGTGACATGTTGATTGTCCCCGAGGGACTCTAATGTCTAAACGTTCTACCCAGCACTCCGCTGCGCTCCGTGCTGGGCTGTCATGGGACGCCCTTCGGGCTTTCGGATATCCGGAGACAAAATGCCTAAGGGGATGAGACCGTCAGGGCTCTGCGGAACCGACGGGCGATTGCCATTTCATTTACCCCTACGGACTTGCGCGGATTGCGCAATGGAGCAGAGCCCGAAGGGCGTGTCATGACAGTCCAGCATGGAGCAAGGCGCAACGCTGGCTAGGGGTGGTTTCGATAATCGAGTCCCTCGGGGACGGCCGCCCCTCTAATGCGCGTTCGTCACAGCAAAGTCACTGAATACCTGCGAAAATAGGTCAGCTATCACCATCAGCATCGGATTGCTGACTGCTGACTGCCACCTCAAAATCATGCTCGACTTCTTAGGCAATCTGAAACGTACTCATATGTGTGGCGAGCTGCGCGCTTCTGACGCGGGCTCTAAAGTTGTGCTCATGGGATGGGTGAACAAGCGGCGCGATCTTGGCAACCTCATCTTCCTCGACATGCGCGACCGCAGCGGCGTTACGCAAGTCGTGGTCACGGCCGACGCGGGCGCCGAGGTCCACGACAAGGCGAATGCTGTCCGCTCGGAGTTTGTGCTCGCCATCATCGGACACGTGAAGCTGCGCGACGCGGGCACAGTCAACAAGAACATCTCTACCGGCGAGATCGAAGTTGTCGCCGATGAGCTGCGCCTGCTGAACGACTGCAAGCCGCTGCCCTTCACGCCCGCCGATACTGTGCTGGCCAATGAAGAGGTGCGCCTGAAGCACCGCTACGTCGACCTGCGCCGTCCGGAGATGCAGCGCAATATCCAGCTGCGGCACAACGTCGCGATTGCCATTCGCGAGTACCTGAACGCGCAGGGCTTCTACGAAATCGAGACACCATTCATGACGCGCTCCACGCCCGAGGGCGCGCGCGATTACCTGGTGCCCAGCCGCGTCTATCCCGGCGAGTTCTACGCCCTGCCGCAGTCGCCGCAACTTTTCAAGCAGATCCTCATGATCTCGGGATTCGACAGGTACTTCCAGATCGTGCGCTGCTTCCGCGACGAGGACTTGCGCGCCGACCGTCAGCCTGAGTTCACTCAGATCGATCTGGAGATCAGCTTTGCCCGGCCGGAGATGGTCTTCCACGTCGTCGAAGGTTTTCTGAAGGCGGCATTTGCGACCACCGGCGCCGATCTGCACACGCCATTTCCGCAGATGAGCTATGACCAGGCGATCCGCCTGTACGGTATCGACAAGCCCGATCTGCGTTTGCCGTGCATGGCCGACGTACGCGAGGCCTTCGCGATGGAAAATCTGGAGACGCTGCACGCCGATCCCAATCTGCCGGTGGTCGCAATCGTCATTCCGAGAGTCGGCGAGCTCTCGCGCAAGGAGCGCGACGAGATCAAGACGATGTTCGGCGATCGCAAAGACGCGAAGGTCTTCGAAGACATCAAGCGCCTGGAGAAATCGTTTCCCGAAGCAGTCGCGAAAATCCGCGAGATGGCAAAGCCGAATGCGGACGACCTGGTTGTCGTGGTCGCAGGCGCCAAGCGCAGCGAGGCCGCGAACGCCGTCAAGGCGCGCCAGCAGGCTTACGCGATCTACGCGGCTGCCGGACAACTACGCCTTGCACTCGGGCAGAAGTATGCTGAGCGCCACGGCGCCTACAAGCACGGAAATTACCGCTTCCTGTGGGTCACGGACTTCCCCATGTTCGAGTGGGACGAGACCGAGCAGCGCTGGAACGCGGCGCACCATCCCTTTACCTCGCCGCACGACGAGGACATGGACAAGCTGGAGAGCGATCCCGGCGCGGTGCGCGCGCTGGCCTACGATGTGGTGCTGAACGGGACCGAGCTCGGCTCCGGCTCCATTCGTATTCACCGCCAGGACATTCAGGCGAAGATTTTCAATGCCCTCGGCATGTCGCCGGAGGAGCAAGAGGCGCGCTTCGGCTTCTTCCTGGAAGCGCTGCAATACGGCACGCCGCCGCACGGCGGCATCGCGCTGGGGCTTGATCGCATTGTCATGATCCTCGCCGGCGCGGAGAGCTTGCGCGAGGTAATTCCATTTCCCAAGACGGCGAAGGCTGTCGACCTGATGGTGGACGCGCCCACTCCTGTCAGCGCGCGCCAACTGAAGGAGTTGGGCATCGCGGTGGTCGGGAAGAAGGATCTGTAAGTCCAAGCCACTCAGTTCCATATTTATGGCATACTGAAAATATGAAACCGGCATCGGTTCGGACTACCGTTGACATTCCGGCTCCGCTCTATCGCAAGTTGAAGCAGCGTGCCGCCACAGAGGGAACCTCCATACGCCGACTGGTCATCTCTGGCGTGGAGAATGTGCTTCTTGATCAGAAGAGCTCGGGGCGAAGGGCACGACTCCCCGTAATCGTGTCCAAGGGCCCCAAGGTGAACCTCACAAACGAGCAAATTTACCGTCATGTTGAATTTCCTTGATGTTAATGTTCTGCTCGCGCTTCTCTGGGACCGGCATGTGCATTCGGAGCTGGCCAGGCGGTGGTTCGATCAGACAAGCGACGGGGAGTCTGTCTTTTGCCGTTTCGCTCAGTTGACGGTTCTAAGACTGCTTACCACCGAATCGGTGATGGGTGGCGACACCAGCAGCATGGCCGCCGCGTGGACCGCCTGGGACGTCCTGGCCGCGGACAGCAGGCTACTTTTCATGCCCGAACCGATTGCCATTGAGATTGAGTTGCGATCACGCTCGCGCTTGCCCAGCCGCTCGCCTAAAGTGTGGGCGGATGCTTACCTCTTGGCGTTTGCCTCAACCGCGGGTCTGACGCTGGTTAGCTTCGACCGCTCTCTCCGTTCACGCGGCGCACACATACTCTGACTGTGAGTCCATGGACCCAAAATGTTCGTTTAGGGTGAACGCTACCATACGCACCGAGGTCCGCGGACTCGAACTTCGTCTTGACGGCGCAGACCTTATTCTGTCGGCCGATGGCAGCGACCTCACCCCGCCGATTCCACTCAACGCCGATGATGCCGACCGCTTGCGCCTTGAAATGGCCAAAGCGCAGTTGTGGGAATGGAACCAGCTTGAGGGTCTGCGCTCACGGGCGGAGCTGCGCTATCGGCGTTATCTCGGCTCGTGGCTAGTGATGTGTCTGGCCGCGTTTAGCGCGTATCTCGGATATCCCAGCTACGTCTTGTGTGTAGTCTTTGCGCTGCTATCGATTTTTCTCTGGTGGCGGGCAGGATATGAAGAGCAGCGGGCCGAGCGCGAGGCGCAAACCGAAAGAAACAAGTTCCGGCCGGACTGGGATTATTTTTGCCAGCGGATAGAGGAGCCGGAGCCGGATGAGGAACCGCGCCAATAACCGGACGCCTCAAATCACCGCACGTGTGCGCCTGGGACCGTGACTGGTGAGATAGCGGCTGCACGGCCGTCACTGCGGTCTTGGCTGTTTGCAGTCTTTGGGCAACAATGAAGTAGAAGAACTGGATGTGATGTTGCCCACTCCGTCAGCCAATCCGACTCCAAACAACGGCTTGCCCATGGATGATGCCCTCCTGGGGCGACGCTTGTTCCTGGTGCTGGGCGCCATCGCATCTGGTGTATGCGTTTCTGGCCGGGCTGGCTACAGTCGGCGATCCCGACCTCGGCTGGCACCTGGCGACGGGCCGCTGGGTAGCGCAACATCACCACGTTTTTTCGACCGACGTTTTTTCCTACACCGTCCCCGGAGCACCTGCGGTATATCCTCCCGGCGGCGGCCTGATCCTGTACGGCCTTTACCTGCTCGGGGGCTTCTCCCTGCTGTCATGGCTCGGCGCGTTGGCCTGTCTGGCTACCGTGGCGTTGTTGCTCCGCCGCGGGTCGGCGGTTACGGCGGCAATCGCCATCGTTGCGGTGCCCTTCATCGCCTATCGCACGGTTCCGCGGTCCGAGCTGTTCGCTGTCGTTCTCTTCGCCGCGTACCTGTCGCTGCTTTGGGAGAACTACCAGACTGGCCGTGCGCCGCTCTGGTGGCTGCCCCTGCTGATGGTTGTTTGGGTGAATGTTCACGTCAGCTTCTTCTCCGGCTTAGGGCTATTAGTGGGCTTTGCTGGACTGGAAATATTGGAGTTGCCCTTTGCCGGCAGCCGCCGCGATGAGCTGTTACAGCGACTGAAGCGCGAGACTCCATGGTTCCTCGCCAGCGCCGCGGCTACGCTCATCAATCCCTGGGGATGGAGACTCTATCCGGCGATCCTCCAATTCACCAAGTCGGTGCACGCACGTTACATCAACGAGTGGGCCAGCGTGCACTGGAACTGGGCCGATGCCCTCACCAGTTTTTCACCGCGCAACACCAGCGACATGTTTCACGTGCTGTGCCTGATCACCGTTCTGGCGATGATCGCGGCAGTGCTGCAGTACCGCGCAGGGGCTGCAATCCTGCTTGTGGGAGCCGCATACGAAGCCAGTCGCCACGTTCGAATGCTCGCCCTGGCCAGCTGCATTGTAGTGGTGGTAGCAGGCTCGGTGCTGTCTTCGGCGATGCCGTGGATTCGCTCGCGTATTGCCAACGCACGAACGCGATCGATGCTGGCCACCGCCGCGGTTGCGATCTTTGCAGCGCTTGCCATTGTGCGGTCCGCCGACCTGATAACCAACTATCACTATCTCGCGGAACGTAATCTCTCCACTTTTGGCGCGGGATTATCGGGATGGTTCCCACGTCGCGGCGCCGAGTTCATCCAGGACCATCAGCTTCCTGGAGAAGTCCTGAACACCTATAACGAAGGCGGCTATATTCTGTGGGCGCTGGGGCCGCAACGTCGGGACTACATTGACGGGCGCGAGGTCCCCTTCGGGCCGGCACTCGCGCAGCATGGTGGCGAACTGTTGAGCACACCGCTCGATTCCACGGCGTGGCGGCAGGAAGCCGACAAGTACGGTATTAACACCATCATCTTCCCGCTTACGCTGGATGAAATCTCGCTGGGGCGGCTCAAATCGGACTGTAACAGCCAGGAATGGCGGCCGGTGTACCTCGACGAGGTCTCCATCGTCTTAGTTCGCCGCACGCCGCAGAACGCAGACCTGATCAAACGCTTCGAAATCGACTGCGCCACCGCGCCTCTGCCGCGAGAACGGTTGCCGCAAACCGCCGCCTCTTTCGACCAGTGGATTGATGCCGCTCGTGTGCTCTCCGCGCTTGGCCGCAATTCCGAAGCCCTGGCCGCCGCCGACAAGGCGATGGCAATTTTTCCCGACAACGCTCACGCGCGCTGGTACCGGGGCCAGATTCTGTTGGCAATGCAGCGCCACTCCGAGGCGGAACAGGATTGGCAGCGGGCGCTGGCTCTTGCGCCTCGCGAGGTTACGCCCTGGGGGTCGCTCGTCGATTTCCAGGCTGCTGTCTGGTCTTCACTTGCGGAACTCTACCATCAGCAGGAGCGCTTTCCGGACGCGATGCATGCCCTGCAAGCTGTAATCCGGCTCTCGACGGACCCGTCCACAAAAGTACAGGCCATGGCTAATCTGGCGGCCCTTGAGCTCGCGACCGGACAGTCAGCTGAGGCCGAAAAGGAGTGGATGGCAGCTCTTTCCCTTGATCCTAATGACCCGCTCATCTGGCTGTCGCTCGCCGATCTATACCAGGCCGATGGGCGCTTGCCGCAGGCGGTTCACGCCATGCTACAGTCAGTCCGCCTGTCTTCCGATCCAGCGGCGAAATCGCAGGGCCTGGTTAAGGTGGCGCGGCTGTACCTCAAGAGCCGGCAACCTAAGGACGCATTGCTGGCGCTGGATGCGGCGGCCAGTACTGCGCCGCCGGAGTTGCTGGCTGCAACCGCCGGCCGCAGTTTCAGCTTCGATCTCGCGCAGACGCGCGCTGCCGCGTGGCTGGCCTCCGGCGACTTGAAACAGGCTACAGCCTTCGAGGAGCAAGCCGTGCAGCTCGATCCGAATGCCGCCGAGGCCTGGTCTCATTTAGCGAATCTCTACCAGCGCGAAGGGCGCGTAGCGGATCAGCAGCAAGCTGAGAAACGGGTCACGACCCTCCGCAAAGACAGTCCAGCGGAGAATCGCTGACGTGAGCGGCCAAATGCGCAAGTGGTTGCGTTCCGCGCCTTAGTCTTTGGCGACGGCGTAGTAGCCCTGGCGGGCCTGCACCTTATAGTCGCCCTTCTCCTTGATCTGGATCTTGCGATAGGAGCCGTCGAGTTTGGGGTTGGTCGGCGTATATCCGATGTTGTACTGGCTGCGCAGCTCGTTCTGTATCTGGTTGAAGGCGTCCCTCAGTTTGTCTTGCTTGTTGCCCACTTCGATGACGCGGCCGCCGGTCGCCTCGGCCAGTTTGCGCATATCAGAGTCGCCGCTGTAACCGAATCCGCCATAAAAACCGCGGTCGGCGATCAGGATCACATAGCAAATGGTGTCGGCCTTCTGCGCTGCTTCAATCGCGTCCTGGATGCGCAAGCGGCTGCCTTGATCTTCGCCGTCGGTGAAGATGATCATCGCCTTGCGGCCGACCTCGTTCTTCAGCTTTTCGTCCGCGCCCAGATAAATCGCGTCATACAACAATGTGCCGCGGGGCGTGGTCGGCACGGGTCCGCCGCCCAATCCCGGCGGTCCACCGCCCATTCCGGCGTTGATCTGCATCTTGTTCAGCGCATGCGTCAAGTCGCGGATGTTGTTGGTGAAGTCCTGGTCGAGGTCGACATCGGTGTCGAAATTGATGACGAAGGCCAGGTCCTTGTCGCGCAGCACGGCGCGCAGAAACTGCGCGCACGACTCCTGCTCAATGTCCAGCACACGCGTCTGGCTGGCGCTGGTGTCGATCATGATGCCCAGCGTCAGCGGCTGGTTCGCCTCCGCCGAGAAATACTTGATGGTCTGCGGCTTGCCATCCTCGAAGACATCGAAGTTGTCCTTCGTGAGGTTGGGAATCAACATGCCGTGCTTGTCTTTGACGTTATAGAAAACGTTGACCACGTTGACCTGGGCCTTGAAAGTCTGCAAAGGCTCCTGGTCGGAGGGTTGCGCTTGCTGGTCTTGCGAGGGAGGCTGGGCAGGCGGATTCTGCTGCTGCGCCGGCAGCCACAGGCAGCAACCCAGGATCACGCAGCCGACGACGACGCTTTGGCGAAACGGCATAGCTTCTCTTTCGGGTCGAATATATCCATTCTAGTGTACGGCGACCAAATCGGCTAAGACTGCTGCCGGGGAAGCTCGACTGCGGTTATACTGTGCAGAGTTCCGGCAAGTCCTGGAGACAGCAGACACCCATGTTCCCTCGCCGCTTGAGCTTCTATATGAGAGGCGCCTTCCTTACGGCGGCCCTTGCAATGGCCGCAGTCTCTGCCCTGTGCCAGGAACAGAAGCTGCCTGATGCTCCTGCGCCGCAGAACAATGCGCCCGCGCCGAGCGTCAATCTGCCGCCGCCCAGCAGTCCCGATGACCAGGCAAACTCGCCCTCCAGTGGTAACCCCGGCCAGCCGGCAAATACTCTCCCCCCGGAGCAACAAGCTCCAGGGCAAACCAATCCGCAGCCTCCGCCTCCAGGCTCGCAGGAAATCAAGACTGTCCCGCCGGGTAGCGTGCCCAGCAGCAGTGAGAACGGACGCGACGAACTGATGACCCTCACCAAGACTGTCAGCTTCGTCACGGTCCCCGTAACGGTGAAGGATGATGGGGGCAAGCTGGTGGAAGGCTTGCTGGCCAAGGACTTCAGTATCTACGAGGACGGATCGCTCCAGAAGCTGACATTTTTCACCAGCGATCCATTTCCTTTGTCGGCGGCCCTGATCGTCGATCAAGGCCTGCCCGACCCGGTGCTTCGTAAGGTGAACCAGACCTTCTCCGCCCTCGGCGGCGCCTTCGGTCCGTTCGATGAAGTAGCCGTCTTCACCTACGGCAATACGGTGAGCAAACGCCAGGATTTCGGCAACTCTACCCGCATGGGGATGGCGCTACAGCGCATTAAAGACGAGAGCGGAAACACTGCCGGCTCGTCGGTGGTGGGAGGCCCTTTTGGATCGGGGCCCCAGACCAACAGCAAACCCATGCCGGGCGCGGGCCAGGTGATAACTCCCACACCGGAATCCCATGTCCTGAACGACGCCATTCTGATGGCCGCTCAGGAGCTTGCGCATCGCGCGCCTACCACCCGCAAGATCATCTTCGTCATCAGCGATGGTCAGGAATTCGGCAGCCGGGCCAGTTATGCCCAGGTGTTGAAAGTGTTGCTGACCGACGGCATTGCGGTGTATGCCATCGGTGTGGACACAGCGGAACTGCTTGGCAAGCAGATCTCCAAGGCCCACATTCCCGGATTCGGCTACAGTAATATCCTGCCGCGCTACGTCAATGCCACCGGCGGCGATGTTCTGAATGAGTTCTCCAAGGAATCCATTGAGAGCGCCTATCAGCGGATCACCATGGAAGCCCGCAATCAATACACGTTGGGCTACAACACGGCGCAGAAGCCGTCCAGCAACTATCGCGACATCGAGGTCCGCGTGAAGAAGCCTGGCCTGGAAGTGTCCGCCAAGCATGGATATTATCCGCTGCCACCGCAGCGCGTGCAGCCACCACCAGCGCCTCCGCCGGGACCAACGGGCAGCTCCGACACCACCCCGACTCCTCCCGGAGCGTAGTCCCAGAAAAGGTAAGGAAGGCACGGCTTCAATCTTCATGCTCAAGCAAAAAGCCCCTCGCATACACGAGGGGCTCTGCTAATGCTGCATCGCTAAGCCGGACAGCCTACTGCTGCGGGGCGTTGCTCGGCCCGGCATTCGATTGCTGCATCGGAGCGGATTGCCGCTGCGATGATTGCGCCGCATAGATGTTCTGCGCGGTCACGCCACCGGCCACCTCTCCGCTAGACGGCGCAGCCGAGGCCAGCTGATCGACATCGTTCTTCAGCAAGCTGATTTCCACCCGATTGCCATGTGCGCGCGTGGCGCTGCCGTCCTCGGCTGGAAGTTTTGCATTGCCCATACCCATCACGAAGACGCGGTATACCGGGATCTCATTCTTTTCGACGAGGTATCGAACCACCGAGTTCGCCATGGCCTGCGAGTTCCGGATGCCGTACTGTCCCGCGCCCGTGGAGAAACCCTGCACCTCGACGATGTAGCCCTTCTGATCTTTCAGATCAGCAGTCATGTCATCCAGCGCCTGCCGATCTTTGCTGCTCAAGACGGTCTGGCCGGAACGGAAACGGATTTCGGTTTGAGTCGCCGGCTGATACTGATCGATGTTGCCGACAACATGCTCAACCGTGTTCAGGCGGTTGCTTGCCTGGGTCGCGGTGTCATTGGCTTGCGTGGCCCGGTTTCCAGCATCGACGGCGTGCTGATCGGCCAGCGTGGCTTTTGCATCCGCCTGACGAATGCCTTCCTGGGCGCGCGCGTCCACATCCTTGATCTGCCGGGCGTTCGCGGCGGTCAGGTCGTCAAGTTCGTTTACTCGGTCACGAATCGGGGTGAGCTGACGCTGCACATACTTCTTGCGGGCGAAGGGATTGACCTTGCCCCAGAAGCCTTCCCGCACCTCAGGTTGCAGTGGCTGGCGCGCCGACATGTTCTGGTCCGAGCTGGCATCCGGCGCCGTCTGGGCAGCTTGCGAACTGCTCTGGCTGGGTTGCGAACTGCTCGTGGCGGACGCAGCCGCGGGCTGCTGACTGTCAGATGTCGTCTGTTGCGGTGCCGCAGGCAGCACCAAGGCCGCAGCCACTGGCAACGCGAATAGCATTGAGATCTTCATATGGGCAAACTCCTCTAGAATCGTCGGCTGGTCGTGCCTGACTGGCCGTCCGCAACTGCTACTTTTCCGGTCCCGCGAAGGCTGATCGCAAACCACCGCACCCGGCCACGCCCTGTGTTATTACAGGTCAGTTGCCAAACTCCTTGTCTAAAAATCCGCCGTTAACCCGTTTGTTTTCAATGAGACATGCCCGGGAGCCAATTGTGCCAACGAGTAGGAAGGAGCAGTGGAGGGTAATTGTTACAGAAGGAATCCAGACGGGAACCTTAGGCCGCTTCTGCCGTGTCGATCTTCGGCCTCGGCAATCTCTCGTTCGAGGGCAGTACTTCCGCTAACGATTTTTCCACTTCGCCCATCGCATCTCCGAGCGGAAGCGGAGGAATGACCGTCATGTTCCCCAACATTTGCGCCAGCCGATAATAAGAGCGCCGGCACAGACGCAGGAAGTCGAGGGGATATTCTGGTTTGCGCTGGCACGCGTCCACCGGGTCAGCGTCCAGCAGGTAGGCAACATCAGGCCGTGGAACCAACGCGCTTACCATGCGGATGAACCCTCGGGTCGCAAGATTCTCCAGCGGCAGGTTGGCAAGCTCGTCGTAGATATAGCGATCCATGATGATCATGTCAGCGCCTTTGCGCCGGGCCGCGGCAATCACCACCACGAGATGCATTGCATCCAGCAGATATAATCCGTGCCGCGCGATGGTCAGATACCACCGGCGGACATTCTTGTCCTGGCGATTCACCGGCTGGCCAGGCGCGCCGATGCCGCGCTCACTGCCATAAACCTTGTGCACGAATCCTTCGCGATACCGGCTGAGCACCACCACGTTATCCCAAAACGCAAGCAGCGTCGTGCTCAGCCCTCGCTCGTGCAAGAACCGTCGCAGATTTGCAATCTGTGTGCTCTTGCCGGCGCCGTCAAGGCCTGAGAAGGAAATGAGGAATGGCGAGCTATGAGCCCCGAGCTTCGAGCTTCGAGCTTTCACGCTGCCTCCTAAATCCCTTTACATATTCCCTGTCAGCCAACGGCTCGCGGCTCGCGGCCCGTGGCTCGCGGCCCGTGGCTCGCAGCTATTTCGGCTTGGTCGACGTACCTTGGGAGAGCCCGTACACCGTTCCTACCGCAATCCCGGTTGCCGCGATCAGACCCATCTTCAGCAGCAGCGACCGCCGCTGATTCTGCTTGGCGGGAGCAATCGCTTCCCCGGCTGGACGCGAGGCCGCTCCGCCTACGGTCGGCACTCCCTCTGCCGTTGCTGTCCCTAACGGCTCCTGCATCTGCTGCTCCGGCCTCGGCTGCGGAGCCGGGGTCGCCGGAAGCGCTTCCGTCGAGCTCTCCGGGTTTGGCGACGGATTCTGCGGGCTCGGCTGGTTCTGCGTCGGTATAGGTTGCAGCGGACCCTTCGACGGATCGATGGTCGTGCCGCTTTGCTGACTTTGCTGCTCCTGCTGGTCGTTTTGCGGGACTGCGGCTTGCGCGTACTCCGGTAGCCCGCACAACACCAGACCAACCACCAGCAGCATGATTCTCGCGAGCGTTTTCTGATGAGCTCTCATTTTCAGCTCTCCCAGGGGAAAGAAATTTCGCATTGGGCCCAGTTACTTCAAATTCGTCAAAACCTTGTCAGCGGAGACCGGCGCCAGCGACGTCGCCGGCACGGCTTCAACGTTAGATGCAGGTTTCAGAAGCCTCTCCACATCCGCGTCGCGGTCGTAGAACAGATTGCGGCTGCGATTGCGCGCATAGCGCCACAGGTTCGCCACGTTGGTCTGGTACCAGCACGACTGCGACATGCGCGGTGAAAATCCGCAAAATACCCGAAAGCGGGCCTGCATTACATCAGGCGAGGCCAGCAGTGCCGCGGTCAGCCGGTGGTTTCCCTCCAGAACGGTTACCGGCTTCTGGTCGTCAACGCCGATCAGCAACACCGCACTGTTGTCGTCGTGGTTTCGCAAGCGGTAGCTCAGCGCCTGCACCTTGGCGATGAAATCGCGGGTCCGGCCGTGAAACGGTTTGGTCTTGATCCGCTGCACAATGTCCTTCAGCAGGAAGCTGCCGTTGGCTACCCGCCGCCACTGCGCCCGGGGAAACACGCCGCAGCCGCTCCAGGTCTCCCGGCTCGATCTCCGCTTCCCACCATTGCGTATCGTCAGGCAGCTCTCGCCACATGTGCCCGCGCCGCCGGAACAGCAGGGCCCGGCGCAAAGCGTTTCCTGCCTCATCGGTAATCTCCGCACCCAGCACGAGGTCCTCGAATTGCTCGCGGTCCTCATGGAACTCCTCCTGATAGAACTCGTTCTTCAGGAACTCCGCTATGACCTCCGCTTCAGTAACGCGCCGTAGCTTCTTCATGGAGCCCCCCGCCGGCGGTCGCCCACATCTTGACGAAGGGCGAGGCGACCGCAATCAGCAACACAACTCTCAGCACCTGCTGGACGACGATCACCTCCAACAGCGTCGAATGAAACCATATGATCCCCAAGACAATCAGGCCGCTGACCACCAACTGCAGCCAGCCGGTGTTCGCAATCCGGCGCGACATTTCGTACGTGATCAACACCACCGCAAGGGAATAAACGCGTGTCGCCGCCGCGTTCATACACAGCAACCAGTTCAGACTTCCCACCGATGTAGGGAAGTGCGACCCGAACAGCGACTGGAAGACCACGGTCGGAAAGGCGGCCAGCACCAGCACGAATACCGTCGACATCCCCATGACCAGCAGCAGCGGAATTGCCAGCAGCGAACCGGATGCGTTGTTCTCCTTGTTCTCAGCCGAGACGGGGAACATGGCGCTCACTACCGACCATGCGCCAAAGAAGAAGCCGCCGCACCAGAGCGATGGCGGCATACAGTCCCGCTATATCCGGCGGGAAGAAATGTCTTACCATCAATATGTCGATGTTGCTGATGATGACCTGTCCTACGAAGAACACGATGGCCTGCCGGGCCTCGCCGACTGGCGCAGCCCTTCGTGCCGTCGCCCGGCCGCGAAGCTCGCGCGCTTTGTCGGGTAGAAAGAAAGCCAGGATCACCGAGAACGAAATCGCTGCGACCGCGCCTAGCACGCCAAAGCCAAGTTCGATGAGCACAATGGCGCCGACGAATTTTGCGACCGCCTCCGCCGCCATGTTCCAGGCCAACCCGCGGAAGCGGCACGTGCCCTGCAAGCCTCCGCGTTTCACGCCCAGGGGAACGTAGATCGTCAAGCCGACGGCCAGCAGGATGATGATCCAGTGACTGGATAGCCGCAGATACGCCGTCAGCATCGAGTTCGCCGCCAGCATGAACGCACCCAGCGCGAATCCGATGGCCCAGGCTCGTTTCATCATGTGCTGGAACACCGCCGCCTTGGCCTGCAAGGTGTCCGCCTTCGCGATCAGCTTGGTACACATCAGCTGAAACGCCAGCGTAATGGCGGAGATCAGCATCAGGATGGTCACCGCGGCTGCCGCGTGGCTGAAGTCCGCAGGTCCCAGTAAGCGAGCGACGAGGGGCAACGGAACGAACCGCAGGTTTCGGTACAGTTTTGATCGCGCCTAGGTCCTTGCGGCACGCCTGCGGGAGGAGCTGCTGGGCGGGCTGTGAGCGCAACCAATGGATTGGGGACGGGTTGGCTTAAGCCCCGGCGCTCAGACGACTGGCAGCACGCCTGCCGGAAGCCCACCCTAGCTCGTTCCCTGTTAGGGTCCCGAACTACTATCGACAATGCCTAGACTGTGACTAGCGAAGGGAGGTTGCGCGATGGCGAGAAAAGAGATCCTGGACCGCATCCAGAGGTACGTCCACCCGTTCCGCATCACCAATGGCGAGGGCTTTGAACTGGAGGACTTCGACCCTAACGACACGCGCGGTCTCAAGATGGAGAAAGGCGAGGCGGCCGAGCTCCTTCAACGCGGAACCGAGTGGCTCGCATCCGAGCAGGAGATGCTCTACGCCCAGAATCGCTGGTCGTTGCTGCTCGTTTTCCAGGCTATGGACGCTGCGGGCAAGGACAGCACGATCAAGCACGTCATGTCGGGCGTCAATCCGCAGGGCTGCCAGGTCGTGTCGTTCAAGCACCCCTTGTCGGAAGACCTCGACCACGACTTCATGTGGCGCTATGCGAGGCGCCTCCCCAGCGAGGGCGGATCGGCATCTTCAACAGGTCCTACTACGAAGAGGTTCTTATCGTGTGGGTGCATGAGCAGATCCTCGCGCAGCAGCAGCTCCCGGCCCCGCTAGTCGGCAAGCGCATCTGGGACGAGCGGCTCGCCGACATCGCGCATTTCGAGGACTACCTTGGCCGGCAGGGGACGACGACCTCAAGTTCTTCCTGAACGTCTCGCGCAAGGAGCAGAAGAAGCGCTTGATGGAGCGCCTCGACAGCGGGAGAAGAACTGGAAATTTTCCGATTCCGACGTGCACGAACGCAAGTTCTGGGGCGACTACATGCAGCGCGTTCGAGGAAGCCATCCAGGCGACAGCGTCCGACGCGACGCCGTGGTACGTGGTGCCGGCCGACAACAAGTGGTTCACCCGGCTTGTCGTCGTGGCGGCGATCGTTGAAGCAGCGGAGGAGCTCAACCTCGCATACCCGGAAGTTAGTGCGGAGAAGAAGAAGGAGTTGGCAGCCGCGCGCGCGGGAGCTCGCCGGCGAGACCTAACGACGCCGGTCGGGTGGCAGCCACCCTCGATCTCGTGGCCGCTATCGTTGGATACAAACAAATGTCGACGCAATCGTCGCCACGACACAGGTTGTTCTGAAGAGGGAGTTGGTCTGGGGTCAAAAGCGGCCGATACTGCGACATGCGACCCACGACCGGTCCAATCCGACTTCGCTTGCCGGCGAAATGACGCCAGTCGAAGCCTTCAACCGACATGCCAATAATCCGACCCACCCCGGAGGGGGTCATTGCGCTGTATGAGGTGATGATCTCCCGGGCGATGATGCAGGAGCAGAAAATCGCCAAGCTGCGGTGAAGTTTCGGCGCGATGGAGGCGCGCGAGGCGAGGGACCGGGCGAACGAGCCGAGATTAGATTTCAAACTGTAAGGAGCGGCGGAATCGCCCGTGTTTGCCCTATCGAGGCTGTAAAATCACCGCAGACGCCGAATCTGCGGCTATCGGCTCTGGCGTGCAGGAGAGCGTCGTGCAGCTGGGCATCGTGGACGTCGCAATCGGCGATATCGCGTTTCAGCTGCTCGATTCGCGCAGCCGTAAAGTCGACCATCGGGCTGTTCCGCCGTTGTCGGAGCTGGAGAATGATTTTTCACCGCCGAATTCCATGGTGCCTGGGAGCCGCGGGCCGTCATATGTGGGTCTCCGAGTTTTTGGCGACGGTAGTGGATTGATTTATATCATCGCGCATGCGCCTTTTTTCGGGCTTCATACCCCGAGGCGGTCCGGAGCGGCGCAGCAGATTTCTTCTTCGTCGTCCGCTGCGTACACCTCATTTAATCGCCGGCGTTCGGACACTCCTTGCGAGGTTGTGATGCCCGAAACCCCCGCTCCCGCCGACTCGATGCCTCCGCTGATCACCCTTCCCCTCTTCTGGCCCGTCGCCATGGTGGCGGGGATGGAGAAATCGAAGGCCGATTCCGCACTCAGGAACCTCGAATTCGTCCAGGAGGAGCTCAAGCTCCACGGCGGGCTCAAGGCGAAAGTGGCGAGCGCGGCGATCCCGATTGGCGCGGCGCTCCTGCGCGAGCCGGTTTTCGTGCGGCCCTGTCACGAAACTTTTCGAGCAAACATAAGTCGTATTGACCAAATCGGTCGACCGCATCCGCGCGCGGCGGCCGCAGATGAGCGTGGTGGTCGCGACCGCCTACATGGACGAAGCCGACCAGTGCCTGGCTCGCGGCCATGGACGGCGGCCACGTGATCGCGACGGGCTCGCCGGCCGAGATCAAGAAGCGCGCCGGCGTGGAAGACCTCGACGCGGCGTTCATCGCGCTTTTGCCCGAGGAGAAGCGCAAACCCGGAAATCGCGATCAACTCGCCCGGCTTTGCTTCCGCCTCCTTGATGCCCTTATAACTCGTAACGCCGGTACAAAGGATCGGCGCTACGGCCGCGAAGTTCGAATCGTCGGGGTAGCTGCCCGACATAGGGGGCAGCCCCGATCGCATACTCGGCAAAGCTTCCGTTGATAATCTTTGCGCTGGGCTAGACAAAGGGCGTCCACCGACGTGATCGCTGCCCTATAGCTCGGGAAGCGTCCGTAGCTGCTCGCGCGCGATCTCGGTGAAGTCCCCAGCGGATCGGCGATCCGTCTCGCTCTTTATCAATTCGTGCAGCTCTCGGATCGTCTCGTTCAGCGCGAATAAGGTCGCGATCGTCGTGAGCATGATCTTCTCAGCGCTTGCGACAATTTCCTGCGAGGACAGCACGCGCATCCTGCTGATCATGCTGTACAGGGCGACGATCTCCTGAAACTGTGGCTCATTGCTCATGGAGGGCCTCACCATATGCTTTCGATGCGGCGACGATGAAATCTTTATAGAGCTCTTCTCGTCGCGACTTATCATGGACGCGCTGCCCGGCTCTAGCCTGGACGCGCAGGTTCAGCCAGGTCGTGATGCCTGATGTCAGGCCGCCGACCACTGATCCGGCAAGCGCCGAGAGCGCCAAGTGTGCTGATCCACGCTCTGATCTTTGATCTTTCGGTCGAGGTCTTCGACGACGCAAAAAAGTCGCCTGGCCCTCCATCGGGAGAATGAACCAAGCGAGGGGCGACGTGCCGGCTGAGAATGGCGGAGGGCCGGGTTGGGCGTTTTAAACTATTATCAAGGCTTAAGAGATTTCGACAAACGGAGCGGATCGATAGCCGATATCAGCAACGTCTCACCCATCTGCCGCTGGCGGGGCGGCAGGTTGGGCTTGTGGTCGTGGCGCGCCGTTTCCGCTGCGATAACGGGCGACGTGTGATGATGACGCACTGGCGCCGTGGGCGCGGCGAATGGCGCGGACGATTTGGTCGTCCATCACCTTGGCCTCGCCTTGCAGCGCCGAGTTTGGACTGATCACGCCAGATGTGGTGGCATTGCGCGACCGCTTGCGCCTCCCGGGGGATGCGCGTGCTCCAGTTCGCCTTCGACGGCCGCGGCGATAACCCTCACTTGCCCAGCAACTACGCGCACAATACCGTTGTCTATACCGGCACTCACGACAATCCCACCACGCGCGCCTGGTTCGAGGCGCTGCCGGACCAACAACGGCAGAATATGTGGAATTACCTGAAGCGTCCCGCCGGCGTGAGCGGTGACGTAACGCCGGCGCTGATCCACCTGGCGTGGGGTTCGGCGGCGGGATTGGCGATCGCGCCATTGCAGGATCTGCTCAACCTCGGCAGCGATGCGCGGATGAACCAGCCGGCCAGGCCGAAGGCAATTGGCAGTGGCGGTGCACGGCAGCGACGCTGACTCCGCTCGTGTGGCAATGGTTGCGCGACCTGACACTAGCTTCGGACCGCGTGCTTGCTGTTGCCCCAAATCAGAGCCGACCTGAAGGCGGTCATCGCGACGAAGAGCGCCGTCCTCGGGCGGCCGGCATAAGGAGGCACCATGCGTGTCGGTATCGCCGCCGATCACGGCGGCTTCGACCTGAAACATGAGCTGGTCGGGCAGCTCCGTGTGGCTGGCCATGAGATCATCGATTTCGGCGCGAACAGCCTGACCCAGGATGACGACTATCCGGACTTCGTCATACCGCTCGGGCGCGCCGTCGCGGCAGGCCAGGTCGAACGTGGCGTGGCGATCTGCGGCAGCGGCGTTGGCGCATCGGTCTGTGCCAACAAGATCCCCGGTGTCCGGGCTGCGTTGATCCACGATCATTTTTCGGCGCGGCAGGGGGTCGAGGATGATCACATGAATATCCTGTGCATGGGTGGTCGGACGGCGGGCGTGTCAGTCGCCTGGGACCTGGTCCAGACCTTCCTCGCTGCCCAGTTCAGTCAGGCCGAACGACACCTGCGCCGGCTGAGCAAGGTGGCGTCCCTGGAAGCAGCAACCGGCACACGATAGGAGTACGATGCTTCATCATGAACGGCTGAGGCCACCACACGACGACTATACACCCGACGAGTGGAACCTGATCGAAAAGGCCTTCCACCCGGAATTCGTCGCGCAGACGGAGTCCCTGTTTGCGCTGAGCAACGGGTATCTCGGCATGCGCGGCGTGCCGGAAGAGGGTGACCCCGCTGTGCAAAACGGCACGTTCATCAATGGCTTCTATGAAGAGTGGCCGATTGTCTACAGCGAGGCCGCCTACGGTTTCGCCCGCACCGGCCAGACCATGCTGAACGTGACGGACAGCAAGATCATTCGCCTGTTCGTGGACGATGAGCCATTCGGGATCGCTGGCACGAATATACGTCATTACGACCGACGCCTGAACCTGAAGGCTGGCACCCTCGACCGCGAGCTGCACTGGGAAACACCATCGGGCAAGCTGGTGCGGATAAGGACCCGCCGGCTGGTTTCCTTTCGGCACCGGCATGTGGCGGCTATTTCCTATGAAGTCACCCTTTTGAACCAGGAAGCACCCGTCGTGCATTTCGTCAGAGATGCTTTGTCATACGCCGGAAGTGCGAAAGGCCGATGACGACCCGCGCCGAGCCAACATGTTTTCTGGCGACGTCTTGCAGCATCGCGCAGGCTATGTGCGTGATCGTCGTATCGTGCTGGCTCATGGTACAGAACGGAGCCGGATGATCGTGGCCTGCGGCATCGACCACGGACTCGAGACCGACTGTCAGCATAGCTACAAAAGCAGTCATACCGACAATTCTGGCCAAGTGGCTTTTTCAATCGCCGCTCTGCCAGGAAAGCCCATCCATCTCACCAAGTACATGGCTTACCATACTGCGACGATAGCCAACCCGGAGTCGCTCTGCGACCGCGTGGAATGGACGTTGGACAGAACCGCAGGACAAGGGTTCGCGAGGCTGTTGCAGGAGCAGGAGCAGTATCTGGCCAGCTTCTGGCAGAGAAGTGATGTCAACGTCAGCAATATCGATGCGGAGCGGACAAGGCTCACGACGGTGGAGATCCAGCAGGCGATCCGCGTCAATCTGTTTCACATTCTGCAGGCTTCAGCCAGAGCGGAAAATACCGGCGTCGCCGCGAAGGGACTGACGGGGCAGGCATACGAGGGACAATACTTCTGGGACACGGAGATCTACCTGCTTCCCTTCCTGATCTACACATCACCCCGCACCGCCAAGAACCTGCTGCGATTCCGGTATGGGATGCTGGACCGCGCACGCGCACGCGCCCGAGAGTTGGGCCACCGGGGTGCCTTGTTTGCTTGGCGCACGATCAGCGGCGAGGAAGCGTCCGCGTATTATGCGGCAGGTACCGCGCAATACCACATCAACGCGGACATCATGTACGCGCTGCGCAAGTATGTGAATGCGACCGGCGACCAGAAATTCCTCTTCGAATGCGGCGCGGAAATGCTGGTGGAGACTGCACGATTATGGTGCAGTCTCGGATTCTTCTCGCCGAGAAAGGGAGGGAAATTCTGCATCAACGGTGTGACCGGTCCCGATGAATACAATACAGTAGTCAATAACAATACATATACGAACCTGATGGCGCGAGAACCTCCGCTATGCGGCGGACACAGTGGCAACTCTCAAGGCCGAGAAGCCCGACATTCTGCAAGCTTTGATCAGAAAGACTGGCCTGGAGCCCGAGGAAGCAGAGATGTGGGCGCGGGCGGCTGACAAGATGTACGTTCCGTTCGACGCTGCCACCGGCATTTATCCCCAGGACGACGGATTTCTCGATCGACAGCCCTGGGATTTCGAGAACACGCCGGCTGAGCGATACCCCCTCCTGCTGTTCTATCATCCCTTGAACATCTATCGATCTCAGGTGATCAAGCAGGCGGATGTCATCCTGGCGATGTTTTTGCTCAGCCATGAATTCTCAGCGGAGGCAAAGCGGCGGAACTTCGAGTTCTACGATCCGCTCACCACCGGCGATTTGTCACTCTCGTCCTGCATCGAGGCCATTATCGCATTGGAGGTCGGCGAGTTCGACAAGGCCGTGACCTATATGCGTGCGGCGTTGCTCATGGACCTCGCGGACGTTGGCGGCAATGTTACAGACGGATGTCATATCGCGTCGATGGGCGGTACCTGGATGGCATTCGTCTATGGGTTCGGCGGCCTGCGCGACTATGACGGCATGCTGTCGTTTCGGCCACAGAGACCGCCGGAAGCCAGGTCGTCGCTTCGGTTTCCGCTGACCTATCGCGGTCGGGCTCTGGAGGTTGAAATTGCGCCGGATTCAACAACCTACACCATGCGCGTGGGAGACGAACTCGTCTTCCGTCACGAAGACGAGGTTGTGACACTGACCCATGCGAACCCCACCGCCATCCGGCCCACACTTAAGCCATGACTGGGTAAGGCAACGCTACGATTGCAGGAGGCCGTGAAGGGTGACTATCCTGCCGCAGCCGCCTAATGCGGGGGCTGCGGATTGACCCCGATGCGGCGCAGGACAGCGGAGCATCCGAAGTCACCGGAGGTCTGCAGCATGATTTCAGCATTTGTGCGCGACGGTCGCCGGCGGCTTTCTGCATCGCCGCCTGGGGCAAGACGATTGACCAGACTACCCCGCGCACCTGACACGCGGCGTCGATGACAGCAAATCACGGAGGCGATGGTGGCAAACGTGTTGTCGAACAACGAGCGGACATGATAAATGCGTACTGGCGAGCCGCCAACTACCTTTCTGTCGGCCAGATCTTATCTCTACGACAATCCGCTGCTCAAGCGGACGCTGACAAAGGACCATATCAAGCCTCGGCTGCTCGGGCATGGGAACCACACCGGGACTGAACTTTATCTACGTGCATTTGAATCGCCTCATTCAAAGCGCACGATTTCTGCATGATCTACGTGACCGGACCGGGGCACGGCGGACCCGCACTGGTTGCCAACGCATATCTGGAAGGTACCTACTGCGAGGTGTACCCGAACCTCTCGTGCGACGAGGAGGGGATGAAGTGCCTCTTCACGCAGTTCTCGTTCCCGGGCGGCATTCCCAGTCACGTCGCACCCGAAACCCCAGGCTCCATCCATGAAG
Source organism: uncultured Acidobacteriaceae bacterium (assembly GCA_963835125.1). Taxonomy (GTDB): domain Bacteria; phylum Acidobacteriota; class Terriglobia; order Terriglobales; family Acidobacteriaceae; genus Bog-257. The sequence continues at coordinate 1,889 of CAWIEG010000001.1, read as the reverse complement.
GCGGCGAGTTGCGGATGGCAGCGTTCTGCTTATCCTGCATCTCAACGGCTACAAGATCGCCAATCCCACCGTGCTTGCCCGCATCAGCCACGAGGAACTCGATCACCTGATGCGTGGCTACGGATACACGCCGCATTTCGTCGAGGGCTATGACCAGGGCATGATGCACGAACTCATGGCGGCCACCCTCGATCGCGTCTTCGACGAGATACGCCGGATCAAGGAGGACGCGCGCAAGAACGGATTCTCCCAGCGACCGCTCTGGCCGATGATCGCACTGCGCACGCCCAAGGGATGGACGTGTCCGAAGGAAATCGACGGGGTGATGGCGTGCTGTGGCGACGTGCCCACGCTGGAGAGGCTGGCCGCGGTTGAACTGCTGCGTCAGCACGCGCCGGAGCTGAAGATTTGCGTGATCAACGTGGTGGACCTGATGAAGCTGCAACCGATGGCCGAGCACCCGCATGGGCTCACTCATGCGACTTCGACGGGCTGTTCACGACGGACAAACCGATCATCTTTGCGTTTCACGGCTATCCATGGCTGACCTACCGGCGGAACGGGCGCAACAACATTCACGTGCGGGGCTACAAGGAAGAAGGAACGACCACCACGCCGTTCGACATGTGCGTGCTGAACGACCTCGACCGCTTTGATCTGGTCGGCGACGTGATCGATCGGGTGCCGCAGCTCGGGCCGCGCGCGGCCTATGCGAAGCAGGCCATCCGCGACAAGCTCCTGGAGCATAAGGAGTACATCTCGCGTTACGGTGATGACATGCCGGACATCAAGGGCTGGACCTGGGGACAAAAGACCCTGGCGCAGCGCACCGGTTCGACGGAGGCCGACAATGTCTGAAGCTGGTCCAAGGGGTAGGCTGCTTGCGGCAATCTTTGATGTCGATGGGGTGCTGGTCGCCTCACCGCACGAGCGCGCCTGGCGGGAGTTGCTGGCCGGCTACGCCGACCCTGCCCGGTTCACGACCGAGTTCTATCAGGCGCATGTTGCCGGCAAGCCCCGGCTCGATGGCGCACGCGCGACGCTGGAGGGGCTTGGCGTTCCCGACGCGGCCGCGCACGCGCCGGAGTATGCCAGGAAGAAGCAGGCACTAATCGATCGACTGATCGCCGAGGGCAGCTTCGAGGCCTTTCCGGACGCGGTGCGGTTCGCGAGTGCCTTGCACGCGGCCGGCTTGCGGCTGGCACTGGCCTCCTCGTCGAAGAACGTCGCAGCCATGCTGCGCCGTCTGAGCGCGCCCGACGGACGACCATTGTTGTCGATCTTTGATGCCGACCTGAGCGGCACGGACGTGCCGCGCGGCAAGCCGGATCCTGCGCTCTTCCTGCTGGCGGCGCAGGCTCTGAAGGTGCCACCAGCCCACTGTGTGGTCGTGGAGGACGCGCCAGCCGGCATTGCGGCCGCACGCGCTGGGGGCATGGCTTCCGTAGGTGTCGGGCGGCTTGGTGATCAGGCCTTGCTGCAAGGAGCCCAGGCCGACCTGGTCGTTACCAGCCTCGATCAGGTGGATGCGACGGCGGTCCTCGACGGCATCTTGCGTGCTCGGCCCCCAACGGAGATGCCCGCTCATGCGTAACGCCATTGAGCCGACGCGCGACCCACGCTGGGTTCTGACCGACGAAGGCTACAACGTGGTGACCGAGAACGCGGTAGATTCGCTTCGCACTCGGCAACGGGTTCCTGGGAATGCGGGCATCGCGCCCGGTCAGCCGAGGCCCGACCTGGTGAGTCGGCTGGGATATATCAGGTGGGCGTTGTGGCCGCTGTTATGTCGCTGGCCTGTTCGACCGGCCCAATACCGTGCCGCCCGCGCTGGTTCCCGTTGCGGACTGGTCGCGTGTCAGGCTCGTGCTGAACGACAGACCGCAGCT